>NZ_CP071598.1 GCF_017357405.1 Halomontanus rarus | reverse complement strand
GCCTCGTTCAACCCACTCTCGTTCTGTCCGCCCCGCCACAGCCCGCGATCGACCTCCTCAGCGAACGCACTCGGAGAAACGCCTTTGCCGTCAGCGCCCCTCTATACTGTCATGGTGGTCCAGACACAGCGGGACGACGCCACGTGGTACGAGTGCGAAGACTGTGGGTTGCTGTTCGACGACCAGTCGGACGCACAGGAACACGAGAAACACTGCGATGCGGAGGGTCCATCGTATATCCAGTGAGAGCGACAGCGACGACAGTGACGACAGGGACGACTCGGCCGGAGCGAACGAACGGAATCGACCGACCGACATCCCGACAGTCGCTTCCCCGAGAACACCGTCGTCCGTCGATCGGTGCGACGGTCCGCGATGCCGTTCGCGAATCACACAATAGCGAAGTGGCGACAGTCTCGTCGCGCCACCGCGACCACAGCATAGCATCGGTTCCGCCGTCGGGAAACACCCCAATAGGGATACGACAGTCGAATCCGTTCGCGATCACGACCGACTCGAGACACACTTTGATAAGTGCAGAGCGAGTACATTCGGCAAATGCGTCCGATGTGGAAGAACCTTCTCTGGCAACTGCTCGGCGTGGTGTGTTATCTCGTCGGGTTGCTCGTCTTTCTCGTCCTCATCGTCGACATCTACCTGTCGCCACCGGCGAACTCGATCGATAACCTCTCGAGCGGGCACGCGCCGATTTTCGCGGTGAGCCTCCTCTTGATCGTCGTCGGCCGGTACGTCAGCTATCGGTTCGGGTCCGAGATGGGGTTCGGGGCCGTGGCGTCTGGCGGCTACCAGTCACAGCCACACTCACAGTCGGATACCCAGTCACGAGCCCAGTCGGTCCTCCAGAAGTACGGCTATCGTGATTCGTCCGACCCGGAGACCGACGAACTCCCGTACGAGTACGAGGACGGAAAGGTGTACATTACCTGTCAGGAGTGTGGTACTCGGAACGAACAGGAGTTCGACTACTGCGAGAACTGCGCCGCGAAACTCCCCGAGTGACTGTGACGGTTCAGTCGGAGTTTCGAGGAGTCGTCGCGGTCACTCGAGTCGCGCCCGGTGCTCCGCGAGGAGGTCCGCGGCCTGCTCGCGGGTCTGGGTCTCCGTCCACCGGACCTGCTCGCCGTCACCGTAGGCCAGCGCCGTCTTGAGTTCGTCCCGCAGGACGCCGGAGTCGACCGCGAGCACCGTCCCCTGGCCGTCGCCGAGTTCGTAGACGCCGAGCCGGTCGGGGGCACGAGCGACGGTCGACCGATCGAGGTCTCGCCAAGGTTTTCGAAGCGGCATCGTCGTGAACCTACGCGTTTCCGTCCGGCGCTTCGGTCTCGGACTCCGCTCGAGTGTCGCCTTCGAGGTCGGATCCATCCGCGTCCGCGTCCACGCGCTCCGCTTCGTTCACGGCCTCCCCGACGATCTCGTAGGCGTGCTCGCTCATCTCGTCCTCTGCGAAGACGAACACCCGACCGTCGACGAGTTCCATATCGGCCTCGACGATAACCGAGTACCCCTCCGTGGACACGGTGACGCCCGGGAACAACACCTCCTCGTCGGTCGAGTCGAGCATGACCCGACCGACGCCGGTCGACTCGAGGATGTCGTCGTGGGTGTTGCGGTCGTTGACGTACGTCATGACGCCCTCGACGCCGTCGGGATCGGTGACGAGGACGTGGACCTCCTTGCCGGGTGGCGTGCGAATCGACTCCGCGACGGGTTTGGGGACGCCGTTGTAGAAGGTTTCCCGGCCGTCGAGATACGTGACGACGACGCCGCCGTCGACGAGGTCGACGCCGAGCGTACTGGGTGCGACGTTGTTACGAGCGCTCATTGGCGGTGCTTGGACGGCGCGGGGGAAAAGCGGTGCGTTCCGGGCGGTCCGGACAGCCGTCGACGTCGGTCGCGACTCCCAATAAACCGAAGTCGCCGGCGACACCTCGCGAGCGGCGAACCGCCAGCCGTAAATACGCCCTGCGAGAGAGTGCCACTATGGACGGCCGGGCCGTAGCCCCCGCCGCCGGAACGGTGCTCAACGCACTCGCAACCGGCCGGGGAGCCGCATTCGCCATCGACCTCGAGACGACAGCCACAGTCGAACTCACCGACGACGGAACCGTCAGCGGTGAGATCGCCGAGGAACCCGACGCCGACGCCGCGCTGATCGAACGCGCCGCCGAACTCACGCTCGAGCGCCACGCCGAAGACGCCGGCCTCGAGCACGCGACCGTCGGCGCACGGATCCACACGGAGAGCGAGGTTCCGATGGCCTCCGGGCTGAAGAGTTCGAGCGCAGCGGCCAACGCCACCGTACTGGCGACCCTCGACGCACTCGAGGTCGGCGACGCAATCGATCGGGTCGACGCCTGTTTGCTCGGCGTGCAGGCGGCCCGCGATGCGGGCGTGACTGTCACCGGGGCCTTCGACGACGCGAGCGCGAGCATGCTCGGCGGCGTGACGGTCACCGACAACACGAGCGACGAGTTGGTAGCCCGCGAGGAGATCGACTGGTCGGCGTTAGTCTACACCCCGCCGGAGCAATCGTTCAGCGCCGACGCCGACGTCTCGGCCTGCGAACGGATCGCCCCGATGGCCGACCTCGTCGAAGAACTCGCCCTCGAAGGTCGCTACGGCGAGGCGATGACCGTCAACGGCTTCGCGTTCTGTGGCGCACTCGAATTTTCCCCGGCGCCGATGGTCGACGCCCTCCCCGCCGTCGAGGGTGTCTCGCTATCGGGAACCGGGCCGAGTTACGTCGCGGTCGGCGACGAGGACGTTCTCGAGGACGTGCAAACGGAGTGGAATCAGCGAGCGGGCACGACGCGGCTCTTGCAGACGCGAAACGACGGGACGAAGACGGTCTGAGGGTCAGTTGGAGTAGAAGCGTGAGTGTGAGGGAACGGAAAGATCGAAGCGAGCGAAAACTGAGAAACGGAGAACGTAAGATATGACTCGAGAGACAGAGAACACAGCCACAATGGACGAAACGGACCTCGACGCGCTTCGCGAGGAGATTCAAGAGATCGATCAGGACATCGTCGAGTTGATCGCACGGCGGACCTACGTCGCCGATACGATCGCGCAGGTCAAAGAAGAGGAGGACCTGCCGACGACGGACGAGCAACAGGAAGCGCGCGTGATGGAGCGGGCGGGAGAGAACGCGGATCGGTTCGACGTCGACGCGAACCTCGTCAAGGCGATCTTTCGGTTACTCATCGAACTGAACAAGGTTGAGCAGCGCGAAAGCAGGTAGCCGAATTTAGGTGTTTCAGAGCTTCTATTGCGGGTTGGACAGACAATTTTTCTTCCGATAGCTGCTCTTTCGATCGTCGCTCGATCAGTGAGAGCGAAAACGAGTGCACGATCGAGCCGCTTCGACGAAGAAGGTAGCTCATTCGACGCTATTCCTGATGTCTCTCAGCACGGTCATCGTCGCTATCAACGCACAGTTCCTCCGTCGCGTCGATCTGGACCTCCCATCCCTTCCGGGAGCCCCATTGTCAGGAAGCCCCCAATCGGCAGACTGACCGAAGCTCTCTGCTCTCTTGCTAACAATTCGTCTTGGATATCCCTGTTCAAACCAGGACAAGACAGTAAGTGATGGCGGGCGTACATCGCCTATGGCCGACGAGCACCACGATACGGAGCATTCGAAGGTTCCACAGGACGTCCCACACGGGTACGCCCACGCGGGTAGCCACGCGCGCCCAGGTGGACTAACTGTCGCCACGAACGGACTGCGACTCGAGGCGTCAGAAACCCGAATCGAGGCGGGGAAATCTCACGAGTGGTCGTTCGTAGTGCGCGATGAAGAGGGAAACCCGGTTACGGAATTCGAGGAGACACACGATCAGTTGGCTCACTTAATTCTCGTCCGTCGCGACCTCACGCGCTTCCAACATCTCCATCCGACGCTAGCGGATGACGGGACGTGGTCGGCAGAGTTCGCCCTTCCCGATCCTGGTGTCTATCGGGCGTTCGTCGACGTACTCGTGGAGGGCCAACCGACGACGCTCGGTGTAGATTTACTGTCGTCGGGTCCGTCTCAGTACGAGAAGCGTCCTCGATCTACCCGTGAGGCCGAGGTCGATGGTTACGATGTCGAACTCACTTCGAGAGAAATAGCCGTCGGCGAGACGGTCGACCTCGAGTTCGAAATACATCAGGACAGCGATCTCGCTCACCTCGATCCGTATCTTGGTGCACTCGGCCACCTCGTGACGCTTCGAGACGGGGACCTCGCCTATCTCCACGTCCACCCTGAAGAGACGGACCCGGAAGACGGAGTCGTTCGGTTCGCCGTCCGCTTCCCTACGACTGGTCGATACCGCCTCTTCCTCCAGGCGAGACCCAATGGAGAACTGATCACCACATCGTTCGACGTAGATGTCGAGGGGCACTAGGCTAAACAGGCGTTCCCCACCGGCTTCGTGATGGACTACCGACCACCATGCTCGACCACTTATATACGGTGCTGCGAGATCGCTTTCGCTCTGTGTTCTCGGGCGTTTCAAACGCAGAAAACGTCTTTGTTTCAGGGAGACCTGTTACGGATTTCAGCTACCTGAACAAGGTCGAGCAGCGGGAAAATCGGTAGCACGCGACAGAGATATTGCTACGTCATTCATCAGCCGGTTCTAACGGGACTCGTTCCACCTCGATGTCTTCGTAGTCTTTCTCCGATGAGAGCACGTTCAGCGTCCGCGTCTCTGCAGTCGCAGCGTGGAACGCATCGAACGCCGTCATTCCCTCGTCGTAGTAGTTCACAGCCTTCAGCACGATTTGTCGCTCTTCCTCGTTTCGGACAGGAACGAGTTCGAGCAAATTGGCCACGAGTGGGACGTAATCGAACTCGTACCGTTCTCGGGCGAGAAGGAGTTCAAGATAGGAGAAGGCCGACGTCTCTACGTCGTACTCGTCGAGTACTTCTTCTGCTGATTGCTGCAACCAGTCAGAGTCTTTGGCGAGCGCGAGTAGAAAGTCGGTTTCGACGTAGACCGTCATCTATCGTCCCCCGTTCTCGCGGGCCTCAGCTTTCGCTTCTGCTTCGATGTCCGCGCGAATATCGTCGACGGACGCGTCACGTAACTCGCCTGCCGCTTCGCGGACTGCAGCGAGCGGGTCGTCCGCAACCGGAACGAGTTCGATTCTGTCCTCGTACGTGACGATGTGGTACTTCTCGCCGTATTTTTCTCGTACGTCTTTGGGGATGTACAACCTCCCCTGGCCGTCCGTTTCTGCTGACATAGATACGGCTATGATGCCATAGACAAAGAATCTTACCACCAGTAGGGAATCGATGGTACAGTCACCAGTGTTTCATCTGTTCGCACATTGGATATTGTCTACCTGAACAAGGTGGAGCAACGAGAAAGCAGGTAGTCTAATTTGGGAGTTTTAGGGATTCTATTGCTGTTTGAGTAGCTGATTCTTCTTCCGACAATTGCTCTTTCGTTCGTGGATCGACGATCGATGCCACAGGCATCTTTCAGCAGACAGGCGTCGCGTACAGCATACGGGAACTGTATCCGCCACTCAGTTCTACTCGTTTACATAAAACAGAAGTTAAAATAAGCGAGATATCAGGTTGGACTTGGGGCCGTTATCGTCACCTCGAGATCGATACCCAAGTCATGCCCAGAGATTGGCCCGTTGTCGATGATGTTCTGCGGTTCCATCTCTGGATGGCCGATGTCCCCGTCTAGTCCCGTTCCGAGGAGTGCACCGGTCATCGGAAGCGGTGGACGGCCAGGAGCCCGCACGACACCACCCGGATCGTCCCCGACGACGATTCGCATCCCCATCCCACCCCATTCGTGCGGGGCACAGAATAGGTCGTACACGCCTTCTTCCTCGAAGCGATAGAGCCAGAACCCGTGGTGCTCGTTGACCGTCGAAGAGAACGCTGGAACGCCGTCGGGGACGCGTCGCTGACGTTCTTGACCCGGATGGTACGCCGTCGCCGTGTGCTCCGGAGTGTTGAATACGAATTTGACGATTGCCCCCGGCTCCACGTGAAGCCCCACGGGGGCGAAGTGGAACGCACCGAACTCGACCGTCAGGGCCGGGAGATTCGAATCGTCGATTTTGTCCTCGTCGACGTGGAGTTCGACGGTCTCGTCCGGCTCTAATCGGTTCGGAATCTCGTCGTCACTCGTCCCAGAATAGCCGAAGTAGGAGTGGATAGTCGGTGGGCTGGCAGTATCGGCCTCATCCCGCTCGTTTGGCGGCTCAGAAGCACTCTCTTTCGCCTTAGCAACTTCTCCGAATATCGGGAGTGTCGCGCCGAGTCCGGTAGCTCTGAGAACGGTTCTGCGTCGGCAGATCGGTTGACTGTTCGACTCGTCTGGTTTTTCCGTTCGATGATCTGATGATCGTGTCATTGTCGGTTTCGAATTCCAGTACTGGAAGTCATTCATGTCATCTGCGCCGTCGGTTAGTCAGGCAGACGGTATCCCGACACACGTCCGAGGACAGTCAGGGCCTTGAAGACCCAATGCGGCGGGCTCACCGCGTAGATATCCTCCTCGTGTTCCGTCGTCAGCATCGCCAACAGCAGGATGTCGTTGAATCCCTCCGGAGGCAACGACACTCCCTGCTCCGTGACGAGTTGATGGAACCGCCGGAAGAACGCCTCGTGCTGTAGGGCGGGCTCGTGGACGTTTATGATCTCGACGGGGGTCGTGTTCCTGAACGTATGGGCCGTGCCTGGAGGGACGGTGTGTTCCTCACCAGCCGTTACCTCCATCCATTCCCCGTCTACGTACACTTCCAGCACACCTGAAACCACTTCGTAGCGCTCCTCGGCGTGTGGATGGGTGTGGACGAACGGGCCTTCTTCCGGGACGGTTTCGATCTCGAATCGCATTTCCAACAGTTCGCCGTCCGTGTCCGCTGTCGAACGCGTGATTTCCCAGCGGCCAGGGAAACCGTCCCAATCGAGGACGCGATCCTGCTTGCCGCGATCTACTGCCGTCATGGAGTTACCCCCGTAGTACACTCGCTGTTCGGCATCGATTTGCTTGTCATGGTCATTCGTCACCTCCTGTGCCGTCCGTTCCGCCGCTCGTGTCGTCTTAGGCACCTCCGTGTAACGGACGCCACAGTGCCGGATCGTGCTCTGATACGAGCAGCTAGTGCTAGCGCTGAGATCGACTTATGTATTAGGAGAAGAACATTTCTCTAACAGAGCCAGACGTGTCCGGATTACGAAACAACGGTGTCAGTCCGTGGCTCCCGATCGAACTCGACGATGTTCATCTCGTCGTCCAACGTGAGAGTGAACACCGTCGTGTCGACCTCGATAGAAAGCGATACGCGGAGGGGCTTCGTCGAGACATCGGTCTCGACGCTGTTCTGAAGCAGTTCGATGGCTTCGTCGACCGCCGGTGAGTCGATGTCCAACTCGGGATTGCCGGTCAGTTCGGTCGCCAGGACGAGACCAGTCGCGAACATCTCGACCGGTAACCGCTTGGCGAACCCACAGGTATCACACTTCATATCTGCCCAAACCGGGAACGGTGTTCCACAGGTATCGCAGGGCTGACCGTTTTTCACTTTGTGCACGTCACAGACCGTCACCGACGACGAGATCTGTCCTGCACACTCACGACAGATACCATACATCAGATAGGTTATGTCCAGAGCACACCGATAGAGTCCGGTTGCGAGTGCTTGCTCAGAGTCACGGGTCGTCAGACCTGCTGCTGGATAGTTCGTGAGGAAGAGCGTCCCAGCCGGTGCCTGATCGCCGAACAATCCGTAGCACTCGGTACACCTGACTCGGAGCCATTGATCCTCGTAGGTGACCGCAACGGCTGCCCCGCATAACGGACAACTCTCGTCGAGCTCCCGAGAAAAGTCGAGGCGCCCTGTTCCAGATACGGCTATCACCGTTCTGGCGATCTGCTTACCCGCACTGCTCAGCCGGTATCCGTCGTCAGTTCGTCGGACGAAATGGGGAGCGAGTTTCGAGAGGTGGTAGTTGAACTTCCCGTTATCGTCGATATCAATCTCGGTTTGTAACTCAGAATACGGCACTGTTTCGACGGCGTCAGAACCGTCGTCGTATTCGTAGGTGGCACCTGCTCGCCAGAGTACGCGGATGATGTCTAGCCGTATTTCGTTCCCCAAAGTGGCGAAAGCCTCGTCCGGGGAAAGCTCGTTAAGTTCGAGATCGGGAGTGAATCGAGTTTGCCCCATGCTAACTATACGCATTCCAAATTCATAAAACGCACCTCCAGACAATCCGCGAGAAACTGAGAAAATTGTAAAGTGCGATTCGCTCGGTAGAAAACTAACCAACGTAGCGAAAAAACGGTAACGTACACGAAACAGCGTAACGAGAGGTATAGACCTGAACAAAGTGGAACGAAGGAGCAACCAATAGTCGAATTTTGGTGGTAAAGTTCGTGTGTCGAGGGTTGGTCGAAAGCACGTAATCCACGGTACACATACATCTCGTCTGTATCTGGGTTGTAACTAGTACTAACGTACTATAACGACAGGATAGGACGGAGAAAGAACTCGTTCGCACAAACTGAGAACGCTCGAATTGGCGAATACCGTCGCTCGTCGGTCAAACAGATGTAGTGTACCGCAATATCATGGCTTCGCTTCGAAGACCAGACTGGTCGGCGTCTCAGCCGCACGGTGGAAGTGCGTGAATCCACCTTCGGTGACGACCTCACGGGTCTGTTCCTCACCTGCTTGTGCGCCGAGTCCGTAACCGACGTCCTGACTGAGTGAATTCGGCGTACAGGCCACCGTCGAGATCGAGTATGCGAGGCGGCCAAATGGAGTGAGGTTGTCTTCGACCCGGTCCTCGGCATAGGGTTCGACGATCATCCATGCACCGTCGTCGGAGAGGGTCTCCCGGACGTGGGCCGCCACGCCGACGGGATCGCCCATGTCGTGAAAGCAGTTGAACATCGTCACGAGGTCGTAGTCAGTTCCGTCGTACTCCGATGCGGTCGCTACTTCGAAGTCGACACGGTCGGCGACGCCAGCGGCTTCCGCCCGCTCACGTGCCACCGCGACCGACGCCTCGTGATAGTCGATGCCGACGACAGTCGAGTTGGGGTACGCTTCGGCCATGCGGATCGTCGGTGCGCCGTGGCCACAGCCCACATCGGCGATCCGCCCGCCCGCTTGCAGCATCTCGTCGATCCCGTCGAACGCCTCGATCCAGTCGAGTAGGAAGGCCCCGTAGGACGGTCCGAAGAAGCGTTCGGTTCCGTGAAACACGTCCTCGTCGTGTTCGTGCCAGCCGATACCCTCTCCCGTCCGAAACGCCTCCAGGAGTTCGGGTTCGATCTTGGCTGCCGACGACACTAGCTGGAACGCACCCGGCATGAACACCGGGCTCTCCTTGTTAGCCAAGACGTACGCCTGCTCGGGGGAGAGATCGTACCGGTCGGTCTCGGGAACGTAGGTCACGTACCCGCCGGAAGCTTGCGAGCGTAGCCATTCGCGGACATAGCGTTCGGCGGTCTCCGTTTCCTCGGCCAACTCGACGGACGTGAGCGGTCCAGCCTCGTCCAGTGCCGTATAGAGACCGAGTTCGTCACCGATGACGGCCAGCGCGGCGTGAACTGTCGCACCGAGGTCGACGAGCGACGTCTCCACGAGTTCGTTCAGTTTCTGTTCATCGATCGGGTCTGCTTGGGTTTCTGTTGTCATCGTTTCGTGTCCGCTGTCACGTGAGGACGGGAACGGGCAATGGTTCGGTTTCCGCGCGGAACTCGAATCGTCGCTTTTTGGGCCCAGTGATGGCTTCGACTGCTTCAGCCGTCCAGATGCCGTAGTGGCTATCCGTCTGTGCGACGTCTTATTCTGAACCATCCCTCGACCCTGATAAAAGACTACGAGATAGCCGAGCATGTAAGCATCTGGTGAAGCCCATCCGAACTCGTGGCCTCCTTGCAGGTCCTGAAAGGCCGTCACTCGCTGCAAACGAGGAGAGATCGGCTTCTTTCGTGATGACGTTCGAAACGAACCTGTCGCTAGCGAAACAGAGATAGTTTAAAATTTTCGCTATACGTATCCATCACTTCTGCGAGCTCGGGAGCCCCGTTTCGGTTCGTATCGAAACTCAGTGCAACATATCGAGGAGAAAGATGAGGAGAAATCCGACGAAGAACAGTGTCGTCGATGTCGGTGTTTCCGGCACTTTCTGAGCCTTTACGAGGAGTTCCTCAGTCACCAGATAGAGGAGGGCAGCGGATCCGAATGCCAAGACAAGCGCGATAGGAGTACCCGAGACGCCGTCGAATGCCAGGACGCCCGTGATCACCCCGCTTACGAGGAGGACACCAAACGCAGCAGGAACGGCAAGTTTCTTGAGTGTACTCGTCTCTGCCGGTAGCGCGACGACACCGGCCACACCGAGAAAGAGGACCTCGATGGCGAGCGCAATAGCGATGAGAATCCCCGTGGCCGCCTCCGCTAAGAACGTCACGCCGATGAGGACGCCGTCGATCAACATATCGATACTCACAGTGATGAGCAGGCTCGAGGCACCTGCCATCTTCCCGCCGATTCCTCTCTTTTCGATGTACTTGCTGAGCCGGTGAATACTGAGCATTGCGGCGACACCGAGGGCAAATCCGACAACGACCACAGTCGGAGCTCGCGTGTGAACGTCCGGGAGAAGTTCGGCGGCGACGGCGGCGAACACCACACCCGCCGCGAAGTGCTGTACGTTGCTCTCCATCTGTGGTCCCGGCGTACGATAGACCGCGATGAGGCCTCCAACGAGTGCGGCCACGACGGCCAACATCGTGTACGAAAGCGCCTGAACTAGAGTACCTGGCATTCCACTAGTGATTGTGTCTCAAGTCGTGTGAATGTTCTCACCTTACAGTCGGGGACAGGGATACCCTGTCTACGGGCACAGTATCAGGCTATTCGAATTTCGGGCCCGATACAAAAAACTCTCGTCGTCGCCCCGTCTGGTCGAGAGGTCGGTCTCACTCGTCTATCGAAAAGATGCGACAGACGTTTCATCGATCGGTAAACACTCGTATCCGATATATACGTCGCAACTGGACATACATACACTTAATACCTTCCGAAACATATATAATTCGATTATGAAGGATAGGCAGAACATCAAGAGACTCGCGAGCGATCGAAATCCGACTGTGACGCGACGGCAGCTGCTCGCGACGAGTGGTGTTCTCGCCGCCGGCGGACTGAGCGGGTGTCTCGGACGCGTCGCAAGCGCGACGACCAACACCGGGGCATCACCGGCCGCGTACTACGACGGCGACCCCACACGCGCGTCGGCAGCCGGTGTCCGCGTCTACGGCGCGAGCGAAACCGACGTCCGGTACGTCCCGGCCACGATTCGAGGCGGCTCCGGACGCCTCTCGAGCGAGGTCGACCTCGAGGGGTGGAGCACGACCAGCGCCACGAAAGCGCAGGACTACAACTCCTCGCGGTCGAACAAACCGCGTACTATCTGGTGGGACGGGGTCGGTGAGAGCGACGGCGATGACGATGACGATGGCAACCACGACGCACACGCGACGGCACTCGAGATCGAGCGGGAGCTGTTGGGCCACGTCGATTCGGGCCTGGACGCCGTGAGTCGGAGATCGAAAGAAGATAGCGAGACGGCCCTCGAGGGATTCATCACCGCCACCACCAGGGATTTGAGACCCGAGCTCGACCGATGTACCTCCGACGTCTGTGCGACCGTGCGGGAGCACTCGGACGGCCGGGTGAAGCGTATCCGCGCCGCGATGGACGCCGTCGATACGGACGAGTGGGACGAGGCGGACGGACTGCTCGAGGAGGTGCGGGATATCGTCGTCGGCGACATCGCGCGGTTGGAAGAAGCCCGTGCTAATTACAACAACTCGCGGAGCAACAGGGCTACGATACGGACGCCGGACTGGATAGACGACGCGGACGACGACGGCGACGGCGTTCCCGACGAAGTCGAGGCGCTATACGACTACCTCGACGACGAGCCGACGATCGGCGAGCGGTTCACCGTCTGTCTGCCCGACGCCCGCCTGCCGGGCGACCGCGGCGCGCTGGTCGACGAACTCACGCCGCGACGGCTACTGGATTACTTCACCGGGGAGCGCAACAGCGAGCGGTGTGAAGAGGGCGAGCGTGACAGGGCTGCCGGAGTACACCGAGATATCGCGTGTCGGGACCTCCTTTCCGCACACCTCGACGAAGAGGCCTACAAAGGCGACCGGGGCGTCGCCGCTTTCACGACGCGCGGCGGCGTTTGCGTCGTGGGTGTACCACCGGACGCGGACGGTGCCGAAGAGATGCTGGCCGTCACGGAGGACAAGACGACACCGAAACTGTACCAGGGCCTCGCGTACTCGCCAGATTCGCTCGACGAGTGGGGTGAGGAGACGGTCGAAGACGGTGTCTCCGTGACGCCGACACTCGTCTGTCCCGCATTGGCGACACCGGCGGATTGTCCGTGTCCGATGCCCGCGTTGTTCTACGTCCAGCGGTGCAAACACGACGATCAGTACCTCTACACCGGCGGGTGGCTGATCGACGATGGCGCGCTCTACGAGAACACGGCGACGCTCCTGGTCAGCGAGGGCCCGACCGAGGTCGTCGCCGTTTCCCCGACCGACATCGACGGCGACGGCTACGGCGACCTCGTCGACCGGCGACTCTCGCGCGGTCGGAGTCGATACGGAGCGGCGGTGTTCAGTGGTGGGCTGGCTCTCGAGGCCGGCTATCTCCCGGAGGCGTTCCGGATCGAGCACGAGGGAGAAAGGCTGGTCACGCGGGATGGCGATATTATCCTTCGCAAAAAACCGGGACGCCGGTCGTCCGAAGAACAGGTCGGCAGCGACGACGGTGACGACGAAACGCTCCAGACGGTCGTGTCGGCGCTGGACGCGCCAGTCGTCCATCTCACCGGTTCGAACCTCTCGAACGACGTGAAATTCAAAGCGGGAGCCGAGCTATCCAAAGCGGTCAACTGAAGCGAGTACGGAAGGTCGGGGGAGGAAGCCTCGCCCCTCGGGACCGTGGCGGGAGTAACGCTCTCGCGGCGACCGGATGGCTCCGCTTTTTGCGAACACTGCAGAATCCGACGGCCGACAGCACTATGCGCACTTACCGAGGAGAGGCGGTCGTTCGCAACGGACGGTTACACGAGTGCTGGCAACGGAAGCCACGTTCGAATACAATTTCGAGGGGTCGTGTGAGAGAGATGGTACACGAATTATTCCCATATAGCCCCATTTTATGTTTTATTTTATCTTTATAGAAAAATATAATACCGTCGTAATTACAGTATCGGACCGAAAGACATGAGCGAGTTAGTGAACGAAACGGTCGAAGATATCATCGCAACCGTCACTCGAGTCGACCCCGAGGAGTTCGACGAAAAGACGCACTTTCAAGACGATCTCGACGTGGCGTCCATTCAAATCGTAGAGATCGCGGAGTTGACGATCCAGGAGATCGATGGCGTCTCCGAGATTCCGGACGACGACCTCGTCGAACTGGAGACCGTCGGCGAGTTCACGTCGTACGTCGATGAGAGCGTCGAACCGAGAGTGGAGAACTAACGGCCTCGAAACAGCATGACCGAGGCCGTTATTACGGGAGTCGGTGCGATCACGCCGATCGGATCGACGGTGGACGAACTGTGGACGAACCTGAAAGACGGGGTTAGCGGTGCGAACGAGATCGCCGCGTTCGACCCCGAACGGTACGACCTTTCGACGTCCGTCGCCTGCGAAATCACGGATTTCGATCCGACCGATCACGACGAGATCGACGAGCGGACGACCGGCCGCTTCGCCCAGTTCGCGGCCGTGGCAGCGATCGAAGCACTCGAGGACGCCGGACTCGACCCCGGCGACGAGTGTTGGGAACCCGACCGCGTCGGAACGTCGATCGGCACCTGCACGGGCGGCGGGCTGGAGTTCTTCGAGGACACACAACGGATGGAAGCGGGCGAGCGGCCCCGGTTCTACAGTTCGCTGGTGATGCTCTCGAACCTGGCTGCGGGGACCACCAGCATCGTCGCGGATGCCAGGGGGCCGAACAGAGCACCCGCGACGGCCTGCGCCGCCGGAACGCACGCCCTGACGGCGGCCGCCGACGACCTGCACGCGGGCCGAGCGGACGTGATGATTGCAGGCGGTGCCGAGGCACCGATACTGCCGCTGTTAGTGAACGGCTTCGACTCGTTGCGCGCCTACAGCACGGCCGACCGGCCGCCGGCGGAGTACAGTCGCCCGTTCGACGCCGACCGCGACGGGCTGATCTTCGGCGAGGGCGCGGGGATCCTCGTCCTCGAGACGCGCGCACACGCCGAGGAACGCGGTGCCGACGTCCTCGCGACGCTCGCCGGAAGCGGGATGACGGCGGACGCCCACCACCCCATTCGGCCGAGCGGAGACGGACTCGCCCGGGCGATGGAGAACGCCCTCGAGGATGCGGAACTGGCTCCCGAGGCGGTCGATCACGTGAACGCGCACGCGACGAGTACGCCGAAGGGTGACGCGGTGGAGGCGGCGGCGATCCGAGACGTCCTCGGCGACGACGTCCCACCCGTGACGGCGTTCAAGGGTCATCTGGGCCACTCGTTCGGCGCGGCGGGTGCGCTGGAAGCCGTCATCGCGACGCGGATGATCCAGCACGGGTACGTTCCGGGGACCCGAAATCACGACGAGACCGACTGCGACATCCCGGTCGTCGGTCACGGAGCGGGTTTCGAGACCGACGTGAACGCTGTCCTCTCGAATTCGGCCGGGTTCGGCGGCACAAACGGCTCGATACTTCTGGAGGGGCCACCGTGAACGACGCGCTCGACGGGGACTCGACGGTCGCGACGACCCCGACCCTCGCCGCCGACACATCGGCGAGCGTGTTCGTCCGCTCGGGGATCGACGAGGTCAGTATCAGCCGACTACGGCGGCTGGTAGCGGAACACGGCTCCTCGTTTCGAGAACGGGTGTTCACGGCCGCCGAACGGCGGTACTGCGAGGAGACGCGGTATCCGTGCCAGCACTACGCCGCACGGTGGGCCGCGAAGGAGGCGTTCCTGAAGGTACTGGACGCCACTGCGCCGAGTTTCCCACCGCCGACCGACCGGATCGGCGTCGTCCGGACCGAAGACGGACCCCGACTGGCCCTCGAGGACGACGCCGACGCCGTCTTCGCCGAGACGCTGGCAGCGGCGAACGCGTCCAATCCCGTCCGATGCGACGTGAGCGTGAGCCTGACCCACGACCGAGAGGCGGACGTCGCGGCGGCGTGTGTCGTCGTCGTCGGTCTCACCGACGGGGGTGGAGACGGAGGCAGGGCTGAAGACTGGAACGGGAACGAAGACCAAGACGAAGACGAAGATGGGCACGAGAACGGTGACCGAAACGAGAACGGGGGGAGAGTCGCGTGAGCGTAAGTGCAAACGAGGACCGTTTCGACGTTCCGACGGCCTTCGTCTTCCCCGGCCAGGGCAGTCAGGAACCCGGCATGGGAAGACCGTTCTACGAAGGCTGCGCTCGCGCCCGAACGGTATTCGAACGGTTGGACGCGGCCGTCGACTTCGAGCTGCTGTCGCTATGTCTCGAGGGGGACGGCGACGCGCTCCGTCGGACGCGAATCACCCAGCCCGCCGTGTTCGCGACCGGAATCACGGCCCACGCTGCGGTCGTCGATCGGCTCGGACGCGTGCCGCAGTACGTCAGCGGGCACAGTCTCGGACAGTACACGGCGCTGGCGGCGGCCGGCGGTCTCGATCCCCGGACGGGGGTCGCGCTGGTCCGGAAACGCGGCGAAGTGATGGAGCGGGCGTGTGAGGGCGTGAGCGGGCGCATGGTCGCGGTTCTGTTCGTCGATCCCGAGACGGTCGCGGCGGTCTGTGACGGACGCGACCGGCTCGACGTCGCCGGGTTCAACGGCCCGAGACAGACCGTGATCAGCGGAACCGAAACGGCCGTCGAGGCGGCCGTCGAGACGCTCCAAGAGACGGCAAGCGGACCGTGTCGGGTCGTCGACCTCGAGGTCGGCGAGGCGTTTCACTCGCCGGTCGTCGCGCCGGCCGAGCGACGATTCGTCGACGAACTCGAGGCGTGTTCGCTCGCCGACGAGTTGCGGAGTCCCGTAGTTTCGGACACCACGGCCGACGTGCACGAAGCGCCCGGAGAGGTAGTGACCGACCTCGAGTCACAGATCACGGCGGCGATCGACTGGAGCGGCGTCGTGGACGCCCTGCGAGAGCGGGGTGTCGAGCAGTACGTCGAGTTCCCACCGGCGGGGACGCTGGGTGACCTCATCGCCGAGAGTCATCCCGGGGCGAGGGTCGTCACGCTCGAATCACCTGGAGACGTAGGCGAGATCGAACGGTAGCAGAGAGGCGGGAACAGAGAGCGAAAGCGGAGAGAGACAGGGACAGAGGGGACGAGACGGTAGAAGAGAGCGAGAGTGAGAGCGAGAGTGAACGACAGAGGCAGAAAGACACACTGACACTGACACGATGACATTCGACTTCACGGACGACGTTGCGATCGTCACGGGCGGAACGAGAGGGATCGGACGCGGGATAGCAAAGCGGTTCGCGGACGAGGGTGCGACCGTCGTCGCGACCTACTACGACGACGAGGAGTCCGCCGCCGAGATGGAAACCGTGCTCTCGGAGTACGACGTCGACTTCGACGTAAGACAGTTCGACGTCGCCGATTACGACGCCGCGAAAGCGGCCATCGACGGCGTCGCCGACGAGTTCGGCGCGCCGACGATCCTCGTCAACAACGCCGGCGTGATGGGCAGCGACGTGCTCTTTCGCATGGAGAAAGCCGACTGGGATCGCGTTCTCGAGGTCAACCTCGACGGCGCGTTCAACTGCACCAAAGCCGCCACAGAGTACATGCGACGGACCCACGAGGGAGCGATCGTCAACGTTTCGTCGATGGCGGGGCTTCGCGGGTATTCCGCGCAGGCCTCCTACTGTGCGAGCAAGAGCGGATTGATCGGGTTTACGAAAGCCGTCGCTCGCGAGTACGCCCGCCATGGAATCCGGTCGAACGCCGTCGCCTTCGGGTACGTCGACACCGACTTGCTCGAGACGGAGGGGATCGTCCAGTTCGCCGACAGGGACGAGCTGACCGCGAAGATCCCGCAGGGACGAATTCCCGATCCGGACGAAGTGGCGGGCGTCGTCGCGTTTCTCGCGAGCGACGACGCCACCTACGTGACCGGCGAAGTGATCCGCGCCGACGGCGGTCGACTCTCCTGAGTATCCAGCGCGGTCCGTCTCGAACACCGGACTGGCGACGACGGTCGAACACGCACCGTGGCGTCTCACAGCGTGTCGTCGTACTCGTCAGGAGACGTTACCGTCCCGTCGTCGTCCATCGGCACGTCGTCTCCCGCCGTTTTTCCGAGCCGACCGGCCGCGGATTTTCGGCGATCGACCGCCGGCTCGAGGTCTCCGGCCGCCCCGAGCCCGTGGGGTTGCATGTTCAGATAGACCGCCTCGTACTGCTGGTCGTCGACCAGATAGGTTTCGTGCCAGATGCCGACGTCGTCACTCGGACCGATGTCCCGGTGAAAGGCACCGATCGCCGGATAGTGTTCGCACTCCGGATCCCATGCGTACGCTCGAAGCGCCTCGAAGGAGTCCCAGTACTGGATGTACAGATGGTCGCGGATCCCGAACTGGGACTGATATCCGAGAAAGCCGCTGTCCGGATCGGCTTCCAGTTCCTCGAGCATTCGGTTCATCGCGAACGGTATCGGCAGCCACTTGTGGACTTTCCACAGCGTGTGGATGCGTAATCCGAGAACGAAGACGACGAAGTCGCCGTCGAGTTCTCCGGCCAGTCGTCCGGGGTGAATCTTCGACACGATTGGAGTCCTCCGGGCGAAGCGTTTGCGTGTTACAACTATGAATTTATTCAAACGAGTCGGAATATAACCGGCCGGCGAGGTGAAGACGATGCGATCGACCGTATTGGGACGTTCCGACCTGTACCGACGACTCGCACGATGAACATCGTCACTTCGGCAGCAACAGGACGACGGTCGTCGCGTTATGGAACCCGCTGAACTGTTTACGGCCCATGCCGATCTCGCCGTAGGTCTCGAACCCGACCATCGGCATGTCCAGTTCGATCGCCATGGCGTCGATCGCGACCGGCAACTCGTCCTCGAGGACGATCGATCGACAGGCGCAGTCGTAGACGAACGCGCCGGCCATCTCGACGTCTCCGGCGCGCTCGATCGCCGATCGAACCGTCTGGCGGCCGGATTCGATCTGCGTGTCCGGGTGGCCGTGCATCACGCGCATGACCGTACCTTCGGGGATGCCGACGGCGAAGTGGAGCGGCCCGCCGTCCGTTTCGATCCACGGCCAGCGCATCTTGTAGCGTCCACCCTGATCGAACCCGAACTCGAACTCGCACATGATGCGCTGGAGGAGCTGATCGGTCGGGTCGAGGGTGTCGACGGTGACGCCGAACTCCTCGCGGACCTGCGCTCTGACGGCGTCTTTCCAGACCTGAAAGGCGGGTTTCCCGTCCAGTTCGTACACCAGACTACCGTCCGATCGGGTCACCTCGAACGGCTCGGAGAGGGGTTCGTGACCGTGCTCGACGGCGATGACGGGCCGTTCGGTGGCGGCGATCAACCCGAGCGCGACGGCGTCTTCGGCGACGGTATCGTTGTGAAAGACGTGAGTCCCCTCGAGGTGGTGGTCGTCGGTCGCGGCTCCGCCGGCGATGCGGACCTGCGGCCCGAGCTGTTTCTGGGTGACCAACGCGAGTTCTTCGCCGACGCCGCTGAGACCGTCGTGAAGGTTGATCGCGGCCATGTGGGGATATCCCGTCACCTCCGAGGGGAGGTCGGCGACGGCCTCGCGGACGGTACCGGAGACGTCGTCGCTCAGACCGGTCCCTAGCCCCGCAAAGAACCTTACCGTGTCGCTGGCGACGAGCCCGACTGCGACGACGCCTCGCGTGACGTCGTCTTCGGTGAACGCTTCGCCGGTCGAACAGCCGATCAACGGCGGGTCGGTTCCGATGACCGCCGAAATCCCCGCGATGACGGCGTCGTACTCGTACTCGATCGAACTGAATACCTGACAGAAGTCGACGCGGTCGGTCGGTAGTTCGGCCAGCGCGCGGCGTGCGGCGCGTTCGCCCGCGACGCGGCCGTTCTCGGCAGCCGCGAGCGCGGTTCCGATAGCGGTATCCATGAGTAATCTGTGAGAGCGACATCTAATAACACCTGTTATCTATGAAATGAAATACGACGGCGATCCAGAACGCGCCGGAGTGACATCGGCTACGAGAAGCGGCTACTACGACTCGACGCTCGAAACTGGACTGCTGAAGTCGGCCAGTTCGACCGCCCTAGCCGACGAATCGGATCGGATCGACGCCCGCAACGCCCTCAGTACTCCCAGAGCCGTTCGACGCGCGACTCGATCTCCGGATGCGCCGCTCGCAAGCGATCGACGGACGTCTCGCCGTCGACGTTGACGACGTGGACCTCCCCTCGACGGCCCGAGTAGACGTCCTGAAAGTCGTAGACGACGCCGACGAGAGACACCGTGTCGGGAACGTCCGCGCTCTCCTCGAGAAACTCGAGTTGGCGATCGACGTTGTACTCGACGAGCCGGTTGATGGCTCCCGCTCGGTCGACGTCGTCTGGCAGTAACTCGAGTGCGGGTTCGAGGTGGGGCTCGAGGAGTTCGAGACAGTGGCTGATAGCGTCGGGTTCGGAGATACCCTCAGTGAGGTCGTCGTACGCCGCCGTCACGGCGCCACACCCGGTGTGTCCCACGACGACGGCGGTCTCGGTTCCCGTGTGAACGATCGGATAGAGGACGTCGGCCGAGATCTCCGAACCGGAGTCGCTTCGTTGCACGACGCGGTTTCCGATGTTGCCACACGAGAAGAGCTGCCCGGGTTCGTCGTTCCCCCAGATGTGATCCTGCAGGACGCGGGAGTCCGAGCAACAGACGGTGACGACGGACGGCTGCTGGGAGTCCTGTACGTCGTCGAAGCGGGACTGAAACTGTTCGGCGTGCGCGGCGTTGTTCTCGAGTAAGTCGATTAACGTCTGGTGCATACTCACCCAATACTACCCGAGGGTTTAATTTCCGTTCCTATTATCGTTCGAGGTGAATTGTATTTGTTTTAGGGGGGGTCGGCTCGCGGCGCCGGTCCCGCGAGTGCTCTACTCGAGCGGGGAGCAGGGTCGGAAGACGGTGGGGCAAAGCCGGTCAGGTGATCCGCCGCTCCGTCGCCCTCGCTGACAGCGGATATACGGTCTCCCGTAAATCGAGTCCAGTGCACCCGCGACCGATTTGCGGTTACATCGGTACATCGAGACAGCAAACCGTATATTCGTCGCTACACTGACGTCTCGACATGACCGATTCGTCCGAGTCCGACCTCGAGTCCGTTCGCGCGATCGCGAAGTCGTACTTCGACGATCACGAACACCCGTTTCCGGCCCACGACTGGCACCACGTCCAGCGAGTCGAAACGCTGGCCGAGCGACTCGCGGCCGACCGGTCGGTCGACGACCGGGTGCTCGGACTGGCCGTCCTCTTACACGACATCGGACGCGGGAGAGAAGACGTCGGCGAAATCGACGATCACGCCGCGTGGGGGGCCAAAGAGGCGCGTCGGATTCTCTCGGGGTCGAACACGTTCGGCAACTCGGAGGGCGACCGAAACCGGACGACGGACCTCGAAGTGACCGACGCGACGATCGACGCCGTCGCCCACTGTATCCGCGCCCACCGGTACTCGAACGACGTCGAACCGACGACGCCCGAGGCCAGACTCCTCTCGGACGCGGACAATCTCGACGCCCTGGGCGCGATCGGTATCGCGCGGGTGTTCTCCTACGGCGGCGAGGCGGGCACGGCCATCCACGATCCGGCGGTGCCGATCGAGAGGGACGACTCGAGGGCGGGGGCGACGAGCGTGAATCACATTTACAAGAAGATCCTCGAGCTCCCGGATCGGATGTACACCGACGAGGGACGGGCCCTGGCCGCGGACCGAAAACGGGCCGTCGTCGACTTCGTCGACCGGCTCGAGGCAGAGGTGGCGGGCGAGCGGTAGTCTCCCGTCGTCGATCGATCGACTCGGAGACCGCTTCGCCCGCAGCCCGGCGCGCTCACCGGAGCACGGAGAGTCCGTCGAGTGCGGCGTCGACGACGTTCCTCGTGCCGTTCTCATGCGGTTTCGGCACTTCGATCCGATCGAGCAGCCGTTCGACCTCGGCGACGGTGTCGACGGGATAGAACCCGCGTTCGGAACTGATCGCCTCGGCGACCCCTCGCTGTTCCGACGTCTCCGGGAAAAGTATACAGGGGGTTCCGGCGACGGCGGCCTCCATGACGGTCGAGTACCCGCTGCAAATGACGACGTTGGCCGCCGCGATGTACGGCTGGAGTGACTCCTGTATCTCCCAGTTCTCTCCGCCGACCAGCGTGACGTCCCGTCCTTTTCGCTCGAGGACGCTCGTCAGCCGGTTCTGGTCGATGGTGAAGGCGCTCGGGACGACGAGGACGTCGACGGACTCGTCGAGTTCCTCGCTCGCGGGAGCGATCGGCGGAATCTCCACCGCGGACGGAATCGTGGGCACGCCGCTCCAGACCTTCGGCAGGAGAAACGACTCGGCCGTCTGGAGCGCGAACCGGTTTCGGGCCCAGGCGGCCGTCCGCTCGACGGTCGTCGTGTAAAACGCCGCCGGGTCGTGCGTGACGTAGTAGTAGGGCATGGAGTCGATCGTTGCCGCGATCGCCGCCGAGAGGTCGTCGGTGACCAGCAGTACCGGCTCTTCCTCGCGCAACCACGAGACGTACTCGCGGACGCGGCCGAAGATGTTCGGCATGCACTCTTTCAAGACGACGAGGAGGTTACCGCGCTGGTAGCCGCGGATGAAATCGACCCCAGGGGGCTCGAATTCGCTGTATCCGTTGCGCTCGACGAACGCCTTGCCGGGCCCGCCGCCGGCGAGGGTAGTTTCGTACCCCGCCGCGGCGATCCCCTCCGCAACCGCCAGCATTCGGGTCGCGTGTCCGGCCCCTTCGCAGTAGTGTGCAACGGCGACCGTCTCACTCATTCGCGGTCGCCTCGTCCGTGGAAATCGATCGTCCGGTCGTCGGTCGTCGGACGCTTCTCGAGGTGAAACGGCGAGCTCGTGTCAGTCGGGACGCTCGGGACCTGTAAAATAGAGTCTGTGCCACTGTTGGATCCCCTCACTGTCAGTAGAGCGGTTAGGTCGGTATTCTTATAAATGTATTCAACCCCGTTCCGAGGTAGTCGGTCGTCTCTCGAGTCGCGACCGGACGGGGCCGTTCGACCGTCGGCGGACGTGATAGATGGTTTTTTCTCCTCGTGAGGGAATGTCGACCCGAATGTCTTTCGCATGAGTGGCACGAAACTGACAGACACGGTCACGGTCGCGGCCCGGAGCCTCCGTCACGCGGGTCTGGACGCGGTCCGCGAGCTCGCGTGGCGGACGTACTTTTCGGTCCGGTCGTCGACGGACGCCGATCCGATCCTCTCGGCCGACTGGGACCTACTCGTCGTCCTCGACGCGTGTCGGGCGGACCTGTTTTCGGACGTGCTCTCGGAGACGGACCGGGCGTACGAGGGAATTCACGCCGGAACGACGAGGACGTCGCCGGCGAGCAGTTCCGAGGAGTGGTTACGGAACGTGTTCGTCGACGCGGATTCGAACGAACTCGCGGACGTGGCGTACGTGTCCGGCAATCCGTACACCGCACGAGTCCTCGACGCCGATCGATTCGGAACTGTCGTCGACGTGTGGCGCGAGGCGTGGGACGACGACCTCGGAACGATTCCACCCCGTCCGATCACCGACCGGGCGATCGAACTCGGTCGCGAGGACCGTTTCGACCGACTGGTCGTCCACTACATGCAACCTCACTTCCCGTCGCTCGCGGCCCCGGATTCGGAAGACCGAGGCGTGGCCCTGTCGCAGTTCGGCGACGAGTCGATGTCCGTCTGGGAGGACCTCCGATTCGGCCGGGTGAGCGAATCGACCGTCTGGGAGCGCTACCGGGCGAACCTCGAGGCCGTCCTCGAGGAGGTCGAGTGTCTATTGGCGAACGTCGACGCCGAGTCGGCGGTGATCACGGCCGATCACGGCAACGCGATCGGCGAGTACGGCATCTACGGCCACCCCGGCGGCGTCGACCTGCCCTGCCTCCGCGAGGTTCCGTGGTGCGAGACGACGGCGACGGATCGGCGCACCCGAGAGCCGGACGCGGACGAAAGCGCCGGTGCCGAGGAGGACACACCGGTCGAGGAGCAGCGGGCGACGGTCGAAGAGCGACTCGAGCAACTGGGGTATCGATCCTGACATGACGACGAATGTAGATTCCGACGAGACGAGCGAGACGGAGCCGTCCGAGACCGACCCGAACCTCCTGCTCGTCTGCATCGATTGCCTGCGACAGGATTTCGTCGCGGCGGATCGAACCCGAACTCCGTTTCTCGATTCCCTCCGCGAACGGGGCCTCGAGTGTACGTCGCTGTACGCGACCGCGACGACGACGACGCCGGCCGTCGCCAGCCTCCTGACCGGGACGTACTCCGAGCGGAACGGAATCCAGTCGCTTCAACACGGGCGTCTCGCGCCGGACGTGCGTCCGCTCGCGTCGATCCTCGGCGAGCACGGCTGGCACACCGAAGCGATGGTGACGGGGCCGCTCGTTCCCGAAACGGGACTCGATCGCGGCTTCGACGCGTACGAGTGTCGCGACGAACACGAGTCCGTCTTCGGCGAGTGGAAGACGGCGGCGATCGACCGACTCGAGTCGCTGCCGGAACCGTTCGCCGCGGTCGTCCACCTCTGGGAGCTCCACGAGGACATCACCGTCCCGCGAGCGTACGATCGGGAGGCGTACGGCGAGACGCCGTACGGCCGTGCGCTCTCCGCGCTCGATCCCGAGCTTCGAGCGCTCGTCGACGCCGTCCCCGAGAACACCGTGATCGCCGTCGTCGGCGACCACGGCGAGAGCATCACGCACCGCCACAACCCGCTTCGGCTCGCGGCGAAGTCCCTCAGGGACGCGCTTCGATACTACGGCGGCGTCGATACGCGGGGCGTCGCCGGCCGAATCAACCGACTGTGCGACCGACTGGGACCGGACGTGGACGACCACTTCCTCGAGAACGGCCACGGCGAGAACGTCTTCGACTTCACCACCAACGTCCCGTTCGTCCTCGCCGGCCCGGGCGTCGAGTCGGCGACGGTCGACGCGCAGGTTCGACAGGTCGACATCCTCCCGACCATCCTCGACGCGTTCGAAATCGAAGTCGAGGCCGACGGCGAACCGATCCGGGCGGCCGCCGGCGATCCCGCCGAGGATCGGCTCGTCTACATGCGAGCCTGTGGCGCCTCGCTCCACGGCGAACGCAACTGGGCTCGAGCGGTGCGCGACGGCGACGCGAAGTACGTGGAGTACCCCGAACGCGACTGGGACCCCGAGGTGTACGACCTCGAGAACGACCCTCGAGAGCTATCGCCCGTCGACGACCGCGACCTCGAAACGCGGCTCTCGAGCGCACTCCCCGAGAAGGGCGTCGATCCGAGTTCGGCCGAGCGACTCGATATCGAGGACAGATTACAGGATCTCGGGTATCTGTGAGCGATTCCGCCCGACTTGCCGCTAGTATCGGACGCCGAGAACGGTCGTCGCGGCCGCTCCCACGGCGGTCGTCAGCAGGTAGCCGCCGACGCTGTGCATGGTGACCGCGACCGCGACCGTGCCGCCGCTAATGCCGGTGAGGAGCGTGATGAGCGTGACGTTGACGACCTCGATCCCGCCCAACCCGCCGGGCGTGGGGACGACGCTCGCCATCGTTCCGATGGGAACGACGAAGAACGGAAGCGAGAGCGGAATCGGTGCGCCGACGGCGAGAAACGCGATCCAGAGCCCGACCGCCTGAATCGCCCAGCCGCCGGCGGAGAACCCGATCGCGGCGACCAGTCGCCGTCGGTCCGCGGCGACGACCTCGAGCGCGCGGACGAAGCCGCCGACGCGCTCGGCGACGGCGCCGTCGTCGGGCGCCGAGAGGCGGGGAACGACGGGGGCGACGGTTCGGAGGAGAGAGGTTAGGAGGGCCGCGACCCGTCGTTCGATCGACGTTCGGCGACGCCAGAGAACGATGGCGACCACCGGCGTACAGATCGCGAGAACGACGATACTCGTGAACAGGACCTCGAGTCCGGGTCCGATCGTCGTCGTCGTCGCGTAGTAGGAGACGCCGATCGTGGCGAACGACAACGACGGGATCACGTGTATCGCGTCGAGACTCGCGACGGAGGCGAGATTGACCTCGTACTCCGTCTCGGCGGACCGGGTGAGGAGGTACGCCGTGACGGGTTCCCCGCCGGCCTGGCCGAACGGCGAGACGTGGTTGACGAACGCGCCGGCGGCGTTGACCAGTATCGCGATCCGGATCGGAACGTCGACGTCCAGCGCCCGCAGCACGTTCCAGAGTGCGACTCCCCACGAGAGGTTCCAGAGGAGGACCGTCACCCCGACGAGCGCGACCAGAACGAGGTCCGCCTGCGTGACCGCCGTGACGACCGTCTCGGTATCGAGAAGCCAGAACATTCCGGCGAACACGAGGGCTGCAACGACGAACCCGAGCGCCGTCGAACTGAAGACCGTTCGATCCACACGGTTGCACTCGAAGACGAGTACTATGAGTGTGGCGAAAGCCGGGCTGTGGCGGGACGAACGAGGACGAACGCGACTGCGAGAGGGCGTGGCGGTCACAGACCGCGACTCGGGCTCGTGGGGTGCGTGGTCGAGGCGTCGTCGCCGGACCGCTCGCCGGAGCGTTCGACT
Source organism: Halomontanus rarus (assembly GCF_017357405.1). Taxonomy (GTDB): domain Archaea; phylum Halobacteriota; class Halobacteria; order Halobacteriales; family Natrialbaceae; genus Halomontanus; species Halomontanus rarus. The sequence goes on along the minus strand of NZ_CP071598.1, from coordinate 1,118,394 downwards.
CCCGTCAGGCCGCGGGTCCGTCCCTCGAGTCTCGAGCTCTCGAGCCGGGATGGCGTGGATCCGGATCAGCCGCAGTGATCGGCGAACAACTCGAGTGAGGAGTGGTGCAGACGGTATTCGGACCTCGAGAAGGGGTGAGCGGGGATGGAAACAAACGGGGGCGGGGACGGGGACGAGAACAGGAGCGGGAACACGCCGCAAGGTCCACGAAATACGGGAGAGCACCGGCGACCGTCGTCGCGAAATGGCTCGCCGCGAGCGGAGTTACGGCCACGAGCGGCTCAGGGTTCGGTGGCCGGCGGCAGATCGGGCGCGCCGCCGACCGGCGGCTGCGGTCGTTCGACCGGCGGGCGCGGCTCGAGGGTCAACTCGGCCGTCCGGAGTTCGCCGTCGCGGACGATTCGGAGTTCGATCGTATCGCCGGGCGAGGTCTCGAGGGCGAGAAACGAGAGGAGCTGTGCCTGGTTCGGAATCTCTTGTCCGTCGACGGCGACGATCACGTCGCCGCTGGCCGGCCGACTGCGCGTGGCCGGTTCGAGGACGCCGTCGGCGGGCGCGTTCGAGACCACGTCGGTGACGAGCACGCCGGTCGCGTCCTCGAGACCGACCGCGTCGGCGATTTCCGGCCCGACGGGTTGCACGCCGACGCCCATGTACGGGTGTTCGTACTCGCCGTCCTCGATCAGTGCGGGGACGACCCGGTTCGCGAGGCGCGCGGAGATCGCGAAGCCGATGGTCTGGTTGGTGCCGGCGAAGACGATTCCGAGAACGTCGCCGTCGAGGTCGACCAGTGGGCCGCCGCTGTTACCGGGGTTGACCGCCGCGTCGGTCTGGATCGCGGCCGGAATGGCGAAGCCGACCGGACTGGGAAGCACCCGATCCACGCCGCTGACGATCCCCTGGGAGATCGAGGCGTCGAGACCGAGCGGGTTCCCGAGCACGAGCACGTTCTGGGCGATCGCCGGTTCGGACTCGACAAACGAGAGGGCGGCGACGTCGGGCATGTTCTCGACGCGCAAGACGGCGAGGTCGCTGTAGACGTCGGTACCGACGACCGACGCGGTTCGCCACTCCTGATTTCGAAACTGGAGTTCGACTCCGTCCTCGGGGGCGTTTTGAACGACGTGGTTGTTGGTCACGACGTGCTGGTCGTCGATGACGAATCCGGAGCCGAGTCCGCCGCCACCGCCGCCACCGCCGACGTCAGGCCGGGAAACCGTAACCAACACGACCGATTCGATGGTCTCGCGGTATACCTCCGTGAATCGACTATCGACGTCATCGTCCTCCTGTCCGTCCTGAACCGCCGCGCTCGAGCCGATTCCGAATCCGCCGAACGCTGCGGCAGTCCCTATCGTGCGCAGTACTCGTCTGCGAGTCGGTTGCTCAGAGGTCACGTCCATTGCCACCCCGACGAGGGGGATAAAACGATCACCGGAATAAGTAATCGTATGAAATACCGGCGGAAGTCGGCCAGATTCGCTGCCGACGACGAGGCGACGCGAACGAGGTCGGCCGAGCGTCCACGACTTCACCGGGGAGATCTCGGCGAGCGAACGGATACGATGTCGGACGTCAAGACGTTCCATCCGGCGCCAAAAACGATCAGTGCGGCGACCCCGACGAGGATGTAACGCTGGGCCGGCAACGCCCACCCCGGCGCCCGGAACACGTCGACGCGGGCCGTGAGCGTCCACACTAACGAAGCGAGAAACGCGCTCACACCGAGGACGAGAACGATCCCGGCGCCGAGTTCCGCCGAGACGTAGTTTTCACGGACGGCGAGGAAAGTCACGAGGATCGCGAGTGCGAGTACTCCGGCGAGCAACGGATTGAGCACTCCGTGTCTGTAATACGTGTTGATCGCGTAGGTCGATTTCACGGCGTATGGCCACACCAGTACGGCCAAAAGAAGCAGACAGGCGGAGATACTAAGGAGAGCACCGAATCGATCCCGCATGGTCCTTTCGAGGCGTCCGATCAGGATAGATCTTCGGCTTGATTCCCACACCCGATTTCGGTTTGGATCATCTCCTGAACTCCACGTAACGTCCCGAGACGGGTCCTCCGGGTGTCGGATTTATCCGTCCCGTTCACGCACACTACGGTGTGCCACCGTTCAACGCACTCGTACACGACGAATCGGTGAACGCGATCATCGGGTGGACGGTAACGGGCGTCGTGGCGCTCGCGGTCGTCCAGAGCGTCCTCACGAACGCCCTCCTCTGGGCCGGGTTCGTGTCACTCATCGTCGTCGTTACCGTACTGCCACCGTGGTCGAGCGGCGACTGGACGGTGATGGTCCCGTGGCCGCTGTTGCTCGTCGCGGCCGTCGCCGCCCTCGTCCGAGCGTTCGATATGTACCTCGAGATAGCGGGCTACGTCGCCGTCGCGACGCTCGCGCTCGTCGCGGTCGTCGAACTCGAGGCGTTCACCTCGGTCGAGATGAGTCGGCGCTTCGCCGTCGCTTTCGCCGCCCTGTCGACGCTCGCGATTCAGGGCCTCTGGACGATCGCTCAGTACTATTCCGACCTGTGGTTCGGGACCGAGTTTCTCCGCTCGCAGCGGGAACTCCAGTTGGACATCGTCTTCGTCACAGTCATCGGAATTTCCCTGTCGGTGGTTTTCGGGTGGTACTTCGACAGAGTCGAACACGTTGGATCGTCCAAACGGGCGAGTACGTTCGCCGGTGAATCATGACGCTCGGAGACGCACTGGGGCTTTCCGAATCCCAGGAACGGCTTGTCGCACGGGGTATGCAAGTCGTTCTAGGGGCTCTACTCGTCTCCGGTCTGGTAACGCTTCGAGTGGAAATCGCGGTGAATGCGGGGCTCGCGCTAGCTGTGACGCTCCTGCCGGCACTGTTGCGACGGGAGTATGGATATTCGATGGATGCCGGACTCGTCCTCTTGATTACCGCCGCCGTCCTCCTCCACTCCCTCGGCTCGATCGGTCTCTACAGGTGGTTCTCGTGGTACGACGAGGTGACGCATACCGTTTCGGCGATCCTCGTCGCGGGTATCGGCTACGCCGTTCTCCGGGCGTTCGAACGCCACTCCGACGAGATCGACGTCCCACCGGAATTTCGGCCGGTGTTCATCCTCGTTTTCGTGCTCGCGCTCGGTGTTATTTGGGAAGTCTTCGAGTTTGCAGTCGTCGAATTTTTCGAGATCCTCGGCGTCAGCTCTCCCGTTCGTGTTTTCGGTATCGACGATATCGTTACGGACATGATCTTCAACGCGGTCGGTGCGGCACTCGTCGCACTCTGGGGAACGAAGTACTTCGACGATTTCGTTCCGTTCCTCAGACGTCGATTACGGTCTAGGGACGACGACCAGTGAACGGATTCACCGTCTCCGCCGTGCTCGTACTGGCTGCCCGGTATTTTGGGTAGAGGGGAACACAGTGAGAAGCGGGAACACCGTCGCCGCGTCCGTTACGGACGCGCGACGAGCACGGACGTCTCCGCCGAACGGATGACACGATCCGTCGAGCTGCCCAGAAGGCGATCCGTAATCCCGGAACGGCCGCTCGCACCCATAACGATGAGATCCGCCGCGCGGTCGGCACTGTACTCGGCGATCGCTTCGTGAGGGGTCCCCTCGAGAACGGTCCGCTCGTACGTGACACCGGTCTCTTCGGCCTGCGCGGCGGCCGCGTCGAGCACGTCGTCCGCCTCCCGCTCGAGCGTCTCCGCGAGTTCGGGGGCGACGGTCCCGGGAGCGGACATCTCCGTCCCCACGTCGACGACGTGCAGAAAGTGGACCGTCGCCCCGTGCGGTTCGGCGATGCTGACGCCGTGGTCTACGGCGGCAGCGCTCGCGTCGCTTCCGTCGGTCGGCACTACGATGTGATCGTACACGTGTCTTCCTCGCGTTTCCAACGACAATAAAATCCGGACCGGCACCGACGACGGACCGTCCGCGTCGGTTACTCGTCGGGGGCTTCGATCGCCTCCTGGTCGAGCGGGTCTTCGATGTCACCCGTGATCACCTCGAGCAGATCCGTCACGGTCACCAGGCCGACGACGTCGCCGTCTTCGATCACGAGCGCGAGTTCCTGGGTTTCCGTCTGGAACTGATCGATCGCATCGCTGACGTCCGCGTCGGGGGAGAGCGTCATCGGCGGCGCCGCCAGTTCGGCGAAGTCGACGTCGCCGTCGGCCAGTTCCTGCCGGTGTCTGACGAGGACCGGCGTGTAGACGATGCCCCGGAAGTCGGTCAGGTCGTCGCCGACCAGCGGGTACCGCGTCTGCGGTCGCTCCTCCATCTTCCGGATGTTCGCTTCGGGATCGCCCTCGGTAGACAGCGCGACGATCTCCTCGGGTGGCACCATCACCTCGCTGATGGACTGTTCGCCGATCTGGAACGCGTTCATCACCTCCTCGCGGCGGTCGTCCGGAAGGTCCCCCTCCTCGAGGACCGAGCCGAGTCGGTTCCGGAGGTCGGCCCGGGACTCGATGACGTCCCGTTCGGTCTCGCGCCACGCACCCGTCATCTCGATGCCGAACAGCGCGAGCGTTCCCTTCGCGATCCAGTCGCCGAACCAGATCGCCGGGGCGAGCACCTTGGCGAACCAGTACAGCGGCCGCGCCCCGTACTGACAGACCTGCTTCGAGCGTTCGACGCCGAGGTACGTCGGCGTCTGCTCACCGTGGGTGAGGTGAATCAGGTTGATGAGCAGGAAGCCGAGCAACGAGCCGGCGCCGACCGACGCGAGCGCCGTGTTCTGGAACACCGGTTCGAACAGCGCCGCGAGGCCGGGCTCGGCGACGATCCCCAGCGCGATACTCGTGCCGGAGATCCAGATCTGACACGTCGTCAGGTAGAACTCGAGGTCGTCGGTCATCTCCCAGGCGAGCTGGAGTGACGGGGTGTCGAACTCCGACTCGGGATACTGTCGAGCGCGAGTGAGACCGAACTCGATCGCGACGAAGAACGCGTTCATCCCGATGAGGAAGATCCCGGCCAAGATTCGTCCGCTGATCTCGAGCGGCTCCATACCGATCCGTAGCGCCGAGAGATACAAAATAGTGTGGACAGACGACCAGTGATCTGAGTGAAATGTGAGCGGTAACGGAACTGTTCGGACCACTCCGGAACAGACGGCGGTGGAGTTCGCAGACGACGGACGGAAAGAACCGCTGGCCGATCCAGCCGCACGCTTCGACATCCGTTCGGGGACTGGGTCGACCCGTTCCTTGTGACGACCTTACTCGAGGTCTGTGGTTCGGGTGACGAGCGGGCGTTCCGACTCCCGCAGTTGGAGTGAGACGAATCGAAACCGACGGACAGAACACGGTGCCGGCGCTATTACACTCGAAAACCGTGAGCACGCGAGGCGAGACGGAACCGAACCGCGAGAGTCGACCGGCCGACGCTGACGACCGTACCGATGTCGCGTTCACGCTCGAGGGCGTCCGCACCGGGTTCCTGAAATGCGTCCCGGTCGCCCTCGGCGTCGGCGGCTACGGGATCGCCTTCGGCGTCGTCGCCCGTCAGGCCGGGCTGAGCGTCGCGGAGGCGACGCTGATGAGCGCGACCGTCGTGGCCGGTGCCGCCCAGTTGATCGCCGTCGAACTCTGGGCCGATCCGATTCCGGTGACGACGATCCTTCTCACGACGGTCGTCGTCAACCTCCGGTACTCGCTGATGGGTGCGGCGCTGCAGCCGTGGTTCGACCGGCTCTCGCCGACGCAGGCCTACGGAAGCCTCTTCTTCATGGCCGACGAGAACTGGGCGCTGACGATGAGCGAGTTGCGCTCGAGTCCGGTCGACGGGCGGCACGCGCGGGGCGCGTTCTTGCTCGGCAGCGGCCTCGCGATCTGGATGTTCTGGGTCGGTTCGACGATCCTCGGTGCGACCGCCGGCGGCGTCATCGGCGATCCCGACCGGTACGGGCTGGATTTCGTTCTGACCGCCGTGTTCGTCGCGCTCGCGGTCGAACTCTGGGAGGGGCGATCGTCGCTGGTGCCGTGGCTCGGGGCATTTCTCGCGGCCGTCGTCGCCGAGTACGTCCTGCCCGGACGGTGGTACGTCCTCGTCGGCGGGCTCGTCGCCGCCGGTCTCGAGGTGATGCGGTATGACGGGTAGGGCGTCGATGGTGGCGCTGGCGACCGCGTCGTGGCCAGAACCACGGCTGAACCCGCTCGTCGTCGGCGTCATCGTCGGCATGGTCGTCCTCACGTACGCGACGAAAGTCGGCGGGCTCTGGGTCCTGCGCCGACTCGAGGTCTCCGAACGCGTCGAGGCCGGCCTCTCGATACTGCCGGGAGCGATCGTTATCGCGTTTCTGGGACCGGAACTGGTGACCGGCGGGCCGGCGGAGTGGGGCGCTGCAGGCCTCGTGTTGCTCGTCGCCTGGCGAACCGAGAGCATCGTGCTCGCACTCGGCAGTGGAGTGGGCGCAGTGGTTCTCCTCCGGGCGGTGTTCTGATTCCGAGGAGGGGTCACAGTTACGGGTACGCGACGGACGCAATACTCTTCGGACGGGTCACCCAACGGCGTGTATGTCACCGACCCCACCTCCCTCACCAGCCGACTCGAGTGCGCCCACGACACGCGATCTCTCACACAGGCTCGAGAGCGGCATGCCCGTCTATCCCGGTACCGACCCGGCCAGCCTCGAGTCGATCGCGACCGTCGGCTACGACGGCTATCGAGCGCGGCGGATCGACGTCGACTCCCACACCGGCACGCACGTCGACGCCCCAGCGCACATGCTCGCGGACGGGCCGACCCTCGACGCGTACCCGCTCGAGACCTTTCGGTTCGCGGCGCGGGTGTTGGATTGCCGACCGCTCGAGGCCCGCGAGAGGATCGACGCGGCGACGGTACGCGATGCGGCCGACGTCGAAGCCGAAGGCGCAGCCGTCGAGAAAGTGGACCTCCTCGTCGTCCGCACCGGCTGGGAGGACCACTGGGGAACCGACCGCTACTTCGACCACCCGTATCTCACGGCAGACGCCGCGGAGTGGCTGGTCTCGACGGCGTCGCACCTTGCCCTCGACAGCCTAAATCCCGATCCGACGCCGACCGACGACACGGCGGACGACGAACCCGATAGCTACCCGGCCCATCACGCCCTCTTCGCGGACGAGCGACTGATCCTCGAGAACCTGTGTGGACTCGATGCCGTTCCCGAGAACGAAACGTTCGAACTGCACGCCTACCCGCTCGCGATCGGCGACGCCGACGGGTCGCCGGTGCGGGCGGTGGCGATCCTCGAGAATCAGTAGCAGTGGCAAGTAGCAGTACCAATACCAGTAGCGACCCGTCTCGTCCCACTGTCGTCGTCCAGTCGCACTCCCTGATACGTTCTCCCGTATACCCGCATCCCGAGACAGTCTCCTGGAAATTAGTTCCGGTGCAACCGCGCCAGACCTGTGGTTACACCGGTACAACGGGACAGTAAACAGGAGTCGAGTCGGAACAGTTCCGTCTCTACTGATCGGTTTCGGTTTCGTTCTCGCCCTCGTCAGCGTTCTAACTCGAGTCGTTCTCCGTACTCGAGTCGTCCGTATCCGCGTCCGCAGACGAACCGTCCCCGCTCGCATCGGGGTTGAAGTGGATCGTCCCACCCCAGGAGGCGTAGATATCGTCCCAGTCCTTGTCTTTATCCATCAGGAAGACCTCGACGGTGAGCCGGCCCTCACCGTACTCCTCGATCCCCGCGGGTCGGACCGGAATGTGGAACGTGCCGTTTTCCTCCATGCGGACTTCGCCCGTCCGCTCGACGATCTTGTCCTCCTCCTCGTTGATCTTGACGAAGAAGTACGGTTCGCCCTCCACGTCACCGTGTTCCGGCGGGTCGACCTCCTCCATCCGGGTGTCCGCGACGACCTCGAGGTCGAAGTTCGCGTACCCCTCGGTGCTGTTCGCGGGCGTCTTGTTCACGAACGTGACGTTGTGAATCCGATCTTCCCGTTCGTCCTCCATCGGCCTGTTGGGTTGCTGTGGCGGACTCCACGTCTCCTCCGAAGTGGTGTCGGTTTCGGCTTCAGTTTCGTCGTCTTCGGTCTCGGTTTCGGTTTCGTCGGTGGACTCCTCGGAATCGTCCTCACCCGCGGATTCCGCCGCCTCGGTTTCGGTCTCGTTCGCCGCGTTCTCGTCGGTACCGCCATCGGTCTCGTTGCCACCATCATCACCGTCGGTTTCGTTCTCAGTATCCCCGTCGGTCCCGTTCGACTCGAGGTCGTCCGCCGGTCCCTCCGTCTCGGCCCCGGTCGACGACTCGCCCGGGAGAGACCCGTCGAAGGCGCTACATCCCGACAGCAGAACCATCAGTGCGAGCGCTGCGACAGCGACGTGTCGAAAGTGCATGTCGAGTCGTCGTCCAGGGGACAGCGTGATTATTATCGCCCCGATAAGGACCGGCGTTATCGAGGGACTAACGGACCGTCTGAGCGATCTACGGAACGATTCGGCCCGATCCGCGTCCTCGAGTCGAGATCGAGTTGCCAACTGTCGAGTGTCGGTCCGAACGCGACGAAACCGTCCCACGGGCGCGAAAAGCGGGAACGATGGGGGAGGAACACGAGTCAGACCGACGACTCGTCAGGGCCACTGGGGATCGACGCCGACGAGGTCAGCGCTACGGGTCCACAGCCGCGTCCGGACGGTCGGATCGGTCGCTTGGGGGGCAGGCGCTTCGACGCCACCGGAACCGACGTACACACCGGTCCGATCGCCGAACTCGGGGGCCGTCGCGAGTCGAACGAGTCGGTCAGCACCCGCCGCCGGCGTCGAACCGACTCCGGGGACGGCCGACACGACCCGCATCGCCGCCCGCGTCCAGAGCGGAGCATCCCGGAACAGGCCCGTCGACGGAACGAAGCCGGGGTGGAAACAGTTCGCGGTGAGCTCCTTCTCGCTCCCGCTCTCGTCCTCACCCTCGCCCTCTCTCTCGAGACGATCCGCGAGTTCGACCGTGAACGCGACGTTCGCGAGTTTCGAGCGGGCGTAGGCCTCGAGGGCGTCGTACTCGGCCGCCGTCTCGGATTCGAACGCGAACCGGCCGTCTTCGACCTCGAACTCGAGGCCGGCTCGCCCGTGAATTCCGGAGGCGGTGACGACGATCCGCGAGGGAGCGGATTCGCGGAGACGGTCGAGGAGGTCGTGGGTGAGCAGGTACGGTGCGAGGTGGTTGACGGCGAACGTCAGTTCGACGCCGTCGGCCGTCTCGGTTCGCGTTCGACTCGAGAGGCCGGCGTTGTGTACGAGGACGTCCAACCGGTCGTAGGTCTCGAGAACGTCGTCCGCGAGCGCCCGGACGGCCGACCGCTCGGCCAGATCGGCCCGGTGAAACCCGACGGTGCCCGTCGTTTCGGCGGTCAGTTCGTCCGCGATGCGCACACCGCGGTCGCCGTTCCGGCCGACGATCGCGACGGTCGCGCCGCGCTCGGCGAGTCGGCCGGCAGCGATCCGACCGATACCGCTCGTACCGCCGGTGAGGAGGACGGTCTCGTTCTCGAGGTCGTGGCCGCGGTCGCCGGAAGTCACGGGAAACGGTACGCTGTCGAATCGCAAAGTCGCTTGGAAGCATCGATTGGCGATCCCCGAAGACACCGGACACACTGGGGGCGTGTGCAAATCGGTTTGCTCGTGTCTCATCCGGAGAGTGAATCGTCTCTCGTAATCTCTGTCCTCACTCGCAGAACGTGTGACGGAGCGCGAAGGATATATACGAAGGAGGATGGACGTCGAAACCTGTCTAGGGACCGAAGAAGGTCTTTTCCGCGTGCACGTTGGCCGTCTGCCAATGGATCGATCGACCACTCGACGACGGCTGCTGCAGCTCTCGAGCGGCGCATTGCTGGCCGGCGTCGCGGGCTGTCTCGACGGCGCACAATCGCGGGTGCTCAGCGATCACGAAGACGGCGACGGCGACGCCGAGGACGACGGAGACGACCGGTGGCTCGCGGACACGCGAGCGGACGCGACCACCCTCGAGGACGAATCGGGATCGGACGACGTTCGGATCGACGACCACGTCGTCGTCCCCGCCGCGTTCGAACTCGACGGGAACCTCGAGGCGGCCGGTTCGGTCGTCCTCGAGAGCGACGCCAGCGTGGACGGGGATCTCGAGGCCGGCGAACACGTCCTGCTCGAGCGGAATACGGCGGTCGGCGGGGACATCGACGCGAGCGGAGACGTCCTCCTCGAGCGCGGCGGCGCGGTCGACGGCGATATCGCCAGCGGCGGAAAGGTCGGGCTTCGGTCGGGCGTCACGGTCGACGGGAGCGTCGAAACCGAAGACGACGTCGTCCTCGAGGAGACCGCCGCAGTCGGCGGGGACGTCGACGGAACACACATCCGACTCCGGCCCGACGCGGCCGTCGACGGCGAGATCGCTGCCGACGGCGACGTCCTCCTCGAGCGGGGTGCAACCGTCGACGGCGATATCGCCGTCGGTCGAGCGATCGAACTCGGGGAAAACGCCGCGGTCGGCGGCGACATCGAGGCCGGCGGCGACGTTCCCATCGGCCCCGGCGCGGCGGTCGACGGCGATCTCGACAGCGATGGACCGATCGAACTCGAGGCGGACGCCGAAATCGGAGGGGATGTCGCCGGCGAGCGGGTGCTCGTCGACTCGAGTGCAAGAGTCGACGGGGACGTCACGGAAACCGGGTGAACGAAGGAGAGGGGGCGGCTGTGGAGGTAGATGTGGAAGTGAAGGCGAACGAAGCGGGGGGAGACGACGGCAGAGGCGGAGACGGCGACGGAGGCGAAGTCGGACCAGGGGGATCGCTATTCGCTAGCAGTGGACACCTTGGCGTCACACCTTTCCACGAGCGAATCGTAGAGAGAGTATGGACAGCGCGACGTTCGGCGGCGGGTGTTTCTGGTGTACCGAAGCGGCCTTCAAGGAACTCGACGGGATCGAGTCCGTCACGTCGGGCTACGCCGGCGGTCACGTGGAAGATCCCACCTACGAAGAAGTCTGCTCGGGTGAGACGGGTCACGCCGAAGTGATTCAGGTGGAGTACGACCCCGACGAGATCGGCTACGACGAACTCCTCGAGGTGTTCTTCATGGTCCACGATCCGACGACGCGGGACCGACAGGGACCCGACGTCGGCTCGCAGTACCGGTCGGCGATCTACACCCACGACGAGGACCAGCGGGAGATCGTCGAGGAGTTCGTCGCCGCGCTCGAGGCCGAAGCCGTCTACGACGATCCGATCGTGACGGAAGTCGAGCCGCTCGAGGAGTTCTACGCGGCCGAGGAGTACCACCAGGACTACTACGAGAAGAATCCGAATCAAGCCTACTGTGCGATGCACGCGGCGCCGAAAGTGAAGAAGGTGCGAGAGAAGTACCCCGAGAAAGTGACGCAGTGACGGCTTGTGGCCGTCTCGAGAATCGAGCGCGGAGTCGCCTCGTCGACATCGTGACGGGGTGAGAAATCGACTGTTAGCGAGTGAGAAGTCGTCGAACCGACGAGCAAGGGAACGAAACAGCGACGCGACCGAGAAACGGTTCTCGGTCGGGTCAGCCGTGGTGTGTCGAATCGCTCTGTGCTCGTCTGATCTGCCATCGTCGGGTGCTCAGCGGATATGAACTCGGTGGACTCGCTCGCTCGGGATACGCACGCTGGCAGACCAACCGAATCTGTGCGACGCATTCACATAGGTATTGGCCCGACGAGTGCATGGCGCACAGAAACGAGCGTGAAAGCGGGAGAAGCGATCGTGGTGTCCCACACTCGCGTTTCGAACGCGGATCCGAGTCGAGACGGCGACGTCGGAGCAGCGGGAGAGAAACGCGAACGGACGCGACCGCGACGTGACCGTGTGCTTTTGTTCACGGCCGGCGTTGGAGACAGCGATGGAGGTTGCCATTCTCACCGTCGGAGACGAGGTGCTCGCAGGCGACATCACGAACACGAACGCGTCCTGGCTCGCGAGCCGACTGACCGACAGCGGCTCGACGGTCGTCCGCATCCTCACCATCCCGGACGAGCGTGAACTGATCGCTGAGACCGTCGCCGAGTGGGCCGGCACGTTCGACGCCGTGATCGTGACCGGCGGTCTCGGCGGCACCCACGACGACGTCACCGCCGACGCGATCGCCGACGCTTTCGACCGCGACCTCGTCGTCGAAGACGCCGTCCGCGAGGACGTCCTCGAGACCGTCGCGGCCTACCGGGACGCCAACCCGGAGACGGTCGCCGAACACGACCTCGAGATCGACGTCGACGCGTGGGCGGCCCTCCCCGAAGGGGGTCGCGTTTTGCTCAACCCCGAAGGGCTGTGTCCCGGCTGCGTCCTCGAGAACGTCTACGCGTTCCCGGGCGTGCCGGCCGAGTTGCGAGCGCTGTTCGGGCAGGTCGCCGAAGAGTTCGACGGCGACACAGTATCGACCACGCTGTACACGCCCCAACCGGAGGGGTCGATGGTCGACGAACTCGCGGGTGCTCGAGAGCGGTTCGACGTGACGATCGGCAGTTACCCGACGACCGAAGGTCGGAACCGTCTGAAGGTGACCGGGACCGACACCGAAACCGTCGCCGATGGGGTCGCGTGGCTCCGCGAACGGGTCGAAATCGACGAAGAGTAGCGGGGAAGCGAAGCAGACGTCGTCCGATAGAAGCCGTGACAGAAGGTATCAACGTCCGTGAGGAGGGGTTCATTACTGTGACCGGCGTATATACGGTGGTGAATCGAGGATGGAAATACACTATCGAGAACCCGAAGACGAGCGCACGGAACGGTCGGATCGCGACGCGGAAGAGACGCGCTGGATGGTACGGGAAGGGGTCGGCGTCGCGGTCGTCTCCATGTTCGGGTTACTCGTTCTCGTGTTCGGGCTCCTGATAGCGACGGGCAGCGTGGGATTTTCGGCACCGCTGAACGGCTCTCCCGTCGGGTTCGCGTTCGTGATCACGTTCGTCGTTCTCGTACTCGGACTGGCCGTCGTTTCGATCTGGAGTTGGGAGGGACGGTGAGGAGTCCACGCGTATGAACGCCGGACCGGTTAGATTTTTTACTGTACGTAACAGGGTTATGTTGATTGATGGGTACTAATTTCGCAGAATTTTTCCTGTGTCGACTATAATTACAGCCCATATAATAATGGATAAGCACTCTAATCATCTATCGGTGCGGAAAAGTCAAGATACAGGCCATCAACTGTGGAATAGAGAGAATGGATCTAGACGAGACTAACAAAGCAGTTCTGTATATGCTCCAACGGGACGCGAGGCGAATCACGACCCAGGAGATGGCAGAACAGATCGGCGTCTCGGCGAGTACGGTCCGAAACCGCATCGAAGAACTCGAGAACGAGGGCATCATCCGCGGCTATCATCCGGTCGTCGACTACGACAAAGCGGGACTCCAGCTTCACGTCCTGTTTAGCTGTACCGCACCGAATCCGGAACGGGAGCGACTCGCCACGCAGGCGCGGAACGTGAGCGGCGTGGTGGCGATACAGGAAGTTCTCAACGGGAAAGAGAACGTCCAGATCGAGGCCGTCGGGACGGAAACCGACGACATCGCTCGCGTGGGCGACGAGCTATCGAGCCTCGGGTTCGAGGTCGTCAACTCGAAGATCCTCAAGAGCTATCACCAGCAACCGTTCGACCACTTCGGAGAGCACCTCGTCGATGGAGACGACTAATCTACTCGGAACGGTCGAGTTCGATCTGGACGCCGGCGTCTATCGAGCGCGATACGATCCCGAGGCGACGGCACCGAGTGTCGCCGTCGTCGATATGCTGCGGGCGATCGACGGTGCGGACGTGGCGGAACTCGAGCCGCTCTACGAGGTCGTCGATCCGGAGGGGCTCGACCTCGTGCTCGAGGAGCGGTCGGCTCCACGGTCGGACGAGCGCCGGCCCCCGAAGACGGTGAGTTTCCCGTATCGGGAACTGGTCGTCACGGTCCGGAGCGACGGCGTCATCGACGTTGCGTCGCAAACCGACGCGGAACGGGAAAGCGAAGGGGTGGGTGCGGCGAACGAAGAGCGGTAACCCGTTCTCGACGTCGCGTCCGGCGATCGACGAAACGGGTGATGCGATTCGGTGGTCGGTCTCGAGAGAGAGGGGGAGCGTGCGTCCGAAACGGATCTGCTCCGGATCGTTCGGAGCGGCTCGAGTGCAGATCAACGTTCTGCGCGGAGACAGATCGAACGAGGAGGACGACGACGGAGCTCTCCAGAGAGATCGAGATCGTCCGCGTCGACGGCCGCTCGAAGGTCAGGCTCGACGAGTTCCCGCAATTCGAAGCCGGCATCCAGGAGTGGCTGTAGCAATCCGTTCAGCGAACGACGGTAGTACGTTCCCGGGTTCGAACTCTCCGGCCCGGCCCAGTAGATTTCGAATTGCTCTGTGTCGTAGTAGGTCGGATCGTCCGGTCGCGGATCGACGTCCGGTTCCAAATCCATCCCATCGATTTCGCTCGTCTCCGGGTACTCCCGTTCTCGCACCACGAGGAAGTCGTGGAACGGGTGATGCGTCGAAATCACTACCGTGCCGCCCGGCTCGAGTACCCGAGCGAATTCGGCGAGGGGACCGTCGAGTTCCGGGAGGTGAGAAAACACGTGCTGGCAACACACGAGATCGAATTCTCGGTCGTCGACGCCCGAAAGCGAGTCCGTGATGTCGGCTCGCTGAAACTCGGCGTCTTCGCCGTGGTTCTCTCGAGCGACGGAAATCATTTCCCGACTCAGATCGATCCCAAGAACGTCGGCACCTTGATCCGCGAGCCACGCCGAATACGTGCCATCGCCACAGCCGACGTCGAGCACTCGTTTCCCCGCAACCTCCGGGAGAAGGGAGCGAGTCATCGGCCAGAGAACCCGCTTTTTCCACGGTCCCTCGGTGAATTCCGTCCAGCGATCCGCGAGCGCGTCGTAGTGATCTTCGACAGGCGAATCGTCTTCCATAAATCCTGTTCGGTCGTTGAAACTAATAAAACCGATCCGTTTTCTTCTACGGAGATCGGCTCGCGCGAGGTGCGACGGGCCTGACGAGAGTTCACTCGAGGGAGAGAGGAAAGTATGATATACTGTAGATATGTGCGCCATCTCGAGACGAAACTGGACGCATCGAGACTGGGACGCGATGCAGCGAACGCTCGTCGATCACCCCGTATGGCTGAGCCGGCAACCGATATGACCGTTCTAGTCAGTTGTCCGACCGATCGGGAGTCCGGCGACGGAATCCCTTAGTCGGTCCAGAATGACCGTATCCCAATGGCAGAGGTACTGACGGAGACACAGCAGACGATTGCTGCGTCGGCGTCCCCGGGTGAGGAGTTCCAGAGCCTCCCGTGGAGTCGCCAGCGGGAGGTGTTCTTCTTGCTCCCGGAATCGATCCAGCGAGACGTCGTAGAGGACACGAGCCGCCAGCAATTACGGGAGTTCGTCCGCCGCCTCGACCCCGACGAGGCCACCGACGTGTTGCTTCTGGCCGACGAGGAAACGCGGGAGACGGTCCTTCGGCGCCTCGACGACGATCGCCGCGAGAAAGTCGCGTTCCTCCTCGAGTTCAGCCCCGAGAGCGCCGCGGGGATGATGCACCTCGATTACGTCACCGTCGAACGCGATCGGAGCCTCGAGGAGGTCGCCCGGCGCGTTCGCCGGTACGAAGATCGAACCGATCGCTACCCGACGATCTTCGTCACCGACGACGGCGAACTGCTGGGCGAGTTACCCGCGGCGACGCTGGCGACGGCCGAATTCGAGGGGGCGTGGGACGCGGATTCGGAGACCGTCTCCGAATACGTGGCGGACCACATCGCCGAGACACCCACCGTCAGATACGATAGCACCGAGACGGACGTTCTCGAGGTCTTTCGCACGAATCCGGAGCGTTCGGTCGCGGTCCTCGACGACGACGGAAGCATCCTCGGGGTCATCTACGCGGGCGATCTTCTGCGAGTTCTCGAAGAGGAGGCGGGCGAAACCCTCTACGAGTTCACCGGGGTCGCCGAGGAGGAGAGCGTCCTCGACGGGCCGCTCGCGAAGGTCCGCAGCCGCTACAAGTGGCTGATCATCAACCTCGGGACGGCGTTTCTGGCTGCGGGTGTCGTCGGGCTGTTCGAGGACACGATCGCCGCGTTCACGCTCCTCGCGGTGTACATGCCGGTCGTCGCCGGGATGGGCGGGAACGCCGGTACGCAGGCGATGGCCGTCACGGTCCGGGGGATCGCCTACGGACAGGCGACGCTCTCGACCGGCGGCCGTGTCGTCTTCAACGAGATCGTCGCCGGCGCGGCGAACGGGGCGATCACCGGCGTACTCGTGGCGATCATCGCCACGGTCTTCAACCAGAGCCCGCTGCTCGGCGCGGTCATCGGCGTCTCGATGGTGTTCAACCTGATCATCGCCGGGTTCTTCGGCGCCGTCATTCCGCTCGTTCTGGATCGGCTGGATCTCGACCCGGCCACGTCCGCGACGATCTTCATCACGACCGCGACGGACGTGCTCGGCTTCTTCGTCTTCCTCGGACTGGCCCAGCTCGTGATCTGAATCGGTCTCGGCCTTTTCGTCCCTGTGAGCCGATCGCGGGCTTGATTCGACCCTGGCCCGGACCTCGAGCTCTAGCGCACGCTCGCTGACCGATTCCTCGCGCGACGGAGCAACTCGAGGGGGCGGTTCGCTGCGGTTAGTCTCGAGAGAGCGGGCTCCGTCGCTCGATTCGCGTAGCCGTACTCGTACTTTGACTCCTACTCCGACCCGTACCCGGACCCGGACGATATTTGACCGCCGAACCCGACCGAGTACGCGATGACCGACGAACACGAGACGGCCGAGACGTCCACTCCGGACGACAGCGACCGGGTCCTCGAGAACACCCCCGGTCGCGGCGAAAAACCAGAGGCCCGGCCGATCGAACCGGCCGCGCCCGAGGAGTTCGGCCTCGTCCAGGTCTGGTGGGGCGACGGCAAAGGGAAAACGACGGCGACGATGGGAATGGGCCTGCGCGCCGCGGGCCACGGCTACCGCGTCCACATGCTCCAGTTCATGAAAGGCGGCGCCTCGAGCGTCGACGCCGTCCGCGGGGAGTACAACGCGATCGCCGCGCTACCGGGCTTTAGCTACGAGAACCTCGGCCACTACGGCTGGCACGGGATGGCCGACGGCAGCGACGAGGCCGACCACGCCGCGCAGGCCCAGGCCGGACTCGAGCGGGCCCACGAGTTGCTCGATGCCGCGACGAACGCCGATCTCGAGGCGCCGATCCCGCTCGAGGCCGATCCCGACGCGGGCGTCCACATGCTGATCCTCGACGAGATCCTCTACGCGGCCGATCGGGACCTGATAACGCCCGACGACGTTTGCGAGCTCGTGGACGCGAAACCGCCGACCCTCGAACTCGTCCTGTCGGGTAGCCACGAACGACCCGAGTACCTGCTCGAGCGGGCGGATCTCGTAACCCGCGTCGAGAAGGAGCGCCACCCGATCGAGGACGGACAGCGGGCGCGGAAGGGGACCGAGTTCTGACGGCGCGAGGACGGCCGAACGCTGTGGGTTCGTTCCGAAGTTCGAGGACCGAGGACTGCGGACCGGGGACCGAGACGTGAGAAGCTTTACCGCGACGGCTCGTTGGAACCGGTATGGCGAAACACGTACTCGTGGCCATCGACGGCTCCGAGCCGTCGTGGGCCGCGCTGGATCACGCGATTTCACAATACGCGGGACATACGATCACCGTCCTGCACGCCGTCGACCCGATGGAAGGGGAGTACGCGGACGACGACGGGGATTACTACACGCCGGAGGCACAGGAGCGCGCCAAGGAGGCGGGCAAGGAACTCTGTGGGCAAGCGCGCGAGCGCGCAGAGGCGGCCGGCGTACTGGACTCGACCGACATCGAGATCGCCGTCGAAACCGGACAGCCCGCTCCGACGATCGTCTCCTACGCCGACAGCCACGACGTCGACCAGATCGTCGTCGGCAGCCGCGGTCGCTCGGGCCTCTCGCGGCTCCTGCTCGGGAGCGTCGCCGAGACGGTGACGCGTCGGGCGTCGGTACCGGTCACGATCGTCCGGTAGGGTCCGGCCCGAGTGCTGCGAGGGGACGACTCGAGTCGTCTCGCGAGCCGCGCCGCCGTGAGACGGTCTCCTGTAAATCAGTGTCAGTGCAACCGCGGCCGATCTGCAGTTGCACCGGGACATCGGTACAGCAAACAGTCTGAGGCGACTGTACTCCCGAACACGTGTCGATGGAATCCTCGACGGTTCGACGGGCGAGACGCTCGAACCAGCACCAGTGCTCGAGGCACTGGAAGACCCGGCTGACGAGCGCCCCCGACGTGTCGTTACCCCCTGCGAGTGACGCGACCACAACTGAACTCGTGGCCACTCATTTCTGATTTCCGTACTGTGCATCTGCCAGCACAGTTATTATGTCCGGCTGTGAAATCCTCGACAGTTCGATGGCCGCCATCACGGCGAACGGCCTCGAGAAGTCCTACGGTTCGGTGGACGCGCTGACCGACATGAGCGTCAGCGTGTCCCGGGGGGAACTGTTCGGCTTTCTCGGGCCAAACGGAGCGGGAAAGACGACGACGATCCGAATCCTGACGGGGCAGGTGACACCGGACACGGGGGACGTCCGGGTGCTCGGGGTGGATCCGACGAGCGATCCGATCGAGACGCGACGGCGTGTCGGGATCCTTCCCGAACAGGAGTCGCCGCCGAGTTTCCTCACGCCGCGCGAGTACTTCGATTTCGTCGGCAAGATTCGATCGCTCGAGGACGAACTCGTCGCCGAGCGCGTCGAGCGGTGGGCCGATCGGTTGGGATTCCGGAGCAAACTCGATACGTTGCACACCGACCTCTCTCGGGGCCAACAACAGAAGGTGATGATCACGCAGGCGTTCCTGCACGAACCCGAAGTGGTCTTCATCGACGAACCGCTGGCGAACCTCGACCCGATCGTGCAAGAACAGGTCAAGCGGTTTCTGGTGACCTACGCCGCCGAGGACAACGCCATCTTCCTCTCGACGCACAACATCGAGGTCGCCGAGGACATCTGTACGCGGGTGGGGATCGTCGCTGACGGGCAGTGTATCGCCGAGCGCGATCTCAGCGGGGAGCGTCGCAGTGACAGCGGGGGAGACGGCGACGCCGAAGACTCGCTCCTCGAGACCTTCCTCACGCACGTCGACGACGCCGACGCCCGCGACGTCCCGGTGATGCACCGGTGAGACGGAGATGACCGGATCGGTTCCGACGGGGGTGCGAACCGACCTGACGCTACTCCGAACGCTGTTCCGCGAGGAGTGGCGCCTCCACGCCCAGCTGTTCGGCGGCCGGCGCTTTCTGGGGTTTCCGGCGATCGTCGCCGTCCTCGTGGCGGCCGCGGCCGTCGGCCTCTCGACGACCGGAACCAGCGCGGACGCGATCGTCACCGGCCTTCACCTGTTCGTCCTTGCGTTCGGACTCTACAGCGGCACCGCCGGCTTCGCCGGCTCGGACATGCTCGAGAACCTCTTCGGCGACCTCTCGCTCGTGCTCTCGAGTTCGACCACGCTCCCGCTCTCGCGGCGTCGACTGCTCGGCGTCTTCCTGGTGAAAGACGCCGTCTACTACGGCGCGCTGTTCGTGCTTCCGATGGCGATCGGGCTCGCGCCGCTGCTCGAACTCGAACCCGAGCGCTCGGCGACGCTCCCGCTCGCGATCCTCGCGCTGTGGGTGTCGCTGTTCGCGCTCTTCGTCGCCGGGATGGTCGTCACCGTCGCCGCGATTGCGCTCCGAACGCGGGGCGTGCCGGGGTGGGCGGTCGGCGGCGGCCTCGGCGCGGGGGTACTCGCGCTGTGGACGACCGGAACTCACGACCAACTGTGGGAGCTGTTCGTGACCGGCGGCGCGACCGGAACGGCGCTGCTCGCGGTCTCGAGTCTCGCTCTCGGCGCGGCCGCACTCCGAGTCTACGATCCGGCCTACAGTCGCCCCTCCCGGACGGCGACCGATCGGTTCGCGGCGCTCGAGCGGGCGCTCCCGCTCGCGAGCGAGGAGCGCGGACTCGTCGCGAAGACGCTGCTCGACCTCGGCCGGAGCAGCGGCGGGTTCTGGAAGCCGCTGGTCTCGACGATGATCTTGCTGGGGCTCGTGGCCGCCATGGTCGGAATCGTCGGGGAGATTACGGGAATCGAACCCGCGCCGGGGATCTTCTTCGGCGGCGTGCTCGGCCTGAGCGCCTTCACCACCTACAACTGGTTGACCCAGTTCGACAGGGTCGAGGAGTACCTCGCCTACCCGGTCGGCGTCGAGGCGGTCTTTCGGGCTAAGCGAACCGCGTTCGTGCTCGTGAACGCACCGACGGTCGCGATACCCTACCTCGGAGCCGTCCTCTGGTTCGGCGCGACGCCCCGCGACGCGGTCGTGGGAGCGGTCCTGCTCGCGGGCTACTCGCTGTACTACTACGGCCTGACCGTCTTCCTCGCCGGGTTCGATCCGAACGAGTTCCTCTTCGACGCCGTCCGCTTTACGACCTTCTCGCTCGGCGTCGCCGTCGTGCTGGTACCGACGCTGGTCGCCGGGTTCGTGGTCGTCCCGCCCTCGTGGGCGATCGCGCTCGTGCTTTGCTGTTCCGGTCTCGTGTTCGGGGCCGTCGGCTTCGTCCTCTCTCAGCGCGCCGGACCGAGATGGGAGCGGACGTATCGGGACGGGTGAAGTCGACGCAGGACTCGAGGACGAATGACGAGTCCGAATCGAGAACCGCGAATCGCGTTTCCACATCCCTAAGTAGATCGAACGCCGCCATCACGTCAGTACCGACCGTCCATGGCACTGAACGCGAACGACCGGTCGATTGCGGGGTTCACGATGCTCGGCCACTCGCTGGTCCACTGGTACGAGATGTCGATCCCGATCTTCCTCGTCGTCTGGCTCCTCGAGTTCGACGTCTCCGTGACGGTGGTCGGCGTCATCGTCGCGCTTGGCTACGCGCCGGTCGGCCTCGGCGCACTGCCAAGCGGCATCCTCGCCGACCGCTACGGCCCGAAACGGCTGATCCTGTCCTGTCTCGCCGGGATGAGTCTCGCGTTCCTCGGCCTCTCGCTGGCGACTTCGATCCCCGCCGTGGCCCTCTGTCTGCTGTGCTGGGGGATCACCGCCAGCGTCTACCACCCCGCCGGACTCTCGCTGATCTCCACCGGCGTCGAAGAACGCGGCACCGTCTTCGCCTGGCACGGGATCGCGGGTAATCTGGGGATCGCGGTCGGGCCGTTCGTCGCCGCGACGGGTCTGCTCGTCCTCGAGTGGCGATATGTCGCCGTCTGCATGGCCGTTCCCGGTTTGCTCGCGGTCGGGTACGGGTTGCGAGCCGAGTTCGATCCGATCGCCGTAACCGAGACCGGGAGTCGCAGTGGCGAGAGTGAGGGCGAGAACGGGAACGGGAGCGAGAGCGGGAGCGGGAGTACAAACCGAGAGAAAACCGACGACTCGCTCTCCGCGCTCGTCTCGAGCACGCGAACCCTCTTCGCCAGCGCGTTCGCGCTCGTCTTCCTGATCGTCGCGCTCGAGGGCCTGTACTACCGGAGCGCGCTCACCTACCTGCCCGAAATCCTCCACGGCCTGCCCGCCATGTCGGGGTTCGAGCCCCCGACCGAACTCGAGGGGATCGAGCCGGGCGACTACATCTACGTCGGACTGCTGGTCGCCGGCATGGCCGGCCAGTACGCGGGCGGAAAGCTCACCGATCGGGTCCCCGCCGTCCGGGGGCTGATCGGGTGCTTCGTCGCGTTCGTCGCGCTCGCGCTCGCGTTTATTCCGGTTTCGTCGATGGGAGCGATCCCGATCGCCCTCCTCTGTGGAATCTTCGGGTTCGTCCTATTCGCGATCGAGCCCTTCTATCAGGACGCCGTCGCGGTCTACACACCCGCGGAGAGTCGCGGTCTCTCCTACGGCTACACCTACCTCGGTATGTTCGGACTCGGCGCGGCGGGCGTCTCGCTGGGCGGCGTCGTCCGCGACGCGTTTCCACTGGACGCCTTCTTCGCCCTGCTGGCCGCGTTCGCAGTCGCCGGCGCGGTGCTCTCGATCAGGTTGTTACTCGTCGACGAGGTGACGACCGCACAGCCTGCAGATTCGGGCGAGACCGAGCGCGAAACCGAGATTGCCGACGACTGAGATCGGACGCGCGGACCGGTCGAGCGACCCGACTCGAGTCACAACCGCGGACCGGGGAGCACTCGCGAGAGGACGACGTACGCGATCGCCGCGAAGACGAGTGCGCCGGCCGCGCCGATCAGGACGTCTTCGGAGGCGAATCGCCAAGCGAACAGCACGATCCCCGCGGGTCCGATCGCGAGTCCGGCGGCCGGCCGATGAAATCCACGACCGGTGTCGGGTTCGACGGTCGCGTCTCGAGAGCTCTCGCCCTCCTCCGCCTCGAGGTCGCCCGCCAGAAACGACGAGAGGAACAGGTAGATCCCGGTTCCGACGAGCAACCCGGCGGCCGCGCCGAGAATCGGGTCCTCGAACAACGTGTACCCGATGAACGTGAACACCACGACGTCCATCGCACCGGCGGCGAGCCCGATCCGGTGGGGCGTGAGCGGACTTCCCTCGAACGGGTCTTCGTCACCCTCAACTGTATTAGCGTCTGCCATGTTCGACGTGTCGAACGCTATTCACTTATATCTAGCACCGACTGAAAGAACGGCTGTGGCGACTTACACGGAAGCCGATATCGGGGCCTTCGGAGACAGAGAACAGTGTCTCGAGGGGTTCGGCCGGCGTCCCGACGGCTCGAGCGGCTCGGGTCCGAGGAGAACTCCGTATCGATTCCCGACGGGTCACGACTCCGCGCGCTCGCGAACACCCTCGACGCGTTCCTCGATTCGGCGGTCGTCCGCAGGGTCGTCCCGACCGGCGACCGTGCCGATCTCGAGACCGATAGACGAAAGCCGATGCGAGCACCTCTTCGAGTGAGAGTGAGAACATGAGCGAGCGAGCGGACGGATCGGAGTCGAGCACGCGGACGCTCCTGATCGCGGGGACGGCGAGCCACGTCGGGAAGTCGACGGTCGCCGCGGGGCTCTGTCGGCTGCTCGCGGACCGCGGCGTCGCCGTCGCACCGTACAAGGCCCAGAACATGAGCAACAACGCTCGAGTGGTCGTCAGGTCCGAACGCCCCTCGGACGGAGACCCCGTCGTCCGCGACCGCTGGGGCGAGATCGGCGTCTCGCAGTTCGTCCAGGCTCGAGCGGCCCGCACTACCCCCACGACGGACTGCAACCCCGTCCTGTTGAAGCCGCGTGGCGACGGGGAGAGCCAGCTCGTCCTCGACGGACGGGCGGTCGAGCACCTCGCTGCGGGGGCCTACTACGACGAGCACTGGGAGCGGGCGCGAGCCGCCGCCGAGGCCGCCCACGGGCGGCTGGCCGACGAATACGACGTCGTGATCGCCGAAGGGGCCGGCAGCATCGCGGAGATCAACCTCCACGACCGCGACCTCGCGAACGTGGAGACCGCCCGCTTCGCGGACGCCGACATCCTGCTGCTCGTAGACATCGAGCGCGGCGGCGCGTTCGCCAGCCTCTACGGCACCCTCGAGTTGCTCCCCGAGGACGTCCGCGAGCGCGTCGTCGGCGCAGCCATCACGAAGTTTCGGGGAGACGAGTCGCTGCTCGAGCCCGGCATCGCGGAGATCGAGTCGCGAACCGGCGTCCCGATACTGGGCGTTTTACCCTACGACGATCCCGGCCTCCCCGAGGAGGACAGCGTCTCGCTGCCGGCCGCGGGGGAGCGGGCGGTCGCGGGTGCCGACGACGGCGTTCCGGCCGAACGGTGCGTGACGATCGCGGTTCCGCGGCTCCCGCGGCTCTCGAACGCGACCGACCTCGAGGTCCTCGGCGAGGTGCCGGGCGTCCGACTCGAGTACGTCCCGGTCCCGGTCCCGGTCGACGGCGACACGAACCGAAGTGACCCTCGAGACGCGCTCACCGGTGCCGACGCCGTCGTGATTCCCGGGACCAAGAACACGGTCGACGACCTGCTCGCGCTCCGACGGTGCGGCGTCGACAGGGCGATCGCCGACTTCGACGGCCCGATCGTCGGTCTCTGTGGCGGCTATCAGATGCTGGGCGAGCGGCTGACGAACGCGACGCTCGAGGGGACCGGGAGAGAGAGGGGGACGGACCCGGGAACGGGAACGGAAATGGAGCCGAAAACTGACGACCCCAATACGATCGACGGACTCGGTCTCTTACCCGTCGAAACCGTCTTCGAGGCCGAAAAACGCCTCGAGCAAGTCACCGTCGACGTCGACGGGACGGGACCAATCGCGGGCGCGACCGGCACCGCGTCGGGCTACGAGATTCACGCCGGGACGACGAGGGCGCTCGAGCCGGTCGACCGGCCACTCGGGCCGCGGAGCGCTGCGATTGGCGACGTCCTCGGGACGTACCTCCACGGACTGTTCGAGAACGAATCCGTTCGGGAGGCGTTTCTCGAGACCGCCTTCGCGTCCGCGGATCTCGAGCGGCCGATCGAGAGCGATTCGGGGGGTAGGGACTCGGCCAGCGGGAACGAAAGAGACTCCGCACGGCGACCCTACGACCGGGCGAGGACACTCGTCGAAGCGAATCTCGACCTTGAAGAGTTGGGGCTGGAACGTGGGTGAACGGAAACGAGAGTGGGGCGAAGAGTGGTGACAGAGGCGGGAATGTCGACGGGGAACACGCCCTTCCGTGTTGTCATCAGCACGCGTCCGTACGGATCATTCCCGCAGAGGTCGTGACGAGAGAACCAGCCGAGAAGACGGATCAGCCGCGAGTCGCGATCAGGACCGCCAGTACGCCGGCGTCAGGATCACGAACACGGAGAGGATCTCGAGGCGCCCGATCCACATCAGGAACACCATGAACAACTTCGCCGAGTCCGAGAACCGGTAGAAGTTGTTCATCGGGCCGACGATTCCGAACCCCCGACCGATGTTCCCGAGCGTCGCCATGGAAACGCTCACCGCCTCGAGCGCCGACATGTCGAGGCCGGTCCGGACCCCGTCGAGGAACAGCACCACGGTCGCGAACGCGAACGTGACGAGGAAGACGAACGTGAAGACGAACAACCCCCTGATCGTCTCCTCGTCGACCACTTCGCCGGCCATCCTGACCGGTCGAACGGCTTCCGGATGGACCGCCGTGAACAGTTCTCGGTGGGCGGTTTTCGTGATGCCGTACCAGCGAAGGATCTTGATCGACACGGCTGCCGATCCCGCCGAGGAACATCGCGAACAGGAGGATCGTCTGTGCGGCCGGACTCCACGTGTTGAAGTCCATGCTCGCGTATCCCGTCGTCGTCACGATAGCAGCCGTCTGGAAGGCGGCCTGTCGGATCGAGTGCTCGAGATCACCGGGAATCGGCTCCGCCAGGTCGGGAACTGAATCGAGTCCGACGCCGAGGAAGAGCAGGATCGAAAGGAGCGTGCCGACGCAGGCGAGTGCGAGCAGGTACGAACGAAATTCGGCGTTCTCGGTGAGTCGATCGGACCGCCCCTGCCAGACGTACCACAGCAGCGCGAAGTTGGTCCCGGCGACGATCATGAACGGAATCATCGCCCACTGGATCGCCGGTGAGAAGGCCTCTACGCTGCGCCCCTCGGGGGAGAAGCCGCCGGTCGGAAGCGTCGTCAGGGCGTGCGCGACCGCGTTGTAGAAGTCCATGTTGTCCGCGAACCCGACGAGGTGCAGGCCGTAATAGACCGCGAGCGCGGCGACGGTCAGCCCGATGTAGATCTTCCAGAGTTCGCGGGCGGTCTGACGGATGTGCGGCGCGAGCTTTTCGATCGACGGTCCCGGCGCCTCCTCGCGCATCAACTGGGTACCACCGACCGACAGTTCTGGGAGAATGGCGACCATGAGGACGACGATCCCCATCCCGCCGAGCCACTGGGTGAGTTGGCGCCACATGAGGATCGACCGGGAATGCTGCTCGAAGGAAATTTCCTCGAGGACGGTCGAACCCGTGGTCGTGAAGCCGCTCATGCTCTCGAAGAGGGCGTCGACCGGGTAGGCGATAGTCCCCTGCCCGGCGACGAGGTACGGGACCGTCCCGATGAGGGGGACGAACAGCCACGTCAGTGCGACCATCAGAAAGCCCTCGCGGTGACCGAGGTCCGGGTCGGGATCGAGTCGCTCGAGTGCCGATCCGACGGCGACCGCGACCGCGATTCCGGCGACGAACGGGAGCGGAGACTCTCTGTAGACGAGTGCCGTCGCCAGTGGCAGCGACAGCGGGATCGAGATGTACTTCAGGATGGTCCCGACGAGCGACAGACTCGTTCGATACTCGACGCGGATTCGTGGTATTCATCTCATCAACACGTAATCGGCGTTCGATCGGCAGCTCCGTCGCGGCGGAGCGGAATCCGCCAATCAGATCGATTCGATGGTTGGTTCTCGGGTATCAAAAACTGACCAGTAGTGAGTTCTCGGAGTGGGAGCAAAAAACCGACCGGTTCTCGAACGAGATGACCGTTACGAGACGTCCGTTCGTCGATCCGTCGAGATCCGAACTCCGACGGATCGGCGAACGACGCGCGTGTTCATCAGTTTCCGGTAGCTACGGCCGTTTTATGACGTATTCGATGTAGTGTGATAACGTGTCGACTAGCGCCGAAATCGAAAGCGGAGTCCGGATCGTGGCGGCGATCCCAACCGGTACGAATCACTCGAGCGGCTCTGTCGGGGCAAAAACGGGAGGCGAGAACGATCCGATCCGAGCGGTTGTAGTCACATCGGTCGTGAATCCGAACTCTCGCGGTAGGAGCCCAGAAGTTCCTCGAGGATGATACACTCCTGGTCGGTCGGGTCGTAGTGGGAGTCGATGAAGCGCTCTGCGGCCTCGTAGTTGCTCCGGAGGCCGTACTTGCGGACGGTGATCACGGCATCGAGGAAGAAGGTTCCGCCGTCGGTTCCCAGCGCGGCCGGCGGGAGGGACTCCTCGTCGATATCCAATTCGGCCATGATCTCGTCGTAGTTGAACGTCTCGGGTTCGTGTTCGGGATCGATGAGCGTCAGGACGTACTCCGCGGAGAAACGGTAGAACTCCGACTTGCTCTCGAACATACCGTCTTCGACGAGGGCGTCGATCTCATCGACGACGTCGTCCGGGTACCTGACGGTATCCTTCGCCATGTGCATCACAACGTACCTACGAGATTATCATTGTTGCGGATGGGTTATCGTTCGTGAACGATCGCTCGGCCACGACCGTTCGTTCACGTTCGTGGACGACAGACGCCGAGACCCCCGATCGTGCCAGTTCGAGGGCGTCGTGTCCGTGGTATCGACGCGGAGGTGAGCGACGGGACGCGAGCCGCGAGCGGCGAAAGACGGGACGCGAAAGGTGAGACTCGAGGTTCGTATCGAGGTTCGAAACGGAACGAACGTTGAAGACGCTGTATTGGCTTGGTTCGAGCATCGTCTCCCCCGCGGAAGTGTAAGAAGTATGTATCCGCCACTCCTGTTCGACGCCCTGCCCTGGTGGCTCGCAGTCCCGTTGCTCCAGCTCGGGCTCCTCGTCGCCGGGATAGCGTTAGACGAGACCTACGTCAACCGCGCGACGGTGCTGGCCGGCGCGTTAGCGCTGGCCGTCCACGCGGTCGTCGCCGGGCGAACCGGGCTGATGGTCGGGCTCTACCTCGACGTCGGGCTCGTCATCGGTGCGTACGGGCTCTACGCGTACGTCGTCGACGCCTACGTGGACAACTGGTTTCGGATCGCCGCCTACTTCGTCTACTCGCCGCTGGCGGTCTTTCTCGTGATCATCCTTCCGGACGTCATCTTTCCGATCGCGATCGCGGTGGCGGGGTACGCGAACCTCCAGTTGATGGCGTACCTCGCACCGCGTGATCCATACTACTTCGGACCCGGTACTCCCGAGGCGTTCGCCGAAGCGGTTGCCGACGCCGAGAGTGGGTCCGGAGACGGGACGGAGACCGAAACCGAGACCGCGACGGACCCGAGCGACGGACCGACCGCGGTCGGGTCCAGCACCGAGGGGGAACCCGACATCGATCAGCCTGGAAGCGTGAGCGAGGTCGCGCCGCCCGGTGCGGAGCCGACAGCGGCGGGCAGGGAATCGACGGAACGCGGGATCCTCCCCGAGTTCATGCGACGACTCTGATCGGCCGACCGGACGCTACCGACGACTCCAGAGAAGGGCCTCGAGAGTCTTCCCAGCGACGACTCCCGAACCCAATGCGAAGACCGAAGGCCGTTCGTCTCGACACCCCGGATAGCGATGCGATCGGTCGTCGAGCGAGTCAACTACACGAAGGTTTAATATTTATCCGCCGTAACGTAGGACCACAATGGCAGACGAAGCGGAACTCCGCGAGCAGTTCACCGAGGCGTTCGAAGGCGCTGACTACCCCATCTCGAGTCCGATGGATCTCGTACCGGCGCTCCCGAACGGGCCGGGAACGAAATTCGAGTCGGGCGACTTCTCGATGACCGCGATGGAACTGAACACCAAACTCTCGGGCGGGGACTTCCCCTACGACAACGTCGACGCGTTCGTCGACGACATCATCGAGGATCTCGAGGATCAGGACTACCTCTAGGAGGGTGGTTCGTCGGTACGTTTTCTCGATCTCGTGCTCCGGAGAGCGGCGGGTTCGACGACCGTCTTTCGCCGGCGGTCCCGGTCTGTAGTGACAACCGATACGACTTGCACCTCCATCGCACAGTCCGCGGGTCTCGCCCACTGTGCGCGCCGAACCGCGCTCCCGTCGTACGAGCAGGTGTGTAGCGACGTTCAGTACTGTAGTCCGACTGGGAACTGGGTCCCGACGGTAACCGTACGTTGACACAGCCGTTAGTCGCGACCGAACCTGAACGGTCGATGTCGCAGACGACCGGGTACCCGCGGGCTCGGCCGGCCTTCAGCGTCGACGGTACCTCTCTCGAGCGTGTTAACACAGTGTACACCGTGTACACTGTTTACACCTTGTACAATTCACAAACCGTGTCGAAACTGTCTTCTCGGCGTCGTATGTTACGGGTGTGACTTGGCGCTCGGACGACCGATCGAGACGAAACCGTGCGATGTGAAAGTGAAAGCGAACGACGACGCTGTTCGGAGACCGAGAAATATTCGTGATCCCGGTCGTAGCGTTACGCAGACAGGACATGGAACCCGAACCGCCGAGCCACGAACCACCGAGCACGGTCTCGAACCTCGAGAGTCGTGTCGGACCCAGCGCTCATGAGTGAAACCCACCAGGAGTACGACTGGAGTGGCGGAACCGTCCTCTACCTCGGTGACCGCACGACGTCACCGCCACGGGAATTACAGACTGCAGCGGATCTCGAGGTCGAGCTCGGACCGCAGGATCCGGAGACCGTCGAACCCGCACTCGAGGCTCACGTCCCCGACGCCGTCGTGATCGAAACCGCCGACAGAGTGCAACTGGCCAGCCACCTCGAGGATATCGACGAGTGGTGTCCGGCGGTCCCTGCCATCGTCGCATCGCCACCCGGAGGTGGGAACGAGGTGCTCGCAGCGATCGCAGTACGCGCCGGGGCCGCGGACTACGTCACCGGCGAAGACGATCTTCTCGAGCGCGTGCGGACGGTGCTTCGCGAGCGGAAGAGCGTGACTGCGGACGACCAAGAGCCGGAGAGCGTGACTGCGGACGAGCAAGAGCGGGAGAGTGCGACCGCAAGTGAGCACGAGAGCGAGCGCTCGACGACGGGTGACCGCGAGGAGCACGGACACGCGCCGCCGCCGGAAACCGACAGCGAGTACCTTCGAGTCCTCGCCGAAACCCTTCCCGACGAGGCGTTCGTGATCGCCGAGAACGGCGAGTACCTCGAGGCGAGGGTCCGCCCCAACAGCGCACACCTCTACACGGTCCCCGCGGACGAGCTCCCCGGAAGCACGCTGCAGGAAGCGTTCCCGGACGGCACCGCCGCGGAGTTGCTCGAGTGCGTCCGCCGGTCCCTCGACACGGGGGACGTCCAGACCGTCGAGTACGTGACCGAAACGACGGCGGGCGACCGACTGTACGAGGGGCGAGTCGTCCCCATCGACGAACCGGTCGAGGGTCGGTCCGCGGTCGTCTGGCTCGCCAGGGACGTCACCGAACGAGCCAGGCGAGAACGCGAGTTGCGACGGCGCCACGACCGCCTCGAGACGATCAATCAGATCAACGGGGTCGTTCGTCGCGTCGTCCACACGCTCGTCGAGGCGCCGACTCGCGACGAACTCGAGCGAGCGGTCTGCGAGCAGGTCGTCGAATCGGGGCTGTACTGCGGCGCGTGGATCGGCGAACCCACGTCGGAGGTCGGCGTCGACTATCGAACCGGTGCCGGCGACGCGTCGTCGTTTCTCGAGGCGGTCAGCGAGGCGGCCGTCGAGGCTCACGAGCGACTGCTCGAGGCGGTGATGGAAACGGAATGCGTTCGGACCGCGACCCGGCTGCTCGAGGACGGCGACTGTTCTGTCCCCGAACCGCTCCAGTCGGCGATTCGCGACCACGAGATCCGGTCGGCGATCGCCGTTCCGATCACCCACGACGGGACCGTCTACGGCGTCCTCGCCGTCGTCGCGAGGCGGGACGACGCGTTCAGCGACAGCGAACGGGCGGCGTTCCGACTCCTCGGCGAGACCATCGGATTCGCGATCAACGCGGTCAAGAACCGCCGGTTGCTCTTCGCCGACGCCGCGATCGAACTCGAGTTTCGCATCGACGGTGGCGACTCGTTCTCGCTGAATCTCACCGACCGAATCGACTGCTCGTGTACCCTCGAGTGGGCCGGGACGACAACCGACGGGAAGGTCTATCAGTACGTCACCTTCGAGGGGATCGACGGCGAGTCCGTTCTCGAGTACGCGGCCGAGGACGACTCGATCGAGAAGTGTCGGCTCATTCACGATGGCTGTGAGCGCTGTACCGTCGAGATGCGTCTCACCGAGTCGGCCGTTCGGTCGTTGACTAATCACGGCGCGACGATCCGGGAGGTGAGCGTCCGCGATGGAATCGCGACGACCGTCGTCGAAATACCGCGGGATGCAGACGTTCGGCGGTTCGTCGATGCGGTGCAGACGATCTACGGGAACGCGGAGTTGACCGCCCGGCGGGAGGTCGATCGTCCGATCCACACCGCCGACGAACGGCGCGAACGGATCCTCGACTCGCTCACGGACCGACAGTTCACCGCGCTCAGATTGGCTTACTACGCGGGGTACTTCGACTGGCCGCGGGGGAGCACCGGCGAGGAGATCGCCGAGACGATGGACGTCTCGCCGCCGACGATGCACCAGCACCTTCGAAAAGCCCAGCACGAACTCCTCACTGAGTTCTTCGAGGAGCGGACGGGCCCATCGAAGTGACCGCTCGTCGAGAGTGCGGTGAGACGTGGACGACCGCGGTTCGAGCGAGAAATCTGCTCGATTACTTTTCGACCTAAACGATTAGGTCGCATTATTGTATCCCCCCCGAACGAAGGACGATCCGCTGCAAAGCACTTTGCCTCTGACACCGGAACGAGGGGTACGGTAGGTGGTGCCTCGAACGGTTGCCCCTCAGTCCCGGATTGCGTATACGCAGCCTCCGCGATGAAGGCAACCCCGGCTACGAACTCGAGAGAGATAACAGTACGCGCTCCGAGAACTCGTCCTCTCGAGCCGTCGGTCGACTCGGTCGAGACGCGTCGGTTACGAACCGTCCGCCGGATCAGAGGTCGCCGTCTTCGGCGACCTCACACCGATCCGCGACGCGTTCGAGCACCGTCCCGTCCTCGAGCAGTGAGACGACGGCCGTGACGTCCTCGTGGACCGGTCGATCGTCCGTCAGCGGCGGGACGACGTCCCGAACGCAGTCGTAGGCGGCCGCCGTGCCGGTGCCGAGGGACGGGCGCGACGAGTCCTCGCGTTCGTCGGCGACGGTGTCACGTTTGCGGTCGTCGGGTTCGGGTTCGAGATCGAGGTCGGACTCGGTCTCTTCGGCCCCATCCCGGATCTCGACTGCATCTCCGACGAACTCGGCCGCCTGAGCGCCACAGACGAGTTCCGCGGCGACCACGGCCACGGTGTTCTCGAGGACCCGTCGAACGTGCAACGCGGACTGGTTGCTCATGCTGACGTGGTCCTCCTGACCGCCGCTAACGGGGGTGTTGTCCGTTACGGCGGCGCCGAGCGACCGGCTCTCGTTGACCAGCGCGGCCGCGGTGTACTGGACGATCATGTACCCCGACTGAAGGCCGCTCTCCGGTGCGAGAAACGGCGGCAGGTGGGGCTCCTGCAGATTCGGATTCAGGAGGCGGTCGATCCGACGTTCGGCGATCGCCGCGAGGTCCGTGAGCGCGAGTCGGACGTACTCGAGGCGGAGTGCGAGCGGTTCGCCGTGGAAGTTCCCGCCCGAGAGGACGGCCGCGCGGTCGGTCCCCGAGGCGCGGTCGTCGACGGCGTCGGCGGCGAAGACGAGCGGGTTGTCGGTCGCGCTGTTGAGTTCGACCTCGACCGCCTCCCGGAGGTGGGAGACCGCGTCGCGGACGGCACCGTGGACCTGCGGAAGACACCGCAGCGAGTAGGCGTCCTGGACGCGGTCGCAGTTGCGGTGGGCTTCGACGATCTCGCTGCCGGCGGTGAGTTCGCGGACGTGCGCCGCGGTCCGTCGCTGGCCCTCGTGGGGACGAACGTCGTGAATCGCCGGATCGGAGGTCGCCGTCGTCGCGAGCGTGACCTCGGTCGTCAGCGCGCCGGCGACGTCGGCCGCCAGTACGAGTTCCTCGCTATCGACGACCGCCAGCGCCGCGAGTCCCACCGTCAACTGGGTGCCGTTGATCAGCGCGAGTCCCTCCTTTGGAGCGAGAGAGAGCGCCTCGAGACCGATCGACTCGAGCGCGTCTTCACCGGAAACCCGGTGTGGGGGGTCCACTGGGGTCCTCGCGTTCTCGCCGCCGGAGTCGGGGTCGAGGTCGAGATTTGGGTCGTCGACGATCGCCTCTCCCTCACCGATGAGGACCAGCGACATGTGCGCCAGCGGTGCGAGATCGCCGCTGGCACCGAGACTGCCGTGGGACTTGACGACGGGGTGGACGCCCTCGTTGAGCATCGCGACGAGGTGATCGATGACGATCTCGCGGACGCCCGAGTAGCCCGTCAGCAGCGCATTGACGCGGGCGACCATCATCGCGCGCACGGCCTCGCGGTCCAGTTCCCGGCGGCCGCCGGCGGCGTGGCTCCGGATCAGGTTCGTCTGCAACCGTTCGACTTGCGCCGGCGGAATCCGCTCGTCGACCAGTTCCCCGAACCCCGTGTTCAACCCGTAGACGGGTTCGCCAGCGTCGAGGACGTCCTCGACGCGCTCGCGGGACTGGCGGACGCGTTCCCGGGCCTCGTCGGCGATCGCGACCCGCTCGCCCGCTCGAGCGACCGCGGCGACATCCTTGGGCATGAGCGTTTCGCCGTCGAGCGTAACGCTCACGCCAACTCACCTCCTCGAGGGCGGGAACGAACACGACCGGTGACGCGAGGGTCGAAACTCGAGTGCCGGCGGTCGATTTCGGTCCTGATTCTGCGCATGGTCGTTCGACGATTCGACGGGAAGACACAAGACGTTCGTGCCGTTCCGTCCGGCGTTCAGATTTCAGATGGCACACGAACCACCACGCACGACCGCAGAACGCCGTCAGGGCTTTGGATCGAGTTCGCGGTCGACGCCCCTCGCGGGACGTCTCGTCTTGTGGCTGTGATCCCAGTCGAGCGCCGGCCTCCCCCGTGAATCGGTGGTATGGCAGACCGCTCGACGACGCGTTCACTGCGGTCGACGGACCGAACACACACGCCGGCCGAACACTCAAGATTTCGTGAGTGATAAAGGGGCCATATGTTCACCCGAGAGCGAATGATCTCCCTCAAGAGACGACGGAGTGGGTGCACGATATGGGGCTACCGACCCGACCGACGGCGACGATTGCGGCGGGAGAGCGCCGGTCAGGACGGGGCCGTGGCGACGGGGTGGTGCGATGACCGACGAACCCATCTACGAGGGATCGAACGGTCGATACTACACCGACTGGCAGGTCGACCGGAAGCTCACGAACGGTGCGTGGACCCCGTGCCTGCACGAGACCGAGACCGGACGCCGACTCGTCGGTATCGACGACGGCGAACTACTGTTACTCGTTCCGACCGAAGCGAACGCGTTGCCACCCTACGTCGAACTTCGATCGGACGACGCGACCGCGTGGATCGTCGACTCCCGTCGATCGATTCCGTAAGCTGGTCGTCCGATCACCTCGAGTAACACTCGTTGTGTGTGCTGGAACTGACGCCGAGCCGACGGCTCGAGCGACCGGCCGTTCCCGTCTCGACGGTTCGCTCCCGCTCCCGTACCCGTACCCGTTTCCGCTCGAGCGATCGGTGCCGAGCGTCGCATCCGACCGCCGGATGGGTGGGCAGAGGGCAGAGAGTACATAAGAGGTGAATATGTGAACGTTCAGAATCTGGTCGGCAGCGTCAGTATCCCGTCGCGTGAGACGACGAGCGTTTCTCGGAACGGTCGGCTCGCTGGGCTCACTGGGAGTACTCGGCTACGCGAGTCGGTCACCCGTCGAAACGCTCGAGATTCGGTTCTGGCTCTCCGAACAGGCCGGGACGTACGACGGCGTCGCCGACCGCATTCACGACTACCTCGAACTCGCGTTCGACCTCGAGTTCTGGACGCTCGAGGTGAGTTGCGGCGGCACGATTCCGGTCTCCACGGAGGACGGCGCTAACGTGACGGTCTACGGCGAGTGGCCCTCACACGTCGTCAGCGGGTTTTTCGACCGCGGAGAGATCACCCCCGCCGCGGACGTGAACCTGCTCGTCACCGACGGACAGATGCGATCGGCACCCACCGGGTACGGCATCCCCCACATCGCGTCGGTCGGCGGTGCCAGGCACATCGCCGAACTCGAGCCCGTCGAACTCGACGACCGGTACGACGTCGTTCCCTATCGAACGCCCGAACGGGTTATGCAGGTGATCGTCCACGAGGCCGGGCACGCGCTCGGGCTCACCCACGACCACGGCGTCGCGTTTCGCAAGGGCGACGGCGTCGTCGCCTCACCGATGCTCAGTTCCTACGCCTGGGATCCCGAGTACGAGGGAGCGCACTCGAGTTGCGGGACCGCGTACCCCGAGACCGACGGTCTGAGCCGCAGGCTCACGTTCTCGTTTTCGACCTGTGCGCGGCGACAGCTCGAGGAGTACCAGGGCGGGTTCACGGTGTAAGTGGTGTGAGATTGGAGACCGAAATCGAATTCAGATCGAGCGGGAGTGGACGGAAACAGAGACGGACACCGGTGAGAGATCGGAAGCGAGGAATGGGAGACGAAAGAGAGAGAGTGGAGAGGAAAGAGAGCAACCGCTAGACGTCCGTTTCCAGGGGACACCAGATCGGGTGCCGCCCAGAGGGACACGGGTCGTGTTCAGCGGAGACGGGCAGCGGAATTCGACTAGTCGTCCGTTTCGTCGGCGTCCGTATCCTCGGAGTGGTCGCCCTCGCCGCGGACGAAACTCGCTTGGGCCTCCGCGGGCTGACTCGAGACGCCGGCGTTCGGCCCTTCGATGAGGGCTTCGAAGTCGTCGACCTCGTCGTACTGGTCCTGATAGACCAGTGCGGCCTTCCCGAGTGAGGTGAGTTCGTAGAGCCCGGATCGCTCGGCTGGACCGATCTTGGCCACGAGTCCGTAGTCTTCCAGGACCGGAAGGCGGGTGTTGATGTTCTTTCGGCTCTTGCCAGTGTGTGCGGCAAGGTTCGTCGCTACGTTACGGCCTTTGTCCTCGAGTGCCTCGAGGATGAGAAAGTCTGTAGGTTGTCGGAGCTTCACTGATTTTCACGCTCGTTATAGACCTATATTTCCGATGGTAACTAATACTTTCGGCTTGTAGGCGATTAGTAGGAGTGGCAATAGCGATCGGAAATTATAAGTTGTCTCCGATGGAAGGTAGGGATGGGTGTGGACGAGAGCATCCACAGAGATAACGGTACCAACGCAACTGATCCCCCATCACAGTCGTTGCCAGACGACATCTCACATTCCAGTCGCTCCGTTCCACCCAGTCATCCCCCCACTCACCCTTTCCGTTTCCCGAACTCGCGAGCCGAGAGACCGTTCTGTCTCCCATCGGCGAACGGATCGAAACAGCTCGTGGGACGGCGCGTCGACGAACTGAGCGACTCGCCCGTTCGAGACTCGAGTTGCGTGTACGAATCAAGCCACACGGCGAAACAGAAACAGAAACACACGTCAGT
This sequence comes from Halomontanus rarus, assembly GCF_017357405.1. Taxonomy (GTDB): domain Archaea; phylum Halobacteriota; class Halobacteria; order Halobacteriales; family Natrialbaceae; genus Halomontanus; species Halomontanus rarus. The sequence continues at coordinate 1,082,182 of NZ_CP071598.1, read as the reverse complement.
CCGAACTCGCTGCGGGAAGAGCGGGTGTTCGCGCGGAGACACCGCCGGTGAGTTCGTCGACACCGTGACTGGCGAGCCACTCGAGTAGCGAGGTGACGTCGGCCGGCGAGTCGACGTGACACGAGGCGATCGATGCTCGCTCGGTCCCGACGTGGATGCCGAGTCCCTCGGGTTCGATCGCTCGAAACGCCGACTCGTCGGTCACGTCGTCGCCCAGGTAGAGGACGAACGGGTCCCCCAGACACGACTCCTCGAGCAGCGACACTGCATCTCCCTTTCCCCACGGAACCGACGGCGAAATCTCGACGATCCGCTTGCCGAGAGACGTTTCGAGGTCGCCCCCGCCGATGCGGTCGACGACCGAACGAGTGGTTCGGCGAACGGTCTCGCGAAGGGGCTGCGGCACCGATCGGACGTGGACGGTCCCCGTCAGTCGCTTGTTCTCGATCTCGACGTTGGGAACGGGCGCCAGCGCTCGCTCGAGCGCGGCGCAGACCTCCTCGACGAGCGGCGCTCGTTTGCTGGCGATCGGGTGAACTGCCGTCTCACCCGCACCCGCACGGAAGAGTTCGAGACCGTGGTTCCCAGCGTAGGTGATCGGCAGCGAGAGCCGATCGCGGACGTCCGCGAGGCCGCGGCCGCTGACGACTGCGGTCGTGATCGCCGGGGACGAGGCGAGGTCCGCCACTGCCTCCCTGTTCTCGGGCGTGATCGTCGCCGCGTCCGGGTCTTCGACGATCGGTGCGAGCGTCCCGTCGAAATCGAGACAGACGAGCGCGCTCGAGGCCCCTCGAAGTCCCGATCGAATCTCTGGCAACGGCTCGTCGAACGAGTGTGTTGGTTCCAGTGTCGACATTATCTGGCGGATTGTGATCGGAATCGTGACCGCGACGAGCGGTCGTCCTGCATGTCGGTATCGCCGGATAGAGCGCCGGGTCCGGAGTCGGAATCGGAGTCGGTGTCGGTGTCGGTGTCGGAATCAGGATCGGCGTCAGATCCGGATCCGAACCCGGAGGGCGACTCGAGTTCACCGTCGGAACGCGACTCGGTTTGCGACCCGTGAATCCGATCGATCGCCGCGAACTGGCCGTCCATCCACGCCTCGAGATCGCCCTCGAAGACCCGCTGGCGCAACCGGGTCATCCGTTGCTGGCGGTCGATTTCGGGGCCGGTGAGTGCCGCGTCGATCGTCGCCGCGAACTCGTCGGTTCGCGTCGGATCGATCGTGAACACGTCGTCACCGAGCATCTCCGTCGCGCCGGCACGTTGGCTCAGGATCAGGGATCCCTCCCCGTCGACGCTGGCGGCAACGAACTCCTGTGCGACGAGGTTCATCCCGTCGAGTAGTGGACTGACGAGCATCACGTCCGCGCGGCGATAGAGCGCACAGAGTTCCTCTCTCGTGACGTAATCTTCGGTGTAGACGATCGGGTCCCACGATCGGGTCGCGAACCGGGCGTTGATCCGGTCGACCTCGTGGCGGACGTGCTCGCCGAGTTCGGCGTAGGCTGGTATGTCCGTCCGGCTCGGCGTCGCCTTCTGAACGAACGTGAACCGCTCGCGCCACCCGGGATTAGACTCGAGAAACCGCTCGATCGCGGCGAGGCGTTCGGGAATTCCCTTGGAGTAGTCGAGTCGGTCGACGCCGAGACCGATCGCGACGCCGCTCGGAATGTCGTAGCGTTCGCGCAGGGATCGCCAGCACGAGCCGTCAAGCGACCTGCTCTCACGGTCGTAGGACTCCGCATCGACGCCCATGGGGGTGGCGACGAGTTGCGTCTCGCTGGATTCGTAACGGACCCGCTGGGACCCGTAGTCGACCGTCGCGTCGGGAACGAACCGGTCGACGCAGGTGAGAAACGCCTCGACGTACCCGTCGATGTGGAATCCCAGGAGGTCGTTTCCGAGCAGTCCCTCGAGCAGTTCTCGGCCGTTCGGACAGGCGCGAAACGCCTCGGGGTTGGGCCAGGGGATGTGCCAGAATTGCGCGATGGTAGTCGAGTCTGGAACCACGTCGCGGATCATCGCGGGTGCGAGCGCGAGGTGATAATCTTGCAGCCACACGACGGCGTCCTCGGTCGCGTGGTCGATCACTGCGTCGGCGAATGTCCGGTTGACCCGTCGGTACCAGTCCCGATCGCCCGGTCGGTTCTCGACGAGATCGGGGAACTCGTGACAGACCGGCCAAAGAACGCGATTACTGAAGCCGTAGTAGTAGCCCTCGACGGCCTCCTCGGAGAGCCAGAGACGCTGAAGTGTGTACGATTCGTCGTCGGGGGGAACGGCGACGCAGCCGTCGTCGTCGGTTACGGCACGATCAGCCTCGCCGTCGCCCCACGCGATCCACGTCCCACCGGATTCCCGGAGGACGGGATCGAGACCGGCCGTCAGCCCGCCGGTCGGGAAATCGACGGTGATCTCGGGGTCGCCGGATTCGTCCGTATTCACATCGACGGCACCGCCGTCGACGGCCGCGTCGGCGTCGTCCTCGACGGTAGTAGTAGAATCGTCGTCGTCGGTATCCTCATCGTCGTCGGCGTACCCGTGTCGATACGGCTGGCGGTTCGACACGACGATGAGCGATCCGGAACCCGCCGGCTGCTGGCGGTCCTGACTCCGGTCGGTCGACGACTGTCGCTCCTCGTTGTGACGCATTCGCTGTATACCACACTACCGCACAGGGTTCATTACCGGCCTGCGCCTGCAGGGACGTCTAATACCGTCCGCTATCGTTCACCGGATCCGAAACGTGTGAATTTTCGTGAAGGAAAGAAGAGGTCATCGCTAACAGTGAACCTCGAGACGAGCGCACTCTTGTCGACTCCCGGTCTAAACGGACTGTTTCATCGCATCCCGGGCCAAACGGACCGTTTCATTGGACTCCAGGCCGAACGTGACGGCATGTCCGATCGCTTCGAACGGCGGATCCGCGCGTGTCGAAACCGACTCGAGGCCGTCGACGCCGACTGTGTCGTCCTGTCCCCGAGTCCGAATCTCGCGTACGCGACCGGGTTCGACGAGTCGCCGTCCGAGCGCCACCTCCTATTGTTCGTCCCACAGGTGGGGGAGCCGGCGTTCGTCGCGCCCGAACTCTACGGCGACCAGCTGCTGGAGACGGAGATCGACGACGTCAGGCTGTGGACCGACGACGACGACCCGCTGGCGTTGATCGACGAGGTACTGACGGAACGGAATGTGGGAGAAACGAACCACCCGCACATCCTCGTCGACGATACGATGTGGGCGACGTTCACGCAGGACCTGCGATCGGTCCGCCCGAACGCGACGTTCGGCCTCGCCAGCGCCGTCTTCGAACCCCTGCGGATCCGAAAGGACGAGACCGAACTCGAGGCGCTCCGGCAGGCCGCGGCCCTCGCAGATCGGGTCGCACTCGAGGTTCGCGAGCGCGGTCGAGACGTCATCGGCACGACCGAGGCGGAGCTGGCCGCAGAGATCGATCGTCTGCTAGGGGAGTACAGTGATGCCGGCGGAGGAGATGGGGGAAGAGGGGGTCCAGGGGGAGATGGGGGAAGAGAAGGCCCAAGAACTGACGAGAAGAGCGGTGGCGGAACGACCGACGGCGAACCCGCGTTCACGACCATCGTCGCCTCGGGCCCGAACGGGGCCAGGCCCCACCACCACAGCGGCGACAGGGTGATCGTCCCGGGCGACCCGGTGGTCCTCGACTTCGGCGCGTTCGTCGCGGCCGACCTCGAGTCGGGAACGGGCCGGTACCCGGGTGATCAGACGCGGACGGTCGTCTTCGCCGGCGAACCCGACGAGGAGTTCCGGCGGGTCCACGACGTCGTTCGCGAGGCCCAGGAGGCCGCCGTGGCGGCCGTCGAACCCGGCGTCACAGCCGCGGCGGTCGACCGCGCCGCACGCGCGGTGATCGAGGACGCCGGTTACGGCGACGCGTTCACCCACCGAACCGGCCACGGCGTCGGTCTCGAGGTTCACGAACCGCCCTACATCGTCGCCGGAAACGACCGCCAACTCGAGCCGGGGATGGTTTTCAGCGTCGAGCCGGGTGTCTACCTCGAGGAGAAATTTGGCGTTCGTATCGAGGACCTCGTGGTCGTCACCGACGACGGTGCAGAGCGGTTGAACGAGACACCTCGCGGGTGGTGAGGTCGGGCTGGTAAAGACGGGGTGGTGAAGTCGGAGTAGTGAGGTTGGAGTGGTGAAGGCGGGCTGGTAAGGTCGGGTCGGTGAGAGTGGAAGAGCGATGAGAGAGACGAGACAGTCAGAAGAGTGCTGCGAGTTACCACACCGGGTTTCCAGTGAAAACTCGGCGACAGGATCGAGTCGACCGGCTCAGACGGGTTCGTACGCACCGCCAGCTAAAATATATTTTAGCTAACAATTATTCCGGCGTGGCACGTTTCCACAGTCGATGTCAAACAGAATCGAACCGATCGATCACGGAAGCGAATTCGGGATTGCATCCGGTCAGAGCACGCCCGAACGGAGTCGGGAACGGGAATGGAAACGTGAGAGACTCGAGCGAGACCGGTTCGTCGGGGAATCACGAGTAGAAGGGACCGCGGAAGACGGCGACGTCGTCAAGACCGGAACGACGACGGTCGCGGTCGCCGGCACCGACGGCGTCGTTCTCGCCGCCGACACGCGAGCGAGCATCGGCGGCGGTCGGTTCGTCGCAAACCGCACGACACAGAAGATCGAACCGATCGGCGACCGGGCGGCCGTCGCGTTCTCGGGGAGCGTCAGCGACGCCCAGTCGTTCGTCCGCCGGCTCCGCGCCGAAGCCCGACTGTACCAACTCGAGCACGGGCGGTCGATGTCCCTCGAGTCGCTGGCGACGCTCGCCGGCGGACTCGTCCGCCGCGGCCCCTACCGAGTGCTCGACCTGTTGCTCGCGGGTGTCGAGGACGGCGGGGGTCGCGGTTCGGGATCGAAAGCCGACAACGACGACGGCGACGGAGACGACGTCAGGACGGCCGTCTACGACATCGGCCCCGGCGGCGGCGTCATGACCACCGACTACGCCGCCAGCGGCAGCGGCATGCAACTCACCTACGGCGCGCTCGAGGGGACGATCGGGGTGGAGTCCGACGCGGATCGGACCGTCGCCGGTCTCCGACCGATCGTCGCCGGAGCGGTCCGGAGCGCGACGGCGCGCGATACGGCCAGCGGCGACGGAATGACCCTCGCGACGATCACCGCCGACGGCCTCGAACTCGAGCGGTTCGGTGATCTCGAGGCAGTGGAGGCGGACGCGACGGGCGGTGGTGGCGGTCAGACGGGCAGTGGTGGAGCTCGGACGGGCGAAAAGAGAAGTGGAGAGAAAAAGGGAGAGAGGCGAAAACGAGGTCAAGCGGAGCGAGAGGAGGATGGGGAGGAGGTGAACTGAGATGGACTCGAGCGCCAGCCAACAGGCCTACGATCGCGGTCACACCATCTTCTCGCCCGACGGACGACTGTATCAGGTTGAATACGCGCGCGAGGCCGTCGAACGCGGTTCGCCGAGCGTCGGTATCCGAACCGACGACGGCGTCGTTCTCGCGGCGCGAAAACCCGTGCGGTCGCCGCTGCTCGAGGCGCGGACCGTCGAGAAGGTCCACCGGATCGACGACCACGTCGCGGTCGCGTCGGCCGGTCACGCCGCCGACGCCCGCCAGCTCGTCGCGGTCGCTCGCGAAGCCGCCCAGCGCCACCGGCTCCGGTACGGCGAGCCGATCGGCGTCGAGTCCCTGACGAAGTCGATCGCCGACCACGTTCAGGAGTACACTCAGACCGGCGGCTCGAGACCCTACGGGACGGCGTTGCTCGTCGCGGGCGTCGACGAAACGGGTCCGGGTCTCTTCGAGGTCGACCCCAGCGGCACGCCGTACGGCTGGCGAGCGGTCGCGGTCGGTAACGGTGCGACTGAGATCCGCGGGTTCCTCGAGGACCGGGTTCGACACCCTGGCCGGACGGGACCGGAGGAGACGTCGGGCGAGGATCCTACCGACGGAATCGACCGGGAAGCGGGTCTCGCCACCGCACTCGAGGCGCTCGCGACGACGGCCGACGAGCCGCTCTCGGCCGACGAACTCGACGTCTGCGTCGTCGACTCCGAGACGGCATCGGTCGAGCAGTTCTCGAGTGACGCAGTGGGGAGGGCACTCGAGTCGACGAGTTGAGCGTGTGAGACGGTGATCTACGCGCTCGTCGTGCTTTCGGACGAGTCGTTCGTCGACGATTCGGTCGCCGTGGTATCGGCTATTTCCGCGGTATCGGTTGTGGAGGAGGTCTCCGCGTTCGTACTCGTCGTCTTGCCGTCGGTGTTCGGACTCACGTTGTCGGTGTTCGGAATTTCGTCGCCTGTATTCGGAGACCTATCGTCGGTATTCGAAGTCGGAGCCGTGCGATCCGTGTTCGGCTGCGACTGTAGCCGATTTCCCGTCCCTGTCGTCGTCCGCGTTTCGTCTCCGGCCGACTCGGAGTCAGTGCCGGACCCGGCCCGCTGAACCTCGACGACCCGGAGAGACGCGTCGACGTAGAGCGCGAGGACGTCACCCTCGAGTTCGACCACGACGCGGACGCAGAGCGGGTCGGTCGACAGCACGGATTCGGACCACTCGTGGCCGACGTTCCAGATCGGGCGGTCGCGAACGTCCTGTCCGTGATCGTAGTAGAACGAGACGATAGCCGGGTGCTGGAGCAAGGTGAGCGTGACCGGAGTACGGAGGTCGTGGCCGCACTGCTGGCACTCGAACGACGCCTGGACGTGGTCGGCCATTTCTTCCGGAAGGACGTCTTCGACGACCGCCGACGTGGGGACGAGTGTCGTGTCGACGTCACCGCTGCACTCCGGGCAGACCCCATCGCGCATGAGCGCGAGTCGGTGGCGGTGGTAGCGGTCGAAGGCGTCGGGTACTCCCGTCGCCGGCGCGATCGGTGTCTCCGTCACCGCTTCCGTCTCCGTCACCGCTTTCGCCTCCGTCGCTGTTTCCGTATCCGGTTCGTCGGTCTCCGGGATCGCCTTCCCGCTCTCGTTCTCACCGTGTGCCACGAGCCCAGCCGGCGGAAACTGCAGACTCAACAGCGATCGATCGCAGCCGCGACAGGCGACCGTCACCACGTTGTCCGTCGACTGGGCCTCGAGCGCGTCCGCCTCGCAGAACGGGCACGGCTCCGCGAGCGAAATCGGGGCGTGATCGACGCGGTGCGTGTACGCTCCCGTCGCAATCGCCCGCGCGATCCGCAATCCGGAGTAGGTCAACTCGTAGCCGGATTCCGTCTTTCGGAGGTACGGCCCGACCAGTTGCTCGAGGTGGTAGGCGAACTGCGCCGACGTCTCGAGATCCGTCGTCTCGAACAGTTCCGAGAAGGTCAGTCGAGTCTGGGTGTGGCGGTCGACGTCGTCACTGCCGCTCGTCCTCTCGTCCTCGGCCCTGACCTCGGCATCGGAATCAGCATCGACGTGCTCGAGCATCGTCTCGATGATCCCGATCCTAATTTCGTTGCCCAGTGCCTGAAAGGCGTCGCTCGGTTCGGACACTACGTCGGACGTGACCGTCTCGGTCTCGAACGAGGTGTCGGCGGATTCGGCTGTGGGTGCAGTCGACGTCGAAGATTCCATCCCCCCGACTGGACCGTCGACTCCCGTATCTTCGTTCGAGGGCATTTGTTACAGGAGAGAGGGGGCCGAACGGCAAGTAAGTTCGGTCGTGCGGAACGTCGCGAGAAGCGAGAGACGAAGCGGAGAACGGAGTCGAGACGAGCGAGTCGAAAGCGGACCACTCGAGAAACGAGTCCGACTGCTGGGCCCTTTCCGGGCGGCTCGGATCTCGGTTCCAAGCGGTCCAGACCACGAGACCGGCGATTCAGATCCGGCTCTGATCGATCCAAGTTCCGGCTCTGGTTCCGATCCTCGACGGTTACAGGCGATTCAAGAGAAAAACCACGGCGTTAGTCGCGGGAAAACCTCAAGCCTCGTCCGTCTCGACCAACACTTTCCGGACGACGTCCGGGTCCTCGAGCAACTGATGTTCGGTGTAGCTCCCTTCGGCGCTGCCGCCGCTGTGTCGTGATTGCTCGATGATGTCGAGGAAGGCGTGTTCTTTCAGGAGGTCGCGGACCCGTCGAAGCGAGAGGGTATCGGACCCCTCCTGACGACAGATTTCCTCGTAGACGTCGAAGATTTTGGTCGTTCGGAACCCGTCCTCGTCGGGGCGATTGAGCGAGAGAACTGCGAGCGCCTGAAGGACGTACCGGGAGTGGGGCGTGGACCCGCGGATGAGTTCCCGGAACCGGTCAGTTTCCGCGCGCTCGCGGGCCTGCACGACGAACTCCTCGCGGACGGTCTTGCTTCCGTTCGACTGTGCGATCTCGCCGGCGTAGCGGAGGATGTCGATCGCCTTCCGGGCGTCACCGTGTTCCCGGGCGGCGAGGGCGGCCGCACGCGGGATCACCGACGGCTCGAGGACGTCGCCTTTGAACGCGTCGCTGCGCGCCTGCATGATGTCGCGCAACTGGTTGGCGTCGTAGGGCGGGAAGACGAACTCGCGCTCGCAGAGGCTGGACTTGACCCGCTCGTCCATCCGATCTTTGTACTTGATCTTGTTACTGATTCCGATGACGCCGATCTTACAGTCGGTGAGTTTCCCTGCTTCGCCCGCGCGCGAGAGTTGCATGAGGATGTCGTCGTCGTCGAGTTTGTCGACTTCGTCCAGGATGACGAGGACGACGTCGTATTGAGAGTCGAGGACCTTCCAGAGGCGTTTGTAGTACGTCGAGGTACTGAGTCCCTTGTCGGGGATCTTGATCGCGGTCACCTCCGGGTCGTTGAGCGAATCGGCGATCGTCTGGACGGCCTGAGTCTCCGTGTTGTCCTGGGCGCAGTCGACGTAGGCGAACTTCGCGGTAACGCCTTCCTCACGTGCGACCCGGACGAGTTGAGCGGAGATGTGCTTGGCACAGAGGGACTTGCCCGTCCCGGTCTTCCCGTAAATGAGGAGATTACTCGGGCTCTGCCCGAAGATCGCCGGATTGACCGCGTTGGCGAGATCCGAAATCTCGTCGTCCCGGCCTACGATTCGGCCCTCCTCCGGGAGGTGATTGATCTCGAGCAGCTCTTTGTTCTCGAAGATGGGATCCTCGCGGGTGAAGAGGTCGTCACTGGAACTCGGCATAGGTACAGACACCACGTTTCCGGTGAATATGCTTTACTGTTTGGATGAGGCGGCCGAAGTTGGTGAAGTGGTCGGAGCACACACACACCACGTTTCCGGTGAAACGGTGAAACGGTGGGGATGGGGTCCAGTTGAAACGAGGGTTGTGGTTCACCGGAAACCTGGTGTGGGGGTCGGGCGCGGTCGGCTCGAGTGGAGAGGGACAGCAGACAGGAAATCGGTACAGAAGAGGTGAAAAGCGGGTTCTGAAGCCCGATAAACGGATGTCGAAGGTCGGTGTGGAACAGTGGAAAAGAGTGGTGTGGAACAGTGGAAACAGGAGGAAAGATCGTTCGTCGAGGGTGATTATCGACGGATTTCTGCGAAGAAGACGGATTTCCGGTGAAATCATCGCTCAGCCGAAGAGTTTCGGCTTTTCACTAGCCGAATGTATCAATGGACTTTTCGTTGGTCTACTATATATGTATTACTATCATCGATAGAGTTAGGTGAGCGCACTCTATATTTTCATCATCTGTTGAGAAATCAGTGAACTGCCCGTCGACGACATCGGAACTCTTCGAACTCATACCGCGATACGGTCTTTATACGGACTCTATGCGGCCTCTATTCCGGAAGATCGCTCACTGGTCCACCGTTATCGGTCCACCGTTCGCGATGATCTCCCTCGAGAATAGTATCCCCCACGATTTCACCGTTTCACCGGAAACCCGGTGTGTGCGCGCTCTGGGAATGCCGGTTTCAGCACCGCAACTGCGTATTTCGCTCTCACAGATGCGAATTCTGGCGTTCGTCACCAGTTCGTGTTCCGTTCCCTCGTCAACCGACCCACTTTCACCCCACTTTTCACCTCACTAATTCTCGCCCGGACCAGTTTTCACCGTTTCACCGGAAACCCGGTGTGTGCGCGCTCCAGTCACACGGGTCGTTCGAGTGTCCCACCCTCAATCGACGGTGATGACTCGTCTACTCCACTGCCTTCTCCCTCGAGTGCACTCTAGTCACGCGGACATTCTACCAATCGGATCTCCACACTGTTTCGCCGTCGAGAAATCCAACTGAATGTTCCATATCTGCCGTCAGTTCACCGGAAATCCGGTGTGCCTCTTCCCGATTACTCCGGTCCTCCTGTAGTCACCTGCTGCTTTCACCGGAAACCCGGTGTGTTTCTGACGATCCCGCGGTTCGTTCATCGAGCACTCGTCGGTCTATCCGCACTATTGCCGGCTCGTTCATCGTTTGGACCGATTCCAGCCGTTCGGTCCCTCGAAAGTCTACTGACAGTAGAACATCTACTACCGGATCAATAATAGTAGAACTCGAGTTCGTGATCGCAGTTTTCACAGCGGGTCTCTTTTCCCTGTAGTCGATTGGGATCGTTCCAGTCGAGTTCCTCGGTTCTGGTTCCGGTCGGGACCGACGCGCTCACCGTTGCGTCGCAGTGCGGACAGCCGACGTATAGCTGGGAGTGATTCGATTGGGACATATCTCGGACGTTGGAGTAGCGGTGGAATAGTTATCGTCGCCGTACTCGGAACTCGCCCGTCACACCGACGTTCAACGGTCGGATTTCGACCAGAAACTCTCCCGTTCACTCTGAAACCTCCTATCCACGGGTTCACGTCCGGTTCTGGCGTGTCCGTCCGTACTCGACTCCGATTTCCTCGTTTCGATGCTCTCGAATGCCAGTTCACGACCGTTCTCAATCACGGACTGACCCTCGAACGGGTGAGCGACGATCCGGCCGCAGTCGGATGAAATCGAGTGCTGCGTTCGAGTAACTACTGACTATCAATTTCTACATGATCGTTTCTTATATACTGTGTTCGATACGACGAGGTCCGACGACCGAATCCGTTTCTTCGTCCTGCTACTGATTTCGCTCTACAGTACCAGATCGAGTCCCGAACGTACGCCTCGTCGTCAGCCGTCGTCCACGGTCGGAATCGCAACCGGTTCGGCTTCGACGCCGTAAAACGATCAACTCGATACGTATGATTGGTCAATCTACAAGTGGCGGCTTCACCACCGAGGCCTGTCCTACACGAAGCCATGTCTGTAGCCAGAAGATCGCCCGTCAGCCGGGAAACACGACGTCGTCGAACTCGAAGAACGCCGTTTCGTAGCCGTCGTGGCGTGCGAGTTGCGGGTGCGAGTCGACGGAGACCAGGAGCCGATCACCACTTTCGAGCCCGCCGACACCGATCCCGTAGTGATGGCCGAACTCGTGGTCCAGTGTCTCTCTCAGCGGTCCCTCGTGTACGACGGTGTCGTCGCGTTCGACCTGTATCGACAGGGACATCAACGGGAGGATCACGTCGTTGTGTGGCGTTCGGGTGAAGATCGCGAGGTAGGTGCTGGTGTCGGTGTCCGGGCCCGAGTCGGCCCCAGCGCTAGCCGCACTGTCACCGCTCTCGAGAAGCCGATCGACCTCCGTTCGGAGGACCGAAATCGCCGCGTCAGCGCTCGATTCGGTGCCGAGATGCTCTCCCTCGAGTTCGTCGACTGTCGGTCCTCGCGACGTCGGCGGGTGACCGACGTCGTGGTGGCCGTCGTCACGGTGACTGCCGCCGTCACTGTGATTGGCTCCATCGCTGTGATTGGCTCCATCGCTGTGACTGCGGTCGTCATCTCCCGTGGCGTGCTCGCCGTGGTTCATCAACTCCAGAGCCCCTCCTCGTCCCCGGTCGTCGTAGTCGATCTCCTCGAACTCGAGGTCGTTGATATCGGATCGAGCGTACTCGAAGTCGATTTCGAAGGTCCGAGCCGACTCGAACCGTCCCTCGAACGCACCGGTCGGCGTCGCACCGAGCGGTCCGACGCGGATTCTGGCGGTGTACTCGCCCTCGTCGGGCAGCTGAACGTTGTCGCCGTAGTGAAACCCCATCCGCTGGGAGAGCATCGGCCACGCGGTGGGTCGATCGACGGACGTGCCGTCCTGGAGGACCTCGAGTTCGACTTCCACCGGAAGGACGGTGTCCGTTTCGGGGTCCCAGACGGTGCACATGAGGTGCATCGTGTCGTCGGCGCCGACGGTGACGCGATTCGTCTCGTCGCCGGCGACGGTCCAGAAGCGGTGAGGGAAGGTGTAGGACAGTGCCACGGCGTACTCGCCGTCACTCCCCGTCCCGTAGCTGCCCATCGTCTCCCTCGAGGCGGGGACGTAGACGGCTTCGGGTCGGTCCTCGACCAGCGGCGGGTCGCGCCACGCCGACTGTTCTTCGAACCCGAGCCGCTCGAGGCAGCCCGCGAATCCGATCGTCCCGGCGACGCCAGCCCCTCGAAGGAACCCTCGGCGGTTCATTGTCGGGGGTTAGGAATGCGTGGAAAAACCCCTTCCGTTTCCATTTCCATTTCCAGTTCCATTTCTGTTTCTGCTCCCGTTTCAGTCTCCGGTTCCAGTTGGCGAGAGGGGAAGGTCGACCTGCTCGACCCGTGAGAACCGACTCTCGAGCCCGTCGAAACCGACGTCGAGTCCCGGTCGAACCGACGTTCGAACACCGAACCAATGCACATTTCCTTGTTCGTTCCCACCCCTCTCGTATGGAGAGGCGTACGTACCTATCGTCGCTCGGGACTGCCGGACTCCTCGGGGCTGCGGGTTGTCTCGAGACGATTCAGGGTTCGAACGAGGACGAAAACGGAGCGGAGAGCACGCCCTGGGACGTCGACGAGAGCGCGGTCGTCCTCGACCCCCCGGATCGGCGTGGCCGTCCCTCTCACCAGATCTACGGTGACGAATTTCCGTCGTTTACACTCCCCGATCCGTTGACCGGAGAGTCGATCTCCGGCGACCAGTTCGAGGGCGAACGGACGATCCTAATGACGTTCTTCTTCGCGTCGTGTCCCGACGGTGCCTGTCCCGCGCTCATTCAGCGACTCGTGCAGGCGCAGGTCGACGCCGCAGACCGGGGGTACGAAGACGACGTCGCCTTCCTCGCGATGACGTTCGACCCCGAACAGGATACCGCCGACGAACTCGAGGTCTACGCAGACGAGTTCGGTATCGACCTCGAGGCGGGGAACTGGCACTTTCTGCGCCCGGAGAGCTACGAGGAGGGGAAAGCGTTGCTCGACGACGAGTTCGGGATGCCGATCGAGCGCGTGGAACTCGATGAGGATGGCGACGATCAGAACCAGAGTCAGGAGCAGGATGGCGGGGACGATCACGACCACGGAAGCGACAACCACAGTCACGATCACGACGGCGAGGATGGAAACCACAGCCACGATCACGACGGCGAGGAAGTGGGGGAAGCGGGTGATGACGGGCACGAACACGACCACGAATACGACTTCACCCACTACAACCTGATCCTGCTGGTCAACGAGAACGGAATCGTCGAACGGTCCTATCCCAAGGCGACGCAGGTCGGGCCGGAAACGATTCTCGAGGACCTGCAGACGGTCGTCGAGGGAACGTCGGGAGGTGACGACGATGAGTAGTCCGGAGACGGCGATGAGTGGTCCGGAGACGAACACCCGAAGTGACGATACCGAAACCCACACGGGAACGGATCGACTGAATCCCTGATATGAGACGACGAGACCTCATCGCTGGCCTCGCGAGCGTCGGCGTGGTAGCGGGCGGTGGGATTCTCGTCACTCGAGGACCGCCCACGGACGAACTCGTCGACGATGCTGCAGGCGATGGCGATCGTGCCAGCGACGGTGATTCGACCGATCCAGCCGCCAACGCAACCGCCGACGCCGACGAAGACCCGATCGAACTCGAGACCGTCGAGGCGACGGGGAGTGAGGATGGCTCGATCACCGTCCCGGAGTCAGGGCGGGTGACGTTCGTCGATTTCTTCGCGACCTGGTGTGCGCCGTGTAAGAAACAGATGCCGTCGCTGGCCGAGGCGGCCGACCGCGTGCCCGACGAGGTTCGATTTCTCTCGGTGACCAACGAACTGGTGGGACGGACGCTCTCCGAGGACGAACTTCGCGCGTGGTGGGACGACCACGACGGCGACTGGCTGCTCGGTGTCGACCCGACCGCCGAGTTGAACATCCGCTACGGCGTCTCCGGGTTCCCGACGGCCGTCGTGATCGACGCCGACAATCGCGTTCGCTGGTCCCACGAGGGTCTCGCTTCGACGGACGAACTCGTCGCACAGATCGAGGCTGCCCTCGAGGGTGAGGGCGGAAGTGAGGACGACGGGAACGAGGTCGAAACCGACGACACGGAAGATGGGAACGAGACTGGTGGGGACGATGCCGATGCCGGGGACAACGCCAGCGCGGATGCCGAATCGACATGACCGTCGAGTGTGCGGCCAACCGAACACCCCACGAACACTGCAGACACCACGGACACCGCAAATGATCGATCCGGAACTCCTCGCATCGGTGTCGTTCGCGTTCACACTCGGCGTCGCGACGTTCTTCTCCCCGTGTGCGTATCCGTTGCTTCCCGGGTACGTCGGTTTCTACGTCAGCCAGACCGAAGGGAAGCAGGCGACACTCGGCGGGGCCATCTCCCGCGGTCTCGTCGCCGGCGTCGGCGTGCTCGCGACCTTCCTCGTCCTCATCGGGGCCGCGTTCGTCGTCGGCCAGGGCCCGCTCTCGAGAATCGCCCTCTTCGAACCGATCATCGGCGGACTCCTCGTCGTCTTCGGCGTCCTCGTCGTCCTCGACCGGGCTCCGTCGGTGTCGATCCCGCTTCCCAAACGCCGCTCGAGCGTTCTCGGGTTCGGGATCTTCGGCGCCGGCTACGCGCTGGCCGCTGCGGGCTGTGTCGCGCCGATTTTCGTGCTCGCGATCGGCCACGCGTTCTCGTATTCGACGATCCCCGCCGCGCTGATTCTGTCGACGTACGTCGGTAGCGTCGTCCTCCTGATGATCGCGTTGACCGTCGCGAGCGGAATGGGGATACTGGCGAGCGCCGGTCGGTTCGCAGCCTATAGCGGAAGACTCGAGCGCCTCGCCGGGGGCCTCATGATCGTCGCCGGACTCGGACAGCTGTATCTGGCGATCTTTTACCTCGACGTGCTGTGAGACGGTAGTCTCTCGAGACGGTCTCGCCCTCGCCTGACGGTCCGTCAGTCCCGACTCTCTCGGTGGCTGTGAGTCTCACGACGAGCACACCCTGTTTCCGGTGAAGCAGACAACGTATCCCCGTTCCGTCTCTCGATTAGTTCTCCTCGCCCGGGGTCGGCCACACCGAGTTTCCGGTGAACGATCGAGCGGTGACCGGCCGGTTTTTTCGTTCGTCGGACTCACTCTCGCTCTCGCTTTCACTCTCTTCCGGTTGACATCCTCTCGAATAATTACGTCTTACGTTACGTTCTCGAGCGTCGCGTCGGAATTTCTTCGGAGACGAGTGACTGTACGCTTCTGAGCGGCGTCCTGTGGACCAATAGACAGTTACCGGTGATACGGAAACGATACTTATTCTCCCGTAGCCGAAACCCCGCCGTACCGTGGTCGTTCGTCGTGTCATCGATGTCGATTCGAGAGACCAGTCGATCGATCCGTTCGACGGATCGCGCGATCACGATTACGCGTCCGAACTCTCGAAGGTCCGTGCGCGCGAGTTCCGGAGTCGAACGCTTCTGCCCAATTCGAATTCGAACGAAACCCACACCGAAAGCGGGACCGAGAACCGGAGACCCCACAATGAATAACCGGGCCGTCGCCACGACTGGTGATGCGAGTCGCGTTCTCGTCGTCGGCACCTCCTCGTGGGCGGCTGACGCTACCTCGGCGCTCGCCGATGTCTTTCCCGGGCCATCGATCCTCCTCGCGTCGACGACGGCGGAGGCCCTCGAGCGGCTCGAAAACGCCGATGTCGACTGTCTGGTCTGTGACGTGCGTCTCGAGGCGTCCGACGCCGACGCTTCGTTCGACCCGCTGCTCGAGGCTGTCCGAACCGTCGATCCGCGGACGCCGATCGTCGCACTCGTCGACCCGGACACCGCGGGGCGGGCCCTCGAAGCGGGGGCGACGGACGTCGTCACACCCGGGGAGCCCGACGCCGTCGTCGTCACGCGCGTACAAAATGCCATCGAGCGGGCTCGGCTTCGCGAGCGTGTGGAGGGTCGAGATGGGTCGGAACGGTCTCCGGAACCGCACGCCGGCGACGAGAACCGGAGTCCGGCTTCGCAAGTAGCGGACGAGCGCTATCGATCGATACTGGACCACTCGAGCACGTCGGTCCTGGTCCTCGACGGCGACGGGTCGGTTCGTTACGCCAGCCCGGCGGTCGAGTCGGCGTTCGGACACACGCCCGAGGAACTCGAGCGGACCGACCCGCTGACCCTCGTCCATCCCGACGACCGGGAGACCGCACTCGAGGACTTCGCAGCGCTCGCGACGGCACCGTTGGGATCGACGCGCGAATCGACCTACCGGCTGAAACGGACCGACGGAAGCTGGCGCGTCTCGGACGTGACGTTCACGAACCGACTGACCGATCCGACCGTGGAGGGGGTCGTCGTGACCGTGACCGACGCCGCTCCCCGGTCCCTCCCGGACCCGATCGAAGGGCTGTCAGCCCCGTTTTTCGCGTTGGGGCCCGACTGGGGGCTGACGGATGCCAACGCCGCCGCGCGTCGGTTGTTCGTCGGTTCTCGAGTGGGGAGAGCGGACGGGAGTAAGGGTAAGGGTGAGGGCGAGGGCGAGAGTGAGAGTGTGAGTGAGAGTGAGGGTGACGGAGACCGAGAGTGGGACCCGGACGGAGACGTCCGCGGAACTGTGGTCTGGACCCTCCTCCCCGATTCGGTCAGGGAGACGTTCTACGAGCGACTTCACGAAGCGGTCCGAACGGGATCGGTCGTCGAATTCGACGTCGAGTATCCCCACCTCGAGACGGGGTTTACGGTGGACGTTCATCCCCACGAGACGAGCGCTTCCGGTACCGAAACCGCGGATACTGGCGCTCCGGACGCCGACGAACCGGACACTGACGCCCTCGACTCTGCTGACACCACCGATACGCCACACACCCACGCCGGCGTGTCCGTCTACGCGCGCGAGATCGATCCCGACCCCGCGGCGACCCGGACACAGCGCGACCGCGGTCGATCGTTCGAGGCGGTCGTCGATTCGCTCTCCGACGGCGTCTTCGTCCTCGCCGCCGACGGCCGAACGATCGACCTCGCTAACGCGGCGCTCTCCGAGTTCGCGGGTTCGGAACCGCTCGTGGGTCGCGACCTCGAGGCCGTCGTCGACCCCGCGACCGCCGATCGAATCAGGGAGCGGGCCGACTCGCCGGTCGTCCGTCGGAGCGACCCGATCGAGACGACCCTCGAGCGACACGGCGACCCCTGTCCGGTCGGCATCTCCGTGGCCCCGATAGCGCGCCCCGGTGACGACCGCGTCGTTTGCGTCGTCCGCGACGAAACCGACCGTCGACGGTCGCTGGCGGCGATGTCGTCGCTTCGAGAGACGGCCGCTGGACTGACCCGGGCGACGACCCGAACGGAGGTCTGTCAGACCGTCGTCGACGCGGCGCTCGAGGGCGCGGACGCGACGGTCGGTTGCGTCTATCTAGCCGACGACGACGCGTTCCGACCCGCCGCGTTCGCGACGCCCGACCGGCTCGCGGGGGACCTTCCAGTGATAGACCGCACGGAGACGCTTCTCGAGGAACTGCTCGAACGCGACGGGCCCGCGGTCCGTTCGTCACAGGACTTCGAGGGGCTGCTCTCTCGGCTCGGAGTTCGTGGCGATCACGTGATGATCGTTCCGCTCGACGGGAGCGGTATCCTCATCCTGACCGCCGCATCGCCGTTTTCCGATCACGCCGTCGCGTTCACAGACTCCCTCGCGGCTGTAGGGGCGGTCGCACTCGCGCGCGTCGACAGCGAGTCGACCGTTCGCGAGCGAGACCGCGAACTCGAACGGACGACGGCTGCACTCGAGTCGCTGACGGAACTCACCGACCGAAGGCAGCGGATCGAACGGGCGCTCGTCGAGGCCGAAACGCGCGCGGAGATCGAAACCCGCGTCTGCGACGAACTGGCCGAGATCGACTGGCTCGCGTTCGCCTGGATCGGCGACGCGAGTACGGCGACCGATCTCGTCTCGTCGCTCGCACGTGCGGGAGACGACGACGGCTATCTCGATTCGGTCCGCGTCGAACTCGGTGCCGAGACGGGCGGGGGTACCGTCGAACCGACCGGTCGAACGGTGGCGACTCGAGAGCCCGCTCACGTCGAACGCATCGTTTCGAGTGTGCAGGATCGGGTGCGGGAACGAGAATGGGAATGGGAACGGGAACAGAAACAGGGCCGAAAGCGGCCACCGGAACGAGACCACGGCCCGAATCGGGACCACCCCCCCGAGCCGGCGTCGAGCGCCGGCTCGGATTCGAAACCCGAGTGGCGCCACGAGGCGCTCGAGCGAGGGTTCCAGTCGGTTCTCAGCGTCCCGCTCGTCTACGACGATTACGTTTACGGCGCGCTGTCGCTGTACGCGACCCGGCCGTCGGCGTTCGACGAACCCGCGCGTTCGATCTTCGCGGAACTCGGCGAAACGGTCGCCTACGCGATCAACGCCGTCGAGACCAAACAGGCGCTGCTCACAGACAGCGTCACTCAACTCGAGTTCGCGATGCGCGACTCCGGGGACCTCCTGTCGTCGATCGCTCGCCGCCTCGAAGCGCGGCTCACCCTCGAGACGGTCGTCCCGCGCTCGGCCGCCGGCGATCGATCCACCGTCTTCGTGACCGTCAGCGACTCGACGCCGGAGGCGGTCCGAAACGCAGCGGCGGAGTGCGACGCCGTCGAATCGACCCAGCTGATCACCGAACGGGACGGCGAGTTACTGTTCGAGATCGTCGCCGCGGACTCGACGCTCGCGACGACACTCGCCGATCACGGAGCGGTCCTGCGATCAATCGACGCGGACGACGATCGGACCCGGTTCGTCGCCGAACTCCCTCGCGGCACCGACGTTCGATCGTTCGTCGACATGCTCGAGCAGAAGTACCCCGGGACGGAGCTCCTCGCCCGTCGGGAGCGCGACCGCGGCGCTCGGACGAGGGAGGACTTCCAGTCGGCGCTCGAAGAGCGACTCACCGACAGACAGCTTCGCGCGCTCGAGACGGCCTACTACAGTGGATTCTTCGAGTGGCCCCGCGAACGCACCGGTGAAGAGGTCGCTCACTCGCTGGGTGTCTCCCAGCCGACGTTCAACCGGCACTTCCGAACGGCAGAGCGGAAGCTGTTTACGCTGCTGTTCGACGACGTGTAGCCGCTCGTGTCTCGAGTCGACACAGAAGTTCAGTACTCGTAGGGTCGCGTTTATCGCTCTCGACTTCCGGAAATACCGTCTTTATCCACCTCGAACGAATGACCGGATCGCTGACGGATGAATACGTATTGTATCCGTTTTCGGCTCCGATTACGTGTATAGCCTTCACGATGATTTGTCCGGGAACGCAATGACCAATTAATGCAACACAGCGACCCAACAAGCTATTACCGGACGCGTCACGCGTCGGTGATACGATCGTGAGTACCGAACCGATCGGTCTCGAACAGTCGGCCCTTCGTTCGCAAGCCGACGGCGGCATCGTCGCGGAGGTGCGACTCGATCACGCGGACCTCGTCCTCCAACCGACGCTCCGTCGCGCATCGGGCGTGACGGTCGAACCCGAGTATCGGACGATCGTCGGCTCCGGTCGACGTCTCCTCTTCTGTAGCGTCTACGGGAACGCGTTCGACGAATTCGAGAGTGGACTCGCGGCCGATCCGACCGTCACGGATCCCGTTCTCGTCGACCGCTACCCGGACCGGCGCGTCTACCGCGTCGAACTCACCGACCGAACGATCTCCGTGACCGGAACGATCGCCGAGATCGGAGGGCGCATCCTCGAGCGCTCGAGTACTCGCGACGGCTGGCTCGTCCAGATCCGGTTCCCCGGTCGCGACGCGCTCGTCTCGTTGAACGAGTTTTGCCAGGACCGGGACATCTCATTTCAGGTGAACCACCTGCGAACCTCGGACGACGGCGAGGATGGACTCGTCGGACTCACGCCGAAACAACAGGAACTGCTCACCGTCGCCTACCAGGAGGGTTACTTCGACGTCCCGCGTGGCATCTCGCAGAACGAACTGGCGGATCGACTCGACGTCTCGAAGTCGGCGATTTCCCAGCGACTCCGACGCGCGATCGCCGAACTCTGTGCGACCTCGTTGCCCTGAACCGGCGATTCCGTCTCCGTCTCCGCCTTCGATTCGTCCTGGTCTGGGCATCCCGCGCGGCCGAACTCGACGCTCGCCTTCGAAGAGACCGTCTCTCGATCGAATTGCCACCGGTCGGCAGTCGGCGATCGGTCCGGCCGCTCGAGGCAGTCAGTCGAATTGGGGCAGTAAAAAGTGTGAACGACCGGTCGTTCCGGATGAGGCTGATCTCGATCTACTCGTCGTCAGCGTCGTCTTTCATCGATCCGAGCTGTGAGACGAGTTCGTCGGTCGAGAGGTCCGATTCGAACTCGACCGATCCCTGATGATCGTGCTCGTGAACTTTGACGGCGTCGACGTCGTCCTCGTCGTCCTGTGTCTGATGCTGCTGCTCGGACTCATCGTAGCTACCAAAACCCATACCACCACTACGAGCGCCTCCGTGAAAGGTACTTCGGTCACCGGTGGCGAGGAATTATTCGAAGCTAGTTTACTGTTCACTGATAAGAACACACTATTTTTCGTCCACTCGTCCGCTTCGTCCCACCGGACCGAATCGTCCGCTTCGCGCTCCCTCCGGACACCCTCGAGCCGGTCCCGGCGTCGATTTCGTAGCTCGTGCATTCGCCGTCGTAGTCCTCGCGTACCGAGACGCCGGATACCTGTTCGGTGGACGTACTGGCCGCTGTCTCGTCGCTCGTCCACTGCTTTCCCCTCACGGCGACGAATAGTGGACGTTCGGTCGGTCGTCCCCACGACACCTCGGTCCACCCCTCGAAGACGCGGGCTCTCGGCCCCCTCGCTACTGAATCCAGTATCCGCCTGCTAACGGGTGCGTTAGCCCGTCTATAGTAATGGGTCGGGCTGGACTGGTTGCTATCATGTCCGTGCACCGTTCGCCGTCCCGGACAGTCGTCACGGACGACGAACTGACCATGATACGATATCCGACTGCAGACGACGCCGTAGCCAGCCCCTCTCTCGATGTGACGGACTCTCCGACCGGCGTTCGGCGTCCAGCGCGGTCGAGTGAGGCGGATTCAGCGCGGAACTTCTCACGGTGAGTACTGTATGTGTGGAATAATCGGCCGTGTGGGGACTGGAGACGCGATCGATACCCTGCTTACTGGACTCGAGAACCTCGAGTACCGCGGCTACGACTCGGCCGGCGTCGCCGTCCAGAACGGCGCCGGAATCAAAGTACAGAAACGCTCCGGGAAGGTCTCGGAGCTGAAGAACAAGATCGACGCCAGCGTGCTCGAAGGCCAGGTCGGGATCGGTCACACCCGCTGGAGCACTCACGGGCCGCCGACGGACGCGAACGCGCATCCGCACACCGACTCGACGACGGACGTCGCGGTCGTCCACAACGGCATCATCGAGAACTACATCGAGCTCAAAGAGCAACTGGCCGCGGCAGGCCACGAGTTCACCAGCGACACCGACACCGAGGTCATTCCGCACCTCGTCCAGCACTACCTCGACCAGGGGTGGGACAGCGAACGAGCGTTCCGAACGGCGATCGACGAACTGCAGGGCAGCTACGCCGTCGCGGTGATGATCTCCGGCGAGCACGTCATCTACGCCGCCCGCCGGGGCTCCCCGCTCGTCATCGGCATGGAAGACAACGAGTTCTTCCTCGCGAGCGACATCCCCGCCTTCCTCGAGGAGACCAACGACGTGATATACCTCGAGGACGGCGACGTCGTCGTCCTCGAACCCGAGGGGTATCGAATCACCGATCTCGAGGGCACTCCAGTCTCCCGCGAGACGGACACCGTCGACTGGGACCCCGAGGACGCGGGGAAAGGCGAGTACGACCACTACATGCGAAAGGAGATCCACAGCCAGCCGACCTCGCTCGCGAACACGATCGAGGGCCGGGTCGCAGACGGCGAGGTCGACCTCGAGGAGTTCCCCGCGGGCGCGTTCGCGGACGTCGACGCCGTCCAGTTCGTCGCCTGCGGAACGTCCTACCACGCCGCGATGTACGGGGAGTGGCTCCTGCGGGAGGCCAACGTGCGCACGGCAGTCCACCGCGCCAGCGAGTACGACTCGTCGGTCGGCCCGATCGACGAGCACACGCTCGTCGTCGCGGTCACCCAGAGCGGCGAGACCGCCGACACGCTCGCGGCCGTCCGTGAGGCGAAGGCACGCGGCGCTCGCACCGTCGCGGTCACCAACGTCGTCGGCTCGACAGCCGCTCGCGAGGCCGACGACGCGCTCTACATCCGCGCCGGCCCGGAGATCGGCGTCGCCGCCACCAAGACCTTCTCCTCGCAGTCGGTCACGCTCGCCCTGCTCACCCAGCGCATCGCCGCTGACATCCCCGACGCCGCGCCGATCGACGACCTCGACGCCATGCTCGAGTCGCTGTCGGACCTCCCGGACCAAGTCGAGTCGGTCGTCGAGACCAGCCGCGCCGGCGAACTCGCCGAGCGATACCTCGAGAGCAGGGCGTTCTTCTTCATCGGACGCGGGCTGGGACACGCCGTCGCGCTCGAGGGGGCGCTGAAGTTCAAGGAGATCACCTACGAGCACGCCGAAGGGTTCACCGCCGGAGAGCTCAAACACGGTCCGCTCGCGCTGGTCACCGAGGAGACACCGGTGTTCTCGGTCTTCACGGGTGGCGGCGACGAGGCGGTCCAGACCAACGCGACGGAGGCGCAGTCCCGCGGTGCGCCGATCGTCACGGTCGCGCCGGACGACCACCAGGCCGTCGGGACCGGCGACGCGCATCTGTCGATTCCCGACACGCATCCGGTCTGGGCGGGGCTGCTCGCGAACGTCCAATTGCAACTGCTGTCCTACCACGCCGCGAACGAACTCGGCCGGCCGATCGACAAACCGCGGAACCTGGCCAAGAGCGTGACGGTCGAGTGATCGGGTTTCGTCGCGCAGTGTCCGTCGGTACGGTCGTTCGGTGAGCTGCTTCTTCCGTCCGTTCTGCCTGGGTGTGATAGAACGCTTCGTATACCGCCTCTCTTCGAATCGTCGAATCGCTCAATACAGGTTGGCTAAGTATCACAGCGGGTCAACCTATTCACCAATACAAATATGTGAATACAAATGAACGATTTTTCAATGGCGACACGTCGCTCAATCCTTGGGATAACAGCTGCTTCACTGACAATGGGTATGGGTGGCTGTTCTACCAGTGGTGCTTCTCCCCCTACTATCCGTCTTGGCGAATTTACGGTTGCGAATTACTGCTATGAGCCGCATACGATCCACTTGCTGGTTGAAAAAAGTGGTGAGGAAGTCTACCGCGAAGTTATAGAAATAGATGCTGCTCCTGCTGATCCTGAAGAAAGCATCGATCTCACCTACATTGTTCCTTCTCAGCCACCTCAAGAGGCAGGAAAGTACCGAATATATGCTCGACTTGATGGGGATGACGAATGGGATGAAGCAGATGGGATCAGTCCAGATTTGGAATGTGTCGAAATGGAATTCCAGATCAAATGCGGACAGATGGGTAGTAGTAGTAGTAGTAGTAGTGGTCCTTCTCTCACCATGATGGGTGCTGTGCTCAACCCGAACTGTCCACAGAACGAGTGAGCAGTCGAAGAACCAGTACGATCAATAAGCAGACCTACTTACTGGCCGATTCATTATAGACGTGAGTGTAATCGACGTGGTGGGAAGACCTCTACAACACTCTCGTCCGTTCTGCGGTCGTGTGCTCGAGACTCGCGTCTCACCGTGTCGATCTCGGGGTCTATGGACGCGTTCTCGAGAGTTCACTCTTGTGTGTCCCAGTAGAACCATCAGTTCTGCGAACGGTTTCGGATTCCACGATCGACTCTCCGTTACAGTCCAGACAGTCTCTCGTCACAGTCGGTCGAGGCTCCACTCCGACCGGTCTCACACCGCGATCAAAACCGGGCCGTGGACGCGTTTCGTCGTATAGGTGGACCAGAGCTTCAGACCGGTGAGCCGAGCAAAGAGTGTCACGGACCACGGGAGTTGTTTCGAGACCGGTGGAATAAGTACTGTAAATACCCGTTTCGCCAGTTCAGCACGCCGATCACTCCCGGATACAACGTTCCCAGCACTCGTACGGATGCTGACCGTTTCTAGATTTAACTCTCAGATGCCAGTTGCCAGATTGGGTCCGCCAAAAATCATTTCACATACGGGGTGAGGTCGGAGCGCTCCTCGATTGACGGGTTCCCGTCTCCTCTCCGCTTTCCACTCAGTACGCCGGTTTTCGGTCGGGCACCTCGTCTCGAGTGCGTACGTCGGTGCGATTCTGAGAGGGGATTAGTCGTTATCGCTCGATTTCGGATAGATCGATGTGTTACCCGATCGGGAAACCACTGTCGTCGTCGGTTTCGTTATCACTTCCGCTGGTATCGTCGGTTTCGTTATCACTTCCGCTGGTATCGTCGGTCTCGTTATCACTCCCGCTGGTGTCGTCGGTCTCGTTGTCACTTCCGCTGGTGTCGTCGGTCTCGTTGTCACTTCCGCTGGTGTCGTCGGTCTCGTTGTCACTTCCGCTAGTGTCGTCGTCAGTGCCGTCGGTGTCTTCGTCGCTCCCATCAGTGCTTCCGTCGTCGGTTTCGTTATCACTCCCACTGGTGTCGTCGGTCTCGTTACCACTCCCACTGGTGTCGTCGTCGGTCTCGTTGTCGCTCCCACTAGTGTCGTCGTCGGTGCCGTCCAGATCGTCGCTTCCATCGCTCCCGTCTTCGTCCGTACCATCCCCGTCGTCACTCTCGTTCCCAGCATCGGGTTCGTCGCTCGAATCGCCGTCCGACCCACTGTCGTCACTGCCGGACTGGTCACCGCTCTCGTTCGTCTCGTCACCTCCACCGACCGAGATACTTCCGCCGCCGCTTTCGGCTCCGCTCCCGGTGTCGTCACTCCCACCCTCGCTTTCACTCTCGCTCTCATCTTCACCTCCACCACCGAACCCCGGAACCGACGTCTCGTCGTCGACCAGTCCGGACGTGATGTCGCCGGCTCCCGGTCCGCCGAACGCGAGCGCGACGCCGGCGACGAAGAAGGCGATCCCGGCGACGACGAGCATCAACTGGATCCCGGTTCCGGCCGTCCGAACCGGTTCGACGACCGACTCTCGGTACTCGTCCCGGTCGATACTGACTGTCCCGCCGTCCGCGTTCGTCGTGGTCGAAACTATCATTCGTATTGATGGTGGTGAACGTCTCTCGGTCCCGGTTACAGGCCGTCCGTCTCACTCGAGCGTCCCGTCGCTGGCGTCCGACGCGACGCTCGGTCGCGTTCGATCCGCGAAACCGTCCGTCTCCGTCTCCGTCCCCGTCCGCGTGCCTCGAACCGGGGTCGGCGGTGACGACCCGTCTCGAGCGCGAATCTGTCAGTGTGCATTACGTAAGCTGTCCCCGCTTCGGCTGTTTATTATACAGGCGATAAACCGAGAATCAGGCGTCTAGCCCGCTCGTTCGGCACTCTCCGATCGGCTACTGACCGCGTTCGAATCGGCGAGGAGGCGATCGTGGCGTCGTTCTCTCCGTACGGGTTTCACGACTGGACCGATTGACCGTCTCGAGGTCAGTTTCACCCTTATCACATCGCTAACGTTTGGGACAATAACGCCGATATTTGTGGTCCGAAATCGAACCTCCAACAGTATATGTTGTACGAGCTGACCGGCTTCCAACGCGACCTGCTGTTCGTCCTGAGCGGCATGGGCGCACCGAGCGGCAACGAGATCATGCGCGAGCTCGAGCGATCGCAGGATCGAAACATCCTCCACGGACGGCTCTACTCGAACCTCGACACGCTCGTCGAACAAGGTCTGGTCGAAAAGGGGACACTGGACGGACGGACGAACTCCTATACGATCACGAACCGGGGAATGAACGTCATCGAGGCCCGCTACGAGTGGCAACGCGAGTATCTTCACTCGGCCGGTCAATCGGTCGGCGATTGATCGGGCGCATTCGATTCACGACCCTCGCGTCTCGTTTTCGCGACGCTCTCTGGACCGACTCGGTAGCGATACACAGGGTCGGTTCGACGCACTTCTCGACCGGGGACGGTCGCGCGAAATAGTGTGATTCGCCTCGAACAACCGTATAAAAATTACACAAACTCGCGGGCAATCATACCTGCCGTATTCTTCCGTGCATAATCGCCTGTCCGTCGGAAACGGGCACGTCTGTTGTGGGAAACGAGAACATTGAAGGTCACTCGGTGGAAATCTCCGCGCAATGACTACCGAACTCGGGAGTGGAGACGCAGATTTCGGCTTTCTCGTCCCCGTCTCCGACTCGCCGACCCTCGACGAAACCGTCGAGTACGCGGCCCGCGAAGCCCGAGAAGTCGCCGCGGAAACCGACGAACACGTCGATCTCTTTCTAGTCGCGCCGATCACGCCCGACGGCCCGCCAGGTGTGACCGATCGTGACGACGTCGACCACCTGCTCGAGCGTGCTGCAGCGGTCGCCACCGACACGCTCGAGATGACCGATCCCGAGGGGTCGGTCGACGTCAGGACAGCGATGCCGGAACTCGCCCGATATCCACCGAACCCGGTCGAATACGTCGACGCTATCGTCGCCGTCGCCGACGAACGGGAAATCGAGACGGTCATCGTCGATCCCGATCACCGGATGCCCGTCGAGACGCCGATCGGCCGCTCGATCGAGACGGAACTCCGCGACATCAGGGGGTTCGATCTCGAGATGGCTCCAGTCGAACGGCCAGCCCGGAAGGGCAGACTCGTCACTCGCGGCGGACTCGCGCAGTTTCTGTCGGTCGCGGGACTCTCGTTCGGATTTTACCTGGTACTCGGCGGCTTCGGAGACGTGATGTTCGATCTCGTTACCGGCGGTGTGACAGCGCTGCTGGTCGCCGGTGTTCTCTCGCGGATTACCTTCGAGCAAACGCCTCAGCCCACTCGAGTAGTGACGACGGCCTGGCGGTGGCTCCTCTACGTTCCCTATTTACTCTGGAAGATCGTCACGGCGAACGTTCAGATCGCGTACGTCGTGCTCCATCCGTCCCTCCCGATCGATCCAACCATGGAACGCTTCGAGGCGGGCGTCTGGGGTGGGACGGCGACGACGACCCTCGCGAACAGCATCACGCTCACGCCCGGAACCCTCACCGTCGACGTCCGAAACCGCGAGTTCGTCGTTCACTCGTTGACCTCCGGCTCTCGCGAAGACCTGTTAGACGGCGGACTCGAGCGAGCCGTCAGATTCGTCTTCTACGGTCGCAGCGCGATGCGGTATCCGTCACCGCGTGAACGACTCGCCGTGAATACCGAGGCGAACGCGAGCGACGGTGGGGCCGAGACTGAAACCGGGACCGGCAACGCTGCTGCGGGCGATGACGACGGAACCGCGGGTGAGTCGTCGTGATCGAGGGAATTGGAATTGGAACCGGTGGCACTGGGTCGACGCTGCTGCTCGCCGGCGCAGTTGGCGTCGTGTTCGTGTCGGTCCTGTTGCTGGGCCGAGTGATGCTCGGGCCGACGATGCAAGACCGGGTCATCGCCCTCAACGTCATCGGCTCGAACGCCGTCATCGTGATCGCGCTGCTGGCGGGGGCGATGGACGAACCGGCGTTTCTCGACATCGCGCTGGTGTACGCCCTGCTCAACTTCCTGATGAGCATCGCGATCTCGAAGTTCACCGTCGAACGCGGGGGTGTCCTCTGATGGTCGAGTACGGAACTGTTGCCGTCGGCGCGCTGGTCGTCAGCGGCCTCTTCTTCACGTTCGTCGCCGTCGTCGGAATCTACCGGCTGCCGGACCTCTACACGCGAACACACGCGGCGTCGAAGAGCGACACGCTCGGCGCTCTGCTCGCGCTCGCGGCGGTCGGTGTCACCTTCGGAGTCGATACTGCGACGATCAAGGTCGCCCTGCTCGCGCTGTTCATGCTCATTACGAGTCCGACGGCCGCACACGCAATCGCGCGGGCGGCACACGACCAGGATATCGAACCGTGGCAGCGGGGTGACGAGTCGTGATCACCTGGATCGAAGGGGGCTTACTGCTGTTCGTCGTTCTCACGGCCCTGATGACGGCGATGTTGCGCGACGTCCTCGCGGCGATCATCGTCTTCGGCGGCTACAGCCTCGGAATGGCCATCCTCTGGGTCGTCCTCCAGGCGCCCGACGTCGGCCTGACGGAGGCCGCCGTCGGTGCGGGCGTCATGACCGTCCTCTTTCTGGTGACCATCGCCCGGACGACTCGAATGACCGGCCTCGAGGTGACCACCGTCGACGTGAACTGGTCGGCGGCGGTGCTCTGTGTCGTCTTCGTCTTCGCGGTGCTGGCGACGGTGCCGGCGTTACCGGCCGTCGGCGCCGGTCCGGAGGCGAACCCCGCCTTCGGCGAGGTGTCGTCGTACTACATCGAGAACGCCTACGACGACACGCACGTCGAGAACGTCGTCACGGCGGTCCTCGTGGCCTACCGCGGGTTCGACACGTTCGGCGAGGCGACGGTCGTCTTCGCCGCCGGCGTCGCGGTACTGACGGTGCTCCGCCGGGAGGTGTTCGAATGACGTCCCGTCGTCCGTACGTCGAGAGCCCGGTTATCATGTCGACGGTCCGGTTGGTCGCCCCGTTCGTCCTGACGTTCGGCATCTTCGTCACGCTCCACGGGGCGAGTTCGCCCGGCGGCGGGTTCCAGGGCGGCGTCATCGTCGCCTCGGTGATCGTCATGCTCTCGTTCGCCTACGGGATCGACCTCACCTGGGAGTGGCTCGACAAGCGCGTCCTCGTCGGCATCACCGCCGGCGGCGTCGCGCTCTTCGGCGGCATCGCGCTCGGGGCCGTCCTCCTGGGCGGTCAGTTCCTCGAACTCGCGGTGTATCCCGTAAAAGACGCCGTCAAGTACGGGATCGAACTCGTCGAAGTCGGTATCGCCATGATCGTTACCGGCGTCATCGTGAGTCTCTTCTTCGCGCTCGCACGCGGTGCGATGCCGCCCGCCGGCGAGACCGACGCCGATACCGAGAGAGGAGGAAACGAAGCGGCCGCAACCGACGGCGGCAACGGCTCCGCGTCGCCGTCCGCCGAGTCGACCGACGGAGGTGAGAACGCGTGATCGAGGATTTCCTGCTTCGCTACAACTACGTCGTCTTCGCGCTGTTGCTGGGTATCGGTCTGTACATCGTCATCGACGACGAGAACCTCGTCAAGAAGGTGATCGGTCTGAACATCTTCCAGACCGGCATCTTCCTGTTTTTCATCACGGTCGCGGTCCGAGACGGCGGCTCGCCGGCCGTGACCCACGGCGGCGAGGGGACCTTCGTCAACCCGCTCCCGCACGTGCTGATCCTCACCGCCATCGTCGTCGGCGTGAGCCTCACCGCCCTCGCGCTCGCGCTGGTCGTCCGCATCCACGAGGAGTACGGCAGCATCCGCGAGGACGTCGTCGTGGAGGTGCTCGAGCGTGACTGAAGCCGTCGGCGGCCCGGTCGCGCTCCTCTCGATCCTCGTGGTTGTCGTGCCGATTCTCGCAGCGGTGCTCCCGCTCGCGTTCGGTCGACTCTCCGATAGCGTCGGCGTCGGGGTCGCGCTCGTCGCCAGCGCCGTCAACGCCGTCATCGCGAGCGTGCTCGCGTGGGTGACGCTCTCCGGTGGCGAGCGGATCGTCACCGAGATCGGTGGCTTCCCCGCCTCCCAGGGTGGCATCGAACTCGCCGTCGACGGCATGTCGGCGGTCGTCGTCGCCCTGATCGCCGTCGTCGGCTTCGCCGTCGCCGTCGCGAGCCTCGACGACCGCCGGCAAAACACGTTCTACAGCCTCTACTTGCTGCTCGTGGCCGGCCTCTCGGGGGTCTGCGTCACCGGCGACGTCTTCAACATGTACGTCTTCCTCGAGATCAGCGGTCTCACGGCCTACGCGCTGATCGCCAGCGACGGGACCGGTCGGTCGGCGCTGGCGGCGCTGAAGTACCTCATCGTAGGGACCGTCGGCGCCTCGCTGTACCTGATTGGGATCGGCTACGCCTACGTGTCGACGGGCGTTCTCAACATGTACGACCTCTCGGAGCTGCTGGCCGAGGTCGGCTACGCCGATCCGCTCGTGCTCTCGGCCTTCGCGTTCATGGCGACCGGCTTCGCGATCAAGATCGCGCTCTTCCCGCTTCACACGTGGCAACCCGACGCCTACACCGAGGCACCCGACAGAGTGACCGCGCTGATCGCCGCGCTCGTCTCGACGACGGCCGCCTACGCGCTCGCGCGGATCGTCTTCACGGTGTTCACCGTCGAGTTCTTCGCGACGAACCCGATCGTCCAGCAGGCGCTGCTCGCGATCGCCGCCACGAGCGTCGTCGCGGGGAGCGTCCTCGCCGTCATCCAGACTCGAGTCAAGCGAATGCTCGCGTACTCCTCGGTCGCCCAGTTCGGGCTGGTCGTCCTCGGGATCGGCCTGCTCGAGGAGTTCGCGCTCGTCGGAGCGATCATTCACCTCGTCGGTCACGCGATCATCAAGGGTGGGCTCTTCCTCGGCGTCGCCGTCTTCGCCGGCGCGCTCGGCGCCACCACCGTCGACGACTACGACGGACTGGGCGAACGGGCACCGTACACCAGCGCCGCGTTCGCGGTGCTGGCGATCTCGCTCGTCGGCGTGCCGCCGACGGTCGGCTTCGTCGGCAAACTCTACATCGCCATCGGCGCGGTCAACGAGGGGGCGTGGCCGCTCGTGGCCGTCATCGTCGTGAGCACGGTGCTCACGCTCGGCTACGTCCTCCGACTCTTAGAGCGGATGTACTTCACTTCTCCCGCGTCGCTCGAGGGGGCGACGCCGGCCGCCGCCGACGGGGGTGAGCCTCCGTCGTCGTCGTCGTCGTCGGCATCCACGTCTGGTTCCGATGGCGGATCCGACTCCGCGTCCGGTGCTACTCCCGCCCCCGGCCCCGCCGCGTCCCACCACCCCGGACCGGCGATCGTGGCCGTAGTGATCGTCGCGGCCGTCGCCAGCCTCGTGCTCGGCTTCGCCGGTGCGGGGATCGAATCGATTCTGGAACCGACCGTCAACACCCTGTTCGACTAACAACACAATGGATCCTGTCTCCTCACTCCGACCGCTGCTCGCCGTCTCGATTCCGGCTATCGCCGTCGCCTTCATTTTGGCGTCCGGGCGCCGGCCGAACGTTCGAGAGGGGTGGACCTTCCTCGCCGCGTTGGCGACGTTCGCCACCGTTGCCAGCATGGTCCCCGACGTGCTCTCCGGGACCGTTTACACCACCGACCTCGGGACCTACGTGGCCGGCCTCGAGTTCGGCTTACGGGCCGATCGACTTGGCGTCCTCTTCGCCTTGCTCGCCAGTTTCCTCTGGATCATCACGAGCGCCTACAGCGTCGGCTACATGCGCGGACTCGACGAACACGATCAGACGCGCTATTTCGCCGCGTTCGCGGCCAGTATCGCCACTGCGATGGGCGTCGCGTTCGCCTCGAACCTGCTCACGCTGTTCGTCTTCTACGAACTCCTCAGCGTCGCGACCTATCCGCTGGTCGCCCACGACGAGTCCGACGAGGCGATCTGGGCCGGCCGGAAGTATCTCATCTACACCTTCGGCGGCGGGGTCGCCATCCTCGCGGGAACGATCATCGTCTTCACGCTGACCGGCACGACCGCGTTCACGCCCGGCGGGATCGCCGACCTCGCCTCGAGCGACACGGCCCTCGCGCAGGCCGCGTTCGCCCTGCTCGTCGCCGGGTTCGGCGTGAAGGCGGCGCTGATGCCGTTTCACTCGTGGCTACCCGACGCCATGGTCGCCCCGACGCCGGTCTCCGCCCTGCTCCACGCCGTGGCGGTCGTCAAGAGCGGCGTCTTCGCCATCGCTCGGGTCGTCCTCGACGTCTTCGGGCCCGAGACGGTCGACCAGCTCGGCGTCGGCATCCCGCTGGCCGCGGTCGCCGCGATCACGCTCATTACGGCGAGTATCATCGCGCTCAAACAGGACCACCTCAAGCGCCGGCTCGCCTACTCGACGATCTCGCAGCTCTCGTACATCGTCCTCGGACTGGCGCTGTTCCACGAGTACGCGCTCGTCGGCGCACTCCTGCACATCCCCGCCCACGCGTTCATGAAGATCACCCTGTTCTTCTGCGCCGGCGCCATCCACGTCGAGACGCACACGGACTACATCAGCGAGATGGCCGGCATCGGCAAGCGGATGCCGCTGACGATGACCGCGTTCACCGTCGGTGCTGCAGGCATGGCCGGCATGCCGTTGCTAGCCGGGTTCGTCAGTAAGTGGTTCCTCGTCGTCGGCGCCGTCTCGATCGACGCCTGGATCTTCGCCGCCGTCCTCCTGCTGTCGGGCATCCTCAACGTCGGTTACTACTGGCCCGTCGTCTACCAGGCGTTCTTCGAGGACGAGACCGACCCCGACCCCAAACCGCTCCTCGAGTACCCCGCCGGCGGAGTGGCCCCGACGGCCGACGGAACCGGTGGGACGCCGATCCCCAACGGCGGGTCGATTACCGACCTCGCACACGACGAGAGCGCCGAATCCGGCTCCGGTGAGCACGGCCACGATCACGGTGGTCATACGCACGCGACGACCGATGCTTCCGGCCACGGTCAGACCCACACCCACGCCCACGGCGACTCCCGCTGGGAACGGCGCACCTGGCGCACCGAGAGCACCTGGTTCATGCTCGGGCCGATCGTCGTCGCCGCCGTCGGCGCACTGGTGCTCGGTCTCGTCCCCGACCGAGTCGTCTTCCTCGAGTTGATCCTGTCGATCGTCGAGAACGCGATGGAGGTGAGTCTCTGATGGACGTCTTCACGATTCCGCCGATCCTGATCGTACTGGCCGCGTTGATCGTCCTCGCCGTCCGTCCGCGACTGATCCACCCCGTGGGTGCGCTCGCGACGGGGCTGGCGTTCGCCTACGCCGTCTTCGTCCCCGACGGCTACGAACTGGCGACGACGGCGTTCGGCCAGTTCGACATCGTGTTGGTCTCGGTCGACCCCTTCTCGAGACTGATGGGACTGATCTTCGGCTTCATCGGCCTCGTCGCCGTCGTCTACTCGTGGTCGACCGACGCCGACCCCATCCAGACCGGCTACGCGCTCGCGTACGTCGGCTCGAGTTTCGGCGCGGTCTTCGCCGGCGACTGGCTGACGCTCGTGTTCTGCTGGGAGCTGATGGCGGTGACCTCGACGCTGCTCGTCTGGCACTACGGCGGACGGGCGATCCGCGCGGGCTTTCGGTACGCCGTCTTCCACGGGATCGGCGGGAGTATTCTGATCGCGGCGGTCATCTGGCACTACGCTGAAGCTGGGTCGTTCCTCATCACCGGCGCCGGCATCGAGGGCGAGGTCGCGATGATCCTCGCCGCCCTCGGGATCGGCGTCAACGTCGCCTTCGTCGGCTTCCACGCGTGGCTGCCCGACACGTATCCGCGTCCGCACGTCGCCGCGAGCGTCTTTCTCTGCGTCTACACCACGAAGACGGGGGTCTACGCGCTCTACCGAGCGTTCCCCGATGGACACCTCTGGATCGCCTACATGGGCGGGGCGATGGCCGTCTTCGGCGTCACGTTCGCGCTGTTCCAAAACGACATGCGCCGACTGCTCTCCTACCACATCCAGTCGCAGGTCGGCTACATGGTCGCCGGCGTCGGGATCGGGACCGAACTCGCCGCGGCGGGCGCGTTCGCCCACGTCTTCAACCACATCCTCTACAAGGGACTGCTGTTCATGACCGTCGGCGTCGTCATCTACCGCACCGGCGCCGAGAGCCTGAAGAAGATCCACGGGATGCGCCACGCGATGCCCGTTACGTTCGTCGCCTTCACGATCGCCGCGCTGTCGATCGCCGGCTTCCCCGGGTTCAACGGCTTCGTCAGCAAGGGGATGATCCTCTACGAGGCCCACCACTACAGCAAGTACGAACCGCTGTGGTACATGCTGCTTCTCGGCGGCGTCGGCACCTTCATGTCGTTCATCAAACTGGGGTACTACGTCTTCTTCTACGGCGAGCAGACCCACGAGGTCGAACGCGCCAACCTCGGCCAGTCCGTCGCGATGGGATCGGTCGCACTCCTCTGTCTCGGCTACGGGCTCTACCCCGACGCGCTCGTCTCGATCCTCCCCTTCCAGGCGGACGCCGCCGACTTCCACGTCTTCGGTCTCACCCACCTCGCGGAAGGGTTCGCGCTGGCGGTTGCGGGTCTGGTCATCTTCGCGCTCGTGAAGGAACCGCTCTCCCGGATTCCGAAGATTCCCGATCTGGACCTCGCGTACAACCCCCTCTCGGTCGGCGCGATGCGCGGCGCGCTCCGAGCGGTCAACGCCGCAATCGGCGTACTCGACCGGGGCTCGTCTCGAGCCGTCCTCGGCGGCATGCGGACGGTGACCGCCGCGAGGGGCGCGGCCGGCGACGGTCCGTCGGAGTCGGAAGCCGACTCTCGAGGGGAACCCGCGTCGGCCGTCGAACGGGCGCTCTCGGTCGCGCTCGAGAAACGCGCCGGAATCGGTATCGGCGTCTTCCTCGTTATCCTCGCGATGACGGTCGTGCTCTTGGTGTCGCTCTGATCGCTCTCGCGCTGTCACCGATCGTTTCGGACGGTCCGCTGTAACTATTTTTGGTGTAACTCAATCCATCTGCGGTTTCACCGGTGAACATACACAGTTACGGCGGTCCGTATCACGGGATCGAACCGCTCGAGCGCCGCCGACACGGCCGGTCTCAGCGTAACCGGTCACCGCCTCGCGGTCGTCCGTTCGCCGTGCTGGCGCGGTTCGTCTTCACCGGCCAGTCTCGGTCGCGGTTCCGTGTCCGCCGTGCAGGCGGTGCTTACTCGCGGGATTTCGACCAATAGGGCTCGTACGGGGCCGACACAACGGCCGCTGGCGTGGCAGTCGGCCGAGGTCGGACGGCGTCTCGATCGCTGGAGGGCGGCCCGCTCGAGCACCCATCGAGCGCTAGGGTCCCCTTACAGACCGACAAGCGAAGGATTACAATTACCCGTCGAACGGACAGCATCGACTAGATGAAGGTACACGTGAGACAGCTGGCACGACGCGTGTTTTCGGACGGCTACACTGGTATCGCGACGGTCGAGGAATCGGAGTGAACCCGATGTACAAGGAACATACAGTGGCGGTCGTCGTTCCGGCGTACAACGAGGAAGGGTTCGTCGGCGACGTCATCGAGACGATGCCGGCGTTCGTCGACCGCGTGTACGCCATCGACGACTGCTCGACCGACGATACGTGGGCGGAGATCGTCCGCAACGCTACCTCGGACGGCGTTCTCGACGTCGTCGCTGGCGACGGCGGTGACGCCGACGCCCGCAGCCACGACCCGCCGACCGAATCCGGCGCGGTCGCCGACGGCGGCGCGACGACCCAACCCGGGCCGACCGTCGTCCCGCTCCGCAACGAGGAGAACCGCGGCGTCGGCGGCACGATCAAACACGGCTACGAACGCGCGCTGGCCGACGGGATGGACGTCACCGCGGTCATGGCCGGCGACGGACAGATGGACCCCGACCAGCTCGATCGCCTGCTCGATCCGATCGTCGAGGGTGCGGCCGATTATGCGAAGGGTAACCGCCTGAGCGGCCACCAGTACGTCGAGGAAATGTCCTCGTTCCGGCTGTTCGGCAACTTTACCCTCTCGTTTCTGACGAAGATCTCGAGCGGTTACTGGGGGATGATGGACCCGCAAAACGGTTACACCGCGATCTCGCGCGAGGCGCTCGAGCGGGTCGATATCGAGAACCTCTACGAGGAATACGGCTTTACGAACGATCTCCTCGTCGCCCTGAACACGCGCCAACTGCGGATCGCGGACGTCTCGATGCCCGCGGTCTACGGCGACGAGGAGAGCCACATCGAGTACCGGTCGTTCGTTCCGAACCTCTCGTGGCTCTTGCTCCGCCGGTTCTGTCGGCGACTCGGAATCCGGTACGTCCTGACGGACTTTCACCCGCTGGCGTTCATGTACCTCGTCGGGACGGTCGGTGCCGGAATCGCCCTCGCCGGTCTCGGAGCGGCCGTGAACGCCAGGGCCGACGCCGAATCGCTGCCGGGACGACTGCTGACGACCGTCCTCGTGGCGATGGTCTCCGGACTCTGCGTGCTGCTCGCGATGACGTTCGATCGAGCCGAAAACGAGGAAATGGTGGTGACTATCGAATGAAGGTGATCATCACGATTCAACATCCCGCACACGTCCACTTCTACAGACACGTTATCGACCAGCTCGAGGACAACGGCGACGAGGTCCACGTCTTCGCCCGCGAGAACGACCTCGCGGTGCCGTTGCTCGAGCGCTACGACATTCCACACGAGGTCCTGGCCGGCCCGCAAGACTCCCTGTTCGGGCTCGCGAAGGTGCAGGCGACCTACGAACTGCGCTTGCTCCGTCGAGCGATGGAGATCGAACCGGACGTGATGACCGCGATCGGCGGCGTCGCCGTCTCCCACGTCGCTCGACTGGTGGGGGCCCGAAGCGTCGTCTTCATCGACAACGAGGGGATCACCTCCCACCGGATCACGACGCCGCTGGCTCACGTCGTCTGCACGCCGAAACGGTTCGAAGAGGACTACGGCGCCAAACACCTCCGATACAACGGGTATCACGAACTCGCGTACCTCCACCCCGACCGGTTCGACCCCTCCCCGGATCGCCTGCGCGAGTACGGGATCGACCCCGACGAACGATACTTCCTGTTGCGGTTCAAGAAGTGGGACGCGCTCCACGACGTCGGCGAACGCGGCCTCTCCCAGCGGGGCAAAGAGCGCCTCGTCGAGATCCTCGCCGAGCACGGACGGGTCTACATCACGAGTACCGACGAACTGCCGCCGGCGCTCGAGCGCCACCGGCTGCCGGTTCCGCCCCACCTCGTCCACGACCTGCTCTATCACGCGGACCTCTACGCCGGCGACTCGGCGACGATGGCGACCGAGGCTGCGGTTCTCGGCACGCCCGCCGTCCGAATCCAGTCGTTCGCCGCCAGAGAACGGGACATGAGCAACTTCGTCGAACTCGAGACCGAGTACGACCTCCTCCGGTCGACCGCCGACGAGGAGACGGCCCTCGCGTACGTCGAGGAACTCGTCGCCGACGAGGATATCACTCGCGTCTGGAGACAGCGGCGCGACCGGCTGCTCGAGGAGAAAATCGAAGTCACCGGGTTCGTCACGGAACTGCTCGCGGCGCAGGCCGACGGCGTCCGCCGGTCCGTTCCGCGGCCGGCGCAGGTCTCCCAGTGACCGTGACCGTGACCGCGCTCGCATCTAACAACTGAGAATAACCGTTGGCGGCCCCGTCGGAAACCGAAGTCGAAGTTGTGAAATCAAAATTGAAGTCGAGGTCGAGATCGGGAACCGCCCAGCGACTCACTCGTCGTCGTCGTGCTCGTCGGCTCGGCTTTCGGTTCTGAACTCGAGTTCCGGCGGTCCTCGTTCCTGTCCGCGACTCCGACCGCGGTCCCGGCTCTGACCTTGTTTCTGGCCCTGCTCCTGCCCCTGCCCCTGTCCGTAGCCGTAGCCCTGACCCTCTTCAACCACCGCGATCGACTGCTCGAGGAACGTCTCACGCAGCGCGGTCTGGGCGGTCGTCGGATCCCGACGGTACAGTTCCTCCTCGAGCCCCCGACGTGCACCGTGGGGCTTGAGGTAGTCGCCGTCGACGTCGACGTCCGCGGTCTCGCAGAGTCGTCGGAGGATCGACCGCGCACCTTCGGTAGTGATCGCCGGCGGGGCGATCGAACGCTCGCGAGCGACCTCCGTGGCGGTCTTTCCTTCGAGGATCGCGTCGACTTCGTCCGCTCCGTGATCTCGATCCGCCAACACCGATCGGACCCGTCGGGCGATCGACGGGGCGTGACGCGTCGGAAACAGTGGCCACTCGTTCGACGGCGGGTCGAGCACGACGCGGTACCGACGAAGCGGCGTCCGCGCCGCCGCCGGCAGGGGGGCATCCTCGAGTCGCTGTGATTTCCCCAGTACGCGAATCGAGCCGGTGTAGAAGTCGACGTCGGCCCACGTCGCCCCGGTCCGCCGGTCGTCTTCTGGAACCCGAAAGAGTTCGGCGCCGCGGGCGCCGCTGTGTGCGAGGACGGCCACCATCGCGTAGTCGCGCAGTCGCCCGATCCGCTCGCTTCGGGCCGCGTCGGTCGCCTCGAGCGCCCGCTCTCGGACGGCGGACTCGAGGGCGCGTCGCTGGTCGCTGGTCCAGAACTGGCCTCGCGAGCGAGCGTCGTCGTCGGTCGGCAGGGCCTCGGTCGCACTGTCGACCGCGGCGGGATTCGTCTCGAGGATGCCGCCGTGGACGCACCAGGAGAGAAACGCCCGGACGACCGCGTAGTAGGTTCCCGCGGTCGACGCCGTGTACGTCCCCGCCTCGGTCCGCTCGTCGAGTTCGACAGCGTACGATCGCATGTGCTCGGTCTCGAGGTCGAAGATCGAAGTCACGTCGTGTTCGTGGGCGAGCCACTCGCCCCACCGCCGGAGGATGGACTCGGCGTTCGAGGCGTAGGTACCTGCACCCGGTCCGTCGGGATCGCCGACGGCTTTGCGCTCGAGGTAGGTGTCGATCGTGTCTTCGACGGTCGTCACGGGTCGATCACTCCGATTGCGGTCGGTCGCGATCGCGTCTCGTTCGCGGGCTGACCGACGACCGTTCCGGCGTTGCTCGTCCCCCTTCGTGAGGTGTCTGGATATCGTGGGTTCGGACACGAACACAAGCACGGACACGGACGCGAACGACCGTGACCGGCGACGAGACAGCCGTCGTTCATCTGGTGACATCGACGCACTCCACCCCTGTAAAGATGTACGCTCGAGAAGTGCGATGGCGGGGGAGTCCACGCCGACTCGACTCGGTTCGAGAACACGCTCGAGACTCGAAAGCCGGGCATCAGCTCAGGCGGTTTGCTGTCCCGATTTTCTGGTGCAACCGCAGGTCGGTCGCGGTTACGCTGGAACTGATTCACGGGAGACCGTCTCACTCGTCGAGTTCGACGGTGGCTAGCGCTCCTGGATTCTCCCAGGCCTCGTCGGACTCGTCGAACCAGCCGATTTTGGCACTACGGTCGCCGATGATAACGTGGACGTCCATTCCGAATCGGTGGCCGACGATAGGCTGGATACCGTACTCCGTCCACGGTATCGCCAACTCCGTCCGCCACCCGTCGTCGGTCTCGACCGTTCCGGCTACGGTTCCCTCGCTTGGCAGGAGCGAGTGCGAACCGCCGTCGACGCGCTCCGTACCCCGTTCGACCAGGAACTGGAGGTCGTTCTCGCCGTCGTAGGTCTTCTCGCCGCTGTTGTCCAGATCGAGGTAGAGATCCACGGTCGTTTTCGGTCGCCCGTCACCCCAGTCCCGGTCGATCACGTCGACGAGCACGTACAGCGCGTTCTCGTCCCACGCTGCCCGCCACCCGGCAGCGATTTCGGCCGCTCGGTCTCCCCAGAGGAACAGGTTTACCGGGTGCGTATCGCCGACCGGCCACTCGGCGTCGTTGCCGTCGATCGTCGGGGGCGTGTCCGTCCGCGGGATCATCGCCTCCGGATCCCCCCGCTCGAGCGTCCGGAACGTGGCGACCGTCGGCTCCGACTCGAGGCCGCGTTTGTCGACCGCCGTGACGGAAACCTCGTAGCTCCGGCCCGGCTCGAGGTCCCGTAACTCTGTCGACTGTTCGACGCCCCGAAGGATCTCCGGGTCGCGACCGTCGACGGTCACGCGGTACTGGAGTGCGTCGTCACCGTCCGAATCCCGTACCGTCGACCACCACGCCGTGGCCCCGGTCTCGTTAACCTGGAGGATATTGATCGAACTCGGGGGCGCCGGTGGTGATCCCTCATCGGTTGGGATGGCCGTCGGCTCGCCAGGTTGGTGGTCGTCGCGTCTCTCGGCGAGCCAGTCTTTGACCAGCGCTCCCATGTAGTCGTTGCCGTCCAGGGGAGCCCAGTCGTCGTCGAACATGGCGGGCTGTCGACTGGTGTCGAACGTCGTCGCGCACCAGTGGACGTTCTCGTGAGCGTCGACCCACTCGCGAAACGGTTCACCCCACTCCTCGGTGGTACCGACGACGTGGTCCGCTCGACGTGCTGTCTCGACGTTGGCGTAGCCCCACTCGGTCACGAATACGGGCACGTCGAACGCGGGCGTGCCGAACGCGGGCTCCCACGACCGGGGATCCCACGATGGGTAGATGTGAGCGGAGTACAGCACCTCGTCGTGCTCGAACGGTTCCTCGGCGGCGTAGGCCGTCATCGACGACCACGCCGGGGAGCCGACGACGACCGGCGTGTCTGGCGCGTGAGTGCGGATGCGCGACACCCACGGGGACGCGTGATCGCGCCAGGTCCGCCAGGCTTCGATCCCGCCGGACGCGGGCTCGCTCGGTGCGCTGAACAGTTCGTAGAGGACGTGTGACTCGTCGGCGTACCGGGGTGCGACCCGGTTCCAGAACGCGCGCAATCGCCGGTCGATCGACGGCGTGTCGTAGCGCTCGATCGCGTGGTAATCGACGAGCGCGTAAACCCCTTTCTCGGCCGCGAACTCGACTGCGCGGTCCAGATACTCTTCGACGACGACGTCGAGTCCGACCGTCCGGATCGACCGCGGCTCGATCGGAATCCGAAGCACCCGGGCGTGCCACCCTGCGGACGCGTCGGTCGCCAGCTCGAGCGTTTCCCAGTAGTCCTTGCCTCGCGATTCGGTCTGCTCGACACCCCATACCGGGTCGACCGCACTCACTCCGCGGAGGACGATCGGATTTCCGTCCGGATCGAGCAGCCACCGTCCGTCGACTCGAGGTCGGGGTGGTCCGTCCGCACTCGACTCGCCGAATTCGAGTCTCCGGTCGGAACACCCGGCGACGCTGGCCAGCGAACCGGTCGAGAGCGCTGCCAGAAACCGACGGCGGTGCATTGGACATACTCGTTCGGTATCGCCCATAACGTTGGCGGCCCGGAATCTCTCGTCGACGTGACCGCCGTCAGGAATCGTGCGTCGACTGCGCTCGATCGTCTTGCACGTTTCGTTCGTCTCGTACGTCTTGCTCGTTTTGCTCGTCTCGTTCGTCTTGCACGTCTTGCTCGTCTCGTTCGTCTCGTCCGTCGTCGCCACTCGAGTCCCCGAACTCGAGGGTCGCTCCCTCGCTGACGGTCTCGTCGGAATCGACACCCGAAACGACGAACCTCGCTCCCTCCGTGGCCGTCTCGTCGACCGCGACCGTCCAGTCGTGGGCCGTCACGATCGCCTCGACGATCGCCAGTCCGAACCCCGTCCCCTCTTGGGCGGTCGTCTGCCCGTATTCGAAGACGTCGTCGACGACGTGCGGCGGAATCCCGCTCCCGTCGTCGGCGACGTAAAAGCCACTCTCCGCGGGACCGACTTCGACGGTCACCCCCGGCCCGCCGTGTTCGATCGCGTTCCGAAAGAGGTTCTCGAACGCGCGGAGCAGCCGATTACGGTCGCCCTCGAACCGACGCGTTCCGACGACCGAGAGCGTCGCGTCCCCGTGATCGACGTTCGACCAGGCGGCGGTCGCGAGCTCCTCGAGGTCGACCTCGACGGCGTCGTCAATGCTCTCTCCCTCTCGGGCCAGTGCCAGGACGTCGTCGATGATCGCGCCCATTCGATCGTGAGATTCGCCGATCCGCGTCACGTACTCCCGGTAGGTCTCGCGATCGATCGCCTCGTTTTCGGCGAGGTCTGCTTCGAGCATCTCCCGGTAGCCGTCCGCGACGTTCAACGGATTGCGCAGATCGTGGCTCACCGTGCTCGCGAACTGGTCGAGGCGTTCGTTCTGGCGCGCGACCTCGCGACGGGACCGCTCGGCGCGCTCTCGGGCCGCTTCGGTCTCGCGGATCTGTTCCTGCAGCGCGTCTCGCATCTGCCCGAACGAGACGAACAGGCGTCCGATTTCGTCCTCGCGATCGGTTCGGAGATCGGCGTCGAAGTTTCCCGCCTCGAGTTCCTGGGTTCGCTCGCGAAGACGGATCAGCGGGAGGACGGTCCCGCGGCCCAGAACGAGTCCGACGAGCGCGAGCGCGACGAGCGACGATACGACCAGCACGCCCACGTTCCGTCCGACGGTCTCGCTGGCCTCGTAGAGTTGGGCCTTCGGCGCCTCGGCGACGACGATCCAGTCGGTGCCGGTGACGGGGGCGAACGCGACGACGTCGGACTCGCGTTCGTGGATTTCCATCTCGCCTTCGCGGGCGGTCTCGAACGCCGGTGTGTCCGCCAGTTCCACCGGCCAGGTCTGTCGGGGGGCTGCCACCTCGTGACCGTCGGTGTTCAACACGCTCGTCGTCGCCATCGTGTCCGTTCGATGAAGGCGCTCGAAGCCCTGTCGGACGTCGGCGACGAGGACGAGCACGCCGTCGCCGACACGAACGGGTCGCGCGAACGTGACCAGCAGCTGGCCGTTGTGCTCGTAGGCGCGATCGGACATCGCGACGCCGCTTCCGCCGCCCGATTCGTCGGTCGCCCGCTCGATCGGGTCACGCCACGCGGGAGCTGTCGTCCCGACCGACCGTCCCTCGTAGTCGGAATTCGTGCTCGCGACGATCTCGTCGTGGTCCGCTCCGACGTAGTGAGCGCCGACGATATTGGGTCCGGCCAGGGTCCGGGAGTCCCGGAGGTGGTTCCGGATCCGCTCGCGGTCTCGAGTCCCGTAGACGTCCGACGCTGCGATTCCGCGGGTCTGACTCTCCATGCCGGCGGTCCACTCACTGACGGCGTCCGATTGGATCCCCGCGGTCGACCGAAGCGTGTTCTCCGCGTCGGTTTCGATGATCCCCTGAATCTGGACGAAGCTTACGATACCGATCACGGCGATCAGCACGACGACGACGAGGAGTGCGAGGGCGAATTTTAGCGCGTAGTTCCGGCGGACGATGCCGGGAAGCAGCGAGCGCGCGAGTCGCGAGCCGAGCGACCGCTCCGGACTCTTTTCCCGCTCTCTCGTCGACGGGTCCGTCCCGGACATAGGTCCCCTTGTAAGTCCGCCCTCTTGATTATTGTTGCCAACCAACTCTCGGAACCGTCAGTCGCGTCGTCGACGCTCCGTTCTCGAACTCGCCGACTGGTTCCGGCTTCCACGACCCAGCTCACTCGAAAGTCACCTCGATGACCAACTCGTTTATTTGTACTCCCTCGAGTACTGACGACGATGCAAACTGGTGTGTGCTACTTTCCCGAACACTGGCCGCGTGAGCGATGGGAAGCCGACATCGAGCGGATGGCCGAGGCGGGTATCGAGTACGTCCGTATGTCCGAATTCGCCTGGAATCGCATGGAACCGGAACCTGGCGAATACGAGTTCGAGTGGCTGGCGGAGGCGGTCGACCTCGTCGGTGACCACGAGATGCGAGCGGTGCTGTGTACGCCGACGGCGACGCCGCCGAAGTGGCTCGTAGCGCAGTACCCGGGTATCCGTCAGGAACGACCCGACGGGACGCCCCTGGAGTTCGGCAGTCGTCGCCACTACTGCTTCAACTCGCCGGAGTACCGGCGGGAGAGTCGCCGTATCATCGAGCGACTGGCCGACCGATTCGCCGGAAACGAGGCCGTCGCCGGCTGGCAGACCGACAACGAGTTCGGCTGTCACGACACGGTGCGGTGTTACTGTGACGATTGCACGTCGGCGTTTCGAACGTGGCTGCGCGAGACGTACGACTCCGTCGACGCGCTCAACGACGCGTGGGGCAACGCCTTCTGGAGTCAGGAGTACACCGGCTTCGCAGAGGTGGACGTCCCGGTACCGACGCCCGCCGAGCACCACCCCACTCGATTGCTCGATTACCACCGGTTCGCGAGCGACAGCGTCGTCGAGTACAACCGACTCCACGCAGACCTCCTTCGGGAGGCGGACGACGAGTGGTTCGTCACGCACAACTTCATGGGCGATTTCGAACCGCTGGACGCGTTCGACGTGACCGAGGACCTGGACTTCGCCGCCTGGGACTCGTACCCGACGCTCCACACCCAGCAGGCCCCGGATACGCCCGCACCCGAGGATGCCGGAGCCGACCTCCACCGCGCCGGCGATCCCGACGTGACCGGGATGAACCACGCGCTGTACCGAGGCGTGAGCGGCGGCCCCTTCTGGATCATGGAGAACCAGGCCGGCGACATTCGGGCGTTCCCCTACTCGGCGGAACCCGACGACGGAATGATCCGGCTGTGGACCCACCAGGCCGCCGCTCACGGTGCAGACGTCGTCTCGTACTTCCGCTGGCGACGCTGTCAGTTCGGTCAGGAACAGTACTGGGGCGCGCTGAACAACTACGACGGCTCGCCGGATCGCGGCCTCGAGGAGGCCGCCGAAGCCGCCGCGGAGTTCGATTCGCTCCCCGATCTCGACGCTCCGTCCGGCGACGTCGCGATCCTCGTCGACTACGACAGCATGTGGGCGCTCCACTCCGAGCGTCACGCGCCCGACTTCGACTACTGGGCCCACCTTCGGACCTACTATCGGGCGTTTCGACGACGCGGGACCACCGTCGATCTCGTCTCCACGAGTGCCGATTTCGACGAGTACGCGGCCGTCGTGGCACCGTCGTTGCACCTGGTCGCCGACGACCTCGCCGACCGGCTCGCGGCGTACGCTGAGGGAGGCGGCGAACTCCTACTGACGGTTCGGTCGGCGACGAAAGACGAGCACCACCGGCTCCGCGACGAACTCGCCCCGGGGCCGCTGGCGGACGCCCTCGGGGCCCGCGTCGAGCAACACGAGAGTCTCTCTCCGGGGC
Source organism: Halomontanus rarus (assembly GCF_017357405.1). Lineage (GTDB taxonomy): Archaea > Halobacteriota > Halobacteria > Halobacteriales > Natrialbaceae > Halomontanus > Halomontanus rarus. The sequence continues at coordinate 1,037,216 of NZ_CP071598.1, read as the reverse complement.
TGGAGACGCGGGTGAGCTACGAGGGCGAGACGTACGACTACCGAACGTGGGCCGAGTGGCTCCGGCCCGACGGCGGAACCGTCGTCGGCCATCACGAATCGGGAGCCGCCGACGGAGAACCTGCGATCGTCCGTAACGCCTCCGGCGACGGTCACCTCACCTACGTCGGCGTCTGGCCCGAGGACGGTCTCGCGGACGCGATCGTCGTGGCGCTGCTCGAGCGCGCGGGCCTACCCGTCGGCGAGCGGCTACCCGAACGAGTCCGACTCACCGAGCGCGACGGCCACACGTGGATCACTAACTTCCGCGCCGACGCCGTGTCGATCGATCCCGATTCCGGGAGCGTCGTTCTCGGCGATACGACGGTTCCCGGCCGGGATCTGGCGGTCGTCGACGGACCGGCTCACGGGGTCAGTGTCGATATCGACGACGAAGCGTGAGCGGACGAATCGGATCGACCGGTGGATTCGGCCGTTCTCCGACGGCCGTTCGAAGCGACGATGTCGCCGCCGAGCACCCGGGAGTGATCGATTCGTGACCCCGTTCGACCGCCCGCTCTCACTCACGCCTCGAGACCGAACGTAATCATTAGATATTTTATTTTGTATTCGTAAGGTGTCCTACACCTGCACTATGAAATCTAGCCTCGACCGCCGAGTTCTCGAGAGACCGGTGACAACTAAAGCGGAGGCGAGGCGGTCGTGAGATGTCCGGGAGTACCCAGCAGTCAGCGTCGAACCCGGTCGTCGACCTCTGTCTCCGCTACGGCAGACCGCACGCGGGGCACTTCGTCGTCGGGTTCGGACTCGGACTGCTCGGTCGCGTCCCGCAACTCCTTCCGGGACTGATAATCGGGGTCGCGATCGACGCGTTCCTGTACGAGTCGGGTTCGTACGCCCTCCCGCTGGTGCCCGAGGCGTGGATTCCGTCGGGGAGACTGGATCAGTTGCTCATGACGATCGGGCTCCTGATCGCGTTGTACCTCTTGGGCACGGCGGTCGGGATCGCCTCTCGCTGGTCGATGGGCGTCTTTATGGAACGATTCCAGCACGACGTCAGGGTCGACACCTACGACACCGTCCAGCGGCTGGAATCGACCGTCTTCGACGAGCGGGGCACCGGCCAGATCATGAGCGTCCTCAACGACGACGTCCGACAACTCGAGCGGTTGGTGGGCTCGGCGACGGGGCTGGTGAACCTCGCGACCATGGCGGCCGTGATCTACGCCCTCCTCTTCTGGCTCAACGCCCAGCTCGCCACGTTCCTGTTTCTCGTCCCGGTCGCGCTGGTCGGGCTCAGTTTCTGGATGTCGAGTCGCATCGAACCCGAACACCTCGAGGTTCGCGAGCGAGTCGGGGAGATCAACGATCGGTTGAACAGCGCCATCGAGGGTATCTCGGTCGTCAAGTCCTACGGGACGGAAGATCGGGAGCGAGAACGGGTCGAATCGGCCTCCCGTGGGCACCGCACGGCCCAGTGGGAGCTGTTGACCACCAAGGAAACCTTCCGCCCGACCATGGAAGTGACGACCGGCGCGGGGCGCGTGTTGTTGTTGCTGATCGGCGGCTACTGGGTGCTCTTCGGCCCGCCGCTGTTTCTCACGGGGACGCTCACCGTCGGCGCGCTGTACACGTTCTTCGATTACACCGGACGCTTTACCGAGCCGTTGCGGTGGCTCCCGAACATCGTCGACGGGTACCAGAACGGGAAGGCGGCGGCGACCCGGATCGTCGAGCTGGAAACGGCGGGGACGGGGGCAGAAACGGAGACGGGGACGGAGACGAGGACGGAGGCCAACCGAGACGCCGCGATCGAACTCGAGGACGTCGACGGAGCCGTCGCGTACGAACACGTCACCTTCAGCTACCCGGAAGCCGAGGAGCGAGCCGTCGACGACGTCTCCTTCGCGGTCGATCCGGGAACGACCGTCGGCATCGTCGGGCCGACCGGAGCGGGCAAATCGACGCTGACGAAACTCCTGCTCCGGTTCTACGAACCTGACGGCGGCACGGTCCAACTCGACGGCACCGACGTTCGCGACCTCGAGCTCTCGAGTCTGCGGGAGTCGATCGGCTACGTCAGTCAGGACCCGTTCCTGTTCTCGGGAACGGTCCGGGAGAACGTCGCCTACGCGCGGCCGGACCTCGACGAGGCCGACGTCGTCAGGGCGACGAGGCTGGCCGGTGCCCACGAGTTCGTCACCGACCTCCCCGACGGCTACGAGACCGAGGTCGGCGAGCGCGGGGTCAAACTCTCCGGCGGCCAACGCCAGCGGCTCGCGCTCGCCCGCGCACTCGTCGGGAGCCCGCCGATCCTCCTCCTCGACGAGGCGACGAGCCACGTCGACAACGAGACCGAAGTGGTGATCCAGCGGGCGCTCGAGCGCGCCAGCGAGCGACGAACCACGTTCCTCGTCGCCCACCGCCTCTCGACGGTGCGAACCGCCGACGTCATCCTCGTCGTCGAGGACGGTGCGATCGTCGAACGGGGTACCCACGAGGAGTTACTCGAGCGCGACGGGCTGTACGCGACCCTCTGGCAGGTTCAGGTGGGCGCGGTCAAAGCCCTCCCGGAGTCGTACCTCGAGGAGCTTCGAGCGCGGGAGGTGGAGCGATGAGCGCCGCCGACGCGTCCGAACCGACGTTCGAAGCAGACGACGTCGACTGGCCGGTACTGACGCTGCTTCGCCGGTACGGCGCCGATTACGCGCCCTTCGCGGTCGTCGGTATCGTCGTCCAGTTGCTGGCGTACTTCCCGGGACAGGCGATTCCGGCCGTCGTCGGGTTCGCCTTCGACGCGGTGCTGGCCGACGAGCGGCCGTTCGCCCTCCCGCTGGTCCCCGACCGCTGGCTTCCGGTGACGGAGGCGGGACAGCTGTACGCGATCGTCGCCATCTTCGCGCTGCTGGTGGTGCTCAGCGGCGTCCTCAAGTACGTTCGGGGACTCGCCTGGGGGAAGTTCAACTACAACTTCCAGCACGACGTTCGCACCGGCACGTACGACGTCGCCCAGCGCCTCGAGATGGGATTCTTCGACGACCATCGGGCGGGCGAGATCATGAGCGTGCTCAACAACGACGTCAACGAGTTCGAGGGGATCCCCGGGTCCGGGACGTTCCTGTACGCCGCCGGCTTCTTCCTCTGGGCTGGCGGGTTCATGCTCGTGCTCCACTGGCAGTTCGCGACCGTGATCTTCGCCGTGATGCCGATCATTCTGGTGCTCTCGGCCCGGTTCTCCGTGGTGATCGAACGGGCGCACGACCGGATCCAGCAGGCGGTCGGCGAGTTGAACGCTCGCCTTCAGAACAACGTCAGCGGGATCTCGGTAATCAAGGCCAACGCCGCCGAGGAGTTCGAATCGGACCGCGTCGAGCGCGCCTCGCGCGCCCACTATCGGCGGAAGCTCGACGCGCTGAAAATCAGGATCGGCTACCAACACGCCAACACCCTCGTCTCTCGCGCGGCACTCCTCCTGACGCTCGGGGTCGGCGGTTACTGGGTGATCGTCGGGCCGCCCGGTCCGTACACGGCTCCGTTGACCCCCGGGCTCCTGGTCACGTTCCTCCTGTACTCACAGCAACTCGGCGGGCCGCTGGGAGCGATTCCGGGCATCGTCGACGAGTTCACGAACGCCCGGGCGTCGGCCAAGCGCATCCTCGGGTTGCAGGCTGCCGCGAGTCCCGTCCCCGAACGGGCCGACGCGATAGCCCTCGAGGACCCGGACGGTCGAGTCGAGTACGACGGCGTCACCTTCGGCTATCGAAGCGCCGACGAGCCGGTCCTCTCGGACGTCTCGTTCGAAATCGAGCCGGGGGAGACGGTCGGTATCGTCGGCCCGACCGGGGCGGGGAAGTCGACGCTGGTCACGCTCCTCCTGCGCTTTTACGACCCCGACGGCGGATCGATCCGGCTCGACGGCCACGACCTGCGGGCGTATTCGATTCGGGACCTCCGGCGATCGATCGGCTACGTCAGCCAGGAGCCGTTTCTGTTCGCCGGGACCGTCCGGGAGAACCTCACCTACGGTCTCGAGGACGCGGACGACGGTGCGGTTCGCGAGGCCGCCGAGGTCGCCGGCGCGACGACGTTCGTCGAGAACCTCCCCGACGGCTACGACACGCAGATCGGCGAGCGCGGTGTCAAGCTCTCGGGCGGCCAGCGCCAGCGACTCTGTCTGGCGAGGGCGTTCCTCCACGATCCCTCGATCATGGTGCTCGACGAGGCGACGAGCCACGTCGACAACGAGACCGAGGCGCTCATTCAGCGGTCGATCGCGGACGTCGTCGAGGGCCGGACGACGTTTACCGTCGCCCACCGACTCTCGACCGTCCGGGACGCCGACCGTATCCTCGTACTCGACGACGGACGGGTCGTCCAGCAGGGTAGTCACGAGGAACTCGTCGCGCGAGACGGACTGTACGCGAACCTCTGGAACGTCCAGGCCGGCGACGTGCAGTCTCTTCCCGACGCATTTCTCGAGCGAGTCGAACGACGGGCTGATCGGGTCCTCGAGGACTGAGGGACGCTCTCTCGAGTCGATTCCCATCGTCGATTCGAAACGGCGACTCCGGTGTCCCGGAGAGACTGACGGGGCGTCGTGACTGTCGTCTCCCGTCCACCACCGATTCCGATCTCGATCTCGATCAGCCGCGAAGGAACGAACGGACTTCCGCCGAGATCAGATCCGGCGCTTCGCTGGGGCCGCCGTGACCGACGCCGTCGAACTCGACGAGGCGGCTGTGCGAAAGCGCCTCGTGGACGGCGCGAGCGCTTTCGCGGAGGAAATCCGGACCGTCGGTGCCGGTCAGCACGAGCACGGGGGCGTCGACGTCGATCCGATCGGGAATCTCGTACTTCTCGACGGCACGGTTCATCCGGACGACCTCCTCGGCCAGTTCGACACACTCCGGCCAGACCGGCCACGCCGTCAACCACGCCTCGAGGTCCTCGACCCCCTCCGGATGGAGCACCAGTTCGACGTACCGCTTTACCGCCTCGCGGCGTTCGCCTTCCTCGATGAGTGCTTCCATACGGTCGGCGAGATCGGCCCGCTTGCGGAAGTCCTCGGGGAGAATTGCCGGTTCATAGGCGACGACCGCCTCGACGGCCGCATCGGTCGCCGCTTCGATCGCGGTCAGTGCGCCGAACGAGTGCCCGAACAGAATCGGATCGCCGTCCACGTCGACGTCGTCGACGAGCGCTCGCACGTATCCGACCTCACGGTCCAGCACCTCGTCTGCGCTCGTCTCCGTCGGACCGTCGAGGCAGGTGCCGAACCCGGGCCGCTGGGGGACGACCGCGGCGTACTCGTCGAAGCGGGGAACGACCGGCTCCCAGTACTCCGCGGGAGCCATGCCCCCGTGGAGGAAGAGCAACGGCCGGCCGTCGCCGCGCCGTTCGTAGACTACCTCGGTACCGTCTGCGGACTGTGTCGTCTGCATACACCGCTGCATTCGAGGTCAACCGGAGTAAGCGGTTCTCTCAGTGATACGGCTATTGAAGTCGAGGGTAGCGATCGGCGCGGATCGAACGCCGATTCCGATACGCCCATTAACACTGACAGGAACGATACCGCATGGCCCTCGTCGCTGAATTCGAGATCCGCTGTGACGTTCTCCCGCTCGTCGAGGCGTCGGCGGCAGTGCCGGAGGCGCGACTCCTTCTCGATCTTCAGTACAATCACGGCGGCCGACCGCTGTTTCTCGCCACCGTGACCGGGAGTTCCCGGACCGCGATCGAGGACGCATTCGACGACGCGTTCGACGTCGCGAGGTGGACTTTGATCGGGCGGGCCGGCGACACCCGTCGGTACCAGATGATCCCCGCACTGAGTCTCGAGGAACAACTCGGCGACCGGATCGACGATCTCGAGGGCCTCGAGGCTCTCGCCACGGCCGACGCCATCATCGAACGGATCGTGGTGGAACCGGACGGGTGGCGACAGACGGGGTGGTTCGCCGACCGGGACGCGTTCGAGGCGTTCTCGTCGTTCTGGCAGCGTCACAGCGGGTTCCGATTGCACCGCCTCACTCGGGATTGCGATCCCGAACCGCCGGGTGACGGACTAACCGACTGCCAACACGAGGCGCTCCGAACGGCCTACGAACTCGGCTATTTCGACATTCCACGACGAGTATCCTTACAGGAGATCGCATCGGAGTTGGACATCGCTCCGTCCTCGGTATCCGAGCGCCTCCGTCGCGCGCAGACCCAACTCATCCAGGAGACGGTGGCTCCAACCTGGCCGCCACTCCCGAACTCACGGTCACAGCCGTCTCCGTCGGAGTGATAGAACCGGCTGCCGTCGAGGCGTTACGCCGCGTCTTCGACGGTCACGCTTGCGCTGTCCTCAGTCAGTCCGTCCGCGTCGGCTTCGACCTCGAGCGTCCCGTCGTCGCGGTCGGCCCGGACGACGGCGATGCAAGTGCCGCGGTACGCCGACCGCGTGTTACCGACCCAGGACTCGTCGCTGTCGAGGTCGCCGTTGTCGACGCCGGCGATCTCGCCCGCACCCGAGACGCTGAATCGAACCTCGTGGTCCGCGCGGGGGACGCGCACGCCGTCGTCGTCAGTGACGGTCGCCCTGACGTAGACCAGGTCGCGCCCATCCGCGGCGATCGTCTCGCGGTCGGCCTCGAGTTCGATCCGGGCGGGCTCGGCCGCCGTCTTCAGTTCGTGTTCGCCGACGACCTCGCCGTCGTCGTCTTTCGCGACCGCACGGAGCGTCCCGGCCTCGTAGGGGACGTACCACTCGATCGGGCGGGGCCCGAAGTCGTCGGCGCGCTGGGTGCCGAGCAACTCGTCGTTCTGGTAGAGGTCGACGGACTCGGCGTTCGTGAACGTGTAGACGTTGACGAATCCCTGCGAGTCCTCGCGGTCGGGGAAGTTCCAGTGGGCCGACAGCGGCGGGCCGCTCCACTCCGGTCGACACGCCGGCCGCTCGCGCTCGTGGTCGACCGCCGCGGCGAAGACCGTCGGTTCGTCAGACCAGGCCGCCTGGTGGAAGCGCCCGACGGGCTTGATCGCGCCGGTGGTGTCGACGAGGCCGGTCGGCCAGCCCTTGCTGGGCCACTCGCGGGACTCGCCGAGGTAGTCGATGCCCGGCCAGAGGAACTGCCCGCAGACGTCGTCGCGCTCGGCCACGTCGTACCAGGGGTTGCGCGGGACGAACGCGAGGGGGTCGTCGCCGGAACCGCGGAAGAAGCGGCGGTTCTCCGAGCCGAGGATGGGGAGGTCGATGCCGGCCTCGCGGTAGTCGTCGTACCAGTGTTCCTGGTAGTTGCCACAGAGCACGTCGACGTGTTCGGCGACGCGCCGGATGTTCTCGACGACACCCTCGGTGCCGTCGCCCCACGGCGGGTTGCCGTAGGTGACCGGCCGCGTCGGGTCCATCTCGGCGGTGGCCTCCGTCAACGTGGCGAGGTCCTCGATCATCTGATCGTCACCCTGATCGTAGTTCTCGTTGCCGACGCTCCAGCAGACGACCGACGGGTGGTTGCGGTCGCGGTCGATCATCGCCGCGAGGTCCTCGCGCCACCACTCGTCGAACCACTCGTCGACGCCCTCGTGGCGCCACTTGTCGTACACCTCGTCGACGACGAGAAAGCCCAGCCGGTCGCAGAGGTCGAGCAGTTCGGGTTGGGGCGGATTGTGCGCCGTTCGGATCGCGTTACAGCCCAGTTCCTGGAGGGTCTCGAGGCGGCGCTCTAACGCGGGCTCGGTGACGGCCGCGCCGAGACAGCCCGCGTCGTGGTGGAGGTTGACGCCCTTCAGATCGACCGACTCGCCGTTGAGGAAGAAGCCCGCCTCGGCCGTCCACTCGAACGTGCGGATGCCGAAGGGAGTCACGTAGTCGTCGACAGCGAGGGCGGCCTCGCCGCCCTCGTCGTTCCGCGACGGCGAGGCCGTCGCGCTCTCGCGATACACGACGCTGCGGGCGAAATATCGGGTCGGATCCTCGAGCGTCCACCGCTCGGGGTCGGCGATCGAGAGGTGCTGGTCGAACTCGTAGTTTCCGCCACTCTCGACGGTCGCCTCGCTCTCCGTCGTCGCGACCACGTCGCCGTCGGGGCCGACGATCTCGGTCTCGAGCGTACACTCGACCGCGTCCGACTCGCCGTTTTCGACCTCGGTCAGCACCTGTACGTCGGCGCTGTGGCGCGTGACGGCGGTCGTCCGAACGTCGGTACCGAACGGCGTGACGGCGACAGGGTCGGTCTCGACGAGGTGGACGTCGCGGTAGATGCCGGAGCCGGTGTACCAGCGGCTGTGTGGGTACTCGTCGTTGTCGACGCGGACGGCGAGCGTCTCGCCGCCTTCGACGCCGAACTCGGCGAGGTCGTAGGTTACCGTCGAGTAGCCGTACGGGCGGTGGCCGACGTGCTCGCCGTCGACGTACACGTCGAAGTTGCGGTAGACGCCGTCGAAGCGGACGGTCGCTTCGCCGTCGATATCCTCGGGGAGTTCGCGGCGGTACCAGCCGACGCCTCCGGGGGCGAAGCCCTGCTGTTGGTCGCCCGGGTTGTCCGGGTCGAAGGGACCTTCGATACTCCAGTCGTGGGGGACGTCGACGGCTTTCCAGTCGTCGTCCTCGAGCTCCGGGTCGGCGCCGTCGTCGACGTCGCCGCGGTGGAACCGCCAGCCCGCCTCCAGACGACGTGAGCGTCGGTGTTCCGCTGTCGGCTCGGTTTCAGTTGACATACGCTCGCATTCCGCAGGACGGTTCATTACGCTGCCGATGCGTCGGCGTCGCCGACGGTTCGACGCGGGTTCGGAAACCGCGGGACTCGAGGGCGTTCCAACAGAACAATGTGACTGCTACTCCACTGCTCATTCGATTCAGATGGAACTAGCGGAGTATCCCTCGGTCTCGCTGCACAACGTCGCGGAAACGGTGCCCGCCGAGTGGGACGAGAGCGGCGATCGACTGTGTCGCGTTCCCGCTACAGTGGGGGCGGAGTTGAACGAAATGGCCCGCGGCCGCGTTCGACACCCCACCGGGAGCGAAATCCGGTTCGTTCCCGAGGCGGGGGCGGAAGTCGAGATCACTCTCTCGGCGCCCGAACCGACGCAGGTGCGTCCGTTCTGGGGGGCGTTCCAGCCGTGGGAGCCGACCGAGATCGGTCCGACGCCCCGGACGCTCACGTTCGGCGTTCCGGACCGACTCCGCGAACTCACCGTCACCGACGGCACGGGACGATTCGATCCGCGGGTCTGTCGGGTCCTGCTCGAGCGCGTACCCGCGGTCGCCCTCCACGACGTCACCGGCGACTGTCGGCCGCCGGCACCCGAGGAACTGCCCGACCGGCGCTACCTCGCGTACGGGACGTCCATCACCGAGGGCGCAGCGGCCTCGGCCACGCACACGAACTACGTCACGCACGTCGCTCAGAATTGCGGATACGACGCGCTGAACTTCGGTTGCTCCGGGTCCGCGTACTGCGAATCCGCGATGGCGGAGTACATCGCGAGCCGCGAGGACTGGGACGTCGCGACGCTCGCGATGTCCGTGAACATGGCTAACGCCGAGTTTTCGGTGGCGGAGTTCCACGACCGGGTCGAGGCGTTCGTCGAGACGGTCGCGAGCGCACACCCGCGAAAGCCGATCGCGTGTATCACCCTCTTCCCGTACTTCGCGGACGCGACGGAGTCGGGCGACGCCGACCGCGCCGAGGCGTTCCGCGAGGTGGTACGCGACGTCGTCGCGGACTCGTCTCACACCAACCTCTCTCTCGTAGAGGGGACCGATTTGCTGGATCTCTCCGGGTTGACGGCGGACGTGCTCCATCCGGGAGATGCCGGGATGGACGCGATCGGAACTGGACTGGGCCGCCACCTCGAGGAGATAACCGGCTGAATCCTCTGCAAATCGGCGAGGCGCCCGTTCTCGTCACCTTCTCGAGACGGCTCGATCAGTCGACACTCTCGCGGAGTCGTTTTTCTTCGCTCAGTCTCCGAGATCGCGCATTTCGAGCGCTCTCTTCGGCTGTCGCCTCGCTCTCTCCGCACGCCAATTTGGTATATCATCATAGAATTTACAACCTACCGATTCGCGAAGATTTCCGCCCCACGAGGTTCGAGACGGCCGAGCTCGAGTTCGAACATCCACTGTGTCAAAGACGAGTTTGACACAGTACCTTTAGGTAGGCCGGTGCCGTACGCGGATTCCAAGGAACGAATTCCGCCGAGTGCGCGGATCGACCGCCGATTCGGGCCGGAACTTCCACTGCCGGGCGACTGCCGACACGATTTCCGAGACCACCATGACTGAACACACTACCCCGGGGGTACAGCCCGTCGACACCGTCGTCGACCACTACCTCGAGACGTTGACCGATCGTTCGCGACTCGTCGTCGAACCCGTCCTCAGAGAGTGGCGCGAGCAGTTCGCACTCGAGACGTTCGACGCGGTCGACACCGATCTTTGTCGCGAGTACAGCCGGTATCTCAACCGGCAGGTCGCCCGCGACGACCGAGACCTCTCGGCCGGGACGGCCAGAACGTACTTCGCGTACGTGCGGGCGTTCCTCTCGTTCGCCGTCCGGGAGAACTGCCTCGACACGAATCCGGCCGACGCCAACCGGGCGACCGAACTGCTCCCCGACGACGACGGCAAGCGCGAGCGACAGTTCTGGACGCCCGGGGAACGGCGAGTCGCCCTCGAGTACTGCACCCGGCGAGTCGACAGCGCCCTCGATCCCCCCATCGCCCCCTCTTCGATCGTTCGAGAACGGCTGCGCGACCGGGCGATCGTTGCGGTGCTCGGATTCACGGGCGTCCGCGGCGCGGAGGTCTTCGCCGTTCCGGGTGACGACCGACGCGACGGCCTCACCTGGGCCGACGTCGACGTCGAGGGAAACACCATCACCGTCTTCGGGAAGTCCCAGTCCTACCAGACGGCACAGCTTCCGGACCGGGCGGCGTCGGCACTCGAGCGATACCGACGGGTTCTGGAGCCGCCGACCGAGACGTGGCCGGTGTTTCCGACGAATCACTACCCGTCCAAACGGCGAGCGCTCGCTGAGGCGTTCTCGGACGAACGTCTCGAAACGATGCTCGAGCGGCGCGATATCGACGAACTGCTCCGCGAGCACGAACTCGCGCCGCCGTCGCTATCGACGAACGGCGTGCGGTCGATCCTGAAGCGGCTCACGGCGCGGATTGCGGACGAAAGCGACGTAATCGAGTACGACGAGGACGAAAACGTGTACCTGAAACCCCACGGTGCACGCCGTGGACTCGGTCACGAACTGTACACGAGGGGGAGTGCCGAACTCGCACAGTCGGCGCTGCGCCACCAGTCGGTCGACGTCACTCACGAGTCCTATTCGGACATTCAGACCGCAGACGTGGCCGACCGGGTGAGTGAGATACTCGAGGACGAGCCGTAGCGTCGCCGGTTCGACCGAGACTGATGCACAGGTTCACGTCGCTGGCGCTCGTCTTCACCGGCACGGAATATGTCCTCGGAGAGCGACGACGGAACCGATTCCGGGGCCAGCCTGTGGACGCTTCCGACGATACTACGCTATGGGGCGGTCGGACTCCTCGTCGTGGGATTCACCGGAATCGTCGCAACGGGTGCTGACCCGTTCGCCGGAGACTCGGTGTACAGTCTCGCGTTCGTCGCGGGAATCGTGTGTGCCATGTCTTCGATCTATCTAGCGATTTATCGCCACGGTGACGATGGGTAATCGTCGTTTTTGCGCTGACGTGGCCCACCGCTGTAAATCCTATACCGATATACAAATTTTCACTCGTCGTCCACCGAGACGGGCTACCTCGTCCGGTCGAACGGTTTGCGGGAGATACGTCCCAAATCCGCGAATCTACAGGCGTTCTGCCGCCTATCGTGTGCGCGATGTCCGTTCATCGGAGACCACGAATACACTAACAACTGAAACGATTGACACACCGATCGCATAGTCCGCTAGTCTCGCTCGCAGTGCGTTCCGACCGCGCTCCAGTCGCGCGAGCAGGTGTGCAGTGACGTCAGTGACTACTATCGTTTCAGGTCTCTTCTATCGGACAGGTATTTCAGAATTCTGGTTGAATGGAACGACTGCGTTCGAAGTCGTCGTCGAGAACCGGCTCAGGGATCCATCGGACCGTTTCACCGAGGTATCGACACAACTGACGTTAAACTGATGCGTTCTGCAAAGCACTTTTCGACGGTAATTATCTCGATCCTCCTTATTCACCTGTGTGTTTATTAGGGTGATATTGTGTACGAACACCTGCTTACTTTTCGAAACGTATTCCGTACTGGCCGCGAAGCGATTCGACTCGTGTCTCGACGGAGAATCGCTCGTCTCGAGGAACGACGAGACCTGTCGATCGGAGGGGTAACGTCGCCCGATCGGTTCTCGGGGCGATACGGAACGCCGACGAATCGGAACGGCGACGACCGTGACGAGCGACCACGGCTGCTCGAGTCTCCACTGAACGCCACGTATCCCCCGTCTTGGCCGAGATATCGGTTCCATAACCGAGTTGTACCGGTCACCAATCTCTTCACAGCAGCGTAGCAGTTATAAGAAATAACGTAAATGTAGAGGTATGGGTCAGATTGACTTGCGAGGGATGACCAAAGTATTCGGCGAGCGAGGGAGCGAGATCATCGCCGTCGACGATATCGATCTCACGATCGAAGATGGCGAGTTCCTCGTTCTCGTCGGTCCATCCGGCTGTGGGAAATCTACGACGTTGCGGTGTATCGCCGGGCTCGAGGAGGTAACTCACGGAGACATCGTTCTCGACGGGACGGATATCACCGACGAGAAACCGAAGAACCGGAACATCGCGATGGTCTTCCAAAATTACGCGCTGTATCCGCACATGACCGCGGAAGAAAATATGGCGTTCGGGCTGAAGATGACGACCGATCTCGGCGAGGACGAGATCGCCGTTAAAGTCCAGGAAGCCGCCGAGATGATGGGTATTCAGGACCTACTCGACGACAAACCGGGAGAGCTCTCGGGTGGACAACAACAGCGCGTGGCGCTCGGACGGGCAATCGTCCGCGAACCGGAAGTGTTCCTCATGGACGAACCGCTGAGTAACCTCGACGCCAAACTCCGAACGACGATGCGAACGGAGTTACAGGATCTCCAGCAGCGTCTCGATACGACGACCGTCTACGTGACCCACGACCAGACTGAAGCGATGACGATGGGCGACCGAATCGTCGTTCTCAACGAAGGGACCATCCAGCAGGTCGGAACCCCGCTCGAGTGCTACCAGCAACCGAACAACAAGTTCGTCGCAGGGTTCATCGGTTCCCCGAGCATGAATTTCGTCGACGTCGTCAACGATGGGCAGGTGTTGACGCACGAAGCGTTCACCTACGAGCTATCCGATGCGATGGCGTCGGAACTCCAGGACGTCGACGACGCGTTCGTGCTTGGGATTCGACCGGAGGACATTCGAATTACGAACGAAGCGAACGATCACAACGCGATCAGGATCGAACCGACCGTCGTCGAACCGGTCGGCGACCTCACGTACGTCCACTTCGAACTCGGTGATACGCAACTCACGGCGACGGTGAGCGGCGACGTCCCCATCCAAATCGGGACCGACCTCGAGGTAATCTTCCCCGAGGATCGGATCCACCTCTTCGACTCCGAAACGGGGGAGGCGATCAAGAACAGTCAGCGGGAAGTCCAGAGCGTTCCGAGCTGAACGGCCGTTCGTTCTCGCCTCGAGCGCGCCGATTATAAATGATGTATTATTTCATCACTAATTCACCACATTGATGACAGGATACCTAATGTTTATTAATGAACGGCAGAAACGGTAATCCATGGTCGACGAGCGATTAACCCGAAGAAAGGTAGTTGCAGCTACTGCAGCATCGTCAGTGCTCGGACTATCCGGTTGTATCGGAGGTCTCGGCGGAAACGGTGGGAACGGCGGAAACGGCAACGAGTCCGACGTCGAAGAAGTCGAACTCGGCGACGGAGAAAAGCAAATGGAGTTCGCTGGTTGGGGGGATGGTGTCGAACGCGAGACCGTCGAAGGGATGCTGGAATCGTTCGCCCAAGAGCGCGACGAAATCGCGATCAACTACCAGCACGTCCCCGACGGATACGAAGACCGGCTCAGAACGCAGTTCGGTGCGGGCGAAGCGCCCGACACGTTCTACATGGGGATGGAGGCATCGGGCTCGTTCGAGGAGGTCCTCGTCGACCTCCAACCGGAACTGGATCAGGAACTGCTGGACGACATGGATCAATCGGTGATGGATGCCGTCTCTCCACGGGAGGGACTGTACTACCTCCCGAAGGACTTCCAGTACAACGCGCTCGTACACAACACGGAAGTTCTCTCCAACGCCGGATACGACGAATTTCCCGAACACTGGGAGGAGTTCCGCAGTATGCTCGAGGCCGTCAGAGACGAAGGGGAAGTCGAGTATCCGGTCGTCAACGGGGATCCGTACTGGCTAACCTTCGCTCTCATCGCCGCGAACGGCGGGCAGGTGATGAACGACGATCGCTCCGAGTGCGTGATCAACTCCGAAGAAAACGTCGAGACGTTCGAGTACATTCGGGGATTGCGCGAGGACGACCTGCTCGGCCTTCCCGACGAAGTCGCCTCCGACGGCGACTTCGCGCAACTCGGAGAGGGGGACGCTGCGATGGTCTACGGCGGCGGGTGGATCCTCGCAGAACTCAAATCCGGGTACGAGGACGTTAACGAGGTCGCCGACATCGCGGCGCCACCGTATCCCGAAGGCGAGGAACCGGGTACGCTCATCCTGTGTGCGGGCTACTCGATTTCCACTGAGACGGAGTACCACGACGAATCCCTCGACCTCGTCAACTACCTGATGGGTGACGGTATCATGCCGTGGCTCGAGACGGGAATCGCCCTCTCGATTCGCGAATCCCACCGCGATCAGGTGGACCTCTACGAGGAGGACGAACGGTATCAGGAGTGGTTCGAATTCAGCGAGTTCCCCCGACTCACCGCCCAAGAGTACGGCCCCAATACCCAGGAGATCATCAACACGATCAATCCGCAACTCGAGGGATTCTACCAGGGTGAAATCGATCCTCAACAGACGCTCGAGACGATCGAGAACGAAGTCAACGGCATCCTCGAGTAACCACGGACATCCGTCAGTAGGGTCACATTCACATTCACATCCATATCCACATGGCAACACAAGAATCTCAATCGACGGCGGAAACCACGCGGACGCGAGATCGGTTTCTCGGTTCCATCCGGAGAGAGGACAACCTCGCCGGGTTTCTGTTCATCCTTCCGAACATCATCGTGTTCGTCGCGTTCCTGTTCCTTCCCGTCCTGTTCGCGGTGTACCTCTCGTTCGCCGAGTGGCAGATCCTCACCGGCGACCTCACGTTCGTCGGACTCGAAAACTACCGGGATATCCTCTACCCGCTGCCCTGGGAAAACGACTGGCGAGTCCTCCAGGTTCCGACCCAGAACCTGTGGTGGTGGGCCGTCACGCGAACGATGATCTACACGCTCGGCGTCGTCCCGTTCTCGATCACCGGCGGCCTCTGCGTCGCGCTGGTCCTCGACAAGCGGATCCGGTTCAAGAAGGCCTTTCGGGCCGGCTACTTCCTCCCGGTCATGCTCTCGGGTGCGATCAGCGCGATCATCTGGGGATGGATGCTGAACCTCAACGGGATCGTCAACAACTTCCTCGCACCGGTCGGACTGGCACACAATTGGATCGGCGATCCGAGCACCGCGCTCGGCGTGATCATGCTCATTGCCGTCTGGATCGGCATCGGATTCAACATGATCATCTTCCTCGCCGGGTTGCAGAACATCCCCGACGAACTGTACGAGGCTGCCCGCATCGACGGGACGAACAAGTGGCAGCGGTTCAGACACGTCACGTGGCCGAACTTGCAGAACACCTACTTCTTCGTCATCGTGCTGGCGATCATCTCCTCGTTCCAGGTGTTCGGAATCGCCTGGGCGCTCACGGAAGGCGGCCCGTACTACGCGACGACCACGATCGTCGTGCTCATCTATCAGGAGGCGTTCCAGCACGACAACATGGGTGCTGCCGCGGGAATGGCGATGTTACTGTTCAGCATCATCTTCCTGTTCAGTTACTACCAGTACCGAATGCGCGGTAACGACGAGGTGACCTACTGATGCCCCGCTCGAGTTACGATTACCCCGGCTACGACAGATCCGGACCGGTGTACTGGTTCAAGACTATCTCGCTCTACGCGGGCGTGATCTTCGGCGTACTCTGGATGGTCGCGCCGTTTTACTGGACGGTCACGACGGCGCTCTCGGCGAACCCGAGTTCCGGGATCGTGACGATCATCCCCGAGACGGTCACCTTCGAGCATTTCCGGGCCCTGTTCGCCGAGTATCCGGTCCAACGGTGGTTCATCAACGCCTTCATCTTCGCGGGTGCGGTCACCCTCTTCAACGTCACGTTCGACACGCTGGCCGGGTACGCGTTCGCAAAACTCGACTTCTTCGCCCGCGAGAAGATCTTCCTCCTGTTCATCGGGACGATGATGATTCCGGGGATGGTGACGCTCATCCCTGTGTACATCATCCTCTCGGAACTCGGCTGGGTGAACACCTATCGGGGGTTGATCGCGCCGCTGATCGCGAGTCCGTTCGGGATCTTCCTGCTCCGACAGTACTTCAAGAGCCTCCCGTCGTCGCTCGGCGACGCGGCCCGGATCGACGGCTGTAACAAGTTCCAGGCGTTCTACCACATCTACCTGCCGCTGGCGAAACCGGCGGTCGCGACGCTCGGCATCTTCGCGTTCATGGGCGCGTGGAACAACTTCGAGTGGCCGCTGATCATCGCGACCTCGAACGACATGTACACGCTGCCGGTCGCGCTGTTCCTCGTTCAGGGACAGTACACCGACAACTGGGGCCTGGTGATGGCGGCGGCCGCGATCATGGTGATCCCGATCATCGTCGCGTTCCTCTCCGCCCAACAGTATTTCATTCGCGGCATGACCCTCAGCGGCGTGAAAGGGTAATTGCAAAACCCTACCATGGAACGGATTCCAGACCTCACCGGTTCGCTCGTCACCGCGATGAAGTTCACGTATCGACAGATCGTACTTCTCGTGCTCTTGAGCCTCTCGTTTTGGCTCGTTTCCGCGTTCGTGGTGACGGTCGGTGCCGCGATGATTGCGCTGTTTCGGACGATCCGACGAGTGCCCGAGGAGCACCGCTCCGATTTCGGCTTCCTGAAGGCGTACTTTCGGGACGTCCGACGCAGCCTCCGGCCGGGCCTCCCGCTCTCTGCACTCGCCGTCGGCGTTCCGCTCGCAACGCTGTTGCACTTCGGAATCGCGCTCTCGGAGCGGTCGGGCTACTTCCTGCTGGCCGGCCTGCTCGGGATCTACGCCACGTTGGTGGTGCTCGTGTTCACGTTCAGAGTCGCGAACGTGCTCGCAGCGGACCTCGAGCAGGACTCGCTTACGGCCTTCGGACGAGCGATCGAGGCGTCCCGGGCCTACCCGTACTTTTTCGTCCTGCAGAGTTGCCTGTTCGTCGGATTGCTGGCGCTTTCGATCGTCCTTCCGCCGTTCGTCCTGATGTTGTTCCCGGGCGTCGCAGCGGTGGTAGAGATCCTCCTCTACGAGGAGGCGAGCGACGCGGCCGAATCACCGATTCGATACTACCTCACGACGTTCCAATGACGACTCGCAAAGTTCACGTCCTCTCGACGCTCCCGACGATGCTGTTGGCGCTCGTCCTCGGCTATCATCCGATCTTTTTCGTCGCGCTGGTCGCGGGCGTGTTGCTCCCGGAGGTCGACACCGTCGACCGCCGGTTCCACCGCTCGTGGCTCTTCCACACGTTCCTCGCGCCGGCGATCGTCTACCAGCTCGCGCTCGTCGCCGGCGTTCGGTCCGAGGCGGTGTACACGGGGATTCACTTCGTCACTCTTGGAATGGCGTTACACTTCGTGTTCGATTACGTCGCGCCGAAGACCCAGACCCACCCGGGTGCGGAGTGGCCCGTCCGGCCCTCGATCTGGTCGGCGCCGTGGGGGCTCATGTGGTTCGGCCTCTCGTGGTTCGCGCAGTGGTTTCTCTACCTTTCCGTCGCGTTCATCCCGTGGCTCGTCGGCGTTCCGGTCGAGTACACGTGATTCGAATCTCGAGTTTCGAGCGAGGTCCCGCACAGACCGCTCGTCACCGAAAGCTGGCCGTGAGAGTGAAGCTGAAGTGGCTGGCACCTGTGCTGTCGATCGGCACTCGACGATGGCTCTCGAACCCGACCCGATACGCGCGACGACCTTCAATATCCGCTACGACGCGCCCGACGACGATCAGCCGTGGGCCCGGCGCCGCCGGCGCGTCGTCGAGGCGGTCGAGCGTCTCGATCCGGACGTGCTCGGCTTGCAGGAGGCGACTGCAACCCAGTACGACGACCTCGAGGACGCGTTACCGGGCTACGAGTGGTACGGTGTGGGGCGGGCGGACGGCGATCGAGAGGGCGAGCTCGCGCCGATCGCGTGGCGACCGGATGGGTACGAAGCCGTCGAGACGGGAACGTTCTGGCTCTCGGAGACGCCCGACGAGCCGAGCGTCGGGTGGGACGCCGCGTTACCGCGGATCGCGAGCTGGGTCGACCTGGTTCGCGAGACCGGCGAGCGGCTGTGGATCTGTAACGTGCACTTCGATCACGCGGGTGAGCGAGCGCGCCGGGGGAGCGCCCGGCTACTCCGCGAGCGGGCCGACCGACGACGGGCGGACGATCGATCCGTCGTCGTCACCGGAGACTGCAACTGCACGTCAGACTCGAGCCCGTACGAAACCGTCACCGACGGCGGCCTCGCGGACGCTCGAGCGGTCGCGAGCGCCGTTCGAGGTCCCGAGGGAACCTTCCACGGCTTCACCGGCGAGCTTCGGGATCGCATCGATTACGTGTTCGTCTCGCCTGACGTCTCCGTCCGCAGGTATCGGGCGCTCGAACCTCGAGCGGAGCGCTTCCGGTCCGATCACGTGCCGCTGACCGCAGACCTCGTCGTCGACGATCCAGACACCGAGTGACCGGTCCCCGGTCCCCGGTCGCGAGTTCGCCCTCGACCTCTCTGCTTCCCCGACGCCGTCGCCCGCTCGCCCGCGAGGGCTTTTCCGCAATAATCAACCTTTTCACTGACGTTGTGGAACGCCTTCCAATGGGCCAGAGAAACGATTCGGTCAGGCTCGGAGTCGTCGGACTCGGATTCATGGGACAGACCCACGCGACGAACGCCGCGGACTTCGGACACGAGGTCGTCGCCGGCGCCGATCTCGTCGACGCGGCTCGAACGGAGTTCGCGGAAACCTACGGTGCGACGACCTACGAGGACTTCGACGAGATGTACGACGCCGAAGACCTCGATGCCGTCGCGGTATCCACGCCGAACACGTTCCACGAACCGGCGGTCGTCAGCGCGCTCGAGCGGGGCTACGACGTGCTCTGTGAGAAGCCGCTCGCGGACGATCTGGCGAGTGCCGAACGAATCGCCGACGCCGCCGCCGAATCCGGGGGCTTCTGCATGGTGAACTTCCACAATCGGCTCTCGACCGCCGCGGAGATCTTCAAAGACTACCAGGCGGAGGGATTCTTCGGCGACGTGACTCACGTTCAGGCCAACTACGTCCGCCGCCGAGGCATTCCCGGCGTCGGATCGTGGTTCACCTCGAAGGAGCTCGCCGGCGGCGGTTGCGTCGTCGATATCGGCGTTCACGCGATCGATCTGGCGCTCTATCTGATGGCGTTCCCACCGGTCGAGGAGGTCCTCGCCGTCACCCGGACGGAGTTCGGACGCCGGGACGATTACGTGGACCCGGGCGACTGGTACGACGAGACCGAGGAGGCGGTGTTCGACGTCGAAGACTCGGCGACCGCCATGATTCGTTGCGCCGACGATCGGACGATCTCGCTCGAGGTCGCCTGGGCCGCGAACCAGGCCGAAACGAACGATTTCGTCGTCCGGGGGACCGGAGCCGGCGCCGAGCTCGAACTCGGCGGCGAGGAGCTAACGCTGTACCGTGCGGGCAAACAGGGGACCGATCACCTCGTCGATTCCACGATCGACGAGGGGTCGATCGACCACAGCGGCTGGGCCGGCAGCGACAAACTCTTTCTGGACGCTGTCGAGATGGGAACCGCCCCCGACCTGAACACGGTCGAACAGGCGTTGACCGTCCAACGCGTCATCGACGCGATTTATCGGTCCGCCGAGCGCGGGACGTGCGTTTCGGTCGGCGAGGGGGAACCGTCGGAACCATCGGACGAGCGTCGGTGAGCGCCCGAGCGGCCTGACACGGACGGGCCGTACCGTCGACAGATGCGATAGATACGGTCATCGAACGGGACCGACGATTCCGCGACGGAGCCGATTCAGCGGGTCGACGGCTTCGCGTCCCGATCGGGTTCGCTTTCGTCCGTCCCGTCGTCTGCGCTCTCGTCTTCGGCACCACCGATCGGTGCGAGTCGCTTGGCCTCCCCGTCTTCGCTCGAGCGGTAGATCGCGTCGATGACGCGCTGGACGGTCAGTCCCTGCTCGACCGTGTTGATATCGGGCGCCTCGCCGGCGAGGACGGCCTCGAGAAACCGTCGGTCTTCGGCCGCGTGGCCTGCTGGTTCGAGCGATCCGGTTAGTTCGGTGTCGGCGTAGTGGTCGCCGCCTTCGGTTCCGGTTTCGAAGATTGTCAGCGCGTCGTCGTGGAGCGAGAACTCCGCACCGGCGTCGGTTCCCTGGACGACGAGGTCGTCTTTCGGCGCTCGATTCGCGGCCCACGAGACGTTCAGCGAGATCGTCGTTCCGTCCGCACAGCGAACGTACGCGGTGACGGAATCGTCGACGTCGAACGTCTCGCCGTCGCCGTCCCAGTGATCGGCGAAGCCGTCCGGATCGGCGTAGTCGGTTCGGCCGCCGAAGTCCGAGCGGGTGACGCCGGTCACTTCGACGATCTCCGGAAACTCGAGGGCGTGGAGTGCGAGGTCGAGGATGTGGACGCCGATGTCGATCAGCGCGCCGCCGCCGGCGAGCTCCTTCGAGGTGAACCACGACCCGACGCCGGGAATGCCCCGGCGGCGGACGTAGTTCGCTTCGACGTGAGTGATCTCTCCGAACCGCCCGGCGGCCTGCTGTTCCTTGAAGAGTGTCATCGGGGTCGAGAAGCGGTTGTGGAAGCCGACCATGCAGAACCCCTCGGACTCCGTGGCGGCGTCGGCGATCCGCTCTGCGCCCGCCAGGTCGTCCGCGAGCGGCTTCTCACAGAGCACGTCGTAGTCACATTCCAGGGCGGCGACGGTCGCCGGTTCGTGGAACTTGTTCGGCGTCGTGACGATGACCGCGTCGAGGTCCTCTCGGACGTACATGTCCTCGTACGTCTCGTAGGTCGGAACGTCGAACTCCGCGGCGAACGCGTCCCGAATCTCCGGGACGACGTCCGTTCCGGCGACGACCTCGTGTCCGAAGTCGACGACGTTTCCGGCGTGATTCGTCCCCATTCCCCCGAGACCGACGACGCCAACTCTCACTCGTTCTGAAGCGTTCATTATCGATCCCAAGTCTTTCCACCGACCGTATATGTATTCGGGCTCCGGTCGTATTAGCCGGTGGGAACCGTTCGGTTGGACGAAGCTCCCGACGGGTCCGCGACGTCAAATCCAACCGAGAATAGCCGAACTGAGGCGCGAAACGTGGGAAATTCGTTGCAGTGAGTGCTGGAACGTGGGTGTGTCACGGGGATCGATAGTGTGTCACTAACGACGTGCTACTCGAGCGAGTACTGGCGGAAGCGATCGCGTAAGCGATGCGTTACTCGAACGGGACGCCGGGTCGTTCGCCCGGCGGTTTAGCACTCGAGCGTGACCGCGAGTGCGACTCCGAGAGAATCAACCATCGTGATAAATCTGCGAAATTGAATTTCGGTCGCCGCGGTCGGTCTTCGGACGATACCGGTTCGTCGGGACCGGAACGCGACAGCGAAATACCGCCGTATTAGGCTCTTTCACCGGCGTACGGTGGGATAATCCGTCGCCACGACCGGTGAGTAGATCGACCGTTCGCGGACCCTCTCGAATGAGACTTTATATACTTCGACAATAATCACTCGCGCATGACCGACGAGGATCTGACCGACGCGCTGGGATCGTTCGGCCTGACGAGCAAAGAGATCGACACGTATCTCGCGATCCTCGAGAGCGGGGAGACGACCGCCAGTGCGGTCGCCGCTCAGGCCGGGGTATCGAAGCGCCACATCTACAACACCGCAGTCCGTCTGAAAAAACGCAACTTCGTCGAAATCAACGACTTCGTCACCCCGACCAAGCTTCGGCCGGTTCCGCCAGACCGGGTCGAAGAGCAATTGCACGCCGAAGTAGAGACGTTACACGGGCAGCTCGTCGACCGGTTCAATCGGTCGGAGAAGGACTTCGAAAACGTCGAAGTCCTGAAATCGAGGGCGACGCTGGTGAAGCGAATGCAACAACTCGTCGACGAAGCGGAGGTGAATACGTCCATCGCGATCCCTTCCTCGCTGCTGTCCGATCTGGAGAGTCACCTGTCGGCGGCCGTCGAGAGGGACGTATTCGTGTTGTTGATCGTGTACGAGGAGACGGACGAAGCGGAGTACGGCAGCGATATTTCCCTCGAGGGAGTCGCCCACGCGGTTCGCGTTCGGTGGGACCCGCTTCCCATCCAGCTCACCGTCGACCGTAATTTCGGACTGGTCGCCCCCCGCACGTTGCTGTCGAACCCGGGGACGGAAACGCAGGCGATCGCCTTCGGACAGCCCTACATCGAACCCGTTATCTCCGGGTCGTTCCTGAGCAACGAGTGGCAGTTCGCCGAGGAACTCTACGTCAACCCGCCGGAGCCGTTGCCGAAAACCTACTCGCACTTCCGATTCGCGACGATGCAAGCCACGATTCACACGCACCACGGCACCGACTTGCACGCGACGGTCGAGGCACGACCGACGGACGACCCCGGGCCGACGGAGTGGCTCGAGGGGGAGGTCGTCGACATCCGACAGCAGTTGATCGACCCGATGAAAGGATCCGTGATCGAGAACGCGATCGACCTCCGGACGGACGATGGCATCGTCAGCGTGGGCGGAAACAGCGCATTTCTGGAAGACTATGAAGCAGTGACGATTCGGTTCGAGCGTCGTGAAATGTAATTTCGCACATTCTCGTCTCCCGCGCCCAGACGGCGTTCGCCCGTCCCGACTGACACTATTTCTATACCGATCGCACGGCCGTCGGACGGTCGTTCGAGCATCCGGGCGTCTCCAGCGGTTCGACACGTTCGGTATAACGATATCGTACGGCTACTGGTGTCCCTTCGATCGAACACGTCCGCCCGTTCTTTTTGCACCGATGCGAGAAGTGAACCACTCCCCAATCGAGACCACACGATTGTAAGCCGAACGTTTTCCCGGCGGTAAAACGGTGTTAGACGGATTCGTACGACAACTCGAATCACTCGGATCTAACCGTCGAACGCCACACCGCGACAACGATACGTTACCTCTGCCATTACAATCATATGTTTGTAATTTAGGGATGGTACGACCCTCGAGACCCCAACGAACTGCTCGAGGCTAGTCTGGATAGATCGATTCGTAGGACGCGTTGATGCTGATCACGCTCGCGGAATTCGCTAATTTCGCGGGATACGTCTCCTTGAACTGTTCTTCAGTTACCATCTCGCGTTGGGCCGAAATACTGATGGAGCCGAGGATTTCGCCGTCGGCGGTTCGCACCGGTTTTGCGACGCACTGGATCCCGTCCCAGCGTTCGGATACGTCGAACGCTATGTCGTCCGAGCGAATAGATTCAAGTTCGTCGAATAGTTCGTCTCGAGTGGTAATCGTTCGGTCCGTATACGCGGGCAGGCCGCGTTCTGCGACGATTTTGCGGACGGTCTCTTCCGACAGGTTCGCGAGGATCGCCTTCCCCGCAGCGGTACAGTGGAGGTGCGTCGTGAATCCGACCCGCGTCGGGACCTCGTGAACGCGTTCTGCCTTCTGGTACAGATAGCTCGCCCAGCCGTTTTCGGCGACGACGAACTGAACGGGTTGGTGCGTTTGCCGAGCCAGTTTGTCCACGTTTTCCTGTCCGCTCTTGTAGCCGTTCTTTCGCTCACAGGCGTATCCGCCGAGGTCGAGACTCTTGAGACTCAGCACGTATTCTCCGTTCTCTTTGATCACGTACCCTTCGTCGAGCAGGGTTCCGAGGTGGCAGTGGAGCGTACTCTTCGACGGCGACAGGTCCGTCGCCAGTTCGGAGAGCGTGGCACCGTCACGCGTCTTCAGTTCCTCGAGGATCGTCAGAGAGACTCGAGTCGCCTTGATCGTCCGCGCCGCCCGTTCCGACGTGGGTGCCTCGTTCATGTTCGATGATAACGAACATCGTTGTATAAGTCTACCGGCGGTCGATATCGTCGAACGAATCCGTCGGTACCGGTTCGCCTTTGCTGGCGGATCGGTAGATCGAGTCGACGACCTCCTGCACTTTGACACCGTGTCGTATCGAGTTTTTCTCGTACGGAGTCCTCGAGCCGATCCCGTCGAAGAACGCCGACAACTGCCGTTCGTACGCGTCGACACCCTTGGCGACGACCCGCGAATCGACGAAGTGATTCTCTCCGATGGACCGAACGTCGTACAGTTCGAGTATCTCCCGATCGGTAATATCGTCTTCTTGGACGATATCCGTCTCTTCTCGACCGACGGTTGCCGTGTACACCTGCGTCAGATCGAGACGAGCGCCGCGGTCGGTTCCGTGGATTCGATACTCGTGTCGTTCGCGGTTGTTCGTCGCCCACGCGACCCTGAGATTCACCGTTCCGCCGTTGGCGAACTCGATTACCACGGAGGCCGCATCTTCGACGTCGAACAGGTCGGTATCTTTGTGTTCGGATGTCGTCTCCAGATACAGATAATCGTCTTTGTTTCCGAACTGCGTCGTCGTCTGGCCCCAGGTCCATTCGATGGGGGAGTAATCGTAGATTGCCATCACGAGGTCGAGAGCGTGTATTCCGATGTCGATGAGCGCACCGCCGCCGGCGATATCTTGCGAGGTGAACCACGTCCCGCGACCGGGCAAGCCGCGTCGACGCTCGATGACGGCATCGACGTGCGTTACGTCGCCGAAGTAGCCGTCGGCGACGTATCCAAGCAAAATCGAGCTAGATTTGTAGAACTTGGTGTAGAACCCGACCATCGCGTTCGCGTCGCTCTCGTCCGCGGCATTTTCGATCCGCCGAGCGCTGTGGAGCGTGTGAGCGACCGGCTTTTCGATCAGGACGTCGACGCCCGATTCGAGCGCCGCAGTGGCGATCGGTTCGTGAAACTTCGGCGGGAGTGCGATGATCAATCCGTCCAGATCGTACTCGAGCAGGTCTTTCGGGTTCTCGGTGACCGCTCCGCCGACAACGTTCTCGAACTCGGCCCTGGCGCTCGAATCGAAGTCGGCCCCGATATACGTGTGATCGAACCGGCCGAATCGATGAGCGTAGGCGATCCCCTGTGCGCCGAGGCCGGCGAGTCCGATGGTGAGGTCGTCCCCTGTGTTCGACATGCTCCGTCGTCGTCGTTCCGAAGTCCTAACTGTTTCGCTACGGTGGCTTCGAACCCCCTAACGGGTACTCTTTAGAGGCGTTTCCGTCGGGAGCGCTACTCGGTCGACGGGCGATTCGAGCGACTCGCGGGTCTCGAGCAGGGTACGCACGAGATAGAGGCGATAGTGCCGGTTACGGACGGCGGTATATCCCGGTAACGGGGAAATGAACGTACGACCGACTGAGCCACTTCTCGGTAGGCGGTGGTAAACGGCTCTCCGTCAGTGTCCCGCTCGTTGCTGTCGACGGTCACCCACTCCTCCCCCGGCCGAACTGTTATACAACTCGCTCTGGTGGACTCGGCATGGATCGAACCGAGATTCTGCCGGACGAACTGTCCGATCCGACCGACCACCACTTTACGCCCGCGATCGTCGCCAACGGAACCCTCTACATGTCGGGGCAAGTGGGGACGGACGAGGACGGCTGCTACGTCGGAGACGACGTCGAAACGCAGGCGCGACAGGCCTTCGACAACGTCGGGACCATCCTCGAGGCCGTCGGAAAAGACTTCGACGACGTCGTCAAGGTGACGAGTTATCTGGTCGACATTCGAACGCATTACGACGCGTTCAGCGGCGTCTACCGTGACGTTTTCGCGGCCGAACCGTATCCGTGCCACACGGCGATCGGCGTCGCGAGCCTCGCGAGCGACACCCCGCTGGTAGAACTCGAGGTCGAGGTTCCGGTCGCGGAATCGCGTCTCTGAGCGATTTCGGTCGGCGAAACCGACCGGAACGGCGGTCCTACCGATTCGGTTCTCGAACGCCCGCGTCTTCCGCCCGCGGCAGTTCGACGTCGACCGTTACCCGCTCGCCGGATCGGGCGGATTCGTAGGCTGCTTCGGTCAACGCCGTTGCATACAGCGCGTTCGTCGCGGTCGCCGGGGGCGTCTCGTCGTTTCGAACTGCCCGAACGAAGGCGTCGACTTTTCGGTACGACGAGAGGTCGCCCTCGACCGCCGTTCGCTCCTCGCCCTCGCCGTCGGTGATCGATACCTCGCGGTGGGACCAGCCCGTTCCCTCCAGAACGCTTCGTCCGCCGTCACCGCGGACGGTGATCCGCTCGTACACGTCCGGCGAGTCACCGGAGACGGCGATACTCGCCACCGTGCCGCCGTCGAATCGAACCGTGAGAGCGGCCTGAACGTCCACTCGGTTTTCGTCGTCCGCGAACTCCATCTCGGCGGTGACCTGCGTCGGGACCTCGCCGATCATCCAGATGATCGCGTCGAGCAGGTGACTGCCGCTGTCGTACAGCTGTCCGCCGCCGCTGAGATCGGGATCGACGCGCCAGGTTCCGGCGACGTTCTGGATCCAGTTCTGGGTGAGTTCGGCGGTAACGATCTTCGGATCGATCTCGCCGCCGGCGACCGCATCGCGCGTTTCGATATACGCCGGATTGACGTGGCGCTGATAGCCGACCATCAGCACCCGGTCGCTCTCCTCGACTCGTCGAGCGAGGTCCCGCGCCCGCTCGAGGCCGGGCGTGAACGGTTTTTCGCAGAACACGTGGAGGTCGCGTTCGAGCGCGTCGACGGTGTGAGCGTAGTGGAAGTCGTGGGGAGAGGTGATCTGGACGGCGTCGAGTTCCTCGCCGTCTAGCATCGCCTCGTGGTCCTCGTACCGGTGGTCCGGACCCACCGCGAGCGTCTCACCCGCTCGTTGGCGGTTTTCAGCGACGACGTCGGTCAGCGCGACGACCTCCGCGTCGGGATTTTCGTGGAACTGTTCTGCGATGTGGGTTCCCCAACCGCCGGTACCGATGATACCTATCCGTAGCGCGTCAGACATGCGCTATATGCTATCGGGAGACAGAGAAATAACGATTCCGATCGTGGAGACCACCGAGGCCGATCGCCTACTGGGTGTCATACCATTTCGATAGATGACAGAACGAACGTGTGAAGGTAGCGGTCAGTCCCAGCAGCCGAATTACCCCTTCACGGCTCCTTCGGTGAGTCCCCGGATGAAGTACCGCTGTAGGGCGACGAACATCACGATCAGCGGCAAGATCGCGAGGATGCTCACCGCCGCGATGAGCGTCCACGACGTTGAGTACTGGCCCTGGAAGGCGAAGACGCCGACCGAAATCGTGAAGAGGTCGCTGCTCTGAAGCACCGTGAACGCCATCACGAACTCCGACCACGAGAAGACGAAGTTGAAGATGATGACGACGGCGATCCCCGGAAGCATCGACGGGAGGATCACGTGCCACAGCGTCTGGAGCCGGCTGCAGCCGTCGATGGCGGCCGCGTCGTCCAGCTGGTCCGGAATCGTATCGAAGTAGCTCTTGAGAAGCCACGTCGAGAACGGTACTTGCAGCCCGATGTACAGCAAGATGAGCCCGAAGTGAGTGTCGAACAGTCCCAGCGTGTTCATCACGCTGTACATCGGAATGACGATGACGACCGGCGAGATCATCTGGAACAGCAGGATCCCGAAGAGGACGTGGCGCCGTCCGCGGAACTCGAATCGCGAGAAGGCGTACGCCGCCGGAACGCAGACCAGCAGGATGCCGATCGCCTCGAGCACGGCGATTTTCGTCGAGTTCCACAACCACGTCGTCGCCGGACCGTACACCTGCTCGTAGGCCGCGAGAGTGATTTCGTCCGGAATAAACTGGACGGGATAGGTGAGCACGTCACCTTCGGGACGCAGGCTCATCGAGAGCACCCAGAAGATCGGGAAAATAAAGAACGCGACCGCCAGCAGGTACACGAGGTACGTCGCCAGATCGTACCGGTTGAGATCGAACCGGGAGCCGTGTCCGGTGGACATACTAGAACTCATCCTCCCCGAGCAGGTACTTGATGTAGATCATCGTCATGAAGACGTTTACCACTAACATGACGACGGCGATCGCCCCCGCGGTGCCGAGGTTGAACCGCTCGAACGCTTCGAAGTACATGTACAGGGCGAGTACTTCGGTCGCCCGACCGGGTCCACCGCCGGTCAGTGCGAGGATCATATCGAACGTGTTGATCGTGTAGATCGTGATCAGTACGATGTTGATGAACAACACGGGCTTCAACAGCGGCAGCGTGACGTGTCTGAACCGCTGCCACGGCGACGCGCCGTCGATCCGGGCGGCGTCTTTCAACTGGTCGGGGACTTGCTGGAGCCCGGCGTACAACATGATCATCGAGAACGCCGTCCCGCGCCACGTGTTCGCGACGATGGTCGATAGGAGGGCCATCTGTCCGTCCGAGAGGAACGAGACCACGTCTCCACCCAGTTGAAGGATGATGTAGTTGATCACGCCGTACCGCGTCTCGATCAGCATGATCTTCCAGACGATGCCGATGACGATTCCCGGGATGACCCACGCCGACAACACGGAAATGCGGGTGAAGATGCTTCCGTGCAGTCCCCGATTGACGCCGTAGTCGATCGCTTGTGCGAGAATCATTCCTCCGACGAGCTGGAGAACGACGCTCGCGGTCACGAAGATGAGCGTCACCCTCGTCATTCCCCAGAAGTCCGGCGACTCGAAGATCCGTACGTAGGTGTCCAGCCAGACGTACGAGTAGTCCGTCGGGTCGAGCAACGTCATGTTCGTGACACTCATCCGGAACGCCTCGACGAGCGGGTACAGGAGGAAGACGCCGAGGAAGAGTGCTGCTGGCAGAATCCAGAAGAATGGGTGCTCCTGGATATCGGAGAACCACCGGGATGCCCGGCTCCTGACCGCCGCGACGTTCGTCCACCGTCTGTCGGTTTCGGTTGCCATTGATAGGTGTCTGAGGGTGAAGTGTTCGTCCCGCTATCCGTCGTATTCGGAGTTGATGTTGTTGATCATGTTGTCGACCGCATCTTGCGGAGCCGAGTCCCCCGTAATGACGCGGCCGGCTGCGACCTGCCACTCGGCGGAGATCGTGCGGTAGATCGGGAAGCCGGGCCGTGCGACACCGTTTTCGAGGAGGTCGGAGTACGTCTGCATGTACTTGTCCTCGGCGAAGTAATCGCTCTCCTCGTACACCGACGGCTTGGTCGGGAGTTGTCCGGCGACCTCACAGTACGTGGCCATGTTCTCCGGATCGCGGAACCGGCCGGCGAAGTCGAGCGCGGGCTCCTGGAGGTTCTCGTCCTCCGTGAACATCCCGTACGTCCAGCCGCCGGTTCCGGTGGCCGCCATGTCCGCTTCGGGCATCGGGATCGGCGCGACCTCCCAGAGTTCGTCGGCGTTGTCCAGTTCCGGGCGGATGTCGGTGTTGATCTGCCAGCTCCCGCCGAGGAACATCGCGAGGTTGTCGGAGAGGGCCTCCTCCGCCAGAAGGATGTAATCGTCGATGTTTACGACCCGCTCGGGCGTGATCCCTTCGTCGATCGTGTCCCGGAAGAACTCGAAGACGTTCAACAGCGCGTCGTAGTTGTCGCCCTCTCCGAGAACCGGTGCACCCTCGTCGTCGACGAGTTCGCCGCCCTGGGCCCAGAAGTACGCGAGGTTGTCGAAGGTCGTCGCCTCCCAGCGACCGCCGTTGTACATGAACGCTTGCATGTCCTCGTTGTCGGCTATCTCACTGCCGACTTCGAACAGCTCGTCCCACGTCGCCGGCGGTTCGCCGTCCGCGTACTCGTCGATGACGTCCGTTCGGTAGTACAGCGCGCGACAGTCCGTGTTCCGCCAGACCGCGAGCCACTCGTCCTCCGGGCGGACGATGTCCCGAACGAACGGGAACCAGTCGTCTTCGTCCTCGATGACCTCCGTCACCGGCTGGAGGTTGTCCCAGTGGTTCGGAATCCAGAATGAATCGACTTCGGAGAGGTCGGGGGCGTTCCCCTGAGCGGTCGCCTGTAACAGCTGCGTCTGCATCTGTTCCAGATCGGTCTGATACTGGACGTCGATCCGGTAGTCGGGGTTGCGTTCGACCCAATCTTCGTAGATGGGGCGGAACGCCTCCGAAGACACCGCAGAATCCGGATTTTCGTCCGGATCCGGCGTCGATCCGGGCAACGCCCAGAAGGTCAGCGGCGTGGCGTCGTCGGAACCGAACTGCTGGTGCGTGACGAGTTCGGACGGGTCCATATCGCTTCCACCGTTTCCGCCGTTACCACCGTTACCGCCGTTACCACCGTTACCACCGTTTCCGTTTCCACCCTCTTCGTCGTCACCACCGACACACCCAGCCACCGTGAGCATCCCACCGGCTGCGAGAGCCTTGACTACACTACGCCGTCGCATGCTATCGCATGGCATAGTCTTACGTGCTACAGACTGCCATAAATAATTATCGGGAAAGCGCCGGTCGAACGGATATTACCGTCACGATGGTGTCGGATATCCGTCGAACGCAACTACCTCAGACCTGCACCTCTGTATCGGGACGAACGTGCTCTCGGTTTTTCACCGCTCGTCCCGTCTCCGCGTCGAAGAGGTGAGTATTTTCCTCCGAAAACGTCACCGTGATCTGGTCGTCCGGGGCGATGAGAACGTCACCGGGGACCGTCGCCGTATACTGGCGGTCCCCGATCGCGAGAGACAGGTGAGTACTACTGCCCATCGGTTCGGTAACGCTGACGATCGCCCGGAACGAGTTCGGTTCTCTCTCGTCGACAATTTCGATATCCTCCGGTCGGACGCCGAGTGTGAGTCGCGTCGTCTCGTCGTCGACGTTCTCGAGTGTCTCCGGCGAGAGGCGATAGCTGAACGCATCGTGCTCGAGCGAGTCTCCGTCGAGCGTGACGTCGAAAAAGTTCATACTCGGCGCACCGATGAAGCCCGCGACGAACTGATTTACCGGCTGATGATAACACTCGAGGGGCGTCCCAATCTGCTGGAGTTTCCCGTCGTTGAGGATGGCGATCTGGTCGCCCATCGTCATCGCCTCGGTCTGATCGTGAGTGACGTACACCGTCGTCACGCCCAGTTCCTGCTGAAGGTTCTGCAGTTCGGTTCGCATCGTCGTCCGGAGTTTCGCGTCGAGATTGGACAGCGGTTCGTCCATCAGGAAGACGTCCGGATCGCGGACGATTGCTCGCCCGAGCGCCACACGCTGCTGTTGGCCCCCGGAGAGTGCTCTCGGCTTCTTTTCGAGGAGATCCTCGATACCCATCATGCGGGCTACGTCCTCGACTTTCGAGTCGATTTCCGCCTTGGAAAGGTCGGTCCCCATCTTCAGACCGAAGCTCATGTTCTCGCGAGCGGTCATGTGTGGGTACAGCGCGTAATTCTGGAAGACCATCGCGATGTTTCGATCCATCGGTTTTCGGCCGACGATCGACGTATCACCCAGTCGAATATCACCCTCAGAAATTTCTTCCAGACCGGCGATACAGCGGAGGGTGGTCGACTTTCCACAGCCGGACGGTCCGACGAGTACGAGAAAATCCCCGTCTTCGATCGAGATATCGACGTCGTCGACCGCGACGATTTCTCCGTCCCCTGCGCTGAATCGTTTCACGAGTCCGTCGATGTCCAGAGCCGCCATGTTGAATGTTGACATTCCACGGTAAGTTAAGTATTACCCCGGTCGAATTTCGCACCGTCGAACGCGACCGTTCTACGGTCGGACGGGGCGAATTTCGTCGCGGGTTCCGAAACCGAGGATCTGCTGTGATCGTTTCGACGTTCCCATCACCCACCAGGTGTCCGCGACGTTCGAGAGATGATTGTGAACACTTATCACCCTGTCCGTAACTGCTGTACGTATGTCGGAGACGATTCGTGAGAAACGAGCGGCGGAAGCCAAACGGCGACTCGAATCCCTCGAGAGGTACGAAACGCGGGAACTCGAGGGAATCAGTTACTACAAAACGTCGCGGTTCGCGGAGCCGGACGAACTTCCGCTCGCGGAGTTCGAACCGTGCGAGGTCGGTTTCGGGTGGGACCGGAACCGACGGACGACCCCGGACGACCGTCGGGAAGCGGACGTCGACGTGACGAACGTGACGGACCTCCCTGACGAACTGGCGCTCGGCGAAAACGTCTGGTTTTGGCTCCGGTTCGAGATCCCCGAATCGATGGCGGGTCGGCAGGTTACGCTTCGGTTCGCCGTCGAGCCGGTCCCGCAACCGGAAGGGGGGATGGGCCCGCCGCGACTGGAGTGTCTCTGCTATCGGGACGGCGAACCCTGGCAGGCGTTCGACGACGGCCACGAGGATTTGGTTCTAACCGACGACGCTGACGGCGGCGAGGCGTTCGACCTCCTCGTCGAGGCGGGGACGACGACGCTCTGGGGCCTCCTCGACGTCGAGGAGTTCGTCCTCGACGCGGCGGAACTGTACGCGACCCGACCCGCCGTCGAAGATCTCTCTCGGAACGTCTCGATCTTGAACGAACTTCAAAAAGAGCTCCCCGAGGACTCGCTCAACCGCGGGAAGATCCTGCGGGCGCTGACCGACGCCAGCCACGAGTTCTCCTTCGAGACCGACGACGAGGCGGAGATGGAACGCACCGCCGAGGCCGCGCTCGAGCGCCTCGACGACTGCAAGGCCGACCTGCGGTCGGAGCTCTCGGGGTACGAACTGCTCGCCGTCGGCCACGCTCACATCGACCTGGCGTGGCTGTGGCCGTGGTCCGAGACCGTCCGAAAGGGCGCTCGCTCGTTCTCGAACGTGTTGAAACTCATGGAGGAGTACCCCGAGTTCACGTTCCTCCAGTCCCAGCCCCACCTCTACGAACTCGTGCGGAACCGATACCCGAGCGTCTTCGAAGGGATTCACGAACGCGTCGACGAGGGATCCTGGCACCCGACCGGCGCCCTCTGGGTCGAATCCGACATCAACGTCGCCGGCGGCGAGGCGCTCGCCAGGCAGTACCTGCTGGGCAAGCGGTACTTCCGCGAGGAGTTCGACGTCGACCCCACGATCACGTTCATCCCCGACGTCTTCGGCTACAGCGGTGGACTCCCCGGCATCGCCCAGGCCGCCGACTGTCCGTACTTCTTCACCCAGAAGATGAGCTGGAACGAGCACAACGACTTCCCCCACTCGACGTTTCACTGGGAGGGGATCGACGGCTCGTCGGTCCTCTCGCACTTCCCGCCGGCAGACACTTACAACGGCGTCCTGAGTATCGATCAGGTCCGGGGTGCGGTCACGAACCACGAACAGAACGACGTCCTCGACGAGAGCGCCTACCTCTACGGCTGGGGGGACGGCGGCGGCGGTCCGACCCGGGAGATGCTCGAGCGGCGGACGGTGATCAACGAGATCGAGTCGTTGCCTGATATCGAGATGGGATCGCTCACCGACTACTTCGATCGCCTCGCCGACGCCGACGTCGAACTACCGACGTGGACCGGCGAACTCTACCTCGAGAAACACCGCGCAACGCTGACGACGCAGGCCCGGACGAAACGCAACAACCGCAAGGGGGAGTTCGCGCTCCGCGAGGCCGAAATCTGGTCGTCGCTCGCGCTCGCGACGGCCGACGACTTCGAGTACGCACACGCGGACCTCGAGCGCGCGTGGAAGGTGCTCCTGTTCAACCAGTTCCACGACATTCTACCGGGATCGTCGGTCACGGACGTCTACGCCGACGCCGACCGCGACTACGAGCAGGTCTTCGAGACGACCGACGCCACCACGACGGAAGCTCTCGATGCGCTCGTCGACGGAACCGACGAGTCCGACCTCGTGAGCGTGACGAACTCGCTTCCGTGGTCGCGCGATCCGGTCGTCGAACTCGAGGCGAACGAAGTCACAGTCGACGCGGACGCACCCGTCGCGTTCGCGGCCGACGGAACCGAACTCCCCGTCCAGCGAGTGCAGACGGAGGAGACGGACACGTACCTGTTTCAGCCCGCGGACGTCCCCGCCTTCGGGATCACGACCGTCGAGTTCGATGCCCCGACCGGTGACGCATCTGACGACTCGCCCGACGATCTCGAGGTCTCGAAGTCGCACCTCGAGAACGCCAGGCTTCGGGTCGAGTTCGAGGAGGACGGAACGATCACCGCGTACGACCGCGAGGCCGATCGGCAACTGTTCGACGGTACCGGGAACCGACTCGTTCGCTACCGAGATCACCCGGAACAGTACGACGCCTGGGACGTCGAAGGCGATCTCTACGAGGTCGGCGAGGACCTTCCCACACCCTCGAGCGTCGAAGTGGTCGAGACGGGACCCGTCCGGGCGACGGTGCGCCAGACTCGCGAGTTCGGCGACTCGACGCTCGTGCAGGACGTCTCGCTCGAGCGCGATTCCGAGCGGATCGACGTCCGGACCGAAGTCGAGTGGCGCGAGGACGAGGAGTTCCTCAAGGTCCACTTTCCGATGAACGTCCACGCGACCGAGGCGACCTACGACACTCACTTCGGCCACATCGAGCGGCCGACTCACGACAACACGTCCTGGGACGTCGCCCGGTACGAGGAACCCCACCGGCAGTGGGTCGACGTTTCCGAACACGACTACGGCATCGCCGTACTCAACGACTGCAAGTACGGTGTGCACGTCGACGGGACCGACGTGGGCCTCTCGCTCCTGCGAGCGCCGACCTATCCGGATCCTGAGGCCGACCGCGGCCACCACGAGTTCCGGTACGCCGTGTTCCCCCACGAAGATGATCTCCGTGACGGCGGCGTGGTCGAAGCGGGGTACGACGTGAACACACCGGTCCACACCGTCCCCGTCGAAGAGAAAGTCGAGTACGCGCCGCTCGAGGTCGATACACCCGGCGTCGTCGTCGAGTCTATCAAACGCGCCGAGAGCTCCGACGGTCGACTCGTCGTCCGACTCTTCGAGGCGTGGGGTCGGGAAACGGATGCCAGCCTCTCGTTCGGGTTCCCCGTCGAATCGGCCGCGGAAGCGAATCTCGTCGAAGACAGAACCGGGAATCTCGCCGTCGAGGACGGGACGATCGATCTCGACCTCGAGGCGTTCGACATCCGGACGCTCGTCCTCGAACTCCCGTAATTACGATGCGTCGACCCCCCGATCGAACCGTCGTTTCACGCTACGAACGAGGCGACGCTTCTGGAAATCGCGGTCGGCAGTCGAAGACCGTGGGGAACGACTCGTTCACCTCCCGCGTTGATCTACCGTACAGCGACCGCGCCGATCACCGCTTCGCCAGCGGGCTTCTCCGGGAGTTGTACCCCCGATTCGACATCGTGTCCCTCGCCGCTGATATCGTTCGAATACGACGCTCGTATGAACACCACTTTCGAGTGGTCGGTGAATCGTGAAGTCGCCTCCACATCGGAACTCGTCGAGTTCCGCGAGCGGCGCAGTCATCGTGGACCACTATTAGTAAAATAACTGCTAAAACAAATCGGAGAATAGTATTGGTTAGATGGTACAATATACTCGAGTCAAAGTGGATGCTCAATATCGCAGTCTTCGGACGACGAGGAACCGATCCAGCCGCAGCGTTCTCGCCTCAATTGACCGAGAAACGCGAACGTACCGACACGGCGTTTCTGGTCGATAGCGACGGTTATCTGACTGTCCTTTCTCGACTGTGTCGACCGAAATCTTCTCGAAAAAGTAGGGTCACACCCTGAAATGTAAGTCGACTGCTGGCACAACCTATGGATGGCAGTTGAACGAGTGTCGGGGGGAGGAGGTAATTTGAACAATCTATACACTACTATAACGAGTGATAGTTGTATAAATAACAAACTTGAGATTTTTCTATTGGAGGTGCTACACGGGACGGTGTCACTGCGACGAGCTCGTTCGTCGAGCGACTCACTATAACCCGTATATTACTACCCTACGAATGTAAATGTAAAAATGTGGGCTAGAGATCAATATATTTCGGCTTACGAACACTGCAGGGAGAGAACTCGAGTCCTCGAGAGGGGCGGCTGACGAGACTACATTGTTCCTTCTGGTCTAAACAACCCGATAGTAACACGCTACCACCTCGGTCCCGATGGATGTCGAAGCTCCAGATGTACTCTCGTGAGTGCGTCACCATACTACTGCCCAGTGGATCTGACAAGATCGGATTATCGGTTTGATTATTAGTTTCGGTAGCGATTATAATTTTTCCAATACTGTCTTGATCGACTGTTTTCGTTATTTTCCAAACTATGAATGGAAGGGTAATGTATATATACAATTTCATGGTGTTTTGTGGCATGGGATCTAGTGACAACCCAAAGTCAACGCAGACGCGGCGTCGAAGTCTCGAAGCGCTATCACGGCGTCGGTTCGTGCAGGGTGCCGCCGGTGCTGGTGCGGTCGGGATCGCGGGATGTGCGGGCCAAGACCCCGAAGGAAACGGCGGCGGGAACGGTGGCGGGAACGGAAACGGCGATCCCGGTGGAAACGGGAGCGCGGACGGGGACGTCTTCCAACTCGTGAGTTGGCTTGGCGAGGCCGACCCCACTCGGTTCCAGTTCAATCCGTACAACGTCGAGAGTTACTACGGAACGGCTATCTTCGAGTCGTTCGCTCACTTCAACCTCCAGACGTTCATCGACGACGGCGAGCGAGAGTGGTTCTACCGCGGACTCGAGGACTGGTCGATCTCCGAACCGGCGGAGGGCGGTGTCGTCACGCTCCACCCCAACAGCGAACGGACGTGGCACGACGGCGACGACGTGACGGCCGAGGACGTCTACGCGAAACTCGTCCTCGACGAGGCGTTCGGATCGCTCATCGGCGATTACATGGACGAGGTCGAAGTCGCCGGCGACACCGTCGAACTCACTCTCAGTCGGGACATCAACGAGGAGGTGTTCGAGGACGTGCTCGCGCGTGTCGACATGAACACGAAGTACGATCTATACGAGGACTGGATCGAGCAACTCGAGGACGCCTCCTCCGACGAAGAAGTAGACGAGATCATGGGCGAACTCGCCACGTGGGACCTCGACGAGCCGGTCGGGACGAGTCCGTACAAGCTCGCCCAGATGAGCGAACAGTCGTTCACGTTCGACGTCCACGACGAGCATCCGGTCGGCGGGGAGATGGACATCGAAGGCGTTGAGGCGCTTGCACACACCACGAACGAGAGCAAGTGGCAGTACGCACTGAGCGACGAGTGTGACATGATGGAGTCGGGAACCCCGAAGGAGACTATCGAGGGCATCCTCGATACCGAAACCTTCGACTTCATGATGCGCTTTCACTGGTTGAACGCGCTCGCGCTCACGTTTAACCACGAAGATGACATGTTCGGTAAGAGAGAGGTTCGGCAGGCACTCGCGTATCTCATCGATCGAGATATGGCCACCAAGGCAGGCGGGTACGAGGAGGGTGACTGGGGGCAGGTTCGGAACCCTCAGGAGCACCTCCACGGCGTCTACGTTGGCGAAGATGCGTGGTTCGACGACGAGTTCCTCGAGAGCCTGAACACGTACGGGGTGAACGAAATGCGGACCGACGAGGCCACGCAACTCCTACAGGAGGCCGGCTACGAGCGCGACGGCGACTCCTGGGTCGACGAGAGCGGCGAGCCGCTCACGATAGAGGTCGACACGGTCGGTGACTTCGGGGAATTCGTCCGCGCGAGTCAGTCACTCGAGCAACAACTCAACGACTTCGGAATTCAGGCGGAGGTGACGACCGGGGAGGCGAGCACCTTCTTCGATAGGATGTACGAGGGTGATTTCGGCATGTGCACCGGGTACTGGGGAGAGAACGTCCACCCGTACGATCAGTATCAGATGCCGTTCTACAACGCGCCGCGGAACTGGATCACGACCAACCATCCCGCCGAAGTCGAGGTTCCGATGCCCGTCGGCGATCCCGACGGCTCGCTCGATACGATCGACGTTCACGGGTTGATGGACGAACTGTCCACGAGCTCGGACGAAGACCGAAACCGGGAGATCGTTCAGGAGCTCGCGTGGGCGTACAATCAGAGCGTTCCCCAGATCCCGATCTGGTTCCGTTACGGTCAGATGTTCCTGAACACGTCCGACTGGGAGTGGCCGGACCTCGAGTCGTTGGACACGAAGATGGCGTTCGCACAGGAGGAACTGTTCCGCCGTGGCTGGCCCCGAAGCGTCGAGTAAGCGGTTGGAACTGGAAATTCGACCCCATACTATGAAAATTATGATAAGACATAGCAGGAACGAACGTCTACGTACGAGGACGGTGCGGAGGAGATGAATGATCAATAAATATTACATCGAACGGACCGCACAAGCGGTCTTTACCGTGTTCGCAGTCGTGACGATGACCTTCGGGATGATTCGTCTGATGCCCGGCGGACCGGTCTCGTACATTCGTTCGCAACTGGTCCAGCAACAGGGCAATCAGGTCGACATGGAACAGGTGAACGCGCTGGTGGAGGTGTACACGAACGTCGCACCGGACGATCCGCTGTACGTACAGTACCTCGAGTACATGACGTCGCTCCTCCAGGGCGACCTCGGCGTGTCGATGTTCTACAACGATCCGGTGACGATGATTCTGGCGTCGGCGGCCCCGTGGACCGTCTTCGTCATGTCGATCTCGCTGGTATTGACGTTCGGTCTCGGGATCACGCTCGGGGCGGTGATGGCCTACATCGAAGGCAGCCGGTTCGACGTCAGCACGACGCTGGTGTCGATCTTCCTGAACTCGATTCCCTACTACGTGATGGCGATCGTACTCGTCTACATCCTCGGATACCAGTTCAACTGGTTCCCGACAGGTGGTCGCGTCTCTTCGGAGGTCGCCACCGGAATGAACCTCGCGTTCCTCCAGAGCGCCTTCTATCACGCGGCCCTCCCGATCGCCTCGCTCGTGATCACCGGGTTCGGGATTCAGGCGCTCGCGATGCGCGGGAACAGCATCCGCGTGCTCGGCGAGGACTACATTCGGGTCGCACGCCTCCGCGGACTCGCGCCTCACGACATCGCGCTACGGTACGTGGGTCGCAACGCGATCCTGCCGATGTACACCGGCATGATGATCGCGATCGGGTTCATGTTCGGCGGTTCGGTCATTCTCGAGGAAATCTTCGCCTATCCCGGGATCGGCTACTACATGTTCCGGGGAATCATGGCCCGTGACTATCCGCTGATGATGGGCGCGTTCCTCATCATCACTATCGCGGTGGTCGTCGGCATCTACGTCGCCGACCTGACATACGGGAAACTCGACCCGCGCGCCGGCTCCGGAGGTGGGAACCGTGAAGCGTACTGAGGAGACCGACGACCGACCCCCGGCGTCGCTCGAGGAAACGATCGCCGACGGCGGAACGATTGCCGGCGACGAAGCCTCGGCTGACACGCCGTTCGGAACGGTTTCCTCGGGGACGATGTCCCGCCGAGATCGGTACGAGATGCTCGTAAACGAGTGGGTCGTCGCTCCCTTCAAGATCCTGTGGAGTGATTGGCGGGCCCGCGTCGGCTCGCTCATCATCCTGGCGTACGTGCTGATGGGGACCGTCGGCGTTCGCGTCGTCGATCCCCCCAGAGTCGGTGAGGGTGACCGGCTCGTCTCGCCGTTCGAGGACCTCTCGCACCCGCTGGGCACCGACAACATGGGGAACGATATCTTCGCCCAGATCGTCCACGCGACGCCACCGATGCTCGAGATGATCGTCGCCGGCGCCGTCTTCACCACGGTGATGGCCGTCGTCGTCGGCACCCTCTCGGGGTACAAGGGTGGACGAACGGATCAGTTGTTGATGACGTTCAACGACATTCTGATGACCATCCCCGGCCTCCCGCTGGTGATCGTCATCGCGGTCATCCTCGAGCCCCGCAGCCCGTGGCTCGTCGGCGTCATCATCACGGTCAACGCCTGGGCGGGGCTGGCCCGGGCGATCCGCTCGCAGGTACTGACACTGCGTGAGGAGTCGTACGTCGAGGCCTCGCGGTTGATGGGAATCTCGACGCCTCAGATCGTGATGAAAGACATCATGCCGGGGTTGATGCCGTACATCCTCGTCAACTTCGTCAACTCGGCGCGGTCGGTCATCTTCGCGTCCGTCGGGCTGTACTTCCTCGGCATCCTCCCCTTTACCGAACTCAATTGGGGAGTGATGATGAACCTCTCCTACGAGACCGGCGGGGCCCTGTACACGTGGGAGACCGCACACTGGCTGCTCGCGCCGATGATCACCATCGTGATCCTCTCATTCGGGTTGATCCTGTTCTCGCAGGGGACCGATCGCGTATTCAACCCACGCGTGCGCGCCAGACACACCTCTGCAGCGGACCCCGAGGAGGGAGACGACGATATGAGCGGCGAGGTCGCGACGCACATTCGAGGATAACCGTATGTACGAAACGAACACACTATGAGCAAAACCGACGACACACAGACGCCGACGACGGCAGGGACAAGGACAGGAACGGGAACCGACCGCACGTCGATCCGAGTCGACGATCCGATTATGGAGATCCGGAACGCGAGCGTCACCTTCGACATGGAACGCGGCGAGTCTCGCGTCCTCGACGACGTCTCGCTGGACATCGAACGGGACGAGATCCTCGGGATCGTCGGTGAATCCGGGTCCGGGAAATCGATGTTCGCGTCGGCATTGCTCGACGCGGTCGTCAACCCCGGAATCCTCTCCGGTGAAGTCACGTACCGTCCGCGTGGAGACGCGGAAGTCGACGTGCTGGGACTCTCACCCGAGGAACTCCGCGAGCTCCGGTGGGAGGAGATCTCGATGGTGTTCCAGGGCGCACAGAGTTCGTTCAACCCGACGATCACGATCCGGGCTCACTTCGAGGAGACGATCGAGGCGCACAACTACAACATGGAGCAGGCGATGGCCCACGCCCGCGAACTCCTCTCCGACCTCTACATGGACCCCGACCGGGTCCTCGACTCCTACCCCCACGAACTCTCCGGCGGGATGCAACAGCGAACCCTCATCGCGCTCAGCCTCGTCCTCGAGCCGAACGTGTTGGTGATGGACGAGCCGACGGCGGCGCTGGACTTGCTGATGCAGCGATCGATCCTCAGCCTGCTCGAGGACCTTCAGGAGAAGTACGATCTCTCGATCGTCTTCATCACGCACGACCTCCCGCTAGTGGCTGGACTGGCCGACCGCCTCGCGGTGATGTACGCGTTCGAGTTCGTCGAGGTGGGTCCGGCCGGTGACCTCATCGGAAACCCGACGCACCCGTACACGAGATCGTTGCTGAAGGCCGTCCCGAACCTCGACACGCCGCTGGCGGAGATGCGGCCGATCGACGGGATGGCTCCCGATCCGGTCGACGTCCCGCAGGGCTGCTCGTATCATCCGCGGTGCCCGCTGGCGGACGAGACCTGCCGCGCGGAGGATCCGGCGTATCACAGCGTCTCGCCCGACCACCAGAGCGCCTGCTTCCACTGGGAGGACTCCGCGGAGGCGATCCCGCTGTCGACCGGCGGCGACGAACGAGGGGGCGGAGACGGAGAGATGCGGGCGTTCGCCGGCAACCAGTCCGACGAGCCGGTCGTCTCCCTCGAGAACGTCGACGTCCACTTCGATCAGGTGGCCGACGGCGGCCTGTTGAGCGTCTTCCAGGAGCCGGACACCGTCCACGCGGTCGACGATATCTCCCTCGATGTCTACGAGAACGACGTCGTCACGCTCGTCGGTGAGAGCGGCTGCGGCAAGACCACGCTGGGGAAAGCCGTGATCGGCGCCCAGCGGCCGACGGACGGGACCGTCGCCTACCGCGGCCAGGATATCTGGGAGGCCAAAGACAGTCGTCGGGGTGCTGATATCCCCTACGAACACATTCGCCGCTCCCTGCAGATGATCCACCAGGATCCGGGGAGTTCGCTGAACCCCAACCGGAAGGTGCAGGCGAGCCTCGAGGCGCCGTTGAAACGCTGGGAGCCGGACATGGATCCCGACGACCGCCAGGAGCGGATCCTCAGTCTCCTGGAGTACGTCGGTATGTCCCCGCCGGGAGACTACGCCCAACGGTACCCTCACCAGCTCTCGGGAGGCGAAAAACAACGGGTAGCGCTGATCCGGGCGCTGCTGATGAACCCGGACGTGATCCTGGCCGACGAGGCCGTGTCGGCGCTCGACGTCTCCCTCCGGGTGGAGGTGATGGACCTCATGCTCGAGCTCCAGGACCTGTTCGACACCTCGTACGTGTTCATCTCCCACAACCTCTCGAACGCCCGGTACTTCTCCGGCAAGGCCGGCGGCCGAATCGGCGTGATGTACCTCGGGGAGCTCGTCGAGATCGGGCCGGCCGAACAGATCATCAACGACCCTCAGCATCCCTACACGAAGGTGCTTCGGTGGTCGACGGCCGATCTGGATATCGAGGAGACGGTCGAAGACCCGCCGCTGCGGGGGATCGACATTCCGGACCCGGTCGATCCGCCCAGCGGTTGTCGGTTCCACACCCGCTGTCCGGAGGCCCGCGAGGCGTGTACTCGAGAGCAGCCGACGCTGGGCGGCCACGGCGACGGCACGGAACACGAGACCGCGTGCTTTCGCGAGTACGACGAGTCGCACGAGTACTGGGACAGCGAGCCGGTCGTCGAGGACGACGCGGACGCCACCGCCGACGACGAGTCCGGGTCGTGGGGCCACGCGAACGAGTAACGACTCCCACGATTTCGACCGCGGACGTTCCCCTCGATCCCAAACTACATAATAGATGGCATAATACACGAGGATCGATGGATCGACTCTGGGACTGGCTCTGTGGCGTCACCCCGCTCTGGCGGATCACGCTCGCGGTGATCATGATCCTGCTGACCATCTCCGTGTTCTCGGTCGGGTTCGTCGAGTCGGGAACCGACTCGTACTACATTACCCTCTTCAATTTCGTCGTGCTGGGCGTCCTGCTGGCGGGAAACGTGTCGATCCTGTACCGCTGCAAGGTCGGGCGCGAACGGGAACTCGAGCGAGCCAAAGAACTCGAGACGTTCGAGGGTGAGTGAGCGCCGGTCGTCCTCGTCCTCGTCCTGGCGGGGCAGCTTCGATCGTAAGCGAAAGCTGAACATCGTCGCAATATTAATTATGATGGATATCGACGATCGAACCATGCTCGAGCGGTTCAACACACAGGTCGATCATCCGGCGATCGGCTGGCTCGTCCTCGTCGGCGTCGCCATGTTACTGATCGGATTCGCGGCGGACTTCGCCGGCATCCCGGATGCGGCTGGATTTCTGGGCATGTACGGCGTTACGATGTTTCTCTTCGCGGCCGTCGGCTACGGGTCGCTCCTGATCCTGAAACTGACGTCACCGCTGTTTATGGAGGATAGCGCCACGAGTTCGCAGTCCGGTTCGTGAATCTCGGCACCAGCATCGACCCCGCCACCGTCGATACCGACTCCGAACCGCCGACCTCGATCAGGAACTCGAGTCGCCCCCCGCCGCGTCGGCGACGACCACGACGCGAAGATCGTTGACGTTCGTCCCCGTCGGCCCAGTTCGGACGAGCGCCCCCATCGCCTCGAGCGGCGGTTGTGCGTCGTTTTCCGCGAGTGCCGTCCTGGCCTCGTCGAACGCGACGTCGCCTACCTCGAGCGAGGACGCGTCGACGATGGCGCCCGCCGCGTCCGTCGAGCCGTCGATCCCGTCGGAGTCGACGCTCGCGACGACGACCTCCTCGTCCGCGAGTTCGAGGGCGGCGCTCAGCGCGAACTCCTGGTTCGGACCGCCGGTACCGCCGTCGCCCGTGACGGTGACGGTCGTTTCGCCGCCCGAGAGCAGGACGGCCGGCGGCGCGACGGGATTGCCGGTCGCGAGACACTCCTCCGCGATCGCGACGTGGACCGTCGCGACCTCGCTCGATTCGCCCCTGATCCCCGAGGAGAGCACGAGCGGATCGTAACCGCGGT
Organism: Halomontanus rarus; assembly: GCF_017357405.1. GTDB lineage: Archaea > Halobacteriota > Halobacteria > Halobacteriales > Natrialbaceae > Halomontanus > Halomontanus rarus. The sequence continues at coordinate 992,967 of NZ_CP071598.1, read as the reverse complement.
CCGTCGCAACCTCGGCCGCGGCGTCGATCGCGGTCGTCGCGCTCGCGAGCAGGTGGGGTGTGACGTCGTCGAACGTCTCCGCTCTCTCCCCCTCGCTCTCGCCTTCGACCCGCGTCTCCGCGAACTCGCCTCGATCGCCCCGCCGGAGGTGCTCGAGGACGGCCTCGGGGCCGTCGATTCCGTAGCGCTCGAGGACGGCTAGCGCGTCGCCGTACGTCGTCGGGTCCGGCGAGATCGGGCCGCTCGAGACGACGCCGAGGTCGTCGCCGACGACGTCGCTCAGCACGAATCCGACGACGGTCGCCGGGCCGGCCGCTTCGGCGAGCCCGCCGCCTTTGATCGCCGAACAGTGTTTGCGGACGGCGTTGATCTCGCCGATCGACGCGCCGCTTCGCAGCAGTGCGTCGGTGACCGCGCGGAGGTCGTCGACGGACAACGACCCGGCCGGTGCGACCATGAGTGCGCTCCCGCCTCCGGCGATACACGCCAGCACGAGGTCGTCCGCGCCGGCATCGCGTGCGATCTCGAGCACGCGCCGGGTGCTCTCCCGACCGCGCTCGCTGGGGACGGGATGGTCGCCCGGCAGCACCTCGAGTAGATCGGTCGGTGCCGGATCGTCGGTGACGACCGCGCCGCCAGTCAGTCGGTCGCCGAGACAGTTCTCGAGTGCGCTCGCGAGGTGGCCGGCGGCGTTACCCCCGCCGACGACGACCACGTCGTCGTACGACGCCAGCTCGTACCGGGTCGTCCCGCCGCGGACGTCGCGAACCGAGAGGACGCCGTCGTCGACGGCGAGTCGCTCGGCGACGACGCGCTCGGGGTGGGCGGCCTCGAGTCCCGCCGTGAGACACGCGAGCGCGAGTTCGTGGGCGGACGTTCGCTCGAGGTTCGATCGATTTTCGATCGTGATGCGATCGTGCCGGTCGTCCGCGCGGTCGGACCCGGTACCGGGTTCGGTCATACTGCGCCTCCGACACGGGAACCGACCGCTGTCCGGCCGCGGGGCGTCAGGCGGATCGGGGCGTGGTACATGGTCACACTCACGCGATCGACGACTACAATGTGACGATCCGAACCGACGGTCGACTCCAGAGCGGACCTACGAGTAGGAGATGTTGAGTTCGATGATGTTGGCGGCGGCCTCGAGTCGATCGCGGATCTCGGTTTCGAGTCTCTCTCCCTCGAGTCGGGTCGTCGGGCCGGAGATGCTGATCGCGCCGGCGATCACGTCGTCGTTTCGCAGGATCGGCGCGGCGACACACTGGATCCCGTTGAGTCGCTCCTCGCGATCGTAGGCGACCTCGCGTTCGCGGATCCGCTCGAGTTGGTCGAAGAGTTCCTCTCGGTCACAGATCGTGTTCGTCGTCGTCCGGGGTAATCCGTGTCTGTCGATGATCCGCTCGACGTCCGCCCGCGGCATGTGTGCGAGGATCACCTTCCCCAGCGCGGTGTTGTGCAGGTGGACGCGCGAGCCGACGTGGGCGTCGACCTGGACCGCCTGATCGCCCTTTTCCTTGCAGAGGTAGAATCCGCGGCCGTGTTCTTCGGTCAGGATGTTCGCCCGTTCTCCGGTTTCCTGGGCCAGTTTCCGCGCCTCCGGCCGACCGACCTGATAGAGGAGACGACGGTGGCGCGCGGCCGCGCCGACTTCGAAAAAGCGCAGCCCGATGTGGTACTCCGTCCCCTCTTTCCGGACGTACGCTTCCTCCTCGAGGGTGCTGAGATAGTTGTGGACGCTGCTCTTGTTCAGATCGAGTTCCCGCGACAGTTCTGTAATCCCGACGCCGTCTCGCTCCGCCAGCGCTTCGACGATTCGGAGCGTGTTTCGTGCCGCTTTGACGGGATTTTTGGCCTTCGGTGGGTGGCGAGTCATTCTCGGCGTACCAATCTCGTTCGTGATATAAAAACATTCGTTCGGCGATACCAACCGGACCGCGTGCGTCCTGTCGCATCCCCGCCGGTGGGTTACGCGGGCGGCACCGCCGTCGTCGGACCTCCTACCGAGTCGGACCGATCCCGATCGACGAATCGTGATGACGGCGACGTTTCCATCCGTTTGCCTTCGACTTCGTCCACGCCGTTCGACACCCAGGCGATTACTCGCGGCGGAAACCGGTCAGGTGTCGGCTCACGCCGGCGGTTCGTCCCACTCCTCGCCGTTGTCCCGCGGCGCGTATCCGAGCACCGATCGAGCGTGCTCGAGGGAGTACCAGCGCCGATCGTTGTCGCTGACACCGTTGAACACGTCGAATTCGACGGTGTCGTCCTCGAGACAGCAGTCGATCAGGTGCGCGAAGTCCCGTCGGGACTGCCACATGCCTTTCATTCGGGCGACGCGTCGCTCGTACTCGTCGCTGTCGCGTTCGAACTCGCCCTCGTCGACGCCGGCCTCCGCGTCGCCGTAGGGGTGGTCGTACTCGGCGTCGTTGACGGTGCAGATTCGCAGCGCGTAGAAGCGCATCGGATACTCGTATTCGTCGTTCTCGACGTACTGACGCCCGAGGTTCTCGCCGAACGATTTCGTCGTCCCGTAGTACGAATCCGGCCGTACCGGATCGGTGTGGTCCAGTGCGATGCCGTGACCGGGATAGTAGATCTCGGGTTCGTTCTCGAGTTCGAACATCCCCATGACGTGGTTCGTCGACCCGAAGACGAACGTCTCGACTTCAGCGTCGCGGGCGGCCTCCAAGACGTTGTGCATTCCGTCGACGTTCGGGTCGTGGACGTCGTCCCAGCTGCCGTCTGTGTACGGGTAGGCGGCGAGGTGGATCACCGCGTCCTGGCCGTCGAACGCGGGTCGGATCGCGTCGTAGTCGGTGACATCGGCGACGACGGTGTCGTAGCCCCCGTAGGGGTGATCGTCGGGCCGATCGGACCGATTCAGGTAGGTGAAGTCGTACTCCTCCCGGTCGTGTAAGTGATCGATAATCGCGGTTCCACAGCGGCCGTACGGACCGGTCACGAGAACGTTCATGACGTATCCAATCGATCGATTCCGCATAAGTCCTTGGAAGTCGTTCGTCCCGCCCGCTGGCGGTCACCGCGCCGCGGTTCGTCTCGGCCGAGCGACTCGAGGCCGATCGAGGGAACAGGTTACCCGCGATCGTCGGAATCCCGTCGGTCGCCGGGGGCGTCCTCCTCGGTCGCCGCGATGAACGTCGATCCGCACATGTCACACTCGCGTTGTGGCCGATCGTAGCCTTCGCCACACTGGATACATCGGTACGGCGACTCCTCGGCCGTCCCGCGACCGAAGCGTTCCAGCAGTTTCGCGATCAGTCCCATCTCGGTCCCTCCGACTCCCGCTCCGGAGTGGCGGTCGACGAATCGGTCCACCGTCGACATCGATCACACGACTCTCCGCGGGAGACCCCGGCGGATACGACGACCCTCTCGGTTGGCATACGTTAGACCAAAACACGAATCGGTATAACCGTTCGTCCCGCCGGTCGGTATCGAGATTCCATCTCGGAAGTTCGACGGTGCACCCTCGAGCGAGCTCCGAAACGGGGACGAATTCGGAGACTGACAGTCGAGGAGACGCGTCCGGTAAAATCGCTCGCTCACCGACGGAAACGGGACATAGTGACTTCGCCTCGTTCGGCCGAACCGCGGTCGTCTCGAGGTGACCGTCCCGATCGGCCTCGATTACGACGAGACGAACGAACCGCGCGCGTTCAGTATCACCGAACACAGTCTGTAACAACCATATAGATATTACACCCGACGACGTGTTACCTTTCTCGTCGAGTATCAAATCGATGCTGTTCGCGATTACCGAATGATTCATCGGACATGGAAAACGGAATCGGCTGGACCATCCGAAGGGGCTCGAACGAGACGGCGAACTCGTCGCAACCTGTGACCGTTCCGTCGGTCCGACGGATATGGAAGCGACCGTCACTGTACCCCATCGCACACTGCTGTGCGAGCAGTGCACCGATCGTTTCGGTCGGTATTACACTCTCGTCCGCGGAGGGGACGACATCCGTGGCCGGTCTACTGTTCGAAACTGGTGGCCGTAATCGACCGTCCCGCGTTTCCGGTGTCGGACGACTCGTAGGCGGAACCTTTATTTTCCGCTCGGCAACAGTATCGGGTATGTCTGACTCCGGTCTAGCCGTGCAACTACAGGACGTCGCTGCGGGAATGCTGACTCCGTTCGAGGAATCGAACACCGACGAGATCCGGTACGCCGAGCTCGCATCGACCGCCGAGTGGCTCTACGAGGAGGGGATTCGTCTCTACCTTGCCTGTGCGAACATCAGCGAGTACCACTCGCTAACCCACAACGAGCGGATCGAAACCGCCCGCGTCGTCTGCGAGGCGCTTCCCGACGACGCGACCGTACTCGCCGGGGCCGGCGGCAGTACGAAGAGCGCGATCGAGCTCGCACGGGCCCACCAGGACAACGGCGCGGACGGCATCATGGTGATGCCCCCAGATCACATCTTCAAACACGAGCGGGGCGTGATCGAGTACTACCACCGACTCGCCGACGCCGTCGATATCGGGATCGTGCCGTACGTGCGCGGGTTCGACGCGACGGTACGGCTGCTCGAGGGGATCACCGCCCACGAGAACGTCGTGGGCGTCAAGTGGGCGATCTCGGACATCGAACTGTTCTCGGAGTGCGTCGCCGCCACCGACGACGACGTCGTCTGGGTCTGTGGCATGGCCGAACCGCCGGCGCCGGCCTACTACTACGAGGGCGCGGACGGGTTCTCCGCCGGCGTGACGAACTTCGAACCCCGGCTCGGACTCGCCCTGTTCGACGCGCTCGAGGCCGGCGACGACGAGCTCGCACGCGAACTCCGAGACCTCAGCTTCTCGTTCATGAACCTCCGGGGCGAACGCGGCGCGGAAAACGTCTACGACGGCGCGAACAGCGTCCCCGCACTCAAACGCGGTCTCGAGGCCGCGGGCCAGTACGGCGGGCCGGTCCGCGAGCCGATCGCCGAACTCACCGACGCTGACCGGCGACGGGCCGGCGAGTACTACGAGGAGATACAGGACGGCCTGCATCGCCTCGAAATCGTCTGAGCGGGTATTCGTCCGTCGTTCGCGTCAGTCAACGTTTTTTATACCTACGCTCCGAAGCCCTGTCGATGACCGATTCGATCAGATACGGAATCGTCGGCGTCGCCGGGATCGGAGACACCCACGCGGACGCCGTCGAACGAGCGGACGGCGCGGAACTCGTCGCGTGTGCCGACCTCGACGAGGAGGCCAGCACGGCGTTCGCCGCGGCGCGGGACTGCCGGTGGCATTCCGACGCCGCCGAGATGATTCGCGAGGCCGACGTCGACGCGGTGAGCATCTGTACGCCGAGTGGAACGCACGCGAACGTCGCGATCGACTGCATGGAGGCGGGCGCACACGTCCTCTGTGAGAAGCCGCTGGACGTCTATCGCGAGCGGATGGACGCGATGGTCGACGCAGCCGACGACACCGGACGGACCCTCGCCGGTGTCTTCCAGCGACGCACGTATCCGGCCCACCGGCGGGCCCGGGAGGCCGTCGCGAACGGCGAACTCGGGCGACTGGTGCTCGGTACGGCGACGGTGAAGTGGTACCGATCGCAGGAGTACTACGACTCGGCCGACTGGCGGGGCACGCGAGCGATGGACGGCGGCTGTCTGCTCAACCAGTCGATCCACGCGATCGACCTCCTCCAGTGGATCGCCGGCGGCGTCGCCGGCGTCTACGCGAAGACGGACACCGTCGATCGGGAGATGGAGACCGAGAACGTCGCCGCGGTCGTCCTCGAGTTCGAAAACGGGGCCGTCGGGACGATCGAGGCGACGACCGCGACCCAAGGCGGTGTCGATTCCCTCGAGTTCAACGGCACGCGGGGGTCGTACAACGACGGCGAATTCGCGATGGGCGAGGACGAGGAACAGATTCCGGTCGCGGACGGCGAGGACGAAAACGGCATCCTCGAGTGGGGCGAGGGCCACGCACGCATCGTCGCGGACTTCGTCGACGCGGTTCGCGAGGGTCGCGACCCGATGGTCCCAGCCCGCGAGGCGCGGGCGGCCGTCGATCTCATTCTGGCGATCGAAACGTCCGCCGACCGGGGCGAGTGGGTCGATCTCGAGGCGTTTCGAAACGGCGAGTACGACTGACGGGCGAACGGGAGTCGACGAAAGTCCCGAGACCGGACCGTGATCGTCCGACGAAACGAGAAAGTGGCCTCGAGCGTTCTCGAGGGTGGCAGAGAGCAGATCGCCGAGCACGAGACCCGGCGAACCGAAGCCCGGAAGCACCGAACTCTGGATCAGGAGAGCCGGACGGGGCTACCCGTCTCCGCCGATTCGTAGATCGCCTCGATGATGGCGACGGCCTTGCGCGCTTCCGTCGCGTCGAGCGGGTACGGTTCGTCCGAGGACACCGACTCGAGGAACGTTTCGATGATCCGACGGTGGTCCGCGTAATCGATATCCATCGGATCGGCCGCGCCGCCGCTGGTCTCGCTTTCCGCGCTGAACCGGGCGCGAATCTCCTCGTCCTCGGCTCGCTCGTCGCGGAACGACCACGTTACCATTTCGTCCTCGAGGACTTCGGCGGTCCCGCCTCGACCCGCGAGCTGAATGCGCCGGAGCGACCCGGGGTACATCGACGTCGCGCCGAGGAGTTGGCCGAGCGAGCCGTCGCGGTAGCGGAGCACGGCGACCGCGGTGTCCTCGACCTCGAGGATATCGTCGTCGTGGGCCCGGCGAGCGGTGTAGGCGAACACTTCCTCGACCGGGTTCTCGTCGGGCTCGAGGTCCATCGTCGCGCCGGCGAGCCACTGGACGACGTCGATGCCGTGGATCGACTGGTTCATCAGCGCGCCGCCGCCGTCGAGCTCTTGGGTCCCCTGCCAGGCGCCCTCGTAGTAGTCGTCCTCGCGCCACCACGGGACGTACGCGTTCGCGACCGACAGCCGGCCGAACCGGCGGTCGGCGGCCGCCTCGTGGACCTGCTGGAAGATGTCGGTAAAGCGCTGCTGGAACACGCCGCCGAGCGTGATGTCGGCCTCCTCGGCCGCCTCGATCATGCGGTCGATCCGCTCGGTCGTGATCTCGAGGGGCTTCTCACAGAGGACGTCGATCCCGCGCTCTGCGGCCGACAGCGTCGGCTCGAGGTGCGCGCCGCTGGGCGTACAGACGATCAGGACGTCGGGGTCGGCCTCCTCGAGCATCGATTCGGTGTCGCCGTACCACTCGCAGTCGTGCTCGTCGGCGAACGTTCGGCCGGTCGATTCCGTTCGGCACGAGCCCGCGACGAGCGTCGCGGTCTCGATGTCGTCGATCGACATCGCGTGCATGTCGGCGACGGCGCCGATGCCGGCGATGGCGGTTCGATGCGTCTCGTCTCCGTTCTCGGGTTCGGTCTCGCTCATGGGGAAACGGTCTTGCTTCCGGATCAAATAAATACCGACAGCCGCTGGCGCGGACCGACCGGCGACCACCTCCATACGCCGGCGTACGGGACAGTACCAATGGTTTAGTGCCGGTGACGGAGAGACTCCCCGTGAGTACTATGACACGGTTTACCGTAGCAGTCATCGGAACCGGTCCGGAACCCGATAATATCGTCTGGGGAGAGAGCGCGGCGATGGCCTACCGACACGGCGAGGCCTACGAGGGGCTGTCGCAGTGTGATCTCGTGGGGTGTGCGGACATCGTCCGCGAGAACGCCGAAGCGTTCGCCGACGAGTTCGAGATCGGCGAGGGCGACGTGGACATGCAGGCGTGTGCGGACGCGGCTCGCGAGGCGGACGTGGAGTGGCTCATCTACGAACACGACATGCCCGACGATCCCGCGGCGTCGATCGAGACCGGTGCCGCGTTCCTCGAGTCGTTGTAACGACCGTGAAGCGTTCACGACCATCCCAATGACCGACGGCGAATCGGAGATTCGCGCGGCGCTCGAGCGCGATCGGAGAGCCGTCTCCGTCGGCACGCTCGTCACGGCCGTCGCGACGGTCGACGAACTCAAGCGGACGATCTACGAGACGACGGGGATCTGGCTCGCCGCCGAGAACCCGTTCACCGTCGTCCGGCTGTTCGGCGGCGTGACCGGGGCCGCCGTCGCCGGTTGGCTGACCTCGGATCTCGGCTCCGGTACGATCACCGGGACGAAGGCCGCCGTATACGGGCTCGGGCTGGCGTATCTGCTCACCATCGCATTTTCGATCCTCTACTGGCCGCTCGTCCGCGGGGTCTTCCCGCCACCCCTCTTCGGTGCGGTCGTCGTCCCGGCGATCAACGCGATCCCGATGTTCGGCACGTACCTCGTCGGCGGTCTGCTCGCGGGTATCGTCGCCGACAGGGCGTCTTCGGCACGGTACCGGTCCGGGACTGGCCGGAAGTAGTGAGTCGGGGCTCGCCCCGGACCCACCTCACTCGTAGCTGGCGTCGACCGACTCGAGGCAGTCGAACAGGGCGTCGGCGGCGATTTCGTACCCCTCGGGGCCGCTGAACCCGCTCTTCGGGCCGGCGTAGGTCAGGTGGGGCTCGAGCGAGGCGGGGCCGTCGAACCCGCGCCGTTTGAACGTCTCGAGCATCTCGGGAATGTTCCCGTCGCCCTCTCCGGCGGGGACGATCTCGCCGCGCTCGCCTTTCACGCCGTCTTTGATGTGCAGTTGCTCGACGTACTCGACGAGCTGGAGCAGGGCGTCGGGGTACGGCGTGACGCCGATCTCGAGGAAGTTCGCCGGGTCGAAGATCGCCCGGAAGTTCGGCGAGTCGACGGTCGTCAGCATGTCGCGACACCGCTCGGGTGTGTCCCCGTAGATGTCCTTCTCGTTCTCGTGGAGCAGGGTGACGCCGGCCTCCTCGGCTCGCTCGGCCTTGGCGGTCATTCGGCGCATCACTTCCTCGCGGTGGTCGGCGGGATCGTCGCCCTCGGGAATGTAGTAGGAGAACAGCCTGATGTAGTCGGTGTCGAAGGTGTCGGCTATCTCGAGGGCGGTCTCGAAGCGGTCGAAGTGGGGTTCGAAGTCGTCGGTGACGTCGATCTTGCCGATCGGCGAGCCGATCGAGGTGACGCCGATCCCGCGCTCGTCGAGTGCCCCCGTGATCCGCTCGATCTGTTCGTCCGAGAAGTCGAGGACGTTCGTCTCCTCGACGCCGCGCAGGTCGAGGTTGTCGATGCCGAGATCCTCGAGCACGTCGAGTTGTTCCTCGAGGTCGTGGCCGATCTCGTCGGCGAATCCGCTGACGACGAATCGATGTGTGGTCATACGACCCGACTAAGGGTGAAGGTCCCAATCAAGGTTCTGATCTCCCAGACCGTCGACAGGCGTTTATCGGTGGTCGACCGAACTCGAAATCGATTATATCGCGTCTCGCGACGACCACCACGTGGAGGTCACAGCAGTCGAAGGAGTTCCGCTCTCACAGACCTCGAGGGGAGGTCGTTCGGCGGCGCGCGGAGGATGACCGGCTCTCGAGAGGGGACCGACGGTATCGGCCTCTGTGCGAACGAACCTCCTGGCCGAGGCCAGGGGACGGGTCGCTCGTTGGGCGGTGAACGTGTGTAACGCTAATATAACGGAAATCCGATATCTCTCCAACACATACGTGATTTTATATTTTTTGGAGCTACCGATCGGGTTCGAGTTGGCAGTCACAGCCGCTCCGGTCGAACAGTTCTCTGATCGAGTGAATCCGATTGCACCGAGAGCAGGTGATACGAATATCCACGACAACGTCGAAGTCCGCGAGCGCGAGTTCGTCCCTCGCACGCAACTGTTCGAGCGTGTTTTCGACGACCGCGACGACGCGATTTTGCAGCGCGTAGAGTCGCTGTCGTTTACGCTCCGGGTCTGACTTCGACGACGCCGACTGCGTCACGCCGAGGTCCTTCTTCAGGTGACGGTTGATACTCTGATAGGAGACGAAGTCCTGGACGAGTTCGTCGACGTCCACGCCGTTCTGCTCGAGTCGCTTTCGGGCTTGCATCTTGACGCCGCTACTGACGTCGCCGGTGAGGATACGGTGAAAGTTCTCGACTTCGCCCTCGAGCGGGTTCATGCCCTGCGCTTCGATCGCGGCCCGGAGAACCCGCTGGTTGAAGAAGTCCGCCAGGTCCCTGAGACTAAACCGGTCGTCGGAACGCGTCCACCGGTCGGCGAGTTCACGGTCGATGTCCTCGAGACCGTACGTTTCGGCGACTCGCTTGACCTTGGAGTTGTACGAACTGTGATCCGCCGACGGACTGGTCATACCCGTCGTGCACAGCGGATCGGCAAGGGCCTTTCGGGAGATCGTCGAGCCGATCCGATCGGGTCGGTCAGTTTCTGCGGACTGTTCGGAGGACATGACAGTGGCAAACGATAGACATCGTCTCGATAGTACTGGTCGTCTCGCCGACCGTTCCTCACGGTTTGTGACCAAGTTCGGTCGGACGGCGTACTCCGTCGACGCGGGCGACGACCGGGCGATCGAGATGGAAACGGTTTTGCACTGGGTTCGTGTATCAGGTACCTGTAATGCGCTTCGTGCGATACGCCAGCGACGGGCAGCCCCAGTGGGGGGTCGCCGTCGAAGACACGGTCTACGCGCTGGCAGACACACCGGCAGGCGAACCGACCTATCAAGACATCGCGAACCCCGGCTACCGGGCGACCGTCGAACGCGCCCTCGAGACGGAGTCGCTTCGCGGCCAGCCGCTGGCCGACGTCACGCCGCTCGCACCCGTCCCCACGCCAGGGAAGATCACGTGTGTCGGGCTGAACTACTTCAAACACGGCGAGGAACAGGACGAGGAGATCCCCGAGAAGCCGATGCTCTTCTCGAAGTCGCCGACCGCCGTCGCGAACCCCGACAGCGCCATCGTCCACCCCGCCGACGTCGAGGACCTCGACTACGAGGTCGAACTCGCGGTCGTCGTCGGGAAAACTGCGAAACACGTCGACGAAGCCGACGCCCGCGACTACGTGGCCGGCTACACCGTGTTGAACGACGTCAGCGCTCGAGACGCCCAGTTCGAGGACGAGCAGTTCTTCCGCGGGAAGAGCTACGACACGTTCGCGCCGATGGGGCCCGAACTGGTGACCGACGACGAGATCGACGCCAACGACGTCGACGTCGAACTGCGGGTCAACGGCGAGGTCAAGCAGTCCTCCTCGACCGCCCAGTTCATCTTCGATATCGACGAGGTCATCTCCTACCTCTCGGACGTGATGACGCTTCGCCCCGGCGACGTCATCGCGACGGGGACGCCCGGCGGCGTCGGCATCTTCCGCGAGCCGCCCGAACTGCTCGAGCCCGGCGACACCGTCACCGCCGAGGTCGAGGGAATCGGCGAACTGACGAATCACGTCGTCTCCGAGTAGTCGGGCCGGTTCCGACCCCCGTTGGGTTTGGTCGGGTAGGGTCGGGTTGGATCGCGGTTTTCGCGTTCACCGGAGCAGGAAGTTTTAGTAGCGATTACCGTCCAGTTGTAACCGACATGGTACTGGACACCCACACGCACGCCTGGGGACCGCCGACGTCGGAGCACCCGTGGACCAACGGCCCGCTCGTCGAGAACTCCGTCGACTCCTTCTCGGTCGAGACGGTCTACCGCGGCGAGAAGCTACTCGAGGACATGGATTCGATCGGCGTCGACGAGGCGGTCGTCGTCGGCTACCCCATCTGTGACTGGACGGACAACTGGTACACCGAACAGGTCGCCGCCGAGTTCGACGAACTCTACGGCATCGTCATGCTCGATCAGTTCGCCGACGGTGCGGCCGACGAACTCCGGCGGTCGATGGCCGTCGATGGAATTCTCGGCTTCCGTCTGGGCGCGATCTGTCCCTACGATCGGATGTGGGAGACGTTCGACCCCGACGTGACCTGGCTTCGCGACGCCATCGACGAGACCGAGTTCTGGGAGGCGGCCCGGGAGACCGACGCCGTCGTCCAGATCCTGATCCACCACGACCAGCTCGAGCAGGCGATCGAACTGGTCGAGACGTATCCCGACCTGACCTACGCCTTCGATCACTTCGGTCACGCCGATCCCACGGTCCCGCCGGAAGAGAGCGCGTTTAGCCGGTTCGCCGATCTGGCGGCGTACGACGACGTGGCCGTCAAGGTCTCGGAGATCCCCCACATGTCCGACGAGGAGTACCCTTACGAGGACATGCACGACCACGTCCGCTGGTTCGTCGACACCTTCGGCCGCGAGCGCGTCGTCTGGGGCTCGGACTTCCCGAACGTGAGCGACGTCGCGACCTACGAGGAGTCGCTCACCTGGCTCGAGCACGTCGACGGGCTCTCGGAAACCGACCGCGAGTGGATCACCGATCGAGCGTTCCGCGACCTCGCCGGACTCGAGTGAACCGGCGGTAACCGGCTCGTTCGGTGCGGTCTACGGGGCGTGGACGCCGTCGGCGGTAGCCGCGAGCGCGTAGACGAGGGGGAGCGGATCCCCGTCGATTCGATACCGGTTCTTCCCGCACTCGATCATCGAATCGAACGCCCGAAAGTTCGCGATCGGATACTCCCGAAGGGTGTCGACGCGAAGACCCGCTCGAGCGAACGCGGTCACGATTTCGCCGAGGCCGTGTTGCCACTCGTAGGCCGCGGCGTTCTCGACCGACGCGTCCCAGTCCGCGTACGTCCCCTCCTCCTCGTACCGGATCGACTCCTCCCGGAAGTACGATCTGTCGTCGCGGAGCGTGAGATCCCACTCGAACACGTCCAAAATCGGATGGAAGTCGGCGAGGAAGACGGTGCCGCCCGGCCGACACAGCGAGGCGGCCGCCTCGGCCCACCGGTCGACGTCGGGAATCCAGCAGAGGACGCCGTAGGAGGCGAACACGACGTCGAACTCACGGTCGAGGGTCTCCGGGGCGTCGAAGACGTCACAGCGGACGAACTCCGCGTCGTCGGTGAGACCCGCTTCGTCGCGGATTTCGCGCGCGGTTTCGATAGCGGTCGTCGCGAAGTCCACGCCGACGACCGACGCGCCCGCTCGCGCCCACGAGAGCGTGTCCAGACCGATGTGACACTGCAGGTGGACCAACGACCGCCCCGAGAGATCGCCGAGGAGTTCCCGTTCCGGCGGCTGAAGCGTCGACCGGGAGTCGTCGGCGACGAACCCCGGAACGTCGTAGTACTCCGTCTCGGGGTGAATCTCGGCGTACTCCTCCCACTTCGCGCGGTTCGTCTCGATCGGGTCCTCGTCGGGGTCCGGGTCGTCCCGATCGCGATCGTCTGAGTCGGTCATACGAACGAGTCGACGGCTTCGTGCTTCACGATACCGGAACGAGGCGGTATCGTTCGAGTGTCCGGATCCGGATTCGAATCCGGGTCCAGGGCCGGGTCCGAGTGTGATCCGGAGACGAAAGACGTCGAACGTCGGCAGCGTCGATCGGCCGCTGACCCAAATCGTTATGCGCCCGTACGGATACCCCACCCACATGGAGCGAATTGCGTTCCACCTGGAAATCGAAGACGGACAGCGCGAGGCGTATCGAACCGAACACGAGGACGTGCCGGACGCGCTCGAGGAGGCGTACCTCGAGTCCGACGCCGGGATCGAGACCTACTCGGTCTTCGAGAAGGACGGTCACGTCTTCGGCTATCTGGAACTCGAGAACCCCGAGGTAATCCGAGAGGTCATGGACGAGAGCGAGGCACAGGCCGATTGGAACGAGGTGATGGACGGCATTCTCGAGGAGAGCGACGATCAGTGGATGGACGAAGTGTACCGGATGCGGTGAGTTACTGACGGATTCGGATTCCGCGTGTACGGTTTCGAGACGAGCGTTCAGATCGATCTCACTCTCGAGTCGTCAGCGGACCTCGAGTCGTCGAGTTACAGGAAGTCACGCGTATGCACGAGCCAGTGATTCACGCGTGCGCAACCGCCGGTTCGTGAGCGATCCGTACGGATTAGGTTCCGAACCCGAACCGCAACCCCACTCACCGCGGCGCGATCAACTCGATCGGATGGATCGGATCGTCGTCGCCGAGCGACCCCACCTGTTCGGTACAGGAGGTCCCGCTCGTGAGTACCTGACTCGCGTCGGCGGCCTCGAGTTGCCGGCACAGGTCGTCGCCGATGTCGACGGCCAGGTCGTAGTACTCGCGCTTGTAGCCGAACGAGCCGGCCATCCCGCAACACTCCGCGTCGCTGGTCGTCACCCGATAGCCCAGCCGGTCGAGGACCGCGACGGTGTGGGCCTCAAGACCGAGCGTTCGCTGCTGACAGTGGCTGTGGTAGGCGACGCTGGCGTCAGTGTCGCCGGCCGGCCCCGAGAGCACGCCGTCGTCGGCGCCGTTCTCCAGCAGGCCGAAGACGTACTCGAGGATCTCGTAGCTGTTCTCGCCGATCGCCGTCGCGGTCTTTTCCGGCAGCAGGCGCTCGTACTCGCCCTGAAACATCGCCAGATCGCTCGGTTCGATGACGACGATGTCTCGGTCCTCGAGCAGGTGGGGCGCGGCCGCGTCGGCGACGGCCTCGGCCTTCGATCGCGCGGTCGCGATCATCCCCTGCGAGAGCGGTGCCCGGCCCGAGGAGGGCATCGGCGGAACGTGAACGTCGACGCCGAGCGCTTCCAGAACCCTGACCGCGGCTTTCCCGCGGTCGACCAGGACGTGGTTCGTGTAGAGGTCGGGGTAGAGGACGACCCGTCGCTCGAGGTCGCCGCCGTTTCCGTCGCCACGCGCCGCTCGCGCTTGCCGCGCTCGCTCCGTCGAGGCGGCCTCGCCGCCGCGCTTCTCGAACCAGTCGACCAGCGTCTCCCGCTGGAACTCGGGGAGGTCCCGTCGGCTGTCGACGCCGAAAACGCGTTCCATGATCGCTCGGGACGGCCCGATGTCGGCCATCCAGTTCGAGACCGGCGCGGTCGCGCTCCCGAGTTTCGCGAGCGTCTCGAAGTTGCCGAACAGCCGCTTCTGGATGTCGACGCCGCCGGGGTCGGCGTCCGGGGTGAGCCCCTCGACGAGCCAGTCGAGTTCGCCGTCTTTCCCGCGGTTGATCCGGTCGCGGACGGCGACGTTGATCCAGGGGATGTCGATCTTGACCGGGCAGGCGTCGACACAGCGCGAGCAACCGGTACAGAGGTCGTTGAACTCGGCGGCGCTGTCCTGTCCGTGGACGCCGGCCTCCCAGCCGGTCGCGATGCCGCCCGTATACGTCTCGCCGCCGAAGGCGTGGCCGCCGACGTGCTGGAAGTTCGCGCAGGTGTTCGCACACGCCGAACAGCGGATGCAGTAGAGCGTCTCCTTGAGTTCGGGGTCGTCGCGCATGGCCATCCGCCCGTTGTCGATGAGCACGAGGTGGAACTCGCGGTCGTCGGCGCTGTCGGGATCGATCGGCTCGTCGGGCCGATCGAAGTCGACCACCGGGGACTCGACCGGCGGCGTCAGCATGGAGACGTAGCTCGTGATGTCCTGACCCGTCCCCGACCGGCCGATGAGTTCGACGAACGGGTCCAGATCCTCGACCGAGGGGACGATCTTCTCGACGCCGGCGACGGCGACGTGGGTGTCCGGCACGACGGCAGTTTTCCGGGCGTTGCCCTCGCTGGTCACCAACATCATCGTCCCCGAGTCGGCGGTGATGAAGTTCGCGCCGGTCATCCCGACCTCCGCGTCGGCGATCAGTTCACCCAGCCTGTCGCGGGCGAACATCGTGAGTTCCTGCGCGCTCGAGAGCGGTTCCTCTGGCTCGAAGACCTCGTTGAACAGCTCCGCAATCCCCTCGCGGGACTTGTGGATCGCCGGCGCGACGAGGTGGGAAGGCGCCTCGTCGGCGACCTGCAGCACCCACTCGCCGAGGTCGGTTTCGACAACGTCGACGTCGCGGGCCTCGAGGGCGTCGTTGACCTCGATCTCCTCGCTGGTCATCGACTTGGACTTGATCACGCGCTCGGCGTCCCGGTCGGCGACGACCTCCTCGACGTAGCGGTTCGCGTCGGCGGCGTCCTCGGCGAGGTAGACGTGGCCGCCGCGCGCCTCGACCGTCTCCCGAAGCTCCTCGACGAGTTCCGGAAGCCGTTCGATGGCGTCTTCTTTGATGGCGCGGGCTTCGGTCTTCAACTCCTCGTACTCGCCTAGTCGGGAGACCGACTCGTACCGACCCCGATTGAAGCCCTCGGTGTTCGTCTGGACGGCGTCACCCTCGGTCGCCATCAGTTCCCGGATGCGGGCGGCCTTCTGCTGGCGCGAGTCGGACTCAGAACTCACCGACCTTCACCCCCGAACAGGACGACGTGGACCTCTTTCGGCCCGTGAGCCCCCGTGACGAGTTCCCCCATATCCGCGGTCGCGCTCGGGCCGGTCGCGACGATCAGACTCGCAGCCTCCTCGCGGAAGGCCTCGCCCTGTTCGCCGATCGCCGTCGCCATGTCGGGGACGACGTCGTCCTCGCAAAGGACGGCGACGTGGCGATCCGGAAAGAGGCTCACCGGCTCGACGCCGTCGGGCGTCGATCGGATCAGGACACTTCCGTAGTCGGCGACCCCGCTTACGGCGGCGGTGATCCCCGTCCGCGCGTCCTCGAGTTCCGCCGGTGTGGGCATCGTCGTGGCGGATTCGGGGAGCGAGACGTCGGTCCACGGGAGCGGTGCACCGACAGCCGGTGGCTCGCAGAGCTCGGCCAGCGTCGCCGACACGTCCTCGCGAGGGACGCGCGTCACGTCGACGCCGACGGTCCGACTCCGGGTGCAGAATCGGTCGATCGGTGAGGTCTGTGGCGCCGAATCACTCACTTCGATCCCCTCCGAAGAGTCGATTTCTAACCGGGGCCACACCGCGATTGAAGTACATACTACGTGAACCTTTGCTCCCAACAGATTAGTAGTTACGTTCGACGCGTTCTCGAGACACGATTAATCGAGACCGTGAGCGAGTGTCGAAAGAGAACAGTAGTGATGTAGGGGGTGTCGAATGGTTGATAGCGGCCCGATCACTACGGCCAATGGTGGTAGGTGTTGCCAGTAAGCCTGGCAATTGCTAACTCGTTCTCACTGTATGTAAAGGTTGCCATCCATCGGAAAGGAGGAGTGAGACGACACCGACCGCTCGACTACTTTCAGTACCGTGACCGTGTTAGTGCCGATCGGACGACGGTGTGACTGTCAGTCCCTGCTCAACCGCACTGTCGTCGTGTGACCGGTCCCGGCCTCGATCAGTGGCGACTCGAGGTGGCCGTCGCACGAGTGGCCCGTACCAATACGTCCGCCATAGCCGGACGGTAGAAGATAGGAATGCTATCACACCACGCAACACTGTGACTATCGTATCCGATTTCCCCCGATCGAGTGTAACTCGAGAGATGATACGTCGAGTGGAATCCGGCCAAGGCGGATTCGATAGCAGACAAAACCGCCACACCGAATTAGATCACTGAAGAAGGCCTGAAACGTCTGAAATCGGCCAGAGAGATCACAGAGAAAGAGTCGAAAACCGGAAAATGGCCCCGGACATGCGGGTGGCTTTACAAACGTACGAATGTAATAGTTAACGTCGTCAACCGGACGTGGTCACTCGTAGACGTGACAGTGCGCGATATTCGTTCGGTGTTACCGGACAGACATCGTCCGAGCAGTATCGGCCGTAGTGACGGTCGAGCGAAGTGACACACTGACCGAACACGGGTCGTAGAAACTGGATAAAGTGTTCCCTGTCGCTACTGGAAACGGGGACGATACAGACACGCTCGGGTCTCGTCGAGATTCTCTGTTACCGATCGAATGAACCGAGAGGCGAGTCCACACTGACAGTATCGGTTCGAAAGGTAACTTCACGTGGAGCGAAAGCGGTCAAAACAGTCGTGCCAGGAACACCGATCACTCGTCGACGAACGAGAAGACCGGCTTACACGTCTCCGAGTCGAGGAACGCCTCGAACGCGGCCGTCGGTTCGTCGACGCTATAAGACGTGTCGACGATCGAATCGACGTCGATCGAATCGTTGGCCATGACGCGAATCGCCTGTTCGAAGTTTCGCCAGGTCGAGCCGTAAGACGTGTTGAGGTCGATTTCGCCCCGAACGATCGGCGTCATGAAAACGTCACTCGAGTCACCGGGGAGACCGACGACGACGACCTGTCCGCCCTTGCGGACGTTGTCGATCGCCATCTCGACGCCGCTCTTGTGACCCGTCGTGTCGAAGACGACGTCGAAGCCGATACCGTCAGTTCGCTCGTCGACGACGTCCTCGAGATCGATCGATCCGACGTTGATCGTGTCGATACCGAGTTCTTCGACGAGTGGGAGTCGGTATGCGCCGTCCTTGCCGAGTCCCGAGACGACGACGTTCGCACCCATCGAGTCCGCGACGGCGGCGACGAGCACACCGATCGGACCCGGACCTTCGACCAGCACCGTGTCGCCGGGCGTCACGTTCGACTGCGTGAAAACCGCACGCGTCGCGATGCTCAGCGGCTCGGTAATACTGGCCTGCCGAAGCGGAACGTCTTCCGGAATGTGGTGCAGGTCGTCGGGTTCGACGGTCGTAAACTCGGTGTACGCACCGTCGTTGTGCATCCCAGTTATCTCGAAATTTTGACATACGTTGGGCTGGCCGTTCTTGCATTGAAAGCAGGTACCACAGTCGTGGATCGGTTCCTCGACGACCTTGTCACCCACGGCGAAGTTGGCGACGTTCTCACCGACTTCGACGACTTTCCCCGAGTACTCGTGTCCCATGACGCGCGGAATCGGGATCCACTCGTAGCCTCCCTCGTACTTGTATGCGTGTGCGTCGCTCCCGCAGAGACCCGCGTAGTGGACTTGAACGAGCACCTCGTCGTCGGACGGGACGGGACGCTCGCGATCACGAATCTCTATAGACTTGGGAGCGGTCTGGACGATAGCCTTCATTATGTAGATACCTCGTGCTCGACTTGCACTACCAAGAGATGAGAAGTTCCACTACTAATAGTTTTAGGGTCTTCGAGTATACAGTTACCGAATGCCGTACGGGTCCCCGAACGACTGGGACGGTCAGTCGGCTCCGCATCGCCTGACCGCGCGAGCGAGTTGAGCGAGACAGTATCGGACGGAACGAAACGGAACAGAGAATCGAACGGACGAGTGCCCAAATCGTCGGAGGCGTTACAATTCGTCGAACGCGAACTGCTGGTTCTCGCCCTCACCGTAGTCCCACAGGAGCGCGTTCGCACCGGGATCCTGTGAGATACCCGAGATGTCGACCGCTCGCTCGACGTGGGCGGGCTGGAGGGCGTAATAATACTCGCCCGTGGCGCTAAAGACCGGAACGGCGGTCCAGCGCTGATGATCCCCACCGGAGTCCTCGCCGACCTGTACGTTTGCACCGTTCTCGGTCAAGCCGTCTTCGGTCTCGAGCACCTGCCCCGTGTCGGCGATTTCGAGACGGAAGTGATCGCCGTCTTCCGCGACGTGCCAGCGCTGATTCTCACCGCCGCTCCACTCCTCTTGCTGTACGTTCCCGTCTTCGACGGCCGTCAGCGAGAGCCCGCTGTGTCTCGCGTCGATCCGGTAGGTACCCGCCTCGAGCGGCTCGAGGTCGATTTCGGCGTCGCCGCCCTGGGTCTGGTCGACGGTGTAGGAGAGTTCGAGGTCCTCGCCGGGGTCGGTCTCCCACGCGAAGACCAGATCCCAGCCCTCGCCGGACCACTCGAAGTAGTGGGTCCAAGCGACGGGCCCGGCCGGGACCGCCGCGGGTTCCGCGCGCAGGTCGAACGCCGCGTCGAACCGACCGTGGATGCCCTCGATTCGAGCGGCCTCGTCCGCGCCGGACTCGAGCGTGACGGTACCCGAGTCGATCCCGTCCCCGAGATTGTCGCGGACGATGGTGTTCGTGGCGTCGATCGCGATGAGTTCCTCGGTGCCGCCGCCGCGGACGTCGTTGTTGACGATGCGGCCGTTCTGTCCGGTGAAGTGGATCGCGTGGGTCTGCTCGCGGACGTCCGGGCCGCCGACGGGGAGGAAGATCTCTTCGCGCTCTTGCTCGGAGAGGTCGTCGACGATCCGCAGGTTGCTGATCGAGAGACCGTCGGCCCACGAGAGCACCGCCTCCTCGACGACGTTCTTGACGAGGCCACCCTGAACGGCGACGTTCTCGACGTCGTCGATCTTGATGCCGTGGTAACGGGCGCCGACAATGTTGACCTCGCTGATCGTGATGTCGTTCGAGTCGGTCGTGATGTGGATTCCGCGCGGGGCGTCGCGGCTGACCACCTGCCCGACGGAGACGTTCTCGCAGCCGTTCGCACACCGAAAGGTCGCGTACCACGTCGGCGACTCAGGGTTCTCCCCGACGACGCCGTTGACCGTCGCGTTCTCGGTTTCGTTCAGGATGACCGAGGAACTGTCCATGTCCACGCCGATGACCTGCTCGATCTGGACGCGCTCTGCGTCGTACAGTTCGACACAGTGGTGGCCCGCGCCCTCGACGTACACCGACCCGATTTGAACGTCCGAACACGGCTCCTCGCGCGCCCGGCCGTCGATCCGGATCCCCTCGTTGTTGGCTCCGACGTACCCCCGGTTCGCGAGGATTTCCTCCTTGCTGCTCTCCGGGTCGAACGCGACCGGCGGCCAGTCGCCCGGCGCGTCCTCGTAGGGCTCGAGGTCGTCGAGGTTCTCGAACCGAATGTCGACGTTATCCAGTTTGATCGAATCGCTGTTCTGGATCCAGACCCCGAACCGCGGGTTCCCCTCGATCGTCAGGCGCGGAATCTCGATCCGCTCCTCGCCGAACGCCCGGATCGGCGTCACCAAGGACTCGCCCTCGTCCTCGACGTAGATGGTCCCCGCGACGTCTAAGACCGTGTAACTCGGGAGGACGATCTGAGTGAGTTCGTCCACCGGGCCGATCGTCCCGGAAGCGGCGACGAGCACCGTCTCTTTGCTCGTCCGGCCCTCGCTGAGGCCGTCGACGGCCGCCTGGATCGTCTCGACGTAGTCCTCGCCGCTGTGGAGGGTTTCCTCGCTGCTGTCCGCGTGATAGACGCCCTCCTCGTCCCGCCAGACGATGACGTTCGCGTCGCGAGCCGACGTGTAGACGTGCTCAACCTCGAGCGAACCCAGATCGGACAGCGCGTGACCCTGTGCGTCGACGTCCTGATTCCAGCGACGAGCGGGCGAGCCGTCGCTCCCGTGCTCGCCTTTCGTCTCGTCCCCACCGTCCGCTCCCGTCCCACTCGCACTTCCGGCCCCGGCCATACTCGCGACACCGCCGGCGCCCAGCAGCGCCAGTGCCGTCCGTCGAGTGAGCGAGAAATCGTCCGGAACAGTCTCCGCTGATGGCTTCGATGAGTCTTGCATCGCGTTCACACGTACCAGTGGCCATCACATATAATTGATGGTGATAGTCGTTTCCACATGAACGTGAGGACCGAGCAGAGACCTGAGAGACGCGTTTCGACCATCGAGATCCGACCGGCACGTGCTCGAGCGACCCTCCTTCCGGTTTTCGTTCCCGCAACCGTTCACCGGAAACCCGGTGTCCCGATCGACCGAAACGGTTCGCTGTGACGATGTACCGATGAAATCGCAGGTCGGTCGCGGTTACACTGGAGCCGATTTGCGGGAGACCGTACGAGCGAAGAGCGGGTCGGCAGCGTCGACGGCTACTCCGTCGACCGCACTCGCACCTCGAATCGATACGTTCCCGATCCGACCGTCACCGTTATCGCCCCGTCGTCGTCGCGAACGGATTCGATTCCGTCGGGGAGTGCGTCCGGGTCCGATCGAGGGCCAGCGTCGTCGCCGTCGCCGTTCCAGATCAAGGTCGTCTCGCCGGCCAAGCGCTCGTCCTCGCTCCCGTTCCCGCCCTCGACCTCGTCTCCACCCTCGCCGACCGCCACGACGGGATCGTCCGCCGCCTCGAGATCCGGAATCCGGACCGTCGCGACCGTGTTCCACGGCACTTCGATCTCGAGTTCGAGTCCGGTCTCATCGCCGCCGTCGCGCTCTTCGCACTCCCACCGCGACGCCAGCCGTCCGTGTGGCGTCTCGATCGATCCCTCGGCCCACTCGAGGTCGTCGACGACGGTCGGCGCGATCTCGACTCGGCCCTCGCGGATCGAGGTGTCGAATCGGAGACCGGCCAGCGCCTCGTAGAACCACTCGGAGACGAAGGTAAACGGCGAGTGGTTGAAGGAGTTCATCCCGTCGCCGACCCGGGAGTCGCTGTCCCAGCGTTCCCACATCGCCGTCGCGCCCTGGCGAACCATGTACACCCAACCGGGCTGTTCGGGCTGGCTCACCACCTCGTAGGCGACCTCGGGATAGCCGTGGTCGACGAGCGTGTGGACGAGCGGTCGGGTGCCGAGGAATCCGGTCTGGAGTTTGCCGTCCGCCTCCCGTACTTTCTCGGCGAGTGCCGCCGCGACCGCGTCGGTGTGTTCGTCGGGAACCAGACCGACGTACAGCGGGACCGCCGAGGACGACTGGGTGCCGGGACCGTACTCCGAAGCACTGGAATCGAAGAACTCGTCGGTGAACGCGTCCGCGACCGCCTCGGCTCGCTCCCGATACCGCTCGGCGTCCACGTCGTTGCCGAGCACCGCCGCGACCTCCGCGAAGAGGTTCGTCGTGTGGTAGTGGAAGGCGGTGTTGAACAGGTCCAGGGGCAACCCGCGACGACCGTCGGCGTTCTCGAACGCCAGCCAGTCGCCGTAGTTGCCGAACTCGTCGCCGACGAGTCCGTCCTCGGAAACCGAGTGCCAGTAGTCGACGTACCGGCGCATTCCCTCGTAGTGGCGCTCGAGGACGCCCGCGTCGCCGTAGTGGCGGTAGAGGTGCCACGGGATGGTCACCTGGGTGATTCCCCACGTCCGGTCCTCGGGGATCGACCCGTAGCCGTAGGGGATCGTGTCCGCGACGTAGCCGTGTTCCGAGCGGACGTCCGCGTGGTCGTCCATCCACTTGCCGTAGAAGCGACCGCCGTCGAAGTTGTAACACAGCGCCCGCGCGGCGATGTGGTTGTCGCCGGTCCAGCCGAAGCGCTCGTCGCGCTGGGGGCAGTCGGTCAGCACGCTGTGGAGGTTCCCTCGTAGCCCCCACCGGGCGTTCTCCTGGACCTGCGCGAGCTCCTCGTTCGAGCAGTCGAACGACCCGATCGGTTCGACGTCGGTGTGGACCACCTTCGCGCTGATGTGCTCGGGCTCGAGGTCGCCCGGATAGCCGCTGACCTGCGCGTACCGGAAGCCGTGGTAGGTGAATCGGGGGTGATAGATCTCCGTGGGCTCGCCGGCGGCGACGTAGCGGTCGGTCGCGTCCGCGGATCGGAGGTCGATAAGCGAGAGGCTGCCGTCCTCTAAGAGCGTCTCGGCGTGTCTGAGGACGATCTCGTCGCCGCGCGCTGCGCCCTCGATCTCGAGTTCGACCCAGCCGACGAGGTTCTGCCCGAAGTCGACGATCGGGCCGTCCTCGTGGTCGCGGATGGACTCGGGGTCGATCGTTTCGGTCACCCGGATCGGCGGCGTCCGCTGCGGGACGAGGTCGCCGCCGGGACCGTCGACGACGGTGGCGGGTTCCCAGGCTGGGGCGTCGCCGTCTTCGCGGTCGTCGGCACCGCGGGCCTCATCGGCACCGTCGTCACCGGTACGATCGAATCCCGGCTCGTCCCACCCCGGGACCGCCCGCCGCGCGTCGTAAGTCTCGCCGTCGTAGATATCGTTCGCGAGGATCGGCCCCCGCGTCGCCTCCCACGAGCCGTCGGTCGATACCGAGCGCGTCGTCCCGTCCTCGTAGGTGATTTCGAGCTGGCAGATCGCCCGCGGCGAGCCGAATCCCGTCCAGTCGATGGCGTTGCGGGCGAACCAGCCCCGGCCGAGCCGAAGCCCGATCGCGTTCTCGCCCGCCGTCAGCGCCTCGGAGACGTCGTAGGTGCTGTAGAGTACCCGCCGGTCGTACTGGGTCCAGCCGGGGTCGAGGACCGCGTCGCCGATCTTCTCGCCGTTGACGGACAACTCGCCGTAGCCGAGCCCGCAGACGTGGGCTCGAGCGCGTGCGACCGGCTTCGAGAGCGCGACGTCGGTCCGCAACAGCGCAGATCCCGGGCCGGTCGCGGACTCGTACCGACCGTTCACGAGCTGGTCGCACCCCCAGGTTTCGGATTCGATACTCGAGGCGGCGGTGACGGGGCAGTCGACGGCGAGGTCCGTCCCGTCTTCGTCGCGGACGGCCAGCGCGGCGAGCGCGAACGCCTCCCAGGCGCGGCGTTCCTCGCGGACGTGCTCGGTCTTCGTCTGTCCGCTACTCGCGGGGTCGAACTCGTAACGATCGGTGGCGACGACCCTGACGTAGCGGGCCGCCACGTCCGTATCCGCCTTCGTCTCCGTCTCCGACTCTGTACCCGCGTCCGAACCGACGTCGAACGCCACCGTCTCGGAGCCGGGATTCGGCTGGTTCTCCTCGGTTCGGTCGACGACGGTCTCCGCGTCCGCGAAGTCCGCGTCCGTCGCGACGTCGATACGATACCGGACCGGAAATCCGAAGCCGCCCGCGCCCTGCGGGTGGTCGGCGTCGTCGTGAGAGTACTGCGCAGATACCGCCATCCCGTCCGGCGTCTCCGGGCCGTCGAACGGCTCCGCCGGGTGGAGCTCGAGGCGGTCGATCGAACGAACGTCGCCGAGGTCTATCTGGACCCACTCCGCGGGGTCGTCGGTCCCTTCGACTCCGGTTCCTCCCTCGCCTCCAGCGGGCCGCCACCGACTCCGATACCCGTTCGAGTCCCCGACGCCCGGCCGGTACCCGATCCACTCGCCTTCCCACTCGCGGCCGCCCTCGAGCGCCGTCGAGAACGACGAACTATCGGCCCACGCCGACGGACGACCCTCTTCGTCCCAGATCCGCACCGTCCAGTAGTAGTCCGTGCTCGAGGACAGCGCCGTCCCGTCGTAGGCCACGCCGGTCGACGTCGGACTCGAGACGCGCCCCGAGTCCCAGCAGTCGCCGCGGCCCGCCTCGAGCGCCGCCCTCGAGCGAGCGACGAGGATTCGGTAGGCGGTCTGGGCCGCGCCTCGTGCCGTCGCGTCGGCACGCCAGGAGAAGCGGGGCGTCGGCGAGGCGTCGAGCGGTTCGGACTCGCGGTCGACCCGTAGGTCGACGAGGTCGACGGGGGCCGTCTCGGAATCGGTCGTCGGTGGTGACATATGCGACCCGGTTTGGCACCCGATAGCATATAACTTCGGAGAGGAGCGCCGAAATGGGGACTCGAGGACGTCGAGGGTGTTCGAAAACCGGAAATAGTCACCGCTAGGAGGGGGCCGACGGCAGTTCGACGCCGTCCATTCCCTCCCAGTACTTCCAGGGATTGACGTACGCGTCGCGTTTGATCTCCTCGGCGTCCGGCCGAACGAACCGCTGAATGGCCGACAGCCGCGTGTACGGACTCGTGTTGATCCCGCCGCAGTGCAACAGGTTCTGGTGCCAGAAGATGACCGTCCCGGCGTCGCCGTGGATCTCGAGCGGATCGGTCTGGTGGGCGAGCGCTTCGCCCCGGGTCCACTCCCCGTCCTCGTAGGCGGGCAGCGTCGCGTCGTTCACCAGACTCTCGAGGTGGTGTTCGGCGTAGTAGTCGCCGGCGTACCAGTGCGAGCCGGGCCAGACGGTGAAACCGCCACCGCGTGGATCGACGCGATCGAGGTAGACCGCGGCCATCACCGTGTAGTAGCCGACCTCGTAGTGTTCGTCGAAGTGGGGGCCATAGCCGTCGATGTGACCCGTGGCGCGGTGGAGCGGCGGCCGCTCGTCTCCCTCGGTCTGCTCGCCGGTCGGAAACCGAGGCGTGACCTGAATGCGCCCGTCGGGGCGCTCGAGCGTCCCCTCGCCTGCGAGGGCCTCCGCGTAGGGGAATAGCTGGTCGTTGATCTCGCGGAACGGGTCGGGGTCCTCGATGTACTCCCAGGCGTTCTCGAATCGCTCCGGTTCGGTGGTCAACCCCTCGTAGTCGTCACGATCGGTCGGAAAACCGTCCCAGAAGGCGTCTCGAGCCGCCTCAATCGTGTCGTCGTCGACGACGTCGGACAACACGACGAAGCCGTTTCGCTTCAGCGCCGTCAGCTGTCGGTCGGTGAACAGTGACATTGGTCCGCATAGTTCTGCGCCGAGCATAATTCTACGGGAGCCGGAAGTTCGAGTCCGTGTGCGCCCGCTTCTTTGCTCTCCCTACTCGTTACTCGTCGTCGTAGTGGAACTCCGTCCAGGGGCCCTCCTGGAACGGGTACTCCTCGAGGACGTCGAGGTCGACCTCGATCCCGAGTCCCGGCGCGTCCGGCACCGCGAGCCGACCGTCCTCGACCGGCGGCGTCCCGTCGACGAGGTCGAACGCCAGCTCGAAGGGGTACATCCCCGGATCGCCCGCGGCGTCGACCAATGGGTCGTTCTCGAAGATCGGATACTCGACGAGTTCGACCTCCGGGGCGGCGGCCACGAGGTGGGCGTTGGCCAGCAGACCGATCCAGGTGCCGAAGTTGTGCGGGACGAACTCGATATCGCGGCCGCGGCAGTACTCGATGGCACCCAGACAGCCCGTGAATCCGTGGTGGTGGCGGACGTCGCCCTGCAGATAGGACACGGCGCCGGTCTCCGCGAGCGCGACGAGCCCCTCGGGGGACTCCTCGCTCTCGCCGCCGGCCAGCGGCGCGCCCGTCTCCGCGAGCCGCCGGTACCCGTCGTAATCGTCCGGCGCAACCGGCTCTTCGACCCAGTAGGCGCCCTTCTCGGCCGCGTAGGAGACGATGTCTTCGACGACCTCGGGACCGTAGGCGTCCCGGAGCTTCCACCAGGTGTGACAGTCGAGCATTACCTCGGTCGTCTCGAGGGCCTCAGTCACGAGGTCGATCGTCCGGCGGTCGGCGTCGGGGCCGATTCCGGGTCGGTACTTGTACCCCATGAACCCGGCCTCTTCGACGAGTTCGGCCTGTGCGGCGTACCCCTCGGGTTCCATGTACATGCCCGCGCTCGCGTACAGCGGGAGATCCGTCGTCGGCGCCGGCGCGTCCTCGAACTCGTCGACGAGGAGTTCGTACACCGGAGCGTCGAGTTCCTTCCCCCGAATGTCGTAGAGCGCGACGTCGACGGCCGAGATCGCCTGCGTTTCCAACCGGTCGGGCAGCCCGGCCGATTCGATGTATTCGTGGGCCTCGGAGATGTCGTCGATCGTCCGCCCCTCGAGGGCGTCCGCGACGTCGCCGTCGATGACGTCTCCGAAGGTGCCTTGCGATTCGCCTTCGAAGTACTCGCGCATCGCCGAACTGGACGCGCCCGCCGTTGCGACACCGCGGTAGCCGTCGGTCGTCTCGACGACGACGAGGACGACGTCGCGTTTCAGCAGGGTTCGAGAGCCGCCGTGGAACTGGCGGTGCTGTGGCGGGTCGATCGGCGAGGAGAGCGCGTGGCCCGTGACGGTGTCGAGTTGCATACGCGGTCTGTTCATTCCGAGTCAGTTAAACGCTTAGGTATGCGCGTCGTTCCCACGGGTTCGGTGGCGACCGCGGGTCCGGTGCCGTGGTAGCGAACAACAACACCTATTTTGGACCGGTTCACACGTAGAGTCAGCATGCACCAACTGACGAGAAGCGATCCAGCCGAGGGAGCGGAATCGATTTCGGGCGTGAAGATCGGCTACGTCGGCGGCGGTAGTCAGGGATGGGCACACACGCTCATCAACGACCTCCTGCAGTGTACGGACGTGTCGGGTCGCGTCGCCCTCTACGACGTGAACTACGAACCGGCCGAAAAGAACGCCGAGCTCGGGAACCAGCTGGCAGGTCGCGACGACGTCGACGCCGACTGGACCTTCGAAGCGCACCGCGAGATTGAGGACGCGCTGGCGGACGCGGACTTCGTCATCTGCTCGATTCAGGACCCGCCGGAGGAGACGTTCGTCCACGACATCGACCTCCCGCAGAAGTACGGCATCTACCAGCCGGTCGCCGACACGGTCGGCCCCGGCGGCGCGGTCCGCGCGCTCCGGGCGATCCCCCAGTACCGCGAGATCGCCGCAGTCGTCCGAGAACAGTGCCCCGACGCGTGGGTGGTCAACTACACCAACCCGATGACCGTCTGCACGCGGACGCTCTACGAGGAGTACCCCGACATCAACGCCATCGGGCTCTGTCACGAGGTGTTCCACATTCAGATGCTGCTGGCCGATATCGCCGAGAAGTACGTCGACGAGGCCGAAGACGTCTCCGGCAGCGAGATCGACGTCACGGTCAAGGGCATCAACCACTTCACCTGGATCGACGAGGCCTACTGGCGCGGCCACGACGTCTTCCAGTACCTCGACGAGGAACTCGAGGAGCGCAAACCGCTTCCCGGGTTCGAGCCCGGCGACCTCGACGACGAGGGCTACTGGACCAACCACCACCAGGTGGCGTTCGACCTCTACGACACGTTCGGGCTGCTGGGCGCCGCGGGCGACCGACACCTCGCGGAGTTCGTCCCGTGGTACCTCGACCTCGAGGAACCCGAGGAGGTACAGCGCTGGGGCTTCCGCCTGACGCCGAGTTCGGCCCGCGCCGGCGACGGCGAGGGGCCGGCGAAGATGAGCCGGTACCTCGACGACGAAGGGGCGTTCGAGTTCACCGAATCCGGCGAGGAGGTCGTCGACATCATGCGCGCCCTGCTCGGCCTCGAGCCGATCAAGACCAACCTCAACTACCCGAACGTCGGACAGACCCCCGACCTCACCGAGGGCGCCGTCGTCGAGACGAACGCCGTGATCACCGGCAAGGGCGTCTCGCCGATCACCGCCGGCGAGCTCCCGGACCAGATCCGGAGCATGGTCCAGACCACCGTCACGAACCAGGAGACGCTCATCGAGGCCGGCTTCGCCGGCGATCTCGATCTCGCGTTCCAGGCGTTCTGTAACGAACCGCTCGTCGACATCCAGCCCGACGAAGCGAAGGAACTCTTCGTCAAACTCGTCGAGACCGAACGCGAGTACTTCACCGACTACGACCTCGAGGGCGCGGACGTCCTCGCGGACTGACGACCTCGAGTAACAGTAACAGTAGCTATATACTCCCGGAGTGGTGCTGTGAGAACATGCACCACGACGGAATCGAGTTCCACAACGTCGAAGAGCTCCGCACGGACGCGGACGACGAGAACGACGAGAACGACGGGGCGCTCATCCAGCGCGTCCCGGAATCGGTTCGAACCGAACTCAACGACGGCGCCCAGCGCCGGATGCGCCACCCGGCGGGCGTCGAACTCCGATTCGTGCCCTCGGGTACGGTCGAACTGACGCTCTCGACGGTCCCGGACAACGGCGTCGACGAGGGCGTCGTTCGGATCTTCTGGGGACCGCTTCAGGGACGGCGCGACTTCGTTCCCGACGACCCCGAGGACATGTCCGGACTCTCCGGCGTCGGCTCGCGCGGTCGCCGCGAGGAGTACCTCGTCGGCGAGGAGCCCGTCACGCTCGAGCTCTCCGTTCCCGAGCGGCTGACCGAGATCGAGCCGGCCGTCGCCGACGACCTCGCCTTCCACCCGCGGGTCTGCCGGGTGCAACTGCCGGGCGAGCACCGCGGCGGATTCGTGCGGTACCACGGGATCGAGGGCGACGTGCGGCCGCCTCGAGCCGACGAACTCCCCGACCGTCGGTACCTCGCCTACGGCACCTCGATCACTGAGGGGGAGTCGCCGCTGGCCGAACACCTCACCTACGTCAGTCAGGCCGCACGCCGGCTCGACGCGGACCTGATCAACCTGGGCTCGTGCGGGACCGCCTACTGCGACCCCGCGATGGCCGAGCACATCGCCGAACGCGACGACTGGGACGTCGCGACGCTCGCACTCTCGGTGAACATGGTCGGGACGTTCTCGCTCGAGGAGTTCCGGTCGCGCGCCGCGGCGATGATCGAGACGGTCGCAGACGCCCACCCCGACGAGCCGATCGCGTGTATCACCCTCTACACCCACGCCAGCGACGTCTGCGGAGACGAAGAGGCGGCCGAGCGAGCCGAGGCGTTTCGGGACGCCCTCCGCGAGATCGTCGCCGACTCGCCCCGCGAGAACGTCCACCTGCTCGAGGGGACCGAGATGCTCCCGAGCATCGCCGGGCTCACGCCCGATCTGGTCCACCCCGGCGACGACGCGATGATCACGATGGGCGAGAACGTCGCGGGGGAACTCGAGGCGCTGCTGTCCGAGTGATTCGCTGCGTACTGCCGGAGAGATAGATTCGCGGGGAGGCCCGAGCCGAATCGAACAGGACGCGCTCGAGCGGAGACCCCGCGGCGGAGAGCAGAGGTTATGTGACCCCCTCGTGAAACGGTAGCCAGTACATGAGCGGCTCCACCGACGAACCGATTACAGTCGATTCTCGCGGCGGGACCGATTCGGATTCGGTCCCGCTCGTCGACGATCACGCGGCGACGCCGATCCACGCGTTCGGAACCGAATCCGTCGTCGAAATCGCCGCGCGCGACTTTCGGGACGATATCGAACGCGTGACCGGACGGCGTCCCGCGGTCGAACTCGAGAGCGACGGCGGCGACGCGATCAGCGAGACCGACGGCCGGGCCGTCGTTGTCAGTCCGTACGGTACACACGACGCCGTCGACGCGACGATAGACGCCCTGTTCGACGGCCACCACCTCGAGACGGCGACCGAGAGCTACGCGCTCGCAGCCGTCTCCGACCCCGAAGCGCTCGAGACGGACGCGGCGCTGCTGATCGTCGGCAGCGACCCGCGCGGAACCGCCTACGGCGTCTACGAACTCTCTCAGCGAATCGGCGTCTCGCCGTGGTACTGGTGGGCCGACGTCCCGACGGACGAGCGCGAGGAACTGCACCTGAGCGCGGGCACGGAACTCGAGGGGCCGCCCTCGGTCAGCTACCGCGGGATCTTCATCAACGACGAGGACTTCGGGATCCGGCCGTGGGCGACGGAGACCCACGAACCCGAAGTGTCGGAGGGGATCGGTCCGAAGACCTACGAGCGGGTGTTCGAACTCCTGTTGCGGCTGAAGGCGAACACGATCTGGCCGGCGATGCACGGCGGCGGGAAGGCCTTCTACCAGATCGACGGCAACCGCGAGGCCGCCGACCGGTACGGCATCGTCGTCGGGACCTCCCACTGCGAGCCGATGCACCGGAACAACGTCGAGGAGTGGGATTCCGACGAGCGCGGCGAGTGGAACTACGCGACCAACGGCGAGACGATCCGGGAGTACTGGGCCGACCGCGTAACGGAAGTCGCCGACGCGGAGAACGTCTTCACCGTCGGCATGCGCGGCATCCACGACTCGGGAATGCCCGGTGGGGAGACGGTCGACGAAACCGCGGCCCTCCTCCAGACGGTCCTCGAGGACCAGCGAGACATGCTCGCCGAGCACGTCGACTCCGACGTCGCGTCGATCCCGCAGGTCTTCTGCCCGTACAAGGAGGTCCTCGAGTGTTACGAGGCCGGTCTCGAGGTCCCCGAGGACGTCTGCTTGCTGTGGCCCAACGACAACTTCGGCTACGTCAGGCGACTCCCGACCGCCGAGGAACGCCAGAGAAACGGCGGCCACGGCATCTACTACCACCTCTCCTACTGGGGGCGTCCGCACGACCACCAGTGGCTCTGTTCGACGCCGCCGGCGTTGATCCGCGAGGAGTTGACCAGAGCCTACGAACACGGCGCACAGGAGATGTGGATCGCGAACGTCGGCGACATCAAGCCGGCGGAGACGGAGACCGAGTACTTCTTCGAACTGGCGTGGGACGTCGAGTCGGTCGGCGACGAACCCGTCGAGGACTGGCTCGAGCGGTGGGCGAGCCGGGAGTTCGGCCCGACCCACGCCGAGGAGATCGCCGAGATCTACCGCGAGTACCACCGGCTGGCGCGGGCGCGAAAGCCCGAGCACGTGGGCTGGAACTCGGTGTACCCGAACACCGAACAGAACGAGCCCGCGTTCAGCGCGACCGCCCGCGGCGACGAGGCGGGGCGGCGACTCGAGGCCTACGAGCGGATCGACGCGAGCGCCGCGGCGATTCACGACGCGCTTCCCGAAGACCAGCGAACGGCATTCTTCCACCTCGTTCAGTACCCGGTCCGCTGTGCCACGCTGATGAACCGGAAGGTCGTGGACGCGATGCGAAGCCGACTGTACGCGGGTCAGGGACGGACGTCGGCCGACGAGTACGCGGATCGTGCGCTCGAGGCGGTCGACGAGATCGAGTCGGCAACCGAGCGCTACAACGCTTCCTCGGACGGAAAGTGGCGAGGAATGATGTCCGAACGGCCGCGCGACCTGCCGGTCTTCGATCGGCCGACGGTCGGCCGCGTCGAGAGCGAGCAGGGGCCGACACTGGGCGTCGCCGTCGAAAGGACGTCGGCGGTCGCCGGTGTCTGTGTTTCACCCGAAAACCCAGAGCTCCCGAGGTTCGTCGAAGGCGTCGACTACCCGCGGTTCGTCGACGTCTACAACCGCGGGAACGGGACGATCGAGTGGACAGCAGAGACGAGCCACGACTGGCTCGAGGTGAGCCGTACAGAGGGTGCGATCGACCTCGAGGAGCGACTCCGCGTCTCGATCGACTGGGAGTCGGCGCCGGAGACGGAAACGGTCGGTTCGCTCTCGATCGCCGGAGCCGGGCGGGAAGTGCGAGTGGACGTGCCGATTCGGCCGCGAGGACCCGATGGGGAGGGCGGCTTCGGTTCCGGTTCCGACGCCGACCCGATATTCGTCGAATCGGCCGGCACGATCGCCGTCGAGGCCGAACACGCCACGGAAACCGTCGCGGGGGCCGACACCGACTGGGAACCCGTCGACGGTCTGAGTCGAACCACCGGAACCGTGATGGGGAGCCGCCCGGTGACCGGACCGCGCCTCGAGCCCGAGGCGGCCGTCCTCGAGGATCGAGCGCCGCGCCTCGAGTACGAACTCGAGGTGCACACCGCGGGGACCGTAACCGTCGAAGCGCAGTTGCTCCCGACCCACGCGCCCGAGCACTCGCTGGGGCTGCGCTACGCCGTCGCGATCGGCGGGAGCGAGCCGACGGTCGTCGATTACGATGCGAACGGCGGCGAACACGACCCGCAGTGGCAGGAGAACGTGCTGCGAGGGAGCGTGATCGAGACGACGACCCACGAGATCGACCGTCCGGGTCGGCACATGCTCTCTGTCTACGCGGTCGATCCGGGCGTCGTCCTCGATCGGCTGGTGATTCGGACCGATAGCGACGGAAACGAGGGCGGCGGTCGCTCGGCGCGGCGGTCGTATCTCGGTCCGCGCGAGACGATGGATCGGCGACTCGAGTGAGTTTCGGCGGAACCGAAACCCGCTCTCACTCTCACTCTCACTCTCGCTCTCGCTCTCGCTCGAACGACGGCCCTACTCGAATCGAAGTTCGCCGAAGAACTCCGGCGAGTGGTAGTCCGGCTCCGCCTTCTCGATCGGATTCCACGTCGCCTTCTGCGACTCGGACTGGACGCCGCTGCGGTAGAAGTTCCCCCGCCATTCGGTCCCCTCGCTCGGCCCGATCTCGAGGCCGGTCAGCTCCGAGAGGACGTCGAAGGGAACGGCGGCGGCGAGCCACCACTCCTCGTCGTCGGGGTGGGACTCCTTCGTCGGGCCGGAGACGGACGTTTCGACGTCGATTCGCTCGGCTACGGCGGGTGAGACGAGATCCCGTCCGATCCCTCGTTCCTCCCAGTCGCGTTCCTGCCAGGCGAGTTTGAACTGTCCGCAGCAGTTGGGCTCGAAGTTGAAGTACATCGAGTCGTCCCCGGGGTTCGGGTCGGCGAAGAACTCGACCGAACTGTCCCGGTAGGTCGGCCCGTTGAGGTCGGTCACCTCGGCGGTGATGTCCCGGTCTTCGACGTGGTACTGCAGATAGATCGCCCGGTCGTCGTAGAGTGCGCGACCGGTCGTGAGCGGTTTCGGCCCGCTCTTGTGCCAGGAGAACTCGTCGATTCGGAACTCGTGGGCCGCGTCCCACGGCGTGTCGGCGATCGTCCCGCCGAGCGGAACGTCGTCCGGTGCCCGGACGATCGTGTACGATTTCATGTAGCTCGTCGTTCGAGCGGCCCGGTGATAAATCGAGGCGGTCTCTCACGCTCGAATCGGTTGCGTCCCGGCGTGGGTCGAAAACCGACCGTCAGAGCGAACTCAATTCAGTCGGGGCAGTTCTTCGAGGTCGTCGGGAATCGCCGCGAGGTAGACGTCGCTGCCGTCGCCGCCCATCGTGCTGTCGAAGACGACGTGGGTGCCGTCCGGGCTCAGCCGGGAGTGTGGGTGGGCATCGTCGTCGCTCGCCCACTCGTGGCCGGCGAGTTTCCGTGCTGGGGCGTACGCCTCATCTCCTGCGTCCCACTCCCAGAGGAGGACGAACGCCGGCCCGCGCGTTCGGTGGGTGCCGTCGCCGACGACCAGGTCGCGCGTGTTGCTGTGGTAGTGGGTGTAGATGTCCGGTGCGGATCCCTCGCGCCGGTCCGTGTTGTCGTATCGAACCTGCCCGAAGAAGGCGTCGTGGTCGTCTCGAGTGCCCTGCCAGCCGTGGTATCCCACGGTCTCGCCGTCAGCCAGCCAATACTCGTGGCCGACGGACTCGCCGTCCTCGGTCGGGCGGATCCGCCACGTTTCGTCGGTCTCGAGGTTCAGTCCCCAGATCCGGTCGACTTCCTCCCACGGCCCTTCCTCGCAGTAGGTGACGAGGTCGGGACGGGTCGGCGAGGCGTTGACGTGGTTTAGCCAGCGGTTCTCGTCGACGTGGACGGTTGGTTCTCCATCGGAATCGCCGTCGATCGGCACCGAGAGCACCTGTGAATGGGGCTCCTGAGCCGTGAGCTCGGCGATCCACTCGTCGCGGGTCTCGGTGTCCCGATCGACCTCGACCTCCTCTGAGATGGCCGTCACCGCTCGCTCGCCGTCCGCAGTCCCGCCGATGACGCTCCCCCCGTACCCTTCGGGGCGGACGTACAGCACGTCCACCGCGAGCGTCTCGAGGTCGAGCGAGACGAGCCGGCGGCCACACCAGAACAGCGCCGTCGGTTCGGTCGCGACTCGTGTGATTCCGCCGACGTCCTCCGGGAGGTCAGTCAACTGCGTGATCGCGCCGGAATCGAGGTGGACAGCGTACAGCCCCCACGTCTCGTCGCGGTTCGATCGAAACAGTAGCTTGCTCCCGTCGTCGTACCACATCGGTTCGGTGAAGTAGAGGTGGTAGTCGTCGCTTCCCGGGTTCGAGGTGAGTCGGCGAACGGTCGCGCCCGTTTCCGGATCCTCGAGTGTCTCGTCTTCGGCGTCGAGTTGGCGACCGGCGTCCGGTCCCTGCACTAGTTCGGTTCCCATGACGACGACAGTGGGTGCGGGGGAGCAAAAAGGCTCGTGAACGGGCACTCGAGGTCGAAATCGAAATCGGAACCGGAACCGGAACCGGAACCGGAATCGATCCTCCGCTACAGCGGGAGAACGTTTCCGGAGACGACGAAACCGGATTCGGATTCCGACCCCGATCCCGACTTCGTCACTGACTCCGATCCCGATCCCGATCCGTCGTCGATACCGTCGATACCAACCGTGTCGGCGTCCGCGAGGTCGTTGTCGACGAACAGCCGTCGATCGTCGCCGCCCTCGAGCCCGAGAAAGCGTCCGGTTCCGGGTCGCGCCCGACAGTCGCGGATCGAGACGGTCTCGGTCTCGCACAGTGCGATAGCGGCGTCGCTCGAACCGAGGTGGGCCTGCCGGCCGTCGAACCCGTCGATCTCGAGGCTGTCGACGTCGATACACTGGATTCCGTGCGAGAAGTACTCGGGGAGGCTTTCGCCCCACTCGACGGTCACGTCCTCGAGGTCGAGGTCGGCGACGCCCTCGCAGTGGACCCCCGAGATATCGCGTTCGACGATCGGCGTCTCGGCAGCGGTCGGCTGCAGGTCGAAGTTGCCGCCGGTGAGCGGGGCCTTCTCGCCACCTCGGATCTCGAGCCGGACGTCGTCGAACGAGAGGTTCTCGATGGTCGCCTCCTCGGAGCCGTAGACGAGGGCCCCGTTCTCGGCGGTCGCGAGGACGTTCGAGAAGCGGACGTTCCGGACGGTTCCGAGCTCGGTCTCCTCGTCGCGCGGGACGGACGTCACGTAGATCGGCTCGGCTTTCCCCCACCAGGGTCCCGACAGAAGGCGCGTCTCGATCACGATGTTCGAGAAGAGGACGTTCTCGAGGGTTCCGCTGTCGCGGTGTTGAATACCGAGTCCGCGGTTCGAGTGCTGGATGATACAGTTCTCGAACGTGAAGTTCCGCATGACGCCCGCCGTTTGCGACCCGAACTTGATCGCGCAGGCGTTGGACTCGATCGTGCAGTTCGTCACGGTGACGTTCTCGCAGGGTTTGTCGCTCTCCGCCGTCCCGTTCATGCAGATGCTGTCGTCGCAAGTGACGAGCGTGCAGTCGGAGATGTGGACGTTCCGCGAGTCGGTGACCGCGATGCCGTCGTTGTTCGGAATCCGCTTGTCGCCGAGGATATCGATCCCCCGGACGTCGACGTCCGTCGACCGATCGACGTGAATCGTCCACGACGGCATGTCCCGCATGGTGACGTTCTCCACGAGGACGTTCTCGCAGCCGTCGAACTCGAACATCGGTCCGGGCCGAAAGTCGGGTTTCGCGACCGGCCAGTCGTCGGTTCCGTCCTCGCGGTCGAGGTAGTCCTCGCCCTGTCGAGCTTCGTGGGACCCGCTCGTGATCAGCGGGTGTGCCGAGGATTCGCCGGAGTGTCCCTGAATCGGCGTGTCCATCCGCATGAACGCCGTTCCCCGTCCGTCGAACGTCCCGCGACCCGTGAGCGCGACGTTCTCGACCTCCTCGGCCAGCAGGAAGACCCGCTCGCCGTCCGGGCCGACGCGCTCCGCGGAGTACTCGCTCTCGTCCTCGGTCGCGGCGACCGTCGCGCCGGCCTCGAGGTGGAGCGTGACGTCGTCCCGGAGGCGAACCGTTCCCGTCTCGTACGTGCCGGCGGGGACGCGGACGGTCCCGCCGCCGGCCGCCCCGCAGGCGTCGATCGCCGTCTGGAACGCTTCCGTCGCCACTGTCGCGTCGGCGCCCCCGTACTCGGTGACGTCGAACGTCGTGTCGTCCATGGTCGTACCGTCCGATCCTGCGGGTAATAGTGGTTGTGACCGTGGCCGGAGTCGTGATCGTAACTGTAGCCGGTCCGGGTTGTGATCGTGATCGTGACCGTGACCGATGACCGGACGGTCGGACAGCAGCCGGGCGGACAGCAAACGATCGGAAAACGGACGGTCTCCCCTCGAGACGGCCGGGATTCGAATACCGACCACCGCGCACCGACCGCTCTCGAAGAGGGAGCCGTCACTCGCGTAGAAACGAACGAAACGAAGAGAAACCGAAACGTCCGTCGCGAAGACGACCGCTCAGGAGAACTGCGGAATGACCTCGTCGGCGAACAGCTCCATGCCGCTCGTGTCCGGGAAGTCGATGAACCAGCCCTGGAACTTCGTCACGCCGACGTCGATCCGTCGTTCGATCGCCTCCGCACACTCCTCGGGCGTGCCCATGACGAAGTACTCGCGAGCGTCTTCGACGGTTTCGATCGGTGCCTGATCCTGATACTCCTCTTCGAACTGGATCGGCGTCATCAGATCGATCAGGTCCTCGAGTTTCTCCTCGTCGCGGGTGCAGATGACGTGGCCGTCCCAGGAGTACTCGATTTCGTCGGGGTCGCGGCCGACGGTCTCGCAGTGGTCTTCGATCACGCCGATCTTGTGGGCGAGCGTCTCGGTGTCGCCGTTGAAGACGTCCGTGTTCCAGACGTCGGCGTGTTTGGCGACGAGCTTGAGCGTCACCTGCTCGCCCTGTCCGCCGACGAGGATCGGCGGGTGGGGGTCCTGTACGGGACCGGGCTCGCAGTGGGCGTCCTCGATCTGGTAGCGGTCGCCGTCGAAGGTCGCCCCCTCACCGGCGTCGGTCGTCCACATCTCCTTCATCAGGCGGATCCCCTCGTCCAGTCGCATCAGCCGCTCGAAGCCGTCGCGGTACTCCCAGCCGTAGGCATCGTACTCGGGTTCGTGCCAGCCCGCGCCGAGGCCGAGCTCGAGGCGGCCGTCGGAGATGACGTCGAGCGTCGCGGCCATCTTCGCGACCAGCGCGGGGTTGCGATAGTCGTTACAGAGGACGAGTGAGCCAAGGTTGATGTCCTCGGTGAAGCCCGCCATCGCCGACAGCAGCGTCCAGACCTCGTACTCGGCGCGGTCGCGCCCGAGCATCAGGTGGTCGGGTGCCCACGCGGCGTCGAAGCCGAGTTCCTCGGCCAGCAGGATCGACTCCTTGGTCTGTTCCCAGTCGAGACCGTCGAGTTGCGGGGTGTCGCGGTGGACCGGTTCGTCGTCGCCCTCGTCGGGGGCGCCGGCGAACACCGGGACGTTGAACTCGAACGTGACGTCGTTCGTGCTCATGGATTACTCTACCGCGTAGTGCTCGAGGGCGTCGCGGTTGACTTCCGAACTCAGGCCGACGCCGTCGGGGATGGCGATCGAGCCGTTCTCAGCGTTCGGCGGGTTGGCGTAGATGGCGTCGGCGTAGGTCGACTCCTGCTCGCCCTGACGCTCCTGATACCACTCGGGAATCGGGAAGTACTCCGCCATCGGCGCGTTCGTCGAGGCGGCGATGAAGTGCAGGTGCGGGTTCGTCCCGGAGTGGGGAACCACCGGCACGTCGTGGGAACTGGCCATCGAGTCGATCTTCAGCAACTCGGTGAGCCCGCCACAGCGGTGGACGTCGGGTTGGAGGATGTCGACGGCTTCGCGCTCGAGCAGTTCCTTGTGGCCCCAACGGGTGAACTCGTGTTCGCCGCCGGAGATGGGAACGTTCGACGCCTCGCGGAGCTCGGCGTAGCCGTCGATGTCGTCGGGGATGACCGGCTCCTCGACCCACTCCATGTCGTAGCGCTCGAGGCGTTTGAGCATCTTCTTCGCGTAGCGGACGTCCCACCCCATGTAGGCGTCGCCCGCGATGCCGATCTCGTCGCCGACGGCGTCTCGGACCGTCTTCACGATCTCCTCGTTCTCTTTCATCCCCTTTCGGCCGGCTTCAGGGCCGTGCAGGAACCGGAGTTTCATCGTGTCGAAGCCCTTCTCGGCGTACTCCTGGGCTTCCTCCTCGAGTTTCTCGAGGTCGACCGGGTGGAGGTTGCTCGCGTAGCAGTCGATCTCGTCAGAGACGGGACCGCCGAGCAGTTCGTAGACCGGCTTCTCGGCTTCCTTGCCCGCGATGTCCCAGAGCGCGAGGTCGACGGCGCTGATGGCCTCGACGGCCGCGCCCTTCCGACCGAACGGGATCGTCGCGCGATACATCATGTCCCAGAGGTACTCGCGTCGGGAGGGGTCCTCGCCGACGATCAGCTTCGAGAGTGTCTCGTCGACGATGGTCTCGATGGCGCCCGTCGCCCAGTTGCCGACGCCGACGCCGGTGATCCCCGCGTCGGTCTCGACCTCGACGACGACGTCGCCGACCGGTCCCATCCACTTACGGCGGGCCTGCGGATTGTCGCCGTCAGCGTTGTTGTACTCGTCGAACTTGCTCATGATGGTGACGAGCGGGAACTCGACGAACTCGCCCCAAGAATCGGTACTCACCTTCGTAACGTTGATGTCTGTGATTTCCATGTGTGTCTCCGTCGCTGCGTCGGATTCAGTGTCATATCCTTCCAACGGGACCATAAGTGTTTATGGTGGTCGTTCGCCGCGACCGGTCGGCGCGTGTCGACGGTATCGGTCGGCCGAACGGCGAGTCGCTCGCGTTACGACGTCGAAAACGATAACACGGCGGACGACGAGTATCCGCTATGGCTCTTCAGGCAGACGATACGGACGAGTCGGTCGCCACGTACGACATGGATACGGGTCCGATCGAGCGATTCAAGAACTCCTTCTCGCTGAAGCTCGCGGCCGGCGGACTCGTGTTCATCCTCATCGGATTCATCCTCCAGACCGGCGTCATGGCCGGCGTCATGGCCGTGTGGGGCATCGCACTCGTCATTATCGGCGTGTTGATGTACGCATTCATTCAGTGGTCCTTGCGCGGCTCTCAAGGGTGACACTGTCCGGACGACGAACGGGAGACAACCGAATCGACTCCGTTGTCGAGAAACCGAACGAAACGAACGATCGGCTCATTTTCGCGAACTGTCCAAGACGGGTGACGCTCGAGCGTCGGTTTCGAAACGTCTACTGGAACTACGAGAGGTGACCTCGAACGGGAACGGGAACGGGAACGAAAACAGAGTGTGTCCGTTCACCCCGCTCACGTAACCGAGGGGACGTGCGAAGCGTGATGCGAGAAACGAGAAGCGAAAACCGACGTCAGTCCGACTCAGAGGTCACGCCCGAATCCGTGTCTCCGCCCGTATCGACACCCGAATCCGCGTGCTCGTCGGTGATCGATGCGCTCTGCCAGTACTCGTGGTCGTCGTACGCCCGGAAACAGGCGCTCTTCTGGGCGTGCGTCTCGTCGCCGAGATCGACGAACCCGGGGGTCTGGGTCGCACAGACCTCCCGCGCTTCCGGACACCGCGTGTGGTACCGACACCCCGACGGCGGATCCGTCGGATCGGGAATGTCGATCGACCGCATCGGACTCTCCTCGGAGTCGCCGATCTGCTCGGCGTCCAGTTCCGGCGTCGCCCATCGCAACGCCTTCGTGTAGGGGTGCTGTGGATCCTCGATGATCCGCTTGGCCGACCCGACCTCGACGAGTTCACCCAGGTACATCACGCCGATCCGTCCGCCGGTCTTCTCCGCGATGTAGCGGGCGTTCGAGAGGTCGTGGGAGATGAACAGGAACGACGTGTCGAACACGTCCTGCAACTCGATCATCAGGTCCATCATCCCGACGCGCAGCGACACGTCCAGCGCCGACACCGCCTCGTCGGCCAGGATGAGGTCCGGATTCACCAGCATCGAGCGAATCAGCGCGATCCGCTGCTGTTCGCCGCCGGACAACTGGTGGGGATACCGGTCGATATAGTCCTCCGGCGGGCTGATTCCGACGTACTCGAGCATCCCGAGGATCCGCTCGCGGCGGTCGTTCCCGTCGAGGTCGGGGTGCCAGCGCTTGAGCGGTTGCTCGAGGATCGTCCGCACGCGGTGGTGGGAGTTCAGTGCGCTCCCGGGGTCCTGATGGACGATCTGGAGCGCGCGGCGGATCTCCTTGTCGGCGAGCGTGCTGCCGGAGGCGCCCTCCCAGATGTCCCGCCCGCGGTACTCGATCGTTCCCGCGGTCGGCGTCTGGAGGCCGACGGCGGTCTTGGCAAGGGTGGTCTTGCCGCAGCCGCTCTCGCCGACCAGCACGACCACGTCGTTGTCGTAAATGTCGAGCGAAACGCCGTCGACGGCCGTGACCGTCTGGGACTCGCCGAAGTCGAGCCAGCCCTCGTTGGCCGACCCGAAGGTGACCTCGACGTCCGACAGCGACACTAGCGGGTCCCCCGACGCCTTGTCGACGGCGCTCGGCGTCTTCCCCGTGTCGCTGGTCTCCTCGAACGCGATGTCGAGGTCCTCGATCGACTGCTCCCAGTGGTGGCAGTGAACGTCGTGGTCCGGACCGGCGTCGTAGGGCCCCGGATCGATCGTCTCGCACTCCTCGTCGGCCAGTGGACACCGCGGATGGTACGAACACCCCTCCGGAATGTTCACCGGGTCCGGGCTCTCGCCGGCGATCGGGCGCATCTCCTCTAACGGTGCCGAGAGGTTCGGCGTCGCGTTCAACAGCGCCCGCGTGTAGGGGTGGGCCGGCTCCTCGAGGATGCGGTTCGACGGCCCGATCTCCGCGAACTCGAAGGCGTAGAGCACCGCCAGCCGGTCGGCGAGGTCCGCCACCAGCGGCAGGTCGTGCGTGATGAACACGATCGTCAGGTCGTGTTTCTCCTTGATCTCCTCGAGCAGGGAGACGATCGACCGCTGCATCAGCAAGTCGAGTGCCGCCGTCGGCTCGTCCATCACCAGTAAGTCCGGCTCGAGGACGAGGCTGAGCGCGATGAGCACGCGCTGTTTCATCCCGCCGGAGAGCTCGTGGGGGTAGGAGTTGAGCATCCGCTCGGGATCGAGATAGAGGTCCGACAGCAGCTCCTGCGCCCGTGCGAGCCCGCGGCCGATGTCGTAGTCGTGGGCCGAGAGCGTCTCGACGAAGTGTGTCTTGATCGGCAACACCGGGTTGAACGAACTCATCGCACCCTGGAAGACCATCGAGACCTCTTCCCAGCGGAACTGGCGGAGTTCGTCCTTCGAGAGGTCGGTGACGGAGATCGGCTCGCCCTCCTCGGGGTGGTAGATGACCTCGCCGGTGGTGACGCCCGGTTCGGGGACGGCGTCGAGCATCGCCGACGCGAACATCGACTTCCCCGAGCCGGATTCGCCGATGACGCCGAGGATCTCGTCGCGGTAGACCTCGGTGGTCACCTCGTTGAGGACCCGTGACTGGCCGCGTTCCATGCCGAACTCGACGGAGGTGTCCCGCAACTCGACGATGACGTCGTCGGACGGGCGGTCGGTCGCGGCCGACTCGGAAATCGTCATCGGCGCACCTCCGAGGCGGTGAGTCGGCGGTCGGTTCGGTCGTCGTCGAAAGTAGTAGTAGATCGGTGAGTCATACGTTCATCATCTCCTTCGTGCTGTCGTCTGCGTCCGCGTCCGCGTCGATCGGCTCGTCGTCGCCGCCGAGGTCCTGGTGGCGGGCCCTGATGCGCGGGTTGAACACGCGATCGAGCGATTGGGCGAGCAGAATGAGGCCGACCGCGATCCCCGAGATGGCGATCATCGGCACGAGCAGCCAGTGGTAGGCGGCCGGTCGGTAGAGCGCACCAGAGTTGTACGCGTTGTTCAGCATGACCCCCCAGTTGGCGTCCGAGAACGGAAGCACGCCCAGGAAGTACAGCGCGACCGCCGCGAAGATGATCGAGCGGGCCGCGTTGACCATGTTCACCACGACGTACGGCATCAGGTGCGGCAGTACCTCTTTCGAGAGGATCCACCGCGTCGACAGGTCCATCGCCCGTGCCGACTCGACGAACGATTCGTTCCGGATCGTCAGCACCTGTGAGCGGATCGCTCGTGCGAGTCCCGCCCACGCCGCAACCGCCAGCAGCACGCCGAGCGTGACCGGGTTGTTGATCCAGTCTTCGAGCAGCGTCGCGAGCACGATGACCAGCGGCAGGCCAGGGATGTTGATGAACACGTCGGTGATCGTGCTGAGCGCGGTGTCGACCAGTCCACCCTTGTACCCCGACACCACGCCGAAGGCCGTCCCGACGATAATGGTGAACAGCGCCCCCGAGGTCATCATGACGAGGATCGACGGCGTCGAGTGAACTGCCATCGCCAAGACGTCCCTGCCCGAAGAGGTGGTTCCGAGCGGGAACTGCCAGTCCGCGAACGCACCGAGCAACTTCGGCCCGTGGGCCGGATACGTCGGCTCGACCAGATAGACGCCGACGGTCCCGACGAGGACGTAGAAGCTGAGGATGGCGAAGCCCGCCAGCGCCCGCCAGTCGTCTCTGAGGATCGACCACGGCGTACGAAGGTACTCCTCGAGGAAGCGGTCGACGCGGTCGCCGCGGGTTTCCGTGACCGTCGAGGTGGTCTCGAACGGCGAGTCGGTATCGACCGTTCCGCCGTCGCTTCGCACCGCTGCGGTGGAACCGTCGTCGTTCGAGCCACCGGTATTGGGAATCAACTCGTCGACCGAACCGGGTGAACCGGAGGCTTCGTCGCCGTCGTTCGTCGTAGTGGAATCGTCTTCAGAACGCGTCATGGTCCTCGTTCCCCGCACGGGGGTCAATTTTACCGTAGGTCAGGTCGGCGATCAGCAGCGAGATCACGACCGCGATCGTGATGACGGTGAACGCGCCCATCATCAGCGGGTAGTCCCGCGCTCGCACGGCCTGAATCATGTAGTAGCCCATTCCTCGGTACGTGA
Organism: Halomontanus rarus; assembly: GCF_017357405.1. Taxonomy (GTDB): domain Archaea; phylum Halobacteriota; class Halobacteria; order Halobacteriales; family Natrialbaceae; genus Halomontanus; species Halomontanus rarus. The sequence goes on along the minus strand of NZ_CP071598.1, from coordinate 949,113 downwards.
AAATCTCCTCGAGGACGACGGCGCCACCGAACATCGAGCCGATGGCGATCATCAGCCCGGTGTACATCGGGAGGATGGCGTTGCGGGCGATGTACTGGACGGCGATCGTCCGGTCGGCCAGCCCGCGCAGACGGGCGACTCGGAGGTAGTCCTCGCCGAGAACGCGGATACTGTTTCCGCGCATGGTCAGCGAGGCGACGCCGGAGGCGACGAACATCGAGAAGATGGGCAAGATCGCGTGATGGATGATTCCGACCATGAACGGGATGTTGAACCCGGCTTCGACGCCTTCGGGGCGGCGCCCCGCGGTCGGGAACCAGTTGAGTCGGTAGGCGAACGTGATCAGCAACATCAACGCGAGCACGTAGAAGGGGATCGACGTGATGATCGTCGCGTAGCCGGTGAGGGCGACGTCGAACTTGCTCCCCTCCCAGTAGGCCATGAGCGCGCCCAGCGAGATGCCGACGGCGAACCCGATGAAGATCGCCCAGCTCATGACGAACAGCGTCCAGGGAATCGCCTCGCCCATGATCGCGGCGACCGAGGAGTTCTGACTCATCGACATCCCCATGTCACCTTGAAGCATGGTCGTCATGTAATCCACGTAGGCGATGTGGATCGGATCCTGTGGATTGATATTCATGTAGATCTCTGCCATCTCGTAGGCCTCCTGGGGGTTGTCCAACTGCGGGCCGACGCGGGCGACGAACGCGTCGACCGGATTACCGGGCATCATCCGCGTCAAGAAAAACGCCAGCGTCATCACTGCCCAGACAGTGAACACGGCCTGGCCGAACCGTCGTATTTTCCAGTTCATCTGTGTAACTCTGTAGTATCGTAATCCAATTAGTGTTATCGTATTCGATAGCCCGGTGAAATCGTATCGTCGGGTCGGAATGTGTTTTGGAGTGTTACTCCTGGCGCGGAATCAGTTCGGCGTCGGAAATCTTCGTCAAGTTGAACTCGGCGACGCGGTTGTCGAGCAGTTCGTCGGGAGCGTCGACGTGCCAGTCGGCGGCCCGGATCGCGCCGTAGTCGCCGGCGATGACGCAGCCGTACATCGGCAGCACCTGGTTGTACCACCAGGTTAGCCGCTGGAGGTACTCGTTGTCGCCGGTGAGGTGCAGCTGATCGATTTCGTCCATGACGTTGAGTTCCATGGTCTCGCTGGCGTCGGGGTTGCCGATCTCCGCGGGAACCTCCCACGAGGTCTCGTTGTAGTCGGCGTGGTTCAGTTGCATGAACCACTCCCAGACGAAGTCGACGTACGTCAGGCCGAAGATAGAGAACACTGGGTGGTTGTCGAAGATGATGTCGTGGTCGCCGTTGAGCCGGCCCTCTCCGTAGGTCGCCTCGTCGACCGCGTCGAGGGTCACGTCGAATCCGAACTCGTCCAGCTGGTGTCGGACGGCGTCGAGTCCGTCGACCTGAACGGAGGTACTCGATTGCGCCAACAGCGTGAGCTGGGCCGGTTCGCCGTCCTCGTCGTACCACGCACCGTCATCTCGCTGGTAGCCGGCTTCCTCCATGAGACTGACGGCTCTCTCTTCGTCGACGTCGTAGTTGTCGTAGCCCTCGACGTCGACCAGTCCCTCGTCGACCGCGGTCTGGTTGAGGAACGTCGGCGGCAGTTCGTACAGCTCGTACTCTTCCGGAACCGACGCCCAGATCTGCTCGCGGTCGAGCGCCGAAGCGATCGCCTTGCGGACCCGCTGATCTGCCGTGATGGGTTGATTCGACGGGTTTTCGGCCGGCGAACTGGGGAAGTCGTAGTTACCGAAGTTGAACAGAACCGACCAGACGTGATCGTAGTCCCGGTTGATCTCGTAGATGTCCGGCAGCTGCTGCATGACGTCCGGTGATTCGGGCAGATTGAGCGAGATTCCGTCGACGTTCTCTTCGGAGAGCGCCAGCACCTGATCTTCGTGGTGTTCGATGGCGTACTCGGTGAAGTAAATGTTGTCGGCGTTGGGGTGGTTGTCGTACACTTCGGTGACGAAGGTGGTGTCCGTGACCTCTTTGATCTCGAACGGACCGTTCCCGACCACTTCGTCGAGTTCCGGCGACCACTCCTGGAAGTCCGAGACGACCTGCGTGTCCTCGTTGCTCACGGCATCCTGGAGGTCGTCGCGCCAGTCCCCGAAGGAAGGATTACCCATATCCTCCTTGATCATCAGCATGGCTGCGAGCTCGTTGACGAGCACGGATTCCAGACTGTAGTCGTCGTGGAGATTGAATCGAATCGCGTAATCGTCGACGACTTCGTAGTCGGAAATATAGCTGCTCGCCGGCGAGTCCGGGGACGTGATATCGGAAATCGCGAATCTGATGTCCAGGTCCGTCTTCCAGTCGTTGACGGTGACTGGATCGCCGTTGTGCCACTCCCACTCCTCGCTGAACTCGACCAGCACCGATCCGTCTTCTTCCTCCCAGTTGTCTGCGACCACGCCCTGGAACGTGTCGTGGCTCTGGTAGTGGATGATCGTCGGATCGAAAATCAACCCCGGCGGATCGAAGTTCGACATCGCGCTGTTGGGATCGTACGGATTCCACGACGCGTTGTTCATGTTGTAGGTTCCCCGGTGAAGCGCCATGGTAAACCGCTCGTCGACGCGTTCTTCGACCGGGTCACCGGCACCCGCCCCGGGATCACCGTTACCGTTTCCATTTCCATTTCCATTCCCATTGCCGCTCCCGGAGTCGCCTCCGATACACCCTGCAAGTGCGGCCGCGCCGCCGACGAGCCCACTCTTGAGGGCCATCCGTCGGCTAAGCCACCGAGTCTGAGACCTGTTATCAGCTGGCATCGGATATCTGTTTATGATAAGCCTATAAATATCTTTCGCTAAGTGTGACGACGATCACCGAGGGGAGATGTAACCTCTAGTCTACTAAAGGCCGCGTTCAGAGGTGTATCCATTCCGAGGGATGTTCGAAAAATCGAACCCACGTGGGAACCTATTTATCGGTTCGTTCGCAACGTCTATTCGATGGAGCGTACACGCGCCGTGTTGAAACTAGTATTTGGAGTCAACGTTCTCTTTCTCACGCTACTAGCCTTCTCCTATCCCTACCTCGAGCCCGGAACCGGCTCGTACGTCGTCGCCGCGATGACGGCTGCACTCTGTCTGACGATGCTCGCGATCGTCGCACTCATTACGTACTTCGACTGGGACGTCTTCGATCCGTACTGAGAGAAACGACGTCACAGCGGCCGAACCTCGGATTCGAGTCGCGCCGAATCGGGTTCGAGTTGCCGATCGAAACCGGATCTATACTTGATTCGCCCGCGCGAGCGCCCGAGAGCGAAATACGAATCGACGCCGCCGATTTCGACAACTGACGAGGGAATGCAGATCCTCTTCGGCTGGTTCGGACTCCAGTTCCGGCGTCCACGGGATTCTCGTCACCAGTGAAAGTCACTGTGCACCTGATCGCACGACAGGAGCGCGGTTCGAAGCGCACTGTGAGCGAGAACCGTGGACTGTGCGATCGATGTGTAAATCGTTTCGAGTGCTACGATAACGGCGCTGAAACGACCGTGTCGGAGGTACGATTGTTCATCGATCGAGAGCCGTCTTTCATCGTGTGACTCGAGATTCCGAAGAGGTGACTCGAATCTCGAATCTCGAATCTCGAATCGATGGGATCCGCGACACCTCACACGTACAGTCGCCGAACCGAACGGTCAACCCCGAAAACCGGTCGAGCGCGAACGGCTGTGAGGACGGAGTCGAGAGACCGACGGAGCCCAATACATAAGTAGTAGTAATACGCACGGAACCGTACGCGTATGAAATTCGGAATCTTTCCCATCGAGGGCGGCGACCGGTGGACCGGCGTCGTCGAACAGTGTCAGTTGGCCGAAGACGTCGGCTTCGAAACCTGCTGGGTCAACGACCACCAGGCCACCGAGGGCGACAACTACTGGCCCTCCCCGCTGACCCGCCTGACGAGTATCGCCGAAGGCACCGAGAAACTCGAGTTGGTCACCTCGGTGTTGATCCTGCCGCTGTACCACCCGCTGCACGTCGCCCAGCGGGCGGCGATGCTCGACAACATCTCCGACGGCCGACTCACCCTGGGCGTCGGCCTGGGCTACGTCGAGAAGGAGTTCGACGCCTTCGGCGTCCCGATGGACGAACGCGCCGGCCGGATGATCGAGGGACTGCGCTTCATCGAGGAGTTCTTCGAGGCCGACGAGCCGATCAGCTTCGAGTGTCCGTTCTTCGAAGTCGAAGACTGGGAGCCGCTACCCCAGACGGTCCAGGAGCCGCGCCCGCCGCTGTGGATCGGCGGCTGGGGCGACAAGCAGATCGGCCGCTCGGTCAAGTTCTCCGACGCCTGGGTCCCCGGCGTCGTCGCCGACCTCGGCATCGTCGAGGATCGTAAAGAGTTACAACAAAAACACATCGAGGACAGCGACCAGGAGTGGGACGAAATCGACCACCCGCTGATGCGCGAGGCCGTCATCGCCGAAACCGAAGACGAGGTCATGGAGCGCAAGCAGTACCTCCACGAAACCTATCTCGAGGAGTACGGCGGGGAGTTCTCGCACCCGCTGATGACGGCGGATTCGGTCGAGGACTTCGAAGAACTGGCCGACGACCGGTTCATCTACGGGACGCCCGAGCAGATCGTCGAGCAGATCGAAGCGATGCAGGAACGGTTCCCGCTGGACCAGCTCGCGCTGCGGTTCCACCACTCCGGGATGCCCAAGGACCTCGTCGAGGACCAGATTCGGCTGTTCGGCGAGGAAGTCATCCCCGCGTTCGACTGACTCGAGCGGGCGGTTCCGACGGCGACGACGGTGTTCGACCGTCAGCGAGCCGGTTTTCACGATCGGAGGACGGAACGATTCCGTCTCGTTCGAGGGTCACGGCTCGGACGCTAACGAGAGTTGATTCGGTATTGCCGGACACCATCTGAAGCGGATCGATCGGTGCCCGAACAGCGACGACCGTTACAACAGCGTGAAAACACCCCTTTAGCGCCGAGTACGGCCGCCATTACCGGTCTGGGCTCCAATGATCCGGACCGTCGACTAGCATGGATTACAAACATATGATAGTAATGGTATGGATGAAAAAGGAGATGAGCCGAGACCAGCAATCCGATGATACCGGACAAAGGTGGGGCACATCCCTCACGCTCGTCGGAAGTCCGGTTCACGAAACCAATAGTGAATTCCACCCATCGAACACGGCCGTCGTCGTCACGACGACGGCCGGTTCTCCAGCCAGAAGAGAACGTCTACCGACAGCATCTGGGATCTAACGGAGTCGAGAGTGGAAATTACTCGAGCCAACCGTTCGTTATCTTATTCTAAACGGCACCGGTGACGCCATGGTCGTCCGGTATATTCGGAGAGTGACCGTTTCCGGTTTCGACCCCACGGCCGATCGGGCGCGTCTCTCTCAGTCCCGGAGCTCGGAGACGTCGAAGACGGGCTTGCACGTCTCGCCCGCGAGGAACGCGTGGAAGGCGTCGTCGGCCTCGAGCAGCGAGTACCGATCGTCGAGGAACGTCTCGGCGTCGACCGATCCGTCCTCGATCATCCGCAGGGAGCGTTCGAAGTCCTCGTACATCGAGGCGTAGGAACACTGCAGGTCGATCTCCGCGCGCACGAGCGGCGAGTACTCCATCGTCGTCTCGCCGGTCTGCCCGACGAGGACGATCTGGCCGCCCTTGCGGACCTCGTCGACGGCCATCGTCAGCCCGGAGGGGTGGCCGGTCGTGTCGAAGACCACGTCGTAGCCGACGCCGTCGGTGTGCTCTTCGCGGGCCGCCTCCATGTCGTCGGCCTCGACGTTGAGCGTCTCGAAGCCGAGTTCCTCCGCGAGGGGGAGCCGATACTCGGCGTCCTGACCGACGCCGGCGACGACGACGTCACCGCCCTGTCGCCGGGCGACCTGGGCGGTCAACTGCCCGATCGGGCCCGGACCCGCGACGAGCACGCGATCGCCGGCGCTCGTTCGGGAGTTCTCGATGACCGCTCGAGCGCCGATGCTCGTCGGTTCGACCATCGCCGCGTGCTTCGAGGGCAGTTCGTCCGGAACGGACTGGAGCGCCCGGGTGGGAACGGCGATGTAGCCGGTGTAGGCACCGTGGTGGTCGACGCCCGTGATCACGGCGTTCTGGCAGACGTTCTCCTCGCCGATTTTGCACTGGTAACAGGAACCACAGCCTCTGATGGGGCGTTCGACGACGCGGTCGCCCGACTCGAAGTCGGTGACGTTGTCCCCGACCTCGACGATGGTCCCGGCGTACTCGTGGCCGATGACCGTCGGCAGGTTCATCCGCTCGAACGCGGACTTGAACTTGTAGATTCCGGCGTCGCTCCCGCACAGACCCGCGTACTCGACCTCGATCAACGCCTCGTCCGACCCCGGCGTCGGTCGGTCGATGTCGATGAGTTCCATCGCGCCGTCCGTCCGTTCCGTTTTGGCAAGACCTCGCATGCCGATACGTGAGTCGGCGATACCCATAACTTCACGGGATCCGTCGCGAACGGCGTCGAACGAGATGGTAACGCTCATGGGAACACCCGTGCTCACGGTACGCATGGACTACGCACACACGCCGGTGAGCGTCGAGGGGAAGCGTGTCGTCGTCGTCGGCGGCACCAGCGGGATCGGACAGGCGATCGCCGTCGGCTTCGCCGCGGACGGCGCCGACGTCATCGCGACCAGCCGCGGCGAAGAGAAAGTCGAAGCGACGGCCGAGCTCCTCGAGGAGCAAGGAGCTCAGACGGCCCGAGTCACCTGTGACGTGCTGGACCAGGAGTCGCTCGCGAACGTCCGAGCCGTCGCGGAGGAGACGTTCGGCGGAGTCGACGTCGTCGTCGCCTCACAGGGGGCGATCTCCCGGGAGACGGTCGCCGGGATCAGCGACGAGGAGTGGGATCGAGTGACCGACATCGCGCTCGACGGCGTCCGGCGCGTGACGCAGGCGTTCGTCCCCGCGATGGACGAGGGAGGGAGCATCATCAACATCTCCTCGCTGGCCGCCCGACTCTCGATGGCGAACCTACCGGCGTACGCGGCCGCCAAGGGCGGCGTCGAAGCGTTCACCCGTGCCTCGGCCAAGGAGTTAGCTCCCGAGATCCGCGTCAACGCGATCGCTCCCGGGTTCGTCATCACGCCACAGAACGCCGACGTCTACGCCGAGGAAACCGAGAAACGAACGGAGATAGACGATCGAACTCCCCTCGCCCGCGTCGCCGACCGCGAGGAGATGGTCGGGCCGGCGATCTTCCTGGCCAGCGACGCCTCCTCGTACGTCACCGGCGAGGTCGTCACCGTCGATGGCGGATTCGCCGACAGCGCGTTCTGAGAGCGCCGACGCACCCTATTTTACAACACTGTTCCGCCCTCGAACGTGCTCTCGAGCGCCCAGTTGCGGCGACGAGAGGGTGGATTGCCAACTGTTATAACGTCCTCTCGTGAATGTCGTGGTATGTCTTACCGAGTCGCAGTCATCGGGACCGGTACAGAACCGGACAATCCCGGCCGAGACGGCTACGCGATGGCCTATCACCACGCCGCAGGCTACGAGAAAGTCGACGAGTGCGACCTCGTCGCCTGCGCGGACATCGTCCGCGAGAACGCCGAGGCCTTCGCCGACGAATTCGAGATCGACGACGGAAACGTCTTCGAAGACTACAACGAGATGCTCGAGACGGTCGAACCCGAGATCGTCTCGCTGTGCGTCCCGCCGGCGATCCACGACACGATCGCGATCGACTGCATCCGCTCGGGCGTCGTCGACGCGATCCACTGCGAAAAGCCGATGGCCGACAGCTACGGCGGCGCTCGCATGATGACCCAGGAGGCGAGTCGTCACGACGTCCAGTTGACGTTCAACCACCAGCGCCGCTTTAGCGACGCCGTCCGCACGGCGAAGGAACTGCTCGACGACGGCGAGATCGGCGATCTCGAACGCATCGAGTTCTCGGCCCCGGTCGGAATCTTCGACTACGGCAGCCACTCCTTCGACCTCTGTAACTACTTCAACGACGAGGTCTCAGGCAGCTGGGCGCTGGGCCAGATCGACTACAGCGAGGAGAACATCCTCTTCGGCTCGCACAACGAGAACCAGGCGGTCGTCCTCTGGGAGTACGAGAACGGCGTCAACGGCCTCGGAACGAGCGACAGTCTCGGCGAGAACAGCCCGACGGGGGCCGTCGAGTGTCACAACCGCCTGATCGGGACCGACGGGACGATCGAGGTCGGGCCCGCCGGCGAGGAGGACCTTCCAGCCCTCCGTATCCGCCGCGCCGGCGACGAGGAGTGGGAGGCCGTCGAGACCGAGGATGGCCTCCACAGCTGGGAATTCGTCGACCGTGCGATCGCCGAGAACGTCCGCTGTCTCGAGGCGGGCGAAGAGCCCGAACTCGGCGCGGAGAACGCGCTGAACGCGACCGAACTCATCTTCGCCACCTGGGAGTCCGCTCGCCAGCGCGGCCGGGTCGACCTTCCGCTCGACATCGACGACAACCCGCTCGAGTCGATGATCGAGTCCGGTGCGCTCGCGCCCGAACCGATGGAGCCCGAGGCGGAGGACGAGTAGATGCCCCAGATCTCCGTCTGCGTCGAGATGGTCTACGACGACGAGCCGTTTCACGAGCGCATCCCCCGCGCCGCCGCGGTGGGCGCCGACGCCGTCGAGTTCTGGGGCTGGCGCGAGAAGGACCTCGAGGCCCTCGAGGCCCTCGAGACGGCCGCCGACGAGGCCGACATTCCGCTGATCGGCTGTACCGCGGGCGGGACGCTCACCGATCCGGACGAGGCCGACGACGCCGTCGAGACCATCCGCGAGTCCATCGAGACGGCCGCAGACCTCGGGGTTTCGGCGCTCATCGCGACGACCGGCCCGGATCAGGACGGCCTCGATCGGGAGACTCAACACGAGACGATCGTCGACGTACTCTCTCGAGTCGCCGCCGACGCCGAAGACGCGGGCGTGACGATCGTCCTCGAGCCGCTGAACACGACGGTCGATCACCCGGGCTACTACCTCACCAGCTCCGCGGAAGGGTTCGAAATCGTCGACGAAGTCGACTCGCCGAACGTGAAACTGCTGTACGACGTCTACCACCAGCAGATCACCGAGGGGAACGTCATCCAGACGATCACCGAGAACGTCGACCGCATCGGCCACTTCCACATCGCCGACGTTCCCGGCCGACACGAACCCGGAACGGGAGAACTCGACTACGAGAACGTCTTCGCGGCCATCGACGAGACCGACTACGACGGCTACGTCGGCTGCGAGTTCTCGCCGAGCGACGGGACCGACGCCGACGAGGCGATGGCGACGGTCCTCGAGTGGCGCTGACGCCCAAGCGTCCTCGAGAGCGTTCGGTTCCGGTCAGATAGGTAGTCATTGACGCGTTCCGCAATTTAACAGACATCTGGTTTTAAACGAACGCGAATCCGGTAATGACGGATCGTTCCCGCTCGAGCGGTGGAATATCAGCACCAACTGGCTGTTGTGAATCAATTCCACATTACAGACATACGAAAGTAATTGATAGCGATAGAGCCGATCGGGATAGAAGAGAGTCGGAATCGGGGTATCGTTCAGGCGTACGTCATATTAACTTCGATCACGTTCGCGGTGCTGAGAACTTTATTAGGAATCTCTTCGACGAACACGTCGTCGTTGAATCGACTCATCGGACCGGAGACGCTTAGCCCACCGATCGGGTGTCCCGTCGAATCGCGAAGCGGGGCGGCGACACAGCGCATTCCCTCGACGCGTTCCTCGTCGTCGATGGCGTATCCCCGGTCGCGGATCTCCGCCAGTTCCTCCTTGAGCGTCTCCCTGTCGGTAATCGTGTTCTTCGTTACGGCAGGTAAACCGTGGTGTTCGATTATCTCGTCGATTCGCTCCTCCGGGAGGAACGCGAGGATGGCTTTTCCCGTCGCAGTCGTGTGAAGGTGGACCCGCATCCCGACGTGAGTATCGAGTTGCACGGCGTCTTTTCCCTTGACCTTGTTGAGGAAGATTCCCATTCCGTGTTCCTCGACCACCAGATTCGAGTGTTCGCCCGTGTCCTCGGCTAATTTTTTGATTTCTGGAGCTGCCACGCGGTGGAGTTTGAGTTCGTTTCGAACGTAGCCACCGAGTTCCAGGAAGCGAACGCCGACGTGATACTCCCCGTCGCGCTGGACGAGGTACTCGATTTCCGTGAGCGTCCGAAGGTGGTCGTGAACCGTACTCTTGGGCATGTTCAGGTGGTCTGCGAGTTCGGCAACCCCCGCACCGTCGAGTTCGTGGAGTGTTTCGATGATTCGAAAGCTCGTCGCGGCCGCCTTGACGGGATACGTGTTCTCGGTCGACATAGGGAATACGTGAGGATTAGACCGAGACCACTTAACATTTTCCGGCATCTCCGGACAGATCGTGTCCGACCGAGTTGGACGAAACTCGTGATACGCTAGTTGAAACCGCCGATAGCGGTCAAATACGGATGATGGGCCACGGCGGACGAATTAGCCCTCCGTCCGGCAGTCGAATCACCGAACGACCAGAAAGTGCGAAAGTACGAGCCCGACGCTCGGATCGGGAACCACAACGTTCCGTTCGCGAGAGAGTAACACTAACGGAGAACCCCCGAAAGAACGAAATCCAATAACAGTGTTATAGAACGTACCATGACACGATAGAAGTTGTTTCGAGAGTGTAATTATAAGCTGTGGATTACAAACTCAAAAAACACGAAATTTTGGAGTTTAGTCTCGAAAAAACACGTTCTTCGATTTCATTCTTAATTATAGAGAGAGATTTTAAATGTGATCAGAAGCGATAGTCAAATGTGCGATATCAGTAATACTATGTCATCAGTGAAAATCGGCAATACATACGATATCGAATACAGAGACGATGTCCGTCATCTGATCACAAACGGTCACCGAGAACGGAACTCCGTCGAAGAACCGAAACCGGATCGGGAGACGCTAGAAGTTGTCGTAGATCGTCTTCTCGATCGTGTAAAAGTCGATCCCTGCATCACCCTGCTCGCGCCAGGTCTCGCTCGAGGAGCGCTTGAACCCGCCGAACGGCACGTGGAGTTCGAGTCCCGTCGTCTTGTCGTTGACCTTCGCGACGCCAGCGTCGATCTCGTCGACGAAGCGCTCGGCTTCGGTGTGGTCGTCGGTCACGATACTCGAGGAGAGGCCGTACTGGATGTCGTTGGCCGTCTCCAGCGCCTCGTCGAAGTCCTCGACCTCGATCACGGAGAGGACGGGACCGAAGACCTCCTCCTGAGCGATCCGGAAGTCGTTTTCGACGTCCGTGAACACCGTCGGCTCGACGAAGTAGCCCTCGCCGTAACGGTCGCCCTCGAGTCTGTTCCCGCCGGTCGCCAGCGTCGCGCCCTCGTCTTTGGCGATCTGAATGTAGTCGAGCGTGCCCTCGAGTTCGCTTTCACTCACTTGCGGGCCCATGTCGTACTCGTCGCCGGGGCCGACCTCGATGGCTTCGGCGCGCTCGACGATGGCGTCGACGAACTCGTCGTAGACGTCGGTGTGGACGATCGCGCGGGAGCAGGCCGTACAGGCCTGGCCGGTGACGCCGAAGCGGCCGGCGGCGACGATGTCCGCGGCTTCCTCGACGTCGGCGGTGTTCGAGACGACGGTGGGGTTCTTGCCGCCCATCTCGGTCTGGACGCGCTTGCCGCCGTCGGTGGCCGCGTCGTAGACCATGTGGCCGACCTCGCCGGAGCCGGTAAAGGAGACGGCGTCGACGTCGTCGTGGGTGATGATCGCGTCGCCGACGGAGCTGCCGGGGCCGGTGACGATGTTGGCGACGCCGTCGGGCAGTCCGGCCTCGTCCAGCGCTTCGAAAATCGCCAGTGCGGGGCCGGGCGCGACCGATGCCGGGTTGAGCACGAGCGTGTTGCCGGTCGCGAGCGCCGGGGCGACCTTCCAGGCGGGGATGGCGATCGGGTAGTTCCACGGCGTGATCAGCGCCGCGACGCCGACGGGCTGGTTCTTCGTGTAGAGGTTGGTACGCTCGCCGCTCGAGGCTTTGACCTTGCCGCCGAGGTCGCGGGTCTTCTCGGCGTAGTAGTAGAAGATGTCGATCGTCCGCTGGACCTCGCCGCCGGCCTCGGCGTGGGTTTTGCCCTCCTCACGGGTGAGCTGCTGGGTCAGCTCCTCTTTGCGGGCGGCGAGGTTCTGGGCGGTCTCGCGCAGGATGGCGCCGCGCTGGGGGGCGGGTGTGTTCGCCCACTCGTCGCTGGCTGCGGCGGCGGCCTCGACGGCGTCGGTCGCGTCGGCGACGTCGGACTGCTGATAGCTGGCGATCGTTTCTGCCGGCGCGGCCGGATCGACCGTCTCGAAGGTCTCTCCGGTCGACGCGTCGGTCCACTCTCCATCGATGTAGTTTTGAAACTCCTCGACCATGAATGACGAGTCGCCGTCCGGGTATACGATTCTTGCGGTCTACGCAGGAACCGCCAGTTCTCGCGTCTACTCGGTGAAATCGATACGACGCGAGCGCCGGATTCGTCACCTCTCGGGATCGTTCCGGTCTGTGTGGGAGAGGTCGTTCCAGAGGGAACGATCGTTCACTCTTTCAGAACAAGCTATATGATTCTTCGAACGCAGGTGTACGTATGGCCGAGCCGAAACACCCCGTTCGAACGGTCGACAGGACCCTCGAGATCGTGGAGATCATCCAGGAACTCGACGGAGCGGGCGTCTCCGAAATCGCCGACCGAGTCGATATCGGAAAGAGCGCCGTTCACAACCACTTGCAAACGCTTGCGGAGCGCGACTACGTCGACAAGGTCGACGACGAGTACCACATCGGACTCTCCTTTCTCAGCCTCGGTGCGTACGCGAGAAATCAGACACCGATCCACGATGCGGCCCGGGCGGAAGTCGACAAACTCGCCGACGAAACGGACGAGTTGGTGAACCTGCTCGTCGAACAGAACGGGAAGGGCGTCTACCTCTACCAGGCCAAGGGGGACAACGCGGTCGAACTCGACACGTACGAAGGAAAGGACGTCCACCTTCACAGCACCGCGCTCGGAAAAGCGTTACTCGCGTTTCGGCCGACCGAAGAAGTCGACGAGATTATCGACGAGCACGGCCTCCCCGCACAGACGGCTCACACGATCACCGACCGCGAGGAGTTTCAGGCGGAACTGGCCGAGATTCGGGAGAACCGATACGCGGTCGACCACGAAGAACGGATCCACGGACTGCGCTGCGTTGCGGCACCGATCACCGACAACGAAGACCGGAGCGTCGCCGCCGTGAGCGTCGCCTGTCCCGTCCACCAGCTCGACGACGAGCGATTCTACGACGAACTGCCGGACCGGGTCCGAGGGGCGGCAAACGTCATCGAACTCGAGTACAACTACTCGTAGTTTCGGAGTCGGTCGCTCCTCGAGCGGATCGGTCACTGATGGAGAAAACCGTTCTATTTCAGTGAGAGACGCCCCGGCGGGAAATTCGGCGCCCGAGGTTCCGCTCGGCGATCGAAAGATACCTTGATAGGACGGTGGACAAAAGGGGGAGGTATGTCAGCGCTCGAGCGAGTTGCGGACACGCACAACGAGACGGGTGAAGGACCGCTGTGGCACCCCGAAGAGGAGTGTCTCTACTGGGTCGATATCCCGCCGGGACACCTCTACCGGTACGATCCCGCGGCGGACGACCACGAGCGGGTCTACGAGACGCCGGACGGAAGCCCGCTGGGCGGCTACACGATCGAAGGCGACGGATCGCTCCTCCTCTTTACCGACGACGGTCGCGTCAGTCGCTTCGAACCCGGCGACGACGAGGCCGAACCAGTCACGCAGATCGACGCGGACACCCGCTTCAACGACGTCATCGCCGACCCGGAGGGACGGGTCTTCGCCGGCACGATGCCCGGCGAGGACGAACTGGGCGATCTCTACCGGTTCGACACCGACGGCACGGCGGAACTCGTCGTCGAAGACGTCGACATCGCCAACGGGATGGGCTTTACCGGCGACCTCGAGACGTTCTACTTCACGGAGTCCGAGGCCCGCCAGATCTACGTCTTCGACTACGACCGCGCCTCCGGCGACCTCTCGAACCGGCGGACGTTCCTCGAGACCCCCGACGGCGACGGCGTTCCGGACGGGATGACCGTCGATTCCGAGGGGTACGTCTGGTCGGCCCGCTGGGACGGCGGCCGCGTCGTTCGCTACGATACGGACGCGGACGCGGTCGACGAGATCCCGGTTCCGGCGCGGAAGGTCTCGAGCGTCACGTTCGGCGGGCCGGAGTACACCGACCTATACTTGACGACCGCACTCGCCGACGGGGACCGCTCGGCGGAAGGCGAGGGCGCGGGGGCGCTCTTCCGGTACCCCGACGTCGGCGTCGAAGGCGTTCCAGAGTTCCGATCCGGCCTCTCGCTGTGAGGGGGCGGTAGCGAACCGATCGGGCCGGTTTTCGTTCCCGTTCCCGTTCCCGTTCCCGTTCTCGTTCTCGTTTGCACTTTCACCTTCGAATCCGTCGCCGCTTCGTCCGTTCGCGTCGCTTCGGCCGTATTCCGACCGCGAACGGGCATCGACGTCCCGAACAGCACCTCGAGTCTCGAGTCTCGAGTCTCGAGTGGACGACGACCTCGTGCGATCTCCTCGCGCCGATCACCTGTGAGTCCGCTCGAACCGGACGGTCGCGGCGAATCCAGAGGCCGACCGCCAACTCGAATTCGGTGCTCCACGACGTCGGCGCCGACCTTTTAGGCCGGCCTAAGAATCGAAACCGTTTTAATTATTTAGGCGAGCCTAAAATCCATGGACGACGACTCCACCGAATCCGACGGGCCGACGCGGCGAACGTACATGCGATACTGCGAGGCGGTCGTCGGGGGCGGCCTGCTTGCGGGGTGTACCAGTAATTCGGAGACGACGCCGTCACCGACGGAAAGCGAGACGAATTCGTCGACCGATGCGTCGACAAATGAGGCGACGGAGACCGAGGAGAGTTCCTACACGGTCTCGATGGAACCCGTCGGAACGGTCACGTTCGAATCGGTTCCCGAACGGTGGATCGCCTACGACGGTGCCTACGCCGACATGGCCGTCGCACTCGGGCAGGCCGACGGGATGACGGGCATCGGCGGCGCAGACCGCTACTACACGGACGTCTACGACGAATTACCCGGCGTGAGCGTCGACCGCGAGACGATCGAAGCGAACCCCGAAGTCCGAACCAAAGAGCAGTTCTACGAACTCGAGAACGACGTCCACCTCTACGACCCGGAGATGCTGATCAACTGGTTCGACTGGGACCGGGACGACGTCGACGAGATCGCGACGAACGTCGCCCCGTTCCTCGGCAACCTGATCTTCCGTCGGTCCGACGACTGGCACGACTACCGGTACTACACGCTCTACGAGGCCTTCGAAACGATCGCGACGGTGTTTCAGGAACGAGAGCGGTACGAGGCGTTCGCACAGCTTCACGACGAGTTCGTCACGGAGATTCAGGAGGGCCTGCCGCCCGCGGACGAGCGACCGAGCGTGTTGCTCACCTTCGAAGGAGCCGACGAACCGGAGGCGTTCTCGCCGTATCGTCTCGACGACGAGGGAACCAGCAAGAAACAGTGGCGCGACCTCGGCGTCGACGACGCGCTCGCGGGGACCGACATCGAGAACCTCAGTACCACCAACCGCGGGAAACTCGACTACGAGAATTTACTCGAGATCGACCCCGACGTGCTCCTCGTTCGCGGCCACGAGCGAGCGTCGGCCGCGGAGTTCCGCGAGACGGTGCTCGCGTTCATGGAGTCCCATCCCGTCGCCAGCGAACTGACGGCCGTTCAGAACGGACAGGTCTATCGCGGTGGCTACCTCCATCAGGGCCCGATCCAGAATCTGTTCCTGACCGAGCGCGGAGCGAAGCAGCTGTATCCCGACGTATTCGGTGGGGAGGAGAGCGATGAACGGCTGTTCGATCGTCAGCGCGTCGCGGATATCATCACTGGCGATCGCTGAGCGAGAACACTGGACTCGAGTTTCTATCGGACGCTATCGGAATCCTCCCGGCCCGAAGCGATCGGTTTTGGCCGGCCTAAAAATCGGAACACCTTTAATTATTTAGGCTAGCCTAAAAATATGGCACCGGACGATTCGGACTCCGAACGACCGACCCGACGAACCGACACGAGAAGTCGAGTGCAGAGAGCGATAGAGAGGTCGGCCCGTGAGTAACGACGAGACGAACCCGATGACGGCGCCCACACGCAGGGAGTATCTCGCGTACGGCGGGGCTGTCGCGGGGAGCGGACTGCTGGCGGGTTGTTCGGCGGGGACGGAGTCGGGTTCGACGACAGAACCGACCGAGACGGAGGCGGAAACCCGGACGGAGACAGAAACGGATACCTCGACCGCGACCGAAACCGAATCCGAGACCACATCGACGACCGAGTCGTACGCGGTCGCGATGGCACCTATGGGCGAGGTCGCGTTCGACCGCGTCCCCGAACGGATATTCACCCGCCTGACTCACCACGCCGGCATGGCGTTCGCACTCGGCCGCGGAAACGACGTCAACGCGATGCACGCACCGGATTACTACCACGAACTGTGGTCACAGTTCACCGAACGACTCGAGGGCGTCTCGCTGGACTGGAAAGGGTTGTACTCCTCGTGGGACCCCGACAAGGAAACGCTCTACGAGTTAGACAGCGACGTCCACCTGACCGATCCGGCGAGCGTCGCCGCCCTCGACAGCTGGGACGGGGCGGACCTCGAGGAGATCGGCGAGAACGTCGCACCCTGGTTCGGAAATAAATTCAGCGATAGACACGGGACGCCGCCGGACGAGTGGACGGACGCCTACCGGTACTACGACCTGTGGGAGATATTCGAGCGAGTCGCGCAGGTGTTTCGCGAGGAGGCTCGCTACGAGGCGCTCGCGGAAATCCGCGCGGATCTACTCGAGATGATCGAAGCCGACCTCCCGCCGGCCGACCGACGACCGACCGCGGTGATGGGCGGCATGAGCGACGTCCAGAATCCGTACGTGTACAACGTGGACACACCCGGGTTCCTGACGGCGCATCTGCGCCCGCTCGGCCCCCTCGACGCGTTCGGCGACGACGTCTCGTCGGGCGACAGAGTCGACATGGAAGCGATGCTCGAGGCCGATCCCGACGTCATCTTCACGCTGGGTGGGATGCACCCACAGACAGACATGGCGGCGGTCAGAGACGGACTCGCGGACGATTCGGTCGGGCGGAACCTCACCGCAGTCGAGAACGGACGCGTGTACGCCCAGGGCGCACGGTACCAGGGACCGATACTGAACCTCTTCCAGCTCGAAATGACGGCAAAGCAACTGTATCCCGACCGGTTCGGCGAGTGGCCGACGTACGTCGACGGGCCCTACCCCGAAATTCCCGACGACGAGCAGCTGTTCGACCGAGAACGAGTCGCGGCGATTATCCGAGGAGAGCTGTAAACTCGAGCGGGCGCGACCGGTTCCGAAGAGACAGCGGCCGTCGATTCGGTTTTGGTTGACGGCTCCGAAGGGTGAGTTTCTGGACCCGTACATCCCACGAACGAGAGCCGATAAACGGGGCCGATTGCCGGTCGGGAACTTCGACCGACGGAATCCGTCGACGGCGTTAGCTCTCGTCCCGGTCGGCCATCGCGTGGCCGACCGGGTGGTCGTCGTACTTTAGATTGACGTTTCGGACGTCCTCATCCTCGAGATCGAGCGAAACGATATCGCCTTCCGTGAACGTCTCGCCGACGTCGTCTCCACCCTCGAGTTCGACCACTTCCAGATCGTCGTCGGTCCAGACGGCCGCTTCGAGCGACTCGATCGGCAACTCGTCGCCGCCGACGTGTTCGATCGTGTAGCCGTCGTCGGTCCGGAGTTCGATGTCGACCGACGGTCGCGCGGTAAAGCCCGAAATACGCACCTCGTCGTCGCCCCAGACGACCGTCCCGGAGGTTCCGACGTCGACGTCCTCGAGTTCGATCGTCGCACCCGGCTCGACCGTGTCGCCGTCGTCGGTCCACTGAACGGCTGCCGGCTCGTCCGCCACGAGGAGTTTGTACTCCGCTGCGGGCCGTGGCTCGTCGAGTTCGAGCGTTACCGCGAGCGTCTTCGACTCGTAGTCGTAGTCGGTGCTGGCGTATCCCGGCGGGTGAGCGTAATGCGTGTAGATCGAATCGCGACGACTGTCACCGCGCCAGCCGACGATGACCGAGTGCCCGGCCGGGACGTCGTCGAGGGTCGCCGTCGCGCCCTCGGTGACCTCCTGGCCGGTCCACGGCTGTGTCGACTCGACAGGCTCGTCGTCGAAGCCGGTTCGGTCCTCGTGGACGGCCAGATAGAGCTTGTCGCCGTCGAGCGGGATCTCGTCGGTGTACTCGAGAGAAACCGTCTCGGTCTCGAGGTCGTACTCGGATTCGAACTCGAAGTGGGAGTTGATGGACGTTCCCATCGAACTGCCGCCGTAGGCGTGCTCGTGACTGAGCGTGAGCTGCAGGTTCGGCTCGAGGTCGTCCATCGCGATCCGGATCGTATCGCCTTCCTCGATGGTCTCCTGATCGCCGGCCCAGATATCGGGGTCGTACTCCTCGTCGTTCAACTCGAGCGTGAGGTCCTCGACCGGCGTGGGATCGCCCCGAGTGACCTCGAGTTCGACGTACTCGGCGTCGCGGTCGATCTCCCGGGGACCGCGGACCTGCGGGCTTTCGATCTCCTGGGCCTTCCGCTGGGCCTCGAGGTCGAGAACGGTCGAGACGGTGACGAGCGTGTCGTCGACGCCGATCTCGGGGTCGTCCTCGACGGCACCGTATCCGAACTCCTCTTCGAGGTCCGCGAGGAACTCGTCGGTGATAAGCGAGGCGTCGATGAACCTGAGTCCGTACCGAATTTCGATCGTGTCCGGGCCGCGCACCGTCGTGCCGTGGACGACGTACTCGATGTCTTCCGGCTGGATGTCGTCGTCGTCCGACGTGGTGATCGCCTGACCGGTCATGACCACGGTGTGGTCCGTGTCCGAGAACGTCTCGAGGGCCGCTTCGTAGACTGGATCCGACTCGAGGAGACGCTCCGTCTCGCCGGCTGCGGCCTCGAACGCGGCCTCGAGGAGCGCATCTGGGTCGGTCGACGATTGCTCGTCCTCGTCCTCGTCCCCGTTTCTGTTTCTCGAGCGAGCGATGACGGTCACGTCGTCGGTGACACCGGCGACCCGGGAGTCGGCTTCGTAGCGGTCGTACTCGATACCCGAGACGGACTCTCGCCGGTCCGATTCGCCGTCGCTGTCGCCGTCACCCGCGATTGAGGCGCCCTCGAGAACCGCGATCGAGGTCGAGTAGTTCTCGCCCAGTTCGACGACGACCGCGTTCGAGACGCTGTCGGAGTCGATGTCGAAGCCGGATCCGAACGACTGGGCCCCGTACGGATCGTTCGCCTCGGCGAGTGCGTCCACGTCGACCGTTACCAGCGTCGCCGGTTCGTCGCCGTCCGGCGCGGGGAGGTACTCGAGCAACGAGTCGAACTCGGTGTCGGCGTCGTTTTCGTCGGCGTCGTCGTTCGTTTCGGCCTCGGTTTCGTTTTCGGACTCGTTCCCGGTCGGCGATCCGTCACCGGGCGTCGAGAGACAGCCAGCAACGCTCACCGCGAGCGTCGAACCGATGCCACCGAGGAGGGTACGGCGGGGACACTTGTCCATATCCGATCGTTATTGTGTGCAAACAAGAAAGTTACTATCTGATTACAGGATCGACAGGTGAAAGAGAGGAGAACACGACGTCAATCGTCGGCGACATCCGGCCGGTAGGTACGACTGATCGCCTTCCACTTGCCGGTCGAGAACCGGTAGTAGTTGATCGCTGCCGGAACCGCCGTCTCCGCGACGAACGCCAGATACAGTCCCAGAACACCGAGTTGCGTCGTCGCACCGATGTACGCGATCGGGATCGCACAGCCGAACATCCCCAGCGCCTGACTGTAGAACGTCCACCGCGTGTCGCCGCTGGCCTCGAGCGCGCCGGCCGCGCCGCCGGAGACGCCCTTCAATGCGATGGCGAAACAGGCGGCGTAGACCAGCGAGATGGCGACCGGCACCGAGAGATCGTTCGGATCGTCCACGAACGCGAGCGTGATCGGCTCAGCGAAGACCAGGACGATCGCCCCCGAGACGATGTACACCGCGACGGCGAAGCGGATGATCTCTCTCCCGTAACTTTCGGCGGTCGTCTCGTCGCCCGATCCCAGTTCCTGTCCGACGAGACTCGAGGCGGCGAGGCCGAAGCCCCAGCCGGGCGTGTTCATCAGGCCCCAGATCCGCCGCGCGACGATGTACGAGGAGGCGATGTCCTCGCCGAAGATGTCGACGATGCCGAGCATGGGGAACTCCGCGAGCGTCCAGACCAGCCCCCGGCCCATCACCGGCACGCCGATTCGGATCAGATCGCGGATCGTCGACTCGTCGACGTAGGATCCTCGCGGATCGATCCGGATCGGTAACGTTCCCACACCGGGGAACCGACCGGCGACGAGTGCGACGGCGAATCCGGCCGCGATCATGGCGTTCGACAGCACCGTCCCCAGCGCGGCGCCGACGACGCCGAGTTCGAGACCGAAGATGAGAACCGCGTTCAACACGATGTTCGCGACCGCGCCGCTGCCCCGGAACATCATCGGCGTCCAGGCGTCGTCGAGACCGACGAAGATCCGGCTCCCGACGAGGTTCAATCCGGCGAACGGAATGCCGAGACCGACCACCTTGAGGTACGCGGCCCCTTCCCTGATGGTGTCTGGATTGTCACTGATCAGCGAGATGAACTCCGTCGAAAACAGCCAGAATGCCGCCGTCATCGGAAGCGTGAGAACGACGACGAGGAAGGCACTCGAGCGAACGGCCTGTCCGAGTTCGTCGAACGCTTCGGCGCCGTAGCGCTGGGAGACGAGCGCGATCGTGCCGCCGGCGATACCGCCGCCGATTGCGAAGGCCAGCCCCCAGTAGGGCGAAGCGAAACCGACGCCGGTGATGCCGGCGGAGCCGACGGCGATGCCGACCATCGCGACGTCGACCGCGCTCTTGGACATCCGGGCGAGACCGGTGACGATGCGCGGCCACGCGAGGTCGGTCGTCCGGCGCGCTCGCTCGGCGTCGATCAGGCCGAGGCGGGCGAGACCGAGCCCGATGTAGAGGATGAGCAGACGGATCGGATTGGGGAACCGGCGGGAGCGAGCCACGAGCGTTACCCGGCTTAGTCAACGGTGGTAAAAAGACCTTTTAAACGCGGCAGGGACGACCGGTTTCGGATCGAGATCTACTCGGGCGGTCGGTGAGGGTGGGACTCACTCGCCGGAACCCGGATCCCCGGTCGCCTCGAGTCGGCCGCGATACTTCGCGAGGGCTGCCTCGAGCGCGTCGTCGGCGTCGATCTCGAGCGAGTCGGCGAGCGCGAGTAGCGCGAAGAGCGCGTCGCCGAGTTCGTCGGCCGCGGCGTCGACGTCCGCCGGTGTGGCCCCGTACGCCGTCGATTCGTTCACTTCCTTCGCGAGTTCGCCGACTTCGGACGTCAGATCGAGCACGCGGTAGGCGGGTGGTGCCTCGAGGTCGTGTTCCTCGACGAAGGCGGCGACCGTCCGTTGTTCGTCCATGCTGTCGGGTCAGACTCGACCGTAATAAACTGGGTCGAAACGGTTCGTCGACCGGTTGCTCACGACTCGTACACTCACACTCGCACTCCCAGATCCACACCAACACCACACTCACTCTCGCTCTCGCTCTCACTCTCACTCTCACTCCACGACCAGCACGGGCACCGACGACTCGTCGGACACCCGATCCGAGACACCACCCCGAAAGAGGCGCTCGAGTCGGCGGTGACGGCCCATGACGATCAGTTCGATCCCGTGTTCGTCGGCATAGGCGAGAATCGCCTGGTGGCGAAGCCCGTGGGTGACCGTCGTCTCGACGGTCTCGACGCCGGCGGCCGTCGCCCGCTCCGCGACGTGGTCGACGGCCTGCTGGCCGATCGATCGCAGGTCCTCGAAGTCGATACCGGGCGCGAGCGTGGCGGAGTTGATCACGTAGAGGACGTGCAAGGTAGCGTCGTGTGCGTTCGCGAGTCCGATCGCTTCCTCGATCGCTCGCTCGGTATTCTCGCGGCCGTCCGTCGGAACGAGAATGTCGCCGTACATGGGTTCCGATTGGGGCACTGGAGTAATAGGCCTGTCCCAGGGATCGACGGACGGTCGCGGGTGAGCACCTGCGGCGGGAAGCGACGAAACGGGACGAGACGAGAAACGAGAAACGAGAAACGAGGAACGAGAGAGGACAGACGACAGTACAGTTATTTCGGTCACGTCCGAACGCCTGCCTATGACGACACGCGTACTGGTTCCGATCGACGGCTCACCGCAGGCGAACGACGCGCTCGCGCTGGCAGCCGACCTCTTTCCCCAGTCCGAGATCACCCTCCTGCACGTCGCCGATCCGGCCGAACGGAACGAGACGAACGCCGAAGGCGAGACGGGACAGCAACTCGAGACGGAACACGAGAGAGCGACGCGACTCTTCGAGGTGGCCAAAGCCGACCTCGAGGGGACGGACGTGACCGTCGAGACGGCGGTCGTCACGGGGTCGCCGTGGCGCGAGATCGTCGCGTACGTCGACGATCACGGGATCGATCACGTTCTGATGGGGAGCCACGGCCGCGACGGTGCGAGTCGGTTTTTGCTGGGCAGCGTCGCCGAACTCGTCGTGAGACGGTCCTCGGCACCGGTGACCGTCGTCAAGTAGGTCCGTCGTCTCAGACCAGACGGCGGAAATCACCGTCGCCGCAGGTACAGTCCTCCGGGACGGCGAGCGGACGGATCGAGCCGTCCGCCGTCTCCTCAGAGACGGCCATCGTGTCGCACGATGCACATACTGCGACGAACTTCGGGTCCAGTTCTGTCTCAGTCATCGGCGAGGATAACGGCGGAGACACGTAACCTCGTTGTCCCTAGCTGTATTGGGTTGCAAATGCAGGCGACAGCGTAATGAGAGTCCTGCGGGCGAGTTCGAAACCGGAGTACCCTTCCGCGTGCGCCGGTGGGCTACCAGTATGAGTATGCCGGAAACGAATCACACGTTCGTCCTGGCGAAGCGTCCCGACGGAAAACCCGACCGCGACACGTTCGACCTCCGCGAGGAAGCCGTTCCCGAGCCGGGACCCGGCGACGCACTGGTCCGCACGCTGTACCTCTCGGTCGACCCCTACATGCGCGGGCGAATGGACGCCGGCGAATCGTACGCCGAGCCGTGGGCCGTCGGCGAACCGCTTCAGGGCGGCGTCGTCGGCGAGGTCGTCGACTCCAACGGTTCCGGGTTCGAAACCGGCGACGTCGTAACGGGGAACCTCGAGTGGGCCGACTACACCACTGCCCCGGGAAGCGACCTCCAGCCGGTCGATCCCGACCTCGCCCCGATTTCGACCGCGCTGGGCGTCCTCGGCATGCCCGGGCGAACCGCCTACTTCGGCACTCGGGAGGTGGCCCAGCCGCGGGCCGGCGACACGTTCGTCGTCACGGGAGCGGCGGGCGCGGTCGGCTCCGTCGCGGGCCAACTCGCGTCGCTCGCCGGCGCTCGCGTCGTCGGCTTCGCCGGCTCCGACGAGAAGGTCGACTTCCTCGAGGACGACCTCGGGTTCGACGTCGGGATCAATTACGAGACCACCGACGACTACCGGGCGGCGCTCGAGGCGGCTGCCCCCGACGGCGTCGACGCGTACTTCGACAACGTCGGCGGCGAGATCACCGACGCCGTCTTCGCGCAGTTGAACGTGGACGCCCGCGTCGCGATCTGCGGACAGATTTCGCTGTACAACGCCGAGGAACTCCCGACGGGGCCGCGGAAACTCCCGACGCTCATCGAAAAACGGGCTCGAGTGGAAGGCTTTCTCGTCGGCGACTTCGCGCCGCGGTTCGAGGCGGCGACCCGAAAACTCGGTCGGTGGGTCTCCGCGGGCGACCTCGAGTACCGGGAGACCGTTACGGACGGCCTCGAGAACGCTCCGGACGCGTTCCTCGGACTGTTCGAGGGCGAGAACATCGGAAAACAACTCGTGAAGGTCGGCGAGCGCGGCGAGACGAACTGACGCGACGAGGTCCGAACGCTACTGCGCACCGGCGGCCAGCGATCAGGAGAGCGATTCCGATTCGTTGCCGGTCGTCGCCGCGTCGGCCGAGTCCTCAGTTTGGGTCGAGTCGGCGTCGGTTTC
Source organism: Halomontanus rarus (assembly GCF_017357405.1). Taxonomy (GTDB): domain Archaea; phylum Halobacteriota; class Halobacteria; order Halobacteriales; family Natrialbaceae; genus Halomontanus; species Halomontanus rarus. The sequence goes on along the minus strand of NZ_CP071598.1, from coordinate 924,875 downwards.
CTCCGTCTTTCCGTCCGACTCGGTGGTTGTCGGCGTCTCGCCAGTTGTCTCGGTAGCGTTCGACGTCTCTGTTGTCTCGGTAGCGTTCGACGTCTCTGTTGTCTCGGTAGCGTTCGACGTCGACTCCGATCCCGACTCGTTCTCGGAGTCAGTTCCGGCCTCGGTCTCGGTGGCGTTCTCGGTCGACGTCGACTCCGACTCCGACTCCGATCCCGCGTCCGCTCCGTCCGACTCGTCCGACCCGACGCCGTCGGCCTCGAGTTCGGCCATAATGTCGTCTTCGCACGAACCCGCGTTCGGGTTCCGTGCGGACTGGACGCCGAGTCCGGGCGTCGCCGGCGTCTCGTCGAACAGTTCGACGGAGTTTAGAATCGGGCCGTACGCGAAGGGGCCGAACTCGGCCGTTGCGTCGATCGTTCGCTCGCCGTCGACGCCGCCGACGGGCTCCTCGATCGTTCCGATCAGTCCGTCCTCGGTCCACCAGGAGAGGTGAAGGATGACGTCCTCGAAGGTTCCGGTCACGCGAGCCGTCTCGCAGTCGAGAAACTCGATCGTTCCGCCGTCGGCGACCTCGTTATCGTCACCGTTCCCGTCGACGAGGTCGCCGAGGTGTTCTCGCTCGCACTCCTCGAGCGTCGGGTTGTCCGTACTGACGGTACCAAGGCCGGGCGTGGCCGGCGTTTCGTCGAAGCCTTCCGCGTACGTGACGACCGCGGCGTCGGTCTGCAAGTCGAACGCGGAGGGGCCGTGAATGGTCCGCTCGCCGTCGACCCCGCCGACGGGTTCCTGGATGGTCCCCGGTTCGCCGTCCCCGGCCCGGAACACGATACCCAGGATCACGTCCTCGAAGTCGCCGACCACGCGGACCGTCTGGCAGTCGACGAATTCGATGCTGCGTTCGGTCGCGTCGTTCTCGCTCTCGGTCGCGTCGTCGCCACCTTCGCCGTCGTCCGATCCATCCGAATCACCGTCGGCGGAGTCCTCTTCCGTCTCCCGTGTCGATTTTTCGTCGGTCCCTTCGGTCTCCTCGGTCTCGTCGTCCTCGCGATCGGTCTCGGAGTCGGACTCACCCTCGGTCTCGAGACCGGCGAGCAACCGCGCCCACCCCGCCGTCCGCTCGCTCGAGATCCGCCGTCCCGCGGCGACCAGTTCGCCGTCGTGGGCCTCACAGAGCGACGTGACGGCGCACTCGCCGTCGGCCTCGAAGTCCGTCCGCTCGAGCGTGCCGACCCAGCCGCTGCCGTCGTGAGAACCGCCGCAGACGACGCCCTGCGGCCCGGATTCGGCGCAAAACATCGGCGTGTCGGTCCGTTCTTGCAACCACGCGCGCTCGCCGTCGGCCGTGTAGGCGGCGACGAACCCGTCACCCTCCACACTGGGTTCGTGCGGGTGGGAGTGATCGCGATCGCCGCGGCGAACGCTCGGGCCGGCCGCCCCCACGACGAGGACGTCGTAGGCGTCCGAGTCGCTCTTTGCAACGTCGTAGGCGCGGGTCGGTCCGTCGACCTCGAGTTCGAACCGGTCGTCCCAGCGGATCTCCGCCGAGTCGTCGAGGCCGACCGTCCACGCGCGTGCGTTGGTTCCCTGATCGTCGGGGTCGTAGTACCCCGACAGGACGAGCTCGTCGTCGAGGCGCGCGATTGAGGTGAAGACGTCGCGGCGGACCGTCTGCTCCAGGTCGCGGTCCGTCGCAGGGTACCGGCGGTGCCAGTTCACCGACCCGTCGTCGTCGACCGAGACGAGCCACCCGGCACCGCCGAGCATGATCCCCGGAGACTCCATCCCGCAGAGGAGGTAGCCGTCGTCCGTCCGGATGCCGTCGGCGAGATAGCTGTACGCCGAGGCGCCCTCGAGATCCGTAAACGACCGTTCCCACTGCACCCGGCCTGACCGATCGACTCGAACGAGCCGACCGACGTAGACCGCGGTGTTGTCGTAGTAGGTCCACCCGACCAGTAGATACCCATCACTGTCGTCGTCGCTCGCCGGAAGTGCAACGGAGAACCCGTCCCGAGGAATCGGCCCCATCTGGGGGTCCTGTTCGAGCCCCTCCCGCTGGTCAGGCGAGGCGTAGCGTCGGGTCCACTCGACGTCCCCGCCCCGACCGCACTTCATCGCCCAGCCCTGACTCGGATCGGTCCCGTCGCTGACGGTCCCCACGAACAGGTAGCCGTCGTCGACGCGAAGCGAGTCAGCCAGCGCACTGTAGGTCTGTCCGCTGTCGACCCACTCCCACTGGGTTCGGGCCGCCACCGTCGGCTCCTGGGAACTCCCCGTCCCGACCACCGAACCGATGGTCGCTGCAGTCGCTGCCGAACAGAGAAAGCGCCGTCGGTCGAGTATCGACATGGCCCCGGATTGGACCACTCGAGGTATCAATCATTTTTTGGGTTCCCGTGACTTTCACGAGTCGTGATGGAAGTAACCAGTGACTACTCGCACGGATTCCACACCCTAACCGCTTCTCGAACCATTTTATGATACGGAAAGAACACATCAAAACCGGTTGAAAGGAAGGTATTTTAGATTACATATTCGGGATTCATCGACGCTCGAGAGCGGGGTTCGAGCGGAATCACCGCGACTTCACGTTCCGTTTCGACACGGGAGTGTCATCTCGAGTGTACTGTTGCGTCCGCGTGAACGGTGTGAACCGTGCGAACGACGCAATCGAACGACCGTGTTCCGTCGAGCATCGAGCGATCGAATCGCCCCGGACGGGTCGTCTTTCTCCGCGGTAGAAAGGTAGAAACCGTCTCGAGCGGTCACGGTCGGCGATCGGTCGCCGATTACGAAGCCCTCACGCGGCGTCGTCGGATTCGCGGGCGAACTCGAGGGTCAACTGCGTCGTCACGCCGAGGAAGACGAGGCTGAAAGCACCGACGAGGACGATCTGGGGTACCGCACCGGCGTCGCTCCGTGTCCGGAGCAGATAGTATTCGCCATCGACGGAGAGGTACTCCGACGTCACGAACTCGTCGGGAAGACGGTTCGTCCGGTCGAGTTCGACGGTATCGACATCGCCGTCGGCCGACGCCGAGTCCTCGAGAGTCGAGTGGACGAGTCGCTGAACGTCGTCCGGTTGGTCGGCGAGAGCGACGGTCGATACGTTCTCGGGAGGCGAGCCGGTGACTGGCTCCGCCGAAATCGAGGTGACTTCGTAGCCGAAGGGCACGAAAAGGGTCCAGACGACGACCACGACGGCCACGACCCAGAACGCGACGAGCGCGGTGGGGCCAACCAGATCGACCAGTAGCCCGTACGCCGGCATCCCGACCGTCGAAAACGTCGTCACCAGCCCGACAGTAGTGAGAAGCGTGCCGACGATCAACGACCCGTACAGAACCGGGTCCTTACTCGAGGCCGACGTCGTATCGGTCCTGAGCAGATAGACGGCATCCTCGTAGTCGACGTACTCGGCACTTTCGATCGTTCCAGCGGCGCTCCCGTCGGTTTCGATCGCCTCGTCGAATATCTCCTGTTCACCTGCAGGGAGATCGTCGTAGGGCACGGCGTCCACATCTAGTTCGTCTCCTCCCTCGAGCGGCTCGACGACGACCGTTGGCTCCTCGTAGAACGGGGCCGCGAGTCCGGTCTCGACGGCGACCGTGGGTCCGAGCAGAACCAGTCCCGTCAGCAAAACGAGAACGGAAACCGCCGGCGCATCGTGGAGCCGGGCCGTGAGATCCATAGTTCAGACAATCATTCAACATGTTATAAATATTCCCTTCCAGAACGTTTGTATAAACAGACGGCGGGTACGAGGAGACGGAGTCAGAGAAAGATTCGATCGGCCAGATCGCCGGTGTATATACCGTCTCTGTCCGAGGAGAACGTATGGGAAAAGTCGACGCGGAAGACGTGGAGTGGACGACGCTCGAGGAAGGCGAGACGGTTTTCAAACGGAAGCAACTGGGCGAGGCCGCCGGCGGCGATCGGATCGGGTGCAGTCTCTACGAGATCCCGCCGGGGAAACGATCGTGGCCGTACCACTACCACACGGCGAACGAGGAGGCGCTGTTCGTCCTCTCCGGCTGCGGAACCCTCAGGATCGACGGGGAGGCGACGACGCTGAGCGAGGGCGAGTACGTCGCGCTTCCGGCGGACGAACGGGGAGCACACCGAGTGATCAACGATTCCGACGAACCGCTGTCGTACCTCGTGCTGTCGACGATGGACGAGCCCGATGTGACCGTCTACCCCGACTCCGACAAGTTCGGCGTGTACGTCGGTGCGCCACCGGGCGGCCGGAGCGAGCGAACGCTGGACGGCTACTACCGCCGCGGCGACTCCGTCGACTACTGGGAAGGCGAAACGGAGACGACCGACTGATCGTCCCGGCGGCCGAACCGCGCTTCCGACGACTCCCGCGGAACGACGCGACCGGCTCGACCGACCCGAGGAGGTCGATTCCGCACTCGAGGACGGCCCCGGGCCGAAAACGGTGTGACGGCGACCCACGGAACGGAAAGGTAATTGTCCCCTCGAGCCGACCGCCTCCGTATGCCCGATTCGCCGGTCGAGCGCACACTCGAGGCCGCTGCCGACCGCCACGACGTCCGAGTCGTCGCCGCTCGCGACGTGGGGAGTCGCGCCTGGAACCTCGATCACGCCGGGAGCGATTACGACGTCGTCTTCCTCTTCGCCCAGCGGCCAGTCGAGTACGCCACGCTCGACGGGTACGAATCCGCGCTCGAGTTCTCCCGAGGAGACTGCGAGTGTCAGGGCTGGAACGTCCGCCGGTTCGCCGAACTGGTGGTCGACTCGAACCCGACGGCGTTCGAGTTCCTCCACAGTCCGTTGCGGTATCGGGAGTTCGACCCGCTGGCGCGACTCGAGGCCGACGTCGGCGACTCGTTCGTCCCGATCGCCCTCTACCATCACTACCGATCGCTCGCCGTGAGGCAGTACCGAAAGTACCTGCAGGGACGGTTACTCGAGTCCGAAGGTGGCGATCTCGCCTATCGAGTGCTCGAGGACCGAGGTGACGAGTATCTGGTTCGGTCCGCGGATACGGATGTGGATGTGGATGCGGACGACAGCGACGAGAACGGAACGGTACAGTCGATCCCGAAAGCCACCGACGACTACACGGAGGCGACGACCGACCGGACGGTCAAACGCCACCTCTACGTCGCCCGCGGCGTGCTGTACGCGCAGTACGTCCGGGAGACCCACGAGTTCCCGACGCTCGATTTCCCACAGTTTCTCGAAGAGGTCACCGATGTCGGCCGAGACGGGGACTGGGTCGACGCCGACTTTCTCGAGCGAACACGCCTGCTCATCGAGCGCAAACGCCGCGGCGAGGGCGACGCGGTCGTCGGTCGCCTGTTCGAACCCAAAGAGGTCCGATTACCCGAAATCGACCCCTCGGAACACGCTGATGGCGGCGTCGACCGCGGACGGGTCGACGGATTCGTCCGGGAGGCACTCGAGGTCGCGTTCGACGGTGCGTGTCTCGACTGATCGAAAATCGGACAGTCCGATACAGTATTCTCGAATGTTCAGTTCAAAAATAATGGGGCTGCGTACGTTTACGGCAGTGATCGTGGAAGGCCGAACGTATCGCTATGGTCACCGACGATTCGAGCCGAGACGACGGCGAACAGGAACCAGAACGATCGACGGACGGCGGGGAGGAGGTGGAATCGGAGTCGGAGTCGGAGTCGAGATCGTCCCAGCCCGGAACCAGCGACAGCCACGAGGGTGACGTGGACGAGGGGAGCAAACAGGACCAACTCGAGGAAGTCCGTGAGAACCCCGAAGGAGAGTACCTGACGAGCGACCACGGGGTCCGCATCAGCGACACGGACAACTCGCTGAAAGCCGGCGAACGCGGGCCGACGATCATGGAAGACTTCCACTTCCGGGAGAAGATGACCCAGTTCGACCACGAGTCGATCCCGGAGCGCGTGGTCCACGCCCGCGGGACGGGCGCTCACGGCTATTTCCAGCCCTACGAGGATCCCGACCTCGAGGGGTTCGACGACATCTCGGAGCTGACGAAGGCCTCCCTCTTTCAGGATCCCGATCGGAAGACGCCGGTCTTCGTGCGCTTTTCGACGGTCGTCGGCTCGCGCGGCTCTGCGGACACGGTGCGGGACGTCCGCGGGTTCGCGACGAAGTTCTACACGGCGGACGGGAACTGGGACCTCGTGGGGAACAACATGCCGGTCTTTTTCATTCAGGACGCGATGGAGTTTCCCGACCTGGTCCACGCCATCAAGCCCGAACCCGACGACGGGACGCCCCAGGCCTCCGCGGCCCACGACACCTTCTGGGACTTCGCGTCCCTGAAACCGGAGATCACGCACATGATCATGTGGGTGCTCTCGGGGCGCGCGCTCCCGCGCGCGTACCGGATGATGCAGGGATTCGGCGTCCACACCTTCCGGCTGATCAACGACGAGGGCGATTCGAGGTTCGTCAAGTTCCACTGGACCCCCAAGTACGGGACCAACCAGCTCGTGTGGGACGAGACTCAGAAGATCGCGGGGAAGAATCCCGACTTCAATCGGCAGGACCTCTACGACGTCATCGAGGCGGGGTACGAACCCGAGTGGGAACTCGGCGTCCAGATTTTCACCGAGGAGGAGGCCGACGAGTTCGACTTCGACGTCCTCGATCCCACGAAGATCGTCCCCGAGACGGAGGTGCCCGTCCAGCCGATCGGCAAGATGACCCTGAACGAGACGCCCGACAACTTCTTCGCGGAGACCGAACAGGTCGCCTTCCACCCCGGAAACGTCGTCCCCGGAATCGACTTCTCGAACGACCCGCTCCTGCAGGGACGGCTGTTCTCCTACCAGGACACCCAGCTCAACCGCTTCGGGAGCGCCAACTGGGACGAGATCCCGATCAACCGGCCGCTGGCCGACCGCCACAACAACCAGCGCGCCGGGTTCATGCGCCAAGAGATCAACGCCGGGAAAGCGTCGTACAAGCCGAACTCCATCGGCGACGACGACCCGCAGGAGGCCCCAGAAGCGGAAGGCGGCTACGAACACCACGCCGAGAAGATCGACGGGAAGAAGATCCGAAACCGCAGCGAGAGCTTCCGGACCCACTTCGATCAGGCGCGGCTGTTCTGGAACAGCATGACCGACGTCGAGAAACAGAACATCGTCGAGGCGGCACACTTCGAACTCGGCAAGGTCGACCGAGTGGAGATCCGCGAGCGGATGGTCTACGACATGTTCAACAACGTCGACCACGAGTTCGCCAGGCGAGTGGCGGAGGGAATCGGGATCGAACCGCCCGAAGAGCCGGGCGACGAGATGCCCGACCACGACCGCGAAGATCCGTCGCTGAGCATGGAGAACCGAACGCCCGACACCATCGAGACCCGGAAGATCGCCGTCCTTGTCGACGACGGATTCGACGACGAACACGTGTCGGAAGTGAAGTCGACGCTCGAGGAAGAAGGCGCGAGGGTCGAGATCGTCTCGAAGGTACTCGGCGACAAAGAAGGCGTGGACGGCGGGACGATCGAAGCCGACGAGAGCCACGCGACGACCGGCTCGATCCTGTTCGACGCGATCGTCGTTCCGGGCGGGAGCGACAGCGTCGACGCCCTGGTAGAACAGGGCGACGCCAAGCAGTTCGTCGCGGAGACGTTCAAACACTACAAGCCCATCGCCGCGCTCGGCGAGGGGACCGAGCTACTCGAGGCCGTCGACCTTCCGGAAATCGAGGTAGCCGACGGCGAGTCCGACGGGACGGTTTCGGAGGCCGGTATCGTGACGAGCCAGGACGACGATCTCGAGAAAACGCTCGAGGCGTTCGTCGACGCCGTCGCCGAGCACCGCCACTGGGATCGCGAGCCGATGGAAGTGCCGGCGTAGGCGTCAGCATCGGTTCCGATGCCAGTGGCCGTGTCGGTTTCGAAGGAGGGGGTGCCGCCTCCCTCACGAACCCCGCTCACTCCGCGAGCGTCCACCGCAACAACACGCCGTCGTCCATCCGTTCGACGTCCTCGAGATCGAGTTCCGGAAAGTTCTCGACGAACCCGTCGCCGTCGGCCAGCGTCGGGGCCTCCCGGCCGCCGATGAGCCGGGGGCCGACGAACACCGAGAGGTCGTCGACCAGCCCCGACTCCACGAGCGAAAAGATGAGTTCGCCGCCGCCTTCGACCATCACCTCCTCGAGACCACGCTCCTGAAGCGAGGCGAACGCCCGCAGGAGGTCGACCCGCTCCTCGCCGGCGGTGACGAACTCCACGGACGGCCGGGCGAGGTCGGCTCGCCGGTCGAACCGCGCCGACTCGCTGACTAACAGGTAAGTCGTCGCCGCGTCGTCGAGAATCCGCGCGTCCGCCGGCGTCCGCGCGTTCGAATCGACGACGACGCGAGCGGGGTGTTCGGACGTCCCGGCCTCGAGTCGCTCCTCGCGAAGGTCTGGATCGTCGAGCGTGAGGTGTGGATCGTCCGCGAGAACGGTTCCGACGCCGACGACGACCGCGTCGCTTCGTGCGCGGAGGCGGTCGACGCGGGCGAAATCCTCGGGGCCGCTGATCGTCACCTGCTCGCGGCGTCTCGAGGAAATCTTTCCGTCCGCGCTCATCGCGGCGTTGACGACGACGTGCATACGCGAGTCATTCGCCGGTCGACAGTAACGGTTTTCGGGTCCGATTTCGTGTCTTCAGCGACGATATTTCACCGTTATAATGACTTCTTCCGGACCGTGTACGAAGACGTTAGCTCGAGTTTTAAAATGTCTAACGGATTTTAGTGGCGTTTCGTGGACGCGTGAAATGGCGTAAAACGTGGTCGTGTAAACGGACAGTCGTGAAATGAGATGAATCACAACTCATGATATGTCGTTTATATGGGGATGAGGGGACAAGCGAAGAGCGAGGCGAGAACGATGCTACCAACACCGAACACTGACCCACACGCTGGCTCCACCGCCCACCAGCTAGCGAACACCGTGAGTCAGTCGATTCTGTCGACCCTCCGTGCGAGCGCCTTCTGGGCGACGATCCTGCTCCCCGTACTGGCGCTCGTGTTGGTGGTAACAGGTATCGTGACGATCACACTGCTATCCAGTGCCGGCTTCCTCGCGATGTACAGTGCATGTGCGATTGCCGGCCACAGCCACACCCCATACTAATGAGTACACAAGCAACCACCGCCACCCAGCACAGCTCCCCGAAAGCCCAGCGACTCGTGAGCTACCTCCGAGAGCAAGTCGAGCAACAGTCGGGCGAGATCTACGTCAAAGGCAAGTTCATCGCCGACGACGTCGACCTGTCGCCCAAAGAGATCGGCGCGCTGATGGTCCAGTTGCAGAACTCGGTCGACGAACTCGAGATCGAGAAGTGGTCGTACACGTCCGCGACCACCTGGCGGGTCGCAACGTGCGCGTAGGTTCGATCGGAAGACGGACTCTCGAGACGCGTGCTCGATTGTGATCGAAGCGCGGCGTACGGCGGGAACAGTGTGTCGACCGAAGGCGAGTTCTCAGTAGCGGTTTCCGAACGCTGATCAGCAGATTCAGTGTATCGAAACGATCGGTAGTCCACGGGAGCGTCGACAGTGACGTCAGCGTCTGGTTTTACCCGAAGGCCAAGGGAACGGATACGCCCTCGAGGCCGGTGCACACCTTCTCGAGTACGGGTTCCGGCGGCCCTCCGGTTACACGACTCTCTGCGGCCGCCACGGCCCCAGACGACGCGTCGAAGAGACTCTGTGAGGCCTCGGTATCGGCCACGAAGGAACCGCCCGTGAAGCACACTTCGCTGACGGAAGATACCCCGACGTCGAACGGTGCGGACTGTCAGTCGACGAGTAGGGCGGTCCCGAGGGAGTACTCGAGCGGTGAGACGAACGTCCGGATAGCCGGGAGAATCGAGTCCGCTCTCAAACCGACCGCCGCGGATCGTCGCTCGAGCCGAGCAGAATTCGATAGACGACGTAGCCGACGAGACAGGCGAACGCGAACGTCGCGACCGTCTCCGCGAACCAGATCGCCGCGTACAGCGCTCGCGTGAGGACACGAATCACGACGATGCCGCCGAAGATGGCGACGACGAACGCGAGGCCGCCGAGTGCCGCACGGAGGCGTTCCATAATCGATCGAACCTTTCGTGGCACCGATTATATAGATTAGGCGAGAAAGCCCACGGCTCCAGTCGCAGAATGAACCGCCGCACAGTCTGCGCCGAGTAGCCGACCTCGAGGATTCGCGTTCACCGGTCGTCCTCGAGGTTCCGATCGTCTTCGGGGTCGTCGGGACCGTCGGAGCGATTCCCTTCGACGCGTCGCCACTCTTCGGCCGGTCGATTGAGGCGACGGAAGTGACTGATTGGATCCGCCCGATCGAACCAGTCGGGATCCTGAAAGCCGAGTTCGCGATCGAACAGCGACTCGGCGTAGTTCTGGGACGCGAGCATCGCCTGGTAGACGGCGGAGGAAATCGGGAGCGCCGTGTTGCTGGCGTGGCCGATCTCGATCGCGTAGGCGTGGTCTTTCGCCCAGTGTGAGACGGCCATCCGCGGCCGAGCCGTTCCCTCACAGAGGTCGTCTCGCGGGGCGGTCGTCCCTGCGTTCGGGACGCCATCGGTCTCGGCGTCGCCGCCGCCAGCCGTTTCAGTCACGTCTCGGTCTTCGACAGCGTCAGCCCCGTCCGCGACGGTCTTCGCCCACCCCTCGGTCGAGGGATAGGTCTCCTCGAAGAGTCGGTCGGCGACGTCCAGTTCCAGGAGGTCGGTCGCGGCTTCGGGGTCGACGCCGTTGTTACGAAGGAACTCGACCATCTCGGCGTCGACCATCGCCATATTGTTCTGCCGGAGTCGATGCCCCGCTTTGACGATCTGCCCCGATCCGAGACCGCCGAAGTGGTGATGTTGAGCGCTCAGAACCTCGAGGATGGGGCGTGCTCGCTCGTAACCCCCCTCCCCGGCGCCGACGAACATCGTCGGACGGTCGCCCGGACCGCTCCAGGTCAACGGTGCGTCGACGAAGTCTGCGTCTCGGTCCCGACACTCGCGAGCGTAGTGGAGGTCGGTTTCGACTCGAGTCGTGCCCGTATCGACGACCAGCTGGCCCTCGCCGAGAGTCGCGAGGATGCCGTTGGCAGCGTCGGCACCGCCGTCGACGGGGCCTTCGGTTCCGTCTCGCCACCCTCCCTCCATCACCTGCTCGACGTACTGACTGCCCGGGAGGGAGAGAACGACGGTCTCGACTCGATCCGCGAGTGCTGCGGGAGACGAAACGCCGGTCGCACCGCTCGCTTCGGCGACGTCGATTCGGACGTCGTCGACGTCGAAGACGAACACGGGGAATCCGTCGTCGAGGAGCCACTCGACGAAGTGCTGTCCCATCGTCCCGACACCGACGACGCCGACGGCGTGCTCTCGTTCCATACGGTGAGTGTCAGTCACTGACACAGGACCTATGTATTTCGCTTCCGGAGCGTCTCGCCGGCGAACGAACTCCTCGAGTGCGTTCCGAGACTCACCGTAGCCGGTTACGGGCTCTCGTTCGGTCGCCGCCACTCGAGGCGGATCGCAGGGACCCGCCGAAACCGGCGACAGCCGTCCAGGACTACCGTCGGCTTCACTTCCGGCCCGCTGCGGGAACGCTTTTTAACTCCCGACTCGAAGTGAGGGTGATGGATTTGGAAGATCATGCCGAGGAACTCGCCTCCGACCTCGGCGTTGACAAAGAGGAGGTCACGCAGGACCTGCAGAATCTCGTGGAGTACAGCGTTCCGATCGACGAGGCCAAGCAGAGCCTTCGCCGGAAGCACGGCGACGGCTCGAGCGGCGGCGGCGCGCCGGCGGCCAAGGACATCGGCGACATCACGCCCGACTCGAGCAACGTCACGGTCACCGCGCGCGTACTCACGGCGGGCGAGCGCTCGATCCGGTATCAGGGTTCGGATCACGTCATCGTCGAGGGACGACTCGCCGACGAGACCGGCGCCATCGACTACACCGCCTGGGAGGACTTCGGTCTCTCGCCGGGGGACACGATCACCGCCGGCAACGCCGGCGTCCGCGAGTGGGACGGCGAACCCGAACTGAATCTGGGCGAGAGCACGTCGCTTTCCTTCGAGGAAGAGGCGCTGGAAGTCCCCTACGAAGTCGGCGGCGAGGCGACGCTCGCCGAACTCCAGACGGGAGATCGCGCGGTGTCCATCGAGGTCGAAGTCCTCGAGTGCGAACGCCGGACGATCGACGGCCGCGACGGCGAGACCGACATCCTGAGCGGCGTCTTCGGCGACGAGAGCGGGCGGCTCCCCTTCACCAACTGGGACCCCGCCCCGGAGATCGAGGAGGGGAACAGCGTTCGAATCGAGAACGCCTACGTCCGCGAGTTCCGCGGGGTTCCGGAAGTGAACGTCTCGGAGTTCTCGACCGTAACGGCGCTCGAGCACGAGGTCGACGTCGGTAGCGACGCCCCGACGATGGGCATCGGCGAGGCGGTCGCGACGGGCGGCGTCTACGACGTCGAACTCGTCGGGAACCTGATCGCCGTTCGCGACGGCTCGGGACTCATCCAGCGCTGTCCGGAGTGTCGACGGGTCGTCCAGAAGGGACAGTGTCGAACGCACGGCGACGTCGACGGGATCGACGACCTCCGCGTGAAGGCGATCCTCGACGACGGCACCGGAACCGTCACCGCGGTATTGGACGACGAACTCACGAAGCAGGTCTACGGCGGCGACCTCGAGGACGCCCTCGAGGAGGCCCGCGACGCGATGGACCAGGAAGCGGTCGCGGACACCATCCGCGAGAAGATCGTCGGGCGGGAGTACCGCGTTCGCGGTCACCTGTCGGTCGACGAGTACGGTGCCAATCTGGACGCCAGTTCCTTCGACGAGAGCGACGACGATCCGACCGAGCGGGCAGCGGCGTTTCTCGAGGCGGTCGACGGCGCCCAGGTTGAGGCTGAGACGGAGACGGAGGTGGACGCATGAGTTCGAACTCCAATTCGAACTCGGGTTCGAACTCGAGTGCGACCGGAGACGTCGGCCGCGAGGTCGCCTACCGGCTGTTCGCCGCGGAGTACGACGACGCCTCGCTCTCTCACGCCGAAAGTGACGAGGAGCGAGCGCCGAACTACGTCGTGACGCCGACGGGCGCACGGGTCAACCGCCTGTTCGCCGTCGGCACGCTGACGGAGATCACGCCGGTCAACGACGAGATGCTGCGCGCCCGGATCGTCGACCCGACCGGCGCGTTCGTCGTCTACGCCGGTCAGTACCAGCCCGAAGCGCTGGCCTTCCTCGAGGGGGCTGAGCCGCCGCTGTTCGTGGCCGTCACGGGCAAGGCCCGGACCTTCCAGCCCGAGGACTCCGAACAGGTCTACACCTCGGTTCGACCGGAGAGCCTCGCGATCGTCGACGCCGAGACGCGCGACCGCTGGGTCGTCACCACCGCCGAACAGACCAGAGAGCGCATCGGCGCCTACGCGGAGGCGGCCGGGATCGACGCCGGCGGGGACGAGCTGGCCGACGCCCTCCTCGAGTCCGGCCTCGAGGAAGGGCTGGCACGAGGGATCCCGCTTGCACAGGACCACTACGGGACGACGCCGGACTACCTCGCCGGGCTTCGCGAGTTGTCGGTCGACGCGGTTCGCGTCGTCGCCGGCGAGCGCGACGAGGTCGGCTCGTTCGCGCTGGCACCCGACGGAACCGACGGACGCGGGGCGACGTTCGCCGATCTCACCGGTTCGGGTGGACTCGAGGTTGAGGTCGAGGTCGATGCGGAGGTCGAAGCCGACGTCGACGCGGACGAGTCTGCTATCGATGCCGCCTCGAGTCCGAACTCGGACTCGGACGCTGCGTCGACACCAGCAGCAAACGACGACGCGACTGCCGAGACCACAAGCGCCGAACCCGACAAAACGGAACCCACAGCGGCCACGTCCGGGTCGACCGACGAGGGTGAGCGAGAGCCACTCGAGGCGGAATCCGAACCAGCGTCCGAATCCGAACTGGGCGCAGCGTCTGAGACCGAACCGACGACCGACGATGCCGGGAGTGAAACGGACGACGACCTCGAGACCGTCGACTCGAGCGACTTCGACGACGACATGTACGAGATGGACGAGGAGGAACGTGCCGAGATCGAAGCGGAGTTCGGGACGGAGTTCACGACGGGCGCGGAGGTCGACGAGCCCGGTGAAGCGGATATCGATGTGCCGGAGTCGGAGTCAGGTTCGGACTCGGACTCGGACTCGGACTCGGAGGACGACCTCGAGAGCGAGGGGACGCTCGAGGCGGAGTCCCATACCGATACCGAAACGACTACCGAATCCGGCGGACTCGGCGACTTCCAGACCGAGAGCGACGGGCTCGAGGACTCGAGTGGGGAGTCGGAGACGGAGGCGGAATCGGTATCGGAGACGGAGGCGTCCGCGACCGAGTCAGGTGCCGAAACGGACGAAACTACCGAAGAGACGGACGAGAGCGAAACGGAAGCCGACGCGGGGAGCGAGGAACCACCCGAAGACGTCGATCTCCAGGAGTACGTCGTCGACACCATGCGCGATCTGGACGACGGAAGCGGTGCCGACCGGGCGGCCATCGTCGAGACGGTCGCCGAGGAGACGGGTGCCGACGAAGCCGACGTCGAGGACGCAATCGAGGACGCGCTGATGGGGGGGCAGTGTTACGAACCCGACGACGATACCCTGAAGCCGATCTGAACCCGTGGTACCGCCACTGGTCGAACCGGTCCCGAACGAACCGGCCGCGATCGCCAGACTCGAGGTCGAGGCTGGGAGCGACGATAGTGAGGGCGAAGGGGAAAGAGGAGGAGAAGACGAACGGGCGCTCCTGATCGCCGACTACCACGCCGGTATCGAAGTCGGCCTTCGATACGAACGCGGCGTCGACGTCCCCAGCCGCGCCGCGGAACGCCGCGAGCACCTTCTCTCGATTCTCGAGCGCACAGAACCCGACCGCCTGATCGTCCTCGGCGATCTCATGCACTCGATCGGCGACCCCGGCGGCGCCGAGCGCGGCGAACTCGAGGTGCTCTTCGAGTCGCTGCCGCCGACGCTCGAGGTGACCCTCGTCAAGGGCAACCACGACGGCGACATCGAGTCCTGGCTCCCGGATCTCGAGGTCGTCCCCGGAAGCGGCGTCCGCCTCGGCGGTGTGGGCGTCTGCCACGGCCACACCTGGCCCGCACGGGAGGTTCTGGAAGCCGACGTGATCTGCGTCGGCCACGAACACCCCTGCGTTCGTCTCGAGGACGAGGTCGGTGGGAGTCGGGTCGAACGGGCGTGGTTGCGCGGACCGCTCGCGAGGGGGGGATTCGCGGAGCACGCGAGTTCGAGCTACGAGGGGGTGGAGTGGCTCGAGGGCGAGCAATTGCCGCCGACTCTCGTCGTCTGCCCGGCGTTCAACGACCTCGCCGGGGGGACGTGGATCAACGTCGCCGGCCAGTCGTTCCTCGCGCCGTTTCTGCCGGACGGGCTGGCCGACGGAGACGGGGAAGCGTACCTGCTCGACGGGACCCGGCTGGGCCCTTACGAAACGATCTGAGACGACTACGATATCGAACCCGACGGCGATCGGGACTCGCCCGGATCGATCGTCCGCGAAGTGACGACCGACGTGACGACGGTCGATCCGCAGTAGGGGCGCGACGACGACCGGATTCGGGGGTCCGCGTGCTCGGCGACCGCGACGAACTGATCACCGAGCGAGTCGACGACGAAGACCGGGGACTGGTCGAGAGGTCGGAGCGGCCTTCGGTGCGGTTGGTGAGGGTCGACGAGCAGAAGCGGCAGAGAAACGTCCGACCCCGTCTTCGCCGATCGAGTTTTCGAGACCGGTCGAACCACTCGAGAGTCGTCTAAACGGTGTAGACAGTGCACACAGTGTAGACGGTTTAGGAAGGGGTAGCCGTCGAGACTGGCCGGTAAATCGCCACGAATCGGGAGAAAAACGCGTCGTCCGGCGATCGAATCCGTCGTCGATCGCTCGGTCACTCGAGTCGAACGCGCGCGACCGACGACGGTTCGAGGTGCAGCGTGAGGGTCCCGTCCTCGCCGACCGCGTCCTCGTACTCGTCGATTTCGTAGCCCTCGAGACCGGTCCAGTCGTACCACGAGTCGGGGAATTCGCCCAGTCCGTGCTGCATCGCGTGGGGATCGTCCGTGGGCCGTTGAACGGTGACGGTCGCCTCGGCTTCCTCGAACGCGTCGGGGACGGCAATCGTGACGTCGGTCCCCTCGCGGAGGTTCCGGTTGGTGAGGAACGTACAGCACGCCTCGTTCTCGGCGGCCACGACCGAGACGACGTCGACGTACGAGACGTCGTCCATCGCCCGGATGCGGTGTCCGGTTTCGGGGATGTCGCGGGTCTCGCCGTCGACGTCCGAGGCGACGACCGTCCAGTCTTCCTCTCCCTCGAAGACGGTCGCGTACAGCCCCAGCGTGTAGCCGACCGGGAGCAGCGGGTTCGGATTCGCCGGGTGATCGACGTGCTCGGGCGGGAACATTCGGACGGGGAGGTGGGTGTGACAGCCCCGCCGCAGAACGTCGCTCTCCCGAACGAACGCGTTGTACATCCCCGCGACGTACGACGCGCCGGCCATCGTCGGCATGCCTGGCCACGGGTCGCCCTCGGCCACCGTCGGGAACAGTCCCCACTCCCCGACCACGATCTGGAACTCCTCGAGACCTGCCGCGGCCGCCTGGTCCGCGGTCTCGGAGAGGAGGTCGCCGAACTGCGTCGGGAAGGAGATCAGGACCTCGTTGTAGTCGAGTGCGTCCGCGTCGTTTCGGTCCTTCCAACCGGCGATCTCGGCGGTGTCGCGGATGCCCCAGTTGTACCGGTGCATCCCGATCCCGTCGAGGTTCTCGCCGACGATCTCGAACACCGTTTCGTTCCACTCGCGGGGGTTCGGAAGGTTGGGATCGTCGTACTTCGGGTCCATCCCGTCGGGGATCACCGTGATCGAGTCGTCGACGGCCGTCATCGCGTCGACGAACTCGTTTGCTCGGCGGGCGAACGCCTCGGCGTCGTCGGTCCCGCCGAACTGCCACTCGCCCCACACCTCGTTGCCGACCTCCCAGACCTCGACGTCGAACGGCTCTTCGTAGCCGTGTTCGGCCCGGAGCGCGCCGTACTCGGTGTCCGCGTCGCCGTTGCAGTACTCCACCCAGTTGGCGGCGTCCTCGGGCGTGATCGGTTCCGGCGGCTGGAGGTCCCGTCCGCCGTCCTCGAGCGGCACGGTCACGCCGACCGTGATCGTCGGTTCGACGTCGGTGAGTTCGCAGAACTCGACGTACTCGGCGGTCCCCATGAGGTTCGGATCGAGGCCGTCCCAGACCACGTTCGGCCTGATCGGTCGCTCCTCGACCGGACCGACCGCGTCCTCCCACTTGTACGTGCTCGTGACGTTCCCGCCGGGCCACTTCAGCAGCGACACGTTCCGGTCGTCCATCAACTCGATCGTCGTCGGGTTGAACCGGGCACCGGTCCGCTCGCCCTCGACGGCGTCGTCGGGAATCAATGAGATCCAGTCGAGGTCCACCGCTCCCGTCCCGTCGGCGACGATCTCGAGGACGTACTCGCCGTACGGGGAGTCGACGTCGCCGAGCGCGCCGCCCTCGAGGACGCTCCCACTCTGCTCGCTCAACTCGAGGTCGAGTTCGTAACGGGTCCACTCGTCGGTGAGGCCGTCGATCGTGGCGCTCGCGAGTTCGTGTTCGTCGCCGTCATCGTTGTCGTCATCGTCGCTATCGGGACTCGTCAGACGAACCTCGAGCGAATCGATTTCCCCATCCTCCCCCGCTCCTGCCGACCGGGCCGAGAGCGCGAACTCGTAGCCGAGCGTCCGCCAGTCGGGGAGGACGAGTCGCTGTCTGAGCCCGCCTCTCGCGTCCTCGAGGACGACGCGCTGATACGCGTCGGCAGGCTCCCGACCGACGGTGGGCCAGTCGCCGTCGGACTCCCACGTCCCGTACCCGCGAACGCCGCCGTCGGACGGGCGCTCGAAGTCGGCGTCCGCACCGAGCGGTTCCCACGGAAACGGGACGTCGTCGTACTCGCCGACCCGGTCGAATCCGTAGACGTGCGAGACGTTCCCCTGGATCTGCGGCCAGGCGACGAACGACGTGTTCGTGACGTGCTCGGCGTACATCCCGGGGTAGGCCTCGTGGGCGCCGTAGTGTTCGGCGAACCGACCGAACAGTTCCTCGGGGACAGTTCGTTCGCCGCGCTCGTCGGGGTCGAGTGTGACCGTCGTGTCAATCGAGTCGTCGCCGTCGGTCCCGTCTCCGTTGCCCGCTTCGTCCTCGCTGTCATCTCTCAACCCGGTACAGCCGGCCACGAATCCCGTCGTAGCCGTGGCTTTCAGCGCCAGGTACCGTCGTCGCGAGACGGGGTCGGTCGGCCCGCGAGGGGTGTCGTTTGCTGTCACATGCCTACCTAAGTAATTTCCATTGATAATTGTATTGATGTTCCAGTTTGATCGTCACTAAATTCGCTCGGTGGACCACAATACGTGTCTCAGCGAGACCGAACCGCCACTCGAAGAGGACAGATACGTGCGAACCGACTGGACCCTGCCGGCCTGTTACTTACACGTGGTGGCCGCCTACAGGAGACCGTAATGCGCGTACCACAATCGCTGAAGGACGTCGACGAACACAGGGCGATCGTCCGGACCTACGAGGACGATGACGGCGGTTCGATCGTAGTCGATTTCGGGCCGGCAGCGAGCGATCTAGCGGTCGACATCGTCGGGGACACGGTGATCGTCACGGACGACGAACAGGTCGAGTTCGAACTGCCGACCGGTGCGAGCGACGTCTCGGTCAACAACGGCGTGCTCACGATCACCGAATAGCGACCTCACGCTTCTCTCAAAACGGTTTCTCGAGACCGTGAACCTAGCCCGGGAACGGAAACCATCTGCTCGGCTCTATCGGGATAGTATTCTTCGGACAGTTCGGTCGGAGAACGATCAGTTCGTACAGACTGCGAACCTAACACAGAGACTTCCCCAACTATCGATGATACTGACAGAGTCATGCTGAATACACAGCGTGTATCTCTCACAGAGTTCTATCGAAAATGGAGTTGTTGGGTAGCAGGTATCAAAATTAGAAAGTACATTAAGACATCTACATGAATGGTATTTTATCGTAATAGACATCTCATTACAGTTGCACACCAAACATAGCCAAGATACCCCTTAGAAGAAAGAACACGAAAGCAAACCCGAGGAAGACCATCATTGCCGCAGTTATCGCTGACCGGACGATTGAAATCCCAGAACTGGGAGAGTCTCCAGTCCTCCTGTCTATTCCAGTTCCACTATCTATGTACCCCATCGACTCGAGGGCTGAAGTCCCAGAATCCGGATGGTCTCCGTCCGTACTTTCCGTTCCATCTCTCCCGTCTTTATTCATACCCACCATTTCACCGCTACTCAGACCTCCCATTACGCCACGGTCCATTCCTCCGTCATCTCCGTCCATAGTTCATTCAAATATCCCCACACTAATAACATTTTTCCAACATTTCATCTGCGATTTTCGAATTGACCGTATAGATGCTCTGAATCCAGCATTCTGTTCGTGATAGATTTAGCATGGGTTCGTTGCTACTCCGACATCTGCTTGGTATAGGCCAAGCAGGAGAATCGATCTGAGATCGACTGCAGAGAAGCACAGTGATTTGCTATATGGATCTGCGAACCGAGCGATTCGACCACTAAAACCCACAAAAGGTTTTTAAATAAGTTTTACAACTATTGCATATGAAACGGAGGGAAATCATCTCTATGACCGGGACTGGGGCTATTGTTGGTCTTGGAGGGTGTACATCGGTTTTCAGCGAGGATCGCACGGTTGAACTGCTCATGGTAGGAGTGATAAATTGGACTGATGTGAAGACGACTGTTCAAGTTCGAGTTGACCTTGACGGGGAGGCGGTTCACGAGGACATGGTTGAACTTAGACCAGAGGATGACGGTCATATTCTCGATTGTGCGTGGCCGTCCGAACCCGGCCACTTCGTCGTCTCCGCTCGACTCGAAAACGACGAAGAGTGGGAAGAACGAGATGTGACAGATCCTGATGCCGACTGTGCCGGTGCATACGTTATGATCGAAGATACTATTGGTTCCTCGCCTGCCATTTCTATGCCTATTAGTAGAGCTTGTGAACGGCACGCGGACCACTGCGAATAACAATACGAACGAGTGTGGAACCTGTACTAAGTAAATCATCCATGTTCGAGATCGCACGTGAAGTCGAATGAGGACTTTGCTTAGTGCATATGCGTAGTCAGCACGCAATTTGCATCATCTATTGAAGTCACAACAGAGTCAAAATATTTATGTAAATCATTGACAGAATTCTCGTATGGCCGCCAATAGTACCTCCAAGAGTAATATTGAAGTTCGAGACCTCGGGTTTGGTGTCCTAAGCCTTGTTTCGGTTGCGCTCACCCTCATCGCACAGTTTGTGTGGATGGTTATCTTCGATTCCTCGGGACTGGACGTGTACGCGCCAGACCTGCTCTTTATGCACATCCTCCCAGCACTCACCCTTGCCCTTATCCCCGCCGTTGCCGCCCGATATTTATACACACAGAAATCGTCTCTCATCACAGGCGGAGTTGTGTTCGTTGCGAGTGCTATCGTCTCAACGTTCACAATTCAGTTCTTTATGCTGTGCGGCCCGGGGTGCTGAATACACGCACTGCACTAATCATGAGATTCTGGCCGAAATCAGATGGAAAGAGGTCAATCTACAAAGTAGGTGTACGAAGGCCAGAATACATCTATAGAGAATAATCTACTACTCACCGAGAACACATAAAAGATGAAATTTTGATCTTAGAGAGTTTCTTCCAGAAAGTCCTCGATATGGTTCCATATTGAAACCTTTTTCTCAAGGTCTCTGGTCCAGTGGCCAGTAGCGGCGATCTCCTCATACTCAACATTGGCACCTTCAGCTGTTGCAGCAGCCACAAAGTCCCGAAGTTGCTCTTTCATCCAATCTTGTTCGCCGGAAAGAATCAGTAAGGGAAAATGGACTGTATCTGGAGAGGTAACAGGGCTTAATTCATCCAGTCGGTTGAGCCCATCATCTCCAAGTTGCTGTTCGATATGTACACGGCTCTTTGCCATCGTCTCATAGTATTCTCGAAGATCTGTGATCCCATTCCACGCGATACCAGCCTCCCACTGGGTAGAGTAGTGAGTAGCCTGCATTAGCACATCATAGCTACCTGACGAATGGCCCAGCGCCACCACTTGTCCATTCGACCACTCTTGCTCTATTGCCCAGTTCGCCGCTGCGGCGAAGTCTGCATGCCGCCGCTCGCTGAACCGAGAACCACCGTGTGCCGGTTGGAGGATCGCATACCCTTGATTGCGGAGATACTGAAACGGCCGACCGAATTTGCGGCCAAAGTCCCCTCGTTCTGGAGCGAACCCGTATAGGTGGATGAGACAAGGGGCTGGGCACTCGTCAGGTAAGAGGAGCCATGCATCTCGATCCTCCTTCTCGGTATCGGCGAATGTCACCGATTCCGGCTCCGAAAAATTTGCAGGTGGGATGGGATACTCCGGGGCGGAGAGCGGAGTGGTCTTTCCACTCGTCCACCCGACGACTCTCGATGGATGGGTCTCAGTCTCCTCCGTAACGAATGTCGCGCTTCCACCATCGGCGGTGCCATCGGTCACAGGGCCATAAGTCCACTGAAGCGGCTCTTCACTCGGCAACCGAATCGGGGTACCGTCACGCACAGCGAGGATCTGATCATCCGTAAGGAAGCCAAAGGGAGTTCCAGAACCAATCCAATTAATGTCTCCAGTAGGTGCCCAAATTCCGATATTCTCCTCTCTCGAGTGGTCGACGAGGAGTAACCGATCATCACTCCAGGCGACCGGTTGTATCTCCTCCCCGAGGACCGTCATCGCTCCATCAAGATCTTGAATCACGGCTGCTCCTGTGAGGTCCTCCTCGGTGTCACCAGACCCACTGGGGACGGTATATGCGATGCGTCCGTCGGAGTTGACGACTCCTTGTGGTGGCGTCAGCCAATTGAAGTCAGTCAGCTGCTGGCGCTCCCCGGTAGCAGGACCGATCAAATAGAGGTTGCCCGATTCTGCGTTCGTTCGATCCCAATCGCAAATGACTACTCCCCTCTCCGTAGCACCGAACAATTGAGACCAGCCCCCCAGGTGGGTCTTTGATATGATCTCTCCAGTCAGTGAGACACCCCACAACTCTGTTCGATTGAGGTCATCCTCTGGGACGTGAAGTAACCAGATACCCCGGCTATCACGCATCCAGCAATAGCAGCTAAACGGATGCCCCGGGAGTGCTTCACGAGCCAGTGTCTGTGTTTTCTCACCACTGATGGAGGTGACGTGGACTGCAGGGCGACCAGATTTGGTCGAAATCCATGAGGCGTATTTGCCGTTTGGAGCGACGAGCGGGCTCCAAATATCTGGTTCGGTTAGTGTATTTTTGAGGGATGGCATAACTCTCATTCACCACAATCTAATATAGTAATGACTGGTTTCACACATATAGAAAATATTACTATGGCGGGCTTCGAAGTATGTACCAAGGCAACTTCATCAGCGAACAACGACCCCGCGCACTCTTTTGATTTCCCGATTGCGTGTGATTCTACTGCCAAATCGTGTCTAGTGTTCCTCGTGCTAACAGAGTATTCTATCTGATTCGACTATATGCGAGAGTGCCTATTTGCAATATGGACAGTCTGTACTAAGCACATGATTCCTGTCCGAGGGCCACGTGAAGACCGATAGGACGTCGGTTGGAACGGACTGCGCACTCACGCTGCGAACGATGCGAGTGGGTCGCCGCGGGCGACTCGAGACGAAACAGTTCGTTTCCTAGAACCCCCACGGGTACAGCTCCGGAACCCCATCCCGGTCGGCGTGCAATTCGAGCGGATGCAGCGCCGACGTCTCCTCGAGAAAGACGAAGGCGTCGTACCGCTCTGGAAGCACCGTCGGGACGTAGTTGCCGCCCTCGCGGTCGGGATCGTAGATGACGCCGATGGCGCGGTGGCCGCGTTCCTCCGTCAGCGGGCCGTTCGCCCCGAGTTCGTCCGAGACGAGGACACGGTCTCCGTCGCCCGCCCGGTGGAAGACGTCCTCGTAGCTTCCTCGCTGAGCCGGCGGGACCGGCATTCGTTCCATCGGGGCGTCCCACGCCTCGGCCGCGACGACGCTGCCACGGTGGGAGCCGAAGCCGACCAGCGAAACGTCCCCGACGTCCGAGCGCTCGCGAGCGAGTTGCCCGATGGTGTGCCGTTGCATGTCGGTCGCACGGGCGTCGCCGACGTGGGTGTTGTGCGCCCAGACGATCCCCTGGGCGTCGCCGCCGTGGTGTGAGAGCAGTCGTACCAGCGTGTCGGTCATGTGTCGGTCGCGGACGTTCCACGAGTCGGTGTGGCCGGAGACCATCGCCCGGTAGTACGCTTCGGCATTTTTCGCGACCAGGGCGTTCTGTTCGGCGCTGAACCGCTCGTCGGGGTAGTCGTCGCCGTAGTCGGGGTCGTTTTCGTTCCCGTCCCCGTCTCCACCTCCGTCCTCGACGAGCCTCGAGAGCACCTCGACCACCTCGTCCTCGCAGGACTCGGGGGCGAATCGGATCGCACGGGCGTACGCTCGAGCGTCGTCGCCGGAGGGCTCGAAACAGTGGTAGGCATCGCGGGCTTCGATCGCCGCGTCCGGATCGACGCCCTCGAGGTGATCGATCAACGCCTGCATCGACTCGAAGAGGCTGTAGACGTCCAGCCCGTAGAAACCGACCATCTCGCCGCGGCGTCGGCCCTCGTTGTGGGCGGCGAGCCAGTCGATGAACTCGAGGACCTCCCAGTTGGCCCACAGCCACGTCGGCCAGCGTTCGAACGCCGAGAGCGCGTCGCGGGCCTCGGGCACGTCGTCCGCGAGCCCCTTGACGTACCGGTTCACCTCGTAGCAGTCGGTCCAGTCGCCTTCGACGGCGACGAAGTCGAAGTCGTGCTCGCGGAGCAACTGGGAACTCAACCACGACCGCCGCCGGTAGTACTCGGATGTGCCGTGAGAAGCTTCGCCGAACATGACGACCTGCGAGTCGGCGAGACGCTCGAGGAGGTCGGTCAACGCCGTCGGATCGTCCAGTTCGTCCGTCATCGACCGCACGTGCGCGACCGCAGCGTCGGTGTCGGCCGCCGGTCTCGAGGCGTCGTCTCGGATCGCGATCATGGGTGTTGGTATCATCGACGCCGGGAGGCGCTAGCGAGACGTACGAACTGGAACACCAAAGACCGCCGCTCTCGTCGGCAGTCGTGACTATCAGATTCACGAATGGAATTCGAACGACCGTTTCACTGCCGCAAACAACGCCCTTTTCGCCCTCACGGCCCTACGACGTCGCGATGACAGACGGGGACGCAGCGGCGTTTACCCACCTCGGATCGACGGTTCGATCGGCGCTGTCAGAACGCGGGTTCTCGACGCCGACCGCACCGCAGCGACTCGCGATTCCGCCGCTGGCCGCCGACCGGGACACGCTCGTGATCGCTCCCACGGGGAGTGGCAAGACCGAGACGGCCATGCTCCCCGTCTTCGACGACCTCGTCGAGGACCCGCCGGAGGGCTTCGGCGCGCTCTACGTCACCCCGCTGCGGGCGCTCAACCGCGACATGCGCGACCGCCTCGAGTGGTGGGGCGAGACGCTCGATCTGACCGTCGACGTTCGCCACGGCGACACGACCCAGTACCAGCGGGGCAAGCAGGCCGAAGACCCGCCGGACGTCCTGGTCACCACCCCGGAGACGATCCAGGCGATGCTGACCGGCGAGCGACTGCGCGAGGGACTGCAGGACGTCTCCCACGTCGTCGTCGACGAGGTCCACGAACTCGCAGCCTCCAAGCGGGGCGCACAGCTGTCGATCGGACTCGAGCGCCTGCGGGAACTCGCCGGCGACTTCCAGCGCATCGGGCTCTCGGCGACGGTCGGCGATCCCGAGGACGTCGGCCAGTTTCTCACCGGCGGGCGACCCTGCGAGATCCGCGAGATCGACGTCGGGAGCAACGTCTCGGTGACGGTCCGCGAACCCGAGATCACGGAGGAAGACGAGCGCCTCGCCGGCAAGCTCATGACCCAGCCCGACACCGCGAGCCACGTCCGGCTTATCCGCGACATCGTCGCCGAGCGCGAGTCGACGCTGATCTTCGTCAACACCCGACAGACCGCCGAAGCCCTCGGATCGCGCTTCAACGAACTCGACCTCCCGATCGGCGTCCACCACGGCTCGCTCTCGAAGGAGGCCCGGATTGAGGTCGAGGACGCGTTCAAGGCCGGCGAACTCGACGCCCTGCTCTGTACCTCCTCGATGGAACTCGGGATCGACGTCGGCCGGATCGACCACGTCGTCCAGTACCAGAGCCCGCGTCAGGTCGCCCGACTCCTCCAGCGGATCGGCCGCGCCGGCCACCGCACGGACGAGATCTCGAAGGGAACGATCGTCACGACTCGACCCGACGACACCTTCGAGGCGCTGGCGATCGCTCGCCGCGCCCGCGCCGGCGAGGTCGAACCCGCGGCGATCCACGAGGGGAGCCTCGACGTGGTCGCCAACCAGATCCCGGGGCTCGTCCAGAGTCAGGGCGCGATCTTCCTCGAGACGGCTTACGAGATCGTCACGCGGGCGTACCCGTTCCGGGAGATCACCGAGGAACAGTTCCGCGACGTGTGCTCGGAACTGCACCGCAACCGCATCGTCTGGTTCGACGAGGGCGAGGATCGCCTCGAGAGCTCCGGGGGCACCTGGCAGTACGTCTACGCGAACCTCTCGATGATCCCCGACGAGGAGACCTACGAGGTCCACGACATCGCCTCGAGTCGCCAGATCGGGACCTTGGACGAGCGGTTCGTCGTCAACTTCGCGTCGCCGGGCGAGGTGTTCATCCAGCGCGGGGAGATGTGGCGCATCGCCGAGGTCGACGACGACGAGGGGAAGGTGAAGGTGAGTCCGATCGAGGACCCCGCCGGCGAGGTGCCGTCGTGGATCGGCCAGGAGATTCCGGTTCCCTGCCCGGTCGCTCAGGAAGTCGGCGAGATCCGCGCCGCCACCGAGCCCCAGTTCGAGACGGGCGCCGACGCCGCGGCCGTCGCCCGAGACCTCGCCCACCGCTATCCGGGCGACGAACACACCCTCGAGGAAGCCCTCGGGCAGCTCGAGCGCCACGTCGAGACCGGGACCCCGGTGCCGACGGCGGACCGCATTCTGATCGAACGCGAGGGCCGCAGCGTCGTCGTCAACGCCTGCTTCGGTCACACGGCCAACGAGACGCTGGGGCGGGTGCTGTCGGCGCTGCTCGGCCAGCGGACGGGGTCGTCGGTCGGCCTCGAGACCGATCCCTACCGGATCGAACTCGAGGTCCCGAGCAGCGTCGCGACCAGCGACGTGCTCGAGGTGCTCGAGGAGACCGATCCCGACCACGTCGGGACGATCGTCGAGTTGGGCCTCAAGCGCTCGGACGCCCTCGCCTTCCGGCTGGCGCAGGTCTCGGCGAAGTTCGGCGCGCTCAAGCGCTGGCAAGGGTCCGGCCGGATGTCTAACGAGCGATTGTTGAAGGCGCTCGAGGACACGCCGATGTACGCCGAAGCGATCCGCGAGGTGTTCCACGAGGATCTGGATACCGAGCGGGCGAGCGCGGTGCTCGAGCGGATTCAGTCGGGCGACCTCGAGGTGGTCACGACGCGCGGGCGAACGCCGGTCGGGTCCGGCGGACGCTCCGCCGGGACGGAGCTGCTCGCGCCGGAGAACGCCGACGCGAGCGTGATCAAGACGGTCCGCGAGCGACTCCAGGACGACCGCGTCGTCCTGCTCTGTACCCACTGTACGGAGTGGCTCTCGAAGACGAAGGTCAAGCGAGTACCCGACCAGCCGAAGTGCCCCGAGTGCGGGTCGACCCGGATCGCCGCGCTCAGTCCGTGGGCCGACGACGTCGTGCAGGCGGTCCGCGCCGAGGAGAAAGACGAGGAGCAAGTCGAGTTGACCCAGCGGGCCTACCGCGGCGCGAACCTCGTCCAGAGCCACGGCAAGCGGGCCGTCGTTGCGATGAGCGCCCGCGGCGTCGGCCCGCACAACGCCGCCCGGATCATCGGCAAGTTACGCGAGAACGAGGACGATTTCTATCGAGATATCCTCGAGCAGGAGCGACAGTACGCGCGGACGAAGTCGTTCTGGGACTGAAGCGTGAAGCGTCGTCGCTCCCGAGAACACCGGCGGTCCAGAACAGTTCGTCTCTACTCGTTAGTCGGCGCCAGTAACTCGACGATCTCCGGAAGATTGACGAGCGTCAGGTCGTCGCGCTCGTCGGCCGCGGCTCGAACCGAGTCGGTGAATCCGCTCCGCGCGAACAGGACGTATTCTACCGTCGGATCGCCGCCGGACGGTGACCACCGAATCTCGTCGGCGTGAGTCTCGAGGCTCGAGAGCGCGCCGTAATCGACTGGCGCGTTCGTGAACTTGCACTCGCCGGCGACCATCGTCCCGGTCGTCGTGAGCCCGACGACGTCGACCTCGTGTTCGCCGTACCACCAGCGACCGAGGTCGGTAACCGACTCGTCCGGAAACAGTTCGGGAACGACATCCTGGCACAGCCGTTCGAATTCGGGGCTCACGAAGTCGGAGAGTTCCGGTTCGATAACGCTCTCGTAGGCCGACTCTCCTAACCGCTCGTAGCGGTCTTCGAACCCGTACACGAACCGGAACCAGAACCGGAAGAGCGGATCGCGAATACGGTAGCGGCCGCGTCGGGATTTCGTCCTGTCTTCGGTGACCGGAACCTCCCGCTCGACGAGCCGAAGTCGCTCGAGTTTCTGTGCGTACGTCGAGAGCTGTTTACTCTCGAGGCCGATCGCCCCGGCGATCTCGTTCGTCGTCGCGTTGCCGGCGGCGATGGCTCGCAAGATGGCGAAGTAGCGGTTCGGCTCCGAGAGTTCCGTCCGGAGGACGTACTCGGGTTCGTTGTGGAGGAATCCTCGCTCCGCGAGGAGCGTCGTTCGAACGACCTCGCCGAGGCCGCCCTCGAGGTCGACCGCGTCCAGATAGTACGGTGTTCCGCCGTAAACGCCCCACGCGCAGACCCGTTCTTCCGGCGTGTACGACTCGGGGAAAAACTCGAGGGCGGCATCGAACTCGAGTTGCCTGAGATCGATTTTTTCGGTGAATCGACCGTACAGTGGGCTGTTCCCGAGCAGTGCTGCTTCTTCCATCATACTGATCGACGATCCGACGAGGACGATCGTCGACGCCGTGTCTCCGAGTTCGTGATCCCAGAGTCGCTGGAGGACCGACGGAAGACTGCTATCCGCATCGACGAGGTAGGGGAACTCGTCCAGCACGACGATCCGGTCCTGTTCGGCGAGGTACCCGACGAGCGATTCCCACGTGTTCTCGATCCGATCGATACCGGGGTCGCGTTCGGCCGCCGTCGCGACGAACTGCTCGAGTTGTATCCGACGCGTGGTCTCGGTCGCCTGAAAGAATACCGCGTCGTCGCGATCACGGAGCGACTGGCGGATCAACTCCGTCTTCCCGAGCCGACGCCGACCGAAGACGACCACGAGCTCCGCGTCGCCGGACTCGTAGCACGTCCGTAACCGCTCGAGTTCCGTCGTCCGATCGACGAACCGGTCCATACGTTTCTCTCCCGCCGAGCTGTTAAATAAGTACCGGATAGACTATTCCGAGTTAGCCTATTTTGAAATAGTCTATTTTGGATTAGACTATTTTGTCTTAGGCTATCTACGGACGGGCTATCTGACGCGACGGTTCCGCCGCTCGTCGGTTTCGTTCTCCCTGGTGATCGAAATGGGGGTCGGTGACTCCCCTCGAGCGAGACGTTACCGCTACCTGCCGCGTCACTCCTCGAGCCGGATGTCGATCAGCGTCAACTCGTCGGAGGGAACCGCCTCCGCGAACGCTCGTTCGACCTCGTCCCACGTCTCGGGTCGGCGGGCCTCGATACCGAAGCTCTCGGCGAACGTCACGAAATCGGGGTTGGTGAGCCCCGTCCCGAAGTGCTCGTCGCGGTGATCGACCTGTTTCTGGGAGATGAGACCGTAATCGTCGTCGTCGAACACGACGATCGTGAACCCGCAGTCGAGTCGGGTCGCGGTCTCGAGTTCCGCGGCGTTCATCAGGAATCCGCCGTCGCCGGTGGCCGCGACGACGTTCGCGTCGGTCGCGAGGTCGGCGGCGAGCGCGCCCGGAACGGCGATCCCCATACTGGCCAGCCCGTTCGAGATGACGCACGTGTTCGGCTCGTAGGTCGGAAACGACTGGGCGATCGCCATCTTGTGATCCCCGACGTCCGAGACGAGTACGTCCGCGTCGGCCATGGCCTCGCGCAAGAGCGGGAGGACGTTCCTGACGCTGATCGGAGCGTCTCGATCTGGGCCCGTCGTGGCCGCCTCGAGCAGGCTGTCGTGGAGCTCCGCACACCACAGTGAACAGGCGTCGGACGGGACCCGCTCGTCGATGGCCGCCACCGTCGCCCCCACGTCGGCGACGATCTCCACGTCGGGGTTGTAGTGGCGATAGACCTCCGCGGGCTCGTGATCGACGTGGACGATCGTCTTCTCGAGGTCCGGATTCCAGCCCTCGGGGTCGTGTTCGGCGATGTCGTATCCGATCGCGACGACGCAGTCGGCCCGGTCGACGGCCCGGGCAGCTTCGCCGTCCGCTCCCGAGTCGAGCGTCATCAGCGAGGCGGGGTCGCGGTCGGAAATCGCCCCCTTTCCCATGTACGTCGCGACGACGGGGATTTCCAACCGGTCGACGATGGCGCGGATGCTGTCGGCCGCGTGGGTCCGCACCGCGCCGTTGCCCGCGAGGACGATCGGCCGATCGGCCGCCTCGAGCAGCGTCGCGGCCCGCTCGACCGACTCGTCGTCCGGGTCCGGTCGGCGCACCCGATCTCGGGTGGGAATCGGTGCGGCGTCGATCTCCTCGCCCGCGACGTCCTCCGGGAACTCGAGGTGGGTCGCACCGGGCTTCTCGTACTCGGCGAGCTTGAAGGCCTTGCGAACCGACTCGGGGACGATCTCGGGCTCCCCGATCTGGGTGTTCCACTCGACGATGGGCTCGAAGACGTCGACCACGTCGAGCGCCTGGTGGCTCTCCTTGTGCAGGCGCTCGCGGTTACCCTGTCCGGTGATCGCGACGACGGGACTCTTGTCGAGGTGGGCGTCGGCGACGCCGGTGATGAGGTTCGTCGCGCCGGGGCCGAGCGTCGACAGACAGACGCCGGCGTCGCCGGTCAGCCGGCCGCAGACGTCGGCCATGAACGCCGCCCCCTGTTCGTGGCGGGTCGGGACGAACTCGATCGAAGAGTCTCGAAGCGAGAACAGCAGGTCCTCGATCTCCTCGCCCGGCACCCCGAAGACGGTCTCGACGCCCTCGGCCTCGAGGCAGTCGACGAGCAGGTCGGATGCCGTTTGCATAGTCGTCTCTCCCACGCCGTGATCCATTATTGTAGGCCCTGCAGGAGACGCGGGCGGCGACGGACGGTCGCCGGTTCGCCGGCGAGTGATCGCGTTCGGTCCCCCTCCCCCAACCCGCCCCTCTCCTCCCCGACCACCCTCTGTAGCCCAGACGCTCACTCACACCCCGAGAGCCAGCCTCCCGATGCAGGGCGAACGTATACTCGAGTTCGGACGGTACGAGTTCGCATGGATGCGATGGTCATCACCGATTTCGGGGGTACCGACGTCTTCGAACGACGCGACGTCGATAAGCCGTCTCCGGGGCCGAGAGACGTTCTCGTCCGCGTTCACGCGTCGTCGGTCAACCCCGTCGATTGCAAGATTCGACAGGCGGGGTCGTGGGCCGGGATCTCCCCGCCGACGGTCATCGGCTACGACGTCTCCGGGGTCGTCGAGGAGGTCGGCGAGACGGTCACGGACTTCGAGGCCGGTGACGAGGTATTCTACACACCGGAGATCTTCGGCGAGCAGGGGAGTTACGCCGAGTACCACGTCGCCGACGAGTCGGTCGTCGCGCGAAAACCCGAATCGCTCTCGCACGCCGAGGCGGCGGCGCTTCCGCTCGCGGGCGGAACCGCCTGGGAGGCGATCGTCACCCGCGGCGACGTGACCGCCGGCGAGACGGTACTGATCCACGGCGCTGGTGGCGTCGGCTCCCACGCGGTCCAGATCGCCGCCGCCAGCGGCGCGACGGTCGTCGCGACGACGAGCCCGGAGACGGTCGAACAGACCGAGGACATCGGCGCGATCCGGGCCGTCGATTACGAGTCCGAAGACTTCGAGTCCGTGCTCGAGACGGAGTTCGACGACCGAGAGCCGGTCGACCTCGTCTTCGATACCGTCGGCGGGGAGACGCTCGTCGAGAGCACCGACGTCACGAAACCTCACGGGCGCATGGTTACCGTCCTCGAGCCGGAAGGCGAGTGGGGCAGTGCCTACCAGAAGAACCTGACGGTCGAGATGCTCTTCCTCGAGCGCGACCGGCGACCCCTCGATGCGCTTCGACGGCTCGTCGACGGAGGCCACCTCGAGCCCGTCATTGATTCGGTAATGCCCCTCGAGGACGTCGCGAAGGCTCACGAAATGGTCGAAGGGAGCGGACTCACCGGGAAGGTGGTGTTGGACGTCGCCGGCGAGTGAGGGCGAAGATCGGGGGGAGCCCTCGAGCGCCGGCCGACTCACTCCGTCGGCACCACGTCGTCGTCCTCGCCGGCCGACTGCACCCACACCGTCTTGCGGTTGACGAACTCGCGGATGCCCTCACGGGAGAGTTCCCGCCCGTACCCCGACGCCTTCACGCCGCCGAACGGCACGCGGGGATCGGACTTGACGAGTTCGTTGACGAACACGCAGCCCGCCTCGATCTCGCGGGCGAGCCGTTCGCCCCGCTCTAAGTCCTCCGTCCAGATCGAGCCGCCGAGTCCGTAGCGGGTGTCGTTCGCGAGTTCGATCGCCTCCGCCTCGTCTTCCGCGCGGATGACGGCCGCCGCGGGTCCGAACACCTCTTCGGCCGCGACGGGACTGGAAAGCGGCGGCTCGGCGAGCACCGTCGGCGGGTAGTACCAGCCCTCGCGATCCAGCGGCTCGCCGCCGCACTCGAGTGACGCCCCCGCCTCGACGCTCGCCTCGACCTGCTCGTGGACGTCTTCCATGAGGTCCTCGCGGGCCTGCGGGCCGATCTGGGTGCCCGAGTCCATCGGATCGCCGACCTCGAGCGCCTCCATCTCCGAGACGAATCGATCGAGGAAGTCGTCGAAGACCTCGTCGACCACGACGAAGCGCTTGGCCGCGATACAGGACTGGCCCGAGTTGATCGTCCGGGCGGCGACGCCGGTTCGGGCCGCCGCCTCGAGATCGGCGTCCTCGAGGACGACGAACGGGTCGCTTCCGCCGAGTTCGAGGACGTGTTTCTTCAGTTCGCTCCCGGCTTGCTCGGCGACGGCCCGGCCCGCGCCCTCGCTTCCGGTGATGGTGACCGCGTCGAGGCGGTCGTCCGCGATCACGTCTTCGATCGCGTCGGAGCCGACGAGCAGCGTCGAGAAGACGCCCTCCGGGTAGCCCGCCTCTCGAAAGACCTCCTCGATCGCGAGCGCGCAGCCGGGCACGTTCGAGGCGTGTTTGAGCAGCCCGACGTTGCCGGCCGTGAGGTGGGGCGCGGCGAAGCGAAACACCTGCCAGAAGGGGAAGTTCCAGGGCATCACCGCGAGCACGGCCCCGAGGGGCTCGTAGGAGACGAACGAGCGCGCGTTCGACTCGCTCCCGATCGGTCGGTCCGCGAGGAACTCGCCCGCGCGCTCGGCGTAGTAGTCACAGACCCACGCGCACTTCTCGACCTCGGCCTGAGATTCGGCGATCGGCTTCCCCATCTCCCGGGTGATCAGTTCGGCGTACTCCTCGGAGCGCTCGCGGAGCACCTCGCCCGCGCGCTCGAGCAACTGCTGGCGGTCGGTGATCGACGTCGCCGCCCACGACTCCGAAGCGTCGTCGGCCGCCTCGAGAATCGCCTCGACGTCGTCGTCGGTGTGGTCGTCGTACGTTTCGAGCACGTCGTCGGTCGCTGGATTGATGCTTTCCATTGGTCTCCCTCGCTCGGCGGCTGTGGATACGATCAGTACGGGAGCGAACCCTAAAGGCCTACGCCGGGCGATCGAAGGCACGCCGTCGCCGACGTCGGATCCCGAAGCGTTTCCACGGGAGCGGAACCGGGTGACCCACCGCGATCACCGGTGAGCCGAATTTTAAGCCGCTCGAGCGTCTCGATTCGACCATGGAGTACACCAGACTCGGTGCGACCGGACTGGAGGTATCGCCGCTGTGTCTCGGCACGTGGCGCTTCGGACAGGAATCCGGCGGCGTCGTCGAGACGGACCGCGAACAGGCGCACACGTTGCTCGACGCCTTCGCCGACGCGGGCGGGAACTTCATCGACACCGCCAACGGCTACGGCGGCGGGGACAGCGAGCGCTGGATCGGCGAGTGGCTCGACGACCGGGATCGCGAGGACTACGTCGTCGCCTCGAAGGTCTACTGGTCCCAGGAGTCTCGCTTCCAGGAGAACCTCTCGCGAAAGAACATCCGCGCCGAAATCGAGGGCACCCTCGAGCGCCTCGACACGGACTACCTCGACGTCTACTACATCCACCGCTTCGACGACGACACGCCGATCGAGATCACCTTGCGGACGCTCACGAACCTCGTCGAGGAGGGGAAAGTCCACCACCTGGGAGCCTCCACGATGGCCGCCTGGAAGCTCACCAAGGCGCTGTGGAAATCCGACGTCGAGGGTCTCGAGCGCTTCGACGTCACGCAACCGCTGTTCCACGCGGCCTATCGGAAGGACGTCGCCGACTATCTGGACGTCTGCGCCGACCAGGACCTCGCGGTCTGCCCGTACTCGCCGCTGGCGGGCGGCTTCCTCACCGGCAAGTACGAACGCGCCGGCGACGGCACGCAGGACGTCGACGCACCCGACGGTTCCCGGGGCGACCTCGACGAGATGTTCGGCGACTGGTACGTCTCCGACCGGGGCTGGCAGGTCCTCGACGCGGTTCGCGAGATCGCCGACGAACAGGACGCGACGCCCGCGCAGGTCGCCCTGCGCTGGCTGATCCAGCAGTCCGAGTTTACCTGCGTCCCGATCGTCGGCGCCCGAACCACCGACCAGCTCGAGGAGAACCTCGGTGCGATCGAAGTCGAGTTGACCGACGCCCAGTGCGAGCGGATCGACGACGCCCGCGGAACCTGATCGGCCGCTCTCGTCGAATGCCGTTTTCGTCCACTTTCAACGGGTTCTCGAGCGGACAGTGCGCAATGAGGGTTCTTACCTGGCCCCGATAGTTTTAGTTCATAGATCTATGACCTAAAGATTTATTGTGCGTCGACGGGTTATCGCTGGTATGGAATCTAACCAGGAACTACTCGAGAAACTGGGGCGTAGCGGAGACGAACTCGAAGCCGCCGAGAACGATCCGGCGATGCAGTTTCAGATGCAGGTCCTCCAGGCGGCCAAGGAGGCCCACCGGGAAGGCGCCCCGTTTCTCGCACTGGAATACCGACTGATGGAGGCGCTGTACGGCATGTACGGTCTCGCGATCGATGCCGGCGAACTCGAGGACGAAACGCTGACCGCCGGCGACGGCGACCTCGACGAGGCGGTGCTCCACCGCCTCGACCTGATCGGCTCGTCGCGACGGGCGCTGATCCGCGGCGTCGACGAGGAGACCGTCGAAGCCAATCTGGCGTCCGCACTCGAGGACACGACGGACGACGACACGCTCGAGTCGTTCTATCGGTAGCTCGTCGGTACCGGTCGTCGGGACCGACCCGGTCAGTGAGTCGGAGACGATCACGAAAACAGTGCCACTGCAGTACACCCTTCTTACGCGGGCCGATCCGAGACGGGGACACCGTCTCGAAACGCCGCGGTCGAATCCCGCCAGGCGTCGATCAGCGCGTCGTCGTTCGCACTGTCCCACGGATCGATCTCGCCGCGGTCCGAGAGCCACTCGACGGTGCGGCGAACCCCGTCCTCGAAGGAGATCGTGTACTCGAAGTCGAGATCACGCCGGGCTTTCGAGTTGTCGAAGACGGTGCTGTACTGGAAGTGATCGACGAGCATGTCCGTCCGATCGGGCACCGCGGCGACGAGCTGGTCGGTCGGGATGTGAACGAGCTCGGGTTCCGGTGCGTCGAGTGCTCTCGCGACCTGGCGGTGGTACTGGTTCCAGCTGATGACCTCCTCGCTGGTGACGTGATAGGCCTCGCCGTAGGCGGTTTCGTTACCGACGGCGTTGACGAACGCGCCGGCGACGTCGTCACGGTGACAGGGCCCCCAGAGCGAGGAGCCGTCGCCGTGGACGACGATGGGCTTTCCCTCGCGGATTCGGTCGATGTAGTAGGTGTCGGTTCCCAGCGAGTGGAGGACGGTGCCGCCCTCGCCGTAGGTGCTCCACGGACGGATGATCGTCGACGCGAAGGCGTCGCCGTGGGCCTCGCGAAAGACGTCCTCTGCGGCCGCCTTGTTCGCGCCGTACTCGCTGACTGCGGGTTCGCGCGGGGCGTCCTCGGTGACCGGATTGGTCGCCGGTGGTCGGTGGTAGACGTCGACCGTCGAGCAGAACACGAACTGGTCGATCGCGTCCGCGAACGCTTCGACGGCTCGGTCGGCCTGCTCGGGGGTGAAACAGACCATGTCGATCACGCAGTCGACCTCGAGGTCGGCGACCCGCTCGCGGAACGTCTCGTGGTCGTCGCGGTCGCCGCGGACGAACGAGACCTCGTCCGGAACGCGGGCGTCCGTCTCGCCGCGAGTGAAACAGGTGACCTCGTGGCCGGCGGAGATGAGCTGTCGCGTGATGCCGGTGCTGATGAGTCCCGTTCCGCCGACGATGAGTACGTGCATACCCGTCGGTCGACCGCGCCCGCCATAAACCATCGGGCTCGACCGGCGCCGTATCGCGAGAGGGCGAGTCGGCTCGAGACGGTGGGTCGATCGGCTCAGGACGAGTCGACTGCGACCGGGTCACGGATCCGACGGAAACCGACGATCGGGTCCGCTCGATCGGGGCCAGTAATAGGTACAAGATCTAGTAAGTAGACGAATCTAACAAATTTCATAGATATAGACTCCGCGATCGAGGACGCCGATTACTGACGTATCGGCCATCGACGACCGACGATTGCTCGTCATCGAAGGAGCGCCGCGATCCGACCGAACGAGTTCGATCTCCGAAACGGCCGAACGTATCGGGAAATCGAAGGGTTGTTTCGAATCATCGACGGAGACGGGGACAGCGACTCGAGCACTCGACGAGTTGATCGACGGAATCGAGATCGATCGTCGCACGACCGAGTGCAGAAATGATCGTTGTATAATATTATAATTAAAATGAATACCCTCGAGAACGTTCGGAGGACGACGCGGTGGGTCGATACGGGAGTTCGACTGCCGTCTTCGGTCTGACGGTCGGATTACAGTAGTACTGTTGTAATGGAGATCGACGCCCGGCGAACAGTCTTTTCTCTTCGGTGTATCGCGACGTCGAACGACGTCACCGTTTCGTTCGTGTTATATTTACGATAACTTCCGTAGTTAGCACCCCTAACAGCGACGACTCGGCGAGCAGACTCCGGTCGCGATAACACCCGAGATGATAATAATGCGTGCGATCGGGATGGGTATCGTTGCGCAACACTTGTAATAGTGGGATCTGAATATATGCGTATGAGTGCCGAAGATAGCCGTCGACAAACGAAGGTTGAGCGGGTTATCGAGCGATACGACCTCGACGGATTAGGGGACCGACTCGAGGCCGAGTGGGTCGGCGACGGAACCGAACGAACGAGTCTTCGCGATCTCGCCACGGAGTTCAACATCGCCGTGCTTCGAGCCGCGTTACTCGACGTCGGCGAGTCGACCATCTCCTCGGACGTCGAGAGCACCTACCAAACGCTCACGGACGACGACGTCCCGCGTTCCGACGAGATTCGGAAACGGCGTGAACTCGAGCGCGCGGGGGTCGACGTCGAAGACGTTATCGGCGATTTCGTCACCCATCAGGCGATCCATACCTACCTCACCAACGTCCGGGAGGCCGAGCTCACGCAGGACGAGGGTGACCGCGTCGAGCGAAAGAAGGAGACGATCCAGCGGCTGGCAAGCCGGACACAGGTCGTTACGGACTCGACGCTCGACGAACTCGCCCGTGCGGAGTTACTCTCCGATCACAACTACGAAGTCTTCGTCAACGTTCGCGTGCTCTGTGAGGATTGCGGCGCCGACTATACGGTCGACGA
This sequence comes from Halomontanus rarus, assembly GCF_017357405.1. Taxonomy (GTDB): domain Archaea; phylum Halobacteriota; class Halobacteria; order Halobacteriales; family Natrialbaceae; genus Halomontanus; species Halomontanus rarus. Next base: position 887,571 of record NZ_CP071598.1, on the reverse strand, counting down.
GTTGATCACACAGGGTGGCTGTGATTGCGGGCAGTGACGGCGTCGAACAGGTGTCGAGTGAACGCGTTCGAAGGGTATATCGACAGCACTGAGAGTTAGTTCGAACGAACACAGGTCACCAATATTTATAGTCGGCGAGCCACTTCCAAGATATATGTCCATAGCAGAATCGATTGAGACAGCAGTCGAGATCACCGCCGAGAACATCGGCGGGATCGATCACACCGAGGTCGCCCTCGACCCCGGAGTCAACGTCCTGACCGGCCGTAACGCCACCAATCGCACCTCCTTTCTCCAGGCAATCATGGCCGCCCTCGGCAGCGACACCCCCTCCCTGAAAGGCGACGCCGACGAAGGCCGCGTCGACCTTACCTTCGGCGACGACCACTACACCCGCTACCTCGAGCGGCGCAACGGCCAGATCATCTACGACGGCGACCCCTACCTCGAGGATCCCGAACTCGCCGATCTGTTCGCGTTCCTCCTCGAGTCCAACGAGGCCCGCCGCGCCGTCAGCCGCGGCGACGACCTCCGCGAGCTCATCATGCGTCCCATCGACACCGACCAGATCCAACAGGAAATCCGCGCCCTCGAGGACGAAAAACGCGACCTCGACGCCCGCCTCGACCAACTCGACCAGCTCGAAAACGAACTCCCCGACCTCGAAGAACGACGCGTCTCCATCGAGACCGAACTCGAAGACGTCGAAGCCGAACTCGAAGACGTCGAAGCCGAACTCGAGGAGCTCGACGCCGACGTCGAGGAGAGTCGCACCCGCAAGGACGAACTCGAGGAGACCTTCTCCGAGCTCCGCAGCGCCCGCCGCGAACTCGAGTCCATCGAGTACGACCTCGAGACCGAACGCGAGAGCCGCGACGAACTCGAACGCGAACGCGAGCGTATTTCGGAAGAACGCGAGGAAGCCGACACCGACGACACCGAGTCGCCCGCCCGCCTCGAGGGCCGGGTTCAGGAACTACGCGAGCGCAAGCGCTCGCTCGACTCTACGCTGAGCGAACTCCAGAGCGTCATCCGCTTCAACGAAGAACGCCTCGACGAGGGCGGCCTCGATCTCGGCGACTCGTTCGGAACGCAGGACGACGACGGCGACGTCACCGACCAACTGCTCGCCGACGGCAGCGAAATCGTCTGCTGGACCTGCGGCTCCGAGGTCGAACGCGACCGCATCGAATCCACCCTCGAGCGGTTGCAGTCGCTCCACCAGAACAAACTCGGCGAGCGCAACGACCTCCAAGAGCAGATCGACGAGCTCTCGTCCCAGCAAAAGGAGATCCGCCAGCGCGAACAACAACTCGAGCGCCTCGAGAACCGCCTCGAGAGCATCGACGACGAACTCGAGGCCCGCCAACAGCGCATCGACGACCTCGAAAGCGACTACGACGACCAAGAAGCCCGCGTCGAGGAGCTCGAGGCCGAGGCCGAGTCCTTCGAGAGCACCGACTACAGCGAGGTCTTAGAGGCCCACCGCGACGCCAACGGCCTCGAAATTAAGATCGAACAGCTCGAAGACGAACGCGAGGAGGTCGAAGACCGCATCGCCGAACTCGAGGACACCGTCGACGAACGCGCCGAACTCGAAGAGCGACGCGAAGAACTCGGCGAGGAACTGACCGACCTGCGCACGCGCGTCGACCGCATCGAAACCGACGCTCTCGACGCGTTCAACGACCACATGGAGTCCATCCTCGCCATCCTCGAGTACGCCAACATCGAGCGGATCTGGATCGAACGCCGCGAAAAGACGGTTCGAGAGGGCCGCCGGAAGGTCGACCGCTCGGCGTTCGACCTCCACGTCGTGCGCTCGACCGACGAGGGGACGACCTACGAGGACACGATCGAGCACCTCTCGGAGAGCGAACGCGAGGTGACCGGCCTGGTGTTCGCCCTCGCAGGGTACCTCGTCCACGACGTCCACGACGTCGTCCCGTTCATGCTGTTGGACTCGCTCGAGGCGATCGACTCGAATCGGATCGCCGAGTTAGTCGAGTACTTCGAGGAGTACGTCGACTGTCTGGTGGTGGCGCTGCTGCCCGAGGACGCCGCCGCTCTCGACGAGGGTCACAACTACGTCACCGAAATCTGACGACGCCGGGGACGTCCGACGCGCTCACTTCTCACGCCTCGAGGTCGCGTTCGGCCCCTCGACGCCGACCCTCTCGAGATGAGAAAAACGGAAGAAATCGCTCGACTCGAACGGATCGGTTACTCGTCGCCGCTTCCTTCGCCCTCGTCGGTGGCGTTGGTCTCGCCGTCGGCTTCACCTTCGGCCGGTGCTCCCTCGAGCGTGACCGTCACTTCTTCGGTCTGACCTTCGTCGACGGTGACCGTTTCCTCGACGTCCTCGAAGCCCTCACCCTCGACGGTGATGTGGTAGTCGTCCGGTTCCATCAGTGGTTGCTCGATCTCGCCGCCCTCCATTTCTTCCTGCGATTCGACCCTGTAGTTCATGCCGTCGTTTCCCTCGGGGACGACCGTAACCGACACACCCTCCGAGACGGGGTCGCCGTCCTCGTTCTCGAGGAATAGCAGAAGAATCTCCTCGTCGTCGCTGCCGAAAACATCGTCCGCGTCGTCGGTCTCGTTTCCGTCGCCGTCTCCGGTTCCGTTCTCCGCTTCATCGTCGTCTCCGTTCCCGCCGTCGCCGTCCATACACCCCGCGAGACCGGCGAGCGTCGCTGCACCTGACAGTTCGAGTATACGCCGTCGACCGAGTTGAGACTGAGAATCGTGCATTGTTGTCTGCATTCCCCCGCTCGGCAGTGCGTTTCTTAAGGCTATCGATGGGAACGGAGCGCATGTGTGATATTATGTGCTAATAAAGATGATATTCGGCGAATTCGTATCGACTCACGTTCCGTCGACACTCGCCTTTCACGCCGTGTCGTGTCCGCTGTACGGGTCTCGGAATCGTCTTCGAGGAGGATCGGACGACGCCGACGTGCGATCGACTGCGGAGTGACGGCGAAAAGAACGCTATCGGTCGGCTCGATACCGCTCGAGGGCGTCCTCGTCGATCGAGATCCCCAGTCCTGGCTCCTGGGGGACGTCGAGGACGCCGCCGGAGGGATCGAACGGCGTCTCCAGCAGGTCGCTGCGCAGCGGGTTCTCGCTGCGATCGAACTCGACCAGCATGGGTTCGGGGACGTTTCTCGTGTGGGGGTAGTCGGGGATGCTCGCGGCGAACTGCACCGCGGCGGCCATACCGACGGCGCTGTTCCAGATGTGCGGGCGGACGGCGACGTTCTCAGTCGTCGCCAGCTTCGCGATCGTCCGGGCTTCCGAGAGGCCGCCGCAACGGGCGAGGTTCGGCTGAACGATGTCGACGGTGCGGTCGTCGATCAGCCGCTTGAACGCGAAGCGGCCGTAGTGGGCCTCGCCGGCCGCGATAGGAATGTCGATGCGTTGCTTGAGCTCTCGATACCCCGTGAGGTTCTCCGGCGGGACGGGCTCTTCGATCCACGTGATATCGTACTCCGCGATCGCCTTCGCGCTTCGAACCGCCTGCTCTGGGCGATAGTTGCCGTTCATGTCGACCATCAGCAGGGCGTCCTCGCCGAGAACCTCGCGGGCGACGCGAACGCGCTCGAGGTCACTCTCGAGGCCGGCGCCGATCTTGATCTTCGCGGCGGTAAACCCCTCGTCGACAGCAGTTTGGATCGGCTCCTCGAGCGGGCGGTCGTCCTCGGTGAAGTACATCGTGGAGGCGTAGGGCCGGAGCGTCGATCGCTCGGTGCCCCCGAGCAGTCGGTGGACCGGCCGCTCGACGGTCTTGCCGACGATGTCCCAGCAGGCGACGTCGACCGCGCTCACGAGACTCTGGACGAAGACGCTCTCGCCGAAGTGGTAGGGATCGGTGTAGGAGTCGACGGCCAGCGACTCGACGTCGAACGGGTCCATGCCGACGACGTCGTCGACGAACAGTTCGTTCGCGGTCGCCTGCGCGATCGATCCGGGGACGAACGCTTCGCCCCAGCCGACGGTTCCCGTGTCGGTCTCGAGTCGAACGAGCGTCGTCGCACGCGACCGGCCGAATCCGCGGGCGTCGCCGAGGCCCTGCCCCTCGGGCAGCGTGTGAGCGAGCGGAATCGTTTCGAGGTCGGTGATTTCCATGCTCGGACGAGCGAGGCGATCCCACATAGTACCAACTGAAACGGTTTCCCGCGTCGATCGCACGCCCGGCGCGGTGTCGGTCGACGGGCGTCGTCGGTCCGCCCTCGAGTCGAAGGCACGAGCACGAACGCGAACGCGAACTCGCGGACAGCGTCCACAACTTCGATCGCGGGAGTCGAGCACAGCGTCAGTTTAATGTCCCTCGCCGACGCGCCGTCGTGTATGACAATTCGAGTAACGGTCTGGAACGAGAACGTGCACGAGCGGGAGTCCGAGTCGGTCGCCGAGCGCTATCCCGAGGGGATTCACGGCGCCGTCGCGGACGGCCTCGAGGCGGACGAAACGGTCGACGTCGAGGTTCGAACGGCGACGCTCGGGGAGCCGGAGCACGGACTCACCGAGGACGTTCTAGCGGCGACCGACGTCCTCGTCTGGTGGTCCCACTGCGCTAACGGCGAGGTCGCAGACGAGGTCGCAGACCGCGTCGTCGACCGCGTTCACGAGGGAATGGGCTTCGTCCCGCTGCACTCGGGGAAGAACTCGAAGCCGTTCAAGCGGCTCATGGGGACGACCTGTAACATCAAGTACCGCCACGGCGGCGAGACCGAACGGATCTGGGTCGCCGACCCCGGCCACCCGATCGCCGACGGCCTCGAGGGCTCCTTCGAGATTCCCGCGACCGAGATGTACGGCGAACCGTACGACGTCCCCGAACCCGACCGGACGGTGTTCATCTCGTGGTTCGAGGGCGGCGAAGTGTTCCGGTCGGGACTCTGTTACCGGCGCGGCCGGGGCCGGATCTTCGCGTTCCGGCCCGGCCACGAGGAGTACCCGATCTTCTACCAGGACGAGGTGAAACGCGTGATCGCCAACGCCGTCAGGTGGGCGGCCCCCAACGAGGGAGCCGAGGCCGTCTGGGGCGAATCCGAGCCGCTCGAGTCGATCGACGCGGACGGTGGCGAGTAACCGTCTCGGTACGAAACACGGTTCAGTCTGGACGGCCCGACCGTCTCACGACGACCGACCGTCGGACGCCGCGTTCTCTTTCCGGGCTCGATAGAATCGCTCGAGGACGGAAAAGGCCGCCTTCTTCCGTCCGTACTGGTCGAGCAATCCTTTTCGGTTGTACCCGCGCTGGTACTCGTTCTGGCGGAGCGGCGCCCGGAAGTCGAAGAGGATCCACGGTGCCAGCCCGGAAATTTGCTCGACGTCCGCGATCGCTCGCGTTTGCCCTCGGTAGATGGCCGCCTGAAACTCCTCGGTCCACCGTTCGTCCTCGTCACCGTGGTGGCCCCACTTCGCCCCGCCGCCGGTTTCGGAGATGACGACCGGCGTTCCGGTCGGATCGTCTCGAAATTCGCGCATCGTCTCGGCGTCGCCGTAATACCACCCGTAGTACTCGTTGATCCCGATCACGTCCAGGTCGTCCGCGAGCGGATCCCGTATCGCGAGCCCGTCGTCGGTTTCGTCGACGAAACAGGCGGCGGTCACCAGTCGGCTGTCGTCTCGCTCCCGGACGAAGGCCGCCATCTCCGGGAGCACCTCGTTTCTGACCTCGTCCGTGTGATCGGTTTCGTTCGCGATCGACCACAGCGCGACGGACGCTCGGTTCCAGTCGCGCTGGATCAACTCCCGCAGTTGCTGTCGGTACAACTGCTGGACCGTCTCGTCGCCGAACTCGACGTCCCAGTACGCCGGCACCTCCTCCCAGAGGAGGATCCCTTCCTCGTCGGCCGTGCGCGCCATCGCTTCGGTGTGCGGATAGTGGGCCAGTCTCGCGAAATTGCAACCGAGTTCGTTGAGCCACCGAAAGCGGGTTTCGACGTCTTCGGCCTCGAGCGCGCGTCCCTTCCCGGCGGCTTCCTCGTGCAGCGAAACCCCGCGCAACCAGAGCGGCTCGCCGTTCAGGAGGATGTCACCATCGTCGACCCGGATCTCGCGAAGTCCGACGCGGTCTTCGACGCGATCGTCACCGCACTCGAGTTCGACCGTGTACAGCCGGGGATCGGACGGATTCCACAGCGTGACGTCCTCCGTCGGAACGGAGAGTCCGGCGTGGTACCGGGTCGGCCCATCCGCATCGCCGGCCGCGTCCGCATCCGACGAGAGGTCGGCCTCGAGACCCAGTTCGGGAAGCGTAACGGAGACTGGCGTCCCGGTATCCGTATCGCCGCCGGAACCGCCTATCCAGGCGGCGACGGCGATCCGCACGGTATCGTCTCCCCCGGAGAGCGTCGTCTCGACCTTGTAATTACGAACGAACGGTTCCGGCACCGTGACGAGTTCGACGGATCGGTTGATGCCGCCGAAGTTGAACCAGTCCGTCGTGGGATCGGGAATCCCCTTTTCGTATCGCTGATTGTCGACTCGCACGACCAGCACGTTTTCACCGTCGACCAGCCGGTCGGTGATCTCGAAACTGAACGGCGTGAACCCGCCCTCGTGATCCCCGAGTCGCTCCCCGTTGAGCCAGACTTCGGCTTTGTAGTTGACCGCGCCGAACCGGAGAAACGTTCGCTCCCGATTCCCGTCCCGGATATCGGCTCGGTCGAACTGCTTTGCGTACCAGACCCATCCTTCGTAGTGGCGAAACTCCGGGATCTCTTCGCCCCAACTCGAGGGAACCCGAACCGAGTACCCGTCGTAGATATTGAAGTCGACCGGATCGTTCTCGAGCGACGCGTTCGGCTCGTAAATCGGATCGAACCCGGGGACGTCGTCGTCGGTGAAGTCCTCGAAGTACTCCCTGAACATCTCGTACTGATCCGGTATCGCCTGCCACTCGCCGTCCAACGAGACGGTCTCCCGAGGAGACGCTAGTAAGTGCATTGGTATCGAGACGCACATCGAATCGAAGTAAAAACCTTCTGGGCAGAGAGCGGCGACGAACCGGCGGGTACGGTGGCCAGCGTTTATTTCGATCGACGCTGTGCGCTGTCGTATGAATGTCGTCGATACGGACGTTCTGGTTACGTGCCCCGGTCGAAACTACGTACTGGTCAAACTCGAGACCGACGACGGACTCGTCGGGTGGGGTGACGCGACGCTGAACGGCCGCGAGCGCGCCGTCGAAGCCGCGCTGGACGAGCACGTGCTCCCGGAACTCGTCGGTCGGGATGCCCGCCGGATCGAGGACGCGTGGCAGTCGCTCTTCCGACACACGTACTGGCGCGGCGGCCCCGTCCTGAACAGCGCACTCTCCGGTGTGGACATGGCGCTCTGGGACCTCAAGGGGAAATCGGCAGGCGTTCCGGTGTTCGACCTGCTCGGCGGCCGGACCCGAGAGTACGCGAACGTCTATCAGCACTGCGGCGCGGGTTCGGTCGAGGAGATCGTCGAGAACTGCGAGACGGCGCTCGGACGCGGAATCGACCACCTGCGGATCAACCTCCACGCAGCCGACGACGAGTACCTCGATCAGCGTGCGATGGTCGACGCCGCCGAGGGAGTCCGCGAGGCGCTGGGTCCCGATCCCGAGCTGTTGATCGACGTCCACGGCCGCGCGCGGCCGATCGACGCAGCCGACCTCGCGCGCCGACTCGAGCCGGTCGACCTCTTCTTCCTCGAGGATCCGATCCGACCCGAGAACCCGGAGGGGTTCGAAACGGTTCGCGAGGGATCGACGACGCCGCTCGCAATGGGCGAGCTGTTCGCGAACCCGTGGGAGATGCTCCCGCTCGTCGAACGCGAACTCGTCGACTTCGTCCGGGTCGACCTCGCCCACGTCGGCGGGATCACCGCCGCGAAAAAGCTCGCGACCGTCGGCGAGTTCCACGACGTCCGCACGGCCTTTCACGGGCCGCCGGACCTCTCGCCGGTGGGGTTCGCGGCGACGGTCCACCTGGACCTCGCTCTGCCGAACTTCGGGATTCAGGAACTCACGGAGCACGACGCGATCTTCCCCGACTGCGCCGACGTGTTCGACGGCGGTGCTCGATTCCTCGAGGGAACGGGTGCCGTCGACGTCGCCGACGATCCGGGACTCGGGATCGACGTGGACGAGGACGTCGCGCGAGAGTTCGAGTACGAACGGAGCCACCTTCCCGCGCCGCGTAACGAGGACGGGAGCGTACAGGACTGGTGAGGAGGCGGCGAATCGCCGTCAATCTCCGAGTTCGGATCGCTCGAGCAGTTCTCGCGTCCGGTTCAGGTTCGTCTCCGCGTCCGCCATCGGATCGGTCGGCGACGCCGTCTCGAGGACGATCCAGTCGTCGTATCCGATCTCGGCGAGCGCGTCGAGGCAGGCCTCGAAGTCGACCCTTCCCTCGCCGATCGGGCAACTGCCGACGCCGTCTTCGTCATCGTTCCTACCGGCATCCCAGTCTTTGACGTGGACGCGAGCCACGTGCTCGCCCAGCGTGCGGATATCGTCGACCGGATCGAGTCCGTAGGCGATCGCGTTCCCGACGTCGTAGTAGGTGCCGACGGCCGGCGAGTCGATGCGCTCGAGGAGCTCGCGGTTGACCGACCCCGAACGCGTGTTCTCGAGCGCGAGGGTGACGCCTGCAGCCTCGGCCGAGTCGGCGACCCGGCGGATGCCGTCGACGACGCGGTCGCGGTGTCGGTCCGTCTCGATCGTGGCGTCGCCGAAGAAGGGGACGAGTACGACCTCGGCGTCGAGCGCCGCTGCGGCGTCGACCGACCGCCGGATCGCCGTCCGAGCGTCGGCTCGCACGTCCGGATCGTCGGCGGTGAGACCGCCGCGGTTGAGGAAGCCCAGACAGATCGACGGGATCTCGAGGTCGAGTTCGGCGGCTCGTCGACGGATTCGGTCTCGAGACGTGGGGTCCCAGACGGGGTCGTCGCCGGGGTCCGGGCCTGCGACGTCGAGCTCGAGGCCGTCGAAGCCGGCGTCGGCGGCCTCAGTAACGGATTCGGGGGCTTTGCTCGGAAGTATCGACTCCATCGCACCGATGTTCATGGTCCGCCGCATTCACGTTCACGAACATATACCTATCGCCGATCTCGATGCGTTCGCACCGTCAGCCGTCGCTCCTCTCACGGATCCGGTAGCGCGAACCGAGTCCGCGTCGAGTACCCAGCGGACCGCTCGGGAACTTACGAGAGATCGACCGGCTCGCCGGACTCGATCGACTCGTTGACCGCGAGCGTCAGCGCGAGCGACTTCGTCGAGTCGGCGTACGGCGCGCGGACACTCGCGTCGTCTCCCGTTTCGACCGCCTCGAGGAACGCCCGCACTTCCCGGACGTAGGGGTTGTCCTCGACTTCCCTGTCGAACTCCTCGTCGATCTCCTCGCCGTCGACGATCCCCTCGATCGCGTTCTGGTGGACCTCGAGCGTCGCGCCGTCGGCGACGATATCGAGCCCGCCCTGGTGGTCCTCGGCGACACAGGACGTCGAGACGTGGCTGACCGCCCCGGACTCGTGTTCCATCGTCGCGCTCGTCACGTCGGAGAAGTCCACTAGCTCGGAGATGCGGTTCTCGCCCGCGGCGAAGACGCGGTCGACGTCGCCCGCGAGGTACCGGATCGCGTCGAACGTGTGCGTCGCCTGTTCGACGGTCTGGCCGCCCGACCGATCGGCGTGGCGCCACCAGTGGTCCTCGCCGCCGGCGACGCCGCCCCACCAGCGCCCGTCGACGTAGCCGATCGTTCGTCCCTCGAGCAGTTCTCGGGCTCGATCGACGCCCGGGGAGTAGCGCCAGTTGTAGCCGACTTGAGCGACGACGTCGTTTTCCTCGATCGCGTCCCGGATCTCCGCGGCCTTCTCGTTGCTCAGCGCGAGCGGTTTCTCTACGAAGAGGTCGATACCGCGCTCGGCGGCCATGAGCTCCTGATCCTCGTGTGCGAACGGCGGAAGACAGACGAAGACGGCGTCGATCTCGTTCGACGCCTCCTCGTAGAGGTCGCGGTGATCGGTGTAAACGTCGGCGTCGAAGCGGTCGGCCGCCGTCCGCGCGGCCTCCTCGTCGATGTCACAGATGGCGACGATTTCGGCGTCGTCCATTCGCTCGAGGTTGTCGAAGTGTTGCCAGTTCGCGACGCCACCGGAGCCGATGAACGCCAGTTGTACTCCCATGAACGTTCAGTATACATCGAACAAATCAAAGTTCGCGTCCAGGCAATTCCGTGGGGATTGATATCGTGTTTCGAGGAGCGGGCTCGGTCCGATCCGACCCGAGCGGGGATCGATCGATCTCACGACGACGGCCCTCGATTGCAGATTCCAAAGGAGCTATCCACCACGGACGTGATATCCCGGTCATGGAATCCACCACTGCCGTACTCGCGATCGGTGACAACCGCTTCCCGTTCCACCGATTCGAGGAGATGGGCCCGCACATCCAGGAGGCGCTCGAGACCGACCGAATCGAGGTCACGCTCACGACCGACCGAGACGAACTCGTCGATCTCTCGGGGTACGACGTCGTCCTCGACTATCTGACCGACAGCACGCTCGAGGAGGCACAACGAGAGGGACTGCTCTCGTTCGTCGAGACCGGCGGCGGCTACTTCGGCCTCCACTGTGCGTCCGATCTCACCTCGACGGAGCCGGAGGATCCGGACGAGGTCATCGACGGCCGCGACGAGCCGTTCCCGGAACTCAGGGAGCTGATCGGCGGCCACTTCCTGACCCACCCCGAGAAGTCGACTTACGACGTCCGCGTCGTGGACAGCCACCACCCGATCACGGCGTCGCTTCCCGACCTCCGCGTGTTCGACGAGGCGTACGTCGTCGACGTCGACCTCGAGGCCGTTCGCGTCCTCGCCCGGATGGACCACCCGGACCACGCCGATATGCCGGTGCTCTGGGTTCGAGATCACGGCGACGGACGGGTCTGTTACTGTTCGGTCGGGCACACCGTCTCCACGATCACGGACCCGGACGTCGGGGAACTCCTCCGTCGTGCGGTTCGGTGGGTCGCCGACGCGTAACCGGACGACTCGTCGGGGCCCCTCTCTTGGCGACTCGCCGATTCTCTCCTCTTCGGTCTTTTTCGCGACAGCGTAGGTCAGTTCAGACGAGACACTCGGGTCCCTAGAGAAGTTTCGAGGGTCCGCACGTCGAGTCTCCCGCCGATTCTCGACACGACTCGAGGGTCAGTGACAACCGGAACGACCAAGTGAAGCGTCAGATGCACAACTGGGCGTTCCGCGAACTCCAAGAGATGCTGGCGTACAGGGCCAGCGAGTACGGCATCCGTGTTGAGCAAATACCGCCCGCTTTTACCTCGCAGACCTGCTCGAAGTGCGGGCATCAGTCCAGCACGAACCGTGATTCGGAGACGGGCTGGTTCGAGTGTAACGAGTGTAAGTACTCGGTTGACGGCGACTACAACGCTTCAAAGAACATCGGCCTCAAGTTGCTAACTTTACCAGAGGGCAAACGCCCCTCTGGGTTGGGCGACGGTCATCTCGCCCTCAAGTCTGGGACGCTGAACGGGAATGGCGATTACACCGCCTACGACGATTCGTCGGCAGACCGGGAGTCCACGGACAAGCCCACGACTTCAGTCGTGGGTCGATGACTTGGTCAACGAGACGACTCCCTCGACCGCTTCGTCCGGATCGCTGCTCGGAGAGAACTCGAGGCCGACGTAGCCGTCGTAGCCGGTCTCTTCGATCGCGTCGAAGACGTTTGCGTAGTTGATCTCGCCCGTGCCGGGTTCGTGGCGACCGGGAACGTCCGCGACGTGGTAGTGGCCGATGAACTCGGCGTGCTCTCGAACGTTGTCGATGACGTTCCCCTCCGTGATCTGCTGGTGGTAGATGTCGTACAGCACCTTGACTCGCGGGCTGTCGACGGCGTCGACGATCTCGTAGGCCTCGTAGGAGGAGTCTAGGTAGTATCCCTGGTGGTCGACGGGATTGTTCAACGGCTCGAGGACGAGCGTGATCCCCGCGTCTTCGGCGGCCGGTGCCGCGTCTTTCAGCACGTTCACGATCGCCCGGTGTTCGGCCCCCGGGGGAAGGTCGTCCCGTTCGGGACCGACGGTGACGATCAGCGTCTCCGCGCCGAGTTCCCGTCCCATCTCGAGCGAGCGTTCGACGTCCGCCACGGCCTCCTCGTGAAGCGACGGGTCGGTGATGCTATCGCCGTCGGCCCCGACGTTCGCCGCGACGCCGACCGTGAGCGACGCGGCGATATCGACGCCGTGAGCCTCGCTCGCCTCGCGCACGGCGGTTCGGTCGGCGCCTTCGATGTCGAAGAACTCGACGGCCTCGAGGCCGAGATCCGCGGCGTGGGAGATCCCCTCGACGGGGTCGTCGTCGCCTAACACCATTCCCGTGTTGGCCGCGAGCGTGAAGTTCGTCGTCATCGGCCTCCCTCCCGCTTTCGGCTCGAGAGACGCGTCTGGTCGCTGAACGAGTCGTCTGCGAGTGTCGCGCTGTCGACGGACATAGATAGAACGGTTACGAGGACGGCCTTTAACGTATTGCTTCGAACGACCGGTAGCGACGGATACCCGTCTGAGTGGAAAGAGACGGCTGTGAACTGTCGACGCCTCGAGGTGCGGTTCCAACGCAGATAACCGATTCTCTGTGTGATATTCACATGCAAAGCTTTGGGGCTCCCTCTCGTAGGTGCCGACGATGGCCGCCGACGAGGACACGACCGACGAGCGGATCTTCGAGCCGCCGGGGCCGAATCGTTCATCTGACGCACTCGACGAGGACGAGGGCGAGTACGCGGAGTTAGCGGACGACCTTCGCAGCGACGTCGCCGGCGACGTCCGGTTCGACGAGTACAGCCAGATCCTGTACGCGACGGACGGCAGTATCTACCAAGCGCGTCCGGCGGGGGTCGTCGTTCCCCGTTCCGTCGAAGACGTCAGGGCGGTCGTCCGCATCGCGAACGAGCACGGGACGCCGATCCTGCCGCGCGGTGCGGGGTCCTCGCTCGCGGGTCAGGCCGTCGGTCCCGGGTGCGTGGTCGTCGACCTCTCGACGTACATGGACCGTATCGTCTCGATCGATCCCGACGGAAAGCGGGCGACTGTCCAGCCGGGAGTCGTCCAGGACGATCTCGACGCTCGGCTGTCCGAACACGGTCTCAAGTTCGCACCCGACCCGGCCTCCTCGAACCGGGCGACGATCGGCGGCGGAATCGGAAACAACTCGACTGGCGCTCACTCTGTCCGATACGGCATCACCGACGCCTACACCGAGGAACTGGACGTGGTCCTCGCCGACGGCTCGCTGATCCACACTCGAGAAGTGGTGGTAGGCGGCGACGAGTGGGACGCCATCCTCGCCCGGGACGACCTCGAGGCGGACATCTACCGGACGGTCAGGCGACTCGTCGAGGACAACGCCGACGAGATCGAGGCGCGCTATCCAGACCTGAAGCGGAACGTGTCCGGCTACAACCTCGATCGCGTCGTCTTCGAAAACGAGCGCGGAGAGACGGTCGTCAACCTCTCGAAGCTGTTCGTCGGCGCCGAAGGGACTCTCGGCATCGTCGTCAAGGCGACGCTGTCGCTGGTGACGACCCCCGACACGACCGCGCTGGCGCTGTACTGTTTCGACGACCTCGGCGACGCGATGGCGGCGGTCCCGGAGGCCCTCGAGTTCGACGCGAGCGCCGTGGAACTGATGGACGACGAGGTGTTCCGACTGGCGCGCGACTCCGGCGAGTTCGCGGAATACGCGGCACCGATTCCGCCCGATACGGCCGCGGCGCTCATGCTGGAGTTCGACTCCGAGCGACACGCCGATCTCGAGGCGGCCGTCGAAGCCACAACTCGTCACTTCCACGACGACGGGGACGCGTTCGAGGTCGTCGAGGCGTACACCGACGAGGACCAGCGGGACCTGTGGAAACTCCGGAAGGCGGCGATTCCGCTTTTGATGTCACTGGAGGGAGATCCCAAGCCGTACCCGTTCATCGAGGACGCGACAGTGCCGCCCGCCGAGTTAGCCGAGTACGTCCGGCGCTTCGAGGAGATCCTCGACGAGCACGGGACCTCCGCGGCCTACTTCGCCCACGCCGGCTCCGGAACCTTGCACATTCGACCGATTCTGAACCTCAAAGCGGACGACGGTATCCGGACGATGCGAGCGATCGCCGACGACGTAACCGACCTCGTGGCGGATCACCACGGTTCGTTCTCGGGCGAGCACGGCGACGGACTGGCGCGAACCGAATTCAACCCGAAGATGTACGGCCCGCAGCTGTGGGACGCATTTCGGGAGCTGAAGTCGACGTTCGATCCCGACTGGTTGCTGAATCCCGGGAAGGTCGTCTTCCGGGACGACGAACCGACGGACATGCGCGAGCACCTCCGGTACGGCGCCGAGTACTCGTCGATCGAACCGAACACCGCCCTCGACTTCGCCGACGAGGGCGGCTACTCGCAGTCGATCGAACTCTGTAATGGCTGCGGCACCTGTCGGCAGACCGGCTCGGACACGATGTGCCCGACCTACCGCGCGACGAAAGACGAAGTCGCAACGACCCGTGGCAGAGCGAACGTGCTCCGAGCGGCCATCAGCGGCGAGCTTCCAGCAGACGAACTCTACTCCGAACGCTTCCAGCGGGAGATTCTCGACCTCTGTATCGGCTGCAAGGGGTGTAAGAACGACTGTCCGACCGGGGTCGACCTGGCGAAGCTCAAAGCCGAGACGAAACACCAGTACCACCAGCGCGAGGGAGCTGCTCTTCGCGAGAAGCTGTTCGCCAACATCGACCGCGCAGCCGAAGTGGGCAGCGCGCTCGCCCCGCTCTCGAACGTCGCGACGAAACTCCCAGGCTCGCGAGCGCTCGGAGAGCGCGTGCTCGGTATCGCGGCCGACCGGAAGCTCCCGACGTTCACTCGAGAGACCTTCGAGGACTGGTTCGACGCCCGCGACTCAGCGGTCGACCCCGCAGCGGCCGACCACGGAGCAGTGTTGTTCCCGGACACCTACACGAACTACATGTATCCCGACGCAGGGAAAGCCGCCGTCCGGGTGCTCGAGGCCGCGAACGTCCACGTCGAACTGCCGGACGACCTCCGGGAGAGCGGCCGGGCGGCCTACTCGATGGGCTTTCTCGATCGGGCGCGCGACCGCGCCGAACACAACGTCAACGTCCTCGCACCGTACGTCGAAAGGGGGTGGTCGGTCGTCTTCGTCGAACCCTCCGACGCCGTCATGTTTCAGGACGAGTACGCCGATCTCCTCGACGGCGAGGCCGTCTCGAGCGTCGGCGCGAACGCGTACGGGGTTTCGGAGTTTATCGACGTACATCGATTGGACGAGTCGATCGACTTCGACGCGCCGTCGGCGTCGGCGTCGGAGTCGGAGTCGCTCGTCTACCACGGCCACTGCAACCAGAAGGCGTTGAACAGGGACCACCACGCAGTGGGGCTCCTTCGCCGGGCGGGATACACGGTCGATCCGCTCGATTCGGGGTGTTGTGGGATGGCCGGATCGTTCGGCTACGAGGCCGAACACTACGACCTGTCGAAATCGATCGGTCGGATCCTGTTCGATCAGGTCGAGGCCAGCGACGCCGAATCGGTGGTCGCACCGGGTGCCTCCTGCCGATCGCAGCTCGCGGATCGGACCGGCGGGACTCGGCCGCCACATCCCGTCGAGAAGGTCGCCGACGCGCTCGAACGGGAGCGGTAATCACTCGAGATCGAAACCGACGGGCGGTCGACAGGAGTCTGTAACTTTTTATCACTCTAGCACTATCTCGGCGTATGTCCGACACCCCAGACGTTGGCGAACTGTGCCCCCCGACCCGGACGCTGATGGGACCGGGACCGAGCGACGTCCACCCGCGCGTTCTTCGAGCGATGAGCACGCCGCTCGTGGGCCACCTCGATCCCTCGTTCATCGAGATCATGAACGAGGTACAGGAGCTCATGCGGTACACGTTCCGAACCGACAACCGGTGGACGATCCCGGTCTCCGGAACGGGTTCGGCTTCGATGGAAGCCGCCATCGGAAACCTCGTCGAACCCGGTGAGACGATGCTCGTCCCGACCAACGGCTACTTCGGCGGCCGGATGGCCAGCATGGCCGAGCGCGCCGGCGGCGAGGTCGTCACCGTCGACGCGCCGTGGGGTGAGCCGCTCAAGCCCGCAGCCGTCGAGGAGGCAATCTCCAACACCCGACCAGACGTGTTCGGATTCGTCCACGCGGAAACGAGTACGGGCGTGTTGCAACCGAACGTCCCGGAACTGACCGACATCGCCCACGACCACGACGCACTCGTCGTCGCAGACTGCGTCACGTCGCTGGGCGGCGTCGAACTCCGCGTCGACGAGTGGGGAATCGACGCCGCCTACGCCGGTCCGCAGAAGTGTCTCTCCTGTCCGCCGGGTGCGAGTCCCCTCACGCTCAACGACCGGGCGATGGACAAAGTGCTCTCCCGAGAGGAAGATCCCCGCTCGTGGTACCTCGACCTCTCGCTGCTCGAGGGGTACTGGGGCGAGGACCGCTCGTATCACCACACCGCGCCCATCACGAACGTCTACGCGATCCGGGAGGCGCTCCGACTCGTCGCCGAGGAAGGGATCGAAGAGCGGTGGAACCGACACCGTGCGGTCGCCGGCGCCCTGAAGACCGGCGTCGAGGCGATGGGCCTCGAGATGAACCCCGACGACGAGTACTGGCTGCCGAGCCTGAACGCGGTGCGGGTCCCCGATGGTATCGAAGACGATGCCGTCATCGCGCACCTTCTCGAGGCGTACGACCTCGAGATCGCCGGCGGGCTCGGCGACCTGGCGGGTGACGTCTGGCGGATCGGCTGCATGGGTCACTCGGCCCGACCGAAGAACGTGACGTTCCTGCTGAGTGCGCTCGGTAACGCGTTGGCCGATCAGGGTGCGGACGTGGATGTCGACGACGGACTGGCGGCGGCAAGTGCGGCGTTGGGTAACTGATCCGAGGTCGCTGGAGTTCGACGGTGATCCGCCTCCACTCGCGCTGCACGACGGTACCCCGTCCCGGTAGCTCGCCCGTCCGAACGCGCCGAACCGGCCGTACGGGTCGTCGACCGAAATCGATTCGGTCTCGGGGGCGTCGGTGACTCGACCGGACAGACCATCGGCAAACGCCGTGGTGAACAGCAACGTTATCACCGCGTATCGAGCTATGACCTAGCATGTCCGTTCCGACCAAAACGCTCCCGAGCGACGACGAACTGCCCGCAGTCGGCTTCGGTACGTGGAACATCGAGGGCGAACCCCTTCGCGAGGGGCTTCGAGCCGCCCTCGAGGCGGGCTACACGCACGTCGACACCGCCGAGGGCTACATGAACGAAGACGAGATCGGCGACGTAATCGCCGACGCCGACGTCGACCGGGAAGACCTCTTTCTCACCTCGAAGGTCCTCGCGAAGAACCTCGATTACGAATCGGTGATCGAGTCCTGCGAGGACTCACTGGACCGCCTGGAGACGGACTACCTCGACCTCTACCTGATCCACTGGCCCAACCCCGCGATCTCGCTGCGGGAGACGCTCCACGCGATGGAGCGACTCCACGAGGAGGGGCTGGTCCGAAACATCGGCGTCTCGAACTTCAGCGCCTACCAGCTCAGCGCCGCCCAGCACATCTCTGACGTCCCGATTGCGGTCAACCAGATCGAGTTCCACCCCCGGTTCCAGCGGCCGGAGCTCGTCGAGTACTGCCGCGAGACGGAGACGATCGTCGAGGCCGCGGCGCCGCTTGCCCGGACCGAAATCTTCGACGACGAGGTCGTCCAGGAACTCGCCGAACAGTACGATAAATCACCCGCCCAGATCACGCTTCGATGGGCACTCGACCGCAATATCGTCGTCCTCCCGAAGTCCTCGAATCCGGACCACGTTCGACAGAACCTCGAGCTGTTCGACTGGGAGCTGTCGGAGTCCGACCTCGAACGGATCGACGAGCGCGACCGCCGCGAGCCGGTGTACGATACCCCCGCTCGAGACTGGAGCGGCGACGTCTGGGGGATCTCGCAGTAGAATCACGTAGTCGAATCGCGCGGTATCGACCCACGGTTCGCCTAACGCGAGATCAGTCCGCCTCACTGACCGCGTACTCGGCGGTGTCGAACCAGTCGGGGTCGACCTCGACGTCCCATCCCGGACCGGCCGGGATGTCGACCTCGCCGCCCTCGACGACGAGTTCCGGCTCGAGCAGCCCCTCGGCCCAGTGGTCCTCGATCGAGAACTCGAAGTAGGAACCGGCGTTGTCGATCGCGCCGAGCAGGTGCAGGGTAAAGACGGTGACCATCGAGTGGTTCGCGGAGTGGGGCACGCAGGGGAGTCCCGCGTCGGCTGCGAGTTCCGCGACACACAGTGCGCGTTCGATTCCGCCGACGTAACAGACGTCCGGTTGCACGACGTCGACTGCGTCCATCTCGATCATTCGACGCCACTGGGCGAGGTCGGTGTCCTGCTCACCGCCGGTGACCGGAACGTCCTCGAGCGCCTCGGTCACCTCGGCGGTCCACTCCAGTTCCCAGTACGGGCACGGCTCCTCGTAGTGAACGACGTCGTTCGGGGCGAGGATTTCCTCCCCGACCTCGATCGCACGTTCGGGCGTGTAGGCGCTGTTGGCGTCCACGAACAGTTCGACGTCGTCTCCGATCGCCTCCCGTACCGTCGGGACGAGTTCTTCCGTCCGACCCGGCCACTGGTCTTCGTCGTCACCTTTCGAGTCCCAGCTGCCGATCCGGATCTTGAACGCGTCGTACCCTCGCTGGTCGCGCAGTCGAGCGAGCCGTTCGGCCTCGTCGGCCGGCTCGATCTCTCGTTGCATGCTGGACCCGTAGGCCGCGAGCGACGTCGGCTTCCCGCCCAGAAGCGAGACGACCGGTTCACCCTGGCGCTTTCCGCGGAGGTCCCAGAGCGCGGTATCCAGCCCGGCGAGGGCTCGACAGACGTACGACCACGGGAACTTGTACTCCGCCTCGACGACGTCGTCGACCAGCGACTCGATCTCGAGGGGATTTCGACCGAGTGCGTGCGGTGCAACCTGACGGTGGAACACCCGCGCCGAGATATCGGCGTTGTACGGCGCGATCTGGCCCAGTCCGACGTCGCCGTCGCTGGTGTGGACGCGGACGAAGCTGACGTTCTGCGTCGAGAAGGTCTCGAGGCGTTCGATTTCCATGCTCGCGTATGTTCTGTCGACGATAATAAAACTGAACCGCGCCGTCACAGTACCGACGGAACCCGCCGCTCCGCCGTCGGTCGTGAGTTCGGTCCTCGAGGGCTACGAACGGAGAAAGCGACGCGCCGTCTCGGCCAGTACGTCGCCGGCGGTTACGACGTCGGGCCAAGAGATGGATTCGTCGGGAAAGTGGGCCTCCTCGATGCGGCCGGGGCCGAATACGACGGTCGGAATCCCGGCCTCGACGTAGTGGCGGGCGTCGGAACCGTAGGTTTCACCGATAGGTGACGTCTCGGACAGTTCGCGCGCGATCATCGCGTCCTGGAGGGCGGTCACGATCGGTTCGCCGGCGTCGATCTCCGCGGGTTCGAACTGGTGGCCGAACCGTTCGAACGTCGGGGGATGATCGGCGAGCCAGTCGCTTTCGTTCGCGACGTCGGCCAATCGCTCTCGACACTCCGCCTGAACCCCGTCGAGGGACTCCCCCGGTGCGACCCCGACGCGCATCTCGGCCGTCAGCGTTCCGGGGACGTTGGAGGCCCACGTCCCGGCATCGACGCGGCCGATGACGATCGGCCAGGGAACGTCGAACCGGTCGTACAGCGGATGGGAGACGCGTTCGGCCCGTTCGGTTTCCAGCGTCTCGAACGCGCGGCGAACGCGCTCGAAGTGCGGGAGCACCGATTCGCCCTCCCACTTCCGAGCCGCGTGTGCGGCCCGGCCGGTAATCCGTACCCGGCCCATCAGACACCCTTCGGTCGCCGTCACGACGCGCATGTCGGTCGGTTCGGCGACGATCGCCGCGTCGCGCTCGAACGGATACGGATTCGAGATCGCTGCAGCGGCGGCGCCAACGCCCCCCTCCTCTTCGCCGATCACGCTTTCGACGACGAGTCGACCGTCGATCCCGTCCGGGTCGTCCCGCAGCGAACGAGCCGCGAAGACGCACGCTGCGAGCTGACTCTTCATGTCCGCGGCGCCGCGGGCCACGAGCCTGTCGCCGTCCCACCGCGGTTCGAACGGATCGCCGGTCCAGTGCGTTTCGTTCGCCGGGACGACGTCCACGTGCCCGTTGAGCACGAGCGTCCGCCCCCGGTCGGGACTCCCGAACTCGAGGACGCCGCCGACGCTGGGTCGATCTTCGACGGTCCGCTCAGAGACGGACGCGAACGACGGGTGGGCCGAGATGTCGTCCGCGTCGGCGGTCCACGTGTACGTCTCGAAGCCGAGCGCTTCGAGTCGGTCGCGAAACCACTCCTGGGCGGCGCGTTCGTTCCCGTCGGTGGTGTCGAACCGGAGCAACCGCTCCGCGAAGTCGCGCATCGCGTCCCCGTCCGTCGTCTCGAGATCGGTCATCGTCGACAGATCGACGAGTCGGATAATCAGTGCTGGGGTGGAACGTGCGGGTCTGCCGTCGTCTCCGACGACCGAACGGACGATCAGATAGTCGTGACCGAGAACGCCCGATTCCGTTGCGCCCGCTCGAATTCCGCAGACGCAGAACCTGCGCGGTCGATACCGGAGCGGTGACTCACAACGAGAGCGACGAGTCGAACGCCGCGACCTCGGGCGCAGAGGGTTCGTCGGTCGGCACGTCGACGTCGATCAGGGTCGGTCCGTCGCGAGAGATGGCCTCGTCGAGCGCCGCCTCGAGACCGCTCGCGGTGTCGACCGACTCGCCGGTCCAGCCGAACCCCTCGGCGATCGTCGTGAACGAGGGCGAGTCCCAGGCGAACGCGTGGTCGTCCGCGTACCGGCGGATCTCGGGCGACTTGCTGATGACGCCGTAGTCGCCGTTGTTCGAGACGACGACGACGATGTCGAGGTCGTACTCTGCGGCCGTGTGGAGTTCGTGGATGCACATCAACAGTCCGCCGTCACCGGTGAGACAGACCACCTCGCGATCCGGACGAGCCAACTTCGCGCCGATCGCGGCCGGAAGGCCGACGCCCATCCCGGCCCACGAACCCGCGGCGACGAACGTCTCGGGGTCGTAGGCTTCGAACGCCTGCATCGCCCACAGTCGAAACCCGCCGACGTCGACCGTGACGACGCTCTCTCGCGGGATCGAATCGCGAACCGTCCGAAGTAACGACGGCGTGTGCAACGGCGGCCCCTCCTCGAGAAGCCCCTCGGAACGAACGTGATCGACGTACTCCTCGCGAACTGCGGTCGCGACCGTGCGTCCCGTCCATCGATCCGACGGAGCGGACCGGTCGGCGAGACGGTCGGCGATCGCGTCGGCCGCGACGGCGACGTCGTCGACGATCGCCACGTCGGCCTCGTACGACGCGCCGATCGCGCTGGGCTCGAGGGTTACGTGCACGAGTCGGTCCCCCATCGGAACCTCCCAGCCCGCGGTGGTGACGCCGTCGAAATCGGTTCCGAGCGCGACGACGGCGTCGGCAGCCGCGAGCGCGTCGTTCGCACCGGGCGGGAAGTGACTCCCGGTGACGCCGAGAAACCGCGGGTCGTCCTCCGGGACGGTTCCTTTCCCCTTGTATGAGGTGACGACGGGGGCGTCTAACCGATCGGCCAATCGCAGTGCCGCCGCCGGGCCACCCGGCGACCGCCGAACGCCGCCGCCGGCGTAGACGACCGGCCGACTCGCGTCCGCGAGCAACTCCGCGGCCGCCTCGTAGGAGGGGGTGTTGTCCCTCGTAACCCGTTCGGGAGCCACCGTCGCGGTCGGCGCGGAGAACTCCGCGGCGAGGACGCCACTCGGGATTCCCAGCCGGACGGGCCCTTTCGGTGGTGCGAGCGCCCGTTCGATTCCGCGGGCGAGCGCCGCGGGGAGGTCGGTCGAATCCGTAACCGTCACGTTCTCTTTGACGACGTTGTCGAACGTGTCCGGGTCGATTTCGTGGATCGGGTTCCGTCCCCGGTCTTCGGGGTCGACGTCGGCGGAGACGTGGACGATCGGCACGCTGTCCTCGAGGGCGTTCTTGAGCCCGTGCATGGCGTTCGTCTCGCCCGGACCCGGAACCGTCAGCGTGGCCGCAGGCGTTCCCGACGTCTCGTAGTATCCCCACGCGATGTGGGGCACTGCGGTCTCGTGGCGGGCCATCACGTACCGCATCTCCGAGCGGCGAGCGACGACGCGGTCGAGCGGGAGCGTCTGCGTCCCGGGAATCCCGACGAGGAGGTCGATACCCGCCTCGAGCAGCGCTTCGTAGACGTATTCGCCGCCCCGACGCGTCGACGTCGAATCACCCATCGAGAGACCTGTCCTCCGGGAGGGTAATCAGTGTTTCCCGCGACCGGTCGCATTTCGGACGAAGCATCGGTTCGGTATTCAGTCGACGGTGTACACCCAAATTTCCGTGATCGCTACGTTCTTACTCGTCTTCGAGAGAGCCAGACCTATGTCTGCGTCTCACTCCCGAGAGCGGTTCTACTGGACTGGGGCGCTGTTTTCGTTCGCAGCGGTCGGCGGATTGGCGATGCAGGTTCGAGGAGCCTTGTTCGTGAGCTTTCAGGAGACGTTCGGCGTGTCCGAGAGCCTGCTCGGACTCGTGACTCCCGTCGGAACCGTCGGGTTCGTCCTCGTCGTCGTCACGTTCGGCCTCCTGGCCGGTCGAATCGACGTTCGACGGTGGCTCCTCGTCGGCGTCGTCGGCTCCGTGATCGGATTTCTCTTCATCGGAGCGGCTCCGTCGTTCGTCGTCCTCCTCGCGATGGTCTTCGCCCGAAGCGCGTCGACGGGCGTATTCAGAGCGCTCGATCGACCCCTCCTGAGTCACCTCTATCCGGACACTCGGGGCCGGATCTTCAACCTCCAGACGATGGCGTGGGCCGTCGGCGCGACGATCGGTCCTCTCGTCGTGACGCTGGCGCTTTACCTGGGCGAGTGGCGACTCACGTACGCCGTTCTCGCACTCGTCTTGCTCCCGATTCTGGTCGTACTCTGGCGGCTCGAGTCGCCGTCGCTGATGGAAAACGAGGTGTCGTTTCGCCGCGCCGACGTTCCGGAGTTGCTCGCCCGTCGAGAACTGCTCGTCATGGGGTGTGCGCTCGTGCTCACCGGCGGGATCGAGAGCGTATTTTTCACGTGGTTACCCTACTACTCGGCCCAGTTCTTCACACCCGGAGTCGCCAATTCGGTCCTCTCGGTGTACCTCGTGGCATACATCCCCGGTCGACTCGTCTTCAGTCGGCTCGCCGGTCGGGCCCGATATCTGACGATCGTCCTCGCGACCGCGGCGCTGACGCTCGTCGCGCTGGGGATCACGTTCTGGTTCGCCGGCGGCGACCGGATGCTTCTCGGCGTGTTCGCGGTCGGGTTTCTGGTTTCCGGGTTGTTCCCGACGCTGCTCGCCTGGGGGATCGACACCGTTCCGCAGTTCACCGGTCCGATCAACGCCATCGCGCTCACGTCCGCACAGATCGGCTTCTTCGTCTTCCCCGCGACCGTCGGCGTCCTCGCCGACGTCTACTCCATCGAGCGGGCGATGACGCTGCAACTGGCGCTCGTCGCCGTCCTGCTCTGTATCGTCGTCGTCGGTCGCCGGTACGCGTGAGCGCCAGTCACTCGAGCGACCGGGAGCGAAGCGTCGAGCGTCGTCCGATTTACCGCCGGATCACGCGACGACGTCCGCCCGAACCGACCCGAATCGGTCGACCTCGGCGCGGACCTCGTCACCCGGACGGATCACGTGGGCCCCCGGCGTCCCGGTACTGATGATATCCCCCGGCTCGAGGGTCATCACGCGGGAGTGGAAGGCGACGAGTTCTCGCGGCGAGAAGTGCATGTCGTCGACGACGTTTCGAGCCCGAACTTCGTCGTCGACGACGGTCCGCACCTCGATCCCCGAGAGGTCCGTTCCGGGTTCGGGAACGGCGATGTGCGGCCCGAACACGAGGAAGGTGTCGAAGCTCTTCGCACGGGTCAGAAAGCGCGGATTCCGTCGAAGGACGTCCTCCGCGGTCACGTCGATCACCGGCAAATAGCCGGCGATGACCGCATCGGCCGCCGCGGCGTCGACGTCGCGACAGGTTCGCCCGACGACGACCGCGAGTTCGGCCTCCGCCGTGACGTGATCGGAGAGCTCCGTCGGGGGGAGCCGAATCGGACCGCCGGGACCGGTCGCGGCCGTCGCGGGTTTAAAGAAACTCGCCGGCTCGTCCGGTGCGCTCTCGTCGAGGTCGGCGGCGTGATCGGCGTAGTTGAGACCGATTCCGAGGAGTTTCCCCGGATCGGGGAGCGGCGAGGCGAACGAGAGGTCTTCGGCCGGAACTCGGGAGGCGAACGCTCTCGACGGCTCGGGGAGGGACGCAGAGCCGAGTGCGAGCGCCTCGCGGACCGTCTCGACGCCGGGAACGGCCGCCGACAGCGGGACGTATCCCGTCTCGTCGCCCAGGAGCGGGTCGCCGTCGGTGGTGCGAGCGAGGTATCG
Organism: Halomontanus rarus; assembly: GCF_017357405.1. Classification (GTDB taxonomy): domain Archaea; phylum Halobacteriota; class Halobacteria; order Halobacteriales; family Natrialbaceae; genus Halomontanus; species Halomontanus rarus. The sequence goes on along the minus strand of NZ_CP071598.1, from coordinate 862,986 downwards.
CATTCTACTCTACTCGCTCCCTGCGGTCTCGTCCGTCCGGCGATCCGCCGCATCGTTCTCCTGACGATCGAGCCAGAAGTCGAACGACCGTCCCGGCGCGAACACGTCGAGGCCGACCGCCCGCTCGTCGCCGGTGTTCTCGACGTGGTGGGGCTCCCCGGACTCGAGGTGGACCGAGTCGTACTGCTCGAGGAGCACCTCGTCGGTCTCGGTGGCGACGGTGAGTTGACCCTCGAGACAGACGCACACCTGCTCGTTCTCGTGGTCGTGCAGCGGCGAGGAGTGTCCCGGCGGCTTCTCGAACCACTCGAAGGAGAACGCGTCGCTGCCGGCCAGCGCGGCGCGGCGCCATCCGGCATCCGGTTCGTACGTCTCCGCTTCGTCGAACGCGACTGGGTCCATAGGGGCGTTATGACGTGGCACGGTAATCAGCGTTCGGTCGGCACCGTTTCAGCCGAACATCGTTCCCGGATCGAGCAGATGCTCGCGTGCGACCGCCTCGTCCAGTTCGATCCCCAGTCCCGGCGTTTCGGGAACCTCGATGTATCCCCCCTCGATCAGCGGTTCGTCGCGGACGAGCAGGTCGTCCCACCAGTCGACCTCGAGGGCGTGATACTCGAGGACGTCGAAGTTCGGGACGCACGCGCCGAGGTGGACGCAGGCCATCGTTCCGACGGGGCTGCAGACGTTGTGCGGCGAGAAGACGATGTAGTTCTCCTCGGCGCGGCTCGCGATCGCCTTTGACTCGGCGAGACCGCCACACGTCGACGGATCCGGCGTGACCACGTCCACGCCGAAGTCATAGAGCAACTCTTTGAACTCGTGGACCCGAAAGCGGTTCTCGCCGGTCGCGATCGGCACCGGCGAGCGGCGAGTGACTTCCCGCTGGGCGTCGGTATTCTCCGGCGGGATCACGTCCTCGAGCCACATCAGGTCGTAGGGCTCGAGCGCCCGACAGAGCCGTTTGGCGCTGTCGAGCGAGTAATCCCAGTGGCAGTCGAACGCGAGGTCGATCTCGAAACCGACCGCGTCGCGAACCGCCTCGACGACCTCGCGCTTTCGCTCGAGAGCCGCGTTGCTCACCCGTCCGTTGTAGGGATCCGGGCGGTTGTCGGCGGGCTGGTCGAGGTCGAACTTCAGGGCGGTAAATCCCATGTCGGCGACCCGTTCTGCCTCCGCGGCGTAAGCCTCCGGTGCGTAAGCGTCCTCGTCGTGGACGGCCTCGTATCCGTCCTCGAGTTCGTAGGCCTCGCCGGCGTGGCAGTCGCAGTAGACGCGCACCTCGTCGCGGTACTTTCCGCCGAGCAGCTGGTAGACCGGAAGACCGGTGAGTTTTCCCGCGACGTCCCAGAGGGCGATCTCGATACCCGTCGCCGCGGTGACGACCTTTCCGGTGGTACCACCGTGACCGGAGGTCTCCTGGACCATCCGGCGAAACAGTCGTTCGACGTCGAGCGGGTTCTCGCCGATCAGAAATCGCTTCATGTACTCCACGAGGTCGGTTACGCCGCCGCCCCGATAGGACTCTCCGAGGCCGACGACCCCGGCGTCGGTGTGGACCCGAACGAGGTTCCACTCGAAGTTGCCCTCGAGGACGCAGGTCTCGATGTTCGTAATCTCGACGTCCCGATCCGGGTCTCGATCGGTCGCGTGGTTGGAGAAGTCACGCATTTCGGATCACCGTTCGGTTCCCTCTTCCGCGGTGGCACCGATCGTGACCGATACGAGACCGTCCGACGTCCCCCGGCCCCGGCGACGGTGACAGTGACGGTGACGGTGACGGTGACGGTGACGACCTTCGGCAGTGCGCGTCGCGACGGTGACCCGGTCCTCGAGCGGAATCGCATACGGAGACGGATTCGATGTCGGCGAGTTCCATAGCGAATATCTGCCGTCGTATACCTATAAATGAGTGTGATGGTAACACGCACCAATATCGAGTGATCGTCCGAACGGGTACCGGTAGTTCGGGAGCACCCGACGACGCTGCCGTTACCAGTGCGTTACGTATGCGATTCGTGAGCACCCGTCTATGTTCGCGTTCACGTCGGCGACCGCCTGGAATCCGGTCGAACTGAGGGTTCGATCCGACGAGCCGCTCGCGAATCCAGCCGGGGACCGCACGCTAACTGCGACGTTCGAACACGAATCCGGGACGACCCACGGAATCGACACGTTCGAGGACGGCGAGGCGACCCGGGGAATCCGATTCTCGCCGACGCGTCCGGGCCGCTGGGAGTGGCACACGGCGAGTGATCCGAGCGACGACGGACTCGAGCGCGCCGGGTCGTTCCTCGAGTACGACGGCGCGACCGACGACGCCTTCCTCCGATCGTTCCTCGAGCGGTACGACGGTGGGCCGCTCGAGCCGCGCCAGGAGCTCCACGACCACGGCGATACCGTTCGCGCAGCGTGCTTCCCCGACGACGACGCCCTGCTCGTCTACACGCTCGAACGTCGGGAGGTTCGGATCGAGGTGGGCACGGTCCTCGACGGCAACGGCGACGTCGACTGGCTCGATCCGGAGACGCGCCGTCGGGTCTCCGTACCGATCGAAGACACCGAGGCGCTCGTCGTTGCACCGGCGCCGTGAGAGGGCGATGCACTCCTCGTCTGTACTCCCTGAACCGACGAGGGACGTCGCGCAATCGGACCGACCGACACGCTCTTGGAGGGATGTCGTGATGTGGTAGCATGGCGTACGATATTGCGACGATCCCCGGCGACGGAATCGGCGTCGAAGTCGTCGAGGCGGCGCGTCCCCTCCTCGAGTTGTCGGCCGACGACGCGGGATGTGCCATCGAGTGGACCGAGTACGACTGGGGTACCGAACGATACCTCGAGACGGGTGGGATGATGCCCGAGGACGGTCTCGATCGGTTGGCAGACCACGACGCGATTCTCCTGGGTGCTGTCGGTCACCCGGACGTCCCCGACCACGTCACGCTCCGCGGGTTGATGCTTCCGATCCGGAAGACGTTCGACCAGCAGATCTGCAAGCGGCCGGCGGTCCTCTACGAGGGCGTCGAAAGTCCCCTTCGAGGGTACGATTCCGAGTCCGACGACGGCGACATCGACTTCGTCGTCTTCCGGGAGAACACCGAGGGTGAGTACGCCGACGTCGGCGGACGGGCGCACGTGGGCTTCGATCACGAGGTCGCGGTCCAGTCTGCGGTGTACACCCGGACTGGAACGGAAGTGATCGTTCGGGCGGCCTTCGAGGAGGCGAAACGCCGCGAGCAGCGGGTCACGAACGTCACGAAGTCGAACGCGCAGGCCTACGGGATGGTCATGTGGGACGAGATCGTCGAGGAGGTCGCCGCCGAGTTCCCCGACGTAACGGTCGATCGGCTGCTCGTCGACGCTGCGAGTATGGACCTGATCCGTCGTCCCGACGAGTTCGACGTGATCGTCGCCTCGAATCTCTTCGGAGACATCCTCACCGACATCGGCGCGATCGTCACCGGCAGTATGGGGCTCGCCCCCTCCGCGAACATCAATCGGGAGGGAGCGTATCCCTCGATGTTCGAACCGGTCCACGGGAGCGCCCCCGACATCGAAGGTGAAGGGGTCGCCAATCCCCTGGCGACGGTACTCTCGGGGGCGATGCTCTTCGAGCACCTCGACGAACGCGACGCCGCGGACTCTCTCCACCGTGCCGTCGAGGAGCAACTCGCCGATCCCGAGGCGCCGCGAACCCCGGACCTCGGTGGCGACGGGACGACGGCCGACGTGATAACCGATCTCCGCGATCGACTGTGACCGCTCACCGGGCGGAAGTCCGCGAGTTCGCGTGAAGGTCGAGTTCGAACGATCGTCCGGCGTCGGGCTGGTCGACGAGGTGATAGCAGGTCTCGGCGGCCGGATCGATGTACTGGTCCTCGTCCACGTCGGTCTCGTCGTCGTACACGTCAGGGTTGAGGAGGCCCCCTTCGATGATGACATGCGCGACGTGAACGCCTTCGGGGCCGTACTCGTCCGCGCTCGCGAGTCTCCGAGTCGCGTCCTTCCCGCTCTTGAACGCGAAATCGTCGGCCTCGGGTGCGGCTCCGAAGAAGAGCGCCGTCTTGCAATCGATGCGCAGGTCGTCGGGCGCTTCACGGAAGCAAAGCAGTCCACCGTAGGCGTGTACTCTCGCGGGCGTCTTTCAGGAGCGGTTCGATCCCGACGTTCGTCGAGCGAAACGCACCGTCGAGAACAGGGCGCTCGGGACGGTCCAAGCGACTACGGCTGTCAAAGGTGGGCGTGATCGAACGGAAATCAACGGCACCGATGGATCCCTCATCCTCGACGACAGGAGTGAAGGAATCGTTGACTTCCAGGTGGGAACCGGTGAGGAGTACCGCTATGGGGCAGAAACTGAGGGACGAACGGTCGAGGGGATTTCGCACGATTGCGGATCCGGCCACGAAGGTGTCGTTCAGGACTTCGTAAATCCGAGACAATCAGTGTGAACAACTCACTACGACACCGATACTATCAAGAATGTATTATAGATTTTTAATTGATGATATTTTGGGAAGACGAGTTGATCGTCCACGACAGGATCAAAGTGAAGGCGATAGGTGCAAAATTTCATTGACTGACCGAGCAATATTCGAATATAACACTCCAACACCACAACACCTCCTATATTTGTACCACACGTAGTATAAAGTAGACTCTTCAGTTGGTATTACCGGAACAGATGATATCGGCCATCAGCGGTTCGACTGCATTCGACGGAGACGATTGATCGAGACGCCCTACATATCTACTACTCTTTATGAGCCCGAATATAACATCTTATTTATATCTATCATTCGATCGGAATCGTCGAGCGGACGGCAGTCTGATAGCCGTTCGAACCGAGGTCGGGAACGACTCCGTGGCGTTCTCTCTATTAAGAATCATTTGATGTGAACGGTGCGTTCGAACCTCGCCCACCTGTCTGTTCGCCAACCGGAGGGATTATTCACTCTCCGACGAGTGTCCGGATATGGATGTCGTACAGCGCGTTCACATCGTCCCGCTGGGCTACGAGTTCGATCGCATCCTCGAGCCCGTCAGAAACCAGCGAGCCGATCTCGTCTATCTCCTCGCAGACGAGGGGCGGATGGTCTCGACCGCCGAGTACCACGATGAGTTGGTCGACACACTCGAGTCGGTCGCCCGAAGCGTCGAAACGACGGCGTGTGACCTCGCGGACGTGTACGCCGTTCTCGGGAAGGTGACGACGCTCGCGGCGAAACACGCGAGCGACGACGTGCGCGTCAACGTCTCCGGCGGCGGGACGACGGCGGCGATCGGCGCGACGATGGCGTGTATGGACGTCGCGACGGACGCGACGCCGTACTACGTCGAACCCGAGTCCTACGCCGTCGAGGGATCGGTGGAACCGGTCTCGACGGGCATCGAGGACGTCGTCGAACTCCCATCGTACCCGCTCGAGTCGCCGAGTCGAGATCAGGTCGCGATCATGACGTTCCTCGCGGATCCGACGGAGTACGACGATCGGTTTCGGACGACCGACCCGAAGAAGAAAGACCTCATCGCCTACGCCGAGTCGGAGGGGCTCTCCTTTCTCGAAAATCGACCGAACACGACCGAGAAGGGGAAGTTCCGACTGCTCAGAACCAAGATCATCGAGCCCCTCGAGCGAGACGGCTACGTGACCGAGCGGAAAGTCGGGCGACGCCACCTGGTCGAACTGACCGAGCAGGGGGAGAACGCCTGCCGGGCGTTCGCACACAAGTTGCGCTACGGCGATCCTGACGGGTCGTGAGTTCCGTTCGGGCGACGTCTCCGTTGAAATCTCTCCGGTGACCAGAATTTCTCGAAGCGACAGCTTACCGTGAGAGAGGTAACATGAAAACTATTTTTCGACAGGTGAGAAACGGATCGCATGAATCTTCCCGAGGAGTGGACGACCGGAACCGTCTCCACGAACGGTATCACGCTCCAGTACTACCGAGCGGGGAGTGGACCGCCAATCGTCATGGCCCACGGGATGTTCGACAACGGGCGACGCTGGGTGCCACTCGGTTCGGACCTCGTCGACGACTACGAGGTGATCACCTACGATGCCCGCGGTCACGGTCGCTCGGACGCCCCGGAGACGGGCTACGACATCGACAATCGAGTCGCGGACCTCGTCGGACTCATGAACGGGCTAGATCTCACGAACCCAGTCCTTCTCGGACACTCGATGGGCGGGGCGACGGTCGCGTGGGCGGCCGCGGACCATCCCGATCTTCCACGCGCACTGGTTCTCGAGGACCCCTCCCGGTTCCGTGAGCATCCGGAGATGAGTATGGAGGAGGCACAGGAAATGGGCCGCGAGCGGTTACGCGAGTCGAAGGCGCTCTCGCTCGAGGAACGAATCGAACAGCACTACGACGACGGTATCGACCCCGACCACGCCCGACGCCTCGCCGCGGCGGACGACGAGTGCAGTCCTCACGTCGCGATGATCGCCCAGGAACACGAGCTAGTGACGGAGGCGTTCGACGAAATTACCTGCCCCACGCTGGTACTGCGACGCGACGTCGACGTCGCAGACCGAGCGGCGGATCTGGACGCAGCCGACCGATTGGTGGACGGTCGGCTCGTTCACGTCCCCGACGCCGGCCACTACGTGTTTCGCGACGAGTACGACGCGGCGGCCGCCGAACTCCGCGCGTTTCTCCGCCTGGCGGGAGCGGCCGGCGAACGCGAGTAACGAACGGACCCGTTCTCCAGAGCCGAACGGCATTCGTGGCGGATTCCCTCGAAACCGGACAGCGTGCGACGGTAACCCCGTTCCGGAGACTGAAAGCGTCGAATCACACCTACCGGGGCGTCCGAGGCTCCGATCCCCGGTCGACACCTCACTCCTCGCGAACCGCCGCGTACAGCTCGACGCCCAGCCGGGCCAGCTCGAGGTCCGCCTCCAGCCGCCGTAAGTGTGCCCGGAGCTCCGCCTCGTCGATCCGGTCGACCGGCCTGTCTGCGAGCGCGGCCAGAGACGGATCGACGTCCGCGAGGACCGACCTCGACAGCCGGGGCGCGTTGGTGCGATCGGTCTCGATCGCGGCCAGGATCTCGTGGACCGCGACGATCGCTCGGCGAAGGGCCCTGATCTCCTCGTCCGGTGCCGGCGAGCAGATATCGTACTCGAGCATCGCCTCCGCGTGGGCGGCGGTCGCCGGGTCCACCTCGAGGTCGCCGTCGAGGCGGCTGCAGGCGTTCTCGAGGTCGATCTCGCCGCGTTCCGTCCGCCGCCAGGCGATGCGAAGCGCCGCGAGGGCGGCCGCCGGGTGCCCGCACTGCTGGACGATGTCGTCGGAACTCGTCTCGAGGATCGCGCCGGCGACGGGAACTGCGTCGGTCGCCTCGAGTCGGGACGCGATGGTTTCGACGGGCGGCTCGGACTCTCGAGCGGGCAGGTCGTTGTGTGCCATACACGATCGTAGCCCTGGAAGAGAATTATCAACTTCGGAGATAGTAGCTATACAAATGATACTATCGGTACTATACGGAGTGTCGGTATCGAGCGTCGAGCGCAGGCTCTGGAACGCTACCTCGAAGCACAGAGCTCGAGCCTCGAGACGCCCACCCGAACGGAAACCGCCGGACTCATCGCAATCGAAAGACGACGCTCGAGCGCTCGGAGATCCGTCGTACGTCATTTCCGGTGCAACCGCACGGGACGGGGTCGGGGTTGCACCAGTAACCAGTTACAGCAGTCCGTATCAGGAGTCGTCGCCGTCGACCAGCCCCGCGACCAGTTCCGAGACGAACGCCATCTCGTCCTCGTTGATCCCGTGACCCATCCCTTCGTAGATGCGCGTGGTCACGTCCGCTCCGAGCTCCTCGAGGACGGTCGCCGTCTCGTGAACCCGCTCTTCGGGAATGTGCGGGTCGACGTCGCTGCAGCCGAGGAACGCGGGGGTGCCCGCGAGGTTCTCGTCCGCGGCGCCCGCGTAGTCTTCGAGGTCGACGGCCTCGCCGATGAGTCCCCCGCTGAGCGCGATCAGGCCCCCGTATCGAGTCGGGTGGCGTGCGACGAACTCGCTGGCGAGACAGGCCCCCTGCGAGAAACCGAGGACGGCGACTCGGTCGGTCGGAATCCCTGCCTCAGTCGCCTCCTCGACGGCGTCACCGACGGCCTGCAGGCCGGAACTCCGTCCCGGCTCGTTGGACTCGACGGGCGCGAGAAACGAGTTGGGATACCAGGTGTTGCGCGCGGCCTGCGGTGCGAGAAACGCCACGCCGTGGTGGTGGAACTCGTCGGCCATCCCGACGATACTCTGCGCCGTCGCACCGCGGCCGTGGACGAGGACGACCGCCGCCTCGGCGACGTCCAGCGGTGCGCCGGCGGTCACGAGTTGCTGGTCCTGGTGCGGGCCGTCCATCTCAGTTCACCCCCTGCGTTCGCTCGGCCGCTTCCGGCGGGACGACCTCGAGCGCCGGCAGCCGCTCCTCGAGCGAGTCCCGATCGTCCTCGAGCCACGGCGGCAGTTTCAGGTCGGTGCCGAGCGTCGCGACGGGTTCGTCGCGGTCGAACCCCGGCCCGTCCGTCGCGACCTCGAAGAGGATTCCGCCGGGCTCCCGGAAGTAGATCGAACGGAAGTACTGCCGGTCTTTTTGAGGTGTCACCCGGAGCCCGACCTCGGCGAGGCGGTCGCGCCACGCCGCCTGCGTTTCGTCGTCGGCCGTTCGGAACGCGACGTGGTGGACCGTGCCGACGCCCTGCTGGCCGCGGTCGCCGTCGGGTCGGTCGAGGAGATCGACGACCGCGCCGCGGTCGGCGGCGGCGCGAAAGCGGGTTCGCTCGCCCGCCGTTCCGACTCGCTCGTAACCCAGCGTCTCGAGTACGTCGCCGGTCGCGTCGGGATTCAGCGAGTCGAGCGTGACGCCGTGGAAGCCGCGAATCGCGTGCTCGGCCGGGACCGGCCCGCCGGTCCACGGCTCGACGTCGCTCTCGCCGGCGACCAGTTCCAGCGGTTGGCCGTCGTGGTCGCGAAGCGGGACGACCGTCTCGTCGAAGCGCTCGACCGGATCGTCGACGGCGACGCCCATCGACTCGAGGCGGTCGACCCAGTAGTCGACCGACGCCTCGGGAATCACGAACGCGGTCGCGCTCGTCTGTCCCCGTCCGACGCGCCCGCCGCGGGCACCCTCGAAGGGAAAGAACGTTAGGATCGTCCCCGGCGATCCCGTCTCGTCGCCGTAGTAGAGGTGGTAAGTCCCCGGATCGTCGAAGTTGACGGTCCGCTTGACGAGGCGCACTCCCAGGACGTCGGTGTAGAAGTCGACGTTCGCCTGCGGATCGCTCGAGATCGCCGTGACGTGGTGGAGGCCGTCGGTTCGAGGGGCGGAGTTCGGATCCGCGCTCGTCTTCGAGTCCGTGTTCGCATTCTTGTTCGAACTCATGCGGATCGGCCTCCGAGCGGAGGTCGCGAGAGTACTAGTGGTTGCATTATGTTACTACCTTGTGCTCGGACGTATATAGCCCTTTGTCGACTCGAGTGATACCAGCTATCGGCGGTGTTACCGGGGGAGTCGAACGAGCGTCGAGTGAGGTGTGGGGAGCGAGGAACGCAGAGCGAGTAGTGGTCCCTCACCCGCCGGTCGGAAGCCGGCCGGCTCGAGCGAGAACCGCCATTCCGACGGCGATGAGGGCGACGAAGAGGGCGTAGCCCCGGAAGACGCCGGTGTAGCTGAGTCCCGTCTGTGCGAGGAGGCCGACGGCGACGCTCCCCGGAGCCTGAATGAGCATCATCGTCGCGCTGAAGCCCGAGTAGGCGCTGGCGCGGTTCTCGTCGGGGAGGGTGTCGAGCAGGTAGGCGTCGGCGACTGGAAACAGGCAGTGGACGATCAGCCCCATCGCGATCGAGACGGCGGCGATCGCGAGTAGTCCGTCGACTACCGTGAACGCGAGGAGGCAGCAGACGAATCCGACGAGCGTCGAGAGCAGTAGCGAGAGGTAGGAGAACCGGTCGGCGAGGCGTCCGGCCACGAGGAACGAAGGGACCCCGGCGGCGAACGTGACCGTCAGGAGGGTGGTCGCCGTTCCCGACGGGATGTCCTTGACTGCTCCGAGGTAGGTGACGTAGAAGTTGAACACGCCCTGCCAGACGAAGCCGGTGAACCCGACGAAGACGATCCCGGCGGCGATCAGCCGCCACTGGGCGCGGATCGCCCCCAGCAGGTCGCGGTCGTCGGCGCCGGCGTCGGGCAGTTCGGCGCGCCGAACGGCACCGCCGAACGCGACGGTCGCGACGAGCGCGAGCACCGCGAGCGTGCCGAAGGCGAGGCGCCAGGAGCCGAGTACGATCGCGAACGAGACGAGAAACGGCGCGGTGACGGCGGCGATCTGGGAGAACATCCCGCGGATGCCGACGGCGAGACCGACGCGCTCGGGATAGAGTTCGCTCACGAGCGGATTGGCCGCGATGAAGAAGACGCCCGTGGCGAGGCCGACGAGGAGCGCGCCGACGATCGTGATTCGGATGTCGGGCGACAGCGCGGTGAACGCCGCCGCGACGGACAGCGAGAGCCCCATTCCGAGGATGACTCGATGGCGACTCACGATCGTGAGCAGATACCCCGTCGGGAGGCGGGGCAACGCGCTGCCGACCCAAACGGCCGTCGCCGCCAGCCCCGCGGTCGCCGGGCTGATTCCCGTCCGGATGAAGAAGTCGACCAGCGGTGCGAACGCGATGCGTCCGAAGTTCACCAGAAACGAGAAGACGCAGATCGAGACGAAGACGCCGGTCCGACCCGGCGGTTTCGAGACGGTCGGTTCGCTCATCGTCGGTGTGGACACCTCGAGGTGGAGACGGAGGGGGTGAGAGAGAGGGAGAGACGAACGAGGACGAAGACGGAGGCGGAGACGGAGACGGAAATCACACGCGAGATGACGCCACCTCCCGCCGCGAGTAACCGACCCAACTGGAGACGCGAATCGACGACACCGGTCGTGTGAGCCACGTCCCCCGGTCTACGCCGCCCGGATTTGAACTTCCCGTTTTCGTTCGGGATCGGCCCGCCGCTCTCGACGCTGGACTCGAGTTCGTGACCCAAACGGAGTCGTCCAGCCCCGTCGTGGTACCGACCGCTGTGGCGTTCGGCCGCGCGTTCGAACCGGTGGGCGAGTGTACGGCCGATATCGCGATCGACTCCCGCAGCGGAGAGGGACGACGGATCGACGCGGATAGAGGGAGACGGCAGCCGATTGGTATCGTTTTAGGTCGGCCTAACAATCGAAGGCGTTATATATTTTTAGGGTGGCCTAAATCATATGCAAAGAGACGGATCAGGATGCAACGGACCGACACGACGAGAGTACGTAACGTACGGCGGCGCAGTCGTCGGCGGGGGGCTACTCGCGGGGTGTACAGGCGGCGGTGAGTCGGAATCCGTGTCGACGGAGACTGAGACTGAGACGGAAACGGAAACACGGACGGGGACACCCCGTGAGTCGGAGTCGACGACCGAATCGGAGACGCCGACCGACGAACCGTATTCGGTGACGATGGAACCGGTCGGGACCGTCGAGTTCGACGACGTCCCCGAAACGTGGGTTCCCTACACGGGCGATTACGCCGATATGGGCGTCGCACTCGGCCAGGGCGATGGACTGGCGGCAATCGGCGTTCGCGCCCGGTTCGGCTCGCACCTGTACGACGAACTACCCGGCGTCTCCGTCGACGGAACCGATCTCGAGGAACTCTGGCAGGACGGGACGGGCAAGGAAGTCTTCTACGAACTCGACGCGGACGTCCACGTTATCGATCCCAACTTTATGATCAACCGACTTCAGTGGCGCCGGGAAGACGTCGACGAGATCGGAACCAACGTCGGCCCGTTCGTCGGAAACACGATCTTCTCGAGGGTCTACGACTGGCACGACTACGCCGAGTACACCATGTACGACGCCTTCGAGAAGATGGCGCAGGTGTTCCAGGAACGGGCGCGCTACGAGGCGTTCGAGCGGTACCACGACGAGATTCTCGCGGACGTTCGGGCGCGGCTTCCAGAGGAGACGCCCGACATCGCCGTTCTGTACCCTTCGGACGTCCCACCCGAGTCGTTCTACCCGTATCTCGTCGGTTCGGGCACCCAGTCCAAACACTGGAACGATCTGAACGTCGGGGACGCGCTGGCGCGGAACGGCGTCGCGGACGCACAGGCCGGTGGCGGTGAGATCGATTACGAGACGCTGCTGGAGATCGATCCGGACGCGATCGCGATCAGGCTTCAGGGAGAAATAACTCGGGAGTACTTCGATCGGGAGATCCGGTCGCACCTGCACGATCACGACATCGCGAGCGAACTCCGGGCGGTTCGGGACGACCGCGTCGTGTACGGCGGCCTGACCTATCAGGGACCGATCATCCACCTCTTCCAGCTCGAGCGCGCCGCACGGGGGCTCTATCCGGACGAGTTCGGCGACGAGGAACTGTTCGATCGGCAGCGAGTCGCGGACATCGTCACGGGTGAGTTCTCCCGATGAGTCACACGGACGCTACTGAAACCGAAATAGCGTACGATCACGACGTCGTCGTCGTCGGCGGCGGCCCGTCGGGGTGTGCGGCGGGCGTGTTCACCGCACGAGACGGTCTGGACACGGTCGTCTTCGACCGCGGACGCTCCTCGATCCAGCGGTGTGCGTACCTCGAGAACTACCTCGGCTTCCCAGCGGGAATCGACATCGAGACCCTGTACGGGTTGATCCACGACCACGCGAGGCAAGCTGGCTGTGAGATCGTCTCCGACCTCGTCGAGTCGGTCGACCGCGTCGACGACGGCGAGGGGTTCGTCGTCGCCAGACAGGAAGGCGAGCCCGTGACCGCCCGTCGAGTCGTCGCAGCCACCCGCTACGACGGCGAGTACATGCGCGGCCTCGACGACGAGGCGGCGATGTTCGAGACCCACGAACACGACGGCGAGGAACACGAACACTTCGACAAGAGCTACGCCGAAAGCGACGGCACGACGCCGATCGACGGGCTCTACGTCGCGTCGCCGTACGGGGAGACCGGATATCAGGCGAGTATGGCCGCCGGTCGCGGCACGCGGGTCGGGATCACCGTCGTCGAGGACGCTCGACGGGAGCGAGGCTATCCCGAATCGATGGCGAACCACTACGACTGGATGCGCCGGGAAGCGGAACTCGACGACGAGTGGCGCGACCGGGATCGGTGGCGCGAGTACTTCGACGATCGAGTGCCCGACGACCACGATCTGAACGAAAAACGGCTCGAGGAGATTCGCGAGCGGGAAATCGACCGCAGGTTCGCGACGTACCTCTCCGACGACGAGATCGACCGGCGGGTCGAGCGCGGACACGAGAAACTGCTCGAGCACATCGACGACGAGCGGATCCTCGAGGCGGCGCGTGAAATCGAAGCCGAGAGAGAGCGAGAGCGAACGTCCACGGAGGCGAGTAACTGAGCGATGGCCGGCGAAGCGCCAACCGGTACTCCGTCGCCGTCGACCTCCCGTCGCGAACACTGGCTCGAGCGGTTCGACGGCTCGCTGATCACGCTCTGTCTGGGAAGCGTGCTGGTCGTCGTCGCCGGCGCGCTCGTGCAGGTGAGTTTCGGCGCGTATTCGATGTCCATCTTCGAGGCGTGGCGAGCCGTGTTCAACCCTGATGTGATCTTCGATATCCGGGTGTGGGAGGTGTTCCTGCTCGGGGGGCAGCTGAACACCGATGTTCTGCTGAATCCGCTGGCGTGGGACTCGCTGATCCTCGAGGCGGAACTCCCCGAGATGAACAGGCGCAGTCTCATCGTCTGGAACATCCGCCTTCCGCGCGTGTTCGTCGGCATTCTCGTCGGGATGAACCTCGCGGTCTCCGGCGCGATCTTCCAGGCGGTTACCCGGAACGAACTCGCGAGCCCGTTCATCCTCGGCGTCTCCTCGGGGGCGGGGCTGATGATCCTGCTCACGCTCGTCGTGTTTTCGGGACTGTCCGCGTTCCTGCCGATCATCGCCTCCGTCGGCGGGGCGGGTGCGTTTCTCATCGTCTACGCGATCGCGTGGAAGAACGGCACCTCGCCCGTTCGGCTCGTGCTGGCGGGAGTCATCGTCGGGACCGTCTTCAGCTCGCTGCAGACGGCGCTGTTCTTCTTCGCCGAGGACATCGGCGTCGTCCAGTCGGCGATCGCGTGGACGACCGGGTCGCTGACCGGGACCGACTGGGAACAGGTCCGAATGGCGCTCCCGTGGACCGTCGTGGCAATGTTGCTCGCGCTGATCAGTTCCCGCCAGTTGAACGTGCTCTTGCTCGGGGAGAAGACGGCGAACTCGCTCGGGATGAACGTCGAGAAGGTCCGGTTCGCGCTCTCGGGTGTGGCCGTTCTCGCGGCCGCCGCGAGCATCGCCGTCGCGGGTATCGTCGGCTTCGTCGGACTGATCGTCCCGCACATGGTCCGCAACACCGTCGGTAGCGATTACAGGAAGCTCATCGTCGGCTGTCTGTTCGCCGGCCCGGCGCTGATGGTCGCCGCCGACGTCGGCGCGCGCCTCGCGTTGAACCCAGTGCAGATTCCGGTCGGAATCGTAACCGGGCTCGTCGGCGGGCCGTACTTCCTCTACCTGATGCGCAAGAGACAGGACATGGGAGAGATCTGACGGGCAAACGAACGCACGTCCTTCGGCTGGAGATCGGAACCGCCCAGGATTTTTTAGGTTGGCCTAAAAATCGAAGCAGTTATGTCTTTTTAGGCGAGCCTAAAAGTAATGGCGAGAGATGGCACGAGACTCGAGAAACCGACGCGACGCGACTACATCACGTACGGCGGCGCGGTCGTCGGTGGCGGCTTGCTCGCCGGCTGTACGGCCGACGGGGATTCGGAGGCGACATCCACACCGACGGAAGAGGAGACCACGACCGAGACCGAGACGCCGGCGGACACGTCGTATTCGGTGACGATGTCGCCCGCCACCGAGGTCGCCTTCGAGCAGCCCCCGGAGAACGTCCTCACGATCCTCCCCCACCACGCGGACATGGCGGTCGCCGCCGGCCACGGCAACGCGATCTCCTCGATGCTGTACAACCCGGAGTACAACGACACGATCTGGAACAAGTTCCTCACACGTCTCCCCGGCGTCTCCGTGGACTGGGCCGACCTGGAGGGGACGTGGAACCCGAGCAAGGAACTGCTCTACGAACTCGAGAGCGACCTCCACCTCGCGGATCCCGCCTACATGACGACGATGCAGGCGTGGAGTACCGACGACGTCGAAGAGATCCGCGAGAACGTCGCCCCGTGGTTCGGGAACACGTTCAGTAACGCACACAAGGAGCCGCCTTCGGAGTGGGCCGACTGGTACGAGTACTACACGCTCTGGGAGATCTTCGAGAAGGTCGCACGGGTGTTTCGGGCGGAGGCTCGCTACGAGGCGCTCGCCGACGTCCGCGCCGAGGTGCTCGCCTCCATCGAGGCGAATCTCCCGCCCGAAGACGAGCGACCGACCGCGGCGATGGTCATCCTCGTCGACTCCGAGGACAGCATGTACGTGTACGCGTTGAACGGTCCCGGCTTCCTGACGGCCCACACTCGACCGCTCGGCGCGACGGACGTCTTCGCCGACGTTCGAACCGAGTCGACGGTCGATTTCGAGGCGCTCATCGAGGCCGACCCCGACGTCATCCTCTGTCTCGCCGGAATGTCCGAGTTCAGGCACGTGACGAAGACGCGAGACCGACTCGCGGACGACTCGACGACCCAGTCGCTGTCGGCCGTACAAAACGGCCGCATCCACACGCAGGGCGGGCGCAATCAGGGGCCACTGATGAACCTCTTCCAGCTCGAGATGACGGCGAAACAGCTCTATCCCGACGTTTTCGGGGAGTGGCCGACCTACACCGACGGATCGTATCCCGAGATTCCGGCGGACGAACAGCTGTTCGACCGGCAGCGAGTGGCCGACATCGTCAACGGCGAGAGCCGATCGGCGTAACGGGGAAGATTCGACGGCCAGGGTTTCGGTATTCGGGGTCGAACCAGTACGGTCTCGGCTGCAGGTCTGTCGGGTGCAGGGACGATCGGCTTCGACGACACCGACATCGACGGCCGTCCACGACCGACGTCACGAGCGTTCTCCCGGATTCTATCGGCAATCGACGGCGGACACCGATCGCACACCCATCTCGCGACCGGGACAGTCGTGAGCAGTGGCGACCGGAGAGCGGTCATCGGAGTTCTCGGACGCCGAACACCGAGACCGACACGCCGCCGATCACGACCGGCATCCAGTAGACCGCCCCGCGGAACACGAGGACGGCCGCGGTGACGGCTGCCGCTTCGATGCCCGTCGTCGGAACGAGTAACGCGACGAACGCGGCCTCGATTCCGCCGAGTCCGCCCGGGAGCGGCGTTGCACCCGCCAGATTAGCCAGCGGAACCACGAACACCAGAACGGACAGCGGAACGCTGTATCCCAGCGCGGCGAACGCCGTCAGGAGTGCCGCCGCCTGAAAGAGCCAGCCAGCCAGCGAGAGTCCGATTGCGGTGGCGAGACGCCGTCGATCCGTCGAGATACGTTCGAGGTTCTCGAAAAAACGGCTCAGTCGGTCCGCGAGGTCCGCCTCGAGCGTGGCGGGATCGAAGCGGCCGAGTCCGAGTCGGGCGATGCGAGGCGCGACACTGGCGGGGAGGCATTCGACGAGCGTCTCGCGCGAGCGCCAGACGAGGACGACGAGGAGGACGACCCCGACGCTCAGCGCGAGCGCGGAACCGACGGCCGTCTCGAGGCGCTCGCCGACGGCGGCGGTGGTCGCGTAGTAGCCGACACCGACGAAGACGAGCGAGAGCGACGGGACGACGTTGAGGACGTCGACGGTCGCGATGCCGGCGAGCCCGGTTTCGTAGCGGGACTCGGAGACGTTCGAGATTATCAACGCGGCGACCGGTTCGCCCCCGGCCTGACCGAACGGGGTGACGCTATTGGCGAAGACGGCGCCGGCGTAGACGAAGAACGTCTTCTCGAGCGGCACGTCGACGCCGAGGGTCGCGAGGATGGTCCGAAGCATCAGGCTCCAGGCGGCGAGCCAACAGAGCGCGAGTGCGAACGTGAGGACGACCAGCGACGGATCCGCGGACAGTAGCGAGTCGAGGACGCGATCCGCACCGACGGCGACGAACAGGAGGGCGAAGACTGCGATCGTCCCGAACGCACCGATGAGAACGGCACGTCGGTTTCGCTCGTCCATGCTGAATATGGATCGGTGTCGAACTTGAAACGTCGGATTCGACTGTCAGGAGACGGGACGACCCGCAACGGGCACAGCCGTCGGAACCGACGACGACCGAAGGCGAACGCTCTCGATGGGAAAACAGCAAACGATACGTGATCGATACGTTAGAAAAGAAATCGTGAGTGTCCAGACACCAGTAAGCATACGTAGGTCGACTCGAAATGACCACCTAAGCAATGGAAAACCAGCACTTCCTCGAGTCGCAGTGGGACTACTGTCTGGTGCTGGATGCGTGCCGGTACGACGTGTTCAGCGAGGTGTACGACGACTACCTCGACGGGACGCTGGAAAAGCGTCGGAGCGTGGGGTCGTCGACGCCGGAGTGGGCCTCTCGGACGTTCACCGAAGAACACGACATCGCGTACTTCTCGGGGAACCCGTTCATCAACGACCTGGGAATTCCGCTGAACGAACTCCAGTGGGGTGCCAGTTGCGACTACGAGTGGACGGCCGCCGACCACATCACCGACGTCTTCGACGTCTGGAAGACCGGCTGGGACGACGACCTCGGGACGGTTCCCCCCGAAAGCCTCGGGGAAGCGTTTCGGGCGAACCGAGAGGCCGTCGAACGGGCCGACCGGACGGTCCTCCACTACATGCAACCACACGCGCCCTACCTCTCCCGCGGAAAGGGGCAGAAACTCAAGCAGATCCAGAAGGGCATTCGGAGACAGGAGGAAGCCGACACGGCGGCCGACGGCGGGTCCGGCGTGCTCTCGTCGGTCGGCGACACGATCCGTCCGAAAGTAGAGCAGACGCTCGAGGGAAGTGAACTCGCACAGAAAGCGGGGCTCTGGCTCGAGCTGGACCCGGCCGACCTCGTCAAGAACGGCACCAGAGAGGCTGCCCTCGAACTGTACGAAGAGAACCTTCGAATCGCACTCGAGTCCGTCGCTGACCTGATTCCGGAACTGGACGGCCGGGTCGTCGTGACCGCCGACCACGGAGAAGCCTTCGGCGAGGAGGGCGTCTGGGAACACCACATCGAGACACACATCCCGCCGCTCGTGGAGGTCCCATGGCTCGAAGTCGAGTAGCGTCGGAGACGAACGGAGCCGTCGTCTCCGACCGAACACAGTGATCGCCGATTCCGTCGGCGCGGTCTCGACCGTCCGAGAGACGACAACAACGAGGAGTCAGCCATGAAGATCAGCCACTACTTCGAACTCGAGGAGCAAGTCACCGGCGGCATCCACGAGTCAGTCCACCACCAGCGGAAGATACTGGACCAGTTGGATCTGCGGTACACGACCGAGCCGACCCTAGACGCGGACGTCTTCCACTGTAACCTCATGGGGCCGCGTTCGGTCTGGTACGCAAAGCGAGCCAGATCGCGAGGCATCCCCGTCGTCACGCACACCCACGTCACCGCCGAAGACTTCGGGAACAGCTTCCGCTTTACCAACGCCCTCGCCAAACCGTTGAAGCCGTACCTCGAGTGGGCCTACGGGCTGGCCGACGCGCTGGTCTGTCCGTCGACGTACAACCGGCGGCTGATCGAGAACTACACGGACACCGACGCGACGACGACCGTCATTTCGAACGGCGTCGACCGCGAGAAACTCGCGGGGTTCGAGTCGCTCGCGACGGAGTACCGCGAACGCTACGACCTCGAGCCGCCCGTGGTCTTTCTCGTCGGTCACGTTATCAAGCGCAAAGGGCTCGAGACGTTCGTCGAGTTAGCCCGTCGGCGACCCGACATCGACTTCGCGTGGTTCGGTCCGCTCGACCTCTCGCTGAAGGGTCGAGAGACGACGCGTCTGATCGAGGAATCACCCGAAAACTGTACGTTCACCGGCTACATCGACGACATACGCGGCGCTTACGCGGCGGGAGATATCTTCTGTTTCCCGACCTACGAGGAGAACGAAGGGATCGCGCTACTGGAAGCGATGACCGCGGGCAAACCGGTCCTCGTCCGCGATATCGAGACGTTCTCGTGGCTCGAGGACGGCGAGGACTGTCTGAAGGTGGCGACGTCGGGGGCGGAGATGGAGGTGGAGGGCGAGTCGGACTCGAAGTCGAAGTCGGACTCGGACTCGAAGTCGGACATCGACGCGTTCGAAGACGCCCTCGAGCGGCTCACGGACCCCGATCTTCGGCGTCGTCTCGGATCGAACGCGGCTCGACGAAGCGAGCAGTTCTCGCTCGATGCGGTCGCGAACCGATACCAGTCGCTGTACGAGGAGGTGGCCTGAATGAAGATCGGATTCTTTACGGACAGTTACTTTCCCGAGATCGACGGCGTAACGTACACGATCGAACTCTGGCGGGCGGAGTTAGAACGGAAGGGCCACGAGGTCTACGTCGTCTACCCGGACGGCGACTACGAACCCGACGAGCGCGAGATTCCGGTCAAATCGATGCCGAATCCGTTCTACGCCGGCTACCGGGTCCCCCTGTTCAGGCGGCCGTCGACGCTTCCCGACCTCGACGTCGTCCACTGTCACGGCCCCGCACCGATCGGCATGCTGGGCCGGTACTACGCCTGGAAACACGACCTTCCGGCGGTCTACACCCATCACACGCCGCTCGAGGAGTACTTCCACCAGAGCGTCAAGGTCGGTGCGGTCGCGGCCGGCCTCTCGAAGCTGTACGTTCCCACGGAGAACGCGTTCCTCCGGAGTTTCGACGTCGTGACCGCCTCGACCGAGCGGATCGACCGCAGCGTCGAACACGTTCCGCTCCCGGTCGGAATCGACATGGAGTTCTTCCAGCCGACCGACGAGAACTGGTACCCCGAGCAGACGGTAATCGGGTACAGCGGCCGGCTCAGTATGGAGAAGAACGTCGACGAAATCCTGCGAGTCGCCGAGGAGCTGCCCAACTACGAGTTCCTCGTCGTCGGTGAAGGGCCTCGCCGCGGCTCCCTCGAACGGAACGCCCCGGACAACGTCCGGATTCAGGACTTCCTTCCCCGCGAGGAGTTGCCCGCCCTCTACTCGTCGATCGACGTGTTCGTGACCGCCTCGACGGGAGACACGCTCGGACTGTCCACGCTCGAGGCCAACGCCTGTGGCACGCCCGTCGTCGCGGCGGACGTGGCGCCGTTCGACCGAACGATCGACGCCGACAACGGCCACCGGTTCGAGTACGGCGACCTCGAGGCGATGGCCAGCGCGATCGAGACGTGTCTGCGGACGGACCACGACACGAGGGCGGCCGTCGAAGAGTACGACGTTCATCTGACGCTCGACCACCTCGAGTACCTGTATCACACCGCACAGACGTCGACGACCGAGACGTCGACGGCCGCCGACGACGGGTGGGGTCTCTCCGAGGAATCGCAGGGATCTCTCAAGTGAGTCTTCGACGCTGTCTCACCGTCCTCACGGTCCGGCGGAACGGTTCGTCGTCAGAACGGGCACCGATGCGGTGCGGAGGACCCGTTCGGTAATACTGCCCAGCAGGTGCTGATCGAGGCCGGCTCTGCCGTGGGTCCCCATCACCACGAGATCGATCCCCGCCGTGTCGGCGTAGGACGTGATCTCCTGCGGGACCGAGCCCGACTCGACGGCGGTCACGACGTCGTCGACACCGGCATCTCTCGCCGTCGAGTCGGCGTCTTCGAGGAGTTCGTTCGCCCGGGTTTCCCGTTCGGTTCGACCGCCGATCGCGCCGAGGATCGAGTCCTCGAGGACGGTCAGAAGATGGAGCGTCGCGTCGTGACGGGTCGCCACCTCCGCACCCATCCCTACTGCGGCCGTCGCGTGGTCGCTTCCGTCGGTCGGGACGAGGACTGACCGATACGGATAGGTCGGCGCGTCGGCCCCAGGAACCGTGAGAACCGGCATCGGGGCCGTGTTGACGACACGTTCTGCGACGCTTCCGAGCAGGTATCGCTCGAGGCCGTCTCGCTCGTGCGTTCCCATCACCACGAGATCGACCTCGCGCGTCGCGGCGTACTCGACGATCGCTTCGTGTGGAATCCCCTGTACGACGTCCGTGGTGACGGTCACGTCGTACGCTGCGGCTCGCTCGCGGGCGTCGGAGACGATCTCCTCACCCTCCTGCTCGAGCACGTCAACGACGTTAGCGCCGACTCGAGTCTGGCTGGGTTCGTTCGTGTCCGCGACGTAGAGCAGGGAGACGGTCGTATTCCGGTCGGCGGCGATCTCGAGGGCGTGATCCAGCGCCGCCGTCGCGAGGTCGCCTCCGTCGACGGGGACGAGGATGTGGTCGTACATGACTGTCGCCAGCTACGTTCCGGATCGGCTTACGTTTGTGGACCGAACGGGACGACGATCGGCGGACTTCTGCGGACGAGCCGTCGAACGGGCTCGCGGGCATCGCAGTGTCAGGGTCAACGTTTATTCCCGTCTCCGTAATTCGATAGGACGGACCTGATTCATCGTGAACGCGCGCTTCTCTTTCGTCCGGCGAACGATCGGGTTCGACGTTCGGGGAGTGAACCGTCTCTTACAGATAGGGATCGTCGCGGCGCTGGTGGCGGGGATTCGGCGACGCGATCCGAGCGTCGTCGTCAACGGCGGTCTCTCGCTGACGTTCGTCGCGCTCCCGAGGAATCTGGAACGGCGATACGACGTGAGCTTCCGCCCGTGGCAACGAGTGTGGATTTCGACGGCGGCACTGGTACACACGCTCGGAATGCTCGGACCGTACGACCGCGTCTGGTGGTGGGACCACCTCGCGCACACCCTCTCGGGGGTCGTCGTCGCCGGCGCTGCGGACGTGGTTTACCGAACCGGTCTCGTCGAGCGGTCCCCGCTTCCGGGCCGCTCCCGGCCGGCGTTCATCGTCGGAATCACGTTCGGATTCGGCGCCCTCTGGGAACTGCTCGAGTACCTCATCCACGCCCTCGGAGACCGGATCGGCTTCGAACCGCTGCTCGTCCACTACGGTCGCCTCGATACGGTCGGAGACCTCGTCTTCGACCTCCTCGGAGCGGGACTCGTCGTTCTGTTCGGTCGACAGGCGCTCTCGAACGTCGTCGAGTCGAACGCGGACGAATCCCATCGGGTTACGTCGTAGCCCTCTTCCACTCCTCTGTTCTTTCGTCCCTCCGCACCCCGCACCCCCGTCGACTGCGAACGGTGTCCGACGGCCGACTCGAGTCGGCGGAACCGGAAGCCGTCGCCCATCGATCGGTCGCTGAGAGCCACATCTGAGGCGATCCCGTCCTTAATCTCGTCAGAACCTCGAAGGGAACTGGGGTCGCCCTCCGAGCGGCGACGAGTCGTTCGGCGACGTAGACGGGACCGCCAGGAGGAGCCCGGCCGCGACGTTGATCGCCCAGTGAATCCCGAGACACATCGTCGAGAGGACGACGCTGGTCGCGACGACCGACGCGATCGTGAACCAGCGGGGGTACGCTCGGTGCGAGCGCCAGGCGAACAGCAACACGACGACCGCCAGCGACGTGTGTAACGAGGGGGAGACGCTCGTTTTCGACGAGACCGCCGCCGTGACCTCCTGAGTCTGCGGATAGAACCGATACATCAGTCCATCGACGGACGAACGGTGATTTCGCGGACCGTAAGCGATAAACAGCGTGTAACAGCTCGACACCTCTCCTGCGAGAACGAGCTTTTTCCGCGAATGTTTCGGAACTCGTATCTGGGCTCGAGACCCCACAACGGGGTCGGGACGAAAGAAACCGGGCGGACCACTGATCAACCGCATCGATATGAGCGTTGCCAGATATATAATTTAGATTTTATTAACCCCATAGTCTAATTGGATAGATATTTTCGTCGCGGTTTCGCTACGTCTCGTTCGTTCTCGCGGTCGAGACCGGTAAGAAGGGCGAACATCAATACCGAGACTAGCGAAACTGCAACGCCCGATCGCGATCAGTAAGTCGTCACTGAAACCGACGACCGAACGCGTACTGTTGGATCTGTGATCGGCTGCGAATTGTAAACAGACGACGTTAACTGGTACGTTCACAGAAGCGTAACAAAAACGCGATCGGGAGCGGTCAGAAATTCGGGACGGAAGAGAACCCGAATCGAGATTCGCGTTCGGTCAAATGATCGTCAACGGGGGAGAATCACCGTTTTTCGACCGTTCCACACCTCGAGGTCCGGCGGTATCGATAGTGAAGTGAAGGAGAGATGGAACTCGAGAACGACGATGGTTCGACCACTTTCGTTTCCAGTTATGGAAATTTTCAGTGATGTGTTTATATCCGAGAGAAACTGTCTGGCTGTGAACTCGAGTCCGAACGTCTCGAGTCACCGGTCCAGTGAGACGGACTGCTATCCGTCATTTCCGGCGCAACCGCATACGGTCTGCGGGTACATCGATACCCAGTGACAGCAATCCGTACGACTCACTCGACCGGTGTGACACGGTCGCCAGTGTCCGGCCTCGATCGGTCGAACGGCGTCGTATCAACCGCTCTCGAACTCCGGTTCTCGACGCGAGAGTCGGTCTCGGTCTCGGTCTCGAGGTCGCCGATCACGCCAGCTCGGATCTCGAATACCGTTCAGCCCACGGCGATAGCGCGACGACACGCCACTCGAGTCAGTCGAACGCGGGGATGACTTCCTCGCCGAACAGCCGGATCTGGTCCTCGACGAGGTCCTTGGGCATCCCGGAGTGGTGGAACCGCAGCGCGAGCTGGTCCAGCGGGAACCGTTCCTGCATCGCCTCGATCTGCTCGACGATCTGCTCGGGCGTCCCGTAGATGAACCGATCGTCCGCCAGTTCCTCGAAGTCCTCGACCGAGTCCGCCGTCATCAGCGGGTGCGAGAACTCCCCGCCGTACTCCTCGAGGTAGGTTTCGTGGAGGTACTGCTTGCGCTCCATGACCTCGTCTTCGGTTTCGGCGATGACGGCCTCGCGCATCAGCGGGTGGTCGATCTCGTCCCACTCCTGGTCGCTGTCCTCGATGTGTTTTTGTTGTAACTCTTTACGATCCTCGACGATGCCGAGGTCGGCGACGACGCCGGGGACCCAGGCGTCGGAGAACTTGACCGAGCGGCCGATCTGCTTGTCGCCCCAGCCGCCGATCCACAGCGGCGGGCGCGGCTCCTGGACCGTCTGGGGTAGCGGCTCCCAGTCTTCGACTTCGAAGAACGGACACTCGAAGCTGATCGGCTCGTCGGCCTCGAAGAACTCCTCGATGAAGCGCAGTCCCTCGATCATCCGGCCGGCGCGTTCGTCCATCGGGACGCCGAAGGCGTCGAACTCCTTCTCGACGTAGCCCAGGCCGACGCCCAGGGTGAGTCGGCCGTCGGAGATGTTGTCGAGCATCGCCGCCCGCTGGGCGACGTGCAGCGGGTGGTACAGCGGCAGGATCAACACCGAGGTGACCAACTCGAGTTTCTCGGTGCCTTCGGCGATACTCGTCAGGCGGGTCAGCGGGGAGGGCCAGTAGTTGTCGCCCTCGGTGGCCTGGTGGTCGTTGACCCAGCAGGTTTCGAAGCCGACGTCTTCGGCCAACTGACACTGTTCGACGACGCCGGTCCACCGGTCGCCGCCCTCGATGGGAAAGATTCCAAACTTCATGACGATGGTTCAGGAATCGATCAGGAACTACTTACGTGTTGTGCTGTTCGTCCTCGTTCATCCGACTTCGCGCACGGCTCGCCCGCCGGACGAAAACGACGAAAACGAGTCAATGGCGAAAAATACGCACGACGAAAGCGAGATACACGAAACGACGTCACAGGCAGCGCCGGTCGACGGGCGAAAGGGTGAGTACTCCCTTCCTATAGCTCCTCGAAGAGGGCGACGACGTCGGAGATCGTGACCTCTCCGTTCCCGTCGATGTCGTAGTACTCGGCGTTCTCGGTGACGGCGGGGTTGTCGATGTTCTCGAAGAGGGTGACGACGTCGTTGGTACCGACGGTGCCGTCGCCGTCGACGTCCCGGTAGAGACCGTCGCCGTTGATGTCCCGTGGCGTCGAATCGCCGATCGCTGGCGGTCCCTCGCCCTCGCCGTTGCCTTCGCCCGGCGGACTCTCGTCCGACTCCTCGACGGCCAGCGCCCACTGCTCGAGCCACGCACGTAGGCCCGAGTCGGGGACCTCGAGCGAGTGGGTGTTGACCGGCAGGTCCGGGTAGCCGCCGACGTCGTCCGGATGGGCGAGCCAGTAGTCGTAGGGAGACTCGAGGCGGTCGTTGCCCGCACGAGCGCTGATCTCCCCGACGATCCGCTGGTCGTTCTCGGTTCGGTCGGCCGGCCGCGCGCCGGCGTACTGCAGATTGTGCGCTTCGACCTCGTCCGGCGAAAAGTCCTCGAGGCCGCTGGGCCACAGCGGCGGCGAACTCTCGCTGTCGACTTCGGCGAACGACTGCCCGTCCAGTGGCGGATCGGCCGTGACGTTGTCTCGGTGGTAGGCGGTGGGACTGCCCTCGAGGACGGCGTCACCGGTGTCGGTCAGGCCGGTGTAGACGTTGCCGACGAAGCTGGTGACCGCCGAGGAGTCGGCGTTGGCCGACTCGTCGAAGAAGTACGCGAAGTTGTTGACGACAACCGTCTCGGTGTCGTTTTTGAGTCTGGGAATCCGACCGCGAGCCTTCGCCCAGACGTTGCCGGCGAGCGTGACGTTCGCGGCGCCGTCGCCGATCAGCGAGCCGTAGTTGTGATCGGATTCGTCGCCGTAGGGGTCGTACAGTCCCTCGTAGATCAGACAGTTGGTGACCGTCGTGTCCTGGGTGTCGTAGCCCACCGAGAGACACTCGTCGGTCCCCCACGAGGCGGTAACGTGATCGAGAACGTTGTTCTGCGTCTCGTCTTGCGTGTTGATCGCGTCGTTGCCCTGAATGTTTCCGTCCGCGCCCGGCCCGATGCGCGAGCGGATGTGCTGGACGACGCAGTCGTTCGCGTCGACCTGAAGCATTCCGCCGATGAGCGTGATGCCCGGCGAGGGCGCGGTCTGGCCGGCGACCCAGCACTTGTCTTCGGTGATCTGGAGCGTGTCACCGAGGTCGATCGTGCCGCTGGTCTCGAAGACGACCACACGCGGGCCGGAGGCGTGGAACGCCTCCTCGAGTGCGCTCCGCGTGGGTTCGGTGATCCGATAGACGTCGACGTCTTCGGTGTCGATCCACGTCGGGGTCGCGAACCCGTCCGCGTAATCGAAGTGGGAGCCGCCCTCACCGCCACCACCGTCGAAGGCCGTCGTGAACGTGACGGCGTATCCGGTGACGGTTCCGTCGTCGAAATCGGCGACCGCGCGGAACTCGTACTCGGTCGAACTCGAGAGGCCGTCGATCGTTTCGCTGAACGTCCCGGTCGACGAGAGGGTCTGCGTCCCGGTCGACAGCCACGAGTCGGAGTCGGCGTCGCTCTCGCGGTACTCGAAGGAGACCGTCACCGAGGACGCCTCGCCGAGGTCGTCGAGCGTCCCCGAGAGCGTCGCGCTCTCGGTCTCGGTCTCCGCCGCGTCGGTCGTGACGACCGGATCGGTGTTCTCCGGCGGACCCCCGCTGTCGCCACCGGTTACGACCTGCTGGGACCAGTAGTCGAGCCAGTCGCGCAGGCCCGCGTCGGGAATCTCGAGCGTGTGCGTCGTCCCGCCGTGGTCGGGGTAACCGCCGGCTTCCTCGGCGCTGTCGGGGATGTCGGAGAATCCGGCGTTGTCCTCGTTCGGATCGACGTCCAGCGTGCCCCACCGTTCGGTGATCTGGTCGACGATCTTCTGCTCCTGATAGATCCGATCGGCCGGCCGCGCGCCGGCGAAGGTCTTGTTGTGACTCTCGACGTCTCCGGCGGGCAGGGCCTCGAGACCGCTCGGCCACAGCGGCGGCGAGTCGAGTTCGGTTCCGACATCGGAGAACGGCCGGCCGTCCAGCGGTGGGTCCGCGACGTAGTTGTCCTCCATGTGGACGCTGCCGTCGCCGAAGACGAGCGGGTCCCGGAAGCTAAAGCGGTGGATGTAAGCGTTGCCGACGACCGACGCCTCGGCGCCGCCGTCGATCCAGATGGCCTTGTCGTGATAGAAGTTCAGGCCGTTGACGACGACGGTCCGCGTGTCGGATTTGAGTCGCGGGTTGCGGTCGTTGTTCTTGGCGTAGATCGTCCCTAAGATGGCGACGTTGTCCGCGCCGTCGCCGACCAGCGTCCCGTTGGAGTTCTCCTCGGGGTCCTCGAGGCCCTCCGCGATCATGCAGTTGGCGATAGTGGTGTTGTTCGAGTCGTAGCCGACCGAGAGGTTCTCGTCGCGGCCCCAGAAGGACGTGCAGTGGTTGAAGATGACGTTCTCGGTGCCGTCGGCGCTGTTCATCGGATCCGTTCCCTCGCCGCCGCTCTGGTCGCCCCGGAGCACGCGAACGTGCTCGATGACGACGTTGTCGGCGTCGGCCTGAACGAACCCGTCGATGAAGGTGACACCGGGCGACGGAGCGGTCTGTCCGGCCACCCAGCAGTAGGGTTCCGTGATCTCGAGTTCCGCGCTGTCCATGTCGAGGACGCCGCTGACCTCGAAGACGATCAGTCGCGGGCCCTCAGTCTGGAAGGCCTCCTGAATGGTGTCGACGTCCAGTTCCGTGATCGTGATGACCTGGACGTCGTCGTCGAACCAGTCGACGTCCGCGAACCCGTCCTCGAGATCGAAGTGCGAGCCGCCGCCGGTTCCCGTGCCCTCGGTCGTCGAGAACGTCGCCGTCGAGCCCGTGTCGGTGTCCCCGTCGTCGGCTTCGACGACCGCGCGGAACTCGTAGTCGGTCTCTGGCGAGAGCCCGTAGATCGTGGTCTCGAACTCGCCGGGTTCCTCGAGGGTCCGACTTCCCGACGTCTGCCAGGTCTCCGCTCCGGTCTCGCGGTAGCCGAAGGAAACCAGTGCCGTCTCGGCCTGTCCGCCGACGTCCTCGAGCGTCCCCGAGAGCGTCGCCGACGACGAGGCGGTGTCGACGACGTCGCCGGTGGTGACGCTCGGGTCCGTGTCCACTTCGGGAGTCGTGACGGAGACGACTGTCCCGCTGTCGGACTCGCCGTCGCTCGCCTCGACCAGCGCGCGGTACTCGTAGTCGGTCTCGGGCGCGAGTCCGGTCAGGTCGACGGAGACCGCCCCCGGTTCAGTGACGGTCTCCGTCGCCGACGACGTCCACGAGCCGCCGACCTCGCGGTACTCGATTGCGACGTCGGCCGACGAGGCCCCGCCGAGGGAGTAGACCGTACTCGAGAGCGTCGCCGACGACGAGGTGACGTTCGTGGCCGACCCCGTCACGATCAGCGGGCCGGTGTCGCCGGAACTGCTTCCGGACGCGCTGCCGGCCACGTCGACGTCGCCGATGTCCTGACTCTGGACGGGTGCGACCCCGCCGAGTTCGGAGAACGTCGCCTCGCAGAGCGTACCGGTGTTATGGCTCGTGACCGCGAGTCCCAGGAAGGCGCTCTCGCCGAACGACAGCGAGAGTTCCGCCATGAGCGTCCAGTTCGTTCCGTCCTCGGAGGCGTACGCCCGGATCGTCTCACCAGTACGGACGAGTCGCTGCCAAGCGGCGTCGATCGTGCCGCCGTCGATCTCGCTCTCGCTCTCGCCGACATCGGAGGTGAGACTCGTCGAGTCGCCGCCGGTCGACGGCCGCCACTGGAGAGTCGTGTGGTCGGGTGTCGTCCGAGCCATCACGTTCTTCGCGTCCGCGTCGAGTGACTCCCTGAGCATCAACCCCGCCTTGGCGAACTCGTCGGTGTCCTCGACGCTGTCGACTCTGACTACCGCGTCGAAGTTCTCGCCGACGTCCGTGAAGTAGTAGTGGAACTCGTCCGCCTCGTTCCAGATGTCCGCGCCGCCTCCTTCGACGGTAATCTCGCTCGCTTGCCCGAGAGCAGTTCCGCCGAGTGTGACCGTTCCAATGCCTCCCGCTCCGATTGCACGCAGAAACGTACGTCTCTTGTGTGCCATAATTACACAGTTTTAATTACGTATTAATCGTATAAAAACTATTTGGTGGTATTAATAATTAGTATGTTTTATGTGGGTTGAATCGGCGTGTTGGCACGCCAAGTGTCGTGTCATCCTATCGTCGTGATCGTGAGCGCTTCCGTCTCGAGCGGTTCGCTGGGTTTCGTCCCTCCCTGACGGTTTCGGCGCTCTCGGTGACCTGGCGGTCGGTAACCCAGCAGGTTCGCCAGCCGACGTCGTCGCTGGGATCGATATCGAATTTCGTGGACTAGCTGTCGAAAATCGGCCGAATCGCGGACGAAAAGGCGACCGACGGCGAGCGAGAACGGATCACAGGGGACGGCGTCACAGGTGCCACGAGCAGGACTCGAGGGATCAGCCCCCCGTCACTACAGTTCCTCGAAGAGCGCGACGACGTCGGAGACCGTGACCTCGCCGTTCCCGTCGAGGTCGTAAGCGTCGGCGTGCTCGGTGACGGCAGGATCGTCGATGTTCTCGAAGAGGGTGACGACGTCGTTGGTGCCGACAGCGTCGTCACCGTCGACGTCACGGTAGAGTCCATCGCCGTTCAGGTCCTGGGGTGGTGAATCACCGATCGCCGGTGGTGACTCACCATCGCCGCCGTTGTTGCCATCGTCACCGGCCGGTGCCTCACCCGTTGCGCTCCCGGCCGCGTCGACGTCACCGACGTCCTGGTTGTCGGTCAGCGTCACGCCCGACCAGCTATCGAACTCGGCCGTCGCCAGCGTGCCGGTGGCGTGGCTCGTGACCGCGAGACCGACGTGGACGCCATCGCTGAACGATAGCGACACCGCCGCGAGGAGGGTCCAGTTTCGACCGTCGTCCGAGCCGTACGCCCGGATCGTGTCGCCCGAGCGGACGAGCCGCTGCCAGGCGTGGCCGGTCGTCCCGCCGTCGACTTCGCTCTCACTCTCGCCAGCGTCGGAGGTGAGACTCGTGGAGGCAGCCCCGGCGGAGGGGCGCCACTGGACGGACGTCGCGTCCGGCGTCTTCCGGATCATCAGGTTCTTTGCGTCGGCGGAAAGCGACTCGCGAACCATCAGCCCCGCCTTCGCGAACTCGTCGGTGTTCTCGAGGCTATCGACCCTGACGGCCACGTCGAAGTCGCCGCTGACGCTCCCGTGGTAGTAGTGGAATGCGTCCGCGGCGTTCCAGATGTCCGCACCGGCACCGTCGACCGTGATCGGACCGGCACCGCCGGTGCGATCCTCGTCGACGTCTTCGGTCGTCGCCGAAATCGTCGCGACGCCGGACTCGTTACCGGCGCCGTCGACCGCTCTGACGCCGATCTCGTACTGGACACCGCTCTCGAGCCCGGAGACGGTCGTCAATGTCGTGTCCGGTGAGACCGACGACTGCTGTTGGCCGTCCACGAGCACGTTGTACCGCCAGAGATCGGAGCCGCCCGAGTCGGACGAGGCGTTCCAGCTGACGTCGACCGAGGCCACTCCCGTGTCGGTGACGGTCAGCCCCGAGGGCTGGGTCGGTGCCTCGTCGTCGTCGCTGCCTTCGCCACCCCAGTCGTCGGGCTCGACCTGCGCCGCCATCTCGTCGAGCCACTCCCGCAAGCCGCTGTCCGGCACGTCGAGCGTGCGCGTGGTGCCGCCGTGATCCGGATAACCGCCGGCCTCTTCGACGCTGTCGGGGATGTCGGAGAACCCGGCGTTGTCCTCGTTC
This sequence comes from Halomontanus rarus, assembly GCF_017357405.1. Classification (GTDB taxonomy): domain Archaea; phylum Halobacteriota; class Halobacteria; order Halobacteriales; family Natrialbaceae; genus Halomontanus; species Halomontanus rarus. The sequence goes on along the minus strand of NZ_CP071598.1, from coordinate 832,233 downwards.
GGGTCGACGTCCAGACTGCCCCAGCGGTCCTTGATCTGCTGAATGACCTTCTCCTCCTGGCCGATCCGGTCTGCGGGGCGGGCGCCCGCGTTGGCGAGGTTGTGCGCCTCGGTCTGGCTCGAGGGCAGGGCCTCAAGACCGCTCGGCCACAGCGGCGGCGAGTCGAGTTCGGTTCCGACGTCGGCAAACGGCCGCCCGTTGAGCGGCGGATCCGCGACGTAGTTGTCCTCGAAGTAGACGCTCCCGTCGCCGAAGACGAGCGGATCCCGGAAGCTAAAGCGGTGGATGTAGGCGTTGCCGACGACGGCGGCTTCGGCGCCGCCGTCGATCCAGATGGCCTTGTCGTGGTAGAAGTTCAGGCCGTTGACGACGACGGTCCGCGTGTCCGCTTTCAGCCGAGGATTACGGTCGTTGTTCTTGGCGTAGATCGTCCCCAGGATGGCGACGTTGTCGGCACCGTCGCCGACGAGTGACCCGTTGGAGTTCTCTTCGGGGTCCTCGAGGCCCTCGGTCGACAGGCAGTTCGAGAACGTGGTCTTGTTCGAGTCGTAGCCGGCCGAGAGGTTCTCGTCGCGGCCCCAGAACACCGAACAGTGGTCGAAGATGACGTTTTCCGTGCCGTCGCGACTGTTCATCGGGTCGGTTCCCTCGCCGCCGCTTCGGTCACCGCGAAGGACGCGGATGTGCTGGACGACGGTGTTGTCCTGTTCGACCTGAACCATCCCGTTGATGAAGGTGATACCGGGCGAGGGCGCGGTCTGCCCAGCCACCCAGCAATCGCCGTACGTGATCGAGAGATCCGCGCCCTCGAGGTCGACGACGCCGCTCTCCTCGAAGACGATCAGGCGTTTGCTGTCTTTCGTAAAGGCGGCCTCGATCTCGTCGAAGTTCGCGCCGACCTTGATCACCTCGACACTATCGTCGAACCAGTCCGTGTCGGCGAACCCGTCCTCCGGCGCGAAGTGCGAACCGGGGCTTCCGCCGTCCGTGGGGTCGGACCCACCCTCCGCGGTCGTCACGGTCGTCGTGGCGGTGCCGGACTCGTTGCCGGCGCCGTCGACCGCGCGAACGGAGGCCTCGTAGGACGTGTCCGAATCGAGACCCGAGACCGTCGCGGACGTCGTCCCGGCGGAGACCTGCTGCTGGCTGTCGCCGACGGAGACGGCGTAGTGAGAGAGCCCGGAGCCGCCCGAATCGCTGGCGGCGTCCCAGCTGAGATCGACGCTCGTCTCGGTCTGACCCGTCGACCAGACGTTCGACGGCGTCGACGGTGCCGTAGTGTCGTCGTCGTTTCCGTCCCCGGGGTCGACGCTCCCGTCGCCGGTCTCGACTTCCGCCGCCCACTCCGTCAGCCACGCCCGCAGGCCACTGCTCGGCGGGTTCAGCGAGTGGGTGTTCTCCGGCAGGTCAGGGTAGCCGCCGACCGCATCCGGGTGCGGGATCCAGTAGTCGTACTCGGAGTCGAGCCGGTCGTTGCCGGCGCGATCACGGATCTCCTGAATGATTCGTTCGTCGTTGGCGGTGCGATCGGCCGGTCGTGCGCCCGCGTTCGCGAGGTTGTGCTCTTCGACCTGCGAAGACGGCATCGCCGAAAGCCCGTCGGGCCACAGCGGACGCGAACTCGTCGTACTCTGTTCGACGAAGTCGACGTCCGAGTCGAGCGCCGGATCCGCCGTCACGTTGTCCTCACTGTAGACGGTCCCGCTTCCCTCAACGATGGACTCGCCTGTCGCCGCGGTTCCCGTGTATTTGTTGCCGACCCAAGTCGTCTCCGCCGAACTGTCGACGTTCGACGCCTCGTCGAAGAAGTACGCGAAGTTGTTGACGACGACCGATCTGGTGTCGCTTTTGAGCCGCGGAATGCGGTTGCGCGCCTTCGACCAGACGTTGCCGAGCAGCGCGACGTGGTCGGCGCCGTCGCCGACCAGCGTGGAATAGTTGTGATCGGAGCCGTCACCGTAGGGGTCGTACAGCCCCTCGTAGATGAGGTTGTTCGTGTACGTCGTGCGGTCGGTGTCGTAGCCGACGGACATGCACTCGTCGGTCCCCCACGAGGCCGTACAGTGGTCGATGACGTTGTTCGTCGTCTCGTCCTGCGTGTTGATCGCGTCGTTGCCCTGGATATTTCCGTCCGCGCCCGGGCCGATCCGCGAGCGGATGTGCTGGACGACGCAGTCGTTCGCGTCGATCTGGAGCATCCCGCTGATGAGCGTGATGCCGGGTGAGGGGGCGGTCTGACCCGCGACCCAACACTTGTCTTCGGTAATCTGGATCGTATCGCCCAGATCGATCGTGCCGCTGGTCTCGAAGACGACCACACGCGGGCCGGAGGCGTGGAATACTTCTTCCAGCGCCTCGCGCGTCGGCTCCGTAACGGTGAGGATCTGGACGTCCTCCTCCTCGAGCCAGGACGTGTCCGCGAAGCCGTCGTCCAGACCGAAGTGTGCGCTCGAGGCCGCACTGACCGAACCGGCCAGTGACGAACCGCCGAGGGCGCCGAGAATCGCACCGCCTCCGGCCACTTTCACGAACTCTCGTCGATCCAGATTCGTACTTGTCGCGCTGTTCTCGTCGTCCGATACCGAACGTTCAGGCCGTCTTGTGTGTCGTTTCGACATGTGTTTTCTCGCAGTTGTGAGGGTCCGAGCGGACCGTCCGTCCGCCGGGGCAGTCTGTTTCCGGTGCGGGTAACCCAGCCGAGCGTCTCGAACTGGTGTGCGTCAAGCCATCTCCGTCGTCTGACCTCCGTTGCACGCATCCACGAACGTGAGAACATTATTTAAATTTTTATGGATTGGATGTTAATTTTAATGTTGTTTTTTTAACTTCTTGGCTAGTGGTTTGCTTCTCGCTCCCGAACGGTATTCGTCTCGTATCCTGCATCTGGAGCGCAACTGTTGTGCGAGTGCGATGGCGTCACCTCGGGTTCGCCGAAGACGTGACCCGTCGGTGGCTACAGTTTTTCGCAAATCCCTCGGTCGCGCCCCATGTACTCGTAGACGGCGTGAATCCCCTCGGCGTGAAGTTCCAGTACGAGGGTCGCGCAGACGAGGAGTCCGACGTATCGGACGGGATCGAAGGAACCCCCTCAAACGCGATGACGTGGAGTTGCTCGTACGTCTCGACACGGACTTCGCGAACCGGGCTGACAGAGTTACACGGATCGTTCGAGCGTGGCACTGCTCTATTCGGCGATCGGCCGGTGGTGTCGATTACGGCATTCACACGTCCGAGACGACGAGTTCCGTTTCTGTGAGCGATCGCGGATTCCCTTCCACCGAAGGATTACGATCGTACGAACGTAATATCTGTTCGGATCGTCCAGTCGATACGTCTAAGAGTCGACCGAGCGTTCCCGTGTGAAGTTCCTGAAGTGACCGTATTTCCGCCGTCACTGCGTATTTTGGGCGATTCGCCAGGTGCAAACGACGATCTCCAACGATAGCCCCGAGACCGGTTCTATCGCCGTATTTCCCCATCGTTCGACGTATATCGACGGTCTAACCGGTACGGCGATCGAATCCGCGCGCGAACGCCGATTTCTCGTTCGGGTACCGGGAACGAACTGATCCGTCGATCGACAGTCGACGAGTCGGATTCGACGAAGAGTTCGAGGACTTCATCGTCGCTTACAGACGACAGGAGACGATCACGTCACACCGAGTCACACTCCGAGATTCGCGTCTCATTCGGTCAGTCTGGCCGGGAGAGGCACCTATCGAGGAACGGCCGTTATTGATTCCCCACCGGGGAACGATTTATATATACACACTCTCTCTTTCAAGGTATGCCACTCACGCCGGACGAACGCCCGGGACGCACCATCCGATCAGTGCAAATCGCGTTCAACATCATCGAAACCCTGCAGGAGCGAGATCGAATCGGTGTGACGGAACTGGCGAACGAGCTCGGCCACTCCAAGAGCACGATCCACAGTCACCTGCGGACGCTCGAGGAGCGCAAGATTCTCGTCCGCGACGGGGACGGCTACCGGTTGAGTCTGCGAATCCTCGACATGGCGGCGGACGTCCGCGATCAGGTCGGCAACTACGACGTGATTCGAGACGAAGTCGAGGCGCTGGCGGCGGAAACCGGTGAGATCGCTCAGTTCGGACTGGAAGAACACGGACAGGTGTCGTACCTCTACAAAGCCACCGGCGACAGGGCGGTCGTGACGGCCTCGCAGGTCGGAACGCAGCAGCCGATGTACTCGACGTCGCTCGGGAAGACGATCCTCGCGTACCTCCCGCCCGAGCGAACCGAGGAGATCGTTCGGAACACGGACTTTGAGGCGATAACGCCGCAGACGATCACCAGTCCGGAGGAACTCTACGACGAACTCGAGGAGATCGCCGAGCGCGGCTACGGTATCGACGACGAGGAGAACATCGAAGGGCTGCGCTGTGTCGCCGCACCGGTTCGAAACGACGAGACGATCCTCGGGGCGGTCAGCATCACCGGCCCCTCGAGCCGGTTCACGAACGAGCGGATCCACGACGAACTTCCGGAGTACGTGACGCGGGCGGCGAACGTCATCGAGTTGAATACGAAGTTCTCGTAGCCGACCGTCGACCGCGGAGGACCACCGACGCGAACGACACTCGCCCACTGCGCCCGAACCACGCCGAGAGAGCCACTACGACGAGCGAAGCGAGAGCGCGGTCCGGTCCTCGGACGGACTGCTGTCCGTCATTTTCGGCGCAACCGCGACCGGTCTGCGGGGACACCGACAACCAGTGACAGCGATCCGTCTCAGTCGACGAGTTCGGCGATATCGTCCTCTAGTTGGCCGTACAGTTCTTCGGCCCGTCGCTCGTCTTCGGGGGACAGCGGTCGGATTGGTTCGCGGACCGACCCGCCGTGGAGACCGGCCATCTCGAGACCTTTCTTCACCGCCGAGACACTTACGGCACCGGCTATTTCGTTGTCCTCGCCGTGCCCCTCTCGGAAGTTCTGGTAAGGCAGACAGGCGTTTCGGAGGCTGCGGGCGCGCTCCCAGTCGCCCTCCGAGAGGGCGTCGAACAGCGCCAGTCCGATCTCGGGGCGGAAGTTACTGACCCCGGCGGAGAAGCCCTCCACGCCCTCGGCCCAGAACGAAACCGCGAACGGTTCCGCGAGTCCGTCGACCCAGACGACGTCGTCGTCGCCGGCGGCGATACCGGCGCCGAGTTTCACCGAATCCTTCAGCGCGTACTTGATTCCGACGACACCGTCGACCCGGGTGAGGTCGCCGAGGTACTCCACCGACGGATCGAAACCGCGGACGTACGGAACGAGCGGCCGCTCGGTAGCGGCGGCGAGTTCGCGATAGTACTCGAGGAGTCCGCGCTCGTGGATGTACGTGTGGTCCGGCGGCATGATCATCATGGCGTCGGCGCCGATGCGTTCGTAGTTCCGGACGAGTTCTTTCGCGGTCGCCGTGCTCCCGCCGACGCCGGCGAGGACGCAGGCGTCTTCGGGAAGCGCGTCGACGCTGGTCTCGGCGACCGCGATCCGCTCTTCCTGGGAGAGCGAGTGGTATTCGCTGATATTTGCGGTCGCGAGAAACGTCCGGATCCCCTCCCCGTAGAGCGTCTGTGCGTTGTCTTCGATCTTCGAGTGTTCGATATCGAGATCGTCGTCGAACGGCGTCAGGAGACCCGCCGCGACCCCGCGGAGGTGGTCCTGAACCTCTTCCGCTGACAATGGCATATGTCACACAGTCCCGGGCAGATAGCATAAAGCCATCGCCTATTTCGAGGACCTCTCGACCCCGGGTCCGCGAGTCGAGCGATCCGGACGGGTCGGCGAATCCGACGGCAACGCAAGATATATCGGACGGGCAACCCGTCGTACCGCATGGAGATTACGGACGTAGAGACGATTCCGCTCGCTCACACGCTGCCCGAGGGGCAGGGCCTCGGCGACGCCCGCGGATTCGGCCGGTCGCGTGGGACGACGCTCGTTCGCCTCGAGACGGACACGGGAACCGTCGGCTGGGGCGAAGCGTTCGCCCCGGGACCCATCGTCGCCGCGACGGTCGACGAGCTGTTCGCCGACGACGTCGTCGGCATGGACCCGTTCGACGTCGAATCGCTGGCCGACCGGTCGTACACCGACCCCTATCACTTCGGGGGAGACGTGTTCGTCCAGAGCGTCGTCAGCGCGGTCGACGTCGCCTGCTGGGACATCGTCGGCAAGACCGTCGAGCGGCCGGTCCACCGACTGCTCGGGGGCACCGAGCGATCGACGCTCCGGCCCTACGCCTCGACGATGTACTTCACCGAGGACGACCGCCCGCTCGAGGAGCCGATCCAGGCTGCCGTCGACGAGGGGTTCACCGCCGCGAAGATCAAGATCGGCGCCGGCCTCGAGAGCGACCTCGAGCGCGTTCGCGTCGCCCGCGAAGTCCTCGGCGAGGACGCCCTGCTGATGGTCGACATGAACGGCAACTATCGGCCCCACCAGGCGATCCGCACCGCGAAGGCGATCGCGGAGTACGATATCGCGTGGATCGAGGAGCCGGTTCCGCCGGAGAACCCCTCGGGCTACCGCGACGTGAAGGCGCGGATCGACACGCCGATCGCGGCCGGCGAGGCCCACTACGGTCGCTTCGCGTTCAAGCGGCTGATCGACGATCGTACTGTTGACATCGTCCAACCGAACCTCGGCCGCTGCGGCGGCCTCTCGGAGGCCCGGACGATCGCGAAGCTGGCGACGACCGAGAACGTCGCCGTCCGCCCGCACGTCTGGAACAGCGCCGTCGGCATGGCCGCCGCGGTACAGTTCGCCGCGAGCATCCCCGACTACCCCCACACCAGAAACGTCCCCGAACCCATGCTGCTCGAGTTCGACCGCAGTGAGAACCCGCTGCGCAGCGACCTGCTGGAGACGCCGTTCGATCCCTCTGGCGGCGTCCTCGACGTTCCCCAGGAGCCAGGACTGGGGATCTCGATCGACGAGGACGCCCTCGAGCGGTATCGTGCGGACGGGTGAGACGGTCTTCTGGGAATCGTTCCGATCGTCGGCTCGCACCGGTACACCGGTACAGCAAACCGTCTGAGGCGGTCGCAGTCGGCTGTCCGTCGTCAGCTTCGAATCCGAAACCGACGGCGACATCGAACCGTACCGATCCCCGCGAACCATCCGTTTTAATAGTGATTCGCGGGACGGTAGTCGTATGGACGTCCTGGTAACGGGCGCGTACGGCCGCTGTGGAACCGCCATCATCGACCACCTCCACGACCGCGAGGAGTACGACTTCACCTACTACAACCGGTCGGACCGCCCGGACGACCACCCCTACGGCGGCTACGACACCGTCGTCGGCGACGTCGCCGACGCCGAGACGCTCCGCGCGGCCTGCGAGGGTCGCGACGCCATTATCCACCTGGCGGCGTACCCGTACACGGAAGGCGACTGGGGCGACGTCCTCGAGCCCAACGTCATCGGAATGTACAACGTCTTAGAGGCCGCCCGCGACGCCGAAGTCGAGTCGATCGTCTTCGGTTCGACGAACCACGTCATGGGAATGTACGAGATCGAACACGCTCCGGAGCTCTACTCGCCGGGGTACGGACTCGTGCTCGACCACACGGATCCCGTCCGCCCGGACTCGCTCTACGGAGCCTCCAAGAGTTTCGGCGAGGACCTCGGCCGGTACTACGTCGAGAGCTACGAGTACCCCCGACGGTTCTACGCGCTGCGGATCTGCACCGTCAACATGCCGGAGTACGACCACCCCTACGGGGACGCCGAATCGGGGGTCGACGACGGCGAGTTCGAACGCGACAGCGAGGAGTACGAACGGTGGGTCGCCCGGATGAAGGCGACCTGGCAGTCCCGGCAGGACTTCGCCCATCAGGTTGACTGCTGCCTGCAGGACGAGACCGTCGAGTTCGACGTCTTCAGCGGCGTGAGCGCGAACCAGCGCCGGTGGTACGACCTCGAGCACGCGCGGGCCGTCATCGGCTACGATCCCCAGGACGACGCCGAGGAGTGGGACGCGCCGCCGGAGTAGCCGGACGCGACCGGAAACCGATCTCGAGTGTCGACCGTGGTGACGGTCGACCCCAACGGATTTATATTCGAATTACGTAGCATTCTGCTAATGGCTACCACACAACGAGAGTCGGACGGAGGTCCCGGACTGTTCGTAACCGCGTTCGACGCGTTTCGAAGCTCGCCGTCGAACATCATCCTCGCGATGGGGGTCGTCCTCTTCGTCATCGGTGCGCTCGTGCTCCGGGTCGGCGTCCTAGCGGCGATACTCGGCGTGTGGGGCTGTGCGCTCATCCTCCTCGCCGTCAGCATCCGGACGGCTGTCTGGTGGATTCGAAGATAGCGACGTCCGTTGCCGTTCCGTTCTCTCCGTATTCACCGACTCGCGTCCACCCAGACAGACACCGGCCATCTTGACCGACCCCCCGTCGACGGCTCGACTGACCACCTTCGACGGCTCGACCGACCCCGTCAACGACTCGACCGGCTCTCGTCCGCTCGCCGCCGAAGCTGCGAAACGTTTCGGTCACCGGGGCGGCGCTCGAGGTCGATCCCCTCGACTTTTCGAATCGTGAACTCCCCGAGAACGTTCGTCTCACAGCCGTCCTCGAGGTGGCCGCCGACGGTCCGCTCGCCGTCGAAGGCCGTGATGTGGAGGTGTGGCTCGCCGTCCGCGACGATCCCGTTGACGTTCGTCACCTCCCACGCGCCCTCGAGTTCCAAGTCCACGTTGCGGTCTCCCTGCTCCTCGGGCAGGTCCGTTCGGTCCACGTAGTGGATATTAAGCGTGCTAAGCGTCGCGATCCCGGAGACGACGACGCCCGCGTCGACGTCGTGGGCCTCGCAGGCCTCGACGATCGACTCGAGGACGAGGTCGCCCCGGTCCAGTCGCACGAACACGTGTCCGTCGTCAGATTCGAACGTTTCCATCGTCGTTTCACACTGGACCGGCCGGGCGAATAAAGGTTGACCTCGAGTCGGTTCCGCCGGCGGGACGCCGCACGGTCGAGCGAGGGGCTCGCGCTACCCGAGCATCACTACGCAGACCGGTTTCGCAACCGCGGTTTCCGCGACGGCCTCGAGCGCGCCCGACTCGGGATCGACGGCCATCGTGACGACGCTCTCGCCGTGCTGGTTTCCGACGAGGAGGGCGTGCCCGCCCGGATCGATCGCGAAGGTCCGCGGGGTCTCACCGCGGGTCGACTCGTGGTCGACCGGCCGCAGACTGCCGCTCGCGTCGTCGACCGCGAAACTCGCGACGCTGTCGTGACCGCGATTGGTGACGTACGCCCACCGGCCGGAGGGGTGGACGTGGATATCCGAGGCCGCGTTCTCGCCGTCGAACCCGGGCGGCAGCGTGTCTACGGTATCGATCGTCTGGAGCGCGCCGGTCTCCGGGTCGCGCTCGAGGGCGGTCACCGTCGAGTCGAGTTCGTCGACGACGTACGCGAACCGGCCCGAGGGGTGGAAAGCGAGGTGGCGCGGACCGGCGCCGTCGTGGACGCGAGTCGCGGGCGGATCGGCCGGTCGGAGCCGTCCCCGCTCGAAGTCGGGACGGTAGATCGCGATCCGATCGGTTCCGAGATCGGGGACGTAGACGAACCGGTTCGCCGGTCCGGGCGCGACGAAGTGCGGGTGCGGGGCCGCCTGTCGGTCCGGATCGGGACCGCCGCCTTCGTGGTAGACCACGTCGCAGGCCGCCTCGAGACGGCCGTCCTCGGCGATCGGGTACATCGCGACGGTTCCACCTCGGTAGTTCGCGGCGTACGCGTACCGTCCCTCGCCGTCGACGCTGACGTAACAGGGGCCGGCGCCTTCGCTCGAGCGCCGGTTCAGGAGGTCGACGTCGCCGGTCGTCTCGTCGAAGCGGAACGCCGACACCGTGCCGCCGTCGATCCGCTCGACGGCGTAGAGCGTGTTCTCGTCGGGACCGATCGCCAGAAACGACGGGTTTTCGACGGGTGTGGTAGTGACGCGGGTCAGGTGCCCCGACGCTCGGTCCAGACGGTAGCCGTGGACGGCGCCGCTCCCGTCGCCGGCACCCGAGGCGATCACCGCCAGCGGCGGGTCGGAGCGAGCGTCGCGCGAAGTCGAGTGGTGATCGGTCACGACCGGTCGTACGGTCTCGAACGACCTGACTGTACTGGTCGACGTCGCCGTCTCGAGCCGACCGGGCGCTACCGCCCGCCGCGGACGGCCTCGAGGTCGACGTCGACCCACTCGCCGCGTTCGACCGACTCCTGTGCCGCGAACACGATGTCGAGGGCCTTCCTGGCTTCCGCCGGCGACACCATCGGCTCGCGTCCCTCGAGAAGCGCCCTCACGAAGTCGCGTACCTGCCCCTCGATCTCCGGCCCCAGATCGAAGTCGTAGGCCGTCGTGTCCGCGTCGACCAGGCCGTCGACCGTTTCGAACGCCTCGAGCCCCTCGTCTCCCTGCCGCCACTCGATCGTCCCCTCGGTTCCGTGGACCTGCACGGTGATCGGCCGCTGCGGGTAGACCGCCGTACTCGCCGTGATCTGGCCGCGGGCGCCGTTCTCGAAGACGACGCTCGCGACCGCCGTGTCGGGCGCCTCGACGTCGTGGTGGCACGTCTCGAGGTCGGCGGCGATCCGCTCGACGTCGCCGACGATCCACTGGAGGAGGTCGATGCCGTGGAGCGCCTGCGTGAGGAGGATCCCGCCGTCGAGGTCGGTCGAGCCGTGCCAGCCCTCGTAGTAGGAGGCGGTTCGATGCCACTTGACCTGCACGTCGGCGAGGACGACGTCGCCGAGCCGGCCGTCGGCGACCGCCTCGCGGGTCAGACGGGGTCCGCCGAGGGTCCGTCGGTTGAAGATTCCGGCGAGCACGACGTCCTCGCGCTCGCAGGCCTCGATCATGCGATCGACGCGCTCGGGCGTGATATCGAGCGGTTTCTCACAGAGGATGTCGACGCCGGTCTCCGCGAGCGCCGTCACGATGTCCGCGTGAGTCCCGTTCGGTGTACAGACGCTCACCGCGTCCAGGTCCGCGTCGACGACCATCTCCACCGGATCGCGGTACCACGCGACGTCGCGGGCCGTCGCGAACTCGCGGGCGATCTCCTCGTCGACGTCCGCGCAAGCGACGAGCGTCGCGTCCGCGGTCCCCTCGACGGCCGCCGCGTGCGTCGTTCCCATGCCGGCACAGCCGATCACACCGTATCGTAGCGTCTCGGTTTCCATCGGTACCCTCACTCGGCGGCACCGAGTTAGGGGTTTTGGGTCGCACTCGAGCGACGCGTCCGATCGTACCGGATTCGTTCCGCCAGAGTCCCTTCGACGACCGGAAGACGTACGCTCAAGTATCGGCGTGCGGTAGGACCGAGCGATGTGTCCACAACTCTCGAACGCGGTCGCGGTCGTCACCGGCGGCGGCAGGGGAATCGGCGAGGCGACCTGTCTGCGGCTCGCCGAAGACGGTGCGACGGTCGTCGCCGTCGACGTCCGGGGCGACGACGCCGAGGCGACGGCGGCGGCGATCGAACGTACCGACGGAGAAGGGGAAGCGATCGGCCTCGAGGCAGACGTCGCCGACGAATCGGCGGTCGAATCGATGGCGGAGACGGTCGTCGATCGGTTCGGCCGCGTCGACGTGCTCGTGAACAACGCCGCGATCCGCGTCGAACCGCGGCCCGTGACCGAGGCCGACGCGGAGAGCTGGGACCGCATTCTCGGCGTGAACCTCGAGGGTGCGGCCTTCTGTGCGAAACACCTCGTCCCGCACATGCCGGAGGGTGGGGCGGTCGTCAACGTCGCCTCCAACGGCGCTGCCGTCGGCCGACCGAACTGGTCGCAGTACGACGCCACCAAGGGGGCGCTCGTCTCGATGACCAAGGACATGGCCTGCGATCACGCCCCTGACGGGATCCGGGTGAACGCCGTCTCGCCGGGCTGGGTCATCACCGAGTACCACCTGCCCGACGACGAGGACGAAGCGGAGGCGTTCTTCGCGGCGAAGACCGCCCCGCACGCGGACGGACCGGGTATCCTCAAGCGCGCTGCGGAACCGCGGGAAGTCGCCGACGCGATCCGCTTTCTGGCCTCCGAGGAGGCCTCGTTCGTCACCGGCACGAACCTCGAGGTCGACGGCGGCGTCGCAGCCGTGGGGAAGGGCCTCGAGTGGGACTCGCTGTCCTGAATCAGTTCCTCGCCTCGAGGCGGTTCGCGTCGACGAACTCCCAGTCGAAGTCGTACCCCAGACCCGGTTCCCGAGGGACGGAGACCGTGCCGTCATCGTTCAACGGATCGATCGGCTCGGCGAGCCACGGCGTCGCCGCCTCGTAGTCGTACTCGGGGTGCAGGAGGCCGCGCTCGTAGTACTCGCCGGGCTGGGTCATCGCTCCGAGCAAGTGGAGGTTGGGCGCGTTGGCTCCGTGGACTTCGCAGGCGACGGTGAACGACTCGCAGAGGTGGACGGTCTTCAGTGCGGGCGTGAGGCCGCCGACGTCGTGGACGCCGACGCGACTGACGTCCGCGATGTCGCGTTTGAGCCACTCCGCCCTGGTGTAGGGTCCGCCTTCCGCCGTCTCCGGGCCGACGATCGGGACGTCGACCTCGTCCGTGAGCCACTCGTAGGCCGACAGCGAGTGCTCGTCCATCGGCTCCTCGAACCACCGGAACTCGAGGTCAGCGAGCGCGCGTCCGATGCGAGCCGCGTCCGTCCGCGCGTAGTAGTGGTGGGAGTCGAGCATCAGGTCGACGTCGGGACCGACGCGCTCGCGGACGGCGCGACAGGCCGCGACGACGCGATCGGGGTCCGCGTCGAACGGCGGCATCCACGTGTGGAGTTTCACCGCACCGTGCCCGCGATCGACGAGTTCCGCGGCGAAGTCGGCGTACGCCTCGGGCGTCCCCAAACCGTCGGGGTCGTCGTCGCCGACCATCGTGCTCGCGTAGGCGGGGATTCGGTCACGGTGGCCGCCCAGGAGTCGGTAGACCGGCTCGTCGTAGTACTTGCCCGCGACGTCCCACAGGGCGCAGTCGATCCGAGAGACGGTCCCGGCGACGAGCGACGCTCGATGGAGGCGCTGTGAGCGATAGAGCTGCTGCCAGCGTCGCTCTCGCTCGAGCGGATCAGCCCCCTCGAGGTAGCGTGCGGCGAGGTCGTTGGCCGTCCGGGTGCCGCCGGGACAGTAGCCGTCGGGACCGCCGTCGACGACCACGCGCGTGATCGTCCCGATCGCTTCTCGGGGTTCGCCAGGGTGGGCGTGGCCCTTCTCGTCCGCTCGTTTCGTCGACTGGTACGTGAACTCGATCGTTTCGATATCTCGGATCTCCATTTTGGTCTCACTCCGCTCTCGCGTTCGTTTTCGTGCTCGTTCTCGCTCTCGCCCTCGCGTTTGCGCTTGCTCGTACTCCCACCTTCTCCCATCCGTCCCACCGCGCGGACGGAACGGATTCCGGTAGCTCGAAGGGGAAAGGCGCCGTCGCCGGTCGAGAACGCGGGGAGACCGGCGCGCTCGCTGTTTGCGTACCCCTCGAAAGCAGTATCGCAACTGCAACGCCGATTCGAGCGTCGAAACGCGATTCGACCTCGGACTCGAGCGACGACCGCCGGCCGATCAGTCGTCGGTGATCGACGGACTTTGCCAGTACTCGTGGCGCTCGTCGGTTCGGAAACAGGCCGCCTCGTGGAAGTCGGCGGCCGAGGCCTCGCGCGGTTCCGGGTGCTCGGTCGTACAGACCTCGCGAGCCTCGGGACAGCGGGTGTGGTACCGGCAGCCGCTGGGCGGGTTCGTCGGGTCCGGAACGTCGATATTACGGACCGGCGACTCGCCGCCCATACCGCCGCCCTCGAAGTCGAGTTCGGGCGTCGCCCAGCGCAGCGCCTGCGTGTAGGGGTGTTGGGGATCGTGGATGATCTCCTCCGGGCGGCCGATCTCGACCAGTTCGCCGAGGTAGACCACGCCGATACGTCCGCCCGTCTTCTCCGCGATGTACCGGGCGTTCGAGAGGTCGTGGGAGACGAACAGGTACGACGTGTCGAACTGCTCTTGCAGTTCGATCATCAGGTCCATCATCTCGACCCGGAGGGAGACGTCGAGCGCCGAGACCGGCTCGTCGGCCAGGATGAGGTCGGGATTCATCAACATCGCCCGGATCAGGGCGACCCGCTGTTGCTCGCCGCCCGAGAGCTGGTGGGGATAGCGGTCGATGTAGTCCTCCGCGGGCGCCATGCCGACGTGCTCGAGCAAGCTGACGATCCGCGACTTCCTGTCGTTGCCGTCCAGTTCGGGGTTCCAGCGCTTGAGGGGAACCTCGAGGCTCGTGCCGACGCGGCGGTGGGCGTTGAGCGCGCTGCCGGGGTCCTGGTGGACGATCTGGAGCGCGCGTCGGACGGCGTCGAACGACATCGACCCGTCGCCACCGGTCCGTTTCAGGTCCCAGATGTCCTGTCCCTTGTACTTCACCGAGCCGGCGGTCGGCTCCTGGAGGCCGACCGCGGTCTTGCCGAAGGTGGTCTTCCCGCAGCCGCTTTCGCCGACGAGGACGACGACGTCGTTCTCGTAGATGTCAAGCGAGATGCCGTCGACCGCCTGGACGGTGTCGGGATCGGAGAAGAAGTCGAGGAAGCCGCCCTCCTTCTCGAAGTGGACTTCGACGTCCTCGAGCGAGACGAGCGGACCGTCGGCCCTCGAGGGCCCCGGCGCGCTGTCGATCGCGTCGATCCCCTCGACGTCCCACTCCTCGGTCATCGGGATGGTCTCGGGTGCGTCCTCCCAGTAGTGGCAGTTGGCGACGTGGTCGCCGCCGTCGCCGACCGGGTACGCTCTGGGATCGACGTCCACGCACTGTTCGTCCGCGAGCGGACAGCGCAGGTGGAACGAACAGCCCGAGGGGACGTTCACCGGATCCGGCGCGGAGCCCTCGATCGGGCGCATCGCCTCGATCGGCGAGGCGAGGTTCGGCGTCGATTTGAGGAGCAGCCTCGTGTAAGGGTGTGAGGCGTGCTGGAGGATCTCCGCCGTCGGCCCGAGTTCGATGAACTCGAAGGCGTACATCACCGCGATCCGATCCGCGAGGTCGGCGACCAGCGGCAGGTCGTGGGTGATAAAGAGGATCGTCAGGTCGTACTCCTCTTTGATCTCTTCGATGAGCGAGACGATCGACCGCTGCATCAGCAGATCCAGCGCCGCGGTCGGCTCGTCCATCACCAACACGTCCGGCTCGAGGATGAGGCTGAGCGCGATGAGCGTCCGCTGTTTCATCCCGCCGGAGAGCTCGTGGGGATAGGAATCGAGGACGCGTTCGGGATCCATGTACAGGTCCGAGATGAGCTGTCTGGCTCGCTCCATCCCCTCGTCGACGTCGTAGTCGTGCGAGGTCAGGGTCTCGATGAAGTGCGTATCGATCTTTCGGACGGGGTTGAACGAACTCATCGCCCCCTGGAAGACCATCGCGACCTCCTCCCAGCGGAACTGTCGGAGTTCGTTCTTGTTCAACTCGAGCACGTCGACCGGCTCGCCGCTCTGCGGACGGTAGGTGATCGAACCGTCGAGGACGCCGGGTTCGACGACCGCGTCGAGCAGCGCCGACGCGAGCATCGACTTGCCGCTGCCGCTCTCGCCGACGACGCCGAAGATTTCGTTGCGTTCGAGGTCGATGCTCACGTCGTCGAGCACGCGCGATTCGCCGCGTTCCATGCCGAACCGGACGGTGGCGTTCCGGATCTCCATGACCGGATCGTTCGCCGTGGGATCGTCGAGGTATGTGGATTGTGATGTCGTCATCGTGTGTGTTTGATATCGTTCTCTGTCTCTCTCACGCTGCTCCGATCATCGTCTCCGAATCGTCATCCTCTGGCTCGACCTCGTCGAGTTGTGACTCGGCGAGTTTCTTCTCGTGGCGGGCTCGAACGCGGGGGTTGAAGACGCGGTCGAGCGACTGGCCGAGGAGGATCAGCCCGATCGAGATGCCCGTGATCGCGATCATCGGCATCAGAAACCAGTGCAACGCGCCGGTCTTGTAGTGGGCACCGCCGCTGTAGGCCAGGTTCAGCGTGACCCCCCAGTTGTGATTCCTGAACGGCAATACGCCGAGGAAGTAGAGGCCGGCCGCCGAGAAGATGACTCGGCGGGCGGCGTTGGTCAGGTTGATGACCACGAACGGCATCAGGTGCGGGACGATGTCCTTGAAGACGATCTCGTAGCTGGGCACGCCCATCGACCGCGCCGCCTCGACGAACGGCTCCTGGCGGAGCGTCAGCACCTGCGATCGGATCGCCCGCGCGAGGCCACCCCACGCCGTGATCGTCAGGAGGACGCCGATCAGGTACGGATTGCCGGTGATCGGAAGCATCAGCGCCAGGACCATCACGGTCGGGAGGCCGGGGAGGTTGATGAACACGTCCGTGATCGAGCTCAACACGGTGTCGACGACGCCGCCTTTGTAGCCGGCGAGTGCACCGACGGTCGTCCCGAGGGTCACGGTGAACAACCCGCCCGACAGAATCATCTTGAGTATCTCGCTGGTCGAGTGCACGGTCGACGAGAGCAGGTCCCGTCCCATGTCGTCCGTCCCGAGGGGATACTCCCAGGTCTCGAACGGTTTGGCCAGCCCCGGCCCTTCCGTCACATGCGTCGGCTCGATCAAGTACACGCCGACGGTCGCCGTGAACACGTACAACAGGACGATCGCGAACCCGATCCGGGCGCGCCAGTCGCGTTTGATGATCGAGATCGGCGCGTAGACGTACGTGTCGTAGAGTTTCTTGAGGCGGTCGCGACGGGTCTCCTCGTACTCGGAGACGACGTCGAACGGCGTGTTTACGGTGCCGCCGTCGGGGATAGTGCTCACGGCCGACTCGTGGGACTTCTCCGCACGCCCCGGGTCGGTCCGGTCCCGGTCGCTGGTCATCTGTCGATCCCTCCGCGGACGCCGTGTCGGGTCGTCCGCGAGTGGCTGCCGTCGGTAGTCGTCGGTATGTCGGTCATCGGTCTCGAGTGGGTGTCGTTCGGCTGGTGCTGGTCCGGTCCGACCACGACGGTGAGACGTCGTGATCGGGGCGTGTCGCCCGTACGATCGACATCGTCGTTCTCAGTACGATTCACTGTCCTGTCCTCCCGCGCGGGGGTCGACCCACGAGTACGTCATATCCGCGATGAACAGCGTGGTTACGACCGCGACCGTGATGAGTACGAATCCACCCATCATCAGCGCGTAGTCGCGCTGATTGTACGCCTCGAACAGCAACAACCCGAGGCCCCGGTAGTTGAACACGTACTCGAGGACGATCGAGCCGCCGAACATTTCGCCGATGCTGATCAGCAACGTGGTGTACATCGGCAAGACGGCGTTGCGGGCGACGTACTGCGTCGAAATCGTGTAGTCGGAGAGCCCCCGGAGGCGAGCGACGCGCAGGTAGTCGGCGCCGAGGACCCGAATGCTGTTTCCGCGCATGCCGAGCGACGCGACCCCCGACGCGACGAGCATCGAGAAGACCGGCAGTGCGGCGTGATACAGGATACCCCGCACGTACGTGACGTTGAACCCCTGAGGGACGCCGGTCGGCTGCCGGCCGCCGGACGGGAAGAGCCCCCACCGGTAGGACGCGAAGATCAACAGGAGGATCGCGAGCACGTAGAACGGGATCGATCCCATCAGGATGGCCCACGAGGTCAGGCCGACGTCCAGCTTTCCCCCCTCCCAGTAGGCCATCAACGCACCCACCGAAATGCCGATGAAGAAACTGATGAAGATCGACCAGCTCAGGACGAACAACGTCCACGGAAGCGCCGCCGCGAGGAGCTCGGCGACCGGCTCTCCCTGCGCCATCGACGTTCCGAGGTCGCCCCGAAGCGTACTGGCGATGTACTCGACGTACGCGACGGGTATCGGCTTATTCGGATCGACACTCAGTCTGAGCTCGACGAGTTCTCGAGCGCGCGCCGGGCTCATCCCCTGTTGTTCGAAACTCACCATCATCGCCCCCATCGCGTTCCCCGGCATGAGCCGGATGAGCACGAAGGAGATCGTGATAACAGCCCACACAGTGAAAGCAGCCTGAGCGAGCCGTCTCGTTCTCCAGCCTATCGTGACCATAATACAGTTATCTATGCTATTGCACAACATGCCTAATTAATGTATCTAATCGCGAGTCGGGTTCGGTCACGATTCTAACCGATTGCCTCGAGCGTGTTTCCGATTTCCTGCATCGTTCGGAGGCGATGAGATGCTGTCGGACGGCAACGGAGCGGGTTCCGCTCGTCAAAACGGCTCCCAGCCGGTATAGAGGACGGCGAGTGCGCCCACCAGCGTGAGGACGGTCGGAACGAGTGTGAGGGTGGCGACGACGAACGAGCCGGTGCCCGGATCGACGAACAGGAACGTGAATCCGAGTAGAAGGAGTACGAGAATATCGACACCAACGATGGTCTTAGACGCGGATCGAAGCACACCCATTGCTAGCAGGTGTCGAGAGGAAACCTAATAAGCGTTGCATTTCGTCGACGCAATCACGGCGACGTGCGCTCGAAAACGGATCGAAGTGGTTGATAGCAGTTTGTGGGGTCGGTACTCGAGAGGGGACTGGTCGATCGCGGCTACGGCTGGTACATGATTCCGCTTCCCTCCATCTTCGGCGCGACGTACAGCGCGTCGTCGACGCCGTTGTAGATCTCCTCTCGAACGTCGAGTTGCCAGTTCGCCGTGTCGATGGCGCCCGCGTCCGGCTCCCAGAGAACCTCGAACTCGGGGAGGTGCTGGTTCCACCACCACATCAGCTCCTGGTGGTACTGATCGTCGTCCTCGTTTTGCATCCAGTTGTTGATGTGGTCCGCGACGTTGATTTCCTTCGTGCCGCTCGAGCCCTCGGGGTCGCCGATCGGCATCGGAATCTCGGCGGTCGGGTTGAAGTGCGAGATCGACTGGATCCAGTCCGGAACCAGGTCCAGCGCCCACATCGCGAAGATGCCGTTCGCCGAGGAGCCGTCGGGCATGATGTCGAACTCGCCGGCCATCCGGCGGTTGTCGAACGTCGCGTCGTCGAACGTCTCCTGGACGGTTTCGACCCCGAAGTCCCGCAGGTTCTGGCTCAGCACCTGAATGTGGGGGTCCTGCTCTCCGTTCATGAACATGACCTCGAAGCGCTCCCCGTCGGGGTCGTACCACTCGCCGTCCTCGAGCGAGTAACCCTCCCCTTCGAGGAGTTCGGTGGCCCGTTCGGTGTCGTTCTGACCGTACAGGGTGAACTCTTCCTCGATGTTGATGCCCGAAATCTCTCCGCCTTCCTGCTCGAGGACCGCGTGCGGGACGCGACACGGCGGGTATTCGAACAGGATCTTTTCGCCCTGAAGCAGCTGTTGTGCCTGTTCCCTGTTGTAGAGGTGAGCGACGGCCTTGCGAACGTTCTGATTGTCGAAGGGCGTGTCGTACCCCTCGACCTCGTAGCCGCAGTTGAACGTGAACAGGTTGTTGGCGGATCGACCCTCCCGGAACAGTTCGAGACTGTCGGGAAGCTGGTTCATCTGATCGTCCTGCATCGGGAACTGGCTGTGCCCAGCGTCGACCTGACCCCCGTTGAACGCCTGGAAGATCTGCTGCTGGTCGCTGTACACCTGGAGCGAGAACTCGGTGTGGTTGATCGAATCGGCGTTCGGGTGATCCTCGTACTTCTCGAGGATGATCTCGCTGTCACCGATATCGGCGACCTGGAAGGGACCGTTTCCGATCGGCTCGTCGGTCAGCATCGGGTACGGTGTACTCGTGATCTCCTCGATGGCGGCCTCGGAGTCGTCGCCGTTGACGAGAGCCTCGTGCCACTCGCTCCACTGGTCGTCGTCGTGTTTCGTGAAGACGCCACGCCCGATGAGGTCGTGGAAGATCCCGATCGAGTTCTGCACAGCGAAGGTCTCCGAGAGCGGGTTGTGCAGGTTGACTCGTATCATCTGGTCGTCGACTGCCTCGACCGACTCCATGACGTGAGCCTGTTCGTCGCCCTCCGCGGCGGCCTCGGCGAGGGCGATCTCTATCTCCGCCTGCATCGTCCAGTCCTGCGCGACGAACTGATCGCCGTTGTGCCACGTCCACTCGTCGCTGAGTTCGGCCTCGAGTGTCGTATCGTCGGTCATCTCCCAACCGGTGGCGATCAGCGGGTACGCCTCGTTGCTCGCGGGGCTGAAGATCGCCAGCTTGTCGAAGACGGCGGCGCCTGGATGCCAGGCACCGGCGTTGCTGGGGTTCCACGGATTGAAGTGCCGGTCCGACGGATTGGTTCCAGCCGGGTCGAACACTCGGAACCGTTCGTCGTGAACCTCGCCGCCCCCACCGTTACCGCTGCTGTTGTCGCCGTTGCCACCGTTTCCGCTACCGTTGTCGCCGTTACCACCGTTGCCACCGTTACCGCTCTCCTCACCGAAACAGCCTGCAAGCAGCGTTACACTCCCCACACCGCCTGCGGCGATGAACGCTCGTCTGGTACTCTTCACCCTATGCCCGTTGGTAGAACCTGGCATAGCAAGAAGATGTGGCGGATCATATATATATCTATCTATTATGTCCGTGACACCATTCGTAACGGTCTCGCGTTGTGTCGGCCAAAAGAGAACCCATCCTCCGACGCGCTCCGTCCGACGGTCCGATTTAGGGCCCTCGGTATCGCGGCCGCCGGAGAGCGTTACGGACGATCTGCGCGGGATCACGTTCGTTCGAACAGTCGCGACCGTCCGATCAAGCCCGCTCTGTTCTCCACGGCTACGTCCGGTTCCCTCGGTGTCGACCATCGTGTGGATCCGTCAGGATCCCGTCGAAATAGACTGTGACACCGGTTCAAGTGAACTGTATATTCGCGCGTACGTGCAGCAACATCCCCACGTGAGAGAACGTCACGGTTGCTCCGTTTTCGCACTCTCAGACGCTCAGCGACGACGGGCCCGCCCGTAGCCTCGGCTCGGTTCAGGCTGCCAGTATCGCCGTACGACGCTCTCGAGCGTACCCGAGTCCCATCGACGGGAGTTCCCCACAGGCGAACGGTACTCGACCGAGGGGTGACAGACGTAGGCGTGTGAGCGATTTCGATTACGTGGTGTGGGCGCGCTGAAACGCTATATCATCATCCGCCTCACGCAAAGTGAATGTTTTACTGGCCTGTCGGAGCCACTACCCCTTTTCGTTCCCTACGGGAGAACAGTCCTGACGGTCGAACGGTTACCCGATCACGACTCCTCGAGCGTCACGTCGCCTGCGACCTCCACGTACTCAGTCAGGGAATCGTGGTTTCCAACGAGCGAGACGTGTCCGCCCGTCCCGCGCGCACGCAGGAACGTCGAGGGGTTCTCTCCGGACTCCGGCAATGCGCAGCCGCGAACGCGTACGTCGTCGACGTTCTCGAGGTCGATCGCCGGCCCGTCGCTGGCCCCACCGGTCTCGAGACGGACGTCGTCGAGCGAGACGGCGTCGGTCTCCGCGACGCGGATCGCGGGACCCGCCGGCGTTCGAACGGTGACGTCGGTGAAGGAGACGTCCGCGATCGACTTGCAGAACAGGGCGTGTTCCTGGTCGTATCCGTTCGCCATCGCCGGCGAGAGATCGGTCGCCTCGAGCGAGCGGGTCGCGTCGATCCGGACGTTCGAGAAGGAGATTCCCTCGAATCGCTGCTCGGGTAATCCGGCGAAGAAACCCGCGCTCTCGACCTCGCGAGCGGTGATGTCGTGGAAGTGGACGTTCCGGACCAGCGGCGTTCCCTCGTCGACCGGTTCGGGCGCGCTGTCGATGTCGGTGAAGTAGTAGCCGTTGATCACGAACGGGCACGCCACCCGCCGCATGACGATGGTATCGAAGTGCAGGTCCTCGACGACGCCGCCGCGGTCGCGCTGGGTCTTGATCCGCACGCCGCGGTCGGTGTCCGTGAAGGTGCAGTTCGAGACCGTTACGTCGCGGACGTCACCGGACATCTCGCTGCCGATCACGACGCCGCCGTGGCCCGCCTCGACCGTACAGTTGGTGACCGCGATCCGGGCGGCCGGGCGGCCGATCTCCCGACCCTCGGCGTTCTTGCCCGACTTGATACAGATCGCGTCGTCGCCCGCGTTGATGTACGTGTCGCTGATCCGGACGTACTGCGAGGAGTCGATATCGATCCCGTCGCCGTTGGGCGCGTCGGCGGGGTTCTCGACGTTGACGTCGTGGATCGTGACGTTCTCCGAGTAGACGACGTGGGTGTTCCAGAACGGCGAATTTCGCAGCGTGATTCCGGAGACGCTGACGTTCTCCGACTCGAAGATCTGAAACAGCGGCGGCCGCAGGGTGAAGGAACTGACGTCGTCGGCCTTGTCGTTTCGCTCGTCGAACTCGTCCAGACGGTCGCGCAGGCCGTCCGGGAGGTCTTCGTCGGACACGTCGTAGAAGTTCCACCAGTACTCGCCGCCGCCGTCGATCGTCCCCCGCCCGGTGACCGCGACGTTCTCGGCGTCGGCGACCCACAGACAGGGGTGAAAGCCCGCCTGCTTCCAGCCCTCCCACCGGCTCTCGACCGTCGGGAACGCCTCGTAGTCGCCGACGAAGCGGATCGTCGCCCCCGCCTCGAGGTGCAGCGTCGTGTCGTCGCCGACCGAAAGCGGTGCGGTGAGGTAGTCCCCGGGCGGAACGACCACGGTTCCGCCGGCCTCGGCACACTCCTCGAGTGCGGACTGGATCGCGTCGGTGTCTCGGGTCGTTCCGTCGCCGGTCGCGCCGAACTCGCGGACGTCGAATCGAGTCCCTGATTCCGTTGGCATCACTCGAGTATTTCGGAGTGTAGAAATAAACGTTGCGTCGACAGTCGCGGCCCGTTCACTCCGGCGTCTCGACCGCGAGCGCTCGCTCCCGGAGCCAGGCGCGCAGACCGCGCTCGGGTTCGTCCAGTTCGCGAGTGTTCTCCTCGAGGTCGGGGTAGCCGCCGACGTCGTCCTGACTGTCGATGACGCCGCCCCCGCCGTTTCGGACGTGATCGACGATCCGTTCGTCGTGGGCGGTCCGGTCGGCCGGTCGCGCGCCCGCGTTCTCGAGGTTGTGTCCGCGGACCTCGCCGGCGGCCATCGGCTCGAGGGCCTCGGGCCACAGGGGAGGCGAATCGACGAGACTGATCGCGTCGTCGACGATCTGGTTGTCTCCGTCCCCGACGTTGTCCTCGGCGTAGACGGTCGCGCCGCTCCCGTCTTTCATGACGACGTGGGGTTGCTCGGTTTGTGCGTCTTCGAAGACGTTGCCAACGATGCTGTGGGACGTGTCCGGGTCCGCCCACATTCCGTCGCCGAAGTGGTGGACGAGGTTGTTGACCACGACGGTCTCGGTCCCCGACTTCAGCCGCGGGTTTCGGTCGGTGCCGAGCGCCCAGACGTTGCCCATCAGGGAGACGTTCGTCGCCCCATCGCCGACGATCGAGTTGTAGCCGTGCGGACCCTTCTCGTGGGTCGCGTCGTTCAGCGGTTCGGCCACCAGACAGTTCGAGATCGTGCAGTCGGTCGTGTCGTAGCCGACGTTGATGTTCTCGTCGACCGACCACGTCCCGGTACAGTGGTCGACGATATTGTTCTCCGTGTCGTCGGCCATCTCGATCGCGTCGGGTTGCCAGCCGGTCCCCTGACCGGCGTCGCCCGGCCGCACGCGGACGTGCTGGACGACGCAGTCGTTTCCGTACAGCCAGAGCCCGCCGCGGATGAGCGTGATCCCGGGTGACGGAGCCGTCTGTCCGGCGATCCAGCACTCGTCGTTTCTGACGTTCAGGTCCTCGGCACCGAGGTCGATGGTGCCGCTCGTCTCGAAGGCGACCACGCGCGGCCCGTCGACGCCGGTCGCGGTCGCGAGCGCCTCGCGCGTCGGTTCGCTGACCGTGACGATCGGCGTGTCGTCGTCGAGCCACGGCGCCAGCTCGGAGAACCCGTCGTCGGGGTCGAACCGCGAGTTGCTCTCCGGACCCGCATCCTCCTCGGAACTCCCGCCAGACCCGCTCGGCGTCGCGAACAGGTCGTTCACGGTCGCGACCTCGTTCTCCCCGTCGTCGGCGACGGCGCGGAACTGGTAGTAGCGCCTGCCGGTGAGCCCCGACACCTCGAGTTCGAGTTCGCCGGTGTCCGAGACCGTCTCGCTCTCGGTCTCCAGCCACTCGTCTTCGGTGACCTCACGGTACTGGAACCGAACGTCGACCTCGTCGACGTTCCCGAGCGCTTCCACCTCGGCTCGTAGTCGGGCCGAGGAGGCGGCGACGTCCGCCGGCTCGAGCGTCGAGACGATCGCCGACTCGCTGATCGAGACGCTCCCCGGTTCGACGGGCTCGCTGAGATCCTCGTTCGTGCCGGGCTCGACGCCCTCGAGGTTCCGGAACTTCGCGGTGGTCGGGTTCAACTGGTCGTGACTCGTCGCCGCGAGGCCGAGCAGAACCTCGTCGCTCAGGTCGAGCACGCTCGACGGAATCTCGGCGAGCAGCGTCCAGTCTTCGCCGTCGGCCGACCCGTACGCGCGGAGCGTTCCGTCGGTGCGTTCCAGGCGCTGCCAGGGAGCCTCCGCGAGGTCCCCGCCCTCGACGGCGCTCAGCTCCGCGCCGTCCTCGGAGGTCGTACTCGTCGTGTCGGCTCTCGTTTCGGGTCGCCACTGCGGCGAGGTTCCGTACGCCGGGCGCTTGCGGATCATCACGTTCTTCGCGTCGGTGTCGATCGACTCCCGAGCCATGATCCCCGCCTTCGCGTGCGGGTTGGTGTTCTCGAGAGACATCACCTCCACGCTGACGTCGAAGTCGCCGCTGACGGTCTCGTAGTAGAAGTGTCCCTGATCCGCCGCGTTCCAGATGTCGGTTCCGCCGGCCTCCATCGTGATCACGGTGGTCGCGGAGAACTCCACGTCTTCGGCCTCCTCGTCCTCGCCTTCGCCCTCACTCTCACTCTCGTTCTCGCCCTCGTCGTCCCCCGCTTCCGTTCCGCTTTCGTTCCCGCTCCGGTTCCCGTCATCCCCATCCGCGTCGGAATCGCCGGTCAACGCCGAACAGCCGGCGACGAACACGCTCGAACTCCCGACGCCGATCGCTCTCAGAAGCTGTCGTCTATCGTGCCTCATTTTCTATGCACGTTCGACGACTCGAGCGGACCCCTCTTAGAATTTGTGCAACGGTCATCGGAATTAGCGCTCGGTCCCATCGGCGCGTGTCGGCGTGCAAACGCCGAGTCACGACGCGCCCGACCGATCCGGTCCGGTCGGCCGACGTCGCGCGGAGCGACCGCACTCGACGTCAGTCGGGGTGGCTCAGTCCGACGTCTCGACCCGCCGAGCCCGGGCGCGGAGCCAGGCGTTCGTGCCGCTCTGGGGAACGTTCACGCTGTGCGTGATGACCTCGAGGTCGGGGTAGCCGCCGACCTCCTCCTGACTGTCGATGTACGAACCAGTGCCGGTTCGAACCTGCTCGAGGATCCGTTCGTCGACGGCGGTCCGGTCGGCCGGCCGCGCGCCCGCGTTCGCGAGGTTGTGATCGGCGACCTCGTCCGCGGCGAGTACCTCGAGTCCCGACGGCCACAGGGGTCGCGAGTCCAGTCGGGTGATCCCGTCGCCGACCATCGGGTTGTCCGCGTCTTCGGGTTCGAGGACGTTGCCGTCGACGAACGCGTCCCCGTCGCCGAAGACGTTCGGCTGATCGCTGACCGGCCGTCGGAAGACGTTGCCTTCGATGCTCGCCTCGGTGTCGGGATCCATCCAGCACCCGTCGCGGTAGTGGGAGACGAGGTTGTTGGCCACGACGGTCCGCGTGCCCTGTTTGAGCCGCGGGTTCCGGTCGTAGTTGTGCGCCCAGACGTTGCCCGCGAGCGCGACGTTGTCGGCCCGGTCGCCGATCAGCGACCCGTAGCCGTGGTCGCCCTTGCTGTGGGTCGCGTCCTGGAGCGGTTCGGCGATCAGGCAGTTAGACACCGTCGTGTTCTCCGTGTCGTAGCCGACCGAGAGGTTCTCGTCGACCGCCCACGTCGTCGTGCAGTGGTCGATCACGTTGTTCGCGGTCCCGTCACCCGTCCTGATCCCGTCGGGTTCCCAGTCGCTCTCCTCCGTCAGGTTGGAGTCGCCCGGCCGCACCCGAAGGTGCTGGACGACGCAGTCGTCCGCGGAGATCCAGAGGTCCCCGCGGACGAGCGTGATCCCCGGCGAGGGGGCCGTCTGACCGGCCAAGTAGAGTTGGTCGTTGGTCACCGTCAACCGCTGCTCTCCGAGCGAGATGACGCCGCTGGTCTCGAAGACCACCAGACGCGGCCCGTCCACGCCGACGGCGGCCGCCAGCTGTCGGCGCGTCGGCTCGGTGATCTTGATCACGGGCGTGTCGTCGTCGAGCCACGGCGCCGGGTCCGCGAACCCATCGGCGAGGTCGACGTTCGAGGCGCTGTCCGGTCCGTTCCGGCCGCTGCGCCCGTTGGACCGACTCGGCGTCCCGAACGTGTCGGCCGACCCGGTCGCGACGTCGCCGTCGCTCGTCTCGGCGACGGCGCGGTACTCGTAGTAGCGCCTGCTCGTGAGGCCGTCGAGGTCGACGCTGAACGCTCCGGTTTCCTCGAGCGTGCCCGCGGACGCCGTCGTCCAGGACTCGTCGGGAACCTCCCGGTACTCGATGGAACACTCGGCTGCGTCGGCCCCGCCGAGGTCGGTCAACTCGCCGCGAAGCGTCGCGGACGTGGCCGTCACGTCGGTCGCCTCGCCGGTCGAGACGAACGGGACGCCCTCCGCGACGGAGACGCTTCCGGCGACCTCGACGTCGCCGATATCTCGGTTTTCGGTCGGCGACACGCCCGAGAGGTTTCGGAACTCCGCTGTCGTGAGCGTGCCGGGATTGTGGCTCGTGACCGCGAGGCCGAGGTAGACCTGGTCGCTCAGGACGACGTCGTGGTCGTCGCCCGGCTCAAGGACCGTCAGCGCGGTCCAGTCCTCGCCGTCGCTCGATGTATACGATTCGATCGTGTCTCCCTCGCGAACGAGTCGAAGCCAGTCGCCGTCGGCTCGCAGGTCGTTGCTGTCCGAGTCCGCTCCCGCTTCGGGGCGCCACTGCAGCGACGCTTCGCCGTCGGGATTGCGACGGACCATGACGTTCTTCGCGTCCGGCTCGAGCGTCTCGCGGGCCATAATTCCGACCTTCGCCCAGTCGTCGGTTCGCTCCAGGTACGTGTTCCGGACGACGACATCGAAGTCGCCGCTCACTTGTTCGTAGTAGAAGTGGAAGGCGTCTTCCGTGTTCCAGATGTCCGCACCGCCGCCGCGGATCGTGGTGATCGTCGCCGCCGCGGCGCTGGTACTGAACAGCGCCCCCGCAGTCATGCCGATGCCTCCCGCACCGATCGCTCGTAGGAACGTCCGCCTGTCGTGTGTCATTGGCATTGCACCGTTCGGGAGACCAACAGCACGATTAATAAGTATTATTTAGGCGAAAATACAGATCTGCAGCATGTTTGTTATATTGACTCGCTTCGTTGTAATTCTTCGAATTACGTCCCTACCGGACCGGTAGGTCACAATTAGTATTGAACATTCCCGTTAGATCCACCCACTACGAGTTCGATATCTGAGAGATGTGTGCGATCTGCACCCGTCGACTCCAGCGGAATCGACCTCGTCGCGACCGACCCGTTCGACCCGGTTCGACTCGTGACGACCGGACGAACGGGCGACCGCCGTCACTCCCAGGGGAACGCGTAGGATGGGGCGTTCGCGAAGCGCTCGAGGTCGGCGTCGATCGACACGCGAGTCCCGCTCGGGAGCGTAACGCGGATCGCGCTCGCGTCCGGGCGGCGGTCCTCGCTCGCGCCGTCGGTTCGGACGGCCGCGAACTCGTGTTCGCCGTACGCGCCCGCCTGAACCACCAGTTCGCGGTCCTGACTCCCGCAGTTGACGAGCGTCAGATCGACGCCGTCGTCGTCGACCCGCTCGACGAGCGCGGCGACGCCCGGCGGGAGACCGGGCCGACCGCGCTCGGGGTCGAAGTGCCGAACTTGGGACATCACCAGCCCGCCGTAGTAGATCGGCTGGGGCGCACCCATCGTGAGCTGCAACAGACCCCGGTGGAAGACCGGATTCCGGTCGCGGAGGTAGTCCTCGTCGACGGTCGCCGGCGCGCCGCCCTCCTCGTCCATCACCTCGAGTTGCTGGTTGACCTGCATCCGGTTCGCCTCGAGGATCCGCGCCGGATACTGCGGAAACTCGCCCTCGAGGTACGCGAGCCAGGCGTACTCGCTGCCGGCGCCGTGCTTGTCGGAGGCACGGGGATCGACCCGTGTCCAGTCGCGTTTGCTCCAGTCACGGAGTCGCCGGACGCGTTCGCGGTCGTCCGCCGAGAGCGACATGTACCACAGGTGGAAGGCGTACGGGTCGTCCTTCAGCGGTTGGAACTCGTACCAGCCGTCGCGCCACAGAACCTCCCCGTCGTCCTCCGTGAGCACGCCCGAGGCGTCGTAGTGGTAGTCCCCCGGATCGCCGTACTTGTGCGGGATGTAGAGGGTGTCGTGGACCGCGTCCGCGCTCACCTCGATCCCTTCGTCGATCAGGACGTCGAGTTGCGACCGCGGGAACGAGAGGTGTTCGCGGTCGCCAGTGAGCAAGACGGCGTTCTCCGCCGCCACGGTGGGCCCGATGCCGACGTAGTGGTAGCCGCCCCACGACCAGCCGTAGTAGCCGCCGTACCACGCCCCGTCCGTGTACTCGCCGATCTCGCCCGACCGACCGACGTTGTCCGGCACGATCCCGCCGTTCTCGGCGGTGCGCTCACGCCAGGCCTCGAGGTAGTCCGTGACCCACTGTTCGTACCGGCTGTCTCCGGTGTGGAGGTAGGCGTTGGTCACGAGACTCGTCACGTTGAGGTTCAGGGGAATGTCCCCCGTCGCGCATCGCTCGTTGAGCACCTCGAACAGACGCTCCTCGTTGTCGGGGTCGAGCAGATCGGCGGCCTCGTCGAACTCGAGGTCGCGCCAGGGGAGGCCGTGGCGCGCCCAGCGGTAGTCGGCACCGTAGGGGTGGTGCTCGTAGGCCGAGAAGTCACAGAAGTCGGGGCCCATGCTGCCGTTCATCGGTCCGCGAACGAGGCGTTTCTCCGGGTCGTAGTTTCCGGTTTCGCCGTCGACGTACATGTCGGCGAAGCTCTCCGCGCGTTCGACGACGGTCTCGTCCTCGGGCGCGGCAAGCCCCATGTTGTAGGTGTAGAGGTTCCCTTCCCCCATGTGGAACCAGTCGCGACACTGCTCGAACTCGTCGACGACCATCGGGTGACCGAACGGCGTCTGGGTCTCGCTCCCCCGCCGGAGGGCACCCTCGTAGGCCTCGCGAGCGCGCTCGAGGAGTCGCTCGTCGCCGCCCATCGCGTACACCAGCGGCCAGTTGTAGAACCCCTCCACGACGTCGTCGAAGCCGTCGACGCCGACGTGGTCTTCGGGCGGCCAGAGCGGTTCGCCGTCCGCGTCGAGGTAGTCCGCGACGAACCGGTCGACCGCGTCCGCGAACAGGTCGAATAACGCCCGCTGCTCGAGGGCCCAGTCGGGCGGTCGTGTCGCTGCCGTGTGCGCTTCGATCTCGAACATACCCAGTAGGGGGACGGTCGCACTGATTAATATTTGGGTGGCGGAGATCGCTCCAGCGGGTCAGACGAATTTGATCCCGAGGTCGGCGAACCCCTCGTTCTGCTGGGCGAGGGTGATGAGAAACGGCGTGAGCGCTTCCACCGCGGCCGCGTTCGAGAGCGGTCCCGCGTCGACGGCGCGGATCCCGCGCAGTTCGGAGACGACATCGAAGACGGTCTCTTTCGCGTCGCTCGAGTCGCCGACGATCGGCGTATCGATGTCGATCGGTTCGTCGAGATCGGCGATCCGCGCGCCCGGAATATTCGTGAACGCGCCCACGACCGGGACGTCGTCGGGTGCCGTCTCGACGACCAGTTCGGTGACGCTCCCCGCCGGCGGCGGATTGTACCTGACGCCGTCGTCGTCGCCGGACATCCCCACCGCCGGACTGACGAGGACGGTCTCCGAGTCCAGTGCCGGCTCGATCGCCGCCACCGTCTCGGTCACGTAGTAGGGCGGAACCGACAGCACGACCACCATCGCCTCCTCGGCGGCGAGTTCGTTCGTCGCGGCATCGATCGACCGGTCGACGCCGTGTCGGCGGAGTTCGCGACAGTAAGCGTCGGCACAGTCGCTCGCCTTCCGCTCGTCTCTCGAGCCGATCGTCAGTTCGAACGCCGTGTCTCGACCGAGTCGGAGCGCGAGTCCTTCGCCGATCTCTCCAGTCCCGCCGACGAGTGCAATTCGCATGGATAATAGTTGAATATAGGCCACCATTATGGCTTCGGTTTCGGCACCCGAATTCGCCGAAAATCACCAGCAAGAGCGGTGACGGCGTCGAATTCGTTCCGAATCCACGTTCGCGACAGGGGATTTTTCGGCGAACGCGATCCGACCGCCTGAAACGATTGCCCCACCGATCGCACCACCCTCGTACGATCAGACGTCCGGTGAGGTTCGGCGGCCCCGAACTGCTCTCGATGGGCCACGGGTCGGTATCCCGCTTCCGTTCCCGATTACATCTACCGTCGGACGGGAAACTCGGTGACTACGCTCGTTACCGAACCCGATTGGAAGCGATACGACTCGCCACCCTCCGTTCCCCAGAGGGGAACTCAAAGGAGGAGGAAGTGGAGGAAAGAAGATGAGCAATGGGGACGTAATAGTCGAGACAGATCGATCGGATCCACCAGTCGAATCGAAACCGGCACGCGACGAAGCACTCGACCTGCGGGCGGTCCGTCGTTGACGTTTCCGCGCCGGTTCGTTGCCCTGACGACCGGCCACCACCGTCTCGCCAACAAACAGATCCAACCGTCATCTCGCTTCCGCATTCAGCGCTGAAGGGGCGAAGCGGGATTCTGATCGAAGGCGACTATTGTTACACCCATATGATTGTAATGGTTCTTGTCGGGGGAACCGACTATCGGACGCCATCGGTCGGATGGAGGAGAGACGAAGTTCTGGTGGTCGAAGATTCCGCGGAACGGAGGAAACGGGACGCTCAATCTGTCCGGGAAGTACAGCGAGCCCCGAAATCTGTCGTTCGAGCGATAGTGATCGATACTCGTTGGGGGCATTCACATTGCGGTTCCTCTCGAGTATAGTTCCCGGATTCTGCGAACGGAGCGAGGTATTCGTACGCGTTTCGAACGGTATAGACGAGAAACCAACGAATCGCACTCGAACAGGGGAGTCCAGCGTCGAGACGGGTGACGAAGCGCAGTGTTCAACGCTGCCCTTCCCTACCCTCGCTTTCAAATACTGTTCAGATTTTAGAGATTTTTGTGGAGGAGACATTTACTCACTCGCCCTGAACGGGGTTCACAAGCCGAGATACAGTCCGAAGCCGACCGAAGTCCAGGTCGCGTAATTGATGTCCGAAACGGCCCAACGACGAGCGATGCTGGCCGTGCGCTGCCGGTGGGTCGGAATCGAACAGTTCTCACCGGATACCGCTCGAGTCGATCGGAACGACGGATATCCGAGTACGTCCTCGGAGAGTTTTTCGAGGTGTGCGCCATCGATGATATTCCGAGAATTTCGGTGCAATTCTCGTAGGGAATACGTGTCACTTGCACCTCACAAATGCCGAGTTTCTCGTCGATATCGAGGGATCTCAGAACGACACCTGCCGACGCTGTGATCTCGGTTTCGAATGAGAGAGATATAGAAGTTGAAACTTTCCCGTATTTGAGTTTTGGATTACATTACTGTGCGTTCCGTCGTTTCATAAGACTGTAACGGCGACCACGCAGAACCAACCGCCTACCGGCTCGAATCGTTCTCATCACGTGGAATCGGCTCACCCGAACACGACCTGCCGATCGGCAGGAGATTTATCACTCTCACTCCCGACCAACGGATATGAGTACACGATCGGGTGCCACAGGAGGGCTGTTCTGGGGGGATGTCGACGACAGTGTGGCACTCAAGCGCTACCGGACGCTCGTCACGACGATCGACGACGGAATCTACCAACTCGACGCCGACGGGCGCTTCGTCGCGGTCAACGACGCCGTCGTTGAGACGACTGGCTACACGCGCGAGGAACTCCTCGGCGAGCACGCCTCGCTGGTACTCGAGGCCGACGGTGAGTGCATCGACCGCACGCTTCTCGAGACGAGCGAAACGGAAGCCGACGACGTCACGACTCTCGAGCGTACGATCCATACCGCCGACGGTCGAACGGTACCCTGCGAACTTCGGCTCGCGCCGGTGGCGGGCGACACCGAAGACGAGTCACGGGGAACGATCGGGATCGCTCGCGTGCGACCGGAGACGACGTCGGATACGCGCGAGGTGGGCCAGGATCGGGATCGGGATCGGGACCGTGACAGTGACCAGGATCGGAACGGAGGCCGAGACCGAACATCGTACGAATCGATTACGACCGTGCTCGACGAGGCGGATATCGGTGTTGTCGTGCTCGACGAGGCCCTCGAGGTCGCGTGGATCGACGAGACGAGCGAAGAGATGCTCGGACTCGACCACGAGACGGTGGTCGGCCGAGACAACCGAACGGTGATCGAGGAGACGCTCAAAGGTCGATTCGCCGACCCCGAAGCGTTCGCCGAAACGGTCCTGTCGACCTACGAAGACGGCGGCTACATCGATCGCTTCGAGTGTCGGGTCACGGAAAACGAGGGCCTCGACGACCGGTGGCTCGAGTACCAGAGCAAACCGATCGAGTCCGGCCAATACGCCGGTGGACGGGTCGAACTCTACTACGATATCACCGACCGAAAGCACTCGGAAGGCGCCTTACAGGAGAGTCAAGCGGAGTTTCACTCGCTGATCGACGCCGTCGAGGAGTACGCGATCTTCCGGCTGGATCCGGCGGGAACCGTCGTCAGCTGGAACGAAGGCGCGCGGCAGATCAAAGGCTACGACCGCGAGGAGATCGTCGGCGAACACTTCTCGACGTTCTACACCGAGGCCGATCGAGCCGCGGACGTTCCCGAACGGAACCTCGAGATCGCGACCGCGAACGGCTCCGTCGAGGACGAGGGGTGGCGCGTCAGGAAAGACGGGACACGCTTCTGGGCGAACGTGACGATCACGGCGATCCGGGACGAGGACGGGACCCACCGAGGGTACCTGAAGGTGACGCGCGACATGACGGATCGCCGGGAGCGCGAACTGGAACTCGAGAGCGAACTCGAGCGCATCCTCAGTCGGATCTCCGACGCGTTCTACGCGGTCGACAACGAGTATCGATTCACGCACGTCAACGACCGCGCCGCGGAACTGCTCCAGCACACGGAAGAGGAGTTACTCGGTGAGCAACTCTGGGACGTGTTTCCCGACCTCGTCGACCTCGACGAGGTCTGGGACGCCTTCCACACGGCGCTGGAAACCCAGGAGGCGACCAGCTACGAACTGTACTACGACACGCTCGATTTCTGGGTCGAGGCGAATCTCTATCCCTCCGAGTCCGGTATCTCGGTGTACTTCCGCGACGTCACCGACCGCAAGGAGCGCGAGCGGGAACTCGAGCGGACGGAGCGGCGCTTCGAAGCGATCTTCGAGGACCCGAACATCCTCGTCGGACTCCTCGAGACCGACGGCACGGTACTCGATATCAACGGGACGGCGATGGAGTACGTCGACGCCGACCTCGCGGACGTGACCGGCGAGCCCTTCTGGGAAACCCCGTGGTGGGGCGAGGGCAATGGCGTCCGGTCGGCCGTCGAAGAGTGGACCGAACGCGCGGCGGCGGGCGAGTACGTCGACTTCGAGGCCGACCTCACCCGGCCGGACGGCGAGGAGTACACGCTCAACGGCGTCTTCAGACCGGTCACGGACGACGGCGACGTCGTGTCGATCGTCGTGTCGGATCGGGATATCACGGAACGGAAGAAGCGCGAACGCGAACTCGAGGAGTCCGAGCAACGCTATCGCACCCTCGCCGAGCACTTCCCGAACGGTATCGTAACGCTGTTCGACCACGACCTCGAGTACACGCTCGCAGCGGGACAGGGCTTCGACAAGATACCGATGGAACCGGCCGACCTCGAGGGGAGACGCTTCTTGGAGGTCTGGCCCGACGAGACCGCCGAAACGCTCGAACCCGTGTTTCGGGCTGCACTCGAGGGAACGGAGCGATCGGTCGAACTCTCGTACGCCGGTCGGGAGTGGGTACTCTACGCGGTGCCGATCACCGACAACCGGGGAGACGTCTTCGCCGGGGTGACGATGGCCCACGACATCACCGAACGCAAGGCGAACCAGCGGAAACTCGAGGAGGCGGTTTCCCAACTCGAGGAGTCCAACGAGCGCCTCGAACAGTTCGCCTACGCCGCCTCACACGACCTCCAGGAGCCCCTGCGGATGGTCTCGAGTTACCTCCAGTTGATCGAGCGGCGGTACGGCGACGCCCTCGACGACGACGGCCAGGAGTTCCTCGAGTACGCCGTCGACGGCGCCGAGCGGATGCGCGACATGATCGAGGGGCTCCTCGAGTACTCCCGCGTCGAAACGCGCGGCGAGCCCCTCGAGCCGACGGAACTCGAAACGGTTCTCGACGCGGTGATCGAGGATTTACAGCTTCGGATCGAGGAGACGAACGCCGAGATCACGGCGTCGTCGCTCCCCCGCGTCGAGGGGGACGACAGCCAGTTACGGCAGGTCTTCCAGAATCTCCTGAGTAACGCGATCACCTACAGCGGAGACGAACCGCCTCGAATTCGGATCGACGCAGAGCGCCGACGAACCGGACGGGACGAGGAGTGGGTGATTTCGGTCCGCGACGAGGGCGTCGGGATCGACCCCGAGGATCAAGACGAGGTGTTCGACGTCTTTCAGCGCCTGCACAGCCGCGACGAATATCCCGGCACCGGAATCGGTCTCGCGCTCTGTGAGCGCATCGTCGAACGCCACGGCGGTGAGATGTGGGTCGAGTCCGAACCGGGCGAGGGCGCGACGTTCTCGTTTACGCTTCCCGCGGTGTGAACTCGGTCCTCACGGGGATTCGAGGCGGGATCCCACGGTCGTCGTCGCCGGGAGACGACTGAGACGTATTCGAGAGCCGTATCCCGCACTTTCCGTCCGCTTTGCCGCGATAGTCGCCACGGAACGTTAGTGCACACCCGATCACGCGACAGTCGTGCGATCGGTGCGTGAACCGTTTCAGTCGTCACGAGAGCTGAAGAGACGGAATTTTTGACGTTGGCGCGGACGTTGGCGGAGACACGGACATTGAGGCCCCGTGCTGACAACGACCACGACCACCAGACACCAGCGGATCAATCGTCGTCTACCCGTGAGACGACCCCGTCTGCGGTGTCGCTTCTGGACTCGGCACCGACCTGAAAGTCGCCGTCATCGCCGACGACGATCATATTCGCGGTGCCGAACACACCGACTCCCTCCTCGACCTCGTGGCCTCGATCCTCGAGGTCCTCGATCACGTCCGCCGGGAACTCGGGCTCCATCTGCAGGGTACCCTCGACGTCGTAGGGATGCTGCGTGGACGGGAACGCGGTACTCACGAACCGGGGGCGGTCGATCGCCGCCTGCGCCTCGAGTCCGAACTCGGCGACGTGGAGGAACTGCTGGGTCTGTCCCTGCGGTTGCGTGTCGACGCCGGTGTTGCCGCCCAGAACGAAGGGGTGGCCGTCGCGGGTCGCCATGTACGGATTGGAGGTGTGTCGGACCTTGTACCCGGGCGTCAGTCGGTTGGGATCGCCGTCGTCGACCGCGAGCATCCGCATCCGGTTGTTGATGTGGATGCCGGTGTCGCCGATCACCTGGAACTGCGCACCGAGACTGGTCGTCACGGCGGCCGCGTTTCCGTCCCCGTCGACGACGTGGAACGTCGTGGTGTGATCGGCGTCGACGGCGTCAGAGGACGAGTCGGCCAACCCGGAGTCGATCGGCCACTCCATCGCCGCGTCCATCTCGATCCGATCGCGCTGGCTCGCCGCGTATCCCTCGTCCAGCAGGTCGGCGACGGGAACGTCGACCCGGTCGGGGTCGCCGACGTGGTGGTATCGATCTGCGAAGGCGAGTTTCAACGCCTCGACCTGGACGTGAACGGCGTCGGCGTCGTCCGGGTCCAGCCCGGAGAGATCGTACTCCTTCAGAACGTTCAACGCCAGCAACTGCGTGATCCCCTGGCTGTTCGGCGGGTTCTGGTACACCCGGAGGTCGTCGTCGTACTCGATCGAGATCGGATCGACGATCTCGGCCTCGAAGTCCTGGAAGTCGGAGAGCGTGAGATACCCGTCGTGGGCCTCGGAGAACTCGACGATCGCCTCGGCGATCGGCCCGCGATAAAAGTGATCTCTGGCCGCCCGAATCGCTTCCGTCCGGCCTTCCGATCGGCGGTCGGCGTACGCGTCGACGAGCGCCTCGAACGTCTCCGCCATGTCCGCTTGACGGATCGTGTCGCCTTCCGCGACGAGGTCGCCGCCGTCGTCGGACTCGTAGATCGCAGCCGCGTCGGGACGCTCTTCGATCCGGTCGGCCCGCAGTTCGAGCCAGTGTTCCATCCCCGGACTGACCGGATACCCGTCTCGAGCGAGGTCGATCGCGGGGGACAGTACCGTCTCGAGGTCGAGCCGCCCGTACCGCTCGAGCCAGCGCATCCACCCGTCCCAGGCCCCGGGGACGATCGACTGGTGCATTCCGGGGTCACCCGCACGGTCCTCGTAGTCCGCCGGAGTCGCGTCGGCTCCGACAGGTCCGACGCCGTCGAGGCTGGTCACCTCGTTCGACTCGGCGTCGTAGTACAGCGCCCAGGTCCCGCCGCCCAGCGCCGAGGAGAACCAGGGTTCGACGACGCTGAGGGCGCAGGCGACGGCGACCGCGGCGTCGGCGGCCGTTCCGCCCGCCTCGAGGGTCTCGAGGCCCGCGTCGGTCGCGAGGTGGTGCTGGGAGACGACCGCGACGGACCGCGAGTCGGAATCGGAGTCGCCCCGTTCTCGGCCGGCGTCCGGCGCGGCGAAACACCCGGCGACGCCCGCGACACCGACTCCGCCGCTCCCAGCGAGAAACTCGCGACGGCGACAGTTCGGATCCATGGGACGGTCTCACGGGAGACGAAAGTAAATCGGTTGGGGTCGCTCTCGGCACCGTTCGTTCTCTTTCGCTCTCGCCTTCCCGGTAACTCGGTCACTCACCCGCTCGAGCGTGACCGGAGTCAGACACGGATCGCACTCGCCCTCGAACTCAGAGCCCGAGAATCTCCCTCGCCTGCTCGGGCGTCGCGACCGGCCGCCCCAGTTCGTCGGCCAGTCGCGCGACGCGTTCGACGAGTTGCGCGTTGCTCGTCGCGAGTTCCCCCTTCCGGTAGTAGACGTTGTCCTCGAGGCCGACACGGACGTGGCCGCCGAAGAGGATTCCCATGGTCGCGAAGGGGAGCTGGTGGCGGCCGAACCCGAGGGTGTTGAACAGCGCTCCCTCGGGGAGGTTGTCGATCGCGTTCAGGAAGTTCCGTGGGCGGGGCCGAGTCAGCGTCCCCGGGCCGAAGATGAGCGTGGCGTACACCGGATCGGCGAGGTCGCGGCGCTCGAGCAAGCCGAACACTTCGTTCAGGTGGCCGTCGTTGAACACCTCGAGTTCGGGTTTGATCCCCCGTTCGACCATCTCCTCGTGCAGCGAGTCGACCAGCCCGCGGGTGTTCTCGCTGGTCAGGTGCTCGTACCGGTTCAGCGGCCCCATGTCGAGCGAGGCCATCTCCGGCGGGGGATCGGTCCGGAGCGGGAGGTGACGGTCCGCGTCCGGGGCGGCCGTCCCACCGGTCGAGTGCTGGATGACGACGCTCTCGGCGTGCGCACGAACGGCGTCGTCGACCGCCTGGAACCGCTCGGTCGCGAAGGAGCGCTCCCCGTTCGGTTCCCGGGCGTGGAGGTGGACGACCGAGGCGCCGGCCTCCTCGACTGCGGCCGCGGCGCGGCCGATCTCCTCCGGGGTCTCCGGTAGGTTCGGGTTCGCCTCCTTGCCGTGAACGCCGCCGGTCAGCGCCGCGGTGACGATCAGCGGGTCACCGTCGAGGTAGCGCTCGTAGCTCGCGGTCATCGGTCGGGGTCCTCCTCGGATTCCGTCCCTTCGCCGTTCTCCGAACCGAATCGCTCGTCTCCGGCGTGCTCGAGGTAGATCTCGCAGTCGCGGTCGTGTGCGAGTTCGTACCGGTCGTTGCAGATGTCGGCGCGCATCGCCTGGACGAACCGGTCGGCCGCCGTGCAGTACGCCCGCGGTTCGTCGAAGGCGCGCTCTCTCACCGCCTCCGACTCGGGACCGATCGATTCGCGTCGATACTCGAGGAACGGACAGACCATGTGCTTCGTTCCCGCCGAAGCGTGTTAACGATTCGCTGGCGACGGTTCGGGAGGTAACACCGATGTTACCGGGTGACTCGAGTGCCAACAAGGGACTCAAGTGACGCTCCCCAACGACGGACATGGCACCCAGCACACCCGGGCTCCACCACGTCACCGCGATCGCGGGCGAACCGGAGCGAAACGCCGAGTTCTACGTCGACACGCTCGGCCTGCGGTTCGTCAAGCGGACGGTCAACCACGACGATACCGGGACGTACCACTTCTACTTCGGCGACGGGACCGGCACGCCGGGAACGAACGTCACCTTCTTTCCGTGGACCGACCGGGGCAGACGGGGGGAGTTCGGCGCCGGCCAAACGAAGACGACGGCCTACCTGATCGACCCCGACTCGGTCGACTACTGGGTCGACCGCCTCGAGTCCGGCGGCGTCGACCTCGAGCGGACCGACCGCTTCGACGAGACGGTCCTCCGGTTCGCGGACCCGGACGGGATCGAACTCGAACTCGTCGCGGCGGACGCGGAATCGGTCGCCACCCCCTGGGAGGGAAGTCCCGTTCCGGAGGACCACCAGCTACGGGGCTTTTACGGCGTGACGCTGGCGGTCGGCTCGATCGGCCCGACGGAGTCGGTGCTCACCGGCGTCCTCGGCTACGAACGCGAGGCGACCGACGGCGGACGACGGCGCTATCGGAGTTCGACCGGCGGTCCCGGTTCGATCGTCGACCTGATCGAGACCGACGCCGGCCGCGGTCAAACGGGCGTCGGGACCGTCCACCACGTCGCGTTCGAAGCCGCCGATCTCGAGGAGCAACGGGAGTGGCGCGAGGCCTTCGCCGAGCGCGGACTCTCGCCCTCGGAGATTATCGACCGGACGTACTTCCAGTCGGTCTACGTTCGCGAACCCGGCGGCGTGCTCTTCGAGTTCGCGACGACGGATCCCGGCTTCACCGCCGACGAGGACGTCGATGACCTGGGGTCGCGGCTCGCGCTCCCCGAGTGGCTCGAGGACGAACGCGAGGAAATCGAAGCGGCGTTGCCGTCGTTCGACCCGACGCTCGAGAGGTGAACTCGAGGACTCGAGGACCCGAGGACCCGAGGACCGACCGGTCACCGGTGCTCCAGCGGAGCCGACCGGCGAAAGTATATGTGGCTCTCCCGCACAGTTGCGATCGTTCCGAACGATGCACTCACGCGAGACGGATCGAAAGCGAACGCCGGAGTCGGGAGACGGCGACGGCCGAATCGGCGGCGTCCTCCTCGCCGCCGGCCGAAGTCGACGGTTCGGCGAGGAGAACAAGCTGCTGGCGACGCTCGAGCGTGATCCCCTCGTGGTACACGCAGCACGGACGCTCCTCACCGGAACGCTCGCGGACGTCGTCGCCGTCGTCGGGCACGAGGCCGAGCGGATCCGAGCGGCCCTCGAAGACGCCGATCTCGACGTCGCGGTTCGGTACAACGCGGACCACGCCGACGGCCAGAGTACGTCGGTCCGCGTCGGTGCGGCGGCGGCCGACGAACGGGGCTGGGACGCCGCGGTGTTCGCGCTCGGGGACATGCCGTGGGTCGACCCCGAGACGGTCGACCGATTAGCCGCAGCCTACAGAGCGGGAGCGGGGTCGATTCTGGCACCGTCGATCGACGGACACCGCGGCAATCCGGTGCTGTTCGACGCCGTACATTTCGACGCGCTCACGAGAGTGTCCGGCGATCGGGGTGGACGTCGCTTGCTCGAGACGCGCGACGTCACGCTGGTTCCCGTCGAGGATCCCGGCGTTCGACGAGACGTCGACGAACGGACTGACCTGTGAACGCTCGAGTGTCACGGGCGGCCCGGTCGAGGAGAGGGCGACGACACTGTATCTACACGCAACTCGCATCCGGTCAGGAGTGAGAGTGGTCTCGCGTTCGCTCGCTCTCGAGGTCGAGATCGACGGCGTTCGCGCGCCGGCGAACGCGCTCGGCGTCGACGACGGCGACCTCGCCGTCTTCCATCAGGACCTCGCCGTCGACCATCGTGAACTCGACGTCGTCGCCGTGGGCCGAGTAGACCAGGTGCGAGCGTTCGTCGTGCAGCGGCGTCGCACGGGTCACGTCGGTCGTCAGTCCGATGACGTCGGCTTTCCACCCCGGTTTCAGTTTTCCGACGTCCTCGAAGCCGGCGGCGCGGGCACCGTTGATCGTCGCCAACTCGAACATGACGTCCGTCGGAAGCACCTGCTCGTCGAGGGCGTCGACCTTCTGAAGGAAACAGCCGTGGCGCATCTCCGTGAACGGATCCATCGTGTTGTTACTCGGCGCGCCGTCGTTCCCGACCGCGACGTTGATCCCGCGCTCGAGATAGTCGACGATCGGGGCCGCGCCGCTGGCGAGTTTCATGTTCGAGGACGGACAGTAGGTCACGTGCGTCCCCGTCTCGGCGAGGAGTTCGCGCTCGCTCTCGTCCGTCCAGATGCAGTGGGCGAGCACGACGTCTTCGCCGGTGAGTCCGACCTCGTCGAGCCAGTGGATGTTTCGCATTCCCGTCTCCGCTTCGACCGCCGCGACCTCCTCTCTGTTCTCGCTGGCGTGGGTGTGAATGCGGACGCCGTCGTAGGCGTCGGCCAGTCGACGCGCTCCGCGGAGACACTCCTCCGTACAGGAGACGGCGAACCGCGGCGTGACGGCGTACCGGATGCGTCCGTCGGCCGCCCCGTGATAGGCTTCGATGAGTCGCTCGGACTCCGCGAGCCCCCGATCGGTCTCCTCGAGCAATCCCGTCGGGGAGTCTTTATCCATGAGCACCTTGCCGATCCGGCCGCGGATCCCCATCTCGATGGCCGCCTCGAACGCCTGGTCGGCGTGGGCGACCGAGAGGTGGTCGACGCAGGTCGTCACTCCGCTCTCGATCAGTTCGAGGTAGCCGAGTTCCGCGGCGATCCGCATCTGGTCGGCGTCGAGGCTCGCCTCCATCGGGAGGACGTAGTCGAACAGCCACTCGAGGAGCGCGGTGTCGTCGCCCAGTCCGCGGCCGAGGCTCTGGACGGAGTGGATATGGCCGCCGACGAGTCCGGGCATGAGGAGGTCGTAGGTCCGGCGTTCGTGATCGGGGTACTGTTCGAGGAGTTCCGAGCGGTCGCCGACGGCCTCGATCCTGTCACCCTCGACGACGAGGGCACCGTCGTCGATGACCGTCGCGGAGTCGGCGATCACGGTCCCGTGCAGTAACACACTCACGACGTCGGATTCGACGAGTAAATAGCTTGGCACCGTCACGTTCGCCACCGAGGCGGACTCGAGCCGCTTCGAGTCTTCGATCCGGTACCGACCTGCGACTCGAGTGACCGCGGCCCGGAAGGGGCCATCGCGACTCGGTCGCCGCGACCGTCGACTGTTATCAGTGCGAACGGCGTACGGGTTCGCATGACCGAGCCGAACGCGCGAACGGACCCGTCGTTCCGATTCGAGTACGAACCAGCGGTCCTCAGAGCCGGCCCCGGCTGCGTCGACGCCCTCGAGACCGAACTCGCCGCGCAGGGGTTCGACCGGGCACTCGTCGTCTGCGGCTCGACCGTCGGGAGCACGCCGGCGGTGATCGATCCAGTGACGGAGGGGCTCGGCGACCGGCTCGCGGGCGTGTTCGCGGAGACGACGCCCGAAAAGCGCCTCGAGACCGCCGTCGACGGCCTCGAGCGCATGCGGGCGGTCGAGGCGGACGTGCTCGTGAGTCTGGGCGGCGGGAGCAGCCTCGATACGGCGAAAGTTATCAGCGTCCTCGCCGCGTCCGATCGCTCTCCCGCTGTCGTCGGACGGGAACTCGCCGAAACCGGGACGATCGCCGTTCCCGACGGCGGCCTCCCACCAGTCGTCGCGATTCCGACGACGCTGGCCGGCGCCGACCTCTCGATGGTCGCCGGCGTCACGGCCTCACCCTCGTCCGGACTGGTCGACGACGAAATCGGCGGCGGCGTCGGCGACCCGCAACTGATGCCCGCGGCGGTGTTCGCCGATCCGGAGCTGGTCGCGACGACGCCGCGGTCGATCCTCGCCGCGTCGGCGATGAACGGGTTCGACAAGGGGGTCGAGTCCCTCTACGCCCGCAACGCGACGCCGATCACCGACGCGACGGCGATACGCGGGCTCGGGAAACTGCAGGACGGGCTGCTGGCGTTCGGCAGTGGATCCGACGACGACGAGACCTTCGAGACTCTCGTCGAGGGCATCCTCCTCGTCCAGTACGGCATCTCGAGACCGGCCGAGTCGACGCTCTCGATCGTCCACGCCTTCGGCCACGGACTCACGCGAACGTACGACGTCCAGCAGGGCGCGGCACACGCCATCGTCGCACCGCCCGTCCTCGAGTACCTCTTCGAGCACGTCGACGGGCGACGCGACCTGCTCGCCGAGGCGCTGGGGGTATCCGAGGCCGAGGAGCCGGCGGCGGCGATCGTCGACTGCGTCGACGATGTCGGCGACGCGCTCGGCCTCCCCTCGCGCCTCAGGGACGTCGACGGCCCCGGACAAAGCGAGCTCCCCGACGTCGCCGAGGCGATTCTGGCCGACGGGATGATGGACAACGCGCCGGCGGGACTCGAGCCGACGAACGAGGAGATCGAGGGCGTGCTCGAGCGAGCGTGGTAACCGACGGAGCGTGACGGATTCGGCGTAGGACGGAGACGGGGACGGGAATGGGGAAATTGCATCCTGTAACAGGAGTCGGTACTCCAGTTTTGTCAGGCCGAGCGTCGACCGAAGCGTAAGAGTCAGTCCGTGGTCGGCTGTAAAGAAGAGCAATACTACGTGTAGCCGCGAACTGATTAAAATGAAGGCGTTCAATCACGATCAGAAGACATATCACGTATCGTGTTAACGTGTATCTATACCACTTATGTCCACGTCCAGCTTCCGTTGGCTCGAGTCGAAACCGTTCGGACAACAGATACTGATACTCGCGCTTATTTTCGATCCGATTGGATTTATCGGGGGATATCTACTCGCTCCGTCACTCGGCATCGAACCGATCATGGGTGCGGTGTACGGACTGGTCGCAGCTAGTATCCCAATGTCGATGTGGATTATGCGTTACAGTCAACAGCAGGCTTGAATTCCACGGATTCCAGCTTGTTTGTCGATATTATCTCTATCGAAGAATTCTCGTGAAGTCAGCCGGACTTTGCTTCGTATACGTGCGAATCTAACGCTGATACTTCTATCATCTATCGGTGACGTGAGCAGAACCGTGCTGAATACATAGCGCGGGCCGTGTTTAGACGCCGGTCAATTGGCATCTCGACCGGGATTATGTGGAGTTGAGTGAGGAAGCGACGGGTATGCCGTCTCAACTCGCTCGTTTTACCGACCGATGCGTCGATTTGTCCCAGAACGCTGTCATAGGCGAGCCAGCACCAGTGATCAAGAAGGGTGACGGCGGCTACGCTGACTAGGTGATCATCTCGATTCACTGTCTCAGAGAGTATCTGAACCAGCCCTACCGCCGGTTGCTCGATATTCTGTACGAAATGCCCGGAATCGTCGCTAAACTCGGTCTTGCGGTGGATCAGCTTCCGGATTTCACGACCGTCTGTACGCGAAAACAGGATCTCAAAATGCGGATCTGGCGGGTTTTGCTGCGGCTATCTGTCTCTCTGCACGAACTCGGCGACGTTCAGGCGATCGACGCAACTGGCTTCAAACGCCATCAAGCCAGCCGTCACTACGTGCTTCGTGTCGGCTACAACTTTGACGATATCAAGACGACAGCACTCATCGATTGCGATACCAGCGTCATCCTCGACATTCATTGTTCGATGAAACAGCCCCACGACACTCAGGTTGGACGGCAGGTACTCAGGAGAAATCTGGCACGACTGACCACGATCACCGCCGACAAAAGCTACGACTGG
This sequence comes from Halomontanus rarus, assembly GCF_017357405.1. Lineage (GTDB taxonomy): Archaea > Halobacteriota > Halobacteria > Halobacteriales > Natrialbaceae > Halomontanus > Halomontanus rarus. The sequence goes on along the minus strand of NZ_CP071598.1, from coordinate 788,088 downwards.
GACGCGCTCCGGCACGAACTCAGGGAGGCTGGCATCCGCCCGGTGATCAAACATCGTGAGTTCTACGCACTCGACAAAGCGCACAACGCTCGCCACGACGAGAACGTCTATCACCGCCGGTCGATCGTCGAGGCAATTTTCTTCGCGCTGAAGCATCGGTTCGGCGAGACATTGCGGGCCAGAACGTGGTTTGGCCAGTTCAGAGAGCTCGTCCTAAAGGCTGCCGTCAGAAACATCGAGCAAGCCGTGAAGCTCTGACACCATTGATCTCACGCGTCTAAACAAGCCCCATAGCGCGTATCCATCAGAGTGATTCGACGAAATCGCGTACTACCTGATTGAATCGCTCCGGTTCCTCGACGGTTAGACAATGCCCACTCTCTTCGAATAACTCGAATTGAGCGTCCGGGATAAGTTCCGCTGCGTACTTCACCGCCGGGACGCTCCGCCACTTCTCATCTGCTCCAGCGCAGACGAGCGTCGGAACGTCAATGGCAGGTAAGATTTCACGGTAATCGCAGAGCAACTCGAGGAGCATCGCGCTCTTGATCGATGGAGGCGACCGAGACATTTCGTCGAACATCATCGTTCGCAATTCCCGGGAAGATGCGTCCTTGAGCAGCAGATCAATCGTCCCTTCGATGACTTCTACCGGATCCGATTGAATACGACGGTGAAGATCTGCAAGTCCGTCGACGGTGTACGACCCGTACTCGTTGTCGTCCTGTTGCATCGGTGCTGGCTCCATGTCCACATCAATGAGCGCTCGCACTCGTTCGGTACCAAACCGGTCGATATACTCCCACGAGACAATCGCGCCAAGCGACCAACCCACGATGACGACATCATTGAGAGCGAAGTGATCAAGTATGGCGTGAACATCTCGGGCGTATTGTGCGAGGGTATGACCGGTTTCCGTCTTCCCCGACCGACCGTGTCCTCGAAAGTCGAATGCGATTGTGCGGTACTCGGTGGAAAGGCCGGTTAGCTGGGCCTCAAAATACCGGCACCCTGCCCACGCGCCATGGAGGAAGAGGATCGATTCCCCCGTTCCGTGATCCTCATAATAGATGTCTGCGCCGTTGCAGTGGATGAGTGGCATAACAGTGAATATACGCGGTATAAGCAGATAACCACATCAGGTACGCCAACAGAGAAGTGCTGCATTCAGACTCTGTATTCAGCAGGCCGATCTTGACAGCATCCAGAGAGGTGGAATCTCCCGCCGATAACTGTACTACCTATACTAAGCAGGAGAATCGATCTGCAATCGGCTACAGAGAAGCACAGTGGTTTGCTATATGGGTCTGTAAGTTCAACACTGTGGCTCATGTCAGATTCCGATGGTTTTGGGGGAGATAGATTGAAACAAAGCGCATATCATACAGAGAAGATTGATTTCCCAATCTCTGTCAGTCTTGGCAACTTCGGGTCCACACTTATCGAAACTTGCGGGATCCTACTTCAATTGATCGAGACTGCCAGCTGATTCGTTCGTGGAGTTCAAGAGTTTGGGTATGTCGATGAGCTCGCTATCAGCAGTCCCTCGATATCTGATATCGCCGTTTCTGTGGTCATATTCGATGAGTCCGGCATCATCCAATTTCGGCAAGTGTCGGTGGTGAAGAGTCAGTTTCACCCTTTTTCGTTGTTTCTGAGAGACGTCAGAAGTTTCGTTATTTTGGTTGGCAATTATCTGGACAAGATCGTCGAAGTTGAAGGAATCCTCTCTGGAGGTATGCATATAGGTCAAAATCTGGCGGCGGCGATGATCGCTCAGCGCATCAAAGAGCAGGTCGACGTGGGGGTGTCCAATTTCCCTGGTCATGGTGTGAGAAATAGCCGTCAAACAAGTTCAGCACTCGGCAGAAATACTCCTGCTCTTTTAAGCCCCTGAGCTCGTATCTCACTACTGACCTCCATGATTATCGTCGAATTTCGGCTAGACCATCCGATCTTGAGGAAGGCATTGAATCAAGTACCGGAGATGGAGATTACGTGGGAGCGGTCGGACGCCACCGATGACCGCCGAGTCCGGATCCTTGTCTGGGCAGAGGGCGGTGATTTCGAGGCGTTTGAAAGTGCTGTTAGCGAGGATCCGACGGCTGAGGACCTCTCCCAGGTGGTTGAAATAGAGGATCGCCGGTTGTATCAAACAGAACTCGTTGGCGAAGGGTTGAGTACCAGTATTTACCCGTTGGTCGTCGAGGAAGGAGGAGTGATTCAGAATCTGACCGCGTCCCACGAAGGCTGGGAGTTTCGAGCGACGTTTCCTGACCGGGCATCCTTTGTTCGGTTCCACGGTTTTTGTCGTGAGCACGGGATCGGATTCGACTTAACCAAACTATACAATGAGCAGGAGTCCTTTGATGAACCGGGTTACGAATTGACGAAACGACAGCGCGAAACGCTTGTGGGGGCTATTGACTGCGGATATTTTGAGATCCCCCGGGACTGTTCACTCGCTGAGTTTGGCGAGTATCTCGGAGTTTCAGAAACGGCGACCTCGGAACGACTTCGCCGTGCGGTAAAGACGCTTATCGTACAGACCGTTTATCCTAGCACTTCCGAGTCTTAGTAACGCCAGCGTGGCGATTTGAACGTGGGGTTCGTTGAATTTGGAACCCACGATGGAGACATACTCGATACCAAGCAGGAGAACCGATCTGAGTTCAGCTGCAGGGAAGTACAGTGGTTTGCTATATGGATCTGCGTCTATCTCGTCAGATACAACCTCGCTTCTGCTGAATAGATCTCAGGGAGATCGCTCAGCATAGAAGGAGACCTCAGAGAGTTCATCACCCTAGACGGCTGCTATCCACCGAGCGCGTACAGCGTCTCCCCAACGCCGACGTACACAGCATCATCGACGAGTACTGGCGTCGTTCCCGGAAACGGTTTTTCGGTGTCAGTCTCGACGTGCCATCGCCGATTACCATCTTCGGTCTCAAATGCAAAAACCCCGTGGTCGCTCGCAGCGTGAACTGCACCATCTCCGACAGAGAGTCCGCTCTGAATTTCCTCTTCGGTTTCGACGGTCCAGCGTTCTTCCCCATCTTTGTTTATGGCGACGAGTATCGAGTTGTCCGTTCTGTAGAGCTCCGATCCTGGTGTGAGGTATGGGACATAGACAGCGTCATCGTCAACGGCGAGCGGGGTTCGTCTCCCGACGGTTCCGCTCCGCTCGTTCCAGTCCGTCGTATCCAATTCGAGAGTCCAATTACTGTCGCCGTTCTCGAGATCGAATGCGACGAGTTCTGAGACTGCGACGACATACAATTGATCGTCGTCGATCGATGGTGGAGTCACGATGCGCCGGTCGGTGTTGAATCGCGACTGCTCGTCTCCGGTTTCGGAATCGAGGGCAACGACACTGTCCGGTCTCGTCACGTATACTGTCTCGTCGACGACTGCAGGTTTCATCCCGAAGTCACCTTCGAATTCGGTATGCCACGCTTCGTCCCCAGTGTCCGTGTCGAGCGAGTAGACGGTGAACGGTGTGGTAGCACAGATATACACACGATCGCCATCGGTCGTCGGCGCGCCTCGTAGACGGGGACCCCATTCGGACGGTATCTCTGTCGTCCATCGTTCGTCTCCAGTGTCCGTCGAGATCGCAGTCACAGTATTGCTCTCGTCTATCACATAGATGGTCTTCCCGTGAAGACACGGTGTGAAGAGAATATAGTCGTCAACGTCGAAGTGCCAGCGTTCGTCTCCGCTGGCAGCGTCGAACGCGTATAACCGGTGGTCGGACCGGCTTGGAACGAAGACGACGCCATCTGCGACGAGCGGCGAGAGATGCCATTCGAAGGACTCGTCGAATGAAACCGACCACCGTTCGTCAGTCTCCACGTTGGGTGTCGAGAAGTCGGGGTTGTGGCCGCTGTTTACCCTGTCTCGTGACTGCATTGGCCAGCCGGATATTGAGTCGGTAGACTCGTTATTATCAGCGTGGCTCGCTCCGAGACAGCCAGCAGTCGAACCAACGAGCACCGCCGACGCGGTAAGTTGGAGTGTTTGGCGGCGGGTCATCCGGGAACGGGGCGGATCAAATGTCATGTGAGCGGGTTCTATACGAACCCCTATTCTGATTTCATTGATGAGTTTTTCGGGAATTTCAGTTATGGTCTTCTCTGTCGCTCTATCGACACAGATTTTCGCTCAGTTTGCGAAGCGAACTGATCAGTTCGAATCTACGCTAAGTATCTCCTTTGGTTTATCCGTATCCTCACAGCCAACACCATTTGGGTAAGCGGTTATCATTTCTACATCGCCTGTCTTCTGTTATGGGAACAGATAACGAGCCATACGCTACTACTCGTGATGCCATGGCTTCGGATTTCGTGTCCTCGACTGATCTTCCGATAGACCTTGATGATTTCTTTCAGCTCCTTACCGACGAACAAACTCGTTACGTACTGTATCTCTTGACGGAAAAGGGAGGGACTGTTCATCTGGAAGATATCAATGACTATTTTGACAGTAGTAGTGACGAAATTATGCTTCATCACACTGTCGTCCCACGGCTGGCTGATTTTCATCTGATCAACTACGATCAGGAGACCAGGGCGATAACACCGACCCCAATTTGTGACGATCTAACACCTGCTCTCGAAACCGTCAAAACATTGGAAACGGAACCCGTTACCGAGTTTCTGAAAGAGATGAGCTGATAACTGTTCTATACTGAGCATACCGATGCGGTAAGTCTTTCACCTGTACAACCCGAGACGTTCTATCCCGACTGTACGTGGAAGAAAAGAGCGATTTGCGCCGTTCACGTGCGAAATAAACGTCACGAACAGCCGGTCACGAAGCGAGCGGGTCGCCAGTGGCAGTCCCGAGGCCGAAAAGTTCGTCGGCTAAATCGCGGGTTTCGTGACCGAGTCCGTATCCGAGTCTCGAGATCGTCTCGCTCCTTCGAGGAAAGGTGGCCGAGAGGCAGCGAGCAGCGCCATCGAGTTCGGCGACAATCAGTACCAGACAATACAAACACTGAAATGATGGACACGCGACCAAGCCGCTATGGGTGAAGAGCACGCCGTCGAATCGGTCGACGATCCGGTCACGGTACCTTCGCTGGCGACCGATCTCCGCGAACTGGGTCTCGAGGCGGGCGACACGGTACTCGTCCACTCGTCGTTGAGCGCGCTCGGGTGGGTCTGTGGCGGCCCGCCGGCAGTCGTCGACGCCTTGCAGGAGGTCGTGACCGACGCGGGGACGATCGCGATGCCGACGCACTCCGGAAGCTACTCCGATCCGGCCGACTGGTCGAACCCGCCGGTCCCCGACGAGTGGGAGGAGACGATCCGGGAGACGATGCCGCCGTACCGGCCCGCGGTCACGCCGACACAGGTGGGGGCGATTCCGGAGTGTTTTCGCACCTACCCGGAGACCCGCCGGAGCGCCCACCCCACCGTCTCCTTCGCCGCGTGGGGGGCCGAGGCCGAGTCCGTCGTCGCCGACCACGGCCTCGACGACCGACTCGGCGATGGATCCCCGCTAGCGCGACTGTACGACCTGAACGCCGACGTGCTCTTTCTCGGCGTCGGACACGACACCAACACGTCGCTACACCTCGCCGAGAACCGGGCCGAGATCCCGATCGAGCGGGTGACGGACGGTGCACCGATCCTCGAGGACGGCCGCCGGAGGTGGGTCGAAATGGAGAACATCGCAGAGGACACCGACGACTTCGCCGACCTCGGGGCCGCGTTCGAGCGGGAGGTCGGGCTCGTCGAAGGGCGGGTCGGCGTGGGGACGGGGAAGCTGATGGACCAGCGGGCACTCGTGGACTTCGCCGTCGAGTGGCTCGAGGCGAACCGCTGAGCCCGCCCCGGTTCTTCGCCGGATCCTCGAGCGATCGGCACATCGACAGCGTTCCACGACGAACTGGGGAAGAAATCACGATTTCCGAAATCGTGATTTCCACAATCGAAACGATCTTGTGCGAGCCGCGACGACGATTCCTATGGACGAGTTCGTCGATCGGGAGCGAGAACTCGAGCAGCTCACGGCGTGTTACGAGTCGGATCGGGCCGAATTCGTCGTTCTCTACGGACGACGACGGCTCGGGAAGAGCGAACTCGCCCGGCAGACGATCGCCGATCGCGACGATGCGGTCTACTACCAGGCGATCGAGTCGACGGCCCAGAACCAACTCGAGCAGTTCGTCGAGACGGTCACCGCCGCGTTCCCCGAGCTTCGGAACGTGCGCCAGGACTGGGAAGCGCTCCTCGAGGAACTCGGCGAGCGAAACGCGATCGTTATCGTCGACGAATTTCCGTTCCTCGTCGAGGAGGACGAGTCGATCCCGTCCCGAATTCAGCGCGTCTGGGATACGAAACTGAAGGAGACGGGAATGACGCTCGTACTGATCGGCTCGTCGATCAGCGTGATGGAGGAGAAAGTCCTCTCGGGTGGAAGCCCGCTGTACGGCCGTCGAACGGCGACGATCGATCTGGGTCCGCTGTCGGCCGGGACCGTGCGAGCGTTCGTCCCGAACTACGACGACGAAACGGCGGTCGAGACGTGGGCGATCTACGGCGGCACGCCGTATTACCTCCAGACGATCGATCCTGGTCGATCGGTCGGAGAGAACGTGTGGGAATCGATTCTCTCCGAACGAGGGCTGCTGTACTCGGAGCCGGAGTTCTTGCTTCGAACGGAGCTTCGACAGCCGAACACCTACTTCAGCATTCTCCGTGCGATGGCCTGCGGCCGACGGACCCCGAACGAAATCGCGGGGATGGCCGGCGTCGAATCGCAGTCGCTCAGCACGTACCTGCAGAAGCTCCGCCGGCTTCGGCTCGTCGAGCGACACATTCCCGTGACGGAATCGCCGACGGCGTCGAAGCGCGGCCGATACCGGATCGCAGCGCCGCTGTTCCGGTTCTGGTTTCGCTTCGTGTACGGAAATCAGGACCAGCTCCGACTGCTGGACGACGACGCGTACGACGAACTCGTCGCTCCCGAACTCGCGGATTACGTTAGCCCGCTCTTCGAACGACTCTGCCAGCAGGCGCTGCCGGGGCTCGTCGACCGTCGATTTCGCAACGTCGGCCAGTGGTGGTTCAAAGAACACGAACTGGACGTCCTGGGATTGACGGACGCCGGGCTGGTCGCCGGGGAGTGTAAGTTCACCTCGACGCCGGTGAGCGAAGGCGTCCTCTCGAATCTCGAGCGGACCGCCGAACACGTGAGATGGTCGGACGAGCCCGCGGACGGAACGACGCAGTACGTGCTGTTCAGTCGATCCGGGTACACCGACGACCTCGAGCGACAGGCGGACACACGCGAGGACGTCTCGCTTTTCGACGTTTCGGACGTGCTGAACGCTGACTCGCTGTGAACGGGCGCTCGAGTCGTCGGTCAGTCCGGACGACGGAAGTCCTCAAAGTTATAGAACGCTGGCACCCGTTCGGTCGAACACGAACACCATGAGCGAGGACATCCCCGCGGTCACGAAGGAGACGCCGCCCGGACCCGACGGATTGCCGTTCGTCGGGACCCAACTCACGTTTCTGCGCGATCCCTACGGCTTCATGACGCGGATGGCTCGAGAGTACGGCGACGTCGTCACCTGGGAGAACCCCGACGGGATGATCTACCAACTCAACCATCCCGACCAGATCGAACACGTCCTCGTCCAGCACAACGAGAACTACATCAAAGGCGAGAACTTCCAGCACGTCCTCGGACCCATGACCGGAAACGGCATCCTCAACAGCGAAGGCGCGGTCTGGCGCCGCAATAGGCACCTGATCCAGCCGGCGTTTCACCCCGAGCGCATCCGGAACTACGCGACGATGATGACCGACTTCACCGAGGAGATGCTCGAGAAGTGGAACGACGGCGAGACGCGCTCGATCCACGACGACATGATGGGAGTGACCCTCCAGATCGTCGCCCGCGCGCTCTTCGGCGTCGACATCGACGACCAGATCAACACGGTTGGCGCGTCACTCGAGACCTTCATGGAATCCACCGAACGGCTCTCGAACTTCGTGTTGCCGCCGAGTATCCCGACGCCATCGCGGCGACGAATAGCGAACGCGCGAGAGTCCCTCGACGAGGTCGTCTACCGGATGATCGAGGAGCGACGGACGAACCCGACGGAACACGACGTCATCTCGCGGCTGCTCGAGGTGACCGACGAGAACGGAAACTCGATGTCGACCGAGCAGATCCGCGACGAGGTCGTGACGCTGTTGCTTGCCGGCCACGAGACGACGGCGCTGTCGCTGACGCTCACGGCGTACCTCCTCGCGCAGTATCCCGACGTCGAGGAGCGACTCGTCGCAGAGCTGGACGAGGTTCTGGGGGGCGACTCGCCGACGATGGAGGATCTGTCGGAGCTCACCTACACCGAGCAGGTCGTCAAGGAGTCGATGCGACTGTACCCGCCGGTTCCCGGCATCGTCCGCGAACCCGTGAAGCCGGACATCGTCGGCGGTTACCGGATTCCAGCCGGCGCGACGGTTCGGATGCACCAGTGGGTCGTCCACCGCGATCCGCGGTGGTACGACGACCCGCTGGCCTTCCGCCCGGAACGCTGGACCGACGACCTCGAGGCGTCGCTGCCGAAACTGGCGTACTTCCCGTTCGCCGCGGGTCCGCGCCGGTGCATCGGCGATCGCTTCGCGATGCTCGAGGCCCGGCTCTTGCTCGCGACGATCTACCAGCGGTACCACCTCGAACTCGAGCCCGGCACGGAGCTGGATCTGATGGCGACGATCACCGCCCGTCCGAAAAGCGAGATTCCGATGACCGTCCGTCGACGGTAGCGGTTCCGGTCGTCGACGTCGAAGCGACCGCGAACGTACCGCTACCTCGCGAGATACCCGCCGTCGATCGCCAGCGCCTCGCCGGACGTGAACGTTGCGTCGTCGGAACACAGCCACACCACCGCGTCGGCGACCTCCGCCGGCGTCCCGAGTCGCTCGAGGCCGTGGCGTCGCTCGATCTCCTCGCGAACGGTCTCGTCGGACAACATTCCTGCCTCCTCGAGCATCGGCGTCTCGATGAAGCCGGGACAGACCGCGTTGATCCGGACACCCTCGGTGCCGTACTCGAGGGCGGCGGTCTTCGTCAGTCCCAGCACACCGTGTTTCGCCGCCGTGTAGGCCGAAGCGGTCTCGAAGCCGACCTTGCCGAGGATCGACGCCATGTTGACGATCGCGCCGCCGTCGTCCTGATCGTTCATCTGTCGGATCTCGTGGCGGAGACACTGCCAGACGCCGGTCAGATTGATGTCGATCACGCGCTGCCAGTTCTCCTCGGGCAGGTCAGCGGTCAGCTCCTGTTGTCCGCCGATTCCGGCGTTGTTGACGGCGTAGTCCAGACTGCCGTACTCCTCGACGGCGACTGAGACCATCTCTTCGACCCGGTCCGACTCGGTGACGTCGACCTCGACGAACGTCGCCTCGGCGTCGCTTTCGTCCTCGATCAGATCGACAGTCTCTTCGCCGCCCTCGCGGTCGACGTCCGCGACGACCACGTTAACGCCGCGGTTCGCGAACTCGAGGCCGGTCCGTCGTCCGATTCCCGATCCGCCGCCCGTGACGGCGACGGCGCGTCCACTAAACTGTGTCATAGCACTCGGTCTGCGATACGGGAGACAGTGTGTTATTTGTTCGCTCACTGCAACGAGAACTGAACTGTCGTCGATCGGAAGCGCCGTTCCGAACCGTGTCGATCCGGCTGCAAGCCGAGTACGAAGTGCCGACACTCACTGCTCGCCGTCGGACAGCAACCCCTCGAGTCCGAACTGGAAGCAGAAGATTCCGACGAGGACGAACGGAAGGGCCAGATACAGGTTCGCCGTCGGCACCGACGCCATCGGCGCTGCGTCCGGGAAGACGAGAAAGAGGACCACGCCCAGGGAGAGTGCGCTGAGCAACAGCGCCAGTTCGGCGTCGACGCCGGTATCAGATCGTCCTTTCTCATTCACGGGACTCACCCCCGTTCTCACAGTCGCGCTCACGCTCACACCCACACTCACACCCACACGCACCCCGCGTTCGGAACTCGAAGCGACCCGATACGGATGCATCCCGACCGATACCGATCGTTCCGAACGGTTCCGACGGAGACAACTGACGCTGCGAACGACCGTGTTCGGTCTCGAGGGGCGAAGTCATTCTCTGTCGCCCGTTGCACGGACGCCCACATCGTTCATCGCAGCGTACGAACGGTACGCTCAGCTTTCGTGACTGGAGACCGGATCCGATCGCCCAGTCGTCTCGAACGACGAGAGCCATCCCACCACTGCGCTCGACTCCGTACGGCAGAAATACAATCCAAGAGAGTATCCTGTGAGCCCGACATGTAGGCGAATTCGTGGCGCTCACCCGGTCCGACGGTCGATCGCGAGATCCACCCGAGAAACGGCTGTATGGTTCGATTACCGTCGCGACACCGTTCCGAGTTGAGCGGCGAAATTTGGCGGGAAAATCGGCACGAAAGAGTACGGTCCGACCGGCGAGAGAGCACGACGACGGTATTCGACCGAAGCGGCGGACGGGGCAGCGAACGGACTCGAGTACGACGGCGAATAACGTATCCCGTATCAGGTACCATTCTCTAATTATCATCTATACGTGAATTGAGCAGAACGGCCACGACGACGCGACTGCCGATGAGCCCGCCCGATCACGCCGCTCGTATCCAGACGAGCAGTTCACCGGGTTCCCGGTTGTCCCAGAGGTAGTAGGGGACGGCCGTGACCGTCGTCGCGCAACTCGAGACCGCCTCGTCGGGGCGATAGAGGGTCCCAGCCCCGTCCCAGTCCTCGAGGTCGGGAACCGTCGCCTCGCCGTCGACGGTGACGGCACCCTCGAGGACGTCCGCTCGAAAACTCGCCTCGAACGTCGTCTCGGGGTCGACCCGATACTGACCCAGCGGTCGCTCGTTGTCGACCCCCTCGAGACAGTACACGAGCGGGCCGCGCGTGAGCGCGACGCGGCCGCGATTGTCCTCGACGGCGGGGTGGCTTCGCACGGGGACCACGCGCTGTTCGAACGTCGCGTCGATCCGGTCGTCGTCCCACTCGCGGTCGATCTCGACGTAGCCGTCGTCGGGAACGGATACGGGCTCTCCGTTCACGCTGATCGACGCCTGGTCACACCAGTCGGGGACGCGGACCGAGACGGTGAACTCCGTCGGCTCCGCCGGGCGCACGTCGATCCGAACGTCCTCCTCCCACGGGTAGTCGGTCGTCTGTGTGACGTCGACCGCGGTGCCGTCGATCGTCACCGTCCCCTCGCTTCCCACGTACTGGTTGACGTACAGTTTCCGGTCACCCGTCGCGTAAATGTAGCGCTCGAGAGAGGCGAGCAACCGGGCGACGTTCGGCGGGCAGCACGCGCAGTGGAACCAGCCCTGGCGGTGGTGGTCGCCGGCGCTCTCGAGGCGGTTGTCGTAGAAGAACTCGGTCCCGTCGAGGGAGACGCCGGCGAGAAAGCCGTTGTACAGCGTCCGCTCGATCAGGTCCGCGTACCGGGCTTTCCCCGTGAGTTCGAACAGCCGCTGGCTCCAGAAGACGCTCCCGATCGCCGCGCAGGTCTCGGCGTAGGCGGTGTCGTTGGGCAGGTCGTAATCCTCGGTGAACCGCTCCCCGTACTCGCTCGAGCCGATCCCCCCGGTGACGTACATCCGTTTCTCGGTCATGTTCTCCCAGAGGGACTCGAGGTGGTCGATCAGCTCCTCGTCACCGGTTTCGGCGGCGAGGTCCGCGACCCCCGCGTAGTAGTACATCGCCCGGACCGAGTGACCCTCGACGGCCTCCTGTTCGAAAAACGGCGCGTGCGCCTGCGCGTAACTGCCGTCGTACTCGCCGTCCTCGTAGAAGACGTCGCGAGCGCCCTCGGCGATGCCACCGTCCTCGGGGTCGTAGCCGGCGATCTCCTCGACGTGCTCGAACTCCCACTCGAGGCGGTCGTCGCGGCCCCGGAGCTCGACGAAGTAGCGGGCGAGGTCGAGATATCGCTGCTCGTCCGTGACTCGAGCCAGCTTCACGAGCGCGAGTTCGATCTCCTCGTGGCCCGGAACGCCGTCGATCTCGCTGCCGAAGACGGAGTCGACGTGGTCGGCCAGCCGCGTTGCGACCTCGAGCAGCGACGACTCGCCGGTCGCCCGGTGGTGGGCGACGGCCGCCTCGATCAGGTGGCCCGCACAGTACAGCTCGTGCATCATGTTGAGATTCGTCCACTTCTTCCCCGGCTCCTCGAGCGTGAAGTACGTGTTCAGGTAGCCGTCGGCTTCCTGCGCGGCGGCGACGAGATCGATCACCTCGTCGACTCGCCGACGGAGGTCGGAGTCATCGTGAGTCGCGAGAACGTAGCTGGCCGCCTCGAGCCATTTGTAGGCGTCCGAGTCGGCGAACCACATCCCCTCGAACCCGCCGTCGGCACCCTCGGCGGCCCGTCGAAAGTTCTCGAGACAGTCGCTCTCTTCGAGCTGATCGTACTGGTACTCGATCGTTACGTCGCGGTTGTTCTCGAGTCGGGGGTTCCAGAAGTCGTCGTCGATCGTCACGTCGGTGACTGCCAGCGACTTCGCATGCTGGGTGTTAGTCATCGTCTAGAGCCTTAGAATCCACAGGGATAATGGTTCCGTCAGTGGGATCCCTCGGAGCCGGAACGAGGTGACGGAGGCGAGCGAGCTCGAATCGACGCGTCGACGAGTGTGTCGAGCAGCGACCCGATTTCCAGACGTCTTCGCTCGTCGAGTTCGAGACGAGTGTGCTGGCCGTAAGTACCGATGGACACCAGAGTAAACGAGGATAGTTACGATCCATACCCGTCGAACAGAACCGATATGGACGGTCGGACAGTGAGTGGGAATGACAACCATCGGATAACACTCCTAAGGCTGTAATCCTTTGTAACGATCGTGATGGTCTATATTTATAGAAGGAGCCGCGGATCGAAATACTCCGACAGATGTACCGATCCATCGGACGACGAGGCGGCGATTCGAGCGAACGACGTGGCACGTCCGGTGGCTGTCGGGATTTATCGGGCGTGACGGAATCCGGAGTGGCAGTGTGACGATCGACGACTCACAGATCCTCGTCGACGTACTCGGCAGCCAGCAGCGACAGCGCGCCGATCGTCAGCGTCGGGTTCATCGCCCCGCCGGTCGGAAACACGCTGCTCGAGGCGATCGTGAGGTTCTCGAGGTCGTGCGTTCGAAGCCGGGCGTCGACGACGCTCGTCTCCGGGTCCGAACCCATCCGCGTCGTCCCCATCGGGTGACGGGCCGCCCCCGGCGTGTGTGGATCGGTCTGGCCCGTGATGCGGGCACCCATTTCGTCGAGAATCCGACGTTGTATCCGCTGTGCGTACCGCATCGTCTCGATGGCGTGATCGCCGACGCTCCAGACGACGTCGGGGACGGGATTGCCGTGGTCGTCGGTCCGCGAGGTGTCCAGTTGGACCCGATTCTCCTCGCGGGGCAACTGTTCGACCAGGGCACCGATTCGGAGGCTGTTCCCGGATTCTCGTCGAATCGCGCCGACGAGATCGTCGCCCCACGACCCGTCGCCTAACGCGATTTCGACGGGTGAGGGCTCCGCGTTGTTGATGAACTCGAGTTTGAGGCTCCCCGGCGTCGATTCCTCGTGATCGTAGAACTGGTGGCACTCGCTGGTTATGAACCCGACGTGGTTCTGGCGCGTCTCATCCAGGAGGAGTCCGTCGGTCCCGGCGAAGGGATGTTCCATGAGGTAGCGGCCGACGGCTCCGGAGGAGTTGGCGAGCCCGTCGGGATACCGATCGGACTCCGAGAGCAAGAGCAGCCGCGGCGTCTCGATCGCCCCGCAGGCCAAGACGACCTGCCGGGCTTCCTGCCGGTGGGTCTCCCCGTCCGGCGTGGCGTACTCCACGGCCTCGAGTCGCCCCCCGCTGTCGTCGTGTGCGAGGCGCTGGACCGGCGCTCGGTCGATCACGCGCGCTCCCTCCGCCTCGGCTTTCGCGACGTGGACCTCGGCCGTGTACTTCGCCCCCGACGGACAAGCGGGAGCACACGTCCCGTAGCCGACGCACTGGCTGCGTCCGTCGTAGGTCTCGCTGTTGCGCGCCTGTGGGGTCGAGTGCATCGCGATATCGAGGGCCTCGCAGGCCTCCCCGAACAGCGAGTCGGCGTAACTCGGCGGAAACGCGTCCATCGGGAACGGCGACTCTCGAGGCGGTTCGAACGGGTTGTCCTCGGCTCCCGCAACACCCATCTCCCGTTCGACCTCGGCGTAGTAGGGCCGGAGGTCGTCGTAGGAGATCGGCCAGTCCTCCCCGATCCCGTATCGCGATTCCATCTCGAAGTCCTTCTCGTGGTATCGCGGAACGAGACCGAGCCAGTGGAGGGTCGTCCCGCCGATTCCCTTGATCCGAGTCGTGTTCAGCGGGTAGTGAAGCTCCCCGGTAGAGGCGTAGGCGTCTCGATCCCCGCCCATCTCCCAGACGTCGAGCCAGTCGTAAGCCGGCCGGAGGAACCGCTCCATCCGCCGAAGGCGGTCCTCGAACGAGAACCGCGGCCCCGCCTCGAGGATCACGACGTCGTGGCCCCGCTCGGCCAGCGAGTAGGCCGCCAGCGCACCGGCCGGGCCGGCACCGACGACGCAGACGTCGACGCGTTCGGACGGCGAGCGATCGGCCTCGTCGGTCACGGTCGTGCTCACGCTCACGCGTCGGGACCCCGCTGGTAGGAATCGAGACCGCCGCCGTGACCGGGCGGGTTCTCGTGGCCGACGAGTTCCCCGCCGGTCGGCGAGGTGAAGAGGGCGTACAGCAGTTCGTTGACGAGGTAGTACCGGATCCGCTCGACGTCCGACCCGTCCGGGTTCGGCCGAGCGCTCTGTATTCCGAGATCCCGGAGGACGGCGTCGCGTTCGTCGGGAGACAGATCGACGAACGAGTCGCCGAACTCGTCGCTGGCATACCCCTCGAGGTGGGTGAGCGCCTGAACGGTTCTCCGCTCGTGCGTCTCGTCGTCCTCGACGCGGCCGACGACGTAGGTTTCGACGAACTCGTCGATCCCGGAGACTTCGGAGGGGTAGACGACCGTCGCGAGTGCGATCATCGTGTCGACCGGATCGTCGAGGGTCGCCTCGCCGTCGGTCGATCCATCGTCGAACACGTCCGAACGGTAGAGTGCGACGCCACCCGTCCCGATACCGACCGCGGCCAGCGCCGCGATGGCATCACGTCGAGAGAGTTCCATGGGTCAGTGATCTCCGTCGGCGGCTTGCGTTCTCGTCGGGTTGCGATGCTCCTCTCGCGCCGGGTCCCGATTTCGATGGTCCTCTCGCATCCGGACCCGATTCCGCTTCGACAGTCGCTCCAGTTTGCGGATGCGATCGGATCCTCGACGGGTCCGTCGGTGTGTTTCGGGTCACAGTCGTTGTCGGTGTCATCGTCGTAGTCGTAATTGTAATCGTCGTCGTGGTCACGGTCATAGATCCTCGTCGATGTGCTCCGCAGCCAGCAGCGACAGCGCACCGATCGTCAGCGTCGGGTTCATCGCCCCGCCGGTCGGAAACACGCTGCTCGAGGCGATCGTGAGGTTCTCGAGGTCGTGCGTTCGAAGCCGGGCGTCGACGACGCTCGACTCCGGGTCCGAACCCATCCGCGTCGTCCCCATCGGATGGCTTCCCGACGCGGGACTGCGCGGGTTCGTACTCCAGGTGACGCGAGCGCCCATCGTCTCCAGAATGTCGCGCTGGACCTCGAGCGCTGCCTCTGCGGTCTCGATCGCGTGATCACCGACGCTCCAGTGCACCTCGGGAACGGGATTGCCGTGATCGTCGGTCTGTGAGGTGTCGAGTGTCACCCGGTTCTCCTCCCTGGGGAGTTGTTCGACCAGTGCTTCGGTGCCGATGTGCCCAGTCACCTCCGTCGACACGTCCGAGACGAGGCTATCGCCCCAGTCGCCGTTCGAGAGGGCCGCTGCCACGGGCGACGGGCCGGCGTAATTCAGGAATCCGATGTGAAAACTTCCCGGCGTCGGCTCCTCGTGGTCGTAGAACTGGTGGGTCCCGGACGTCGAGAAGCCGACGTGGTGCTGTCGCGTCGGTTCGGACGCGGTTCCGAAGGTCATGACCAGCGGGTGGTCCATGAGGTAGCGGCCGACGGCTCCGGAGGAGTTGGCGAGCCCGTCGGGATACTGGTCGGACTCCGAGAGCAACAGGACTCTGGGCGTCTCGATCGCCCCGCAGGCCAGGACGACCTGCCGAGCTTCCTGCCGGTGGGTCTCCCCGTCCGGCGTGGCGTACTCCACGGCCTCGAGACGCTCACCGCTCGCGTCGTGTGCGAGGCGCTGGACCGGCGCTCGGTCGATCACGCGCGCCCCCTCCGCCTCGGCTTTCGCGACGTGGACGTCGGCGCTGTACTTCGCGCCGGACGGACAGACGGGAATACACGTCCCGTAGCCGACGCACGGACTTCGATCGTCGTAGGTCTCGCTGTTGCGCGCCTGTGGAATCGAGTGAACCGTGATGTCGAGTTCCTCGCAGGCCTCGACGAGCAGCGAATCCGAGTGACTCGGCGAGAACCCGTCCATCGGAAACGGCGACTCGCGGGGCGGTTCGAACGGGTTGTCCTCGGCCCCCGCGACGCCCATCTCCCGTTCGACCTCGGCGTAGTAGGGCCGGAGGTCGTCGTAGGAGATCGGCCAGTCCTCCCCGATCCCGTATCGCGATTCCATCTCGAAGTCCTTCTCGTGGTATCGCGGGACGTAACCGAGCCAGTGGAGCGTCGTTCCTCCGACCCCCTTGACGCGAACGTCGTTCAACGGATAGTCCAGCGGGCCGGTAGACGCGTACGCGTCGCGGTCGCCGCCCATCTCCCAGACCTCGAGTCCGTCGTGGGCCGGTCGCAGCGAGTACTCCATCCGCCGAAGGCGATCCTCGAACGAGAACCGCGGCCCCGCCTCGAGGATCACGACGTCGTGGCCCCGCTCGGCCAGCGAGTAGGCCGTCAGCGCGCCGGCCGGGCCGGCACCGACGACGCAGACGTCGACGCGTTCGGACGGCGAACGGTCTTTCGAGTCGTCCACCGCCATCAACCGGTCACCCGCCGGCGCACTCGAGTGGTCCGTGACCGCGGCGACCGACGAGTGTCAGCGTCCGCGGGCCCGTGTCCGTTCGGGGATACCGACGAACGATCGCGTCCCGACCCCGTCACCGTCAACCCCCTCCCCGGCCCGGTCGACACCGCCGCAGAGACGGTGTCCCTCGCGACGCGTAGTCGTGCTGTCGAATCACGGTCGGATTTAGTGAGAAACCATGATGAACGTTTCGGAGGATCGGGTGCGTCGACCGAACACGCCGGGGGAGCGACGACCGACGACGCGAGACGACCCACGGACGGGGCCGGATCAGGCGGTTCCGAGGTCGTCGACGAGTGCCGCGAGTATCGCGTCCCCGACGGGGTTCTCAGTATCGTCTCCGGTCAGACGGAACGTACACGCGGCAACCCGCCCGTCGCCGAACGCTCGCGTACAGACCGCCGCCGACCAGTTCGCCAGCCAGCCCTCGACGTACCCGACGTGGACGTCGTCCCGGTCGCGGTCGACGTCGGCGACGACGTCGTAGGGGTAGAGTCCCTCGAGCTCCCAGCCGGGAACGGTGTCGACGTACTCCTCGAGCACGTCGCTGTCCCGGTAGAACAGACACGCGACGAGGTTCCAGCTCTCTTTCTCGGGGAGGTCCCGGTAGTCGAAGAACTGCTCGTCGGCCATTCCCCCGCTCTCGGTCGGCACGAGCAGCGCCGTGCCGCCGTCTTCGACGTACGCTCGCGCCTCGTCGTCGGGCTCGGTCAGGATCGCGACGTCGGCCGCCTCGAGCGAGTCGACGACGTCGAACCCGGCGGTCGAGAGGTCCGCGGCGAGCGTCTCCATCGCCGCGTACACCGTGACGTCACCGTCATCGTCGCTGCTCGCGGCGACGTCCGGAACGACGGTGATCGATTCCTCGTTCGTCGCGAGGTCCGCGAGCGAGACGGCGAGTTCGTCCGTCGTAACCCCCTCGACGGCGTCCGCGGGCACCTCGAGCGAAATCGCACCCTCGAGACGCTCGGTTCCGAACCCGTCGAGCGTGACCGGAACGGTCCCCGACCGGTCGAAGACGCGCCACTCGACTTCGTCGTCGATGGCGTCGGTCGTGTCGTTGACGACGACGAGATCCGCCTCGAGCGTCTCACCGGGACGGAGCGCGTGAGTCTCGCAGTCGATCCGGACGAGGACGTCGCCGTTGATCCGGGCGAAGTCGTCGTGGAACGCCTTCTCCTCGCGCCGGTAGTCGAGGATGCCGTTGAACTCCCACTCGATGTCGGAGAACTCCGTGATCACGTACCCCGCCACGCCCTCGTGGATCCGCATCTGCTCGATGACGTCCTTGATCGACCGGTACTCGCGCCACTGCCACTCCTCTGCGAGCGCGCCCCAGTCTTCGAAGACGTCCGAGAGCGTCGAGTTCGCGAACCGGTCGCGGTAGCCGGCGGGCCGCTTGAGCCCCTCCTCGAGGAACTCGTGGTCGAACCACGGCGGTCGTTCGCCGTAGAACTCCTCGATCGCCGGCGTATCGCACATCCCCCAGGTTCCAAACTCGGAGACGATCAGCGGTGCGTCCTCGGGATCGGTCACCGTCGCGCCGTAGTTGTCCGCGGGCGAGGACGTGATCTCCTCGATGTCGTCCGCCCACGCCTCGGCGCGGTCGGGACTGACGAAGTACCGGTGGTAGTCGTTGAGATCCGTCGCCACGTGCGCCCAGCCGGAGTTGTCACAGACGATCCGGGTCGGGTCCCGCGCTTTCGTCTCCTCGTACAGGTCGGCGAGGTACTCCTGTTTGTCCTCGTCCTCCCAGAGGGAGGTCTCCTCGTCTAACCCCTGCGGGTTGCCGATCCCCCACTCCTCGTTGTAGAGGCTCCAGACGATCACGCTCGGCCGGTTGTAGTCGCGCGCGATCATCCCCTCGAGCTGTTCGCGAACCTCGCGTTTCGACCGGTCCGAGTGGACGGTCGGATTGGCGGGTTCCTGCCAGACGAGCAGCCCCTGGCGGTCGGCCTGCTCTACGAAGTTGGGGTGGGCCGGCTTGATGTGTTTTCGAAGCAGATTGAAGCCGAGTTCCTTCGCGACGCGAACCTCTCGCTCGAAGAGATCGTCACTGAACGGTCGGTACAGCGTCTTCGGGTACAAGCCCTGATCGAGCGCGCCGCGCATGTAGTAGGGCTCGCCGTTCAGGAAGAGTCGGCCGTCGCGAGTCTCGATGCTGCGCATCCCGAAGTAGTCCTCGTACCGATCGACGATCGACCCCTCCCGCTCGAGTTCGACGTCGACGTCGTACAGGGCCGGCTCCTCCGGCGACCAGTACTCGGCCTCGTCGATCGCGAGCGTCGCCGTCGCCGAGCCGTCGGCGTCGACGGTCGTTTCGGCGCTGGCGACCGTCTCGCCGTCACGCGCGACCTCGATCGTCGCGCTCGAACGGGCGTCCGTCGAGTCGGCTCCGGACCCGACCACGTCGACGCGAACGCGGGCGGTGTCGTCCTCGAGGTTCGGCGTCACCTCGATCCCGTCCACCCGAAGTTCGGGGACGATCTCGAGGGTCACGTCCTGCCAGATGCCGCTGATTCGGTGGTACCACGGCTCGCCCTGTTTGCCGTGAGGAATCTCGCTTACGTCTTCGGGATCGACGACCTCGAGGACGATTTCGTTCTCGCCTCGGGTGATCGCGTCGGTGGCGTCGAGTTCGAAGGGGAGGTAGCCGCCGCGGTTCGAGCCGATCTCCTCGCCGTTGACCCAGACGGTCGTCTCGTAGTCGACGGCGCCGAACCGAACGAGGATGCGTTCGCCCTCCGCCGGTTCGACGGAGACCGTTCGCCGGTACCACGCCGCACCGGTGTAGTCGCGGTACTCCTCGAGTTCCTGCCAGGCGTGGGGGATCTCGACCGTCCGGCCGCGATCAGGCCAGGCGTTCGAGACGTACCAGCCCTCGTCACGACCGTCGTCGTCGGGATCGGTCACGAACTGCCACGGTCCGTTCAGCGAGATAGAATCTCGATAGTCGTCGTCATCGTTTGCTCGGCGTATCATACCTACTGTCGAAGCGGTTCTCTTTCGAGATACTTGGCGTTTCCTACTGTTTTTCGACACACACCCCGCCGCGCCGAGTGGAATCGACGCCACCTATCGCCGCCCGATCGCCTCGAGGAGCGCCGTTTCGACGCTCTCGGCCTTACGTTTCCGATCGTCACACGCTCGAAGCCGCCGCTCACGCTCCAACGGATCGCGAACGGCGGCGTGTAGAATCGGAGAAACCGACGAGAAAGGTTTCAGACGTTGTCCACGCTCGCGACCTGCTTGGCCTCGAGCATGATATTTTCCGTCGTCTCGCCGTCGAAGAGGTGGATATCCGTCGGGTCGAACGTCATGTGAACCCGGGAGCCCTCCTCGGGTTTGACGTCTCCGGGGACGCGGACCGTACACTCGAGGTCGCCGATATCGAGGTAGACGTAATTGTCGCTTCCAACCGGTTCCAGCACGGCGACTTCCGCCTCGATCGAATTGTCCGCGCTCGCTTCCGAGAGCTTGATGTGTTCCGGTCGGATTCCCAGTACGAGAGATTGGCTGTTCATTCGTTCCTTGATGCGCTCTGCGAGCGCCCCGGGGAGCTCGTACGTGAACGCGTCGCTGGTAAGCGTCGTTCCGTGGAGTTCGACGTCGAAGAAGTTCATCGACGGACTGCCGATGAAATCCGCGACGAATCGGTTTACCGGTTCGTGGTACACGTTTTCGGGCGTCCCGACCTGCTGGAGTTCGCCGTGATTGAGGATCACGACGCGATCGCTCATCGTGAGCGCCTCTTCCTGGTCGTGGGTGACGTAGATCGTCGTGGTCTCGAGGTTCTCTTGCAGCCGCTGGAGCTCGATGCGCATGTGCGTCCGGAGCTTCGCGTCGAGGTTGCTGAGCGGCTCGTCCATGAGGAACACGTCCGGTTCCCTGACGATCGCCCGGCCCGTCGCGACGCGTTGTTGTTGACCGCCGGAGAGCTGGCCCGGTTTGTCCTCTAACAGCTCTTCGATGCCCATCATTTCGGCGGCGTCCATGATCCGCCGCTCGATCTCGTCGTCCGAGAGGTCGGTCGTCAGCTTGAGACCGTAGGACATGTTCTTCCGAACGCTCATGTGCGGGTAGAGCGCGTAGTTCTGGAAGACCATCGCGACCCCCCGGTTCTGTGGCGCGACGTTGTTGACCCGTTTATCACCGATATAGAGGTCCCCGTCCGTGATATCCTCCAGTCCGGCGACCATCCGTAGCAACGTCGATTTACCCGATCCCGAGGGACCGACGATCGTGACGAACTCGCCATCTTCGACGTCGAGAGAACACCCGTCGACGGCGACGATCTCGTCGTCGTACACCTTTCTGACGTCCTCAAATCGTACACTGCTCATATGCTAGACTATCGTAAGCATACATCCAATCGAACATATACCTTACGCATCTTCCATGATAGATTCCGTATAAGACGAGTTATGATTTATAGTCCGAACGGGAGATCGGATTCTCAGTCACGTTCCGGGATCACTAACAGGTGAAACGTAAACGCGATCGCTCCGAACAAGAGTACGAACCCGATCGTGAGAGCGACCGTGACGAGGAACACGACGAGCGTCACGATACCGGTCGTCAACGCCAGCGTTGGGTGGGAAACCACCCACAGGTATCCCCGCTTGATCGCGGTTCCGACCCACACGTCTCGAGACAGCCAGACGAACGTCGGGATGAGAACGAGAACGGAGAACGCAGCGGCGTACAGGCTCCCGACCGCCAGTATCGCAGCGCGCGGCGATTCCGTGGAGAAAAACTCGAGCGTGAAAGTCAGTGCGCCGACGGCGAACATCGCCGGGAAGACACCGAGAACGAGCGACGGAACGAACTGTTTTCGAGCGATTCGGAGGGCCTGACGGTAATCAAACCGCTGTTCGTCGAGCACGCCGGCCACGCCCGCGTACGCGCCGACCGTCGCCGGACCGATGGTTATCAGCGGGATGCAGGCGAGAAACCAGCAGACGCTGATCAGGACGAGTTTCGACGAGTGATCGTAGAAGCTGATCTTCGTCGTCTTGATCGACGTTCCGAGCCGATCGACGTCGGATTGAGATGAGATAGACATCACCTTGAATAACGAGTGTGGAGAGAGACGGTTATCCGACTGTTCCCTGCATCTGTACCGCCTCGACGAGTTGCTTCTGCAGGAGGAGGAAGACGATGAACAGCGGGAGCGATGCGAACAGCGCGGAGGCCATGATCAACCCGGGCTGCTGAGCCGTCATCGTATCCTGAAGGACGACCAGTCCGATCGGCAGCGTGTACATCGATTCCCGCTGCAAGATAATCAGCGGCCAGAGGAACGAATTCCACGTCCAGATGAAGATGAACAACCCGAGAGCTGTCAGCGCGGATTTCATCATCGGAAGCACGAGGCGGGTGTAGATCTGGAACGTGGAGAAGCCGTCGATCCGGGCAGATTCCTCGATTTCGTCGGGAAAGTCCTTGAAGAACTGAACGAGCATGAAGACCCCGATGGGGCCGGCGATGACCGGAAGCATGACCCCGAGGTAGGAGTTGAGCAGTCCGAGTTCGACGATGATCTGGTAGACCGGAATCAGGTTGACGATCCCCGGAACCATGAAACTCGCGACGATCACCGAGAAGACGACCCGCTTGCCCGGCCAGTTGAGTCGGGTCACCGAGTACGCGATCATCGAATCGACGATGAGGACCGCAAGCGTCGCGCCGCCGGCGATGATGACGGTGTTGACCGTCCACCGAACGATCGGCGTTCCCTCGAGCAGGAACGAGTACCACTCGAACGTGATTTCGCGGGGGATCAGGTACGGCTCGGCCGCGAACAACTGCCATCGGGGCTGGAACCCTCTCGAGATCATCCACAGGTACGGGATGATGAAGAGGAAGGCGGCCCCGTAGAGGCCGACGTAGAGCGCCACCTTCCGGAGGAAGTGGTTTCTGGCGTCTTGGTTCTCGAACGTCTCTCCGTTGCGGATGTCGTTGAGGATTGATTTCGTACTCATCGTTATTCGTTCTCCGAGAGGACGTAGTAGTTGATGACCGAAACCGTGATCAGGATGAGAAACAGCACGTACCCGACGGCTGCGGCGTACCCGAATTCACGACCTGCGAAGCCGGTCGTGTACAGGTACATCACGATCGTATGCGTCGCGAAACGGGGTCCACCGTCGGTCATGATGTAGGGCTGTCCGAACACCTGGAACGAGCCGACGAACGTGATGATCACGACGAAGATCAGCGGGTTTCGCATCTGCGGGATCGTGATGTCCCGCATCATTCGGTAACTGCTCGCCCCGTCGAGCTTTGCCGCTTCGTACAGCCGATCGGAGACGTTCTGTCGGGCCGCGAGGAGGATAATGAAGTTGAACGCGATCGACCACCAGACCGTCGCGATGGCGATCGAAGCCATCGCCCACGTCTGATCGATCAGGAACCGAGGCGGATCCTCCATCACGAACGCGAGCCAGTGTCGGATCAATCCGCCCTCGCCCGCAAACAACTCCACCCAGATGAGGGCGACGACGGATACCGTGAGGATGTACGGGCTGAAGAAGATAGTTCGAAGGACCGTCTGGCCTTTGACGTTCCGGTTGACGCCCAGAGCGAGCAACAGAGCGAATACTACCAGCGGCGGAACGGAAAGGATCACGAACCAGATCGTATTCCAAAGCGCTTCCCAGAACCGAGGGTCGTTCATGAGCGCCTGATAGTTTCCGAGCCCGATGAACTCCGATTGTTCCGGACTGAGCGCGTCCCAGTCGTACAGGCTCATGTAAAGCCCGTAGAGCAACGGGAAGAGCATGAAACCGACGAACGCGAGGAGGTACGGAAGCGCGAGCAGAATGCCTTCCGCCGATTCCCGGCGGTCGTACTCGTCGACCATCTCCTGCCACCACAGGTTGATCGCCTGTCGCGGTCCTTCGGTTCTCATCGCAGCGATAAGGTCAAGCATGTACTATCTCACCTCAACTCTCCGTACGGCGGGTATTCGATCCATTGTATTCAATCACGATGTGATTCGGCGTTCACGGAATGGTTCGTGGGATACGGTCCCGTGTCGATCGGTGCCATGGTTAGTGGATAATCTGATCGATTGATTATAAACGTTACCGTTAGCGGGGATTCTGTCTCGGCCGAACCATCGAAAACGGATCGTCCGATCCCGATGATTCGCGATGGGTGAGACTACTCGAATACCTCCTGACACCGCTGTTCCGCCTCGTCGAGCGCCGCCTGAGCGTCCTGTTGACCGAATCGGACCGCCTCGAGAGACTGGTAGATCGCCTCGGAGTACTCGTCGGTATTCTGCGTGGCCGGCCAGTAGTACAGCTCCCCGTTGTCCGCGATCTCCTGGAAAGTGTGCAACGAATAGTCCCACGCCTCCCGCTCGCGAAGGTCGTCCGAGCCGAGGGCTTCGGTGGTCGCCGCGAGGTGACCCGCTTCCGCGCTCCAGTCGACTGCACGCTCCTGCGTCATGTACTCGAAGAACTGGCCAATGCCTTCCAATTCCTCCTCACTGTGATCGGCAGCCGGGACGACGAGGTTGTGACTGTCGCACATCGTCCAGTCTTCTTCCTTCCCCGGCGCGAGCGACAGGTCGTAGGTACCCCAGTCGAAGTCGAGTTCTTCTCCGCCGCCCTCTCGGAATCGGGACCACGCCCACGTCCCGTCGACGACGGCACCGAAGTCGCCCTCGACGAACGACGGCCAACTGTTGTCGTCCTCGGTCGGCGTCCACTCTCGTTCGACCGCCTCTCGAAGGGCTTGCGTGACTTCGACGCCGCCTTCGTTGTTGAAGTTCGGCTCCCAGTTGCCTTCTTCCCCCTGGATGACTTCGTGACCTCGCGAGCGGAGCCAGCCGCCCCACGATCGGCAGATGTGCATTCCGGTCCCGTAATCGAACGCGTAGTATCCGGCGTCGACGATCGCGTCGTTCGCCTCGGCGAACTCCTCCCAGTTGGTCGGCGGTTCTTCCGGATCGAGTCCGGCCTCCTCGTAGATCTCTTTGTTGTAGTAGACCGCCGCCATGTGGGTGTCGAGGGGCGCACCGTAGTGTTGGCCGTCGTACTCGACGCTGTCGACGATCTGCTCGACGTACGGATCGTAATTCACGTAGTCGTCGAGCGGCGTCAGGTTGTCGAGGAACGGGACGATCTGAGAACTGTGCGAGAACGCGATGTCCGGGGCCTCGTCGGCGGTCATCGCGGTGAACAGCTGGTCGTAGTACTCGTCCCACGGGACGCGAGTGACCTCGACGGCGACGTTGTCGGACTGCTCGTTGAAGTCTTCGACCATCGCCTCGAACGGATCGCCGTCCCCACCGGTCAACAGCGAATCGAGTCGGAGGATGATGTCGGCGTCACCCTCGTCCACCTCGACGCCGCCCTCGAGGTCTTCTTCGCCGGCCTGGGATTCGTTGTCGCCGCCGCCCCCGAATCCGGGGAGACTGCCCACACAACCCGCCAGTCCCACCGCACCCGCGACACCGACGCCCTGAAGGAATCGGCGCCGATTGTTCGACCGACCACTGACTGGCCGAGTGGCGCGCTGTCGATTCGAATTCTCATCCGCACGGGAATTACCCTGCATGCTCATACATCACATACGACCAATATATATAGATTGTGTCTGGTTCGGATTCACTTCGACGAAAGTTGAAAGTGGAACCCCGGTGTACATATGCTGACGTGCCGCACGATTTCAGGTGGCGGAATGCGCGGTAGCCGATCGTGGATTCGTCGAAGATGCAGTCCTAGCGGGTAACAGTGGCGAACCGACGCTCGCGTCCGCGCTCGGAGCGGGGCTTTAACACAAGGGACTTCTCAGAGCGTACATGGAACGAAGACGCCTGCTTGCGCAACTCTGTGGAGCATCGACGATCGGTGCTCTCGCGGGGTGTACGAGTACGGTATTCGGAGATGATACGTACCGAAATCCGGTGTACGAACCCATCCTGGCCGATCCGTCCGTCGTCCGATCCGACGACGGATCCTACTACGCGTACGGAACGGAGGACGACTGGGGTGACTGCGAAGGTGCACGAATCGCCCCGATCGTGAAATCCGAGAACTTAGTCGACTGGGAGTACGTCGGCGAAGCCTTCGAAGCGAAGCCCGACTGGAAGAACCTGGGATTCATCTGGGCACCCGACGTCGTCCGGTACCGCGATCGGTACTACCTGTACTACTCGTATTCCGAATGGGGCGACGAGGATCCCGGGATCGGCGTCGCGACCGCAACCGACCCGGTCGGCCCCTTCGACGACCACGGGAAACTGTTCTCGAGCGAGGAGATCGACGTCGAGAACTCGATCGACCCGGCGTTTCACGTCTCCGACGGGACGCCCTACCTGATCTGGGGGAGTTTCCACGGGATCTACGGCGTGGAACTGACCGAGGACGGTCTGGACTGGGTGGAAGAGACGCGATTCCACGTGGCCGGTGACGCCTACGAGGCGCCGTATCTCCTCGAGCACGACGAGTACTATTACCTGTTCGTGACGACCGGATCGTGTTGTGACGGCCACGCGAGCACCTACGAACTCGAGGTCGGCAGAGCCGAGTCGTTCGAGGGACCGTACGAAAATCGGGACGGAGACGACCTCCGTACTATCGACGCCTGGAACAGCGGCGAACCGATCGTCTCCGCGAGCGACCGGTTCGCCGGACCGGGCCACAATTCGACGATCACCGACGGAGCGGGGACGGACTGGCTCCTCTATCACGCCTACGACACGACCGCAGACGAATACGAGTGCGACAGTTTTCCCCGACGCTCGCTCCTGCTCGACCGAATCGAGTGGGAAGACGGCTGGCCCACGATCGACGACGGAACGCCGAGCGAGGAAGCGACCGTTCCGGACGTCGACGTCTAAGATCGAATCGCCCCATCCTCTCGTCCGAACCGGTCACGAGAGCGGAAGTTCGACGCGAACGAGCGACGTCGACTCGACCGGGACGTCGAGGCTCCCCTCCGAGACGGAGACAGTCTGCGTACTCGGAGCGACGTTGTCGGGTGATTCGACGCTGTTTTCCTCGTAGAAGGCGTCCCCGGTGAGCGTCGTCACCGTCGCGGCCGTTCCGACGTCGTCCGCCAACTCGAGAGCGCTCACGTCCAGCGTCACGAACTCGGGACTCGCCGTGGCGGGTCGAACGACGAGGACGACGAAGAGCGCGTCGGCCTGGCGGACGGCCATCGCGTCGACGATCGGTGCCGCGTCGACCGGATCGATCTCGCCGAGAGCGATGTCCGTCGAGAACGTATCGCACGCGACCCGGACGGCCAGCGGTGTCCCCCCGGCGAGGGCGATCCCCATGCGGTGGGCGTAGTAGCACGGATCGGGAAAGACCCGTTCTTTGTGCTTCTGGAGCCCACCGCCGTGATTGACCGCCGCGGAGTGGGTGAGCAGTTCCACGTCCGACCCCATCCGGATGCAGTGGTTGACGACGCCGGTGAGGTAGAGCGCCTCGGAGAGCGTCGTCGGGGTCGGGAGCGTCTCCTCGCCGACGCGGTAGTCGTCCGGATCGGCGTCGTCCTCGTCTTCGGGAAGCAGGTGTGCGAACTGCTGCAGTTCGGTGACGGCGAGTTTCGGATCGGCGATGCCGTTCTCGTCCATCGTCTCGAGGAACCGATCGAAGACCGCGCGGAGCTGGTCGGGAAAGCCCTGAAAGGCGTCGTAGATTTCCTCGGGGTCGGTCGCCCTCGAAACGTCGCCACCCGCGAGCGGGTGGGTCGTGATCGAGCGCAGTTTTTCCGTGGGGACGGTCTCCGCGAGCGTCGCGTTCCACTCGTCGATGTGCCGGTAGCCACACGCCTGAAGTTTAACGTCGGGATCGACGGCTTCGATCGCGTCGTGAAACCGTTCGTAACGGTCGGCGTTGCCCGCGGGCGTGGTGTGGCGCTCCTGCCAGTCGCCCCAGAGTTCGTTGCCGATCTCCCAGTAGGTGACGTCGAAGGGGTCTTCGTACCCGTGCTCGGCGCGAAGCGCACCCATCTCCGTCCCGGTATCGCCGTTACAGTACTCGACCCAGGCCGCGGCTTCCGCCGGCGTTCCATCGCCGGCGTTCACGCAGATGGTCGGCTCGGCCCCGACCTCGCGACAGAACGCGACGAACTCGGCGGTCCCAAACAGGTTGGGTTCGATTCCGTCCCAGGCGGGATTCGGGTTCGTCGGTCGCTCCGCGACCGGTCCGATCCCGTCTCGCCAATCGTAGCCGGAGACGAAGTTCCCGCCCGGCCACCGAAGGAACGGCAATTCGGCGTCGCGATAGTACTCGATCACGTCGGGATCCACTCGATTAACGTGGTCGTCGGGGTAACAGAGCACCCGATCGATCACGAGATCCGCAGGCTCGTCGGCGGTAAGTGTAATCGCATACAGCGCGTCCGGATCGTACCCCTCCCCCTCGCAATTGCACTCCAACTGGAGCGTTCCATCCACGGACGTCCACTCGTCGCCGACGTCGAACGAGTCGCTCGCGAGCGTCTCCGCGGGCTCTCCACCGTCGTCGATCGCGTGTACCGCAACCGTGAGCCGTGCCCCCCGGTGACTGCGGGCTTCGACCGTGTACTCGTATCCGTCGGTGCGCTGAAGGGGAAGGTAGAGCCACTGTTTGATCCCCGCTCCCGGACCCCCCGTCTCGAGTCGCTGGGCGCGCTCGCCGGCGGGATTGGTGTCGGCGGTGGTTGTCACCTCGTCGCCGTGTGGAAGCCACCAGAAGGCGAGCCCCGACTCGAAGGCGTCCCGTAACGGCTTCGAATCGGGGTACTCCTGTCGGGTCGCGTACTGATCGATTCGGTTTCGGATGTCGTCGTTGTGGGCTTCGCCGACGAATCCGCCGTCCGGATGCGGGCTCTCTTCGCGAAATCCCCATCGACCGAAGGTCGGATTGAACGTCGTATTGGCGTCTATCCCGTGGTAGATGTTCCACCCGAGGTGTTCGGTGAACTTCCCGTAGAGGGACGGATTCACCGTCTCACCCGTGACGTTGGGGTCGATCGTTACTGCCGGCGATTCCGCCGGCGGACGGTACTCGTGGCGATAGAGCGTCGGTGGGTCCGTGGCAGGCATGTCTCGAGGCGTCCTCACGGACGCTCGGCCGGCGTATCAATCTATCCCAGAACCCGACCGGGGTAGCCTCCGGTGAACGGACGGCAACCGCTCCGTCTTCGCCGCCGCCGTCTGCGGCGATGACACGTCCGCTGGCTCCGGAACGGGACGTGTCGGACAGGCTACCGGTGTCGATATCGACCGGCGGACCGTCGTGACTCCGAGACGGCCAATACCCGTCGTGGACGCTGCGTTTCTCATTTCGAAACGACGCCGTAAGAGGTTCTTACTCTTACAACCCTACGGATGCAATGCAGTATGTTTTCACCGCGTTCGCGAACGGTGTAAACCACCCTGTCTGGGCGTCGAGTAATGCGTTTCTTCACGAGAAACACCGAGACCTGATACTAGTATTCTGATGATACAGCCGTGATCGTTAACCGAGATGGCCGGAATTACCGCCGAATCGGGCGCTCGTCGAGTGTCGATCGGATCGCGGCCTCTCCCCTCGAGTCCGGTCCAGCCACAACGGTTTGATCGAGCCGTCGCTGCGGTAATGCCGTATTACCACTAGCGCTTCGAGAGTTCGATCTCGATGGATTTGCCGGCCGAAACGAGCAGCGGGGCGATGTCCGCCTCGAGTCGCTGAGCGTTCAGACTGCGATCGGTACCGATCACTTCTATCGCAGCGATCGCGTAGTCCTGATCGTTTCGAATCGGAACAGCGATGCTGCGGAGACCGTCGTCGGTCCGGTTCTGACCGACGGTGTGACGATGTCCCTCGAGCATCCCCGCACTGTAATCGACTACGTCGCGCGCGTCTCGGTCGACGACGAGTCGCTGGTCTCGAGCCGTCTCCAGTTCGGCAAAGAGCGTCTGGCGGTCGACATCGACGTCGGCGGCGGCGAGTGCCGTCTCTACCTCTTCGGGTGGACGATACGAGAGCAACGCCTTGCCGCCGGCGGAACCGTGTATCGGGATCCGGTCCCCGTCTTCGACGGTACCGTGGGATCGATCGTGACCGCGAGTCCGATACAGAGACACCGCTTCGCCGTCCTCTTCGACGACGAGCGACGCCATTTCACCGGTCTTCTCAGCCAGCGCTTCCAGTTCCGGCCGAGCGAGATGATAGACATCGTGACGGTTCACGATTCGCTGGCCGAACTGGAAAAAGCGGAGTGACAGCGAGTACTTCCCCTCGGACTTCGTCACGAAGCCGAGGTGTCGCAGCGTGTCGAGGTACTTGTAGACGGAACTCTTGGCGATCCCCGTCCGCTGAGACAGTTCGGTCACCCCCAGTTCGCCACTTCGCTCCATCACCTCGAGTATCTCGAACGTCTTCGAAACCGATTTGACGTGGTGTTTCGGCGGGCCCATCGATAGTTCCAGTAGAGACCCCTCCGACAAAACGGTTCGTATCGCGACCACCTCGAAGACCGCAGACCGGTGCCGGCCTGGCGAAGGTCGACCGGTCGACTCAAGATTTAACTCCGTCGTGTGGGAGAGACAGGTATGAACCGAGGAAACCCCGTCCGGGATTCGCGCTCCCTCGACGGAGAGTGGACGTTCACCATCGACCCGAACGGCGTCGGCCTCGAGGAGGGGTGGCACAACGCGTCCGAAGCTTGGCCGGCCGACGCGAAACCCGTCGACGTGCCCCACATCTGGCAGGAAGACGAGGAGCGTCGGGAGTACACCGGGACCGCATGGTACCGACGCACGGTCCGCCTCGAAGAAGACGAGATCAGTGACCGGCGCACGGTCGTCGAATTCGACGCCGTCGATTACGAGGCGGCCGTCTGGGTCAACGGCCACAGAGTCGGCGACAATCGCGGCGGCTACCTCCCGTTCGAACTGGACGTGACCGAGGCGGTCACCGCCGGAGCGAACTCGCTCGTCGTCGCCGTTTCCGATCCCGACGATCTCTCGGAGATTCCACACGGCAAACAGGGCGACCCGTGGTACACGCGCGTGAGCGGCATCTGGCAGTCGGTATCCCTCTACTTCCGACCGGCTACCCACGTGATTCGAGCGCACGTCACCCCCGACCTCGAGACTGATTCGGCGCTCGTCGATCTCGAGATCGAACCGGGAGCCGACGAACGTATACCAGAAAACGTCCGCGTTGAAGGTCGAGCGTCCCGAAACGGAGAGGTCGTCGCGATCGATTCGCGGACCGTCGCCGAGGGGACAGAACTCCTGTTGACGTTCGACGACGCCGAGTACTGGTCTCCCGACTCACCGGTGCTGTACGATCTCGAGGTCACGCTGACGGCAGGCGGAAAGACGATCGACCGATACGAGGACTACTTCGGAATGCGATCGATCGAACGGGACGGTGACGAATTCCTGTTGAACGGGGAGTCCATACGGCTTCGAGGAGTACTCGAACAGGGATACTACCCCGAGACGCTGTATCGTCCACCCGATAGCGAGCAGTTCGAACGCGAAATCGCGGTCGCGAAAGAACTGGGGTTCAACCTCGTTCGTAAACACGTGAAGCCGGCCCACCCGGAATTCCTCGAAAAAGCCGATCGAAACGGGATCCTCGTCTGGGAGGAACCCGCCAATCCGCTCCGCGATACGGATCGCTCGAGAGACGAAGTCAAGACCCAACTTCGCGGTCTCCTCGAGCGAGACTACAACCGGCCGAGCGTCGTCATCTGGAGCATCTATAACGAGGAGTGGGGAATCGGCCACTACGATTCCGAAGAGACCCTCTGGACCGACGAAACGAAACAGACGTACCTCGAATCGCTGGTGACGACGGTCCGCGAGTGGGACGCGACCCGCCTCGTCTGTGATAACTCCGGGTGGGCCCACGTCGACACGGACGTGAACGACTATCACCGGTACTACGTGAGTCCCGACAGGGCGACGGACTGGGAGGAGTGCCTGACACACCTGCTCCATCACAGGGGCGACAACTTCGCCACGCGACGCTGGGCTGACCCGAGTCCCGACCCGCCAGTGATGATTTCCGAGTTCGGGACGTGGGCGATGAGCGATCCCACCGCCGACATCGAACGCAACGGCGGAGAACCACACTGGTACTCACACGACTTTCTCGTCGATCGAATGAAACGGCCGGACGGCGTCGAAGAGCGATTCGCCGAAACGGGCCTCGAGGACGCGTTCGGAACGATCGAAGCGCTCAGCGAGTGCTGGTGCGACCGCGCGATGACGTCGATCGAACACGTTCTCGGCGAGATACGCAAACGCGACCAGATCGGCGGTTTCGTCATGACCCAGCTCAGCGACGTCGAGTGGGAGTTCAACGGCTTGCTCGATTACGCCCGGAACGAAAAGTCGTTTCACGACGACTTCGCCGCGATAAACGACGACGTCGTCGTCGTGATCTCACTCGATTCCCACGTCTCCTGGCACGAAGACGACCGCCGTATCGAGATTTTTGTCGTCAACGACACGGGAGATCCGATCACCGGAGACGTCGAGTGGCGATTCGGAGACGCGGACGGTCGACGATCGGTAACGATACCGCCTCACTCGGTGAAGACGCTGGAACCGGTCGTCACAGCAGCCCCGTCGGTCGAAACGGTCCGAACCGAGTCCGTCACCGCCCGTCTCGAGTCAGACGTGACAGCAGACGAGACACTCGAACTCGAGGCGGCGGAGCCGGTAACCGTCGTTCCCCCACAGAGACGAGCGACCGCCGACACGACGGTTTTCGCAGAAGGAGTGCTGGCCTCTCGGGTCGCGGAACTCGGTTTCGACGTGACTCACACGCTCACCGAGGATGTCGACCTTGCGTTCACGGCGGACGTAACGGACCGCATTACGAACTTCGTGGACGACGGAGGGACCGTCGTCCAGGTGCCGGACCGGCGAGGCGAGATGGTCACCAACGAGATCTTCGAATTCCGATCCCTTCCGCAAACCGAGAGCTGGACAATGGCGGCGTCGCTTCTCTACCAGAACTCGACACTCCTCGACGATATCTGTTCGACACCTCATCTCGGCTGGGAGTTCGAGGATGCGTACCCACACCACGTCGTCACGAACGTGAACCCCACGACGGATACCGTTCACGTCGGATACGTCGAGGGATGGCTCGCCGAGTGGAGCAGCCCACTCCTCGAGCGAACCACCGAGAACGGACGGATCGTCGCCTGTGCGTTCCCGGTACAGACGACCGTCCTGTCGCACCCGGTGATGACGACGATCGTCGTGCGGTTGATCGAGCGACTGACCGACGACTAACGACGAACAGTTACTGGGTTCTGATAGAGATCGCATCCGCTGAACGAGGCGGTCCTCGAATCGTATAGTTTACATGGGTACCGACGAAACGCACACCAGTGCATGACAGACGCACGCATTACAGTCCACAAAGAGGCGGGCATCGATCGGATCGCACCCGAGGTCCACGGTCACTTCTCGGAACATCTCGGACGATGTATCTACGAAGGGATCTGGAATAGCGACAGTACTGACGAGGACGGATTTCGCGAAGACGTCGTCTCCCTCCTCGACGACCTCGAGCTCCCCGTCCTGCGATGGCCCGGCGGCTGTTTCGCCGACGACTACCACTGGGAGGACGGCATCGGCCCACGGGAGGACCGACCGCGCCGCCGAAACCTCTTCTGGGCACAGGGTCCCGAAGAGGTTCCCGAGGAATCCAACGCCTTCGGCACCGACGAGTTCCTCCAACTGTGCGAACGCATCGGCACGGAGCCGTACCTCGCCGCCAACGTCGGCTCGGGCGACCCACAGGAAGCCGCCAACTGGGTCGAGTACTGTAACTACGACGGGGACACCGAACTCGCCGACCGACGCAGAGAGAACGGCCACGAGGAACCCTACGGCGTGAAGTACTGGGGCCTGGGCAACGAAAACTGGGGCTGTGGCGGACAGATGACGCCCGAACAGTACGCCCGCGAGTACCGTCGGTTCGCGACCTACGTCGGCACCATGGACAACCTGATGCTCGATCACGAACTCGAGCTCATCGCCTGTGGCTTCGAGGGCCACGAGTGGAACCGCCGCTTCATGGAGGAGATCGGCGGCTCCGCATGGGGCAGTGACTTCCCGCTCGACCACCTCACGCTCCACCACTACTACGGCCGCACGATGTCTGTCGAGGAAGCAGACGAGGACAAATACGACCGGTTCCTCGCCGATGCCCTCGAGATGGAAACACACATCGAGAAGATCGCCGCCGCGATCAACGCCGTCGCCACGACCCGCGACATCGGTGTCATCATCGACGAGTGGGGCGCCTGGCACACCGAAGCGACGGCCGACAACGGACTCGAGCAGCCGGGGAACGTCCTCGACGCACTCTCCGCAGCGGCCGTCCTCGACATCTTCAACCACCACAGCGACGTCGTGACGATGACCAACATCGCACAGACCGTCAACGTTCTCCAGTGTCTCGTCGAAACCGACGCCGACGACGCCTGGGCGCGCCCGACCTACCACGTCTTCGACCTGTACGCCCCACACAAAGGCAACGAGGCCGTCCAGACGTCGATCGATACGCCCGCTCGCGAACTCGCGGACGACGATCGCGAACTGCCACTGGTCGGTGCCTCCGCATCGACCACCGACGGCGAGACGTACGTCACCGTCACCAACCTCGACTGCCGTGAAGACCACAGCGTCGAGATCAGTCTCGAAGGAACAACACCGGACGCCGACGCGATCGACGCGAATCTCCTGTTCGCAGATAACGAACCGGACACGACAGTCACCGCCGACAATGCCGACGAGTTCGCGGCTGCGGACCTCGAGGTTTCAGTCGACGACGACGGGACTCTCTCCCTCGAACTCCCACCGGCGACGGTAGCCGGTCTCTCCATCCAGTAGGCGGTTCGGCACGAGCACACGATCTACTATTTTCGAACGCGTTTTCCTGTCGACGGTATTCGATCCGCAGACTGCGGATCGAGCCGAATTCCTCGTATCGGTACTCTACATTACTTTCGTTATCACTGCGAGTAGCATATTCGACGGTGACACAGTCCAGAAGGACGATATTACCGGACGTTCAGTCGCAACGAACAGATCACCGAGGGGGAGTCAATCTCGTTCAAACTAGAGGGATAATAACACAGTATACAATTATAATCCCCTACAGAAGTTTAAATGCACACCATATGGTTTACCGGATAACAGAGAATACGAGTCGGAAATGGAACGAGCCCTGTCCGGCAGTGGCGTATCGCCCCGCGTTCTGCAACGCTACGAACTCGAGTACGATAAGTGAGGTTGAGACGGATCTACTGTAGCAAAACTCAGTGATTCGATCCCACAACAGAACGACGAACTCGAACAACAGAAACTACCGATCGCACGCGGGGTGTACAACGTCGATGAGAACACGGCCAAGTTCGAAGCGCCGTAACCACTATTATCCCCGCCTGTAGAGTCGTTAGACGGTGATTACGGATTTGATTTAGTGATGAGAAAACATACGTTACATACATATGAGTGTAATCCACATTATAGATTGTGTATGTCCCCCTAATGGCGGGTCATACTTTCAAAGATGGTAGCTGTTGAGCGTCCAACCCCACACGTCAAACGTTCAATGAGACGGCTAGCATTCAAAAACACACATATCATACAGATATCTGGAATCGAGAACAGTCATTCAAACGTAGCTATTGAGTAAAACGGTAATCAGAGAGAAACGTTAATCGAGTCTCGAGGAACCAGCCAATAACTTTAGGTATGCTACGTTCGTACAACTGAGCAACCGAATGCTGGTTCAGAAACTACTGCGACCTGGAACGAACGTGACCGTTCGAGGAGGACGGTGAGGATGCGAATTCGACCTCGTCTTACAGTCGAAGAACTCGAAGCGCACGATTTCGGGTATTCGGTCTTCGATATCGGACAGCACTCAATCATCGTCCACGATCGAACCGTCGATTACGTATTCGTCACGCTGATTTTGGTGGCCATTTTTCTCATGGCGTATCTCGTACTATCACTCGTTACAGCCCTCTTTATCGGCCTCTTCGAGAACGTACTCAGCATCGCAACTGTAGTGAGTTACATACCTCCCACACAGTGAACGCGCGACTAGAGAGACAGTAACATCCGGTAGTTTGACATCTATTCCCCCATCATCTGATATGAGTGTAAAAGAGATAGGTGTAGGAGAATACGGGAAAGGAATCAGTTCAAGAGGAGTGAGAACCAGCTCGGTGACACCCATGCAAGGAAACTATCATATATTTGAGAAAGTGATTCGGGAGAGTGGCTTTCTATAACGGAGAGTGCTCTCCCTCACTCGAGATCCGACTCGCGTTTCAGAACCAGCCAGACCGTCCAGTCTCGATCGCCTTCGGGACCGATTAGTGATTTCGTACTGCAGTCGATTTGCACCACAGTGTTGGCGATTGTTACAGAACAAGTGAGTGGAATGACTCAGAACGACTCTCAGAAAACGTACGATAACACCGGACCAGCTCGGACAACAGCCACCGGTTCAACCAGAAAGCGATACCGTTTTAGAGTCGTCACTCAATGTTTCGATCGGCCCGAATAGCCTATTGCCGTCAGATACATCTAATTATACGGCAGCTCTACTACCGAATGACAAATCGCCTCAATTGAATTATCGAAATAGCCGTTCGGCATCGACGGGTCGCGTGTGCACAAAGTAGACCACGAGAGACGGGATAGATTCAAAACGCCCGAATGGGCACGACGAACAAAGCGTCCCGTCACGCACAACACGGACAGACCGTTCAATGTCTTATGACGAACGGTCCGACATGAATAGTGAGTTTTGGATCTGGATCCCAACGAACAATACAGTCCCTTGTGACATGAAATTCCGCCTTGGTGTTGATTCTGCAGGCTTCAGAGAATACACCTTATAAAATAAAAAACCCCAGAGAGCGCTGTCGCTCTCTGAGGAGTGATGATCACGCGGAGCAGCAACGCCACTCCGCGGTGTTATGATAGTATGAGTGGAGGCGGCGAAACGGATTTCCCAGAGGATCTCTCACTCCAGTACTGACCGTAACGCAGGTGGGCTTATCTTCCGTGTTCGGAACGGGTACGGGAGTCGCCCCACCGCTGTGGCCGCCTTAACGCCGATCGACGGAATCGAACCGTCTTTCCCGGAACCACTGTTCCGGGAACCAGTATCGGTGGTCTGTCTCCGTGTGTACGTGTAGTCCAGTTAACGCCTGGACCCGTTTCCGGGTCCGTACGATCCATGCGTATGAATGGTGGCTCGATCTGTTAGTGCTCGCGGGCTGAATGCCTCGTTGCCTTGGCACGCACACCCCGAGTCTATCGAACTCGTCTTCTACGAGTGATCTCAGGTGGTATTTCTTTTTCAAGTGGGTTTCGAGCTTAGATGCGTTCAGCTCTTACCCCGTGGTGCGTAGCTGCCCGGCACGTGCTCTTTCGAACAGCCGGTACACCAGTGGCACCCATTCGTAGTTCCTCTCGTACTATACGAACGTTCTCGTCAAATACCGTAACACCCCCAATAGATAGCAGCCGACCTGTCTCACGACGGTCTAAACCCAGCTCACGACCTCCTTTAATAGGCGAACAACCTCACCCTTGCCTGCTTCTGCACAGGCAGGATGGAGGGAACCGACATCGAGGTAGCAAGCCACCGGGTCGATATGTGCTCTTGCCGGTGACGACTCTGTTATCCCTAAGGTAGCTTTTCTGTCAGCAATTTCCCGCATCAAGCAGGATAATTGGTTCGCTAGACCACGCTTTCGCGTCAGCGTCCGTCGTTGTGCCGGACACTGTCAGGCTTCCGTATGCTCTTGCGCTCTTACTCGGGTCTCCGACCCGAGTGAGGAAACCTTGGGGCGCGCTCGATATCTTTTCAAGCGCGTACCGCCCCAGTCAAACTGCCCGGCTATCGGTGTTCTCCTCCCGGAGTGAGAGTCACAGCCACTATCGGGTAGTATTTCAATGTTGCCTCGGTGGCCCGCTAGCGCGGGTACCTGTGTAACGGCTCCTACCTATGCTGCACAATAGCGGCCATGTCTCAGCGACAGCCTGCAGTAAAGCTCTATAGGGTCTTCGCTTCCCCTTGGGGGTCTCCAGACTCCGCACTGGAATGTACAGTTCACCGGGCCCAACGTTGGGACAGTGGCGCTCTCGTTGATCCATTCATGCAAGCCGCTACTAAAGCGGCAAGGTACTACGCTACCTTAAGAGGGTCATAGTTACCCCCGCCGTTAACGGGTCCTTCTTCTCATTGTACTGAGCGTTCAGATACCCGCACTGGGCAGGATTCAGTGACCGTACGAGTCCTTTCGGATTTGCGGTCACCTATGTTGTTACTAGACAGTCGGAGCGCCCGAGTCACTGCGACCTGCCTCGTTGCGAGGCAGGCATCCCTTATTGCGAACGTACGGGACTAACTTGCCGAATTCCCTAACGTCGGTTGTTTCCCGACAGACCTTGGCTTTCGCTGCCACGAGTACCTGTGTCGGATCTCGGTACGGACGATGTGCTCGTCTTTTCACGGGCTCCAGGTTGACTCAACTTTCGCTATCCCGCCATTCGTTCGCTTCGTGCCATTACGGCTTCCACGAATTTGGACGGTTCGACCGGGCGAAGGCCCGGCTTGAGCGGCCCCAAAGCGTCGACTTTTATTGCACACCGGCACAGAAATATTAATCTGTTTCCCTTTTGTCTCATTCGAATTGCGGTGAGACTTAGGACCGGCTAACCCTCAGCTGATAAACATTGCCGAGGAACCCTTACTCGTTCGGTCGTCGGGGTTCTCACCCGACTAACGCTGCTACTATGACCAGGATTTTCGTTACCGCACGGTCCACACGAAATCTCTTCCGTGCTTCCGCCCGAACGGAATGCCAACCTACGGGATCACTCTGTCAAGAGTGCCGCTAGGTCTCGGTGGTGGACTTGAGCCCCGATCATTTTCAGCGCGCCGAACCTCGGCCGGTAAGCTGTTACGCTTTTCTTAGAGGGTAGCTGCTTCTAAGCTCACCTCCCGGCTGTCTAGGGCTCGGCACCACTTTCGATCGCACTTAGTCCACACTTGGGGACCTTAACCCAGCTCTGGGTTGTCTCCCTCACGGTACACAGGCTTACCCCGCGCACCGGACTCCCTGCGTCAAACGACGTTCATAGGTTCGGAGTTGGACAGGGGGGCTCACTCCTCTCGGAGTGAGGTCCCCCAATCCGTCGCTCTACCCCATGAACTATCTCGGCAGAGGTCATGCTTCGACATGTTTCGGTTGGAACCAGCTGTTTCCGGACTCGATGGGCCTTTCACCCCTAGACGTAGATCACGAGAGGGTATTGTAGGACACCAACTCTAACGGGCCTCCACGTGCCTTTC
This sequence comes from Halomontanus rarus, assembly GCF_017357405.1. Lineage (GTDB taxonomy): Archaea > Halobacteriota > Halobacteria > Halobacteriales > Natrialbaceae > Halomontanus > Halomontanus rarus. The sequence goes on along the minus strand of NZ_CP071598.1, from coordinate 748,630 downwards.
GGCACGCTTCGCCCTGTCCACGCCTAGATCGTCCGGTTTCGGGTTGTCCCCGTTTGACTCCCCGCGCTTGAACACGGTGGCCCTCGTCGTAAGACTGCGGCCGTATCGGTTTCCCTACGCCTCCCCCGATAATCGGGTTAGACTCGTCAAACAGGCACACTCCCTGGTTCGTTTTTCAAAACGTACGACGGAACATCGGCTTCCTGTACGTTCTACTAGAGGCTCGCGCCTCGGTCGTTGTGTACAGGACCTTGTATGCCCCGTCGTTCTATCGCCAACTGATTTCACGCCCTATTGCACCTCCCTTTGTGGGGTGCTTTTCAGCTTTCACTCACGTTACTTGTTCGCTATCGGTCTTGAGAAGTGTTTAGTCTTCGCGGTCGATGCCCGCGACATTCACGAGGAATATCCAATCCCCGATACTCTGGAGCTGACGCGTCCGTTACTGATCGACAATACGGGATTGTCACCCTGTTTCATGCTCCGTTCCAGGAGACTTCTTGTCGAATTTCGCGGAGTGATTGTCAGTCCGAACACCACATTGCCCGAAGGCTTCGGTTTGGACTGTGTCGCCTTCATTCGCCATTACTAACGACATCGCGTTTGCTTTCTTTTCCTGCCGGTACTAAGATGTTTCAATTTCCGGCGTTCCCCATTGCGCAAAGCAATTGCAAGAGGATTCCTATTCGGAGATCCCAAGTTCTTCCCCTCCATGCGGGTCCCTTGGGCTTATCGCAGCTTGGCACGTCCTTCATCGGCTCTCAAGCCGAGCGATCCACCAGCTGGCACAGTAGCCACGTTCTACGGATCGGTTACGTGTCGTACGAATGTACGACGTGTGACCCGGGAACGGGTCCAGTGGACGCCTGGACTACACGTACACACGGTCTCATTTGCACGCCGGTAGACGGCCGGCCTGCATTGACCCTTCCCATCCACACTTGCGCGGGATGGTGCATCGGTTCGTTCGGATTAGATCGAAGACGTCTGTCCCACTTAAGGGACTCGGTCTCGATCCGCTCCGAGACATGGACCCACAGGGATTCGAACCCTGGGCATCCTCCTTGCAAAGGAGGCACTCTACCACTGAGCTATGGGCCCACCCCCACCGGCTCGATCGTCGCGATCGAGTTGGTGGGAGACTTACTGTTAGCCTTGATAGTTCTAAGGTGCTCGCTCGGCCGACGCGTTGGGTGACCGAACGGACCGAATAGGTGGGCCGGGGCGTCGCCCCGGTCCCGATCTGTGGAGGTGATCCAGCCGCAGATTCCCCTACGGCTACCTTGTTACGACTTAAGCCCCCTTGCGAAGCCCAGATTCGACTGCCGTTGCGGCAGCCTCATCCGGACCTCACTCGGGTGCTTTGACGGGCGGTGTGTGCAAGGAGCAGGGACGTATTCACCGCCGTCTTCTGAACGGCGATTACTACCGAATCCAGCTTCATGAGGGCGAGTTTCAGCCCTCAATCCGAACTACGATCGAGTTTCGGAGATTAGCGTCGCCTTTCGGCGTAGCATCCCACTGTCTCGACCATTGTAGCCCGCGTGTAGCCCAGCACATTCGGGGCATACTGACCTACCGTTGCCCGTTCCTTCCTCCAGTTTGGCACTGGCAGTCCTCCTAATGTACCCAACCACCACAAGGGTGTTGCTGGCAATTAGGAGTGCGGGTCTCGCTCGTTGCCTGACTTAACAGGACGCCTCACGGTACGAGCTGACGGCGGCCATGCACCTCCTCTCAGTAACTCCAATAAGCTCATCACACTGATCTTCACAGTATACTGTCGGTGCTGGTGAGATGTCCGGCGTTGAGTCCAATTAAACCGCAGGCTCCTCCGGTTGTAGTGCTCCCCCGCCAATTCCTTTAAGTTTCATCCTTGCAGACGTACTTCCCAGGCGGCTCGCTTCACGGCTTCCCTACGGCACAGCACTGGCTCGTAGCCAGTGCCAAACCTAGCGAGCATCGTTTACAGCTAGGACTACCCGGGTATCTAATCCGGTTCGTGACCCTAGCTTTCGTCCCTCACCGTCGGATCCGTCCTTCCAGAGCGCTTTCGCCACCGGTGGTCCGTCCAGGATTACGGGATTTCACTCCTACCCCAGACGTACCCTCTGGATCTTCCGGTCCCAAGCCACACAGTTTCCGTCGGACGCCTGCTCGTTAGGCGAGCAGATTTCCCGACGGACTTGCGTGGCCGGCTACGGACGCTTTAGGCCCAATAATAGCGGTCATCACTTGTGCTGCCGGTATTACCGCGGCGGCTGGCACCGGTCTTGCCCAGCACTTATTCCACCACCACCTTACGGTGGTGAAAAGCGAGGACTATATGCCCTCGCACTTGGAGTCCCCTTATCGCACTGGCGTGCAGTGTAAAGGTTTCGCGCCTGCTGCGCCCCGTAGGGCCCGGAATCTTGTCTCAGATTCCGTCTCCGGGCTCTTGCTCTCACAACCCGTACCGATTATCGGCACGGTGGGCCGTTACCCCACCGTCTACCTAATCGGCCGCAGCCACATCCTGTCGCGCCGGAGCGTTTCGAGCTCGAGCCAGTTCCAGGCATCGAGCCGTATGCACTATTAGCCTCAGTTTCCCGAGGTTATGGTGCTCGACAGGGTAGTTTGGCCACGTGTTACTGAGCTATCTGCTACGAGTCTAAACTCGTGCAACTAGCATGGCTAAATCGGACTCCAATAGCAATGACCTCCGGCAGGATCAACCGGAATGCTATTCCCCGGCAGAGCCGGGGAGTTGGCGGAGTATGATGTCATACTCACACGTAACTTGGTCCGTTCGGTGACCCAGATCGTATCGACCGATCGAGCGTCACCGAACTATCAAGGCTAACATCAGATCCCATCTTAACGGCGGACCGCAGGGGTGGAATCCTCATCTCCTTCGGACTTCTTTGTAAGCCCCGAGGAGTACTTAACCCCTTCGAAGGCGAGTCCGGCTGACGGAGCGAGTTGAACGCCCCGTCGAATACGCGTTCTTTGCGTTCACATCCAACTGCCCTATTACACTTAAGGGCTTCGGATCGTGATCCCCGCCGAAAACCGCATCCGGCGGAGGGTTTCGCGTACCCAATCATAGACCCCCTTTACATATAAGGGCGTCGTCTTGGACCGGCCGTCTCGGCGACGACCGGAATCACGTCCAATCCGAGTGGACTCGCACACTTAAGGTCGTTGGATCGGACCGACGACGGGTGCACGAGGGATGTGTGTCAACCTCCGTGCCGGAATCCGGCCAGAGGGGACGTGGCAGCGTGGGCCACGTCGTTCGCATTCAATACGAGGACCGGGTTCCTACATAAGGCCGTCGAACGATAGTCGCCGCGGAAGGCGCTACCATGGCACGGTTTTGCACTGATCGGTGAGACTGATAACATCAGAACGGAGAGCCCCAGCTCGAGTTGTGAATTCGTCTGTCCCGCTTCGGCTCGGAACCGTCGACGACCATCGGAAACGGCGAATGGATTCACGTGCGATGGCGTCCAACTACCACTCGTGTTCGAGACGATTCTCATCCCAACCGACGGTAGCGAGTACGCCGAATCGGCCGCCGAAACCGGCCTCGAGCTCGCGAGCTACCACGATGCGACCGTCCACGTCATCTGCGTCACCGAAACGGGGCCACTGGGCGATATCCGCTTGCCGGGAGACGCCGCGAGCGCGAAAGAGGCGATTCGCGGACGGGCCGAACGGTTCGTCTCGCGGATCGCAGAGCGCGCCCAATCGTACGACCTCGAGGTGACGACAGTCGTTCGTGACGGACCGCCGGAGACGGAGATCCTCGAGTACGGCGAGGAGATCGATGCGGATCTGATCGTGATGGGGACGCGAGGACGGGGTGGAATCCACCGGATGGCAGTCGGCAGTGTCGCCGATCACGTGATCAGGTTCGGCGATATCCAAGTGTTCATCGCGAAGCACCGCTCCGAGACGGAGTGACTGGGTCACTCGTCGGCGGCTATCCGATTGATCGCCGTCGTCCGTTGGCCGATCGACCAACCGATCAAGGCCAGTCCGGCGTAGATTCCGAGCGCGGGAAGGACGTGTGCCTCGAGGACCAGTTCGACCGTGAATCCGAGCGTATCGAGGAACAGACTGAGCAGGAGCGAGACGAGAAAGAGGGCGGTACCGATGTCGCCCGAGCGCATACTCGGAATCGGACCGGGTTCCGAAAAGAGACGGCCGAGAACGTAGAAGACGAGCGTGAACGTGACCCACCCTGCCAGTAGAAAGAGTATCGCCGTGAACACGTCGTCGGGGAAGAATTCGGGAACGAAGCGAACGTGAATGATGATCGTGACGAGTAACGCACTCACGAACAGGAACGACAATACCACGGTGGTCGGGACGAAGCCATCGATGTACAGCAACGAGTCGTCGCACGCGCTTAATTACTTGTATCTCGTTCTGTTACTTTGGAGAGCGCCGTGGTCAGCGTGTCTCGAAAAACTGTATGGGGAAGGGAGTTACTTATTTGCTTGATTCGCGTGCGGGTATTAGACGGTAATACGTAAACCTACCGCTCTCGTCTCCTCGACCGTGAGTTCGTCTGATGGAACCGCCACCGAACAGATAGTCGAAGTCGAGTTTCTGGTCGACGATTCACAGTACCCGTTAGCCGCGCTTTCATCGGAGACGGGGTGTAAAGCGGAACTCCTGCAGATACTACCGCGCAGCGACGACGCCTACACCGTCTTTCAACGGATTACCGGTGCCTCCTCGACAGAGATTCTCGAGTTCGCTCGCGGCTACGAGGGATACGACGCGCGAGTCGTCAGCGAGACCGACGAAAGCGTGATCGTCGAATTCCGCATCAGCGGTTCGGGAGCGTTTTTCGTCGTCAGTTTGACCGACGCTGGAGCCATCCCGACGGAGCTGGGGAGCGAAGATGGCGTCGCTCACATCGTCGCCGAAATCCCGGCGGGATACTCCGCGAGCACGGTTATCGATCGATTTCAGGACGCGTATCCGTCGATGGAGATGGTCGCCCGTCGGCAGAAAGACTACCCAATGCCACGATTTCAGTGTCACGAACTTCGGGAGATGACCGTTCACATGCTGACGACCCGTCAACACGAGGTCCTCATGCTGGCCTACATGCGAGGGTACTACGACTGGCCCCGCGAGAAATCCGGCGACGAACTCGCGGAGGAACTCGACGTCACGCCCGCGACCTTCTTCCAACATCTGCGAACCGCCGAACGCAAACTCCTCTCGTTGCTGTTTAGCACGTAGTCGAGAGTGTGAATGTGAGTGTAAATGTGAAAGTAAGTATGAGTGTGAGTGTGAGTGTAAGTATGAGTGCGAACGTGACCTGCCGCACCATCCGGAAGCCGACTCGAGGCGTCCGCTGCTACTTGTAGTGTCGCCAGTACATCGATCGACCGGCCTGGAACAGTTTCCATCTGATGCCGAACCCACGCTCCCAGAAGAGGTTGGGGACCAGTTGTCCGCCGAAGCCTTCCTTGAACCGGAACACCCCGTCTTCGAAGTCCGTTCCCGTGTCTCCGAGGTCGTAGGTCTCGTAGCCGTTCTCGATTCCCCACCGGATTACGTAATCGTAGAGGAGTTCCGACGCGTGGTACTCGAAGTACTCCTGGGGGATCGAAGCGATGAATCCGTGGACGGCCGACTGCTCGTCGTTGCACAACTCGAGCATCCCACCGGCGTACTCGCCGTCGATCCGAAGGGTGACCAACAGGAGTTTCGATTTCATTTCGAGTAACTTCTCGAAGAAGGCCATCGGAAACGCCTGCCCGCCGACGCGGTCCATGTGCTGTTCGTACACCCGGTGGAATCGTTCGAAGTTCGCGACCGTCGGTTCTTCTTCGACGAGTTCGTAGTCGTGTTCGCGCCCCTTTTCGATGCCCCGTCGTCGAGAGGAACTCATCCCGTCGAGTATCGCGTCGTACCCCTTATCGAGATTTAGCTGGAACCGACACCCCGTCCGGATCGGTCGATAGCCGTGGCGCTGAATCGCGTCGTTGTATCGAAGATAACTCATGTCGAGCGCCCGGATCTCGTGGAGGATCGTTCGTCCGGAACAGAGCTTCGGAACGGCATCGATCAGGAGCGGGAGCGCCTCCGAGACGTCCGTCGTCACCAGCGGCCCCCCGAAACCGGGATAGATAGACGTGAGGCGACGAAACGGCGTGTTTTCGATTCCGACGACGAAGTTCGGGAACACGCCGATGGTGTTCCCGTCCTTTTTGACGACGATATGTTTCGGCGCGGAATCCAATCCGGTTTCGATCGCGTCGATCCACTCGTATCGATGGAAGACGCTGCCGCGGGTCGATCGGTCGACGACTCCGTTCCACTGGGATTTGTTCACTGCGGTGATCGTCTCGGCGACGTTCACCTCGAGGCCGGATTGCGTTTCCGAAATCGTCCGGACCGTCTCGGCGACGTTCAGATCAGTGTTCGACCGAGTGCTGCTGACAGTTCGCTGTCCCATTTAATCTATAAACACGATCAAAGGTATTTCCGTATTTTGCCGAATTTCACATACTGATTAAGGGCTGGAGTGGACGTTCATGGTATTTTTAATATATTCTGATTGTATTCATTGGTTCATGAATGACAGGCTATACTAGAGAGATACGACATCGGATTCACCGCTCGGTTCGTGGGGATCGAGTACGTTCATCGGGAGAGACGAGAGAGGGACGACTCGACAGTGTTCACATCAGTATCGGCGACAAGAGAGCGGGGTTTACGGGAGGAATTCCGAAATCTGGGGACGGGGCCCCTGTCTCGAACCACAGACGAATCGAGCAGAGTGCGACCGAAGCGGTAGCACTCGACCGTCTCTCGAAGGGTGGTGTGTCGAGAGACACCGTCAGACGCAACGACCGAAACACCCCCGCTCAAGAGTGAAAGCACACCCCTCATCAAGAGTGTAATCGGCGAGAAAGAGAACGCAGGAGAACGAGTTCCCCGCCGGTCGACTCGAGTGACGGACGTTGCAAACAGGTGATTTTTGCCCGTGTACTCGTTTCGTTGAATATGGCATACGGTAGGCTCGTCGACCGATTCACGAGCGACGACACGCAGGTGCGCGTGACGACGTTTCCCGACGGGAGCGTCGATACCTACTACACCGTCTTCGACGAACACGGCGAGCGGATCACCGACCGTGAAACGTTCGGGAAACTGATCGCGAGCGGCGACCTCACGTCGATTTCGATCGAGCGCGAGTCGCGAGAACCGGGCGGTCAGGCACCCAACATGGCCATCCAGACACACGCGCTCGGGGAGGAGACGACGGTCGTCGGCCACCTCGACGATCCGGTGTTCGACGAACTCCCGTTCGAAACCCTGTCGATGGGTGAGCCCTCACGGATCGACGTGTATCCGTTCGACGACGACGATCTCGTCTTCGCTCGCACGTCGGCCGACATCGACAGCTGGTCGCTGGCCGACCTCCGGACCGTGAGCCCGTCGGCTCGAGATCCGCTGTCGGCCGACGTCGTCTGCTGTGGTAACTGGGCGTCACTCGAGGGACTGACGGCTGCGCTCTCCGAACTCGCGGTCGAGACGGTCGACGGCGGAACCTTCGTCCTCGATCCGGGGCCGGTGAAAAATCGATCTCGAGGAGCCGTCTCGGAACTACTCGAGACGCTCGGCGAGCTCGAGTCGGCGTTCGACGTCGTCTACAGCGTCAACCCCGAAGAACTCGAATATACGGCGGAGGCCACCGATATCGAAGCGAAGACCGATCGCGAGCGCCTCGCCGAGGTACGCACTGTGGCCGATATTTCGGGTGCCGTCCTGCACGCGTCAGACAGGGCGGTCGTCGCGCCGGCCGAAGCCGAAATTGAGACAGAGATCGAGACCGAGATCGAGACCGAGGTTGAAACCGAGACGAAGACCGAATCCGGGGACGAAATCGTCGTCCCTACCCTCGACGCGGCGGAACCACGTCGACGAACGGGTGCCGGTGATCGGTTCAGTGCCGCCGTCGCGGTCGCACGGGCACGCGAGTGGGACTGGACCGAAGCGCTCGCACTCGGTAATCTCTGTGCGACGTACTACGTCGAGACGGCCGAGACGGGAGATCCGGAAGCACTATCGTCGTACCTCGATCGACGGTCGGAGAACTGAGTCCGTCCCGAATCGTCGGAGGCACCCGATCTGCTATCGGTTCCACGGATCGCCGTCGGCGTCGGAAGTCCTCGAGTCGAATGCGGCTGGACCGTTTCTCGTCAGACTCTCATAGTTCCAAATTATCAGTTGAAAATATGTCGCAATCGGAGTATGAAATGCGACAAAGAACGGTACGCAACGCGAACGAATTGTACGAGATGGATAACAAATAGTCGGACAGATGCATTGTGCGTGTGATTGAAATATGGAGGATCTGACCGGGTTTCAGCGAGACCTGCTGTACGTCATCGCAGGTGCCGACCAACCGTCTGGCCAAACAGTCAAAGAGGAAGCCGAGAAGTACTACGATTCCGAGATCAATCACGGTCGACTCTATCCGAACCTCGATACCTTGGTCAACAAGGAACTCGTCGAGAAGGGGCAACTCGACCGGCGAACCAATTACTACGCGATTACGGACGCCGGAGAAGCGCGCATTCACGAGCGGCGCGAGTGGGAGTCTCAGTACGTCGACTTCTGACGAGAGCCGGTCGTAAGCCGCGTGGCTCTGGCTCACCGAATTCGACGGCCGGATCCGGCCGACTCGTTGGCCGTCCACTGTAGATGCGAACAACTCGTGTGGCCGCGCGATCGGTGCGACCGTATATCTCGACGTACCCCAGACAGGCCGTCTCCGCCACGTTCATCGCCGCCGATCACGGTCTCGGTACCACCGACCGAACGGGAGACGCATCACCGCGCTGGCATCGGCTCGAACGGCTCTCCATCGGTCTCGGCGGGCCTCGAGACGATGCGTCCGAATCCGAATCCAAATCCGGAACCGAAATCGTCCTGCGACCATTGACATCCTCCCCGCCCTGAAGGGCGAGGATTCCCGCGTGGGGCATCGGGTCGTTCCCAAACCCCTGAGGGCAACTTCCTCCCATGAAGGGAGTACCGGGTTCGTGCGCTCCACGTCAGGGAGGTGAGCGCGTGGTGACGCCGACTCCTTGCGAGTCGCCCCTGCTTGTGGCGCTCCCCACGCCCAGTCCTAAACGGACTGTGCGAACGCGGAGATTCGCCCCCATCGTTTCGACGGGGACGACACGGGCCGTGCCATCGACCGTACTCCGCCACGCCGAGTGTGGCGAAGTGCAACCGCGAATGGGGCGTGTTTTGGTTAAGCCGTCACCCCCTCCCGTACACGAGCGTTACCACCCGATTCCAGCGGGGCTACGGGTTCTGTGAGGACGGCGAACGAGTCTCAACCACGTATTCCCCACTTCGTTGTGAACCGAGGTGGTGGGCGTGAAACCGTCCGTATCGGCGGGAAGAGACCCCGAGTCTTCCGATTGATACTTTACGCGATTGGCTTACTACTACGTTCGATGCCGGACTACATGATAATGTCGGTTGTTGAGGAGTTGTTGGATTCATCCCCGCGCTAAAGCACGGGGCTTTCTCCTTGATTTTCCGTAAGAACTCCCTACACGATAGTACGGACTGTCAACCGGTCCGGGGAGACGGTGAAGACGGAGAAGGTCCGACACAACCGGCACCGAGTACTTCCGATCGGCACACAATTGTACCTGTGTCCGGTACCCGTTCGAACGGATAGATGACCGGATGTAGAGAGCGCTTAATCGAAATCTGGGGACGAACGATCTCGCTCGGCTGGCCGATCGCGGTTCAGCAGACGCTCAACACGCTGATGCGAACCGTCGACATCGTCGTCACCGGGCTGTTCTCGCCGGCGGCGGTCGCCGCAGTTGGCCTCGCCGATCTCTACGCACAGATTCCGTTGCGGATCGGGCTGGGGCTCGGGACCGGAGCGATCGCTCTCTCCAGTCAGGACACCGGCCGCGGAGCGGAATTGACCCGCGATCGGGCGATCACGCAGGCGCTCCTGATCGGATTTTGCTGCGGGATACCGTTCGTCCTCGTCGGCCTCCTGTTCGGGCCGACCCTCGTCGCAGCCCTCGGTGCCGAATCCGAGGTCGTCCGCCTCGGCGGCGCGTACCTGACGATCGTCTTCGTCGCGGCACCGATGCGGATCGTCGGCCTCGTCGGCGCGCGCTCGTTACAGGGAACCGGCGACACGCAGACCCCGATGCTCGTCAACGGGGGCGCGAACGTGCTCAACATCCTGACGACCGTCGGACTGGGTCTCGGCGTCTGGACGCTCCCAGAACTCGGCATCGTCGGCGTCGGAATCGCCACCGCGATCAGCCGAACGGTCGAAGCGATCGCGATAACGGCGGCGATCGCGAGCGATCGAACGGACCTCTCGCTCGCGTCACTCGCTCGCTCGAGGGACCTCACCATCACCCGACAGCTCGTCGCGGTCAGCGTGCCGAACTTCGCCGAGGGAATGAGCACCTCGATCGCGAACTTTCCGTTCAACGCCCTGTTGTTGCTCTTCGGAACCGAAGTCAACGCGGCCTACCACATCGGTCGGCGGATCTACCAACAGCTCACCGGCCCCCTCTACCGGTCGTTCAGTACCGCCGCGAGCATCATCGTCGGACAGACATTGGGTGAAGGCGACCCGGAGGGCGCTCGTTCGGCCGGACAGGCCATCCTGGTCCTCGGCGTTATCACGCTCGGCTGTGCCGGCGTCGCCCTGGTCGTCGCCGCCGAGCCACTGGTTCGAATCTTCACGCAAGATCCGACCACGATCGGATACGCCGTCGACTTCACTCGCGTCTTCGGCGTCTCGATGGTCTGCTTCGGGATCTTCTTCCCGCTCGCCGGGACCTTGCGGGGCGCGGGCGATACCCGGACGCCGTTCTACGCCCGTTTCGTCGGTACCTTCGCGTTCATGCTCGGTTTTTCGTACGTCGCGAGTATTCCGCTCGGCTACGGATTGCCGGGCATCTACGTGGGAATCGTGCTCAGTTACATCTGCTGGGCCGCCGTGGTCGTCGTCGGGTTCCACTGGGGCGGCTGGGCCGAGACGGCCGCAGCCATGATGGACGAGCGCGCGCACGCGTGAGGCGAGCGATGAGCGAGAGAAGTAAACCGGAGAAGACGACGCAGGAGAGTAGGCGAGACGACGCTGGTGAGTGAACTGCTAGTCCTCGTCCTCGAGTAGACTCCGCGAAGAGTTTACCCCGACGAGAAGACCGGTCACGGCGACCGCCGCCATCGCGAACAGGGGATTCAACAGTCCGGCGAGCGCGAGTGGAATCGCGACTGCATTGTAAACCAGCGCCAGCGCCGTGTTTTGATCGACGCGGCGCCGGGCCGCACTCGCCAGATCGAACGCCGTCTCGACGCCCGAGAGGTCGTCGTCGACGATCGCGATATCGGCGGCGTCGGAGGCCAGTGCGGCCCCGCTGCCGAGCGAGATCCCGAGATCCGATTCGGCGAGTGCTGGTGCGTCGTTCGTCCCGTCACCGACCATCGTGACACGATTGTCGACTCGCAACCGCCGGATCGTCGCCGTCTTTCCAGCGGGCGGGACGCCCGCGAACACGTGCTCGACGGCGGACTGGCGATTGAAGAAGTCCGTCGCCTCCTCGTCGTCGCCGGTCAACACGATCACCTCGATCCCGCGCTCGCGGAGTCTCGTGACGGTCTCTTCCCACCCCTCTCGTGGCTCGTCTCCGATGACGACGACCCCCTCGGCGTTCCCGTTTCGACCGACGACGATCGGCAACCGGCCGAAGCCGCGAGCCTCGAGCACCTGCGTTTCGATAGCTTCGTCGACCGACCATCCCCGTTCAGCGAAGAGATCCGGGTGACCGACGAGGATCCGTTCTCCGCCGACGGTTCCCTCGACGCCGTTCGAGTGGCTCTCGAAGTCACTGATCCGGTCTCCGTCCGTTATTACGGCGCCGTCCGCTCGGTTCTCGCCGCCGTCGGACCCCACGTCCACGTCCCCGTCCACTCCCGTCGCCGGCTCGCCGAACGCGGAGACGATCGCCTCCGCAGCGGGGTGTGACGCCCGACGCTCGAGGAGTCCCGCAGCCGCCAGCAGCTCGTCGGGTCCGTCGGCCTCGAGGACCTCCATCTGCCCTCGTGTCAGGGTCCCCGTCTTGTCGAAGACGACGACGTCGATACCTCGAAGGCGTTCGAAGATGGTCTCGTCGAAGACGACGATCCCGCGTTCCATCGCCGCTTCGATACTCGTCGCGATCGACAGCGGCGTCGCGAATCCGAGCGCCCACGGGCAGGCGACGACGAGAACGGTCAGCGATGCCAGCACGGAGCCGACGGGACTCGTTCCGAGCCCGAACGCAACGGCACCGACGAGGGCAGCGCCGGCCACGATACCCGGTGCGACCCTCCCGGCGAGTCGATCGGCCCGTCGCTGAATCCCGTGATCCGCACTCTGGAGGTTCCAGACGGTCGTCGTGAGACGGTCGATACTGCTCGAGGTCCTGTCACCGACTCGCACGACGGCCGCGTCGGCCGTGACGACAGAACCGCCGACGACGTCGTCGCCCGCCTGCTTGGAGACCGGGAGGGACTCGCCCGTCACGACCGCTTCGTCGACCGTACACCCACCGTCCGCGAGCACGCCGTCGACTGGAATCCGTTCGCCCTGCCGGACGAGGACGCGATCACCCGACTCGAGGTCGTCGACGTCGACCTCGGTCGTCGTTCCGTCGGCGTCGTATCGTCGAGCGCTGTCGACCTGCGAGATCGTGAGCTCCGTGAGTCGATCCATCGCGCGCTGTTTGATCGACGATTCGTAGAAGATTGCGCCCATCACGACGGCGGCGATCACGAGCACCAGATCGTAGTAAATGTCGCCGTCGCCGACGAAGACGGCGATCGTACTGTAGAGGTAGGCGCTGACGATGGTGATCGCGGCGAGGAGATCCGTGTTCGGTCGCCGCATCTTCAGACTGACGTACGCCCCCCGAAGCAGGGGCATTCCGGTGACGTAGAGGACGATTCCCGTCAGGACGAGGTAGACGCGCATGAACAGCAGGCCGCCGCCGTCCACGAACGATCCCTCGAAGTGCTGTAACGGACCGCCGCTGTACACCGACGCGAGGTGGGACGGATACAGCAAGGCGACGTAGGGAATCATCAGGAACGCCCCGAAGACGACGCCGAGAATGTACCGCGCGTCCATCATGTCGTCGGCCCGCCGCTTTCGGATCCCGGACATCTCCCGCGACCGGCGCGTCGATCCTGTCGCCTCCGCATCGTTCCCGTCGATTTCGGACCCGGCCGCATCGTCGCGGAGATACGCGGTGTACCCGACGGTACTCAAGGCGTCCCGAAGCTCTGACGGCGAGGTTCGGGTTCGGTCGTAGTCGACACGGATCGATTCAGTAACGTAACTCGCCTCCGCGGCGGTGACGCCGTCCTGGTCGGTGGCGACGGACTCGAGGAACGCCTCACACGTCGCGGAGTGCATGCCGTCGATTCGGAGAAACGTTCGCGTGGGGGTGACCGCGTGACCGTCCCCCTTCTTTTCGTCGGTGATTTCGCCGTTGCGGTCACCGGTGTCGGTGTCGATGTCGATGTCGTCACCACCGGTTTCGGTATCGGCGTCATCACTAGCGGTGTCAGTACCGGCGCCGTCACGCTCACCGAGTCCAGAATCGCTGGGAATGTCACCGTTCTGCTCGCTGGTCGTCGATTCCTCGCTCTCTGGAAACACCTCGTGTGCCACAGATTCCGGGTCGGCCGGCGTCTCGAAGTCCGCGTCTCCGAGCGTCGTCTGGACGACTCGACAACCGCTCGAGCAGAACGTCTTCGCTTCGTCTTCGTCGGCTTCCTCTGGACCGCTGTCGTCTTCGATCGGGCGACCAGAGAATTCCTGCCCACAGAAATCACAGGTGTCAGTCTCAGTATCGGCGTCGGTGTCGGTACCGGACGCCGAAGAATATGGACCTGCAGTCACAGCCGATCACCAGTACTGACCGAATCGACCACCATCAGTGACCGGAAAACCCATCGGGTCTGCCCCAGACTGCCGTCCCCGATCGATCGTCGTCTCATTAGCGGAGGTACGTACTCGAGCGCAATAAACGGGGCTTTCCGGGTTCGCTTTCGAGGCCGCTCGAGAGACGAGCGGGTCCATCGGCATTGACAGTGTTCGAGTGAACGAGTTCAGGAAGGTGGCAACCTGACGGCGGATAGCCAGAACCGTTTGAGCGAATCGACGAGATTTGCGAACGACTCCGGGTCGTCGGGTTTCCGGAGATACGCGTTCGCGTGAAGCGTATACGATCGCAACAAGTCCGCTTCCGTATCCGAACTCGTGAGGACGATGACGGGAATCTGACGCAGTTTGGGTTCCGATTTGAGTTCGGAAAGGACATCGTAGCCGCTGGACTCCGACTGTGGCAGTCGTGGATCGAGAACGACGAAATTCGGCCGAGAAACCGTGTCGTGATCACCACGTTGATAAACGAAATCTAGCGCGTCGTCCCCATCCGAAGTGACGTAAACACTGTTGACGGATTCGCTGTCACGAAAGGAGTCTCGAAATATCTGTGCATCGTCGGAATCGGGTTCGACTACTAGTATATTTATATTTCGCTGGCGAGGTACGGCCATTGAATAGGACTAGAGTGGGATATTGCAGGGATAAGTGTGGTCACTAAAATATTTGGGGAGACGGAGAGACGATTAGCTGATCTTACCGGATACAAACGATATGTTAAACGGGTTCTGATGTTGGTTCTGGTTCTCGAGTGTCGGATACTGTTTTGGCATCGGTGTTCTGTGCTGGTGAGGTCACGCGAGTGCCAGGCGACGACGGAGAGCGAAGCACCAACAGTGTGAACGAGGGTAATTCGTATCATCGAATGACCGTCCGATGATCGGGACACTGTGAATACAAGAAAAGAACACACACACCCCTCGTCCAGAGTGTATTGGTCCGAAGGTGCGAGCGGTTGCAGTTGAAACGGGGGTTTGGGACACTCGAGGAAAGACGAATTAGACCAGTAGATCAGCTAATACGTTAGATATCCGCCGAAAAAGAGATGCGAATGATCGATTTATTACAGTTGCAGTTCGACAGTGACCGGACGAATGCCGCCTTCGTCCTCCTAGTCGCTTAAAATGCACTTGGTTAACTTTTGGTCTGCAATAGTTATAAAACCACTAGGTTAGTGTTAGATTCTAGGGTGGAGTGTCTAGGGGGAAGCTGGACCAGACGAAAGATCGAACGATTAGATAGCTTCTAATGGATAGTCAGCACTTCTAACGGACAGTCAACGCTTCTCCTTCCAATGAATCCGCCAAATTGTCGTCCGGTCTCGGCTCCATCTCGCTCGTTTCCGGCCCCTTCTCTCACTGGAATACACTCTTGATCAGGGGTGTGTGTCTATCGACGACGGTCCAATCCCATCGCGTCGACCACACTCGAGAAGGTAAATTCAAAGCCCGTCGCTTCGTCGCTGTTACACTCTTGACGAGGGGTGTGGGCCTGCATCGTAATCATTATACTATCGATCAGTGCCCAACACGGGCACCGACGGATACTCGGGCTTGACGACGAGTAGTGCCGGTACAGGTCACGATCACTGGTCACCTTCGGCTCACCGTTTTACAGGTTGAAAGAACGTGATCGCCTTTCATACGCGACCTCGTTACACTCTGGACCAGGGGTGGGAGTCACTCGTCTTTCATCTCCGATCAGACAGTTACACTCTGGATGAGGGGTGTACCACCGTTTTCCTCCCGTTCGTTTTCACTTTGGATGAGGGGTGTATAGAGTCCACCTCCGACTCGAAGGGGAGGAGTTCAGCGTCGAATAGTATCGCCCGAACTCGCGTCTAAAGTATACAACGAGAGTTCCACGGGTCGGTCACACTTACACCCAACGTGGTACTTTCCACTCTCTCCTTTCGCACGGTGTTCCCTTCACACGGGACTCTGTGTTCGTTCGGCCCCTCGAGGGCGGGATTGTCGATACACTGCTCGTCGGACTGTTCTCACTCTCGTCTCTCCAGTCGAAGATTCGGGATCGCGCGATAGTCTTCCGTGGGACGGAACCGAGAACACGCTCCCTCCGATACACTTTGTTCGCGGTCGATAGCACACCGATCTGATATCGACTCGAGGGCGGTTCTGAATCCCTTTTACGGATGAAATACACTCTGGTCGGGGAAGAACAAACATAAGTACTGGAAGCGTGTTGATAGTGTATACATGGCCGACGAGTCGACTCAGCTCTCCGACTTCGACGAACGACTCGAGGATCCGTCCGAAGATCCGCTGTTCAACTTCGACGAGGATACCTCGCACGGACACATTTTCACCCGAAAGGAGTTGCTGAAGGTCGGCCACGTCCCGGAGAGCACACGGATCGTCGGCCGCGACGAGGAGATCGAAGCCGTAGCGACGGAGCTTCGTCCGATCGTCCAACAGCAACCGCCGAACAATACGATGATCTACGGCAAGACGGGGACCGGAAAATCTCTCGTCGCCCAGCACGTAACAGAGCGGGCGCGTCGAGCAGCCGAAGCACAGGGCGTCGCCGTCGGGACGGTGTACGTCGACTGTGCACAACACAACACCCAGACTCGCGTCGCACGGTCGATTACGCGATCGCTCAACGAAAGCGCGAACACCGGATTCGATATCCCCCGGTCCGGTATCGGTAGCGGTGAGTACTACGATTACCTCTGGGAGATCCTCGACGGGGTGTACGACGCGGTCATCATCGTCCTCGACGAAGTCGATCGCCTCGAGGACGACGACGTTCTCATGCAACTCTCACGCGCACGCGAGTCCGGAAAGGCCGACTGTCACCTCGGGATTATCGCGATCAGTAACAAGATCGAGTATCGTGACGAACTCAACGAGCGGGTCAAAAGCAGCCTTCGCGAGGAGGAGTTCGTTTTCCAGCCTTACGACGCAAATCAGCTACGCGAGATCATGAACCATCGTCGTGACGCGTTTCGCGACGATGTACTCACCGAGGACGTCATTCCGCTCACTGCAGCGTTCGCGGCGCAGGAACACGGTGACGCGCGGAAAGCCATCGAGATCCTCCGTCACGCCGGCGAGCTCGCCGAACGCCAGGGCGCCGACCTAGTCCAGGAGAAACACGTCCGCGACGCACAGGAGTGGGCGGAGATCGACCGGTTCGAGGAACTGCTTCGCGGGTCGACGACGCAGGTCAAGTTCATTCTGTACTCGCTGGCGATGCTCACCGAGGAACACGCCGAAGACGAGTTTTCGACCAGTCGGATTTACGAGCGATACAAACGGACTACCGAACGCCTCGAGGCGAGCGTTCTCAGCGAGCACCGCGTGTACGAGTTGCTCAAAGAACAGGCCTTCCTCGGCGTCGTCGAGTCGACGCGAACCGGCGGCGGTCGGGGGCAGGGAAGCTACCTCGAACATCGACTCGTGCAGGATACGGATATCGTGTTGAAATCGGTCCTTCGGGATAGTCGACTCGACAATTTGCCGTAACTTGGACCGCTCTCTTTCGACGACCTCTCCGCTGGATTCTCCCTCTCTTTCCGGTCGCAACTGTGTTCTCTCGCTCTCGAAACACCGTGCAACGTCCCGGCCGTTTTCGTTCGCGTTACCGGCCGTGGCGTCGTGATCGACCGCGTATACCACCTGCGTCCAGTAGCGGCTTCAGCAACTTCACTCAGAAAATTCACATTATCCTGCGGTCGGATCGTCCGTACGCTCAGTGTACTCGTCTCGAGTGCAGGTTGGAAGACTGCGATACCTCGAGACAGTTCTGTTACCGTAACTATAGATAGAGTACCAATATGAATGGATAATATGATAATTTATTCATTATCACTCTACTCGAACTCGACTCCAAGTGTAGTTGTGACTGTTTGACGGCTAATCTTCTCTTTACTACTCTATCCATCCGATATAGAACCATCTATTGGACGTTCATGGGACTAGTTTGCAATTATTCCCGATATATTTCGAACTGTAGATCTGATCGACGTATACTACTCCTTACCGAGATCGAGCTACTACTGTCCTCTGTATTCTCTCGTATTACTACGAATTCAGTACCTAATTAGCTCTACCTCCAGACATACGTCTCCTTCATAAATATCCCCATCGTCTCTCGATCGAATATCAAAAATATGGTATCATCCAATAACAATCTGAATTAGAGATGGTTTGCTCTTCGGAAGAGACGACGACGTGGTACTCGAAACTCTACTGACCTTAACCACCAGTAGTCGGGTCGGCCGCTTCGGCTCTGCTATCCCCCCGTGTCGTCAGTCGCCTGACTTACCGCACCCTCTTGTAACAGGTGTATGGCTGTTACATTCGGTTCGACGATCGAATCGGACGGTTCGTTCATTGTAACAATACTATGGTCGTTACAGAAGTTACGACTGGCGGCACTGACACCCTTCGTTCTCGATCAGTTCGTCGATGGTGTGCTGGCGATGGCAGTGGAGACACGTTACTGATACGTCGACGAGAACGTCGAACTCTTCGAGCGCGAGTGCATCGTGATCGACCAACTGAGACAGCGTATCGACCGTCACGGTTTCGGTCCGGTTCTCGAGGGCGAAAATACGTTCTTTGCCGGTCTGTCGTCTGGTCTCGACCGACTGCGTCTCTTCGACGTACTCCGTATCTAGACACTCGTTCAGGTGTCGATAGATCGACTGGTAGGAGACGAAGTCGTCTGTTAGCGACTCGACGTCGAGCCCTTGGCGCTCGAGTCGCTTTCGCGTCTGTGTTTCCATGCCGCGACTGACGCCGTCGTCGGTCAGGAGTCGGTAGATGTTCGCAATTTCTCCGTCGAGCGGGCTGTATCCGTTGCGTTGTAGTTCCGCACGAAGCAAATTCTGGTTGAAGTAGTCGGCGATGTCGCGGAGGCTCTCTTTGGCATCGTCTGCTGTCCACCACTCGATCAGCTGCTGGTTCGAGCCCGTAAGCTCGTACGAATAGATCATTCTCCCCACCTTGCATCCGCACGATTCACCCTCTCTCTGCTGCCGTTTCATCGATAGTATATGGGTCTATCGGCGATAAAAACTTTGACTTCTCTGGGACCGTTCGCGTCTATCGCGTTTATCAGCACAAAACGAGGTTGGGGTTCCTCGACTCACAGTGGGGTATCGATTACCACAACTCTGGCCTTCGGATCCGCCGATCACGACCGAAATCGGTCGAGTGTACGCTTTCAGGGGACGGCGGTTATACCCCGACGGAATCGTCTCGAGAGGCGCCACCGAACGGTACTCCCCGAGGTCCGAGAACTCGACCGAGCGCCAGCATGCTCTCTCCGGTCACCGATCGACGACTGACTCGGTCGGACTCGTCACGGAAGATGGTGATCCGTCCTGCGTTTGCTATCCTCAAACGAGGATGCATGACGATCGACGCCGTGGCATCTTAAATGTGTGGGGTTATTCAGTGAAACTTAACCATATGCAGCGTACCCACTTCTTCGAACCGTCATCTCGAGGTGTCGTTCGAGCGACGAACCGTCCCACGTCGTTTCCCCAGAGGAAACGTCGACTACTGTCCGGACGGCGAGTCAAGTATTCGAATGCGTCAACTGGCGAGTGTGTATGTGTGGGACCCTTATACGTGGGTTCCGCTCACGCGTTTTCCGACACGCAACTGTACGATTGTCTGCTTACGAGGGACACAAGCGCGCTCGCACCCGATGTTGGTCAAAGTATAAGTGTCCGAAGGAGTGACTGAGCAGTAGATGGTCGATATCGGAATCGTTGGGTTGGATACCAGTCACGCCGAGGCGTTCGCCGACACGCTGGCTGGACACCCGTCTACGAGTCTCACTGCGGTGTGGGACGGGGGAGCCGTTCGAAGTGAATCGTATACGGAGGAATACTGCGACACTCACGGCGCGAACCGGTACGACGAACCGCTCGAGATGGCCGACCGCGTCGACGCCGTGATGATTCTCACCGTCGACTGGGACACGCATCGCGAACTCGCCGTTCCGTTTCTCGAGCGCGGGGTACCGACGGTGATCGACAAACCGATCGCGGGGAATCTCGCGGATATTCGCGAACTCGAGGCGGCCGCGGGCGGGACGCCCTTTTTCGGCGGGTCGGCGGTGCCGTACCACTCCGCGGTTCGGTCGGCCGATCTCGAGTCCGACGACCGGACGCTGTACTGCGTCGGCTACGACGATCCGTTCTACTACGGTGTCCACCTCGTCGACACCGTCTGTCGCATCGTCGACTCCCCGTGGGCGTGCGTCTCGCCGGCCGACGATCCCGGGCAGACCGTCAACGTGGTCTTCACCGACGGTACGTACGCCACCCTTCGACTCGACAGTCCGGAAGACGAGAACCAGTTCTCGTTTCTCAGCATCGGAAACCGGACGACCGCCGTCGACGTCGGCAGCACGCCGGCCGACATGACCGACATGTACCGGGCGTACATCGAAACCGTCCTCGACGTAGTCGCCGGGGAGATCGACCCGAGCGAGCGTGTGTTCGACGCCGCGGCACTCCTCCTCGGCGTCGTCGCGGCCCTCGAACACGACCGACCGATCACTCCGGAGTGTCGGGTCCTCTCCGAGTACGCCGTCGACGGAGCGGCATTCCTCGAAGAGTATCGGCCGTACTACTGATACGGTTCGATCTCGGTTCCGTTCGCGACGCCGGATCCGTTTCGGAATTTCCGGACTGTCGAATCGACTCCCCCGCTCGAGCGACCGCGTCGCACGCGCTCGCCGGCCGGCAGTACCGGTTCGGGACGTCCATCGCACAAGCTATAAGTCCGCCGTCGATCATTGGCAATTCATCGCATGATCGATTGCCATTTTCACGTCTGGACGCAGGACGTTTCGACGCCGGAGCGGCGAGCCCAACGCGCCGAACAGTTCCGTCGGGAGGCGGACGCTCTCGGTATCGACCGAACGTGTCTCATCGGAGAGCTCGGGGAGTCCCTCGAGGAGTGTCGAGAACACAACGAGGACGTCGCCGCGTTCACCGACGAACACCCCGATCTCTTCTACGGGTGGGCGCGCGCCCATCCCGAGTGGGGAGACGACGCCGTCGCGGAATTCCGCCGGGCCGTCGAGGAGGACGGGCTCGTGGGATTCAAACACCACTTCGTCGGGACCGAGGTCAACATCACCGATCCCGAGTTCGCGCCGATCGCCGAGGCGGCCGTCGACATGGACGTCCCGATCATCGCCCACGTGATGCAAAACGAGGAGCCGTACCCGACCGAGCGCCCGAGCGAGGCGCGGTCGGAGGACGTCGCCGAACTCGCGAGCCGGTACCCCGACCTGAAACTGATCTCGGCGCACATCAGCGCCGGCGGTAACTGGGAGCACCGCATCAGGAACATCGCCGACCACGACAACGTCTATCTCGACCTCAGCGGGAGCAACTGCGAGGTCGGCCAGATCGAACTCGCCGCCGAAACCCTCGGCGTCGACCGCCTCCTCTTCGGGACCGACACCTGGCTCTCGGTGTGCGCGGGGAAACTCGACGGCGCGGATATCCCGGCCGAAGACAAGGCGAAAATCGCGTACAACTTCGAACACCTACTCCACGACGGCGTCGAGAACCGACTCGAGCCCGACGAGCGCGAATCCCGAATCGAGGCGGCACGAAAACGGTTCGAATCGCTCGAGGAACCCCGGGAAGAGTACATCGTCGACGCCAACGCCTACGTGGGGCAGTGGCCGTTTTATCCGTTCGACTCCTCCGCCGAGGAGTTGATCGAGACGATGGATCGCAAGGGCGTCGACCGGGCGATCGTCTCCTCGCTCGGCTCGGTCTTCTACCGGAACCCACAGCACGGCAATCGCGAACTCCTCGACGACATCGCGGGCTACGAGGACCGCCTCGTCCCGTTCGCGACGATCGACCCGACGTTTCCCGGCTGGGAGGACGACCTCCGCCACTGCGTCGAGACCCTCGACATGCAGGGCGTTCGGCTGTTACCCGCCTACCACGACTACGAGATCGACGCGCCCGAGGCGAAGGAGTTGCTCCGCGCCTGCGCCGACCTCGAGGTCCCGGCGATGCTCGTGCCGGCTCTCGAGGACCAGCGCGGCCGCCACCCGCGCGTGTTCCTCCGTCACTTCGACGGGATGGGGCAGGCGAACCACTGGCGCGAGAACGAGGGGAAGATCGACGACGTGATCGACCTCCTGCTGGCGGTCCCCGAGACCGACGTGATCGTCGCCGGCGCGTGGTCCTCGGGCGCTCGAATTATCCGGGAGACGACGACCGTCGACCGACAGGACGTCTGGCTCAACAACACGGTTCGGACGGGGAAGACGCTGCTCGTCGTCGACGACCTGTTCTGTTACTGGACCCAGACCCAGGGCCGGCAGATCGCCGACGAGATCGGCGTCGATCACCTCGTGATGGGTCCGCAACTGCCGTTCAAGACGTTCGAGTCCACCTACAACTACACGAAACACCTCCCGGTCGGCGAGGAGGAGAAAGATCGCGTTCGCAGCGAGAACGTGCTAGAACTGCTCGAGTCGTAGTCGATCGAACGTCGAATTTTCCGAATCCGCGCCGCCCTCACTTCACGAACGGCCGTTCTCACTCGCGAAACCGGATCGCCTACTCGCCCTCGACCGTCCCGTCCTCGTCGACCGACGAAACGGACTCGAGACCGCCGTAGGTCGTCGCCGTGAACGACGCGTCGATCGTCTCGCCGGGCTCGATCACCTTCATCGTCCCGTTCGCGCGCTGGGCGTCGGGGACGTCGCCGCCGGGGTAGGCGGTCGTCGGCTCGAGGCCGACGTTGTAGTTGCGGTTGAACCAGGGCGACTCGTGGTAGCCGCCCAGCGCTTGCCAGTACCAGACGCACTCGAAGGGCTCGAGCGGGAAGGTGAGTGCGAACCCGAGGTCCAGATCGGGGTTGGTCAGCGCGTACCACCCCTCGTCGAGGTCGACGAGGAACGACTGGTCGTGGATCGTCGAGTCGGGACCGGGGATCTCGCGGAGGTCGACGGTGCCGCCGTCTCGACCCGGGGAATGCGGCCAGTCGTAGGTCGCGTCGCCCTCGAGTCGCGCGTTCGGGAAGTCCGCGCCGTACTGGGCGTTGACGCCGGTGGCGCTCGGGAAGTCCAGCCGCGCGTCGGCCGACAGGAGCGGCCGTCCGAGGGTGACGTGCTGTTGCCAGACGTACTCCAGGGGAACCTCCCCGAGGTTCGTCACCGACTCGTCGATCTCGAGTCTGGATTCGCCGGCGGGGAGGGTCAGCTCGCGTTCGACGGTGAACGGGTAGCGGACGAGGTCGACGGTCAGCCGGAGCGTCACGGCCTCGCTATCCTCACGGACGACTTTGGCGTCCCAGGGGAGCAAGGCGCTCTCGCCGTGGATGCCGTAGGCGCTGCCGTCGATCTCCCAGCCGCCGCCGGCGACAGGGAGGTTGACCTGCCAGCCGCCCGGGTAGTGCTCGTTCCAGGCCGTCTCCGAGGCGGTGGGGACGTACCGCTCGCGCGGCGGCGTCCACTCGTGTGGGGTCCGCCAGAGGACGTCGACGTCCGTGCGCTTGTCGCGGAACTCGACGATGTCGCCGCCCTTGCCGGTCAGCACCATCACGCGCAGGGCCTCGTTCTCGAGGATCGCGGTCTCGATCCCGCGGTACGCGAAGTCCGTCGAGATGCGAGGACCGGTCGTCCCGCGGAGTCCGCTCTCGCTCATGCGTCCCTCCGTCGTGCGCCGACACGTTCGGCCAGGGCCGTGGCTTTCGTCAGAATTCGCTCCTCGGTCGTCGGGGCGTAGAGCCCGTCCTCGAAGGACTGCCAGGACTCGTAACCGCCCTCGGCGAGGATCCGTTTCGTGGGGAGGTAGCCGGTGTTGTTCGCGTAGGCCGCGACCCACAGCGGCGCGGCGAGGCTCTCCTTCAGTCGGACGGCGAAGTCGGCGACGACCTCGCCCGACAGCGACAGGATCGTCAGGTCCGTCCCGAACCCGACGGCCTGTATCGGGTACGGTCGGTGGTCGGTGACCGTCTTGCCGACGCCGTCGGGTACGTCCCTATTTTCACGCTCGTCGCCGTCGATCGGACTCTCGATCTCGAGCGCGGTCTCCCCCGCTGCGAGCTTCAGCGGCCCGCGAACCGGCCGGGATTCGGTGACCAGCGCGCGTTCGACCGCGGTCGCCACCGTCCGCGCGTGCCCTTTCACGAGGTCGCGCGTCCCCTGCGGGTAGGCCTTCTGGTCGCCCGCACAGCCGATGACGAAGACGGCCGTCGCCTCCGGGTACGACTCCTCGAGGAGGTCCATCGCGTACCCCGGCCAGTCGCCGCTGACCTCGTTGTGGGCCATCCCGGCGGTCGGGTGGCAGGCGTAGCCGAAGAGGATCGCCTTCGTCGTCCCGTCCTCGGCCTCGGCGGTGAGCACGGGCAGGTCGTGGTCGACGGGGCCGTCCGGTCGCGGATCGAAACTGATCCCGTCCTCCCGGGGGCGACGGCGGCTCAGCGCGATCGCACACTGGGCGTAGTTGTACGACAGCGAGGCGGGCTCGAGGTCCTCGAGTGCTCCGCCGATCACCTCGAGTAACGCTCGGTCGACCGACTCGCGGTAGTCGGCGACGAGTTCCTCGTCGCGGCCGTATTCCTCTTGCAGGCCCTCGCGATGGACGTCGTAGTCCGGGCCGTAGTGGGTGTGACTCGGCACGACGAACAGCGATTCGGGCTCGAGGTCCCATCGCTCGGCGCACTCGCGCTCGAGGAACTCGCGCTGGGTCTCGAAGAGGAACAGCAGTTCGAACGAGAGGACGACGAGTCGCCGTCCCGTCCGGTCCTCGAGGGCGATCGCCCTCGCGTGGATGGTCGATTCGACGCCGTCCATCGCCCCCTCGCGGGCGCTGAAGCCGATGAGGTGGTGGGGGTCCTCCGGATCGGGGGTGATGTCAGCCGTCGCTGTGCCGACCGCCCACTCGGGGGCGGTCCCGTCGTCGCTCTCTCGGTCCGTCGCCATGGATATCACCGTGTTCCGCCCGACTATTAAATGTGCGTTTGTGGATCTCTGGCGCGCGCCCGGTACCGTGGGTCTGTGGGTCCCGATGTCCATTCGTTTCCGAGGTGTTCGAGTGAGACGTGTGCGCCGACCGCCTCGAGATTCGCCGCCTCGAGTGCCGTAGCGCCGACCCGGGACCGGGAGATCCTCTCCGGGAACTCCCCGAGAGAGACCGTACCGTCTGCAGTTGCATTGCGGTGCGAATCGTGTTCCGTTTCGGTAGCGAGACGAGCGGGGAAGATAACGGTATCCCGCCCACCCGGGGGACGAGAGATCGGTATCGCTCGTCGATGTTGGGGTCTTCCCGAAGGAAAACAGCTATAGGGGTTGGTGTGCGTTCCTTTCCCATGCGGGTACTGTACGGTGACTCCTCGAGGGACGGTCAGCGTCGCTGTCTGAACGGCGACGAGGACGAGACACGGTATAACTGGCTTCGGGACGTCGACGGTGGAGAGAGATGAGCGAGACGAACGTGAACGCAGACGACGACTCGGCTCCTCGAGTCACGGCGGACGACGTTCGAGCGGCTGCCGAGCGGTTCGACGACGATTCGATCGTCCAGCGAACGCCGATCGAGACCAGTCGCTCGCTCAGTCGAACGGTCGACGGCGACGTCCGACTCAAGATGGAACACCTCCAGCGCACCGGCTCGTTCAAACCCCGCGGGGCTTACAACAAGCTTCAGGCCCTCGCCGGCCGCGACGACGTCGAGCACGTCGTAGCCGCGAGCGCCGGCAACCACGCGCAGGGGGTCGCACTGGCCGCCCGAAAGACCGGCCTCCCCGCGACGATCGTCATGCCGAAGAACGCCCCGCAGACGAAGATCGACGCCACGCGCGGCTACGGCGCCGACGTCGTCCTCGAGGGGATCGATTTCCCGGCCGCCGTCGAGCACGCGCGAACGCTCGCCGACCGCGAGGGATCGGTGTTCGTCCACGCCTTCGACGATCCCGCGATCGTCGCGGGTAACGGGACCGTCGCCCTCGAACTCCTCGAGGACGTCCCGGAGATGGAGACGGTGATCGTCCCCATCGGCGGCGGCGGACTGATCGGCGGAATGGGTGCCGCGCTCGCGGCGGCCAGACCCGACGTCCGCCTGATCGGCGTTCAGGCCGAGTCGGTGGCGACGGTTCCCGACAGCCTCCAGAAGGGGCGTCCGCAGTCACTCGAGGAGGGCACCACCATCGCTGACGGCATCGCGACCGGCGGCATCTCGTCGCTGACCTTCGAGTTGATCGACGCCCACGTCGACGAGGTCGTGACGGTGACCGACGAGGAACTCGCCCACGGCATCCTCGTCCTGCTCGAGCGGGCCAAACAGCTCGTCGAGGGTGCCGGCGCGGCCCCCGTCGCGGCGCTGTTGAGCGGCCGGATCGACGTCGCCGACGAGACGGCCGTCGCCGTCCTCTCGGGGGGCAACCTGGATCTGACGATGCTCGATACGCTCCTGACCTACGAGCTCACGGCGCGCAGCCAGCACATCCGACTCGAGGTGCGGATTCAGGACGAACCGGGCGTGATGCAGGAGCTCTCGGGGATCATCGCAGACCAGGGCGCCAACATCCGGACCGTCGAGCACGTGCGGTCGGACGACCGACTCGACGTGGGGCAGGCGTTCCTCGAGTTCGTCGTCGAGACGAGCGGTCGCGGCCACGCCGACGCCATTCGAGAGACGATCACCGAGCGCGGGTACGAGGTACAGCGGGTGAACTGAGTCGTTGAGAGAGAGTACGATACACATGACGCAAACACAGAATCCAACCGTCGTCTTCACCGACGTCGAGACGGTCGAAATCGAGAATCGCGCGGTTCCCGAACCGGAACCGGATCAGGTGCTGATCAGCACGGACCGGACGCTCGTCAGCACCGGAACGGAACTCACCGTCCTCTCCGGGGACGTTCCGCAGGGCTCCGCGTGGGACGATCACATCGAGTACCCGTTCACGCCGGGCTACAACAACGTGGGGACGGTCGTCGAAGTCGGCTCGAACGTCGAGGATATCACGGAGGGCCAGCGGGTGGCGACCTACGGCTCGCACGCGGCGTACGTCTGCGCGGACGCCGAGGCGTGTCGCCCCGTTCCCGACGGCGTGAGCGACGACGAAGCGGTCTTCTTCACCATCGCCGAGATCGTCATGAACGGCGTCCGTCGGAGCGACCTGACCTGGGGCGAACGCGCGGCGGTCTACGGACTCGGATTGCTCGGCCAACTCGCCGTCCGCGTCTCCCAGACGGCCGGCGCTCGCCCCGTCGTGGGACTCGACGTCGCCGAGTCGCGCCTCGAGTATCTACCCGACGTCCCCGGCGTCGCCGGCGCGAACCCGATCGAGGACGACGCCGAGGAGGTCGTCCGAGAGGCCGCCGGCGGGTCTCTCGCGGACGTCGTCTTCGAGGTGACGGGCAATCCGGACGTCATCACCGACGAACTCGACGTCCTGCGCGAGCAGGGACGGTTCGTCGTGCTGAGCAGTCCACGCGGCGAGACGACCTTCGACTTCCACGATCACTGCAACTCGCCGAGTTACACCATCGTCGGCGCGCACAACTCCTCGCATCCGCCGGTCGCGACGCCCGCCACACCGTGGACCCAGCAGCGTCACGCGGCCCTCTTCTTCGAGTTGGTCGCGGACGGTTCGCTCGAGGTCGAGTCGCTCGTCAGTCACCGCGAAGCCGCCGACGAGGCGCCGGGGCTCTACGAGACGTTGCTCGCCGATCGGACCGACGCGATGGGCGTCGTCCTCGAGTGGTAGGCGCAGGGTATCGGCCTCACGGGGGTCGATTTCTCGAGCGGGCGAAGCGTCCTCGGTGACGTCCATGTCGCGCGCGGTACTCGTCCCCCTTCGGGTAATGGTTTAGGACACCGGCACATAGGTGGTCCATCGGACACGTACATGGGGCCTGTCTTCGAGAGTGTCCCTATGCGCGAAAACAGGGGAATCCTGTTCGCGAGTGCGAACGAGGTCGTCGTGGAATCGAAGCCGATGCCGGAACCGGGGCCCGACGAGGTACTCGTCGAGACGCGACGGACGCTCGTCAGCACCGGCACGGAACTGACGATGCTCACCGACTCTCACCCGCGCGAGGGGAGATCGCTGCCGTTCGAGCCCGGGTACAACAATATCGGCGTCGTCGTCGAGGTCGGCGAGGCGGTCGACGACGGCGTGATCGGCGAGCGCGTCGCGACCTACGGCGCCCACCAGCGGTATACGACGCCGGCGTACGAGAGCTGTTATCCGGTCCCCGACGGCCTCGCAGACGAGGATGCAGCCTTCTTTACGATCGGCGAAATCGTCATGAACGGCGTCCGGCGGGGCGACCTCGCCTTCGGCGAGAGCGTCGCGGTGTACGGTCTCGGTCTCCTCGGACAGCTGACCGCTCGCGTGGCGCACCTCGCCGGCGCGCACCCGGTCGTCGCTCTGGACATCGCGTCCGCTCGACTCGCACACCTCCCGGACCTGCCGGGAGTCGTCGGAATGAATCCACGGGCTGACGACTGGAGCGGCCGGTTCGAGGACGCGACCGACGGCCGTCTCGCGGACGTCGTCTTCGAGGTGACGGGGAACCCGTCGGTCATTCCGGACGAGTTCGAGGCCCTGCGCGAGGGCGGTCGGTTCGTCGTCCTCGGCAGCCCCCGCGGGACCTCCGAGTTCGACTTCAACCGCGCCTGTCACGACCCCGGTTACACTATCATCGGTGCCCACAACCGGACCCATCCGAGTCACGCGACGACGGCGGACCCGTGGACGAGAGGACGCCACGTCGAACTCTTCTTCGAACTGCTCGCCAGCGGCCGCCTCTCAGTTTCGGATCTCGTCACTCACCGCGAACCCGTCGAGAACGCTCCCGAGGTGTACGAGTCCCTCCTCGAGGATCGGACGCAGGCGCTCGGCGTCGTCCTCGAGTGGTGACTCGGCGTAGTAATCGTTTGAACGGGTCTCGAGCCACCGTGTCATAGCGATATCTGTCTGTGGATCGGTCTGACCGGCTCTCGAGCGATCACACGAATTATTATTATACGCGCCACACAACCAATCGAACTGACTAATGCGAATACTGTACATCGACGTCGACTCGCTGCGTCCGGACCATCTCGGCTGTTACGGCTACCACCGCGATACGTCGCCGAACGTCGACGCGCTCGCCGCGGACGGACGGCGGTTCACGAACTACTACGCCTCGGACGCCCCGTGTGGACCCTCCCGAACCGCACTCTTTCTCAGCCGCTTCGGGATACACACGGGCGTCGTCAACCACGGCGGCCTGAACGGCGATCCTCGACGGTACGGTCGCCAACGCGGGTTCAACTATCCCGAGAAGTTCCGCTCGTGGATGACCGTCCTCGCCGAGAACGATATCCACACCGCGTCGGTGAGTCCGTTCCCGTCCCGTCACGACACCTGGCAGGTCCTCGAGGGCTTCGTCGAGTTCCACGATCCGCGGGACAGCCACGCTCACGCGGCGGACATCTACCCCTACGCGGAAGAGTGGCTCGAGGACAATGCCGCCGACGACGACTGGTTCCTCCACGTCAACTTCTGGGATCCCCACACCGAGTACAACACGCCCCTCGAGTACGGCAACCCGTTCGAGGACGAACCGGCCCCGGAGTGGCCCGACGAGGAGACCATCGAGGCGCATTACGAGAGCTACGGGCCCCACAGCGCGTTCAACCCCGAGAGCGCGAGTTTCGACTGGAGCAGGTCGTGGAACCTCGAGCGGATGCCCGATGAGATCGCCGACCGCGAGGATTTCAAAACCTGGGTCGACGGCTACGACACCGGCATCCGCTTCATGGACGACCACGTCGGAAAGATCTGCGACCTGCTGCGGGAGAAGGGCGTGTTCGAAGAGACGCTGATCGTCGTCAGCGCGGACCACGGTGAGGCCCTGGGTGAGTTCAACGTCTACGGCGACCATCAGTGCGCCGATCTGGCCACCTGTCGGGTTCCGCTGATCGTCTCCGGTCCCGAGGTGGAGCCGGGCGTCGACGAGGACCTCCACTATCAGGTCGACCTCGCGCCGACCGTGAGCGAACTCGTCGGCGCGGAGCCGCCGACGGGGTGGGACGGGCGGTCGTTCGCACCCTCTCTCACCGACGGCGAGCACGCGGGTCGACCGTCCCTCGTCGTCAGTCAGGGTGCCTGGGCCTGCCAGCGCGCGGCGCGGTGGGACGACTGGCTGCTCGTCCGCACCTACCACGACGGCGGCAAGCCGGCGTTCGACGACGTGATGCTGTTCGACGTCGCGACCGATCCTCACCAGACGACGGATCTCTCGGCCGAGCGCCCCGACGTGACCGAGAAGGGACTGTCGATCCTCCAGCGCTGGCACGACGACCGGATGATCGAAGCAGCCCGCGGCGAGAACGGCGGCAATCCGGAGACGCCCGACGGCGTCGTCGATCCGATGTGGGACACCATCCGTGAGGGCGGTCCGTTGCACGCCCGCGATCACCTCGGCCCGTACGCCGAGTACCTCCGTAGCGAAGGTCGCGAGGAGCAAGCCGCGGAGATCGAAGCGAGGTACGATCTCGACGTCGACGCCTGATCGGGCTCGAGTTTCCTCTCTCACTCCGAAACACACCGACTCCCGCCGAACGAGAACGAGAACGGGAACGTCCTGTGCCCAGCCGACTCGGGACCGCGCCGAACCGACGATCGCTTGCGCGCGATCGTTCTCCGCTCACACCCGGTCGCGGAGGTCGGCGAACGCCTCGCTGCCGTGCTCGAGCGACGCCAGCGGGTCGTCGGTCCGGCCGTTCTCGCAGACGATCCAGTCGGCGCCTCCCTCCGCGGCCCGGTCCGCACACGCCTCGATATCGACGACCCCGTCGCCGACGTCGGCGTGGAGTTTCTCGTCGTCGTCAGGAACCGTATCGGTCAGGTGGACGATCGGTGCCGCTCCAGCGACCTGCTCGAGTAGCGAGAGGGCGTCGTAGCCCGCGTGGGTCGCGAGACCGACGTCGGGTTCGAATCCGAACCTTCCGTCGGCGTGATCGACGAACCGCTCGAACGCGACTTCGCCGTCACCGCCGACGCTCTCGAACTCGAACGTGTGGTTGTGATAGAGCAGGTCGACGTCGTGGCTCTCGAGGTCGGTCGCCAGCCCGGCGATCCGGTCGGCGGCGGCCTCGACGCCCTCCCGGGTCGCGAACGCCTCCGCCTCGTAGGTCGGGATGACCAGCGTCGAACACCCGACGTCTCGACAGACCGAGACGAGGCTCTCGACGTTCGACTCGAGTCGGTCGATACTCACGTGCGCACCCGCCACCTCGAGGTCGGCGTCCTCGAGCGCGGTGCGCGTTCGAGTTCGGGTCTCCTCGTCCGCGAGCGCGTCGAAGTGCGCGTCGTAGAACTCGACGCCGTCGAACGTGGTCTCACCGACGCGGGCGACGAGTTCCGGCAGCGGCTCCTCGACGTCCGCAAGTGTGAACAGCTGTATGGCCGTTTGTACCATATCGAACGTGATACGAGCGAGGGGTTTAGCCCTTTTGTCCGCGTCGCGTGGATACTATCGAGCACGACCGCGACCGTCCCCGCTCGAATCCCGACTCTCTCGGTGGTCTCAACTCGACGACTGACAGTCGTCCGGATCGCCGAGACCCTCCGGTCCCGCGTCCGTCGGAACGAGTTCCCCGTCCTCGACGAACCCCTCGGATCGGCCCGAGAGGCGGTCGACCATCGCCGAGCGGCCGCGCTCGAGGTCGGTCTCGTACTCGCCGTCGGTCGTCAGATCCCGCTCTTCACCCGGATCCTCGTCGAGGTCGAAGAGTAGTTCGCGGCCGGTAACGGGGTTCCAGACGTACTTCATCGTCCCGTCGATCAGGTACTGGGTGCCGTTTTCGGGGTCATAACTGCCGGCGGCGTGCTCGCCGTGGTACCACTCGCGCCAGTCCTCTCGCTCCGGTTCCTCGATCAGGTCGAAGAGGTTTCGCCCCTCGACGGTCTCGGGAACTTCGACGCCCGCAACCGAGAGCAGCGTCGGCATGAGATCCTCGAGGCCGACCGGCCGGTCGATGAGCTGTCGTCGCGGGGCCTCCATCGACTCGGGGAACTGCACCAGGAGGGGCACGCGAGCCGACCCTTCGTAGGCGTAGGTCTTGCGCCACATGTGGTGGTCGCCGAGCATCTCGCCGTGGTCCGAGCAGAAGACGACGAGCGTGTTCTCGAGTTCGCCGATCGTCGTGAGCTTGTCGAAGACGCGTTTGAGCTGGTGGTCGATGTGGGTGATCAGGCCGTAGTACGCCGCTCGAGCCCGGTGGACGATCGTCGGCGGGAGGTCGGCCAGCCAGGCGTTGATCGCCGGGTACGCCGGGATCTTGTCGCCGTGGACGTCGTCGACCCAGTCGCCCACGTACGGATCGGGCGTCTCGCGGTCGATATACATGTCCCAGTAGGCCTGTGGCGGGTCGAACGGCGTGTGCGGGCGGACGTACGAGAGGTTGAGGAAGAACGGCCGCGTCTCGTCGCGCTGGTCTAAGAAGTCGAGCGCCCGGTTCGTCGTCCAGTTCGTCGGGTGTTCGTACTCCTCGCGGTGCCACGGTCGCGGGTCCCAGGAGTTACGCCCGAGTCCGTGGGAGAGTTCGTCGTAGTTGCCGTCGCTCTCGGTCTCGAGCCACCGGGTGTAGTCGTCGTCGGGGTGGGCGAACAGCGCCTCGTGTTGGTCCATGCTCTCGAAGCCGACGTGGTTTCGCGGCGGGATCGAGTGGATCTTGCCGGTGAGCTTCGTCTGGTAGCCGGCGTCACGAAGCTCTCCGGGCAAGGTGTGCTCGAACTCCCAGGGGGTCGTCACCCAGCCTGGAGCGCCGTTGGTGGCTGGCGTCTGTCCCGTGAGCATGCTCCGACGCGCCGGGATGCACGACGGGGCCGGCGTGTACGCCCGCGTGAACATCGCTCCGTTTCGAATGAAACTGTCGATATTCGGCGTGTGGACGAGCGAGCGGCCGTCGGCGTCCCGCGGCGAATCGGGATCGGCGCCGATGCAGTCGCCGCGGTGCTGGTCAGTCACCACGAACAGGATGTTTGGTCTGTCCGACATACCTTCCACCTGTCTACCCGGGCATATAGTTCTACCTTCACTCGTCGCAGCCGCCTCGTGCTCGCGTTATTCGGCTCGAGTCTGTACCGAACCTCGCTTCTCGGCTCGTCGATTCGAGTCGTTTCTCACGCTCTCGACTTACTATCAACGAGATCGGTGATTACCACTACAATATCTTTATATCCGAACACACTGTTGCGCTAACTGGTAGCATGCCACGTAAGTCACGAAAGACCGACGGTCAGTCGAACCGAAATCGGTTCGAGAGTCGACGAAGGCGGTCGAATCCCCCGAATAGGCGGCAGTTCCTCCGAGGCGCGGCAGGAGCGGCGGCGGTCACGGCCGGATTCGGTCTCTCGAGCGGTGTGAGTGCGGCCGATGGGGCCGACTACGACTACGACGTCGTCCTCGACATCGTCGACGACCTCGGGGCGGATCCGACCGGCGAGGAGCCGATCAACGACGCGCTCGCCAAGGCCGTCGAGTACGACAGCGTGAAGGTCGTCTTCCCCGACGGCGAGTACCTGATCGAGAACGGGCCGGGCGGGGACGGGTTCGCCCGCTGGGACTTCGGGACCGGCGACGAGGTCGGACGCGTCGGCGACCTCGCCCTCGTCGGCGACGGGGACGTCACGCTCACGCCGCCGGACGGCGGCCGACACAACGTCCTCACCATCTGGGGTCGGGACCTGCGAATCGAGAACTTCAGGGTAGATCAGACCGCCCACGACACCTCGACCGGAATCACGGCCGTCGCAGAGGACAGGCTCGTCGTCCGCGACATCCATTACGACGGGACAGTGACCGGCGACTACGTCGAGGTCCCCGCACCGGGCGACGAGCGGATCCCGGAGGACCCGACCTGTCTCATCCCCGGCCTCCTCGAGGAGGACGGCACGGGCCTGATCGAGAACGTTCGCGCGCCCGACGGCGTCGAATCGTTCAGCCGGAAAGGCGGTGTCTGGGTCAACTTCTTGCACGCGGGCGACCTCCTGTTCGACCGCTGTGAGTTCTCGAACTTTTCGGACAACGCGCTCTACGGGTCGCCCCCGGGCCAGTCCGGGCTCGGGCAGCAGGGCTCCGTCCGCGTCGAGAACTGCTACTTCGAGAACAACAACGTCACGGCGATCCGACTGGGAACGCCGGGAAGCTACGCGAAAAATTGCACCGTCGTCACCGAAGCCGGCGAGGTTCCGGCGACACCGTGGGGCGCGATCACGAGTCGCGCCGGCTGGGTCTGGTACACCTTCGACGGCTCCTACGAGAACGTCGACGTCGTCCACAACCATCCCGCCGGTCAGGGCATCCTCGACCACAACGACGATACGCGAGACGTCGCCCTCGAGGTGAAGAACTGCCGATTCGAGTTGAACGGCGACGGTGCGACCGCCATCCGCTTTTCCGACCCCGGCGTCGAACGCCTCTCGGCGAAGAACGTGAGCGTCACGGGCGAGGCGGGCGACGGCACCGCGCTGGTCCTCGGAAACGCCGATATCGACGTGAAGAACCTCTGTCTCTCCCAGACCGGCGACGACAGAGACGGTATCAGTCTCTCGAACGCGACCGGCTCGATTCGAAACGCCGCGATCGACGTCACCGGCCAGCGAATCGTCGCGGACGACGACAGCGACGTGACCGTCCGCAACCTCCTCGAACGCGCGAACTGTCCGTCGGCTCGAGGTCGTCACCCGCTGTCGTAGTACGGTCGATCGGTCGGACGCTTCTCGGGCTTTTCGGCCGCTTCGGCCTTTTCGAGCGCCTCACTCTCCCCGATTCGACTTCCGTTCGTCACGCCTCGAAGCCTCTCTCATAGAGACTCGAGTAGCGGCTCGACGTACTCGGGCGAGTAGCGCTGACACCGGTAAATGTTCCCCATCGACCCCTTCTCGCCGAACGGACTGACGAAGTCCCAGACGATCTCGCCGTCGGGCGTGACCTCGAAACAGTGGGCCTTCCAGCCCTCGCAGATCAGCGTGTTGCCGTTGGGGAGGCGTCGAGCGCCGGCGATGTACTTGCTGAAGAAGTCCTCCTTCGGCGAGCCGGTGTACTCCCAGACGATCTCCTCGGTCAGCGGGTCGAGTTCGAGCACGCGCGACCAGCCGCGCTCGGTTCCGTTGTCGAAGATCAGGAGGTTGCCGTTCTCGAGGACGTGCGGGAGGTGCTGGCCGTCGAGTTCGCCCGGCCCCCACGCCCAGACGATGTCGCCGCTGGGGTAGTCGATGACGCCGACGACGTCGACGCTCCGGTAGGAGAAGACGATGTTCCCCGGTTCGAACCGGACTGCGCCGCCGTTCTCGCGCTCTCTCTCGGCGGTCTCGTTCGGCGGGATCAGTTGAAGGGTATTGTTGTGGGCCCAGTCGAAACTGAACTCACTCTCGATCCGGTCCTCGACGTACGCCCAGTCCTCCGCGGAGAGTTGCTCGCGGAGGTCGTCGTAGTGATCCTCGCCGCGCCACTCCCAGTGGAGGGTCTTCTCGCGGTCGATCTCGACGATGTACGGGTTTCGGATCAGTTCGGGACCGATCTCGGGGACCATGTGGTCGTCGATCGTGTGTAACAGCAGATTCCCGTCGTCTTTGACCTGAAAGTCGTGATCGATCCGACAGTGGTAGGACCAGACGACCTCGCTCTCGGGATCGAGTTCGCGCAGGCCGGCCTCCGTGATGTCGGATCGGTCTCGAGTCGGGTAGAGGAGGTTCCCGTCGGGGAGCAGCGTACAGAACGACTGGACGGCGGTCTCGGTCTCCCACCGGTGGACGGGCTCGCCCTCCATATCGACGAGGTAGATCTTCCCTTTTCCGTCGGGTGCGTCCTCCGGAAACTGGTACGTTTCGGCGAGGAGCGTGTACCCCTCGTAGCATCGCTCCGGGTCGTGGACGGTTACGCCGGCTGTCGCTGTCATTGTCTGTCAACCGTTCACTCCTTCCGGTGGGGTCCAATTAACTCTAGTTCTTCGCGGCCGACAGATCTGCGATACCGATCCGCGGATGCCGACTCGAGAGACGGGGATTCAGAACAGGACTCGAGGACCGAACTCGACACACCGAACTCGAAGATTACCTGCTCTCGAACCCGCCGGAGGCGCAACGGTTAATTCCCTCGCCCCGAAACCCTGCACCGACCATGTCAACGGCTGCCATCGACGACCTAGCTGACGGACCGATCAACGTCCTCGTCATCGGCGCGCACATCGACGACTGCGACATCAAGACCGGCGGAACCGCGAAGAAGTGGGCCGACCGGGGCGACAACGTGAAGTTCGTCTCGCTGACCAACGGCGAGGCCGGCCACCACGAGATCGGCGGCCTCGAGCTCACCCGCACCCGCCGCGCCGAAGGGCAGGCCGCGGCGGACCTGATCGGCGTCGAGTTCGAGTCGCTCGACATCATAGAGGGGAAACTCGAGCCGACCATCGAGAACCGCAACAAGGTGATCCGACTGATCCGCGAGTTCGAACCCGACCTCGTGCTCTGTCACCGACCCAACGACTACCACCCGGACCACCGCTACGGCTCCGATCTCGTCCAGGACGCCGCCTACATGGTGACCGTGCCCGCGATCTGTCCGGACACGCCCCACCTCGATTACAACCCGATCATCTGCTACATGCACGACGACTTCGAGAAACCGTACCCGCTCGAGCCCGACGTCGCCGTCGACATCGACGACGTGATCGAGTCGAAGTTCGACATGCTCCACCAGCACACCTCGCAGATGTACGAGTGGTTGCCCTTCAACCAGAATATTCTCGACGAGGTGCCCGAGGACGAGGACGACCGCCGCGAGTGGCTCGTCGAGACCCGATCCGGCGAGTTCGAGGCGGTCGCCGACCGATTCCGCGACGGGCTGATCGACCGCTACGGCGAAGAGCGCGGTTCGGAGGTCCAGTACGCCGAGGCGTTCCAGGAGTGCGAGTACGGCGGCACCATGACGCCCGAACACGAGGAGCTCCTGTTTCCGTTCTAGTCGCCTCTCCTCGTTTCGCCCGGCGGTACCCGACTGACGTCACGCGCGGAGACACTCACTCGAGCAGTTATTTTCGACAACAGCAAGTTGATAAGAGGTGGCTGTGTCCGGCCGTCCAGACCATGACTCGAGGGCCACGCGGACGACCGAACGACGCGAACCGGGAGGATGGTGGTGCTGGTGCCGATGCCGGTGTTGGTACTGGTGCTAGTGCTGAAGGCGACCCGCTTTCGGCGACGACGGCTACCAGGCGCGGGTTCCTTCGCGCGACAGCCGGAACCGCCGCGGCGGTCGCGGGACTCTCCGTCGGGGCGGCGGCGACCGCGACGGGAGAGTACCGATCCGTCGTCGACCTCGTCGACGACTTCGGCGCGGACGACACCGGCGAGGAGCCGATCGACGACGCGCTCGCCGAGGCCGTCGCGCTCGACGACGTCCGGATCGACCTTCCCGAGGGGACCTACCGGATCGCAGCCGACGGCTTCGAACGCTGGCGGTTCGGGGAGGGCGCGGCGAGCGAGGAGGTGTCGAACGTCGCGCTCGTCGGTGACGGCGACGTCACCCTCCGACCGACGCAGGGAACGAACGAACCGCTCCTGACGCTGTGGGGCGAGCGGGTTCGGCTCGAGAACGTTCGGATCGACCAGACCGCCCGCGACACGTCGACCGGCGTGTCGGTCGTCGCCGAGGAGGATCTCGTCGTCCGCGACGTCGCTCTCGAGGGCGTCGGCGACGGTCCGTCGGAGGTCGTCGATTCGCCCGCCGACGCCGAGGAGGGGCCGGCGGCGATCATCGTCGGCGCGCTCGGTCCCGACGGGAAGGCCCGCGTCTCGAACGTTCGGGCACCCGACGGGAGCATTCCCTACCACCGGAAAGTCGGCTGTTGGGTCAACGAACTCCACGAGGGGGATCTGTTGATCGAGGAGTCGACGTTCTCGCAGTTCTCGGACAACGGCATCTACGGCTCCGGCCCGGGCCCCGGCGACGGCTCGGTCCGCGTCGAACACTGCACCTTCCGAAACAACAACGTCTCGGCGATCCGTCTGGGGACCTCCGGCAGCTACGCGAAACACTGCACGGTCGTCATCGAACGGGACGAAGTGCCGGTGCTCCCGTGGGGCGGCCTCGCCAGCCGAGCCGTCTGGCTCTGGTACGACTTCGACGGCACGCTACAGGATATCGACATCACGAGCGATCACCCTCGCGGCATGGGGATCTACACCGACCCGAGTCAAACCGGGCCGATCACCGTCGCGGACTGTCGCCTCGAGTTCCACGCGGACGGTTCGGAGGTCGTCCGCGCCCACGCTGCCGAGGGCCCGCTCTCCCTCGAGAACGTCTCCATCGTCGGCGAGGCGGGCGACGGCCCAGCGATCACCGTCACGGGACGGGACGTCGCGATTGAAAACCTCTGTCTCCGCCAGACCGGCGCGAACAGGGACGGTCTCCACCTCACGAGTGCGGACGGAACGATCGACGCGTCGTCGGTCGACGTCACCGGCCGGCGGATCGTCGCCGACGGCGACGTGACGGTCGGGACGCTCGACGATGGCGGGGCGAGCGGTTGCTCGTCGGCTCCCTCGAGTTCCCGCTGAGACCGCAGCGTGCGCTGGCGTTCTCGGAACCGAACCTCTCGGGCGATTCGCCCTCGAGTCCGAGCAGGTTGACGCGTTCTCGGGGCGTCCTCGGTCGAGGGTTCGAACGTTTATAATGTTCGCGTGTGAGTTACAGCCATGAGCAATTCAGCCGTCTACGACGACGTCGACGTCCAGCGAACACGCCTCGAGGAGATGGCCCGCCGGATCTGGGAGACGCCCGAACTCGGCCTTCACGAGGAGGAATCCGCCCAGATTCTGATCGACCGTTTGCGCGAGGCGGGGTTCGATCTCGAGGTCGGAATCGGAGGCATGCCGACCGCGTTCGTCGCGAGCTACGGTGACGGCGGGCCCACGGTCGGAATTCTCGGCGAGTACGACGCCTTGCCCGGCCTCTCCCAGCGGGTGACGGCCGAACGCGAGCCGCTCGAGGCGGGTGGCCCGGGCCACGGCTGCGGCCACAATCTCTTCGGAGTCGCCGGCGTCGGTGCTGCCATCGCCGTCAAACGAGCGATCGAGCGCGGTGACCTCGCGGGGACCGTCGAGTTCTACGGCTGTCCGGCCGAGGAGACCCTCGTCGGGAAAGTCTTCATGGCTCGCGACGGTGCGTTCGACGACCTCGACGCGGCCATCACGTGGCACCCGTCGGATCTGACCACGCCCCGTCTCGGCCGGACGCTCGCGCTCGACTCGATTCAGTTCACCTTCGACGGCGTGTCCGCGCACGCCGCCGCGTCCCCGGAGTCCGGCCGAAGCGCGCTCGACGCCGTCGAACTCGCCAACACCGGCGTGGAGTACCTGCGCGAGCACATCCCCGAGTCGGCACGCGTCCACTACGTGATCACAGACGGCGGGGATGCGCCGAACGTCGTCCCCGCGACGGCGACCGTCTGGTACTACGTCCGCGCGCCGACCCGGACCGAAGTCGACCACATCAGCGACTGGCTGACCGATATCGCCGACGCCGCCGCGGCGATGACCCGGACCGAGGTAGAGCGGCGGTACGTAACCGGCTGCTGGGACTACCTTCCGAACCGGACCGTGACCGACGTCATCTGGGAGACGATGCAGGACCTCGGAACCGTCGGCTACACCGACGAAGATCGGGCGTTCGCCAGTGAGCTTCGGGACACCGTTCCAGACGAGCGGATCGTCGCGCGTCTCGAGGACGTTCCCGAGGACCACGCCGACGGGGTACGAGAAGAGAGCCTCTACGACGAGCCCGTTCCCACATTCGACGAGGGCGACGTCGGCGGTGGCTCGAGCGACGTCGGTGATGTCAGTTGGCTCGTTCCGACCGGGCAGTTCCGGGCGACGACCTGGGCGGTCGGTACCCCCGGCCACAGTTGGCAGGCGGTCGCCGCGAACGGTGACTTCGGGATCGCCGGTGCCGTATACGCCGCGAAGGTGCTCGGCGGTACTGCCCACACCTTGCTCTCGAAGCCGTCCGTTCTCGAGACGGCACAGGTCGAATTCGACGAGAGTACCGATGATCGGAGCTACGTGTCGCCGTTGCCCGCGGATACCGAGCCGCCGTTCGACGTCGTTTTGGACTGAGTGTCGTGGGTCGCCGTCTTCTCGCTTCTCCTCTTATTCACTCGCACTCTCGAGGATCTGGCGCGCCTCGGGACACCACCAGCAGTCGGGATCGTCACAGAGGAGTGCCCCGGGCTTCTTTTTGACGAGCCCGTACGCGACGCGGAGGATGTCTTCCCCGTCCATCAACTGGGCGTCCGCCTCGCCGACCCTCCCGTGCGTGAGAAGCCCGGCCTGCTCGGCGACCGGTTCGAGGACCGGAAACCCGCGGCCGCAGCCGACGCGGGAGACCTCGACGGTCGTCGCCGTCCCGTCGTCTCCGCTGACGAGGACCTCCTTCGTTCCCGTCCTGTAGGCGAGGCTGGCGAGCGCCTCGGCGACGTGGATCGAGGAGTTTCGATCGTGACCGACGCCGAGCAGGAGGATCTGTCCGTCGCGTCTGGCGAGCCGGTGGAGCGGGCTATTTCGCCCGAGCGACCGATCGTACGCGTGGTTCGCGGTGAGCGTCTCCGCGGCCGGTCCGATGGCGGCGACGGAGTGGGTGGGGTGTTCGCTCCGGACCGCGTCGGCGCGCGTCCGCAGGGCCTCCGTCACCGCACCCGTCTGCGACGCCGTCGTCTCGGGGTCGAACGGTTCCGATTCTACGACTCCCGAGGTGAACGTTGGAGCGACGATGGTTCCCTTATCGCCGACGACGTCGAGCAAGGCGTCGACGACGGTCTCCGCTCCACCTTCAACCCGGCCGAGACTCGACAGCGAGCTGTGGACGACGAGCTCGTCTCCGGACTTGAGCCCGAGGGCCCGGAGGTCCATGACGATCCCCGCCCGCGCGATGGTGTCGGTCATTACTGGTTATTTCTTCTCACCTCCTATAGGCGTACCGCTGTTCGTCAGCCGTGTTTCGGCCGCCAGAGCGCCAGCTCGCCGAACGTGAATAAATACACACATTTTGGGGGAGGGGGGAGGAGAACGGCACGACGACCGGTCGACGACCGATCCGCGGTCGACAGCCATCGTCTCTCGAGTGGACCCGATCTATAGTAGCACTGAAAGTCGATGCACACCCGATCGCACGACGGCTGCACGATCGGTGTGTAAACCGTTTCAGTTGTTACTATAGTCGAGGAACTCGCGGTCGCGCTCGATCGCCGCTTCGACCTCGAGGTCGTCGGTGACGAACTCCACCTCGACGAAGCCGTCGAAACCGGCCTCCTCGAAGATCTCGAGGATCGCCGGGACGTCGAAGTAGGCGTCTTCGAGGAGCGAACGGTCGTGCCACGAGTCGCCGCGTTCCGCGACCGCCTGCAGGTGGACGTTGTTCGAGAGCGGAGCGAGCGACCGGGCCTCTTCGAGTATCGTCTCGGCGGAGAGCTCGAACAGCGGTTGCCAGTTGAGCCCGCAGTTCTCCCGGTCGACGCGCTCGACGAGTTCCCGAGCGCCCGCTTCCGTGTTGGTCACCGTCCCCTCGTGTTTCTCCACGGTGACCGCGAGTCCGCGGTCGGCGGCCCGGTCGGCGAGGTCGGTCGTGTCGGTCACGACGTCCTCCCAGTGGTCGTCGGTCGCGTCCCGGTACTCCTCCTGGCCGGCCCACACGCGGATCAGGGACGCGCCGAGAGCCTCGGCGATCTCGAGTTCGTCCGTCACTTCCTCGTCGTACTCGGGGGTGCCGGGTCGCAGGTACGAGCCGTAGACGGGGATCTCGAGACCCAGGTCGGCGGCGGTCTCCCGGATCTCGCGACACCGCTCGGGAGCGTCGCCGACGTGGTCTTTCCCCCAGATTTCGACACCGTCGTAGCCGGCGTCGGCGGCGATCGCCAGCGCGTCCTCGACCGGTTCGTCCCGAAGTGCGATGGTACAGAGTCCAAGGTTCATTCCGTGTTCCCTCCGGCGGGTGCTGCCCTCGCGTTCGCGTCTGTGGTTTCGGCGTCGTCGGTTCTCGTCTTCGGGGTCGACGGTACCAGTTCGAACCTGGCTCCGTGGTGGGTCTCGAGGCGGCTATTCGTCGCGGCCGGGCGACCCGTGATTGTCGGTTGGTTCATGTCTGTACCCGCTTCGGCCAGTTACTTATACTGTCGGCAATCTCCAGTGTGTGGTTTTTCGACAATCGTCAGTCCCGCACTATTATATCCTCTTGCTACCATCGAATGGACAATGCATGTTTGCAGGTGTGCGACAGTAGACGAATCGACGCCGACGCTCGGCGTTTTCGACGGCGACACGATCGAACTGATCGACGTCCGTGAGAACACTCTCGACGGTCAACGACTATGACTGAACCGGAACCGACAGTCGGATACGTTGGATTGAACCACCACCACGCGGAACCGTACCTGGCGACACTCGCCGAACTCCCGGTCTCGGTGACGGCCGCGTGCGAACCGGACGAGAGCTTCGACGCCGACGGCGTCGACGGGCTGGGCGACGTTCCCATCTACGCCGATCCCGTAGACCTGTTCGATGACGAGGCGCCGGACGTCGTCTGGATCTCCCTCTCGAATCGCGATACGCCCGCGGCGATCGAGGCGGCGGTCGAGCGAGGGATCGACGTCTACACCGAGAAACCGGCCGCCAGAACCGCCGCCGAACTCGAGGCGCTCCTCGAGACGGTCTCGGGCGCCGACGCGACCGTCGGCGTCTCGTACACGTGGCGCGGCCACCCGGCCGCACGGAAACTCCGCGACCTCGCCGCGACCGGCTTCTTCGGCGACGTGCGGTCGGTCGACGCGCGCTTTATCGCGTCGCAGCTGGCCTACCGGGACGCCGACCACTTCCTGTTCGAGTCGGCGGCGAGCCGCGGCGGCATCCTCCAGTGGCTCGGCATCCACTGGATCGACCTCCTGCCGTGGATCCTCGACGACGACGTCGTTCGCGTCAACGCGAGCACGACCCACGGTACACCGGCCGTCGACGTCGAAGACGGTGCCGTCGTCCAGTTCGAGCTCGCATCTGGTGCGATCGGCTCGCTTCAGTGTGGCTACTACCTGCGGGAGGGCCGGTACGACACCGAGATTTCGATCACCGGTATGGACGGCCGAGTTTCGTGGGATCCGATGGGCGACTACTTCGGCTTCGACGACGAGACGACGGTGGAACTCGAGTCCTGTCGCGACGAGTACGCGAGCGCGCCCCGCCGGTACCTCACGTACGACTACGACTCGACGCCGGGCTACGGCGGCAGCTACGGTCTCGACTTCATGCAACAGTTCCTCGACGCCCGCGTCTCCGAGGACATCCCCGTACCGGCGACTCTCGAGGACGCCCTGACCGTCCTTCGAGTCCTCGACGCGGCCTACGAATCGGCCGAGACCGACGAGTGGGTC
Organism: Halomontanus rarus; assembly: GCF_017357405.1. Lineage (GTDB taxonomy): Archaea > Halobacteriota > Halobacteria > Halobacteriales > Natrialbaceae > Halomontanus > Halomontanus rarus. The sequence continues at coordinate 705,182 of NZ_CP071598.1, read as the reverse complement.
GTCGTCGACGGACACGAGGAGATGACCGAGATGACGCTCTGAAACGTACAGACGAGACGACACCCATACAAACACATGAACATCCTCATTATCGACATCGATTCGCTACGACCGGACCACCTGGGCTGTTACGGCTACGACCGGGACACGTCGCCGACGATCGACGCCATCGCCGAGCGCGGCGTCCGATTCGACCGCTGTTTCGTCTCGGACGCACCCTGTCTCCCCAGTCGGACTGCGCTCGCGACCTGTCGCCACGGGCTGAACTCCGGCGTCGTCACCCACCACGGCGAGGGCCAGCGGTACGACGAACCCGGCAACGGTCACGATCCGGACGCCGACCGCATGCTGGCGTTCCGGCAACTCGCCGAGAACGGCATCTACACGGCCTCTGTGAGTCAATTCACGCAGCGCCACCTCGCCTATCACTTCGGCGCGTCCTTTCAGGAGTCGATCATGCCGACGGCGACTGCGGGCGGACCGGCGATCGAGGACTGCTCGGACGTCACGCCGGTGGCTCAGTCGTGGCTCGACCGCCACGCCGACGACGACGATTGGCTGCTCCACGTCAACTACTGGGACGTTCACCACCCCTATCTCGGGATCGAGGACGTCGTCGACTCGGTTCGTGACTCCGGGTCCGCCCCGGAGTGGCCCGATCAGGCGGCTATCGACGACCAACAGGGGATGACCGGCGTCCGCTGTGCCGACCTGTGGCCCAGCGCCGACCAATACGGCCCGGACTGGCTGGACTTCTACGATTGGCCGATGCCGGAGTCGATAACCGACCGCGACGACTTCGAACAGCTCGTCGACGGCTACGACGCCAGCATCCGTCGCGTCGACGGGGAAATCGCGACACTCCTCGAGACGCTCGAGCGCAACGGAATCCGCGAAGAGACCGCGGTCATCGTTACCGCGGACCACGGCGAGGCGTTCGGCGAGCACGGCATTTACGCGGAACACGCCTTCCCGCATCCGGCGTGCCAGCAGGTTCCACTGATCGTCTCCTGGCCGGGCGTGACCGACGACGCCGAGGGCGAGGCGACGGACGCACAGGTCTACCAGTTCGACCTCCTCCCGACGATCTGCGAGCTCGCCGACGTACCGATTCCCTCCGGCTGGGACGCCGAGGCGTTCACGCCGGCGCTGAGCGGCGATCGGTTCGAGGGACGAGAGTTCCTCGTCTCTGGCCAAGGTATCTACACGTTCGGTCGGGCGGTGTACCGCGACCAGTGGATGTACGTCCGGCTCGTCCACCCCGGCGTCTTCTCCTATCCCGGGTTGTACAACGATCCTGACCTCCCAAACGACGGACTCGAACTCCTCCACGACCTCGAGGCAGATCCGCACATGACCCGCAATCTCGTCGCCTCGGAGCCCGAACGGACGGCCGAGATGCGTGGGCTCTTGGACCGCTGGCTCGTCTCGCAACTCTCGGACGAGTGGCACGCCCAGCAACCTGTGGAGTCCCGCGGCCGGGACCCGCTCGCACGGACGGCGTCGACCGGGCCGTACCTCTACGCGGACCCCGACGAACTTCTCGAACTGTACCGCGAACACGACCGATCGGACGCCCAGATCGAGGCCCTCACTCGGACGATGGCCGCGTTTCCGCGACCGACTCGTAACCCGTCCTCGTAGGGGATTGCGGCCGACTTTCCCGTTCGACCGCATCGGTTCCATCGAGTGCTCAAATCGTGGGGACCGGGTCGGGAGACGAGTACGAGGGGGCGACTCGAGTCGGGTTCGGAGTCGAGGTACGGAACGTGACGGTCCGAAATTCGACGTCGACCGTCGACGGCCGGGAACGCAGTGCCGGGACCGGTGACCTGTCTATCGGACACCGACCGCAGTCGCTCGAGGATCCGATCGGTCGAAGTGGCGCGATTCGCTCGCCGCCGCGACGGGGACGGCGATCGGAGACCGGGGAATCCGCCATTTCGTCGCGATCATCGAAGTATAAGTGGGTATAGTAGAGAGTCATCCTATGGTATTCGACTCTATCGGCTCGAGTGCACTCGACTGGGCCGGCAAGACCGCCGACGATATCCGGACGATTGGAGAGCGAGACGGCTCCATCCTCGTCGTTCCCGTTGGCAGTATCGAACAGCACGGCAACCATCTCCCGGTCGCGACGGACACGATCCTCGTCGATGCGATCGCTCACCTCGGGGCGGAGCGCCTCGTCGACGACGTACCGATACTGGTAACCCCGCCGTTCTGGTCCGGGTTTTCGCCCCATCACCGCTCGTTCGGCGGGACGATCACGCTCGACTTCGACGTCATGCTCGAGGCGCTAGAAAACATCTGCGACAGCGCGCTCGAGAACGGGTTCGACGCACTGTTGCTCCTGAACGGCCACGGGGGGAACAGGTCGCTCATCTCGGCTGCGGTCAGCACGATCGGCGAGGATCAGTCGGACGTGGAGGTGCTCGGGCTGACGTACTTCGAACTCGCGAGTCAGTTCGTCGACGACATCAGAGAGAGCGAGATCGGCGGGATGGCCCACGGCGGGGAGTTCGAGACGTCGCTCTTGCTTCACCTGCGCCCCGAACTCGTTCGGGAAGACGACATGGAGGCGCAGATGTACGACGAGCCGTACGAACTCGGTACGAAGGACCTCCACGAGGGCGGCCCGCTCTCCGTCTACCGGGGCTTCGAGGAGTACTCCCACAGCGGTGCGATCGGCGCCCCGGAACTCGCGACGGCCGAGACGGGCGAACGGATCGCCGAACGCATCGGCGACGAACTGGAGGCACTGCTGACCGAGATACACGAGCGAAACGCCTGATGTGAATCCGACCGTCCTCCTCGAGAACGAGTCCGCCGGTGTCGACATCCTTCCCGCCCTCAATGCGAGGTTTTGCGCCTGTTACCCACGTAATCCGACCGTTCGGAACGTCCGTGAACACCACGCCCTCACCGTCTCGGACCGGCCCTTCGGTGAACTCGTAGGGACCCGCTCTCCGTTCGAACGTCCACCTCATATGTGTGCGATATGCCATTGCGACCGTCATACGGTCACTCTCAGAGTCCGGGGACGATCGAATCGTGCGGTACCGAATCTCACCCTCGCGTACGGCTCCCGACCCAACCCCACGACGCTATCGGGTTACTCGCGCTCGTCGCGACGGGTCGCTCCCGCTCTCTGAGCGAGGGCGAGCGCGGTTTCCGCGATCCGATCCTCGGTGGACGGTTTCACCGGCGCGGGGTAGTCCCAGTAGATGAACACCCACGTCGGCTCGTACCCCCCTTCGTACAGTTGTCTGTCGGTCGGCACGTAGACGTAGCCGTGGTTCGAGTACGCCGCGACCCACGTGTCTCCCGCGAGCGCGTCCGTGATCCGGTGGGCGTATCTCACGGGTACTTCACCCGGGAGGCTCACGAGCGTCAGGTCCGATCCGAATCCGATGGCCTGTACGAGGTAGGGGAACTCCGTCCGGATCTCCCCATCGCGATCGAGCACGTCGAGGAGTCGGTTGGCGTACCTGTCCTCGCCGTCGGCGTCGGCCAGCCGACGCTCCAGTTCGGCTCGGTCCGGCTGCTCCTCGAACTCGAGGGTCGTCTCCTCGGTCAGGGTCCGTAGGGGACCACGGACGGACTTCCCCCGTGCTCCGATGGCGGCCTCGACGGCGTTGGCGGCCGTCTGCCCGTGCTGGACGGTCTGCTCTCGTTCCCGCCGCGGAACCGGGTTCTGGTCGGCGGCACAGCCCTGCAGGAAGACGGCCGTCGCGTCCGGGAACCGCTCCTCGAGTGCAGCCGTCGCCACGCCGGGCCAGTCGGGATGGAACTCCCGCATCTTCGGGTGCGACGTCGGGTGACACGCGTATCCGAACAGGATGGCTCGAACCGTGTCGTCGCTCGTCGCCACGAGGACGGGGACGTCGGTGTCGACGACCCCGTCGGGATACGACGCCAGATCGAAGCCGTCGGGTCCGGGACGACGCCGATTCATGCCGAAGCCACACCGTCCGTGGCTGTACCGAAGATCGGCGTCAGACCGCGCTTCGAGCGCTGCTCCGACGACGTCGACGATCTCGTCTTCCAGGCGCTCGCGGTACTCCCGTGCGCGTTGGTCGTTCGTGCCCGCGGTATCCCAGAGACGACTGTCGTCCACGCGGTATTCCGGCCCGTGATGAGTGTGGGAGGCGTTTACCAGTAGCTCGGCCGACTCGAGTCCGTACTCCTGCCGGCACCGTCGGACGACCGCCGCGTGCAAGTCGCGTGTCACGCCGAGTACGTCGACTCCGACGATGACGGCGACCGACCCCTTCTCGTCCTCGAGGGCGACGGCCTTCGCGTGGAGTTCCATCGCCGTTCCCGTGGACGGCTCGGTCCGATCGCCGTACCCGGACAGCAGTATCAGTCGCTCGGGCGTGATCACTCGAGTCGCCGTTCCGACCCGCCACTCTGTTCGGTTCTGCTCGGTATCCGTGTCCGATCCGTCGTTAGGCGTCATCGGTCTCGTTCGTGTCGACTACTCTCGAGCGTGACGATAAGTGTGCTCCCTTCCCTCGACGCGGTGAGCTCGTCGGTTCGCGTGTTACTATCGTGTCTCTTCGTCGATCACACTCGAGAGAACCGATTTCGACGGTTAGAGCGTCTGTAATTCGGACGGTCGGACCTCGTCGATCGGTATCGTTACGTTACGAGCTAGTAGTAGAGGCGAAGGACTTACCTGCTCGCGCTGATTCCGCCGAGGTATCGGTAGTACGGCGACAACACCGACGATCGTTCGACCACACTCTCAGACCAATGAAACCTGCACTATTCAGCAAGATACTGGACGACAGATCCCTCGAATCGGCCATCGACCTGACAGGGGAACTCGGCTACGGCGGCATCGAAATCCAGGCCAGCGAACCGCACCTTCCGCCGGACACCTCCCACGAGCGCGCCGAGACGATACGGAATCGCCTCGACGAAGCCGGTCTCTCGGTTCCCTGCCTCGCGACCTACACCGGATATTACGATCAGTTGACCGACTCCGAGGCCGAGGCGGAACTCGAGACGCTCGAACAGTACGCGGCGTTGGCGGAGATCCTCGACTGCAAACTCGTCCGCCACAAGCCCGGCGGACCGCCTCTACGGGACGCGACGGACGACGACTTCGAGCGTGCCGCCGGCTACGTTCGACGGGCCGCGGACGTCGCCGCCGAGTACGGTCGTACCATCGGTATCGAGATTCACGCGGGCCGGCTGGTGGAAACGGCCGACTCCACGATGGAGCTCCTGGACCTGATCGACAGACAGAATGTCGGCGTTATCCACGATGCAGGAAACATGTGTATCGTGGATGCTGAGTACGGTCGAGCGTCGATCGAGCGGCTGGCCGATGCCCTCGTCCACGTCCACGTCAAGGACCTCCAACGGGTCGACGATCCCACGCTCCCCGACGCGTTCGAGACCGAGACGAACCGCGGCGAGGAGAGCTTCCAGTTCCGACCGCTGGGCGAGGGAGACGTCGACCACTTGCCGCTGTTCACCGCTCTGGTCGAGGCGGGGTACGACGGATACCTCACCGACGAGTGTTCCGTCACTCCCGACGGCGAGGACGGCGACATCGACGTCGCCAGGCGGGAACTCGAGGCGCTCGAGCGGACGATCGAGCGTGCGCGTTCGGCGGCCGATTGATCGAACGTCATCGAGGATCGACGATCGCTTCGGTCGAAGGATCTCGGAGCCACTGAAAGCCGATGCACACCTGTTCACACGACTACTGTGCGATCTGTGTGTAAACCGTTTCAGTTCTCACGATCGCCGAGACGCGAGGTACTGTTTCAGTAGCGGCTGTCCGTGGCGTGAACGACACGGGAAGACCTGCGAGGGAACACGGAGTCGGTCGTGTTCGGAGAGAAGCGATTTCGATCAGAGCGCCGAACGAATTTCGTCCTCGAACCGTTCGATTTGCTCGAGTCGTTCTTCTATCGTCATCGCGTCCCCCGCGGGGGTCGACGAGAGCGTGAGATTGATCCGTGTCGCCCCCGCTTCGCGATAGGCCTCGACCCCGTCGAGCACCGAGTCGACGGTTCCGACCAGCGGCTCGTCAGATTCGGTCGACTCGTCGGTCACGTACCCGTCTACGTTAACGGCGATTTCGGGGTCCCCGTCGCGGTCGTAGTCGTCCCACGCGTTCAGCAGCCGACTCCGCCCGTCTCGGACGTCTTCGGGTGAGACGCCGCTGATCGTCCACCCGACGCCGTACTCCGCCGCTCGCCTGAACGCCGGACTCGCGCTGCCGCCGGCCCACAGCGGCGGCCCACCGTCCCGTTCCGGACGAGGGTAGAACCCCACGGCGTCGAACGAGTGATGGCGTCCATCGAACGACACCGATCCCCGCTCGCAGGCCGCGTCGTAAATCTCGAGGAACTCGTCGGTCCGCGGGCCGCGTTCCTCGTAGGGGACGCCGAGCGCGTCGAACTCTTCCTCCAGCCAGCCGGCACCGACGCCGAACTCGAAGCGCCCGTCCGTGAGCGTATCGAGCGTGAACACCTCCTTGACGAGATGGATCGGGTGGCGATACGGGACGACGCAGACGTTCGTCCCGATCGCGATTTCGTCCGTCTCGTTCGCGACGGACGCGAGGACGGAGAACAGCTCCGAGGCGGGGCGAGAGCGGTACTCGGGTTCGGGAAAGACGACACGGTCGCCCCTGCCGACCCAGGCGAATCCCGCGTCTTCGGCCGCCGTTGCGATTCGACGCCATCCGTCGGGTGTCGCGTACCGATCCCATCGCGGAAGGAACGCTCCGAACTCGAGGTCTCTCGACGACATAGGCTCGAGTTGTGTCGGACGCTACTTCGTTCTATCCCCCGAGCACTCGAGTTCCGCGCGCGGATCGTTCGCGGTTCGCACCGATGTCGGCGGCGGGTACCGACCGGTCCAAACGGTGTTCGACCGCACCCGCGATCGCGTCGTTACCGGTGAGGGGTCCGTCGACTCGAGATCGCTGTAACGTCCGGAACCGAGACGTATCGACGACGCTCTTTCCGAGGTCGAGTCTCCGCCCGCTCTCGTTCGTACTCGTTCACGGACGGTACCGAGTGCGCGAGCGACCGGCGAAACACCTTTGGGTCGGTCCTGAAAGATAGGCTCATGGAAGACGTTTCCACACCGAGAGAGAGCACATCTGCGGATGACGTTCGAATCGGTCGGTTCGACGTGGACGTCACACCGGAGATCGGTGATCCGATCGCGTACGGCGAGGCCGCGGGAATCGACGATCCGCTCCGCGCCCGTGGAATCGTCCTGACCGGCCATGACGCGCCCATCGTACTCGCGAGTGTCGACTGGATCGGCAACGGCAACGCCGGTTACGACGCGTGGCGGGAACGACTCGCCGACGCGGCGGGGACGTCGCCCGAACGAGTCGCCGTCCACACGGTTCACCAGCACCAGACCCCGTGGTTCGACTACGACGCGATCGGAATGGTGCTCGCCCACGGCGCCCGGGTGTACCGCATCGATCCGTCCTACGCTCGAGAGACCGTCGAACGGGTGGCCGCCGCCGTCGAGACTGCGGTGACGAAAGCCGAACCCGTCACGCACGTCGGCGTCGGCACCGCGGCAGTGGAGAACGTCGCATCGAACCGTCAGTTGATCGACGGCGACGACCGAATCGCTCGCGTTCGCTTCAGCTCCGAATCGGAAGCCGAGTGGCGCGACGCGCCCGAAGGCCTGATCGATCCGACCGTCTCCTTGGTGAGTTTCTGGAGGGAGGACACGCCGGTCGCGGCGTTGAGTTACTACGCCTGTCATCCGCAGAGTTACTACCGCGACGAGCGGGTGACCTGCGACTTTCCGGGCATCGCCCGCGGAACGGTTTCGGACGAAATCGGCGTTCCGCTGGTGCACTTCTGCGGGGCCGCCGGCAACGTCACCGCCGGGAAGTACAACGACGGCTCGCCGGAGAACCGGCCGGTTCTAGCTCGACGACTCGCGGACGGACTCGTTCGAGCCTGGAACGACGTGACGCCGGTACCGGTCACCGTCGCCGACGTCTCGTGGGGAGTCGAACGAGTCGGATTGCCGCCGGCCGCGAAGCTCGTCGCGGACGAACTGGCTTCCGACCTCGCGGAGGAGCCCGACTATCGAACGGCTCGAAAACTGGCCTGGCTCTCCCGCTGTGAACGCGGGCACGAAATTCCGGTTACCTGCCTCGGCCTCGGCGACACTCGCATCGTGCACGCGCCCGGAGAACTCTTCGTCGAATATCAGATTGCGGCCAAGCGGATGCGCCCGGATCTGACCGTCGCGATGGCGGCCTACGGCGACCTCGGTCCGATGTACATCGGTACCGAGGACGCGTATCCGATGGGCGGTTACGAGGTCGACACCGGCTCGCTCGTCGCGTCCGACGCCGAGGCGCCGCTCACGAACGCGATTCGCGACCTCCTCGATGCGTCCGATTCGACGGTGACGCCCTCCGACGTTACCGCCGAAAAAGTGCGACTCGAAGACGCGTAGCCAACGCGGCGCCCGAGAACCGAGCCGTCGGTCGCGTACTTATCGACGGTCGAGGAGAATACCCCGACCCTCGAGGCTCGAGGTCGGGGTTCTTCGCCCCGTTCTGCTCGGAAGGATTCGACGAGCCGAAACAACACTTAAACCACTACTACGACATCTATCGCCATGGCTCCCCGTCGGTTCGAGGACAACGACCACTGGTACGAACAGACGAGAACACTGCAGCACACTCCACCGGTCGACGACGTGGCGACGATCGATCCCGACCGAGTCGAGGCCCACCGAGCACCCCGCGAGTGGCACGTGACCTACGAGGTTCGCGAAGAACCGCTACGCGCGGGCGATCACGTGGCGATGGAGATCCCGCTGTACTTCCGGCTCGATCACGGCCGACCGTACCCGGTCGGGACGACACACGTCGAACACGTCGACGACGCGAACCCTGGGTACGCGGCCGCCGTCGACGTCGAGACGCCGTCGGACAACGTGGAACTGCGCTTCGCGATCACTCACACGAGTCGTGTGAGTATCCTCGACGTCGAAGTCGAGGTCGGCGCGATCCAAGTCGGAGATGCGCTAACGATAACCCTGGGAGACGAGGGAAGCAGCCGACTCAGGGCGCCGTCGTTCTCGCAGCGATTTCGGTTCGCCACCGGGGTCAGTCGAGGCGGGGACGGTACCTACCGTCCGCTCGCCGCTGAGCCGGTCGTCGACGTCCACGGGGCGGCCGCGAAGTCGCATCGCGTCGTCGCTCCCTCGACCGTCGAGGTCGGCGAGTCCTTCGACGTCGACGTCTTCCCCGCCGACGAATACAACCACAATCCGGCCGCGGAGTACGACGGAACGGCGCTACTCGAGGCGCCGGAATTCGTCGACGCGCCGCCCGACCTCGCGTTCGCCGCCGCCGGAGAGACGCTCGTCGCGCGCGCTCGAGAGGCGTTGCTAGACGACACCTACTCGTTCGAGGCGACCGCGAGCGCCGACGGGTGCGGAACGTTCGCCACGATCGACCGCGAGAACGGGATCTTCGGTCAGAGTAATCCCGTGGCAACCGGCTGGTCGGAGCGGGACGTCTACTGGGGTGATATCCACGTCCAGGGATACGATAGCATCGGCGTCGGGACCGCCGCGGAGATGTTCGAGTGGGGGCGAAACGTCGAGGCGCTGGACTTCTGTGCGACGGCGAACCACTACGGGGGACGGTACGAGGTCACGCCAGCGGTCTGGAACCGAGTGGTCGAGGCCAGCAACCGATACGACGAGCCCGGGGAGTTCGCCGCACTGATCAGCTACGAGTGGAGCGGTGAGTACGGCCATCGGAACGTCTATTTCCGCGACGACGAGGGAGCTTTCTTCGGGTCGTCGGGAACGACGTCCCACTACGAGGAGGCCGACACGATGGAGGAGCTGTGGACGATGTTGGACGCGTACGACGGCGAGGCGCTAGCGTTCCCCCATCACCCGAAGTTTTGCGGGCCGGGTCGAACGAGCTGGGACCGCTTCCACGACGAGTACCAGAGACTGGTCGAGATCTACTCCGCGTGGGGCGACTCCGAAGCGGGCGGGCCGTGGTCGGTACGGGCGGGCCTCCGCAGGGGCCACCGCGTCGGCTTCACTGGCGGAACCGATACGCACGAGGGGCAGCCTGGAACCGGAACCCACGAGTTCGGCAAGGGCGCGGGGAAAACGGCGATATACGCGGACGAACTGACTCGCGACGGCGTCTTCGAGGCGCTCGCCGAACGCCGGACCTACGCGACGACGGGTCCGCGAATCCTGCTGAAGACCGACTGTAACGGTCTCCGGATGGGCGCGGAGCGGTCGGCGACTGACGCCGATCGTCACTCCCGCACCGTCACCGCCCGGACGGTCGGTACCGCCCCCGTGACCGCGATCGACGTGATCCGGAACGGCGAGGTGGTTGCGACGTTCGAACCCGAGGAACGGGACGCGACGGTCGAGTGGACCGACGACGACCTCCTAGACGACGTGTTGCAGCCGCGAGATCACCCCGACGGGCGCGACTCCGCGTTCTACTACGTCAGGGTCACGCAGGCCGACCGACATCGGGCCTGGGCCAGTCCGGTCTGGTTCCTCGAGTGAGGCGGTGCCTCGAACAGGTTCACCCGTCGAGTACGACGGGTCCGATCGCCCGATCTCGTAAGATACGCCCGGCGACCGGTCATCCAGATCGGCGGTCGTACCGAACGGGAAACGTACCCACGTCGAAGCCGATGCAGTTCCGTCGAGCGAAAAACCGTCGTCGTCGCGATTACGTGTGGCGTTCGGTTCCGCCCAGCTCGTCGTGTTCGAGGAGAATCGGCTGCGAGAAGATTCGTTCTCCTCCCTCGTCTTCGGCCTCGATCCGTACGTACGTTTCCTTCCCGTTCAGTGCGTAGGCGGCGGTGCGATCGCGTTCGGTCCGCACGAGACACCGATCGCTGATAAAATCGATGCGGTCGGCGTCGTTGGTTTCGACCGCGATCTCGCCCTCGCGCACCGCGATACGCTCGAACGCCAGTCCGGATCCCCGGAGGGCGCCGTAGAAGTGTCCCCGTCGGTAGGCGAGAGCGGCGGCTTCCTCCGTGGCCGACGGAACTAACAGAACGTTTCTACCGTACGTGTCGTCGGTCCAGTCGGGAACGGGATACCAGGGAGCGTGGTAGTCCGGGTTGAAGAACCCGTACACCATCCGTCCCGTGAGGAGTAGTTCGTCCCAGATCGATAGCGAGTCGCCGGTCCCGCCGTACTTCGCTTCGCACCTGTGATTGTACGCCTCGACGCCGAGTACGCGCGAATCGAAGTCGACGCGATCGAGCAACCCGTCGATCGGGAGGCCCGTCCGCTTGGGGTGGTTGATCACGATGCCGCCGCCGTCGTCGTAGGCGAGCTCGGCGAGGATTTCCTCGAAGAGGTCCCGCCAGTTCCCGTCGTATCCGTCACCGTTGTCGAAGCGGCTGCCGACCGCACAGTAGTGGCCGCGGGAGTCGTTCGTACTCATCTCCGCGTTGGGACAACCGAGAGCGTCGTCCGGGACGTCCTCGAAGTACTCCTCGAGCGGATAGGTCGGTTTCGACGGGTAGTAGTTGCTGATCGCGAAGTGTCGGATCCCGTCTTCGTACATCGACTCGAACGTCGTCTGGCCGTCCTGGTGTTCCGTCGTCACCACCCACTCGCCCTCTCCAGGATTGGCGGAGAACGTGTGCGTGTGATTGACCGAGTGGAGCCGTTGGGCGGACTCCCACTCGAGGTCCGCGTACGGATTGTGCATGTTCACGCGCCACTCTGTCGGCAACTCACTTATAGGGCCTCCCACGACGACCGATCGCCCTCGAACTCACCTTCGGCGTCGCCGAGTTTGCTCGGCCGATGGGGCCGATGGGGTCGATCGGCGTCCCGTTCGCGATCGCCGTCCGAGCGGCTCGAGTAGTTCACTCGCGGTAGTACTCGACGCGGCTGTTCCCTGTCGGCGACGAACTCGAGGCTGGCTCTGATCGTCCCGACGACAGTCCCGCCAGGTACGGCGTGTGCCGGTCGAAATCGCCGTCAGAACGATCGGTTCGTCCGCATTCGGCTCATCGCCGACGAATCGAACACCGACAGGCTGGTCGTTTCTCTTTCCGATCCACACAGCTATATCGGAGACCCTCGAAACCTTCCAACGAATGTACATTCTCGTGACCTACCCGAACGCTCGATCCAACGAAACGCTCTATCCGCCCGCGGTTGTCGACCGGCTCGAGTCGTTGGGCGAGGTCGACTGGAACGACTCCGACGAACAGTTGAGCCGGGACGAACTCCGGGACCGCCTCGAGGGCGTCGACGTCTGCGTCACCGGTTGGGGGACGCACGAACTGTCCGAATACGTGCTCGGCGAGGCCGGCTCGCTCGAGTTGGTCGCCCACGTGGGCGGAAGCGTCGCGTCCATCGCGTCTCCGGCGCTGTACGACCGTGAAATCCCCGTCTGTAGCGCGAACCACGTCATGGCCCCGTTCGTCGCCGAGGGGATCCTCTCGTACGTGTTGTCGTCGTTCCGTTCCGTCATCGACTTCGATACAGCCGTCAAACGAGGCGAGTGGCCGAGCAAGGCCGGGGATCCGACCGACTCCCTCTACGGGGCCACCGTCGGTTTCGTCGGCCTCGGAACGGTCGGTCGGACGCTCCTGGAGCTTCTCGAGCCGTTCGACGTGACGGTCGACGTGTACGATCCGTACATCTCGAGGGACGACCTGGCCCCGTTCGATTTCGCGACGCGGGCCGACCTCGAGTCGACGCTCGAGGGCGCCGACGTGGTGTCGATTCACGCCTCGAAAACTCCCGAGACGCTGCATATGCTCGACACCGACCGCCTCGCCTCGCTGCCCGACGGCTGCCTCCTCGTGAACGCAGCTCGCGGCGCCATCGTCGACGAGGATGCGCTCGTCGACGAACTCGAGACCGGTCGCATCTCGGCCGCGCTCGACGTGTACGAAGAGGAGCCGCTCCCCGAGGACCATCCGCTTCGGGACATCGAAAACGTCGTCCTCGGGCCGCACGTGGCCGGAAATCCTTGCCGGCGTCACCTGGCCGACGCCGTCGTCACCGAGGTCGAGCGGTTCGATCGCGGCGACCCGCTCCAGCATACGGTTCCTCGAGAGCGCTACGAGATGATGACCCGCGACTGGCTCTCGGCCTGAGGCGGCCGACGGCTCGTCCGGCCCTCGTACGTCGTCGCGCTCGAGTGGAACTCCGCGAGAGCTGTAGCGGACCGCCGCCGCTCGTTTCGATCGAGGTGATCTCGCGACGCTCGAGGTCGTACCAGAGAGAGTCGGATCGCGTCTTGCGGTTCGAGAGTGGCTCCTCGAGAGAACTCGAGGAGACTCGAGAGACCGGGAACGCGCTCACTCGAGCAGTGACAGGACGTTCTCGCTTCGAACGCGGTCCTTCTCGGCCTCGTCGACGGGGAGGTTGTCGGTGTAGTTGTAGTAGGCCTCGAAGATGTGAAACGGAAGCCGCGGACCGGTGACGAGGTGTTCGGTGCCGATGGTTTCGACCAGCTCCTCGCCCTGGTAGCCGAAGTAGTAGAACAGGTCGTCGAGGACGAACAGGGTTCGTCCCGACCGCACCTGGTTGTCGAGTCGGACCCCGGAGGGCTTCGAGACGCAGGTCTCCTCGTAGACGCGTTCGGCGTTGTTCCAGAGGTTTCCGACGATCACGTCGGTGTCCGGACACTCCTCGAGCAGTTCGACGAGCTGGTCGACGTGTTCTTCGGTGAAGCTCCGCGTCCCGCCGTCCTCGAATCCGCGGAGTTGCATTCGCGGATGGCGCTGGCGCTGGTCCTGGAGGACGGCGACGATCATGACCGGCACGTCGAGGTCGGCGCACTCGCGTAGCAGCTCCGCGACGGCCGACTGGTCGAGATCGTAATCGTGGTAGCAAGGAAACAGCCGAACGCCTCGCATTCCCAACTCCTCGACGGCCTCGTGAAGGTCCTTGCGCCACGCCGCGTACGTCGGGTCGATCGTGGCGAAGGGGATCAGCCGGTCCTCGTATCCTTCGAGGTCCGCCACGAGCTCTCGGTTGGCCCGGTGGCAGTTCCGGTAGAACAGCGCGTCGATAGCCGAGACGATCGCCTCGTCGACGCCCTTCTCGTCCATCCGATCGACGAGCGCTTCCGGCGAGGCGTCCAGGCTCCGGAAGGGCCAGTTGCCGACGTAGGCGTTCGCGTCGACGATCGTCTCCTCGCGCGGTCGCTCGAGCGCCTCGAAGCGCGCCCTCGTTTCTGCCTTCCGCTCCGCGAGTTCGTCGGCCGAGTACCGGTTCGGCACGTCGTCCGAGAGCAGATTCTCGAAGTTGTAGGCGATGTCGGTTTTCTCCGCCGGCGAGAGATCGAGTCCCTCGAGCTTGCCGACGCCGGGTTGGAACCAGGTGTCGGTGCCGAACACGAGGCGGTCGGTACCCAGCCGCTCGGCGGCCATCTCGACGTTGCCCGTCTCGCAGTTGCTCCCGCTGATGTCCAGAATGACGTTGTCGACGTCCTCGACGTTCTTGATACGGTACTCGGGGTCGCCGCCCGCGACGATGTGCGCGGAGATGAGCTTCAGGTCGGGGTACCGTTCGGCCAGTTCGACGACGTCCTCGGTGAACGCCTCGCTGGGGTCGCGGTAGTCGGCCGGGAGCCGCTGCATGACGTGGGAGATGATCGGCACGTCCATATCGACGGCCGCCTCGGCCAGCGGAAAGAACTCCTCGTCGGAGATGTTCACCGGTGTCCCGTGGAAGTGGTGTTTGAGGCCGACGAGCCCGTCCTCCTCGACGGCACGGCGGAACTCTTCGACGGCTGCGTCGCCCAGTCGAGGATCGACGCGCGCCCACCCGTAGAACAGGTCGGGGTACTCTTCGACGTACTTCGCGACGATCTCGTTGTAGCGGCGACACTCCTCGATCGTATTTCCGACTTCGCCGATGAGGGCGATCCTGTCGACACCCTGCCGATCCATCTCGCCGCGGAGCTGTTCGGCACGCTCTGCGCGTTTCTCGGGCGTCGATTCGTCTTCCGTCCACACGTGCAAGTGACAGTCTATCATTCGACCTAGCGTAGTAAGGATAGAGTACGGTCAAAAGTCTTCCTGTGGAAGGGGTCTGTACAGCGGGGCGCGATCGAGCGACGACGCGACCGAGACTCTCTCCGGAGCGGACGAGTCGACGAATCGAACGGGCGCGGGAACGATTCCCGTCGACGATCGACTAGCCGAGCAGATCGAGTACGTTACCGGCGCGAACGCGATCCTTCGCTTCCTCGTCGACGGGCAGGTACTCGACGTAGTTGTAGTACGACTGGACGACGGAGAACGGGAGTTGTGCGCTGAACGCGAGGTGGTCGGCGCCGACGTCCCTGGCGACGGCTTCGGCCTGGACATCGTAGTAGATGAAGAGCCCGTCGATGTTGAAGAGTATCTCGGCGTCGTGACTCTCGTTGCGGAGCCAGTGGTGGTCTATTCGGCTTCGGGTCTCCTCGAGGATTCGGGGAGCGCTCGCCCAGCAGTTGTCGAGGATCACGTCGGTCTCCGGACACTCCGTGAGCAGGTCGATGAGCGCGTCGATCTGGTCGTCGTTCCACCGGTCTCGGAACATCTCCTCGGAGCCGACGGGTTTGTGCGTCGGGTGCTGCTTCCGGAGGTCCTCGAGGACCGAGCAGACGACGACGGGGAGGTCGCGCTCGCCGGCGGCGGTCACGAGTTCCCGCGCCGGGTCCTCGTCGAGCGCGTACCCGTGGTACAGCGGAAGCATCTTGACGGCTTTCGCACCCCGGTCGATACACTCGTCTACGTTCTCTCGCCACTTGCTGTAGGTCGGGTCGACGGTAGCGACCGGGATGAGGCGGTCCTCGTGACCGTCGATACGGTCGAAGAGCTGCAGGTTCGCCTTCGGTACGTTGCGCATGTGGGCGGCGTCGAGCGAAGAAACCAGCGCCTTGTCGATCCCCTCCGCGTCCATTCGTGCGAGCAACTCCTCGGGACTGCCCTCGACGTCGCGATACGGCCAGTTACCGACGAAGGCGTTGGCGTCGACGATGGTCTCCTCGCGGGGCGATTCGAACCGTTCGAAGCGCTCGATCGCGGCGACCTTTCGCTCTTCGAGGTCGTTGGTCTCGAGCTTGTTCGGAGTCGATTCGGGAACGAGCGATTCGAAGTTGTAGGCAATCTCCGCCTTCTCCTCGGGGGTCAGGTCGCACCCCATGAGCTTCCCGGTGTCCGGGAAGAGCCACCCGTCGGTGCCGAACACGAGTCGGTCGACGCCGAGGGACTCGGCGGCCGTCTCCACCTGCCCCTGTTCACAGTCCGACCCCGAGATGTCGAGGTAGACGTTCTCGAGATCGGTCAGGTTACGCACCCGACGCTCCCAGTCGCCGCCGGCGCCGATGTGCCCGGAAATGAGGTCCAGATCGGGGTAGCGGTCGGCCACCTCGCGGACGTGTTCGGTCTGGGTTTCGTAGGGTGCGATCTCCTCCCGGTGCTCGCGAGTCCGCTGGGTGACGTGGGAGATGACCGGCACGTCCATCTCGTCGGCCGCCTCGAGCAACGGGTCGACTACCGGGTCCGAGAGCGGGTGATGGAATCGGTTGGAGTGGTGCTTGAACCCGACGAAGCCGTCCGCTTCGACCGCGCGACGGAACTCCTCGACGGCGCCTTCACCCCACTCCGGATCGATGTATACCCAGGCGTAGCCGAGGTCGGGGTGCTCTTCGAGGAGCCTCGTCGTGCGCTCGTTTTGTTCGACGGTCTCCTCGAGGTCGTCTCCCGGATACGGCATCAGGGCGAAGCGTTCGATGCCGACGCGCTCCATCTCCCGCCGGGTCCAGTCGGCGTACTCCTGTCGCTTCGCCGCCGTCGAAAGATCCTCGGCTCTAATGTGCTGGTGACAGTCTATCACGACTCGGCCAGCGTCAGCGGAGGACTTATATCTTACTCCCGCTGCCCGGATGCAAAGGGCGAGGGGAAATCACCGCTTCGTTCGACCAGTACCGACGGTTCGACGACCGGAACGACTTTTACGCACTGGTGACTTCCCTCGACGAAGGATGATCGATATTGGAATCGTCGGGTTGGACACCAGTCATCCCGAATCGTTCGCACGCAGTCTCGACGACGTCGACCACGCCACCATCAGCGCCGTCTGGGATTCCGGTGACGTACGGGACCGGTCGTACGTACGAGAGTTCTGTGAAACGCACGATGCGACCCTGTGCGAGGAACCCGAAGAGATGGTATCGCTCGTGGACGCCGCGATGATCCTAACCGTGAACTGGGATACCCACGCACGACTCGCGTCGACGTTTCTCGACGCCGACGTTCCGACGTTCGTCGACAAGCCGATCGCAGGTCGACTCGCGGACCTCGAGGCGATCGCGGATGCGGCCGGTACCACGCCGCTGCTCGGCGGCTCGTCGATTCCGTTTCATCCGGCGCTCGCGGACTTTCCCGCGTCGGGCGGCGGTCGCGTGCTGTACTGCGTCGGCTACAACGATCCGTTCTACTACGGCGCACACGTGGTCCATAGCGCCCGCCACTTCGCCGATGCCGACTGGCGGTCGGTGACACCGGCGGACGATCCGGGGACGGCGGTCGACGTGGTCTTCGAAAACGAAACGTACGCGACCGTTCGATTCGACGGAGTTCCGCCGTACGAGGGCGGCGGATTCGCCTTTCTGGGCGTGGGTGATACCACGGACCTCGCGCTCGTCGGAGGTGACGACGGCGATCGGGAGCAAATGTATCGTTCGTACATGGAGTCGTTCGTTCGGGCCGTCCGGCGCGGCTCGACCGATCGACGGCGACTCCTCGACGGTGCCGGTCTCCTCCTCGCAGCCCACGCGGCGTTAGATGCTGATCGAACGATCACGCGCGACCGGACCGAACTCGACGCGTATCACGCCGACGGCGCGACGTTTACCGACGCGTACGGGCGGAATCACTGACGGACGAGCCGGGCAGCGGTGGCAGGGTTCTCCGTCCTCGAGTCCCTCCCGAACGCACTCCGCCGTCGATTGCGGACACGTCTCGTTTCGACGCCGTCTCCGATTCCGTGCCGAAAGGCTTTTGCACACCTCTCCGGGATACGAGAGCACGACCCGCATGAGTGTCATTCCCATAACGGATTTCTACGATCACGAGGAGCTCACCGAGAAACTGCACCGACTAATCGATGCAGCCCCGGATCTATTGTCGATGTCGTCGATCGGAACGTCTCCCGAGGGACGAGAGTTGTGGTGCGTCGAGGCGGCCAATACGGCGGTGGGACCGGCGGTCGAGACGCGCAGCGCCCTGCTCGTGACGGCGAATATGCACGCCCGAGAGGTGGCCGGTTCGTGGGTCTCGCTGCACCTGCTCGATCATCTCGTGAGCGCCTACGGTGACGATCCGGCCGTCACCGAGGCGCTCGACGAACGAGCGCTGTACGTGATTCCGCGGATCGCACCGGACGGCGCCGACTACGTGCTCGACAAGCGGACCTGGGGTGTCAGAAGTCGAAACGTCGAACTCACAGACCGAGAGGCGAACGCGCCCGACGTGGTCCATCCCCGCGACGTCGACGGGGACGGACGTATCCGTACGATGCGCTGGCGGGCCAGCGACGGCGACGAGAAACGTCTCGAAGGGACGGACCTGCTCGTCTCGCGCGAACCGGACGACGTGGAGGGAGAGTTCTACCGATCGACGGTCGAAGGCGTCGTTCCGGAGTACACCGGGGGACCCGTGCGAGAGCCCGACACCCGATCGGACTTCAACCGGAACTTCCCGTCGAAGGCCTGGGACACGTTCGACTGGATCGGTCACGGCAAATACCCGCTCTCGGAACCCGAGACGCGAGCGCTGGCCGAGTTCGTCTACGACCGTCCGAATATCACGGGTGTCGTGGACCTCCACACCGGCAATCCAGCGGTCTTCTATCCGTCCGCGATGACACGCGACGATCGTCACGACGAGGACGAGACGCTGCTCGAACGGATCGGACGCCGCGCCGAGGAACTCACGACGTTCCCGTACCTCTCCAGTTACGACGAGGTGAGGGGCGAAGAACGCGAAACCGCGCTCCCCGGCTCGTTCAAGGACTTCGTGTACGAACGCCACGGCGTCCCCGCCTACGTCGTCGAACTCGGTATGTTCTACAACTACCTCGGGATGGACACCGAAGACCTCGCGCTCCCGACTGCCGAACACGAGCGCACGTCGAATCGTCTCCTGCTCGAGTGGCACGAGGAAAACCCCGAATACGGCCTGTTCGACGAGTGGGAAACGCACGAGCATCCGCAACTCGGAACCGTCGAGATCGGCGGCTGGGATCCGGTGTTGTGGTGCAATCCGCCCAAAGACGACCTGCCGGACGTCGCCTCGGACGTCACGTCGTTCGTCCTCGAGTTCAGCGAACAAGCACCCGAACTGCACGTCTCGTTCGAGGCCGAATCGATCGGCGACGATCTGTACCGGCTCACGGCGGAACTGGAAAACCGCGGTCGACTTCCAACGAACCTCACGAAACGAGGGCTCGAAACCCACACGAGAGCAGAGCCGATCGTCGACCTCGAGACCGAGGGTGGCGTCGAAATCGTCTCGGGTCGTTCGCGTCGCACCGTCGGTCACCTCGAGGGTCGCGGCGGACGCGAGTCTGTCGAGTGGATCGTCCGCGCACCGTCGAGCGCTCGATTCACCCTGACCGGTTCGACGCCCCGCGGTGCTCGTGCGACCGCGGAACTCGACCTCGAGGGCTAAACTCGAGAGCTTCTGTCTCCCTCTCTTTGGTTCCACAGGACCATCATCCGTCGTCAGTTCACGACTCGAGATCGTGGCGGAGGAACTACGAACGCTACCACTGCTGTGTTCGGATCGGATTGGGTGTTCTTGGTACGAGTCACGGTATCAATCCTCCTCGGTGGTTAGTATCACCAAACGGATTCAGAAGTGGACAGAATCAGGATTTGGGCACCTATACGGCGACTACTGACGTTCTGTTATCGACGAGTCCGTTCTTCGTCCTGTCTGCCACCGTCCGAACGCGTATCTCGGACGATATTGTTTAGTATCGAAAAACGTTCTGTGAGGGTTGGTGTGAAAACGGCGATCACGGCGATACTGGTAAAACGATCGTATACGCGTTTATTTTTCGTGATATTCGAGCATGCTTACATTCGTACGATCGTAATGCCTCGATCAACCGACGCGGTGGATAACCGACTCCAGCGCTTTGGCACCGATCGGTCGTTGTGCCGGTCCGAGAGACGACAGTAAACCGTTTTCGCAATGATTTCTGTGTCGCATGGGACCGTATAACAACCTCGTTTAGAGTGATAAAACGATGTTCGTAATTCCGGTCGTATTGTTGTCGACGACGTTCGCTCGATCTTTCGATTCCGAGGTTATCTGGTATGCCCTTTAATAACATAATACATTCTACTGGACGTCGATCGCCGTTCAACATCGATAAACCGACTGTGTCGACAGATGTGGCGAGAAAATGGACGTAACGGATTCGTCGTCGAAGTTTTTGCAACTATAGTAATAGTTCGAGGCGGGACCATATACGTCGTTCTCGCCAATATCCGGGTGCGAACGTACGAGTCTAAACGAACCGCCGGCCGAAGACGACTCTTCTGCTCATTCGTTGGTTAGTTCGGTAATCGATTCACGTATTTCACCGGCTGCATCTCGCGGAGACCCGATCGTCACCGAGAACCGACGGTCGGGAGACGTGAGTTGGAGACCGATTGAGGAGGCCCGGAATGGTCGACCTCCTCACCGCTGAATACGTGACCGTTTCAGGCCGAGTTCGTCGGGTTGAGTGCAGTGAATGGGGCGAGACGGTACTCTAGCCATCGACTGTGGCTGTGAGACGGCAGTTTACAGCCTGACGATTGCGGTGGGTGACACTCTCTACCGACGAGACGAACACCCGATCGACGTCCGCGGCGTCTACGTGACCGAGTAGTGTTTCGACGGAGGCGTCGAGTTCTCGGTACGGCCAGTGGCCGACGGAACCGTTGGCGTCGACGACACGAACGCGCTCTCGGTTGGAATCGCGATCGAAACGCTTCGGGGAACGTTTGCTGTGCCTAACAACACCTTTTCGCTCCGTTACTTCTCGCGTCCGACCGGATTCGATATTTAGTCCAGTTTTCCGAGCCCCCAGATTAATAGCTGTCCGAGGACAGTGACTCCGAGGAAAAATAACGAGAGCGCACCCGCGATGCCAGCCTCGACCGCGTATCCCATCCACTCGAGTGCGAACCCGAACAGGAGTATTGCGACGCCGAGTATGAACAGCCAGAATATCCCTGGCAGGTCATCCAGTTCGACGCCTCTGGGTATCGCGACACTTTGCATATTGATTCGACGTGGCTCGTTCACTATATACTTTTGGGAAGTGAAAGAGGAGGGTTTTACTGTCCATTTACCAATACGTACGTTGACCATTCTCTCGGTCGGAGGTTCGATTCTCACTCGAGCGAGTGTTCGCCCGAGCGATTGCTTCGGGTGCAGTGATTCGGTTCTGGCGGCATCCGTTGTCGGGATCGACGGTTCTGTGATCCGTATCGATATACGTATCCAGTACGTATGGCGACTCGATGTCAAACTCAGCAATCGACGACGTCTGGGAGGTTCTCTGTGCGGGAGTCCCTCTACTGGGAGTTCTGTTCGCTCTCAACGTCGTTCTCTTGGTTGCGCTCGTCGGTATCTTTCCGTTCGTTGAAACCGGCTCTCCGTCTTACTACGTGAGCATTTTCAGCTTCGTTCTGATCGGCTGCTCGATTATCGGCATCGTAGTCGTCATTCGAAAGTGCCGAGCGCGAAATTGATCACTCGCTCTATTCCCAGTCTTCAATAACGCCCGTCGAGCCCTTTAGTATCCTGAACACACACATCTAATACAACACCGTTTAGAAACTTTCATAACAGACAAATTTATGTGGGTTCACTTCACCTATTGATATGGAAACCCACTGATGAGTAAGGATTCTAATCGAAATGACAGCAGTATCGACACCCCCGTGTCCCGACGCCGAGCCTTACAGATGGCTTCGGTTGCCGGAACTACGACGCTGATCGCTGGTTGTGTGGGGGGAGATGATGAGGGTAACGGCGGAAACGGAGGAAACGGCGGAAACGGAGGAAATGGAGGAAACGGCGGAAACGGTGGAAACGGACCGGGCGACGACTCGGAAATCGTCGATGCCACCTTTACCGCCCTCACGGCCGGGAATCCGACGGAGGTCGACTACAATCCGTTCACCCCCAACGGCGACTGGCATACCATCGGTCCGATGTCGATCTTCCTCACCCACTACACGCGCGAGGATCCGACGTGGGTGCCGATCGTGGCAGAGGACTGGGAGGTCGACGACGACGTCTTTCGCCTCCAGCTCAACGACTCCTTCACCTGGCACGACGGCAAGGACTTCACCGCCGAGGACGTCCAGTTCGCCCACCAGCTGGCGCAATACATGGAGGCTGGGAAGCACTACGCCGTGTACGATTACGCCGACAGCGTGGAGGTTGCCGACACCTACACCGTCGAGTACAATCTGAACACGAGCGTCTCGGAGAACGCCTTCCTGTCGACGTCCCTGTTCGAACCGTTCTACCAGCATCCTGACGAGTGGGCGGAGTATTGGGAGCGGTTCGAGGACGCGTCGTCCGACGACGAGATTCAGGACGTCCGAAGTGATGTCCTGGAGTTCCGCCAGCCCAATCCGACGACGAACGGTCCGCTGGAGCTGGTCAACCGAACCGAACAGCGATACGAGTTCGAGGTGTACGAGGACTGGCCCTGGGAGGAGGTACAACAGCAGTTCAGCGACACGATCGGCGAGGACATCACCGGCTGGGGACGACCCAATTTCGAGACCGTCCACATCAAGTGGGCACCCGACCACCAACGCATGTCCCAGGAGTGGACCGGCGGCAATGTCTCCGGCGGTATCCCGGGCGGCGATCTGGAGGCGGAGCAGATGCCATCCGGTATGGAACTGATCAACGTCTCGTCGCTGTACGGCATCGGCTTGATGTGGAACCTCTGGGGCGAGAGCGGCGACCCAGCGGGCGACGAGGCCTGGCAGGACGTCAACGTTCGAAAGGCGTTCGCACACATCATCGATAGGGAAGCAGTGGGCACCCAGTACAACCCGGAAGGCTCGACGCCCGAGATACAGACCGGGCTGGTTTCGACCCACCAGGACCAGTGGCTCGACGACGAGTTCATGGGGCAACTGGAACCCTACGGTCAGGACTTCGATCGAGCGGCGGAACTCCTGGAGGCGTCCGACTACACCAAGGAGGACGGCACCTGGTACAAACCCAACGGCGACGAACTCGTGGCCGACTTCCACACCGCGGCGTCCGTCAACTACTACGTCCGCGGGTTCGAGGTCGCCACCGACAACCTCGAGTCGTTCGGCATCACGACTGAACAACGGACGACAGAAGGATCGACGTTCTTCGCCCAGCCCTACCCTCGTCGTGACTACCAGATCTCGACGCCCGGATTCTGGGGTGCTGCGAACCCGTCGCCGGTCAATTCCTACGAGTTCGTCTACGAACGTCCCAGCTTCCAGCCCGAGGGCGCCGACGCGGACGAGATGGAGTACTACATGACGGAAACGATCGGCGAATCGTTCGAGGTTCCGCCGATCGGCGAACACGACGCTGACCCGAGTGTCGAGGTCAACCCGCACGAGCTAATCGACGAGTTCCAGTCGATCACCGACGAGGACCGGAAGCAGGAGATAATCGAAACGCTCGCCTGGGCGACACACTGGTTCGTGCCGAAGATCGAGTGCAGAGAAACGATACAACAGTACGGTATCAACCGCAACGGGTGGAGCTACCCGGAGACCGGTTCGATGGCGCTCCAGATGAACCCGGCGTCGACTTTCTGGTGGCACCTCGGTGTCGTCGACGCGGATCAGTAACCGCACGGACAGATAGACGATCGTCGTCAGTTTCGTTTTTTGCCCGTCTCCCCGCTCAGGAGAGACGCGTTCTGGTCGAGTCTCGCCTCACTGCATCGGATTTGGCAACTCGCGCGCTCGGTCGTTCGATCCGTGACGGTACCCCGACGGACGTGTTCGCGATGGGTCCGTTCAGCCACCGATATCGTCGGTGACCTCACAGCCACCGGTGGACGTCTCGAGAGTGCGTTCCCGAACTCGAGTTACCGAACGGTGTCGAACACCGATCGGATACAGTGACCAGCGCGTTCCACTTTGGTACTGCCCGTTGCTGAGCCACCGAGAACGACGAAGTACGTGAACCGCGTATACTGTGTTCGATTTCCACTCGAACACCGGTCGTTCTCGAAGAGAGGGGACCAGAGTCGTTTTCCCTGATCCGTTCGCTCTTTCGAGAGCGCTTTCTCGTTGTCCCATTTCGGTTACAATTCCTCCTCGCTGGTCGACAGCGGCACCAAAAATTATATACCTGTTGAGACTACTTCTCTGGTAGAGCTTACCATGATGCTGCCAAGTAAATGTTATCAGAATTTAACAAAGAAACCGATGTCGGTGGCTGATTGTAAACCGTCACTGGACGTGGTAACTATCTCTCCACAAATACAGCATGGCTAACACGAACTACTTCATCGAGCGAACGATACAGGCGTTTCTAACACTTATCTGCGTGTTCGCTCTCACGTTTGCGCTCCTCCGGCTCATGCCGGGCGGCCCCATGGCGTACCTTCAAGCGCGACTCTCACAGAGCAACCAGGATATGAGCCAAGAGCAAATCAACAATATGGTGGAGCTGTACTCGAGCGTTCATCCCTCGAAGCCGATCCACATCGCCTTCTTCGACTACACCACGAGTCTGCTGACCGGTGACTTCGGGCGATCGATCTGGTACAATCAGGACGTCATCGATATCCTGGCCAAGGCGATGCCCTGGACGATTTTCGTCTCGGCGGTGTCCCTGTTCGGGACCTTTACCATCGGGATTACCCTGGGGGCCGTCATGGCCTACGGCGAGGGCTCCCGATTCGACATCGGATCGTCGACCGTCGCGATCATCGTCACGTCGGTCCCGTTCTACGTCGTCGCCGTACTACTGCTCTGGATACTCGGATACAACACGGGCATCTTCCCCACCGGCGGCCGCGTGAACTCGTCGATCGATCCCGGAATGAACCTCGCGTTCATCGGGAGCGTGCTGTATCACGGGGCGCTTCCGATCTCTGCCCTGGTGATCGCCGGTTTCGGTGCCAGAGCACTTTCGATGCGAGGGAACAGTATCCAGATCCTTGGAAACGATTACCTGCGAGTCGCGCGCCTCCGCGGGCTCTCCGAGCGGCGCATCGCCCTCCGATACGTCGGTCGTAACGCCATTCTTCCGATGTACACGAGTATTATGATCGCGATCGGATCACTGTTCGGTGGATCGATCATCCTCGAGGAAATTTTCCTGTATCCCGGTCTCGGCTACTACGTATTCCAGAGTCTCGGTGCTCGCGACTATCCGCTCCTTATGGGGGGATTCCTCTTCATCACCATCGCGACGATTCTGGGCATTTACATCGCAGACCTGACGTACGGCCTGATCGACCCGCGTGCCGGAGGTGATGACCGTGAAGCCTTCTGATCGCGAAACGTCTACCGACGGCGGTGCGGTGACCGGCGATCGATCTACCTCACCGTTTCACACGACCGCCGACGTGGAGGAGACGAGAGCAGAGCGCCTCAAGGGCACGCTAGACATCTATCTCCTCGCACCCCTCCGGATCCTCTGGCACGACAAGCGCGCTCTGTTCGGTCTCGCGACGGTCCTGTTCTTCGTTCTCCTTGGAACGATCGGACCGTATCTCGTCGAGGTTCCCCGATCGAGCGACGGTCCGAACGCGCTCGCACCGTTCGTAAATTGGGAGTTCCCGCTCGGAACCGACGGACTTGGCAAAGGGATCGGCGCGACGCTCGTTCACGCGACGCCGGCAATGCTCAAGATGATCCTCGCTGGCGCCATCTTTTCGTCGGGGCTGGGTGCCGTCTGGGGGATCATTTCGGGCTACAAAGGCGGTCGTCTCGACCGGTTCATGATGTCGATCGCGGACGTCGTCATGACCATTCCTGGTCTCCCGTTGATCGTCGTCCTGTCGGCCGTTATCGAGCCGCGGGACCCGTTCGTCGTCGGTATCCTTCTCTCGGTGAACGCGTGGGCTGGCTTTTCCCGGGTGCTGCGGTCCCAGGTGCTGGCGATCCGCCAAGAGTCGTACGTCGAAGCGGCGCGTACTATGGGTCTCCCGGTGTGGACGATCATGGTCAAGGTCGTCGCCCCGAACGTGATGCCGTTCGTCATGGTGAACTTCGTGACCGGCGCGCGGAGGGTTATCATCTCGTCCGTGGGGCTGTACTTCCTCGGGATCCTTCCGTTCACCACCCTCAACTGGGGTGTCATGATGAACCTGGCGTACGACGCCGGTGCGATGAACAATCCGAAATACGCCCACTGGTTCCTCGCGCCGATGATCCTGATCGTCCTCATGTCCCTCGGGCTCATATTGCTCGGTCAGGGTATGGACCGGATCTTCAACCCGCGAATCAGGGCCAAGCACACGAAGAAAGTCGACGACAGCGATGCCGCCGAACCCGAGGAGGGAGGCGGTACTGGACCCACGACAACTGTGGAGGGCCACTAATCATGAACGCCGTAGATCACTCAACGACAGATCTGAATTCGAGTACGGACACGATCCTCGAGATCCGCAACGCATCGGTGACGTTCGACATGGACCGGGGACAGTCCCGCGTTCTCGACAACGTCAACATGGATATCGAGCGCGAGGAAATCCTCGGCGTCGTCGGAGAAAGCGGCTCGGGCAAGTCGATGTTCGCCTCGGCGCTGCTCGACGCCGTCGTCGATCCGGGCGTGCTCACGGGAGAAATCACGTACTATCCGGAACGGGGACAGCCGATCGATCTGCTGGACTTGAGCCCGAAAGAGCTCAAGAAGGTCCGGTGGGAGGAGATCTCCATGGTGTTCCAGGGCGCGATGAGTTCCTGGAACCCGACGTTATCGATCAAAGGCCACTTCGAGGAAACACTCGACGCCCACAACGCGAACTTCAGCGAGGGAATGGACCGGGCCCGCGAACTGCTCGCGGACCTGTACATGGATCCCGAACGGGTACTCAACTCGTACCCGCACGAACTCAGCGGCGGCATGAAACAGCGTGCGCTCATCGCGCTGAGCATGGTGCTGGAGCCGCAGGTACTGGTGATGGACGAACCGACCGCCGCGCTGGATCTCCTGATGCAGCGCTCGATCCTCAAGCTCCTCCGAGAAGTACAGGAGAAGTACGAGGTCGCGATGGTGTTCATCACGCACGACCTCCCGCTAGTCGCCGAACTGGCCGAACGCATCGCCGTAATGTACGCGTTCGAGTTCGTCGAGGTCAGTACGATCGACGACATCATCCGCAACGCCGCACACCCGTACACACGGGCGCTGTTAAACGCGACTCCCAACCTCGACGTCCACGTCGACGAAATGCGGCCGATCGAGGGCTCGAGCCCCGACCCGGTGCACACCCCAGAGGGGTGTTCGTACCACCCGCGATGTCCGCTCGCAGACGACGAGTGCGTCTCCGAAGACCCCGGTTACCACGCCGTGACAGCGGGTCACGACGTCGCGTGTTTCCACTGGGAACAATCCAGGGAGGCCATCCCGTACACCCTTCCATTCCAGGACGATTCGACGGAGGCGAACCAATGAGCTCGACTAGCGACGAACCGGTTTTGACCCTGGAGAACGTCGAAGTTCACTTCGAGCAGAGTTCGGGCGTCTTCGACCTCTTCTCGAAGTCGGACGTCGTCAAGGCCGTCGATGGCGTCTCACTGGAGATTCCCGAGAATCAAGTTATCGCACTGGTCGGCGAGAGCGGCTGTGGGAAGACCACGCTCGGTAAAACCGCCATCGGTCTCCAGCGGCCGACCGGTGGTAGCGTCAAATATCGCGGTCAGGACATCTGGGACGCCAAGGACAAGCGAGGTGACGTCAAGATCCCCTACAGCGAGATACGGAAGTCCCTCCAGATCATTCACCAGGACCCGGGCAGTTCGCTCAATCCAAACTCACAGGTCCTCAGCACGCTTTCGGCGCCGCTGAAGCACTGGCAAAAAGATCTGAGTCGGCAGGACCGACGTGCCCGAATCTTCGGAATGCTCGAGACCGTCGGCATGACGCCACCCGAGGACTACGCTTCGCGTTACCCCCACCAACTGTCGGGTGGCGAGAAGCAACGCGTCGCGCTCATTCGCGCCCTGTTGATGAGTCCCGACATCATCCTCGCGGACGAGGCCATCAGTGCGCTCGACGTCTCCTTACGCATCGAGATGATGGACCTCTTCCTTGAGCTGCAGGAGTACTTCAACACCTCGTTCCTGTCGATCTCGCACGACCTCTCGAACGCCAACTATCTGGCGACGAAAGCCGACGGACTGATCGGTATCATGTACCTCGGTAAACTCGTGGAGATCGGCCCCGCCGAACAGATCATCAACGATCCGCAACACCCCTACACCAAGGCGCTTCGCTGGGCGACGCCGAACCTGAATCCCGACTCTCACGGGGGCGACCTCCCAATGCGCAAGATCGACATTCCCGATCCGACGAACCCGCCGTCGGGCTGTCGGTTCCACACGCGGTGTCCCGAAGCGCGCGCAGTCTGCCGGGAAACGGAGCCACAGGGATTCGAAATCGGTGCCGAACACTCCGCCAAGTGCTATCGACTCGCCGGCGAAGCACACGAGTACTGGTCGAGCCCCGAACTGACCGACGACGACTTCGGTACTACGGACGATACCGAGGAACAAGCGGCTGGCGACTGATTCGGTTACGGAAATTCGTGGAAAAACCTCGCCCTTTAGCGCGGGGACGAATCCGACACGATACACCGTTCTCGAATTCGTTCGACCGGAGATTGGTTCGCCGTCGAACTACTCGTTCGCTTCGGAGGTGAGTTCCGCGCGTCGTCGCTCCTGATCGCGGCGGGCGCGCCGGTCGACCGTGTCCGGATCGGTGATCGTCCTGAGTTCGGACTCGAACTCGGCGCGGAGTTCCTCGTACTCCCCGTTCGCTGCGAGGTTGTTCGTCTCCGCCGGATCGGCGTCGAGATCGAACAACTGATCGGGATTCTCGGAGTAGTACACGTACTTGTAGCGTTCCCGACGCAGCATGAACATCCCCCGACTCGTGCCGTGTGCGTGGTACTCGCTGAACACGGTTCGATCTGGGTCCGCCTCGCGGTCACCGGCGACGACGGGCAACAGGGATCTTCCGCGCCAGTTCCGGTCGAGTTCGATCCCGACTCTGTCGGCCATCGTGGGGACGAGATCGAGCAGCGACGTCGGCTGTTCGACGAGGGCACCCTCTTCGACACCGGGGCCTCGCACGATGAGCGGCACGCCGACCGACTGTTCGTACATGCAACACTTCCACCAGATCTCGTGATCGCCGAGCGGTTCGCCGTGATCGCTCGTGTAGACGACCAGCGTGTCGTCGGCCAGCCCGAGTCGGTCCAGTGCCGACAGGAGACGGCCGACGTAGTCGTCGAGAGCCGTACAGAGTCCGTAGTACGCCGCTCGCGTTCGTCGGAGTACCGCTTCGTCCACGTCGCGACCGTCGAAGTGATCCCTGAGCTCCTCGAGGATCGGGTGATCGTCGGCCGCCGGATTGTCGATCGGCAGGTCCACCTCCTCCGGCGGGTACGTGTCGTAGTACGACGATTCGACCTCCAGCGGAAAGTGCGGGAGGATGTAGTTGACGTTCAGAACCCAGGGCGCGTCGTCGTCCGAGGCGGCCTTCGACTCGAGCACGCCGATGGCTTCCGCCGTCTTCGCCTCCTCGCGCTCTCGATACCAGACGGTCTCCTCGACCGGACCGGCGGCGAGGATCCGCTCTCGCGCGTTCTCGCGGCGTATCGGTGGATCACGGTACAACCCGTTCACGTCCGGTGATTCCCGGTGGGACGCGATTCGCTGGTCGTCGAAACCGTCGTCGACGTCGGGCTCGAAGTCCAGCTTTCCGACGGTCGTCACGTCGACGCCGCGTTCGGAGAAGTGGTGCCCCCAACTCCGCGGCGTGCCATCGTACGGCGTCGCGTTGTCCCAGTGACCGGTCTCGTGAACGTAGCGTCCGGTCGCTAGACTCGCCCGACTCGGCGCGCACAGCGGGCTCGAGCAGTACGTCGACGCGAACCGCGTCCCCTCGGCGGCGAGCCCGTCCAGCGCAGGCGTCCTGACCGTCGGATGCCCGGCACATCCCAGCGCGTCCGGACGGTGTTCGTCCGACATGATAAGCAGCACATTCTTCGGCGTATCCATCGTCGTCGGCGAGTATCGCGCGGCTCTTTACCGTTTTGGTTTGTCAGGATCTATCACGGGCGGTGGCTCCGGCGCCGCGACGGGCGATTCCGGGTCGTTCGCTGTGGGAGAGGCGAAATGAGGACGAGACGCGGGTAGAGGCCGTACACTCCGTCGACACGCCGGTGACCGTCGCCGGTCGCTCACTCGAGCGGGTCGGGTGCGATCGTCGTTCGAAGGACGCACGAGCCGTCCGCGGAGTCGGTTGGCGGGACGACACGCGCCCGCCAGACGTCGCGAGGGACGACGTTGGACTCGTCCGCCGACGCGGTCCTGACGGCGTCCTCGAGCCGTTCGACCCGGATTCGATCCGGCGTCGGGTCGAACGAGAGTCGCGTTCGGGTTCGGTCGCCGCCGACGGTCAATCCGTCCTCAAGCCGTTCGATCGGGGAGAACGAGACGAAGATCGATTGCAGCTCCGGTTCCTCGACGTCGGAATCGAACGTCGCCGCATCCGTGACGCGCACCGTTTCCGCGGCGCGGTCGAGTACGATCGAGCGCCGAAGCGACGCGACGGCGGCGACCGACGGATAACAGTCCGTGAGGTCGACTTCGAATCGCTCGCCGTCCTCGGTCGCTCCGCGGTCGACGACCCGAGCGGAGTGCTCTCGACCGGCGGCCTGCTCGTGGCCGTTCACGTACGGAACCGAGTGGCCGAGCGACCGCGCGACCAGGTACTCGTACCGCCCGTCGCTAAAGTAGTCCCGATCGTACGTTCCGAACTCGATATCCGTCAGCGACGACTCCCTCTGCCGGTGAACCACGAACGTCCCACAGTCGTTGTGGTTGTGATGCTCGTCGTTGTGGCCCGCCTTGGCGGCCACGACGAGCCCGTCGGCGTCGGTCGGATCGGCGCGCGCGATCCACCACTGAGCATCGTCGAAGTAATGCCGGCGAGGCGGCGTCCGCTCTACTTCATCGGTCGACGTCCGTTGGCACCAGCAGAGGTTCCGGACCGTCTCGACCAGACTTTCGGACGTTCGTTGGGAGAACGGACCGTCCGCCGACGCCAGCGACCGTCGACCCGCAGCTGCGAGGGCGGGGACGTCGAATCGGTCGCCGGCCCAACAGGCGAGGTGGGGATCGACGTCGTCCGTCTCTCGAGAGTCCGAAAACGGGACGTGACGGCCGGGACTGAGTTCGATCCGGAGCGGGAATCGAACGACCTCGGACAGGATGGGCGGGGTGCACAGCGACAGACGACCGCCCGTCCGCGCCTCGAGGGCGGCGGCGAGCATCGCGTAGTGACCGAACCCGAAGTTCCAGTACGAGAGCCCTTCGGTCGAGCACCCGTCGCGTCCGAAGCTCTCCACGTAGTGCTCGAGCCCGTTCGCCGCCTTCACCACCAACTTCGAGAGTCGGTCGACGTCGTCCTCGAGGTACAGCGCGGCGAGAACGGTGCCCGCGTGGCAGACGGCGTTCCAGTTGCCGCTCGAGGGCCGTCGCCAATGGAAGTCGTCCTGCGCCTCGAACGGCGTGAGAACTCGATCGTCGACCTCCGTCCGAATCCGCTCTCTGAGCGCCGGGTGAAGGCGGTCGTCAAGCAGGTGGTCGACTTCGGCGAGGAGGTGCGCGGTTCGGGCCGAGAACAGCGCTACGTGGTGGTCGGCCGGTCCGGCCAACGAGGGCAATTCGTCACAGCGTTCCTCGTCCGGAAGGTGTGCCGGTAGCAGCCACGTCGTCTGCTCACAGATCGACCAAGCGACGTCGAGGACGTCGTCGAGGTACGTACCCTCGCGCTCGAAACACTCCGCGAGCGTCGCTAGCGCGAGCCGCCGCTGTCGACCGAAGTACGCGCGTTCGTACCGGTTTCGGTTACCCGCTCGTACGTAATCGGCGTACAGGGTGGCGGGAAGCCGGGGAACCGGATCGCCTCGAACGGACTCGGCCGACGCGAGAATCGTATCGACCGGGTCGCCGGTCAGCGGATCGGCGGCGATCTCTCGCCAGCGCGACGCGTTGGCGTACGTCGGCAGGTCCGTCTCGCCGTCTCCAGCGGTCAGTGCATCGCGTACTTCGTCGACTGTCCACGATGCCGGTGGGTATCGTCCGTCGGACGCGGTCATGGTCTTCCATTCCGACGGCGGGTAATAAGCGGTCCGTCGCCGACGCGCTCGGTTCTCACGGGCGCTGTCGCGATCGTCCGCCGCGTTCGCGCAGTGATCGAGGCTCGCGAGCTCACCCGTTCCGCCGCACTCGTCGGTTCGATCGCCGCTCGACGGAAGAGCGAGTCGAGCAAGCCTACGCGGGAGGCAAATCTTATCTCCCTCGGGCATTTCGTCTAGTAGACGTATGCAACTGACGCGCGTCCTCTCCTTCGCAGTGCACAACCCGACCGACAGAGACGATCCCGACGCCGAGTGGCGAGCGCGAACCGGCCTGCGGAACATCCGTTCGCTGCTGGATATCGCGGATCGGTACGATCCCGACTTCGTCGTCTTTCCGGAGGTGGCACTCCAGCACGCAGCCCGTCAGGACGGACTTCTCGAGGCCGTCGCCGAACCGATCCCCGGCCCCGCGACCGATGCGGTCAGCGAACACGCCGTCGCGCTCGACAGCTACGTTCTCCTTCCGATGTACGAGCGCGACGGCGACGAGTTCTACAACGCCGCGGCGCTGATCTCGCCGGACGGCGACGTCGTCGGCACCTACCGTAAAGTCGCTCCGACCGTCGGCGAGATCGAAGGAGGGATCTCCCCGGGCGAGGAGATTCCGGTCTGGGAGACCGAGTTCGGAACCGTCGGCGCGTTCATCTGCTGGGACTGTCGCTATCCCGAGGTGGGAGCGACGCTGGGAGCGAAGGGCGCCGACCTGGTTCTCTTTCCCACCCACGGAAGCGCTCACGCGCGCCTTCGAACGTGGGCGCTGTATCACGGATACCACATCGCGCTCTGCGACAAGAGCGAGGCGCGGGTGTACACGCCCCGACGCGACGTCGTCGGCGACGTCGACCAGGGGTGGGGCAACCCCCGCGTTACCGACGTCGACCTGCACGGCGGCAGTGCCTGCATCTCCTTCGCCGAGATCAACACGGACTGCAAATCCTACGCCAAGTCGGGCTCTCGCGACTGGGCGGAGGCGATCCAGCGAGAGTACGGCGGCTCGGTCGTACTGGACATCCACGACGAGGACGGAATCGTCGTGGTCGAGTCGATCGACGACGACGTTTCGCTTTCCGACCTCGAGGCGGAGTACGGGATGGAAACGATACGGGAGTACGAGGAGCGAACGCGGGAGACCATCGGGACGGTCACGTCCGACTCTCCGCTCTTCGACGTGCGGACTCGCTGAGGGCGTACACGCCGAGCCGATAGATCGGTCGAACGCCGAACCGCATATTTCCCCCCGGTCGCCGTTCCGACGATCGCTCGAGACCTCGAGGCGGGCATCCCGTTTCGAGACACCGTCCAGCGGTCGAGCGACTCGGCCTCGATTCCGATCAGGTGCGGTTCGGCCCTTCGGTTCTGCGCCGTCGGGTGCGTTCGAGAGCGCCGACCTCGTGATGGCTGACCTCGCCGTCGACCACGGAGACGAGCGGTACGCCGTGTCCGTCAGCGGCGTACTTCGCGGCAGTACCACGCGTGATGTGGCATTCATCGACGTGTGCGCCGACGACGAGCGCGTTCAGCGGCGGTTCGGTGATTCGACCGTCGACCGTCGGGATGTGCGAACCGATACCGTACGGGAGCGAGAAAAACAGCTGTGATATCGCGGTGAAATGAACCCATAAACTGACGGCACTGGGATGCCGATTCCCCTACCATGTCACGGGCAGACGGTTCGGACGACCGGATCGAGATCATCAGGGAGCGCGTCGAAGGGGACCCCGATGCCGCCACCGTCGAGGACGTCGTAACACTCATCGAACACGTCGACGCCAGCGAGCGTCGACGGCTCGTCGAAGTACTCGACCGGAAGCTCGCCGCCGACCCGTCGACTGCACCCGACCTCCTCCGCGCAGTCGATTCCCTTTTCGACCACGAGACCGACGACGTGCGCACGGTTGCCGCGACGATCGTCGAGCGGATCTCCGGCCGATATCCCGACCGGGTGACCCCCGCGATCGATCGCCTCGCCGAGCTCGTCCACGACGACTCGCCGTTCGCTCGCCACCACGCCGTCTGGGCGCTCGCCTACATCTCCGATCGCGAACCGGCGCTCGTCGCCCCGCTCGTCCCGACGCTTCGGCCGGCCGACGACGAACCTCCGTATTTCGAGCACGAGCACGTCGTGACGATTCTCGAGAACGTTTCGACGACGGATCTGGACGCGATCACGCCCCTGCTACCCGCGTTACTCGAACTGCTCGAGGGCGCGGACGAGTTCTCCGGCGACTCGGTCGGCGGCGTCCCCTCGTCCGGAACGAGTGGAACGATCGATCAGGACCAGTTCAAAGAGCCGATCGACGCCCCGCTGGTTGCGGCCGAACTCGTGGCCGACATCGGCCGAACGGAGCCCCACGAACTGAAACCGTTCGTCGACGACCTGATCGCGGTTCTCGAGACCGTCAGTCGGCGGCCTGTCCGCCGCGAAGTCGTCGACGCACTGGGCGGGATCGCCGAGACCGATCCCGAAGGGGTCGAACCGGCGATCCCCACGCTCGCGACCACGCTGGACGCCACGGACGTCGCGCTCCAGGTACGGGCAGCGCAGGCGCTCGGCTTCCTCGCTTCGACGGCGCCGACATCGGTAACCGCCGCCGTCGAGGAACGCGTCGAAACCCTCGCACCGCTCCTTCGCGAGGGAACGCCGCCAGCGCAGGGATCGGTCGCAGGACTCTTCTCCTACGTCGCAGAGGAGAACCCCGCTGCGATCGCCCCCGCGATCGACGCGCTGATCGCGGCGCTGGACACCGACGCCGTATACGTCCGCGCGAGCGCCGCCATCGCTCTCGGGTACGCCGGCGGTGCGGATGCCAGGGGGGCACTCGTCACCCTCCTCGACGACGATCTCGAACCGGAGATTCGCGAACCGGTCCGCGAAGCGATCGAACGAATCGACTCCCGGACCGACACCAGTCCGTGACGGTGACCCACGAACGGCCGCCGACCCGTTCTCTCTCGGGACCGTTCTCGTCGTCTCGAGTTCGCGTCGGTTCCGCCAGTCGGCGAGCGCGCCCACCGTGACCGAAACGAACTGAGCGAGACCCTCAGCAGTGCCGCCCGTCGTGGCGGGGGATCCACGGCGACTTCCAGACGCGCTCTTCTTGAATCTCCGACGGCGGCCACTTCCTCTCGAGGAGACGGTCGTCGGTGTCTTTCATCCACTCGTCGACCGCGGTTCGTAGCGATGCGAGCCGTTCCGTACACGAGGGGTCCTCGGCCAGGTTCTCCTGCTCGTGCGGATCCGCCTCGAGGTCGTACAGTTCTTCCCGTTGGCGTTGACTCCCGTAGAACTCGGCGCGAACTTCCTCGCCGGCCGCACTCGAAAACAGCGGTGCGGGGATGTAGACCTTCGGGAGATCGCCGAAGTTCCGGACGTACTTGTACCGCTCCGTTCGCACGGCTCGCATGGGGTTGTACTTGCTGTGCCACGTGAACTCGAGGAAGATCCGCTCTCGCGGTTCGTACGCTCCGTCGGTCAGTAGGGGTTCGAAACTCCGACCGTCGACGTCCGACGGCGGATTCTCGCCGAGCAGTTCGAGGACCGTAGGCCGAAAGTCGACTGCGCTCAGCAGTTCCTCGTGGACCGTTCCCGGCTCGAATCGATCGGGCCACCGCATCAGTAGCGCCGTCTCGACGCCCGGATCGTAGCACGTCCCCATCGACCTCGGGAACCCGATCCCGTGATCCGTCGTGAAGATGAGGAGCGTCTCGTCCTCGAGACCGGTCGCCGCCAGCGCGTCGTCGACACGACCGACCGCCTCGTCGATCGCGTCTATCATCCCCTGAAAGTGTGCCAGGTCTTCGCGGACTCCCGGGCGATCGGGCAGGTAGGGGAGGGGCGTCACGTCCTCGGGATCGGCCGAGTCGTACCCGGGGAGGTCGAATGTCCACCCGCAGTCGAGGCACCGCTCGACGAGCGGTTCGCGGTGAACCTCGGAGAAGCCGACCGAGGCGAAGAACGGCCGGTCGTCGTCGTCGACGTCGTGTAAGAACGATTCGACGCTCTCCGCGACCTCGTCGGCGGGTTCGTCGACGCTGAACTCGTGGACCGACCCGTTCACGTGCTGGAAGCCGGCGCGTTCGGGATCCGACGAGATGTGTTGCAGTCCGAAGAGGTGCGTCGAGTAACCGGCGTCGTTGAGGTCCATCACGAGCGTCCGCTCGTCCTCGTGTAGCTCCCACCCGAGGTGAGCCAGCCCGATCAGCCCGTTGTTGTGCGGATACCGTCCCGTCCAGAGGCTCCCTCGAGCCGGCGAACAGTGCGACGCCGTACAAAAGTAGTTCTCGAAGCGGACGCCCTCGTCGGCGATCGCGTCCACGTTCGGCGTCTCTACGTCCCACCCGTAGCATCCCACGTGCTGTCCGAGGTTGTGCGGATGGATCATCACCACGTTCGGCCGATCGGATTCGTTGCTCGCCATGTCGTTTACGATAGTGAACAACGGTGGGCACAAAGTAAGTCTAGCGCTAGGATGGGTTGGCGGGTATTTCGCGACCGCCCTCGACTCGTCGGACGACCGCCGAGTACGGTCGTCTCGCGGTCGCCGCACCTGCGTACGCACGTGCACGACGGTGTCTACCACGAGGGGATTCGCGATCTCGAGGCGTTCGTTAGCCAATCACCGCTACGTCTTCGCTCGGCATTCTTCGGTCGGACGCTCTGGTCGATACGTTCACTAGGCACCGGCGAGATGGACGGGTATGCACGTTACGGTGCGATCCGTCGAACAACACGTACTGGATATGCGGCTTCGAATGCCGTTTCACTTCGGGAGTACGGAGGTAACGCAGTTACCCCACATCTTCACGACGGCAGCAGTGGAACTCGACGGTGAGGTTCACGAGGGCGTCGCCGCCGAGCACCTCTCCGCGATGTGGTATCTGAAAGACGACGATGGGTCGTACGCCGACCGACTCGACCTGTTACTCGAACCGGTCGAAACGGCGACAAAACGAGCCGAGACCGTCGAAGGCGAGTCCGTCTTCGACTACTGGCACCGTCTCTACGAGGCCCAGCGAGAGTGGGCGACCGAGACGGATCACGTCCCGCTCGTCTGGTCGTTCGGTGTGGGACTCGTCGAACGGGCGGTCATCGACGCGTTCTGCCGCGCGACGGAGACGACCTTCGCCGAGGCGGTTCGGGAGAACGTGCTCGGTATCGATCTCGGTCGGATCCACCCCGAACTCGGCGGCGACGAACCCGCGGACCTGCTCCCCGCGTCGCCGCTTCGGTCGACCACCGTTCGACACACGGTCGGGTTCACCGATCCACTCACCGAATCGAACGTCGCCCCCGAGGATCGACTCGACGACGGCTTGCCGCAGTCACTCGCCGAATACATCCGCGAGCAGGACCTCACACATTTCAAGGTGAAGATGGTCGGCGACGCGACGCGCGACGCGAGACGACTGGCGGACGTTGCCGCGACGCTCGACGAGTCCTGCGAAGAGTACGTATTCACGCTCGATGCGAACGAACAGTTCGACACGGCCGAATCGTTCAGAGAACAGTGGGAGGCGCTCACATCGAACTCGACGCTCGAAGCGTTCTTCGACCGGTTACGCTACGTCGAGCAACCCATCGCTCGCGACGAGGCGCTCACCGAGCGGGCGACACGGACGTTCGCTTCGTGGGACGACCGCCCGCCGATCATCATCGACGAGTCCGACGGCGATCTGGATAGCCTTCGGATCGCCCTCGACTGCGGGTACGACGGCACGAGTCACAAGAATTGCAAGGGCGTCTTCAAGGGACTAGCTAACGCCTGTCTCGTCGAGAGTCGTCGCCGATCGGCCCCCGATGGCGACGAGTACGTGCTGAGCGGCGAGGACCTCTCGGTCGTCGGTCCGGTCGGCCTCCAGCAGGATCTAGCCGTCACGTCGACGCTCGGACTCGAGCACGTCGAACGAAACGGACACCACTACTTCCGCGGAACGACTGCCCTTCCCGACCTCGTTCGAGACGACTTGCTCGAGCGCCACCCCGACCTCTACCGCCGTCACGAGGAGGGGTTCGTCGCCGTCGACATCGAGAACGGCTCGCTCGAGACGGCGAGCGTAGTCGACGCACCGTTCGGCTACGATTTCGAGTTCGACGCGACGCAGTTCGTGCCGCTCGAGGAGTGGACGTTCCGATCTGATTGATTCGAGAACGAGCCAACGGATGTTCACTGAAACTGGACGACTCGTTTCGGTCGCGACCGTGTCTACGATTTGTGAGACCACTTGGACTGGATTTTGCCTTGGTCGCCGTCACCAACTAGTTGACAAATCAACCAACTACCCATTTGGCATGGTTAAACGCATCAGATGGCGAGGGGGATACAAAACGCTCCGTTTCCGACACTCCCACCGTGCTGTCGAATCCTCCGACGAACTGGGACGCTCCTGATCAGGCGTTCGACCGTATCGCCGGACTGACACCAGACACCGAAGACGATCTCCGTCGCTTCAGGTGCTCGCACCCCGCTGACGATCGGTTCAACGTCGTTTGCAATGGCGTTCACGACGACTGCCACCGTCTCATTCTGTCGGGGATCTCCGTCAATATCGACGTCTCCCGCTCTCACGTTTCGTCCGTCGAGAGCCAGGTGTTCGTTTGAAAATGCAAAACGATTTCCTGGCATGAGTCAACGTTTCTCACTTACGTCGTTCAGTATCATATCGGGCAGTGCCACCACTTGCCCACTTCCAATCCCCTGCTTCTGATAGGAAGAGTAGTTCTCGAGCGGATCGTGAAACGATATCTCGTGTCACATTGGGTTACAATCGTATGATTGTAATACTCCGTGCATCGGGCCCAGGGGTTGTTTTGTTATGTGAAACGAAAAACTACCTCTATCGATTCTCGCGAACCGACGCTCGAGCGTTCGGGGACGACAAATATCGAAGTTCGATACCAATCTGTTCTGGTTCAGAAACCGCTGCACACGAGACGCGTAATACCGGACTGGACCGTCGTTTCTCGAGATACGCACGGGCACTGCGAGAGCGGGCTTCGTGGCGCGAATCCACCTTGCAGCCGCGCCACGACGCTCGTTTCGGCCGACGGAGGGACGCTCGTCGAGCCGGCCCGAAAAGATCAAATCACCGTCGACTGTAGGTGCGCCGTATGAGTTGGCAGATCATGCCACAGTACGACAGCTACGAACGGGCGCGCGCTGACTTCGAGTGGGACCTTCCGGAGACGTACAATCCGGCGGTCGATTTTCTACGAAAGCACGACGACACCTCCCGCGTCGCGCTCCAGTACGAGGCTCCGGACGAGTCGACGAAATCGTACTCGTTCGACGACCTCGACGATCGGTCCGATCGATTCGCCGCCGCACTCGCCGACCTCGGCGTCGGCGCCGGTGACCGCGTCGGGGTGATGATCCCGCAGAAACCGGAGAACCCGCTCACACACCTGGCGAACTGGAAGATCGGCGCGGTCTCGGTTCCGTTGACCGTTCTCTTCGGCCGCGACGCGCTGCAGTATCGCCTCGTCGACAGCGGCGCACGCGCCGTCGTCGTCGATCCGTCCGTTCGTGACGAGATCGACGCCGTTCGAGACGAGTGTCCGGACCTCGAGCACGTGATCGAGGTCGGCGCGGACGCGACGGGTGATACTCACGCCTTCGACGCGCTCGTGCAAGCACACGCGTCCGGGATCGAACCGTACGATGCGACGCCGGAGACGCCGACCGCGATCATGTACACGAGCGGGAGTACCGGACCGCCAAAAGGGGTGTCCCACAGTCACGCGCTGTGGCTCGGTCGTGCCGCCGCCGCGTACAACTACTTCGATCAGGGACTCGACGACGCGGTCCTGTGGACGCCGGCGGACTGGGCGTGGGGAGCGGCTCTCGGCGGCACGCTGTTCGCAGCCTGGCACCACGGGTGTTCGATCGTCGGTTGGCCGCGAGACGGATTCGATCCGGAGGCGGCGTTCGACCTCATGGAGCGCCACGGCGTCACGAAAGCGTTTCTGCCTCCTACTGCCTTGCGGATGCTGATGACGGTTGACGAACCGACCGACCGATACGATCTCTCGCTCGAAACGCTCGCGGCCGTAGGTGAACCGCTCACGCCCGAGATCGTCGAGTGGGTCGAAGAGACATTCGCGAACGTTCCGATCAACGAGTTCTACGGGCAAACGGAACTCAACCTCGTCGTCGGTAACAGCTCGAACTGGTTCGAGACCCGTCCCGGCAGCATGGGAAAACCGCTTCCCGGATACGACGTTGCGATCCTCGATCGAGAGACGGGCGCGGAGCTTCCCCCGGGAGAACCGGGCGAACTCGCCCTCAAACCGTCCGATCGACGCGTCTTTTTCGACGAGTACTGGGAGCTCCCGGAGAAGACCGCGGCCAAGCGGACCGACGACGGCTGGTTCCTCACGGACGATATCGTCCGACAGGACGAGGACGATTACCTCTGGTTCGTCTCGCGGGCCGACGACGTGATCCTCACGAGCGGCTACCGCGTCGGGCCGATGGAAGTCGAGAAAGCGATCCTCCGCCACCCCGCCGTCGAACAGGTCGGCGTCGTCGGGATTCCCGACGAGGTCCGGGGCGAAGCGATCAAGGCGTTTGTCCAACCTGCAACCGACTCGTTCGAGCCTGAATCGTTACGAGAGGAGATCAGAGCGCTCGTTCGAGATCGTCTCGCGGAGTACGAGTATCCTCGCGTTATCGAATTCGTCGACGAGCTGCCGACCACGTCGACGGGGAAAATTCGACGTCTCGACCTTCGCGAGCGAGACGGGAGCGATTAGCGGCACCGTTCGGAGTCTCACGAGTCAGCGAAACCGCAGGACAGTGTGGCCATCCTCGTACTTCGAGTCCGCAGAACCGAATCTCGGTGTCCGGTTGGTCGCCGCTCGAGGATTCGGACGACCACACCTCTCGAGAAGACGTCGGCGGGACGCGATCTGCCTAGAATTCCCCGTCTCGAACGTGGAATTTCGTGGGTTTCCCCCAGGTGGTCCCGTCCTCTTCGACCCACGACGCGACGAGTTCGACGACCTCGTCGATCGACACTCTCGGCTCCTCGAAGATGTCGTGACACCGACTCGCGTCGTTGAGCAACGCCGTCTCCTTCTCTTCCCCTTCGAACGTCACATCGCAGCCGAACTCGTCGGCGAATCTCTCCGCGAGGTTACGGACGGAGAGGACGTTCGGTCCGGTCACGTTCAGGATATCAGCCGGAGAGTCCGCCAACTGGAGCGATCGAAAGCACACCGAGTTGGCGTCGCCCTGCCAGATCACGTTGACGTACCCCATCTCGAGGGGCACCGGCTCTTCGGCGTACACTCGCTTCGCGAGGTCGAGCAATACGCCGTAGCGCAGTTCGACGGCGTAGTTTAGTCTGAGTAAACACGTCGACGTCTCGTTCGCCTTCGAGAAGTGCTGGAACACCCGCTCTCGGCCCAGACACGATTGCGCGTACTCCCCCACCGGCCCGGTCTCGTCCGTCTCCACGGACCCGCCCGAGTCGACGGGCACCGGCGGGTAGACGTTCCCGGTCGACAGCGCCGTAATCCGCGAGTCGCTGTACCGGCTGGCCACGCGACCGGGGAGATAGGAGTTGATCGCCCACGTCAACGGCTCCTGGCCCGTCGAGCCGAACTTCATTCCGACCAGATAGATGACGTTCTCGCAATCCGGGAGCGACTCGAGTGCGCCCTCCTCGAGGAGGTCCGCTCGGATCGTTTCGGCGCCCCACGACTGGAGTTTCTCCTCCAGTCCGGATTCCGTGTATCGGGAGACGGCGTACACCGTCGTGTCGACGCCCGCCTCCTCGTTCGCCAGGAGGATCCGTCTGATCAGTGTCGGACCCATCTTTCCTCCCGCTCCGAGGACGACGATATCCCCGTCGAGTTGTCGGGCGAACTCGACGTCTTCGGAATACGGCTCCGCAAGGAGGCGTTCTAGTTGCTCTTCGCTCGAGACCGTCTGAGGGACGACGTTTTCGTTGCTCATAATTCACTCACGAGTATTCGGCACTCGCCAACAATCGGCGAGTCCACACATAAACCTGACGGCCGATCCGGTTTCGGTCGGTTGCCGGTCAGTCGTACGACCGCCTGGCAGGGGTCTCGCGAGGGGACTGCTTTCGAACACCGGGGAGCGTCGTCACCTCGAGCGGTTGGAACCGGTCTCCCGGGCGTCGATGCGACGCCGTCCGTAGGCACATCGGTCGCAGTCCGGTTCGTCACAGAGGAGTAACCCGGGGTGCTCCTCGAGCAACTCGACGATCAGCGAGAGGAGGGCGCTGCCGTCGACGAGCTGTGCGGTCGCGTCGCCAACGCGGCCGTACGTGACGAGATCGACGCGCTTCGCGATGCTCTCGGCGACGCCGAACCCTCGGGAACAGTGCACCTGGTTCACCTCGACGGTCTCGATCGATTCGTCCGACCGCCGGATCGTGGTCTCGGCGATCTGGTCGCGATACGGGAGGTCGGCCAACCGCTCGGCGACGTGGAGGGCCGAGTTGGTCGTGTGGTCGACTCCGAGGAGGAGTATTTTGCCGTTCCGGTCGTCGACGAGCCGGTGGATCGGGC
Source organism: Halomontanus rarus (assembly GCF_017357405.1). Lineage (GTDB taxonomy): Archaea > Halobacteriota > Halobacteria > Halobacteriales > Natrialbaceae > Halomontanus > Halomontanus rarus. Next base: position 662,188 of record NZ_CP071598.1, on the reverse strand, counting down.
TCCCGGGACCGATCGAGTTACGTAAGTCGTGGTCCGCGACCAGCGAGGCGGCGTCCGGACCGATCGCCGCGACGGATTTCGTCGGATGAGCGCTTCGAACTGCCGTCGATCGATTCCGGAACGCCTCAGTGATCGCTCCGACGGTCGACGGGGACGTCTCCGGGTCGTACGCTCGGTCGTACCTGGTGAACGTCGGCATCATCACCGTTCCGTCGTCCACCGCGTCACGGAGGGCGTCGACGACCGACTCGGCACCACCGTCGACCCAGCCGAGACTACTCAGGGAACTGTGGACGATGACGTGATCGCCGGAATCGAGCCCGAGACCGCGGAATCCGCCCCGAAGCTCTTCTCGAGTAACGTTCATCGTCGGTTGCTCTCGGCGTGCGAACATAACTGTTCGGGACGAACCGGTTGACTCGAGCGGCGGTCCGAAGAGAGTACGCTTCTACCCGAGCCGGTTTCAGCGGATCAGTCACGAATCGCTCGAGTGGAACCGGTACTGCTAACTATTTCGGCTCTATCTCGGCTACGCATGGAGTTCAGACACGAGCGACTGGACGAAGACGCACCTTGTACGCGACAGATGCTCTGTCTCCCGACCGATCTGACGGGCAACGGTCTCCCCGACGTACTCGTCGGCGGAAACGAGGACGAACCGCGAGTCTACTGGTACGAGAATCCGGGCTGGGAGCGACACGAGATCGTGACCGGGACGCCGATCATGCCCGGTGCTGCGCTCGGCGACATCACCGGAAACGGGCGACTGGATCTGATCAGTGGCGGCCCCTGGGATCACCACGACACCTACTGGTTCGAACAACCCGCGGATCCTCGGGATCCGTGGACCAAACACGTGATATGCAACGATTACAACAAGTATCACGATCAGGCGTTCGCCGACGTCGACGACGACGGCGAACCCGAGGTGGTGTTCGTTTCGCAAAACGCTGAGGTCGTCTTCTACTACGATATTCCGGACGATCCGCGCGGGTCGGGATGGCCGAGGAAGAACCGTCAAATCGTCGACGCGGGTGTCGGTGACGCCGAAGGAATTCAGGTCCTCGACGTCGACGGCGACGGGCGGACCGAACTCGTCGTCGGGCGACGTATCTTCCATCGAAAGGACGAGGACGGTACCGAGTGGGAGGCAGAGCGAGTCGCTCCGGACTGGGAGGACGAACGGGTGCGCGTGGTCGCCGCAGACATCGACGACGACGGCGAGGTCGAACTGCTGCTCGCGGAGTGCGAGTTGCCGTCGCTGGGTGCACGCCACGACATCTACCACGACGGTCGGCTCGGTCTCTGCTCGGAGCCTGACTGGGAGCCGACGGTGCTCCGAGACGACCTGCACTGCCCCCACAGCCTGCAGGTCGCCGATTTCGACGGTGATGGCTTACTCGATATATACGTCGCGGAATCCGATTACGGCGAGCACGACAACCCACGCCACTTCGTCTTCGAAAACCTCGGCGACGGCGAATTTGAGACGCACCTCGTTCACGAGGGGACGCCGACCCACCAGGCGAAGGCCGTCGATTTGACCGGCGACGGGCGACCCGACATCGTCGGGAAGGACGACACCGACAACGGCCGCGTCGATGTCTGGTACAACGAAAACTGATCGTTCCCCACGACTCGAGGAACGACGACGAGACCGCGGGTCGAACGCGGATCGAACTCCGTCGAAAACGAATTTGTCGTCGTTAGCGTCGACCATCTCGATAATCTACACGACCCGTGCGATCTGTGCCCGATCGGCATAGTCCGCCATCGGGCAGACAGCTGTTCGAATGGACGGCCGCTCACCTCGTCGTGACGAGGGATGGTACCCTTCGAGACGAGTCGTCCGTCGATCCCGATCCGGGATGGGTCGGAACGGTATCGATGCGCGCAGCCGTACTGCGCGCCGACGCGCGCTGACACTCGCCGATGGTCGCACCCTCGAGAGTCTGCACGCCTCGTCGAACCGCGACGTGGAAACGTTCATTAACCGTCCCGTACGTTGTGTACTCGATTCACGTGAAGCTCTCAGTGTTCACCAAAATATTCGCGGATAGATCCGTCGAAGCGGCTGTCGACGCGGCCGCCGACCTCGGCTACGACGGCGTCGAACTCATGTGCCGGTCGCCGCACTTCCCCGCCGAGACGACCGTCGACGAGGCGAACGAACTCGGCGATCGTATCGCCTCCTCCGGACTCGAGGTCCCGTGTCTCGCGACGTACACCGGTGGCTACGTGGGCGTCTCTCGGGAAGAAGCCGAGGCTGAACTCGCGGAACTCGAGCGCTTTCTCGAACTCGCCGACGCGTTCGACTGCGACCTTATTCGACACGGTCCCGGCGGGCCGCCGGTCCACCGCGCCACCGAGGACGATTACGAGGAGGCCGTTCCCTGGATGCGTCGGGCGGCCGATTTAGCCGCCGAGTACGACAAAACGATCGCGATCGAAATTCACGGCCACCGAATCGTCGAGACGGCGAACACGATGGTGAAATTGATAGAGATGATCGACCGTGACAACGTCGGCGCGATTCACGACGCCGGAAACATGTACATCGTGGACGCGGACTACGCTCGCGAGTCGATCGAGACGCTCGGCGACCACCTCCTCCACGTTCACGTCAAGGACGAACGCCGAGTCGACGACGACTCGTTGCCGGGGGCGGGCCACATCGAAACGCGCCACGGCGACGAGATCATTCAACCCCGTCGCATGGGCGACGGTGCGATCGATTACGGCGCGGTGATCGAGGCGCTGGCGGAGGTCGGCTACGACGGACACATCACCGCCGAGTGTCGCGTTCCGCAGAACGAACCCGGTGACGACCGCGCCATCGCGGCTCACGAACTCGAAGCGCTCCGCGAACTCGTTGCGAGCGTCTAACGATCGCCCCCCGATCGTCCACTACGGTCGAAGGCGAGTTTGCGGGAGTAGAGACGGGGAGAACCGACGAGGTTTCGAGATCGAGCGCCGCTCGTCGGTGGATTGGTGGCCGCGGTACGCCCATCCAGCAGATCGGCGTCTCGGTCGTGTACCCGCACACCGGAGCGGTCCCACGTAAACCGGAAAAATCCGCAAAAACCCGTTGCCACAGATTCGCTGTGATCGATGTCGACCCAACCCAACCCCAAACGGATCTACCGAAAGCATCCGTAACGGAACACCGTCGACGCGGCGTCCTCACTCTCCTCGATGCTCTTCGGAAGACGACGATGGACGGACACGAGACTTTTAAGTCCCTCTGGCGGTAGTGAGCAGACGATAGATGACAGTCGATTTCGATACCAAGACGTGGCTCGACGAGCGCCGAAGCGACGCGACGCTGTTGGGCGTCTGCCCGATGTCCGAGGAGATCGTCGAGGCGACGATGCGAGAGGCGGCGGCGACGACCGACTTCGTCCCGATGTTCATCGCGACCCCCAGACAAGTCGACGCCGAACGCGGCTACACCGGCTGGTCACAGGAACAACTGATCGAATTCGTCGACGAGACGGCCGATTCCGTGGGGTACGACGGGCCCACGGTCGTGGCGCGAGACCACGGCGGCCCCTACCAGAGCACGCGCGATCGCGACGACCCGAGCGTCCCCCTCGAGGACGCGATGGCATTTGCGACGGAGCTGTTCGTCCGCGACCTCGAGAGCGGGTTCGACATCCTCCACGTCGATGCGACGGAGGACGCCACCGCCGACGAGATTCTGGATCTCGACGAAGTCGCCCGGCGAACCACGGAACTGATCGACGCGATCGAGGACCACCGCGAGAACGAGGGGCTCGACCCGGTCTACTACGAGGTCGGCACCGAGGAGATCACCGGTGGAATGACCGAAGCCGACGACTTCGAGCGCTACGTCGACCTCCTCGAGGAGTCCCTCGCGGACGCCGATCGGGAGGACGTCGCCGATCGGCTCCTGTTCGTCGTCGGTCAGATCGGTACGACGATGCGCATCGACATGCAGAACGACTTCGACCCGGAGAAGGCCCGGGCCCTCCAGTCGATCGTCGCCGAACGGGACCTGTTCCTGAAGGTCCACTACACGGACTGGCTGGACGATTCGCAGCTCTCGCAGTTTCCCGAGATCGGCATCGGCGCGGCCAACGTCGGCCCCGAGTTCGCCGCCGCCATCGTCGAGGGTCTGGAGGAACTCGAGGCGAAGGAGCGAGACGCGGTCGACGACGAGGCGTCGCTGTCGAACTTCGTGGAGGTGTTTTCGGAAGCGGCCGTTCGCGATTCGCCCTGGGAGAAGTTCGCGCCGAAGGATCTCTCGGAGCCGGAACTCGAGGAGTTCGCCGAGGAGAACCGCCGGAACATCGCCTACTGCGTCGGCCGGTACGTGTTCAACGATCCGGACGTGGTACGGGCACGGGAGACGCTGTACGAGAACGTCGAGACGCGCGTGCCCGGAACCGACCCGCACGATCACGTCGTCGAGACGGTGCGCGAGACGATCCACCGGTACGTCGAGTCGTTCGACATGGACGCCTGATCTTCCCTCGAGCTCCCGATCGAATCCCGGAATTCCCGACGACGCCCTCGGATCCGTGACGACTCGCGGGATCGAGGATCGACGAACCGAAAATACCAACTTCGCGTCCAGCGTACGCCGCTTTCATGGCCACCTACATCGTCGGTGTCGACACCGGGGGGACCAAAACGAAGTGTATCGTCGTCGACGAATCGTACTCCCTCCTCGGCGTCGGAGACGCCGGTCCGGGTAACTATCGCGTCGCCGGCACGGACGGCGCTCGAGCGAACGTCGAGCGGGCGATCCGCGAGGCGCTCGCGGACGCGAACGTCGACTCGACGGAGACGATCGTCGGCGGCTTCGGGATGGGTACCCTCGACACGGACGAGGACTACGAGATCATCACCGGATTTCTGGACGACATCGAGTTCGTCGACGAGCGATACGTCGACAACGACGTGGCCACGGCGTACTTCGCGATCACGGCCGGCGAACCCGGCGTCGTCGTCATCGCCGGAACCGGGGCGATGGCCTTCGGCAGGACCGATACGGGCGAGCGCGGACGCTCCAGCGGTTGGGGCTGGCTCTTCGGCGACGAGGGAAGCGGGTTCGACGCGGCGAGGCTCGGACTCCGGGCGGCGTCGAAAGCCTACGACGGCCGGGGCGAACCGACCGACCTCGTCGACGCGGCGTGTACCCACTTCGGCCTCGAGTCGTTCGACGACGTGTTCACGGACGTGCTCGACGAGATCGGTCACGCCAAGGACATCGCGTCGTTCGCACAACCGGTCGCCGAGACCGCCGCCGCCGGCGACGCCGTCGCCACGCGGATCGTCGACGAGGCCGCCGACGAACTCGTCGACGCAGCTGGGGCGGTCGTCGAGAAACTGGATCTCGCGCCGTCACCGCGGGTCGGCTGTCTGGGTGGGTTCGGGACGAGCGACGTCGTCGCGACGAGGTTCGAATCGAAATTGCGGGCACGGTACCCCGAGGTGGTGATTCCCGAGCCGGTGTCGAATCCCGTCGTCGGGAGCGTCGCCCTCGTCGTCGACCGGCACGAGAAGTCGATCACGCCCGATGACCTCCTCGCGCTCGACGCCGAGATCGAGGCGTACTCGACTCGAGAGTGAGTCGAGGCGTCGCGTCGCGCGTCGTGTTCGTTTTCACTCTCACTCTCACTCTCGCTCTCGTTTTTGCTCTCGGTCCTCGTTCTCGTTTCGCGTACAACCGGACTGGCATCGGCACTCGAGTGTAAGTCGTGCTCTAGACTGATCTCCGCGAGGAGCCCCGGCCTCGAGGACAGATTTGCCCGTCTGAACGGTTTCTGAGCTGTCCAACTGTGTCGTTGCCCGTGGTTGGGGCTCCCTCTGAAATCGGATCAGTGGGAAACGATTCGATCGTGTCTATTCGAGCGTCCGTTCACCACCTGCGATCCCGTTTGGAACGTCGAAATACGCAGCTCTGGATCGACTGTCGACAAGTCACATCGTTATCGATGGTCAGGGGACCGATGACCCTTCGAACGCGACTCTGTGTACGATTACCGGCCCTCTCGTATCGAAGCGGTGAAGCGAAGCGACGTCATCGTCGATGGGCGACGTCAGATCTCGTTTGGTAGAACCAAACATTTATCTGGTATGTGGACCCATTACACGGATAGAGAATGACCGAAGCAAAAAACCCGGTACAAGCGGTTCAACGGACCCTCGAGATCGTTGACGTCCTTCGGGATACCGGCGGGGCGCGCGTCACGGAGATCGCCAAGGAGATCGGTGTCTCGAAGGGGACCGTCCACTGTCATCTGGCGACCCTCGAGGAAAACGGCTACGTCGTCAACGATGGCGACGAGTACAAACTCGGGTTGCGGTTCATCGATCTCGCACATTACGCGAAGGAGCGGATCGACATCTACGACATCGCGACGTCAGAAGTGGACACGCTCGCCGAGGAATCCGGCGAGATGGCGTTGTTCACCGTCGAAGAGGACAGCAAGGGCGTCTGCCTCTACAGGGCAGAGGGGGAGGAAGCCGTCCAGACCGAGATCTACGTCGGCTATCGCAACGACCTCTACCATACCGCCGTCGGAAAAGCGATGTTGGCGTTCATGGAACCCGACAAACGCGACCGACTCATCGACGAGATGGAATTCGAATCGTTCACGCCGAATACGATCACCGACGAGGCGGAACTGCGCGCGGAACTCGAGGAAATCCGGGAAGACGGAATCGCGTACAATCACGGGGAGACGATTCAGGGACTGGTCGGTGCCGGCGCACCGATCCGCGATCAGAACGGATCGGTCTACGGCGCGATCAGCATCATCGGTCCGGTGCGGCGAATGGACGAAGAACGCCTCGAGAACGAGATCCCGGAGATGATTCATCGAGCGGTCAACATCATCGAGATCAATATTACGTCGCTGTAAATGTCGTCGATGTGATACGACTCGGTCATTCCGTGCCGTGCGAAAGAACGACCGCTCTCGCGAACTGGACGAACCGATACGGTTCGTCGAGACGGCCGTCCACGCTCGAGAGCATCGCCGAGACGCCGTTTGAAGAAATAAAACGATACCCACGATCCGATTTCTGCCGTCCAATAGCGTCAACTAATTTGAGGGGCGGTCGAGCACGTCGTCGGTTCGAGCGAACCGTCAGATTCGACACTGGAGGCCAGCGGTTGGGAGACGGTGTCGAGTCGCTCTCGAACGCTCGCCAGAACACTCAGTCCGAACCGATAATCACAGCTATATTACAGTCATATGATTGTAATCCAGTGGTCCAACTGGACTCTGGTCTCACTGCCCGATCGATCGATCCGGTGATGGTCACCCCCCCCCCTGCTACCGAGTGTCTCTCACACGTTCGTTTCTCAGTACTAAACGGTGTGTCGCGGATGGTGATTTCGATCCACCGCTTCGACTTCAACCGTGGGGTGACGCCCCCTCACGTGTGACGACTATACGTCCCAGTCTGCAGTCTCGAGCGTCCGTTACTCTCCCATCGACAGCCGAATGGCTCGACCACAGTCGACAGTCCCAGTCGCTCGCGCCATCGAAACCTGTGACCGTCAGAGCCATTTAACGGTCTTCGAGAGGTTTTGCGATGAGAAAAGAGACGTTCGGACGACGAACTCTCGGCGTTTACGGTGAACCTCCTTGGGGACCGTCCGTGCCCCCGACGGCGGAACCGTCGCGCTGACAGTCGAATCGGTTCGAGGCGTCTTCACCAGGGAAACGGTTGCGTTCGAGTACCGCGGTCGATCTACCGGGGTGCCGTCAGTCCCTCGCGAGCGGTCGAGACGGGGTATCTCGGCCGTCGCACTGCCCCTCCTCCTCGTGGTTGACTCGCCGACGGACGGTACGGGAACCGGACACCCACAGACTTATTACTCAGTTTGCTCCATCTTCTACGAACATGGTCGAGCTAGCATACAACGGGGGTCCAGCGGCAGCCGAATCACTCGAGATTCCCGAGTGGCCCCGATTGAACGAGGCGAGCAGACAGTACGTCGACGAGGCCCTCGAGAGCGGCAACTGGTGTCGAAACGCGGGTGGAGAGTTCTGCGACCGTCTCGAAGAGGAGTTCGCGGAGTACCACGACGCGAAGCACGCGGTCGCCGTCAGTAACGGGACGGCAGCGATCGAACTGGCGTTACAGGCCGCGGGCGTCGAGCCGGGCGACGAAATCATCGTCCCCTCCTACTCGTTCATCGCGAGCGCGAGCGCCGTCCCAGAAGTCGGTGGCGTTCCCCGGTTCGTCGACACGGATCTCGAGACGTACAACATCGATCTCGATCACCTGGAAGAGGTAATCACTGAGGACACGAAAGGGATCGTCGGCGTTCACTTCGCCGGTTACCCGATGGACATGGACCGCCTGATCGACATCGTCGAGGACCACGACCTGTTCCTCGTCGAGGACGCGGCTCACGCTCAGGGAACGGAGTGGCGCGGCGAGAAGGTGGGAACGTTCGGCGACTTCGGGACGTTCTCGTTCCAGGAGTCGAAGTCTCTCCCCAGCGGCGAGGGTGGCATCATCGTCACTGACGACGACGTGCTCGCAGAACGCGCCCGAATCATGCACAACATCGGCCGTGAACAGGGCGCGACCGGCTACCGCCACTACAAGATGGCGTCGAACCGTCGCCTCTCGGAGATTCACGCCGCGCTCGCGCTCGGCCAACTCGAGAAACTCGACGAGGAGAACCGGATTCGGGAGCGACGAGAGGAACTCCTTCTCGACGAACTCGAAGACATCGACGGAATCGAGACCAAACCCCGCGACGACCGCATCACCGCCCGCGGCTACTGCCTCGAGAACTTCCGGTACGATTCCGCAGCCTTCGGCGGCCTGTCCCGAGACGACTTCATCGAGGCGCTGTCGGCGGAGGGTGTCCCCGTCAGCGACGGGTACGAGATGCCGATCTACCGCCAGCCGGCGTTCTTCCGCAACGAGATCGGTCGCCTCCTTCCCGACGTCGAACTCCCCGACTACCGCCACCTCCACCTGCCGGGCGTCGAGGAACTCTGCCGAACGAACGTCTCCTACGGTCACCGCCTCCTCCTCGCGGAAGAGGAGGGCGTCCGCTCGGTCGCGACTGCAATTCGAAAGATCCAGCGCAACGTCGACGAACTCCTCGACTGATCGCTTCCCGGCGTTCGCGGTCCGTCTCGAGTCGGTCGTTCTCCCGATCTCGAGCTCTCGTCACGTACTGAGAGCGACGGCGTCCGTTCGATCGCGATCCTCGAGTCCCGCGGCGATCGCTATCGCCGATAGTGACAGAACAGTGGCCAGTTACGCCGGCGGCGAGTCCCACTCTTCGGCGTTGTCCTGCGGATCGTAACCGACGACCTCGCGAGCGTGATCGATGTCCATCCAGCGACGGTCGTTGTCGCTGACGCCGTAGAACACGTCGAAGTCGACGGTATCGTCTCGGAGACAACAGTCGAAGAGATGTGCGCAGTCCCGACGGGAGTGCCACATGGCCTTCATCCGACCGACGCGACGTCGGTACTCCTCGCTGTCGCGATCGAGTCCCGCCTGTTCCGTATCGGGACGGCCCCCGCGTTCGGCGTCGCTGTAGGGGTGGTCGGACTCCGGTTCGCGGACCGAACAGATGCGCAGACAGTAAGTGGAGATGCCGTGGGCGTCAGCACAGAACCTCGCCAGCGCCTCGCTGTGGGCTTTCGTAACGCCGTACATCGAATCCGGCCGGACGGGAACCGTATGATCGATCTTGATGCCGTGTCCCGACTCGTAAATCTCGGGCGCGTTCTCGAGTTCGTACATTCCCACGACGTGGTTCGAAGAGGCGTAGATGAGCTTCTCGACGCCCGCGTCGACTGCGGCTTCCATCACGTTCGTCGCACCCCGGAGGTTCGCGGCGTACGTGTCCGACCACCCGATCGATCTATCCTCGGTGGAGAGCCCCGGCGGGAGCGCGAGGTCGACGACGACGTCTTGGCCCTCGAACGCGGGCCGGATGGCGTCGTAGTCGGTCACGTCTGCCGCGACCATGTCGTACTCTTCTCGCGGCGACCGACTGAGGTACGTGAAGTCGTACTCGTCCCGATCGGCGAGGTGTTCCCTGACGGCCGATCCAACGATACCGAATGCTCCTGTCATCAGGACGTTCATCGTGATTCGTGGGAAGGTCGTCCCGGGCGGTTATAGCTCTACGGGATCGGGATCGGGATCCAAACCGGTTTCGAAAGCAGGGTTCACTGGAGAGAACACGGAGAGACCGCCGACCGGGGAAAGGTTTAATATTCGAAGCACCAGTTCCCCGTCAATGGCACGAGAGTCGTCACGATCACGATCACGAGACCGATCGATCGACCGATCGACCGAATTGTTGGAACGCGCACGCGAACTCATCCCGCGGGCCGCCCAGACGAACAGCAAAAGTCCCGCACAGTTCGTTCAGGGGGTTTCGCCGACGCACGTCGAGCGAGCCGAGGGCTGTCGAGTCTGGGACGTCGACGGAAACGAGTACATCGATACCGTGATGGGTCTCGGTCCGAACATGCTCGGACACAACTACCCCGCCGTTACGGAGGCCGTCGAGGACCAACTCGGTGACGGGACCGCGTACTCGATGCCCCACTCGCTGCAGGTGGACGTCGCGGAACTGATCGTCGACACCGTCCCCTGCGCCGAGATGGTTCGCTTCGGGAAGAACGGCAACGACATGACGGCGCTGTCGGCCAAGCTCGCGCGTGCCCACACGGGAAAGGACGTGATCGCCACGCAGGGCTACCACGGCTGGCCGGACGTCTTCATGAGCGCCGGGCCCCTGAACCGCGGTATCCCCGACGCGGTCGGCGACTACACGGAGAGCTTCGAGTACAACGACATCGAGAGTTTAGAACGTATCTTCGAGGACCACCCCGACGACGTCGCCGCGATCGTGACGACGCCGGTGAACCTCTCGGCGCCGGAGGACGACTTCCTCGAGCGGGTGCGAGAGATCGCCGACCGCGAGGAGACCCTGCTCGTATTCGACGAGATTCTGACCGGCTACCGCTACGCGCTGGGCGGCGCACAGGAGTACTTCGACGTGACGCCGGATCTCGCGTGCTTCGCGAAGGGCATCTCGAACGGCTACCCCCTCTCGGCGCTCGCCGGGCGCGAAGACGTCATGCGCACGATAGAGGACGACGACTTCATCTTCTCGATGACCTACGCCGGCGAAGCGGCGTCGCTGGCCGCCGCGAAGGCCTGCATCACCGAACAGATCGAGCGCGGCGACGTTCACGATCACATCTGGCGCCAGGGGCGCGCTATCCGGGACGGTTACAACGAACTCGCCGAGGAGCACGGCGTCGACCACCTCACCGAGTGCGTCGGAATGGGCCCGCGCCCCAACGCGACCTTCGAGGACGGCGATGGGGCGGACGCGAACCTGCTCGAGAGCCTCTTCATGCAGGAGGCCCACAAGGGCGGTGTGCTGTTTGCGGGCTCGCACCTGCCGAGTTACAGCCACGCTGACGAGGACATCGAGGAGATGCTCGCCGTCTACGACGACGCGATGGGCGTCCTCGCGGAGGCCGTCGAGAGCGGGACGGTCGAGTCGAGTCTCGAAGGCAAACCCGTCGGCGCGTCGCTCCGGGAGCAACTCGGCGAAGAGGACTGATCGACGGCGTCGACGACACCGTCGAGGAGTGTCTCGAGTGCGACCGGTCGATCGGAGCCTCCGCCGAAGACCATCCGGGAACCTGCGACGGCTGGGAGAGCGTCGATCCGCGACTCGACGAGGAAGGGGCGGCGGCCCTCGAGGAGCTGCGCTCCGTTCGAGTAGCGTCGTTCCCGCTCGAGTTCGCCCCGTGAGACGGTCCGAGCGCTGGTTCGACGGTCAATCCGTGCGGTCGCGCGGCTCGTCTGTCGACGGTCAGAGCGGAGTACACCGCCAGCAGGATCGATAGGTCCCGACCGTCGAGGCGGTCGGTGCTCGAGACGATACCCCGACGAACCGCTCAGAAGAAATCGCGGTGCCGTCGCCTATTCGAACAGCGAGAGGACGTTTTCGCTTCGGACCCGGTCTCGCTCCTCCTCGGAGACGGGAAGCTCTTCGGTGTAGATGTAGTGTGACTGGAAGTTGAGCAGCGGGAGTTTCGGTCCGGTCACCAGTCGATCGACGCCGACGGTCTCGACGATGTCCGCTCCCTGATAGGGGAAGAACATGTAGAGATCGTCGAGGACGAACAGCGTCTCGCCGGAGCGGGTCTTGTTGTTCAGCCTGACTCCGCGCGGATACTTGGTCGCCGTCTCGCGGACGATTTTCTCCGCGTGAGTCCACGCGTTGGCGACGACGACGTCCGCCTCGGGAGACTGCTGCAGTACGTCGACGAGCGCGTCGGCCTGCTCGTTCGACCAGTTCTTGCTCCCGACCTCGTCGTAGTCGCGGATCTTCCAGTTGGAGTGGTGCTGGCGCTTGTCCTCGAGTTGGCCGACGAACATCACGGGTACGTCGTAGTCGGCACAGGCATCCAGCAGGTCGACGACGCCGGGGTCGTCGACGGCGTAGTCGTGGTACAGCGGGAACAGGCGAACCCCCTGCATTCCGAGTTCCTCGATGCACTCTCGCAAGTCCTCCTCCCACATGGGGTAGGTGGGATCGATCGTGGCCAGCGGAACGAAGCGATCCTCGTGGCCAGCGTTCTCGATCTCCGCGGCGAGCTCGCGGTTACCGGGTTGGGGATCGCGGTAGAAGACGGCGTCGAACGACGAGACGACCGCTTTGTCGACCCCCTCGCGGTCCATCGTGTCGACGACGTCGTCCGCGGTCGAATCGAGCTGACTCCAGGGAAAATCGCCGACGTAGGCGTTGGCGTCGACGATCGTCTCCGGACGCGGCTCCTCGCTCGCCGCGAAGAGATCCCGCGCCGCCTCGATACCCGTCTCGACCTCGTTCTCGGAGAGCGTATTCGGCGTCGAGTCCGGAATTAGCGACTCCATGTTGTACGCGATCTCGGCCTTCTGTTCGGGGGTGAGATTCGCCCCCTGTAGCTTGCCGAATCCGGGCAGGAACCACGTGTCGGTCCCGTAAAGGAGTCGATCGGTCCCGAGGTACTCGGCGGCCATCTCGAGTTGACCGGCGTCGCACACCGACCCGCTGGTGTCGAGGTAGACGTTCTCGAGGTCCGCGAGGTTCTTACAGCGGTACTCCCAGACGCCGCCGCCGCCGATGTGACCGGAGATGAGTTTGAGTTCGGGGAACCGCTCGGCCAGTCCGCGGACGTTATCGGAGTTCGACTCCTTGGGTTTGCGGGGATGGCGCTCGCCCCTTCGGCGGTGACTGACGTGGGAGATGATCGGCACGTCCATGTCGACGGCCGCCTCCGCGAGGGGATCGACCGCTGGATCGTCGAGGAACGTCTGGGCGTAGAGTTTCAGTCCGATGAGGCCGTCCTCCTCGACGGCTCGGCGGAACTCCTGGACGCCCTCCTCGCCCCAGAGCGGGCTTGCGCGCGCCCATCCGTAGAACAGGTCGGGGTGTTCGTCCGTCATCTTCGCGACCGTTCGGTTGTTCTCGTAGCACTCGTCGACGGTCTCTCCGCGCTCGCCGATGAGACAGATACGCTCGACGCCGAGGCGATCCGCGATACTCCGTACTTGGTCGGCGCGCTCTGCGCGCGCTTCCGGCGTCGATGTGTCTTCCGTCCACAGGTGGAAGTGAGAGTCTATCATGCGCTGTCTTCCAAGAACGAAGGGTACCTATTAAATGTTGGTAGACGGTACCGAAGTCCTTCGTCGAGGCGATTCAGCGCTCGTCCCGATAGGCCTCGGGCAGCGCGTCCATCTCCGAGAGCAGTCGGAGTCCGTTCTCTCGCATGTGCAGCCGTCGCTGTTCCTCGTTCATGCGAGCGTAGGTCGCCCACCCGACCTGCGACTCGGGGGCCCGCGCGCCAAGGTCCGTGCCGAAGAAGACCCGCTCCGGCCCCACCTGATCGACGAGGTACTCGATGATTCCGTCGACGTTGTACGAGAAGGTGATCTCGAGCAGCACGTTGTCGTGCTCCCGTGCGACGGAGACGAAGTTGTCCGCCCGGTCCCACGCTCGGCCCGCGTGGTACAACATCAGCGTCATGTTCGGATAGTTTCCGGCGACCCGCCGAAACCGCTCGGTCTCCTCGTCGTCCATCCGCGCGTGGGTGACGACCAGACACTCCCGCTCGTCGGCGAACTCGTAGACTGGATCGTAGGCCGGATCGTCGGCCGGCGTGTCGTGGATCGCCGGATGGATCTTGATCATCCGCATCCCCAACTCGTCGAAACACCGCTCGAGTTCCCCGCGAACGTCGTCCCAGTTGGGGTTCGCAACCGCGAACGGCACCAACCGGTCGGGGTAGCGTCGCGCCGCCCGTGCGGCGGTGTCGTTCCCTGCGGGACCGCCTCGAGTCTGCGAGACGCAACAGAGTGCGATTCCGGTGCGGTCCATCTGTTCGACGATCCCGTCGGCGTCCGGACGGGTTTCGCCCGGCGCCGATTCGTCGCGAACGTGGCCGTGCACGTCGATGATCTCGTAGGGGACCCGTTTCAACGAACGGACGGGAGCGCGGCCGGCGGCCTCCCAGTCACGAGCCGTCTCTCCCAGCAGTTCGCTCAGATTCTCGCCCGCTACCTTGCGTCGCTCTTCGCGGGTCAGCGACGACAGCAGGACCGCGGACAGGCCCGCGCCGGCGGACGCGTGGGGCAGGTGGCTCCCGAACAGTAGCCTGTCGACGCCGCACTCGTCGACGAACTGCCGCGCGCCGTCGTGGATCTGAAAACGGGCCGTGTCGATGTGGAGGTTGGTGGTGTCGTTGACCGCCTCTACAATGTCCTCCATCTCGGCGAAATTTCCGCCCATGGAGGGATTGACCAGTTGCGTCAGGACGACGTTCAGTCCCGGCCGATCGTACGCCGTGTGCTGGTGCTGGGCGGCGAGCTCCCCGACCTCCTCGTACGTGAACCCGTCGTTCAGGATGCTAGTCAGGGCGTCGAGAACGAGGAGCGCGTTCGCCCGCTCGAGGCCGGTGAGTAGCGGCTCGACCGCATCGTCGGTGAGACGGTAGTCGTGTTCCCCGGGGAACATCCGGACCGCGGCGACTCCCGCCGCGTCCATGGCGTCGATCAGCGCGTCGACGGAGCCGTACTCCTCGACGGCAGCCGGACTGACGACCCAGGCGGGCGTCAACCGCGAATAGTCCGCGATCTCGTCCAGGAGCCGATCGTTGCCGGCTTTGGCGCTGCCGGTTCGAGCGGTGACGTGATAGACCAGCGCGCGGTCGATCCCGACTCGATCCATCTCCTCGAGCAACGCCTCCGGGGAGTCGATTCCGCCGGTCGGACGAGATTCGCTCTCGCCCGTCCAGACGTCGAGATCGTACACCGGTGGGGTGATCATCGCGTTCTACCTCTACCGCCGGCAATCGCGACGTCCGAAGTCGCGAGTGCCCGCGAGTCGATACCTGCTCGAACCTCGAGTGCGTTCGACGCGCTGGTGCACTCTGAACTCGTGTCCAACGGTAGCATGGTTCGGCATTCGACCGTGATACCAAAAACCTAGGCGTCTCTCCGATTTCGACCGGATTCTCGTTCGCGAGTGACAGGGGAAACGGTTATGTTTCCGGTTACGAAAGCGGCCTCTACGAATGCACATTGTAGATGTCGACGTGGAAATCGTCACCGTCGGCCGAAACTTCGGCACGACGTCCGCCGTCAAAGAAACCGAGGAGAGCGTGTTCGGGTACCTTCGGTTGACGGCCGACGACGGTACCACCGGCGTCGGCGAGATCTCCGATATCGAAGACCCGGAATCGATGCCCGCCGCCGCGGTCGTCGAGGAAGAGGTCGGGTCGTTCCTCGAAGGGGCGGACCCGCGCGCCGTAAATAAGCTCACGAGGAGGATGGACGGCGAGGTTCGACTGGGCGAATTCGACTTCCACTCGTTTCAACAGCTGACGCTCGCCGCGATCGATCACGCCCTCTACGACCTCGTCGGGAACTACTACGACGTCCCGTCCTACCAACTGCTCGGCGGCCGAACTCGGGACGTCACCCTCAGCTGGGTCGTCTACACGCGCCAGGAACCGGACGCGATCGACGCCTTGCGAGAGGAGGTCCAGACGCGGTTCGATCAGGGCTTCGACGCGTTCAAGCTCAAGGTCGGCGAGGTCGATCCGCACGTCGACCACGAGCGGATCGAGGCGGTCCGAGAGATCGTCGGTGACGAGGCGCAGGTGTTCGTCGACGCGCAGGGCGTCTGGGAACTCGAAGAGGCCATCGAGAACGTCCGACTGTTCGAGGAAGCGGGCATCGACGGGATCGAAACGCCCGTGGGACATCCCGATCGATCGGTCGACGCGCCCGGCTCGTACTACGACATCCCCTTGCTCCCGTCCGAACTTGCGACGGTCCGCGAGGAGACGAATACGCCCGTCTTCGAGCACGTGCTTGATCCGGAGTTCGGACTGGCGCTCGCCGCCGAAGACGCCGTCGACGTGTTCACCGTCGAGGCTTGCGCCGGCGGTCTCAACCGTGCTCAGCGAATACTCGCGATCGCCGACGGTGCAGGCATCGACGCTCGACTCGGAAGTACCGGCGAGTTGGGCGTCGGCACGTTAGCCGCCGCCGCGCTGGGCGCATCGTCGCCCGCGATCACGTATCCCTGCGACCTCGCCGGCCCGATGATCTACGACGACGACGTTCTCGAGGCAGGGATCGAGTACCGTGACGGCCTGCTTCGGCCTCCAGACACTCCCGGACTCGGGTTCGATCTTCGGACCGCCCTGTTCGAGTCCCCCCGGTCCGAACGGAGGTGATCGCGAGTGGAACATCCACACGCTTCCGACGTCGAAGAGCGCGAGACGACCGACGACGGCTTCTCGCGGGGCTGGGGTGCCCACTTCCAGCCGTCGGAGAACTACTGGGTCGACTGTCACATGCACCTTCGCGAGGAGGACGTGGAGACGATGCTCGACCTCCTCGAGTCGTGGGGTGACCGCCTCGAGGCGTGGCGATTCCGGCGGACGGTGGCGCTCGACGGCTCGCCTTCGACCGCCGACGCGTTCGAGGCGGCCGCGGAGGCCGACGACCGGTTGCAATGGCTGGTGTGGCTCGACCCCGACGAACCCGACCTCGAGGGGCTCGAGCGGTGTCTGGAGGCGGGTGCAACGGGGCTGAAGCTCCACAACAGGCCGGTCATCCAGAACGCGATCGATCCGTCCGTCTGGCACTCGGCGGAGTGGAACCGACTGTTCGATCGACTGGGCGAGGCCGAGCTGCCCGTCCTCTGGCACGTGACCCAACGGCTCACCGAGGCTCCCTACACGGGTGGCGGCCGGAACAGCTACTGGGAAACCGGGTGGGAGAACGGCTGCGAGTTTACGAACGAAGACCTGCTCCAGTCGTTCCTGACGGTCGTCGAGCAGCACCCGGAGACGGATTTCGTCGGCGCCCACCAACTCCATCTCGGGTTCGACCGACTGGACGAGCTTCTGGCGGCGCATCCGAACCTCTACATCGACACGAGCATCGGCTGTTTCGTCCGGTGGGGTGACCGAATGTACGAGGAAGACCGGGACCGGGCTAGAGAGTTCTTCTGCGAGTGGGACGACCGAATCCTCTTCGGAACGGACTGTCTCCTGCGGACCGAGTTGCTGAACGAGACTCTCTACCAGCAGTTCCTCGGTCACGTCCGCTACATCAGACAGCTTCGACTGCCCGAGACGGTGCTCCAGAAGGTCTCCCACCGCAACGCCGAGCGAGTCTTCGGACTCCCGTCCGCCGACCCGTCGATGAAGGGGACGCTCAGACCCTGACGGTGGCGGTCCGTGTTCCGGGACGAGAACCGACGGTCCGCGGTCGTCGGTGAGCATTCTCGAGGTGTTCGAGTCCACCTTCGACGTCGAACGGGAGAGCGGAGCGACTCTCCTCGCGGACGGCGGGCGGACTCTCGCGACGCTTCCGACACAGCTTTCGATTCGCGCGTTTCGACCGTCTCCGAGTGGGATCGAGTTTCGCAACTCTATCGGACGAGATCCCGCGTCGTCGGCACGTTCGGAGCGTATCGTCGCCCCCAGATGTGCGAAATAGCTTTATCTCCCCGAAGCACGAACCGACGTCGCATGCGTGAAGCACGCGTTCTCCTGATCGCCCAGAACGATCCCGTCGAGGTCGAAGACGAGGATCGAATCGAGACGAACCTGTCGAATTCTCTCGCGCTCCTCGACGAAGCGAAGGCGTACGATCCCGATTTCGTTTGTTTTCCGGAGTTCATCCTGCAGCTTCGGTTCGACCACGACGGCCTCGCACGCGAGGACGTCGCACAGCCCATCCCCGGTCCGGCGACCGACGCCGTCGGCGAGAAGGCCGCGGAACTCGAGAGTTACGTTCTCTTTCCGATGATCGAGCGAGACGGCGACGACCTCTACAACGCGATCGCGTTCGTCGGACCGGACGGGGAGGTGATCGGTACGTCCCACAAGCTCGTGCCGACGATCGGAGAGATGGAAGACGGGACGAAACCCGGAGAAGACGTGGTCGTGTGGGAGACCGAGTTCGGTCGAGTGGGATCGCTGATCTGCTGGGACAGCCGCTATCCGGAACTCGGCGTGCGCCTGGCCCAGAAGGGGGCGGACCTCGTCTTCTTCCCGACGACCGGCTCGGCGCACCTCCCCTTTCGCACGTGGGCGAGCTACTACGGCTACCACGTCGCGTACTGCGACAAGAACGACGCGAAGGTGTTCACCCCGACGGGCGACGTGATCGCCCACAACGACGACGGCTTCGCCAACCCGTCGATCGACCTCGGAGACGGCGGCGAAGCTCACCTCTCCTTCTCGATCGTCAACACCGACGTCGGCGTCTACGGCGACTCTCAGACGATGGGTGCGATGTCCGACATTCTGGACGAGTACGCCGGATCGCTGGTGTTCCACGAGGCGAACCGCGAGGGAACCGTCGTTCTCGAGTCGGTCGACGACTCGGTGACGCTGGCCGACGTCGAGAACGAATTCGGCGTCGAACCGATGTTCGACCTCGAGGAGCGCACGCGCCGACACGTTCTCGACATCGCGGATCGAACGCCGCTGTTACCGCACGACGACTAGCGGTTTCGGTTTCGACCAGTCGCGTCCTCGAACCGCCGCCTTCCCCGAGCGGTACAGCGGTACCCGTACCCAGTACCCGTCCGAGGTGGTGAACCGACGTTCGTCGTCCGGACCAGTACGTTTATCCCTCGATCCGCCGAGTCACTCAGCCAATGGATTCGATCACCGTCACGGACTTCTATCGGTACGAGACGCTCACCGAGACGCTCGAGCGCCTCGCCGCGGCTGCGCCCGATCTGGTGTCGCTGACGTCGATCGGGGAGACGCGCGAAGGCCGCGACATCTGGCGTGTGACCGTCGCGAACACCGAAACGGGTCCGCCGATCGATCGCCGACCGGCGCTGCTCGTGACCGCGAACCTCCACGCGACCGAGCTCGCGGGGTCGTGGGTCGCGTTGGACTTCCTGTCGCACTTGGTCGCTGCGTATCCGGACGACGAGCGCGTTCGAGGCCTGCTCGACGAGCGGGCGTTCTACGTCGTCCCACGCGTTGCGATCGACGGCGCGGAAGACGCCCTGAACCTCCGAGGCAAGGTCGTTCGGAGCCGGTACGTCGAACGGGATCCGGACGAGGTGTACGAGACGAACACGATCGTCCCGCAGGACCTCGACGGCGACGGTCGAATACTGACGATGCGAATTCCGGACGAACACGGCGACGCGGTTCCGCTCGAGGGAGACGACCGAGCGATGGTTTCGAGCGATTCGAGTGACGACGACCGGGATCGATACCAGGTCGTGACCGAGGGTGTGGTCGCTAATCACGACGGTGGCGAGTTGGACGATCCCCACTACGCGCACGTTCGATCGGACTTCAACCGGAACTTTCCCTCGAGGGGGTGGCGGCCGTTCGACTGGCGAGGACACGGGAGGTATCCGCTCTCCGAACCGGAAACCCGCACCGTCGGAGAGTTCGTCTACGATCACCCGAATATTGCGGGTCTCGTCGACCTCCACACGGGTAACCCCGCGATCTTCTACCCCCGGGCGCTCGCCGGGTCCGATCCGGAACACCCCGCCGATGCCGAGCTGCTCGAAGAGATCGGAAAGCGAGGCGAGGAGTCGACGGGGTTCCCGTACGTCTGGGGATACGGAGAGCTCACCGGCGACCGAGAACCGGACCAGCACCTCCCGGGGTCGTTCAAGGACTTCGCCTACGACCGCCTCGGCATTCCGGCGGTCATCGTCGAGCTCGGGTTGTTTTACAACTATCTCGGCTTCGACACTCGAGATATCCTGTCCGGAGCCGTCGACGAACGAGAGCGAACCCGTCGCCTCCTCGAGTACCAGGACGAGCATCCGGATTCCGACCGCGTCCTCTTCCACGAGTGGCGGTCCTTCGATCACCCCCAGCTCGGGACGGTCGAGATCGGCGGCCCGGATCGGATCTCTCACGGGAACCCACCCGCCGAGGCGATGCCCGACGTCGCCGAGTCCGTCACGCAATTCCTCCTCGAGTTCGCCGAGTATCGCCCCGACGTGACGATTTCGGAGTTCGCGGCGGAACGCCTCGAGGGTGACCTCCACAAGGTGTCCGCGACGATCGTCAACCGCGGCAAGTTGGCGACGAGTCTCACCGAGCGGGGACGCGAAACTAACACGTACATTCCCGACCGACCGCGGGTCGACCTCCGAAGCGACGGTCACTTGGAATTCGTCTCGGGAACCGCTCGCCGGAAACTCGACCATCTCGAGGCCGGTGGAGATCGAACCTCGCTGGAGTGGATCGTTCGCGCTCGAGACGGTGGGACCGCCGAGCTGACAATCGAGTCGATACGAGGCGTCTTCGCCGCGGAGACGCTCGCGCTCGAGTAGGCCGCTCGTTCGAACGGAATTCGCACCGCTTCGACCGGGATGATCTCAGGACACTCGAATCACGGACCATCAGAACCGATTGGTTCTGTGCAACCTCGCGAAATCTATCGAATAGACGACGGGAGCCAGACCACATTTCCGGTGAAGTCCGCTCGACTTCAAACCAACGTGATTTAATGGGATCGCCGAGAGTGGAACATTCACATGCCGACCGAACACGTTACTATCGAAGAAATCGAATCCCAGCCCGCCGCACTCGAGGCCGTCCTCGAGTCGCTGGGAGCGGTCGAATCCGAACTTGCAGAAACGCTGTCCGCCGATTCTACGTTCTGTCTCGTCGGCTGTGGCACGTCGTACTACCTCGCCCAGTCGGGGAGCGCCGTCCTGAACGAAGTGGCCTCGAGCGTCGCGATTCCCGGTAGCGAGGCGCTCATCTCCCCCGACCAACTGCCTGACGAGGTAGACGTCGTCGTCCCCGTCTCTCGGTCGGGCGAATCGACCGAAACGGTCCGAGCGACAGAGGCGCTCACGGAGCGCTACCCCGATGCGACGGTCTGCGGAGTCACGTGTACCGAGGGGAGTGCGATCGAAAACCTGGCCGACGTTCCGATCGTCTCGCCGGAGGGAAGCGAGGAGAGCGTCGTCATGACGAAATCGTTCTCCTCGATGCTGGTCGCCTTCGAGTACGTCGCTCGCGTGATCGAGACCGGTGGGGAGTCGACGGTCGCCGACGACTTCCGATCGCTGCCCGCCGACAGCGAGCAGGTCGTCTCGAGCGCAGGCGACGTCGCCCGAGAACTCGGCGAGGGCGGCTTCGAGAAATCCTTCTTCCTCGGATCCGGCGAGCACGTCGGTCTCGCGTCGGAGGCGATGCTCAAACTCGAGGAGATGACCCTCTCCTGGACGAAAGCGTACCACGCCCTCGAGTTCAGACACGGACCCCAATCGATCGCCGACGAGAACACGCTCGTGACGGTGTTCCTTCCGGATCGCCGGCTCGAACTGTACGCCGATCTCCTCGACGATATCGCCGACCTCGGTGCGACGTCTCTCGTCGTCGGAACGAGTGAGTCGCTCGAGGAAGTGACCGCCGACCACGTCGTCGAGATTCCCGACCGGGAGTTCGGTTCGTTGCCGCTGTACGCCCCACCGTTCCAACTGCTCGGATACTACAAGGCGGTGGCGAACGACCTGAATCCCGACGAACCGCAGAACCTCACGCAGGTCGTCACGCTGTGACCTCGATCCGATACCGATCGCGACTCGTTCGGGATCTGCTGGTCGCGTAGCGTTCGACCGCTCGGATTCGAAGCTGATCGACGACCTCGACTCTCGATTCTCGATTCGAGGACCGCGACGCGGGCGATCACCTCTCGATCGGGTCGAACGATTAGCGGAGAGTCGGTCCGTTACAGTTAGCGCGATCTCTCACGTTCCGTGTCTCGACGTTGTCGTCATCCGTGGCGACGATCTGCTGCCCCTGCACGTCGATCGCGGCGTTTCGGACTGTCCCCGACGACCCGTCGAAGGTGATCCCGTCGCGGCCGTCGCCGCTCTCCTCGATACAGACGTTCTTTAACGTGTTCCCGGCGCGGTTGCTGATCTGGACGGCGGATCCACCCGTCGCATCACCGGTGATGCTGACGTTCTCGATAGTCATCGCTTCCGTGTCGAAGTCGGCCGTCGGCGTTCTGGCCCTGATGGCAGGAACGGTCGCTGGATCTCCGACGCGCACGCGAGAGTTCTCGACGGTCAGTTCGCCCGTGCGTGTTTCGGTGACGATCGCACCGCTGGACGGCGCGTCGGCAGTGTAGACGACGTCGCAGTTTTTCACCGTGACACCCTCGCCGTCCTGCTGTCGAATGCCGCGCATGTTGACGGTGTAGTCGGTGTCGATCTTTTCGGTGACGGCGACGGTGGCATTCTTCACGTAACTTCCCGACTGTCCGAGCCGCACCTGCGAGATGTTGCTGTTCGCGTAGTAGCCACCCTCGACTCGGACGGTCGCCGGATCGGACGGGTTCGAGGCGTAGAGGCCATTATCTTGGAAACCCTCGACGCGGCAGTCTCGGATCGTGATATCGCCCTCGTGCCAGGCCGGGACGGCTATACCAGTCGCCTCGACACCTCCGCCGGGATGGGTCGCACCGTCCGGTGCGCGAACGTTCTGGACGATCCCCTCCTCGCCCTGCTCGTTGATCCCGAACGAGAAACAGGTCATGTGAACGTCGATCACGCCGTGGGCGTGGAGATCACGGACGACGAGGTCGCCGTCCGACCAGACGTTGAATCGGCCTCCCGTGTTCGGCGCGGAGTGGTCGATCTGGAACCCCTCGATAAGCTGGTTCTTGCCGTACCGGAGCTCGAACATGACTTTGTGATACATGCCGGAACCGGCCTGTCCGGATCCGCGACCCTCAGGCACGACGATCGTCGTCCTGTCGGAGCCTGCGCCGAGCAGTCCGAAGTTATCGAGCGGATAGTACGAATCGAGGTCGAACTCGCCGAAATCCGCGGTGTTGTTGATGAATTGGAACAGTTTGTAGTCGCCCTCGGGGAAGTACAGCAACGTGTTGTCCTCGGCGTACTCCTCTATGATCGGGTCCACCAGTTCCTCACCGGTCGGATCCGCCCCGGCGTCGACGACATTGATAACCCGGTCGAACTGGAATCCCTCGTCCTCGAAATCGTCCGGGGACGGCGCTGCTGTAGCGACGGACGAGGCGGCCACGCCCCCCACGATCGCTGCCCCGGTCGTTCGAAGTACGTTACGTCGTGTCGTGTGCTGTGTTATATCGTCTCTCATGAACTTCGTGCACAGGGCCAATATCTACGCTGATAAATTCCTATGATTGGAAATTGATAACTGTGATGACCGATGGTGTGAGCCTTCGCCATCGAGTGATCGGAGTGCCAGCACCGACGCGTGGACGGCAGTCCCGAGCTGATCCGAACGCACTCGAGGCGAGACACGTGGCGACCCAGTTCGAGCGCCCGTTTCCGTCGGTCACAAATTCTTTCGTAAACGAGAAATGAATAACATTCCGAAACCCACATTCTTTTATATGATATTATGGAACGATTGTCTGTGGTACTGATGAAAGGTAATAAGAAATTCACTCGACGAGATTGGTTGAAGACGGCCAGTGCGATCGGAATCGGTGCGACGACGCTCGGGTCGACGACCGCTGCGGCCGACGGCCGATACGACTACGAATTCGACACCGTCGTCGACATGCTCGAGGTTGGTGCCGACCCGACCGGCGAGGAGTCCGTGACACCGTTGATCCGCGAGTACGCCGACGATAACACGCTCCTGTACTTCCCCGAGGGCCAGTACAAGCTGACCCAGTATCGGAATTATCCCACGGATGCCGATGGTTTTGATACGGACCTCTACACCCGGTACGAGAACTTCGGTTTCAAGGGAGACGGGTCCGGCAAGTCAGTCTTCGTCGCGCCCGAAGGGTTAGGAAGCGAAGGCGGTTACTTCGACCGCCTCTGGTTCGAGGTTCGCTACGGTCGCAATATCCTGGTCGAGGGGTTCACCCTCGATATCACCGCCGACCGGACCGGCGGCCGCTTCCAGCTCGTGCCGACGGGCGGCTTCGTGATGCGGGACGTCCGAGTGAAGGGCGAGTTCGACAATCCGAACGGACCACTGCTCTTCTGGGTGCAAGATCCCGACGCGTACGGCCTCGTTCAGGACGTGCGAGCGCCAGACGGATCCGGCGCTGCCCCCGAAACGGGAACGGCTGTGGGCATTTTCGTGAGTGCGAGCACGAGGGGGACGATCACATTCCGAAACTGTCACGTCGAGGGATTCACGGACAACGGGCTGTACGCCTCGAATCCCGTCGATCCTGCGGCGATCCAGGTCGAAGGAGGGTACTACGCGAACAACAACATCTCGCAAGTTCGACTCGGTACGTCGAACAGTTACGTGAAAAACGCCAGGGTCGAGGTCACGGAGGAAATCGACACTTGGTACACCGTCAACATGCGGGGGATCAGGCAAGCCGACGGGAGCGGCGTCACCGTCAAAAACTGCGATGTCGTCATGTCCGCCGATGTCGGCTCGAGCGGCGGGATCGTGAGCAACCACACGTCCGGTGAGCTCCACGTGAAGGATACCCGCATCCGGACGGACGCTCCGTTCGAATCGCCGGCGATCTTCTGCAAGTCGAACACTGACACCGGCTATTCGGGCGGACTCCACGCGAAGAACGTGAGCATCACCGGCGACGCAGCCGGGTGGTCGGCGGTGGACCTCGTCGATCGAGCAGGCTCCACTTTCAAAAATGCCTGCATCGAACAGACTGGTTCCGATCGCGACGGAATTACGTTGACGCGGTCGGACGCGAGGATTCGAAACTCCACCATCGACGTCGCCGGAGAACCCCTCGTGGGAGACGCCGAGACGCGTAACGTGAGCTACGAGGGCAGTTGCCAGTCTCCCCATCCTTGACCGGAACTGTTGTCTGAAGACTATTAGCTCTCTCCAGACGTTCTCTTTCGACGTTTGCTATCCAGGTGAGTACGAGCTATCAAGCACTCACAACTACGCGCACCGCGACGCAAACTCGAGAACGTGAACCCAGATGGGATCGGTACGGCTCGCCACGATCGACTCTTGTGGAGCGAAATCAGCGCAATTCGGGCGTCCAGATTGCTCGGAGAGGTTCGGTCTCGAGCCGGAACTGAACGCCATGTGAGTGTCGTCTCTGATTAAAATCGCACGACCGACAACGTTCGTCTACCGCTCCACGACTCCAGTGTCCATCGTGAAGTCCGGTAGTTCCTATCGGTCGTGGCGAGGACAACACACCACCTATATATCACCCCACACATATCAACGACATCTAGTTTAGCGCTTCACTGATTTTATCTGTTATGTGTGTGGACCAGTCATTTTGTGTTATAGTAGTGTAAATACTAACCAATACAATATCCGTCGCTCGCCCGACTACTCACTCAGAAGTTGTGGGAGCGGTCGACTCGCACCTCGTCGGTGTGAACCGCTTTTGGTGTGGTCTCAACCGACGTAGCTGAACTGACTGTTCGAACATAATGGAAACAGCAGTCGGACGGCCGTAGCTACCGATGAGAAACGCGGTATCGGAGAGATCGCGTCTCTCGGTTAATCTATGTCGAAACGCGGCGGTTGGCTCTGTGCTACGTCGTCCAAAGAACACGACACCAAAATGAACTGTGGCTGTAGGGAATTGTATTATATATTCAAAACTACTAATCTATTCTATTGAAAGATATATTATCACTGCCGGTCAGGTTCCTGCGTACGCTCGAGATTCTACAGGAACTTTACCAATCGGCTCGGCGTCGTCGTTCCGGTCTCGGGTACGAGTTCGACGGTGTCGTCGTCGGCGTCTGATGCAGGGCCCCGGATTAGGACAGTCCCACGGCTGACGGTGAACAGTTCCGTTCGAATCGGTCGTAGTTGGCGGTAACGCTGTACTCTCTGGCAATCGGTGTGTGAACAGTCTCAGTCGTTGCTATCGATCACTCACTCGAGGCGATCGCTTCGATCTCGACGCCGACGCCCTTGGGTAGGTTCGCCACTTCGACGGCGCTTCTGGCGGGCGGTTCGTCGTCGAAGAACTCGCCGTAGGTCTCGTTCATCTCCTCGAAATCGTCGATGTCCGCGAGGAAGACGGTGACCTTCAGGACGTCGCTCATCTCGAGGCCCTCCTCGGAGAGGATCGCTTCGACGTTCGAGAGCGACCGTTCGGTCTGGACGCCGATTGGTTCGTCGGCCAGCAGGTCGCCGTCCGGTGTCATCGGGATCTGGCCGGCGGTGAAGACGAGGCTGCCGTTCGTCGTCGCCTGACTGTACGCGCCGACCGCCGCGGGTGCGTCGTCCGTCTCGATTACGCGCTTCATACAGGGACCGACCGGACGCTGGTCCTTAAATTCGTCCGTCGCCAGAATCCGGTCGAGCGGCGTCCCGAATTCGCCGGCGGAGGCAAGCTATTTGACTCCCGGTCCGAAACCGTTCTCCCATGTCGACCGCACCCAGACGGCTCGTTCTCGACACCGACACGGCCGGCGACGACACGCAGGCAATCCTGCTCGCGGCGCTGTCCGACCGCGTCGACCTCGAGGGCGTGACCATCGGCGCGGGCAACGTCCCGTTCGACTACCAGGTCGAGAACGCGAAGTACACGCTGGACCTCGCCGGCGTCGCCGCAGACGTCCCGGTCTACGAGGGCGCGCGATCGCCGTTGCTGAAGGACCACGAGTTCGCCGAGTACGTCCACGGCGAGGGCGGCCTCGGCGGCGAACTCTTTCCGGACACCGGCATCCCGTCGGCCGACGAACACGCCGTCGACTACATCGTCCGCACGGCCCGTGAGAACCCCGGCGAGATCACGGTCGCCTGCATCGCCCCGCTGACGAACCTCGCGCTCGCCTTCCAGCGCGAACCCGACCTTCCCGACCTCCTCGAGGACGTCTGGATCATGGGCGGCGCGGTGAACACGCTCGGCAACTTCACTCCCGCCGCCGAGTACAACTTCTGGGTCGATCCCGACGCCGCCCGGATCGTCCTCGAGGCCTTCGAGACGACGCTGGTCGACTGGGGCGTGACGGTCCGGGACTCGCTGTTCGACGAGTCGGTCTTCGCGGAAGTCGAGGCGATCGACACGCCGCTGGCCGAGTTCTTCACGACGATCACCGACGCGGTCCGCGAGTTCAACGCCGAATCCGAACACGACGCCCTCGGCGCGGACGTGACCACCCAGCCCGACTCGATGACGCTCGCGACGCTGCTCGAACCCGAACTCGTCGAGGCGGCCGGGACCTACTACGTCGAAGTCGACGACCGCGAGGGGATGACCCGGGGTTACAGTCTGGTCGACGAACTCGGAATCCGCGACGCCGAGGCGAAGACCCGCGTCGTCGAGTCCGTCGACGGGGAGCGGTTCCAGCGGATGATGCTCGACCTCCTCGAGTACGAGGATCCACATCGCTCGGCGTGATCAGTTCGTCGAACGGTACACTGTCTCTGTTTTTGTAATCAGTTGTCCACTCTCCGGACGACTCTCTTTGAGCAGCGAGAGAATCCCGCCGCGAACGGTGGGAGCGGGGACGGAGCCAGAGACCCCTTCACTGGATACGTCTTGAAACCTTAATCCAGTACATTTGCTGGTATTCCACCAGTGGTGGAAGCCCCGCCGTTCACGGCGGGCGAGGGCGTCACTGATCCCAAAATATATGGCTGCAGACTCGAGTGCTACGGGTATGGATCGACGAACGTTCGTGACGTCACTCGGTGTCGGGGCGACGGTGGGCCTCGCAGGGTGTGTGATCGACGATAGCGGTGGTAACGGGAGCGGAAACGGGAACGGAAACGAATCCGGGAGCGGCAACGGGAACGGGGACGGAGGCGGTAACGGCGATGGCAACGGTGACGGGAACGAAAGCGGCAACGGCGACACCACTGCCGAGGACGTCAACGTCGGAATGGTCTACTCGAGCGGCGGACTCGGCGACGAGTCGTTCAACGACATGGCCTACAACGGGGTCGAACAGGCCGAGGCGGACTTCGGAATCTCCTATCAGAACGCCGAACCGGACAGTCCGGCCGACATGAACGACTACCAGCGCGAGTTCGCTGGCAGCGGCGAGTACGACCTCGTCTGCTGTATCGGCTTCGACCACGTGACCGACCTGGTCCAGAACGCCCAGGAGTTCAGCGACCAGCAGTTCGTCCTCGTCGACGCGGTCGCCGAGACCGAGGGCGGCGATCTGGTGGAGAACGTCGACAACTACGTCTTCCGCGAGCACGAGGGCTCGTTCCAAGTCGGTCACCTCGCGGGGCTGCTCACCACGATGGAGTACGACCACGGAGCCGCGTCGACGTCGCCGGACGACCCCCACGTCGGCTTCGTCGGTGGCCAGGAGACCGCGATCATCGACCGCTTCGAGGCGGGCTACATCGCGGGCGCGGAGTACGCCAACGAGGACATCGAGGTGTCGACGGCCTACGCCGGCAGCTGGGACGATCCGGGAACCGGTCAGGAGATCGCGACGACGATGTACGACAACGGCGCGGACATCGTCTTCCACGCCGCCGGCGCGACCGGCGGCGGTGTCTTCGAGGCCGCCCAGTCGGCCGAGCGCTACGCCATCGGCGTCGACGACGACCAGTCGATCAGCGCCGAGGGATTCAGCGACGTCATCGTCGCGAGCATGGTCAAACGGGTCAACACTGCCGTTTACGAGTCGATCGAGTCGGTCGTCAACGGCGAGTTCGAGGGCGGGTCCGTTCAGGACCTCGGTCTCGAGGAAGACGGCGTCGAGGCGGTCATCGGGCAGGACTTCGAAGGCGAGCTCCCGAGCGAGGTAACCGACGCGCTCGCGGAGACTCGAGAGGGCATTATCGGCGGCGATATCGAGGTTCCCGAAGAAACTTGATCCCGTAGCCGAATTGGGTAGGACAATGAGCCAGACCGAGTCCGAATCGGCCGCCGTGCGGTTAGACGGTATTACGAAACGATTTCCGGGGGTGGTGGCCAACGACGACATCGACTTTTCCGTCGAGCGGGGGACGATTCACGCGCTCGTCGGCGAGAACGGTGCCGGAAAGACGACGCTGATGAACATCATCTACGGGCTCTACGAACCGACCGAGGGGACCGTCTTCGTCGACGGTCGGGCCCACGACTTCGACAGCCCGCGAGATGCCATCGACGTCGGGATCGGGATGATCCACCAGCACTTCATGCTGGTCGATACGATGACCGTCGCGGAGAACGTCGTCCTCGGGAACGAACCCACGAAGTTCGCCGGCCTCGTCACCGACGAACGGGCAGCGATCGAGGCGACCGGCGACCTCGCCGACCGCTACGGGTTCGACATCGACCCTACCGAACGGATCGAGGAGATCAGCGTCGGTGAACAACAGCGCGTCGAGATCCTCAAGACCCTCTACCGCGGTGCGGACATTCTAATCTTCGACGAACCGACGGCGGTGTTGACCCCCCAGGAGGTCGAGTCGCTGTTCGAGATTTTCGAGGAACTCATCGCCCAGGAGAAGACGATCGTCTTCATCACGCACAAACTCGGCGAGGCGCTGTCGGTCGCCGACGAGATCAGCGTCCTCCGGGACGGCGAACTCGTCGGAACCCTGCCCGCCGAATCGGCCGATCGCGAGGAACTCGCGCGGATGATGGTCGGCCGGGACGTCCTCCTCGACGTCGAACGCCACTCCTCGGACTTCGGCGACGTCGTCCTCGAGACGACCGACCTCGCGGTCGACGACGATCGGGGCGTCCGCGCGGTCGACGGCGTCGATTTCGCGGTTCACTCGGGCGAGATCTTCGGCATCGCAGGCGTCGACGGCAACGGCCAATCCGAACTCGTCGAGGCCGTGACCGGGCTCCGCCTGTCCGAAGGAGGGACGATCGAACTCCACGAGGAGCCGATCACCGACTGGTCCCGACGCGAGCGGATCGAGGCCGGGATGTCCTACGTCGCGGAGGATCGGCAAAAACGGAGTCTCGTCATGGAGTACGATCTGGTTCGAAACGGCGTGCTCGGCTCCCAGCGGCTGCCCGAATTTTCCGACGGCTTACAGATCGACTGGGGATACACCCGACAGTACGTCGACGACGTGATCGACGAGTACGACGTCCGGCCCGCAGATCCCGGAGCCGAGGCCGTCTCGCTGTCCGGCGGAAACCAGCAGAAGTTCATCGTCGGTCGCGAGATCGAACGCGATCCGTCGTTGCTGGTCGCCGCCCAGCCGACCCGCGGCGTCGACATCGGCAGCATCGAGTTCATCCACAACCGACTGCTGGACCTGAAGACCGAGGAGACCGCGATCCTGCTCGTCTCCTCGAAACTCGAGGAAATCCAGCAGCTCTCGGACCGAATCGGTGTGATGTACGACGGCGAACTCGTCGCCGTCGTCGATCCCGACGAGGTGAACGAGGAGGACCTCGGGCTGTTGATGGCCGGCGAACGACCGTCCGGGCTGGACGTCGACGGGGCTCGCGTTCGGGTCGGAGGGAGCCATGAGTAGCGGCGGACGTGGGAGCGACGGTGACAGAGAGACCGAAAGCGGCGGAAGTGGCGGGTCCAGCGACGCCGACCGCGGCCGCGGCGGTGACTGGCGCAACCGCGGTCGGCAGACGCTCGCCTGGCTGGTCAACGCGTCGGCGGTCCAGCGGATAGCTATCAGCCTCACCGCGCTCGCGTTCGCCGTCCTCGTCGGCGGCGCGCTCGTCTTCGCCTCCGGATTCGTGGCGTCCTGCCGACAGCCGGTGATCTACATTCCCCTCCTCGGGGAGAGCTGTTACAACCCGGTCGAGGTCTACTGGACGATGCTCGAGGGCTCGTTCGGTTCGCTGCCCAACCTCGCGCGGACGCTTCAGGAGACGACGCTGCTCCTGTTCACCGGACTCTCCGTCGCGGTCGCGTTCCGGGCGGGGCTGTTCAACGTCGGGACGCAGGGCCAGATGGTCCTCGGCGCGCTGGCAACCGGTCTCGCGCTCGTCCCGCTGGGGTCGGTGCTCCCCGATAGCGTCGTCGGCATGCTGGTTGCAGTCCCAATCGGCCTCGTCGCCGGGGCAGTCGTCGGCGGCTTCTGGGGGTTCATCCCCGGAGCGATGAAGTCCTACGCCGACGCGAACGAGGTGATCACGACGATCATGCTCAACTTCGTCGCAACGGGTATCGCCTTCTATCTCGTCTCGGAGCACCTCGGCGACCCGGGGACGGGATCGGTCCAGACCGTGCCGGTTCCCTCCGTCGCGCGGCTCCCGCCGACGGTCGACGGCTCGCGGTTTTCGGTGCTCGCACTCGTCGGCGCCTTGCTCGTCGCCGTCGGCATCTTCTGGCTCTACGACCGGACCATCCTCGGCTACGAACTACGCACGAGCGGCCTCCAGGAGAGCGCAGCGGAGTACAGCGGCGTCGACGCCAAGCGAAACGTCGTCACGAGCATGACGCTGTCGGGCGCGCTCGGCGGGATCGCCGGCGCGATCTACGTGATGATGGTACACTACCGCTGGCAGACCGGGATGCCCTCGCTCGGCTTCGACGGAATCGCCGTCTCGGTGCTGGCGGGGAACAACCCGATCGGCGTCATCCCGGCCGCGCTCCTCTTCGGTGGCCTGAAAAGCGGCAGCTTCGCGGTGGACTTCGCGCTCGGCGTCCCCGGCGAACTCGTCGTCGTCCTGCGCGGGTTGATCATCCTCTTCGTCGCCATGCCCGAGTTCTTCCGGATGATCGGCACGTACTACGACTTCGGCGACCAGCCGGAGACGGCCGCGGCCGACGGAGGTGAGCGCCAGTGAGCGACGCCGACACCCGCTCTCTCCCTCGAATCGTCCGCAACCACCGGAACGCGTTCGGTCTCGTCCTGGCTATCCTCGCCGCGTTGACCATCGTCGTGACCGTCGTCCCCGGCGGCCGGGAGGTCGTCGCCGACGTTTCCGGGGTCATCACGGCGTCCTACCTCGCATCGGCGTTTCGCCTCGCCGTCCCGATCGCCTTCGCCGCACTCGGCGGCATCTTCTCCGAGAAGGCCGGCGTAATCAACATCGGCCTCGAGGGGCTGCTCATCATCGGCGCGTTCACCGCCATCGTAACGTTGCACTTCCTGCCCGAGACGACTGCCATCTGGGTCGTCTGGACGGCCTTCGGTCTCGCGGTCCTCGCGAGCGCGGTGGTCGCCTTGCTGTTCGCGGTCGTCTGCATCGAGTTCAAGGCCGATCAGGTGATCGCCGGCCTCGCCGTCTGGCTGATCGCGCTCGGATTCGCACCCTTCGCCAGCATCATCGTCTGGGAGAACGTCAACAGCCCCAGCTTCGTGACGTTCTCGTCGGTCTCGATTCCGGTGCTCTCGGAGCTGCCGTCGATCGGTCGACTGTTTGTCGCCACGCCGCCAGTGTTCATGCTGGTCGTCGCCGTCCCGCTGTCGTGGTACGTCCTCAATCGAACGACCTTCGGCAAGTGGATCGAAGCCAGCGGCGAGGACCCGAAGACCCTCGACACCGCCGGCGTCTCGGTCCGAAAGGTGCGGTACGCGGGCGTCGTCCTCTCAGGCGTCCTCTGTGGCATCGGCGGCGCCGGTCTGGCGCTGAACGTCGGCCAGTTCGTCGGGAGCGGCGAGACGATGGTCGACGGCCGCGGCTGGATCGGGCTGACGGCGTACCTGATCGGCAACTACAATCCGATCGGAGCGTTCCTCGCCTCGTTCCTCTTCGCCGGCCTCGACGCGCTGCAGATCCAACTCCAGCAGATCGCGGGCTACGACGTCTCCTCGACGCTCATCGGGATCATCCCGTACGTCGCCGTCGTGATCGTCCTCGCCTTCGTCGGCCGCACGCGGATGCCGTCTGAGGCGGGCGAGCACTACGAGTCCGACGAGTAGCGCCGCGGTTCGCTCCCGTCTCCGTCGTTCTTCGCGGACCGTCACCCAGTGTCCGAGACCGAAGGCGTCGAGTCCGAGCGACCGCCGGTATTTTTATCGCGAGCGGTGAATGACGGCGTATGCCAACCCCAACGTACGACTACGACGGGTCGACGGTGATCGTGACCGGGGCGACCTCCGGCATCGGCCGGGAAGTCGCCCTCCGATTCGCCGAGAACGGAGCGACCGTCCTCAACGGCGACGTCGACTACGAGCCCAAAGACGCCGACGTGCCGACCGACGAGGCGATCACCGACCGCGGCGGCACCGCCGAGTACGTCGAAACCGACGTCACCGACGCCGACGCCATCGAGGCGCTGGTCGAACGCGCCCGCGATTACGGCGGCGTCGACGTCATGGTCAACAACGCCGGGCTCCAGCTTCCCAAGCCGATGCTCGAGGTCACTCCCGAGGAGTTCGACCGGATCCACGAGGTCAACTCGAAGGGCGTCTTCTTCGGAACGCAGGCGGCCGCGGCCGACATGATCGAGCGCGACGACCCCGGCGTCGTCGTCAACACGGCTTCGATCAGTTCGAACCTCTCCCAGCACGGCCAGGTCCAGTACGACTCCTCGAAGGGATCGGTTCGGATGATCACTCGGGGGGCCGCCCTCGAGTTCTCAGAGCACGACATCCGGATCAACGGCGTCGCGCCCGGCCAGATCGCGACGGAGTTCACCGAGGGATGGAGTCAGCAGGCCAAAGAGCGCGTAGCCGAGGACGACCTGCTGAAACCGGTCCCGCTGGGTCGGGCCGGCACGCCCGAAGACGTCGCGGGTGCGTACCTCTTTCTCGCCAGCGACGCCGCCCGGTACATCACCGGCGAACTGATTCACGTCGACGGCGGCTGGCAGATCTGCTAGTCGAGCTCGTGCGTCGAGGTGGCCGTCGACCGCCTTCACGAGAAACCGGCTCCGACCCGCTCAGAGAACGTCGATCCGACCCTCGAGTTCGGGCGAGATGACCTCCCGCTCTCGGACCGCGTTGATTGCGAGTGCGGATTGCATCGCCCCCTCGTCCGCCGAGCGCAGGACCTCGGCCTCGGTGAACACGTCGTAGCCGTCGCCGCCGCCCACGAGGAAGTCGTTGGTCGCGAGTTCGTAGCGTTCGTCGGGATCGAGGTCCTCGCCGCCGACGGTGACCTCCTCGAGCCGGTCGCCGGCCGGTGCGTCAGGGTCGTACGCGTAGGAGATGCCGCTGACCTGCGGGAACCGGCCGTGGCCGTCCTCGATCGAACTGACGCCGTGTTCGAGGGCCTCGCGCAACTGATCGCCGGTCACCTCGAGTTTCACGACTGAGTTGGGGAACGGCAGGATGTCGACGATCATCCGCCGGGTGATGTTGCCGGCCTCGTACACCCGATCGCTGCGGATGCTGCCGCCGTTTTGGATCGCCACGTCGGCGTCGACGTCTTCGGCCATGACGTCGGTGAGCCAGTTGCCGAAGTTCGACTCCTCGCTTCGGACGACGTCGGTGCGGACGTCGAGATCGACGGCCGTCTCGCCGATCACCTCACCGAGTTCGTCGTCGAGTTCGTCCTCGTATTCCACCAGTAACTCCTCGATCTCCTCGTGAGGTTCGACCTCGCCGTCTTCGACGAGCGCCGCGAGGTCGTGCAGTTCGAACGCGTAGTCGTCGACCTCGCCGTCGGCGACGTCGATATCGAGCTGGCCGACGTAGTCGAACTCGTCGCCGACGAACGAGAGCACCGTATCGTCGACCTCGACCGGTTCCTCCGCGACGAACGCGGCGTGGTCGCCGACGACCACGTCGATGCCGCCGACCTCGGCGACGAGTTCCTCCGCGACTGGGCTCGCGAGGTGCGAGAGCAAGACGACGACCTCCGCGCCCGCATCCTGAAGGTCCGCGACGACAGTCTCCGCGGCTTCGACGGGCTCGAGTACCTCGACGTGGTCGCCGACCGACGTCACCTCGTCGGCGTCCGCCGGCGCCAGTCCGGTGAACCCGATCTGGACCCCGTCGACCTCCTCGACCGCGTAGCGGGCAGCTCCCTCCTCGGCGCCGAAGACGTCGTCGGTCCGTTCGTCGATCAGGTTCGCACTCAGCCAGGTAAACTCGCTCTCGGCGACGTTCTCGAGAAAACTCTCCGGTCCGTTGTCGAACTCGTGGTTCCCCATGGCGTTGTACGAGATCGGACTCTCGTTGAGCATGGTCGTCATGTGCTCGCCGTCGAAGACGGTCGATTCGACGGACATGTGCAGATCGTCGCCGTTGCCGACGGCGAATCCGTTCCCGTCGGGTGCGTTCTCGTACAACTCCTCGACGAGACCGAAGTAATTCGCGACGTTCAGCGCCTCTTCGGAGTCGCCCATCAGGCCGTGGAAG
Organism: Halomontanus rarus; assembly: GCF_017357405.1. Taxonomy (GTDB): domain Archaea; phylum Halobacteriota; class Halobacteria; order Halobacteriales; family Natrialbaceae; genus Halomontanus; species Halomontanus rarus. Next base: position 626,525 of record NZ_CP071598.1, on the reverse strand, counting down.
TGCGTGTCGTGGACGATTCGAAGGCTCGTTTCGGCCGAGCCGTCGCCGGATCCGTCGTCCGAGTCGGACTCCGTTCCGGACTCGGTTTCGGTTTCCGTGTCAGTCCCGTCCTCGGGGGGCTCGTCGTCCCCGTCGCCGCTCGTACAACCCGCGACCGCGACCGTGCCGGCGGTTCCCAGATATTTCAGGACTCGGCGCCGCTCGATCTCTCCATCTAACCTGTCTTCCATATGACCCTACTGCAGCGGGGTAGTGATAAATGTACAGGATATTCAGAGATAATCGGCGCTCCAGTCTCCGTTCCCTACGTGCTGAGTGCGTCTATCACACTATTCTATATATTTCTGGAACTACTGCACTTCTAGTGCCCGGTCGACGGCGTCGATCACGAGTTCTCGGTACCGATCGACGTCGACATCGCTATCGACGGCCACTCGGCCGTTCGGCCGCTCACCCGTCACGCCGTGGGGATCACAGACCAGCGCACCGCGGTCGAGTTCGGAGTCGATCCCCACCTCCATGAAGTGAGACTCGAGCTCGAGGATATCCTCGTCGACGAGCTGGGCGATCGCCAGCGCGTCGTGGATCGCGGCGGTCTCGAGGCCGTAGCGCTCGAGGACCGCCTCGGTGTAGTAGGTGGCCCACTCGTAGATCGAGCGTCCCAACGGATCGTCTCGGGGGAGCCCCTCGATCCACGACGCGGGGAGCGTCGCCCGCCTGGTGACGTCGAGGCCGATCACGGTCGGGTCGGCGTCCCGAACGACCCGGTGGGCGGCCTCCGGATCGGAGTGGAAGTTGGCCTCCGCGAGCGGGGTGACGTTGCCCGGCGCGAAGGCGGCCCCGCCCATGACGACGAGGTCGTCGAGCAGCGCCGGCAGCTCGGGTTCGATCGCCAGCGCCAGCGCGACGTTGGTGAGCGGGCCGATCGCCGCAACTGTGAGTTCGCCCTCGTGGGCTCTCGCCTGCTCGACGATGAACTGCGCGGCGTGGCTGTCGACCGGTTGGGTCGCGGAACTCGGTTCGGGGAGGTCGCCGCGGATCCCGTCGGTCCCGTGGATGTGTTCGGCGGTCTCGAGCGGGCTGATCAGCGGGAGGTCGGCCCCCCGGGAGACGGGCACGTCGTCCCGCTCGAGTACCTCGAGGACCGCGCGAGCGTTGTGCGTCGTCGCGTCGACGGGCGCGTTCCCGTGGACCGTGGTCAGCCCGACGACCTCGAGATCGGCGTGCTCGAGCGCCAGCAGGATCGCCAGCGCGTCGTCGCAGCCGGGGTCCGTATCGACGAGCAGGGGACGAGTCATAGGTCGTGATCATCACGGTCGAACATAAAAACACGGACGGATCGGCGTCGCGAGTTCCGCGTCTCCGCCGAGTGCCGTTTCGCTGCCATCGTCGGTGTGGGGTCTCGTCGCACTCGAGACTACCGCTACCGCCTCGTCAGCGCTCGTACTCGTCAGCGCTCGTACTCGTCAGCGCTCGCACTCGTCCGCTCGAGGACGGTGACAGGAGATCGTGACGACCGCGTCGGATGAGTCCGCGTCGCTCGCTGGCCTCGCCGTCGGCGCACTGTGTGCCGGAACGCCCCGTTCCTAGTGACGGGTCGAACACCGCGAGAAAAATGGGTGATAGCCAGTCGATCGCGAGTGGTGCTGATGTGGGTCGTGTCCCCATCGGTCGATTCCTCGGGGCGATGTCTCGGATCGCGGGGACGTATCTTCATATACTCCAATACACGATAAATGTTTGGTAATAGGATCAATAAGTGGACTAAAATCCACTAATACACTCGATTAGAAGACGATGTTGTAGACGAAGGTGGTTTTTCGAACCGTTCGATTCTGATCGCGATTGCAGTGCAGTGACGGTCCGCACTGCTCGAACTACGTTTTCGATAGGTCTCACACGGTCTCGGTCGAGACGAGCGATACACTGGCTATACTCGAGGGTTTCGCGGCGAACACGGCGTTCTCCATTACAACCGTAGCGCTGTAATTCACATACCCATTCCTTTAATTCTCGGGAGGTCTTGAAGGGAGGTTCCCCGTGCCGTTACCTCCCTACGACATTCCCGCGTGGAATCGCTCGGACTAAGGAGACTCGAATCGTGGCGTCTCGCTATGGGAGCACCTTACGACCCCGCCGACGAACGAACCGCCCTCGCCAGGGGGCCACATCGGCCGGCGTACCACTTCGCTCCACCGACGAACTGGCTCAACGATCCGAACGGCCTGATCCAATTCGACGGCACCTACCACCTCTCCTACCAGCACAACCCGGCGGAACCCGTCTGGGGCGACATTCACTGGGGCCACGCTCGAAGCGAGGACCTCCTCCACTGGACGGACATGCCGATCGCGCTCGAGCCGGACGCCGCGGGCGTCGACGCGGACGGTTGTTTCTCGGGCTGCGCCGTCGACGACGGCGGCGTGCCGACGCTCGTCTACACGGGGATCGACGACGACCGCGCCCGGCAGTGTCTCGCGACCGGCGACGAGACGCTCCGGCAATGGGAGAAACCGTCGGCCAACCCCGTCGTCGAAACGTCGCCGCCGGGCGTTGATGCGTTCGACTTTCGCGACCCGTTCGTCTGGCGCGAGGGCGACGGCTGGTCGATGGTCGTCGGCGCGGCCACCGAGTCCGATAGCCGGGTGCTCCTGTATCGATCCTCGGCCCTCCGCGAGTGGGAGTACCGGGGTGCCGTGTTCGTCGACGACCGTCCGGACGTTATGTGGGAGTGTCCGGCGTTGGTGGCGCTCGACGGTCGGGGTCGGGGTCGGGATCGGAACAAAAATCAGTACCTCCTGCTCGGCTCTCTCCTCCCGACTCGAGCGGTCCGATACTACGTCGGCTCGTACGCCGACGAGCGCTTCGAGCCTCGAGCGGAGGGGGTACTCGATGCCGGCGACTTCTACGCCCCGCAGCCGTTCGTCGACGAATCGGGGCGGATCGTGCTCGTGGGCTGGGTCGAGGAGGCCAGAACCGAGGCCGCCCAGCGAGCGGCCGGCTGGTCCGGGCTGATGGCGCTCCCGCGGGAACTCTCGCTGGACGAGGACGGACGACTCCGAACGACGCCCGTCGACGAGGTTCGTCGGTTGCGGGAACTCGAGTACGACCTGCCGGCCGTCGGCCCCGGGGACGGCACCGTCCTCGTCGATCAGCCCCGCAGCGAGACGGTCGAACTCGTCGCGGAGGTGTCCGGTACCGGCGCTGGCACGGGCACCGAGCCGAGTTCGGCATCCATCAGCGTGCTCCGCTCGCCGAACGGACTCGAGGAGACCATCGTTCGCGTCGATCCCGACCGCGGGACGGTGACCGTCGACCGGAGTCACTCGTCCGACGATCCAGCCGTCGAAACGCACGAGCAGACGGCTCACTTCGAACCGACGGCCGATCCCGTGACGGTTCGCTGTTTCGTCGACCGATCGGTCGTCGAAGTGTACGCCGACGGGCGGGCGTGTCTCACGAGCCGCGTTTATCCGACCCGGGCCGACAGTTCCGGTATCGCACTCTCGACGACGGGCGGGGCGTCCGTCGACGGCGGGACCGTCTGGGAACTCGCGTCCGTTTGGGACGATTTCGGGTAGTTCTCGCGGGCGTGGGGCGCGTCGATAGCGGATCGGCTCCCGCTCGAGTCGCGATCGAGGGTACCCGAGTCGCTCGTGTCCACGATCGGGCCCTGCGACACCGTCGCCGAAATCAAGATTTATGGCGACCTCCGAGAGCTACTGTGTCATGAACCCACTCGCGGACAACCCCCTCGAAACGCGGTCGGACGCCCAGCGGGCGGTCGTCGACCTGTTCGACCCGCTCGAGACACACTTCAGCCCCGGCCGAGCACGGATGAAACCCGACGCACGCGGCGCTCACTTCCCCGACGCCGCCGCCGAACTCGAGGGCTTTTCTCGGCCGCTGTGGGGGCTCGTCCCGCTCGCGGCCGGCGGCGACGACGCGTTCGACGGCTGGTCGTCGTACCGAACCGGACTGGCGAACGGGGTCGATCCCGACCATCCGGAGTACTGGGGGGAGGCGCCGGACCACTCCCAGAAACACGTCGAGATGGCCGCGATCGGCCTCGGACTGGCCCTCGCCCCCGAGGAACTCTGGGACCCGCTCGAGCCCTCGACTCGGGAGAACCTCGTCGAGTGGCTCTCCCAGATCAACGACGCGTCGCTCTACGGCTGCAACTGGCTGTTCTTCCGAGTCGTGGTGAACCTCGGACTGCGGGAGGTCGGTGCGGACCACGACTGGGGACTGACCCAGGAGACGCTGGACGAACTCGAGAGCTACTACCTCGAGGGCGGCTGGTACGCCGACGGGCCGGCCGGCGAGAGGCCGTGTGACTACTACATCCCCTGGGCGATGCACTTCTACGGGCTCGTCTACGCCGCCGTCGCCGGTGACGACGATCCGGAGCGGGCGGCGCGATTTCGGGACCGTGCGGCGCAGTTCGCCGCCGAGCACAGACACTGGTTCGCCGAGGACGGCGCCGGACTCCCCTACGGCCGAAGTCTCACGTACCGCTTCGCTCAGGCTGCGTTCTGGGGCGCGCTGGCGTTCGCCGACGTCGACGTCGAGGAACACGGCCTCTCGTGGGGTGAGATCAGGGGCCTCTGGTTTCGCAACCTCCGCTGGTGGGCCGACCAGTCGATCTTCACCGACGGCGGGGTCCTCTCGATCGGCTACCGGTATCCGAGTCTGAAAGTGAGTGAGCCGTACAACTCCCCGAGTTCCCCCTACTGGGGGATGAAGGCGTTCGTCCCGCTGGCGCTTCCCGAGGACCACCCGTTCTGGCAGGCCGACGAACAACCGTTGACGGGCACAGCCGAACTGACCGTCCAGGAGGAACCGACGATGGTCATCTGCCGGGACGAAGAGGCGGGCCACCACTACGCGCTCACCGCCGGACAGAACAGCCACTATCTGGAGAAGTACACTAAGTTCGCCTACTCCACGCAGTTCGGGTTCAGCGTCCGCAGCCGCGCGCCGGGGATCGGCGGCGCGGGCCACGACAGCTCCCTCGCGCTGAGCGCGGACGGCTCCACCTACCGGTCGCGACTTTCGGTTACCGACTCGAGCGTCTCCGCCGAGGGACCGACGCTCCGCTCGCGGTGGGACCCGTGGGACGACGTCACCGTCGAGACCTGGCTCGTCCCGGCCTCGCCGTGGCACGTCCGCCTCCACCAGCTGTCGACCGACCGGCACCTTCACAGCGCCGAGGGCGGGTTCCCGGTGGACAAGACCGGTGACGATCGACCCGACCGTCACAGCCACGAGGAACGCGGGGGAAGCGCACTGGTTCGGTATCCGGCGGGAACCAGCGGTCTTTGCGACCTCGAGGGGCACCGTGAAGGCAGCGTAATTACGCAGGACCCCAATACGAACCTGGTCGCTCCCCGGACGGTCGTGCCGACGTTGACCGCATCACACGACCCCGGTACGCACTGGCTCGTCTCGGGCGTGACCGCGGCGACGGCCGACCGGGACGCCGCCTGGGATCGACCGCCGCGGCTCACGATCGACGACGATCTGTTCGTGGTCACGGACGCCGACGGCGACGAACTGCTTCGTCTTTCTCGGTCGGATTCCGACCGGTAGTCCGCTTCGCACCTCTCTTTCTCTCGCTCTCACACTCTCGTTCTCGGCCTCACTCTCACTTTCACTCTTACTCGAACGAGAGCGAGAGCGAGGTCGACACGACAAAAAACTCGACTCGATGTCCGATCGAACACGGATTCGAACCCGTCAGATGCCGGCGTTACTTGTAGGCTTCGAGGTAGTCGACGCCGTTTCGGGCGGTCTCGTAGGAGTCCTGGCGCTCCTCGTGCTCGTAGATCAGCCACTCCATCCCGTTTTCCGCCGCGACGTCGGCGACGGCCTCGATATCGAGGTCGCCGGTACCGCCCTCGACGGGCTGGCCGCCCTCCTCGTAGTCTTTGACGTGGACCAGCGAGATCCGATCGGCGTGGCGCTCGAGGAAGTCGACCGGGTCGTATCCGGCGACGCCGACCCAGCCCAGATCGGGCTCGATCTCGAGGTCGTCGGTCAGGTCGATCAGGTGTTCGATCGCTGGCCGTCCGTCGACGTCGACGAACTCGTGATCGTGGTTGTGGTAGTGCAGCGTGAGGTCGTCCTCGAGTTCGTCGGCGACCGCGGAGAGCCGGTCGGCGGTCTCCTCGACGGCCTCTCGCGAGTCGAACGCCTCCGGCGGGAGGTACGGAACGACGAGGTCCGCGACGCCGAGCGAGCGGTAGGTGTCGACCGTCCCCGAGAGGTCGTCCTCGAGGGCGTCGAGTCCGACGTGAGCGCTGGGTGCGACGACGCCACCTTCCTCGAGTGCGGCCCCAACGTCTTCGACGTCGCCGTCGATGCCCGCGAACTCGACGCCGTCGAAGCCGGCCTCGCCGACGGTCCCGACCTTGGTCGCGGTGTCGTCGTCGACCGCATCGATACTGTACAGCTGGAGTGCGATTTTGCTCATACCTCGAGAGGCGGAGCCAGCGGCTTAACTATGTGGGATCTGACCGTTCTTTCCGCTTCGGCCGCCTCGGGGTGTGGCCTCGATTCGACCGTTCTCGGTCTCGAATCGCTCGAATTGTACCGGGTCTCGAGGGTCGCCGTCGGATTCAGGAGACGTCAGGCGCTTCGTCGTCGGTCCGCCCGGGAAGCTCGAGTTCGATCTCGAGTTCCGGCTCTCCCATCCCGTCGAAGTCGAGCTCGAGTTCGACAGGTTCGCCGAACGCGAACGGGAGTTCCCACTCGTCGCCGGTGATCGTGAGTTCCTCCCCGTCGCGGAGCTGTTCGCCGAGCTGGATCAGGAACTCGCCTGCTTCGCTCGCGTCGAGGCGGTACTCCTGTTCGAAGTTTCGTCCGGCCCGGATCGTCGTTCGGTCGTCGGCGTCTGAGTGGTCCTCGGACATGGGAGGCTAGTACCGGGTCCACGGACGAAAACCCGTCGGGGCATACTGTCGGCAGGGACGACTGTCAGTTCCTGCGGAACGCTCGAATCCCCTACTCCCGGGCCGAGAGCCGTCGCGACCGACCCGGCGGGGATCACGCGAACGGAACGCCGATCGCTTCGTACGTCGTGAACCTGAGTGTGGCGAGGACCGACAGCACGAGCAGCGTGACGAACCAGGCGATCAGCGCGATCTTCAACGCGTCGGCCCAGCCACCCGGATACCGCCTGTTCACCAGCCATGTGTAGACCAACAATACGAGTAGCTGGCCGAGCAGCGGGATCCAGCCGACGAGTGCCCCGCCGCCGACCCAGACGACGGCACCGATCAACCCGGTCACGATCACGTGAACCGGATCCTCCTCGCCGACGACGAGCCGGGCACCGCGTAAATCCTCAGTCCGCCGGTCAGAGGGCTGACGACGGAGAGGGTGACGAAGACCACGGGTAGTCTTTCCTCTTCGAAATGGTGGGCGCTTGCGCACGCGGCGACGGCGGTCGAGCCGGACTATCGACCGACGGTCTGGCGCAGCGACGACCGTGGCCGCCGCGAGCCGGCCTCCTCGTCAGTATCGCTCGTGTCTTTCTCTCGTCCGCGTATCGCCCTGTACCCCGCGTACAGTGCGGCCGCCGCCACCCCGGCAACGACCGTGTTCGATATCCGTCCCTGTCGAATCCTCGTGTAGAGACTCGACTCGGCAACGTGTCCCTCGTAGCCGCCCCGCTCTTCGAGTTCCCCGGCGGGCTCGTCGAGCCCGTGTTCCTCGCGCGGCTGTGCTGGACTGTCTTTGCGCTGCTGGCGGGCGAAGACCGTCTCCATGATCGTATCCATCAGACTCGAGGCGGTGCGGCCCAGCAGGACCATGTTCTTGCCGCCGGCGCCGACGGTCACCTCCCGCTCGGGGTGTTCTGCGGCGTGGAGGATCGTCCGGGCGACCGTCTCCGGCGCGTAGACCGGCGGCGGAAGCGTCGCCTCCTCGTCCATGTAATTCTTCGCGTGCTGTGGATACGGCGTGTCGATCGCGCTCGGTTTGACGAGCGTCACGGAGACCGGCGCACCCTCGTCCTCGAGTTCCATGCGGAGGGCGTCGGTGAAGCCCTTGACGGCGTGTTTGGACGCCGAGTAGCTGCCCTGCTCGATCATGGCCCGGTCGGAGACGATGCTCCCGATGTTGACGATCGTGCCGTCGCGATCGTTCTCCTCGAAGTGTGCGGCCGCCTCGAGCGACCCGTACAGCAGCCCCCAGACGTTGGTGTCGAACTGCTGGCGCATCTCCTCGACCGGTACTTTCTCGAGTTTGCCGTAGATGGAGACGGCCGCGCCGTTGACCCACGTATCGAACCCGCCGTAGGCCTCTTCGGCTACCTGTGCGATCTCGCGGACGTCCTCCCGTTTGCTTACGTCGGCGACGACGTACTCCGCCTCGCCGCTCTCGGTCCTGATCTCGTCGGTCAACTCCCGTAACGCGTCCTCGCTTCGGGCGGCGGCCACGACGTTCGCCCCGCGGTCGGCGGCCATCCGCGCGGTCGTGAGTCCGATGCCCGACGACGCGCCGGTGATCACGATCACCTGGTCCTCGACATTCTTCGGGTTTACATCACTCATCGAGCACGAACACGGCCGGAACGCGGACAAATATTGCACTTGCCCTTGCAACAGCGGAGAGACCGTGAGCCCGGTCTGCCGTTCTCTGTTCTATTCGGCCGCCAGCTCGGACTCGAGCGCGTAGGCGGCGTTCAACACCGTCGCATCGTCGAAGCGAGAGCCCACGAGCATGAGTCCGACGGGGAGCCCGTCGACCTCCCCGATCGGGACGGAAACGCCCGGATGACCGGTTCTGTTGAACGGTGTCGTATTGTCGACGACGTCGGACTGGCCCATGCGGTCGTACTGGGTTCGGTCCGGCCGGTGTTCGGGAGCCGTTCCTACCGTGGTGGGCATGGCGAGCAGGTCGTACTCCTCGAGCGCCTCGTCGTAGCACTCGGTGAGTTCCACGACGAGATTCATGCCGTGGGCGTAGTACCGCGAGTGGTACTCGCTGTTCGTATACGCGCCCATGAGCAACAGCAGTTTGAGCATGGCGGGGAAGTCGTCGCTCTGGGCCCGCCGAAACTTGCCGAACGATTCGATCCACGACAGGTTGTACCAGGCCTTCCAGCCGTGTCCGAGTCCCTCGCCGGTTATCGCGTCCAGCAGACCTTCCGACGTACAGACCGAGTGAATGTCGCCGGCGTCGGCGTGCATCGGCACGGAGACCTCCTCGACCGACTCGGCCTCGTTCGCGAGGCGGTCGATCGCCTCTCTCGACCGTTCCAAAACCGCCTCCTCCGAGTTCGGCCGTTCGAACCCCTCCGTCAGGACGCCGATCGAGAGATCGCCGATATCGCCGTCCAGTGCGTCCTCGTAGCGCTCGACGGGGACCGGCGCGTGCGACCGCAGGTCTCGTTCGTTGCTGCCGGCGATCGCCGACAGGACGCGCGCGACGCTCTCGACGTCGGGACCCATCGGCCCGGGGTGGTCGATCGCGTGCTCGATTCCGATACAGCCGGTGTAGGGGACGAGTTCGTACGTCGGCTTGTGGCCGACGATCCCACACAACGCAGCGGGAATCCGAACGCTACCGCCCTGATCGGAGCCGATCGCCGCGTCGACGTCGCCGGTCGCGACGGCGACCGCACTCCCGCCGCTCGAGCCGCCCGCGAGATACTCCTCGTCGTGCGGGTTCAGGATCGGTCCGAACGCGCTGTGGCCCGTCTTCGTCATCGCCATGTCGTCCATGTTCGTCTTGCCCACGATATCCGCCCCCGCCTCGAGCAGTCGCGTGACGACGGTCGCGTCGCGGTTCGGAACGTAGCCTTCGACGACCTGTGAGCCACAGGTCATCTCGACGCCGGCGACGCAGACGTTGTCCTTGATCGCGATGTCCCAGCCGTCGAGGTCCCCTTCATCGTCGCCGCCGACGTGACACGCCGTCATCCACGCGTTGTGTGGATCCGCGTCGCTCGGGACCCGTTTCCCCGAACTCCGTTTGCGGTTCTCGGTCCCACCCAGCCGCGGTTCCGGATCGTAGGACATGACCGTCTCGTAGGCTTCGAGTCGCCGTTCGGCCATCTCCGCGAAGAACTCGAGTTCCTCGTCGGTGAGCTCGAGGAACAGTCCCTTCTCGAGTTCGCGCAAGGCGGCTTTCGTGGGTGGTCTGACCGGCATGTCCGTACTATCGATAAACCGTGTGAAGTGATCGGGGGTGGCACATACAAGCCCTCTCTCTCTCTTCTGCGTCGGTTCTCCCCCGAAACCACGGTGCGATCGCCGATTGCGGCCACGTCTGAACCCCTTCCACCTGAAAGCACGCATTTGACCACTCTCTGCATACTCTCGTCTCGTCCTCACAGTTTCGGAGGATGGAAGTGATGCGTGACTTCTATTCGTCCTCGTTCGTAGTGACTCTACTGATAGTGTCTCTTCACTTCACATTCAGTGGAGCACACTCCCTACAATCGGTCGAATTCTTCATTACGCGTCTATTTTCATTAATGACGAACATCAGTTCGATCTCCTACAAAACAGCAGTTTAGCCGTCAGTTTTGAACAGCTCTCAGCCTATTCAGCCGGTCTGTGGAACGTCAAGCAAGTGCTGGGCGAGTCTATCAGGTTCCGACACCATAGGCCAGTGACCGGTTTCCAGTTCGTACAAATCCCACGCTCGTTCGTCACAGAGCTGTCGAATCATCTCCAAAACGCCATCATCCATTCCGTTGTGTTGACAAAGAATGTATGAGTGTGGGAGATTTGTTGTGTCCGGATTCTTCGCGGTCACTGTCTGTTTGAACGTATTCAGTGGATGGGGTGTTGCCTTTTTTCGCATCCACTTTGTGTCTTCGTCCGAGATACCGACCCAGCCTGGATGGTCATCTGGCATTGGCCACCCGCCGTCGTTGCCTTCCGCAGTTGCCTCCATCGTTGTCCACTCCTCCGGTGGATAGAAGTCGGAGGCTGAGACGGGGTCGTTGTCCATCGGAACCAGTGCGTCGAGATAGACGACGTGTGCGAGTCGCTCCGGGATCTCTTCGGCCACCCTTAAAATCACCAACCCTGCGTAGCTGTGGCCAACAAGGACTACATCCTCGAGATCTTGGTACTCAATGACGTTCACGATATCACTAACGTGTGTTTCGAGATCGGTGTCAGGACTGGCGAGGTGTACTCGTTCGCCAAGACCCGTCAGTGTAGGGGTGTACACCTCGTGCCCCTCTTCGCTGAGTGAGGGTGTGAGATGTTTCCAACACCATCCCCCAAGCCACGCACCGGGAACGAGTACGAACGACACCTCATTATCAACGCTGTCGCCCTGTCCTGGCAAATCTCGATTCATTGCTCGGTTAGGTATCGGATGTGGCTGATTTTCTTCGAGTCGAGCATCGGAGTCGGTGGGAGTCTCTCAGGATTGAATACGTTCGCCTTCATGGTTACTTGTCTGTAGTGCTGTCAACGAATTCTCCACTCAAATACGTAATCCTAGTGGGTGAAAGTGGTCGCTTCAAACGACTGAGCAAGTCTGTGTGCATGGATTGGAGGCAACCCTATCGTGTCCGGCTGTTCTACTTCGTGTCCGCGGTACTGCTGTACAACATTTGGCGGCTCACCGATTTTCTTCCAATAGCCGGTGTTGACACCGAGATAGACTATGCGCCGATTCTGACGGCTGGTGAATGTGTGGAGTTGGTGTCTTCTGGTATGATTTGCGTGAAACACGCCTGAAACAGTCTATCCTCCGGCACTGGGCGTCGTCCCCCACCCAATTCCGTATATCATTATATGATTCATGAACTGAGGTTCCTACCCACAGCCCTCGAACGTCCCGAATTCGGCTACCACCCTCGAAAACGGTTCACTGTGCATAATCCCCATTATGCACAGTACCTTTAGGTGGGTCGCCGCCGTACGGACGGTCGAGACGATGGAAACCGGATCGACGGGGGCTGACCCCGGGGAAAAGACCCTCGAGCGGTGTATCGACGACTACCTCAATACGCGACAAGCAGAAACCAGCGCCAGAAACATGGCGTACGCCCTCGAGTCGTGGCGCGAGTGGCTCGCTCGACGAAACGTCGACGACTTCGAGTCGATCGACCCGAAGTGCTGTCGCGAGTACGCGTTTCACCTCGCCGAGCGCGTCGACGCGGGCGAGTTCGCGGGATCGACCGCACGGACCTACTACGCGTTCGTCCGGGCGTTTCTGAGCTTCGCCGTCCGGGACGAACAACTGGACACGAACCCCGCGATGACGAACCGGGCCGTCGAACCCCTGCCGGAGGACGAGGGAACCGGCACACAGCAGTTCTGGACGGCCGGCAAACGAGATGCACTCTTGCGCTACGCCGACCAGCAGGTGACGAGCGCCCTCGAGCACCCCGTGGCCCCGAGACCGATCCTCCGAACTCGCATGCGCGATCGGGCGCTCGTGACCCTCCTCGCGCTGTCGGGCGTCCGCGGGGCCGAAGTGTTTTCCGCCCCGCGAGACGCCCGTCGCAACGGGCTCAGGTGGGCTGACGTCGACTTCGAGGCGAATTCGATCGCGGTCCTGGGGAAGTCTCGAGAGACCGAACACGCTCCCCTTCCGTCCCGTGCTGCACGCGCCCTCAGGCGGTATCGAGAGGTCCTCGAACCGCCGATCGACGAGTGGCCGGTCTTCCCGTCTCGACACGCCGCGTCGCTCCATCAGGCGGTCAGAGACGGCCTGCGAGACGAGTATACCGAGGATCGGATCGATCGAGTACTCGAGAACCGCGACGTCGACGACCTGCTTCGCGATCACGAGATCGCCCCGCCATCAATTTCGACGAACGGCGCGCGAAACGTCATGAAGCGGATCTGTACGCGCTTCGATCTGGAGATCGACGGCGAGTATCTGAAACCTCACGGCGCTCGCCGAGGGCTGGGCCACGCCTTCTACTCGGAGGGGCGGGCCGAAGACGCACAGTCGGCGCTGCGACACAAGTCGATCGAAACCACGCACGCCGCGTACTCGAACATTCAGGCCGGCGAGACGGCGGACCGGATCGACGACGTGCTGGGCGGGGATCGCGGGTGAGTCCAGCAGCGTTTGTCGCCCATTCCGCCGATCTGGAACGCTGTGAATCGGGACTCGAGACCGGCGTTCTGGACGGTTTCCCGTCTACCGTTTGAAGAACTTGAGGAGTCTCGAGACGAGCGACCGATCTCTCTTCTCGTCGTCGCGTCCGGTAACGACGCCGTCTTCCTCGGGCTTTTCGTCTAGTCGGACGTCGGGTCGTTTCGAGTCCATAGTTCTCTCTCCTCCATCCGGACGGACAAGCGTTCGGCCTGTGTATTCGTGGTTCTATCGTCCGATTAGGGGCTTTCAGCGTCCGTGAGCGTTACCTTCTCTGGTATGGTCAGTAGTCGATACTGCGAACATGGTAAATCACATGATGATATACAATATCCCCGGTGCTGATCTCGTCACAGTTTCGGAGGATGCGCTAATTCTGATTCCATCGGCATGGAACGGGATGGGGCAAGATGCCGGTCAGGCTAACCATCAATGAGTTTGTCGAACGGGCTGTCAAGAGAACTAAGTGCCCTACCGAGGGTACGCTGCTTGCGGAGATGGCTACCGAGTTCAATTCTAACGATGTATGCATCAGTCAGACGGCTCGCTCGGACGATCATTTGTCCTATTAACTGTGTGATGTTGGCTAGCGGTTCTCTGCTGGAGTCCAAGACCGGTTATGGTCACCAACGTAGATGGACACAGGGCGAATTATCTTGTTATCTGCTGCCTGCTCGAGGCAATGAGCCACCCAACCACCGACTCGTGACACGGCGAAGGTGGTCGTAAACAACTCCTGCGGGATGCCAACTCCATACAGGAGCACAGCCGTATAGAACTCGACGTTCGTTTCGAGTTTTCGGTCGGGCTTGTGGTCGGACAGTCGACTGACCGCAGTCTCTTCGAACTCTTCGACAAATCCGAAGAACGCTCTGTCGCCCGATCCAGAATAGAGCCGCTCAGCGGCGCGGGAGAGGACCTCTGCACGTGGATCACGCGTACGATACACTCGGTGTCCAAAGCCCATAAGCCGCTCACCGGCGTCGAGTTTCTCTTGCACATAACCCTCCGGATCGTCAGATTCGTGTGCTACGAGGAGCATCTCCAAAACCGGCCCAGGCGCACCACCGTGAAGCGGTCCCTTTAGCGACCCCACTGCACCCGTTACTGCTGAAACGAGGTCTGAATCGGACGACGCGATAGACCGAGCAACGAAGGTGGATGCGTTCAGTCCGTGGTCAACAACCGTATTGAGGTAGGTCTCGAGTCCTCTCACAGCTGCAGGGTCGGGCTCTTCGCCAGACAGCATGTAGAGGTAGTTCGCAGTGTGGCCGAGGTCGTCGCGTGGCTCCACCGGCTCTTTACCCGAGCGATATCGCCAATACGTCGTGACGATCGTTGGGATCACACTCACCAGTCGCTTGGCGTGGTCCGTCGATTCCGTCGAGTCGAAGCCGAGATTGGCTGCGGCCACACCCATCCGCAGAGCATCCATCGCGTCCGCGTTTTCTCGTGCCGCTTGTCGAAGCACCTGTTTGATTTCCTCGGAGATTTTCCGATAGCCAGCGAGTTCCGTGCGAAACGATTCGAGTTCCGATTTAGTCGGAAGTCGGTCGTTAAACAACAGGAAAACGCTTTCCTCGTAGAGCGCGTTCTTGGCGAGTTCCTCGACAGGGTATCCCCCGATGATGAGTTCACCAGCCTCGCCGTCGATAGTACTGAGTCGTGTTTCCGCGACGGCGATGTCTTCTAATCCTCGGTGGAGCTCTTGGTCGACCATGCTAATGTATAGAGACGGAAGAATTGGAGATAGGGCTTTGGAGAAGTCCATTTCTCCTCTACCGCCAATCACCATCCAACACGGGAACACGATCAGGCAGTGGACCGATTGTTCTCGTGGTTTCCTATCCCTTTAGAAGACGGTTAGAGACGATTTTATCGGAGGTTTCGAGCAGTTCTCAGACTAGGAACTAGTCTCAATACTACAGGGTAAATCTGCTTCCCCTATCCACGACTCATCTATCCGATTGTTCGTGCGAGCAATTGCTCGTCATCGACGAGCATCTCAACGACTTTCCGACCCGTATCAGACAATGAATAACCAGCATCTGTATTCGTGATATAGATGCTGCGAAGTTTTCGGAGATGATAGTTGAACCGCCCTTTATCCTCGATCGAACTCTGCGCTCGAATCGACGAGTACGAAAGCGGCTCCGCTGACTCGTACAGAATCAATAACAGCTCCAACCGAGCGGGTTCTGAAAGAGTGCCAAGAATTGAGGAAATCCCTTTCAGATGATCGGACGAAGGCGGGCTCGAATCGCCGGCGACGTATCTGTCCGAGCGCGAAATCCACGACCGTTCCTCTGGACCGATGTATCGCGTCCGAGGACGAAGTAGTGTCTCGCTTTCGAGCTGTTCGATATAATGAGCCATCCAGCCGGGGGAGCGTCCGATAGCAAAAATCGCGGTGAACAATTCAGGTGGAATGTCGAGTTCGTAAAGGAGAACTGCCGCGTAGTAATCGACGGTTGCGTGCAGTTGTCGCTCGGGATCGCGTTCAGTGAAATAGTCCTCAGCGGCGGCCTCAAGCCGTTGTGCGTTCCTAAGGAACGATGTTGAATCTTGCTTCTCGCCGACGCGTTCTGCCGCTTGTTCGATGATTTTCGCTCGCGGGTCTCGGGTATTATAGAGAACGTGGCCGAATCCGGGCAACGACCCGTCGCCTTCCAGTCGCTCTCGAACATACGTTGTGGGGTCCATCCCGTCATCAAGGCCAGTGAGCATCTCAAAAATTCGTTCGAGTGCTCCACCGTGTCGTGGTCCCTTGAGCGCCCCTACGGCACCGGTGGCTGCCGAAAGTGGGTCGGACCCGGTTGATCCGATAATCCGAGCGGCGAACGTCGAGGCATTAAGCCCGTGTTCGATGATCGTTGTCAGATACGTCTCTAGCTTTTCCACAGTCGATTCAGCCGGTTCTACCCCGGAGAGCATATATAAGAAATTCTCCGTGTGAGCTAGGTCGTCGCGTGGCGGTATGGGGTCTAACTCGCGCCGATACCGCCAGTAGGCGGCGATGATCGTTGGGCATATTGCGACGACGCGTCGGGTAGCCCTGAGGGTGTCCTCACTGTCAAAATAGAGGTTTCCCGCTGCCAGCCCCATCCGGAGTACGTCTATCGCCGGTACACCTTCTTCTGCTCCTGCCTGAATCAGACTGTAGACATTCTCTGGGAGGCTTCGAGCGGACGAGAGCTCGTTCGTGAACTCAGCTAACTCTTTGTCGGTCGGGAGTCGCCCGTTGAACAACAACCACGCTACCTCTTCGTAAGCCGCATTCTCGGCAAGGTCTTCGATTGAGAACCCTTGGATTCGCAATTCACCGGTGTCGCTGTCGATTTCGCTGAGGCCAGTTTCAGCGACTGCGGTGAAGGAGAGGCCAGGATCGAAGACGGAGGGAGTCACACTGTCTTAGATATTCCCATCACGTCATCAACAGTGTTACGGAGGAAGTCCCCACTGCACATCAGATGGAGGGAATCAACTTTACTGGAAAGGCCTCGGCTGATATCGGGCGAAATGGGAGGTCGTGAGGTGTAGTCGTCATTTTCCTCGTCGGGTCTCCTCCGGTGAACTGCTCGCTTCCCTCTCGGTGCGAGACTCGCAGATCTACCAATAAAATATTCGCACAATATGGGGTGAAATAAGGACACGCAACGATCGCATCCTCCGAGGTTGTGATCCCGTCGGAATCGCTCTTACCTCGCTTCGGATACCCGTACAAACTAAACACTGTAGCTCGCAATCGAGCGATATGGACTCTCGAGTACCTGGGTTCTACGAACTCTCACCAGCAGATCGGCTCGAGGCGATCCTCGAGCGGTGTGACTGCGATTCCGACGCGCGTGACGCACTCGAAACGACGTCACAGCTCGATGTTGCCGACCAGCTCTCCGAAAACGTGATCTCCACGATCGCCTATCCGCTGAGCATTGCGACCAACTTCCGAATAGACGGCGTCGATCGGTTCGTTCCGATGGCAACCGAGGAGAGCAGCGTCGTCGCCGCTGCCGCACACGGTGCAAAACTCGCACGACACCACGGAGGCTTCTATACGTCCGTCGACGGCCCCTTCATGATCGGCCAGATTCAGGTGACGGATCTCGCCGATCCACGGGCTGCGAGAGCCCGCATTCTCGAGCACGCGAGCGAGATTCGAGCGGAGGCGAACGATCAAGGCGTGCTGGTTTCCCACGGTGGCGGCTGTGAGGAGGTGACGGCTCGCGTCCTCGACACACCGAGGGGGGAAATGGTGGTCGTCCATCTGGTCGTCAACACGCAGGACGCGATGGGTGCGAACGCGGTCAATACTATGGCGGAAGGGGTCGCCCCGCTCGTCGAGGAGTTGACGGGCGGCGAGGTCATTCTCCGAATTCTCTCGAATTTGGCCGACCGCCGTCTCGCTCGCGCCCGTTGTACGATTCCGACCGAGGCGCTGGATCGAGACGACACCGAACACTCGAGTGCGGAGGTCCGCGACCGGATCGTCGACGCGTGGGCGTTCGCCGCGGCCGATCCGTACCGTGCGGCTACGCACAACAAGGGAGTCCTGAACGGAATGGACAGCCTCGCGCTGGCCACGATGAACGACTGGCGTGCCATCGAGGCTGGTGCACACGCGTACGCTGCACGCGACGGCTACGGGCCGCTGACGACGTACGAGGTCGATGCCGACGGGAACCTCTCCTGCAGTATCGAGGTCCCGGTCCAGACCGGTGTCGTCGGCGGCGCGACGCGCGCACACCCGACCGCTCACGCTGCGATGGAACTCCTCGACGTCGATACTGCCGACGAACTCGCCGGCGTGTTCGCGTCGGTTGGACTCGCAGAGAACGTTGCCAGTATGCGGGCACTCGCCGACGAAGGGATCCAGACGGGACACATGAAACTCCACGCCAAGAACGTCGCGGCCGAGGCCGGTGCACCCGAAGACCTCGTCGCAGAGATTGCCGCCCGGATGGTCGCCGAAGACGACGTTCGAGCGAGTCGCGCGAGGGAACTCGTCGAGACGGTGACCGACTGAGATCACGAACTCTTCGAGAGTTTCCAGACGGCCAGTCCGCCGTTTACGCTGAGAATACGACCTCGCTTCTCTCGAGGCGAACTCCATCACTCCTCGAGTTCGATCCCGGCTTCGGTTTCGAGCTCGACTTTCGATTCGATTCCGTCTACCGATAGATTTCCTGATACCGCTCGCGATACTCTAACAGCCCGAGTCGTGCCCGACGTCGCGACGTGAACCCGAATCCGACGGCGAGACACGTTTCGGACGGACACCGCCACTCGAACGTCTCGGAGTCGCGGTTTCTGGACACCGTTACTTCCGTGTTACACCGCGGACAGTTCCATCCCCACCGCATATCACCGGCGTACGCTCGCGCTCGATCCATACCGTTCTGTTCGCCGCTAATTCCGTGGCTCCTGTAAGTGATCACCTGTCCTGCTGGACGTTATAAGAGGCAGCTGGAGGACGCGTCGACCCCTTCGGACTCGGCTTTTCTTTCACTTTCACTCCGCTTGGGGGACCTATTTGGTACGTCGCATCAAATCTCGACGAGAGGGGGATTCGGAGAACCCTCGTCACACGCTGCTACCCACTGTCTCAGATCAGACGAACGATGCACCACTCACGTCCAGCCTCTGAAGACGATCCCCGTTGTAAGGGCCCGATACCCGTAGCGCGACCGCTCTTCCGGTACGGAACGGGCGACCGATCGATCGATAGGACGACGTCTCCTGACCCCTGGCCGGTGGTGCGTCCCGAATAACAGTTTCATCCTCTCACATTTCACTATGTTCGACCGTGTAAAGCGCGTTTTCGAAGGTACCCGCTCACCGACTGTCGTGTACGAGTGTCGCTCCTGTGGGACGTCCGTGGACAGGGACACCAATACCTGTCCAGCGTGTGGCTCCGACGAGATCGCCCACTACGAAATTGCCTGACTACGATACGACGATCACTCGCGAACCCATGGTCAGCTACGAACGATACCTGCACCAGGAGACCGCGCGAGGCCGATACATCAAACCTCTCACCAACCTGGCGGTTAGCGACATCTTTGGCACTCGAGGGGAGCACGATCTTCGGCCCAGTCGGTGTTCGTAGAACAGTGGATGCGGTATCGATCGCGGATTCGTGGACGACTCGTCTCGAGTGGCTCCGGTGTCTCTCGACGTGACTGTCACAGAAGCCAAATTATTTTGGGAGAGAAAGTAAGTATCTCGCCACCGTCGCTCTATATGGCAGGGATGGCGTGTGACGTAACAGTCGATGGGAGTTGCTGTCTTGCCAGACACCAGAGCACCGCTCCGTCCGATTGTCCCCCTCCATCCTGACAGGGAATCGCAGACGACGCACATCGTCTGCACCTCAGCCGACCACCACTGACCGTTCCGTTTTCTGAAGACTAAAGTCGCCACTGACAGTCAACCCACACCTGATCGCGCGACAGCTGTGCGATCAGTGTGTAAGTAGTGTCAGTCGTTACTATAGGGTAACCTTCGGTGAGTCGAGAGTGAGATGGTCGCCGCGAGTGACTCGTCTCCGGGTCGTGTAGCAGTATCCGGGTGGACCGTGGCCGGGGGAAGAGATGTGTTGGGGGATGGCCACGGTCGGGATAGGAGCTAACCCGGGTACAGTATCGGCTATGCGGGGACCGGTAATCAATGCGCGGACGGTTTCGACGGTCGATATCACCAGAAGATATATCCCCGCTGGTGATCTCCGCTTCGGGATTTCTTTCGTCGGGACAGACCGCCAGCCCCTCACGAGTACTGTTTTCGTGGGGGCTCCGAGGTATCCCGCCTAGAGATCCGCGGTCGTAAACCGGTGGTATCCGACGGCCAGCGGGACGACGAGCCAGAACGCGAGTACGACGAGGCCGATTTCAGGGGTCGCGTAGACCGCATCGATCCCCTCGGCACCCGTGCTGGCCCCGGCAGCGGAGGCGGACTCGGGCAACACCGCGACGAGCGTCGAGAAGTACGCCGACGTCGGCGGGAGTTGCGAGACGAGAAAGACCCAGTCGGGCATCTGCTGGGGGAGTGAGAACCCGTTCACGACGTAGACGACAGCCAGCGGCGCGAAATCCCAGAGCAGTTCGAACACGACGAAGAAACCGAGCGCGAGCGTCGTCGCTCGAGCGGTCGACCCCGTCGTCGCGGACAGCGAGACGATGATCGCGGCGAACACGCCGGTAAACAGCAGGGTGACCAGCAGGAACAGGACGAGCGAGACGACCTCGATCGTGCCGAGTAACGCGAAGCCGACGCCGAATCCGACTCCGAGTCCGATCGCGGCCGCGACGACGAGGACGGCGGCTCGACCGAGGACTTTCCCGAGGAGGACCTCGCCTCGCGTGTGTGGTAACGCCAGGAGCAACTTGATACTCCCCAGTTCGCGCTCACCGGCGATCGCCTTGTAGCAGACGACGATCGCCGTTAGGGTGATGAACAGGCTGACCGACCCAGCCATGAAGAAGATCAGTCCGGCGACCGACGGCCCCGTCGGCCCGCCGAAGAACTCGGGCAGTTCGACGTACGCGTAGGACATGAGCGTCGAGACGACGACGAACACGCCGAGCAGCGCCCACAGTGCGCGAGACTGGACGGCGTCCCGGAAGTCCTTCTTCGCGACGGCCAGCCAGCTCATGCGCGAACCTCCTGTTCGTCGGTCGTGTACCGCACGAACAGGTCCTCGAGCGAGGACTCCTCGACGTCGAAATCCTCGATCGAGACGCCGGCACTATCGAGCGCTTTCAGCACGTCGAATTTCAACGCGCCGCCGCCGCGCAGCGTCACTCGAAGCAGGTCACCGTCGACCGACACGCTGGTCACGTCGTCGAATCCCCGCACGGTCTCGAGGGCGGCGTCGTCGACACCCGCGGTCGAGACGTGGAGCGTCGTCCCGATTTCGGTCGAGTTGCGGAGCCCGTCGACCGTGTCGACAGCGACCAGTCGTCCGCGGTTGATGATCGCCACCCGATCGCAGATCGCCTCGACCTGTTCCATGATGTGACTCGAGAAGAAGACGGTCGTGCCGCGTTCGTTCTCCTGCTGGATGATCTCGCGCATCTCTCGGGCGCCGTTCGGATCCAGCCCCGTGGAGGGTTCGTCCAGGATCAGGAGGTCGGGATCGCCGACCAGCGCCATCGCGAGGACGAGTCGCTGGCGCATCCCCTTCGAGTAGCCACCGGACTTCCGGTCGGCGGCGTCGAGAATGCCGACCCGCTCGAGGAGGGCGTCGACGTCCGTTTCGGTCTCGGTCGCTTTCGACTCGACGACGAACTCGACGTGCTGGCGGCCGGTGAGTCGATCGTAGGTGTGGTAGGCGTCGGGGAGGACGCCGATCCGCTGTCGAACGGCGAGGCTGTCGGCCTGTGCGTCGTGGCCGACTACCGTCGCGGTCCCCTCCGTCGGTCGAATGAAGTCGAGGAGGATGTCGATCGTCGTGGACTTTCCGGCCCCGTTCGGTCCCAGAAAGCCGAAAATCTCTCCCTCTTCGATCGTCAGATCGAGGTCGTCGACGGCGACGACGTCGTCGAAGCGTTTGGTCAGTCCGGTGAGTTCGATTGCTGCCACAGGTCACCCCTCCAACGTCGTACGGTGCCGGCGAGCGACGGTTACTTGGGTATTCATAACAGACGAAAGCCACTGACGGGGGATAAGTGTTATTGATAATATTACATATTGGCAGAATCATTACTCAAATTTGTTTGAGCCGCGGCTCGCCTTCTCGGGAGGATCGCATTCGAGCGACTCTACTGGCGGTCTGCCACCGCATCTGCTCTCGATATCCGTTCCCGAGAGCGGTCGACAGAACGATTCTTGATCGATAGATACAATATGCTGATAACTGAAACGATTCATACACTGATCGAGCAGCAATCGTTCGATTGAACGCGTCCCGATTACCAGTGGTTACGGTATACTCCGTTCGGCTCGCTGAGCGAGTGTCTTTCGTTCTCCGATACCCGCATCCGTCCAGCGGTTCAATCTCTCCCCTCCGAAACGGGTTCGGTCGCGAGGTATGGGACCTGTCTCCGTCGAGCGCAATCTGTCGGTAGACCGTCCGGCTATCGGTGGAGTCGACCTCGACCGTTCGCTCACCGCTCGAGTCGTTCGGTCGGCCGTACGGTCAGCGAGTCGTCATCCTCGAGTGCGAGCGTCAGCGTCTCGCCGTCACGGGTAATTTCGACCGTCGCCTCGAACGGCGACTCGGAGCACACGGTCGTCGACAGCGTCTCCGACCGGATGTGGCCGAACAGTTCCCAGATTGGAACGTCGAACAGGGACGTGCCATGTTCCCGGAGGAATCCGATCGCGGCCGGATGAAACGCGGCCGAGACCTCGATCGGCAAGTGAACGGTGAATCGACACTCACAGCAGGTGCTGACGCTCGTGTAGAACGATCGCTCACCCAGTTCCTGCGAGTCGACGGTCGTCTCGACGCGGCCGTAACACTCGGGACAGACACCACCCCGGACGAGAACGACGCTACTCCAGATTCGACGACTCACGCTCTCGGCGATCTCCGCGGGCGTCCGTGACCGCGTCTGACTTCTCGGGAGGTAGTCGGCGACGAGCGTCGTCTCGCACTCCGCACACGTCACGACGAACATATCGTCTCGACGGGCCCCGACGAGTGCCGTCGAGTCACACGCGAGACACCCGCCCTCGAGATCGATCGGTTCGAACGCCGGTGCACGCTCGTAGACGCCGGAGAAGATGGCGCGAACGAGTTTCCCGCCGGCGTGAGTGAGACGATACCCGTCTTCGGTTTCGTCGACGAACTGCCCGACCAGTTTCTCGAGGTGGTAGGAAAACTGCGAGGTACTCGCGACGTCGACCGCGTCGTAGAGCTCCGTAAACGACAGGACGTAGCCGTTCGTTCTGTGTTCCCACTCGGCCTCGGCTAGCGACAGTAGGATCTCGAGGCGCCAGCGGTTGCCGAGTGCTCCGACCGAGTCGATGACAGCCTGATCGATGTGATTGTAGCCGTCGGCGTCGGCAGGTTCGGAACGCTGACCGGAATCGGAGCGCCGCTCGTGATCGCCGTCGTTCGTGGTCATGGTACTCCGATTCGTTCTTCCCCTGAACGACGAAAGTCCTGTTGCTCGTACGTCTCCGTCTTTGTCTCCGCTTTTACCCCCTGGTGGTTCGGCCCTCTCCGTCTTCGAGTGTGAATCGACTCGAGTCTCGGCACTCCTCTCGAGTTATGACACGTTTGTTCGAGGGGCACAGGAAGTGCCCCTCAGGGGTATCATCAATGAGTTCTACCGCATCAATCGAGCAGACAGTACTTCCAGTAGGCCTGCGAGAGCGCGACCAGTGGGTGTACTGGAGACAAGAACAACGGGATGGCAAAGCGACGAAGATACCGGTGACGCCAGAGACAGGAGCATTCGCCTCGTCGACGGAAAACCAGTTCGCTAACTCTGTCCTCTGTACTGAATACGGTAGTCTGACCGAAACTGGTTGTAGCAAAGAAGGGTTCTGTGCTTAGTACAGGCGAGACAGTGAGCAGCCGTAATGTACCGTACAATTACTATGATTTATAAGCCATGACAGCTATTTTCAGACATGTGTGACATTTTCCAATCTCCATTTCAGAGGGCCATTTTAGGGCTGTTCCTTGGTTTAGGTCTGGGGTTTGTAATCGGGGTCGGCGGGTTTGGGGAGTCTTGGCAGGAGGCAACTTTCTCCGCTATTGGAACTGGGATCGGCTTTGCATTCGTTTTCTATGTTGTTTTCCCCCTAACTGTACCCACTGATGGGTGATTCGACAGGAGACGATACGTTCGAATGTGCATTAAGTAAAGTCCTCACTCGACTTTACGTACGATCTCGGATATGGACGATTCGCTTAGTATAGGCTACGCACATAACGAGGGATTCTATCTCAACATAGCTGTAAGGAAGTGTAATAGATGTCGAGGTGTTCACAGGGTTGATAATTACCACATGTCAAAATATAGTAATAATGGGGGAGACGTTTGTTATTGTTCAGTGTTGGACGTATCCATCACGAATGGTGGGCTAACTACGACCCTCGTTTCATGATCACGTCGGATAGAGAGCGACGGACCGTTGACTTCAACGTCCGCGGGCTCGGCTCGGATTTGAGCCTGGAGGTTGTTCTCTGACTGGGAAATCATTATGTGAAGGAGGGAATCGCGATAGAATACGGCCAGTTCAGGGGCCTCTCCTTGAATCCATAATCGGTGTGTTCAATCTCTATTCCTCGCTCCTCGCACCAGTTGATTACGTCGTCCATCGTTTATCCTATCAATTGATAGCCGGTCTATGTATTGTCCGGTTGCTACTTATGCATATACACATTGCAAATCTCATTCTTCTTTGCAGCCGACCTCAGACCGGTTCTTCCGCTTAGTACAGGGGAAGCAAGTAACGCAGTACTGGTCGTTCCTCCTCTGTTACATTGGTGGTGAGACGATTCCAAGTAGAGAGAGGACTATCCAACTCCCCCAGAAAACTGCCCAGAGTACGACACCAATTGCTATCCACTTCGGGACGTTCCCTGAAATATCGGGCGTCTCAGATGGGTAGTACGGTGAAAGCGGGTTGTTCGGCTTCCTGTCACTCATACTCCCTATTATAGTTCGAAAGAGGTTAAACTCCACACATTATCGAATTGAGAATAAATGGCGAAAAACTTGCTTCGGTGGCGGCTCGCTACCACTCAACGGAGGTGGCCACTGGATTCACGGGTGTCTTCCTCGGTCCCTACGTGACTGGGCATGGAACCACTTGCGAGGCGGATGCGGTGGTCAAACGCTTCGTCTACGAACCCTGAAAACAGTGGGATTATCGAGGACGTGCCTGAAGTGAAGACTAGATAAACACGCGCCTACACACGGTGACCACCGGACGATTTTTCTACCCAAACTGCGAGGTCCTACCTAATGAGTGGACGGACTCAGATCCCGGAGCGTTGGGAGCGCGGATTCGTCGAGACGAATGGCATCGAGTTGCACTACTGCCGCACCCACGGGTCGGGTCCGCCGTTCGTCGTCTCCCACGGCTTCACCGACGACGGATACTGTCGGCTCGACCTCGCCCGTGAACTCGGAGACGATTTCGATGTCGTGCTGTACGACGCTCGCGGGCACGGCCGTTCCGACGCCCCTGACGAGGGGTACGGCGCGCCCGAGCGGGCGGCGGACCTGCTCGGATTGCTCGATGCACTCGCGCTCGAAGACCCAATCCTGTTCGGCCACTCCATGGGTGCCGACACGGTCACGGAGGCCGCAGCTCGCCGACCAGACCGGCCGCGAGCCGTCATCCTCGAAGACCCCGTCTGGATGCTCGACGGGGTCAATGACGACGTGATCGAGGACGGACCAGACGATGATATCGAGGAGCAGATCGCGGAGTGGCAGGACCACAGCGTCGAGGAACTCCTCGAGGCCGATACGATGTTTCGGGAACTCGCCGAGTCCGGACAGGCCGACCTCGCACGCCGAGTGGCCGAAGCCAGGCACCGGCTCCGACCAGAGATTGCCCGCGCGTTCGAGGGCGGACTGCTCGACCCCACTGAGATGTACGGCGATATCGAAGCGCCGACGCTAATCCTGAAAGCCGACGCGGACGAGGTGGAACGCGAGCGGGAACGGGAGATAGCTGCCTTCCTCCCAGACGGGCGACTCGTGCACGTGGACAACGCCGGACACTGCGTCTTCTGGGACGAGCGGGGGCGTGCAACCGAGGAACTCCGGGCGTTCCTCACGACGGTTTGACGGTCTCCGAACCGTGAGTGCCGCCCGTCGAAAAACGGCGGGTCGGTAGGGAGATTTTTAACTTTATACTATCATACGATCTCGTTCGTAATAGAATGGCCGATCCTACTATCCAGAAGGGAATAACCTACGCTGAGCGTGAGACCGGTGAAATGAAGCTCGATCTCTACGTACCGGAACGTGAGAACCCTCCACTCGTCGTCTACGTCCACGGTGGCGGCTGGATCGCAGAGACGCGCTCGAATATCCCCGATCCCGAGCAGTATGCCGCTGAGTGGGGTTGCGCTATCGCCAGCGTCAGCTACCGCCTCCAAGAGGCGCCCGAGGGGGCGGCCGTCGAAGAGATGTACGACCCGGCAAACCCCACCCCACGAGGTACCTTCCCTGACCACTTTGTAGACGTGAAAGCCGGGATTCGATGGCTTCGTGCTCACGCTGACGAGTACGGCTACGACGCCGACCAAATTGCCGCGTGGGGCTCCTCCGCGGGTGGGCATCTTGCCCTCCTCGCGGGCGTCGTCGACGACGTCACTGACCTCGGGGACGCCTTTGCCGACGAGGTCGAGAAGACCGTCGCGCCCGACGAATCCGGTGCCGTACAGGCCGTCGTCAGCTGGTACGGCGCCGCCGACTTCAGGCTCGTCGAGGACGAGAGCGAAGGGGCCCAAGAAAGCGAGGGACTCATTCCGCTGTTGCTGGGCGGCCCCCAGTCCGAACACCCCGAGCGGTGGGCACAGGCCAGTCCCGTCACGCACGTCACGCCCGAAAGCCCGCCAGCGCTGTTGATGCACGGCCGCAAAGACGAGGTGGTCGACGTGGAACACAGCCACCGGTTTTTCGACGCCCTGGAGGAGGCTGGAGTGGACGCGGTCTTCTATGAGCTACACGACCTGAACCACGTCTGGGTCGAAAGTGTCGAAGACATCGAGTCCGAACGCGTGGCGATGGACCTGCTCGCAGCAGACCCGACTCACGCCCAGTCGGTCTACGAGGCGACACACGTCGAGGACGGCGGGTCGCCCGAGCCCCTTTTCGTGGACCTCCCACCCGCTGGTCCCGAGGCTGTCCGGCGGTTTCTCGAACGAACCATCGAGTGAGCGGATCTCCCATCAACGTCTTCATCACCACTCGCGACATCGGCCACCTCATCGGCGAGCGGGCTTCTAGCGGCCTGAAGCAGAGGACGCTATCGGATTCGAACAATCGGGATCGACCTCAACTAGATGGTGACGTCTGTACATCTCCATTGGTGGTCGAGACCATCGTGTTTGGTTAGTGGAATTGTGCCAGCGAGCGAAAGTCTGGAGCCATGATTCGGCGGTTTTCGGTTCAACGTGGCTGAAGCAATTCGAGAACGAGGAGGTTCGGCGCTTGAATTTCGTTCTGACGCACCCCAATCGCTCGGATCTGGTGTTCCTCGACGAGCCAGCGACTGGATCGAAGCGTTTGCCCTCGTATGGACTCGACTAATCTGAACACTACCTTCAGAAGGGAAAGTAGCTATACAGAAGTTAGGTCGACTCGATCGACACGCCCGCTACACTACACGGCGGAAGGTCCACTACGAGGCTACCATCCTCAATCGCGATCTCGGCGTCGTCTGCGGTAAACTCGTCGGCATTGTCCCGAGCCGAGTAATCCGAAGGATCGTGATCCGAGAATAGTACCTGACCGGAAGTATCTCGAACCTCACCGTCGAGGGTCACGCGGACCATCCGCTCGTCGGTACGATGTCGGTTACTCACCGTGACGTACGTCGCGTCCTCACCGACCGTGGCCGACGCGCTAACCAAGGGCAGGTCACCGATGTCGGTCTCTTTCTCTTCGGTGTCTACGACCGTCCGGAGGGCCGTGGCACCGGCATGGGGTTGGTACAGGTCGAACACCTGGTAAGTGGGCGTCGGCCACGCCGCCTCCTCGTCGGTCTGGACCACACACTGCAGGACGTTTACCGCTTGGGCGAGATTCGCCATCTCGATCGCGTCCGCTCGGTGGTTGAAGTCATCCATGACGCCAGCGGCGGCCACGGCGTCCCGGACGCTGTTTTCCTGTTCGAGTCCGTTCTCACTTTCGGCTTCGGGGTGCCACGCGCCCCATTCGTCCACTGCAATGCCAATGTCGTCCGTGGAAGCGTAAGTGTCGATGGTGGCTATCGCGTCGTCGATGTCCGTCCCGACCTGCAACGAGTGGGCGAAGAACCTGTAGTACTCCTCACGATCGAACTCCGTGGCACTCCCGCAATCCGGGCCGAACCGTCCGTAGTACCGGTGGACCGAGAGATGATCGACGAGATCTGGTTCGGTGAGTTCGGCAAAAAACCGGCGGTTCCAGTCTTCGTTAATGTGGCCACAGGCAACCGTCTCCTCGGCGCCAGCGAGCTTCATGAAGTGGGCGAACCGACGGAACTCGTTGGCGTAGGTCTCCGGATCGAACCGGCCGCCACAGCCCCAATTTTCGTTGCCCACCCCCCAGTACGTCACGTCGTGGGGCTCGGGGGATCCGTTCTCGGCGCGCTCCCGGGTGAGCGCCGTATCACCCTCATTGTTGCAATACTCGACCCAACGGCGGGCCTCCTCTGGCGACCCCGATCCGAGGTTCGCAGCCAGAAACGGTTCGGCGTCCACGTGCCGACACAGCCGCAGGAACTCTTCAGTCCCAAATTCGTTCGACTCCTCGTACGTTTCTTCTTGGCCTTGTGCCCAAAAATCGTTGGGCCGGCGGGGCCTGTCTTCCCTGGGACCGATCCCGTCGCGCCAGTGGTAGTCATCGGCGAAGCAGCCGCCGGGCCACCGGAGCTGGTTGAGCCCGAGGTCGGAAAGGAGTTCGAGCGTGTCCTCACGCATCCCATCGGTTGTCTGGACCTGATCGTCATCGCTGACCCAGATTCCACCGTAGATACACCGTCCAAGGTGCTCGGCAAAATGGCCGTGAACGTTTGGATTGACGCGGTCGATCTCGTCGTGGGTCTGGACGCGAACCGTATCTGTCGGTGACATCAGACGTCTAGATCACCAACGCTCCGCCCTACCAATAAATCATACCGGTCCCTCTGACAGGTTTCGTTCTGCGAGAACAGCGATTTAGGGGGAATCGTTCGTTCTTTGTATCCGATTCTTCGGCCAGTCTGGACGAGGATAGGAGTACCGGCTGGTTGGCACAGCCATCAGTCTCCTTCTATGACTTGCCACGCGGATTCGTACCGCGTGACCAAGTGGTAGACTGCAAACCGTAATATCCCAACGCTTGGGAATCCTCGTCCTCGAAAACGCGACGCGTTTTCGGGTGCAACGAGACGCATCGCGTCTCGTCATGCCCCTTCAGGGCGGGGAGGATGTCAACGAAGTGTATGGTTTGGATCGTTACGATTCGCCGACAGCGCTTGCAGTGACGAGCTCGACGTCGTGAGATGTTCTGAGAATCAGACGCGACCGATCGCATTTGGTTGTCGTATCTAGTTACGGTGTCTGCACGTCGCGTTTGTCGAGGGAACCTCGACAGGCTGTCAGACGCAGTCTGACAACGTCGTCGAAGCAGGAAGCCCCTGCCTCGAGGAACGAGCGGCAGTAGCCGCGAGTGAGGAGGCAGGGGTAGCTCACAGGTCTTTACCCGTCGCTTCTTCCGCGGTCTCTTCAACGCCTTCCGAGATCGCTTCCTCGGTCCCGCCGGAGATGTACCCCTCGACTATCTCTGATAGTATGTTTGATATGTCCATGATTAGAATCCGCTCCTAAAACACAATAAATCAATTGGTTCGGGACGCACGACCACGAGATCGGAGCACCGTGAACTCGGTGAAACTCCGCACCGATCACCGGCTACTCTACCGAAACTGTCTCCACGAGCGAAGTCATCAGTAGAGGTAAGCATTCTACGGGACAGGACGTCCGACTCCCGACGATCGTCGCTCCGATTTTGAACTCGCGATTCTGCTCGAAAACGTGTCACGATTCGGTCGCCATTCCCCACGATCTGATCGTCCGCTTTCCACACCCTTATTGCACCATTCTTCGTAGGGGCTGGTATGTACGATTTAACCGGTTTCCAGCGTGACTTATTGTACGTGGCAGCGGGATTAGAAGAACCGCACGGACTCGCGATCAAGGACGAACTCGACGACTACTACGAATCCGAAATCCATCACGGCCGGCTGTATCCGAACCTCGATACGTTGGTCGACAAAGGACTGCTCGAGAAAGGCGAGATGGACCGCCGAACGAACGTCTACGCAGTGACACGGCGTGGCCGCCGTGAGGTCGAAGCGCGACGCGACTGGGAGGACCAGTACGTCGGTGAGTTGCTCGCCGACGAGTGACGTCGGGAATCGATCGTACAGCGTCGATGGCAGTCGATTGCGGTCGTCGCGGGAGTCGCTACTGACGGGGTGGGTCGGTGTCCGCCCGACCGTCCACTCGTCGCCCGATCGGTGTGGGACCCGTTTCAGTCGGGACGTTCTCGACTGTACTCACGGACCCGTTTCTTCTCGAGCACCGGTGTCGTCGCGGCTCTTCGATCGATATTCGCTCTTCGCTATTCGATATCGGAACTTGGAGATCGAGTGACGACCGTGAACCGTGCTATCGGTGGTCGGGCGACACTCACTCGAGAAACCGGGCTCGAATTTCCTCGCTCTCGGAACGAGAGGGCATTCGACAGTGCTCTTTCGTGCCGAACAACCGATATCGATTGGTTGCGACGGCTTCGTACGCCCAGTCTCGAATCGGTTCTGGAACGTATCCGAGTGGGGCGCACAGGGTATAGATACCGCCCAGCGCTGTGAGGATCCGAACGACCGCTGCCGACTTTACGTAGCAGTCACCGCCGTCGATCAGGACGACCGACTCGAGCGTCTCGGTCGGGAGGTCGTGTGCGGCCAGCAGCGCTTGGCCGACGTCGGACTGGAGCGACGCGAAGTGGAATTGGCCGTCGGGATCTCGCGGAACGACGAACTGAACGAACCCGTTACAGAGGTTGCAGACGCCGTCGAAGAGGATGATCGAACCCTCGTCTGGAATCTCGTCGCCCATCTGCGTAGTCGTGATCGTGAATTCGGCTCGTCGCTAATTCAGCGTTCCGGTCGCGGTGGCGGGCCGTTCGGGCGGGGAGCGGTCGGTGGCAACTCGAGGCGAATCCGAACACGACCGGTCGGTGACGTCGAACTCGTATGGTTCCGTCTCCTCCTCGAGGGAGATCGATTGCTGGACGTAGGTCACGTTCACCTGCGTGGCGGGGGCCTCGTAGTGATCGCCGGCGCTCTGACAGACGTACTCGGTGAACTGCGCAGCGATTTCGTCGTTGGTCCGGACCTCGTACAGGTACTGTCGCCACCGGAAGCTGGGGATCGCCTCGGCGGCGTCGGACGGCGGGGTCGTCCTGAGTTCGGATCGGTGGAGGGCGTCGACCCGTTCGTCGTTCTCGAGGTCGACGGCGACGACGTACCAGCCGTAGCTCTCGCTCGGATCCGGAGCGTACATTCCCCACCGATTCTCCTCGGGATTGACCGAGTCGACGGGTTCGAACGTATCCGCGAATCCGAGCAATCCGACGACCCAGAGCACGATGAAGATGAGGACACAGCCGCCGATGACGGCCCATAGCTGGCGGTGCCGGTGTCGGATTGACTCCGGTATCTCCGGCAGTACGCGACGACCGTTTCCTCGCGGGATCCGTTCGTGCAGGTTCGCGAACGCGGGTACGCTTCGGGCCGCCGACGATCCGATTCGCTCGAGGGCGTCCCAGACCCGGGGTGGGAAAAACGGGAGTAAGGCGGTGGCTAGGACGAACGGGAAGAGACCGACGGCCATACTCACTGCCATTCCGGCCACGGCACCGAGGAACAGCACGAGGTAGGCGAGCCGGAGCCGGTCGGCGAACACGAGCAAGAGCGGTGAACAGAGGACGAGTCCGAACCAGCCGTAGGTGCCGACCTCGAGGAAGAGCGGGTAGTTCTGGAGGTGATTCCCGAGGAGGATCGTGACGTCGTCCTGTCGGAGCGCGTATTGTAACGCTTCGCCGCCGGTCCAGCGGTCGCCCCGGAGTTTGATCTGGGCGTTGCTGAGGAAGAAGCCGACGACGTAGACGAGATACGCCGCCGTCGCCGGGATCGCTATTCGCCGGTTTTCGTTTCGGTCTCCAGCCGACCGATCGGCGGTCCGTTCGGTCTTCGTCTCCGTTCGGTCCTCGTCTCCGTCAGACCCGTCCGTTCGGTGGGCGTCGATCGCCCAGCGAGTTCCCAGCGGCAAGAACACCGCCAGAACCAGTAGTTCCCGCAGGAACCGATCCGCGCCGTTCAGGACGAGGGGATTCCGAAACTGCACGGAGACCAGCATTACCAGTGAGAGGACGGTGACGAGTCTCGTCCGGTAGCCCACGAGCAGCGAGCATGCGAGGACGCCTGCAGTGAGAAACAGGAGCGCCTGAACCCACGCGGCTCCAGAGAGGGCGTGCAGCGAGTACTGGCCGGTCGCCGCCGAGTACTCGAAGAGCAACTCCCGTGGGAACGCCCCTTCGTCCGTGTAGAAGACGACGAGATCGCTTACTCGATGGACGAGATCGAAGAGCAACACGAGTGCGAGGGCGATACGAAAGGCAGCCAGTGCGCGCGGATCGATACCGAGACGTCGCTCGAGGGCGACTCGAGTGCGGTCTCGAACGCGGGCCGCACGCGAGGCGTGTGCGTTGTCGTCGTTCATGCGTGTCGGAGCGATTCGATCACTCTGGGCGTTCGTTTCGGTTGCTTTCCTGTGGGATCACCCGAACCGATTGGGCGACCTGTCCGTGAGCCGTATGTGGTTTGGTGGTGGAGGGAATTGTTCTTCTAAACCTCTCTCGCAAGAATCCTGCTTATGTCGTATATACTTTGTGTATTCGCTGATAGATTCGCGCCGCGTTCGTCCGACGAAGGGGCTGTCCGCGGTTCGGACGTTGTGTTGGTGGAGGTACAGAACGTCGAGGTACCGCGTACGATTCTCGTGTCGATCGGCCGGGCTCAGCGAGGAGAACGACGGAGGATCGAATACGAACCGATTACCGGTTTCCGATCACGAACGTGCTGGACAACCGCTTCGAAGGTGATCTGCTAGCGATTGTTGTTCCCGAATCGGATGTTCACAGTATGGGCACGCGGTGGCGACCGTAACGGGGCCGCCGTCGGACCGATTGCGGTACTCGATTGCCATACCATATACTGGTTCGAATCGAGGTTAAGGGCTCGCCAAGCGGGGTGAAAGTGAATCTGAACGGTGTCGTTCTTCCCGTCTCTCGTCCTCGAAGCCGTCCCCGATTGGACGATGTTCGCGGACCGTAGACTCGCGATCATCACAATAGATGGGATAGTTGCAATAGGTGCAATAGGTTGTGTAGGGGGTGCGAGTACGTGACGTCGGGGAGCCTCGAGGATTTCACCGACGGTTGATCCCGACCTCCGACCTATTGCGTCTATTTCACCTGTGGTACCTATTCTTCACTGTGCTTCGCTCATGATCTGTTCTTTCGACCGATTCAGTACATCGTTACCCGGTTCGAGTCTCGTTCTCTTAGACGAACTACCTCTTCTATATCGAGTACCTATTGCACCTCATTCACCTATCACAACTGAGGTACCTACTCTACTGGTAGTGCCTCGGTCTCGGCCCGGATTGACTGGTCGGGTTCGCCGGGAACCGCCACGCCCCTCACCTGAGGTACCTATTGTGGATACGGTCGCACTCCATGTCCCGTTTTCTGCGCAGCGGTGTATTACTATGGGTAATGGCCTCCTGTGGTCCGGTCGATGCGAAATCACTCTTCGTTCACCTCCCGCAACTGAGCGAGCTGGTCGCACTGAGGTGCCAATCTCTCCTGAGGTGTCTGACCCTTCTGGAGTACCTACCTCACCTGTGGTACCTATTTTTCAAGAGGTTCGCTACCGACTACGCGTTCGAGAGCCGGGATAGGCACTCAAAATCAAACAGGTGAACTACCTATCGCACCTTCAGCAACTACCTCAGCTGAGGTACCTATTGTACCGTAGGTACGTACTCGAGCTACCGTCAGCTTGCCGATTCTCCTCTCTCATCGCGTTAAACCTCTCTCTGTGCCGTCTAGGCGGCCTCAACCACCTACCTCAGCTTAGCCACCTTGTTCACCTATCCCACCTATTGCACCTTAGGTGCCTACCTACGGTAGATTTAAGCCGTCCACGCGAGATGACTCTCGCGTTCACTGATACGAGTGCCTGAGGGACAATAGGTGCCTATTGTCCCGATGACACTGCTGGGAGGACATTCCAATGGTAGCAAAAAACGAGACGCCACGCGCCGTGAGCGTGGTCATCCTGAAAGGCGGCGTCGGCAAATCAACGATTTCGATGAATCTCGCGCGCCAGCTCACCGAGCGCGGTCGCGTGTTGTTCGCGGACCTCGATCCGAACGGACACGCGACGAACGGTCTCGGATTCGATGAGGCCTACCGCGGCGAGACGAACCTCGGCGACGTGGTCTTAGATCAGGGCGACGCGACCGTCGCCGACCTGATTCACGAAACGGAGTTCGACTTCGACCTCCTCCCGTCGTCGGATACCCTCGAGGACGTCGAGAAAGATCTCGCCGGTGCGCTCCAGGGATCGGCGCGGGTCAAGACGAAGATCGTCGACCCGCTGCTGGGCGAGCGGTACGATTACATCGTGTTCGATTGTCCCGCCTATCCCGGCATGCTCAACAACAACGCGCTGGTCGCGACCGGGAACGTGTTGATCCCGCTCGAGCCGGGATCGAGTTCGATCGGCGGCTACAAGCGGACGATGGAACGGCTCATCAAACCCGCACAGGAGTACATCGATATCGACGTGCTTGCGCTGGTCCCGAACAAGCTTCGCGAGCGGATCGACCAGCGGACCGAAGACCGAGAACTCCTCGAGAACCTGAACACGGCCGACGCGACCCAGGGGAAGGTTCCGAACTTCGCACGGATTACGAGCGACGAGTTCGACGCGATCGACGACGGAGAGATGCGACCGCCGAAGCCGGGCGTTCGATACAGCGCCGCGCTTTCGAAGTCGCTCAAGGAGCACCAGCCGTTGCTGGATTACGACCCCGAAAACGAGCAACTCGAGAACTTCGAGGAACTGGCGTCGATCGTCTCGAACGGGGGGGTCGAGCGATGACCGACAACCCGTTCGACGATCTGGGCGGTATCGACGACGAGGAGTCGGACGGGGATCAGTCGGCGTCGGTGGACGACGCGGCGTCTGCTTCCGTCGCAGAACCATCGACCGAACCGGCGCGACCGGCCGAGACGTCATCGTCGGCTGCAGAGACTCGAGAGGAGTCGACCGACGTCTCCGGTCCCCCGTTCGAGTACTCGGCGGTCCGTCAACGGCCGCTGTACGCCCGCGGCGAGACGTGGGACGAGTTCGAAGACGCGGTCGGAATCTCCGTCGTTCCCGAACTTCGGAAAGAAGGCGTTCGAGACGAGGAAAAACGCGAGATTCACGATGCGGTACTCACGCTCGCGATCGAGGACCCCGAACGAATCGTCGAGCTCGTCCTCGAGCGTCGTCGGTCGTAACTGCGCTTCTCAACGTCTCGGTTCGGCGGCGCTCGGTTTCCGTGGCCGTCAGTCGATATCCGATTTCACGCCACCTATGCTCGGTGCATAAACTACTTGCTACTATACCAATGGTGTTCGACAAACCCGGTCTGACTTCTTGCAAAGGCAGGGGCCACCTTTAGTTGTCTCTTGGGTGTGCTTGCGACGAGGGATATCAATGAGAACAAGTAGCATAGACGAGGGAATCGAGTCGACACACACCGCGAGAGACGGGAGGAATCGATGAGGGCACTCACCTGGCACGGCGAAAAAGACGTTCGCGTCGAAGAGGTACCGAGACCGGAGATCGTCGACCCGACCGATGCGATAATCGAGATTACGGCGACCGCTATCTGCGGCTCGGATCTCCACCTCTACAACGACTTCATGCCGGGAATGCGGGAGGGTGACATCTTAGGACATGAGCCGATGGGTGAAGTCGTCGAGACCGGAAGCGACGTCGACACCCTCGAGGTCGGCGACCGCGTCGTCGTTCCCTTCACGGTCAGTTGCGGTTCGTGCTGGTTCTGTGGACAGGATATGTACTCGCTCTGTGATAACACGAACCCGAACGCCGAACTGGCCAGCAAGGAGATGGGCCACTCGCCGGCCGGCCTGCTCGGCTTCTCCCACGTGCTGGGCGGGTACGCCGGCGGTCAGGCGGAGTACCTGCGCGTTCCCTACGCCGACGTCGGCCCGATCAAAGTCGACGCCGACCTGCCGGACGAGCAGGTGCTCTTCCTCTCCGATATCTTCCCGACGGGGTACATGGCCGCCGAAAACGCCGACATTCAGGAGGGCGATACGGTCGCCGTCTGGGGCTGTGGCCCGGTCGGACAGTTCGCCATCCAGAGCGCCCAGATGCTCGGCGCGAATCAGGTGGTCGCGATCGATCGGGTGGACGAACGATTGGCCATGGCGAGAGACCACGGCGATGCGGAGACCATCGACTTCGAACACGAGGACGTCTACGACCGGCTGATGGAGATGACCGGCGGTCGCGGGCCGGATCGGTGTATCGATGCGGTCGGGACGGAGGCCCACGGAACGGGCCTTAGAGGCGTCTCCGACCGGCTGAAACAGGGCGTGGGAGTGGAGGACGACCGGCCGTACGTGCTCCGCGAGGCGATCAAGTGCTGTCGGAAGGGCGGGACCCTGTCGGTGCCCGGCGTCTACATCGGGGACGTGGACAACATCCCGTTCGGATCGCTGATGAACAAGGCCCTGACGGTGAAGACCGGGCAGACGCACGTCCAGCGCTACCTCAACCCGCTTCTGGAGAAAATCGAAGACGGCGACGTCGACCCGTCGTTCGTCATCTCCCATCAGGTCTCACTCGAGGACGGCCCGGAGATGTACGAGACGTTCAACAACAAGGAAGACGAGTGCATCAAAGTGGTGATGACCCCCTAGAAGTGCTCGTCGGGGGATGACGATCTCAGTCGTCGGGCCGCTCTTCGACGTCGCTCATCCAGTCGTACTATTGATGAATTCTTCATCCGACAACGTGTCTTCCATCCGCCCTGCACAGTTCGCGGCTTCCTGGTCCCGCCCATATTTACTGTCGTTCAGCCGCTAGCGCTGGTATGGGCTGGACCGCCGACGATATACCCGACCAGCGCGGCCGAACGGTCGTCGTCACGGGCGCGAACAGCGGCATCGGACTCGAGGCGACTCGGGAACTCGCACGAAACGGCGCGAGCGTGATCATGGCCTGCCGGAGCACCGACCGCGGGGAAGCGGCGGCCCGGGAGGTCCGCGCGGACGTCTCCGACGCAGACCTTCGAGTCGAAGCGTGTGATCTCGGGAGCCTCGAGTCGATTCGGGCGTTCGCGGAGCGCATCGATGGCGACGAACTCGACGTGCTCGTCAACAACGCGGGCGTCATGGCGATTCCGCGGTCGGAAACCGACGACGGCTTCGAGACCCAGTTCGGCGTCAACCACCTCGGGCACTTCGCGCTGACGGGCCTGCTGCTCGAGTGTCTCGGGCTCGAGGACGAACGGGACTCGCGGATCGTCACCGTCTCGAGCGGGATGCACGAACGCGGCGAAATCGACTTCGACGACCTTCACCGCGAGGCGTCGTACGATCCGTGGGACGCTTACGCCCAGTCGAAACTCGCGAACGTGCTGTTCGCGTACGAACTCGAGCGGCGACTGCTCACCGCGGACGCGAACGTCAAGAGCGTCGCGGTCCACCCGGGCTACGCGAACACGCGGTTGCAGTCTCGCGGTCCCGAACAGCGCGGCCAGCGGTTCCGGAAGGCGGCGATGTGGGTGATGAACGCCGTGGTCGCCCAGTCGGCCGCGCAGGGGGCGCTCCCGACGCTGTACGCCGCGACCGCACCCGACGCCGAGGGCGGCGCCTACTACGGTCCCGGCGGCCTCGCGAACATGCGCGGCTCGCCCGAGCGGCAGGCCTCGTCGGATCGATCCTACGACCGCGAGACGGCCCGTCGGCTATGGGCGGTTTCGAGCGAGTCGACCGGCGTCACGTACGATCTTCCGGAACCCGCGTCCACGTCCGAGGCGTCCGCGTCCGAGCGGTCGGCACGGTAGCTGCGACGACTGCCGTCCACCCGTCGAGACGTTGAAGTGTCGCCGAGGCGTATCTTCGACGATGGAACTCGGACTCACGGTCGGGGATTCCCTCGAGCGACTCGAGGCGACCGTTTCGGACGTGTCGGACGTTTCGTTCGCCGAACTATCGATCGGCGAGGGTGGGGCCGACGTCGATTCGATCGACGAGGATCGGCTTCGCGCCGCACTGGATCGAACCGACTCAGAGCTCTGCGTCCACCTGCCGTTCAGACAGGTCGTCGCGACGCCGGTCCCGGAGATCAACGAGGCGATCGTCGCCTACCAGAGCCGGCTCCTCGAGTGGGCGGGTGCGGCCGGAGCGAAGAAGGCGGTGATTCACGGCACGGCTCGAAATCCACACGACACCGATCAGCGTCCGATAGTCGCCGCGCAACTCGAGAAGATCGCCGCGGCCGGCGAGGACTCGGGCGTCGAGGTCGTCGTCGAGAACGTCGGCCACCAGAAACGCGGCCTCCCGTTGACCGTTCTGGGCGACCTCGCGCGCGAATCGTCGACGGCGGTCTGTTTCGACGTCGGGCACGCCTACGCGGAAGACGGCGACGACGGGGTCGAGCGCTTCCTCTCGCGCTACGACGACCTCGTCTCGCACCTGCACGTCCACGACGTGCGAAGCCGGGGCGACACCCACCTTCCGATCGGCGCGGGCGAGATCGACTACGGGGTCGTCACCGATCACCTCGGGGGGTTCGACGGGACCGTCGCGATCGAGGTGTTCACGGACGATCCGGCGCTGCTTCGCGATACTGCACGGCGCGCTCGAGCACACCTCGACGGTCACGCCGACAGCGAGTCCTGAGCCTCGTCGATTCTTTCGCGGCTCGTCTCGGTAGCCATCGTTCCGAGTGTTTACGCTCTCTCTCGCTACAAATTAGAAATGGACGCCGAAATCGTCCTGAGACCGAACAGCCTCAGAGAGCGCCCCGTAAACGGGATTCCCGAGCGCGAACGCGTAGGTGTACGCCGGGTAGGCGATCGGAGACGGGAACGGTCCGTGAGTCGCTCCCGGTCCAACGATCCTCGGGCCAGGGCGTCTCGTGTGGCCGAAAATCGAGTTCTTCGCGTGTTCGAGAGTGATCGATGCCGCCGACGGGAGAGACGGGAGCTCCCGTCGACTCACGGACTCTCGTCGTAGATCTCCTCGTTTTCCTCGCCCTGTACGTCGATCACCGCGAGGGCGCCGCGACGGACGACCCGGCTGAGCGCGTGGTCGACGATCTTGACGGGACCGGGGACCCGGAACTCCATTTCGCCGACGGTCGTCGTCCCGGGTGCGACCGGCGCCGTCTCGACGTTTCGAGCCGGATCCGAGAGGAGGTCCCCGTCGCGGTAGTACCGGCTCCAGACGTTACCGATGGGATGTAACGCGCTCGTCTTGTTCGGGCCGCCGCTGGCGAAGAAGACTCGCGCCGTCTCGCCGGTTTCGGCCTGCATCGGACCGACGCCGTCCGGGGTGAATCCGTAGGCCTGCCCGTTGAAGACGACGTATGTGGGGTCCTCTGCTTTCATCGCGTCGAAGCTGAAGCCGTGATGTCCCTCCTGGCCGACCTCGCCGTCGGTGTAGAGTTCGTGCTGGCCGAGGTAGAACTCGTGGTCGACCTCGGGCAGGCCCTCCTCGGGTTCGACGATGATCGATCCGAACATGCCGGCGCTGATGTGCTGGTCCATGTTGGGGATCGCACAGTGGTAGACGAACGCCCCCGCGTACTCGGCCGTGAAGCTGATCTCCGCGGCGTCGTCGCCCGGTGCGAGGGTCGTCGCGTCGGCGCCGCCGCCGGGACCGTACACGGCGTGGAAGTCCACGTTGTGCATGTCCGTGTTCGACTCCTTGGGGACCTCGAACGTGAGGTTGACGCGGTCGCCGCGGCGGACCCGGACCATCGGCCCCGGTACCTGCCCTTCGAAAGTCATGTAATCGAACGTGACCCCCGGCTCGATCTCCGCCGTCTCGTGGGTCGTGCGGATCGTGATATCGTGTTCGCGCGGCTCGTTCCAGTCGACCGGATCCGGCACGTCGGTCGGCTCTCGAGCGATCCGATCGACAGTGACGTCTTTCGCATCGGGAAGCGCTTCCGATTCCGCCTCCGCGTTCTCGTCTCCGCTCTCGTCTGTATCCGTCTCGTCGCTGTCGTCCCCGTTCGGTTCGGCATCCGATCCGTCGCCGCCGAGACATCCTGCAACCGCGAGCGCACCGCTCGCCCCGATCGCTTGCAGAACCCGTCGGCGGTCGTGGGATAGTTGGGTCATGGCTTCAATTGGGGATTCGAGTGGACACACGTTGTAAAAGGGTGCTCATTCTCGGACAGTAGAAATGCACACGGAGGTGTTCGTCCACTAGTTTAAATAATATCAAAACCCGTCATATCGCGATCGGCCTCGAGCGTCGAATAGAAGGCAGCAGTCGGCCGAACCGAGTTTCCGGCGGAGACGGCGACGGAGACGATGGCCGCTCGCGATCCGCCGAGCGAGGGTAAATGTAATTGTCGTCCGCGTGCGTGCGAGTCGCTCAGTCAAAATTCGAGTGGAGTCGAGGTCTGGCGTTCACGGCGTCAGAAACGACGGTGGCGCGGCTGGCGTCGTTTGGCCTCGTCGCCGTCGGCACTGGACTCGAGACTCATCGGGACACGACCGTGACCGTGAACGGAAACGTACGCGCGATCGAGATCAGGGCTCCGACGGCCGCCAGATGACGGTCACGACGTCCTCGGCCCGCTCGACCGTCTCGAACGCGTAGCCTCGATCGGCGAGTTTCGGATACAGGAACTGCGGCACCCGGTCGTTGCGCTGGGCGAGCACCGTCTCCTCGGGGAGTTCGACCAGTCGCTCGAGCGTTCGCGCGAGCGGTTCCGGCGGGCCGAGAGTGCGGACGTCGAGGTGGGCTCGCGGCCGATCGGACGGAGCGTCCGTTCGATCGACGACGTCGGTCGGGTTCGAGTGTTGCATACACGTCACTCTGTCGTCGGCTCGAGTATCTTTCCTCCCGAACGTGATCGGGCGTTCTCGAGATCGCTGGACAGTGGCGTTGCAGTTCTGGTGACGGCAGGTGTTTCGACACTGGAATCCTTTCCCGTCGGTACGTGCTGCGATCGAACGGTGGATTTGGAGAGCCCCTCGAGACGGAGAACGGAGAAGCGAACCGTCTGCAGCGGGAGTCGCAAAAAACAGCACGAGCGAGTATGAAGGACAGAACCGATCTTGGCTGTGACTATCGTTTCGGAAATTTAGCGACGAACTTGCCGTTTTCGACGCGGTCGACCTCGTAGCCGTCGGCGTCGAACGTCTCGACTTCCGCCTGGAACTCGTAGAACAGCGGCTTCGGTTCGTGGTCGTTGACGATCGTGAGCGTCTCGCCGGCCTCGAGTTCGTCGAAGGCGTCGTGAATCGTCGGATGTCGGTCGACCGGGAGGATCGTTCTGACGTCGAGTGTCGTCATGCACGCTCACCTCGACGCGGGGGAAGTATCGACCTTGGTCCGAACGGGTTCGGGGCTGCTGGTTCGGACGGATCGAGTCGGTGTTTCGGACTGACGGTGAAACGGACGGTGTAGAGAGAACGGAACGACGAAATCGTCACGAGTACCGTTCCGATCCTCTTCGTCGACTTTCGGTCGGTTCTCGCCTTCGGAACCGACCTGCTCGAATCAGCGCGCTCAAGCCGTCTCGATCAGGACGTGCCACTCCTCGTCGTCGCTCCCCTCTTCACGCACGCGACACTCCGTCTCGTAGGTGAAGCCGCGGGCCTCGAGCACCGAATACAGCGGCTCGGGCTCGAAGCCGGCGACGAGGCGAAGCCGGTCGTCGTCGCCGAGCGAGCCGAGCGCGCTCATGATGTCGCCGAACGGCGGTCCGTCAATGTCGCGGACGTCGAGCCGTCGCTCGGAGGGGGTTCGGTTTCGGCCTCGATTCTGATTTTGATTTTGAGACATCGTCTGAGCGTTCGACGCTCGAGCGGTTGGTCGTTGTCGTGAACGTGTTCGGGTTCAGTATTGGTGCTTTCGGTGATTCCCAGCCGAACGGATTCGGCTCTACCTGTTAGTACCCGCCGACCGAACCTGTTCGTATGGCACAGGCGACACTCGCGATTACCATGCCCGAACAGGTGTGGGTCCAGCAGGTATCGACGGCCCATCCCGAGGCGACGATCCGCGTTATCGCTGCCGTTCCCGGTTCTGAATCCGGGTTCGCACTGATCCGGATCGCCGGCCCCGACGTCCCGTCGGTCATCGAGGACATGGACACGCACCCGCAGATCACGGAACTCACCCTCGCACAGTGGAGCGAGAACGAGGCGACGGTTCACTTCGAAACCACCGCCCCGCTCTTACTGTTCTCCTCGCGAGATTCCGGGATGCCGATCGAACTCCCGGTTGAAATCCAAGACGGCGAGGCGATCGTGGAGGCGACCGGCTCTCGCGACCGCCTCTCCGAACTCGCGGAACAACTCGAGTTCTTCGGGTTGCAGTACCGGATCGAGCACATCCGCGAACGACTCCATGATAGCCAACTGCTCTCGGAACGCCAGCAGGAGATCGTCGTCGCAGCCGTCAGGCAGGGTTACTACGACACGCCGCGGCAGTGTTCGCTGACCGAACTCGCCGACCACCTCGAGATCGCGAAGTCGACCTGTAGCGAGACGCTCCACCGCGCGGAAGAAGGGATCATCAAGGAGTTCGTCGGGGATCTCCCCAACGTCGAGGAGGAGTCGCTCGAGAGCGTCGCGGCAACACCCTCCGATTAGTCGTCAGTACGCGGTGCCAGAACCAGCAGTGCGGTACTCTTCTCGAGCGCTTCCGGCGAGACGTCCTGATTCCCGTCGAACCTGACGATTTCGCCCTCGTTCACCTCGTGTTCGTCCGCGCCGAGCGTGACCGACAGGTGCCCCTCGAGTAGGTACAGGACGATCTGCCGGTCGGGGTGTTGGTGTGGCGGGACGGTCTCGCCGGCGTCGAGGCGCAACCTGATCGTCTGGGGTTCGCCCTCGAACGCTCGTGCGTGCGGTGTCCCTTCGAGGTCCTCGAGGGTGGCGCGTTCGGTCGGTGTGACGGGAAGTTCGGTCTCGTCGGTCATCGGGTTCTCGTCGGCGC
The DNA here is from genome assembly GCF_017357405.1 of Halomontanus rarus. Taxonomy (GTDB): domain Archaea; phylum Halobacteriota; class Halobacteria; order Halobacteriales; family Natrialbaceae; genus Halomontanus; species Halomontanus rarus. The sequence continues at coordinate 583,437 of NZ_CP071598.1, read as the reverse complement.
TCGTAACAGAAGGGACTTGACCCGAAGCCGTTCGGACGTCAGTTCCGAACCCCTACCCGTACCCGGTCTCGTTTTGGTTCTCGAGGTCTCCTCGCTCACTGCTCAGCTGTCGGTTCTCGGCTGCAAACGGTGGTAGTTACAATAGGTGCCTATTGCCCGCGGTAGGACCATACACAATAGCTACCTATTACTAGGGCTGTAGGCACAATAGCTACCTATTGTGGATGGCTGGGAACAATAGCTACCTATTACTAGGGGCGCAGGGACAATAGCTACCTATTGCTACCCTCGTGGTCGAAAACGGAATGGATACACCGCACGCCGGTCGTCAGTCGATCGCCGATCACCGTTCACCGATCACTGATCACTGAGCCGCCGCGCAGCGGTGGTACCGAGGGACGTCTCGGCACCTGTGTATAGAGGGGGACTCCCCAAGTGGACTGTCCCGAACGTATTCGGTCGGGTTCCCAGACGGTGAAAACCAGCGCTACGGTTCAATCAATAGCCCCGCTGAGGTCCTCATAGAGGTCTCAATAATGACGACAACCGACCGAAGTCGACGAACCTTCCTGCAAGCATCGGGCGCAACACTGGCCGTCTCACTGGCGGCGGGCTGTCTCGGTGGCGGCGACGATTCGTCCGGGAACGGCGATAGCGACAACGGTGGCAACGGCGACAACGGAGACGGAGACACCGGCAACGGCGACGCTGGCGAGGAGTACGACTTCGGCGACTGGTTCGACAACACCGGAAACTACGACGGCGTCGAAGACCACACGGGCGAAGACGAAGTGACCGTGATGGTCGGGACGGGATCGTCGGGATACGAGTACAGTCCCGCAGCGATCGCAGTCGACAGCGGCACGACCGTCGTCTGGGAGTGGACAGGTGACGGCGGCGGCCACGACGTCGTCGCGGACGGCGGTTCCTTCGAGAGCGAGCTGCAAACAAGCGAGGGCGACACGTTCGAATACACGTTCGACGACACAGGGACCTACGAGTACTACTGTGACCCTCACGTCAGTATGGGCATGAAAGGTGCCGTGGTCGTCGAATGACGAACGCCACGACGACGGTACAGGACCCGACGCCCCGCCGCTCGAGAGCGGTCGATCGGACGAGACCGGCCGGAAAACCCAGACGGGAGGTGCGCTAACGCGATGAGTACCGACGAGGCGACCGCCGACGAGGTGCTGGCCGACCTCCACACCGACGAGTGGGAGGCGGAGATGCAAGCGCTGCTTGAGGAGGGCGACTATGACGCCGAACTCGGCCTCGAGATGGCCAAAGACGCCCAGCGACTCGTCGCCGGCGAGCTGGACGAAGCCGATTTCTACGAGCGCTATCACGACGCGGTGATCGACGAGTTCGGCGTCGACGATCGACCGGTGGCGGAGGCTATCGAAGCCGCCGACGGCGACCGCGAAACGTTCGTCGAGTCGCTCGAAGCGCTCGAGGACGGCGACCTGGATCGTCGCGAGGCGATGAAGAAGATGGGCGCCGCCGGACTCTTCCTCGGTCTCGGCACGTGGGCGAGCAAAGAGAACGCCGAGGGCGGCCCCGACGCGGCGTCGGTTGCCGCGGGGAGCGACGAGGAAGAGGGAACGCAGTACGGGATGGTCATCGACCTCCAGAAGTGCGACGGCTGTCTCGCCTGCGTCGTCGCGTGTAGCCAGGAGAACAACACCTCGGCGGGTGCCAACTGGATGTACGTCTTCACGTACGAGGACGACCAGCAGCAGGGTGAGAACTATCTCGTCCGAACGTGCCAGCACTGCAGCGACGCACCCTGCGAGAAGGTGTGCCCGACCACGGCTCGCCACAAGCGCACGGAAGACGGCCTCGTGCTCACCGACTACGACGTCTGTATCGGCTGTCGGTACTGTCAGGTCGCGTGTCCGTACGGGGTCAACTACTTCCAGTGGGGCGAACCCGACACGCCCCGGTCGGAACTCGACCCCGAACACGTCTACGACGGCCGGGACCGACGGGTAGACAGCCGTCCGCCGAAGGGCGTGATGGGCAAGTGTACCATGTGTCCCTCGCGCCAGGACGGCAAGCGCGGCGAGGAGAAGATCGGGACGACAGCCTGCGAGGACGCCTGTTCGATGGACGCGATCCACTTCGGCGACATGAACGACGACGAAAGCGATCCGAACCAGTACTTAGAGCGGGTCCGAGCGGAAAACGCCAACGACCGCGAAGACTATCCGAATCGGACCGAAGACACCGTCTCGACGTTCCGGCTGCTCGAGGAACTGGGTACCGACCCGAACGTCGTCTTCGTGGGCAACGAGCCCGGCCCGAACGCCCGCCAGGTCGAAGGTCCGGTCTCCTACGAGGACGTCGGTGAGGTCGACCGCCGCAAGGAAGTGCTCGACGACGGCACGTTCGGCGGAGGTGTGATCGGATGAGCACGAAGCGAGCGACCGAGTCGGACATCCTCCGGCCGCTGTCCGCCACGTCGAAGAAGTACTACGCGCTGGTGGCGGTAACGCTGGTGGCGATCGGACTCTTCGCGGTCGCCTGGGGGCTCCAGCTTCGCGACGGGTTGATCGTCACCGGCCTCGCGGACTGGGGCTCTTCCGGCGGCGTCACTTGGGGACTGTACATCGGCGCGTTCATCTGGTGGGTCGGGATCGCTCACGGGGGGATCATCCTCTCGGCGTCGGTCCGCCTGCTCGGCATGGACCGCTACCAGCCGGTCGCCCGCCTCGCGGAGTTGCTGACCCTCGCCGGACTCACCGCCGCGGGATTGTACATCATTATCCACGTCGGGCGACCGGACCGGATCGTCACGAGCATTCTGCTCAACTACACCGAAACGGTCCACACCTCGCCGCTGGTCTGGGACGTCACCGTCATCACGCTCTACTTCGTGATGACCGCGACCTACCTCGCGCTGACGCTTCGATACGACGTTACGCGACTTCGCGACCAGCTTCCGGACCGGTTCGAACCGGTGTACAAACTCCTGACCGTCGGCTACAGCGAGGCCGAAGACGAGGTCGTCGAGCGGATGGTGTGGTGGCTCGCGCTCGGGATCATCATCCTCGCGCCGCTGTTGCTCCACGGCGGGGTCATTCCGTGGTTGTTCTCCCTGCTTCCCTCGATGCCGGGCTGGTCCGGCGCGATCCAGGGACCGCAGTTCCTGACCATCGCCCTCACCTCGGCGATCGGCGGCGTGTTGATCCTCTCCTACGCGTTTCGGACGGCCTACGACTGGGATCACATCATCACGGACGACGTCTTCCGCGGGCTCACCCTGTGGCTGGGGCTGTTCACGCTCCTGTTCCTGTGGCTGCAGCTCCAGCAGGTCATCAACGGCGTCTTCGCCGCACCGATCGACCAGACCCACGCGGCCGAGGCGAAACTCGGCCACCCCGCCTACTGGATCTCGATGGGGCTCGCGATCACCACGCTCGCGTTCATCTTCGCGCAGACGATCCGTCCGTCGCTGTTCAGCCGCACGCGAAGCGTCCTCGCCGGCGTGGCCATCCTCTCTGCGACGCTGATCGAGAAGATCTTCTTCGTCGTCGAGGGGCTGCTGTCCCCGACGTTCGAACTCTACCACGCCGTTCCGGGGAGTTACGTCCCCAGCCCGGTCGAGATCGCCTCGCTGATCGGGACGATCGGCGTCGTGACGCTGTTCTTCCTCGTCGTCTCGAAGGTGATTCCGGTCGTCGAACTCCACGCGATCGAGGCCCACGAGGACGACGGCGACGAACACGGTGAAGCGTACGAGTACGACGGCGACGGTGAGGAACCGACAGCCGACCGACGGACTTCCACGGAGGTGAACGCATGAGCATTATCCAGGGTCCCGGCACGTGGCTGATCTTCGGTATCATCGGACTCCCGGTGTACACCGTGATCATCGCGTGGTTCCTCGGCGAACCGCGCGATACGAAGACCGCCGCACTGGGACTGGGATACCTCGTCGGACTGACAGTCCTGCTCTGGACCGCCATGTTCCTCAAGACGATCCTGCTCGACATCGTCTTCTTCTGAACGCCGGCCGCCGTTTCGGCGGCTTTCGGACCCCGACGCGCTCGAGCGAACCGAACGACCCGATCGACCACTCTAGACGACCTGAACGAATCCACTACGCGGAGACACTGATACGACCCATGACACTTGCAGAACGCGAACGCGACCTCGAGAACCGACTTCGATCGATCGACGATCCGCTGCTCAGCGACGACTACGATCACGAGAACGAAACCGAACGCGACGGAGCCACAGACGACCGAGCGGACGACCCCGCGGACATCGTCTCGCTCGGCCTCGTCAACGACGTCTCCATCGACGGCGACACGGCGACGATCTCGCTGGCGTTCAACTCGCCGTACGCGCCGGCCGAGATGGACCTCGGCAACCGCATCCGCGAGGTCGTCACGGAGGCCGGCTTCGACCCCGACCTCCGCGCCAGCGTAAGCGCGGAACAGGGCTTCGACGAGGAGATCATGCCCCGCGTCAAGAACGTCATCGCCGTCTCGAGCGGCAAGGGCGGCGTCGGAAAGACGACCGTCGCGGCCAACCTCGCGGCCGGACTCGAGCGGATGGGAGCGATGGTCGGCATCCTCGACTCCGACATCCACGGTCCGAACGTGCCGCGGATTCTTCCCATCGAGGGCGAGCCGGGGGTGACGCCGAACGACGAACTCGTGCCGCCGCGGTCGGACGGCGTCCGCGTGATGAGCATGGGGTTTCTCACGAAGAACGCCGACGACCCCGCCATCCTCCGGGGGCCGATGGTCAACAACATCATGACCCAGTTCCTCCAGGAGGTCGAGTGGGGCGTCCTCGACTACCTGATCGTCGACCTGCCGCCGGGAACCGGTGACGCCACCCTGAACCTGCTGCAGACGATGCCCGTCACCGGTGCGGTTATCGTGACGACGCCCCAGCAGATGGCCGTCGACGACACCCGCAAGGGATTGCGAATGTTCCAGGAGCATGACACGCCGATCCTGGGCGTCGTCGAGAACATGTCCACCTTCCAGTGCCCGGGCTGCGACGACGAACACGACCTCTTCGGTCGCGACGGCGGCGACGACATCAGCGCGGACTACGACGTCCCGTTGCTCGCCAAACTGCCGCTCCACCCCGATTTCGGTGCCGAAGACGCAGACGGCCCGGTCGTCAAAGACGACGACAGCCCTGTCCAGGAGTCGACGACGACGCTCGTCGAGGAGATCGCCGACCGGATCGGTGAGGTCAACCGGCGCAAAGTGGCCGACTCCTCGAGCGTTCCGGAGGCAGAACCCGTTCCGACGGAAGTCGGTCGGTCGTAGAGCTGTCGGTGGCGCTTCGCTCGTCTGTGGCCATTCTCTTCTCGGGGACCGGGAACCGTCACCAACGCTACGTTCCTGGCCGTGCTACCGGAACGTATGTACGACCGAATCCTCGTCCCGACCGACGGCGGCGGACCCGCGACGGCCGCCCTCGAGTACGGTGCGAAACTCGCGGCGAGACTCGAGGCGACGGTGCACGTCCTCCACGTCACGGAGGCACCTCTCGAGGAGGGCGAGACGGACGAACTCGACGGGGCCGGTGATCGAGAACGGACCGGGGAGGCGATCCTCGACCGTGCCAGTGAGTGGGTTCGCGCCGAGGGCGTCGCGGTCGTCGACGCCGTTCGAAGCGGCGACCCGCTCGAGGAGATACCCGACTACGCGCGCGAAGAAGGGATCGACGCCATCGTGATGGGAACGCACGGCCGCACGGGCATCGATCGCTTCGTCCTCGGAAGCGTGACCGAACACGTCGTTCGGACGGCGGCAATCCCTGTCCTCGTCGTCCGCGGGGACGACGACGTGCGAACGACCCTTCCCTCCGAGACCGTCGTCGTCCCGATCGACGACAGCGAGCACGCCGAGGCCGCTCTCGAGGAGGGGATCGAGGTCGCGATGCAGTTCGACGCGACGCTGCACGTCCTCTCGGTGGTCGACGTGTCGCCGATCGGACTGGAGCCGCAGGTCGACCTCCGGGTGAACCGACTCGAGGAGGGTGCCCAGCGCGTCATCGACGACGCCGCCGAGCGAGCGACCGCCCGCGGCGTCGACGACGTCGTGTCGTCGATGTCGTTCGGGTCGATCCACCGTGGGATCACGTCGTACGCCGTCGACAACGATGCGGACCTCCTCGTCATGGGAACCCACGGCCGAAGCGGTCTCGATCGGTACCTGCTCGGGAGCGTCACGGAACGGGTCCTCCGGACTGCGCCGGCACCCGTTTTGACCGTACGGGCTCGCGAATCCGAGTGAGCGCGCGAGTCGAGTCGTGACGGACCGAGAACTCGAGGTGGTACCGCTCGAGGAACAGGACGCTCCAAGCGGCCCTAGAGCTGCTCGAAGAGTTCGACGACGTCGCTCGTCGAGACCTGCCCATTGCCCGTGAAGTCGAATCGATCGGGGTTGTCGGCGATGTACGGTTCGTCGACGTCCTCGAAGAGGGTTATGACGTCGTTGACGCCGAACTCGCCATTGCCGTCGACGTCCCGGTAGAGGCCGTCGCCGTCGAGGTCCCGGGGGTCGCCCTGATCGCCGTTGTCGTCCTCGTTGTTCCCGTCCTCCCCATCTGACTCCTCGACCGTCTCGAACGTCCACAGCTGATTCGGATCGCCGTGGGGCTCCCACTGGACGACGTTGTCACCGTCGTCAGTTCCCCGTTCGTAGACATCCAGTGCCTTCCCGCTGTTGACGTTCACGACGAGACACTCGCCGCCACCCGTGTCGACGATCGTGAACCGCTGATTCGAGTCGCCGGTCGGTTCCCACTGGACCAGGTCGTCGCCGTCGTCAGTTCCCCGTTCGTAGACGTCCAGTGCCTTCCCGCTGTTGACGTTGGTGAACACGTACTCGTCGGTGTCGACTCCCTCGACGTCCCACTGCTGGGTTTCGTGGCCATTGTCACTCCCCTGCTGGACGGTCGCCCCGTCTTCGGTGGACCCGTCCGCGACCTCGAGGAGGTGCCCGCTGTTGACGTTCCGGAGACGGTAGGTTCCACTCGAGATTTCGGCGGGTTCGCCGTCGATGTCGGTCCCGCCGTCGTCGCCGTCATCAGGGGATCCCTCACAGGACGTGTTTCCGCTGACGGTCGTACTCGAGGCGTACGTCTCGATATCGGTACCGTTGTCACAGAGGTCGTTGTCGAGGATCGCGTTGTTTTCGGTGTCGGGGCCGGTCTCGAGGATACCGTAGTCGTTTCCGTAGATCCCGACGTTCTGGATCGTGACGTCGCGGGTGTGCGGGTGCCTGCCGTCGTCCCGGGAGTCGATCCGGAAGCCCTCGCCCGCGTTGTCCTCGACCGTTCCGCCGTTTACCTCCACGTCGCGGCTGTCCTGGATCAGGTTGGATCCGCAGCCGTCAATGTCGACCTCGTCGATCGTGATGCCGGAACTACCCGAGACGGTGAAGATGCCCCGACCGCAGTCGACCGCCCGCACCTCGTCGACGTGAATGTTCGGCCCGGCGTCGTTCGCACAGCGGAAGCCGGCGTAGCCGCCGCCCTCGTTCGCCCGCGTCGCATCGACGAGGCCGACAGTCGCGTTGCTCGTGTCGTTCAACAGGAGACCGCAGCCGCCGGTGTCTCGAGTCTCGACCGATCCGATCTCGATGTCGTCGACGCCATAGGTCTCGACGGCGTGCGAGTCCGAACCGGTGATCGTCACCGAATCGATGCGGACGCGTTCGGTCGTCACGGGCGTTCCGTCGTTGTAGGCGTTGTCGATGCGAATCCCGATCCCGGTGTCGATATCCATCGTCACGTCACCGATTCGAACGTCGGTGGCACGGCGGATTCGCATCCCCATTCCCGGGCTGCCCTCGAGTGAGTAGTTCGGAATCTCGATCGACTCGACGTTGTCGGCGTAGATGGGAATCGTTCCCGAATCGGTGAGGGTGATCGTCCCGCGTACGTCGAGGGTCGTGTAACTCGGGAGCTCGACGCCGATATTGCCGGATGTCCGGGCTGTCCCCGAGTCCCGCACGACCACCGTTTCGTTCGACCTGCGGCCGCTGGTGAGTCCGTCGACAGCTGACTGGATCGCGTCGAACAGGTTGCCGCCGCTGTAGACCTGCGAACCGTGTGCCTCCGCGTACCAGGTCCCTCCCTCGTCTCGAACCTCGGCCTCGTGTTCGTCCGCGCCGGCGATGCCGATACTTCCGGCGACCAGACCGGAACCGAGCAGCCCCAGCGCTCCTCGCCTCGAGTATCGACGGCTACCGGTCGTCGCTCGTCCTCCCTCGCTATCGTCCGAAGACCTCTTCCCTGTCATGCCCCACCATTCCAAATCAGAAATCATAAAATTATCTTAATATAAATATAATATTTATACGAACATCGTCCGTCAGTAGTTGCCAGAACCGACAAGCGAGCGAGAGAGACAGCCGATTTCTCCGGCGGACACAGGTCGAACAGCCCGACGACCGATGGACCGAACCCCCGCGGAGCTACCGACTCGTTCACGGGTCCGAGCGGCTATCGGCCCGCCGTTACGGACAGAACAGGCCAAAATTCCCGTCCTTCAGGGCGGAGATACGCGCTGTCGAAGGATAATCTCGCCCTTCAGGTGAGGGGATGTCGAGAGCCGATTTCACTAGCGATTTATAGGCATCGTTCGACACTCGAGACACCAATGGCACTCCTGGAGAACCTCGTACTGGTCTTCGTCGCGGGACTCGTGACGGCGCTCGCAACCGGCGTCGGCGCGCTGCCGTTTTTCTTCTTCGACGAGATCAGCGACCGGCGAAACGTCGTTCTCTGGGGACTCTCGTCGGGGATCATGGTCTCGGCGTCGCTGTTCGGGCTCGTCGAAGAGGGGCTCGCCGAAGGGACGCCGCTCCAGATCGGGATCGGCATGGCCGCCGGCGTCCTGCTCGTCGTCGTCGCCCACGACGTCCTCGTCGACGCCGAGATCGATCCCCAGGAGTACGAGGAGGCGGACTTTAAGAAGCTCGTGCTCATCCTCGGCATCCTGACCGTCCACAGCTTCCCCGAGGGCATCGCGATCGGCGTTTCGTTCGCCGATCTCGGTCTCGAGGGTGGCATGCAGTTTCTGGGCTTTACGGTCCCGCTGCTGGCGGTTTTCATGACCGTCGCGATCTCGATTCACAACGTCCCCGAAGGCACCGCCATCTCGATCCCGCTGAAGTCGATGAACGTGTCCAACTGGAAGATGGTCTGGTGGGCGGTCTTCTCGAGTCTGCCCCAGCCGATCGGAGCCATCCTCGCGTTCGGGTTCGTCCGGATCGCGCGGGAGTTTCTCCCGTACGGGTTCGGCTTCGCCGCGGGTGCGATGATCTACCTCGTGCTCACCGAGTTCGTTCCCGAGGCGCTGGATCTCGGCTCCGAGTTACCGAACGGCGGGAAACCCGAACTCGCGGCCGGGATCGTCGTCGGCGTGCTGGTCATGGTCCCGCTCGCGTTCATCTGAACGGAAGGGAGGTCCCGTTTTCGGGACTCGCGACCGCCCGTGAATCACGTTCCGAGTGGAGGGGGACCAGTATTGTGTCTCCGTGTGGTTCGTCCTCACATGGGAACGGAACGCACTGACTCACCCGAGTGCGACGCCCCGAGCGAGCAGTGGCGCGAGTATCAGGGTTCGCCGACGGGAACCGCCCTCGAGTGCGAAGGGTGGCGGCAGGAGGCCGCGCTCAGAATGCTGAACAACAATCTGGATCCGGCGGTCGCGGAGAAGCCCGAGGAACTGGTCGTCTACGGCGGGACCGGCCGGGCGGCCCGGTCGTGGGACGCTTACGACGCCATCCTCGCGGAGCTTCGGACGCTCGCCGACGACGAGACGCTCCTGGTCCAGTCGGGAAAACCGGTCGGTCGGTTCCCGACCCACGAGCGCGCGCCCCGCGTGCTCATCGCCAACTCCAATCTGGTCGGCAGGTGGGACACCTGGGAGCACTTCCACGAACTCGAGGCCGAGGGCAAGATCATGTACGGGCAGATGACCGCCGGTTCCTGGGCCTACATCGGGACCCAGGGGATCATCCAGGGAACCTTCGAGACGCTCGCCGAACTCGCCCGACAGCACTACGACGGAGACCTCAGCGGGAGGATCGTCGCCACCGCGGGGCTGGGCGGTATGGGCGGGGCGCAACCGCTCGCCGTCACGATGAACCGGGGCGTCTGCATCGCCGCCGAGGTCGACGAGGAGCGGATCGATCGACGCATCGAGACGGGCTACTGCATGGAAACGGTCGACGACGTCGACGAGGCGATCGAGCGAGCCGAAGAAGCGGCGACGGCCGAGGAACCCTACAGCGTCGGCGTCCACGCCAACGCCGCGGACTTCCACGAACACCTGCTCGAGCGGGGGTTCGTCCCGGACGTCGTCACCGATCAGACGAGCGCCCACGACGCGCTCGAGGGGTACTACCCGTCCGGATACACCGTCGAAGAGGCGGACCGACTTCGCGAGCAAGAGCCCGAGCGGTACACCGAGGAGAGCTTCGAGACGATGGAGCGCCACGTCGACGCGATCCTCGAGTTGCAAGAGCGGGGAGCCGTCGCCTTCGAGTACGGGAACAACATCCGCGGACAGGTCGAGGAGTACCGCGATCGAAGCGGCGCTGACGCGCGCTCGTGGCCCGTCTCGGGGACCGACCCCGAGGACCGCGAGTCGTTCGACTTCCCGGGATTCGTGCCCGCCTACATCCGCCCGCAGTTCTGTCGCGGCAAGGGGCCGTTCCGGTGGGTGGCGCTGTCGGGCGATCCCGAGGACATCCACCGGACCGACGACGCCGTCCTCGAGTTGTTCCCCGAGAAGGAGCACCTCCGGCGCTGGATCGAGCTCGCACGAGAGCAAGTGCAGTTCCAGGGGTTGCCGAGCCGGGTCTGCTGGCTGGGGTACAGCGCCGGCGAGGCGTCGGAGGCGCCTCGAGAGGGAGGGGGCGAAGCCGCCGACGGCGAGGGTGATGGTGAGGGTGATGAGGGTAAGGGCGACGACGAACTGACTGAACGCGCCCGCTTCGCCCTCCGGATCAACGAACTGGTCGCAGCGGGCGAGATCGCCGCGCCGATCGTCGTCACTCGAGACCACCTCGACGCGGGTAGCGTCGCGAGCCCCAACCGCGAGACCGAGGCCATGAGAGACGGCACCGACGCCGTCGCCGACTGGCCGATCCTCAACGCCTTGCTCACCTGCGCCGCCGGCGCGGACATCGTCAGCGTCCACGACGGCGGCGGCGTCGGCATCGGAAACGCGATCCACGCCAACAACCACGTCGTCCTTGACGGCTCCGACCTCGCCGCGGAGAAGGCGCGGGCGGTCTTCACCGCCGACCCCGGAACGGGCGTGATCCGACACGCCGACGCCGGTTACGAGGACGCACTCGAGGAGGCGCGCCGGTCGAACGTGGCGGTCCCGATGGTCGACCGACGAGAGGGTCGAGAATGACCGCAACTCCGTTCGACGACGACGCGCCGTTCGTCCGACCCGAGTGGACTCGAGATGGGGACGGTAGTGGAAACGGGACCGAAACCGAGGACGGCTGGCGCGGCCCCTCGAGCGATCCGAACGACCGGCAGTTCGGCGACGTGATCGAATCGATCGACCCCGAAGCGGCGGGCGAGACGGACGCCGTGCTGGTCGGCGAACCCTACGACGGGGCCGTGATCGGTCGTCGGGGCGCTCGCCGCGGCCCCGGCGCGATCCGCCGCTCGCTCGCCGGGGTGAAGACGGCCCATTTGCGGAGCGGTGATCCGTCGTCACTCGCCCGGTCCGGTCGGATCGGCGACCTCGGTGATATCCGCAATCTCGAGATGATCGGATCTGGCACCGACGGCGACGACCGCGATGAGAGAGACGTCGCCGCCGTCCAGGAGCACGTGAAACGAATCGCACGACGGGTCCACGACCTCGAGGCGCTCCCGGTGTTCGTCGGCGGCGACAACTCCCTCACGTACGGGAACGTCGCACCGCTGCTCGAGTCCGGGAGTCGCGTCGGCGTCGTCAACTTAGACGCCCACCTGGACTGTCGGGAAGTCCGCGGGGACCCGACGAGCGGCACGCCGTACCGCCAGCTGCTGTCCGCCGGTCTCGACACCTACGTCGCCGTGGGCGCCCGCCACTTCGAGACTTCGAGCGCGTACGTGGACTACGTCGAAGATCGGGGCGGGACGGTCGTCGCGGCGGACGCGTTCGAGGGCGGTCTCGAGGGGGTCGTGGAAACGGTCCGAAGCGCCGTCGCGGCCGTCGACACCCTCTACCTCAGCGTCGACTGCGACGTCCTCGACGCGGCGGCGGCCCCCGGTGTCAGCGCGCCGACGCCGGGGGGTCTCACGACCCGGGAACTGTTCGCAACCGTCGAGGAAATCGCCGGCGACGACCGACTGGCGGGGATCGAAGTCGTCGAGTGTTCGCCGCCGCTGGACGAGGGAGATCGCACCGTCGACGCGGCGGCGCGGACGATCGCCCACGCGCTGTGGGGGTCTCTGGAGGGGAATCTATGAGTACTGAGTACACTCTCGTCCACGACGCGAGCGAACTGGTCACCGGACCGGCGAACCATGTGAAAGCGACGGTAGCGGACGACTCCGCCGGAGCCTCTCCCGAGGGCGGCGACGGATCTTCGGGTCCGCCCGACGACCCGGTCCTCGAGACCGAATCGGACGCTGCGGTCGTCCTCGAGGACGGACGGGTCGTCGCGACGGGGCCAAGCGAGGAGATCCTCCGGGAGTATCCGGCCGAGAACGCCGAGACGGCCATCGACGCGAGCGGAAAGTGCGTCCTCCCGGGGTTCGTCGACTGCCACACCCACGCGCTGTTCGCCGGCGACCGCTCGGACGAGTTCGAGGCCAAGCTGAGAGGGAAATCTTACCAGGAGATCCTCGCCGAGGGCGGCGGCATCCTCCGGACCGTCCGCCGCGTCCGGGAGGCGACCGAGGACGAACTCGTCGAGCGCCTCCGCGCGCACCTCGAGACGATGCTCGCACACGGCACGACGACGGTGGAGGTGAAGTCCGGCTACGGATTGGACACCGACACCGAATTGAAGATGCTCTCGGCGATCGAGCGAGCAGGTGAGGGACAGCCCGTGGACGTCGTCCCGACGTTCATGGGCGCGCACGCGGTTCCCGAGGGGACCGACGCCGACGCGTACACCGACGCTGTCGTCGACGACCAGCTCCCGGCCGTCGCGGAGCAGGGCATCGCCGAGTTCTGCGACGTCTTCTGCGAGGCGGACGTCTTCTCGGTCGCACAGTCCCGCCGGATCCTCGAGGCGGGCGTCGAACACGGCCTGCGGCCGAAGATCCACGCCGACGAGTTCGTCCGGCTGGGCGGCGCAGCGCTCGCCGCGGAGCTGGCGGCGGCCAGCGCCGACCACCTGTTGCAGTCGACCGACGACGACGTGGACGCGCTCCTCGAGGCCGGCGTGACGCCCGTCTTGCTCCCCGGGACAGCGTTCGGCCTCGGCGGCGAGTATCCGGATCTCGCCCCCTACCGCGAGCGTAACGTGATTCCGGCGGTGGCGACCGACTTCAACCCGAACTGTCACGCCCGGAGTCAGGGGTTCGCGGCGACGTTGGCGTGCGTCGGGATGGGTATGACACCCGCCGAAGCGATCCTCGGGATCACCTGCCGCGGTGCGGCCGCACTCGATCGTGACGACGGGCTGGGGACGCTCGGGACGGGCTCACCCGCCGATTTAGTCGTGATCGACGGGCCGTCGTACCGACACCTTCCTTACACCTACGACGGCAACGTCGTCGAGACGGTCGTCACGGACGGCGAGGTCGCCGTGGATGGACGGTAGTGGAGACGGTTTCGGTTTTCGCGACCCGCTCGAGGAGCGATCACCGGCGTAAGTACCCCCCAGAGTTACCAGCTTCACTACCGTAGAATGGGTGCTATGACACCCGACTCGAACCCCGGTGACGAGCATCCGTCGCGACGAAACAGCCTTCGATCGACCGTCGAAGACGGCGGCGTCGCCCTCGGCGTTCTCGACGACCTCTACAGCCCGGCGATGGTCGAGATCTACGGCGACCTCGACTTTGACTTCGTTTGGCACGATCTCGAGCACGCCGGGCCGGCACCGACCGACGCCGAGGCGCTCGGGAACCTGCTCCGCGCGGCCGACGCCGTCGGCACCGAACTCCTCGTTCGCATCCCCTCGTCGGACCCGGCGACGATCCACAAGGCGCTCGATACGGGCGTGCGGAACCTCTTCGTCTCGCGCGTCGAGACGGCCGAACAGGTTCGTCGGGCGGTCCACGCGGCTCACTTCACGTACGACGGCGAACCCGGCGGCCGCGGGCTCGCCAACCCGCGGGCGAGCCGGTGGGGACAGGCCGACGACTACGCCGGCGTCGAGGACCGCGAGCCGATGATCGGCGTCACGATCGAAGAGCCGTCGGCGGTCGAGGCGATCGACGACATCCTCGCCGTCCCGGAACTGGACTTCGTCTTCCTCGGCCCGCTCGACCTCTCCGTCTCCGTCGGCGCGCCGGGCGAGGTCGACCACCCCGACGTACAGGACGCCGTCGAGACGGTGGTGTCGACGGCTCGAGACGAGGACGTCGTCGTCGGCGGGCTCGGGTTCGGCGAGGACGACGTGGCTCAGAAAATCGACGACGGCTACCAGATCCTCCACGTCGGCAGTACGACCGCCGCCGCGGCGGCCTCGCTCGAGTCGTGGCCCGAGAAATTCGGCGATCGGTGATCGATTAATCGAGTCGGAACCGGTACTGACGAGCGACGAGCGGACGTGGCGTTTTCGGGTTGCCAGACCGTCTCAAACGCACCGTCGTACTCGTCCACTGGCGCGTGCTACAGGACGTGAAACGACGTCCCGCCGCAGGGACACCCGTCTCGAGAGCCGATCGGAATCACGTCACCGTCTTCCGATTCGAAGACGGCAAACGCTTTCCCGCAGTCCTCACAGACCCCGGCAGCCTTCGTTCTCGCGTTGGATTCCATGCGATGGAGAGGCTGCAAGCCTATATAACGAAATCCGGACGTAAACTGGAATATCGGGTCTATTCTTCCAGGTGACAACAGCTACCACTCGACGAGCGCCCGCGTCCCGTGGAACCGGACGAGGATCACGAGGAAGGTGCCGACGCCCGTCAACGCGAACGCGCCGCCGAGGTAGAACACCGAGGCCATGCTCACTTCGGTCATCAGCCAGCCGCCCAGCAGCGGCGCGATCACGCTGCCCGGCCGCCAGACGAGTTCGCGGATGCCGAAGCTGGAGGCGACGCCGCCGTCTTCGGTTCCCTCGTCGGCGAACAGGGCCATGCTCGCGGGTTCGCGGAAACTGTCGGCGATACCGAGCAGCCCCGAGAGCGCGACCAGGGGGACGAACGCGGGCGAGACGTCGCCGAACACGGAGATCTGCTGGGGGATCGTTTCGACGAACGGTGCGCTGGCGCCGGCGAGGACGCCCGGAACGCCGATCACGATCGAAGCGGGTGCGCCCAGCGCGGTTCCGATCGCCGGGGAGAACGGGACGAGTAACGCGATCAGGCCGTAGACACCGCCGCCGGCGAAGACGAACAGCGCGCGGCCGTAGCCGTCCGAGAGGCGGCCGGTGAAGGGCTGACAGCACATGTTGGTGAACTTCTCGGCGGTGACGGTGAGCGCGACCGCGAGGCCGCCGTAGGCGAGGCCGCCGCTCGAGGCGGTGACGCCAGCGAAGATCGGCACCCACGTTCGCACGAGGGTCACCGAAAACGCGTACTGAAAGCGGAACGTGGACAGCGTCAGGATCTTTCGGTTGAGCGCGAGATCGCTGAACGGGAACCCCTCGACGCGAGTTTCGTCCGTCTCGAGGTATCGAAACGTACCGAACCAGGCGACGACCATGATACAGACGATGATCGTGAAGATCGGGCCGAAGCCGAAGACCTCGTAGAGGGCACCGGCCCCGAGGCTGCCGAAGATCGAGGCGGAGAAGCTCGCGGCGTTGGCCTTGCCGATGTAGTTCGCACGCGTGCCGGTGTCGGCGATCTGGCCGACGAGCGAGAGCGTCATCAGTCCGGTGCCGGTGACCGCGACTCCCTGCAACGCTCGAATGAGGATGAACGACGCGCTTGAGTCGACGACCGGAAAGAGTGCGTAGATGGCGGCGCCGAGGCCGACGACGATCAGGAGGACGGTTCGCTTGTCGAAGCGATCGCCGGCCCACGCGAGCGGGATCACGGCGAAGGTCTGTGCGATCGTGAACCCGGTCGTGTACATTCCGATGATGAAACCGGCGCTGATCGTGACGCCGAGGACGGTCGTTCCGCTGGGATCGAGTGCGTTGATGTAGTAGGGAAGGAGTGTGATGAGGGTGATGAACCCGAACCCTTCCGCGAATCGCGTCAGATAGAGCGCCCAGAACTGTGGCCGGTTGTCGTTCACACAGGTGGGTGTCGCGGGCCGACGAAAGTGGCTTTCGAATCGAAAACTCGCGGTGTCCTCGAGTATCAAGAACGCGACGTTATTGGCGAGCGAAATTCTACCAAACGTTAATATATGTGTGTGTGGGCCACGTTACCAGGGCAATGGCGGCGATGTCACACGCTCCATGCCCTTCCCCAGCGGTTTCCGATCCAATCGAAGTCTGATACGTTTTCGTCATCTCGAGTGCTCTCCACCGACACCGTCTTGCAAAATCGTCTTCTTCGACCGTCGACCTCGCTACGTTCCTCGAGCGCGGCCTGACGACTGCCGTGGCGCTACGATTCGATCTTTTCGACGATCTCGCGGGCCTGTTCTTCGGCTTTCTCCTCGCCGACGCTCTTCTTGATCAACACGCTGGTGACCTCCCAGTCGTCTTCTCCCTCGACTTTGCCGGTTCGCACCTCGCTCCCTTCCGAGACCGATTCTGCCGGCTCCTCCGCCCAGTCGGGGGTTCGAATCTCGTCGTAGCGATCGGGGTCGCGAAACCGAACGTGGATGTACTCGTCTTCGGTGTCCACCGTTTCGACGTCGGGAACGTCTGTCATGAACTGACTACTCCGGTGAGTCGTGTGAACGTTGACCCTGAATATGCCCGGCTTCTGATCGAATGCCGGCGGTTCCGTCGCGGCTGTGCGACCGTTTCACGGGTCTGTGTCTTCGGTCCCGTTCCTCTCACCGAACGACCGTAACCGGAACGGACGACCGCCGCGTCACCGTTTCGGCGACGCTCCCGAGTAAGAGCCGCGAGACGCCCGTACGTCCCCGACTGCCTACGACGACGTGGTCGACGTCGTGTTCCGAAACGTACTCGACGATCGCTCGTGCCGGTTTGCCGACTTCGACTGCGGTCTCGAGTTCCGATTCCCCGCCCTCGAGCATCCCGTCGTCTCGGAGGCGGTCGATTGCCCGTTCACAGAGTTCTTCGCCCCGGGTTCTCGCTCGCTCGAACGCCTCGGTGTCGAAGTAGCTGCCGTCCACACCGGTGTACGTTCCCGCCGCTGGGTCGACGACGTGGAGGACGGTGATTCGATCGCTCGCGAAGACCGCAGCGGCGTGATCCAGCGCCCGCCACGCGGGCTCCGATCCGTCGATTGGGACCAGTACGTGTCTCACCATGGTCGAATGGATGGTCTCTCTAGCAAAAGAGCCATTGACGGCCCCGACAGTGTGGGAACTATCGCCGTAGTTTATGCGTTCCACGGACACTCGACCGCACGACGAGTGCGCGGTGAACCGCGCACTATAGGCGAGAGCCGCGGACTGCGCGTCGGTGTGCGAACAGGTTCGCGTGTACGATTGCGACGCCGCTGGCCGGCGTGGACGCGCGGGAAGTGCTCGAGAGAACCATCGGTGCTCGTCGCGGGGCGGGTGACGGTCGCCGGTCTGGAAGCGCCGACGAACCGGGAGTGGGTCTCGAGTACTGGACGCGACCGAGGACGATTCTACCGGCGTTTTCGTCCAACTCGCGACCGTCAACTCGGTGGTCGAGCGCTCGTCGGGTTCGAGAAATCGTGCTCGCTGTCGCAGTCTCCGGCGTCGAACGAGCTGTCAACAGATAAAATCCGTCGATCTCTGCGGATGCAATAACCTCGTTAATCAGACATCTCTATGTTACCGTTCGAACGGATTGTCACTTCGTACCCCCGGTACCCGAACGAAACGCGTCCGGATCGACTCGAGCGGTTCTCAGCGGTCGGTTCGAACAGTCGGTCCAGTGCGGTGGGGTCGACAACGGCGTGAAGCGGTGGATGGAGGTCCGCCGGGGCGACGTCTTCCGCATCGGCGATCTTCTCGAGGACGCGCAGACTCGGCTTCGGGGACGATGACTCAATCTCGCTCATGAACTATATCAGGAGCTGGATGTCGGATTCGCTCATGTGCTGGAGTGCGGTCGCCGCACCGACACCCGTGGTCACGCCGTCGTAGAAGTCGTCCTCGTCGTAGTCCATCAGCTCGATCGTCATCTGGCAGGCCTGCAGATCGACGCCACTCTCGTGCGAGAGGTCGATCAACTCCTCGATGGTGGCGGTGCCGTTGTCGTCGATCTTCTTCTGCATCATCTTCGTGGCCATCGTGTCCATGCCGGGAAGTGCGGCGACGGCGTTCGGCACCGGCATGTTCGGGTTGCCGACGGCGCTCAGCTTGAGGTCCTTCGACTTCTCCTCGTGGAGGATATCGAGCCCCCAGAACGTGTGGAAGACGACGACCTCCCAGCCGAACGCGGCCGCCGTGCTCGCGAGGATCAACGGCGGATACGCCATGTCGAAGCTCCCCTGCGTGGCGACGATGGTCATCTTCTTCCGGTCGTCGCCGTCGTCTATGTCGGCGACCGACTCCTCGAGTTCTTCGACGCGCTCACGAAGCGCTTGCACTTCGGTGGCGTCGAACTCGACTTCGCCGTCGTCGACCGACGTCGGTGGGTTGTCCGTGCTCATCGTTCCGTCTTCTTCACGTAGTGGGTGTAGATGTCGTCGCCCTCGACCTGTTCGAGGAGTTCGACGCCGTCGGTGCCGTCGGCCCACCCTCGGATGTCGCTCATGCTGCCCGAGTCCGTCGCGACGACCTCGAGGACATCGTCGGCCTCGAGATCGTCGATCGCTTGCTTGGTCTTCACGATGGGCATCGGGCAAGACTGTCCTTTCACGTCCAGCGTCTCCGTGGTCTGATATTCCGAACTCATGGTTTCTTTCTGTGCCCCGTATTGGAGCTATCACACAATATCGTCCACACCCATAAAAGACTATCGACTATTGTACAATACAAGAACAGCCGACTTGGCTAAAACGCGGGTTTCTAGTTTGTATCGCCTGTATATGCGCTAATAGCGTACAAACACTGAATCTCCACGGCCACTGTATTGTGGAATATAGGAAATACTACGCAAACTCTTAAGTGCCAGTAGCCGATACTGGGACGTGTACAACATGGACGACATGGATCTTCCACTGCCAGACGTCGAGATCGAATCGGTCAGTCCTGACGAGTTGAAGGACCGAATTGACGCGGGTGAGGACGTTACGCTCCTCGACGCTCGCATGGAATCGGAGTACGAGGAGTGGCGAATCGACGGCGAAAACGTCGAGTCGATCAACGTCCCGTACTTCGAATTCCTCGACGACGAGATCGACGACGACGTTCTTGCACAGATTCCCGACGACCGAGAAATCACGGTTCTCTGTGCGAAGGGCGGCTCGAGCGAGTACGTCGCCGGGACGTTGAAAGAACGCGGCTACGACGTCGACCACCTCGAGGAGGGGATGAACGGCTGGGCGCGCATCTACGAGCGCGTCGAGGTCGAACGCTACGACGGCGCTGGGACGCTCTATCAGTACCAGCGTCCCTCGAGTAGCTGTCTCGGCTACCTCCTCGTCGACGGCGACGAGGCGGCCGTGATCGATCCGCTGCGCGCGTTCGCGGATCGGTATCTCGAGGACGCCGCGGAACTCGGTTCCGCGAGCCCTGCCTCGCAAGCTCGGCAGGACGCGGACAAACTCGGTGCCGATCTGACGTACGCGATCGACACGCACATCCACGCGGACCACATCTCGGGCGTCCGCGACCTCGCCGACGAGGGCGTCGAAGGTGCCATCCCCGAGGCGGCGGTCGACCGCGGCGTCACGTACGCCGACGAGATGACCCTCGCAGCGGACGGCGACGAGTTCAGGGTCGGGTCGGCGACGATCGAGACCGTCTCCACGCCCGGACACACCTCCGGGATGACCTCGTACCTGATCGACGGCTCGCTGCTCGCGACCGGCGACGGCCTGTTCGTCGAGAGCGTCGCCCGTCCCGACTTGGAGGAGGGCGACGAGGGCGCGGAAGACGCCGCGCGACAGCTCTACGAGTCGCTACAGGAGCGCGTGCTGACCCTGCCCGACGACACGCTGATCGGTGGCGCACACTTCGGCGGCTCTGCCGAACCCGCCGACGACGGCACGTACACGGCACCGGTCGGCCAGCTCGAGGGGGAGATGGACGCCCTGACGATGGACGAAGACGAGTTCGTCGAACTGATCCTCTCGGACATGCCGCCACGACCGGCCAACTACGAGGACATCATTCGGACGAACCTCGGCCAGCAGGAGACCGACGACGAGGAGGCGTTCGAACTCGAGCTCGGCCCGAACAACTGCGCGGCCAGCCAGGAGTCGCTGGCGGGTGACTGATCACCGTGTTCGAGATCGCGATGCTCGCCGAACTCGCCGCTCCGGGTCAGGTGGTGCCCGCCGAGCCGTTTCCCAACGGCATCTCCCGGTACGCCATCGGGGGACTGCTCGTCGGCCTCGGCGCCGTCGTCATCTACCTCGGGACGGGGATCGCCGCGGGCGCGAGCACGTTCCTCGAGTCGACGCTGTCGTACGTCTCCGACCAGTCGCGGTTCCAGCAGTATCTGGCGTCTCGGGACTGGCGCGTCGTGTTCACGCTGGGAATCGTCCTCGGAGCGGCGGTGTACGCCGTCTTCTGGCAGGGCGGGGCGTGGACGACGGACGTCCAACCCTGGCGACTGCTGCTCGGCGGCGTCCTCGTCGGAATCGGCACCCGAATCGGCAAGGGCTGCACGTCCGGACACGGCGTCTGCGGCGTCGGCTCGGCCTCGAAGACCTCGATCGTCGGCGTGATCACGTTCCTGACGGTCGCGATCGTGACGGCCCAGCTCGTCCAGGCACTGGGGGTGAGTCCGTGAGCGAGACGCGAGCGGAGCAAGGGTCTCGGAATAGCGAACGGGGAGGTGACGACCCGTGAGCAGGAACCGCCATCCCCTGTTCGTGCCGCTGATCCTCGTCGGCGGCCTGATCTTCGGCTTCGGACTCGCCTACAGCCACATGGCCCGTCCCGAAGTGGTGCTGGATTTCCTCCAGTTCGACGACTTCGGCCTCCTGTTCGTCATGTTCGGGGCGGCGGTCGTCTCGGGAATCGCCTTCGCGGCGATGCCTCGAGTGCGTGATCGCGCGCCGCTGACCGGCGACGTGTACGGTCGTCGCCTGAAGTCGTTCGATCGCAACGTCCTGATCGGCGGCGCCATCTTCGGCGTCGGCTGGGGCCTCTCGGGGATCTGTCCCGGCGCGGCCTACGCCAGCCTCGGGATCGGCAACGTCACCATCCTGTGGGCGATCGCCGGCATGTTCGCCGGCGCCTACCTGCAGGGCGTCTGGCGTAGCCAGCGCACCGCGGCCGAAACCGCCCCGGCGGGTGCCGACTGACGACGCTCGCGTTTCGAGCACCGATTCGCAGCTTTTCGTACACTGATGGAACCCACGACGATACTGCTGTTCGCCACCGCCGCCGTCGCGAGCCTGTTCATGGCCTGGGTGATCGGGGCCGGCTCGAGCGGCGCGACCCCGTTCGCACCGGCGGTCGGCGCGAACGCGATCCCGACGATGCGGGCGGCGTTCTTCGTCGGGATCCTCGGTTTCGCCGGCGCGGTGACCCAGGGCGCGAGCGTCTCGGAGGCCGTCGGGAGCGGCCTCGTCGACGGAGTCAGTCTGCCGGTCGGCGGCGTCATCGTCGTCCTGTCGATCGGCGCCGGACTGATGGCGATCGGTATCTCCACCGGCTATCCGATCGCGACCGCGTTCACCGTGACCGGGTCGGTACTCGGCGTCGGCTTCGCACTCGGCGGCGATCCGGTGTGGGGGAAGTACGCCGAAATCGGCGCGGTGTGGGTGCTCACGCCGTTCGTCGGCGGGGGAATCGCCTACGGAATCGCGAGCGTCCTCCCGCGGCCGGACGTTCCCGAGGACGTTAGTATTCCGATACTCGCCGGCATCGTCGGCGTCGTAGTTGCGAACCTCGAGTTCGCGTTTCTCTCGTCGCTCGGGGGAACGCTCGCCGCCGCCGGGACCGCTCTGGTTCCCGTCGACGGCGCCGCGTCCACGGTCGCGATCTCGCTCGGTTTGGGCGTCGTGGCCGCGGCCGTCGTCCGCTGGGACGTCGCTCGAGATCAGGCTAGTGGACTGCGCCGGTTTCTGCTCTCGCTCGGCGCGCTCGTGGCGTTCTCGGCGGGGGCGAGTCAGGTCGGGCTGGCCGTCGGCCCGCTGTTTCCGCTGCTCGAGGGGCTCCCGATGGCGTCGCCGATCGCGCTCTTGCTCGGCGGCGGCGTCGGGATCCTCGTCGGCTCCTGGACCAGCGCACCGCGGATGATCAAGTCGATCTCCCGGGAGTACGCCTCGCTGGGTCCGCGCCGATCGATCGCGACGCTCGTTCCCTCGTTTCTCATCGCACAGACCGCGGTCCTGCTGGGGGTGCCGGTCTCGTTCAACGAGATCGTCGTGAGCGCCATCGTCGGCAGCGGGTTCGCGGTCTCCGGCGGGGCCGGCGTCAGCCCCCGGAAACTGGGATTCACCGTCCTCGCCTGGGCCGGGTCGTTCGTGCTCGCGTTCGGGCTCGGCTACGGATCGATGCTTCTCCTCGGACGTTGATGCTGCGGGCCGACGCCTTCGTCTCCGAGACGTCGAAACGCCTCCGGTACCGATCGTACTATCGGGTATCGGGTCGCCCACGCGCTCTCGGGGTCTGTCAGTAGACGCGCTCGGTCGCGATCTCGGCACCCTCGACGAGCGCCTCGAGTTTCGCCCACGCGATCTCGGGGTGGACCATGCCGAGCCCGGCCTGCGTACCGAAGCCACAGTCGGGCGCGGCGACCAGCGGTGTCGCGTCGTCGACCGCATCGGCGACGCGCTCGAGGCGGTCCGCGATCGTCTCCGGGTGGTCGATGACGTTCGTCTTCACGTCGACCACGCCCGGTATCAGCGTCCAGCCGTCCGGCAGCGGGTGTTCCGCAAACGCGCGGTACTCGTGCTGGTGGCGGGGGTTAGCCTGTTCGATACTCACTCCCGTGATGTCGGCCTCGTAGAGCTCCGGCAGGAGGTCGACGAGGTCCGCGTCGAGGTGGTGAGGACCCTCGTAGCTCCCCCAGCAGGTGTGCAGGCGGACTCGCTCGGTGGGGACGTTCTCGAGGGCCTCGTTGAGCGCTTCGACGTGGAGTCGCGTGGCGTCCTTGACTTCCTCGAGGGGTTCGTCCGCGTAGGCCGCCGTCTGGCCGATGGTGAGCAGTTCGGGCGCGTCGATCTGGAGGGTCGCCCCAGACTCGGCGACCAGTTCGTACTCCTCGCGCATCGCGTCCGAGATGGCGAAGAGGAACTCCTCGTACGAGTCGTAGTACTCGTCGACGTGTGTGGTTGCGACGATGCTCGGTGACGCCGAAGTTACGAACGTCCCCTCGAAGTCGGCGTCGACGGCCGCGAGCGCGTCGTGGAACTCCTCGAGTTCGATTTCTACCTCCTCGCGGCCGGTGTACTCGACGGGGCCGGTAACGGCGGGTTGCATCGAGAGGTCGATCACGTCCGTCTGGAACGTCTCGTCGGCGTATTCCGGGTACTCCTGGAGGTCCGCCCAGAGCTCCTGCTCGCGCTCGCCGTCGATTCCGCTCAGCCGGTCTGCGACGTACCAGTTGAACGATACCCGCGATTGTTCCCCGTTATTGACGACGTCGAGCCCGACCTCGGCCTGTCGCTCGAGGACGTTCTTCGTAGCGTCCGCGACGGTCGTGGTCCACTCGTCTTCGTCGACATCCGTCCCATCCTGCCGAGCGGTGAGGAGTTCGAGAAGCTTCGGGGGCCGCGGGAGACTTCCGACGTGTGTCGTAGAAATCCGATCTTCGGTATCCGTCATTGGGGCTCACTCAGCTACTCGACGAGCAGAATATTAATTCGAGGCCACCGTACGGACGAAAATTCGGTTCCGACGACTGTTCGACGAACCAGACCCGTCCGCTGTCGTTCCGTCCGACGGTCCGTTCCGTCGATCAGCGGGAAACTCACCCCGCTGGACGAAGACGGTACGTGGCGCGAACGAAGTCCTCGTGAGCGTTTCGATCGGCACGTCCGCACGACGTACGTGGACGTGTCCCACGACTCAGGTACTGAGTCGATACGTACGTTCTTTTCGCTGTACGCGAAGACACGCTCATGGCATCGAAATCGGCGACGGGCGACTCGGGAATCTCGGCCTCGATCTCGCCGGTCGTCGGAGTGGGTCTCACCGTGGTGATCACGCTGGCGGCGGCGAGCGCTATCGGATTCCTCGCGGTAGTGATCATCGGGTGAACTGGACGATTGCGGCGTGTATTCCGACGTCCGTGTCGGCGGGACTCGTCGATCTCTCGATCTCCACGATCACGTCGGCTACGCCGTCTCAGCTAATCGGTAGCTGTTCTCGTGTCTCGGTCGTTTCGCCGGTCCCGTAGGGGGAGTCGGACCGGGTGCGCTTCCGTTCGGTCGCTATCGGTCGACGTGGCACCAGCAGTGTGTCACTACGCGTATTGCTCGACGAGTCTCTCGAGCGTCGAACGATCCTGCGCGCCGACCGTGCGCTCGACCGGCTCGCCGTCGACGTAGAGGACGAGCGTCGGGACTCCGCGAGCGCCCAACTGTTGAGCCAGGCGCTGGTGACGGTCGACGTCGACCTTCGCGACCGCGGCGTCGGTTTCGGCAGCGAGAGCCTCGACCGTCGGCTCGAGCATCTTGCAGGGGCCACACCAGTCGGCGTAGCAGTCGACGAGGACCACACCGTGCTCGCCGACGACCTCGTCGAGGTGGTCACTGCCCTCGATGTCGATCGGTTCGTTCGGACTACCGACCCCTCCGTCTCCGTCGCGGCCGTCCGAGGCACCTCCGTTCTCGAGGCGTTCGCGCAACTCCCGTTCCTTTCGCTCGCGGATCCGCTTCCGTTCGTCGTCCACGGTATCGTTCATCGAGCGACGATACGGCCTCCACGGCAATAATGGTTTTGTATGGAACAAACAATACTGGGTGGTCGAATCGTCCGGTCCCGTCGCCGGGTTCGTCGGGGATCGACGGTCGTCGTCCGCATCGTTCGGACCGAGTGACCTGGGGGCGGATCGGTCTCGATTCAGCGACGAGAATCAGACGGTGTTCGTATCACCCGTTCGAGCGGCCTGCCGGGTACCTATCGTCCGCGTCAGCGGGTAGCGATCCCCTCCGAGATCCGCCGACCGTATTGCCTTCCGCCAGTTTCTGACCACGAGAATCGTTTATACTGTATCTCCCACACATTACTATTGAGCCGAAACAGAGGGCGCTAAGCCCCCGGTCCTCGAGGAGCGAACGAGCGAAAGCGAGTGAGCGAGGAAGGCGGGGATACAGTGTCCGTAGCCGGAATGAAAGGCACAGGACGACCCCCTCGAGCGCGAGCGGACGCGAGCACGCGGCCCCCGAGTAACGAGCATTTTTACAGACTCAAAGCAATCTAGGTGACAATGAGTACTCGAGCGGGCCCGACTGATGAACTATTCTGGGGGGACGTCGACGACGACGTCGCCTTGCGCCGATATCGGACGCTCGTCAATACCATCGACGACGGGATGTGTCAGCTCGATCCGGAGGGGTACTTCGTCGCGGTCAACGACGTGATCGTCGAGACGACGGGGTATTCCCGCGAGGAGCTCGTCGGTGAACACGTCTCGCTCGTTCTCGCCGCCGACGATATCGAACGCATCGAGGACGCGATCGGCAGGCGGATCGAAGCGGAAGACGCGAACATCGCCACCTTCGAACTCGGCGTCCAAACTGCCGACGGCGGTGCGGTTCCCTGTGAACTACGGCTCAACCTGCTTCTCGAAGAGGGTGAGTTTCGGGGAACGATCGGCGTCGCACGAGACCTCACGGAAAAAAAGGAGCGGTTAGCAACCCTCGAGTCGGCACGAACGTCGTACGACTCGATCACGAGTGTTCTCGACGAAGCGAACATCGGCGTCTTCGTGCTCGACGACGAGTTCGAGGTCGCGTGGGCCGACGAGACGATCGGCGAGTACTTCGGTCTCGGCCGGGACGAACTCGTCGGGCGTGACAAACGACGGGTCGTTCGGGAGGACGTACGGAACAGCGTCGACGATTCGGATCGATTCGTGGAGACCGTTCTGGCGACGTACGACGACAACAGTTACATCGAGGAGTTCGAATGCCGCGTCACGGAAGGCGAGGGCCGGACGGAACGTTGGCTCGAGCACTGGAGCAAACCGATCGAATCCGGGCAGTACGCGGGCGGCCGCATCGAACTCTACTACGATATCACGGATCGGAAACGCTCGGAGGATGCGCTCCGAAGCACCGAAGAGCGGTTTCAGTCGTTAGTCGACGCCGTCGAGGAGTACGCCATCTTCCGGCTCGATCGGGACGGCCGCGTGATCAGCTGGAACGAGGGTGCGAAGGCGATCAAGGGGTACGACACCGACGACATTCTCGGCGAGCACTTCTCGACGTTCTACACGGAGGCGGACCGGGCGGCGAACGTTCCCGAGAGGAACCTCGAGCGGGCGACCGCGAACGGCTCCGTCGAGGACGAGGGGTGGCGTGTCAGACGTGACGGCAGCCGGTTCTGGGCGAACGTGACGATCACGGCGATCCGGGACGAGGACGGAACCCACCGCGGGTTCCTGAAGGTCACCCGCGACATGACCGATCGTCGTGCGCGTGAGCGGGAACTCGAGAGCGAACTCGAGCGCATTCTGGGCAGGATCTCCGACGCGTTCTACGCGATCGACGAGGACTTTCGATTCACGCACGTCAACGACCGCGCCCGAGAGCTCCTCGACCACTCCGAGGGCGACTTGCTCGACGAGAGTCACTGGGACGTCTTTTCCGCCGCCGCCGAGAACGACGAGGTCCGGGACGCCTTCCGGACGGCGATGGACTCACAGGAGGCGACCGCCCTCGAGTTCTACGACGAATCGCTCGGGTTCTGGGTCGAGATGAATCTCTACCCCTCCGAGACCGGTATCTCGGTCTACTTCCGGGACGTCACGGAGCGCAAGGCCCGGGAGGAAAAACTGGAGCGCTACGAGCAAACGATCGAGACGATCTGGGACGGCGTGGCGACGCTCGACGCCGACGACCGGATCGTGATGATCAACGATGCGTTCTGCGAGATGACCGGTTACGAGCGAGACGAACTGCTCGGGGAACACGTCACGCTCCTCGTCGACGAGACGGTCGACGAGCGATCCAAAGCGTTGCAGTCGGAGATACTCGCGAACGAACAGGAGTACGCCTCGCTCGAGTTCGAGTTCGAAACCGCCGACGGTGAGACGATTCCCGCCGAGGCCCGGTTCGGACCGTACGTGCTCGAAGACGGGTCGATCGGTCGGATGGGCGTTGTGCGAGACATCTCCGAGCGCAAAGAGCGCGAGCGAGAACTGGAGAAGTACGAGACGATCGTCGAAACCGTCAACGACGGCATCTACACGGTCGGCGAGGACGGTCGCTTCACGATGGTCAACGACGCGTACTGCGAACTAACCGGCTACTCCCGAGTCGAACTGCTCGGTTCCCACGTCTCGCTGATCGTCGACGACGAGGTCGCCGAACGGGCGAACGAACTGGAAGGGGAACTGATCGCGGGCGACGTCGACGAGCCGGTGGAGGAAGCCACACTACGGACGGCAGGTGGCGGTCGTGTCGCCGCGGAGGCGACGTTCTCGATGTTACCCGGCGACGAGTGCGAACGAATCGGCGTCGCCCGCGACATCACCGAACGGAAAGAGCGCGAACGCGCGCTCGAGGAGAGCGAACGCCGATACCGCACGCTCGTCGAGAACTTCCCGAACGGCGCGGTCGGGCTCTACGACGGCGAGTTTACTTACACCGTCGCCGGCGGCGAACTCCTCGGCGAACTCGGATACGCTCCGGACGACGTCGTCGGGACGAGCATCTACGGACGATATCCCGCCGAGCTCGTCGACGAGATCAAACCGCACTTCGGGGCCGTCTTCGACGGCGAATCGAATTCGTTCGATATCGAGCTCGACGACCGGTCGCTGCTGGCACACACGCTCCCCGTTCGAAACGCCGACGACGAAATCTACGCCGGGATGGTGCTGGTACAGGACGTCACCGAGCGCAGGGAGTACCGCCGACGGTTAGAGGAATCGAACGAGCGCTTAGAACAGTTCGCCTACGCGGCCTCCCACGACCTCCAGGAACCCTTGCGGATGGTCACGAGCTACCTCCAGTTGATCGAGAGTCGCTACGCCGACGAGCTCGACGAGGACGGCGAGGAGTTCCTCGAATACGCGGTCGACGGCGCCGAGCGGATGCGCTCGATGATCGAGGGGCTCCTCGAGTACTCCCGCGTCGAGACGCGCGGCGATCCGTTCGAACCGGTCGACCTGAACGACGTCCTCGACGACGTACGGGAGGATCTGCAGGTGCGGATCGAGGAGTGCGACGCCGAGATCACGACCGACGACCTTCCGCGCGTGGACGGCGACGCCAGCCAGCTGCGGCAGGTCTTCCAGAACCTGTTGAGTAACGCGGTCGAATACAGCGGCGACCAGCCGCCTCGAGTCGACGTCGACGCCGAGCAGGACGGAAACGAGTGGATCGTTTCGGTTCGTGACGAGGGGGTCGGGATCGATCCCGACGAACAGGACCGCATCTTCGAGGTGTTCCAGCGGTTGCACACACACGACGAACACCCGGGAACGGGCATCGGACTCGCGCTGTGCCGTCGAATCGTCGAACGCCACGGCGGCGAGATCTGGGTCGACTCCGAGCCCGGCGAGGGGGCGACGTTCTCGGTAACGCTGCCGGTGACTGACGTTCGCGAGACGTGATCGAACACGCCGCGTCCCGCCACTACCGCCCTCGACGCAAGCGTTCGCGGCGCTCCTCGAACTCCTCGTCCGTGAGATCACCGCGGGCGTAGGCGGCTCTCAGTTCCTCGAGAGCGGGGTCCGTCCGTCGGCTGCCGGACTGGCGAACCGCGCTGTACAGAAGATATCCCAGACCGAGTATCACCAGCAACGGGATAATCGACATGAGCAGCCACATCCACGTGGCTCCGGTGCCACCCCACGTACCGCCGTTCCACATGTGACCGCCGCCCCAGACGCCCATCATGGGCATCGCGAGCGCCATCATGAGCACCGGAAGGAGCAGGATCACGGCGATAACGATCAACAGCGTCCGAACCAGTGTGTCGTCGGTTGCCATACGTCGTCCTTCGATCGCCGGAGTATTGAACGATATGGTGGATACCGATCACCGGGAACGATCCGTCCGCGTCGAGGGACTCAGTCGGTCCTCCGGGACGGCCACTCTCGAGCGTCGGATTCGATCAGTCCGTACAGCAGTCGCCGTCGCGCCTCCAGTTCGTCGAGAGCCGTCTCGAACTCTTCGTCCGACACGGTCGGAATACCCGCCTCGCGGAGTGGGCGAAGATCCGGCGGGGGAGGCGGGCTGTCCGCGGGTTCGACGAACCCTTCGTAAAGCGTCTCGAGGTAGTTCTCGACGCCAGTGCGCGCGTTTCGGACGATGATCTCGTTCGGTCGATGTCGGTTCGGTATCCCGAATCGGAGAAGCGTCAACGCCTCGTCGAGGACGACGGTTTCGACGACCGGCGATCGGTTCCTCTGAGCGCTGTGAAAGTAGTGGAGGATCGGGTAGGCCTTGTGATTCTCGGTGAGGGTCGCGAGCTGCGTTGTGAAGGTGTTCAGCGGGAGCTCGAGTCCCCGGAATTCCTCGCCGGCCCAGCTCGTTCGAACGATCTCTTCGCCGTGTGCCCCGAATCCGCTCACGCTGTTGGCGAACGCGCGTTTCTGGGTGACTGCATCGAGAACGGAGAGCGTGTACGTGACGCTCAGCGTGACCAAGAGCATGCCGCTCCCCGTCGCGAGTATCGTGACGACCTGCCAGCGCCCGGTTCTGGGAGCGAAATCTCCGATACCCAGTGTGAAGATCGTGTACCCGGTAAAGTAGAGCCGGTCGGTCCACGAGACGGGACCGCGATCGAGCGTGTCGACGAGGACGTTCTCGGCGCTGGCGAAGACGAGCGTCCAACCGGCCCAGAGGAGCACGATCCACGTCGTGAGGGTCAGCACGAAGAGCAACGGTCCGGAGAGGCTCAGCAGTCGCGAGTTTCCGGCGCCTATCCGCCGGAGCGTGCGCCACGTCCACACCATCAGTCGCGACGTGAGCGGCCCGGCGCCGCCTTCGATCCAGAGCGTCGTCCAGAGAACGTCTCCGATAGCCCCGACGAGAATGAGCACGCCGAGAGCGAGATAGACGAGCGTCATTGTTCTTGCTGGGAAACCGTTCTAGTCCGACGACTGTGCACCGCTCTGTGGTGATACGCCCGGCAAGCTCGGGACGGATAGATCGACGCGACGGAGTAGCTGTGCATTGATCGCGACGATGACCGTACTGAGGGACATCAGGAGCGCTCCCACTGCCGGGGAGAGTAAGATACCGATCGGCGCGAGGACGCCCGCCGCGAGCGGGAGCGCGAAGACGTTGTACCCGGCGGCCCAGACGATATTTTCCTGCATCTTCCGGTAACTCGCCTTGCTCAGCTTCACGAGACGGACGACGTCCATCGGATTGTTCTGTACGAGGATGACGTCCGCCGACTGAACGGCGACGTCCGTCCCGCTTCCGATCGCGATGCCGACGTCCGCTCGAGTCAGCGCGGGGGCGTCGTTGACGCCGTCGCCGACCATCGCGACGAGCTTCCCCTGATTCTGTAACTCCTGTACCTTCTCGTCTTTGTCTTCGGGCAGTACCTCCGCGAACACCGTGTCGATTCCAAGTTCGTCGGCCACCGCGTTGGCCACGTCCCGCGAGTCGCCGGTCAGCATCGCGACCTCGATCTCGAGTTCGTGGAGCGCGTCGACGACTCGGTAGCTCTCGTCGCGGATCACGTCTGCCATGGCGAAGGCGGCTATCGGCTCACCCTGTCGGCTCGCGGTTTCACCGCTCGCTCCGTCCGAGGGCGAACGACGTGAGCCCTCGCGAACGACGTACACGACGGTCTGTCCGTTTTCGCCGGCCTCGTCGGCGAACCGGCGCAGATCGGGCGGGACGTCGGTGTCGAGATGGGTCAGGAGGTTCGGTCCGCCGACGTAGACGTCTTCACCCGAAACCTGCGCGCGAACGCCTCGGCCTTTCATCGCTTCGAAGTCCGTCGATTCGGGAACGCTAGCACCGCGTTCGGCGGCCGCCTCGCGGATTGCGCGGGCGATCATGTGTTCCGAGTCCCCCTCGACCGCTGCCGCGAGGGCCAGTGCCTCCTGCTCGTCGGTACCGTCGGCGGTCGCGACGCCGACGACGCCGTGTTCCCCCTCGGTGAGCGTTCCCGTTTTGTCGAAGATGATCGCGTCCAGGTTTCGCGCTTCTTCCATGGCGATCCGATCCCGTACCAGCATCCCGTTTCGGGCGGCCAGCGAGGTGTTGATCGCGACCACGAGGGGGATGGCGAGTCCGAGCGCGTGCGGACACGCGATCACGAGGACGGTGACGACTCGCTCGATAACCGCCGCGTCGAACGACGTGGCGACCGTCCACGCGACGGCGGTCACGGCCGCCGCCGCCACGGCGACGTAGAACAGCCAGCCGGCGGCTCGATCGGCGAGTACTTGTGTCTGGGACTTGCTCCCTTGCGCTTCTTCGACGAGTCGCATGATCCCCGCGAGCGTCGTCTCCTCGCCCGTCGCTTCGATACGGACGCGGAGGCTTCCGTCGCCGTTGATGGTCCCGCCGATCACTTCCGCTCCCGGTTCCTTCGACACTGGTCTCGACTCGCCGGTGATCATCGACTCGTTCACGTCCGAGTCGCCCTCCTCGACGACGCCGTCCGAGGGGACGCTGGCACCGGGGCGTACGAGAACGAGGTCCCCTTCGGAGAGGTCGCTCACCGGAACCTCCTCTGTTTCGCCGTCGTCGGTAATCCGCTCGGCAGTGTCGGGCATGAGTTTCGCCAGTTCGTCGAGCGCGCTCTGCGCCCGCCGAACCGATCGCATCTCGATCCAGTGGCCGAGCAGCATGATGTCGATCAGCGTCACGAGTTCCCAGAAGAACGCCGACTGCGTCGGGAAGACGACGCTCGCGAGGCTGTAGACGAACGCGACCGAGATCGCCATCGAAATCAGGGTCATCATCCCCGGCGACCGATCGCGCAGTTCGGGGACGGCCATTCGGAGGAACGGAACGCCACCGTACCCGAAGACGATCACCGCGAAAACCGGATTGATCCACTCGCTGCCGGGAAACACCGGGACGGAAAACCCCAGCCACTCCTGGAGCATTTCGCTGTAGAGGAGGACCGGAATCGAGAGCAGCGTCGAGACGAAAAACCGCCGGCGGAACATCGCTTCGTGGCCCTCGTGCATGCCGCCGT
This sequence comes from Halomontanus rarus, assembly GCF_017357405.1. Lineage (GTDB taxonomy): Archaea > Halobacteriota > Halobacteria > Halobacteriales > Natrialbaceae > Halomontanus > Halomontanus rarus. The sequence continues at coordinate 550,838 of NZ_CP071598.1, read as the reverse complement.
GGTCTCCGTGATCGCCGTGATCTCCCTGATCGTGACCTTCTCCGTCGTGGCCCGCCCGGTGTTCGTGTCGCTCCTCGACCGTTCGTTCGGCCTCGTCGGCGTCAATGGCCTCCTCCTTGAGCATGGACTGTTCCACCTGCGGTTCTGAGTCACCGTCGGTTTCACCTGTCTCGTCTCTGGCGGTGGATCGATGGTCGTGGTCGTGGTCGTGGTCCTGTTCAGAGCGGCCAGAACCATCTCCGGACGAATCTTCGTCTACCGAACGGTCGTGCTCGTGATCGTCCATGAATCTCTTCGTAGATGCTGAAACGGTCGCTGGGATGATTTGTGTACCGGTCAACCCTTCTTCGTTCCACCACGTTCGTATGGTGATATATGTCGGTGACTGAGGACCCGCTCACGACTATTGCGATTCAGTCTCGAGGCGGATGTTCGCCGATACATCGTGGTCGGTGCCGGATCGATCGCCGATCGTCAGCCGATTCAGCGGGCGTTGCGACGGTGGGCGGCCTATTCGATAGCCGACTGAAACGACAGGGTCCGTCCAGTGATCGTCGCGATGTACGCATTGTAACTCCCGAGGCCCGCTACGATGGTTCCCCAGCCGACGTCGTGCCACAAGTGGGGACCCTCGAGACCGAATACGAACGGCTCGACGATGAGCCAGAGTCCGAGGACGGTGACGAGTACTGCCCCAATCGCGCTCAACGGCCGGCGTCTACGGGCCCTGTCGTAGTTGTAGCCGGCGACGAGAGCGACCGTGAGGCCGACGAGGACGTCGGTCCAGTGACTGATCGCTGGCGTCCCGAAGACGAACGGGGCCGCGATCAGCCAGCATCCGAGTACGACGTTGCCACCGGCTGTGTATCTCGCTACTGTGGACATGGTCGCTATTCGTGTGAACTCGACCGCAAGCCGTCAGTCGTGAAGCCGCGATCGGCGGTGGTCGGAGCCCTTACGCGGAAATCATGTTCCGACAGCTCTCTGCACACTCGTGCAGCACGTCGGCACACACCTGGCAGTGTTCGTGATCGAACTGCTCGCACTCGTCGGCGCACTCTTCGCAGGCGTCAGCGCACATTTCCGCGAGTCCGTCGTGGTACGCGGAGTTTCGGGCCATGAAGCGGGCGTGCAGCGTCGTGAGATCGGCGACGTCCCGACAGAGGCGGACGCAGCGAGCCATCTCCTCGCCGTGATCCAGACACTCGTCGGCACACCACTCACAGGCCTGTGCCGCTTCGAAGCAGTTGTCCGTACACTCGGCCATTTCGTCGGTCAGATGGTCGATCTGAGTTAGTGCCATTGCGTGTTCTCGATCGGTCGGGACCGACTTTGTTAACACCTCTCGACAGCTCGAGAATAATCGGTGAGATGGGTGTAATCCCGTTTGTCCGAGCGCGAATGACCGATGAGATTGAGGTTAATACTGTATTTTGTGGCTGAAACGGATTCGACGCCCGCTATTTCTGACCCCCCCGAGGAATCAGCGTCCCTTTCAGATGGAGGCAGCGGTGTTGAAGGGGTTCCCTATCGACGTTCCAGTATGTTTGATGCATCGCTGCAGACGGTGAGCATCCTTTTCGCCATCATCGGCGGAACGGCAGCTGGTGTCCTGTCTTTCCTCCTCTGGAACGTTCTCCGTGAAACGCCGTTCGGGACGGTGGTCGCGCTCCTCTCCTTGACGCTGTCGGGGGTGACCCTCTATCACGTCGTCCTGTTCGTCGGTGGCGAGTCGGTGTTCCTTGATACGCTTCGGAGTGCGATGCACACCATCGTCGCGATCTTTCTCTGGTTGGTGATCGCTACAAACGAGCAAATTCAACAGACCGTTACGAGGAGGTGACGAGGAATGCCCGACATTCCCCCGTTCGTCGTATACAATCTCGCGATAGGAGCTGTTACCGGTGTCGGATTACTGTACTACCTCTTTTTCAGACCGACCGTCGTCGACTACCACCGCTATCTGCTGGTGACGATCTCGGGACTACTGCTGTTCCTCGTCGGTGGGCCGCTGACGGAACTGCTGGTCCCGACGTTCGTACACTGGGTCCACGGCATCGCATCGGTGCTCGTCGTGATCGGTCTGTACAGTCCGGTGAAGAGCGAACTGCGTCATGAAGCGTGGGCCGACATTCTCCTCCGGAATCCGGAACGGGTTCGGCAGTCGAACGAGTGGATGCTCCCCGTCGACGACGAGATCCTCGACCTCTTCCACTCGAAAGAACTCGTTCTGACACCCGCTATCATCGCCTACAATATCGACTACAGTCGCGAGGAAGTAAACCGTCGGTTAGTCGAACTCGAGTCTCGAGGCTTCGTCGCGAAGGTCGAGCGCGGAAAGTATCGCATAACGAGCCTCGGAAACCAGTACGTAGAGGGAGGGATTCCGCACGAAGGTCTCGGTAGCCTGCGATACCTCTGGGAACACCGATCCAATTAGCACCGGGACGGTATCCGCTCACCGCTACAATTCCTACATCGTCGCCGAGGACCGTTCGTTACGGATGTTTCGCAACCCGAGATAGAGAATTATCACACTCATCACCAATGCCCCGCCGAGAAGAAGCGTCAAGCTAAGCGTATGCAGTAGTTCGATGTCGTAGGTGTGGCTGATCGTCTTCCCCGCTACTGAGAGGCTGCCGATGAGCAACATCACGCCGAACGTCGTTCTGAGTGCCGTGTCGTCGAGATGATCCGTGAGTACGGCGCCGATACGAGTGCCGACGGTGCTGCCGACGAGCAAGGGGAGCAACATAGCGACGTGGATCGCTCCCCGCCGTCCGTACGTAACGGTCCCGTAGGCACTGGAGACAGTGATTTGAAAGATGTCCGTTCCGACGGCGACAGCACCCGGCACCGTCAACCCGTACATGAGAGCGGGGACCATCAAGAACCCGCCACCGACGCCCAGAAACCCGGAGAGGAGTCCGATTATCATTGCGATCGCGAGCACGACCCATACCGAGATTTCGCCGTGTTCTCCGACGGAAATCGTCGGCGGGAGACGAACTCGCTCGAGATGAACGGAAAGAGCGGGCCGACCACCGACAGTTTCGCCGTCCTCGATCGACGGGTGTCGCCCGTCGTAGATGACGAACACGCCGACTGCCCCGAGGAGTACGACGTAGAGAAGACTGACGACGAGATCCGCGAGTCCAACGTCCATCAGCACCAGCAGCGTTTGTTTCCCGATTTCGATGCCGACGGTCATCCCGAGAATCAGCAACATACCGAGTCGATAATCGATGTGATCGAGATCGCGATGGGTCACCGTCGCGACGAGTGAGGTCCAGAACACGAACGCGAGTCCGGTCCCGACGGCAGTGGGGGCGGAGTGTCCGAGAACCAGCAGCGCAGGGGTGACGAAGAAACTTCCGCCCATCCCGAAAAACCCGAAGAGAATACCGACAGTCAGGCCAAACGTGACGAACAGGATGGCCAGCGGGATACTCACTTCGAAAAGGCTCATACTGTCACCGACGGGCGCAGACACAACAGTTGTTTCCTCCCGTGTAACGTCAGTGAGTGCGGTCGATCCGCAGCAACTCGTCGGTATCGCCGACAACGAGGCGCTCGATTCTATCGCAACCGAAGTCCACGATCGGTTCGAGCGCACGCTATCGGCCGTCACTGACAGTCTCGGAGCCACCTCGGGGGCCTGAATACCGATGTCGTCCTCAAACCAACTCGATACGACGACGCTCGTCCTCCTATTCCTCGGAGCGATCATCGTACTGCCGATACTCGCGAGGGGGTTCGGATTCGGAGGGATGATGGGATACGGCGGAATGATGGGCTGGAACGGAGCTACCGGCGGATGGTGGCCGCTCGTCGGGATGCTCGTCCCAATCGTCTTCCTCCTCGTTCTCCTCGGCGGTGGATACCTCGTCTTCCAGCGTGTGACGGAAAATCAGACGTCCCGAGAGCCGGCCATGGAGGAACTCCGTCGGGCGTACGCTCGCGGTGACCTCTCCGACGAAGAGTTCGAAACTCGCCGAGACAGGCTCGAACGCTCGGAATGAATGTTAACGACAATCTCGTTGATCTCGTCGACGTCCGTTACTCCGCCGGATTCGTCGTCACCATCTGCTCGCTGTACACTGACGGAAAACGCGGTTTTACGGGAATTGAGGAGAAAGCCCCGTGCTTTAGCGCGGGGATGAATCCGACCACGGGGCGACACCCACGAGCTTTATTATACTTGACATAATATCGTGTGACAAGCACATCAGACGAAAAGTGGAGTTGGATTGGGGTCTCCAGCAACAAAACGCAACCCTGCGTCGGATGTTCTACTCAATCAGCGCGGTTGAGTCGGGTCGATGGCACGGCCTGTGAGGTGCAAGCGGATACCCAAGTACACCACGCCTCTTTCGAGGCCCGACGCACTACTCACGAACCACAGCCGAGACCCCGATGGTCTCGATCAGGGTGCCTTCGGGGACGCACGAACGACGTGCTGTCCCACGAAGGAATCCTCGTCCTCGAAAACGCGACACGTTTTCGGGTGCAACGAGACGCGACGCGTCTCGTCATGCCCCTTCAGGGCGGGGAGGATGTCAAAGAGCTTCGTATCACCCCGACTGGATCGCGTTCGCCAACGTGTTTTGCACCGAACCACAGCATGAAGCAGCCGGCAGTACGGTTGCAAGTCGAACAATTATCCTTGGAATGCTAATTAGTACCTCACACACGTCTATGACTACCGAAAAATCTCGCCCCACCCAGGATGAAATCGAGAATCGAATTCAACAGGTCGGGAGCTACTCCCGCGCAGTTCGTGTCGGGTACCTCGTCATTCTGATCGCGTTCCTCCTGGCGGTCGGGGGTGTGCTTCCGGCGAATCTCGATAGCACCTCTCAGGCGATCGAATCGATACTCCTCCCGCTCATTTTCGTCGGTTTGGGGCTGATATTGTACGGTATCGGGATGCATCTGCACCTCATGCATCTGAATCTCGTCCGCCAACTGCAGCCGAGCGCTGCCGACGACCCACGATCAACCCGCGGGGATTCCGAATAACTCGAACAGGCACCTGATAGCGGTTCTGATCACGATAATCCGCCGATGGTGGCGTGTACAGCGTTTTGCAATTGATCGTATCCGGAACCACACTCAGACCGGCACCGCGTGTGCGCGTACAGCCCACCGTTCTTCGACGATCTTGACCAGATAGTATCCCCAGAGCGCTAAGAGGGCCGTGAATCCCGAGCCGTGCAGTAGTACCGACCACGATTGGTCCTGATAGAAGAAGCCGATCCAAACGGCGAGTACCGCGAGGTTCCAGACGAGGACGGCCCGTGGGCCGACGACCGACGAAAGGTTCGCTGCGGGGACGAGTCCGTCGACGTGACCGCCACCGTCGTCATCACGGGCGGTTCCGGGCGTCCACTCGAGGGTGCGGGCAACGAGTAACGAGCCCGCGAGCGCGATCGGGAGCGCCCACCCCGTGAAGAAGAAGTGCAGCGCACCGGTCTCGATCCACGGCTCGGGGATTCCCAGCGGCACGCCGAACACGATGAACGGTGCGAAGCCGGCCGGGCCGAGGATCCACAGCTGTGCGACGAGCACCGAGAGCGCCGTCCCGTTCGGCGTGCCGACTCGGTAGGTCCGGACGAGCGTGTAGACGTACAGGACGTAGCCGGCGGCGTACAGCACCAGTCCGATCGCAGTCACCGTCTTCCCCATGCCGAGTACCGGTCCGACGACGAGCGGGACGATACCGAGCGCGAAAAGCGGGAACGAGTAGCGTTTCAGGCGTTCACTGTACAGCTCCGCGTCCACGAGCTGTGGAAGCGCCGTTCAATCCGAGGAAGACGGTTCCGATAGCCGGTGCTGACGGCCCCGGCCGCTCGAGTTTTCGCGCCGTCAGCTGTGGCAGCGTGCCGAAGAGCAACTGCGTGAACGCACCGATCGTGACGAAGTGGATGTGCGTCCACGTGATCCACGACACCTGCGGGACGAGTTCGAACCCCTGAAGGCCCTGGTAGAGGGCGAGTGCGAAACCGACGAAGAGGAATGCGATGCCGGCGACGTGAAACGGCATCAGAGAGAGTGTCGATCCGTCAGTCGTCCGCCGAGTGGGCCGGTGTTCAGAGTCGGACGGACGCGAGTTACGTGGATTCGTATTGCCCATACACGTTCGTTCGACCGGTCGCCGTGTATCGGTTATCGCGAATATCGCAGGGCGGTTCGAACATGTTCGAAGTGCCTGCTACGGTGTTCGATCGCTAACCGACGATACCGATGCCACGGGCGAAACTCACCGTACAACTCCCCGAACCGCTCTGGATCCACGAGATTTCGACGTCCCACCCCGACACCACGTTTCGAGTCAGTTCGGTGCTGCCGAGATCGGACGTTACGATCGGTATCATCGAACTGGTGGCATCGAATCCGGTTCCGATACTCGCTGCTATCGACGGTGAGAGTGATATCCGGGACCTCGAGTTACTCTGGAAACACGACGAGACGGCGCTCTTGCAGGTCGAGGCATCGAACCCGTCGCTGCTCGTTCCCGTGCAGCAGGCCGGCGTTCCGATGGAGACGCCGTTCGCGGTCGAAGACGGCGTGGTGACCTGGGAACTGACGACGAGCGCGGACCGATTATCGACGCTCGGCGACGCGTTCGACGAGCACGGAATCGAATACCGCATCGAGCACGTACACGCGGTCGACGCGAGGCGCGCGGAGAGTCTGTTGACGGATCGCCAGCTCGAGGTCTTCCTGACCGCTCTCGATGCGGGATACTACGACGTCCCCCGCGAAGCGACGCTGACGGACGTCGCGTCGGCACTCGGAGTAACCAAGTCTACCTGTAGCGACGTCCTGCACCGTGCCGAGAGTACGATCGCACACTGGTTCGCCGAGAAGCACGTCGACGCCCTCTCACGCGGCCGATAAGCGCTTTCGGCTCGATCGGACGAGTCCGGTTCGGCCGGTGTCAGGCCATCCGGTCCGGTGGGACGAGCATGACGTTCCCGTTCGCCCGTGCGACGACGTCTTCGGAGACGCTCCCGAGTAACAGTCGGCGGAGCCTGCTGTGACCGCGCGAGCCGACGAGGATCACCGTCGGCTCGTACTCGTCTTCCGTGGCGAGGATTTCGTCCGCCGGATCGCCCCGACGGACCGCGGTTCGCGTCTCGATCCCCCAACCCTCGAGCTCGGTCGCCAGTTCTGCCAGTCGCGCTTCGGGATCGCTCTCTTCGGGGAGTTCCGGATCTTTCGGCGTCTCGACGTGGACCAGCGTCGCCTCCTGCGTGGCGTGTCGCAGGTACGAAAACGCCTCGAACGCCCGCTCGGCGTTCTCGGAGAAGTCCGTCGCGTACAGCACCCGCTGGAACAGGTGTTTTCGGAGGACGTCCGGGTCGTCCGTCCCGCGCTCGATTCGGTTGACGAGCAGCGGCACGACCGTCGTCCGCGCGAGGTTGCGCGCGGTCGACCCGATGACGCGATTCTCGAGCGGGCTCTTCCCTCGCGAGCCGACGATCGTGAGGCTCGCTCCCACGGTTTCGGCGATTCCATTGACTCGCCGATGCGGCGTGCCGCGGACGACGTGCGCCTCGACGTCGAAGCCGGCGTCTTCGATCACGTCCCGATACCGCTCGAGCGCTCGCTCGCGTCGGCCTTCGAAGTCCATACCGGGCATTCCCGCGTGGACGTTCGACGGGATCACGGTCACGAGATGGATCTCCTCGATGCCGATTCGCCCGAGACACTCGAGACAGGTTTCGTTCTCGATCGTCGCCTCACTGGCGGCGGAGAGGTCGGTCGCACAGATCGCTTTCATACGCTGTGTAGGTTCCGACGGTATAATATTGTTTCTTCGACCCAATACCGTGTCGCGAGTGTGGGCTCGAGCAGTAACCCGTGGAACGACTTCACCAGGGTGGGGTTCGACGACAATCTGGCGTGACCGACCGCGACGAGTGCCCGAGGGGTATTCGACCGCGCCCGAGCGACAGGCGTCGGTATCACTCGAGCGTCTGTATTCACATAACCTATAGAGATATCTCGGTTGGATAGGCGTGGGATAGCCTGCAGTAATATTGTGTGGTAGTCCCAAAAGTGTTATACACATCCTCCGGATAGACGGTAGTGAGTAGAAAACCATGACTCGTACACAACCGTCGGACGGAGGTCGGTCTCGATGATCGACCTCGCAGCGTATTCACCAGCGGTACAGGCAGGCGCGCTCGTCGGCGCCGTTCTCCTCGAGGCGATCGTCCTCTACGTGGGATACGGCGCACTCGAGCGGGTCGCAACGCCAGTCGTCGAGCGGATCAAACACGCATAGATGGAGCTATTCGGAATCGCACTGACGACGCTCGCACTGTTCGTCAGCTTCGGCTTCATGGTCGGCGTGCTGTTCGGTTTCTTCGGTATGGGCGGCTCGTTTCTCGTCACGCCCGCGTTACTCGTGATGGGGTATCCCGCCCGGGTCGCCGTGGGGAGCGGAATGGCATTCGTCTTCGGGACGGCCGTGATCGCGACGCTGAAACACCACGACCTCGGACAGGTCGATTACAAACTCGGCGGGTTGATGATCGTCGGAACGTCGGTCGGCATCGAGCTCGGCCGAATCGGGGTGTTCTACCTCGAGGATCTGGGCCTCGCTAGCGGCGTTATCGGCGTCACATACGTCGTTCTGCTGGGGGGGATCGGCCTGTTCGTCACGCGCAATGCGCTCACAAACGACGGCGAGGACGATAGCGGCGGCCACCACGACGGAGCGGACGACGAGATCGACCCGGACGCGATCCCGGACATCGCGAAGAAGATCCAGTCGTACCGCGTCCCGCCGATGATGACGATCGCAGGCGGGATTCAGGTCTCGCTGTGGATGGTCCTCGGCGTCGCGTTCGCGACGGGACTGCTGTCGGGCTTCCTGGGCGTCGGCGGCGGCTTCATCCGGATGCCCGCGATGTTCTACCTCATCGGGGTTCCGGTACCCGTCGCGGTCGGGACCGACCTGTTCGAGATCGTCTTCTCGGGCGGAATCGGTTCCTTCCTCTACGGGATGGAAGGCGGCGTCGACCTCTCGATCGTCGCGCCGCTGCTCGCGGGAAGCGCACTGGGCGCTCGAATCGGCTCGGCCGCGACCGGCATCGTCGACGAGAGTGACATCAAGGTCTACTTCGGGCTGATGCTCCTGGGCGGCTCGGTCGCCGTGGCGTTTCAGCAGGCCGGCGACTACTTCGCGATCGAGGTACTCAACACGGTCGGCTTCGTCCTGATCTTGCTCTCAGCGTTCATGGTCAGCGGGGCCGTGATCTACAGCACGATCGCGACGGTGCGAGAGCGGTCGAACGTGTCTGCGGCGTCCCCGGACTAGCGCTGTAGACGCTGTTCACCCCGTTCCGATCTCGGCTCATCGAGATTGCACAATATTCACACAACCCTTATACCGGCGCGGTCCCTACTCCGAGACAGTACGATGGCTAATTCGATGTCCGAACAACTGCAGCAGGATATGGAGTGTGAAGGTCTTCTGGAGTGTATCCACGGCCTGAAACAACTCGACAAGGAGTGCTTCCGAGCGATGGTCGAGAGCGATGAACCCCTGACGATCGACGAAGTCGCCGACCGCGTGGACCGCGAGCGCTCGACCGCCTACCGATCGATCCAGCGGCTGCTCCAGAGCGGATTCATCCAGAAAGAGCAGATCAACTACGATCAGGGTGGCTACTACCACGTCTACTACCCGACCGATCCGACCCAGATCGCCAACGACATGCAGCGGATGTTGAACGACTGGTACGCCAAGATGGGCCAGCTCATCCAGGAGTTCGAAGACAAGTACGACCACGTCGACGACGACACCGAAATCCCCGCCCAGAGCTAGCGAGATCGGTCGTCGAAGACGTCCAGTTGTCCCTCTGAACTACTCACCGCTAATTCGGCGACGTTCACGTCTCGTTTCGCGTCGTTTCTTCTCGGACGCTAGCGCGGGCTCCGATTCGAGGTTCACCAGCATCGCCCACCCGCCGTACTCGTGGGTCTGCTCGTGACCTCGAACGACGACACGCGTTCGTCGTCGAGGGCGGCGATCGCTCCGAGCGCGTGAACGGTTGCTGGGAACTACGTGATCGGGTGATCGGGACCTCTCAATCGTATTCGAACACGCGAGCCATCCCTCGCTCCAGGTGATAGACGTTGTGGCAGTGGAACAGCCAGTCGCCGGGATTGTCCGCGCGGAAGTCGAACGTCACCTGATCGCCGTGAGGCGCGACGATGACGGTGTCCTTGACTGCGTCGCCGACCTGAAAGAAGTGGCCGTGGAGGTGCATCGGGTGGATCGCCGGGCTGCGGTTCACCATCCGCACGCGGACGTGCTCATCCTCTCCGATTTCGAACGGGTCGGCGTCCGGGTACGTCTCGCCGTCGATGGTCCACGCGTCGGAATCAGCTCCGCCCATCATCCCACCCGACAGCGTGAGATCGAACGTCCGATCCGGCTCCCCGTCGAGATCCAGCGGCTCGAGCGCCTCGAGGTCGCCGTACTCGAGCGTCTGGCCGTCGAACTGCGGCCGTTCGGCGGACCCGTCTCCGGTCGCGCCCGCGTATCGTAGTCTCGCCTCCGCGGGGTTCTCTTCGCCGACGACGGGTTCGGCGACGATTGCCCACTCGCCGGGAGAATCCGCGTCGACGATCGCATCGTAGCGCTCGCCCATGCTCATCACGAACGAGTCCACCTCGACGGGTTCGACCGGTCGGCCGTCGGCGTGCGTGACGGTCAGCGAGTGACCGCCGACGCCGACGCGATAGGTCGTGGCGCTGCTGGGATTGATGAACCGCAGCCGAACGCGCTCGCCCTCTTCGACCTCGAATACGGGCGGATTCGACGGGAGGCGTCCGTTGACGAGCAGTCCGTCGTACGGCGGTCGCTGACTCATCATCTGACTGCCGGGCCCCATACCGTCGCCGTCTCCGCCGGGTCCCATGCCATCGCCAGGGCCCATTCCGTCTCCCGGTCCGCGACCGTCGTCGTCTCCGCCCGGGCCCATACCGTCGCCGTCTCCACCAGGACCCATACCGTCGCCGCCGCCCGGCGGCGCTTCGATCGAGTCCAGCGCCGGCTCTTCCGCGAGGTAATCGTCGATCAACAGCGTGTACTCGCGGTCGTACTCGACGTGGGGCGACTCTTCTTCGACGATCAACGGCCCGTAGAGACCCCTGTCCAGTTGCAACCCGACGTGGCTGTGGTAGACGTACGTCCCCGCTGGCGACGCCTCGTACTCGTATTCGAACGTCTCGTCGGACGAGACGGGCTCTTGCGTGACGTCCGGAACACCGTCCATCGGATTCGTCAGGGGAACGCCGTGCCAGTGAACCGTCGTCCCTTCGGACAACTGATTCTCGAGCGAGACGCGAAGCGTCTCCCCCTCGCTTACGCGGAGTTCCGGGCCGGGAAACTGCTCGTCGTACAGCCACGTCTCGAGACTCTCGTTCGATCCGACGTCGACCTGTCCGCTCGAGGCGACCAGCGTTTCCTCCTGTACGCCCTCGTTGCCGTCTTCCTGTGCGACCCGCTCGAGTGCAGCCGTGCCGATACTCCCTCCGCTCGCGAGTCCCGCGATCCCGAACAGCGTTGCACCGCCGATTCGCAACGCCTGTCGTCGTGGGACGGTTCGCTCGTTGTCGTCCATCACGGAGCGTCCCACGACTGCGGGGAAAAATAGGAACCATGGCTGTGTCAGTGTGTGTCTCTCGATTCGCGATCGGGTACCGCGCCCGAAATCGAGTCAAAAACAGCCTTCGAACGGAACAGCTGCGCGATCACTCGAGCGCGGCGATCACTAGGAAGGTCTCCGGGCGGACGGCCTGATGCTCGATCGCGAATCCGGCATCGCGGAGCGCGTCTGCCGCCTCGTTGGCGCTGTACCGCTCGTCGACTGGCGGCCCGTGTTCGCCGGATCCGGTCGCCGCCCAGTCGACGACGACGAGTCGGCCGTCGGCGGCGAGGACTCGTTCGATCTCCGCGAGCGCGTCGTCGCTCGCGAACTCGTGGTAGGTCATCGTCGAGAACGCAGCGTCGACGCCGCCGTCGTCGAACGGCAGGTCGCTCACGTCGCTGGTCACGAGGTCGACGTTCTCCGGGACGCCCTTCTCACGGTAGTACTCGTGCATCTCCTCCTGGACGTCGACCGCGTAGACCTCGCCGGCGTGTGGCGCGACGTCGTCGATGAAGAAGCCGGTCCCGCTGCCGAGGTCGGCGACGGTGTCCTCGGGCGAGAGCGACAGCGCCCACAGCAGTTCCTCCGCCGAGAGGAAGCGGTATCGTCGTCCGGCCTGTTCTAGCTTGTCCGCCCGCGACGCGTCGAACGTGTGGTATCCCACGGTTACAGTTCCTCGAAGGCGTTATCGACGAGTTCACCCGTCTCCGCCACGATGTCCGCCATCTCGTCGTCGTCCGGTGCCATCCCGACGAGCCGCGCGATCCGCATGATCGAGACGTGGTAGACGCGCTGTCGGCCGGGTTCTTCTTCCCAGACGACGACGTTACACGGGAACAGCGCGCCGAGTTCGCCGTCGCTGGCCTCGAGCGCACGGTCGGCCACTGCAGGGTTACACGCGCCGAGGACGTAGTAGGGGTCGCGATCGGCCTCGACCTTCTCGTTGAGCAGTTCCGAGGGTGAGAACTCGACGGGGATTCCGAATCCGGCCTCGGTAAACACCTCGCGGACGTGTTCGATTGCGTCTTCGTGGTCCATCTCGAGGACGGTCTCCTTCTCGCCGATGTCGTCCGGATCTAGCTGAGCGGGATCGATGGGTAGCATCGTCGTGTACAGTATTGGGCGCTCTACGAAAAATACTTCCGAAACGAGAACTCGTTTCGGCCGGCGTCCTCCCTTTTCGGAGACCGTCACTGGGGGACGGAACGATCCGAGGCGGTCGTGGATCGGCAGTCATCACCGGCGAGAGGGCGCGTTCGAACGATCGATTGACGCGGAAAAACGACCGATCGCTCAGCGCAGGAACCCGAGCAGCTCGTAGTCGTGATCGGGGTCGTACCGACGGAACAGCAGGCTGTTCGACAGCACGGAGACGCTCGAGAACGCCATCGCCGCGGCGGCCAGCACCGGCTGGAGCAGGCCGAGCGAGGCCAGCGGGATGAGCGTCGTGTTGTAGCCCAGCGCCCACACGAGGTTCTGCTTGATCTTCTGGAGCGTCGCGTCGGAGATCCGGATCGCCTTCACGACGTCGACCGGATCGTCGCGCATCAGCGTCACGTCGGCGGCCTCGATGGCGACGTCCGTCCCGCTTCCGATCGCCGTGCCGACGTGTGCGACGGCGAGCGCGGGGGCGTCGTTGACGCCGTCGCCGACCATCATCGCCTTGCGGCCGTCGTCCTGAATCGACTCGACGGCGGCGGACTTGTCCTCGGGGAGGACCTCCGCTCGAACGTTCCCCGGATCGATGCCGACCTGTTCGGCGACCGCGCGGGCGGTCCGCTCGTTGTCGCCGGTGATCATCATCACGTCGGTCCCTCGCTCGGCGAGTGCGGCGACCGCCTCGTTCGCGCTCTCTTTGACCGTGTCGGCGTCGGCGACGACGCCGAGGAGTTCGCCCTCTCCGGTCTCGGGCGACACGCGTGCGACGAGCATCGCCGTCTTCCCCTCGTTCTCGAGGCGCTCCATCGTCTCTTCGGCGGGCGACGGATCGATACCGGCGTCCCGGAGCAGCTTTCGGTTCCCAACCAGCACCTCGACGGCTCTCGGTTCGTTCCGCTCACCGCTTACCCCTCCGGAGCCGCGTAGCGGCTCCCAACTGTCAACGGTGGCGCGGACCCCGTGACCGGGAACGTTCTCGAAGCCGTCCGGGTCGACGACGTCGATGCCGCGTGCTTCGGCCCCCTCGACGATCGCTCGAGCGAGCGGGTGTTCGCTGCCGCTCTCGGCCGTCGCGGCGAGTCGGAGGACGTCGTCCTCGGTGAGCCTGTCGCGGGTAGCGAGTTGGCCACCGTCGGCGGTCGGCTCGCCACCGTCGGGACGCGGGGTGCCCGACTCGTCGAGGACGACGACGTCGGTCAGTTCCATCTCGCCCTCGGTGAGCGTCCCGGTCTTGTCGAAGACGACCGTGTCGACGTCCTTCGCGCGCTCTAAGACGTCGCCACCTTTGAACAGGACGCCGTTCTGTGCGCCGATCGCCGTCCCGACCATCGTCGCCGCGGGCGTCGCGAGTCCCAGCGCGCAGGGACAGGCGATCAGGACCGCCGAGGCGAACACGACGATCGCGAACTCGAAGACCGAGACGCTGCCGCCCGCCGGTGCCGGACCGCCGGCGACCTGCCCCCACAGCGGGAGCCAGTCGACGAAGCCGGCCAGCACCTCGGGGAAGAGGAACCAGACGGCCCCCCAGAACAGGGCGTTGGCGATGACCGCGGGGACGAAGTACGCCGAGATACGATCGGCGAGGTTCTGGATCTCCGGCTGGCGAGACTGGGCTTCTTTGACCGTCCTGACGATCCCCTGGAGCGCCGTGTCCGAGCCGACGTTCGTCGCCTCGACGAGAAGGACGCCGTTCTCGTTGATCGTCGAGCCGATCACCTCGTCGCCGTCTCCCTTCTCGACGGGAACGGACTCGCCGGTCACCATCGACTCGTCTACGGCCGACTGGCCGTCGACGACGACGCCGTCAGTCGGAATCTTCTCGCCGGGACGGACCTTCATCCGGTCGCCGACCGCGACGTCCTCGAGCGGTACCTTCCGCTCGGTGCCGTCGTCGTCGACGACCGTGGCCGTCTCGGCCTCCATCTCGAGGAGCTTCCGGAGGGCGTCGCCGGCCTGGCCCTTCGAGCGCGCCTCGAGGTAGTTCCCGAGCGTGATGAACACGAGGATCAGCGCCGCGGTGTCGAAGTACGTTTCTCCGGCGACCAGCCCGAGCAGGACCGCGAGGCTGTAGAGATACGCCGTCGAGGATCCCAGCGCGATGAGGACGTCCATGTTCGCCCGTCCGTTCTTCACGAGCGCCTTGTAGGAGTTCACGTAGAACGGCCGGCCCAGGACGATCTGGACGGGCGTCGCGAGCAGGAACCCGACCCACTCGAACTCGAGGCCGAAGACCGTCTCGGGCAGGACGCTCCCGCCCAGCAGGAACCGATCGGTCAGGAAGAGCAGGAACGGTGCCGACAGCACCGCCCCGAACAGGGTCAGCCGGAGCTGTTTCCGGATCTCCTCCTGACGGGCGGCGTCGCGGCGGTCCTGATCCGACTCCTCGGTGCCGTCGTCGTCACGAACGGGCGTGTATCCCGCGTCCTCGATCGCGTCGTAGAGCGCTTCTCTGGACACGTCGGCGGGATTGTACTCGACCTGCGCTTCGTCGGTCGCGTAGTTCGCCTCCGCGCGGATGACGCCGGGAACCAGTTCGAGCGCCTCCTCGTTGGTGTCGGCGCAGTTCGCGCACGTCATGTCCGAGATGCCGATCGAAACGGTGGCGGTCTCGGCGTGGTACCCGGCGTCGTCGATCGCGTCGTATATCTCGCGGAGCGACGCCGCTCCCGGGTCGTACTCCACCGAGCCCTCGTCGGTGGCGAAGTTGATGTTCGCCTCCGAGACGCCCTCGAGCGCTTCCAGGGCGTCGGTGATCGACTGCGAACAGTTCGCACAGCTCATCCCCTGGATCTCGAGGTGTGTGGTTCGCCGACTCATTATAGTCTCATAAGGGATCTACCCTTACCCCCTTTACTGGTCGAAATCCTAAGTAGACTAGGTAACTTTCTTTGAAAATCTAAGTCGTCACGCCCCCTCCTCGATCCGGTCGTAGCGGTCCTCGAACCGACTTCGGCAGGACGGACAGCAGAAGTGATACATCTGGCCGTCGATTCTCGTCGACTCGCCCTCGTTGTCGACGGTGTTACCGCACTCGGCGCAGGTGAGCGCGAACTCGGTCCCCTCGAGCGAGGGACGCCACTCGACCTCGTCGATCAACGTCACCTCGCAGTCGACGTCGCCGGCGCCGGCGAACAGTCCGTCGAGCCACCGACGAACGTTCTGGACCTGTGCGCGGGCGTAGAACAGGATATCGCCGTCCGCAGTTACGAACACGTATTCAACTGCATCGGCGGCGCCGATCCGATCTCTGAGGTCGTCGACGACGCCGATTCCACCCGATACCCGGACGAACACCGGGACGCCGGCCTGGAGTTGCGAGTGATCGATGTCGACCGTAAAGCGATCGATGACGCCGGCCTCTCGGAGGCGCTGAACGCGGTCCGAAACGGCCGGCCCCGAGAGCCCGACCTCCTCGGCGATGTCACTGAACGGTCGTCTGGCGTTTTCACTGAGCAATCGCAGAATCTCCATATCGGTCTCGTCGAGTTCTCGCATGGTCGTCGTACACCTCGAGTCGAGATATATCCCCGGAATGACTTTGGAATTGAAAGCGAGATTGTTGGATGGCTACGAACGAAAGGTTCCTTACGTCGTCTCGTCCGCTCGGAGTCTGGATGGAATACGGGGCCGTGACGGTATTTGCCAGCTCATCATCTGGCTTTCAGTGTCCGACGGTTCACACGACTACCGGCTGTCGCGTCGCGGGCCGTCGTTCGAGTACGAGTGACGACGAGTAATGCGACCGCCGACGACGAAGCGTAGTGCCGCTTTTTTGCCTCTCGTCGGTTCTGGTGGCGTCCTGAGAATCGCCATTAGTATTGTATAACCGTCCCAAGATTATTGTCCTCTCCGTTCGTAGCCTCGATTATGAAGAACCAATGACGCCACTCGAACTCCGAGCCGATATCCCCGCCCTGCAGGACGACGCCTACCTCAACTTCGGCGCTCACGGGCCGAGTCCGGAGTCCGTCGTCGATGCCGCCGCCGAGTTCGTCCGTACCCACGAGTACGACGCACCGGTCGCAGACGATCCCTACGAAACTGCGTTTCGAGCGTTCGATCGCACTCGAGAGACGGTCGCGTCGTTCGTCGGCGCCGACCCGGACGAGATCGCCCTGACGGAGAGTACGACCGCCGGCATCAACGCGATCGCAGGCGCGATCGACTGGCAACCCGGCGACGTCGTCGTTCGGACGGACCTCGAGCACCCCGCCGGGATACTCCCCTGGCAGCGTCTCGAACGGGAGGGCGTCGAGGTTCGCGTCGTCGAGACGGACGCCGGCCGTCTCGATCTCGAGCGCTTCGCGGACGCCGTCGCCGACGCGAAACTCGCCTGTTTTAGCGCGGTCACGTGGACGCACGGGACGCGACTTCCGGTGGCGGAGTTGGTCGACGTCGCTCACGACGCCGGTGCGCTCACGCTCGTCGACGCCGTCCAGGTTCCGGGTCAGCTGCCGATGGACGTCGACGAGTGGGGAGCCGACGTGGTCGCCGCTGCCGGCCACAAGTGGTTGTTGGGGCTCTGAGGTGGCGGGTTTCTCCACGTCGACCGGGCGGTCGCCGACGACCTCGAGCCGCGGACGGTCGGCTATCGGAGCGTCGAGGTGCCGACCGCCGATCCCTTCGAGTTCGCAGCCGGTGCGCGTCGATTCGAGGTCGGATCGGCGAATCCGGCCCCGCACGTCGCGCTTCGGGAAGCGATCGAGGTGATCACCGAACTCGGGATGGAGCGAATCGAGGATCGCGTCTGCCGTCTCGCCGGTCGACTGACCGACGAGGTCCCCGCCGATCGACTTTACAGTCCGTCGACGCCGGAGTCCGGACTGGTGACGATCGACGTCGCCGATCCGGCGGCGACGGTCGAGCGCCTGGCCGCCGACGGGATCGTCGTTCGAGCGCTTCCGTTTCCGAACGCGATCCGCGCGTCCGTTCACGCGGTCAATACCGAGGACGACGTCGATCGGCTCCTCGACGGACTGCGACGGGAGTGGTAAGACCCGCGATCGGCGCCTAAATATGGTCGGAGATACCGCTCGAGTGCGGTTACCGGTGACGGAGAGCACGCATCGCCGGGCGGTCACTCGATTCGAGGGTCGAATCGGAGAGGACACGACTCGACGCAGTTCGTGTCCGGATTGTAGTCTATGACGCCGTACTCGGCGAGCATCGGGAGGTGAACGTGGTGAAGCGTGAGTGCTACGCGCGTCACGGTCTCCTCGTCGACCGCACCTGTGCCGTCTTCTCGCGCCGCGATCCCGGTCGCTAACTCGGTGAGGTCGACGGGAACGTTCTGCCCTGTGAGCACGTCGAGAGTCATTCTGCGCCGCTTTTCTGCGAGTAATCGATAGCGATCACTCGTGGTCAGTTCGTCCGCGCCGGGAATGTCGTGTATAGAGTGGGTCATGGACGTATTCCGGTTAACCGCCGTGGGCCTCGTATATACCACTCAGAATACGATCGTTCGTAAGACCACAGTAAACGTACGTAGGTAATTTTCGGACGACAATCAGACAACTCGTGGAGTACGATGTCTCTGGCTCGATCGCTGACCCCGATCGGCAGAGCTACGTCGCCGAACCGACTCCGCCGGCGGAGGGTTAATGCGCTTCCGTCGCGAGTATCCCGTGATGACGTCCCAATCGTTGACTGAGGCCCTCCGGGAGACGCTCGCGCTCTTCGACGAATCCGGGGCCCCGCGGACGACGAACGAACTGGCGGACAGTCTCGATCTCGGTCGACGGAGCACGTACGAGCGGCTGGAACGACTCGTCGAACGCGGCGAACTCGAAACCAAGAGCGTCGGGGCGAGCGCCCGAGTGTGGTGGCGGCCTCCATCGTCGGCGATCGACGGTCGTTCACCCGACGCGGGAGACTGGCCGACTGAAGCCGAGTCCTTGCTCGCCGAGGCCCTCGACAGCACCGATATCGGTGTGTTCGTCCTCGACGAAGCGTTCGACATCACGTGGATCAACGAAACGGCCGGGCGGTACTTCGATCTCGACCGCGAGCGCGTTCTCGGGCAGAACAAACGTCGCCTCGTCGAAACTGATATCGCTTCCGTGGTCGACGACGGGACCTCGTTCGTCGACACCGTTCTGGCGACCTACGACGACAATACGTACGCCGAACGGTTCGAGTGTCGCGTGACGGCGGGGGACGAACGCGAACCGCGCTGGCTCGAGCACCGCAGCAAACCGATCGAGACCGGGGCGTACGCCGGTGGGCGGATTGAACTCTACCACGACGTTACCGAGCGCAAGCAACTCGAGTCGCGTGAACGAGAACTCGAACAGTACGAGACGATCGTCGAGACCGTCGCCGACGGCATTTACGCGGTCGATGACGAGGCCCGGTTCGTCGTGGTCAACGACGGCTTCTGTGAACTGACGGGATACGACCGCGAGGAACTTCTCGGAGCGCACGCGACGACCGTCCACGACGACGAGATCACGACGCGGGCCGAATCGCTGGCCGAGGAAATCGCGACGAGCGAGCGGGACGTCGCGACTATCGAGCTCGACTTGCACACGAAACGCGGAGCGAACGTTCCGTGTGAGAGCAGACTGGCTCCGTTCCCGTTGGGCGACGCTGACGGGCGCTGTGGCGTGGTTCGCGACGTTTCCGACCACATCGAGCGCGAGCGGATGCTCAGACAACGGATCCGACAGCAGGAGGTGGTTGCGGAACTCGGTCAGCGGGCGCTCGAGAGCCACGACGTGGACGAACTGCTGGCCGACGCGTCCGAGCTGGTACCCCAAACGCTCGAGACCGATTACTGTAAGATGTTGTGTCTCGATCGGACCGCTGACGAGCTTCTGGTGCGCCAGGGTACCGGCTGGGACGCGGACGTCGTCGGGAAGGAGACCGTCTCAGCCGTCGAAGACGACTCGCAGGCGGCCTACACGCTGGCGTCTGAGGGTCCGGTTCTGGTTGACGACCTCGATTCGGAGTCGCGATTCAGCGGTCCCGATCTGTTGACCGACCACGATGTCACGAGCGGCATCAGCGTCGTCATCGGTCCCGCCGAGGAGCCCTGGGGAGTCCTCGGGGTCCACGACACCGATCGTCGAGCGTTCTCTGAGTACGACGTCACCTTCGTCCAGTCAGTGGCGAACGTTCTCGCGACCGCCATCGACCGGCACGAAGACGAGCGGAAACTGAAGCGCCAGCACGAACAACTCGTCGCGATCAACACCCTCAACGACGTCGTCCGCGATATCACCGACGAAGTCATCGACCGGTCGACGCGCGAGGAGATCGAGCGGGTCGTCTGCGAGCACCTCGCCGCGACGGATTCGTATCTGTTCGCGTGGATCGGCGACGTCGACGTCGCCGATCAGACGGTGAACGTTCGAACCGAGGCCGGTGTGCAAGGGTATCTCGACGGGATCACGATCACCGTCGATCCGGACGACGAGCGAAGCAGTGGGCCGACGGGCAGGGCCATCCGGGAACGCGAGACCCAGACTACGCAGGATATCCACGCCGATTCCCGACACGACCCCTGGCGGAGCCACGTCGAGGAGTACGGATTTCGGTCGTCGGCCGCGATCCCGATTGTCCACAAGGAGACCGTCTACGGCGTATTGAACGTCTACGCCGAACGGCCGAAGGCGTTCGAGGACCGAGAGCGTGCCGTAGTCAGTCAACTGGGAGAGGTGATCGGTCACGCCATCGCCGCGACAGAGCGCAAGCGAGCGCTGATGAGCGACGACGTCGTCGAACTCCAGTTTCGCATTCGGAACGTGTTCGACGAACTTACCGTCGGCGTTCCGCCGACCGGAACGATCACCCTCGACCACACGGTTCCCGTCGCAAACGACGACTACCTCGTCTACGGGAGCGCGACCGCGGACGCGATCGACGGTCTTGAGGCCCTCGTGGAAACGCTTCCACACTGGAGAGACGTGACGCTCCGAAACGACGATGCAGAGACGAGTTTCGAACTTCGACTCTCCGAGCCACCGGTACTGTCGACGGTCGCTTCGTTCGGCGGATCCGTCGAACACGCCATCATCGAAGATAGCGACTATCAGATGACACTTCACGCGGCGCCGGGCGCGGAAGTCCGACAAATCGTCGACATCGTACAGGACGCGTACCCCGCGGCGGAACTGCTGAAACAGCGGCAACTCGAGCGGCGAAATGACGCGGCCGACCGCGTCCGCCACGCGCTGACGGCGGACCTCACCGCCCGCCAGCAGTCGACTCTCGAGGCCGCGTATCACGCGGGGTACTACGAGTGGCCACGCGCCGCGTCGGGTGAAGACGTTGCCAGATCGCTCGACGTCGCCCCGCCCACGTTCCATCAACACCTTCGAAAGGCTCAGCGAAAGGTGTTCGACTCGCTGTTAGCGAGACGCTGAGTTAGGCGACAGAGGACGAACACTCGTCTCTTCGATGGCCTGTGGCGCGGTTGCTCCCTGTTTCCCCGCTGACCAGCGTGACCGAACTCCGCCGGAGACGGGCGTCGGTACCGTCGCGGAGGGACTCCGACGGTAGCCACCGGTTCGACGACGACTATCGTCGTTCCAATCAGGAGGTGACCATTGGCGACGACCACGGCGAAAAAGCCGACCGAAAAGGCTCCGAACGAAGGCGCGACCCGACGTCGTGAATCCCACAACGACCGCGAGAGCCCTCGCCGGACGTCGGCCACTGGATCGGTACGGGAGCCGGCGAAAACCGACGCGTTCGACGAGCGATCGATCAGTCGGCGCGCTGTTCGGGCGCTTCCGTCCGGCCTGTCCCCAGCGGATCTTCCCCACTCTCCGACGTCACCAACCGCAGATACGTGCCGGCGTTCGCCATGAGCTTGTTCTCCGCCTTCCGGAGGTGTTCCTCGAAGGTCGAGCGGGCCACCGACGTCTGCGAGGCCAGTTCCCGAAGCGACGTCTGTCGCGGCTGTTCGTAGTAGCCGTTCTCCAGTGCCAGCTGTAACGCCGCCAGCTGGCGGTCGGTGAGGTCCTCGAACAGCCGATCGACCGGCGCCAACATGCTGTGCGGGATGTGTTGCTCCGAGATCGCGGTCTTGGAGAGCAGTTCGATATCCCGATCGCCCTCCAGATCCTGAAACAGCGCCCGAACGTCGTCCTCGTCGAAGGCGATCACCGTGTAATGCTCCCAGCCCTGCCGGTGAATCGTCGGCGGCTGGTAGAGGCAGTTGTGCGCCTCGAACCGCTCCAGGATCGATCCCTCGAGCGAACAGAGGCAGGACTGGGTGACGACGTGGAGGCCGGAATCGTCGATCGACTCGTGGAGGACCGTTCCGATTTCGTCGATCTCCTCGAGCAGGTCGTCGGTCGGCGCCTCCGCGGAGGTGATCTCGAGCACCTGACAGTCGCTCAGGTACCACTCTCGAATCGTGAGGTCCGGATAGCGTCGCGAGATCTCCCGGTAGGGACACTCGTGCTTCAATCGGAACGAGGCCTCGTACAGACTCATACACCGCTTTTCGCTCTCAGTCTGATTAACGGTACCGGTCATGTCCCGCACCACTCCTATTCGGGTATCGGCCCTACGAACGGGTATCGATGACAGAAATCAGCCCGACGGAACTCGGTGATCGGTTGCGGGACGGCAAAGACGAGAGCGCGGACGTCCTCGTCCTCGATGTTCGCCACCGGGAAGAATACGAGGAGTGGCACGTTCCGGACAGCGTCAACGTCGACGTCTACGACGAACTGACCGACGACCCGGAGACGGCGAAAGACGCCCTCGTGGACCTTCCGAACGACCGGGAGATCGTCACCGTCTGCGCCGCGGGGGTCGTCTCGCAGACCGCGACGGACGTCCTGCGAGAGATGGGCTACGACGCCGAGACGCTGGCCGACGGGATGAACGGGTGGAGTCGCGTTCACCGGAGCGCACCCGTTCCGACCGACCTCGAGGGGACGCTCGTTCAGGTCGCCCGCCCCGGGAAGGGGTGTCTCTCACACGTCCTGCTCTCGGACGGCGACGCCGCCGTGTTCGATCCCTCGCACTACCTCGAGGAGTACGAGGCGATTCTCGAGGACCACGACGCCGAACTCGTCGGCGTCTTCGACACGCACGCCCACGCCGACCACGTCTCCGGCGGTGCGGACCTCGCCGAGCGTCACGGCGTTCCGTACTACCTCCATCCGAAGGACGCGCTCGAAATCGACGCGACGCCGATCGAAGACGGCGAGACGATCGAGGTCGGGGCGGTAGACATCGACGCGGTCCATACGCCCGGGCACAGCGAGGGCAGCGTCTCGTTCGACCTCGACGGCGAGGCGCTCGTCACGGGCGACACGCTCTTCCACGAGAGCGTCGGCCGCGTCGAACTCGGCGTCGAAGCGGGTATCGAAGAGTCCGACGTCGAAGGGAACGCCGCGACGCTCTACGAGAGCCTTCAGCGCCTGCTGGACCGGCCCGACGATTCGATCGTCCTGCCGGCACACGACTCCGGGTCACCCGAGCCGCCGGTTACCGCGACGCTGGGCGAGGTTCGCGAGCGAAACGCCGATCTCGCTCGTGATCGGGAGTCCTTCGTCGAGACGCTCGCTTCGGACATTCCGGACCATCCGCCGAACTTCGAACGCGTGAAGCGAACGAACGTCGGGCAGGAAGACGTCCCCGACGACGAGTTGTCCGAACTCGAACTGGGTCCCAACCGCTGTGCGGCCGAGTAATCCATGAGCGAGGCAACTGAACCGAAACAGGGGATTCGCGAACATCTCGAGCAGTTCTCGCTGCACGTCCTGCTGGTGTTCGCGACGGGACTGACGATCGGGTCGGAGCGGACCGTCGTCCCCGTCCTCGGCGAGGACGTGCTCGGCGTCGAGTCGTTCCTCGTCATCGGCTCGTTCGTCGTCTCCTTCGGCTTCGTCAAGGCGCTCCTCAACCTCTACGCCGGCAAGTGGGGCGAAGAGTACGGACGCAAGCCGGTGCTCGTGCTCGGCTGGCTCACTGCGCTCCCGATCCCAATTATCCTCATCTACGCCCCGAGCTGGAGCTGGATCACCGTCGGGAACGTTCTGCTCGGGATCAATCAGGCGCTGACCTGGAGCATGGCGATCAACGCCAAGATCGATCTCGCGAGCCCCGACCAGCGCGGGCTCGCCGTCGGCATCGACGAGGCGTTCGGTTACACCGGCGTCGCCGCCGGCGCGTGGATCACGGGCGTCATCGCCGGCCAGACGAGCCTCCGGCCGGAGCCGTTCTACTTCCTCGCGGCCGTCGTGGTGCTCGCGTTCCTCATCTCGGTCTTCCTCATCAAAGAGACGGTCCAACTCGCGCAGATGGAGGCCGACGACGATCACCACGACGCGAACCTTCCGTTCGACGAGGTGCTGAAGCGAGCGACCTACGGCGACAAGACGCTGTTCGCGGCGGCCCAGGCCGGCCACGTCGAGAACTTCGTGGACACGCTGTTCTGGATCGCGGTGCCGCTCTATCTCACGAGTCGGGGGCTCGCGATCGAAGCCGTCGGCGTCGTCGTCGGCGTCCACAGCGCCATGTACTTCCTTCAGATCGGAACCGGGGGCCTCGCCGACCGCATCGGCCGCCGTCCGCCCGTCGTCGCGGGAATGTTCCTCGCCGGAGCGGGCGTTCTCGGGATGGTGTTCGTCCAGAGCTACCTTCCGTGGGTGATCCTGGCCGGGCTCTCCGGGCTGGGAATGGCGTTGCTCTACCCGAACCTGATGACCGTCCCCAGCGACGCGGCCCATCCGACGTGGCGGTCGGCCGGAATGGGCGTCTACCGGATGTGGCGCGACGCCGGCTACGCTGTCGGTGCGATCCTGCTCGGCCTCACGATGGAGTTCGTGAACGCCGAAGCCGCGTTCTACGTGACCGCGATATTGATGTTCCTCTCCGGCGCCGTCGTCTACGTGTGGATGGAGGAAACCCATCCCGAATTCGGCACCCACGAACCACCGACACCAGCACCGGAACCACCGCACAGTGCGGCCGCCGAGGACTGACACGCGTTTTCTGACCGCCGACGCGAGGCTTGCCGTCGGGTGACCCACTCCCATCCGACCCCGTCACTACCCGCCGAGCGACCCGCTGTCGCCCAGCCACGCCGTCCCGTGCTTCGCCATCGTTCCCGCTCGAGGTTACGTGAACTTCTCGATCCGCGTCCCGGGGAACGGATCCTCGAACTTGGTTCCGATACCGGCTACTATACGGGGAACGTCGAGGCGACCCGTAGGGACGGGCGCTCCCGCACTCGGACGCTCGATTCCATGCTGCGTATCTGGTTCTCGTTCTCGGCGAAACTCCCGATCAGGAACGGACGATCGGAGAGCTGAGCGGGTACCGAACCCGGCGGCCGATTCGTCGTCGGGAAATCGTTTCTCGATTTGCACGTCGTCGGACTCGAGACGCTTCGACCACGCGCCCACCGACAGGGCTCCAGTTCGAGGACCGCATCGGATCGAAGTTTGTACATTTCGAACAATTTCCAGCCCCTTCATGATCGATCTGGACCGATTCCGAACTTGCCTCTCGTCGCTGATCCTCCATTCGAAGCGTGTATCCCTTTTTCACCGAGGATCATCCTATCCACACGCCGTGTTTGTATTGTACAATATGTACAAAACCTTTAAACGCCGTTAACCCATACGTGGACGTGATGGCAACTGATGCACACAGCGGATCAAACGAACGATCGATCGACACTCCCCTCCACATCGAGGGTACGAATCACCTCGAGGACGTCGTGAGCGACTACGACGTCGTTCTCGTGGACTTCTTCGCGACCTGGTGTGGCCCCTGCCAGATGCTCGAGCCCGTCCTCGAGGGACTGGCCGACGAGACCGACGCCGTGATCGCGAAGGTCGACGTCGACGAACACCCGCAGCTCGCGGGAGCCTACGGCGTCCGGGGCGTCCCGACGCTCGCGCTCTTCGCGGACGGCGAGCAGGCCGAACAGCACACCGGCGCCCTACCGGCTGGCCGACTTCGCGACCTGATCGAGGGATACACTGAATGAACGAGGACACAGCTGAATTCGAGATCGTCCACGACGTGGTGATCGTCGGCTCCGGCGTCGCCGGGCTCTCCGCGGCCGTCTACGCCGCACGGGCCGACCTCGAGCCGCTGGTGCTCGAGGGTCCGGAACCGGGCGGTCAGCTCACGCTGACGACCGACGTCGAAAACTATCTCGGCTTCCCCGAGGGCGTCGGTGGGATGGAACTGATCCAGCGCGGAACGGAGCAGGCCGAGCGCTTCGGCGCCGAATTCGTTCACGGTATCGTCGAACGGGCGGCGCTCGAGGAGCGACCGTTCGAACTCGAGCTCTCGAGTGGCGACGTGCTCCGGACACAGGCACTGATCGTCGCCACCGGGGCGAGCGCTCGCTGGGTCGGCGCGACGAACGAAGACGAGCTGATGGGATACGGCCTCTCGACGTGTGCGACCTGTGACGGCGCGTTCCACCGCGGCGACGACGTTCTCGTGATCGGTGGTGGCGATAGTGCGATGGAAGAGGCGCTCTTCCTCGCGAAGTTCGCGGATAGCGTCACGGTCGTCCACCGTCGCGACGAACTGCGCGCCTCCGAGGTCATGGCACGGCGCGCTCGCGAACACGACGATATCGAGTTCCGATGGAACACCGAATTGCTCGAGATCCACGGCTCACAGGAGGCGGGCGTCACCGGCGCGACGCTGGTAAGCCACCCCGACGGCCGCCCGACGGAGAAACTCGACGCGGATCTCGACGTCGACTCCGCGACGGTCGACGTCGGCGGGATCTTCTACGGCGTCGGCCACGTCCCCAATACGGCCTTCCTCGAGGGCACCGCCGTCGACCTCGACGACGAGGGTCACCTGCTAACGCTCGAGGGGATGACGACCGAGACTGCCGTCGAGGGGGTCTTCGGCGCAGGTGACGTGATGGATCCCGACTATCGGCAGGCCGTAACGGCCGCCGGAACTGGAAGCATGGCCGCACTCGATGCGGAGTCCTGGCTCGACGAACGGACGATCCAGCACGAGGTCTCCGTCTCCGTCGCCGCCGACGTCGGAGCGAGCGACTAGTACCCCAAGTCGAGACACGTCGTTCGCGGGTGAGGCGCTTCGTCGACGAATGCCGCCGTTGATCCGACTCGTGGTTACTACACGCTTTACTCAGAGATCGGTGAGGCCGCAGAACGGGCACGGTTTACCAGAGGGCCAGCCAGTATGTCCTCCGGTTCAGGAGACGTCCTTCCGCCCGGTCAGTGTTTCGGGGTCGAGACGGAAGTCGTGGAACTCGAGCTCCTCTCGCGGCCGATCGAATATGTCGATCGTCGGGATATCGATCGCCCACATTCCCTGTGCGACGTTCGATTCGAGTCCACACGTCGTTTCTCAAAGCGTCGTATACGAGCGACAGTCGCCACTGAACGTCAGTGCACACCTGCTCGCAGGCGGGAGCGCGGTTCTGAGCCCACGGTGAGCGAGCCTCGAGGACTCTGCAATAGTGTATCACTCGTGTCAGTTGGTCCTATTCCCTTTCCCGAACATGTTAACCACACATCGATAGTTCTCACAAGCGTATGTCTGTAATTGGTACTGACTGAACATACCATTAGTTACAAACTTCATTATCTCGCGTCCGGCGTCATCGAACCCGTCTGTGTTCCGCGTGCTCGTTCGGACGGGGCGCTCGAGTACGTCTCGTTACCCGAACGATCCGTCGACTCGTCCGTCGGTGTGACAGTCCCCGACACGGGAAACACGTTTGTACTTTCGTCGCTTACGAGAGGTCACAATGATGGCGACGACGCACGCGCTGTGGGGGATGATGCTCGCTCTTCCCGTGTTAGCGGTCGCCCCGGAATTCGCACCGGTCGCGTTCGTGGCGGGGCTCGTCGGCGGGGCGGCCCCGGACCTCGATCTCTACACCGGTCACCGAAAGACGTTGCACTATCCCGTCTACGCCACCGTCGCGACCGTTCCGGCGCTCGCAGCCGCGCTCGTCGCTCCATCGGCGACGACCGTTGCACTCGCCGTCGGACTCTCCGCAGCGGCGCTACACGCCGTGGCCGACGTTCTCGGTGGGGGTCTCGAGTTGCGCCCGTGGGAGGGGACGTCAGAACGGGCGGTCTACAGCCACTACCACGACCGATGGGTCCGACCGCGTCGGTGGGTTCGCTACGACGGCGCACCGGAGGACCTGCTGCTCGCAATCTCCGCTGGGGCGCCCGTGATCGCGATCGCCGACGGATTCGTCGGCGCCGTTGCGTTCTCGCTTCTCGCCGTGTCGGTCGGCTACTCCCTGCTGCGAAAACCGCTCGCCGGCGTCGCCGAGCGCCTCGTCGGCCGCCTCCCGGCGCCGTTGCTTCCGTACGTTCCCGCCCGCTATCGTGGGACCTGACATCCTCCCCGCGCTAAAGCGCGAGGATTCCCCCGTTGGGGGTTCGGCTATGCCGATTCCACGGAGGCAACTTGCGGGTTTGTGCGCACTTCTTTGGGACTTTCGTGAGGGTGTGATTTCCCCGACCGATCGTGGTCGTCCCACTCGAATCGCACGGGCCGTGCCATCGGCCTGACTTCCGTATCGCTGTTTTCCCGAAGGAACGATTCCGACGCTACGAGGTCAGCATGCCCCTCGAATCCACACGGACACGTCAGCGTATCTTCGTGTCGAACCGTCTCTTCGTGGTCGCCACAGTCGGGACACGTCTGACTCGTCCACGCTTCCGACTCGGCTTCGAGGCTGACGCCGTACTCCTCACAGACGCACGCGAGACGGTGGCTGAACGTCTTGAACGCCCAGAAGTTGTGTGTCTTCTCGTTCACCCTGACCGACCAGCGCGTCTCCAGCACGTCGGTCAAATCGCCCGCGTACACCGTCTCCACGCCCTCCTCGTACAATCGTTCAACGAGGTCGCGCACCAGCGCGTTCTGTGCGTGGTCACGGCGACGGGTTCGCTGTCGGTACAGCCGTCGAATCCGTTTCGAGGAGTAGCGTCCCTCGCGGAGTCGTCCGGAAGACTCCGTCTTCCGTGATTCCGAGAGACTTCGTCTCTCAGGCAATTTCGACTGTAGGCGGGCGATTTCGTCTCCGTGAGCGTCGGGGTCGACGTCCGTTCCGATGCTCGGATAACGATGTTGGAGGAGGCTGCGGACGACGTTCTCGAAAACGCGTCGGCGGTCGCGAAAACCAACGGCGTCGAATCGGCTGTCGAAACGGTCGAATACGGGTCGTCGATCCCCGAGGAGATCCGCTCGTACATCGAGGATCACGCCATCGACCTCGTCGTCGTCGGGACTCACGGGCGGACGGGCTTCGATCGGTACGTGCTCGGGAGCGTCACCGAGTCTCTCGTGCGAACGTCTCCGGTTCCGGTACTGACGGTTCGGGAATCGACGCCGTCGCTGTAGCGGACGGTCCAATCGCTCTTCACGGCGATGAGTGGCGAGGGGCCGTCGAAGCAGATTCAGCGCGTACACCGAGGAAATTCGGAATCAGATCCGACCGTGCCAAAAGCCACACGAACCGCCGGCCGACATCTTCGTCGCACGGTTCGATAGCACCCCGATCAGGAAGCCGTCGAAACGGTCGAATCGAAGACGCCGTTCGCGGAGTGAGACAGTATGGCTCACGAGGGAACGAACTCGCGAGTATCGGTACCGACACCATCACGACGACGAACGCGTCACGACTAGTACGGGGACGTCAGTCGTCCGAAGGAGAGTCGAGGTGACACTGCCGAGGACCCGGCGGCCGAGATTCGACCGGCCGCGTGCACCCATAACGACGAGGTCGATATCGTTCTCGTCGACGTACTCGCGGATCCCAGCAGCGACGCCGTCGTTCGACGGCGTCCCCACCACGGCGGTCGTGACCGCAGGGATCGTCTCGTCGAGCTCCGTCGCCACGTCCTCGACGATGTCTTCGCCATTGGCCTCGAGTCGGTCGACGAATTCGCGTTCGAGACCACCCGCGCTGAAGGCTCCTCCTGCGGCCTGCAGATCGACGACGTTGAGGACGTGAACTGTCGATCCGTACCGCTGTGCGACCGCGGCGCCGTGTCGGGCGGCGCCGGCGGCGGTTTCGCTTCCGTCAGCGGGAACGAGCAGATCGGAGTAGTCGGTCGTCGCGTCCGAGGCACCCTTCGGAACGACGAAGACGGGGACGTCGCTTCGGTGGAGGAGCCGTTCCGTGACGCCGCCGAGGAGCCGCTTTCCGAGCCCCGTCGTTCCCTGCCGGCCGACGACGATCAGTGTCGCGTCTCGTTCGGTTGCGTATTCGGCGATCCGGACCGCGGGCTTTCCCTCGGTCAGTTCCATCGTCACCGGCTGGCCGATAGCGGATGCGAGTTCCTCGATTTCTTCGAGAACGCTCTCACCGCGCTCTCGGAGTCGTGCCTTTTCGGCGGCGGTCGCGAGTCGAAGCGACTTCCGATCGACGACGTACGTGATGTCGACGGTCGCATCGAAGCCGCGAGCGAACTCGAGTCCGCGTTTCGCTGCCCGTTCAGCCTCGTCGCTTCCGTCGACGGCGATCAGCATCCGGTCGTACATAACTCGGAGTTCGACACCCACACCCTTCGTTCTTCGCCAGGGAAATAAGTGTGTAAATAGTTTCAGTTGTCGCTATCGGTGACGTGTGTCATTCTTCGAGTTCCGACTCGAGCGAGAGCCACCAGAGGTGCCATCGGCCCTCGACTCGATGATGCTCTAGCGTCCCGTCTTCGACCATCGCGGAAAGCTGTTCGAATAGCTCGTCGGTCGGAACGTCACACTCGCCGGCCAGGTACTGCGTATTCACGACCGGAACCGGCGCGGCGCGGATCGTCTCGACGATCCGTACAGGAGGTATCCGATCACTATCGTCGGAAGCCGAATCGAGGTTCGTCTCTGAACGGTGGTAACTATCGAATGGCATAGTGTTCGTACTCTCCGTTCCGTGTTGAATCTCTCGTCAGCTACCCACAATTTCAGTCGTGGGCTTGTCAGTGGACTCCCGTTCAAACTGAAAACCAGTCGGCGCTGATGCGCCATTCACGTTCATCACCCCTGACCTCAGGGCGTACTGACAGGACACCCATCCATCCCGAGACTTCTGCCCGGAATGGATCTGCTCGCAACACCGCGCGGCGATATTCCGCGTAATGGGTACGTCAGAAGAATCCTGGGAAGACCCAGCACGTGAGGCGTTTCGCGAGGCGAGTCAGACGGTCGACGACACCTCCGGAATCAACGTCGAGAAGTGGACGGCGGACGTTGAGGACGGTGAAATCGTTCAGTACAAAGCGACGACCGAAATCGCGTTTCCGGTCGAGCACTGATCCGTTCACCGATAGTCGTTAGTTACGGTACTGGTGCCTCTTCACGGTGTGGTGCGATTCGTCGAGGAACGCTGATCGGAACGGTCGTTCCGGGCGAGTTTCTTGTACTCTCGTGACGTTTCCCCGCTATGGTGTCGCACGTACTCGTGCCGCTCGACGGATCACCGCAATCGTGGGCCGCATTCGACCACGCGGTTTCGAATTACGCGGGAGAGACGATCACGGCGTTACACGTCGTCGATCCGCTGGAGGGTGTGTACAGCGATTACGGAGGCGACGGCTACTACGACGCACGAACCCACGAACGGGCCGTCGAACGCGGTGAAGCACTCGGCGATCAGGCACGCGAGCGAGCTGACGACGCGGGGATCCTCGAGACGACCGTCCTCGAAACCGCGGTCGAAACGGGACAGACCGCTCGAACGATCCTCGAGTTCGCCGACGAGAACGATGTCGACCTCGTCGTTATGGGCAGCCACGGTCGGTCCGGCGTCGCACGGATCCTGCTCGGAAGCGTCGCCGAAACCGTAACGCGGCGAGCCCCGGTTCCGGTAACGATCGTTCGATAACGAACCGTAGAACGGATCGGGCGGGACAGTTACCCGATCAACTGATACTCAAAGAGGCGAACCGGATCACGACCGGAGAGTGCGGGTCACACCTGAACAGCTGTTGATGAAAGCGGGTCTGTATTCGGAAGGCCTCGGCAGCGGATCGGTTGCGGATATCGACGAATTTCGACGCCGTCGAAGCGACCCGACGTTTCCGACGTGACGCGTTCGGTCGTTCGGCTGACGTACGCACCCCAGCCGACCCACAACACGAGCAGGCCGCCGATTCCGAGTGGTATCTGTCGCGCCGATCGCATGCGATCCGTACACCTACCGGTCGATAGCCCACTGGGTGTCTTCGGGATCTCTCACATCACTCGCCGATCGTGCTGATTGTATCGAAGCCGCACCGTGCAATCGACGTAGAACGACGATGATTCGACTGATACGTATAAGGCTCGAGACGTGGTCCTCGAGACGTGGTCCGCGATACTCCGAACCCGATCGAGATCGATTCCCTGACGAAGTATTACGGTGACGTTCGGGGCGTCGAAGACCTCACGTTCACCGTCGGCAGGGGAGAGAGCTTTGGCTTTCTCGGTCCGAACGGCGCGGGTAAGTCGACGGCGATTCGCGTCCTGCTCGGTCTGTTGAAACCCACTGCGGGAACAGCGTCCCTGATGGGACGCGATGTCACGGATCGAAACGAACTGCGCGGTGCGAAACGACACCTCGGCTATCTCCCGAGCGACGTCACCTTCTACGATCGCGTGACGGGTGCAGACGTCCTCGACCACTTCGGTCGACTTCGTGGTGACGAACGCCGCGAGGAACTCCTCGAGCGCTTTCCCGTTCCCCTCGACCGGAACGTGAAGGCGTACTCGAGCGGGAACAGGCAAAAACTCGCTATCGTCGCGGCGTTCATGCACGGGCCCGAACTGGCGATCATGGACGAGCCGACCTCGGGACTGGATCCGCTCGTTCAAAATGAATTCTACGAACTGCTCGAGGAGCGACGGGAAGCGGGCCAGACGAGTTTCTTCTCCTCACACATCCTGAGCGAGGTTCGGCGCGTCTGCGATCGCGTCGGAATCATCAGGAACGGACGGCTGATCGAACTCGACACCGTCGAGAATATCCTCGCCGAAGGCGGCACCATCGCTACCGTTCGACTGGCCGAGGAACCACCTGCAGCCGCGCTCGAGTTCTCTGGTGTTGCGCGTGTCGACCGACAGGACGGCAAGTACAGGCTCGTTCTCGCACGAGAGTTCGACGCCTTGATCGACCGTCTGGGCGAGTACACCGTCCTCGAGATGGAGGTCCGCGAAGCGTCCATCGAGGACGTGTTCATGCACTTCTACGGGGGTGCAGACGACGTCGGATCCGATTCCGATGCGAACGAAGTCGACACCTCACCGTGATTCGAACGGACGTGATGTCCTGGCTTCTCAGCGCCTGCGGAACCACCAGATCGCCGCGAGGATGAACACGAACGCGACGACGACGAACGGGGCGACGGAGTTCACGTCGGTATCCTCGTCGACGTCGACGATCGTGACGGGGGCCGGAATCGGCTCGGCACTCGTACGGTCGCCGGTGTCGATGTCGTACGCGAGCGTGATCGTGACGCTAGTGGTCGTCTCGATCGCATCCGTGGACGATTCGAGAGCGAACCGCGCCGTTTCCGAGTCGCCCGAGTCGAGCGTTCCGACGTACGCCGTCGGCGATTCGCTCGACAGCGGCGGTTCGACCTCGACCCTGGCGACGACGCCAGTCACCGACTCGTTGCCGTCGTTCGCGATTCGGACCTCGTAGACGCCCTTCCCGTCGACGGGCACTTCGTCGTCTACGGGAGTCACGTCGAAAGACCGGGATTCGTCGACCGCGATTCCGAGTACCGTCGGACCACCGGTCTGAACGATTTCGTCTTCCTCGTCGTCGTTCAGAGTTTCGTTTAAGTCGCCCTCGTCAACCGGGGGTTCGGCATCGATGCGGTACTGGACGCTGGCAAACAGCGGATACGTTCCCGGATCGACCCGTGCGGCCGCAATCTCGATGTCGACGGTCTCGGTGTCGCCGGGCCAGAGATCGGCGACGGCGACCGACCGCATCGTCTGCGGCGCGGCGAACGGGCCGAACGTCACGGCACCGTCCGCCGCTCGAACCGTCACGACGATGTCAGTCGCCTGCCGGTCGCCGTCGTTCGTCACCTCGAGCGTGATCGACGCCGCATCGCCCGCACGGACTGACTGATTCTCTGCGACGGCGACGGTGACGTTTCCTTCGGAAGCCTGTACTAGTTGCGGGTCCGTCGCTGGCGTCTCAGCTAGCGGCGGTCTAGACGTGTCGTTCTCGTCGGGCGATTGCGTTGCGGCCTCGTTTTCGGCTGACGTATCGGTCGACCGTTCACTCTCGTTGTCTATCGGTTCCGTAGCCGACTCGGTTGTGTTCGTGTCGTTTTGTGGCGATTCATCCTGTCGCGATGTGACCACCTGAGGCCCGAACGTCGCCGTCGCCGCGACGGCTCCGGTCACCAACAACCCGACGAACAAGAGGGAACTCACCGTCGCGGCTGTTCGCCATCGTTGCCAACTCGGTGGTCCCTCCCGGCACTTCATGTCCTCTCCGAGACGGATGAACGGCGATAAAGTACCTCGCCCGTTCCACGACAGAACGGTCGATTACCGGACTGTTATCGTGACAACTGATCGTTACTCCGAACGGCTACGGCCCGCTTATAAGGTAATACCCGTCGTCGGGAGTCAGCGACAGTTCGATACCCGATGCTCGAAATCACTTCGTTCGAAGCCGGCCGCCGATTTCGTGGTTCTTTGTTACTCGCCGGTTCGTTGGTCGCGCTGATCGTCCTTACCGTCGCACTCTTTCCGTCGATTCAGGAGACGGGCGCCGATCTCGATGCCTACCTCGAGTCGCTGCCACCCGAGGCAACGCGGGCGTTCGTCGGGAACGTGACGACGCTGACCACGATCGAGGGCTACCTCGTCTCCCAGCTCTACCAGTTCGGGTGGGTGTTGTTGCTCGCGATCTACTACGCGTACGCCGCGGCCTCGACGGTCGCTTCGGAAGTCGAACGCGGAACGGTGGAGCTAACACTTTCGTTACCGGTGACGCGGACCCGGATGGTGGTCGGCAAGTTCCTGTCGCTCGTTCCGGGAGTCGTTCTCGTGAACGCGATCACGTTCCTCGCAGTCTTTCTGGGCGTGGAATTCGTCGGCGAGTCGATCGACGTCACCCTCTTGTTCGCCGTTCACGCGTACTCGATCGTCTACTTGCTCGCCTGCGCCGGTGTCGGACTTCTGGCTTCCGTCGCGTTCGATTCCGTCCGCCGAGCACAGACCGTCGGAGCCGGATCGGTTTTCGGCCTGTTCTTGCTCGATACGTTCACGTTCGATACCGATTACGAGTGGCTCGGTGACGTCGCGTTCTCCCGACACTTCGACCCCGGTGCGATTCTCGTCGACGGCGAACTCTCGTGGCCGGACCTCTCTGTGCTCCTGTTCGCCGTCGTCGTCCTCGTCGTCGTCAGCGGTGAATACTTCGAACGGCGTGACCTTTCCGGTTGACTCACGGCGATCCGAACCCGCCGATGACAACGCGGTCATTCCATGGTCAATCGCTCCCAAAGGTGCATTCCGACCGCGAGAAACAGCCCGATCGATGCGTAACTATGGGAAGATACTGATGTTTAGTTCCCACGTCTACATCCCAACTGGTTCTACTATCTTTGTGGTAAGACAACGCGGCTCGTTCTATGGTCACACTGTCTCAGAACTGAACAGGAGCATGTGATCCAACACAAATGCTCAATTCAGAATTGGGACTACGACTCATCTGCCCACCGAATCTTCGAGTCGCCTCAACAGCAGAAATCGTTGATTTCTGAGAATGGCGAAGCCGTCATGATCGCCATTGATGAGACTGTTGTCAAGAGTAACGGCGACTGGTATTGGTCGTACGTTGCAATAAACATAGGTTCCCAGCTCATTCTCGATGTCGCAGTGTTCGGGCGACGAGGCACCGACCTCGCTGCTACATTCCTGCATCGATTGATCGAGACACAAGATCTCACCGACACTGTGCTTCTCGTCGACGGCCACGTCTATCTGACTTCCGTCTCTCGGTTAGGAGTGAGCGGTCAGCTCGGTCTGTCGACCGAAACCTACTTGGAAAGTGTTTCACACTCTCGAGATGCGTGTCGATCGCTTCCACAATTCGCGAGTGGGTAGTCGGGCGAGCGTCAGAGAATAGTTTGAACAGTTTGTACACTACTATAACACGAAGCGGCCGAACCAATCACTTAACGGACAGACGCCAGCGGAGGTGCTGAACGAGACAGTGTCGTGCGATCGATCCGGTAGAAGTGACCATGGCCGCGGACTCGGTCGATGAAGAGCAGACACTCCAATCGCAAACGGTACAACTACAGCATTCAGCGTAATTCAAGGTGGTGCCTCCGGCCTCAAGTCGTGAGGGACCTCCGGTCCCTCTGACTATCCAAACAGGCCTTCAGCCCGTGCGGAGAGAGCGAACGGAGTGAGCGAGTAGGCCGGAGAGGAAACCGACATGGTACGACGCAACCGGCATACATCGACCGATCGACTCCCGAATGTATTAGTACCGTTGCCTCTTCTCTGAAGTATGGGCGTGCGTCGAACCGCCATCGTGAAACTCGCCGTTTCCGACGAGCAACGCGACGCACTCCACCGAACCGCCGAGCAATATCTGTACTGCGCGAACCAAACCGCCGACTACTGTTGGTCGGACACCTCATACACCGAGTGCAAGACCAACAAACGGAAAGTGCGGGACGCGCTCTACTCCAACCTCCGCGAGGAGACGGATTTACAGGCACAACTCGTCCAAGCTGCGATACGTCGTGCCGTCGAAACCGTCAAAGGCGTTGTCGAACGATGGAAGAAGGGACAGCGCGTCTCTTTCCCGACGTTCACCGCCGAAACGATCGACTATGACACGCGAAGCGCGACCTTCTACCGGAACAAGGTGTCGCTGGCGACTGTTGAGGGCCAGGTCGAACCGTCGTTCATTCTCCCGGCAGACAGTCCGACACCCTACGAGCGGTATGTTCTCTCTGAAGACTACGAGTTCCGTGAGAGTACGCTTCGGTATGACGTGGCTACCGATGAGTTCTACCTCAACATCTCGACTCGGCGGTGTGAGTCGGACGGTGACGACGCAGAGATTCCGGTAGATACCGGGCACTCCGACCAAACAGTCCTCGGTATTGATCTCGGCGTCAACAGTCTTGCTGTCTCCTCCACCGGCACGTTCTGGCAGGGAGACGACTACGACCACTGGTGTCGTGAGTTCGAGAAGCGACGGGGTGAGATGCAACAACGCGGGACGCAATCCGCGCACAACGCGCTTCTTCGCCTCGGCAAGCGCGAAGAAGCATGGTGCAAACAGTACATCCACACGGTTGCTAACGAACTTGTCGCGGAAGCCGTTGAACACGACTGCGACGTTATCGTGTTTGAGGACTTGACCGACATACGGGAGCGACTTCCATACGCAAAGTGGCACCACGTCTGGGCGTTCCGACGCCTCTTCGAGTACGTCTCCTACAAGGCACCTGAACGAGGTGTCTTCGTGGAACAAGTCAAGCCGAACTACACGTCCCAACGCTGTTCCCGGACGGACTGTGGGTTCACGCACGAAGCGAACCGCGACGGCGAACACTTCGAGTGTCAGAAGTGCGGGTATGAGGTGAACGCGGACTACAATGGTGCGAAGAACATCGGGCTACGATACACTCGAAAGCGGACACACAGACTCCGGTCCTCGCCCAAGTCGGGGAGCGGAGATGCAGAAGTAGACCTGCGTATAAATGGTGGGACGTTGAACGGCAAGAGTCACCAGCCTATTGCCGGTGACTGATTGCCGGGAGTCCACATCAAAGCCCCACCCTCAAGGACCGAGGCGCGTATGCGCCGAGGGAGTAGGGTGGGGTAGTTTACAGTCTTGGCACCAGTATAAATATGGTGGCCACTGACCGTCACTGCACACCTGATCGCACGACTGCTGTTCGATGGGTGTGTAAATGGCTTCCGTTATTACTGTAGCGACACGAGTTCGGTATTCAAAGTCGAGTCGGGAACCGAATTGCCTGATTCAGGAAGCACGTGTGCGAACTGAATGACTGGTAGCGGAAGCGTTAGCAGTAGTATACCCAGAAGGTGTGTTCGTTCGAACACTCGAGTTCCGTGTGATCACCGAACGCAGCGACGTACGGGCTGACCTTCAGTTCCACGTCCCTTTCTGGGACCGGTACGCTACTGTTCTCTCCGCACTGCGGACACGCGACTTCCCGGGTTTCTGTTACTTGCATCAGCGCTGATCATGTACTATACATCACGAAAGATAATGAACTACACCTACCTCTACTTGATACGTTCGAGGTCACTAGATCGTCAAACGTCTCGCACGACCGGCGTATCGTTCACGAGCGAGATGCATCGCTCGACAGGACCGATTGCAGGCACTCCGGAGGCACACACGACCGACGGTTCCGACCTCGAGGTCCCCGACGAGACACCGGCTCACACGTGCCCGAACTGCGGCGAATCGGCCTTTCAGACGATCGTACGGGGACCAGCCGATCGCGTCTTCGATCCCTGTGGCTGTCGGATTCCACACGTCGACCGCTAGTCGACGCCGACACCATCTGTGTGAATAGTCCCACCCGAAACGACGACCTCTCCTTTCCTGAGCATGTCTAAATATAGCACGGAAAACATGACGGGGTAGTGTTAAGCACGCTCGTGACGAATACCGATTCAGAGACGCGATGTCTAATCTCAACGATCCACGACCGCCACTCCCGGAGTGGATTCTCGACGCCTACGACGTGCTCGCGACTCACGCAACCGAGGTGGAAGACGACTGCGATACACAGGCGATCACTCGAGACAACGCGGTCGACGTTCTCCTCGCGACTGAAGAACTCACCCTCGAACCCGAAGACGTAGACTACGTCCTCCGGCGACTCCTCGAGCGGGGGTACTTCTACGAAGTCGACGACGAACTTCGTGTGACGACGCCGACGGACTATAGTGACAACTGAAACCATTCACACACTGATCGTACAGCCGTCTTTCGATCAGGTCTGCAGTGACGTTCAATTGTCACTATCGCCCATCTCGTCTGCAGGGGCTATCGTGGCCGTCCGAGACGATATGATACGAACCGAATCCGGACTGTCGGTCCCCAGTAGTCCGTATGAGCGGACACGCGGGCGGCGCAGTTCATACGCACTCACCCGAAAGAAGACTCTTATCTGTGGCAGCCATTTCTCCTCTTAAATGGATTCGACTTCCGAGGGAGGGCCAACTGCTCAGACACGAATTCGACAACAGTCGGTCGTCGCCGAACTCGGAAAGCAGGCGCTGGAAACTGACGATCTCGATCAGCTACTCCGCGACGCGTCAGTAGCTGTTGCAGAACTATTGCACGACGAATACTGCGAAATACTCGAGTTGAAGTCGAGCGGTGACGAGGTTGTGCTGCGTCAGGGAATCGGTTGGCGAAACGGACTCGTCGGGACGGCAACGGTGCCTGCCGGTCCGGACTCGCAGACGGGGTACACGCTCCGCACTGAGGGACCGGTCATCGTCGAAGACGTGCGCACCGAAGAGCGCTTCTCTGTCCCGGAGTTGCTGACCAGCCACGACATCGTCAGCGGTATCAGCGTCATCATCGGCTCGGGCGAGGATCCGTGGGGCGTGTTGGGCGTTTACTCGGCCACCTCTCGAGAGTTTACCGATCACGACGCTCAGTTCGTTCAGGACGTCGCAGACGTCCTCACAGCAGCCATCACACGCGAAGAGCGTGACCGCGAGCTGCGATCGAAAGAGCGCCGGTACGAGGCGATCTTCGAGGACCCAACCATTCTCGTCGGTCTGCTCGGTCCGGACGGGACGGTGCTGGATATCAACGGGACGGCGATGGAGTACGTCGACGCAACCCTCGACGATGTGACCGGCGTCCCGTTCTGGGAGACGCCGTGGTGGGGCGAGGACGACGGGATACGGGACGATGTCCGGGAGTGGGTCGAACGGGCAGCGAACGGCGAGTACGTGGACTTCAAGGCCGATCTCAGCCGCCCAGACGGCGAACCGTACACGTTGAACGGCTACTTTCGGCCGGTCACAGACGACGATGGCGAGGTCGTCTCGATTCTCGTTTCGGACCGCGACGTCACCGAGCACAAGGTTCGCAAGCGCACCCTCGAAAAATCCGAACAGCGCTACCGGACGCTCGTCGAACACTTTCCTAACGGCGCGGTCACACTCGTCGACGAGAACATCCGCTACCGAACCGTCGGCGGCTCCCCGTACGACGTTGCGGGCGTCACGGTTGAGGAGGTAGAAGGGCAGCCGGTGGGTGAGATCGTTCCACCGAAGCTAGCCGACACACTCGTCCCACGTTACGAAGCCGCGTTCGAAGGAGAATCGAGTACGTTCGAACTCGAGCTCAACGACCGGATCTACCAGTTCCAAGTCGTGCCGGTCCGGGACGGGGATGGTGACGTCTTCGCGGCGCTGGGAATGTCCCAGAACATCACCGAGCGCGAGGAAGCCAAGCGAAAGCTCGAGGAGAGCGAGCGGCGCCACAGAACGCTCGTGGAGAACTTCCCGAACGGTGCGGTCGCGCTGTTCGACGAGGACTTGCGTTATTCGGCCGCAGGCGGCCAACTCCTCGAAGCGGAAGGCATCGATCCAGCGGACCGGATCGGGGTCAGTATTCGCGAACTCTATCCGGACGAACTCGTCGAGAAGATCGAGCCGTATTTTCAAGCTGCCCTCGAGGGCGAAGCGAGTTCGTTCGAAACCGAATATCTGGACCGACACCTGTTCAGTCAGGCCTTACCCATCAGGAACGCCGACGACGAGGTGTACGCGGGGATGCTCGTCGTCCAAGACGTTTCCGAACAGCGAACGTACGAACGCAAACTCGAGGAATCCAACGAGCGGTTAGAGCAGTTCGCCTACGCAGCCTCCCACGACCTCCAGGAGCCCCTGCGGATGGTCTCGAGTTACCTCCAGCTCGTCGAGAACCGGTACGCCGACGAGTTGGACGAGGACGGCCGGGAGTTCGTCGCGTTCGCGGTCGACGGCGCCGACCGGATGCGCGCGATGATCGAGGGGCTGTTGCAGTACTCGCGGGTCGATACCCGGGGGGACCCCTTCGAGCCGGTTGACCTCGACGAGGTGTTCGCAGACGTCCGCCGGAATCTACAGGTGAAGATCCAGGAGACCGACGCCGACATCACCGCTGCGGACCTCCCCCGAGTCCACGGCGATGGCAGCCAGCTCAACCAGGTGTTCCAGAATCTACTCTCCAACGCCATCGAGTACAGCGGCGACGAGCCGCCGCGGGTGCACGTCGGCGCCGAGCGGGACGGCGATCAGTGGATTATTTCGGTCAACGACGAGGGGATTGGTATCGACTCCGCCGACGCCGAGAGGGTATTCGAGATATTCCAGAGCCTCCGAGGCCACGAGGACGCCGGGACGGGGATCGGACTGGCACTGGTCAAGCGCATCGTCGAGCGCCACGACGGCGATGTCTGGGTCGACTCCGAACCCGGCGAAGGTGCAACGTTTTCGTTCACGCTACCTGCGGCAGGTGAGACCGACGAGTAACCGTGACGGTGGTCCAGTAATGTCCTGCTGGTCCGAGTACAACCACGGCGACTTTCGCCCGGTTGAAGATAGTAGGCGAGAAAACCCACGACGGTAGTCGTGGGAGGATGTCACGCTCGGGACGCGTATCGTCCGCTCGAGGTGAAAATATCCACTTCAGTCGTCGGCAACCGAAACTGTCGAAAGAGCCGATCCACTTTTCATCGTGCTACTGAGAGGGAAACTCTACGACGAGGATATCCTGGGTCGGGCTTTCGACGAGCACACTATGCGATCGGTCGAGGCAGTCCCGATTTGCCGACGGGACGATAGCGTATCTGATCCGCGAGTCACTACATAACTCTTCGAGCGATGTCTCTACGAGTGGACGGTCAGCGTAGAAGGGGATTGCCATCAGATCCGGACGGTCGATACTTCCTCCCAGCCAGACGTGAATAGATTCCTCGGCGGGGACTTCCGTCGCAACTGCGTCGCCGATCGCGCGCTGGTCCCGATCGTGAGGCTCCGCCGGTCCCGGCGCGTAACTGGTAACCAAAAGGACGGTAACGACGAGGCAAACCGCGACGTACGCGGCGGTTCTCACCGCCGAAATCGTTCGCTCGGATCCCGTCGCGAGCGGTTGAAAACGGAATCTCTGACGGACGCGTGTCACCACAGGAACCCGCGGGACGGTACCTCTCGAGGCGCGGCAGATGGCCGTTCCGACCGTTCCGTCAACGACTGCAGCGGGAACGTAGCCGACGAGAACAGCGCCGGGGACGTACATCGGAATGAGATACCACGGATGGTTGCCGCCGGCGACGGCGAACGTCAACGGGACGGCGGCGGCCCACCAGACGAGGAACAGCTTCTCCTGGTGTGCGAGGCCATCTCGCCGAACGAGCCAGCCGATTAAGACGAGAGCCGAAAGTAGCCCGAGCCCGAATGCAGGGAGGGCGTAGGGATACGGCGGAACGAAGAGATCGACAGCGAAGCGGAAATACGGGTAGTTCATGAACTCGAAGATCGGCTCTACCGGCGGGCCGGTCATTTCGCCTTCGACACGGGAAGCGACAGCGGTCAAGAAGTACTGCTCGACGAACTCGTCGCCGTGACGGAGCCACGTGTAGAGGTGCCAGGGGACGGCGACGACGATAGTGGTCACGACCGCCGCGACGGTCCAGGGTGTGCGGTACGACCGCGCGAAGCGAAGGAGGACGGGTAACAGGACGACGACGAACACGCCCGCTGCGACACCCTTGGTCATCACCGCGAGCCCCGCACAGAGGCCGGCGGGAACGAGCAATCGCGGTCGATTGCGACCTCGCCAGGTGAACCAGACGAACAGGCTGCCAAACAGCGTCAGCGTCGTATCCGTGACGGCTGCGCGACCGCCGTGACTTCCCAGCAACAGGCCCGGAAAGACCAGTAGCACGAGTGCTCCGGCTAGCCCGGCACGATAGTCGTACGTACGCTGTCCCACCCGGTATACGACCCCCGCACAGCCGAGAGCTGCGAGCGCTGACGGGAGGCGGGCGGCGAACGTCGTGATTCCGAAAGCGGACATCGACGTCGCCTGCAACCAGTAGACCAGGGGCGGTTTGACCAGACGCGGGGTGAGACCGAGGTCCGCCGAGTGCGTATTGACGCGAATT
Source organism: Halomontanus rarus (assembly GCF_017357405.1). Taxonomy (GTDB): domain Archaea; phylum Halobacteriota; class Halobacteria; order Halobacteriales; family Natrialbaceae; genus Halomontanus; species Halomontanus rarus. The sequence goes on along the minus strand of NZ_CP071598.1, from coordinate 507,889 downwards.
CGGGGGTCGAGCCAGCTGCCGCCACCGACCATGTGCCGCGCCGGGTTCGCGTATCGCGATTCGTCCCACACGCGGAGCGGGTGATCGCCCAATCCGTTCAGGTACAACAACGCCCAGACAGCGACGATAACCGCGACCATCCCGTGGTGGACGGTCAATCGATTACGGACGCTGTTGAGATCCCACCCACGAGCCATCGTTACGTCTGATTCTGATAACATCCTCTTATACGGCCGTGGTTTGCAACTCGCGAGGAGTGACGAGGGGACAGTCTCGACGGAACAGACACGTTCGGGGAGAAACGGCTGAGGCTGTCATTCACTGAAGTCGATCGTTCTCGGTGTTTCCGAATCACATTCGGCCGTCTTCGCTGTCGTTCGTTCACCGGTTGCCGTCTCCTCCGCGGGCCCTCCGTTCGGCCGCTGTTCGGGGGTCTCCCCGTTATCGACTCGCTCGATCCTGTACGGGCACTCGTCCTGATAGAGGAGACGAGAGAGCATCTCTGCGAGGACACCGAACATTACAAGTTGGAACCCAAACAGAATCAGGGCGATCGTCAGGACCAGCCGTGGAAGGTGCGGCGTCAATGCCGCTCCGAACGCGTACTTCGAAACGACCGCGTGCGATCCGAGGAGTCCGCCAACGGCGAGCAAACTCACCCCGAGCCCGCCCAGAAGGTGAAGCGGCCGCACCGAGTACCGGTTCCAGAAAATCTCGAATCCGAGGTCGACGAATCCCCGCAGTAATCGACCGGCACCGTACTTACTCGAGCCGGCGGTCCGCGGGCGATGATTCACCGGCACTTCGGTGATGGAGAACCCGCTATCGTAGAGTTTGGCCGGAATGTAACGGTGGCCTTCGCCTCGAAGTTGGATCTCCTCGATAGCGTCGGCGCGGTACGCCTTTAACGTACAGCCGAAGTCGTGGATGTCGGGACCGGTGAGCGTCGCGAGCGACGTCTGCACGGCTGAGGGGATCGTCTTCGTGAGCGGATCCCGGCGATCTTTTCGCCACCCGCTAACGCAGTCGTACCCATCGGTGAGCCGAGATAGCAATCGTGGAACGTCAGCGGGATCGTTCTGTCCGTCCCCGTCTAACGTAACGATGTACTCACCTACAGACTCGTCTATTCCGGCGGACAGAGCGGCGCTCTGGCCGAAGTTTCGGCTTAGAAATACGCCGCGAACGCTGTCGAACTCCGCGGCCAACTCTCGGATTACCGCGTTCGTCCCGTCGGTGCTGCCGTCGTCGACGACGGTAATCTCGACGGGCTGGAAACACGCCATCGCATTCGACTCGACGATATCGACGAGTTCCACTACGAGCGGATGGAGGTTCTCTCGCTCGTTGTAGACCGGAAGGACGATCGACGTCCGCACGTGATGTTCCCCCAACGTCGCTGACGGATCGGCAGTCGTGGAGGACGCCGCGTCCGCGAATTCCAATCCCATCACCGGACGTTATCTCGAACGTGTGATAAATGTTACTGAATGATACTATCTTTAAACAGCGAGAGAATCCCGCCCTTTAGGGCGGGCGTGAATCGCGTCACTCGACTACGAAATCCACTGCTCGATGACAGACCAGATATTCAACGCTAATCCGAATCATTAAGTAGGTTTGTCTACATAGCCTATGTATGGCGATTCAGGCCACACGCACCTACGTTGGTTCCATCCAGAACCACCAACAGGTCTACGATGGCCTCGACTCGCTCGGAGACTCCGCCTCGAAAATCTGGAACGTCGCACGATGGACAGCAGACCGCGTATGGGACGAGACTGGGAAGATTCCCGACGAAGGCTCGCTCAAATCGTACATGAAGAACCAGTCGTGCTGGAAAGACCTGAACGCACAATCCAGTCAGAAAGTCATTGAAGAACTTTCCGACGCTTTCCAGTCGTGGTTCGACCTACGACACAAGTTTGACGAGGCGAATCCTCCCGGCTACCGTAAATACGACGACAAGCGACCACGTAGCACGGTCACGTTCAAAGCAGACGGGTTCAAACACGACCCCGAAAATAACCGCGTCCGACTCTCCAAAGGCTCAAACCTCAAGGAGTACTGGGCGGACTTCATCCTCTGTGAGTACCAGATACGCCCCGACGTTGACCTCTCGGAAGTCAACAAGGTGCAGAACGTTCGCGCTGTCTGGAACGGCGAGGAGTGGGAACTGCACTTCGTCTGCAAAGTCGAACTCGAAACGAACGACTCAGTAGGCGACGGAGTGGCGGGCATCGACCTTGGCATCAAGAACATCGCCACAGTTGCGTTCCCCGACGAATACGTGCTGTATCCCGGCAACTCGCTCAAACAAGACAAGCACTACTTCAAACGTGCCGAATACGACACCGACGGTGAGAATGGTCCCTCGGAGAAATCGATGTGGGCACGCAGAAAACTCGCTGACCGTGAAACGCACTTCTACCACGCTCTCACGGACGCCATCATAACCGAGTGTGTCGAACGCGGTGTTGGAACACTCGCGGTGAGTTGGCCCGAGAAGGTGCGTGATTCTGACTGGGGGAAGACCGGCAACAAGAAACTCCACACGTGGGCGTTCGACCGCATCTACCAGTACCTCAACTACAAAGGCGAGATACGTGGCGTCGAGGTGCTGAAGGAGAACGAGTGGAACACCAGTAAGACCTGCTCACGATGTGGTGACGACACAAAGTCGAACCGTGTTGAACGTGGCCTGTACGTCTGCTCATCGTGTGGGTTGGTCGGGAACGCGGATTGTAACGGTGCGGAGAATATGCGCCAGAAGATAACTCCGAGTCCTCACGGCGAGGATAGGAGTAACGGCTGTGTGGCACAGCCATCGGCACACCTGTTCGACCGCGAGAGCGGGACGTTTCACACGAGAGAGCAGGTCGTGTCGTAAACCAGCAAATATCCCAACTGCGGTACAGGAAGCCTCGCCGTTTACGGCGAGGAGGATGTCACTCGATAGGAGGGAATACCAGTTGCCCCGTACTGGTGTGCGGGGAACGAACACAGCACAGACTACCGTTCCGCTGAGCCACGGTGCCGCAACTCGACCTTGGAGACATCTGTACCGAATGGGGGTTTCGTATCCGTACTTTCAAGGTCCACTACTGCTCACTGATGGACACGTTCGGTTTCAACGGGCCAACAGACACGGGCCAACCGGCGTCCGGGAATGAACGAGTATATTTCGTTACAGCGGATCGCGGCAAGCGAGCGAGTGCGGACGCTCGTCCGAGTCGTCGTGAGCGCCGTCTTCCTCACGTTTATCGTCACCACCGTCGGCGTCGAGACGGTTCTCGGGAACGTTTCGAACGTTCAGCCCATCGTCCTCGTCGTCGCTATCGGTCTCTCCGTCTGTAATGTCGCTCTCAGCGCCTACAAATGGCAACTCCTGCTACGCATCAAGGGCGTTCGGATACGGTTCTCGACCCTCCTTCGCTACTATTACGTGGGGCAGTTCTTCAACGCATTTCTGCCGACGATGATCGGCGGCGACGGCGTCCGGGCGTACTACCTGCACGAAGAGCACGAGGCGGGTCCTGACGCCGTTTCGTCGGTCGTCGTCGAGCGACTGACGGGATTGGTATCAGTGCTGGCCATCGGCGGTCTCGCGACACTCTTGGTGGTCGACCGCGTTCCTCCGGTGGTCGCCGGATCGGTCCTCCTCGTCTGCGTTCCTGGGACCGCGGTGCTCCTCGGACTCCTGTTTACTGCCGGTGGACGCGGACTCCTCGAGCGAACGCTGTTCGGGATCGAGTGGTTCGGTGTGGGCGACCGGCTAACCTCGACCTACGATGCCGTTCACGAGTACCGGGGATCACCGCGGGCGCTCGTTCCCGTCATCCTCGTCTCGCTGCTGTTCCGGTTCGTCCTCGTCTGCAACAATTACGTCGTCGCCACGGGGCTCGGAATGGACGTTCCGTTCGTCTACTTCCTCGTGTTCGTTCCGTTGGTAGAGGTCCTCCTCTTTATTCCCGTCTCGATTCAGGGCTTCGGCGTGAGGGAGACATCGTACGTCTATCTGTTCGGAACGGTCGGCGCGTCCGCCGGCCTCGCCCTCAGCTTGGGCATCGTGATGCAACTGGTATTGGGCGTCTTCAACAACCTCGTCGGGGGGTTCGTCTATCTATTCGGCGTCGATCGGTCCAGGTGATCCCCAGCGGTGAGGTAGCTTCGGGGCCGGTCACTCAGTGTATCCGAGATCCGCGAGCATCTCTTCGGTTTCGGCGTCGACTTCCTGTCGCTCGGTGTCGCCGAAGGAGTGTAGCCAGTCGTCGAGTTCGGTCGCGAGCCGTTGGCGAACGTGGTCGTCGTCAGCGAGATCGGTTCGCTCGTCGGGATCGTCTTCCAGGTCGTAGAGCCGTTCCGTATCACCGTTCTCTCGGTCGCGGATGAGCTTCCACCCGTCCCGTCGAAGCGCCACACGGTCACAGAACGTCGGATACGCCATCGCAAACAGGGGCCGATCCGCCGTTACTGGATCGTCGTCGAACACCGGTTCGCCGGCTGACTCGAGAGGGTTCGCGTCGACGAGATCCAGCACCGTCGGAAGGACGTCGATCGTCCGAACCTGGGTTTCGACGGTATCGGCGGGGAGCGACTCGTGGGCGAACACGAGGGGGATGTGCAACTCCTCGTCGTAGAGCGTCCGACCGTGGCCCGTGTAGCCGTGTTCGTCGAGCGCCTCCCCGTGGTCGCCTGTGAGCACGACGAGCGTCTCGTCCGTGAGATCTCGGGCCTCGAGTTCTTCGAGGAGGGTCCCCACGTGACGGTCGACGTGCATCATCGCCGCCGTGTACTCGTCGTGATCGTCGAGAAACGCAGGCGGTGCATTCCGTGGTTCGTGGACATCGAAGTAGTGAACCCACCCGAAAAATGGCTCCTCGACGCCATCGAGTCCTTCGATCGCGTCGGCAGTAACGCTCTCAGCGCTTCGACAGTGGAGTTCGATGAGCCCAGTTTCGCGAAGCAGGCGCTTGACCGAGTAGCGGTCGGTTCCGACATCCTTGATCGCTCCGAAGATAGCGTTGAACGTCTTCGTATCGTAGATTCGACTGAGGATCGGATACAACGTGTCGTACGATTCCCCGTCGAAGTAGCGGTCGAAACCGCGGCCGAGTCCCGAGTGTTCGTGGTTGAGGTGATCGACGCTGACGACACCGAACGTGTCGTAGCCGGCGTCTCGAAATCGTGAGGCGGCAACGGGGAATTCCGGATCGAGTCCCCAGCCGTTCTCGATGACGCCGTGGTCGAACGGATACGCGCCGGTCAGAAACGACGTAAGGCTCGGATCGGTCGTATTAGCGACGGTGTACGCGGCGTCGAAGGTCGTTCCGCGCTCCTCGAGGGAAGCGACGTTCGGGAGGATTCCCGACTCGATCCCATCCCGAAAGCGGTCGGCTCGCAAGCAATCGACACTGATAAACAAGACGTTCCGGATCGCTCCCATCGACGTTCCTTCGAAGACTCGGTACGTAAGAATGTCGTTTCGTCGATACGTGGCCGGTGAGACGACGACTCGACTTCCGGGCGATCCATCGAACTTGCCTCCCGTACCGCAGAGCGTCAGTGGTGCACTCGCAACGTTCTGTGTGCAGGGCTGCGAAGTCACCACGACGGTACGGGTCAAACTCCACTCGCTCACTGAGCGGAAAGCCCGACTTATCGAACGCGAATACGGTGCGTTCCAAGACGCTGTTCACGGTGACGATGACGCGAACCTCTACTCCGCCACCACGCAACAGGCGGGGAAAGTCCGGTCGAACAAGAACCCACGCGAGGATACCGAACAACCAGTCGTCCTCCGCAACGACTGCATCACCATCGAACACGACGGGGACACTGTTCTCTCGTCGTGGTGGTTCAAACTCCCCGTCTACAACCCCGAGCGAGAGCGCGGAGATAGCATCTGGGTTCCCGTTTACGTCCCCGAGAAGGACACCCACCTGCTCGAAGACGAGTACATCCGGGACTCGGAACTCGTCCACCAAGATGGTGAGTGGTACGTCCACCTCGTCTGTAAGCGGTCTGTGGCCGTCACAGACGAATACGACGATGTACTCGCCGTCGATATGGGTGCGACGTGGATCGCCGTCAGCACGTTCATCTCCGACCGCGACACGCAGTTCCACGGCGCAGACGTCCGTCGTGTCCGTGAACACTACAAACAACTTCGCAAGTCGATTGGGAAAGCGAAGGTTCGCTCGGGAGCACAGGTCATCGAGCGCATCGGTAACAAAGAATCACGAACGGTCGAACACGAGTTGCATCAGGTGGCAAATGAACTCGTCGACCGCGCCAGTGAACGAAACGCAGTCATCGTGTTCGGTGATATGACGGGGTTGCGCTTCGACAGCGACAAAGGTCGGTACGTGAACGACAAGATACACAAGATGCCGTACGCAAAGATGGCAAACATCCTCACATACAAGGCCCATCTCGATGGTCGTGAGTGTCTGCCGGTAAACGAGGCGGACACGTCGGTGACGTGTTGGCGGTGTGGCAGTCAGAACACGAGTCGTGACGTACAGGGTAAGTTGGATTGTCACGATTGTGAGTTGGAGGATAATGCGGACAAGAATGGGGCGTCGAATATCGGGAAACGAGCCGTCGGTAAGGACATTCAGAGCCCGCTATCGACGGTGGGGGCTGTTGTGGCTCAGCCCGAAACGCAGGTCAGACTCAAGGGAACTAACGGTGAGATAGAACCTGCGAACTCCCCGGAGAATGTGGGCCTCACCCTCAGTGAGGGAAGCCCACGACTTCAGTCGTGGGAGTAGTCACATAGACGAGACCGAGATCGACGTATCGCTCGACGACCAACCCGACGACAACGCCATCGACGAGACGGTAGCGAACCTCGAGGCCAACGGCTTCGAAGTCATCGTCGTCGAGAGTGCCGAGGACGCTCTCGAAACCGTTCAGTCGCACGTTCCGGCGGATGCCTCGGTCATGAACGGTCACTCGACGACCCTCGAGGAGATCGGATTCACCGAGTATCTGAGCGACGGCGACCACGAGTGGGAGAGCCTCTCCGACCGGATCTGGAGCATCAATGACGACGCCGAGCGACAGGCCGCTCGCCGTGAGTCCCAGACGGCCGACTACTTCCTCGGTAGTGTCAACGCGATCGCACAGACCGGTGAACTGGTTGCGGCCGACCGTTCGGGGAGCCGTATCGGCGCCTATCCTTTCGCGGCCAGCAACGTCGTCATCGTCAGCGGCGTGAATAAGATCGTCGACGATCTCGACGCTGCACTCGACCGTCTCGAGTCGGTCGCCTATCCGCTGGAGAACGAGCGTGCGAAGGACGCCTACGGCGTGGAGAGCGCGATCGCCAAACAGCTGATCTTCCGGCAGGAACTCGAAGAGGGACGGACGACCGTTGTCATCGTCCGTGAACAGTTGGGTTACTGATACCGCCAGCCGATTTCTTCGCTCGAGAGGACTCGTGCGCTACTCCGATCAACCGGGCCCAACAGCAATACTGTCGACGTACTGACTATCACGCCACTCTGTGCACACGACGTTACGTCGAATCGAGCAACTCGAGTCGTCAAACGGGATTGACATCCACCCACGACTGAAGTCGTGTGGCTTTCTCCTCGAATTTCTGTAACTCGAGTCGTCGAACCGCTACACCCGAATCGAGAAGAGAAATCGAATCATCAGAAGCACACTAACGAGCGTCAACGCTCCGAAGATGACGATTTGCGGTATCGGAACACCTAGTCCAGCTCGAATCATGTAGGCTGCCATCGCTAGGACGGCACCGCCGAGAGTGGCAATCTTCACGAGGAGGACGGCGGTGAACGCGTATCCCCACGGCTGGTCCGTCCAGAGCCAGTACGCGGTGAGCAGAAACGCGGGAACGACGATACCCAGATCGAGCGAGTATATGACGGACGTCGGCAATCCGGCATCCGCGATACTCGAGGGCGTGGTTCCGGAGATCGTCGCCGGGAGAATCTCCGAGAGCCACAGAGTGGTTATCAGAAGACTCAACAGCAGGTGAAACACGACGTACGGCCGAACCGACGCCCCCTCGAGCGATCGCTTCAACGCGGCGGCGTCCAGTCGGGCCATCCCGCCGACGAAGGTGAACAACGTCAGCCACAGGAGCGTCGTGTACACGAGATACAGCTCGTTGAACGCGGTCATGAACGCGTACGAGGCGTAGGTGTACAGCAGATATCCGATCACACCGAGCCAAACGATGTATCCGCGGAGCGACCCGCGAACGGCGAAATACAGTGAGACAGCCAGAGCAGGAACCGCGACGACGAGCGTTAGCAGATCCTGACCGTAGACTTGCGGGAGGAGGACCTGTGCGTCACGGTAGAAGTCGGGGACGAACAGTCCGACGAGAGTCGCAACGACTGTCAGTACGAGGGTCGCGATGGATGCGAGAACGTATCGACGCGGGACTGTGAGAGGGGACTCGGTCATGTCTGAAGGCTGTCTGTTGAACGACAAAACGTTATGCCGAACGGGTACGATGAATCGAGAGATGGTCATCTCACTTTATATGGGCTGGCGACACGTTCTCTTCGCAAACTGGCCCGTTTCTCCACGCGTCCTCGCCCCCGCGCTTCCCGACGCGGTAACACTCGATACGTACGATGGAAACGCGTGGCTCTCCGTCGTTCCATTCACGAACGTCGATGTGCGGCCACGAATCCTCCCGTTCGACATCGGACTCCCGCTGCCCGAACTCAACCTCCGAACCTACGTCACGTACGACGGCACGCCGGGAGTGTACTTCTTCAGTCTCGACGCGGAGGGGCTCCTCGCAGTTCTCGGAGCGAGGTTCTTTCATTACCTCCCCTATTATTATGCCAAAATCGACCTTCTCGAGGAAGGGGACGAATTCCGATTCACGAGTCGTCGACATCATCCTGGAGCGAGACCGGTTCACTTCGACGCGGCGTACCGGCCAGTCGGTCGCCCCGTTCGTGCGGAATCGGGCACCCTGCCCTATTTCCTCACGGAGCGCTACCGCTACTATACCGAAGCGCCAACCGGAGCGGTTCGCCACGCCGAGATACAGCACGACCCGTGGCCACTGTACGACGCCGAGGTCACTATCGAGAGGAATACGCTCTTTCGGGCGAACGGCTTCGACACCCCCGATTCCGAACCGGTCCATTTCTACAGTCCCGGCGTCGACACGATCGCGTCCGAGAGCAAGCGCTCGAGTTAACAGAAGGCACGTGAGAGCTGCTGGCGATCGTCCTCGTCGATTCGGTGAAGAAACACGCGACTGATGTCGTGGGAGCATGTCACCGAGCGAAGCGGCGTGGTAGAACGGCCGGGTGCGATTTCGCCGATCGAACGGTACTTGCGACGTCCAAAACGTAGTGCCGGTTCTTCCGAGAGAGCCGGACGCCTAGAGACGCATATAAGATATTGGCGATACCGCTCGAGCTGATGCGGTTGTGTATCCAGCACTATCCGTCGTACCAATCAATTTCAGATACTGTTTCTGTTTCAGGTAGATACGGTGTCGAACGATCGTGGTTGACCATTCACAACTGGATCCAGAAAACCGAACTACAGCAGACAGACGAGAAGCGACCGGATCACATTGTGCTCGACGAGACGGTGATCCAACTCGACGACCAGCGCTACTGGCCGTACGCTGCTGTCGATCCTGAGACCAACGAATAATCTCGTGTCGCGCTCTACGCAACGCGTACAACCGCACGTACGGGGATATTCCTTCGCGAATTCAGAGAGAAACACGCTGTCACAGATACCATGTTCTCGTCGATTCAGTGCCGTGGCTCAAAGCTGCACCCCACTATCTTGGGCTCCGATTTCGATGCGGAGAACGTGGTAACCGGAACGCCGTCAAACGTATCTACCACGGAATAAAATAACGAACCTCACAGTTTGGAAACCTTTTCAGAAACGCCGATCAATCAACCGCTGAAAACTGGCCGCAAAGCTACGCATACCGCTCGAACCTTCGTATTTGAGGGATGCCACGAAGACCCCCAAACGTTTTCGGAGAATACGCCGATGAAATGGCATGAGCGATACACTCCAACTACTAGTTATCGGCCCGCATCCGGACGACTGTTCGATCAAAGCGGGCGGAATCGCCGCCACGTACGTCGAGGCGGGCCACGACGTGACCTTCCTCTCGGCGACGGACGGTAGCGCGGGCCACCACGAAATGGGGCGGAAGGAACTCGCTGCTCGCAGGAAGCGCGAGACGGAGGACGTCGCCGAGACGCTGGGAATCGAGTACGACGTGTTCGACATCGAGGACGGGTGGCTCGAGCCGACGAAGGAGAACCGTCGACGATTCATTCGGTATATCCGCACCGTCGGTCCCGACCTCGTACTCGGGCCTCGCCCCAACGACTATCATCCCGATCACCGCTACTGTGCGCAGTTGCTACAGGACGCCGCCTACGTACTGATCGTTCCGAACGTCTGTCGCGACACGCCGCCACTCGAGGAAAACCCCGTGATCGGCTACGTCGCCGACCACTTTCGGAAACCGGCACCGTTCGAACCCGACGTCGTTCTCGACGTGACGGACGTCGAGGAGCGCAAGATCGACGCGCTTCACTGCCACGAGTCGCAGATGTACGAGTGGCTCCCCTACACGTTCGACGAACTCGAGTCGGTACCCGAGGACGACGACGCGCGGCGCGAGTGGCTCGCCGACGACGGGTTAGGCCATCTGTCGGCGAACACCGAAATGAACGTCGCCGATCGCTTCCGCGAGGAACTGAAGGCGCGATACGGCGCGGAGCACGGTGCGGAAGTCACCCACGCCGAAGCCGTCGAGATCTCGGAGTACGGCGCGCCGTTGACCGACGAGCGGCGGAACGAGTTGTTCTTCTTCTGATCGCGCTCCCCGATCGTGCTCCGTCGAACGACGGCAGCTCGTTTCGCCCGTCGTTCTACTCGGTCGGCCTCGTGACCGCGGTCGAGCCGACGCCGACAGTCGTCTCACGGGACGTCGCCGCACTGGCGTGTTACGGCCGATGTACGGGATGCGCATGGTTCCCGTTCGCAGTATCGCTGCGAAGTCCCGTGGAACTCCTGACCGAGGGTTCGCCTCGAGCGATCGTCGGCCTACAGCTCGGCGACGGTTTCGGCGAGTCGCTCCATCGCGAGGTGCGGACTCGACAGGACCGGCACGGGGGCCTGTTCCGTCAGCTCGGGCTCGAGGTGGCTCATCGACGCCTGTGCGAGGACGAGCACGTCGGCGCGCTCGCCCGCCTCGAGGGCGGCCTCGGTCACGAGTTCGTCGTGACGCTCGATATCCCCGCGTTTCCGCGCCTCGAGGGCGTCGTCGATCAGCGTCGATTCGATCGACCGCTCCAGATCGCTCTGCTCGGCTTTTCGGGCGATCAGTTCCGTGCTCGGCTCGACGGTCGAGGCCGCGGTCGCGAGGACGTGGATGTCGTCGCCGAGTTCCACGGCCCGTTCGGTCATCGGATCGTCGATCTTGACGATCGGAATATCCACCAGCCGTCTCGCGACGTCGACGGCCGGCGACGTGCTCGAGCAGGTGTCGAGGACGATATCGGCACCCGCGCGTTCCGCCAGCGAGAGCTGCGTGCAGATGCGGTTGGTGATCGACGGGGTCAGTTCGCCGACCTCGATCTGTTCGTCGAGGACGCTCTCGTCGACGATGTGAAAGTGGTCCGACTCGGGAACGTACTCCGCCGCGAGTTCGTCGAATCGCTCGGACAGACCGGCCACCGTGTGAAAGAAGCAAATCTTCGCTGTCATACTCGTCTACGGTGCGTTCGGTCGGTCGCGTGAAAATGATTTCGACGCCGGTGCGCGTGACGGTACGACGGGGAGTCATTCGAGGCGATAGACGCGGGCCTCGTAAGGGCGGAGTTCGATCGCCTCGAGTTCGTCTTCGGTGTCGTTCGGGGCGCGGTCCTCGTCCTCTCCTTCCTCTCCATCTTCGTCTTCGCCTTCGACCTCGGTTTCCTCGACGCGTCCACCGACCGATCGGTCGTAGTTGCCGACGAGCACCTCGGCCGGTTCTCCCTCCAGCGAGGTGGGCGGTTCGAACGTCGTTCCCTCGTCGTCGTCGGAGAAGTTGAGAACCACCAGCAGTCGCTCGTCTTCGTCCGTTCGGAGGTAGCTGAAGAGCCGCGGGTGGTCCTCGCGGAGGAGCGTGAAGTCGCCGTGGAAACCGTGGTGACGCTCCGGAGGGACGAGCCCGTCTCGTGACGGTCGGACGGTGTAGGTTCATGCGGGAACGGTCGATCGCGAGGCAATCGAAACCGCGTACGACGAGTTCGTCGACGCCGCCCGAGTCGAGACAGCCGGGAGCGGGGCGGATCGCCGGGTGAGACCGCGAAACCGCTCGAATCGCTCTCGTCAAAATGACGTCTGTCGGCCGCTCGAGCGCTTCTTCTCTCCGATCGGGTCATTTTTGTAGCGGGTCGATCAAGTGGACCGCGTACGCAATGCTACACAGTACCGCACGGACTCCGGTCCACCCGTCCAGCGGCGTCGCCGTCGACCGCCACAGTACCTTCGCCTCCGTCTCGACCCGACGGCCGGCGGACGATACGCTCCGCTCGGACCGATGATTCTAACGGGTCCGAACCGGACGATTTCGGCGGAGCTCTCCGAGAACGGTCCAAGCGAGGCGCCGACGCTGCGGGTCTGTCACGGCGAAACGACGCTGCTCGAGCCGTCTCCGATCGGGATCGAGACGCTCTCGGAGTCGTACGCGGAGGGACTGACGATCACCGAATACGCCGAGCGGGCGATCGACTCCACGTACCGTACCCCTGCAGGAAAGCGCCTCGAGCACCGGCACGTGGCGAACGAGACCGCGGTAGTGCTCTCCGGGGAGGACGGCCGACGGCTCGAACTGGACGTCCGAATCGCGACCGACGGCGTCGCCTACCGCTATCGATTGCCGGGTGACGGTCCGGTCGTCGTCACGGGAGAACGAAGCGCCTTCCGGGTGCCGAGCGACGCGGCGGCGTGGCTGATGCCGTTCGAGAAGAAACACGAGGGGATCTGGCGGGAGACGACGGCCGCCGATGCAAGCGGCCAGTACGGCTTTCCGGCGCTGTTCGAGGTCGACGGAGCGTGGGTCTCGCTCACCGAGTCGGGAGTCGACGGCCGGTACGCGGCCGCCAGGTTCGCGGTCGAGGAGGGGTCCTCGTCGTTCGACCTCCGGTTTCCCGACTCGCCGAGACGCCGGATGGAACCCGCCGAACAGGACGTCAGCGCCCGACGCCCGCTCACGACACCGTGGCGCGTCGCGATCGTCGGCGACCTCGCGACCGTGACGGAGTCCGATCTCGTCGCGGATCTCGCGGAGGAGGCCGACGGAACCGATCCGTCGCGGCTCGAGGACGAGTCGTGGATCGAACCGGGTCGCGTCGCGTGGTCGTGGTGGTCCGACGGCGGGAGTCCCTCGGAGTACGACGTCCAGAAGCGCTACGTCGACTACGCGAGCGAGCGCGGCTGGGAGTACGTCCTCGTCGACGCCGGCTGGGAGGCCGAGTGGATGCCCGACCTCGTCTCCTACGCGGCGGAGCGCGACGTCGGTATCTTCCTCTGGGCGAGGTGGTCGGACGTGGACACGGCGGCCAAGCGCGAGGCCCGCCTCTCGGAGTGGACGTCGTGGGGCGTCGCCGGGATCAAAGTCGACTACATGAACTCCGATACTCAGGAGATGATGCAGTTCTACGACGACCTCGCCGAGGCGACCGCGGCGCACGGTCTCATGTTGAACGTCCACGGCTCGATCACGCCGAAGGGGCTCCGACGGCGGTGGCCCCATCTGCTCACCTACGAGGGCGTCAACGGCGCGGAGAACTACCACCCCGTCCCGAACACGTACCCGCCGTCGCACAACGCGATCCTCCCGTTCACGCGGAACGTCCTCGGCCCGATGGACTACACGCCGGTCACCTTCTCCGCCGAGACTCGACAAACGACCGTCGGCCACGAACTCGCGCTGAGCGTGGTCTACGAGTCCGGACTCCAGCACTTCGCCGACGGCGTCGACGAGTACGCGTCCCGCCCCCTCGCGGAAGCGTTCCTCGAGGCCGTCCCCGCCGTGTGGGAGGAGACGACGTTCGTCGGCGGGCGTCCGGCCAGCGAGGCGACCATCGCGCGCCGAAGGGGCCCGGAGTGGTTCCTCGGTTCGATCACCGCCGGCGGTGCGCGAACCGTCGACGCGCCGCTCTCGTTCCTCGAGGGCGGCCGCGAGTACGATCTCGAACTCCTCGCAGACGACGACTCCGGGGAGGAGCTGCGCCGACTCGAGTCGATCGTCGACAGCTCCGAGACGGTCTCGGTGCCCATGCCGCAACACGGCGGCTTCGCTGCTCGAGTGACGCCGCGTGACGATCCACGATAACCGCCGGTCGGCCCCGAACCGCCGAAGCTGTTGACGATCGATCTCGTGGACGCTTCGACGGAGTATTCTTCGTCTCTCGCCCGACGTTCCGGTCTTCCAGACGCCGACGACAAAACGCGCCGTAAGGGAAGGAACCGTCCCCGGGAAGACGACCGAAACCGAGTCGTCTTGCGCCTCCGTAGGAGCGAACTGTGGCTAACCGACGATCCGATATCCGATGCCGTCGCGTGAGCTACCGCGTGTTTGTCCGGTTTCGAGTGACGCTCAGCGCCGGTCCATGGTACTAATTCGCAAGTGTCGTTCATCCAGGCCGAACGCATCCCGTTGAACCGAACTGCCGAACGGTCGATACTCTGACGTCCGTGGTCCGATTTTGGTGGAAGACCTGTCTCGATACGGATGCTGCCCGTTCGAGTCCCACGAACGCGCCGTCCCGACGGTACGACACTGACCGGCGTGCTCGACGGTGATAGAACAGTCGTGACGTAATTTCTCGCTCGTGAGACGGATTCGTCTCTCCGAGGAGAGCTCTCCCCTCAGACACACTCGCGGCATACATTACAAGCGTACGTCCGTAATACTTCGTTCTACACGACAGGTATCGCATTAATACAACGGAATCGATAGCGGACGTCGAAAAGACGTTCGGCTGAGATGAACGAGATGTCGTGGGGGCCGGTCGGGCTGAGGTTCGGTCTCGCGGGCCGCAGCGCGGAGAAACGAGCGTATTTCGTCTAAAAGCTGAACTCGAGGACGATCGCTTCAAGTTCGACTGGTGAGAACGGCGATTCCGGCTACTTTGCGTCTTCGAAAACCTACCACAACACACAAGTGAGTACTCGAAGAGGTATCGAGTGTATGACGACGCACAGGAGATCCGTTCGTGTCGTCACCGACCAGTTCGACACGACGGAGCCACACGACGAGACGACCGAGAACGGCAGCCGTCCGCGGAGTCGTCGCGTCGTTTTCGAGAACCCGGTATACGTCGCGTAAGTTGCTTTCACCATGAAAACTGCAATTCAACTCTTTACGATTCAGGATCGTAACATGCCGCTGCCCCAGCTCATCGACGCCGTCGACGGGACGGCGTTCGACGGCATCGAACTGGCGACGATTCCGGACAATCCGAAAGCCGCAAGGGAGGCGATAGAGTCGAGCGACGTATCGATCGCGGGAATGCACGTCAGATCCGACACGCTCGAGTCGGAACTCGGGAGCGTCGTCGCCGCGTCCGAGACGCTCGACTGCGATACGGTCGTGATCCCCTACCTGAACGACCGCCACTTCGAATCCGAGGCGGCCGTCCGCGAGACCGCGACCTACCTCTCCAACCGCGGCGAGCGACTCGCGGACCACGGACTCCGGTTACTCTATCACAATCACGGTAACGAGTTCACCGATTTCGGCGAGGAGACGGCGTTCGACCGGCTGATCGAGGAGACGAACCGGCACGTCGGTTACGAACTCGATATCGGCTGGGCCAGTTCCGAAGGAATCGATCCGCTCGCGATCCTCGAGCGACTCGAGGGTCGGTGTCCGATGGTGCACGTGAGAGACATGAACCACGACACGCACACGTCCGTCGAACTCGGCGACGGCGACGTGGACGTGTTCGAGTCCGTGCAGGCGGCCCGGAACGCCGGCTGCGAGTGGGTGGTCTACGAACACGACCATCCGGATTCAGCGGCCGATTCGCTCGAGGTGGGTGGTCGAACGCTTCTGGACATGGTCGAGCGCGCAGGTGGCTAATCGATCCGGTACCGTCACGTATCGTCGTCTGCGAACCCGGTCTCACCCGTCCAACGAATCGATCGATTCCGATCCCGATTCTCCCTCGAACTGTTCGTCGTACTCGTCGACGAACTCTTGCAGTTCGTCGTACGTCGGCGGACGCCCGGTCCGGACGAACCACCCCGCGAGCGCGTTCGCGACGACGAGCGCAGCTCCGCCGCGAACGTCGCAGCGGTGGGCGAGCAACAGCCCGGCGTTGAAGTGATCGCCGGCGCTGGTCGTCAGGACCGGATCCGGACAGCGCGGAACCGAAACCGACGCGGTCCCGTCCGCGGTGGCGACGGTCGCCGTCGAGACGGAGTGGCCGACGAACCGCGATACGCCGAGGCGTTCGCGAAGCTCCCCCGCGAGCGACGACAGCGACGTCGGCGGATCGGCGATTCCGCACATCGCGGCCAGTTCGTCGCACTCCGGTCGGTTCGCGCTCACGGTAACGGGGACGGCGCGGTCGAGCGCGGACAGTTCGTCCAGCCCGCTTCGCCGGTCGTCACCGAGCCTGCGCACGTCGCCGGGGTCGACCAGAACGGCCCTCGGTGGGTCCGAAAGTACCGGCCAGAGATCGTCCGCGAGACCGCGCCAGATCGTCGGCAATCGGGGAATCGTCGACCAGTAGCCCGTCCCCATCGCCGTCGATCCGTCGACGTGCTCAACGAGGTCTTCGAACCCGACCGCCTCGCACAGCGTCTCCCAGTCGAGCGTCGATAACCGTCCGCTGTCGCTCAGCATCACCTTTCCGTCGTCGAACTCGATCGCGTCGGTCGTCGAGGGCTCGCCGATCGAGACGAGCCGGGCGCGATCGTACTCCTCGCGGAACGCCTCGACCGGCGGCTCGCCGAACGTTCCGACGAGCGTGGGCGTCGCCCCGAGTCGCTCGAACGCCCGCCCGAGGTGCGAGACGTGTCCACCGGGTCGGGTTCCGCGCTCGAACCACTCGATGCTACACGACGCGTCGAGCGCGGCGGAGTCGGTGATTCGAGAGCCGAACTCCTCGAGGCTCGTCATCCGTTCGAACTGCTCCGGTCCGGTTCGTTCGGCGACGACCGTTCGAACCCGGTCGACGACGCCGTCGAACCCGAAGACGACCGGCGCTCGGGACGCCGACGACGGGAGCGACGACCGACACCGCTCGATGTGCATCCGCGTTTCGTGGTCGAGTGTCATGTGTCGTGGTACTCCGTACTCCCGTTGACGTGGACCGCGGACCGTGATAATCGTTTTCGTGTGACGACCCACCCGCCGGGGCTCACGAACGGATCCCAAACTGATAAGAGACAGTCGCTCGAACTCCCGGGTGAGTTCATGCAATCAGTAGCCGACACTCTGCTCTGTCGAGACGGAAAGTCGATCGTCATCGCGATGGACCACGGCCTAGAGCGCGGGCCGAGCGTGTTCGAATCGATCCCGGAACGGGCCGATCCGGCGACCGTCTTCGAGCTGGCGACCCACGACGCCGTGACCGGACTCGGCGTCCAGAAGGGGCTCGCCGAGACCTACTACCCGTCGTACTCCGAGGACGTGAACCTCGTCGCGAAGCTCAACGGAAAGACGAACATGGTGACCGGCGACCGGTACGCGCCCCAGAACTGGACGGTCGAGTACGCCGCCGAACTCGGCGCGGACGCGCTCGGGTACACGATTTACTTCGGCTCCAACCGGGAGGCGGACATGATGGCCGAGTTCCGCGACGTTCAGGAGTCGGCTCGCGACGCCGATCTCCCCGTCGTCCTCTGGTCGTACCCGCGCGGACAGGGGGTCAACGATCACGACGCGCCGGACACCGTCGCCTACGCCGCGCGGGCCGCCCTGGAACTGGGCGCCGACCTGGCCAAGATCAAACACCCCGGAACGCTCGCGGACGTGGAGTGGGCCGTCGACGTCGCCGGGCGAATGCCCGTGCTCATGAGCGGCGGCGCAACCGTCAGCGACGAGGCGTTCCTGCGGGACGTCCAGACGTTCGTCGAGGCCGGGGGCCGCGGGGTCACCGTCGGTCGCAACATCTGGCAGCGCGAGGACGCGACGCGGATCCTCGACGCGCTCGAGGAAATCGTCTACGAGGGAGCATCAGTCGAGGACGCGCTCCGATGAGACTCGGCGAACCGGTGCACCAAGATATATACCCGACCCTTCACAACGTGATACCGATGCGAAATCACCCGTCGAATCGACGACCAGTATCGACTGTAGATGGAGCGGACGACGACCGCACGACGCGAGGCGTCGCGAACGATTGCGGGGAAACGGAGCGGGTCGACGAATGACCGACTCGATGCCGGCCCTCGTCAACACCGAGCCCGAGACGGTCTCCCTCGAGGAGGTTCCCGTCCCCGAGCCCGGCCCCGAGGACGTGCTGATCGAGGTTCGGGCCGTCGGAATCTGCGGCAGCGACATCCACCAGTGGCACGGCTCTCACAGCTGGCCGGTGGAGTACCCGTGCACCCTCGGCCACGAGTTCGGCGGGGTCGTCGCCGAACTCGGCGAGGACGTCACCTCGTTCGACGTCGGCGACCGGGTCGTCTCCGAAACCGCCGCCGTCATCGACGAGGACTCACCCATGTCCCGACAGGGACTGTACAATCTCGACCCCGACCGGAAGGGATTCGGGTACGGTGTCGACGGGGCGATGGCCCACTACGTGACCGCGCCCGAGCGCTGTCTGCACGACATCCCCGACGACCTCGCGTTCGAGTACGCCGCGCTGACCGAGCCCTGCAGCGTCGCGTACAACGCGGTCTGCGTCAACAACGACGTCAATCCCGGCGACGACGTCCTCGTCATCGGCCCCGGACCGATCGGCATCCTCTGTGCGGCCATGGCAAGCCTGAGCGGCGGGCGCGTGATCGTCAGCGGCCTTCCCGAGGACGAGCGCCGACTCGAGGTCGCCAAGGAGATGGGGGCGGCCGTCACGACGACGGACGATCCCGTCGAGTACGTCGAGGACCTCGGCGACGGACTCGGCGTCGACGCCGTCGTCGATTCGGCCGGCGTCTCCGCGACGCTGGAGGTGGCGATGGACGCGGTCCGACCCGACGGCACGATCACGAAGGTCGGCTGGGGACCGGAGCCGATGGAGTACAGCATGGACCCGCTCGTCCAGAAGGCGGCGACGATCGAGGGGAGCTTCTCGCACAACTGGCCCGTCTGGGAGAACGTCATCTCCATGCTCTCGACCGGCCAGCTCGACCTCGAGCCGATCGTCAGTCACGTCGCGCCGCTCGAGGAGTGGGAGTCCTGTTTCCGCAAGATGGACGAGAGCGAGTACATCAAGGCGGTGCTGAAGCCACAGGAGTCGCAACTGGAATGACGATCGAACGCGCACCCGTCGAACGAGAACGAAGATCGAGACGAACGCGACCGCGATCGATCCGCGACGACCGATCGACCACAACCGACACTCTCCCCCATACCAACCCATGCCACTAGCCGCGTTCCCGAAGTGTTACCTGGACGACCTCACGGCCGACGAGATGCCGATCGACGACTGGCTCGAGATCGCCGCCGACCTCGGCGTCGACGGCGTCGAGTTCTACTGGGGCTTCACGCCGGCGGACGACCCTGACGAACTCGACCGCCTCCGCGAGGAAGCCCGACGGCGCGGCCTCGAGATACCGATGATGTGTTACTCGCCGGACTTCACCCGACCCACCGAGGAGGGTCGCCGCGAGGAGATCCGCGAACAGCGCCGGGCCATCGAGGCGACGGCCCGACTCGGCGGCGAGTACTGTCGCGTCCTCTCCGGCCAGCGCCGTCCCGACCTCCCCCGCGACGAGGGGCTGTCCCGCGTGGCCGACTGCATCCGCGAACTGCTGCCCGCCGCCGAGGACGAGGGCGTCACGCTCATCCTCGAGAACCACTACAAGGACGACTACTGGGACTTTCCGGAGTTCGCCCAGGACATGGCGGTGTTCCTCGACCTGCTCGATCGGATCGAGGAGCACCCGAACTTCGGCGTCAACTTCGACCCCTCGAACGCGATCATCGCCGGCGACGACCCGATCGAACTCCTCGACGCGGTCAAACATCGCGTCGTGACGATGCACGCCAGCGATCGCTACCTCGAGGGCGGGACGATCGAGGACCTGCGCGAGCAGGAAGTCGACGGCAGTCAGGGGTACGCCGACATCCTCCAGCACGGCGTCACCGGCGAGGGCATGATCGACTACGACGCCGTCTTCGAGCGGCTGGCCGAGGTCGACTTCGACGGCTGGATCTCGATCGAGGACGGCTACGACGCCGAGGTCGGCCGCGAGCACCTCGCCCAATCGGCGTCGTTCCTCCGCGAGAAGATGGAGACGTACGATGTCGCGTAACTACCATCCCGTTCAGAGATGAAGATACTCTACATCGACTGCGACTCGCTTCGCGCCGACCACCTGGGTTGTTACGGCTACGAACGGGACACGTCGCCGACCATCGACGCGCTCGCGGAAGGCGGCCGCCGGTTCACCGAGTACTACGCCTCGGACCTCCCCTGTCTGCCGTCGAGGACGGCGCTGTTCACGGGTCGCTTCGGCATCCACACCGGCGTCGTCAACCACGGCGGGCTCGCATCGGAGCCGCGGCCGACCGGCGAGGATCGCGGGTTCTCCACCGACGGGCAGTATCGGACGTTGCCCGCCGCACTCAGGGACGCGGGCCACCGCACCGCACTCGTCAGCTCGTTCCCGACGCGCCACGGCGCCTGGCACGTCCTCGACGGTTTCGAGGAGTGGCGCGACACCGGCGGGCGCGGGTTCGAGCGCGCCGACGAGGTGTACGACCGCGCCGAGGGCTGGCTCGACGACCACGCCGACGAGGACGACTGGTACCTCCACGTCAACTTCTGGGACCCACACACCCCCTACGACACGCCGCGGGAGTACGGCAACCCGTTCGAAGACGATCCCGCTCCCGAGTGGCCCGACCAAGAAACGATCGACGACCACTGGAAGGGATACGGCCCGCACAGCGCCCGAGACCTCCACGGGGTCGGCAAGACGCCCGAGGAGAGCGTCGACTGGGGCGCGGACCCGGGCCTCGAGCGGACGCCGGCGCGGATCGAGTCCCGCGAGGACTTCCGGCGGTGGATCGACGGCTACGACGTCGGGATCCGCTACATGGACGACCACGTCGAGAAACTCATAGAGTGCCTCGAAACCCACGGCGTGCGCGAGGAGACCCTCGTGATCGTGACCGCGGACCACGGCGAGAATCAGGGCGAGGCCAACATCTACGGCGACCACCACACCGCCGACCGGCCGACGGGTCGCGTCCCGATGATCGTGAGCGGTCCGGACGTCGCCGGCGGCGTCGACGAGGAGTTTCACTACAGCCTCGACCTCGCGCCCACGCTGGCCGATCTCGTCGGCGTCGAACCGGCTGACGGCTGGGACGGACGATCGTTCGCGCCGACGCTCACCGACGGCGAGGCGGCCGGCCGCGATTACCTTGTGCTCAGCCAGGGGGCGCTGACCTGCCAGCGCGGCGTCCGCTGGGATGACTGGCTCCTCCTGCGGACCTACCACGACGGCCTCCACGACTTCGACGACGTCGAACTGTACGACCTCGAGTCGGATCCCCGCCAGACGACGGATCTCTCCGACGATCGAGCCGACGCGGTCGGCGAGGGGATGCGACGCCTCGAGGCGTGGCACGCCGACCGAATGTTGGAGTCGGCCCGCGGCGACCGCGGCGGCAACCCCGACGCGCCGACCGGTCTCCGCGATCCCGTGTGGACCGTCATCGAGGAGGGCGGACCGTACCACGCGACCCGTCGCCCGGGGAAGGTCCGGCGGTACCTCGACCGACTCCGCGAGACCGACCGCGAACACCACGCCGACCGCATCGAGCGGCAGTACGGCGACGTCCTCTGACCGATCTCGAGTCTGCAGGAGCCGCATCGGCCCCATGCATTCGATGCGGCGACGCCCAATCGCGACGCGATTGAGAGCGCGTACGAGCGGTTCGGGGACGTCGCCTGAACGTCGACGTCGTCTCCGTCTCTGTCCCGTCTCCGTCCTGTATCTGTCTTCGGTGCCGTCCCATCTCTGTCTCCGGTTCCGTCCCCCTTTCCGTCCCGTCTCTACCCACATCGGGTCGTCGACTCCCGACGACGGGCGGTCGAACGAGCCGTCGATCCCGACGCGTCTCCGCCTCGAGGGAAGCCCACAGCGGCTAGATCGATCCGACGGATTACCGTCCGAACTGGTCGGTCACGAGCCCGTACGCGATCCGACACGCCTCTCCCCGAGTGAGCGGCGTGGATTCGGCCAACTCGAGGTCCGCCGCGATCCCCCGCGGGTTCGTCCGGACGCCGTCTCGCTCGACGGCCTCCTCGAGCGCGCTCAGGAAGGTCCCGGCGTCGACGTCGGCGGCGTCCGAACGCCGTTCCGGTTCCGGGAGCGCGCGGGCGCGTTCGGCCGCGTCGAGGTCGCCCGCGAGAAGGTCCGCGGTCGTCCGGGCCCACGCCTCGGCCGTCGTCGCGTCGAGCGGTTCCGACGGTCGCGCCTCGTAGCTGTCGAAGAACCCCTTCGTCCCGAGGAACTGGATCGGCGCCACGTGGGGGCCGTCGTCCGAGACGTCGACGTCGGCGAAGTACGAGAGCGTGCTCCCGCGTTCGGCCAGCTCCCACAGCAGTCCGTCCGAATCCAGCGTTCCGGGCGCGATGCCCGTCCGAACCGCACGAGCGGCCGCGACGCCCGCCGCCTCGCCGAGCTGGAACCACGTCGGCTCGAGGCGGATCGTCTGGAACCCGACGTGGGAGGCCGAGAGCGCGACGGGGACGAGCAGGTCGTCGAGTCCCGTCGGGACGAGCGAGCCGTAGGGAATCTGGGAGGGAACGGTCGACTCCGTCAGGAAGAATCGTCCGTCGGCGGCGGTTCCCTGTCGACGAACGGCTCGCACGTCGTGGGGGTCGAGCGGGAATTCGGCGATCCCGACGGCGTCGCCGTGAACGGGGGCCCGTTCCAGTCCGGGCGCGAGGAACGCGTCGCCCTCCGTGAACGTCTTTCGCCCCTCGATCCGTCGGGCCTCGCGGACGTAGAGCTGGAAGGGGAAGTTGTCGTCGTCGACGAACTCGTCTTTCGCCAGCCCCCACTGGCGGGCCTGTTCCCGCGCCGCCTCCGGAACCGCGTCGTCGTTCTGCAGGAAGTACAGGAATCCGAGGACGTACTCGCGGTGGCGGTTCGCGATCTCCCGGCGCTCGTCCCAGTCGGCCTCGGGGTACGCGTGGGACTCGCCGACGAGGTCGCAGGCGTTCATGTCCCGCTTGTCGTTCGGCAGGTTCCCCCAGACGAACTCGTCGCCCTCCTGCTCGAGGTGGACGTCGCCCGCGAGACCCTCCGGCGATCGGTCGAGGAGTCTCGTCTGGGCCGGCAGCGGAAGCAGGCCGTCCTCTGCGGGGTCCGTTCCGCGGTACACGTCTTCGGCCAGCGGCACCCACCGATCCTCGTCGTCCACGCGAGCGCGTCGACCGCCGGTCTCGTACCACCGGTCCATCGCCTCGGCGAGTTCCGGCGACTCGCGGTCAGCCAGCCCGACCGTCATCGGGTCGTCGACGCCGCGGTCGTCTACGTACTCGCGCATCCCCTCGAGGTCCTCGAGCACCCAGAGGTACTCCCGGCGGTCGTAGCCGTCGGGTTCGTCCGGGTAGCGTCGGTTCTCCGGGTCGCTGCTCAGACACAGCCGATAGTTGTACGACTGCACCGCGTCGTCCCCCTCGCCGGTGCTCCCCGCCCGAATCGTCGAGACGTCGTCCGCGTCGGTGAAGACCCGGCCGGCGAACCGCTCGCCGTACTCTTCGCGCGATTCTCGACCGACGCGGTAGGGCGCGCCGGCGACGGCCGCCAGATCGCCCTCGTAGGTGGCGTCGACGAACGCGTCAGCCTCGAGGGTTCGGGTTTCGTCCGCGTCCCCGTCTCCGCTCCTGCTCCCGTCTCCGCCGAAGGACTCGAACGAGACGCTTCGAAGGCTGCGACCCGCCCGGTCGGCGGAGACCGGGCGCCAGCCCCGTTCGACGGTCAGCGACGACTCCGCGTCGACGAGCGCCTCGAACGTCTCCTCGGCGACGTGCGGTTCGAAGACCAGCCCTCCGTTGCAGGTCCGGTACTGGTCCGAATCGGGGCCGTAGGTCGTCCGATAGTGAGTGCGGACGCGCTCGAAGAATTCGTCGAGAACCGGCGACCGCCCCTTGCGCGGGTGGAGCAACGTGTCGGTCATGCTCAGGCCGCTGGCCATCATTCCGCCGAGCGAATCGTTGTACGTCACTAGACAGGTTTCCAGATCGGCGCGAGCCGCGTGAACGGCCGCCGCGACGCCCGCAGGTGTCCCTCCGGTAACCACTACCTCGTACATCGAGTCCATGGTTCTACTGCTGTCGGATGCACAAAGAACGTTTCGTCCGATGGTTCCGGTCCATTCGAATCGCGTCTGTCGGATCGACACCAGCGTCAGACGCCACGTTCGTCGAAGTCCACGAGTTCTCCTTCGAGTACCATCCCCCTCTCGGCTATCGCCCCGGCGTCGTCAGCAGCCGCGGCCACCGTTTCTCGACGGAGACCGCCTTCCGGCCTCGAGAGGGTCACGACACGCGGGGAGAACAGCGTCGTGCAGGTCGAGACTGTCAGGCTTCGATCAGTTCGTAGTTACACTCCTGTTCGATGTGGTGGACCGGAACCTCCGGGAACGTCTCGTCGAGGTGTTCGGCGAGTCGTCCAATGCTGGCTACCTCGCTCGTAGCGTGGTTCACTGCGACGATTGGCAGTTCCATGTCCGTCGCGAGCGCCCCGTCGGTCCAGTAGGAGAGTCCGTCGTCGCTGCAGACGAGCAGGTCCGGGTCGTAGCGGTCGACGAGTTCGATGACCGGGGTTATCGCCCCCGTCCCGATGACGACCCTCGAGACATCGGCGTCGCCCGGTCCGAGCAGCTGGACCGCTTCCTGACCGTTCGATCGAGTGTTTCGAGCGACCTGCTCGGCGACGTCTCTGGCGGTTTTCGGTTCGAGCTCGTACACCCGGTAGTAGCCGTCCTCGACGGCCGCCGACTCGCCGGACTCGGCGAACTCGAGTTGCTCGCCCCACGTGTCCGGCACGCCTAGTCCCGGATACTCGTCCCAGACGTCGTGACAGCGCAGGATCGTCATATCGAGGTCGTCGACGAGCGCGACCTTGGACTCAATCTGGTCGGCGATCGCGTCCGGGAAGTTCTCCGGCGCCGGTTCGACGAAGTGGTCGTAGTAGGTCGCCTCGTGGGTCACGAAGAGGTTACAGCCGAGTTCTGCCGCCCGCTCCAGCGCCCACGTGTAGCTCATCCAGCCGACCGCGATACCATCGACTTCCGCGTTCGGATCGCCCTGTTTGAACGTATCTACGGTGTCGTCCCAGTCGACCCATCCGTCGTCGAGTGACCGAAGGTGGTCGTACACGTCAACTGCGTCCATAGTCCACAATTCCACGTTCTCGAACATGTACGTTTTGGTTATACCGTCTCTCGTCGACAACGTTCCTCCGCGGCTCCTCGCCGACACGGCACGCTGACGAATCCGCTCGCAAAAAGAGTCGTCGAAAGGGAATCGAACGGGCCGCCCCTATCGAATCGTAGATTCGACGTACTCGAGGAACGGGTGCCCCCGTCGCTCTACTGCCGACGACGCTCGCTACTCCCCGGCGGCGTCGATATAGGTTTGCCAGACCGTATCCGGGTTCTCGGAGGCGATGGAGGAAATCGCCCTGCAGCCGTCCCAGCCCCACATGAAGACGCTGTCGGCGCCGCCTTCGATTGCGGTTCGCGTCGCCGTCTCGACGTTGTCGTAACTCTTCGGTTCGTCGGAGAGTCCGAATCCCTGTATCCAGATCTGGCTCTGTAGGTCGTACTCTTCTGCGAGTGTCACGACGTGAGCAGTGGTTTCGGCGACGAACTTTTCGACGTCATCGACGTCAGAGGGCTCCCAGTAGGGATCGGTCGAAAGCGTATCGAGGTGTTCGTCGGCAGCGAGGCGGTCCCAATTCCTGATGCCGTGTTCTGCGTCGGTCTCCGGGACGAGACAGACTGCGTTGCGAACGTCCTCCTGTGCGGCCAGTTCCATCATTTCCGAGAGGAACTCGAGAAGACTGTCCTCGCGGAATCGACGAATCGTTTCGTCCTCACGTGCCGGCATCGGTCGGCCGTGCTGGGTTTCGTACTTCTCCCGACAGTGCGAGCAGCGACAGACCCAAGCGTCGTCCGGCTGGCCGTCGTAAAACCAGTCGGGAATGAGCCAGTGTGGTTCGTCCCAGAAGAGAACGTCCGGGTTCAGTCCCGCGGCGGCTTCAGTCCACTCACGCATCGCTGCTCTGAACTCGGGGTCGTTGATACAGGCACCGTGCTGGCGCTCGCCGGTCACCGTCTGTTGGCGCGAGTCGGGATGTTTCGCGAGGAATTCGGAGAAGGCCTCGCCACCGAACACCTTCCCGACACCCCATGGATTGACGTACGTCGTGAACCCGCGGTCGTTACTCGCAGCGACGATCTCCGCCATCGTTTCTTCGTAGAAGTATTTGTCACGTTCGCTGAACGTGTGCAATACCGCGTTCAACCCTTCGTCGTCGAACCGCTCGAGGTCGTCGACGACGTGACGGACGTCTCTCACACCGAAGTAGCTCGTTCCAACTTCCATACCCGTAGGACGAACTATACGTACAAAAAACCGACCCTTATCGACGGCCTCGTCGCGGGAGACCGCGATCAGAATCGAATTCGAGAGGCGAGTCCGGATCGTCTCACCCTGGCCTGCGCTTGCAAACGGATAGAAAAGAGATCATGGCGGCGAACGGGACGAGGAGCATGACGAGTGTGAAGATGGAGATAATACGCCCACCGCTACCGGGATCGGCGGAGACGTAACCCACACCGGCAAGTACCAGCAAGATCGTGTCGATGTAGAAGAATGGGAGCCAAATCCGCTTCGACTGACAGACGATATCGAGGAACTCGTCTTGGAAGTCCATGGTATACTGCTGTGCATCCGCTACCAAGAGTGTTCGGTTGAGCAATTGTATTCGGTCGAAAGCGGGACGGCTATCCTCCGAAGATCCGTGAACGTCGTCGGGTCCGATCGCTGGCGCTAGTCGTCGGATGCCTCAACGCCCTGAATCGGGTCGCTGTCCCAATATTCGTGGTCCTCACCGCGGTCCCGGAAGCAGGCCGCACCGTGCTCGTTCTCGTCCTCCGATATCGACGGCGACTGCGTCACGCACGCTTCCCGTGCGTACGGACACCGGGTATGGAACCGACAGCCCGACGGCGGATCGACCGGATCGGGGATGTCGATACCACGGATCGGTGGATTTTCGAGTTCTTCTTCGACGTTGAGATCCTCGGTGGACCACTTTAGAACCTCGGTGTACGGATGTTTCGGGTTCTCGATGACCGCCTGTGCCGGTCCGATTTCGACCAGTTCGCCGAGGTACATTACGCCGATCTTGCCGTCTGCCAGCCCGGCGAAGTACCTGGCGTTCGAGAGGTTGTGCGAGATGAACACGTAAGACGTGTCGAACTGCTCTTGGAGTTCGAGCATGAGGTCCATCATCTCGATCCGCAGTGAGACGTCCAGTGCGGAAACGGACTCGTCGGCGAGGATGAGATCCGGATTCATCATCAGCGCTCGAACGAGGGCAACGCGCTGTTTCTCACCGCCTGAGAGCTGGTGGGGGTAGCGGCTGGCGTAGTCCTCCGAGGGATTCATCCCGACGTAGGATAACATGCCGTGGATCCTGTTGCGTCGAGACGTCTTTTTCATGTCGTGCGGACCGTATTTCAGTGCCATTTCCAGGGTGGATTCGATAGTTCGATTCGGATTGAGTGAACTCCCGGGATCCTGGTGGATGATCTGCAGCGACTGACGGATCTCGTCGAAGGGGATATCCGTGCTATCGGGTGAATCCTTCGCCTCCCAGATGTCTTGCCCGCGATACGAAACCTCGCCGCTGGTCGGCCGCTGGATGCCGATTGCGGCTTTCCCGAGTGTCGTTTTTCCACAGCCGGACTCGCCGACCAACGCCACGACGTCGTTTTCGTGAATATCGAGATTGACGTCGTCAACGGCGTGGACGATGTCGGACTCCCCGAGGAAGCCGAAAAATCCGGATGACTGTTCGAAGTGAACATCTACGTCTTGCATCTCGACGACCGTATCCGTCGGAGCGGCGGTTCGTATCGGTGTGTCACTGTCGTGTTCTCCGGTTTCCTCGTCGTCGATCAGCGGAATTTCCTGTCGCGATTCCTGCCAGTGGAAACAGGCAGTTCGGTGATCGACTTCGACCTCTTCTAGCGGTGGATCGGTCGAGCGGCACTCGTCGGTTGCGAGCGAGCAGCGGGGATGGTAGCTACACCCAGTCGGGACGTTCACCGGATCCGGACTGGCTCCTTCGATAGGATGCATCTGGTCGAGCGGTGAATCGAGGTTCGGAACGGCCCGTAACAGCGATCGGGTGTACGGGTGAGCGGAGTGTTGTACCAGTTCGTCTGCCGGACCGATTTCGACGAACTCGAAGGCGTACATCACGGCGAGTCTATCCGCGAGGCCGGCGACGAGGGGTAAGTCGTGCGTGATGAACACGATCGTCAGGTCGTACTTCGTCTGGAGATCCTCGAGCAAGGCCAGAATCGAACGCTGCATCAGGAGGTCGAGCGCAGCCGTTGGCTCGTCCATGACGAGTACTTCGGGTTCGAGTACCAGTGAGAGCGCGATGAGCGTACGCTGTGACATCCCACCGCTCAATTCGTGAGGATACGAGTTCAGTACTCGTTCGGGTTCGAGGTATAGGTCGGACAGCAGCTCGCGGGCGTGGGCCATCCCGGATTCGACGTCGTAATCGTGGTCCTTGAGCGTCTCCTCGAAGTGACCCCGGATGTCCTTGGTCGGATTGAACGAGGACATCGCCCCCTGAAACACCATCGAGATCTCCTCCCAGCGCAGCTGCCGTAGTTCCTCGTCACTGAGATTGAGCAGATCCGTTTCACTGCCCTCTCCCGGGCGATACGTAATATCACCGCTCACGACACCCGGTTTCACGACGGCGTCGAGTAGCGCGGAGGCGAACATCGACTTTCCAGATCCCGACTCCCCGACGACGCCGAGGATCTCCTGCCGTTCGATGTCGAGCGATACCGAGTTGAGAACTTTCGATTTTCCTCGCTCCATTCCGAACGTTACACTCACGTCGCGGAGGGAGAGTATCGAGTCGTCCACCTCGTTGATCGATGTGCCACCCGCCATACTCTCCTGCACTGTGCCACCATCGGCCGCTACGTTCGTCTCGTGTTTTTCGGTCATGCTGTAGTTATATCTGTTCGGTTACGGTCGTCTGTATCTGACCGTCGTCTTCGGTGTCTTCGGTTCCGGCATCGTCCTGAACGTGTCTCGCCCGAATTCTCGGGTTGAATACGCGATCCATACCCTGTGCGAACAGGATCAATCCGTACGAGAGTAGGATGATGGTAATCATCGGTGCGAGGAACCAGTGGATCGTCTCGAGGGTATAGAGCGAGCCGCCCTGTGTGTAGGCCATATTTAGGATAACTCCCCAGTTGAGGGTTGTGAACGGAAGAATACCCAGGAAGTATAGCCCGACGGACCCGAAGATGACACCGCGGGCGGCACCGACGAAATTCACCATGATGTACGGCATGAGATTCGGAATGATATCCTTCGTGAGGATCACTCTCGTCGGGACGTTCATCGTTCGAGAGGCCTCGACGTAACTTTCTTCACGCACTGCGAGCACTTCTGATCGGAGCGCCCTGGCGAGGCCTGCCCAGGCATTGATCGAGAGCAGTATTCCGACGGTGACGGGATGTTGCGGGGGGAAGATGACGACGATAACGATCACGAGGGGGAGTCCCGGAATGGTCAGTGCGATGTCCGAGACGGTCATGAGGACCCGATCGAGGACGCCACCTTTGTATCCCGAAACAGTTCCGATGATGGTCGCGACGACCGTCGTGAACACGCCGCCGGCGATGATCATCTGCAACATCGCCGGCGTCGCATGCACGATCATCGCGAAGAGATCCCGACCGAGAATGTCTGTCCCGAGAAGGAACTCGGTCCCCTCGAATACGCCCTCCAGACGGGGACCCTCGTGTAATGTTGCGGGCTCGACGAGTATGACCCCGATTGTTCCCATCAATAGGTAGCCGAGAATGATGAGGGACCCGATGCGAGCCCGCCAGTCATCCCACAGAATCATGACGGGTGCGTACACGTACTCGGTGAAAGCGTTCGAGAGTTGTTCCGAGCGTGCGAGCTCTACGTCGCTCCCCGAGTCGAACAGATCGTGATCGATGTCGGTACCGCCGTCGGTTTTAGTGTCAGTAGACTTCACGGTCTTCACCTCTTACTCGCGGATCGATTTTTCCGTACGTCAGATCTGCGATCAGGATGCCGATCACGATGGCTGTCGTAATCAGGATCAACGATCCCATGAGCACTGGATAGTCGCGGGATCCGATCGCTTGGAACATGTAGTAGCCGACGCCGGGATAGGTGAATATTTCCTCCAGAATAACCGAACCGCCGAACACCATCCCGATGGACATCATCAGGCCGGTGTACATCGGCAGGAGCGCGTTTCGCGCGACGTACTCCATCGTGATCCGACGGTCGCGAAGGCCCCGGAGTCGAGCGACGCGAAGGTAGTCGTTCCCGAGAACGCTGATGGCGTTCCCTCGCATCGCGATGGCCGTCCCTCCGAACGAGGTGATGACCATCGACGAGATCGGGAGGACGGAGTGATAGAGGACACTCCTGAAGAAACCGATGGATAGCGAAGGCTCGACGCCAGATCCGTAATGGCCACCGGTGGGGAAAACCTGCATCTGGTACCCGAGGAAGTACAGTAGCACGACAGCGGCGATGTAGTAGGGGATCGAGTTCAAGAGGATGATCCCCGACGTGGCGCTAACGTCGAAGTTACTTCCCTCGTAGTACGCCATGACGGCTCCGAGAGCGATCCCGATTACGAAGGAAATGAACAGGGAGGTCCCCATCAGGAATACGGTCCAAGGCAACGCTTCGCCGAGGATCGCGCTTACCGGTTCGTTGTGCCAGAGCGATTCGCCGAGGTCACCCTGAAACACGGCCACCATGTAGTCAACGTATTGTTCCCAGACGGGCTTAGACGGCTGTATATTAGTGTGTAATTCGACGAGTCTGTTGACACGTTCCATGTCTGCCGCACCGGCCGAGTCCTGAATTAATTGGGCACGTAATTGTGCTGCGGGACCGCCGGGAAGTAATCGTATCAGACCGAACGAGATGGACACAACGGCGAAAATCGTGAACACCGACTGCCCGATCCGTTTGATGAAATAATTCATGGAACTAACCCCTCCGCAATTGATACATCTGGCCGTTCATTTAGTAAAGTTGGAATTGACCCTATCATAATCGTGCGTGACTGTCTATACCACAGTTCGGCGACTAGGTGAATAAACTTTTCGGGAACGATAACTCCGATACCGGCATGATAGAGGTCGTGATCGGGTATTAAACGAGACCGATATCGAACCTCGCAGCACTTGCAGAAAAGCGGTCGATATATCGTGCCTCAGAGTTGCCGTTCACCGACTGTACGGGGAAATCTGATACGACGAAGTATCGTCTCCGTTCGGTATCACGACGTCTTTGCTTGCAACTCACCGGTGCGAAGCAACCAGTAGGGAGGGTAGAAGATTTGCATCGACGGTTCATCGGCAGCTGGATACTCCCAGTCGTCGTTCGTCATGAACGTCATACCGGTCCCGATGAGGTGGGGAACCCGGGGGAGGCTCTGGTTATAGATCCAGGACAGCTCCTCGACTAGCCCCCGCACCTCTTCCTCGTCTCGCGTGTTGCGGACCTGGTCGATCAAGTCCCGAACGTTCACCGTCTCAGCGGAGCCGGATGCGTCCCCGACCGGCATCGGTACCTCGATCTCTTCCGGGACGCCCATTCCGCTCTCGGAGGAGTCGAACACCGTAGAGAAGGTTTGTACGGGGTGTTGTCCCGAGAACCCGTCGATGGCCATGACGTAGTTTCCGTCGCCGAGGTCGCCGTAGAACGTCCCGAGGTCCTGACTGACGAACTCCGCCTCGATCCCGAACTCCTGAAGCTGGGCGGTGATCGATTGCGCTTGGATCGACCACCAGGCGCCGATGGTCTTGAGCGGGAGATTGAACGTATCTCCTTCGGGGGTCATCCACGTCCCGCCCTCGTTCGAGAATCCGGCCTCCTGAAGGAGTTCGGTCGCTCTCGACTCCGCTTCCTCCTGGTCGACGTTATAGTTCGTCAGGCTGGATCGGAGTTCCTCGGTGAGGTAATTCTCCGCTTGGGTCGGCATCATCCCGGTGTTCATCGCCAGTTCCTGAAACTGGTAGTTCAACGTCGAGTCACCGCTGAGCACCTCCCCTTCGAGGACGTATGTGACGGCTTTTCGTACGCGAGGATCGCTGAATACTGTATCCTCGTGCTGGAAGACGAGCGAGACGCCGTCGGCTTCCGGTGGACGGATGAGTTCGACGTGGTCCGGCATCTGTGCGAGCACTTCCTCCGTGATTCCGAGTTGCCCCTCGCCGTCGGTGACATCGTTCAATAGCCCCTGCCAGCGTTCCTGATTCCCGCTCGTGAACCGGAATTCGTACTCGGGGAAGTTGATCCCGTCTGCATCGGGGTGATCCTCGTGTTTGACTGCGAGAACGCGGTTGGAATCGGCATCGTCGAACTTGAACGGGCCGTTACCGACCGGTTCCTCGATTGCCCATTCGAGAAGTTCGCTTTGAGCCGACTCGCGTTCTTCGTCACCTTCCGCGTCTTGTATCGCCTCGAGATACTCCCCGTACATGTCCGCCTTGACCGTCAATCGTCGGTCCAGAACGGTCAGGAAGAGAAGGTCGGTGTTGATCGTGTCGCTTTCTAGGGTCGCTCGTAAGCTATGATCACCGGTGACCTCTACGGAGGAGAGAAAGTCGGCCGTCGGTTGACCGAGCTCCAGGTCGATCCTGAACTGCGTTGCGAGGTCGTCTGCCGTGACGGGATCGCCGTTATGCCACGTGTGTTCCTCGCTTAGTTCCAGATCCAGCGTATCGCCGTCGATCTCCCAGTCGTCGACGATCACCGGGATCCACTCGTCGTTGACTCTGTCGTTTTTCACAAGCGGGTCGAAGACCACGGCTTCGACCTCGGCCGACGCTTCGCCCGTTGCATTGTACACGTTGTACTGGATGTCGGTCGGAACGGTGTTGATGCTAACGGTGAACGCCGAGTCGACCGGTTCTTCCTCCCCCGAACCGTTGCCGTCGTCTCCCGTGTCGCCATTACCACCGCCGTTTCCATCCCCATTACCGCCACTACCGTCATTACCGATACAACCAGCCATTGCAGCGACGCCGGTCAGTCCAGCGACTTGCAAAAACTGACGCCGGGGAGACTGTACACTCTCTGGGCGGTTAGCAGGCTTATCTGATGCCATCTGTTTCTATATTGAACCCATTCCTTATAATGATTAGGGTGAAGGACCTCTCCAAGTGAGGTGTGAGTACCTGTATTGGTGATCAGATTTCCTCCTCGACGGTTATATCCGGTGAGTATACCCGGTCGTTCGGAGAGACCCTCTGTGATGTCCCCGTGACGTCGAACGTCTCGGTCGCCTCGATGTCAGCGGCCGAGCGACCCATTCGGACCTCGAACGACCCGGGTTCGACGACGAAATCCATCTTCCGGTCGTAGGATGCTAGCTGCGTCGGTGACAGTTCGAACGAGAGACGAGCGGTCTCGTCGGGTTCGAGATAGATGCGATGGAACCCGTTGAGTTCCTGGACCGGTCGAACGAGCGACGGTTCGCGCTCGTGGACGTACAGCTGGACGACCTCGTGGCCGGCGCGTTCGCTCGTGTTCTCGACGGTGACCGAAACAGTAATCGTCTCCGTTGGGTCGACCTCGTCATCGGAGAGTTCGAGATTGTGATAGTCGAATTCCGCGTACGAAAGGCCGTAACCGAAGGGATAGAGCGGATCACTGTCGGTGTAGACGTGACGTTCCTCGCGACTGTTGGGTCGCCGACTGTAGTATACTGGGAGTTGACCGACGGTCTTCGGAATCGAGAGCGGGAGTCGACCACTCGGATTGTGGTCACCGAAGAGTACGTCAGCGATACCGTGACCTCCTTCTTCACCCGGAAGCCACGCCTGAACGATCGCGGAGGCGTGCTCGTCAGCCCACGTGATCGTGTGCGGTTTCCCGCTGACGACGACGACTATCAGCGGAGTTCCTGTTGCGTGCACTTCCCGAAGCAAATCGGTCTGTACGCCCGGGAGTGAAAGATCGGTTACGTCAGCGCCCTCGCCACTGGTCGGAAGATCGGATCGCTCGCGACGGGCCGCAACATCGTCAGATAGCGACAGGGCCGAACGTGCCCCGACGAACGCAACGACCACCTCGCTGTGTTCGGCAGCGGCGACGGCCGCTTCGAACCCATCGGTCCCGGGCCCGGTCGTGGTACACCCTTCACTGTACGTGACGGCAGTTTTCCCAAGCCGTGATTCGAACGCTTCGCGGGGCGTTACGATCTCGCGGTTCGACTCCTCGTCAGGATAGTGAGCAGGATAGGTGTAATCACCGAGCTGGCCCACGGGCGCATCGGCTTTCGGACCGACAACGGCGACTGAATCGGGATCCCCGAGCGGGAGAGTTCCCTCGTTTTTGAGGAGTGTCAGTGATTGGCGGGCGAGTTTCCGTGCGTACTCACGGTTTGTACCGGGACCGAATGCCGCTCGAGCGTCTGCCGGGTCGGCACTATAGGTTTCGAACAGACCCTTCCGGAACTTCTGTCTGAGAACGCGTCGGACAGCATCGTCGACGGACGCTTTCGAGACAGCACCGGACTCAACGGCATCGACGAGCCGATGGTAGCAGTCGATAGCAGGGAGTTCGACGTCGATACCGGCTTCGAGCGCTTGGACGGCCGCCTCCAGTTCCGTGCTGGCGACGTTGTGCTCCTCGATAAGGTGGACGACGCTGAAGTAATCGGAAACCACTGTGCCATCGAAACCCCACTCCTCGCGCAACACGCCGGTAAGTAAGCTAGCGTCCGCCGCGCACGGAACACCGTCGATATCGTGGTAGGCGTTCATCACCGACTCGACGTTTGCCTCCCGAACGGCGACCTCGAACGGGAAGAGGTGGACCTCGCGAAGTTCCCGTTCACCCAGGTGGACAGTCGGCCGATTTTTACCACCCTCACCGGCACCGTGCCCGGCAAAGTGCTTGACCGTTGCCGAAACGCCCGCTTCCGGACTCTCGCCCTGGAGTCCACGGACGTACGCACTTGCCATTTCTGCGACCAGCTGTGGGTCCTCACCGAACGTCTCTTCGGTACGTCCCCAGCGCGGGTCTCGAGCAATGTCGAGCACGGGCGAGAGCGCGTGTGCCGTCCCGATAGCCAGAAGCTGTTCGCGAATCCGCTCGGACATCTCCTCGATGAGATCCGGTTCCCACGTGCTCGCCAGTCCGATAGATTGGGGATACACGGTCCCGCCTGGTCCCATGTAACCGGCTAAGCACTCTTCGTGAGCGATCGCTGGGATTCCGAGACGCGTCTCGTTGACGAGCAACTCCTGAAGCTCGTCGGTTACAGCGGCAGCGCGCTCGGGTTCGAACCCGGTACCGCCTCCGATACGAGTGATGTGTCCGACACCGTCCGCAAAGAGTTCGCGAGCGTTCTCACGGTCGACGGTACCGTCTTCGTCGATGAGTGCGTCGTCACTTCCGGGGAATCCGGCGACCGGGATCGGTGATATCGACGTCAACTGTGCGACTTTCTCCTCGAGAGTCATTCGTTCAAGGAGGTCTTCGACCCGCCTCTCGACAGACATCGATTCATCTTGGTACACTGCTCTCGAACGATCAGCTGTCATGACCTATCCCACGGACAACAGGGGTAAAATAATTTGCCTTCCGCGACCCCGCTCCCGGAACGGTTTCCGTTCGGTGAGACGCTCGTATCCGTCACTACTCGATGTGGCGGTTATCGGCTATATCTGACGGCCTAAATTAGAAGGCTGAAGGACCCGATGAATAAGTACGAGGAGGGCTGCGGCGGCCTGCGATACCTCCTTCCGTAAGACCTCAGCAGTCATTAGCTAATGGATACCAAGAGTCAATGTCTGTCCGGCACAAGTGAACGATTCTCCGAGGAGAGTGAACGCAAAAGAGCGCGGTATAGAGTGTCTCCCTGCCGATTTCTTCCGGAAATAGGTCTCTATCTCTCAGATCGGCGTTCATCCCACCCGAACAGGAGTATCAAAATCGAGTGACGCGATGGCGATACGGGGATCACGTAGAAGACGTCTGCTGATTCCCGTGAGAATTCTGACAGTGACCGACAATCCATCGGTGGGTCAGCCTGCTAGAGACGGATATTGATTACAAGCATACGGTTGTAATCCCAATCATTGTTGCGCCTATATACGATTTAATCAACGATACTAATTCGAGAATGTGTCTCCTTCGTTCCGTTAGAGTGAACAAAAGAAGTCGTGCGGTTTTGTTTGTTACAGCGCTCCAGAGATGAGTGATACGATCTAACGGCCGTTCCGAGATGAGTGGACACGATAGTACTGGTGGACGATTTCGGTCAGTAGGAACGAGATATCGACGGCCGGACTGGATAATCTCCCGAAGCGATGACTCGAACGGAGTGATTCGTCCCGTTCAGACGACTGAACGGATCCGTGGCACCGGTATCGCAGTCATCGGCAATTGGAAGACCGACCTGTTTCCCTGAATGGTGCTCTCTTCGAACGACGAAGTGGCTGCGGGGTCGGTTCGCCCGTTTCGCTGAACGCGCCATCGAACAGAAATTTTTATCGGGGGCACTATCTAACAGTTACTGGCAATGGCTGATACAGACGAGCCCACACTACGAGTCGGCGTTATCGGCATGGGATTCCTAGGAAAGGTTACAGGTAGAGAGCTCGGCCGGTCCGAGAGCGGCGAACTCACCGCTATTACGGATATCGACGACGAGAACCTTCGAACTGCTGCAGCGGAGTTCGGTGTTCCGGAGGAGTCTCAGTACACCGATTACGAGGAGATGATTGCAAACGAGGAGATAGACGCGATCGCGGTTACGACGCCTCACGGTCTCCACGCCGAGCAACTCCTGACCGGACTCGACAACGGGCTCCACGTGCTCTGTGAGAAACCGTTGTGTACGAACCTCGAGGACGCCTACGAGATCGTCGAACGTACCGAGCAGAGCGATCGAACGGTTATGCTCGGCTACCAGCGACACCTCGCGTCGGCGTTCATCGAGGCGCGAGAGTACTGGCACGAGGACGGGCGGGAGTCACCGGATTTCATCACAGCGGAGGTCACACAGGACTGGATCAACGCGGTAGAAGGATCCTGGAAGGCCGATCCGGACCTGAGCGGCGGCGGGCAGCTCTACGATACCGGAAGCCACCTCGTCGACTCCGTACTCTGGATGACCGGCCTCACGCCGACGTCCGTCTCGGCGGACATGATCTTCCACGACGAGGCCGAACGCGTCGACACGCAGGCGACCCTGACCGTCCAGTTCGAGGAGGGCGCGGTCGCGTCGATCGCCGTCTCCGGCGACGCGCCTCGCGTCGACGAACACATCCGTATCTGGGGCGAAGACGGCGCGACCTGTATTGACGGTCGCGAGTGGAACCCCCGACGGTATCGCGAAATCGATCGCGAGGGGACCATTACCGATCCGAACGTCTCGCCGGGCTCCGTGCAGCCGAAAACCGAGGCGTTCATCGAGTCGATTCGCGAGGGTACCGAACCGCCGGCGACCGTCTACGACGGACTGTACGCGACAGCGCTGACCGAAGCGGCCTACGAAGCCGCGTGGACCGGTGAACGCGTCGATATAGACCTTTAAGCGGTCAGAAAGAGCGACCCGATCAGTCTCTGACGGTCTCGACGGCCGTTCTCGTCGAGCGAGCGCTCGCCCCCTCGAGCAACTCGTCGACGTCGACGACCCGCTTGGTCTCGTCGGCCCGGTAGGCGGCCTCGGCGACGCGCTCGAGTATCATCGGAAGCGGTTTCTCGAGGCATCTCACGGTGAAGAGATCGATCGCGGTCTGCATCACGACGTCGTACTCGCCGCATTCACAAATACGCCGATGTAACCGGTTTTGATGGGACAATTTCACATTCGATCGAGTACTCGTGTCGCGTTGTATTAGGAAAATTGTACTGGGATACTGGCCGCAACTCCTGTATTACAGGAATATAAACAAATGCGTCCCCACGATAGCCACACGAAAAGTTAACACACCACTCAGACGATATTCGAGGGTAAAATCTCGATTTTGTCAAAATAAAACTCGAACGTTGACGTTATCCCAATCACACCCCACGTAGATGAAAACAAGTGAATTCTTTGTACAGTAGTTCGTAATCCAACTATGAACACGACGGACAATCCGAGCATGGTTCAAGCATCCCTTACGACGCTTAGGATTGTCGAAGCGCTCAAGCGACGGGATGGCGCCGGAGTAACGGAACTGGCCGATCACTTAGACATTCCAAAGAGTACGGTACACAACCATCTGCAAACGTTGAAAGAGTGCGAGTTCGTCGTCCACGAGAACGGAACGTATCGCATCGGACTTCGATTTTTGGATTTCGGTCAGTTCGTCTGGGAACGCGTCGAGCTCGTTCAGGCCGCCAGAAACGAAGCCGATCGACTCGCCGAGGAGACGGGCGACCTCGCTCACGTCATGGTCGAGGAACACGGTCTCGGCGTTTTCGTCTATCAGACGGGTGGCGACCGAGCCGTCAACACGAACCTCCACGTCGGAAAACGCGTTCACCTCCACCAGACGGGCCTCGGAAAGGCGATTCTGGCATACCTCCCGGACGACGAACGCGACGAGATTCTCGACCAGCACGGATTGAGACGTAGGTCCGAAGAAACGATCGTCGATCGCGACGTCCTCCTCGATGAACTCGAGGAGACTCGACGGCGCGGGTACGCGGTCGAGGACGAGGAGTGGATTCGCGGACTGCGCAGCGTCGCGGCCCCCGTCCGCGACAAGAATGGGTATCCGATCGGCTCGCTCAGTCTCACGGGACCGCTCAGCCGGATGCGCGGCGAGCGGTACGAAGAGACGATTCCCGACAGAGTGCAGAGCGCCGCCAACGTGATCGAACTCAACGTCGAGTACGACGAGAACTTCTGAACGCGACGTATCCGTCCCTTCGATTCCAGCTATCGTAGCCACTGCAAGTCAATGCACACCTGATCGCCCGACTGCTGTGCGATCAGTGTGTAAATAGTTTCAGCTGTTACTATAGAGCGGACCAGGATCCCTCACCGGACCGCCGGAATTTATACTATCCGACCGCCTATACGTAGGAGACGCTACTATGAGCGAGTTG
This sequence comes from Halomontanus rarus, assembly GCF_017357405.1. GTDB lineage: Archaea > Halobacteriota > Halobacteria > Halobacteriales > Natrialbaceae > Halomontanus > Halomontanus rarus. The sequence continues at coordinate 468,323 of NZ_CP071598.1, read as the reverse complement.
CAAGAAGAACGCGAGCAGGTCGGCGAGCTCGGCAGGGAAATGCTGTCGCAGGAATTGACCCGGGGAACCGGCGGAAACGTGAGCGTCCGAACGGGAAAGCTGATCGCGATCAGTCCGTCCGGAGTGCCGTACGAGGACGTCACTCCGGATACGGTACCGATCGTCGACACGGATGGCCAACGACTCGAGGGCGACCTGAAACCGTCGAACGAGACGCCGATGCACACGACAATCTATCGCGACCGGCCCGACGTCGGCGCCATCGTCCACACGCACTCCCCGTACGCGAGTACGTTCGCGAGCCTCGGTCGGTCGATCCCCGCGTCCCACTACCTCATCGCGTACGTCGGACGGGAGATCCCGGTCGCCGGCTACGCGCCGCCGGGCACGGAGGAACTCGGCGAACTCGCCGCGGAGGCCATGGGCGACGACCACGACGCCGTCCTGCTGCAGAACCACGGCGTCATCGCGGTCGGCGAGACGGGCGAGGACGCCCTCGAGGTCGCGTCGATGGTCGAGTACTGCGCCCGGATCCACCATCAGGCCCTCGCCGTCGGCGAACCGGAGATCCTCCCCGACGAGGAAGTGGACGACCTCCGAACGATGTTCACGGAGGAGTATGGCCAGCAGTAATTCGACGAGGGCCGCGGCAGGGCGGTCGTCGCGAGGTATCCGGTCGCGACGACGCGTCCGCGCCGGTCGAACCGTCCACCGCTCCCATCTGACCGACCACACGGCGGCCACCCACCGACGATGACCGAACCGACGAGCGATCAGTTGCTGGCGTTCTACGGCGACGACTTCACCGGCTCCACGGACGCGATGGACGCCCTCAGCAGGGCCGGAATCGACACCGTCCTGTTCCTCGAACCGCCCGATCCCGCCGCGCTCGAGGGCGACGGTGAGTTCGCCGACGTGCAGGCGTTCGGCGTCGCGGGAACCAGTCGGTCGATGACGCCGCCCGAGATGACCGACGAGTTAACTCCGGTCTTTCGCGAGTTGGCCGACCTCGACGTGCCGCTGGTCCACTACAAGATCTGCTCGACGTTCGATTCGTCACCGGACGTCGGGAGCATCGGTCACGTCGTCGACATCGCCGCCGACGCATTCGAGACCGACTCGATCCCCCTCGTTCCCGCGGCCCCACCCCTCGGCCGGTACGTCGTCTTCGGAAACATGTTCGCACGCGACGAAGACGGCGTTTACCGACTTGATCGACATCCGACGATGAGCGAGCACCCGGTGACGCCGATGGACGAGAGCGACCTGCGCCGACACCTGGGAGAGCAGACCGACAGATCGATGGCGCTCGTCGACGTTCTCGCGCTTCGGGACGGCCGCGAGACGGCGAGCGAACAGCTGGAATCCGCGCGCGACGACGCGGAGATAGTCTTCTTCGACGCGCTCGACGACGACGACCTTCGAACGGTGGGCGGCGCGCTCTGGGACGCGTACGCGGAGGGGATCGATGTCGAGATCGAAAGCCCGGCGTTCGCGGTCGGATCGTCGGGTCTCGAGTACGCGCTCGCGGACCACTGGGAGCGGGAGGACGTCCTCGCCGCAACGCCCGATTTCGAGCCCCTGCCACCGGTCGACCGGCTCCTCGTGATGTCCGGCAGCGCGTCGCCGCTGACGTCGAGTCAGATCGACGCCGCGATCGAGCACGGGTTCGTCGGTATCCGCGTCGACACGAGGGCGCTCGTCGATCCCGATGAGGTCAACGAGGAGTATCGGCGGGTGCGAAACGAGGCGCTCGAGGCGTTCCGGCGGGGGGACAGTGCGGTCCTCTACACGGCGCGGGGTCCCGACGACGACGCGATCGACGAGACGACCGAGTACGCCAGCGACCGACCGGAGGCGCCCTCGAACGTCGGTCGATACATCGGCACCCGACAGGGCGAGTTACTCGGCGAGTTGGTGACGGAGGCTGACCTCGACCGGGTCTGCGTCGCCGGCGGGGACACCTGCGGTGCCGTCGCGTCCCAGCTCGACATCTACGCGCTCGAGTCCCGGTTCCCGCTCGATCCCGGTAGTCCGCTGTGTCGGACCCGAGCACGCACCGAGTCCATCGACGGTCTCGAGATCGCCCTGAAGGGCGGACAACTCGGCGCTCGTGACTACTTCGTCCGCGCGATGGAGGGTGCCAACGAGTGGTGATCGAACGACGGGCGGGCCTCGACCTCGAGGCCATCGGAGAGTGCGACGATTTCACCGCAACACGCATCTCTAAATAGCTCCCCCGTTGTCGATTCGACACGGGATCGAGATGACAGTAGATACGACGCACGTCCTCGTCTGGTCCGAAGGGACCGCTCCAGAGGACGTCTACCCGAACGACGTCAACGCAACGATCGCAGAACACGTAAACGAAAACGACGACCTCGTCGCTCGCGCGGTGTCGATCGACGACCCCGAGCAGGGCATCACCGAGGACGCGCTCGAGTGGGCCGACGCAATCGCCTGGTGGGGTCACCTCCGCCACGACGACGTAACGGACGAAACCGTCGACCGCGTCGAACGGGCGGTCCGGGAGAATGGAGTCGGCTTTATCGGCCTCCACTCCGGCCACTACGCGCTCCCGTTCAAGCGGTTGCTGGGTACCTCGGGCGATCTGGGTGACGTTCGAACGGTGGATGGCGAATCCGAACGCCTCGAAGTGCGCAGCCCCGGACATCCGATCGCCGCAGGCGTCTCGGACTTCGCGCTCCCGAACGTGGAGATGTTCGGCGAACCCTACGACATCCCCGAACCGGAGGATGTGGTCCTTCACAGCACCTTCTCCGAGGGCGGGGAGTTCCGCTCCGGAGTCACGTTCTCGTTCGGGGCCGGTCGCGGCTTCTACCTTCGACCGGGTCACGAGGAGTTCCGCATCTATCACGACCCGAATATCCGCCGCATCCTCGCGAACGCCGTCCGCTGGGTCAGCGACGACTAATCGGATTCCACACGGAGACGGCCGAAGAACGCGCCTCGCATCGTGTTCAGATAAGCAGGTTCCGTGCGAAGGCAAACGACCTCAGCCACTCGTTGGCCGTTTCCGCGTGTGCGTTACTGAAGCAGTTTGAAAACGAAGAGGTACACCGTTCTATCGTCTAAGATATGTTTTTAACACTGCTTCAATTTCCGCGTTTTTCGCATCTAGACCGAGTCCGTGTTGCTACAGGAGCAATTCATTTTTGTCACTTTTGGCGAGAAACATCGCGTCCTTGACGTCCTATTTCTCTAACAGCCCCCCGGAAGAACGAACTTGCAACAACGTTGGTTCTGTCGGTTCGAGCTTTGTGTGTAGTGATTTGTTCGTTTCGGGATCGACAGTATCATACAGCCAATATTACTCGTCGTTGAATCGGATCGCGATCTCGTCAATCACGACGTGCGCCGAGCTGTGGCCAGTATCGGGGTGTCGCTCGGCTTTGTGAACCCAGTTGTGGATTGTTAGTCGCGCCGTTCAACAGCAGATACCTCGAGAAACCGAACAGTATCCGAAAGCAGAATTAAGCAAGATGAAGCCGAATACTGTGCTTCATCGACAGTCGCAGTGTTGCTTCACGCTCCACACGATCGAGGTCAATCTGGTCGACTATTAGAACTGAGACGAGCGTTTGTGGGCACGGATCGCTCAAAATGTGACGGATATCGTCACCGATGATCCGTTCGCAGCTACTTTCGAAATCACGCAGGAGGATGAGATGATTCGTTTCAAAATGGACGATACAGGAACGGTCACGATCGAACTGTGAGGAGACGATTCGTCTCTCTCGCCTGTCGATCGCAGTGTCACTCCGGAAGCGATACCGGTTCGAACTCTTGCAGTCCGAAGTACGTCAGTACGACGGCACCTAGTCCGGTTAGGAGAAGCCCGCCCGCGATCAGGTCCCCGAGGATCGGAATCACTCCGATCACCTGTACCAACGCCACGATACCAACGACTCCGAGACCGGTCGCCAGTCCGACTCGTGGAGTGTGTAGGTGTTGACCAGCGAGATATCCCAGTGCGATGATTCCGTAAGCAATCGTCAACAAACCGAGTAGAAGGCCGAGTATGCTCACGGGGAGGAGAATGAGGGTGAACGCCATGAATACGAACACGGAGAGGAACGTTACGGAGAGGAGTGCTCCCACGGTGAGGCTGATCAGGGGATGATCTCGCGCGGCTGCCCCGGCATTGTCGAGCAGTGGTTCACGTTTTCGGGAGAGCAACGCCCCTACGAGCGCTAGTATCAGCGTCGTCAACACGATCGGCGTGTACGCGGCGACCGGTCCGGGTTCGGCGGATTCGAACGCGACAGTGGTCCGCTCCATAATGGCTGCTTCGGCGGACAGTTCCTCGCTCCCACCGATGTGCTGGAGTTCTCCGCCGATCGTTGCGCCGTCTTCGACGACGAGTGATCCGGAGAGTTGCGTCACGTCACCGTCGACTGTTCCCTGGACTCGAAACTCGCCACCGATCAACGTAGATGAGAATCGCTGCGGTCCAGCTCGGTTCCATAAACAATGCTGGTGCTGAGATAATCCACGTGTAGGCGTATGCACCCACGAAGAACGCTGCAACCGGATGGTCGTCGATCCACGGAAGCCGACTTTTCGACATTGTCGGTAGTACACGGACAGCAGAGACAAAACTATTGTATTTATTACACTTTGTCAGCTGAAACACGTTACTCTATTTGAGATGTTTCCCTGACAGGAACTGCGATGGGGAGAGAGGACCGGAATGTGGAACGCTGCAGTCAGGGCGAAAACGAACACCAGGCGGAGAGATCACAATCGAGAGGAGAAGGGCTCCAACTAGCTGAGTTTCTCCATTGGTTCCACGAACTTCTTATAACTGCCTTTCAGCTATCGCTACAAATTCTGCCTTTGACAACAGATCGAACTCTCGTTTCCTGCTCTTATTTCTCTGATCATGTATCCCGCTTTGGAGTCACTGGCGCATTGTATTCGTTACACCATTTCTCACCGTCTCGCCATTGACAGTAATAGTAGCGGTAACCCCGCTTCGTTTCCTTGATCGTGATGTAGACACCACTGGTCGGGACCTCTTCATACGCTTCGAGATTAGTCACGATCTCCTGGTCTTCAAGATCCTCGAGTTCTTCGTTGTCAACAACTTCTTCAGCACGCTTCTATTCGAGTTCACGTTCTCGTTTTGTCCGCTTCCAAGCCGCCAGTTCGGTAGACTTCAGAGCGTCTATAGGGTGAATTCGAAAATCGTAGATGAAACGTTGGAAAAATCCTATTAGTGTAGAATTACTATAATAAACTATGGACGGAGATGGCGGCGGAATAGATGGTGGCGGAATGGCAGGTATGAACGGCGGTGGAATGGTAGATATGGATGGGGATGGTAGAACGGAAAGTACGGACGGAGATTATCCGGATTCTGGGACTTCAGCACTCGAGTCGATGGGGTACATAGATAGTGGAACTCGAGTGAACGGGACGGGTAGAGATTCTACCGGTTCTTGGGCTTCAGTTCTCAAGTCGGTCGTAACCACGGCAGTGATGGTATTCTTCGGGGTTTGCTTCGTGTACTTCCTCCTAGGGGGTATATTGGCCATGTTTGGTGTGCAACTGTAATGAGTAGTTCCATTATGATAAACACCCGACTAATAAGATTTTAGCAGACTCTCTAATTTCCAAAATTACTACCCGATAACTACGCTTTCCCCGGTGGGACGGGCCGGCTGAGGATGCCTTCGAACGAGCGAAGTGGCAATTTGAAGGATCGCTCTCAGCCGCCATCGACGAACGACGCCCAACCGATGTCGCTGCATAGTAGAGCGACTATCCCGGTGAGAGAGTGGCTTTCGCACGTACCAGTTGACCACGAAAGTCAGAGCGTGCGCATTAGAGTACGACGAACAGGTCGGTGACGTACATCACACCGAGGCCGACGAGGAACGCCAGCAAGTTCGTCGCACTTCCAACGCGTCCACCTTGCGTGCGGATCATTCCTGCAATCTCCCAATTGACCTGCAGGATCGCGCCGACACCGATGGCGAGGAAAAACGCTCCGAGCGTGGGCGAGTAGGCGAGGCCGCCGATCCAGCCGCCAAGGATGACTGGCGCACCCGCGATTAGTCCGAGAGCGGCGAAGTGGTACCAGGCAGGACGCGTATCACGGGCAACGGGTGCGACGACCGCTGGCCCCTCGGTCACGTTGTGTAACATGAAGCCGATCACGAGGAATGCGCCGAGCGAAACGCGGCCGAGAGCGAACGAGCTGCCGATTGCTAGCCCTTCGGCGAGGTTGTGAAGCCCGATGCCGAGTGCGACGAGGTACGCGACCCACAGCCCACTACTGGCGCGTGCGTCGCCTGTGGCTGCGCGCCCTTCGCGCCAGGCGCTGACCGACTGGACGAGCAGAAACGTCCCGAGGATGCCGAGGACGACGAGGGCGGTCCCCTCGTACGCCCCGGGGATCTCCTCGACGAGTTCGAACGCTTCGAACCCCGCATCGATCGCGAGGAACGCAAGTACTCCCGTGGCGAACGTGAGCACGGCGTGTAGCCAGCGATTGCTCATAGCCCGAATGAACGGGAACCATAGCATCCCGAGCGCAACCGGGATGACGCCAACGAACACCCCAATGAGCGCGAGCGACCAGAGGACGTCGGTGGTGAGCCCCGGCGTTTCACTCGGTGCGACGATCGTGTGGCCGAACGTCGTCCCGTCGGAGACGACGAGCGCGGTGTGAATGTCCCAGCCGGGCTGCCAGTGGTACGGCACGACGACCTGAGCGCTCTCCATCGGGGCGAGTGTCTGATCACCGCCAGCGCCCTCGACCTCGAAGTTCCAATACGCGTCGTTGATGAGAACCTGCGAGATCGTAACTGCGTCAGGTCCGTTGTTGGTCACGTGTAGAACGATGGTGTCCTCGCTCGGCAGCGTCGTGTGCGTAATCGTCAGATCCGGAAGCGGCTCACCACCCTGAACACCTGCAAGGGGGGAGGTGAGTACGAACGCGCCGATAACGAGGGCCAGTAAGACGAGCGGCAACACGGCGACGACCCAAGACGGAAGTCCGAAGGGTCGCACTGATCGTTCGTCGGTCGCCACCCCACCGTCGGTCGATTCGGACGAAATTTTGTCGGTCATTTACACCACCTCGAAGAAGCTCATCCAGCCGAGTTCAGCGAACTCGGACTGGTGGGCGTGGAACATGTACAGCCCCGGCTCGTGATCGGAGTAGTCGATTTCGAGGATTCCCCGCTGGGCCTGACACTGCATGATCGTGTCCACGTTCTTGAGCGTCGGTTGGAGCGTCGTGCCGTGGTCATAGTAGTCGAAGAACTGCGAATGCGTGTGGAACGAGTTGATGGGATCAAACTCGATGACGTTCGAGAGGTATACTCGCTGGAGCTGGTTTCGGTCGATCTGAATCGGGCGCTTGGTTTCGCCGGCTTCCCAGTTGCCGTTCCCGTCGGTACTTCCAACGCCGTAGGCGAACGCCTGCGTGTTGGCGGCGTAGACCTCGTTGTCGCCGTCGAAGTTCGTGTCGAACCCGTTCATCATCATCACCATCTCGTTGACGTCGTCGTTCTCAGCGTACTCGTGATTTCGAGAGCGTGCGACTTCGACGAGTTCGTCTCGGTACTCATCGGTAATCGGCCCGTGGTAGTTCACGTAATCGCGTGGATTCTCACGAACGCGGTCAGGGTCTGGATCGACGATGATCGTCCCGTAGAGGCCACGGTGGATGTGTTCCTTGAGTGGCATTGCGTGGCAGTGGTAGAAATGCATCCCCGCCGGCTGGGCGATCCATTCGTAGGTGAACGATTCGCCCGGTGCGAGTGCACCAGGGCCGTTCTGGGGCACACCGTCCATCGTCGGATCGAGGTTTCGAAGATGCGGGTGGATCGTATGGGCGTGGCGACTTCCATTGCTGAACTTCACCCGGATGAGATCGCCTTCCACTACTCGAAGCGTCGGCCCTGGGACCTGCCCGTTGAACGCCCACGCGTCGAACTCAATCCCGGGAGCAATGGTAATCGGGACGTCGACGGCCGCAAGTTCGAACTCTCGTACAGTTCGTCCGTCCTCCTCGTAGACGTCTTGTCGAACGTTCTCCTGGCCATCTCGCCCGGTATTGAACGCTGTGAGGTATTCGTGCGGGTCGAAGTCGGCGTCCTCGAATTCGCCGACGACTCCGTGTCCGCCGTGCCCATCGTGATCGTCGTGCCCTCCGCTGCTCGCTCCGCTTCGACTGACGCCAAACGCGGCACTGCCAGCGACACCGATACCGCCGAGTACGGAGCGCCGCGTGGCGGTTACATTTGACTGGAGTCGCTCGACCAGTCGTCGTTCGAGCGTTCGCGTTATCTCTTCTGCTCTCCCGTAATCTACAGCGGGCATTCGCCCCTCCAGACAACCAATCGTGATTCGGTCATTGCTAAATGATTGCACCCACTCTCTCTTAAGTTTGACTAGTCTAAACCTAGCCTTTGTATAATCTAATCACGGACAGAGCGCGTCACACTGTTCTCCCTCACAGGACGGACGCGAATTGAACGGGCTCCCTCTTTTGGGAATGAAACGGACTCTGTGAAATCATTCAGTTGGTGCGGAATGATACCGAACGGAGCGATCTCGATGATTGTGGCCTGGATTCCGGGTTTGAACCCTATCTTTAATCAGCGAGAGTATCCCGCCCTACAGAGTAGTTGCGAAATCAGGGATTGACCCAATCCCAGCCCCATTTTCCGCTTTACGAACTCATAGGCCGTCCCGCGTGGAACTCGTTCCCATGCATTCACCGCCGATCGAAGATCTTCATTTCGACGAGGCACCGGCCGTCGATTCGCCACCGGGACCGAAGTCACGGCAGCTGGTCCGCAAACAACAGGCCATCGAGAGCAACGCTGCACTCTACCCGACAGATATTCCGATCGCGTTCGAAGAGGGGCGTGGAGCAACGTTGAAAGACGTCGACGGAAACCTCTACCTCGACTTCTTCGCCGGGATCGGCGTGCTGAACGTCGGCCACGCGAATCCCTACGTGACCGAAGCGGCCACCGAGCAACTCGAGACCCTCCCGCACTCGCTCGACTTCCCGACGGAGCCACGCCTGGAGTTGATCGAGACGCTCGACGAGATCGCCCCACCCGGATTGAAGGGGAACAATCGCGTCAACTTCGGCGGACCGACTGGAAGCGACGCGATCGAGGCGACGATCAAACTCGCGAAGTACAACACCGGCAACAACGGGCTGATCGCCTTTCGGGGATCGTTCCACGGTGAAACTTCGGGCGCGTTCAGCCTGACCGCCGATACGAAGTACAAGAAACCGTACACGCCCTTGCTTCCGGAGGTGCAACACGCACGCTACCCCTACCCGTTCCGCGAAGAGGGGTCCGACGACGAGATCGTCGAACTCGCGCTGGAGGAGGTCAAAGAACTCCTCGGCGACCGGTACGGTGGGATGTCGAACCCGGCGGGGATCTGGGTCGAACCGATCCAGGGCGAAGGGGGAACCGTCGTCCCGCCGAACGGGTTCCTGCAGGGACTTCGCGACCTCTGTGACGACTACGACGTCCCGCTGATCGTCGACGAAGTCCAGACCGGCATGGGTCGGACGGGCGAGTGGTGGGGGTCGAACCACTACGACGTGACGCCGGATATCATGCCGATGGCCAAGGCGCTCGGCAGCGGGCTGCCGCTCTCCGGGACGATGTACTCGGAAGAACTCGATACGTGGGGTCCGGGCGGTCACACCGGAACGTTCCGCGGATTCAATCCCGCAATGCGCGCGTCGGTGCGATCGATCGAATACGTTCGCCACCACGACCTCCTCGAGCACGCGACGAAACTCGGTGCTCAGATCAAAGACCGTCTTCGCGAACTCGAGGCGGCCAACCCGCACGTCGGAGACGTCCGCGGCAAGGGCCTCTTCATCGGCGTCGAACTCGTCGACAAAGACGGCGAACCGGCCCCCGACCTCCTCGCGGAGGTCCGGACGACGTGCTACGAGAACGGTGTGCTCGTCTGGGCCGGCGGACGGGACGACAACGTCGTTCGGCTGCTCCCGCCTCTCGTCATGACCGAAGAACAGGCCGAGACGGGGATCGGCATCTTGATCGACGCGATCGAAGCGGCGTCCCGGTAACGTCGGACTCGATTCAATTCGGAGAGTGACTCGAGGTGAGGATCCGTCCGTCAGCCCGAGCGGCCGCCGATCACCCGTAGACCGTCGACGCGATGTCGACGCGAACGAGCGCTTCGGGCGGTTCGCCGTCTTCCTCGAGCGTGGGGTCGCGATCACGATACCGTTGGAACAGCCGCGTTCGTCCGGCCCAGAGTTCGTCTTCGTCGGTGATAACTTCCGCGGTGCCGAAGAGAACGACGTGCCACTGACCGTGGCCGTCCTCCGATTTCTCGATGGACAGCGACACCTGCGGGTTTCGACGAATGTTCTCCAACTTGCGTCCGCCGGTGACGAATTCGATCGTTTCGTCCTCGTAGTAGTACCAGATCGGGGCGACGTGGGGCCGGTCGTCGTGACTGGTCGCGACGTGTGCCATCTCCCGACCGGTTGTCAATAGCGTCTCGACCTCGGGTGGAACTCCCTTTTCAGCCATCTTTCTCAGAAAGAACGTCTGATCGGATAAGTATTCGTGACACGTGGACCGGCACTGTCTCGAGCGGCCGTCTCGATAGTGTCGGCGGTGACTGTCTCACCCTCGATATGTGACCAATCCACATTCGAAGAGTTCTACCGACGGCGAAGCCGACACGGGGTCTCTATAGATAAGACAACTGCCATTCTAAACGTGAATTGGTCTTGGGACTATATCGAAATACTACTCGGGTCGGAACTGACTCTCGACGGTACTATCCTCGGACAGGAGATATCGATCTAGCTGCCACGTTCGTGCAGCGATTGGCCTGGAAGTACGCTCTCTCTGACCCACATCTTTCGTCGATGACTACGGATATCAAACTGCACTCTGTTGACCGAATTCGAGCGGGCAGATTGACTACGTTGAACGGAACCGCCTCGAGGGTGGCTTCACGCCCTTGAGATGTGTGTCGACTGGTTCCACAACTTGTGAATGAGGGGTAGACGATCGTCAACAGCCATCTTGAATGTATTTCACACTACTATAATACATTAACGGACGATAGGTCATATAAATCTAGTTTCTGTAGGGGGTGCTGGACTATACTATGGCCTTCCCGAGAGAAAAGCGAAATCCGCCTATTTCTACACTCTAACGAAATCTGGATATGACCGACGGCATCAGACGTCATTTGGGACTACGACAGCCGAGAACGAAGGTTCGGTGAGTATTTTCCGGGATATCCGCTTCAACACGCCATTCACTCGAACCCGCTGGATTGGTTGCGGTATCCGAAGCGAACTGGATTTGCTCGCATCGCTAAATCGTGGTAACCGGGGACGTCGAAGGTTCTGATTTCCGGATCCGCCCCCTCTACGTCCTGGAGGTACGTTCGGAGCCGTTCTCGCAACGAATCCGCGACGTCTTGGTAGTCGTGTCGGCCGATGAGGTTGACCGACTCGGCGGGGTCTCGGTGAAGGTCGTAGAGATACCGCTCCATGTAGACGTTGCTGTCCGGATCGCCGCTGCCGGCTCGCCACCCGTTCTCGGAGGGCGCAGAGATCGCGTATTTCCACCGGTCGGTCCGGACCGCGCGCCCGATCTCGGCTTCGCTGATCTGGATGAACGCTTCTCCCTCTCGTTCGGGGGCCTCGCCCCGTGCGAGCGGAAGAAAACTTTCGCCGTCCATCTCTGTGGGAATCGCAACACCCGCCGCGTCGAGGAGCGTCGGACCGAGGTCCACTAATGACCGAACCTGATCGATCGTTCGCCGGGTATCGAACCCCGGCCCGGAGAGGATCGCCGGTACTCGGACTGCCGATTCGTGGCACGTTCGTTTGTATTCTCCCGGTCGCGTCCGGAAGTGACAGCCGTGGTCCGACGTGTACGCGACGATCGTGTCGTCGCGGGACCCCTCGTCTTCGAGCGTCCTGAGGAGGCGGGAAACGCACTCGTCGAGTCGCTTACACATCCCGTAGTAGTCCGGGAGTTCCTCGTACCAATCGCCGGGGCGGCCCTGCAGGTCGTCGGGGATATACGGATTCAAGGTGTGTCGCTCCGCGTATCCGTCCGGTGCGACGAACGTCTGCATATCGTTCTGGTGGTGCGGTTCGAGATACGAGACGACGAGGCAGAACGGGTCCTCGAGTGACTCGATCGCGGTCTCCGCAAAATCGGTAAACGCGTCGGCCCGGTACCCGTCGAATTCGACCGGTGTACCGTCCTCGTCGTAGAGAGTTCCCTCGTTCGGCCGGGTAGTGAACTCCGCGGAGTCCGCGCCGATCCAGAAGTCTTCGAACCCGCCACGCTTCTCCGGCGGGACTGGTTCGTCGAAGGTCCCCGCGAGGTGCCACCCGCCGACGAATCCGACGTCGTATCCGGCTTCGCTGAAGTAGTGCCCGAGGGTGCGCTCATCGAAGACCGGTTGCGAACCGCGCCAGACGCCGACCTCCGTCGCATACTTGCCCGTTAGCATACTCACCTTACCAGCGCTACACGTCGGTTGTGGCGTTATCGCCTGTTTCAACAGCGTCCCCTGTGCGGCGAGTTCGTCGAGCGTCGGCGTCAGTCCCATCGGGTTCCCGTATGCGCCTACAGTATCCCACCGCTGCTGGCGCGTTAACACCAAGAGAACGTTCGGGGACGGTTCGTGTGTGGACATACGCGTTTTATTTGCGGACCGCTATTTCAATCTTCGGTGTTCGCATATTCGAAACGAACGGGCGATATCAGTCCATCCAATAGTACAACTATGATAGTCGGTTTCGTATTGGATTACAACCATACGGTTGTAATCTTAGTTGGATCGAAGACGATTTTGGATGGAGTTCGCGGTGTGACCGATGAGATTCGGAATATCGTTCCTTGAGAGTTTTCCCTCCATTCGGTCTGCAGGCCCGGAAACAGTGACGGCTCCGACCGCGTTCCGGTCCGCGTCCGTGATCGGCACCGCCACGCAGTACCAATCGTCGATATACTCGCCTCGGTCGTACGCTGTTCGCGTATCGCGAATATTTTGAAGTTCCCGTGCCAGCGTATCCCGTTCCTCGCTGTCGAATTTGACATCCCGATGGCGGAAGATCCGATCACGGATTTCCGTGGGCGTATAGGCGAGGATCGCCTTTCCGCCCGCTGTCCTGTGGAGCGGAATCCGAGCTCCGGCCTGTCGGTGTGTTTTCCTGTCGTCGACCGGCCCCTCCCTGAAAGCGTACACGCCGTACCCGTGCTCTGGGACGACTAGCGTCGCAACCTCGTCGGTCGTATCCGAGAGTTTCTCCAGCGGTTCTTTGGCGGTCTCGTAGAACGGGAGCTGGGAACGCGCGGCGGTCCCGAGCCCGAGGAGACTGATTCCGAGTCGGTAGGTCGTTCCCTCCTTGACGATGTATCCCAATTTGCGGAGCGTCGTCAGGTGTTTGTGGACGGTCGACTTCGTTAGCGAGAGTTCGTCCGCGAGTTCGGTTACTCCTGCGCCCTCCGACTTCCGCAACGCTTCTAGCAGCCGAAAGTTGGTCTCGACCGTCGTGACGCTTCGTGCCCCTTCCTCGGGGAAGTCGTCGATCTTCATACTCGGCTCGAGTAGTTCCAGCAATATAGGCGTTCGCAAAGTGCGAACAAAAACACGACCAACGGTCGCGAGACACGACCTAGTAAGCACGTATTCGGTATCGGACACACCTCGCTTTCTCATCGAACTCTTCGATCTCGAGAATACACATTCTTCCCTTTTCCTCTGGTTGAACACGAACCGCTGCGACCGTCGAAAAGTATTTACTAAACGAACATCCATGTCTATTGGATGCCAGCTAATAGCAGAGGCCAGACCGAGTGGCTTAGTCGACGAATGGCCCTCAAGAGTGGGCTCGTCGGCGGCGCGGGTGCACTCGCAGGGTGTATCGGAGGCGACTCCGGGAACGGAAACGAGAGTGGAAACGGCAACGATGACCCCGGAGCGGGTGCCGGTGACCCGGTCGAGGAACGCGTCGACGAACGGTTTACCATGGCGCTTCATCGTGGGACCTACGGGATGAACAACGCGACGTGGAATCCCTACGACCCCAGTGGGACGATGGCGAACTTCGACCCGCCGGGGCTAATTTATGACCCGGTGCTCGTCCACTACCAGAGCCACGATACGTTCCAGGGCGTGATCGCGAACAACTGGGAGAAAGAAGACCAGTCAATTCTGATCGAACTGAGCGACGAGTGGGAGTGGCACAACGGCGATCCGCTCACCGTCAACGACTGGAAGACGGACCTAGACATCAGATTCGCGATCTCCGATATCACGTCCCCGGACTCGGACGCGAGTAGCTACATCGCTGACTACGAGGCCGTCGACGACTACACCATGCGGTTCGACCTCCACGACGACTACACCTTGGAATCGGTGCTCGTCAACGAACTCTCCGACGCTCCCCTGATGATCAAGGAGGACGTGGGAGACCCCTCCTTCGGGGAGTGGCGCGACGACCTCCAGGATGCCGTGAGCGACGAGGACACGCAGGTCGTCTCGGACTTTCAAGAGTGGTCGCCGGAACTCGACGAAGTGGTCGGGAACGGTCCGTTCGAATTGACGGAAGTGACGGACACCACCTTCGTCACCGAAGTGTACGACAACCACCCCAACGCCGACAACATCTACTTCACCGAGTACGCCATCGAGCACCACGAAGACCAGGTACTGGCGCTCTCTGAGGAGTCCGTCGACGGGATCTCACTCAACCTGCCCGAGTCGCCGGACGTCATGCAGCAACTCCCGGACCACTACGAGATCAACCGGGACTTCGACCACCTCTGGTCGGTTCTGTTCAACTTCGGCAACTACGATATGGAAGGATCGCCAGCCGAAGATCCCACGAACCAACCGGTCACGTCGGATCGCCGCGTCCGTCACGCGATCGCCTACGCGCTCGACCGCGAGCAGATCTGGGCGTCGGTACCGGAAGAGTACGAACTGTACGAACTGCCGCCGACGTTCCTCAACCAGACCGCGGTTGACGAGGGACTGATCGACATCGACGGCTTCGACAATTACGACCAGAACCAAGAGCAAGCCGAGGAACTCATGCAGGAGGCCGGCTTCGAACTGGACGACGGAGCGTGGTACGACGAGGAGGGTGAACAGGCCGAACTCGTGTTGCTGGCGCAGTCGAGCACCAGCGTTCAGGTCGACGCGCTCGACTCCGTCCGACACCAGCTGGACGAGTTCGGATTCGACGTGACTCTCGACGCGGTCGACGAGGCGACCTACGGTGAGGGTCGGTTCAACGGCGATCACGACATCATCTTCGACAACCATCCGGTGTTCTCCATCATGGGCCTGACGTGGACGACCGGTATCTGGGGCTGGTTCCTCCAGCTAAACCACGCTGATTATCCCGACAGAAATTGGAAAATTCCCGCAGAGATCGGCAACCCCGACGCCAGCGACACCATGGAGCTCAACGTCATGGACGAGATCGAACAGCTCCACCTCACCGGCGACAACGAGCACCTCCAGCGGCTGACCTGGTGGTACAATCAGGTGCTGCCGATGTACGGCTGCGTCATCGCCGGCGACTACGGCGCGATCAACGCCAACGAGTGGCACGTCGACGCTCCCGACGAACTGCTCGACAACCGCGTCGCCGAGTTCAATCTGGTGAAGATTCCCGACGCCGAACTGATCCCGCGTCAGGAGTAACACTCCCAAAACACACTCCGATTCGACGACACGATTTCACCAGGCTATCAAGGACGACTCGATGTACTTCAACTTCGAGCCAAACTGCTGCGGGCAGTTCAAACTCACGTGGTAGGAACGCGACTAGGAGGAACGGGGGATCGGCCGCGGCCTCGTCTCGCCAGCGGTGGCTGATCGGATCGACGTGGAGACGTCCGCCCCCGGTCCGACCAAGGAATCCCACCCGACGACAAGGAGTGGTGGCTCGCCGCGGCCATTCCCTTCGACGTCCTCTCGGAGCTGACCGGCCTCGAGCTCGAGCCGACCGAGGGGACCGAGTGGCGCGGGAACTTCTATCGCAGCGGCGTCCAGTCCGAGTCGCAGAAAGCCCCGTGGCACCCGATCGAGAAGCCGGAGTCGGACTATCACTCGCTGGAGTTCTTCGGCGAACTTCGATTTGAGTAGGGCCGTCGTTCGAGCGGGAGCGGGTTTCAGTTTCGCCCGAAACTCACCCGAGTCGCCGGTCCATCGTCTCCCGCGGACCGAGGTAAGATTGCCGCGCCGAGCGATCGCCCGCATCCTTGGTCCGGATCACGAGCCGATCGAGGACGACGCCCGAATCGACCGCGTAGACCGAGAGCGTGTGCCGACCAGGACGATCGATCTCGTGGGTCGTCGTCTCGATCGCGCTCCCTCGCAGCACGTTCTCCTGCCACGCCGGATCGTGTTCACCGCCGTTCCGTCGTAGTCGACGACCGTCGGTTCGTTCCCGTCGATCGCGACGGCGTACCGGAGCCCAAGCGAGTGCTCGGGGGCGTGGGTCGGGAGCAACTGCGCTTCGACGGTCACCGTTCCCGTTGTGTGTACCTCGAACTCGTACTCGAGCGCGTCGCCGACTCGTTTCAGAACGGTGCCGCGCTCGGGACTAGGAGTGTCGGCCCACGTGTCCTGCGCTGCGACGGCCGCTTCGATCGCCGCGACGGCGTCCCCCTCGCTTGAGTCTTGGAACTGCCCGACGACAGTTTGAGGAATGAGCGGGTTGTTGAGCTAATTTGGACTAATGCTTGCAGACCTGCTTAGCCAGTGCTACGACGTGGATTTAGAAGAAGCTTGGGAGAACGAACGGACGGCGATTGAGTCAGGGGGTTCGCCATCCGACTCCACGCACTTGGATGTTCGCTTCGAGAGACAACAACGATTCTCGTCGAATCTCGTCGAATTAGGTGTTGAACGCTCTCATGGAGCAGTTTGGAACTGGGTACCTCGGCTGGCTGATAGCGTTCCTGACCGCCGACGGCTTCGCCGTCGCGGGTCGCGGTTGACGAGACCGCTGTCAAAATCAACAGTGAGTGATCTTAGGTGTACGCTGCAACAGACCTCGACACAAAGTTACTTTTCGACGTCCAATTGTTCGGACGCCACGGCACTGATCCGGCGGCTGCGTTCTTGCATGGACTCCACGAAAAACACGATCTCTCCGAGACGGTATTTCTCGTCGATCAGTTTAGATATAGGACTTCCCTTGCTCGATTAGGACTGAACGGTCGGGTTGACTATACCGACCGAAACCGTATCGAGAAGTGGTTTCACACTCTCAAGATACGAGTGGACCGTTTCCATAATTCGTGGGTGGGCAGTCCGGCGAGTGCACGTAAATGGATTGAACAATTCGTATATTATTACACCCATCAGAGACCACATTAATCGCTCAATGGACGAACGCCAGCTGACAAGGTGCTAAACTAAAGAGTACCGAATCGGAGTATTGTTCAGGCGTACGTCATATTGACTTCGATCACGTTCGCGGTGCTGAGGACTTTATTAGGAATCTCTTCGACGAACACGTCGTCGTTGAATCGACTCATCGGACCGGAGACGCTTAGCCCACCGATCGGGTGTCCCGTCGAATCGCGAAGCGGGGCGGCGACACAGCGCATTCCCTCGACGCGTTCCTCGTCGTCGATGGCGTATCCCCGGTCGCGGATCTCCGCCAGTTCCTCCTTGAGCGTCTCCCTGTCGGTAATCGTGTTCTTCGTTACGGCAGGTAAACCGTGGTGTTCGATTATCTCGTCGATTCGCTCCTCCGGGAGGAACGCGAGGATGGCTTTTCCCGTCGCAGTCGTGTGAAGGTGGACCCGCATCCCGACGTGCGTATCGAGTTGCACGGCGTCTTTTCCCTTGACCTTATTGAGGAAGATTCCCATTCCGTGTTCCTCGACGACCAGATTCGAGTGTTCGCCCGTGTCCTCGGCTAATTTTTTGATTTCTGGAGCTGCCACGCGGTGGAGTTTGAGTTCGTTTCGAACGTAGCCGCCGAGTTCCAGGAAGCGAACGCCGACGTGATATTCTCCGTCGCGCTGGACGAGGTACTCGATTTTCGTGAGCGTCCGAAGGTGGTCGTGAACCGTACTCTTGGGCATGTTGAGGTGGTCTGCGAGTTCGGCAACCCCCGCACCGTCGAGTTCGTGGAGTGTTTCGATGATTCGAAAGCTCGTCGCGGCCGCCTTGACGAGATATGTATTCTCGGTCGACATAGGGAATACGTGAGGATTAGACCGAGACCACTTAACGTTTTCCGGCATCTCCGGACAGACCGTGTCCGACTGAGCTGGACGAAACTCGCGATACACTAGTTGAAACTGCTGATAGCGGTCAAATACGGGTCGTAGGCCACGGCGGACGAATTTTCCTCCCGTCCGGCAGTCGAATCACTGACCGAGCAGAAGCAAATGCATCAACATCAGAGCCATCGGGTACGTCACCGCCTCCACACGCCTCATCTACGCCACACACGCAGCTGTACAAACTGAACTCGAAAACATCCAGACTGCTGACGACCTTATCGACCGGATCTGCAATCTAACTCCATCAAATCAGAGGACATTCGACGCATTGCACAAAATCTACCTTGTCCAACGCTAGCTGACTACACATTCACTATTCATGATATTTACTACATTTGAATAAATGGCTTTGTTGGCACCGTCTAGTTCGCGCAGTTTGAGGAACGAACAGGTCGTAGAGGTAGTTTGGAATGTGGCACAGACGAACTGGAAAATACGACGGTTCGGCTGGGCCGTGTTCACCGTTTGGTCGGTGATGACGCTGGCATTTTTCTTGACGTGGATGATGCCTGGGAATCCGATCGACGCGTTCGTCGCGCAGGTCGGTCCACACGTCCGACGAGCACGCACATGCGGGCGTCAATACAGACGAGGACACGTATTCGAGCATCACCTTGAAGTCGGACCGACGGTGGGGCTCCCTGTTTTCGGGTCGCGGTTCTCGGTTTACGATCGTCTCATACGAGATGGTGAGACTGACACACTCCGTTCAGAGGGTCTTTTCGTGCTTTTGAGCAACTCGTTTCGTTCGGCTTCCCCGGTGGTTACCTTCGGTTCAGTCGTTTCTTGACCGTTATCGGCCACCGCTCATCCCCGGGAGCCACGCAGAGACCACTGAATGAAGGTGTACATCAACACACCGTTGATGACGAGTGCACTCGAATGCACTGCCCCACACGGTTAGAATGGCGGCCATGACGCCCGTCTGAAAGATATATTCGATCACGGACCCGGACGCCAGTCTTCTCAATATGTTCGCCGCCCGAGTCAGCTCGCGATAAGACGCCGGTTGTGACTAACAGAGGTTTCCTATCGATGGTACTGTTCGTTCATGGGGATGTGTGAGTAATAAGGAAAACCGGAGGTGAATCCGGTTCTACCTATCTGAACTGAGACGTTCAGAGCCCCAGATTGGGTTGATGCCTTGCTGATAATCGTTACCGGGGCACTGTGTGATATAGTAAGGAGAATAATAAAACTATTGGTGGATCAAACTGGTCCCTGTCGATGAAGGGACGTCGATGGTATGGAACGTCCACTTCTCGAATATCACCGTCCGAAACGTGGGGAGCGCGGAATTTCTCGCCGGGTGCCTGGAGCAGCGTTTCGAGAATGTCACCTTTTGGAACGTCGAGATTGATGCAACGCCCTCGGTCAACGCAACCGATATGCCGCCCGCCGTGACCGACAATTACGACTGGCGAAACGGCTTCGTCTGACGTCTATTGCGGACCTGACACTCCGGAGCGTTACGATCCAAACGACTGGCGCACCCGCGCTTTTATTCGTTGACACCGACTCCGTGACGATTGGCGGACTCCGAACCTCAGCAGACCAAGAAACGCCGATTGCAGAAGCCGAGGCAGCCGATGAGTCGGTCTGGGACTATGACGAATCCGACGGATCGATATTCGTCAAACTCAGTGACAAGTTAACGTGGCACGACAGTGATGCGGTCACCGCCAGCGACTTGCTGGTCGACCACGACATTAATTTTGCAATTTCAGACATTGTGTCCCCGGATTCGTCGGCGAGCACTTATATTTCGGACTACGAGGCCGTCGACGATTACGCTATCCGGTACCATTTGTACGATGACTTCACTCTTGGCTCTGTAATTGCGAACGAGTTCGGTGATAGTTAGGTAATCATCACGGAAGACGTCGGATATCCCTCCTTCGAGGAGTGGCGGGACGACCTCGTGGACGTCGACCTGGAGAGCGACGAAGCAACGCAACTGGTCTCGGACTTCCAAGAGTGGTCCCCGGAGCTCGACGATAGTTGGGAACGGTCCGTTCCAAATAAAAGAGATCACGGATAGTGCCTTCGTCGGAGAAATCTACGAAGATCATCCCAACGCGGACAACGTCTACTTCACCGATTACGTTATCGAACGCGACTGATCGTCTGCTGTGACAGCTGATCGTCTTCTCGAGAAAATCAAGGATAACACGGCTGAGAATCGCACTCATCTCGTGAACCGCCTCGGAGTCAGGCCTCGAGTCACTCGGCCTGCTCCGCCCGTAGAAACCGGACCAGAGACGGCAATGCACACCCAATCGCGCGATAGCCGTGCGATCAGTGTAAATTGTTTCAGTGGCTTCGATAGCATCGCCGAGCTCACAAATAGTCTCGTGAGTATCTGTTCACTGGAGAGCAGGATACTCGAGTCAACGATGATACCGTTTCACACAGCAGAACAGAAAACAACCAAGTTACCAATTACAGTGCAGAGACGTGTGCTCGAGTCCACATCAGACGGGTATTACTCATAGGTCGCGTGTACGCTCTCCAGACACGAGAACAGCGCCTCAGCAGCAACCTCGTACCCGACGGGGCCGCTGTAGCCGCTTCTCGGGCCTGCGACGACGAGGCGCGGCTCGAGCGAGACGGTGCCCTCGAAGCTGCGTGCTTTGAGCGCCGCGAGCATCTCGGGAATCCGACCGTCACCCTCGCCAGCGGGAACGATCTCGCCGCGTTCACCCAACGTCGCGTCTTTGATGTGCAGTTGTTCGACGTACTCGATAACATCCAAGAGCGCATCGGGATAGGCCGTGATGCCGACCTCGAGGAAGTTCGCGGGATCGAATGTCGCCCGAAAGTTCGGCGAGTCGATCGTCGTCAGCAGATCCCGGCACCGCTCGGGCGTGTCGCCGTAGATATCCTTCTCGTTTTCGTGTAGGAGCGTGACGCCGGCCTCCTCGGCTCGATCGACTTTCGCTCGCATGCGTCGAAGTACTTCCTCCCGGTAGTCGTCTGGGTCGTCGTCGTCCGGAATGTAGTAGGAGAACAGTCGGATGTACTCCGTGTCGAACGTCTTCGCCATCTCGAGTGCCGTCTCGAACCGCTCGAAGTGGGGTTCGAAATCGCCGGTAACGTCGATCTTGCCGATCGGCGAGCCGATCGAGGTGACGCCGATCCCGCGCTCCTCGAGCGCTCCGGCGACGCGTTCGATCTGCTTGTCGGAGAGATCGAGCACGTTCGTATCTTCCACCCCGCGGAGGTCCAGGTGATCGATACCGAGGGCCCCGAGCACGTCGAGTTGTGTCTCGAGGCCGGGCCCAATCTCGTCGGCGAAGCCGCTGACGACGAAGTTGTGCGCTGACATACGAAGCATCGACGACGAGGAACCAAATTAACCTTCTGATTCCTGTGCATCATCTGTTTTATGAATATAACCGGTTTCCAGATACCGGGACGAGGCCCGAGATCGTGAGGCAATTCTGTACGCAGACGACCCTCTGTCGCCAGCGGCCTTACGACGACGGCGGCCGCGCGCGGTAGGACACCGAACGGGTTCCGACGACGTGGTTTCGACACGCGTTTTTCGACCGGCGTGGACGGACACGTTCCGGACGGCTGAAACCTACACTCGTTACACTGCTCGGCTGGACACGGTCGATCGGTTCCGAATAGTTGAGCGACTGGGGGAAGCGGCCAGCGGAATGACCGTAACGAATAATTATAAGTAGTTCCGGCAGACAGTCGTGGTATGGTGAATCATGACCCACCAGAGACAGCGGAGCAACTTCAAGGAGACGACGGAACGTCACTCACCCGACGAACGGCGCTGAGTTTGTTAGGTGCCGGCGGAGTCGGCGCGATGATGGCCGGATCGGCAGCGGCTTCCCACGACGGTCCGGACACCGACGAGGTTCGCCCGTGGAACCAGCACGTCGACGCGAAAAACCACGACCTGTTCAACCTGCACTCGATCGACGTCGAGCACGTTCACACTGCAGCCAGAGATGCGGACGTCGTCGTCTGGAAGGACGAGGATGGGGTCTACCACGCCGATAGTACGGACGAGCACATCGCGAGCGGTGAGGACTTCATCGGGGTGACACAGGCTGCCGTCGACAGCCTCACGAACGATCGAGACTGGAAGGAGAAAGTAGCCGTCGTCTCCCCCGCGACCATCACCGCCGATCAACGGGATGGGAACGACGACCTCCGGGACGGGCCGGGTGTCGAGCTCCCGAGTTACACCATTCTGGACGTTCCAGCGTCGATCACGGTCGAGAACGAGGGTGGAGAGCCGTGGGCGATCCCGGTTCGCGCACAAGACGCTCACCACGTGGAGATACCGAACCTCACGGTCCGGGGCAGTCCACGATACGTCGTGATGATGAACACCGTCTCGAACGTGTACCTCGGTAACATCGATATCGAACTGGACGATACCGGGATCGGCATCCGGATCGACGCCGGCGGCGACGCGGACGAACCCGAAAATCGCTCGAGCGATATCCAGGTCGATCGGATCTACGCGGAGGGAGTGGACTATCACGCGTTCGAGACGCGTGGCGTCGATCGGTTACAGGTCAACCAGATACTCGGCAAGAACATCAACGGCTGCGTCGTATTGCTGAACGAATCGTCCGATGCGACCATCAATAGCATCATCGAGTATAGTCCCGACATTCCAGCCCACAACCGATACGCGACGTTCCGGTCTACGTATCAGCAGGGCCGGGTCGCGATCAGCGATATCGTCAGTCACAGCGCCGGGCGAGGCCTGCACATCCACAGCGGATCCGGAGAGATCACGATAAGCAACGTGTACATCGACGGCGCGAGAAACCGCGGAGCCGTCCTCAGTGGGCCGCCGAATACGGTACTGAACGGCGGCGTGATCAAGAACTGCACCGGCAAAGCGATCGACCTGTACAATACGAACAGTCCGGTGGCGGTACCGGAGCGACGCGCCGACGGGGTCACCATCGCGAATATGCGGATCTACGACGACCGGCCCGAAGAGGAACGAGAACAGACGGCTGCGATCAACGAAGGCGGGACCGCACAGAACAACCGGTTCGTCAACAACGACGTCCGCGACGGCGGTACCGAAGCGCTCATCGATACCGCCTCACCGACGACAGTGGTTCAGGGGAACGTCGGCGACGGCGTCGCCTCGGGCACGGTCACGCTCGAATCCGGATCGGACCCGGCGGCGCGGGTCGAGGACGTCAGCTCTCACTCCGGCGTTACGCTCGAGCTCCGCTCGAAGACGTTCGACGCACCCTCGTCGGCGTTCGGCTACGATCACTACTTCGAGTGGACCGGCAGCCAGTGGGACCTCGTCTTCGAGTGGCGGACCGATCCCGGCGAAAATCTCACCGTCGACTACATCGTCGACCGCCCGCAGGCGAACATCGGTCGGTTCCCGCTCGAGGAGGATCGGGATTACGACGACACCATCGATACACCGGACGTTCCCGACACCGACGCCCCAGTGACCGACGGCATGGTAATGCACCTCGACGCTAACGTCCTCTCCCACCTCGACGACGGGAGTGGCATCGAAGCGTGGCCGGACCGATCGGACGTGGGGAACTACGGCTATCAGGGTACGGAGGAGAGCCGTCCCGTCTACTCCACCGACGCCATGGGAGGTAGTCCGGCGGTCCAGTTCAGCCGCGCCGACGAAACGTACATGATCCTCAACGAGAAGATGGTCACCGTCGGTGACCTCACGCTGTTCATTGTCGGTCAGTGGACCGGGAGCATGGACAAAGAAACCTACCTCATCGGGGCGGCACAGCCGAACCGACTGCGCATCGCGAACTACGGGAACTGGGACGGCCAGAACGTCCTCGCCTGGCGCGTCGGCGACGGCAACGTGGCCTTCGCCGACCCGGACACCGAACCTCACGTGTTCGCTCAGGACTCGTCGATGAACGTCTACCACGACGGTCAAAAAGCACCGGAGATCGAGGACGAGAACACCATCACCGACGCTTATCCCAACGAACTGACGCTCGGTGCCCGCCGACGAGGCACGGACTTCATCGACGCCAACGTGGCGGAAGTGCTCCTGTTCGAGCGAGAACTGTCCGAGGACGAAGTCGAGCAGGTCAACCAGTACCTGGCCGACAAGCACGATGCCGTCACTCTCGGCTGATCGCGTTCGGACCCGACACTCGATTCCCCGACCGAGACTGCCATCGATTTCGCGTCGTTCGACGATGTCAACACGCTCGTCTGGAACCCGATAGTAGCCTTTATTTTCGTTCGGCGGGCCGGATCGCGGTCGTCTGAGGTCGTCCCCCGGCTCGTGTCGTAATCGGTAGAACGCGTTACCCGGTTTCGCTGTCAGCAACCGTGAGTTCCCGGCCGACGCTCCGAGGATCGGATCGACGCTTATAACTCACGCTCAGTCGTACTTCGCCGACAGAGAATCCAACAATGTTAACAGACGCTACTCTAACACATCTTATATATTGTATTATCTGGGATGAACAAACTTGCCTGCAGCATACGAACGCTCTTTCCCAATCGATAAATTACGATCATATGATTGTAATGGAACGGCCTATTACAATCATACGGTTGTGAGAATACTCAGCACCCCATTCGACAATATTGTTGGAATGGACGTTTCCGGTGGTCGTACTATCGCTCTGCCCGCCCAATGTAGCACACAGAGAGGTATCAGAACGTGTTCGACATTGTCTGTAGCCTATCGGATCTACCGACTGTCGATGCCACGCTTCTCGAGGTATCGGATTCTGCCACGACCTTCACGGGCCCGTCGTTCGAACTCTCACCCGATCGTCGCCACGACGTAGAGTCCGATTCACGGACGACGCTAGCGTTCCTGACTCCAAAAATGTGACACAGCGTTCGATCCACTGCCTCTCGGAGACGTGGGACACGATCGACGGTGCAACCGATCTCTCGTTCGAAACTGAAATCGTGCGCCGTCAAAATGACTACGAGGATGTGCATAAACGCAAAATACACAACACGTTGCTCCGAGCCGCAGTGCAACGATCGACCGCTGTGGATATTGCTGACGCCCTCAACTCGAGAAGAAGCGACCAACGATTGTGACTGGATCCGCTCTCCGATCGGTCACACTCCGTACTGAATACCTCGTCACAGGGGAGAGTAGTCTCGGAATCCATCCACACTCTCCACCGATAGCTGAGTTCGGTCGTGCATCGCCGGCTGTCGATCCGTGCGTTTCTGATCCCGATGTGACGGCAATTCGGCGCTCCGATCCTACCGTTCGGAGTCGACGGTGTCGATGACGCCGCGGAGGTAGCCGACCGTGAACCCGCGGGCGCGGTGGCGCCAGTCGTCGTCGCCGACCATCTTCGGGACGTGATCTGGGATCACGACGCCGTCGTAGCCGACGTCGTAGAGCGTCCGGACGACCTCGACGGTGTCGAAGTTGCCCTCGTCGACGAACGTCTCGTGGAACTTCGGCACCGTGCCGACGACGTCCCGGAAGTGAATGAAGATCAGCTGGTCGCGCTCGGCGAAGCGCCGAAGTACCTCGTGAACGTCCTCACCCATCTGCGAGAAACACCCCAGACAGAACTTCAGGCCGTGGTGGTCGCTCTCGACGAGACTCATCGCCTTCTCGAAGTTCGCCACGTTACAGCAGAGGCGGGGAATCCCGCCCAGCGACTCGAACACCGGCGGGTCGACCGGGTGCAAGGCGAGCGTGACGTCGGCCTCCTCGGCGACCGGCAAGATCGTCTCGACGAACTCCCGATAGTTCTCCCAGAACTCCTCCTCGGTGTACTCCCGGTCGAGCCCGGGCGCCAGTGCGTCCGGATCCTCGAGTTCGTCGTAGTCGAATGCGGTGCCGACGGCGTCGCCGCGGATCTCGACCGGCGTGGTTCGCATCGGGACGACCCCGCGGGGGTTCCACTGGTAGCCCAGGATGGGGATGTCCGCCTCGCCGAGGTTGCGCACGAGCGTCGCGATCTGCTCTAAGGCCTCTTCTTTGCCCTCGCGGTCGAACATGATGTCGCCGTACAGCGAGTAGGGCAGCGACTGGATGCCCCGAAGCGTGAGTCCGGCGTCCTCGACGCGTTCTTTGGCGGCGGCGAGTTCCGCGACGGTCGGGATGGCGTCGCGGCCGACCTCGAGGGTGTCGGTTCCGATGCGGTCGTTGAACTCGTCTGGTTCCTCCTCGACGTCGGCGTGGTCGACGAAGATGTCGGTCGCGCCGAGTTGGCGGATGTACTGGAGACGCGATTGAGCGAGCGAGCGCGTGCGGACGCCGACGCGAACGTCGGCGCGGTCGGATGATCTCGACTCGGTTTCAGACCCAGTTTCGATTTCACGGGTACTGTCAGCCATGTCTGGACAGTAGCTTGCTAACACTAAATAGTAGTTGTTGTGGAGTCGGTCTCTCACGCCGAATCCGTCGTTTCGAGTCAGGCCCCGCGTAGTCGTCTGTCGTCGGCCATTTTCTCGTTCGAGGAGCGCGTTACACTTGGAATCCGAAGGACGGTCGTTTCCGCACCCTCAGCCGATCGAATGCGGGAACAGCACGAGGACGGGTCGATCTCACCGCTCATCACCCGGGCGTCTGTACGGGTTTCCGCGAGACCCGCCTACGGTTCGGGACCGTAGAGTTCCACTTCCATTAACTCGAGGTAATTTTGGGCGTCTTCCCGATCGGAATGGTGGCGTTCGCCGGTGATCTCGACGATTTGGCCGAACGCGTCTTCGACGCTGGTCACGCCTTCGAGTGCGATCGTGAGAGTTCGACCCTCGGTCGGATCGAACGTGATCGAATCGTACGCCAGCGTGCGTCCGACCTCCCCGCTCCAGACTTCGCGGTTATCGACGGCGACGCGGATCGGATAACTGGTGGTGCGATGACCGGCGACTTTCAATTTGACCTCGCTGATCGCGGCGGACGCTTCCAGATCGAACCGGATCCAGGCGGTCTCGGGATCCTCGTCGCTCTTCCAGGTACTCCGTTCGTTGTCGTCGATAGCCTTTCCAGCGTCGTCGGGGTTCGACCCGGCGGTGGCAGTAGCGACCGACAGCGGACGCCGAGTGTCCTCGTAGGCCGGACCGGCCGGCGTCGGTCCCCGTTCCAGATTGACCGGCAGTCCGTCCCCTGGCAGGTGCGACGTCAGGCCTCCAGTCTCCTCGATCGGTTGGGTCTCCAGGTCGACGCTCGCCGACTCGAGCCCCTCGCTCCGTGCGGTTATCCCCACGGTTCCCGGCTCGCGGGTCGAACGGATCTGCACGCGGTTGACCCCTAGCTCGACCGGCAACTCGGTCGAGAGGACGTAGTTCTCCGGGCCCTTGGCGATGCCGCCGCGCCACTCGGCGGGCCCGTCCAATTCGAACTCGATTTCGTCGAACGCGATCGGACTGCGCTGGCCCTCGGCGTCGACGACTTCGACCTCGACCAGGGCCAGGTCGTGCCCGTCCGCGCGCCAGCCGGTCGGGGCGGTGATCGGCGTTAGCTCGATCGCCGTCGGTTCGCCGGCGGTTTTCCGGACGTCTTCACAGACCTGCTCGCCGGCCTCGCCGTAGCCCACGGCCCGTAGCTCGCCGGACTCCCACTCGACGTCCTCGAACGTGAAGACGAACCGGTCCGACCGCTCGCCGTAGCCGAGCGAGTCGCCGTTTCGAAAGAGCTCGACCGAGTCGGCGCTCGAGACGACTGTAACGTCCTTGATCGTGTCCGGCTCGTAGTTCCAGTGGCCGAGGATCGTCGCGTGGGCTTCTTCGATATCGACCCAGCCGTCCCAGATCGCCCGGTGGGCTCGAAACGCGTCCTTGGGAATCCGCATCGGGTCGACTTCGCCGCTGCGCCGGTAGTTTTCCGCCCCGCGATAGTGCGTGTTGCTATCGCTGAAGATGATGCTCATACCACCGGCGTTGACTCGCCGCCCGGTTCCCGGGCGCTCGCGCCAGTACTCGTACCACCGCTCCGCGGCATCGACGGCGAACGAGTCCTGATTTTGATTGTACCAGGCGCTTTCTCCCTCACCGCTGCCGTCCTCGTGATACGGTGGCGAGTGTTCGTCCCAGTAGCGGCGCAGCCCCTCGCCGCGGTTGTACTCGGTCGCAAACAGCGGCTTGTCCGCGCTCTTGTTCACGTAGAGCATCTCGCCGCCCCACTCGGCCACGTCGCTGTCGAGCATCTCGCGGCTCCCCATCGCGCGGCCACCGTGGGGGTCGAACTGGTCGCGGAGAGCGAGCAGTTCGCGCATGTGTGCGGGGCTGATCTCCTCATTGCCCCCCTCGTAGAAGAGAACGCTCGGATTGTTGCGGTTGTAGACGATCGCGTCGCGCATGAGTTCGGCGCGCTGCTCCCACTGGCGTCCCTCAACGTCGCTTTCGGCGTCTCCCGCCGGGAGGATCTGGATCAGTCCCATTCGATCACACGATTCGACATCCTGCTTCCAGGGCGTGATGTGCATCCACCGGACGGCGTTCGCGTTCCCAGCCACCATCTGCCCGTTACTGAAATCGCTCAGCCAGGCGGGAATGCTCGTTCCGATCGCGGGCCACTCGTTGGTCGTGCGCTGTGCATAGCCTTTGAGCTGAATGGTGCGATCGTTGAGTTCGATCCGGCCGTTCTCGAAGTTCGTCTTCCGAAATCCCGTCTGAGTCGTGACGGAATCGACGACCTCGCCGTCGACGGTCAGTCGCGTCTCGACGTCGTAGAGGTAGCCGTATCCCCAACTCCAGAACTCGAGGTCGGTCACCGTCGCGGACGCGTCCATCGTGACCGTCGCCCCCGGCGGGACCGAGCGCTCGTTTCCGTCGAACTCGGCGACGGTGTCCCCGTCCGGGTCCCGGACTTCGACCTCGTATCCGATTGTTCGCTCCCCGGCGTGTTCATTTCGGACCTCGGATTCCGCGTTGATCGTCGCCGTCCCGGCGTCAACGTCGATGTCCTCGGCGTACACGTAGACGCCGGTCGTCCCCAACCAGGAGTACAGCGGCAGCGTCTGGTAGAGCCGGTCGGTCACGTGGAGTTTCACGTTCTTCGTGATGCCGCCGTAGTTCGCGTTGAAGTTGTGGTCGGCCCACTGGTAGGGCTCGCCGGTCGACGCCTCCTCGTACTCCCAGTCGTTGTCGACCCGGACTGCGAGCACGTTTTCGCCGGGTTCCACGAGGTCGCTGAGGTCGAACCCGAACGCCATGACGCCGTTCTCGTGTCGGCCGACGAACTCGCCGTTGCAGTACACCTCGGCGGCCTGTCGAACGCCCTCGAATTCGACGAAGGTTTTCGTGTCTGCCGCGCCCGCCGGCAGGGTGAACGTCTTCCGGTACCACGCGACCCCGGTAGACAGTCCGTAGATGTCCTCGCGGAACGCCTCGTCTTCGTTCCACGCGTGGGGTAAACTGACCCGCTCCCACTCGGCGTCGTCGAAGTCGGGTCTCGACGCGTCCTCGGGATCGCCGACGTGG
This sequence comes from Halomontanus rarus, assembly GCF_017357405.1. Classification (GTDB taxonomy): domain Archaea; phylum Halobacteriota; class Halobacteria; order Halobacteriales; family Natrialbaceae; genus Halomontanus; species Halomontanus rarus. The sequence goes on along the minus strand of NZ_CP071598.1, from coordinate 438,570 downwards.
ACGCGCCAATCGGGGTTCATGCTGTACGTTTCCCGGCTATCGATTTCGGATGTGCGCGAAGAGTCTCTCATGAACTGAACTCGCTGATCTATGCTGGTATTGGTAACGTGATATTTGTATATGTCGCTTGGAGGGTCGACTGGTTCGCTTTCGAGGGCCATCCGTGAATTCAGAACGAACAGGTGAGGTTCGAGCTCCGTTTCGCCGAAGGGCACGTTGCCGCCACCTCCTCGCCGTCTCGCCGGTCTAGAGCGGATACCGGCCGATGTTGGCCTGCGGGCGATCGACGATGTAGTCGAGCGTGAGGTCCTCGCCGGGGTCGGTCACCCACTCGACGACGAGGTCCCACTGGCTGGTGTCGCCGTTGTACTCGAAGCGGTGATCCCACGCGAACGACGCGTCCGGCGCTTCGAACGTCTTCGCTCTGAGCTCGAGTGTGACGTCGCGGGCCCGACTGACGCCTTCGACGCGGGCCGCGGGGTCCGATCCGGATTCGAGCGTGACCGTGCCCGACGCGACTCCGTCGCCGACGTTGTCGGCGACCATCGTCGACTCCGACGTGACTTCGATGAGCCCCTCCGTCCCGCCGTTTCGCACGTCGCAGTCGACGATCCGATTGTTCATCGAGTGTTCTCCCGTTTCCCGGATCGCGTACGCCTGGGTCGTTTCGTCCTGATCGTCGTAGATCCGGAGGTCGCTGACCGTGACACCGCGGGCGTTACCCGGATAGGGATCGTAGCTGTGAATTCGAATCCCCTCGCCGGTGCAGTTCTTGATCACGCCGCCGTTGATCACCACGTTGTTCGGATCGGTGATCATCGCACCGGGCGTGTCAGCGCCGGTGATCGTCACGTCTCCGACGCTGATTTCGTGGGTCCCGCCGTGGATGTGGAGGCCTCGTGGCGCTTCCCGGCTCACGAGTTGTCCCACCGAGACGTTGTTGGTGGGATTCGTTACGCGGAACGTCGCGTAGCGCGAGTCCGCGTTCGTGTTGTCCGCCTCGCTCTGGGGTGCAGCCCCGACCGACTCGTCCACGGGATTGTAGCCGATGATGCTGTCGATCGTCGCATCCGTCGTATCGTTGAGCAGGACCGCACAGCCGAACTGATACTTCGCGATGACCTGCTGGATCTGGATCCGATCGGCGCCGTAGGTCTCCACGGAGTGTTGCGTCCCGTTCTCGATGTACGCAGACCCGATCTGGACGTCCGTCGACCGCTCACCCGAGTCACCGCTGTCGTCGATACGGATCGCATCGTTGGGATCCGCGTCTCGAGCGAAGAACACGTTTATCTCGCCGAGTCGGACGTTCGAACAACTCTTCAACCGGATCGGCATCCACGGCGCGCCCGAGACCGTGAGCCGCGGGATCTCCACGTGTTCTTTATCGTTTGCCCGGAGCAGGATGTCGCTCGAGTCCCACTTCTCGTACTCGACGTGGAGTCTCACGGGGACGTCGAGCACCGCGTAACTCGGCAGTTCGATCGTCTGCGATTCCTCGATGTTCGGGACGGTCGCCGGCGAGGCGACGAGGACGCGCTCCTTGTGCGTGCGCCCTTCGGTGAGACTATCGAGTGCCGCCTGAATCACGGGAACGACGTTTTCCCCGCGGGCGATTTCGCCGTTGTGGCCGTCGGCGTGGAACACTCCTTCCTCGTCCTTCCAGACGATCCGGTCGGCTTCGCGAGCCGCCGTGAAGATGTGGTCTACGTCGATGGCGTGGAGGTTCTCCAGGTCGCGGTCGTGGGCGTCGACGTCGGCCTCCCAGTCGTACCACGGCTGGTCACCGTCGCCGCCTTCGCTCTCGTGACTCGCACTCGCCGAGCCCGCGGCGACACCTGCGAGGCCGCCAGCCCCGAGCAGCGCCATCGCGGTTCGCCGTGTGAACGTCAGGTCCGACGACGCTGGTCGACTCTGCTCCGAACGGTCAGATGATCTCTCTTCTGACATGCGTGAGCACCAATCATTCACTATAATTTATAATTTTTGTCAAACCAATAACGATTACCATCGGATCCATCCCGGTATGCGTCCCTGTATGACGATACGACAGCGGTGATCATCGATACGTTCACAACACTCCGGTAGCCCAACGTCGAGTCGTCGCGGAACCGTCACGTCGTGCGTTCGTCCCCAGGGCTCTCCCCGTGCGGTCAATTCGAATACGCTCGAGTGAATCGGGGAACACGGTGGGAGCGCCGAGTCGTATCCGGATTCGATCCTGCCGGTGATCGAATACATCGAGTACCGCTACGGCAAAGAGATCGATTCGGTCGACGTGGAGGGTCTATCGTAGAGCGGGGGGAAGGAATCGAGGATCGCGAAGCCGTTTTACCCGTCTGGCCCGCGCCGAGCGCTACGGGTTCGGTTGTGTGAACAGCCGCCGGTAATCGGTCCAGTGGTCGTTCATGATGTCGGCTTTTCGTTCCAGGTCCTCGACGAGATCCGGCCCGAGAATTCGGATGTCCTCCGTCGACTCGGAGTCCGCGCGATGGATCACATCGTCGTCGGTGTCCTCCAGCAGGTCGATCAGTCTGACCGTGTTGTCGAGTTCGTCTCGAGCCGTTTCCAGCATGAACTCCCGCTCCCAACTGGAACGCGTGCCGAGCACGGGATTCCGTTCCGGGTCGGCGTCTCGCCCTCGGACGAGATCCCGAACCGCCTGATAGTTGATCGCGTTACGGCTGTTGTTGTGTACACACGACAGTATCTGTAGGCGGTGTTCCAACTCCCGATAGAACTCCGACTGAGAGCCCTCGAGGGCCGTCGCCAGTTCGGAGGCCAACCGCTCGGCCCGCTCGACTCTCGAATCGAGCCTGTCGAAGACGAACGTCATGAGCAGCCGCGCGGACCACCCCTTGTAGAGGCGCATCCCCTGACAGTCGGTCAGGTCTTCCGCCTGCGCTTCCGAGCGGGCCTGGAAGAGATAGTCTCGATAGTAGCGTTTCTCGGCGGGGTCCAACTCCTCCGGGAACGGGACGAACGGGCGCGTGAGCCAACGCTGGTGTACGCCGCCGATCATCGACGGCGGATGGTCCGGGACCGTCTCCCCGACCGTCGTCGCCTCGTCGATGGCGAACCAGAGAGACAGCAGCGTACCCGCGTGTTCCTCGCCGACGCGGTCGACCGCCAGAGACTTCAGAACCTGAAACGCCTCGACGCGGTCGCGGGGCGCTTCGTCCACGATACGCTCGTACACGTCGAAGTGGATGCCCTCGGCACCCGGCGGACAGTGGAACTCCAGTCTGCGTACGGGGTCCGACCGACCCGCCGACGGCGACTCGGTTCCGTCCGACTCGCTCAGCGCCGACCGGAGCGTCCGGGCGCACTCGACCGGTTGCGGGATCCCCGTGACCGGGTACAGAACGGATCCCTCCCAGTGAGAGACACCTGCCCCGGTTTTGAACGAGCTCGCGTCTGGCCCCTCGAGGTTGTTGATCGCCTGTCCGGCGTCCAGCCCGGTCGCGATATCCTCGTCGTTCTCGAACGTCGGGAGCATCCACTCCTGTGGCGGGATCTCGTCGATGTTGTACTCGATCGTCACGCCGGCGGCCTCGGCGCCCGCGTCGATGGCTCCGAAGAAATCCTCGAGCCGGTCGGCCATCGAACGGTTTCGGCACCGAGCGTTGCCGTTCTCGCCCGGGTAGAGGGACTCGGCCCAGCAAAACCCGGACCCGGCGTCCGTTGTCACGAACTGGAATATCTCGATCTCGGGATACCGATCGAGGAGGTTCTCGACCGCCTCGCGGTACAGTTCCTGGACTTCGGGGTTGGTGATACAGGGTGCGAAGTGCGGCTTCCGTGCCCGGTTGGGCTGGTCGACCCGCGGGCCCCGCCAACGCGGGTGTGCATCGAACACCGTCTCGGGCAACACCTGCGGTTCGTTGGTTGTGTAGGCGGCTTTCAGACCGTGTTCGCGGAGGATTCGACAGCGCCGGTCCAGCACGTCGGCCGCCCGCTCGGACCACTCCTCCCAGTCGTCCGACACGTGGGGCTGGAGTCGTTCGGGCGGGAGGACTTTGAGCAGGCCGACTTTTCGGTTGTACCACGACGGATACGGATCGTAGTCGAACGCTTTCGCGGGCGCGTTCCGGCCGGACGCGTCCTCGACGGTTTCGTTCTCGGACTCCGCGTCCCACTCCTGCTTCTGCTCTTGGGCCCGGGCCTTCGACGGCGCGTCGGTCGCCTCCCCGTCGACCGACCGGGGCCGTTCGGGGTAGTCGTCCTGCCACTTGGCCAGGGGCGTTCCTTGCGTGATGAGCACGTGCGTCATTCCCGCTTCGCTCGCTCGTTTCGCGACCTCCTCGAAGCTGTCGCCGGGCTTCTCCGGGTTCGCGATAACGGTCTCGAAATCGGACATTCTCGATCCCGGGTTGCAGTCGAGAGTAGTTAGTCGTTCGGATGTTACTGGTACCGAGTCCACGACGATACCGGTCTCGAGGCGGGAACGGCCCGTCCTCGTGAATCAGTCACGTCGGCACGGAGAGCGCTCGGTGGCCGTCGACGTGTGCGCCTACACGAAGTGCGGACCCGCTGCAGGCGAGACGAACACACGGAATGCGGACCCGTCACACGCGGGGGGAACGACGAAGGAATCGAGATTCGAAGGCGGCTATTCGTCGCCCGATCGGTGTTCCGGCATCCGATCGCCGACGTACTCGAGGCACGCGATGACGTTCAGAGACCAGATCGACATGATGTTCGTTTTGACGGCGGGGAGTTCCTCCACGGGGTGGAGATACTCGCCCTCGACCGTTCTCGTCTCCATCGGCAGGTGGACGCGCCTCCGGTCCTCGTCCAGCAACAGCTCCCACGTCAGCTCGGCGAGTCGGTCGTCGTCCCGCCGGTCGGCGGCGAACCCGCCCATGTTGGCCGCGTACATCGTCAACTTGTCCAGCTTGCTCGCCACCTCGTCCGGGAGCCGGTCGGTCCGTTCGTCCACGTCGACGTACAGGAGACCGGTCTCGGCGAGCATCTCTTCCCACTCGTCGTCGTCGATCAACGCGGCGAGTTCCGGCCAGAGCTGGGGGCCGCCCATGCAGTGGAGGAAGGTGTAGCCGTAGTTGGCGTCGCCGATGTGATAGAGTTCGCCGGTCTCCGGATCGTATCCGAACGTCGATCCGGAGAACATCCGCAGCGGCATGTCTTTGATGCACTCGATACCGGTCAGTATCTTCTCACGGTACTCCTCGGACTCGAACCGTTCCCACTCCGTCATCCAGTTCGCGGAAAACGAGAGCCACTCCGGCGCGATCCGGGCGTGCGTGGGGTGCTCGTCGTCCTCGATGTGATTTCGCATCGGGTCCAACTCGAGGGTCGCGAAATCGGCGTCGCGGACCTCCCGAAAGACGTCGCCGAGGCGCTCGTCGCCGCCGGTCAGGTAGTAGTAAAAGCGGTGGTGGCCGGCCATGCTGATCCGGGCCTCCTTGCAGCCGCCGCCCCAGTGGAGGACGTTGTGCCGGGTTCCCAGGCCCGCGTACGGCCCCTCGTGATAGACGTCGACTTCGCTCGTGTGACGGGTCTGGGCCTCGGCCATGCGGAAGCAGTCCGCCCGACCCGAGCGGAGGAACGCGTACCAGAACCACATCGTCGGAACCTGTTCGGTGTTCTGCCAGGCGTACCCGCCCACGTCGTAGCGCCACTGGTGGCGGACGGGGTCGTACGAATGCATGATGTCCCCGTAGTCCCAGAACCCGTACCACCGACGCCGTTCGATCTCGTCTCGATAGAATTCGATCGCACCGTCGAGTTGCTCCTCGATCCAGGCTCGCTCCGGCGTCTCCCGGTTCTCGAGGCTCCAGTTCCCGAACGCGTTCGCGTCGTGGTAGTGCTCGGGTTCACAGACCAACAACGACGGGGACCGAGCTTCGTCCGCACAGTTCCGTAGCGTCCTGCCGTCGGGAACGCCGTCGAAACAAAAGAGCGTCAGTTCGCTGGTGTTCGCGATCCCGTACGGCGTGCTCCGCTCCTCGTCGAGACCGCCGTACGCCGCCCCGTTTGTGTTCCGCCCCGGCTCGTCGTACTGTCGCAGGTCCATCGGCTCGCCGTCGGGCGACCAGAACCACGCTCGAACCGCCGCTTCGTCTTCCGTCAAGCCGGTCACCTCGAGCGAAGACGGATACTTCTCCCAGAAGTCCTTCACTCCAACGGCCACGCCCCCTTCGCCGTCGCCGGCGAACGCCAGCCCCGACGATCGCTCCCCGTGTGCGGCGTCTATCCAGCAGTACTCTTCCCCCGCGCGCTTCTCGATCACGTAGTGGTCGGGCGAGTTCTGGACGAGCTTGAAGTCGTCCCAGGGGGTCATGTCTTCGATCAGTTCCGGCCAGTCGTCGTCGCCGTCCGTACGGGGATCCAACGGCTCCCCTGCGACGTGTCGCTCGTACAGGTCGGGATCGGTGTCGATGTATTTTGGGGGCAACAATCGTGCGGGCTCGCGGAACGCGCCGTCGTCACCCGAGAACCGGACGTGTCGGTTGTACTCTGGGCCGGACATCGGCACTGCGAACGAGAACCCCAACCCCTTGACGAAATCGCGTTCGGGCTCGCCGTCGAAAACGAAGGTGTGCGTCGCCCGAATAGCGTCCGATCCGTCGTGGAAGTAGAGGTACACCGTAAACGGGAGCCACGTCCGATCACCGTCGTGTTCGCCGACTCTCACGTGGGTTCCTTCGACTTTTACGACGGCGTGGATCGCCCCCTCGCGTTCGACGGTTACGTCGTCGACGCGGCCCTCGAACCGCTCCTCCTCGTAGATGCGACGCCCCGAATCCTCGCGGCGGGACTCGCGGATGCACACGAGTGACCCGCCCGTACAGACCGTGTTCCCGTCTCTCGAGAGCTCCTGAATCACGGGCGATCCGCGTCGGTTGACGCGACAGACTAACCGGCCGGTATCGACCTCGACGTACTCGTCCGTCTCCTCCGCCACCAGCGTGTCGCTCGGTCGCTCGTTGATCGGTCTCCCGTCGTCCGATTTCGACCCGTCGTTCCCTCCTCTTCTCGCGATCTCGAGTTCGTCGGTCGAGTCGGCGTCGAAACTCGCCGCGTGACCGGTCCACTTGACGCTCCCGTCCGGCCAGTACGCCGTCGGCCAACTCTGGACCGGGACGACGTCGCCGGTCCCGTCGCGTACCTCGAGCACGTCTTCTCTCGACAGCGCGCCCGCTTCCCAGGGTACTCCCCACGTCACGCCGGTCGATGTCGCTGGACCGTCCTCGAGCCACCGCAGTGCCGCAGAATCGGACATGAGCGCTCGTAGCCTACCGATCGAGTTAATACTTCCGTCACTGTGGAGAGAGTGCTGACACTGTGGGTGAGGGTTGCTTCCGGAAGGGTGCCGACACTGCGGGCGATCGGACGTTCGCGTACTCGAGACTGGTTGTCGGATACGGCTCCTGATTTTTCGTTGTACACTGTCTGGTGTGGCGGAGCGACGAGAGCGGCGGTCTTTCCGCGTTCGGTCCGACTGCAAACGGTTTCGGGCGCAAGAAACCACATCTAAGTACGAGCACTTTGGAATGGGTACCGTATGGCTATTAGGTCAGTCGAAGCGATACCGCTCACTCACGCACTGCAGGACGGCCAATCTTTCGGGGGGACACGGGGAATGACCGGTTCGAGATCGACGACACTGGTCCGACTCGAAACCGACGACGGGACGGTCGGATGGGGTGAAGCGTTCGCCTCTCCGCGCGCGGTCGCCGCGCTCGTCGAGGACGTCTTCGCGGACGCCGTCGTCGGTCTCGAACCGAGTGCAGCCGAGTCGCTCGCAGAACGGGTCTACGCGGGCGAAATCGGCGGCTATCACGTCGGGCGACAGGCGTTCACACAGTGTGCGTTGACGGGCGTCGAGACGGCGATGTGGGATATTCGGGGGAAACGAGTCGGTGACCCCATCCACACGCTGCTCTCGGGAGCTACTACGGACCACGTCGTTCCCTACGCCTCGACGATGTACATTACGGAGTGGGAACAGGATCCCGCTGAACCGATGGAGGCGGCGAAGGACGACGGTTTCACTGCAGCGAAGATAAAGATCGGGCGGGACCTCGAGGACGACTATCATCGGGTCTCCGTCGCCAGAGAGATTCTCGGCGACGACGCTCACCTGATGGTCGACTACAACGGCAACTACACGCCGCGGCAGGCGATCGAGTCGATAAAGGCCATCCGCGAATTCGATCTCACGTGGGTCGAAGAACCCGTCCCGCCGGAGAATACGTCCGGATACCGCGAGATCAAGCAGCACGTGGACGTTCCGCTCGCTGCCGGCGAATCCCACTTCGGCCGGTTCGAGTTCAAGAAACTCGTCGACGAGCGACTGGTCGATATCATCCAACCCAACCTCGGCCAGTGCGGAGGGTTCGCGGAAGCCCGGTTCCTCGCGAAACTGGCCGTCACGGAGAACGTACTGGTCCGACCGCACGTCTGGAATAGCGGCGTCGGAACCGCAGCAGCGCTTCAGTTCGCCGCGAGCGTACCCTCGTATCCCCACGCTCCCGATATGGCACCCGAACCGGTCCTGTTCGAATTCGACCGCAGCGAGAACCCGCTTCGACAGGAGATCCTCGAGACGCCGTTCGATATCGCCGACGGGGAGCTGTCGGTCCCACAGGAACCCGGCTTAGGGATCACCGTCGACGAAGACCGACTCGAAGAATATCGAATTTCTGCATAACACGGCGGAATCGAGAGTCGGCGATTGTCTCGATAATCGCGCCTGACAGGGTGGAACCAGTTGATCCCATTGCTCTGTAGCTGTTTACTATCCTGTTCTAAAGAGACAGCTGCTTCGAGCAATAATCCGCCTTCGGAACCTTGCGCCGAGGGGACAATCCGGCTCACGTCGGCGGTTCGCCCCACTCCTCGCCGTTGTCCCGCGGCGCGTATCCGAGCACCGATCGGGCGTGCTCGAAGGAATACCAGCGCCGATCGTTGTCGCTGACGCTGTTGAACACATCGACTCGACGGTCTCGTCCTCGAGACAGCAGTCGATCGGGTGCGCGAAGTTCCGTCGAGACTGCCACATCCCCTTCATTCGGGCGACGTTCCGTTCGTACTCCTCGCGATCGTGCAGGTAATCGATGATTGCAGTTCCACAGCGTCCATCGGTACCGGTTACGGGAACGTTCAACCGTATCCAACCGATCGATTCTCTAAAAGTCCTCGGAGGTCGTCACCGGAACTCGAGGAGAACCCTCAACCCGACCGCGAATTGGAACGGTATCGACCGTTATCGATCGCCGTCCCCGTCCGCCCCGAGCAGGTCGCGAACTCGGTTGTACGCTTCCTTGGGCCGGCGGTACTCGTCGACGATCCCCTTGTTGTTCTTCGTCTTCGGTCGCGTGGCCCAGTTTCGCGGATCGGTCCGCGTGTCGCAGTACTGCCAGATCGTAAAGCCCGCGACACACTCCGTCTCGCGAAAGGTTTCGACGGCGTCCTCGACGAAGTCGGCCTGATATCCTTCGCTCCACTTCTGGTTCTCGCGGGTGCGCTCGCCGAAGACGGCACCGGCACCGAACTCCGAGGCGACGATCGGCATCTCGGGGAAGTCCTCCCGAACGCCCTCGATTACGTCGGCGTAGTCGCCCTCCTGGTACCAGCCCGGATAGGCGTTCATACAGACGAAATCGACGTGCTCGAGACACAGGTCCTCGCCGTCGCCGTCGGGATGATAGTTGTTCGAGGCCAGCGTGAGCGGCCGGTCGTCCAACCCGCGGGCGACGTCGGCGAGTTTCTCGGTCGCCTCGCGGACGCCTTCCTCCTCGTTGGCGCACTCGTTGGTGAGGCTCCAGGCGAGGACCGAGGGGTGGTGGCGGTCGCGGCCGATCATCTCACGGAGCGTCGTCTCGCCGCGCTCGAGGACGCCCTCGCGAGCGAAGCGGTCGGCGTCGAACTGCCAGTAGGGAATCTCCTCTAAGACGAGGATTCCGCGCTCGTCACAGCAGTCGAGAAATCGCGGGTGGTTCGGGTAGTGTGAGGTCCGAACGGTGTTCATTCCCGCGTCTTCGATCACGTCGAGGTCGAGTCGCTGGAGGCGAAGCGGCTGGGTGTGACCCCACTCGGGGTGATCCTCGTGGCGGTTGACGCCCAGAAGTTCGACCGGATCGCCGTTGACCAGGATATCCGTCTCGGTCACCGCGACCGTTCGGAAGCCGATCCGCTCCCGGAGCTCGTCCGCGCGGTCGCCGCTTCCGACGGTGGCGACGACGGTGTACAGCTGCGGATCCTCGTCGTGGGGCGACCAGCGCTCGACGTCGGCCTCGAGATCCAGTTCGATCTGGGTCGTCCCGGGGTTGATTTCTGTCTCGGTGTCGGCCTCGGCCTCGCCTTCGAGCGCTTCGTCGACCAATTCGACGCTCACCGATCGATCGGCCGTCTCGCCCTCGTTGCGGACGGTGACGGTTGCGGTCATAGCCGCCCGATCGCTATCGTCGTCGAGCTCGTACTCGACTCGCAAGTCCTCGACGAAGATGTCGGGGACTACCTCGAGGACGACCTCTCGCGTGATCCCGCCGTAGGGGAACCAGTCCGTTCCGGGTCGAGGAATCGATCGCTCGTCGCGCGTGTTGTCGGCGCGGACGACCAGTTCGTGCGTCCCCGCCTCGAAATCGTCGACGACGGAGATGGGGGTGTGGCCGCCGTAGTGTGACGCGACCCGCTCGCCGTCGAGCCAGACGGTGGCGTCGTGGCAGACGCCGTGGAACGTGAGCACGCCGGTCGTTTCCTCGGGGAGGTCGAACGTCCGGCGGTACCACGCGGGGCTCTCGTACTCGGCTTCGGCGGCGTCGCCGGCGACGTTCCACGGCGCGGGAACGTCGATCCGATCCGCGTCGTCCGGAAAGTCGCCGTGATAGCCCGCATCGAGGCCGTCGTCCGCCGGGTCGAGGACGAATTCCCACAGGCCGTCCAGCGAGTGCTGTCGTCTGGTCGTCGAGGTCTCGAACGTCCGGTGCATGAGTATGCCATCTTCGGGGGTGATAATAAGTATCACGACGCACGGAGCGGAGAGCGGACGGCGTCGCCCGTTCAGTTAGGCTCGTCGGGTTCTTGCGCTTCGACCGCCGCGACGAACGTCGACCCGCACATCTCACACTCGCGGTGCAGTCGATCGTAACCCTCCCCACACTGGATACACCGATACGGTTTCTCCTCGTCGTCCGACCCTCGACCGAAGAGCTGGAGGAGTTTCTCTACCAGTACCATCTCGATACACCTGGCACGACGACCGGTTCGTTTGGCATACGTTATCCAAAAACACGAACCAGTATAATCGTTTGTCTCTCGGGTATCGAGACGGAGAGACGAGTCCCGTCACTCGGTCGACCGGAGGAGCGACCCGACCTGACGCACGCACTCGTTCGGATCGTCCGTCGGGAAGAACTCGCAGCCGACGTACCCCTCGTAGTCGGTTTCCCGAATCGCCGCGAAGATGTTCTCGTAGTTGAGTTCCCCTGTTCCCGGTTCGTGCCGGCCGGGAACGTCGGCGACGTGGAAATGACCGATTGCGTCGATGTGGTCGGTGATGTTCTGGATGACGTTCCCTTCGGTGATCTGTTGGTGATAGATATCGAAGAGTATCTTCACATTAGGACTGTCGACCGCGTCCACGATTTCGTATCCTTCGTACGACGAGCTGAGGAAGGCCTCCGGGTGGTCGACCGCGTTGTTTAACGGCTCCATAACGAGCGTGACGTCCGCCTCCTCGGCCGCCGGCGCGACCGCTTCGAGCACCTCGATCGTGTTCTCGAGTTGGGTTTCGCGGTCGAGGCCGTCCTGGGTCGGCCCGGGCGAGAGGTTGATTGTCGGACAGCCGACCTCTCGGGCGCGCTCGACCGAGCGGACCCCTTCCTCGATGGCCTCCTCGGTTCGTGCCGGATCGGTGAGCGGGACGCGGCTACCCGAGAGATACGCCAGTTCCAGTGCGTGCTCGTCACAGGCGGCGACGATGTCGTCGAGTCCTTCGTCGTGCCACGGCCGGTACTCGATCGCCGCTGCGCCGGTCTCCGCGGCGCGTTCGACCTGTTCGGTCCGCGATCCGTCGTCGTACGTCGAGTTCAGGTAGACGGAGAGGCCCTTGATTGCCACGGTCAGCACCCCCTCCCGCGGTCGGTCGACGATCGATTCGAACCGGTCACTGCCTCGAGCGGATACTCGTCCGGTAACATACTCGTACGACCCGATAGCTACCGTGATAAATGATCCGGATACGGTAGTCTGTGTCCGATCGGTACTCGACTGTTAGCGGAGCACGACCTCGAGTATTCCGTCGGAAACCGGCGGCCCGGTAAACGGGGCACGACCGACCCGACGCTTTCGGTGAAATCGGTCCGCATCCTCCGTCAGCGGGGCCGTCGTTACGATGTCGCGTGAGCGGCTTCGATACGGATTGCTGTAACCGTTCATCGCTGTAACCCATACCGCGCGGTTGTGCCGGAAATGGCGTACAGCAGTCCGTATACGGTCTGGAGAGAGATCAATTTCGGCACCGGTACAGCACGGAACCGCTCATGACGATGAGAATCGTGACGAACACGAGATTGGCGAGGGTCATGATCTGGCCGGCTCGTGGAAGCAGCTCGTAGTTGATCAGCGAGAGGAGGGTGAAGGAGAGCAGTATGAATCCGATGACGAACAGGGCGTAAATTGCGTTCGAGAAGGCGCAGATGACGTCCCAGAAGCGATCCCGGTTCGAGCGAGGCATACGTTACTAGGACCGAGAAGGGAACAAAAATGTTCTGTTCAACCGGCTCGTACGCCCTTCGTTTCGGGATCGAAGCGGGGCGGGCTACTGCCCCATCGTCGTGTTTACGCTGGTGGAACCCTCATCCGGTTCGGCACCCACGGACTCCTTCCCGCCGCTTTTCGTGTGCTTCGCCCGGATCCGAGGATTGAAGATTCGGTCGAATCCCTGGGAGAGGAGGATCAGTCCGAACGAGATCATGATGACTGTAACGAGCGGAACGAAGAGGTAGTACATCAACTCGAACGAGTGAATCGCCGGTGAGTTGTACGACTGATCGAGGACGACCCCCCAGTTGAGGTTCGTGTAGGGGAGGACGCCGAGGAAGTACAGCCCGACGGAGTTGAAGATCACGTTTCGCGCGGAGTTTACGAAGTTGATCAGGATGTAGGGCATGAGGTTCGGAAGAACGTCCTTACCGATGATCGCAGGCGTCCTGATACCCATCACTCGCGAGGCTTCGACGTAGGAGTCTTCTCGCAGGGTCAACACCTGCGAGCGGAGCGACCTCGCCAGCCCCGCCCAGACGTGACTCGAGAGAATGATTCCGACGAGAACGGGGCTTCGGGGCTCGATGATTGCCGCCAGGACGATGACCAGCGCTAGGCCCGGGATGGCGATCATGCTGTCGGTGATGATCATCAGGATTCTGTCCATCGTGCCGCCCTTGTACCCCGCAACGGTGCCGACGACCGCCGCGACGACCGTCGAGAACACGGCACCGGCGGTGATCATGATCAGCATGGAGGGCGTCGCGTGGACCATGAGCCCTAGCAAGTCCTGACCGGTCTTGTCGGTGCCGAGCAGGTACCGCCAACTCTGGAACGGCTTGATCCAGAGGTCCGCCTGATTGGGATACGGCGCCGGTATGATCTGTGTTCCGACGACGCCCGCCAACACGTACATCATGACGATGACGATGCCGGCCCTCGAGCGCCAGTCGCTCCAGAGGATCAAGAACGGCGCCTTGACGTACTCGTCTGCGAACCTGCGGTAGGTCACCCAGCGATTCTCGCTTTCTCTCTGTGTCTCGTCCAACTGGAGGTCCTCCAGCCGGAGTTCACCGCCGTCGGTCTGTAGGTCGTCAGTAGGTTTCACGTGAATCACCTGCTTCCGCTTGTGGATCGATTAGACTGTACGTCATGTCGGCGATGAAGATGGAAATGGCGACCGCGATCGTGATCACGATAAAGCCACCCATCATCAGCGGATAGTCCCGCGTTTCGATCGACTTGAAGAGGTAGTACCCGAGCCCCGGGTAGTTGAAGATCTGCTCGAGGATGATCGACCCGCCGAAGATGAACCCGATCGCGATCATCAGGTTCGTGTACAGTGGGAGGATCGCGTTCGGCGTCACGTACTTGATGACGATGTCGCGCTCGGGGATTCCGGCGAGGCGAGCGACCCGGAGGTAGTCCTCACCGAGGACCTGGATGCTGTTCCCTCGCATCCCGAGCGCCCAGCCACCGAACGCGGTCAGCGTGAACGATGCGATCGGCAAGATGCCGTGGTACAGGACGCTCCTGAAGAACTCGGGGGTCATTCCCGCTGCCATGTCCGGGTTGTACCGGCCTCCGGTCGGAAACCAGCCGAGTCTGAACGAGAAGACCGCGAGCAGCGCAATCGCCGCGAGGTAGTACGGAACCGACGTCAGGAACGTCGTTACGATCGTCGCTACCGAGTCGAACCTGCTCCCCTCTCTGTAAGCCATCCACGCGCCGAGTGCGATCCCGAACGCGAACGAGAGGATGAGCGATACCGTCATGACGAACACCGTCCACGGGAGTGCCGAGATGATGATTTCGAGGACCGGACGGTCGTACCACGTCGAGATGCCCAGATCACCGACGAGGATTCCGGACATGTAATCGACGTACGCGACGTGAATCGGTTGGTCGGGGTTGACCTTGAGATACGTCGACGCGATTTGTCGTGCCCGAGCCTCCGGTAATCCCTGCTGGATTAACTGTGCAACCATGTAGTCCATCGGTCCGCCCGGCATGTACCTGATGAGCACGAACGTGAACGTGGTCACCAGATAGATAGTGACGAAGACCATCCCGATCCGTTTTAGGTAATAATTCTTTGACATTAGTCCGATGTGAGCGTATCGTTCTTCTTCGAAGTGATTTCGTCTTCCGGTCGGTCGCGTTCGCGTTCGCGAACCGCCTCGGTCGCGAGTTCCCGTAGGTCCTCGGAAGGATCCTCTCGGCTCGTCCGTCGGAGTCCGTCGACCGCACGCGGGTCGTCGAGAGCGCGGAGCGTCCAGATAGCGCCGCCTCGAACGACCTCGTGCTCGTCTTCGAGCAGCTCGAGCAGCCTCGGGACCGCCCGTTCGAACCGGTCGGGTTCCCGCTCGACGACGTGCGCGGCGATGCCGGTCGCGAGCGCCCTGACCCGCGGTTGGTCGTCGTCGAGCAGCGAGACGACGACGTCGCTCGTTCCGGATTCGACGACGGCGTCGGCGACCGCTTCCGGACGGTCGCGTGCGACCTCGGCGACCGCTCTGGCGAGTATCATCCGGGCGGCGAGGTTCTCCGCTCGGCTGTCGCGTTCGAGCGACTGAACGTCGGTCCCACTCCGAGTCATCGAAGTGGCGTCGTCGGTCGATTCGAACGACTCCGCGAGCGACGACAGCAGCCGAGGGAACGCCTCGAGCGGTGCGTCAGACGAGTCCAGCGCCAGCGAGAGGAGGATCCCGGCGACGTGGCGGGGGACGGCGTCACGCGAGTGATCGAGGTACTCGACGACGATCGAGAAGTGCTCCTCGACGGCCGTCGGTGTCGCCGTCGAGACGTGTTCGATCGTCTCCAGCGCTCGCCGTTCGTGGGCCTCCTCCTCGAGCAACGACACCAGTCGATCGAGCAGCGGGCTGGCCGCTTCCGGTTTGCGGTCGACGAGGACGACCGCCGCGACGGCGGCGAGTCGATGAACCGGAGTGCGATCGTGTTCCAACAGTCGGTGGACCTCTTCGATCACCCGGTCGATGGTGTCGTCCTCGAGGTCGTCCTCGTCGATGGCGAGCGTTCGAATCCCTCTCAGCGGCGGAATCGATCGATCGGTCGACGGCTCGAGTTCGTCCAGTAATTCGACGAGCGTTTCGACGCTACTCTCGTCCCTATCGGCGGCGGCGATCATGGTTCACCCGTCTCCGTTTCGTCGACGATTGGGTCGCTCTCCCAGTAGGGGTGATCGTCGTCGCAGACGAGGAAGCAGGCGGTTTCGTGTTCGTTCTCCGTTTCGAACTGGCCCGGTTCTCGCTCGGTGCAGATCTCCCTGGCTTCGGGGCATCGCGTGTGGAACCGACACCCCGACGGCGGATTTTTGGCGTCCGGGATGTCGATACCTCGAATCGGCATCTCTTCGTCCCCTTCGTCGGCTTCGAGGTCGGCGGTCGCCCACATCAACACTTTCGTATAGGGGTGTTGGGGGTTTTGCAAGATCTCTTCGACCGGGCCGATCTCGACGATCTGTCCCAGGTACATCACGCCGATCCGGCCGCCGGCGTTGCCGGCGAGGTACCGGGCGTTTGCGAGGTCGTGGCTGATGAACAGATAGGATGTGTTGAACAGGTTCTGGAGCTCGAGCATGAGATCCATCATCTCGACGCGAAGCGAGACGTCGAGCGCCGACACGGCCTCGTCGGCGAGAATCAGGTCGGGATTCATCAGCAGCGCCCTGATGAGCGCGACGCGCTGTTTTTCCCCGCCCGAGAGTTGGTGGGGATACCGTTGGGCGTAGTCCTGGGGCGGACTCATCCCGACGAGATCCAACAACGCGTGGATGCGGTGGAGGCGTTCGTCTCCGCCCATGTCCTTGTGCCATCGCTTGAGCGGGGAGGCGAGGATCGTCTGGACCTTCCGGTTCGGATTGAGCGAACTCCCGGGGTCCTGGTGGATGATCTGGAGCGCCCGTCGGATGTCCGCGAATGGGATGTCGACGTCGCCGTTCTTGTCTCTGGCGTCCCAGATGTCTTGGCCGCGATACGAGACGCCTCCCCCGGTCGACCGCTGGACACCGATCGCGGTCTTTCCGAGGGTCGTCTTCCCGCAGCCGCTCTCGCCGACGAGGGCGACGACGTCGTTCTCGTAGATGTCGAGGTCGACGCCGTCGACGGCGTAGACCGTTTCGGGTTCGTTGAAGATGTTCAGTATGCCACCGCCGTCCTCGAAGTGTACCTCCGTTCCCTCGAGGGAGACGACGGGGTCCTCCGACTGAGAACCTTGGATAGCGGTCTGCTCGCTGTACTCGTTTGCGTCGGCAAACGGAAGCGCCTCCGCCGACTGCTCCCAGTGGAAGCAGGCGGTCTTGTGGCTCTCGGTCGTGTCGTGGAAGTGCGGCTCTTCGGATCGACACTCTTCGGTGGCCAGCGGGCACCGCGGATGGTACGTACACCCGGACGGAATGTTTACCGGGTCCGGTGCACTCCCTTCGATCGGCGACATCTCCGAAAGCGGGGCGTCGAGGTTCGGAACCGCTTGCAAAAGCGCGCGCGTGTACGGATGGGCAGGTTGATTGAGGACCTCCTCGGCGGTGCCGATCTCGATGAATTCGAACGCGTACATTACGGCCAGTCGATCGGCCAGCCCCGCCACCAGCGGGAGGTCGTGGGTAATGAAAATAACCGTGAGGTTGTACTTCTCCTGGAGGTTCTCGAGCAACCCGAGAATCGATCGCTGCATCAGCAAGTCCAGCGCGGCGGTCGGCTCGTCCATCACCAGCACGTTCGGCTCGAGGACCAGCGAGAGTGCGATGAGCGCCCGCTGTTTCATCCCGCCGGAAAGTTCGTGGGGGTAGGAATCGAGGACTCGTTCGGGATCCATGTAGAGGTCGGAGATCAGTTCGTGGGCGTGCTCCATGCCTTGACCCTTGGGCGTATCGTGTGACTCGAGAACGAGTTCGAAGTGTTCGCGAATCTTCATCGTCGGATTAAACGAACTCTGGGCCCCCTGGAACACCATCGAAATCTCCTCCCATCGGAGTCGGCGGAGCTCTTCTCGAGACAGGTCGAGCATGTCGACTTGCTCGCCGGCGTCGGTCCGATAGATGATCCGTCCCTGAGCGACGCCGGGATCGACGACGGCATCGAGCAACGCGGAGGCGAACATGGACTTCCCGCTGCCACTCTCGCCGACGACGCCCAGTATCTCCTCGCGTTGAATGTCGAAGGTGACGTCGTTGAGCACGCGCGACGTCCCTCGATCCATCGAGAACGTCACGCTCGTGTCGTAGAGTTCCAACACCGGGTCTTCGACGGATGCCGATCGTTCAGACACGATTTTCACCTCGTTCGACGGACTGTCCGTTTGTTATAGTGTGCGCGCACTTGGTAGCGTTCGGTCCAGTCCCGCGCGTTAGTAGTTCACCATAATTCATCATCTTCAACGGATATACTGATTACTCGTACTTGTATGTTACTGCGTAACACCGTTCCAAACAGCACCGACTGACAGTACTGGGGGTCAGAAAGCAAATCCGAACTGACCGGTTACGTTCCCGGTTCGGATTCGGAACCGAAGCGGAAACGGAAACGGAAACGAACTCCGTTTCCTTCGTTTTCTCGTCCGTTCGCCGTCACTCGGGAGCCTTGAGGAGGCCAACACGTGGCCACCACTCGAACAAAGTCATGAGGTACGCGAGTGGCTCGTCTGTCTCGAGTTCGCGGGAATCCGGATTCTGGTCCTCGGGCGTCTCCCACTCGCCGGTGTTCACCCACGGCGTCAGTACCCGTTCCGTGAGCGGGATCTTCGGTAACTGCTGGTTGTACGTCCAGGCGAGCTTGAGTGCGAGTTCCTTGGCCTCCTCCTCGTCGGTGGTCGACCCGAGATCCGCGACCGCCTGCTCGACGTTAATTTCGATTGTCTCGTCCTGGGTGTCGGGCGGCCACGGCACTTCGACCGACTCGGGGAAGTTGACGTTGTCTCGCTCGTATGTGGTGCTGAACGGCCTACGAAGGTTGAACCAGGGAGCGGTCTGTTCGGCTGCACCGCCCCACCAACCGGCGCGCAGGTCGTAGTCCCCGGTTTGATATCGCTCGTCGAACGTTCCGGGTTCGGTGATCGAGAGATCGGACTCGATTCCCGCCCGGTCGAGCTGGCTGTGGACCGTCTCTGACCACGTCGACATGAGCCCCCAGGTCGGTCCGAGAACGTCGACGCGCAACGGCTCACCGTCCTCTGCTCTTACCCACTGATCGCCGTCACGTTCGTAGCCGGCCGCTTCGAGCTCCTCGGCGGCGGCGTCCTCGGCGACCTCGCCGGGGTTGTACGACTCGAGCGAGTCCACGTAGTCTCCCGCGATACTCTCGACCATTCCGAGCTCGGAGGCGAGCCCCGAGGGATACGGCGTCGGAAAGTTATCTGTAATGTTGGTCTCGATCGCCTCTCGGTCGATGATGTGTGCGACCGCCCGGCGAACGCGTGGATCCTGAAGGTGCTCGGACTCACAGTTGAGTTCGGCAGCGTAGCCTCCGTTGTCCGGGACCATCACCCGTTTCACTTCGTCGGGCAACTGCTCGCGAGTCTGCTCGGGCCAGTTCTGGAAGTGGTGTCCGTCGAGGTCACCCGACATGATCGACTCGACGACGACCCCTTCTTCGAGGATCGTCCTGACCTCTATGTTACTGAAGTTGACGTTGTCCGCCCACGGATAGTCCGCGAACCGATCCTGACGGATCCGCTCCGGACTCTGATCGCCGATTTGGAAGGGGCCGTTACCGACCGATTCCTCGGCTTCGAGGTTCCAGTCGAGCAACTGCGAGACGATTTCTTCTTGTTCGTCTTCGCCGCCGGCCGCTTCGAGATCCTCGAGCCACTCTTGGTACACGCTGTGTTTGACGTACAACCGCTGCTCGGCGATCACGTCCTCCATCACTTGTGGATTCACCTCGTCGATGTCGATGACGAGCGTCTCGTCGTCCTGGACTTCGATCTCGTTCGCGAAGTCCCAGAAGACGTGTCCGACGTACTCCTCGAGGCGAAGCTGCGTCGCGACGTCCTGTGCGGTGACGTCGTCGCCGTCGTGCCAGACGTGCCCGTTTCCGATCTTGAGAACGAGCGTCCCGTTGTCGTCCTGCCACTCCATGTCGGAGACGATTCGCCACTCGTAGTATGGCTCGTCCACCTGATGGATGACCTTCCGCATGAACCGGTCGTAGAGGGGGTTTCCGCCCCAGTCGGTTGCAGCGTTGTTGGTGGGGTTGAAGTAGTTCATCTCCCACTGCTCCGGTTCTTGGTTCGTCACGTCGTTCCACGTCGCGTCGACGACCCCGTCGGCGCTGCCCGACCCATTCCCGTCACCGTTGCCACCGTTACCACCGTTGCCGTTTCCGCCGTTCCCCTCCGATTCTGGATCCTGCCCGATACAGCCGGCGACGAACGCCGCACCCGCCGCTGTGGTCGCGAGGAGGCTACGCCTGGTTACGGATGTAGCTTTGTCATTCCTTGACATCGTACGAGATAACTGTACCGATCTATAATAAAGATTAGGGTGGGTCGATATTCGATTCGTTCCATCGGTTTGAGAAAAAGGTCGAACGGGTCGTTCGGAGTGAATTCCGTGCTGGTCGATTCCTCCTCGAAGCCTCCACGGAATTGGATCGCTCGTCGGCGGGTTTATACGCCAAAGCGGAAATCGGTCACCGGACGTCACCTTGACGGTCGTCCACTGATCACGCACTCGTCACGATTCGTATACACCACGCAGTAACGATAACTATCGGCCACGATTTCTGCCAGAGTCCGTTTTTTGGCCGGTCGAACGCTTACTGACCGTTACTTACCGAGTGTGTAGTCAGTTAGTGGGAAAACGACTGAAGCGCTATCGATCAGCAGCACCTTCTATCTTAGGTAATAATTGCCTAGTTCGGCTGGAGGATCAATCAGAGCGTCCACATTCGTGGGTAGACGGACAGCGGTTCGTCGGTATCACCCGATCGTCTCTCCGCGTGCTAATCAGCTATTAGCCGAGTAGCGCGATCGATAACACGATCGTAACCGTTCTCGAGGAAAATCACTTCACTGAGACGGCGCCCGTCCCTCGGTCGTCTCGAGGCGGTTTCTTTTCCGCCCCCTCAAAATACAATCGTGGTTACCATTACAAAACACGGTGTGTAACAATAATACAGATATTACACACGGGGAAAGGAGACACTCTAATTACACCTCGATCCAACGCCTGTTCGTAATTAGCAAACGACCCGACGGTTTCGGGTAACGAGCGAATCGGACCGACGAACGGTTTGTGTTCGTTACGAACTCCGCTTTCACACTCCGGGACGGAGCCGTTGTTCTCTCGAGGAGTATTCGGTAGGATGTAATTACCTTCGAATGAATCGATGCTATCAGTTCCTCCCGTTCGCGAAATTTATTGGAGATTCCATCGACTCCAATCCACTGACAGTTAACCAATATCACGGGCAGTCGAAAGTAGGAGTGCGACCACCGGGTCAGCGGGAGGCTGTAAAATCGAGACGACGTATTGACCGCCGATACGTGACTACCTCCGGCATCCATCAGTCCCGCTCGAACAACACGGTCCCATCCGCCGACTCGAGGCGGACACCGTCGTCGGCTGTGAGGGTGGGCTGTCGATCCCACCGATGGTCGTCGGCGTCCGTCGACGCCATCACGGCCGTCACCAGCCACTCCTCTCCTCGGTCGTGGGTCCCTCGGAGCGCCGGCACGATCGTCCGCGGTGCGACGACGTTCGTGTTCGGATCCGGCGCGACGAGTTCGCCCGCTCGACTCCCACGCAGGTCGCGAAGTCCGCTACACCCCGCCGGATAACGAGCGAGCGCGAGACCGGCTTCCTCCCGTTCGTGAGTCGTCTCGCACCCTTCGCTATCCCGTCGGTCGAGTGCGAACCCACCGTCGACGCTCCGTACCGACCGCTCGGTCTCGAGTCGATGAACGCGGACGTGCCACGGCGGTGCCGGAACCAGCCACGTCTCGACGGTGACGTCCGGCCAGGGTCGCCACCGTGAGTGAGGGATGCCGTCGTCGAGGCTCGAATCGACGTCGGCGCGGGTTCGAAAGTGGGTCCCGTCCTCGCTGAGCGCGAGCGTGCTGTCCGGACCGGCGTTCTCGATGCCGCGAATATCGCTCCCGACGCCGAAGCCGAAGGCGGTCGAGTAGGCGAATTTGTTGTACTTGTGGACGTACGGAGCGTCCGTTCCGGCGACGAGTGCGGTCACGGACGCCGACTCCTGCTCGAGGTCGTTCTCCGCCGTGGTCTCGGGACCTGGACGCGAGTCGTAATCGGGACCGCGGTCACGACACACCACCATCTTCGGCGACGCCTGCACGCGTTTGGCCTCGAGTTCGGGAAGCGGCTCTGGCTCGGCCGCCCAGAACGGATGCGACTCCGGAAGCGCCAGCGGGAGGAACGCCTTCAGCCCCCAGTAGGGTGAACTCGGGGAATTGTACGTCTCCGTCGTCTTCAGCGTCGGATACCGATACCCGAGCGAGAGGATGCCGCCGTCCGTGAAGATCGGTTGTGCGAACCACCACCGGAGGTGGCGTTGCCACAGTCCGCGGATCTGCCCCCAGGGGAGCGCCTCGCAATCGGCGAACGCCAGCGCCCCCCAGAACGCCCCCTGTGCGAACCGGTAGGTGAGACTGCGACCGTAGGGAAGCGCCGAGCCGTCGGCCGCGAACCAGTAGCGGAATTCCTCGGCGAACGCCTCCGCGCGTTCGTGAAACCGGGCGATGCGCTCCTCGTCGTCGTCGACGAGCGCGCCGTAGACGAGCGCGTCCGTGTGGAGTTCCCACGCCGCGTAGTAATCGCAGTGTCCGTCGGGACCGTCCTCGTACCAGCCGTCCTCGAGCGCGAACGACTCGAGGCGCTCGAGGTCGCGCTCGGCGACGGTCCAACCGTGGGCCGCGTCGACCGACCGCAACCCGAGAAGTGCGAGCACGCGAAACCACAGCCAGTTGCTGTCGGGGTAGTCGACCGTCTCCGCGTCGCGAATCCACGCCCGGATCCGCTCGCGCTCGGTCGTCGAGAGCGGGTCCCAGAGTCGGTCGGGTGCGAGCGCCAGCGCGACGCCGATCGGCGCCAGTTCGACCGCCTTCTGTGAGTAATCCCCGAGCGGTCCCCAGTACTCCGGATGCTCCGGATCCGTCCCGTTGACCAGTCCGTCTCGGTAGCGATCCCACCCGTCGAACCGTCCGCCGCCGGCGGCCAGCGGCGCGAGTCCCCACAGCGGTCTGGCGAACCCCTCGAGTTCGGCGTCTCGGTTCGGAAAGGACGCCCCGGTCTCGCCGGGGCGGATGCGAGCGCCGCCGGAACTCGCTCGTTCGAGGAGCGGCGCGACGAGGTCGCGGACGGCGCGCTGGGTGTCAGCACGCGTTCGAAGCGGATTGTCTCCGATTGGATTCATCCTCTAGTATCGACTCCCCCAGTCTCTCAAGTTTTTCGTCGACGGCGATCTCGGCCGACTGGTGCTCGAGACGGTCGACGGAAGTCCCGAGACCGGACCGTGACCGTCCGACGAAACGAGAAATTGGCCTCGAGCGTTCTCGAGGGTGGCGGAGAGCAGATCGCCGAGCACGAGAGCCGGCGGATCGAAGCCCGGAAGCACCGAACTCTGGATCAGGAGAGCCGGACGGGGCCGCCCGTCTCCGCCGACTCGTAGATCGCCTCGATGATGGCGACGGCCTTGCGCGCTTCCGTCGCGTCGAGCGGGTACGGTTCGTCCGAGGACACCGACTCGAGGAACGTTTCGATGATCCGACGGTGGTCCGCGTAATCGATATCCATCGGATCGGCCGCGCCGCCGCTGGTCTCGCTTTCCGCGCTGAACCGGGCGCGAATCTCCTCGTCCTCGGCTCGCTCGTCGCGGAACGACCACGTTACCATTTCGTCCTCGAGGACTTCGGCGGTCCCGCCTCGACCCGCGAGCTGAATGCGCCGAAGCGACCCGGGGTACATCGACGTCGCGCCGAGGAGTTGGCCGAGCGAGCCGTCGCGGTACCGGAGCACGGCGACCGCGGTGTCCTCGACCTCGAGGATATCGTCGTCGTGGGCCCGGCGAGCGGTGTAGGCGAACACTTCCTCGACCGGGTTCTCGTCGGGCTCGAGGTCCATCGTCGCGCCGGCGAGCCACTGGACGACGTCGATGCCGTGGATCGACTGGTTCATCAGCGCGCCGCCGCCGTCGAGCTCTTGGGTCCCCTGCCAGGCACCCTCGTAGTAGTCGTCCTCGCGCCACCACGGGACGTACGCGTTCGCGACCGACAGCCGGCCGAACCGGCGGTCGGCGGCCGCCTCGTGGACCTGCTGGAAGATGTCGGTAAAGCGCTGCTGGAACACGCCGCCGAGCGTGATGTCGGCCTCCTCGGCCGCCTCGATCATGCGGTCGATCCGCTCGGTCGTGATCTCGAGGGGCTTCTCGCAGAGGACGTCGATCCCGCGCTCGGCGGCCGACAGCGTCGGCTCGAGGTGCGCGCCGCTGGGCGTACAGACGATCAGGACATCAGGGTCGGCCTCCTCGAGCATCGATTCGGTGTCGCCGTACCACTCGCAGTCGTGCTCGTCGGCGAACGCTCGGCCGGTCGATTCCGTTCGGCACGAGCCCGCGACGAGCGTCGCGGACTCGATGTCGTCGATCGACATCGCGTGCATGTCGGCGACGGCGCCGATGCCGGCGATGGCGATTCGATGGGTCTCAGTCTCCTTTTCGGTCGCGCTCATAGGGATACGGTCTCGGTTCTGGCTCAAATAAATACCGACCGGCGTCGACGCGGAACCCCTGCAGACGACCGACGAAGCGAGTGCGGGTGCGAGTCAGTACCAATGATTTAATGTCGATGGCGAATAGACATCGCGTGAGTAACATGGCTCAGTTTACCGTAGCAGTCATCGGAACCGGACCGGAACCCGACAATATCGTCTGGGGAGAGAGCGCGGCGATGGCCTACCGACACGGCGAGGCCTACGAGGGGCTGTCGCAGTGTGACCTCGTGGGGTGTGCGGACATCGTTCGCGAGAACGCCGAAGCGTTCGCCGACGAGTTCGACATCGCCGACGAGAACGTCTACGAGGACTACCAGGAGATGCTTCACGCGGTCGAACCCGACGTGGTCAGCATCTGTACGCCGGTCCCGACGCACGCGGAGCTGGTGATCGGTGCCGCCGAAACCGAGGTCCCGCGCGCGATTCACTGCGAGAAACCGATGGCGGACACGTGGGCCGACTGTAAACGGATGGCCGACGCGGCCGACGAGCACGGCGTCCAACTGACGTTCAACCACCAGCGACGCTTCAGCCCGCAGTGGCAGGAGGCCACTCGCCTCCTCGAGGACGGCGTCGTCGGCGATTTAGAGCGCGTCGAGATGGGCGGCAAGAACCTCTACGACTACGGCTCGCACCTCGTCGACCTCTGTAACCACTTCGCCGGGGAACAGGAAGCGGAGTGGGTCCTCGGACAGGTCCACTACACGGACGAGGACGTTCGGTACGGCGTCCACAACGAGAATCAGGGGCTCGTCACCTGGCGGTACGACAACGGCGTGCACGGCGTGGCATCGACCGGGTTCGGCTCCGGCGCGGACGTGATCGGCTGCGAGCACCGACTCTTCGGCAGCGAGGGCATCCTCGAGGTCAATCCGGACGACGTCGAGGCCGACCTCCGCTATCGCAACACGGACTCCGGCGGCTGGGAGACGTTCGAGTTCGACAGGGTGTTCGCGATCCAGCGGGCACTCGAACACGTCTGTGACTCCCTCGAGACCGGCGACCAGCCCGTCATCTCCGCCGAGCACGCCCTTCGGGCGACCGAGATTATCTTCGCCGCCTGGGAGTCGTCCCGACAACGCGGACGAATCGAACTGCCCCTCGAAGCCGAGGGGAACGCGCTGACCGAGATGGTCGACGCCGGCGACCTCACGCCGGTCGGTGAGGAGGACTGAGAGCCGACCGAACTTCCGCAACCGTAAGCTCAATACGACAGGCGCGTGACTCCCTGGCATGGCCAAGACTGCCATCAATCTGTACAGCGTCCGCGACCTGGACGAACCGATGCTCGAAATTCTCGACCGCGTCGCCGACGCCGGCTACGACGGCGTGCAGTTCTCCGGCGGCTTGCGCGATGCATCCCCCGAAGAGATCGTCGACAAACTCGAGGAGACCGGCCTCGAGGTGACGGGGACGCACGTCGGAATCGACGCGCTCGAGGACGAACTCGAGGAGACCTACGAGCTGTACGGCGAGACGCTCGACTCGCCCAGCGCCGTCGTTCCCTACATCGATGCCGAGCACTTCGAGTCGGCCGAGGCGGTCGAGGCGACGGCCGACCGGGTCGCGGCGGTCGCCGCGGACGCGGCGGACTACGACTGGCCGGTCCACTACCACAACCACGCCCACGAGTTCGTCGAGCTCGGGGACGGCGAGACCGCGTTCGAGCGGTTCGCCGACCTCGCCGAGGACGTCGGCCTCGAACTCGACGTCGGCTGGGCGCTGGTCGGCGGCCACGACCCGGTCGCGTTGATCGAGCGCTACGGCGATCGGATCGACCTGTTGCACATGAAGGACATGGTGACCGACGAGGAACGCGGCTTCCGCGAGATCGGCGAGGGCGACGTGGACATGCAGGCGTGTGCGGACGCGGCTCGCGAGGCGGACGTGGAGTGGCTCATCTACGAACACGACATGCCCGACGATCCCGCGGCGTCGATCGACACCGGCGCCGAGTTCCTCGGGTCGTTGTAACGGCCGCGAAGCGTTCACGGACACCCAGAAAACGCCAGAATGACCGACGGCGAATCGGAGATCCGCGCGGCGCTCGAGCGCGACCGGAGAGCCGTTTACACCGGTACGATCGTCACGGCCGTCGCGACGGTCGGGCTCTTCGTCGCACCGGACCTCGTGGCGGTCGACGAACTCAAGCGGACGATCTACGAGACGACGGGGGTCTGGCTCGCCGCCGAGAACCCGTTCACCGTCGTCCGGCTGTTCGGCGGCGTGACCGGGGCCGCCGTCGCCGGTTGGCTGACCTCGGATCTCGGCTCCGGTACGATCACCGGGACGAAGGCCGCCGTGTACGGGCTCGGGCTGGCGTACCTGCTCACCATCGCATTTTCGATCCTCTACTGGCCGCTCGTCGCCGGGGTCTTTCCGCCACCCCTCTTCAGTGCGGTCGTCGTTCCGGCGATCAACGCGATTCCCATGTTCGGCACGTACCTCGTCGGCGGCCTGCTCGCGGGTATCGTCGCCGACAGGGCGTCTTCGGCACGGTACCGGTCCGAGACTGGCTAGAAGTAGTGAGTCGAGACTCGCCCCTGACTCACCTCACTCGTAGGTCGCGTCGACCGACTCGAGGCAGTCGAACAGGGCGTCGGCAGCGATTTCGTACCCCTCGGGGCCGCTGAACCCGCTCTTCGGGCCGGCGTAGGTCAGGTGGGGCTCGAGCGAGGCGGGGCCGTCGAACCCGCGCCGTTTGAACGTCTCGAGCATCTCGGGAATGTTCCCGTCGCCCTCTCCGGCGGGGACGATCTCGCCGCGCTCGCCTTTCACGCCGTCTTTGATGTGCAGTTGCTCGACGTACTCCACCAGTTGAAGCAGGGCGTCGGGGTACGGCGTAACGCCGATCTCGAGGAAGTTCGCCGGGTCGAAGATCGCCCGAAAGTTCGGCGAGTCGACGGTCGTCAGCATGTCGCGACACCGCTCGGGCGTGTCCCCGTAGATGTCCTTTTCGTTCTCGTGGAGCAGGGTGATGCCGGCCTCCTCGGCTCGCTCGGCCTTGGCGGTCATTCGATGTATCACTTCCTCGCGGTGGTCGGCGGGGTCGTCGCCTTCAGGAATGTAGTAGGAGAACAGCCTGATGTAGTCGGTGTCGAAGGTGTCGGCCATCTCGAGGGCGGTTTCGAACCGCTCGAAGTGGGGCTCGAAGTCGTCGGTGACGTCGATCTTGCCGATCGGCGAGCCGATCGAGGTGACGCCGATCCCGCGCTCGTCGAGTGCCCCCGTGATCCGCTCGATCTGTTCGTCCGAGAAGTCGAGGACGTTCGTCTCCTCGACGCCGCGCAGGTCGAGGTTGTCGATGCCGAGATCCTCGAGCACGTCGAGTTGTTCCTCGAGATCGTGGCCAATCTCGTCGGCGAATCCGCTGACGACGAATCGATGTGTGGTCATACGATCCGACAAAGGACGAACCCCTCAATCAAGGTTCTGATCTGCGGGAATGTTGATACCCGTCCGACCGTCAGTTCACAGGGATCGAAATCGATCCGTAGAGTAGCTGCTCCTTCGAGCGCGACTTCCGTTCCAGCACCAGGGTCGATGAGTCGTGAATGTGCCGGATCGGGAAACCGACGGGATCCCTCTGACGGAGGAAAACCGGTTGGACACGTCAGCGGCCTCGCCGATCGAGAGTCTCGATTCGGGGCAAGTGCGTCGGTAATCCGCCGTCGTCCTATCGTGTCGAGGTCGGCTCGATTAGTGAACGATGAACGTCGCCTGGCGCTCGGTACTCGCTTCGTATCCGTAACGGACGGCTTTCGTTCGAAGCGTGACTTCTTCGTCGGAATCGAGGCGAATCGGTCCGGTGTATAGTTCCCATTGCGATTCGTCGGCCGACCCGATCGCGTACGCGATGGACGCCCCCTGGGTCGGACAGTACAACGAAACGGTCATCGGCCCCTCGAAGGTCCCCCCGTTCGGCTCGCACTCTCGGGCACGATTGCCGGGCGCGTTGGGCACGAAATTCGGCGTCGCCGTTCGAGGCTGCTCGCCGTCGGGCCAGGTCCGCTCGCGCATCTCTCTCTCGCTTTCGCTCGCCCGTTCCGCGTCCCCGGTAGCGGTGCGCCAGTCGTCGAGAGCGGTGCGCAACCGCTCGAGGTCGTCTTCGTACGCGGGATCATCGACGAGATTGGTCGTCTCGTGTGGATCGGCCTGCAGGTCGTAGAGTTCCTCGGCGGGTCTCGAATCCGCGAGCCACTGCGCTTGAACCCCGTTCAGTTCGCCGTCGGCGTCGAGTCGAAGGAGTTCGTCCATCGCGGGGTGGGTGTTCCGGTACGGTATCCAGAGGACGAACGGCCGTTCGGGGTAGTAGTGACGGACGTATCGGAACCGTTCGTCACGAACCGATCGGACCATGTCGTACTCCTCGTCGTACCGATCGCGGGTCGAGAATACGTACTCACGGCTGTCGTCGACCTCGGAACCGACGAACGGCCGGCCGTGCATATATCGAGGGACGTCTTCGCCTGCGAGCGAGAGCGTCGTGGGCCCGAGGTCGACGAGACTCACCAGGTCGGACACGGTTTCGCCGTCGGTTTCCCCCGGCCAGCGGACGATCAGCGGGACGTTCGTGCCCGAATCGTACGGCCAGCGTTTGCACCGCGGCAGCCCTTCACCGTGATCGCTCCAGAGTATCACGATCGTTTCGTCCGCGACGCCATCCGCCTCGAGCTGGTCGAGCAGTCGGCCGACCCACGCGTCGGACTCGGAGATGTTGTCGTACTGCCGGGCGATCGCCCGCCTCGTCGGCTCCGTATCGGGGAGATAGGGAGGGACGTCGACCGCGTCGGGATCGGTATCGGGGTCGTCGATGTGGCCACCGTCCTCGAGGTCCCACATACCGCTTTCGTGGGTAACCGTGTTGTTGAACATCGCAAAGAAAGGTGTGTCGCCTGGGCGGTTTCGCCAGTGTGCCTCGTCGCTGTGGTCGTCCCACATGGTGAACGGTTCGCCGAACTGGTAGTCTGATTTGACGTTGAGCGTACAATAGTAGCCCGCTCGGCGGAGGTGTTCGCTAATGGCGGTCACGTAGTGGGGTGGTACTGCCTGGTAGGAATCAGGTAACCCCTCTCGGTCGTGGGTCCTCGTTCGCATGTGGTGGGAGCCGATCGCCGACGGGTACAGGCCGGTCATGACCGATGCGCGACTCGGGGCGCAAACGGGGGCGGTCGAGAACGCGTTCTCGTAGACGCGACCGTCGGCGGCTAACCGGTCGATATTCGGCGTGCGCGTTACTTCGTCGCCGTAACACCCGAGTCGGGGCGACGTATCTTCCATCGTGATCCAAAGAACGTTCGGACGGTCGTCGGCGGAGAGACTCATAGTACGATTATCATGTGAGACCAGTATAAACCTACTCGCGGTCGATCGAAAGCCACACCGCCGAGACAGTAGTCCTTCGTTGAGGTACGAACGACCGATCGAGGTAGTGGAGTCCGACGGCGATCAGCGACGATCCGGTTTCGAGTCAGTGGCCGAAGACGGGAACCGGTTCGTACGGTTCCTCGAGGTACTCGACGTCCGAATCCGAGAGATCGACGTCGAGCGCTTCCACGGCTTGCTCTAAGTGCTCGATCGACGTGGTGCCGACGATGGGTGCGGTAACGTATTCGCTTCGATACTGCCAGGCGAGGGCGAGCTGGGCCATCGTGATACCCTTCTCGTCGGCCAGTTCTTCGACACGCTCGTTGATCTCGAGACCGCTACCAGCACGGAAGGCGTCGTCCGGATCGTGGTGGTTGTCGGGATCCGAACGCGTCGTCGAACGGTGATCCTCGTGGGGTCGGGTGAGAAAACCCTGTGCGAGCGGCCCCCAGGGGATGACGCCGATCCCCTCGCGGTCGCAGAGAGGCAGCATCTCACGCTCTTCCTCGCGGTAGACGAGATTGTAGTGGTTCTGCATCGAAACGAATCGCTCGAGACCGAGGCGGTCGCTCGTGTGCAGTGCGTCGGCGAACTGGTGGGCCCACATCGAGGACGCGCCGAGATAACGAACGTGGCCACGTCGGACCGCGTCGTCGAGCGCACGCAGCGTTTCCTCGATCGGCGTCTCGGGGTCCCAGCGGTGGATCTGGTAGAGATCGATCGTGTCCATCCCGAGTCGCTCGCGGGACTTCGCGAGTTCCGTCTCGATGGTCTTCCGGGAGAGGCCCGTCGCGTTGGGGTGGTCGGTATCGGAGGCGAACCGGACTTTCGTCGCGACGACGAACTCCTCGCGGTCGTATTCAGCGAGCGCGTTGCCGAGGATTTCCTCGCTCTCGCCGTTCGAGTACGCGTTGGCCGTGTCGAAGAAGGTGACTCCGAGATCGATCGCGCGGTCGATAATTTTGCGACCCTCGTCTTCGTCGAGCATCCACGGCTCTTCGCTTCCGAAACTCATGCAGCCGAGACAGAGCTCACTGACTGATAGACCCGTCTCACCAAGAGTGGTATACTCCATACGATACCCACAGAGAGCCGCGTCAAAACGCTTTGCGTACCCGGCTAACGCCGCCGATAGGTCGTGTCCCGCCACGCTGGTCTCCCGCTATTCTCCTATCCTTTATGTATCACGACTCGCAACGACTCCCGTATGGAGATCACAGCAGTCGAAGCGATCCCCCTCTCACACGACCTCGAGGAGGGGCGCTCGTTCGGCGGAACGCGCGGAATGACCGGTTCGCGAGAGACGACGCTCGTCCGCCTCGAGGCCGACGACGGAACCGTTGGCTGGGGCGAGGCGTTCGCCTCACCGCGGGCGGTCGCCGCGCTCGTGGAGGACGTGTTCGCCGACGCCGTTATCGGACTCTCGCCGCTCGCGGCCCCGTCGCTCGCCGAACGGGTCTATACGGGCGATATCGGCGGGTACGACACGGGCCGGCAGGCCTTCGTGCAGTGCGCGCTGACCGGCATCGAGGTCGCGATGTGGGACCTCCGGGGGAAGCAACTCGGCGTCCCGATTCACAAGCTCCTCGGCGGGCGGGGGATCGAGTCGGTCGTCCCCTACGCGTCGACGATGTACGTCACGGAGTGGGACCAGGACCCCGCCGAGCCGATGGAAGCCGCCGCCGAAGAGGGGTTCACCGCCGCGAAGATCAAGATCGGTCGCGGTCTCGAGGATGATCGTCACCGCGTCGAGACGGCCAGAGAAATACTCGGCGACGACGCGCACATCATGGTCGACTACAACGGTAACTACACGCCTCGGCAGGCGATCAAGTCGATCAATAACCTCTCGTCGTACGACCTCACCTGGGTCGAAGAACCCGTCCCGCCAGAGAACCTCTCGGGCTACCGCGAGATTAGAAACCGCGTCGACGTCCCGCTGGCCGCCGGCGAGGCCCACTTCGGTCGCTTCGAGTTCAAGCGACTGATCGACGAGCAACTCGTCGACGTGATCCAGCCGAACCTCGGGCAGTGTGGCGGGTTCGCGGAAGCCCAGTTCCTCGCGAAGCTGGCGACCACCGAGAACGTCCTCGTTCGCCCCCACGTCTGGAACAGCGGCGTCGGCACGGCCGCCGCCCTCCAGTTCGCGGCGAGTCTCCCCGACTACCCGAACGCGCCAGAGATGGCACCCGAACCGTTCCTGTTCGAGTTCGACCGAAGCGAGAACCCGCTTCGCCACGACATCCTCGAGACGCCGCTCGACCCGACCGGTGGCTCGCTCTCCGTCCCCCAGAAATCTGGTTTGGGCGTCACCGTCGACGAGACCGCACTCGAGCGCTATCGGATCGGGTGATCGGAACGGTCTCGAGGCGACGGTTTCGACCGTGGTCCGTGGCGTTGGTTCGATTCACGTGAGGGTGTTCGCCGTCCGCTTTCACGCGACCGGTTGTCCGCTTCGAGAGACACGAGCGATTCTTCGCTTACTCGGTGTAGAACGCTCTCACCAAGCAATCTGGCACCGGGTGCATCGGTCGGCTGATCGCGTCTCCGACCCGCCTCGATAGCAGGACGTTTCGCGTCCTGAGGACGGCGAAGTCGTCGCGGATCACTATTGATAAGAATATCATCAAGAATAGCGGCGACTGGTCTTGGCTGTATAGCGCAATAGAATTCGAGTTGAAACTGGTTCTCGATGTCGCGGTCTTCGGACGGCGGGGCACCGATCCAGCCGCTGCGTTCCTGCATTGATCGACCGAGAAACGCGATCTTTCCGAGACGATATTTCTCGTCGATAACTACGGAATCTGACTGCAGGATTTCGATTAGGGGTGAGCGGCCAGTTCGAATCCGTCAACCGAAACCCGATCAACAGTGGTGTCCCACCCGAAAGATACGAATTGACCGCTTCCACAACTCGAGGGTGAGAAGTCGGGCCAGCATCGGCGGTAGAATTGAATATTTCATACACTACTATAACGCGCAGCGGCGACATCAGTCACTCGACGGACAGACGCAACGGAGGTGCTAAACGAGACAAGGCCAGAGACGGATGAGTCAAATTAACACAGTTGTTGGAGTTCTTTTCCCGGAAACTATGATCGGACAAAAACGGGTCGGAATAGGTCCTATCTGTAGTACTCTTTTTTCAACTCGATTACGTTAGCTGTCTCCTGAAGCAATGTAGATAGTTCATTCTGGATTCTGTCTTCGGTAAATTTCGATGTCGGACCTGCAACGGAGATGGCGATATTTTCGAAGAGATCGTCGTGGATCGCGACCGGTGTGGCGATAGCTTTCACACCTCTGGATCGCTCGTTGTTGTCGATCGAATATCCCCTGGAACGTATCTGCTCTATGTCTTCCATGAGGGAATCCAGGTCGGTATGAGTCTGTTCGGTGGCCTTCGGAAGTCCGTACCGGTCCACCACCGCTTCGATCTCCGCGTCGGATTTCTGGGATAACAGTGCCTTTCCGAGCGCGGTCCAATGCATTTTCGTGTACTCCCCGGTTGGAGGATTGTCGGAGACGGCCTCTCCGGCCTCTGTCCGATAGAGGAGTGCACGTAAGCCGTCATCCTCGCATCCGATCGTCGCGACTGCCTGCGTCTCCTCCGCCAATTTGTCGATTTCGTGTCTCGCTATTTGATAAATGTCGACGTTCTGCCTTGCATACCCTCCGTGCTTCAAAAATTTAAGACCGATAAAGTACTCGCCCTCTTTCTTCTTCAGATACCCGAGTTCTTCTAGCGTTTTCAGATAAATATAGGCCGTACTTCTGGGGATATCCAACTCCTCTCTGATGTAATTTACACTACACCCATTGGACTCCTGAACCACCTCGACGACCTCGAAGGCGTTTTCGACCGCCTGAATTCGATTCTTTGACGCTGATTTATCAGTAGTCATATCTGTCTACGACGGACGATCCGTTACACTCACGAATATTCTGAACCGGGAACCGCTCTCTTTTCGTCTCTTTCGGGGGCATTTGTCTGTGATCGTACTGAGTCCGAGTTATCACTCTATGGAGTATATAGTATATTAAATCCCACGTCCTAATGGCAACGGCATATCAACCGTGAGACATCATCAATATATCATCTCGCTCGAGGCCACGCTGCCGAGAGCTGATCTTCGTAACGAAGACGCCCATAGGTTCGCATCCCCAAGGAATTCAGCTTCGATCGGAATCTTCAACTCTCACTCATCTTACAGTGACAGTTATCACTGAAATTTAAGTAGTGGTGAAGAGAAGTAGGGGAGAGAGTATGCGTGTCTCCTACCAGCATACAAACGTCTACGACGGAAACGAGTCGACGCTCCTCCGTTTCACGGACGAGGATGGCACGCGTGCCTGCGTTCTGGTCGACGCCGGCGCCGGTGTCGATCTGGATTCACACCTCGAAGCGGACGAGTATCTGAACGCGATCTTGCTCACACACGGCCACATCGATCACTATCGGACACTCGCACGGAACGTTCGACACAACGCGCCGATCTACACCTCGCCGGCGACGGCGACGATCCTCGAGCACGCCCTTCCGGAGGCGCAAAAAGACAACGAACTCGGTGACGTCTCCGTCGCACTGGACGCCCTCGAGCCGATCGACGACTGGGCGTCGATTCTCGACACGCTCGAGGTTCGGCCGGTCTCCGCAGGTCACACTCCGGGTGCAACCGGATTCGTGATCCGATTTCGCGACGAAGCTGCGGGTGACGAACTCTTCGATGCCGAACAGCACGTGCTCGTCACTGGCGATTTTACGACTCGCCCCTGCGCTGGCTTTTCGGGGCTTGCCACGTCGTACCCGTTCGATATCGATGCCGTGTTCCTGAACGTCTCTACCGACGACTCGTACATGGCTTCGCTCAACGAGTCGCTCCGGACCGTTCTCGAGCGAGCCTACGCCGGCTCGCGGGTCGTCGTCGCGACGAGTTCGCTGGCCGGTGTTCACTACGCGACGGTACTCGAACGGCTCTCCACGGCGTTGGACCGCGAACTCCCGATCACGCTCGCCGGACAGGCCGCGAAGCTCGCCAACGCACTCGAGCTAGACGTGCCCGGCGTCGAGACCCGAGAGGTGTTCGACGGAACTGCCGACGTGCTCGAGGAGGGGCGGATAACGATCGCCGGGCCGGATTCCCCGACGAAGGGGAGTACGTCTCGGCTCCTGAACGCGATCGAGGACGATTCCGCCGGCGTCTTCGTCCAACTGGCGACGGGAAACGCCGACGCAGTTTCGAACGTGAGTTGTACGACGCAGTACGTCGAATTCCGGAACCACCCACCGCCCGAGACCGTCGACGAGTTCGTTCGCGACCTCGCACCGAGACAGGTCGTCATCAAGCACGCGAGAGGGGAGACGCTCAACCGATTCCAGCGACGCTTCGATCACTGTTTCACGTGGGGGACGAACGACGAGGATATCCATCGACTCTACGAGGGCGGCGAGTGGACGCCGCCAGACTGGCTCGCGGAGACGACCGCGACACAGATCCGAACGCGACAGTGGGAGGCCATGCAAAACCGATCGTTCGACCCCGACACGAGGCTCTCGCCGCTTCGACGAGGCTCGGTCGACCTCGAGGCGGAGGGCGTGGAGCTCGAGACCCTCGAGGACGTCTTCGCTCGAACGGCGACGGATCCCTACGTGACGTCCGATCGGGATACCGACGACGAGACTGACGCTGTCGATACCGAGACGGGTGATCCCCGACGGAACGACGGCAACGACTCCGTCGAGAGGGACCTCCTCGAGCGCCTCGAGGCGATCGAAGCGAAACTCGAGCGCTCGGAGGAGACGGTCCACGCTCGAGTACTCGCTGATGGGAACGGTGAGCGAATTCTGCGGCTCTTGGAACCGGCC
This sequence comes from Halomontanus rarus, assembly GCF_017357405.1. Taxonomy (GTDB): domain Archaea; phylum Halobacteriota; class Halobacteria; order Halobacteriales; family Natrialbaceae; genus Halomontanus; species Halomontanus rarus. Next base: position 402,859 of record NZ_CP071598.1, on the reverse strand, counting down.
GACGTCGATGTCGATGCCGGCGATATCGTCGAAATCACGATCACCGAGAGCGGTACTGAGCGTGAGTAGTCCAGTATCGAATCCGTGCTCGAGTCGGGGTTCCTGTTCGTCTCGTTCGGATTGCTCGACGAATCTGAAGACGACGAGCGTAGCTACTCCTCCCAGGTAACAGTCGGCGAAAATCCCTTCGTAGCTTTACCTTGTAACCAGAGACACTTAAAGAACTGATTACTCTCACCCATTTCTCTCATGGCCGAATCCCAACGTACGTTGATCTCGTCGAGACGGATATTGGGATTAGTGTCAGTGATCGCGGGAATCACGCATTGAGTCTCCACCGCACATCCTCTTCAACCGCTTGGAGCGTGTGCAACAGTAACGAGAGTTACTGCTTTTTGAAATCGCTATATTTGGTCGCCCTAGCGAAAGCCTGCTCGAGGTTGTGGCGTTTGGTGAGTTGACCATCAACTATGTTTCTAGTCTGACCAAGTGTTTACAAGCCAGCTATGCGATATCCAAGTGGATGGACGGCGTTCTCTGGTACCTGCTCGCGAGTTCTCGCGGCGGTCCGACTCGAGTACGGATCGTCCGAGCGCTCGACCAGCGGCCGCGGAACGCCAACGAACTCGCCACCGAACTCGATATGGACTACACGACGATCCGCCATCACCTCGATGTGCTGTTAGACAACAACGTCGTCAGGACGGCCGGTGGCGACTACGGTACTCTGTACCTGTTCACCGACCAAGTAACGTCGAACTGGGAGACGGTCGAAGAGATACTCGAGACGGTCGACACGGAGGAGTCGTAATGTGGGATAAAGTTTGGATAGCACCTATAACGACGACGATGCAATAGAAATCCAATGGAAGGCTGGCTCAATCTGGCGAGGGCGGCGGCAGGGGTGAACGCGATACTCCTGCTCATCCTCGGGTCGATCTGGCTTCGAAATTACCGTCAGCACGGTGCTCGTCACACGCTTGGACTCCTCGTGTTCGCCGCATTTCTCCTCGTCCAGAACTGCCTCTGGCTGTATTTCTACGTTCTCCACCCGGATTTCATCGGCTGGTTCGTCAACTCTGGCACCGACGTGCAAGTCGGCGTAACGTTGCTCTGTGGTCTCGAGCTCGTGGCGCTCCTGTTTTTGACCCGGATCACGTGGCTCTGACATCCGGGACTTTGGACGAATTTTGGATGAAGTTCGGAAAATGATCATGTGTTGAAGAGACGATCGATCAGGTATGCGCCTGAAACGACGTACACTACTCGGGGCGACGGCTGGAGCGATCGCCGTGGCGGGGTGTCTCGGATCCGACGATTCGAACGGCGAACCGGCGTCCGGTTCGGACGATGAGAACGACACTGGGAACGGTGCAGGTGGCAACGAGGAGTTCAGCGACCCGACGGGACCGACGGTGCAGGTTTACTGCCACTGTGATCACGATCCGATCCTCGTCGGCCCGACCGGCCGGACGCTGTACATGTTCGATCAGGATATGCAGGGTGAAGGGGAGAGCGCGTGTTACGATGACTGCGCCGAGAACTGGCCGCCACTGACGGTCGACGATGAACCGATCGTAAGCGACGACGTCGAGGCCGACGTCACGACGTTCGAACGCGAGGACGGGTCAGTGCAGGTTGCCGCGAACGGCTGGCCACTCTACTACTTCGCCCGCGACGAGGCGTTAGGCGATGTCGAGGGTCAGGGTCTCAACGACGTCTGGTGGGTACTCGATCCCGAAGGGACTCCGATTACGGACCTCGGAGCGCACAGCCACGACGGCGAAGCGCTCGAGAGTCCGTCTGAGAACGCCGATGTCGCGATGGTCTCCGACGACGGACACCACTTCGATCCCCACCTCGTCTGGATCGAACCCGGCGGCACCGTTACGTGGACGCTGGAGAGCGGGAGTCACACGACAACTGCGTACCATTCTGGGGCGGAGAAACCACAGCGGATTCCCGACGAAGCGGATGGCTGGGACAGCGGTATCTTACAAGAGGAGGGACAAACGTTCGAACACACGTTCGACGTTGTGGGCGTGTACGACTACTTCTGCCGACCGCACGAGGGAATGGGGATGGTAGGAAGCGTGATCGTTGGCGAGCCGGATCCACACGAACAACCCGCACTCGAATCACCCCACGGAGACCTGCCCGATGAGGCTCGAGAGGCGCTCGAAGAGTTGACTGACGCGGCAAACGAGACACTCGGACATACGCACGAGTGATCAGAGAGAGTTCCGCTATTTATGACAAGGCAATTCCATTTCCCCAAAAGGCGCGCTGCCGGTCGTCGAGCTCTGCGAGAACCATCGAGAGAACGTCACGCCAGTCCGCTGGAATTGTTCTACCTGGATCGAACGTCTGCATGATTCACTCGTGCTTTGAAATTACTACCTCGGGGAGGGGGGTACGTCCAGTGAAAGACAGTGAGAGTCAGAGGGAGACTGCGTAGACTTATCTAAACAAAAGGCTTAAGCACTTTACTACAAAACCAAATACGTACTAGAATTACGTAGTCTAGGGGTACGTCTCCACCTCAACATTGACCTCGTAAGGTTCTTGCTCTCGCTGACAACCTCGTAGAGCGATTTGGATTTGGCGAAGTAGACGTCCATGTTCTCACTGAGTGCTCGGCAAGTTCGCAGTTCATCGATCGTCTAGTTGCCTGCCTCCAGTGGTTAGTGGAGAACGAGGACAGTGACTGAACCGTCGTTTCCGACGTCTCGGTCAGTTCTCTGGCGAGTATGATGGACTGGGACGGACGGTGATATCCTCGAAGGGCTGGGTCACAAACTACTTATAAATAACATGATTGGTCTGAGATCATGAACGGTTCAGAGCTACGGCGGCGAACCTTCCTTCTCGGGGCAGCGGGAGCTTCCGTCGCGCTCGCAGGGTGCACAGACCGATCAGAGGGCGAGCGGGCGATTGCCGATGGGTCGATCACCGATCGTCCACCAGAAGGCGAATACGACGACGAACTCTATCACGCGACCGACCAGGGGATCACGTGGCGGTGGGACGCCTCTAGCGGGGACTGGGTGTATTTCAGCGGTCGGGGGAGCTCCGAACAACCCGTCCCAGGGACGAGCCACTTCGAGGCGACGACCGTCGGCCACGCACGCTCGAAGAGAACACCGGTGTGGAACGTCGAGGCCCACGGGATCGAAGGCGACGGAAGCACCGACGTCGGACACGCGGTCCACGAGCTTCTCAAGGACGTCGACCAGGCCGGCGGCATCGTGTACTTCCCGCCGGGACGATACCTCCTCGAGCGGACGCCGCTGGTGGGAGACGACACGATCCTTCTGGGCGCCGGCCGCTCGACCGTTTTCGAAGGACCGCGCCCTTCCGGTGAGGAGGGACGAGCGCTACTCTCTAACAAGGGGTACGACGAGACGGAATACGGCGGCGCGTCAAACTGGGGCGTTTGCAACGTTCGCATTGATGCGCCAGAGTCGAACGGTATTCTGCCCGCCCACGCCGAAAACGTCCGGTTGGAGAACATCTACGGTGACGACATCTACTATCACCACATCGACATCGTGTCGTCGAAAAACGTCATCGTCAACGGATACTGGGCGACTCGTGGCGGTGAAGGCGACTCGGACGCACCGTTACAATTCGACAACCAGAACGACGGCACGTCGGCAAACGCGGTGTGGGACGGAAGTGGTTCCGTGCTCGTCGAGGACGACGGTACGCCGACCAGAAACTGCACCCTGAAAAACTTCGAGATCGACCCGACAAACGAACCCGCGTACGGCGTCCACATCCACCGCGATGGAAACGAGTCGATCACAATCGAAGACGGTTACATTACCGGCTGTCAGTATTCCGCAATCAGAGCCGATTCCGGCGCCCTGCTCGAGGATCTGACTATTGACCGCGTTTCCTGTCTCGACAACGCGAGGGGAATCTCCCTCGGTCACATCAAGAGTGGACGGCGAGGGCTGACGATCAGTAACGTCACGATACGGACCGACGATAGCGGGCTGGCCGACGGATCGGGGTTGTATGCGAGCGGATTCGACGGTGCCGATATCTCTACCGTCAGCATCGAGGGCGCGTTCACAAATACGATCGTTTTCGACGACATGGACGATCTGAAGATGAGCAATATCAGGGCAACCGGAGCGAAAGATCAGGCGTTCCGATTCCGGGAAAACGTCGACGTGACACTCACGACTGCTCGAGCGGCAGATTGCGGCAGTGCGGGAATCTATTCGGGAACGGGCAGTAGCGTTTCCTACGGTGGCCTCACATTCGACAACGTCGGCAGCGAGGTGACCGTCGACGGGGAGACTCGAGAGTGGAACAAGTCGTCATCGTCGTGACCGTGCCGCGATTGTCGTTGCAAAGGTCTACGGAAGAATTACAGGAAGAGACGGTCTCGGGCAGGTGTTCTTCATTGGAGCATCGGTCCGGCGAGACGTTGCGGGCGAGAACGCGGTTTGGGCAGTTCAGAGAACTCGTCCTTAAGGCCGCCATCAGAAACGTCGAGCAAACTGTGAAGCTCTAAAATGAACAGCGAGGGTTCCACGGGCCACCCGACTCGTGGTACTTTACTACCACTAATCCTACGCGTCTAATCAGCCCGAAAAATATTAAAAATTCACACTTTGAACGTACGAGGACAGTTCACTCTCGATTAGAGTGTATTAGAAAATAAACATACTATCTCGGCTTCCGAAATCGGTAGGAGTAAACCAACTCTGGTGATACGGAGTCACCAATGAGTCTTGGCGGACGGCACTCCATAAACAAGGTGATCGGAGAAGTCACCCGAGCGTTGGTCCCTACTCTCACCGAAAACGAGATTCGACAGCGCGTTTGCGAGCAGTTCGCAGCATCGGAGTTGTACTCCTTCGCGTGGATTGGACACTCTATTCCAGAGGAAGAGGAAGAGGAAGTGATTCCGGCAGCCTCCGCCGGAATTGCGGAGAATACACTCGATAGGATTCCCTACAGAGAGGGCCCACCCTCACAGGAACTGGCAAACGAGGCAGTGCGCACACGGGAGGTTGCGGTCGGCCAGAATCTCGTTGATGACCCCCCTCACGAGGATTGGCGCGAGCACGCCCGCAAACACGACTATCAAACATGCGCGTTCGTCCCCCTCGTTTACGAAGAGACGCTGTACGGTGTCTTGCATCTGGCTACCAACCGGTCGCAAGGATTTGACACGGCTGAGCGAGAATCGCTCGCAGAGTTAGGAGTAACGATCGCATACGCCGTCGAGACTGCGAAGTCGCCCGCGAATACTGATCGAACCGAACGCGAGGAAGCTGAGACGGAACTGACGAGAGTGACCGCTGAGCCTGACCAGGAGCGGCGGCTTTACGAGACCATTATCTCCAGTACTCCCGACCTCGTCTACGCGTTCGACCTCGACTACCGTTTCATATTTGCCAACGAAGCGCTGCTGGAAATGTGGGGTCAGACCCTCGAAGAGTCCATCGGAAAGACCCTGCTGGAAATCGGCTACGAGCCGTGGCACGCGGAGATGCACAAACGCGAGATCGACCAGGTCGTGGAGACAAAAGAACCCATCCGCGGCGAGGTAGCGTTCGAACACGCCGAACTCGGTCACCGAATCTACGACTACATCTTTGCACCGGTACTCAACGAGGAGGGGAAAGTCGAAGCCATCGCCGGGACGACGCGCGATATAACCGAGCGCAAGGAGACTGAGGAGGCGCTTCAGAAAAGCGAGGAGCGATTTCGAGCGTTGGTCACCGCCAGTTCCGATGTAGTGTATCGCATGAGTCCCGATTGGAGCGAAATGCAATACCTCGAGGGCCAAGATTTCGTTGCCAATACACACGAATCGACGAGCGAGTGGCTTGACAAATACATTCACCCGGACGACCAGGAACGCGTCACGGAGGCCACCAACGAAGCGATTCGGACCAAGAGCACCTTCGAGCTGGAACACCGGATAGAGCAGGTCGATGGAAGCCTGGGTTGGACGTTCTCGCGCGCGGTACCGATGCTGGATGATGACGGAGACATCGTCGAGTGGATCGGTATGGCGAGCGACATCACCGAGCAGAAAAATCGCGAACGAGAACTCGAACGAGCGCTGGACTTGCTCGAGAAGACCGAGCGTATCGCAGACGTTGGCGGCTGGGAGATCGACGTGGAGACACAGGACGTATTCTGGACCGACCACGTCTTCGAGCTGCTGGAGGTGGACGCTGACGAGGAGCCGCCACTGGAGGAAGCCCTCGCCATGTACCACGAGGACGATCAGCCGCTCGTCCAAGAAGCCGTCGAGAACGCGCTCGACTCTGGTGATCCCTTCGACATGGAGGTGCGAATCCGGACGGACGGTGGTGACGTACGCTGGCTTCGACTGCAAGGCGTTCCGGAGACAGTCGACGGTGAGGTCGTGTCATTCCGCGGGGCCGCCCAAGACATCTCCGAACGCAGGGAGCGCGAGCGACGGTTAGAGAAGTTGGTCGACAAACTCGAGGAGTCCAACGAACGCCTCGAACAGTTCGCGTACGCTGCCTCCCACGATCTCCAAGAACCGCTTCGGATGGTCTCGTCCTACCTCCAGCTCCTCGAAAAGCGGTACGCTGATACCCTCGACGAGGACGGCGAGGAGTTCATCGAGTTCGCCGTGGACGGCGCCGACCGCATGCGCGCAATGATCGACGGTCTCCTCCAGTACTCCCGTGTCGATACTCGCGGAGATTCTCTCGAGTCAGTCGACCTCGACGCCGTATTCGCGGATGTCCACCAGGATTTCCACGTGAAAATTGAGGAGCACGATGCCGAGATCACTGCCGAAGGGCTCCCCCACGTCGTGGGCGACGCCGGGCAACTCCGCCAGCTCTTCCAGAACCTGCTGGACAACGCGATCGAGTATAGCGGCGATGACCCTCCGCGAGTGCACGTCTCCGCCGAGCGCCGGGACGACGAGTGGTTGATCGCGGTCAGTGACGAGGGGATCGGCATCGATCCGGAGCAGGTCGACCGGGTATTCGAGGTGTTCCAAAGCCTTCACAGCCACGGCGAGTACGACGGAACTGGCATCGGCCTCGCACTGTGCGAGCGAATCGTCGAGCGTCACGGTGGTGACATCTGGGTCGAGTCCGAACCCGGTGAGGGTGCGACCTTCTCATTTACGCTTCAAGCCGTAAGCAATCCATGAACTCGCTCTGGGTGTCAAACTGACTTTTTCATACCGAGGTGCTAGATCCATCTCCTTTACCCAACGGCTCCTCAGCATCGGTTGGTCGTAACTACGAATGGTGCATACGCGTTGTGTACCTCCCACGGAGATGCAATAGCATCTAATGGTTGTCATTTGTCCCTATTCTCAACTGCTCGAGCTCGGCCGCCTCACGCCTCGAAGGTTGATTCGTTCGAGAGTCGAACTAGAGCCTGCAGCGCCCATACATTTGAGGCACGATAATCGCCATATTACGTGGCGGTCATCGGTCGAACGGGACTGATTTTGCTTTCGTTCGATGGGCGAACGAGGAAGTGATTTCCATCGGGATACGCGTACATCTAAATTGGTGATGATTTAGAAAATCAATCGCCGATTGACAGGTACGTCCTCACGTTCTACCAGAAGAACCGAGCTAAAGAGTGGATACCTCCAGTACGATAGTAAAAATACACATGCCAATTTTTATTGTTCAGAACCCAATAATTTTAGAAGCGACATCACAAGGGCGATTTCTGCAACCGTTGACACGATACCAAGCATTCCTACGTTGAGCTGTGCAGACCCTGTGAGGGCAGGGAGGCTGACGAACCGGGTGATAGTCCAAAGTGCAACGACTAGGAGATTGAACGAGATTCCCAACCGGAGAGTCCATCGACCCGGTCCGAACAATAGACTCACACCAAGCAGCCCCTGGCCGATTGCTACAAGGAAGAAGAATAACCCGGGCAAGAGCGTTACTACGAATGTGTCCGGGAGTATCCACAGGTGTATCGCTTGAGACGTGAAGGCGAGTGCTGCCGCAAAGTAGCGACTGGTCGCATCTCCAGTCCATGCTGATTCATCGTGACGCTCGATTACGACACTCATTTAGACCACCTCGAAATTGGCCATCATCATCATATCCTCGTGTTCGAGGTTATGGCAGTGGAAGACGTACTTACCGCGGTAGGGGGTGAACGTGGCAACCACCCGGACGTTGCCGCCGTCGAGGTAGACCGTGTCTTTCCATCCAGCGTCGTACGGGCCAGGGGGCCCACCATCACGAGAGATGACCTTGAAGTGAACGAGATGCATATGGATCGGGTGCGCCGGATCGGCGTCGAACTCCCAAATTTCAGTGGAACCGAGGCGAGGATCCGCATCGATACGCTCAGGGTCGTACCCGTTGCCGTTGATCGTTGACATCCCGCCGAGCATCCCTGCGAGGAAAATGAATCGGCGGGTGACTTCCGCATCGTCGGGACTCGGAAAGTCGAGGTCTGGTGCGAGTTGAGATGTAATTTCGCTCCTCTCTTCTTCTTCTCGGACGACTTCGAACTGCATTACATCGGACACTCGTCCCTCTCCACGTCGGTTTACGAGCGTCACTTCGGAACCCACCGAGTAGTGCGAGAAGTCAACGACGACGTCGAAGCGTTCAGCGGGAGAAACGAGGAGTTTGTCGTGCGGAATCGGCTCCGAGAGTAGGCCGCCGTCGCTGCCAACCTGGACGAACGAGTTGCCCTCAGAGGGTGAGGGTTCAAGCGCGAGTTCGTACGTTCGCGCGTTAGACGCATTCAGAATTCGGAAGCGGTACTTCGTGTTCGAAACCTCCATGCGCGGCCACGGTGCACCGTTAACGAGGATCGTATCCCCGAAGACGCCGGTATGCACACCGAGGCTTGCGGACGCGAGCACCCCGTGATCACCCATAAGCGATGGATCGACCGATGGATAGTACATCTCACCGTCATCAGTAAAGATTCGATCCGCAATCATGAGCGGGACGTCTTTCTCCCCATGGGGGAGCGGAAGTTCGTCCTCAATGTCGTCGCGGATGATGTAGAAGCCCGCTAGCCCCTTGTAGACCTGTGGACCGGTGAAATCCATCCGGTGGTCGTGATACCAGAGCGTGGCCGCTCGTTGCTCGTTCGGGTATCTGTACTCCTTGGAGCCGCGTGAGATCCCGGCGACGGTCCCGGAGACGTGCCCCGGTAAGTCGTCCATCGATAGATCGGGCGGAAGGATGAGGTCCGTGGGAAACCCGTCGCTCTCAGGGGGCGTCACCCCGCCGTGGAGGTGCGTGGAAACGGGGACGGGGAGTTCGTTCCGCTGTTCGATGACTACTTCACGACCGGTTCTGGTTTCGATGGTCGGTCCCGGAAAGATTCCATTGTACCCCCAGACTGTGGTTTCGTAACCGGGGAGAATTTCGACCGCCCCCTCTCGTTGTGTAATCTCGTAATAGTCAGTCGTCCCTTCGGTGCGTACTGGTTCGAGGACCGGGGGCACGGGTAATGGAACCTCGAACTTCTCGACGCGCGGGCTAGTCACACTCGCGGATTCGGCCAGACGGTCGACGGGCCCCGCTACCGTTCCGAGGGGGATTCCAAATCCGACACCGGCCATCAATCCGAGTTTCGAGAACTCTCTTCGGGTGAATTTCATCGCTTGTGTTGAGAGAGGTACCGACCGGCGGTCAACATTCACGTAAACATGTTGCTCCCAACGCGTTCAGGTCCACTCGAGTCTTCCAATGTGAGAGTGGTGGCTTGAGAACGAGAAAACGGAGAACCGTAGGGCGTTCCAGAGTTCGGATAATGTCGTCAACACGAACGGTTCCCGGTTATCCAGTTCCGAGGCCACTGGCTCGCATAGTACAGGACCACGACGAGAGCGATACCCAGCACTCGAGTGAGGTGCAACCGAACGCGGTGTTCTCGGTGTGCCGCCGTACCACCGGCCATGGTTCGTTTCATTCGCCTCTGTAATCTTTATCGTTTGTGTTCTCTCCCGCTGATCGCTGCCGAACCAAGCTCCTGGGTGAACATGTATACGTCAACCCTGATTCGCTGGCACGATCACCCACCAAGTGATGACGACAGTGACAGACCTACAGTGGAAACAGATCGTCGTTGGGGGCATCGCCCCTCATGTCCTCTCGACGGGACTACTCATCGTGGCGATCGTTGCGTACACATTTCTCCTTGCATTCGGGACGGGAGGAGAACCCGACCCCGGTGCGTTGCAAGAGTTCAACACCATATCCGGCACCCAGATTTACCCGATCGTAACGATCCTGCTGACTGTAGTCGCGGCGGGGTGGGTCGCTCGACGAGTTGACCCAGACACAGTGATGCTTCACGGTGTTGCAGTGGGCATTCTCGCTGGCCTCGTGGGATTCGCGTTCGGGGCGCTCGACGCCATGATGGTGGTTCGCTTCGTTTTCACGGTTGGAGCAGGAGTACTCGGCGCGAGGTTATCGCCAGTCATTCTCGACGACTAACCACGGAGGGGTAGGTTTCCCCCGAAAACCATCGCTGAGATGTGCTCGTCAACATGTTCATCTGAATACTGATGCGAAAACGAGTGCAGTTATTCTCTGATGAACGGAACATCGAAACTCGATAGAGAAGCTGTGACGTGCGGCTCTAGCGCGGGAACGCGACCGGCCGAACTCGTCCTCAGTAGGAAATCACGATGAGTCAGCCTACACCAGATCGAAAGGCGCTGATCATCGGCTGCGGAGTCGCTGGACCGGTTCTCGCCCTCTACCTACAGCGGATCGGTATCACTCCAGTCATCTTCGAGGGACGGCCAGAACCACGGGACGACGTAGGATTTTTCCTCAACCTCGCTGAGAATGGGACGGACGTTCTGGAGACACTCGGCATCAAGGAGGATGTCCTCGAAGACGGTCATCAATCGAACCGATTGGTCTTCCAGAACCACAGACAGAAGCAACTCGGTGAAAACCCCTCCGAGACGGTGCTAATTAAGCGGGGTCTCCTGACCAAGGGCCTTCGAGAAGTAGCGACCGAGCAGGGAATCACCGTAGAGTTCGGAAAGCGCCTGACCGACGTCCAGATTCCACACGAAGATATGGTCATCGCGTATTTCGACGACGGTACGGAAGCCCACGGAGACTTCCTTATCGGCTGTGACGGAATCCACTCACAAACCCGCCGCTCGATTCTACCGAACGCACCGGATCCCGAGTACACGGAAATCATCGATTCCGGAGCGTTCACTCGAAACGACTCGATTTCGCCGTCGAACGGAGTCATGCGGATGACGTTCGGCGCGGACGGGTTCTTCGGCTACCAGAAGGTCCCAACGGGCGAGATTTACTGGTTCGAGAATCACGAACGGAAGGAAGCCCCAGATCGGGACGAATTGGACGCAATCTCGCCTGAGGAGTGGAAAGAGAAACTGCTTCGACTCCACAAGGACGACCACAACGAAGTCACTGAAATCATCCGCTCGACCGACGATAGGATCGGCAAGTGGCCGGTGTACGACCTGCCGTCGCTCCCGACGTGGCATCAGGGGACGGTCTGCCTCATCGGTGACGCCGCCCACGCGACGTCCCCACACGTCGGTCAGGGAGCATCACTGGCCATGGAAGATGCAATCGTCTTGGCGAAATGCCTACGGGACACCGAAGAAGTCCAGGATGCGTTCGAGACCTTCGAATCCGTTCGACGAGACCGAGTTGAGGAGATCGTCGAGATTTCTCGGGAGACGGGGAATCAGAAATCGCCCTCCAATATCGTTACCCGAAAAGTTCGGGACCTCGTGCTCCCGTTCTTCCTGAAACGAGGTGTGGAAAACTTCGAAGAGATCTACTCGTACCGAGTGGACTGGAACGAACCGGTGTGATCGGCCGTCCGAACGTGACTGGGTACACAGATGACACGGCAATCCGACAGCCGTGCGGGACCTCCATCCATTTAGCGCGAGAGTGTGCAGAATTGGATTGTAGGGGAAGGAGGTGAACATATTCACCTCCAAACCCATTATCTCTCCACTCAAAGGGAACCTATGCCACGGGTGCGTCTTAAGGTCGGTCCGATGCCAGACATGGTCGCCATCGCTGACGAGTTCCCCAATACGGTTGTTCGATTTCTCTCGAATTATCCGTCAGAGGAAGGCGTGACCAGCGTGCTGGAGATCCAGACAGACCACCCAGAGCAATTCACCGAAAAAACAACAGACTGGTTTTCGAATGCAACGACGGTACTCCACAGAGATGACGAAACGGTAGTCATGATGCTGGAAGGACAACCACCCAATGGGTATTTTGTCTCGGAAGACATCGAGTACCACCCGACTACGCCAGTCGTCGCCCGCGACGGGTACCTCTTCATCGAGTTCGTGATGCCGGAGTCGAAGATGGCGGCCATGTGGGAGGCGCTCGATGAACGAAACGTCACGTACGAGGTCCTTTCGATCACCGAAGGGTACGACGTCCTCGATGCACTCACCGCTCGACAACGAGAAATCCTCACGGTCGCCATCAAGTGGGGATACTACGATAGTCCACGGGGGTGTTCATTGACCGAGCTCGCCGAGGAACTTGGAGTGAATAAATCGGTGATAAGCGGCGTTCTGCATCGAGCTGAAGGTAAAATCATCAAAGACGCTATTGGCGATCCACGGGACCATCGGGCAGAGAACAATTGAGAAGCTCAGTTGTACTGGCGTCCTAACTCTTATACAATGGTCTCAGATCAAGCTAAAGACCGCTAGACCGCCCGTTTTTAGCCCCCTGAATTCGACTGCCTCACGCCTGAAAGGACAATTCGTTCGACCATCGAACCGGAGCCTGCAGCGCCCATTCGTTTTTCGAACGATCACCGAATGATCATTCGCTGTCGCATGGAGCCAGCTTATCTGAACGCGACCTAAACTACCAACATAGATTATAAGTCATCTGAGTCTACCTTTTAGGATATGCCAAGTGATGCTGATAAGTTTGAGGACAATCTTGATAGCTTTAAGGAATTTGTCGACGATGAAGGTCGACATTTCTACGTAATGCAGTTCGAAGATGACAGTGGACGGATTTTCAGGAAAAAACCGAGCGAGGACGAGAATTCGGTAGCAGAATTTGACATTCGAAGACGGTTTGCTAAGGAGGGGATGCGAATGATTGCGTCAGCCACTGATTTTGACATTGATGAAGATGCCAATACTCAGCAAAATCTTCGTAACCTTATGGGTGGAAAATAGATCTTCTCAGTTTCGCCAGTTGTTCTCTGGTGTACAATAAGTGGTGATAAGCCGTGCAGAAGCTTACGAAATCACTGCTCTCTGGGATCGTCTGAGAGTTCGTATAACCTGACGAGGACGGATAGGGCGTTAATCATGAGTGGATCACAGGGGAAATCGATAGCGCGAATTGCGGACTCGGGGTTCTATATCGTTTATGGTCGCTAAGGATGGTATCGACCGACGGCTAGCCGTCATCACTTAGTACCGTCATCTCAGTGAACATATTAACGGAGAACACGATTACCCAATTCCCTACTCATGTCACAAGATATCACGCCACGAGTCCTCCAGTTATTCAAAATCAGACTCAAGAACAACCCAAACATCTCTGCGGAGACAGTAGAGACACTACTTCGAGAACAGGGGAAGAACGACTTCGGTGACGATGACGAACTTCTGGACGCGGTCGCGGAAACGATGGGAGACAGCGAATGACGATCCAACTCGAGTCACTCACCGTTCGTGCGTTCCGCGGGGTTCGCGACGAAGACCGCTTCGAATTCGACGGTAGAAACGCCGTCGTTGCGGGCCCGAACGGATCCGGCAAGAGTACTGTCCTCCAGGCGATCGAGTTCCTCCTCACTGGACAAATTTCTGCGCTCAGAGGGTCCGGAACGGGCGGGATCAAAACGACCGAACACATCCCGAATCAATACGCGAATCCCGACGATACGGCCGTCGAAGGGACGTTCGCTGTCGAGGGCGAAGACTCGTTTCGAGTCGTCCGGGGGTTCACGAACCGCTCGCGGATGCAGGCCGAACGCCGTCCAGAAGCGTTTATCGAATTGGTCGCAGCGGCGAATCAGGGGCTGTTACATCTCTCCCGTGACGAACTGTTGGAGCTGGTTATCACGACGCCGGGTGACCGGAAAGATCAGATCTACCAGCTGATGAACACCGAAGGGCTGGACGAGCGACGTCGACAGCTCAAGCGATTGGCGAAAAAAGCGGATCGCGAAGCGTCGACGAACGAGACGCGCTACGAAGACAACCTCCAGCAGATCCAAGAGATCGCCGGCGACGAGGTCGTGACGTCCATCGTCGGCGAGTCAGAGCTTCGTCCAGTCGCACTCTGTGACGCCGTGAACCTCCGGCGAGAGCGCGTCGGCGGTGATCCGATCCGAAGTATCGACGCAGTCGAGTCGTTCGAGGAGGGACTGACATCGCCGCTCGATCAGGCATCGAACCCGTTGCAGCGCGACGACGTCCGTCGGCAACTGACCCAACTCGAGGACTGGGTCGACGGTGAGAGGACGGAGGTGGCTGAAGCGCTGGACGACCTTCGACAGGAGCTTCGAGCATTGCGTGCTGACGAGGATGCGCTCACTGCGCTGGCGGAGCGGTCGCTCGTCGAGCGGGGCCGCACGCTCGTCGATACGACGACACGCGAGTGCCCGCTCTGCGAGAAACCGTGGGACGAAGGAGAGTTGAAAGCCCACCTCGAGAACCGCGCCGATCGACTCGAGCGTATCGAGAGCCGTGTCGAGACGATCGACGCAGTGGCAGGGAAGGCCCAGCGGGAACTGGATTCGATCGTGGGAACGATCGATCGGTTGCTCGAAGCGCTCTCGACGGACGAGGTCGAGACCGACCTTCGGCCTCTGGCGCAGTACGAGGAGAAACTCGAAACGGTCAGACAGGCAGTCGATGGGGATCTCACGGACGATCCGAAAGTGGTGGTTCTCGAAAATCTGTACCTTCCGGAGACCCACCAGGCCGCCGTCCGCGAAACCCTCACTGAACTCCGTGAGACCGCTGCCGCGCTCCCAGAGCGATCGACGATAGAATCCATGTGGGGCCAATTGCAGACGCTAGATGGTGCGCACGAACGGCTACAAACAGCGGCTACGGAACGGAACCGATTCGCACGAGCGGCGAACGAATTCGAGGTCGCTCACGAAACGTTCCTCGCGACACGAGACGACGTCCTCGGTGATATCTTCGACACGATCAGCGATCGGTTCGCGAGCTTTTACCAGGCGGTGAATCCCGACGAAAGCGCGTTCAATCCGACGATCGGACAGACGAACACGGGGGTCGACTTCTCCGTCGAATTCTTCGATACGGGCGAACACCCACCGAACGCGTTGCATAGCGAGGGTCATCAGGACCTCATGGGCGTCTGCCTCTTTCTGGCATTAGCGTCCGAACTCTCTCCGCTCGAGCGAGCACCCGTCTTGCTGGATGACGTCGTGATGTCCGTCGACGAAGGACACCGGGAGCAATTCGCGACGGTATTGCGAGACGAGTTCAGCGACCACTTCCAGTTCTTGATCGCAACTCACGACGAGACGTGGGTCGACCAGCTCGTCGAGACGGGTGTCGTTCGCGATCAGGACGTAGTCCGATTCACCGAGTGGACGCCGGATCGAGGGTCAGTTCTCGAGACGAAGCGAATCCGATGAGGTGACAGGGAATGAGATGGATTAGAACCGGGTAACGGATTGACGTTTTCGTTTACAGTATTGTCAGTCGAAACTCGCGATCAGTAGTTCATCGATACTGGCGGTTATTTTCTCGAAATTCAGATTGAGTAAATATCGGTTGTTCACTCGGTTAGCGGTTCGACCTGTACTGACCGCTTTTTTCGCAATCTCGTCTATATACGCGACCTGCCCTTTCTCCTCCTGTGGACACCTGTTGTCCGTCGACGAGCGTTCGCGACTCGTCGTCGAACCCAACCGACGACGACCGATCGAGAACGGACACGCCTGTACTCGGACGACGCTCGCCACCACGATCGACTGGTTCTCGAGCGTTCCTGGAGAGTGATCGCTCTCTCGAGGGTCAGTGTGACACCGTGGTCACCGCTCGCCGGTGACGTCGGCTGTCTTCGGTGCGTCTCCGTGTCGGTTCGCTGTGCCGGTGGCTCCTGTCTCTCCTGGGATCTCGGCATCCGCCGTCAGGAGGATCCGCCGTTCGGTGTACTCGAGGCCATTCTTTCGCTCTCGCTTCCTGCGGATGGCCAGCCGGTTCTTGGAGAGGTCCAGCAAGGCGTCGATGGTCCTCGAGACGAGTTTTTTGGCGTAGGCGTCACTGGTTCCGGGTTCCTGTCTGCGAATCCAGTGTTTGAGATCGCTCGCTTTGACGTACTCTCGGACGTTCTTGCAGCCCGATTGCCAGGGATCGTCTCCGGCTGTTGGATCACTTCTCACGTTCCAGAGCTTCGCCGCGAGCCTCGAGGGCAGCGAGTTCGTCGTCGAGCGGAGCATGTCCTCGTCCATTCGGGCGAGTTGCTGGATGGGGAGGAGGTCTGCGTGGGCGAGCGTGACGCTCCCGCCGCGCCCGAGCGGATCGTCGGCGTCCGGGAGGCGGTAGTAGGTGCGGTCGTCGTCCTTGCGGATCCGCTCGAGTCGGCCGCCGTCGATCTCGAGGTCGTGCTGGTCGACGTTCTCCTCGAGTAGGTGGGCTCCCTTCTCGAGTTCTCGGGCCTGGAGTTCCTCGATTCGTGCCTTGTTCGCGCCCGAACGGTTGATCACCGCAGTGGTCCGATTCTCGAGGCGGTCGGTTTCGGACTCGAGAGTGGTGGTCTGGGTCTCGAGAGTGGTGGTCTGGGTCTCGAGTTCGGTGGTCTGCTCCTCCAAGTGGTCGGTCCTCGACCCGAGGTCGTCAGTCTCACACTCGAGACCGCGAACTCGAGACCGGAGTCGGGCGTTTTCGTCTACGAGGGATTCGTTCTCGGTCTCGAGTTCGTCGACGCGGTCGGTCAATTGATCTGTTCGCTGGCGGAGCATCTCGAGTTCTTCTGTAAGCGTCCGAACAGCGGTCTCGAGCGAGCGGTCGGTGGACGGCTCACACAGCACGGTCTCACTCGCCATCGCGATCTCCCTCGTCGTCGACGTCTGCATCTCCGGAATCGGGTCGCTCGTCGTCTGGACCGTCGTCGGTGTCAGGACCGTCTCTGGAGTCGTCTACATCGGTGTCTTCGACGTTGGGGTCGCCGTCGTCAGAATCCGAGTTGTCGTACTCGGAGTCCTCTGCCTCGGGCCAGCGTTCGTACGCTGCCGGATCGGGACCGAGGACCGTCGTCACGTGCGGGCCGCGCCTGACGACCATCGGGACACCGTCGTCCGTGACGTCTTTGGTGTCGGTCGACAGATCTTCGTCGTCCGTGCTGTCTGCGTCCGGAGTGTCCTCATTCGCACTGTCTTCGTCTTCGTTCGGAGTGTCCGCGGAATCCCCCGTCCGCTCTCCGGAGTCGCCAGTCGACTCCGCCGTGGACGCCTCCGGACACTCACACAACCCTCGGCGAGCCCACTCCGCCTCCGCTCGAATCTCGCGAAGGTGGCGCACCGCATCGTGGGGTCGGCCGGTTCGATCGGCCGTCAGACCCTCGAGTAATCGCTTCGCTTGGTGGTCGATCACCTCGAGGCGATAGCTGGCGGCGTCGGGGTCGACGTCGTTCGGATGGGTCGATTCGGTGCCGTTTTCTTCTGAGGCGGGGTCACCGCCGTCGGGGAGGATTCGATCGTCGGTCGATGCGTGTGGTCGGTCGGGGCTTTCAAGTCCCCGTGAATCGTCGTCGTACATGGCTTCCGTAGCGTAGATACGGGAGCTGTCGCGGCCGGTGCGGGCACACCGGTTCGCACTTTCTATAGATCCTGACTGTCAGGACTAGTAGAGCGTCCCGTTATCTACCGGTACCGCGCCGCCCATAATAAAAGTGATCATCAATCTATGACTTGAAGATCAGGTATCTATGACTCAAACCTGATGTATCGACAGGCGTAAGCATCTCTTCAGAGCAATTCCACCAATGCGAAAACCCGGCGGATGGATGCAACTGCCAACTGACGAACGGATTCTCGAAATCCTTCACACGTCCGGGTTAGTGTTATCGCCTGCAGTGATAGACAAAAATATTGACAAAAGCCGCGAACAGATCAACCGAAGACTTTCCGTTCTCACCGCCTATGGGTTGGTCACACGTGTCGAACGAGGTTACTACGAAATTGCCGAAGATGGGATACGATATCTGGCGGGGGAGCTCGATGCCAGCGAACTCGAGGCAGACGACGAGTAACACGATCTCAGATCGTTAGCGAAATATCTCTCTATAGTCACCTGACTCTCCCTCTGCCAGACAAGAACGAGGGATTTCGTTTTATCGACCAAGCCATGCAGCAGTCGGAACAGGGATAGTCCAAGAGACCACCGTGGAGTAGCCGTCGTGGGAGACGACGCTCCGTGCTAACCTCACTGACTGAAGATGGAACTTTCATCAAAAGTCTTCTGAAGAATGTGGGGTGTATTAGGCTGATTTCAAAAACACTCTGTCCCCAAAACATTCAATTCTGTAGACGAGTATCTCTCGAGATATGCAAATAGATGAGGAGTTATTCAACGAAGTTCTCGCAGAACAACGTGCCAAGGAGGGACGGAACCCGCAACGTGATACGTACCGTACTCGAGTCGAGCAAGCATACGATGTCCTCATCGAGAAGGCGAAACGGGAGGAGACGATATACTACGGGGAGCTAATGGACGAGATCGGAACAGGCCGCGGCTACATCGGTTCCGTTCTGGGTGGTGTGAGTCGTCTCGAGTTGAAACAGGGTAGACCAGCTCTGTCGGCACTTGTGCTCCAAAAGGCAACTGATCACCCAGGGGATGGGTTTTGTGAGAATTTACTTGCAGATTTCGGTCTGTGGGAACCTGGTGAAGATCGTGACGCCGCCTGGGAGCGCGAAGTCCAGCGCGTCTATGAAGAGTGGGATGATCGATAAACTCGGTCCCAAACGAAGCCGATCTGCTTTCGGAATGTAATTTCGAGCGAGAGCTGGATACAGACGAACTCGACGCAGACGAATAGTAGAGTATGAATCTTCCTCGAACGCTCAGTCACGGTCGACTCTTCCGCCGGTGACATCCTAAATAACTATCGCCCGCTCTATCCGGTCAGACTGGTTGCCGAAGCGCCCAGACGTCTTCCGTCGGATCGAGTCGATTCGGCTCCGTCCCTCGCTTGGTCAGAATCCCGGTGTGATACAGCATCGCTTTCAGCTGGAACACGGTCGGCGCGTGGTAGACGTTTCCGTCCTCGAGTGCAGGTCGCCGAAGTTCACCGTCCGCAGTCAGAACGCGACTGCGAACATCCTCGTCTCCGCGAACGAACAACTCTACGGTAAACGACGGGTGGAGCGTGTGCAGGTATTCGACCAGATCGACGAGTGAGGGCTCCTCGATACCGTCCTCGTACATGTGCTGTAACTCCCGCACGAGCAACTCCGTCGCTTCGTAGTCGAAAACGACTCGACGGGCGAGATACCCCCACTCCGGCGCGAGGTCGACGAATCGTTTCTGCGACCGATACCATCCCTCGAACTCCTCGAGTGCCGTTTCGACGTCCCCACAGCGCGCCTTCGCGAACCGAACGACTTCCTCTCCGAGCGACGTCAGTTCGACCGTGAGGCCGTCCTTGATCAGTCCTAGGAACGCTGCCCCGCGTCTCGCGTCCGTCACCGCGTTGACTACTTTGTACTCCGAGAGTAACGTTTCGGTGTCTCCGTCGGCGTAGTGTGCGAGCGGATATCCGAGGTAGTTCTTGGGGTGGTTCAATCCGAACGACTTGTTCGCAACGCCTTGGGTGCTCGCTTGGAAGCGCAGCGCTTTCGCCTCGCTCGTCGTCCGATTGCCGACGACTCGCGGAATCTCGAGCACCTGAACGTCTCCCGCCGAATCGACGCCGAGGACGCCGACGTTCAGCTCTCGTGCGAGCGTCCGATCGGTCTCCGATATCACCGCTTCCGGGGCAGCGAGGTACACCGCGTTCGCCTCGTTGAGTCGATCGTACGCCTGAACGATCCCGAGTTGCGTATCGACGCCGCCGCTCGTGTATCCTTTCGCCTCGATGGCGATCAGCGGCGGTTCGTCACCGAGTCGCTCGACCGCCAGCAGGTCGGACTCGAGATTACGTACGCCCACTAGGTCCGGGTATCCGCTACCGATCTGGACGTGGTTGAACGGTGCAAGGTCATCCCGGATGCTCTGCTCGACGGACTGGCCGGGAAGCCACTCCTTTTGGGAGAACTGCGTGTCCGTCACTGCGTATGCGGTCGACTCGTCGTCGTCCGGAAACAGCCGTCGCTTGGTGTGGGCGAGGACTTGCGGTTCCGAGAGCGACCGAGCCGCACTACTCATAGTGTGACATTCGCCACGGCTCTCAATAATGTTCTGGTGGTTCGGACGGTTGTATAAGTACGTTCCCGTACTCAACCATCTATACCTTCGCTAGGACTTCCGGGACGATTGAGGAGAGGTTGGCATCGACGACCCAAAGCTGGTCCAACTTCGCCGTGCCTGCCGGTTATTGGAGGCCGAAGCCATGGTTGTGTCGGTGTTTTCTTGATTGGGAACCCTCCGGTCCTCGTGAAGGCGAAGGCGCGATCGAGAAAGCTGCGAATTTCTACGACTGCAACCGATCGAACGCAGCTACGTTCGCCTGCGAAGACGTTGACTGCCTGGTTCATCCAATTTGGCGTGTCCTCGACGCGAGGATATCACGTGGCAGCAACGTCACGAGAGCGCTGAGACGCTCTCGACTCGAGTCGCCACCGTCGACCTCGAGACTGAGATTTCGACGACAATAAACGGAGAGCTAGCTTCGTCAGAGTTCGATTCGGATCGATGTCTCCAGTAGGCATTTGCGATCAGGACCATAATCGTTGGACGTGAGCCTCACAGCTGACGACTTCGCCGAGTTCACGGCAGGGGATCCTACAGAGGACGAAGAGGTGCCACTCGGTGATGCACTGCGTGAACTAGCCGTCGACGAAGAGGTCGTTGTCTCGGACGACGTTGACGACCACAATCTCTTGAGCCGTTGGTCATTGTCCACACGGTCTCAGGGCTGTTCGTCGTCTACTTGAGCTAACGATAGTGCCGCGTCAAATTCGTGACTTAACAGTTGTGCTCGTCCCAATCGGCCTCCTTTGCTGCTTCCATTACACCTTGGACGTCGACTTCGTTCTCTGTGATACCATCAGAAGTGATTCTAAGCCCGACTCTTCCGTTATCGATAAATCCGATAGTCTGTGGCAATACACTACGTTTGTCGAGGGAGGTGTCTTCGAGGGCCTCCTCTAAGTCGATTTCCTCGTATATGTCTTCATAGGTCATTTCATTTACTTCCGACCGATCCGGGGGGATTCCTTTCCACATCGCAGTCGCCAGTGTTCCTTGATCGTCGTACTGCAAGACAACAGTCAGAAGATCGAATGAGTAGTCTGGATAGAATTCGCGGTTTACGATCGGTTGGTTCCTAACATACCCCTTATTTCGAATATACTGGTCGATTTTGCTCAGGTCAGTGTCTTTCAGAATTTGCTCGACGAGTCTCTCACGCTCGTCACCCTCAACTCGTTTCTGTTCTTGAGGAACGGGCAGGTCGTTCTCGTCTGTGTCCATTGATTGCAGCAATGAGTTGCAGAATCTTAATTCCCGATGCAGATCGCACAAGGAGGTGACCGTTCGATTACGAATTTAGATATGCGCTACAGCGCGCTGTATCATCGCCAGAGGATTTCGCTCGTGGACCGTTCGTACGTGATCCACTGGCGTTCACGCGGTCCCAATTTGTGGAAGATGGTACCGTCGAACATTCCGTCGTCCCAGAGTTTCACCTCACACGAACGCAGTTCCGGCAGAAATCTCTCGCCGGTAGTTGTGCCACGAAGTCACGCACAAGAGAGACCATTGGAAGGAGGTAGGAAGCTGTCGTCTCCCGTCGGTCCGCGCGCTCGCTTTCGAGCGCGTCGGACTCCTTCGATGTCGCCCGGAATCGCCAGCGAAGCGGTCTGGACGGCGGGTGGTCTACCACTCACGCGTCGAGCGTCGCTTCGAGATTCGAGAGCCGATTCGACCAGCCTGGAACCTCTACCGACTCGATACCACCGTGTGACCCGAACGCTACCAGTACTGACTCGGGATCCGTCTCAGCGACCGATTCCAACACCATAAACGCGTATCTGACGGAGCCATTGAGCTCGCGCGTGGTCGTCCAGGGAAGGTCATCGTCATCTGGCAGACCGTCGAACGCGACCAGGAGCGCCACGAGCTCGGAAACCACGTCGCGAATCGCCTGCGGATCCTCCTCGGCCGCGGTCTCGAGGGCCATCGCACCTTGGTAACGCGCCCAGGGATAGACGTTCGGGAGGGCAGTGGCGAGCGGTTCGGCCACGGTGGCAGCACGTTCGGGACGTTCCTCGAGCAATTTACCGAGTGTGCCAGCTGCGATCGAGCTGGAGGCGATATCGCCGTCGACAGCGAGATCCGACAGCCGGTCGAGGTGCTCCTCGATGGTGTCTGGTGTCTCCTCACCTAACTCACAGAGCATGTACCCCACGAGATCGGCCTGCTGACGATGGTCCGCAGCCTCGGCGGCGTCTAGCAGCCGCTGAACGTGAGTTTCGAACACCACGGGGTGACCGAATCCGATCGCTTTCGCGATGTCGAGGTGGAGATCCATCGCCGCCGATCGCGGCGATAGCAATGGTTCGACGACCGTGTCGACGAACGGTGCGAGCGCCGATTCGATCGTCTCTGGTGTCGACGTCGTTTCGGAGTCTATCAGGTCGACGATGTCCTCGGGATCGAAGCGACCAGGAATCTCGGCGCCCCCCACTACCTCGTCGGTAGTTTTGTCGACCGTCGATCCATGCTCGACGACCGGGACGAGCGCATCGAGAAACCGCTCGAAGAACTCCGGACCGTTCGGTGGCTCTCCCGAAATGTAGAACTTGACGAGGTCGAAGAGTTGGTCGTCGGATAGGTTCTCGATCCGCTCGTCAGCCGGCCCCTCGGACAGAGTCACTGCAATCACGTCGTCGAGAATCGGCCTGACAGCGGCCAGTTCGGCGTCGGCGACGGCCGTGAGGGTTCTCGTTGGGCCTTGCTCCCCGTCAGTTTCCGCCCAGTGATCGAAGATATCGTACAGCACTTCCGAAACGAATGCCGGCTCCGCCGCCGCGACGGGTTGCAGGGCATACTTTCCACCGTTCGACGAGCCATCGAGGGCCCCCTCGCGATACGGATCGACGAAGATCTCGTAGTCGTCGTTCACGGCGTCGTGGCCCGCCTCGTAGAGCGCGGCCAGCGCTCGAGCGGCGCCCAGGTTTCCCTCGACCGATCGGAGCGTGCCCTCGAGCGCGGCGACGGTTTCGTCGGTGACGGGGGGTCCGACGTCGGCCACCGCTTCCACCAGACTAGAAACCCGGTCGTCGAGAGGGGCCGACCGTCCGCGTGCTGCCAACAGGTCCGGCACGACGTCCGCAATCATCGCCGATCGGCGCTCTGCCAGGGCGTCCAGCGTCTGTACCGATGGACTGACGTGGTGGCGGTCCGACCGCTCGTAATCGAACTCCGGGCCGGCTGTCTCGACGACGTAAGGGAGGAACTCCTCGATTGCCGTCGGATTCTGGTCACAAATCTCGACCAGCAAGTCGTCGTCGATCGTTCTGTGGGCGGACCCCTCGACGACCGATTCGTGCCAGTCGATCAGGCACTCCGCCACGAACCCCGGATAGGCCGCAGCCAGCGTGACGAGTGGATCCTCACTGCGCTCGGCAAACGGCCGTGCGTCGGAGTACTCGGCGACCGCCTCGAAGTGTGGCTCGAAGGATCGATCGCTCTGGCGAACGTACCGAGCCAGCGTGTCGGCACCCGTGCTTCGGTGGCGGGGACTTTGGACCTGGAGTCCTGCCGTGAGAGCCGCTTCTGTCTTCCCTGATTCGTCGCTGGCGGCCAGCGCAGCCGACGCGAGCAGGTCTGCGTCGTCCTGGGGCGCGCGGCCCTGGGAAGCGAGACGATCGACCACGCGTTCGGCGACGTCCGTTCGATCGACGTGGTCCGAGTGGATCAACCGCCCGAGCGTTCTCGCCACCCGGGTTCGGATCTCGTCCTCGTCGACGTCGAGGTACCCGTCGAGGCGGTCGACGTGATCGAGCAGCAGAGCCGGGGAATTCGCGGCCACGTCACAGAGGACACGGGCCGCCGCGTATCGAGGCGTCGCCGCGTCACGATTCGGCGCGAGTGCGTCGAGATCGTCCTCGAGGGTATCGATGACCGTGCCGATCGCAGCGCTGGCATCCGGATGCTCCTCGAGCAGTTCGACGGCGTGTGAATCGAGATGGGAGGCGACTCGTTTGCGGACGATCGGTGCCGGATCGTGCAGGCGTTCGAAGAGGGCCATCGCCAACCACGAGATGGATTTCGGGGGGATGCGTTCGTCGTCGGTTTCGGATGTCGGAAACGAGTCGTCGAGTACCGTGTCGACAACGCCACCGAGGGCTCCGGTCGAGACGATTACTTGGCGTACCTGAGGACTGTCGTCGTCGATGAGTTCGAGCAACTGGGCGCTCAAAGCCGACCTGTCCACGGCGTCTTCCGAATCCGGCTCCAGGAGTGTCCCCGCAGCGATTGTACTGAGCATGAAAACGGCCCCGCTTCGGAGTTCGGGGTCGTCGTGGTCGAGATACGACTGTAGTAGTTCGATGCTCTGTGCGGTCGGGTCCATAGACCACTCGGACGGATCGTCGAGATACAACCGCGATATCTGGCCCATCACGGCGGACTCGGCTGTTGGGTCGGCCTCCGCGAGGCGGCTGCACAGCTCGTTGATCGCCGGGTTCGAGTCAGATTGCGCCATCGATACCGTAGCGAGTTGCGTAGTAGTCGAAGTGCGATTCGACGAACCACCGGGTGATCGTTGACAGTTCGTCGACTGGGTCCCCGAGCTGGTCGTCCGTAACTTCGTAGTAACTACTCCTCGTCAGCCCGTCTCCGCCTTCAATCGATTCGACGATGACGACTCGGTCGAGATGACCGCAGACCGATTCCAACATCGGCTCAACGGACTTTGTCGTCACGTCGTCGTCGTAGATTACGAGCGACGACCCCTCTCGTTGGCTGGTGAACCGATCCGGATAGCGTTCGTCGACCACGTTCTTCGTCACGACATCTGGGTCGCCGTCGTCAGCAATCTCAGCGACGATCCATCCCTGATGTTCGGCCATGCACGATGGTTGTTTCACCGATCACAAATGAGTACGCATAGAGAGGCCACCACGCGCGTTATCCGTGCCTGGGCTCAACGCTTCCTATGAGTGTCGTCACCGAGTTCACGATTCCGGCGGAAGCCTTCGCACTGGAGCAGACGTTCGACGCCGTCCCGGACGTAAAACTCGAGCTCGAGCGGCTTGCGACTCATAGCCGCGAGTGGGTAATGCCGTTTCTGTGGGCGACCGAAGCCGATCTCGAAGCAGTGAAAACGGCGCTACAGAACGATCCCTGTACCGATGAAGTTCGGATGCTCGACGCGGATTCGGCAGTCGGGTATTTCAACGTTCACTGGGCCGAAGAGGTTCAGGAGTTAGTCGATACGATCGTCGATCAACACGGCATCATGCAGGAAGCGAAAGCGGTAGGCGGGGTCTGGTACTTCAAATTTCAATTCGTTAGTCGAGACGCGCTCGAAGAGTTCCAGACGTACTTCCGCGAAGAAGGGTATTCGTTCGAGCTACAGCGGATGTACGACGGAACCGCTCCGAAAGAGCGCGAATACAACTTGACGCCAGAGCAACGCGAAGTGCTCGTCACCGCGTTGGAGATGGGATACTTTCGAATCCCCCGTGACGCACAGATTGAGGAGTTAGCGGCGGAACTCGATATTTCGACGAACGCAGTGTCCGAGCGGCTACGGCGTGCGACCAGTAACCTGACCAAAGACACTCTTACCGTCTCTCTTCCCGATCGGGTTTCCGACGCCGAGTGACGACCGAAAATCACCGGCCTATATAAATGGCCTCGAGTTCACCGCAGGACCCGTTTCCCTGTCAGCACCCTCTTCCGACTAGATGGGCGAGTCTCAGGAACGGTCGCCTGTGATCGCTTCGTTCTCGCGGACCACTCTCTTCGTCTTCGGTTTCTCGGGCACTCTCCGTCGCCGTGCGCTACTCGCGAACTACTACACACTATGAACCAACCGATACGAAACTCCAGAGACGAGATGCTCGGGCTCGAAACCGGTCTGGAAGGGCTCCGGAAGAGTCCGACGTTCGACGGTCTCGTCGAACCGGTCGCCGAACACGAGTCCTGCGATCATCTCGCGTTCATCTACGAATCCCAGGCGGAACAGTTCGAAACGGCGATTCCGTACATCGAGCACGGCCTCGAACGCGGTGAACGATGCATCTATATCGCCGACGAGAACGACACGTCAGAGATACTGACGGCTCTCCGAGATAGCGGGGTGGACGTCGACCGGGCGCTCGACTCGGAGGCCCTCGTCGTCTACACCGCACAGGACTCGTATCTTCGGAACGGGTCGTTCGATTCCGACGAGATGATTTCGTTCATCTCGGGCGTGATCAAGGAGGGAACCGAAGAGTTTGCGGGAGTTCGAATCACCGGCGAAATGACGTGGGTCTTCGGTGACGACCCCCCGCTCGAGGAACTCATCGTGTACGAGGGAAAACTCAACAGACTCCTGCCGGACGCGAACGGGATCGCGCTCTGTCAATACAATCGCGACCGCTTCTCCGCGGAAATTCTCCGCGATATCATCAAGACGCATCCACACCTGATATTCAATAACACGGTCTGTCAGAACTTCTACTACACGCCGCCGGAGGAGTTCTTCGGGTCCGATCAACCCGAACGCGAAATCGATCGAATGATGGGGACGTTGCTCGACCGGACGAAAGCCCGCGTCGAACTGCGAGACCATCAACAGCACCTCGAGCGACAGATCGAAATCGCCGCCGACGCTGACCGGTCGTTCGACGAGAAACTACAGGATCTCTTCGAACTGGGTCGTAATCGATTCAATCTCGACCTGGGCGTGCTCGCGAAGGTCGACCCGGCACACGATTCCTTCGAGGTCGAAGCGGTCAGCGACGAGCACGAGCATTTCGAGCCGGGTGCGGAGGTGCCACTCTCCGAGACGTATTGCCGCGCAACCGTTGCGGCCGAGGAGACGGCGACCGTTATCGATCCCGCAGACCAGGGATTCGACGGGACGCTCACGTACGAGGAGTTCGACGTGATGGCCTATCTCGGAACGCGGATCGGACTCGAGGACGCGCCCGACCGGACGTTCTTCTTCGCGTCGTCTGAACCGCGTCGACGGGAGTTTTCGGACGCTGATCGGACGTTCCATCATCTGATGGGTCAGTGGCTGAAATACGAACTCGAGCAGCGATACCACGAGCAACAACTCGAGGAGTCGAACGAGCGGCTCGAACAGTTCGCCTACGCCGCCAGCCACGATCTGCAGGAGCCCCTCCGCATGGTGACGAGCTATCTCCAACTGCTCGAGAATCGGTACGGCGAATCCTTCGACGAGGAGGGTGAGGAATTCGTCGAGTTCGCCGTCGACGGGACCAATCGAATGCGGGAGATGATCGACGGGCTGCTTGAGTACTCGCGGGTCGAAACGCAAGGCGAGCCGGTCGAACCGGTCGAACTGGATCGGATCCTCGGAAACGTGCTCAACGATCTGCAGATACAGATCGAGGAGGCGAACGCTACGATCACGACCGAGCAGCTCCCGCGCGTGGAGGGTGACGCCAGCCAGCTCCGGCAGGTCTTCCAGAACCTGATCACCAACGCGATCACGTACAGCGGAGACGAACCACCGCGGGTACACGTCGACGCCGAGCGGCGGGGAGGACGGTGGATAATCTCGGTCCACGACGACGGAATCGGCATCGATCCGGAAAACCAAGACCGCGTGTTCACCGTCTTCGATCGGCTCCACAGCCGCGAAGAGTACGAGGGAACGGGGATCGGATTGGCGCTCTGCCAGCGGATTATCGAACGCCACGGCGGCGAGATCTGGGTCGAGTCGGAACCCGAATGCGGTTCTACGTTTTTCTTTACCGTACCGAGTACGGTCAATACTCGATAACAGGAGAAAGCCCGCGGATTTAGCCGTGGACGGATGTCAAGTCCTCGAGACGAGAGTGGATTGCTAGTGGGTGTAATATCTCAGATTCCGGTCACGTATTCCGTGAGTCTTAGTGGCTGTACAGTTGTTCTCGGTGAGAACGGTCCCAAACTCGTCGGTATCGCAGTTGTGAATCGCTCACATGCGGAAGTGCCTTTTTTCGTCGGGTTCGCTCGCGTTGCTCGCTTACCGCTCCTCCAAACATCTACACTAAAAAAGCCCCTCACTCGCTTCGCTCGTTCGCGGATGCTGTGCTTGCGGCCCAACCGCGGCGGTAACTCCTCGCTTTCACTAAAAATCTAACACCCCGTGGTCGGAATAGCACAATCGTTTTCACAGTTGTTTGCGTACTCTGACCATGGGGGAAGTTAACATGAACCACCATATGCGGGATTCACCGATCGGCGATATCGCGTATCTAACCCGATCCGAACATCGCGTCCCGACGCTCGTTGCGCTGACCGAACGACCCCGGAGTCGTTCTGAACTCTGTGAGTTGACCGGGGTTTCGTCGTCTACAATACGACGGACGTTAGATCAATTCGAAGACCGGAGCTGGATCCGGAAAGAGGGATACCAGTTCGTGGCAACGAGTCTGGGAGAGATGATTGCCGCCGGGATGGAGGCCCTGATCGAACGAGTCGAAACCGAACGGACGTTACGCGACGTTTGGCACTGGCTTCCGGATGATGTTATCGAATTCACGATCGAGATGAGTTCGGAGACGACGGTGACCGTCGCTGACCACGACGCGCCGTACCGTCCGATCGGGCGATTCAGATCGCTGCTCCAGAAGGCCGATCGGTTTCGGTTCCTCGGAGTCGATCTCGCCTTGCTCGAGCCCTGTCGGGAGGAGTTCCGTCAGCGGATCCTCGACGGAATGCAGGCCGAAATCATCAATCCACCAAACGCTGCCAGATACATTCTCTCGACGTATCCCGAACTCTGCACTGACATCCTCGAGAGCGGGAATCTGAATCCACTCGTCCACGACGATGTGCCGCCGTACGGGCTCAGTTTCTTCGACGATCGAATCGCCGTGAACGACTACGACCCCGACAGAGCAGGAGTGGAGGTGCTCATCGACACGGACACACCGGCGGCACAAGAGTGGGCGGAATCGGTGTACACCACGTACAAAGCCGAGGCTCGGCCACTCGAACACCAACAAATTATCGGATGACGGTTCACCGACGTGAGTGTGGACTCGCGTATCTGATCGCTCGTTTCTCGTCCATTTCCGAGAGATAGTGGCCAGAACGGTTGAAAAAGGCGGGTCCACCTCACATCCGTTCCTGAATTGCAGCTACTGACGCTTCTACAACGGCTGCAAAACATCGCTGTCCCTGCCGAAATGGCACGAAATAGCTACAACAGTCTCCGCTTCGTACGCTCGCTTGCGAAGGTGAGGTGAAACACATGGCAAATAAGCAAACCGCCCACGGAATAGACCTCGAGAGACTCGAGGGATTCGCCGAACACGTATCCGAACAGCCTGACGCAGTCCAGCTCGGCCTCGGGGCCTCCGCGACCTACGAGGGGACGTGCGCTCACAGCCTGGCGAAGATCGATAGTTACGAACTCGGGGGTGAAACGATCGCCCGCGAGACACGCGAGTACACCCTTCCCTACGGCGGCTGGAAGGAGGTGTTGGACGCCGGTGGATGGGTCGGTGCCACCGACCGGATGGAACCGATCGAAGTCGCTCTGTCGGCGCTGGCCGCCTGTATCAACGTCGGTATCAGCATCAATGCCGTCGCTAACGGCGTTGACATCGAGCACCTCCAGACTCGCGTACGGACCGATTTCGATCCAGCAGTTCTCTTCGGTCTCGAGGAGCTCAAGGAGTCCGACTCGGTCTTCGAGAACGTGACCGCGGAGATCGAGATCGACGGTGAAGACATCGACAAGGACCTCGTCGACGAGTGGGCACGACGGGCACCAGTCTACACGCTCATCTCGCTCGCACAGGACGTCGATATGACCATCAATACGCCTGTCGAGGTGGCGGGCGACGACTAATAGGTGTCAGAATGAGCAAATCACTCGATACGGACAAACTCGAACGGGAGGTTAAGTCGATGTACCGTGACGTCGCGGAATCCGCCGATGCGGAGTTCCACTTCGAGACGGGCCGAGACCTCGCCGAACGCCTCGGTTACGATTCGAATACACTCACATACGTTCCCGACGAGGCGATCGACTCGTTCGCAGGCGTCGGGTACTACTTCGAGATGGCGGATCTCGAACCACGTGAGGACGTGCTCGATCTCGGCAGCGGCTCCGGAATGGACGCCTTCTATGCCGCGATGAACGTCACCGAGACCGGATCGGTAACCGGCGTAGACATGACGCCCAACCAGGTCGGGAAGGCTAACGACCTCGCCGCGGACAACGGCTTCCACAACGTCAGCTTCCACCAGGGCTACATCGAGGAGCTGCCGTTCGAGGACGAATCGTTCGACGCCGTGATCTCGAACGGCGTCATCAATCTCTCGGCAGCAAAAGACCGAGTGTTCGAGGAGGCATACCGCGTGCTACGGCCGGGCGGACGGCTTGCACTGTCGGACATCATCAGCGACCAGCAGATGCCCGAGAGCATCAAGAACGATGCGGACCTCTGGGCAGCCTGTATCGGTGGTGCCGAACAGGTCGATCGCTACACGTCGTTCATCGAAACTGTTGGCTTCGACCTCATGGAGGTTCGGGAGAACACCGAGTACGAATTCATCTCTGACCAGGCGGCAAACGCGTGTCAGAAGTACGGCGTGAAGAGTATCTCCCTCAGTGCCCGTAAACACTAACGAGAGAGGACCAGCGAAACGAATCTGCTCGACGGGATCCACGCAGAACCGTGGTGAAAGCTCGGCATCCTCGATGGAGAACCCGCGACAGAACGAGTGCTAATCACGAGGGCCCGTCCGCCGGCCCTTCCACGTGAGCCGGAATGTCGGAAACGAGGTAGCGATGTCCGATTTGACACCTGTCTGAGTAGAAACCCGCCAACCAATAACAGTTCAGATAGAACGGTCTGTAGGGCGCTGTCTCGTTTGGCACCTCCAGCAAGATTTATCAATTTAGTGGCTGTTTCGGGGATCGGGTGTTATAGTAGTGTAGGGAACTCACAAAATCAATTCTGGCGCTCGACTGACTATTCACCCACGAATTGTGGCTGCGGTCAACACGCATCTCGAGGGTATGAAATCACCGTTCGACCAGGTTTCGATCGATGGAGTCGAGCTGATTGAACAACCGTAACCGAGAGAGGGAGAGAAGTCGGGTGACGTAGCCATCGACGAGAAATACGGGTCAGAGGGATCGTGTTTCTCGGTCAATCGATGCAGGGACGCAGCCGCTGGCTCGGTGCCTCGTCGTCCGAAGACGGCGACAGCGAGAATCACCCGGAAACCGAGGACAATTGCACCGTACACTCAAGACCAGTCGACGTCGATCTTGACAGCGGTCTCACCAATGGCGACCCGGGACGGCGTTGCCGTCTTCAGAAGGCGAAGCGTTCTGACGTCGAGGCGAATCGAAGATTCGCCGACCATTGGAGGACTTCGCTCTCCAAGAGGCCCCACGAGAGCGAAGTTCTCGTGGACGTCGACAGGCCCACGAAACACTATACTTCAGGTATATACTTCCGGACGGCTTGATGAGTGGGTTCAACGTCGGGCGTGCGATGAATCGCTTACATCTATCGAACTGAACATGAACCTCCGATCGCGTGGAGCCGGACGGCGAACACTCCTGCGAGCCGTACGACCAACCCAACTCTACGACCTGCTCGCTTCTCGAGCCGGTAACTGGACGGTGCCAGTTCGGACGTAATACGGGAGTCTCTGTACTCTCGGATTCGGCCATAACTCGGGTACTACTGGTGGGGTGTGCCTATTCGACGCAGCAACTCATCGTCGACGTATCGCGACGGAACGCCTGACAGGCGTGTTTGAACGCTTCGCTGAACGTCGGGAACGGGTGGACGGTATCGATGATGTCGTCGACGGTCAGTCCGAACTTTACCGCCAGCGTCGCTTCCATAATCGTATCGGCGGCACGGGGGCCGACCACGTGGACGCCGACGATCTCATCGGTCTCGTGGTGTTTGACGACCTGAACGAGCCCGTCCGTGTTTTTAACGGCTTTCGCTCGCGGCACGTCCTCCATCTGGACAGTCCGACACGAACAGGTGCCGTGCTCGTCCATGTACTCCAGTTCGGTCGTCCCGACCGCGGCGACCTCGGGGTCGGTGAATACGACTGCTGGGACCGCATCGTAGTCGATGCTGACGCCCTCGTTGTCTTCTCGCGGGCTCTGCCCGCTCGAACGGCCCGCGGAGCGTTGCTCCGCACTGCCGTAGGCGTTCTTGACGGCGTGATTGCCTTCCTTGGCGGCGACCGTCTCGAGTTGGGGTTCGCCGATCACGTCGCCGGCGGCGTACACGTTCGGGTTCGTCGTCTGGAGGTGCTCGTCGACGTTGATTGTTCCGTCGTCGTTCGTTTCGATTCCGACCGTTTTCAGGCCGATCCCCGTGCTGTTTGGCTGGACACCGGTCGCGACGAACAGCGCATCTCCGGTGACCGTTCGCTCAGTGCCGTCGACGGCTGTCTCGACGGCCGCACCCGACTGTACGGATTCGGCACCGCTGTCGGTTGCCGGTGGGCGCACGCGCTGGAAATCGTTGCCGGTGACGACCTCGATTCCCTCTGCTTCGAAGGCGCGTTGCATCTCGCGGCCGAGCTGGCCTTCCATCCCCGAGAGGACCCGCTCGGAGCGCTGGAGAATAGTTATATCGACGCCGACGCGGTGGAGGATCTGGCCCCACTCGAGTGCGATGTAGCCGCTCCCGACGATGACAATGCTCTCGGGGAGGTCGCGCTCCTCGAGGATGGTTTCACTCGTGTAGTAGTCGAGCCCGTCGAGGCCGTCGATAGGCGGTGCCCACGGTGAACTCCCGGTGGCGACGAGTGCCTTCTGGCCGGTGATGCGTGTCCCCTCATCCACACCGTCGACAACTTCGATGGTCGTGTCGTCACTGGATTGCGGCCGGTTGCTCGTAGAGCGTTGCTCCACGCTGTCGACCAACTTCCCGTAGCCCTCGTAGATGTCGGTCTCGAAGTGATCGGCGACGTCCACGTAGTTCGTCTGGCGGAATCGCTCGACGAGGGCGTCGGTCCCGTCCAGTGCGGTCGCCCAGTCGACGGTCGGTTCGTCGTCACTGTACTGGACGGCGTCGAAGGGGTTATCTCGAGGAGCGGAGGCGCTTTCGGCGACCGCCAACAGGTGCTTGCTAGGGACACAGCCGACGTTCACGCAGGTGCCGCCGATCGGCAGCCCCGTGTTCACCATCGCCGTCGAGAGTCCCCGGTCGCTCGCTTCGGTGATGGCAGCGAACGACGCCGCACCACCACCGAGGATCACGAGGTCGTACGAATAGTCCGCTTCCATCTCGTCCATAGTTTAGAACGCGAAGTAATTATACTGTAGAGTCCGAAGCTATGGAGTAGCTTGGAGGCTACAAAGCTATGGCAGATTCAACGTCATCCCCGCCTGCGTGCGACGTAGACGGAACGTGCTACTGTCCGCTGACCGGTGTAATCGACACGCTCAGCCAGAAATATGCAATGCAGCTGATTAGCATCATCGGGGCTCACGAGTCACTCCGGTTTGCGGAGATCGAGGATCATCTCTCGAGCGCCAGTACGTCGACCATCTCGAAACGGCTCGACGAATTCGAGGATGCCGGACTGATCTCTCGGACCCAGTACAATGAGATTCCGCCTCGTGTCGAGTATTCGCTGACCGAAGATGGGAACGAAGTGAGAACCCGGCTCGAACCACTTCTCGAGTGGGCCTCGACGGCCGAGTGACGGTTATCGTGTGGACGGTTGTGTGACTGGATTGCACACCGATCGTTAGTCAAAACGGTTCCAAACCCCAGTCTGGTATCGATGCCAGACCAGTCATCTCTCTCGACTCGGCCGAGAGTGATACGACTCCTTCCACGCTTTCCGACACTCCCTTTCACAACGCATACGCCGGACTTTCAGTGACGTCTCCTCGCCTGTCCGACGGGTACTCTCTCTCGCAAATCGAGGAACCGATTCGGTCCGTCGTGGCCTATCGATGGATATATTGACGCTTTCGGTCGTTGAACCGGGTATGGACAAGATACGTATCGACGACGTCGACCAACGCCTCGATTCGGCGACCGTCCAGCGACCGTTGACCGACGCGGTGAACGCGACGAACGTGGCGCTGAACTACTACGAACTCGCCCCGGGAGACAGTTTCGCGTACGGCTATCACATGCACGAAAAACAGGAAGAAGTATTCGTCATCCAGGAGGGCAGCGTGACCTTCGAAACGGAAGCGGGCGACGTGCGTGTCGACGCCGGTGAGCTAATTCGGTTCGCTCCCGGGGAGTACCAGCAGGGAATCAATACCGGTGACGAACGGGTCGTCGCACTCGCTGTCGGTGCACCTCGGGAGGCCGGACAGTCGGAAATTCTCCGCAGGTGTACGTCGTGTGACGAGCGCACGCCCAACACGGTCGAACGAGTCGACGAGGGGGCAGCGAAGATCACTCGGTGTCTAGAGTGCGGCTCGGAGACCGCTCGTTTCGAGTGAGGGTGTCTAGTCGTCTCGAGGAACAGCCGATCTCGCCGTTCACGACCGATCCCTCGTTTGCGGACAGCCGACACGTCGCGCCAACCTCGATATCACGTCTCCATCGGTTCGGGGAATACAGTCGATCACGCGGACGCGATCAAGCGGCGGTGTTCGGGTTTCATACACCGATCCTGGACGACGCGCAGGCCGGCCGTTTCCGCCCGATCGACGGCCTCGTCGTCGTGAATGCCGAGTTGGAGCCAGATGACCGCAACGTCGTCCCGCTCGAGCGCCTCGTCGACGATTCCCGCGACTTCGGCACTCGGCCGAAAGACGTCCACGATATCGATATCCTCCTCGACCTCCGAGAGCGAATCGTAGGCGGGCCGTCCTAACACTTCATCCGCGGTCGGGTTGACCGGGACGATTTCGTAGCCCTGACTCTGGAGGTACTTTGGAATCTCGTGGGCGTCCTTCCCGGGCGTCGACGAGCATCCGACGACAGCGACCGTTTTTTGCTCGAGTACATTCCGGAGTTCGGTGTCAGTCTCAACGGGCATACGATTCGTACGGCTTCGAATAGGAAAAGGACACCGTGATCCTCGGCCGGAGGAACGTCTCGTTAGTGTGCACCGATCGGAATTCGTAACGGGGATCGTGAGCGATGGCTGTCAGAGTCCGCGTTCGGACGCCGATTCCACCTCGAAGCGGAGACCTCGAGTTTACCCGCCAGAGGGTCGGAAGCGACTCCTCGGACCTCCGAACGTGATCGGTCTGTCACAGAACTGAACTCCGAACGGTTGTGTTCAGAACGTGATGACCTCGTAGCCGTCGTCGACGAACGACCGAACGCTAGGGTGTCCCTCGTTCTCGTCGATTCGCACGAGGCCGGCATCGTCGACGGCGTCGTCCGCACCGAACGCGCCGGCGCAGTAGTCGCAGACGGCCACCTCGTCGTGAACCGACTGATAGAGGTCGTGGTACTCGTGATCCTCGTCCTCGAGTTCTTCGATCCACTCCGTGCCGGCCCCGTCGAAGATCAGCGCCACGTCGTCGCCGGCCGTCTCGGCGAATTCCTTGGCCGCTTCGAGGCCGTTGACGAGACGACCGGCATCGGCGTGCGATTCGGCACCTGCGAGGATGATTATTGCTGCGTCTACCATTGCGTGTCTGCCTACTTTGCGGCGACGTAAAACTGGACGGCGGGAATGTGCGCGCAACGTCTCACCTAGTGATCGTGGCCGTGGTCGTGGTCGTGATCCGGTCCTCCGCGGGAGAACTGCCCGGAAAACGCCCGCTGGACGACCTCCGAGAGCGCGGGGTGGACATGCACCGACTCCCGGATGTCCCGAACCGTGCCGGAGCCGGCTTTCATCGCGACGACGACCTCCTCGATCAAGTTCGACGCCTCCGGCCCGACGATGTGACACCCCAGTATCTCCCCCTCGAGATCGATGATCGGCTTGACGACACCCTCCGTTTTCATCGCCATTCCGCGCGCGGTATCCTCGTACCGGTAGGTCCGCGTCGCGTACTCTCTATCGGTCCCGCGAAGGTCCTGTTCCGTCGCGCCGACGCCCGCAACCTCGGGCGAGGAGAACACGGCGAAGGGCATCGCAGTGTAGTCGACGGGCTCGAGCTCGTCGCCGAAGAGGTTGCGTGCGACCGCCTGGGCCTCGTGGTTGGCGCTGTGTTTCAACAGGTATTCCCCTACGATATCTCCGAGCGCCCAGACGCCCTCGGCGGTCGTCCGCAGGTACTCGTCGGTCTCGACGAACCCCCGCTCGTCCGTCTCGATCCCCGCCGCGCTCACGTCCAACAGGTCGGTGTTGGGGACGCGCCCCGTCGCGACGAGCAACTCGTCTCCGGTGACGGTGACGCGCTCGGCCGCTCCCTCGCCGCTCTCCGGTTCCGGATACGGGTGCGGGTCGGATTCCGGGTACGGTCGCGCCTCCACCGTCACGGCCCCATCGGACTGCGAGACTGCCGTGGCCTCGTAGCCCGTGTAGACGTCGAACCGATCGGTGAAGCGCTCGGTGAACTCGACGGCGACCTCCTCGTCCGCGTCCGGAAGTAGGTTCGGTCGCCGGCCGATGATCGACACGTCGCTGCCGAACGTGCCGAAGAAGTGACCGAGTTCCGCGGCGATGTAGCCACCGCCGACGATGACGAGATGGTCCGGGGGCTCCTCGAGGCGGAGCGCCTCCGTGCTCGTGAGGTAGTCGACGTCTTCGATGCCGTCGACGGCCGGCACCCCGGGACGCGTTCCGGCCGCGACGAGCACCGTGTCGGCGGACAGTCGCTTACCATCGTGATCGTCGCCTGTTACCTCGATCGTCCGTTCGTCGACGAATCGTCCCTCCGCCCGGTAGAGGTCGTGCTGGGAGGAGGACTCCAGTCCCCGACTGATCGATTCTGAATCCCCGGTCACTTCGTCGTTGACTTCCCGGACGATGTCGGCGAACGCGACGTCGTCGACCGACGCGTCGATCCCGAACTCCTCGGAGCGCTCGATCGTCTCGAGAACTTCCGCGCGGTAGAGCAGCATCTTCGAGGGGATACAGCCGCGGTTGAGGCAGGTGCCGCCGAGCCGTCCTTTCTCGACGACGGCGACCGACTGTCCCCGGTTCGCCGCCGCGTTCGCTACGTCCAGTCCCGAGCCAGAGCCGACGACCAAAAAATCGTACTCCTCCATGTCCCACGCTACGATGTGGACACCAATGAATGCGGGGGGCTGGAACCAGCTAATCCGAACGATGTCGGGGCTGGATCGTCTCTCACGGTCAGGAACGTCGCTGCCCCAGCCGATAGCATATCCGCGAGCCGGTGTTGGGGAACCGCCGTCTCCGAGCGTCGCAAATACCGACGGTTCGTCTTCACGGACGTTCGAATTCCGTTCGTACTCCCCGGACGTGGCGATAGGATATAGTAACAACTGTGACCATTTACAACCAACTGCACAGCTATCGTACGATCAGATTCGCATTGGCTTCCAGTGGCTACTATAGGGCGCGGCGAATAGAGCCATCTCGAGAGGTGGGAGTGAGTGATTGCATCGCTATCACCATCGCCCTCCAAACCGGATCCATTACACCCCTATGAATGTTCGCCGAATGTGCGTCTCGCACGAACACCCGCTGCGACTGACAAACCCGTCTGATTCTAACATCGGCGAAAATTCAACGCTTCGGATCGGTTCTTCGTTTCACTCGCGCCGAGCGCACGGATACTCGAGAGACGACCGATTAGCTCGAGATCTCGATCGATCCGCGCATCGACTCCGGATGGACCTGACAGTAGTACTCCGCCATCTCCTCGGTGGCAGTGAACGTGACGGTCTGCGTCGCACCCCGTTCTCCCATCAGGTCGGTCGCGACCACGTCTTCCCCGTTCGCGTCCTCGATTGCGAGGTTGTGCTGGAGTCCGTCGCCGTTCTCCCAGACGAGTACGTATTCGACTCCCGATTCGAGTCGTAGCGCGGGATTCGCTTCGCCCTCGATCGACGTCGGAGCGGCGCCCTCCCACGCCTGAGCGGTTCCGAGAAGGCGGATATCCGCGTCCCCGCCTTCGTCGTCGGTATCCTCAGCGCTGCCTTCGTCGCCGGTCGGGAACTCCCACTCCGCAAACGGCCCCTCGACGATCTCTTCCTGTTCCCACATCGCGTGGATGAACGGTTGGGTTTCGCCGTTCGGGAGTTCCATCGCGGTTGGAACCGGATCGAAGACGGGACCGTCGGGAGTCGGTCTGATCGGCAGGACGACGCCGTGGGTGTGGTGAACCTGCCCGGCGATCGTATTCCCGGGCGCGAGCGGCATCTCCTCGTCGATCGCGAGCCGATACCGTTCGTCTCGTACCGTCTGGGTCGTCATGAAGTGGATGACTCGGAACCCCTCTTCCGTGGCTACCTCGCCGTTGACGATCACGTCGCCGACGCCCCAGCACGCGGCGTAGTCGTACACCTGTGGCATCAACGGGGAGCCCGTCCCAGTCATACCGTGGTGCCACGCGCCGACGCGGACGCCACCGCCAGTTTCGTAGCCGGGGATCGGTGGCTGGATCACGTGATCGAGGTCGAGTTCGTACTCGTTGCCCGCCGGATCGGTAAACTGCGTATCGAGGTCGACCGTATCGTCCGTCTCTCCGGGCGGCCCCCGGAGATCGTACGGCTGGCGATCCCGGTAGGTAATCTCGAACGAACCGCTCGTGACCGCCGCTTCGTCGCTGTACAGCGTCGGTTCGACCAGTTTCTGCTGGGCGATGCCGTCCGGATCCTCGATCGGTTCGCGGGCCTCCTCCGGCGCGGCGACGAGAAACGGCAGGTCCTCGAGCAACTGCGGAACGGCCTCGTCGAGCGGTTCGGGAAACCCGCTGGCCTGTTCGATCCGCGACTCGAGCAGGGCGCTCCCGCGCCGGGGGTTCTCGGCCGTCCCGAACACCTGCGGACTCAGCCGACGCTCGCCCGGCAGCACCCAGTAAAATGCGCGGTCCGGTTCTTGCCTGACGGTCACCTCGACCTCTCCGTCCGCTCGTCCGTCGTCTCGAGCGTCGGTACTCGAAGCGGTCGACGTTCCGGTTCCGATGGCGAAACCGCCGATCGATGCCAGTGCGCCTACTTCTACGAACCGCCGTCTGCTAAGCGCCATGACATTCTATTTGTGGATTGTTAGCAAACCTCTTGGGGGATGTGCATCGGTCACGATACACCATACGGAGCGATCGTTCGAGAGCGGAGAGTATCGTAATCACGGTGAAAATCGAGGGCGGAAAGGAATCGTCGCTCAGCGGACGAGGTGGCGAAGCGACGAAGCGACGACGTCGAGCGAGCACGTGAACACGTCCGAATTCCGACCGACGCCAACCTCTATTGACGTCCGCGTGAAAGCGCCGACACGGTATGGATTACCAGACGTGGTCCGAGAACCAGAAGACGACGACGGTCCCGGTCGACGAGCACGACCTCGAGGTCGCCTACTACGACGACGGCGACGGCGAACCGGTCCTGTTCTGTCACGGGATTCCGACGTCGTCGTTCCTCTGGCGCGAGGTCGCACCGCCGCTGTCGGACGACTATCGAGTGATCGCGCCGGACATGGTCGGGTACGGCAACTCGGCGATGCGCGGCGGCTTCGATCGCTCGATCCGAGCCCAGGAGGAAGTGATCGACGGGTTGGTCGACGAACTGGACCTCGAGACGGTCTCGTTCGTCGGGCACGACCTCGGCGGCGGCGTGGGGCTTCGGTACGCCGCGCATAATCCCGATACGGTCGACAACCTCGTGCTCTCGAACGCGGTCAGCTACGACTCGTGGCCGATCGAGACGATCGTCGATCTCGGACTGCCGTCGACGATCGAGGAGATGAGCGTCGACGACGTTCGAGAGATGCTCGAGGGGCTCTTTCGAGACACCGTGGTCGGCGAACCCGACGAGGAGTTCGTCGACGGGATGCTCGCGCCCTGGGACTCCGAGGAGGCGATCGTCTCGCTCTCGCGCAACGCCATCGGGACGAACACGAGTCACACGACCGAGATCGATCCGAGCGAGATTTCGGCCCGGACGCTCCTGCTGTGGGGCGCCGACGACGAGTTCCAGAAAATCGAGTACGCCGAGCGGCTGGAAGACGACATCTCCGACGCCGAACTCGTCGGTCTCGAGGACGCGAATCACTGGGTCATGGTCGACCGACCGGACGCCTACGGCGATCGGCTTCGAGAATTCCTCACGGGCGACTGAGACTGTCGCTACTATTTCCCCCACGACACGCGGTGTCGATCAGTTCGTCGATCCACTCCTCGAACTCGCTGCCGCGGTCGGTCTCGAACAACCGCTGGTCGTGGTCGTTACCCGAAAGGACCTCGAGTCGCGGCGGCCCGGGCGCGTTCTCGTGGAAGCGTAGTTATCGGGTGAGTTCGTGGCAGATCTACGAGGACAGAAACCGGAGAGGAGACAGGCCGTTACTCCGAGACACGCGTATTGACCTGCTCGGATACCCGCTCGCCAGGGCGACGGAGGGCGCCGCTTTCGACTTCGTAGATGTACCCGTGGACGGTAACCTCGTCGGGGACGAGCGGGTGGTCCTCGAGATAGTCGATTTGAGCCCGGCACGCCTCGTCGATGTCGTCGGTCATCGAGACCCAGTCGGCGATCGAGGCGTCGCCGAGATCCAAACTGGGGAGTGCGGGATTGAGATCGACATCGTCCAGACTACCGCCAGCGGCGGCTTCGAGCCCTTCGACGACCGCTTCGTCCGGTGCGCTCATCATACCGCAATCCGTGTGGTTGACGACGACGATCTCCGTCGTGTCGAAGAAGTTCGTGGTCAGCGCGGCGCTCCGGATGACGTCGTCGGTCACCTTCCCGCCGGCGTTTCGAAAGATCTGGGCGTCGCCGAGGGAAATGCCGAGTGCTTCTTCGACGGGGATTCGTT
Source organism: Halomontanus rarus (assembly GCF_017357405.1). Classification (GTDB taxonomy): domain Archaea; phylum Halobacteriota; class Halobacteria; order Halobacteriales; family Natrialbaceae; genus Halomontanus; species Halomontanus rarus. Next base: position 361,650 of record NZ_CP071598.1, on the reverse strand, counting down.
CGTCCATGCATGCGATGACTAGCAGCTGCTTGTCCGTGGGGAGACTTTTCCGACGACGACGCGCCCAGTCGTCGCGCCGATCGACTCGCTCTTCGATGGACTCGAACACCTGTCCAGCTTCCGGTTCGGGTTGATCAGTAGGCTCCTCCATGTGTGGTATGTTATATCGTAACGCCCTTCACGATTGGCGTTACGGCAACCACCGCCACCAACTATGACGGAAACGTTCGTATACGATCACATATTGATGCACTATCGTCGGTGACATCCATCTCGAGGACTACCGTCGCACTGGGTATCGTTTCAGGAACAAACTCTCAATTACTCGAGCAAACTATCCGTACAACTATGATCGGGGTTGCGTTTTGATGCTGTCATGACACGAGACCAAAACGGTACGGCTCGGCGACGATTCGTCCAACTACTCGGCGGAGGAACGGTCCTCGGAATCGGCGGATCGACGGCGACGGCTACACACGGTGATCGTGATAACGGCGCTGGCACCCACTCGAAGACTCGAGACGACGATTCCGGACTGGTAACGCTCGAGAGTGGCGCGGATTTCGAGACGACGGTCGCTCGCGTCGAACCGGCCCTCGAGGAGCGCGACCTGCTGCTCGTCACGTCCGTCGATCACGCGGCGAACGCCGACACGGTCGGTGCGGAACTTCCACCGACGACGCTCTTTCTCTTCGGAAACCCCGCGGTCGGCACGCCGCTCATGCAGGCGAGCCGATCGGTCGCGATCGACCTTCCGCAAAAATTGCTGGTCTGGGCGGCCGACGAAGACGTCTACGTAACGTACAACGATCCACACTACCTCGCTCGCCGCCACGGTCTCGAAGGAACCGACGAACGGATCGCGGGCGTCGCCGAAGCGCTCTCGGATCTCGCACACGCGGTTGCGAACGACGGGTAGAACGTCGAGATATCCCCGATCGCACGAGAGTGTCGTCGACGGGTTCTGTGACCTCGACACTCGGCCGAGTCCGCCCACGAGGTCGTGATTCCATTCGACAGCCGAGAGCGAGTCGGTGGCGTTTCGTTCTCGTATCACTTCGCGTTGCACCTTTATCCCGCTGGCCGAAGATTCACATCGTATCATGGGAGTCGCACTCGGTACCAGCGGTGGATCCGCCGGGCCCGATCTAAAACTAGTCACTGCAAAGAACGGTCTCGAGACGGTCGTATTCGACACCTCGGTCCGTACCGCGGGTGATGTCGGTGACTGAGTCCGGTGCCTATCCGCCGATCGAAGCCTACGGCGTCATCGGCAACCTCGAGACGTGCGCGCTCGTCGCACCGAACGGCTCGATCGACTGGTTTCCCTTCCCGCACCTCGAGTCGCCGAGCATTCTCGCCGCGGTTCTCGACGCCGAGCGGGGCGGTCGGTTTCGGATCGGCCCGGCCGACTCCTTCGAGACGGAGCGACGGTACGTCGACGATACGAACGTCCTCGAGACGATCTTCCGTACGACGGGAGGCACGGCGACTGTGACGGACTTCTTGCCCCCGGCAGGGCAGGTCGATCACCCGAAGAAAGTCCTCTACCGCAAGGTCGCATGCACTGACGGGACCGTCGACCTCGAGGTCGACCTCGACCCGCAGTTCGATTACGGTCGCGCGGCGACGGCGATCGAACCGGTCGAGAACGGCATTCTCGCCGAGGGTGGGGAGGAACGGACACTACTCGAGAGCCCGGTCGACCTCGAGATCGACGACGGCCGAATTACCGGTGCCCTCTCGCTCGAGACGGGCGAGACGGAGTGGTTCTTGCTCCGGTGTACGGGTGCCGAGGACGCGAATACGGACCCGGATGCCGCGCTGGAGGAGACGATCGAGTACTGGACCGGCTGGGCCCACGACTGCGACTCCGAGGACGGCTGTGCGTTCGAGGGGCCGTGGCACGATCGCGTCGTTCGCTCCGAACTCGTTCTCAAGCTTCTCACGCACGCCGAATCGGGGGCGATCGCCGCCGCTCCGACCACATCACTTCCGGAAGATATCGGCGGTGTCCGAAACTGGGATTATCGGTTCAACTGGCTTCGAGACGCCGGATTCACCGTCCAGGCCTTGATGAACCTCGGCACCGCCGAGGAGGCGAACGACTACTTCGACTGGTTCGTGGACCTCTGTCAGACGGACGATCCGGCGGCGATCCAGCCACTGTACGGGCTCCACGGCGAGTCCGACCTCGAGGAGCGAGAACTCGATCATTTCGAGGGGTATCGCGGTTCCCGACCGGTCCGAATCGGGAACGGGGCCGCCGACCAGCGACAACTCGACATCTACGGAGAACTCCTGTTGGCCGTCGACGAGATGCGCCAGCACGGGAGAGGGCTGGACGACGACGAGTGGGAGCGAATTCGCGACATCGTCGAATACGTTCGTAACGTCTGGGACGAGTCCGACGCGGGTATCTGGGAGGTCCGCGGCGGGAACGAACACTTCGTCTATTCGAAAGTGATGTGCTGGGTCGCCCTCGACCGGGGCCTCGCGATCGCCACCGACGGACGCCACGATGCCCCGCTCGAGGCGTGGCGAGAGACCCGCGAGACGATCCGGACGGACGTCCTCGAGAACGGGTACGACGAAGACGTGGGAGCGTTCGTACAGTCTTACGGCTCGGACGCACTGGACGCGACGGGGCTGTTGCTCCCGCTCGTCGGATTCCTGCCGTTCGACGACGATCGCATCCGGGGAACGATCGACGCGATCGAGGACGTGCTACTCGAGGACGACGTGTTCGTGTCACGGTACGACGGCGACGACGGGCTCCCGGGCGAGGAGGGAGCGTTCGTCCTCTGTACGTGCTGGCTCGTCGACGCGCTCGCGCTCTCCGGACGCGTCGAAGAAGCGCAATCCCGATTCGAGTCGCTCCTGGGGTACCTGAATCCGCTTGGACTCGTCGCCGAGGAGATCGACCCGGAGACCGGCACGTACCTCGGGAACTACCCGCAGGCGTTCAGTCATATAGGAATCGTCAACAGCGCCCTGTATCTCGGCTACGTCCGGGGACGCGAGACGCCCGGACCGGCGCCGATGGGGGTTCGGCTCGGCGAGCCAGTCACACCGTCTGAGAGGTGACGCCCGGACACGACTGTCGCGTGGTTCCCGGTCCAGGAACGGCAACCGTCGAGTACGCCAATTCGACCGGCGGCGGCTCCACCACGACTGGCACGCTACGAATTCGAAGCCATTCTCCCAACAGCGCCGTCCGAGTGAAACGCCTACATTTCGTCTTCGTGTTCCGCTTCGGCGTGTTGCTGAAGGTCTTCTTCCGAGTCGAACGACTGGCCACAGATGTTACACTCGTGTCCGTCATCGTGATCGTGGTTGTGATTATCTGCCATGCACGTGGGCTACATCGAATAGCGACATAAATCTAGGCCAGTATCGGGCAGTTCACGCACACTTGACTCCCCTCTTTCACTATTACAGTCATATATCGAGGATACGGATGAACGACTTCGATCTAATCGCTATCGGCGGTGGCACCGGAAACGACATCGCGTCCGTGACGGCGCGACGAGACACGGATGTCGCACTCGACGAAACCGCGATCCAACTCGACGATCAGCGCGACTGGCTGGACACCGCTGTCGATCCTGAAACCAACGAATTTCCCCATATCACGCTCTGTTCAACGCGTACAACCGCACTTACTGAGATGGTTCTTCGCGAGCTCAGAGAGAAACACAACGTCGAAGACGCCGTGTTTCTCGTCGATTCAGCTCCGTGGCTCAAGGCTACACTCCATCATCTCGGACACCGATTTCGATACGAAAAACATGGAAATCGAAACGCTGTCGAACATCTCACCCAAGAGATGAAATGATCTACCTCTCAGTTTGTAGATTGTTCCAGAAACGTCGGCCCGACAACCACGGACTCAGCTAGTCTCGCTTTCAGTTGTACTGTCTTCGTCGGCTTCGTCGGTCGTCACTTCCAGAAAGATGTCCTCGAGGGTACTCTCCATACCACCTTCCATTCGTTTTTTGAGTTCGTCGGGTGATCCCTCAGCGACCAGCTCCCCGTCATAGAGAATACCGACGTCGGTAGCGACGTCCTCTACCACCGGTAGAATGTGGGTCGAAAGAAACACGGTCGTTCCGTTGGTTGCCAATTCGACGATGGTCTCAGGCACCGTCCGACCCGTGGATCGAGCCCGCTGGTCGGTTCGTCGCCGTACACTGCCCCACGGTCGATCTCGAGGGTCACGCCATCGACAGCCGTCGTCTCGAGGTACTCCTTCGTCAGATCGTCTGCGACGATTGCCGGTCGATTACCGGCTACTATCGAATTCGATTGTCTCTGTTCGCGATCGAAGACGCTCGATCCGAGCCACAGTTGGTGGATGTGTACCGAGCAAGCCACAAGCGACGAAGCGCCGAGTGCGATCGAAAAATCGGTGTTCAGTCCACGGCGGTGGGACGATGGCGAACGCCGCCGTCGATCGGTGTTCCCGAAGATCACTCGAGGGTCGCCTTTCGTGCTCACGACTCAGACTCTCGAGAGCACTCGCCAGTGCGGCAGGGTCACCAGTGAGCTCGGTCGCACTTCGGTCGGCGACGTATTCACGATGGCGACCGACGAGGGCCACACAGAGGCGGCTACTGGCGTACACTGGACCGATGACGACGAGCAGAAGTGGATGAGTGAATCGGTTTAGCAGGGCCTTTGCTTTCGCGGCTGGAAGGGCTAGCGCGGTCATGATCGCCGCATCCCGGTTGCTAATATGGGCGAGTTCGTGTGCCAGTACGGCCTCCCGTTCTCGATCGTCGAGAACCTCGAGGAGGCCGCGGGAGACGAGTATTGTCGATCCGCTAGGCCGGTAGCCGACGGTGGCCGCTATCGGCGTCTTAGAGGCCACGACCTCGACGGTCGGCGTGGGAACTCCCGCCTGTGTGGCGAGTCGACGAACCTGTGCTTCGAGCTCGGCCTGATCGTCGACGTGAGCGAGTACGCGAAATTCGTCCGTCAGTGTCGTGTGGACGGCGCTATCTTGGCGAAACTCACGGCTGACGAGTCGAGCGCTCTGGAAGACGACCACGCCACAGCCGACGACGGCCCCGAGTTGGAAACTGGACACGTTCAACCGTTCGAGAAGCAACTGATGGGCGAGGAGAAGTACGAGGGAGACGCCGGCGAGTCCGGCGAGCATCGTTGGTGGGAGCGTGCGTGTGGGCGACACAAACCACCGTCGGACTCCGGCCACTGCGTCGGCCATACCGTCGTGGGCGATTCGATCTGCGAAGATATCGTCGGAAACGGATTTCTCGAGTACGCTCGCACTGAGCCACCAAATACCGAGAAGTACGACACCCGCTAACGCGAGAGCCAATCCGAGCGCGCCATACACCGGGATCGTTTCGGCGACTATCGTTCCCAGCAGGCCGGCAATGACGAGTTCGGTAGCGAGTACGAGCACGATGCCACTGAGCGCGAGCAGGCACGCGAGTGCCATCCGTATCCAGAGCCCGACACGAAGCTGATCGGCTCGGCTCATCACACCCTCGCGGAGTATCGAACTTGAACATTCCGTCTGAGAGCTATTCGTGAAATCAGTATCTGATACAGCCACATACGAGACTGAAAATCACATCGGAGATCTAATACAAATGGTTTTTGAAGTGTTGATGAGGAACGAGATTCCGCGACGTTATTCCCGGGAGAGGTCGTCGCACTCAAATCGCTGCTTCGGAGGATATCGGTAGGAGTCATGCGGACTCGTTCCAGTAGTCGATGGAACGATACAGAAGATAGAGAATGGCGTTAAGAACACCAGTTACGGCAAACAACTGTCCGAGTTGGAGCCAGAATCGCTCGAAAGGCAGTCCAATATCGCTCACTCCGTATGTGAACAGCGCGGAGATGACTCCCCAAATGAGGAGAATTGCCGCGATACGCGCGCCGTCTTCTATATACGCCGATATCGATTGTGCACGAGGGATAGAGGACTCATCAGACATATCAACAGTGTTCTCACTTCTCTAGTATATATTCTCTGTATTTCATATATTATGGAATTGCGTTCTATTTGAGAGACTCCTGTAGCACCTATAGATCGTTGGTCGCTGGTTCCCCGGTACTGAACAATCATATGCTCGAGATCTCTCGTGAGTCGATTGATGCTTTGATTAGTTCACGTGCATATCTGGCAGAACGGTCTACTTACTGTCCATCGTTGAAAAACCGATAATCGGTTCTCCACGAATCAGCCGACTACTGCCTTCGTCAGGCGGTACTCCATGGGAACACAATTCAGGCTCTCGTCGAAATACTGTTCGATAGTCTTAATTATTTCTTCACGGAGGGCCATGCGATCGTCTTCATTGATGTTTTCGAGTGCTACGATAAACATCCCGGACTGGGTTACAGCGGCCTCCCAGTAATGCGCCGGTGAGAGAACGGGCATCAGTACCGTCCCGGTTTCGAACACGAGTTCATCGACATTATCGCCTAATCGGTTTCCCACGACGTCAGGATCGCCCCACAAGAAGGGTGGATCCGGCGCGTCTGGATTCGGTGGGAGATACTCGGTTACTGTCTTGCCCATGGCTGGGACGATGCTCGTGGGCGTCCATGACGTGAATGCGATCTGGCCACTCGATCGGGTCACGCGAAGCAGTTCTTGGGCGGCAGCATCGGGAGGTTCCGCGAACATATGGCCGACACACGAGAGCGTGACATCGAACGTGTCGTCATCGAACGGGAGGTCCGTCGCGGTTCCCTCGCGCCACGAGATATCTTCGATACCGGCGATCGCGGCGTTCTCTCGAGCCGCATCAAGCATTACCGGTGTAATATCTAAACCTGTGACACTTGCATCTCGCTGGGCGGCGGTGATGGCGACATTTCCGGTCCCACAGCCCACATCCAGCACGGCATCGTTCGAGCTGACGTCCGTCGCATCAACGAGACGAGCTGCCATGGACAGGAAATGCGGTGCGATGTCCGAATAGGATCCGAGCGTCCACACCCGTTTGGCTTGCTCCTCTGGAGACGATGCTTCTCGAGTCATAGTACCACACTACACTTCGAGGTAGCATATCACTATGTTCTGAGCGAGACATCCTCCCTGTTCAGTAACCGTCTTCTACCAAAGAAAAGACACCAGATCAGAATCATCATCTTCGGATACCTGGAGAACGATAGCGAGGCGCATACATGTAGTTTTCTAGTTAGGAACTAGTAAATTGTTGTCAATAAAATGTATCTTTATACGATACTATTATTACCATACTAGATATGGGTAAGTCACGAAATGAAGGGAATAGATCACCTGACATTTCGATCCAACAATGATACGAGAGAACACACGAGAACTGAGAGCTGGTATTGACCGAGTCCACATCGGCAGACGACGGTTCCTCGGGACCATGGCTGCTACTGGAACGGCCATCGGGACGAGTGGACTGGCGAGCGCAGATGCAGGCGATACGTTCCCACCCGACGGCATTACCGAGTGGGGAACTCCCGTGAACTTGGGGAATGGCGAGGTACGGACGTTCACGACCGTCACACCGTCAGGACGCCCCAAGTACCACGGGATGTTCGTGGAACGAGCTGCCCTCGAGGGACTTCCGTCGGCCCCAGCACTCGAACAATCGGGCCCGGAGAACTACACGGACAAGTACGGCCCTAACGGCGAATCGGTCATCATCCACCACAAGTGGTCCCAGGAATTCTTTCTCCCATTCCCGCAAACCTCGGCGACGCCCTTTACCTTCCTCGGGCTAAACTGGAATCCGGATGGACACCCACCGCCGGGGAGCTGGGAAGTGCCTCACTTCGACATCCACTTCCACATGCTCTCGACCGATACTGTCGACGCCATCACCGGGTCGGCCGCGCCGACATACGACCTTCCGAGTAGATATATTCCTGCGGGATACGCTCGAGGACCAGTCGTAGAGGAGCGAGTCATCACCGATATGGGCGAGCATATGGTCGATCCCTCCGTCCCCGAGATGACCGGCGGGGAGTTCAGCAACACGCTCATTTGGGGTGCTTATGACCCAGATGGCGACGGCACCGCGGAACTGACGTTCGTAGAACCGATGATCACTCGGGAGTTCCTCTTAGAGCACTCGGAGACTGACCGTCGAACGATCGCTCAGCCCGAGACGTATGCGAGAGCAGGAACGTACCCAACGGCATTCGCGGTCCGTGACGTACCGGATCGGGACGCGATCGCCATCACTATCGAGGACTTCAAGCAGTTCAGCGGAGACAAATAACGGCCGAACTCTCGAGCGAGCTACGTCCCTTGTAGATTCCACACTGCTGTACACATTCTTCGTATTCCGCGGCTGGTCATGACGAGTTACAAATATATTACCGATCAACCGTGGTACGTCGCTCGCCTATATTAAGCAAATCATCTCTGTTTGAGATCGCACGTAGAGTTGGACGAGGACTTTGCTTAGTGCACGTGCGAATGTCGCATGTAGTTCAGCGGGGGAGTGTGATTGACCAATACGGGACATCAGAAAGCATATAATTACTTTGGAGTTGGTTAAAGTATGAAGTTAACTCGGAGAAAGGCACTTTCTTTGGGCGGAAGCGTGGGTTCAGTAGCGGTTTCGGGTTGTACTGGATTATTATCAGACAACAGTTATCTCACATTAACTCTGTTGAACTTCGATTCCACAGAACATGAGATGAATATCGATATATACCGTACAGAGGCGGATAAGTATCGTGAGGCGATTATATTGAGGGAACGGTACGATCTTTCTACACCTCCAGAAGATGATGCAGCGTACCAACATATAGAGGAAGAAATCCTAGAGAGTGACAAATACATAGTCAGAGTGAATTTGGAGACTGCACCCGCAACGAGGGCTACGTATCCTTTTTATCCTGCGTTGAAGGGAGATGATGAGCGTACAGATACACTTTTTATTGAAATTCGCACTGAACTAGATGGCACTGAGCCGTATATCGAATTTAAGCAAAATTATTGAAATAGACTGGTTGCTGTATCTCTGTTCTATACTGAGCAGGTGAATCGATCTGAGACCGGCTGCAAAGAAGCACAGTGATTTGCTATATGGATCTGCAAACGGAACAAACCATACAGAATATCTAACAGTTTAATCGTAGGGAAAACTTATACCCGCACTATTATAAAAATATATCATTAATCGACGTGCTGTACTCGCTGGAGCAGGAGTTTGGGCAGCGGGTTTGGTTGCAGGTTGTTCTGAATTGATAAGTTCCTCAGATCATCTCATCATTATCTTGAACGAACGGGTGTCAAACCACGAAGTCTCGGTTGAACTCGACCTTGACGGTGAAGAAAGTACATACGGGCCGAAAACCGTCGAATCTGGTGACGATTGGCGGGTCAAACGATTTGAGACCCAGGGAACACTAACTGTTCGGTGTCACGTCGATGGAGAACTTGTCTGGGACGATATGCACGATATCCCCCCAGATGGAGATCGGCGTTCGAGTGCTTTAGTTGTTCTCGAACCCGGTGACGAAGTACAAGGATGGGTTGAGCAAGACGATTAATTGCCAGCCTGTCTGCTAAGTGAGTGACCTATACTAAGCAAGAGATTCGAGCTCGGCTGCAAAGAAGAACAATGGACTGCATGTGAATCTGTGGGTGTGACCGTTCTGAATGATATAGTGTACAAACACTTATCGGACAATAGCTGGTGTAGATATTATGGATAAGAAACACGTTGGTGGGCTATCCGTTGTCATTGGAATTCTCGGCTTTGTCATCCAGTACGCTCCTCCATTAATCATCGGGAGATTGGTTGATGGAGGTTTCGAGGGCATGGTTCCGACGATTGGAACGACCGGACAGACCGTAACTACGTACAACCTTCTTAGTAATATTGCACAACCACTCGTACTACTCGTCGTAGCGGTTTCGTTCGGGTACTCCATCGCCCACCGCGTCGATATGGCTCACAACTATCGCTGGGTTGCCCGTACAATCGCTCTCGGAAGTATCGGAGGAGTCACTCTTGCTGGAGCACTGGTGTCCTCTGAAATCACAGTTACGTCAATCGATGGTTTTTCCCTCTTCTTATTGCTGGCTTCTTACGTTGCAATGCTTGCGTCAATTGTTCCCGTCATCACTGTCGGTGCCTTCGCTGGAGCGGCGTTGTCTCACTTCCAAACGGATGATGAGACACCTTCCCGACCGGTCGACGCGAGCACTGATTCTTCGTCAGACTCGCTTTCGAGCTCCACAGATGAGAATTCGCACACCCAGTCACAAACTCAGCCAATACAGTGACATCCTCCTCGCCGTAAACGGCGAGGCTTCCCGTACCGCAGGTGGGATATTTGCTGGTTTACGACACGACCTGTTCTCTCGTGTGAAACGTCCCGCTCTCGCGGTCGAACAGGTGTGCCGATGGCTGTGCCACACAGCCGTTACTCCTATCCTCGCCGTGAGGACTCGGAGTTATCTTCTGGCGCATATTCTCCGCACCGTTACAATCCGCGTTGGCTACCAACTCACACGATGAGCAGACGTACAGGCCACGTTCAACACGGTTCGACTTTGTGTCGTCACCACATCGTGAGCAGGTCTTACTGGTGTTCCACTCGTTCTCCTTCAGCACCTCGACGCCACGTATCTCGCCTTTGTAGTTGAGGTACTGGTAGATGCGGTCGAACGCCCACGTGTGGAGTTTCTTGTTGCCGGTCTTCCCCCAGTCAGAATCACGCACCTTCTCGGGCCAACTCACCGCGAGTGTTCCAACACCGCGTTCGACACACTCGGTTATGATGGCGTCCGTGAGAGCGTGGTAGAAGTGCGTTTCACGGTCAGCGAGTTTTCTGCGTGCCCACATCGATTTCTCCGAGGGACCATTCTCACCGTCGGTGTCGTATTCGGCACGTTTGAAGTAGTGCTTGTCTTGTTTGAGCGAGTTGCCGGGATACAGCACGTATTCGTCGGGGAACGCAACTGTGGCGATGTTCTTGATGCCAAGGTCGATGCCCGCCACTCCGTCGCCTACTGAGTCGTTCGTTTCGAGTTCGACTTTGCAGACGAAGTGCAGTTCCCACTCCTCGCCGTTCCAGACAGCGCGAACGTTCTGCACCTTGTTGACTTCCGAGAGGTCAACGTCGGGGCGCATCTGGTACTCACAGAGGATGAAGTCCGACCAGCGTTCTTTGAGGTTTGAGCCTTTGGAGAGTCGGACGCGGTTATTTTCGGGGTCGTGTTTGAACCCGTCTGCTTTGAACGTGACCGTGCTACGTGGTCGCGTGTCGCCGTGTTTACGGTAGCCGGGCGGATTCGCCTCGTCAAACTTGTGTCGTAGGTCGAACCACGACTGGAAAGCGTCAGAAAGTTCTTCAATGACTTTCTGACTGGATTGTGCGTTCAGGTCTTTCCAGCACGACTGGTTCTTCATGTACGATTTGAGCGTTCCTTCGTCGGGAATCTTCCCGATCTCGTCCCATACGCGGTCGGCTGCCCATCGTGCGACGTTCCAGATTTTTGAGGCGGAATCTCCGAGCGAGTCGAGGCCATCGCAGACCTGTTGCTGGTTCTGGATGGAACCAACGTAGGTGCGTGTGGCCTGAATCGCCATACATAGACTATGTAGATAAACCTACTTAATGATTCGGATTAGCGTTAAATAGCCGGTCTGTCATCGAGCAGTGGATTTCGTAGTCGCGTGACGCGATTCACGCCCGCCCTAAAAGGCGGGATTCTCTCGCTGTTTAAAGATAGATAGTGTCTCTTCACTGACCGACGTCTGCTTCGCGAAGTAGGCAGGGGTAGTTCACTAAAGCATCTCCTTCAGGAACTGGGCATCCCGAGTGGACAGGAGGGGAACCCAGCGACCGACGCTCCGAGTCGCATCGTGACCCCGCCCATCTCGAGAACGAGGAACTGGGAGTCGTCGAGTCACGGTCCTATCGAGTTCCGAACGCGTCCGTCGGTTCGACGGCGTCCCGACCGCGTCGCGTCCGCTTCGTCCAAACTCACGGGCATGTGGATTCGAACAGAACCCAGATACCGCTCTCTCATTCACTCATCCCCACGACCGGCCGTCAGGGTACCGAGTCGGAACGCTCGGTTTCCCCGTTAGAACCGTCCTTAGCCTCAGGTCTCGTCGTCGGGGAGCACCTCGAAGGGGCGCATCATGTCGTGGTCCTCGTGTTCGATCATGTGGCAGTGCCACATATACTCGCCCGTCTGGTCGGTGAACAGCCCGTCGTGTTCCCCGAAGTGGACGGCGACGTGAACCACCTCGCCGGGGCGTCGTTGTGGAGCAACAGCGTCTCGCCCGCGTAGTCGGCGAAATCGACGACGACGTCGGCGCGCTGGCACACGAGAGCGGCCGTGCGTCCACCGCTCGAAGCGCTCGGCTCGACCGATTCGTACGCAGGGTTTCACTCGAGCGCCGCGTCAGGTGCTCGTGGAGATGGCGTCGCCGATCCGAAGACGCCGTCCGCGGTCGGCGTCCGGAACCTGCGCGATGAGCATAACCGTGTAGAAGTGGTCGAACGCCGACCGATCGGCCCACTCGGGGAACGTCTCCTCCCGTTTCCGGACGAACCGTCGCCTGAAATCGGGAAGGGGTTCCCCGGTGTCGGGGTCGCGCTGGGGGACGACACAGCGCCCGCACGGGGTGACGCCCTCGAACGTGACGCCGCTGATCTCGAACGTCGGCGCGTGCTCCCCGACGAACCGATCCTCCCAGAACGGCGGAACGCCCGACACTTCGACGTTCGCTCGGAGCCGTCTCCGGACACCGTCGACGGTCAACTCGTTGAACCACGAGGCGACCGTCTCGAGCGTCGCGGTGCTGACGACCGACGGTCCCATCTCCCGTCGGTCGACGTACCCCGTCGATCGGTCCCGCCGTAGCTCGAGGTCCTCGTCGAAAAACTCCCCCAGCCAGCGCGCACACGCCTCCCGTTCGTCAGCGAGATCGAACCGCCGCCTTCGACTCGTCGGCGGGTCGATCGCCAGTTCGTACGACGCCGGATCGAAGTCGGTACGGAGGTCGTGAACCCCGTCGGTTCGCTTCCCGTTGAGAACCTCGCCGTCCGAGTCGAAGAGGGCGAACTCCCGATCGAACTCGAGCGTCCCACCCTCGAGCACGGTCGCCGCTTCGAGGTCGATTCCGTCGAGTCCCTTGACCGGATACACCCGCAGCCGCTCGAGTTGCGCCATGGTTGATACTCGCAATCTGGTGCGAAGTATCATAAAATGGGTCGCATACCTACGACACGGCTACCGTTACGATTGACCTCCTCCCGCGCCTACAGTCGCGGGAATCCCACCATGGGATTTCAGGCCGAACGTCGCGTCTGCGAGACTGATCACGGAACGTTCGTCAGTTGGTCTTCGAGTTCCTCCGTCGTCGTCCACGAATAGCAGCGGTTCAGTGATTCGAGGTGGACGAGGGAATCGGTTATCACGCCGCTATACGACGGCGTGCGACCGCCCAGTTCGGACTCTAAGTACGATTCGAGGTCTCGAGTCGAGACGTCCAGTCCGCGGTCACGAGCGCGTTCGGCGAGCGTCTCGAGTTCCGTGCCGAGGTCGTCAGCGTGATACGCCAGTTCGACGGCCCGAGCACGGATCGCGTCTCGCGTCGTGAGCACGGAGTTCTCATCGTAGTGTTCCTCCTTGGCTCGAGGGAAGAGGTACGTGCGGTCGAGTAGCGCCGGGCGTTCGACGCGTCCAAATTCGGCGACCGCTCCACCAGTGTCGTGTTCGAGAATCAGCGGAATCGAATCCGCGTAGAGGGCGTGAAGAAAGAACTTCACTTTCAGATCCGGAATGTCGTCCGATACGTCGAGGTCGGGCTGGGTGGCGAGCAGATACGCGTAGGCATCGTACCGGCGATTCAGCACGTCGAGCGCCTCGTCGAGACGATACTTGAACGGTGATTCGTAACTTCCTAACACGAAATACGTCGAGTGGGGGCCAAAGAGGTGCTCGTGTCGCTCCCGCATATACGAAAGGAGCCGTTCACTATCTATTGGGTCGAGCTCGAGGCCGTAGAGAACGTCGTTCAGGATGAACTCCGTAAGTTCTTCTGTGTTCTCCGGTATGTCTCCCATACTAACTACTGTGGATATTTCGCCTAATAACCATATTGGTCTAACTTAGGGAAGATAACCCCGGGTACTTATGTGCGCCGCCATCGTATGTTTAGTTGACAATGGCCGACATCTCCCCGCATTCCAAACCCGACCACGAGGAAAATCCGTTGGATCGGCAGCGCGAACTGATGGAGCTGCTGTCACAGGAAACTCGACACAGCATCGTTCAGGCGCTTCTGGGTCACCCGAACGTCCTCGCGTCAGCTGCTGAAATCAACCATTTCGTCCCGAGCAAGTCGAAAAAGACCGTGGAAGAGCAGTTGGACGTACTCGTCGAAGCGGACATCCTTGCAATCTACGAGTACCCCCCAAACAGGGAAAAGCGCGGCTTGCCGTGGAAATTCTACGGCGTTACCGAGTACGGTGCCGACATCCTCGGAGACTTCAACTATCTCGAGGGCGTTCCGATGGCGCGAGCCGTTCACCAGAGAACGCGAAAACCAGAGAAAATCGAACGACACGAAACGGCCCCACGCCCGCCCCTCCCAGAACCGATCCGTACGACGTTCCGACTCGAGGACGAAACGGAATGACGGAGATTTCTGTCGCCGGGAGGAATCACGACTGAAGTCGTGGGCTTTCTCCTCGAACCTCTGTAATCGCTCGAGGTGTTTCTGAAGGAGGGGGTCCCGACGCGCGACGAACAGGTCCATCTGCCCGAATCGATTCGACGGTTTCGGGGCCTCGCCGGCTCCGGTCACCGGACGTGTACGCGGGTCACGTGCCCACCACAGCCGCACTGGTCGATGTACTCCCACTCGAGTTCCTCGCCGTCGGTCGCCGCCTCGAGTTCGTCGTAGAGGTATCCCTCGGGGTGGCCGTGGTTCCCGTGGGTGACGAGGTTGACGTGGTGTCCGGGAGCGGTGTGTTCGACGGCGTCGACCGCCTGCTCGAGAACCAGGTCGCGATCCTCGGCGTGGGTCGGTTTTTCCAGGTTCGCGGACCACGAGTTCTCGTGGACGTGGTCGGTCACCGGTTCGGCCTCCTCGTGTGCGCGCTCGTGTTCGCTAGCCATACTCGAGACGTGGCCGCGAAGACACATGTACCGCCTGCCGAATCCCAGGCGATGGGAGAACCGTCTACTCGACCGGAGACACTGCATCGTCGTTTTCGGCGACGGTCGGAACGAGCGACCACGAACCGTTCGACTTCGAAGACCACCTCGGGGACGGCCCGATCGTCCTCGCCTTTTACCCCGCACGTTCACCCCGTCGTGTACCAACGAGATGGTCGCGCTGCAGGAGCGCCTCGAGGCCTTTCGCGACGCCGGCGTGACGGTGTTCGGCGTCAGCGCCGATTCGCCGTTCTCGCAGGGTGCGTTCCGCGAAGAACACGACATCGCGTTCGACCTCGTCAGCGACATGGATCGCGAAGCGATCGAGGCCTACGACCTCGAGATCGACATCCCCGATCTCGGGCTTTACGGGCGTCGCGAATCGGGCGGCGTTCGTCCTCGATGCGGAGGTCGATCGTCTGCGACTGGATCGCCGACGATCCGACGAACGAACCGAACTACGACGAACTCCTCGAGGCCCTCGAATCGGCCTGACCAACGCACAGACGCACACTCACACCGCTGATCCTAGGCGCGACTCACACTTCTGATCACAGAACGCGGTTGACGGGGTCCTCCCCCGCCAAGAGACGCCGGACGCTCTCGCGGACGATCGCAGCGACGTGGACGCGGTAGTCGCGGGTGAACGCGCCGCAATGTGGCGAGACGATCACCTCGTCGAACCCCCAGAGCGGCGACGATTCCGGAAGCGGTTCCTCCTCGAAGACGTCGAGGGCCGCGCCGGCGATCTCGCCGCCCGCGAGCGCGTCTACGAGCGCGTTCTGGTCGACGACGTCGCCTCGAGAGACGTTGACGAGGTAGGCGTCCGAACGCATCGCGTCGAGGACCGCCGCGTCGACCAGCCCCCTCGTCTCCTCGGTCAGCGGAACGGCGAGGACCACGAAGCGCGAATCCGAGACGGCCGTCTCGAGGTCCGCGGGCGTGTAGATCCGATCGACGCCGGGTTCGGGCGTCGGCGTTCGCCTGACGCCGGTCACCTCGAGGCGGAGCCCGGTGAGTCGGTCGACGATGCCCCGCCCGAGGCCGCCCAGTCCGACGACGCAGGCTCGTTCCCCGGCGACGGTCCATGCCTCGTCCCAATCGGGTTGGGACCACTCCCCGTGTTGCTGGTTGGCGACGTGTTCGTGGATACGGCGAGCGAGCGCGAGGACGTACCCCGCGACGGTCTCGCCGATGGCGTCGCCGTGGATTCCGGTGCTGTTCGTGAGGATCACGCCGTTCGCTTCGAACCGGTCGTGAGGGAACCGGTCGACGCCGGCCTGTACCGAGTGGACCCACTCGACGTCGAGAAATGCGTCTCGGTGAGCGAAGGTAACGACGCCATCGCAGTCCCGAACCGTTGCCCCCGAGCCGTCGAGAACAACTGTCTCGACGGGGAGATCAGCCAGTTCATCGAGCAGAACCTCTGGCGGAAATATCGTCTCCACCGACGGATCGATTCCGAGCGTGTCGAGGTGCATACCTGAACGTGTACCGGCGGTGTTAAAAAACGAATCGAGGGAGCGGACGATACACGCGTGTCAACCGCCTCGGGGTCGGTCCCCGACGCTCGTCAGTGAATCACCGAGCGAAGGTGTTCGGACGAACACCCACCTCGTCTCACGCGTTCAGGGGGAAGTATGCGACCGTTATCGGTCACAGTTCGCTCTCTCGCACTCGGGCTCGGGGCCCTCGGCGCCGTCGTCGGCGTCACGGTCTACGGCGTGGAGGGTGGTGTCCTCTGGTCTCTCGTCGGGTACTTCCTCGGGAAAGCGATCCAGAGTACGTTCTGGACGATCGCGGGGAATCACTCTACGTGATCGCGTTGAGACTACCGGACGTCGATCGACGAATCGTCGCCGCTGACGGCTGCCTGCGTCAGCGTGCGGACGCCGTCTCGAGCGTCACGACCCGACTCTCGAGCGTGGCTCCGATCGCTCACGAGCGGTGAGGAGAAGAGAGAACACGGCGTACTCCACGGACGATCCGGTCCAGGCCGGATCCGGACGCGAACGGTCCCCCGTCGATCGGTGCGACGGTTCGAGGGGTCACGTGTCGTCATCGCCGGGACGCGTGGTGTTCGGCGTCGGTGGCCGCCTGCGATTCCGTACTGTCGGTCGCGAGCCGTTCGAACAGAATCCCTGCCAGCGTGTGCGGACTGTGTCTGTGAAGCACCAAGAGCATGTTCGTGAGAAACACCGCGATGCCCGCGATGACGAGCACACCGCCGACGATGGCGACCGTGGTGGGTAGATCGGCGACGTCGGTGAGCACGACCAGACAGAGGCCGACGACGAGCAGCGCGAAGTCGGTCGCGGCCAGCCGGTCGTCGTAGAGGTCGTCGATCATCGGCACGTCCTCGAGTCCGAGCAGGTCGCTGTACCGGTGGACCCAGATGATGAACGGGACGATGTGATAGAGCGTGCCGAGGACGACGAATCCGATCAGTCCGAACGCCAGGAGGTGCACCGCCCCCGGCGCACCGAAGCGCGTCGCCGGATCGAGCGGATCGGTCAGCCAGTAGGGAGCGCTCCAGAGCGACCAGCCCACCATCGTCGCGGCCACGACCGCGTACCGACTCAGCATCGGCGTCCAGGGAACCTGCGCCTCGTACAGTCGCCGTGCGAGGAGGACGCCGAAGCCGAAGACGCTCGTGAGGATCAGGAGGGCACCCGGGCGCGCGAGCACACCGACGTCGAACAGTCGGCCGCCCGCCAGGGCGAGGACCCCGATCGGATAGCCGTACGCTTCGACGCGCTGGATGTGTAGATCGACACCGTGGAGGGCCGACTGCGTGAACATCGTCCCCAGCTGATAGAGCGCACCGAACACCGTCGTGAGGACCGCGCCGTAGACCGCGAGCGTCACGTGCGCTCCGAGAACACCGCCGTGCGTGACGGGCAACCCGCGAAGGATCGGGTGTGTGAAACTGACTGCGAGCGTCACCCCCAACGTGGTCAGCAACACGAAGAATCCGAGCGCGATCGCGAAGTGACGCTCCGTGACGTCCCACGGTCGGGCGGCCGCGAGCGTGCGACCGACGTTGTAGACGAACACCCAGAACCCGAGCAGCATCGATCCACCGCCGACGGGTAACCACCGGTAGGATCCGGTCAACAGCGCGGCGGCGAACGCCCCGAGTCCGACGGTGACGACCCACAGTTGTACCGTCGAGAGCGTTCGCGAGTGCAAGCTGACGCCGGACCAGACCGGAACGAACTGCGTCATCGCGCCCATGATCGTCACGCACACCCACCCAGCCAGCAACAGGTGGACGTGTGCGAGCGAGAGGTGACCGGAGAGTGCGCCGAGCGTGCTCAGCGTTCCGACCGCGGCCCCGACGAGGAGAAAGCCCAGTCCGACGAGGAAGTGTCGAAGCGGAACCGTCATCGGCGGGCTCTGCCCTGCGTCTATGTTTCCCGGTATCGCGCCCATATCGAGTACTGGGGCGCTGGCCACCTTACCGTAGCACCGAATATCTTCCCCTCGTCCCCGGATCCAGATTACGACCGACCGGATCGTCCACCGAATCGGATCCGCTGGCGAACCGGCCTAGAAGGGTGCGTCCGGCCCACCGCGACTCGGCCGCTCCTCTCGCATTGCACGCTCCATCGGGTTCGAGCCGACGGTTCCCTCGGGTTCGTGCGTCACCGATCCCGTCTCGAGGAACGTCTCCTCGAGCTCTTCGAGCTGGTCGTTGATCGCTTCGCTCTGGTGATGCATCGGCGCGGTACGAACCCGGACGAGGGAGTACTCGTGGCGGTCCGAAAGGGCGTTCCACGCGCGAAACGAGCCGATCGTGAGCGTGTGCGCCTGCGGACAGAACGGCGTCGTCGGCGTGAATTCGGCCCGGAGGACGGACGGGTCTCCCGCCTCCTCGGCGTACCGATAGCCCGCACCCGAGTGACGGGTGTCGAGGTTGAGCCGTGCCAGATTGTAGTTGAACGTCATGTCGTAGACTTTCCGCTCCTCGAAGACCTCCCGCGTCCGATCGTGAAAGTCGACGTGCTCGTCGTCCCGAAGGATTCGATGCCCCTCGAGGAACGGCCCCGGTCTCGGGATGTTCTCCGGAACGAACTGTTCGTAGTCGTCGAAGAGGCCGCCGTCGTCGTCCCCGAACGGCGAAGGAAACGGTACCATGGTCGGACGTACGATTCGGTCGCCTCTATCGCTGGTCCCGAATATATTCGATTAGCTTGGGTTAGGGGAACGGAGAGGGTGTTATCCGGGTTCGAACTCGCCTCGTCGAAGTCCCCTCCTGACTGGGTCGTGCTCGGCGTCCGTCGGTGGCGGCGAGACGACGAGAAACGCGTCGAGTCGCTCGCCCTCGTTCGCGCGAACGCCGCGGGATTCCTCGGCGGGAACGACGACGACGTCGCCGGTCTCGACGCTGTGGTCCTCGTCGCCTTCTCTGACGAGTCCGCTCCCCGATTCGACCCGGAGGACGAGGTCGCTCTCCGGGGCGTGAACCGGAATGAACTGCCCCGGTTCGAAATATCCGAAGATCACTTTCACCCGCTCGCTCCTAAAAACCTCTCGCGTCGTGAATTTCTCGTCGTCGTAGGTGCGCTCTGCGTCGACGTCAGTTGCAACCATGGCGTGTGTTCCGAACGATACCACCGTGAATCTTGAGCGAAATATATTCGCCTCGTGTCGAACGGAGCGGGTCGTCTGAGGGGGCCGAAATATACGGGTATCCCTCCGAATACCTCTCTACCGAACTCGAGGCTGCCTTCGATGGCGAGAATCTCAAGTGGAAGGCTCTGTTGAAATCCTATTCTCCGGATATGTTTTTAGTATGAAACCCACGCTCACTACATATGCGAACGTACCGCTATCACTCCCATCAGATATGAGTTATATTGTGAAAATCAGACTGAATACAGGGCGCGACTGTGTCACTTGATAGAAGCCGATTACGAAGATTAGTAATTCTCAAAAACCGATCACGTATCGGGTGCCGGAAGCGTAAACGAAAACGTCGATCCTTCTTCGGGTTCGGAGTCGACCCAAATCTCGCCGCCGTGGCGTTTGACAATTCGTCGGCAGAGTGCGAGGCCGATCCCTGTCCCTTCGTACTCCTCGTGGGTGTGGAGTCGCTGGAACACCTCGAAAACCCGGTCTGCATCTTCTTGATCGATACCGATCCCCTCGTCACTGACCGAAATCAGCCACTCGTCCTCGTTACGCATCGCAGAGATTGACACTCGAGGTTTCTGCTCGCCGCTATACTGGAGAGCGTTTTCCAGCAAGTTCTGGAAGAGTTGGCGAAGTTGGCTGGCGTTACCGCTGACGGTCGGTAGCGATTCAGCAGTAATTTCGGCACCTGTTTCGTCGATCCGGATACCGAGATCAGTCAAAACATCGTCTAGCACTGCCTCGAGATCGACCGAATCGAAGGACTGTCCCTGTGTTTCGATTCTGGAATACGTAAGCAATCCCTCGATCATCGCCTCCATCCGCTCGGCACCGTCGACCGCGAACTCGATGAACTCTTTGGCGTCTTCGTCGAGATCATCGCTATACTGACGCTCGAGTAGCTGAAGGTAGCTCGTGACCATCCGTAACGGCTCTTGCAGGTCGTGGGAGGCAACGTAGGCGAACTGCTGGAGGCGCTCGTTGGACTCTTCTAACCGACGCTGATACGTGTACCGATCAGTGATGTCGAAATGGGCAACAGCGACGTATCTCTGGTCACTGTTCGTGAACGATGCTGCCCGCATGAGGAACCATCGTCGTTTATCGGGAGAGTGACACGGATATTCGAACTCGAAGAGTTCTCGTTCGCCCGTTAGAATCTCGGATAACCCAGCGGCAGCCGTTTGTGCCGTCTCCGTCTTCGCTTGTCTGGTTATCGTAAGATAGTTCGTTCCGATCGTATCTGGTCGAAGTTCGATGCCGTTCGCTTCGCCGAACTCCTGCCATGCGCGATTCGTATACAGGATCGTCCCTTCGTCGTCGAGGATTGCAAAGTTTATCGGGAGTGTGTCCACGGCCGCTGGAATAAGTGCCTCTGGCTCCCGGCCATTCATATCCGTTTTCAGTTGACTGACGGAGATAAGGTTGTTCCCGTTCTAGTATTCAATCTCGACTCTTCATCGAGTCAGGTGACCCCAGGTAGCTTCACGACGCTCGACTCGATTCCCGCGAAATCTTCACCGAGATCGGCGACCTCATACGGAAAGGATACACGCGTACGGAGATTCGACGCGAAACAAACCAAGCCATCGTACTGAACTCGTCCTCTGTCTCTCACACGCCCCAGTAGACAGAATTCAGAGAGGTCGTCGAACTTCTGCAAGAGATACCGCGCGAATGTCCTGCGAGCCAGTGGTACGTTCAAACGAAGGGCCCTACTCGGTCGGTTCGCTCACGTCGGTCGGTTGATCGACGCTGGCTTTCCGGCGTGACATTCTCCCCGCCGTGAACGGCGGGGCTTCCTCTCATCGTTTGCTGTCGGGTAGCGACTGGGTGACACCGTCCCATGTAGCGAGTAGGATGGGGTCGTTCACCGAACGCCATACCGGACGAAGGCATAGGTGAGCGACAGCACAGCAATCATTCCGCTTACTGTCGCGATGATGAGCGTCCATGCGGCGTCAGGGACGGTTTGAGCCGGTCCGCCACCCCCGCCTCCTTGAGCAGCGCTTGGGTCGACTGTGATATCTCCTTCCATGCCGGCACTGACGTGGGGTTCGCAGACGTAGTGGTAGTCGCCCTCGACTTCAAAGGTATATTCGTACTCAAAACCTGTATTTTCGATATCAGTATATCCCTCCCACTCGGACCCCTCGGGTTGCTCAGTCGGCGCGACATTGTGGTTGTCCGAATCCCAGACCCAGCGAACCGTTGTGCCGGGCGCGATCTCGAGGCTATCGGGCTCGAATACGAGGTCTCCGTCGGGGCCGGTAATCACCTCTTCGGCCCCACCGCCGACGTCGGAGGTCGTCTCGTTGCCGCCGCCATCGCTAGACTCGTTCTCAGCACTGCTCTCGTTATTATCTTGTGCAAGTCCCGTCTTACTTGCACCGGTGAGTATCGTCGCACCGGCAATAGTAGCGAGAACATCCCGTCGTGGTATTGTATTACGACTCTCGTTCGACCCCATGTGAATAATTACCAATCACCCTCTATGAGTCCTTTGCCTGAACCAGAATGGTCGCCAACAGTAGTTCAGTTCCGTATCAGTCCTAATTTCTGCATCGTGGGGAGATTCCAACCGTACGTAACTGCTGCTACCCGTGTTCCAACGGTCACTACCGCACACACGACGGCGGCGGTGCTCCCAGCGGCACCCACACTCATTCCGACCCAGTACGCACTCCCGCCCAACACTGCACAGCTCGCGTAGAAATCGTCGAAGAGGATAAACGGAGAGCGATCGAGCAGAATATCTGCAACTGCACCACCTCCCACTGCGTTGATCGTCGCGATCGCAACGACACCGACTGCTGAAACGTTCGCATCGGTTGCAACGATGGCGCCAGTTGTCGCAAAGGCGGCGAGCCCGATCGCGTCCGAAACGAGGGCAATCGGATGGGTATCCGGAGACGGTAGGATGGCGCTCAGCGCGATCGCTAAACCGACTCCGAGCAGCCCTAAACTGATTTCGATCGGCGACTGAAGTGCCAGTGGGACCCGACTCACGAGGAGGTCGCGCGTCATTCCACCGGCGAACGCCATTGCCAGACCGACGACGGTAATCCCGAACAGGTCGAACTCCTCACGGATTGCCTTTGCCGATCCGACGAGCGCAAAGGCGATCAGGCCGATCGTGTTCATAACCGCAAACGGATCGCCGAACAGAACTGTGACGAGGTCCCGAATCACTGTCTCCGCCTCCGTGACCGAGTGTCTTGAACACTGTGTCTGTCGGTAGTGGAGCGGAGGCTACAGGAGGGTGTGGGACGGATACAACTACTCGCCGTTTCTGAAAGCATCGGACGTTTATTCGAGCCAGTTTTCGCCCCACTCGTCCAACGCATCGAATACGGGACAGAGCGTACTGCCTTTCTCGGTCAGGGCGTAGTAGCTTGCGACCGGCGACTCGAACTCCTTTCGGTTCTCGAGGAACCCCTCTTCCTCCAGGTCGTCGAGCACGCGCGAGAGCGTGTAGGAGCTTGCACCCGTCGATCGCTTGAGTTCGTTGAACCGCTTTTCGCCGTCTCGCAAATCGTTGAGAACGATCAGTTTCCACTTCGAACCGATCTTCTCGACCGATCCCACGACGTTGCAGACGTCCGCATTAAGTCGTTCGACCTCGGTGTCTTCGTCAGTGTCAGCCGTCGGTGGTTGGGTCGTCATTACCTGGTCACACACTTGTTGCCTGAGCTATATATGGGTTTGGGAGCCAACTAGGTGATGTAATGGAACTACAAAACGCGACGGTGTTCGTGACCGGTGCCACCGGTAACGTGGGCCCGTACGTCGTCGATCAGCTCGTCAACGACGGTGCCACCGTCATCACGAATACAGGCGTAACTGGCCAGATCGTCCAGATGACTGGCGGTCAGCCCGAGGTGGCGGCCTAATGGCACTGGAGACGACAGCCGGCGGCCTCGCCTTCCTCGTCGGACGACTCGTCTTCGGTGTACTGCTCGGATTCATGGGCCTCGGTCACTTCACCGGCCTCGATGGGATGAGTGGCTACGTCGAGGCCAAGGGTGTTCCAGCCCCGCGTTTCGCCGTCATCGCGTCTGGTCTCGTGCTCATCGGCGGCGGCCTCTCCCTCGCGCTCGGCATCTATCCGCTCCTCGGTGCAGGGGCGCTCGCGGTGTTCTTCTTGGGAGTGACGCCGGTCATGCACGACTTCTGGTCGGTCGACGACCCCGAACAGCGACAGAGCGAGATGACGGACTTCCTGAAAAACGCCACGCTCTTCGGTGCCGCGCTCGTATTCGTGGCGCTCAGCGGTACCGCGTGGCCGTACGCACTCAACGTCGGTCTCTAAGGTGACCAACGTGACTACCCCACCAAATACGGACGGACTCCCGCAGGAAACGCGTCTCGGACGGACCGCGCTCCGCGTCAACGACCTCGAGGAGATGACCGGGTTCTACCGGGACGTCGTCGGGCTCAGTGTGCTCCGTCACTCCGAAACCGCCACGGTTCTCGGTGTCGGGGACACACCGCTCCTCGTCTTGGAGGGAGACGAAAGTGCGCTCGAACGGCACAGATCGGGCGCAGGGCTCTTTCACAACGCGTTCAGGGTCCCTTCGCGTGGCGCGTTGGGCGATGCGTTGACCCGAATACGGGACCACTGGCAACTCGGCGGTGCATCCGACCACGGTGTCAGCGAGGCGCTGTACCTCGCTGACCCGGAGGGGAACGGAATCGAGATCTACCGAGATTTCCCGCGTGAGGAGTGGTCTTTCGCCGCCGATGGGAGCGTTCGTCTGGGCACGTATCCCCTCGAGCTCGAACCGGTGGAAGCTGCTGGCGCAGGCAATTCGGACGTCCCTCCCGAAACGGACGTAGGGCACGTTCATCTCGAGGTGTCCTCGTTGGAGGCGTTCCGAGACTTCTACGTGGACGTCGTCGGGTTCGAGGTACAAACGGAAGTGCCAGCCGCCGTGTTCGTGTCTGCTGGCGGATACCACCATCACATCGGTGCGAACACGTGGAATCACCGGTCCGGACCAGTCGACGGCAGAGGTTTGTCCTGGCTCGAGGTGGTCCTCCCGGAACCAGCGGCACTCGACGCGATTCGAAGGCGAATCACGGACGGCCAGTATACGGTAACCGAGATGGACGACGGAATCGCTATCACGGGGCCGGACGAGATCGAGGTTCGATTCCGAATCGGAACGTGACTTCTGGACGCCATTTGGTTCGATTCCTGTAGAGTGCGTCTTCGGCACAGGAAGCCCCACCCTACCCCCTCACGGGGAACGACGGAACGTTTGAACATGAAGTTCGGCCTCTGTCCGACGGAGGGCGGTCGGAATTTCGACAACGCGGTCGAGGAGTGCTATCGTAACGACAGCGCCGGGATCTGTATTACTCGAGGATGCGAACGTCGTCGAGCATCCCGGACCGGCGAGTCCCGAACCCGCCCTCGAGGAACGTGTTCTCGTCGGGTGCCTCCGCCGACGCCAGTACGTCACCGTCGGTCGTCTGGAGGGTCGACGTGAGGCCGCCGTCCGCGCCCCAGTCGACGACGATCTCGTAGATCGTTCCCGGATCGGTGAGCGAGAGGTCGTCACTCGCGATCGTGTCGTAGGAACCGTCTTCGACCTTCCACAGCTGCCACGAATCGTTGTTCCAGTCGAGTCTGGTGAAGTAGAGGTTGTCGAAGTCCTGCATGCCGAAGGCGATGCCGATGAAGGCGACGCCTCCCTCGCCCGTTTGCGCGACCTTGGCGGCGAACGTGTCACCCGCTTCCGGATACCGGGGTAGTCCCTCGAAGGAGCCGATCATCCCGGCGTTGCCGCCCGGGTTCTTGAGGCTGAACTCCCCTTCCGCGACCGGCGACTCGTCGTTCACTTCGTAGTTTCCGAGCGAGCCGACGTACCGGTCGAGGGTCCCGTCCTCGAAGTCGTCGATCGGTCCCGGCCCCGACTCCTGTTCGACCGGCGGGTTCCACTCCGTCACCGGGGCCGTCTCGGGGTCGCCCGGATCGACGAGCCCCGTGTTGTTTCGGTCGACGATAAACTCGAGTTCGAGGTCATCGCCGGGGTCCTCGCGCCACTCGAAGAGCAGGTCCCAGTCGCCGTCGCCCCACTGGAAGTAGTGATCGTACGCGAACGGGCCGCCGGGATCCGTCCTCGGTTGCGCTCTGAGTTCCAGCGTCGACGCGTAGTCGCCGGCGACGCCCTCGATGCGGGCGGCGGGGTCCGCACCGGACTCGAGCGTTACGAGACCGGAGTTGAGGCCGCCGCCGAGGTTGTTCCGGACGACAGTCGTTTCGGAGGCGACTCGAATCAGTCCTTCCGTCCCCCCGTTGCGCACGTCGTTGTCGATAAACCGGTTGTGCCGGACGTTGTCGTCTTCGTGGATCGCCCAGGTCTGCTGGCGTTCGTCTTCGGGGCGGTCGTCGACGATCCGAAGGTTGCTCAGGGTGATCCCCTCGTTGACGGGTTCGTTGAGGTGTGGCCAGATCGCGACGCCGGGCCCGTCGATGTTTCTGACGATTCCGCCCGAGATGGTGACGTTCGCGGCGTCGGTCAACTGAATCCCCTCCCAGTCACAGCCGACGATGTTTACCTCGCCGACGGAGACGTTGCGGGCGTCGGTGATGATCGCGATTCCCCGAACGCCCCCTCGGGCGACGACGTTGCTGACCGAGATGTTCTCGTTCCCGTTGGCCAGTCGGAACGTGGGATAGCCGCCGCCGGGATCGCGGCCGACGATGCTGTTGACGGTCGCGTCCGTCGTGCCGTTCAACAGGACGACTGCCCCGCCCGTATTCTTCCCGATGATGGACCCGACGGTGAGGCGGTCGACCTGGGCGGTTTCGAAGCCGTGGTGACCGCCGTTCTCGAAGTACGCCGAGTTGAGCTGAACGTCTTCGGTGCGACCGGTCTCGCCGAAGTCGTCGATTCGAACGCCGACGTTCGTCTCCGCGTCCTCGGCGTAGTGAATTCGAACGTCGCCGATCTGCACTCGGGTACAGCTTTGCACCCAGATACTGAAGTGTGGATACTCGCGGAGCTCCAGACGCGGGATCTCGATGTCGTGTTCGTCCGTCGCTTGGATGATCGTCAACTCGGAGGAGTTGCGATCGCTGTCCGGGTCCCGTTCGACCGTGATGGGGGCCGGTATATCCAGTACGGTGTGGCTCGGGAGTTCGATCGGCGCGTGGGGGTCGGTGGCCGGATCGACCGTCCCGGACGACACGACCCGGACGGTCTCTTTGGTGGTGCGATCGTCGCTGAGGCTGTCGACCGCGGCCTGAGTGACCGCGAGCAGATCCTCGCCGCTGTCGACGTGACCGTCGTGACCGTCGGCGTGGAACACGCCGTCGTCGTCCTTCCACACGACGACGTCCGCCTCGCGTGCGGACGTGAACGCGTGATCGACGTCGATCGAGTGGAGGTCGAACAAGTCGTGACCCTGAGCGTCGACGTTCTGATTCCACTTGCGCACCTCCGGGGGCTCGTCCCGGTCGGTGTGGTCGGCAGCGACGGTCGAGGCCCCACCGGTCATCGCCGCGCCGGCGCCGCCGATACCCAGCAGCGCCAACGCCGCGCGTCGCGATATCGGGAGGCCCGTGTCTTCGGCCTCGGACTCTTCGTGTGTGTTAGTACCTGCCATAGCAAGTGGTGATAGCGCGACTTCGAGTTAAATACCGTGGAATTCAGTTCTGAGTAACAATATTGAAATCGTGATGATCTCGCATTAATTTATAAAATCTCTACATAATGTGTTCAATATTCCGATGATACGATCCCTCGAGGCGGAACGCTCAAGCATCTCCATTGAAATAATACTGATATGAAACGTGCGGTGCTCGTCGTTCTCGTCGCGCTCGCGATCGTTCTCGCAGGGTGTGCGGGCGGCTTCGACGGGAACGGAGCCGAGACCGAGGCTCCTTCCGACGACGACATCGAGAGTGACAGCGGTGACTCCGACGAATCGGACGGAACGGACGACACCGGAGAACCGATCGCGGAACCGCAGGCTGTCGGTGACGCCCTCGCGGTGGTCGACCTGACCGTCGACGGCGTGACGCCCGACGAGGAATCGATCGTGCTCGAGAACACCGCCGACGAGCCGGTCGATCTCTCCGGATTCGCTCTCCGCGACCGGGACGGTGGGCAGGTCGACGGCGGACTCTCGCCGTTTCGCTTCCCGAGCGGATTCGTCCTCGAACCCGGGGAGTCCGTGACGGTCACGACCGGTCAGGGCGACGCCACGGACAGCGAACTCTACTGGGGGTACAACGTGAACGTTTGGCGGGACGACGGCGACGTCGTTCGACTCGTCGGCCCCGATGGCCAGCCCGTCCTCGAGCACGCCTACGGCGATATCGACCTCGGAGACGCCGATCGGTCGGGCGAGTCCGACGAGTCCAACCCCGACGGCGACGACGGCGAGCGTGACGTGGCAGGCGAACTCGAGATCCACCACATCGACGTCGGGCAGGCCGATTCGACGCTCCTCGTGACGCCGGACGGCGAGACGATCCTGATCGACACCGGAGATTGGCCCCAGGACGGGAGCGACGTGATCGCCTACCTCGAGGCGCAGGGCATCGATCGAATCGATCACCTGGTCGCCACCCACAGCCACGCCGATCACATCGGCGGCCACGCCGCCGTGATCGAGCACTTCGAGACGAACGGCGACGGTATCGGCGCGGCCTACGACTCCGGCATCCCGGCGAGTTCGGCCACCTACGACAACTACCTCGACGCCGTCGAGGAATACGACGTCGACCTCCTCCTCGTCGAACGCGGCGACGAACTGCCGATCGAGGGCGACGTCTCCGCTCGAGTGCTGAATCCCCCACCCGGGGCCTCCGGAGACCAGATTCGGAACAACGACGTGGCGCTGGCCGTCGAATTCGGCGCGTTCCAGTACGTGACGACCGGCGACGCCGAGTCCGGCGGCGAATCCCGGATGCTCGAGGAGTGGGGGAGCGACCTCGAGGCGGACGTCTATCAGGTCGGACACCACGGTTCGTCGACGTCCTCGAGCGAGGCGTTCGTGGACGCCGTCGACCCGGAGGCCGCGATCATCTCGAGTGCGTACGACTCGCAGTACGGCCACCCGAGCGACGACGTCCTCGAACGGTTCGCCGACCGGGAGATCGACACCTACTGGACTCCCGTTCACGGAGATATCGTGGTCCGGACCGATGGCGCTTCGTTCGAGGTCGAGACCGGCGAGTCGTTCTCGACGAACGCGGCGGATATCCTCGACGAAAAACCCGATTCCGGCGACGAGACGGACGCGATTTCACCGGCCCCGCTCCGTCCGGGTGTCGGTGGCAGTGGGTTTGATGGGGCTGTCTCCCCTGCTCTGGGATGAGAGATGGACGGAACCTACACCGGGGTCGTAGACCGAATCGTCGACGGTGAGACGGCCGTGATCCTGCTCGAGGAGGACGACCGGGTGATCGACCAGCTAGACGTGTCCGTCGATCGGCTGCCGGAGCCCGCTCGAACGGACGGTGGCGTGCTCTCCGTCACGGTCGAGGAGGGCGAGGTGGTTTCGATAACCGATCGACCGGACGAAACGCGAGCGCGTCGAGCGTCCGCCCGTGAAAAGCTAGATCGGCTCTCGGAGCGACTGTCCGACCGCGAAGAGTGAGTTCGTCCGCTCCCGCTCATCGTTCGAGATAGAGCGAATACATGATTATCGCGAGCCCGAGAGCGACGAGCAGACTGTTGATGAGGATGCCCTGCTCGAGCGTCACTCCGAGCAGTTGGTTGGCGATTCCGGCGAGAAGCGCTCCGAGGGTGATGGTGCCGAATCCGATCGCCAGAACGCGCAGCGACCGCGCACCCGTTCGCCGATACGCTTTGTACGCGATGTACGTCACACCGCTTCCCAGAAGGAGGATGATCGTCTTGACGGCGATTATCGCCGTGGTGACTGCGACGCTCATAGCTCGTCCCCCATTTTCGACCACATGTCGGCGAGCCGTTCGTCCGCGTGGGTCGACGGTCGATCGACGGTGACCGAAAACTCGTCGTCCCCGACCGAGATGGTGACGTCGGACACGTCTCGCTCGTACCGCGTGACCCGCCCGCCCTCGGGTCCGACGGAGACGAGTTCGCGGACGAGTGACGCTCGACTGAGGAGATCTAACTTTCGGTACAACGTCGACTGGGCGATGTCACAGGCGTCCGTGAGTTCGGTTGCGGTCATAGGTTCCGAGATTTCCATCAGGATCGATCGGCATTCGGAGTCGTCCAGCGCACTGAGGATATCCTGCAGTGTCGGGGGAGGGGTATCTCCTGGGTTCGCTGGATCGCGTACCATTATCGTGATTTGATCTGTGGCGGGGATATATCCCGCTCCTTCGCGGATCGACCCGTCGAACGGGTGCGAGACGATTCCGTTCCCGACTCACTCGTTCACTCACGACGGCGAGTTCCGCCTCTCGCCATCACCGAACCTCACCGTCCGATCGAACGACCGCCGTGTGATCCATTTCGATTGTCTATCGTTCGGCGAGTCGCCGTTGTCCTCGCTCGGTGACGTCGTAGACGCCGCGACCGGCCGAGGAGATGTGACCCTCGTCGTGGAGCCGCCGACACGCTCGATCGACCGCTACCGGGTGTTCGTCGACCCGGTCCGCGAGGTCCGTCACGCGGATCGGTCTCCGTTCGGCAACCGCTCGCAGGACATCTCGCTCGAGTCGCTGCTGGCGCATCTACCGGTCACCGTGCTCTCCGTACACGTCCAGCAGTTCCTGATACCGATTCCGGATGGTCACCTCGCTCACGGGGACCGCGTCGCTGACGGTCTCCTGGGTCAGCCCCTCGTTCGTCAGGCGGGTCGCCGCGTAGACCGCCGCCGCTGCGAGCCCCGCCGGACTCTTCCCGCTGTGGACTCCCCGCGCCTTCGCCGTCTCGAGGATGTCGCGCGCGACCCGTTCCGCTTCGTCGCTGACCTGCAGTCGCGACGCGTATTGCCGGAGGTACTGGACGGGGTCCGCCGGTTCGACGGCCAGTCCGAGTTCCTGGGACAGGTATCGATACGCCCGCTGGATCGGGAGTTTTTCCACTCGACTCACCGACGCGAAGGTATCCAGCGTTCGCGGCGTGCCGTGCTGGCGAGCCGCCGCGTAGAGACTGGCGGTCGTCATCGCTTCGATCGACCGGCCGGGAAGCAGTTCTTTCTCGACGGCGCGTCGGTAGACGACGCCGGCCGTCTCGCGGCAGGGGTCCGGCAGTCCGAGCGCCGATGCCATGCGTTCGATCTCTCCGAACGCCTGCTTCAAATTCCGCTCCTGGGCGTTTTTCGTCCGAAAGCGCTTGTCCCACGTCCGTAACCGCTGTAACTGCGTTCGCTTTTGCTGTGAGAGGCTGTTTCCGTACGCGTCTTTGTTTTGCCAGCCGATCGTCGTACTGAGCCCCTTATCGTGCATGAGTTCGCTGGTCGGCGCTCCGACCCGGCTTCGGTCGTCGGATTCCCCGTCGCCGAAATCCCGCCACTCCGGACCGCGGTCTATCTCGCCGTCGTCGAGCACAAGCCCGCACTCCGCACACGCTCGTTCGCCGTGTTCCTCGTCGTAGACGACCCGTCCATCACACTCCGGACACGACGTTCGTTCCGGGCTCGAGGCCGCCTCGGACGCCGCCTCTCGAGTCGCTTCTCCGTCATCCGCGCTGACTGTCGTCGTATTCATTGGTTGGGTGGACGCCAGAGTACCACGCACCCTGGCCGCGTGGTGTTCTCTAGCACCGTCGCGGAGAGCCCTGATGAACGAATGGCGGATTCCCACTGTCTGGGAAACCGCTCGAGCCGTCAACGGGACTCGATTTGAACGACCGGTTCAGCGGGGACTATTCACATAACGAACAATACTGGGTGCGGAACACGAGCGGATACGCAGCGATTACGAGTCTCGGTCGGTCTCCTGTATCCCGCATAATAGACACTTCTCCACAATTCTCACCCGAACTTTCGGTACGGGATTGTACCGTCGAGCGCGTCCACGACTGCCCGGAGGCCCTCGCGGTCGTCGCTCGCCGGTAATCGACGACTCGAGCACGGAGAGCTCGTCTTCCGCCACGCAGTCGGCGAAGTCGCCGGTTTCGAGTCTGCACACGGCAACCCGCGAGTGAGAGAGGGATCGAACGCGCACTGGATTGTATGTATTGACCACTACTACGGGTGGTGAACTGAGCGCGGTAGGCCACGTCGATATCGTGCTCAAAACCGACGGCTCGAAACGATTCTGGAACGCATTTCGGTTCGGAATTGCGGCCTTCGAGGACGGAATCGAGGCCCCGTCTTCATTCGGTGCGGATCACACCGCGACGTTCGACTTCGTTATCGGAATCGTTCTGTTGGGTGAGCGTGAGACAGCTTATGAAACTATTGTACAATATTCACATGATTAGTATCTCTACGTTGGATAGCTCGCGGCTAGTAGAAAACCACGATTCGAACACGACCGATCGGCGGACGTCGATTCCGACGATCGACTCGCAACGAATTCACCGGCAGCGAGCGAACGCTCTCCGCGATGATCGTGATGGTGTCGACGACGCGCCTGCGATCGACATCGCTGACCTTCGGGTTCGGCAAACGGAGTGTGGTCCCCGTAACCCCGTTACTCGTTCGTTCGCGCGTACTTTTGTGGCCGCTGGGCGTACTCGAACTCGTAATGACGAACGCAGCAGTCGTAATCCTCGCCGGCACCGAATCGCACGCCGACGTCGGTCGTCTCGTGAACGGACTCGAAACGGCCACGGAATTCGCGGAAACGGACGGCGACGACGTCGAACTCGTCTTCGACGGCGCCGGAACACAGTGGGTTCCGAAATTGGAAGACGAAGAGAGCGAGTATCACGAACTGTACCGGGCCGTTCGGGATCACACGGCAGTCTGTGACTTCTGTGCCGGCGCGTTCGGCGTCGAGGACGCCGTCGACGATGCGGGTGTGGTGACGCTCGACGAAAACGACGGTCACCCGAGCGTACGCTCGCTCGTGGACGACGGGTACGAAGTGATCACCTTCTGATCCGGGGCCGTTAGACCGGTCGAAACCCTCGGCTGTCCTCGTCTGGCGCTTCTCGAACCCTCGAGTGTAATCTCGCACCGTTCGACTGACGGTCGTGCGAATCCCTCGCACGACCAAACTGTCGTTATCTATCTCGCGTACCTTTCCGAACGTATGCAACAGACGACACGACGGAGGTTTCTCGGCGCGACCGGTACCGCTTGGATTGTCGCCTCCGCGGGTTGTGTCGGCATCTCCGACGACGCCGGAGTCGATTCGAACGGCGTCGACGACCTGGCGGACGCCGATTCGCCTTCGTCCGCGGAGAACGAAACAGGAACGGGGGTGGAGGTGTCGGAGAACGGACCACCGACCGTGGAGCGAACCCTCCCGCAGGAGTACGGGGAAGACGAACTCGAGGACGCCGCCCTCTCGGGTGGTCCCCCGCCGGACGGGATTCCGTCCGTCGACGACCCCGTGTTTACCGCTGCCGACGATCCGCCGGCGAATCTCGACGACGGGGACCCGGTCTTCGGCGTGGAACTGAACGGCGAAGCCAAGGCGTATCCACAGTACGTGCTCGTGTGGCACGAAATCGTCAACGACGTCGTCGGCGGCGAGTCGGTCGCGATTACGTACTGTCCACTGACGGGGACGGCACAGGGGTTCTACCGTGGCGACGTCGAATTCGGCGTTTCCGGGCAACTGATAAACAGCAACCTCGTCATGTTCGACCGGCCGACGGAGAGCTGGTGGCCGCAGATGCCCGCGTCGGGTATCTCCGGCCCACATCGAGGTGCGGTCCTCGAGGAGTTTCAGGTCACGTGGACGACCTGGGAGCGGTGGCGCGAGGGCCACCCCGACACGGTCGTTCTCACCGAGGACACCGGCTTCGTTCGCGACTACGGCGGCGATCCCTACGGCGGGTACAATCCGCCGAGCGGCTACTACAGTAACGATAACACGCTCTTCGCCCCGCTGGCGACCGACGACCGACTCGAGAAGAAGGCGGTCGTCCTCGGCGTTCGTAACGCCGACGGCACGATGGCGGTGCCGAAGGAGCGAGTGAGAGCACGACGGATCGTCGAGGGGACCGTCCGCGACGTCCCGTACGTCACGGTCTACGATCCGTCGCTCGATACCGGCTACGTGTATCGCAACCCCGACGACCGATCCGTCGAATACGACGACGGATCCGTCGCCGTCGACGGCGAGGACTTCGAGCCCGATTCGCTTCCGCTCGAGCGCGAAATCGCGTTCGACGCGATGTGGTTCGCCTGGTACGGATACTATCCGTCGACGGTGGTACACGAATGAGTACGTCCGATCGGTTCGACGTGGATCTACGGGGCCGGTTCGATACCACGTGGGCGGCGATCGCGCTCGTGTTCCGGCGATTCGACTCGACGGGGATCGTTCTCGTTCTCACGGTCGGCTATCTCGGCGTCTTCCTCTGGATCGTCGGCGATCTCTCGATCCGGCCCGCCGTCCCTGCGAACGTCTTGATCGTCGACGACCCAGTGGCACGCATGTTCGACCGAACCGGTCCGGCATCGTTCGAGGCGATCGCCCTGCTCGATACGGGCTTCGTTCGGGTGCTGGTCTCTCCCGTCAACGTCGCGATCGGCCTGCTCGTAGCGGTACTGGTCGCCGTCAACCTCGCTTTGACGTATCTCGCGGTCGTTCAGCCGGCTGCGTGCGGGATCGGTGCCGGATCCGGACTGCTCGCGTCGCTTCCGGCACTCTTCTCCGGGACCGTCTGCTGTGGACCCGTGATCCTGATCGCGTTCGGTATTCAGGCGAGCGCCCTTCTATTGACGTTGTTCGCGTGGCTGTTGCCGATCGGAATCGCGATGTTGCTCGTGAGTTTGGTCTCCGTCGCCGGGAAAATAGACGCGACCGAACCGTCGGTATAAGCGCCTCTCTGCGCACCGTTCACGCCACTTGGAGTCGGGGAGCTCGTGACTATTTCCGGGGCACGCAGCTCTCAGTCGATCTCGATGCGTCGTTCCGACGCCGCCGCTTTGTAGATCGCTTCGACGGTCGCGATATCCCGAAGACCGTCTTCGCCGTTCGGTTCGGGTTCGGTTCCGGTGAGAACGCAGTAGCCGAAGTAGTCGAACTCCTCGATCACTTCGTCGCTCGGCGCACCTCTGTACTCCATTCCGACGTCGCCGCACTCGACGTAAATATCGTGCGGAACGACGCCGCCAAACGGCGAGGAAACCGAGACCATCCCCTCGGTCCCGACCGCCCTGAGGCCGCTCGAGGCGTGAGCGTTGTAGCTCGCAGTACAGGACGCGGTCACCGCACCGGGAAACTCCGCCTGGAAGGCGACGTGTTCGTCGACGTTCGCGAACGGCGCTTCGACCGAGTGCGTGGTCGCTGTGACCGCGATCGGGTCGCACTCAAGCAGGAACCGAATCGTGTTCAGCGGATACACTCCCAGGTCGACGAGCGCGCCCCCGCCGGCGAGGTCGGGATCGAGTCGCCACGTTTGCGGACCGGCGTGTTCGAGGAGCGGATTCGAGAATCCGGCGTGGATCTGGACGACGTCGCCGATGACGCCGTCGCGGATCAGTTCGCGGGTGCGTCGAACCGACGGCTCGAGCTGGAGGCGATACGCGGTCATCAGCGTCACGTCCGCGTCTCGGCAGGCGTCGATCACGGTTCGAGCCCTCCGGACGGTCGTCTCGAGCGGTTTTTCGCAGATAACGTGTTTACCGCGTTCGGCCGCGGAAACGGCGTACCGGCTGTGCGTGGCGTTCGGTGTCGCGATGTAGACCGCGTCGTACGCGTCGGCGACGCGACCGTCCAGAAACTCGTCGTAGTCGATAACCGTCTCGACGCCGAACTCGTCGGCGGTTTCGGCGGACGAGTCGGGAGATCCGGTCACCAGAACGGTCGTTTCACAGTATGTGCTGGCTTCGATGGCTGGCAGGGCACGGTTACGGGCGAACCCACCGATCCCGACGATCGCTATTCGAACGGTTCCGTCGGGATCGGTCTTCTGCCACTCTCGACGGGCGAAGTTTTCGAAGTAGGATTCGAGTCCCATATCGGACGTACGGCCTCCACCGGTATGATAGTGCATTCACGAGGGAGAGAGTGTCTGTTTCTCGAGATGGTGCTGATCGAGAGTCGTCGGTCGCCGAGTGCAGACCGACACCGTATATTTTGAGAGCGGTTTCCATTACAACCCTATGTATGTTTGCCGGATGTGTGTGACTCGCGAACGACCGGTCTCGCTCCCGGAGCGATCCCCGAGGTAATTCGCTTACGGAGCGCTCAGGTACGCTTATTACCCCCGATCGACGACGCTCAACGAGAGAATGAACCCGCAAAGACGATCGGTACGAGATGGCGACGACGAATCGTCCGAGACGCTGCTGACCGACGGCGGGCCGACCAGACGGACGGTGCTCGCGTCGGTCGGCGGGGCGACGACGATCGGCGTTGCGGGGTGTCTTTCGGGCGACGGTCGGGATTGTAGTGGCGAGCAGCGACGCACGGAGGTTCCGGCGCGAGGGGACCCCGATGCGCCGATCACCGTCGATTACTACAGGGATTTCTCGTGCAGCGGGTGTGCAGCGTACGAAGCGCGCGTCGCTCCGTTCGTAGCCTCGAACTACGTCGATCCCGAGATCGTTCGCTACGAGGCTCACGATTTCCCGATCATCGACGAGTGGTCGTGGAAAATACCGAACGCCGCGTACGCCGTCTTCGAGGAGACGGATCTCTCGACGCACACCGAATTCGTCACCGGCGTCTTCGATCTGCGGGGAAATTATAGCACGGAGTCGATCGCCGAATTCGCCGCGGAACTCGGCGCCAGCTCCGAGACGGTTACGGCCGCCCTCGAGGACGAACCCTACTGTCAACAGGTCGTCGACGGTCGGGAGGAGGCATCGGACCGCGGCGTCGATTCCACGCCGACCGTCTACGTCAACGACCGAAAACTCGAGGGGGAAGAGATCAACGACATCGACGCCGTCATCGAGTCCGAACGGTCGGACTGATCGCGATATCGGCGTCTCGAAGAGCGATACGAGTCGTCGACACGTCGTGACGGTACCGATCACTCGGATACGCCCTGATTTTCGCGTTCTCGGACGCCGAAGTGCTCGAGCGTCGCATCGACGGTCGAACCGTTTCCCGAAGGTAACGCCATAACCTATCACTCAGCGAATGTTTTTACCGTGCCACGCTGTACTGAGTTACTGGAGGTGACTGAATACCATGGCAACAGAAACACGCACGACGACTGATCTCGGCGGCGTAACGATCGAAACGGTGGCGGCCGGCGCGGTCGGCGGCTTCCTCGGCAGTATCCTGTTCGGGCTGCTCATGCAGTTCGTGATTCCGGCACCGATACTCGAGATGGCGATTCCGGCGATGTACGGCATCGAGGGGCCGGCACTCGCCACTGGCTGGGCGATCCACCAGTTCCACGGTGTCGCCCTCGGACTGGCGTACGTGGCGATCGTTCAGGCTGGACCCCTTCGCGAGCCTGCGCGCCGCGTCGGTGGCGCAGTCGCACTCGGCGTCGGCTACGGGGTCGTGACCACCGCGGTGCTCGCCGTCCTCGTGATGCCCGTCTGGCTCTCGACGCTCGGCTTCCCCGGTGCACCGCCGTTCCCGAACCTCGCAATCCCCGGCACGCTGATGAGCCTCCTCGGGCACATCGTCTACGCGGTCCCCGTTGCAGTCGCGTACGCGCTGGTCGCACGGGAGTAGACGTTCGAGACCCCCCGTTCCGTTCGGTATCGTACTGTGACGGTTTCGTCCCGGTAACCGCCTAACGACGGCGTTCGGGAGCGCTTTTGAGTTACGAGACGTACGCTACTATCGTAGGGTAACCTACTGGAGACGACAGCAATGACCCTCGATACGAGAGACCAAAACGGCTCAGGTACGGCCCCACCGGCGGAGACTGTTTCCCTCGAGCGATACGCGGCGATCGACGTGGAAGGCGGAGCGGTGCTCGTCTACGACGAGCGCGTCGAAGATGCGTGGATCCAATCGGACAGCTGGTCGGACGCTCGAGCGATGGCGTAACTCATTTTTTCGCGGTCGAAAGCGTTCCGCCGAGAACTTTCGCCCCGACGAGGGTCGGGTCCCAGACGGGACTGAACGGCGGCGCGTACGACAGGTCCAGCCGCTCGAGTTCGGAGACGGTCAGTTCGGCGTGGAGCGCGGTCGCGAGCGTGTCGATCCGCTTTGCGGCCCGATCGCGACCGACGATCGTTCCCCCGAGGAGCCGTCCCGTCTCCCGGTCGGCCGTTACCGTCTCGGAGACCGGCTCGTAGCCCGCCGATCGCGCCTCCTCGAGATCGACGATTCCGGTTCGGCCGCACTCGACGTTCTATCCGACGTCAACGCGACGAGCGCCGAGCGGCCGGCCGAGGCCATTCGTCCAACCCGAACGGTGACGCTCGCGCTGTCGAAGACGGGACTGCTCGAGGTTTCGGGTCGCTCGAGAGCGTGAACCCGCGGCGAACCATTCGGCGCGGCAATCGCGTGTGTTCTCGAAGTCGGTCGAGCGTAAGCGCTCCCTCAACCCCGGCCCCAAAACGGTCGTTCCCGGTCTCGAGTGCGACGGTGAAACGCTCGGATTCACTCACCCACGCCGACTGACGAGCGGCGATCGTCGACGGTTACGATTCGCTGACGGTGAGCGTCCACTCTCCGTCGGCCTCGACGTCGATCCAGACTGTTCCGCCGGCGCTGTACGATCTCGAGTTGTCGAACGCGCCGGTCTTGTGGATGAGCTGCTCCCGGTGCCCGTCTGCGCCGTGTCCGTCGACGATGAACTCGCCCTCACCGTCGTGGGTCGCGGTGAGTCTGACGTCGCTCGGAGTCCACAGAGGCCCGACGAACGACGGTCCCGTTCCCGACGCCTCGACCGGAAGCTCGGCGAGGTCGTCGCTGTGGACCTCCGGTTGGTCGAACTCGATCGACCACGCTCCCTCCGCATCGACGTCGAACTGATGCGTTCCCCCGTCGACGAGCGTTATCGACGTCCCCGTCGTCGTCTCGCTGGTCGTACTCAGCCGCTCGCTGCTGTCGTCGCCACCGACCGGCGTCACCTCGACCGCGAAGTCCGAGTCCCCGTCGTGGGAGGCCTCCGTGACGAGAATACCGTCCGAGAGATCGAATTCCACAGCCTCGCGGGCTCCGGTTCCCTCGAACGAGTGGGACTCGCCCGCGTCGAGGACGGTTCCGTCCGGTCGCGTCGCGCTCTCCTCGTCGCCGTCGTCACTGCCCATCGTCCCGTCGACCATATCGGATGGCGTGATGACCTCGAGACCGCGGTGCTCGATGTGGTCGAGCAGGTGTTCGAAGTCCTCGAGGGACATGTTGTTCGCGCCCGCATCCTCGTCCGCGACGATCGGTGGGATGCGAATGACGGTAAGTTGCTTGTACTGGTCGCAGAGGTTGATGTGGCGGCGAACCCCGTTGTGAAGAGCGGGGCCCCAGATGACCGGCGTCGTGTGGATCCCGGTCGGCGGTGCGCCGGTCGGGCAACTCCCGAACAGGAAGCCAGACTCGTGAAACTCGCGAACGATCGCGTTGGTCTCCGGGGTCATCTGTCGCCAGCTGGGTGCGAAGAAGTGACGCGAGCCGTCGGCGAAGCCGCGGTCCTCGAGGGAGTCGCGGAGACTCTCGACGACCTTCCGCTGGCGGTCCTCGGATTGCTCGGTGAGGTCGCTGTCGATCCGCGGGTACGAACAAACGTCCCAGCCCCGGTCCCGAAGTCGGCGCAACTCGTCGAAACCCATTCGCCCCCGATCACCGACGCGTCTGGGATCGACCGGTACCGCACCGGCCCATCCCCGCTCCTCGAGCATCTCTGCCGCGATGTCGAAGTGCGACCGATGGCCATCGTAAAACGCCAGGATCGCCTTCCCGTTGTCGACTGCCTCGGTTCGTCGGAGGTCGTCGACCAGCATCTCGGTCGGTTCGCCTTCGGGCCCGACTGCGATGACGTTCAATCGCGAGACGTTCGACAGGTCCGGCTCTCCGGCCGGTTTGTGTTCGTAGCCGCAGTCGAGACGAAACCAGCCGTCGTACCCGTTGGGGATCGGTCGAACGGTGGTGAGTCGCTCGTCGGACGTCGGCGCGATGAATTCGACGACGATTCGACTCGCCGAATTCGGCTTGACCGCCATCGAGACGTCCCACCCCTCGAGATCGAGTCCGTCGGGAAAGAATATACTCGCTCCGGCGGTTCCGCCGTCGCTTTCGATGGTCGCCGCCTGCGTACCCGTCCGGGCCTCGTCGGGGGCGGCCTCGATCCGTCCGGTGCTCACTTCCCACCGGTCGAGGTCCTCGAAGTCGGAGAGGACTTCACCGGCTTCGATGGCGGGCCAGCGCGAATCGGTTTCGTTCGTTTCGTCCGTTTCGCTGTCGTTCTCGGCGGAGTCGTTTCCGTCGTCGCCGGCGGAGTTCTCGGCGTCGGTCTCGTTCCGGGTTTCGTTCTCGTTCTCGTCGGCGGAGTCACCGGTCTCGTCGTCGATCAGCGATCCGAGACACCCGGCGCCGGCGATCGCCGTCGACGTGACACCGAGTGCAGCCATCGCCCGTCGTCTGGAGAGGTCGCGATTCATGCTATTCGGTCCTCTCGCTTCGAACCATTTACTGATGGAGTCCTTAATCGACAGTCCGGTGGCGAAACCGTCGGCCGCCGGACTCGCGTGTAGCTCGAGGGCACCTTATCGGCGTGTTAAACGCCGTTTTGGCGCGGTAGTACCGGCAACACGCGAGACATCCCAGCCGTGATACGGCGACGTTTTCGGACGATTGCCGACCGAGCTATCAGCATTTTCCGAATAGTAAGTATAACTCCCCGACCCGTCGCGTCAGTGTATGAAACGCAACGTCGCGAGAGTGATGGGAAACGAATGACGGATTCAGAACGAAACGGAATGGGAGCGTTACTCCTCGGAATCGACGCCGGTTGTCTCTCGGTGTTCGACCGACTGTCGGCGGAGGGCGTGATTCCGAACCTGCGTTCGCTGCTCGAGGCGGGTGCGACCGCGCCGCTCGAGTCCCAAATTCCGCCGTGGACGCCGAGCGCGTGGCCGTCGATGTTTACCGGAGTCAATCCGGGCAAACACGGGGTTTACGGGTTTACCGGCTTCGACGGCTACGATTTCCACGTCGTGAGAGGCGACGACGTCCGCGCGCATCGACTCTGGACGTTACTCGACCACCACGACCGCTCGAGCGTCGTCGTCAACGTTCCCGTCACGCACCCGCCCGACGAGATCGACGGGGCGATCGTCCCCGGGTTCATCGGTCCGGAGGACCCGCCGTGTCACCCCGAGGGCGTTCTCGAGGATGTCCGCGAGGCGATCGGTCCGTATCGCGTCTACCCCCGGTACGCTCGCGGTGACGACTCGTTGTCGGACGCCGAAAAGATCGACGAGTACCGGACGCTCGTGGGGATGCGCGGCGACGCGTTTCGGTACCTCGCCGACCGATTCGAGCCGGACTTCGGCTTCCTCCAGTTCCAGAAAACGGATACCGTTTTCCACGAGTTCGACGGCGAGTGGGAACGGGTAAAACGGGTCTACGCCGCGGTCGACGAACAGATCGGTGCGGTCCTCGAGGCGTGTGATCCGCGGCAGGTGTTCGTCGCGAGCGATCACGGAATGGGGCGCTACGAGAAGCCCGAATTCCGCGTCAACGCCTTTCTCGAGGACGCCGGCTATCTCGAGACCACGCTGGGTGGCAAGGGGATGCCGACGTGGAACCTGATGCGAGGCGACCTTCGAGACGGCGAACGGGCGGCGGAGTGGGAGCCCAGTCCCGCGGAACGGATCGCGGCGGCGCTGGCCGGTGTCGGGCTCACGACTCACCGGATGGGGACCGCTCTGGAGCGCCTCGGTCTCGCCGAGTTCGCGAAAGCCCACGCGCCGGACGGCGTGGTCCGAACCGGAAACGAACAGGTCGACTTCCCGAATTCGACGGCGTACGTGCGTGCGCGGACCGAACTCGGCGTTCGTTTGAACGTCGACGGGCGAGATCCCGCGGGGACGATTCCGCGCGACGAGTACGAGGACGTTCGAGCGCAACTCATCCGGGAACTCGAGTCGGTGACCGCACCCGACGGTGAGCCGGTCTTTCAGACGGTCGCGCCCCGCGAGGAGTTCTTCGAGGGGCCGTACACGGATCGAGCGGTCGATATCGTCACCATCCCCACCGACTTTCAGCACTTCCTCTCGGCGCAACCGTCCGAGGAGTACTTCGTGGAGACGACGGAGCCGTGGAACCACAAACTCGAGGGCGTTTTCGTCGCGAGCGGCGACGGCATCGACGAGTCGCGACCGCTCGCGGACGCGCACCTGTTCGACGTCGCGCCGACGATCCTCGCCGCGCTCGACGTTCCGTACAGCGACCGAATGGACGGACGCGTGCTCCCGATCGTCGACGCGGCCGAGCCGGCATCGATGTCCTACCCCGAGTACGCGGCTTCGGAACGGACGACCGTCGACTCCGTGGTCGAAAACCGACTGGAGGATCTCGGATATGTCGAATGACGAACCCCTTCGGTTCACGGCACTCCCCATCGTTCGACGCACCCGATTCACGGAACGCACGCGACCGACGAACGAGGCGAGCTGATCCATGAACTACGTACTCTCGTTCAAGCCGGCGATCGGTCTCTACGGCCACCACGATCCGAGCGCGGCGCTGTTCGCCGACGGCGAGCTTCGCTTCGCGATCGAAGAAGAACGCCTGACTCGAGACAAACACGCCGTCGATACCTTCCCGGAACGGTCGATTCGAGCCTGTCTCGAGTACGAGGGGATCGAACTCTCCGACCTCGAGAAGATCGTTCTTCCGTACGATCCGAAACTCCGGGCGAAGATCGCCGATCACTACCTGAAAAACACGGTCCAACTCGACGGTACACTGCGGAAAGTTTCACACCTTCAGAACGTCGTCACGGATCAGCTCGTGGCACGATATCTACCGACTCGGCGCGTCGAGTCCCGGCTTCGGCAGATCGGGACGCCGGTGGCGCCGATCGAGTGTCGTTCGCATCACGCGTGTCACGCGGTGAGCGCGTTCCACCCGTCGACGTTCGAGGAGGCGCTGGTTCTGACCGTCGACGCGAAGGGGGAGTACGATTCGACCGTCGTCTGGCACGCCACCGCGGACGGACTCACTCGGCTTCGGACCTACGAGCATCCGAACAGTTGGGGGTTGTTCTACGCCGTGATCACGAACTACCTCGGCTATCGGATGTTCAACGGCGAGGGGAAGGTGATGGGGCTCGCACCGTACGGCGAGGACGACGGCGAAATCGAGCGCCGCCTCCGAGACCGTATCGAAACCGGCGTCGACTACGACGTGACGGCGATCACCGGACGATGGGGCACGGAACACGGTGTCAAAACGCTCGAGGACCTGTTCGACCGACCGCGATCGACGACGACCGACGAGTTCGATCAGTTCGAGACGAACCTCGCACACACCGCACAGAAGCTCCTCGAGGAGTCCGTCACGGATATCGTCGAGGAGTACATCGATCACGTCGGAACCGACAACGTCGGTCTCGCGGGCGGCGTTATCCTCAACTGTAAGCTGAACAAGGCGGTCGCGGAACACCCCGCAGTCGAGGACGTCTTCATCCAGCCGGTCGCACACGACGCCGGACTGGCGCTCGGCGGCGGCTGGATCGACCACCGCCCGGAC
Organism: Halomontanus rarus; assembly: GCF_017357405.1. Taxonomy (GTDB): domain Archaea; phylum Halobacteriota; class Halobacteria; order Halobacteriales; family Natrialbaceae; genus Halomontanus; species Halomontanus rarus. The sequence goes on along the minus strand of NZ_CP071598.1, from coordinate 318,160 downwards.
GAGGTCGACCCGCTTACGAACGTGTACTGGGGCCCCGAATACGAGACCGACGAGATTCGACGCGTCCTCGAGACGAACAAGATCGACTACGCCGAACCGGACGACCTCGAACGACGGGTCGCCGAACTGCTCGCGGACGGTGCGCTCGTCGGCTGGTTCCAGGGGCGACTCGAGTTGGGGCCTCGAGCGCTCGGCAACCGAAGCATCCTCGCCGATCCGCGAACCGAGGAGTCACGCGATCGGGTGAACCGGTTCGTCAAACATCGAGAGGAGTGGCGGCCGTTCGCGCCGTCGATGACCGACGCGGCCGCCGACGAGTACCTGGAGAACGCGACCGACAGCCCGTACATGATCACCACGTTCGACGTGAGTCCGGAGCGCCGCGAGGAGTTACGCGCGGTCGTCCACCCCGCGGACGACACGACGCGACCACAGACCGTTCGCGAGGAGCAGAATCCGAGATACCACCGGTTGCTCCGCGAATTCGAGGACGCGACGGGAGTCCCGGTCCTCCTCAACACCTCGTTCAACGACCACGGCGAACCGATCGTCACCACGCCGACCGAGGCACTCAAGGATTTCTTCGGGATGGGACTCGACGTGCTCGTTCTCGAGGACGTCGTCGTGAGAAAGCGATCCCAGAGCGGGGTACTGAGCGGCGACGGAGTCGAGTAGTGAGAGAGTACAGCGACACGTTCACACACCGATCGCACGACCGTTGTGTGAGCGAGTGAGCCGGAATCGTCTCTGTGAACTCTCGAGACCGACGCCACGAGCCGCGAGGGGTGCAGTGTTCGGGAGCCGAGTGAGAGCACGAACGCTCGACAGGGGGTGTGTGCGAATTGCGAACAACCGAGATACGCACAGTACCCCCAGAGACGTCGTCGAGCGTAATGGAGACAGTCACATACGAGAGAGTATTTCGAGCTGACGTACAGATACTGGATACACCTCGTTCTCGCAGGCGTCATCGCGGGGATCCTCATAGGCGTGATCATGCATTCTGTGATGGGGATGATTCACGTCGTTGGACTCCTGTACGGGCTCGAAACGACTCGATTCGGCTGGGCGTTTCACCTGCTTCACGCGGTCGTTTTCGCCGTGATCTTCGGACTCTTTTTCCTGTCGACGCACCTCGAGGAGTTTCGCTATCGGGTGCTCGCCTGTACGACGATCGGCATCGTCTGGGGGACCGTTCTCTGGCTCGGTGCAGCGGACTGAGGCGGTCCATTCCTCGATCGATGATTTCGATGGCGACCGCGATCTCCCACGAGCTCGCTCTAGTACCGACTGAAACCGTGTACACCGAGCGTCCAGGCCGCAGTTCTCGCCCCGCGAGTCGCATTCCGAACGGACCGGGTGACTCTTTATATCTTCGGTCGTGACTATCAGTATGGTTTCGAACACCCGTCTGTACGGAGCCGCGATCGCCTTCGCATCCGGGCTGTACTCGATGTGGAGCGCCTCCATGGCCTCGCGAGTGGTGACGAGTAGCTGGCTCATGGGCGTCCTCGGCGTCGTCGTACTCGTCCACGGTGCGGTCCTTCTCACGGACTACGCCGACCGACTCGGTAGTGTCAGCGGTCCACTGATGATTGGTTACGCGGTGGTGATGCTCCTCAATCAGACGCTTCTCGGAGCCGGACTGATGGACGACGGCAGCGCCATGGGAATGAGCGGCGCGACTGCCGGAATGGGGTGGGATGTCGGAATGGTCGCCCTCGCGGTCCTCATGCTCGTGAGCGGACTCATCATGGCTCGAGGCGACACGATGGACACCGCTACCGGCGGGATGCGATAGAACAAGACGAGACATATCGACCCGTAACTAACGTCGTCGGCCTCTCCCGTATTCTGTCTAACGGCCGTCATCAGTGACGAATGGAACGGCGTCCATTTTCGAGGTGGGGGTCTTTAACGTGCTCTATGCTCGAAAACGCACGCCTCAGTCCAGCGGTCATCGAACGGCAGTGCACACTCGAGCGCACGACGGGAGTGCTTCGAACGAGCGCTGTGAGTGAGGACTCGGACCGTACGCTCGGTGTAAACGGATTCAGTGGTTACTGTGATCTAATATATACAGTTAGATTTTATAGAATAGATAGTGATGCCAAGGCTGTTGATGACGCTCGGTATTCCGCTCTACTACACCAACTTATCGGTCTCAAATACTACTCGAATTATCGAGGTATTCGGCGTTGACCAGGCACAATCGATCGTACACAATTGGACGCACGATACCGAGCGACAGCCCGATACTCGTCACAGTCCGGATCACGTCGCGGCCGGCGTGGCCGTGAGCCAACTCGCTGGCGACCAGTACTGGTTGTCTGCTGTTGTCGATCCAGCGTCAAACGAATTGCCTCATAAGAAGACTGGAACGGGTAGAAACGTGGTTCTCACGAATCAGTTCGTTCGGGGCGTCGAGGGAGATTCGAGATCTCCGACGCCATGTTCTTCATCGGTGGTGATCACTCACTGAACGATGCCTGTGATCGACAGCGCCTCAGATTCAGGTGCGAGGGACACGGAACTTGGAGCCGAGTCAAACGTATATTCAGAATAGCAGAAAATAAAATATCACTGTTATTAAACTATTTCAGCACTGCACGCAAAACGGCTGCTGACCGGTGGGTCGAGTCGTTCGCGTTCGCATGGCACCAGCGTATCGAACATCACCCGATCCAGTCCCCTGGACGACACCCATCAACGGACAGACAATAGCCGTTCGGTGCAGACGTCTGTCACGAACCTGCGCTCGCGTATCGCGACCCAACCGTCACCGGTTACCGTTCGGACGATCGTGGCAGTCGACCTGACGACGGCGCTTCGTAGACGAATTCGCCGCCGACGATCGTCGCGAGGACGTCGATATCAGCGACCTTACCGGGGTGCTCGAACGGATCTTGATCGAGAATCACCGCGTCGGCGAGCATCCCACGCTCGAGCGTTCCCTTGCGATCGTCCGCGAACTCGGCGTACGCACTTCCCCGCGTATACGCGCGAACCGCCTCGTCGACGGAGAGGCGCTGTGCGTCGTGTGGTGCGTTCACCGCGTGGTGGATTCCGTACAGCGGACCGAACGGCATCTTGTCGCTGCCGAACGCGAGCGGAACGCCGGCCTCGCGGATCGTTTCGTGGCGATTGTTTCGTCGACGCCACCGCTCGCCGAGTCGCGTCTCGTAGAGGCCGTCCGGTTCGGACCACTGGAGGAAGTTCGGTTGCATGCTGGCGACAATATCGAGGTCGGCCATGCGCTCGATCTGATCGTCGGTCGCCAGTTCGACGTGTTCGATCCGCAGCCGCGGCTCCGGGACGTCGTACTCGTCGAGGACGTCCTCGTAGGCGTCGAGGACGGCGTCGATCGCCTCGTCCCCGATGGCGTGGGTCGCGATCCGCTGGTTCGCTCGCGCGGCTCCGGCGAACGCGTTCGCGAGTCGTTCGCGACCGAGGACGAACTGGCCGTCGTTCCCCGGATCGTCGAGAAATTCACCCGTGATTTTCGCGGTCTGAGACCCGATCGCCCCGTCGGCGAATACCTTCAAGCCCAGAATTCGGAGCCGGTCGTCGCCGAACCCGCTCGCGATCTCGAGGTTCGAGAGGTCGTCGCCGCGGTCGACGTGGACGTAGTAGCCGAGCCTGATCGGAAGCTCGTCGTCGCGCCACGCGGCAAAGAAGGCCGCGTGGGCCGGGTCGCCGTCACCGGTCGGCGTCGTCATTCCGGCCATGTCCTGAATCGAGGTGAGTCCGAGTTCGTTCGCGCGTTCGACGCCGAGTTCGAGGGCCGTCCGCGCCTTCTCGCGATCGGGGTACGTGGCCTTCTTCACTCGAATCGCGGCGTCTTCGACGACCACGCCAGTCAATTCGCCGTCTTCATCCCGTCTGAGATCGTGCTCGACGCCGTCGAAGTCGACCCGGTCCAGTCCCGCGGAATTGAGCGTGATCGTGTGCCCGTCGATTCGCTGGGCGGCGACCGGGTGCTCGTCGCTCACCGCGTCGAGTTCGTCGCGCGTGAGGTACCTCCGCTCGCCGGCCGGCCAGGTGCTCTCGTCGTATCCGAACCCGAGCACCCAGTCGCCGACGTCGGTGCTCGCGGCGTTCTCGCCCAGCGACTCGAGCGCCTCTGTCCTGCCGTCGGCTGTCTCGAGGTCCGTTTCGTGGATCGTCAATCCGACCGAGAGGATGTGGGTGTGTGCGTCGTTGAAGCCCGGAAGCACCGTACAGCCGTTGAGATCGAGTTTCTCGGTTGCGTTCGTGTCGTCTACCGCCTCGGATCCGACCGCATCGACGACACCGTTTCGGAATCGGATCGCGTCGACGGTCGATCCCGCGTCGTCGAGGGTGTGGATGGTTCCACCGTGTAAGAGCAGCGAGTCTGTCCCCATACCGGTATCGTGAACGGGGAACCGTAATAAGTCTCAGTGGTCGGCTAAAATATCGTCCGCGGGTCACTTCCCGGAAGTCCGTTCAGATCGATGACCAGTATCGAAGGGTACAAGAGCCTCACCTCGGTGTACGACGTATGGACATCGGATTCATCGGAGCTGGCAAGATGGCCGGCACGCTGATGGAAAAGGTAGACGACTTCGACGGCGCCGAAATAACGGCGGTCTGCGACATCGACGAGGACGCCGCTCGAGCGGCCGCAGAGCCGCGAGACGCAGCGGTGTACACCGATCACGGGGAACTCTACGAGGAGGAACCGCTCGACGCGGTCGTCGTCGCGATTCCGCCGTTCGCCTACGACGATCAGGTGACTCTCGCCGCCGAACGCGGCATCGACGTCTTCGTCGAAAAGCCGGTCGCGCTGAAACCCGAACAGGGTCGAGCGACGCTCGAGACGATCGAGGACGCCGGAATCGTCACCGGCACGGGCTACGTCTTTCGCTACGACGAGATCACCGAGAAGGCCCTCGAGTTACTCGCCGACCGCGAAATCGCCATGCTCACGGGCCGGTACTGGAGCGGCTTGCTCGCGAGTCCGTGGGGGAACGAACTCGAACTCTCGGGCGGCGAAATCGTCACCCGGACGACCCACGTGTACGACCTGGTCCGCTATCTCGGCGGTGACGTCGAACGGGTCACGGCGGCGAGCACGGATCGGATCGCGACCCCGGAGATCGACTATCCGGACGCGACGACGGCGACGATGAAACACGAAAACGGCATTATCAGCACGGTCTCGTCGGCGGTGACCTCGCCGGAGTGGACGGCGGAACTCGACGTCGTCGGCGAGGACGTCCACTTGCACCTCGACTACACGACGCAGGAACTGACCGGAACGATCGAGGACGAGGAGGTCCACTTCGAACTCCCCACCGACCGCTACGGCAACGAGATTCACGGCTTCCTCGAGGCGGTCCGTCGCGGCGAGCCGGCTCACGTCCGATCGGACTACGCGGACGCGCTTCGAACGCTGTCGCTCAACTGGACCGTCATCGACGCGGCTGAGACGGGTGAACCAGCGATCGTCGGCGAGACGCGTCGGTCCTGATCCGCGCGAGGGCCGGTCCGCTCGTCGACCGTCTCGAGTCTCCCGACCGAGACCCCGCAGACGGTACTTTTTATACGACGATGGGAGTATCTCCGCGTGATAATGACCGAGACGGACTATCGAATCGGTATCGTCGGTATCGGAGCGATCGCAGACCACCACGCGAAGGCGATCCGCGACATCGAGAACGCGACGGTCGTCGCCGGCTCGTGTCGAACCGAGTCGAAGGGGCGAGCGTTCGCCGACGAGTACGACTGTGACTGGTACGCCGACTACGAGGACCTGCTCGAGGAGGCACGACCGGACGTGGTGACGATCGCGACGCCTAGTGGGGCCCACCTCGAGCCGACGCTCGCGGCCGCAGAGCGGGGCGTCCACGTCCTCTGTGAGAAACCGCTCGAGATCACGACCGAGCGGATCGATCGCATGATCGACGCCGCAGACGAGGCGGGCGTCCTGCTCGGCGGGATTTTCCAGCAGCGCTTCAACGACGTCGTCCGAACGGTTCGCGACGCGGTCGCCGAGGGGCGTTTCGGCGACCTTTCGGTCGCAAACGCGTCCGTTCCGTGGTGGCGCGACGACGACTATTACGAGGGGACCTGGAAAGGAACGCAGGAACTCGACGGCGGGGGTGCGTTGATGAATCAATCGATTCACGCGATCGACGCGATTCAGTGGCTCGTCGGCGCGGGAATGGACCTCGATCCCGACACGAATCCCGTCGAAGAGGTGTTCGCGTACACCGACGTGCGAGGTCACAGTACCGATCACGTCGACGTCGAGGACACCGGGGTGGCGATCGTTCGGTATCGCGACGGCACGCTGGGTCAGCTTCTCGGGGCGACGTCGATGTACCCGGGCGCCCTCCGACGGCTCGAGGTCGCCGGTCGGAACGGAACGGCCGAAATTCACGAGGACGAACTCGCGACGTGGCGGTTCCGCGACGAGCGTCCGACGGACGCGGAGGTTCGCGAGGCGTTTTCCGCGGAGACGGAGGCGAGCGGTGCGTCCGATCCGATGGCGATCGATTACGCGGGCCATCGGCGAAACGTCGACGCGTTCCTCGACGCGGTCGACGGCAACGGGGCGTACGAACTCGACGGCGTTCAGTCTCGGAAGGCGGTGGCGATCATCGAGGCGATCTACGAGTCCGCCGAGCGCGGGGAGCCGGTTCGGATTTCCTAGCCGTCTTCCGATCACGTTCCGTGCGTTTTCTCGAGGAATGATCGCTTCTCGACGCCGCATCGAGCGTCGGTTGCGATCCGTCGACCGAAATGTTGCTCAGTGGGGAAACAGGTCGTCGACCGCGTCGTCGTCGATGGAGCCGCCGTACTCCGAAATCTCGAACGCCTCCGCGTACTGTACCCGATCGCCCGCCGCGCCGTAGTACTCGACGAGTCGGTCGCGAGACCGCTCGGCGACTCGTTCGAAGTCGGGCAACCGCTGTTCTTTCAGCCACTCCCGTCGGCCCTCGGAGTCGTCGGGGACCTCGTCGAGGGTGCCGCGGTTGTAGGGGAGCCACTCGTACAGCTGGGATTCGTGGCGGTGAATCATGTCGATCTTCGTCTCGATCGTCTCGTCGATCGAGATCGCGACGTCGGCCTCGAACGGATTCGGTTTCTCGAACTCGTCCGAGAAGTGAGCGATGACGGGGGTGTTCTCGAGCGCGGGCGTCAGCGGACACATGTTCGGTACTTCGATCAGGTAGGCCGCATCTCTGACGAGCGTCCCGGCGTACCGGTGATCTGGATGGTAGTCGTTCGATCGATGGGTGAGGACGAGATCCGGATCGTACTCCCTGATCGTGCGAACGAGCGCTTTCCTATTCTCGAGACTCGGCACGAGTTCGCCGGTGTGGGTGTCCCAGATGGCGTACTCCGCGTCGATCACGTCCGCCGCAGCGCGGGCCTCCTCCGCTCGCCGTCGAGCGAGTTCGACGCCGCCGATTTCGTGGTGACCCGTCGCACCGTTGGTGAGCGAGACGAACTTGACCGAATCGCCTCGCTCGGCGTACCTCGTCGCCAGGCCGCCGGCCTTGATTTCGCAGTCGTCGGGGTGAGCACCGATTACCAGTAGCTTGCGTCTCTCGTCTCCCATAGTATCTGTTTGATCCGTGGCCGTAGATCGATTTCCAGTACGTAAAATGGTCGGTATTTCGTCCCCCGCGAGGCAGTTCCGTTCGCCGCCACCATCCAACTGTCCGCGTGAGACGGACCGCCGTCCGGCTCCGACCGAGAGAGAGCCGTCGAATCCGGATTCGACTCAGATCGTTTCGGTCTGCCAGAAGTAGTACTCGAGGGGCAAGACCGCGCCGAGAAACGGATGCGTCCGCTTCACCTCGTGACACGCGTCGGGCGATCCGAACAGGAGGCGGGTCATCGTCCGTCGATCCAGGACGAGATCCGGCTCCCGGTCGGTCCGTCCGACTTCGACGTCCGGGCCCTCGAAGCGAATCGTTACGGGCGTCGGCCTGGAAGGAGGATTTCGATCGTCGGGTGCGATCGCCAGGGTGACGGATCCGCCGGCGATGGACACGCCGACGCCGTCGACGGCACTCGTCCACCGGTCCTCGAGTAACGGCTCGTAGGCCTCGAGCACCGCCGGAAGGTCCAGAACGTTCAGTTTGCGATGGGGGACGAGCGACCAGTCCGTCGCGGTATCGACGAACAGCGACACGAGCGGGTGGTGAGGGTGCGTGTACAGCGTGATATCGTCGCCTTCGAGTACGCGATCGAGGAGCGCCGTGACCCCGCGTTCGGACCCGCCGAACTCGAGGACGGAGGTTGGTTCCGCGCCGCGGTGACAGAGGTACGCCGGTCGATCCCCGTCGTACACGAGCGTCTCGAGCCCCCGCTGTCCGAAGAGCCGTTCGTACTGGTCCCGGTCGCGCGCGATTCGATACTGCTCGGCTTCGTGAACGCGTTCGATCGCGTCGAGATCGCCGCTCTCGGTCCGAACGGGGTGAACGAGGTCGGTCCCGACGTCGGCGACGGGACCTGCGGCGTCGAACGACCGTCGCGTGATCCGGAATCGGTACTCTCGACCGGCGTTTTCCCAGCCGAATCGTCCGTATCCAACCCTGTCGCCTTCGAGTTCGGCGAGCGGGACGCCGTCCGCTTCGATCCGCCGCAAGCAGAACTCGAGGAGTCTGGTCATGTAGCCGTTCCCGCGGTGGTCGGGGTCGGTCGCGACGCCGGCGATGCCGCGACAGGGAACGAGAACGTCGCCAGCTCGCAGTTCGGCCGTCACGCAGACGACGTGACTGACGACCTCGTCGTCCCGCTTGATGATCGCGTGGCGATCCGGACGGGATTCGTCGAAGCAGTGTGGCATTCGCGCCTCGAGACCGCCGGGCTCGTGTCCGAAACAGCGTTCGGCGAGCGCCATCGCGTCACGAAATTCGTCCGGACGGAGCGTTCGCGGTCCGTCGATATTCGCACCCATAGTACACGATTCGCCCGCAGCCACAACACGATTTCGATGGTACCGCTGTATCTCGACGGTCTGAGTTTGACGACGCAAAACGACCGACGTGGATTTCGAGGTCGACAGTAGATTTCTGCTAGACTCTACAGTAACTATTACAATCATATGGCTGTAATTCTAGTCATTGATCGTACTCACTCAACACTGTGAACGGGTAACATACTGTATCTGGCACTGTTTTGCACGCGCCACACACGGTTTCGTATTATAAAACTTGTACCTACGATCGGGCTCTCCGAGATTGGCGAGAGTCGTTTCTGATCGTATTCGTCGTTCGTACCCACAAAATCGTTTTCTCCTTCCAAACGATCGCGGACGTACCGCCCGGTGTATCCGGATTCGAACTGTCCGTTCACCGGGTCGCGAAGCTTTATTTTGCACCACCCCGTCGTCGGGTAGTGGTTGACCGATGCATCCGTCACTCTTCACCAAACTATTCGACGACAGGAGTCTGGACGAGGCGATCACCACCGCCGCCGAGATCGGCTTTGACGGCGTCGAGATCATGGCTCGAGAACCCCACTTCCCCGCCGACACGTCGCACGAACGCGCGGCGGAGATCAAGACGCTCCTCGACGACCACGGCCTCACGGTCCCGTGTCTCGCAACCTATACGGGCGGGTACTCGACGAAGTCGGACGACGAGTGCGAGGCGGAACTCGAGGCGTTCGAACGGTTCCTCGCGCTCTCGGAGATCCTTGAGGTCGACGTGCTTCGTCACGGCGCCGGCGGCCCGTCCGTTCGGGAGGCGACCGACGAGGACTTCGAGCGGGCGGCTACGTGGCTTCGCCGGGCAGCCGACGTCGCAGCCGAGTACGATCGGACGGTTGCACTCGAGATCCACTCCCATCGACTGACCGAAACGACGGATTCGACGCTCCGGTTGCTCGAACTGATCGACCGCGAGAACGTCGGCGTGATACACGACGCGGGAAACATGTACATCGTGGACGATCCGTACGGCTCCGAGAGTCTCGCCAAACTCGATGATCGAGTCGTCCACGTTCACGTCAAGGACCTCTCTCGGATCGACGACCCGTCGCTGTCCGACGCGTTTTCCCTCGAGACGCCGCGAGGCGAGGAGACGTTTCGTCGGGAATCGCTCGGAGACGGAGATATCGATCACGCCTCGGTGTTCGAGGCGCTCGCCGAGAGCGGCTACGACGGGTACGTCACGACGGAGACGACCGCCAGACGAATCGATCGGGAGACGGTCGCGACGCGCGAGTACGAGGCATTGACACGGGCGTTCGAACGTGTCTCGCGGTAGCCGTGGGGCGTCGGTGCACGTCCGACCGCACGGTCGTCGTGCGGTCGGCGTACTAATCGTTTCGAGTGATACTATCGCGTCCATCTCGTCCTCGAGCGAGTACGTGTGGGCACGCCGTCTAACGCCCCGCTCTTCCGTTTCGTCGGTACGCCGGTCCCAAAGTATATCGTGTCCGCGACCACAGTGATCTGATACGTATGGCCGACACACTTCGCGACGAAATCCTCACCCACCTGTGTCGTCACCGAGAACAGATGCTTCTCGTCGTGGGATTACTCGGCGTGTTCCTGTTGTTGACGCTCGTCGGATTCACGGTTATCGCTTCCGGCACGGCCGCGTACGTCCTCAACGCGATGAACCTCGCTGGATTGTCGCTGTTTTTCGTCTTTTTCTCGATCGTCCTCGCGTACTGTTATCGGTCTGCGCCCGAGCGAGCGTACAGGTAACTCGGCGTCGAGTATCGGTTGCTGGTCGTTCGATCGCGCTCGAGGGTCAGTAAAAGAATGCCGTTGGTGGCCGGAACCGGCGATCACTTCTCAGGTGGAATTCTTGAGTTTCCAGTGTACGATTCCTCTACCGAGAGCGCCGACAAATACCGCAGTCACACCGTAAATGAGGAGGTGTCCCGCAACGGTTCCCTCACTGATGGCTGCCCCGACTGCGAGTAAGACGATACCGAACGCGATCATGGATCTAAATACCGAACTCGTAACGAACCCGACAGTCGGAGCGATCGCCTCCCAGACCGGTTCGGTTACTCGGGCGAGCGGTCCCTTCACGAACTCGGCTGCCTGACGAGTTGCAGCGAGAATTGGTTCGAAGGCGGATTGATTGGTCGACGCCATAGTGCTGCTATATACATCTTACTACCGGAGAATAAGTGTTTCGGGTCGATACATAGTAAAGCTCGCACCCGATACGCCGATGGTGTATACTCTCATTCCACAGGACGGATGAGACCCGGCCGACGAGGAGCGGAACTATCGAAAATCGAACACGGGTGCGCACCGATCATATCGCCATCGTACGTCGAATGTGCATCGGCGTTCGGTGGCAACAATCGTGCCGTCTGGACGCGTGAAGGGGACGCTTCTTCGTGTCACGTACACGACTCGACGGTTTCGCGGACCGCTTCGGAAGAAACCCGATCCGAAATCGGGGTGCTAGTTCAACTCGTCTTCGTCGTCGGCGACCGTCTTCGCGTGACGGGCCCGAATCTTGGTGTTGAAGACGCGGTCCATCCCCTGCGAGAAGAGGATCAGCCCCATCGTGAAGACCGTGAGCATGATCATCGGAGCGAAGAGCCAGTGACCGCCGCGCCACGGATTCGCCAGCGCACCACCCGTCTGGTAGGCCTCGTTCATCATCACGCCCCAGTTGTACGCACCGCCGTCGGGAAGGAAGCCGAGGAAGTACAACCCGACCGCAGCGAAGATGACACCTTGCGCCGCGTTCGACGCGTTGATCATGATGTAGGGCATCAACTGCGGAGTGATGTCTTTCTGAACGATGGTTCGAGTCGGGACGCCCATCGCGCGTGCGGCTTCGACGTACTCTTCCTCGCGTATTGTCAACACTTGTGACCGCAGCATCCGCGCGAGGCTGGGCCAGCTATCGATCGCCAGAACCACTCCGACCACGAACGGATCCCGCGGTTGCCAGATGGCGAGCAGGACGATGGTCAACGGGAGGCCGGGGATGATCATGATGATATCCGTGAGGGTCATCAGTACGTAATCGACGGTCCCTCCTTTGTACCCGGCCACGACGCCGATAACGATCGCGAGCCCGACGGCGAACAGGACGCCGGCTAACGCCATCTTCAGAATCGCGGGCGTCGAGTGAACGAGCATCTTGTGGATCGGCTGGCCCCAGTTGTCCGTCCCGAGGGGCATCTCCCAGGTCTGGAACCAGGTCGTGTACGGGGCCCCTTCGTTCATGAGCGGTTCCTCGACGAGTTCGACGCCGACGGTACCCAAGAGGATGAAAAACACGATGATTGAGATCCCGACGCGTGCTCTCCAGTCGCTCCACGCGACGCGGAACGGGGCGAAGACGTACAGGTCTAGTTTGCGGTACGTACGATCCTTTCTCGAGGTGCTCGTGGCCTGGTAGTCGCCGGCCTGTTCGAAGAACGCCTGCGCTCCGCCGCTGCCGCCGTCCGTTACCGTCTGCGCGTCGTCTTCGGTGTCGATGTCTGTGTCTGCCATGTTAGAATCCCTCTCTGTCATTGGAACTCGCTCGCGGGTCGATCAGTCCGTACGTCAGATCGGCGATCAGGACGCCGATAACCGTGACCGTCGAGAAGAAAATCAGGATTCCCATCAACAGCGGATAGTCCCGCTGGTTCAGCGCGTCGAAGGTGTACCAACCGACGCCCGGATAGGTGAAGATCTGTTCCATGATGATCGAGCTCCCGAAGATGCCGGCCAGTCCGATCATGAATCCGGTATAGAGCGGGAGGATGGCGTTTCGACCGACGTATCGGGTCGCGATCCGGCTGTCGCTCAACCCGCGCAACCGGGCGACGCGGAGGTAGTTCGATCCCATCACCCGGATACAGTTGCCACGCATCGATAGTGCCGTCCCACCGAAGCCGATGAGGATCGTCGACATGATCGGGAGCGCCCCGTGGTGAAGGACGCCGAGGGCGAACTCGATGGAGAAGCCCGGCTCCGTGCCGGCCCAGTAGCGTCCGCCCGTCGGAAACAGTTCCCACTGGAACGAGAGGAACGCGAGCATGATGACGGCGCCGACGTAGTACGGGATCGAGTTGAGGACGACCGCGACGATCGTCGAACCGCTGTCAAAGCGGCTCCCCTCGTAGTACGCCATGACCGCGCCGAGAACGATATTCGCCGTGAACCCGATCAGTAGTCCGTAGACGCTGACGAAAATCGACCACGGCATCGCGTAGAACAGGATGTCGAAGACTGGATCACCGGAATTGATCGACTCACCGAAGTCCTGATACAGGATTATGTCCCGCATGTACTCGTAGAACTCGATGTACATCGGCTTGTTCGGATCGATACCCGTCCGGATTTCGACCATCCGACGGATGTATTGTAGGTCTGGATCTTGTCCCGAACCGATCGCCTCGTCGATCATCCGCTGTTCCATCTGCTCGATCGGACCGCCGGGCATCATGCGGTAGAGGACGAACGTGAGCGCGATGACGACGACCAGCGTAAACACCGCCTGCCACAGCCGGCGAAGGTAGTAGTTCATCGTCGATCGATCCCCCGGATTTTGGGACTTCTCGTCTGCGTCCCCGGTCGGACGGTCTCTCGAGCGGAACTCCGCTCGAGCGTGACTTCGCCGGTGGCTGATTCGACAGCTCGTTGGTGCTCACACGGTGGCGAGAACGATACTGGTCTTTGTCTTTCGTCGGAATGTCGTCGTTCGCGTCTCATTGTTCACCTGCGTGCTCCCGCTCGGTCGGGTCGTCGTCTCCCTCGAACGGATCGCTGTTCCAGTACTCGTGTTGGTCGTCCATTCGGAAGCACGATACGAGACTGTCCGTCTCGCCTCGCTGCAGTGACGGTGATTCGCGCGCACAGGCCTCACGAGCGTCGGGACAGCGAGTGTGGAACCGGCATCCGGACGGCGGGTTGACTGGGTCGGGGATGTCTATTTTCCTGACGGGCGGATCCATCGACTCTTCGGCCGCGAGGTCGGGGTCGAGCGTCGGCGTCGCCCACGACAGCACTTTCGTGTACGGATGCTGTGGATTCCTGATGACCTCCTCGGCGGGGCCGAATTCCACGAGTTCACCTAGGTACATCACGCCGATCTTGCCGCCGACCTTTCCGGCGAAGTACCTCGCGTTGGCGAAGTCGTGAGAGATGAACACGAACGACGTGTTGAACACCTCCTGAAGATCGTGCATGAGGTCCATCATCTCGACCCGCAGGGAGACGTCGAGCGCGCTGACGGCCTCGTCGGCGAGGATCACGTCGGGACTCATGAGGAGCGCTCGACCGAGTGCGACCCGTTGCTGTTCGCCACCGGAGAGCTGGTGCGGGTAGCGATGCGCGTAGTCCTGTGGCGGCTTCATTCCCAGATACTCGAGGAGCTGGTAGATCCGCTGCTCGCGCGCGTCGGCACCCATCTCGGACTGGGTCATCTTCAGCGGAACCTCGAGACTGGTCAATACCGTTCGGTTCGGGTTGAGGGAGCTTCCGGGGTCCTGATGGACGATCTGGAGGGACTGACGGATCTTGGAGTACGGAATCTCGCTGTTCCTGCCGTTCTCCTTCGCCTCCCAGATGTCCTGTCCGCGGTACCTGATCGTTCCGCCGGTCGGCCGCTGGAGTCCGACGGCGACCTTGCCGAGCGTCGTCTTCCCGCAGCCCGATTCGCCGACCAACGCGATCGCCTCGTTTTCGGCGATATCGAGGCTGACGTCTTCGACCGCGTGGACGATGGTCTCGTCGCCGCGAAGCTTGTCGATGAACCCCGTATCGTTGAAGTGTACCTGGACGTTGTCGAGTTCGACGACTGGATCTGCTGAACGTGCCATACTATACTCGTTCCTCCGTGCTGAGTGAATACGGAATCGCTTCTGCGGCATCCTCCCAGTGATGACAGGCGGAGAGGCGCTCTCGGTCTCCGTGGACCTCGTAGAAGGACGGATCCGAATCGATGCATTCCTGTGTCGCGAGCGGACACCGAGGATGGTACGAACAGCCCCGTGGAACGTCGACGGGGTCGGGACTGTCTCCGTCGATCGGTCGCATGTCCTCGAGCGGCGTCAACGTGTTTGGAACGGCTTTCAACAGCGCTCTCGTGTAGGGGTGTGCGGCGTCTTTCAGAACGTCGTACGTCGGTCCGAATTCGACGAAATCGAACGCGTACATGACGCCGAGTCGATCGGCCAGTCCCGCGACGAGCGGCAGGTCGTGAGTGATGAAGATGACCGTGATGCCGTACTTGTCTCGAAGCTGCGAGATCAGACTCGTGATCGACCGCTGCATCAGGAGGTCGAGCGCCGCCGTCGGCTCGTCCATGACGATTACGTTCGGTTTCAACACCATACTCAGCGCGATCAACGTTCGCTGTTGCATCCCGCCGGAGAGTTCGTGGGGATACGCTTCGAACACGCGATCGGGATCGAGATACAACTCGGCGAGTAACTCCCGTGCGTGGTCCATTCCCTCCTCGAGGTTAGCTTCGTGTGCGAGGATCGTCTCTCGGAAGTGTTCCTCGATGGACATCGTCGGGTTGAACGAGTCCATCGCACCTTGGTCGACCATCGCGACCTCCTCCCATCGAAAGCGACGCAACTCGTCGTCGTCGAGACTCAGAACGTCGATCGGCTCTCCGTCCTCCGGATAGTAGGTGATCTCGCCGCTGAGGAGTCCGGGCTCGACGACCGCGTCCAGCAGCGCGGCGGCGAACATCGACTTCCCGCTCCCGCTCTCGCCGACGACGCCGATGATTTCGTCCCGTTCGATCTCTACCGAGACGTCGTCGACGACTCGAGAGTGTCCCCGATTCATGTCGAACGACACGGAGACGTTCTCCACCTCGAAAATCGTATCCGGTTTGGAGACTGAACCGGCAGAATGTAAGCTACTGTCACTCATCCATGGGTACAACTCACAATCGCTGACCTTAAACGTTTTGGACGGAAAACGGACAAAACCGGGATATGGCTCGGCGTTCCGTCCGTTCGAGTGAACGACCGGCTGGACGAGTGATGCGGCAGTTAGCTTGCCGTTCAACGGCTACCAACGCTCTCACTCTCCCCCCCCCGAGACCGACGTCGTAACCACGACACGGTGCGACTGACGACTCGCTCGCGACCGTGCCGGTGGACGCGAATCGACCGGGTACACGCGACTCGAGTAATCGCTCGCTCCGGGCTCGTCGTCGAGTGCGGACGGGGTTGGCCAATCGGCCAATTTGGATCCCCGTTCATTCTATTCTCGCAGTCGCTGAACGTCACCACACACCGAGTGCACGGCTGTCGTGCGACCGGTGCGTAAATCGTTTCGGTTGTCACTCAACGTCGCGTCAGAAACGCGAGCAACTCTCGCTTTGGCTGCGAAAAATCGAACTGACGGACGCGATGTCCGGTCGCTTACTCGCTGTACCGCGCGAGCCCCATCTCGGGCCACCTGAAGTCGACGTACGACCGCAGGTCGGCTTCGTCGGCGAAGTCGATTTTCTGCGTATTCCCGAACGCTTCTTGCTTCCCGATCACGACGTCGATGTCGGGAACCATGTAGTTCCACGCCCACGAGAGGTCGCGGATGATCTCCTGGTCGCGCTCGTCGCCGATCGGCGAGACGACTTCGTCGTGGAGGTCGACGATATTGATCTCCTTCGTGTCGCCGGAGAGTTCCTCGCTTCCGACCTCGGTCGGGATATCGAAGACCATCGGCTTGCCGTTGTACGGGGAGTGGGTCTCGCCGTCCTCGAGCCACTGCGAAACTTGGTCGGCGTACTCGGCGGCCGGGCCGAAGCCGGCGGGCCCAATTCGCCATCCCCAGAACGAGTTCGGACGGAAGTAATCGGAGGGGTGGTTGGTACCACCGGCGTAGTGTGACTCGGTCGACATATCCCACTCGCCCATTTCCTCCTGAACGATATCGAGCTTCGTCGACCGATCGACGGAGCGGATTTCGATGGGGAACCCGTACTGCTCGAGTTCCTGCGCGGCCGACTGGGCGACGTCTCCCCACGTGCTCCCGCCGACGACGAACCGTATCGGGTCGAGTTCCTCGCCGTTTTCGTCGTAGATGGATCCGTCTTCGCGCGTGTAGCCCGACCGTCCGAGATACTCGTCGGCGAGCTCGAGGTTCGAGTTAACGTCGTAGTCGATGAAGTCGCTCGGGACTTCTTCACCCCAGTAGGACGTGTTGAAGTTCGGTGCCATCCCAGTGTGCACCTCGAGCTGGAACGTCTCCGTGTTGAGCGCCTGGTTTTCGTAGTCCAGCGCGGCGGCCACCGCACGGCGGAAGTTGACGTCCTGCAGGTACTCCCGGTTGCGCCAGTTGATGATGATCTTGTACAGCGTGGTCAACGGCGCGTTGACGATCCGGTCCCAGTAGTCCGGAAGCTGACCTTCGAACGCATCCCAGCCGCTCACACCGCTGCCCGCCCAGTCGACGCGTTCGTTGGCGACGAACTGCTCGCGACGGCCGGTCTCGTCCGCGTACCACATCCGTATATTCTCGATATTCGGATCGAACCGGTCGTCGTCGCCCTGGTAGATCCAGTGGTTCTCGTTGACCTCCAGATCCATGTACTCGTCGGTGATGTCGGCAGGGATCCACGCGCCGGTTCCCAGTCCTTCGTCGACGAGCCGCTCGGTCGAGATATCCCACTCGACTAGTTCCGCCGTGACCTCGTCTCGCGCATCCGCGCCAGACGCGTCCTGGTAACGCTCGAGCCACTCCTGCCAGACGTCGACCCCGAACTCTAACCACATATATGGTGGATGGATGCGGTAGAGAATCCGTGGGTTCATCGGATCTTTCGTGGTGAGCTCGAGGGTGGTGTCGTCGACGATTTCGATCGACTCGAAATCGCTCCCGTCGGGGCTCTGGAGCCGATGCATCTCCTCGAACGTCCACAGATCCTCGGCGACGTACTGGTCGCCGTTCCAGAACTGGATGTCGTCGCGGAGTTCGACCGTCAAGACCTGACTATCCGTATCGTAGTCCCAGTTCGTGAATCCGTACTCGGTTTGTTCGTCGTCGGCGCTTCGAGTGAACGCCCCGATCGTGTCGACGTAGTGTTTGATGGAACTGTTCGAATCCTCACCGAACCAGTTCCACTGGAGGTCGGGGAAGTGGGTCCCACCGCGCATGTAGTTGAGGCGTTGGTCTCCGGAACCACCGTTTCCGTTACCACCGTTTCCGTTACCACCGTTTCCGTTACCGCCGTTTCCGTTACCGCCGTTTCCGTTACCGCCGTTTCCGTCGCCGCCACCTATACAACCCGCGAAGGCCGCAGCACCGCCGACACCCATCGATTGGATCCACATTCGACGGGATACTCTTGACTCATCTCTGTTACCATCTGGCATACGAGTAACCAGATAGACTCTCGGTACTTAAACATTTGCATTATTTGTCTATTCGTACACATTCTCTCTTTCGATTCAGTACTCCCCACCGAGAAAGCGTCGTTGCTCGCACTGGCAGAGTAAACTGATATTCTCGAGCGCGCGTGTAATCGGAGTGCTCGCACCGCGAGCGGGAGAGCTCGCCGGTCCGCACTCGACGGATTGAGAGATGACCACGTCGAGAAAAACGGGCGAGGAATGCACGGTATTTAGTCGGTCCGCACGCACTCCGAGACCGATTTTCGAAGGGGTCCAGGACCTAAACGGTCGAGATTCTGAGACGGTTTGCTGTGACGACGTATCGGCGTAACCGCGACCGACCTGTGGTTGCACTTGATGCGGAAATGATTTACAGGAGACCGTCCGAAAGCCCGTTTCCTCTGCTCGTTTCAAGCGGTCAAACGAAACGACCTAATCGGTCGTTTTCACAATCGCTCTCTCGACGATGGTGTGAATATACGGGCATATCGGTCGCAGTGTAGAAGTGAATTATTTCATAGAGCAAAACAAATTCGCCATCCGCGAAGATTATTATGAACATATAAGAAGTCGGTAAAACGATTGTGAATAGTCTGGACAGTAACGTCTCGATCGAACCGGAGAAATATCGGATGATTAGATAGTGTGAGGCGTGTATCGTCTTTTTACTGAATCCTATCTTCGTAGATATATGCGAAGTGCAGTCTCGTCGCGGAGTGAGTACTCAGTTCCAAGATAATTACAACCATATGATCGTAATGGTTGCGTGTGATTAGCATACAAACACCGTTTCAAGAGGCCAAACAACGTGCTCGACGGTTCCACCGTCGGTTCTCGAACGGTCAATTGGATCGTAACGGAACCGATCGCGTCGAAACGGCTTCGTTATCACGACAAGACCGAAAATCGTCCACGCTGTTCGCTTCGCCGGGCGGTCCTCGAGACCATCAATACGCTTTTCATCTCGCTCGAGCATTACTCACTGGAACGATGACTCGCCACCTCTCCGCACCTGCGTGGGAACTCGCGGAGCGAATCCGCGACGGCCGTACGAGCCCGACTGCGGTCGTCGACGCTCATCTCGAGCGAATCGACGACCGAAACGACGACGTGAACGCATTTATCACGGTCGCTGCGGATCACGCTCGTGAGCGAGCCCGCGAGGCGGAGCGCGCTCTCGACGCCGGCGACCCCGTCGGCCCGCTCCACGGCGTTCCGCTCGCGCTCAAGGATCTCACCGGATTTCGGGAGGGGATTCGTCACACTTTCGGCTGTCGTGCGTTCTCGGATAACGTCGCGACCCACACCGCAGGGTTCGTACAGCGCCTCGAGGATGCGGGCGCGATCGTGATCGGAAAAACCAACGCGCCGGAGTTCGGCCACAAGCCCGTGACGGACAACCTGCTCGTGGGGCCGACGTCGACGCCGTTCGACCTCGAGCGCAACTCCGGCGGTTCCTCCGGCGGGAGCGCCGCGGCGGTCGCCGACGGGACGGCGGCGATCGGACAGGGGGGCGACGCGGCGGGATCGATCCGCATCCCCGCGGCGTTCTGTGGCGTCTACGGATTGAAGCCGTCGACCGGTCGGATCGCCGAGTCGGTTCGACCGGACGCGTTCCGGAATCACTCCCCGTTCGTCGACAAGGGCGTCCTGACGCGCTCCGTGAAAGACGCCGCGATCGCCCTCGAAGTGATGGCGGGCCCCGATCAGAGCGACCCGTTCGCGCTCCCGGCCGACGACGTCGAGTACACCGACGCCGCGGTCCTCGATCGGCCGCTCGACGACTGGCGAATCGGTTACAGCCCGGACCTCGGCGTCTTTCCGGTCGCCGAGGCGGTCCGCGACTGCGTCGAGGATGCGCTCTCCGCGTTCGAGCGCGAGGGCGCGACCGTCGACCCCGTCGACGTCGATCTCGGACACTCCCTCGAGACGCTCAGGGACCGAACCCGATTCGGCCTGATGCAGGCGTTCACCGCCAAAGTCGCGGATTCGATCGAACGACGCCACGGGATCGATTTCCTCGGCGAGCACGCCGCCGACGTCCCTCGAGAGTTCCGCGAGCGGATCGAAGTCGGTCGCACGCACTCGTCGGTCGAGATCGGTCGGATGAATCAGGTTCGAACGGCGATGTTCGACGGGGTGCAGGACGTCTTCGAGGGTGGGGGAGAGGAGTACGATCTCCTCGTGACGCCGACGCTCTCGGTCCTCCCGATTCGAAACGATTCGCTCGACGACGTCCGCGTCGACGGCGACGCCGTCCACCCGCGGGCGGACTGGCTCCTCACCTGGCCGTTCAACATGACCGGGCACCCGGCCGCGTCGATCCCGGCGGGCTTCGTCGACGGACTCCCCGTCGGCATGCAACTCGTCGGCCCGAAATTCGGCGACGAGACGGTGTTCGCCGCGAGCGCGGCGTTCGAACGTCGGCGTCCCTGGATCGAATCGTACGATCGACTCCACGAAGCGTAAGCGACGACAAAACTCTCCTCGAAAACCGGCGTCCGCGCCCGCTCACTCGAGCATCGATTCGATCTCCCACTCCTCGAGCGGCGTGAACCGCGAGGGGTCGAGGTCGAAAGCCCGGCCGAACGGCGCGTCGATCACGCTGTCGAACGCGATCCGTCCGTCTTCGACGTCGAGCGCGACGAACCCCTCCTCGCGTCGGCCGTAGAGATCGTCGTGGGCCTCGCGGACGGTCTCCTGCAGGTCGGACTCGAGGTAGCTCAGCCCGCGGTAGTAGTGGTGGCCGTTGCGTTCGATGTGGTCCATCCCGAGCGTCCCCATCACCGCGAGGTCGTGGAGCAGTTCGACCGGGCCGATCGTCGTCAGATCCTCGCCGCTCATGACGTACTCGTTCTCGCCGCCGTCCTCGCGTCGGCGTTTTTCGATCAGACAGGCGTTGACGACGCCCTTGAAGACGCCCTTGCAGTTCTTGTGACTCGTCCCGGCGTAGCCGCACTCGAGGGCGCGCCCGGCGCTGTCGAGGCGGTCGTCGGACTCGTCGATGATGATCGCCGGCCGTTCGTCCCAGTCGGTGAGCACGTCGCGCGTTTCGCCCGTGAGCGCCTGATCACGGGGGAGGGGTTGTTCGACGTAGGCGACGCTGTCGACGACGGCCGCCAGCGACGGGTCGTCGACGTGGCGTTCCCACTGGTCTTTGAACGCCCGGACGCTCTCGTACTGCTCGTTCGCGTCGACCGTACAGAACCACGACTCGAGCGGGCTCGCCTCAAGGACCTCGCCGATGTGTGCGAGTCGGTCGGCGTCGCGGTCCTCGTCGGCGGACAGCTTGATCTTGAAGTGGCTGACGCCGTCGCGTTCGACGTATTCGTCGAGCGCCTGCGGGAGGCCGTCGTTCAGCCGTTCGTCGGCGTCCATCGCCTCGCCCTCGAGCGGGTCGGTCAACCCGACGGTGTGGCGGACCGCGGCCTCCCGCGTCGGTTCGTCGGCGAGGTACTCATCCACGTTCGCGCCTTCGAGTTCGGCGTAGATCCGTCCCGGTTCGATGCCGAGGCGTCCGTCGCGAACCGCGTCGGCGAACGTGATCCCCTCGTGGCGGCAGACGGCGTCGATAATCCCCTGCTCGATCATACTCACGCCGTAGGCCCACAGCAGCGGCGGATGTTGGGTGCCCTCGCCCCACTCGCGCTGGCGGTCGTATACGTCGTACCAGAGGTCGAAGACCGTCTGCGCGGGGCCCGCGTCGAGCGCGTGATCGCGAGCCGCGTCGAACACCTCGAGCAACCGGGCGGTCGACTCCGCGAGCGAGAGGTCGGGATCCTTGAGGAACCACATCGGAGCCATGCCGACCATCGACACTCCCTCCGCTCGTTCGCCGTCGATCTCGAGTTCGATCTCGAGGAAGTGGTGGGGTCCCTCCGTCGCGACGACGTTGCCGAAGTGAAACGCCATTCGCTTGTCCAGGTTACTCACGTAGCAATCCGCTCGCGTGACTTCGATTCCCATGTCCGTGGGAACCGTTCGCCAGGCGTATAAGTGTTGTAGTCGAACGGTTCGAACGGATCGAATCGAGTTCGGGCGACGGATTCGCACACGTCGTCGTTGCGGGGAGGCCGACTCCGCTTCCGATCGTTTCTGGTCCGATGAGCAGTCGTCTCTGATGCTCGACGTACGAATCGACTCCTTTTGGGGTCGAAACAGTTTCCCCTCATTGACTGTCCATTTCTCGTATACGTTCATGGTACGCACAGCGATACAGCTCCAGACGCTCGAGGGGCTCCCAGAATCACTCCCGGAAACGATCGAACGGGTCGGCAGGACTCCGCTCGAGGGCGTCGAACTGTTCGGTCTGGACGGAACCCTGCCGAACGCCGTCGCCGATGCGCTCGAGAAGGCGGATCTCGAGATGATCGGCGCTCACGTTCCGATCGGGCGACTCGAGTACGATTACGAGAACGTCGTCGACGCGTACGCGACGATCGGGTGCGACCGCCTGATCGTCCCTGTACGACGCAGACGCGTTCGCCTCGGCCGACGGCGTCGATTTCGAACTCGACACCGGACTCGTGCTGTACGCCGGTGCCGATCCGAGCGCGGTGCTT
The DNA here is from genome assembly GCF_017357405.1 of Halomontanus rarus. Classification (GTDB taxonomy): domain Archaea; phylum Halobacteriota; class Halobacteria; order Halobacteriales; family Natrialbaceae; genus Halomontanus; species Halomontanus rarus. The sequence goes on along the minus strand of NZ_CP071598.1, from coordinate 295,289 downwards.
TCGCGCCACGGGGTCGAATTCCGCTGGTTCACCTCACCGACAGCGTTCCGGGATACGAAACGACGCTCCAGGTCGAACTCAGCGCGGGCGAACTCGACGTACTCCGGTGCGTCGAGGCCGCTCGGGAGGCCGGCGTCGAGTGGCTCGTCTACGAACACGGTATGACCGGCGACGTCCCGGGTTCGCTCGCCCACGCGGCGACCAAGCTCCCGATGCTCTCTCACGGGCGGGCGGCGCTCGCGGACGGGACACCGCTGTCCACGGTGATCGACGATGTACACTCAATCTCCGAAGACGTACTGTGAACTTGCGACTCTCTCGGTCTCCCCGTTCTCACCCGGTCGCGCTCGAGTGACGAACCTGCTTTGCTCACCTGCTTCTGTTCCCGTTCTCGCTCCTGCGCTTCGTTTCCCGACGAGCAGGCGCGGATACCGGTGCCTTCTCCCCCTGCCGTAACCGGACCGTTTTTATCGCCTGTCGAATAGACACTGGGCATGAGCGAAACAGACCGTGCCCACGAGTGGCATGCGGGGACCGCGAGCGAAGTTATCACCCCGTCCGAATCGATGCGAATGGCCGGATACGGTGCCCGAGAGGAGCCGTCCGAAGGAACCCTTCAGGACCTCCACGCGAAGGCGGTCGCCCTCGAGGACGAACGCGGAACCCGCTTCGTCGCCGTCGGCGTCGAGATCCTCGCGATCTCTCGGCCGCTGCACGCGGCGGTCACCGACGCCTGCGAGGAACGGTACGATCTTCCGGCGTCGAATCTCCTGTTGAACGCCTCCCACACCCACTGCGGGCCGGTCTACCGGGAGCGGAAGACGGAGGTCTTCTCGTTGAACGACGAGGAACGAGCGCAGGCTCGCGCTTACGCCGAGTTTCTCGAGGAGACGCTCGTCGACGTCGTCGGACGGACGCTCGAGGACCTCTCGCCGGCGTCGGTGACGTACAGCCACGCGAAGTGTGGAATCGCGTTCAATCGGCGCATCCCGCTCGAGCAGGGGATCGGGTTCCAGCCCTACCCGGACGGCCCGGTCGATCACGACGTGCCGGTGCTAGCGATCGAATCTCCCGACGGGGAAACGCTTCGGGGGATCCTCTTCGGCTACGCGTGCCACCCGACGAGTCTCTCGCTTCGCGAGTGGACCGGCGACTGGGCCGGCTACGCCATGGAGTACCTCGAAGAAGAGTACCCCGACGCGACCGCCGTGTTCGTCCAGGGATGCGGGGGCGACCAGAAGGCCTACCCGCAGCGCGAACTCGAGCTTACGAAACACTACGGGAAGTCGCTCGCGACGGCCGTTCGCGGCGCGTTAGTCGCCCAGCGCCGGGAGGTCCACGGGCCGCTTCGCTGCGTCAAGGAGGAGGTCGATCTCGAGTTCGAGGAGCCGCCGACCCGGGAGGAACTGGAGGCTCGCCTCGAGTCCGAGGAGCGCTACGAGCGCCGTCACGCCGAACACCTCCTCGGCGAACTCGACGAGCACGGCGAACTGCCCCGCAGCCACCCCTACCCGATCCAGGCCATCGGGTTCGGCGGCGATCTCACGATGGTCGCGCTGACGGGCGAGGTGCTCGTGGGCTACTCGCTGACGCTCAAAGATCGGCTCCCGGGGCCGCTGTGGGTCGCCGGTTACTCGAACAACTACATGACCTACATCCCGACGGTCGACGATCTCTTCGCCGGCGGTTACGAGGCTGATCGGTTCGTTCACCTGACGGAACTGCCGGCGAAGTTCGACCACAGCGTCGAGGACCGCGTACTCTCGACGGCGACGGCCCTCGCTCGCCGCGTCGGGCCGCCGGACGAACGATAACGGGCAGGTACGCCGAGTCGGAGCGGACCGGTCCTCCCTCAGCGATCCGTTCGATAATCGCGGTTTCGGACGGAAGCCGGGGTGAGAGTCGTACTGGGCTCGCGCGAGCGGACTCGAGAACCGGTCGTTCCCGATCCCGATCCTCTGGACGTCCCGCGAGTCCGAGGATGCCTCCTCGAGCAGTATCGATACCGACCTCGTTCTCTTCGGTTTCGCTCGTCACCACCAGTCGTTCTGGTGCGTTTCGAGATCCGTGATGTTGCCGTCGTCGAGGGCGTCCTCGTCCACGTTGTGGAACTCCGTCAGCCGTATCCGAACGCCGTCGACCGCTCCCTGGATAATCGAGTCCGTGTTCCAAATCTTACAACCGCGGATGCGAACGTTCGAGAGTTCGCCCACGGAGTCGACCACCCAATCGTCGTCGCGAGTATGTTCGATGAACGCTCTCGGTTCGTCGCCGTCTCCGACGTCGAACGCACAGTTGCTGAAGTCGATATGGCGGACGACCGACGTCTCGTCGAGGATCCGACATTCGACGAACTTATCGAGGTTTCGCGCGGTGCAGTTGCTGAAGCTGACGTTTTCGATGAGATCGTCCGCCCACGTCCAGAGGACGACCGCCGCCGGGATCTGGGCGTCGTGGTCGGCGTACCGCGGCGCCATCGTACAGGAGTCGACGCGACCGTTTCGGATCTCGCCGGTGAACGCCGAGAACGCGATCGTGTCGACGTCGCAGTCTGAGATCCGGAAGCCGTCGACCTCCTGGATGATTCCGATGCGACGGACCGAACAGCCCTGCACGGCGACGTCGGTGATGCCGCCGCGGACGCCGTGGATCGCCAGGTGTTCGTCCATCCGACAGTCGGTGAAGGTGAGGTGGTGACCGCCGGTTCCGCCCTCGCCGATGCTCGGTGCCGCCTGAATGCCCGGCCCGTTCACGTTGTCGTAGGTCGAACAGCGGACGACGTCGACGTGTTCGCAGGCGCCCCGGAGCGTGATACCGTCGTAGCCGGTGTTGCGGGCGAGGCAGTCGACGATCTTCGAACGTGTGCAGTCCGTGAAGACCATCCCATAGCGCCAGTCGACGTTCTCGACGGTGATCGAGTCGAACAGCGCGTTGTCGACGGTGTGGAGCCAGACCGGCCCCCAGCGGATGCCGTCTTGGTCCGAACCGACGCCGTCGAAGTCGATGTGGCCCCCTCGAATCGTGATGTCGTGGTTGCCGTTCTCGTGGTCGTCGTTCGTGATGAGCGCCGCACCGCCGTAGAACACTTCGGTATCGCTCTCGTCCATCGTGGACGTGATGGTGACGCCGTCTTCGATCTCGAGGGTGAACTCGCTGGGCAGGTAGACCGTCCGATTCCACTCGCCCTCGTCGCCGTAGACGACCACCTTGTTGTGGCCTTCGGCGTCGGCCGTGTCGACGGCCTTTTGAACTGCAACGGCGCCCTCCGCAACGTCGACGTAGCGGACGTTGTTGATCACGTCCCCGTCGTTGCCCCCGGCGTTCAACACGCCGTCCTCGACGGAGAGGTTCTCGCCCGCGAAGTCGGTAATCGGCTCCGAGTCGGTCATCTCGAGGACACCCAGTTCGCTCAGGGTGTGTCCCCGCGCGTCGACATCCTGATTCCACCGACGCGGTTTCGGTTCGCCGGAGGCGCCGACCTGCCCGATACCACCGGCGAGCAGACCCGCACCGGTGACCCCCGCCAGCGCCATCGCCGCTCGACGAGTGACGGATCCGCCGTCGCTCGTCTCGGTTCTTCCCGTCGATTCTTCCGTTTCGCCCGCCGAGTCGGCCGACTCCGACAAGTCGTCGTCTCGAGTATTGGTAGCCATCCTCACCGTGGGCAACACCCATGGTAATTATAAGTGGTTGTTCTCCGGACGGTAGACCCGGAAGGAGAAGACGTAAATATTTGAATTGTCGGTCGGCAACACATTCCCGTATGGGAATGTATTCTATCTCGCAGCGCCGAAAGGTGAGAGAAACGCCGTGTACGGTTCGATGACGAAAGGCGACTTCGTTTTTGCCGTCGGCCACCCGCTGCGGACGTTACCGAAGATAGCACGATAGGTCCTCGAGACGGGCGCCGTCGCGTGTCGGTGACGACTTCCTCTCGGACTGTCGTCGCACTCGCGAACGGAAGGCCGGAGACATTCTGTTGGCGGCGATAGTCATTCTTAAACTACAGTAAACAAAATGATTATGTGCTGTGGTCACAATTACCAACTCGAATGTCGGATCACAATCAGCGACCAGCGAAGCGGTGGCTCGAGGCGCACGGTATCAATCGACGTGACTTCGTGAAGGCGGGGAGTACGACCGCACTGCTCGGACTGCTCGGTTCTACGCAGGCCGCCGCCCAGTCCGATACCGAGGATATTCCCAACTGGAAGACCAGACCCACGGTCTGGACCGAAGAGGACCGTGCGAACGCCCGTCAGAACGTCGAGAAGTTCGACTGGGCGAAAGCACACCGAGATCAGGTCGTGCGGAACGCGGACCTCATCCTCGACGCATACGATCTGGAGGGACTCTGGCGGCTCGTCCCGGGGCCGACGCTTCCGCGGAGTACCAGTCCGCCAGATTCTCCCGCCATCGACGGTTACGAGCATACGTTCGGAAACTTCCACTACGCGCCCCATCCCGACTACCACTGGAAAACCGTGGTCGAGGGAACCGACGGCGAGGAGTATCGCCTGCCGAGCAACGACTTCGCCGCCTACCGCGAGAGCGGGCGCGACGACCGGGGCTTTTTCGACGCCGAGTTGGCGGACGACGACTTGCTCGTCAACGAGGAATACCCCGATCTCCCCGACGACTGGGGCGTCGACGACGGCTCCGGCTTCGTCGACGATGAGGGTGTCCTCGGCAGCGAAGGCGCCTGGTACAATCCGATCTCTCAGTACAACTACTGGCGCGCGATATACGGCGTCCGTCAGATGCTCATGGAGCTGGGCCACGCGTACATGTTCACCGAAGAGCGGCGATACGCCCGGGCCGGCGCCGTGATGCTCGATCGCATTGCCGACGTCTATCCCGAGGGAACGCTCACCTGGAACCGTATCTTCGAAGCCTCCTCGATCCGGGCGATCCTCCGCTCGTACGACGCCGTCTTCCCGGGGATGGACGGAGACGACGAACTCGTCGCGTTCCTCGACGGGAAGACGGAGGAGTTCCCCGAGTTAGGCCGGAAGGACTCGATCGGCCAGATCCGTCGCAACATCGAGGCGGGATTGATTCACCGAATCCTCCCCTACGTTCGGGACTACGAGATTCGCGGGAACTTCGGGATGCACCAGGCCGCACTCGCAGTCTCGGCGGTCGTCGCCGACGATCCCGAGGGGTACACGGCCGAGACCATCGACTTCACCTTCCGGCCGGGGACACTCACCGGCGACGGACGGGTAACCGGCGGCGACATCTTCGGCTTCCTCGTCGGCTCACCCCAATCGGGATACATGGTCGACGAAGAGGGCTATCCGTCGGAGTCGTCGGTCCACTACAATACCACCCAGCAGAGCTCCCTCGAGGAGGCCCTCAGCGTGTTGCGGGGGTACGACGGCTACGAGGGGGCGGACCTCTATCGGAATCCCAAGTTCAAGGGGATGCTCGACTCGCACTGGCAACTCACGTTCGGCCAGTACATCCCCCAGATTGCGAACACCCACGGCGTCGGCAACCCGAAAGCAGTCGCCGGTGCGACGCCGAAAAACGACCGGGTCATCCAGGATCCCGACTTTGCCCTCACGGGCTTCGACGAGTACGGCAAGCCCGAACTCGCCCAATGGGCGTACATGCTCAACGGGCTCACGACCGACGGCCTCGAGATGGGTATCTTCCATCCGAAACCGGAGGGTATCCGCGAGGACGTCGAAGCCGTGATCGAAGAACGGGGAGCGTATCCCATCTCGACGAGCAACCAGCAGCCCGCGTACGGGTTCACGGCGCTCCGCGACGGGGAGTACGGCTGGGATGGCTCCAGCGATCCCGGGAGCGTCACCTACGACTTCGTCGATCTCGCGTACGAGGCCTCGACGGACGTCACGGAGTTCGGAACGCCCGCGTATCAACTCGAGGCCCAGGAAGAAGGCGAGTGGATCGAGTTCGAGTGTGAGGTCCCAACGACCGGCGAATACGAGGTCACGATGGACCTGGGAACCGCTCCGAGCTACGGGATCTACGAAGCGTTCGTCGGCGGTGAGTCGGTCGGTACCCGCGACCTCTACGACGAGGAAGGGACCGCACACAGGACGATCGAAGCGACGCTCGATCTCGAGGAAGGGACCACCACGCTCCGCTTCGAGAACGCGGGGAAACACGAGGACGCGACCAACTATAAGGCGGTGTTCTACGACGTTCGACTACGGGAGCGAACGGACGAGAGCACTACCGACGCGACCACCGCCCGGGGAGTGTACCAGTACTACGGACGGAACTTCTGGGATTACGACGCCGGCCTGGGCGTCGGGTCGGCGCACGTCCACATGGACACCCACAATCTCGGGGTGTACGGTTACGATCTCGACCTCTCCCCCGAACTGGGACGCCAGGGCAGCGACCACGAGGGCAACTATCTCGGTTCGTGGGTCGAGAGCACGCCGGCCCACAACACGGTCACGGTCGACGAGGAGAACATCAACAGTCCCCAGTGGGTCGGCTATCCGCGTCACTTCGACCACACCGACCGCGTCCAGCTGATGGACGTCGAGTCGCGCCACTGCTACGAACAGGCCGACGAGTACCGGCGGACGACCACGATGGTCAACGTCGACGAGACCCATTCCTACGTCGCGGACTTCTTCCGCGTGTCCGGCGGCGACGACCACCACTTCAGCTTCCACGCAACGACCTGCCGCGACGTCGAAACCGACGGGCTCGACCTCGAGCCCCAGGACGGCGGCACGTACGAGGGCGAGGACGTCGACTTCTCCGAGGGCGGGCTCTTCTCGCACCTCTACGACGTCGAGCGCGACGAGTCACCGGCGCCCGGTTTCGCGGTCGACTGGGACGTCGAGGATTACTGGGAGGTCCGCGAGGACGACGGCGAACCCGTTCACCTGCGGTTGACGATGTTCGACGAGGTCGACGACGTCGCGCTCGCGACGAGTCGCCCGGCCGAACAGGACGAAGAGAACAATCCGGAGGAACTCCCCTTCCTGCTCGCCCACCGCGAGGGTGACGACCTCTCCTCGACGTTCACCTCGATCGTCGAACCGTACGAGGGCGATCGGGTCGTCGAGTCGGCCGAACTCGTCGACGCCGAGGGCGAAGACCCCGACGCGGTACGGGCCCTGAAGGTCGAACTCGTCGACGGTCGGACGGACTACGTCGTCTCGTCGACGGACGCGGACGGCGAGTACGTGATCGACGACAGATTCGAGTTCAGCGGGGCGTTCGGCGTGTACGCGCTCCGCGACGGCGAGACCGAGTTCGTCTACGCCAACGACGCCACGCTGTTTCGAGCGAAGGGCGGCGGTAGGCCGTCGATTCAGAACAACCGTCCCGGCTTCGAAGGGACCGTCGAGGACTTCACCCGGGAACTCTCCATGGAGAACGAACTCGAGGTCAAACTGACTGGCACACCCCGGGACGCCGATATCGAGGAGATGGTCGGGGGGTGGATCTACGTCGAACCGGCCGATCCCGACCCGATCCCCGAGGGCGTTCAGGTTGACGAGCGCTACGACAACGAGTCCCGCGACCGACGAAACGGCGCCTTCCCGATCGAGGGCGTCGAGCGGGGGCGTGGAAACCGCGTGACGATCGACGTCGGCGAACACACGCCCGTTCGGCGGTACTACACGAACGATCCCGAGGACGGCTACTCCTACAGCATCGAGGAGGGCGCCGAGTTCACCGTTCCTCGGGGTGAGACCTGGGAACGCGAGTAACGCGAGCAGGCGACCGTCCGAGAGCGTTCGACCGGGACCGCTCCCGATTTCGCGCGTCGCCTCCCGAAAACCGTCGGCGTCCTTCTGCGGGGTGTCGGAACCTGTCGGCCCCTTTCGGTTCGACGAAACGACGGGGAGCGCGCCGTCCTGACCGCCCGCGGTCTATTTGTTCTCGAACGCGACCCACCGTCGTTCCGGTCGATTTATGCCGAATACGTCCGAGACGATACCAAGAGCACTCCAATGGACGAACTCGAGCGAAGTGGACGGTTCGATCACCTGTTTTCCGAGTCCGCACGAGCGACGGGCGGTTGGTCGGCGTACGAAACGTGGCGATCGGCGACGGCCGCGAACCCCGATGCGGTCTCGCTGGGTGTCGGGTTTCCGTTTCCCGACTCGTTTCCGAACGACGAGTTGCTCTCGGCGGCCGAGCGGGCGTTCGACGGAGACGGCGATCGAACGTTACAATACGGCGGCGGTGAGGACGCCGCGCTCCTCCCCGAATTCGTCGCGGAACGGGCCCGAACGCACGGAATCGACTGCGATACGTCGCAGGTCGAACTGACCGACGGTGCGACGAGGGCGATCGACGCCGTCAGCCACGCCTTCCTCGATCCCGACGAGACGTTGTTCACCGAAGCGCCGACGTTCCCGGGGACGCTGGCGGTGTTCCGGAACTACGGCGTCGAGATCGTCGGCTGTCCGCTCGACCGCGACGGGCTCGACGTGGACGCGCTCGAGCGAGAACTACGGGCGCGCCGGAACGACGATCGCCCGCTGCCGACGCTGTTCTACACGATCCCGACGTTTCAGAACCCGACGGGAACGACGCTCTCGCTCGAGCGTCGGCGGCGCTTGCTCGAACTCGCGGCAGAGTACGATTTCGTCGTTCTCGAGGACGACGCCTACGGCGATCTTCGGTACGACGGCGAGGACGTCCCGCCGCTTGCGGCCCTCGACGAGGAGGGTCGGGTCGTCCACGTCGGGACGGTTTCCAAGACGGTCGCTCCCGGCGTGCGGATCGGCTGGGTGATCGCGGACGAGGAAATCGTCGCGCAGGTGAACCGGACGAACGTCGGCGCGTCGAACACGCTCGCACAGAGCGCCGTCGGGCGGTACTTCGCCGACGGATACTACGAGCAGAACGTTCGCGAACTCCGCGAGGCGTACGAGAAACGTCGAGACCGCATGCTGGCGTCGCTCGACGAGCACCTGGGATCGGCGGCTCGGTGGGTCAAACCCGAGGGTGGCTTTTTCGTCTGGGTCGAACTCTCCGAGGAGATCGACGTCGACGTCGATACCGACGAACTGCTCTCGAGGGCCGCCGCGGAAGGCGTCATCTACATGCCCGGACCGACGTTCTTTCCCGCGGCCGATGGCGAGGGTGGGGGTGAGCGCTTCCTCCGACTGTCGTTCAGTCACGGGTCGCTCGAGGAAATCGACCGCGGCGTCGAGGCGTTGGCTCGGACGGTTCGAACGGTATCGTCGCCGTCCTGAACGGCGAGTTTCGGCGTGACTGGTCGAAAATCTTGCGCTCGAGAGCGGTTCCCGACGCGCCCCTGTCACAATACTTATCGTCGGCCTCTCTGTTAGGCACGAACGATGGTCCGAATTGGGATTCTCGGTCGTGGTTTCATGGCGACAGTCCACGCGTTGCGGTACGCCGACATCGACGGCGTCGAGGTCGCAGCCGTGGCGTCGCCGAGCGGCCCGACCGAGTTCGTTTCAGAATACGCACCGGAGGCGACGGCCTACGACGACGCGGTCGAGATGTACGACGACGCCTCGATCGACGCGGTCGACGTCTGCACGCCGACGCACACCCACCGCGAACTCGTCGAACCCGCCGTCGAACGCGGGCTGGACGTCCTCTGTGAGAAACCGATCGAACGGACGCTGGCGGACGCGGAGGCGATGGCCGACGCCGCAGGCGACGCGGGCGTGACGTTCATGCCGGGGCACACGCTTCGATTCTTCCCCGAGTACGCGAAGGCGCGAGAGCGGATACGGGAAGGAGACATCGGCTCCCCCGGGAACGCCCGGCTGTTTCGCCAGTCGCCGTTCGCGGAGCCGGACACCTGGTTCCACGACGAGGAGAAAAGCGGCGGCGTCCTGCTGGATCTGGCGATTCACGACTTCGACTTCCTGCGCTGGACGCTCGGCGATGTCGAACACGTCTTCGCGCGACGACAGCGGTGGGACGACCACGAGTACGGGCTCGCCACCCTCCGCTTCGAGAGCGGCGCCGTCGGCCACGTCGACGCGCGCTGGCCCAACCGGCCCGACCTCCCGTTCGTCACGCGCTTCGAACTCTCGGGCGACGACGGTCTCCTCGAGTTCGACAGCGAGGACGTCTCGCCGGTCGAGGTCTACAGTACGACCGACGAGGACGGACCCTCCCGCGATCCGATCGACGAACCGCTCGAAAAGGATCCCTACCGGCTCGAACTCGAGGCGTTCGTCCAGTGCGTTCGGTCGGGCGACCGGCCGCCGATCACGATCGACGACGGGCTCGAGGCCCTGCGGATCGCGCTCGCCGCCGTCGAGTCCGCGGAAACCGGACGACGGGTTGCGCCCGAGGAGGTGGCGGCGTGACCCTCCGCGTGGGGCTGCTGTCGACCGCCCACGTCCACACGAACGGGTTCGCCGCCCGATTGAGCGCGAGAGCGGACGTCGAGTTCGTCGGCGTGACCGACGACGACGCCGAACGCGGTCGCGAAGCTGCGGAGCGGTTCGACGTCGCGTTCCTCGAACCCGAGGACCTCCTCGCGTCGGTCGATGCGGCCGTCGTCTGTTCGACGAACACCACCCACCGCCGCTGGGTCGAGAGCGCGGCCGACGCCGGCGTCCACGTCCTCTGCGAGAAGCCCCTCGCGACGAGTCTCGAGGACGCTCGCGCGATCGTCGACGCGTGCGAGGCGGCGGGCGTCCGGCTCGGGCTCTGCATGCCCCTCCCGTTCAGCGTTCCCGCGAAGCGAGCGAAAGACGCCTACGAGGCGGGGACGATCGGCGACCTCCGCGTCGCGGTCGGGACGAACCGGGCGTGGTTGCGCGACCGGCACCTGACGGGCTGGTCGGCCAGTCCCGAACACTCGGGGGGCGGCGCGGCGATGGACCACACGGTCCACATCGTGAACCTCGTCCGCTGGATCACCGGCGAGGAGGTCGTCGAGGTCGACGCGTCGTTTTCGACCATGCACGACGGGGTCGACGTCGAGGACATCAACGTCCTCTCGATGGAACTCTCGAACGGCAGCATCTTCACGCTCGACGGCTCGTGGGATCGGCCCGACGACTGGGACTACTGGGGCGACGCGACGCTGAACCTGGTCGGGACCGACGGCGAACTCTCGGTCGACGTCTTCGACCAGACGCTCAAACGCACTCGCGAGGGCGAGGGAATCGACGGCGTCTACTGGGGTTCGATCCCGGACGACGGCCTCCTCGAGGACTTCGTCGACGCGGTCGAAAACGACCGTTCACCACTCGTTTCGGCGGAAGACGGTCTTCGGGAGACTGCAGTCGTTCTCGCCACGTACGAATCCGACGAGCGGGGCGAGCCGGTCGCCGTCGAGTACTGACGCGGAATTGGGGGTTGCGGACGCCGGCTCCGTTCGGTTCGCTTTCTTCCCTCTCCGATTCACAGCGCCCGGAACGGTTGCGGTAGAGCCGATCGCGCTATCGAGCGGTCCGCGACAGGAGCAACTGTGCCTCCTCGCGGCTCTCGGACGTCCGGAGATCGTCGGTTTCCCCGGTGAGGACGGCGAGCGCCTTCGTCATGACCCAGCGGTGCGATTCCATGCGGACGATCGTGAGCAGCGCCAGGATCTCCTTCCGACGAGCCTCGAGGTCCCAGATCGGCCGCTGAACGGCGGGGTTGTTCGGGTCCGACCGTGCACGGGAGAGGTTCACGCCACATCCCATGTGCAGCCAGTTGGAGTACCGTTCGTAGAACAACTGGATCGCGATCTCCTGCCAGTAGGGCTCGAGCGCCGCTGGATCGGCGGTGAGCTCGGAGAGCCGGTGGAGGTACGCGAGGTGGTCGTCCGGATCGCGGACCCGCCCCAGCGGGTGGACGACCCCGCCGATCGTCTCCGTCGGTACGAGTTCGATTTTCACCGGTATCGGCCCGTCGAACTCGATCTCGAGGGCGAGTCCCCACGAGGCGTTCTCGGAATCGGCCATGCTGTCGAACAGGAAGTTCCCGAGGCTGTAGAAGATCGCCCCGTCGCCGTAGGTCTCCCACCCCTGGGGGACGTGCGGGTGGTGTCCCAGGACCAGATCGGCGCCGATGTCGACGAACTCCCGCAGGAGCCCCTGCAGTTCGGGAGCCGGAAACGGAACGTACTCCGCTCCGGCGTGGGCGACCACGATCACGGCGTCGAACTCGCGGTCCGCGGTCCGGATCGCCGCTCTGGCTCGCCGATCCGAGAGCCACGCCGCACCGTGGCTGTTCTCGCCCGCGATGTTGAACTCGCGTTCGCAGACGTTGACGAGACCGACCGAGACGCCGCCGCAGGCGAGCTCGAGCGGGTCGAACGCGGCGTCGTGGGTCTCGCCGACGCCGACCGTCTCGCACCCGACGTCCTCGAGCGCCTCGACCGTCGACGCGACGCCGTCCGGGCCGAAGTCGCGGACGTGGTTGTTCGCGAGCGTGCAGACGTCGAACCCCGCGTCTGCCACGGCCGCCGCCGCCTCGGCCGGGTTTTCGATGGCCGGGCCGCTCTTGTCGACCGCTCGCGCGTCACCGGCGACGATCGGCGCCTCGAAGTTGACGATCGAGACGTCGGTCGCGTCGATTCGCTCCCGAAGCGCCCGCGAAACCGTGCGTTCGGCGCTCGGCCGTTCGTCGCGGCTGAGAGCGTAGTCGCCGGCGACGAACATCGACCAGCGGTCCCCGTCTCCGTCCTCGGACTCCTCGCCGGTCGACTCGAGTTCGATCGTAGTCCGTTGCTCACCGGACATCGGTTCCTCCGGACGGTTCGTCGGCAGTTTCAATCGCCCGCTCCGATCGTAACAGACCCTGAGTACGCATGTGCACCCCGTTTTTCCGGACCGGACATATACCTTTGCTCCGGTGCTCGTCGCGCTCGGTGCACCCGCGGGTCGAACGCGACCACGATACCTCACGGACTCGGCGACCGGTGTCGAATCGTCGCGGCGTCCACCCGCGTCGACCGGAGGAACTTCGTGGGTGCGACCGGTACCGGGACGGTATCGAGCATGGTCGGATCATCCAACGGCGGCACCGACGAGAGCGAGGACGAGTACTATCGCAAGACCCGTCCGACGGCCATCACCGAACGGGGGCGAGAGAACGCGCGCCGGAGCGTCGACCGGTACGAGTGGGCCGCGGCGAGACGCGACGAGCACGTCGAGAACGCGGAGGCGATACTCGACCACTGGGACGACGACGGCCTCTGGGAACTCGTCCCCTCGAACCTGGTCCCGCGCGGGAACGCGCTGGACGGGTCGACGAACACGTACGTGGACACCGCGGCGGAACGGGGGTGGTCCGTCGAGAAGATGGATCCCGAGTTCTCGGTGCACGCGGTATCCCCGTCGTTCGGCTGGGAACTGACCGGCGACGACGGGATCGCGATCCCCTCGAACGACTACGGAGCGTACCGCGAAAGCGGGCGCGACGACGAGGGACGGTTCGATCCCGAACTCGCCAACGACTCGTTGCTGGTCAACGCGAAGAACCCCGACCTCCCCGACGGGTGGGGCGTCGACGACGGCGGCGGCTTCACCGACGACGAGGGGATCATCGGCCCCGAGGGAACCACCTGGAGCCCCGTCTCCTGGCTGTGTCACTGGGCCGCGGTCTACTCGATCAAGACCTTCCTCGAGGAGCTGTCTCAAGCGTACGTGCTCACCGGAGACGAGCGGTACGCGCGCCCGGCGGCGATCCTGCTCGACCGCGTCGCGGACGTCTACTCCGACCTGAACCACCGGGAGATGCACGACTACTACGGGCGGACCTTCGCGAACTCCGACGGCAACACCTCGCAGGGCAAGTTCGTCGGTAGCATCTGGGAGTCCTCCCAGATTCGAAGCTGGCTCCTAGCGTACGATCGGATCTTTCCCGGACTGGACGGCGACGTCGAACTCGTCGACTTCCTCTCGGCGAAACGCGAGGCGTATCCCGGCCTCGAGCCGAAGGACTCCGTCGGAAAGATCCGCGAGAACATCGAGACCGGCTTCGTCCACGAGATGCTCCCCGCGTTCGAGCGCGCACAGATTCGCGGGAACTTCGGCTTCCACCAGGCCACGCTCGCGGTCGCGGCCGTGGTCGCCGACGATCCCGAGGGGATGACCGGCGACGCGATCGACTACGTGTTTCAGCCGGGAACCCTGCTGGGCCCGGACCACGAGGGGAACCCGACGCCGGGTCGCTACGCCGTGACCGGCGGCGACGTCGACGGATTCCTCGTCGGCTCCCCCCAGTCGGGGTACACGGTCGACGAAGACGGGTATCCGACCGAGTCCGCACCCCACTACAACACGGCCCAGCAGAACTCGCTCGAGACGTTCGCCTCCGCGGTCGGCGGCTACGACGGCTACGAGGGGGCGGACCTGTTCGAGCACCCGAAGTTCGCGAATGCGGTCGACTCTCACTGGCAGCTCACCTTCGGCGCGTACCTCCCGCAGATCGCAAACACGCACGGCGTCGGCAATCCCAAAGCGGTCGCCGGCACCACCCCGCTCAACGACAGGACGATCCAGCGCGCGGACTTCGCGCTGAGGGGGTTCGACCGGTACCGGACGGTCGAACTCGCCCAGTGGACGTACATGCTCAACGGCCGTTCGACGGACGGCCTCCGGCTCGGTATCCACCATCCCGAACCGGAGGGGATCGCCGACGAGATCCGGGCGATCGTCGACGAGCACGGCGCGTTTCCGAACGCCGAGAGCACCCAGCAACCGGCCTACGGCTTCTCTGCGCTGCGCGACGGTGATCCGAGTCGGCCGCGAGGCGTCTACCAGTACTACGGCCGCAACTCCTTCGGCACGGGATCGGGCCACACCCACCGCGACACGCTGAACCTGGGCGTCTACGGCTACGGTCTCGATCTCTCCCCCGAACTCGGTCGCCAGGGCGACGACTGGGAGGGAAACGACCTGGACTCGTGGGTCGAGTCGACCCCAGCTCACAACACGGTGACGGTCGACAGCGAGAACGTTCACCCTCAGTGGGTCGGCTACCCCAGACACTTCGACCACACCGACCGCGTCCAGTTGATGGACGTCGAGGCACCGCGGGTCTACCCCCAGACCGACGAGTACCGGCGGACGACCACCATGGTCAACGCGGACGAAGACGGGTCCTACGTCGTCGACTTCTTTCGCGTCGACGGCGGCGAAACCCACCACTTCAGTTTCCACGCGATGACCGAAACCGGTATCGAGACCGA
This sequence comes from Halomontanus rarus, assembly GCF_017357405.1. Taxonomy (GTDB): domain Archaea; phylum Halobacteriota; class Halobacteria; order Halobacteriales; family Natrialbaceae; genus Halomontanus; species Halomontanus rarus. Next base: position 280,159 of record NZ_CP071598.1, on the reverse strand, counting down.
TGGCCTCGAACTCGAGGCACAGGACGGCGGCACGTACGAGGGCGAAGACGTCTCGTTCGCCAGCGGCGGGCCGTTCTCGTACCTCTACAACGTCGAGCGAGACGACGGCCCCGAAGCCGGGTTCAGCGTCGACTGGGATATCGAGGACTACTGGCGGGTTCTCGAGGACGGGGCCGAGGACGTTCGTCTCCGATTGACGATGCTCACCGCCGTCGACGACGTCGCCCTCGCGACGGGCCGGCCCGCCGAGCAGGACACCGAGAACAACCCCGAAGAACTGCCGTTCGTGCTCGCCCGCCGCTCCGGCGAGGATCTCGAGAGCGCGTTTACGTCCATTATCGAGCCCTACGAGGGCGATCGAGTCGTCGAATCGGCCGAACGGGTCGCAGTGACGAGCGAGGACGCCGCTGCCGATCCCGAGGCCGTTCGGGCCGTGAAGGTCGCCCTCGAGAACGGTCGCACCGACTACGTAATTCACTCGACCGACGCCCACTCGACGTTCGTCGTCGACGACGAACTCACGTTTCGGGGTGTCTTCGCGGTCTACGCGGAACGGGACGGCGAGCGAGCGTTCGCCTACGCTAACGACGCGACGCTGCTGCGCGAGAGAGACGAGCGCCCGCTCGTCCGACGGGATCGGCCCGCCGTTCGCGGAACCGTCGAAGACTTCACCACGGAACTCGATCTCGAGAACGAACTCGAGGTGACCGTCACGGACGTTCCCGACGGCGTCGACCTTTCGGAACTCGTCGGCGACTACATTCGCGTCGACCCGGCGGACCCCGACCCGATTCCGGACGGGGTCCGGGAGGACGACCGCTACGACAACGAAACCCGAGATATGCGAAACGGCGTGTTCGAGATCGAAGGTATCGAGCGGACGGGCGGGAATCGCGTCGTCATCGACGTCGGTTCGCACACGTTCGTTCGTCGCTACGCCACGAACGACCCGGTCGACGGCTACTCCTACAGCATCGAGAGGGGTGCCGATTTCGAGATCGCGATCGGCGAACTCCTCGAGTTCGAGTGAGGGCGGTTTCGCTTCCGTTTCGCAGGGGAGGAAGAAGAGGAGGTTACCCCAGTTCGCGACGACGGTGACGTCGAACCCGAGTATTATATCGCTCGTCGCGAAACGACCGGTATGTGTATGAACGTCCTGCTCACCGGCGCGAACGGGATCGTCGGCACAGCGATCACCGACGCGCTCGGCGACCGATCGGAGTACTCGATTACCGGACTGGATATCGAAGCGCATCCGGACCGGGAGACGGTCGTGGCGGACGTCGCCGAGTACGATCGGATCCGTCCGGCGTTCGACGGGATCGACGCCGTCGTCCACATGGCGGTCTACCCGCCCGGGTTCGTCGACGAGTCCTGGGAAGACATTCTCCGCGTGAACGTCCGCGGAACGCGGAACGTCCTCCGGGCCGCGGCCGACGCCGAGGTCGAATCGGTCGTCTTCGGCTCCTCGAATCACGTCATCGGGATGTACGAACGGGAGTACGCGCCGGACATCTACGACCCGGACGTCGACCTGACGATCGATCACACCGACCCCGTCCGACCGGATTCGACCTACGCCGTCTCGAAGCTCTTCGGCGAACACGACGGTCGGTTCTTCGTCGAGACGAACGAGTACCCGAAGCGATTCTACGCGCTCCGCATCGCGAGCATGCGCCCCGCGTCGGAAGACCATCCGTACGCCAGCGCGGAACGGGGCGTCGAGGACGGCAGGTGGGATCGCGACGGCGACGAGTACCGACAGAAGGTCGCCCGGCTGAAAGCGCTCTGGTTCTCGCGGCGAGACTGTGGGCACATGATCGACAGAATGCTGCAAGACGAGACCGTAACGTACGACGTCTTCTACGGCGTCAGCGACAACAACCGCCGGTGGCTCGACATCGATCACGCTCGAGCGGTCCTCGGTTACGAACCCCGCGACAACGGCGACGAGTGGGACGGTCCGCCATCGGTGTAACAGCGGACTCGTCCCGCCGGTCCAGTGTCGTCGCGGCGACCTGCCCGTCGAACCAGAACCGACACTCGGTCGCTCGGTTCGAAGACGTTCGGAGATCGTTCGATCGATTCGGCCGTGATCGACGACCGTCCGTGGTTCCACAGCGTCGCGATGTCGACAGGGATTCTCGCGCTCTCGAGGGCGGAGCTCTCGCCGTCTCCGCGAACTCGAGGGTCGTCGCTACTCAGTTCGGACGACGGATTCTGATACTCGACCGACGCTCGAAGAACGCCGAAGCGCGGATGCCACACGTCTTCGGCGTGTCGATACCGTCAGGATGGGTGCAGGTGTCGGTATCGACGGGTGGGGCGTCTTTGTCAGTGTGTCTCCGTTTCGTACGATGAGTGATTCGAACGCGGAGACGGTACGTGATACCACTGGACATATACTAACGCTAGGCATTTCGGTGATTTTCGCTTCTTCCGTGAGCCCGATTCCGCTTCGGTAGAACGTGAATTCACACGTATTACGAGAGTGCGAGAACGGGACGAGCGCTACGCCTGACGGCGTTCACGCTCTTCGGGTGACGATGGCGCGTCGCGGATCCAGTCGGGGTGCAGCGAATGGTGGTCCGGTGAATTGTCTATCGGCATATTGTGTGAATCAGTGGTAGAATCCGGGTCACTCGCGTCTGAAACCATTGGATCCCCTTCGTCTCGGACACGGCCACAGTGTGACACAAAATATAACCGACCGCTCGTCACACGTCGAATAGAGATGAGCGACATTAAACTGACGCTGGCGCTACCGTCGAGACCCGACGACCGATGGGAGTTGGCGCGACAGATGGGCGTCGAATACGCCCACCCCCACCCGGCGATGGGCGGTGCGGGACTGGGGAGCGGCGACGACCGAACCGGCGACGTTTCGACGGATTACGACGAACTGCTCCGGTTGGTGAACGCCTTCGAAAACGTCGGCCTCGAGGTGCCCGTCGTCGGTCCCGGGGGGTCGATGTCCGACGCGACCCGCCTCGGACTCGAGGGTCGCGACGCCGAGATCGACGAATTCTGCCAGCACGTTCGCAACTGCGGGGCGCTCGGAATCCCCGTCGTGACCTACAGCTGGATGACCCGATTCTGGTGGATGCGCACCGATCAGCGGGTTCCGCTGCGCGGCAATTCGCTCTCGACCGAGTACGACCACGAACGGAGCGAGCGCGGTCCGGTCGAGGACGTCGACGCGACCGAGGAGGACCTCTGGGAGAACCTGCAGTACTTCCTCGAGCGGGTCGTTCCCGTGGCCGAAGAAGCCGGCGTGAAGCTGGCGCTTCACCCCGACGACCCTCCGCTCTCGCCCGTTCGAGGCGTTCCGCGGATCATCACCGGTCCCGAGGCGTACGACCGCGTCCTCGAGTCATATCCCAGCGACGCGAACGGCATCTCGTTCTGTCAGGGAAACTTCGCGGCCATGGGCGCGGACATTCCGGAGATGATTCGCCACTTCGCCGACAGCATTCACTACGTTCACTTCCGGGACGTCGAGGGCGACACTGAACACTTCGTCGAGGTCTGGCCGGACGAGGGACCGACAGACATGCTCGAAGCGATGCGCGCGTACCACGAGATCGGCTTCGACGGTCCGATGCGCCCCGACCACCTTCCGAGTATGCAGGGCGAGTCGAACGAGCGTCCCGGCTACGAGATGAAGGGGCGGCTCCTCGCGGTCGGCTACACGCGCGGGCTTATGGAAGCGGTCGAGGACGAGTGATCTCGTTTTAGGGCCTCGAGTTCGCACGGTGTTCGAATCTCGAGCGTCCCCGCGATGGTTTCTCGAGGGAGATATCGACGCCGGTGTCTACGGCGATCCGACCCTTCTCGAGGTGCGCGTGGGTCGGCGTACAGACGTCGAGGTAGTCGATACCCGCCACCTCACACGTTCTCACCGAATCCATGTACGTCTCCGCATCGAGGTCGAACTCCTCGACGAACTGGTCCGGTCCGCTCGGCGACCACGTCGACGTCCATCCCTCGTACGCTTCGGCGTGCGTTCGAGCCATAAATTCCGCTTCCGAAATACCTATTCGAATCGTGGAAAACGACTCCCCCACTGCGGTAATAAGGTTTCCGTGCGACCGCACGGAGATTCGTGGTACGCTCGGATCCGTCCACGGCCGTTTCTCGGTGTGGCTACCGAAACAGTGAGGTCGCTTCCCTCACACCTCGAGAGTATGGACGAGGATCCGATTCACGATCAGACGTACGCGTTTGCTCCGAACGATCCCCGCTCGGTCGGCGATCTCACGTTCTTCGCGGACTTCGAAAACGCTAGCGACGATTTTCGAGTATCATACGAGCCAGAAGACGGCGCCTACGAGGTCGCACCCTACAGTTGGATGCACTTCGGCGTCGACGGCGTCGCCGGAAAACGGCCGACGTTCCGGGTCGACCACCCCGACCACGTCGACGAGCGACGAAAGTTCGTCTGGTCGCCCGACGGCCGGGAGTGGTCGTACTTCGAGGACATCACGATCGACGCCGATCGGTACGCGTTCGCCACGGCGGAGCCGTTCGAGACCGATCGAGTGTTCGTCGCCGGCCTCTTCCCGTACCGGCTGTGCGACCTCGAGGAACTCCGGTACAACCTTCGTGACTCGCCATACGTGAGTGGGCTCGCTCCCCGCGGATACTCTCCGGACCGCCGCCCCATCCATGGCCTCGCGATAACCGATCCCGACGTGCCTGCCGCGGAGAAACACAATGTGGTCGTTATGGCCGGCCAGCACGCGTGGGAGGCGTGGGGCCGACAGGTCTGCCACGGATTCCTCGAGGCAGTTGCGTCTGACGACACCGTCGCCCGGAGACTCCGGCGAAAGGCGGTCGTTCACGCGTATCCGATAGCGAATCCCGACGGTGTCACGCGCGGACACATGCGTGACGGAACGGTCGATCACAACCCGAACAGAGCGTGGATCGCGGGTGCACCGCCCGAGGCCGAGCGCTCTCCAGTCCCGGAAGTCGACGTCCTTCGACGAGCGATCCTCGAGGATACCGGCGGCGAAGCGACGTACTTCCTGGATTTCCACTCTCACGCGGGATGGTACGACCGATTCATGTGGTACGCCGACGGTGACGATCCGGCCGTGAGCGATCTCGTCGAGGCGATCCATCGAGCGGACGGTGAACGCCACGGCGACGCGATCGTCGGCACGGAGACCGTCGGCGGTGCGCCGAACCCGGAGCGTAAGACCTCGAAACGGTGGGCCGAAGCGACACTAGGGGCAACCGGACTCACCTTCGAGGCGACCCCCTACGGTTCTCCGTCGATGGAACGCTACCGCCGCGCTGGAGGTGCATTCGTCGCCGGACTCGAGGCGGTTCTCGAGTAACGAAATTTGCTCTCGTCTACGCTCTCGTACGAGCTACCTTACCGCACCGTTCACCCGCCGCGTGGTCGCTCTGTGACGACCTTACTGCGATCGTCGTCCCGTTCCGTCCGGCGATATCTCCTCACTCGTAGGTCGTCGCTCTCAACGAAAGAACTGTGAACGGTGGTCGAACACCCGTTTCTTTTCACAAAACATTTATTTGCTATGTGTTCCCATTCGAAGTAGAGAATGACGAGAGCAAAGAACCCAGTTCAGGCAGTCCAGCGGACGCTCGACATCGTCGACACGCTTCGAGACACCGGCGGGGCCCGCGTCACGGAGATCGCGAAGACAGTCGACCTCACGAAAGGAACGGTCCACAGTCATCTGGCGACCCTCGAGGAGAAGGGGTATGTCGTCCACGATGGAACCGAGTACAAACTCGGGTTGCGATTCGTAGACCTCTCACATTACGCGAAGACTCAAATCGATATCTACGATCTCATCATCGAAGAGGTCGACGCACTCGCCGCGGAGTCCGGCGAGATGGGGCTGTTCACCGTCGAGGAGAACGACGAAGGAGTCTGCCTCTACTCGGCCGAAGGAGAGGCGTCGGTCCAGACCGAAGTGTACGTCGGGTATCGAAACGAACTGTATCATACGGCCGTCGGGAAGGCGATTCTCGCCTTCATGCCGGCCGAACAGCGCGACCGGATTATCGAAGAAACGACGTTCGAAGCGATCACGCCGAACACGATCACCGACGAAGCGGCGTTGCGCGAGGAACTCGAGGGGACCCGCGAGGAGGGTATCGCGTACAATTACGGGGAAGCGATCCACGGGTTGGTCGGAATCGGCGCGCCGATCCGCGATCAGGACGGGACGGTGTACGGGGCGATCAGCGTTATCGGGCCCGCCAGACGAATGGACGACGACCGACTCGAAAACGACATTCCGGAGATGATCCGGCGAGCGGCCAACGTCATCGAGATCAACCTGACGTCGCTGTGAGCCGACCGAATCCGCGCTCGAGTGGGAGCCGATAGCGTAACTTTATGAGATCCGGTCCGAACGTCACGGTATGGACGACTCCGCCATCGACGACGAGTGGCTGGACGCGTATACAACCGAAGACGACGTGAACGCCAAATACCACCTCCTCCGTCGGGAGGCCAAACGACTCCGCCAGCGCGCCGAGCGCCCCGCGGATATGAAGTTCACCGACGATCCGGCTTTCCTGGATCTGGTGCGAGCATGTAACGAGCGAGTAGAGGGGACGTTGCTCGTCTTCGCCGCGAACGACTTCGGCTGGCCGGTAGCACTCCGACCGAGCGGGACGTCGAAGCAGTTACAAGCGGACGTCAGGGCCGAACTCCTGGCGGAGAAGTACAACTCGAGTCCGGAACTCGACGAGATTCGTCGGACGCTCCTCGACGCCGACGGTCGCGTCCACCAGGCGCTCGTCGCTCGCCACGACGGGGACGAAATCGACTACCACCTGCCGGGCGGCTGGAAGGAGGATACGAACTTCCTCACCGTTCGCGAAGCGCTCGGATTGATCGATTACATCACGCACGGACACCAACGTGAAGCCATCCTGTACTGAGGGCGACCGCGTAGCGGGAACGGAACGGACGTCGCGCGGTACTCACCGCCTGTCTCTCGAAGGCGTGTCGTTCGCGGCGCACGGAGTACTCGGTTGGATAGTGAGCCCGCGCTCGCTCGAGCACTCCACAACCGTTCGGATCACGATCGGGGTCGAACGTGTCTAACTGGGCGGAACTCGCGATCGGATTTCAGGCCGATCCCGTCCTCCTCACGGTCCTCGTACTGATCGCGTTTCTCTCCGGCGTCGGCATCACGACGATCGGTCCCGGCGGCATCTTCCTGACGGCTGCACTCTACGCACTCACGCCGATCACCTCGAGCGAGGTTGCCGGGACCGCCCACGCGACCTTCGTCGCGACGGGGATCGTCGGCAGCGCCGCCTACGTCCGCTCCGGCGAGTTGCGGACGGGTGAGAGCCGAGCGCTGGTCGTGATCCTCAGCGCGTCGAGTATCACTGGTGCGCTGGCCGGAGCGGCCCTGAACGCGTTCGTCTCGAGGGCACTGTTTGGACTCCTGCTCGGCGGTGTCACGACGGCCGTCGGCGGGCTCATCTGGTATCGCGAGTGGCACGGATTGGAACCGCAGTATCGGATCGACCACGGAACGCGACGGGATCGTGCGCTCCTCGCGGTTCTCGGGTTCTCGCTCGGCGCGTGCAGCGGATTAGTCGGCATCGGTGGGCCGGTGCTGGCCGTTCCGGCGTTGCTCCTCCTCGGCGTTCCCATGTTGCCGGCGGTCGCCGTGGCTCAGGTGCAGTCGATTTTCATCGCGGTGTTTGCGACGACGGGATACCTCCTCCAGGGGAGCGTGATCCCGGCGCTCGCGGTGTTCGTCGGGGGACCGCTCCTCCTCGGAGTCGTCGTCGGTTGGCGGATCGCGCACCTGATCGACCCCGACCGGCTGAAAGTCGCCCTCGGCGTCGCACTCGTCGGTGTCGGGCTGTCGCTCGCGCTCTGAATCCGACGCGCTATTCTAGCCCGGCGATTCGCCGCCGAGCGTACGCGCAGCGCTCGCAGTCCGGAACGTCGCAGAGAAGCAAACCCGGATACTCCGCGAGGACGTCGACGACGAGCGAGAGAAACGGGTCGCCGTTGACGAGCTGTGCGGTCGCGTCGCCGACGCGGCCGTACGAAATCAGTCCGACGCGCTTCGCGATGCTCTCGGCGATATCGAAGCCTCGAGAGCAGTGCGACCGGTTCACCTCTACCGATTCGGTCGACCCGTCGGCCCGTCGGATCGCCGTTTCGGCGAGCTGATCGCGATAGGGGGAGCCCGGCGAGTCGTTCGGCGACGTGGAGCGCCGAGTTCGTAGTGTGATCGACGCCGAGGAGCAAGATCTTTCGTCGGGTTCGATCAGGCGGAGGATCGGGTTGCCGGGGCCGATCGACGCGAGCGGTTCGTGATCGTCGGTGAGCGAGGCAGCGTCCGGCCCGATCGCCGCTTTCCTCGTGGGAATCGCGAGCCGGCGACGAGGCGTCTACGCGTTGGGCGAGACCGTGTACCCGTCGTTCTCGAGTCTGTCGATGTACTGTTCGACGCGCGCATGGTCGTCCTCGGAGAGTTCGACGAGCGGCTCTCGGACGAGGCCACCGGCCATTCCCCGGACGTCCTGTCCGTACTTGACGACCGGAACGTTCTTCGCCGAGGAGAAGGCGACGCCGCCACCCGTTTCCTCCCGAAAGTCCTCGAGCGGCCGCAGTGCGTCCTTTATCTCCTTCGCACGATCCCACTCGCCGGCCGAGAGCGCACTCTCGAGGGCGAGAACCGGCTGCGGAACGAAGTTCCCGATCCCGGTCGTGAACCCGTCTGCACCTTCGATCGCGTACGACAGCGCGTACCGCTCTGCGACGCCGTTGAGCCACTCGACGTCTCCGGAGACGGTTTCGACCAGTCGCGAGAACTGTTTGACGTCGTTGACGGCGTACTTCACGGCGACGACGCTCTCGAGTTGGGAGAGGTCGTCGAGGACCGCCTCGCTGAGCAGTTCCCCGCGTTTGTAGAGGATGAGACCGAGGTCCGTCGCGTCCGCGAGCGTCCGGTAGTACTCGATCAGTCCCTGTTCGTGTACGTAGGTGTGTCTCGGGTACATGATCATCGCGGCGTCCGCTCCGGCGGCTTCGTACGCCTCCAGCAGTTCGACCGCGTTCTTGACGCTCCCGCCGGCCCCGCCGACGACCGTCGCGCCCTCGGGCAAGGCATCGACCGTCGAGCGAACGACGTCGATGCGCTCGTCTTGGGACAGCGAGTAGTACTCGCCCGTATTGCCGCAGGGAATGAAAACCCGCGCTCCCTCGTCGTAGAGCGTTCGAGCATTCGCCGCGAGTTTCTCGTGGCGGACGCGATCTCGGTCGCTGCTGAACGGAGTCGGAGTCGTGAACGCGACGCTCCGCAAGCTCTCACGGAGACTGTCGTATACGGCTGTCATGATAGGTATATCGAAAGCAGTCGATATTATAGTTCCGGTCCTCATAAGTAGGGTTGACAGCCAGGCACAGAAACATATAAACCCGTTTTCCGTGAGATGTAGCTGAGGAATGAACGAAGACAACTCTCTCTCGCGGGGATTCCTCGGTCACTGGTCGGGTGAACGATCGCCGGACGGCATCGTAAGGGATCTGTCTCCGGAGCGTAACGACGGTGTGTACGGACGCGACGCCCGCTGGATCTGGTTTACGAATCCGCGAGCGATCAGACACGTCGGCGACCGGGAACGGACGTACGTCTGTTACCTCGGCGGACCGACCGGCACGGACATCGTGGTCGGTGCGTACGATCACGAGACGCGTTCGTTCTCGATGTCCGTCGTCGTCGACTCCTTCTCGGCCGACGATCACACGAACCCGTCGCTGGCCGTCCGCGAGGACGGTCGAATACTGGTGTTCTGGGCCGGTCACAACGCCGACGCGCTCTATCATACCGTCTCTCGAGAGGCCGAGAGCATCTCGGGGTTCGAATCACCCCGGCGCATCGAACAGGACAGCGTCACGTACCCGAACCCGGTGTGGGACCCCGACGATCCGGAGCGACTGTACCTCTTCTACCGGGACCGAACGCACACGCGCGACGCGACGGACGACAAGTACGGGTACATGGGCGACGGTAACCTCTACTACCGCGTCTCCGACGACGGCGGCCTGACGTGGGGAGAGCAAACGCAGATTATCGTCCCGCCGGAGGGCCATTACTCGATGTACTTCCTGCCCGCGACCGGAGGCGACGCGCTCCACTTCTTCTTCACCGACGCCGAACGCGGGGGTGACGCCCCGAAGTGGAATATCATGTACGCGCAGTTGCGCGACGGCAGCTTCTACACCGCCGACGGCACGCTGATCGCCGGCCCAGACGACCTGCCGATGAGGAAAGCCGATCTCGAGGTGGTCTACGACTCCACCGCGGACGGCAACCACTACGCCTGGGTGTGGGACTCGGCGGTCGACGACGACGGGAACCCCGTCGTGGCCTACGCGACGTTTCCGTCGACACTCGCACACGAGTACCGGTACGCGCGCTGGGACGGCGACGAGTGGCGCGACTACCATCTCGCGGACGCGGGACGCTACATCGCGCGGCGACCGATCGAACTTCACTACTCGGGCGGGCTCTCGCTCGACCGCGACGATCCGAGCGTCGTCTACGGCTGCGTCTCCCGTGGCGATCAGTGCGTCCTCAAGCGATTCGAAACCGATACCGGCGGCGAAACGTGGGCAGAGATGGCGGTGACGAAGCGACCGATCGGCTGCGACATTAGGCCCGTCGTCCCGCGAAACGCCGGCGACGACCTGCCGGTCTTCTGGCTGACGGGATCGTACAAGCACATGGATACCTCCCAAACCGTCCTCCGGGGACTTCCGGCCGATCACCTCGCTGGCGACGTTCTCGAGGGAGACACCCAGCGCGGCGTCGACCTCGGATTCGACCGCTACGACGCTGCGGCGTTCGCTGACGGCGTTACCGTCGCCTCGCGAATCGAACCGCGAGACGTGACCTCGTCGCAGGTGGTCGCGAACTTTGGCGGCGGGATCTCCCTCGGGATCGGGCTCGAAGGGGAACCGGGCGTCACCTTTTCTCTGACCGGGGCGGACGAAGAGACGACGGTCACCTGGGGCGAAGCGAGGGCAAACGAGCGGCACCACGTCGCGGGCACCTGGAACGGGACCGATCGACTCGCGCTCGCCGTCGACGGCGAAACGGTCGACGAGACGCGTTTCGACGGGCCGATCGACCTCGAGACCGAGTGGGCGAGCTGGACACTGCTGAAGGGTGAATACCTCCTCGGCAACGGGTACGACGGAATCGCCGAGGACGTTAGATTGTATGATCGCGCTCTCTCGACGGACGAGATTCGCGAACTTTCGAACTGAGAGGACTGCAAGTGCGGGGTCCTCACGGTGCACTACGCTGAAATCGATGGATCTCTACCGAGCGTTTACCAGACCACCGCCTGATCGGTCACCGAACCGATCCTCTTCCGGGCGTTCTCGAACGCGAATCGACCGACCGCTATTAAGTAACCGTGCCACGCGCGGCCATCGTCGCCGCGAAGGACGGCAACAAAAGAAGGACTCTCGAAGGTTTCATAGTACTAAACAGGATGCAGCCGATTCGTCTCTGATGTTACATCCCTATGGCTGTGAGACTACTCGGAACCGTGTGAACATTTCTCAATCGGCTTCGCGTAACACGGTAGTGTCGGTCCGTTCCCCGGATCGGTAACGTCTATTTGGGACGGTCAAACCTACTACGAGATATCGAGCTGTAGAAACGGTTCAACAGTCGATCCGGGCAGGGTCCGGACGACACGGACGTGATTTGGTTTGATCGATTCAAACGATAGTTCAGTATCGATTGCACGGCGGATGTCGACGCAAACGAACCGAACGCGCGTGGCGGCCCGATATCGTTCGACCGCTTCTATAAGATGAAGATACAGTAACAATTTTATGAAAGTTTAAATACTTTGGTAATAAGCGTTGAAGTGTGAGATGAGCGAACATCACCCACAGGTAGACGACGATGAGAACCGACACGACGACAGCGCCATCAGTCGCCGAGGAACGCTCGGCCTTCTCGGACTGACGGGGCTCACGGCGATGGTGGGTCAGGCGTCCGCGACCTCGAGCGGATCGAATCGGAGCGCTCAAGTTCCGTGGCGAGACTGGGACGGTGACGTCGACGCCAACGGGAACGACCTGTACAACCTCGGCGAGCTCGCGATGACCAACTCGGAGGCGGTCTCCGACTTCGCGGGCGATGGTCTCTCCATCGACGACGGTGTATTAACAACGGCCGGATCGATGGTAGACACCGTCGACATCGACGACTACGGGGCGGATCCGACGGGATCGGAACCGTCGGACGATGCGCTCGACGCCGCGATCGACGAACTCTCCGACGGCGACACCCTCCTCATCACGAACGGCGAGTACTGGTTCGACGGCTCCCACGAAATCTTCAACGACCGCGTTACTGTGCTGGGAACGGGCTCCGAGATTCGCATCTCGGGCGTCGCGTACGGCGCCTACTCCCACTGGCTCTCGTTCGGCGACTGGACGGCGGTGAACGACTTCGGCGGTGACACGCGAATCGCCGAAGACGTGACCGAAGGCCAGCAGACGATCGAAGTCGAGGACGTCTCGCCGTTCAGCGTCGGGGACGACGTCACCGTCTCGGAGTCGAAACACGACAACGAACCGACGCTGTCGTGGGGTGGTACCACCGGACGCGGGACCTGTCCGACGCGCGCTGTGATCCGCGACATCGACGGCTCGCGGCTCTACCTCGACCGCGGGCTCAACTACGATCACGACGCGGGCAACGCCGCGGTCTTCCTGCTCGATTCGGTCGTCGGCGGCCGATTCGTCGACCTGCACATGACCGACGGCGACGGCGAGGAAGAGTCCGAAGGCTTCCTGATGTGCGCCTACGCCCGCGACTGCCAGTTTATCAACTGCACGTCCGAACGGTACGTCGGGTTCCCGTTCACCGACATCCACTCGCTACGGACGAAGATGATCGACTGCGAGGCGAAGAACCCGATCCTTCCCGACCGAGCCTCCTCGCACTGGGAACCCTTCCAGTTTCGGGGCAGCACTGACCCGACGGTCGTCCGCCCGTCGATCGACACCTGCCGCCGAGGCATCGACATCAACGCCGGCGCGAAGGTCGTCACGGTCATCGACCCGCGGATCAGGAACGCCTACCTGCACGCGATGTCTTTCCACTCCGGCTCCGGCCAGTCGGTGTTCGGCGCGTACGAGATATACGGCGGCCGCATCGAGGGTGCAGCCGAGATCCTCCACGACAAGTACCACTACGGGAACGCTCTGGGAACGTCGCCCAATCAGAGTCACGTGAAGGCGTTCGGTACGACGTTCAGCGGCGCTAACGCGGCAGTACACACGCCCGGACAGGCGAGGAATCTCACGCTCGAGGGGTGCACGCTCGAGACCAACGCCAGGTCGGCCGGGAACGTGGTCAACGGGAACCTGAAGCACTCGCGCCTCGAGAACGTCGACATCGTTGCCCGCGGGAACAACGACGACATCGCACTCGACCTCGACGGTGCGGAGGACGTGTCCGTCTCCGGGCAGATCAGTGGCAGTCTCAGAGACACCGTGGTGTCCGTCGCCAACGCCGAGAACGTCACGCTCGACGTCGACGTGCTGGACAACGAAAACGACGCCGCCGACGACGTCGCGATCGAAGACTCCCGGAACGTGACCGTGAGCGGGACCCTCCACGGTGCGGGTCGGTCGGTCACGACGGGCGGGACCGTCAGCGACATTCGAATCGTCGACGTCGACGCCGAAGCCACCAGCGGTCCGGCTATCGGTCACGTCGGCGGCGGCGGGCCCGTCTCGACCGTGTGGATCACGCGGTGTAACACGGGCGGCGGCACGAACGTCGACGTCGACTTCGAATCCGAACTCGAGGAGGAAATCGCCGGCCTCTGGATCCAGAACAACGCCGTCGGCGACATTTCCTTCCGCGGAAGCGCCGGCGACGACGACAAGTTCGTCAGCGAAAACCTCACCGTCGAACCCGAGGAGAGCGACGACGACGAGGGGATCGAGTTGGACGGCGACGGCACCGAGGCCGATCCGTACGTCATCGAGAACGCGACCCACCTTCGGGCGATCGATCAGGATCCGAGCGCCCACTACGTCCTCGGCTCCGACGTCGACGCGTCCGTAACGGAAGGATGGAACGACGGGGACGGGTTCGAACCGCTCGGCACGTTCACCGGCACCCTCGACGGTGACGGATACGCCATCGAGGGGTTGTACATCGATCTGCCGGTCCTGAGCGAAATCGGGATGTTCTCCGAACTCGGGAGCGGGGCGGCGATCCGAAACCTCGCTCTCGAGGCGGTCGATATCACCGCCGATCAGTACACCGGCGGACTCGCGGCCATCGCGCGCGACGTCGAAATCACGAACGTTCTGCTGACCGGCTCGGTCGACGCGGACCGTCACGCCGGCGGCCTCGTCGGCTGGCACGAAGGCCACATCGAGAACGCGGACGTCGACGCGACTGTGTCCTCGAGCGGGCAATCGATCGGCGGGGTCATCGTCGGTAATAACCAGGGCGGAACCATCTCGAACTCGACGGCCGGCGGCTCGATTAGCGGCCGAAGCGAAATCGGCGGCGTCGCCGGCTGGAACGACGGCGGTTCGATCGAGAACTGTTACTCAGGCGCGTCGGTCGACGCCGCTCACGGCTACGGCGGTGGCCTCTCCGGAATCGTGATCCGGGGCGGGACCGTTTCCGAATCGTCCGCGGAGAGCGAGGTCACCGGTGGGCGAAGCATGGGCGGCCTCGTCGGTCGCGTCTACGGCGGGCTCGTCGAGACGTCGTCGGCCGACGGCACCGTTACCGGCGAGTTCGATATCGGTGGCTTCGTCGGAACGAACGCGGACGAAGTTCGAGACTGTTATGCCACCGCATCCGCGACCGCGACGGACGACGACGGGACCGCCGCCGGCTTCGCCGGCCTGATCGAAGGCGACGCGAGCGTCTCGAGGGCCTACGCCGTCGGCGACGTGTCCGGAGCCGAGGTCGGCGGGCTCGCCGGCGCGAACGACGGGACGCTGGCGGACAGCTACTGGGACACCGAGACGACCGGCGTCGGCGACGGCGTCGGCTCCGGAGCGTCCGGCGGCGAGGGCCTGACAACCGTCGAGATGACCGGGGAGGACGCAGAAACGAATATGTCTGCCTTCGACTTCGCTGACACCTGGACGACTACGTCCAGTTACCCTCAACTCGCGTGGGAATAAGGCTCGAACTGCAGTAACGGAGTCCACCTCTCCTCTTCTCTCTTATCGCTCCTTCCGTCCTCGAAACTGCTAATTGTAAAGTAACTGACCACCATTCAGATTCTCTCGAGCGCGTTCATGAGATGGAATTATGTACCGGGGCCGATCAGTTACTCTCGATAACCGAAGTTGGAATATCGGGGTTAGATACCAGTCATCTCGAAACGTTCACATCGATTCTGGATGACCGGGAGGGTGCGACCGTCAGGGCCGTCTGGAACAGGGTGAAGTACGTGAGGAGTCGTACGCGGCGACGTTCTGTGACGGGTACGACGCGATTCAGTACGACGAGCCACACGAACTGACCGACGAGGTCGATGCAACCATGACACTGACCGTCGACTGAAGTTCGCATCGATCGCTCGCCGTTCCGTTCCTTGAGGCGGGTATCCCGACCGCGATCGATAAACCGCTAACCGGTTCGGTTGCCGACGTCGACGCGATCGAAACTGCGGCGAAGCGGGGCGACGCCCCTCTGTTCGGCGGTTCGGCCGTTCCATCTCGACGCGACGACGGTGACTGAACTGACCCCGAGGACGATCTTCGGCTCCGGCTACGGCGATCCGTTCTACTACGGCGTCCACCTGACCGACACCATCCGGCTAGCAGTCGACGCAGATTGGACGCGGGTCGAGCCAGTGGACACCACTGGACAGGTCGTCGCAGTCTACTTCGAGAACGGGGCAACCGCGACGATTCACTTCGACGGCCCGGAGACGACGGCACGTTTAGTTTTCCCTGTGTCAGTGACGACGAGACGGGTGTTACGGAAATCGAGAGCACGGTCACGGAACTTGAGCGCATGTACGACCCCTTCCCCGACGGATTCCCCGAAACGGCACGCGGTGAGCGCGACGATCGCGACCGATTGGTCGACGGTGTGCAACTCTTGCTCGCCGTCCAGGGGACCCTCGAAACGGGTGAACCGTTCCCGCCCGGTGAGGACGTGAGCGCCACGGCACCGACGGTCGATAGCGCCGCGTTTTTGGCCACCTCCGAACCGTATTACTGATTCGCTTTGGGGGCGACTACTCGAGTCACTCTTCACGCATCCCGGTGAATATCGCGTCTCGGACGCCATTGACACAGAACGATTGCACACCGAACAGCCCCAGCGCACCCGGTCCGAGGATCGTAACCGTATCGAAGACCGACGTCTCGAGCCGTTCCAACCACACGAACCTTTCCGAGAAACTCGCCCGATTCGGGTCGGTCGTGTGTCTCTACTCGGATCGCTTCGTTTCCGTCTGTAACCAGTATTCGCATCTTTATTCACGCCACCCGTTCGAACGTACTATCCCGCTGTTATTGTCCGAAGACGTCGATCGCTCGGCTGAGAGTCCGCTTCTACGAAAGCCGCCGGTCGCCCCGCTATCGCCCCAGTTCGTCGCGAACGTTCGCAGGGACAGGACTCAATTCACCAGATCGACGTCGTATCTCTGCTCCTCGATCGTCTCGATAATCTTCGCGGCGTGACTCTCTCCGCTGGTTTCGACGGGAAACGCATCGCCGACCGACAGCGAATTGTCCGCGCGGTAGTGGTAGATCGTCCGAATATTGGCGTCGAGACCGGCGATACGGTCGGAGATGTCCGCCAGCTTCCCCGGGCCGTCGTCGATTCGAACTCGTAGTCGGATCTGTTGTTTGCGCGCCGTGAGTTCGTGAGTGAGCAGCGTCTGCAGCATCGATATATCCAGATTACCACCGGAGAGAATCGGGACGACGATTTCACCAGACGCGTCGAGTCGGCTGCTCATCAACGCCGCCACGGAGGCCGCTCCCGCACCTTCTACGAGCTGTTTCGCACGTTCGAGCAGAAACACGACGCCGCTGGTGAGTTCCTCCTCGGAAACGGTGACAATCTCGCGTCCGTGAGATCACTCAGGGACCGACTGTACTCGATAGGCGTTCGCTGTACGATGTTCGGATCGCTGAACCGCTCACGTGCGGTTCCGACTTCGGCGCCACTGATCGCTGGCATAGTTGGTGTACTATTCCCGAGAATCAACTTGGTCGTTCGTGACCATCGACGGTGATTTCGGTTCCGATATCGTTGGCCCTGACCGAAAGACAGAATTGTACTACAATTCGTTTGGACGCTTCTGGTATTTTTTGAAATGGAGTGATTAGTTGTCTGTGTCGATTCCAGTTTGTGGTTATAGTTAATTTCGCACCAGAGTTGATTGGTATGGTATGTTTTGTAATACCAAATATTTATCTAGCAGGTAATTCTAGTAGCTGGTAGAATGGTCGAGGCAAAAAATCCGGTCCAAGCGGTTCAACGGTCCCTCGAGATCATCGATGTTCTTCAGAACACCGGTGGAGCACGTGTCACCGATATTGCCGAACAGGTCGGGATGTCCAAGGGAACGATCCACTGTCACCTGGCGACCCTCGAGGAGAACGGATACGTTGTCCACGATGGAACCAAGTACAAACTCGGTCTACGGGTTATCGACCTCGCACACCACGCGAAGAGCCGGATCGATATCTACGATCTCGTCACAAAAGAGGTCGATACGCTCGCCGAGGAGTCCGGCGAACTGGCGCTGTTCACCGTTGAAGAAGGGGGTGAGGGAATCTGCCTCTATAAGTCCGCGGGAGATAACGCCGTCAAAACGGAGGTGTACGTCGGTTACCGTAACGAGCTCTATCACACGGCCGTCGGGAAGGGGATGCTCGCGTTCATGCCGGCCGAACAGCGTGACCGCATTATCGAGGAAACCACGTTCGAAGCGATCACGCCGAACACGATCACCGACGAAGCGGCGTTGCGCGAGGAACTCGAGGCGATTCGCGAGGAGGGGATCGCCTACAATCACGAGGAGAGCATCCACGGACTGGTCGGCGCCGGCGCGCCGATCCGCGATCAGGACGGCACGATCTACGGGGCGATCAGCGTTATCGGTCCCGCCAGACGAATGGGATCGGACCGTCTCGAAAACGAGGTTCCGGACATGATCCACCGAGCGGTCAATATCGTCGAAATCAATATCACGTCACTCTAACCGGCTTTCGTCCACCAATAATAGCCATCGGAGACGGTCGATCCTGCCCTTCGGAAACCGTGTTCCGTCGCACCCGGACCGGGTTTGAAATATCGAAACTGTCGGACGGGCCACAGAGCGGTACTGACGGACGCGAAATGAACGGTGGAATCGATCTGCGACCGGCTATGAGTGAATGTGCGGCTTAATTCCGGGGACGCGTCACCGGCCAAAATGGGTTGCACCCGTAGGATTGTAAACACTCGGAGTGAACGTCTCACTCTCCGTTTCCGGATCATTCTCGCGCGATATCGGGTCCGAATCGGCTTCGCCGTCGGGCTCGCCGTCCCGTTTCACATCCCGAAACAACGGTCGCCCAGTCGGCCGTTTCTCCGCGTCTCGCTGCGACGGGAGTACCGCCGACGATTCTGGTACCGTCGTCTCCTTCACTACTAGTCCGAAACGTCCGTTCTGTGGACAAACGTAGCGGGACAACCTGTCCGTCTCTGTGACCATCACATCTATTGTCTCCACCCGTGAATTACACGGCTATCGAATGTTCGAAATACGATCGCTCACTGATGGCGGTCTCGATGACGCGATGGAACTCTCCACGCAGGTCGGTTGGAATCAGATCGACGCGGACTGAGCGATTTCTCTCTGTGTCCCGGGGGCTGCTTCGCAGGAACGATCGACGACGAACTCGTCGCGACTGAGGGCGTAGTCGCCAGCGACGAACAGCGACCAGCGTTCGTCACCGCCGCCGGCCCCCTCCCGGTTCGATTCCAGTTCGACGGTGGTCTCCTCAGTGGGCATCGGTACCTCCGGACGTTTCGGAAGCCGTTCTACTCGGACGATACGGTGAAATACGGCGGTGCATGTGGCCCCCGTTTTTCCGGATCGAACATATACCTTTACTCGAGAGTCGATCGCGTTCGGAGCGCACCTGTGAGCCCACCCACGGGCAGCGTCCGTCGAGGACCGCCTCGAGAGCGGATCGAAACACGAGGGTAGCGATCGACGACGGATCGTCACGCCCGTCGTGCGATCCAGTCGAAGACGGACTCCCGGCGGTCGGGGGACAGCGACTCGTGTTCCGGCCGACCCTCGTCGTACAGTCTGGCCTCGTGGTAGTCGAAGCTCAGGAGGTCGTCCGGGGTACGAACCTCGAGCGACTCCGACGCGCCGTAGAGGTCGTAGACCGACCGGGCCGCTGACGTACATCGCAGGACGTCCTCCTGGGGGTGAGTCCAGTCCAGCGACGGTGCGACGGTGAGCAGCGGCCGCGGCGCGACCAGTCCGAGAACCTCGTGGAAGTCGAACGGCGTTCGTTCGGGGTCGTCGCGGAACAGGCCGAGCCGGGGGTGGAGCCCGTGTACGTGCGAGAAGCGCCCGAAGACCCCGTTCTCTCGTTCCGTCTCCGGATCGCTCGTTCGGAACGGGGAGAAACCGCAGACCGAGGCGACGCCGGCGATTCGATCGTCGAGGGCCGCCGCGTACAGGCCGACGGTTCCGCCGAGCGAGTACCCCAGCACGAAGATGCGGTCCGAGTCGACGAACTCGAGCGCCGAGAGCGTCTCCACGGCGGAGCGCGTGTCGTCGACCAGCTTGCCCATCTTCGACCAGTTCGGGTGCCGTTCGTAGAAGTGCTCGCCCTCCTCGATCCGCGTTCCGAACCCGAGCTGGTCGAATCCGAACAGCGCGAATCCGCGTTCCGTGGCCTCCTCGATCGGCACCTGACCGCGTCCGCCGGCCCCGTATCCGGTGTTGTAGGAGTAGGGATGCAGCCAGACGATCGCCGGCAACTCTCCTTCCGGCCTGTCGTCGCCGTCCGCCTTCGACGTCGGGTAGTAGAGGTCCCCGTCGAACCGCTCGCCGTGAGTGTGCGCGTGTGAGAGCCAGAGCTTGCCGACCCCGTCGGTCGGTTCGGGACGGCCGATGACCTCGTCGAGGTAATCGGGCTTGCCCCAGCCGTCGCGAACGACGTCGAACTCCGTCTCCGGCGGTTCCGACGCTCGAGGCGGTCTATCGCCGAAGCTCCAGCGAATCCGCTCGCGAATCTCCGGTTTCCGGTCGGCCCACGACTCGGTCGTCCGGATCCGATTCCCGTCGTCGTCGACCAGGAGGTCGTCGAGACCGCGTTCGGGGAACTCGCTCACGTCGACCTGCGCGGCGGCGGCCGTCCGACGCCACTCCTCGAAGGAGAAGTCGTGGTAGAGGCGCGTCGGATCGTCGTACTCGCCCTTCCCGAAGGCGTCGTCGAAGAAGTCGAGGATCTGGTGGACGTCTCGAGTCGTTCTGGCGTGGCGACCGTGGCGGTATCGCAGGGCGAGGTTCTCCTCGGCGTCCAGGAGGTCGTAGACGGACTCGGCCGACCGGTAGACGCGTGCGACGGCCCAGGCGCTCGTCGTGCGTTCGTGCAGCGCGGTGTGGATCATGCACGCCCGCGGTGCGACCAGCGAGACGAGGTGGTTGGCATCGACGGGAAGTCGATTCTCTCGACCGACGAAAAACCGCCACCGCGGGTGAAACCAGCTCCGTCGGAGGCGAGCGTGAACGGACATGTCTCCCGCGTAGAAGTCGTCCCGATCGTACCGTGCGGGGACGGTGGCCCCGCTACCGGCGCTACACGGGACGACCGCGTCGATCCGTTCGTCGAACGCCGCCGCGAGCAGCGACTGCTTGCCGTTGCGCGAGGCGCCCGTGATCCCGATCCGATCGCAGTCCGCCTCCGGCAGCGTCTCGAGGTAGTCGACGACGCGGTGGGCGGCCCACGCCCGACGCGCCAGCAGCTGGAAGTCGTAGTCGGGGTAGTACTCACCGTAATCCGCCGCGTCGTCGCGCGCGTCGGCAGCCGCGTAGACGATCGCTACGTATCCCCGCTGGAGGGCGAGTTGTGCCCAGTTTCGGTGGTTCCACTGCGTCGCGAAGACCGGGAACGGCCCCTGCCCGTCCGGGATCATGACCTGGAGGTGGAGTTCCAACTCGTGATCCGGACCGAACTCGAGACGGACGTCGCGAACCGTCGCTCCCTCCGCCGGCTGGGTTCCGATTTCGGTTGCGCGCACGTTCCCCGGGGCCGGCGGCATGCGGCCGTAGAGCCAGTACTGGAGCTGTTCCCCGATGCGCTCTCGCTGTCGGTTCCACGCCTCCGGGGTAGAGATCTCCGCCCACCGTTCCCCGTCGTAACGCTCGAGCGGGTCGGGAAGGTCCGCAGTGGCGGGCAACCGTTCGAAATCGGGCGGCAACTCGCCGGTCCGCTCCTGCCAGTCGCGCCAGCTGTCGTCGCGGTGGGAGACGCGCGGGTCGGACATGTACTCGTCCGCGTCCAGATTCAGTAGCGGGAGCAACTCGTCCAGGTACGTCTGACGGCGCTCGCGCTCTTCGGGTGAGGATGGTGCTCCGTGGATTCGGTCGGGACGTAATGGATAGTCGTCGGGGGGATCGTCTGGCGACATGGTGGGTGATTCAGTGACGAATACTGGTCTCTCTCACGACTAAAATCATCGGGTTCGACCGGGGCGTTCGAATCCTCGAGCGCCTCTTCCAAACCGGATACGGGCGCACCTGTCCCGAAATCTCAGTAGTCGACGTCGATCGGTTCACCCGTTCGCGCGGACTCGTAGGCCGCTTCGATGACGGCGACGGCTTTCAGCCCGTCGGCGGGAGTGACGAGCGGGTCCCGTCCCTCGCGAACGCTGTCCACGAAGTCGTCGATCAGTTCGGTGTTGGCGTCGGTTCCGTAGAACGCGGTGTGAACGCCCGCGTCGGGTCCCGACGCGACGGTGTGGAACAGCGACTGGTCCGTGTAGTCGATCGCGACGGTCGTCTCGCTGCCGGTCACCTCGAGCGTCGCGTCGCCCCAGGTGTGCCAGGAGTCGGGCTTGCTCCACGAGCCGTCGAGGAAAAAGGGCGTTCCGTCCGCGAGTTCCATCGAGAGGACGTTGACGTCGTCGACCGCAATGTCGTGGAACCGCGTGTCGACTTCGGCGTACACCTCGGATACCTCCTCGCCGGTGAGATGGAGGACGAGGTCGACGATGTGGACGGAGTGATCCATCACGGCGCCGCCGCCCGACGCCTCGGGATCGACGAACCAGCCGCCGGGCATCTGCCCCCGGTTCGTCCCCGAAATCGAGCGAATCGAACCGACCTCTCCCGCCTCGAGGCTCTCCTTCGCCCGCCGTGCGGGTTCGCAAAAGCGAAGCGGCATCGTGATGCCCGCGACGATCTCGCTCTCTCGCCACGTGTCGACGATCGCTCGAGCGTCCTCGACGGTCGGCGCGAGTGGCTTCTCGCAGAGGACGTCGACGCCGGCGGCCCCAGCGCGCTCGAACCACGCGCGGTGGTCGACGTTCGCCGCACAGATCACCGCGGCGTCGATCCGCTCGAGAAGGTCGTCCGCGTCCGCGACGTACTCGGTTCCGTGACGTTCGGCGGCCTCTCGGCCCCGGTCGGCGTCCTCGTCGGTGACGCCGACGAACGAGACGTCCTCGCGATCGGCGAGCACTCCGGCGTAGGCGTCGGTGTGGACGTGGGCGGCCGACAGGATTCCCATCGGGATCGGGTCCGTCATCGTCCCACCTCCGCGGGAGAGACCGGCCGTCCGCGCTCCGCCGACCGCTCCGCGGCGAGGGCGAGGCGAAGCGCCTCGGTCGCTTCCTCGGCCCCGACGGGAGGCTCGTCACCGGAGTCGACGCAGGAGACGAAGTGCTCGAGTTGGCGTCTGTACGCGTCCTTCGCGAAGGGGCTCTCGACGACCGTCCCGTCGTCGGTCCACTCGCGATAGGGCGATTCGTCCGCGTTCGAGTACTCGACCAGTCCGTCGTCGCCGGCGAACTCGAGTTCCATCGTCAGCGGTCGCGACTCGGGTTGGGCCCAGGACGCTTCGACGTAGCCGACCGCGCCGCTGTCGAATCGGAGCGTGACGAACCCGTGTTCGGCGTCCGCTTCGCGGTGGCGGCGGGCGAACACGCGCTCGACCGGACCCCAACACCAGCGGAGGTAATCGAGGTCGTGGATCGCCAGGTCGACGAAGACGCCGCCGCTCTTCTCGCGGTCGGCGAACCAGTCGGCCGATCCCCAGTCGGGAAACGGCGAGAGTCGGCGCGCTCTGGCCACGCCCTCGCTTCCGACGTCGAGGTCTTTCGCCTTCGCGTAACTCGGCGAGAACCGGACGACGTGGCCGACCATGAACGTCACGTCGGCGTCGTCGACGAGGTCGGCAATCTCGGCGGCCTCCTCGAGCGTCCCCGCGATCGGTTTCTCGAGGAAGATATCGACGCCTGCGTCCGCCGCGGTTCGGACCTGTCCCACGTGCGTGTGAGTCGGCGTGCAGACGTCGAGGTAGTCGATGTCCGCCTCTTCACACATCGTCGCCGTATCCGTGTACGCCTCGGCGTCGAGGCCGAACTCCTCGACGAACTCTTCCGGTCCGCTCGGCGAGGCGACGGCGACCACCTCGACGTCCATCTCCTCGTACGCCTCGGCGTGCGTTCGGGCCATAAATCCGGCCCCTGAAATACCTAGTCGCATCGGTCGAAACCACTCCCCGCTGCGGTAATAAGGTTTTCCTGCGATTTCGAGGGGTGTTTCGCGCGGTTGTTACGCGTCTTCCCCTTCGATTCTCCGTCCCCGTGCGATTCGTCTTACCGCACCGTTCGCCCGCCACGCACCCGCTCGGCGACGGCCTGCGCTCGCCGGAGGATCCGGTCTTCGACGTCCGCCTCGATCGGTCCCGAGAAGGCCGTTCGCTGGATCGCGTCCTCGCCTTCGTACCCGCCCTCGTATCTCGCCTGGGCCGTCGGCACGTAGGTGAACTCGTCGTTCGCGTACGCGGCCACCCAGACGGGTCCCTCGAGACGCTCTTTCAACTGCAGTCCGTACTCGACGAGCACCTCGCCGCCGAGGCCGACGAGCGTGAGGTCGTCGCCGAACCCGAACGCCTGCACCGGGTACGGATGCTCGGTCCGGATGGTTCCGGTTTCCTCGAGTTCCGCTAGGAGCGTTTCCGCGCGGACCCGCAAGTACCGTTCGTCCGCCTCCCGCATCGACTCGAGTTCCGCCCTGTCCGGGGGCTCCTCGAAGGCGATTTCCTGATCGACGAAGTGCGTCCGAAGCGGCCCTCGAACCGGACGCCTGCGCGATTCGACCGCGGCGCGAACCGCCGTCGCCATCGTTCGACCGTGTCGCTTCGCCAGCTCGAGCTCCCTGCGCGGGTACGGGTTCTGCTCGCCGGCACAACCGACGAGGAAGAGCGCAGTCGCGTCCGGGTACTCCTCTTCGACGTATCGGCGAGCGAACCCCGCCCAGTCCCCGCAGTACTTCGTGAAGAACAGCGTCGTCGGATGGCACGCGTAACCGAATACGATGGCCCGGGGTGACGGGTCGGTCCTCCGCCCCCGCCCGTCGTCGTCGCCGCCGTCGGCGGCCTCCTCGACGACCAGCACCGGAACCTCGTGATCGACCGGCCCGTCGGGATTCTGGACGTGAGCGATTCCGTCCTCGACTGGCAGTCGGCGGTTCATCGCGAACCCGCAGCGGGCGTGACTGTAGCTGATCGTCGCCGCCGCCCGAGCGTCGAGCGCCTCGCCGACGACGGAGACGAGCTCGTCCTCGAGACGGTCGCGGTAGTCGGCCCCCCGGTCGCGGTACGGGCCGTCCTCGTCGGCGTACATCCGCAGTTTGAAGTCGCGAAATTCGGGACCGCAGTGGGTGTGGGTCGCGGTGAGCACGAGCGCGTCGGGGGCCACCCCGTACCGAGATTCACACCGCCGCGCGACCGCCTCGCGGAGCTCCCGCTGGACGAACAGCACGTCGGCGGAGACGATCGCGGCGAGCCGTCCCGTCTCGTCTTCGAGCGCCATCGCCTTCGCCTCGAGGTCGTGTACGGCGCCGTCCGCGGGCTCGTCGCGCTGGGCGAACCCGGCCATCCACATCGGTTCGTCGGGCGTGATCGTTCGGGTGGCGGTTCCGACTCGCCATCCGTAGCCGTCCTCAGTTGCGTCTCCCTCTTCGTGTGACATTGAGTCTCGTGGTTCGATTAGATTTCCGACGGGATAAGTGTACGGCGTCCGGACTCTCCACCGAGCGGAGCCGAGTGGAGACCGTCTGCGATGCCGTCTCCGACGGTGGTCGACCGGTCGATCGATGCTTTGATGTGATAGAAGTGACCAGTTTCGGTCGAACAACTGGAGTGGTCACGAGTGCGAGCACTAGTTACGGACGGCGACGGCGAGATCTGGGAAGAGACGCACGACCGACCCGATCCCGAATCGGGTGAGGTTCTCGTGAAGATCCGAGCGGTCGGTATCTGCGGGAGCGATATCGGACTGATCGACGGAGAGGGACCGCCCTGGAAGCGCTACCCGCTCGTCCCCGGCCACGAGGTCTGTGCGGAAGTCGTCGAACTCGGCGAGGGCGTCGACTCGCTCTCGGTCGGCGACTGCGTCGCACTCCACGGCTTTTGCTACTGCGGAACCTGCACACCGTGTCGGGAGGGACGCTACTACCAGTGTGAAGACCTCAGCGAGATCGGGTTCACGGTCGCCGGCGGCTACCGGGAGTACGCGGCGTTTCCCGCGTACACGTTGTATCCGGTCCCCGACGAACTCTCCGACCTCGAGGCCTGTCAGATCGACTCCGCGGCGTGTACGCTCCACGCGATGAAACGCCTCGAGACGTCGGTCTCCGATACGGCCGCGGTCCTCGGACCGGGTGCGCTTGGGCTGTTCGGCGTGCAGATGCTCCGCGCCCGGGGCGTCGGGGACGTGATCCTCACCGGGACGCGGGAGGCGCGACTCGAGGCGGGTCGCGACCTCGGCGCGACGAAGACGGTCAACGTTCGCGAGGAGGACCCGGTGGCGGCGATCGACGACTACACAGAGGGCGACGGCGTCGACGTGTGCGTCGAGGCCGCGGGAGCCGGCGACGTGGTGAACACGTGCCTGAAGATCGCCGCGAAGGGGGGACAGATCGCACTGACGGGCGTCTTCGACGGGCCCAGAGAAATCGATCCGAACGACGTCGTCGCCAAGGAGCTGTCGGTCGTCGGCGGCGTCACCGCGGCCCACGCGGTCGACGACGTGGTCGAACTGTTCGAGCGCGGCGACCTCACGATCGACGGGATCGTCACCCACGAGTTCGATCTCGCAGACTACGAGGAGGCGATCGAGTGCGTCCGCGAGCGCCGCGACGGCGTGGTCAAAGCCGTGCTTCGGCCCTGATTCGTCGGGTCGTTCGCTGTTCCGTTCTATTACGCGCCAGTAACGGACTCGAGGATTCCTTCTCTGTGCCCAAGATCGAGACAGGGAGAGTCCGAAAGCCGACGCGTCGGCGTCAGTCGCCGTGGATCTGCTCTCGGATCTGCTCGGGGACGGAAGGATCGCGCAGCGTCGTGGTGTCGCCGAGATCTCGATCGTTGCTGATGTTCTCGAGCAACCGGCGCATGATCTTCCCCGAGCGCGTCTTCGGGAGGTCCTCGACGAAGACGATGTTCGCTGGCCGGGCGAACGCTCCGATCTCGTCTTCAATCGCGCCGACGATACGGTCTCGAACCTCGTCGGTCGCTTCGACGCCCTCACGGAGCGTCACGTAGACGTCGGGGACTTCTCCCTTCTGGGCGTCCTCCCGGGGGACGACGGCGGCTTCGGCGGCCGCTTCGACCTCCGAGACGGCCGACTCGAGTTCCATCGTTCCCAGACGGTGACCCGCGACGTTCATCACGTCGTCGAGGCGTCCGAGAACCCTGAAGTAGCCGTCTTCGTCCTGGACGGCGCCGTCGCCGGCTTTGTAGTTCCAGTCGCGCCAGTCCTCGGAGTCGGTGTCCGAGAAGTCTCGCCAGTAGGTCTCGACGAATCGCTCGGGGTCGCCGTAGACCGTCTGGAGCATCCCGGGCCAGGGGCGCTGGATGACGAGATTCCCCGCCTCGCCGCTCGCGGGCTCGAGAACCTCCCCGGTATCGTCGACGAGTGCGGGTTCGATCCCCGGACACGGCTTGCCGGCGCTGCCGGGTTTCATGTCCGCGAGCGCGGGCAGGTTCGTGATCAGGTGGCCGCCGGTCTCGGTTTGCCACCAGGTGTCGACGATGACCGCGTCCCCGCCGCCGATGTGTTCGTAGTACCACAGCCACGCTTCGGGCTGGATGGGCTCGCCGACGGTCGTCATGTGACGGAAGTCGAAGTCGTACTCGTCGACGTGTTCCTCGCCCCACTTCATGTACATTCGGACCGCCGTCGGCGAGGTGTGGAAGATATCCACGTCGTAGCGTTCGGCGATCTCCCAGGTGATCCCCTTGTGCGGGTGGTCGGGTGCACCCTCGCGCATCACGCTCGTCGTTCCCAGCGCGAGCGGGCCGTAGACGATGTAGGAGTGGCCGGTGATCCACCCGATGTCGGCCGCGCACCAGTAGGTGTCCTTCGGTTCGATATCGAGCACGTACTTCGAGGTCCCCGCGGCGTACGCCAGGTAGCCGCCCGTGCGGTGTTGACACCCCTTCGGTTTGCCCGTGGTTCCGGAGGTGTACATCAGGAACAGCGGGTCTTCGGCGTCTCGAGAGACGGGCTCGACCCGTTCGCGTCGGTGTTCCTCGAGGAGGTCGGAGACGAGCGTGTACTCGTCGCTGACTGGATGTTCGGGTTCGTCGTGGCGCGTCCAGGCGAGCACCTCCGGGTCGCCGTCGATCTCCTCGAGCGCGTCGTCGGTCTTCTGGACGTGATTTAGCAACTCTCCGCGGCGGTAGTAGCCGTCGATCGTGACCACGAAGTCCGAATCGGCGTCGTCGACTCGTTCGGCGAGCGCGCTCGCAGAGAACCCGCCGAAGACGACCGAGTGCGGTGCGCCGAGGCGCGCACACGCGAGCATCGTGATCGGCAGGGCGGGCACCATCGGCAGGTGGACGGTCACGACGTCGTCTTCCTCGACGCCGACCGCTCGAAGCGCCGCGGCGAACTCGTTCACCCGGCGGTAGAGGTCCTGATAGGCGATGCGGTCGACCTCGCCGTTCTCACCCTCCCACAACAACGCCGTCTGGTTCTTCCGCTCGTCGAGGTGACGGTCGATACAGTTGGCCGACGCGTTGAGCGTCCCGCCGGTGAACCACTCGAAAAACGGCGGGTTCGACCCGTCGAACGTCTCGTCCCAGCGGTCGTCCCACTCGAGCAACTCGGCGTACTCCTCGAACCCGTCCGGAAACTCGTCGAACCGGTCGTAGACCGCCGGATCGGAGACGTTCGCCTGCCCGACGAATTTCGCGGGCGGCCGGAAGTACGTCTGTTCTGAGAGCCGTGCCTCGATCGGTGCGTTGTCATTCTCTGTCATGCGCTGTCCAGTGTGACTGTCACGCGAGCACCAACGAATAGTTTTTGATCACCACCGAAGAGTCGCCTCGAGCGATCGACGTTCCGGCTACGTCCGGGTCGGACGCGAGCGATACCGGATGGGTAATTCGCCGTTCGAGGACCCTCGTTTAGCCGCCGTATCGTGTACCGATCGCGTGACCGGGGTGTTCGATTGTACGATCGCACCCTCTCGACGGACGAGATCCGTGCGCTCTCGGGCTGAGAGGATTGCAAGTACGGGACCCTCGCGGTGTACTACGCTGAAATCGATGGATCTCTACCGAGCGTTCACGAGATCACCGCCTGATCGGTCACCGAACCGAGCCTCTTCGGGCCGTTCGTTTCCGAACGCGAATCGACCGACTCGCTATCGGACGACCGCGCCGCGAGCGGCCACCGTCGCCGCGAAGGACGGCAACGAACGGAGAACGCCGACGCTCGAGGTTTTATAGTACTAAACGGGGCGCAGCTAACACGCCCTTGTTATTACATCCATATGATTGTAAGATCTTCCGAGGCCGTGTGAACAATTCGCAACCAACGTCGCGTAACACGGTAGTGTAGGTCCGTTCTTCGGATCGACGACATCTATTTGGGACGGTCAAACGCACTCCGAGAGGCCGATCTAGAGAGGCGGTTCGACGGTCGACTCGAGCAGAGACCAGACGATACGGACGTAATTTCGTTTGACTGCTTCAAACGATAGTTCAATATCGATTGCGCGGTGGATGACGATACAAACGACCCAACGGGCGGTCGTGTCACTTCACGAGAACCGAGACGCTCCTCGCAGAGCAGTCACCCAAAACGTACATTACGGATGCCGCCCTCGAAACGGATGCAGATCATGCAGCCACGTGAATCGAAACTGGTTGGGGCGGGTCTATCGTGACTAGCACTGTCTTTCCGAATCGAGCCGGCGGACACGATACACACTGCAGTACAGTCTCTTCCGACGGCCGATCCGCGGCCGTCGAGCGAACCGAGGTCACGACCGTTCGGGGAGAGAGACCGTGACGGGACGATCCGTCGGCTACGTCGGACTCGACCACCACCACGCCGAACCGTACTTGCGGACGCTCGAGACGCTGCCGGCGACGGTGACGAGCGCGTGCGAACCGAACGCGGACTTCGACGTTTCGACGGTCGACCCTCTCGGAGACGTTCCGGTGTACGACGACCTCGAGCGGTTGCTCTCGTCCGAATCTCCGGATGCCGTCTTCCTGACGCTCCCGAACCGGGACACGCCGGCGGCGATCGAGCAGGCCCTCGACGCCGGCGTCGACGTCTTCACCGAGAAACCGGCCGCCAGGACCGCCGACGAACTCGAGCCTCTACTCGAGCGCGTCGCGGCCGCCGACGAGACGGTGTGCGTCTCCTATCCGTGGCAGTCTCACCCGATATCGAGGGAGTTGCAGGAACTGGTCGACGACGGATTCTTCGGCGATCTCGAGGCGTTCGAGGCGCGATACGTCGCCTCGCAGTTGGCGTTTCGGGACACCGATCACTTCATCTTCGACGAGGACGCGAGTCGGGGCGGCATCCTCCAGTGGCTGGGGATCCACTGGCTCCAGTTGCTCACCCGACTCCTCGAGGACCCGATCGTGAGCGTCAACGCGAGCACGGTCGCGGGCACCGACGGCGTCGACGTCGAGGACGTCGCGACGCTCCAGCTCGAGACCGCCGACGGCGCGCTCGGGACGCTCCACTGTGGCTATCACCTCGGCGAGGGCGTCTACGACACGCAACTCGACCTCTACGGAAGCGACGGGCGGAGCAGCTGGGACCCGATGGGCCGGAAGTTCGGCTTCGACGGCGAGACGACGCTCGAACTCGACGACGTGAGCGGTGACTGGGCCTGTACGCCCCACCGGACGATGACCCACGAGTACGAGCCGGCACCCGGGTACGGCGGATCCTGGGGCAAGGAGTTCGTCGAGGCGTTCTTCGACGCCTGCGACGGCGCGAGCGAGCCGCCAGTCACGCTCGAGGACGCCCTCGAGGTACTTCGTATTCTCGACGCCGCCTACGAATCGGCCGAGACGGGGGAGTGGGTCGACGTCGCGTTCGACGGGACGTGACCGCTCTCGTTCGCGACTCGTTCGCTCGACGTTCGAACGAAACGACGATTCTAGGGGCCGAAAACGAGACTCGAGTGGTGTCCCGAGATCACCGTCGCTCGAACGAGCGGAAGTAGTGGCTGCGAGACGAGACCGATCGGTCGAAACGACGGTCGTCCACGGTGATTTTCCGCTATCAATGTATATTTATAATGAACGTGAGTGTGAGAGGACGACGCATGGGAACGGATACGACGCGGACGACGGCGACGACCGGTGGAGACGTCTTGGGGAAACTGAAAGCGATCGGGCCCGCGCTGTTACTCGCGGCGGTCGTGGTCGGACCCGGGAGCATCGCGCTCAATACGATCGCCGGAAGCCTGTACGGCTACTCGTTACTGTGGGTGCCGGTCGTCGCGACCACGTTCATGATCCTGTACGCGTGGCTGGCGGCCCGGATCGGACTCGTGACGGGAGACACACTCTTCGACGTCACCCGCGAAACGTACGGCCCGACGATCGCACGGCTCGGCGGCGTGTTCGGGTTTCTCACGATCCTGGCGTTTCAGGCGGGAAACAACGCGGGCATCGGCTTCGCGTCGAACGCGTTGTTCGGCGGTGACGTCCGACTGTGGGCCGGCATCTTCACGCTACTCGCGATCGGGTTCGTCTGGCTCCCCGACCTCTACGACAAGATAGAGGTCCTCGTCCGGCTGGTGGTCGGCGTCATGATCGTCGCCTTCATCGGAACGCTGGCGATCGTCGGCTTCGATCCCGGCGCGGCCGCGTCGGGACTCGTCCCCGGTGTTCCGGACGTCGACGGCCTCCTTCTCTCGCTGGGCATCGCGGCCACAACGTTTTCGATCGCGGCGGCGGTGTACCAGACGCATCTGATGAAGGAGAAGGAGTGGGGAGTCGAACGGCTCGAGCAGGGCGCGATCGATACGTTCCTCGGCATCGGAGTGCTCGGCCTGCTCGCGGTCGCGATCATGCTCACCAGCGCGAGCGTGATCTACGGACAGACCGACCCCGTCTTCTCCGCGGCGGGGATGGCCCAGCAACTCGAGCCCCTCGCCGGTCCCGGAGCGTTCTACCTCTTCACGATCGGCTTCTTCTTCGCGAGTCTCTCGTCGCTCGTCGTGAACGCGCTGATCGGCTCGACGCTGCTCGTGGACGGATTCGACCGCGAGCCGTCGATGGACGGGCGGCCGGTGAAGGTCTGGTCGACGATCGCGATGGTGTTCGGCCTCCTCGTGGTCCTGATATTCCAGGAGGATCCGATCGAACTGCTCCGCGTCGCACAGGCGCTGGCCGTCGTCGCGTTTCCGCTGCTGGCGTTTCTCGTGGTCGCGCTTTCGGCCAGCGAGGACGTCATGGGGGAGCACGCGAACGGAACTGCCGTGAACGCGTTCGCCGCGGTCGGCTACCTCGTCGTCGTCGGAATCGTCCTCAACTATCTGTGGGAGGTCGTCCAGTTCGTCTGAGCCCCGGGGCGCTTCGATACGTTCCGACGATACGGATTCCACACGATCGGTCACGCGGGTCACCGGCAGTATTATAGTGGATTCTCGTCAATGACGATCCGTCATACGATGAGCGACTACACTGTCGGAATCGTCGGGACGGGACCCCACCCCGACGCGTCGGACCACGACGGCTACTCGATGGGATACCGTCACGCCCGAAGTTATCGCGCTGTCGAGGGCTGTCGGGTCGACGCGTGTGCGGACGTCGTCTCCGAGCACGCCGAGGCCTTCGGCGAGGGGTTCGACCTCGGCGACCGCGTCTTCACCGACCTCGAGGAGATGCTCGACACCGCCACACCCGATATCGTCAGCATCTGCACGCCGCCGTCGACCCACGTCGACCTGGTCGAAACCTGTGCGACCCACGATGGCGTCCAGGCGGTTCACTGCGAGAAGCCGATGGCGCCGACGTTCGAGGGGAGTCGGCGACTCGTCGAGGTGTGCGACGCCGCGGACGTCCAGTTGACGATCAACCTTCAGAACCGCTGTAGCGACGCCGCAGCCGAGATCAAGGCGATTATCGAGGACGGTGCGATCGGCGATCTCGAGCGGATCGAGATCGGCCGTCAGGACTTGCTCCAGACGGGGCTGCACCACATCGACCTCGCGAACTACGTGATGGACGACGAACCCGTCGAGTGGGTCCTCGGACAGATCGACTACCCCGAGGAGCACGTCTGGTACACGAACATGCCAGCCGAGGTCCAGAGCCTCGGCATGTGGGAGTACGAGTCCGGCGTACACGCGGTCTGTTCGACCGGGGCTGGGATGGACGCGGTCGGCGCTCAGACGAACCGATTCGTCGGCACCGAGGGTGCGATCGAGTTCCAGCTCGGTGACAGCTACCGAATCAAGACGGACGAATCGGGCGAGTGGGTGACCGTCGAGGTCGGCGGTGACCCCGCTCAGGACGAGGCGATAGCGGTCGTCGTCGACGCGCTCGCGAACAACGAGGAGCCGATCGTCAGCGGCGAGCGGGCGCTCGGGGCCACCGAGGTCGTCTTCGGCGTCTGGGAGTCGGCCCGCCGTCGCGGCCGCGTGTCGCTTCCGCTCGAGATCGACGACAATCCGCTCGAGGCGATGATCGAGTCGGGAGACCTGCCGCCGGACGCCTAACGGAGAGACTGGGTTCGCTATGAACGTCGACCGACGCGACGGGGCGATCGACCCGAGCGCGTGATGACGACGGTGATGTATCTTTCCCGACTGGACGAAACGCGGCGTCCTGGTCTGTCTCCGCCCGAGACGGTGCTCTGGGTCGACCGCCCGTACGAAGGTGGAGACCGTCCGCTCGAGACCTCCGCGGGCGGCAGTGTCGACGAGCCCGTTC
Organism: Halomontanus rarus; assembly: GCF_017357405.1. GTDB lineage: Archaea > Halobacteriota > Halobacteria > Halobacteriales > Natrialbaceae > Halomontanus > Halomontanus rarus. The sequence continues at coordinate 246,669 of NZ_CP071598.1, read as the reverse complement.
GAGCGCTCCGCGCCCCGGCCATCTTCGAGGAGGACGACCGAACGCACCTGTTTTCCGCGGTCGCAGGCGAACGGGGGATCGCCGGCGGAGAACTCCTCGAGTAGTCGTTCTCGGAGTGTTACGCGTCGGACGGTTCGGCGGCGAGGGTGACAGTTTCACACAATCTCACTGGAGATGATATTTTTGACCATCGATACTGTCCGATACTTTCAACATTATTTATTACCATCGGAAATGGTATCTAACTCGGGTTTATCACGATGACCGAAGACAGCCGAACGCACGGCTTCGGAGACAGTTCTGGGGACCGCACACTGCCGCTCACACGGCGCGGCGTGCTCGCCGCCGGGGCGGTGGGCGTACTCGCCTCCGGGAGCGCGACCGCACGAACGGACGGCGGCGAGGAGGACGGTGACGAAGAGGACGGCGACGGGAACGGGCCACCGTTCGCCCCCGGAGACCACGACCATAGCGGCGAGCGGGGGTCGACGGCCCGACTGGGAGACGCTGCACCCGTCGAATCGATCACCGCTCGAACGATCACCGCCGAGAATGTGAACGACGTTCGCCACGTCCACGCCGGCGACTGGGACGATCGGCTCCAGGAGGAGATCGATGCCGCCGCAGACGAGGCCGAACGCGAGGTCGTCGTTCACGGGAACGGGGTCTTCGAACCGACGACGACCGTCTTCCTCCCCGACGACCTGACGCTCACAATCGACGAGGGGGTCCGGCTCGTTCCGCCGTCGGATCACGAACTCGCCGAAATCGAGACGGGCAACAGAACGTACCGGACGCTGATCACGAACGCCGATCACGACGGCGGCAACGAGGCCGTCGCCGTGGAAGGCGGGTACGTCTCGTTCGAGAACGTCGACTGGGATGAACTGAGCCACGCACCCGTGTGGTTTCACAACTGCGTTTCGCCCCGACAGGAGGGGGTCACCGTCGAGGACGTCATGTACGACTACGGGAGCGCGGACGGCACCCGCCAGTTCGGCGTCTACATCACGGAATCCGAAGGCGGGATACAGCGACGCTGTGTCGCCCGCCGCGTCGGCTACGACGGGATCGCCAACCGCGGCTACGGTTCGACTCGAAACCCCAAGATCATCGGCTGCGAGGCCTACGATATCCCGGGGACGGGGATCCAGATCGCCGGCGACGTTCGAAATCAGTCGACTCCCTCCGACGCACCCTACCTCGACGAGTACGTCATTCGCGAGTGCAAAACTGACGCGTACATCACCGTTCACTCGGGTGGCGACGGGGCGTCGGACGGTCTCATCGAGGACAACGACGCGCGGATGATCTCGCTGATCGCGGACGGGCCGTTCGACAACGTGACGATCCGAAACAACGTCGTCAGCCAACTGCTCGTCGCGATCCGCGACCGGATAACCAACCTGACGATTCGGGGCCAGCAGAACCGAGACGGACGCCAGGACGGTTCGATCAGGCTGATCGGGTACGGAACACCGGGCGTCGTCGATCGGCTGACCATCGCCGATTGCTTCAGTCGCGATCGCACGTTCCTCCAGAACGAGCTCCACGAACTGACGTCGGTCTCCGACGTCAGGTTGCTCAACAACGTCTTCGACCCCGCTCACGACGACGCGACGTTCGTCGACGGAGCGATCGAGCCGCACTTCGGCGGGGACGGCGCCGAGAGCGATCTGCAGGGAGTCGATATCGTGGCCAACACGATCCACGACGCGACCGTCATCAACGAGGGCGTCGATACCGCCCGGCTTCGAGACAATACGCTGGTGGGCGCGAACGACCCGCCCGGACTCAGGTACGACACCAGCGACCTGTTCGTCGAGGCGACGGCGCCGGTCGACGACAGCTTCCCCGAGGCGATCCAGTTCGAACCGGACGGCCCCGACGAGTGGTGGACGTTCGAGTTCGATATCGACGAGGCCGGCGAGTACGAGGTCGAACTCGAGACGCTGTTCGTCTCGAGTTACGGTACTTACGAGCTGTCCGTCAACGGCGAGCGGGTCGATACGATCGACTTCTACGCCGAAAGCTTCACCCGCGACACCGTCACGTACGTCCTCGAGTTGGCGGAGGGGACGAACACGGTGCGCTTCGAGGCCGTCGGGAAGAACGAGGAGTCCAGTGACTACAACATGGCGCTGTACTACCTGAACGTTCCGGACGCACCCGTCTCCGGGCCCGCAATTTCCAGTCGTTCCGTCCCTCGGCTGCTGAACAACGGGCGCGGTACGAACGAGGGCGATCCGTCGGACGAGGGGGAGTGGCACGGGTACGCTCCCTTCGCCGAACAGTCGAACGCCCTCGTCCGCGACACGACGACCGACGACTGGTACCGCGCGGTCGACGGAGACTGGATGAGGCTGTGACCGTCACGTACGAGGGTCGCGTTCTTCCCGTCCGGACGACGCGTTCGATTCGTCCGCTCGTGCCGGTTCGATCGCGGACCTGACCCCGGCGACCCGCGACCTCGCGGAAGCAACTGGATTTATAGTACGCGAGTCGACAATACCGGCATGGCGCGAGATCCATCCTCGATCAGAGCGGACTTTCCCGTACTCGAGCGACGTATCGGCGACCACCCGCTGGTGTACCTCGACAACGCGGCGACGACGCAGACTCCAACGCAGGTCTACGAGATCTACGAGGAGTACTACAGTACGTACAACGCGAACGTCCACCGCGGCATCCACGCGCTGAGCCACGAGGCGTCGGTCGCTTACGAGGAGGCCCACGACCGCCTCGCCGAGTTCGTCGGCGCGAGCGGCGGTCGCGAGGAGTTGGTGTTCACGAAGAACGCGACCGAGAGCATCAACCTCGTCGCGTACGGCCTCGGATTGAACGAACTCGGACCCGACGACGAGATCGTGACGACCGAGATGGAACACCACGCGTCGCTGGTGACGTGGCAGCAGGTCGCCAAGAAGACCGGCGCGGACGTGCGCTACGTCCGCGTGACCGACGACGGCCACCTCGATATGGATCACGCCGCCGAGCTCATCGGGCCGGACACCGCGATCGTCTCCGTCGTCCACGTCTCGAACGTCCTCGGGACCGTCAACCCGGTCGAAACGCTCGCCGATCTGGCGCACGAACACGACGCGCACATCCTCGTCGACGGCGCCCAGTCGATCCCGAACCGACCGGTCGACGTCGAGGCGATGGACGCCGACTTCTTCACGTTCTCCGGCCACAAGATGGCCGGACCGACCGGTATCGGCGGCCTCTACGGCAAGCGCGACCTTCTCGAGGAGATGGACCCGTTCCTCTACGGCGGCGAGATGATCCGGAACGTCACGCTGACGGAATCCTCCTGGAACGGCCTCCCCTGGAAGTTCGAGGCGGGGACGCCGCCGATCGCGGAAGGGATCGCGCTCGCGGCGGCCGCTGACTACCTCGAGGAGATCGGGATGGACGCGATTCGCGACCACGAGAACGCCCTCGCCCAGTACGCCCTCGAACGCCTCGCCGACCGAGAGGGCGTCGAGACGTACGGACCCCCCGCGGGCGAGGAGCGGACCGGCGTCGTCGCGTTCAACGTCGACGGCGTCCACGGACACGACCTCTCGTCGCTGTTCAACGACCGCGGGATCGCCATCCGCGCCGGCGACCACTGCACGCAACCGCTCCACGATATCCTCGCGATTCCGGGTTCGGCGCGGGCATCGTTTTACGTCTACAACACGACCGACGAGATCGATCTGCTGCTGGATGCCATCGACGCCGCCCCCGACGAGCTCGAGGACTACCTCGCGTCCGATCGCTACCACGACGCGATCGCCGAGCACCACGAGCACCCGCACAACGCCGGCGGACTCGCGGAGCCGACGTTCACGAAATCCTCCGAGGAGACCTCCTGCGGCGACGACGGGGAGTTCCACGTCGCGGTCGCCCCCGACGGAACCATCGAGCGCCTCGCGTTCGAGAGCGAGAGCTGTGCGGTCAGCACCGCGGTCGCGAGCGTGCTCACCGAGTACCTCGAGGGGAAGCCGCTGTCGGCGGCCGCGGAACTCGACGGCGTCGTCGCCGACCTCCTCGAGGAGACCTTCCCCGACATCCGCCACGACTGCGTCGTCGGACCCGAGGAGGTCATCCGCGAAGGTGCTCGGGAGTTCCTCGAGACCCGATCGGAGTCCGAGATACCGACGAGTCAGTGAGCCGGTGAGCCGTTCTGGAGGACGTACGTTTTTGTACTCACAGTATGATTGGACGGTAATGAGTCAGGAGACAGGCATCCGTATCGGCATCGTCGGACTCGGAACGATCGGCAGAATACACGCGACGCGACTCGACGAACTCGGTGCGACGCTCGCCGGCGCGGATCTGGACGAGGACGCACGCGAGGCGTTCATCGAGGAGTTCGACGCGGAGGCCTATCCCGACCACCGCGAACTACTCGAGTCCGGCGTCGACGCGGTGATCGTCGGCGTCCCGAATCGAATCCACGAGGAGATCGCGATCGACGCGCTCGAGGCGGGCGTGGACGTCCTCCTCGAGAAGCCCCTGGCGCACTCGGTCGAGAGCGCAGAGCGGATCGCCGCGGCCGCCCGCGACGCCGAGGGGTTCTGTACGGTCGGCTTCACGATGCGCTACTCGAACGCGACGGAGCGGGCGATCGACCTTCGAGAGGAGGGGCGCCTCGGCTCGCTCTCGCACGTGAGCGTCGACTATCTCCGACGCGGCGGCGTCCCCGGCGGCGGCCGCGGCTGGTTCACCGACGAATCGCTCGCCGGCGGCGGCGTCCTGATGGATCTCGGCGTCCACATCATCGACCTCGCCTTGCACGTGCTCGACTACCCGACCGTGGTCGAAGTCAGCGGCAGGACGCGCTCGGAGTTCGGCGAGTACGACGTCGACGACTCCGCGACGGCCCTGCTCCGCTGTGCGGACGGCCGGACGATCTCCGTGGAGACGTCCTGGCACGGCACGGCTGCACCCTCGAGAGAGTGCGTCGTCCGCGGCACGGAGGGCGGGCTCGCGTTCGAGGTCACCGACTCCGAAGTGACGTACGTCAGCGCGGACGCCGACGAGGACGTCGACGCGATCGCCGTCGAGGCCGAGGACATGCACCTCGCCGAGGACCGGGCGTTCCTCGAGGCCGTCGCCGGGACGCGCGACCCGCCGAGTGAGACGGTCGAGGAAGCGCTCGTCGTGCAACGCGTGATCGACGCGATCTACGAGTCGAGCGAGCGAGGGCGGGCGGTGAGTCTCGACTGAGACGACGACCGGTCGGATTGAGGTCGAGGCAAAGGCGGTCGAATTCCGCGAAGAGCGGTCGACCCGACCGATCCTGCCGACTCCCACATTCATTTAGTCGCGAAGGCGTACTACGCGTACATGGAGTATCGACGACTCGGCTCTACCGGACTGACGGTGTCGCCGCTGTGTTTCGGCACCTGGCGGTTCGGCAAGGAGTCAAACGGCACGCTCGAGACGGACCGCGAGACCGCACACGAACTGCTGGACGCGGCGTGGGATCGGGGGATCAACTTCGTCGACACGGCGAACAGCTACGGCGGCGGGAAGAGCGAGGAGTGGATCGGCGAGTGGCTCGCCGATCACGACCGCGAGGACGTCGTGATCGCGAGCAAGGTCTGGTGGCGCAGTCGGGGCGTTCCGGAGCGAACCCTCTCGCGGAAGGCGATTCGATCGGAAATTCAGGACACGCTCGAGCGCCTCGACACGGACTACCTCGACGTCTACTACATCCACCGCTTCGACGACGAGACGCCGATCCGGGAGACGCTTCGGACGCTCGACGACCTCGTCCGGGAGGGGACCGTCCGGTACCTCGCGGCGTCGTCGGGTGCCGCCTGGAAGCTGACGAAGGCCCTGTGGCGGAGCGATCTCGAGAACCTCGAGCGCTTCGAGATTACCCAGCCACGGTTCAACGCCGCCTACCGCGAGGAGGTCGAAGACTATCTGGACGTCTGTGCCGACCAGAACCTCGCGGTCTGTCCGTACTCGCCGCTGGAAGGTGGCTTCCTCACCGGGAAGTACGAACGCGACGGCGACCCGCCGAAGGGCTCCCGGGGAGACTTGAACGACTGGAACGGGCGGTTCGACGAGCGCCAGTGGCGCGTCCTCGAAGCGGTGCAATCGGTCGCGCGGGAAGCGGGCGCGACGCCCGCACAGGTCGCCCTGCGCTGGTGTATCGATCGCGAGCGGTTCACGTGCGTGCCGATCGTCGGCGCTCGCTCGGTCGAGCAACTCGAGGAGAACGCCGGTGCGATGGAGCTCTCGTTGACCGACGAACAGCTGGGGCGAATCACCGACGCGTACGCCGAAGAGACGGAGGGTGACCGATGACGATAGACGTCGGCCTCTGTACCATCTCCGCCAAGGATCGGTCCGTCGAGGAGGTGCTCGAGCTGGCGGGTGCGGTCGGCTACGACGGCGTCGAGATCTGGGGGCAGGATCACGTCGGCGACGGCTCCGAGATGACCTGCGAGCGGATCGCCGAGGCGGCCGACGAACAGGGCCTCGAGATCGCCTCGTACGGCTCCTACCTCCGGTGTGGCTCCGACGCGTTCGACGACGACCTCGAGCACGAACTCGCGATCGCGGATCGGCTCGGAACGGAGATCGTTCGTATCTGGGCCGGGAGCCAGGAATACGGCGATCACGAGCAGGACCACTGGGACCGGGTCGTCGCCGACCTCGAGCGGGTGACCGAGCGGGCGGCCGACGACGGGCTCGAGGTGACCGTCGAGAAGCACAACAACACGCTGACGCACACTCTGGAAGGCGCGAAGAAACTGATCGAGACGATCGACGACGAGCGCTGTCGTCTCAACTACCAGCCGGGGTTCTCGATCCCGGCGGACGAACTCGAGCGTGAAGCCGAGGCGCTCGCACCGCTTTCGAACCAGCTTCACCTGCAGACGACGCGCGAACGAACCGCGCGGGAGCGGGCGCCGCTCTCGGAGTCGTACTACGATCTCGAGGCGATCCTCGAGCCCTTCGGACGGGGGTTCGACGGCTACGCGAACGTCGAGTTCGTGACCGACGAACGACCCTATCGAGAGGCGATCGAGGCCGATCTACGATACGTTCGATCGTTCCTCGAGTAAGTCGGAGAGAGTCGAGTCGATCGATCAGGAAAACTACTTTACAATTCGGTGAGTGAGACCGACCACCGAACATGCAGGAGCTACGAGTGGCGTTGCTGAACGCCTCCTACAACGACGACGCGACGAGACGGAATTTCGAGCGAGACGTAGATGCCGACGTCCGATCGTTCGCCGCGAACGAGGGGGACCTCCCCGACGGATACGAGTACGACGCCGCGATCGTCAGCGGCTCCGGCGCGTCGGTCTACGGCGACGAACCGTGGATCCCGCCGCTGCTCGAGTGGGTCGACGGTGCGGTCGACCGGGACCTGCCGGTGCTCGGCGTCTGTTTCGGCCACCAGTTGCTGGCGCACGCCCTCGGCGGCGAGGTCCGGGACATGGGCGAGTACGAACTCGGGTACCGGGAGATCGAGCGCGTCGGCGACTCGGAATTACTGTCGGGACTCTCCGAGCGATTTCTGGCGTTCACGACCCACTCCGACGAGGTGGTCCGACTCCCGCCCGGCGCCGAGTCGATCGCCGAGAACGACTACTCGATCCAGGGCTTTCGCGCGGGGCGGGTCTTCGGCGTTCAGTTTCACCCCGAGTACGACCGGGACACCGCGGAACTGGTGACGCGGGGAAAGGACCTGCCCGAGGAGCGGATTCGCGCCGTGCTCGACGGAATTACGGCGGCGAACGTCGACCTCGCGATGGACGCAAAGGGACTGTTCGACAACTTCCTCGAGTTCGCAGTCAGGTGCGAGCGCGGCGAGAGCGAGCGCGGCGAGAGCGAGCGCGAGCGCGAGCGGGGGTCGACGGTTCGGTGATCGAGCGGCGTCGTCGGACGCGAGTAGCGTACGGACCCGAAACCGAAACCGAAATCGAAATCGAAATCGGTGCTCTTCACGCGAGACGGAATCAGAAACGGGAGGCGACGGGAGTTAGTTCGCAGACCGAGACCAGGTCGACGTCAACGGGATGCGGACGTCGTCTTCCTCGGCGATGATGTAGTTGTAGCCGCCCTCCTCGAGCCGGTCGGGATCGACGAAGTCTCGAGTGAACGTCTTGTCGCCGACGTCGACCGTGATCGTATTCCCGCTACTGACGGAGATCGCATCGATAGGGTAGGCGCCGTTGCCCTGCCCGCGCCGGCCGCGTCCCTCGATCGGGTTCGTCGGATCGGGTTCGCCGCGCCACGGATCGGAGTCGTCGTTGTCGACGTAGACGAACCCGGCGTGGCGCTCGAGCTGATCGCGGTCGGCAGCGGTTCGGATCGACACCTCGTTCTCGAGGCTCATCCCGCGGGTAAAGTCCTCGACGAAGCCGCGGACGTGGCCGGTCGGCTCCGTAACGAGCGCCGGGCCGTCGAGGGGTTTGAGCCGCGTGCCGTCGTGGACGTAGGCGTACTCGGGCTCGCCGTCCTCGATCGAGTAGACGCCGAAGAAGCCCTTGAACTCGAAGGTGTCGTCGACGGTGAGGGTATCGCCCTCGTCGAACGCGCAGACCACGTAGTCGGTCCGTCCGGTCGCGAGTTCGACCTTGACGGCGTTCCCGTCGCCACCCTCGACTGGAACCGTCTCGACCGAGTCGACGGCGCGCTCGCCCTCGTAGTGCTCGATCGTCGAGACGAAGTCGCTCTCGAGGTCCGTCCCGCTCCGATTGAGGAACGCGTACCGGATGCTCGGCTCCGGTTCGGCGCCGCTGGAGCTGTTCGGCGGATATCCGTCGGCGAGTTCGACCTCGTCGAAGTCGCCGAAGGAGGTCAGGCGCAGGTGAACGTCCTCGGCGTCGTCGTCGCGAACGCCGAAGTGGTCCTCGACGTCCCAGTCGATCGCGACCGTCTCGCCGGGATCGCGATCGCGCTCGACGTTGTCGAAGTAGTTGAGGCCGCCGCCTTTCGCACGACCCCACGAGGAGTCCTGAGCCATCATTTTCTGGTCGTACTCGTCGTCGGCATAGGGGACGTCCTCGCCGGCGAGGGTCCCGCCGTCCTGAGAGACGAGGTCGAGGCCGTCGGTGGAGACGTCGGCCTTCGTCGCGTGGAAGCTAAAGCGGTGATCGTCGCCGCCCACGACGCGGAAGAAGTCGACCGCGTAGGAGTGTTCCTCGTCGACGGTGATCATCGCCGTCGTCCGGCGGTACTCGTCGGCTACGTCGTAAGTGCGGGGTGCCTCGACGTCGATCAGGTTCACCCGCTCGTCCTCGCCCTCGAAGTGTCGCGGGGTGCCGACCCAGTGGTGCTTCTGACCCCGCTCGTCGACCACGACCGTATTGTGGCTGATCGTGTTATCGGTGAAGAACCTCCCCGGCGGGTACGCTCCGGTCTCCTCGGGGTACCCGAGATCGCGTGCGAGTTCCATCTCGTTGGCCGCGACGCCGAGGTTCAGCGTATCGCGGTGAGCGTGACTGGTACCGCCGCCCTCGACACCGTTGCGGCCGTAGTACATCCAGATGGCGCGCTTTGCGTTACCCAGCTCTTCGAGCCCGTCTCGGATTTCCCGGTCGTCCTCGTCGAGCAACGTGAGGTAGTACAGAGCCATCTTGTAGCCACTCGAGTCGTCGTTGTTGCCGACGTTCTCCCACCGAATCGTGTTGGTTCCTTCCGGGAGCTCTTCGACGTACGTCAGCACGTCGCGGCCGCTCCCGTCGACCATGAAGTCGACGGTGTCGACGTGCTCGCCGTTGAGGGACAGTTCATAGATACCGTACGAACTGGGGCCGAACAACGCTTCGATATCGAGGGCGTACTCGCCGGCCTCCTCGACGTCGAACTCGAACGTCCACCACTCGCCCTCCTCTCCGGCCTCGAGCTGAATGGCTTCGTCGAAGCTATCGTTGATCCCGGTCGACGCGTCGGCGAACAACCGCGAGGTGTCGAATCTCGTTCCGAACGGTTGGTTCGTGTAGTTCTCGCCGTCGCGAAGCGCGGCGAAGCCGAAGCCTGCGAGGTTCTGGCTCGGCAGATCGAACGGTCCTTCGGCGTCGATGATCGCCTGGATCTCGTCGGCCAGTCCCTCGGGATCGGCGTCGAAGATGGAGCCGCTGATCCCCGCCGTGGAGTAGCCGTTGTTGAAGTGCCACAGCTGCGCGAAGTAGGGGTCGCCGGTCACCTCGTAGCCGTCTTCGACTCCCGACTGACTCACCCAGAGATCTCCGGAGTAGGCGTGCGTATCGCCGAGTTCCGGGGCGAGGGTATCGAGCAAGATCAGGTGTGAATTGATCCCGAGAGCCTGTTGCATCTTGGGGTGCTGGTAGAGGTCCGCCCCCTCGAATCCGTCGTATCCTTTCAGGACCTCGGCCACCTGACGGATCGAGGACATCTGGATGCGGTTGTACAATTGCGCACCTTCGTGCCAGTATCCGTCGCGGTCACATCGATCGACGACGGGCGTGAGAATATCGCCGCCGGTGGTGATCCAGTTTTCCGGTTCTTCGTTCCAGACGTCGCCGACGAACCGCTCGCCGCCGGGCTGGAAGACCCACTCGAGCGCTTCGCGGGTGTAGCCGCCCTCGCGCGTGTCGTCCTGTACGCGCGCCGAGATAGCCACCGTCGAGAGCTGTCCTCTGGACGGCACGAGATCGGAGTTCTTCGCCGCCGGGAGCATCTCCTGGAGGAAGTTCTCCTCGACGTTCTCGCGTATTTGCGCGACCGAGTCTTTACCTTCCAGGCCGGGGAACTCCTCGGTTTTGCCGTCGAGGAAAGAGAGGACGTCGTTCGCGACTTCGTCGTCGTCCAGCGCGGGAAACAGCCTGTCGTAGGCGTGCATGAGATTCCGAACGAGGTTCGTCTCCCACGAGCCGCCGAGAATCCGCCCGGTCTGCCGGCCGCCGTGGTTGTTCCAGAAGCCGTCTCCCTGCTGGTAGTCCCAGATCGACATCTCGGGGTAGACGTCGGCGATCCGGTCGAGCATGGTCAGTCCGGCCACGGCGTACGTCGAGTCGCCGGTCAGCAGATACGCCTCGCTCACCGCGTCGAGGATCCGGCGGACGCCGCCGGGTCGCCAGATGAACCAGTGGTTGTAGTAGGCGACGAAGTTCCACCGGTTGCCCGCCCCGCCACCGAGGTCGTCGTTCTCGTCGATCCAGCCCCAGCCGTCGTCGACGCCCCAGCCCTCGCCCATCTCTGGATGTTCCTCGTTGACCAGGTACTGATCGTCCGCGAGCTCGGGATCGAACATCCCGCGGTCGTCTAGCCCGCTCTCCCGGTAGGCCGCGAAGTCGTTCGTCGGGACGGTCAGCTTCCCGTCGCCGTGGGGGTCGTCGACCGTCGTCTCGATCTTCCACAGTCGGTCGGTCCCCGGATCGCTGAACCCGCCCAGAATCCCGCGCTCGCTCGATAGCCCGCCGCCACGGGGGAGTTTCTGCGAGGTGATCAAGCTCCACAGGCTCTCGAGGTCCGGTCCGTACCGTTCCAGAAACCCGTCGGCCTGTTCGATAGCGTTGTCGCGTTGACTCTCCGCCCAGTCGTACCTGTCGACGTTCTGCCGGGCGTTCTCGCGCATTTCCTCCGTCCAGATCGTCGGTCGGGTCTTGCGGTGGTAGCGGTCGTCGTCTTGGGCCGCGACGGCTTCGCTACTCGCCGCCAGCCCACCGAGGATCCCGGCTCCGGTCGCCGCCAACATCGAGCGGCGTGAAACGTCGAAATCCGTCGCGAGATTGCGTACAGCACACAGTTCGTCGCCGTACCAGTTCCGGCCCTCGTCGATCCGCTTCGTAGCCTCGTCACTACTGCGTCGGTTGCGCTGTGCCATCGTGTATCAACCCATTACCACAGGAGATAAAGATTTTTAATATTTAATGACTATTAGACTCGAAAGTAATCTCGGCGTTCGATACTCTAGGTAATCTAGGCGTCACCTACTAGATTACGTCAGTTACTAACATTGGCCACACCCTCCCGTCGAACCGAATTCCCATTCTCGAGAGGGCGATTCCACTTCCCTTGACCGACGACACTTGCATCGCAGGATTCGAGCGGTGGATTTAGGGTGACGGCCGCGAACGGGTGACCCATGACTCTCGACGTACTCATCGAGAACGGCCGGATCGTCGACGGAACGGGCGCACCCTGGTTCCGGGGTGCGGTTGGCGTCGCCGACGGACAGATCGATCACGTCAGTAGAGCGCCGGATCACGGCCTCGACGCGGAGACCCGAATCGACGCCGACGGGAGCGTCGTCTGCCCCGGGTTCATCGACGCGCACTCGCACTCGGACCTCGAGCTATTCTCCGATCCCTCGCTCGCGCCGAAGACCCGTCAGGGGATCACCACCGAAATCCTCGGCCAGGACGGGTTCTCGATGGCGCCGCTGTACGATGCAGAGGGCATCGACGACTTTCAGGAGTACCTCAGCGGCCTCGCGGGGCGACTCGAACGCGAGTGGTCGTGGAACTCCCTCGCGGAGTACCTCGACGAGATCGACGCCCGAGAGATCGCGCCGAACGTCGCGACGCTCGTCGGCCACGGGACCGCTCGGTGTGAAGTCCTCGGGATGGAGGATATCGAACCGACCGAGGCCGAACTCGAGGAGATGGCGAGCCTCGTCCGAGAGGGGCTCGCAGACGGGGCGGTCGGCTTCTCGACGGGGCTGGTCTACACGCCGCAGGTGTACTCGAGCACCGCAGAAGTCTCTCGGCTCGCGGCCGAACTCGAGCCGTACGGGCGGCCGTTCGTCGCTCACATTCGCAGCGAGGGCCGGTGGATCTGGGAGGCGCTCGACGAGTTCGTCGACATCGGGGCCGAGCACGGGATTCCGCTGCACATTTCGCACTTCAAGCTCACCGGAAGCGGACAGCGCGGGAAGGCGGACCGTCTGCTCGAACAGGTCGAGATCGCCCGCGAGCGCGGGATCGACGTGACTGCCGATCAGTACCCGTACACGGCCGGGAGCACCATGTTGACCGCGCTGTTGCCGCCGTGGGTCCAGTCGGCGGACGCCGACGCGGTGCGGGAGACGCTCGCCGACCCCGAACAGCGCGAGGAGATCCGCAGGGACATCGAGGAGTGGCGGATCGACGGCTGGCAGAACGTCGGCGGAAAGACCGGCTGGGACCGGGTCGAGGTGACGAACCTCACCTCCGAGGCGTTCCGCGAGGAGAGCGGCCGGGACGTCGCGTCGATCGCGACCGACCGGGACAGCACGCCCGTCGACGTCCTCTGTGACGTGTTGCTGGCGGAGGACCTCGAGGCGTCGATGATCGCCCACGGGTTGATCGAGTCGGACGTCCGGACCATCATGCAAAGCGACCGCGTCGCGGTCGGGACCGACGGCCTGTTCGGCGCGCGTCCGCACCCTCGCGTCTACGGCTCGTTCCCACGCGTCCTCTCCCGGTACGTCCGCGAAGAGAACGTGCTCTCGCTCGAGGAGGCGATTCGAAAGATGACGTCGTTGCCCGCCCGTGCGATGGGGCTGGACTCGAAGGGCGTGCTTCGACCGGGACTCGACGCGGATCTCGTCGTCTTCGATCCCGCGATCGTCGACGACCGGGCGACGTTCGACGATCCGGAGCAGTATCCGATCGGTATCGAACACGTGTTCGTCGACGGGACGGCCATCGTTCGCGACGGAGCGGATACCGGCGCCCGTCCGGGCGGTGCGATTCGCGCCTGAGATTTCGCTTCCGACGCCTGGCCCTCGAACCGACCGAAAGAAGGTTAGTGTATCGCGCCAATCCTCGAGTCACAATGCGAACCGTCCGATTCAACGATTCGACAGGCTACGCACGAACCGGCGAGTGGACAGACGACGGCATCGTCGCCGACGGGAAGACCTACGATCCCGAGAACGAGGAGGTGGACGTCTTGCCGCCGTCGGAGCCGACCAAGATCGTCTGTCAGGCCGGCGGCTACATGGACCACCGCGAGGAGTCCGGGTTCGACGACCGCCCCGAGCGACCGGAACTGTTCCTGAAGACGCCCAACTGCGTCGTCGCCCACGGCGATGCGATCGAACTGCCGCCGGGACGCGACAGCGTCGAGTTCGAAGCCGAGTTCGGTATCGTTATCGACGAACAGTGTCGCGCGGTGTCCGAAGACGACGCGATGGAGTACGTCGCCGGCTTCACCTGCGTCAACGACATCTCGAACCGCGACGACCAGCAGGACGAGCGCAACTGGGTGCGCGGGAAGGCCTTCGACGCCTCGCTCCCGATGGGCCCCGTCCTCGCGACCCCGGACGAGATTCCCGACGACGCCGCGCTCGAGCTTCGACTCAACGGCGAGACGAAGCAAGAGACCACCACCGAACACATGATCTTCTCGGTGCCAGAACTCGTCGCGGACGTCTCCGAACTCATCACCCTGGAGCCCGGCGACGTCATCGCGACGGGCACGCCCTACGGTCCCGACGAGCTCTCGGCGGGCGACGTCGTGGAAGTCGAGTTCGAGGGCGTCGGCGTTCTCGAGAACCGAGTGATCGAGCGATGACGACCGGCGGGGACACGATCTACGACGACCTCGGCGTGCCGCCGGTGATCAACGCGACCGGAACGAAGACCCGGATCGGCGGCACGTTGATCCGCGAGGAAGCCCTCGAGGCGATGAACCGCGCCGCCGAGGCGTTCGTCCGCATCTCGGACCTGCAGGCGGCCGCCTCGGAACGGATCGCCGAGGTGACCGGCGCCGACGCGGGATACGTCACCAACGGCGCGAGTTCCGCGCTCACGCTCGGCGCGGCGGCCTGTATCGCCGGCGACGACCTCGAGCTCATGGCGAATCTCCCCGATACCGACGATGTTCCGAGCGAGATCGTCATGCCGCGAACTCACCGGAACGGCTACGATCATGCGCTGCGGGCCGCCGGCGCCGACATCGTCGACGTCGGCGCGAACGACTACCACCTCGGGACCGGGTCGGAGAACACCCAGCCCTGGCAGATCGACGCCGCGATCACGGAGGAGACAGTGGCAGTTGCGTACATGGAGAAACCGTTCACGCGACCGCCCCTGGAGACGGTCGTCGAGATCGCCCACGACAACGACGTCCCGGTCATCGTCGACGCCGCGGCGGAGTTGCCGCCGACCGAGAACCTCTCGAAGTACGTCGATCAGGGCGTCGACCTCGTCGCGTTCAGCGGCGGGAAGGCGATCCGCGGCCCGCAGTCCTCCGGAATCCTCGCGGGACGGGAGGACCTGATCAAATCCGTCGCGCGCCAGCACCTCGACATGCACGCCTCCGAACCGGTGTACGACCCGCCCGAGCGGCTCGTCGACCTCGAGGAACTCCCCGGCGTCCCCCTGCAGGGACTCGGCCGCTCGATGAAGGTCGGCAAAGAGGAGATCGCCGGGCTCATCGCCGCACTCGACGCGTTCGTCGCGGAGGACGACGATGCCGTCCTGTCGGAGTGGCACGACCGCTCCGAACGAATCGCGGGCGAACTCGAGTCGATCGACGACCTCGACATCGAACTCGCGAACGCCGGCAAGACCGACGCCGTCTCGACGGTCGTCGTGACGGTCGACGAGGAGCGGTCGCCGGTCGATACCGAGACGCTGGTGTCGAACCTCCGCGCGGAGAATCCGCGGATATTCGTCGGCGGCGACGACGTCCACCGCTCGCAGTTCACGATCAATCCGCGGTGTCTCGCGGATTCGGAGGTCGACTACGTCGTCGATCGGATCGCGGCGAACCTCGAGGCCGAGTAGCGGTTCGGCTGGCTCTCGGTTTCCGAAACCGAGACGCGTTCGTCGATCGACTTCGGTCGCCGGCGATCGAGTGTTCTCTCAGAACTGTTCGCCGCAGATGTCACATTCGGGTGGTCTGACGCTCGAATGATGAACGAATTCGCAGTTAGGACATCGCCAGAGCGTGCGGGTATCGGAATTCGTCACAGAAAAATATACAGTAATAGCTCTTAAGAGTGTTTGGAACCCGGAGATCCGCGTTCGCGAAATCGCCCTCGGAATCGCGCGTTCGTCGTGGGATTCCTCTCTCGTTCACCGTAACCCAGCACCGGTTTCGGACCCGTTCGACTCGCTCGAATCGACGTCACTCGGCGTACGAGACGGCGTGCTGGGACAGGAGTATACGAAAACGGTAGTCGATAGCGCTACCGTTTCGGCAGGTGGTTGGTGAGCGAACGGTTCGGGACTGGTGGTTTGATGTCCCCATCGTTTTTCCACGGTTTTCGCTGATAACAGTACACTGATGGGGACAGTATGTCGTTTGTTCGCACGGGTATTAATACTAGGCTTTCACGCAGTCCGCACAGTTCACCTCCTCGTCAGAACTCGCGAGCCCCCGGACCCGGTGTCCGAAACGAGACCGGGACGCCAGATCAGAACGAGACCGAAAACAGGTCGTCGGACAGCTCCGGGGTGAGCGGGCCGCCGTACTCGGAGACTTCGAACGCCTCGGCGTACTCGATCTCCCGCCCGCGTTCGGCGCCGTACTGCCCGATCAGTTCGTCGCGGAAGCGATCGGCCGTCTCCCGCATCTCCTCGAGTCCCGGAATCGGGTCCGACTCCAGCCACTCGCGTCGTTCGTCGGGATCGTTCGGTACCGACTCGAGTTCGCCCTTGTTGTGCGGGAGCCACTCGTACATCTGTGACTCGTGGCAATCGAGCATGTCGTACTTTCGGTCGACCAGCTCGTCGGCGATCGGGACGACGACGTCGGGGGTGAAGGGGTAGGGGCGCTCGAACGTGTCCAGCAGGTACGCGAAGACGGGATTGGACTCGAGTGCCGGGACGTCCGGACAGACGTTCGGGACGGTCACCATGTACGCCGCGTCCCGGACGAGCTGAGATGTGTAACGGTGGTCGGGGTGGTAGTCGTTCGTCCGGTGGGTTAGGACGACGTCAGGATCGTACTCGCGGATCATCCGGATGACCGCCTCGCGGTTCTCCAGCGTCGGCTCGAGTCGGCCGTCCTCGTTCTCGAGGATGCGGTACTCGATTCCGGCCGTCTCCGCGGCTGCGGCCGCCTCCCGTCGACGGCGCTCGACGAGTTCCGTTCCGCTCTGTTCGTGGTGGCCGCCGCGGCCGTCGGTCATCGAGACGAAGCGAACGTCGTGGCCGGCCTCCGCACACGCACACGCCAGACCGCCGGCGCGAATGTCGGGGTCGTCGGGGTGGGCACCGATTACGAGTAGTCGTCTGGACATGGATACAGTAGGTCCGGCGGCCGGCGAAAAGCTTCCGATCGATCGGACGTCCGCGCCCGGAAACGACGGTTGGCACCGTCACCGTCCGTCGTCGGAGTCGTTTCGAGTGCCGACGACGACCGACCGCGCCGATCACTCGACCTCGGACTCGAGGGCCTCGGCGATCCACTCGAGGTGCGTTTCGGTCGCCAGCGAGTGGTGGTAGATCGAAACGGTCCCGTCGGTGACCGTTCGGATGGCGTCGAGGAGGTCGCCCACCTGTTCGGGCCGGTCGACGACGTCCGGATCGAGCGTGATCCCCGCGTCGATCGGGAGGTCGACGCGACGCTCGAGCGCCGTGATCCGATCCCGAGCGACCTCACTCTCGGAGACGTAGCACAGCGCCGTCACCCTGTCGAGGTGCGCCTCGAGCGTCTCGAATCGGACGCCCGCGTACGGGAGCGTCGACGGCTCGAAGCCGTACGCCTCCATCACGTAGTAGTTCAGCGGCGTCGACCCTGACGCGTCCGCGAGTCGCTCGAGCAGCGCCTCTATCATGGACGCCCGGAACTCGAGGAGATCCGCCACGACCGGTTCGCGGTCGGCGAGGTCGTCCACCGACGGCGGCGAGTGCGCGGGATCGGCGAGCGATCGCTCGAGGAGTTCCCGAACGCGCTCGCGCGCTCGATCGAAGTCGACCGAATGCGACTCCGCCGCCGCCCGACAGCCGTCGCAGAAACACTGCGAAAGGAGGAACTCCTCCGTGTCGGTCGTCACCGTCTGGCGCTTGTCGTGGCCGTACTGCGATCCGTGGTCGTGAAACGCGCTCGGGAACCCGATCGACTCGAGTTGGATCTCGTCGACGCCTCGGTCCCGGACCGAGCCGACGACCGCAGCGAAGTAGTCTCTGACGTCGGGGTGTGAGGGGCACAGCGAGTGGTCGTGGGCGTCGCCGAACGCGCTCTCGATCCGGTAGTCGGGGTTCGTCGCCCCCAGCCGAGTGTTGTGCAAACAGACCGTCCACGCGTTGACGGCCAGTCCGTTATCGTGTACGCCGTCGACGATTTCGGCGAGCGGATCGTCCCACGAACCGACGCGGTTGACCGGCGGTTCGATCGGAACGTCCTCGAACCGGTCGTCCGAGTCCGGTTCGAAGTAACAGCCGCCCGCGTAGGTGCGGAACAGTTCGTCGGGAAACCGGGCCTGCATCGACCGAACGGAGTGGTAGTGACTGGCAACGTTTACGGCGTCGACGCCGCACTCCTCGAGTCGCTCGCACGCGTCGTCGATTCCTTCGCGATGGAGCGTCCACGGATACGTCCACAGCGCTACTGCGGTCATACGACCACAATCAGAGACGAGCGCTAAAAGCGTTCCGTCCCGCGAGTCGGAACGAACCGCTCCTCACGCCTCGGCGGACAGTGTACGTTCGGATCGGTACGGGTGGTGACAGTCGGCTCCTCGAGAGCGAGAGAACGTGAGAGCGTGAGAGCGTAGAGCACGAGAAAGAGCGAACGAAAATCGGATAGAGAGCGTTATTCGGACGACCAGACCGACGTCAACGGGATGCGGACGTCGTCTTCCTCGGCGATGATGTAGTTGTAGCCGCCCTCCTCGAGCCGGTCGGGATCGACGAAGTCCCGAGTGAACGTATGCGGGCCAACGTCGATAGTCACCCGATTTCCACGACCGGTGGAGATACCCTCGATCGGGTAGGCGCCGTTGCCCTGCCCGCGCTGGCCGCGTCCCTCGATCGGGTTCGTCGGATCGGGTTCGCCGCGCCACGGATCGGAGTCGTCGTTGTCGACGTAGACGAACCCGGCGTGGCGCTCGAGTTCCGGCGGGTGACCGCTACCGATCCGAATCGCGAGCTCGTTCTCGAGGCTCATCTCGCGGGTGAAGTCGTCGACGACGGACCGGATTTCGCTGTAGGCCTCCTGCACCAGCGGTCCGCGGTCGAGGGGGGCCAGTCGTCTCCCGTCGTGGACGTAGGCGTACTCGGGCTCGCCGTCCTCGATCGAGTAGACGCCGAAGAAGCCCTTGAACTCGAAGGTGTCGTCTACGACGAGCGTGTCGTCCTCGTCGAACGCACAGACCACGTAGTCGGTCCGCCCGGTCGCGAGCTCGACCTTGACGGCGTTTCCGTCGCCACCCTCGACCGGAACCGTCTCGACCGAGTCGACGGCGCGCTCGCCCTCGTAGTGCTCGATCGTCGAGACGAAGTCGCTCTCGAGGTCGCTCCCTCGCCGCCGAAGGAGGGCGTACCGAAGCGTCTCCGGGTTTCCGCTCCGATCGGGCGGGTGACCGTCGGCGAGCGCGACCTCGTCAAAGTCGCCGAAGGAGGTCAGTCGCAGGTGGACGCCCTCGGCGTCGTCGTCGCGGTGGTCCCAGTAGTCCTCGACGTCCCAGTCGACGGCGACCCTGTCGCCGGGTTCGGCGTCGCGTTCGACGTCGGTGAGGTAGTTGAACCCGCTGCCGACCTCTCGGTTGTACGCGGTCTCCTCGCCGTAGTCCGGTTTTCGGACGTCCTCGCCGGCGTAGGTGCCGCCGTTCTGGGCGACGAGGTCGACGTCCTCGGCCGTCGCATCGCCGACCTGCCCGTGGAAGCTGAAGACGTGATCGTCGCCGCCCGCGACCCGGAAGAAGTCGACCGCGTAGGAGTGTTCGTCGTCGACGGTGATCGCGGCGGTCGTCCGCCGGTAGGTGTCACACTGTTCGTAGGCGCGATACGCGTCGACGTCGATCAGGTTCACCCGTTCGTCCTCGCCGTCGAAGTGGCGGGGGGTCGCGACCCACTGCTGGTCCTGGCGTGACCGGTCGACCGTGACGGTGTTGTGGCTGATCGTCCCCTTCGTGAAGTCGTGTTTCGGCCAGTTTCCGGTCCGTTCGGGATACCCCAGATCGGGCGAGAGCTCGAGGCCGTGGGCCGCCACGCCGAGGTTCAGCGCGTCGCCGTGGTTGTGGGTACTGCCGCCCGCGTCGATGCCGGTTCGGCCGTAGTACAGCCAGAACGCTCGCTTGGCGTTACCGAGTTCGGCGGCGTTCTCCCAGTCCTCGCGCTCGTCCTCGCCGACGACCGTGAGGGAGTAGAGGGCCATCAGGTAGTTGCTCGAGTCGTCGTTCTTGCCGACGCACTCCCAGCGGAGTTCGTTCGTTCCCGCTTCGAGGTCGACCGTGTACGTGACGGTGTCGCGGGTGAAGGACGACGCGTAGAAGTCGACGGTGTCGACCCGCTCGCCGTTGACGGACAGCTCGTAGGTACCGTAACTCGAGACGAACAGCGTCTCGATCTCGAGGTCGTACTCGCCGGCCTCCTCGGCGTCGAACTCGAAGGTCCACCACTCGCCGGGTTCGTAGCACTGGAACTGGATGGCTTCGTCGAAGCTGTCGTCGACCTCGGTCGAGGCCTCGGCGAACAGGGTCGACGTGTCGTAGGTCGTCCCGAACGACCGGTTCAGGTAGTTCTCGCCGTCGCGAAGCGCGGCGAAGCCGTAACCCGCGAGGTTCTGGCTCGACAGGTCGAGCGGCCCCTCGGCGTCGATGATCGCCTGGATCTCGTCGCCGAGGTCCTCGGGTTCGGCGTCGTAGATGGAGCCGGTGATCCCCGCCGTCGAGTAGCCGTTCTGGTAGTGCCACAGCTGCGCGAAGAGCGGGTCACCCGTCAGTTTGAACCCTTCCTCGATCGAGGTCTGGCTCCACTCGGCGCCGGCCGGGCCGTGCGCGTCGCCGAGTTGCGGCGTGAACTCGTCGATCAACAGCAGGTGCGCGTTCTGGAGGAGCGACTGCTGGAGTTTGGGGTGCTGGTAGAGGTCCGCGCCGTCGAACGCGTCGTACCCCCGGAGATAGTCGGCCACCTGTCGAACCGAGCTGTGGGGGATACGGTTGTAGTGGGGCGCCGTGATCTCGAAGTACCCGTCGCGGTCGGCCCGGTCGACGAGCGGGGTGAGGATGTTCCCGCCGGTCGTGTACCAGTTCTCGGGTTCTTCGTTCCACGTGTCGCCATCGAAGTACTCGTCGCCGGGCTGGAAGACCCACTCGATCGCCTCCCTCGTGTAACCGTCGGGTTCGTCGAGCGTTCGAGCGGCCTGGACGAGCGCGCTCCCCCCGCCGCTCTCGACGATCATGTTCGAGTTCCGGTTCGCCGGCAGGATCTCGCGGTGGATGCCGTCTTCGATGTTCTTGCGGATCTTCTCCACCGAGTCCTTTCCCTCGAGTCCGGGGAACTCCTCGGTCTTGCCCTCGAGGAACGTGACGAGTTCGTCGTCGCCGTCCATCCCGGGGAAGAAGGCGTCGTAGGATCGAACGATGGGGCGCATGAGGTTCGATTCCCAGAACGCGCCGACGACCTTCCCGGTCTGGCGCCCGCCGTGGCTGTTCCAGAACCCGTCGAGTGTATACGTGTACTCAGTGAGGTCCATCTCGGGGTACACGTCGGCGATCCGATCGAGCAGCACGATTCCCGCTCGAGAGTACTTCCGGTCGCCGGTGAGCAGGTACGCGTCGGTCAGCCGGGAGATGGTTCCGAGGATGCCGCCCGGACGCCAGACGTGCCAGTGGTTGTAGTAGGCGACGAAGTTCCATCGAGTGCCCGCCCCACCACCGAGGTCGTCGTTCTCGTCGATCCAACCCCAGCCGTCGTCGACACCCCAGCCCTCGCCCATCTCGGGGTGCTCCTCGTTGACCAGCAGCGAGTCGTCCGCGAGCTCGGGATCGAACACCCCGCGGTCGTCTAACCCGCTCTCCCGATAGGCCGCGAAGTCGTTCGTCGGGACGACCAGGTTCCCGTCGCCGTGGGGGTTCTCGACCTCCGTCTCCATCTTCCAGGGACGTTCGTCGCCGGAATCGTGGTACCCGCCCAGGATCTCGCGCTGGTTCACCAGTCCGCCGCCGCGGGGGATCTTCTGGGAGGTGACCAGGTTCCACAGGCCGTCGAGGTCGGGTCCCAGCCGTTCCAGACGGGCGTCGGCCTCGGCGACGGCGCTGTCGCGCTGATTTTCCGCCCAGTCGTACCGCTCGACGTTTCGTCGGGCGTTCGCTCGCATCTCTTCGGTCCAGATCGTCGTCCGGGTCTTCGCGTTGAGCGCGTCCGAGTCCTGAGCCGCGACCGTTCCGGTACCCGAAAACAGGCTGCCGAGAATTCCCGCACCCGTCGTCGCCAGCATCGATCGGCGCGACACGTCGAAATCGGTCGTCCGATCGAGTCCCACACACAGATCGTCTCGAGACCACTCGCTGTCGCTCCCGCGAGGACTGTTTCTTGTCATCGTTCCCCACGACACCGCCTAACATATTATAACTTCTGGATATAACCACTGTCTTCCTGTCGTGTACGAACTCCGCGAGAGAAACGGTTGGATGCGAAACCGTGCCGCGGAACGCGAACTCGAAGTCGAAGTCGAGCACGGATCGTTCGCGGTCGAGCGCGTGACCAACCACAGGGTCTGATCAGCAACCGAAACGGAAAAACGCGGTTCGAACGCGACGCTCGTCAGGGTCGGTCGAGTATCCCCCGCCCCTCGCGGTCGGCGACCTCCCGGAGCCACTCGAGGGAGTCGACGTACGCCGTCGCGGTTTCGGGATAGACTGTCTCGTTCGATTCGCGCAGGGTCGACAGCGTCTCGATCGCCGACTCGTAGTCGGCGGCCGCTTCTCTCGGGGACCGGTCGGCGAGCGCCCGGTTCGCGTGGGCCGGCGGACCCTGACCGGACCGTTTCCAGTTCGTCGGGAGGATCAGGCCGCCGAGTTCCCCGTAGACGTCGAACTCGGCCGGAACGTACGGCCCGAGCGCGTGTCGCGCCACGGTTCGCGAGAACGTCTCTCGGTCGTCGATCACCGTCGGGTTCCAGAGCCGGTCGGCGAAGATCGGGATCGCCGACGGGAGCGCCCGTTCGAAGTACCGCCGGGTCTCCTCGTCCGAGGGCTCCCACGCCAGGAGTTCGCCGCCCCGCACCTGCGACTCGCGCTCCTCGGAAACCGACGGCCGCCGTCTCGGCGCCCAGCCGAGCATGTACTCCTCGGAGATCCATCCTCTGACGTAGGCCGCGTGGACGTACGAATTGACGACGTCGAACCCCTCTTCGAGGAATCGCTCCAGACTACACCCCTCGATCGGCCCGCGACCCGGTGCGGCGACGCGCCAGAACTGGATCAGCACGTCTCTGGGCAGGTCCGGCGACTCGGAGATGTCGATCTGGTCGTTCCACATCATCGTCCGCCGACCGCGTTCGTCGAGGAATCCGTGCAGGTGACGAACGAACGCGTAGAAGTGCTCGGTGACCGTCTCCGAGCCGTCATCGGCCATCTTCTCTCGGCAGTCGACGCACTCGTCCCACGAGTGGCCGTGCATCTCCCACTCGTCGCCGCCGACGTGGACGACGTCGAACGAGAACGGGAACACCTCGACGACCTCCTCGAGCAGCGTCTCGACGAACTCGACGGTCTCGCTCGAGCCGATACACATCGTCCGGTCCGCCGGTTCCCCGTCCTCGACGGTACACCGGAGCTCCGGATACGTCTCGAGGACGTGGGTCGCGTGGGCCGGGACGTCGACTTCGGGGACAATTTCGATGCCGCGGTCGCCCGCGTACTCGACCAGTTCCGCGACGTCGTCGGGCGAGTACGCCGGGAGAGCGGTGCCGTCCGAATCCCGGTTCAGTTCGGGGTACGCCTCGGACTCGAGGGCGTACCCCTCGTCGTCGAGCAGGTGCAGGTGGAGCCGGTTGAGCTTCGCCCGGGCAGCCTGATCGATGCGTCGTTTCACGTGCTCGACCGACAGGAAGCCGCGGGCCGGGTCCAGCATGAAGCCCCGCCAGCTCGTCTCCGGCCAGTCGTGGATCTCGCAGGCCGGGAACGCCCATCGATCCTCCTCGTCGCCGTCGCGGTCCCGAACTGCGATCCCGGTGACGAACGTCTGGCAGCCGTGCCGGAGGCCGTCGGCCGTCTCCGCGCGGATCGTGACGGTGCCTGTCTCGCCGTCCGTTTCGATCACGTATCCCTCCGGATCGTCGAACGCGTCGGAGGGACGGTCCTCGAGTGCCAGTCGGACGTCCGGACTCTCACTCACACCCTCCGTCCCCTCGTCACCCGCCCGAACGGGCGGTTCGTTCGTCTCTCGCTCGAGGAGTTCGTCGAACAGGGAGACGACTGCCGCCGGGACCGCTCCGGTCGAATTGATCACGAGAGGGGCATCGAACGGGACGGATTCCCCGGTCTGGTCGACTTGACGCGGGCGGGGAACGACGCGTAGCTCGGTCGTTGTCATGTGCTACCCGGTCCGAGGAAGGCGACCGTCTTAACAGTTTTTCACCGTCCACCGTTCGAGACGTCGATACGGGCGACCGATCGTTTTATTCGAGGACTGTTTGCAGTCGCTCGGCTCGTCGGGCTCTCGCCGGTCGACGAATTCTCGAGTGACCTGAACACGTGACTCCCGTCCTAATCGCCGATCCAAACCGTACGGATACGTTCGAACGTGGCAGACACTCACCAGTATTTATGATGGCCGAGAGATACCGTACACCAGATGACGATCCAACCAGCACTGTTCAGTAAGGTTCTGCGCGATCGGAGCCTCGAGGAAGCCGCCGAGTTGACGGCAGAAATCGGCTACGACGGGTTCGAACCGATGTGTCGGGAACCCCACCTCGACGTCGACCGGACGACCGACGAGGTGACCGCGCTCGGGGAACGCCTCGACGACCTCGGCCTCGAGGTTCCGTGTCTCGCGACGTACACGGGGAACTACGCCGAGAAATCCGAGTCCGAGTGCGAGGCGGAACTCGAGGAGCTCGAGACGTTCTTCGAGTTCGCCCGGATTCTCGACTGCGACGTGGTCCGTCACGACCCCGGCGGACCGTCCATCCGGACGGCGACCGACGACGACATCGAACGCGCTTCCGCCTGGTACGCGCGGGCGGCAGACCGGGCCGCGGAGTACGGTCTCACGCTCGTGATCGAAATCCACGCCCGGCGGCTCTGCGAGACGGTCGCGTCGACGGAGCGAGTGCTCGAGGCGATCGATCGGGAGAACGTCGGCGTGATCCACGACGCCGGGAACATGTTCCTCGTCGGCGAGGACTTCGGCGCCGACTCCGTTCGCCGTCTCGGCGACGACCTGGTTCACGTCCACGTCA
The DNA here is from genome assembly GCF_017357405.1 of Halomontanus rarus. Taxonomy (GTDB): domain Archaea; phylum Halobacteriota; class Halobacteria; order Halobacteriales; family Natrialbaceae; genus Halomontanus; species Halomontanus rarus. The sequence continues at coordinate 221,400 of NZ_CP071598.1, read as the reverse complement.
AAGACGAACGGCGGGTCGACGATCCCGACGCGGCAGGAGCGTTCCAACTCGAGACCGACGACGGCCTCGAGACGTTCCAACCCCGGCGACTCGGCGAGGGCGCGGTCGATCACGCACCCCTGTTCGACGCGCTGGCCGAGAGCGGATACGACGGCTCCGTCACCGCCGAGTGTCACGTCCCGCAGAACGAACCCGGCGACGACGTCGCGGTCGCCGCGCACGAACTCGAGCAACTCACGCAACTCATCACCGATGCGAACTGACGACAGTCCCACCGACGCGCGCACTGACGACCGATCCAACGAGAGCGAGCGGACCGAACGTACCGACGAGGGGGTCGACCGATGACGGACGTCGACGGCCCTCGCCTCGCGACGTCCGAAGAGTTCCCGGAGATGATGGAACTCCTGGACCGGTACTTCGCGTACGAGGACGGCGGCATGCGAGCGAACCTCCCGTTCGCGTACGATCCGGAGCACAGCGACCACCACGCGGTCATTGTCGAGGACGGACGGATTGTGAGCCACATCGCGGCGATTCCGCAGACGCTCTCGACCGGAATCGAGGGCGAAACGGTCGAGTGCTGGGGAATCGGCGGCGTCGCGACCGACCGCCGCTACCGGGGGAACGGCTACATGAGCCAGTTGCTCGAGTTCTGGCTCGATCGAATGGACGACCGCGACGTCCCGCTCTCGGACCTCAGCGGGAACCGCCAGCGGTACGCCCACTTCGGCTACGAAAACGCCGGGAGCGAGTATCAGCACATCCTCACCGAACGGTCGTTCGACGGCGAGCCGAGCGCTTCGACGGCCGTCGTCGGCTACGACTCGGCCGAGCACCTCGAGACGCTCCACCGGATTCACGAGGCCGAACCGCACCGCGTCGTCCGCGACCTCGCGGGGAGTCGGACCGTCTTCGGGCAGCGAGATCTGGAGACGTTCGTCTACGGCGGTGAGAGCCGCGCGAACGATCCGGCGTACGTGAGCCTCTCTCGAACGAGCCGCAGCCGAACGATCGAGGAGTTCGGCGGTTCCGAGGCGGGTCTCGAGACGCTCCTCTCGCACCTGCTCGCGATTCTCGATCTGAACGAACTGACGGCGCGCGTTCCGCCGTGGCACCCGCTGGAACCCGTCTTCGCCCGCCACAGCAGGTTCTGGACGGCTCGCCCGCACCGAAAGTTCCGCATCTGCGATCTCCCGACCCTCCTCGAGGCGTTCGCCGGACAACTCGAGGCGCGCTGGCTCGAGAGCGGGCGAACCGAGCGCGGATCGATCGGGCTCGGCATCGGGGGAGAGAGCGACGGGAGTACCGAGTCGGTTCGGATCGCGTACGGACCCGATTCGGTGTCGGTCGAACCGGGGACCGAACGACCGGACGTCGAACTCGAGCGGCGGGCGATGACGTCGCTGCTGTTCGGTATGCCGGATCGAACCGCCGACCTGCGGACGGGCGATCCGTTCCTCGAGACGGCCCTTCCGCTTCGATTCTTCGTGTGGGCGAGCGAGCACGTGTGAGGTTCGGCTTCGGTTCCGCTTTTGCCGGCGTCTGGCTCGAGTGAGGAGAGACGTCCGACCGTCCGGTTACCGCTTGCTCGGACGAGTCGGCGGTTCGTCGCTCTGGAAGATTTGCTGTTGGAAGCTCCAGTCGAGGCCGGCGGTGAGCCCGCCGTCGACGACCAGACTGGTCCCGTTGACGAACGACGACATGCTCGAGGCGAGAAAGAGCGCTGCGTCGGCGACTTCCTCGGGTCTCCCGAATCGACCGGCCGGATACTGATCGATCCACTGGTCGTGCTGGGTCCACTCCCCGTCGTGTTCGGCGACCTCGCGGCTCTCGCCGGTGTCGTCCATCCGCTCGTTACGTCGATCGGTCTCGATGGTTCCCGGACAGAGAACGTTCGACCGAATGCCGTGACGGCCGTACTGGGTCGCGATAAGTCGAGAGAGCCCGAGGACGCCGCTTCGGGCGGACGAGTAGGCGATCTGCCCGATGCCGTCGAGGCCGTTGACCGAGGACATGTGGACGATCGAGCCGCCGCCGCTCTCGACCATCGGCGGGAGGACCTCTCGAGAGACGAGAAAGAGCGATTTGAGGTTGAGGTCGACGGTTCGATCCCACGCCTCCTCGTCGATCCGGTGGAGGTTGTCGTCGGCGATCGAGCCGCCGGCGTTGCTGACGAGGGCGTCGATACCGCCGAAGCGCTCGAGCGTCGCGTCGACCATCGCTTCGATCTCGTCGGCGTTCGTGACGTCACAGGGGACGCCGACGGCGTCGACGTCGTACTCGGTGCGCAACTCGTCGGCGACGGTCGTCACGTCGTCGTCGCTTCGCGACGAGACGACCAGATTCGCGCCTTCAGCCGCGAAGCGGTCGACGATCGCACGGCCGATTCCGCGAGTGCCACCGGTGACGATTACGGTCTCGTCTGCGAGTACTCCCGTTCCGGATCCTGATTCGGACATCGTACGTCACGTATGCGATGGCACCGTCTTAATCGATTGGGTCTTGCGATCGACGGTCGGACTCGACGGCGACGAACCGTCCTCCCGATCGATCCGGTCCGACGACTCGAGCCCTCGACGAACCGTCTACTTCGACCGAGATCAGTCGTCGGAATCCGCCGGAACCGGCGTGAGATCGCCGCTCTCGACCATCGCGACCAGGGGGGGTCGTCGTCGACGCCGAACAAGTAGATCGTGGTGACCTCGTGGGGCCCGTCGATCGCGGATCGAATCGTTCTCGAAGCCCGGCCAGTGGCGTCCCGTGCGAAGAGTGTCGGAACAAATATTGGTCCCTCCCACGAGAGGGGGTGTATGGAAGATCCGACGATACTCAAAGAGTTGTCCGTAGAAGAGAAGGTCGGACAGTTGCTGCACGTGGGAATCGGGCTCGGCAACTTCGAGACCGAGACCGGGTGGCCCGACGAGGAGATGCGAACGGTGCTCGAGGAAATCCGACCGGGAGCGGTCCGCGTGTACGGCAACCACGCGGCGACCCCGCACTTCATGGCGCAGTACGCGAATCAGCTTCAACGGTGGGCCGAAGCAACCGCTCACGGAATTCCGCTGTTACTCTCCTGTGACTGCGAGTACGGTGCCGTCGACATCGTCGGGCACGGAGCCCGTGCGTACCCGGCGCTCATGGGTCGAACGGCGGCCGGCGATATCGACCTCGCCAGGGTCGTCTCGGCGGCCGTCGCGCGGGAGATGGTGGCGATGGGACTCGACATGAACCACCAGCCCGTCGTCGACGTCAACACCAACCCCGACAATCCGGTGATCGGCGTCCGCTCGCCGGGCGGCGATCCGGAGACGGTCACCGAGTACGCGACGGCGGCGCTCGAGGGGATCCACGCGGAAGAGCAAGTCGCAGTCGCGAAGCACTTCCCCGGGCACGGCGACACCGAACTCGACTCTCACCTTGAGCTACCGCACGTCACGTACGACCGGGAAACCCTCGAGCGCGTTCACCTGCCGCCGTTCGAGGCGATGATCGAGCGGGGCGTCGACTGCATCATGACCTCTCACATCGTCGTCGACTGTCTCGATCCGGACCGGCCGGCGACCCTCTCCCCGACGATCCTCACGGATCTGCTCCGGGACGAACTCGGCTTCGAGGGCGTCGTCGTCACCGACGCGATGATGATGGACGCCATCGCCGACAACTACGGCGTCGGCGAGGCCGCGGTTCGGGCCGTCGACGCCGGTGCCGACCTCGTTCTCACCGGGTACGTTCCCGGCGAGGACCTCCTCGAGACGCGGGACGCGATCGTCGACGCGGTCGAGTCCGGAGAGCTGTCGGAGTCGCGGATCGACGACTCCGTCGAACGGGTTCTGGCGCTGAAAGACGAATACGACCTGACCGAACGCCGGTACGTAGAGCCCCTCGAGACGCTCGAAACGTTCGCGAGCGACGGGAACGAATCGATCGCGAGGGACGCGTACGAACGGTCGTTCACCGTCCTCGGCAACGACGACGTCTTCCCGCTGGAGTCGGAGACGTCCGTCCTCCTGACCGGGATCAGGGGCGTTCACGCGCTCGAACCGCACTTCGACGCGGCGTTCGGCGACGTGGTCAGTTGTTCGCTCGCGCCGGGCGACGTCAGAACGCTCGCCGATCCGAAACCCGCGATGGAGCCGGAATCGATCGACACCTCCCTCGAGACGCTCCGGTCCGTCGCCGACGACGTCGACGTCGCCGTCGTCACGACGTACGCTCGAGAGGCGTTTCCGGACGGACAGCGACGAGTCGTCGAAACCCTCTCGGGGGAGTTGCCGGTCGTCGTTGTGTCGCTCGGACTCCCGAACGAGTTCGAGCAACTCCCCGACGACGTCGCGTACGTCGCGACATATGCACAGGACCGTCTCGGCTTGCCCGCGCCGTTCCCGGAGACGGCCGGAGAGGCGCTGGTCGAGTTGCTCGGGCGCGAGGCGAACGCGCGCGAGTCGCTGCCGGTCGAGTGATTCGAGGGGGCGACGTCACCCGGTCGGACCGTCGGCGGAAGAAACGATCCGCCGGTTCCGTGCGAGGGAAATTCGACGCTCCCCGATTCGCTTCGCCGTCGACTCGATCGCGGGTGGCGACCGACCCACACGACGCCGTGCGCGTCTATCCCCACCCCTCTTCCGCCGTCACCGTTCGGAGTCGCTCGCCGTCGCTGAACCCTTCGGGCCGTCCCTCGAGCCGATCGATCAGGTCGTCGCGCCATCGCTCGAGTTCGTCGGCTCGGGCGTCCTCGGCAGCGAGGTTCCGCGTCTCGTACGGATCGGCCTCGAGGTCGAAGAGGAGTTCCTTGCCGGTCGTCGGGTGCCAGACGTACTTCGTCGTCTCGTCCACGAGAAACTGTGTGCCCGTCTCGGGGTCGTAACACGGGCCGTGTTCACCGTGGTACGTCGAGCGCCAGTCGGTCCGCCGGTCGTCGGACAGGAGGTCGATCAGGGAGGTGCCCTCGACCGACGTCGGCACGTCGACGCCGGTCGCGTCGAGAACCGTCGGTAGGACGTCCTCGAGGCCGACCGGACGATCGATTACGCGCCCGCTCTCGTACTCCATGTCGGGTGCGAACCGCACCAGCAGCGGTACTCTCGCGGATCCTTCGTACGCGAACGTCTTTCGCCACAGGTTGTGATCGCCGAGCATGTCTCCGTGATCGGAGGCGAAGATCACCAGCGTGTTCTCGCCGCCGTCGGTTCGACCGAGCGCTCGGAGCAACCGGTTGAGCTGGTGATCGACGTGCGTGACCGAGCCGTAGTAGCCGATGCGAGCGCGGCGAACGACCTCGGTCGGCAGGTCCGCGAGCCACGCGTTCAGCCCGGGGTGGTCCGGGACGCGATCGCCGTACACCTCCTTCGCCCACTCGCCGACGGGTGGATCGGCGATGTCGCGGTCGGCGTACATGTCCCAGTACACCTGCGGCGGATCGTACGGCTGGTGGGGCCGGACGTACGACACGTAGTGGAAGAAGGGCCTCGTCGGATCGCGGTTCTCGAAGAACTCGATCGCCCGGTCGGTCGTCCAATTCGTCGGGTGGTCCCGTTCGGAGAGGTGCCACGGCCGCGCGTCCCACGAGTTTCGACCGACGCCGTGACCGATCTCGTCGGCCCCGTCGCGCTCGCGCGCGAGCCACCTCGAGTAATCGTCCTCGAGGCCGGACAGGCCGCTGTGTAATACCGTCTCTTCGAAGCCGAAGTGATTTCCCGCCGGAATCGAGTGGGTCTTTCCGGTGAGGCGGGTCTGGTAACCTGCCTCCCGGAGAAGCCCCGGAAGCGTCGACTCGAACTCCCACTCTCGGCCGTGGTACGTCGTCGCATCGACGCTCGCAGGTCGTTTCCCCGTCCAGAGACACCGGCGTGCGGGAATCGACGATGGTGCCGGGGTGTACGCCCGAGTGAAGATCGCGCCGTCTCGGACGAGCGCGTTGAGATTCGGCGTGTGAACGAGCGGATCGCCGTGGCGATCCGACGGACAGGCCGGATCGGCGCCGATCGAGTCGCCGCGGTGCTGGTCCGTCGTGATCAGTAGTACGTTCGGTCGTTCCGTCATCCGGTAGACATACCGGAACGATCACCAAGTGTCTACTGATCCGATCGCTCGTCACCGGTTCGCGCGGTCCTTCGTTCGCAGACAGGTTTCGGAGACGGCCGACGCTTTCGTCTCGCTCAGGGCCGATCGAGGACGCCTCGCCGCTCACGGTCGGCGACTTCGAGGAGCCACTCGAGACAGTCGACGTACGCCGTCGCCGTTTCGGGGTAGACCGTTTCGTCCGAGTCGCGCAGCGTCGAAATCGATTCGATCGCAGCCCGATACGCGGCCGACGCCTCTCGCGGCGTTCGATCGCCCAACGAGTTGTTCGCGTGGGCCGGCGGACCCTGTCCGGATCGTTTCCAGTTCGTCGGGAGGATCGTCCCCCCGAGTTCGCGGTACGCGTCGAATCCGTTCGGGACGTACGGTCCGAGCGCGTGTCTGGTCAGCGTTCGGCCGAACGCGGGCCCGCCGTCGATCGGCTCCGGATTCCAGAGCCGATCGGCGAAGATCGGAATCGCGGACGGAAGCGCCCGTTCGAAGTAATCGCGTCGCCTCTCGTTCGAGGGCTCGAAAGCGAGGAGTTCGCCGCCCCGCACCTGCGACTCGCGGCCCTCGGGAACCGTCGGGCGCCGTCTCGGCGCCCAGCCGTGCAGGTACTCCTCGGAGATCCACCCCCTGACGAAAGCGGCGCGGACGGACGAGTTGACGACGTCGAATCCCTCCTCGAGGAACCGCTCTAAGCTACACCCCTCCACCGGTCCGCGACCCGGCGCGGCGACGCGCCAGAACTGGATCAGCACGTCCCTGGGGAGGTCCGGCGACTCGGAGATGTCGATCTGGTCGTTCCACATCATCGTCCGCCGATCGCGTTCGTCGAGAAACCGATGGAGGTGACGGACGAACGCGTAGAAGTGCTCGGTGACCGTCTCCGAGCCGTCCTCGGCCATCTTCTCTCGACAGTCGGCGCACTCGTCCCACGAGTGGCCGTGCATCTCCCAATCGTCGCCGCCGACGTGGACGACATCGAACGAGAACGGGAAGCGATCGACGACTTCGTCGAACAGCGTCTCGACGAACTCGAGCGTCTCGTCCGAGCCGATGCACAGCGTCCGCTCGCTGGCGTCACCGTTCTCGACGGTACACCGGAGCTCCGGATACGTCTCGAGGACGTGTTCGGCGTGGGAGGGGACGTTGATTTCGGGGGACAATCTCGATCCCGCGCCGGGCCGCGTAGTCGACCAGTTCCGCCACGTCGTCGGGCGAGTACGCCGGACGTGTCGACCCGTCGGAACCACGGGTCAGCTCGGGAAACGCCTCGGACTCGAGGGCGTACCCCTCGTCGTCGAGCAGACGGAGTCGGAGTCGGTTCAGCTTCGCTCGAGCGGCCTGATCGATCCGTCGCTTTACGCGATCGATCGACAGGAATCCCCACGCCGGGTCGAGCAAGAACCCGCGCCAGCTCGTCTCCGACCAGTCGTGGATCGTACAGTCCGGGAACGCCCACCGGTCGCGGTCACCGTCACCGATACCGTCGCCGTCGCGGCCGTTCCAGGTCCGAAACGCGAGCCCGGTGACGAACGTCTGACAGCCGTATCGCAGGCCGTCGGCGGTCTCCGCGCGAATCGTGACCGTATCGGCGTCGCCGTCCGCTTCGAGTACGTATCCCTCCCGACCGTCGAACTCCTCGGCGGGACGATCCTCGAGTACCAACCGCACGTCGGAATCGCCGTCATCGTCGCCTCGAACGATCCGTTCGTTCGTCTCTCGCTCGAGATGCGTTTCGAACAGGGAGACGACTGCTGGCGCGTCCGCCTCGGTCATACCGATCACGATCGGAGCGTCGAACCGGACGGCTCCCGATCCCGTATCGACCCTGCGCGGTCGAGGAACGACGTGTAACCCGGTCGATGTCATACCTAGAACGTGTCGTGGTGGGCGATCATCTTCACCGTTTTCCCGCGAACGACGCCGGAGCGGGTATCTGCAGTGGGCGCGTGATTCTATTCCTCGTCATCGTCAGCCGCGAAAACGAACGGGTCGATCCGTCCGCGAATACGTGCGGACGCAGATCTCCATCACACGAGACCCGCGAAGGGAGAGGCGGCGACGAGTTACTCGGCCGACCAGGTCTCGGCGACCGGGATCTGTACTTCGTCGTCTTCGTCGATGATGTAGTTGTACCCGCCCGCTTCGAGCTGGTCGGGGTCGACGAAGTCCCGCGTGAACGTCTTCTCGCCGACGTCGATTCGCACCCGGTTGCCCTGTACGAGGTCGATGCCCTCGATCGGGTAGGCGCCGTTACCGTTGGCCCGCTGGCTTCGCTCGCCCGCCGGGCCGTCGGCGTCGACGTAGACGAATTCGGCGCTAGTGGCCCCCTGATCGTCGAGGTCGACGGCGTCGTGCTGGTGACCGTGCAGCCGGACGTCGAGGTCGTTTTCGAGCGACATCTCTCTCGTGAAGTCCCGCACGGTTCCCGTGAGGTGGCCGTACGGGCGCTGGATGAGCGGCGCCCCGTTCAACGGTCGCACCAGTGTTCCGTCGTTGAGGTAGGCGAACGTCGGGTCGTCGCTCCCGTCCTCGTAGGAGACGACGCCGACGAAGCCCTGGATCTGGAACCGATCGTCGACGGTCAGCGTTCCGCCGTCGTCGAAGGCGCAGACGACGTAATCCGTACGGCCGGTCGCGAGTTCCACCCTGAGCGCGTGGCCGTCGCCGCCCTCGACGTGGACCTCTTCGACCGACTCGACGGCGCGCTCGTCCTCGTAGTGTTCGATCGTCGAGACGAACGTACTGTCGAGATCCGATCCGCTCCGGTTGAGGAACGCGTACCGGATCGACGGTTCGGTCGGGGCGCTACTGGAACTCTTGGGCGGATATCCGTCCGCCAGTTCGACTTCGTCGAAGTCCCCGAACGAGGTCAGTCGCATGTGGACCCCCTCGGCGTCGTCGTCGCGGACGTCGAACTGGTCCTCGACGTCCCAGTCGATCACGACTTTCTCGGCGGGATCGTCGTCGCGCTCGACGTTGTCGAAGTAGTTCAGACCCGACCCTGGGGTGCGTTCGATCGAGTCGTCGTACATCGCGTCGTCGTAGTCGTCGTCGCCGAAAGCGACGTCCGGACCGGCGAGGGTCCCCGACTCCTGGGCCTCGAGGTCGAGCCCCTCCGTCGCGACGGTCGCTTTCGTCCCGTGGAAGCTGAAGCGGTGATCGTCGCCGCCCGCGACGCGGAAGAAGTCGACCGCGTAGGAGTGTTCCTCGTCGACGGTGATCATCGCCGTCGTCCGGCGGTACTCGTCGGTGACCTCGTAACTGTCGGACGCCTCGACGTCGATCAGGTTCACGCGGTCGCTACTGCCGTCGAAGTGTCGCGGTGTTCCGACCCACCGCTCTATCTGTCCCCGCTCGTCGACCGTGACGGTGTTGTGGCTGATCGTGTTCTCCGTGAAGAACTGTCGCGGCGGGTAAGTTCCCGTCTGATCGGGATAGCCCAGATCGCGCGCGAGTTCCATGCCGTGGGCCGCCACGCCGAGGTTCAGCGTGTCGAGGTGACCGTGGGCGGTACCGCCGCCGCCGAATCCGGTGCGGCCGTAGTACAGCCAGAACGCCCGCTTGCTGTTGCCCTGTTCGGCGATCCCGTCGCGGATCTCCCTGTCTTCCTCGTCGAACAGCGTGAGGTTGTACAGGGCCATTTTGTAGTTGCTCGAGTCGTCGTTCGCGCCGACGACCTCCCAGCGCATCTCGTTGGTCCCCGCCTGCAGGTCCGCCACGAACGAGACGGTATCGCGGGTGAAGCTCTCGGCGTAGAAGTCGACGGTATCGATCGATTCGCCGTTGATGAAGAGTTCGTAGGTGCCGTAACTCGAGACGAACAGCGTTTCGATCTCCAGTTCGTACTCGCCGGCCTCCTCGGCGTCGAACTCGAACGTCCACCACTCGCCCTCCCCGGTCGCTTCGAACTGGATGGCTTCGTCGAAGCTGTCGTCGACACCCGCGGAGGCGTCGACGAACAGCTCGGAGGTGTCGTAGGTCGTCCCGAACGACCGGTTCAGGTAGTTCTCGCCGTCGCGAAGCGCAGCGAATCCGTAACCCGCGAGGTTCTGGCTCGGCAGGTCGAGGGGTCCTTCGGCGTCGATGACCGCCTGTATCTCGTCGCCGAGATCGTCCGGATCGGTGTCGAATATCGAACCGCGGATCCCCGCCGTGGAGTAGCCGTTCACGAAGTGCCACAGCTGGGCGAACTCGTCGGAACCGGTCACTTCGTACCCGTCGCTGATTCCGCTCGCGCTCAACCAGAGGTCGCCGCTGTACGCGTGGGTGTCGCCGATCTGCGGGGCCAGCGTGTCGAGTAAGACGAGATCCGAGTTGATGGCGAGTGCCTGCTGCATCTTCGGATGCTGGTAGAGGTCCGCGCCGTCGAACGCGTCGTAGCCCTTCAACGTCTCGGCAACCTGCCGAATCGAACTCATCTGGATTCGGTTGTACAGCTGCGCGGATTCGTGCCAGTAGCCGTCGCGGTCGCAGTTGTCGACCACCTGCTTGAGGACCTCGCCGCCGGTCGTGTTCCAGTTCTCGGGCTCTTCGTCCCACTGATCGCCGGTAAATCGTTCGCCACCGGGCTGGAAGAGCCACTCGAGCGCTTCGCGGGTGTAGCCCCCGTCGCGAGTGTCGTCCTGGACTCGCGCCGAGACGGCGACGGCGGGGCGCTGACCCCTGTCCGGGGAGATATCCGAGTTCTTCGCAGCGGTCAGGATCTCTTGGACGTAGTTCTCCTCGACGTTCTCGCGGAGCGCCACGACCGACCCTTTCCCGGAGAGATCGGGGTACTCGTCGGTCTTCCCGTCGAGGAAAGCCGTCACCTCGTCGGCGACCTCCCGATCGTCCAGCGCGGGGAAGAACGCGTCGTAGGTGGGCAAGAGAGACCGGACGAGGTTCCCCTCCCAGCCGCTCCCGATGATGCGACCGGTCTGTCGACCGCCGTGGTTGTTGAAGAACGCCGGCTGCCGGTAGGGATGAGTCGACATCTCGGGGTAGATGTCGGCGATCCGGTCGAGCATAGTCAGTCCGGCCACGGCGTACGTCGTCTCACCGCTCAACAGATACGCCTCTGCCAGCGCTTCCAGAATTCGACGGACGCCGCCGGGCCGCCAGATGAACCAGTGGTTGTAGTAGGCGACGAAGTTCCACCGGTTGCCCGCCCCACCACCGAGGTCGTCGTTTTCGTCGATCCAACCCCAGCCGTCGTCGACGCCCCAGCCCTCGCCCATCTCGGGGTGCTCCTCGTTGACCAGGTACTGATCGTCGGCGAGGTCCGGGTCGAACATCCCGCGGTCGTCTAGCCCGCTCTCCCGGTAGGCCGCGAAGTCGTTGGTCGGCACGACCAGGTTCCCGTCACCGTGGGGGTCGTCGACCGTCGTCTCGATCTTCCACAGTCGGTCGGTCCCCGGATCAGAGTACCCGCCGAGAATGTCGCGTTCGTACGCGAGGCCGCCGCCGCGCGGGATCTTCTGGGACGTCACCAGACTCCACAGGGCGTCGAGGTCGGGATCGGCCGCGTCGCCCGCGTATCGATCCAACAGCTCGTCGGCTCCCTCGACGGCCGCGTCGCGCTGACTGGCCGCCCAGTCGTACCTGTCGACGTTCTGCCGAGCGTTCTCGCGCATAGCCTCCGTGTAGATCGTCGGTCGGGTCTTGCGGTGGTAGCGGTCGTCGTCCTGGGCCGCGACGGTCCCGCTTCCCGACACCAGCCCACCGAGGATTCCCGCCCCCGTCGCCGCCAACATCGAGCGGCGTGAAACGTCGAAATTCGTCGTGAGGTCGCGTACGTCACACAACTCGTCGCCGCACCAGTTTTGGTCACCGTCGAGGCGTCTGTCAGTCTCGTCACTACTGCGCTGATTGCGCTGTGCCATCACGTATCAATCCATTACCATAGGATATAAAGATTTTCACGAGCGAAAGACTATCGGTAAATATAGTAGCAGTGATCTTTCGGAGGTACAGGAATCTCACGTTCGGACGCGAGCGCGTTCGTCGTCGGGACTGTCGCGACCGGTCGTTCGAGGGCACGAGAGACTGTATCAGTTCACACGTCGTGGCTGATCGGCGGTGCCGATCACAAAAAACACGGTCAACGGAAATCGAAGCGACAGATTTCGAACCACCCGGTCGAAAGCGCGAGTTGAGAGAGTCGACGCGTTACTTGGGGGAGATGTGACCGCGCTTCAGGGCGCGGAACGCACCGCGGTACGCTTCCCAGTCGCTGTTGACGTCGTAGTCCCAGTTTTCGACGTTACCCCACGAGCCGCTCTCCGGTTCGAACTGGTCGATGCCCGGCAGGTAGAAGTTCCAGACCCACGAGAAGGTCTCGGCGATTTCTCGAGATTCTTCCTCGGTCTGGACGGTCAGCCAGTCTTGATAGAGTTCGTAGAGGTTGACCTCTTGGGTCGATCCGGAGAGGTCTTCCTGACCGACCTCTTCAGGGACCTCGACGATTAGCTCCTTGCCGTTGTACGGCGAATACTCTTCTCCGTCTTCGAGCGCACCTTCGATGACGTTGCCATCTCCCAGGTCGTTTCCGGCGGAGTGAGTGGGACGGAAGTAATACGACGGGTGCGCGACGAGCGCCCCGTGGCTGGCCATCGTCAGGTCGAAGTCGACGTGATCTTCCGTGCGGTCGTTGTACGCCGCCCCCTCCAGGGCGGTCAGATCGACTTCGAACCCGAAGTTCGAGAGCTGGTCCGTAACGGTTCGGGCGGGATTGTCGGCCCAGCTGGGAACGACCAGTGAAAGCGAGACGCTCTCTCCCTCACTGTCCACCCAGCCGTCGCCGCTCTGTTCGTATCCGGCCGATTCTAGCAGTTCGGTCGCGCCTTCTTCGTCCGATTCCACGGGGTATTCGATGAAGTCGTCGACGTAATCGCCGAGCCACTCCTCGGTGACTGCCTCCGGCATCCCCGTCTGTAGCGTCCGAGGTCTACTCGGCGGAGCGTAGTTCTGAGAGACGAAGTCGAGGTTGAGCAGGTGGATAACTGCCCGACGGAACTCCAGCGTGCGCGTGTGTTTCGAGCCAGGTCCGTCCATCATGAACTCGAGTTTGCGCATGAAGGTGTCGTCGTACGGAGCGATCGTATCCAGGTGATCCGGATTCTGGTCGCCGATCCAGTTCGACAGGCGACCGAACCCGAAGTCGAGGTCGCCACCGATCATCTGCTGGGCGACCGCGTCGCCGGACGCGAGGACGTAGTCGAGGTTGTCGATCTCGATCTGGTCTGCGTGGGGATGCTGGTCGAACAGTTCGCAATAGATCCCCTGTTCGTCGTACTCGACCGCCCTGAACGGACCCAATCCGAGGCCTTCGTCGATGAACGTGTCCATGTCCAGCGGCATCTCTTCTGCCATTCGCTCCTCGATGTCGAGACGTTCCTCGTCGGTCGAGGCGTCCGCAAGTTCCTCGGCCCACGGGCGGAACTTGTCGCGGTGGCCCCGATGCATGGCGCCGAGATACCCGCCGAGGCCGTACTGGACCAGTTCCGGGTTCTGTGGCTCTTTGTACTCTCGAACGATCGTCTGGCCGTCGTTCTCGAGGTGGAGCGCCTCGTAATTGCTGGCTTCCGGACTGAGGAGACGGGCCACCTCGCCGTACCAGTACTTGTCCGCGGCGTTTGCCACGTCACCGTTCCACCAGTGGTAGTCGTCGTTGTGGTGAACCGTCAATTCCTGGGTGTCCGGGTCGTATTCCCAGTCCTCGATCAACTCGAGAGAAATCGAACCGTCGGCGTAGTACCGAAGAACCGGCTCGAGTAGCATCCAGGAGGGCGTCCACGGGTAACTCGGAGCCCACGTGTTCCAGTTCATCTCTCCCGGAATGGACTGCATGAACGTCGTGATCGTGTGGTCTCCGCCGCTGCCGTTTCCGCCGTTACCGCCGTTACCGCCGTTACCACCGTTTCCACCATTACCACCGTTACCACCGTTACCGTCGTCACCACCGAGGCAACCAGCTACTCCACCAGTGACCATTGCGGTAGTCGCAGCCATCATCTGCCGCCGGTTGATGAACTCTTGGGCGGACGTGATGGTATCATCTCTGTCAGGATTCGGCATACGCTACTCATATTACAAATAACCCACTAAATATCTTTCTGTGTTAAGTTATACCATTGAAGCGACTTGACCAACCCGTTTCGCTCGGGATGAAAGCTGAATCACCGCACGGCGACGGTACGCCGAGGTCGACGAACAAAACGCTGTGCACCGAAAACGAATCGGACACGATTTCCGGTCGACTCGTCGAATCCCGTACTGGTGTTACCGGTCGATTCGGAAGATTCGAGCGCACGGGGACAGTCGAATCGAGATCGCCAGCTGCCGACGGAGAGCGATTCTCTCGGTCTCCCCTTCGACCGTGATAGAACGTTCGACGGTTACTTCATCGCGTCCGAATTTCGCTATTGATCTACTCAGCGTCTGTGGAGGATCTTCAGCGCGATGTAGCACACTCCACCGCCGATGATCGCCGAGACACCGAACACGCCGAACATCCCGGCGAGAACATCGTCTTGCTGGGAGACGGTAATACTGCTCTCGAAGATCACTCCGACGAAGATCAATACGAAGCCGATCGCCACCATCGACAACAGGAGCGACCCCCGGAGTTCCTTGAGGAGGCGGTAGAGGAGCTCGTTCCTCGAATTCGAATCCGTATTAGCTGCTGTGGACATCACGTATTCGACGTATTCACGACAAATCGATATAAACCTTGCCTCCCCCAACCGTCGACGGGGACCACACTACGTCGGCGAGACGAGTGACGGCCAGCGAATCACCGTACGCCCGAGAGTTCGATGGAGCGACGCCGGCTGTGGTCCTTCGATGGCACCGACCCCTTCTCCGCTCCGGTCGCACTGGCGACGTTCGATCGGGTGATCATCGACTTCCGACGGGCGCTGTCGGTTACTCGAGCGATACGAGTGAACGAACGGGTATCGGAGTCAACCTCGAAAACGGGATCTACACCGGCTCTCGTCGAACGTCGAGAGCGAGTACAGACGAGTCGGTGGGAGTCAGCGAGTCGGTGCGTCCTCTTCGTCGGCACCGACTTTCTTCGCGTGTCGTGCTCTGATCCGGGGATTGAACACGCGGTCCATCCCCTGCGAGAACAGGATGAACCCGAACGAGATGATGATGACCGCCATCATCGGCCAGAAGATCTGGTAGAAGTTACTCAGGTTGACGAGCGCGTATCCATCCGTGTATGCGGTGTCCATCATGATCCCCCAGTTCGCGGTGGTGAACGGAAGCACCCCGAGGAAGTACAGCGCGACCGATTGGAAGATGACACTGCGTCCGGCCTGTGCCGCGTTGATGAGGATGTACGGCATCAACTGCGGCGTGATGTCCCGCGAGAGGATCGTTCTGGAAGAGAGCCCCATCGTCCGCGAGGCTTCGACGTACGATTCCTCGCGAAGCGTCAGCACCTGTGACCGGAGCGCGCGTGCCAGCCCCGGCCACGAATCGATCGCGAGGATGACGCCGACCAGCCACGCCTGTCGAGGCGGGTAGATCGCCGCGATGACGATGATCAACGGGAGGCCGGGCATCGTCATCACGATGTCGGTGAGGGACATGAGAACCGAGTCGGTTCTGCCACCCTTGTATCCGGCCGTGATTCCGATGATCGCCGCGAGCCCCACGGAGACGATCGAACCGGCGATGACCATCTGAAGCATGTCCGGCGTCGAGTGGACGAGTTGTCGACCGATCGGTTCCCCGAAGTTGCTGGCCCCGAGCGGGGCGAAGAACTCGACCCACGGGATCGACACGGAACCGATCGACGTCTGCGTGATATCGATCCACCCGCCGTCCTCGGTAATCGCGGAGAGCCCGCCGTCGAACGGCTTGTGATTTACCGGTGCCTGATTCGTCCCCGGACTGTTGACGAGCCGCGTTCCGACCGTTCCCGTCAGAACGAACAGCGCCATGATGATGATTCCCAACCGCGTTCGCCAGTCGCTCCAGGCGACCCGCCCGGGCGTGAACACGTACGCATCCAGGAAGATGTCGACTCGCTCCCTGTTCGAGAGCTGAACGCTGTCAGTCTCGGCGAGTTGGCCGAACAACTGATCGTCGCTGAGCTGTGCACCGCCGTCCGTGGAAGTTTCGTCAGTAGGACTCATTCTGACCTCCCGACCCCGCTCGTGGGTCGACGATTCCGTACGTGAATTCCGCGATGAGGATGCCGACGAGCGTGATGATCGTGAAAAACAGGAACGATCCCATCAACAACGGATAATCGCGCATCTGGATCGCATCGAAGGTGTACCAGCCGACCCCCGGATAGGTGAAGATGTACTCGAGCACGACGCTGCTCGAGAACACTGCGGCGATGCCGATCATCATCTGCGTGTACAGCGGCAAAATTGCGTTCCGAGCGACGTATCGCGTCGCGATTCGAGACGAGCTAATTCCCCGGAGTCGAGCGACGCGGAGGTAGTCTTCACCCAGGATTCGGACGGAGTTTCCGCGCATCGCGAGTGCGCCGCCGCCGAATCCGACGATGAAACTCGACATGATCGGCAACGTCCCGTGGTGAACGATACTCCACATGAAGTCGACGTTGAGCCCCGCATCGATCCTCGTGTTGTATCGGCCGCTACCGGGGAACCACCCGAGTTTGTACGCGAAGAAGGCGAGAAAGAGGATGGCGCCGACGTAGTAGGGGACCGAGTTCAGGAACGTCGCGAGCACGGTCGAGTAGCTGTCGAACCGCGATCCTTCCTTGTACGCCATCGCCGCACCGAGGAGGATGTTCGCCGTGTATCCGAACGCAAGGCCGTAGACGCTGATGAAGACAGACCACGGCATCGCTGCGAAGAGGATATCGAATACCGGATCGCCGTACTGTATCGACTGCCCGAAATCCTGGTAGATGATGATGTCTCGCAGGTACTCGACGTACTGGATGTGCATCGGTTGATTCGGATCGAACCCCGTGTGCGTACGGACCATCTGATCGATGATTTCGGGATCGGCGGCCTGACCTGACCCGCCGAGTTTTCGTTCGAACTCTGCGCGCATCGCTTGTGCCGGATTTCCGGGCATCAATCGAAACAGGGCGAACGTGATCGTCGTCACCGCGACGAGCGTTATAAACGCGTGACCGATCCGTTCCCAGTAGTATCTGAACCCGGCGAGTATACCGATGAGATATACTATCACATTGCGGGCTCGTTCTGTATCCAAACTCATTGGCTGGTATCGAATGCAGCCTCGGCCCTAATATAGTTTATCCCACGGACGTGAACCCCTTCGAATCGACGCGCCGTATCATACCCACGGCCACACGACCCCGTTCGTCCGAACCGGGGCCCTAAAATCGGTTTCTCGAGGACGAACCCCCGCGGGGTCGAGAGAGAATCCGCCGATCGGGGTCGCTGACTACCGGCTGTCGAACGGGCACTCTCGGTCGCTCGTGGAACGGCCGACCGAAATCGGTCTCGGTCGTCTCACCAGACAAGAGAACCGCAACTCGATACCGCTGGTCCGTGCGGTTATTCGCATCGCGAGAGAACGAATCCGCTGAGCACGGCGAGAACCGAGAGACCGACGACGTTCATCACCGTGACCACGTACGTCGGGGAACCGGAGTCAATAGAGAAGAGCCAGATCAACATGATCCCGAGAAACCCCGCGGAAAACGTGAACAGCAGCCGCCATCCTTGCTCGTAGTCACAGAGGTGCTCGAGGTAGCTTTTGTCGTATTTGCTGGCCATGCATACCACGGTTCGCTCCGTCGTCAAAAGCTTTTGCCACCGGTCTCGGTCCGGCGAACGGGGGCGACACGGTGGTCTGAAGGGGCCGCGACGCCGAACAGTGGTCCCTCGACATCGACACCGAGACCGGCAACGGCCACAGAGTTCGACCGAAATTCACTCAGTTCAGTCGGTCGACGGACGTCGCTTCGTCGTCGTCGTAGAGCGGGTCGCTCTCCCAGTACTCGTGTGAGTCGTCCTCCCGGAAACAGGCGACGAGCGAGCCGTCGTCCGCCTCGAGTAGCTCGGGCGTCTCGCGTTGGCAGACCTCTCGAGCTTCCGGACACCGCGTGTGAAACGGACAGCCCGACGGCGGATCCGTGGGATCGGGAATGTCGATCTCTCGAACCGGCGGTTTCGTCGCCTGCGCTTCCTTCGCCGCGTCCGGATCGAGCGGCGGCGTGGCCCAGCGCAACACCTTCGTGTACGGGTGTTTCGGATCGTGGATGATCTCCTCGGCAGGGCCAATCTCGACGAGATTCCCCAGATACATGATCCCGATGCGACCTCCGGACTTCTCGGCGAGATACCGCGCGTTCGCGAAGTCGTGGGAGATGAACAGATACGACGTGTCGAACATCTCCTGCAGGTTGAGCATCAGGTCCATCATCTCCACGCGCAAGGAGACGTCGAGCGCACTGACCGCCTCGTCGGCGAGGATGAGATCCGGACTCATCAACAGTGCTCGCAAGAGGACGACGCGTTGCTTCTCGCCGCCCGAGAGCTGGTGTGGGTATCGGAGCGCGTAGTCCTCGGCGGGCTTCATCCCGACCCGCTCGAGGAGGTTGTAGACTACCGTCTCGCGATCGGTGGTGTTCAGGTCGGGCCGCCACCGTTTTAGCGGGGCCGCGAGGCTCGTCCGCACGGTACGGGTCGGGTTGAGCGAACTCCCCGGATCCTGGTGGATGATCTGCAGGGCTCGACGGATCTCGTCGTGGTCGATGTCTCCCTCTCCGCGCTTCGCTTCCCAGATATCCTGACCGCGGTACTCGACCGACCCGCCGGTCGGTTCCTGAAGACCGATCACGGTCTTTCCGAGCGTCGTCTTTCCACAGCCCGACTCGCCGACGAGCGCGATGACTTCGTTCTCTTTGAACTCGAGCGAAACGTCGTCGACTGCTCGGACCGTCATATCTTTGTCGAAGAGCCTGTCGATGACGCCGGACTGGTCGAAGTGTACCTCGACGTCGTTCAGCGAGACGACCGTCTCGTCGTCGGACGAAGCGGTGCGAGTCTCCGGAGCCGAGTCGAGTCCCTCGACACCTAGCTCGTACTGGATCGCATCCGCCGACCGGTCCCAGTGGAAACACGTGGCCTTCTGATCGGCGGTGACGTCGTGATAGTGGGGGTCCTCATTAACGCACTGTTCGGTCGCGATCGGACATCGCGGGTGATACGAACAGCCCGACGGCGTGTTGACGGGGTCCGGACTCTCGCCCTCGATCGGATTCATGTTGTCCAGTGCGGCGTCGACACTCGGGACGGACTTCAACAGCGATCGGGTGTACGGGTGGGCCGCGTCTCGAATGATCTGTTCGCTAGGACCGTACTCGACGAACTCGAAGGCGTACATCACCGCGAGGCGGTCGGCCAACCCCGCCACGAGCGGCAGGTCGTGGGTGATGAAGACGATCGTCAGATCGTACTCCTCCTGAAGATTATCGAGGAGATTCATGATCGAGCGCTGCATGAGCAAGTCGAGTGCAGCGGTTGGCTCGTCCATCACCAGCACCTGCGGCTCGAGGACGAGACTCAGCGCGATGAGCGCTCGCTGTTTCATCCCGCCGGAGAGTTCGTGCGGGTACGAAGCGAGGACGCGCTCCGGATCGAGGTACAGATCGGCGAGGAGTTGGCGGGCGTGATCCATCCGCTCGTCCATGTCTTTTCTGTGGGCGTGAATCGTCTCCTCGAAGTGTTCCCCGATCTTCATCGTCGGGTTGAACGAGCTCATCGCCCCCTGGAACACCATCGAGACCTCCTCCCAGCGGAACTTTTCGAGTTGATTGTCGTTCAGTGAGAGAATGTCGACCGGCTCTTCGCCCGGAGGCTGATAGATGATCTCTCCCGTCGCGATACCCGGGTCGACGACCGCGTTGAGCAACGACGACGCGAACATCGACTTTCCGCTCCCACTCTCGCCGACGATCCCGAGCATCTCGTCTCGCTGCACGTCGAAACTCACGTTGTCGAGGACGCGTGAGGTCCCTCGATCCATGTCGAAGGTCACGGAAACGTCGCGCGCCTCGAGGATCGGTTTCGGGTCGTTGCTTTGAAGCTCGTATTCGGATTTAGCCTGTGTCATTGCGTTTCCATCGATCTTGTGTTGTTGATGAGTCGCATGCCGTCGAAGTATCCTGCGGCCGTCTTCGTGTGATATGTGTTTGCAGATGTAGTATATAAACCTTTTCTGCGAAGTTCGGAGCCGGCGTGCGTTCGATTTCGGAATTCGCGACGCTCTCGGAGGCCGTCCCGACCGGACTACGAGGGGGATCCGACCTCGCCGCGACCGATACGGGACCGTCGGTTCGGGAACGACTCCTCGTCCGGGCAGTCTAGCCTGGTGAGCGGACACCTACTCGGCGTCGTCCTCCGTTCGTTCGAGTCGCTCGAGCGCGCGGTCTGCGGCGTTTCGGACGGGTTCGTCCGGATCAGTCTCGGCGAGTTCGGCCAGCGCTGGGCGGGCGCTTCCGACGTCTGCGAATCCGAGGGCGAGCGCCGCCTTCGTTCGGACGGTCGCGTCGTCGTCCGCGAGCAACTCCCGGAGCGTGGGGACGACCGGTTCGATCGTCTCCGGTTGCGCGACCGCGGCGTCAACGGCTAACGTGGCGCCGATCCGTCGGCGGTCGGCGTCCTTCGAGTCGAGAAACCGTGACAGGCCACCGACGACCGGTGCGACTGCATCGCCGACTTTCTCCGGAAACTCGACCTCGAGCGCGACGAGTGCGTCCGCCGCCCGCCACGGAACCGGATGCTTTCCGTCCGAGACGGCCCGTTCGGCGAGTTCCGGCGCGAACGGGACGACGTCTCCGGGGAACTCGATCGCGACGGCCTCGAGCACCTCACAGGCCGCCGCTCGAACGTGGGTGTGGTCGTCCTCGAGCAGGTCCGAAACGCTCGAGACGGAACCTCGGAGCGCGGCCGCGTCTTCGGCTGCGACCAGTGTGAGTGCCGCGATCGCGTGCACTCGTAACTGATCTCGCAGTTCTCGTTCCTGTTTCAGGGAAGCCTCGCTGTCGGATTCGACGGCTGGCACACCACGTTCGATCGATGGATCGTCGGGCAGGGTGACCGACTCGTCACAGATCTCGAGCAGGGTGTCGACCGCGGGAACCACCGCGGTCGGTCGTTCGAACGCGAGTTTCGACAGGGCGGCGATGGCCGGTTCGCGACCGGGTTCGGTCGAATCGGCACCGACGGTTCGAAGTTCGGGGACGAGACGGGCGAACGAATCGGGATCAGTTTCGACGAGCGCTCCGGTCGTCAACGCCGCTCGTCGACGAACGTCGGCGTCGTCGTCCACGAGGAGTCTCTCGAGGCGAGCCACGGCGGAGTCGACAGCCGCCGGCCGGACCGTCCTGAGGGTTTCGTAGGCGTCGAATGCAGTCCGACGCGTCTCCCGGTCTCCGCGAACGAGGAGGTCGACGACGTCGTCGACGTCGATCGTTTCCGGTTCCGTTCGGGCGGCTTCCCGGAGCGCCGTGGCACGATCTATCCCGTCTTCCGTGGTCATGATATGCGATATGCGACTGGCCCGGTTTATAATTTCACCTGTACTGAACCGGCGGTATTTCCGTATTCTCGAAGCGAATCGATTCGAAGGTCCCCTCGGCTCGAAAATGCGATTAACCGGAACTATAATAGTGGGGTATTCCTAATACATTCCCGATGACTAACGCATACAGCGGTCTACGCGAGAGTCTGCAAAGCGTCTCTTTCACGCTACCGACACCGTTCAGCAGCGATTGCGAACGAGTCCTCTACGAGCAGCTCGAAGAGAACGCACGAACGCTCTACGACGAAGGGGCGCGGGTATTCATTCCCTGCGGCAATACGGGCGAGTACTACTCGCTGTCCCAAGACGAGCGCATCGACGTCGTTCGCTCGACGATCGATGCCTTGCCCGAGGACGCGACGGTCGTCGGCGGGGCCGGCGGGAGCGTCAAGAACGCGGTCGAACTGCTCGAGGCGTACGAAGCCGCCGGAGCGGACGCCGCGATGATCATGTACCCGAGACACACGTACGTACACGAACAGGGGTTGATCGAGTACTACCGGACGCTCGCTGACGCGACGGACATGGGCCTCATCCTCTACAAACGCGGGGAACTGCTCAGCGAGGCGGTCCTCGACGACCTCTCCCAACTCGAGAGCGTCGTCGCCGTGAAGTACGCCGTCAACGACGTCAAACAGTTCTCGCGACTGGTCGAAACCGTCTCCGGAGACGTCGAGTGGCTCAACGGCGTCGCAGAGCGGTACGCGCTGTCGTACGCGATCGAGGGCGCAGACGGGTTCACGACCGGGATCGGGAACTTCGTTCCGCAGCCGGTTCTCGCCCTCGAGAGTGCGCTCTCGGCCGGCGAGTGGGATCGTGCGAAGGAGATAAAGGACGCACTCCGCCCGTTCGAGGACTTCCGCGAAGAGCAGGGTGGCGGCGTCGCGTTCGCTGCCGCGAAGAACGTTCCAGTCGTCAAGCACGGACTGGATCTGCAGGGGATGGCCGGCGGTCCGGTCCGCGAGCCGCTCGTCGACCTCTCCGCCGACGATCGAGAGCGCGTCGAGCAGTATCTCGACCGAATCCGGCACGCAGACTACGCAGTTTCACCGAGCGCGTAACGACGCGATCACGTCGGACGAGTCTGTCGATCGAAAGCAGTGACGAGCGTTTTTCTTCTGTACCACTACCGTCGACGACGGTAGGTTCGTACTGAACGCACACGGCGTGCGTTCTCGTCGCCGTCAGTCGCCGTCTTCTGGCCGTCAGTCGAATACTGGCCACACTTGTCGAAATCGACCGTTGTGTACACCTGCTCGTACGACCGCTATGGGACTAGTGTGGGTGTGTAGTGACCGTCAGTGGCTACGATAGCCGTCAGTGACGGTTGGCTCTGAAGGATCCGTTCTCCAATACCGAACATTAATAAACCTAAAAGGAACGGGTGTCGGAAACGGTCGTTTTCGCCGATCTCACCCGAAGTCATCGAAGCAACGGTTCCGGTCTCCTCGTTTCCTTACAATCGTACGAATGTAATTATGAGTTTCCAACTGCGTCAGAACCAGAAACTCGAACTCCGCAATCTGTCTCTCGCGACGGAACTATCGAGTATCGGTATATTTCGGCGGAGGTTCCTGTGTGCCGAACGCCTCTATACTAATAAGGAACGCATTTCCGCTAGATGAGTGGACCATTCGGAACGAGCAGACGATAGCGGCCAGAGGTGACAATTAACCAATAGAATTACAATCGTATGAATGTAATACTCTGGCGTGGAACGCCCGGGGTCGGTAACTGGACCGTCGACTCCTTCGTATTGCTCGAGACGAAAAACCGCGACTAGGAGTACGTCACGTTGATTTCGATGATTCGAGCGGTGTCACGGACGAGTTCCGGAAGCGTCGTTCGGAAGGTCTCGTCGTCGATTCGCTTTTTCGGTCCGGAGACGCTGATAGCACCCAGAACCTCGTCGCCAGCTGTTATCGGAGCGGCGACGCACCGAAGTCCCTCGATGCGTTCCCCATCGTCGAACGCGACGCCGCGGTCTCGAATGCGGTCGAGACGAGAGTCGAGCGTCGCGCGGTCGGTGACCGTGTTCGCCGTAACCTGCGGGAGTCCGTGTTCGTCGAGGATTTCGTTCCGTCGTGACTCGTCGAGGTGTGCGAGGATGCACTTCCCGACCGCAGTCGAGTGGAGATACACGTGAGTGCCCACGTGAGAATCGGTCGTTACCGCTTGCTTCGCTCGCGCCTGATAGAGGTAGACGCCTCTCCCATCCTCCTCGACGATGATCTTGGAAGACTCCCCCGTTTCTTCAGCGAGTTCGTCTACTTCGTCCTTCGCGACCTGGTACAGTTGGTGCTTGACCCTGGCGTGACCGCCCAACTGGAGTGGTTTGAGACCGATCGAGTAGTGCCCGCCGCCGTTGACCAGGTACCCCTCGTCCGATAGCGTCCGCAGGTGGCTGTGAATCGTACTCTTCGAACAGTCGAAGTGGGTTGCCAACTCCGTGACGCCTGCGCCATCTCGCCGGCGAATCTCGTCCAGAATAGCTAACGAGAGTCGTGTGGCTTTCACCTGACCGTTCGACGCGCCCTCGTTCCTGTTCATACAGTTGTCTGTGTCTGCACACCCTAATAAACGTTCCTTCTAGACGAACGGCTAACCGGCCATCGCGAACTCGACGTGCCGATCGTCAATTCGTGTTCGATATCCCCATCGGAAACAGCACTCGGGTAGACTGATACCGGACATCTCGAGTATTTCCTCCTCGACCACCCGGCCGTCACTGGAATATGGAATTGATTTACGTCTCCACTCGCCGTACGATCGAATCGACTCGGTGGCGACGCTTGTACTGCTATCGAGTTTTCGGCCGACCAGCGTAGCGAGTGGTGTTTAGCTATACCAAATACTTATCCGTCCGGTACTCTCATTACTAACCGGAATGGCCGAGGCAAAGAACCCGGTTCAGGCAGTGCAACGAACGCTCGAGATCGTCGACGTCCTTCGCGACACCGATGGAGCCCGTGTCGTCGAAATCGCTGAACGAGTCGGGATGTCCAAGGGAACGGTACACTGTCATCTGGCGACCCTCGAGGAGGGCGGATACGTCGTCAAGGACGGGAACGAGTACAAACTCGGATTGCGGGTTATCGATCTCGCACACCACGCGAAGAATCGCATCGATATCTACGACCTCGTAACGGAACAGGTCGATTCGCTCGCCGAGGAATCCGGCGAACTGGCGCTGTTTACCGTCGAGGAAGGTGGAGAAGGGGTCTGTCTCTATATGGCCACCGGAGAAGCGGCCGTCAAGACCGAAGTGTACGTCGGCTATCGTAACGACCTCTATTACACAGCCGTCGGGAAGGCGATGCTCGCGTTCATGCCGGCCGAACGGCGTGACCGTATCATCGAGGAAACCGCGTTCGAAGCGATCACGCCGAATACGATCATCGACGAAGTAGAGTTGCGCGAGGAACTCGAGTCGATTCGCGAGGAGGGGATCGCGTACAACTACAGCGAATCCATCCACGGACTGGTCGGTGCCGGCGCACCGATCCGCGATCAGGACGGGACTGTGTACGGGGCGATCAGCGTTATCGGTCCCGCCAGACGAATGGACGACGAGCGACTCGAGAACGACATTCCGGAGATGATTCGACGAGCAGTCAACATCGTCGAAATCAATATCACGTCACTCTAATCGGTTCGTCTGCTCGAGAAATCCTCGGTTTCGACGAATTCTCGTCCGCTGTGACCCCATAAACGGACTGGTGACGGCGGCGAGAGGTGTCTGTTTGGCGTGTCGAAACGCGTCGTTTCTCCTCGCCAGATCTCAGTTCGTCGATTCGCTACCGGGCTGGCCACAGAGACGATGCCAGACTGTTTTACACTGTGAAACTCGTCGCGAGCGGCGACGACGACCGATCGTCCGTGGGGGTGACCACCAACTCTATTATTCATCCCACGAACAACGTGTCTATCGAATGTTCGAGTTACGATCGCTGACGGCCGACGACCTCAAGGACGCGATGGAGCTGTCCACGCAAGCCGGGTGGAATCAGATCGACGCGGACTGGGAACGATTCCTCGCCCGCTGCCCAGAGGGCTGTTTTGCGGGAACGGTCGACGGAGACCTCGTCGCGACGACGACGGTGAGTACGTACGGCGACGACGTCAGTTGGATCGGGATGGTGCTCGTCGACGAAGCCCATCGAAGCCAGGGCTACGGTAGTCGGATGTTCGAACGCGGCCTCGAATACGCACGAGAACACGGCGGGGACATCGTCGGGCTCGATGCAACGCACCTCGGAGAGCCGATCTATCAGAAGTACGGATTCGAGGGTGTGACGACAGTTTACCGGTGGCAAGGATCGGTCGATGAACCCACCGATACTGACGACCGGGAACGGGACGGACGAGTAGAGCCCCTCACCGCGCAGGACCTCGACGCCGTCTGTGAATTCGACCAGAGCCACGTCGAGACGGACCGAAGCGACCTCCTCCGAACGCTCGTCGCCGAATCGGACGTTCGCGGATTCTACTCGCGTGGATCGAACGGAATCGACGGCTACGCGATCGTTCGTCCAGGTCGAAGGAACTGGCAAATCGGACCGGTCGTAACGGCCGACCCGAGTGCGACCGAATCACTACTTCGGAATATTTCGACATCGTTCGACGGGCGCGACGTCATCGTCGATGCACCAGACCGGGATGCAGTCTCCTCGTCGCTCGACGCGATCGGTCTTTCGCGGGAGCGAGAGCTCGTCCGCATGACCTATCCCGAGCCAGAGCCCGCGTTGCTTACCGACTCCGTTCGGGCGTTCGTCGACTTCGCGTTCGGATAGAGGCCACTCGAACGAATCGGTCGCGAGTACCTCTGCAGACCACCCTCCCGATAAAGAAGAACGCGAACAGCACCGGCAGTAACGCGTTACTGTGCCGCGACGACTTCGATTTCGACGCCGATGTCGATCGGGAGTTCCGACACTTCGACCGCACATCGCGCCGGGAACGGTTCGGACATATATTCGGCGTACACCTCGTTCACCGCGTCGTAGTTGTCCATATCCGTGACGTAGACGTTCGCTTTCACGACGTTGTCCAGCGACGTGCCGGCGGCCTCGAGGATGGCAGAGATGTTGTCGAGCGTCTGGGCCGTCTGCTCTTGGATGTCCTCGACTTCGACCTCTCTCGTTTCAGGGTTCGCAGGTCCCTGACCGGAGACGTAAATCGTGTCTCCGTATCGAATCGCTTGCGAGTACGGACCGATACTGGCGGGTGCATCGTCGGTACTGATTTCCTCCATGCATCTGGGCCGACGGAGACTCGTCGTATAAATCCACCTCTTCGACGGTCGGTTAGACTCGAGTCCCGACGACGGTCGCTCGCGGACTTGGCCCGTGGGGCATCCGAGCGGGTCGAGACCGGCGAATCCGGTGGGATGTGTTCTTCAGCGATCCAGTATTCGTCGCGTTCTATCACAGATAACCAGAAAAATCCCTATAAACAAGCACCTATTTATACTCTCGATCAATTATACCCCCCATAACTGGGCATACAACAAATAACTATTTATGGTAAGAGGACAAACGTGTTCGTATGGAAACTAACTATCGGTCCGACGTTCGGAGCTACTCGCGCCGAGCCGTCCTCCTCGGCGTCGGCGGTATCGGTGTAACCGCTCTCGCCGGCTGTCTTACCAGTGGTGACAACGAAGGTGACGACTGGCCGATGTCTCGAGCGACCGCTGCCAACACCGGGTACACGTCGGCGTCCGGTCCGGTCGATGCGCTCGAAGCGGACTGGGAGTGGTCGTTCGATCCGGAGGACGAGGAGGTTCGAAACGCCACGTACTCCACCCCCGTCGTCGTCGAGGATACCGTTCTGGCGACCTGCAACGTCGTGACCGGTACCGGAACCGAGCTCGAGCGCTCCAGCCATCTCGTCGCGCTCGAGGCCGACACGGGCGAGGAACGCTGGCTCGCCGCCGGTGTCGAGACCGAGTCTCGACGGGATAGTCCGCCGTTCTCGCCGACTCCGATCGTCGTCGACGACGTCGTCCACGTGATCGATCCGTGGGTACACCTCTCGTTCGACCTCGAGGGCGACGAACGCGCCCGTCACGAGAACCAGAACGGACGAGACGAGATGGTCCCCATAGAGATGGTCGCACCGACGGCCACGGGTGACCTCCTGTTCGCACCGTCGGTTCGCTGGGAACCGAGCGACGACGACGAAACCCACTGGGGGTTGCTCGCGATCGGGGCCGACGGGGACATCGAGTGGGAGTTCGTACTCGACGAGTCCAACGATATCATGGAGCCGAACGTTTCGGCGGCCGCCGACGACGAGACGGTCTACGTCCCCTCGAGAACGGATCTGTACGCGGTCGACGTCGACGACGGCACACAGCAGTGGCAGCAGCGACTCGACGACGAACTGGACGGCGTCCTCTTCTCACCCGTCGTCGGCGACGACTCCGTCTACGTCTCGGCCGGTGACCTCTCCGAATTACGCGGTGGAACGCTCAGCGCACTCGATCCGGAGGACGGGAACGAGCAGTGGAAGTTCGCGCCCGACGGCGACTCGAGCGGCGTCTTCGGAAGTCCAGCCTGGGACGGCGAGACGCTGTACATCACCGGACACGCCGACGGCGAGTTTCGGCTCTTCGCGCTCGAGGCCGGCGGGTCCGTGCAATGGACGGTAGACGTTCCGTCGATCGATCCGAGTCCGGTCGTCGCCGACGGTGTCGTCTACGTTCGGGACTCCGTCCGAGAGAACACGGTCACCGCTCACGACGCCGAAGACGGGACGGAGCTCACCGACGGAGACCTGAACGGAAACGCACTCGATCCGGCGGTCGCCCACGGCCGCTACTACTACGGGTCCGACGACGGTATCACCGCACTGACCGAGTGATCGACGATCCGGGACGGCGGGGAGCTTCCACTCGAGTTCGGACCGTACTCGAGGAGCGCCGGTCGCGGCCGAGTTGGACGAGCTCCCGCACTCGTCCCCTCCGGGATGGAGGTGGTTTCGACGCCTCTCATGTACCGAGGGCCGAAGAGTTAAGCCCGATCGATACGTCGGGCAAAAAAGATGACCGAGGCTACCGTCGATACGATGACCTACGAGGAGGCCGTCGAACGCATCCCCGACGAACGTCCACCGGAGTTCTGGGTCGGGAGTCTCGAGGAACTCGACGATCGACTGACCGAACTCGACCGTGGTGAGGTGGACGAACTGGCTACCTCGCCCGGCGGCCGATCCGTTCGTCTCGTCACGTACGGTGACCCCGAGGAATTCGAGTCACGAGCGAACTTCAATTCCGCCGTCGCCGCTCGAGATCCGACGAAGTACGCGGACCGGTCCGAGCGGGAGAAACCGGTCGTCTTCTTCGTCGGACCCGTTCACGGCCACGAGGTCGAGGGATTGACCGGGCTCTGTAACCTGCTGTCGATTATGGAGACGGG
The DNA here is from genome assembly GCF_017357405.1 of Halomontanus rarus. Lineage (GTDB taxonomy): Archaea > Halobacteriota > Halobacteria > Halobacteriales > Natrialbaceae > Halomontanus > Halomontanus rarus. The sequence continues at coordinate 192,373 of NZ_CP071598.1, read as the reverse complement.
ACACGATCTACGAGGGCGAGAGCAGTCGACCCTCCGCGAACTCGCGGACGAGTGTCGCGTCGTGATCCTTCCGTGTGGAAACCCCGACGGACTCGCTCGGTTCGAACCGGACTCGTTGCGCGAGATGACCCTGGCCGACCTCGAGTTCTGGGGACAGGGGACGTGGGCGGACGACGGACTCATCGGGTGGCCCGACGCCAAGCAACGACACCCGATGACCGGCGACGACGTCGGATTCCTCGGCTGTTACTTCAACGACGACGGCGTCAACCCGATGCACGACGAGTTCTTCGACCCGATGGGGCCCGAAGCGCCGGCGATCCTCGAGACGGTCCGTCAGGAAGCACCCGACGTGACCGTCTCGCTCCACAGTCACGGCTATCCGCCGACGTTTCACCGATCGAAGTACGTCCCGACGGACGTCCAGGCGGATTCGCGAGCGGTTCACCGGGAGTACAATACGCTGCTCGCGAAACTCGACGTTCCCCGGCTGAACCTGCACGACGTCGCCGCGGAGAGCGGCCGTCCGCCGCCGTACTTCAACCTCGTGAGCGCCGCCTACCACGTGAGCGGTACCACCGGCATCCTCCACGAGTGCCCGCACGGGTTGACCGACGAAGACATGTGTGACATCTCCCACGAGGGCATTCTGGACGCGCAGCTGGCACTCTACGAAGCCGTGTTTCGACACGCGGTCGAGCCTGCAGAACCCTGAACGGGTCACCGACTATGGCCACACGTACCGCGACCGAATCCTCGATACCCAGTCGGGCGATCGTCGACGGATAGAACGGTCACTCCGACATCGTGACGACGTACCCGTCGAAGTTGAGGATGACGGATTGGGCAGTGTCGCCGAATATCGCCTTCCCGGTCGGGCTCCGTCGACGTCCCATCAGGAAGACGTAATCGCAGTCGTTCTCCGCTGCGACCTCGAGAATCGCGTCGGCCCGATCGGAATCGTCATCGACGAACTTCCCGATCGCCTCGATCTCGATATCGAGGTCCGAGAGCAGGTCCGCGATGGCGGTCTGTGCGACTTCTTTTGCGTACGCGACCGGTCCGAGATCGTACGACGATCCCTCGACCGCTTCTATCGTTCCCAGTACCTCGGCGTCCTTCTCGTACTCCGACTCCGTGACGACCGTCAGGACGGTCAGCGGGGAATCCGTGTCGGCCGCGAGTTCGCCGGCCTCGCGGATGATCTCGACGACGTTCTCGCTCGAGTCTGTTACCACGAGTGGTCGTTCCATACCGGACACATCGAAGAACTCATATTTATCACTTTTGTAGGTTAACGATCGAATTCTGGTGGCCCGAACCGCGTCGGGACCGTCCCTCGAACGTGCCGGTCGCGTGTCGACCCACTCACACTCGAGTGTCGAGTACAGGCGGTCGAGACGGATACCTCGACCCGCGAGGATGTGTAGTGACCGGTATCTATATTGCGGTCAAACTCCGTAGTCGAACGTGGATCAGTATGACACACTCGTTTGAGGAGATGATAGCAGGCCAATGACTGGCACGCTTGCGATAACCGGCGGACCGAAAGCGGTCACCGACGAGGACGACGAACTGTTCTCGTGGCCGGTCATCACGGAGGAAGACGAGGAAGCCGCCCTCGAGGTCCTGCGCCAGGGGACCATGTCCGACACCGGAATTACGAAACAGTTCGAAGCGGAGTACGCCGACTGGCAGGGCACGGAGTACGGATTGGGATACAGTTCCGGGACGGCGTCGCTGTCCGGGGCGATGTACGGAGTCGGTGTCGGTGTCGGCGACGAGGTTATCGGACCCAGCATCACCTACTGGGCCGCCGTCTTACCGTGCATGGAACTGGGTGCGACGCCGGTGTTCGCGGACGTCGAACCGGACACCCTGTGTATCGACCCCGAGAGCGTCGAAGAGCGGATCAGCGAACACACCAAAGCCATCGTCGTCGTTCACAATTACGGCCATCCGGCCGACATGGACCGGATCATGGAGATCGCCCGCGAGCACGATATCGCCGTGATCGAGGACGTTTCCCACGCCCACGGCGGACTGTACAAGGGCGAGATGCTCGGATCCATCGGCGACGTCGGTGCGATGTCGATGATGGCCCGCAAGTCCTTCGCCATCGGCGAAGGCGGAATGCTCGTCACCGACGATCGGGAGATCTACGAACGAGCGGTCGCGTTCAGCCACTACTCGCGTCACTCGGACACGCTCGAGCGAGAAGAACTGGCGGAGTTCTCCGGCCTGCCGTTCGGCGGCCACAAACACCGCATGCACCAGATCAGCGCCGCCGTCGGTCGCGTCCAGCTGAAGTCCTACGACGAGCGCATGGAAGAGATTCAGGAGGCGATGAACTACTTCTGGGACCTCCTCGAGGACGTCCCCGGCATCCGAGCCCATCGTCCCGGTGACGAGGACAGTACCATGGGCGGTTGGTACGCGCCGAAAGGGCTCTACGATGCCGACGCGTTGGACGGCCTGCCCGTGGATCGCTTCGTCGAAGCGGTGAAAGCCGAGGGAACGACGTGCAGGAAAGGGTGTAACTTCGCGCTCCACACGCATCCGCTCCTCCAGGAGGCCGACGTCTACGGTCACGGGAAGCCGACTCGCATCGCGAACGCTCACCGTGACGTCCGTGAGGAGGAAGGAGACCTGCCGGTCGCCGAAGGAATCCAGGAACACTGCTTTGCCGTTCCGTGGTTCAAACAGTACCGACCGGAGCTCATCGAACAGCACGCGAACGCCTTCCGCAAGGTGGCGGAAAACTACGAAGAGCTCCTGGAAACGACGACCAGCGCCGACGACTAACGACAGTCTCGTCTCGAGCCGGTAGCCGATGCCCGGGTGCTGGCGAACCCGAAGACGGACGTGGTCGGTAGCTTTATACCGGGACTCACTCTATTTTCCAAGGAAGTCAAACAGACGCGGACTCCACTATGAGCGAAGGCAACACACTCTCTTCAGCAGTATCGACCGAAGAACAGCTAGAGGATCTCCTCTCGGAACCGTACCCCGAAGACGTCGAATTCGCACGCCAACTCGAGGGCGACGTTATGGTTCTCGGCGCGGGGGGCAAGATGGGGCCCACGTTGATCAAGCGGATCCTTCGAGCAAACGAGGAAGCGGACGCCGACACGACGGTGTACGCGGTCTCGCGGTACTCGGATTCCGATCTGGAGGAGAAGCTCCAGTCGTGGGGTGCCGAAACGATCCGAGCGGATCTCCTCGAGGAGGGCGCACTCGAGTCGCTCCCGGATTGCGAGAACGTCATCTACCTAGTCGGGATGAAGTTCGGGACGACCGGCCAGGAGCCGTTGACGTGGGCGATCAACTCCTATCTCCCCGGTCGCGTGGCTAGCCGGTACAGCGACTCGCGGATTACGGCGCTGTCGACCGGGAACGTCTACCCGCCGGTGTCCGTCGACTCGGGCGGGTCCGTGGAAACGGACGAGACCGGGCCGGTAGGGGAGTACGCGCAATCGTGTCTGGGCCGAGAGCGGGTGTTCCAGCACTTCTCGAAAGACAACGACACTCCCACGTGCCTGCTACGGTTGAACTACGCCGTCGAGTTGCGCTACGGCGTGCTGGTCGACCTCGCGAAGCGAGTGTACGCCGAGGAGCCGGTTCCCCTCGAGATGGGGTACGTCAACGTGATCTGGCAGGGCGACGCCAACTCGGTCTGTTTCCGGTCGCTCGAGTTGGCGGATTCCCCCGCCGAGATACTGAACATGACCGGACCGAACGTCCTCTCCGTTCGCGACCTCGCCGAACAGTTCGCCGACGAGTTCGGATGTGAGGTGAGCTTCCAGGGGGAGGAGAAGGAGACGGCGTTGCTCAACGACGCGAGCAAGTGTCACGACATCTTCGAGGAACCGCGAGTACCGATCGACGAGATCGTCGAGCGCGTCGCGTCGTGGATCGAACAGGACGGCCCGACGCTGGGGAAGCCGACGAAGTTCCACGTCCGGGACGGGGAGTTCTGAGACCGGCGCTCGGAATCGACGGCTCGAAACCGGAGACGTCGGTCGCTCGAGTGCTGTAGGGAAGTCGATACCGGGAATCGTCCGTTGCTCCCCTCGATCGAGGACGCTACCGCTTCGTCTCGTGCGAGTGTAATTATCCGCCGAGTTTTCGATACGGATATCGTTTCGGACCCTCTCGAGTCCGTTCTCGAGACGGCATTGGCGTCGAATTTCCCGGCGGGTTCGCTTCGAAAGTCCGGTTCTCGTTCGTGGACGTTCTCCCGGACGCACACCTCGAGACGGAGATCTGGGTCGGCGACCGAAATATGGGTACCGCTTCGCGTTAGCGTTCGCATCAGATTTCGAGTCAGTATCCGTCGACGTCCCGTTGCCGATTCGTTGCGCTGATTTTCCCCGTACTGGACCGCTCACGCTCTCCCGGTACCGGCTCGTATTATTCGTCGTTGTCACTTCTCTAGGAGAGTTTTAGGTCTCCTCTCGAGGTCGCTCTGAATTTGAAAAGTTGACACCGTCAGTGACGTCCCGAAGAGTAGTTGTGTTTTGCCAAACCCTCGATTTCGAATACAGTTATTATTCTCGAGATATTCGGAATCGGCCGATTCGGTCGACTGTACAGCTGGGAGTTACCGAACGGCGGTGCATACCCGGTCGAACGAGGGTTGTGTGATCAACGTGTGAGGAGTATCTGTCGTTACTGTAACCGGGTATACGACGCCGGTCTGTGACCCGTACCGATCGTAACCGATCACGTTGCAGACGGCGAGCTCACGAGCCAACTCGGTGTGAACGGTACTGACCGTACGCCCCTGCCGACCAGAACCAAACGAATCGGTTCATACGAGACACGAAACCGTTACAAACGAGTCCGTGTCGGATTCGTTTATTCGAGTGGTCGAGAGGAATACGGCTCCTGCGGTGCCGTGTTCCTCACCGGAATCGATCAGCCACGAACCGACGACCGCGACCGACGCAACCCCGATTTCGGAAACAGGCGATGCAAGAATTAACATCCATTTTATAATATTTGTCAAAAGGTAAAATAACAAAAATACCAGATCGAAGATGGTTTGAAGGAGCGAAATCGACACCCATTGATCGGTGGCCCAGACGGGTTGCGTTCGGCGGTGTCCGCTTCCAGCGACTGCGAGGGGAATTACCGCCACCTTCGGAGGGAGGGTGAAGCCGAGACGGGAGGAACTCACCCCTCGGACGACAGCGTCCGAAACGACGTCCGGTGACGCTCCGTCCTCGAGGGGTGTGCCGACGTGTCGACCGCTGCTCGAACGGGACGGGAAGCCGCCGCGTGGACTGTGAAGCTGAAACTCCCACCGCCGGGCGAATCGAACGTTCGATCGACTCGAGATTCCGCCGCGTTCACCAGCGGAGGATTCAATTGGACACGAGCGTCCGGACGGCCTTCGAGGTCGGTAGTTCGGAGGAAAGAACGGGTGTTTCGATCGCGTTACTCGTGTCGATCGCTCGTCGATGGGTTCGTTTTGGGGAGCGAGAGGCAGACGACATTCCCCCGCGGTGAGTTCTCTTCGAACGTGAGATCGCCGCCCAGGGAGTCGACGCACCACTTCATCACCCACAGACCGACACCCGAGCCGTGATAGGTACTGGACGTCTCCGTTCGGTCGTCGAGCGCATCGATTTCCATGTCCGGAATCGGCGGTCCGTTATCGATGATTCGAACCGTTCCCATCTCCTTCTCCGCATCCTCGCCGATAGCCACGGTTACCGCTGGCGTCTCGTGATCGTTGTGCTCGACTGCGTTTCTGATCGCGTGGTCGATGGCGTAATCGAGCCCCTTATCAGCGGTGACCCACACATCCGTCGACTCTCCGACGGACAGCTCGCACTCGGGATAGTGCGATCGGAGCATCTCGAGACGATTTCGGATAACGTCGCGAAGATTCTTCGGTGAACGCCGTGTGACGTCGGGGTTCGTGATCTGCTCGATCTCGTCGATCGAATCACTGAGATTTCCGACTTCGGTTGCAACGTCCAAAATCGTCTCGATCTCTTCCTCGAGGCGATCGTCTTCGATCGCGTTTTTCAGCCGTTCGGCGTACCCGATAAGCACGGACATCTCGTTTCGGAGATTGTGTCGAACGACACGAGTGAGAAGTTGGAGAAGGTGTTCACGCGCCTTGTATTCGGTTATATCGTTGATTTCAGCGACGACACGTTTCGTTCCGCCGACGGTCGTCGCTGTGAAGGTGGCGCTGATCCATCGGAACTCGCCGTTCGAACGTTGGATCTGCCACTCGACAGATTGTGACTCTCCATCGGCTGCGGCTCGAACTCGACGGGCGACTCCGTCCTGTGAGACGTCCGTCGACGAAGTGGTATAATCGCCGACCTCCATGGTCCGAAGCTCGTCGGCAGAATACCCATACAGGCGTTCTAATCGTTCGTTCACGTCGAGTATGTTTCCGGTTGACGGATGGTAGAGGATAATACCGACGTTCAGATCGTCGAACAACAGCGGTAACCGAGCATCCTGATCCCCCATACCGACTGAGTATGACTAATAACTAATAGCACCACAGAATGAGGTAGCAATTTCTCGTAGCCTGTTGAAGAATGACCAATATAAATTCTCGGTGACCAGTTTATGCGACATTTCTCAAGCGGCCTCGGGGAACGCTTCGGGATTCGACCCAAAGGTGGTTCACGATGCGTACTGGCAGTGCCATCGGAAACGACTCCCCGGGAACTCGAGTTGGTCACGGGTCTCCGGAGCCAGTACGAGCGGTAGACACTGTGTTAGCCAAAAGTGTTAGATAGCAGTTGACCGCTCTCATATACTGTGAGACTGAGACAACCGACGGACTTCCTCGTCCTCGAGGCACTCGAGGACGGAGGCCGTAACGTGGCGACGAACCTCGCTGGACACACCGGCAAGAGCCGGAAAAACATCAATACCCGGCTCCCAATCTTGGAGGATTACGGACTCGTCACGAAGATCGGGCCAGCCGAGCGATCGGGACTCTACGAAATTACGGCGCTCGGGAAAGCGGCACTCGTCTACCGAGATCAGTACACGGAGGTCGATGATTTCGAGGCCCTGATTCAGGGTCCTGATACGACGACGATCGGCTCCGTCGACCCACAGACCAGCTTCGTTCGAGGAAAAGACGAAGATCGGGACGACGACTGATTCACCCACTCATTTTTGAGCAGCCCGCGTCCGTACCCGCTCTTGTGACCGGAGTCCCAGACGCGTTCGGTCGGCGTTCGACTGTCATCGGACCGGCCCCGATTCCGTCGGTCGCTCGCGGTAGGCGAACACTTCCGACCCTGTGCGAAGCGCAGGAATTGATCCGAGAGTGGCCGCAAAATGGAGTGGCGAGTCGCTGTGTGTCGCCGCGTATCGATCAGCGGACTCGAGGAGGTCGCCCTCTTCGACGGGGTCGAGCGTTTCGTCGGGAACTGCGTCGATGTGAGCGCACGATGAGCAAGAACCGCTGACTGTACGATGGGTGAGTCACTCGTTTCAGTTGTCACCACTTCGATTCTGTCCACAGCAACTTGCAGGAGAACGCTCAAGGTACTTCCTCCGCAGTCTGGTCGAACGAACCATGAGCAAACCGGCTGACACGGAGACGTGGCTGGGGATCCAAAAACTCGCGAAACCGCTCGTCACCGCGGGTATCGTCCTCGGAGTGGGGCTGGGTGGCTTTTTCGACGGCATCGTGTTACACCAGATTTTGCAGTGGCACAACATGGTGTCGTCGTATCCGGATCCGAGCGTGGCAAACGACCTCCGGCTGAACGTGATGGCCGACGGGTTCTTTCACGGCGTGACCTACCTCTTCACGCTCCTCGGGATCACCCTCCTGATGCGGGCGTGGCGACTCTCCTTCGTTCCCGCCTCGCGACGCACACTGTTCGGGGCGGCGATCATCGGGTGGGGACTGTTCAATTTCGTCGAAGGAATCGTCGATCACCACCTCCTCGCGATCCACCACGTCTGGCCCGCCGGTCCCGGTCCCGTCGTCCTGTGGGACGTGGCGTTTCTGGTCTGGGGGCTCCTCTTCATCGGCGGCGGATACGCCATTATCCGCGGCGACGATGCCGTCTCGCCCGTGCCCACGAGAGAGGGACCTGAACGGGAGCGAGAACGAGAGCAAGCCAGTTAGTGTCGTCCTCGTCGCGTCGCTCGTCGGACCGGCGGGTGAACGGGCCGGAGACACTCGACTACCGACGCCTTCGAACCGACCGGAAACGGACTCGGCACCCTCGAGTGAGTACTGTGATCAGACGACCGGGTCGTGGGAGACACCGAATGAACGAGGCCGCGACGGAATCCGAAACCGTCCGCGACCTCCTCGTCGTCGCCGTGTTCTACGTAATCGGCCACACGTTGCTACGACGTTCCTCGAGGTGCGTGATGAGAGGATCGGCCCTCTCCTCGAGGTTCCCCGTAGTCGTCGCGTCGATAACGCTAGATCCGTCGGACAGTCGGGGACCCGATCACTTCATCAGTAGCGCTCCATCGTCACAGACGGTGTGGAGCGGGTGAATCAGGTCGTCTGCGTGTCTGGTGACCGTGTCTGCGACGAGCCTCTGCATACTCGAGGACGAACGCTATTGCGCCATCGACTGGCGACCCTAGATGACGTCGTCGGGGTCGTGGGCGTCCTTCATCCGCTGGGCTTCGACGGCGTAGCGCTCAATCCGGTCGGGGTCGGTAACGGCTCCGAGATTACCCGGATCGGCGTCGACGGCCGCCGTCGTGTCTCGGACGTCAGTGAAGGACGTGAGCGCCCGCTCCTTGCGGAAGTACCGTTCGCCGTCGGTTGTGGCGTACACGAGAATGATGATGTTCTGTTCGTCGTCCGAGTACGTTCGTTCGACGAGCCAGACACGTACGCCGTCGGTAGACTCGGCGGCCATGGTGGCGCGTTCGTCCTCGAGATGGAAGTGAGTGGCGGTCGGAGGGGTATCCCGGCGTCCGCCGCTCGCAGCCGTCCACCGTCTCGGTTTCGAGTGCCGACGACCGAGACGTCCGTCTCCTCCGTCAGGAAACGAGCGTTTATTCGTCTATCGCGCGAAACCGGCTCGTGTGAACCTCTCGATCGTCGATCTCGCACCCGTACCGGACGGCGGTAGCGCAACCGACGCGTACGAGAACACCACGGAGTTCGCTCGAGAAGCCGAGCGACTGGGCTACTCGCGCTTCTGGGTGGCCGAACACCACGGAATGGCCGACGCCATCGCGAGTACCACCCCCGAGGTCTTGATCGCGCACCTCCTCGCCCGGACGTCGGACATCCGGATCGGATCCGGAACCGTCCTGCTCAACCACTACAGCCCGTTCAAGGTCGCGGAGACGTTCGGTGCGCTCGACGCGCTGGCCCCGGGTCGCGTCGACCTCGGACTCGGTCGGGCGACCGGCATCCCGGCGGCCGACCACGCCCTCCGAACGGAGCGCCGACAGCGTAACCCCGACGAGAGCCACGCCGAGAAGATCGAGGAAACGATCGAGCACCTTCACGACGGCTTTCCGGACGACCACGCCTACGCAGAGTTGCAGATCGCTCGTTCCGCGGCGGACGTCCCCGAGTCGTGGGTACTGGGTTCCAGTCCCTCGAGCGCGAAGATCGCGGGCGAACTCGGCCTGCGGTACTGCTTCGCCGCGTTCATCAGACCGAACCTCGCCGAACAGGCCTTCGAGACCTACCGGGAGCACTTCGAGCCCTCGTCGCTGGGGGCTGGCCCGGACGAACCACACGGAATGCTCGCGGTGAACGCTGCGTGCGCCGAGACGGACCGGGAGGCGGCACGACTCCGCGCGAGCGCCGAAGCGTCCTACCAGCGGATGCAGCGAGGCGTCGTCGGTCGGACCCCTTCGGTCGAGGAGGCCGTCGACGAACTCGGTGGCGTCCCCGAGCCGACGCCAGAGCCCCTTCCGGAGGACGAGTGGCCCCGCGCTATCTCGGGTGGCCCGGAGACGATGCGGTCGTTACTGGAGCAGCTGACGGACCGCGTCGGCGTCGACGACGTGATCGTCCAGAACATCATCGCGGACCACGACGACGTCCTTCGATCTCACGAGTTACTCGCCGACGCCGTCGGTCTCTCCGGACGGTAATTCGACCGCCCCGGTCGTTCGTTGCGCGATGACGCCAGCGATTCGTCCTAGCGCGTCTCCTCCGGAACGGTTAACTATCGTGCACCTACCTCGATACCGTATGGGTACGACCGCATCGACCACGCGTCCGTGGCTCGCCGTTCTCTTCGGTCTCCTGGTCACCGGGTTCGGGCATCTGTATCTCCGCCGCTGGCGGCGGGCCGCCGGCTGGGTACTTCTGGTGATCGCCGTCTCGTCGCTGTTCGTTCCGACGGCTGCGATCGAAACGCTCGCGGCGGGAGAGATGCCGCCGCTCCACCAGATCGCACCACTCCTCCTCGCTACCGGGGCCAGTGTCGTAGACGCGTATATACTCGCGGTGCGATCCAAGTACTCCGATGCCCAGCCATCGACCCGACCGCCGACGCACCACGCGACGGAGACGGTATCCTGTCTGAACTGTGGGAAAACGGTCGATCCGGAGCTAGAATTTTGCCACTGGTGTACGACGCGTCTGACGGACGCGGATCCGGATTCCGACGATCGCGAGTGACCACTCTCTGAGCGCAGCGGTCCCTCTACTTCACACGACAGAACCGACCGAGCCAGCGGGTGGTAACCCGAACAGCTAACTAGGCGAGTTCCGAAGTGTTTTTGACTGACCAGTCAGTAAACGCTATACATCCCGATTACTCGCCGAGAGCATGCGGACTCGAGATGACCACTGCGAACAGCCACACGAACGAGCCGTAGAAGCCGAGTGATGCCAGCGGATACACATCAATGACTGAAACGCAACGACTCGTCGACCGTCTCGGAGTCGCGCTCGGGAGGAGGCGACCGGACCGGCCAGCAGTCCGCCGACGTGGTGGACGGGACAGCGCCGTTTTCGGTCCGTCCGTCCCGACCCGAGCGTTCACAAGCCTGAACGAGGGTTCGACCGATGGTTGAAGCGGCCGGCATCGACATCCTCAGCCTGCTGCTGGTGCTCACCGTCGCGTGGGTTTTCGGCGGCATCTCCGAGCGATTCGGCTATCCGACCATGATGGGCGAACTGTTCGCCGGAATCGTCTTCGGACCGGCCTTGCTCGGACTCCTCCAGCCCTCGGAACTCCTGACGGTTCTGGCCGAGCTCGGCGTGTTCCTCCTGATGGTGTACGTCGGGATGGAGGTCGACCTCCGAGAGCTGTTCCGACTCGGTCCGCAGTCGCTGCTCATCGCCGTCGGCGCGTTCGTCATCCCGTTCGGACTCGGCTACTGGGCCGGCCTGTTGCTCGACGTCTCGACGGGAGCCGCACTCTTTCTCGGACTGGCGATGGCCGCGACGTCGCTAGCGACGAAATCCCGCATCCTCGCCGACCTCGAGTTGCTCGACACGCGGATCGCGAACGTCCTACTCGGGGGCGCACTCGCCTCCGACGTGGGGGTACTCATCGCGTTCGCCGGCGTCGACAGTTACGTCACGGCCGGCGCACTCGACGTCACCGAAATCGCGATCATCGTCGCGAAGGCGCTCGGCTTCTTCGCGGTGACGCTCTTCATCGGCTACCGCTTCCTCCCGTTCGCGTGGACGCGCATCGAGAACTTGAGCGAGCGGTACGGGTTCGTCGACCGAACGACCGCCTTCACGTTCGCCCTGCTGGTCTCGTTGCTGTTCGCCCAGTTGGCGACGCTCGCCGAATTGCACATGATCATCGGCGGCTTCGTCGCCGGCATGTTCCTGCGGCAAGCCGACGTCCAGCCGGAACTGTACGAGCACATGCACACCGTCATGTACGACCTCTCGATGGGCTTTTTCGCCCCCATCTTCTTCGTCACCGTCGGCTTCGAGATGACGTTCGGCGTCTTCTTCGACTCGTTCGGCATCCTCGCGGCGCTGGTCGCCGTCGCGTTCCTCGGCAAGATCATCGGCTCCTGGCTCTTCGCCCTGCCGACCTCGCTTTCCTCCCTCGAGGGACTGGTCGTCGGCTTCGGCATGAACGGCCGCGGCACCGTCGAGATCATCATCGCGTCGGTCGCCCTCTCGGCCGGCGTCATCGATCAGTCGATGTTCTCGATCCTCGTCTTCATCGCGATCTTCACGACCGCGCTCGTCCCGGTCACCGTTACCTGGGGCGTCCGCATGCTCGAAGCGGCGGACGAGCTCGTCTACGTCGACGACGCGACCGGGAGCCACGATCACTGAGCGGTCGGTTGGCGATTTCGGGTTCGAGATCGTCCTCGCCCTCGTCTCCGTTTCGATCCCCACCGTTCCGTTCTCACCTCTCTCCCTCTCTCGATATCGCGAACGGTCGCCGGAACGACGGCTGGTTCGGTATCAGTCCTCGCTCTCGAGGAGACACTCACGGACGTACCGTTCGAACGCCGCGTGCGCGTCCTCGATGGTGTCGTCGTCGTTCGTCACCCGCTGGGTCATCGTCCCGATGAACACGACCTGAAAAAGCGCGGCGGTTTCTCGCGGATCGACCGGCTGGAACAGGTCCTGCTCGATACCGGATCGGATCGTGTGTGCGATGTGTTTGCGGACGAACTGATCGCTTCGCGTGAAATACTCCCGGTAATCCTCGTCGTGGGCCGCCTGTGCGCGAAGTTCCACGAGCGCCTGCGAGAACTCGAGATCGGTCGCGGAGGCCCCGATCCCGAAGGATCGGTCGACGATCTCCTCGATGTGGTCGTCGGCACCCCCCTCCCGGTGAGCGGGAACTCGCTCCTCGAGTCGGTCGAGCATGAACTCGAGGAAATCGAGGAGGAGTTCGTCCTTGCTGTCGTAGTGGTGGTACAGCAGCGACTTGCTCTTTTCGAACTCGTCCCCGATTCGCTGTATCGTGAGGTCGCTGTACCCGTGTTTGCAGAGGGCGTGGTACGTCGCCTTCATGATCGCTTCCCGGGTATCGGTCGGCTCGTCGAGAAACGGTGGCGAGTGCGTCATCGTACTCTCCCCCGCGTCTGACCCGTTCGAGAATCGTCTTCGCCGCGGCGAAACGGTGAGCGACCGATGCGAGTGCGACCGACCGATCGATCATCGGACCCAATCGTCGCGCTCGAGTCGGTCCCGGTCGTGAGTTCGGAGTCCGTCCGCCTGCGAGACGGTTCCGGTCCAGTTTCCATTCTACGGACGTGTTACTGTCGCTTGCTATAAAAGGTAACTGAATGGATGATCAGTCCAGTGATCGACCGCTCATCGTCCCTTTTGGGTCTCGCCGTGCTTTCGAGGGCCGTCAAACAGAAGGTTCATAGGTGCTGACTAAATATTCAGTCACAAGATGGTCCAGGTATTGCTGCGGTCCGGCGAACGGACGCGACGAGTAGTGCGGGAAGGCTGCTCCAGTTACGGCCGAATGCGGGTCCCGGACGACCGAGACGCCGGAGCGACCGTGTCGCACTCACGGGCCGGTGCTCCGTCGAACAGCGCCCTTCCGCGCCGTCCCGTCGGTGCACGTAGTGTGAAGCTGAACACGCAGTCCGGAACGAACACCGACACATGAGTCGGGCCGAGCGCCTCTCCGACGCGATCGTGGCTCACAGTCGGGTCGTGATCGCACTCATGCTCGTCCTCACGCTCGTCGCCGGCGCGGGTGCCGGCGCAATCGAGCAGTCCTCGTCACTCGATCAGTTCCAGAGCGATACCGAGCAAGCACAGAAGTTGACCTACATCGAGGAGAACTTCTCTACCGGACCGGACAACACGTCGACGGCGCAGTTGATCGTGAGGGGTGACAATACCATCACGCAGGAGTCACTGGTCGAAATGCTCCGGCTCCAGCAATCGTTCCAGGAGAACGAGACGATCAACCGAACGCTCGCGAGCGACCGGCCGACGGTCGGCGTCGCAAACCTCGTCGCGATGTCCGCGAGCATCGGCGAGCAACGACGCGAGCTACAGGCGACGGCGGCGGAGTTCGAACGGGTGAACGCGTCCGTCCAACGGGAACGGACCGCACTCGAGGAGCGAAGCGCCGAATTGAACGCGACGACGGCGGCGTTGCGCGGCGCGCTCGATACCCTCGGCGAGGATCCGTCGGCGTCGCCGCGCGCGCAGTTCGACGGCGTGCGGGCGAATTCGTCCGTCGAACTCGGCGACACCCACTATTCGACGTTCAACGAGTCGGTACGGCTCTTGCGGAGCGCACAGAACGAGTCACAGATCGAGGAGGCCTACCAGCTCGGAACGCAGGGCGTCCTCGCCACCGAGTACGAGGACCTCCAGCAGCGAAGCGACGACCTCGAGGCGCAGGGCGAACGTCTGGAGGAACTCGGTGCAGAACTGCAGACCCAACAGGCCGCACTCGAGAACACCTCGTCGTCCTCGTCCGTCGAGGACCAGATCGAAACGCTCGAGGGGATGAACGCCTCGGAATTCGAGGACGCGCTCGGAACGGTGCTGAGCGAGGACGCAGACCAGATGAGCGGACTTGCGTTCATGCCGACGAGCTACCAAGCGGGCTCGACGGAGGCGAACGCGACGATGCTCCTGGTGACCCACCAGACCGAGGGTGGAGGCGGTCAAGCGCAAGGGGGGATGGCGTCCGACGCGCTCGTCGACGCACAACTGACCATGCAGTCGATCGCGAACGACGAGTACGGCGGCTCCGAGGTCATCGTCTTCGGCGGCGGGATCATGGGCGAGGAGATCAACAACTCGATGTCCGACAGTCTGCTCATCGTCGGGCCGCTCGCGTTGTTGTTCGTCGTGATCGCCCTGATCGTCGCCTACCGCGACGTCCTCGACATCCTGCTCGGCCTGTTCGGCATTCTCGTCGTTCTCGTCTGGACGTTCGGCTTCATGGGCTGGACGGGGATCGACTTCAACCAGATGTTCATCGCCGTCCCGGTCTTGCTGATCGGGCTCTCGATCGACTACGCGATCCACATCTTCATGCGCCACCGCGAGCAACGCCAGACCACGGGTTCCGGCGTTCGGGGATCGATGCGCGTGGCGCTGGCGGGCGTCGGCGTCGCACTCGTCTGGGTGACCGCGACGACCGTCATCGGGTTCCTGTCGAATCTCACGAGTCCGGTCCCGCCGATTCAGGACTTCGGCATCGTGAGTGCGGTCGGGATCACGGCCGCCCTGCTCGTCTTCGGAATCCTGATTCCCGCACTCAAAGTCGAACTCGACGAGTTCCTCGAGGGCCGCGGCGTCGACCGCAAGAAGCGTGCGTTCGGTACTGACGGCGGTTTCAGCCGAGTGCTCTCCATCGGGTCGACGGCGGCCCGGAAAGCCCCGCTGGTCGTCGTCGTGCTGGCGCTCGTCCTGAGCGCGGGCGGCGCGTACGGTGCCACGCAGGTGGACACCAGCTTCGATCAGGAGGACTTCATCGCGGAGGATCCGCCGTCGTGGACCAAAGACCTGCCCGAACCGTTCAAGCCCGGCGACTATTCGATGAAAGCGAACCTCGAGTTCGTCAACGACAACTTCGTCAGGGAGGACTCGCAGGCCCAGATTTTGGTCGATGGAGACGTGACGAATCCGGAGACGATACGAGCGTTGAAGACTGCCGAGGAGGATGCCGCCGATAGCGACGTCGTCGTGACCCTCTCGGGCGACGAGGCGGACATCCAGAGTCCGCTGCGGACGATGGAACGGGTCGCCGCACAGAACGAGTCGTTCAACGCGACCTACACCGCGGCCGATACCGACGGTGACGGACTTCCGGACCGGAATATCGAGGCGGTGTACGACGACCTGTTCGACGTCGCTCCCGACGAGGCGGCCGGCGTCATCCACCGGACCGACGACGGCGAGTACCACGCCGTTCGGATGGTCATCTCGACGATCGGGAGCGCTCCAATGAGCGACGTGACGACCGAGATGAACGCGATCGCGGACGGTCTCAGCGGAAACGGCGTTCAGGCCACCGCGACCGGCCAGACGATCCTGTTCGATATCGTCCAGGAGCAACTGCTGGACACGGTCATCGAGAGCCTGCTCATCACGCTGGTCGCCGTCTTCGCCTTCCTGATGATCACCTACCGGATCACGGAGGGAAGCGCAACCCTCGGCATCGTGACGCTCCTCCCCGTCGTATTTAGCGTCTCGTGGATCCTGGGAACGATGTACGTACTCGAGATCCCGTTCAACATCATGACGGGGATGATCACGAGCCTCACCGTCGGTCTCGGCGTGGCCTACAGCATCCACATAAGCGAACGGTACAACCTGGAACTCGAGCGAACCGGCTCGGTCTGGGAGGCGATGTCGCGGACGGTCACCGGGACCGGCGGCGCGCTGCTGGGAAGCGCCGCGACGACCGTCGGCGGGTTCGGCGTCCTCGCCTTCGCCATCCTGCCGCCGCTCCAGCAGTTCGGCATCATCACCGGGATGACGATCGTCTACGCGTTCCTCGCGAGCGTGCTGGTGCTGCCGGCGCTGCTGGTGCTCTGGACGCGCTATCTCGGCCCGGACGTCTCGTTCGACGTGTCCGCGGGACGGTCGACGCCGGCGGCGAGCGACGGCGGTCGAGTCGAGCGCCAATCGCGCCGCGAGGAGGAGTGAGGGGGCTCTCTCCTCGAATTTCCGCAGGACAATTCGTGTGCCGACGGGTACCAGTCGACGCCGAGGCACGCGAAGATCGGGGCGTCAGATCTACGGATGTCGGTCCGACACCAATACAATAGCTGCAATAGGTAACTTAGTCAAAATAGGTACAATAGATGAAATAGGCAAATAACCACGGAAACTCGAGAGGTATGGAACGCCGCCGTTTCCGGTATCCGATCGCGAGAGAACTGCCCTCCCAGAAAGGGAGGGTGTGGTCGACATCACAACCGAGCGAGCGACCTGTGATTGCACCGGGACCTCGGTACCGCAAACAGTCTCAGTCGGTACTATCGTCGGCCGAGTCCACCACGTCGTCGAAGAGCGACCCAATCCGCCGCTCGATCTCGTCGCGAATCTCGCGAACCCGCTCGAGGTCCTTCCCGTCGGGATCCTCGAGCGCCCAGTCTCGAACCGTGACGTCGGCTTCGGCTTCGGTCTCGCCGACGTCGAGCGTCGAACAGCCCATCGTCGCGACGTAGTCGCACGTGAGCAACGTCTCCGTCGAGATTTCAGTCGGGGTTCGATCCGAGAGGTCGAATCCGATTTCGCCCATTACCTCACGGACTTCCTCGTGGACGTGGTCGGCCGGCCGCGTCCCGCCGGTGAGAATCTCGACGCGGTCCTCGAGGCCGCGACGCTCGCGTTCGCGTTCGGCGAACGCCGTCGCCATCTGGGACCGGCCGGCGTTCTGGACGCACACGAACGCCAGTCGGGTCGTCTCCGCGTCGGCGGTCTCGATCGTCATCGCAGACCCCCTCGAGGAGTTCGTCCCCCCTCGAGCGGGAACTCGAGTGGAGTCGGTTCCGGTGGCGCGCGTTCCGTCGCGGTGATAGTAAGGGTGTGAGTCGATCGTCGCGTCAGTGTCGGTGTCGGAGTTCGTGTCATGGTCGATGTCGTGTCTCGAATGTGTTGTGTCCGTGTCAGTCGTCTTCGGTCGTCCTCGCGCCCCCGCTGGTCCGGCCGTCGAGTCGACCGGTGTCGAACCCGGCCCAGTCGAACCGACGCTGGAAGTACAACGCGACGTGGACGAGCGCGAGGAGAACGGGAACCTCGATGAGCGGTCCGATCACGGTCGCGAAGGCGACGCCGGAACCGATGCCGAAGACCGCGACGGCGACGGCGATCGCGAGTTCGAAGTTGTTCGACGCCGCGGTGAAGCCGATGGCGGTGGTCGTCGAGTAGTCCGCGCCGAGTTCGCGCCCCATCGCGAAGCTCACGAGGAACATCACCACGAAGTAGATCGTCAGCGGGATCGCGATCCAGACGACGTCCAGGGGCGCGGAAACGATGTTCTCGCCCTGGGTGGCGAACATCAGCACGATGGTGAACAGTAACGCGACGAGCGTCAGCGGACTGATCGCCGGTACGAACGTCTCGTCGTACCACTGCTCGCCCTTGCGCGTGACGCCGACGTACCGGGTGACGATCCCCGCGGCGAAGGGAATCCCGAGGAAGACGGCGATCGCCTCGAAGACCTGTCCGGTCGTGATCGTGAACTCGGCGACCAGGTGCTCGAGGCCGAGCAACGGCGGGGCGAACACGACGAAGATCCAGATGTAGATTCCGTAGGTGACGATCTGGAAGATGCTGTTGAACGCGACCAGTCCGGCGGCGTACTCGTGAGAGCCTTCGGCGAGTTCGTTCCAGACCAGCACCATCGCGATGCAACGAGCCATGCCGATCATGATGAGCCCGAGGAAGAACTCTGGTCTGGCCGGGAACCCGGCGATCAGGCCGCTGAAGAAGACGATCGCGAGCGCGAACATCAGCAGCGGGCCGATGAGCCAGTTCTGGACCAGACTCAGGCCGAGGACCCGCCAGTTGCGAAAGACGGTCGGAAGCCGGCTGTACTGTACTTTTGCCAGCGGCGGATACATCATGAGTATCAACCCGATCGCGACCGGGTCGACGGGCGCGTCGTGAATCGCGTCCGCGCTTCCTGGCACGTAATGACCCAGTCCGACGCCGACGGCCATCGCGGCGAAGATCCAGACGGTGAGGTACCTGTCGAGAAACGACATCGCCTGGGGATCGCCACAGCCCTCGCACGTACACTCCGGCCCGTGGTCGTGTTCGCCCCCTTGCGTCGGTTCACTCATTGGAGACACCGGGGTTCGGTCCGTCCTCTCCGTCACCGTCTGCGACACCGTCGACCCTCACGCTCCCCTCGAGAACGGTCACGAGCGCGACGGCGCGGTTCGTCGCCCGGTACTTCTTCCAGCGACCGTCCTTTCGCGCGTCGACGAGTCCCGCGTCGACGAGCGCCGAGAGCGCGTGGCTGAGTCCGCTCTCGGTGACGTCGACGACTGCGTTGAGCTCACACACGCAGAGGTCCCCGTCGGCCGCGACGAGGATGCGAACGAGGCGGTATCGCGTCCCGTTGGCCAGCGCCGAGAGAACGTCGAGTTCGACCTCGACCTGTGCCGTCCCGAGCGCCGCCTCGAGTGTTCCGAGTTGGTCGAGGCGGTCGTCGACGTCTTCCCGTCGACAGGCCCCGAGTTCGTCCTCGAGATAGCGGTGTAGTCGTTCGGTGGTGTCTGCCATCGCTATTCACTTGAGCGCCTCCTCAATTATAGATTGCGATCTGTTTTGTCAGTACCCGTTTCCGCCCCACCTTTGCCCGTCATCCACGATCTGGTGGCAGATTTTCGAGTGATAGTTGAACAACTATTAAATCAAATAGCCGCCTCGGTTCGCCTACTCTCGCAATCGGAGCGGGACGGTTCGATTCCGTTTCGGTGGGTCGGCGTCGGTTTCCGGAACTCGGAGACGGCGGTGATTCGAGGGTCGACGGCTCCGACGGCCATCCCCGCCGTGTTCGAAGCCGGACCGTGGGCACGACGCCCGGACTCGGTCACCGCATCTCGTCGAGACGGACGAACGTTTCGGCGTCCGCCGTCAGCCACGTGGTCAGCTTCGCTTCGTCCGAACAGTCCGTCGGAGAGATGGTACAGCGATCGGGCTGGTCCCGGTATCGAACAACGACGGCCTCGAGGGACGGTGGGTCCGACGGTTCCCAGTCGGTCACTGACGTGTGCGCGCTGATCGAGTGATCGTCGGGGCTGCTGGCGGATCCGTACATGATGATCTCGGTGCTGTCTGACACCGTAGGAGAAGTCACACGAGAGACGTACAAAGCCACTACTAATTGTGATATTGAGTGATCCGTACCGGTTGTGCCCGATCCGTAGCCGTTCGTCTCCGGTTCTCTTCGTGGACAACCCGATGCTTGACCGATCCGCCGGTGTTCTCGGTGCTCTTCCCGCCCTCGTACATTTTTACCTCTCCTTCACGATCGGTACCAGTCGCACCCGTCCCGAGCCGCTCGAGTCCGCGGGCACGAATCTGATCGATATATAGGTCACTATAGCACACTCCTCGGATCAATATTGCCCGTGATCTGTCTGTATATAAATTATAAGCGTACTTAATAAGTCGAAGGCACCTTTCGGGTGATGGCACAAACCCCATCGAACGATCGCACGTTCGTATCGCGGCGGAGATTCGTCCAGACGTCCGGCGTTGCAGGTGCGCTGGCTATGGCAGGCTGTCTCAGTGACGACGGTGAGAGTGACGATGGCGGAAACGGAGACGACGACGGCAATGGTGACGACAGCGGAAATGGCGACGACAGCGGAAACGGAGACAACGGTGGCAATGGCGACGACGACGGCAGCGAAACCCTCTCCGGTGAAGTCGTCAACACCGGTTCGAGTACCGTCTTCCCGGTCACGGACGCGATGGCCGAGCGGTTCATGGAAGAACACCCCGAGGTGAACGTTACCGTCGATTCGACCGGGAGCGGTGGCGGCTTCGAGAACCACTTCTGTCCGGGCGACTCGGACATCAACGGCGCCTCGAGGCCGATCAAAGACGAGGAGATGAGCAACTGTCAGGACAACGGCGTCGAGCCCATCGAGATGCACATCGCGGGCGACGCACTCACGATGGCCGTCAGCCCCGAAAACGACTGGGTCGACTGCATGACCTTCGACGAAATGGCCCAGATCTGGCAGGAAGACGGCGCCGAAACGTGGGCCGACGTCAATTCCGACTGGCCCGACGAGGAGTTCACCCTCTACGGCCCCGACACGACCTCGGGGACCTTCGACTGGTTCACCGAGAACGTCGTCGGCGAGGCCGGCAACCACCGCACTGATTACGAACCCACCGAGGACGACAACATCATCATCCGCGGCATCGCCGACGACCCGTACGCGATCGGCTACTTCGGCTACGCCTACTACGCCGAGAACGAAGACAAAGTCAAAGCCCTCTCCGTCAAGGAAAGCGAGGACGACGCTTGTGGCGAACCGAGCCTTCAGGCCGCCAGCGAGGGAACCTACCCGATGGCCCGTCCGCTGTTCATCTACCCCTCCGAGGACGCCCTCCAGCGCGAGGAGGTCTACGAGTTCCTGAAATTCTACCTCGAGAACTCGAGTGCGGACTGGATCGCCGACGACGTCGGCTACGTGCCCTCGAACCAGGATATGGTCGACGAGAACATGAGCGCGCTCGAGGACGCCCGATAACGACCCGTCCCGAACCCGATTTTCCGGACAGCACGAAAATATAAATCTACTATGAACGACGATTCGATACACGCCGATCTGACCGGGTCGGCAACCGGACGCATTGCAAAAGAGCGGCTGTATCACTGGCTGCTGTTCGGGTGTGCGGCGGTGACCGTGTTCGTAACGGTCAGCATCGTTCTCACGCTCGCGGCGGACGCGATTACGTTCTTCGAGGACGTCGAGCTGTTCTCGTTTCTGACCGGCACGGAGTGGGAGTCCAGAAGGGGCGAATACGGCGTTCTTCCGCTGGTGAACGCGACGCTCACAGTGACGCTGATCTCGGCGGTGGTCGCCATCCCGATCGGAACTGCAGCCGCCGTCTACCTCAGCGAGTACGCCAGCGATCGCATGCGGTCGATCCTCAAGCCGGCGCTCGAGATCCTCGCCGGAATTCCGACCGTCGTCTACGGCTACCTCGCGCTGGTGTACCTGACGCCGTGGCTTCGCGCCACCGGCCTCGAGTTGAACCTCTTTAACCTCCTCAGCGCGTCGATCATGGTCGGCATCTTGATCGTTCCGATGGTCTCCTCGCTCTCCGAGGACGCGATGAGCGCCGTTCCCGACGAACTGCGACAGGCGGGCTACGGGCTCGGCGCGACGAAGTACGAGGTGTCGACGGGGATCGTCATTCCGGCGGCCGTCTCGGGCATCTTCTCGTCGTACATCCTCGCGCTCTCGCGAGCGATCGGCGAGACGATGATCGTCGTGATGGCCGCAGGAGCGCAGGCCCGGATGTTCGACACCGCGAATCCGTTCGCGCACCTCTTTCAGTCGGGACAGACGATGACCGCCGCGATGGTTCACGCGGTTACGAGCGACGCGGTCGGCGGAACGCCCGAGTTTTACTCGATGTTCGCCATCGGCCTGACGCTGTTTTTCATCACGTTCGCTATGAACTTGCTCAGCAATCGAATCGCGACGCGATACAGGGAGGAGTACCAATGACACGACCCTCGATGTTCTTCGCACGGACGCGAGGAGGGTATCCCGTCGGCTCGAGGGGAGGAGCGGGCGAGAGTGTGAGCGTCCGTGTCGGTGAGAACGAGAACGAGGTAGTGATGAAAACGAAGACGGAGACGGAGACGGAGAGAGAAACCGAGACGGAGACGGAGACGGTAATGAAAACGAAAACGGAAACGACGCGGGAGGTGAGCCGCTGATGGCCGGTCGCAACGAATCCGCGGCCGGTTGGATCGGCAGTGAGAGTCAAGTCAGCCGGCTACGCGGAACGGTGTTCAAGGCGACCTGCCTCGGCGCGACGCTGCTGGCACTCGTGTTGATGCTCGTGTTCCTCTTGTACGTCGTCAACGACGCGCTCCAGCCGCGTACCGCCGACGTCGGCTGGTTGGCGACCTACGGCGTAACGATCGGTCTGCCGGCGCTCGCACTGGCGGGGTACTACTACCGCCGAGACACGCGGGCGGGCGAGGTCGCGTACACGTCGCTCGGTCTCCCGATCGCTGCGACGGTGCTGGCCGGCGGGATCACCATCCTCTTTCGGCACCTGATCTCTCCACAGGAGTGGTTCGCACTCGTCGTCGCCTGTGCCGTCGCGATCGGAATCATCGAACTGCACGGGACCGTTCACTCGGCCGGCGTTATCGACCGCCTGGCGGTCGTCACGGTCGTTCCGCTACTGGCGGTCGTCGGAATCCCCGGGATCAGCGTCGATCACACGTTCAACACGCTCTTTCTCGAGCAAGAACTGTTCCGGATCGCGTTCTCGACGCCCGAGCTCGCGCCGAGCCTGCGAGAGGTCATCCTCTCATCGCCGGTTCTCCCGACCGATCCGCACGCGCTCTTGCTCGCGTTCACCGTTCCCGTTGCGGGAGCCGGATCGCTGTACGTTCGACGCGTCCGCGAGAGCGACCGTGACGCCGCGCTCGTCGGCGTCGGAGCCGTCCTCGCGGCGGGGAGCGGGCTCGTTCTCGCCCCCCTCGCGGGTCTCTCGTCGACGGCGTGGATCGTCCT
The DNA here is from genome assembly GCF_017357405.1 of Halomontanus rarus. Lineage (GTDB taxonomy): Archaea > Halobacteriota > Halobacteria > Halobacteriales > Natrialbaceae > Halomontanus > Halomontanus rarus. Next base: position 169,225 of record NZ_CP071598.1, on the reverse strand, counting down.
CGCCACGGTTGTCGCCGTTCCGGTGGGTCTGTACGTCGAACTCGTTGTCCGACGCGGTGACGGCGTCTCGGGTCTCGCGTTCCCCGTCGTCGTCGGGCTGGGTGCGCTGCTCGGGACGGTCGCCGTCGGCGCGGCCGGGTTCGCCGGTCCGGACACCTGGCTCACCTGGGAATTCCTGAACAACCCGCACAGTCGGACGCCCAGGGATGCAGGCATCTACCCGGCGCTCGTCGGTTCGGTGCTGATGCTCGTCGTCGTCGCCGTCGCCGCGTTCCCCGTCGGCGTCGGCGCGGCGATCTACCTCGAGGAGTACGCCCCTAATCAGGGACGACTCGGAACGATCGTCGAGCTCATCGAGATCAACATCGCGAATCTCGCGGGCGTTCCGTCGGTCGTCTACGGCGTGCTCGGACTCGCGCTGTTCGTTCGGACCGTCGGTATGCGAACCGGGATCGTCCTCGTCGGCGGCCTCACCATCGGTCTCCTCATCCTTCCGATCGTCATCGTCTCCGCCCAGGAGGCGATCCGGGCGGTTCCCGACTCGCTCCGGGAAGCGTCCTACGGGATGGGGGCGACGAAGTGGCAGACGACTCGAAACGTCGTGTTGCCGCGGGCGATCCCGGGGATCATGACCGGAACGATCCTCGCGTTCGGTCGGGCGATCGGCGAGACGGCACCGCTGCTGATGATCGGCGCGGCGGCGGTCGTGCGACTTCCGCCCGAGAGTTTCATGGGCAAGTTCAGCGCGATGCCCCGGCAGATCTTCACCTGGTCGACCGAGATCGAATACGAATTCCGCTACGGGGTGCTGGCCGCCGGCGTCCTGACGCTGCTGGTCGTCCTCTTGATGATGAACGCGAGCGCGATCGTCGTTCGAAACAAGTACCAGCGGGAGAGCTAACACGACCATGAATTTCGGATTACCAACGCTCACGAACACGGCGAACACGAGTACGGCGAACAGCGCGACGAACGACGAATCGACGACTCCCCTCGAGCGGGATCGCCCGGCCGACGGGAGTTCGTCGACCGACGCCGGCCGGTCGTCGACTCGGGCGACGACCGAGACGGACACCATCATCGAAGCACGAGGCGTCGACGTCTACTACGACGCGGATCAGGCCCTCCAGAGCGTCGATATCGAGATTCCGGAACGGCAGGTGACGGCCATGATCGGCCCCTCCGGTTGCGGGAAGTCGACGTTCTTGCGCTCGATCAACCGTATGAACGACCTCATCGATATCGCCCGCGTCGAGGGAGAGTTGCGTTTCCACGGGAAGAACGTCTACGACGAGGACGTCGACCCCGTCGCCCTCCGTCGCAAGATCGGCATGGTCTTTCAGAAACCGAATCCGTTCCCGAAGTCGATTCGCGACAACGTCGCCTACGGCCTCGAGGTTCAAGGGACGACCGACGACATCGACGAGCGCGTCGAACGCGCGTTGAAGAACGCCGCACTGTGGGACGAGGTCCGCGATCAGCTCGACAAGTCGGGCCTCGAGCTCTCGGGCGGCCAGCAACAGCGCCTCTGTATCGCTCGCGCGATCGCGACCGATCCCGAGGTCATCCTCATGGACGAACCCGCCAGCGCGCTCGACCCGGTCGCCACCTCGAAGATCGAGGACCTGATCGAAGAACTCGCCGAGGAGTACACCGTCGTGATCGTCACCCACAACATGCAACAGGCAGCCCGGATCTCCGACAAGACGGCCGTCTTCCTCACCGGCGGCGAACTCGTCGAGTTCGGCGAGACGGAGAAGATCTTCGAGAACCCCGACCATGACCGCGTCGAGGACTACATCACCGGCAAATTCGGGTGAGCAGTGACCAGAGATCAATGATCGGAAGCCAGTGACCAGAGACCAATGACCAGTGATCAGAGAGTAGATCTCGGAGACTAGAGACCAACACACTCATGGCACGAAACGAATACCAGCAGCAACTCGAGGCCCTCCGCGCGGCCGTCGTCGAGATGAGCGAACTCGTCTGCGATCGGTTCCGTCGGGCGTTACGGGCGCTCGAGGAGGGAGACGAGAAACTCGCCGACGCGGTCGTCACCGGCGACCACGAGATCAACGACTTGTACCTCGAACTGGAGCAGGAGTGCATCGATCTCCTGGCGCTCCAGCAACCCGTGGCCGGCGATCTGCGCTTTATCGCCGCCTCGTTCAAGATCATCACCGACCTCGAGCGGATCGCCGACCTCGCGACGAACCTCGGCGCGTACGCCCGACGAATCGATCGGGACAGGGACCGACATCGTTACCCGAACATCGACGTCTCCCACATCGGAATCCAGACGATCGAGATGGTCGAGGAAGCGATGCGTGCGTACGAATCCGACGATGCGGCCCGGACGCGCTCGATCGACGCGATGGACGACGACGTCGACGCGCTGTGCGAGCGAGCCGGCGAGGCCGTCGTTCGCGACCTTCTCGAGCGAGAGCGGAACCTCGACGACGGGATCCTCGAGGACGTCTCGCGGACGTTACTCACGATTCGCGATATCGAACGGGTCGGGGATCACGCGGTGAACATCGCCGCCAGAACGCTCTACATGGTCGAGAACGATGACGAACTCATCTACTGATATCGATACCGATCGGGATACCGACGGCGGGACCGACGCCGGAGCGGAGACCCGTTCGGACGGATCGGTCCCGAATTCGAACTCGCCAGCCGGGACCGACGCTCCCTCTCGCGGCGGCCCGTTCGAACGCAAGGTCCAGCTGCCCGGCGGTTCGACGTTCGCGATCTCGCTGCCGAAAGCGTGGGCGCTCGAGCAGGATCTCGAGGCCGGGATGTCGATGTACCTCTACTCGCACCGGGATCGATTGGTCGTCGCGCCGGTTCCGCTCGACGGCGGCGATCGCTCGACGCGGATCGACGCCGCCGCGGTCGATCCGCAGACGATCCCCCAACGGGTCGAGGCCGCCTACACCGCCGGCTGCGATCGGATCAGGGTCGCCAACGGCGACGAACTGGACGACGCAGTCCGTCGGACGATCACGCGCTCGATCGGAACGCTCGTCGGCGTGGAGATCCACGGCGAAACGGAGCACGAGATCGTCGCCCGGAACGTCCTCGACGCCGGCGACGTCTCGTTGCCACAGACCGTCGCCCAGATTCGCCAGCTCGCACTCGAGATGCACGAGGAGGCGCTCGAGGCGGTTCGGACCGACGACGACGCGCTCGCCCGTCGGGTGATCGACCGGGACGACAACGTCGATCGGCTCTTCGCGTTCGTGAGTCGCGGGTTTTACCGCGGACTCGAGGACGTCCACGAGATCAACCGACTCGACGCGGACCGGACGGCCGCGTTCTGTAACTACCGAAAGGCGCGCCAGCTCGAGCGGATCGCAGACCACGCGGGGGAAATCGCGTCCGTCGCGGACCGACAGTCCGACGCCCCTGACGAGGTGCTCGCGGACCGTCTCGAGGCCGTCGCAGCCGACGCTCGCGAAGTGGTCTCGCTCGCGCTCGCGGGCGACGTCGACCGCGCCATCGCGACGGAGTCGGCGGTCCGCGACGAGGTCGTGACGCTCGACCGAACGCTGTACGGATCCGATGACCCCGACGCGTACCTGTACGGGTCCGTCCTCGAGAGCATCCGGCGAACCGCAGCCTACGGCGTCAACGTGACCGACGCGACGGTCGAGGCGGCGAGTCGGGACTCGAGTTCGGACTGACGCGTTCGACGGTCGATCGGCGTCCTCGCTCGACGCATCCCGAGACGTATATAGGACTCGGGGGTCTTCGGTCCGGTTCTGACGACTATTATAAAGGGACTTTATCTCGACGGTGGAGGGGACGAGCATGGACGACGAAGCGCCAACGCCGGCGATCACCGCTGCGTTTCGCCCTCGAGGGGACGGCCGATGACCGAGCCCAGCCATCCGATGACCGACATCGATATCGGGGACCGCCTCCGACTCGGGAGACTGTCGCGACCGCGAACGGACGAACCGGTTCGGATCGCGGTCGTCGGCGATCCCCACGTCGCGACTCGGTCGAACGGGACCTATCGGGTCTTCCATCGAACGGCGGAGCAACTGCGGCGCGTGATCGACGGTCTGAACGATCGCGAGATCGACCTCGTCCTCTTTCCGGGCGATCTGACGAAAGACGGCGAGCCGTGGAATTACGAGCGCGTCGACGAACTCCTCGATCGTCTCGAGCACCCGTTCGTCGCGCTGGCCGGTAATCACGACGTCGCAAAACGGGACGACGAGCACGAGTCGCTCACTCCCGCCACGTTCGCCGACCGGTACGGTGCTGGCACGCCGCCGGTACGGCTCGAGGTCGGCGGCCTCGACTTGTTCGTCCTCGAGAGCGCCGCGGGACCCGACGGTCCGTACACCGAGACACACCGCGGTCGGCTCTCCGCCGACCAGGTGGAGTGGCTCGACGGCGAACTCGAAGGCGCGAGAGAACCCGTCGTCACCTGTCATCACAATCCCCTCCCGCTCGTCAGTCACCCGTTGAGGGAGGTCCAGCCGTGGCGCGTGTTCACGATGCCCGACCGCGATCGACTGACCGCCGTCTTGGATCGCCACGACGTCCCGCTCGTCGTCACCGGACACCATCACCTGCCGTCGCTGGTCAGACGGCGATCGCTCACCCAACTGATCGCGCCGGCGCTCGCGTCCTACCCCCAGGCGTACTGTCTGCTCGAGGTCGACGACAGTGGAAGCGATATCTGGCTGGTCTCACACGCGACGAGTGACGAACGGGACGAGGCCTACCGACTCTCCGCCGACGGGCCGGCGTTCTACCGGACGCTGCTCGGGCTCACCGAGAGCACGCTCGACGATCTCCCGCTCGTCCACGAACCCCCGGAAATCGATCGGTCGGCGCTCGGCGAACGGAACGACCGCGACTTTTGACCGGTCCGTCTGCGAGCGTGGACTCTCTTCCGTCGCGGGCGTGCGGGGAATCGACCGGCGACGAACGCAACACGACGGTTGGGATCTCGAAACTCTCCGTTCTCGCGATCCTCTCTGTACTGGTCGACGTCGGATTCGTCGAGCGTGACGGACCGCGGTACGCCGTCGACCGCTGAGAACCGGTCGATTCGTGCGTTCCCGAGTCGAGTCAGGTGTCGCTCCTCGTCGAACGATGGGGGACTCCCGAGACGGAGTTTCCACAGCGCAGACAGACCGTATCGAGCCACGGTCGGTCCTCGAGAACGCGACGATTCTCCTCGCACCTCGAGCAGTATTCTTCTCGAACCGCCATAGTGTCACTCGACGTCGGCTCCGGATGAAGACTGCTATGAACCGACTATAGATCACTGGAGACGATCCAACCTAACCATACCCCTGAACTGTCCGGGTCGAATCTCGAGCGGTCGGCCTGCCGCCCGTCGACGGTGAGAGAAGGAGACGGAGAAGACGGACGGGTCGCACCCTGACGGTGGTCACGGAGCACCGGTCTTCGATTCCACCGGAACGCCGACAGTCACTCGGACAGTTCGTCTCGAGCCGCTCGCATGAACGTTTCGTGGGCGTTCACTGTCGATTCGGCTCCGGTTTCGGTTCCGGCCCCAGCTTCGGTTCCACCGGTCGCCGACCGACACCGCTCGTAGGTCCCGTCCGACCGCATCTCCCACCGGTTGTGATCGTCCGCCAACAGCGTCTCGAGGATCCACTCGAGCGTCGACTGCAGACGGGGATCGGCGATCGGCGTCACCGCCTCGACCCGGTTGTCGAGGTTTCGGGTCATCCAGTCGGCGGAGCCGATGTAGTACCGGTGCTCGCCGCCCGCTCGGAAGTAAAAGATCCGCGAGTGCTCGAGGAAGCGACCGACGACGCTCGAGACCGAGATCGTCTCGCTGACGCCCTCGAGCCCCGGTCGGAGCCGGCAGATGTCCCGGACGACGAGGTCGATATCCGCGCCGGCCATCGACGCCTCGTAGAGTTCCCTGACGATTTCGGGGTCCTCGAGTCGGTTCATCTTGGCGACGATCCGCGCCTCCTCGCCGTTTCGGGCGTGGTCGGCTTCGGCCCGGATCAGATCGACGAATCGCTCGCGCATGTTCCCCGGGGCGATGAGCAGCGTCCGGTACTCCCTGTGCAGCGAGTGGCCGGTGAAGAAGTTGAACAGTTTGGCGAGGTCCTGGCCGACGTCCCGGTCGGCCGTCAGCAGACCCAGATCGTCGTACCGTTTGGCGGTTCCGGAGTGGTAGTTGCCGGTGCTGACGTGCGAGTAGAGTCGAACGCCGTCGTCCTCCTCGCGAACGACCAGCGACGTCTTCGTGTGCGCCTTGTACCCGATCGTCCCGTAGGCGACGTGAATGCCCTCCTCCTCGAGTTTCTTCACCCACTCGAGGTTGTTCGCCTCGTCGAATCGGGCCTTGAGTTCGACCATGACGGCGACTTGTTTCCCGTTTCGAGCGGCGTCGAGCAGCGTTTCGATGATCGGCGAGTCGTCCGCGGTCCGATAAATCGCCGTCTTGATCGCGAGGACGTCGGGATCGGTCGCCGCCGCCTCGAGAAACCGCTGGACGGTCCCCTCGAAGGAGTGGTAGGGGTGGTGGACGAGGACGTCGCGATCGGCGACGGCGTCGAAGACGCTTGCGCCGTCGTCACATCGGCTCAGCCGCGGATGGGGGTGTGGCGTCCACTCCGGCAGCGCCAGGTCGGGACGGTCCAGGTCGGTCAACTCGGCGAAGTCGCGGTACTCGAGCGGCCCAGCGAGCGAGAACACTTCCCGGTCGTCGAGGTCGAGTTCGTCGACGAGCACGCCGCGAATCTCTCGGGACGCGTCGGGTTCGATCTCGAGTCGAACCGCGGTTGCGAACCGTCGTTCCTCGATGACCTCTTCGATCATCTCGATCAGGTCCTCGGCGACCGCTTCGTTGCGCCGAACTTCGGCGTTGCGCGTGACCCGAAACAGCGCGGTGTCGATCACGTCGACGTTCGGAAAGAGGAGCTCGAGGTTCTCACGAACCACGTCCTCGAGCAGGACGTATCGCGTCCCGTCGCCGACTCGAACGAATCGGACCTGATTGCGCGGGATCTTCACGCGCGAGAACGTCGGCGCCGCGTCGGGGCCGTCGCGCGTCAGGACCGCGAGCGAGAGGCTCTGATTCGAGATGAAGGGGAAGGGGTGGGCCGGATCGAACGTCAGCGGGGTGAGCGTCGGGAGGATCGATCGCTCGAAGTGGTCGCGGAGTTCCGCCTGCTCGCTCGCGGTGAGGTCGTCGTACTCGAGGATGTGAATTCCGGCGTCGGCGAGCGCGGGTCGGATCTCCTCGCGGTAACACCGGCTCTGGCGTTCGAACAGCGACCGGGCCTCTTCGAGGACGCGTTTCCACTGCTCGGACGGCGTGTGTCCGTCCGGCGTCTCGTCCGTGATTCCGGCGGCGATCTGCTGTTTCAGGCCGCCGACGCGCTTGCGGAAGAACTCGTCGAGGTTCGTCGTGACGATCGCGAGGAACTTGACACGCTCTAAGAGCGGGTTGTCGTCGTCGAGCACCTCGGCCAGCACCCGGCGCTGGAACGCGAGTTCGCTGCGCTCGCGGTTGAGATAGTACGCCGGGTCCGAGAGATCGACGTCGGGCGTTTCGGTGCTCGAGTGCTCGCGATCGTCGGGGACGGTGTCGTCGGAGGGAGAGTCGCCGGCAGGAGGGCTCGAGTTCGCGTCCGTGTCCGTGCCGAAATCCGAGTCCGTATCCGGACTCGAGTTCGGGGTCGCCGCTCGCTCACCCGCTGACTCGGATTGAAACTCGACGACAGTCTCGGTGTCGCTCGCTTCGGTCGCCTCGTCGTTCGCGTCTCGACTCGATTCCAACTGCTCGGTCTCGGCCGGCGTGTCCGTTCGATCGTTCATCGTATCGTGGTGCTCGCTCATCGCTGTTCGACCGCGACGATGTTCTCCGCCGATCGTTCGACGTGTCCGCGCGCCGAGACGCTCACGAACTCCTCCCGACGGACGTCGTAGGCCGTGAGACTCCCGCCGTAGACGCAGCCCGTGTCGAGACCGATCGCCCACTCGCTCTCGAACGGGCGCTCGAGGACGGTGTGTCCGAAGAAGACTCGCGGCGGTCCTCGGTACTCGTCGAACCAGAACGGGCCGTCGTAGCCGTCTCCGTCGGGTGCTCGCATCGTCAGCAGCGCTTCCGGAGCGTGGTCCGCCAGCGGCCGGTTCGGGTCGACGCCGCCGTGGACGACCAGTCCGCCGTCCCAGGCGATCACCGTCGGCAGTGACTCCACGTACCGGTGCTCGGCCGCCCCGAAACTCGCGAGCGACGCGTCGCCCGCGAGGAGTTTCTGTTCGTTGTTTCCGCGAACCGATACCAGCGACGAGGACGAGCTAACCCGGTCGAGGACCGCCAGACTCTCCGGCCCTTTTCGTACCAGATCGCCGACGAATATCGCGAGGTCGTCCTCTCCCAACTCGAGTTTCGACAACAACTGCTCCAGCTCCTCGAGACAGCCGTGGACGTCCCCGACGACGTAGACGTCGGCCCAGTTCTCGAGGTCGATCCGGCGGTAGTCGAACGCGACTGGTGCGTCGAACGTAGCATTGGCGGTCGTCACGTATTGCTCGGCGAGTAATCCGTGTCTACAAGAATAAGTCGTTTATATGTTCACTGTATAGCACTATATAGCTCGGTGACGTTTCCGCTCGATCAGCCAGTCGAGTTGCCGACGGTCGCGAACCCGACATCGAGCCTGTACCGGGATTCGATCCGTCGCTACCTCGCAACGACCAGGTTTCGTTCGACGCGGTGTAACACCCGTTCGATGCGATCGCCGAGCGTCGCGACGATCGATAGGACGGGATGTCGGTGTTCACACGTCCCGTACAGATAGGTGCTGAAATCCACGCCGGTCGCGAGGGGCGTGCGTCGCTGTCGCTGGACGAACTCCTGGCGCCGGGTGGCCAGGTCGTCACACCGATCGCGAAGGTCACACAGTCGAACTCGCGTGAGACGCAACGCGTTGAATTCCAGATCGTCCAGCGGTTGGGACGCGACGGCGACGAACTCGTCGACGATCGACCGAAGGTTGGTTTCGACGCGATCCAGTTGCTCTCGTTCGTCGTCGATCATCTCGAGGACCGTTTCACGGGTGTCGATCGCGTGTCGGGTCGCCTCGAGGAGGGCGTGCTTCAGCCGCGAGTGGAGGTGAGTTCCCTGCAGAACGGCTGCGGCGAGTTCCTCGCCGAATTCGCCGGTCAGGTGCTCCGCGATCGATTCGTCGTACCGATCGTAATAGTGGGGGACGCTCGTCACCGTCTCGGCGAAGCGCTCTCGGACGGCCGTCAGTCCGGCTGACTGCTGTCCCATGCGCTTGGCCGGATCGGTCGGACACGACCGAGTTCGGGACCCGGACTGGGGGCGAGACGGAACCGCCTCAAGTTCCCGAAGCTGATCGAGGAACCGCTCGAACGCGAGCCGCTCGTCCGCGAGTTCGCGGCGTTCTCGCTCGAGGGTGAGCCGTGCGGTCTCGAGGACATCACCGTGGATATCCGTGGGTACCGTGCGATCGAGCGACATTATATTCCGTGCTCGCCACACGAGCGTCTTAATTCTATCCAAATTTTCATATAGTCGACTATATGACGCTCTGTTCTCGAGCGTCGACTATATATCGTCGCAACTGGAAGTCGCTGCGCACCTGATCGCACGATAGCTGTGCGCGCCGAACCGCACTCCCGTCGTTCGATCGAACGTGCACCGATTTCGATGGCCTCGAGCGTCGGGGCCGAAAGCGGCCGTCGATCGTGTCGCTCGAGACCGATACCTGCTACTCGAGCGAAACACGCACATCGAATCCGCGATCCCCGAATTGACGTCGAGACGTCGCCCTCGAGTCCGACGCTGCCCTCGCTGAACGCTGCGCATTCCTTACGGACATACGTATGTAATGGAATGACTACGTTTGTCACATATTTTAGTTCGAAGCGGGCGAGATCGGTCGCCGTCTCGTCGTCCCTCGAAGAGTCCGAGGGTGACGGTCGGCCGAGGTACTATAGGGAGTGCTACGTATCCCTCTTTCCGGTCCGTACTATTGTAGAGCGATCATAGCAACGATCATATATGTAACCTCGAAGATACGTGATGATGGTACAGGATACTTCGATGGCGTCCAGGCGACAACTCCTTCTCGGCGGTTCTGGGGCTCTCGCCGGCGCGATGGCGGGTTGTCTCGGTGGTACCGACGACGACGGAAACGGTGGAAATGGCGGGAACGGAGGGGAGACGGGACACGGAGACAACGGCGGAAACGGTGGTACCGGCGAGAGTGGTGACACCGGCGGCGGAACCGACGAAACGTACGACGTCGGCTACGGCGACTACGAGACGACCGTCAGTGCCGCCGACTTCCCCGACGAACTGCGAGTGTACGCGGTGCAGACCGGTTGGTCGAACTGGGACGCCGTGATGGAAGCCTTCGAAGACGAGTACGGCGTCGCCCTCTACGACGCACAGGGGTCGTCCGGCGAGGCGCTTCAGGACGCGCGGTCACACGCGCAAAATCCAACCCACTCCGCGTTCAACGGCGGCTACTCGTTCAACCTCGAGGCGATGAACGACGGGCTCACGACCGACTACAAACCCGCAAACTGGGACAAAGTGCCCGACGAACTCAAGACGGACGACGGGCACGTGACCGCAACCCGTCAGATGACGACGGCGGTCGCTTATCGGACGGACGTCTACGAGGAGCGCGGCCTCGACGCCCCGGAAACGTGGGAAGACCTCAAACACCCGGATATCGCGCAGGATCTGGCGGTTACGCCACCGCACACCGCGAACGGGCTTGCCTCCGCGCTCTCGATCAACAACGCCTACGGCGGCGATCTCGACGATCTCGACCCGGTCATCGAGTTTCACGAGGAGATCGCCGACCACGGCGCAGATATCCGCCGAAACATTGAAGGCGACGTTACGAGCGGCGAGATCTCGACGATCGTCGAGTACGACTACTCGGGGTTGAACATGAAGTACAACGTCGACGAAATCGGCGAGGACCAGCTCGACGTCGCGATCCTCACGGGTCCCGACGGCGAGGCGGGGGCGATGACCGTTCCGTACGGCTATGCGCTGCTCGAGGGCGCACCCAATCCCGAGGTGTGCAAGCTGTTCATGGACTACGTCCTCAGCCTCGACGGGCAGGAGAAGTTCTTCGACGCGTTCGTCCGGCCGATCCGGGCGAACGAACTGGACCAGCCCGCGGAGTTCCCCGAGCAGTCGGCCTACGACGCCGCCGAGTTCGCACTCGATCAGGAGGAACTGGTCGAGAAACAAGAGGAGATTCAGACCGAACTCACGGATCGAACGCCGCTGCCGGGTGCCCAGTAGCTCACGATGTCCGTTCGAACGTCGATGGGCGATACTCTCCAGCGAACCCTGACGATCGCCCACACCGTCGCCTTCCCGACGACCGAACGAGAGCGCGAGCGACGCCGTATCGCGGTCATGTGTCTCCCGTTTCTCGTCCTCGCGGTGTTCGCGGGGTTCGTCCCGCTCGCGACGATGGCTCGGATGAGCCTCTCCGCGGAGCGCCTGTCCAACGAGGGCTGGTCGCTCGAGGCCTGGAAGACGCTTACGACCGACTCCACGTACTGGTGGATCGGCTTCAACACGCTCTGGTTCGCGGCGGCGGCGACGCTCGTCAGCGTCGCGGTCGGCGTCGCTATCGCCCACGCCCTCGAGAAGTACTCGCTACCGTTCGAGAACGCGATCGTCGCGGTGGTGTCGTTCCCGATCGCCCTTCCGGGGATCGTCGTCGCGTTCATGGTTATCGTCCTGCTGGGACGCCAGGGGCTGATCACGCAGGCGATCGCCGTCTTCTCCGGAGAGAGTGCGGTCTCCCTCGCGACGGCGACGACGATCGGCGGGCTCTTTCTGGGCTACGTCTACTCGCTGATTCCGCGGGCGACGATGGTGTTGCGCGGAACGTACGCGGAGGTCAACACCGACGCCGAGGAAGCCGCCCGATCGCTCGGTGCGAGTCCGCTCGAGACGTTCGTTCGGGTGACGTTGCCGGAGATCAGACCGGGCATCGTCGCCGCGTGCATTCTGACTTATCGCTCGGCGCTGGCGATCTTCGGCACCGTGTTGATCCTGCAGGGCGGGCTGGTCGTCGTGACCTTGCGAATCGACCGCGAACTCTCCATCGGCTTCAACAGCCAGATGGCGGGTGCGATCGGACTCGTCTACGTCGCGTTCCTGATCGCGTTCACGTTCGTCGGCCTGCGGTTCGTGCGGACGGACGCCGTCGAAATCTGATGCAAAACGAGCACTCGATCACCATGACCTCGAAGACCGATACCGAGACGGGACGCACCGAAGCGGGGAGTACGAGAACGACTTCGAATACGGGTGCAGAGACGAATACGGACGAGACCGGGACCCCTGATACAGAAACGGACACGAACACGGACACGAACACGAACGCACGGGCGGACGGCGGAACCCCCGCGAACTCGACGGACGACCCGTGGACTGACGCCGGCGGCTCGCCGTCGGCGCTCCTCGGTCGTCCCGTCGTCGTCGGGGTCGTCGTGCTGACGGTCGCCGTTCTCGTCGTCCCGATCGTGATGACGTTCGTCTCGTCGTTCGCGCGGACGGCGACGGGTGCCCTTCCGAGCGGCTTCGTCACCCTCTCTCACTGGCGTCACGTCCTCGGCCTCGGCGACTACGGCGTTCGGGCGAACGCGGTCCCCGGCCTGACGTTCAGTATCGCCATCGCCACCGGGGGGATGGTGTTGAACGTCCTCGTCGGCGTGCCGATCGCCTACGCGCTGTCGAGGTACGACTTCTACGCCCGCGACTGGGTGAACACGCTGGCGATCTTGCCGCTCGTTCCCGGCGTCGTCCTCGGCATCGCGTTCCTGCGAACCTACCCGGAACGCGGCGGATCCGCGCTCGGACTGATCGTCGGCTACTGTCTGCTCAAATCCCCGTACATGGTCCTCACGGTCCAGAGTTCGTTCCAGTCGATGGACCTCGAGCGACTCGAGGAGAGCGCCCGCTCGCTGGGTGCGTCCTGGCCGCGGACGTTCCTCACGGTGATCGTTCCACACGCGAAACAGGGGATTCTCGCCGGCTGCGTCATTACGTGGACGCTGGCCGCGGCGGAGTTCAACTTCACTTACATGGTCCACACCGGCGACCCGGAACCGTTCTCGATGTTCCTGTTCAGAAACATCTCGAACGCGCCGTACCTGCAGTCGGCAGCGGCGATCTCGATCTACTTCTGTATCGTCGTCGCCGCGATTCTGTTCCTCCAGCTGATCGGCAACAGAGGCTTTACCACCGCACGAAATTGAAAATTGAAAATTGAAAATCGAACTATGAAACGCACCATCGCGCTTGCTCGTCGACACCGAACTGCCAGCCGAGTACCCCGTCGGACGACGCTCCAGAGCGGTGACCGACCGTGAGCGACGTGACGCTCGAGTCGATCACCAAAGCCTACGGGGACGACACCGCCGTCGACGACCTCGACTTGACGATTCGGGACGGCGAAATCCTCGGCATCGTCGGGCCCTCCGGCTGCGGAAAGACGACGACGCTGCGAACGATCGCTGGCTTCGAGACGCCCACCGCGGGCCGCGTGCTGTTCGACGGGAGAGACGTCACGCACGTGCCGCCGGAGCGACGAAACGTCGGTCTCGTCTTCCAGTCGTACGCGCTGTTCGACACGATGACCGTCCGGGAGAACGTCGCGTTCGGGCTCGAGATGCGTGACGTCCCGGCAGACGAACGCCGCCGGCGTGCCGACGAACTGCTCGAACTTCTGGACATCGCCGAGTTCGCGGATCGACGACCGAGGACGCTCTCGGGCGGGCAACAACAGCGCGTCGGCCTCGCTAGAGCGCTCGCCATCGAGCCCCACGTGCTCTTGCTCGACGAACCGATGACCGGGCTCGACGCGAAACTCAAGACGAGGTTGCGGACCGAGATCGGCGCGCTGCTCGCCGACCTCGAGGTAACCGCCCTCTACGTCACCCACGATCAGGAGGAGGCGATGGCGATGTGCGACCGGATCGCCGTCCTCAACGACGGCCACCTCGAGCAGCTCGGGACGCCGGCCGACGTGTATCGGCGACCCGACAACGCCTTCGTCGCGAACTTCGTCGGTACGTCGAACGTCCTCGAGGGGACGATTACCGACGGGCGACTCGACCTCGGCTTCACCGAACTCGACGGGTCGTTCGACGCGAGCGGTGACGTCCGCGTCGCGGTTCGACCCGAGAACGTCGCCATCGGCGGACCGCTCGAGGCGACGGTACGGCAGGCCACCTATCTGGGAGAGCGGACGGAACTCGTCGCAGCGCTCCCCGACGGGACGACGGTGACGCTCCGCGCGAACGGTGACGCGAGCTATACGCGGGGGGACTCGATCCCGGTCGCGATCGACGCGGATCGGATTCGCGTGGTCGAATAACCCGACGGACCATCGGTATCGACACGTTTCTCGGCTCCGTGGATTGTCACTCGAGCGTATCGTTTGCCGTCGTCCGCCGGACGGACAGATACAGACCCGAATCGTCACGCGACGGGAGTCGAGTCAGTCGAATCGGTGACCGAGACCCGTCTGTCGAACCGACTGTAACACTCAATATATCAGTGGTGATGTCATAGTTTCAATTATGTCTGTCAGTTCCTAGTTACAGTCGCTGCACATGACCGATCGAAACGATACCGAGACTCGGAACAGTACCCGCAGAAAATTTCTCGAACTAACGGGGCTCACACTGACCGGACTGGGAGCCAGCGCCAGCGCCACCGTCGCCGGTGCGACGGCAGATTCCGAAGACGTCGGCCCGACGACGGCTCGAACGACGGTAATCAAACGGTTCAGTCCCGATGGAGAGCACTTCGAACTCGAGAAGCGAGCCGTCAGTCCTCGCTTCGACGAACGCTTCGGCGGGCCGGTCCTCACGTACGATCCGGAACCCGTTCCACGCGAGGCGATCCCCGAGGAGTATACGGACCCCGACCGACCGTTCACCGTTCAGTACGAGGACGATCTCGTCGTTGGGACGCTCGAGGACCAGCTGGTCGTCGAGCGGCGAGAGGGCGGTGGGGACGCGGGTGGAACGCAGACCCAGTCTCAGTCTCAGATTCGGACGCAGACCCAGTCGTACGACGGGCCACAGTACGTCTACGAGTCCGCTTCCGGTGCGGAAGGACAGGATATCTACGAACGGACGGCCCCGATCAACGTCGCGTGGGGAGCCTCGGTCGGGATGGACGCCTCACAGCTCCGATCGTACATGGAAAATCGGGGCTGGCAAGATCACTGGACGATGCCCGGAAGCGGGAGCCGGTACATCCTTTCTGACGGACAGGCTCGCGCTCAAGACGATCACATCTACAAGGAGATCTACTACACGAGACAGTGGCACATCAGAGTGTACGACGTAACGGTCGATTCGTCGGTCGAATCGCTGCAGGTGGTCGGAAACGTCCATCGCGACCCGCTCGATCACAATCACGTCGGAGACGAGCCGTGGTACTTCGACGACGCTCGCGAGGAGACGACGGGTGCGTGGGAATCGTGGGGGCGGTCGTCAGAGTACGTGTTCACGGGTGGTACGATGTGGGAAACACACGACGGAAACCTCGGCGTGATCCACTCCTAGCGGTGGACTGGAGTGCGGTGGGAGCCACCGAATCGAACGCGGAGACCCGCCACGGTGATACGAATCGGATCGTTCGGGAGAACCGAAACGAACGTACAGATGGGTGACTGACCGATAACAAATGGCGCTCTCGACTTTCCTCTCGTCGAGTCAGTCTCATTCGACGAGTGTCGTCCTCGCCGTCGGAATCGTCTACGCACTCGGGATGTACGCGCTCGCCGCATTCGGTGGCTATCAGTTCGAAGCCGAAACGTCCGCACAGTTGTTATTCTACGTCGTCTGGATCACCGGTGGCCAACTCCTGGTTGCGAGTGTCCCGACGTACCTGTTCATCCGCTACGGCTACCTCTTTCCGCTCCTGATGTTCGGAGTCATCGTCGTGTACACGGTTTCCGTAGAGTTGTCCGGCAGTGCGGATAGTTCGCTCGCGATCTACGGATTCTTCTGGATACTCCCCGTTGTGCTCATCCTCGTCGCTGCAGGAATCGAATACGCCGTTCGGACGACCGTCCTCCAGTAGTCGTCACCAGCACCCGAAGCGACTTCCATCGTTCCCACGAGTTGATCCACCTAGACTCCTGCTAGTCCCGTGGCCTTACGTGTCAGTAACCACTGTATGAATGATTTTTGATTTGTGTTTCAAATTGCACTGATAGTATCTCAGACGGGGTCGCGAAAACTGGAACCGTGATCTCGAGTGATCGAGGGACAGAACGCGATACGTTGCGTC
The DNA here is from genome assembly GCF_017357405.1 of Halomontanus rarus. Taxonomy (GTDB): domain Archaea; phylum Halobacteriota; class Halobacteria; order Halobacteriales; family Natrialbaceae; genus Halomontanus; species Halomontanus rarus. Next base: position 152,886 of record NZ_CP071598.1, on the reverse strand, counting down.
GATTGCGTCGATCGAGACGACGGTTCGGCGAGAACCGGTCGTCGCAACGACACTATTTCCACATCGACCGCGCAGTCCGCGATGCTCGCTCACGTGTCTCGCTCCAAAGCGCTCCAGTCGTGCCAACGGGTTGTAGTGGCTACTATAGTACCTCGATGATCCGGGTGATCGAAACGTCCGGTCGACGAATTCCACGGTGAGAACCGCGAACTCACGCCTTCGACTCGGCGAATTCGATATATTCGGCCTCGAAAGTGCATTGATAACGTGGTTTTCACGCGACCAGGAAGACGGGATCGAATATTCGCTTTCGGTACCGTCTCTCAGATAACGACTCTACTCAACAGAGCCCATCCGATCACATATGATAATTTTATTTGATCTGTTCAGGTACTAGCCTGTAGTATGATAGGTACGCGTAAGTATGAATTGGAGTTAATACGTTTTCCAGCGTTGACACGAGGTGAGATACTTCCCCGACGATTCGAGAGAGTGAACGATCGAAGGTTCACGTCCTCCGACGGTTTCCGGACGAACTTCACGACAGCTGTTTTGTGCGACTTGGCGACCTGTTATAGTTCCACACAACCTGATATCATAAACAATAGTTAATGTTATGTAGTGATGCCCGTAATTCGGTACCATGGCAAGCGATGACGACGATGCTGTTAACATCCGTGTTGGACAGGGAATCTCACGCCGGCGTGTCATGCGACAACTGGGGGCTGTCGCAGCAGTCGGGTCACTCGGTGGGCTAGCGGGTTGTAGCACGTTGCAACGCGACGGTGGCGACGAAAACGGAAACGGCGGTAACGGGAACGGGAACGGCGGCGGGAACGGTGATGCGCCGGAGTACCAGCTCGTGGAACTCAATCCCCCGCCGACCGACCTCAACTTCGGTGAAGAACCTCCTGAACGCGAGATTACGATGGTTACGCACGACGCCAGCACGTCGTTTTTCGACCCGACCATCGGCGGTCTCCACGACGCAGCCAACCAGCTCGGTTGGAGTGCGAATTTCACCGGACCGTCCGGCGGATTCAGCGTCGAAGATCAGGTGAGCACTCTCGAGTCGGTCGTCGACTCCGGCCCGGATGCGATCGCGACGACGATCGCCGATTCGTCGGCCTACGACAACGTCATCACTCGGGCGCTGGACAACGATATCACGGTCGTGACCTACAATACCTTAGCCCTCTCGCGCGACGAAATGCGCGACAAGTACGGCCAAGCGCTCGCGTATACCGGTCAGGACCAGGTCGCAGCAGGGTACGTCTGCGGACTGGCGATGCTCGAGCGGTTGCCCGACGACGCGAGTCTCGTGACGCCGGGACTCTCCGACCCGGGCCACGCCGCGCTCTCGGCCCGCGCTGACGGGATGGAGATGGCGATCCAACAGAACTCCGACATCGAACTCACCGACCGACTCAATTACACCGGCGACTCGAACGACGGTATCTCGCGCATCGAGAACCACCTCACCTCGAACACCGATCTCGACGGAATCATGGGGGCGGACGCGTTCACGTGGTTCATTGGGAACGCCCTCGAGAACCAGGGTATGACAGAGGATGTAACTGCCGGCGGATTCGATCTCACGACCGAAACCCTCGAACACATCTCCAACGGTCGGCTGGACTATACGATCGGCCAGGATCCGTACAGTCAGGGGTACATGCCGGTCATCCAGATGTTCGCGTATCTGGATCGCGGTATGCCAGCGAAGGACTATCCGACTGGCGCCGAGGTCATCGACGAGGAGAACATCGACTTCGCGACCGAGCGGTCCGGCGGCTGGGGCGACCTTCGCGGCTACCACGACGCCTGAAAGGCGTCGACCGTCCTTCACAGCTACTACGATCTATGTCTGATCAGAATCCAATACTGCACACGGAACAGCTCACGAAACGGTTCGGAAATATCCACGCCGTCGAAGACGTGGACTTTTCGGTCACCGAAGGCGAAGTCATGGCGATCGTCGGCGACAACGGCGCCGGCAAGTCCACGTTGATCAAGATGCTCTGTGGCGTCCACGAGCCGACGAGCGGCGAGATCTACGTTCGCGGCGAGAACGTCCACTTCGATGACTACAACGATGCTCGAGCGTACGGTATCGAAACCGTCTACCAGGAACTCGCGCTGGCGGAGAGTCAGAGCGTCGCTGCGAACGTGTTCCTCGGTCACGAACCGATCCGAGAGAGCCCGCTCGGGCGATTGTTACGACTCGTCGACGAAGATCGAATGGTCGCCGAGTCGAAGGAGAACCTCGACCGCGTCAAAATCCCCGTCGATCCGAAGGCGAAAGTCCAAAACCTCTCGGGGGGTCAACAGCAAGCCGTCGCGATCGCACGGGCGCTCCAATCCGACCCGGAAATCCTCATCATGGACGAGCCGACGAGCGCGCTCTCCATCGAGGGGGCTCGTAACGTCCTCCGGGTCATCGACGGCCTTCGAAATCAGGGGCTAACGATCTTGCTAATCAGTCACAATATCCGTCACGTTCTCGGTATCGCCGATCGAATCTCGGTACTCGCCCAGGGCAGGTTGATGGGCGTTCGGAACACCGACGACGTCGACCGGAACGAGATCATCGCGTTGATGATGGGGGCACAGGACGGATCCGAGTTCGAGGAGTTCGAACTGTCCGAGTCCTCGGAGGGAACGACCGCATGAGCGACGCTTCCGAGCCGACGTCGGACGGCGGTGCGACCGAAAGTACCGACGTGCGAGCCGTCAATCGCGGTCCGTCGTCGCACGTCGGGGCATTTTTCCGCCGACGGGAAGCCGGCGTTCTGTTCGGCTTTCTCGTTCTGTTCGGACTGATCGCCGTAACGCGTCCGGACATCTTCTTCGACTGGGACTCGATGTCCGGGATCACCTCGCGGATGTTTCGACAGATCGCGCCGTACGCCATCATCGGTATCGGGATGACGTATCTCATCATCGGTGGCGAGTTCGACCTCTCGGTCGGGTCGATGTACGCCGTCGGCGGCATCACCTTCGCGATGTTCCTCGTGGAGTACCGACTGACCGTTCCGGTGGCGCTCCTGCTCGTTCTGCTCGTGGGCGTCGCCGTCGGCGTGGCCAACGGCGTCATCGTCACGAAGGCCGGCGTCCCCTCGCTGATCGCGACGATCGGTATGTTGAGCATCCTCCGGGGTATCGCGTACTATCTCACGCCCGCCGGGTCTCGGCAGACTCCCGACCTCGCGTTACTCGACGTCTTCGGAGGCCAGACGACCGTCGCCGGACTCGGTCTTCACCACCAGATGTTCTGGGCGATCGGACTCGTACTCGTCTTCGGCGTACTCCTGCAACGGACTCGCTTCGGGTATCACGTGTACGCGACCGGCGACGACCAGGAAGCCGCCGAGATGACCGGTATCGACACCGATCGCGTGAAGATTATCAACTTCGTGCTGACCGCCACGTTGGCCGCGTTCGCCGGCGTCGTCTCCATCTCGTACTTCGGTTCCATGTTCGGATCGGCCGGTATCGGCTTCGAACTGTTGATCATCGCAGCAGTCGTCATCGGCGGAACGAACCTGTTCGGCGGCGAAGGGACGCTCACGGGCATGTTCCTCGGATCGCTCGTCATCGGCGTCATCCCGATATTGCTCGTACTGAACGGTCTCTCGGTCGAAATTCAGGAATTCCTCACCGGCGTGGTCATCATCCTGGCCGTGCTGTTGGACATCCTCATTCGTCGGTGACCGAGGACCCCATTTTATGAGCGTGTGGATTTATACCACACTCGAGGTATGAAGCGCAACGAAGACGGTATTTTGAACGCGGAACTGAGCCACGCGATCGCCAGCATGGGCCACACCGACCTCGTCATGGTCGTCGACGCCGGCTACCCGATCCCGGAGGACGCCTGGCGGATCGACCTCGCGGTGACACGCGGCGTGCCGTCGCTGTTCGAGGTCCTCGAGGCGGTCCACGGCGAACTCATCCCCGAGCGGGTGCTGTACGCCGAGGACGTCCCGGAGATGAACCCCGACATGGACGAGTTCCTCCGGGAGCTCTACGACGGCTCCGCCGCCGACCTCGAGACGATCCCCCACGAGGACGTCCTCGCGTACGGCTCCGAGGCGAAGGCGATCGTCCGGACCGGCTCGCTCGTCCCGTGGGGGAACGTCGTGATCCAGTGCGGAACCGACCCGAAGCCGTGGTTCGACGGCGAGAACGTGACGATGCCCGAAGAGTATCGAGAGCGCTACGAAGAGATCTACGGCGAGTCTCCCTGAGTCGCGACGGATCCTCGCGAATCGCGGAGATTCACGCCACACCGCAACCGCGCGTCTCCCGTCTCCCGCCTCGCGAGTTCTCGAGCACCGAGACGTCTCTCGAGCGAGTACTGTTCTCCGATCCGAGACGACGAGACGAACCGACACGACGAGACGCTCGAGTCGCGATCGACCGGCGTCTCACGCGGTCACCGGGTCGTCTCGACGAGCCGATCCACGGCCTCCCGTTCCGGCAGACCCGGGATCACTTCGGCTTCCGTAACGGCGAGCGCGCCGGCCACACAAGCGAACCGTACGGCCTCTCGGTCACCGAATCCCTCCGCGAGTGCGACGGCGAGCGCGCCGTTGAACGAGTCGCCGGCGCCGGTCGTATCGACGACGTCGACCGCGGGCGTCGCGACCGATTCGACGCCGTCGGCGGTCACCAAGAGCGCTCCCGATCCGCCCCGCGTGAGCGCGACCGTCCCGACCCCAAGCTCGAGCAACGCACCGGCAATTTTTTCGTCGTCCTCGATGCCTCCGGCGTCTCCGTCGTTTTCGACATCGACGTCCGTCGCGAGCGTTCGGGCCTCGTGCTCGTTCGGCGTGAGATAGTCCACTCGCTCGAGGATCGACGCGGGAAGCTCGCGCGCCGGCGCGGGGTTCAAGATCACGGTCGTGTCCGCCTCGTCGGCGACCTCCACCGCGGCTCGAACGGGGTCGTCGCCGATCTCGAGTTGGACGAGTAACACGTCGGCCGATCGGATCGCGTCTGCCTCGGCGCGGACGTCGTCTCCCGAGAGCGCGTCGTTGGCCCCCGGCGCGACCGTGATCTCGTTCTCGCCGCCGTCGTCGACGATGACGAAGCCGACGCCGGTGTGCGCCTCGCCGCCCCGGCGGACCCCGTCCGTGTCGATCCCCTCGCGCTCCCACAGGTCGACGGCGTCGTCGCCGTACCGATCGTCGCCGAGTCGGCCGACGAACCGCGCCTCGGCCTCGAGTCGAGCCGCCGCGATGGCCTGATTCGATCCCTTCCCGCCGGGTCCCTCGGCGAACCCCTCCCCGATGACGGTCTCCCCCGGTCCGGGGAAGTCCGGCACCTGCATCGTCAGCCCGACGTTGTAGCTTCCGACGACCGCGACCGTCGGGTCGTCCCCGCTAGTACTCCCCATCCCCGGTCCCTCCGGTGACGATCGCCACGCCGCTCGAGGCCCCGAGCAACACGGCGCCGGCGTCGACGAGTTCGTTGGCCCCCTCGAGGGTCTTGATGCCGCCGCTGGCTTTCACCCGGACGTCCTCGGGAACGCGTTCGCGGAGGAACTCGATCCGTTCGACGGTCGCCTTCCCGCCCTCGCCCCAGCCGCTCGAGTTCTTGACGTAGTCGAAGCCGGCGTCGACGGCCATGTCGACGATGCGTTCGGCTTCCTCGTCGGTGAGCGCACCGAGCTCGAGCATCGCCTTGATCGTGGTGTCACCGCTGGCCTCGACGAGCAAGTTCATCTCGCGGCGCACCTCGTCGTCCCGGCCGGACTTGACGAAGCCGATGTTCGGCATGACGTCGACCTCCTCGGCGCCGGCGGCGATCACGTCGCGGATCGCTCCCGCCTTCGAGAGCGGGCGATCGCCGCCCATCGGAAAGCCGACGGCGCTGCAGACGGTGACGTCGGTTCCGGCGAGGCGGTCGGCCGCCAGCGGAACCCAGCAGGCCTGAACCATCGCGCCGTCGAACCCGTACTCGACACACTCGTCGCACAGTTCCTCGATGCGGTCCTGATCGGCCGTGGGTCCAACCTCCGTGTGCTGAATCCTCGCTGCAATCTCCTCGGGTGTCTCGGACATGTCTGAACCGTCAAGAGAGACGAGCGGTCGGTGCAAAAACGTTGTGGTGGTTCGTCCGGACGGCCCCCGCTACGCCGCTAACCGCCGGGAGAGTGCGTAGGCGAGATAGTAGTCCGACCAGATCAGTTCGTTTCGATCGGCGTAGCCCGAGGGGCCGTTGAAGCAGCCCTCGAGGAGCATCCCGTCGGGTCGGTCGTAGCTGTCGCCTCTGGGCGTGAGGTATCCAGTGATCAGCGACTCGAGGATCCGCTCTCCGAAGGCCGCCAGGTCCGCGGTTTCGCCGTCGTCGGGGAGCCCGGTGAGTCCGTAGGCGGTGAGAACGGCCGCGCTCGTATCCCGCGGCACGTCCGGCGCGTCGGGGTGTTCGAAGTCCCAGTAGGGGACGAGGTCGTCGGGAACGTTCGACCGATAGTAGTCCACGGTCCGCTCGAGCGCCTCGAGGTATCGGGGTGCCTCCGTTTCTCGATACGCGCGAGCGAGTCCGGCGATGCACCAGCCCTGGCCGCGCGCCCAACAGGTGTCGTCGGAGTAGGCGAGTTCGTTGTACTGGCGGACGAGCTCGCCCGTGTCGGGGTCGAACTCCGCGTGGTGCCACGTTCGGCCGTCCTCGCGGATGTACCAGTCGAGGTGACGGTCGGCGTGGGAGACGGCCGTGTCGCGGTAGACCGGATCGTCCGTCTCCCGGTAGGCCCGCCAGAGGACGGGGAGCGACGTGTAGATCGCGTCGACGGCGCCGAGCACGTCGCCGGAGGGCCCCTCGTCGGAGTCCGGACCGCGGAACTCCGAGGACGGCCCCTCGATGAGGAGCGTCCCCAGCGGGATCTGTCTGGCGCGCTGGTGGTAGAACGCGACCGAGGCGTCGGCCCCCTCGAGACCGAGGTCGCGATGCTCGCGGTCGTCCGTCACGTCGGCGGCCCGGAAGCCGGCGTAGTGGAAGTTCATCCCGCAGAACATCGCCTCGCGCACCATCGCGTCGGCGAGGACGTCGGTGTGCTCGCGGGCGGCCTCGGCGAACCGCTCGTCGCCGGTGTGGTCGTAGGCGAGCCAGAGCAGCCCGATCCAGTGGCCGCCACACCAGTTGCCGTCGTCGGTCACCTGCCACTCGCCGGTCTCGGGGTCGGCCACGTAGGGAAACGCCGCCCCCGTCTGCTCGAGGGTGGTCCCGACGCGGTCGACGACGAGGTCGAACGCCTCGCGTTCGCTTCTGTCGGCAGTCATGGTCAGAGGCTGTGTGCGGTCCAACCGCCGTCGACGTAGATCTCCTCGCCGTGGACGAACGACGCCTCCTCGCTCGCGAGGAAGACGGCGACGTTGCCGATGTCCTCGGGGCGGCCGGCGCGGGGCACGAGCGTGTGCTCGAGTTGCTCCCGGAGGCTCTCGTCGGTGTGGTAGTCTTGGATCGCCGTCTCGATGAAGCCCGGACAGATCGCGTTGACGTTGACTCCCTCCTCGCCGAGTTCGACTGCGAGGTCCCGCGTGAGGTTGACGACCGCAGCCTTCGCGCTCGCGTACGGCGGGCCGCCGCCGCCCTCCGCGGAGTTCACGGAGCCGATGTTGAGGATCGATCCTTCGCTCTCGACGAGGTGGGGAATCGCGAACTTCGCGCAGTAGAACGCGCCGTCGAGGTCGACGCCGATGACCCGGTCCCAGTCCTCGACGGAGATCTCCTGGGAGCCTCCCGGCACGAAGATGCCCGCGTTGTTCACGAGCACGTCGATGCCGCCGTACTCCTCGACGGTCGTCTCGACCATGGCTTCGACCGCGTCGGGGTCGCTGACGTCGGTCTCGACGAACGACGCCTCGACGCCGTGATCTTCCCGCGCGACCTCGTCCGTCGGTCGCGTCACGTCCGTCTCGTACCGTTCGCCCCGTTTGGGGTCGCGGTCGACGTCCGCGACGACGACGTTCGACCCCGCTTCGGCGAACGACAGCGCGATTCCCCGACCGATGCCGCTCGAGCCGCCGGTGACGATCACCGTCCGTCCCTCGTGCTGGTCACTGTTCACTCGTGTCACCTCGAACGGTGATTCGCGCCACGCCGTCTTAATAGTTGAGTCGGCCCGGGACGTGCCGGCTGACGAAGATTTATGCGCGTTGTCACCGATTATCACGTGGAGACGACCCAATCATGCGCGACGACATCGACAGCGAGGAACTCGCTCCGGGTGTGCACCGGGTCGAGACGGTAACGGACGGCAAAATACACGGCTATCACGTCCTCGAGGGACCGACCGGCCCGGTCGTCGTCGATCCGGGATACGTCGACGCGCCGACGACGGTCTACGAACCGTTCCTCGAGGAGCGCGGCTGGGAGCTCTCGGACGTGGGTCTCGCGCTCGTCACCCACTCCGACGCCGACCACTTCGGCGGCAATCACGAACTGCGCGAGCACAGCCCTGGCGTCACGATCGCCGGCCACGCGGCCGACGCCCACCTGATGGAGAACACGGACCGCATCCTCGAGGAGCGGTACTCCATGTTCGAACCGGACCACGGGATCACCTACGAACAGGACGTCTACGACTGGCTCACCGGCATGATGGGGCCGGACGAGTCGATCGACCTCCGGCTTCGCGGCGGCGAGACGATCCGGGTTCGAGACCGACAGCTGCGAACCCTGCACACGCCCGGTCACACGGCGGGTCACCTGATGCTGTACGACCCCGCACACGACCTCGTGATCGGCGCCGACGGGTTCTTCGGGCGCGGGCTGTACGACGTCGACGGCGAGTACCTCCAGCCGCCGCCGTACTACCTCTACCCCGAGTACGAGAACACGATCTCCCTCGTGGAATCGCTCGCGCCCGAGACGCTCTCGTTCACCCACTACGAGGTGCTCCGCGGCGAGGAGATCGACGAGTTCGTTCGGGAGTCCCTGGACTTCGTCGCGGAGATCGAGACGCTCGCGCTCGAACTCGTCGACGAACGCGGACCGATCACCCTCGAGGAGGCGATCGAGGGCGTCGTCGACAGGCGGGGCAGCTTCGGGCTCGATCTGGACCTCGCGTTCCCGCTGTCGGCTCACTACGGCGATCACGTCGATCGCGGAGAACTCGAGACGGTCGAAAAAGACGGGCGCGTCGCCTGGGTGCGGCCGTAGCGGGTTCTAGTTGTCCTGCCACTCGGGGTCGCGGTCGCTGAAGAACGCGTCCATTCCCTCGACGACGTCGTCCATCGTGAAGATCAGCGTCAGCGCGTCGACCGCCGCCGCCTCGTCCTCGAGGCGGGAGTTGAGGATGCGCTTGATGAGACGGTTCGACATCGGGGCCGCGCTCGCGACGTGTTCGGCGCGCTCGGCGACCACGTCGTCCAGTTCGTCGGCCGGAACGACCTCGTTGATCAACCCGATGTCGCGGGCCTCCTCGGCGGTGAGTTCGCGGTTCGTCAGCATGAGTTCGCGGGTGCGCTTGAGACCGATTAGCTCCGGGAACCGGACCAGACCGAGCCCGGGGACGGCACCGACGAGCGATTCCGGAAGGCGGAACGTCGCCGCCTCGCTCGCGACGGTGACGTCCGGGAGGACGGCGATCTCGCAGCCGCCGCCGTGGGCGAGTCCGTGGACCTTCGAGATCACGGGCGTCTCGATGCGCTCGATCGTGAGCCCACAGGAGAGGATGTGCTTGGCGTACGCCCGGGCCTCGCCGGCCGTCTCGAACTCGAAATCCGCGATGTCGTCGCCCGAACAGAACGCGCGGCCGTTGCCCGCGAGGACGATCGCGCGGATCTCGTTGTCCTCGTCGGCGGCCCGCAGCGAGTCCCTGAGTTCCGACCACGTCTGCACCGCCAGCGCGTTCAGTCGGTCGGGTCGATCGAGGGTGATCGTGACAATCGGTGGCTCCCGCTCGAAGACGAGGTGTTCGACGTCCATACTCCATTTATCGCGGGTTCGGTACATAGATGCATCGGCGGGCGGGATTCGGCTTCACTCGCGTGGGACGAATCCGACGGGAAACCGGACGAAAGCTACATGGGCTCGAGCGTACAAGTCACTACGAATGCCAGTGTCAGCTGGATACTCGTTACCAACACCCGACGGGACGACCACCTACGAGGAGGTTCTGGCCGGCTTCGAGTGGGACCTTCCGGAGACGTTCAACCTGGGAACAGTCGTCGACACGAACGACGAAACCCCGCCGGAGACGACGGCGCTCGTCCACGTCGACGACGCCGACGAAACGCACCGCTTCACCTACGGCGAATTCGAGGCCGCCGCGACCGCGCTCGGTTCCCACCTCGTCGACGCCGGCCTCGAGGCCGGCGACCGGATCGCGCTCTGTTTTCCCCAGTCCCCGGAGCTGCTCGTCGCTCACCTGGCGACCTACCGGATCGGCTGTCTCGCGGTTCCCCTGTCGGTCATCCTCGGCGAGGACTCGCTTTCGTACACGATCGAGCACAGCGACGCGACGGCGCTGCTCGCCGACGCTCGCGTCTCCGACCGGTTCGAATCGACGCTCGCGGACCGCGACTTCGACTACGAACTCGCCGTCGACCTCGGCGGGGTGGATGCAGAAACGGGCGACGGAGAGCGATACGCGGACCCGAACCGTCACCTCGGCGGCTACGCCGGTTACGTCCCGGCCGACGCCGACCACGAGGTCATCCCGACCGCCCCGGCGGACCCGGCGATCGTCGTGTACACCTCCGGCACCTCCGGCAAGCCCAAGGGCGTCGTTCAGACCCACCAGTACGTGATCGGCGCGCTCCCGAGCTACCAGTGCTGGTTTCACTGCTTCGAGTCGACCCACCGCGAACGGGTGTGGACGCCCGCCGAGTGGTCGTGGGCCGGCGCGCTGTTCGACGTCGTCTTCCCGACGCTCGCGCTCGGCGGCACCGTCGTCTCCCGGGTTCGGCGCAGCGGCTTCGACCCGGAACGGGCGCTCGAGTTGGTCGAGCGCCGGCGCGTCTCGCGGGCGTTCATGCCGCCGACCGCGCTCTGGCAGATCCGCCAGCACGCGGATCCGTCGGCCCGCGATCTGGATTCGCTCGAGGTCGTGATGTGCGGCGGCGAGAAACTGTCGGCGCCGCTGGCTCGGTGGGCCGAACGCGAACTCGACGTCGTCGTCAACGAGTCCTACGGCCAGACCGAGGCAAACGCCCTGATCGGGAACTGTCGGGCGCTGTTCGAGTCGCGGGAGGACTCGATGGGCAAGCCCTACCCCGGCCACGAGTGTCGGATCGTCGACGAGGAGTATCGGCCGGTCGAACCGGGCGAGGTCGGCCAGATCGCCCTCGAGCTTCCGGACCCCGTGCTCTTCGACGGTTACTGGAACGACGAGGCGGCGACCGAGGAGTGCTTCGCGGACGGTCTGTACCTGACCGGCGATCTCGCGACGCAGGACGAGGACGGCTACGTCCACTTCGCCGGGCGGGCCGACGATCTGATCATCACCGCCGGCTACCGGGTGAGTCCCGCCGAAGTCGAGTCGGCGCTGTGTACCGCTCCCGGCGTCACCGAGGCGGCCGTCGGCGGCGTCCCCGACGAGGAACGGGGACAGCGGATCAAGGCGTACGTGCTTCTCGAGGGCGGGCGTGGAGGCGAGAGTGAGAACGGGAGCGAGGGCGACGGCGGAACCGACACCGGCGGTGAAGACGGTCGACCGACGGCGGAGGACCTCCGCCAGCACGTTCGCGAGCGACTCGGGGCGCACAAAGCGCCCCGAGAGGTGGTCGTCCTCGATGAACCGCCCCAGACGCGGACCGGAAAACTCGACCGGTCGGCGCTGTTTCCGAAGTGACTCACTTCGACTCCGACGCCGCGCCCGTCTCCCCGCGCATCTCGCGAACCTCGCCGGGGACCTTCGGTTCGTGGTCCTCGGCGCTCGCGACGGCGGCGTAGCACAGCTCGAGGCTCCGGAGGTTGTTCCGGCCGCTGTTTTCCGGTTCTCGGTCCTCCTCGATCGCCGAGAGGAGTTCGGCCATCGCCCCGCGGAACCCGTCGGGGAACCACGTCCCCGCCAGGTCGGGCGTGGCGTAGCCCTCGGCGGTGTACAGCGTTACGGTCTGTTCCTCGAGGTCGGGACCCTCGCTCGCGATCGTCCCCTCGGTGCCGGCGACGTACGTGCGATCCTCCGGGCCGAGTTTGGTGTCGGCGTCGAACGAGAGCGTCGCCTGCGCGCCATCGTACTCGACGATCGTCGCTCCCAGAAGCGGCGGATCGGCCCGCTGGCTCGGCGAGGGTTCGTAGGACGCGTACACTCGCTTCGGTTCGGCCGCCCCCATGAAGCAGGTGAGGATGTCGAACCAGTGGATCGCGAAGTCGTAGAGGACCGCGTGCTCGATGTCGTCGATCTCGGTGTCGACGATCCAGTTGTGGTTCCAGTCCACGGCGAAGCGGACGCCGTGGGGTTCGCCGATCAGTCCCTCGGAAATCGCGTGGCGCATGTAACTCCAGTGGGGGGCCCAGCGACCGTTCTGGTTGACCGCGAGCGCCACGCCCTCCTCGGCGGCGAGGTCGACCATCTGCTCGCCGAACTCGAGGTCGACGACGAACGGCTTCTGGCTGAGCACGTGCTTGCCGGCGCGCAACGAGTCCTCGATGATGGACTCACGCGCCACCGGGTGAGGGAGCAAGTCGACGACGTCGACGTCCTCGCGCGCCAGCACCTCGTCGTAGTCGGTGTAGACGTCGGCGTCCGGGTAGAACTCCTCGCGGCGCTCTTCGGCCTTCTCGCGGGTTCGGTTGCACAGGGCCACGACGTCGTAGCCGGCGTCCCGGTAGGCGGTCAGGTGCTGGTCGCTGATCCCGCCCGTCCCGATCAGGGCGATCGAGAGGTCTCCCGCGTCGGGGTCGGCCGGTCGATACGGCAGGTCGGGCGCTTCCATCTCCTCGAGTTCTTCGATGTCGGCGATGCCGTAGGTGTCTTCCTCCTCCGTCATCTCAATCCACCAACTCGACGGTTTCGCCGCGCTCGGCGCTCAGGTGTGCGGTGTCGATGATGCGCTGGGCTTCTCGACAGTGCTCGGGATTCAACGGCGGGAACGCGACCTCCTCGTCGTTCTCGAGGCAGTGGATCAGGTACTGGAGCACGTTCTCGAGGGGTGCCTCGAGCGGGTCGACGTCGACCTCGTAGCCCTCCGGATGGTCCTCGTTCTGGACGCGGACCATCTCCTCGTAGTCGTAGCTGCTGATCGTTCCCTCGGTTCCCACGAGGACGAAGCCGCACTTCGGCTGTGGCTGGTGGACCCACGGGTCGGTGAACGTCCCCCAGCGCGTCTCGTACTTCGAGAGGCCCGTTTCGTACTTCGCGATCGTCACGCTGTGGGTGTCGACCGGCGACCACTCCGGGGTGTACGTGTCGGTCGTCACCTCGAGCGGGAGTTCCCCGTCGCGGAACCAGGTCCCGAGCGTGACGCCATAGCCGAGGTAGTCGTTGAGCGACCCGCCGCCGCGTTCGGGCTGGTGCCACCACGTCGCGGCGGCCTCGTCGGTATCCTCCAGGTCGTCGCCGGCGAAGTGCAACTCGCCGGAGTCGGTGTACTCGACCTGCGTGAACCGGCCGCTGCCCTTGTTCCCGTCGTAGTAGTGGACCTCGAGGACGTCGCCGATCGTCCCTTCGTCCACCAGTCGCTTCGTGGTGCGGTGACTCTCGTACCACGCCAGCGGCCAGTTGACGGCGAGCTTTCCGCCGCCCTCTTCCATCGCCGCGAGGATTCGATCGGCGTCCTCAACGGACGTCGCGAACGGCTTTTCGAGGATCACGTCCACGCCGTAAGGGGCGACCTTCTCGACCCAGTCGGCGTGTTCCGACGGCACCGGACAGAGGACGACGATGTCCGGGTCCGCTTCCTCGAGACAGCGTTCGTGATCGCGAAAGACGCGGTCGTCGGGGACGCCGAATTCGTCGGCGGTGTCTTCTAACCCCAGCGTCGCCTCGTCGGGATCCTCGTCGCAGATTCCCACGATCTCCGCGTCTGGGTGCGCTTCGACCAGCCGTAAGTTGTCGCCCATGTGGAAGTGAGCGAAGTTGATGCCCGCAACAGTCCACGTCATAGTATCACTCGAATCACCATTGTACTGGTACTCTCCCTATTCACGCCGCGGGTCATCAATGTTACCGTCACACACGGATCGGCCGTGGCGTGTGGACCGTGGGACGTCTGGGTGGGGACGACCCGCGTTCGCTCCCTCTCTGCACTTCTCGCGTCTCCTTCCGTCTCTCGGCCGCCAGTACGTGTCCCATTGGATCGGTCGTCGCTTCGGAAGATCGGCCGTCGACCCGGTCGTCGGACCCAGCGGTCCGCTCCATCCGACGAAGAAACCCGGCGCCTCCGCCACAGTCGTCTGTAGTTTGGTATTACCGAATATTTCGGTGTGGATACCGCCGTGGATAGCACAGGATTACAAGTATACGATTGTAATGTATTAGTCGTGTCCTGAATGACAGATATTCGTCGATTACCGATGTTCGGGGAAACCGAACATCGAGGGCGATCGCGTTCTCGATGGTTTCGTTCGTGCACTCGTTCGCACTGGTGAGCGTCATTCTCGGCGAGAAAACGAGCGGGCGTCACAACTGCGGATACTTCGCTTTCACATCGATCATCCGCCTGATCTTGGTGAGTTGATCGGGAAGTTCCTCCCGGTACCGGTCACCTTCGAGGCGATTGACCGGTCCGGCCAGCGCGATCGCACCGAGGAGGTCGTCGTCTCGCGTGATCGGAACGCCGATTCCCCGAAGCCCGTCGATTCGCTCCTCGTCGTCGAAGGAAATACCGCGCTCTCTGATCGTCTCGAGTTCCTCGAACAGCGCCGCTCTGTCCGTTATCGTGTTGTCGGTCCAGACTGGCAACCCCCGCTCGTCGATGATCTCGTGGACGCGCTCTTCTGGGAGCTCCGAGAGGATCGCCTTTCCCGACGCCGTACAGTGGATCGGAAGCTGCACGCCCAGATGCGAATCCATCGCCATCGCTCGTTCGCCGGCGCGCTGGTAGAGATACGTCGATCGCCCGTTCCACTCGGTCATCAGCGCGACCAGTTCGCCCGTCTGCTCGGCCAGTTCGTCGGCACCCTCGCGGCCGAGAACGTACAGCGGTTGGCGGTCCCGGGCGTACCCGCCGAGCGTGAGGCTGTTCAGGCCGATGTTGTAGGTCGATCCATCCTTACTGACGAGTCCGCACTGCTCTAAGGTCGCCAGATAACTGTGGATCGTCCCCTTCGAGAGGTCGACGTACCCCTCGAGGTCGACGAGTCGCGCACCGTCGAGTTCCTTGAGTAACTCGAGTATCTCCGTAGCTCGTTCGATCGATCGCACCGGATTTTTCGCTTTCTTGGGAGCCATCGTCGAAGATAGTTCGGCGCGCATCGTCTAAATGTTTGGTATTGTCGAATGTCGGCCGACGGTCGCGTCCGGCCTCGGACGGTTCCATTCGCTCCGGTCGAATCGGTTGCAGACGAACGGTACCGATTCCGGCCCCCAAATTGGCGAGTGACGACAGTTAGTTGAATACTTCTCTCGGTCGCTCAGAAGACTTTTGTAGGTAACGATTGTAGGGGTTAACAATGGCAAATAGTGACACACATATTCCGTCTACAGAAGATCATCTCGACGAGACGGACGGCCACAGGATCCGGTGGGCGAACGGGACGCAGTCGACACCGGTTTCTGCAGTCGTCAGGGCCGTTGCGGATCTGAACGGGTGTGATCCCCTCGAGCTCCCACCGCTGATCGACAGCATCGATCCCGACGTACTGAATCAGTTGTTTCCGTCGGAGACCGCCAGCTCGGTGGATCGGCTCGTGTTCTCCTACTGTGGATACGAAGTCACCGTTGGGCAAACGGAGATTCGTCTCCGCTCGCAGGGAGAGGCGTGACTTTCTACGCGTCCACCCGTTCCGATAGTGGATCGATACGCGACCAGTCGTCTCCATCCGTCGACGCTCACCTCGAGCCCTGACGACCGACCATCGGCCACCGACGACCGGTACGCATCCGACCGCGAGGAAGCGCCGTGAGGGTCTCGTACGGATCGCTGGCGCTGGGTATCGGTGTACCCGCATCCCGTTCGCGGTTGCGCGGGAAACGACTGCTAGCGGCCCGTCCCAGCTGTGACGTCGAGACGAGCGGAGCGAGACCACCTCGAGTCGATCGCTATGAGCGGGTTGGAGTCCGGAACGAACGATTTCGGGAGAGTGAGTCCCACCACAACCTTTTAGCGGTTCTCTCTCCTGAATAGATTCAGTATGCAGACGCTTACAGACGTCACTGTCGCCGATTTCACGCAACTCATGGCCGGCGGGTGGTCGACGCAGAAACTCGGCGACATGGGGGCGGACGTGATCAAAATCGAACGACCGACGGGCGACGTGCAGCGGGAGATGAGCTATCGCGGAACGTTACTCGACGGAACCGGGATCGGGTACCTGACGATGAACCGGAACAAACGAAGCGTGGCGCTCGACCTCAAGACCGAGGAGGGTCACCGCGCCGCCACGAAAATCGTCGAGGAGGCCGACGTGCTCGTCCACAATTACCGGCCCGGCGTCATGTCCCGACTCGGGTTGAGCTACGACGACGTCACCGAACGCAACCCCGAAATCATCTACGTGGAGATCTCGGGCTACGGCTCGTCGGGCCCGTACGCGGATCGACCGGGACAGGACTTGATCTACCAGGCGATGACCGGGCTGACGAGCTACACCGGGCGCGCCGGCGAGCCGCCGACGCCGGCCGGCACCGTCGTCGTCGACGAACACACCGCGACGCTCGCGGCGATGCACACCCTCCAGGCGCTGTACCACAAGGAACGAACCGGCGAGGGCCAGAAAGTGGAGACGAACCTCCTCAACGCGGCCGTCGACCTCCAGTGTAACGAACTCACGTACGCGATGAACGTGGGTGAAGACCTCGACCGCGGCGAGAAGACCCACGGGCACCCGTACCTCTACCCGCCCTACGGAATCTACGAGACCGACGACGGCCACGTCGCGATCGGAATGGCACCGCTCGAGACGATCGCCGACACCTTCGACCTCGACGGCCTGACCGGGTACGACGGGCAACGGGAGCTGTTCGAACGCCGCGACGAGATCCACGACACCATCGAATCCTACACCGAGACACGACCGACCGACGAGGTCGTCGACGAACTCGTCGACGCGGACGTCCAGGCGAGTGCGGTCCGTTACCCGACCGAGGTGGCGTCGAATCCGCAGGTTCAACACAACGACATGATCCTCGAGCTGGACCACCCGGAGGGCGGAACGTTCGAGACGACGGGCGTCCCCGTCGAGATGTCCGGCTCCGAACCCGCCGCTGCCCGTTCGCCGCCGGGTCTCGGCGAGGATACGCGGGACGTCCTCGGCGAACTCGGCTACAGCGACGACGAGATCGACCGGATCGCGGCCGACGAGGCGATCGGAGTGGACGACGCGTCCGGGGAGTGACCGCTCGACTCGAGTCGAGAGACGACTCCCGAAGGCGGTGCAACGGATGCCACCGTTCCAGTTTTAAAACAGATATTCGAATCGGTAGTTGTCGTTTTTTATCAGTGTCTATAGCTGTTCGAATGGGCTCTACTTCACGCCGGTCCCGTGCCGAAATAAGATCTCTCGCCGGTGAAACGCTGACTGACCGAACTCGTCCGATCTCCCAGATCCGAAGCAGCAATAGGAGCCGCCTCGTGTTCTCTTCAGCCCGGTATGGGTTCCCAGGCTGTCGGTCCACCGCATCGTCCGATACTCACAGAGCCCCGATAAACGATCGGCGTCGAACCGATCGTCGTCGCGGGAGAACGACCGCCTCGAAGACGAACGCTGGTCGTCGGGCCGACCCGAGGTGTCCTACACCACGCGATTCGGTACTAGCGGGTGGGGTCGGTTGCACTCGAGCGGTCGGACGCGTTGCGATCGCAGTGTATCTACCGAACCACCCTATCGATCTAACTATATGAGAAAATGATAAGAGTGGTATTGCTGTCAGTTGGAAGAGACCAGTAGTTGGCACTCTAGCGTGGTCGACGAACACCGACCGAGGTGCGGGCGGTGATCGACTGTGCTATCTTTATGTGAGGAGAGAATCCCGCCGGTCACGGCGGGGAGGATATCACACGATCTGAATGATGTTGCCGTTCGACGTGACGTGGAGGTCACGACCGAGTTTGTACCCGTTGTTGGACGCGAGATCGACGTATCCCGAGAGTCCTTTGAGATTCTGGTGAGCGGGGATGATGTGCTGGGGCTGGAGGGCATCGAGCATCGTGTAGTGGCCTTCCTGGCAGAGGTGGCCCGAGACGTGGATGTCGTCGTAGACGCGTGCACCCTGCATGCCGAGCAGTTTTTCGGCCTGGTAGCGCTGGCCCTCGTTTGTCGGTTCGGGAATGACGCGAGCGGAGAAGACGACCTTGTCGCCATTGTCGAGTTCGTAGGGCGTCTCGCCGCGGGCCATCCGCGTGAGCATCGCTCGCGGTTCGCCCTGGTGACCCGTGACGACGGGCAGGAAGTTCTCCTTGCCCTCGTTCATGATCCGCTCGAACGACTGGTCGACCGAGTTTCGATGCCCGAACATCCCGAGGTCGTCCGGGAATTCGACGAAGTCGAGTCGCTCGGCGGTTCCGGAGTACTTCTCCATCGACCGGCCGAGCAGAACGGGCTGGCGACCGATATCCTTCGCGAACTCGACGAGGCTCTTCACGCGGGCGATGTGTGAGGAGAACGTCGTTGCGACGATGCCGCCGTCGTAGTCCTCCATGCTGTAGAGGACGTCCCGGAGGTGCTCTCGAGCGACGTTTTCGGAAGGGGTTCGACCCTTCTTGTTCGCGTTGGTACAGTCCTCGATGTAACAGAGGACACCCTCGCCCTCGCGACCGATTTCGCGGAAGCGCTCCATGTCGATCGGATCGCCGATGACCGGCGTGTGATCCATGCGCTTGTCCAGTCCGTAGACGACAGCGCCTTCCGGCGTGTGAAGCACCGGGTTGATCGCGTCGATGATCGAGTGGGTCACGTTCACGAACTCGAGGTCGACCTGTCCGCTGTCGCCGATGGACATCGTCTCGCCGGGGTCCATCTTGACTAAGTCGTTCCCCGAGTCGAACTTCTGTTCGTCCTGCAGTTCCTGTTTGACGAGTTCGATGGTGAACGGTGTCGCGACGACCGGCGCGTCGTACCGGTGGGCCAGCTTCGAGATGGCGCCGATGTGGTCTAAGTGACCGTGGGTCGGCACGATCGCCTGCACGTCGCCCTCGAGGTCGGACATGATCCGGTCGTCCGGGATCGCGCCCATGTCGATCAGATCTAAGCTGTGCATTCCTTCCGTCCGGATGTTGTCGTGAATGAGGACCTTCGACAGGTTCAGCCCCATGTCGAAGATAACGATGTCGTCTCCCGCGCGAACGGCGGTCATCTGCCGGCCGACTTCCTCGTATCCGCCAATAGTTGCGATTTCGATTTCCATTGAGTGCGCCGATCAGAGCGGTCCAAACGCACGGTAGTGCAACCGAGTTGCGATACGTATCAGGGCCGACGTCGACCGCAGAGAACGGCTCCCGCAACACGTCGACGTACGTTCCAATCCGTGCGAAGGACAGCGCGTCTTTCGGTTGTCTGTACAGTGATGCTTCGACCCTATATACTCCCGGGTTCTCCCTCGGAGGGTTCTATCGGATCCTCGGCGCACCTCGAGGCCGTCCGGAGAGCCCGGTACCGGATCTCTACACCAAACTCGTCCGAAAACTCGAGTCGTTCGACGGTTGAGCTCGACACAAAAGAAACGGCACGGACGAGGTCGGGCCAGCCGGGGGAGGTCAGATCGGATCAGCCGTCAGCCGAACTGTCGTACAGGTCCTCGAACTCCCACTCGCCGCGGATCAGTTCGTCGACGCCGTCCGCGAGCGTGACCTCGCCGAACACCGTCGGCCGATAGTAGGTGTACAGCCCGTCTTGGCCCCGTTCGGTCCGCTGGCGCTTCTCGACCAGGCCGACGTCGAGGAGCTTGTTGAGGTGGTAGTGGAGGGTACTGTCGTCGATGTCGATCGCCTCCTCGAGTTCTTTGGGGCTCATATCGCCGCCGTGTACGAGCCGGTACAGAATCTCGTATCTGGTGCGGTGTCCGACGGCGGCGTGCATCTCGAGATACTCGTCGAGGCTGAGGACGCTGTCCGCCGGCAACAGGTCTTCAGGATCGTCCGGAGTGTCCCCGCCGGCCGCACGCGATTGATCCGTCGACATTGTAGTTGGGAAAAGGAGTGCAAGACTCTTAGCTTTTGCCAAGCCGAGAAACACTGAAAACACCGTCTTTTATATACTCCACCTGAGCAGGAACACTATGGGAGAGATCACGCGGGACTTGATCGCCGATCGATTGGGGAGCGTGAAGTACGATCGGTTTCTGTTCTACCTGATGGGGCCGTACAAGTCGTTCAACCTCAACTACGTTCTCAGTGAGGCGGACCGCCGAGATATTACTGTCGACGAACTTCCCGGGCCGTTACGCCAACTCTTCCGGAACAAAAACGAGATTGACGCAGCGCAGGCACTCCTGCGTCGAATACAGGGCGAACTGCGGGCAGATCCGGGTGTGAACGCCTTCCTGGCTCTCGACGTCGACGTGGATACTGACGATGTCGATGCAGTGACACAGAGCATCGAGTACGCGCGGTGTAGCAACGCGACTGCGTTCGTCGTTCCGTTTCTCGGCCACAACTTCGGTGTCGGGGAAGAAGCTGGAAGCGTCCTCGAGAATCTCGCGGAAACGCACGGCGATCGGTTGGTCTTCGTTCACGAAGACGACGTGACGAGTGAGATGATCCGTTCGGCGACGGTACGGTGGGATCTACGGGTCGAAACCTACGAAACCGAGGCGGCACTCGTCGAGAAACTGCGGCGGTTCACAGGCGGGATCATGCAACGCGAACGTCGCGGCGACCTCAAGCGACTGGATTGATCGTTCTCGCCGACCGCCCCACCACGTCCGCTATTCGACGTGCACGCGGACTACGTGGCCACCGCAGCCACACTGATCGACGTGCTCGTACTCGTGGTCGAACCGCTCGTCGAGTTCGCCGTAGAGGTACGTTTCGGGGTGGCCGTGATCGGCGTGCGTGACGAGGTTCACGTGATAGCCGTCCGCGGTCGCCTCGACCGCCTCGAGCGCCTCCGCGATCACCAGCTCCCGGTCGTCGGCGTGCTGGGGCTGCTCGAGGTTCGCGGACCACGAGGCCTCGTGAACGCGCCGGGTCACCGGTTCGACGTCCGACGTATCTGCAGTCATACTCGAGTGTTGGGTGTCGACGGACGTGAACTCGAGGCCGAATTCGTTCGGAGCCGCTGCGACGATTCTCGGTCTCGAAGTGACCCGATGTACACGCTCCCCGGCGGGCTGCAAACGGATGAGCAGCCCGCGATGGCGATCCCGCTTCGACACTTCGTCGTGGCGTTGGCGTTCCTCGTCGCCGCCGTCGCGATGGGTGAGGTCGGCTCTCCCTCCAATTGCGCTGAAACCGCCTTCGCTCGTCGCTCACCGCTGTTCGAGGAATATCGCCCCGATCACGAACGCGTAGCACAGCGCGCCGACGAGGACGACGAACTGGCCGACCGTCGTCACCCCCTCTATCGCGGCGAGGTATCCGAGAGCTTCCAGACCGATGCCGACGGCGAGGAGCGCGATCGAGACGAGCGCCGTCCGGTCGTCGACGCCGGGCGTCGAGCCGATCGCCGGCGGATAGAACTGGTAGGAGACGCCCACGATCGTCAGCCCCAGAAAGCCGCCGACCGCGAGTCTGACGTGTGCCTCGAGGATCCCCGTCTCGACGCCGACGAGCGCGACGAAGAGCCCGAGGCCGACCGCAGCGATCCCGCAGAGGGCGCCGGCGAGAACGCCGTGGAACCCGACGCGATCACGGTCGGTCCGGCGATACATGTCGCCGACGGCGACGGCGAAGCCGGTGACCGCGAGCGCCTGGAGGACGGCCCCGAGTCGGAACAGCGTCCCGCCGAGGAAGTCGACCGCGAGCAACGCCGGTGCGATCGCTCCCGCGGGAAGGACGAGCGCGACGAGAACGAGGCGGGGCGTCGTTACCGTGAACCGAGGGAGCAGCCGGAATCCGATCACGAACACGAGGAGCGCGGCGGTTCCCGCCGCCAGCAGGTGCGTCGTCGGTGGCCCGCCCGGGACCGGTCCGTCGACGCCGAGGCCCTCGAGGACCGGCAGGACGCCGCCGGCCAACAGGTACGCGAGCACCACGGGAACGAACGCGTTGGACGCGCGGTCGACCCGTCGTCGGTGCTCGTTGACCGAACCGGTTCCGGTCTCGCGGCCGGTGAGGTTGTCGCGGACGGTCCAGCCGAGCGTCCCGACGAAGACGAGACAGCCGCCGAACCAGCAGAGTGCGCCGAGGAGTTGCCACGGGAACGACCGGGCCCCCGGACCGATCCCCGTCGCCGAAACGAACAGCCCGACGACGCCGGCGGCGGCCAGCGGCAAGTGAACCATCGGCGCGTGCGCGACGGCCAGTTCTCGCTCGAAGTAGGACGGAAGCAGCGCGTAGGCCTTGCCGAAGACCACGCTGAAGACGAAGCCGTACAGCCCGAGAACGACCGTCGCCGACCGTCCGACCCCGGCGACGATCGCGAGCTGCCAGCAGACGAAGAAGGCGACACCCGTCGCGACGAACGCGCGAGACCACCGGGTGACGATCGCCGACGTCATAGTCGTACGGTCCGTTCCCGGCCGACGGTCATAGTCGTACGGGCCGTTCTCGGCCGTCGGGAAGCGAACGCACGACGTGCGAGCCGATCAGATGGGCGGCTCCCGGGTCGATCCGTCGACAAACCCGTGTTTCGGGGCCGAACCGCTGTCCGGCTCCGCGATCGTTCCGGACTCGAGAACCGATGTCTCGAGATCCGTGAGCGTCGAGTCGAGGGGGGTGAGGGAGATGAAGGGGACGAGAAAAACCAGGGGGACGAGCAAGACGACGTTACTCCCGTTCGGACCGAAACTCCGCTTTCGCCTCCTCGACCCAGTCGGGTTCCGCGAGCGAGACGTCGTCTGCTGGTTCGAAGCCGCCGACGTACTCGGTTCGGAGGTGGTCACCGCGAACCGTTCGCACGACCTCGATGTCGTAGGCGTCGACGTACCCGGTTTCGGTGAGCAGCAGTTCGAACGACACGTTGTCGTCGGACGGGAGCGGTCCCGCTCCCTCGAGTCGGTAGTACTCGGTGCCGTTCTCACGCTCGACGGTGACGGTATCGACGGCGTCGTAGAGGCTGAGCAACGAGACCGGCGGACTCGGGTCGGGCGAAACGTAGGAGGGTGCCGGGCGATAGGTGACGGTCCCCGATTCGTCGACCACGCGAGCGTACGCCGTCCGAATGCCGTCGACCCAGATCTGCCGGGAGACGACGGGGCTCTCGTTCGAATCGAACGGTGACGAATCGATCTCGTCGACGATCAACGCCGTTTCGCCGGTGACCGACCAGTTGCGTACCGAGACGGACTCGACCTCGCCGGTCGCTCCTCGGTGCGTGGTTCGCTGTGTCCGTCGGTAGGAGCCGTCCTCGAGGACGTCGACGTGCGCGTTTCGAAGCGCCACCCGGTCTGTGACGCCGTCGGTCGTGAGTCCGGAAAGCAACTCGGAATCGGTGTCGATCACCTCGTCGACGCCGTAGGGTTCCCGGTCGTCGGACGACTCGAGGCCACTGCACCCTGCGGTCGTCACGACCAGCGCGACGAGGACGAGTGCGACGAGGTCACGCATCGTAGTCCGGTGGCGCGTAGCGGGTGGCTGGACGTCTCCCGACGCGAACACCGTACGCATCGGCGACCGAGGGGGACGCGAGCGAGGAACCGAGACGACGACCCATGGCAAACGGTACCGTTCGATCGGTAATAACGGTACTGGCTCCCGAACGGGCCGGCGAGAGACGGGAGAGATCGCCCGAAGCTGACCGGCCTCGAGTGACGCGGGGTTCGACGGTCGACTCGAGATCGACGGCCCGACGGTCTGTCGACCGCAAGCGGCGGGAGATCGACGCGAGTGAACGTGGGCCGCAGGCCGGATCGAGTCCGAAACGGTAAGCCTCCCGGCGAACACGTTCGGTCGCCTTCCCACGCCGTAGGAATCGGTTTAGCCCACTATACACGGGGAGTTTATACGTCCACTCGTATCCATGAGTGATCGCATCGGCGCACCCGGGACGGGGTTATCGCGACGCGAATTCATCGCAGCCACTGGCGGACTCGGAACGGCGGCGGTGGCCGGCTGTACGGCCCCGGCGAGACTCGGAGCGCAGTCCCAGTCGGGGCAGACGGAGACGGAATCCCCGCCATCGGACCTCCCCACGACGAGCGCGCCCGAGGTCGTGCGGGTCGACGAACAGGGTGGCAGCGTGACGATTCGGACGCAGCCGGCCCGCCACGCCGTCCACCCGCTCGAGTCGATGGGCGGCCCGGTCGAACTGCCCAGAGTCTGGGCGTTCCAGGCCGACGACCGCGAGCCGAGCGTTCCGGGTCCGATCCTGCGGACGACCGAGGGGAACGACATCGAGGTGACGCTCGACAATACGGACAACCAGCATCCGCACACGCTCCACTTCCACGGCGCGCAGAAAACGTGGGAGAACGACGGCGTCGCCACGACGACGGGAATCAGGGTCGATCCCGGCGAGGAGCACACGTACACCATCCCCGCGAACGTTCCGGGAACGCACCTGTATCACTGTCACTACCAGACCCACCGTCACATCGACATGGGAATGTACGGGATCTTCCGCGTAGATCCGAAGGGGTACGAGCCCGCCGACAGGGAGTACTTCCTCAGCCTCAAAGACTGGGATTCGCGCGTGAACCGACAGATGGCGGGAGAGGGCGTCGACTACAACCCGCGCGATCGCCACCCCGACGTGTTCACCGTCAACGGTAAGAGCCTCCCGCGAACGCTCCACCCCGAGGACGGCTCGCCGATCATCGTCGACGCCGGGGACACCGTCCGGCTTCACCTCGTCAACGCGGGCTACATGTCCCACCCGATACACACGCACAACCACCGGTTCCGCGTCATCGAGCGAGACGGCGGCCGAATCCCCGAGGCCGCACGGTACCACCAGGACGTGACCAACGTCGCGCCCGCCCAGCGCCACACCCTCGAGTTCGAGGCGGACGCCGATCCGGGCATCTACCTGCTGCACTGTCACAAGGTCAACCACGCGATGAACGGAACGTTCTACCCCGGCGGGATGGTCACCGGGATCGTCTACAGGGACGTCATGGACAGCGATATCTTCGCGAACCTGATGGAGCACGCTGGCTACGAGGGGTGAGCGAAGGCCGGAGTCCGAAGTCGGAATCGTGGGTCGCGTCGGTCCGCGTCGTCTCCGGTGACCGACGCTCTCGATACTCTTGACCCTCTCGACAGTCTCGACAGTCTCGAGATTGAACAGTCGAAATCGAGCGAACGAACAGGGTGCGAATCGACGACGGATCAGACTGCGAGATACTCGGCGAGCGTCTCTCGAGAGGAGAGGTCGACGGGGCCGAGTTCGTCGACGATCGTCCCCTTGTCGATGGCGTAACACCGGGTCGCGAGGTTCTGGATCACCTGCAGGTTCTGTTCGACGAAGAGGATCGTGATCCCCAGCTCGTCGTTGATCCGGGTGAGGTCTGCGGTGATCTGCTGGACGATCGACGGCTGGATCCCCTCGGAGGGTTCGTCAAGCAAGAGGAGGTCGGGGTTACCGACGAGCGCGCGTCCGATCGCGAGCATCTGCTGTTGGCCGCCGCTCAGCGTCCCGGCGTCCTGGGTGGCTCGCTCCTCGAGGATCGGGAAGTAGTCGTAGACGACGTCGTACAGCGGGTCGTCGTCGGCCGCGTTGATCGTCTCCCCCATCCGGAGGTTCTCCTCGACGGAGAGGTCGGGGAAGACGTCCCGGCCCTGCGGGATGTACCCGATACCGCGGGTGGCGCGGCCGTTTGCCGGGACGTCCGGTGCGGGGCCGACCAGTTTGTCGACGACGCCGCCTGCGGACGTCTCGGCGAGACCGCTCTGCCGAACGGACGCGGCGAGCGGGCCGATCGGGGTCCCCTCGAACCGATATCGGTCGGGGTTGGTGACGGTCTCTCCCCGGAATCGGACCGTCCCCGCGTCGGCCTCGAGCAGCCCCATGACCGCCTTGATCAGCGTCGTCTTGCCGACGCCGTTCTTGCCGACGATGCCGACGATCTCCCCCTCCTCGACGGCGACGTCGATCCCTCGCAGGACCGGGGTGTTCCCGTAGGAAACGGCGAGGCCGTCGACGGCGAGCATCGACATCAGTGATCCGCCTCCGGTCCCGCTCTCTCTTCTGCATCTGCTTCCCCGCTCTCCCCCAGATAAATCCGCTTGACCTCGGGGTCCGCACGAACGTCCTCGATCGAGCCCTCGGTGAAGATTTCGCCCTGATGTAATACCGTGACCCGGTCGGCGATCGACGCCACGAAGTCGATGTCGTGCTCGATGACGACGAACGCGACGCCCTCGTCGTTGAGTTCGACCAGCAACTCCGCGATTTCCTCGGTCTCCTCGATCGACAGGCCGGCGACCGGTTCGTCGAGGAGCATCAGGTCGGGCTCGAGGGTCATCGCCATTCCGATCTCGAGGCGCTGTTGCTGGCCGTGCGAGAGGTTCGCTGCGACGGTGTCGATCTCCTCGAGCAGGTCGAACTGCTCGAGCGTCGCTTCGGTTCGTTCGTCGTACTCCGACCGGGAGGCGACGCGCTGAAGCGGGACCCGGAGGTTCTGTCGGACCGTCAGTTCCGGGTAGATACTCGGTACCTGGAATTTGATGCTGATACCCTGGTCGACGCGTTCGTAGGAGTCCAGATCGGTGATATCGGCTCCGTCGTAGTAGACCGACCCGTCCGAGGGTGCGTGTCGGCCGGTGATCAGTTTGAGGAACGTGCTCTTGCCGGCCCCGTTCGGGCCGATCAGACAGCGCATCTCGCCTTCCTCGACGGCGAAGTCGACGTCGTCGATGGCGGTGAGCCCGCCGAATCGTTTGACGAGCCCGCGCGTCTGCAAGATGCGGTTCGTCCCTGCGCCCGTTTCGTCGACCGCTGCAGTCGTCTTGATCGTCGAATCGTGTACCGACATTACTTGGTCACCTCCGAGTTGGACGGTGCGTTCTCGTTCTCGCTCTCGGGATCGCCGCGTAGCTTCGCCGAGACGCCGTCTCGAATCCAGTCGACGGCTCGTTCGGCGTAGGGGGCGACGCCGGCGGGCATCACCAGAATGACGAACAGCAACAGTGCGCCGATGACGACGAGCGCGTACTCGCTGCCCGAGGCCGCGAGCCGCTGGTCGAGGTACTGGAGGGCGACGGCGGCCGTGGTCGTCCCGAGGAGGGACGTGCGGCCGCCGATGCTGGCCCAGATGACCGGCATCGCGGCGGCGGTGATGCCGAACACGTCCGGGTTGATGTAGCCGCCGGGGCTCCAGAACATGAAGAGCACGCCGCTCAGCCCGGCGAGCGTTCCGCCGAACGTGAACACTGCGAGCTTGATGAATTTCGTGTTGTAGCCGAACATCGCCGTCCGGTCTTCGTCCTCGCGCGTGGCGACCATCGCGTAGCCGAAGCGGCTGTTGACCAGCGCGCGCAGGCCGAGGTAGGTCGCGATCAGCAGCGCCAGCACGACGTAGTACAGCCCGTCGCCGGTCATGTCGATCGCGACGCTCCCGGTGCCGATCGCCCGGTTCGGGGCACCGACCATCCCGTTGAACCCGCCGAGCCGGGCGTCACCGATGGCCCACTCGGAACCGGCCGTCTGGCCCATGAACGTGTTCAAGACGAGCGCGACGACCAGCGTCATGATCGTCACGTAGACGTCGCGGACGCCGCCGTAGAACATGAAGTATCCCAGTGCGGCGGCGAAGAGCGTCGCGACGAACAACGCGGCGACGACGCCGAGCAGGGCGCCGGTCTCGGCACCCACGTTGATCCCGACGATCCCGAACGTGTAGCCGGCGACGCCGAAGAACGCGACCTGCCCGAAACTCAGTATCCCGCAGTAGCCCCAGATGAAACAGAGGCTCAGGGCGAGAAACGCGTAGGACATGAACAGCGTGAGGTCGCTCACGTGACCCGGCGAGACCGCCGGCACGAGGAACAACCCGACGACGGCGAGGACGAACGCGGTCCAGAAGGCGTTGGAGTTCCCCGTCGTGTTCGGCCCCTCGAAGGGGCTGCGAACGCGAGCCGTGATCGTCTCGAGTGCGGAGTCGGCGCTCATTCGGACTCCCTCCGTGCACGCCGCCAGTCCTCGAGCAGTCCGGTGATCCCGTCGGGCATCAGGCGAATCGCGACGATCGCGGTGACGAGCATCGCGGCCAGGCCGATGAACTGTCCCCACTGATTGGTGGCGCCCGACTTGACGAGCGCGAGCAAGCCGCCGGCCATCGAGGTTCCGACGATCACCGACGCGCCGCCGACGACGACCGTGACGAACGCCTCGACGACGTACTCCTGTCCGAACTCCGGCCCGACCGATCGCGTCGGTGCGTACAGCGCACCCGTCAGCCCCGCGAGCGCGGAGCCGATGGCGAACGTCGACAGGTACATTCGATCCGTGTCGACGCCCATGCTGCGAGCGGTCTCTTTGTCCTGGATCGTCGCTCGAGCCCGCATACCGAAGTCGGTTCGCGCGAACAGGACGTAGAGGCCGATCAGGACCCCAACCGCGATCCCGGCGAGCACCAGGCGGTACGTGGAGTAGGAGTACGGTCCGTAGCTGACGCTTCCGAACGGCGTCCCGACACCGTCGAGGGAGTTGCCCCAGAGAATGCGAACGCCCTGGATCATGATCAGGCTGATCCCCCACGTCGCGACCATCGAGTCGAGCAACCGATCGTACAGGTGGCGGACGATCAACCGCTCGAGGACGACGCCGTAGACGGTCGTGATCGCGACGCCCACGAGCATGGCGACGACGAGGGGTAGACCGATCCGATGATAACTCAGGACCGTCGCGTAAGCGCCGACGAGGATGAACTCCCCGTGTGCGAGGTTGATGATGCCCATCATCCCGAAGATGATGGCCAGTCCGACGGCCGCGAGCACGATGACCGCGAAGCTATCGAGGAACTGGAAGAGCAGATTCAGCAGCTGGTACGGGTCCATACTGTGCTAGGCCTCGTCGTAGTACTCGCCCGGCTCGTACTGGGTCTGTTCCGACTCCTCGGTCAGGTCGCAGCCGACCTCGTGGAGGAACGACGGTTCGATGTACTGTTCCTCGCTGAACGTGACCTCGTGGTTCTCGTCTGCGTGTCCCACGCGCATGTGGTGGGTCATGTGGTGGGTCGCCGGATCGAGTTCGATGTCACCCTCGGGCGCTTCGACCTCGATTCCGGCCTCGAGTTCCTCGATGACGGCCTCCTGATCGAAGGTGCCGGCGCGTTCGACGGCCTCCTTCCACATGTAGACCGAGAAGTAGTTGTTCTGTGCTTCCTGGTTGAGGTACTCCGCGTCCGGCCACTCCTCGTAGAACCGGTCGACGAAGTCCTCGTTGCGCTCGCCCGTGATCTCTTCCATGTAGTTGACGCCGACGTACATGTCGGTGAGCGCGGGCGGGTCGAGCCGGCGGTGCTCGTAGCCCTGGGCCATCGTCGTCGAGGAGCCGATCGGGATGTCGAGTCCGGTGTTCGCCCGCTGCTCGTAGAACGCGGTGTGGGACTCGCCGACGAGCATCGACATGATGAAGTCGGGATCCTCGCCCTGGATGTTGTTGATCGTCGATCCGAAGTCGGAGACGTCCAGCGGAATGTACTCCTCGTCGACGACCTCGGCGTCGTGTTCCTCCGCGAGGATTCGCACCCAGTCGCCCGAGAGCTGGCCGAAGTTGTAGTCCGCCGCAACCGTGTAAATGCGCGGGCCGTACTCCTCGATCAGGTACGGCACGACGGCACCGAGTTGCTGGCGGGCCGTCGCACCCACGGCGAAGGTCGTCTCGTCGCAGACGCCGCCCTCGTACTGGGTGGTGTAGAAGTACAGCTGGTCGTGCTGGTTGACCGTCGGACGGATCGCCTCGCGCGTCGCGCTCGAGTACCCCGCCCAGAGGGCGTCGACTTCCTCGTCGACGATCGCCTCCTGGGTCAACTCGACATAGCGCTGGTTGTCCGACTGCGGGTCCGGATCGTAGACCTCTATCTCTTCTCCCAAAACGCCGCCGTCCGCGTTGATCTCCTCGACGGCGAGCAGCGAGGCCTGCCACTTCGCCGTGCCGTTGAGTGCGAAGTTGCCCGAGCGGTCCTCGAGAACGGCGATCTTCGGCGCGTCGTCGCCCCCGGTCGTGCCGGTCGTTTCGCCGTTGCCGCCGTCGCCGTTCCCACCGTTGCCGTCGCCCTCCTCGGCCAGACAGCCGGCGAGTGCGAGACCGACACCCGAGAGACCGGTTGCGAGCGCACGTCGACGGGAGAGTCGACGGTCACTCATCCGACGACACCTCCGAACCGAACGGTTCCGAAAGTGAGAGTAGACAATTGTTGTTCGAAGCGGCCAATTTGTGCGAGAGTTTCGAACTCATTTCGTACACAGCGGTGAAAACAAGTCCAATATAAAAGGGTTTGTACCGGTGTGTACTATTTCCTCCCCTGTGTATACCCAAACTTATACCGGAAATACGGAGTAACAGACCCTAATATTCTGACTCTTTGTGTGATTTATGTCTCTATAGAAGACATTCGTACGTGAACGTCGCAGGGAAAGTGTCTTTGTGGTGTTACTTTGTGGGAGGAAGACCAACAAATGATCCACACAATACATATTCTCGAGTCGTCCGGCGTCAGTTTCGGCCCGCGAAGTCTCACGCGCACTGCAGTCGAATCGGACGATCGTAGCGTTTTACTCCGTTTCCCAGTAAACATTCGTACAGACGTCCGTCGGGAACGCTGTGGTACGGACGGCACAGGATCGCTTCTGTCGCTGCCGAGATTTCGTTCCGGTGACGACCGGTGGAACGTCGACTCGTGATCTCGGTCGTTACCGTGTTGTGTCCGTGCTCGAGCGTGACCGTGGTTCAACGCTCGACGACGATTTCGTGATTCGTCGAATTATTCGTCGAATTTCGATCGATATTTTGAAGTGTCCTGACGTCGGCCGATATTTTTTGGATCGTTGCAATCTGGCGGATCGGATCGTTCATCGACGTTATTAATCCGCGTGTTGGTGCCAGAATGTCTCCAAAAGAAATGCACTTACATACTATTGTCAAAGGTGGCTGTATGTGTACGACCGACCGATTCGACGACGGATGTGGTTCCCCGTGATCGACGGCACACCGGGCGAGATTCTGCCGGCGGACGAGCCGATCACGATCAACGACGGGCGACCGACGACGACCGTCATCGTCGAGAACACGGGCGACCGACCGGCGCAGGTCGGCTCCCACTTTCACTTCTTCGAGGTCAATCCCGGCCTCGCGTTCGACCGCGAAGCCGCCTACGGGATGCGACTCGACGTTCCCGCCGGAACGGCGGTCAGGTTCGAACCGGGCTGCGAGCGCGAGGTCGACCTCGTCGCGATCGGCGGCGACCGGAACGTCTACGGTATGGGCGGACTGGTCGAGGGCCACCTCGACGACGAGGACGTGAAAGAACGAGCGCTCGAGCGGGCCCGCGAGGAGGGGTACGTCTCGTGAGCCGGGAGCTCTCGCGGCGGGAGTACACCGACCTGTTCGGGCCGACGACCGGCGATCGACTTCGGCTGGGAGACACCGATCTACTCGCGAAGATCGAGACCGACCACGCGACCTACGGCGACGAGGCGGTCTTCGGCGGCGGGAAGACGATGCGCGACGGGATGGGGATGCAAGCGCGGGCCACGCAGGCGGACGCGCTCGACTGGGCCTTTACGAACGTCGTGATCGTCGATCCCGTCCTCGGCGTCCGGAAGGGCGACATCGGCGTCCGCGACGGGGAGATCGTCGGCGTCGGGAAGGCGGGCAACCCCGACACGATGGACGGCGTCGACATGATCGTCGGGCCGAGCACCGACACCGTCCCGGCCGACGGCCTGATCGCCACGCCCGGCGCGTTCGACATCCACGTCCACTTCAACAGCCCACAGCTCTTCGAGCACGCGCTGGCCAGCGGCGTGACGACGATGTTCGGCGGCGGCTACGGCGGCGGCGCGACGACCTGTACACCGGGTCCGCGAAACGTTCGGAAATTCCTGGAGGCCGCCGAGGAGTGGCCGATGAACGTCGGATTCTACGGCAAGGGAAACGCGAGCTACCCCGACGCCCTCCGCGAGCAGATCGAGGCCGGCGCCTGCGGCCTGAAACTCCACGAGGACTGGGGCTCGACACCGAAGGCGATCGACACCTGTCTCGAGGTGGCGGACGAGGAGGACGTGCAGGTCTGTATTCACACGGACACCCTGAACGAGTCGGGCTTCGTCGAGGACACCTTCGACGCGATCGACGGGCGGACGATCCACACCTTCCACATCGAGGGGGCCGGTGGTGGCCACGCGCCGGACGTCCTCGAGTTGGTCGGCCACCAGCACATGCTTCCCTCGTCGACGAACCCGTCGATGCCGTACACGACCAACACGTTCGACGAGCACCTTGACATGGTGATGGTCTGCCACCACCTCAACCCCGACGTGCCCGAGGACGTCGCCTTCGCCGAATCGCGGATCCGCTCGGAGACGATCGCCGCCGAGGACGTCCTCCACGACACGGGCGCGATCTCGATGATGACCTCCGACTCGCAGGCGATGGGCCGGATGGCCGAGGTGATCTGTCGCACCTGGCAGACGGCGGATAAGATGAAAACGCAGCGCGGTCCGCTCCCCGAAGACGAGGGGACCGGCGCCGACAACCACCGGATTCGACGCTACGTCGCCAAGTACACGCTCAATCCCGCGATCACCGCGGGGATCGACGAGTACATCGGCTCGCTCGAGCCGGGCAAGCTCGCGGATATCGTCCTCTGGGATCCCGCCTCGTTCGGGATCAAGCCGCGGATGGTGATCAAGGGCGGGTTCCCCGTCTGGAGCCAGATGGGCGAGGCCAACGGATCGCTGATGACGTGCGAACCGGTGATCCAGCGCCCGCGTGCGGGTTCGATGGGGAAGGCAAAACACGGCCTGAGTCTCACGTTCGTGAGCGAGGCCGCCGCGAAACGCGGCGTCGGCGAGGAGTACGGCCTCGAGACGCCGGTCCGAGCGGTCAGCGACACGCGAGACGTCGAGAAGTCGGACATGCTGCACAACAACACCTGTCCGGACGACATCGAGATCGACGCCCAGACGTTCGAGGTCTCGATAGACGGCGAACCGGTCACGTGCGAACCGGCCGAGGAGATCGCACTCGCACAGCGGTACATGCTCTAACTATGACCGAAACGATACCCACTCAGACGACGGAACCGGCAGCGACATCGGAGGTCGACACATGAACCTCTCCCCCAAGGAGATGGAGCGGCTGACGGTCTTCACGGCCGCGGAACTCGCGCGTCGACGCAAGGCGCGCGGCGTGAAACTGAACCACCCCGAAACGGTCGCGTACGTCTCCGACTGGATCTGCGAGCGCGCCCGCGACGGCTGGTCGGTCTCGGAGATCCGCGCGGAGGCCACCCAGTTGTTGACCCGCGAGGACGTCATGGACGGCGTCCCCGAGATGATCGACATGGTCCAGATCGAGCCGGTCTTTCCCGACGGCACGAAGCTCGTCACCGTCCACGAGCCGATCCGCGCGGACTCCCGCGAGCAACTCGAGCGCGGCGAGAGAGGGGCCGGAACGGAGCCGGAACCGGCGTCCGAGCCGACCGCTCCCGCGGAGGAGGGTGACTGATGGGGTACCGAGACGTCGCCAAGATCGGCATCGGCGGTCCCGTCGGCTCCGGTAAGACCTCGCTCGTGAAACGGATCGTCCCGAAACTGCTCGCGGAGGGCTACGAGGTCGGCGTCATCGCCAACGACATCATGACCCAGGAGGACGCCGACGTCCTCCGGGAGTCGTTCGCGGACACGATTCCAGAGGAACTCGTCCGCGGCGTCGAGACCGGCGCCTGCCCCCACACCGGGATCCGGGAGGACCCCTCGATGAACCTCGCGGCGATCGACGAGTTCACCGAGCGCAACCCCGACCTGGACGTCGTCCTGATCGAGAGCGGCGGCGACAACCTCGCCGCGACGTTCAACCCGGAGCTGGCCGACTACTTCGTCTTCGTCATCTCCGTCGCGGAGGGCGAGGACATCCCCCGGAAACGCGGACCGGGCGTCACCCAGGCCGACCTCCTGGTGATAAACAAGACCGACCTCGCGCCCCACGTCGACGCCGACCTCGAGGTGATCGACGCCGACACGCAGGAGGTTCGCGCCGGCGACCCCTACGTCTTCACCGACTGCAAGGCCGAGGAGGGGATCGACGAGGTCCTCGAACA
The DNA here is from genome assembly GCF_017357405.1 of Halomontanus rarus. Taxonomy (GTDB): domain Archaea; phylum Halobacteriota; class Halobacteria; order Halobacteriales; family Natrialbaceae; genus Halomontanus; species Halomontanus rarus. Next base: position 118,469 of record NZ_CP071598.1, on the reverse strand, counting down.
CACGGAACGGGTGCTGTTCGCGTGAGCCAGTCCGTCGGAACCGAGGCTGACGCCGAGGACGAACGGCCGTCGATCCCGCCCGCCTTCGAAGCCTACGGCGAGGAGGACCTCCCGCAGGCACCGGCTGCCGGCCCCGGAAAGAACGGCGTCCTCGAGGCCACGCTCACCCGCGAGGGATCGGGCGACGACGGGGGCGAGACACGACTGACCTACGATCACGTGAAGGTCCCCTACCACCTGACCGGCACGCTCGCGACCGACCCCGCGCCGGGGCTGACGACGCTCGTCGCCCAGGAGCCGACGGGCGGGGTCGCACAGGGCGACCGCCATCGGATCGAGATCGACGCCCGCTCGGGCGCTCGAGCGCACGTCACGACCCAGGGGGCGACGAAGGTCCACAGCATGAACGCGAACTACGCGCACCTCGAGGCGGAGCTCCGGGCCGGAGCCGGCGCACACCTCGAGTACCTTCCGGGGCCGACGATCCTCAACGAGGAGTCGCGGTGTCTCCAGACGCTGTCAGTCGAGCTCGCAGACGACGCCGTCGTGATCGTCGGGGACGTGCTCGTTCCGGACGGCTTGAGCGACCACGAGGCGTTCGGGTTCGACCACTATCGGACCCGCGTCGACGCCCGCCACGACGGCCAGCTGGTCTGTGCGGACACCGTCGACCTGCGGCCGGCGCAACGAGATCCGCGCGATCCCGCGAGCGTTGGCGAGTACGAGGTCGTCGGCACCCTGTACGTCTTCGCACCCGACGAGCCGGTCGGCGACCTCGCCGACCGGATTCACGGACGACTCGCAGACTCGTCGGTGGACCAGCGGGCTCGAGGAGGTGACGAGGACATCCACGCCGGCGTATCGACGCTCGCCTACGACGCCGGCGTCGTCGTCCGGATACTCGGACTGCGGGAGGCGGACGTGACGAGCGCGATCCGCGAGGCGTGGGACGAGACCAGACGAGCGACGCTCGGGGTCGGCGCACCGGCCGACCGGCGGTACTGATGGACCGAATCGACGGCGTCGTCGGCAACGTCCACGCCGACGACCGACTCGCCAGTCTGCGCGAGGAACACGCGGCGAACGGAACCCTCGAGCGGGTCGTCCTCGAGGAAACCGAGCGCAAGCGATCGCGACTTCGGGTCGAGACCGACGCCGGAACCGACCTCGGAATCGTCGTCGACCGGCCGGCGCTGTCGGCGGGCGACGTACTCGTGTGCGAGGACGATCGGATGATCGTGGTCGCACTCGAGCCTCGCGAGGTGATCGCGGTCGATCTGCCCGAGCCCGCGCCCTCGCTCGAGACGACGGCGCTCGCGGTCGAACTGGGCCACCACGTCGGGAATCAACACTGGGATCTCGCCGTGGTCGACGGGACGGTGTACGTGCCGCTGGCGGCCGATCGACGCATCGTCGAGCGCGTGATACGGGACGTGCTCCCGGAGGCGTCGTGTCGAGTGGAGACGGTGGCGGCGGAGCTGTTCGTCGCCGATAGCGAGACGGGCCGTGCTCGAGTGGGGTCGGGTGAGCACGAACACGGCCACGACCACGAACACAGTCACGATCACGGCCACAATCACGATTCCGGTCGGCACTCGAAATCCGGCCACGACCACGATCACGACCACGACCATGACCACTGACCCACCCAGCTTCTTGGCCGCACTCCGACTCTCGGACTCGTTTCTCCCCGTCGGTTCCTTCACCGCATCCTACGGGATCGAGCAGTACGTCACCGAGGGACTGATCGAGGACGCAGAGGACCTGCAGGCGGTGCTCTCGGCGTACCTCGAGCGAGTGATCGGCCCCTGCGACACGGTCGCCGTCGCGAACGCCCACGCGGCGAGCGAGAGAGGTGACCTCGAGGCCCTCCTCGCGGTCGACGAGCGACTGCACGCCGTGACCGTGCCCCGCGAGTTCCGCGAGAGTTCGACGAAAGCCGGCGCCCAACTCTGCGAACTCCTGTTGTCGTCCGAGGGTGTGAGCGGGGCGAGCGTCGGACCCGATTCCGGGTTCGAATCTACAACTGACACTTCGACGACCGGCGCGCTCGAGGGCCACGCGAGCGCGTACACCGACGCCGTCGACCGCGGGGAAACCCCGGGACACTACGCCGTCGTCTTCGGCGTCCTCGCCCACCGGGACGGCCTCGCGCGCGAGCAGGCGTGTCAGGCCCAGGCGTACTCGTTCGTCGTCGGATTGCTCGGTGCCGCCCAGCGGCTCGGTCGGTTCGGACACACCGACGTTCAGGCGGTTCTCGAGGCGTTGCTCCCGGAACTCGAGGCGACCTGTACGCGCCACGTCGACGACTCGCTCGAGCGGATGGGCGCCTTCGCGCCCGCCGCCGAGGTACTGGGGATGCGCCACGAGCGGGCCGGACGGCGGTTGTTCATGAGTTGACGCCCGTCGACGTCCGACGGGGGTGACTGCCACAACGAAGTTCCGATTCAGTGAGAGGATGGCAGTACCCTCAACGAAGAGACGTGATTAGCGGCTCGATCCTGTGTGATCCCGCTCGAGTTCGGTTTTGTCCCGTGAACGGTACTACCGGACGATCTCGAGGAGAGACCGCCTCGAGACCGGAGCGACGATCGATACGCGGTTTACCGACGGATGGAGCGATCACTACCGGCCCCGTCGACGAGAACCGGATCTCAGTCACTCCCCGTTGGTGTCGACGACCCGCTGTGATATCGTGTCTGTACCCGGTCACCGCCCCGAAGAGCGGAGACGCGTCCCAACGTTCCTGCGATCGTTCGCCGTGGCGGTACAGTTCTGTCGACCGGGCTAGGATCCGGTAGTCGACGACGGCGGGCTGTTGACTATATCCAGATATATAATGAAAGCATCAATCAAATAGAGATAATGTGATTATTAATATGGAGGGTTAGTGCCGGACGCGAACCGTGCCGGATCGGACGAGAGCCGTCAGTTCACCACTCGCTCGAGTCCCCGCGAACGGGGATGCGATCAGCGCTCGAGTTCCTCGGTGATCGGGGTACCGTCGTCGTCGACGCGAAGGCGGAACCGGCGGTCGCCGTCCGGCGTCGTCAGGACGATCCCGCCGCCGGCTTGGGAGAGGTGCACGTCGCGTTCGTCGACGACGGCGGTGGGTTCGGCGCTCCCGCCGGCGTAGAACGCGTGGGTGCCGGTCGTCTCGTGTCGCTGGACGCCGCCGTCGCCGTCGAACCGGCGCGTCGATCCGTCGGCCGAGTCGCCGACTCGCGGCGGCGGTCGGAGGTTCTCCTGGTCGAACGCAGCGACGTACTCGAGGTCGGTGCTGCGCGCTGCGTGGTGGCAGTCGACGTTCCGAACGTACAGTCCGTCGTGACGGTCGCCCTCCCCGTCGGTCACGTCGACCGCCGCGACGCCGCTGTCGTAGGCCATCGCGTTGTGACGCTCGCGGACGTTCGATATCGAGACATTTCGGACCGGCGTGACGGCGTTTTCCAGTTTGACGATGCTGTCGCTGACCGACTGGATCGGGTGGCCGCCGACCTGGATCGAGTGCAGCGTGATCCCGACGCCGCCGTCGATTCTGATGCTGTGCTCCCCGCCCCCGCCGCGCCAGTTGTAGATGTCCAGGTCGAACGCAGCCCCGTACGGCACGTCGTCGACGCCGTGCTCGGCCAGAAAGCCGTCTCGACACCCGGTCACCTCCGTGTCGGTGATCGTCACTTCGCTGGTGCCGTGGTAGTCCCGGAGCCGGATCCCCGCCGGCACCGAGTTGCGTCCCTCGAGGCTCTCGAGGTACGTCCGATCGACGTGCATGTGCCCGACCCCGCGGATGTCGACGAACGACCGTTCCACGTTCCCGTTCGCGTAGAACATCCCGCCCTCGAGCGTGACGTGGGCGGTCTTGTCGTCCGGCCCGACGACGAGGAAGTGCTCGATCGGGGCCGTCGCGCGGAGTCGCGTCCATCCCAGCTCGAAGACGACCTTGCCGAGCAGGTCGTCGACGACGATCGGCGACTCGACCCGCCAGTCGGGTCCCTCGGCGATCGCAGCGGGATCGTCCGGATCGGGCGCCGGGATCACGATCCGGTGGCCGGACTGTCGTCCCTGCCCCTCGCCGGGCAGCGTCTCGAAGACGCGCTCGAGTTTCTCGTCGAGGGTCTCCCCGGGGTACTCCGTCACGACGTGGATCGACGCCGGCGTCTCGCTCGCGGGAGGCCCGCGGTCCGCGTCGCGCTCCGGACCGCCTCGTCGCGTCTCGTCCGTCCGGTTCGTGCGGTCGCCCTCGTGCGTCCCGTCCGCGTCGTCGGTCATGGCGTCAGCTGCGCCGGGAAGGTACGAGACTGTTGTGGCGGCGGCGAGGCGCTCCGGTGCACGGCGAACGGCCGTCACCCGAAGCGATTCGGAGCCGGAGCGGGGACGAGAGATTGAAGACGAGAGTCGAATCAGAGGTGCGCTCGGACGAACGGCCACACGCCGTCGTCGTAGAACCGATGGCCGCCGTCACCGACGTACAGTTCGCACCCGTCCGGCGCTCCAGCCGCACGGTATCGCTCCCGTAGCTTCTCGAACGCCCGTCGCGTCCCGTCGATCGGGAAGATCGGATCCTCGTTCCCGGTCGCGATCAGCAGCGGTCGGGGTGCGACGAGACCCGCGATATCGGACATTTCGCCGAGCCGACGGACGCCCGGCACGTAATTACACTCGCAGTGGTCGTGTTCGATAATGGAATCCTCGAACGTACAGAAGTACGCGTTCGGCGCGACGACGGAGAACCGCTCCTCGAGCGCGGCCGCGTACAGCGTCACCGCGGCGCCGCCGGAGTGGCCCGTGATCGCCAGTCGCTCGCCGTCGAGGTCCGGCCGCGTGTCGACGAACTCGAGCAGTTTGAGGACGTCCCACGTCCGTTCGCCGGCGAGCGAGCGGCCGAACAGCTGTGCGTGCAGTTGCATCTCTCGACAGGCACCGCCGCGATCACGCTCTCGGCCGTTCTCGCGAAGTTCGCCGAATCCTCGCATATCCGGTGCGAGTACCGCGTACCCGCGTCGAACCGCCTGTCTCGCGATGTCCCGTCGTTCGTCCGCGATCTGTGTGCGGTGTTCGTCAGTGGACGGATCGCCGACTGCGAGGTCCTTCCCGATGTCGGTGTGTCCGTGAACCGTGACGACGACCGGAGCGGGCGACTGCCGATCGTCCGGGAGGAGGAGATAGAACGGGACGCGGAAGCCGGGTTCGGTTCGAACGGTCCATTTCTGGCGGTCGTACCCGTCCTTCGCTTCCGTTTCGATCCGACGCGGATCGAGGTCACAGGGGCCGACCGACCGAATCGCCGGAAAGCCGAGCGTCTCCGCCAACTCCGCTCGGAGGGTCCGTTGCCAGACGTCGAATTCGACCCCGCCCTGGCCGTCGTATCCATGAAGCGGCCTCGAGTTGCGGCTCAGAGCGTTCATTCGTTCGTCGTGGTTGTACGGGAGCGTCATTACGGGCGTGTCTGTCGGGGAGTCGTATAAACGCTGGCACGGCCCGCCGTCGGACGGAGTCTCGCCCTCGTCGTCCTCGAGATCGAGAATCCATTCGACGCACACTATCGTCCGCGCTGTTACCCCGTCACAAACGTTCGGCCGGATGCGTCTCGGTCCGCTCCGACGCCACCGATGCCGGGAGCGTACGATCCTCGGTCAGGACTCGAGGGACTCGAGTCGACCGACGAGAACAGAGAGGGAGAGAGCTATCGAGACGACAGTCGGGAACGACCGGTGAGACGGCTCAGACGTCCACGAACGAGAAGACCGGCTTGCACGTTTCCGAGTTGAGAAACGCCTCGAACGCGGCCGTCGGATCGTCGACGCTGTAAGACGTGTCGACGATCGTGTCGACGTCGATCGCGTCGTTGGCCATGACGCGAAGCGCCTGTTCGAAGTTCCGCCAGGTCGAGCCGTAGGACGTGGTGACCTCGATCTCCCCGCGGACGATCGGCGTCATGAAGAGGTCGCTCGTGTCGCCGGGGAGGCCCACGACGACGACCTGACCGCCCTTGCGGACGTGTTCGACCGCCATTTCGACGCCGCTTTTGTGACCCGTCGTGTCGAAGACGACGTCGAAGCCGATCCCATCGGTGCGCGCGTCGACGTAAGAGTCGATATCGTCGACTTCGACGTTGAGCGTGTCGATACCGAGTTCTTCGACCAGCGGAAGCCGATACGCGCCGTCCTTGCCGAGCCCCGAGACGACGACGTTCGCGCCCATCGAATCCGCGACGGCGGCGACGAGCACACCGATCGGGCCGGGGCCTTCGACCAGCACCGTGTCGCCCGGGGTGACGGTCGATTGCGTGAAGACCGCTCGCGTCGCGATACTCAACGGTTCGGTGATGCTGGCCTGCCGAAGCGGGAGGTCCGCCGGAATGCGGTGGAGGTCGTCGGGCTCGACGGTCGTGTACTCGGCGTAGGCCCCATCGTTGTGCATCCCCGTTATCTCGAAGTTCTGGCAGACGTTCTCCTGCCCGTTCTTGCACTGAAAACAGGTCCCGCAGTCGTGGATCGGTTCCTCGACGACCGGATCGCCGACGGCGAATTCGGTGACGTCGTCGCCGACGGCGGCGACTTCGCCGGAGTACTCGTGGCCCATGATCCGCGGAATGGGAATCCACTCGTATCCCTCTTCGTACGTGTACGCGTGTGCGTCGCTCCCGCAGAGACCGGCGTAATGGACGCGGACGAGCACTTCGTCGTCGTCGGGGACCGGGCGGTCACGCTCGCTGAGCTCGATCGACCGCGGTGCAGTCTGGACAATAGATTTCATCGTTGGCATTTCTTCGTGCTCGGCTTGCACTATCGAAAAGTTCGAAGCTCGAGTATTAATAGTTTTAGGGTAGTCGAATTACGGGTGAAGGTCTCGCTCGCGCCCTCGGTCGATCTCGTAGCCCCCGAATCCGCCGACTACGTCCGTCGACGGGCGGCGGCTCACAGCCGTTCGACGATCGGCCGGTCGACGTTCCGACAGTCTCGACACTCGAGCGCGTCGCGATCGTCGGCCGTCGCGCTCGTGTCTGCGTCCGTCTCCTCCCCCGTCAAACGGACGGCGACGTCGGTCATCGTCCAGTCGGTCGCGTGTTCGATCGTGCCGACCGCGGGGGCGTCGGCCGCGACGTTCTCGAGGTGCACGTCGCTGATCGGGCGTTCCGGATAGCCGGTGACGTCCCAGACCGCACCCTCGGTGTTCGTGGCCGTGAGGTCGGTGACAGTGATGTCACGGAACTCCGGCACGCCGCGCTCGGGCGGTTCGACGGGTTCGGTCAGCACCTCCCAGTGTTCCTGGTACGCGGACTCCGGAACGTCGTCGGGAATCGTCGGGTAGCTGTAATCGGGATGCCAGTTCAGGTTCCACTCGAAGACCGTTCGGACGCCGTCCATCTCGAGGTCGTGGAACCGAACGTCCTCGATCAGACCGCCGCGGACCTTCGCCGACTTGAACCGGATTCCGGTATCAGTTCCCTCGCCCCGGATATCGTAGACCTCGAGGTTGCGGACGCCGCCGGACGTCTCGCTGCCGATGGTCACCAGACCGCCGCCCTCGCGCGTGATGCAGTGTCGGTAGACGACGTTCTCCGTGGGCCGGTCGACGCGCAGTCCGTCGGCGTCGCGACCGGCTTTGATACACAGGCAGTCGTCGTTCCCGTCGACGTCGCAGTGCTCGACGAGGACGTCTCGAGAGGAATCGGTGTTGATGCCGTCCGTACTCGGTCCGTAGCCACCGACGTTACCGCGGACGGTCACGCCGTCGACGTGGACGCGCTCGCTGTAGGTCATGGTCACCGCCCAGAACCCCTGCCGTTTCACGGTGAACTCCGAGAGGCGCACGTCCGTCGAATCGTAGACGACGATCGGTCGCACCCGCTCGCAGTCGTAGTCGACCGCCCAGCGTAGTCCGCGCTCTTCGTACTCCCCGCGCATGTCGTTGAACTTCCGCCACCAGTACTCGCCGTTGCCGTCGACGGTCCCCTCGCCCGTGATCCGGACGTTCTCGCACTCGGAGACGGTGAGGAGTGCCGCGGGCCACTCCATCTCGATACCCGCGACGCGCGTCCGCGTCGTCGGATACGCGTCGTCGTCCTGAATCGCTCGAAGCGTTGCTCCGTCGTCGAGACGCAGTTCCACGTCGGACGCGAGAAAGAGCGCCCCCGAACGGTATGTCCCCTCCGGGATGGCGACGACGCCACCGCCGGCGTCTGCAGCCGCGTCGATCGCCGACTGAATCGCCTCGGTGCACCGCTCTTCCCCGTCGCCGACCGCACCGTACTCGGTGACGTCGAACTCGCGATCGGGGATCGAGGCGAAATCGTCGTCGTAAAACGTCTCCTCGAGTCGCCGAACCAGCGGCGAGTTGCCGCGGGCTCGAGCGTCGGAATCTGCATCCGAGTCAGTATGAGATGGATCCATCGCGAGTGCATTCCCGTACCGGGAGGATAAGTATACACGGTCTCCGGAAGACAGCTGCAACGCTCGAGAGACCCCGACCCACCGTCGTCCGCTGTCACCGAACGGCACGATGCAGATCGACCGGCGAGTCTAGTTCGGCGGATCATCGGCGGGCACCCTCAGAAATCGGACGTCTCGGTAGGTATCACCTCGTCTCGAAACGAACGAGGGTAGTTAGCAAATGTGAGTCGGTATCGTACACCCCATTCAATTACAACCATATGATTGTAATTCTAACGTGACGGGGCGATACGCCCGTCCGGCATCAGCGGACATATAAGCAGATGGGAGGATCAGGACCCGCGAAAAATATCAATTGACGTGGATACGAACGAACTGCATACGGAGTACAGTGAGGAACGGGGAGCGGCTTCTCGTCGACTGTCGAGAGACCGTTCGACGGATGATCGGGAAACAATTCGTCCGTTATTCACGGACGAACGCTCTCGAGCAGTCGGACTCGAACAGATCCGCTTTCGGTGAACGCTGGGTCTCACACCGGTCGTTTCCGCCGTTCTGGTGTCGTCTACCGGCGGAGTACCGGACGAAACCGACGTGCTTCACGATCGAGAGCGACTACGCTCGAATGATCGGGAGGAATTACAGTCGACGTTCGGGACGTCTACCAGTTTGAATAGCGTACCCGCCGACCCGCAGCCCAGAGAGATGACAGAGACGGAACGAGCGGGAATCGGGATTGTCAGTGATCTTGTCTGGTCTCGTCGTGTCGATGCGTACGAACTTCCCGGGGCTCCCGGAACGTCGAGCGACCGTAACTGGTAACGAGATACCGAATCGTGTCAGCGGTAATGACATGCCCATAAAGTATAAGTAGATACGAAAACGACTGTGTCTGTATCATTTCATGATGAACGATAGCAACGGTTCGAAGGCTCCAAAAGATGGGGATTCAGTGAGTCGTCCGGACCTCGGTCGACGCGAGCTACTCGCAACGGTTGGTGCGACTGGTTTGTTCGGCGTAGCCGGGTGTATGGGTACCGACGATGGCAACGGTAACGGTGGCAACGGCGACAACAATAGCGGCAACGGCGACAACGATAGCGGTAACGGTGGCAACGGTTCGAGTTCGGAGGACGTCGACGCGACGTTCACCACCTACATCGTCGACCCGCCGTCGGATTTCAACTGGAGCATCAACGCGTTCCGAACGGAGTGGCCGCGCGAGTTGTACGGCTACTGTATCGACATGTTGGCGTTCCACAATACCGACGGCGAGTTAGAGCCACAGGTCGCGGCGGACTGGGGATGGGACGACAACGAGTTTTGGGTCGAAATCAACGAGGACGCGACCTGGAGTGACGGCGAACAGATCACCGCAGCGGACGTCTTCGCTCGGCACAAGGTGGACTTCTACCTCCGCTCGGACTCGCCCGAGGCGATTGCCGAAAAGGGCGGCCCGGAGAGCGTCTTCGAGGCGATCACCGACGTCGAATACGAGGGCCAGACCGGTCGGCTGATCAGCGAGGAGGGCTGGTTCGGCGACTTCTACATGGAACAGTACGCCGAGACCTTCCTGACACACCCAACACGGGGGGAAGTCTACGCCGACTCTCGACTCTACCAACCCGTCGTCGAGCGCATCGAGGACGAGGTCGACGATCCGTGGTCCGAGGAAGGGAACGAAGCCGCCCAGGCGATCGACGACGAGGAAATCGAAGGCCGAGAGCTCCCGGAGCCGACGGAGATTCGGACCTCCGGTGCCTGGCAAGTCAGCGAGGTCCGCGAGGACAGCGTTCTCCTCGAGCCGAACGAGCATCACTTCAACGCGGACCAGATAAACTTCGACGAAGTCGAAGCACTCGTTCAGACGAGCCAGGACGCGACGAACTCCGCCCTCCAGAGCGACAATCTCGACAACGACCCCGGTCTGAACGCCACACCTCCCGAGAACGTCATCAACGCGTTTCCGGATCACATCCAGACGCACGCGCTGGACGACCTCGCGTTCTCCGAGACGATCCTCGTACCCCAGGGCAATCACCCGCTGCTGGGCCGTACCAACGTCCGCCGTGCGCTCTTGCACGCCCTCGACACGGAATTGATCGCCCAGAACGAGCACGGGTTCGCTTCGAGTGCGCTCGAAGACCCGGTCGGCGCTCACGCGGTCGACGCCGGTCAATGGGTCGACGACGAGTTGTACGACTCGATGATCATGTACGATCACGACCCTGAGAAGGCGACCGAATACCTCGAAGAAGAAGGGTTCACCCAGGACGGCGGCGAGTGGTACGATCCGGACGGCAACCGCTTCGGTTTCCAGTTGCTGACCGACTCGGACACGCCGACCGTCGAGCGAACCGTCGAAAGCCAGCTCAACGAGTTCGGCATCGCCGTCGAACTCCTGAGTGAGGAGGATTCAATCGTTCAGGAACGAAAGGACACCGGCGACTTCGAAGTCGTCGTCGACTCGTGGGTCGGATACGTACAGGGCCTATGGTACCGCGGCCTCCAGCAGAGCGCCCGACGCCGGATGTGGGGTATGTTCGACGAGGACCAGGTCCAGAACTGGATCGCCGAGCACGACAACATCGAGAACGTCGAGTACGACTGGACGAACAACATCGAAGGGTTCGAACGCGAACAGACTCAGGTCTTCACCAAGGAGGCGCCGCCGATCGGCGACCCCGACGGCGAGATGCAGGAGTACCCGGTCGTCAGTATGGACCTCGAGTGGGGAGAGAACATTGACAACGACCGGCGTGAAGAGATCATGCAGTCGTTGATCTGGGTGTACAACCAACAGCTCACGATGATGCCGGTCACACTCTCGTTCAACGTCGCCTTCCAGAACCACCGCGATTGGCAGGTCTCCGAAGACGACGCCGACTGGGTCAACAGCGGCCCCGGCTCGACGTTCAGACTGATGAACCGCGGCGAGATTCAGGCAAATCCCGACGGCCAGCACTAACCGGACCAGCTCGTTCCGCGCTGGTTTCGATTTCACCGCCGAACCGTCCATTCGAACCGACGGCCGTTTTTCGATCGAGTTCCCATCGAACGAGTGTGCCGAAAGTGATGGTGAGTTCGCCCTTCGTGTTCGTAATCGTACGTGAGTGACGGACGTACGATCGGGTGTGCAGTGACCATCGGCGGCGACGATGGAACGGCTCTCGCCTCGAGTACTCTTCGAAACGATCCCTTCAAACCGAGATGGCCATTAGGAATGGTGGTACGTATAAGATATAATTAAAAACGTATTTTTGGGTATTACCTGTTGATTGTGACGTGACACCAGACCCCATCGAAGCGGACGACAAAACGGAAGAATTGACCTTCACACGACGGACGGCATTAGCCCTCCTGGGTGCGAGTGGCGCTACTGGAATCGTGTCCGGAAGCACGAACGCGAAAACAGGGGACGCAGAAACGAAAGAACCAGAGCGAAAGTGGAATCAGAACGTCGATGCACAGGGTCACGACCTTCGAAATCTCGGGTCGGCTCAACTCGAGAACGTCCATACGGCCGCGCGGAACGCCGATCGTGTGGTCTGGAAAGACGAGGAGGGTGTCTTTCACGCCGATGGTCCGCACGACGAGGTCGCCGCCGGCGAAGAGATGCTCGAAGTCATAAATGCCGCTCTCGAGAGCCTCACTGACGGGCGGACCTCGAAAGAGAAGGTGGTAATCGCGTCTCCTGGAACCCTCGGTCCGTTTCCGGACGACGAGGGAATATTCGAACTGGAAATTCCCAGTTACACGATTCTCGACGTACCGGTGACGCTTCGTGTCGAAGACGAAGGGGAAAACCTGTTTTTCGTTCGTGCGAGGGACGCAGAACACATCGACATTCCGAACTTCAATCTGGTTGGGAATCCGCGGTACGGCCTCTGGCTGCAGAGTGTCGATAACGTCCACCTCGGGGATATTAACATCGCGTTCGAAAACGCCGGCGAGGTAGGTTTAGGAGTCCGAATCGACGAATACGGACAGAGCGAACGCCGCAGCTCGGACGTCCAAATCGACTCCGGGTACGTGGAGAACTCGGGCCATCACGCGTTCGAAACCAACGGGGTCGATCGTTTCCAGGCGGGAACGCTCATCGCCAACGATCCGGCCAACGGCGGCCTCAATATGAACCACACGATCGACGCAACGATTAACAGCGTCGTCGGTTTCGATCCGGGCCATCCCTCGACCTACGCGACCGTCCGCCTGGCGAACTTCTGTCACAACGTCTCCGTCGGACAGGTCGTTAGTCGTGGCGGCGCAAAAGGCCTGATGCTGATCACGGCACACAACGCGTCGTTCGGCGAGGTCAATATCGAAGGCTCGACCGACAGCGGGATATTCGCCACACTGTCCACGGACGTGAGCATCTCCGGCGGCGTCATCAAGAACTGCCGCGGCGAGGCAATTCGAATCCACGGATATCCACAGGAGACGTTCCCCTTTAACGTCCCGACGGAAGGAATCACGGTAAGTAACGTCAGAATATTCGATAGCAGACCGGAAGACGAGAGAACGCAGACGTACGCCATTCGAGAGTCGGGAGAAACCGCGTTCAACAACCAGTTCGTCGACAACGACGTCCGGGACGGTGGCACCGAGGAAATCATATCAGTCGCGTCGTCGAGTACGGCCGTCGTCGGCAATATCGGTGCGGGCATCGCCTCGGGTACAACGACGCTCTCGCCCGGTGAAGACGTTGCCGCGCGGGTGACCGAAATTTCACCCCGCGAAGACGTAACGCTCGAGTTGCGTGCGAAACCACGAGAAGCACCGGACGCTCGCTTCTCGTGGGACGAGTACTTCGAATGGGATCCCGAAGCGAGCGCGTGGGAACTCGTCGTGGAATGGCGCACCGATCCGGGAGAAGCGGTCACGTTGGACTACATCGTCGACCGACCGCAAGCAAATCTCGGTCGCCGAGGGTACGAAGGCAATTGGAAGGAGTACGCTGCTGACGGAACCGAAGATCCGCACGTTTGACCCCATTTACAGTCGTTTTTCGGGAGCCGCGGTTCGTTCGACCGTCCTGGAGTTCCCGACCGACAGTCGTTCGGATGGTCCGAGAGAACTGTAGGACTCAGCTAGCAGCGAAAAGGGCTACCGACGGGAATGTACGCGAGACTGATCCAAACAAACGGGTAGGTTACAATCGTACACCTGTAACCGTCAAATAAAGGGCGTGACCGAAATCCGATCGCCGTGTCGAAAAACGACGCACGGGAGTCGGTTTCAGATAACGGTACGTTTCGACGTCCCACCGAACGCGATTACGAACGGTTCGAAGATACGGATCGGACGTGGACTCGGTCGAGACGACGTTACGACTCGACCTCGAGATCGACGGCCACGCGGTCGCCCGTTCGGGCCGATTCGTAGGCGGCGTCGAGGAGGGCGGTCACCCGGAGGACGTCGTCGACCGTCGCCGGCGGTTCCTCGCCGGTTTCGATCGCGCGGATGAACGCCTCGAACTTCCCCTCGGCCCCCTCGTGGTCGACGTCGCGGACGGTTTCGGTCCCCTCGGTGTCGAGTGTCGTCAGCGTCGGTCGGCCCCAGTCTCTGGCGTTGAGTTGCAGGGCTCCGTCTTCGTCCCAGATGCGAATCCGCTCTCGTTCGGTCACGACGGTCGCCGAATCCGCGAGGGAGGCGACCGCCCCGTTGTCGAACCGAACCGTCAGGGACGATTGCATGTCGATCCGTTCGTCGTCGTCGTAGAACTCCATCTCGGCGGCGACGTGCGTCGGCGTCAGCCCGGTCATCCAGAGGATCGATTCGACGACGTGGGTCCCGACGCTGAAGAGGTGACCGCGACCGCCGATCTCGGGGTCGGTCCGCCAGTTGGTCCCGCTCTCGAAGTGGTGGGACCAGTCTTGCGTGAGCTCGCCGGTGATAAACGTCGGTTCGGCGTCTCCCTCGTGCCACCGCTCGTACCCCTCGCGGAACGCGGGATCGAGGTGGCGCTGATAACCGGCCATCAGCGTCAGATCCGTGCTCTCGGCGAGGTCGGCGATCTCGTGGGCCTCCTCGAGATCGATCACGACGGGTTTCTCACAGAGGACGTGGAGCCCCCGGTCGAACGCGTCGCGGATCTGTTGCAGGTGGAACGCCGGCGGCGTCGCGATGACGACGGCGTCGAGCGTCGACGCGTCGTACATCGTCGCGGCGTCGGTGAAAAGAATCTCGTCGTCGAGGTCGAACGTGTCGGCCGCCCGCTCGAGGTTGTCTCGGTTGACGTCGACGGCGGCGGCGATGGTCGCGTCGGGATGGTCGGAAATCCGGTGTGCGAGATTGGTTCCGAAACCCCCCAAACCGATGATCGCAGTGTGTACCATTGTATGTCAGCCCTGTTCCGGGGGTCGTTAGTTAGTCTTTTCCGTTGTTCGGACCGGGACGGACCTCCATCCGACCCGACCCGATCTCTCGGCGGCGAGACGGAAACGACGAGACGGGCGCTCGAGCAAGGCGATTTCGAACGGAAGAGTCGTCACGACGAGAAGAGCAACGGATTCGGGTCGGCGACGCGAGAGTCGTCAGTGTAGGAACGGGCGCGTTCGGTCGACCCGTCGAACGTCGAGGTCGAGGTCGAGGCCAGCGACGACGCGCTTCAGGCGATACCGGCGTAACCGAGGGCGCTCCAGACGAGATAGAGTGCGAAGGCACCCGAGAGCACGCCTGCAACCTTCCGTGCATCACCCTGCTCGATGTTTTTCGACCGCTGAACCGCCGTCGAGAGGAGGTACCCGCTCCAGACGGTAAAGGCGACGCCGAGGAGTAACGTCCCGATGTAGATCGGGTCCTCGAGGCCGAGGCCCAGGATGTAGTCGTGCGTCGCGCTCGCGCCGATACCGGGGGCCTCCTGCGACGGGTTCTCCGGGATGTCGACGGAGAAGAACAGGACGACGATCACGATCGAGCGGATGAGATACCAGATGCCGACCGGGATGAGCGCCCACGCCGTCGTCCTGAACAGGCGGATTATCGGTCCTCGTCCGCGGAAGTGACTCGCGAGGAGGTGCGCGCCGACCGTGTACCAGATCCACAACCCGAACAGGAGGAGAAGCGGCGCGATCGTCGACGCGATGAACTCGTAGGTGAGTCCGTCGCCGAAGTCCGAGACCTCGTTGGTCGTCGTCATCCAGATGTACGCGAATCCGATCGAGCCCAGAAGGCCACAAACGAACACGAGAACCGCCTCGAGGCTGAATCCGCGGCGGTCGAGGCGCCGCTCTATTTTGTTGTCCATGTATGCTGCGACTTGGCGAAACATGACGCAATCTGCTGCCGTCATCTACATAAATGTTTGGAAGGTTTCCCTCGTCTAGATGAGCGAGCGATTGCTACGTCTTCACGGATCGTCGGTGAACACTCGCACTCGCGCTTGTGCTCGTACTCGTCCTCGGTCTCGGTCTCGGTCTCGTAGTCGACCGTAATAACAACTGACGGTCACCGCACGCCTGATCGCACGAATACTGTGCGATCAGGTGTACAGTGAGTTTCAGTAACGACGATAACTTCAGGCGATCACGACGGGGACCCGACGCGATACATTGATTGGGACGGGTCGAGACCGTACACGTAGATATGATTCTGGGGCTCGTCTCGTGGCTGCTCGGTCGGCCGAACCCGGCGGGTCGGCTCGAGGGGGCGGCCGACGCGAACCCGAACGCCGACGTCGACGTCGAGAAACTCGCGGCAGAAGCCAGAAGCGACCGGGTCACAACGGAGGTCCTCTCGAACGAACACGACAGGAGCGCCTATCCGCTCACCGCCTACCTCGAGGAGGGCGAGCGACCGGAGTACGTCTTCCGGGGCGGTGATCTCATGATCAGCGACGAAGCGGAGACGCTCGCCAGAGAACACCCGTCTCGCGAGTTACAGGTCGTGGTCTCGACCCGACGAGTGCTGTTCGTCATGGGCGGGCGCAGGAGCGACGAACTGTGGGAGGTCCCCCTCGCGGACGTCGAAGGCGTCTATCTGGACGACGAATCGAGCAGGCAGTACATCATCGTCGAATCCGAGCGCGACGACGCGGCGATGACGTTCTTCGCGGACGTCACGTTGAACATGAACCCGACGGAGGTCCGCGAGGCCGTCGAGTTCCTCGAGACGAGCGCGACGGAGACGGGTGAGTCGGAGGTAGAAGGGAAGGGGGATGCGGAAGAGGAAGAAGAACACCACCAGCGAACCGACGAGTGACGAACCGATCCGAGTACACGACCCTCGAGAGGCGCGGAATCGACGGTGAGACGGTCCGTTGTACGTCATTTCCGGAGCGACAGACCATCTACGGTTGCACCGGTAAACAGTGACAGCGGTCCGTACGAGGCATCGAGAGCACAAGAGGCATAACGACCCCGAGCCTACCGACGACCCACGAATGAACGGCTCGCGCACTCGAGACGAACGGTCGACGGCCGCCGGAACGGGTCTGGGCGAGTCGCCGGTCAGCCGTCGACGCCTGCTCGGCGCGGTCGCAGCGGGCGGCCTCGCGGGAGTCGCGGGCTGTGTCGACGGGCAAGCAAACGGACCGCAGGACCTCGACGTCGACGGAGAGGTGTGGCAGACGACGATCCACGGAAACGTCGAAAGCCTCGAGTTCGGCACGCCCGGCGGGCATCTCGGGTCGTTCGCGTTCGACGTGGGATTCGTGCCCGACCCGGAGACGGGCGAACCCGAGTACGTCCTCGCGGAGGCGTTCGAGGAGACCGCCCAGAGCGTCTCGATCACGCTCAGATCGGGCCTCGAGTGGAGCACCGGCGAGTCGCTCACCGGCGCGGATATCGGGCGGTGGCTGACCATGTACCGAGCGGGGTCGTCGTGGATGGCTCCCGTCCCCGAGATTCGAGACGGGGAGACGACTCCCCGGTCGGCCTGGGAGGCCATCACGGACGTCGAGTGGGACGAGCGGACGGTGACGGTGACCGGCGAGTTCGAGTTCGTCGAGAGCCCCCTGTTCTTCCTGAACACGTACCTCGGGAGCCGACCGAAACGGTACTACGAGGACTATTGGACCGACTTTCGACGGGCGTACGAGGACGATCCGTGGGAGAGCGAGGCGACGCGAGAGGCGGTCGTCGACGCCCTCGAGGGGATCTGGGACGTCACGGGACGGAACGGTCCCGAGGTGGAGATCCACCTCGAGGAGGAGTACGACGGCGAGGGCTGGGAGGCCGCGTTCAGCGGCCTCTGGTACCCCTACCGGCGAGACGCCGGCAACCTCCACTTCACGGTCAACGAGCGCCACCCGTTCGCGGACCGTGCGACCTACGACGAGGTGGTCTGGCGGTTCTCCGACGATCCGAACGGGCCGCTCCGAGCCGTCCAGTCCGGCGACGTCGACGGGGCGATGCGGGCCGACATCACCGAGACCGTTCTCGAGGACCTCCCGTCGGAGTTCGAGTCGTTTCCGGGTCCCACCGAGTCCCTGACCGCGCTGGCGGTCAACCACGGGGCCTTCCACCTCTGGGAGCGGGACGTCAGGGCCGCCTTGCAGTACGCCATCGACCGGTCGCAGGTCGTCGAGAACCTGAATCCGGCGACGGACGCCGTCGTGTCGATTCCGGGCGCTGACGGCCACCCCGAGCGGTGGGTGCCGACGGACCTTCGCGAGACGTTACGGCCGTACGACACGGACCGAGAGCGGGCCCGCGAACTGCTCTCGCGCGCCGATTTCACCCGAGAGGGAGATACCTGGGTAACGCCGGACGGCGAGCCGTTCGAACTCGAGTTCCTGACGACGGTCGAGGACTCGTCGCTCGAGCGGTCGGTCGCCAGCCAGCTTCAGGAGTTCGGGGTCGACGCCGACTTCGTCGCCGTCGAGGAGACGACCTACCAGGATCGGCTGGACTACGGCTACTTCGCCGCGACCGGAGAGACCCGCTCGAATCCGAACGCGGCCGGCGTCGGGCGGATCCGAACGGCGGATATCGTTCGTCGGCCAACCCACAGGAAGGGGGCCCCGCAGTCGGTGTATTTGGGCGAGGAACTCGCTGGAATCGCCGACGAATCCGACGACCTCGAGTGGGACGAGCGGGCGGGAGCGTCGGGGTCGGACGGGCGCATCACGTCCGAGTCCGCGGAGACCGACGCAGTACGGTCGCTAACCGTCGACGCGCCGCCGCTGGGCGAACCCGACGGCGAGCTCCGGGAGTGGCCGTACCTGTACCACGCGACGATGGTCACCGCCGCGTCCGAGGCCGAGGAGAAACTCGAGCACGCGAGGATCTGCACGTGGATCTACAACTATCAGGTGCCGAAACTCGAGCTGACGGTCGAGCGGCCGCGGATCGTCCATCGGACGGACGGCTGGCGGATTCCGGCGGCCGACGATTCGGTGTGGAGCCACGCCGGGGGCGGCTTGCACCCGAGCGGGCTCTGGGCTGCGCTCGGGTACGGGCGCATCCAGCGCGCCGACGAGGTCGAGCGCGTCGCCTCGCGGTCACGGTTCTAATTCGGAACGCGGCGTCACGGCGAACGTCGGCCGGTCGCGAACGAGGGTCGTGTACCCCAAAGAGGAATCGCCGGCGAGGAACGTCGGATGCGGGTGCCACGGCCGATCGCCGCGGTGTTCGCGGGGAGAAACGACGTCGACCGTCGCCGTTCCGTCGGTCACCCGCAGTCCGGTTCGACCCTCGCTGACGACGGCGGCGGCGATCGTCGCTCCGTCGTGGGTCGCGTGGGCGGTCCGCGCCGGAACGTCCCAGACGGTTCGCCGGTGGCCGATCTCGAGGTCGAGGACTCCGACGCCGGAATCCGGGTCGACGTACCAGAGCCCGCTCCCGTCGGGACGCCACCAGTAGGCCCGGTGTCGCCGGGGGAACTGCGGCCCCAGCGGTCGCGATCCGAGCCCCTCGCGGGCGAGCCACGCGTCGGCCGAAGACGCCGGCGGCGACTCGCGTGCGAGTAACAACACCGTCGGATCGGTGGGACTGAACCGGACGACGTCACAGTCGCCCGTGTCGGAGTGCCAGATATCGACTTCGCTGTCGGGGAGGTAGATCGAGGCGACCCGTCGCGTCTCGCCGTCGTCGGCGACGAAGCCGATCCGGTCGCCGTTCGCGGATCGGGTGAGTCCCGCGACGGCGTCCTCGAGGATGGCAGCGTCGACCGTTCGCGTACGCTCGATGCGAGCGGCGTCGTCGGTCAGCCGCGGCGTGTAGGTCTCGAGCGAGGAGTCGACGAGGACGTGAACCGTTCCGGTCGCCGGATCGATCGCGGGCAGCGGCGCGTCCCGGTCGATCGAGGCGACGCGGTGGACCGTCTCCGACTCGAGGTCGATCGCCGTCAGCGTCCGCGATCCGTCGGTGACGTCGCCGAACACCCAGTAGAGCCGTCCGTCGACCGTCGCGTTCGGGAGCGGCGACGGGACGGTTTGGGTGGGACCGAGTCCGAGCGAGTCGGCCTCGAGGAGGTAGCTTTCGACGCCGCTGTCCGGGTCGATCCACGACGAGAAGCAGTCCGCGGTCTCGGGGCGGGCGGGACCGGACTCGTCCGTCGCCGTCATCGTCTCACGCCCGCGACCGAAACCGGGGCTCGCGACGGCGGTGTGAGGGGGACGGGCATACCGGAAACTGCACTCGAGATCGTATAAATCGTCCGACTGAGGGGCGACGTCGGGATCGAACGCGTCGGAAAAACAGTCAGCGAAGGTGTTACATCGGAAAAGATTTATACATATGAGACTACCTTCATCGTAGCATGATATGGTCTACCAGCCGTAGTGACAATCGACTACTGCGAACTGAGCTTCGTTGTCTCTCCGTCGGAAAGATCATAGACAGATTCGTATGAAACGACCTAGTAGCAGTCGAGGCGTGCTGACGGCCGTCGTGGCGATACTCTGCATCGCCGGTATCGCCATGGCCGCGGCGACGCTGACGACGGCCGATCCGATCGGCGCAGACGACGAACAGGAGATCTTCGTTCCGCCGTCACCGGGTGGCGCCGCCGAACTCGAGAACAATACTCACGACTCGGACCCCGGTAGCGGTGGCGGAGCGGCAGGTGAACGGATGTCGATGACGACTTGCGTCGAGCCGTTGGACGGAACTAGCGGGATACTCGGCGTCGCCGTCGGTTTCATGGCGATCGTCGGGCTCATCTATTTCCGATTCAACTTCTCGATGTCGCTGCTGGCCGGCTGGACGTTACTCCCGCCGGTAATGCTGGTATACTTCCTCCTGACCGACTGCGGAGCCGACGGAAGCGGAGGGTTCGGCGGCGGAAGTCTGGCCCCCGGCAACGGTGGCAGCGGCACGCTCGTTCCGGTCGGGGCCGTTCCGCCGTGGGCGCTCGGGGTGCTGGTCGGCGGCGTCTTCGTCGTCGCGGCCGTCGCGCTCTACCGGTCGACCGGTGAAGACGAGGTCGTCATCCCGCAGGACGACGACGACGACGAACCGGAACTCGACCAGTTCGCGGAGGCGGCGGGGAAAGCCGCGGATCGGATCGAAGAGCACAACGCCGACGTGGACAACACCGTCTACAGCGCCTGGCTGGAGATGACCGGGTTCCTCAACGTCGACCGTCCCGAGACCTACTCGGCCGGCGAATTCGCGGACGCCGCGATCGGTCTGGGGATGTCCGAATCCCACGTCTCGGAGCTTACGGAACTGTTCAACGAGGTCCGCTACGGCGGCAAGGACGCCGAATCGAGAGAGGACCGTGCGGTCGAGATCCTGCGAACGATCGAATCACGGTACGGAGCCACAGAGGAGGATGATACACAGAACGAACCCGAGACGACGAACGCGGACGCGAACGCGGACGCTGACACACACAGTACCGACACCGACGACAACGAGGTGGACGACCAATGAGCACATCGACATCGACGTTTGACGACCTCTCGCGGCGAGCGATGATGGTCATCGGAGTGGCCGCGCTCGCACTCGGCGTCGCCACGATCGTCGTCGTCCAGCCGCTGGTCGATAGCCTCCCCTCGAGTTTCGCGTTCGTCGGACTCTTCGGTGCAGTCGCGTTCCTCCTGGGGCTGTGGATGTTTCGTGCGCGCTACCGCGGCGGCATCGAGTCGACGACCGTCCTCGACATCGAGTACCCGATGTCGACGCCGACGCCGGGACACGACATCGACCGTGCGCTCTACCAGCTCACCGAGCTTCGGGAGGGGACGATCGAGTACAAAGAGCAGATCCAGAAGCGACTGGGGGAAGTCGCGGTGGCCGTCATCAGCCAGCGCGAGAACTGCTCGCGCGAGGAGGCCATTCAGCACTTAGAGGAGGGAACGTGGACCGACGACGCGACGGCGGCCTCGTTCTTCTCGGGCGGCAGCCCGCCTCGACAGTCGTTCGTGGAGCGGAAGTTCGGCTCCGGAGATACGCCCTACGAACAGTGGGTGAAGGCGGCCGTCGACGAGATCGTCGACCTCGCCGACATGGGGTCGTCGGAGGATCCGGAAACCACCGTCGCCCAGACCGACGACACCGGGCTCCTCGCCCGGCTCGGACTCTCCTCGTCGACGACCGTCGATCCGCCGTCCACGCGGGGGACGAACTACGAGAGCTCGGGCGCGTACGACGACGCGGAGCGCGTCGCCGACGGCGTCCTCTACGCGAACCTCGTCGAGACCGGCCACTGGCGCGGGATCACGGCGTTCGCGCTCGTCGCGGCGGGCTGGGGCGTCATCACGTTCACGCCCGCAGTGTTGCTCATCAGCGTCGTCGCGATCGGCTTCGCGGCGTACGCTCGCATGGGGACCGCACCCGACGTGACGGCCCTCGAGATCGATCGCCACCTGAGCAACGACCAGCCGGATCCGGGCGAACCGGTCGAGGTGACCGTCACCGTCCGCAACGGCGGCGACGCGTTCCTCTCGGACCTCCGGCTGATCGACGCCGTCCCGGAGCCGATCCGCGTCGTCGAGGGGTCGCCGCGACTCGCGACCGCCCTGCGACCGGGGTCGCAGGCGACGTTCACCTACACGTTCGTCGCCGAACGCGGCAGCCACGAGTGGCCGGTGCAGGTCGTCGCCCGGGACTTCTCGGGATCGATCGAGCGGGAGGCGCTCGTGCAAGTCGACGCGTCGATCCAGTGTGTCCCGTCGCTGAAGACGGTCAGTGACATGCCCGTCCGCTCGCAGACGTCGCTGTACTCCGGGCAGGTCGACACCGCGATCGGCGGCTCGGGCCTCGAGTTCTTCGCGGTTCGAGAGTACCGCGAGGGCGACCCGATGAATCGGATCGACTGGAAACGCCACGCCCGAACGGGCGAACTCGCGACGATCGACTTCCGACTCGAGCGGGCGGCGAACGTCGTGCTCCTGTTCGACGGTCGCGACTCGGCGTACGTCTCGCCGACGCCGGGCGACCAGCACGCGGTCGATCGGAGCGTCGCCGCGGCGACGGAGATCTTCACGGCGCTGGCCGACCGGGGCGATCTGGTCGGGCTGGCGGCGTTCGACACAGTGCCGTGTTGGCTCGGGCCGAGCGCCGGCGACGGCCACGAGGAACGGGCGCGGCGGATCTTCACCAGCCATCCGGCGCTGTCGACGATTCCGCCGACGCAGTCCGAAACCGAGGGGCACTACGTCGACCCGATGAACCACGTCCGCCAGCAGCTCTCCCCGGGGTCGCAGATCATGCTGTTCTCGCCGCTGTGTGACGACTACACGGCAGAGGTTGCCCGGCGGCTGGATTCGGCGGGCCACCTGGTGACGATCATCAGCCCCAACCCGACCGCGGATCGAACGGTCGGACAGCGGCTGGCCCGAGTCGAACGAACCATGCGAGTCAACGAACTTCGCGAGCGCGGCATCCGCGTCGTGAACTGGAACTACGACGCGACGCTCGGGCTCGAGCTCGATCGCGCCGAAAAGAGGTGGGCAGTATGAGTACTCAAACACAGAATCTCGAGGCAGTCGACGTCGATCACTCCCCGACGAGGGTGAGCAGTCTGGCAGCGGTCGCGGCGGCCCTGATCGCCGCAGTGACCAGCGCCCCGTTCGCGGTGCTGGCGGTGCCGCTTGGCTTCGGCGGACTCGCGATACTCGCCAGCGGGCTGTTCGGCGAACCCAGCCGAGCCCGGGTGACCCTCGGGGCGGCCGGGTTGTTCCTGTCGGTGCTCGTCGCCGGCGGATTCGGAACGCCCGCGGAGGTGCTGTTGATCAGTATGATCGGCACGCTGCTCGCGTGGGACCTCGGCCAGCACGCGATCGGCCTCGGCGAGCAGGTCGGCAGCCACAGTCAGACCCAGCGAAACGAGATCGTCCACGCCTCGCTGAGCGCGATGGTCGCGACGATCTCCGCCGCGATCGGTTACCTCGTCTTCGCAACCGCCGGCGGCGGACGACCGGTCTCCGCGCTGATCTTGCTGTTGGTCGCGGTCGTCTTCCTCGCCTGGGCGCTGCGAACCTGATCGGATCTCGGTTCCGAACGACTGTTTTCGCTCGAGCGGGTCGGGTTCCACGTTCGATTGTAAGTCCGTTCTCGAGTCCACCGTCTATCCGACTCGAGTTTCGTATCCACTACCGCTTCCGCTTCCGCTTCCACTTCCACTTCCGTTTCCGTGCCTGAGCTCACGACTGGAGGTCACACACAGCATCGCAGTCGTCGACCGATCGACGGAGAGTGTGTCCGAAATCGTCGAACGCGGCTCTCGACCTCGACCTCGAGGGTCCGGAACCGGACCTCCGGTTCGGTCACGTCCGTGATCGCAAAGAGGGGGACTTGAGACGGGTGACTCCCAGACGGACCGTCGCGGATCCTCGAGCGACGACACTATCCGTCGACGTATCGGTCACGGATCATGAACCGTCACTCCTAAGAGTATACGGTACGACGCTTTGGGCATGGCTGTCACGGAGTTTAGCGTAGAGGAAGCCAGTGCCCGGTGTAACGACGTTATCGAGGAGATCCAATCTGCGGTCATCGCGGATCGAGAGTTCCTCGAGACGGTCTTGCTCGGCATTCTCGCCGAGGGCCACGTCCTCCTCGAGGACGTTCCGGGGACGGGGAAGACGCTGACGGCGAACAGTTTCGCGAGCGCGTTCAACCTGGACTTCACGCGGATCCAGTTCACCCCGGACCTGCTGCCCAACGACGTCTCCGGGTCGAACATCTACAACGAGCGCGAAGGCGAGTTCGAGTTCAACGCGGGGCCGATCTTCGGCAACGTCGTCCTGGCCGACGAGATCAACCGCGCGCCGCCGAAGACCCAGGCGGCACTGCTGGAAGCGATGCAGGAAAAGCAGGTGACCGTCGAGGGCGAGACCCGCCAACTGCCCGAACCGTTCTTCGTCATCGCGACCCAGAACCCCGTCGAACAGGAGGGGACCTTCCCGCTGCCCGAAGCGCAGGTCGACCGATTCAACGTCAAGACCAGCCTCGGCTACCCCAACGACGAGGGCGAACTCGAGATCCTCAAGCGTCGTGCGGGCCGCCTCGACTCGACGCCGTCGGCGGGAAGCGTCATGGACAGCGCCGAGGAAGTCATCGCGCTGCAGCAAGTCGCCGAGTCGATCCGAGCCAGCGAGGATCTGCTGGTGTACATTCGGGAAGTGTGCCGTATGACCCGCGAGGACCACCGCGTCCGCGTCGGCGTCTCCCCCCGCGGGACCCAGCGTCTGTTCGAGTGTACCCGCGCCCGCGCCGTCATCGAGGGCCGGGAGTACGCGACGCCCGACGACGTGAAAAATATCGCCGAACCGGTGCTCGGTCACCGACTCGTCCTCACCGCGGAAGCACAGGTCAACGACGTCGACAAGGCGGAGGTCGTCCAGGATATCCTCGACGAGGTGCCGGTGCCGACCGTCACCGAGGACGCGCAGGTCGCCTGAAGGCGGAATCGATCGATTGCGATCAGTCTCCGGTTTCGGTCTTCGTTCGGCTACCGTTTTTTTCGAGTCGGAGTCGGGACCGTCGACCCGAAGTGGCGTCGAACGCTGGCATAAAAGATTAAGTGAGTTTCCTGCGCTTGTCTACTGTAATGGGTACGAAAGAGACGCAGATCGTCTGTCGTAACTGCAAGGAAACGATCGCCGTCGAGAACGGTTCCTGTCCACACTGCGGGACGTCCCTGCGGGGAGCGGTCCCGTATTACATCGCGATCGCCCTCGGTGTGCTACTGATCGTGGCCACGGTACTGAACCCGGGCGATCTGATGGCGTTCGGCGTGATCGGCGTCCTCGTCGCAGCGATCGGCGGGTTCTTCATCTACGAGAAACGCCAGCGACTCGAGCAGGCGAGTCAGCGAGAGTGATCGCGATGCGAGCGTCCCACGTCGGCGGCCGTCGGCCGATGGGTCCACGGAGGGGGCGATACCGATGAGCCGTCGGGCAGTGCTCGGAAACCGGTTGCTTCACATGCTCGTCCTCACTGGGTTCGTCGCGGTCGCGGTCGTCGAACCGATCCAAGCGATGATCCCGCGGTGGGAGTTCGTCCTCGCCGCCGGAATCGTCGTCTCGTGGATGCTCGGACAGCGGTACGAACGCACGATCGTCGTTACGGCCGGGCTGGCAGACCCGGACGAACTTCGCGAGGCCGAGCGGGAGTCGGCGACGTGGGTCCCGTGGGGGTCTCCGAAGCAGTAAGCGGGCTCGCGAACTCGAGGGCGTTCGCGAGACGAGAATCGTGTGGTGACAACGACGGCTACGAACACGGCCACGGCCGCGAACGGTCCCGCCGAGAGAGAACGATCACGGGTACGGCCACAGCCGCGATGACGACAACAAACGCGAACACCTCGCGAGGTGTGAGTACTCATGACGCTTCCATCGGATCAAATCCTTCACGAACGACTCACCGGGCTCTGTCCGTATCTGGTACAGTCGCCGCCGTTTACCGCCGGTGACGACGTCTCGCTCACGTTCAAATACGACCCGGATGCCGAACCGGACGGCGCGTTGCTTCCGCTGAACGTGAATCCGCCGACCGCGTCCCGGGACGCCCTCGAGTCGGACGAGCGGTCGTGGGGCGAATCGGTCGTCCTGGTACGGGCGACGCTCTCGAAGACCGGCGGGCAGCCTCGAGACTCGCTGAATCAGCCGACCGGCGACTACGATCCGGACGCGCTCACGCTATCGAACGTCCGCGTCGTCGATCGGAGTCCGTCGTGGGATATCGGGTAGCCTCCGTCGTGGATATCGGAGAGGAACCGAACACGGCTTCGCTCGCCGTGAGAGTGAACTGTCGGTCGACGAAACGATCGGGAACTTCGATAGTAACGGCTGGAACGATTCACACACCCATCGCACAGTCTACGGTTCTCGCTCACGGTGTTCGCTCCGAACCGAGCTGTTGCCGTGCGATCAGGTGCGCAGTGACGTTCAGCGGCACCCATATCGTCTGCCGTGACGGGGTGTGGGTTCGCCGAAGCCGTCCGGCGAACCGCCGCACTGACCGGGATCCGGGAGTGGAAATCGTATTATCCGGTTGACCGTTCGTTATGCTATCGATGACCATTAACTTTTTAGCGTGTCGATTCCATTCCCTGTTACGTATGGGATATCTACGGAATCGCCTCATCCAAGCCATTATTACAATATATAGCATCGTTACGTTGGGGTTCGCCGCCATCCAGCTGATGCCCGGCGGACCGGCAGCTGCGATCAGATCGCAGATTAACAGTAATCCAGCAGCGTTCGGTCTCCCCCCGGATCCCACCTTCGAACAGATAAACCAGGTCTTACAGGAACGGATGCTCGTTCCGCCGGATCAACCGCTGTGGGAGGCGTACCTGACCTATATGATGGGTGCATTTCAGGGGAATCTCGGTGAGTCGATCATCGTCCAACCCGGGACGTCGAACGTCCAACTCATTCTCGAGGCGGCTCCGTGGAGTATTTTCCTCTCGTCGGTTGCACTGGTGTACGGACTCGTCGTCGGGATCGTTCTCGGATCGTTGATGGCCTACTACGAGGGCTCCCGGTTCGACGTCGGGATGACGATCACGGTCATTCTCAACAGCGCGGTTCCGTTCTACATCGCGGCGATCGTCTTGCTGTACTTCGGGGCGTATCAGCTCGGGTGGTTCCCGACTGGAGGGCGATTCAATACGTCGACGAACCCGGGATTCAACTGGCCGTTCATCCAGGGTATCTTCTATCACGCTGCACTGCCGGTCGCGTCGCTGGTTATCACGGGCTTCGGTGGACAGGCGTTGTCGATGCGGGCCAACTCGATCCGAATCCTCGGGTCCGACTACATCCGCGTCGCGGAACTCCGCGGGCTGTCTTCCTACAAGATTTCGACGCGCTACCTCGCGCGGAACGCGATTCTGCCGATGTACACTGGGATCATCATCGGACTCGGTGGCATGCTCGGCGGGACGGTCATCTTAGAGGAAATCTTCGCGTATCCGGGCATGGGGATGTTGATGTTCGATGCGACCGTGATGCGGGACTTCCCCTTGCTCACCGCGAATCTCATCATCGTCACGATCCTGTTCGTGATCGGGACGCTCATCGCCGACTTCACGTACGCACTGATCGATCCGCGGGCGGAACAGTCCAGTATGGGGTAATCACAGATGGCAACTGAAGACACACCAGGCGGCGGCGACGAATCATCACCGTTCCAGGCTCGATCGCAGTACGACGCGACGACGGCGGACGTCTACCAGCAGATGATCGAGTCCTGGATCATCGCACCACTCCGAGTCCTCTGGGACGATTATCGGGGCCGAATCGGGATCATCATCGTGACGGCCTACGTCCTGATGGGAACGATCGGCACCCTCTTCGTCGAGGTGCCCAGTTTCAATCAGGGTCCGTCGTTGGCCGGGCCGTTCGAATCGATGGCTCATCCGCTCGGAACGACCGCGTACGGACAGGACCTGCTCGGCCTGATGGTCCACTCGACGCCAGCGATGTTCAAAATGATGATCGCAGGGGCAATCTTCGGCAACGCCATGGGCGTCGTCGTCGGCCTCGTTTCGGGCTACATGGGCGGCAACACGGACAAGGTCCTCATGACGATTACCGACACCATGATGTCCATTCCGGGGCTACCGCTCTTGCTCATCCTGGCGGCGCTCATCGAGCCGACGAACCCGTGGCTCATCGGGATCATCCTGAACATCCAGGGCTGGACCGGACTCGCACGCGCGATCCGGTCGCAGGTGCTCCCGCTCCGGAAGAAAGAGTACGTCGAGGCCTCGAAGACGATCGGGCAACCGACCTCGAGCGTGCTCACCAAGGACGTGCTGCCCGAGATGCTTCCGTTCATCACGATGGGGTTCATGAACGGGGCGACGGGCGTCATTCACGCGTCGGTCGGACTGTACTTCCTCGGTATCCTTCCGTTCACGAACCAGAACTGGGGGGTCGTCCTGAACGACGCGTATAGGGATTCTGGTGCCCTCTACAACCTCGACGCGGCACACTGGTTGCTCGTGCCGATCATCACGATCACCGGCATGACCTTCGGGTTGACGCTCCTGGCGCAGGCGTTCGACCAGGTATTCAACCCGCGCGTACGGGCCAGACACCAGGCGCGCAAGCGAAACGAGGAAGAAGAGAACGATCCGAGAGACGGCGACGACACCGGCGTCGACTCCATCGCAAACCAGCTCGGTGACTGATACAGATACTGACCGTTATGACCACCAGCCAACCACAACCACACACCACATAACACGCACACATGTTCGAAACATCAGAATCCACCGTGTCGGAGCCGCGATCCAGCCAGGAGCCGATCCTCGAAGTTCGCGACGCGAACGTGACGTTCAGAATGGGCCGCGGGCAGGCGCGGGTCATGGACGACATCAACATCGACATTTACCGGGGCGAAACCCTCGGGATCGTCGGCGAAAGCGGCTGCGGCAAGTCGGTCTTCGCCTCCTCGCTTCTCAACGCCGTCGAGGATCCCGGCCAGTTGAGCGGCGAGATTACCTACTACCCCGAAAACGGAGAGCCGGTCGACCTCCTCGAGCTGGGAACGAGCGATCTCAAGCGAATTCGCTGGCGGGAGATCGCGACGGTGTTCCAGGGCGCGATGAGTTCGTTCAACCCGACCAAACCCATCAAATCCCACTTCGAAGAGACCCTCGAGGCGCACAACGAGGACAAAGAGGAAGGAATGGAACGCACTCGAGAGATCATGCGCGATCTCAACCTCGACCCCGAGCGGATCCTCGAAACGTACCAGCACGAACTGAGCGGCGGGCAACGCCAGCGGGTCCTGCTCGCATTGAGCCTACTGTTGGAACCGGACGTGATCGTCCTCGACGAGCCGACGGCGGCGCTGGACTTGCTGATGCAGCGGACGATCCTCCGATTGCTCCACGAGATCAAAGACGAGTACGACCTCACGCTCGTGTTCATCACCCACGACCTGCCCGTCATCGCCGGGTTCGCGGACCGTCTGGGCGTGATGTACGCCTTCGACTTCGTCGAACTCGGCGAAACCGAGGACGTCATGCGAAACGGGGCCCACCCCTACACCAGAGCGTTGATCCAGTCGACGCCGACGCTCGACATGGCGATCGAGGATATCCACACCGTCGACGGCTCGAGTCCCGACCCGATCAACATTCCGTCGGGCTGTTCGTACCATCCGCGCTGTCCGATTTCGGACGACCGGTGTGAGATCGAGGAGCCGGAGCTGTTGACCTTCGAAGAGGACCAGCAAGTCGCCTGTTTCTATCCCGAGAAGGCCAAACGCGAGATCGATATTCCACTTTCAGGAGGTGAGAGCCGATGAGCACCGACGACGATAACAGTACCAGTGAAACCGGCAGTCCCGGGAGTACCGCCAGCGCGAACACCCTCTCGACGGGCGTCGAGGACAACGGCGAGCCGGTCCTCGAACTCGAGAACATCTCCGTCGAGTTCAAGGAGGAGCCGCTGATCGAACAGGCGATGCCCCAGAGCATCGTCGATCGCTTCGACCTCGGCGAGGATCCGGTCCAGGCGGTCAGCGACGTCTCGATCGAACTCGGCGAGGAGGACGTCCTCGTCCTGTTGGGAGAGAGTGGCAGCGGAAAGACGACCCTCGGACGGACCGCAATCGGGATTCAGGAGCCGACCGAAGGGACCGTCAAGTATCGCGGCTACGACGTTCAGGACGTCGAAGACGGACGTCACAGCGGCGAGATTTACTACGAAGACGTCAGGCGGGCGCTCCAGATCGTCCACCAGGACTCCAACGCCGCGTTGAACCCTTACCGAACGATCCGGGCGACGCTGTCCGAGCCGCTGAAGCTCTGGTTCCCGGATCTGGACGTGAACGACCGGAACGAACGCATCCTCTCGATGCTCCGGACGACGGGCGTGACGCCGGCGGAGGACTACATGGATCGGTATCCCCACGAACTCTCCGGCGGGGAGCAACAGCGGGTCGCGATCATCCGCGCGATGCTCGTCGAACCCGACGTGATCCTCGCCGACGAGGTCGTCAGCGCCCTCGACGTCTCCTTGCGGATCGACATCATGGACCTGCTCGTCGACCTCCAGGAGATGTTCAGCACGTCCTACATCTTCATCTCGCACAACCTGACCAACGCCCGGTACTTCGCCGAGAAGACCGACGGGAAGATCGCGGTCGTCTACCTCGGCGAGATCGTCGAGATCGGAACGCCCGAAGAGGTCATCGAGAACCCGAAGCATCCGTACACGCAGATCCTCCGGTGGGCGTCGCTGCCCCTCGACCCGGTCGAGGCTCGAGAGACGATCACCGAGCCGTCGCCGGTGATGACCGAGGAGGCCCCCGATCCGTCGGACCCACCCTCCGGGTGTCGGTTCCACCCCAGCTGTCCGAAGGCTCGCGAGGCCTGTACGCGGGAGAATCCGGAGCTCGTGTCCGAGGAGGGGTCGCCCGATCACCTCTCGGCGTGTTTCCGCGAGAATTCCACCCACGAGTACTGGCAGAGCGAATCGATCCACGGCGAGGAACACGAGATCCCCGAGCGATAATCGAACCGACGGATACAATTAATATCTCACGGACGAAATACGACGATTACCAATGAAATACATCACATCGACACTGTACTCGCGCTTCGAACACCCGTTACTGGCGTCGCTGTTCATCGCGTCGGGACTCTTCGCCGCCTTCGGGGTCATCACCCAGATCGTCACCACCAGCGGCGTCGCCGCCGGGTTCTTCGGCGTCTACGCCATCGTGACGGCGCTGCTCGGCCTGCTCGGATACGGCATGATCTTCGTCGTCAAGCAGATCTCGGAGGTCAGAGACAACATCGCACCGCACGCGAACTGACGCGACGACTGTCGACCGTTCGACGCCCGAACCCGACCGAACGGCCGAGTTTTCGACGCCCGAGATCCGACTATATCCGCTCCGATCAGAGCGGCGGCTCTGGGCGGGGCCGTGCTTTCGCCCGAAATCGTCTCGCTGGTCTCGAGAGCGAAAAACCGACGTAGAAAACGAACGAGACGGCCCGAACGCTTAATACCGTTACCCGAAAGGAGTCGGCCGTGACGTCCGATTCCACTTCCGACGACGAGCGCGAACTCAGCCAGGGACCGAAAGCCGGCCGACACTGGACCCCGGAACTCGAGGAGTACATTGACCCGGGCACCGGTGCTCGCGTCCGACAGCTCACGACGCAGCCGGGCGCGCAGGATCACCACCTCTACTTCACGACGGGCGGCTGGTACGACGACGGCCGCCGACTGCTGTTGCGGTCGGTGCGCGAAGGCGAGTGGGACCTGTTCTCGATCGACCTCGAGACCGGTCAGTTGACCCAGCTGACCGACCTGCCACAGGACGTCAGCGGGTCGACGCGGGTCAACGAGCGCACCGGCGAGGTGTACTTCGCCTACAGTTTCGAGGGCGAAGCCTACGACAACGACGTGATCGTCGGGCTCGACCTGCACACCCTCGCCGTGCGTCCCGTCGTCGAGAAGCCCGAGGGCTACGACGACTACAACTTCGGCGTCGACGACGTGCTAGCGGACGACGAGCGACTGCTCGTCTCGGTCGGCGAGCGGACCGACGGGGAAGGACACGCCGGGATTCACGAAACCTACCCGCAGAGCGCGATCTTCACGGCGGAGATCGAGGGCGACGACGACCTCGAGTTGGTCCACGGCGAGGAGTACTGGATCAGCCACGTCAACGCTTCGCCGACCCGACCCGAACTGCTCACGTACTGTCACGAGGGGCCGTGGGATCACGTCGACAACCGAATCCACGTCGCGAACCTCGAGACCGGGGAGACGTATCGGCTCCGGGAGACCGACGAGGAGACGGCGGTCGGCCACGAGTACTGGCTGGCCGACGGCGAGTACGTCGGCTACCACGGCTGGCGCGGCGAGCGGACCCCAGAGGACAGTTTTCACGGGACGGTCCGCTACGACGACACGGATCGCCTCGAGACGAAGATTCCCGTCCGTCGAACCCACTGTCACTCGAACACGCGCGAGCGGTTCGTCTGCGACGGCGACGACACGAAGGCGCAGTACCTCCTGCTGTACGAACGCGACGAGGACGGCGAGTATCGCCAGCCGCGAAAGCTCGCGAGCCACGCGTGGGGCGAGGACAGCCCGCATCCGCACTCGCGCTTTAGCCCGGACGGGTCGACGGTCGTGTTCGGCGCGGACCGGGCGGGGCCGGACAACGACGTCTTCCTCGTCGACGTTCCCGACGACGTCACGACGTTGCCCCTCTACCACGATCCGAACGCCGAGTGACTCGAGCGGGAGCCGAGGTTTCGGTCTACCGACTCGAGAGAGGCGAGATTCGAGAGACGCGGCACCGATTTCCGATACACGCAGGGGTATACGGCCGAACGGAGTGGTCGTTCGTATGGCTGAGAATATCACTCAGGGGCCTCGAGCGGGGAGCCACTGGCCCTCGGAAGGAGACGTGTACGACGATCCGAACACTGGGGCGACGGTACGCCGGTTGACGGGGTATCCCGGCGCGAGCAGTCTCCACCCGTACTTCACGGAGCCGTGTCTGTACGACGACGGTCGCCGCATGGTGGTGTCGTCCGATCGAACCGGCGACTCGCAGGTGTTCTCGATCGATCTGGAGACCGGGCTGCTCACCCAGCTCAGCGACGTTCCGGCCGTCGAGTCGGGGACCTCGAGCCGACCGGCGATCGTAGAAAACGGCGACGAGGTGTACCGCTGGAGCGGCGACCACATGGTCGCGATCGATCTCGCGACCCTGTCCGCTCGGTCGCTGTACGAGAAGCCGTCGGGATATCACGGGAAGATTCCGGGGGTCTCCGCCGACGGGGCGAACGTCATCGTCTCGATCGTCGAGGACGTCCGCGATCGAACCGGAGACGACTGGATGACCGAAAAGTTCGAACTCGGACCGCACTCGAAGGTGCTCTCGATCCCGACCGACGGCGGCGAGGTCGAAACGATCGTGGAGGACGACAGGTGGATCGGCCACGTCAATCCGTCACCGACGCGACCGGAACTCCTGACCTACTGCGAAGAGGGGCCGTGGGGTCGGGTCGACAATCGGATCTGGGTCGTCGATCGCGAGACGGGCGAAACCTGGAAAGTCCGGGAGATGCCCGGCGAGGGCGGCGTCGGCCACGAGTACTGGCTGGCCGACGGCGAGCGCGTCGGCTACCACGGCTGGGAGACCGGTTCGGACGGGGACGGTGACCGTCGAGCGTTCGCCGGAAGCGCCCGGTACGACGATACGGACCGCATCGAGACCGAGATTCCCGGTGGCGGAACGCACACCCACTCGAACACCCCCGAACTGCTGGTCACCGACGGGAGCACGGACATCCCGTGTACCCTCCTGTACCGATACGACGAGGAGACGGGCGAATACGAGGGGCCGCGCACCCTCGCGACTCACGACTGGAAGCCGGAGAGTCCGCACCCCCACTCGCGTCTCCTTCCCGACGGCTCGGGCGTCGTCTTCGACTCGAATCGGTACGACGGAACCAGCGACGTGTTCCTCGCCGAGATTCCGCCGTTCGAAGACCTGCCGAAGTACGAGGCGTAACCGCACGCTCGAGCGTGACCGTCCCGTCGGGGTGGACGGGTCTCACTCGGATCGAACGCACGAGACGCGAGAAGAGAAAGTCGACCCCAACACCGCTGGAACGTCGCACGATTCGCGGTCAGTCGCTGCCGAACCGGAACACCGGTTTGATGACCTCCGAGTTCAGGAAGGCCTCGAACGCCGTCGCGGGGTCCGACGTCGAGTAGGACGTCGAAACGATTTCGTCGGCGTCGATCGTCCCGTTTTCCATCAGTCGAAGCGCCTGTTCGAAGTTCGACCAGGTCGAGCCGTAGGACGTGGTGACCTCGATTTCGCCGCGAACGACCGGCGTCATGAAGAGTTCGCTCGGTTCGCCCGGGAGCCCGACGACGACGACCTGACCGCCCTTGCGAACGACGTCGACACCCGTCTCGATGCCGGTGCGGTGGCCCGTCGTGTCGAAGACGACGTCGAAGCCGATCCCGTCGGTGCGCGCGTCGACGGCCTCGTCGAGGTCGTTCGACTCGATATCGATCGTGTCGATTCCGATTCGCTCGAGCTGTGGGAGTCGGGACGCGGCGTCCCGCTCGAGGCCGGAGACGAGGACGTTCGCCCCCATCGAGTCGGCGATCACGGCGACGAGGACGCCGATGGGGCCAGGGCCCTGGACGAGGACGGTGTCTCCCGGCGTGACGGCCGACCGGGAGAACACGGCGCGGGTCGCGATGCTCGTCGGTTCCGTGATGGCGGCGTGTCCCAGCGGAACGCCGTCGGGGACCGGGTGGAGGTGCTGGGGATCGACGACCGTGTAGTCCGCGTACGCTCCGTCCCGGTGCATTCCGGTGATCGAAAAGTTCTGACAGACGTTCTCCTGTCCGTTCTTGCACTGAAAGCACTCCCCACAGTGGTGGATCGGTTCCTCGACGATCCGGTCGCCGGGTTCGAACGCCGTAACGTTCGCGCCGACCGCGACGACTTCGCCGGAGTACTCGTGACCCATGATCCGAGGGATCGGGATCCACTCGTAGCCCCCCTCGTACCGGTAGGCGTGTGCGTCACTTCCACAGAGCCCTGCGGTGTGGACCCGGACGAGGACCTCCCCGGAATCGGGTTCCGGACGTTCTCCTTCCTGTACCTCGACTGCCTCTGGACCTGTTTGGACGATCTGCTTCATTGACATATATCCCCGCGAAACGAGGGTACCGAATACCGGCCAGAACGAATGCCACACCCTCGACCGATCGGGTGGTCAAACGTGCTCGACGACGCCTGCCCGTAACATACCGCTCGTGTACAGCGATAACTCGTTGTCGTGTGATCACAAATAGCTTGGGGCCGCGGTGACTGTCGTGTTCAGAGACGTGTGTGCGTTGTGCTCTCCTTCAGATCGGTGCTCCCGAGTGTTCTCGGTCGAGTGAGGGAATCTCGTACCGGGATTGAGTTTGTCGAAGCGACGATGACGACACCTGAACCACCGATTTCTCACATCGAGTTGGCTCTACCGCGCACCTACCGAAGACCGGTGTCGACTGCCGGCGACGAATCCCGGTACTGCACATTGGTACCATGCGACTTTGTGTCAGAGTGAAGAGAGGATCGTCATCGTTTTACTCGTCTGATCGCAGAGATCCAATTATGGGAAAGTTGAGCCCTAGCCGACGTCAATTCGGTATCGGACTCGCCACTACGCTCAGCGCGTCGCTCGCGGGGTGTGTGAACGATGGATCACGAACGGACGACGCAGCGAGCGGCGGCGAAACTGGTGACACGGAAACGGAAGCGAACGAAGACGAGAGCGGGGGGAACGGCGACACCGAGGAAACCGACGAGGACGGACCGGTGACGTACGAACCGCCCGAACTCTCCCTTCGCTTCGAAACCGAGAACGGCGATCCGGTCTCGCAGGGCTTCAGCCTCGAGATCGACCAGCGCGACAGCGGTTTCGTGTTCCGACGGGATTACTACGGTCGGGTGACCGAGACGGACGAAATCGAAGACGGCGTCGCGACGTACAGGTGGGACGACGGCACCTACGACGTCACGGTCGAGCCCATCGACGAAGACGAGTTCGAGGTCCTCGACGACCGGTTCGAGGCGTTCGAACCGGCCGAAGCCGAGTTCGAGTTCGACGGTGAGGACACAGAGGTTGCGCTCGAACTCGAGGGAGCGCTCGCCGACGACGAGGTACCGCCGGTCACGATGGACGGGACCTACCGCATCGACGTGCTCTTCAGCGAACTCCCGATCGGCGTCGCAGACGGCTCGACGGACGCCGGTGCGACCGTCGAACAACAGGAGTGGGCCGACGAGCAGTCCCAGCAGTGGAACGTCGAGGTCGTCGACGAAGCGGACGCGACCCACCGTATCGAAGCCGCTCACAGCGGTCACGTCCTGCAAGTCGAAGACGCGAGCACCGAAGCGGGTACAACGGTCGTTCAGGGCGAGTGGGAAGAGGAGGACCACCAGCTCTGGACGATCGATCTCGGCGCGTCGGACGGGTACGTCCTCACGAACGTCAACAGCGGCATCGAACTCGCGCTGGACGGCGACCTGGCCGCGGCGGGAGAAGACATCGTCCAGCGGTCCTTCAGCGGTGCAGAAGCCCAGATGTTCTCGTTCGAGGCACTCTAGGCGACGTAGCCCGTCGGTCGTAATTCGAGGACATCGGTATCGTAGAGTAGTCACCTAAAATACGTTTCTGTGCCGGGCAAAGTCCGTCCGGCAAGACCGTACGTTTGAGTTGTCTGTCCCGCTATGATACGTGTAATTACGCGCCAAACAATTACAACCATATGATTGTAAATCGATCCCGAAGGCAGTCCGTGCGAGCACGGATCTAATTCGTTTCATAGAGTCGAGAGAAGCCGTATGCGTCGGGTATCGCCTGCGACCGGC
Source organism: Halomontanus rarus (assembly GCF_017357405.1). GTDB lineage: Archaea > Halobacteriota > Halobacteria > Halobacteriales > Natrialbaceae > Halomontanus > Halomontanus rarus. The sequence goes on along the minus strand of NZ_CP071598.1, from coordinate 81,301 downwards.
CGACTGGTGCTGGACGGGCTCTCGAGGCCGCCGAATCGGGACGACTTCCACCGAGCATCGTCCGGCATCGACGGACGTGAGTGTGTGAACGACACACAAGAAGGAGCGAACCAGTCGAAGAACGAGCGACGAGTGACGAAACGAAGTGCAGCCGGCCACGTCCGTCCGATACTACCAGATGATGTGAGTGTCACTCGATACAATCGAAGGCCGACGAACGTTCGACGGTACGGCAATCCTGGGTCGAGTGTTCGACCAAGTTCGACGGTACGGAAATCCTGGATCGGACGTGCGACCAGATTCGATGGCGACGCGGACGACCGCTACTCGAGGACGAACCGATAGGACCCCGATTCGACGACGACGTCGATTCGGTCCGTCTCCGTCCGCTCCAGGCCGACGACGCCCGCCGGAGTCGTCCCGGTCTCGGCCTCAGCCCCGTCCTCCGTCCAGACGTCCTCGCCGTCGACGGCGAGCGAACCGTGGTCGTCGGCCGCCGGGAGCGAGACCGTCGCGTCGGTGTTCCACGGAACCGTCACGTCCGCGGAGAGCGTGCCGTCGGCCGCCCGGTCCCACGACACGTCGACCGTCCCGCGTTCCGTCGGAACCGTTCCCGAGGCCGAGGAGAGGCCGTTCGCCGGCGGCCGAATCTCGACATGGGCGGCCTCGAGATCGCGGAACCGGACGCCCAGCAGCGCCCGCTGGATGCTCACCAGCACCGTCGCGCCCATCGCGTGGGACTCGCTGCGGTTCTTGCGGTGATCGTCGGGCAGTTCGGGGGATCGACAGTGCCAGGTCTCCCAGGTGAAGGTGCCGTCCTGCGCGAGGATGTTCGCCCAGCCGTCGGCCTCGGCGTCGGTCAGCAGCTCGACGAACGCCTCGGTCCGATCGGTTTCCTCGAGGGCTTCACAGAGCCACGGGACCATCATCGGCCCCATTCGCATCCCCTGGTCGGCGACGTAGTCGGCGACGTCGTCGACGGCCTCGTCGGGGACGAGTCCGAACGCCAGCGCGAAGGCGTTGGCGTGTTGGGAAGCGTGCTCGCTCGCGTCCTCGGCGTCGCACCCGTCGACGTACCGGCCGTCCACGAAGAGGTGCTCGTCGATCGCAGCCTCGAGGTCGGCCTGGCGCTCGCGGTAGCCCTCGATCTCGTCGTCGGGTCGGCCGAGTTCCGCCGCGATGTCGGCCGCCCGGCCGAAGGCGCTCGTACCGAGGATGTTGACCGTCGTCCGCGCCGGCCAGTCGCGGTCGTAGCCGTAGCGCATCTCCGGGGGCCAGTCGACGATCCCCTCGTGGTAGGGGCCGCCCTCGCCGCCCGAGAGGTTCGTCACGAGACCGGTGTCCGCGTCGACATTCCGGTCGACGTAGTCGGCGACCGCCTGCACGACGGGGTAGGCGATCTCGAGGGCCCGCCGGTCGCCCGAGGTCCGGTAGTACCGCCAGACCCACTCGGCGAACGCTTCGGTGAAGTCCGGAATGTCTCGCTTGCCGTCGCCGTTCGGGTAGACCGCGTTCAGACGGCCCTCGTCCTCCCAGTAGCGATAGTGCGAGCGGACGAACTCCGCGACCGCCTGCCGGGTCAGCGTCCGTTCGCCGAACGCGCGGTTGGTCGCCCGGGAGATGTTGAACGCGTCCATCAGGAACTGGCCCTTCTCGCGGGTCGGCGTGTCGATGAACTGCTCCTGGCTCCCGTAGAGCACCGAGTGGCGGGCGAGTTCGAAGACTGCGTCGACCGTCTCCTCGTCGGACTCGAACGTCGCCGCGTGCTCGTCGGGAACCCCGTTGCGAAGCGCCCACAGCGAGACGTCCTCGAGGTCGAGGTCCTCGCCGGGATCGTCGATCTGGAGGTAGCGCACGCCGAGGTAGTTGAACGGCCTGAAGGTACACGCACCCTCGCGCTGGACGTAGCCGTAGCGCATGTCGGTCCACTGGGTTCCCTCCTCGTCGTCGACCGTACCGTCCTCCCGAAGGAGGTAGCCCGCGAGCATATCGACGCGGTGGCCCTCGGTTCCGTTCTCGAAGTCGACTACAGGCAAACCCGAGTAGACCCGTCCGAAGTCGAAGACGAGCGACCCGGACTCGAGTTCGGTGACGGATTCGGGTTCGACCCACGAGCCGACGACCTCCCGTTCCTGCGTGATGAGTCGCTCCCACGGGTCGGTCGGGTGGACACCGACGACCGCCGCGGGTTCCCAGCCCGCGTCGTCGAATCCCGGTTCGTCCCAGCCGAATGGGACCTCTCGCCCGTCGACGATCTCGACTGGGTCCGCGATTTCGCCATTGCGGATCGGGGCGTCCTCGTCCCACTCCGCCTCGCGGAGTTGCCAGCGCTCGTCGGTGACGATCGTCCGCTCGGTGCCGTCGGCGAGTTCGACGTGGAGCTGACAGATGAACCCCGGCTCGGCGGTCGGTCGACCCTGTCCCTCGCCGTTCCACGTGAACAGCGCGCCGACGGCGTTTTCGCCCGCCTCGAGGGCGTCGGTCACGTCGACGGTCTTGTAGTAGTGGTAGTCGGGGTAGGAAAAGGACTGCCCGCGGTCGACCCGCTCGCCGTTGACCGAGAGTTCGTACTGGTGGCAGGCGGCGACGTACGCGCGCGCTCGCTCGATCTCTCCCTCGACTTCGGCCCCGTCGCCTTCCGGCCCACCCTTCAGGGAGAACTCGCGGCGAACGTACGAGAACTGGCCGCGCTCGAACTCGCCGTCCGCCTCGTCGGCCCGGCGGATCCACGACGCCTCCCAGTCGTCGGCGTCGAGTCCCATCCCCCACATCGCCGGCTCGCTCCACTCGCTTTCGGCCTCGCCGTCCCAGACCCGAACGTTCCAGTAGTAGTCCGTCCCGGACTCGAGGGCTGGCCCGTCGTAGGTGACCGCGGGGCGTTCGGACTCGCGTTTGCCGGTGTCCCAGACGTCGGCGTCGCCGTCGGCGAGTCTGGCCTCGCTCGAGGCGACGAGGACTCGAAACGCCGTCTGTCGGGCACCCTGTCGGTCGGTCTCGACCCGCCAGCGGAGGTCCGGCGCCGGCTCGTCGATCCCGAGCGGGTTCGACGCGTACTCGGTTCGCAAATCTGTGGGCTGTTGGATTGCCATCGTAAGCTCGTGTGTCTCACGACGAGCGGGTCAGTAAAAGATATCGGCACGGGTTCGCGGCGACGTCATCGGATCGGCTCTCGGGGACGAACGCGACGGCTCGGCCGGTCGTGTCGGGACGGCCCGGACCTGAGACGGGCGAGAGCGTCCGTCTCGACGACGGACGAGTCGATAGCCGATGGCGGTACGTATCGGCCATAATTAGTTAATTTCTCGAGGGTTGCGCCGGCAGTGAATTTCCCCTTTCGGTAATATTATGAACAATGTATACAATTCACACGGTATGGCGAGACACGAGCCATCAGACGACGGAGTGGAGGGTACAGCCGAGGGGATGTCGTTGACGCGACGAACAGCGCTGGCCGTACTGGGTGCCGGAACCGTCGGCGCGGCGATGACGGGGTCGGCGAGCGCCGACCACAGCGACACCGAAGACGCGTCGATCCGAAAGTGGAACCAACATATCGACGCTCAGGGTCACGATCTGCTCGATCTCAACGCGCTCGAGGTCGACCACGTCCATACGAACGCTCGAGACGCGGATGCGCTGGTCTGGGAGGACGACGACGGAACGTACCACGTCGACGACGACGAGGACACGCTGTACAGTGGCGAGGACTTCACCGAAGCCGTCCAGACGGCGCTCGACAGTCTCACCGACGGGCGGAGCACGAAAGAGAGCGTCGTCGTCACCTGCTCGGGGACGGCGACGCCGCCGGAGGGCGGCCACTGGGAGGACGAAGACGCGGCGATCGACATTCCCAGCAACACGATCCTCGATCTTCGGGGTACGATCTACGTCGACGATACGTCCACGACCGCGCTTCGGGTGCTCGACGCCGAAAACATCGAGATTCCCCGACTGTCCGTCGAGGGGACCTGGGCGAGTCCGTTCTTCTTCCGCAGCGTCTCGAACCTGAAAGTCGGGCACGTCGACCTCCGGGTCGACGAGGACGGGGAGGGGAGCGGAATCCGGATCGACGGCTTCGCCTACGGTCGAGGCGAGGACACGATTCGCTGTGAGGACATCCAGTTCGGCAGCGTCTACGTCGAGAACACTACCGGCCACGCCTTCGAGACGTACGCGGTCGACCGCATTCAGGTCGGTCAGGTCATCGCGAGACGGACCTTCACCGGCGCCGGCGTGTTGCTCAACGACACCACCGACGCGACCGTCGGAGCGGTGGTCGGCGAAGACATCGACTACCGGGAGGAGGAGGGAGAATCCGGCGGGTACGCGGCCTTCCGCGCCGCGAACGACGCCCACGACATCACCGTCGGACAGGTTATCTGTCGCGGCGGCGCCCGCGGCGTCTTCGGCGTCTCCGGGTCGCACAACATCACGGTCGGCGAAGTGAACATCTCCGAGATGTTCGGCGGGATCTTCATCGAGGACTGCCAGAACTTCACGATCAACGGCGGCGTCGTCAAGAACTGCGACTGGGAGGCCGTCCGCGTCCACTCGCGAAACGACTTCGGCCACAGTCCGACGAACGGCGTCACGATCAGCAACCTCCGAACCTACGACGACCGGCCGGAGGACGAACGCAACCAGTCCTACGGGATCTACGTCTCCGGCAACCAGACGTCGAACGTCCGGATCGTCAACTGCGACGTCCGCGAGGGCGGGACGGAGCAGAACATCCGCGTCGACGCCGACGAAACCATCCTCCACAACAACCACGGCGGCGGCCTCGCGACCGGCACCGTCACGCTCGAGGGCGGCGCCGATCCCGCCGCGGTCGTCGAGGACGTCAGTCCGTTCGAGTACCAGCAACCGTCGCTCCGATCGGACCCCGTCGAGGCGTCGGGGACGACGTTCGCGTACGATCACTACTTCCTGTGGAACGGCGACAGCGAGGCGTGGGATCTCCACTTCGAGTGGAAGCACGACCCCGAGGCGGACGTCGACGTGCAGTACGTCGTCGACAACCCGCGAGCGAACCTCGGAACGGGCGATTCCGGACAGGAGACCGAACTGGTCGATGACCTCACCGACGGAACCTACCTGATCTCCGCGGAACTCAACGACGACGATATCGTGATGAGCGTCGACGACGACGCCGGACTCGCGGACGGCGCGAACGTCTACAACGAGACGGTCGGCGAAGCCACCGAGCAGGTGTGGGAGGCCACCGAACTCGAGGACGGCACCTTCCGTATCGACGCGGCCAACGGCGACGGTCTCGTGCTCGAGGCCGAGGACGGCGACACGGGGACCGGAACGAACCTCGTGCTCGGCACCTGGGAGGGTGCGGAGTACCAGAAGTTCGAGGCCGTGCCGCGAAGCGACGTGGCCTACACCCTCGAGCCGGCACACGCCGATCTCGCGGTCGACGTCTGGGAGGTCGATCCGGAGCCGGGTGCGGACCTCCGACACTGGAGTCCGACCGGCGGAAACAACCAGCTCTTCACGTTCCGCGACCCGGCGGAGGACTGATACGGGCTACTGTAAATCGGTACGGCGAACCGCGTGAGAATCCGGTCGCCGTCGCGACCGTTGGTGAACCTGACGTACTCCCGCCGGCTGTCTTCGGACCGCCCGGCCGGATCTTTTGTCGTCGATGGCGTTCGAGGCCGCTCGAGAGGCTGTTTTCGACCCGTTATCCGATCTACGAAACGAGCAGTCGCAACCGTCGGGCCGGTACACACCGACGATTACTCGGCGATCGGTTCGCGTCCGAGCGTTCAATCCGGCCGGAACGGCTCGAACGGGTCCCAGTCGAAGTAGAAGAACGAACTGATGATCGCCATCGCGGCGAGGAGGTGGAGGGCGGCGAGCACGGTGATGACGAACGTCGCCGAGTCGGTCTCGACGGTCACCGCCGAGATACCGAGCACGACGAGCAGGAGGACGCAGACGATCATGATCCCCTTCCAGAACTGTAGGTTCATGCGCACGTATTCGGTGGTCGGCCGTATAAACGCTTGTGGCGGATGCGGACCGCGAGGAGGGAACGCCGACGGCCCTCGAGCGGGGCCGCGCCGAGTGACGCCGTCGCCCGTCCGAACCTATTTCGCGGTCGGTACGTATGTCGGCGTATGACCGAAGCGAACGAGCGTCCGGTTCGGATCGGCGTCGCGGCCGATCGGGCGGGAGCGTGGACGATCGACCCGAACCGGTTCGGACGGTTCGCCGAGCACATCGGCGGCGCGATGTATCCGGGCGTGTTCGAGAACTACGTTATCAACGGCACGTTCGACGTGTGGAACGCTTCGAGCGGCCGGGCGGGCAGTCCCTTCGACGACGTCGAGTCACCCGAGGGCGTCGCCTACCCCTGGGAGCCCGCGACGGTCGCCGGCGACGTGGGCCTCGAGCGGCCCGTCGGCGGCGTCCGCGGCCGGGGCGAAGAGGACGCGCTCGTCGAGGGTATCGAGGTGCCGGAGGGCCACCGACTCGAGCCGTCGGGGCCGGTCGAGTCGCGCTACCAGCGAGTCGACCTCGACGGCGAGGGCGGCGTCGGCCAGCACCTCGCCCTCCCGGACCGCAGGGCGTCCTCGTTCGAGGTCGGCCTCTCCGTCCGGGGCGACGTCTCCGAGTGCGCCGTCGCCCTCGAGACACCCGAAGGCGACGCGCTCGCACGCGATCGGGTTCCCGTCTCGGATGGGTGGGTGCGCCACGAGGTCGCGCTGACGCTCGAGGCGGAGAGCCCGGAGCGGTACGCGGACCCTCGCTACGGGGAGGTGGTCCTGACGATCACGGCGGCCGGCGAGGGGGCCCTCGACGTCGACTGGGTGACGCTCGTTCCGGGGGACGCCGTCGAGGGGAAATTCAACCCGGAGACGGTGGACGCGCTTCGGGAGGCCGAAGTGACGAGCCTCCGGTGGCCGGGCGGCAACTACGCCAGCCAGTACCGGTGGCGAAACGGCGTCGGGCCGGTATCCGAGCGGCCGGTCGTTCCGGTGGCCAACTGGGGCGGCCTCGACCAGAACTCCCTCGGGACGAACGAGTGGCTGCGCTTTTGCGACCTCGTGGACGCCGAACCCTACCTCACGGTCCCCGTCTGGTCGGCCGCGGGGCCGGCGGAGGCCGCCGCGTGGGTCGAGTACGTCAACGGCGATAGCGACACCGAATACGGGGCGCTGCGGGCCGAACACGGCTACGAGGAGCCCTGGGACGTCACCTACTGGGGCGTCGGAAACGAGGTCTGGGGCCACTGGCAGATCGGCCGCACCGACGCCGACGACTACGCCGAACGGTACCGCGAGTACCGCGAGGCGATGCGCGCGGCCGATCCCGAGATCGAGGTCGACGCCTGCGGAATTGACCCCTGGTTCACGCTCGTCCACGACGGCACCCGCGAGGACGTCACGCTCCCCGCCGGGGGCGGCGAGTCGCCGGTCTGGAACGAGCGCCTCTTCGAGGGGGCCGCCGAGGCGATCGACGGCCTCGACGTCCACCGCTACACCGAGGGGATCAGCACTCACACGAGCGAACCGGGCGCGCGCGAGGCGTGGCTCGAGGCGAACGACGAGACGCCGCTGGGCTACGTCGAGTGCCTGATCAACGACCCCGCATCCTGGGACGACATGTTCGACGAGGTGCGGGCGCTCGCGGCCGACCACGGCGTCGAGGACCTCCGGCTCACCTTCGGCGAGTGGGGTCTGCGAGCGAACGAAATCGAGGACGGGTGGCCGCTCGCGGCCCGCGGAACGATGGCCCACGCCGTCTTCGCGGCCCGCGCGCTCTGCTCGCTCCTGCGCAACGGCGAGGACGTCGACCTCGCCCACTGGACGAACTTCTCGGGGTACGTCCACCCCCACCCCCGCGGCGGGTCGGCCGACCACCTCGGCGCCCGCTTCTTCGCGACGATCGCGGGCGCGATGCGCGGGACCGACGAGGAGTGGCACCTCCTCGAGACCGCCGTGTCGGGGAGTCCGACCCGCGAGCGGCCGGCGACCGGCATCTCGATCCCCGAGGGGGAGCTCCCCCTGATCGACGCGGTGACGGTCGGGACGGAAGGGCCGGATCCGCAGCTAGTGACGGTCCTCGCGAACGGGTCGCTCGAGCGGGCGACGACGGTCGCGATCGAGTTCCAGGACGGCGTCGACGCCCTCGAGGGACGGCGCTACGCCGCCGCGGACGGCGATCCGTTCGCGCGGGGCGGCGAGGGCGAGAGCTACGCAGTCGAGACGATCGAGACCGGCGACGGGTCCGCCCTCGAGGTCGCGATGCCGCCGGCGTCGGTGGCGATCCTCGAGTGGACGCCGTCGGAGTAAGAGGGGAGAGAGAAAGAGTACCGCGAAGACGGAACTCGCTCAGTCCTCGAGCGCGATCGTGACGCCGCGCTCGGTCCGGAGTTCCACGGGGCCGAACAGGCCCGAGCGGCGCTGGCCCTCGTAGACGTAGCGGGTCGGCGTCTCGGCCGCGAAGTGGTTCGCGATCGTGTTCGCGACCCGCACCTCGAGGTCGAGTTCGTCCAGCGGTTCCCCGTCGGCGTCGGTCGCCGCGTCGGTCAGGTCGACCTCGTAGGGCGCCGCGAAGACCGTGCCGACGCGCTCGCCGTCGGCGAGGACGGCCGCAGAGACGCCGACGTCGCCGAGGTCGAGGACGAGCCGGTCGCCGGCGTCGAGGTCGAGGTCGGGAACCTCGAGCGTCCGCCGGTAGACGCCGATCCCCGAGTACTCCTGCAGGCCGAGATCGCACCAGTCGCGGGTCGCGACTTCGACGGGAGCCGTCTCGAACTCGGCGGGGCCGTCCCACCGCGCGCCGCCGGGGGCGCCGGCAGCCTCGCTGCGGACGATCACGGTCGCCGGCTCCTCGAGGGGTGCCTCGAGGTCGACGCGGCCGTCGCTCGCGTCGCGTTCCTCGCCGTCGATCCAGACGCGCAGGTCGCCCGCGACCGGGAGCGGGAGCGAGAAGCCGGTCGCGCCGACAGGTGCCTCGAAGCGGAACCAGTCGACGCGCTCGGAGAGCCACGGGAAGGCGTCGAACGCGAGGGCGGGTTCGGCTTCGTCCTCTCTCACACCCTCACCCTCACTTTCCTCGTGGAACCAGCGAAGCCGCGGCACGTACGACATGTCTCGTTCGCGGGCGGTCGCCGGCAGCGGCTCGAAGACGACGTGTGTCTGGGCCTCGGGTTCGACCACGACCTGTACCTGTACTTGTTCCGACGTCGGGCCGGCGGGGAGGTCGACCTCGAACGTCCCGGGTTCGTCGGCCTCGAGGGGGACGCGCTCGCCGTCGATCAGGAGGGCGTCGATGCCGGCGCCGTAGTGGCAGGCGACGCGCTCGCCGGTCCCGGAAACGGTGGTCCAGAAGTGGGTCGGCTCGTCCTCGGCGACGAGGAAGTCGTCGCTTAGCACGCCGTTGAACCCGTGATCGTCGGGGTGGGTGCCCGGCGTGCCGATCTCGGTCGAGAACTCGTAGGGCTCCCAGCCGTCGACCGATTCGGGCGGCGTCGCCACGGCGTCGGGGTCCGCCTCGCCGGTTCGGCTCCAGAAGTAGGGTCCGTAGGAGATCCGAGTGGGTTCCCAGCCGTCGCCTGACTCGGAATCGGCCGCCGACTCGTGCCACCCCTCTTCGAGGCCGTCGGTCCGCTCGCCGGGGCCCGCGTGTTCCGAACGGTGCTCGAACTCCTTGACCTCGGCGCCGATTGAGCCCTCGCTCGCGGGGTAGCGGACGTCGCCCCACCGGTTGTCGAGCGTCGGTTCGAGTTCGAACGTCCAGCCGTCCTCGAGTGCCACGGGAGCGGGAACGTCGACGAACTCGCTCTCGGCCGTGCGGACCTCGCTGCCCGCGTCGACGGTCGCCTCGTGGGTTCCCGACTCGGCCGCGTATCCGGAGACGCGGATTCCGTCGTCAGTTTCGAGGCCGTCGATCGCCCCGAGTGACGTCCCGGTGACGCTCGCGCCGACCCCACTCTCGCCGTCGAATCCGATTACGTGGAACTCGTGGGGAGCGAACTCGAGTTCGAGCGTCGTGTACCCGTCTCGTCGGGCGAAGGCGTGGATCGGTTCGACCGTCCCTGCCTGGACGTCCCACCGCTCGGGACGGCCGGTCGCCCGGAGGTCGACCTCGAGCGTTCGCGCCTCGTCGCGGGTGTTCAACAGGAGGTAGATATCCTGGTCGTCGACCCGCTGGTGGATGTAGTAGACGTCCTCGGGAGCGTGAACGTCGCGGTCGGCGTACCGATCGAGGACCGACGCGAGTCCGTCGACCTCGTCGGCGAGGATTGCGACGCCGCCGTCGGCGCGTTCGGCGACGACCGGGTCGTCGTCGGTGTTCGATCGCGATCCCGATTCCGAGCCACTCCGCCACCGCTCGAGCCCGTCGCCGAAGATCCGCTCGAGTAGCTCCTCGAGTCGCTCGTCGTCCGCGCCGTCCTCGACCGTCGCCGTCGGGAGCCGGCCGATCGAGAGCACGGTGCCGCCCTCGTCGACGAGGGCGGCGGCGGTCTCGAGGACGTCCCGTCGGACGGTGCTCACGGGACCGAGAACGAAGACGTCGGCCGTCCGGCCGGCGACGGCGAGCCGGCCGTTCGCGACGTGGCCGTCTCGGAGCGTCTCGCGATCGACGAACAGCAGGTCCGAGACGTCGGTGTAGAGGTCCTCGGCGATCTCCCGCGTGCGCTCGTCGATCTCGGTGGCTTCGTCCTCGAGTTCGGGTTGGTGGTGGCCGCCCGGGCCGTCGACCTCGATGTCGCCGCCGGCCAGTCGGTGGGCCTGGACGGACGTGATCGGGTACAACATCGCGAGGTCGACGACCGTCTCGCCCTGCGCACAGAGGTACATGAGCCGGGTGACGGCGTCGTTGAACGCCTCCATCTGCTCCCAGTAGGGTTGCCGGAAGTGGGTGTCCGGCGGCGCGTGTTCGTACCAGCCGCCGAGTGTCGCGTAGTAGAGGCCGTGCTTGTTGTAGTGGTCGAGGCCGTAGCAGGCGTTCTCCGCGATCGCCGCGAAGTGAAGGTCGAGCGGGAAGCCCCAGCCGGTCGTGTGGAGCAACTCGCCCCAGACGCGGTCGCGGTCGTAACAGGCCGCGATCGACGAGGCCAGCTTCCCGTCGAAGAAGTTTCGCGTGCCGATCCCCTCGAAGGCACCGCCGTCGTCGTAGCCCGGCTCCTGAAACCACCGCATCGTCCGCATGTAGTCGCCGTACTCGGTCGCGTGCTCCGTGAGGTCGTTTCGGCCCCAGTTGTCGTGGGCGAACCGCAACCCTCTGCGCTCGTGCCACTCGTGAAGCGGACGGAACCAGTTCTCCTCGAGCACCGTCACGATCACGTCGTAGTAGCGCGCCCGGACGGCGCGCGTTTCGGGGCCGCAGTCTTCGAACAGCGCGATCAGCTTCGACTCGAGGTCCTCGCCCCACTCGGCCCGGTAGCGGTCGACGACGCGCTCGTCACAGGGGATCGTTCCCTGCATGACGTACAGTTCGTCCTGGAACGTGCCGACGATGGGGTCGCCGAGGTCGTCCCCGAAGCGCTCGACGTACTCGCCGTAGTGGAGTTCGAGGATGCGGTCGACGACGTCTCGAGTGGTCCGACACAGTCCTTCGGGCCGGTAGCCGACGGCGGCGACGTGGTACGTTTCAGCCTCGATACCCGCCTCGCCGTTCGGTGCGGTCCACTCGAATCCGCCCGCTTCGACCTCCTCGCCGCACTCGTATCCGGATTCGGCCTCGAGGTCGATTTCGTTCTCGAGGTCGAGACGGTCGTCGCCGGTCGGGTCCGCCTCGTCACCGGCGTCCGTCACCGGATACGCCGCGATCGACAGCGGCGTGAACGACTCGGGAAACTCGAGTTCGGCCGTCTCACCCGCCTCGATGTCCGCGGAGACGCGGTCGAGGACGTGTCCCTGAAACTCGGGGTGGTCGTCGATCTCGCCCTCGACGTGGTTCTGCCAGTAGCGCTTCCACTGAGGTGGGCTGTGGTGGTAGGTCAGGTCGTGGATCCACAGCGACATCCCCAGCCGGTCGCACTCGGCGACCGTGTGGGCCATGTACTCCCACCACTCCTCGGAGAAGTACGGCGCCTGCGGCCCCTCGGGGGAACCGTGGGGGTACTTCTGCTCGAAGCAGACCGCCTCGACGCCCTTCTCCTGCAGGGTCTCGAGCTGTTCGGTGATCCGGTCCTCGCTCAGTTCGTCGCCGTCCCACCACCAGAACGGGACGTTTCCGTACTCGGTCGCCGGCGGGGATCGAAAGCCGGCGCGGAGCGTACTCGGCTCTCGATCGTGCTCTGTCGCCATGCCCACCATCGGGTGACGGGGATACTTAGAGATACCTGATGGGGAGGCGTTCTCCGGCTCGGCCGCGTTCGCGCCGTCCCGACGGCGACGCCGGCCCGTCACTCCGCGGGCTCGCCCGAAGCGGCCTCGAGACCGCCCGAACCCTCGTAACTCTCCGTGACTCTGGTCGCCACGAGCACCGTCGCGACGATCGAGACGACGCTGATGACGACGAACGAGGTCGGATAGTCGGTGACCGTCGCCAGCGCACCCACCGCGAGCGGTCCGACGACGCCCCCCGCGCCACGGGCGGTCGACCGCAACCCGATCAACTCGGACTCCCGGTCGAGCGGCGCGACGTCGCTGATGAAGGCGATCGTCCCGATCGTCAGCGCCGAGAAGGTGACCGCGTGGACGACGAACGCGAGCGCGCTGAGCCCCACTCGAGCGGGGAGGGCGGTCGGAATCGTCGCCCCGACGAGCACCAGCGCCTGTCCGGCCGCGCCGCCGATCCCGAGGACGATGAGGTGTTTCCGACCGATGGCGTCCGACAGGCGACCGAAACCGTACATCGCGACGGTCCGGATCGTCGGGCTGACCGCGAGGACGACGCCCATCAGGAACTCGGTGAGCCCGACGGTCTGGGTGAGGTAGACCGGAAGCACCGCCGACACTCCCTTCTGGGTCATGTTCCGCAGGAAGAGTCCGACGTACAGCCAGCCGAGCCCGTGCCCGTCCGGAAAGCCGTTCCGAACCGACCGCGGCGCGAACCGCCGCCGGAACTCGTCACGGAAGCGCGCTACCGTCGCCGGCTCGTCGGGTTCCGGTGTCGGATCCGTGATCAGCAGTACCAGCGTCGTCGAGACGATTCCGACGACGACGATGACGAGGTAGAGCTGGTTCGGAAAGAGCACTCCCAGCAGGTAGCCGACCAGCAGTTGCCCGACGATGTCTCCAACCGACTCCGCGCTGCTGTAGAATCCGATGGCTCGCCCCCTGCCGTGATCGCCGCCCGACTCGCTGACGATCGTCAGCATCGTCGACTGAAAGCCCGCGACGAACACCGCAAACAGTCCACGGGAAGCGATCTCGAGCCACACCGGGTTCGCCGCGGTCAGCGGAGCGACGGCGAGCACCGTCCCGAGAGACGTCCCCACGACGACGGCCTTTCGCCGGCCGGTGATGTCCGCGATCGCCCCCCAGACCGGAGCGAACACCAGCAGGCCGAGCGAGAAGACGGCGAAGGCCAGCGAGACGAGAAACGGCGACCCCTCGAGGCCGATGTAGTAGGCGACCGACGTCCCGAACAGGGCCCCCGCGGTGATGTGGCTGATCGCGATGGCGACCAGGATCGCGAGCTGTCGCCTGCGAACGGCGGACTCGAGGGTCACGACGATCGGGCCCTCGCCTCGGTACCGGTCATCGTCCGGCAATCGGACGGTCGGAGGATAAATGTGTTTATGGTCGCTCCGCTACCGATCGGGCCGCGGTCGCTCGAGACGTATAACGAAAAGATACAGTCTATTGTCAATGATTGTCAACAATAGTTATACGATCGTTTGTAGTAATAGCGATCGGTGTTACAAGATGACGCCTAACAGACGTGCGTTCCTTCGCACGCTCGGCGCAGGGAGTATCGGCATAACCGTACCGGCGCTGTTCAGCGGAAGCGCCGCCGCGGCGACGATCGTCACCGTGCAGGGAGGCGGGTACGACATCTGGAGTACGGAAGACGCCTTCCACTTCTACTATCAGGAGGTGAGCGGAGACTTCGACGTCGTCGTTCACAACTCGTTTCTCGAGGACACCAGTTCCTACGCGAAAGCGGGGATCATGGTACGAGAGACGCTGGACGCCGACGCCAGAAACGTCATGCTCCGGCGCGTCCCGTCGAACGACGCGGCGCTGCAGTGGCGACCCGACGCGGGCGAGGACACCGTGAGCACGACTGCAGGCGGGGAGGAGATCGGGGAGGTTTCCGGCGGGAACGTGCAGGCCGACTGGCTGCGACTCAGGCGTCAGGGCGACGCGATCGAGGCGTTCGGTTCGACCGACGGGAACGACTGGACCCGGATCGGCCGACTCACCGCCGACGAGATCGATCTGAGTACCGACGCATACGTCGGCCTCCCCGTCACGAGCCACAACGTGGGGACGCTGTGCACCGCCGAATACAGGGCGCTCTCCGGGCTCTCCCCCGACAGTAACCGGGACATCGGACCCGTCGAGGTCGCCGGCAGCGTCTCCGTCGCGGAGGGCGTCCCGGTCGTGTCGACCGAATCGGCGACGGACGTGACCGCGACGTCGGCCGCGCTCCACGGGTCGCTCGAGGACCTCGGCGACGCCTCGTCGGCCGACGTCTCCTTCGAGTACCGCGAGGCGGGCGCCGACGAGTGGACCGCGACGGACGCGGAGACGCTCTCGGCGCCCGGTTCGTTCAGCCGCGAGGTTTCGGGGCTCTCCCCCCAGCAGGAGTACGAGTACCGCGCGGTCGCGGTGGATGCCGACGGCGACGAGGCCGTCAGCACGACGGCCTCGTTCGAGACGCCGAGCATCGTCCGGATCGAGTCGGTGACCGGCGTCGATGCGGACTCGGCGACGTTCCACGGTGCGGCGGATCTCCACGGAATTTCGTCGGCCGAGGTGTCCTTCCAGTACCGCGAGCTCAACGTCGACTCGTGGAGCGCGTCGGCCGCGGAGACGATCACCTCGTCGGGTTCGTTCGAACGGGACGTCTCGGATCTCACGAGCAGACGCTACTACGAGGTCAGGGCGGCGCTCGACGCGGACGGCATCGACACCGTCACGAGCGACCCGCTCCGGTTCGCCACGCCAAGTCACGCCGACGGAGGAGAGAGCGAGGCCGCGGCCGGCCCCTCGAGCGCGTCCCGCTTCGACCCCGCCGACGGGTTCGCCGACGTGGCGTCGTGGCTCGACGACGACACGCCGGTGATCGTGGTGCGGGAACCGACGAGAGAGCAACTGGCGACCGCGCTCTCCGTCGACGGCGAACGGCTGATCGTCTTCGAGACCAGCGGATCGATCGACCTCGAGGGCGGCATCGGCGTCCACAACGACGAGTTCTACATCGCCGGCCAGACCGCGCCGTCGCCGGGGATCACCCTGGTCAGGGGCGGGCTCTTCATCGACGCCGACGATTGCGTGATCCAGCACATCCGGATCCGGCGCGGCGACGACACGTCGAGCGCGGGCGACGCGGTGGGAACCGAGCGGAACCGCCGGAACGTCATTTTCGACCACGTGACCGCGGCGTGGGGGACCGACGAGACCCTCTCCGCCTACGGGGAGAACGTCACGATATCGAACTGCATCGTCTCGGAGGCGCTCCGGAACTCCGACTTCCACCAGGGCGGCAACGGCCACTCCGCCGGGTCGCTTATCGGCTCCGGCTACGAGAACTTCGCGATGATGGGCAACCTCTGGGCGTCGAACCTCACGCGGAACCCGCGCCTGCAGTCCGGAACCTCGGTCGTCGTCAACAACGTCAGCTACGACTTCCGGAACGCGATCGGTTGCTCGAGCGAGACGACCGCCAGCATCGTCGGCAACGCCTACATCCGCGGCGACGTCAATGGCCCGGCGATCAGCGACATGGACACCCACGAGGGCGAAATCTACGCCGCGGACAACTACGCGCGGCCCGAGGAGCAGCCGCTGGTCGCAGACGGGATCAACCGGGTGAACTCGCCGCCGGTGTGGCCCGAGGGACTCGAGGCGCTGTCGGCCGACGAGGTCGAGGAACACGTCTTCGAGAACGCCGGCGCGCGCCCCGCCAACCGGACCTACCACGACCGGCGGATCGTCCGTAACGTGGCCAACTGGGAGCCGACCGAGGGCAACCTGCCCGGCGGCTCGGGGCTGGACCACGCCTGGATCGACCACGAGGAGATCATCGGCGATTACCCCGAGTTGCCGGAGAACACCCGCTCGCTGTCGATCCCCGAGAGCGGAACGCGCGCGTGGCTCGGATCGTGGTCCCGCCGCGTGGAGACGGGCTCGACCGGGGACTACGAGGACGAGGACGGACCCGGGGTCGTCGACGACTTCGAGGACGGCGACCTGAGCGAGTACGTCGGCGCCACCGGCCACTACGAGATCACCACCGACGAGCCGGTCGCGACGGGCGAGTACAGCCTCAAGAACGTCTCGGGGAGCGACGCGCTGGTCTCGTCGCACGCCGATCTCCCACGATACCCGCGGGCCGGGGACCGGTTCGCCGCGAAGGTCGCGGCGACCGAGACGACCTCTGTGATGGGAATCGCCTTCGGGATCGAGAGCCACGAGAACTTCTACTTCGTGCGCACCTGGAACGACAGGATCCAGTTCTACCGGGTCACCGAGGACGAGTGGTCGACCCCCGAGTACACGAAACTGGCCGAGAGCGACCCGATCGACGTCGAGATCGGTGATATCTACGAGTACGTCGTCGACTGGGGAACCGACGGAGCGATCGAGATCGAACTGCAGGACGCCGACGGTGAGACGGCGGGTTCGGTCTCGGCCACCGACTCGACGCACCTCTACGGCGGCTTCGGCACTCGCAGGACCGGGATGCTCGACGACGTTCGCATTCTCTGAGCGCGGTTCGAACCGTCGAGTCGTCAGCCACCGGTCGAACCGTCCACTTCTCGCCGCCGCTCTCGCGTCCGACCCGTTCGCGGTGTCGACCTGCCGATTCACGAGTAGTACTCGATTCGAATCGAGACGACGACTCGGACGCATACTCCTCGGAGAGTCAGGATTCGAGGAGCATGGTGAATCCACCTTGCTAAAGCTAATATCTATTAGTTATTTTGGTCGGCCTCGTTCTCTGAAAACACGGCGAAGCACTTTCAAGTGCGATGCGAAGTGGTTTGCTATGCCAACTGTCGACGATCGACCTCCGGGTTCGAGTACGAGGCGGCGGTTTCTCGCGTGGACGGGCGTGGGAAGTGCCGGTCTGTTAGCCGGCTGTTCGAACGAGCGTTCTCCCGACGACGACACCGGAGACGGTGGCGGGACTCAGTCGTACGACGCGCAGTTCGACGTCTTCGATCCGACGACCAGCGCCACGGCTCACACGGACCGCCACCTTAATCCGTTCAATCCGTCCCAGTCCGGCTGCTGGCATCCGGGTGCGAACGTCTTCGATCAACCCATCCTCTACTCGAAACCGAACGACGAACTGTACCCCCACATCGCGACGGGCTGGGAGAAGTCGGACGAGACGACGCTCGACGTCACCTTCAGCGATCAGTGGACGTGGCACGACGGTGACCAGGTCGTCGCACAGGACTGGGCCACGCAACTACAGCTCGCGCTCGAGATCCTGCGTTCGACGGCCGAACCGGGGGAGAGACCCCATCAAGTCATCGAATCAGTCGAGGCGGTGGACGACCGGCTGATACGGATCCACTTGCACAACTCGTTCACCTCAAAGTATGTCTTCCAGAACTGGCTCAACGGGTCGCTGGGCGACAACTCCCGGGGGCTGTACACCAAACACGACGGTCAGTGGACCCAGTGGTTGGAGCAACTCAGAGACGCAGAGGGCGACGAAGCCGAGAGCGTTCTCGAGGAGATTACGACGACGAGTTCACCGGAACTCAGCGCCGAAACGGTCGGTAACGGGCCGTTCCGGGTCTCGGCGGTCGGCGACATCGAGACGATCATGGTCAAGTACGAGGACCATCCCAACGCCGAAGACATCAACTTCGAAAAGTACTCGCTCAAACTGTTCTCGGATGCCGAACAGCCCTCCCAGCCGTACATCGCGGAACAGGTCGACGCGGCCCACCGCGGATTCCCGGTCGCGGACGACATTGAAAGCCAGCTTCCCGACGAGCACACGCTCATCAACGAGATGCGGTCGTCGAACAAACTCTTCGCGTTCAACTGCGGGTACGAAACCGACGGAGAGACGCCCTTCGATAGCGCCAACGTCCGGAAAGCGGTCTGTCACATCTTCGACCAACAGCAGGTCGAACAACTGCTACAGGGCGTCAACCGTCCGTTCGAGTGGCCTCCGTGTCGAATCCCCGGTGAAGTGTTGCGAGACGACACCCACCCATCCGTCGAGCGGGTGCAAAACTTCACGAGATACGGGCAGAACGACACCGATCGCGCCGCGGAACTTCTCAGGGAGGAGGGGTACGAGCGGGGCGAGGGCGGCGATTGGGTGACACCCGACGGCGAACGGTTCGAGATCCGCTTCATGAACGCCCCTGATCGCCCCGACTTTCAGGTGCTCGGTCGGAACCTCGAGGAGTTCGGCATCGCCGTCGATCAGGAGTCGTTCGATCAGGCGACCTTCGACGAACGTCGACAGAACGGCAACTACCACATGATGCCGGATGCGTCCGGAGCGGACGGCGTCTCCACCATGTGGGGAACGGGCCTCATCCTCGAGTGGTTACCGTCGATCCTGCACTACCCGGTCGAGGCGGAGATTCCGATACCGATCGGGGATCCGGACGGATCCAGCGGGACGAAGACGATCGACCTCGCGGAACACATCGTCCAGTGGCACACGACCGACGAAGAACGGTATCACCGGGAACTGATGTGGTGGTGGAACCAGACGGTTCCCGAAATGGAGGTGATGTACGAGCCGAACGCCGGCGCTTACAACGGCGCCGACTGGGAGATCGAAATGCCGGACGAAGGTATTCGCGACGTGCTTTACGCCGCACCGAAACTGTCCGACGGGGCGATACGATACACCGGTGACTGACCGTCAAACGTCGGTTCCGATCACCTGACGGCGCAACCGATCGCGGGTGTCGCCCGCCGAGTACCGCCGATCACCGGCGCAACCGGGGCTCGGCCGCGTTTCGGTGAGAGGGCACATCGGTCGAGGAACGATCCTATCTCGTCCGGGACGGGCCGTCGAAGGCCTTCTCGAGCGACCTACCGCTCGAACGAGGCGCGCAGGTCCGCGCCGGCGTCCGCGATAGCCTCCCTCGCCTGCGGGAGGTCCGGATCGACGAGCATGGTCGCGAACCCGTGGATCATCCGCTCGTAGTGGCGGTGTGCGACGTCGACGCCGGCCGCTTCGAGGCGGTCGGCGTACGCGACGCCGTCGTCTCGCAGCGGGTCGAACCCGGCCGTGATGACCGTCGCCGGCGGAAGGTCGGCGAACTCGCGGGCCCGCAACGGCGACGCGTAGGGGTTCTGAGCGTCGAGATCGCTCTCGAGGTACCGGTCCCAGAACCACCGCATGTCCTCGCGGGTCAGGAAGTAGCCCTCGGCGTTCTCCTCGTAAGCGTCGGTGTCGAACGACCGGTCCGTCGCGGGGTAGATCAACAGCTGGTGGGCGAGCGACGGGCCGTCGCGGTCGCGAGCCACCTGCGCGGCCGCGGCGGCGAGGGTGCCGCCCGCGCTGTCCCCGCCGATCGCGATCCGATCGGGGTCGCAGCCGATATCGGCGGCGTGCTCGGCCGTCCACCGGAGGGCGGCGTAACAGTCCTCGAGCGGCGCGGGAAACGGATGCTCCGGAGCGCGGCGGTACTCGACGGCGACGACCGCGCAGTCGGCGGCGTTCGTCAGCGCCCGGTAGGCGGGATCGGTGGTCGGGATGTCGCCGAGGACCCAGCCGCCACCGTGAACGTAGACCAGAACCGGAAACGGTCCCTCGCCGTCGGGAGCGTACACCTGGATCGGAACGTCTCCGGCGGGGCCCGGAATCGCGAGGTCGCGAACCTCGCCGACGGGTTCGGGTTCGTCCGGCGCGGCGAACAGATCGCGGTGGAGCGCCCGCGCACCCTCGACGGAGAGGGTCCCGAGCGGCGGCACCGGCCCGGCCTCGAGTTCGTCGAGCAGTTCGCGGACGTCCGGATGGGGAGTGGGGTCGTCTGACATCGGCTCTCTCCGCGAAGGCTCGCGGGGGGATCGGAAACGGTTTTCGGTGGTGACGTACTCTCCGCCTCCCCCAAAAGCGAGCACGAGATGCCGCGAGGTGGTTTCTCGACTCCGATCGGTGTCGACCTCCGCCACACCGGGCGCGTGACCCGGATCGGCGGACCCTCGTCGGAGAACATCCACCGGCAGAAATTCGGCGTGAAAGCGCTCGAGGGTCACGACACAGACCACCGATCACCTCGCCGGGACACGAGAGGTTAACTATCCGGATGGCGAGGAACCATCCACAACGTCAATGACAGATACGATACCGCAGGGGCCGAAAGCGGGCCGCAACTGGCCCGCCGAGTGGGAAGAGTACGACGATCCGAACACCGGCGCCCGCATCACCCGGCTGACGAGCTATCCCGGCGAGGACGACTACCACCTGTACTTCACCGAGGACGGCTGGTACGACGACGGGCGGCGACTCCTGTTCCGGTCGAACCGCGGCGGCAGCCGACAGCTCTTCTCGATCGATCTCGAGTCGGGGCTGATCACGCAGGTGACCGACCTCGAGGGGTTCGAGGGCGGGACCTCGATTCACCACGAGACGGCGGACGCGTACTTCTGGGTCGACGGCCGGCTCGTCCGCTTCGACCTCGATCGGCTTCGGGTGACCGACGTCATCTACGAGGCCCCGGGAGGGTACGACCGCGGTTCGATGGACGTCAACGCCGACGGGAGCGTCGTCTACGCGGCGATCACCGAGGACGTCGACCTGCCCGGTGAGGACCAGTGGATGGACGAGATGATGGCGGCCGAGCCCCACGTCCAGATCTTCGCCGTGCCGACCGACGGGAGCGGCGGCGAGCGTGAGCCGGAGTTGATCCACGAAGAAGAGCGGTGGGCGAGCAGCCACGTCAACGCCTCCCCGACGGACCCCGAGATCTTCATCTTCTGTCAGGAGGGGCCGTGGGACGGCGTCGACCACCGGATCTGGGTCGCCGACGCGGCGACCGGCGAGACCTGGAAGATCCGCGAGGTCCCCGAAGAGGGCGGCGTCGGCCACGAGTACTGGATGGCCGACGGCGAGCGGATCGGCTACCACGGGTCGCTGCGCGATCCCCAGGGCCGCGACCGGGTCGACGACCCCGAGCCGTTCATCGGGAGCGCTCGCTACGACGACACCGACCACCGCGAGACCGACCTCCCCGACGAGGTGTACGCGCTGACTCACACTCACGCCAACTCGCCCGAGTTGCTCGTCTGTGACGGCTCCTTCACCGGCGTGCCGTACAACCTGCTCTACCGGTGGGACGAGGAGAGCGAGTCCTACGAGGGGCCCCACAGTCTCGCGACCGTCGACTGGAAGCCCGAGAGTCCGCACCCTCACTCGCGGTTCAGCCCCGACGGCTCCCGGGTCCTGTTCGACTCGGACCGGTACGACGGCTCGAGCAACCTCTACCTCGTCGAGGTGCCGGACTTCGAGGACCTCCCCGAGTACGAGAGCGAGGGGTGGGAGTAGATGGCGTCCGACGAGGGCCAGTCCTTCGCCGGCCGGTTGAAACCGGCGCCGACCGACGGCGGGTTCGCGATGGACGACTACTGGATCTGGGGCTCGTCGGTCGTCGCGGGCGAGGGCGAGGACGAGTACCACATGTTCTCCTCGCGGTGGTCCAAGGACGTGCCGTTCTCGCCGGGGTGGACCACGAACTCCCACATCGTGCGCGCTACCTCGCCGACGCCTGAAGGACCCTACGAGTTCGCGGAAGTCGTCGTTCCGCCCGGCGAGGAGGGCGACTGGGACCGGATGTCCCACAATCCGTCGGTCGTTCGCGTCGAGGAAGACAGCGAGGTCACCTACCTGTTGTACTACTACGGGTGTGCATACGACGGTCCGCGTCCGAGCCCTGAGGGGCCCTACAGCGCGGAACGGACCGGCTGTTCGGTCGGTCTCGCGAGCGCTCCCTCGCCGACGGGCCCCTGGGAAAAGCACGGAATCGTCATCCCCGACGAGACGAACGCGGTGCCGGTCGTTCGGGAGGACGGTAGTGCGAAGGTGTTCGTCCGCGACGGCAACTTCGAGATGAGCGTCTACGAGGCCGACCACTGGTCGGCCTTCGACGACTACCGCCTCGTCGAGAAGAACGTGCTCCGCCCGCTCGAAGACCACGCGGTCTGGTGGTCGGGCGAGGACGAGCGCTACCACGCCGTCGTCAAGGACATGGCCCACCACCACGCGAGTCACGACGGATACGTCGACAGCTACGCGGGCTTTCACGCGACCTCCGCCGACGGCGTCGAGTGGACCGTCAGCGACCCGCCCGAAGCCTACCCCCACCGAACGACCGGCGACCGCGAACTCGTCCTCGCGTACGACGACGGGAGCGAGCGGACGTTCGCCAACTTAGAGCGCGCGCAGGTGCTCGTCGAGGACGGCGTCGCGACCCACCTGTTCTTCGCGATCCTCGAGTACCGCGAGGAGGAACTGGCGTCGGTCGAACACGCTGCCGACCTGCCGGCCCATCCGCCGTGGCCCGCGGACACGTACAGCATCTGCGTGCCGCTGGCCGAACGCGAACGCTGAACGGCCGCTCGTTCGCTCGGTTCGTCTCGACTCACCTCGCGGACCGATTCGTTCGAGGACAGTCACCGATCCGAGAACGTACATTTCGATAGAATTATTATGTGGGTTATTGATTGTCGCGGTATGGCACCCCATAGCTTGCCAGACAGCGGAGCGGACGGTTCGTCCGACGGACTCACACTGACCCGACGAACGGCGTTGGCGTTACTCGGCGTCGGAAGCGTCGGTGCCGCGATGACGGGTTCTGCGAGTGCCGACCACGACGAGACCCGAGATTCGTCGACACGGAAGTGGAACCAGCACGTCGACGCACAGGGCCACGACCTGTCGAATGTGCACGCCCTCGACGTCGACCACGTCCACACGAGCGCTCGAGACGCCGACGCGGTCGTCTGGCAGGACGAGGACGGCACGTATCACGCGGACGACCGGGAGGAGACGCTGTACAGCGGCGACGAGTTCACCGACGCCGTACAGGCCGCCCTGGACGGGCTCACCGACGGGCGGACCGAGAAGGAGCGGGTCGTCGTCGCCTGCTCGGGGACGATGGGCCCCCACGAGTGGGACGGCGACGTGTTGGCGATCGACATTCCCAGTTACACCGTCCTCGACTTCCGGGGGACGATCTACGTCGAGGACGAAGGCGAGGCGCTGATCAGACCGCTTCGCGCGCTCAACGCCGAGGAGATCGAGATTCCGCGGGTACAGATCGTCGGGAACCCGCGCTCGGCGTTCTGGTTCCGAAACGTCTGGAACGTCACGCTCGGGCACGTCGACGTCCGGATGCCGGAGGAGAGCTACATCGACGGGATTGGCGGGGGCGTCCGCATCGACGGGTTCGCCGACGGTCGGGGCGACGACGCGGTCCGCTGTACGGACATCCAGGTCGGCACCGCTTACTTCGAGAACACGGCCGGCCACGCCTTCGAGACGTACTCGGTCGACCGCATCCAGATCGGGCAGGTCGTCGCCAACGGAGTCGCGTCCGGCTGCGGCGTGTTGCTCAACGACACCAGCGACGCCACCGTCGGGGAGGTCGTCGGCACGGACGTCGACGTCGGCGGCGGCTACGCCGCGTTCCGCCTGGCGAACGGCTGTTCTGACGTCACCTGCGGGCAGGTCGTCGCCCGCAACTGCGCCCGCGGCGTGTTCACCGTCTCCGACTCGTCGAACGCGACGGTAAACAGCGTCAACATCGACGGCACCACCTCCCACGGCATCCTGATCCAGGACGGCGAGAACATCTCGATCAACGGGGGCGTCGTCAAGAACACCGGCGCAGAAGGCGTTCGGATCGACTCCCGGTCGTCGGACCAGCACCGGCCCGCCGAGGGAGTCTCCGTCTCGAACCTGCGGATCGTCGACGAGCGGGAGGAACCCGAGATGCCATACGGCATCAGCGTGACCGAAGGTCCGCGCGACGGTCCGGACACGAGCAACGTTCGCGTGGTCAACAACGACGTCCGCGACAGCGGCGTGGACGGGGGCCTCAACCTCGAGCCCGCGGACGTCGTCGTCCGCGACAACGTTGGCGATGGGCTCGCCTCGGGAACGGTCACGCTCGAGTCCGGGGCCGACCCTGCCGCGCGCGTCGAAGACGTGGCGGACGGCGGCGCGGCCCTCGAGTTGCGTTCGAACGTGGTCGAGACGCCGGACGCCGCCTTCTCCTACGAGCACAGCTTCGAGTACAGCGGCGAAGGGTGGGACCTCGTCCTCGAGTGGGGAACCGATCCCGGCGAGGACCTCGAGCTCGACTACATCGTCGACCAGCCCCAGGCGCTCATCGGTCGCGAGTCGAGCGCGGACGACGGTGAGGACGGGGACGACGTACCGGAGTTCGACCACGACACGAGCCCCGGCATCGTCGACTCGTTCGAGTCCGGTGAACTCGACGGCTCCTACGAGGGCGCCACCGACTCCTACGAGGTGACCGACGCGGCACCGGTCGCCCACGGAGACTACAGCCTCAAATCTACCGTCGACGGACCCGAGGGCCAGACGATCATGTCGTTCGACGGCCTGGATCGGTACCCGGCAGCCGGCACCTCGTTCTCGGCCAAAGTCGGGGTTCAATCGACCGAAACCGGAAACGCCGGGTTCGCGTGGGGCGCGTGGGACCTGGACAACTACTACTTCGCTCGACTATACAGGGAGGGAGAAGACGACTTCCGGTTTCAGGTCTACAACTTCCACACCGGCCAAAAGCTCGTCGGAGACACGCAGGGCGCGATCGACGCGAACGCGTTCTACGAGATCGTCGTCGACTGGGCCGCCGACGGCACCGAGATGACCGTCGGACTCAACGACCCCGACGGGAACGAGATGGCACAACACACGTTCACCGGCCTCGATTCGAACGTCACCGGCGGCGGCGTCGGCACTCGCGGCTCGGGGCTGCTCGACGAGATTCAGATCCTCGAGTAGCGACCCGGTTGCGGATCGACACGGCGTTTTTTTGCGCGCGATACCATCGAGACGGGAGTCGCCGAGCGTCGCAGTATCTCGAGGGAAACGAGAGGGCTCACCCAACAACTACGAATCAGCAGTCGAGCGTACGTGAACCCGCCCGTAGAGCCCCGATCAGAACACGCGACGGGGGCACTACTCCTCGTCGGCACCCACGAAGGTGACTACCCCTCGTCGGCACCCACGAGGGTGATGTCGGGGGCCTGCGGTTCGTCCATCCCCTCGCCGAGGTAGAAACTCGGGTGGGGCGGCTGGTTGTAGGCGACGTTCTGCCAGGCCATCGCGATCCGGTACTGCGGATCGTGCATCAGCGTGGGAAGGCGGAGGTCGGTCTCGTGGGTCGTCACGTACAGCCGCAGCGCCGAACTGTCATCGGTGCGCCAGATCACCTCCTCGCGCCAGTCCCCGAGGAGATCACCGGAGAGACACGGGTTACCCTTCGTCCAGTTGTTCGAGCGGGTGCCTTCGAAGCTCACGAGGGTCTCGAGTTCCTCGGCGTCGGGGTCCCACTTCTCGATCTTGCCGACGCCGTACCCCTCGTTCCCGTACCAGTCGTGGTCGAGGAGTTCGCGCTGGCGGTCGCCGGTCCACCAGATGCCGAAGTTGATCGAGTGCAGTTCCGGCCCGAGCCGCTCACCCTCACTCGACCAGAAGCCGACCCCGTGGGAGGCCCACATCTCGGCGCCCTCGTAGTTGGGATCGACGTCGGCGATCATCCCCCTACCGACGTCCACCTCGTCTTCGCGCACGCTCCACAGCTCCTCGCCCGTCTCGGCGTCGCGCAGGGTCGCCCCGTAGCGCCCCGTCTCGTGGGGCTGGAACACCTCGAGACCCTCCCGACCAGGGACGAAGTCGCCGACGTGGAGAGCGTCGCCGTGGTTCCACCCGGTCGAGTACAGCCCCGTCCCATCGTGGTCGACGACCATCGCGCCGTAGACGATCTCGTCCTTCCCGTCGCCGTCGACGTCGGCGACCGAGAGCTGGTGATTACCCTGCCCTGCGTACTCCTCGCCTTCCTCGTCGCTGTCGAAGGTCCAGCGCTCCTCGAGGTCGCCATCCCGAAAGTCGTACGCGGTCAGCATCGTCTTCTCGTAGTAGCCCCGCGCCATCACGAGGCTCGGGTGCTCGCCGTCGAGGTAGGCGGTTCCCGCGAGGAACCGGTCGCCGCGGTTTCCGTAGCAGTCGCCCCACTGGCAGACGTCCCCCCGCGGCGGCGAGAAGTCCACGGAGTCCACCATCTCTCCCGTCTCACCGTCGAAGACCGTCAGGAACTCCGGCCCCTCGAGGATCCGCCCCTCCGCGTTCGCATGGTCGGCCTCGGCGTCTCCCAGAACGGTGCCGGCGGCGTCGGTCGCCCCGTCGCTCGTCCGGACGGCGACCTCCGCGATGCCGTCGCCGTCGTAGTCGTAGACCTGGAACGGGGTATAGTGGGCACCGGCTCGAATATTGGGTCCGAGACCGATCCGCCACAGCTGTTCGCCCTCCAGCGTGTAGCCGTCGAGGTAAACCTCGCTCGTGTGGCCCTCGTGAGCGTTGTCCTTCGCGTCGCTCGGGGACCACTTCAGCACGATGTCGTAGCGACCGTCGCCGGTGAGGTCGGCCACCGCGGCGTCGTTCGCGTGGTACTCCACCTCCTCGCCGTCGGCGTTTGTCGTGTCCGCCGGCTTCTCGAGCGGAATCTCGAGGTGGTTCGCCTCCCAGACCCCGACCGAGGTCGAGTGCTCGCCCTCCTCGCCGTCGACGACGGGGCGAACCGAGTACTCGGCGTCGACCGTCCCGTCGGGATCGAGATAGTTCGTGCTCGAGTCGATCGGCGAGTCGGTCACCCGGTCGCCGTCGCGATAGAGGTGGAACGCGACGTCGTCGGGATCCGTGCCGAACAGTCGCCAGCGTACGAGCACGCCGTCCTCGACCGCGACCGCCACGAGGCCGCGATCCAGGGCCTCCATCCGCCGCGGCGGTGTGTCGTCCGTAACCGGGCCATTCTCGTCGCTATCGTCTTCGTCGGTGTTGTCACTCACGTTGGAATCGTCCTCGTTCGAGCCGTCGTGATCGCTTTCGTCGGAGTCAGTCGGATCGTCGTCCCCGCCCGTACAACCAGCCAGCAGCGCCGTTCCGAGCGCG
The DNA here is from genome assembly GCF_017357405.1 of Halomontanus rarus. GTDB lineage: Archaea > Halobacteriota > Halobacteria > Halobacteriales > Natrialbaceae > Halomontanus > Halomontanus rarus. Next base: position 54,028 of record NZ_CP071598.1, on the reverse strand, counting down.
GCGCCGCCGAGGAACCGACGTCGCCTCACTCGAGCCGCGAACGCGTGTCTGTCACTCATTGTCAAGTCCTGCGGTAGCGGAATCTCTCGGGCGCCGCTCAAAATCTTTTCTGTCGAGACTGTCCGCGGGAAGCGAATTCGCCGGGCTCGAACCGTCCTCGTCCGCGTCCCCGTCGCCTCGCCACGGCGTCCGCGCGATCGAGCGCGACGGGCTGACCTGAATCTGTAACGTCGCGAACGATCCGGTCGGCGTGGAGACCGACGGCCTCTCCGCCAACCGCTGGCGCGTGCAGGTCGGCGAGGTCGAGGCGCTCGCCGAGGAGTTCATCGCCGAGGCGAGCATGCGCGACGGCGCCCGAGTCGGCGGTTCGACGCGGATTCGACGTTTCGACGCGGCGCGACCGCGGCGACCGCGACGAGCCTAGCGGGAGTCGACCCCGACCTCGACCTCGAGGTCGTAGCGCTCGCCGGCGCGAGTTTCGAACTCGACGATGCCATCCTCGGGTCGCTCGAGGTCCACCGCCGAACCGTCTTCGGTGACGACCGACGTGCGTCCGCCCGTGCGCACCCGAATTTCGCCGTCGCGGCTCGCGCGGAGGGTCGCCGACTCGAGTCGCCCGTCGGTCCACGAGAGGTCGACCTCGAGTCCGCCGCGGGCGCGCAGCCCCTCGACGCTGCCCTCGGGCCAGGCGTCGGGGAGCGCGGGGAGGAGGTGGACCTCGCCGGCGTGGCTCTGCAGGAGCATCTCGGCGATGCCCGCGGTTCCACCGAAGTTGCCGTCGATCTGGAACGGCGGGTGGGCGTCGAAGAGGTTGTCGTAGGTCGAGTCCGTCAGGAGGGTGCGGACGAAGTCGTACGCCCGCTCGCCGTCCTCGAGTCTGGCGAACAGGCAGACGATCCACGCGCAACTCCAGCCGGTGTGGCCGCCGCCGTGCTCGAGCCGGCGCTCGAGGGTGTTTCGGGCCGCCTCGGCCAACGCCGGCGTCTCTCGAGGCGTGATCTGATCCGCCGGATAACACCCGAACAGGTGCGAGACGTGGCGGTGACCCGGATTCACCTCCTCGTAGTCCTCGAGCCACTCCTGTAACTGGCCGTGCTCGCCGACCTGCATCGGCGGGAGCCGCTCGAGGGCAGTCTCGAGGTCGGCGGCGAAGTCGTCGTCGCGATCGAGGGTCTCGGCGGCCTCGATACAGTGGGAGAACAGGTCGGTGATCAGCTGGACGTCCATCGTCGGCATGACGCAGGTCGTCGCCTCCTGGCCGTCCTCGGTGCGAAACTGGTTCTCCGGCGAGGCGGAAGGGGCGGTGACGAGCCAGTCCTCGCTGGGATGCTCGACGAGGTAGTCGAGGAGGAACGCGGCCGCCTCTTTGAGAACCGGGTAAATCCGCTCCAAGTCCTCGCGGTCCCCGGAGAAGGCGTAGTGCTCCCAGAGGTTCTGACACAGCCACGCGGGGGCCATCGGCCAGTGGCCCCAGTGGGCGTCGACGGTCTGGACCGTCGTTCGCCAGAGATCGCTGTCGATGTGGGCGGTAAAGCCCTCGCAGTCGTAGTACTCGCGGGCCGTCTCCCGGCCGGACTCGCGCATCGAATCGACGAAGTCGACGAGCGGGTCGGCGCATTCGGGAAGGTTCGCCACTTCCGCGTGCCAGTAGTTCATCTCGAGGTTGACGTCGAGGGTGTAACAGGAGTGCCACGCCGGCTCGTACTCTTCGTTCCAGATGCCCTGGAGGTTCGCGGGGAGCGTTCCCGGTCGGGAACTTCCGAGCAAGAGGTAGCGACCGTACTGGAAGTACAGCTGCGTGAGGTGCGGGTCTCGCTCGCCGGCTTTCACCGCTTCGAGACGCTCGTCGGTCGGCGCGCCGACCGGCTCGCCGAGCTCGAGCGAGACGCGGTCGAAGTGCGCTCGGTGGTCCGCGACGTGGCGCTCGCGGAGTCGCTCGTAGGTGCGGTCGGCTGCGGCCTCGAGCGTCTCCGTGCAGGCGGCGGTGGGATCGGTTGTGCTGGCCGAGTCGATCGGGGCTGTCGAGTCGGGAGCTTCGGTCGAGTCATTCGGACCGCCGAGGCCGTCCCCGTCGAAACTCGTCGCCGCGGCGAATAGCACCGTCACCGCGTCGGCGTCCGCGACGACCACGGCCTCCGATTCCGACTCTGATCTCTGATGCCACTCGTCCTCGAGGTCGGATTTGACGCTGGCGTCCTCGCCGTCGACGCGAACGACTGCCCGACCCTCGAACTCCAGTCCCCAGCCGCCCTCTCCCTGATCGGTGTCCGCCACGTTCGGCAGGTCGAGCACCTGCCCCCGGAGGACGAGTTCGCCCTCGTCGTCAGCGGGGGACGGCTCACGTTCGAGCGTCCTCGAGTCCCGATCGACCACACCCGCACGCGCCTCCCGCTCGCGGTCGAGTCGGAACGCGGCGTCGACGCCTCCCGGTGTGTCGCACTCGAGGCGGACCACCAGCACGTCGTCCGGTGCGGAAGCGAAGTACGCTCGGGTGTAACGGGTGTCGTCGACCTCGTATTCGACCCGCGCGATACCGTCCCGGAGGTCCAGTTCGCGGCGGTAGTCGATCGCCTCCTCGTGGCCGGGCTGGTCGACCAGGAGGTCGCAAAACGGCTGGTACGGTCGGACTCCCGGCGGCTCTCCCTGCATCCGTTCGTTACACAGCCGCTGGGCCGCCTCGAACTCGCCGTCGAAACACAGCCGGCGGACCTCCTCGAGGTGGTCGTGTGCCCCCTCGACGACCTTCTCCTCGTGACCGCCGGCCCACAGCGTCTCCTCGTTGCACTGGATCCGTTCGGACTCGAGTCCGCCGTGAACCATCCCGCCGAGTCGGCCGTTTCCGATCGGGAGGGCGTCGATCCACTCCGCGGCCGGCTCGTCGTACCAGAGCGCGTGCGGCGCGGGGTCGGTGTCTGTCATGGTGACACGTTTCGATCACGGGATTAAATACGTACCCGCTCGGCCTCGAGGTGAGGCCGTCCGAGTTCGAAAGCGAAGAAAACTCGAGACGTCGGGACGGCCCTAGAACGCTTCTCGAAGCTCCTCGCCGACCGCGTCGGGAACCTCGAGCACGTCGCCGTGGCGCAACCCGTCGGGGAACTCCATCGCCGAGTCGCAGACCTCCCAGTGTCGGGCGTCGTCGCTCCGGGACGCGCCGTAGTGGCCTTCGATGAAATGATCGTAGAGCATGAGCCACTCCTCGCCGTTGTGAAACACGGTCGGCCCTTCGACGGGGGCGGGCGTCACGGGTTCCGTGACGTCGGCGAACGGGCCGCCGCCGACGGGTGCCCGCGCGAGGCGAACGTCCTTGTGGTCGGTGTCGACGGTGTTCTCGCCGCGTTCGTCCTTGAACGCCATCAGGTACTCGCCGTCCAGGCGGACGACGCAGGCGTCGATGACGTTGTATCCGGGGTCGAACAGGCAGGAGGGGGCGCTGAAGGTCTCGAAGTCCGGCGTCGAACAGGTCCAGATGCGGTGGTCGAGGGCGTCAGTGTCCGTCTCCGTGTCTGTTTGTCTATCCCTCTCAGCAACCGAATCGACCGTCGACGACCAGACGAGGCGGTAGACGTCCGCCTCCCGGTCGTAGAAACACTCGGGCGCCCACGTGTTGCGCACGCCGGGGACGTCACCCATCACCGGAACGAGTTCCGGGTCGGACCACTCGAGCAGATCTTCGGAGGTCGCGTGGACGACGTTCTCGCTCCACCAGCCGTCCGTTCCGAGCAGGTGGTAGGTTCCGTCTCGGTCCTCGATCAGGAAGGGATCGCGGATGCTCTCGGCGCCGACGTCGCTCCACAGAATCGCCTCGCCGCCGTTGAGCGACTCCCACTCGTAGCCGTCGTCGCTCACCGCGTAGTGAAGCGCCTCCGCCTCGGTCCGAAAGTGCGCGAGTACGAACATGCCGGAACCGTCGCGGATAGCGGATTTAACGGTTCGGATCTGCCTCGAGGTGCGCCCGGAACGCCGCCCGCGCGGGCCGACTCAGTTCGGTTCGTACACCGGCAAGGATTCGAACTCGGGGATTTCGACCAGATACAGGTTGCTCTCCCCGTCGTACCGGTTGGAATCGAACAGCACCGTCTCGCCGTCGGGGCCGAGCCGCGAGTGGGGGTGCGGGCTGTCCTCGCCCCAGTCGTGGGTGGCGAGCTTCCGGGGGCCCTCGTACTCCCCGCGGTCGTCGTCCCAGCGGTAGAGGAGGTTCCAGGGGACGTCGGAACTGCCGTCGCAGACGAACTGCGCCGGCGTGTTCGTGTGACAGTGCGTTTCCCGGACCGGCGTCGCCGTCTCGACGCGATCGGTGCCGTCGAAGCGGACGTGCCCGTAGAAACAGTCAGGGTCGTTCCGACCGCCCTCCCAACCGTGGTAGCCGACCCGCTCACCGTCGGCGAGCCAGTGCTGGTGTCCCATCCCGCTGTCGCCGGGGGTCGGCCGGACGCTCCAGCGCTCGCCCGAGTCGGCGTCCTGCACCCAGACCTTGTCCTCGAAGGCGTCCCACGGCCCCTGCTGGGGGTACATGAACAGATTCGGCCGGGTCGGCGAGGCGTCCATGTGCGTGCTCAACCAGCCCGCCTCCTCGTGGAGCAACTCCGGTTCCGGGTCCGCCTCCTCGGTCGATCCCGCTGCGCCGTCGGCCGCCTGGGGCCCGGGAATCGAGAGGATCCGCGTGGGAGGCGCCGCCTCCATCATCTCGAGGAACGTCGAACGCTCGCCGGGGAGGTCGACCGGTTCGGCGATGGAGACGTAAAAACGACTCCCGTCGGCCGCGAGGTCGAACGTGCCGCGGTCGTACCCCTCCGGGACCTCGTAAACGACGTCGGTCACGCGGAACGCGTCCAGATCGAAGCGGACGAGCCGGTCGTCGACCCAGAAGTACAGCGATCGCCCCTCGCGATCGATCGTCGTATCTCCCTCGAACCCCTCGAGGTCGGTCACCTGTGTGATCAGCCCCGACTCGAGGTCGAGCGAGTACAGCTGGCGCGAGCCGTCGCGGTTCGATCGGAACAGGAGCCGCCGGCCGTCGTCGTACCAGCCGCTCTTCGTGAAGTAGAGGTGCCAATCGGGCACGCCGGGATAACTCGTCAGCCGGGTGACGCGCGCCCCGGTGTTCGGGTCGTCGTACGTCTCGCGTTCGGTCGGCCAGTTGCGGCCCGCTTTCGGTCCTTGTGATGGAACGTCGCTCATTGCGGTGAACGGTCCTCCAATTCCCGGCCGGCGTCTTAGTACTGCAGTCGGCGGTAATACCCTCCGGAAGGTCGATCGGGCCGGCCGACGGAGTCCGTCGGCCGTTGCGGTCAGCCCGTCGGCGTGGGTTCGGTCCGTCCCGTCGCGTCTCGACGACCGACCGGCGGAGCCGTCCGCTCCGTCACTCCGCCTCGTGGTAGGCCTCGTCGATCCGATCGAACCGGTCGGCCGAGAGCGAGATGTCGACCGCACCGAGGTTCTCCTCGAGCTGGTCGACGGTCCGGGAACCGAGCACCGGAACGCAGGTGAACTCGCGTTGCTCGATCAGCCACCGCAGGGAGACCTGCGCCGGCGTCGCGTTGATCTCGTCGGCCACCTCGCGAACGACGTCGAGCACGCGCCACTGGCGGTCGAGGAAGTGATCGTCCCACGACTCGTTGTCCCCGCGCGAGTCGGTCGGGGGCGTTCCCTCGCGCTCGTACTTTCCGGTCAGGAACCCGCCCTCGAGCGGCGAGTACGGACAGACGGCCAGATCGAGTTCCCCCGGGAGCGAAAGGTCGAGCGGTTCGTCCCCGTACCAGAGGTAACCCAGCGGTTGGGCCCGGTAGGCGGCGTTGAACCGGGGCTGGAGGACGCTCACCGACTCCCAGTCGTTGACGTCGCTCGCCCAAAGACTCTTGGCGATCTTCCACCCGCGGGTCGAACTCATCCCGATGTAGTGGATCTTCCCCTCTGCGACCAGCGCGTCGAGCGTGCGCAGGGTCTCCTCGATCGGCGTCGACTCGTCCCAGCGGTGCATGTAGTAGATGTCGACGTAATCGGTCCCCAGCCGGTCGAGCGTCTCCTCTATCTGGTGTCGGACGTGCTTTCGGCCGAGGCCGCTCTCGTTCGGGCCGTCGCCCATCGCGTTGTTCACCTTCGAGGCGATCACGACGTCCTCGCGGTCGTGATCTGCGAGCCACTCGCCGATCCACCGCTCGGCCGTCCCGACCGGATCGCCGTAGATGTTCGCCGTGTCGACGAAGTTGACGCCGCGGTCCCACGCGGCGTCGAGCAGTGCGTGGGCTTCCGATCGGGAGGTTTCGACGGTGCCGTCGGTCTCGCGGCCGAACCGCCAGGTTCCGAGCGCGACCTGCGAGACGTCCAGTCCGGTCGGAGCGAGGGTCGTGTACTCCATATCTCCGGACACGTCGACGAGCCGTCTAATAGGTTCGGATCCCGCCGAGGGAGCGGGCGAGGTTCGAGCGAGGGATTCGAACGACCGGCCGTCACTTCGAACGAAACGGAGCTCGAACCCGGATTTCTGGTATTGCAGACTATCTTCTAACAGCGAGAGAATCCCACCGTTCACGGCGGGCGTGAATCGCGTCACTCTACTACGCTCACCACGAGCAACAGCACCCCGAATATCCCACGCAATCGGAATATTTAAGGTACGTTATTACGTACGAAGAAACGGATGCGAGTCGACATAGCCATCGAACGTGGAAGCGACCTCCACGAGCGAGTGAAAGAATACTCTCGCGAGACTGGCCTACGCATGGACCACGCGTACGCCAAACTCGTCGAACAAGGATTGGACGCTGAAGAATGAGTGAGGAGTGCAAGACCCTCGAAGCGTATCTTGCCCCACCTACTCAGCACAAGCAGCGCAAACTCGAAAACGAACACTACCGATACGAAACCCTCCTCCACGAGAGTTTCAACAACGAGTGCGATACGATGGGTGCCGTCAACGAAGTTGTTAGCGGTGAAGACCTCAACTGGCACTCGAAAAACGCACTCAAAAAATACGTCCCAAACCTCCTTGACGATGACACGTTCGACGCGAAACAACTCGCAGACGACCACCCAATTCGATACGCCAATACCGCCGCAGTCTTCGATAGAGACGAGGACAGATACCATGAGATTTGCTGGGAGGTTCCACTCCCCGGCCGGGGAACGAACTTCTGGATACCACTCCAGTTGAACCCCGGCCAAGAAGACTGGTGGCACGCCCTCATTGATGAGGAAGACGAGAGCGTGTGGGCGGGAGAGATTCGACTCCAATGCGACGAGAGTCGATGGGTGTTACACGTCACTGCGAACTACGAAGTGAAACCAAACTACTCGTGTTCATGCGACAGTGACGACGTAACGCCCGTCGGGTTCGACGTGGGTGAATCCAAGCTCTTGGTGGGCTGTGCCCTTCAAGACGACGTCCCTGTCGACCCGTTGTTCGTGGATGGTGGTCGCGTCCGACACATCCGACAGAAACAAGCCAGTGCCGAAGATCGATTGAAGCCCCGAGGCGCATCGAACCTGCTCGACGACCTCGTGTGGGGACGATGGCAGGACGCCATTGAAGATGACGTAGAGAAAGCTTCAACGCGAGCCGTTGAATACACTGCTCAATTCGACCACCCTGTTATCGTCCTCGAATACCTCGACGGTATCACGGACGAGGATATCGGGAAGTACTGGAATCGACGGCTCGGTAACTGGTTGTTCTCACAGTTGCAGACACGTATCGAAGACAAGGCATCGGAACGCGGTATTCCTGTGGAGTACGTGTATCCACACTACACGTCGAAGACGTGTCACGCATGCCAACACATCGGATACAGACCACATCAGGGCACGTTCAAGTGTACGAACGAGGTGTGTTGGGTGTCGGAGTATCAAGCAGATTTGAATGCAGTCGCGAAAATCGCACAGCGGCTGAATCCGTGGGGAGAGAGCCTACCAGTGAAATCGGTGGGCGATGACTCGCCATGCGGTGCGGTTCGGAGTGGGGCTCCAGTGGCGGAGCCACAAGACAGTGACGGGAGCGAGGCCACCCTCGGCGAGGGCTCCGCGGTGGTGTCCGTCGAGTCGGGTAATACGTCGAGAGACGGGGCAGCCGATGATAAGGTGTCGTCTAGCTCACTGGGAACGGGGGCGACGCCAGAGACCCCTTCACTGGATACGTCTTGAAACCTTAATCCAGTACATTTGCTGGTATTCCACCCGCGGTGGAAGCCCCGTCGTTCACGACGGGCGAGGACGTCACCCGTTGCAAATTACCGTCACTCGAGGCTATAAGTTCCTACCTACGGGTTGTCGTGTCATGGCACACCGTGATTCGCCATTCGATAGCACAGAGGAATCCAAAGACGACGGGGTGACGCTGACGCGTCGAACGGCGCTCGCGCTCCTGGGCGTGGGCGGCATCGGCGCAGCGATGCCCGGGTCGGCTGGCGCCTCGAGCGCCGGCGGGGCGACCGGGCAGGGCGCAGACGCCCGACCGTGGAACCAGGACGTCGACGCGCAAGGATACGGCCTGTCCGATCTCGGGACGCTCGAGGTCGACCACGTGCACACGGCTGCTCAGGACGCGGACGTGCTCGTCTGGAAGGACGAGGACGGCGTCTTCCACGCCGACAACCGCGAGGAGACGGTCGCGAGCGGCGAGGACGTGATCGACGTGACGCAGGCGGCCGTCGACAGCCTCACCGAGGGTCGGACGGTCAAGGAGAAGGTCGCCGTCGTCTCCTCGGGGACGGCGGGACCCCACGAGTGGGACGGCGACGTCCACGCCATCGACCTGCCGAGTTACACGATCCTCGACGTGCCGGCGACGATTCAGGTCGAGGACGAGGGCGACCCGCTGGTCGTGCCGGTTCGAACCGACGGCGCCGAACACGTCGAGGTGCCGCGGCTGTCGATCACGGGCAATCCGCGCTACGGCATGTGGATTCGGAGTTCCTCGAACGTCACCCTCGGCGAGATCGACATCCGGATGGACCCCGGGGCGAACGAGGTCGGCCTCGGCGTTCGCATCGACGCCTTCGGCGAGAGCGAGGCGCGCTGTAAGGACGTCCGGGTCGGCCGCGTCTACGTCGAGCACGCGGACAACCACGCCCTCGAGACCTACGGCGTCGACCGCCTGCAGGTCGACGAGGTCATGGCCAAACACCACGAGTACTGCGCCTGCCTGCTGAACGACACCCACGCCGGCGTCGTCGGGAGCGTCGTCGGCTACAACCCCGAGGCCGAGTCCCGATACGCGACGTTCCGGGTGGCGAACGCGGTCGAGAACGTCTCCTGTGGCCAAGTGGTGAGCACCGAGGCGCCGCGGGGGGTCCACATCAGCGACGGTCGAGACATCACGATCGGCACCGTCAACATCACCGACTCGCGGACACTGGGGATCGCCGCCGACAGCACCGTCGAGAACGCGGTCGTTCAGGGCGGTCTCATCAAGAACTGCGCCCAGGAAGGGATCCGCTCGGACACCGACGGCTTCTCGGTCACCAACGTCCGCGTCTACGACGACCGCCGCGAGGACGAGCGCGAGCAGCCGATCGGCATCCGGATCGCCGGCCCCAACAGCCGCGTGGTCGACTGCGACGTCCGCCGGGGCGGAACGGACGACTGGCTCGATATCGCGGCCGACGACGCGGTCGTCCGGGACAACATCGGCGACGGACTCGACTCGGGGACGGTCACCCTCGAGTCCGGCGCCGACCCCGCCTCCCGCGTCGAGGGCGTCAGCGAGAACCCCTCGGCGACGCTCGACCTGCGGGCGTCGGCCGTCGAGGCGCCGGCGGGGTCGTGCGGGTGGGATCATCGCTTCGAGTGGGACGGCGACGCCGAGCGCTGGGACCTGCTGCTCGAGTGGACGGTCGACCCCGGCGCCGACCTCGACCTCGAGTACGTCGTGGACCAACCGCAGGCGAACATCTCGGGCGGGGTGGTTCTCGAGCGCCCCCTCGAGGCGGGAACCTACCGGATCGACGCGGTCCACAGCGGGCTGGCGCTGACGGCCGAGTCGGACGGCAACGTCGTTCAGGACGAGTGGAACGACGAAGCGACCCAGCAGTGGGACGTCGAACGCGTCGACGCGGACGACGACGTCTACCGCCTCGCAACCGACGGCAGCGTCCTCGAGGTCGATGGGGCCTCGACGGACAACGGCGCGAACGTTCGCGTCGGTGCGGACGAAGGTGGGGACCACCAGCGCTTCGTGGTTCGCCACGTCGGCGACGAGGAGTACAGCGTCGAAGCGCTGCACAGCGGCCAGGGGATCAACGTCGAGGGCGAACGGACCGATCCGGGCGAGAACGTCCTGCAGTGGCCCTACGGCGGCGCGCCGAACGAACGCTGGACGTTCGAGCGGCTGTAGACTCCGGACCGACCGATTCGTTCGGACTCGACGGGGCTCGAGATCGTCGCGATTCGACGGCCACCGGTTCGGTTCCGGAGACGATCTACCGCGGAATCCGGAATTATTTGTACGCCCACGCAGAATCGTATCGCGTCCGATGGAGTACCAGACCACCGACCTGTTGTACGAGAATCCGCTCGCAGAACCGGCAGACGTCGAGGAGTTCGTCCTCGAGGGCGACGCCGCGACGACGTTCCCGCGGGGACGACTGCGCCTCGAGAGCGTGCACGGCCCCGACGACGTCGACGTCCCCCACTTCGTCTTCTGGTGTCCCGAGGAGTTCCCCGACGACGTCGCGATCTCCTGGGACTTCTGGCCGGTCGCCGAGCCGGGACTGTGCATGCTGTTTTTCGCCGCGAAAGGCCGCGACGGCGAGGACGTTCTCGACTCGAGTCTCGCCGAGCGAACGGGCGACTACCCCGAGTACCACTCCGGGGACATCGACGCGCTACACGCCTCCTACTACCGCCGGAACTTCCACGGGGAACCGTGGGACGAGCGGGAGTTCCAGACGATCAACCTCCGCAAGAGCCACGGCTTCCACCTCGTCGCCGAGGGCGGCGATCCGATCCCGAACGTCCGCGACGCGAAGCCGCCGTACCCGATCACGGTCGTCAAGTCCGGCCCCGACGTCGCGTTCTACGTCGACGACCTCGAGGTGTTCCACTGGACCGACGACGAGTCAACGGGCCCGGCGCTGGGCGGCGGGAAGATCGGGTTCCGACAGATGTCGCCGTTCGTCGGCGAGTACGCCGACCTGACGGTCCACCGCGTCGAGACCGACGAGCGAGCATGACCGCGGAGGACGCCGAATACGAGGCGGTCGTCGTCGACGACGCCGAGCGCGAGCCGTCGGCGGTCTCGGGGACGATGCACGTCGACCTCGTCTCGGAACTCGGGTGTACCGAGATGCGCCCGAAAGTGTGGTACCTCTCGCCGGGCGACGAGATGAGCTTCCACCGACAGGACGTTCAGGAGGAACTCTACTACGTCGTTCGGGGGCCCGGCCGACTCCGCGTCGGTGACGAAGTGCGCGACGTCGAGGAGGGGACCGCGATCCGCGTCCCGCCCGAGACGCCGCGCCAGATTCTCAACGACACCGACGACGAGCACGACCACGTCTGGCTCGTCGTCGGCGCGCCGCCGGTCGAAGACGACGGACTCCCGCCGACCGACGATTCCGACGCGTCGGCGTAGCTCCGACCCCGACACCGGCGCGGGTGCGCCTTCGCTCGCGAAAGACCGGACAACGATGTCGGGAGCGGGGTTCCGTCGGCGCGGCCGATCTGGGGAACGGCGGTCTCCGACGACGCTAGTTCGACGGCCGGCTCGGTAAAGTACGATACTGACGCGTCCTCACGCCGGATACTCGGCGTCCCGAATATCGACGTCTCGACCCTCGTACTCGAGGATCCGTGCTCGAAGCCGCTCGCGCAACTCGTCGGCGACGTCGCGGTAGTCGTCGCGGCCGACGAGGTTCACCTCCTGGTGCGGGTCGGCTCGTAAGTCGTAGAGGTACCGCTCTCTGTACTCGTCGCTGGCCGGATCCTCGATCGGCTCTCCGTCGGGATCGTAGACGGAGTAGGTCCAGCGGTCGGTCCGGAGCGTTCGCTCGACGGCCGACTCGCTGACCTGGACCAGCGCGTCGTCCGTCCACGACTCGTTCGCCTCGTCCCGCTCGCCCGCGAGCGGCCGCACGCTCTCGCCCTGAAACGACGCCGGTACCTCGAGTCCGGCCGCCTCGAGCAGCGTGGCCGGCACGTCGAGCAGGCTCGTCACCTCCTCGACGACGCCGCCGCCGTCGAAGCCGGGGCCGCAGAAGACGGCGGGGACGCGGATCGAGGACTCGTGACAGGAGCGTTTGTACTCCCAGTTTCGGGTGCGGAAGTGACAGCCGTGGTCGGAGGTGAACAGGACGATGGTCTCGTCGGCGATGCCCTCGTCCTCGAGGGTCTCGAGGATCCGAGCGAGGTTCTCGTCGAGGCGGCGACAGCAGCCGTAGTAGTCGGGCAGTTCCTCGAACCAGTCGCCCGGCCGGCCCTCGAGGTCGGGCGGCACCCACGGGTTGGCGTACTCCTCGGCGTAGCCGTCGGGGGCGTCGTAGGTGTCGCGGTCGTTCTGGTGGTGGGGCTCGAGGTGGGAGAGAAAGAGGAAGAAGGGGTCGTCCTCGTCGCGCTCCTCGGTGAGGAACCGTTCGGCGCAGTCGGTCAGGAAGTCCACCCTGTAGCGGTCCTCGAACTCGACCGGCTCGCAGTCGCCGTCGTAGAGCGTCCCCTCGTACGCGTGGGACGTGTGCTCCAGGGCGTCGGCGGCGACCCAGTAGTCCTCGTAGCCCCCGCGCAGGCGCTCGGGGACGGGCTCGAGGCGGGTGTTCGCGAGGTGCCACTTGCCGACGTAGCCGGTCTGGTAGCCTCCGTCGTTGAAGGCGTCCGCGAGCGTCGTCGCGTCCTCGATCGGCGAGTCCGCCTCGCCGCTCATGAGGTTGTGGTGGAGGTCGCACTCGGTCGGGTACTGCCCCGTCTGCAGGGACGCCCGCTGGGGGCCGCAGACGGGATTCGAGGAGACGCACTGCTCGAGGCGGGTGCCCCGCTCGGCCATCGCGTCGAGCGTCGGCGTGAGGTCCATCGGGCTCCCGTAACAGCCGGCGGTGTCCCAGCGCTGCTGATCGGTGAAGAACACCAGGACGTTCGGACGATCCTGACTCGTATCCATAGCTCGAGGTGTGTGCGAGGACCCATAAAACACATCGGATAGCGGCGGTCGACGGGTGCGATCCGTTCCCGGCGCCGTCTCGACCGCCGATCAGCCGTCGACGTCGACGTCGACGACGCACCGAAATCCGATGTTCCCCGTCGAGCTATCGGGCGTGTTCTTGCTCCGAGCGGCCAGCCGATAGCGGTTGCACCACGACTCGTGACAGAGGTAGGAGCCGCCGCGCATCGAGCGGGCGTCGCCCTCTTCGGGACCGACCGGATCGACCGCCGCCGTCGTCTCGTGATACGCCGGATCGAACCCGTCGGCACACCACTCCCAGACGTTTCCGACCGGATTGTAGAGTCCGTACCCGTTGGGTTCGAAGGCGTCGACGGGAGCCGTTCCCCGGTAGCCGTCCTCGCCGGTGTCGCGGTCGGGAAACTCCCCCTGCCAGACGTTACACCGGTGCTCGCCGCCGGGCTCGAGGTCGTCGCCCCAGGGAAAGCGCGTCCCCTCGCGGCCGCCGCGGGCGGCGTACTCCCACTCGGCCTCGGTGGGGAGGCGCGTCCCCGCCCACTCGCAGTAGGCGTTCGCGTCGTTCCACGAGACGTGGACGACGGGGTGGTCGAGTCGGTCTTTGACGGACGAGCCGGGCCCTTCGGGGCGGAACCAGGTCGCGCCCTCGACGCCGACCCACCAGTCGGCGCCGCCGGCGTTCCCGACGACGTGCTCGCGGGCCTCGGGAGGCAGAAACTCCTCGAAGACGAACGACCAGCCGTAGCGTTCGGCGTCGGTCGTGTAGCCCGTCTCCCGAACGAATTCGTAGAACTCCGCGTTCGTCACGGCGTGGATTCCGACGGCGAACGGCTCGACGACCACCTCACGGGCCGGCCCCTCGCCGTCGTCCTCGAAACCGACGTCGGAGTCGGTTCCCATTCGAAAGCTCCCGCCGGGGAGACGGCGCATTCGGCTGGTATCGGGGGTCGCGGTCTCGCTGTCGCCGGACGTCTCCCGCTCGGCGTCCGCAGCCGGCTTCGACCCGCTCGAGGGGTTCGAGGCGTTCTCCGAACGTGATCCATCGCTCGAGCTCGAGTTCGAGTTCGAGTTCGAGTTCGGGTTCGAGTTCGAGCTCGAGCGGGTCGCCGAGTCGCTCCGCGAAGGCGAACAACACGACGGGGAGTCCTCGGTCATAGGGGACAAGCGGGAACGCGGCCACATAACCGTTTCCCGTCCTGTCGACGTGGTGGTCTGGTCCGCGTTCGACGCCGAAGAGAGTCGAGTCGACCGCCGCGGCCCGATAGAGCTTTCCGACTGATCGCCCTCACGGTCGATCAACAGGTGACAACTGGTGACAGCACGCGTGCGGCCGACGGCACTCCGGGTGAACGATCGATCGAATCCTGCCGCCCTTCCGCGGGCGGAGCCACCGCGGTTCGCGTGGCGACTCGAGGACCCCGAATGGGGGTCCGGGCAGTCGGCGTACCGCCTGGTCGTCGCGCGGTCGCGCGACGCCCTCGAGTCGCGGTCCCCGCTGTGGGACACCGGTCGGGTCGACTCCTCCCGGACCGTCAACGTCGCCTACGACGGGCCGCGGCTGGCCCCCGACTCGCGGTACTGGTGGACGGTCCGGGTGTGGAACGACGACGGGGAGTCCACGGCGTTCGCCGACCCCGCCTCGTTCGGGACGGCGCCGGCCGATCTCTCTCACGGCCGTTGGATCGCCTACCAGCCCGATCCCGGCGATTCGAACGGCTACCGGAGTCAGTGGCGTTCGTCGCGGACGGACTCGAACCCGGAGTGGGTTCAGGTCGACCTCGGGGAGGAGCGAACCGTCGAGCGGGTCGACCTCTACCCGACCGAGCCCTTCGGCGGCCCGACGACGCCGGACGGACGGACGCTGTCGGCGCTGGACACGGAAGAGAGCTACCGCGACTCGACGGTCGCCGACGGGCCCGTCGGCTTCGGGTTCCCGGAACGGTACCGGATCGAGGCGTCGAACGACCCGTCGTTCGCCGATTCTCAAATACTCGTCGACCGCACCGACGCCGACCTCGAGAACCCGGGTCGCGAACCGGTTTCCCACGATATCGATCCCGCGAGCGCCCGCTACGTCCGGGTGACCGCGACGGCCCTCCCGGCGTACGAGCCGCAGGACGACCGGCTTCGCGAGGAACAGCGACCGTGGGCCGCGTTCGCGCTCGCGGCGCTCGCCGTCCGTGGCGGTGACGGCACCGATCTCGCCCTCGAGCGCCCCGTCACGGCCTCCTCGAGCGTCGAGCGGGAACTGGACGGGTGGGGCCGTGAGCGACTCACCGACGGCGCGTACACGTCGGTGATGGCGAGCACGTCGCCGCTGTTACGAACCGAGGTGGACCTCGAGAAACCGGTCGCGGCCGCCCGCTTCCACGTCGCGGCCCTCGGATACGGCGACCTGTACGTCGACGGCGAGCGGATCGGCGACGGCGCGCTCGATCCCGCCTGGACCGACTACGACGAGCGCGTCTGCTATCGAACCTACGAGGTCGGCGACCGACTCGAGGAGGGGCGAAACGCGATCGGCCTCTGGCTCGGCCGGGGCTGGTTCGGGAAGGCAGCCCGCCAGTGGAACGCCCACGGCTCGCCGCGGGCGCTGCTTTCGGGCACCGTCGAGTACGAAGACGGCACGACGCGCGAGTTGGGAACCGACGAGTCGTGGGAAGCGACGGCGAGCCCGATCGTCGCGAACGACATCTACGACGGCGAGAGCTACGACGCCAGACTCGAGCGCGAGGGGTGGGCCGAACCCGGGTTCGGCGGTCAGAGTGGAAACGGCGAACGCGACGAGCGCGGTTCGAGCGGGACCGACGCCGACGCCGACGACTGGGAGCCCGCCACCGTCGTCGACGGCCCCGACGGGACACTGTACCCCCAGCAGACACGGCCGATCGCCGTCGCGGAGAGCCTCGAACCGGTGGAGATCCTCGCACACGAGGACGGTCCCATCCTCGACTTCGGACAGAACCACACTGGCTGGCTCGAGGTGACCGTTCGAGGTGGGACCCGTGGCGACGAGCTCACCGTCAGGCACGCGGAGGCCCTCGACGAGAACGGCGGGCTCCGGACGGTCGACCTCCGAACCGCCGACGCGACGGATCGGTACGTCGTCGGCGGCAGCGAGAACGGGGTGGAAACGTACGAGCCGCGCTTCACCTACCACGGCTACCGGTACGCCCAACTCGAGGGCTACCCCGGCGACCTGCAGGCGGCGGACGTCCGCTCGAAGGTCGTCCACACGGCGATGGACGACGCCGGCTCGTTCGCCTGTTCGAACGACGACCTCGCGGCGGTCCAGCGCAACGCCCGGTGGGGGCTGCGGACGAACGTCCACAGCGTGCCGACGGACTGTCCCCAGCGCGACGAGCGCCAGGGGTTCACCGGCGACGGACACCTCGCGGCCCGCGCGCTGTTGTACAACTTCGACGCCGCTCACGTCCACGAGAAGTGGTCGCGGGATCACGACGACGCCCAGTCGCGACACGGCTACCTCCCCAGCAAGGTCCCCTTCGGGAGTACGCCCGCGAACATCGGCCCGTCGTGGACGGCCTCCAGGATCACCGTCCCCTGGCACGTCTACTGTTTTTCGGGGAACGAGCGGGCGCTCGCCGAGCGCTACGAGAACCTGACGCGGTACGTCGAGTACTACCACGACGTCGCCGCGGGCGGAGCCGGAGTTGGGGAGAAGAACGAACGGGAGGACGCAGGCGACCTCCTCCCCGACGAACACACGTGTTACGGCGACTGGCTGGCCCTCGAGAACGCCGACGGACGGGTCGGGGAGCCGACCGACCTCTTCACGAACGCCTACTACTATCGCGTCACGGACCTCCTGGGCGAGATCGCCGCCGTCCTCGGCTGCGACCGCGACGCGGAGCGCCACCGCGAGCGGGCGGCTGCGATCGCCGCCGCGTTCGACGAACGCTACTTCGACGAGGCGGAATCCGCGTACGGACCTGGAACGCAAGCGGCGTGTGCGGTCCCGCTGTTCTTCGGGATGGTCCCCGAGGACCGCGCGGAGGCGGTCGCCGCCACGCTCGCCGAGCGGGTGCGAGCGGCCGACGGACAGCTCCGAACTGGCTTTCTCGGCACGCGAGCGCTGTTGGGCGCGCTCACCGAGTACGGCTACGCCGACCTCGCCTATCGCGTCGCCAGCCAGCCCGAGTTCCCCGGCTGGGTGTACATGCTCCGGCAAGGAGCGACCACGGTGTGGGAACGCTGGGATAGCGACAGCGACGAACACATCGGCTCCCGGATGAACTCGCTGAACCACTCGCCGTTCACCTACGTTTCCGAGTGGTTCTTCGACTCGCTGGCCGGACTCGAGGTCTCGAAGACGCTGCCCGAAGAGCGCGCGATCGAGATCGAACCGACGTTCGTCGCCGACCTCGAGTGGGTTTCGGGATCGCTCGAGACGCCCTACGGCGAGGTCGGGTCGCGCTGGGAGCGGTCCGCGACGGCGGACGGGTACGACCTGCGGGTCGACGTTCCCTGGAACCTGCGCGGTCGCCTCCGGCTGCCGGTCGACGGGGACGGCTTCGCGGGGGACGGAGACGGTGTCGATTCCGACTCCGAGTCCGATTCTGGTTCGGGGTCCGACTCGGTCTCGGTCTCGGTCTCCGTCGACGGCCGCCGCGTCCCGACGGACGGAACCGACACCGACGACCGGCCCGCAGCGGTTCGGTCGGTGACGCGCGAGGACGGGCACGTCGTTCTCGGGCTCGCGGCGGGGTCGCACGCCGTTCGCCTCGAACTCGAGTGACTGTGAGCGTCCGTGTTCATGTGAACGAGTAGGGGGGAGATCGGCGACGAACCGACCCGCACCTTTTTGTCCTCGGTGCGGTCTTAGGGGGTATGCACCGGCGATTCGAGACGACGACGACGCGACGACAGCGGACGCTCGACGGGACGTGGGAGTTCACGACCGAGCCGACGGACGAGGACTCGATGCCGGGCGCGTTCCCGGCGGACGCCGACACCGTCCCGGTTCCCTGCGCGTGGAACGCGCTGCCGGAGTACTACGACCACCACGGACCGGCGTGGTACCGGAGAACGTTTTCGCTCCCGGAATCCGAATCCGTCCGCGTCCGGTTTCTGGCCGTCTCCCACGAGGCGACCGTCTACCTCGACGGCGAGGAGCAGGTCGAGCACTCGGGCGGCTACACGCCCTTCGAGTTCGTCGCCGAGGACCTCGCTGCCGGCGAGCACGAACTCGTCGTCCGCGCGGTAAACGGCCGCTCGGAGACGACGATTCCGCTCCCCGAAACCGACTGGTTCGACTACGGCGGGATCACGCGAGAGGTGGTCCTCGAGACCGTGCCGAACACCTTCGTCGAGGAGTTCGACCTCCGGTACGACCTCGAGGCGGACGACTCGAACGGTGACGGGGCGGGTAAGGGTGGATCGAGCGGGGACGGCGGGGACCCAGAGGAGACGGCGCGGATTCGGGCGGACGTCGAGGTCGCGAACCTCGCTGGCGACGCCGAACGAACCGTCGCGGTGACCGTCGGCGAGACGACCGCTCGCGAGACGGTGACGGTGCCCGCCGGCGGGGAGACGTACGGCCTCGAGTTCGACGTGCCGTCGGTCGAGCGCTGGACGCTCGAGGAGCCCACGCTGTCCGACGTCCACGTGGCGCTCGAGGCCGACGGCGAGGTGGTCGACGACCGACGCGATCGAATCGGGTTCCGCGAACTCGCCGTCGACGGCCGCGACGTCCTGCTCAACGGCGAGCCGGTCGACCTCCGCGGAGTCAACCGCCACGAGGATCATCCAGAGTGGGGGGCCGCCCAGCCGCTCCGAGTCATGCGAGAGGACCTCGCGCGGATTCGGGAGGCGGGGATGAACTGCGTTCGGGCGTCCCACTACCCCAATCACCCCCGATTTCTCGACCTCTGCGACGAGGCCGGCGTGCTCGTCATCGAGGAGATCCCCTACTGGCACTTCGACGCCGAGGACTTCGCCCGCGAGGACCTGCTCGATCGGGGCGTCAGGACCCTCGAGGAGATGATTTCGCGCGACCGCCACCACCCGTCGGTGTTCGCCTGGAGCCTCACGAACGAGTGCGCCAACGAACAGGAGGGGGTCGCGGAAGCGACCGAACGACTGGCCACAACGGCCCGCGACGCCGACGACTCCCGACTCGTGACGCTCGCGTCGTACAACGAGTGGGTCGACCGGGGCGAGGACCGCTGTCTCGAGCACTGCGACTTCGCCTGCGTCAACGGCTACTACGGGTGGTACACCGACGAGCGGGTGACGGCCGACCAGTGGACCGGCTTCCTCGAGCGGGTGAAAGCCGACCACGAGATGCCGATCGTCGTCTCGGAGTTCGGCGCCGGGGCGGTCGAAGGCGAACGGACCTGGGAGCGGGGCAAGTGGAGCGAGACCTACCAGACGGAGTTCTTCGAGACGGTGCTTCCGGTGTTGCTGGCCGACGACGACCTGGCGGGGTTCACCGTCTGGCAGTTCTGCGATACGCGGACGAGTCGCGATCCGATGGGGCGGCCCAAGTCGAAGAACAACAAGGGGATCGTCGGGGAGTACCGCCGACCGAAGGCGGCCTACGGAACCGTCAGACGGCTGCTGTCGGACGCGGAGACGGACGCGTGAGCGTGAATCGGATGTGAATCTCCATCGTTCGATCGCGAGAGGTGCGGTGACGTTCAGTGGCTACGGTCGGTCGCCGATCGAGTTCCGAACGAGCGTCGAGCGTCGATAACCGCCGTCCGTACCTTTATCCCTCCCGGCACGCTCTTGGGAGACGACTATATGAGCGCGTCCGGATCAGATTCGTCGGTAGCGTTGCGCGTACTGTGGCCTCACGAGTTCACCCGCGACGACGAGTGGGCCGTCGGCGGCGTCCCGTTTCACCGCAGCGAGCTCGCGGTGGACGACGCCGCGAACCTTTCTGTTCGAACCGACGACGGCAGCGTCCACCCAATTCAGACGCGGGTACTGGCGTACTGGCCGGACGACTCCGTGAAGTGGTTGCTCGTGATCACCCGCTGTGAAGTCGTCGGCGACGAGGAAGCGGGGCTACGACTCGTTCGCGAGAGCGCCACACCGTCCGGAGCGGCGGTGACCGCCGACCGGACCGACGACGCCATCGTCGTCGACACCGGCGCGATGACGTTTCGCATCCCGCTCGAGACGTCCGCGCTCCTCGAGTCGGTCGTCCTCGACGGTCGCGAGTTGCTCCAGCCGGACGACCTCCCGGAGCTGTTCGTCGACGTCGAAGAACGGGCGGACGACGAGAGCGGGGTCTCGAGTTCGAAGGCGGACGCCGACGGGGAGCGGTCGACTCGCTATACGGACCGCGACGCGGGGACCTACCGGACGGTCGAGGTCGAGGAGGACGGGCCGTGCCGGGCGACCGTGAAGATCACGGGGACGCACGTCGCGGCGGATGGATCGACGTTCGCTCCCTACACCGTTCGGCTGTCCGCGTTCGCCGGCGAGCGTGCGGTTCGCGTGAGCCACACCTTCGTCTACGACGGCGACCCGAAGCGGGACCTGATCCGCTCGCTGGGGGTTCGGGTCCCGGTCGCCGTCGACTCGCCGCCGACCTACGGATACGGCGGCTCCGTCCCGCCGGCGACCCGAAGCGCCGCAGACCGGCGCGACGACTGGGAGATGGCGTGGTCGACGGGCGAACTCGTACAGGAGACGCCCACGAGCTATCGGTTCGAAAAACGCGTCGATCCCGAGGCGCCGCCGGTCACGATCGAGCGAAACGACAAGAGCGAGGGGTGGGTCGACCTCTCGAACGACGCAGGCGGCCTCGCGGTCGCCGTCCGCGACGCCTGGCAGAACGCGCCGACGTCCCTGCGCATGGACGCCGACGCCGGCGAGGTGACGGCGTTTCTGTGGCCCGACTCGAGCGATCCGCTCGACCTCGAGTGGTATTCTGACACCGCGTACGGACAGCTCTACGAGAGCCCCGGAACGCCGTGTCGCCAGAACTCGCCGCGAATACCGACGATGGACGCCCACGGCATCTCGAAGACGCACGATCTCCAGTTGTCGTTTCACGCCGGAGACGTCGACGATCGAGAACTGTCCGAGCGCGCTCGAGCCTTCGACGACCGGCCCCAGATCGCGGTCGCACCCGAACGGTACGCGGAGACCGAAGTGCTCGGAACCTACGCCGCGACGGCCCCGTCGGAATACGAGAAACAGGAGGAGTGGTTCGAACAGGGGCTGGACTACATGCTCCAGGAGCAGGATCGACGGGGCTGGTACGGAATGTTCGACTACGGCGACGTGATCCGGTCGTACGACCACGAGACCCACCAGTGGGGCAACGACCGGGGCGGCCACGGCTGGCTCAACACCGAGTTCCAGCCGGACCAGTGGCTCTGGTACACGTTCCTTCGAACCGGCCGGTACGACGCGTTCCGGTTCGCCGAGGCGATGGCCCGGCACACCACCGACGTCGACGTGCTCCACGTCGGTCCGTGGTGGGGGTTCGGGTCGCGACACGGCGTCCAGCACTGGAGCGACGGCGATCGGGAGATCCGCGTCAGTATGCCGGGCGGGCGACGGATCCACTACTACCTCACCGGCGACGAGCGCAGCCGTGACGTCATCGAACTCGCGGTGCGACGGTATCAGACCATGCAGCGCGAGCGGGGACGCACCTGGATGGGATTCGACGAGGAGATGTACGTCCGAACTGACGTCACCGCGGCGCTGTACGCCTACTACGTCGCGTGGGAGATGACCGGCGACGAGAAGTACGAAACGCTCGTCAGAAACCTCGTGGAGAACATCTACTGTGACCTCCATCCGAAGGGGCTCCCCTACAACCGCGCTCGAGTCGACCTCTCGACCGGCGAGGGCGAACCCGTGGGGGAAGACGGACTCTCGAGCAACATGTTCCTCCAGTTCGGCGGCCTCCACCTGCTGACGGAGCTCGCCGATTCGGGGGACTTCCCGGAGCTGTCCGAGGCGATGCTGTCGTACGCCGACTACCAGCTCCTCCCCTACGAGGAGCGAGCGGCCACCGGCGACAACGCGGGCCGCGGGCACAATCTCCTGTTGCGGTCGATGCCGCTGCACGCCTTCGCCTACCGCGAGACCGGCGGCGAAGACCACCGTGAGGCGCTCGAGGAGGCGCTCGACGAACGCGAGATCACGCTCGAGCCGGCGCCGTGGGACGAGGATCTCATCCTTTGCGTGGACGGCGTCGGCAGTCCGCCGTGTTCGCTCGCAGCCTTCGGTCGGAAGGCGCCCTACGCGTTCGCGGCCCTGGACCTGGACGCTGATCCCGACGGTGAGGGGATCGACGCGGACGATCGGTAGTCGGATTTCGACCTCGCGGCGCCACCCCGACACGCGGATCGCCGTCGCTCGTCTGTGCAATTGACCAAGCGACGAGAGCGGATCGAGCCACACCAGGGGTGCGGCCTAAAATCGATGCAGCGTCGAACTACGGCGAGAGATCGGCCACCAGCGTCGGTCCCAGTTCGTCGACTCGATCGGCGAGGTCGGCGACGACCGCGTCCCACGACGCCTCGCCGGTGGCCCACTCGCCGACGCGATCCGCCGAGTACGTCGTCAGGGTCACGAATTCCGGGTACGTGAACCCGACGCGTCGTAACTCGGTCTCCCACGCACGCCAGACGTGAGCGACGATTTCCGTCCCGATGGCGATCCGACCGGGTGCCGGCTCGGTGATCGGGACGACCCAGTCGTACTCGTCGGTCAGCGTGAACTCGCCCGCAGTCGCTCGTTCGGCAATCGTCTGTTTCAGTTCGACCGGTTCGTCGGGTGTCGCTGGCTCGAAATTCATATTCCGACGTCGAGGGGACGCGACTTAAACGTATCCTCGAGACTCGGTACTCGAGCGATCGATCGCCCTTCCGAATACGGGACGATAACCGAACCGAAAGCACGCCGACCGGAACGGTACGAGCGCCGACGTCAGTAAATCGCGTGCCCGCCGTCGACGTAGAGCATGTGGCCGGTGACGAACGACGCGTCGTCGCTGGCCAGATACAGGTACGAGCCGGCGAGTTCCTCGGGTTGTGCGCGCCGTCTCATCGGATTGTCCTTGCTGATCCGTTCTTCGTCCGGAACGCGCGACCCGTCGTCTTCGGCACCGATCCGGGTCGATACGGACCCCGGAGCGACCGCGTTGACCCGAATGTCGTGGTGGGCGAGCTCGAGAGCGGCCACTCGAGTGAGCATCATGATGGCGGCCTTCGACGGGTCGTAGGCGATGTGGTTGGGCTGGGCGTACTCGGAACTGATCGACGCGGTGTTGACGATGCGGCCGTCCACTCCGCGGTCGATCATGTCCGCGGCGGCCGCCTGACAGCCCACGAAGACGCTCCGGGCGTTCGTCTCGTACACCCTGTCGAACGTCTCGACGTCGAGGTCGAGCAGCGGCCCGCCTCGAAAGATCCCCGCGTTGTTCACCATGACGTCGACGCCGCCGAACTCGCGAGCGCCCTCGACGACCGACTCGAGGGCGGCTGGGTCGCTGACGTCCGTCTCCACGAACGTCGCCCTGCCGCCGGCGTCCCGGATCGCCTCGTGAGTCGGCGCGTCTTCGTCGGGGTCCTTCGGCGTCTCGTCGATGTCCGCGACGATCACCGTCGCGCCGCTATCGCCGAACCGGCGAGCGACGGCGCGACCGATGCCGGAACTGCCGCCGGTCACGATAACCGTCTCCTCGGTGAAGTCGTAGGTGCTCGAGCCCATACCGTATCCTGTCGCGAACGACCCTTAGCGCTGTCGGACGAACGATCCGCGCTCGGACGGACCGACCGTCGAAATCGAACGTTCGTAATCGTCAACTGTCGATCGAGCGAATTTGTCCGGCGATATCGGACAGGCGGAGATAGTCGTTCGAATACGACTCGAGCGACCCGCCGCCCGCGAACACACGGTATGAGGTGTCATGCCAGAGGTTACTGGTGGAACCGTCCGAGCCCGTTGGAACCGATGAGTACGTGTCGGATACAGAATTACAACCGTACGTTTGTAATTACTGGACGGCACACCGTCGATCGTCGAATCGAGAATCCGCTATTGACGGACGATCGATCACGGCAGATTCTATCGTTTTTAGCGCTGATCCGGCGTGTACCGGCTGCGAACGAGTGACACGAGTCTCACGAAGAACGAGAGACCGAGGACGAACGGGTAGTCGGCTTAGATAGTTGAAAGGACGCCATCCGGTGGTGACAGACGGCCTCGATTCGGGCTCGAACGCGATCGGTAGGTTACTCGTACTCGACCCACGCGCCGGCGTCGTCGCCGTACGCTCGCTCCTCCGCCTGCCCGGCGTTGAGCAAACTGTCGAGGACGCCCGTCGAAAGCGCCGGCTCCGGGTCGAATTCCTCGGAGGAGAGGTAGGACGCGAGCCCGGCCCGGAACTGGCGGACCTCGGGCGCGTCCCCGTCCGAGAGATCGAGCGTGCAGACCGCGAGTTTTCCGTCGCCGACGGCCGTCTCGAGGTAGACGCCGAGTTTGTGATTCCGGTAGATGGTGTCGATCACCTGGAGCGTCGGCGCGAACGCCGCGGGCGCGTCGTCGAGGACGATCGGACGTGACCGGCGCAGCAACCGCCACCAATGCCAGTCGGCGTGATCGTCTGTCGGGAACGACTCGAACAGCGGGTGGTCCGAGTCGAACAGCACGCCGAGGGTTCCGGGCTTGCCGTTTCGCTTGAAGATTTCGTAGTTCCAGAAGTCCGGCTGGAACGACCCCTCGAGAGAGTATCGGAGCGCGCTCGATTCCGGGAGCAGGAGGACCGTCTCGCCGTCGGCCAACAGTTCGCGGGTGCGCTCGTCGAACCGCCTCGTGACGGCGACGTCCTCGAGCGAGGCGTCGGGAGCGGACTCGGCGGCTTCTGGACCCGAGTCCGAGTCCGAGTCCGGATACACCCAGATCGGATACGACGTCCGCAGTTCCGCACCGCCGGCATCCTCGGACTCGAGCGCGAACTCGACCTCGAGTCGCGCCGGCGCGTCGGCGTCCGCGAGCGACGCCTCGAGCGTGCCGAGCGAGGCCAGTTCGCCCTGCGGCAGGTCCTGCGTCGAAAGCTCGCCGGCGTCGATCGTGGTTCCGTCGTCTGCGGTGATCGACCAGACCGGCGTCGTCCCGGAGATCTCGTCGGGGCCGTAGTTCGCGAGTTTCGCGTCGGCCTCGAACGTCTCGCTCGCGGTCCACGTGTACCGATCGAACAGGAGGAGCGGCACCCGCGCCGAACAGAACCGACGCCACTCGTGGGCCTCGATCAGGCCCTTCGACTCCATGAACGAGTCGAGGACGCCGACGAGCGCGGTCCCCTGTCCCGGGAAGTCGTCGAGTCCGAGGAGCTGGAAGCCGCCGAAGCCGGGCGTCCGGAACGCCGCCTCGATCTCCTCGCGGTAGCAGGTTATCGCGAGCGCCCCGGAGGCCTCCTGGAACTCGGTGTCGGACCCCTCCATGTAGTGGTCGGCCAGCGACCGCTCGAAGCGCTCGAAGCTCCGCGCCTCGAGGACGCCGGTGTACTTGCGTTTCTCGTCGAAGTCCGGATAGACCTGGAACTGGCCGATCTCGTGGCCGACGACCGGGAGGTCATAGGGCTCGAGTTTCTCGCCGTACTCGGTCGTCGTCGACGGCGGTTCGTCGTTGATGTGGCCGGTCCCGCGGATGGGCGTCCGCTCGACGTCCCAGTGGCTGGCGTCGGGATCGTTGGGGACGTTCGCGGTGATGAAGAAGTCGTCGTCCGCGCCGGGGTGGGGCGAGGAGAGGAAGTTGTTCGCGCCGTAGGCGTACAGTCGGCGGTCGTCTCGGTCCCGGCAGTGGCGAACCAGTTCGTTCATGCGCTCCTCGTCGCCCTGATTCTCGTTGCCGAGCGTGAACATGACGAACGAGGGGTGGTTCCCGTAGGCGTCGAGGATTCGCTCGGCCTCGCCGCGGTA
Source organism: Halomontanus rarus (assembly GCF_017357405.1). Lineage (GTDB taxonomy): Archaea > Halobacteriota > Halobacteria > Halobacteriales > Natrialbaceae > Halomontanus > Halomontanus rarus. The sequence continues at coordinate 28,009 of NZ_CP071598.1, read as the reverse complement.
GTACTCGTAGTCGCCGTCGTCGACCAGCGACTCGCGGGCGTCCCACTGGGACAGTTCCGGTTGCATGTAGATCCCGACGCGATCGGCCGCTTCGAAGGCGGCCTCCGGCGGACACCAGCTGTGAAAGCGGTAGTGGTTGATGCCGTAGGCCTTCGCGGCCTCCATGTGCTCTACCCACTCCGCGGTTGACGTCGGCGGGTAGGCGGTCTTCGGGAACACGCAGCAGTCGGTCCGACCGCGGAGGAAGATCGTCGTTCCGTTGATCGAGAACTGCGTGCCGTCGGCCTCGAAGTCCCGCAGACCGAACGTGGTCGCGGTCTCGTGGCCGAAGCCGTCCTCCCGACTGGCTCCATTCCCGTCCACAGCCAGTGAGACGTCCAGTTCGTACACCGCCGGCGAGAACTCGTCCCAGGTGAGCGCGTCCGGCCCGAGGTCGTAGGTGAGTCCGACGGTCGTTCGCTCGTCGCCACCCTCGACCGTTACGGCGTGCTCGCTCGGCGCAACGACGTGGGTCTCGTCGGTGTTCACGCTCCGGGTCGCCGTCGTCACCGTCCCCTCGAGATCGGCGCCCGTGACGTTGCCGACCGTAACCTCGAGACCCACCGCGTTTTCGCTCGCGTGTGGGAACGCTCGAACGTCCTCGATCCAGACCGGATCGGCGGCCTCGAGGCGGAGGTCGCCGACGACGCCGTTCCAGTTGGTCTGGGTGTGCTCGGTCTTCGCGTGCGAGCGATCGATGCCGGCGCGGTCCATCGACTCGGCGTCGTTGTCCACCCGGAGGGTGACGGTACACTCGCCGGGGGAGACCGCGTCGGTGACGTCGTAGACGTGGGGCGTGCTCAGACACTCCCGCAAGCCGATTCGGTCGCCGTCGATCCACAGTTCGGTCTCGCGGCTCCGCTCGAGAGTGAGGGTGACGCGTTTTCGCTCCCACGAGTCGGGGATCGTCACGGTCCGCCGATACTGGGCGACGCCCTCGTACCGGTGCGTTCGGGCGAGGTGGGCTCTGGTTCGCTCGTCGGTTTCCTCGCCGTAGCCGTACTCGTCGGTCGTCCCCGGAAGGTAGACGGTCCCGTCGGTCGACGCCTCGTCCGAGTCGTCGGTCGCGTCCGGGTCCAGACGCAACTCCCAGGGTCCGGCCAGTGAAATCGTCTGCATCACTGTCGCGTTTCGGAGGAGCGATAAAAGGTGTGTCGACGCAGTGTGAGCCGAAAGACGATCGACTGCGACCCGGCGGCGGATCCGGTTCCGGATCGGTCGACGACCGTTCTTCGAGAAGCGCGGCGGAAAACGCCCGTCGTCCGCCGTCCGTCACGCGTCATTCGTCACTCGTCCGTCGTTCGTCACCCGTTACTCGTCGCCCGTTACTCGAGACCCGACGCTCCCACTCGTCACTCAAGCAACGGCTCGAGCGCCGCCGCCAGGTTCTCACCCATCTGAATCATCCCGTTGTCGCCCGGATGGATGACGTCGGCCGTGTGGCCCCCGACGTCGGGCAGCAGCTCCGGCCCCTCGAGGAGGTGAAGGTTGTCCCGTCCGACGGCGGCGACGACCTCCCGGAGCGCCTCGCGGTACTCCGCGGGCGTCGCCTGCCAGTCGTCGCCGATCAAGCTCGCCTCGAAGTCGGCGAACAGCGGGAAGAGCGTGATCGCGACCACCGGGTCGTCGGGATGTGCGTCGGCGACGGTCTCGAGCATGTAGGTGGCTCGCTCGCGAAAGGTCTCGAGGGAGAAGCCGTCGCCGAGCATGTTCACGGAGATCGCGAGGGTCGCGACGTCCCACTCCTGGCCCGCGATGAAGTCCGCGATTTCGGGTTCGCAGTAGGCGGATCCGGCGGAGCCGAGGTTGTAGACGTCGGCGCCCAGCCGCCGAGCGGCCTGCGCCGGGTACGTGAGGTGATCCCGCGTCGCGGAGGCGCCGTCGGTGATGGACGTCCCGTAGGTGAGGAGCCGTCGGTCCGGCAGCTCGTCGGTGCGGGGTGGTCGAACCTCGCCCTCCACGCCGTGATATCGGACGGGAGGCACGTCGTAGCCGAGTCGGAGCCGCCACACGCGCGGCGAGATGTGTCGGTCTGCGAACGTCTCGGGGCCGATTTCGGCGAGGGTGTCGGGATAGGAGAGCTCCACCGGTTCGGGCTCGGTTCCGATCGTCACCGGCTCTCCGGCCTGAAACGGACCCCAGAACGGGACCGCGGTGGCCGGCCCGTCAGGTGACGAGAGGACGAGTCGAACCGTCTCCTCGTCGGTGACGAAGCGGAGTTCTCCGGTCGCCGGGACTCGCATTCGTTTCCGGGCGTCGTCGTTCAGGTGCTCGCGGACGTGTTCGGGGACGCGCTGGAGGAGACGCCCGCCGTCGGACGTTTCGCGAAGCTCGGCGACGTTGTGGAACGCGATGTCGTCGTAGATCACTCGTAATCGTTCTGCGGAGACAGACTGTGCCGACAAAGCGGTACCGGTTCGAGACGACAATTCCGTCTCGTCAAGTGCGTTCGAACTCGAGGGAACTGACCTGCGACGTCGCGTATCGATTCGGGACGGTTATTTGATCCATAATTTTCGAAGAAATTATTTATACCGATACCGAATACTGTGCTCACGAAACTATGCGAGAGACTCGAAATGGGAGGACTCGACGAAGCGTGTTGAAACGGATCGCGGGAGGTGCAGCGGCGGGGACGATCGGCGTCTCGAGTTCGATCGGGTTCAGCGGGTCGGGGGCGGCCGACGAGAGCGAGGATCACTACCACAACCCGACGGGCCCGGTCGGATTCGGCGATGTGACCGTCCTCCGGACCTGCGACGGAGAGGGGACCTACTACGCCTACGGGACGGAGACGCCCGAAGACGTGGTTCCGATCGCCAGGTCGGAGGATCTGGTGAACTGGACCTACATCGGCTCGGCGTTCGAGAGCCAGCCCGACTGGCGAGACGACCCCGACGCCGGCGTGTGGGCGCCGACGATCGACCGGTACGACGGAGCGTATCACCTGTACTACTCCTACTCCACGTGGGGGAGCCAGAACAATCCGGGAATCGGCCTCGCGACCGCCGAGACGCCGGAGGGACCGTTCGAAGACCAGGGACCGGTGTTCCGCGCCGAAGACCTGTCGGTGACCAACGCCATCGACCCGGACTTCCTGCTCGTCGACGGGACGCCCTACATGGTGTGGGGGAGCTGGTACGGCCTCTACGCCGTCGAACTGACCGCCGACGGGCGAGACTACGTGCCGGGAACCGAATTCCAGCTGGCGGGCGACATGAAGGAGGGGCCGATGATCATCGAGGAGAACGGCTACTACTACCTGTTCTACTCGACCGGCCACTGCTGTGACGGCTACGACAGCACCTACGAACTCGAGGTGGGTCGATCGGAGTCGTTCTTCGGACCCTACACCAACCAGAACGGGGACGACCTGCGCGAACTGAACGAGCACCACAGCGGCGTGTCGGTCCTGACGGGGACCGATCGGTTCGTCGGACCGGGCCACAATACGGCGATCGAGGACGACGACGGCGACTGGTGGATGATCTACCACGCGGAGGCGACGACGGAGTACTCGACTCGCGTTATGATGGTCGACAGGATCCGGTGGGACGAGGACGACTGGCCCGTCGTCGGCGACGGCGGGACGCCAAGTACCGAGAGTCCGATGCCGGTGACCGGTCGCGACGAGTGTGACGGCGAAAGCGGTGGTGACGGTGACGGAGACGACGACACCTGTACCGACTCCGCACAGGTCGACGGCAGGACCGTCTGTGACGTCGACGGCGACGGACACTACCGCGACGTGACCGGCGACGGCTCCGTGACGCAGTCGGACGTGGTCGAGTACTTCCAGAACCTCTCCGAGTGGGACGAGCGGGCCGACCTGTTCGACTACACGGACGACGGCCGCGTCAGCCAGACGGACGTCGTCGACCTGTTCGAGTACGTCGCCGACAGGTGAGCGGGACGGGGGCGAGAGCGAGAGAACGACGCAACGGCCGATCGGAAGACCGGCCCGACCCCGACATGGGAACGTTTACGGGGGTCGGCCCGAACCCACAGCTAATGTCTATCGGAGTGTGTTACTTCCCGGAGCACTGGCCCAGCGAGCGCTGGGAGCGAGACGTCGAACAGATGGCCGAGGCGGGCATCGAGTACGTCCGGATGGCCGAGTTCTCGTGGGCCGTCCTCGAGCCCGAACGCGGCGAGTTCGACTTCGAGTGGCTCGACGAGGCGGTCGAGCTCATCGACGATCACGGCATGAAGGCGGTCCTGTGTACGCCGACGGCGTCGCCGCCGGGGTGGCTCGTCGACGAGCGCCCGGAGATCCTCCAGCGCGACCGCGACGGGACGGTCAAACACGCCGGCAGCCGCCGCCACTACTGTTTCAACTCGCCGGCCTACCGCGAGGAGACCGAACGCGTCGTTCGCGAAATGGCCGACCACTACGCCGACGATCCGCGCGTCGTCGGCTGGCAGACCGACAACGAGTACGGCTGTCACGGCACCGCCGACTGTTACTGCGAGGACTGCGCCGACGCCTTCCGGGACTGGCTCGACGAGCGCTACGCGGACGCCGACGAACTCAACGAGGCCTGGGGGACGACCTTCTGGAGCCAGCAGTACGACAGCATCGAGGACGTCGACGTGCCGAAACCGACGCCGGCCCAAGACCACCCGTCGTACGCCCTCGACTTCCGGCGGTTCACCAGCGACAGCATCATCGAGTACAACCGGCTGCAGACGGACCTACTCGAGGAGTACAACGAGGACTGGTTCGTCACGCACAACTTCATGAACCTCTTCCCGTCGCTCGACATCTACGAGATGGGCGAGGACCTCGATCTCGTCTCGTGGGACTCTTACCCGACGGGCCACGTCCAGGAGGCCGGCGAGTCGAGCCACGACGAACTCCGCGCCGGCAATCCCGACCTGCTCTCGTTCAACCACGATCTCTACCGCAGCATCCTCGGGAAGCCGTTCTGGGTGATGGAACAGCAGCCGGGCGACGTCAACTGGCCGCCCCACTCCACGCAACCGGCCGAGGGCGCGATGCGGCTCTGGGCCCACCACGCGACCGCCCACGGCGCCGACGCCGTCGTCTACTTCCGCTGGCGGCGCTGTCTCGAGGCCCAGGAACAGTACCACGCCGGCCTCCGCAAGCAGGACGGATCGGCGGATCGGGGCTATCACGACGCGCAGACGGCCGCCGACGAACTCCTCGATATCGAAGGCGGAGCGGGCGATGACGGCGACAGCGAGGGCCTCGAGACCACCGACGCACCGGTCGCGATCCTGCACGATTACGAGAACATCTGGGCGATCGCCGGACAGGAACACGCGCCCGACTTCGACTACTGGGCGCTGCTCCAGGCGTTCTACAGGCCGCTGCGGGCTCGAGGCGTCTCCGTCGACGTCGTCCACCCCGAGAGCGACCTCGAGGGTTACGACGCGGTGATCGCCCCCGCACTGCACATGGTGACGGCGGACCTCGTCGACCACCTGACCGAGTACGCCGAGAGCGGCGGACAGCTCCTGTTCGGCCCGCGAACGGGCGTCAAAGACGAGTACAACAAGTTCCGACCCGAACCACAGCCCGGGCCGCTCGCCGACCTCGTCGGGGCGACCGTCGATCAACACGAGTCGGCACCCGGACACCTCGAGACGACCGTCGCGCCGGTCGACGCGGACGGCGCAAGCGACGACCTGCCCTACCGAACGTGGGCCGAGTGGCTGAACCCGACGACGGCCGAACCGACCTTCGAGTACACGAGCGAGGGTATCACTGCGGGGAAGACGGCTGCCGTTCGCAAAGCCGTCGGCGACGGCGCGGTCGTCTACTGCGGCGTCCAGCCCGAAGCCCGCCTCGGCGACGAGTTGATCGGCGCACTGCTCGAGCGGGCCGCGGTCCCACACGCCGGAGCGCTCCCGACGGGCGTTCGCGCAACCGTGCGCGACGGGGTCACGTGGATCTGTAACTTTACGAGCGACGAGGTGACGGTCGAACTCGAGCGGACCGGCGAGGAAACGACGGACTGGCGACTGGGCGGGCCGGAACTCGAGCCGTTCGACCTCTCGGTCGCAGACGGCGACGTGATCGACCGCCTCTCGGTCGACGACGACTGAGCGACCCGGCCGGCACCGTTCGGTCCCGTCGATAGCACCGCGGAGACGCCCGTTTCGATCCATCGGTTACAGACGGTCGACTCGAGGGGAGCGAGGTTACGACCACGCCTGTGCTTGCTCTTCAGCGTCGTTTCGGCTCTTGTGGAGTGACAGTAATAACCAAATGGTATACTTTTGAGAGATAGATGAAAGAGGTAGTAAACACGGACAGATATTATTTCAAGATGGTGACCCCACATCGATTTTTAAACTAAATTTTTGTATTATAAAGTTATAAATGATTGTGGGTGAAGTATAGACTATGGCAAGACATGACTTGTCAGACGATAGCGAACAGCATAGCGAAACGGCCGACACCGGCTCACGGCCCACCCCAACGCTCACGAGACGGCGAGCGCTGGGCGTTCTCGGCGCAGGGCTAGCGACTGGAGCGGTCGGAAGCGTCTCCGCCGACAGCCACGACGCGGTGGTATACGAGAGCGGAGGCGACTTCGTCGCCGAGAACGGTGGCTCGACCGTCTACGCCGGTGGTGACTTCATCGCCGCGATCCAAGCGGCCGTCGACAGCCTCACGGCGGGGCGCACCACCAAGGAGACCGTCCGGGTCGACGCCGCCGGCTATACGGGTTCGGCCTCGAGCGCCAAGGCGGTCGACCTGCCGAGTTACACGACCCTCGACGTTCCGGGGTCGATCGACGTGAACGACAGCGGCGAGCCGTGGATCATCCCGGTCCGGGCGCGGAACGTCGAGTCGATCGAGATTCCGCGGCTGAACGTGACGGGCAATCCCCGTTACGGAATCCGGATTTCGCACTGCTCTGACGTCACCATCGGGAACGTCAACATGGACCTCTCGGACGGGCTCGGCATCCGGATCGACGGTCGGGGCGGCCCGCGAACGCAAAACGTCTCGCTCGACTACGCCTACGTCTCCGGATCGGGCACGCACGCGGTCGAGACCTACGGCGTCGACGACATCGACATCGGAACTGTCGAAACCTACGACACGGGCGGCTGCGGCCTGTTACTCAACGATACCGCGTACGCGACGGTCGGTCACGTCGACGCGACCCGCGCGGACGAGGGCGGCGGCTACGCGGGCTTCCGGTGTGCGAACGATGCCGGGCCGGACATCACCGTCGATCGGGTCGACGCCGTCGACTGCGGACGCGGGATCTTCACCGTCTCCGGCAGTCACGGCATCACGATCTCGAACGTCTCCCTCGAGAGCTGTGAAGCCGGCGCGCTCATTCAGGACACCCGGAACACGACTATCAGTGGCGGTTCGATCACGGGCAACGTGGGCGAAGGGATCCGGATCGACTCGCGGAGTTCCGACGATCACCACCACACGCGAGACGTCACGATCGAGAACCTCCAGATCGAGGGCAACGACTACGGCGTGTACGAGACCGGACCGGATACGGAGAGTAACGCGATCACGAACAACGACTTCTGTAACAACGGAACCGATATCGAGACCTACGCCTCGAGTACGACCGTCAGCGGTAACTCCTACTGCGGCGACGGCGGCTCCGGCGGCGGGACGATCTCGACCGGTACGTACCGAGTGACCAACGCCAACAGCGGCCAGTTCCTCGAGGTCAACGCCGCGGGGACGAGCGACGGCGACACCGTCCAGCAGTGGTCGGACACCGGCCACGCCTGCCAGGAGTGGTACGTCGAGGACACGGGCGGCGGCGAGTACCGCTTCGAGAACGTCAACAGCGGCAAGGTGATGGACGTCTACGGCGCCTCGAGCGACGACGGGGCCGACATCATCCAGTGGGAAGACGGCGGCGCGGCCAACCAGCGGTGGTACGTCGTCGACGAGGGCAACGGCGAGTACGCGATCGAGTCGGTCGAGAGCGGCAAACTCGCGGAGGTCGACGCCGCCTCGACCGACGAGGGGGCGAACGTCCAGCAGTGGACGGACAACGGCGGGTCTCACCAGCGGTGGACGTTCACGCAGGTCTGAGCGTCCGCGAACGGTGAGGTGACGGCCGACGGCGACCGAGGCGTCGCGATCGGATTCGAGCGCAGATCGAACGAGCCACTCGCCCGATAGATTTATATTCCGAACGATCCGTTTTGGACCAATGGATAACGGACTCGTCGTACTCGAGGACACCGAGAGCCACCGGGACCTGCTCAGAGAAGCCGGTGACTACGCCGCCGGGACCGACGCCGAACTGTTCGTACTGTCGCTCGTCTCGACCGACGAGGTCGACCAGGCCGTCGAGACTCTCGACGCGATTCGGTCGGTGGAGGACGGTTCCTATCGGTCGGACGCGATTCTCGGCGCGGCCAGAAACGACGCCGAAGAGATCGCCGACGAGGTGTTCGCCGACCGCGCTGGCGAGGACGGGACCGAACACGAACTCGCGGTTACCGCTGTCGCAGCGGTCTACGAGGACGGCGGGCAAGCTGACACGATCCTCGAGGCCGCGGCAGCCAACGATTGCGATCACGTCTTCATCGTCGGACAGAACCGATCGCCGACCGGCAAAGTGCTCTTCGGGAACGTCGCCCAGCAGGTAATCCTAAACTTCGAAGGGTACGTGACGACGACGGTCGAGTGAGCGCGGAAGCCATCGGACCGCCCTCGAGGCGGATCCACGCCTCGAGCACGAGGGAAACACGGTTCGGAGCGAGTGCTGGGTGCGAGAACCGCGGACTGGACGATCAGTGTCTCGGTCGTGTCAATTGTGCGCTATCGAATCCACGGGAGGCGTCGGGAGTACCCGTCGATGGCTCGTTCGAGGGTAAGGCGGTGTGCACGAGTTCACGGAACTGACGGTACTAGGCGACCGGCCGGGCCGATCACCGATCGTCCCGTACGACGTGGGAAGCCAGCCCGAGCTCGAGTTCATCGATTCCCTCGAGTACCAGTTCGGCCATCCGACGAGCCCCCTGCTCGCTGAAGTGCGTGTCGTCGGTCACGCCCTGGGGATAGTTGGGGTGTTCGCCCGGCGATAGATGGTTGTAGAGGGATTTCGATCCCTCCGGCCCCAGTTCACGCAGGAGCGACCGACTCCGCGCGTCCATGTCGACGAGCGCCACGCCACGTTCCCGTGCGACGTTTCGCGTCAGCTCCGAATAGACCCGATGGGTGTCCTTCGGGTCGCCCCCTTCGTCGAAGTGACGACGCGCGATGGGCGTGAGTAACACCGGCTCCGCCCCGTGTTCGCGCGTCTCTTCGACGAACGTCTCGAGGTTGGCTTCGAACTCCGCCTCGGTCGTGTGCTGTTCTTTCGAGGGCACCTCGTCGTTGTGACCGAACTGGACGAACACGTAGTGGGTCTCGGCCAAGTCACGTACTACGGGCTGCCAGCGCCCCTCCTCTAAGAAGGTGCGGGTGCTTCGCCCGTTTCGGGCGTGGTTTTCCACCGTCACCGAGTCGTCGAAGCGGTCGGCGAACGGCGTCCCCCAGCCTGTTTCCGGGCGCTCGCTCGCCGCCTTCTCGGCCATGGTGGAATCCCCGATCAGGTGGACGGTGATCGACTCGGACGACATTTCGGTATCGGTAGCCGGGAGGAAATATAGAAGTGTCGGTACTATCCGTAGGAACCGTCGAACGTCACTGCACACCGAATCGCACGACGGCTGTACAGTAGTGTGTGGTGTGTGAACGATTTTGATCGGCACTCTGGTCACGTTCGATACCTAGTAAGCTACCACGCCCTGAAGGGCGTGGCATTCAGCGTGGACTCCCGTTCTAACCGCTGAGGGCGGTAGGCGAATACTCGCCGTTCACGTTCATCATCCCGCTGTTCAAGCGCACGCCTACGGGTGCGCCTCCGCGCCCAGACTTTTGCTGGTCGCGGAGATACTTCAGGCCGATATTCTTCGCCGCGTTGTAGTCCGCGTGTACGTCGTACCCGCACTTCAAACACTCAAACTCGTCTTGTCCGTTGTTGTGTGGGCGGTTATTCTCGTGAGTGAATCCACACTTCGAGCAACGCTGGCTCGTGTATGCCGGGTTAATCTGCTTCACTACGAGGCCCTCGGATTCGGCTTTATACGTGACGTACTCGACCAAGCGATCGAACGCCCACTTGTGAACCGCCTTCGCGTGCGGCAAGCGGTCTCGAATACCTGTGAGTTGCTCGAACACGATGTGCGTACACTCGTTCTCAAGAGCTTCCTCCACGAGTTCGTTCGAGATGGTATGAAGCATCTGCTCGAAGCGCCCTGTTTGTTTGCGACCGACTCGTTGAACATTGACGTGTGCCCATCGAGTCCCAGTCTGCTGAAGTGAACCACGACGGTCCTCGTATTCGCGGTGCCAGTGGTTGAGTTCGCCACCGCTCCAGAATCGTCCGGTTGAGGTGGTTGCGATGTTTGTGATACCGAGGTCAACACCAAGGACGGAGACGTACTTAGCATCGCCTTCTTCGGTATCATCGTTCTCCACGGCGGGCTTTGTCCGCACGTGAAGGTAGAAACAGACCTCAACCTCATCGTAGTGGAGCGTCGCGCCCTTTACCTCGTAGTCATCGTTGAACAGGTACGCCGCGTGGGGTGTGTCACGAGACTCATCTGGTAAGACAAACTCTGCGATCACTCGTCCGTCGATGGTTGCGAGTGTGGCGTGGTCGTCGTTGACGGTGACTGTGCGCGCGTCGTAGCTGACGAACCGTGACGTGAAGTGTGGTTTCGAGGCTTTCTTGCCTCCCCTCCACCGTTCGACACAGCCTTTGACGGCTTCTGCGGCTCGGTTTCGTGCGGATTGCACGAGGTTGGCCGGGAGTGGTGAGTCGTCTCGAACGTCGTAGTACGTTTGGTCGTGGAGTTTCTGTTTACTGGTGATTTTCCAGTCTGGGTCCCACGCTACGTCTACGACGTGGTTGGCGGCGTCAAGGAAGTGGTCGATGGTCTGGTGGAGACGGTCAGCGGCACTCTCGCCCATCTCGAGTTTGACGGGGACGGTTCGAGTGCTTGATTCTCCCACCATCTGTACTTCATATTTAGAAGCATGTGTTTATAATAATTCGGGTTGACGTGGGGGAGTCGGCCTGCTATCGCGGGTGGTTCGTGCAGGGGTTGTTGGCTTCCTCCCGCGCCTAAAGGCGCGGGTTTCCGCCTTGCAATCATTATGATATATCGTGTTGGAGCCACTATTCGTCGATAGAGTGCCAGAATGCTGACGTCGACTATTGCGACCGATCACCGCCGAGGCGCATTACAGGAACCGATCCGACCGAACCCAGAGAGGACAGCATGAGCGACCGACCGACGGAGCCGGTTTCGCTGGGAACCATCGACACGAGCGCCGCCGGCGGGCGACCGAAGATACTGCTCGGGGACCTGACCGGCGACGGACGCGTGGAACTCCTGCTGGTCCAGGGCGACGACATCGACGCCACGTACGATCCCCATCAGGTGCACTCGCTGACCGCGATCGACCTGGACGGGACCGTCCGCTGGCAGGTCGGCGAGCCGGACCCTCGAGGCGGCGGCCACGGGGCGGACTTCCCCGCGCAGATCTGGGACATCGACGGCGACGGCCGAAACGAAGTGGTCTGCGTGATGGACGACCGCTTCCGAGTGCTCGACGGGCGGACAGGCGACCTCGAGCGCGAGCACGAACTGCCGGACCCGCAGGCCCACGACTGCATCGTTCCCGCCAACCTGAGCGGCGGCGACGATCACCGGGGCGACGTCATCCTAAAGGATCGCTACAGTCAGGTGTGGGCGATGGACGAGGACTTCGACCTGCTGTGGACCCACGAAGGGAACACCGGCCACTATCCGTGGGCGTTCGACTTCGACGGGGACGGACGGGACGAAGTGATGGCCGGCTACGATTTCCTGGACACCGACGGCACGGAACAGTGGTCCTGCGAGGACATCGACGAACACGCGGACTGCATCTGGGTGGCCGACCTGAACGGCGACGGCGACCCCCAGATCGCCATCGGCGAGGGCGGACTGTACGTCTACGACCAGTACGGCGACGAGCACTGGCGTCACAGGGATCCGCGGGAGGTCCAGCACATCGCGCCGGGGAACTACCGACGCGACGTTCCGGGCCTCCAGATCGCTGGTCTCGATCGAATCGTTCGCGGCTCTCCCGAACGGACCGGACGAGACGGGATCTTCCTCGTCGATCGAGACGGGACCCCGCTCTGTAAGGAGAACCGCGACCCGGGCGGCTGGGTGACCATCATCGAACCCATCACCGGGTGGGACGACGGCGAGTTGGACTACATCCTGGCCTGGCGTCGGGGCGGCGACACGAATCCGACGCTCTACGACGGCCACCTGAACCCGGTCGTGACCTTCCCCGTCGACGGCTACCTCGTCTACGGCGATCTGCTGGGAACGGGAACTGAACAGGTCGTCATCCTCGAGGAAGACGAGGACACGGCGCACGTGTTCGGAAACGAGGAGTTGAGTCTCGAGGCTCCCGCGGACGGCACCCCGCTGGAACAACCCAAGCGGTTGGCGACGTCGACGCTGTATCCGGGCGGGCAACTGCCGCTGGATCATCTCTCGGAGAACGAGTAGTAGCTCGCGGTGGCAGTCGCAATTGAGTCGCGGTTTTCGCACTTGCTCCCGCTCCGCTCCCACTCTCGAAACCGGGGTCGAGATCGAAGTCGAAGTCGAAGTCGAAATCCGGATCGAGAACGTGACGAAAATACGGGTCCGGGACTCGCGCGTTGCTCGAGGGTAGGGACGGACGTGAAAAAACGATAAAACGCGGTACGGCGCTCGGCCGAGTTACAGACCGATCGCTACCGGTCGCGCATCGCCGCGTCGGCGATGAACTCCTCGGGGAGCGCGTCGACTTCGCCGACCTGCACCCGCCAGAGGTTCGCGTAGAGACCGTCCTCGTCGAGCAATTCCTCGTGCGTGCCGCTCTCTGCGATCGCGCCGTCCTCGAGGACGAGGATGGTGTCGGCGTCCCGAACCGTCGAGAGCCGGTGGGCGATCGCGAACGTCGTCCGGTCGGCGATCAGTTCCTCGAGACTGCGTTGAATGACGACTTCCGTCTCGTTGTCGACGTGGCTCGTCGCCTCGTCCAAGACGATGATCTCGGGGTCCTTGAGGATGGCCCGCGCGATCGCGATCCGCTGGCGCTGGCCGCCCGAGAGCTTGTCGCCGCGCTGGCCGACCTCCGTGTCGTAGCCGTCCTCGAGTTCAGTGATGAACTCGTGGGCGTGAGCGCGTTTGGACGCGGCGACGAGTTCGTCCTCGCTGACGTCCATCCCGTAGGCGATGTTCTCGCCGATCGTCCCGGTGAACAGGAACGGGTCCTGGTTGACGTAGCCGATCGAGCTGCGTAGGCTCTCGAGGGAGAGGTCGCGGACGTCGTGGCCGTCGATCCGAACGGCTCCCGTTTCGACGTCGTAAAAGCGCATGAGGAGCTTCATCGTCGTCGACTTCCCCGAGCCGGTGGGACCCACGAGGCCGATCAGTTCTCCCGGTTCGGCCTCGAAGTCCACGTCGGTCAACGCCTGTTCGCCGTCCGGGTAAGAGAACGTCACGTCGTCGTACTCCACGCGTCCGCGGACGGTTCCGAGGTCGACCGCGTCCTCCTTCTCGGAGATACTCGCGGGGTAGTCCATCAGGACGAACACGCGTTCGGCCGAGGCCTTCACCCGCTGGTAGTTGTTGAGCAACTGGCCGGCCTGGGTCATCGGCTGCTGGATCATGCGAGTGTACTGGAGGAACATGACGAGCACACCGACGGTGAGCGTTCCCGTGAAGAACAGCGGCGGGTCGAACAACAGCCACCAGCCGCCGACGAACAACACCGTCGCGAATCCCGCGCCGGTGATGAACGTCAGCGACGGCCCGAACCGGACACCCCACCGGCGGGCAGCCCACCGCGCGTCCATGTGCTCCTGTGAGGAGTCGGTGACGCGCTCGGACTCGAAGGCCTCGGTCGTGAACGATTTCACGACCGTGATCCCGCTGACGTTGTTCTCGAGACGCGAGGCGAGTTCGCCGAACGTCGAGCGCGCCTCCCGGTACTTCGGCTTGACCTTCTGGATGAACTTGTAGCTGATCAACAACAGGAGCGGGGCCGGCGCCAGCGCGACGAGCGCAAGTTGCCAGTTAAACCACAACATGACGGTCGTCACGCCGATGACCATCATTACGATGTTGAGAATCTGACCGACCCAGCCGTTGAGAAAGCCCTCGAGTCGGTTGACGTCGCTCGAGAGGATGGCCATAATCTCCCCCGTCTGTTTGTCCGAGAAGAAGTCCATTCCGAGGTACTGCATCTTGTCGTAGACGTCGGTCCGAAGCGAGTGTTGGACGTGTTCGGCGAACAACGCCCAGCCCCAGCTTCCGGCCCACGTCAGCAGCGTCGTCAGCGTGTAGACGCCGAGCAACATCGCGAAGACGAGAATCAGCTGGCCGCGAAGTTCGGCCGGGAGCCACTCGTCGGGGACCAGCGGCAGGCTGAACTCCGTCTCCTGGGTGAACAGCGAGTCGATCGCGAGCGCGAGCAGGTACGCAGGAATGAGCGTGAGAAGCGGCGACACCATGTTCGCCGCGAGGGCGATCCCCGCCGGCACCGGATAGCGCCGCCCGTACTCCTTGAACAGCCGAAGCATCGGCCAGTCGACCTGTTCCCGTTCCTCCTTGAAGAGATCTTTTCTGTCAACCATTACGGTACGTACACACCTCGAGCGAGCTGACACGTCTGGAGAGCGTCGATATCTGGCCGAGACGGATACCAGCAGCCGGGAATCCAGCCGCGTCGTCGTGTCGTTGTAATTTGATCCGCATCTCACCCCGTCCCGAGGGGCGACCACTCTAAAACTATTGGGGAAGTAGCAAACCAGTCGGTCAGTCTGTCATAGTAGTGTTATTTCTCGCTGGGAGTGACCCGACGGAACGTATCAGTTGGCCGTCTACTGGAGACGAATCGAGACCGATTTTCGCGGAGAGCGTGGAACGGACAATGAACATTTATAGTCGAATAGCGTCTTCTACAGTACATGTCTCTATCCGACGTAGCCGAAACTACGGTCGACGTTTCCGCCGAGAACATCGGCGGGATCGATCACACCGAGGTCACCCTCGACCCCGGCGTCAACGTCTTGACCGGCCGCAACGCCACCAACCGCACCTCGTTTCTCCAGGCCATCATGGCCGCCCTCGGCAGCGACACCCCCTCCCTGAAAGGCGACGCCGACGAAGGCCGCGTCGACCTTACCTTCGGCGACGACCACTACACCCGCTACCTCGAGCGGCGCAACGGCCAGATCATCTACGACGGCGACCCCTACCTCGAGGATCCCGAACTCGCCGATCTGTTCGCGTTCCTCCTCGAGTCCAACGAAGCACGTCGGGCCGTCAGCCGCGGCGACGACCTCCGCGAGCTCATCATGCGCCCCATCGACACCGACCAGATCCAACAGGAGATCCGCGCCCTCGAGGACGAAAAACGCGACCTCGACGCCCGCCTCGACCAACTCGACCAGCTCGAAAACGAACTCCCCGACCTCGAAGAACGACGCGTCTCCATCGAGACCGAACTCGAAGACGTCGAAGCCGAACTCGAGGAGGTCGAAGCCGAACTCGAGGAGCTCGACGCCGACGTCGAAGAGAGTCGCACCCGCAAGGACGAACTCGAGGAGACCTTCTCCGAGCTTCGCAGCGCCCGCCGCGAACTCGAGTCCATCGAGTACGACCTCGAGACCGAACGCGAGAGCCGCGACGAACTCGAGCGCGAACGCGAGCGCATCAGCGAGGAACGCGAAGACGCCGACACCGACGACACCGAATCCCCCGCCCGCCTCGAGGGCCGGGTTCAGGAACTACGCGAGCGCAAGCGCTCGCTCGACTCTACGCTGAGCGAACTCCAGAGCGTCATCCGCTTCAACGAAGAACGCCTCGACGAGGGCGGCCTCGATCTCGGCGACTCGTTCGGAACGCAGGACGACGACGGCGACGTCACCGACCAACTGCTCGCCGACGGCAGCGAAATCGTCTGCTGGACCTGCGGCTCCGAGGTCGAACGCGACCGCATCGAATCCACCCTCGAACGGTTGCAGTCGCTCCACCAGGACAAACTCAGCGAGCGCAACGACCTCCAAGAGCAGATCGACGAGCTCTCGTCCCAACAAAAGGAGATCCGCCAGCGCGAACAACAACTCGAACGCCTCGAGAACCGCCTCGAGAGCATCGACGACGAACTCGAGGCCCGCCAACAGCGCATCGACGACCTCGAAAGCGACTACGACGACCAAGAAGCCCGCGTCGAGGAGCTCGAGGCCGAGGCCGAGTCCTTCGAGAGCACCGACTACAGCGAGGTCTTAGAGGCCCACCGCGACGCCAACGGCCTCGAAATTAAGATCGAACAGCTCGAAGACGAACGCGAGGAGGTCGAAGACCGCATCGCCGAACTCGAGGACACCGTCGACGAACGCGCCGAACTCGAAGAGCGACGCGAAGAACTCGGCGAGGAACTGACCGACCTGCGCACGCGCGTCGACCGCATCGAAACCGACGCTCTCGACGCGTTCAACGACCACATGGAGTCCATCCTCGCCATCCTCGAGTACGCCAACATCGAGCGGATCTGGATCGAACGCCGCGAGAAGACGGTTCGAGAGGGCCGCCGGAAGGTCGACCGCTCGGCGTTCGACCTCCACGTCGTGCGCTCGACCGACGAGGGGACGACCTACGAGGACACGATCGAGCACCTCTCGGAGAGCGAACGCGAGGTGACCGGCCTGGTGTTCGCCCTCGCAGGGTACCTCGTCCACGACGTCCACGACGTCGTCCCGTTCATGCTGTTGGACTCGCTCGAGGCGATCGACTCGAATCGGATCGCCGAGTTAGTCGAGTACTTCGAGGAGTACGTCGACTGTCTGGTGGTGGCGCTGCTGCCCGAGGACGCCGCCGCTCTCGACGAGGGTCACAACTACGTCACCGAAATCTGACGACGTCTCCGACGGAACTGTTCGTCGCATTCGAAGCCGAGACGGTGGGTACAGACGAAAGTCACTGGAGACAGTGAGATACAAAACACTGCCAAGGGAAAGCCCGTTCAGAGGGAGTATGTCGCAGTAATACGTCCGTTTCACGCTACCCAGATGGTATCTGTTTTATTACCACTTAGAGAGAAGTAGACATATTTCTGAGAAGATGTTAGTGACTGAACAGTGAGTCGAAAGTGTTCGAGGCCACGGCGGTGTCCAATTTCTGAACGTCGGCCTGGACACAACATTTATTTATACCCGTGATAATGTGATCTATTATGGAACGCGCACTCGTCGTAGTCGAATCGGCAGATCACGCTCGGTCGTTGATCAGCGAGGCAGGTGAACTGGCGGCCGGCGTCGGTGCCGACCTCAAGTTGCTCACGTTGATGGACAAAGACGGGTACGAAAACGACCTCGAGACGATGGAGACGATCGCCAACGTGGAAGGCGTCTCGTACTCCACCGAAGACATCAAAGAGAGTGGTCGACAGTTCGCTCGCGACATCGCCACCGAAGAACTGGGAGATCGTACCGTCGACTACGAACCGATCTGTGAGGTCGTCGAAAGCGGCGAAGAAGCACACACGATCGTGACGACAGCCGAACGCGAGGGGTGTGATTACATCTTCATTGCTGGACGGAAGCGATCACCGACCGGGAAGGCGATCTTCGGAGACACGACCCAGCGTGTCATTCTCGACTTCGATGGCATCGTCTCGGTCGTGACCCAGTAGTCGGTCGTGACTGTCGTCTCCCGTCCCCTCAGCGGGAACGTCGTTCGGGCGGACCGCGCCAAGAAGTCACACCCACCAGTGTTCGAAGCGCGCGATATCGAAAACTCGTTTTGGACGGTCGATCTGTACATTCGTTTTCAATTGATGCCGATAACGATGGATTCGAGGATGGTGACGGGGAGATTCCGGATTACAGACGTACGACTGTAACGAAAATCGGTGAATCTCTCCCGGATACGATAGAAACGGCCAGGCTACGGCTCGAGCCCGCATCGAATTCGGCGGTCGTCCGTACATATACACCGACACACTCGACCTTACAGTCTACTCAACTGGCCGATGGAGCGAGAAGGGATTTGCTATACATAAGGGTTCAAAGTATAAGAAAATAGATGAAAACAGCTATTGGATAGGTAAAGAATATGTCTGTCGGTCGGCTCCGGTACGACAATAAAACCACTGCCCCCAGTCAGCCGCTGCCACCCCGTCTGGTGAACGTGAGGGCGGTTACAGTATAGTAACACCCGAAACGATTACACGCTGATCGTACAGCACTCGTGCGATTAGGTGTGTAGTAACGTCCAGTGGTAACTATAGATGGACCGGAGTCGCGGGTAATGTTCAGTACATCGAAAGTCGAACGACAACGGTTCGAGCGAATGGGAGTATCATCGGGGAACGCACTGGTCTGACGCAGGATTTGTGGAGGAGCCGGACCACAGACAGATGCGAACCAGAGCGTACCCGCGAGACGTCGATCACGACTGCGAAGAGACGACAATTCTGCCATTATATAATCGTAATGGAATACACTGTTAATATACAATAAGGTATAATTATCCGTTCGGTAGGAATGGTCGATCGGCACCTCGAGAGACGTGCCGAGTCGGCGCCGGACCCGTAACGGCCAAACGGGTCGCACCCGTGTGTCGGCGTATGAAGTTCGCGCCAGGGGGGTGGCGGTACGCTATCCTTCCACTGCTCGCCGCACCGTTTGCACTGATCATCGGCGTCGGTGCGAGTGCAATTTCGCTCGCCGTCGGCGTGTTCGTGCTCCTGTTCTTCCGCGATCCGGAGCGCACACCGCCGCTCTCCGGAGTCGTCTCTCCGGCCGACGGGAAGGTGTCGGTTCTCCGTGAGGAGGGCGAACGAGTGCGACTCGGCGTCTTCATGAACGTCTGGAACGTCCACGTGATTCGCGCGCCCTTCGCGGGCGTCGTGACCGACGTCGAACACTCCCCCGGGGCCCACCGTCCGGCCTTCTCGAAAGACTCCGACCGCAACGAAAAAGTCCACGTCCGCCTCGCGGCGGGCGAACTGACGAACGAAGATGACACCCCCGAAGTCACCCTTATCGCCGGTGCCTTCGCCCGTCGCATCTTCCCGTACGTCGACGCCGAGGACCGACTCGAGCGCGGGGAACGGCTCGGTCACATCGCGTTCGGAAGCCGCGTCGACGTCCTCTTTCCACCGGACGTCGCTCTCGACGACGTGGCCGTCTCGATCGGCGAGCGCGTGACCGCAGGCGAGACCGTCGTCCTCGAGCACGGGGCCGGGACGGAACTCGAGACGACCGACGGAATCGGGGAGTGAAGGCGATCCGATGACGGCGGTCTCGATCGGGAGAGCGGGAGGTGATCGCACCGTTGACCCCGACGCGTGCGAGAGTTACACCGGAAAGACGGTGTGCGATCGATCAGTCGATAACCGCCCAGAACAAGCGGGTCGTGGGTTGTCTGGTTCCGGGTTGGTGACCGACGAAACGTGAATCGAAGAGGGAGTCCGATCAGAGAGGCAGTGACTTCGACGACAACTATCGTCCCCGAAAGTCCCTTCGTGTCTGTACCTTGTTACCAGAGGCACGTAAACGACCGACTGTACACGTGATCGACATCGTCGTATCCGGTGACGGTCGATACACGCCTAATCGCACAGCAATCGTGTCACCTGGTACGATACCGACGGAACTGAGCGCAAACCGCGCCAATCGATTGCAAAGGTTTTTATCTCCAGTCTCGAAGACCTAATCAGCAGATTCGTCGCCGATATCCACGCATTTGATCAGAAGACGGTAGTTAGTCGGTTGTCCGAGTATTCCTGCGAATCGACGGATCGATTCGGTGACGGAACGTGCACGCGCAACGATTCAGTTGAGCAGACGGCAGAAGATATCTATGAGCGATCACGACAATTCAGCGTTACACGACCGCGTTACAGCCGAAGTACCCACAGAACTAGACGTAACCGACGTCCAATACGAAGGGCCGGATCTCGTCATCTACACGAACACGCCACGCGAGTTCGCGAAAGACGGCGAGATACTCAGTACACTCGCACGCACCCTTCGCAAACGGATCACGATTCGTCCCGCACCGGGAACACAATCGAGTCCCTCGGAGGCGGAGACGAAAATCCGTGAAATCGTTCCCGACGACGCGGGAATACAGACGCTCGAGTTTCACTCGACGATCGGCGAAGTTCTCATCGAAGCCAAGAAGCCGGGCCTCGTTATCGGATCCTACGGAAAGACGCTCCGAAAAATCACGCAGGAGGTCGGCTGGAATCCCGAAGTCATTCGCACGCCGCCGATCGAATCGTCCACGGTCGACAACGTACGAAATTTCCTCACGCAAGAGCGAGACGAGCGCCGCGAGTTCCTCGAGCGCGTCGGCGAACAGATCCACGGGGAACCGACCAAGGACGTCGACTGGGTCCGCGTGACGACGCTCGGCTGTTGTCGCGAAGTCGGCCGAGCGAGCTTTCTGATTCACACGCCGAATACGAAAATTCTCGTCGACTGTGGCGATAAACCTGGAGCCGAAGGCGAGGTTCCCTACCTTCACGTTCCGGAAGCGGCCCCGCTCAACTCGATCGACGCCGTCGTCCTGACCCACGCCCACCTCGACCACAGCGCATTGCTCCCGCTGTTGTTCAAGTACGGCTACGACGGGCCGATCTACACCACCGAACCGACCCGCGACCTCATGGGTCTGCTGACGCTGGATTACCTCTCCGTCGCCTCCAAAGAGGGCCGGACGCCGCCGTACTCGAGCGAGCAAGTTCGCGAGGCGATCAAACGAACGATCCCGATCGAATACGGCGACGTCACGGATATCGCGCCGGACGTCAAGTTGACGATGCACAACGCGGGCCACATCCTCGGGAGCGCGGTGTCTCACTTCCACATCGGGAACGGCTTCTACAACCTCGTCTTCTCCGGGGACATCCACTACGAGCCGACGCGACTGTTCAACGGCGCCGTCAACGACTTCCCCCGCGCGGAGGCGATGGTCATGGAGTCGACGTACGGTCGGCGCAACGACTACCAGACCGATACCGACGAAAGCGAGGCTCGAGTCCACGATATCATTAGAGAGACCTACGATCAGGGTGGGACCACCGTCATCCCCGCCTTCGCCGTCGGTCGGTCACAGGAGTTGATGCTCGTCCTGGAGGAGGCGATGCGAGAGGGCGAGATTCCGACGATGCCGATTTACCTCGACGGGATGATCCGGGAGGCGACGGCCATTCACACGGCCTATCCCGAGTACCTCCGGGACGGCCTCCGACAGCGCATCCTCCACGAGGACGAAAATCCGTTCCTGGCGGACCAGTTCCAGCAGGTCGACGGCGGACAGGAAATGCGCGAGGAAATCGCCAGCGGCGACCCCTGCGTCATCCTCTCGACGTCCGGGATGGTCACCGGCGGACCGATCATGTCCTGGCTCGAACTCCTCGGCCCCGACACGGATAACACACTGCTGTTCGTCGGCTACCAGGCGGAGGGGACGCTCGGACGCCGAATCGAGAGCGGGCGAACGGAGGTCTCACTGAACGGGCGAGGAAACGCCGACCGGCTCACACTCGCCTGCCGGATCGAATCCGTCAGCGGGTTCTCCGGCCACGCGGATCGGGCCGGCCTCGAGCAGTTCGTCGAAGAGATGAATCCACGACCGGAGACGATTCTCTGCGTCCACGGCGACGACCAGGCGACCGATCAGTTGTCCTCCGCGCTGTACCAGAACTACAACGTCCGAACCTACCAGCCGAAGAACCTCGAGACGTTTCGCTTCCCGTGAGGTCGGTCGCGTCAGTGGTTCGTCTCGAGATGGAGAGACAGATCGCTCCTCGGAACCGGACGGAATCGAGAAGTCCGAGACGTTCGTCCCCACGACAGACCGGTATGCTCCCGTCCGAGACCGAATCGTATCTTCGAGACGGTCGAAGAAAATATCGCGACACGGTAGCAACGATGGATGCCCTGAACCTCTTCCGATAGCGTGGGATTCCGAGCTGCCTTCCTGCACGAAGAACTCGTCTCCTGAGAAACGACGCGAATTCAGCGGAGAGCCTGTACCGAGGTCGACCGTTATCGGACTAACTACCGGCATATATTGCACCCAAGTATCGAAACAGACGTGTCTGCACGTCGTCTCGAGCGAGGTTTTAAGATTGTCGCAACAGAAGGGAGATGCGTTACGTGAGAGGTTTCACTGGGTCTGAATTACAGCCGTATGGATGTAACTATACCGGTCGCCGGTGAGAGCTGTCACCACGGCTAGAGTAGCCACCGAACGTCACTACACACCTGCCTCGAGCGAGTGTCGTGAATCAATGTGTGAATCGGTACAGGTGGCACGATAACGAACACGGATGTGATCAGGACGAGTCCGGTGCGAGCATTTGGGCGGTCGCGTCGGGAACGAGACGTTCTAGTCGAAAGTAGTGTATTTGGCCACCCACGAGTAGGAAACGCGATCGTGGCCTCCGTCGGCGCGACGCCCCGCTCGAGGCGCGGCGAGTGAGTCCGTAAACACGTCGAGTTCCGACCGACGCGACCCTCTACTGGCACCGCCGTGGCAGTGCGACACGACGTGGATTGTCAGACGCGGTCGGAGGGACGGGAGACGACGACCGCCGCCGATGAGGTCACTCGAGAGAAGGGACGAATCGACCGGATACTCGAGTTGGCACCGAAACGGAATACGCAAGTCCCGTAGCCAGAATTGACACTTTTAGACACTAATATATTATTTTATACTTTTAGCAGGGTAGATCGTATCCGACGAAACTGCTGTCGAAATCAACGGCAGCCTGTCTTGTGTTTATCGCACAATAGACGTCGGAGAAGTTGATTCTCTATGTTACGTTGTTTGGTCGGTACGGCACCGATCCGGCAGCTGCAGTTCTGCATGAAGTCCGTGAGAAACACGACCTCTCGGATGCTGAATTCCTCGTCAATCAATTCAGATCTCGGACTTCCCTCGCTCGGTTAGGATCGAGCGGTCGAGTGAACTACACCGACCGAAACCGCATCGAAAAGTGGTTTCACACCCTCAAAATTCGAGCCGACCGTTTTCATATCTCGTGGGGTGGCAGTCAGGTGAGCGCACGTAAGGAATTGAACAGTTCGTACATTACTATAACCATCAGAGACCGCATCGATCGCTCGATGGACGAACGCCAGCCGACGAGGTGCTGAACTAGACAGTGCCCCGCAATCCAACACATATATCGGTTGGATACTATATTTTTGATATGTAGTTCATGCATATAATTCAACGTTCGATACTGATCCTGTTCGCGACAGTGTCATTTCTGGGAATGGGGATAGTTGGCTTCGCTCCGAACGGTCTCGACCCGATTACAGGCCTCTTTCTGGGTTCCACGATGGCACTCATTCTCTTGCGAAGTGTCATCGAGGAATACCTCGACGAACTACAGCGGTGGGTGATGTTTGCGTCGTTCGGAACACTGTATTTTGCAATAGGGATATTCTATACGTGGACGAGGGAGGGTAGCCTGAGCGGTGAGTTGATTACAGGTTATATTGCTTGTATCATGGTCTCCAGTCTATTTGGATACCGAGCAATCAAGCGGGGAAACTGATACGCAGAATTGTCGCACTGAATACCACATGGATGTGCGAATCGTATCGGTTGGGACGATAGCCACCGGCCAATCATCGTGTCTGAGTCGGTTTCACGAATACGACAGCGCCACCGAGCTCTCCCTCCGCAAATTCCACAGGATCGCGCCGTCGGTGAGGTCTCGAGAACGATACGGTCTCGAGTTCGGATGCGGATTCTGCGGAAATTGGGGTCGCCGGAAACATATGTGGAATGATAAAATCGAGTTCCTTCTCGTTCACAAACTGCTTCGGTGAGAGCGGACGAGAACCGCTGAAACGGAGTTGCGGACCGTCGTCGACTGACAGGCGACGACCGACGGAGGACTATCCTGCGAACGTCTCACCGTCAGCAACCGAGGTATCTCAGCCCACGTCGCCCCAGAGCGGGACCGCTCGACGACGCCAGCGAGTCTCGAGTGACGGATTTAGACGGGTTTCGAAGCGATACCGGAGTGGCAGGGACCGATTACGAAGCCCTCTTGGAACTGTAGAGAAAGACAGACGTATGTCATCTCCACCGCCGATCACGAGGCGGCAGTTCGGTCTCGGTGTCACCGGCCTTCCGCTGCTGCTCGTCAGCGGCTGTCTCGGCAGCCTCACCGGCGACGGCGATCACGAACACGAACACGACGATCCGCCGTGGGAGTGGGGTGGACTGTACGAACTCGAGGCGGGGACGTACGCGTACACGTACGACGAGGGTCTCGATCCCGATATGCGACTCGCGTTCGTCCCGGCAGACGAGGGCGGCGAACACGGCCTCTTCCACGCCGGAGAGGCGGCGACGGAACTATTCGAGGCGGGGGCGGACGCGGTCGCCACCGACGGTGACACTCTCCAGCCTTCGGCCGAGACGTTGTACCGCGTCGATTTCGAATCGTCCGGGAAGACCACGATGACCCTCCGCGTCGAATCCGAGCGCTACTACGGGCTCTTCACCGCACACGTTCCCGACGAGTTCGAGGCGGAACTCCGCTCCGAGACCGGTGACGAAATGCTCGCGAACGTGACAGAGGTCCACTCGAGTCACAGCCACGGCGACGACCACACCCATAGCAACGACGATCACAGCAACAGTGACGACGACCACAACCACAGCGACGGCGGTCACGACCACGATCACTGACAAGTCACGGGATATCCGTCCGCTCGATTCACAACCGGTGCTTGGCGTTCCAGAACGAGACTGAGCTCTCGAGTCGACCGATGACTAGTCAACTGAGATCGATGCACCCGAGGTGGCGTGCTAGCGAAAGGACAGTGTGCGTCCGCGATCACCGTGAGAGATTTCGAATAGGCGGTGACGGTGAGGATCGCTACTCGTTCTCGAGCGCGGTGGCGATGGACTCGAGTTCCGCCTTCCGGAAGGGGCGGTCAGCGCTGTCCGGATCGTCGTCGTCGAGGACACCGGTTTTCCAGAGAATTCCCGCACGCATCTGCGGTTTGGACGGGAGATCGTTCGCGCCGATGTCGTAGGCGACGGCCTCGCAGATCGCGGCGAGGGCTTCTTTCGTGAAGGCAGTCGACTCGACGCGTTCGTATCGTCCGACGGCCTGTCGGATGTCGTTTCGGAGGTCGTCGACGGTCGGTGACATACGGACCGTTCGCTCCTGATTCGTTGTGTGCGTTTCGGTCAGGTGTTGCTTCGCTTTCAGCAGGACCGCTATTGTTCGATCTTCGCGTGTGCCCCAGATGGACTCGTACGGGCTGCGGTCAGCCATTTCCGGCCCAGACGCGACCGGCGGTTACACCGGTAACCAGATCGGCAGTCCGTATCGGCCACTGTCGGTCACCGCGACTCGAATCGTCCCACCAGCCCGCTTTTTTCGGTACCGTCGGACCCTCCGCCACGGTGGGGAAGAGTAGTACAATACTCGGAGACCGGTTTGCCGAGAGAAGCGATCAGCATCAGTCGCTACCGAGAGCCGACGGATTCCACGGAACCGCTCGAGCGCAAACGACCACCCGACCACAGTACGCTACTCGACGTCCATCTCGTCCCGGGCGGCTTCGAGGTGTCGCCGTTCGATCACGACGTCCTCCGCTCGTGCGTTGGCCTCCTCGGGTCCGTACTCGGAGGCGACCTCTCGGATCGCCTTCATCGAGGCGTCGCGGACGAGCGCCTCGAGGTCGGCACCGGTGTACCCCTCGAGGTCCGCGGCGAGCTCGCTGACGTCGAGGTCGTCGGCCAGCGGCTTGCCGCGGGCGTGGACCTCGAGGATCTTCTCGCGGGCCTCGAGGTCGGGTTCGGGGACGAGGACGTGGGTGTCGAGGCGACCGGGGCGGAGCAGCGCGGGGTCGATGAAGTCCTTGCGGTTGGTCGCGGCGAGCACGACCAAGTTGGGATTCTCGCGCATGCCGTCGAGTTCGGTCAGCAGTTGCGAGACCACCCGCTCGGTGACCTCGTGGCCGTCGCCGCGGGCGGCGGTGATCGCGTCGATCTCGTCGAAGAAGACGATCGACGGGGCGGCCTGGCGGGCGCGCTCGAAGACCTTCCGGATGGCCTTCTCGCTCTCGCCGACGTAGCGGTCGATGATCTCCGGCCCGTCGACGCGGACGAAGTTGACGTCGGTCTCACCGGCGAGTGCCCGCGCGAGCAGGGTCTTCCCGGTCCCGGGCGGGCCGTGCAACAACACGCCGGAGGGGGGCTCGGTGTTGGTCACCTCGAACAGCCGATCGTAGGTCAGCGGCCACTCGACCGACTCTCGAAGCGTCTGTTTGGCGTCCTCGAGCCCGCCGACGTTCGAGAAGTCGGTGTTGGGCGATTCGGCGACGTACTCGCGCATCGCGGAGGGTTCGACGCTCGCCAGCGCGGCGTCGAAGTCCGCCTTCGTCACCTTCGGATCGCGATTCCACTCGAGGCGCTTCTCGGCGTCGGTCGGCCGCTTTCGGATCGCCGCCATTGCGGCTTCGCTCGCGACCGCGTCGAGGTCCGCGCCGACGAACCCGTGCGTTCGGGAGGCGATCTTCTCGACGTTCACGTCGTCGGCCAGGGGCATCCCGCGGGTGTGAACCTGCAGGATCTCCATTCGACCCGATTCGTCGGGGACGCCGATCTGGATCTCGCGGTCGAACCGGCCGCCGCGGCGGAGCGCCGGGTCCAGCGAGTCGACGCGGTTAGTGGCCCCGATGACGATCACCTCGCCGCGGGCGTCCAGCCCGTCCATCAGCGTCAGCAACTGGCCGACGACGCGACCCTCGGCGTCGGCGTCGTCGTCGCGTTTCCCTGCGATGGAGTCGATCTCGTCGAAGAAGACGATCGTCGGCGCCTCCTCGCGGGCGCGCTCGAAGATCTCGCGGAGTTTCTCCTCGGACTCGCCTTTGTACTTCGACATGATCTCCGGCCCGGAGACGGTGACGAAGTGAGCGTCGACCTCGTTGGCGACTGCACGCGCGATCAGGGTCTTCCCGGTCCCCGGCGGCCCGTAGAGCAGGACGCCCGACGGCGGATCGACGCCCAGCCGCTGGAACAGTTCGGGTTCCGAAAGCGGCAGTTCGATCATCTCGCGAACCAACTCGAGTTCCTCGTCGAGCCCGCCGATATCCTCGTAAGTCACGCCGGAAGGCGACGCTTCGAGGTCGCCTTCGCCGTCGCGCGTCCGTTCACGATCACCGCTCGGCCCGGTTCCGGCGTCACCCGCGTCCGCTCGAGTCCCGGTTCCTTCACCGCCGGACCCGTCGTCGAAGACGAGGATGGTCGTCGAACTCGAGATCCGAACGTCGCCGTCGGGATCGGTCTCGACGACTTTGAAAGGATCGCTGGCGACGCCTTCGATCCTGATCTGCTCGCCGGTTCGGATCGGCCGGTTGCGAAGTTTCTTGTTCGCGACCCGTTCCGCGAGTCGCGATTCGGCGTCCGACAGCGACGGCGGCGGCGAGAGCGTCACGGTGTTGGCCTCGCGGATGCTCGATTTGTCCTTGGTGCGGACGGTAACGGTATCGCCGACGTGGACGCCGGCGTTCGCGCGGGTGTCGCCGTCGATCTGGACGACGTGTTCGGGGACGGTGGGATCCGCGGGCCACATCTTCGCGACGGTCGTCTGTTCGCCGCTGATGACGACCGTGTCGCCGCTCAGGACGCCGAGTTGTCGCCGCGCCATCTCTGGAATGCGTGCGACTCCACGACCGGCGTCGCGTTTCTCTGCGGCCCGGACGTTGAGGGTGACAGTCCCGGGTTCCGACTCGCTCATAGCCCTCCCTTTCGTCCCACCGGTCTTGAGAATTTCCCTCCAGTGGCCCAACATTTTCACCGGGTGGCGTGAGTCCGCGTCTCCGACACATCGTGCCGAGTCGATCGGCCC
>NZ_CP071597.1 GCF_017357405.1 Halomontanus rarus | reverse complement strand
ACCGTGACGCATGCGATGAAACAGCAAATATTATTACCCCGTATGCAGAAAGCCAGTGTACGATGAGTGCATCAGAGTCGCTGCGTCAGGAGACTAAATCGCGGGGAACGTGGGACGACGTCCGGGACCTTCCGCCGAGTGCCAAACTCGTCGCCAAGGTGCTCGAGTACAACGAGACGATGACCCAACAGGAGATCGCCGAGGAGACCCTGCTTCCGGCCCGGACGGTTCGGTACGCCCTGAACCGACTCGACGAGGAGAACGTCATCGAGTCCCGGTTCTCGTTTTCGGACGCTCGCAAGCGGCTCTACTCCCTCGAGATCGACGAGTAACTCCGACGTCGCACTCGAGTTGCGGTCGGATTCTCTACTACTTTCACCGCGGTCACGCAATCCCTTTAGGTACCGGTGCGCAAGACAGTCGTAGATGACGCGGGTGATACACACGGGCGACACCCACATCGGGTACCAGCAGTACAACACACCCGAGCGACGACGGGACTTTCTTCGAGCGTTTCGGCAGGTCGCCGAGGACGCCGTCTCCGACGACGTCGACGCGGTGATCCACGCCGGCGACCTCTTTCACGACCGCCGGCCGGGACTGGTCGACCTGCAGGGAACGGTCGAGGTGCTCCGAACCCTTCGGGAGGCGGACGTCCCGTTTCTGGCGGTCGTCGGCAACCACGAGGGGAAACGCGACGCGCAGTGGCTCGATCTCTTCGAGGACCTCGGACTCGCGACCAGGCTGGGAGCCGATCCGTACCTGATCGACGACGTGGCCTTCTACGGACTGGACTTCGTCCCGCGCTCGAGACGCGAGAACCTCGCCTACGAGTTCGAGTCGACCGACGCCGACCACCGCGCGCTCGTGAGCCACGGCCTGTTCGAACCGTTCGCCCACGCCGACTGGGACACCGAGACGGTGCTCGCGGAGGCGACGGTCGACTTCGACGCGATGTTGCTCGGCGACAACCACGCGCCGGACACTGCCGAAGTCGACGACACGTGGGTCACCTACTGCGGGTCGACCGAGCGCGCGAGCGCGAGCGAGCGGGACGATCGGGGCTACAACATCGTTACGTTCGAATCCGACGAGGAGGACGACGGCGAGAGAGATAGTGATGGACAGGTCGCGATCACCCGACGCGGCCTCTCGGTCACGCGCGAGTTCGTCTTCGTCGACGTCGACCTCGAGGACGGCGAGGGAATCGACCGCGTTCGCGACCGCGTACGCGAGTACGACCTCGAGGATGCCGTGGTGATCGTCACCGTCGACGGCGGGGGCGAGCCGATCACGCCCGCAGCGGTCGAGGAGTTCGCCATCGACCGCGGGGCGTTGATCGCCCGCGTGAACGACCACCGGGAGATCGACGTCGAGGAGGACGTTTCCGTGAGCTTCGCCGATCCCGACGACGCGGTCCGCGAGCGGATCCGCGATCTGGGGTTGAGCGACGCCGCTCGAGACATCGACCGCACCGTCCGAGACGGCGACGTCGTCGACGCGAACGTCCGCGAGACGGTCGAGCGGCGGGTTCGTGAGGCCCTCGAGGAGGACCGAGAGGCGTTCCGGTCGGCGGCCGACGGTGAGAGCGAGCGGGACGTCCAGACGGTGGCCGACGCGCTGAACGGGCGCGACGAGACAGGTGCTGTGAACGACGGTGACGACGACGGAGACGGAATCGAGAGCGAGCACGAGGCCGCCACCGAATCGGCGACGGCGGACTCGAGTCCCGACTCGAGCGACGTGTCCGAGGCCGACGAGGGGCCCGAGACGGACACCGACGGTGACACCGACCAGACGGACGCCGACGGTGACACCGGCCAGACGGACGACGAGACGACGGACGAACAGGTCTCCATGGGTGATTTCGCGTGAGGGTCGAACGCATCCGCCTGCGGAACTTCAAGTGCTACGGCGACGCCGATCTCACCCTCCACCACGGCGTCACCGTCGTTCACGGCGTCAACGGTAGCGGGAAATCCACGCTGCTCGAGGCCGTTTTCTTCGCACTCTACGGTTCGAAAGCGCTGGACGACCGGACCCTCGACGACGTGATCACGACCGGCGAGGAGGAGGCGGAGGTCGAACTCGCCTTCACTCACGACGGCGGCGACTACCGCATCGAACGCCACCTCACACTCCGCGGTGACCGCGCGACGACGACGAAGTGCGTCCTCGAGACCGGGACCGAAACCATCGAGGGTGCCCGCGACGTCCGCCGCGAAGTCACCAAACTCCTGCGGATGGACGCCGACGCCTTCGTCAACTGCGCCTACGTCCGTCAGGGCGAGGTCAACAAACTGATCCACGCCTCGCCCGGCGACCGCCAGGACATGATCGACGACCTCCTCCAGCTCGGCGCGCTCGAGGAGTACCGCGAACGGGCCAGCGACGCCCGCCTCGGCGTGAAGACCGTCCTCGACGGCCAGCGCGAGGTCCGCGACAACCTACAGGAGCAAGTCGAGACCAAGGAGGACAAGGGCCTCCACGAGCGCCTGAACGGACTCGAGTCGAAGCGGACGGAAGTCGGCGGGCAGATCGAGCACTACGAGTCCCAGCGCGAGGAGGCCGAGCGGACGCTCGAGACCGCCGAGGACGTGCTCGAGCGCCACGAGGAGACCCGCGCGGAGATGGCGGACCTGGCCGAGGAGATCGAGTCATTGCGATCGACGATCACCGAGACGGAAGGCGAGCGCGAGGACCTCAAAGAGCGGATCCGTGCGCGACGGGACGAACTCGAGGAGTACGAGGACGAGCGTGCGGAGTTACTGTCCGAGGCCGAAATCGAGGGCGGGATCGACGAGGGCGTCGACGTCGCAACCGATGCCGATCTCGACGTGGGCCTCGACCTCGATCTCGATCTCGAGACCGGCCGGGACACGACGCCGGATCTCGATCCCGCCACGTCGAACGAGACGGTCGACGACCTGATCGAGCGACTGGAGGCCGACGACGAGACCCTCCGCGAAGGACTCGAGGAGCTCCGACTCGCGATCCAGGAACACACCGGCGAGGTGACCCGGCTGCGAGAACGCGCCGACGAACTCGAGGCCGAAGCCGAGTCCAAACGAGCCGACGCCGACGACCTCGCGGAGACGCTGGCAGAGGACGAGGCGGCGATCGAAGAGCGCGAGACGACCGTCGAGGAGCTCGGCGAGGAGATCGACACCCGGCGGAGCGAGTTCGAGGACGCACCGATCGCCTTCGGCGAGGCCGCCGATCACCGCGAGGAACTCGCGAGCGAGCGCGAGGACTGCCGGTCGGATCTCGCCGACGTGTCCGCACAGATCGACGCGACCACGGCCTCGATCGAGGAGGGCGAGGAGCTGCTCGAGGCCGGTAAGTGTCCCGAGTGCGGCCAGCCCGTGGAGGACTCGCCTCACGTCGACGTTCTCGAGGAACGCCGGGAGGAACTGGCCGACCTCGAGGAGCGACGCGAGGAATTACGGGACGACCTCGACTCGCTCGAGGAGCGTCTCGAGCGGGCCGACGAACTGTGCGAGGTCGAACGGGAAGTCGAACGCCTGGAAGACCGACGGGAAAATATGACGCGGTTGCTCGCGGAGAAACGCGAGACGCTCGCCGATCGACGCGACCAACGCGAGCAGCTGCGCGGGCGAGCCGACGAACTCGAGGCCGACGCCGAGCAAAAGCGCGCCGACGCTGAGGCGATCGAGGACACCGCGGACGAGCGGCGGGGCGAGCTCGGCGAGATCAACGGCGCTCGAAGCGGGCTCAAGGAGACGCTGCAACGGCTCCGGCGGGTGTCGGAACTCGCCGCGGAAATCGAGTCGCTCGAGGGCGACATCGAGGCCGACCGCGAACGCCGGGCGAACAAGGCGGAACTCAACGACGAGCGCCGGACCCGCCTCTCGGACAAACGGGAGCGAAAACGGGAACTCGAGGAGGAGTTCGACGAGGATCGAATCGAGCAGGCCCGCTCGGAGCGGGAAAACGCAGCGGAGTACATCGAACAGGTCGACGCGGAACTCGAGACGCTCCGGGAGCGCCGGACCAACCTCCAGAACGCCATCGGGGCCGTCGAGAACGAACTGGAGGAACTCGAGAACCTTCGAGAGCGCCTCGAGGACGTCGACGCCCGCTGTGACGACCTCGAGTCGCTGTACGAGGAAGCCGAGACCCTGCAGGCGACCTACGGCGACCTGCGGACGGAGTTGCGACAGCGAAACGTCGAAACGCTCGAGCGCCTGTTGAACGAGACGTTCGATCTGGTCTATCAGAACGACTCCTACGCCTCGATCGACCTCGACGGCGAGTACCGGCTGACGGTCTACCAGAAAGACGGCGAACCGCTCGAGCCCGAACAGCTGTCGGGCGGCGAGCGGGCGCTGTTCAACCTCAGCCTGCGGTGTGCGATCTACCGGTTGCTCGCCGAGGGCGTCGAGGGGACGGCGCCGATGCCGCCGCTGATCCTCGACGAACCGACGGTGTTTCTGGATTCGGGCCACGTCACGCAACTCGTCTCGCTGGTCGAGTCGATGCGCGATCTCGGCGTCGAACAGATCGTCCTCGTCAGTCACGACGAGGAACTCGTCGGCGCGGCGGACGACCTCGTCCGCGTCGAAAAGGATTCGACCTCGAACCGCTCGCAACTCGAGCGGGGTGAGCCGCCGGACGCGGCGTTGTTGGCGTCGGATTGAGGAGAACTCGGCGGTCGGAATCCGACGTTCGTCGCCGTCCGATTCCCTATTCGTCGGAACGCGAGCGCAGCGTCGCGAGCGCCTGCTGGCACTCGTCGGTCGCCCGATACCCGCGTTCGCTGCCGACCTCGGCCTCCTCGATCAGACCGGTCGCGGTGAACTCGGCGAGTCGGCCGTGGAGGTCGCTCTCGCACATGTCGTAGGTGTCGAGGAGGTGGCGGACGCCGATCGGGCCGCGATCGGCCAGTTCGATCAGGAGTCCGAGGCTCGGATCGTCGTGGACGCTTCGAAGGAGCGTTCGAACGGGCTCGCTGATGCCGTGAGCAGCCGTCTCGAGCGGGCTGTCACCGGATACGATCTCGAGGCGATCGTTCTGGACGTAACATTCGTGGCCGGTCGACGGGTCGCGAATGAGACTCGCGTCGCCGGATTGTTTGAGAACGAGGTAGCGGTTGCCGTCGTCGTCTCTGACTGTCTTCATGGGTCAGTTCTGGTCTGTTTCGGGTGCGTCGGATTCGGAGCTGCGAGTTGACTGCGTTTCGGTCGTCGGGTCCGTGTTCGTGTGACGGTCGGCACTGTGTTCGTCTCTATTTCCGCCGTCGTCGTTATCTTCGCTGTCGCCATCCCCGTCGTCGTCACCGCCATTTTCGTCCACACTCTCGCTCGATCTGTCGTCCGTATCCGAGTCACCGTCAGCGTCAGCGCTCGCGAGCGAGTTCTCTCGGAGCTTCGGACGAACGGTCCGATACCGGCGGCCCGCAAGCGCCAGAAGGACGACACCGCCGACGAGGAGGACGACCCCGTAGGTCGGATCGTATCCGAACACGAGCAGGAGGATTCCGAGCGATCCCGCGAGGAACGCAGCGTTGAGCGTGAGAACGATGAGCCAGAAGCCGACCTGAACCTCGCCCGGCACGTCGGCCTCGGTCGTCTCCACCTCGGGAATGGACACGTCCGGAATGGTGAGCGAGTCCGACTCCGGATCGTGGAGGTCCTCCTCCGGGTCGTACTCCTCCGGCTCGTGCTCGGTTCGCTCGAACACCACACTCGAGTGGAAGGGAAGTTCGTAGAAAAGGGTTGCCTAACTAGGCCAGATCCTTGAGCGGGAGTGTTCGGGAGGTCTCGACCCACGCGAGGGGATTCTCCGCGTCGTAGAAGACGATACTCTCGTCGGTCTCGTACGACTCGATCGTCGCGATGCTTGCCGGTTCGCCACGTCGAATGCTGTCGTCCGTCCTGCCGTTGTCGTCGTCCGTACGAGTGGGCACTTCAGTCACCTCGTGATGTGCTATGTGTTACCACATTAAATGTCTTATTGCCGGACGTGTAACAGGTTCGAGTAGAAGGAATGTGGCAGGACTGCCGGCACGCGATTGCGGAGGTTTTTAACTGGCCCATCCGTACCGAACCCCATGACTGACGAGGGGCAAACCGGACTCGCGGACTACGCAAACGGGTCCGCACAACGACCCGACGAGGAGGCGATCGCCGTCGCCGGCAACGGCGGTTCGACGGGGTCGGAAGTGGTCGACGTTCTCGAGGAGACCCTGCCCGAGTCGCAAGGGGACCTCGAACTGGCGGTGATGCAGGTCGACTACACGATCGCCGGTCGGGGCGACGACGAGCGGCCGATCATGCACGTCTTCGGTCGGACGGCCGCAGGCGACCTCGAGCACGTTCGGGTCGTTGGCTTTCGACCGTACTTCTACGCGCCGACGGCGACGCTCTCGGACGGCGACCTCCAGGACGACCGGATCACGGGCTGGGAGGAAACCGACGAGAACGGCGACCCCTACGAGAGTATCCGAGGCGAGAAACTCACGAAGATCTTCGGGCAGACGCCCCGAGACGTCGGGAACATCCGTGACGAGTTCGACCACTTCGAGGCTGACATCCTCTTCCCGAACCGGTTCCTGATCGACAAGGACATCCGGAGCGGGATCCGAGTGCCGGAGCGCAGAAGCGACGACGAGGAGTCGCTGATCGTCCCTCACGACGAAGTTGAGGCCGCCGACGTCGACGCAGATCCGCGGGTGCTGACCTTCGACATCGAGGTCGACGACCGCTCTGGGTTTCCGGAAGACGGCGAGGAACCCATCGTCTGTCTCACGAGCCACGATTCCGACCGCGACGAGTACGTCATGTGGCTCTACGAGGCCCCGGTCGGCGACGGCGAGATCCCCACAGAAATCGAGGACTACGACCCCATCGAAGGCGAGATCGACCACGAGGTCCGGTGTTTCGAGGAAGAGGAGGCGATGCTCGAGGCGTTTCTGGACTACGTCGACGAGACCGACCCGGACGTCCTCACCGGTTGGAACTTCGAGGACTTCGACGCGCCCTACTTCCTCGACCGCCTCGAGGTCAAGAACGGTCCCCACCACGAGTACGATCTAAACCCCGACCGCCTCTCGCGGGTGAACGAGGTCTGGAGCGGCGGCTGGGGCGGCCCCGACGTCAAGGGGCGGGTGGTCTTCGACCTGCTGTACGCCTACAAGCAGACCGTCTTCTCCGAACTCGATTCCTACCGGCTGGACGCCGTCGGCGAGGAGGAACTCGGCGTCGGCAAGGAACGGTACGCCGGTGACATCGGCGACCTCTGGGAGGGCGACCCGACGAAATTGCTCGAGTACAACCTCCGGGACGTCGAACTCTGCGTGGAGCTCGACCGCAAGCAGAGCATCATCTCCTTCTGGAACGAAGCGCGCAAACTGGTCGGCTGTAAGTTAGAGGACGCGCCAACGGCCGGTGACGCGGTGGACATGTACGTCCTCCACGAAGCCCACGGAGAATTCGCGCTTCCCTCGAAAGGCCAACAGGAGGCCGAAGAGTTCGAGGGAGGGGCAGTGTTCGAGCCGATCACGGGAGTCAAAGAGAACGTCTCCGTCCTCGACCTGAAGTCCCTCTACCCGATGTCGATGGTGACGATCAACGCGTCTCCGGAGACGAAGGTCGATCCGGAGACGTACGAAGGAGAGACGTATCGGACGCCGACGGGCATCCACTTTCGAAAGGAGCCCGACGGAATGATCAGGGAGATGGTCGACGAACTCCTGACCGAACGCGAGGAGAAGAAGGGACTCCGAAACGAACACGAACCCGGATCCGAGCAGTACGAGCGTTACGATCGCCAGCAAGCGGCCGTCAAGGTCATCATGAACAGCTTGTACGGCGTTTTTGGGTGGGATCGATTCCGACTCTACGATCAGGCGATGAGTGCAGGAGTCACCTCGACGAATCGGGCGGTCATCTCGTTCACCGAAACGGCGGCCAACGAGATGGGGTACGACGTCGCCTACGGCGACACCGACTCGGTCATGTTAGAACTCGGACCGGAGATCTCGAAGGAGGAAGCCATCGAGCAGTCCTTCGAGATCGAGGAGTACATCAACGGACGCTACGACGACTTCGCTCGCGAGGACCTGAACGCGGAGGAACACCGCTTCCAGATCGAGTTCGAGAAACTCTACCGCCGGTTCTTCCAGGCGGGGACGAAGAAACGCTACGCCGGCAACATCGTCTGGAAGGAGGGTAAGGACGTCGACGACATCGACATCACCGGCTTCGAGTACAAGCGCTCGGACATCGCGCCGATCACCAAGGAAGTCCAGCACCGGGTCATCGAGATGATCGTCCGCGAGGGCGACGTCGAGGCGATGAAAGAGTACGTCCACGACGTCATCGAGCGGGTCCGAACCGGCGACGTGAGCTACGAGGAGATCGCCATCCCCGGCGGGATCGGCAAGCGCCTGAACGACTACGACACCGACACCGCACAGGTCCGCGGCGCGAAGTACGCGAACCTGGTCTTGGGGACGAACTTCGACCGCGGCAGCAAACCCAAGCGACTCTACCTGAAGCGCGTCGATCCCGAGTTCTTCCGCAGAATGGAAACGGAGGAAGGCTTCGACGCGCGTACCGATCCGCTCTACGGGGCGTTCAAGCGCGACCCCGACGTCATCTGCTTCGAGTACGACGACCAGATCCCCGAGGAGTTCGAAGTCGACCACGACGTCATGCTCGAGAAAACGTTGAAGGGACCGATCGAGCGAGTTCTCGAGGCGCTGGGTATCTCCTGGGAGGAGGTCAAGAGCGGGCAGGAGCAGACCGGACTCGACAGCTTCATGTGACGTGTCGGACCGGCGAACTGCGGCTCGTTTCGTCACGTCACATCTCGTCGCGTCCCGTTTCTCCCGTCTCTCTCCTCGCCTCGAGTCGGATCCGGATCGGTGCTTTTCCCCATAGGGCCCGGCTTCGTTTCCCGCGTTCGGTGAGCGTTCGGGACGGGTGTCTCCCGTGATCGGAAACCAACGCTGGGCCATCGCCGACGGCTACACTCTCGAGGAGAGTACCAGTCCCGAACCGGAGATGGGTGCCACGATCGACTCTGCCGGCTGAACGCGGACGAGAAGCTATCGACCGCCGAGATCACGCTCGCCTACAGCGACGGACGCGATGTGGATACGAGACGACCTCGATTCTCGCATCTTACAGAAACCTATTTTACAATTCCGATACCAGGGATCATAAGGGAGTCACCGATCGATGATAAGCGATACTGGTACTTCGCTTCTCTATTTGACGTTCGGCATCGCATTTCTGCTGATCGGTGCGATTTCTCTGCAGGGGCTGGCGCTTCCGATTCTCTCGATGATGGTCGGATTTTGGCTCCTGGCGAACTGGCGGAAGAAGTGGTAGGTTCGCGGATCGGAGAGCGATCGTTTCACGGAACTATTGCTCCGACACGGGGTCTCGAGAGCGTCGCACTTCGAAAACGTCATCGCTCGCTGTGATACCGGGTGTTAATGTCCGTGGCCGAAGAGACATCCGTATGCGATTTGGCATCCTCAGCACGGCGGATATCGGCCGACGAGCCGTCGTTCCCGCCATCGAGAAGACCGACCACGAGGTCGTCGCCGTCGCCTCCCGCGACGAGGAGAACGCCCGGCAGTTCGCCGACGACCTCGAGATCCCGACCAGCTACGGGAGCTACGAGGCCCTCCTCGAGGCGGATATCGACGCGATCTACAATCCGCTCCCGAACGCGCTCCACGCCGAGTGGACCCGGCGGGCGGCGGACGCGGAACTCGACGTCCTCTGCGAGAAGCCGTTGACGGTCGACGCCAGCGCGGCGACGGCGCTGTTCGACTACTGCGAGGACGCCGGCGTCACGGTGATGGAGGCGTTCATGTACCACTTCCACCCCCGAACCGAGCGAGCGCGGGAGCTCGTCCGCGAGGAGCTCTCGACGATCCGGTCGGTGGAGTCGACGTTCACGTTCTCACTGCGCGGCGATCCCGACGATATTCGCCTCTCGCCGTCGCTTGCGGGCGGGAGCCTGATGGACGTCGGTTGTTACGCCGTCAGCGCGACGCGCGGGTTCCTCGGCGACCCCGATCGGATACACGCCCACGCGCTGGACACGCGCGACTGCGGCGTCGACACGGACCTCGTCGCCCAGTTCGAGTACGACGATCCGGGCGCTCACGCACAGATTCGATGCGGGTTCGACACTCGGCACCGCCAGCACTACCGCGTCGACGCCGAAAACGGCTGGCTCGAGGCCGAGAACGTCTTCAATCCCGGCCCCGATGCTGCCGTCTCGCTCACCTACAGCGCGGACGGCGAGGAGACGACCGAGACGTTCGACCCCGAAGACGCCTACCGACTCGAAGTCGAGGCGTTCGCGGACGCCGCCGAGAGCGGAAGCGAGCCGCCAGTCGGTCGAACGGAGACCGTCGCGAACATGCGAGCGATCGACGCGATTTACGAGAGCGCCGACCGCGGCGTACCCGTCGCGCTCGAGGACTCTCGCTGAAGCCTTTTTGCCCCGGTTCGTGGAAGGGGCCCCATGACGACTCACGTCAGCGACGAACAGGTGCGCCACTGGATCGACGACGGCGTCGTCCAGCGCGTGACAAGTCACTCGAGCGAGGAGACCGAGTTCAACTTCGAACTCCAGCTCTCGAAGCTCCCGATCCACGTCATCAAAGAGAAGACCTGGGGACCGGTCCGCGTCGTCGGTCGGAACGGGTTCGACACGGACCGAACGAGGGAACTCCTGCGTGACGACCAGCAGCGCGGCGAACTCCTCAGTTACATCGGCCCGATGCTCGCGGCGACGCCTGGCTTTTACACCTTTCTGGACGAGGAGGGGGCCTCGAGTCCGATCGAGTACGCCGAGACGCTCCAGATCGAGTACCGGATCTACCCCGACGAGGCGAGCCAGCAGGCGCTGATGGACGCCGTGATGGCGATCGGAACGAGCATGCGCTACGTGCAGAACGTGGTCGCGGTGCTGGGGACGGCGGATTCGACGGACTCGACGGACGAGTGACAGTAGGCGAACGTTTGGGTACGTCTCGGGGCCGTTCTCGGCGAACTGAACGTCACGCTCGCCGGACTGTCGGTGGTGGTTGCGAGGTCGCGGCGACGCTACTCAGAACCGACGCGATTCTCGACGATAATCAGGGGCGCGAGCGACAGCCGTCGCTCACGAAAAGGAGGTATCGGCGGTCAGAACGTGGCTATCCGGGGTCGAACGTGTAGAACGCCTTAGCGAACGACCGCGCGAGTATCCCAGGTCGGTCGTCCGGCGCTCGCTCCGGGTGGTCGGTCCGAAGGAACACGTCGAGGAGCACCCGCGCGTTGTACAGATCACCGCGAATCCGTGAAACGACTCGATACCGACCAAGTGCTGGTAGACGAACCCGCGCATCATCGTCGGCGCGTCGTATGTGCGCCCGCTGGCGAAGTGGCAGGTGAATTCGCGGTCTGCGAGGAAGCCAGCAGTAGCGACGAGCCGCGGTTCGGTACGCTCGTCGAGACGGACAGATGGATGAGTCTCGCCAGTAAAGTACGCTGGTCGTAGCGTCTCCCTCGGTGGGTTAGCAAACTCACCATTCGTCATCCGTGGCAGGGCACGAGAGATGGTTTATGAATAGATGGTGAGTATGTCGGCATCCACTCGTCAGGCTACGATGTTACTACATGGAGCACTTCCGGTAGTATCAAAGTCGAACTCAACTCTCTGAATAAATCCCCTCTATCTGTGGTGACCTGTCCTTCTCGAATGTTACTTGATAGACGTCCGGCATCGCCAACTGTTGCCAGAATTCGAAATCGTACGTCTCGTCGAAGTAGTTTAAAATCAAGGTCAGAATGTTTCCGTGAGTCCCGATTACAATATCCTTCCCACCCCAACGTTCGAGAGTTCTTTCGACTGTCTCGATACCGCGTCCTTGAGCAACCTCGTTTGATTCCCCACCCTCCCACGAAAAGGACGGATCTCTCCACACTCGCGTAATTGCCTCCTCGAAGTCCTCAACGTGGTTCTCTGCCAGTGTTCGTTCTCTAAATCCACTCTCAGTAATGACCTCTGTATCTACGGCCTCGGCGGTTTCTTGTACGGTTTCGACTGCCCGAGCGTAGGGACTCGATACGACAACATCAATATCGTATTCGGTGAGGATTCTGGCAACGCGGGATGCGTCCCGACGGCCCTGCTCTGATAAACCACGTTCAGCCTCTTTATTCGGTACGTATGGAGAATGTGCGTGGCGTACGAAGTAGAGTGTAGTCTGAGAATCCGTCATATACCTATCCTAAGTTTCGCGTGTATAATAGTTCATCTTTACTAAATGTCAATTCTTCTCGCCAGTCAACGAACCGAACTTCGAGCGACCGGTGATCGAGGTCAGGAGTCCGGAGGGATTCGGATACGGACACGGACACGGACACGAGCACCTTTCTCGAGTCCCGTCGTAGATCGGGTATGTACGATTCGGTGCTCGTCGCGACCGACGGGAGCGAAGCGTCGGCCGCCGCCGTCGACCACGGTATCGCCCTCGCGGCCCGACTCAAGGTCCCGCTCCACGGACTGGCGGTCGTCGAAACGCGAACCGGCTACGACAACGCGATCGTCGATCCAGCCGAGGTCGAAACGCGCCTGCGATCCGAGGCCGAAACCGCGCTCGAGTCCGTTGAATCGACGGCTCGCGAGGCGGACGTCGCCGTCGTGACGGCGTGTCAGACGGGCGTTCCCCACGAGGAGATTCTGGCGTACGTCGAGGAACGGGACGTCGATCTCGTCGTGATCGGCGCGCAGGGTCGCTCGACGTTCCGACGGGTGCTGCTTGGAAGTACGGCCGACGCGCTCGTCCGCCTGTCGCCGGTTCCCGTGCTCGTCGTCGGTGACGACAGCGCGGCGGATGTTCGAGTCGAAGACGATGAAGTCGCGGACGAGTGACGAGGGCAGTCGATCAGTTCCCGCTCGAGCCGCCGGCTGCCTCGTCGGCCGCCTCGTCGACCGCCGACGCGACCGTCTCGATCGAGAGCGCCGACAGCGCCACGACCTCGGCGTCGGTTTCGGCGGCGACGAGTTCCGTCAAACCCGCGCTGGTGTCGTCGCCCGCGTCGACGATCACGACGTGCGCGTCCCGTTTCGCGAGAGTGCGAGCGGCTCGACGGGTCGCCGCCGTGGGGCCTCGAGTCGCGTTTCCGTCTCTGCACCCGTCCCCGTTCCCGGCCACGTTCGCCCGCCCGTCGGTCACGAGGACGACGACCTCGAGGTCGCTATCGTTTTTCTCGAGCACCCGCTCGGCGGTCTCGAGGCCCGCCGGGAGGGGCGTCCGGTCGCCGATCGGCAGGTCCTTGAGGTGGCGCGCGGCGAGCGAGACGCTGGTGGTCGGCGGGAGCAAGAGGTCGGCGTCGTCACCGGCGAAGGCGACGACGGCGACCTCGTCGCGGTTCTCGTAGCTCTCTCGGAGGAACTCGAGGACGACGCCTTTCGCCGTTCGCATCGCGGGCCGCATCGAGGCGCTGGCGTCGACGGCGAAGACGACCGTCGCGGACGTCTCGCGTTCTCTGACCGGTCGTCTGAGATCCGCCGTTTCCACGCGAGATCGCCCTCGAGTCGCAGCGGTGCGAATCGAGGCGGCGACATCGACGCCGTCGCCTTCGGTCGCAGGTTCGGTACGGATACGAGCCCCCCGACCGGTTGTGGACTCGCCGCCGGGCGCTCGAGTCCGCGATCCGTTTCTCGTCTGGTCTCCGTCCGAAGCCCCGGTCGAATCCGGGTCGACCGACGGCGCACTGGCCTCGCCGATTTCCGGCCGTTGCTGGCCCGGAATCACCGGTGTCGCCGACCGGGTTTCGTCCGACTGGTCCGCGCCTGACTTCGGTCCCGCCCCCGATTCATCGGCCTCCGCATTCGTCGAGTCACCCGCTTCTCCGCCGTCAGATTCCGGTTGGGTACCCGCGTCGTCGTCAGCGGCGGGTGTCGGTCCGGGATCGCCGGCTGACAGTCCTCGAGCGGTGAGCTCGCCCCACTCGGATCGCACGGACTCGTCGTCAGTGCCGTCGCCTCGAGAATTAGGCGTGGGTGGGTCGGATCGATCCCCGGTGTGATCGCCGTCTTCTCGCGATCCCGTTTCGGTTCCCTCGCCCGACGAATCCTCGTTCCGTCCGTCCTCTTCAGGGCTCGTCTCGTCCGTGAGTTCGCTCTCGCTCTCGCTCTCACCCTCGCTCTCCCCACCGTCGAAATGCCCCTCGAGCACGTCCTCGAGGTCGGTCGATTCCTCGAAGGGCGTGCTCCGAATGCGGTGCGGAAGGGTGTAAGCGGCCGCCTCGCGAACGTCGCTCTCGACGACCCGGGTTCGACCGTCGAGTGCGGCGACCGTGATCGCCGTTCGGGCGGTCGCGATGTCGCCGCGGTGGCCGTCGACGCCGGCCTCGAGACAGAGCGCGGCGACGTCGGTCTTGCGTTCGCGGGGGAGTTCGACCGCGTCGTCGTCAATCGCGGTCCGGGCGCGCTCGAGTTTCGTCTCGAGGCTCGCGAGGTCGTCTTCGTACCCGTCGGCGGCGCTGTCGCCGGACGCCTGCTCGAGCGCCCGGTCGATGATCTCGACTCGGTCCTCGAGCGCGGACGCGCCGGTGACGGTCGCCTGGAGGTCGAACCGGTCGCGGAGTTGCGGTCGGAGGTCGCCCTCTTCGGGGTTCATCGTCCCGATCAGCGTGAACTCGGCGGGGTGGGAGACGCTGACCCCGTCTCGTTCGACCGCGTTCGTCCCGCTGGCGGCCGCGTCGAGGAGGACGTCCACGAGGTGGTCCGCGAGGAGGTTCACCTCGTCGACGTAGAGGATGCCGCGATTCGCTCGGGCGAGCAGGCCGGGATCGAAGTCGGCCTCGCCCGCCAGCGCGTCCGCGACCGAGAGGGTGCCGACGACGCGGTCTCGAGTCGCGCCGAGCGGCAGCGTCACCAGCGGCGTCGGTCTGGTCTCGACCGGCGGGTCCTCGCGCTCGCGACAGTCCTCACACTGGCCCATCGGATCGTCCGGCGGACAGCCGTACGGACAGTCCGCGATCGCGCGTTGGTCGGGCAGGAGGTCGACCAGCGCCCGAACGGCCGTCGACTTCGCGGTTCCCTTCTCGCCGACCAGCAGCGCGCCGTGTAAGTCGTCGTTGGCGGCGACCGCCAGCAGCACCCGTTTGCACTCCTCCTGGCCGACGATGGCCGGAAAGGGGACTGACGACACCTTTTTGCCCCCGGCGTTTGCAACCATGCTTGTGCTAATACAATGAGGGTTTAAAAAGTGACGAGAATCGGACTCTACACCGCGACAGAGAACGAACTGGGATCGATTCAACGCGCAGCCGACCGGCTCGAGGGCGTCGACCTCGTCGTGCGATCCGAATCGGATCTCGAGGACGAGGCAGCGATCGAGGCGTTCGCCGACGAACTCGAGGACGCGACGGCGGTGGTCTGCTGGCTCCACGGCGCCGAGGACAGCATGCCGGGCTACGAGTACGTGACCGGCCGGCTGGCGGATGCGGGGGTTCCGCTGGTCGTCAAGGCCACCGGCGACGCGTTCGCGTTCGAAGATACGACGACTACCGAGGGGGTTCGGGAGACGGCGTACGAGTACCTCGAGACGGGCGGGACGATCAACGTCGAGAATCTGTGCCGGTTTCTGGTCGACGAGTACGGTTCCGGTGTCGGAATCGACGAAGACGCGTACGACGCCCCGAAACCGCTTCCGACGGAAGGCGTCTACCACCCCGACCATCCAGGGATCGAGTACGCGGACCTCCTCGAGACCTTCGACCCGGACCGGCCGACGGTCGCCGTCTGGTTCTACGAGTCCCACTGGACCCACGAGAACACCCGGTACGTCGACGCGCAGGTCCGAGCGCTCGAGGCCGAGGGCGCGAACGCGTTGGCGATCTTCTGTAACCCGGCCACGGATTCTGACGAACAGCAAGACGCAGAGTGGGTGACCGACCAGTGGTTGCTCGACGAGAACGGCGATCCGATCGTCGACGCCGTCTGCTCCTCGTTCATGTTCTCGCTCTCGATGGACGAGCGCGGACGGAGTGCTACCGACGAAGGCAACGGTGCAGAGGAGGTCTTCCTCGACCGCCTCGGCGTCCCCGTCCTCCAGACGATCACGACGATGCGCTCTCGGTCGCGCTACGAGGCGAGCGACACGGGCGTGATGGGCTTCGAACTCGCACTCTCGGTGGCGCTCCCGGAGTTCGACGGCAACGTCGTCACCCACCCTATCTCCGGGAAAGAACAGATGGACGACGAATCGGGGATCGGCAGCGCGCCGAAACAGCACTTCCCCATCGAGGACCGCGTCGACCACGCCGCGCGGCTCGCGGTCAACTGGGCCGGCCTGCGGCACACGCCGAACGAGGAGAAACGCGTCGCCGTCGTGCTCCACAACTACCCGCCGAGCGACGACGGGATCGGCACCGCGTTCGGTCTCGACAGTCCGGCGTCGACGGTCAACCTGCTCGAGGAACTCGAGGACAGGGGGTACGACCTCGGCGGCTCGCACCCCGAGAGCGGCCAGTCGCTCGTCGAAACGCTGACCGAACAGCTCACACTCGAGGACCGCTGGGTCGCGCCCGAAGACGTCCGCGAGTTGAGCGTCGACGTGGTCTCGACCGAGCGCTACGAGTCCTGGTTTTCGGCGACCGACGAGCGATTTCGGGAGCGTGTGATCGAGGAGTGGGGCGAGGTTCCGGACCGACCGTTCGCGATTCCCGGCGTCGAGTTCGGCAACGTCCTCGTCACCGTCCAGCCC
Organism: Halomontanus rarus; assembly: GCF_017357405.1. Classification (GTDB taxonomy): domain Archaea; phylum Halobacteriota; class Halobacteria; order Halobacteriales; family Natrialbaceae; genus Halomontanus; species Halomontanus rarus. Next base: position 4,005,591 of record NZ_CP071597.1, on the reverse strand, counting down.
CCGCGCGGGTTCGGGATGGACCCCTCGAAGGTCTACCACGATTCCGATCTCGAGCCGCCCCACGACTACTACGCGTTCTACGGCTGGCTGCGCGACGCGTTCGAGGCCGACGCCGTCGTCCACCTCGGAACGCACGGCAGCCTCGAGTGGCTCCCCGGCAAGACGGTCGGGCTGAACGGCGCGAGCGCGCCCGACCAGTTGCTCGACGACCTGCCAAACGTCTACCCCTACATCGTGAACAATCCTGGCGAGGGGACCCAAGCCAAGCGTCGATCGTACGCCGCCATCGTCGACTATCTCACGCCCGTCATGCGAAACGCGGGGACGTACGACGAACTGGCGGAACTCGAGGAACTGGCGAACCAGTACCGCGAAGCGGGGATGGAAGACGCCCGAAGCGACGACGGGGCCCACCTCGAGTCGCTGATTCGGGAGACGGTCGACGAGCTCGATCTCGCGGTCGAGTTGGGTGTTTCGGGGGAGATCAGTGACAGAGCCGACGTCCGTGGTCCGGACGGCGAGACGCCACGCGTCTCGGAACGATCGAGCGGGGAGCGAAGCGACCCGCGAGACGAGGCTGGCTCGACGCTCGCGGAGGGCGAGGTGGCGGGCGACGACCTCGCGATCGACGACCTCGTCGAACGCATCCACGAGTACCTCACCGACGTGAAGACCACCCAGATCCGGCTGGGGCTCCACACGATGGGCGAACCGCCGGCGGGCGAGCGCCTGACCGAGTACCTCGTCGCGCTCACCCGCCTCGAGAACGCCGGCGCGCCGAGTTTACGAGAGAGCGTGGCCGGCGTCCTCGGTGTGGATTACGAGACGATGCTGAACTCGCCCGGCGAGTACGACGAGGCCCTCGGAATGACCTACGCCGAAGCGGCCGACGAGGTCTACGAGACCAGCGTCGACCTGATCGAGACGCTCGCCGAGCACGGGTTCGACGTTCCGGCGTCGGAGCGCGAAACCGGGCCCGACGAGGAGGTGAACACGAACCTCCTCGTAGTCGACCTCGAGACGATCGGCGACGCGAGGGCGAAACCGGGCGCTCACGACGACCTGCGGGAGGTGCTGGCGTTTATCTGCGACGAGGCCGCGCCTCGAGTGCGGGGAGCCGAAGCGGAGATCCCCCGCACGGCGGACGCCCTCTCGGGCGAATACGTCCCGCCGGGCGGCTCCGGCGCTCCCACCCGCGGCGGCGTCGACTTGCTTCCGACCGCGCGGAACTTCTACACGCTCGATCCCCGGAAGGTGCCCGCGAAACCCGCCTGGCAGGTGGGACGGGAGGTCGCCGAGGGGATCCTCGAGCGCCACCACTCGGAGAGCGCGGCGCGAGGCGCCGCGGAAGAATCGAGCGGCGACGAAACGGAGCTGCGAGAAGGCGAGTACCCCGAGGAGGTCGGCGTCGTCGCCTGGGGAACGCCCACCGTTCGTACCCGCGGCGAGACGATCGCGCAGGTGCTCGCACTGATGGGCGTCGAACCGCAGTGGACCGACGCCGGCCGGATCGACGACGTCGAACCGATCCCGCTCGACGCGCTGGGGCGGCCCAGAATCGACGTGACCACGCGCGTCTCAGGACTCTTCCGGGACGCGTTTCCCGCGGCGGCGGGCGTGATCCACGACGCCGTCGAGGCCGTACTGGCCCTCGATGAACCCCACGACCGGAACTTCGTGAAGAAACACGTCGAAGAGGAGATCGAGGCGCTCGAGGCGGAGGGGCTCGAGTCCGCCGACGCGGAGACGGCGGCGAAACACCGCGTGTTCACCACCCGGCCCGGCGGCTACGGCGCGGGGACGAACAAGGCGGTCGACGAGGGCAACTGGGACGACCGGTCGGACCTCGCGGAGGTGTACGTCCGGTGGGGTGGCTACGCGATGGGATCGCGCGGTCGCGTTTCGGACGCCCACGACGCCTTCGAGCGGCGGCTGTCGTCGGTGGATGCCACCGTGAAGATCGAGGACACCATGGAACAGGACGAGTTCGACTCCTCGGACTGGTACGCCTTCCACGGCGGGTTCATCAGCGCGGTCTCGGAGATCGCGGGCGAGGAACCCGCCTCCTACGTCGGCGACTCCTCGGACCCCGACAACGTCTCGGTCTACACCAACGAGGAGAAGGTCCGCAAGGCGATGCGCGCCCGCGTCCTGAACCCCGACTGGCTCGAGTCGATGGAGGAACACGGCTACAAGGGTGCGGGCGACCTGTCGACGACGGTCGACGTGACGCTGGGGTGGGACGCGACGACGGGCGTCGTTTCGGACCGGCTCTGGGAAGACGTCGCCGAGACGTTCGCGTTCGACGCGGACCGACAGGAGTGGATGCGGGAGGTGAACCCGTGGGCGCTCGAGTCGATCACGGAGACGCTGCTCGAGGCGGTCGACCGCGAGCTGTGGGACGCCGGTGGCGAGACCGTCGACCGGTTGCGGGATCTGAACCTCTCCGTGGAGGGCGATCTCGAGGCGCGGACGACCAACGAGGTCGTGGGGGTGAGAACCGATGACTGACGGTCCACGGCGAGCGGACGGTGACCGGGAGATCGAACGGGAGTACGCCGACCTCGGCGCGACGACGCAGAACGCGATGGACATCGCCGAGACGAGTATGGACATCGTCCGGCAGTTCGTGCCGGACGAGACGCTCGCGGACCGCGTGCGCCAGAAGTCCGTCCACTCGATGGGCGACATCGAGTTCCAGCACTTGCTCGAGTTCACCGGCAGCGACGGAAACGGCGGCGACGAGGACGCGCCCGTTCGCGCCGGCGCTCGAGCGGTTCTCGACGAGTCGACCATCGTCACCGACATCACGATGGCCAGGGCGGGAATCACCGGTCGAGGCCACAACTGCGAGGTGCGCAAGGCGATCGGGAACGGGACCGAACTGGCGACAGAGACGGGGATGACCCGGACCGCCGCCTCGGTGCTCGAGTTGGACAAACAGGGCGTCTACGACGGTTCGATTGCGGTAGTCGGGAACGCACCGACTGCCGCGTTCGCCCTCGCAGACTGCATCGAGAACGGGACGCGACCCGCCGCGGTCGTCGCGACTCCCGTCGGTTTCGTCAAGGCCGAGGAGAGCCGCCGGCGTCTCCGCGAGGTCAGCGAGGAGTACGACGTGCCGGCGATCACGAACGTCGGCCGTCGCGGCGGCAGCGGGTTGGCGGCCGCGCTGACCAACGAACTGATTCACGTCGCGAGCGACGCCCGGGACGGGAGCGTCGATCTCTCGAGACCGAACGAGTACACGACCTGGGAGGAGACATGAGTGACGACTACGACCTCGAGTCCGGTCCGGACCCGGCGACGATCGCTGCGTCCGCGCCGGAGCCGCTGGACCGAGATACGCGGGCGAACCCGTCCGTCTACGCCGTCGGCATCGGCCCCGGCAACCTCGAGTACCTCACGCCGCGCGCGGAGCGCGCGATCCGCGAGACGGACGTCGTCGTCGGCTTCGCGACGGTCGTCGAGTTCGTGGCCGACCGAACCGACGCGGACCTGCTGACCTGCGGGTACCGGGACGAGGCCGACGCGCTCGAGACGTTCGCCGAGCGCGTCGCCGACGGCGAGCGCGGAACGGCGGTCCTGATGGGCGATCCCAACCACTCCGGCTACCAGTTCGTCGGGAAGGTTCAGCGGGTCGTCGATCGATCGGTGCGGATCGTCCCCGGCATCTCCTCGCTCCAGCTCGCGGCGAGCCGGGCTCGAACGCCGATGGAGGACACCGAGTTCGTGACGCTCCACAAGAGCGGGCCGGTGACGGCGGGACTCGAGCGACTCGCTCGAGCGGTCGGCGACCGACACCTGCTGGTGTTGCCGCGCCCGTTCGATCTGATGCCCGGCGATATCGCCGCGTTCCTGCTCGAGCGGGGTGGGAATCCGGATCTCGAGGCGCTGGTCCTCGAGAAGCTGACCCACGAGGACGAGTCGATTCACCGATTCTCACTCGCGGAGTTGGCCGAACGCGGCGGCGGTGACGGCCGCGACGACACGCCGTTTTCGGATCTGTCGGTGCTCGCGGTTCGGCGGACGGTTTCGACGGGGGAGAACGCACCGAAGGAGGGAGAGCCGTGAAGGGATTCGTCCTCGGGGGCGTCAGCTCCGGCGTCGGCAAGACCGTCGCGACGTTGGCGACGATCCGCGCGCTCTCCGAGGCGGGCGACGAGGTCCAGCCGGCTAAGGCCGGCCCCGACTTCATCGATCCGAGCCACCACGCGGCCGTCGCGGGACGGCCCTCGAGGACGCTCGACCTGTGGCTCTGTGGCGAAGACGGGGTGAGACGCAACTACGACCGCGGCGAGGGCGACGTCTGCGTCGTCGAAGGCGTGATGGGGCTGTACGACGGCGACGGCTCGTCGACGGCGATGGTCGCCGAGGCGCTCGAGTTGCCGGTCGTCCTGGTCGTCGACGCCAAGGCGGGCATGGAGAGCGTGGCGGCGACGGCGCTCGGCTTCCAGCGCTACGCCGAGACGATTGGCCGCGACGTGGAGGTCGCGGGGATCGTCGCCCAGCGCGCCCACGGCGGCCGCCACGAGCAGGGGATCAGGGACGCGCTCCCCGACGGCCTCGAGTACTTCGGTCGGATTCCGCCCGCCGACGACCTCGAGATACCCGAACGCCATCTCGGATTGCACATGGGCGAGGAAACGCCGCTCGAGGCGGACGCGCTCGCGCGGGCGGCCGAACACCTCGAGGTCGACCGGTTGCTGGGAGTGGCGGCGGAGCCGGCGACTCCCGCAGGGATGGGTGAGTCGGGAACGAGGGTGCCCGACCCCGAATCCGAACCCGAACTCGAGCCCGTAAACGCCCGCGTCGCGGTCGCCTCGGACGCCGCCTTTTGCTTCCGGTATCCCGCCACGCTCGAGCGGTTTCGCGAGCGCGCCGACGTGTGCACGTTCTCGCCGGTCGCCGGCGATCCGGTCCCCGACTGCGACGGCGTCTACCTGCCTGGCGGCTATCCGGAACTCCACGCCGCGGAGCTCGAAGAGAGCGGGACGCTCGCGGACCTCGGGCGACGTGCGAGCGAGGGACTTCCCGTCATCGGCGAGTGCGGCGGCCTGATGGCGATGGCCGAGTCGCTGACGACGGTCGACGGCGAAACTCGCGAGATGGCAGGAATCCTTCCCGCCACCGTCACGATGCACGACCGCTACCAGGCGTTGAACCACGTCGAACTCGAGGCGGTCGCCGACGGGCCGACCGCGGGTTCGGGAACCCGGATTCGCGGCCACGAGTTCCACTACTCGCGCGCGTCGATCCGCGGCGACGAGGACGCCCGCTTCGCGTTCGAGACCGTCCGCGGGGACGGCATCGACGGCGACCACGACGGGCTCCTCGAGTACGAGTCGCTCGGGACTTACGCCCACGTCCACCCCGAGAGCGGCGCGTTCGATCGGTTCCTCGAGTTGCTCGCGTAGTGCGGCGTGTGGACGCTGGACACCGTTCGAACGCGTTACAGGTCGGGTAGCGGAACCACCACGACGGGGCGATCGGCGTCGGTAACGATCGCGGCGGCGGTCGAACCGAGGCCAACGGGCGTGTCGGGCGCCCCGCTGCGGGCACCGACGACGATCTCGTCCGCTTCGACGTCGGCGGCGGTCTCGAGTATCGTGTCGGCGGGTTCGCCCTCGAGAACTTCAGTTTCAACGGATCCAATGGTGGCGAGTCGAACGGGAGCGACGTTCAGCGCTTCTTCGCCGTCTCGCCTCGAGAGTTCCTCGGCGTCCGGTGAAACGACCGCGACGACCGTCACGGTGTCCGCGGCCGTCGCGCGTTCGTCGAGGTAATCGCAGGCCGCCGCCGTCGTGTGGACGGAGTCGGTTCCGACGAGATAGTGCATAGCTGTTCGCAAGCGAGCGGACCCAAAGAAACTGTGGGGAATCGCCGACGAGCGCCGACCGGTTCGGTATCCGATCGTTCGCTCCACGTTCGACAATACCAGTTGTTCTACTACAATCAAAATTGTTTTACGACCGGCATCTGTTCCACCGGACGATGAAACCGATCGCGCTGCCACACGACGCGAAGGCGGGACCGACCAAGCCCGAGGTCCGCGCCGTCTTGCACTCGAAACTCGGATTGGGCCCCGAGGATCACTTCGTCGAAGTGGGTTCGTGCACAGGGGCGGTCACCATCGGAGCGGCCCGACGAGCCGGCCGGGTGACCGCACTCGAGCGGAAAGCCGAGCGACTCGAGACGACCGAGAGGAACCTCGCGGCCAACGACGATCTCGCGGCCGAGGTCGCCCTCCGGAACGCGGAAGCGCCCGAGGGGCTCCCGGACGACGCCGACGCCCTCTTTCTGGGCGGAAGTCGGAACTTCGAAGCCGTCCTCGATCACGCCGTCGAGACCGGCGTCGACCGAATCGTGATGAACGTCTCCAGACTCGAGGTCGCCGGACGAGCGACCGACGCGTTTCGCGAGCGGGGGATTCTCGAGGCGGTCGTCCAGTTTCAGGTGAGCCACGGCTACGAACTCGCGGGCGCGACGAGTTTCGACTCGGACAATCCGGTCTACATGCTGGTCGGAAGCGCGAGCGAGGGTGAAGACGAGGATGGACGCGACGCCCGCGGCGAACCGAGACCGGACACGGGAGGGTCGACGTGACCCTCTACGGCGTCGGCCTCGGCCCCGGCGAAGCCGATCTCGTGACCGTCCGCGGCAAGCGCGTCCTCGAGAACGCGGACGTCGTCTACTCGCCCGGTCGCCTCTCCCGATCGGTCGCACTCGAGCACGTCTCCGAGGAGACGATCGGCGACCTGGACTTCCCGATGACGAAAGACGAAGCGAAACTGCGGGCGGCGTGGAAGGCAGCCGCAGCCGAAATCGCCCCGAACGCACGCGAGGGTGACGTCGCCTTCGTCACGCTCGGCGATCCGAACGTCTACTCGACGTTCGGCCACTTGCGCCGGACGCTCGAAGCCTTTCACCCGGACGTGGATCTCGAGATCGTCCCCGGCGTGAGCGCGGTGACGGCGTTCGCGACCGCTCTCGGCGTCGAGATCGAGGCGGGGGCGGGACTCTCCCTCCGGGAGGCGGCGAACGGGGCGGCACCCACGGGACCGGATCGAATGATCCTGTTCAAGGTCACCGACGCGCCGGCGACCCACGAGGGGCTCGTCGACGCGGGCTACGACGTGACCTACGGCCGCCGGCTGTTCATGGAACAGGGCGAGACGCTCGTAACCGCCGATCCATCGGCACTCGCGGATCGGGACTACTACACGCTCGCCTACGCCGAAAAGCGAGACCTCGAGATCGATTCGGCGACGGCGGCGTTCGCTCGAGACGGAGGTTCGGCAGGCGGCTCGAGCGCCAGCGACGATCACGAACGAACATGACCGACGAAACCGACCCACAGGCGGCGATCGACGCACAGGGCGACCGACGACGCGCGGACCTCGACGACCGCATCCGCGAGTACAGTGCGGGCGACGATCGGGAGGGCATCCCCTTCGTCGGCGCCGGACCGGGCGATCCCGGACTCCTGACCGTCACGGGGAGAGAACTGCTCGAGGATGCCGACCTCGTCGTCCACGCTGGCTCGCTGGTCAACAGCGAGGTGCTCGAGGCCTACTGCGCGGACGCCGACGTCGTGAACTCGATCGGCAAAGACCTCGAGGAGTTGATTCCGCTCATGCGGGATGCGTACGAGAACGGTCGGGCGGTCGTCCGCCTCCACAGCGGCGACCCCGCGATCTACGGCGCGGCGCTCGAACAGATGGACGCGCTCGAGCACGAGGACGTGCCGACGTACCTCGTGCCCGGCGTGACGTCGGCGTTCGCCGCGAGCGCGTCCCTTCGCACGCAACTCACGTTGAACGACGTGGCCAACCACGTCGCGTTCACCCGACCGCGGGGAAAGACCTTGAGCGCCGAGGAGGACCACATCTCCGAGTTCGTCGGTATGGGCGACGTCACGACCTGCATCTACCTCGGTACGCACGCCGTCGGCGAGACGATGGAGCGACTGCTCGAGGACGGACACGATCCCGAGACGCCCGTCGCCGTCGTCTATCACGCCTCCTGGCCCGACGAGGACGTGATCGTCGGAACGATCGCGACGATCGGCGACCGACTCGCGGATGCGGGCCACCGCGCTTCGGCGATGGTGATCGTCGGTGAAGCGGTGACCGGTGCGGGCTACGAGCGCTCGTATCTGTACGGCGACTGGGCAACCCGCGGCCCACGGGACTGAACGACCACCGTCGAGATGCACAGTCGACTCCGTCGCCGATGCACAGGCGGGTGTCCGTTCGCGATCGCACGCCCGACGCACAGGCACTCGAGTCCGACGTCCGAACCGGTTTCCGATCGACGCGAGCGATCGCGCGGAAACGATAGTACGTCCGCTAGTCGCCCGCGTCTAATGTGATCTAATTGATGTGTGATGTCTGTCCGCTATCGGGTCACTCAACCACCAGCAATTTGTTGTTCTCTACCTCATCCGACCAGCTAGAGTCCGACGGTGGATAGACGGTAAATTCGATCTCCCCAGTCGATTGGTCCGGCGGAAGGTCGAGATCAGCGTTACCGTCGAAGTCAAACTGGACCTCGTTGTCATCGCAACCGTTACAGTGTCCCGTTTCTGCGTCTAACGCGTTGTCCATTCGAACACTGTCCGCTTTCGCGACGACTGTTGCATCCGTCACCTCGACTCCGTCCTCGTCGACGACGTATACGCTCGCGTCACTAGCACTCGTATCGATCGATTGATCGTCGAACTCGACGTTTACTTCGGTATCACCCTCGAGCGGCCCGATCCCGCTTAGCATCTGCATCATGATCCCGAGCGACGTTACACCGATAATGAGCGCGATGACGAGCCTGATCGGCAGTCCTTCGATCGCACGGTCGTCGTCGGTGAACGAGCGCGTCGCCTTCGAGAGGCTCGGCGTCGAGACCGTTCGTGGTCGCGATTGGGATTGTGATCGTGAACCCATACGACCGTTCTGCTCGGTATCTTATTTAAAGCTGAAATCCATCCTTAAATAGGATCGCGAGGCGAGCACCAGCATGAGTATGATCGACACTGGTCGGGCCGATCAGCGACTATCGGCCGTCGAGTGCGGCGGAGTCGACGACGTACCAGCCGACGAACTGGCGGCGGTCGACTCCGTGCGGAGTGCTCGAGTGGCGGGCACGACGACAGACCGCCCCGGTGGAACGGGAACGGACGAGAAGACGGACGGGAGGGGAGACGAGGACGGAAAATTGCTCGAGTCGTTCAGATTCCGATCGGTATGATTCGATACGTCGTGGCAGTACTGTTGACAGTGGCGATACTGGGGCTCGCAGGTCTCGCGATCGACGCCAGTGCGAGTGACAACGGCGAACGGGAGGTACGGACTGCGATCGCCGATATCGAGATGGCGGCGGTCCAGCTCGCGGCGGACGAGGAGATGTCTCCGAGAGTCCATCCGAATCCACAGCGAGTCGTCGAGCTATCGATCCCGAAGCGGTCGCTGACGACGGAAGGAGTATCACACTTCGAGATCGAGCCGATCGACGGCGCCGATGCGAGTTTCGCGCGGTACGTTCTGACGGACGGCACGACGGGTCGAGAGATAATCGAACGGCGCATCGTCTACGACGATCCGACGGACGACCGACCGACGGTGATCGGTGGAACCGGGAGACAGACGCTCAGGTTAGTGCTCCGTGCGGACGAGAACGGCGACCCGATCGTCGTCGCAGAGTCCCCGTAGTCGGGGTCTCGTTCGCCGATCGAGAGGAATATCGACGTCAGCGCACACCCGATCGTACGACGAACGCGGTTCGGCGCACACCGTGAGCGAGACCCGCGGACTGTGCCACCGGCGTGTGAACGGGTTCAGCCGGGAGGACGGCTCAATTTTAAATCGGATACCGCTTCCAGACGGGGTATGTCATCGGACGGGGCCAAGCGAACGGTTCACCAGTACCTCTCGCGGATCGACCTCGACCTCGATCTCGGCGGACTGCTCGGCGCCGCGACGTCGACGGCGCCCTGTGAGTGCGACCTCGAGTTCGACGATCGGACGCTCGTCGTCGACGCCTCGGCGTGCAGTGGAGACCTCGTGACGTCGCCCGACTGTCGCCAGTCGGTCGTCGAGACACTGGCCGAGCGCGAGGCGACGTCGATCGTCGTTCACTCGAGCGGTCTGAAACACCGTTACGACGAGCGTGACGCGGCGTTTCTCGGCGCGGCCGGGAGGTTCGTCGAACTCCTCGGTAGCCGTGACGAGAGGCTCGCACGCGACGTCGCCCGGGATCCGATCGGCGCCGCCGACGGGCTCGAAACGCGAGTCGACGCGATCGGCGATGTCGCCTTCGAGTCCGGGCTCCTCGACGCCGTCGACGGCGTCGAGGACTACAGTCACGCCCTCTCTCCGCGTGTCGGGTTGCAGATCGCGTACTATTACGTCGAACGATCGGTACGGGAGACGGCCCGACTCGCGGACGTCAGAGACCTCGAGACCGGGAGCACGGCCCGGATCTACGAGCGAGACGACCAGCTTCCGCTGTACGAACTCGATATCGTCGATCTCACGCTGTCGACCGAGGAGCGCGAGTTGATCGTCGACGGGTACGAGGCGATCGCGGAGGGGTGGGTCGAGGGCGACCGCGCCCCCTCGCGGGCGATCCAGTACGTCTCCGACGCGCCGGTCGATCCGACGCTGACGACGCTCCTCGAGAAACACACGGACGGGTACGGCATTCTCGAAGATCTGTTCGCCGATTCGGCGGTAACGGACGTCTACGTCACGTCGCCGGTGACGGCGAACCCGCTTCGCGTGCAACTGGACGGGAAGGCGATGGAGACGAACGTTCGGCTCACCGAGACGGGCGCGAAGGCGCTGGCCTCTCGAGTCAGGCGGACGAGCGGGCGGGCGTTTTCGCGTGCAAAGCCGACGATCGACGCGACGGCGTCGCTGGCGAACGGTCGCGGCCTCCGGATCGCGGGCGTCACCGATCCGGTCGCCGACGGGATCGGATTCGCCCTCCGCGAGCAATCCGACGATCGGTTCACACTGCCGGGACTGGTCGCCAACGGAACGATGACGCCGGCGGTCGCGGGCTTTCTCTCGACGGCGATCGAACGAAACGCCGCGACGCTGATCGCCGGGACCCGCGGATCCGGGAAGACGACGCTCCTCGGGACGCTCCTGTACGAGGTGACGCCGGACACGCGAACGGTGATCATCGAGGACACGCCGGAGTTGCCGGTCGGGCCGCTGCAGTCGGTCGGTCGAGACGCGCAAGCGCTTCGGACGGGCACCGGCGACGGGCCGGAGATCTCCCCGACCGACGCGCTCCGGACGGCGCTTCGACTGGGCGACGGTGCGCTCGTCGTTGGCGAAATCCGCGGTGCGGAGGCTCGCGTGCTCTACGAGGCGATGCGCGTCGGTGCGAACGCGAACGCGGTCCTCGGAACGATCCACGGCGACGGCGCCGGCGACGTCTACGAACGGGTCGTCTCCGACCTCGGAGTCGAACCCTCGTCGTTCGGCGCGACGGATCTGGTCGTCACGGTGCAGGCCTATCGAACGCCCGGCGGCCGGAGTCGGCGCGTGGCCCGCATCGAAGAGGTGCTCGGAGACGGCGACGGGATCTGGTTCGAGCCGCTGTACGACCTCGACGGCACTCGAGCGACGCCGACCGGGCGGATCGATCGCGGTGAGAGTCGCTTCGTCAACGCGATGGCCGGTCCGACCGAGGAGTACGCCGATGTCAGGCGGGCGATCGCCGATCGAACGGAGCTGCTGGCGACGCTCGCGGCGGATGGACGAACCTCGCCGGAGGAAGTCGCCGCGGCGTACGCAGGTCGGAGGTGACGAGGATGTCACTGGAAACGGCGGTTATTCGGGGGCTCGCGGCGCTGTATCGGACCGACGTCGAGGTGAGCGACGACCTCGCGGGTGCGGTTCGGTTCGTCGATGCCGCCTACGACGCCGAAACGGTCGTCAGGGCGGGGTACGGTGCGGGAATAGTCGGTGCGATCGTCCCGCTCTCGCTCCTGTTGTTCGGCGTTCCGGTCGTGTTCGTCGCAGTGTTCGTGCTCGCTGCGTCGCTCGGGTCGATGCACGCGGTTCACTCGTGGCCGCTCCTCCGAGCGGCGTTCCGTCGAACGGAAGCGCTCGGAGACACGCCGAACCTCGTCGGTCGCGCGGTGTTGCGGATGCAGATCCAGCCCTCGCTCGAGAACGCCGTTCGGTTCGCCGCGGAAACCGGACAGGGCGCGCTGTCCCGGAGTCTCGGAACGCACTTCAACCGATCGAAGGGAACGCCACACACCGGTCTGCTGTCGTTTTCCGAGGAGTGGTCGGAACACTTTCCGGCGCTCCGTCGGTCGTCCACGCTGCTCGCGACCGCTCAGGACGCCCCCGAAGGAGAGCGGGGACGGACTCTCGATCGGGCGCTGTCCGCGATCCTCACCGGCACCCGCAGCCAGATGGCCGAGTTCACCGCGTCGATCAGAGCGCCGACGACGATGCTCTTCGCGTTCGGCATCCTGTTGCCGCTGGCGCTGGTCGCACTCGTTCCTGCCGCACCGTTGGCGGGGGTTTCTCTCAACATCTGGCTGTTCGTGCTCCTGTACAACGTCGTGTTACCAGCCGGACTGGTCGGGGCGGCGCTGTGGCTGCTCGTGCGACGTCCGGTCGCGTTCCCACCGCCGACGATCGACAGGGACCATCCCGACCTCCCGGATCGGCTCTGGATCCGGGCCGGCTGGGGGTTGCTCGCCGGCGCTGGAGTCTACGCCGTCGTGGAGGCAACCGGTCCCGCGTATCTCTCCGAGGTTGCGGGGGCCGGGGTCGGAGCGGGGATCGCGCTGCTCGCGGTCTACAGCCCGATCCTCACACTCCGTCAGCACGTTCGGGGCGTCGAAGAACACCTGACCGACGCGCTGTACATCGTCGGCCGACAGGTCGCCGAAGGCGAGTCCGTCGAATCCGCCATCGACCTCGCCGCCGATCGGGTCCCCGCCGAGACTGGCGCAGTGTTCGCGACGGCCGCCGGCGTCCAGCGCCGACTCCACACCAGCGTCGAGGAAGCGTTCCTCGGAGCCCACGGGGCACTCCGAGACGTTCCCAGTCAGCGAGCACACAGTATGGCAGCACTGCTCGCGATCGCCGGCGACGAGGGGAAACCGGCGGGCCGGGCGATCGTCTCGATGGCCGACCACCTCGAGGAACTCGAGGAGGTCGAAGCCGAGACGAAACGGGCGCTCGTTCAGGTGACGAGCACGCTCGACAACACGGCGGGGTTCTTCGGTCCGCTGGTCGGCGGTGCGACCGTCGGAATGTCGGGACTGCTGTCCGCCGAAGACATCAGTTCCGGCAGCGGCATGGGCGAGGCGTCCACGCTGCCGATCGAGCAACTCGGAGTCGTCGTGGCCGTCTACCTGATCATGCTCGCGTGTATCATGACGCCGCTGTCGTACGCCCTCCGGTACGGCGTGGACTGGACGCTGTTCGGCTACCACGTCGGTCGAACGCTGGTCTCGTCGATGCTCCTGTACGTCCTGACAGTCGCACTGATCGAGATCACCCTGGTCAACCCGGTCTGATCGACGGCACGGCTCCCGTCGACGAGCCGTCTCGATGGCCATTCACGTCCGATATCAAGGTTAAAAACCACGCCCACCGGCGTCGATATTTAAATACGAACGGGGAACTAGGGCCGCCATGGACTTCGAGGCCCCGATCGACGCGTGGTACGTCTACGTCGCGACCGCGATCATCAGTGTCGCACTCGCGGGACTCGCGCTGGGGGTTTCCACGGGCCCACCACCGGACGCCCCGGAGGCTGCGAACGCGATCGAGGGAGCGACCGGAAGCGAGTACGCCGCCAGCGCGTCCTACGAACACGACGCGGACGTGGTGACGATCGATCGCACGACGATTACGATGGAAAACGAGCACGGAACCGCCCACTCGAGCTTCGCCTACGGACTGGCCGTTCCCGTCAACGGCCACGAGCGACTCGAGAACCTCGTCTACGGCGCGTCGTTCGACGACGAGTACGAGGCCGAACTCGCGGATCCGGACACCCACGCGTTCGAGGCGTTCACGGCGGACGTCGAAGACGCGTTCGACGAGAACACCGGCGAACCGCTCTCCGCTGACGGCCACCTCCGCGCCCGGCGACTCGTCGTCGACACCGAGATCGACGAACTCGAGCCGTTGACGGAAGACGCCGAACTCGCCGTCACGAAGACGGCGAGCCTGCCCGGAGAGGATGCGGTGCGGGAGAACGTTCGGGAGGTGGAACTGCGATACGACGGTGTCGAAGGAAGAACGGTCCACGTCTCCGTCGAGGGCGAGTACGCCGGCCGAGGGACCTTCGACGAGGACGACAGCGAGACGTTTACGGACGGTTCGGGAGAGATCGCGATCGAGATCAGCTCCGGACTCATCAATCAACCGGCCGCCGAACCCGTCGAGTTCGGCGTCGAGTTCGAGGAAGATGGGAAGTTGACCGAGGAGACGTGGGACTCAGACGATCTCGAGATTGACGACGTACGGACCTGGAACAACGAGATCGAACGCGAGGTCACGTTCGACGACGACCACCCGATACTCGGCCGCAACGACGGAGGGAACTACTATGTCACGCTCGTCATCGTCTAGGGCACAGACTGAGCCGATCGCGGCGATCGTCGCGATTGCGATGCTCGTCGTCGGCATCGGCATCTACGCCGTCTCCGTCCAGACCGTACTTCCTGGAACCAGCGATCGTACGACGGCCGACCGGACGATCGATCGCGTCTGGGACGAGATTCACCACGACGGCGTATTTCACGCCCACGACAACGCCGACGACCTCGACGACCTCGTGACGGCGGAGTCGCTCCCGACGGGTGCGACGGTCGCCGTCCGCGTGACTGCGATCGACGAAGGCGAGGAGCGAACCGTCGCCGACGCCGCGTTTCCGTCCGGCTATCCCGACGAGACGACGACGGCCGACGTCCTCGAACTCGAGCGGGATGTCGACGACGAGGGAATTCCCGACGACGCGTCCGTCGCCACGAGATCGATCCCGGTCTCCGTCGTGAGCGAAGCCGAGATCCGCTCCGGAACGCTTCGGGTGGCGGTATGGTGACTCCCGACCACCGTCGGGCACGGCCACGGGGACTCCCGAATCGAGAGCGGGGAATATCGACGGTGATGGACGTCGCACTGGCGCTGTTGCTCATCAGCGCGAGCGTGTTACTGGTCGGGATCTACCTCCACGGCGACGACGACTCGATCGACGGCGAGCGCGGCGAGCAGGCGCTCGAAACCCTGCAGGGATCGACGGTGACGATCACCTACGACGTGAGCGCGGAGAACGACTCCGGCCACGCGGCCACCGACAGCGACCACTACGACCTGCCGGATCGCATGGAGCCCGACGACGTCGGAGAACTCTACGAAATCACGACGTACGGCTCGGCGACGGCTCTCCTCGGGGAGGCGGCGCTAACGAACC
Organism: Halomontanus rarus; assembly: GCF_017357405.1. GTDB lineage: Archaea > Halobacteriota > Halobacteria > Halobacteriales > Natrialbaceae > Halomontanus > Halomontanus rarus. The sequence goes on along the minus strand of NZ_CP071597.1, from coordinate 3,990,135 downwards.
TGCAGGCCGACGGCACGGAGTTGTTCGCGTACGGCGACGACGTCGAGCGGTCGGTCGAGGCGGCGATTCGAGGTCGGCTCGTCGGAAGCGAGGGCGGGGTCTACGCCGTCGCGACCTGGGAGCCCTACGAGGGAGCCTCGATCAACGGGACGGCGACCGCCGGCGACCGCCCGCCGCGAACGGGCGACGTCTCGAGTTCGACGACGTCGGTTTCAGGGACGGTTCCGCCGGCCGACGCCGAGCGGTTGGCCGACCGGTTCGAATTCGGCGAGGAGCGAGCGACGAGCCGAAGCGGCATCCACGACGGCTTCGACGCCGTCGGCCAAGAACTCGCGGCGAGCGTGATCGAGGCGTACTTTCCGCCCAGACAGACCCAGTACACCCTCGAGTCGACGCTCACGGAGAACGCGGTCACGGTGTACAACTATCGGCGGCTGGCCGAGGTCGTCGGCGTCGACCTCGAGGACGTGATAACGGGACCGACGCCGGACGCGTTCGAAGCGAACGACATTCTCCGAGGGGAACCGCGAAGTGAGGAGGGACTCGGGACGCTGATCGCCGCCGACCTGCGCGAGAGTGCGGCCGGCGAGGAGATTCGGACGACGTACGACGAGTTCGGTGGCGGTCGGTTGACGGCCGACGAACGAGCGGAACTCGAGGCGACGTTCGAAGAGGTCGTCTCGACCGGAACGATCGATATTACGGTACAGACGTGGGATTCATGACAGGACCGACCAGCCGCCGATCGAATCGACGCGTATCGATTGCAGGAGACGACCGGGGACGGATTCCGTTCGCGATGATCGCAGTGTTGCTGCTCGTCGCGAGTGTCGGGATCGTCGCGACGCTCGAGCAGCGGTCCGAGCCGACGGTCGATCGGGACGTGGATATCGTGATGGATCGGACGACGACCGCGGCACAGAGTGAGCTTCGGACCGCCGTACTGGATGCGACCCACCGGGCAGGTGCCGCACCGATCAATACCACGAACGGAAGCGACGTCGGCCGTATCTCCGAAGCAGACGACCAGTCCGAGGCGTTCAGAAACTACGTCAAGCTGCTCGTCTATCTGGAGGCCGTCGATCGGCTTCCCGCGGCCGGCCAATCCGTCGGGTCGGACGCCGAGTCGACGGTCTCCATCCCGCCGGTCACCAGCGATACCAAGACGATCACCGGCGTCGATACTGACACCGGTGCAATCACCCCGAACGAAGCAATCGATCGCGTCGATCTCGAGGTCGGCTACGTCGATGACAACATCGAACAGGGGACGATGAGCGCGACGGTTCACGGTGTCGACTTCGATGCCGTGGTCGACGACGAACCCGTCCCGACGGAGACGCGGTCGGTCAGCGTCAGTGCCGGCTCGCCGGTGTTCGAACTGAACGAACGGATGAGAGAATACGAGACACAGCTCAACAAAGGGTTCTTCGACGGCGATGGGACGCCGGACCCGACGGACGTCGACGGGCTGGGTCAGGAGATGTCCGTTCGACTGTATCCCATGGCGTACATGAAAGCGGGCTGGGATCGGTTCGGAAACCGAACCACGGAACCCGACGACCACGCCTTCGAGGAGGTCATCGACACGGACCACACGGAGGTGTTCGCCAACCACGCCGTCTTCGCGGTGCAAGAGGACGTGTTCGGAACCCGTGATCCCTACGCAGACCGGACGATGCGGCCGCAGTACCTCTGTACGAGCCTCGACCTCGCGACGACGATCGGTGACGTCGAACTCACCGCCGACCTGAACAATATTACCCCCGGTGAAAACATCACGTTCTCTGAAAGCCTCGAGGAGCAGGCCGATCAATTCAACGACAGTGATTCTGACAACGTCACGGTTCCAGTCAACGGCGAGGTCGACGTCGAAGAACAACTCTGTGGAGACGATGGTCACATCAACGACTGGGTCTTCGGCGACGAGGCGACGGGAGAGCTCCCGGAAGTGCCGCCGCTCTCCGAACTGTTACAGGACGGGATCGAAAGCATGGACGTGGCCGACCACGAGATCGAAGTCCCGATCGACGTGCTCGCCAGAGCGACGTACCTCGAGTACCACACCGAGGGGTTCGAAGACTACGCGAATCCCGACGCGATCGACGGGTACGAGGGATACGACGACCCGAAAAACTACCTCGACGATCTGGCGGCCGAGCGGCGAGGAATGATCGAAGCGGAGGGCGGAGCGATAGACCGGAGTTTCGTCGGTGGCGCCCCCGGCGGAAACGACGACTACGACCGGAGCCCAGCGGATATCATCGACACCCTCTACGCGCTCGACGTCAGCACCGAACAACGTTCCTCGGCGGATAGTCTGGGGTCCCCTGCAACAGCCGGAGAGGGGTACGAACGCGACTATCGAAACGACTCGGAGACCGTTCTCGACGCCACGGTCCACGCGATCGACCACACGCCGATTCCCGACGGCGACGGCTACGAGCGGCCGATCCACGAGATCTCCGCCGAGGTAACTGTCGATATGCGGATAACCCACGGCTGGGAGGCCAGAAACAAGACCGAAACCAGCCCGAACTACACGACCACGACGCTGCGGCAAGTCAGCGATGTACGCGTGGAGACCACGGTTACCGGCGCATACGGCTTCGACGGCGGCGGTGAATACTACACCAGCGACGACGACTTTCGAGTTTCGCCCGACCCGATCGAGACCGACTACGGGCCACACACCAACACGACCTTCGAACGGGGATTCGAGCAGGCGCTCGTCGAAGTGACGAGCGCGGAGCGCTATCACACTGCCGAACGCGATATCGCGGCCGAACTCGAGTCGACGCTGAGCGGAAGCAGTCCCTCGACCCTCGAGCGTTCGGCTGCAGCCGGCGTCGTCGACACCTCGAGTGCGACCCTCGCGTCGGACGATCTCCTGAGCGCGGGCGACCGACGGGCGCTGACCGAGACGTTAAACGAAGAACTCGAGTCGGTCCACGGGGAGTTTACAGCCGAGTGGCGAGCCGATCCGCTCACGGTCGAGGTCGGTGAACTGACCGATGGAGAGACGCCGCCGGCGAAGGCGATCGAACACATTCGGACCACGTACGAGGACGAGTACGTCGGCCGCGGGCCCTACGAGACCCCCGAAGACAAGGCGCGAGCGCAGATGCGAAAGGCGTACTTCGACCGCATTTACTACTGGCTCGCGCTCTCCGACGACGAGTACGACGGCCAGATGGACGACGTCGATCAGCAAATCGACGATATCGGCGGCGATGCCGGGTTCAACGAACTCGACGACGCGCTCGGCTTTGTTCAGGGCTTCGCGAACGCGGACGTCGATCCCGATCCAGTCGACCTCGAGGGATCGGCGGTTCTCGACGACGCCCAGTACGAGGTGTCGGGCTCGCCGACGTATTTGACGACGACGTCGATCAATCGGTCACGGTCGGCGGCGATCAGACCGGTCAATTCGACCATCGCCGACGTCGACTCCAACGTCCACCACGATCCGATGGCGATTCAGACGCACAATCGCGTGCCGTGGCCGGGACTGCCGGTCGTCTTCGTCGCCCCGAACAACTGGTACGCGACGGTCAACTTCTGGACCGTCGATATTCAGGGCGAGTACGCCCGGCTCGAGGCCAGTTCGACGATAGGAGATCCGGCGGACAGCAGTCGGTTGACGTACGTTGCAGAGCACAGTCCGGTGGAAGTCGAACTCTCCGATGGAAGTACGGTGCAGGTTGGCACGAACGAGGCGGTCGACTTCGAGACCCAGACGGAGGTCGTCGTGATCATGCCTGGGGCGATCGTCAAGCGCGGTGGGCCGGTGGCTTCAGTTTCTGATGGTGACTTCGATCAACAAGGAACAACTTATTGTTCAGAAACTTGGGAAGAAGTTGGGCCTGAGGCAAATTCAGATGGTTGTAATGAAACATAATCCCAGCATGAAAATCCACATAGTAACATAATAATTCACCACGGTCGTGTGGGCCTGAATTTAGCTATAAATAGCAACCAGAAAACTCAGCCATATGCAATAATTCCTGGATCATTGATGGGAAGTAATATCAAATCATTCAAAACAACTGGGTAATGGAAGTTTTTCCGTTCAAGAGCATCCTTGCTCCAGTTACCCGCGCCAGTTATAGGATCCATTGAGACCAAACTTGGAGGTGACGTTAATCCAGAAGCGACAGTATAAGCTGTCCCTCCAGCAGTCACAAACGGTATGTCTGCACTCTGCTCGGGATCCCAATCAGCCGGTATCTCACCTGTATCGACATCGTAGGCCATCGACCCCCTTTGTAGGTATGCCGTATTATTATGAATCGCTGGTCTGGTCCACGAAGATTGTTCAAGTTTCACGACCTCATTTAACTCACCGTTAGTACCGTCGATCGAAATAAGCGTGTCTTCGTTAACGGTATAGACCGTTCCATCGACGACCGGGAACGTTTTCGTGACTCGGTCGTCGAACCATTGCTGTGCATGGGTGACCTCGTGTTTCCAGAGGCGCTCCTCCGAGTCACGGTCGTATGCCGTCATCACGAACTCGTCTTCGTCAGGGTCCGGGCGTGAACGAACGTAAATACGCTCCTCGTCAATCGCGAGCGATTGGACCGTCGCGGGTGTTTCAATCTCGAGCGATTCGTTGCCGTCCTCGTCCAATGCGATTACCCGATTGCCGATGCCGGCATAAACCGTGTCGTCGTAGATCCGAAGACTTTCCACAGACTCGTCATGGCCGGTTGTCCAGAGAACCTCGCCATCGTCGTGAGTGAGTGCTTCGACGCCATCGCCTCCAACGAAGACTGCTGTATCGGAAACCGCTGGCGCGACCCTCGGTCCGTCCGAGTCGTGTTCCCATAGTATTTCACCATCGGCAGTGAGATCGACTGCAGAGTACGTTCCACGGTCGTGACCGACGAAGGCGGTATCGTCGTAGACGACCGGTGGCTCGACATTTCCCTCGAGTTCGGCAGTCCAGAGAATCTTGGGTTCGCCGTCGAGGCCGTCGTGGGGGACAGAAAGTCGATTCGCGGCGTTGTAGCGGGCCATCGGCCACGCGCCGTAATCGCTGTCGTCTTCGACGCGGCCCGGACTGTTGTCTCGAGTCGACGTGTCGCCGTTTCCGGTCGTATCACCGTTGTCGCTCGAGTCGTCAGAACTATCACTACTGTTACAACCCGAAAGAGCGGTCATTCCCGTGGCTGCCCCGGCACACGTCGCGAGCCACCGGCGACGCGTTTGTCTCTGTTCGATCATATTATTACGTATATAGATATATTGTTGTAATGAATACTTCGGATTACTAATCACCAGTCGTATGAGTGAACGGATGAAACGGCGGTCCGAGAACGACCCGTGGCGAGAGTGTCGGATGTGTCCGCCGAGCAAGTCGAACACGAGAAGCAGCCGTCCCGGCGCAGCCTTCTCAGCGCATGGATATTGGACTGATCACTCACACGTCGACGACCGATCGTCGAAAGAAACCTACGTTGTACAGAGGAAACGTAGCTTGTATTAGGGCGGGGTGAGATGATGGAGGCCGTGAACACACGAACGACACGAACTCCTCAAGGAGGGAGACGATGAGTTCCGGAACGGACGACGACAGCGGGCACTGCTCGACGGCGGACAGCGACGGCGAAGTCGCCGAAGAGATCGCGATCATCTCCTTCGAGCGAAAGATGGACACCGCCGAGGAGATCGTCGACGGGATCGGTGACCGCTACGAATCGATCGACGTTCTCGAGTACCACTCCGGGGTCTTCGCCGAGCACTGGGGCGAGTACGACTGTTTCGTCGGCCTCATGGCGTCGGGAATCGCGATGCGAAAGACCGCGCCGCTGCTCGAGGACAAGTGGGACGATCCGGCGATCGTCGTCGTCGACGAGGAGCTGACGTGGGCGATTCCGATCACGGGCGGCCACCACGGCGCGAACCAGGTCGCCGACGATCTGGCGTCGATGGGTGCGGTGCCGGCCATGACGACCGCCTCGGAGGCCGCGGACAAACAGGGCGTCGAGAAGCAGGCGAAGGCGCTGGACGCCCACGTGGTTAACGGCGAGTCGACGGTGGCGACGAACCTCGCCGTCCTCGACGACGACCTCGGCCCGATCGAACGCCTCGACGGGCCGAAGGCGGTGCTCGTGGGCGACGACGTGACCGTCCTGAAGCGAAACGCCGACGACGGCGTCGTGCTGGGCACCGGAAGCGTCTCGGGTGCGAAGAGAGACCAGTTCCTCGCGGCCTGGGAACGGGCGCTCGGGGAGGCGGGGAAGGAGTGGGACGACGTCGAGTTCGTCGCGACCGGCTCGCGAAAAGCGGAGGAGGAGGGGATGCTCGAGGCCGCCGCGTCGAAGGGGCTCGGCGTGATCTCGCTGTCCAAGGAGGATCTCGAGCGCTACGAAGGGCCGACGCCCTCTCGCTCGCGGGAACTGATCGGCTGGCCCGGCGTCGCCGAGGCGAGCGCGATTGCGGCCGGGCGCGGCCACGAACTGGTACTCGAGAAGCGCAGTTACGACGACGCCGTGACGGTTGCGGTCGGACGGTAGCCGCGTATTTCGTTCGTTTCGTCTCCGGATAGTCCCGAGTCGGGCGACCCGGCGACGGCCGGTTTCACTCCGACCGTGATGCGCGGTAGCCGGCGACGGATTCGGTCAGGAAGTAGCCGAGTATCGTGACGGCAACGATTCCGAATCCGACCTGATCGAGTCTCACAGTACCGACGGTTCGGTCGCCGCCGTAGAAGATCACCGCACCCGCGCCGAGGAGTACCGCGAGCATCGCGACGTAGCGCCACCGCGCCTCGACCGGAACGAGACCGTCCTCGCCCCGGACGGCGAGATAGAGATGTGCGCCGCCCAGGACGAGTCCGTAGAACAGCAAAAAGACCGGGACCGGCGCTGGACCGCCGTCCGTTCCCACGTCGTAGTATTCGACGCCGAGAAGGACAGCAATCGCCAAGACGACGGCGCAGGTGTGGACGATCGTGTCTCGCGAAACCATAGTCATCTATCACGAACTCGCGGAATATACCTTGTGATGTACCCGATCACTAGACGATGCTTTCTCGTCGCGGAGCCCCTCTGCCTGTCTATGCCTCGAGCGACGCTCGCGCTCTGATATCCCGCGACGAGCGGCCGACGAGGACTTCGAACGCGCCGTCCTCGACGACCCAGTCCGCGTCGTCCTCATCGTAGACGGCCAAGGCACGCTCGTCGATCGTCAACTCGACCGTCGTCGACTCGCCGCTCTCGAGTTCGACCGGTTCGAACGCCGCGAGTTCTTTGGGCGGCCGAGGGACGCTTGAGTCGGCGGCGAGGTAGGCCTGAACGACGTCCCGGCCGGGGCGGTCGCCGACGTTCTCGACGGTGAGCGTCAGGGTCGCCGTCGGACCGGCGTGAGTCTCCGACTCCGGATCGGCCGCACCCTCGGTTTCGGTCTCTGTTTCGACTGAGAGCCCGCCGTACTCGAACTCCGCGTAACTCAACCCGTGGCCGAACGGGAATACCGGATCGATCTCCGCCGCATCGAAGTGGCGATAGCCCACGAAAACGCCCTCGGAGTACTCGGCTTCGAGGCCGACGCCGGGGTACTGCGCCTCGCTCGAGGCGGGGTAGTCCGCGGCGCGTTCGCCGAACGTCACCGGGAGCCGGCCCGAGGGATCGGCGTCGCCGAAGAGCACCGAGGCGAGGGCGCTGCCGTCCTCCTGTCCGGGGTACCAGGTCTCGACGACGGCGTCGACGGCGTCGAGCCAGGGCATCGTCACCATTCCCGCGGTGTTGCAGACGACGACGGTCCGGTCCGCGACGGCAGCGACGGCCGCTATCAGTTCGTTCTGCGCGCCGGGTAGCTCGAGGTCGCGGTCTGCGCCCTCGCTCGAGAGGTCTCGAACGACGACGACTGCGACGTCGGCGTCTTGGGCGGCTCGCATGGCCTCTTCGATTCGCGGATTCTCGCCCCACGGGGTGTCGATTTCGGGGAGCGGCGAGTCGTGCATCGAGGCGTCCCCCACGGGTTCGATGCCCCGTTCGAACGTTACCGAGCCGTCGATCTCGAGACGGCCGCGAACCCCGTCGAGCGGGCTCGTGGCTCGCGTCGGGTCGACTTCGGAACTCCCGCCGCCGCCGACTTTCGGCTCGTCGGCGTGGGGACCGATCAGGGCGATTCGCTCGGAACCCTCGAGCGGAAGGGTGTCACCATCGTTCTGCAGGAGGACCGTTCCCCGCTCGGCGATCCGCCGGGCGAGGTCGTGGTGGTCGGGCGTATCGAGCGCGCCCTCGGGCTGCTCGCCGTCGAGGACTCTGAAACGAGCCATCTCCCGGAGGATGCGGCGGATCTTGTCGTCGAGGATCGATTCCTCGAGTCGGCCGTCCTCGATCGCCTCCCGGAGGGGATCGTCGAAGGGGCTCTCGTCGAGCACGTTCGGATTCGGATTGGCGGGCTGCCAGGGCCGCGAGACGAACTCGGCGAGGTCTTTTTTCGGGAACCAGGCCTCGTCCGGCAGCGCGGCGACGAGGTCCAAAAACGTGCTGCCGTGACACTGCCAGTCGTAGACCGGCATTCCGGGCATGTCGAGGTCGAGACCCGCCTCGGCGGCTGCGACGCCGTCGTGGGTCGCCCACCAGTCCGAGACGACGAATCCCTCGAAGCCCCACTCGTCTTTGAGCACCTCGGTCAGCAGTCGGCGGTGCTGGGGCGCGTAGGTTCCGTTGATGCGGTTGTACGACGCCATCACGGAGCTAACGTCGGCCTCCCGAACTGCGGCCTCGAACGCCGGCAGGTAGATCTCCCGGAGCGTGCGCTCGTCGATTTCGGCGCTGACGTAGTGGCGGTCGGCCTCCTGATTGTTCGCCAGGTAGTGTTTCGCGGTGGCCATGACGCCGGCGGACTGAACGCCGTCGACGGCTCCGACGGCGAGTCGGCTGTTCAGGTACGGATCCTCGCTGTAGTACTCGAAGGCGCGGCCACACTGGGGAACCCGAATGATATTGAACCCGGGCGCGAGCAGCGCGTCCTGATCCGCACCGCGGGCTTCCTCGCCGATCGCCTCGCCGAACTCGCGGGCGAGGTCTGGATCCCACGTCGCCGCGAGGGCGATCGACGCCGGAAACGCCGTCGAAGGGACCGCGCGGATCCCCATCGGACCGTCGACTAACGACAGCGAGGGGACGTTCAGGCGGTCGACCCCAGCCACGTAGCCGGTCGCGAGTTCCGCCGGATCGTACGACCCGTGGACGAAGTCGATCTTCTCCTCGAGGGTCATCTCGTCGACGATGTCGACGATACGGTCGGGGGGCGATGCGTCAGTATCGGCGTCCGTAGTGTCTGGGTCAGTGCTCATAGTGGTGTCGTGAAACGGCGTCTACGATCGCTCTGTCGAAAATTCGAGGTCCACGAATAGTATTCTTCCGCTATGGGTCTCGAGAAACTTTCCGCATCACCTACACGATCCGATGACACGATCTGCGTGTTGCAATACCACTTGTCCTAACACAACCACAATTGTTTTATGCTGAACCGAACGTTGTTCACCACATGCGACAGATCGACCGGAGACGCGGCCAGTCGACCGGGAGACCGGTGGGAGTATGAGCGAGGCGTCGACACCCGATTCCCACGGCGATCGGGGTCTCGGGACCCTGTACGTCGTCGGCATCGGTCCGGGGCTCCCGGGCGACATGACCCAGCGCGCCGGTGACGTAATTCGGAACGCCGACTGCGTGATCGCCTCCGATCTCTACCGGACCTTCCTTCGAGAGGACGGGACGTTGCCGCCCGAAGACGCCGTGAGCGACGACGGGATCGCCACGCGCTCCGACGGGACCGAACAGGAGATCGTCCGCTCGACGATGGGTCGACAGGTCGAACTTGCCCGCGAGGCGTTCGACCGCGTCCGCGACGGCGAGGACGTCGCCCACGTCTCGGGCGGGGACCCGAACGTCTACGGGAAGTCGGACCTCCTCTTCGTGATGGCTCGAGCGGAGGAGGCCGAGGACATCCCGATCGAGATCGTCCCCGGCGTCACGGCGGCCCTCGGCGGTGCCGCGACCCTCGGCGCGCCGCTGAGCAACGACTTCTGTACGATCTCGCTGTCGGACAAGTGGCGCGGGTGGGACGAGATCGAAGAGAAGTTGCGCGCCGCGGCGATCAGCGGGTTCGTCATCGTCCTCTACAACTGCTGGCGCAACTACGAGCGCGCCGTCGGGATCGTCCGCGAGGAACGAGCCGACGACGTCCCGGTCGCCATCTTCAACGACGCGGGACGGGGCGATGCGGGCCGCAACGGCGAGGACCAGACGATTACGACGCTGGGCGATGCGACGAACCACGACGACGACGTCTCGGGAATGGGTACCTCGCTCCTGATCGGGACCCACGAGACCGCGGTCTGGGCCAACGACTACGAACAGTTCCTCGTGACCCCACGCGGCGGGCGTGACGTGGAGGATTTCTGACTCAGAATCAACGCTATGAACACGGATACTGCTACGGACGAGACGACAGGAGAATCGGAATCGGAGCCAGAACCAGAAGCGAAATCGGAACCCAAGTGCGGGGCTTCGAGCGGAGATTCGAACTCGGACTCGAACTCGGACTCGGACTCGAGGTCAGAACCGTCGACGTGTGGCGCGTCGACCGGCGACTCGCCGTCGAGGTCGTCGGCTGAAGGATCGGCGTGCGGGGCCTCGAGTTCCGGTTCCAGTTCGAACGACACCGAGAAATCGAAGACGCGGGAGAAAGTCGGAGCGACCCTCGAGGACTTCGACGCCGAACCCGGCCAGTTAACGGCGGTCGGGCTCGGGCCCGGCCATCCCGAGGGGATGACCGAACGCGCGAAGACGACACTGCTCGAGGCCGAGCACATCGTCGGCTACACGACCTACATCGAACTCCTTCCGGCGGAGATCACCGACGCGGCCGACGACCTGTACGACACGCCGATGTGCGGCGAGGTCTCCCGGACCGAGGAGGCGATCGACCGCACGCTGGCGGGCAACGACGTCGCGATCATCGGGAGCGGCGACCCGAACGTCTACGCGCTCGCCGGCCTCGCCCTCGAAATCATCGAGTCCAAGGGTGCGACGGCGACGATGGTCGACTTCGAGGTGGTGCCAGGGGTTCCGGCGGCACAGTCCTGCGGGGCCCGATTGGGTGCGCCACTGGTGAACGACACCGTCTCGATCTCGCTGTCGGATCACCTCGTCCCGATGCCCGAGATCGAATCGCGCCTGCACGCCGCCGCGAAGGAGTCGTTCACGATCACGATCTACAACCCCTGGAGCCGCAAGCGCCGGGAGAACTTCGAGAAGTGCTGCGAGATCCTGCTCACCCACCGCGATTCCGACACGCCCGTCGGCATCGTCCACGGTGCCGGCCGCGAGGACGAACGGGTCGTGATCACCGAACTCGGGGACCTCGAGGAGCTGGGCGAGAGCGAGCTCGTCGACATGACGACGACGATCGTCGTCGGCAACGAGGAGACCTACGTCTGGGACGACCGGATGGTCACCCCGCGCGGGTACGAGACGAAGTACGACTACTGAGCGGATGCGGATTCACTACCAATGCCACGATACGACGTTACCATCGAGAAAGACGCCTGTGACGGCATCTTCGCCTGTCTGACCCGCGACCCGCGATTCGTCGAAGGCGAAGACGGCCTCGCGACGATCGACCCCGGGGCGGATCCGGTCTACGACTGCGAGGGTGCGGTCACGGATACCGACGAACGGGTCGTCGCGACGTTCGACGACGACCGCATCGACGAGGCCAGACGAGCCGCGGCGGCCTGTCCCACGGACGCGATCACCGTTCGGGAGGTGGACGAATGAACGAGCGCCGGTCGAACGCCGATACCGATCTCGGGGTCGACATCGAGACCGAAATCGACGTACCGGCGGACCCCCTCGCGGGCCACCCCGCGGCGGCGTACTTCTGGGGTCACGTCGCCGGGAGCGGCGACGTTTCTGCGGGGGAACGCGCGGTCCGGAGTGACGCGAGAACCGCGACGTGCGAACGGCAGAGCCGTGAGCAACTCGAGGTCACGACCACGGACGAAGCGTCCGCACAGGTGCTCGCGGCCGTCGCCGGCGGCACCATCGAACACGACGCGAGCAGCCGCGAGTACGCCCACGACGCGTCCATCACCCGGACAGAGGACGAGTACACTCTCTCGATTAGTCGTGGCGGTGACGATGACGACGCCCTGCTCGGTCGCACCAGCACTCTCGGTCTCCCCGTCGACGGCCGCGGAACCTACCGCTTCGGCGCGTTCTCGAGTCACGACAGAGAGCTCCTCCGCGGGCTGTTCGAGGGCTGTGGGACGATCTGTTTCAAGTCCTCGAGCGGGACGGTGGGCGTCTCGTTCGTCCACGACGACCGCGGGCTGCTCGAGGTCGTCCGGGAGTTGATCGCGGACTGTCCGGTAGACGCGCCGACGGGCGACCTTTCGGAAACCTCCTCGGGCGGCTACTGGTTCGGCGTCGACGACGCCGCTGCGCCCGCGTTCGGCGCGTGGCTCTACGCGGACTGCGAGGAAACGGGGCTGTTCGCCCCGAGTCGCCGCCGCAAACTCGAGCGGAGCCTGAAGCAGGCCGACGCGTACGACGAGTCTGACGACCGACTCGAGTAAGCTGGATCGAATCGAGAGCTGCACTGACGACTGCGATCACGACCGCTACTCACAGGATGCACGAACCCGACGAAACCCGATCCGCGTTCGACGACGAGGCCGTCCTGCTGATCGGCCACGGCTCCCGCCGCGAGAAGTCCAACGAACAGGTCCGGGAGCTGGCCGCCGACCTCGAATCGCGACTCGAGATTCCGGTCGACGCCGCCTTCCTCGAACTCGCCGCGCCGGCGATCGACGACGCCATCGCCGAGCTCACCTCGCTCGTCTCCCGCGTGACCGTCGTCCACTGTTCGCTGTTCGCCGCGAGTCACGTCAAAAACGACGTGCCGCTGGCGATCGAACGGGCCCGCGCGGCCCGCGACGTCGCGATCGACAACGGGTCGCATCTGGGCATCCATCCGGCGATCATCGATTTGCTGGACGACCGCACCGCGGCGGTCGAGCGCGAACTCGGCGTCGACCGCAACACGAACGACGTCGCCGTCGTCGTCTGCGGACGGGGCTCGAGCGATCCGGACGCCAACGGCGACGTGCACAAACTCGCCCGACTGCTCTACGAGGGCCGCGATTTCGACCGCGTCGAGGCCTCGTTCGTCGGCGTCACAGACCCCAGGCTCGAGGAGACGTTACACGGCCTCTCGAAGCACCGACCGGACGCGATCGTCGTCCTCCCGTACATGCTCGGCGACGGCGTCCTCACCGGGCGGATTCGCGACCGGACGGCCGAGTTCGACGACGAGTATCCGTACGTCGACGCGCTGGCGGGGGACCCGCTCGGAACCGACTCGCGGCTACTGGACGTCTTCGCCGATCGCTGGCAGGAAGCCCGGACCGGAAGCGTCGACATGTCCTGTGATACCTGCAAGTACAAAGTCGATCTCGAGGGCTACGAGGCGGACGTCGGCGGCGCGCGGGCGATGCTCCGGGCGATTACCCACCAGGAGTCACACGCCGACCGCGAGGACGTCGACGACGAACCACACAGCCACGACGCGCCGGCGAAACACGTCGCCGTCTGTACGAACCGGACCTGCGCGGCCGACGGCTCGCCGGCGGTCCTCGAGCGGCTCCGGCAGGCGGCCCGCGATTCGGACCACTGCGACGCCCGCATCACTCGAACCTCGTGTCTCGGGCGCTGCGGGGACGGACCGATGGTCGCCGTCTACCCGGACGGCGTCTGGTACGGTGGCGTCGAAGCCGACGACGCGGACCGAATCGTCTCCTCGCACCTCGATCAGGATCGGCTCGTGAGCGAGCTGGTCGATCAGACGCTCTGAGCGCGGAAGGGCCACGATACGCAACGGACGACGCACAACACACGACACACGACAAACCACCACAACTCATGAGCTGCTACGAACTCGAAGCACTGAGACTCGGACTGATGAACGTCCTCGGCACCGAGGACAGCCACGCCCGCGATCACGCGGAGAACGAACTCGAAGGCCACCTCGAGGGACCCATCGAGGCCCTCGCCGGTGCTGACTCGCTGGCGGCGATCGAACGCCACCTCGACGCGGCGCTGGTCGACCTCGAGGCGACCGTCGCCGAGACCGACGCGCACGATCCCGAGTACGATTACCTCCGGGGACGGCTCGTTGCGGTCCGCGACGCCGAACGGTCGGTTCGCCGACTCCGGGTGCAGGGGGAGGACGTCCTCGACGGACTGGGCGAGGCCCACGACGTGCTCCACGAGACGTTCCCCGTCGAGGACGATGCGTAAGGGCACCCAACGGGCGGTGAGGACAGCGACGACCGCCTCCCTCGGCGACATCGAGAGCGCGGGCAGTCGCCACATGTGGCGGCGCTCGAGCGTGCACGTAGACGGCCACGTCTTCGTCGGCCGGTGGGATGGCACCGTCACCGCCTTCGCGTTCGATCGTGATCGCGCTCGTGATCGTGACCAAGCTGCCCTCGAGACGGTCTGGGAACGGTCCCATCCGGAACCCGCCGTTTCGCTCGCGACGTGTGGCGGTTCGAATTCGAACGGAAACTCGACCGCGGAACGGCATGACGACGCGAACTCGAACACGCTCGTCGTCGGTGGCCGCGGCGACCGCGGGACGATTAGGGCCTACGACCGTGCGACTGGCGAGGAACGCTGGCGGTACGAGACCAGCGCAGACCTCGGTGAGGCGACCGCCGACCGCCTCTTCGAACAGCCCTACGTCGTCGCCCTCGAGACCGACGGCGAGTCCGTGTACGCCGCCGCTCGGCGGTACGAACGCGACGGTGAAGATCGACGCTGGCGAAGCGTCGTTTACGCGTTCGGCGGCGACGGGACAGTTCGCTGGCGATACGCGACCGACGCGTCGCCGATCGCGCTCTCGCTTTCGTTGTCGTCCGGAGAGGGCGGCGAGGAGAGGACGGGTGGTGAGGGCGGCATGGAGGCAGACCGCCTCGCGATCGGCTACAACCGCTGTTCGGGCGTCCACGACAACGGTCTGGTCGTCCTCGAGGCGGCGTCGGGAACCCCGGCGTGGACGTGGGATCCCGGCACCGCGGGTGAGCGCCGCGTCGGCGACGTCGCGTTCGCCGGCGACCGACTGGCGGTCGCGAGCCACGGCGACAAGTGCGGCTACCTGCTGGGGCCGGGCGGCGAGGAGTGCTGGCGCGTCCCGCTGGCGACGGAGACCGAGATCGGCGACGAGACGCTGTACGCCTACCCGAATCACGCGGTCGTGACCGACGACATCGTGGCGTTCGCGACCGGCAATACGTACGCCCTCGAGGGGCGAGAGACCGAGAACCGGCATCCGAACGAGCATCGACTGGTCGCGTTCTCGCTCTCAGAAGTAGACGTGAACTCGAATTCGAATTCGACCTCGAGCGGGTGCGAGTGCGAGCATGCGCGTCAGAATGATTCCGATTCCGATCCCGATTCGGACGACGATCCAACAACCGCCGGCGACGAACTGTGGAACGCCACCCTCGAGGGCTTCGCCCACGGCCTCGCGGCGTCCGCCGACGGATTCGCGGTTCCGTGCGCGCAGAACTTTCGGGTTCGCGATCCCGGGGCCCACGCACTCCGGTGGATCGACCGGGAGACGGGTACCGGAACCGAAGTGGCTCTCGAAGGGATCGCGACGGACGCGGCGACTGACGGCGAACTCCTCGCGACGATCGAAGAACCGGTTCGGTACCACGACGACGGGACGACGCGCGGGTCGTACGCGGTTCACGTCCTCGAGGTATCCGCATTCTGAGTTCTGAATTCTGAATTCTGAATTCTGAGTTCACGACGTGAACTCCTCGAGCGCCCGCTACGACCGACTCGATACGCCGAGAGCGGGATGGCGAACCTTTACCTCACAGGTCGTACCATACGGCCGTATGACGCACCTCGTTCCGTTCGACGGGTCGGCACTCGCGTCGGCGGCGCTCGAGAAGGCATCGGCGTACGGCGAATTGACCGACGACGACGTCGTCGCGGTGACGGTGATTCCCGACGACGACGAGTACGCCCGGGAACGCGGCTGGATCGGGGCCGGAGAGCCGTTCGACGTGGACGCGATCGCAGCCGGGATGCGCGAGCGGGTTGCGGACATCGCACCCGACACAACGTTTCGAACCGAGATCGTCGACTCTGACGAGCCGACGGCGACGGCGACGACGAACGTCGTCCGGACGATTCGCCGGGTCGCCAGCGACGTCGACGCGAGCGTCGTCTTCGTCGGGACCGAGAACGCGGGCTCGGTGACGACGCCGCTCTCGAGCGTCGGTGGCCCCCTCGCGAAGGACCAACACTACGACGTCTACGTCGTCCGCCACACGGACGCGGTGTGAGCGAGCCAGTTCTCCGTTCGGTTTCTTCGAGCGCTGCGAGCGGCAAGTAACAACACTCATGAACGTCACCCGAGACCTATCACTAACGCGAAACTCGAGTCCGCCGGCGGACTCGAGGTGAGGACGATTGAGATACATGACGAAAGACGAACTCGCGCGAGACGTCGGGTTAGTCGGTGCGCTTACCGTCGGGATCGGCGCGACGCTCGGCGCTGGAATCTTCGTGTTGCCGTCGATCGTCGCCGGCGAAGTCGGGCCGATCCTGTGGCTGCCGTTCCTGCTCGCCGGCTGCCTCGCGCTCGTCAACGCCGTGCTGGTCGCCGAGCTGGCGACCGCCCTGCCGCGCTCGGGCGGGAGCTACGACTGGGTCTACCGGACACTCGGCCCGCCGTTCGGGACGATAACCGGGATCGCCGGCTGGACGAGCACGACGCTGGTCACCGCCTTTTACTGCCTCGGCTTCGGAATTTACCTCGGCTTCTTCCTCCCGCTCCCGGAGGGGTGGCTGTTCGGACTGACGCTGTCGCCCGAGCGAACGGGGGCCGTCCTCGCCGCGTTCTCGGTCCTCGCGTCGAACTACGTCGGCGTTCGCAACGGCGGCCCGGGTGCCGTCGCCCTCGTCTGCCTCCTCGTCGCGAGTCTCGTCGGCTTCGTCGTCGCGACGACGGCGACCGTCGGCGTCGGCGAACTGGTCGCCGCCGTCGCCGACGACCGACTCGTCGGCTCGATCGACAGCCTCGCCGGCGCGACCGCGCTCGTGTTCGTCTCCTATCTGGGGTACGCGAAACTGGCCGCCATCGCCGGCGAAGTCCGGACACCGGGGTGGACGCTCCCCCGAGCGATTCTCGGCAGTCTCTGCACCGTGGGCGCACTCTACGTCTGCATCGCCGTCGTCCTCGAGGCGGCCGTCGACTGGGAGACGCTCGCGGCGACCGACCAGGCGATCGTCGCCGTCGCGGACGCGGTTTCGGGATCGACCGGCGTCGCAATTATCGGCGTCGCCGGCATCCTCGCGACGGTGACCAGCGCCACGATGTCGATCTCGACGGCGGCCCGAATCGGACACGCGATGGGCTCCGACGGGCTCGTCGGTCGCTCGCTGGGAACGCTCCACCCCCGGTTCGGAACGCCGTACCGAGCGTTCCAGCTGACCGGGCTCGCCGTCGTCGCGCTCGTCGTGACCGCGGATCTAGTCACGCTCGCCCTGCTGGCGACGGCGTTACACCTCGTCGTCGCCATCCTCTCGTCGATCGCCCTGCTCTCGGTCCGACGGTCCGTCCCGTCGTACGAACCGCCGTTCGAAGCCCCGGCGTCGTCAGCCGTCGCGGGAGTGGCCTGTCTGGGTTCGCTCGCGTTGCTGGTCGCCACGGGAACCCTCACCCTGCTTCTCACCGCGGGCGTCCTCGCGGGTGCAGCCGTCTGGTTCGCCCTCTACGGTCGGACCCGGGCGAATCCGTCGGACGCGCTCGAGGCTGGCCTCGAGCGCCGTGTCGGTTCGAAGACCGGCGCGGAAGGTATAGCGAGGGCGAGACCGAATCGGGGAACGGATCCGAGTTCGAACTCCTCGGTGACCGACGCCGAGCAGCCAGACGACACGACTGACGAAACGATCCTGATCCCGCTGTCGAACCCGCGAACCGAGCGCGACCTCGTCGAACTCGGCTGCACCGTCGCTCAGGCCCGCGGTGCCGCCGTCGTCGCGATCCACGTCGTTCAGGTGCCCGGACAGACACCCCTCCACCGGGCGACCGACCGCGAACGCACCGCCTCCGACCGGCTCCTCGAGGCCGCCCGTGAACACGCCGAACCGTTCGACGTTCCCCTCGAGACCTACACCGTCTTCTCCCACCGGAGCGTCGAGGAGGTCTTCGACGCGGCGCGCCGGCACGAGGCGGACCTAGTCGTCATGGGCTGGCGGGAGTCGACGCCCTTCGCGGGCCGGGCGGAGACCGTGATCGACGAACTCGCCCACGAACTCCCCGCTGACTTGCTGGTGCTCAACGACCGCGGGTTCGACCCCTCGAGCGTGTTGCTCCCGACGACGGGGACCGTCAACGACGACCTCGGCGCCGAGACCGCCCGCGTCTTCCGCGACGCCTGCGATAGCGACGTGACCCTGTTGCACGTCGTCGACGGCGAACGCGAACGCGGCGGCGGCGAGCGGTTTCTCGAGGACTGGAGCGCCCGCCACGACCTCGAGGACGCGGCGACGATCGTCGACGCGTCGGGCGACGTCGAGGGGGCGATCGAGAGCCACGCCGCGGACCACTCGCTGTTGATCGTCGGCGCGACCGAACGCGGATTGCTCTCGCGGCTGGTCAAGCGGGCGCTCGCGCTGGGTGTCGTCGAGGACGTCGAGTGTTCGGTGTTGCTCACCGAGCGCGCGCACCGGCGGTCGTTGCGAGAACGGCTGTTTCGGTAGTAGGTGTCCACTGTCGAACCACCTCGAGACGATTTTACAGAGAATACAGACTCAAATCTATCACGGATGATTCCTCGAATGGGATTGCCCCGATATCAGCACCTGAAATATACATTTACGCTCCTCTCGAGAAGAGTACAATCAAATAATACATCAATTGTCTTCTCGAGATTCTAATAAATAAATCCCGATAGTGGTACCCGCTGCTATGAAGACCGGTTCTACTATCATATCGCCAATATTACCCAAATTGGTTGGGTGGCCGTTATGTCGGATTTCTACTAAAGCTGATACAGTAAATGCTATGAGATATATTGTCGTCCAACGTTTTACACGAACCATGATTACTAATAATATAGAGTTATGAATGTAATAAAATGTACTGCATTATATTCGGACCTATATTTCCTCACTTAATGTGAGAGGGGACCCCATCATCAAATGCGTCACTTCACCCGACGACCGTCGACTCCTCGTGGATCACGCGAACGGAGACCTCGAGTCCCGTCCGCTCGCGTATCTCCTCGCGAATCGTTTCCGCGGCGTCCTCGGGCGCACCGACCATTCGAACCGTCACCGAACTGGGCGTCGGCGAGACGACGTCGGCGTCGTAGCCGATCGAGTGGTCGATCGTCTCCCCCGGCGCATCCTCGAGAACCGCGTCCACCTCCCGCTCGAAGGCCGCGTTCTCTCGCGCGTCGAGGGTCCCCAGCGCGAGAAAGGACGTCAGGACGAGGATGACGATCCCGAAGGCGATCAGGCGCTCCGTGGTCACCCGGCGGGCCCGGCGCACGTCGTACCAGTGGTCGGGGCGGTAGCGTTTGACCCAGACGGTGAGGATGCCGACGGCGTTGATCGAGAGGACGTTGACCGCGACGAGGATCGCTGCGCCGATAGCGACGACGGGATCGGCGTAGGCGATGCCCAGGCCGACGGTCGCCGCCGGCGGGATGAGCGCTACCGCGATCATGACCCCGACCAGCGCTTCGTCCGCCCCCGAGGTCAACGAGAGCGCGCCGGCGACCCCCGCGCCGAGCGCGATCGCCAGCGCGAGCATTCCGGGATGAACGCGCTCGGCGATCTGTCCGACGAGCAGTAACTCGAGGTGGGGATCGACGAGGACCCGGTAGCTCAGGGCGAACAGCGTCGCGCTAGCGACGGCGACCGTGAGGCCAATGACCTGGGAAGTCGCGCCGGTCCAGAACAGGTCGTCGTCGCCGATGACGCTGCCCACGCAGGAGGCCATCGCCGGGCCGATCAGCGGCGCGATCACCATCGAGCCGACGACGACGGCCGCGCTGTTTTCCAGCAACCCGGCGGTGGCGACGATGGCGCTGACGACGGTGAACGCGATGTAGTTGGGCGTGCTCCGCGAGAGGTTCTGTGCGGTCGACCTGAGTTCCTCCCGCGAGATACGCTCGACGGCCGTTTCGTCGGCCTCGTCCTCGCGGCGCTGTTCGAAGCGATCGGAGACGATCGTTTCGGCGTCGCTGACGACCATGTACCCCTCGCGTTCGATACCGGCGTCGCGCAACCTGGCGACGATCCGCTCGACCTCGCCCGACTCGACCGGGATGTACGCGATGTTGCTGTAGTCCGATCGCGCGCTCTCCTCCGACATCGCGTAGTCGACGCCTTCCTTCTCGAGGGCGTCGATAACCGCGTCGCGTGACGATTCGGGGATGAGCGTCTGAATGAGGCGCATTCGGTGGTTCGTCTCGGGATATCCACCCGCGGGTAATGAAACCGCCGGACGACGGAGTCGAGTCGGGAAGACGGTCCGCGGCCGAGTTCGTGTTCCGAGACGGTCGCGATCCGAGTCGACGACGACCGTTCGACGCCTGCTTCTCACGAATTGAACCGCACGTACAGGCTTATCCGCGTGTTCGGTGGGGACTCGAACGAACGTCCCGTGGCCGACCGCGACACCGACTCGAGCGAAATAGTTACACCACCAGTATGACCGCCGACGGGCTCGGAATCCCGATCACCGACTCGGTCGCGATCTTCTGGCTGGCGATCGTGATCTTTCTGCTCGCACCGCTCGTCCTCGACCGCTACCGACTGCCGGGGATCGTCGGCATCATCCTCGCCGGCGCGGCGGTCGGCCCGAACGGCGTCGGACTCCTCGAGCGCGGCGAGACGATCGTCCTGCTCGGCGAGGTCGGCCTGCTCTATCTGATGTTCCTCGCCGGCCTCGAGATCGATTTCGCGCAGTTCGTCGAAACGCGCGAGCGGAGTCTCGCGTTCGGCTTGCTGTCCTTTCTGATCCCGCAGGCGGTCGGGACGGCCGCCGGCGTCGCGTTACTCGGCATGACCGTCCCCGCAGCTTCGCTGTTCGCCTCGATCTTCGCCTCGCACACGCTGCTCGCGTTCCCCGTCGTCTCGCGACTCGGACTCACGGACAACGAGAGCATCACGGCGACGATCGGCGGCACGATCGTCACCGACACGATCGCGCTGCTGGTGCTCGCGGTCGTCGTCGCCGCCGAAGTCGGCACCCTCGACGCGACGTTCTGGTTCCAGCTCGTACTCGGCGTCTCGACGTTCTTCGTCCTCGTCTGGGTCGTCGTGCCGCCGCTCAGCCAGTGGTTCTTCCGGACGGCGACCCAGGAGAGTTCCCCCGAGTACCTGTTCGTCCTGGCGGTCGCCTTCGGAAGCGCGTTTCTCGCGATGGTCGCCGGAATCGAGGCGATCGTGGGCGCGTTCCTCGCCGGGCTCGCGCTCAACCGCCAGATACCCCACCGCGGGCCGCTGATGAACCGCATCGAGTTCGTCGGGAACGCGCTGTTCATCCCCTTTTTCTTGCTCTCCGTGGGAATGCTCGTCGACGTTCGCGTCCTCCTCGAGGGGTGGGAGACGCTGCTGGTCTCGACGACGCTCGTCGTCGCCGTCCTCGCGACGAAGTGGGCCGCCGCGTGGCTGACCGGCGCCGCCTTCGGCTACTCGCGTGCCGAACGGATGGCGATGTTCGGCCTCTCGCTCGGTCAGGCCGCCGCCGCGCTGGCGATCGTCCTCGTCGGTTACGACGTTGGCCTGTTCGACGAGAGCGTACTCAACGGGACCATCGTCATGATACTCGTCGTGAGCGTCGTCAGTCCGGCGATCGTCGAGCGCTACGGCCGCGAAGTGGTCCGGACGACCGGACGAAGCGGGGGCACGGACGACCGTGATCAGCGGATTCTCGTTCCCAGTTCGGCGACGGCCCAGCACCGCCGTGGGCTGTTCGATCTCGCCTTCGCGATCCGGGACGCGTCACCGCTGTACGCGCTCACCGTCGTCGAGCCCGGGCCGAGCGTGGAGGCCGACGTCGCAGCCGCGGAAGCCAGCCTCGAGGAGGTCGTCGCGTACGCCGCCGGCGCGGCGGTTCCGGTGATCACACAGACCCGCGTCGATCACAACGTCGCCTCCGGCGTGCTTCGAGCGACGGTCGAGAACCGGATCTCGACGGTCGTCGTCGGCTGGGACGGCGCCGATTCGCGGGGCCAGCGAGTCTTCGGGGAGGTAATCGATCAAATACTCGTCGGGACCGACCGGCTCGTCTTCGTTTCGCGGGTTCGAGAGTCGATCAGCGCGACGAGCGAGGTAACGGTCGTCCTCCCGCCGGGGATCGAGTACAATCAGGGGTTCGACGAGGCCGTCCGCCAGCTCAAACGGATCGCGAGTGACGTCGGCGCGCCGATTCGGGCGCTCGCTGTCGACGGCGACGGACAGCCGGCTCGATCGTCGTCCGCGAACGCCGCCGAGGGCACGGCCCAGAACACGCTCGAGGAGGCGTTCGACGCGGTCGAACCCGAGGTGCCGACGCGGTTCGAGGCCGTCGACTGGGAGGGCCTGATCGACCGGCTCGCGGAGCGCACGGGTCCGTCTCAACTCGTCGTCGTCGTGAGCGCTCGCCGAAACGCGCTCGGTTGGCACCCCGAACTCCGAACGCTCCCCAAGCGCGTTTCGGGGTTGACCGACGGGAACTTCGTGATCGTCTACCCCGCCCGCGGCGAGCGCGACGACCGGCGGTTCCTCGAGTTGCGGTGATCGTCTCGGAGTCCGCACGACCTGCGGCCGATGACGCTGGGGAGCGCAACCGGCAGCGAAGTACGTGACAGCCGCCCACGACGACAGTCGTGGGTTTTCTCGCACTACAAAATCTATAACCCGCGCGCTTCCTAACGCCCACCTAGTACCCATGCACGCGCACTCACAGGCGCTCGTCGTCGTCGCCCACGGGTCGCACCTGAACCCGGACGCCTCGAACCCGACGTACGCCCACGCGGACACCATCCGTGACGCCGGCGCGTTCGACGAGGTTCGCGAGGCCTTCTGGAAGGAGGAACCGCACTTCCGAGAGGTGATTCGCACCCTCGAGTCCGAGGAGATCTACGTCGTCCCGCTGTTCATCAGCGAGGGCTACTTCACCGAGCAGGTGATCCCCCGCGAACTCCGCCTCGAGGGGTGGGATCCCGAGCGGTGGGACTCCGACGGGACCGACGCTTCGCAGGCGACTCTCGAGGCGACGGACGTCGGCAAGCGGGTCCACTACTGCGGGCCAGTCGGAACCCACGACGCGATGTCGGACGTGATCGTCCGGCGAGCCGAGAGCGTGACGGGCGACTCGGACGTCGGCGACGGGTTCGGACTCGCCGTGGTCGGCCACGGCACCGAGCGCAACGAAAACAGCGCGAAGGCGGTCGAGTACCACGCCAACCGCATCCGCGAGTCCGGGCGTTTCGACGAGGTCGAGGCGCTGTTCATGGACGAAGAGCCGGAGGTCGACGACGTGACCGACTTCTTCGAGAGCGACGACGTCGTCGTCGTCCCGCTGTTCGTCGCCGACGGCTACCACACGCAAGAGGACATCCCCGAGGACGTGGGACTGACCGACGACTACCGAACGGGATGGGACGTTCCCACAACAGTCGACGACACGCGCATCTGGTACGCCGGTGCCGTCGGCACCGAGGCGCTCACGGCCGACGTCCTCCTCGAGCGAGCGGCGGACGCGGGAGCCGACGTCGGGGCGGCGATCGACGAGGTTCGGAGACGGACCGGTGGTACTGGGAACGGGGGCGAAAGCGAAAGTGAGAGCGAAAACGAACGCAGCGTGACGGGTGACTGAGCGTGACCGACCACGCGGATTCGGATGCAAACGCGGACACGGACGCGAACACGAGCACGAACGCGGATCTAACCGACGCGCTGCTCGAGCACGCCGACCGCGAACCGATCGCGTTCGACGGCTTTCGTCTCGAGGCGACCGACGACGGCTACGCCATCGCGACGCCCGCCACCGAGCGCACCGGACTCTCCGGGCGCGACCTTCGAGAGGCGCTCGCCGACGAGACCGACGACGTCCACGAGTACGCGAGCAACTGGCGCTACTGGCAGCGGATGGGCGGCGAGGGAACCGCCCGCCGCGCCTTTCTGCGCTGGTGCGAGCGCGCGCCGCTCGAGGACGCCGTCGAGAGCGAAACGGAGGGGACGGACGACGGCAGATCCGAAGCGACGCGCGCAGTTCCGGACCGGTACGAGGCGCTCGCCGCCGACGGCCTCGAGCGCCAGTGGGGCCAACTGTCGATCACGACGCGACTGGCCGACGGCTCCGCGCCCGGCGAACGCCGCTACGACCTCCGCCACGTCGACGACCGGGGAGCCGACCCCGCCGACCTCGAGGCACACGACCGGCCGCGGGACGCCCGCGACCTGACGACCTACGACGAGAAGGGGCGGTACCGGCCGCTGAAAACGGCACCCACCCTCGTCTCGGGATGGGCGTTCACCGGCCTCTCGGGGGACGACCTCGTCGACGCCGTGGAGTTCGTCTACCCCGCCACGGTCGCCAACTGGCACCGCGAGCGGAGGGGGAACCTGGACGTCGACCACTGGCTCGAGACCGCCGAGCGCCAGACGGGAATCTACGACGTCGTCGACGAACTCCCGCGGGAGGCCGTCGAGTGGATGGCCGAGGCCTGCTGCGTCGACTCGCAGTGTCTCCGCCGGCGCGAGTGGGAGTACGAGGAGGGCGACGAACTCTCGGTCGACGGCGGCGACGGTCCCTTCCCCTGTCGCGAGCCCTGTTCGCTGGTGATCGCCGCCGCCCGCAAGTGGGCGATCCTCGAGACCGAGGAGGAACGAACGTGGGAGTTCGAACTCACGACCAGCGAGAAGAACCAGCTCGAGGCGCTCATCGACGCGGTCGCCGAGGGCCGTACCGACGAGATTCGCGAGGCGGACGTCAATCGGGGAGCGAACCGCTATCGGGCGCGGTACCTGCGCGCGAAACGGGTCGACGGCGAGAGGAACCTCTGCGGCGTCGACTCGAGCGTCGATTCGGACGGGTAAGAATTGAGCACGAGCTCCGAGCGCTGAGCACCGAAAACCGGAAAACCGCTGCTCTCTGTCCCTCGATTCTCGACGGCCTACCCGCTGTACAGCAACCAGAGCGCGACGATCACGCCGACGCCGACGGCACCGACGCCGACGACGGCTGCGAGACCGCCGACGATCGCGGTCGTCGCGTACGCGACGGCCAGCGCGACGACGCCGAGTGCGAGCACCGCGAGGGTCGCGGCGTCGAGGCCGAATCGACGGGCGATCGATTCTATCGACGACGACTCGGTCTCCGATCGCTTCGGTGAGGCGAACGTCTCGTCGACGTCGACGGGCTCTGGCCCCGTCGTCACCGTGGCGTCGATCGTCATCGCGTTGGCGCCGTAGCCGGTCGAGATCTCGAGGGTCCCCTCGACGTCGCGGGTGAGCGAGACGTCGTCGACGTGAACCGGAATAAACGCCTCGCTGTCGGCCTCGACGTAGTAGTTCGACTGCTCGAGCGCGGCGATTTCGGCGAGGTCACCCGCGAGCCGACAGTGGACGTGAACCGGCGTGCCCCGGTTGTCGACGACGACGCCCAGAGAGTCCCGAACGGTCGTCTCGAGCGTCGACGCTGTGGCTTCCAGTGAGTCCATGCCGTCTCGCCCGACGTATACGGTGACCTCGTCAGACACGGTTCTATCTCTCTCAGGCGGGGGTTCCTTCGCGCATGTCCGGCGGGAGCAGGTTCGGAATACCGTCTTCGATCGGGTACCGTTCGCCGCACTCGCTGCAGACGAGCGCGCCCGAAACGATTTCCTCCTCGACCTCTCCGTCGCCGTCGTACCCGGCGTCTTCGAGCTCGAGGTCGTGTTTGTCCAGCGGACAGCAGAGAATCTCCAGCAGCGACTCCTTCATAGTAGAGACGGTGCGCGCATCTGGCAAAAGGTTTCGGGAACGAATCGTTCTCGAGCGTCGATTTCGTCTTCGGTCGGTGACGATCGGGACGGAATCGAAGTCGGCGTCGGACGAGATTGCTGGGAGTTTCTCGAGCGAATCGTGTCGACCGAAAACGGGATACACGTTACCGTCTTCCGAAGAGAATTGAGGGGATTTCCGCCGACGGAGTTGCAGTTCCAGAAAATAATTTTCGTCATTCGGAATCGTATCCAATCAGATACGAAACCGTTATGACGGGCACGCCCCACACGTTACACGATAGAGGTAACCGCAAAATGGCACGTCTACAACTCAACAATTTGCACGCGGAAGTCGCAGAAGAGGGCGGTGAGCAGATCCTGCGCGGCGTCGACCTCGAGGTCGAGTCGGGCGAGATCCACGCCCTGATGGGACCGAACGGCAGCGGGAAGTCGACGACGGCGAAGATCATCGCCGGCCACCCCGCCTACGAGGTCACCGAGGGCGAGGTCCTGCTCCACCTCGAGGAGGGCGACTTCGGCGAGGACTTCGACATTCCCGAGGACAAGCGCACGTGGGACATTCTCGATCTCGAGCCCAACGAGCGCGCGGCGCTCGGCATCTTTCTGGCCTTCCAGTATCCCGCCGAGATCGAAGGCGTCACGATGACCAACTTCCTCCGAACGGCGCTCAACGCCAAACTCGAGGAGCGCGACGAACTCTTCGAGGACGAGGAGGGTGAAGACGACGCGGCGGAAGAAGAGGACGAAGGCTTCGAAACCTCCCCGATGGAGGGCCCCGCCGACGACGGCGAGGTCGGCGTCGCGGAGTTCCAGGAGATCCTCCAGGAGAAGATGGAACAACTCGACATGGACGCGAAGTTCGCACAGCGGTACCTCAACGCGGGCTTCTCGGGCGGTGAGAAGAAACAGAACGAGGTTCTCCAGGCCGCCATCCTCGAGCCCTCGATCGCCGTGCTCGACGAGATCGACTCCGGGCTGGACATCGACCGCCTGCAGGACGTCGCCAACGGCATCAACGCCCTCCGCGACGTGCAGGGAACCGGCGTCCTCCAGATCACCCACTACCAGCGCATCCTCGACTACGTCGAGCCAGATCACGTCCACGTGATGCTCGACGGAGAGATCGCCAAGAGCGGCGGTCCGGAACTCGCCGAGCAACTCGAGGACAAGGGGTACGACTGGGTCCGCGAAGAGGTCTACGAGACCGCGTAGAGCCGGCGTAACCGAATTCGACTAGAACAACGGTAATACGGCTTCGGCCGCTACCATCAGACACGACATATCATGAGTTCAGATCAAGATCACCTCAAAGAGACCGACACCGAAGCGCGCTTCGAGTTCAAAAAGGAAGAGCGCTCGGCCGTCAAGTCCGACAAAGGCCTGACCGAAGAGGTCGTTCGCCTCATTTCGGAGGACAAAGACGAGCCCGAGTGGATGTTAGAGCGGCGCCTTCGCGCGCTCAAACAGTATCAGGCGATGCCGATGCCGACGGACTGGCCCGGCCAGCCCGACCTGACGGAACTCGACATCGAAGAGATCGTCCCCTACATCCGTCCCGACGTCGACAAGCGCGAAGGCGTCGACGACTGGACGGAACTGCCCGAAGAGATCAAGGACACGTTCGACAAGCTGGGCATTCCGGAGGCGGAGAAGAACGCGCTCTCCGGCGTCGGCGCTCAGTACGAGTCCGAGGTCGTCTACCAGAACATGCAAGAGCAGTGGGAGGAGAAGGGCGTCGTCTTCATGAACATGGACCGCGCGGTCCAAGAGCACCCGGAACTCGTCAAGGAGTACTTCATGACGACGTGCGTGCCGCCGAGCGACAACAAGTTCGCGGCGCTCCACGGCGCGGTCTGGTCCGGCGGCTCGTTCGTCTACGTCCCCGAGGACGTCACCGTCGAGATGCCGGTGCAGGCGTACTTCCGGATGAACTCGGAGGGGATGGGCCAGTTCGAGCACACGCTCATCGTCGCCGAGGAAGGCTCGGAAGTCCACTACATCGAGGGCTGTAGTGCTCCAAAGTACGGCACTCACAACCTCCACAGCGGCTGTGTCGAGGTCTTCGTCGAGGAGGACGCCCACGTCCAGTACTCGACGGTCCAGAACTGGTCGAAGAACACCTTCAACCTCAACACCAAGCGCGCCATCGTCGAATCGAACGGCAAGATGGAGTGGGTCTCCGGCAGTATGGGCTCGAAAGCCACCATGCTCTACCCGTGTACGATCCTCAAGGGTCGCGGCGCGACGGACACCCACATCACCATCGCCTTCGCCGGCGAGGGCCAGAACATCGACACCGGCGCGAAGGTCTACCACAACGCGCCCGACACGAGTTCGACCATCGAATCCAAGTCGATCTCGAAGGACGGCGGCCGGACCAACTACAGAGGACTGGTCCACATCGCCGACGGTGCCGAGGGCTCGAGTACGGCCGTCGAATGTGACGCGCTGATGTTCGACAACGAATCCACCTCGGACACCATGCCGTACATGGAGATCGAGGAGTCGAAAGTCGACGTCGCTCACGAGGCGACCGTCGGGAAGATCGGTGACGAGGACATCTTCTACCTCCAGAGCCGCGGTCTGGACGACGACGACGCCAAGAAGATGATCGTCGCCGGCTTCATCGAGCCGATCACGGAGGAACTGCCGATCGAGTACGCGGTCGAACTGAATCGCCTCATCGAACTCGAGATGGAGGGGAGCCTCGGATAACTCCGAGTACGAGAATCGACATGAGCACGCAGGTACACGCCAATCTGACGGAAGAACAGGTACGCGAGATCAGCGGGAACTTAGACGAGCCCGACTGGCTCCTCGAGACCCGTCTCGAGGCCCTCGAGGCGCTCGAGACGATCGACATGCCCGACGTCATCCGGACGCCGGGTCGGGACTGGACGAACCTCCACGAACTGGACTTCGAGACGCTCGTCGACCCGCTGAACTGGGCCGAGGAGAAAGACCAAGTCGGGCCCGACGACGTCGAGGTCCTGCCGTGGGGCGAGGCCGTCGCCGAACACGAGGAGCTACTGAAAGAGCACTTCGGCTCCATCGTCGACCCGCAGGAGAACTACCTGACGGCGCTCTCGACGGCGCTGTTCAGCACCGGGACCGTCATCTACGTCCCGGAAGGCGTCGACGCCGAGGACGTCACGATCCGGACGGAGATGAACTCCCGATCGCTGTTCAACTACACGCTCGTCGTCACCGAGGAGTCGTCGTCGGTGACCATCCTCGAGCGCCAGTCGACGGGGAGCGACGCAGTCGACGGTGAGAAGTACTACAGCGCCATCGTGGAAGTCATCGCCGGAGAGAACAGTTCGGTTCAGTACGGGTCGCTGCAGAACCTCTCGGAGGACTCCTACAGCTTCTCGTGCAAGCGCGGGGACGCCGACACCTACGCCACGATCGACTGGATCGAGGGCAACATCGGCACCCAGCTCACGAAGAGCGAGGTCTCGACGGAACTCAACGGCGACGGCTCGGAGACCCAGATCGTCGGCGCCTTCTTCGGCCACGACGAGCAGCACTTCGACCTCGACGTCAAGGTCTGGCACCGCGCCGAGCACACCACGGCGGATCTGGTCACCCGCGGCGTCACCGACGACACCGCCCGCTCGGTCTACGAGGGAGTCCAGGACGTCGGACGCGACGCCTGGGACACGAGTTCCTACCAGCGCGAGAACACGCTGATGCTCAGCGACGAGAGCGAGGCCGACGCCTCCCCGAAGCTCATCATCAACAACCACGACACCGAGGCCAGCCACTCCGCGACGGTCGGCCAGATCGACCAGGAGGACCTGCTGTACATGACCTCCCGCGGCGTCTCACCGCGTCTCGCCCGCAACATGCTCGTGGAGGGCTTCTTCGTGCCCGTCATGGAGGAGATCGCCGTCGACGAGTTCCGCGAGGACCTCGAAGAACTGATCCAGCAGCGGCTTCGCGGGTAGCGAATCGAACGGCGAGTGACGAGTCGGTAACGTCGCGAAACCGAACCCATCTCGACCGATCCGAGCAGAAAATTTTCGGCTCGAAACCGTACCACGCGAGCGACGCGTCCGTTCTCGAGCCGGTCGTCGAGCCGCCGACTCGATTCGAGGGCGTTTCACTCGGCGGAGTCATCCGCCCGGTCGACGGGGACGATCGGTTCGTCGGCGGGACCGCCCTCGTTCCCTCGCCGTCGAACGACGACCACCGGACCGCGAAATCGCTCTGCGACCTCGGCTGCAGTCTGTCCGAAGACGAACGTCATGACACCGGGGTCGGATTCACCCATGACGACCGCGTCGAACGCTTCGGCGGTTTGGACGATCGCCCGCACCGGCGTGTGCGAGGTCTCGGTTCGCGTCTCGATCAATTCGGGGTCGACGCCGCGAGCCGTCAGGACCTGTCGTCCCCGTTCGAGAACGGCCGCGCTCGCTCGTTCGTCGCCCCGCTCGAGGTGATAGAGCGTCACCGAGACGTCGAGCCCCGCGAGGAGGTCGCCGACTAGCCCCGCGACCTGTTCGATCGAACGCTCGCCCCGAAGCGGGACGAGGACGTTCTCGAGTCGCATCGACGGGTTCGGGAGCAGTGTTCCGACGCAATTCGTCTCGTCGGCGACGCGGTTGAGCGTTTGTTCGCGGTCGTGGGTGAACACCAGTCGCGTCTCGACGGTCGCACCCGCCAGTTCGAGCGATTCGGCGAGTTCGTCGAGGCGATTCTGGGCCCGGTCTTCGAACTGAAGGCGAGCCTGTCCCGGCGCCGTCTGTTCGGGCAGTTCGTGGTAGCCCAGCAAGACGACCCGGGCTCGCGAAAGCAGGGTGACGACGCCCGGTTCGATCGCGTCCGTCTCGAGGATGCGGTTGGGGACCAGAATCGGTCCCGCGCCGGTGCTGGTACCGTTCGGTTCCCCGTTCTCGCGTTCGGTCGTCTCCGGGTCGGTTTCGATCTCGGGTTCGTGTTCGCAGTCGTGTGCTGTCATAGTGCTCGAATTCTACTCAGATCTGTCCTTTGAGGGAGAGTTCGTCGGCGTACACGAGATACCAGCCGATCGAGACGATCATCACGGCGATACCGATGGCGATCGATCGGAAGTCCATGAACGCGATGAGGCTGAAACTCGCGAGTGCCCCGACCACCGGAACGAACGGGTATCCGGGCGTCCGGAAGTCGGGATCGTACCACTCGGGTGGGTCGCGTCGGAGGACCAGCAACGCCACACAGAGGAGCCCGTACATCACGAGGTGGAGAAAGGAGGCGACCTCCGCGAGCAACTCGACCTGACCAGTCGCCGTCAGCAGGAGGATCGGGACGCCCGCGAGTCCGAGAGCGACGTGTGGCGTGCCGTAACGGAGGTTGATCTCGCTCGCGCGCCGCGGAAGCAACGCGTCCTTGCTCAGCGCGTACACCGCTCGCGAGGAGCTCAGGATCGAGGCGTTCGCGCTCGAAACGGTCGCCAGCAGCCCCGCCACGAGGATCGCTACCGCACCGGGGAGTCCGAAGAACGCACGGGCGACCTCGACCATCGCCGTTTCGCCGAAGGTCTCGAGGTCGGCGCTCGGGAACGCACTCGTCGCGACGAAAATCGTCGTCACGTAGAACAGGCCGACGACGACGACCGAGCCGATCATCGCGAGCGGAAGGTTTCGACTCGGCCGTTCGATCTCGCCGGCGACGGTCGCGACCTGTGCGAAACCCAGGTACGACGTGAAGACGAGCGCAGCGGTAGAGATCACCGGCATCGCGCCGAACGGTGCGAAGCGCTCGGGTGTCGACTCGGTGCCGAAGACGCCCAGCGAGTCCAGGCCGCCGTAGCCCAGAAAGATCGAGAGGATCACGAGCAAGAGGGCGACGACGACGTTCTGGACCGCGGCAGCCCGCTCCGTCCCGGTCACGCTCAGTCCGGTCAGGAGCGCACCGAAAACGACGCCCAGCGGCACTGCGGGGTTGATCGAGAGGGAGAGTCCGATTTCTGCGAGGACGGCCGCCGCGTAGTGACCGAAGCCGACGAGGTAGAACGCCGACGCGAAAACCAGTCCCAGCCAGAGTCCGAGGCCGACGACGGTTCCGTAGACGGTCCCCAACCCCCGCGAAATGAAGTAGTAGCCACCGCCGCTGCGGGGCATCGCCGTCGCCAGCTCCGACGCCGGGAGTGCGACGAGCAGGGCGATGACAGCACCGATCGCGAACGACAACGCGGCCGCAGGGCCAGCCTGTCCGGCCGCGAGCCCCGGGAACACGAAGATCCCCGCACCGATCATCGTTCCGACGCCGATCGACAGTCCGCCCGCGAGACTGATCGTCCGCTCGAGTTCGGTCCCCTCCTCGTGGACGGTCGCGTCCTCGGTTTCCGTCGACGCCTCGACGACGGGACGGTCGCCTTCGACGTTCGTCGCCGGCGGATCGTCGCTGTCAGCGATGGACCGATCGTCCATGGCGCGTCGTTCGGTCGACAATCACAAAGGCGTATCCCTCGTGAATGCGGAAATTCGGGTGTCCTGCGCACGTCTCGATACAGTCGAGTTCGATCACAGTGGGGCCGCGGAGAACCGAACGTGCGACTGAATCGCACGCTGACGGGCGTCTGACAACGTTTTTTGTACGACGGGCCAGTATGGCGTATCGATGCGGGTAATCCCCGTCGAACTCGACGCTGAGACGGTCGCCGCCCTCGAGGTCGAACGCGAACTGCTCGGATTCGAGAACCGATCGGCGTACGTTCGCTGGGTGCTCGAGCACCGCGGGACGATCGATCACCGCGAGGACGCTGACCGGCCCGTGCTTCTCGAGGCCTATCGCGAGCGAATCGCCCAGCTCGAGGAGCAACTGGTCAATGCGGAGGCTGCGAATCGCGAGCCGACGGAAGCCCGACGGGTCTCGACCGAGAGAGGCGACTCGAACGATTCCGACGGTGATCGGACCAGTAAGCGCGACGAGGACGTGCGACCCGGCGTCGGATTCGAGGCCGGGGACGGTGGCTGGACGCCGTCCCGAAGCGATCCGACCGTCAAAATCCGTGGGACACCGCGAACGACCGTCGTCTCCGATTCGGATGAGGACTCGGACTCGAACTTAAACTCGGACGGTAACGGGGACGGAGACACAGACCCAACGTCAAACACGGAATCGCCAACCGACGACCCGAGCCGAGCCCGACCGAAGGATCACCGCGAGCGCGGCGACTCGATCGACCGAGCGCGAACGCAGGAGCGAGAGCGGGATACGGAACCAGCTCCGGAGTCAGACTCGGACTTAGAGCTCGAACTCCCTTCGAAGACCGTTACGGACAGAGACACGGGTCAGAACACGAACACGAATACGGACCCGGACGCGAACACGAATACGGACCCGGACGCGAACACGAATACGGATCCGGACGCGAACGCGGAGACGAACGACGAAACGAACGCGGAATCCGCCTCGGAACGCGAACGCACCCTCGAGTTGACCACCACCGACAGAACCGAAATAATCAGCGCGATGAACCTCACACCCGAACGCGTCGAGCGCATCCGCGAGGATCCGGTCGCCGAAGACGCCGGCGTCCTCGGTTCCGTCGAGATCGACCGCCTCGACGAACTCTCGCGACGCGCCGTCGCGAAGACGCGCGAGCGACTCGACCGCAACGTCGAGACCGGCCTCGAGTACACCTCCTCGACGGGTCTCGCCGCCGCTGACGTCCGCCCTGGCGAAGACGTGGTCGACCTCGAGTCGCTTTCGGTTCGCGGCCGATCGGCGGAGCTCGTCGAACGACGGCGCGAGGTCGCCGGCCACGCGATCGCCTTTCTCCGCGATCAGGGCCGGGCGCGTCGCTCGGACTTCGTGGAGTCCCTCTACGAACAGTACCCGGCGGGGTACGAGACGACCGATAGCTGGTGGCGCTGTCTCAAGGAGGCGCTCAAACAGGTCGACGCGATCGACGGCGGCGAGGGATCGCGCGTCTGGCGGTTCCGGCGGTGATCGACTCTCGCGCTCGAGGCGACACTCTCGGAGTAGGGAGCGTTAAGTATCATCGCCCCCGATGCGTTGCTATGAGTCTGGGACAGCGCGTCTCGAGCGACCACCAACTCGCCCGGCTCCTCCAGATCGGAGTCGTCCTCGAGGAGGTCGTCGAGTCACGTGCCGCCCACCACCTCGATTCGCTTCCCGCCGACCAGCGGGAGGCCATCGACGAGGAGGTGCGGGAGTTACTCGCGGAGGCCACCGAGGAGTCGGCCGACCACCGCGAGCGACTCGAGGCGCTGATCGACGGGTTGGACGCCGAGACAGTTTCGTACGAAGAGATCAACGCGCTGGTCGACGCCCGGTACGGGCCGCCGGAGGACACCGACGGCGTCCTCTACGACCAGCTGTGTAACGAGGAGACGGCTTACAAGTTCTACGACGACCTCATCGACGCCATCGAGGCCTCGGACGGCGAGTTCGCTGTCGACCGCGAGCACCTGCTCGAGACGCTCTCGAGCATCCGTCAAGAGGAGAAGGAGGGAGTCGAGGACGTCACCGATATCATGGAGCGGCGAGCATGATCGGGGTCGTCGGCGAGAGCGCACGCGAATCCCAACGCGAACTCGAGGCAGCCGAACCGGCTGGCACCGATCGCAGTCACAGTACCGAACCGCCGACCACACCCACTGGAGCCCACGCCCACGCATGAACACGGCAGATCAATACCTGAAGGCAGTCTACCTCGCACAGCGGATCGAAGACGGGCCGGCGTCGACCGGAACCCTCGCCGACATGCTCGAGGTCAGCCCCGCCAGCGTCAACGAAATGGTCGGCAAACTCGAGGAACGCGGCCTCGTCGAGCACGAGAAGTACAAAGGCGCGTCGCTGACCGACGAGGGACTCGAGCGTGCCCACCACGCGCTCCAGACCTACTGCATCATCGAGCGGTTCCTGGCGAACGTCCTCGAGGTCGAGCAGTTTCGCGACGAGGCCCGCGCCCTAGAGAGCGTCATCGACGACACGGTCGCCGACCGCCTCGACACGATCATCGACCGGCGAGAGGAGTGTCCGGACTGTTTCGACGCCGAAACCGACTGCTGTGAGTTCCTCGAACTCGAGGCGAGCGGGCACGCAGACTGATCGTTCCGCCGGTAGCGGTACCGATACCGATAACGGTAATTGTCTCGTACCCTGTCACTCGGCTGCGACGAGGTCATCGTAGGTCGTCCGTTCGATCCGATAGCACCCGCAGTCGGGACACAGCTGTCTGTTGTACTCGAAATCCCGGCCGCAACTGCCACACTCGTAGAGTCCGTCTTGGCCTCGAGTCCCGAACAAGCGCTGTACGCGATGTGTTAGCGTCATACCTCTGTCTGACACATGCGATTTCGTTGGGAGGTATTGTTATCGACTGCCTACCGGGCGTTTGAGTGGTGTTTTCGGCGGGTTTCACTCGAGGCGGAGTGCGGTGTCATTGCGGTGATTGGGGACGCCTTTCGAGTGGTGAAAATAGTTTCACTTCCGGTACGGTTGGGTTGAATTTATCGTTCCAAAACCTCAACCACATGCATGGAATGTCCGACATGTTCGCAGTCGTTTCGGACCCAGCAAGGAATGCGCCAACACCACACGAAAGTGCACGATGACCCGCTACCGAATCGGACGTGCGAGGGGTGTCAGACGGAGTTCTACGATCCGAAGTCCCGGCGGGAGTACTGTGACGACTGCAATCCGAACGCGGGGAAACACAACGGAAACTGGAAGGATGCGAAAGAGCGGACGGAGTGCACGATGTGCGGAACGGTATTTTCGTACTATCCGTCGAACAAACGGGGGGACTACTGTCCGGACTGCGTAGAAGACGCGGACGGCTTGCTTCCAGAAAACCCGTCGGAGAAGGGACCCCGAGTGTCCGTCGACTGTCTCTTTTGCGATAGCGAACTGGAGGTGTATCCCTCGAGAGCAGATCATCGGACGCGAGGGTGCTTCTGCGATCAGGACTGCTACGCGGACTGGCTGGCCGAAAACGTGGTCGGCCCGGATCACCATCAGTGGGAGGGTGGACAGATCGACTACGGTCAGAAATGGTGGCGGATACGACGCGAAGCACGCCGCCGGGACGACTATCAGTGCCAACAGTGCGGCGCGAGTCGGGAGGAACTCGGCCAGAATCCCGATGTCCATCATCTCGTCCCCGTCCGGGAATTCGATCGCCCAGAAGAGGCCCACACGTTGTCGAACGTTATCACCCTCTGTCGCAGTTGTCATCGCCGTGTGGAGGAGGGAGCGATCACCGTTACACCTCGGACCAAAAAGTAACACTATTGTGCGACGGGCGGATAGCAACTCGATAGAGTCCCGTGGTGTAGTGGCCAATCATATGGGCCTTTGGACGTGTTCGGTTCAGGCCGTCACGGAAGTGAGCCCATGACGGCGGTTCGAATCCGCCCGGGACTATTCTGCTGCGAACAAATCCGTGAGCAGCAGATATCCCCGCGGATTCGGGCCCAGAGGACGAGAGGATTCGGGTCCTCGCGGTTCGAATCCGCCCGGGACTGCTGTCAAATATTTTATACTTCCGGTAGCTTCCCAGGGAATCCGATTCTCGAGGCCCCATCCCTTCTCGAGCACCAGCAATAACATCCCTCACGGGTCTCTCTCCGGCAAGTACACACGGAAGTAGCCGGTTAACTATTGGGCTCATTCTCGTTCGGACGAATAGCCAGCCTCGAGTCATGAGTGCAAAACGTCCGTTCGTCTCCGTTATCGTACCCGTCTACAACGACCCGTCGGGAGTTCGAACAACCCTCGAGTCGCTCGTCGAGCAGACCTATCCGAGGGGGGCCTACGAGGTGGTCGTCGTCGACAACGACTCGACGGACGGAACGCTGACAGCGGCAGGAAAAATCGCCGCGGTCAACCCGGAGCTCGTCCGGGTCGAACGGGAGACCGAGATCCAGGGCTCCTACGCGGCGCGGAACACGGGCATTCGCGAGTCCTCGGGCGGCGATACCGAGTTCGGACAGCGAGTCGCGGCCTCGGGTCGGGAACGGACTCAGGCCGTACCTGACCACGGCGACACGAAATCTCACGCGACAGTCGGTCCGCTACCGTGTCCGTTCCCGCTGTGATCTCGAAGTCGATCGATTCCTCGTGCTCGTCGTCGCCGACACGCGGCGGTCGTCGCGCCCGCCGACGTCGGCCGAACAATGATATGCGCTCCCACCCGAGAGGGAACCAACGGCCGACCCAAGGATGACGAGACACTACGATCACGCGGAGGCGCAGGAGTTCTGGCAGTACATGTGGGACCAAGAGGACGTCTACGCGCTCCCCGAAGACGCCGCGGACCCGACGTACGTGCTGGGAATGTTCCCCTACACGTCGGGGACGCTCCACATGGGACACATTCGAAACTACGCGATCACGGACGCCCACGCCCGTTACCGGCGAATGCGCGGCGACGACGTGCTTCACCCGATGGGGTGGGACGCGTTCGGGCTCCCCGCGGAGAACGCCGCGTTCGAACGCTACACCGACCCCGGGTCGTGGACGAAGGCGTGTATCTCGAGAATGCGCGACGAACTCCAGACGATGGGCTTCGGCTACGACTGGTCGCGAGAGATCACGACCTGCGAGCCCGACTACTACCGTTGGAACCAGTGGCTCTTCAAGCGCCTGTACGAGGACGACCTCGTCGAGTACGAGGGCGCGACGGTCAACTGGTGTCCGGACTGCGAGACCGTGTTAGCGGACGCGCAGGTCGAGGTCGACGAAGGTGAAGGCGAAAGCGAAGACGGCGACAGGAAACGCACCTGCTGGCGCTGTCACACACCCGTCGGCCGCCGCGAACTCGACCAGTGGTTCTTCACGATCACCGACTACGCCGAGGAACTGCTCGAGGGCCTCGACGACCTCGAGGCGTGGCCGGACGGGGTACGGGAGATCCAGCGCAACTGGATCGGTCGCCGCGAGGGGGCCCGGATCACGTTCGAGGTGCTCGACCACGAACCGATCGACGTCTTCTCGACGCGACCGGACACCGTCTACGGTGCGACCTACGTCGCGCTTTCACCCGGCCACGACCTGGCGTCCGAACTCGCCGCGGACGACGACGCGCTCGCCGAGTACGTCGAGACGGTCCACGACGAGTCCGCCGACGAACTCGGCTACTCCGGGATCGAGACGAACGCTCGAGCGATCCACCCGCTGACCGGCGAGGAACTGCCGGTCTACGTGGCGGCCTACGTCCTCGACGACGTCGGGACCGGCGCGGTGATGGGCGTCCCCGCGCACAACGAACGCGATCACGCGTTCGCACGCGAGCAGGGTCTTTCGATCGAGAGCGTGATCGAGCCGGACGCCTTCGATACCGAGGCGATCGATCTCGCTGCCGACCCCTACACCGGCGAGGGAACCCTCGAAGAAAGCGGCGAGTACAGCGGCCTCGAGAGCGGGGTCGCTCGCGAACGCCTGATCGAGGAGGTCGACGCTATCGACGCGGACGTCACCTACCGCCTGCGCGACTGGCTCATCTCCCGACAGCGCTACTGGGGGACGCCGATTCCGGTCGTCCATTGCGACGACTGCGGGCACGTGCTCGTCCCCGACGAGGACCTCCCCGTGGAACTTCCAGAATTCGTCCAGACGACGGGGAACCCGCTCGCGGAGATCGACTCATTCGTCGAGACCAGCTGTCCGGAGTGCGGGCAGCCGGCTCGCCGCGAGACGGACACGATGGACACCTTCGTCGACTCCTCGTGGTACTTCCTGCGATTCCTCTCGCCGGATCTCGAGGACGCCCCGTTCGACGCGGACCGCGCCCGCGAGTGGATGCCCGTCGACGTCTACGTCGGCGGCGACGAGCACGCGATCCTCCACCTGCTGTACATTCGCTTCTTCACGCGTGCGCTCGCCGATCTCGGCTTGCTCGAAGAGCGCGAACCCGTCGAGCGGCTCATCAATCAGGGAACGGTGCTCTACGGCGGCGAGAAGATGTCTAAGTCGACGGGGAACGTGGTCGCACCCCACGAGTACGGCGCGGAGACGACGCGCCTGTTCCTCCTGTCGGCGGCCCACCCAGAGCAGGACTTCGAGTGGACGGCCAACGACGTGGGCGCGACCTACGACTTCCAGCAGACGCTGTTCTCGATGGTTACCTCGTTCGTCGAAGATGGCAGTAGCCGAACCGAACGACACCCGCAGGACGCTTACGTCGAACGGGAGATCGATCGGACCGTCGCGACGGTTACCGACGAATTCGAGCGGTTCCGCTTTCACCGCGCGGTCGCCGAGATTCGTCGCCTCGCCGGGCTGCTCAGTCGGTATCGGGCGTACGAAACACCGCACGACGACGTCCACCGCCGAGGACTCTTGACGATCGCTGCGCTCGTCGCGCCGATGGCTCCCCACCTCGCCGAAGAGCTCTGGAACAAACTCCGCGGCGACGGACTCGTGGTTCAGGCCGACTGGCCGGAACCCGAGGAGGCGGTCGCCGACGCCCGCCTCGAGCGCCGACTCGTCGACCGGACGATCGACGACGTTCGAGATATCACGACCGTCGTCGACATCGACGATCCGGAGCGAATCGAACTGGTCGTCGCACCCGAGTGGAAGTATCGAGCCCACGAACTCGCCCGCGAGTTCGCTGCAGGAGGGGCGACGGGACGGGAATCGGATTCGGATCACGGTGCCGACACCGATGTCGTCGATTCCGACTCCGATTCCACTAGCACACTCGAGGACCCCGCTCTCGACTCCGACCCGGACGCCGACACCGTCGTCGATCGGATACTCGCGGACGATCTGATCGCCGCCCACGGCGACGCCGCCGTCGACTACGCAGAGACGCTGGCAGCTCGGCCCGCGGAGTTAGCACCGACGCTCGAGCGCGAACGGGAACTCGAGGTGCTCACGCAGGCGACCTGGTTGGTACGCGACGAGTTCGGCGCGGCCGTCACAGTTCAACGTGGGACAGACGACGATCCGCTGACTCGGCGGGCGAAGCCGGGGAAGCCGGCGATCCACATTCGCTGACCGAACACGGCGGTTGAGTTCGGTCGTTCGTTTCGATTACGGTGGCCCGGAGCGGCCGATAATCAACCGTCAGCGACCGATACGGTTTGGGATAGCGATTTACCAGTGCAACCGCAGGTCGGTCGCGATTGCACCGGAACTGAGTACAGTAGATCGTACGAAATCGAGTTCGGAGTCCGTCTACTGCTCGGTGGCGATCTGTCACAACTGTAACTGTAACCGGATCACGGTTCCCAGTAGCCTCTGATATATCCCTTCGATATCGAAGTTAACGAAACGAAAAACGGTGGAAAACGCCGGAATAGAAGGACAGGCTTATGCCTTATGTCCAAAATAGTCGGCTAGTATGAAAGAGGGGGGCGACCGTGTCGACGGATCATTTCAGATGCCGCTGAGTCAGGTAGTCGTCAGAGCCGTCGCCGACGCCGAGAACGTACCGGCCGCGGAACTCACTCCCCCCGAGTACGAACCGCTGTACCACGTCGTCGACCCGGCAGCGCTCGACGAACTGTTCGAACCGATGCACGGCGGACTCTCCCGACGGCGGGGGACGGTGACGTTTCCATTCTGTGGGTATACGGTCACGGTGTCCAGCGACGGCGACGTGACGCTCGAGTGAGGTCAGTCGACTCGCGGTCCTGAACCGGTCTGTATTCCGCCGTCGTGGCTCGAAGTCGAGTTCGGATCGCCACTCGAACTCGAACTCGAACTCGGGTGACTCCCGTAACGAACGTGGAAACACGGAAAGACTCTTTTCGACGAGGTGCAGATGCAGTACACGATGGAACGCCACTACGACGTCCTCGGGGTGGCGCCGGACGCCGACCGGTCGGAGCTCCGGCGCGCCTATCGGGCGTTGTTGAAAGAACATCACCCCGATCAGGGTGGCTCTCGGGAACGGTTCCTTCGGATCAAGGAGGCCTACGAGGAGATCACCGGCGAGTCGGCACCGAACGGGAGCGGTATCGACGGCGAACCGCGCTCCCGGGAGGGGGTCGAGCCGCCAGATCCGACGTTCGATCCCACCACTCGAGACGCGTCGGGACGCGAAGCCGGGAGGGCCGCCAGTGGGGGACTGAGTGCGAATGCGAGTTCGAGGACACGGCCGTCGGCGACGAACCGTGGCCCCAGATTGCGCGTCGACGGTACTCTCGCGACGATAACGTTGCTCGGACTGGTCCACGACCTGAAACTCGCGTCACTCGTCTCCGGGGTTCCCCCGGAGATGGCGCGGACAGTCGCCTTTTTCGAGGTTCACAACACGAGTGACCGGCCGCTCAAGTGGCGAGGGCGATCGAAGACGAGTTTTATCGGCGACGACGGGTTCATGTACGAGGGGTCGAACGTCGCGGTGCCACACGCACACGAGTTCCCGCCGTGGTGGTGCGTGACGGACGTCGAACTCCGGCCCGGACGGGCGCTCGACGGACTCGTCGTCGCCCAGTCGATCCCCGACGACGTGACCGTCGAGAAGGTCGTCTACACCCAACACGCCTACGACGAGTCCGGGTCGGACGTCGAGGAGACCGAACGCTATCTCTTCGAGATCCGACCGCGAGTTCGAGACGCGCTCGATGCCGTTCCGTTCGACCTCGAGGGTGGATTCGGGTCCGAGTCCGAGTCCGAGTTCGAGTAATCCAACCGTCGGGACGGAGATCCACGATTGCGAAGCGACGAGTCTCGACGAGGCTCGAAGAGCAACACAAATACGGGACCTCTCCCAAGGGGCCGGTAATGGCAACCGCTGACGCGAGACGGCAGGTGCGCGAGAATCCGATCGGTGCGACGGTCGTGTTGACGATCGTCGGCTACGCGCTCGTGCTCGGCACGTTCTTGCTCGACGTCCCGATCTACCCGGACCTCACGGAAGCGCAGGTGAACCTGCTCACGCACGCGATCGCGGTGATCAACACCGCGACGACCGCGCTGCTCGTCCTCGGCTGGTACTGGATCCGTCACGACGAGGTCGACAAACACCGGTGGGCGATGATCGGGGCCTTTACGCTCATCCTGCTGTTCCTCGTCGTCTACCTCCTCAAAGTCGGCGGTGGCGGCGAGAAGTACATCGTCGGCGCACCCGACCCCGTCAGGTACGCGTATCTCGCGATGCTCGCGATCCATATCCTACTCTCGGTCGTCGCAGTTCCGGTCGTGCTGTACGCATTGATCCTCGGACTGACCCACACGCCGGCGGAGCTTCGCCGGACCGCCCACGCGAGAGTCGGCCGGATCGCGGCGGCGGCGTGGATCCTCAGTCTCGTCCTCGGCGTGGTCACGTACGTCCTGCTCAACCACGTCTACCAGTACGAGTTCCAGCCGATGGTCGCGTTCGTGCCCGTCTTCTGATCGAGCGCCACCGTTCCGCGGCCGCAGCCGTTGGGACCGAACACTCGTCTCTTTTCGCGTAACGTCCTCTCGTGCCATCAGTTAGCACGACCCTTATGCTCGCTCGGCGCTTCCCTCGAGTTAGTCCGGGGGCGTGATTCGCCGCCGGGATTCGATGCACGAACACGACCAGAACTACGCTGCGCTGTACCGCGACGTGATCCCCTCCGTCGTCTCGATTTACGTCACTGCGAGGACGTCCGGCTCCGCCGGTACCGGCTCCGGATTCGTCTACGACGGTGACGGCCACGTCGTTACCAACCACCACGTCCTCCACGGTGTCGGCGGGCGCTCTCCAGGGGGCCGCGGCCGCGCGGA
Source organism: Halomontanus rarus (assembly GCF_017357405.1). Classification (GTDB taxonomy): domain Archaea; phylum Halobacteriota; class Halobacteria; order Halobacteriales; family Natrialbaceae; genus Halomontanus; species Halomontanus rarus. The sequence continues at coordinate 3,947,414 of NZ_CP071597.1, read as the reverse complement.
GCGAACACCGCCGGCGGACCTCGACCCCGAACTCGAACTCGAACTCGAACTCGAAGTCCGATTCAGCGAGGGCGAGTGGCGAGTCGGCCGACTCGTCGGCACCGATCGGTACACCGACCTCGCGGTGATCGCCATCGAGGGCGTTCCCGACTACGCGACCCCGCTCGCCGTCGCGACCGACAACCCCGAACCCGGACGCCCGGTCGCGGCGTTCGGGAACCCGATGGGTCTCGACGGTACCATTACCACGGGGATCGTCAGCGGCGTCTCGAGGACGACGCCGGTCGGTGGCGGCGAAGGGTTCGCCATCCCGGACGTCGTGCAGACCGACGCGGCGATCAATCCCGGCAACAGCGGCGGCCCGCTCGTCGCGATCGACGACGGCGAACCCGTGGTCGTCGGCGTCAACAGGGCGAAGCAGGGGGAGAACATCGGGTTCTCCATCTCGCCGGCGGTCGTCTCCCGAATCGTCCCCGACCTCGTCGCCACGGGCTCGAGCGAGCACGCGACGCTCCACGTCAGCACCCTCGACGTCTCCCCCGCCGTCGCGGAGGCGAACGACCTCGCCGAACCCGGCGGCGTCCTCGTGGTCGACGTTCGGGAGGGGCCGGCCAGCGGCGTTCTCGGCGGCTGTCACTCTCACCGCCGTGTCCGCGGGCGGCGGGTCCCAGTCGGCGGCGACGTCATCGTCGGCGTCGACGACCGCGAACTCCGCTCGGCCGAAGAGCTGACGAGCTACCTGCTCACCGAAAAACGACCCGGCGAAGCCATCACGCTGTCCGTCCGGCGGGCGGCGGGCGAGACTACCGAAACCGTGGTTCTCGTGACCCGAGAGGGTGACCGCGACCCGTCTCCGTCCGGTACTCGCGTCGAAATCGGATGACCGGCGTCGTCGGCACGGGCGAGCGCGAACGCGAACGTGAACACTACCGACTCTACGGACCGGTGCTCGAGACCGTCAATCCGTCCGCGGAATCGACCACGCGCCGAGCGCGAAGAAGCCGACTGCGAGGATCGTGAGCACGAGGAGGTTGCCGAGCGCCGGCTCGAGGCCGGCGAGTTCGTCGATGCCGGCTTCGGGGAACGTCGCTGCACGGACGCCGCGGGCGAAGTAGGTCAGCGGCGAGAGGTTCATCAGCGGCTCGAACCAGCCCGGCAACTGCTCGGTGGTGACGAACGTCTCCGAGAGGAAGAGCAAGGGGAGGCCGATGGCGTTGCTGGCGGCGATCGCTCCGTCCTGAGAGTCGGTGTAGCTGCCGAGCATCGCGCCGATCCCGCAAAAGCAGACCACCCCGACGAGAACGTACGGAACCAGCAGCGGGGAGAACGCGATCTCGGCCCCCGTCAACGCGACGACGAGGCCGAGAATGAGCAGGCTCGCCAGCCCGATGATGGCGGCGTTGACGACCGTCTGGGCGAGCAGCCACTCCCCCCGAGTGAGCGGCGTCGTCGCCAGTTTCTCGAAGCGGTTACCCTCGCGGTGGCGGGCGACCTCGCTTCCCATCCGAGACAGCGGCGTAAAGAGGACGACGACGGCGAGGTAGCCGGGGACGTAGTAGCCCGGCGGCTCCGCGAACAGGCCGCCGCCTCCGCTCGAGCCCGGATCGGTGCGCACGAGCGCGCCGAAGATCACGATCAAGATTACGGGGAAGAAGAACGTGAAGAAGACGGCGGTCCGCCGGCGAACGAACGACCGCCAGTCGGCGCTCACTTCCGATCGGAGGCGGCTCAATCGGCTCATTGGCTTCCCCTCCCCCTCTTCTTCCCCTCACCGTCTCCGGCGGCTTCACGTTCGACCGCGGTCGCGCCGACGTCCGCGCCCGCTCGAGTCGTCCGAGCGGCCTCCGCGTCGTCGGCGAGCGCGAGGTAGACGTCCTCGAGGTCGGGTTCCGCCCAGGTCAGTCCGGTGTACTCGATCCCGCGCTCGTCGAGGAAGGCGACGACGGTACCGATCTCGGACGGAGAGATCTCTCGGACGACGACCGTGCTCGCCCCGGCGCGGGTCCGCACGTCGACCGGATGCTCGAGGTCCGCGAAGGTCGCGGGATCGACCGGGGTTGCGGTTGCAGGTTCGGCACCCGCTCCGGTATCCGCGTCGGGAGTCGCGAGCTCGACGGTGAGCCGACTCGAACCGGCGTGGGTCGCCACGAGCTCCGCGGGCGTCCCGACGGCGATCAGTTCTCCGTCCGCGAGGAGGCCGACGCGGTCGCCGAGCCGCTGGGCTTCAGCCATGTCGTGGGTCGTCAGCAAAACCGTGGTGCCGGCGTCGGCGAGCGATTCGACGAGTCGCCAGACGGTCCGTCGGCCGGCGGGGTCGATGCCGGTCGTCGGCTCGTCGAGGACGAGTACGTCCGGGTCGTTGACGAGCGTGGTTCCGACGCAGACGCGGCGTTGCTGGCCGCCCGAGAGGTTCTCGTACCACGTGTCGCCCGCGTCCGCGAGGCCGACGTCCGCGAGGACCGCGTCCGGGTCGCGCGGGTCCTCGTAGAGGCCGGCGTAGTAGGCGAGCAGTTCGCGGGCGGTCAGTCGATCCGGCGGACTGAAGTCCTGCGGGAGGACGCCCAGTCGGTCGCGGTCGACCCTTTCCGGCGAATTACCGAGGACGCTCGCGGAACCGCCGTCCGGAACGGTCGTTCCGGTGAGCGCTCGAACCAGCGTCGTTTTCCCGGCCCCGTTGGGGCCGATGAGCGCGAACACCTCTCCTCGTCCGATCGACAGCGAGACACCGGCGAGCGCGACGGCGTCCCCGTAGGATCGCTGAAGCTCGTCTGCGACGACCACGGCTTCCATACGCGGCGATACCGACCCGTCGCGGGTAAGCGGTTCGATTCTCGCGTCGGCTTCCTCGAGCGTGCGTTGAGAGCGGAAGAACCGAGGGGCAGACCGGACGAACGGTCACTCCGTAGACAGGGTCACTCGTCGGGTCTCGAAATCCTCGACGAACGCGCCCTCGCCGCCGAGGGTGACGGTCTCGCCGTCGTCGGTCTCGACGATTAGGGCGTTCTCGACGGCGAACGTGTCCCGGGTCGGCTCGAGCAAGCTCTGACGGACCCCGACGAGGAGCCCCTCGACGGTGGCGTAATCGTCGGTTCGAACCGGTCGGGCCTGCGCGGTGACGCGGACGTCGGTGCCGGCCTCGAGGTGGAGGGTCGCCTGCAAGACGGCGTGGCGGAAGCCGGTATAAGTCTCGGGGAGTGTGGCCGGATCGGTGACGTAGGTCTGGGTCGCCATCGGCCAGTAGTTACCGAAGAAGGAACCGACGATGATCGGCACGAGCTGTTGCTGTGCGATGGCGATGCCGCGCTTGCCGGAGTTGGTCCGGACGAGCATCTCGTTGGGTGCGAACAGGCCCTGGCGTCTGTCGGCGGTGACGATCAGCGGCGCGTTCTCACCCCAGGCCCGGACGACGCTCGCGACGCCGTCGAATCGCTCCTCGTCGGGCGACTTCTCGCCGCTGACCAGCAAGATGACGAGCACCCCGCGCTCGACGGTCTCGCGCAGTCCGTCTTCGATCTCCTCGAGCAGGGTGGCCGGCACCGAGAGGGTGATCTCGTCTTCGGCGCGCTCGAGGAGTTCGCGAATGCGTTTGAGAACGGTCGTCCGCGTCTTGATGACCTCGAACTCCTGGAGCTGTTCGGGAACGTCGCCGTACCGGTCGGTTAGCGCCGGCTCGAGGGCCTGTAGCTCCGTGGTCAGTTTGTCGACGACCTCCTCGGGCGGGTGTGCGCGGATCGTCGTCGGGACGACGTGGTCGTTGACTTCGACGAACCCGCGGTCGTCGAGTGTTTCGCTGACGCTGTAGACGTAGCGCTTCGAGACGCCCGCGTCGTCGGCGACGGTGCTCGCCTTGGCCTCGCCGTGCTCGAGAATCGTGAGATACGTGTCGATTTCTTTCTCCGACAGACCCAGCTGTCGGAGCCGGTCCGCAAGCGTCGCCTCGTCCATGCGTGTATGTGTCCGTGCCGGGGGTATGAGTGTTCTGTCTGGCTACACCGACGTTTCGAGGACGACCACGTCCGTGACTGGGAACGAGACGCCGTCACCGCCGCGATCGATCGGCACGCGAGTCCCCGACACCAGATCGGTCGCTTCGTCCTCGAGTTCCTCTCCGACCGACTCCGAAACCCGTACCGTCAACGGTTCGGCCCCGAAGTTGAGCGCGACGAGGACCCGTTCGGACGAGGTCCGGCGAGCGAATACGACCGCTGCGTCGCCGTCGGCGTCGTACTCGAGTTCCTCGACGTCACCGCGGGAGAGAGCGACCGAGTCGGCGCGCGCGTCGATCAAGTCGCGGTGGAACGCCGTCAAATCCCCATCTCCCTCCCACGGCATCGGTCCCCGATACTCGGTCGCGCCCCGTTCCTGTCCGTAGTAGAGCAGGGGGACGCCCGGGAGCGTGAGAGTCGCGGCCGCAGCGCCACGCAGGGCGTCGACGTCACAGGCCTCGAGGTAGCGCGGTTCGTCGTGGTTCTCGACGTATCGCATGTGCAGCGACCGGTCGGGGAACCCCTCGCGTTCGGGCGCCGTCGCGGCCTCGAGCAGGGCGTCGGCGGGTCGGTTGCCGGTGCCGACGTCGCGGAGGGTGCCGTACAGCGTCGTGTCGTAGTGGACGTCGAACTCGCCCGCCTGTACGTCTGGGTCGCGCGGAATGGTTTCGTCGAGCAACAGGAATTTCGGGTCCCGGTCGCGAACGCGGTCCCGGACTTCCTTCCAGAACCCGTGGGGAATCGCCCACGCGACGTCGCAGCGGTAGCCGTCGACGACGTCGGCCCACTCGTCGACGACTGAAAGGAGGAACGCCCGGACGGCGAGCGAGTCGTAGTTCAAATTGGGAATCCCCCGCCAGTCGAAGTAGTACTGGGCGACCTCTCGGTCGCGGCCCGACAGCCGTCGCGACGGCGGCGCGTTCGACGCTCGGCCGTCGACGTCCTCGAGTTCGATATCCCCCGCGTCAAGACCCGCCGACTCGAGGGACTCCCAGACGTACCAGTCGCGGTACTCGGGGACGCCGGCCGCGCTCATGTCGAACGCCGGGTGTTCGCGAGCGGTGTGGTTGATGACGAGATCGAAGACCACGCGGATCCCGGCCTCGTGACAGCGGTCGACGAACGACCGGAACGCCTCGCGCGTGCCGAGGTCGCTCGCGGTGTCGAAGTAGTCGGTCGTGTGGTAGCCGTGGGTCGTCGGCCCCTCGAGGATCGGCGTCAGCCAGACGCAGTCGACACCGAGGTACGCGAGGTAGGGGACTCGTCGTTCGAGGGCGTCGAAACTGGTCTCGCGGGTGAACGAACGAACGAATATCTCGTAGACGACGGCGTCGCGAGCCCACTCGGGTGGCTCGTTCGGCCGACGGATCGTCGGTTCCGTCCTCCCGTCGGCGGCGTTCTCGTCCTCGTCCTCGCCCTCACCCTCGATCTCGAGACGGTCCGCCACGCTGTGGCGCTCGCCGACGGCGACCGCGTGCAGTCGAACGGCACCCTCGATCGCGTCCCGATCGACGCGTGCGATGCCGTCCGCAACCGATAGCGCGTCGGGCGAGAGACCGTCCCGGCCCCGGTCCCGGTCGTCGACGACGTACTCGATCTCGAGATCGTCCGCGTCGTACTCGCTGTCGGTCCCCGGTTCGGCGTCGGCGGTGACGAGGACCTCCTCCTCGCGAACCTCGCCCGTGAGTTCGAGGGGCGGCCGACCCGGTCCGGGAACGACGACGTCGTCCCACACGGCCTCGTCGATGTTCTCACCGACGACGTACGCGAAGCGCCGCGAGCCCGGCGGAAGCCGCGTTTCGTAGACGTACACGTCGCCCTCGAGTCGCGGCCGATCTCGACCGACGAGGTGGTCGTTGAACGGTCCGATAACGGAGACGTCGGCGGGGTCGTGGTCGGGGAGCGCTGCGGCGGGGAGTTCGAACCTGACCGAACGCCGAGGGTCTGGAAACGCGCGCACGGTCTGCTCGTGTCGCCCGTCGGGAGCCTCGAGTTCGAACCGGTAAGTGCCGGCCGCGTCCGGTTCGGCGTGGACGACGGCGTTCGGTTCGATCGAGAGGGAACTCCCGGTCGGTTTCTCGAGGATCGACCACACATAGGTCTCGTCCGGATCGGGATTACGGGGCGCGAGTTCGACCGCCTCACCGACAGCGCAGAACCGCGGTGGACCGGGGTAGTGCATGTCGTCGTCGACGAAACACGGAACCTTACCGCTTGTGGAACGAGTAGTATCTATGAACGAATATTACAACACACTTTTGTACCGACTACTCGTTATCACGGAGCAATGACACTGCGATCCGCGCTCGACGATTACAAACGAACTCACGGTGAGACGTCCGTCTTTCCTGGCGAGCGACGAACGCTCTCGGGATACTTCTCCGGCGTGGAGGACCGGCTCGTCCACGTCGGTCGGGACGGCTCGCTCAGGGACTTCTCCTACCCGCTCTCCGGTCTCTACGGTATCGATCGCTCGCGCTTCGGCGTCTTTCGAGACGACGAGCCGGTTTGGTTCGACGACTGCGACCCCGTCGACCAGGCCTACGCAGGTGACACCGCGCTCGTCGAGACGAGCTACGACCTCGAGGGGACCACGCTCGAGCGCTTCGACCTGACGACCGACGGTCGCCACGTTACCCACGTCGTCGCACCCGAGGGAGCGATCGACGCACTCGAGGTGTTCGTCGCCTTCGCACCCGGCGGGCGGGACGACCGCATCGGACAGCTCGTCTTCGAGGACGACGGCGTCGTCGAGGTCTACCACCGCGACGAACACGACTTTCTGGCGAGCGCCTCCGGCTTCGAGACTGTCGTCGGCCAGCTTCCAGAGCGGCTTCCTGACGTCCTCGCGGCCGAACCGGCGGAGTTTCCGGCGGGCGACGAGACCGGCCAGTACGAGGACGGCCGCCTCGGCGGCTACGTCTACGCTCGCGTACCCTTCGAAGACGGGACCGCGACGGTCGTCTCCGACCTGCGAGAGCGACCCGACCGCGACACGGTCGTCGAGGACCTCGTCGACGCGGCCGAGCGGTTCGACGACCGCGAGACCGTCCGATCGATCGCTGGCGACCAGTTCGTTCCTGCCGCGGACCTCGATCAGTTCACCGCCAGCGACGGCGAGTCGGTCGTCGACGATCTGCGCGTGCTCGGACTGCTCAGCGCCGATGTCGGCAGCCGGATCGCCGGCCCCGACTTCGACCCCCACTACGAGTACTCGGGCGGCTACGGCTACACCTGGTTCCGCGACGACGCCGAAATTTCCCGGTTCCTCCTCGAGAGCGACGCCGAACTCGACCTCGGACTCGAGGACTGGCACGACCGGAGTGGGGCGTTTTACGAACGCACGCAACGCGACGACGGGAGCTGGCCTCACCGCGTCTGGCCCGACGACGGTTCGCTCGCGCCGGGGTGGGCCAACGACCGGATCCGCGGCGATGGCGTCGACTACCAGGCCGACCAGACCGCGAGCGTACTCTCGTATCTCGCGGCTTACGCCGCGGCCGACGAGAGTCGGGTCGAGTCGGTCGAGCCCGTCGTCGAGCGCGGCCTCGCCAGCCTCGACGACACGCTCGCCGCGGACGGCCTCCCGATCGCCTGCCAGAACGCCTGGGAGAACATGGCCGGCCGGTTCACCCACACGGCCGCGACGTTCCTCCACGCCTACGCCGAGATCGCGGCCGCCCCGTTCTCGAGCGAGATTCACGAACACGCCGCCGCACGGGCCCGCGTCGTCTTCGATTCGCTCGACTCGCTCTGGGTCGACGACCGGGAGGTGTACGCGCTTCGAGCGCAGATGAACGGAGAACTCGACGATCGACTCGACTCGAGTACCCTCGCCCTCGTCGACGCCCACCGCGCGTACGCCGCGATCGCGACCGTCGGCGATCGCCGACGCGAGCGCCTGCGCGGCCACCTCGAGACGACCCTCGATGGCCTCTCCCGCGAGACGGACGCCGTTCGCGGATTGATCCGCTTCGAGGGCGACGAGTGGCGCGTCGGCGAGCAGGGACGCGAGAAGATCTGGACGGTTTCGACAGCGTGGGGGGCGAACGCCGCTGCCGCGTTCGCGACGCTGACCGGCGACGAGCGGTTCTACGACCGGTCGCGGGAACTACTGTCCGAACTGCTCCCCGGCGGCACCCTCTGTCTCGAGTCGGGGTACCTGCCCGAACAGGTGTTCGACGACGGGACCCCCGACAGCGCGACGCCGCTCGGCTGGCCCCATGCGCTGCGGCTGGCGACGGTGGCGCACCTCGAGGGTGTGGACGAACTCGAGGGGGAGGTTCTCGCAACGGACGGAAAGAGCTGAACGCGCCGTCGTCGAGATCGCCCGACGCTGCGACGACGCGCTTCGCGCGTCTCGATTCTCGGTCCTCGTTCCTTCGGTTCCGCGCTTCTCCCCGCCAACTTACAGTTCCCAGTACCGTCGGAACTCCTCGAGATAGCCGGCGATATCGACGTACTCCCCCCGGTGAAGTTCGTACGGGATCCCTCGCCAGGTACACTCGACCGACTCGCCGTACCGGTCGGTCAGCGCGTCCAGTCGCTCGAGGTGCACCTCGACGTCCGCCCGCGTGGCGATCCGCTCGTCGTCCCCCTCGTCGTAGTAGAGGCGGTTGCTGGCTCTCAGCCACGCCAGCTCCATCTCGGACATGACCTCGAGGAGGAACTCGTTCTCCCGGAGCTTGAACCGGAAGAATTCGTACCCGTCTTCGGGCAGGTCGTCGGCGACGGTCTCGAGGCGCTCGAGGCACTCTCGGGCCGACTCCCTCGCTTCGCGGACGGCCCGTTCCTTCCGTTCGACGATATCGGGATGGCCACGACGGAGCCGGTGGTACGTCGATCGGTAGGACGGGTCCCAGCGCCAGGTCGACCAGTTGCGGGCGAACGGGTTCGTGTCCAGCTGGAACGAGTGAGTCGTGTCGGTCGGCGTTTCCCGCCCCTCGAGGTACGCCTCGAACTGCGGGGGGAGCGACTCGGCTTCCTCGTCGGTCCGCTTCTCCGCGGTCCGCTCCTCCATCGTCATGATCGCGGGGATTCGTCGCCGGGGGTCGCCGAACGTCTCGCGGTCGACGCACAGCGCCTCCTCGACGACCTCGCCGGTCGGCTCCAGCACCTCGATCATGGTGTCGGCGGCCGCGGCACCGAACCGGCGGGTAGCGAACTCGTGCCAGACCTCCTCGAGGTCGTCGGCGCCGGCGTCGGATTCGCCGGTCGCGAGCCGCCCGAGCGTCCAAAGGTTCGACTCCTGTGCTTTGCCGACGACGCTGTGACTGGACCAGGGGAGCGCCTCGACGGGGTCCTCAGCGCGGTCGGTCCGCCCTCGTTTGGCCGCCCACAGCGGTCGGACGTGGATTCCGGTCACCCCCTGCTCGACCCAGTAGTCGAACCGCCGTCGTATCTCCTCGGTGAACGCGTTCGCGACGTCGTCCAGTCGATGGTACTCCGAGGCGACGTCGATCTCGACGTACTGCTCGTGCGCGCCGACGTCGCCGATCAGCGGGTGGTGGGAGGCACGATAGTTCCAGTCGTTGCCGACGCACTTCGTCATGATGACGACGTCCTCGGGGATGGCGTCGACGATCGTCCGCACCTCCTCTAGCTGTTCGGGATGCCAGAGGAAGCTCCGATAGATGAGCGTCTTGTCGTACTCCCGGCAGACGTCGTTGATCACCGCGATGAGTCGCTCTAACACGGCGGGATCGGTGATCCACTCGTGGCTCTCGACGGTCTTCAGCGCGAAGTAATCGACCTCGGGGTACAGTTCGCAGATCGCCTCGTATCGCCGTCGGATACCGGTCCACAGGTGCTCGTTGTCGAGCGTCGGTTCGCCCCACCACGAGCGGTTGTAGTCGTCGAACTCGCGGATCCAGAGCGCCGTCGACATGTCGAACTCGTCGGCCCAGTCGAAAAAGCCCTCCTCGTCCGCGAGCCGCCTGAAGTCGAGGTGCGAACTGACGCCGCCCCCGATGAACTCGAGGGCGTTGAAGCCGAGTTCCGCGCCCAGTTCCACGAGGTCGCGGGTCGGCCACGACCGGAGCAGTGCCAGTGACCGGTACTCCATCGGTTGTGAGCCCATGGGGCTTCCATCACAGCCGGTCGTATGACGCTGTGGGTCACGGCAGATCGACCGGCTTCGACCCCGCCATCACACCATCGTCCCCGGCTTCCGGTCGCGACCGACCGGTCAGGGCTCGGGCGCGGCCGCCTCGCGGTCCTCGTCCTCGTCCTCGTCTTCGTGTAACAGCGAGTCGCCGGTCTCGCGGTCGAACAGGCGGATCTTCGATTCCTCGAACGTGACGGTGATCCGTTCGTTCGGCTCGGGTTCGACGTTGGCTGCGACGCGCGCGATGAAGTCGGAAGCGATGTCGAGATAGAGGTAGTTGTCGCTGCCGATCGGTTCGACGACGTCGACGGTCGCCTCGATTCCATTGTTCGAACCGGGGTCGGCAGGGTGGACGTCTTCGGGCCTGATGCCGAGGACGGCCCGTTGTTCGTCCTCGACGTCGATGTCGCTCGCGTACGCCGAGGAAAGCGAGTACTGGAAGTCGACGTCGTCGGTCAACACGAGCGAGGACCCCGACTTTCGAGCGGTGACGTCGACGAAGTTCATGCTCGGCGAGCCGATGAAACCGCCGACGAAGCGGTTGGTCGGCCGGTCGTAGACGTCCTTGGGCGCGCCGGTCTGCTGGAGTTCGCCGTCCTCGAGGATGACGATCCGATCGCCCATCGTCATCGCCTCCTCCTGGTCGTGGGTGACGTAGATGGAGGTGATTCCGAGTTCGTTCTGCAGGCGCTGGATCTCCGCGCGCATCGTCGTCCGCAACTTCGCGTCGAGGTTGGAAAGCGGCTCGTCGAACAGGAACAGTTTCGGCTCGCGGACGATCGCACGCCCGAGCGCGACGCGCTGTTTCTGCCCGCCGGAGAGTTCGTCGGGTTTCTTCTCGAGGAGTTCTTCGATGCCCATCATCTCCGCGGCCCAGTGAACTTTCTCTTCGCGTTCGCCCTTCGAGAGATCGGTGCTCATCCGCAACCCGAAAGCCATGTTCTGGAAGACGGTCTTGTGCGGGTACAGTGCGTAGTTCTGGAACACCATCGCGATGTCGCGCTCGCGTGCGCTCTGTTCGGTGACGTCCTCGTCGCCGAGATACAACGAGCCCGAGGTCGGCCTCTCGAGGCCCGCGATCATGCGAAGTGTGGTCGTCTTCCCGCACCCGGAGGGACCGACGACGGTCACGAATTCGCCGTCGGGGACCTCGAGCGAGAGATCGTCGACGGCGACGATCGATCCCCGGTTGTACTCCTTCCGTAGATTCTCCACTCGCAGGCTCGCCATTTGTTCTGTGTGGGCGAGTCGCACATATAACTCTTTTCTTGATCTTCGGATTTGTGAAGCAGAATTACGTATAACTTCTCAATACATCATAATAGTGCCACTATCGTCCACTGAGCGACCGAAGACGAGAACGTCGTCTTCCGTACACGAGCTCTAATCACCTGTTTTGATCCGCTTAACTGCTGTTTTCGTCATATCGGCGAAACCGATCCGAACTCGCAGTGAACTCCTCGGTCAACCGTGAGAGGCAATCACATCCGAAGGACTAAATAGATGAAGTTATCATTCATCACATATCCACAATGCCAATGGATAGGCGAACGCTGGTGAAGTACCTGGGTACTGTTTCGGCCGCGGGAGCGCTCGCAGGCTGTATCAACGCGGAAGAGACCGATTCCGGGAACGGTGACGACGGAAACGGTGACGAGAACGGGAGCGGATCTGACGACGGTAACGGATCCGACGACGGCGACGGAAACGGAAATGGAGACAGATCCGAAACCGACAGCGAGTGGGAGACGCTCGAGCCCGAGGAGGGCGTCACCGGCTCAGCCACCCTCTGGCACGATCGTGAGTCTGCCGAACAGGAACTCCTCGCCGAGATCGTCGACGAGTTCAACGAACAGTACGAGCCGACGATCAGCCTGAACCAGGTCGCGGACATCGACGATCGGACACGGACCGCGATTCCGGCCGGCGAGGGTCCCGAAGGGTTCGAGTGGGCCCACGACTGGGCCGGCACCTACTGGGAAGAGGGACTGCTCTCGGACCAGTCTGACAACCTTCGCGTGGACATGGAGACGTTCACCGGCGACGCACCCAACGCCGTCGAGTGGGAGGGGAACGTCGTCGGACTTCCCCACGCCGCCGAGACGACCTCGCTGATCTACAACGCCGAACTGGTCGACGAACCGCCGGAAACCTTCGAGGAACTCGAGGCGATCATGGAGGAACACCACGATCCGGACGACGGGATGTACGGGTTTACGTTCCCGATCGATCCGTACTTCTACAGCGGCTACGCTCACGCCTACGGCGGCTTCTACTACGACGAGGAGGCCGACGAACTCGGCCTCTCGAACGAGGAAACCGTTCGTGGACTCGAGTTCATCATCGACGAACTCTACCCGTACATGCCGCGTGATTACGGCTACGAGGCGCAGGCGAACACGTTCCAGTCGGGGAACGCACCGTTTACGATCAACGGCCCGTGGGCGGTCGGTAACCTCGAGTTCGAGTACGGGATCGCGCCACAGCCGTCCCCGCCCGAGGGCGAACCCGAACCCTACACGGGCATCTCGAACATCTACTTCGCGTCCGCGATGGACGACGACGAGGAACGCGCCGCCGCGTTCCGCTCGTTCGTCGAGTGGTTCGTCACCGACGTCGACGTCCAGCGCCGCCAGGCCGACGAACTCGGCTACATCCCGGTTCACGCCGCCCTCGCCGACGGCGACGAGACCGGCGACGACGTCTCCGGCTTCATGGCCGACATCGAACGCGGTCGTGCGATGCCCCAAGGGCCGAAGATGGACCCCGTCTGGACCCCGCTCGAGGAGGAGTTCGAGGAGGCGCTCAACGACAACAAGTCCGTTCAGGAGGCGATGGAAGACGCCGAGGAACGGATCCGCGACAACTGGGACTGACCGAGACCCATGTCTGCGATTTCTGGCGCCGTACAGCGATCCCGGAGCGGGTACGAGGCGGCGGTCCCGGAGACCGTCCAGCGATGGCTCGATCGAAACGGCTCGTTGCTCCTCGTCCTCCCGGGTCTGTTCGCGTTTGCGACGTTCATGCTGTTCCCGCTCGTGTTTACCCTCTTCATCTCGTTTACCGACGCGACGTCGGCGACGATCTTTCAGGGTGCACAGAGTTTCGCGACCGTCGAAATCTTCGGCCTCTCGCTTCCGTTTGGGAACTACGTCAAACTGTACGCCGACCCGCAGTTCTGGACCTCCTTTGGAATTACGTGGCTGTTCGTCGCCACGAGCGTCGGACTGAAGGTCGGACTCGGCGTCTTCATTGCGATGATCTTGACCGGCGATCGGGTCCGAGGCAAGCGGTGGATGCGCGCGATCGTCATCATTCCGCTCGGGCTGCCAGGAATCTTTACGATCACCGTCTGGAGCGGAATCTTCAGCTCCGCGCGGTTCGGACTGATGAACCGCTTCCTGTCGGCGTTCGGCGCCGGCCCGATCAACTGGCTTCAGGGGAGTCGCTGGATGGCGTTTCTCGCGTACAACGTGACCGAGATGTGGCTCGCGTATCCGTTCATGGTGATCATCACCGTGAGCGCGCTGCAGGCGGTTCCGGCGGAGCTTCACGACGCCGCCAAAGTCGACGGCGCCGGCTACCTCCACCGCTTCTGGCACGTGACGGTTCCGGCGATCAAACGCCCGGTGCTGTTCGCCGCCATCCTCACCGCGGCGGCCTCGTTCCAGCAGTTCCTGATCCCGTTCATCTTCAACCAGGGCGGACCGAGTCGGAACAACGAACTCATCATCCTCTACGGCTACAAGGAGGCATTCCAGCAGTACCAGTACGGCTACGGTGCGGCGATCATGCTCACCGCGGTGTTCTTCATCGGGATATTCATGTGGATCAACGTCAAGAAAGGTCGGCTCGCTGAAGGGGTGGACGACGAATGAGCCTCGCTCGACGACTCGCCGCGAGCGTCCGCGAGGACGCGTACAACGCGGCGACAGCACCCGCTCGCGCCTACGACCACGCACGGTACACGGTCGAGGGGATGCGAACGGGCGAGGTCGACCCGACCGAGGTGGCGAAGACCGTCCTGATCACGCTCGGCGCACTCGCCGTCGTCTCGGCCATGCTCTATCCCATCTACTACGTCTTCATCGCCGCCCTCCAGGGGGAGGGTGCGACACTCTACTCGCCGGGCAGCGACCTGTTCGTCCCCTCAGAGCCGACCCTCGAGGCGTTCCTGTGGGTGATCGGCGACATCGCGGTTTCGAGCTACGAGATCGCGGTCACGATCCCCGCGACGGGGTACGACATCGTCGTGCAGACCCCGGCGATCGAGCTCCTCGACGTCAGCGACTACGGCGTCGAGCGAACCTCGGACTTCCCGCTGTACCTCAAGAACAGCCTGTACGTGGCGTTAGTGACGGTCACCGTCGGGCTGGCGCTAGTCGTCCCCGGCGCGTACGTCCTCTCGCGGCGACAGTTCGTCGGCCGGATGAAGGTCCTCTACGGCTACGTCCTATTCACTCAGATCGGCGGCGGCCTCGGTATCGCCGCGCTGATCGCGCTCTACCTGATATTCGTGAACATGGGCTGGACGAACAGCCGGTTCATGCTCGGACTCTACTACGCGGCCGTCGCCGTCCCGTTCAACACCTGGCTGTTGAAGACCTACATGGACTCGATCCCGGTCTCCTACGAGGAGGCGGCGATCATGGACGGCGCTTCGCCCGCCCGCGTCGCCTGGGAGGTCGTCCTCCCGCTGGCGAAACCGGGGCTGGCGACCGTGCTCATCTTCATCTTCCTCGCCGGCTGGACCGAGTTCGTCATCGCCAACCTGATGCTCGAACAGCAGTTCCAGACGCTCCCGGTCGGACTCTACGCGCTGATCGGCGACTACACCATCCCGTGGGGGCGCTTCTCGGCGTTCGCGCTGTGTTTCGCGTTCCCCATCGTGCTCGTCTACCTGTTCGCCCAACGCTACATCGAGAGCGGCCTCTCGTTCGGCGGAATGGAAGGATGAAGTGACGGCCGGCCGTCGACGGCTCTCTTCTCGTTGGCTTTGTGGACGGTTCCGGATCCGATTTTCGTCGCGGAAGGAGAGACCGACGGGACAGGACGTAACTTCGAAGGCCGACGGAACGACTCAGTTACCGCTCGCCGCTCACGCACCCTCGAGCGGCGACAGCCGAACCGAGCGCGTCTGGAGTTCCTCGACGAACGCCCGTTCACCGCCGAGGGTAATCCGCTCGCCCTCCCGACCGTCAGACCCCTCGCGTTCGACGATCAGCGCGTTCTCGATCGCGAATGACTCGTGGACCGGCTCGAGGAGGCTCTGTCGAACGTCGACCAGTCGCCCCTGGACGGTGTCGAACGCCTCGTCGCCGACGGGACGGGCCTCCGCCGTGACGCGAACGTCGGCCCCGGTCTCGAGGCGGAGCGTCGCCTGAAACACCGCGTGCCTGATGTTGGTGTACGTTCGCGGCAACGGATCGGGATCGGCGGCGAAGAGCTGGGTCGCGATTCGCCAGTAGTTGCCGAAGAACGAACCCATGAGGACGAACGCGAGCGGGCGGGAGTCGAGCAGGATGCCGTACTCGGACTCGGCGGTCGATGCGTCCGCGTCTCCGCCCGTCACCATCCGATTGGCGGCCGCGATCCCGCGAGTGTAATCGGCGATTCCGATCACCGGAGCCGCCCGACTCCAGACGCGAGCGACGCTCGCGATCCCCTCGAACTGATCCGCCGCAACCTCTTCGTCGCCGACGACGAGCAGGGCTACCAGCACGCCCCGCTCCACCGCGTCTCGGAGTTCGTCATCGAGCTCGACGAGCACCGACGCCGGAATAGAGAGGGCCACCTCCTCGGTCGCGCCCTCGATCAGCGCGGCGAGGGAGTCGAGCAGTTCCGATCGGGTATCGATCGCGTCGAACGGGAGCCGAGATCCGGTGGCGGCTGTATCGACGTCGAATTCGGCCTCGAGCGAATCGAGTGCCGTCCGCGTCGACTCGAGGACCGTCTCCGGCGGTCGAGGATCGATCGTCGCCGACGCGTCGGGGTCGTCCACGCTCCCGGACTCGAAGACGACGAATCCGCGAGCCGCGAGGCGATCGCCCGCCTCGACGACGGCGCGTTCGTCGAGACCGGTCTCCTCGGCGACCGCCGCCATCGTCGCGCCGTCCTCGCGCTCGAGTGCCGCGAGGTACGTCCGTGCGTCTTGCTCGGAGAGTCCGAGTTGCTGGAGATGTATCGAGAGCGTGGCCCGGTTCATGCTCACCTTTGGCAGGTCCGACCAAATGAGTGTTTGCTTGTCGAGGGGCGGACCGATTCGTGCGAGTACTCGGCGTTGAGCCGCTGTGAGAACCCCAGTGGAGTGCCTCGACGACCCGCCGCCAACCCGCTTCCTGCCGTCGCAGGGCTAACCATTAGAACCGCACTGCTGGTAGCCGAACGCGATGACACAGATCGGATACACCCTCTCGAGCGAGGAACACAACCCGACCGACCTCGTCGACCACGCCGGCCGAGCCGAGGAGGCCGGCTTCGACTTCGTCTCGATCTCGGATCACTTCCACCCGTGGGTCCCCCAGCAAGGCCACTCGCCGTTCGTCTGGAGCACCCTCGGCGCCATCGCCAACGCCACCGACGAGATCGAGGTCGGCGTCGGCGTCACCTGTCCCACCGTTCGCATCCACCCGGTCAACGTCGCCCACGCCGTCGGAACCGTCGCCGAGCTGTTCGACGGGCGCTTCACCTTCGGCGTCGGCACCGGCGAAAACCTGAACGAACACATCACCGGCGAGCGCTGGCCCGAACACGACGTCCGCCTCGAGATGTTAGAGGAGTCGATGGACGTCATGCGGGAACTCTGGACGGGCGAGAACACGAGCCACCACGGAAAACACTACACCGTCGAGAACGCGAAGCTCTTCACCGTCCCCGACGACTCGATCCCGACCGTCGTCTCGGCGTTCGGCCCGAAGACGGCGAAGATGGCCGCCGAGTACGGCGACGGCCTCTGGTGTTCCGGTCCCCAGGAGGAGGTCGTCGAGGAGTTCGAGGACGCCGGCGGCGAGGGGCCGAAGTACTGCCAGCTCCACGCCTGCTACCAGGAGACCGAGGAGGAGGCCATCGACACGGTCTACGAGCTCTGGCCCAACGGCGCCATCGGCGGCGAACTCGCACAGGAACTGCCGTCGCCGAAACACTTCGAACAGGCCGCCGAGATGGTCGAACGCGAGGACATCGCCGAGGGCAGTACGATCACCGAGCCCGACTCGCAGCGGTACGTCGAGAGCATCGAAGAGGCCGTCGACGCCGGCTACGATCACGTCTACGTCCACCAGATCGGGCCGGATCAGGACCTGTTCATCGAGTTCTTCGAGGAGGAAGTGATGCCCGAACTCGAGTAACCGAACCGTGCCCGTCGATCACTTCGAGCGGATCGACGACCTCGAGATTCTCACCTACTAACGCTCCACGACTGGCCGTCCACTTCGCCGCTTCCGCAGGCGTTTTTCCCTCTCCGGATAGAATTCCGCATATATGGAGTACACCACCCTCGGAAACACGGGAACCACAGTCTCGAGACTCTGCTTCGGTACCTGGCGCTTCGGAAAGGAGACGAACGGGGTCGTCGAAACCGACCGCGAGGAAGCCCACGAACTCTTGGACGCCTGCCGAGACCACGGCATCAACTTCATCGACACCGCCAACGTCTACGGGAACCCGAACGGGACCAGCGAGGAGTACATCGGCGAGTGGCTCGCAGATCACGACCGCGAGGACTTCGTCATCGCCTCCAAGGTCTACTTCCCCTTCGACGGCTGGGGCGAACCCGGACCCAACGACTCCGGGCTCAGCCGCAAGCACATTCGCGCCCAGATCGAGGGCACCCTCGACCGGCTCGGCACCGACTACCTCGACGTCTACTACATCCACCGCTGGGACGAGGACACGCCGATCCAAGAGACCCTGCGCACGCTCACCGAGCTCGTCGACGAGGGGAAAGTCAACTACCTCGGCGCCTCGAGCATGGCCGCCTGGCAGCTGACGAAGGCGCTGTGGACCAGCGACGTGGAGGGGTTCGAGCGCTTCGACGTCACCCAGCCGCGGGTCAACGCCGGCCAGTACGACGAAGTTACGGAGTACCTCGAGGTCTGCGGTGACCAGGATCTGGCCGTCTGTCCGTACTCGCCGCTGCAGGGCGGCTTTCTCACCGGCAAGTACGAACGAGCCGGCGACGGTTCGGGCGATGTGATCACCCCCGACGGATCGCGAGGAAGTCTCAGCGGCATCTCCCCGACCGAGAGCGACTGGGCGGTCCTCGAGGCGGTCAAGTCCGTCGCCGACGAACTCGATGCGACGCCCGCGCAGGTGTCCCTGCGCTGGCTCATCGAGCAAGACGCGTTCACCTGCGTGCCCATCGTCGGCGCTCGCTCGCCCGACCAACTCGAAGAGAACGTCGGCGGCGTCGAGATCGAACTCACCGAGGCACAGTTCGATCGGATCGACGAGGCCCGGACGACGTAAACTCGAGTCCGCCGTCGATCGGGATCGGGAACGACAACGACAACGACGCTTTTTTCGGATGGGTCGGATTCGTCTTTGGTGTCTCAGCCAGTACCGCCTCTAGAAACGGACTCCCCAGTCGATTCGCTCCCGGTTCCTGACGTCGGATACGACGTTCGTCTCGAGTCTCCGTCGGACGGGACTCGAGGATGTTCCGAGACTCAGAGCACGAGCGCGTCGACTAACACCGCGACGAGCACCGCACCCAGGAAGGCGTTCGAGGCGTGAAAGGACCGGAAGGCGGCGGCCTCAGTCTGCTCGAAGTGGAGTCGCACGGCGGCCCAGAGGAAGATTCCGCCGAAGACGACGACGGTGCCGGCGTACAGCGCGCCGAGGTCGGTGATCCAGGCGAGGCCGATCGTCCCCAACAGTGTCGCGCCGATGTAGTAGACGATGTGTTTTCGGGTGACCGTCTCGCCGCGGACGACGGGCATCATCGGGAAGCCGCCGCGGGCGTAGTCGTCCTGGTAGGCCAGCGCGAGGTTGTAGAAGTGCGCCGGCGTCCAGAGGAAGATGACGCCAGCGAGTGCCAGTGCCGGGAGATTGATCTCGTTCGTTACGGCGGCCCAGCCGATGAGTGCGGGCAGCGCACCTGCCGCACCGCCGATGACCGTGTTCTGGACCGTGTTCGGCTTGAGCAACAGCGTGTAGACGACGCTGTAAAAGAGGATCGCCGCCAGTCCGAGCGCCGCGGCCAGCGCGTTGATCGTCAGGAACGCCGTCATCGAGGCCGCGGTGAGAAAGAGCCCGAAGCCCACAGCGTTTCGGACCGGGATCACGTCGGTCGCGAGCGGCCGATCGGCGGTGCGGGCCATCCGCTGGTCGACGTCGCGCTCTAAGACGTGGTTGAACGTCCCCGAGGCGCCGATCGCGAGGACGCCGCCGCCGAGGGTGGCGACGATGGTGTAGCCGTCCAGTTCGGACCCCGCCGCCAGCGCCATTCCGGCGGCGGCGACGAGACAGAGCAGCCACATGAGCCGCGGCTTCATCATCTTGAAGTAGGCGAACGCGGTCAGCCGCGCGCGGGCCAGCAGTCCGGACGGGAGCGTTCGCGGGGTCGCCGTACCGGGGTCGGGCTGGTCTTCGACCGCTCCCTCGAGCGGGGCCGGCGAGACGGTGTCGGTTTCGTCTTCGACCCCAGTCGTGAGCTCGAGGTCCCAGGCGAGCGCGAGGACGACGGCGCTGAAGATGACGACGCCGAGGGCGAGGTGGAGCCCGGGGACGATCGCCGCCGGTCCGTTCGTCGCCGTCACTGCGCCGATGGCGACCTGGACGACGTAGAGGCCGAGTGCGGTTACGAGCGCGTAGCGGACGCGTACAGACGTTCCGAGAACGACGGCCATTGCGGTCGAAGCGGCGACCAGCAGGCCGACGACGACGGCCGCCAAGCGATGTCCCCACGCGATCGCGAGTTCGGTCTGACTCAGCGGGTCGATAGGGGTGTGACAGGTCGGCCACGTCGAGCAGGCCGCCGCCGCGTCGGTCAGTGACGTGGTGGCACCGATGATCAAGAGTAGGTAGACGCCGACCGCGGTCGCTGCGAGCAACCCCGAAAAGCGCGTCCGTGTCCCGAGTCGTCGGGCGGTATCTGACGGTGCCACGGTTTCTAGGTGAACGTTCGACCGAGCGTATTTAGCATCGGCGGTTTCACGCCGGACGGGTCGGCGAAAACACACCGCCGGGCCGGAAACAGTCGCCGCGAACACTCGAACACTCGAACGCTCGAGGGCGTCGCCGATCGGACCCCTATCGCTCCGTCTCGTTACAGGCCGCGATGATGACCTTCGGGTCGTCGATCAGCCGGTTTTCCATGTAATTGCCCTTCCCCTTGCCGGCCCACTTGCGCTCCTGGTCGATGATCGAGAGGAACTCGAGTTCCGAGAGGATGTCGCGGACGCGGCGGAGTTTCAGGTGCTCGGAACCTTCCTGTTCGCAGACGTTCTTGTACATTTCGTAGATGTCGGTCGACGGAATTCCTTCCTCCTCGGACTGCTGGGCGAGAAACGCCATCGCCTGGAGGACCATCTTCGCGTGGCTCGGACTCTTGCTGATGAGTTCGGCGAGTCGACTCGTCTCCTCGCGTTCGTGTGCCTGGTCGACGCAGGCTTCCGTAACCGTCGACTCGCCCTCTTCCTCGGCGATCTCGCCCGCGAACCGGAAGATGTCGATCGCCTTTCGCGCGTCGCCGTGTTCGCGCGCCGAGAGCGCGGCCACGCGCGGAATGACCGCATCCTCGAGCACGCCGTCGTGGAACGCGTCGGCGCGAGAGCGCAGTATCTCGCGGATCTGGTTCGCGTCGTAGGGAGCGAAGACGTACTCGCGCTCGCAGAGGCTCGACTTGACCCGCTCGTCGAGCGACTCCTTGTATCGAACCTTGTTACTGATGCCGATCAGACCGATCTTGCTCGCCTCGAGTTTGCCGGATTCGACCGCTCGGGAGAACTGCATCAGGATGTCGTCGGATTCGATCTTGTCGACTTCGTCGAGGATCACCAGGGCGACGTCGTAGCGGTCGTCGACGATGTTCCAGAGCCGACGGTAGTACTCGGACGTGCTGAGTCCGGAATGTGGAATCGTAACGTCGGTTTCGGCGGGATCGTTCAATTGATGCCCGACGGACTGGATCGCCTGCGTTTCCGTGGAGTCCTGAAGACAGTCGACGTACGCGACGCCGACCGTAACGCCGTTTTTCGACGCGCGCTCGGTGGCCTGCTGGGTGATGAACTTCGAGCAGAGCGATTTTCCGGTGCCGGTTTTTCCGTACACCAACACGTTGTTCGGCGTGTTCCCTCGGGTCGCCGGTTTGATCGCGTTCGCGAGGTTCGTGAGTTCGGTCTGGCGACCGATGATGCGGTCGCTGTCCGGGAGGTGGCTCACCTGCAGGAGTTCCTTGTTCTGGAAGATCTCGTCCCCGCTCCCGAAGTAATCGATCGAATCCGACATCGTCGTTCCCGACTCTCTGTCGCAGGGACTCTTAAACGTTCGGAACCGGAGTGCCGCTGTATCTGGCGCAATTCTCGAGATAGGTGGACTCTAACACGGGTATCCGCCCCCGGAGTGCCGCTGTATAACCCGCTATCGACCCCGCGGTGCCGCTGTAAGCGCGACGGGAGACCCCGGAGTGCCGCTGTATGAAGTTCGGCCGGTTCCCGGCGCGATCGGATACTACCCCGGAGTGCCGCTGTATGAAGTTCGGCCGGTTCCCGGCGCGATCGGATACTACCCCGGAGTGCCGCTGTATGCGTTCTCTCTTCCAGTATACAGGTCTGAAACCGATAATACGCACCCCGCGTTGCCGCTGTATCGAGAAGACACACACCCCGGAGTGCCGCTGTATAGATTCGATGGAGTATCCACCCGAAACGAGCGCTGGGGTGAAAGTCAACTCGAAGACGTTCGGACGAAACGCCGGCGACTGATTCGGATAGAGGGGCACGAACACGAGCAGAACGCACCGAACACGAGCGGAAACGACGATACGAGCGAGAGTGGACGAGTATCCAACCGCGGCGAAACCGGGAGGGCGTTTTCACCTCGAACAGTCGGACCGTATGCGACGCCGATCGAACCCGTCAGTGTGCGACGCACTTAGTGATCGGTAACTCACATATCACATATAAAGATATTGATTTAGACTCTACGGCGTCACCAGACCTCGAGATCGATCTTTCGAGCGATCCGGAGATATCTGTGGTTTCGGGCGCTCTTCCGGACCCATACAGCGGCACTCCGGGGTGTCTCCGTTGGCTCCGTTCTCGACACGAGATGATGGATACTCGACACCCACAATATCTGATTCCTGCCAGAATACAGTTCACGACGGCTCACTGCAGATTTCCGCCGCCGCTGACTCGAACGATCGTCCCGACGACGTACGACGCCTGTTCGCTCCCCAGCCACAGGACGGCGTTCGCGAGATCCGCCGGCTGGCCCAATCGCCCCAACGGCCGGGACTCACCCCACTCTCGGAGGACGTCCTCGGACGTTCGATCGGGATCGTCGTCGGCGATCATCCGCGCTTCCTTCTCGAGTTGGTAGGTCTCGGTGACGTCCGTCGAGATCGCGTTCATGCGGATGCCGTGACGGGCGAGGTCGTGGGCCATCCGCCAGGTGAGACCGTTGATCGACGTCTTCGAGATGCCGTACAGGCCACGACCCCCAGCGCGTCTGTCGCCGGTCTGACTGCTGTGGTTGACGATCGACCCCTCGATACCGTTCTCGATCATGTGCTGGGAGACCAGCTTCGAGGCGTAGAACTGCGACCGGACGTTCACGTTCATCGTGTACTCCCAGTCCTCGAGCGAGGCCTCGACCGTCGAGTCCTCTCGGGGCCAGACGGCGGCGTTGTTGACCAGCAGGTCGATCTCCCCGAACGCTTCGATCGCCGTCGCGACGAGGTCCTCGATCCCCTCGGGCGACCCCATATCCGCGGCGACGCCGATCACCTCGCCGGACGCCTCCGCCTCGAGTTCCGCGACCGTCTCCTCGACGGCCGCCTCGGTTCGCGAGTTGATCGCGACGTTCGCTCCCGCGTCGACGAGCGCCGCCGCGATCCCGCGGCCGATCCCTTTCGTCGATCCGGTGACGATCGCCGACTCTCCGGTGTAGTCGTAGCTGGTCTGGCCGACCATGCACGCAGGTGGTTCGCACCGGCACTTAAAACTGCGTCCGCGAGCGCCCTGGTTCTCGCGCCTGTTCCGTGTCACGGCCACTCGAGAGCCGCTCGCTCGTCTACTCTCGACTTCCGGCGACCGAATCTACTTGACCGTTCGCGAAGTCGAACGGAGCATGTCGACGTTCGAACCGACCTGGGAGTCGCTCGATACGCACGAGGTACCGACGTGGTTCCACGACGCGAAGCTGGGAATTTTCGTTCACTGGGGCGTCTACTCGGTCCCCGCGTGGGCGCCGACTGACGCCGACATCGGCGGCGAAGAAGCCTCTCCCTACGCCGAGTGGTATCCGTACTACATGTACGAAGACGGGTCTCCCACCCGAGAGTATCATCGCGAGACCTACGGCGAGGACGTCGAGTACGCGGACTTCGTCGACGACTTCACCGCGGCAAACTGGGATCCCGAGGAGTGGGCCGACCTCTTCGCCGACGTCGGCGCAGGCTACGTCGTCCTGACCGGCGAACACCACGACGGATTTCCGCTGTGGGATAGCCACTACACGAGGTACAACGCCGCCGAGATGGGACCCGAACGTGACCTCGTGGGCGACCTATCCACTGCCGTTCGTGACCGGGGGCTTCGGTTTGCGCCGTCCTACCACGCGAACTTCAACTACTACCAGCCAGGGTTCGAGGGGCAGTTCGGCCATCCCGATTTCGATTCCACACATCCCCACGACGACGAGGGCGGACCCGGACAGGAGTACGTGGACTTCATGAACGCGAAGCACCGCGAACTGATCCGCGAGTACGAACCGGATCTGCTGTGGTTCGACGTTCCGACGAAACACAGCGACGACGTCCGCGCGAAGGAACTAATCGCCGACTACTACAACCGAGCCGCCGAGTGGGGCAAGGAAGTCGCGGTCAACGACCGGGCGTCGACAGATGCGATCGGACCGACGATCGACATCGAAGGCGACCGGTGGGACGGAAAGACGTTCCACGGCGACTTCGTCACCCCCGAGTACGCCTCGTTCGACGAAATCCGCGAGGAGAAGTGGGAAGCCTGTCGGGGCATCGGCCACTCCTTCGGCTACAATCAGGTCGAAGAGGACGACGATCACCTCTCACCCGGCGAGCTCGTTCGCTCGTTCGTCGACATCGTCTCGAAAAACGGGAACCTCCTGCTCAACGTCGGCCCGCGGGCCGACGGGACGATCCCCGAACTCCAGCGTTCGCGCCTCGAGGCGCTGGGCGAGTGGCTCTCGATCAACGGCGACGCCGTCTTCGCGAGTCGACCGTGGGTCGTCGCCGAGGACGAGGCGAGCGACGTCGAGGTCCGCTACACCTGGCACGACGGCGACTGCTACGCGACCGCCCTCGAGTGGCCCGGGCACGACGAGGCGAAACCGGGTTCGCTCTCGCTGTCGGTCCTGCGACACGTCGAGCACGCGCCCGCGGAAGCCGCGCTCCTCACTCGAGACGGTGATCGCGCGTGCGGGGTGACCGTGACGGACGAGACGCTCGCTCTCGAGTTGCCGTCCAGACCGGATCACGAGTACGCGTACACCGTTCGTCTCACCGGGGTGGCGAATCCGCGCATCGGTGTGGGGGCGACGAACGAGTAGTCGCGAGTCGATACCAGGACGGAGCGATTCGGAATCGAGGTCTCTCCCTCTCTTCCCCTCGCCGATCAGTGCGACCGATCACCACGATTTTGCGGACCGACGACGACCGTCACCCACGGCAGACGAGACGGATACCGACGATGGATCGCGTCTGGTCGCTCGAGGATGCGGACGAGTGACGATCCGATCCTCGAACGCACGCGAATGACGGGAATCGTACGCGGAAAGAGTGACGAAAAACGAACTGAAACGAGAACCGAGAGCTGACTCGTCCCACACATACGCTTATACTCGAGTCGTTCGAATTTCGGCCCGACACGACGATACCCATGACGATGAAACTCATCGACGCACACACCCACGCCTGGGGTCCGGACACGCGGGAACTCCCGTGGCGAGCCGACGTCCTCCCGCCCGAGTGGCACGGGGCCTACACGCACGACGACCTCGTCGGCGATATGGACCGCGCCGGCGTCGCCGAATCGGTGATCGTGACGACGCCGCTGTACGGTCGGGGTCCGCGCGCCAACGAGTACACGATGCAGAGCATCGAGGCCCACCCCGACCGGCTGTGGGGCGTCGGTCTGATGGAGTTCTTCCCCGACGACCCCGCCGACGCGCGCGACGCCCTCGAGCGGGTCACCGGTCACCCGCGGATGCTCGGCGTCCGCATGCATGCGGCACTCGAGTACGGTGAAATACCGGGCGACGTCGATCGAAACGGCGACTGGATCCTCGACGACCGCCTCGAGCCCGTCTGGCGCAGGGCGGGAGAACTCGATACCGCGATCTTCGTCTTTCCGAAGGCCCAGCAACTCGATCAGGTCGAGACACTCGCCGGCCGCTACCCCGAGACGACCATCGTCGTCGATCACATGGCCTGGCCCGACGAGACGACTGCTCCCGACGACGGCCCGTGGACGACGTTCGAGGCGGTCGCAGAGCACGACAACGTCTACGTGAAGGTCAGTTCGGCGCCGCGGTCGGCCGAGGCCGTCGGTGTCGATAGCGAAAGAGCCGGAACCGGAACCGAAAGCGATGGCTGGCCCTACGAACCCGTCCACGACTACGTCACGAACCTTCTCGAGTGGTTCGGCCCCGAGCGGCTCATGCTCGGCTCCGACTACCCGTGGATGGACGACTGGGCCGACTACGAGGCCTGTCTCTCGTGGATCGAGACCCTCGAGACGCTCTCGCGTCGGGATCGAGCGTATCTCTCACACCGGACTTTCGAGGAACTTCACGGGTGAGGAGCCGGGGTGCGGTTCCGAGGACCGTAACACCGCCACCCGAGCGTCTCGACAAAACTGCTGAGATCCGCCAGACCGAACGTCCGGCCCGAACCCCGACTACCAGGAGGTCACGTTCACGTCGCGCAACGGCCGCGCGAGCGGGATCTCGACTTGCCCACCGGTATTGTGCGAGAGGTAGAACGCGATGATGATCTCGAGCGAGCGGGTGGCTTCCTCCCCGGTCGATCCGTTCGCCGCGTCGCCCTTGAGCACGTCGACGATGTGGCCGGCGGCGTTGGCGAACGCCCGCTGGTAGTCGTCCTCCCAGGTCCACGCGCCCTCGATTCCCGGCAGCGGCGCTTCGACGTGGTCGCCGTCCTCGAGTCGCCAGTAGCGCCACTCGCCGTCGTCGTTGTTCATGTAGAGTTTGCCCTTCGTGCCGATGACGTTGAACGTCATCGAGGAGATCGCTCGCGGCAGTGTGCAGTCGATTGTGACGAACGAGCCGTCGTCCATCACGACGAACCCGCCGCCGCCCGAGTCGTCGACCTGCCGGCCCGCCTCGAGGCTGTCGACGGCTTCGTTCTCGCCGGTGATGTGGCCGGCGACGGTCTCCGCGCGCGCGTCGAGCAGGTAGACGAGCGTGTCGAGCAGGTGCGTCGAGTTGCGCAGCAGTTCCATGCGGAACTGCGCGCTCACCGATTGAATCTCCCCGAGGAGATCCTCTTCCTGGATCAGCGTGCGTAACTGCTGGAGTTTGTCGGTAAACCGAAACGAGTGGTTCACCAGCAGTTCCGTCTCGGTCTCCTCGCACACCCGAACCATCTCCTCGGCGGCGCTCACCTGCGAGGCGATGGGTTTCTCACACCAGATCAACGACGGGTCGGCCGCCGACCGGGCGGCGTCAAGCACGTGTTCGTGGTGGAGATACGACGGCGTACACACCGAAATCACGTCGAGGTCCTCGGCCTCGAGCATCGCCTCGTGACCGACGTACCGTCGCTCTTCGGGGATCTCCCACGCCGTTCCGAACCGCTCGAGTTTCTCTTCGTCGATATCGGCGACGGCGACGAGGTCGAGTTCTTCCTGAGCGTCGTAGCCGCCGGCGTGGCTGGCCTCGATCTTCTTGCGGCCGATGTCTTCCTCGTCGTGCAT
The DNA here is from genome assembly GCF_017357405.1 of Halomontanus rarus. Taxonomy (GTDB): domain Archaea; phylum Halobacteriota; class Halobacteria; order Halobacteriales; family Natrialbaceae; genus Halomontanus; species Halomontanus rarus. The sequence continues at coordinate 3,920,184 of NZ_CP071597.1, read as the reverse complement.
GCCGAGGATGCCCATTCCCGCGATGCCGCCGGTACCGATGATGCCTGCGGTGTAGGTCATAGACTCACTCTCACTACTCGTAGACGTGGACGGAGCCGGTCTGGTTGTCTTCGATGTAGTCCCAGTCGTACTCGACGCCCAGTCCGGGGCCGTCGGGGACCTCGATTCGCCCCTCGTCGTCGATCGTGTCGATCATGTCCGAGTAGCCGCCCTCGTAGACCGGCGGCTGAGTGTTCTGACACTCGGGGTGGACCAGCGCGAGTTCGTAATAGTTCGTGTTCCTGGTGGCGGCGATACACTGACGCTGGGCGGGCCCGGGCGCGTGAAACTCGACGTCGAGACCGAACGCCTCGGCGGTGCGAACGACCTTCATCGCGCCCGTAATTCCGGCGTCGTACTCGGGATCGGCACGCACGAAGTCCGTCGCGCCGTTGGCGATGAAATCTGCGTGGGGCTCGAGCCCGCGGACGTGTTCGGTCTGGAGGATGGGCGTCTCGAGGTGGTCGCCCAGCTTTTTGTGGCCGTGCTGGGAGATGCCGCCGTCGCGGTAGGGGTCTTCGTACCAGTAAAAACCCTGTTCGTCGAGTGCCTTGCCGACTTTCAGCGCGTCGGCGAACGTCTCGTACTCGCAGGCGGGATCGAACATGAGGTCCATCTCGTCGCCGACCCGTTCGCCGACGGCGTGGACGGAGTCGATCTCCCGTTGAATGTCGCGGCTGTCGTCGCCGCCGCCCCAGCCGTGGATCTTGTACCCCGTGTACCCCATCTCGAGGCACTGTTGGCCGAAGTCGGCGAAGGCCTCGGCGGAGTCGAGGCCGCCGTTCTCGTCGCCGTGATACGTCGAGGCGTAGGCGGGGATTTTGGTCCGGTAGGTGCCGAGCAGTTCGTGGATCGGCGCGTCGTAATATTTCCCCGCGAAGTCCCAGAGGGCGATGTCGACGGGGCCGATACCCATTCGGTCGTACTTGCGGAGGGCGCGTTTGATCTCGCTCCAGTGTTTCTCGCGCTCGAAGGGGTTCTTGCCGATCAGGTAGTCGGCGAACATGTTGAGCTGGGCGGCGCCGGGCGAGTTCCCGCCGACGTACTCGCCGGTGATGCCCGTGTCCGTGTGCACTTTGATCCCGAAGAGTTTCCGCCAGGTGGTCTCTCCTGGCTCGTAGACGAGATTGAACCCGTTCGCGTCCGTCCCGACGTCCTCGAGCGGATAGCGAAACTCGCGACTCTCGATGCGGGTGATCGTAGGACCCATATCACGACAACCGGACGGGGCCGTAATAAAACTCTCCACTGCAGGCGTTCGATTCTATGGCGAACGCAATTCCGGCCCGCTGGATGGGGTGGTACTGATACCAAAACGGGTTCTGTCTCTCGAGTTCCGCTCTCGGAGAGAACGTCACCCGTTCGATCCCGATTCACTCCGTGTCTCGGACCGACGTCGGCCCTTCTCGAGTTCGCCGTCGTCCGACGTGGTTCGTATTCATCATCCATTTATTTCCCACCCTGTGTGAAGAAAGCGGCCGTAGGATGCATGAAGCGTCCGTTTCCCCACTCGAGACGTTTTTCTATTACGCCCGTAGGGCTGTAATCGAATCGGTGCAATTCACGATTCACGATCGATTCGTCGCGTCGTGGCGTGTCACAGCGGAACGAGTCGAAAAACGTTCCGTATTCGTCCGCCTCTCTCGAGCCGACACTGATTCACCCCGTTTGTTCTGTCGTTCAAAACGACGTTCCGCTGGGATAAACGAGATATAAGAGAGTCGGAGAGAGGGTGAGTACTGTCTCTCGATCCCGGTGGGACCATAACAAGCGTTTTGTCCGCAGCGGTCATCGGACCGGTCATGCGCCGTGTCCGATTTCGTGATCCCGCAGGAACCGTCCGCCAGGGAGAGTGGACCGACGACGGCATCGTCTTCGGTTCCGACACCTACGAACCGACCGACGAGGCCATCGACGTCCTGGCCCCGACCGAACCGAGCAAGATCGTCTGCGTCGGCTTGAACTACGCCGACCACGCCGACGAGTCGAACATGGAGATTCCGGATCGCCCCCTCCTGTTCCTCAAGCCGCCGAACACCCTCTCGAGCCACGGCGACACCGTCACGCTCCCCGCCGGCAAGGATCGCGTCGACTTCGAGGCCGAAATCGCGATCGTCGTCGGCGAGCAGTGTCGCGACGTCGCCGCCGAGGACGCGATGTCCGTCGTCGAGGGGTTCACCTGCCTCAACGACATCTCCAACCGGGACGATCAGGAGATCGAGCAAAACTGGATCCGCGGCAAAGCGTTCGACAACTCCGCCCCCGTCGGCCCCGTCGTCGCCACTCCCGACGAGGTTCCCGACGACGCGTCCGTCGAACTCCGCGTCAACGGCGAAACGCGACAGTCGTCCTCGCGGACGGAGTGGATCTTCTCGCTGCCCGAACTGATCGAGGAGATCACCACCTACATGACGCTCGAGCCGGGCGACCTCGTCTCGACGGGAACGCCGGCCGGCGTCGGCCCCCTCGAGGACGGCGACACCGTCGAACTCGAGGTCGAGGGCGTCGGGACGCTCGAGCACTCGGTTCGAGAGGCCTGAGAGGTCGGTTCTCGTCGCTGTTTCGTTCTGGTTCGTCGATATCCCGCTCGAGCAGTCGCTCCCAGTGAGCGCTCGCCAGCCCGGTGAACAGGACCGACTGCTCCCGACGGGACGTTCGAAGTGTCGACTCGACGAAGCGGCCGCGATATCGCTCCGACGACTACATCGACGGCCCGGCACGCTCGATCGCGAACGAGGTGACGCCGTGGACGTCAGCACGACAGGGTGTCCCGTTGGCAACCGACCGTACGTACGCCGCGAGGTCGTCGACTGACGCCGTTCGCGCGTCGACGTCGATATCCGCGCCGACCGCCTCGAGCGTGCTCGCGGTCGCACTGACTTTCACGACGGGCGCGATCGGGTGGCCGGTCGGGATGCCGTCCCCGGTCACGTGGACGACCAGTTGCGCGCCGGCGGCGACGAGCACGGTCGCCGCCTCCTCGAATCGCGAGGAGGAATCGACGAGCGCGAGTCCGGTGTCGGCACGCGGCGACTCGCCGTACTCGAGGAGTTCGTCGACGGACGCGTCGCCCCACGCCCGGGTCGTCGCCTCGAAGGACCGCTCGCCGGCCCGCCTGCGAACGCGGGGTGCTCTCGCCGGGCCGCTCCGGGCGGCCGCCAGTAAGTCGTCGAGATCCGCGTCGATCCGCTCTCTCGCGGCCTCCGGATGGGCACTGACGCGTTCCGTTCCGGCGACGACGACCCGACCGCCGGCCGTTAGGACTCGGTCGGCGAACCCGCCGACGAGCGGATCGGCGGTCTCGACGGTGGGGTCCTCGAGGTCCGTGCTGACGATTCCGACCGTGAGGTCCGCGAGGCCGATAGCGGTGTCGATGTCGGGGTTGCCGTCAGTACCGGTTTCGACGGCACCATCGGAATCGGAATCACCCCCGGGCTCACCATCGAGGACTGTCTCTCCCGCCCGAAGCGCTTCTGCGGCCTCGATCCCGCGCTCGACGCAGGCCTCCGTCCCGCCGACGCCCTGAATCGAGAGCTCCCGGACCGGCACGCCGCGATCCTCGAGGGCGTCGGCGACGGCATCGCTCTGCACGTGCTCGCAGCCGAGGCCGACGACGACGGCTCCCGCGACGTTCGGGTGCGCACCCATCGCGATCAGCGTCCGCTCGGTCAGATCGTTGTCGCGGCCGATCTGACCGCAGCCGTTGTCGTGCGGGGTGGCGACGCAGCCCTCGACCGCGTCGGCGATCCGCTCGGCGACCGTGTGCGAGCAGACGACCGAGGGGAGTATCAGAACGTGGTCTCGGATGCCGCGACGGCCGCTCTCGTTCATCACTTCGCGTACGGCGTGCTCGCTTTCGGTCCCGGACTCGCTTCGACTCCGGTGCTCGCTCGTCCGCTCGGTCTCCGTCTCGCTCATCGCCGCCCCTCCGCTTTTCCGCGGGCACTGTCACAGTTGTGCGTGTGGACCCACTCGCCGGGTTCGATCGATTCGGTCGCGACGCCGATGACCTCGCCGTACTTGCGAATCTCGTCGCCGGGCTCGTGGTCCACGAGCGCGACCTTGTGACCGAACGGCACCGACTCGGTGAGCTCGAGGGCACCGTCGTCCCCGACGACGTCGCCGGCTTCGGCGTCCTCGAGGACGGTCACGACGGTGTCGGTCCCGTCGAGTTCGATCGCGGCCCGTCGGGTCCCGGCTTCCGGTTCCGTCTCGGCTCCCGCTCCGGATTCCGTCACGACCGACTCACCTCCTCGCCGTCACCGATCCCGTCGCCGTCGAAGTACCCCAGTTCGTTCGGCTGGAGTTCGTTGATCGCGAACTCTCGGAGCCCGCGCACTTCGGCCGCCGTCGGTCGACCGTTCGCCGTCTCGAGGACCGTCTCGTAGATCCGTTCGCCGACTGCCTCGAGGTCGTCGCCCGCGACGACGGTACTGGCGTTGACGTCCATGTTCGAGGCCATTCGATCCCAGGTCTGGGGGTTGCCACAGACCTTGATCACGGGGGCGATCGGGTTGCCTGTCGTACTTCCGCGCCCGGTCGTGAAGATCGCGATCTGTGCGCCGCCGGCGACCTTCCCGGTGACGCTCTCGATATCGTAGCCGGGCGTGTCCATCAGGACGAGCCCGCCGCCGACGGGGAGTTCCGACCCGTAGGGGACGATATCCTGAATGGGCGTCGTCCCGCCCTTCGAAATCGCGCCGAGGCTCTTCTCCTCGATGGTCGTCAGGCCGCCCTCTTGGTTCCCGGGGCTGGGCTGTGCGCCGCGGAGGTCCGCGCCCATTAGCTCGGCCGCCGCCTCGCGCCGGTCGACGTACGCGAGCAGTTTCTCGCGAACCTCGCTATCGGCACAGCGCTCGGCGAGGATGTGTTCGGCGCCGATGAACTCCGGCGTCTCGCTGAACGTCGCGGTCCCGCCGGCGTCGACGAGCCGGTCGCAGGCGTTCCCGACCGAGGGGTTCGCCGCCAACCCGCTGGTCGCGTCGCTGCCGCCACACTCCACGGCCAGCACCAGTTCCGAGACGTCCGCAGACTCGCGGCGGGCATCAGCCGTCTCGGCGGCGAGGTCGTCGACGAGTTCGACGCCCGTTTCGACCGCCGCGGCGGTGCCTCCACACTCGCGGACCGACAGTCTCTCGACCGGACGCCCGGCGGCGGCGACGGCGTCGGCGATACCCTCGCCGTCGACCCGCTCGGTACCCAGTTCGACGAGGACGGCGCCAGCGACGTTCGGGTTCGTCGCGACGCCCTCGAGGATGCGTCTCGTCTGCTCGAGCGTCGCATCCGGTGCGTCGGCGGACAGCTGGTGTGGCGTTGCGTGTGCCCGTTCCGGGCCCTCGCCTGCGATCTGCGTCGCGACGGCGCTGACCGCGACCGAGAGCGGGACGACGGCGACGATGTTTCGGACGCCGATCCGACCGTCGGGTCGGCGATACCCGTCGAATGTATCCATATCGTCTGCTACCTGCAGACACGCGAGTATAACTGTTCGGTGATTCGACGATCCGTGAGCCGTGTACGCGGTCTGGAGGCAAGTCGATCCTCGACGATATTATCATTTATGAATACTATATGTGAACGAGTCATAACTGAACGAAGGGGGTCCCGAGGTTGAGACGCCCGTCGAACGACATCGGAGTGCGACTGGAACGATCGAACGCGTCTCTGACGCGGTTCGAACCGCTATTTCCGGTTCGTCACGGTCGTCTCGCCCCTTCCCTTCCATTCCTCGAGTCGGTAGACGCTCCTCCTCGAGTCGTTCGTCGGAATCGCTCTCCAGAAGGGGTTTTCTCCCGTCAATTCGCCGCTCCCATCAAACGACTGAACGGGGGTCGACCGACGGTATCGATTCAGTCGGAGATCGATACGGAATATCAGTAAACACATAAATTCTATTCATATACGAATTCTGACCACTCGAGAGTAGACGATCACAGAGTCCGGCCTTCAGGAGGAGAAGATGGCAAAGCCGAAACGCGGACTCGAGGCGATTCGAACCCGATTCGGCGACACCTCACACGGTCGCTCGTCCCGGCTCACATACCCATGTCCTCGGCCGCCTCGGGGATCGGTAACTCGTGTGGCGAGACGGCGAGTAACTCGCCGACGTGATCGAGCGCCATGTCGAAGCCGTAGTAGCGCTCGAGTTCGTCGCCGTCGACGCTCGGACGGACTTTGAGCATCGCGTAGCCGTCGCGGTTCTGTGCGATCGCCGCAGTTCGACCGTCTCGATCGAACGCGAGGACGCGCTCTGCGTCGGTTTCCGCGTACGTCGCCGTGATCGCGTCCGTCTCGGCGCGGTCGATATCCGGGTCGGCGTCGGTATCGCCATCAGCGTCGGTCATACTCGAGCGTTCGGGCGGAGGAAAGCCAAAGTATCGGTTTCGAGCGTTCGGACGGAGGGAGGCCAACGTATCGGTTCCCGTCGCCACGCATCGACCCGGTCCTCATGACAGGTCCCGAACTCGTCTTCGACACCGATATCACTTTGCTCCCGGATTCGCGAGTAAGTGTTGTGCGACGAGCGGAGGCGGACAGGGCGTCGGCGGACGACCAGCGACTGCTCGAGGCGTTCCGGCTCACTCGCCCCGTGGCTGTGCAGTGGACGATCGTTTCGGCGATCGGTCTGGTTCTCTGTGCGTCGTTCTTCGGGGCGATGTACACGCTGTTGACCGGTACGTCGCTCCACCCGATCACCGTCACGGTCGGGACGCCCCTCGAGATGGCCGCGACGCTCGCCGCCATCGCGGTACTCGTCGGAGTCGTCGTCGTCGTTCACGAACTGATCCACGGCGCGTGTATGGCGCGCTACGGCGCTCGAACGGAGTACGGCGTCGGCGTCGCCTACTTCGTGTTACCGTACGCCTACGCCAGAAGCGAGGGTGCGAGCTACACTCGCAACCAGATGCTGACCGTCCTGCTCGCACCGCTGGCCGCCATCTCGACTATCGGCCTCCTCGCACTGGTGATCACCGACTCCTCGCTGGTGCTGGTCGCGCTCGCCGCCAACGCCGCCGGTTCCATCGGTGACTGCTGGATGGCCGCCCTCCTCTTGCAGTACACCTCGAGCGTTCGTGTGGCGAAACTCCCGGACGGCCGGGCCGGCTTCGGAGTCTACGGCTCCCCGGCGGCGCGGACGATTCGACCGGAGTCGGCGAGCGCGGTCGCAGCCTTTCTGTACGGTTCCGTGGGAACGTTCGGCGCGACCGTCGTCGTCCTGTTCAGCGCCGTGCTCGGCTCACTGGCTTTCGGCACCGGAAATCTCGTGATCGGGGATCCCGATCGACTGTGGTTTCTCCTCCGACACGACCTTCACCGAGACGGGTTCGGCGCGACCGTCGAAGTCGGGATTCCGCTCGTCCTCGCGCTCTCGTCGCTCGGGGGTCTCGTCGCCGTCGCCGGAGCACTCGGCCGCCGGTGGCTCGAGCGGTCCTGATTCGCCGAGACTCGTCGCTCACCGAACGGAACCACAATACTCGAGACCGGCCAGTTACTACGGCCACGCATGACGAAGTGGCTCCAGAGCGGTCGGCGACGAGACATCTGCGTGCTCCTCGCGGCCGACCCCGAACTCCACGGCCAGCAGGTAAAATCCAGACTCGAGTCCCACTACGACGACCGGATCGAGCCGAAGGCCTTCTACGGCTCGCTGTCGGCGCTCGTGGACGCGGGGTTCGTCGAGAAGCGAACGGAGGGGATTCACGACGTGTACGCGCTCACCGAAGCCGGCGATCGGCGGGTGCGCGAGCACTACGAGTGGATGGGGGAGTGTCTCGAGCTCGAGGGTGAGTCGGCGGAATCGTCACTCGAGCGGGAGTGATCGCACGACCGGTCGGTGGAGACCTCACGCTCACCCGAGGAGCCGATCCCCGATCGTGTTCCGCAGCACCTCGCTCGTCCCTTCGTAGATTTCGTTGAGTTTGGCGTCGCGGTAGAACCGCTCGGCGGGGAAGTCCTTCGTGTAGCCGTAGCCGCCGTGGATCTGGATGCCCTCGTTGGCGACCTCTCGAGAGACTTCGCTGGCGTAAAGTTTCGCCTGCGCGGCCTCCTTGATGTAGTCCTCGCCACGGATCTTGTTGTCCGCGGCCTTGTGCATCAGGAGCTTCGCGGCCTGGATCTTGGTGTCCATGTCCGCCAGCTTGTGTTTGATCGACTGGAACTCTCCGATGGGCTGGCCGAACTGCTCTCGCTCGCCGGCGTACGTTCGGGCTTCCTCGAAGGCTGCGCGGGCGATCCCGACACCGCGGGCGGCGATGGTGATCCGGCCGCCGTTGAGCGTTTTCAGGGCCTGAACGAACCCCCGGCCCTCGTCGCCGAGCCGTCGCTCCTCGGGGAGTCGCAGGTCGTCGAACCGGAGTTCGGCGGTCGGACAGCCCTTGTCGCCGAGTTTCTCCTCGGTCCCTTCCACGTAGAAGCCGTCGTCTTCCTCGGGACGGACGATAAACGACGAAATACCCTTGTTACCCGCTTCGGGGTCGGTCTTCGCGAAGAGGATCACGGTGTCCGCGACGGAGCCGTTCGAGATCCAGAGTTTGCCGCCGTCGACGACGTACTCGTTGTCCTCGAGCGTCGCGGTCGTCTCCATGGCCGGTACGTCGCTCCCCGCTCCCGCCTCGGAGAGCGCGAACGCGCCGATGTCGTCTCCCTCCGCGAGGGGCGTCAGGTACTCCGTTTTCTGGTCCTCGCTACCGAACTCGTATATCATGTTCCCCGCCAGCGAGATGTGAGCGGCGACCACCGTTCCCAGCCCGCCCGAGCCCCGGGAAATCTCCTCGAGGCCGAGCGCGTAGGAGTGGTAGTCGAGGCCGGCACCGCCGTATTCCTCGGGGAAAGGCATTCCCATGAGGCCGAGGTCGGCCATCTCGTCTACGAGTTCACGCGGGAACTCGTCTTCGTGGTCGATCTCACTCGCGACGGGCACGACCTCTTCGTCAACGAACTCGGCGACCATCTCTCGGATCTGCGTCTGCTCGGGGGAGAGCGTGAAGTCCATAGTCGAGTATGGACGCGTCGGCCCGTTATAGTACCGCCCGAAACGATCCGGATTATCGCGCCGTCTGGACCGCTCACACGACGGTCGATCTGCCACGACAAGGGTTTTCTATCGGCATATTGTACACCAGCGCATGCCAACGTACGCCTCACTCGTCGACGCCAGCGACCGTGACGTACAGAACGCACAGGAACTGGCGTCGATCTGGGGAGAGATTCGGACCGAGTTCGAAGACCACGAAGCCAAACTCATCGATTCGTACGCGGTACTGGGCGAACACGACTTCCTCATCACGTTCGAGGTCCCCGACAGCGAAGCGGCGTTCAAGGCGGCGCTGACACTTCGACGGCACGACCTCGCGGCCCAGACGATGGAGATTGCCGATACCGACGAGTTTGCACAGCTCGCCGACGACATCTGAGCCGGAGGAGTATCTCTCACTAGTCGTCCGAAGTGACTTCTATCCACTCCACCGAAGAGCCATCGAACGCAGTCAGGGCGCGACCTCACCCTCCTCGACGCGTCGAAGCCGAATACTGGCCGTCGTCCCGCCCTCGTCGCTCGAGATCTCGAGATCGCCGTAGGCGTCGACGATCCAGCGGACGACCCAGAGTCCGAGCCCGCTGCCGTGGACGAGCGGCGACTCCATCCGGCCGTTCAGCGCTTCGAGTTCCGACTCGGGGATCCCCGGACCGTCGTCCTCGATCCTGATCTCCGCCCGTTCGGCCGTCATCGATCGAACCGTGACGGTGATCTTGGTCGGGTAGACTGCCGTCCCGGTGTGGACGACGGCGTTCTCGAGGAGTTCGTACACCGCAGTCCCCAGCAGTTCGTTACCGTATATCTCGAGTTCGGCCGGTGCGTTCGTCTCGACGGAGACGTCGTCGGGGTGCTCGTCGACGAGCTTCGCGACCGCCTGACCGACCGTCCGGGTGACGTCGAGGCGCTGGATATCGGGTGCGCCGTCGGAGTCGAGCAGTTGCTGGATGTCCCGCGCTTTCGTTCCCAGGCGCGTGACCCGGTGTGCGACCCGTTCGACGACCTCGAGGTGTTCTCTGACCGGCGGTCGTGCGTCCTGAATTGCGAGATCGACCCGGCCCGTGATGACGTTCATCTCGTTGCGGATATTGTGGCGCAAGACCCGCGTCAGGACCTGTAACTGTTCGCGTCGCTTGTTCCCGGTGACGTCGAGGATGAATCCCTCGACGAACTCGAGATTGCCGTGTTCGTCGTAGACTCCTTCGCCGATATCCCGAACCCATCGCTGGGTTTCGTCGCTGGTGACGACGCGGTACGTGACGTCGAATCGGGTCTCCTCGTCGATAGCCAGTTGCTTCTGCTGAACCGTCGTTTCCCGGTCGTCGGGGTAGACGATCGACTGCAGGGAGACGTCCCCCGACTCGAACTCGCGGGCGCTGTAGCCCGTCAGTTCGTCCGCCCCGCTGCTGACGAACGTTACGGGAACGGTGTCGTGCCAGTCGTCGTGGTCGCGTTCGGGGTCGCTCTCCGGCCCGCTGTACCGATAGACGATACCCGGGAGGTTCTCGATGAGCGTCGCCTGTTCCCGGTTTCGCATCTCCAACTGGCGGGTTCGCTCCTCGAGGACCGACCGAGCGTGCTCGAGTTTGCGCTCGCGGCGTCGCATCGTGGTGACGTCCTCCGCGACGACGAGTCGACCGGTTAGTTTCCCACTATCGTCGTGTAACGGCGAGAGCAAGAGCACGTAGTGTCGTCGCTCATCGTCTACCTGACACGTCACTTCGGTCGCACACGACTCGCGCACGTCGCGGGCGAAGAGTTCGTCCAGCGACGTGTCGACGACCGTTTCGAACTCGTCGTCGACGACCGACTCGAGTCCGGTTTCCATATTCAGGATCGTCTCCGTGTCGTCTCGCCGTTCGGAGGAACGAGTTCCGGTGTCGGTGTGTGTCGTCGGAGAGTGGACGGAGCCCGACTCGGACCCAGATTCTGACTCTGCTTCCGGTTCTGGTCCGGATTCAGCGTCGGATCCGGACTCAGACTCTGACTCTGACTCTGACCCTGATTCTGACTCAGCGTCTGACACCGGATTAGAATCCGCACTCGGACTCGTCCCGTCGTCTCTTCCCGACCGACTGCTGCCGGCGGTCGGTTCCTCGACGCCGGACCCGTCGGTTACGGGCGAATACTCCTCTCGAGCGGAGACCGGCGTCGCTTTCAGTTGGGCGTGGACGTCCGAGCCGAGCGCGTCCGACTGTGTGTCGGCTGCGAGAATCGGGAGCGCAGCTTCGTTGCAGTCGACGATCCGGTCCTCGATGTCGAGGACGACGACGCCGTCACGCATCGCCTCGACGACGCGTTCTCGCGCGATGGGGACGAGATCGAGCAGGTCGTACCGATACATCGCCCACGCGAACGCCACCGTCGAAATCGAGAGTCCAAACGACGTGTACTCGACGGTCGTCACGCCGCTGACGTAGAGGACGCTGCCGATCCAGGGAAGAACCGCGGCGAGGACGATCGTCGCCGCCTGATCGCGGTAAATGGTCCAGTTACGACGGGCGAAGCGAACGATCCACGCGACCGCGACCCCCATCAGCACGTACGTGTACGCGACGTGGACCCAGAACCAGCGGCCGAATTCGACCGCGAGAATCATCGTCGTCCCGGTCGTGTCGAGTCGTTCGTCGGCGCGGATCAATCCGTGTGCGTCGTTGGTAAACACCAGCGCGAGGGTTATGGCCGCGGGGACGACGATCGCCATCGGGATCGGTTGTCGGAGCCAGCGGTCGTTCGACGTGTACCGGGCAGCGAAGACGACGTACCCGATCACGGTGACGAGTACGAACAGATAACGGAAATCGTTCCAGAAGAGTTTCGTCTCGAGGTCGGTACTCGCGATCTGGAGCGCGTAGACCGTCGACCAGCCGACGACTCCGACGACCGTAATTCCAAGCGCAACCGAACTCCGAGAGGATCGCACTCGCCAGATAACGACGGCAAGAACGAGACTTACCAGCGCAGCGGCAATCTGCGGAAAGAGATGATACGTCGGCTCCCAACTCATTCAATTGGTATGAATAAAATACTCACTTGATATAACAGTACCTGACCGTCGTTCGTTCTACCAGTGCTTGAACGGTCTCAACACTTGCTTGCAACCGGTCAGGAAGGGTATTTACGAGCTCTGATGCGGTTTGCTGTGACGGTTTTCCGGTGCAACCGCGCCCGACCTTCGGTTGCACCGAAAACAATTCACAGGAGACCGTACGAATCGCGTCCCTGAACGAGGACGAGGACGAGAACGAGAACGAAAATGATTTTCCGATCGAAAAACGCGACCGGTCCGACTCTCCCGCCGATCGGGTCTCCTACCGCACCTTCTCTCCGAGTCGGGCGTCTCCGTGAGTCGTCAGCAGGTCGGCTTCCTCGCCAGCCGCGAGGACCATGCCGTTTGATTCGACGCCGAACAGTTCGGCGGGTTCCATATTCGCCAGCAGGACGACCTTCGTCCCCGGCAGCGCCTCGAGGTCGTGAAGCTGTTTGATACCCGCGACGACCTGTCGCGTCTCGAACCCGATATCGACCTCGAGTCGCGCGAGGTCGTCCGCACCCTCGATTCCCTCGGCCGACTCGATCCGCCCGACGCGAATGTCGAGGTCCTGGAAGTCGTCGAAGCCGATACGGTCCTCGAGCAGTGGTTCGAGGTCGTCGGTGTCAGTACCGGCGTCCGCGTCCGTCGCTGCGCCTTCGCTTTCGCTTGCGTCTGCGTCTGTCTCTCCCATGGACTCGGATTGTGCCTCGTCGATGTCGTCGCTTTCGGTTTCGTCGGCCTCCGAACCCGACCCCGACCCCGACGCTGACGCGGACTCCTCGATCCGCGTCTCGAGTTGTGTCTCGAGTTCGTCGACGCGGTCGTCCTCGATCTTCTCGAACAGCTCGTTCGGCTCCTCGAAGTGTCGTGGCGGGGCCTCGAGGGCGTCCTCGAGGTGAGCGTCGTGGACGCTACCGTCCTCACCGAGTTGTTCCCACAGGGCCTGGGATTTCCCGGGGGCGGTCGGTTCGAAGAGGACGGCGACGGCCTTCGCGAGCTGGACGCAGTCCCGAATGACCTGTGCGGCGGCCTCCGGATCGTCGTCGGTGAGCTTCCAGGGTTCGTTGCGCTGGATGTACTCGTTGCCGAACTGGGCGAGACGGGTCGTGGCCTGCCCGACGCCGCGCAACGAGTAGTCGTTGACGTTGTCTCGAACCTCGTCGATCGCGTCCTCGATGCGTTCGGTGACCTCCTCGGAGACCTCGACTTCCGGGGTCCCCTCGTAGTTCCGGTAGGCGAACAGCAGGCTGCGATAGAGGAAGTTACCGACCGTCCCGACGAGCTCGCCGTTGACCTTCTCCTGAAAGGCCGACCACGAGAAGTCGACGTCCTGCTGGAGGCCGCCGGTCGTCGTCAGATAGTACCGCAGCAGGTCGGGGTGGAAGCCTTCTTCGAGGTACTCCTTCGCCCAGATCGCGCGGTTTCGACTGGTCGAGAGGCCCTTGCCGTTGATCGTGATGAAGCCCGTCGCCGCGACGCCCCGCGGGGCGTTGTAGTCGGCGGCCTCGAGCATCGCGGGCCAGAAGACGGTGTGGTGCTGGATGATGTCCCGGCCGATGATGTGGACGATCTCGCCGTCTTCCTTCCAGACTCGCTCCCAGTCGTACTCGTCGGTACCGACGCGCTCGGAGTACTGTTTCGTACTCGAGACGTACTCGATCGGCGCGTCGACCCAGACGTAGAGGACGAGGTCGTCGCCGTCCTCGTCTTCCGTGCCGGGGTAGTCGATCCCCCAGTCCATGTCGCGGGTGATACACCAGTCCTGCAGGCCGTCCTCGATCCACTGGCGGGGCTGGTTACGCGCGTTCGAGGTTCCCTCGAGACCGTCCAGGAACTCGGTGAGGTAGTCCGCGAACTCGGAGACGCGGAAGAACTTGTGCGTGCGCTCGCGGTACTCGGCAGGGTTGCCGGTCCGAACGCTCGTCGGATTCTCGATCTCGCCGGGCTCTAAGTGGCGCTGACAGCCCTCGTCGCACTCGTCGCCACGGGCTTTCTCCCCGCAGTAGGGACAGGTCCCCTCGACGTAGCGGTCTGGAAGGTACTGGTCGGCCGCGGGATCGTAGGCGACCTGAATCTCCTTCTCGTAGATGTACCCCTCGTCGTCCAGCGTGCGGACGATCTCGCGGGTCAACTCGGTGTTCGTCTCGTCGTGGGTGTGGCCGTAGTTGTCGAACTCGACGGCGAACTTCGGGAACGTCTCCGCGTACTGTTCGTGCCACTCGAGGGCGAACTCCTCGGGGTCGACGCCTTGCTCTTCGGCGTTGACGGCGACCGGCGTGCCGTGCATATCGGAGCCGCACACGTACGCGGTCTGCTGTCCAAGTGTTCGGAGGGCGCGAGCGAACGCGTCCGCGCCGATGTACCCTCGCAGGTGACCGATGTGGAGGTCGCCGTTGGCGTAGGGCAACCCGCAGGTCACGACTGCGAGCTCGTCCGTCGGAAACTCGTCGTGGCTCATGATCGTTGTGTCTCGGTGGCGGGCGTAAAACCCGCCGGTTTTCGGTCGGTCGTCCGGTACCGCGGTCGCGAACCGCTGGGTGTGTTCGGTGTCGGTTTCGGGACATCGAGTCGAGTCGACTCGGTCCCGTCGGATCCGTTCGGTCGGGTTCGATCGGATTCGACTGTTACTCCGGGTTTCCTCGTCGCGTCAGGGCCGTATGACCGGCGTATCCGCGGGAGTCCTCCCGTCGACGGCACTATCGCTGGATTCGCATAGAACGAGCGTCGAGAGCAGCGATGACCGTTGTCACGGTTCCGGGTACTCACTTCGTGTACAAAAGTGTATCTCCGGACCGGGCCACGTTTACTCATCCCATACCCGCCGACTCGGCCGTTCCATCTGTCATCGATCGAAACTGCTCCGTTCGCTGGCCAATACGCCTATGTGCCCGTTTCCCCCAGACGAATTATGAGTCATCGCGGAGACGGCTCCGACCCGGGAATTCGGGTGTTACACGTCGACGACGACCCCGGTCTCCTCGAGTTGTCCGCACGCTTCCTCGAGCGGGCCACCGACCGGCTCTCGGTCACGACCGAATCGGACCCGGTCCGGGCGCTCGAGCGGCTCTCGACGGAGCCGGTGGACTGTCTCGTTTCCGACTACCAGATGCCGGAACTGAACGGACTCGAGCTTCTCGACGCCGTCCACGACCGGTACCCGACGCTCCCGTTCGTGTTCTTCACCGGCTGTCGCTCCGAGATGGACGTGAGCGACGCCTTCTCGCGCGGTGCGACCGACGTCCTCGAGAAAAATCGACCGGCGGAACAGTACGAACTGCTCGCCCACCGCGTCGTCGACGCGGTCGAACAGGCCCGTGCTCGTCGGGAACTGTCCGAACGGGAACGGAACCGAAGTGGAAACGAGGCCCCGTTCCGAAATCCGACCGACTCTCTAAACGGGGCTTCGAGTCCGACCGACGAAATCGCGGACCACGTCGCCGTCGGCGTCTGCACCTGTACCGACGACGGTCGAGTCACGTACGCCAACGACGCGTTCGCCTCCCTGACCGACCGCGACTCCGAATCGCTACGGGGGACCGACCTCCGGGAGCACTTCGACGGCCTCGGATCCGACGCGTTCGATCCCGACGCGCAGCGTCGCCTCGAGATAGAACGTGAACCCGGCGAAGACGGTGCGGACGAACGGGTCCTCTCCGTAACGGTAACGCCGGTCGAACCGAGCCGACGCGAGCGCGCGGGCGGACCGAACGGGCCGAGCGATCGAACCGCGTTCGTCCTCACGTGCGAAGACGTCACCGAGCGAGTGGCGTACGAACACGACAGTTATCTCCTCGACGCGTTGTTCGAGCAGATTCCCGTCCACCTCTACGTCAAAGACGAGGCCGCACGACACGTCCGCATCAGTAACGAGTATCCGAACCCCGACGAAGTGATCGGAAAGACGGACGTCGAAGTGTACGGTGCGGAACGCGGCACCAAGTCGTACGAACGCGACCTGCGGATCGTCGACACGGGCGAACCGATGATCAACGTCGTCGAGGGGAATCCGGAGACGCACCGATACTTCCTCTCTTCGAAGGTCCCGTGGCGAAACGACGACGGGGAGATCAAGGGCCTGATCGGGA
Source organism: Halomontanus rarus (assembly GCF_017357405.1). Classification (GTDB taxonomy): domain Archaea; phylum Halobacteriota; class Halobacteria; order Halobacteriales; family Natrialbaceae; genus Halomontanus; species Halomontanus rarus. The sequence continues at coordinate 3,903,995 of NZ_CP071597.1, read as the reverse complement.
TCACTCGCGACATCACCGAGCGAAAACGCCACCAGCGCCAACTCGAGCGCCAGAACGACCGGCTCCGGACCGTCGCCAGCGTGATCTCCCACGACATCAGAAACCCGTTGAACCTCGCGTCCGGAAAACTCCAGCTCCTAGAGGACGAGTGTGGCATCGAGAGCGTTCACCTGAGCGACGCCCAGCACTCGCTCGACCGAACGCACGACCTCCTCGAGAGCCTGTTATCGCTAGTCAAACACGGTCAGTGGGTCGCCGAAACCGATCCCGTTTCGGTCGAGACCGTGACGGGACTGTGCTGGCGCCACGTTGCGGCCGGAACTGGTGCTCTCGAACTCGATCAGGAGTTCTACGTCGTCGGCGACGAGGACCGACTGCACCAACTGTTCGAGAATCTCTTTCGGAACGCGGCCCTCCACGCTGGGTCGGACGTCACGATCAGAGTCGGGCCGCTCGAAGACTGGTCCGGGTTCTACGTCGAAGACGACGGACCGGGGATTCCAGCGGACGAACGCGAGCGGGTGTTCGAGTCGGGATACACCACTTCGACTGAGGGAACCGGCTTCGGGATCCCCATCATTGAGGTGATCGCCGAGGCTCACGGGTGGGACGTTCGACTCACCGACGGGCGAATCGGCGGTGCGCGATTCGAGTTCGTCGGCGTCGACTTTTACGATCCGACCTGATCGGTCACCGGACGCTCGGCTCACTCGAGGCCGTCTCCCACCGAACACGGGGGACCGCCGCCGAGTTCCGCGAGACGACAGGACGCGGCTACAGCTTGACATTCGAAGAACAGGCCGGCAACAGACTCACCTCAGTCGGCGACGGACTCCTCCTCGAGCGTCCAGATATCCGGCAGGAGATCCGTGCGACCGCCGAATAGCAATCCGACGCCCAGCAACATCGATCCGAGGAATACGACGAAGAGCGCGGGCCGGCCCGCCGGCCCGAGCGCGAGGACGACCGCGGTTCCGACCAGCGACAGCCACCCGAGCGCCTCCCAGGCCCGTCCGGCGTGCAGTCGCCACACCGACAGCGAGAGGACGAATCCACCCAGCGCTGCTGCGACCAGTATCCCCTCGAGGAATCTGGTCGCGACCGCGAGGGCGGCGAATCCGACGACCGTCGCGTAGTCGAGCGTGTCCATCGCCATTGTGTCTCTCCTCTCTACTGCCCTCCTCGAAATCGGGTTGCAAAAACGAGTCGGTTTGCCCGTCGGTCACTACGGAGGTTGCATATCACAACCACCTACGCACACGCACACGCAACGCATATGCGCAACACTTGCGCTCACGCTCAGTCGGTCCCCGCCACCGCCGCACTCGCGGGGTTCGCGAGCCGGTCGACGTCGGCGACGAACGACTCGAGCATCGCTCGCGTCACGTGGGGCATACAGACGATCCGGAGTTCGCCCGATCCCGTCCGAGAGATCCGCCAGCCCTCCTCGCGCAAGTCGTAGAACAGGCGCTCGGGGATCGAGACGGCCACCAGCGGCAGTTCGGGATCGACGACGTCGTACCCGCGCTGGGCGAACGCGTCGGCGAGCCACTCGGCGTTTCGCTGGGATCGGACGTACTGCGCCCGGTATCCGTCCGGCCACAGCTCACGGAGCGCGGCGACTGCACTCGCGACACCGGCACCCGATCGCGTCCCGGTGAGCGTCGCCTGCGAGGTCGACTCGAGGTAGGGCGTGTCGATCGCAAGCGTGTCGAGTAGCGTCTCCTCGCGGACGAGCAGTCCGCCGGCGGGGACCGCCGCCTGCCCCATCTTGTGAGGATCGACCGTCATCGTATCCACCGGGGCGTGGTCGAAGTGCCATTCACGGTCGGTAAACGGAAGGACGAATCCTCCCCAGGCGGCGTCGACGTGGAGCAACGCGTCGACCTCGCGGGCGATCGCTCCCAGTTCCGGAATCGGATCGACCCGCCCGTACTCGGTCGTCCCTGCGACGCCGACAACCAGCGCAGTGTGCTCGTCGACGCACTCGCGAACGGCCTCGAGGTCGGCTCGTAACTCGTCGTCGACGGGAACGATCCGCAACTCGATGCCGAGCACGTCCGCGGCCTTCTGGAAACTGAAGTGGCCCGACTCGGGCATGACGACGTTCGCCGACTCCCGTCCCGTGCGGTCGCGGGCGATGCGGACGGCCTGAATGTTCGCCTCCGTACCGCCACTGGCGACGTAGCCCGTGGGTTCCTCGAGACCGACGAGGTCGCCGAGCCGAGAGACGGCCTCCTTCTCGAGGTCGGCGACGGTCGGGTAGGTCGCGGGATCGCCCGGATTCGTCGCGAGAAAGCGTTCGGCCGCCTCGCGCGCCGCCGGGTGGGGCTCCGTACACATCGAGGAGAGGACCCGGTCGAACGCCTGCGGCTCGGCCTGCATATCACGTCAATGGGCGCTCAGCGGTTTAGTGGTTGTGTTCTTTCGCAGGAAGAACCGTGAGAAACTGAGGTCGCGTGGTCGTTCGCTCACGCTCATTTCCACTCCCACTCCCATTCCCAGTCCCACTCGATGGCCCGCCGTCACGATCTCAGATCTCACGGTCGAATCACCGCCCGCAGACTCGCGACGCCACGTCACTCGAGGGCGGTCTCGAACTCTCGTTCGTCGGCTCCTCTGGAGTCCCGCGTGTCGGCCTCGAGTAACCGATCGAGGTGGCGTTCGAACTCCGCTTCCGAGAGTTCGCCGGCTGCGTATCGTCGCTTGAGAATCTCGAGCGGATCGGTTTCGTCGACGTCGTCGGCCAGCGCGTCCGCGGTCGACTCCGGATAGTCCGTCGCGGACTCGACGTTCCCGATCGCGGCGAGGTAGACCGGCCAGAGAACGACGACCGCGAGGAGACCGGTACCGAACGTGATAGTGCCGAAGAGAAGGGTCCCGAGAACCCAGAGGAGACCCGATGCGACGAAGAAGGAGACGAGGGTCATCCAGAGGAAAAATCCGGCGGCCGAACCCGAGACGAGCGCGAGCAGCAATCGACCACCGGCGCCGTTCGGCGTGTATCGCTCGATCAGCCGATGCAGGTCGTTCGTCAGCGACGAGTTGGATCGGTGCGGCCCGGCCATACCGGTAGTCCGTTTCGATGTCTATTCAATCTGACTGACTTATACGGATGCTGTACTGTTCTCTCACCCGACGACTCGAGCGGATCCGAATTGGATGGAGGAGGTACTACAGATCCCGTCGTGGAGAGAGAATCGAAATCGAGACGGCTGTGGACCCCTAGCGAACCGAGTCGAGCAACAGCTTCTGTTCGACCCGCTTGACCTCGTGTTGGACGTCGCGGACGGCGTCGATGTTCGCGGAGATCGAGCTCACGCCTTCGTCGACGAGGAACTGGACCATCTCGGGCTTGGAGCCCGCCTGCCCGCAGATGCTGGTGTCGACCCCGTGTTCCCGGCAGGTCTCGATCACGTCGCCGATCAATCGGAGGACCGCGGGGTGGAGTTCGTCGAAGCGGTCGGCGACGTGCTCGTTGTTCCGGTCGACGGCGAGCGTGTACTGGGTGAGGTCGTTCGTGCCGAAGGAGGCGAAGTCGATCCCCGAACGGGCCAACTCCTCGATCCCGAGCGCCGACGCCGGCGTCTCGACCATCACGCCCCACGTCCGTTTGTCGGGGTCGATCCCCGCCTCCCGGAGGTGGCGCTTCGCCCGGTGGACGTCCTCGGCGTCGGTCACGAGCGGGAACATGATCTCGACGTTGTCGTAGCCCATGTCGTACAGCCGGCGAAACGCCGCGAGTTCGTGGGCGAACACGTCGGGCTTGTCGAGGCTGCGCCGGATTCCGCGGTAGCCCAGCATCGGGTTGTGTTCCTCCGGTTCGTCCGCACCGCCCTCGAGCTGGCGGAACTCGTCCGTCGGCGCGTCGAGCGTTCGCACGCGAACGGGACGGGGGTAGAACTCGTCGGCGACGGTTCGGATCCCCTCGACGAGTTCGGAGACGTACGCGTCGACCCCCTCCTCCTCGATGAACGCTTCCGGCGTCTTGTTCAGCGAGAGGATCATGTGCTCGATCCGCAGGAGACCGACGCCGTCGGCGCCGGTCGCGGCCGCCCGCTGTGCGGCTTCGGGGATGGAGACGTTCACCTTGACCTCGGTCGCGGTCATCGGCTTAACCGGCGACTGCGGACGGACCTCCTCGACGGGTTCGCGCTCGTCGGCCGCGCCGTCGTCGCCCTCGACGATCGAACCCCGATCGCCGTCGATCGTGACGACCTGCCCGTCCTCTAAGACGCTCGTCGCGTTCGTCGTGCCGACGACGGCGGGGACGCCGAGTTCCCGGGAGACGATCGCGGCGTGGCTGGTCATTCCGCCCTCGTCGGTCACGATTCCCGAGGCGCGTTTCATCGCGGGGACCATGTCCGGCATCGTCATCTCGGTGACGATGATGTCGCCCTCGCCGACCTTGTCTAGTTCGTCGAGTTTCGTGACGATCCGGGCGGCACCCGTCGCCGTTCCCGGACTCGAGCCGAGACCGTCGACGAGTCGGTCGCCGGCGTCGCTTCCCGTCGCCGACCGCGGTTCCGTCTGTCCGCCGCCGGTCGTCTGAACGCTGCCACTTCCGTCGGTGACGCTCTGGCTCTGGCTCTGGCTCTGACTTTGACTTTGACTCTGACTCTGTAACCCGTCACCACAGACTCGCTCGGTCACGTCCGACTCGACGGATTCGAGCGCCTCGTCGGACTCGTCGCTGATCGTCGTGATCGGCCGCGACTGGAGCATGAAGTCCTTGCCGTCGGCCATCGCCCACTCGACGTCCTGGGGCGTCTCGTAGTGGTCTTCGACCCGTTCGCCGAGTTCGATCAACCGTTCGAGTTCGGCGTCGGAGAGCACGCGTTCGGTGCGTTTTTCCTCGGAGACCTCGCGTTCGACCGTCTCGCCGGTCTCGCCTTTGACGTGCATCAGTTTCTTGTCGGCGACGGTGACCTTCACCGAGCGATCCTCGCGGTCGATCACGTAATTGTCCGGCGAGACCGCGCCCGAGACCACGGCTTCGCCGAGTCCCCACGCGGCCTCGACGATCATCGTCGGATCGCCGGTGGAGGGGTGGCTCGTGAACATGACGCCCGACTTCTCGGCGTCGACCATCCGCTGGACGACGACCGCGATGTTCACCAGTTCGTGATCGAAGCCTTGCTCCTGACGGTAGTAGATCGCCCGCTGGGTGAACAGCGAGGCCCAACACTCCCGGACGCGCTCGAGGAGGTCGTCCCCCGTCACGTTCAGGAACGTCTCCTGCTGACCGGCGAAGGAGGCGTCGGGCAGGTCCTCGGCCGTCGCCGAGGATCGGACGGCGACGAACGCCTCCCGCTCCTCCTCGCCCATCTGTCGGTACGAACCGAGAATCTCCGCCCGCAGGTCCTCGGGAAACGGCGTCTCGAGGATGAGTTCCTGTGCCCGATCGGCCGCCGTCGCGAGCGCGCTCGAGTCGTCGACGTCGACGTCGACGGCCTCGAACAGCTCCTCGTCGATGCCGGCCCCTTCGATGAACGAGCGATAGGTATCTGCAGTGACGACGAATCCGGACGGCACGGGGAGTCCAGCACCCGTCAATTCGCCCAGAGATGCGCCTTTACCGCCGACGGCCTCGAGATCGGTGGCGTCGATCTCGTCCAGCCAGAGTACTGCCATCTGTATCGGTGGTGACCACGGTCTGGGTAATGAAGTTTGTGAATAAATCTGACAATTAACAACTCCGGAGTGAGTGAACGTTTCCAGCCGGCGGGCGTCAAATCCGTGCGAGCGTCTCTCAAGCCTCCAAAATTTCGTCCTCGCTCGTCTCCGGGACGACCATCGATCCCTCGAGCGTGGTGAGGGCACGACCGCCGACGCGGACCCCACGTCCGTCCTCGAGACGCACGCGAACGATTCCCGGTCGGTCGACGTAGTGACCCTGCTCGAGTCGCACCTCCTCGGGAAACTCGTCGAAGGCGCCGAACCGGTCGAGATAGGCCGCGACCGCACCGCTCGCGGTCCCGGTGACGGGGTCCTCCGGGACGCCCGCACCCGGCGCGAAGAACCGACCGTGGAGCGTCGAGTCGCCGTCGAGGGCGTCGAAGGTGAAGAGGTAGATCCCGATCGCCTCGAGGTCGTCCGTGATCGCTTCGACGGCCGAGGGGTCGGGATCGGCGGCCCCGACGTCAGAGAGGTAGGTGATCGGCGCCATCAGTGCGGGGGCGCCCGTCGACGAAACCGCGAGCGGCAGGTCGGCGCTGGCGCCTTCCAGCGCCGCCGCGTCGACGCCGAGCGCGTCTGCGAGTCGGTCGTAGCTCAAATCGACCTCTCGAATCCGGGGCGCGTCCTGGGTCATCCAGACCGTGCCGTCGTCTTCGACGGTGATCTCGAGGGTGCCGACGTTCGTCTCGAGCGATGTCGTACCGGCCTCGATCGCGCCGTCCTCGAACAGGTATGCGAACACGGCGATCGTCGCGTGCCCGCAGAGATCGATCTCCTGGGTGGGGGTGAAGTATCGGATCCGTCGATCGGCGTCGCCGTCGTCCGCGAGGAGGAAGGCCGTCTCGCTGACGGCCATCTCGCGGGCGATCGCCTGCAGCTGGTCGTCCGCGAGGCCCTCCGCGTCGGGAACGATCCCGGCGGGGTTGCCGGCCATCGGCTCCGTCGTGAACGCGTCGAGTTGTCGGATACGAACCGTCTCCCTGTCTCCGTCCATATCTCCGCCTCGAGAGGCCGACCTATCAATCCACCGCAGTGCGGATTCGTATCGCTGGGGTCTCGAGTGACTGGCCCGGACTTCGTCTCGCGACCCCCGCGACCGCGGCGATCAGTCGTCCGCTCGCGGGTACTCCTGCTCGAGGTCGACGCCGTCGAGCTCGGCCACGGGGGAGACGTCGCTGGTGTCGTGGGTGCCCACCGGCGGTCGGTTCACCTCGGCGGCGGGCGAGGACTCGAGGTCGGTCTCCCGCTTCAGTTCCTTCAGTTCGCCGTCCTCGCTGGCTTCGCGGGCGTCCTGGTCGATCCGCATCGAACAGAACTCGACGCCGCACATCGAGCAGAAGCGAGCTTCCTTGTAGTTGTCACCGGGCAGCGTCTGGTCGTGAAACGAGCGAGCGCGTTCGGGATCGAGCGCAAGCTCGAACTGCTCGGTCCAGTCGAAGGCGTAGCGGGCCTCCGAGAGCGCGTCGTCCCAGTCTCGAGCGCCGGGCATGCCGTTGGCGACGTCGCCGGCGTGGGCGGCGATGCGGTACGCGGCGAGTCCGTCGCGGACGTCCTGTTTCTCGGGGAGTCCGAGGTGTTCTTTCGGCGTGACGTAACAGAGCATCGCGGCACCCTCCTGGGCGGCCATCGCGGCGCCGATGGCGCTCGTGATGTGGTCGTAACCGGGTGCGATGTCGGTGACCAGTGGGCCGAGGACGTAGAAGGGAGCGCCGTCACAGACCGCCTGCTGGCGCTCGACGTTCTCCGCGATGCGATCCATCGGGACGTGACCCGGTCCCTCGACCATAACCTGAACGCCGTGATCCCAGCCGATTCTCGTCAACTCGCCGAGCGTATCCAACTCGGCGTACTGCGCGTCGTCGCAGGCGTCGGCGATACAGCCCGGCCGGAGGCTGTCGCCGAGGCTGAAGGTCACGTCGTGCTCGACGAAAATCTCGCAGATGTCCTCGTAGACCTGAAACAGCGGGTTCTGCTCTCCGTGGGCTTCCATCCACTTCGCCATGATCGACCCACCACGGGAAACGATCCCCGTCTTCCGGTCCTCGGTGAGCGCGAGGTGCTCGAGTAGGATGCCGGCGTGGATAGTCATGTAGTCGACGCCCTGTTCGGCCTGTTTCTCGATGACCTCGAGCAGCAGGTCTTTCGTGAGGTCCTCGGGGCTCCCTGCGCGCTTGACCGCCTCGTACAGCGGCACCGTTCCGATCGGCACCGGGGAGTGTGCGACGTTGGCCTCGCGGATCCGATCGAGGTCGCTTCCCGTTCCGAGGTCCATCACCGTGTCCGCGCCGTGGTGGACCGCCGTGTGGAGTTTCTCGAGTTCCTCCTCGAGGTCGCTCGTGGTCTCGCTGTTGCCGATGTTGGCGTTGACCTTCGTCGAGAACTCGCGGCCGATGATCATCGGGTCGAGCGCGTCGTGGTGGACGTTCGCCGGGATCACGGCCTGTCCGTCCGCGACCTGGTCGCGGACGAACTCGGGTTCGCAGTTCTCTCGCCGAGCGATTCGCTCCATCGCAGGGGTAATCGTGCCCTCTCGAGCCGCCTGTAGCTGGGTCGCGCTCATGAATCACTAGGTGATACCACGAGCTAATAAACTTCGTGACTGCGATCTCGTCCGAAGGGGGAATCCATTTGTTTCTCGCCTCGAATACTCGACCGTGTCCTCCAGCGTTCCGTCGAGCGAGGAGATCGAACGGACGGCCGGCCAGACGTGGTTCGTCGGCGGGATCTTCCTCGGTCTGGGGGCCGCACCCATGGCTGGCCTCGTCGTCTACGCGATCGCTCGCCTCTTCTTCGGATACTCGCTCTCGCTCCTGCTCGTGTCCACCGGCGCGCTCCTGTGTTTCGCGGTCGGGCTGGGATACGTCGCGCTCGCACGAACGCTCGAGGAGTGAGGCTTCGATACCGCGACTCCGTACCGTCTCGCTGATCGCGAGCGTGCGCTCACGGTCCGGGGTCAGCCGCTACCGGAAGCGTGAACGTAAACGTCGATCCCTCACCGACCGTGGAGTCGACCCAGATCCGTCCGTCGTGGCGATCGACGATCCGCTGACAGAGCGCCAGTCCGATACCGGTTCCGGGGTGTTCGTCGTGATTGTGGAGCCGCTGGAAGACGTCGAAGATGCGGTTCTGGTCGTCGGGGTCGATCCCGATCCCGTCGTCGCGAACCGAAATCTGCCACTCCGACCCGACCCGCTCGGCGGAGACGTGAATCCGAGGCGGGTCCTCACCGCTGTACTCGATCGCGTTGGAGAGCAAGTTCTGAATCAGCTGTCGTAACTGTCCACCGTCCCCTTCGACGCTGGGAAGCGAGTCGGACGTAATCGTCGCGTCGTACTCCTCGATTTTTATCTGGAGATTCGCGATCGCGTCCTCGAGAACTCGATTCAGATCGACCGTCTCCATCATCTCCCCTCGCGTGTCTACCCGGGAGTACTCGAGGAGGCCCTCGATCATGTCGCGCATCCGCTCGGCGCCGTCGACGGCGTACTCGAGGAACTCCTCGCCGTCGTCGTCGAGGGCGTCGCCGTACCGACGCTCGATGAGCTGCAGGTAACTCGAGACCATCCGGAGGGGTTCCTGCAGGTCGTGGGAAGCGGCGTAGGCGAACTGCTTCAGGGACGCGTTCGACTTCTCCAGTTTGGACACGTAGTGCATCAGATCCTTCGACTGACGCCGCCGCACGAGCAGGGTATCCAGCCGTCGAAAGAGGAGGTTGCGATCGAGCGGTGCGTCCACGATATCATCGACGAGCACGGGATCCTCGCGTTCGTTCGGGTTCGGTAACGATATCTGCACGTCGTTCGCCTCACGGCGAACGAGAACGACCGGGCAGAAGACCGGGTGACTCTGTTCGACGCGCTCGGATAGGTCGGTGTGATACTCGGGAAACGTCCGGTCGTCGACGAGATAGAGGTCGGCTTTGCGAACCGTTCGGTCGGTGTCGACCTCGTAGTGCTCCTCGAGCAGCCGTCGGACTGCAGTTCGGTTTCCCTCGTCACCGACCAGGAGTTGGATCGTGTTCATTCACTCGATCACTCTCGACATCGACACTGCAACCCGGTTGGCAGACGTTGGTCGGAACATCGTCACTCGTTTCGGACGGGACCGCCCGTCGTCCCCATTTGGGGGTTCCCCTGAAGGATGCCGTGGAGGCCCGAGAGCGGTTCGCCGACGTGGATTCCGTCCGATCTAATTTCGAACTCCCGAAGCGTGTGTTCGAATCCACCGGTCCGTTTCTTGAGGACGCCGACGACCTTGCGGAGGTTTCCGTTCAACTCGACGTAACTCACGAACATAATACTGTCAGCGACGTAGCTGAGGTTAGTGCTTGTCGCCGTGGAGATGCCCGTGATTTCCGGGATTTCGTTGGTGACCAACACGGTGATGCCGCGGTTTTTCAGCAACCGCGTCAGCGCGTGGAGCTTCCGGACGAGAGAGCACTCCTCGCCCTGAATGGACATCGTGTACCCGTCGATCCCGTCGATCATCACGAGCTCGGTCCCCCGTTCGTCGACGTCTCGTTCGACCATGTGAGCGAACTCTTCGCTGGAGTGCGTGAGCGGTTCGACTTCGGTGACCGACAGTATCCCCTCCTCGCGCAATTCATCGACCGGAATGCCGATCGATTTCGACCGGTGGACGAACGTCTCGATGTTCTCCTCGAAGAGATAGACCGTCGACCTGATCCCGTCGTCGGCCGCCTGCGCCAGAAACTGCGTCCCGGTCGTCGTCTTTCCGGCGCCCGTCGGTCCGCTGATGAACGCTACGGTTTCTCGTTCGAAGCCGCCGCCGAGCAGGTCGTCGAGTTCCGGAATACCGGACTGGACGCGTCGCAGATCGAACGATCGTTCGTACTGTTCGGGGACGAGGTCCGGGAAGACGTCGATACCCGTGTCGCGAATTTCCATGCCGTGATCGCCCTCCATCTGGCCTCGTGCGCGGTGTTTCGCGACCTTGATCCGCCGCCCGCCGGTCCCTCGAGTGACTTCGACGATCCCGTCGCTGAGCGATCGAATTTCGGTATCGTACTTCTGATCGGAAGAGGGCGTCGCGGTAACGACGACAGTGATCTCGCGCTGTTTGAGAAATCGCATGAACGACAGCAACCGCTTTCGAAACTGGTAGTCGTTCGCCTCCACGTATCGAAATTGCGTAATCGGATCGACGACGACGCGCGTCGGATCGATCTCCCTGATCGCGTCGTGAATGTCCTGAGAATAGCGCTCCTGTTCGATATCGCTCGGGTGAACCAGGTCGTACGTATCGTCTTCGGTAAAAAAATCCGAATCCGGCCCCAGATCGAGGAATTCAGCGCCAGTGATATCGATGTCGACTTCCGCACCGTTAGCGAGTATTTCCGCCCGGGACTCCTCTCCGTGGATAAATAGAACCGTCTCGTCGTTCTCGAGCCCGGCCTCGAGAAAGTGCATTCCCAGCAGCGATTTCCCGGTCCCCGGTTTTCCGTGAACGAGATACATTCGACCGGCGACGAATCCGCCGTGTAAAAGATCGTCGAGGCCACTGATACCGCTCTGTATCGCGGTGATACGAGACGCCATGTTCTCGTTAGAGGGTATCGAGATGTATTAATCGATCTATTCTGAAAATGACGATTGTATTGTCAATAGTTTTCGGATGTTTTCCTCTCCTTCGAGAAAACATCGATTCTCGAGATCGTAGAGACGGTACAGTATCGCACGATACGCCGACCGGACGATCCCGTCTCCGCGACTCGCCACGTCACCGGGACGTGCACGGTTCGTCCGGCGATCCGCATCTCGAGGCGTTCGTCCTCGAGTCGTCGCCGCTCACGATCGCCGGACGCCCCCGCCTCGGATCCGAACCTCGATCGTTTCTGCCGGCGCGGACGAAATCGAGAGGTCCGCTGCGACGGCGCGGCGGTACCCGCCGTCACCGTCGTCGTGGCTCTCGTCCAACTCGAACGTCGTCCGATCGCCGTCGACTTCGAGCCAGTATTCGCCGACGCTGGCACTGGCGACGGTAATCGTCACGGGGACCGTCCGCCCCGCCGCCGGTGGTCCGTCGATCGTGATCGACGAGAGCGAGAGCCCCGAGTCGGAATCGTCCCCGTCGACGTCGGCCTCGAGGGTCCTGTCGATCGTCGTCGTGAAGACGGGGACGGTCGTTTCGCCGGTCTCGTCGCCGTCGCCCGCGTCGTCGTCCGGTTCGGTCGTCAGCAACTCGACGCCCAGTTCGCGCTCGACGTTCCCGATCTTGTTCAGGATCGTCTGTTCCGCCGAGCCCGCGAACAGCAAGCCGGCGAGTTCGCCGGTCTCGTCGTGGAACACCGGAGAGCCGCTGTCGCCGCCTTCGGACATGTATCCCGCGACGAGCTGGTCTCGGAGCCGAACCGTCCCGTGCTCGCCGCCGAAGTTCACCTCGACGGTCGCGCTCGTGGCTTCGACGGTCGCGCTCGAGACGCCGGTCGTTCGGCCGCTCTTGGTCACCGTCTCGCCGCGGAGATCCTCGTAGCTCTCGCGTCGGATGCCGGTCGGCCACTCCGGATCCAGTTCGTAGGCGACGGTCGACTCCCGCTCGCGTTCGACGGAGCGGGCCGCGACGTCCACCCGAACGCCGTCCTCGATCGGGACGTAGCCGACGAGTTCGCCGACCTCGTCGTCGGGGAGTTCGCCGCCGTCCTGGGGCGAGGGCTGGACGATCGATTCGCCGAGATCGGCCTCGTTCGACCGCGCGTAGACGTGATTGTTGGAGAGTCGCACCAGTTCGCCCGCCTCGAGACCGTCGCGCCAGACCGCCGCCGTCGGGTCCTCGAGACGGGCGGGATACGGCCCCGCCGTCGCCGCCGTCGAGTTCACGTTGATCTCGCTAACGCCGGCGGGAACGGGCCGGTGTCTGGACTCTCTCCCCGCTGCAGCGTCGGGAACCGGCTGAAGGATCGATCGGGCGTCGAACCCGTCGCGTTCCTCGCCGTAGCCGGAATCGACGACGTCGACGTCGACGCCGTCGACCTCCTGAACGCGGCGCTCGACGTCGTCGTCGGGGCCGAGTTCGTCCTTCGGAACTTTCTGGGAGACGTACACCTGCACCCGGTTCTCGCGTTCGTCGTAGTCGACGCCGATCACGTTCGCGCACTCGAGGAGAAACTCGTAGTCCTGTGTCGTGGGCATGGATTCGAATCACCGTGTTGCTAATAACCAATGGTTAGACACTCTGATTCTTAACTGTTCGGGTGACTTACAGAACGCGGTCGGTATCGGCGGCGAGACGATCGGACGTTTCATCCCACTTAAGGGGGTCGCCTCCGTCGCCACCGATACGGAGGAGACCAGATATATATGTCCGATTTACCGGACGACTTCGATTGTACGATCACTAACTGGGAATACATCTACGGTCTCTGTCGGGACGTCAGCGACGAGGTTCGTCGCGACGAGTTCGAACCCGACGTGATCGTCGCGCTCGCACGCGGCGGCTGGTTCGCGGGACGCAGCCTGTGTGATTTCCTCGGCCTCGACGACCTCACCAGCCTGAAGATGGAACACTACGTCGGCACCGCCGAGAAATCGGGCGACCCGACCGTCCGCTATCCGATGCCGGAGGGCAGCGTCGAGGGGAAGGACGTCCTCATCATCGACGACATCGCCGACACCGGCGGTTCGATCGAGCGCGCCTACGAGTACGTCGACGACCGGGACGCCGGCGAGGTCCGAACCGCGACCTTGCAACTGCTCCAGAGCAGCGCGTTCGAACCCGACTACGTCGGCGAACACCTCGAGGAGTGGACCTGGGTCGTCTACCCGTGGAACTTCATCGAGGACATGGTCGACCTGATCTCGAGCGCGATGGAACGGGCCGATCAGGAGTCGTTCTCGAAGGCGGACGTCCGCCAGTACCTGACCGAGTACCACGACATCGACCGCATCGAGATGGAAATCGCTCAGCCGAACCGACTGACGGAAGTCCTGACGGAGATGGAGCGCCGAGAGGTCCTCGAGATGAGCGCACCCGGCGAGTGGCGATTGGTGTCCGGTTCGTCCTGAACTGATCGCGGAAACCGAGAGTCGTCACCAGGGGTCCGAAACCGTTCTGCAGACGTTACGACGGTCGAGAGTACACACGCCGGCGGACTCGTGAGGGACGATCACTCACCGCCGAGGTGCGTCGGCGGAACGACACCCGGTCGTCCGAGTCGAAGACGGTCGCCGACCTCGACGGTCTCGATCACGTGCGGGTACTCGAAGGTGCCGGCGGCCGCCGAGAGCGCCCCCGGATCCGCCTGAATCGACCGCCAGCGCCGCCAGTGGGTCGGCACCAGCCGGTCGATCTCGAGGGCGTTCGCGGCCTCGATGACGTCGTCGCTGCTGTTGTAGAGTTTCCGGCGGACGACCTCGCCGTCTCGCTCGAGGCGGCCGACGGTCCCGTACGCGAGCGTGCCGAGGTCGATGTCGAACTCCGCGCCGATCTCGTCGAACGCCTCGCAGGGGCGGTTGTCGCCGCCGTGAAAGATCGTCCCCGCGTCGTGCTCGAGGACGTACGTGACGCTGCCGTCGGCGTCGGGGTCGCGCCCACCCCGAACGTGGACGGTCAGATCACCGATCTCGTAGCTGTCGCCGGGTTCGGCGACCTCTTGCTGGTCCTCCGGGATGGCGCTCACGTCGTGGTTCTCGTAACACTCGGCCGGCGCGTGAACCGACGCGTCTTCGCCCTCGAGGAGGGGACCGAACGAGGGAGGCCAAAAGTGATCGCGGTGGTCGTGCGTACAGAACACGGCGTCGCAGGCGTCGGCCCACTGCGGTTCCATCGGCACCGGCGGCATCCGGGCGACGTACTCGCGGTCGCGCTCGGTGCTGAAGTAGGGGTCGATGTAGAGCGTGGTCTCGGGAGTCCTGATGGCGACGCCGGTCACGCCGAGAAACCACATCGAGACGCCCGACACGGACGAGCCATCCAGTTCCTCGCGGACCCACCACTCGCCCCAGTCGCTGTTGATCGTCATCGAGCCACCCGCCGGTGCGCGTCGTCGGTCTCGCCGTGACAGTCCATGCGAAACCGATCCGCTCGAGAGCCGGTAAACCTTCCGACGCGGCTCCGAGCCGTAATTCGGGATCGCTACCGTCCCCTCTCGCCGTCTCGGGTGACGGTTCCTGACTCGAGACTGATCTCCGGCGATAGGGTTTTCGGTCGTCTATCGGCGATATCGAGATCGAAACGACTCGAGTTCGAGAGACGCGAAAACGAGCTAATCGTCGCTCGACGACGTCGGAGCGGGTGATTCCGGATCCGACGTCTCGTCCTCCGCCTCCGTTTCATCGACGATCGCTCGCTTCCACGTCCCACGGGTGAACCACGCGACCGCCGCGATGGCGCCGACGATGTCGCCGGCGACGACGCCGAGCCAGATGCCGGTCGTCCCCCAATCGAGCGCTGTGAGCGGCCCGAGAACGGGGATGGCGACCGTCCAGTCGAGCGCGAGGAACAGGGTGACTGGAACGCGCGCGAACCAGAGCGTAACCACGGAGAACGCCAGCGCGGTCTTCGTGTTTCCGGCACCGCGGAACGCGCCGAGGATCACCTGCAAGACGCCCATGAAGACGAACATCACCGCGGCGAACCGAAGGTAGGTGCTGCCGTAGGCGATCGTCGCCGCCGCGCCCTCGGTATCGGCCGTCATGAACACCCCCACGATCGGTTCGGGGAAGGCGAAGGCGATCAGCGCCCCCGCGAGCATGATCGCGGCGATCACCCCCGACGCGATCCACGTCGCCCGCTCCGCCCGTTCGGGCTTGCCGGCACCCAGATTCTTGCCGACGATCGTATCCGTCGCCTGCCCCATCCCCATCGCGGGGAGGAAGGCCAGCGAGATGAGCCGATTTCCCAGTCCGTAGGCCGCGACGACCGCCGGCGGGAACGTCGCGATCATCGCCGTCAGCGTGACCATCGCCAGCGAACTCATCGACTGCTCGAGCGCCGTCGGGACGCCCAGTCTGGTGATCTCGCGGACGTACTCGAGTCGCGGCATCAGGTGCTCGCGTTCGATCGACGGGCCCATGTCCGTGTAAAAGAGGACGTATAGGCCGAGCGCGGTCGCGACGCCTCGAGAGAAGATGGTCGCGATCGCCGCACCCTGAATCTCCATGCGAGGGAACGGACCGACGCCGAAGATGAGCAGCGGATCGAGCGCGACGTTGATGACGACGCTAACGAACATCACGCGCATCGGCGCTCGCGTGTTCCCGTAGCCCCGCATCAGCGAGACGAAGACGAAGAAGCCGAACAGGAAGGGCATGCCGAGGAAGAACACGCGCATGTAGTCCGCCGCCTGCGGGATGATCAGCGCCTTCGTCTCGGGATCGGCGGGCAGTTGCGCCAGCATGGGATCTGTCAGGAAGTAGCCGAGCACTGCGAGGCAGATCGCGACGAGCGAGATGAACGAAAGCGTCTGGCCGGCGATCAGCCCGTCCTTCCCGCTTTCGGCGCCCGTGTGCTGGGCGATCAGGATCGCTCCTGCCGCGGTGAAGCCGCCACCGATCGAGATCAGCAGGAAGATCAGCGGAAAGGCGAGGCTGATCGCACCGACGGCGGTCTCCGAGAGCGCGCCGAGCCAGAACGTGTCGCCGATGTTGTAGGCGACCTGCAGGAGTTGAATTACCACGAGCGGCCAGGCCAGCCGGAACATCGGCCGGACCAGTGATCCGTCCGTTAGGTGACTTTCGGATTGGGGCTCGCTTTCGACACCGTCCGTACCCATTACGAATCGAAATGCATTCGGGCTACTTGAACTCTCGTAGTGGGTGATACCACGTCCCACTCTGTCTCTGCCGCTCGTTCTTACCGGTCGCGGCCGTTAACAGTCCTGAAGTACCCACCCTCGCTCGAGGTGCTGTCTCCCCGTGTGGATCGCGGCGAATTCCGAACGACGGTGAAAACCGAGACCACTCAGTTCCCGAACTGCTCCGAGAGTCGCGTCCGCGCGAGATTCGCCAGAATCGGGACGTCCCGAAGCTTCAACAGCCTCGCAATCGCCCGTTTATTCCCCGAATTGGCTCGAGCGAGGACATCGTCGTCGAGACGCTCGAGGTCGGCCATGAGTTCGTCGTACCGGCTGTTGGGCGCGCGATAGAGCAACTCGACCATCAGCAACCGGTTTTCCATCGTCGGCGCGACGTCTCTGTGCCACAGCCGGTCGTAGATCGCCATGTTCTCCGCGGAGGTATCGATCGCGTCGTGAGTGAGACAGTAATCCGCCGTGATCGCTGCGGCCCGACCCGAGCGCATACAGGTTCCGATCCCCTCCCCCCAGAGCGGATCGACCGTCGGCACGGTGTCGCCGATCGCCATGAAGTTGTCCGTGCTCATCCCGGTCGGCAGCTGGATGTGTGCCGAACCGCGATGTTGTTTCCCCTCGATCCGTTCGGCCTCCTCGAAGCGCGGATCGGTATCGAGCCAGCGCTGGAGATAGTCGTCGATCCCGTACCCGCTTCGGGCGTACCTACCGTGGCTCTCGTTCTGGATGTAGCAGACGCCGACCTTCGCGGTATCGTCCCCCGTGTGGAAGATCCACGAGTACCCACCCGGCGCGTAGCGGTGGTCCAGACGGAGCATCATCGCGTCGGTCAGGTCCGCGTACTCGTCGTGGTCGACGTCGATCCCGCGCATCTCGTACTCGACGCCGATCGCTTGATTCTCCCGCTTGAGATCGGTCACGTCCAGCGCCTTCGCCAGCGGTGCGCTGGGACCCGTCGCGTCGATAACGATGTCCGCGTAAATTTCCTCCGAACCGTTGTACTTCACGCCTACGATCTCACCGCCCTCCAGAATGGGTTTCGTGACGCGAGCGTCGAACCGATACTCCGCACCGTCGGCTCGCGCCTCGTCGACCAGAAAGTTCTTGAAATCGGCGAACTCGAGGACGGCTCCGGCCTGCGTCTGTACGTAGTGGTTGGTCGGCGATTCGAGGACGACCTCGTCGGTGAAGTTCATCACGACCTCGTCGGGAATCCCGAACGCGGCCATCGTCGACGGGAACGTTCCCGCGGTCGATTTGTTACTCTGGCGCGGGAACTCGTCTTCTGCCTCGGTCTCGAGGACGACGACGTCGTAGTCTCTGGCTGCGAGATCGCGAGCACACTGGCCCCCGGCGGGGCCGGAGCCGGCAATTACAACATCATATGTTTCGGTCATGGTAGATTACAGTCGGCGGTCTGACGCGCTATAGTCGCCTACGTGGACATCTATATTCAATCCTGTAATTCGTTCTGGTCTGTACGTGTCGTCTCGGTGGGAACCGAATTGCTCCGAGGTACTTCGTCTCCAATCCGAACCCCCACTCGAGCCGATCGTGTACCACTATGGGTTCGGAATCCGTACCGTTTACGGTGCTCCCCGGGTATCACCGCGCATGTCCATCGGTGTCATCGGCGGCAGCGGAATCTACGACGCACTGCCACTCGAGGAGACGCGGACGGAGTCTATCTCGACGCCCTACGGCGATCCCAGCGACGACGTGACGATCGGCGAACTCGCCGGCCACGAGGTCGTTTTCCTCCCGCGCCACGGCGAGGACCACCAGCACAATCCGACCGACGCTGAGTATCGGGCGAACATCTACGCGTTCAAGCGACTCGGCGTCGATCGAATCATCTCGACGAACGCGGTCGGTAGCCTCCGCGAGGACCTCCCCCCGCAGACGCTCGTCGTTCCCGACCAGATCTTCGACCGGACGAAACACCGCACCCCCACCTTCTTCGGCGACGGGATGGTCGTCCACATGGGTTTCGCCGAACCCTACTGCCCGGCACTGGCGAGCCACCTCGCGGCGAGCGCTCGTGCGGCCACGGACGCCGATACTGGGGTCGCCGAGGACGGCACGTACGTCTGTATCGAGGGTCCTCAGTTCTCGACGAAAGCCGAGAGCGAGTTCTACCGCAATCAGGGCTGGGACATCGTCGGCATGACGGCCATCCCGGAGGCGAAACTCGCCCGCGAAGCGGAACTCAGCTACGCGACGATCGCCGGTGTCACCGACTACGACGTCTGGAAGTCGGATAGCGAGGTTACCCTCGAGGAAGTCCTCGAGAACGCCGCCGCCAACCAGGAGTCGATCAACGCGACGATCGAACGCGCCGTCCGAACGATGCCCGAGGACTTCGAGAGCGAGGCCTGGTCCGCACTCGAGGGGACGATCAACACGCCGACGGACGCGATCCCCGAAGAAACCCGCGAGCGCGTGGAGCTGCTGGCCGGCGAGTACCTCGAGTAACCACCCCACTCGAGTCACTCGTTTCGTCAACCACAGACAAACGTATGCGATTTTCACCGAAATTTGAACGTCCCGGGGGCCACACGGTCACGAACACTATAAAACCAAATATGTTGGGCGCTGACGTTGTAACGGCTGAGGTCTAAACACTGCCAATGTCCAACCCGCAAACGTCCGGTCTGGATCTGGATACCACGTTCGGACTCCTCTCGTCGTCGCGTCGTCGCTACCTCCTCTATCACTTCCTAGAGAGCGAGTACGGGACCGTCGAGAAGTTGGCCCAGTGGATCGCCGCGTGGGAGCAAGACGTCTCCCCGCGGGCGGTCAGCGACGACGATCGACGAGACGTCGCGATCTCGCTGGTCCATGACCACTTGCCGCGACTCGCCGACCACGACGTCGTCGACTACGACGCCCGCAACGGTGACGTCGTCGCCGCCGAACACTTCGCGGACATCCAACCGTACGTCGAGCGTGCGCGCTCGTCAGAACACGTCTCCGAGAAACTCGAGCAATCCAGGTTACTCTTCCTCTACAGTAAACCGCCGGAGGACCCGTACATCGTCGAGGACGCGCCCGCGCCGTCGGCCCACCGAAGCGACGACAGTCGGTGAGCGGACCGGCCGTCGGGTGAAGATCGGGATCGGGATCGAAATCGAAGTTGCGCCTGAGAGGGTGTCCAGATACGGGCGGCTTTCGTATTCATCGCACCCAGTCGCGTTCGGAATCCGTATCCGGTGGATTCGACGTTCTATTGTTCGGTCACTCGAGCCCGAACACACAGCGTGTCCGGTCGCTCCATCGCAGTCTCGTATCGCTCCGGATCGTACTCCGCGAACTGTTCTTGCGGTGTCGCTTCCCGAAACTCGTCGACCGAGAACCCGGCCTCGGTGAGCGACTCGAGTATCGCCTCGACCGGGCGGTGGTACGAGGCGATTCGCGCGTCGGTGGTTCCCCACTCGGACACGTACGCCTCCGTCTCGTGGTAGCCCGTCAGTTCGTCTCGATGCCGGCGGTAGCGTCGCATCGGATGGATCGTCGTAAACACCACCTCGCCACCCGGCGTCAGGACCCGCTGAAACTCGGTGAAGACCGGACCCCAGTCCTCGATGTGATCGAGGACGAGATTACAAAAGACGAGGTCGAAGCGACCGGCCGACGCGAATTCCAGCGGCTCCGTCAGATCCTGTCGGTGGAACGTCGCCCGGTCACCGAACCGCTCGCGCGCGGTCGCGAGCGCGTTCTCGCTCGTATCGACGCCGACGACGGATGCGCCTCTCTCGAGGAGCGTACCGGTGTAGTCGCCGATTCCGCACCCGGCGTCCAGTACGTCCAGCTCCGAGACGTCGGGGAGTATCCGGCGGACGGCCGGCCAGACGTAGTACTTCTGGTACGGACTGTCGGCCCACGGACTCTCCCAGCGTTCGAGCGTCTCCCGCCGCGTCGCCAGGTGATCGTATCCGTCGATCGTGATCGCTCGTTCCGACCGGTTCTCGTCCGACATCGGTCGTTTCGTGGTCGAAAACGCGGCCGAGTCCGTGATATATTTTCGGGCGGACTCGGGTTTCGGACTCGAGAGCGTCGGCGACGATCGACTTCAGTCGGCGATCGCTTCCGTCGGCTCCGTCTCCACCGTCACCTGCTGAACCCAGAGGTCTCCGAACAGCTCGTCCTGCTCGAGGCGGACGCTCCCGCGGTGGGAGAGAAAGAGCAAGGCGAGGTAGGTCATGACGCGCGTGCCGCCGGCCAGTTCGATCTCCGCGTAGAGCACTTCCTCGCGTCCCTTCTCGTAGTGGTCCTCGAGTTCCGCTTCGACGTCGTCGATCACCGCCTCGATGTCCTCCTCGTGGGCGGTGTGCGTCACGTCGTCAGCCGTCGGCTCGTCGTCGACGCGGTAGTCGTCGCCGGAGTGGTAGCTGAGTTCCTGCATCCCGCGGCTGAATCCCTGCGGTGACTCGCTGGTGTCGTAGGTTCGAGACTCCTTCCACCAGGTGCCGCGTTCCGCGTCCCGGAGTTCCCGGACGAGTTCGTCGAGCGTCTCGGGCTTTCCGCGGGCCTGCTTGCGCTCGAGGCGTCGCTCCATCTCCGACTCGAGGTTCTCGACGGGGTCGAAACCGGGGACGGCTCCCTCGCCGTCGCCGCCCTCCCCGGCCATCGCTCCGTCGTCGGCGAACGGCGCTTCCCACGGCGGGAGCTCCTCCTCGTCGGGTTCGTCGACGGCGAACAGTTCGTCGCTTTTCATCCGCAAGAGGACGCTCGCGTAGAACAGCGCCCGGCCGGAGGTCCGGAGGTCGGCCTCGTCGAGAACTTCGAGGAACCGATCGGTCACGTGGACGATGTCGATGTCCCAGGGGTCGATCTCTCCGTTTTTCGCGAGCTGAACGAGTAGTTCGACGGGTTCGATGTCGTCGTCTTCGTCTTCGTCTTCGTCTTCGTCTTCGCCTTCTCCGCCACTGTCACCGCGTTCGACCGACGTCCCCTCGCTGAACTCGAGGGTGGTCTCCCCGCGCGCTTCACCCGGCGGGGTGCGGTCGTCGTGACCGGCGATGTTCAGGGGGATGTCGTCTTCGTCCCCGCCGTCGACTTCGCCGCCGTCGGTTCGGCGCTCGCTCTCCTCGTCGGAAGAACCCCGCTCGCCGCTAGTCATCCGCAGGGACCTCCTCGCCGTCGGTACTCAGGTCGATCCCCGTCACCGCGCTCACGTTGTCCTGTTGCATCGTGACGCCGATCGCGCGCTCGGAGCGATCGAGCATCGCCGAGCGGTGTGAGACGACGACGAACTGTGCGCGCCCGGCGAGTTCGTCGACCATCTGACCGACGCGCTCGGCGTTGACGGCGTCGAGGAAGGCGTCGACCTCGTCTAACGCGTAGAACGGTGCCGGGTTGTGTCGCTGGATCGCGAAGATGAAGGCCAGTGCGGTCAGGGACTTCTCGCCGCCGGACATCGCGTCTAGCCGTTGAATCGGCTTGTCGCCCGGCTGGGCCTTCATCGTCAGGCCGCCTTCGAACGGGTCCGCCTCGTCTTCCAGATGGAGGGTCCCGGTCCCCTCGGAGAGCTTCTCGAAGATTTCCGTGAAGTGTTCGGCGATCGCGTCGTAGGCGTCCATGAACGTCCGTTTCTTCTGGGTCTCGTACTGCTCGATTCGCTCGCGGATCCCGTCTGCCTCCTCGACTAACGTGTCCCGGCCCTCCTCGATGGTCTCGAGGTCGCTTCGCACCTCGTCGTACTCGTCGATGGCCAGCATGTTCACCGGCTCCATCGCCTCCATGTCCGCCTCGAGCAACTCGATCATCTCGACAACGGTGTCGTGGTCCGGTACGTTCTCGGGGTCGTAGTCGCCGACCTCGATCTCGAGGGTCTCGATCTCGCGGGACAGCTCCCGTGCGCGCTCGCGGTTGTTCTCGAGGGAGCCCTCGACGGCGTTGACCCGGTCTTGTTGCTGGTCGCGAGCCGTCCGCGCCGCCGAGAGTTCCTCCTTGAGGTCGGACCGCTCTCCTTTGAGCTCGGTCAACTCCTCCTCGAGTTCCGCGACGGCCTCGTGTTTGGCCTCGAGTTCCTCGCGTTTCTCCTCGATCGCCTCCTCGCAGTCGTCGATGCGCTCTTCGTACTCGGCCTTCCGGTTCTGGGCGGTCTCGATCTCGTCGTGAAGGTCCTCGACGGCCCCCTCGGCGTACTGCTTCTCGAGACCCAGTTCGTTGAGTTTGCTGTCGAGGTCGTCGATCCGGTCCTCGCGCTCGTCGATCTCGGCTTCGATCTCCTCGATCTGGGCGGTGAGTTCCGGAATCTTCGAATCCGCGAGCTCCGTCTCGAGGTCGTCGATGGCCGCTTCGATCTCCGCGATGTCGGTCTGCTTGGACTCGATCTCGCCCGAGATCTCGGTCATCCGCTCGTCGACCGTCTGGCGTTCCGCTTCGATATCCTCGAGTTCGCCCTCGAGACTCTCGATCTCGCCTTCGATCCGCTCGCGTTCCTCTGCGAGTCGCTCGCGTTCGGCTTCGATCGAGCGGACCTCGTCGGCGGCGTCGGTCTGGCGGTCCCGGGCGTCGTCGAGGCGTTCCTCGACGCCGCGGAGGTCCGCGCGGACCGACTCGCGCTCGTCCTGCAGTTCCGTGATCTTCGTCGCGACGCGCTCGAGTTGACCCTTCCCGCCGGCGGTAAAGGAGTAGCGAGAGCCCTTGCGGGAGCCGCCGGTCATCGCGCCGCTCTTCTCGACCAGGTCGCCGTCCAAGGTGACCATCCGGTAGTCGCCCATGTACGCGCGGGCGGTTTCGATGTCCTCGACGACGAGGGTGTCCCCGAGGACGTACGAGAAGATGCCCGCGAACTGGGCGTCGAAGTCGACCAGGTTGTATGCGAAGTCCACCACGCCGGGATCGGAGGGCGCGTTCGGCAGGTTCCGCTCGTGCATCTTCGTGATCGGGAGGAAGGTCGCACGACCCGCGTTGCGGGACTTGAGGTACTCGATACACTGCTGGCCGATCACGTCGTCGTCGACGACGACGTTCGCGAGCCGGTTGCCAGCCGCGGTCTCACAGGCCACCGCGTACTCGCCGGAGACGCTGCCCAGCTGGGCGACGGCACCGTGGACGCCGTCGATCCCCGAGTTCAGAATCGTCGTCACCGCGCGGCCGAACGAGGAGTCGCCGCTCTCGCCCGCCGCGGCCTCGAGTTCGGCGTACTCCTGTTGTTTGGCCTGCAGTTCGTCGTCGAGGTCGTCGAGGTTCGACTGCAGCCGGCGCTTCTCGTCCTTCAGGTCGTCGACGACGCTCGCGATGTTCTCACGGTTTTTCTCGGCCTTCTCGAGTTCGCGCTCTAAGTCGGAGCGTTCGTCGGCGAGTTCGGGAAGCTGCTCGCGTTTCTCCTCGATCGCGGTCTCCTTCTCGGAGATGGCGTTCGACCGGCGACGGGCCTCGTCGAGCAGGCGATCCTGCTCGCGCTGGAGGTCGTTCTTCTCGGTCTTGGCTTCCTCTAAGGCGTCCTTCCGGTCGGCCAGTTCCGCCTTCACCTCGTCGTACTCGGTGTCGACCTCGTCGATCTCCCGCTGGAGCTCCTCGAGCGAGCCCTCCCGCTCTTGAATCTCGGCCTTGACGGAGGCCTTCTCGAGTTTGTGCTCGCGCATCTCCGACTGGAGTTCCTCGACTCGCTCCTGTTTGCGGTCGATCTGGACGAACGCCTCGCGCCGTTTGGCCTCGGCCTCGTCGATCTGTTCTTCGCTCGCTTCGATGCGGTCCTCGAGCCGGGAGATGTCGCCTTTGATCTCCTCGATCTCGCTTTTGATCTCGAGCTGTTCGTCCTCGCCCTTCCGTTCGATCTCGGCGTTGAGATCCTCGAGGTCCTCCTGCAGCCGGACGACTTTCCCCTGGCGCTCGTCGAGTTCGCGCTGGAGCTCCTCGAGTTCGCTCTCGAGGTCGTCGACGCGGCTCCGGACCGTCTCGAGGTCGCCGCGTTTCTCCTCGAGTTCGCTGGCTTTCTGGTAGCCCTCGTACTCTTCTTTCTCGTCGCGGAGCCGCCGGTAGCGAAGGGCGGTCTGGCGTTCGTCCTCGAGTTGGCCGAGTCGGTTGCGTTTCTCCTCGATCCGGAGTTCGGCCTCGTCGATGCGCTCCTGGACGACCTCGAGTTCTTCGAAGGCGTCCTCCTTTTTGGCGTCGAACTCGGCGACGCCAGCGATCTCGTCGATGATCTGACGCCGGGAGTACGGCGTCATGTTGATGATCTCGGTGACGTCGCCCTGCATGACGACGTTGTAGCCTTCCGGCGTCACGCCGGCCTGGGCCAGGAGATCCTGAATGTCCGAGAGGTTCACCGAACGGTCGTTGAGGTAGTAGTAGGAGTAGTAGTTGTCCTCGGTCTCCTTGACCCGCCGGCGGATCGAGATCTCCTCGCAGTCGCCGACGTCGTCGCTGCCCGCGGCGTTGACGACCTGCGAGCGCTCGAGGGTGTCGTCGCCGTTGTCGAGAATGACTTCGACGGTGGCCTCCCGCGGCCCGCTGCTGTCGTCGCCGCCGTCGTGACCGGGGTTGTAGATGAGATCGGTCAGCTTCTCGGCGCGGATGCCCCGCGTTCTCGCCAGTCCCAGTGCGAACAGGACGGCGTCGATGATGTTCGACTTGCCGGAGCCGTTCGGGCCGGTGACGACCGTGAAGTCCTCGTAGAACGGGATCTTGGTCTTCCGGCCGAAGCTCTTGAAATTGTCCAGGACGAGCGCCTTGATGTGCATCTTCTTCTCGAGTCCTCCGTGGGCGGCGTACCGTCGATAGCGTCTTCGCTCGACCGTCTCTCGGCTCGAATCGCTCGAGCCGGTGTCGCGTGAGCCGAGCAGTTATGCGACGATAATGTCGTCGGTACCTGAGTCTTCCGCTTCGTTCTCAGTCTGGGTCTGGTCGCCCTTATCGGCTTCGGCTGCCGCCTCGGCGACGTCGTCGGGTTCTGCCTCCAGAGCCTCCTGGCTGGTCTCTTCGCCGGTTCCGTCACTGTTGCGTCGCTCCGGGACGCGCGTCGGCACGTCGGCGTCGATCTCGGCTTCGAGCACGCGGATACGTTCTTTCGACTCGACGAGCTCTTCGGTGAGTCCTTCGACCGTCGACTGCAGTTCGGCGACCGTCGCCTCGAGTTCCTCGACGCGGTTTTTCGACATACCTACTAGGGTTCCGTCTCGCCACTTAAACGTACGTCAGACATAATGTCCGTTTCTGACACCTTTTTCGGGCCGACCGCCGCCACTGTCGGTCTCGCGCCCCGGCGCGACTACCGCCGGCGGCGACGAGTCTCAGGCGGGTAACGGACCGCCCACAGCGACGCCGACGGCGAGTGCGCCGCCGGCGAGGAGAACCGCACCCGTCGCGAGCGCGTAGCGATCGCTCTCGTCGGCGAGGCGCTCGAGGGAGACGACCAGCGTCAGGCCGACCATGACGAGCGGGTTCATCGAGCCGAGGCCGACCATGAGCGCGAACAGCGCCCAGGTACAGCCGATACACCTGACGGCGTGTTCGAACCCGTGTCGGAGGCCGTCGACGACGCCGGGTCGGTGACAGACGCCGAGACAGCCCCGGCAGCGCTCGAGCAAGCCGCGTTTCAGCGGCGTGAGTTGATAGACGCCGGCGAGCAGGAGCAGGATCGCGACGAAGAGCGGCCCGCCATCGACCGCGAGCGAGCGGATCGAGACCACCGCGTCGACGGCCAGCGGGACGATTCCGGTGAGCGTCCACGCGAGGGCGTACGCGCCGACGAAGGCCGCGGCGGGGGGCAGCGTCCGGCGGATCGGGCCGCACAGTTCCGCCGAAAACCGCCTGACTGCGGGCACCATCGACGGGAGCATCATCGCCATCATCATCGTCCCCCACACGAGGAGGTACGCGCCGACGCCGGCGAGCCCGTTCGCGGTCCCGATCAGTTCGGGAACGCCGGGGGCACTCATTGGCGCGTCGACGCCGGCCATCGGCATCGGGAGCCACCCGGCGAGGAGAACGAGCCAGAGGAACGCGGCAAGCGAGAGCGTCGCGGTGGTGGCGACGGGAAGGGAGTCGATTTCGAGGTCGAGACTGTCGGTGAGTGACGAATTCGAGTCTTCTGACATGGATCGGTAGTGACGAGAAACAGTGTGGAAGATGTATTCACGTTCGATGCACCGCCTTCGGCGGACTTCACCGGGATGTCAGTCCTCGAGGGAGCGAGACCGCTCGAGGATCGCTCCGCCCGCACCGACGGCCACGTCGACGGGAACGGTTCCGAGTCCGCCGGCGGAATCCTCGCGGGAGCGAGCGAGGGCGAGGCCGAACAGCGATTGCTCGGTCGGCGTCTCGAGTCGCTCCCAGTCGATGCTCGCGGAGCGTTCGTAGAGGCGGCCGCCGGTCGCGGCGGCGACGGCGTCGGTGCCGACGGCGCGGATCGCCTGCAGTGCGCCCTCGCCGACGTGGAGCGGCGTCCAGTTTTCGCACGCGGGGTCGTACCGGTAGGCGATGCCGTCCGCGCCGGCGACGTAGACCGTCTCCTCGCCGGCCCAGATGTCGTAGAAGTCGACTTCGGCGTTCCTGACGCCGATCCGTTCCCACTCGTCGTAGGCGGTTTCTGCCGTGTCGTCTTCGGCTTCCGACCCGGGTCCGTCCGTTGTCGCGTCGTCGGTGGACCCCGATTCGGCGGTCGACTCCGAGTCGGATCCGGATCCGGATCCGGATCCGACTGTGGATTCGGACTCGAGGTAGACGCCGCCGCTCGTATCGATCGCGTAGAAGCCGTCGGGACCCGTAGCGAGCCCGGGAATCGTCGAGCCGCCGCCGGGTTCGACGACCTCCCCCCAGGTCGGACAGCCGTCCTCGCAGACGACGTCGAGCACTTCGCCGGAGCCGTTGGCGATCCGCAGCCGTTCCTCGCCGGTCTGGCCGGCGACCGCGATCGCTTCCCAGGTGCTCGTCTTCTCCATCGGTGCGGAGTAGTCGCTGATCCGGCCGTCGGCGACGTCGTAGACGCCCAGCGCACCGCTGTCGCCCGCGAACCAGAGCCGACAGCCGTCGTCGGTCACGTCGATCGAGCGGAGGGTGTTGCTCGCGACGCCGGGACCGCGCTCGAGGAGCGTCCGCCAGTCGCCGCCGTCGCGGTGGATCAAGAGTCCGCCCTCGCCGCAGGCGTAGGGACCGTCGACGGCGTGGGCGACGCCGTGGAGGGTTCTAGAGGTCGGCGATTCGGCGGCGTCCCAGCCGCCGTCGGTGACGATGTGGTCGGCATCCTCGTCCTTGTCCTCGTCTTCGTCGTCGTCCGCATCCTCGTCCTCGTCTCCATCGTCGTCATCCCGGTCTTCGTCTCCGTCGTCTCCGTTCTCGAGCCCGAGCGTCGCCCGGAGATCCTCGAGCGAGTGAGTAAGGGCGTCGTACGAGAGGCGCTCGAGGAGCGTCGTGCTACCGTCGTCATCGCTGTCGCTATCGCTATCGCGATCGTTATCAGTCATCGAATCACCTCGTGAGCGTCGTCGATTCGATCGAGCGCCAGCGCGTAGGCGGCCTCCCGCCAGGTCAGATCGTCGTGGTCTCGTCGCTCGCGAACGTCGTCGACCGCCTCGAGGAGCGCGTAGCCGAGTTCGTTCCGCATCCGGGCTTCGCCCCAGCGGTCGCGGCCGGTGCTCTGGACCCACTCGAGGTGTGCGGCGACGACGCTACCGGCGGTGGCGAGGACGTCAGGGACGACGGTGGCCGGACGGCTGTCGAGCTGTCGCTGTCCGTCGGGCGTCACGGCGCCGTAAGTCGCCTCGACGACCAGCGACGCGCCGACCGTCTTGGCTCGGCGTGCGGTCAGCGGCACGTCCGGCGAGGCCAGTACCAGCA
This sequence comes from Halomontanus rarus, assembly GCF_017357405.1. Classification (GTDB taxonomy): domain Archaea; phylum Halobacteriota; class Halobacteria; order Halobacteriales; family Natrialbaceae; genus Halomontanus; species Halomontanus rarus. The sequence continues at coordinate 3,875,764 of NZ_CP071597.1, read as the reverse complement.
CGTCCACGTCGCGCTCGAGGACGTTTTCGGTCCCGGCCATCGTTCCGTCGGCGGCCGTGAGTTCGCCGGGCTGGTCCAACGCATCGGCTGCGGCGTCGACGTCGAGGCCGTCCGCGCTGGTGAGCCCGCCGTGGCAGCTACACCACGCGACGACGGTCCCGCCTTGGACCTCGAGCAGGCGGGCGGCCGTCGTCGCCGCGGGCCCACAGCCGGCGACGGCGATGGTCGCATCCGTGAGCGAGCGTCCACAGTCCTCCTCGAGGACGTCCTGGGCGACGAGCGCGACACTGTGTCCGGCCGCGTGCGTGATGCCCTCGAGTCCGCCGACCGCGGGCGGTTTCCCGGTGACGGTCGCCCGGTGTGGACCGTCGACGCGGTCGGCGACGGCGTCGGCGACCTGCGCCATCGTCCGGCCGTCAGTGCCAACGCCGGCGGCGAGGACGTCGTCGTCGGGCCCGATACCGTCGATACGTTCGGCGAATTGCCGGGTGAGACGATCGCGGTCGTCTCGAGAGAGCGTCGACGGATCCACGGCGATTCCGCCAGCGGCGCCGCCGAAGGGGACGTCGGCGATGGCGGCGGCCACCGTCTGTGCGGTCGCCAATCCCGCGCAATCGTCCGCGGTCAGTCCCGCCTGACGGCGGTGCGGACCGAGAAACGGACCGCGAGCGTCGTCGTGGCGGACGCGAAAGCCGTCGACGATGGCGTGGCTCCCGTCGTCACGCTCGAACTCGAGTGCGACCCGCTGGCTGTGCTGGGGAGCGGAAAGTCGCCGCCCGAGGCCGTCCGAGAGGGAGCAGCCGGCCGATTCCGCAGCGTCCGTCAGGAAGGTTCGGGGGGCGTCGAGGTGCTGGTCGAGTGACTGTTCGATCGGTGTCGCTGGAGGGTTCGTCATTGTGATGAAAGGTCGATGATCGGCTCGTCTGTGACCGATACGGAGTGACCACTGTCGACACCACGGAACGTGATGTCTCGGAAAGATACTGTCAGCAGTCGTGGAACGGTGGATTCGTCGCGGCCAGTCGGTGAACTCGTCACCGACTGACAGCAGACGGGACACTGAGTGGGTAGAACGCGGGGTGCATTCGCACCCCCCTGTCACGCGTTGTCACGCCTGAGACAGCGTCTCTCCCACTCGTGGTGTTCCTCGAGGCGTTCGTAGGCGCGCCTGCTCGGCCGGTAGGCGTTGGTTCGCCCATCGAGAGGGTGTTTCTCGACGTAGCCTTCGTCGACGAGTTCACCGAGGTTCTGGTAGAGTCGGCCCTGATTGATTTCGTCGTCGTAGTAACAGTCGAGTTTGCCCTTGATGACGAGTCCGTGGGGGTTGCGGTCGGCGAGCAACTGGATAACGAACAGTTGGTCGCGCTTGAAACTCGTCAAGTTAGTCAGGGGCCGCGGGTTCGTCGACTCCTCTGCAGTCGATTCCTCTGGGTCTTCCGGGGTGCATTGGTCGGTCATCGGTTCGTCATCGGCGGCGATGCCGCCGAAACCGCGTGCGGGGGTCGAACCAGCTCCCGGCCTGATACGAACGAACGTCGACGACGTTTCGATCACGTGATCGATTGGAACCCCGTCTTCCGTCCGCTCGTACGAACCGGACGCGGCGAATCGTCAGGGACCGAACTCCTTCCGGTGCTCACGATAGAGCACGCCGACGAACAGAACGAGCGGGAGGAGACCGAGAATGACGAGAACGAGCGCGCCAGTGACGGTGATCGGGAGCGTCAACGACGTAACGAAGTACGTCAAGATGGCGAGCGCACCGGCGATCAGCAGGACGACACTCGAGAACACGAGACCGAAACTCAGTTTCCGATACCCCCACTCGAGGTTCTCGGACTGTTTGAGCAGTTGTATCAACACGACGACCGGTGGGATCGTCAGTGCGACCAGTTGCAAGAGCATCAGCGCGACATCGATGGTGTTTGACATAATTGTGATAGTGGGTCGTTTTACGGTGGTTTCGAGGCTATCACCGCTGACAGCCCGCTCTGTAACCGATAGTAATTTCAATTGGGTCGGCGAGCATAGGATCCTCCCGGTTGGCGGGGAGGAAACCGCGTGCGGGGGTCGAACCCGCCCCCGGCCTCGACCGGACGCGGCGTCTCGAGTCTCGTCGGAGTCGGCCTCGGATTCGAGAAGACGGCGCGGCGATCGACCTACCGCCACTCCCGGACGTGGGAGGGCGCCGACTCGAGCGACCACGGATCGCGTCCTGCAAGATCACCGGCTCGCCACGATTGCCAGCAGTTCAGACAGAAGACGAGTTGGCCGACGGCGACGACGACGGCCCCGACGGTCGCGAGCTGGTGCAGCGGCGCGAAAGCGGCCGGATAGGTCGAGACTCGTCGGGGCAGACCGGCGAGGCCGAGCGCCAGCAGGGCGGCGATAGTGACCGCGACGCCGATCACAGTGAGCCAGAAGTGCAATCGCGCCAGCGACTCGTCGTACCACCGGCCGGTGAGCAACGGGAACCAGTAGTAGGCCCCCGAGAGTAGTGCGAACACGACGAGACCGAGGAGCATCAGGTGGAGGTGTGCGACGACGTAGTAGGTCCCGTTGTACACCACGTTCAGCGGGACGACGGCGAGGAGGACGCCGGTCACGCCGCCGCCGACGAAGAAGCCGATCGACCCGAGCGCGAACAGCATCGGGGCGGCCAGCCGGATCGACCCGCCCCATAGCGTTCCTAGCCAGGTGACCGTCTTGGCCGCACTCGGCAGGGCGACCGCGAGCGTGACGAACATGAACGTCATCCGCACGCGGGGGTCCATTCCGGTCGTGAACATGTGGTGGCCCCAGACGGTGAACGCGAGGACGCCGATCGCGAGCGTCGAGTAGACCGCCGACCGGTGGCCGTAGAGCCGTTGCCCGGAAAAGCGCGGCAGCACGTGGCTGAGGATCCCCATCGGCGGGAGCGCGAGGACGTACACCTCGGGGTGGGCGAAGAACCAGAAGAGGTGTTGCCAGAGCACCGGGCCCCCGCCCGAGCCGACGAAGAACGCGGTGCCGAGGTTTCGATCCGCGAGCAACAACACCACCGTGAACGCCAGCACCGGAAACGACAGCGCCGCCATCGCCGCGCTCGTCAGGACCGTCCAGGTGAACGTGTCGACCTCGAGCCACCTGACCGTCCGATTGCGGGCGATCGTGACGACGAAATTCGTCGCCGTCACCACCGTGCTGACGACGACGAGGAAGAGGCCGACGAGCAGCACGTCGACGGCGGGGTTCGTCGACTGGGTGCTCAGGGGCGGGTACATCGTCCACCCGATCGCGACCGGCTCGAGGCCGGCGACGCCGAGTAGCCCGCCGATCGTTCCGGCGCGCATCGCGAGTGCGGTCGGCGGGAGGAGCCAGAACGCGGCCGTCCCGAGGGCGGGAAACGCCGTCTGGTCGGCCCCGATCAACGACGGAACGACCGCGTACGAGAATCCCCAGATCGCCGGCGTCGCGAACAGGAACAGCATCGTCAGCCCGTGGGTCGTGAAGAACGCGTCGTAGGTCCGAGCCATCCAGACGTCCGCGCCGGGGGTCACCAGGACGGTCCGGAGCAACAGGGCGTCGAGCCCGCCCCACAGCGCCATCGCCAGCGCGAAGACGAGGTACCAGCGACCGAGTCGCCGGTGGTCGACGGCGATGCCGGCGCGCACCGAGTTCGCGAGCGAGTCGAACCGGCGGGGAGCGGGTCCGGTCACGACGAATCACGCAGCGGCCGCAACAGCTCGCGGACGCCGAGGAGACCGACGGTCGTCGCGAGACTGAACGCTGCGACGGGGCCGATCGCGTACAGCACGCCCCCGACCAGCGGTGCCGGGACGAGCGCCACCCGGATCGCGGTCCGGAGCGTCTCGGGGATCGCGGTTCGCGCTCGAACCCCGGCTCCGGCGACCGCGTGTGTCATCGCGCCCCCCGTCGGACGGGTCGACTCGAGGGCGGTTCGACAACCGACGGCCGCGAACAGGCCCGCGAGGACGGCGGCGCTGGAGGGGGCGGCGACGAGCGCCAGCGGGAACACCGCCGGGACCACGAGTCCCCCGGCGAGGAGCCAGCGGCGGTCGACTCGCGTACCGAGCGTCGGTGCGGCGAGTGCGCCCGCGGCGGCGCCGACGGCTTCAGCCAGTACGAGCGGGGCGAAGACGGCGGTCGGCGGGAGCGAGACGGGGCCGATCGAGAGGGAGACGGCGTGGTACTCGACGACGATCAGGACGACGAACGGCAGCGTCATCGCGGTCGCCAGTCGAACGAGGGCGTCGCCGAGGATCGTCCATCGCGTCGCCGACGGGAGGGTGTCGGCGGCTTCACGGACGTCCTCGAGTGCGGGGAACGCAGGAGGGGGCGGTTGGGGACCGCCCCCGTCTCCGTTCGCGTCCCCGTTCTCGTCCGGACTCGAGGCGGTGGTTCCCGACACCGTCACGACGAGGCCGAACGCGACGGCCGCGACGAGGCCGACGGCGCTCCCGGCCGCGACGAGGAGCGCGAAGCCGGCGCGGACCGTTTCGGCTCCCGAGAAGGCGGCCGTCGCGAGGACGGCACCGCCGGCGAGTCCGAGCGCGGCCGTCACGGTCCGGGTTCGGATCCAGGTCCAGGTTCGCGTTCGTCGGTCTCGAGTCCCGCTCGAGCGGCCGTGTGCGTGCTCGTCGTCGGTCTCGGAGGGCGAAGACTCGAGAGCCGTGCTCGAGGTCGCGGTCGTGACGATGTCGCCGGCGGAGCCGGAACGTGTCGACCCACCGTCGTCCAGCGCCCCGAGCTCGTCGGGCCCCCAGCCGTGCCACAGACCCAGGAGGACGACCCCGACGAGCAGCCAGCCGATCGCCGTCAACGGCGTGCCGAGCAGCGCATCGAGCGTCGGTGCGCCGGCCCAGGCCAGCAGCCCGAGGGTGCCGAGAAGCGCCGCGAAGAGGGCGCGGTAGTGACGCCCGCGCCGACTCGAGGCGGGCTCGCTCGCGTCGACGAGTCGGACGCCGACCGCGACCGCGAGCCCGATCGAGGCGAGCAGGCCGACGACGATCGGCCCGTACCCGATCGCACGGAGGTACTCCGGAAGGTAGCGCTCGGCGATCCGGACGAGTCCGTGAAAGGCGACGAGGGCGACGACGAGGACGAGCCGATCCGGGCCGAGACGATCGACGAGCGACGGTTCGGAAGGCGATTCTGGCGGGGGTGGTGCCGGGGACGATGGTGGTGTCATCTGTGGATCTGTCTCGAGATGATAGGGCGAAACGAGGTTCCAGGAGTGGACCGTGGCGGAGTGGGCTACTTCACTTCAGCCCCCGATCCTCGAGCGCGTAGGCGATTCGCTCGAGGAGTTTGTGGGTGCGATACAGGACGCCGGCGACGTGGGGTGCGAGGCGGTTCCCGAGTTCCCGGCGGCGGTCGGGCTCGAGGGCGACGTACACCTGCACGAGCAGGAGAGGGGCGGCGACGACGTTCAGGAGGGCCGTGTAGGTGCCGGGAACGGTGCCGCCGGCGGCGTCGAGCGGGGGAACGAGACCGAGCCCGCCGAAGAGGAACTGGACGACGAGGCCGGCGACGACGGCGGCCAGGAAGAACGCGACGAAGATCACCGCGGCCATCCGGGTGCCGTAGTACCGTCGGTAGGTCAGGACCAGCGGGAGGATCAGCAGGTCGGCGAAGATGAACGCGAGGACGGCGCCGAAGGAGACGCCGTTCTGCCAGAGGACGACAGCGAAGGGGACGTTCCCGACGGAGCAAAGAAACGTGAGCACGCCCACGACGGCGCCGAGCACGACGTTCGAGACGTGCCGGGTCACGCTTCCCTCGGCGCCGACCCCGAAGATGGCGGCCCACCACGCCTCGGGGACGAGCGCGGCGAGGAGGCCGGCGAGCAGGAAGCCGAAGACGATGTCGCGCCAGAGCATGTCCCACTCGCGAATCGAGTTCGCGGTCGCCGACCGCCAGCGGTCGGCCGAGAGCAGTTCCGGACCGGCGGTTACCGCTTCGCGGTCGTCTTCGGGATCGTACGCGCCGCGACAGCCGCCACAGCAGAAGTACCGGCGGGCGCCGTCGACCGTCTCGAGGACGGTCTCGTCGTCGGTCGGGTCGGCGCGCATTCCGCAGGTCGCACACTCCGTCTCCTCGAGCGCGCGGGCGTGCTCTCGGGCGGCGTCGACCCACCGCTGGGGGACGAACCGGCGGTAGACGACCGCCAGAACGGCGACCGCGACGAGGCCGCCGAAGAGTTCGGCGGCGACGAACTGCCAGCCCAGCAAGAGTAAGACCACGAGACCGAGTTCGAGCACGAGGTCGGTGCTCGCGAACTGGAACGCGCCGAGGCTCGCCGCGGGCGAGGCGCCTTTCGTGAACAGCGAGCGGGTCGTCGCCACCGCCGAGAACGAACAGCTCGAGGAGGAGGCGCCGAAGACGGTCCCGTAGGCGACCTCGCGCCAGCCGTCGTCGCCGAGGTAGTCCGTCAGCTGGTCCTCGGAGACGAACTCCTGGATCGCGCCCGTGACGGTGAAGCCGAAGACGAGCGCCCACCAGCTCTCCCAGGCCATCTCGAGGGCGACGAGCAGGCCGCGAACGATTCCGAGCAAGAGCGCACCCAGGAGCCCGACGAGTCGCGCCGCGAGCTCGAGCGGGTCGGTCGTGTTCGCGAACTCGAGAACGGCTGCGAGTGCGGGCGTGAGTGCGAGCGCGGGCAGCCGTAGGTGGAGCTCGGGGATCGTGAGTAGCTGTCCGAGCGAAAGCGCCAGAAACACGTCACTGAGCAGGTGTATCGACGAGAGCATTGATTGGGAGGACTCGAGCGGCGTCAGCGAGAGGTCGGGTAGCTGACGGTACAGCCCCCGACGACGTCGGGAGACTGTCGATCGCTTCAGAAACCGGTAGCTGTGCTGTCGAGGCCGGGAGATCATCCGCGCCGGGTGGCGCGTCGTCCGGGCCGACCAACAGTAATAGCCAATGGTTCTACGGGGATAAACATGGACGAATCCTAGAGAATCTATACCGAGTTCGGTCGCGTCGGTGCCGCGGGCTCGAGCGTGCCACCGGTCATCGAGTCAGCACGCCGATCCGCCGATGGCGGTTGTAGAGGTAGGCCAGCGACGCCGTGATCGACGAGACGAGGAACGCGAATACGGCGAACGCGATCGCCACGCCGAGTCCGCCGGTAAGGCCGCCGAGGAGGCCAAGGGCCAGCGGTGCTGCGACCGGTGGCCCGACGTAGACGTGCTCCTCGGGCATCCAACCGGTACAGTCCTCGCGCACGAATTCGACGTCGCGCCAGATCGCGGGGAGCGAGACGAGACCGAAAGCGGTCATGACGATCACCAGCGCGACGCTCCCGGCGCTCGAACCGATCACCGAACCGCCGGTGAGCCGACCGATCGACAGGATGCCGAGGAGGCTGACCGTCGGGTAACCGAGCAGGACGTACCAGTGCCAGGGATAGGTTCCGGTTCCGTCGTCCGGAGAGTCACCAGATACCATGATCTACCTGGCGTATGGAGTCCCCACAGATAAGATGTCGATATACATAATATTTTCACACAACTCAGCGGAATTCCGTGTTCAGCGGACCTGATGGTCCAGTCTATTTATTCAATAGTTTCTCAGTATCGTGTCATCTTATCCCACTGGCGTTCATAGCCGGGTCACCCGGTCGACTCCACTCGACCTCGGCCGGGAGATACTCAATGATCGGTGAACACGCATTCTGTCCGACCAGCGGTGCGTCTCTCTCGCGAGAGATCCACTACGACGAACACGGCCGTTCCGAACGGGCGCCTCGAAGCGACGAGCTGACGCCGACGGACGCACTCGAGACACCGCTGACGACCGGTGAGCGACGCTCGTCGAAACGCGCGCTCTCGACGTACTTCCAGCGGTGTCACCGGCGACACGCCGAGTCACCGCGGGACGAACTCGGAGACGGCGACGAACGGGCGGTCGACGAGACCGCGACCGAAGACGAAATCGACAGCGAGGACGAGACCGAGGACGAGGACCGACCCGACCTGTACCGACACGCTGCGTTAGCGCTCACGCGGCTCAAGCGAGCCGCCACCGGCCGACAGGAACGGGACGTGATCGTCTGGTACGCCCTTCGAGAACGGCTCGCTCGAGACGGATTCGACGTCGCGTGGATGACTGCCCACGTCGAACCTCGATGCCCCGACTGCGGTAGCCAACTCGTGTACGTCTCGGGGCCGAATCGGCCGATCGGGCGCTGTCCCACCTCGTGTACGGGCGACCGCCGCGATCGTCTCCGAACGATCCGCACCACGGTCACCGCGCTCTTCGAACGAACGTACTCGGACGCGACGCTCGAGGCTGATGCACTCACGCTCCTGTGACCGCCCTCTCGGGTTCGTACGCCGCTCGTACGCGTGTCGAATCCGAATCGCGGATCACACTCGTCGGCGACCGTCCGCGTCCGACGACTCGTCTCAGCGCCGGGTTCCACTGCGGGATCGGCAGTCGTACCGACAGCCGTCTCCGCACCGCCTGTCGCCAGTTCCCCTGCTCTTCACCTTCACCTCCCCTTCACACCCCCTCCATGAGTCGCTCGAATATGCGCCTTCTGACGGTCCTCGCCGCCTCCCAGCACAGTGCCGACCGAGTGACGACCGTTCTCGACCGCCACGACCTCGAGTACAGCGTCAGCGACGAAACGGACGGCGACTCCCAGACCGTCATCGTCCCCGTTCCTGCTCACGCGGTCGAACCGCTCGAGGACGACCTCCAGTCGGTTTCGGGCGACATCGCCGTCGTGGTCGACGAACCGATGGCCGTCGTCGCGAGCGACGAGACCGACGATCAGTCGGGCATACGTCACGGCCGCGAGCGCAAGTGGCTCTCCCTCGAACGGGTTTCCCGAAACGAACTGCGGTCGAAAGCCGAGTCCCAGCTGCCGCCGCTGGTCATCTTCGCGGCGATGACCGCCATCAGCGCCGTCGTCGCGACCGCCGGCGTCCTGCTCGACTCGCTGGCTGTCCTCGTCGGCGCGATGGTGATCGCCCCACTTCTGGGACCGGCGATGGCCTCGAGCGTCGCGACCGTCCTCGACGACCGGCGATTGTTCTCTCGCGGCGTGCGACTCCAGCTCGTCGGAACGATCGTCGCACTCACGAGCGCGCTCGGATTCGCTACCTTCGCGCGAACCTCGAGCGTCGTCGCCGCCGCAGTCGATCTCGAGGCGAGTCTCGGACTGGGCAGTCACGGGCTCCCGCCGTCGTTGCTGGTGACCGTCGCTATCTGCGCCGGGGTCGCCGGCGGATTGGCGATGGCGACCAGCGGGATGACCGATCTCATCGGCGTGATGATCGCCGCCGCGATCATGCCTCCGATCGGCGTCGTCGGCGTCGGAACGGCCTGGAACGAGCCGGCGGCGGCCGCAGGTTCGCTCGTCGTCGTCGCGGTCAACGTTCTCGCGATCAACCTCGGCGCGATGGCGACGCTCTGGACGCTCGGATTCCACCCGCGAGACCACTCGCGAATTCGAACGACTCGGGCAGCGATCCTCCGACGCGTCCTCCTGTTGCTGGTCTCGCTCGCGCTGGCGATTCGCGGGCTCGAGTACGCCGCCGGCGCCTTTTGAACGTGTTCGTCACGATCGATCGTCTCACCGTCTCCGCTCCCTCATGACCGACACTCCAGACTCCACCTCCGACTCCGATTCCAACTCCGACCCCGAAACTGAACCGACTCCAGAGCCGGACGACTCGCCTGCTCCGGCGAAGCGGACCGAGACACCGACCACGCGCGAGTCACGCGACGGAGAACCGGCGTCCGACCGCCGAACTGACGCGGACGCAGACGCAGGCACGCACACGCGGTCGGACGACGGCCGCTCGAGCGGCGGCGAGGCGACCGACGACTCGTCTCCGGATTCGGGCGGCGTCGCCTCGGTCGGCCTCTCGCTCGCGTCGGCCGCGATGCGAGTGACGGTCGGCGTCCTCGCGGTGCTCGTCCGGGTTCTCCGGGCCGGCGTCGGAACCGCCTATCGCCGCCTCACTGACACCGATTCACGCGATCGAGCACGACGCTGGCTGCTCCTCGAGGGCGACCGCTGGACGATCGTCGTCGGCTTCGTCGTCGGTATCTTCGGGATCGCGCTCGTCCTCGGGATCAGCGACGTGATCGGCGTCCGCGAGAGTCGCTTCGTCACGACGATGTTCTCGACGATGATCGCCGGGCTGTTCTCGTTCATCCCGATCGTCGTCTCGGTCAACCAGCTTATCGTCTCGCGGCTGTTCGGGACGCCCGACCGATTGACGGAGCGCATCGACAGCGTCCACGAGTTTCGCGCTCGCGTGGAATCCCAGACGACCGGCGACGGCGTCAGTCCGACCGAACCCGCTCCGTTTCTCGCTCGGCTCGCCGGGACGCTCGGCGAGCGGGCGGATTCGCTGGTGACGGTTTGCGGGTCGAGCGATGGTTCCGAGTCCGATCCGGCGCGCGAAAGCGAAGGCGGAGGCGATGGCGAAGACCGCTCGCCGGCGCTCGAAGCCGTCTGCGCGTTCGCCGAGCGGACGAGCGACCACGCCGAGACCCTCGGCACCCAGCTCACCGGGACGACGACGTCGGTGTTCGCCGTCGTGATGCCGACGATGGATCACGACTACGCCGCGAGCGCGAACGAAGCGCGACGGCTCCGAAGTCGGTTCGACGAGGACCTCTCCGACCGGGTGACGCGGTCGCTCTCGGAACTCCGGGAGCTGTACGTCACCGCCGACGCGACCCGCCAGTACTTCACGACGATGTACCTCCAGCAGGAGCTCGCGCGGCTCTCGCGGTTGATCACCTACAGCGGCACCGCCGCACTGCTGCTGTCGACGCTCGTGATCATGATCTACGCGAGCGGCTACCCGCCGGTCGCCCACGAGGGGCCGCTGCTCGTGCTCGTGAGTCTGGCGCTCGCGGTGGCGTTCAGCCCGCTGGCCGTCCTCTTCGCGTACGTCGTGCGGATCGCCACGATCCTCAAACGGACTTCCGCACCCGGGGCGTTCACGCCGCCGGGCGAGCGCCACGGCGAGGGCGAGAGTGAGGATGAAAACCGATGATCGACTCGCCCGTCTCGAGACGACGGTTCCTCGCAACTCTCGGTCTCGCGTCGGTCCCGTTCGCGGGCTGTAGCGGTACCGAGAGCGAGTGGGTACTCGTCGACACGCCGACCGACGCGACGCTGGCCGACGTCGTCACGGCCAGCACCGGCACCTTCGCGGTCGGAGAGGGAGGCGTCGTTCTCCGGCGCGGGAGCGAGACGTGGTCGATCGCACTCGCGGACGGCCCGACCGGTGCCCAGAACGGGCTGGAATCGGCGGACGTAACGAGCAACGGTCGCGTCGTCTGGTTCGCCGGCGACAGCGGCGCGCTGGGCGCCTACGACACCGTCGACGAAACCGTCCTCGACGTCTCCGCCCCCGAGGGATGGACGAGTTCCTGGGAGGCGCTCGCGGTCACCGGACTCGCCGGCGGCGAACGGCTCTTCCTGATCAATAGCTCCGGTGCGTTCCTCCGCGGTCATCGGGACGGATCCGATGTCGAGTGGCGCGAACCGACGGAACCCGGAACCGGGACGAGCGTCGCCGCGATGGCCGTGACGCCCCTCGAGTACGGCTACGTCTGCGACACGAGCGGCGACGTCTACGAGTCCGCCGACGCCGGCGAGACGTGGACTCGGATCGGCATCGAGGGCGCGAGCGTAAACTTCCACGACGTGAGCGCGGTCGACTCGGGCCACGTCGACGTCGCGGGCGGTGACGGCGTCGTCTACCGCTACGACGGCGGCGAGTGGTCACGAACCGTGATCGGTGAGGATCCGATCCGGGCCATCGCACGCGACCGGTACGACGCGCTCGTGGTCGACTCGCTCGGGCGCATCTCCGAACGCACCTTCGACGGCTGGGTCGAACTCGACCGCGTCGACACCGGGAACGAACCGCTCGGAATCGCGCTCGGAACGCCCCGAACCCCGCAGGTCGTCGTCGGGGAGTCGGGGACGGTTCTCGAGCGGCGGTACTGAACGCGAGATTGCATCCTCGAGCGAGGCGGTCCCGTTGGGACCCTATCGGGTGTCAGCGCTTCTGTCTCTCCGATGAATCGTGAAGAATGGTTATGTTTTCAGCGAACCTACTAGCCTGTTGATTTCGAGTGAGACGATAGCAGACCGCATAGATAGTGTTTTCGTGCGACCGATCCGCTCGCAAATCGAGGTGAACAGCAAATGACTACGACACAGAAGCGGATGCAACACGACCAGGCCGTCGATCTCCACCAGTTTGAGGGAGCCGACGCCTGGCAAGAGAGCGACGACCACGCCCGGATTCGCGGGTACTTTCCGATCACCCCGGGCGCGCCGAACGCGAGCGACGTCAGCGCCGAAGACCTGATGGTCGTTAGCATGGAAATCGAGCCCGAAAACCACCTCCCGACCCATCGAGACAGCAACGAGGAACTCCTCGTCGTCACGCAGGGAACCGTCGAGGCGACCGTCGGCGAGGAGACGATTCCGCTCTCGAGCGGCCAGTGTGCGATCGTTCCAGAGATGGAACCTCACGGCATACGGAATACGGGCGAGGAGATCGCCCGGATCGTCGGCGTCTTCCCGAACACCGAACTGACCGCGACGTTCGAGGAGACGCTGCAACCGTTCGGGACGGACGTAGTGACTCTCGGCGGCGATAGCGGTACTGGCGACGAAGCTGTCGAAGTCGACGAGAGCGGTGACGGCGACGACCGTTCACCTGACGGTGTCTAACCGTCTCCGATCGAGCAGCTATCTGTCCCGTCGAGACGAGCGGCACGGACTCCGTTATCCTTTACCTCCCGCGGGCCGAATCGAGGCCCAATGACCGCACAAACCGTCCAGCAGGGCGACCTCGTCACCGTCATCGGCCTCGAGGTCCACGTCCAGCTGGAGACCGATACGAAGATTTTCTGCAGTTGCCCGACGGAGCCGACCGACGAACCCAACGAACACGTCTGCCCCGTCTGTCTCGGCCTCCCCGGCGCGCTGCCCGTCCTGAACGAGGCGGCCGTCGAATCCGCCGTCAAGATTGGGAAGGCCATCGACGCCGACATCCCCGAGGAGACTCGCTTTCACCGGAAGAACTACTACTACCCCGACCTGCCCAAGAACTTCCAGATCACCCAGTACGACGAGCCGATCTGCCAGCACGGCGAACTCGAGATCAGTGTGGAGGGCCAGCGACGCTCGGTGACCATCGAACGCGCCCACCTCGAAGAGGACCCGGGCAGCCTCCAGCACGTCGGCGGCGGCGGCGGGATCGACAGCGCGGAGTACACGCTCGTGAACTACAACCGCGCGGGCGTCCCGCTGATGGAGATCGTCACCGCGCCCGACTTCCGCAGTCCCGCCGAGGTCAGGGCCTTCCTCGCCGAACTCGAGGAAGTCCTCGAGTACCTCGGCGTCTTCGACGCCGGCCGGGACGGCAGCCTCCGCGTCGACGCCAACCTCTCGATGATCCCCGCCGACGAGGCCGACGAGGACGGCTCGATCGGCCTCGAGGCGCTGGAAGCCGCCAACCGGACGGAAGTCAAGAACATCTCGAGTCACAAAGGCGCGGAGAAGGCCCTGGTCTACGAGGAGACACGTCAGAAGAACGCCATCCAGCGCGGCCGCGCGATCGAACAGGAGACCCGCCACTGGGACGAGAGTCGGGGGATTACGGTCTCGATGCGCTCGAAAGAGGAGGAGAAGGACTATCGCTACTTCGAGGAAGCGGACCTACCGCCGCTGCGAGTCGCCGGCTGGAAGGAGGAGATCTCGATTCCAGAACTGCCCAGCGCCCGCCGCGAACGGTTCCGGGCGGAGTACGACCTGAGCGACGAGGCGGCTTCGAAACTCACCTCGACAAAGCAGGTCGCGGACTTCTACGAAGACGTCGCCCTCGAGTACGATCCCGACCTCGCGGCGACGTGGGTCGCCGACGAGTTGCTGGGCGAACTCAACTACCGCGACATGGAGATCACCGACGTCGAGGGGCGACTCGAGGAGATCCACCGGCTCGTCGAGCTCGTCGCGGAAGACGAGATCACCGCGAAGAACGCCAAGGAGGTCGTCCTGCGGGAAATGCTCGACGACGGGGCGGACCCGGACGCGGTCGTCGACGCAGAGGGGCTCGGCAAGACCGGCGAAGACGAGGTTCAACGGGCCGTCGTCGAAGCGATCGAGGAGAACCCCGACGCCGTCGCCGACCACGAGGCCGGCGAAGGCGGGGCGATCAACTTCCTCGTCGGGCAGGTCATGCAGAAAACCGGCGGCAGTGCGGACCCCGGCGACGTGAACCAGCTCCTGCGGGCCGAACTCGAGTAACGTTCGCGATCGGTCGCTCGTGGATTCGATACAGATCGCTGGAATCGGGTGGTGGCCGTGGACGGAGACGGTTACTCGCGGCCCGATTTGATATCGATATCGGCATCGGCATCGAGGTCATGGGCTCCGGAAAGAGTCGTTTCACACACGCATAATGTCAGAATCAGCACTTTACTGCAGAACGTAAATAAACCCCGAGAGAGAGAAATTAGGACACTTCTCGATGTCTCCAACGAGCTTCATCGCAGATATCTCCCTGTCGAACCCCGATCTGATGCTGGTTTCCACCCTACAGGCGATTCCGGACGTCTCGATCGAGACGATCTACCACGCCGCGGCGACCGCATCGGTCCCGTCGCTGTTCTACTCCGTTCGATGCGACGGGACCGACCGCGAGCGCCTCGAGAACGTGCTCGCGGACGATCCGTCGATTCGCGAGGCGACGCTGATCGACGACCTCGGGGCGCGGTGGATCTACCGGATGGAACTCGCGTCGAATCAATTGCTCGTGGTTCCTCGACTCGTCGAACTGGGCGCAGCGTTCTTACACGCCCGAAGTACCGGCGAGGCGTGGACGATCAAAACGCGGATGCCCGACCGCGAGACGCTGGCCGAGTTCAAATCCTTTTGTGACGAATCCGACATCGGTTTCGAGTTACAGCAACTGTATCGAACGGCACGGACCGGCGAGGACGGCGCTATTGGCGAACACGGACTGACTGCGGCCCAGCGCGAGGCACTCGTGACGGCGTACGAACGGGGATACTTCGAAGAACCGCGACAGGCGTCGTTGCGCGATCTCGGCGAGGAACTCGACGTCTCTTCGACGGCCGTCAGCGGTCGTCTCCGTCGGGGAACCGCGCTCCTCGTCGAGGAGTTGGTGCAACCGTCTTCCCAAGGAGACACTACTTAAAGTCACAGCTAATCAAGCCCTAGACACTCCCGTGAATCGCGTCTCTCTAGCGTAATGACCGATGACCAGTACTCCGGATCGGAGACGATCGAGACGACCGCTTCGTCCACAGCTTCGACCGCCAGCCCACGATCGACCACTGTCGGTTCGGAACCCGCGACGCCACAAACCAACATCTACGCCGCTGACGAGTCCGTCAGCGAGGCAGTCGTCGAGACCGTCGCCTCTGTCTCCGGCGTCGACCCGGTCGAACTCGATCCGCTCTACTACACGATCGATCCCGACGCGCTCGACGCACTGTTCGCGCCCCGACCCGCGGCCGGCGACCTCCCTCGAGACGTTCGACTGTCGTTTTCGTACGTCGGGCTGCGAGTCACCGTCACCGCAGCGGGCCGGATCATCGTCGAAGACGAGGATCTAGATGTCGACTGACTCGGGTAGAACTCGAGCCCGGACGGCCGCGTTCGTCGGTACCGTCTCCGTCGACTCGAGGGCCGACCGATGACCGAACGGACGCTCGACTGCGAACCGGAGACCCTCTCCGAGTCGGAGTTCGAACACGCGCTCGAGACGCTCATCTCCGATGCCGTTTCCAGCGACGTCGCCGTCGACGGTGCGTGGGATATCGAGACGCCGTCGACGAGCGCGAACGTCACCGTCGAGATCTGGCCGCTCGAGGAGTGATATCGGCGTCCGCGTCGGAGAGGGGACCCGGTCCGCAGCGAGGAGCCTCCGGATGGCGGACGATCGCTACGAGCGCCGGCGAACGACGACTACGGCTACGAGCGTCCCCATCGCGACCAGCGCCCCGAAGCCGGGTGTCGCTTCGTCCGCGTCGTCGCCCCCGTCGTCAGCAGTCGCATCTGCGGTCGAATTTGCGGCGCTCTCGTCGTCGTCTCCACTTTCGTTTTCGCCCCCGTCGTCTGCTAGCGTCACGCCCTCCGGATCGTCGCCGGACTCGTCGTCTTCCCTCTCCGACTCGCCCCCGCCGTCGACGACGATCTCGCCGTCGCGGACCATCGTCCCCTGTTGATAGGACGAGGTGAGTCCGACCTCCGAGTCGACGATCGTCAGTTCCGCGTTCGTCGGCCGGGCGTCCTCGCTGACCTCGAGAGTTATCGTCGCGACCGGTGCCGTTCCGACCGATCCGTTATCGTCGTCGTCGTCGACCGCTCGAGCCTGTGCGATCGAGGCCAGTCCGGCCTCGTCGTCGACGTCGGTCGTCGCGTCGATCGACACCTCGTCGGATTCCTCCTCGGCCGTCTCACCCTCGAGCCACTGCGTGCGCTCGATGGCCGTGACCGTCAGGACGTCGGGATCGTACTCGACGCCGAACGAGACCTCGTCGACGCCGGCACCGCCGTATCCCTCGTGGGCCTGCAGCACGACGTCGACGGTGACGGTGTCACCCGGTTCGGCCTCGATTTCCTCCGGGTCGAACGAAAAGAGCGCCACGGTGTCGCCGGCGCTCGCCGCCGGTGCGATCGTCCCCGCGAGGAGGAGCCCGACAGTCAGGCAGACGAAGAGTGTGGCGACGAGCGATCCCTTCGCAGCCGATCCGCGGTTTCCGGACGGTCGGGGCGAGGCGTCGCTCATTCCGGCACCTCCATATCGACCTCGACCTCGACCGGTGGCATCTCGAGAAACGCCGTCTCGTACCCCCGGTGACGGGACACCTGCGGGGGTGACTCGACGGTGAGCGTCACCGTATCTCCGGTCTCCGGTTGCACGTCCACGAGTTC
This sequence comes from Halomontanus rarus, assembly GCF_017357405.1. Lineage (GTDB taxonomy): Archaea > Halobacteriota > Halobacteria > Halobacteriales > Natrialbaceae > Halomontanus > Halomontanus rarus. The sequence continues at coordinate 3,858,807 of NZ_CP071597.1, read as the reverse complement.
CGCGCCGTAATGTAAGTCGTACTCGTCGTCGAGGGTCTGCTCGAGGTCGACCGTCGCGAGTTCCTCGCCGTCGCGGCCGATCGTCGCGGAAATAGCCATGTCCGCCAACGGGACCCTGTTGTAGGGTGTCCGCGGAGAGACCAGCAGGTACGGGTGGGATCCGTCGGTGAGTCGGGTGTCGGACTCGAGGAGCGTCGTCACCAGCGTGGCGTCGCCAGTTTCGGGGTCGCCCAGCAGCGTCTCGGGGTAGTCCTCGGCGGGCGGCAGCGAGGAGTAGGGGACGTGGCCGTCGCCGTGGTCCTCGTGCTGGCCGTTTCCGCCGCCCTCCTCGTGACCGTCGGCGTCGTGTCCGTCCTCTCCCTCGTGTCCGGTGTCTTCACCGTCCCCCTCATCGTGGGCGTTACTGTCGTCGTGTTCGTGATCGTCACCCTCGTCACCGCCCCCACCCTGACCGTGTTCCATCGGCTCGAGCGCCCCGCGCTCGCCCCAGAGGTCCTCGTCGAGATACTCGATACCGCCGATGACCGCCCGCCGGAAGTCCTCGTCGTAGGTGAACTCGAACGTCGCGGTCTCGGTCTCGGCGAACCGTCCCTCGAGCGCGCCGGTCTTTCTGACGCCGATCGGTGGGAGGGTCACTTCGACGGTGTAGGTGCCGTCCTCGTCCAGCGGAACGTTGTCGCCGAAGTGAAAGCCCATCTCCTGGGAGATCATGGCCCACGGCGAGCGCGGCGAGCCGACCTCCTGGCCGTCCCGCTCGACCCGGATCTGTGCGCCGGACTCGACCGGAAGGACGAGACCGGTGTCGGCGTCCCAGAGGGTGAACATCAGGTGGACGGCGGGACTGCCGTCGGGGTCGACGCGTTCGGTTTCCCGGCCGTCGACCAGCCAGAACGGGTGCGGATAGGAGAGCATCGGCGCGAGGGCGTACGCTCCGGCCTCGACCGGCTCGAGCATCTGCATCGCTTCGCGGTGGGTCGGGACGTACACCGCGTCGGGCGGATCCTCGATCTCCGGGAGGTCGGGCGCGACCCGTCTCTCGTCGGTTTCGTTTTCCGCCGTAGTCCTGGTCTCGTCGTCCGCGTCGGGACCGTCGCCCGAGTCGTCGTCACCGAGACACCCCGCGGCCGTCGTGAGCGCGGCGACTGACCCCGCGCAGTAGAAAAATCGTCGTCGGTTCATCATTTATTTCGTTCGACTGTGTCCGGATTGCTATACGTTTCGGGTTGGTCCGTCATCGATCGTGACGGGAATTGCCGGTGTTTACGCCGGATCACCGGACGGGAGCGCCCGGAGCGGACGGGGCGGGAGGAGGTAATTGCCTCGCCGGTTGACGAAGATGTACTGTAGGATACCGTTGTTCTGGACGCCACCGACGCCGTTTCCAGCCAGATCCGCGCCCGTCATCGCGTTGCGCACGCGGACGAACTCCTCGATCTCCCGCTGCAGCGAGAGGAAGTGCACGCCCGGGCGGTCCCCGTCGACCGTATTGAAATCCCTGCGCAACAGGAGCGGCTGACCGTCCTCGCGCGCTCGAGCGGCCTTCTGTGCGTGCCCAACTACGCCGCGCGTCCGCGCGTCTTCCTCGGTCGCCTCGATGCGCTCGTCGGTCACCCCGCTCGAGGTCGACAGTTTTTCCCCGATGTCGCCGACCAGATCCTCGTCGACGTGCTCCGGACTGAACATCTTCGAGACCCGTTGCCTGTGGCTGTCCTGTTTGAACCAGGTCTCGAGCTGGAGGTCCATCGAGGAGACGTGCTGGGTCGTGCCGCCCGCGAACGGGCCCTCCGTGATCGTCGCCCGGTCTTCGGTCGCCTGGTTCGCGCGGAATCCGGATCGAAAGCCCATGAAGAAGGGCGCATCCTCGGGGATTTCCTCTGGCACCCCCGACGTGTCCGTGTGTTCCGCCGGCAGACCGGGGCCGATAAACCCGGTTCGACGCCGATCGTCGAGTCGCTCGAAGACGGTCGAGAGGTCCGTCTCGACGGCGACGCCGTTGACCTCCTCGACCTCGCCGAACAGCGCCTCCTCGGCGCGTAACACGACCTCGGCGTGGTCGCTGGCGAGATGAAGCAGTGCGTCGAAGTCGTCCGGTTCGGGGTCCTCGCGGACGGTCAACGCCGTCGGTTCCGGAAGCTCGACCGTCTCCGCCGTCGGCGATCCGATCCGCTCGAAGTACGCCGGCGTGTAGCCGACCGTAAAGACCAGTCCCTCGTTGCTCCACTCGTAAGCTCGCTCGAGCGTTCGAAGGCTCGTTTCGACCGTCTCGCGCGCTTCGTCGGTCGGTTCGCCGTCGTCGACCAGCGACAGCGCTACCAGAACGTGGTGTTCCGGAAGCTGGACGTTGCCGTCGTCGTCGGTCGAGAGGGCGTCGTTCCAGGCGTGTTGTCGGGACGGGAGCGACTCGGGGTCGTCCGTTCCGCCGGGGACCGCGTCCTCGGTCTCCCCGTCTTCGGCGAGACACGCGCCGAGGGCGCTCGCACCGCCGACGGCGACGACCGCCCGGAGGTACTCCCGTCGCGACAGGCCGGTTCGGTCGGGAAGGCTCACTACCGGACGAAGGGACCGGACGACTAAAGACGTGTCTACTGACGACGTTTCGACCGTCACCGATGACACTTGCTTCGGCCGAAACGGACCGGTTTCGACCGCGGCGGTACTCGAGTCGAGTCGTCTCGAACTCGAACTCGAACGAAGGTGAGTCGGATCCGGTGGTCCACCCCCTCCGTCGAACGGAGCGGCCGGCAACAAGCAGACGGTATTGCCTCGATCTGTCGCCGAACTCAATATTTGCACGGACCGGTAGCCAAACCCGAAACTTGCCGCGGAATTCGGGGTGAACCGCTACATATTAACGGTCCGACTGGTGAGGGGAGGTCATGACAGATCGACTGACTCGACGTCGAATCCTGCAGGCCGGGACGGTTACCGGCGGTATCGCACTCGCGGGTTGTCTCAGCGGTGACTCCGAGGACGATTCGGAGACGGACGCGGATGGAAACGGCGACGGAGCCGAAGAGACGGAGGAGACCGAGGCCGAATCCGAATCCGAAGACGAAAACGAGGAAACGGACGACGAAGCGGACGAAACCTACGAAATCTGGTCCCTCGACCAGGGAACCAACGTGGGTTACATCTACGAGCCCGGCGAGGAGGAAGACTCCTTCGAGGAAGTCGATTCGATCGACTTCGCGGAGTACCAAGGCGAAGTGCCCCACATGATCGACTTTACCGCCGACTACGAGTACGCCGTCGTCGCCTGTACGGCTGGCGCACGAACGATCGTCGTCCGAACCGAAGACCGCGAAGTCGTCGGCAACCTCGAGACCGGTCCCAGCTCGCACTTCGCCGGCGTCTCGCCCGACGAGGAGTACATCCACGTCGACGTGATCGGCGAGGGCGCGATCAAGCGCATCGACGCGGACTTCGAGGCGGAGGAGTTCGAGATCGTCGACGAGATCGTCATTACCGAGGACGAGACGGTCACAGAGCACGGCGGCGACTTCGAGGGTCGAGACCCGATCTGTCACCAGTACACGCAGGAGGGTTACTCCTACCACACCCTCGGGCCGAGCTACCACGACGGCGGCCTGGTCATCGTCGACCACGACGACTTCTCCGTCGAGAAGATCCTCCACGGTGACGACGACGACGTGCCGACCAACTGCGGGACGATGCCCCACCCGACCGAGTCGAAGTTCTACACCACCGCGGGCCTCCCCGCCGAGGACCCCGCAGACGGCGTCGGCGAGTACTTCGTCTTCGACACCGAGGAGCACGAGGTCGTCGAGCGCGAGTCGACCGGCGGCGTCGACGCGCACGGCTTCTGGTACACGCCCGACGGCGAGGAGCTGTGGGTGCTCAACCGCCAGACCGACGACGGCCTGATCCTCGATCCCGAGACCGACGAGGTCATCGAGGAGATCGACGACTACGGCCCCGCGCCGGACATCATGTGGTCCTCGCCCGACGGCGAGTACATGTTCGTCACGCTGCGCGGTCCCGACCAGCAGTCCGGTTCTCCCCACGCCGCACAGGGCGAAACTCCCGGTTTCAATGCCCTCAGCGTCGAGAGCCGCGAGATCGTCGCGACCGTCGAACCCGATCCGATCGACGACTACACCGAGGAAGAGATCGAGGACGGCGACACGCTCACGCCCGACTTCCACGGCATCGGCGTTCGACCGATCGGCGACTACGACACCGAAATTCCGACCTCACCGCCGTTCTAACACTTCGGTCCGTTCTCGGGCCAGCACGATCGTGGTCTGACTGCAGATAACTGTGGATGCAGGAGACGACGTACTCGACGGCGTCATCGGGGAACCGCTCGTAGAGCTGGGCCGTGAGCGTCCTGTCGTGGGCGGTCGCTAGCGTCGGCTACTGGAGCGTTGCGATCATCCGGGAAATGGTGTTGATCCTCCCGAACCCGTCACGCCCGGGAGGATCTGCTTCTGGTGGCCCGCGCGCTCGAAGCCGATACTTTTCCGGGCGGAGCGTCGGGGAGATGGCTTCGCCGCTAGCTCACCTGCTCGTAGAGCGCGACGACGTCGCCGTAGTCCAGTCGATCGTTCTCGTTGAAGTCGTAGGCGTCGGGGTGGGTCCGGATCGGGTCGGACTCGAACTCGTCGAACAGTGTCACGACGTCGTCGTAGTCCAGCCGGCCGTTGCCGTTGACGTCCTCGTAGCGGCCGTCGGCGTCGAGGTCGCCCGGCGAGCGGCCGCTCCCGCCCGAGCCCGGCTGTCCGATCGCCGGCGGGCCGACGGCGACCATCCCGGGGATGGCGTCCGTCTCGGGCGCGTCGCCGTCCTCGTCGTCGAGTCGGTCGATCTCGACGTCGACCTCGGTCACGCCGGTGGACTCGCCGGCGACCTCGATGGTAGCGAGCGTCTGGGTCTCGCCACCGGAGAGGACGGTGATCTCGTCCTCCAGGTCGGCGAGCCGGACGGTCGCAGCGGTGCCGTCGTCGGCAACGTCGATCTCGGAGAGCTCGACACCCTCGGCGACCTCGACGGCCTCGATCGTGGCGACGTCGGGGTCGGCGGGCGAGACTGTCGCCGTCAGGCCAGTGAGGCCGGAGGGGAGCCAGCGCGCGCCGAGTTCGAGCTCGTCGGTCCCGCCGTTCCGGAGCGCCGCGGCGTCGACGCCGAGGGTCGCGGGCTGGGGCTGGATGCCCGGCTCGCCGGCCTCGATCGTGAACGTCGCGTCCGTCCAGATCGGGGAGCCCGGCTCGGTCACGTAGTCGAGCACCTTGTACTGGGTCTCCCAGCTGTCGGGCGTGACCCGCACCTGCGTGTAGCCGCGCAGGTTCTTGTTGTAGAGGACGTTCTCGTTCTCGGCGAGAATGTGGCCCGCGTCGCTGCGGAGCTCCGTTCCGTCGCCGAACGACGAGATCGACGTGCCCGCGAACTCCGCGCCGACGACCTCCTCGCCGTCGGAATCGTACAGCTCGCACGCCCAGTTGGTGTGGACGTCGCCCGTGACGACCACGGCGTTGTCGGTGTGTTCGCCCATCGCATCGGTGACGGCGTCCTGGTCGGCGGCGTAGCCGTCCCACTGGTCGGTGCGCCAGCCGTCCTCCTCGCCCTCCTCGTAGTCCATCCGGGCGATCGGCAGCTGGTTCGCGAGGACGTCCCAGGTGACCTCGGAGATCTCGAGGTTCTCGAGGAGCCACTCGCGCTGCTCGTCGCCGAGGATCGTGCGGTCCTCGTCGTGGCGCGCCGGACACTCCGCGAGAATGCCGTCTTCACACGCGTGATTGTCGCGGTAGTGACGCGTATCCACGACGTTGAACTCGAGGAGGTCGCCGAACTGGTAGTTCCGGTAGAGCTTCTGGTTCGGACCGTCGGGTTTCTGCTCCATCCGGAACGGCATGTGCTCGTAGTAGGCCTGGAACGCTGCCGCGCGGCGCTCGAGGAACTCTGCGACGGTCTCCTGGTCCCAGGGCTCCTCCTGAACGTCGTCGGCCCAGTTGTTGTCGACCTCGTGGTCGTCGCGGGTGACCAGCCACGGCGCGCTGGCGTGGGCGTCACGCAGGTCGGGGTCGGACTTGTAGAGGCCGTACTGGAGCCGGTAGCGATCGAGCGTGATCGTCTCCTCGCGGTACTCCCGGGGGATCTGCATGTCCCGGATACCGCCGTCGGCTTCGACGCCGTACTCGTAGATGTAGTCGCCCAGGTGGATGACGAGGTCGAGCTCCTCCTGGGCCATGTACTGGTAGGCCGTGTAGTAGCCGTGGGGCCACGACTGGCAGGAAGCGAACGCGAACTCGAACTCGTCGACGCGCTGGTCGGCCGCGGGCGCGGTCTTGGTCCGGCCGACCGGGCTGGCCGCGCCGCCGGCCTCGAACTGGTAGTAGTACTCCGTCGCCGGCTCGAGGTCGAAGACCTCGACGTGGACGGCGTGGGCGTGCTCGGACTCGGCCGACGTCGTGCCCGTCTGCACGACGTCGGTCAGGTCCTCGTCGGTCGCGATCGTCCAGACGACCTCGACGTCCTCTTCGGGCATGCCGCCGCCGATCGCCATCGGCTCGGGGACGAGCCGCGTCCAGAGCACGACCGAGTCCGGTAGCGGGTCACCGGACGCGACGCCTAGCGAGTACGGGTCGGACTCGAACTCCCCCGCGTCGTCGAGCGCGGCCGAGGTCTGGCCGGAGAGGCCGACAGCCGCCGCGATCGAGGCGGCGCCGGTCGTCCGCATGAATTGTCGCCGGTTCTGTCCCGTCGGATCTTGGGTCGGTGGATTTGGGTGATCCATGCGGTGGAGACTGGCGACGGGACAGTATAATCATTTTATAATTCTGGAAATTTTACTTATTATGTACTCGATACGAACTCTGTGAACGGGGGAGCGGTCCGTCCGCCTCGGCCTCCGTATATATCGATAACCATAGCTCTCCACAGCTAGCGAGAAATCCGAACGCCCGCTCGTCCCCCAGTCAGTGCGGTAGCCGAGGCGGGCGCAGCGCCGCGAGACGGAGACGTTTCAGACGCGTCCGGCTATCGTCGGGCGAGTACGGTGACGCCCCACGCGGTCCTCGGAGAGTAGAAAGTAATGGATCCGTTATGAGCGTATACGTGGCCAGTGGGGCCGACGTTACGCCCGTCGAGGTATTGTACAGCTCCCGTACCGGTGTTCGGTCCACCTCGGCGACTCGTGACGACGGACAGCCGAAACGAGTACCGGAAACCAGTGACAGCATTCACCGGCAGTCTCGCGTCGTACTGGGCCGGTTACCCCCCGATACGAAGTCGACGTCTCGAGCGATCGTCGCGAGGGCGCAAGCCCCCTCTTTCACGCGTTCGGAGTCGATATTCCCCCACGTGCCGTCCTTCGCAACTACCAGGTGCGAAGCGAGTCGTTGACTCGATTTTCTCGCCAGTAGACCGCTCAGTCTCGCTTGACGCCTGGATTCGTCACCGCGCCGTTGGACGCGGAGTCGAAATCGCGGCCGAACTTCGCGAGCACGCCGCCCTCGTAGTTCGGCTCGGGTTGCTCCCATTCCTCACGGCGCTTCGCGAGTTCTTCCTCGCCGAGATCGACCTCGAGAGTGCGCTCTTCGACGTCGACGGTTACGATGTCGCCGTCCTCGAGGAGGCCGATCGCCCCGCCGACGAACGCCTCGGGGGCGACGTGGCCGATCACGAGTCCCCGGGAGCCACCCGAGAAGCGGCCGTCGGTGATCAGGGCGACGTCCTCGGCGTGGCCCTGACCGGCGACCGCACTCGTGACGCCGAGCATCTCACGCATGCCGGGACCGCCGCGCGGACCTTCGCCGCGGATCACGAGCACGTCGCCGGTATCGACTTCGCCGCTCTGGACGTACCGCATCGCGTTCTCCTCGTGTTCGAAGATCCGAACGGGCCCCTCGTGGTGGATGTCGTCGTCCTCGGCGGTTACCTTGAGGACGGCACCCTCGGGTGCGAGGTTGCCTTTCAGGATGCGGATCGCACCCTCGGTCTCCTTGGGATCGTCGACGGTGTAGAGGAAGTCCGCCTCGAGTTCGTCGTCCGGCGGGAGGTCGCCTTCGGCTTCGAGCACCGCCAACTCCTCCTCGATCGTCCGCCCCGTCACGGTCATCGCGTCGCCGTGGAGCAGGTTGGCCTCGAGCAATCGACGAACGACGACGGGGACGCCGCCGAGTTCGTGGAGGTCGTTCATCACGCGCGCGCCGCTGGGCTGGAGGTCGGCGATCTTCGGCGTGCGTTGGGAGATCTCGTCGAAGTCCCCGATCTCGAGGTCGACGCCGGCCTCGCGGGCCATCGCGAGCAGGTGGAGCACGCCGTTGGTCGAGCCGCCGACGGCGGTCTGGACGGCGATGGCGTTCTCGAAGGACTCGCGAGTGAGGATGTCCGAGGGGCGGCGGTCTTCTTCGACCACTTCGACGGCGAGTTCACCGGCTCGGCGGGCGACCTCGTAGCGTTCCTCGTCCTCGGCCGGTGGGGAGGCGCTGCCGAGCGGTGCCAGTCCGATGGCTTCCGAAATCGATGCCATCGTGTTGGCGGTGAACATCCCGCCGCAGGAGCCGGCGCCGGGACAGGCGTGGCGCTCTAGCTCGTCGAGTTCCTCGCCGTCCATGTCGCCGGTGGCGTAGGAGCCGACGCCCTCGAAGACCTGAACGATCGTTACGTCCCGACCCTCGTGTTCGCCGGGCATGATCGAGCCGCCGTAGAGGAAGACGCTCGGGAGGTCGGTGCGGATGGCGGCCATCATCATCCCAGGGAGGTTCTTGTCGCAACCGCCGACGGTGACGAGGCCGTCCATGCGCTCGCCGAAGGAGACGAGTTCGACGCTGTCGGCGATCATCTCGCGGGAGATCAGCGAGGCCTTCATCCCCTCGGTCCCCATCGAGATGGCGTCGGAGATGGTGATCGTCCCGAACTCGATAGGCATCCCGCCGGCCTCGTCGGCACCCTCGAGGGCGGCGTCGGCCACGTCGTCTAAGTGGACGTTACACGGCGTGATGTCCGCCGCCGGGTTCGGGACGCCGATCATCGGCGAGCCCATGTCCTCGTCGTCGAATCCCATCGCGCGGAACATCGCGCGGTGAGGGGCGCGTTCGGCCCCTTCGGTCACGTCTCGACTCTGCAAGCGCTCCGGTTTCCCGTGGTCGAATCGGTCCTCGGGTTCGGCTTCCGTTTCGCTTTCGTCTGCGCTCTCGCTCACGCGCTGGCTCATACTCGGTCGGTCGTACTGCGGGGGCATAAGTCACCCTACCTCGGTCACACGTGCCGTGTCGGCCGAGTTTCCCGAACCCGTTCGGGTCCGTCGATCGACGCCTCGGAGTTCGGCATACAGGTCTCCAGCCGCGGACTGAGATCGAACCGGCACTGATCTGGCATCGGCACCCGAGTGCGAGTGCAAGTGCAAATGTATGTGCAAGTGCGAGTCCGAGTACAGTATCGGACACGAGCGCGACCCGAAAGCGCGAGCGCCATGGCGCGACTCGCCCCGACCCGATTGTCGCCGTCGAAATCCCCTTGCAGGGGGACTTCCAAGGGACACCACAGATGGCAACCGTCACCGTCAGCGCGAGCGCACGACTCCACGTCGGTTTCCAGAACCTCTCGCTCGCGCGCGAACGACTCTACGGTGGCATCGGGATGGCCCTCTCGGAGCCGCGAGTGACCGTCGTCGCCGAACCCGCGGAGGGAGTACACGTCACCGCCGACGGCGGGTCCGAAACGCGTGACTCCAACCCCGATCCGCTCGTCGCCGACTACGCCCGACAGGCGGTCGACCTCCTCGAGGTCCCGGGCGCGAGGGTCGAACTCGAGCGACGACTGCCCCGTCACGTCGGCCTCGGCAGCGGCACCCAGCTTGCGCTCTCGGTCCACGCGGCCGTCGCTGGCGCTCACGGTCTCGAACCCCGCGTCCGCGAGTACGCCCCGGCGCTCGGTCGCGGCGGTCGCAGCGGGGTCGGCGTCGCGACCTTCGAGGGCGGCGGATTCGTGGTCGACGCCGGTCATCCGACGGGACGCTTTACGACCGAACCGCCCGCAGAGGGTGACTGGACGGTGCCCGCCGTGGTCGCCCGCCACGCGCTCCCGGAGGACTGGCGCTTTCTCGTCGTGATTCCCGAGGCCGAGCCCGGCCGCAGCGGCGACGGCGAGGACGCGAGCATGCGAACCGTCGTCGAACGGGCCGATCCGACGATCGCCGACGAGATCGCGGGGATCGTCACCCGGCGGCTCCTGCCGGCCGCCGCGGAGGGGAGACACGAGGCCTTCGGCAACGCCCTCTCGGCGATCGGCCGGAAGAACGGCGCGTGGTACACCGACGCCCAGGGCGGGGTCTTTCGCCCGCCGGCAGGCGAACTCGTCGAGGCGCTCGAGTCCTGTCCCGTCGTCACCGGCATCGGTCAGTCCTCGTGGGGGCCGGCGGTCTACGGCGTGACCGACGTGAACCACGCCGCGGAGGCTCGCGCGGCGGCGACCGAGGCGCTCGAGTCGCGGGGACTCGAGGGCGAGGTCGTCTGTTCGGCACCCGCAAACGAGGGGGCGAAACTCGAGTTCGAGGAGAGTGGAGCGTAACAGCGTCGGAGCAGTGACTGCGACGACGGCACCGAAGACGAGGCGAGGCCACAACAGGTAAACGAATCCGGTCCGACTCCCGGGGCATGGACCGGATGCCGCTCGGAATCTCGCGGCTCGATTCGATGATCGGCGGCGGCGCACCCACCGGGAGCGTCGTCCTCCTCGCCGGCGAATCCGGCGCCGGCGCGCGGGAGTTCGCCTACACGAGTACCGTGATGAACGGCCTCGCCCGCACCGACGAAGACCGCTTCGAGCGCTTCTACGGCGACCTCGAGTCGGACGCGACCCTCCCCGAGGAGATCCACTACGTTTCCTTTACCAGCGAACCGGGTGCGATCGAGACGGAGATGCGGTTCGTCATGGACGACGAGTTGGTGGCGGCCGGAACCGAGGACGTGACCTTTCACGACCTGTCTCCGGAGTACTTCCAGTTGACGCCGGTACCGACCGACTGGTACGCCGAGCAGCCGACCCACATCACCGACCTCGGGACGCGGACGGATCGACAGGACGTCCTCGAGGCCCTCGGCGACCACCTGACCGAGAACGCACCCGGGAACCTGGTCGTGATCGACTCAGTGACCGACCTCATCGCCGCGGCCGGCGAGCACTTAGACTGGGGCGATCTGACGGTGCTACTCAGGGGACTCAACCGTGCCGCCTATCGCTGGGGCGGCGTGATCCTGTTGCTCGTCACCGTCGAACCGCTGTCGCCGACCCAGCGGGGCAGTCTGACCGACACGGTCGACGGAACGCTCTCGTTCGAGTGGGAGAGCGGCGGCTCGGAGCGAGCACGCACGCTCGTCGTCGAACAGTTCCGCAGCGTCCTCTCGCGGCTCGAGGACGAGCAGATCGTTCGGTTCGAAACCGAGATTCACGACGGCGGCTTCGATATCAGTAACGTGCGGAAGATTCGGTGAGTCGGCGAGACGATGTTCCGGACTCGAACCGTTAGTCCTGTGAATAGCACGTGGTGTCCGCCGAGGGAAACATATTTATCAACATACCAACCAATATACTGATATGAACTCCCGGCTCACGCGAAGACAGTACGTGGCGGCGGTTACCGCGGCGGCTATCGCTTCGGCCAGCGGTTGTACCGATCGTGTCGACGCGGGCCTGTCGGGCGAGACCGGGGGAGATGGCCCCGAAACCGATGCCCACGAACTCGAGTGGACGACCCACAGGGGAGACGCGGCCAGATCGGGCGTTCGTCCGTCCGAGTCCGGACCGGGAGCGTCGCTCTCGGTCGCGTGGGAACTCGAGGTCGCGGATCTCCTCGAGGAACTGGAGGGCCTCGAGGCCGACGAATACGCGCTCGAGAAACCGCTCGACGATTCCGGTTCCGGCGCCCGTACGACGACCGAGACCGGCATCTCGAACGTGGTTCTGAGCGGATCGGTCGTCGCGTGGACGATCGGTTATTCGTGGATCGATCGGACCGCGGAGGAGGAGGAGGAGAAATTTCGGTTGCGAATCGTCGCCGCTGATCGGGAGACCGGGGCGATCAGGTGGTCCCGCGAACTCGGGACGCCGGAGGAGTCTCGGAGGCACGACTGGTTCGCACCCGAAGTCGGCGACGCGGGAATCTACGTCCCGCATCGGAACGACGACGGGATCGAACTCCTCGTCCACGACCCGGACACGGGGGAGCTCGCGGAGGGCTTCGCCCTCGAACTCCCGCACGAAATCGGCCAACCGCTCGTCGCAGACGGCACGATCTACGTCGTCGAGACCGACGATGGCGAGTCGAGGGTACGCGCGTTCGACGCCGGAGACGGAGAATCCGAGTGGGCGGTCCACCACTCGACGGGGGCCGGGTTCGACCGGGGTATACCGGGTGTAACCGTCCGAGACGGGACGGTGTGGTCCTTCGACCCCGGTTCCACTTCCGGGGAAGAACCCGCGTTCGTCGCTCGAGACGCGACCGACGGCTCCGTCCGATTCCGGGAACCGCTCGAGTTGCCCGAACCGACCGTTACCGGGATGGATACGGCGCACCTCTCGTCCCCGACGTTCGCGTCCGATTCCGGATACGCAGCCGGTGACGTCGACTCGCTTCAGCTTCGAGATCGCGCCCCGCTCGTCTCGTTCGATCCGGCCGATGGAAGCGAACGCTGGCAGTACGAACCGCCGGCCGTCGACTTCGCGGGCCGAACGATCTCGGCAGTGTACGGCCTTCCGGTCGTAGTCGATGGTCTCGTACTGGCGACGAGGATCGGAGATCCGGATTCAATGGATGGAACGAGCGGAGGCGAGGACGAGAGTGGAGGCGAGGGCGAGGACAGAGACGGGAGTGCGGACGAAGATAAGAACGAGAACGGGAACGGGAACGAGAATTACATCTTCTTCGCAATCGACGAAGCCGACGGAACCGTGGAGTGGACGGTGGACCTTCCGGCACCTGCGTACGCGCCGGTCGCGGCGGGAGACGTAATCTACGTCCCGCTTCCCAACGCCGTCTACGCGATTTCGACGTCCGGGGAGCGCCTCGACCGACTGGGAAAAGTCGGTCTGCGCTCCGGCGACTACCCACCGGCGATCGGGGACGGTCGGCTCTTCACTGCGACGATAGACAGTATCGTCGCGATCGAGTGACACTCGGGGGCGACTCAGAAACTGAGTCGGAACCAATCCTTAAGCGGTTTTCGTCCGTATACGCACCAAATGGCGAGCGAGGAACACGAACAACTGGGCGTTCCGTTCGCGTTACCGTCCGACGTCGACGACTGGATCGACGAGGAGGCCGCTCGCCGAGACGAGAGCCGCGAGGCGGTCTGCCGACGGCTGGTCGCGGCCGTCCACGCGACGATGGTCGACGACGGCGAGCACGCCAGACCGGCGAGCGAAACGGACCTCGAGACGCTCCAGTCCCAACTCGAGACCCAGCGCGAGGAGTTCGCCGATCTGCTCGAGGACGTCCGCGAGCGCGTGATTCAGGTCAAACGGGAGGGCGACCGCAAGGCACCCGCCGCGCACGCTCACGAGGAGTACGCGACGGCGGCGGAACTTCGGGAGGTGCAGGACACACTCGCCGACCTCGAGAAGACGACCCAAACCGGTTTCGACAACTTCGAGGAGATTCTCGAAGGGATGGTCGACGACATCGACGAACTCGACGATCGATCGACGATTCTCGCGAACGCGGTCGTCGATTTGCGCGAGCGCCGAAGCGCCCGCTCTGTCAGAGAACGTCGTCGAGCGGCCGTCGAGGAACTCCAGCTCGCGGCCAACAGACTCGGAATCAACCGGGCAGCGTGTGAGGAGTGTTCCTCGAACGTCACGATCGGTCTGCTCACGCGTCCCGAGTGTCCTCACTGTGACTGTTCGTTCACCGACGTCTCGACCAAATCCTCGCTGTTCGGCTCACACACCCTCGAGACCGGCGATCCGCCGTCGCTCGAGGGAGCGGATGTCGAGGCCGTCGGCGACGAGATCGAGGGGAGAGACCGGACCGTCGAGTCGGCCGACGAGGGGACACTCGAGTCGATTGCGGACACCGAGTCCGAGGAGTCCGCCGGAAGAGAGGACGATACCTGATGCGAGACGACCGCGATTCGGATCCCGACACCGAACCGGACCAACCAGATACCACGGGAGCGGCGGACACCGTCGTTTCGTACGACGAGGTCGACGAATCCACCGACGGATACCACACGGACCGAACCGAGGAGCCCCTCGGCGAACTCGCCACCGCTGTCGGGACTCGAGGGTCACGTTCGTCCCGGTCCGATATCGACGTCGAAACCCCGGACGAAGCGGACACCGCCGCCCTTTTCGAACACGAGGACGTCGAGGGGATCGATCGCGACGCGCTCTGGGAGCAGATCCAGCGGGGAGAGAGAGAGACCGACACAGCCGACGGGTCAGTACAAACAGACACCGACCGCGAGATCCGCGAGGTTCAGAAACGCGACTACTGTCACGGCTGCGAGCACTTCGAGAACCCACCAGAGGTTGGCTGTCGCCACGAGGGATCCGACATCCTCGAGTTCCCGACTCTCGAGACCGTCCGAGTCGCTGATTGTCCGATCGTCCTCGAGGAGGAAGCACTCGAGGAACGTCGGTAGTAGGGAGTAGCGGGGTCCGCTGATCCGCTGCAGTTGTCGGTCGCCACTCGTCTCCCGTCAGCCGGGTACTTTTCAGGACTGACTACGTAGAGTCGCTGTATGCAGTTTTGCGACGAATGCGGTTCGATGATGAAAGCCGACGGCGATCGCATGGTCTGTACGAACGCGGACTGTGGGGCTGCGAGCGAACGCGATCGCGAGCGCGAAGCCGAGTTCGTCACGACCGACGAACAGACGTTCGACGACGTCATCGAATCCAGCGAGGAGGCGAACTTCGAGGGGAAACCGAAATCGACCGACGTTCGGTGTGACAAGTGCGGGAACACGGAAGCGTGGTACACGATCAAGCAAACCGGCGCGGCCGACGAGGCACCAACGCGGTTTTTCAAGTGTACGGAGTGTGGGGCCCGCTGGCGGGAGTACAATTGACGATTCGACACTTTATCTCCCTCACTTACCTCTCTCCAACAAATCCTTCACGGAAAACAATGAGCGCGGCAAACATTCGTAATGTACGGGGCTTTTTGGATTGGGGCGCGTAGCTACCAGATATGCAACTGCACAACAGGGAGGTGCGCCAAGACGTCCGCGAACTCGGGGCACTTCTCGGAGACGTACTGGAAGCACAAACCTCTCGACGGGCGTTCGAAACCGTCGAGTCCTGTCGAACGGCTGCGATCGACTACCGAGCGGGCGACATCGAGTCGCGAACGCCGCTGTCGAACGAACTCGAGGGGCTCTCGCCGCACCTCCAGCGAACCGTTGCACGCGCGTTCACGACGTACTTCGAACTCATCAACCTCGCCGAAGAGCGCGAGCGCGTCCGATCGATCCGCCAGGACTCCCAGGACGGGACTCTCGACGACAGCCTCGAGTCGGCCGCCGAGGAGCTCGCCGAAGCCGATATCGACACCGTCGAGGAGATCCTCGACGACGTGCTCATCGAACCGACGTTCACGGCGCATCCGACCGAGGCTCGTCGAAAGACCGTCAAGGCGAAGCTCCGCTCGGTGTCGAACCACCTCGAGACCCTCGACGAGCGCCTGTTGACCGACAAGGAGTCCGATCAGGTCTGGCGCGACCTGGACGCGGAGGTCACGAGCCTTTGGCAGACCCCGCAGGTCCGCAAACGCCAGCCGGAACCCGAAGACGAGGCCCGAAACGTCCAGTGGTATCTCGAGAACACCCTCTTCGACGTCGTCGGCGAAGTGTACGACGAACTCGCCGACGCCCTCGACGACGAACTCGAGTCCACGCTGGACGTCCCCAAGCTGTTCGAGTTCCGCTCGTGGGCCGGCAGCGACCGTGACGGCAACCCGTTCGTCACGCCCGACGTGACGGCCAACACCTTAGAGCGCCAGCGCGACGTCGTCCTCGAGCGCTACCGCGAACAGCTCAAACGGCTCTCGGGCGTCCTCAGTCAGGACGGCAGTCGGATCGACGCCGGTTCGGAGTTCGAAGCCTCGCTCGAGGAGGACCGCGAACTGCTGCCGGGAAGCGCCCGAACCGCCGAGGAGCGGTATCCCGGCGAACCCTACCGCCAGAAGCTCAAGTTCATGCGCGAACGCCTCCAGCGGGTCGGCGACGTCCGACCCGGCGGCTACGACAGCGCGGAGGAACTCCACGAGGATCTGGACGTCATCGCGACCAGCCTGCGCAACAACGACGGAGCGTCCGTCGTCGAGGCGCACGTCGATCCGCTGCGCCGACAGGTCGCCACGTTCGGCTTCTCGCTGGCCAGCCTCGATCTGCGCGATCACCGCCAGAAACACACCGACGCGATCAGCGAGGCGCTGGCGCGCGACGGCATCGACTACGACTCGCTGGACGAGGACGAACGCGTCGAGTTGCTCACCGACGCCGTCTTGCAAGACGAACAGGTGATCGATCTCTCGGACACCGAGGAACTCTCCGAGGAGTCCACGCGCGTCCTGACGCTGTTCGACAGCCTCGCGGGCTGGCAGGACGAGTACGGCGTCGAGGCCATCGACACCTACTGCATCTCGATGACCGACGAACCGAGTCACGTCCTCGAGGTCCTCTTCCTGGCCGATCAGGCCGGTATCGTCTCCCTCCCCGAACACTGCGGGATCGACGTCGTCCCACTGCTCGAGACCGAGTACGCCCTCTCCGGCGCCCGTCGGATCATGGGCACGCTCTACGAGAACGAAGCCTACAGTCAGGCGCTCGCGGCCCGCGGGAAGACCCAGGAGATCATGCTGGGGTACTCGGACTCGAACAAGGAGAACGGCTTCCTCGCGGCGAACTGGTCGCTGTACAAGAACCAGGTTCAGCTCGCGGAGATCTGCGACGACTACGACGTGACGATGCGGCTGTTCCACGGCCGCGGGGGCTCGATCTCCCGCGGCGGGGGCCCGATGGGCGAGGCGCTGCTGGCGCTGCCCAACAGCACGATCACCGGTCAGGTCAAGTTCACCGAACAGGGGGAGGCGATCGCCGAAAAGTACGGCAATCCGCGCATCGCCGAGCGCAACATCGAGCAGATGCTCAACGCGCAGCTTCGCGCTCGCTCCCAGGCCATCGAACAGCCGACCGAGGAGGTTCCCGACGAGTGGACCGACGCCATGGACACGATGGCCGACGCCGCCCGTCAGGAGTACCGCGACCTGCTCGACAGCGAGGGCTTCGTCCGCTACTTCGAGCAGGCGACGCCGATCACCGTCATCGAGGACCTCGATCTGGGCTCCCGGCCCGCCTCGCGGTCCGGCGAGCGCACCGTCGAGGACCTGCGGGCGATTCCGTGGGTCTTCTCGTGGACCCAGTCGCGGTGTATCCTGCCCGGCTGGTACGCCATCGCCGCCGGCATCGACGCCTACCTCGAGGACGGCGGCGACGTCGAGACCCTCCAGGAGATGTACGACGAGTGGGCGTTCTTCCAGACGACCCTGGACAACGCGGCGCTCTCGCTGTCCCGAACCGAACTCGAGATCGCCGAGGAGTACGCCGACCTCGCCGACGAAGACCTCCGCGAGAAGTTCTTCCCGCGTCTCACCGACGAGTACGAGCGAACCGCCGAACTGGTGACGTCGATCGGCCAGCGCGACGACCTCCACACCCGCGACTGGCTAGGTGAGAACTTAGAGCGGCGGAATCCGTACGTCGACCCACTGAACCTGCTGCAGACGCACCTGCTCGACCGTACCCACCGGACCGAAGTCGAGGAACGAACGCTTCGACTGACGGTCAAAGGGATCGCCGCCGGGATGAAGAATACCGGGTGAGAGAACGGTAGCGCCGGCGAGTCTGCGATTCGGATTTTTTCGGTTCTGATCTGCGCTCGAGTTCTGCAGTGATAATGATCCGGTCTGGAGCGAGTGGGAAAGAAACAGCTGGTGAACGGTCCGGATCTGTCGTCCGTCAGTTCGCATCGCAGCGCCGACTTCGGTGTCGCCATCGGTCGAACTGGAATTGGAATCGTCGATCTGGACGGCCGAGAGAGTTCGTGAATCGCTTGCGCACCGTCGTCACACCAGCCTTCAGTCGACCGTCGGCACCGGAACGGACTCGAGAACGGTGTCGACGATCTGTGACTTCGAGACGCTGTTGACGGTCGCGTCTGGGGTGAGGACGAGCCGGTGGGCCATCACCGGGTGGGCGACGCGCTTGATGTCGTCGGGCGTGACGTACTCTCGGCCGACGATGGTGGCGTAGGCGCGTGCGGCCTCGAACAGACGCTGGGTCCCGCGCGGGGAGACGCCGACCTCGATTCGGCCGTCGGCGCGTGTCTTGCGCGCGAGCGTGACGACGTACTCGACGAGGTCGTCGTCCATCCGAACCGTCTCCGGGACCGAACGAAGCTGGACGACGTGTTCGGGTTCGAAGACGGTGTCGACGGAGGGGCTCATCTCGTCGCGAGCGCGCCGGCGGTGGATCAGTTCGATCTCGCCAGCCTCGTCGGGGTAGCCCATCGAGGTCTTGACGAGGAAGCGGTCGACCTGCGCTTCCGGCAGCGGGAAGGTCCCCTCCTGCTCGACGGGGTTCTGGGTCGCGATGACGAAGAACGGCTGGGGTAGCTGGCGGGTCTCGCCGTCGACTGTCACCTGCCCCTCTTCCATCGCTTCCAGCAGCGCGGCCTGGGTCTTCGGCGGCGCGCGGTTGATCTCGTCGGCCAACACGATGTTCGCGAAGATCGGTCCCTCGTTGAACTCGAACTGCCGCTCTTGCTCGTTGAACACGTGCGTGCCGGTCACGTCGGAAGGCAGCAGGTCGGGCGTAAACTGGATCCGCGAGAACGAGAGACCGAGGGCGGTGGCGACGCTGCGTGCGGTGAGCGTCTTTCCGGTCCCGGGGACGTCCTCGAGGAGAACGTGGCCGCGGCCGACCACTCCCAAGAGGACCGTCTCGAGGAAGTCACGCTCACAGATGACGGCACTACCGATTTCGTCGAGGACGGTTTCGCATTCCGCACTCGCCTGAGTAACGTCCATATGACATGAGTCGTCCGAGGGATTGTAGCCGTTGCGGTAAGTGTGCTCGATCACCGCTCTCGCTCACCGCCTCCCGTCCGGTTCGACCCGCGTTCAGCGACCGTTCACCGGAGACGGCCCGTCACTCCCCGTGAGGGCGTTTTTCGACGGTGTCCGCGTCGTCGGTTCTGACGACGTCCGTGAACTCGAAACGCGCGCCGCCAGCGACGCCATCACCGACGGAGACCGTCCAGTCGTGAGCGTCGGCGATGTTGGCGACGATCGCGAGACCGAACCCGGTCGAGTCGTCGCCGGTGGTAAATCCGCGGTCGAACACTCGATCGCGCTGGTCCGCCGGAATACCGGGACCGTCGTCCGCGACGAAGAAACCGTCGTCGAGCCGTCCGACGCTGATGGTCACGTTCTCGTCGTCCCCGTCCGGACGACCGCTTTCGGACCCGTATTCGCGTCCGTGCTCGAGACTGTTCCGGTAGAGATTTTCGAAGACGCGCCGGAGTCGATCCTCGTCGGCTCGAATCGTCAGATCGGATTCGACCTCGAGCGTTGCGGCGGCGGTGTCGACACACTCCCAGGCCGTCGTGGCAACCCGATCGAGATCGACAGCGTCCGGTGAGTCGACGAGTCGACCGTCGAGGACGAACGTTCGGATCTCCTCGATGAGTTGCTCCATCCGATCGAGTGCGTTCGAGCACTTGTCGACGTGGGTGTGAACGTCGTCGGCTGTCGCGTCCGCTTCGAGGAGGCTGAGGTGTCCCTCCGCGACCATGAGCGGGCTCCGGAGATCGTGCGTGAGCACTTCCGTAAACTCGTTGAGCCGTTCGTTCTGGCGCTCCAGTTCGTGTTTGTGGCTCTCGCGGGCGGTGACGTCCATCGTGACGCCGACGAGCCCGATGACGTTGCCGTCGTCGTCGTAGCGGGGTGCTTTCGTCGTCGACGTGTAGATCGTTTCACCCAGGTTGGTCGTCGACTTCGCGATGTCGCCGACGACGGGTGATTCGTTCGCCATAATACGGCGGTCGTCGGCGACGGCCTCCTCGGCGAACGACGGCGCGTAGAGGTCGAAGTCGGTCTTGCCGACGATGTCATCGGGGTGGGCGTGGGCCTTCCCCTCCTGGTTGGTGATGAAGCTGTCGGGGTCCGAGCAGAGCATGTGATGGCTGACCCGCTCGTGTCGACTCCGGCAGTCTTTGAAGTAGATCGACATCGGGACGTTCTCGAGGAGCGATCTGAGCATCTCGCTCTCGCGTTCGTATTCGGCGGTGGGCTCGACGCGGTCGGTGGCCGTGAGGAGGGTTCCGACCACCGCGTCACCGCTGTTGGCGGCGGTCCACCGGGAGTCGACGATCAGGCGTTCGCCGACCGCGGTCGACATTTCGAACCGACCGCCCGTTTGCTCGCCCGCGACGGCGGTCTCGATCCACTCGTCGATCCGGTCGCCGTCGTCGACGTCGCGCCCGAGTTCCGCGACCGACGTTCCCTCGAGGGCACCTCGATCCCGGTCTGCCATCTCTACCAGCGTCGGATTCGCCTCCGCGATCCGACCGTTTTTGACCAGACACTGCCCGACCGGACTCCGCTCGAGGAGACGGGAGCGGTCGCGGAAACGCCGGGCTCGGTCGGACGCGGCGACGACCGTCTCGACCAGTTCGTCCTCGTCGGCGTCCGTCGGCGGTCTAATCACGGGGGGTGATCCGTGAGCGTGTTCGTGCTCGTGCTCGTGCTCGTGATCGTGGTCGCGGTCGTCCGAGAGCACCTCGCGAAGTTCCCGTTCGGTTCGGATCCGAACGTCCGGCGCACAAACGACGCACTCGACCGCCCTCTCGGAGGCGATCTCGCCGACCGTACCGAGATCCGACGTCTCGCGTACCTCGAGTCCGGCCGCCTCGAGTGCGGTCGCGAGTTCCCCCTCCGAATCGCCCCCGAATTGAAGAACGTAATGATCGTTCGAACACACAATGTCTTATCGATTGTGTGGTATCTAATAGCAATTGCGGTGGATTCGCATACAACGGTGGGGCTCTCGTCGTCTCGAGCGACCGTTCTTCCTCGACTCCGTCCTTGCTATGGGTTCGCGAACGAGTCGCGGAATCGAAACCCATAAAGTCGATTGCGAGTAACGGTGAAACGAGCCGAGATAGCCTAGCCCGGCCAAGGCGGTAGATTCGAAATCTACTGTCCTCACGGACTCGGGAGTTCAAATCTCCCTCTCGGCGTTTTGTGACGACAAAATCGCGAGCGGTGCGGTTCGGTTCGGTTATCGCTCGGAAGTGAAATCCGGCAAACGAAAGACGACGAGCCCCCGGCGCGATGGGTGGACTGAAACCGACACCGCCGAGTGACGACCGACACGGAGCGACGAGCGACGGACCCGGGCTCACGTCACACTCGAACTCGCGGCAGAACGGATCCGCGACTGGCGCTCACCGGTCGATATCGACGAGGCGAAACCGGTCGTTCCTCGTCGGAACTGTCCCGAAATCAGTGGGCCACTCACTCGAAGATACGTTCTTTCTCGCGGCTGTCCGAACTCGAACTCGATCGCGACGAACCGGTGCGCGAGCGCGAGCGCGATCGTGGCCCGGATCCACCGCGGAGTTTCGTGAACGCGATGTACACGAGGTACAACAGGAGTGCGAGGACGGCAAGCGTCAGGACCGTCGAGACGAGCCACGTGACGATCCCGAAGACGATGGACACGATCTCGAGGGCGATCCAGAGGCCGATAATGGCCAGTACTGCCATGCCGCCCACTCGAAGCCAGTTTGTCATACGCGGTAGTTGTTGGCCAGACCACATTAAGCTTCACTGTTCGTGTTCTGACATTGTTCTCGGCGGCTCGTCGCTCGACGCGGCGACGTACAGTCGGACGAACTCGTCGCATTCATGCCGGTCGCTGCGAAGAAACGGGTATGGAGTTTCGCCAGCGGCTCGTCGTCGCCTGTCTCTGGACCGCCGTCGCCGGCGTGATGGCGCTCACCCTCGAGCCGGCGCTGCCGTCGACGCTGGACCAGTTCGCCCGACTGTTCGTCGTCGCCGTCGCGCTCTTTTTGGCGGCGGTGTATCTGCTGGATCCGAAGGGACTGATCAGCGGAAACGTGTTTCACT
The DNA here is from genome assembly GCF_017357405.1 of Halomontanus rarus. Lineage (GTDB taxonomy): Archaea > Halobacteriota > Halobacteria > Halobacteriales > Natrialbaceae > Halomontanus > Halomontanus rarus. Next base: position 3,836,651 of record NZ_CP071597.1, on the reverse strand, counting down.
GAACCGTCGGTTCACGTCCATCGCCGGAAGAAGCCGACGACCGGAGTCGTCAGTCGTCGGCCAGCGTTCGCGCCGCCTTCTCGTCGGTCAACAGTCGGTCGAGCGCGTCGACCATCGCGGTCACGCTCGCGCGGGTGATGTCGGCCTCGCTCCGGGCGACGCTCACTGTTCGGTCGTCGCGGCTCATCGTCACCTCGACGGTGACGACGGCGTCGGTCCCGCCGGTGATGGCGTCGACGTGGAAGGCCTCGAGTTGGGCCTCGCCGGCCGGTCCGAGCGCCTCTCGGACCGCCGAGACTGCCGCGTCGACGGGGCCGGAGCCGGTCCCGGCCGCGACGCGTTCCTCGCCGGCGACGTCCAGTCGGACGCTCGCCGTCGGCACGGGCCCGCCGCTGGTCGCGTTGAGATCCAGTAACTCGACCGTTCGCTCGTGGTCGTCGCCGGTGACGTCCTCTGCCACGGCGAGGAGGTCGGCGTCGGTGACCCGACGACCGCGGTCGCCCAGTTCCGTCACGCGGTTCGCGATCTCGCCGACCTGCTCGTCGGTGGCCGCGAAGTCGTGTTCCTCGAGTGCGGCCCGGACGCCGGCGCGGCCGGTGTGTTTGCCGAGGGCGAGTCGTCGCTCCCGGCCCACGGTTTCGGGCGCGTAGGGTTCGTACATCTTGTCGTCCTTGAGCGTCCCGTCGGTGTGGATGCCGCTCTCGTGGGTGAAGGCGTTCTCGCCGATGACGGCCTTGTTCGGCGCGAGCTGGATGCCCGTCGTCCGCGAGACGATCTGGGCGAGGTCGTACAGCTGATCCAGTTCGACCGTCTCGACGTCGTAAACGTGCGAGAGGGCGATCGCGACCTCCTCTAAGGCGACGTTGCCGGCGCGTTCGCCCAGCCCGTTGACGGTGCAGTGGACGAGGTCGGCACCCGCCGAAATCGCGGCGAGGGCGTTCGTGACGCCGAGGCCGAGGTCGTCGTGGGTGTGGGCGCTGACGGGGCCGAGCTCCGCTAATCGGGAGACGGCTTCGTAGGTGTGTTCGGGACCGGTGTGGCCGACGGTGTCCGCGAAACAGACGCGGTCGGCGCCGGCCTCGAGTGCGGTTCCCATGAGTTCTTCGAGGTAGTCGAGGTCGGCGCGGGAGCCGTCCTCGCCGATGACCTCGACCCAGAGGTCCTCGCCTTTCGCGTACTCGACGAGATTGGCGGTCTTCTCGCGGATCTCCGCGCGGGTGCTGCCGACCTTGCTCTCGACGTGGCGGTCGCTCGCCGGGACGACGAGGTGGATGCCGTCGACGTCGCACTCGAGGGCGAGGTCGATGTCTGACTCGATCCCGCGACAGAAACTCGTCACGCGGGCGTCGAGGTCGAGGTCGGTTACCCGGGAGATCGCCTGGCGCTCGCCGGCGCCGGTGCAGGCGCTGCCGGCCTCGATGACGGAGACGCCGGCGCGTTCTAAGGCCTGGGCGATCTCGACCTTCTCGTCGGGCGAGAGCGAGACCCCGGGGGCCTGTTCGCCGTCGCGGAGCGTGGTGTCGAGAAGTTCTACGGTTCGATCGTCGGAGACGAATGCGTCACGACCAATCATAAAGGGAGTAAGAGTGTCATTACCGTCGAATTTCACGGCCAGCCGCCTTGCGGCGACTTCCTCTATCCTCCACAGCGGGCGTATCTCGTGCCATGTGTACTCGTATCCAGCGCCGGCCGAGGCTTAATTGTGCCGGTTGTCGAAAATCGTTTCAGCGCTAGCGAGAGTCTCTCTCGCAAGGGCGGAATAGAGACGCGGATACGACGGGCAAAGACCCAACTACGAACCCGTAGAACGCCGACCATGGAGGAACTCAGACGGTCGCTCCGTGAGGCGCCGGTCGTTAGTCGCGACGGCTACGAGTACTTCGTCCACGGCGTCACCGACGGTATCCCTCGGGTGGACCCGGCCGTCCTTCGGGAGATTGTAGCGGGAATCACGGACGCCGTCGACCTCGAGCGCGTCGACACGCTCGTGGCACCGGAGGCGATGGGAATCCACCACGCGACGGCGCTGGCCCTCGAGACCGACCTGCCGTTCGTCGTCGTTCGCAAGCGCGCGTACGGGTTTGCTGGAGAGGTTCCGATCCATCAGGAGACCGCCTACGGCGAGAGCGAACTGTACGTCAACGGGCTCGAGGCGGGCGAGCGCGTCGTGCTCGTCGACGACGTCCTCTCTTCGGGCGGGACGATCGGAGCCGTCTGCGCCGGCCTCGAGGAAGTCGGTGTCGACCTCGAAGCGTGCGTCGTCGTGCTCCGCCGGACGGATACCGACCCGGGTGACCTTCCCGTCGAGGTGACGAGTCTGCTGGACGTTCGCGTCGAGGACGGTGAAGTCGTCGTCGAGGACTGAGAACTGCCGTCGGCGGTCGGCGGTCGTCGGAACCGTCACTCCTCGAGGACGACCCGATCGCCGACGGAAAGCTCGTCCGCACCGCCGGCCGGTAGTTCGACGATCGTGTCCGCCTTCTCTCGAGCGTGGCCGGTGAACGGATTCAGTCGTTCGATCCGCTCGACGGTGTCGTCGACGAGCCAGCAGACGTCGATCGGGAAGAAGACGAACAGCATGTGGACGTCGCGGGTCTTCGCCGTCTCGAAGGGGAAGACGAGCGCGTAGTCCTCGGGGATCGACCGGCGGAACATGAGCCCGCGTGTCTGGGAGAGGAGGGAGTCTGCGGTCTCGACGCGGGTCGCCAAGGTGACCGGTTTGAAGTCGTCGTCGCGTTCGCAGACGAGTCGCACAGTTTGGATTCGCCGTAAGCGTGGAAAAAGATTCCTGCCGTTCGCCTCGAGAGAGTGCCCAAAAGGGAGTCGCCGCTCCCGTAAGGGGAAAGGGGTATTATCCGCACACTCGTAGATTCGCTGACGATTCCGCTGGTGAATCGCCAGCGATACGGCCTCCCTATGACACGTCCACGAGCACGAACACGAGCAGGAGCACGAGTAACGATCCTCGGCGGCGGCGTCGCCGGACTGTCCGCGGCGCACGAACTCGCCGAACGCGGCTACGAGGTGACGGTGTACGAACGGAACGAGCGCTTCGGCGGGAAAGCGCGCAGTTTCCCGGGTCCGGCGGATAGCGACGGCCATCCGCTGCCCGCAGAGCACGGCTTTCGATTCTTCCCGGGGTTCTACCGGCACGTCACCGATACGATGGCCAGAACGCCGGTCTCGAGCGAGGGATCGGACGGTTCGCGGAGCGAGACCGGGGCCGGGGCCGAAACGAGGACGCGGGCGAAGACCGTCGCGGACCACCTCGTCTCGACCGAACAGATGCTGCAGGCGGTCACCGACGGGGATTCCCGCATCATGACGACCGATCGACCCCGAACCCTCGCCGAGTGGCGAGATCGGCTAGGATCGCTCTTCGCCGGTCCTCACGTCCCTCCCGACGAGTCCGCGTTCTTCGTCGACCGCCTTCTGACGCTCCTGACCAGTTGCGAGGCGCGCTGGGACGAGGAGTACGAACGCACGCCGTGGTGGGAGTTCGTCAACGCCGGCGCCATGTCCGAGGGCTACCAGAAGTTCCTCGCCTACGGCGTCACCCAGTCGCTGGTCGCGATGCGCCCCGAAGTCTCGAGTACGCGCACCATCGGCCGGATCTACCTGCAGATGATCCGCGGGCTGTTCGACGACCGCGTCCACGCCGACCGGTTGCTCGACGGCCCGACCAACGACGTCTGGATCGACCCCTGGATCGACTACCTGCGCGAGCTCGGCGTCACGCTGCACGCGAACGCGACGGTGACCGGACTCGAGTGCGAGGGTGGACACGTTACCGGCGTCACGCTCGTGCACGAGCGCGACGGTCGCACGAACGAGAAGCGCGTCGAGTCGGACTACTACGTGCTCGCGGTTCCGGTGGACGTCGCCAGACGGCTCGTCACGCCGACACTCGAGGCGGCGGCGCCCGCTCTCGCCGACCTCGACCGGATCGAGACGGCGTGGATGAACGGCCTCCAGTTCTACCTCGTCGAGGACGTGCCGACGGTCCGGGGCCACGGCGTTTACTACGACTCGCCGTGGGCGCTCACGTCGATCTCCCAGCGACAGTTCTGGTCGGCGTTCGACCGTTACGACGGCGGGGGCGACGTTGAGGGAATCCTCTCGGTGATCGTCTCCGAGTGGGACGAGCCGGGGATCGTCTACGGGAAACCCGCTCGCGAGTGCACCGAAGCCGAACTCGTGACGGAGGTCTGGGAACAGCTGAAACGACACCTCAACCGGGAGAAGACGGTCCTCACCGACGACCTGCTCGTCGACACCTTCGTCGATCCCGCCCTGACGTACGACGGGGAGGCGGAGACCCTGACGAACGACGAACCGCTGTTGATCAACACGGTCGGTACGCGTCAGTATCGACCGCCCGCCGATACCGCGGTTCCGAACCTCGTCCTCGCGGGCGATTACGTCCGCACCGAGACCGACCTCGCGAGCATGGAGGCTGCGAACGAAGCCGCCCGTCGAGCGGTGAACGCGATCCTCGATCGGGAGGGCGACGGCGACCGGTGTGAACTCTGGTCGTTCGACCAACCCCGGCTCTTCGAACCCGCACGTCGTCACGACGAACTCAACTGGCGGCTCGGACTCCCCCATCCGGGGGCCGCGTCACCGGTTCTCTGGAAGGGGTACCGCCGGTTGAGCGACGGGCCGCGAGCCGGGCTCGCGGCGCTCACTCGAGGGTTCAGCGGACGAAAGTGAGCCGGAGGTCAATTTCGACTTCGATTTCGAAGTCGGAATGGGAACGGGAATCGAAACCACCCCCCTCTCTCGCCAGTGCATTCAAATCTCCGGACAGCATACCTCCGTTCGGATGGAGAAAACGCCGCAGGGAACCTCGGTCGGCGTCGACGACCCCTACGAGTTCGCGGGCCTCTGCGATCACCTCACCGGCGAGGGAACCTGTCGCTACGCCTTCGACCACTACGAGCACGACCCCGAGTTCGCTCGCGAGCGTGCGGCCGACGACTACGAGTGCCACGTCGTCGATCCGGAATCCGACGGTCCGTGCGCCGGGACGTGGGCCGACTGCCCACACTTTCGCTCGCGAAACCACGACCGCGAGTGCGTCCGTTGTGGCCTCGAGGAGAAACTGGACGCTCACTCGAGCGAGCGGCCGCTGCTCGAGGAACACCACCTCTCGTACGCCAGTGACGGGGAGACGCTCACCCACGAGATTACGGTCTACCTCTGTCGGTGGTGTCACGCGCAGGTCCACGACTCGTGGGCGCGGATCACCGACGACGTCTCGCCGTCGCCGGCGGCGATCGCGGCACTCGAGCAACGGCGCGGGCGGGAGATGAGCGAGTTCGGGTTCGAGACCGCCGCCGAGCGGTACGACGGGGACGGGGACCGGGATGGGGACGGAGACGGGTGACCGACCCCGACGCGACCGGCTCGGAGAATCGCCACTCGAGGTCGTCGCTCTCGAAAACGAAACGGCGTTCGGCGATCCCTAGCTGAGGATATCCCCGATCCGTCGCGGTTCGCCCTGCAGGTTCGGGTCCTTGTCGACGATCTGTAACACCTCGTGATCGGTCACGTCGCGGTATTGCTTTTCGATCGCCTCCTCGATGAGCGGCTTCTCGAGGCGGAATTCGGTGCCTTCGTAAACCACGTCGACTCCATCGTCGTCGAACGCGAGCGTCGTCATGGCCGGGTGTATGCGACGGGAGGGCAAAAGCGAGGTGGATGGCGTCTCGTGTGCCGTTCGGTCGGCGGCCGGTTGGCGACGTTCGTCACGAGGGATCTGAGTCGAACCGGTCGTGTGTCGCCTGTCAGACGGATGGCAGACGTCGCGCGGGGTTTATTAGTGGAGCGTCGCCTTGGGTCTGAGTGTGGCGTTTAGCAGGGATCCGCTCGACGAACTCCTCGTGCCCGACGGCACCAGCGCACAGGAACGCGACCTCGTGACCGACGGCGACGTCCTCGTCGGTGCCCGCTCGACGGTCGAGTTCGGCGTTCGCGGCCGAAACGTCCTCGCGGGCGAGGGGGTCAGGTTCGGCGGTGCGATCGAGGCCGAAGGCGACTGTCGACTCGACATGTGGTGTGACGTCGAGAAGAACGTCCTCGTCGGCGAGGACGCCTACCTCGGCGAGCGCGTCCACGTCGGCGGCGAATTGAAAGTCGCCGGCGACCTCGATATCGGCGACGACGTCGAGATCGAGGACGGCTTCGAGGCCAACGGCTGGATCGTCATCCGCAATCCGATGCCGACGATCGTCCTCCTGTTCGTCTATCTGAAGCACTTACTGCTCGTCGGCGAGGAGGACACCGCGCAGGCGCTGGTTTCCCAACTCACCGACGAGGGAGAGAGAGCGGGTGAATCGGAGGGCGACGAAGACGGAGACGGAGACGGAGACGGAGGCGAACTCGCCGACCCGTTGATCGTTCCGCGGAACGCGACCGTCAACGACAGCGCCTGGCGCGTTTCGACGCCCGCGACCATCGGCGACGACTGCCGCCTCCACGGCAACGTCCGCGCCGAGACGATCGACGTGGGCGAGCGCAACAACATCTTCGGCAGCCTCCGCGCTCGCGGCGACATCACCGTCGGTGCGGAGACGCGCATCCACGGCGACGTGACCACCAGAGACGGCTCGGTTACACTCGGCCCGGACGCCCGCGTCCTCGGCGACGTCTCCTGTGGCGACCTCGAGTTAGGCCCCGACGCGGAAGTCGACGGGACGATGCGCGCAGACGGCGAGATCACGATGCAGACGACCCAGCGCGAACGGGAGTAGTCGAGGTTCGGAACCGGCCGCGACGCTTCCGACCCGCGATCTCTCGACTCGAGGGCCCGTCGGCTCTTCGACGGCGAGACTCGAGTCGAAACCGCGAGACGGTGAGGATATTCCTCTCGAGTGGCGATTCTCACCCCTATTCTTAATAGTCATTGTTGCGATAGTGAATTGTACACATGGTAGTTGCAACCACACCACAGCGATGGAGGGTATCGTGCGATCCGTCGTACTGACGAAGGGCGTCCCCGACTTCAGCGAGGGGGCCGTCTCCTTCAACGAGGAGGGGCACCTCGAGCGCGGGAAGACGCCGACGGTGATGAACCCCAACGACGAGTTCGCCCTGCAGGCGGCCCTGCAGACGAAGGTTCGCCACGGCGGACACGTCTCCGGGATGAGCATGGGGCCGCCGGGGTACGCGAGCGTCCTCGAGGAGGCGATGGAGTCGGTGTACACCGACGACAGCTACCTGCTCTCCGATCGCGAACTCGCGGCTTCGGACACCTGGGCGACCGCGATCACGCTCTGTAGCGCCCTCGAGAAGTATCAGGAGGAGGTCGCCGACGTCGACCTGGTCTTCGCGGGATTCAAGACGGCTGACGGTGAGACGGGCCAGACCGGGCCCCAGACCTGCTGGGGACTCGACTGGCCGATCGTCACGCACGTCCTCGCGCTCGACATCGATCCCGACGAGGGGATCCTTCGGGCCAAGCGCCTCGTCGAGGGCGACGTCGACGAGATCGAGACCGTCGAGGCGCCGCTGCCCTGCGTCGTCATCGCGGATCCGGAGTTCGAGCCGACTTACCGGAAGGCGACACATCGGCTCACGCACAAGCAACTCCGCGGGGAGACCCGAGAGCGCGCCGCAGATCACGAGGAGTACCTGACGACCTGGGACCACCAGGATCTGAACCTCGATCCCGACTACATCGGACTCGACGGCTCGCCGACGATCGTCTCGGCGGTCGACCCGATCCCGAAGGCGCCCTCGGAACGGGAGGCGACGATGGTCGATCCGTCCGACGAGGACGGAATGGAAAAGATCTTCGACGAAATGCACGCGTTCGCGGGGGGTGACTGACGATGGTCGACCCCGAAGACCACACGGTCGACGAACTGGTCGAGGAACTCGAGACGATCGACGACGCCGACGAACTGAACGCGGTGCTCGAGGCCGAACGCGCCGGACGAGATCGCAAGACGGCCCGGGAGGCGGTCCACCGGCGTCTCGAGGCGGTCGGTGCGGTGGACGAGGGTGAAGGTGAAAGCGGAGACGACGAAGCGGACGCCGACGACCTCGAGGGCGATACCGAGACGGAAGGCGAATACGAGGAGACGCGCGAGGACGTCGGCGACGAAGCGGAAGGCGAAGAGGTCGACGAGGTCGAAGCGGAGGAAGACGAACCCGACGAACCCAGCGAAGACGCCGAGGAAGACGACGGGCTCTCCCATCCGACCGCGGACAAGCGCCACGTCCGGGCGCTTCAGGGCGGCCACTACGAAGACATGTGGGTCTTCTGTGAAACCCAGCAGGGCGAACTGCTGGACGTCTCGAAGGAGATGCTCGGCAAGGCCCGCGAGCTGATGGACGACTACGCCGAGGAGTACGACGAGGAGAACGTCGTCGCGTTCGTCCTCGGCAACGACTGCGAGGGGCTCGCCGAGGAGTGTATCGCCTACGGTGCCGACGTCGCCGTCTACCACGACGACGACCGACTCGAGCGCTTTCTCCACAAACCCTACACCGAGGTGTCGGCGCACATGGCCCGCGGCGAGGGCACCGCGGAAAGTACGGACTGGCGCGAGTACGACGAGCCTCGGTACGTCCTCTTCCCGGCGACGAACAACGGCCGAGACCTCTCGGCGCAGGTCCAGGCCGAACTCGACTCCGGACTCGCCTCGGACTGTTCCGGTCTGTTCATCGAGGAAGAGGAGATCTCGAACCCCGTCAAGACCGGCGAACCCGGCGTGAAGAAGACGTTCGAACGAGTCCTCCACATGAAGCGACCGGACTTCTCGGGTTTCGAGTACTCGACGATCCTCTGTCTGGACAACCCCGACCGGGACTTCCACCCGCAGGGCTGTTCGGTCATTCCGGGCAGCTTCGAGCCGATGGAGCCCGATTACGACCGCGAGGGGCTGGTCGTCGAACACGACATGGAACTCGAGGACGACTGGTTCCAGGTCGAGATCACCGAGTCCGACGAACTCGAGGCGGGGATCGATCTCACGGGCCACGAGGTGATCGTCTGTCTCGGTCGCGGGATCGCCGACGACCCCACCGAGGGGATGGAACTCGGCCTCGATCTCGTCGATCAGTTCGAGGACGCCGAACTCGGGATCACTCGCGGTATCGTGACCTCCTCCTACCAGTTCGACGGCCACGTCGAGCAGTACTCGAAGGAGGAACGCCAGATCGGCGAGACCGGGCAGGTCGTCGCCCCCGACCTCTACGTCGCCGCGGGCGTCTCCGGGGCGGTCCAGCACAAGGTCGGGATGGACGAGTCCGACACCGTGATCGCGATCAACACCGATCCCGACGCTCGAATCCGGGACTTCTGTGACTACTTCATCGAGGGAGACCTCTTCGAAATGTTGCCGCGACTGACCGACGCACTCGAGGACGGCCAGTTGGATCTGCAGGCCGTCGCCGACGGAGGTGAGGACCGATGAGCCGCGGGTTCGGTAGCGCGACCGGTGGAACCGACGGGTACGAACACTACGACGCCGTCGTCGTCGGTTGCGGACCGGGCGGCGCCGCCGCGGCGGCCCGACTCGCGGACCACGGCGTCGAGACGCTCGTCTTAGAACGCGGCGTCGAAGCCGGCTCGAAGAACGTTTCGGGCGGGTTGCTCTACGCCGAGGAATCCGCGCCGTACACGCTCGACGACTTCTTCCCCGACTTCCGGACCGAGGCCGCAGAGCGCCCGGTCACCGACTACCACATTCACAACCTGTCGGGGAACCGGGTCAAGACTTACGACCTGACCGACCTCCACGAGCACGACACCGACTGGTGCGACGCCGTCCTCCGCCGACCGATGGACAGTTGGCTCGAGCGGCGCGTCCACGAGAAAACGAGCGAGACCGGCGGCGGCGTCCTCACCGGGGTCCGCGTGAACGGGCTCCTGCGTGAGAACGGCGAGATCGTCGGCGTCACCTGCGACGAACTCGATCCGATCAAAGCAGACTTGATCGTCGCGGCCGACGGCGTCAACTCCGAACTCGCCCGTGACGCCGGATTGATGGACTGGGAGGAACCCGACGAGTGGTTCCAGGGTGTCAAGGCCGTCGTCGAGATGGATTCGGAGACTATCGCGGATCGGTTCGATATCGAGGAGGACGAGGGGGTCGCCCACCTGTTCTCGGGCGACCTGTTCCAGGACGTCCGGGGCGGCGGTTTCCTCTACACGAACGAGGACTCGCTCTCGATCGGGACGGTGTTCCACCTCGACAGCCTCGTCGAGGAGCAAGCCGAACCCCACGAACTGCTCGACGCCCTGCTCACCCACCCGCTGCTCGCCCAGTGGTTCCGCGGCGAGTACGACGAGCGAGAGTACGCCGCCAAACTGGTGCCGGACTCGAAGAAGGTCGCCCACCGCGAGCCCTACCGCGATCGGCTCGTGCTGGTCGGCGACGCCGCCGGCCAGATGCAGGCACAGGGGCCGATCATCAAAGGCATGAACCACGCCGTCACCGCGGGCGCGCTCGCGGCCGACGCCTTCGTGGTCACACGCGGGAACGCCGACCCCGAAGCCGCGGGCCGGCGGTACACGACGATGCTCGAGAAGTCGGGCACGATGGACAAACTCCGGCCCCGACGGTACGACATTTCCCGCAGGGTCGGCGAGCGTGACGTCGTGACGAACGCCGTCGAGCGCGTGCTGGACTCCCGGATCGGGAGTGTGGCAGTTGGAAACCCGATCGCCGAACGGGCGCTGAAGCGTGCGTACAACTCCCCGTTCCTCGTGTCGATGTTGTCCGACACGCGGACGGGATACGTCTCGCTCCCGGCGCTCATCGGCGAGGAACACGGCCGGACGGTCCACTGGGAGAACGAGATCGAACCGCCGACGCTCGCCGAGCGGATCGGCGACCTGACCTACGACACCGACGTCGGCAACCCACACATCCGACTGCGCGACGAGTCCTACGAGGCCAGCGGGGCGGCCGTCGCAGCCTGTCCCGTCAGCGCGGAGGACTTCGGCGGGGGCTGTTACCGGTCGGAGACGGTCGAGACCAACGGGAGCGAAGAACGGCTGGTCAGCCTCGACACCCAGCCCTGCGTCGAGTGTGGGACCTGTGCGATCGTCGCCGACACCGAGTGGGAGCACCCCCGCGGCGGGAAAGGCGTCGAGTATCGCGAGGGTTGAGCGCAATGGACCGCTACGGCTCTCACATCGCCGCCCTCGAGCGCCGTGCGGAGCGCGATCTCCAGACTTTCGATCCCGCCGAAGCCGGTCCCGACGACGCCACGAGCTACCTTCGTGAGGGAGCCGGGCAGGCGATCTGGCTCTACGTCGAGGCCCGGACAGGCGGCCGACTGGTGCCGTTTTCGGAAGCTGAGCTATCTGCACTGCAAGACGCGATGAACTCCTGGCTCGAGCTGTACGCCCGGTGTCACGACGTCGACCTCGAGGCCGAGTTCACGGTTCGCGAGGCCGCAGAAGTGCTCGTCGAGACGCGGAACATCCGGGATACGGCGCAGTTGCTCACTCGAGTGCCGGATCGGCGAGAGGAGGTTCGAGAGCGGGAACGAGACCGAAATGAGACTGTCGAATCGACGTAGAACAGAACGAATTCGTCGGCGATCGAAAGCGGCGGTCACTGCGACGACCGTCAATCGGCGCGGGAGTGAGAGACCGCCGGGTTCCTCTCGTCGGCAGCGGAAGAGGGAGAATTCGAACCCGAGACGTTCTCGAGTTCGAGGATCCGGTGTGCGTAGAACGCGACCGAGAAGTCCTGTGGACTCGGAATTGCGCACGCGAGCCAGCCGATGAGCGCGGCGGAGACCACGACGTTGTCGGTCGGGACGTGGCCGGAGAGCCCGAGCAACAGGATCGGAAGTGCCAGCGAGAGGGGGACGAGTGCGGCGACGCGAAGGTGCCAGGCCGGTTCGTGACCGGTCGGCTGTGGGCGAACCAGCGCCCAGGGACACCGAGCCAGGACGGCGAACACGCCCCCACCGTCGTCGGTCGAGTCGGGAAAGTATTCGACAGTGTGCTCGATACCAGCGAGTCTGAGCACGAGTGCGTGTGTCCACTCGTGGACGAGTAGGCCAGCCGTCACTGCGAGCGCGAGTGCACAGCCGGCGACGACGACATCCGTTCCTATCATGTTTCGCGCGAGTCGTCCTCCGGTCCCGACGCAAACGTTATGGGTCCGTCGGTCCGTCGGTTCCGGACGGTCTCACGCGTTCCGTGAGTGGAACGATTCGTCCAAAGGAGTCCGGCTTCACCTGTGTCGCTATTATCCGTGGCGAGAATTTCTCTCGAGATGGTTCGTTGACACGCCCCGCTCGCGTCGGGTAGTTTAACACTATCAACAATTAAGTACTGAGGAGTGGTATACCATACCATGAAGTTCGCCGAGGAGCTCGAGTTCGGACACGAGGATCGCAAAGGGATCTACCAGTACGTCGAACGCCACGGCGCCGTCGATCCCGACGAAACACAGGAATCCCTGCGGATCGACCCCGGCGGCTTCCGACACCACGTCGCGATACTCAAACGCGACGGTCGGATCGAGGAGGTCGACGGACGACTCCAAGTCGCCCTCGAGGCGGGGGCCGAAGAGGAGTACGTCACCGACGACCTCGAGTTCCACATCCGGCCGGCTCGTCAGGAGGACCTCGCGGGGATCGTCGGCGCGATCCGGCAGGTCGCCGAGGAGAAGACCTACATCGTCGCCGAGAGCGTCGCCGACGAGATCGACCATCAGGAGGCTCTCCTACGGCACAACGAACTCGAGTCGCGGATGTTCTTCGTCGCCACGGTCGAGAGCGAGGTCGTCGGCTGGGTCCACCTCAACGCGCCAGAACTCGACAAGTTGAGCCACACCGCGGAACTCACGGTCGGCGTCTTAGAGGACTACCGCGGCCACGGCATCGGTTCGCACTTGCTCGAGCGCGGACTCGAGTGGGCCGGCTCGAACAGCTACGAGAAGGTCTACCAGAGCGTTCCATCCTCGAACGAGGACGCGATCGCGTTCCTCGAGCACCACGGCTGGGAGACCGAAGCCGTCCGGGAGGATCACTACAAACTCAACGGCCACTACGTCGACGAAGTGATGATGGCGGTCGAACTCTGATTCTGATCGACGCTCCGTTTTCGATCTCTCGGCCGTGACCGCTCGACTCGAGCCTGCCGCGAGTATCGTGATTTTCGCTCGGACTCCGAACGAACACCAGCGACGAGCGTCGCTATCGACTGACTCGGACACTCGAGTGCTCTCTCGCTGTTGCACCGCTCGACGTGGACGCCGGTTCCGCACAGGCCGAGAGGGTGAAAGAAAACGTCGATCCGGTGCCGGGCTCCGAGTCGACCCAGATGTCGCCGTCGTGACGTTCGACGATCCGTTCGCACAGCGCTAATCCGATTCCCGAACCGGGTCGTTCCTCGACTGAGTGAAGCCGCTGAAAGATGCCGAAGATACGGTCCGCATCGTCGGGGTCGATTCCGATCCCCTCGTCGTGAACCGAGATCGTCCACTCGTCTCCCGCCTGTTCTGCTGACACGTGTATCCGCGGGGGTTCGTCGCCGCTGTAATCGATCGCGTTGCTCACGAGGTTCTGGAAGAGTTGTTGTAATTGCCTCGGGTCGCCTTCGACGGTGGGTAACGGCTCCCGCGTGACCTCGGTGTCGGTGTCTTCGATCTTGAACTGCAGGTCGGTGAGCACGTCCTCGAGTACGGCGTCCAGATCGACGGCGTCGAACGGGTCGCCCTGCGTTTCGACCCGCGAGTATTCGAGCAGTCCGTCGATCATCCCCCGCATCCGATCGGCGCCGTCGACGGCGAATTCGATGAACTCCGTCCCGTCCTCGTCGAGTTCGTCGCCGTATCGGCGCTCGATCAGTTGCAGGTAGTTCGTCACCATGCGCAGCGGTACCTGTAAGTCGTGGGAGGCGGCGTAGGCGAACTGTTCTAACCGTTCGTTCGACGTTTCCAGTTGCGCCACCGCGTTCTCGAGGCGCTCTTCGGTTCGTTCCAGCGTTTCGTTTCGCTCCTCGAGGGCTTTGGCGTGGGTGAGCGCCTGCGCTTCGTTGACGCCGATTCCGAGTCCCGCAATCGAACCGATCGAGAGCAGGACCGCCTGCGTCCCGAACGTGAATTGGACGTCGACGCCGGGGTGGATAACACGCAGCCCGAGCACGATTCCCATTACGAATACGCCACCGACGGTCCACGCGACGATCCGCGGATAAAACGTGGACTCGATGGGAGTGCCTGGGAGCCAGCGTCCGACGTACAGCATGACGAATCCCGGTGCGCTAAGCAGAATCAAATCGAGAACCGCCTCCAGAAGTCCGCCGCTCGTCGTCAGTTCGCCCACCGATTTGGCGACCGCACCGAGGAGAAGCAAGACGCCCAGCGCGGGAATGATGCGGTGCCAGTACGTCGTCTCAGCCTGATACCCCATATCAGTATCCTCTTCGTGAGGTCGTGGGCCGGGCCCGACGCTGGCGACCGTCGAGTGCCTCGTGGACGGTGCGACGGTACTGATCTCGCCGCGGCACTCGAGCCGCGGCGATGGCGATAGAAGTCCCCCTCATCGTATCGTATGAAACCGACCGACGATGTTCAGGGTGGCTTTTGACTATACGATGCCTTTTTACCGTATCTGCCGAAACGAGGGCGTGGTAGTACTACGAGACGTCAGAAAGCGTACTGCCGAGTATCTGATCGATACCACGGCGGAGTCGGGATGCGACGGCCTGCTGTGTGATTCCGAGTTCGTCGCCGATCTCTTCCATCGTCACGTCACGCGGTGAGTTGAAGTAGCCGAGATTGTAGGCGAGCACGAGCGCCTCCTGCTGTGGATCGGTCAGCACCGCCTCGGTCTCCGTCTCGATCGGCGTGAGCGCGTGAAGCTTCGTCAGCGTGATCGGGATGTCTATTTCTCGACACCGCTCCTGAAACGACGCGATATCCCTTCGGTCGTCCGCACGAATATCGAACGTCCACTGCTGATTCGTGCCGATCGCCTTGATGAGCGGGACTTCCGTCTCCGTCAGCGTACTCAACACACCGTCGTACTCCAGCGTCCACTCGACGCGCAACAGATACTCGTCCGCGACGGAATCGACGAGCCGGATATCGACCACTCCCGGATGATCGGTAAACGCGCTCTCGATATCGTCGACTTCCGTCCCTCGAACCCAGAAGTACGGCACCACCACGTCTCGTGCCGGGATAATCCGCTCCAGTTCGATCGTCACCGCCGGCAGCTGTTCGAACACGCTCCCCAGGGGAAACTGATCGGACGGTATCGTAAACGTCGCCTCGGTAGCCATGATCCGAACGGTCGTGGTCGGACGGGATAGCTATCACGACTCTCGATCCCTATCTCGATCTCGCACGTTCGCTGACGGGACTCGAGTTCCCCGCCTCCTCGTTTTTCGACCCACCTCGTCTTTCGGCAGCAGCGACACCGGAGGTCTCTCTGCAGCAACGATTCAGGAGGAGGAGGAGGTGAGTTCGATACCGACGACCTTCTCGAGGTGGCGGCCGACCTCGCCGGGCAACTGCGCGCCGAGGTCTCGGCTTCGCCGGGCTTGATCCGTCCGCTGAGCGTCTCGAGGGGCGCTCGAGTCGCGCTCAGTGCGGTCTCCCGGGAGTCGAGCTGTGCACGGTGTTGAACCTCGCCGATGAATTCGTCGTATCGCATACACCGGGGTTCCGGCAACCGAGCAGTTGGGACCGCACCTTTCGATCGTAAGGGCCTGTACGAACTCGCTGTAGAGCTCTTCTGACGGATGAACTCCTCATCGGCGCGGTCTTCCTTCGGAACCCCATTTCCACCCGGGCGCATCGGTTGCGAACGACTCGAGAACGGAGATCGCTCGAGCGATCGCGTCTCGTAACCGAAAGACAGTTTTCCCGGACCGCGCTACCGGAACGCATGCTTTCGATCGCGCTTGCCGGAAAACCCAACGCCGGCAAGTCAACGTTCTACACCGCGGCGACGATGGCCGAGGTGGACGTCGCGAACTACCCGTTCACCACCATCGACGCCAACCGCGGCGTCAGCTACGTCCGCACCGAGTGCCCCTGCCTCCAGCGCGACGAACGCTGTACCAGCGACAACTGCCGCGACGGGAAACGCTACGTCCCGATCGAGTTGCTGGACGTCGCCGGCCTCGTGCCGGGTGCCCACGAGGGGAAGGGGCTGGGCAACCAGTTCCTCGACGAACTCACGAACGCCGACGTGATCGTCAACGTCGTCGACGCCTCCGGCGGGACCAACGAGAAGGGCGAACCCGTCGACATCGGCGCACACGACCCGCTCGAGGACATCGACTTCATCGAGGAGGAGATGGACCTGTGGCTCGCGGGGATCGTCGAGAACAACTGGGAGTCCGTCGAACGAAAGTCCCGCTCACCCGGCTTCGACATCGACGACGTGCTCGCGGACATGCTCTCGGGTTTCGGAGCCTCACCGACGGCGATCGCGACGATCCTCCGGGACCTCGAGTACCCCGAGGATCCGATTCAGTGGACCGACGAGCACCGCGAGGCCCTCGCGCGAGACGTCCGCGAGAAGACGAAGCCGATCGTCGTCGCCGCGAACAAGATCGACGTCGCCCCCGAGGAGAACGTCGAGCGACTGCTCGAGTTGGACAAGCCCGTGATCCCGACGACCGCAGAGGGCGAACTCGCGCTCCGCCGGGCGGCCGAGGGCGAGCTGGTCGAGTACGATCCGGGCGACACCACCCTCGAGATCACCGGCGACGTCAACGAGAGCCAGCGCAGCGCACTCGAGGGGCTGGCCGAGACGATCGATCGCTGGGACGGCACCGGCGTCCAGGGCGCGTTGAACTACGCCGTGTACGACCTGCTCGAGCACATCACCGCCTACCCCGTCCAGGACGCCTCGAAGTGGTCCGACGGCAGCGGGAACGTCCTCCCCGACGCCTTCCTTCTCCCCTCGGGGTCGACGCCCGTCGACCTCGCCTACGCCGTCCACTCGGACATCGGCGACGGCTACCTCCACGCCGTGGACGCGAAATCCTCGCGGGAGGTCAGCGAGAGCCACGAACTCGAGGAGGGCGACGTGATCAAGATCGTCTCGACGGCGTCGTAGGCTCCATGGCTCGACGGGTCTCGATCGACGACTGCCAGCCCTCCCAGTTACTCCTCAGTGCGAAAAAACTCCGCAACGTCCTCGAGTGGGCCGATCCCGACGACTTCGCGTCGGATCCGGTTCTCGTGTTGCCCGCCACTGACGTCCCGCGGATCGACGCCACGGCGATCGACGCCCCGTACATCGTGATCGACGGCCACACGCGAGCGTTCGTCGCCTACCTCTGTGGCGTCGACACGCTCGAGATTCGGGTCGAGGACGAACGTGGCGTCGAACGAAACGCCCTCGAGATCTACGCTCGCTGCGTGGAGTGGTGTCTGGAGGAGGCGGTCACGACACCGGCCGATTTCGCGGGGCGCGTGGTGAGCCACGAGACGTACCTCGAGGAGTGGGTGGGGCGCTGTCACGACCTCGACCTCGACCTCGGCCTCGAAAGAGAGTGACCGTGGAGTGGTATCGTCGTCGGCCAACGGCGAGAGCCGTAGCACCGGCGCTGACGACGGTACCAGTGACGAAAACGAGACGACACCAACGGACGAGAACGTCACGTGAGATGCGTCCGGTGTCCGCTGTGACTCGAGATCACCCGCCACCCCGGTCGACTATCGGAGCGAGGCCGATACCCCACAAGCTGCCGACCGCGGCGATGCCAGCGATCACACCCGCGTGCTGCTCGTTGACGCCGAGAGCCATCAGCGTCGTGGCGCCGACGAGGAAGGTGATCAGTCCGAGGAAGACGCCTGCGAGTGTCGTGAACTCTCCAAAGAGCCAGGAAACGGCGTGTATCATCGTACTCGTAGTGGATAAATCAACACTTAGAACTATGCATTAAACTGTCCGAGCGGATATCTACTGTTCCCGACGAGGGGGCCAGCGCCGCCATCCGGTGCCAGTTCAGACGAATCCTTCGAGCGGTTCGAACCAGACGGCCGCGACGAGGACGGCGAGAAAGACGTAGGTGCCGCGGATGAGCAACATCGTGGCGAGTTCCGGCTCCGCGCGGCGGGCGGCGAGGGCGACGGCCCCGAAGGCCACGACGGCGAGGACCGAGGCAGGCGGAAAGATTCGGAGGGTGGCGAAGGCGACGACCACGAGCAGTGCGGTAGCCATCAATCCGTAGGCGACGGTGTAGGCGCGTTCGGGCCCGACGACGACCGCGACGGTTCGCTTGGCGATCGACCGATCGTAGTCGTAGTCCTGTGCGTCGTCGATCACTTTGATTCCCGAGAGCAAGACGAGGAAGACGATCGCGAAGCCGAGGGGAATCCCCGCGAGCGCGCCGGTCTGGGCGGCGTATCCGCCGAGAATAGACAGTGCGATCCCCAGCGGATAGCCGGTCGTCGCCGTCACCGGGTTCGTATCGAGCTGTGGCGCGTGGTGGTAGGCGACCAGCCACGTCGGTACCGTCAGGGCGACGGCGACCCAGCCGGCGACGCTCAGGAGAAGTCCACAGCAGACCGCGAACGCGGCCGTCGACGCCGCCAGCCCGAGCCGACAGCCGCGACTGGTCAGCGGATGGTCGTCGTCCTCGTCGCGGACGTAGAAGTCGACGTAGCCGTCCTTGATGTGGGCCGTGTATACCGCCGAAAACATCGCGAGGACGTGAAGCGTCGCCGACACCGGGTCGACGACGCCGCCGAGTAACGCCCCGAACAGCGAGGCTGCGAGCGGCGGGAGCATGAATACGGGATGGACTTGGGACAGGTACGCCTGCGACGTCACCGCGATTCCCGATCCACCTCGCGCGAGCGCGAGTTCCATATTCGAATGACAACGGACTGGAGTATAATACCGTGGCCTCGAGCGCTGCAGACGCGAGAAGGTGGCGACTCGAAGTCCACCTCCCCGCGTTTCGATCGAACCGATTTCGATGGGTCGAGAAGGGCCCGAGAGTAGCCGAACGGCGCCGTTTCTGTCACCGAATTCACACCTATTTGCCGAGGGACGACGAACGTTCCGGATGCTATGACCGGACGTTTCGACACGCAATCGTCGCTGCTGACCGCGTTCGGGGTCCTGATCGCCCTCGTTGCTATCGTCGGCACGCAGGTTCTCGGCTGGGAGTGGGGCACGGGACAACTCGCGCCGACGGTGATCGGTCTCCTCGTCGCCGGTATCGCCGTGCTCGTGTTCGTCCGTCGCTCGAGTTGAGACGAGTGCGAGGAGGCGGTCCCGGACGCAGGACTCCCGCCCGACTCGAGCGACCGCCGGTCGCTCGATTCCGACCTCGCGGTCGGAATCCGCCGGACCGTTGCGGGTCGCGTAGGCGTACGCGTTGTCCACAGCGGGGTGTTTTGGGTGTATACTCCCGCAGATGCGGTGGAAGACCCTCTCATTGCGCCCCGGTGAGCCGTCGTACTCTCGGCGTTCGAGCGAGTCGTCACACGCCACGCACAGATTCATGCGTCGAGTCGTCCGAAACCCGAACATGACGGAGACGACCGGCGCCAGAATCGGTGCGGACCTGTTCGTCGACGCCCTCGAGCAGTACGGGGTCGAACACGTGTTCGGCAATCCGGGGACGACGGAACTCCCGGTGATGAACGCCCTGAGCGGAAGCGACCTCGAGTACGTGCTGGGGCTCCACGAGGATATCGCGGTCGGCGCAGCCGCCGGCTACGCGACGACGCGGCGGTATCACGCGGACGACGCGACCGAAAGCGAGGGAGCGGTCGGCCCCGGCGGATCGGGCGTGAACCCGGTCGGCGTCGTCAATCTCCATCTCGCGCCGGGGACCGCCCACGGGCTGGGGAACCTCTACGCCGCGATGGTCGCCGGCGCTCCCCTCGTCGTGACGGCCGGCAACCACAGTACCGACTTTCGTCACGAGGAGCCCGCGCTGTCGGGGGATCTGGTCGACCTCGCGGATCCGTTCACCAAGTGGAGCGCGGAGGTGCTCGACGTCGAGACGCTGCCCACTATGCTCCGGCGGGCGTTCAGGGTCGCGCTCACCCCGCCGACGGGTCCCGTCTTCCTCGCGCTCCCGCTGGACGTGACGATGGCGGAAACCGACGCGACGCCGGAGCGACTCGGTCCGATTCCCTCGGCCGGCCGGGGTGACGCCGCGAAGATCGACCGCGCGGCCGACCTCCTCGTCGACGCCGACGAACCGGCGCTGATCGTCGGGGACGGGGTCGCCCGCGCCGGGACCGACGCGATCGACGCGGCCGTCGACTTCGCGGAGGCAGCAGGCTGTCGCGTCCACGGCGAAATCCTCACGAGCGAGGTAAACTTTCCCGGCTCTCACGACCACTGGGCGTCCTACGTCCCGCCCGACGAGGACCTCGCCGCGCGCACGATGGACGCGGACACGCTGGTCTTCGTCGGGACCTCGACGAACACGACGCTGGTCAGCCACGACGACGCCCTGGTCGATCCGGAGACGACGTGCATCCACGTCGGCGACGACCCGTGGGAACTCGGGAAGAACCGGCCCGCCGACGCGGCCGTCATCGGCGATCCCGGCGAAGTACTCGCCGACCTCGCGACGCGGCTCGAGGACCGTCTCGATCCGGAGACGAGACGGGATCGGCTGGAATCGATCCGCGATTGGCGCGCGAACGTCGACGTCAGTCTCGAGGATACCGTCGGATCGGTCGGCGACGACGAAGGCGAGTCCGAGCGGGACGGCGGCGAGGCGGACGACGAGGGGGCGCACCCGTCGAAAATCCGCCTCGTCGAGGAACTCCGCGAGACGGTTCCCGATCCGTACGTCGTCGACGAGGGAGTCACGTCGAAGTACGCCCTCATGTCGAACTGGCCCTTCGAGGCGCAGGGGTTCGTCTCGAACAAGGGCGGCGGACTGGGATACGGGCTCCCGGCCGCCGTCGGCGCCGCGATCGCCGAAGCGGAACGCGACGAGCCGCAGAACGTCGTCGGCTTCGTCGGCGACGGGTCGTACCTCTACTACCCCCACGCCCTCTACACCGCGGCGCGAAACGACGTCGATCTCACGGTCGTCGTCTCTGACAACCAAAATTACCGCATCCTGAAGGACAACATGGAGAAGCAGTTCGGCGGGGACGACGGCGACCACGAGTTCGTCGGCATGGACTTCGAGCCGTCGGTCGACCTCGTCGCCAACGCCGAAAGTCACGGCGCGGCGGCGGAACGGGTCGACGACCCCGACGCGATTAGGCCTGCGATCGAACGCGCAATCGAGCGCGACGGACCGTCCGTCGTCGACGTGCTCGTCCACGACTGATACGGTCTCCCGTCGATCAGTTCCGGTGCAACCGTGACCGACCTGTGGTTGCACCGGTACATCGTCACAGCGAACCGTCCGATCGGTTCGCTCACGACGAGAACCGGGCGAGAACGGAAACGACCACGGAACTGGCCGTGTAACCCCCAGTATGACCGACGACGCACTCGACGCGCGAGCCCGCGAACTTCACGCCCACCTCGAGGCGACCGCGGAACTGCCGATCGATCGGGAGACGAACCGCTGGCTCGGCGAGGCCGAAGCGGTCGCCCGCGACGCCGCGAGGAGCGACCTCTCGGCGACGGTCGTGAGAGAACGGATACGCCACGTCGAGGACCTCCTCTCGGAAGTCGACGGGACCGGCCACGAGGCGGGAAACGAGCACCTCGAGGCTGCGCGAACCCTCTGTCGGGAGATCGTGAGCGGGTGAGTGCACCGTCCAGCCTCAATCATCTTTCGGTCCGATTCAGTTTCGGGAGACCGGCGTCACCATTAAGATTCTATCACACAATTTATATCGTACCTGATGTCTGTCGAATCTACTCCATGGGGCGAGACCCAGTCGGCGGTCGTTCCGGGCATCTCGGCACCGAGTTCGGTCGCGTGCTTACGATCGCTCGGCAAACGCGGCATCCGGACCATCGCCGCCTCGAGCGACGAGACGACCCCCGCATTTTCGTCGCGCTACTGCGACGAATCGGTTCTGGTTCCCTCACCCCACGACGATCTGGTCGCGTACAAGGACGCGCTGCTCTCGCTCGCGATGCGCCCGGACGTGCTGACGATCATCCCCGTCCGCGAAGAGGACGTCTACGTTCTGGCGCGGTATCGCGAGGAGTTCCAAGAACACGTGAGCACCCCATGGCCGGAGTTCGATACGCTCGCCAGCGTACAGGATCGGATTCGCCTCTTCGAGGCCGCAGAGAACGCGGGCGTCGCCGCGCCGGACACCCGGTTGCTCGACGATTCCATCGACTGGGACCCGAAGGAAGAGTGGATCGTCAAGGCGCGCTACTCGATTCTCGGCGACGGCTACGTCGACTGCGAACCCGAGTCGTGCGTCGCCCCGCCGTCGACGAGATACCTGCCGCCGGGAGTCACGCCCGACGTGGACGCACTCACCGAGGAGATGGGCCACGTCCCCCTCCTCCAGGAGTTCATGCCGACGACCGACGAGTACGGGTTCTTCGCTCTGTACGACCACGGCGAGCCGCTGGCGACCTTTCAGCACCGCCAGCGCCGGGGCTGGAGCTACGCCGGGGGCCCGAGCGCGTTCCGCGAGTCGGTCCGCATTCCGGACCTCGAGGAGTCGGGGCTGGCGCTGCTCGACGAACTGGACTGGCACGGGCTCGCGATGATCGAGTTCCTCCGCGACGAGGAGACCGGCGAGTTCAAACTCATGGAGATCAATCCCCGGTTCTGGTCCTCGCTGCCCTTCTCCGTGCGAGCGGGCGCTGACTTCCCCTACTACTACTGGTTGCTGGCGGCCGGCGAGGAAGATCGGATCGACCACGCCTACCGGGCGAACATCGGCGGCCATCTCCTGCGCGGAGAACTCCTCTACCTCCACTCGGTGCTCACCGACGAGGTCGACCTCGTGGAACCGCCGGCGTTCTCGAGTGCGCTGTCGGACGTCGCGGAGTCGCTGTGGGAACACCCGCGGTTCGACTACTTCCAGACCGACGACGTTCGGCCGTTCATCCGAGACATGCGGAACACGTACGGCGCGTTCCGCGATCAGTAGGATCGCCGTTTCGTCGCCCTCGTTCGCAGTCGAGCCGTTCCAGCCCTACTGCACCGCTCGCGTCGCGTCACCGATGATCTCGAGGGCCTCCTTCAACTCCTCCATTCCCGTCGCGTAGGACAGTCGCGCGTAGCCCGCCCCCTGTTCGCCGAAGGCGTCGCCGGGGACCACCACGACGCCGCGATCGATCACTTCCTCGCACCAGCCGTCGGGGACCTTCGGCATCGCGTAGAACGCCCCGTGCGGGGTCGGGACCTCGAGGCCCGCGTCGGCGAGGCCGTCGAGGACGACGTCCCGGCGCCGTTCGAACGCCGAGACCATCTCCTCGACGCAGTCCTGCGGACCGGCGAGTGCAGCTTCGGCGGCGTACTGGGCGGGCGCGGAGGCGCAGGCCTGGGCGTACTGGTGGACCCGGAGCATACGCTCGATTCGGTCGTTGGGACCGACGACCCAGCCGAGTCGCCAGCCGGTCATCGAGTAGCTCTTCGAACACGCGCTGACGATGACGACGTTGCCCGACGTGGTGAACTCGAGGGGCGAGCGGTGGACGCCGTCGAAGACGATGTGCTCGTACACCTCGTCGGAGATGCAGAGCACGTCGTGCTCGTCGGCGATCCGGGCGAACTCGCGCATATCGTCCTCGCTCTGGACGGCACCGGTCGGGTTCGCGGGGCTGTTGACGACGAACGCGGCGGTGTCGTCGGTGATCGCCGCCTCGACTGCGGCGGGGTCCACTGTCAGGTCCTCCCGCAGGGAGACCGGCTTCGGCGTCCCGCCGGCGATCCGCGTGAGCGCGTCGTAGGAGACGAAGCCGGGGTCGGGGAAGATCACTTCTTCGCCGGGGTCGACGTGGGCCTCGAGCGCGAGGTGGAGCGCCTCGCTCCCGCCGGACGTGGCGATGGCGTCCTCCGGGCGAACCTCGAGGCCGTAGTCGCGGTCGTACTTCGTCGAGATCGCCTCGCGCAGTTCGCGGGTTCCCTTGTTCGAGGTGTAGCCGTCCGTGGCGCCGCTCTCGATGGCCTCGATGGCCGCTTGGCGGGCGTGGTCCGGCGTCGGGAAGTCCGGTTGCCCGAGGCCGAGGTTGATCGCGTCGTCGCCGGCGGCCTCGAACACTTCTCGAATCCCGCTGATCGACACCTGTTCGACCCGGTGGGAGAACTTCGTCATGACTGAGATGGTGGCCCCGAATCGGATAACTGTTGACGTTTTTCGGCGTCTACGACCGAAAGTAGTCGACTGACCGACAGTCCGGCCAGAACGAATTTACCCACGCTGTGACTGTACACTACTGATGACTACACGGAGAGCTATTCTCGCGGCGGGGGCAACCGGGACACTCGCCCTCTCGACGGGCTGTCTGGGATTCGTACTGGGGGAGCCACTCGAGTTCGAAGCCTCGAAAGTCCTCCCGACGGACGCGGCGCTCGCCGAAACCGGCTACGAGCACCACGATTCGGGCTGGGAACGAATCGAAGAGACCGTCTCGCTGGGCGTCGAACGCGAGATCCACGCGAGTCTCTGGAACGCAGTCTACTCGAAGGAGGTCTCGATACAGGGCCAGCGACAGGAGGCTGCGATGTTCGCCGCCGTCTCGCTTCCGGCGATGGAGGTCGCTGGCTCGGTGCAGAACCCGCTGGACGACATGGACAACCGGGAAATCCTCGACGAGGTGCGCGGTCAGCTCGAAGGCAACTACGGGAACCTCCGAGATATCCGCCACCACGAGCGGATCGTCGTTCGGATCCTCGACGCCGACCGGTCGGTCGACGTCTACACCGCGACGACGGACCTCGAGGGCGAGGAGATGGAGATTCGACTCCCGCTGACGACGTTCAGCCACGAGGACGACCTGCTGGTGCTCGTCGGCGGCTATCCGCGACTGCTGTCGGACGAAGGCGTCAATATCGAAGTGCTGATGGAGTCGGTCGAGCACCCGCTCGAGTGATCGTCGTGCGGTGACCGCGAACTCGTCTCACGGCGAGAGGTTCTCACTCCGAGAACGGCGTCACCGGCTCGAGGTCGAGTTCCGCGAACCGCTCTTCGAGGGCGGGCAGCCGATTCAAAATCTCCGCGGGTCGATGGGAGTCGGTCCCCGGCACGAACCGAACGTCACGCCCGCGGAGCGCCTCGAGGAACGTCGGCGCGGGGTGGAAGTGTCCGTACTCCTCGAGGACGCGGCCCGCGTTGAGTTCGGGAACCGTCGGCGAGAACTCGAGTGCCTCGGCGACCCGTTCGTAGTGGGCTTCGGTCGTGTACCCTCGAAGTTCCGGCGTCCGCTCGATTGCGTCGACGTGGCCGACCACGTCGAACAGTTCGCTCTCGATCAACGAGACGACCTTCTCGTAGTACTCCGTGACGAGGTCCTGCAACTCCGCCTCCGATTTCGCCGCGAAGTACTCCCCGTCGAAAATGTTGGCGCCGTCGACGACGTGGACGCTCCCGATCGCGTAGTCGAACGCCGCCTCCTCGAGGAAGCGTTCGATCTCGTCCTCGTCTCGCGGGTCGTAGTCGAGTTCGACCGCGTCGTAGATCGTGATCGACGGCGACTGCTCGCGAAGCGACCGGAGCGCCTCGCGACGCCGTTCGTAGGTCTGATCGAGGTTGAATCCCAGCTTCCGTTTCGCCCGCTGTGGCAGCTCGCGACTCGAGACGTTGCAGTGGTCGGTGATGCCGATCGCCTCGAGGCCGGCGTCGGCCGCGGCCGCTACCATCGACGGCAGGGGCCGCCCGTCCGAGTAGTTCGAGTGGGCGTGATAGTCGGCGGGGAGTGTCACGGGCGACGGTTCGTCGTCTCCGGTGGTAAATCGTTGGGTCGCGGAAGGGAATATGTGGCGACGTGGCTCGAGTGGGCTACGAAACGGGTCTCCGAACCCGGATCCGGACCCGGTTCTGGTTCCGGTTCCATTTCGAGACTGGGACTGAGAAACGACCACAGTTACTCTATTCTACCGCGAACGAGAGCCTCCGGCTCGAGTTCGCGGCCTTTTTTGATCGACATTTTTTGGTAGGGGTTGAGGCGGGCGTCAACGGCGCCCGCTGATGCCCCTGTTAAAAAGGTCGGCTCAGTAGAACTCGCGAACCAGATCCATCGCGTCCTCGGGCGCACCGTCCGGAATCTCGGACATGTCTTCGGTGACGTCGTGTTGTTCGTGATACGGCACCGAGTTCTCGTTCTGGTACATCACGCCCTGATACTCCTTGTCGGCGTCGAGGATGACTTCCTTTGCGGCCTCGTAGTCGTTCGGGTCGTGGCCCTCTTCCTCGAGGTCGACGAGTGAGTCACGGAAGTAGTCGTAGGTGTCGACGTCGTTGAAGGTGACGCAGGGGCTGAAGACGTTGACGAAGCCGAAGCCGTCGTGTTCGATGGCCTGCTGGACGATCTCGGCGTGGCGCATCGCGTCGGAACTGAACGACTGGGCGATGAAGGTCGCGCCGGCGGCGAGCGCGAGCGCGAGGGGGTTGACCGGCGGCTGCTGTGGGCCTTCCGGCGTGGTGCTCGTCTCGAAGTCAGACCGCGAGGTCGGCGAGGCCTGGCCCTTAGTCAGTCCGTAGATGCGGTTGTCCATGACGACGTAGGACATGTCGACGTTCCGGCGGACGGCGTGGACGAAGTGACCGGCACCGATCGAGTAGCCGTCACCGTCGCCGCCGGCGACCATGACCTCGATGTCGGGGCGGGCCATCTTGACGCCGGTCCCGACCGGGAGCGCACGTCCGTGGACGCCGTGGAGCGCGTAGGAGTGCATGTAAGTCCCGATCTTTCCGGAACAGCCGATCCCGGCCACGACGAACGTGTTGTCGGGGTCGTTGCCGGTGTTGGCGAGGGCTTTCATCATACCGTTCATCGTGCCGAAGTCCCCACATCCGGGACACCACGTCGGCTGTTTGTCGGACTTGAAGTCGGTGAAGCGTACGTCTGATTGTGAACTCATTGTGCTGGCACCTCCGCGGCGAGTTGCTCTTCGATCTGTTCGGCGAGTTCGTCCGCCTTGAAGCGGACGCCGGTGTACTTGTTGATGCGCTTGACGCGGGTAAGGGTGTCGTGCTCGATGACGTCGGCGAACTGCCCGGTGGCGTTACACTCGACGACGATCACGTTCTCCGCGCCTTCGACGTCTTCGGTGAGGTCCGGTCGCGGGAAGATGTACGGCACCGAGATGACGCGGACGTCGGTCCCCTCTTCCTCGAGGATCTCGAGGGCTTCGACGAGCGCGCCCTCGTTCGATCCCCACGAGATGACGACGTTGTCCGAGTCGGGATCGCCGAACTCGCGGTAGTCCCAGTCTTCCTGTTCCTGTGCGGTCTCGACCTTCCGGTTGCGCTTGTCGACCTGTTGGACGCGTTCGTCCTGGCGCTCGGTCCGGCGACCGAGTTCGTCGTGCTCTAAGCCGGTCGACATGTGTGCGCCGTCGATCGTGCCGGGGAGCGCGCGGGGGCTGACGCCGTCTTCGGTGTCGGCGTGAGCGCGGAAGCGACCCTGTTCGTCGAGCCACTCGTCGACGGTCTCGTCGTCGACGATCTTGCCGCGTTCGATCTCGACCTCGTCCATGTCGAACGCCTCGGGCGGGAACGTCTGCTCCGTGACGGCGAGTGCGAGGTCGGCGACGAGGTAGACCGGCGTCTGGTACTTCTCGGCGTAGTTGAACGCCTCGACGGTCTTCCAGAAACACTCGGAGATGGTCGTCGGCGTGATGACGAACCGCGGAATCTCGCCGTGGCCGCCGTAGAGGGTCATGTTCAGGTCGCCCTGTTCCTGTTTGGTGGGCATCCCGGTCGACGGGCCCGAACGCATGACGTCGCAGATCACCAGCGGCGTCTCGCTGGTCGCGATCAGGCCGAACGTCTCGGCCATGAGGTCGATCCCGGGTCCGGAGGTCGCGGTCATCGAGCGGGCGCCGGCACGTGCGGCACCGAGGGCCATGTTGATCGCCGACAGTTCGTCTTCGGCCTGAACGACGTGGCCGCCGTAGCGTTCGATCCGGCCCGTGAGGTACTCCATCACGTTCGTCGCGGGTGTGATCGGGTAGCCGGCGTAGAAGCGACAGCCGGCGGCGAGCGCACCCATTCCGATCGCTTCGTCTCCGTTGAGGAGGACGTAGTCGTTGTCCGTGATCTCGAGGTCGTAGCCGAGGTCGAGATCGTAGTTCTCCTGCACGTAGTTCTGGCCGAGGCGGGCAGCCTCCTTGTTGTTCTCGACGATTTTCGAGCCCTTGCCGCCGAAGCGTTTCTCGAGGGATTCGTCGAGGTACTCGACGTCGAAGTTCGTCAGTTCGCAGGCGGCGCCGAGCGCGACGACGTTGCGCATGATCGCACCGCCGGCGTCTTCGGCGAGCGATTTCAGCGGGACGTCGACGGCGGTGATCTCGTCGGGAATGTCGGCTTCCCACGAGCGCTCGCCGTCGTAGATGACGGCGCTATCCTCGTGGAGTTCGTCGAGGTTCTCGTCGATCGTTCGCTGAGTCAGTGCGACTAAGATGTCGAGTCGGTCGACGACGCTCTGTACCTCGTCGACGGAGGTTCGAATCTTGTAGGCCGTGTAGCCGCCACGGATTCGAGACGCGAAGTCCTTCGACGTAAACACGTGTCGTCCGGCTCTGGAGAGTGCCTGGGCGAAGATCTTGCCCGTCGAGTCGATGCCGTCACCGGCCTCGCCTCCGACTGCCCAGTTGAGGTCCTCAGCCATGTTATAGCGACCCTTGCCTTCGGTAAATGAAAAGGCTTCTGAAACACCTACCGAGTCGTGGAAATTCCGGCCGAATTGTTTATCCTCTTCTGAGTGAGTTTCGCGTAACAGACAAAAGGGAACGCCTTTTTGACCGCCCGGCGAATCCGCAGACCATGGAAGGAACACCAGTCGCCGTCGAATCCGTTCGCGACGTCGGCACCGAGACGATCGCACTCGAGTTGTCGACGCCCGACGGCTTCGACGCGCTGCCCGGACAGTTCGTCCTGCTTCGAGCCGAGCTCGACGGGGAAGAGATCACCCGCCACTACACGCTCTCCTCGCCGGCTGTGACGGAGACGTTCGAACTGACCGTCGGCGTCGATCCCGACGGCGACCTCTCGCCGTGGCTCGCCGACCTCGAGGGCGGCGAGACGGTCCACGTCGAGGGGCCGTTCGGGACGATTACCTACGAGGGCGAGACGGACGTCGTCGCCGTCGCCGGCGGTCCCGGCGTCGGACCCGCGGTTGCGATCGCCGAGGCGGCCCACGACGCGGGCCGAGAGGCGAGCGTCGTCTATCAGGACGATTCGCCCGCACACGAGGATCGACTCGAGGCGCTCGCGACGGACGGGGCTACGGTGACGATTATCGACGACGGGGACGAGGCGGGTCTCGCCGATGCGGTCGCCGAACACCTCGAGGACGGCCAGTTCTACGTCTTCGGGTTCAGCGACTTCGTCCACGCGGTCGGCGACGCGATCGAGGAGGCCGGCGGCGATTCCGACGAGGCGCTGATCGAGAACTTCGGGTGAAGGGTTGAGAGTTGAGAGACCGTCTCTCGAGTCGAACAGTCGTCTCGTCCCGTCGGTCCGGTTCGCGTGAAAAAGACGTTTTACGCTCGGTGTCGTGTCAATTTGTAGTGATGGACAGACGCGCGCTTCTCACTCGAGCGACTGTCGCCGTCGGCGCGACGACCGGCGCCGTACTGGCTGGGTGTCTCGGCGACGGTAGATCGCTCGACACCGACTCGGCGAGTTCGGGTTCGGCGGGTGACGACGATGACGACGGCGACGGCAACGACGACGAACCCGTCGAAACCCACGAACTGGGCAACCTCGAGGGAATCGACGACCCGGACAGACTGATCGTTCGCAACGCCGGCGAGGACGATCGCGAGATCGAACTCGCCGTGAGTCTGAAGGCGGAGTCGGAGGAGGAGGACCACGACGGGGACGACAGTGAGCAGGGTCGAAACGAGTGCGGAGCCGACCTCGAGCGAACGCTCACGCTTCCGTCGACGGGCTTTCTCGAGGTGACGATCGGCGAGTCGGCCGGGTACACCGTCACCGTCGAGAGCGACGGGGCGCTGACGCAGTCGAGCGTCGGCCACTCCGGCGAATCGAGCGTGAGTCGGACGACCGTCGAGATCACCGAGGGCGGCGTCAATACCCGGACGGAGACCGTCTCGAGTTCCTGATTCGGCTCTCGGGCAGTGTTCGACTTCGCGATTAGTGTTCAACTCCGCGATCAGTGCTCGACGAACTCCACCAGCACGCCGCCGGTGGATTTCGGATGCAGGAAGGCGACGTCGTGGCCCCACGCACCCCGACGGGGCGTCTCGTCGATCAGGTCGAGACCCAGTTCTCGAGCGCGCTCGAGTGCACCGTCGAGATCGTCCGTTTCGACGGCGAGGTGGTGGATCCCGGAACCGTGGTCGTCGATGTAGCGTGCGATCGTCCCGTCCTCGAGCGGCTCGAGCAGTTCGAAGTACCCGTTCCCGAGGTCGAGGAAGACGACGCGCATGCCGTCGAACTCCTCTTCGTGGACGAGGCTGGCACCGAAGAGGTCGGTAAATACCGTCGCGAGGCCCGTCGCGTCGTCGGTCGCGATACCGGCGTGATCGAAGTGGCCGTGCATGTGTTCGATTGCGTTCGGCGAAGGTGTGAGTCTTGCGTCGAGCGCGGCGAGTCGGCGAACGGAAGCGAAGACGAGAACGGAGAGCGTTCGTACCGGTGGCCGCCGGTCGCATCCGATTCGTGCACCGATCGGAGAATCACAACGCTTTTAAATTTTTAGGTCGGCCTAAAATACGATGACCGACGATCGAAGACTGCGAACTCGACGGACGGTACTCACGACTGGGGGATCGCTGGCGATTACCGGCCTCTTGGCCGGCTGTCTCGACGACTCTGGGAGCTGGAACGGGGACGAGAGTGAGGGCGGAAACGGCGACGGAACCGACACCGAAACGGACGGAAACGACGGGACGACGACCGAAACGCCAGACGGCGGCGACAACGAGACCTCGGACGACGGCGACGACAACGAGACCTCGGACGACGAACAGACCGACGACGGTTCCTACACCGTCTCGATGGAACCCGTCGGAGACGTCACCTTCGACTCGGTCCCCGAGACGTGGGTCGCGAACAACGGCAGCTGGGCCGACATGGGTGCCGCACTCGGCCTCGAGCCGCCGAAGGCGCTCTGGCTCACCGGCCGCTATCACACCCAGTACTACGACGAGATCGACGGCGTCGACGTCGACAAGAGCGACATGCTCGACCTGTACCAGGACGGTGTCAGCAAGGAACTGTTCTACGAACTCGAGGCCGACGTCCACGTCATCGATCCCAACTTCCTCCTGAACCGGTACTCCGGGTGGGAAGAGGACGACGTCGACGAGATCGAGAACGGCGTCGGGCCGTTCTTCGGGAACAGCATCTTCTCTCGAGGCTACGAGTGGCACGATTACACCTACTACACCCTCTACGAGGCGTTCGAGAAACTCGCCGAACTCTTTCAGCGGACCGATCGCTACGAGGCCTTCGCGACCCTCCACGACGAGTTTCAGTCCTCGCTCTCCGAGGTCGTTCCGCCGGAGGACGAACGCCCCGACGTGGCGATCTTCTGGGCCGGCGAGGACGAACCCGAGACGTTCCTTCCGTACGTCATCAGCGAGGGGACGAGCTTCAAGCAGTGGAACGATCTCGCCGTCGGCGACGCGCTCGCCGAGACGGACGTCGAGGACTTCCACAGCAATCGCGGCGAGATCGACTACGAGACGCTCCTCGAGATCGACCCCGACGTAATCCTCCTGCGCGGGCAGGAGCACAAGACGGCCCAGAAGTTCCGAGAGACGGTCGTTTCGTACATGGAAGACCATCAGGTCGCGAGTTCCCTGACGGCGGTCGAGAACGACGACGTCTACCGCGGCGGACCGCTCTACCAGGGACCCATCACGAACCTCGTGCTCACCGAACGCGCCGCCCAGCAACTGTACGACGTCGACGAAGAACTCTTCGACCGCGAGCGGGTCGCCGAGATCGTCGCCGGCGACGTCTAGGGCCGCCACAGGTTTCTCGCACGCGTCACGGATCGACTCGAGGGAGTGTGTGGATATCACGGGTTCAGTGTTCAGCGTTCACCGTTCAGAGTTCGCCCAGTTCCTGTTTCTTGCGCATCAGATAGAGGAAGTAGGGGCCGCCGATCAGTCCGGTGACGATCCCGACCGGGATCTGGACGGGGTTAAGGGCGAGTCTGGCCCCGACGTCCGCGGCGACCATCAGCGCCGGACCCGCGAACATGCAGCCGACGACGAGCCGCCGGTAGTCGCTGCCGACGATGTTCCGAACCATGTGCGGAACGATGAGGCCGACGAAGCCGACGATGCCGGCGACGGCGATGCTGGCCGCCGCCGCGATCACGGCGATCCCCGAGAGCGCGAAGCGGACCCGCTCGACGGACATCCCCAGCGAGGAGGCCGTCCGCTCGCCGAGCAGGAGGACGTTCATCTGGCGAGAACTGATCACCGCCAGCAACATCGCGACGACCGACCACGGCAGCGCCATCCGGACCTGTTGCCAGTCGACGCCGGTGAGCGAGCCGCTCGTCCAGGCGATCGCCTCCTGAACGACGCCGATGTCGTCGGCGAAGAAGAAAAGCCCCGTCTGAAGCGAGCCGAAGACGGTGCCGACGATGACGCCGGCGAGCACCAACCGAACGGGGCTGGTTCCGTTCTTCCAGGCGATCGCGTAGACCAGCAAGAACGCGAGCGCGCCGCCGATCGACGCGACCAGCGGCAGGATCGCACTGAGCCCGCTGAAGACGACGAGCACGAGCAGGATCATCAGGCCCGCCCCCGAGGAGACGCCGAGGATGAACGGACTGGCGAGTTCGTTCCGCGTGACCGCCTGAAAGATCGCTCCCGACACCGAGAGGTTCATCCCGACGAGGACGGCCACGAGCACCCGCGGCAGGCGGATGTTCCAGACGATGATCGTTTCGGTCGAGAGCTCCGGGAGTTCCCCCTGAAATCCGGTGATCGTCCGCATCAGGTCCTCGCCGACCAGAAAGTTGAGCAGCCACCGATGATCGAGGAGGACGGTCGTATCCAGCACGGCCCGCCACGCCTGCGTGAACGTCATCGAGTACGACCCGTAGCTGACCTGAACGAACCCGCTGACCAGCACGATCGCGATACTCGTCAGACACAGGGTGAGGAGTTTCCCGTCGAACAGGGTCTTCCATCCCCGGTCGTGCCCGGGGGTCGGCCCGTCACGGACACCGGTTTCGCTCTCCGTCACCGCGACGCACCTCCCTCGAGGTCGGTTTCGATTTCGGGACCTCGAGACGACCCGTCTCCGGTGTCGATCGCTTCGTCGCTCATTACCCTTTTAGGGATCCCTAAACCAACAAAAACGCATCGATATTTCGGGCAGCCTAATTCGAGTGAGGGTCGGTCGGGACCCGTCGGGCTACCGTGACGACGCCACTCGAGGGCGTCGCCGACCGCTGCTACCGTTCCCGTCCCCTCGAGACGGGTTCAAACCGCTCCGCCGGGGTGGTACTCCCCGAACACGTCGCGCATGATATTACAGATCTCGCCGACCGTCGCGTCGGCCTTCACCGCGTCGACGATCGAGGGCATGAGGTTCGCCTCGCCCTCGGCCGCCTCGCGAAGCGCCCCGAGTGCCGCCTCGACTGCCTCCTCGTCGCGCGCCTCGCGAACTGACTCGAGGCGCTCGATCTGTCGACGCTCGTCCTCCTCGGTGACTTCCTCGACGTCCATCTCGGGCTCTTCGTCGACCTCGAACTCGTTGACGCCGACGATGATTCGCTCTTTCTCCTCGATCTCGCGCTGGCGATCGAACGCGGTGTCCTGGATCTGGCGCTTTACCCACTGGCTCTCGACCGCCGGGAGCATCCCGCCACGGTCGTCGACCTCCTCGAGGATCTCGTAGGCCTCGGTCTCGACCTCGTCGGTGAGACTCTCGACGTAGTAACTACCGGCGAGCGGGTCGACGGTGTCGGCGGCGCCGGACTCGTGGGCGAGGATCTGCTGGGTTCGGAGGGCGGTGCGGACGGACTTCTCGGTCGGCAGGGCCAGCGCCTCGTCTTTGCCGTTGGTGTGCAGGCTCTGGGTGCCGCCGAGGACCGCGGCCAGCGCCTGGTAGGCGACGCGAACCACGTTGTTCTCGATCTGCTGGGCGGTGAGCATCGAGCCCGCGGTCTGGGTGTGGAACTTGAGTTGCTTCGACTTCGGGTTCGCCGCATCGAACCGCTCGTCCATGATGTCGTGCCACATCCGCCTGGCGGCGCGGAACTTGGCGACCTCTTCGAAGATGTTGTTGTGGCCGTTGAAGAAGAAAGAGAGTTGCGGGGCGAACTCGTCGACGTCCAGACCCGCGTCGATCGCCGCCTCGACGTACTCGATGCCGTCGCCGAGCGTGAACGCGAGTTCCTGGGCCGCCGTCGCGCCGGCCTCACGGATGTGATAGCCCGAGATCGAGATGGTGTTGAAGTTAGGGACCTCCTCTGCGCAGAACTCGAAGATGTCCGTGATGATCCGCATCGAGGGCTCCGGCGGATATATGTAGGTGTTCCGGGCGATGTACTCCTTGAGCAGGTCGTTCTGAATCGTTCCCCGAAGCTCCGACCGGTCGACGCCCTGTCGGTCGCCGACCGCGATGTACATCGCCAGCAGAACCGAAGCGGGCGCGTTGATCGTCATGCTCGTCGAGACCTCGTCGAGCGGTATCCCGTCGAAGACGGTCTCCATGTCCGCGAGCGAGTCGATCGCGACGCCGGCTTTTCCGACCTCGCCGGCGGCCATCGCGGCGTCGGAGTCGTAGCCCATCTGCGTGGGCAGATCGAAGGCCATCGAGAGCCCCGTCTGTCCCTGGTCTAACAGATAGTGAAACCGCTCGTTGGTGTCCTCCGGCGTCGAGAACCCGGCGTACTGGCGCATCGTCCACAACCGACCGCGATAGCCCGTCGAGTAGACGCCCCTAGTGTACGGTTTCTCGCCGGGGAACCCGAGATCCTCTTCGTACTCGAGGTCGGCGACGTCAGCCGGCGTGTAGAGCCGATCGACGGTCTGTCCCCCTGTATCCGTCGTGAACGTCTCCCGTCGCTCGCCGAACCGCTCGAGGACGGGGTCGACCTGCTCGCGCTCCCACTCCTCTTGGCCGGCGCGAATCTCCTCGAGGTCGTCGGAATCGAACATACGCGAACGGACGGTGCCCCGAGGCTTGAAGGTTGAGAAACGGCGAGGGAACGGACTCGAGTCTCGGTCGTCGGCGGGCGTCGAACTGCACCGGATTCGAGTCGAATCCGGCTCCGCTCGACGCAGACCGAGAGCAGCGCGAAGCGCGACGGTCACCGACCGGTATCGTACTTGTACGTCGCCGTCTCGGTATCGATTCCGAAGTCCTCCGGGCTCTCCTCGTCCGCCGGCTCGCCGCCGTGCTCGCTGGCGTCCTTGAACGCCTCGCGGAGGCGTTCGAGCATCCGGAACGTCCCGGTCTCGATCCGAAGCGGGACCGCGTCCGGATCCGTCCGTCCGCGTTTCTCCTCGAGTCGTTTCCGAAGTTTCGCCGGTAACGCCGACTCGTCGATCCGTTCGAAGCCGAACTGTGCGAGGTACGCCGATTGGCCGGTCAGCGAGTACACCTCCTCGAACCCGGCGTCGCTCGCGTACTCGAGCAATCGCTCGACGACGTGGGCGCCGACTCCCTGGCCGCGCCAGTTCTCGAGGACGCCGATGCTGGTGAGTTCACAGACGTCCGCCCGCTCATCGTCACCCTTGTGGATGCGGATCCGGCCGAAGCCGGCTTTCGCACCCGACGCTTCGTCGATGGCGACGACGTAATCGCGCGAGCGGAACGCCGTGTCGTCGAGTTCCATCGCCTCGATGTGATCGAGAAGCCAGACCTCTTCTCGGTTTTTCGCGTCCCGCACGTACATGATGTGAAATACGGGCCCAGACGCCAAAAGCGTTTGTTACCCGCCGCGCGCTCGTCGTCTGGTCGACCGATTCGAACCGTCCGCCCGCGTCGGTCGGCGTCGAGTTCGTTCTCGAGAGAGCCGACTGCCGAAGATCGCTCCGGATCGGCTCACCGTCTCATCGACGAAACCTACTCCGGTCCGGCGTCGATTTCGCTGTGCCAGGCCTTGTGCGTCTGAATGACGGGAACGACCTCGTACTCCGAGACGACGTCGCTGTGGTGGACGAGTTCGTTCACGTAGGATTTGATCTCGCGCAACGAACTGTGCCAGACGCGGACCAGCAGATCCGTCTCACCCAGATACTCGTTGACCTCGTAGACGAGTTCCTGTTCGAGGAGGTAGTCGACGAACTCGTCGACCTCCCGGGTCGTCGTCTCCGACTCGAGCGCTATTCGGACGTCCGCGTACTCGAGGTCGACTTCCTGGAGCACCATGACGGCGATGATCTTGATGACGTTGTCCTGCTGGAGTTTCTTGCGACGCCGTCGGACGGCCGTCCGCGAGAGTCCGACGCGGTCGCCCAGTTCCGTATCCGAGATCCGCCCGTCTTCGTTGAGGATCCGGTAGATCTGGTAGTCGATCTCGTCTAGGTGATCGGTGATCAGTTCCTGAATCGATTCGCCACCGACGACATCTTCGGACTCTGATGGTGTCACTGAAGCATCAGCCATAGTCGTATTAGCAAAGGCTATGCCTTCAATATAGCGGCTTTACCTCGAGAGTATCGGGTTTCCGTTCCGTCAGAATACCGTTCAAATTCTGCACTGTTTGGACCCATATATCAAAATATAGTCATAGTTTAGAACGGAACCCTAGACGATAAACTCAACGCCGATTTAGTCGCGTTGTGTCCGTTATGTGGTCCGTCGAACCGTCTCTAAAATAGTAATAAATATTACAACAACCTCATTAAATGAAAATACCATTATACTCGTTCGAGTCGCTCGAACGGGTCACTCAGGGTAACATACTTCGCTCGGCGTGTCAAACCGTGACAGTAGCTATGGATCGCGACGTGATCGACGAGGTCGTCCACGAACCGACTCGAGAGTTCGTCGAATCGACGAACGTCCGGACGTTCATGCGAGCACACGATATCGAGAGCGAGGCGGCACTGCTCGATCGGACGACGACCGACGTCGGCGGCGACAGCGGCGTCGACTGGTTCTGGGACGAACTGGTCGACTTCCTCGAGATCGAGTTCGACGAGGCCTACGACGCCGTCCGCGACGACAGCGACGGCCCGCAGTTCACCGACTGGTATCCCGGCGGACGGCTCAACGTCGCGCACAACACCGTCGACCGTCACGCGGCCGTCGACCGCGAGGCGCGAAACCGAGTCGCGTGCGTCTGGGAGAGCGAGGACGGACGGGTCCGCGAACTCACCTACCACGAACTGCACCGGCAGTCGAATCGAGTCGCGAACGCCCTCGAGGACCGCGGGATCGAGACCGGCAACACCGTCGGACTCTACATGCCCATGGTTCCCGAGGTCGTCTCGATCCTCTACGGCTGTTTCAAGGTCGGCGCGATCGCCGTTCCGATCTTTTCGGGGTTCGGCGTCGACGCCGTCGCGACGCGACTCGCGGACGCCGACTGCTCGGTGCTGTTCACGGGAGACGGGTTCCTCCGCCGCGGCGATCCGGTACTTCTCAAGGAGACCGTGGACGAGGCCATCGCCGAAGTCGGGGGAAGAGACGGGGACGGGGACGGAAACGGAGGCGAGAACGGGAGGGAGCGAGAGGACGAGAGCGGACCGGTCGAACACACGATCGTCTTCGACCGGCTCGGCTCTCGCGACTCGGACGGGAACGACGACCGCAGCGACGAACGCGATCAGAATCGCGTCCGCGCCCACGCCCACGACATCCCCTGGACCGACCGCGACGAGTGGTGGACCGACGCGATCGGCGGCCAATCTCCCGCCTACGAGACGAAATCCCTGCCCTCGAGTCAGGAATCGATGCTCCTGTACTCCTCGGGCACGACGGGCGAGCCGAAGGGGATCGTCCACACCCACGCCGGCGTCCAGGTCCAGTGCGCCAAGGAACTCTACTTCGGCTTCGATCTCAAACCCGCCGACCGCTTCTTCTGGGTCAGTGACATCGGCTGGATGATGGGACCGTGGACGATGATCGGCGTCCACACCTTCGGCGGGACGATGGTCATGTACGAGGGCGCGCCCGACTACCCGAACCCGGACCGGTTCTGGAAGCTGATCGACCGCCACGGGATCACCCAGTTCGGCATCTCGCCGACGGCGATCCGCGCGCTCAGAAAACACGGGGACGAGTGGCTCGAGGGCCACGACCTCTCCTCGCTCCGACTGCTCGGATCGACCGGCGAGCCGTGGGATCCCGAATCCTGGCTGTGGTTCTACGAGCGGGTCGGCGG
The DNA here is from genome assembly GCF_017357405.1 of Halomontanus rarus. Lineage (GTDB taxonomy): Archaea > Halobacteriota > Halobacteria > Halobacteriales > Natrialbaceae > Halomontanus > Halomontanus rarus. Next base: position 3,798,299 of record NZ_CP071597.1, on the reverse strand, counting down.
CGGCGAGACGCCGATCATCAACATCTCCGGGGGTACCGAAATCTGTGGCTGTTTCCTGATGCCGCTGCCGACCCAGCCGCTGAAACCCTGCACGCTGGGCGGCCCGGGCCTCGGGATGGATATCGACATCGTGAACGCCGCGGGCGAATCCGTCGCCGACGATCACGAACGCGGCTTCCTCGTCGCCCGCGACTCCTGTCCGTCGATGACCAAGAGCCTGTGGTCGGGCGACGACCGCTACCTCGAGGAGTACTGGTCGACCTGGGAGGACCTGGAACTGTGGGACCACGGCGACTGGGCCCAGAAGGACGAGGACGGATTCTGGTTCCTCCACGGCCGGGCCGACGACGCGCTCAACGTCGCCGGCCGCAAAGTTGGTCCCGCCGAAGTCGAGGGCGCGCTCATCGACCACTCCGCGGTGAACCAGGCGGCCGCCGTCGGCGCCCCCGACGAGACGACCGGCACCGCCGTGATCGCCTACGTCGTTCTCGAGGACGGCGTCGAGGCGTCCGAGGACCTCCGCGACGAACTCCGCGAACGGGTCGGAACGGAGCTGGGAAAGCCGTTTCGCCCCCGCGAGATCCTGTTCGTCGACGCCTTTCCGAAGACCCAGAGCGGCAAGATCGTCCGCCGGGCGATTCAGGCGGCCTACACCGGCGAGGACTTGGGCGACCTCTCGAGCGTCGAGAATCCGGAGATACTCGCGGAACTCGAAGCGGCGCGTTGAGTTGAGACGAGTCGAGACGCCGCGACGAACTCGAGGTCCGCGAGGCTTTCGATCGTCGGACGGTCGACGTGACGGCAAACGGAATCGAGACGGTGGTCCAGCGGGTGTCCGATGAGTCGGAACGCCGGAACCGATCGATCGGTTAACGTCATCGATGGCAGCCTGATCTGGCCGCTGGTCGCCCTCTCGGTCCCAATCGTGTTGACGAACCTGCTGCACGTCGGGTACAACCTCGCGGACACGTTCTGGGTCGGACGCCTCGGTCAGGCGGGGGTCTCCGCGCTCTCGTACGCGTGGGCCATCGTCTTCCTGGTGATCAGCTTCGCGATCGGATTCACCGTCGCCGGGACGGTGCTGGTCGCCCAGAACAAAGGCGCCGGGAACGTCGGCCGCGTCGGCGGCGTCGCGGGACAGACCATCACGTTCGTCGTCCTGCTATCGGCCGTCTTCGGTGTCGGCGGGTTCGTTCTCACCCCCTCGCTGCTGCAACTCATCGGCGCCGAACCCGGGACGCTCGAGTACACCTACGCGCTCCAGTACGTCCGGACGGAGTTTCTCGGCATGCCGCTGATCTTCGCCTTCTTCATCTTCCAGTCGCTGTTACAGGGGTGGGGAGACACGCGAACGCCGCTGTACCTGATGGCGCTTAGCGTCGGGATCAACGTCGTCATCGACCCCTTTTTTATCCTCGGGTTTCAGGACAACGTCGTCTTCGCGTGGGTCGGTCTCGAGGGCCTCGAGGCGAGCCTGTACGAGGCGACCGGATTTGGCGGACTCGACGTAATGGGGGCGGCGATCGCGACGATCATCTCGCGGACCCTCGCCGCCGCCGTCGGATTCTGGCTGTTGCTCTCCGGTCGCGTCGGCATCCAACTCCAGCCCTCGGACTTCCTCCTCGAGCGGGAGACCGTCCGCAAGATCGTCACCATCGGCGCGCCCGCCAGCGTTGAGATCAGCACGAAAGCCGCGAGCGTCACGGTCCTGACCGCACTCGTCGCGCTGGCCGGCGCGGAGGCAGTTGCGGCCTACGGGATCGGCACTCGAGTCACGTCGATGGTCGTCCTGCCCGCGCTCGGACTGGCCCGCGGGGTCGAGACCGTCGTCGGCCAGAACCTCGGCGCCGGGCAGGTCGACCGAGCGAGGCGGGGCGTGTACGCGGCGGCCGGAATTATCGCCGCCGCCTTACTGCTCTTCAGCGCCGGCGTCTTTCTCCTCGCCGACCCCGTCATCGGCCTGTTCATCACCGGCGGCGGCGCCGGGGCGGTGACCGATATCGGAGCCGAGTACCTCCGTGTCGTCAGCCTCTCGTACGTGTTCCTCGGCGTCTTCTACGTCGTCCAGGGCGGGTTCCGCGGCAGCGGGAAGACCCGGGTCGCGATGATCTTCGCCATCGTCGGCTTCATCGTGTTCCGCGCGGTGTTCGCCTACACGCTCGCCGAACCGCTCGGATACGGTGCGACCGGAATCTGGTACGGCGAAGCCGTCGCGAACGTCTGCATGGTCGTCCTCGCCGGACTCTACTTCCTCCGGGGCACCTGGACCGAGGGTATCGTCGTCGACCGCGCCGACGACGCCTCAACACCCGTCGACGAGTCCGAAGACGCGACCGCCGCCGTCAACGGCGGTGGCGACGACCGGTGACCGGAAACGGCGCGAACGCCCCGAGACGATCGCGCTCGAACCCGCGTCATCCCGCCGACAGCGCCTCCTCGAGTCGGTCCTCCAGTCCCTCCAGATCCGCGAGCAACTCCTCACCCTCCTCGCCCTCGAGGTCGTCGATCCGGTCGGCCAGTCCACCTAGATACTCGAACTTCTCCTCCTCGTCGACGCCGGTCTTCTGGGCGTAAACCCGCTCGTCGACGTCGTACACCTCGTCCTCGTCGAGTTCGGTCGTCGCGAGGACGACGTCCAGTTTCTCGGTGTCGACGCCGAGGACCCACTCGTGTGGGATGCCGTACTCGTCGAGCGCGTCGAGAACTGTCTCCTCGTCTTTGAGGTGGCGGTAGCGCCGCGTCGTCCGGTGGACCGCCCCGAACCGACCGCGCAGCGTCTGGTCGGGACCGACCCGTTCGAGAATCGCGTCGCCGGCCGAGGCCCGAAGGCGGTCGCTCCCCCGCTGGACGTCCGAGAGCAGCACGTAGAGGTCGGTCAACGGCTCCGTCTCAAGCGATTCCGGCGCGGTCGCGTCGAACCGATTCAACAGCGCCGCCAGCAACAGCGCGTCGTCGTGGACCCGCTCGGCCCGCGACCGGGCCGCTTCCGGCGAGACGAGGTACGGGCTCTCGCCGGCGGTCGTCCCGTCGGACGTGGCGATCGACTCGTCGTCGACGCCGTACGCATCGGTGAGCGTCAGCACGGTCGCGTACGGTTCGACGCCGGGCGTTAGCGTCTCGAGCGGGATCGGACCGTCGTCCAGACGCCCGGCGAGCACCTCGAACTGCTCGCGAGAGAGCGCCCGCTCCTCGTCGCTGTCGCGAAACCGGACGACGAGCTGCGCGTCGTCCGCCGTCTCGATCTCGAATCGCCGCCCGGAGACCGGCGTCGCCAGCTCGGCCCCCGGCTCGAGGCGCTCGCACTGTTCTCGAAGCTCGTCCCAGAGCGTGTCGTCGACCATGCGGAGTGTACCACGTAGCGGCGGAAAAAGCGTTCCCAGGACGGTGACGGGACCCGTGCGGCGACGGTAGTCGACCCAGCCAACACCGTTCGGCTCGGGTTTCTGCCCGAACTCGAGTCGACGCCGAAACACGCCCCTCCGTCGGCTCGCAGTCGACTCAACTCGTGAGTCGGTTCCACAGCGACTTCAAGTCCGACCCCGTCGACATCGCGTCGAGTTCGCGGTAGGCCGACTTCTCTTCGCCGTGGTTCGCCTCGAGCGGGTCCGTGATCTCCGATCCCATCTCGAGTTGCGTGGCCATCGTCTCGAGGCTCTCGTAGGCAGTCATCTCCATCCGCTCGGTCATCATTCCCGCACCGAGGTAGTAGGTGTTCAGGAGGTCGTCGTCACCGACCTGCCGCTCGATCTCCGTGCGCTCGGCCTCGAGCGCGTCGATCAGTTCGTTCGTCCGCTCCTCGGGCTGGCGACCGATCTCGTCGAAGACGGTCTCGAGTCGGTCGACGTGTCGTCGCGTCTCGTCGCGATGGTCGGCGAAACCCTTACTGATCCGATCGTTGGTCGCGTTGATGGCCATCTCGTCGAGCGCGTCGACGAGTTTTCGTTCGGCGTAGTACTGCTGGCAGAGTTTGTGGACGAAAAGTTCGTCGAGGGTATCGATCGTCATTGGAACCAGACCTCGGTGAACGAACCACGGCCAGCGTCGTAGGTATCGCGCCGGCGTTCGCAGGGAGTGTTCGTGGACCTCGCCGGGGAGACCGTGAGCGGGGAACGGGTTACGATCGAGGTAACTCGAGACTCGAGTAGTCGATCCGGGGCCGACCGGCCGTCGCGTTCGAATCTCTGTGTGCGACGACGATATCGGCGTCAGTGTCCGTGGTGTCGTCGATGTCAGCAGTCGGTCCGGACTCCGAACCGACGAGCACGACCGTTCCGCCGGCGACCAGCGGCGCGATCACGCCCGCGGTAACCGCCCTCGGATCCGCCAGCTCGGCGTTCACGCACACGCGCGTTCCGCTTTCGATCCCCCACTCGTCGACGACCGTGCGGGCCGCCCGCAACACCGCACCGTGCGCGTATCGCCCCTGCCCGTCCGAGAGCAACGGCGTCTCGGGGTCGATCTCGAGGGTCGGGAACGACGGGTTCTCGCTCCAGAGTCCGGCGTCGAAGTGGTGGACGGCCGGATCGTCGGGTTTTCGACCGTAGCCGACGCGCTGGGCTCCCCGCGGGAGAGCGTAGCTCTCGAGTGCGTCGACGGGTGCGACGAGCGTGCGGAACTCGTGTTCGGAGACGGTTCCGTTCTCGGTTCGGGCTCCAGCCCCGCGTCCGTGTCCGTGTCCGTCGCCGTACTCGCGCTCGAGGTCCTCGGGCGGTTCGAACCGAGTCGTCCCCTTGAGCAGCGCCGTCCCGAAGAACGCCAGCAGCGCGAGCGGTCCATCGCCGACGACTCCGACGGTGACCCCCTGACGGACCCCGCTGTGGCGCAGGAAGTTGCCCGCCTTCCACGCGGAGGTACACAGCCAGTGGTAGTCGTACACCCGGCCGATGGCGTCCTCGAGCGCCGGCACCTCGCTCCGTCGCTCGCGTTCGAACAGGTCGCCGACGGTCGACGCGTCCATATCCGGAGGTTTCGAGTCGGGCGGCAAAAACGCGCCGACTCGGCGACGGACGTTTTATCGCCCGCTCGTATGGTCTATCGTCAATCGGATCCGGCGCAACCGCGACCGACCTGCGGTTGGACCGGGAAATCGGGACGACGAACTGTCTCAGTCGTCGGCCGCCGCCATCTCCTCGAGATCCGTTCCGAGCACCTCGAGGAACGAGGCGAGCCACGCGGGGTGGTCCGGCCAGGCCTGTCCGGTCACGAGGTTGCCGTCGCGGGTGACCTCGTCGGTCCACTCGCCGCCCGCGCCGACGACGTCGGCCTGCAGGGCCGGATAGGCGGTACACGTCCGCCCGTCGAGCACGTCCGCGGCCGCCAGAATCTGCGCGCCGTGACAGAGCGCCGCGACCGGCTTGTCCTCCTCGAAGAAGTGACGGACGATCTCGAGCACCTCGTCGTAGGTCCGCAGGTACTCCGGCGCGCGACCGCCGGGAACCACGAGCGCATCGTACTCCGTGGGATCGACCGCGTCGAAGTCGTGATTTAGTTCGAAGTTGTGGCCCGGCTTCTCGGTGTACGTCTGGTCGCCCTCGAAGTCGTGGATCGCCGTCGGACACGTGTCGCCTGCCTCCTTCTCCGGACACACCGCGTGGACCTCGTGGCCGACCATCTGGAGCGCCTGAAACGGCACCATGATCTCGTAGTCCTCGACGTAATCGCCGGCCAGCAAGAGGATGTTCTTACTTGTCATTTGGTATCTTCCCGCACTCCCATTGGATGCGAGCAGTTATGAATGTGTGTGAGGTGTCATCTATGCCCGCCCCCGAACTCGAGAGCGTCGCCCAACCGTGTTCGTTCCACTCTGTCTTCGTCCCGCTCTCACGCTTCGTCCCCCGGGCGACTCGAGCGAACGACAGAAATCGACCACTGACGGTCAGAACGACCGCTTGATCTTCTCGAAGAACCCTTCTTTGACCTCGATGTCTTCGCCACCCGCTTCCGCGAACGCCTCGAGCGCCTCCCGCTGTTCCTCGTTGAGCGACTCGGGCGTCACGATCTGCACCTGCACGTAGAGGTCGCCGTGACCGCGTCGACGAAGCCGGGGCATTCCCTTGCCCTCGAGCCGGAAGGTTTCGCCGCTCTGGGTGCCGTCGGGAATCTCGAACTCGACGTCGCCGTCGAGGGTTGGGACCTGCACACTGTCGCCGAAGGTCGCCTGCGGGAACGAAATCGGCAATCTGTACCTGAGGTCGTCGCCGTCGCGCTCGAAGGTATCGTGGTCGCGGATCGAGACGTCGATCAGCAGGTCGCCGTGGGGGCCGCCGTTCGGACTCGGCGCGCCCTCGCGTTCCATTCGGAGGGTCTGTCCGTCGTCGATCCCCTCGGGAATCTCGACCGAGAGCGTCGCCTCGTTTCGGACGTAGCCCTCGCCGCGACAGTCGCCGCAGGTCTCGGAGTACAGCGTTCCCTCGCCCTCACACCGCGGACAAGTCGTCGTCTGCTGGACCCGACCCAGCGGCGTCTGCTGGACCTGCGTGACCTGTCCGCGGCCCTGACACTCCGGACAGGTCTCGGCGTCCGCACTCGGCGGGTGACCCTCACCCTCACACGTGTCGCAGGTCTCCGGCCGCTCGACGGTGAACTGTTTTTCCGCGCCGGTGTAGGCTTCCTCCAGGTCGATCCGGATCTCTGTTCGGAGGTCCTGTCCCTTTCGCGGACGGTTACGTCCGCGGCCACGGCCGCCACCCCCGCCGAAGACCTGCTCGAAGATGTCGCCGAGGCCGCCGCCCATGCCACCACCCATCCCACCGAAGGGGTCGCCGCCCATGCCGCCGGCGCCGCCGCGACCGCCGGCACCGGCGTCGAAGCCGTGTTTCTCGGCCTGTTCGAAGCGGTCGTGGCCCATTCGGTCGTAGGCCTGGCGTTTCTCCTCGTCGGTCAGGACCTTCTTGGCTTTCTGAATCTTCTTGAACTTCTCCTCGGCGTCGGGATCGTCGCTGACGTCCGGATGATACTCCGTTGCCTTCTTTCGATAGGCCTGTTTGATCTCCTCGGCGGACGCGTCGGGACCCACGCCGAGTACGTCGTAGAAGTCCTCGCTCATTCGTTGTACACCGATTATCCGTTGAGACACTTGAAACGACCGTTCGGCGGTCACCGGTGTCGTCGATCCGGCGACGGTCGTCTGCGAGCAAACGCGTTCGGTCGGGTGAACGATGCCGAGACCCGCTCTCGAGTTCGGTTACCGTGTGTGTCGCCTCACTCCTCGTCGTCGTCGACGTCCTCGAAGTCGGCGTCGACGAACTCCTCGCCGTCGTCCTCAGCACCCGCACCCGCGCCCGCACCGGGACCGCCCGGACCGGGGTTCGGGCCGCCGCCCATACCCGCGCCCGCTGCGCCTGCGCCGCCGGCGCCAGCGCCGCCGGCACCGGCCGCCGCGGCCTCCTGGTAGATCTGCTTGCCGATCTCTTGGAGCTCCGTGCTCAAATTCTCCGTCGCCTCCTCGATCTCCTCGGCACCCGCGTCGGAGTCATCGATCGTCGCCTCGAGGTCCTCGACGGCGTCCTCGATGGTCGCGCGGAGGTCGTCGTCGACCTCTTCGTCGTTCTCCTCTAAGAGCGTCTCGGCGCGCTGGATCGTCGCTTCGGCGGTGTTGCGCGCTTCGATGCGCTCGCGGCGTTCCTTGTCCTCTTCGGCGTGTTCTTCGGCCTCCTGCTGGAGCCGGTCGATCTCGGCGTCGGAGAGGCCGGCACCGCCCTCGATGGTGATCTCCTCGCTGGTCCCCGTGCCTTTGTCCTCGGCGGCGACGTTGACGATCCCGTTCTCGTCGAGGCTAAAGGTCACCTCGATCTGGGGCGTTCCGGCCGGCGCCGGCGGGATCCCCTGGAGGTGGAACTCGCCGAGCATCTCGTTCTTTTCGGCGAGTTCGCGCTCACCCTGGAAGACCCGGACCTGCACGGAGGTCTGGTTGTCCGCCGCGGTGGTGAAGATCTTCGATTCTTCGGTCGGGATCGTCGTGTTCTTCTCGATGAGTCGCTCGAAGAGGCCACCTTTGACCTCGATACCCAGCGAGAGCGGCGTGACGTCCAGCAGGACGATGTCGTCGACTTCGCCGCCGAGGACGCCGCCCTGAATCGCTGCGCCCAGCGCGACGGCCTCGTCGGGGTTGACGTTCTTCTGGGGCTCCTCGCCGATGAGTTCCTCGACCTTCTCTGCAACCTGGGGCATCCGGGTCGATCCGCCGACGAGCAGCACCTCGTCGATGTCTCCCTTCTCGTAGCCCGCGTCCTCGAGGGCCTGCTCGGTCGGCTCGACGGTGCGCTCGATGAGGTCGCTGGTGAGCGACTCGAACTTCGCTCGCGTCATCGACTCCTCGAGGTGGATCGGACCGTCGTCGGTCGCCGTGATGAACGGCAGGTTGATTTCGGTCTCCTTTCGAGAGGAGAGTTCGATCTTGGCCTCTTCGGCGGCGTCTTTGAGCCGCTGGAGGGCCTGCCGGTCGTCCCGGAGGTCCATCCCGTGTTCCTCCTCGAACTCGTCGGCGAGGTAGTCGATGATGGCGTGGTCCCAGTCGTCGCCACCGAGGTCGTTGTCACCGTTGGTCGCGACGACCTCGTAGACGCCGCCGCCGAGGTCGAGGATGGAGACGTCGAAAGTCCCGCCACCGAGGTCGTAGACCAGAACGGTCTGGTCGGAGTCGTCGTCGAGGCCGTAGGCCATCGACGCCGCCGTCGGCTCGTTGATGATGCGCTCGACTTCGAAGCCGGCGATCTCGCCGGCGTCCTTCGTCGCCTGACGCTGGCGGTCCGAGAAGTACGCCGGGACCGTGATGACGGCCTTCTCGACCTCGTCGCCGAGGTAGTCCTCGGCGTCGCGCTTTATCTTCTGGAGGATCATCGCCGAGATCTGTTGGGGCGTGTACTCCTCGCCCTCGATATCGACGGTATAATCGTCTTCGCCCATGTGGCGCTTGATCGAGGCGATCGTCTTTTCGGGGTTCTGGATCGCCTGATTCTTCGCCGGTTTTCCGACGAGTCGCTCGTCGTCGTCGGTGAAGGCGACGACCGAGGGTGTCGTTCGATCGCCTTCCGCATTGACGATAATCTCCGGATCGCCACCTTCCATCACTGCAAACGCGCTGTTCGTGGTACCGAGGTCGATACCGAGAATCTTGTTACTCGCCATTGTGGATGTAGTTGTGCGCACTTTGTTTTAAACGTTGCTACACACCCCGAGGTGACGAATTAAATTCAGGTCTCGAGCGCGCTAAAGCCACCCTGTCGCGGAATTCGGAAGGCGAGACGATCGGCTCGACGTCTCTGACGTGCTCTAAAATCGGTGTCGTCTCGAGCGCTATTCGTCGGTCGAGTCCTCGGCGTCCGTCGCGACTTCGCCGCCGAGTTCGATCGCCTCGTCGTCGTCCTCACTACCCGCGGAGGCTTCGGACGTCTCCGAATCGCTCTCACCGTCGGTTTCCTGGCTCTCGTCGTCGTTACCAGTGTCAGTGGTGGCGTCGGAATCAGCATCGGCATCGGCACCCGCCGACTCGCCTCCCTCACCGTCGTCGGTCTCGCTCTGGCCGTTCTCGACCGCACCGTCCTCGCCTTCGCCGTCGCCCTCGCCGTCGTCTCCGTCTTCGCCCTCGAGTTCGCCGTTACTCACGGTCACCTGTGCGTTCTGGATGACCTTCTCGTCCATCTCGTAGCCGGGCGTGAACACCTCGGCGATGGTTCCCTCGGGTTGGGCGCTATCGATCTGGACCATCACTTCGTGACGCTGGGGGTCGACCTCGGTCCCCGGTTCGGGGTCGATTTCCTCGACGTTCTCGTCGGCGAGGACGCGGTCGAACTCCCGCATCGTCATCTCGACGCCGTCGCGGAGACTCTCGGCGTCGCCGCTTTCCTCCTCGAGCGCACGCTTTAAATTGTCCCGAACGCCGACCAGTCGTGACACCAGATCCTCGGTCGCACGGGCTTTGAGCTGTTCCTGGCGCTTTTTCGCACGCTTCTTGTAGTTCTGGAAGTCCGCCTGCTTGCGCTTGACGTGGCCCTCGAGTTCCTCGATTCGTTCCTCGCGCTCGGCGAGTTCCGCCTCTTTTGCCTCGAGGTCGTCCTGAAGGTCGCCGATCGTTCCGGCCTGTTCTTCGATCCGTTCCTGCAGGTCTTCGAGTTCCTCACGCTGTTGTTGGACGGTGGTGTTCAACTCGCGTGCGGTCTCGACGATAGCGTTGACGTCTCGAGCGAGGTCGTCGTCGTACGCCGTGACCCGGTCGAGGACGTTCTGGATGTCCTCGCTGGTTTCGGGTTCGGAGGCCGTGTCGGCGTCCGCGTCTGCTGCGTCCGTGTCACCTTCCGTCCCTGTACCCGCGACCGCGTTCTCGACGTCCGTTTCGGCTGCGCCCACGTCTGCATCCCCGTTCGCGTCCTCGGATCCCCGTTCGGTCTCGTCCGACGCCTCGGCCGGGTCGGGCCCGACGCGGTCGGCGTCGCCATCGGATTCGTCCTCGGACGGGACACCCTGGGCGGAGTTCATGCCCTCGTCATCGCTCATGTCACTGTCAAGGCACAGCGGTAATAAAAGGGTTGAGGTACGGCTTCGCAACCCGGTATTGACGGGGGTAGTCGAGACACGCACGCGAGAGTGATAGCAGCGTCTCCAACCCACAGCGGTCAGTATTTGTAGCCACCACACCGATCACGACTCGTGGCCGCGATCGACCTCCGATACGAGGACGGGACCGTTCGGATCGACGCCAGCGACGCCTCGGACTCGGCACACGCGGTACTCGAGTCTCACCTCGACTCCGAACTGACTCGGGGACTCGACCTCGAGGCCGATCCCCGTAGCGACACGTCCCGAACGCCGGCGTTTCGGTACGCGGAGCTTCGAGGCGCACTCGCGGCGTCGAATCTCGCCGTCGAGGATCGCGTCCTCTCGCTGGCCGACCTCCCGCCGCTCGACTCGGCGTACGAACTCCGTCCGTACCAGGCGGACGCACTCGGAGACTGGCTCGAGACGGATCGGTGGGCCGATATCGATCGGCCGCGCTGCCGGTCTTCCGAACTCGAGCGCGATCACGAGCGCCGACGCGAGCGAGGATCAGAACCGGAACCAGAACCGGAACGAGCGCCGGCGCGAGCACCCGCCGGCGTCCTCGAACTCCCCACCGGAAGCGGGAAGACGGTCATCGCGATCGAGGCCATCGAAACCCTCCGGACGCCGACGCTGGTCGTCGTCCCGACGATCGACCTCCAGGAGCAGTGGATCCGCGAACTCGAGCGCGAGTTCGCGCTCGAGGTCGGCCGCTTCGGCGGCGGCGAACAGCGCCTGGAACCGATCACGGTGTCGACCTACGACTCGGCGTACCTGAAAGCCGACGCCGTCGGCGACCGCTTCGGCCTCGTCGTCTTCGACGAGGTTCACCACCTCGGGGGCGAGGGGTACCGCGAGATCGCCCGACTGCTCGCGGCGCCCGCCCGACTCGGCCTCACGGCGACGTTCGAACGCCCCGACGACGCCCACGAAGTGATCGAAGGGATCGTCGGCCCGCTGGTCCACCGCGTCAATATCGACGAACTGGCTGGCGACCACCTCGCGGCGTACGACCTCAAACGCCTCGCGGTCTCGCTCACCGACGCCGAGCGCGAGGAGTACGACCGCCGACAGGAGGTCTTCACCGACTACCTCGCCCGCTCGAACATCCAGTTTCGAAGCGGCTCGGACTACCAGGAACTCGTCAAGCGCTCCGGGTCGGATCCCGAGGCCCGCGAGGCGCTGCTCGCCAAACAACGCGCCCGCGCAATCGTCTACGGGAGCGACGCGAAGCTCGAGGCGCTCGAGGGGATCCTCGACGACCACCGCGACGACCGGATCATCGTCTTCACGGCGTTCAACGACCTCGTCTACGACGTCGCCGAACGGTTTCTGATTCCGGCGATCACCCACCAGACCGCCACCGCAGAACGGCGAGAGATCCTCGAGCGGTTTCGCGAGGGGACTTACTCCCGCGTAGTCACGTCAAACGTCCTCGACGAGGGCGTCGACGTGCCCGACGCCACCGTCGCCGTCGTCCTCTCGGGCAGCGGGAGCGAGCGCGAGTTCACCCAGCGCCTCGGTCGGATCCTCCGACCGAAAGCGGACGGTCGGCGGGCGATACTGTACGAGGTGGTCGCCGACGATACCGCGGAGGAGAACGTGTCCCAGCGCCGGCGCTAAAGTCGCCGGCTTCCCTGTGCAACTCCGTTCCTTTTGAGTCCTCGGCCCGTCTCTCCGGAACGGGGATTTCGCGAGCCGGCGGTCGATACGTATCGGAATCTACCGATTATCCATGTCCACACGCGACACTCGAGCGGCCGGAAACGAGAACGAAGGCGGGGATGGAGATGAGGACAGAATCGGGTTCGGCGAGTTCTTTCGCAGCTACACGAAGACGTGGGTCCACGCCGTCGCGACAGCCGGCCTGACCGCGTTCGGGACGCTGACGTTCGTTCACCGCTGGTTCGCGGTGCTGGCGATCGCGTCGTACGTCGTTCCGCCGGTCGCGTTGTACGCCCGGCAAGCGAGCGGCGACGAGCCGGCGGATCCGACGACGGAACTCGAGGGGGAGGCCGAGCCGATCGAGGGTCGAGGGTCGTCCGACACTCGAGACCCTCAAACTCCGGATCAGGACGGAGTGCCCGCGGCGACGACCAGATCCGAGCGGCCGAACGAACGCCAGCCCGAGACCGCCGTCCCTCCCGAAACGACCGTGGACGCCGAAACCGAACCCGATCGGTCCGACCCGGAACCCGTCAGTGAGCGTCGGGACCGAGCCGATGTGGACCCGAAGCCGTCACCTCGAGACGGCGGCGAAAACGAATCCACGCCGGATCACGACCCGGACCAGCCACGCTCCGACCGGTCGCACGGCTGGCACCCCGTCGAGACCCAGACCGACGAGACGTTTCTCGATGCGACGGTCGTCGACGGCGCCGGCGCGTACGCAGTCGGGACCAACGGACTCGTCCTCGAGACAGGTACAGGCGACGCCCCGTCGGTCGTTCTCGCGGACGGCCCGGGCGCGAATGCGAACGACCTCCACGGCGTCGACGCGACCGGCGACGGGGCGGCAGTCTGGGTCGCCGGCGACAACGGAGCGGTCGGTCGGATCGACGTCGAAACTGGCCGGCACACTGACTACTCGGCACCGAACGACCTGACGGACAACCTGAGCGGGATCGCCGTCGACGGGACCGCCGGCGGGGAGACGATCCTGCTGATCAACGGCTCCGGCGAGGTGCTTCGCGGACGGTACGACGAGGAGCGGCCGGGGGAGACGGAGGAGACGGCACAGAGAGCAGCGAAGACGAACCCACTCACCTGGGGCGACCCCATCAAACCCGGCAGCGGCTCGAGTTGCAGCGGCGTCGACCTCGTGGACCCGTCGACCGGTTACTGCTGTGATACGAGCGACGGCGTCTTCGAGACGACAGACGGCGGACAGTCCTTCGACCGAATCGGCCTCGAGAGCGCCGACGGGACCCTCGTCGCCCTCGCGGCCCTCGAGCGGGGCGACTGTCTCGTCGCGGCCGACGACGGCGTCGTCCACCGGTACGACGAGCCGACCTGGACGCCCGAACGAGTGGCCGACGGATCGCTCACCGACCTCGACCGACACGGTGAGCGGACGGCAGCCTGCGACAGCGGAGCGATCTACGAGCGAGCCACGCCGACGGCCGACTGGGAGCGGATCGAACTCGAGACCGAGGGTGCGCTCCTCGGCGTCTCGATCGGGGCGACGGGAGGCATTGCGGTCGGCGAGGAGGGGACGGTCGTCGAAAGGTGACGGATCGGGAGGGGAGACGAGCGTACGACGGTTTTTCGTTCAGAACGAGACGTGAAAACCGACCTTCTTTGCAGTCAACCGTGTATCGAATACCGTGGTTCGTGCAGAGGGGTGACAAAACGACTTTGTAGTTGTTACTTGCACGGGTTCAGCATGGCGTTTCAGACCGCTCCGCAGACAGAGGGGAGATCGATTCTGGAAACTGTTCTCGTGGAATTCGTAGACGGACTAATCACCGCGATTCCGAACGTTCTCTCGGGACTCGTCTTTTTGGTACTCGCCTATCTCGTGATCAAAGTCGTGCTGATCGTTACTCGAGCCGTTTTCGACGGGATCTATCCCGCCGAGCAGGAACTGATCGTGGATCTCTCAGTGGCGATTGTCGGCCTTTTCCTGTGGTTCGGGGCAACGCTCGCCTTACTGAAGATTGTCGGGTTGGGTGATGTCGCGACTAGTCTAGGGACTGCCTCAGGGTTCATCGGTCTTGGTGTTGCGTTCGCTCTCAAAGAGATGATCGCGGACACGGTGGCGGGCGTCTACCTCCTCCGCGACCCGGACTTCACCCACGGCGACACCGTAGATACCGCCGCAGTAACCGGAACGGTAACTGAAATCGATCTCCGAAAGACGCGTATCCGGACTGAGGACGGGGACCTCGTCGTACTCGCAAACCGTGACGTCGAGAAAAAATGGACGAAGCAGTCGGTCGAACGGAGCTCGGAACAACTGACTCAGTCGGCTGAGTAGGTCAGAGTCGCAACGAGAACCGTGATCGGTACACACGGCGTACATCGCAAATTGAGCGATTCGAGAGGCACACCCTCGACTTCGGTCGTGAGACGGGGACGGGTTACCAACACGGATAACGGTAGTGCGTAGCCCCATCGGGGTACCACAATCGCTCACGCCCGCGCGACGCTCACGCTGATCGCGCCGCCGCCGCTGAACTCCTCGTAGTCGACCTCGGAGACGACGCGATCCTCGCTCGTTTCGCCTGCCTCGAGCGAGAGCGAGACCGACGGCTCGTCGGTCTCGTCGCCGGCACGCACGGAGACCGTCAGCGTCGCGTCCTCGCGTTCCGAGCCGGTATTCTCGGTGATCACGTCGACTCCCAGACGCCCGTCGTCGGTCTCGATGAGTTCGAAGTCGACGACTTCGATCGAGGTCGGTTCCGGCGTCGCCGTCGGTGGCGTGCCGCCGTCGACGGGCGTGTATCGATCGAGGCGGCTCCGATCCCCGTCCCCTCGGTTTCCGAGACAGCCGGCGAGACCGCTCGCGCCGGCACCGACGACCGCCCGAAGGACCCGTCGACGCTTCATACCCCTCCCAGTGAGTCGGCGCTCAAAATTCTGTTGGCACCGGGTTCGGTGTCAGTTTCGGTTCTGGCTTCGATCAGAGTTTCGTTCGCGTTCCGGCCCCGTTCCGGTCCCGGTCGCTTTTTCTCACCGGCGCTCCGAGACACGACCGATGCTGCGCAAGGACCTGCTGCGCGTCTCCCGCGCGAGCGGCGGTTACCACCCCCAGTTCGCCGACCGCGCCCACCGCCCGCTCGCGGCCCGCGTCATCGGCACCTTCCAGGGCCACGTCGACGAACCGCGTGGCGCGCTCGAGGACGCCCTCACGGACCTCGAGCGCGACGCCGAGGACTTCAAACTCGTTCGCGGGTTCGCCGCGTTGCTCGAGCGCGAGTCGACCTTCGAGACGCAAGCGGCGGTCGAACCCGAACGCGCCCGCACGGCCGCGTTCGAGGCGGCCGAGGCGGTCGGCGTCGTGAGCGAGGACGAGCGGACCGCGGCGTTGATCCGTGCGGGTGAATCGATGGGCGTCGCCGCCGACGCCGTCGCCGACTCGCTGTACGCGGATCTCGAGGAGAGACAGGTGCTCGCATCGGTCGAGTCGCCGTGGAGTCCGGACGAACTGGTGGCCCAGTACAACCTCTCGCTGGCCCAGACCGCCCTCTTCGACGCCACGGCGGTCCGCGTTCGCTCGTCGGATCCGAAGGCGCTCGTCTCGGCGGTCAAACGCCTCCGACTGATGTACGAGATCCGGAAGACGTCCGCGGGCCGCGAGGTCGTGGTCACTGGTCCGACGCACCTCTTTCGCGCTACCCGCCGCTACGGGACGCGCTTCGCTCGCCTCCTGCGGACCGTCGCGAAGGCTGAGGAGTGGCACCTCGAGGCGACGATCGACGACCGCGGGACCGAGCGCACGCTCGCACTCTCCCACGAGGACCCCGTTCGCGTTCCCGACGCCGATCCGGTCGCCGAAGTGAGCTTCGACAGCGCGGTCGAGGCCGACTTCGCCGCCCGATTTTCCGGTCTGGATCTCGAGTGGGACCTCGTGCGGGAACCGGAACCGCTGTCGACCGGGTCGCGGGTGATGATTCCGGACTTCGCGTTCGAGTACGACCACTCGGAGTACCGAATTTACTTCGAGATCATGGGCTTTTGGACGCCGGAGTACGTCGAGAAGAAACTCGGGCAACTCGAGACGCTCGAGGACGTGGACATGCTCGTCGCCGTCGACGAGAGCCTCGGCGTCGGCGAGGAGATCGCCGCCCGCGACCACCGAGCGATTCCCTACACGAACCGCGTTCGCACGAAGGACGTCGTGGACGTTCTGCGCGAGTACGAGGCCGACCTCGTCGCCGAGAGCGCGGCCGGGCTGCCCGACGAGTTCGCACCCGACGAGGACGTCCTCTCGCTGGCCGACCTCGCGGCGCGCTACGGCGTCAGCGAGGACGCGCTCGAGGCCGACGGAACGGCGTTCCCCGAGCACGCGCTCGTCGGTCGCACGCTGGTCCGTCCCGCCGTACTCGAGGAACTGGCCGACGGCCTCGAGGCGGGAATGGCGCTCTCGGAAGCAGAAGCAGTTCTCGAGTCGGTCGGGCTCACCGACGCGAGCGCGACGCTCGCCGAACTCGGGTATCGGGTCGAGTGGCAGGGACTGGGTGGCGGGACGATCCGCGAACGCTGAGTCGAACGCGACGGGCGTCGGGCCGTCGTCCCCGATGGCAACGCTCGAGTTACCCGCCTCAGACGTTCGCCGCCGGCGGTCGCTGGACCCGCATCGCGATCGGGTCCGAGAGCGGGAGGCGCATGTGCAACTCCCGGCCCCGACGGTCGGCCGGCTCGAACCCCAGCGTTTGATACACGTGGACTGCCGCGCGATTGTGCTTCTCGACGTCTAACACGAGCGCGTCGTGGCCGCCGTCGGCGGCGAAGGCGATCACGTGCTTGCAGAGTTCGGTTCCGATCCCGCGGTCGTGGAACGCCTGGTGAACGAAGACCGCCAGTTCGGGTTCCTCGTGGTCCACTGGGGTGTAGAACGCGTGGCCGACGATTCGGCCGTCGAGGTCCGCGACGAAGTGGGTTCCCTCCTCGAGCACGATCTCGAGCCAGCTCTCGAGTCGGGCCGGCGTCTGCGGCGGCAGTCCCTGTGCGCGCTGGGTTGGATCGAACTCCCCGTACATGGCGACGAGTGCGTCGTAGTCGTCCGGACCGTACGATCGGACGAGCATAGCGGTTCCCGTCTCGTCGACGAACCGCGGGCACCGCGGCGGGCAGTGGATCGAGCCCTCGCAGTCGGTGTGATCCCACGGTTTCGATTCCGGTTCGGACGCTCGGTCAGGCGCCGCAGTCGGTCGGGGAGGGGTCATCTCGAGTAGGACTCGGCGAGAGAGCGGGGTAAGTCGTGAGCGTCGTTACCAGTTGCTGGGAATCGGGTCGGTGCTCGTCCCAGCGAACGCTCACGCGAGGAAGACACTCCGCGATGGCGTGTCTACCTATTTTTGTCGTGAGCGTGGTGCGGAGTCTCGAGAGAATGCTCACTTCGACACGGCCGGAGACAGGACGGCTCATGGGATCGCTGCCGTACGTGAAAGTCGGCGACGGACCGAAGACGCTGCTCGTGATTCCGGGACTCGACGACGCGCTGTTCGACGGATCGTACGGACGGGTCGACGCCTGGCTCGCGAAACGAGCGCTGCGTCGCTTTCGCGACGACTACACCGTCTACGTCGTCAGCCGCCCGCGCAGGCTCGCCGACGGCCGCACCGTCCGCGGTATGGCCGCCGACTACGCCCGCGTACTCGAGAACGAGTTCGGACACGCCTCGGTTCTCGGTATCTCCATGGGGGGACTGATCGCACAGGAGCTCGCCTTCGGTCGGCCGGATCTGGTCGACCGCCTCGTCGTCGCCGTCGCGGGCTGTCGGCTCTCGGAGGTGGGGATCGAGATCGGCAATCGCCTCCGGTGGTACGCCCTCGAGCGCGACTGGCCGGCGATCCGTGCCACGTTGTTCGAGCAGATGTACACCGGTCGGAAGCGCGAGATCTATCCGAGACTCGCTCGAGCAGCGGGTCGCGTTCGGCCGCCGACGCCCGCCGACCCGAACGACGTCCTCGTTTCTATCGACGCCGTCCTCGAGTACGACGGCACCGACCACCTCGGCGAGATCGAGCCGCGGACGCTGGTCATCGGCGGCACCGACGACCCCTTCTTCCCCGAGGAGATCCTGCGCGAGACCCACGAGCGGCTGCCCGACGCACAGCTCGCGATGTTTCGCGACGCCCGCCACGGGGCCTTCCTCGAGCGAAAGGAGGGGTTCGACAACTGGGTGCTGCAGTTTCTCGAGGGGGAGGCGGTTCGGGTCAGACAGCGGTGATCGGATCGGTAGTCACCCGCGTCGAACTCACACCCGGTGATCGAACCTCCTCGTGCCCTGTCGCGAAGCGACGTCACACGCCGATTACCGATGCGCTACTGCAGGAAGCGTCACGGTGAACGTCGCCCCCTCGCCGGGTTCGGACTCGACTCGGATCTCGCCGCCGTGGCGCTCGACGATCCGCTCGCACACCGCGAGCCCGATGCCGGTCCCGTCGTACTCGTCGTGGGTGTGCAGGCGCTGGAACACCTCGAAGATGCGATCCTGATCGTCGGGGTCGATGCCGATACCCTCGTCGCGGACCGACACGTTCCACTCCGAGCCGTCGCGTTCGGCCGAGACGTGGATCCGGGGCGGCTCGTCGCCGCTGTACGTGATCGCGTTGCTCAGGAGGTTCTGGAAGACCTGACGGAGCTGGCCGGCGTCACCCGCAACGCGGGGAAGGTCGCCGACGGTTATCTCGGCGTCGCTCTCCTCGATCTGGATCTGGAGGTCCGACAGTACGCCGTCGAAGACGGCTTCGAGGGCGACTGGTTCCAGCGGATCGCCCTGCGTCTCGACCCGCGAGTAGGCGAGCAGCCCCTCGATCATCTCGCGCATCCGCTCGGCCCCGTCGACGGCGAACTCGAGGAACTCCTCGCCCTCGGCGTCGAGCGCGTTCTCGTACCGGCGTTCGAGTAACTGCAGGTAGCTCGAGACCATCCGGAGCGGTTCCTGCAAGTCGTGAGAGGCGGCGTAGGCGAACTGCTCGAGCCGCTCGATCACGTCTTCTAACCGTTGCTCGCGCCGTTTGCGCTCGGTGACGTCCTGAGCCGCCCCGCGGAGCGAAACGACCGCCTCGTCGACGGTTTCCGTCCCTGTCTCCGTCTCCGTCTCCGTCTTTGTCTCCGGAACTCCTTGGAGCCGAAGCCAGCGCACCTCGTCGCCGGCCGTGCGGATCCGAACCTCGATATCGAAGGGGTCACCGGAGTCGAACGCCTCCTCGATAGCGTCCTCGACGACCGCCCTGTCTTCCTCGTGGTACATGTCCAGGGCCTCCTCTAGCGGCGGTTCATCGTCGTCGGACACCTTCAGGAGCCTGAAGAGGTGGTCGGTCCAGAACACGTCCATCGTCTCCGGGTCGATCTCCCAGCCGCCGACGTCCGCGATGCGCTCGGTCTTCTCGAGTAAGTCGAGCGCTCGTTCGAGTTCGTGTTCGCGTTCGACCTGTTCGGTGATGTCGCGCGTCAACGCTATCTGGGAGACCGTCCCGTCGGGGCTACGAAGCGGCGCTGCGTGCGTTTCCATGTGTCGGCGCGTCCCCTCCAGGCCGATGATGTCGAACTCTAAGGTGCCGCTTTCACCCCGACAGATCCGCTCGTTGAACTTGCGGAACGTCTCGCGGTGCTCGGGAGCGATCAGGCCGTAGACGGATTCGCCGATCACGTCCGAATCCGAGTCGGCTCCCACCATGTCCAGCCCGGCGGAGTTCATCTGGAGCAAGGTGCCGTCGTCGGCGACGGTCTTGATGCACTCGGGCGTCGTTTCGACGAGCGCGCTCAGATGGTCCGTGCGCTCGCGAAGCTCCCGCTCGCGATTTCGTCGCTCGAGTTCGTACTTCACCCACTGTCCCATCGACTGCAGGAACGCGCGTTCGTCGTCCGAGAAGTCTTCGTTTCTCAGTTCGGAGGCGATGAAGAAGAACGTCCGGTCGGTACCGCCGTCGACCTCGACGTACGTGCCGAGATACGCCCGGATCCCGAACTCCCGATAGACGTGGATGTCGTCGTATCCTTCCTCGCGGGGGTCTGATACGCTCCCGGCCGCCTTGATTTCGGTGGCGGCGGTACAATAGGTCTCCGAGAGCGGTAGTTCGACACCGGGCTCGAAGTGCTCGTGCTCGTCGCTGACGTATTCGACCTCGAACCAGTCGTCTTCCGTATCGACCCGAGCCAGCGCCCCCAGTTCGAGGTCGAATCGATCGCAGCTCAACTCGAACAACGCCTGCAGTTTCTCCTCGAACGTCTGATCCGTGCGGGCGATAATCTCGGTTTGCTTGCCCACGAACCGTTGGCGCTCTTCCAGTTTCGCCTTCGCGTCCGTTTGCTCCCGGAGCGTTCCCAGCATCCGATCGACCTCGCGATCGGCCCGGTCGGGACCGAGGAATTCCGAGGGCGGCTCGTAATAGGAGTTGTAACTAACCCTGTTATCGTGGATCAGGTGCGGGTGGGTGTTGACGACGTCCCGGATGACTTCCGGCGGGAATCGCTTCCGGTTGTACTGGCAGAGCGCCATTCCGTCCACGTCCTCGAAGAGGTAATTCGCCTTGCTCTCGCACTTCACGAGGTCGTCGACGCAAGCGTCGTCGTCCAGAATGAACGACATCTCTCCGGTTACGCGGAGCGCTTCGTACTCCTCGGCGGCCTCGGTGATGGCGTCGTCGAGAAACGCGAGCGTATCCTCCGGGTCGAACGACCCGGTCCGAAGATAGGTCTCCCGCTCGTCGTAAATCGAGAGCGCTCCCGATTCCAGGGCGTCGTCCACGTCGATACCCCAATCTCGCATCGCCTCTACCACCGCCTCTCGAGAGTTCTCGTGAGTAATGTATACGCACCGCTCGCCTCGCTCGAGACCCTGGTGGATGTAGGGGATGGCCGCCGCGAACTGTTCGTCGCGGCTCTCGTAGACGAGAGCGAGGTGGTCGGTGGTGTGTTCGTGGTCGTCGAGTGGCTCGACGGGCCCTCGAAACGCCGGACTTCGACGCAGCGCTTCGAGGCCGTGCTCGACGCCCGACGTATCGCGTCGAGGCCCCTCTTTGACCGGGTGACTCATTGAAGTCGGTATCTTCCCGGCACAGTTAAAAGTGCTGTTCGTTTCACTCGTGGGAACTGGTGTGACTTCTCATACCGGGAGTGTTCGGCGCCGATGAACCGTTCGGGTCGACTTCCCGTCGTCATTACAGTATCAGTAACAACTGAAACTGTTCACACACCGATCGTCAGCTGTCGTGCGATCGGGCGTGCACCGAACGTCGATGTCGATACCTACCCGATCGCACAGTTGTCGCGCAATTGGAACGCACCCCGTCTCAGCTGCTACGTTACCTCTCGAGGTCCCGTTGTCTCCCCTTTGGCACCATCGACCGGAACTCGCCGTGGACGTAGAGCCCGACGCCGAGCGGTTCGACCGCACCGGCGACCTCGTGAGCGGCGATCAGGTAGCCCCAGTCGCCGTCCCACTCGAGTTCTTGATCCTCGCCGGCGACGAACCGCGCGGCCTCCTCCCGATCCAGTTCGATCACGCAGCGGTCGGCGTGGGTGCCAAAGCGCTGGACGGCGTCGGTCGTCGGCTTCCAGTGTTCCTGGCGGGTGCGCAGGCAGGTCATGCCGATGGCTTCGATCT
The DNA here is from genome assembly GCF_017357405.1 of Halomontanus rarus. GTDB lineage: Archaea > Halobacteriota > Halobacteria > Halobacteriales > Natrialbaceae > Halomontanus > Halomontanus rarus. Next base: position 3,776,488 of record NZ_CP071597.1, on the reverse strand, counting down.
CGAGCGGCGAGGGAGCCTCGCCGGCGTAGACCCAGATCTTCCCGCTGCCTTTCTCCCAGAACGTGTACTCGTCGAAGGTTTCCGCGGGGATGGCGAATCTGGTCTCGAAGTAGTCGACGACCTCCTCGCGGGTCGCCCGTCCGTCGACGGTTCGCTCGGCGGCCGTCGCGGGCAGGCGGTCGAAGCGCCGGCCGACGTTGTCGTTGTCCCCGGACATCAGGCGCCCACCTCCAGTTTCGCGACGAAGAAGCCGCCGGTGTCGTTCTGGTGCGGATAGATCCGGGCGGCGCGCTCGAGGCTCTCGTCGTACGCCTCCCCGTCCCACTCGGTGACCCCCGGCGAGTGCTCGAGCGCGAGGTCGAACTCGCGGACGCGACAGTCCTCGGTCTCGAGGACGTGGTTCACGACGGCCTCGTTCTCCTCGGGCGCGAAGGTACAGGTGGAGTAGACGATCGTACCGCCCTCGCGGGTAGCCTGGATCGCACGGCGGAGGATTCCCTTCTGGACGCCGGCGACGGAGTGCATGTGTTCTTCGGTCCACCCGTCGAGCGTGTCGGGGTTCTTGCGGATCGTCCCCTCACACGAACAGGGGGCGTCGACCAGCGAGCGGTCGAACGCGTCGAAGTCGAAGGGCTTCAGCGAGTAGTTGCGGGCGTCCTGATTGGTCACGGCGAGTGCGGTCGCCCCGAGGCGTTCGGCGTTGAACCGCAACGCCGAGAGTCGCCCGAGGTTGCTGTCGTTGGCGACCACGGTTCCGCGGTCGTCCATCAGCGCCGCGAGCTGGGTCGCCTTCCCGCCCGGCGCGGCGCAGGCGTCCCAGACGCGTTCACCGGGTTGTGGGTCGAGAACGACCGGCGGGACTACGGACACCTCCTCCTGGCCGTGGGTGAACCCGTGGAACGAACTCCACGTCGATCCCGGCGAGTCGGTCTCGAGCCGGATCACGTTCGGGTTCCAGTCGGCCCGCTCGAAGCCGACGCCCTCCTCCTCGAGGGTGGCGACGGCCCGGTCGGCCGAGGCCTTGATAGTGTTCACGCGGACCGCGTTTCCGAGCGGCCGTTGGCAGGCCTCGAGAAAGGCCTCGAAGTCGTCGATGATCGGTCGATACCGCTCGAGTGGCTCCATTGGAGGCCGTTTCGGACCCGCGGTGTTTGGGGGTTTCGAACCTCGCCACTCGTCGCTCGTCGCGGCGGCCGACGCTCGGAGACAGATCCGGCGAAAACGACTCGGGTCTCGACGAGTTCGCGGATAAAGCGGTTCCCCGGGGTTCCGAGAGGAAAGGGGGAGAGGGGACGGACGTGGCTCGGCGCCAACAGCCCCACAAATATTGTTATACAACACCAGACAAATATATACATTAGTGTATTATTGTGGTTACCACCATGTCCGAAAACGATACCGCCGACGCGTTCGAGGTCGCCGATTTCGTCGTTATCGGCCGCACGTTCGAGGAATACCTGGCGATGTTCGACCTCGAGGCGGCCGACCTCGAGGGGAGACGGGTCCTCGACTGTCCGTCCGGGACGGACTCGTTCGTCGCGACCGCACACGAACGCGGAGTCTCGGTCACCGGCGCGGACGTGCTGTACCGTCACCCGCCGGCGGTCGTCGCCCGCCGCTGTCGAGCCGACGTCGTCGCCGTCGCCGAGCAACTGCCCGACAAACGGCACCTCTTCGAATGGGAGTACTACGGAAGCGTCGACCGGCGAATCGCGTTCCTCGAGCGGGCCTCGGAGCGGTTTCTGGCCGACTACCCGACGGGTCGTCTCGAGGGAAGATACGCGTTCGCCGAGCTACCCGAACTGCCGTTCGCGACCGACTCGTTCTCGCTCGTCCTCTCGGCGCACCTGCTGTTTCTCTACGGCGATCGGCTCGAGTACGAGTTCCACCTCGAGAGCCTCCGCGAACTCGCTCGCGTCGCGACGGACGAGGTACGCGTCTACCCGCTGCAGGGACTCGACGCCGAACCGTACGGGCGACTGGACGAGGTCCTCGAGACGCTTCGAGCCGACGGCTACGACGCGACCCTCACCGAGACGCCGTTCGAGTTCCAGACGGGATCGACCGACATGCTCGTACTGTCCGTCTAACCCGAATCACGGTCGACGGCGATCGTCCCTTTCGCCCTCGATTTTAAGAGGCTATCCGCAGTCGAGTCGACCATGGCTCAAATCCGCCTGCAAGGTGAGGAGGCAGCCCTCGAGGAACCGACGCTGGTCGAAGGCTTCCCGGGCATCGGGCTGGTCGGCAAGATCGCGACCGACCACCTGATCGACGAGTTCGAGATGGACTACTACGCGAGCGTCCACTGCGACGGGCTGCCGCGGGTCGGCGTTTACCGGAAGGGCGATTCCACGATCCGACCGCCGGTCCGGATCTACGTCGACGAGGACCGCGACCTCTTGGCGCTCCAGAGCGACGCCCCCATCGCCGCGCCGGCGGTCGGCACCGTCGCCGAGTGTCTCACCTCCTGGCTGGTCGAGACCGACGTCACACCGATCTTCCTCAGCGGCTTCCCCGCCGAAAAGGACGGCGTCCCCGACCTCTACGGGATCGCGACAGGCGACGGCGCCGACCTGCTCGAGGCCCACGACATCGCCACCCCGTCCGAGGACGGCGTCGTCAGCGGTCCGACGGGCGCGCTCATCAACCGGTCCGCCCAACTCGACCGGGACAGCCTCGGACTCGTCGTCGAGAGCAGCCCGCAGTTCCCCGACCCCGAAGCCGCTCGGGTCCTCATCCAGAAGGGGATCGCTCCGATCACGGATCTCGAGGTGGACGTGACCGACCTCGTCGACCGCGCCGAGGAGATCCGCGAGCAGCGCGAAAAGCTCGCCGAACGGATGCAGAACCTCGGCGAGGAGGAGAGTACGCAGGCCCAGCCGCTTCGGATGTATCAGTGACGTCGGTCTCGGCGGCGTGACCGGCGACCGAAGGCTCGAGCGTACGGCCATCGACGCCAGAGACTCGAGCGCACGACCACCGACGGTCGAAACGCCCGCCGGTGTGAGAGACTCGCGATTTCGTGAGAGTCCGCCTTCCGTCGTTTTCCGGACGTCAGAACCTTCCCATCCGTTTTTTATTCTCGGATGCTATCCAGTGCGGTAGAGATGTCTACGCAATCCCACGATATGGTGGTCGTCGGCGGCGGAACCGCCGGCTGTTTCGCGGCGGCGACGGCCGCCCGAGACGGCCTCGACGTCGTCCTCGTCGAGCGCAAGACCGAGGAGGAAGGCGGCCACATCGCCTGCGGTGACGGGATCAAGGGCGCCAGCAAGTTCCCCGACGTGATCGACCGCGACCGCCTCGAGGAGGAGGCCTTCACGAACCGGAACATCACGCGCGCCGTCTTCGAGAACCCGCGAACCGGCGAGACGCTCGACATTCCGTTCAACGAGTCGGGCGGCGTCGTCGACCGCTGGGCGTACGGCAAGGTACTGCTTGAGGAAACCGAACGCGCCGGCGCAGACATCCACTACGAGACCGTCGTTCAGGACGTCGTCCAGGAGAGCGGCCGGGTGACCGGCGTTCGGGCCAAACGCGAGGGCCAGCCGACGACCTACGAGGCCGACGTCGTCGTCGACGGCGCCGGCTCGCTGTCCTTGCTCCAGGACAAGACCGACTTCTCGGCGTCGACGTTCGACACCAACGTCAACTACTCGCAGTTCTGCTCGGCCTACCGCGAGGTCGTCGAACTCGAGGAGCCGGTCGAGTGGTCGGACGCGCTCGTGTTCAAGCCCACGGCGGAACTCGGCTACCTCTGGTACTTCCCGCGGTCGCCGACCGAGATCAACGCCGGGCTGGGGTTCCAGATGAACAAGGAACCGATGGAACTCGTCTCGACGCTCAAAGCGGACCTCGAGAGTCGCGCCGAGTTCGCGGGCGCGAAAGTGAAGGACAAACTCGGCGCGGCGCTGCCGACCCGCCGGCCGTACGACTCGGCGGTCCACCCCGGCTACGTGGCCGTCGGCGACGCCGCGGCGCACGTGAATCCCTGTACCGGTGGCGGTATCCCGGGCGCGGCGAAGGCGGGCCACTGGGCGGCCAAGATCGCGGCGGAGGGGATCGCGGACGGCGACGTGAGCGAGGCGGCCCTCTGGGAGTACAACCGGCGCGTCCAGACGGACTTCGGCAAGCGCTTCGCCGCGATGGACCTCTACAACATCTTCGGCGGCGCCCACGACGTCGACGAACTCGTCTCGCTCATCACCGCCCTGCCCGGCCAGCCGATCATCGACGCCATCGGCAAGGAGGGAACGGCGTCGATGGGTCTCGGCCTGAAGCTGAAGACGCTGTTCAAAACGTTCGGTCACTGGGATATCCTCTACGAACTCTACAAGGTCCAGAAAACGGCGGGCTCGCTCAAGGACATCTACGACTCCTACCCCGACGACCCCGCCCACTTCGACGCCTGGAAGGCCGAGCGCGACTCCCTCATGGACGAGTTCTACGAGCTGACCGGGGCGGAGCCGAAATACTAACACGGACCTTTTTTCCACCAAAAAAGGCCGCTCGAGAGGCCCGCCTCTCGAGCGGGGCAGTACGCTGAGAGAACGGCTGGGTTGGCGATTCGCGAGACATCGGTCCGCCCACTGCCTCAATCGACGGGAACGTGCTCTCTCGAGTGTCGGCGGTCGCTTTTTCGGTGTACTCTCTCCCGTTGCGTCGAACTCGAGGACGGCACCTGTACCGCTGACGTCGGGTGCGTTTCTCGAGACGATCTCACCCCTCTCGCGCTCGTTATTTCCCGCACATTCCAGTAGATATAAGGTTCGACGACGCGACACGTAACCCGGAAGCCCGTCCTCCACCGAGCGCGGGGGCACGCAACGAAATGCCCCGGGTGCTAGAACACCCGAGACGTGGCTTCCAAACCTCGCACGGTTTAGTTGCCATGATTCCGTACAGACTGGCGAGACATAAACGTCTCGCACGCCCGCCGCATCGTTCTCCACTCGGAGTATCGACGACGCCTTCTCGAGCGGACTACAGTCGGGCCCGGAGGGGCCGATGAGCGACCGTGATCGGTCGGATTCGGGGGCCGATTCGGGAACGGACTCGAGCCAGGATTCCGATCCCGATCCCAGTTCGGATTCCAATTCCGATTCTGACGCCCGCCTCCGGGCTCTCCCGGAGTGTCCGTCGTGTGGCGACCCGATGATCGCCACGACCAGCACCGGACCGACCACCCACTACGCCTCGCCGTGTGGCTGTCGAATCGCTCGCGGCGACCTCGACCTCGACGTAGAGAGAAGGTGAGAGCGAGGGCGAGACCGCGATCAACGAACGAACGCGCGAACGCTCGAGCGTAACCACCCACCGGCGAGAGCTCGAGTCTCGACCGTCGACTGTCGAATACACTCATCGGAGCCACGACTCGAGGCCGCCGAGACACGACGATCGGCGTCGCTCGTCGGAACGGAACGACTGCGACCGAGTCCGACCGTAACGGCGCGACTCGAGGACCCGCTCAGCGCCCCGGGTCGTCGACGGTGGCCAACCCCGACGACACCAGTCGGCGGAGGAGGACGACGATACCGTTCTCGAGGCCCTTCGCGAAAATCGCCTGTTCCTGTGCCTGCCCGTCGTCGGCGTCCGGATAGTACGAGCCGATGAGGAGCGTTTGGCGGTCGACGAGGAGAACTCGGCTGATCGCGACCTCGTGTCCGACGCTCGAGCTGGTGAGCCAGTCGAGACCGGTTTCGAACACGCGGACGTTGGGGAGTTCCGCCCCGAGTTGCTCGGTGATCGCCTCGGTCTGCCCGCCGAGCAGGATCGACAGGTTCCGATCCCGCGCCTCGTGTAACTTCTCGAACAGCGGTTCCGAGAGGATCGCGTCGTCGACGACCAGCAACGCGATCTCCGACTCCGCACTGTCGACGAGGTCGAGCATTCGCGACTCGATCGCGTCGTGCCCCATCAGCGACCAGACTTCCTGCAGCTGATCGTCGTCCGCCCCGGCGTCCTGCACCTCCGTGTTCTCGAGGTACGTCTCGAGCGTCTCGATCCGGTCGTCGTACTTCTGGCGGAGCGTCTCCGTCGCCTCCGTGATCCCGACCGCGCGGTACACCTGTGGACTCGAGTGCTGGACTTCGACCAGCCCCTGTGACTCGAGGACGCGGATGGCGTCGTACACCCTCGTTCGGGGAACCTCCGAGATTTCGTGGATCTCCTTGGCGGTCCCCGTCGGGAGTTGTGTCAACGCCATAAAACAGCGTGCTTCGTACTCCTTGAGCCCCAGCTCTTGCAATAGGCTAATCGCCTCCGAAATTGTTTCGTCCTGTGTCATGGCCCAACCACGAGTTCGCCGTTCGAACATGCGCAGTAGGTGATGACGGGGGAAAAGGATTCGTGTGTTGACCGAGCGAACGGTGTGAGGAATGGCTAGAAGCCTCGAACAGGGTGTGTGATAGCAGTGATCAATACCGCGCGATAGATCTTTCACTCGGATTATCACACAAGGTACTTGTGGGTACGTCTGCAATCTTCAGTCGGTGTGTCTCGTTACGGCCCAACCACGACGAGACACGCCAAGATTCTAGTGAATGTACGACGATAAGACGGCGATAGCGATCGCTGTCTTCGATGCCAACGCGACCATCAATTAGATTATGATTCTCCGTTCGAGGGCGATACGATCCGCGTGCAGTACCGTCGTCTCGAGGGAGAGCGGGCACGCGGTTCGACGGTCGTCGATCGTTCGTCAGCAGAACCCGTCGATCTTCGACGGCTGGCGAACCGACGCTTCCCCCGTTGCTAAGTCCTCCAAGGTCCGAACGACCTCGAGGAACGCGACGTGGGCTCTCCGTACTCGTCGGCCGCCAATCCGACTCAGTGATCGAGAACGGGCGTTTGGTGCTCACACAGCAGTTCCACGAGCGGTTCGATCTCGTCGAATCGATCCCCTTTCGTGACCTGCTGTTCCGTCCTGTCCCACTCGATGAACCCGTAGTCTTCTAGCTTCGGGAGGTGAACGTGACGGTAGCGGACCAGTTCGTCGTGTGACTGTGAGATTCGCCACGGAACGCCGAGGAGAACCGTCGTCTCCTGGCTGTCGTGTTCGAGTAACGTGATCAGGAGTTGTCGTCGCTCGCTCGCGGCGAGGGCATCGAAGACGGAGTCGTAACTCGACGTGTCCATAGGGACAGGTAACACTCTACGCAGGTAAATACGGACGATTTTCACCCCCCTAGTTGTTTTGATTAACCGAGTGACAGCGAGCACGCTCGGCGAGGACGACTGCCGATCGACGACTTGCTGGCCGCTTCCCCAACCCCTTTTTCGCTCGTCGTGGAGGATCGACCATGGGCGACGCGAACGATATCGAACCCGGCACGTGTCCGAGAGCCAACGGTATGCCGATGCTCGGTCTCGGCACCTGGCAAAACACCGACCCCGAACAGTGCGCCGAGAGCGTCCGAACGGCCCTCGAGATGGGCTATCGGCACGTCGACACCGCACAGGCCTACGGCAACGAGGACGCCGTCGGCGAGGGAATCGCGCGGGCGGACGTCGACCGGGAGGAGGTCTTCCTCGCGACGAAGATCAGCACCGCGAACCTCGCCCGCGACGACGTCCTCGAGACCGCCCGAGACAGTCTCGACCGGCTCGGCGTCGACACGATCGACCTGCTGTACGTCCACTGGCCGAAAGGCGAGTACGATCCGGAGGACACCCTCCCTGCGTTCGACGAACTGTACGCTGACGGGCTGATCGAGAACGTGGGCGTGAGCAACTTCGAACCCGCCGATCTCGAGGTCGCACTCGATATCCTGGACGCGCCGATCTTCGCGAACCAGGTCGAGATGCACCCGCTGCTCCAGCAAGCGGACGTCCGGGAGGCCTGCGAGAACTACGACGTCGAGGTCGTCGCCTATTCGCCGCTGGCCCGCGGTCAGGTCTTCGAGGTCGACGAACTCAAAGACGCCGCCGAGAAACACGGCGTCACCGAGGCCCAGGTCAGCCTCGCCTGGCTGATCGAGAAGGGCGTGACACCGATACCCAAAGCGACGGGCGAAGACCACATCGCGGACAACTGGGAATCCCTCGCACTCGAGTTGTCGTCCGAAGACGTCGCGGCGATCGACGCGATCGAACGGACCGACCGGAAGATCGATCCCGCGGACGCGTCCTGGAATTGACGGACCGACCGCGACGAGTCGAGTTCGGTGAGATCCGCGTCTGTGCGAACGACAAAAAGCCGGAAAGTTAACGGTGGGCGGGGAGAGTGAGGTGGATATGGCTACCCGCGCACGTAGTGGCGGTGGTGGCGGCATTGTCGGCGCCGTAAAGGTCGACATCGCGCGGTTGTACGGGGCGTGGATGGAGATCGTCTTCCCCCGACAGCGCGGCCGCGGCCACTCGGTCATGGGCAAATGGCGTCCCGACACCCTCCCACAGAAACTCGCATATTACGCCTGGAGCGCGCTCGGCGCGTTCGGTATCGTCTTCCTGTATCCGCTGACCGTTCTCGGTCTCGCGACCCGGTTCTACGCGGGCAAACTCGACTCGACGGCGACCCGACTCGGGATCGTCGGCGCGACCGGACTGGCGGTCCTCGTCTGGGGTGGACTGACGGTCCTCGCTCACTTGCAACTGTCCTTCGAGGGCTTCATCGCCGTCGCCGCGGCGAGTCTCGTCGCGACGCTCTCGGTTTCGCTGGCCGCGACCTTCTCGAAGTTCGGCGGCCGGGGACTCACGGTATTTCTCGCGTACCCCTTCGCCGTAACCGGCGTCTTCCTGCCGCCGGTCGTCGCCGCGTTCTATCACCCCACGCTCGCGACGACGATCTTCGACGGCAGCGAGCAGATCGCGATCTACGTCCTCGACGAGATCCTGTTCATCGGTGGCGTCAACGAATTCATCCGTAACCAGTTCGACCTCGAGGGAATCGCTTACGCGCTGATGTGGTTCGCATTCTCGTTCCCGATCGGCTGGTTCCTCGGGATCGTCGTCGCGCTGGCGAACCTGGTTCGGCCGTCCCGATAACCCACGGCAAACTGCGTTCGATTTTGGCACCGATCGGTACTCTGACAGCGCAGACGACCGGTACCGGCGCGTTTCGGAATTACTGTCGATGCAGGCTGCCCGCTCGTACGGTCAGCCGACGAACCGACCGCCGATGGGTGAACTGAGTGATCGACTTCTGATACTGATCGTGGCGGGAACCGGACTGGCCGTCCTGCTCGCCGGCTGGGGCGGCGGACTCACCGAGGCGACGGTCGGAGGGACGACCGAATCCGTCGTTCTCTGTGTGCTCGCACTCTTCTTCGTCGCCACACTGGTCGGGATCCAACTCGAGTTCGATAGGGTCGACTGACCGGAGATCGGTCTCGAGCGGCCGAGACTCGCGTGCATCGAGCAACCGCTCGAGGACGAAAGACGAGCGTCGAAACCGGAAGTAGAAGGAGGAGTGAACGTGAAAACGGCTCGTCAGCGAGTCGGTGCGATTACGGCGACGTTACATGTAGCCGAGATCGCGCAGGCGCTCCATCAGGTCCTCTTTGTCCTGGGCGCGGCCCGCGCGCTCGGTCGTTCCCTCGAGGTCCTGCAACCAGGCGGGTTCGGTGTCGCTCTTTTCGGTGCTGACTTCGCTGCCGAGCGAGCGGAAGCCGGCGAAGTACTTCGGCGATACCGGGATGTCGTCTTCCGTGAGGTCGTTAGGCAGGTCGTCGTCGCTTTCGGGAACGTAGCCGTCGTCCGGGAACGCCTCGACGGTGTCCGGAACGACGAAGTTCCAGAAAGCCTCCCAGACGGCCGCTTCGTCGAAGTGCAGGATGGGCTGGATGCGGTCGTGTGGCGGGTAGATGTCCGGGTCGTGACGCGGCGAGAAGAACGTCTCGTCGGCGCGGGCCTCCTGTTCGTCCCAGCGAACGCCCGAGATGACGCCGTCGACGTCGTTGCTCTCGAGGGCGTCGTTGAGCGCGACCGTCTTCAGCAGGTGGTTGCCGGCGTAGGTGTCGAGCAGGAACGGGAAGCTGTCCTCCTCGTACTCGAGAATGTTCTCGACGTGGTGTCGATTGTGTTCGGAGAGTTCCGAAATCGGGATGTCGTCGCCGGGTTCGAGGTCGTTCTCCTCGACGTACTCGCCGATGTCCTCGTTGCGCGCGTAGACGACCTCGAGGTCCCACTCGTCGGCCCAGCGGTCGACGAAGTCGTGGATCTCGTCGAAGTGCTGGTAGTGGTCGATGAAGATCGCAGTCGGGAGGTCGAGGTCGTACTTCTCGGCGACCTCCTTGACGAAGTAGAGCGTGAGCGTGGAGTCCTTGCCGCCGGTCCACATCACGGCCGGATTCTCGTACTCCGTGAGGCCCTTGTGGGTGACCTCGATCGCCTTCTCGATCTTGTCGTTGATGTGCGGATAGTCCGCCGGGTCTTCGTCGTCGCCGTCCTCGTAGTCGACGTCGACGTACTCTGGGAAGTTCTCGCTCATAGCGTGTAATTAGATATAATTACCAGCGTTAAATCGTTTGGGGCGGCGGAAAAGGCTGTCGGCACTCGAGACGATCGATGGCCGCCGCCGTAAGCGATTCGGTCCCGTTCACCGCTCGAGAACGACTGCGTTCCCCTCGAAGACGACGAATAGAAACAAACACATGTCATCGTCCGAATCGGACTGGCATGATCGACGATTCGTCTCGAGGACGGGACCGACGAGGTGGTCGGTAGGATGCTACCGGAGCGCATCGCCGTCGACCGGACGCTGCCCGACGAGGGGGCGATCAGACACGCACTCGAGGAGTTCGCGGCCCGCAAAGTGGGACCGACCGCGGCGGTGACGCGTCTCCACCGAGTGTTCTACCCGGTGTTTCGAGTGACCGTCGCCTACGAAAGCGAGCGACGATTGCTCTGGGGAGACGACAGCGAGCACGTGACAGTTCTCCTCGACGGACTCTGGGCGAACAATCACGAACCGCTCCAGCAGTATCGCGAGAGCGCCGCCGAACTCGAGCCGATTTCGACGGTCGGCTACGACTTCGGGCGCGACCGCGGGGGACTGGGGCGGTCCGTCCTGCTCGACTTTCGGGTCTCGAACGACCGAGCCGCGGCGTTGATCCCCGAACGACTCGCCGACGTTCGCGAGTCCGACCGGTTCGACGATCCGGGCTCGATGACCGCGTCCTTCCGTAACCGACTCTTCGATACGTTCGACCTGCCGGCCGATTTCGAGCCCACGGCGTTCGAATCGGTGACCGACGCGACGCGGTGTTACCTGCCGTTCTGGGTCGTCGAGGTCGAGCGACCCGACGACCGGGATCTCATCGGCGTCGTCCGGGATCGGGAGGAGGCGGTAGACGACGCGGCGAGTCACAGTTGGCTCGCGTCGTTCGTCCGCGAGGATACCAGTCGACTGGCGACCTACGCTCACGCGGCGATCCGACAGCGGGTGACCGTCTCCGAGGGGGCCGCCGGCGCGGGCGATACGGGCGAGTCGTCGACCGACGGACCCGATTCGGATCGAGCCGGCGAGCGAAACTCGAAGTCCGGCTCACCGACCGTCGACGACCCCTCCAACGCCCCGATCCAACCCGAGGGTGTCGACCTCGAGGCCGACGCGCTCGTCGATCCCAGCCCGGACCGCTCGTTCGCCGACGTCGGCGGCATGGCCGACCTCGAGTCCCGGCTCCGGCGGTCGGTTCTCGGCCCCGTCGAACGACCCGCGGAGTACGAGGCCTACGGGCTCGATCCCGTCTCCGGCGTCCTGTTGTACGGGCCGCCAGGCTGCGGGAAGACCTACGTCGCCGGCGCCGTCGCCGGCGAACTCGAGTACGCCTTCCTCTCCGTTTCGCCGGCGGACCTGGCGAGCAAGTACATGGGCAAACCCGCCGAGAACGTCCAGGAAATTTTCGAGATCGCTCGCGCGAACCGGCCGTGCGTGCTCTTTCTCGACGAAATCGACGCGCTCGCGGGCGCTCGCGAGAACGACGGGAGCACCAGCGAACGCCAGATGGTCAACCAGTTGCTGACCGAGCTCGAGGACGTCGGCGAGGACGTGCTGGTGTTGGCGGCGACGAACCTGATCGACGACGTCGACGACGCCATCCTCCGGACGGGCCGCTTCGACGAACGGATCGAGGTTCCACCGCCGGACGCCGAGGCACGCCACGAAATCCTCGAGATCCACCTCGAGGGGCGGCCGCTGGCAGACGATCTCGACCTCGACTCGCTCGTCGACGCGTCGGCGGGGTACGCGTCGTCGGATCTCGAGTACGTCGCCGAGGAGGGCGCTCGACGCGCGCTGCGTGCGGGCGAACGGATCTCGACGGCTCACCTCTCGGCTGCCCTCGACGACACCGACTCGAGCGTACCCGACTGGGGCGGAAGCGCGCTCGGTGGTGGGAAGACGATCACCCAGCCCGACGACGTCGATCTGAACGCCCGATCGCTGGTGACCGCCGACGTCGGCCGTTCCTTCGCCGACGTCGGCGGAATGGACGGGCTGAAATCGCGACTGCGCGAGACCGTCGTCGATCCGCTCGAGCACGCCGACCGCTACGCGGAGTACGGTCTCTCGACGACGAACGGCGTGCTCCTGTACGGGCCACCCGGCTGTGGCAAGACACACGTCGCGGGCGCGCTGGCCGGCGAACTCGAGTACGCGTTCCTCGAGGTGTCTCCCGCGGACCTGACGAGCAAGTGGATGGGTAAGCCCGCACAGAACGTCGCGGATCTGTTCGAGATCGCCCGCGCGAACGCCCCGATCGTCTGCTTTCTCGACGAGATCGACGCCATCGCCGCCGGACGGTCGGGTGGCTCGAACCAGAGCCAACGACAGATGGTCAACCAGCTTCTGGCGGAACTCGAGGCGCTCCCGTCGGACGTCGTCGTCCTCGCCGCGACGAACCTGCTCGCGGACGTCGACGGTGCGGTCGTTCGCTCCGGCAGATTCGACGAGCGCATCGAGGTCGGCCCGCCGGACGCTGACGCCCGACGAGAGATTCTCGCGGTTCACCTCGCGGACCGACCGGTCGCCGACGGAATCGAGTGGGATACCGTCGTCGAACACACCGCCGGCTACGCCGGGAGCGACCTCGCGCTGCTCGCGGACAACGCCGCCCGCCGCGCGATGGGTGCCAGTGATCGAGTGCGCGAACGTCACCTCCTCGAAGCGGTGGCAGAGACGACCTCGAGTCTCGACGGCTGGGACCGAGGGGCCGATGGGGAGGGAAACGAAGGAGGACGCGGCCAGCAACGGAAGCGGGACCGATCGGCAGTCTGGTACGAGTGAGTAGTCAATCGCGAGTCGTCTCCTCCCTCTCCTCCTCTTCCTCCGTCGACCATGGTACCGACACCGGTACCACCATCGACCTCTCTGCCGTGGCTTCCGTTTCGACCTGCCACACCACTCACGACGGACGACGATGACGATGACGACGACGACGACGTTCAGACGCGGACCTCGGCCTGCTCGATCCATCCTTCGGCGCGTTTTTCGGTCACGTCGGCGGCCTCGGCGACCGTCTCGGCGTCGGCTCGAGCGAGTTCCTCGAGAGACGCGATCGCCGCCGCCTCGAGGCGTGCACGATACATCGAGTCGAGCCCGCCGACGAACTCGAGTTCGAGTCGGTCCGCGTCGGCGGACAGCTCCCGCTGAATTCGGTCGACCTGCTCGAGTTGTTCCTCGAGCAGGTCCGCGGTCCGTTCGTGGCGGTGATCGATATCGACCTGTTCGTCGAGTCGATCCTGAAGCTCCTGGAGTCGTTCGAGGTGGTCCCGAAGTCGCCGGGTGGACTGCTCGTCGTCGGGTCGGTCACCGGCCGATCCGCGATTGCCCGCTGCACTCATCGTCGTAGCGATGGCCTCGACGTAACCGGTGGTCGCCGCCCGAAAGACTTCGAGACTCTGGCGCTGGATCTTGGCCTGCCCCTCGAGGGTGGTCCGTGCGATCCGTCGGTTCGCGTCCATTCCCCGCTCGATCACCTGCTGTCCCTGCTCGATCGCCGTTCTCTGGGTGGCGAACGTGGCTGCGACGGGTGACGCTGCGTGGCCGGGGATCCGTTCACGCCCCCCATCCTGCGTTCTCCCCTCACTCTCCGCCTCGATCTCGTCCCCGACTGACGCCCGTCGGTCCGTCGCATTTTCGCTCGCGAGACGTACCGTCTCCGTCCCGGGATCGATCTCCGGACCGATCCGACGGGCGGCGGTCTCGAGTCCCAGTTCGGCATCCGTACGGCCCTCGTCGAGAGTCTCCGGATCGATCGTCTTCGCCGAACTGCGGTCCGATTCCTCGCGCGTCTCCTCGAGCGAGTCGACGTCGACGCCCGGATCCGTCGCTTCGGTCGCGGGATCCGGTCCCGTGTCCGACGGTGCAGTCTCGTCTCGGGGACCGGTTTCGCCCACCTCCTCGAGCGAATCGGTGTCGATACCCTGACTCACCTCGTCGGTCGAATCCCGCTCGTCGGCCGAGTTCGGCACCGCTTCGTCTCTTTCACCGCCTTCGTCAGCTGTCCCTTCCGTCTCGGTTCGACTCGCCTGCTCGAGCGAATCGGCGTCGACACCGGGATCCAGTTCGGCGGCGGCATCGGTATGCGTCTCGTCGGCCGTGTTCCCCGCGGTCGCGTCGTCAGGGCCCGAGACGGCGGAGTCGTCCGTCAGCTCCGCGTCGTCCATCGCCGCTTCGATGTCCAGTGATTCGGCTTCGTTCGTCTCCTCGGTGAAGGGGGTCTCCCCGGTCGCGGTCAGTGGCTCGTCTTCGTTCTTTTCGCCCCTTCGGTCCCTCTCTCCTCTCTTATCCCTCTCGTCAGTCTCAGCAGTCTCGTCGCCGAGATCCGTTACTTCGGCGCTGTCTGCCTCGGCCGCACTCGACTCCGATTCTCGATCGGATTCCGAGTGCGAATCCGGTTCGAGGTCCCCCGTCCCGTCCATTCCCTCGACGACTCTCGTCTCGTCGACCGGTTCCCCATCCGGTTCTGGCGGTGACTCTCCGTCTGACTCCGAATCCGACTCCTCGAGCGGGTCGGGGCCGTCGCCGCCAGTCGGTTCTGGCTCCGTGGTAGTGTCGGCCTCGAGTCCAGTCTCCGTTTCGAGGTCGTCCGGACGGCGGTCACGGCCGGTGTTCGGCGCGGACTCTCCGTCCGACTCCGAATCCGACTCCTCGACGGCCGCTGTCGGTCCGGCTCGCGTCGGTCCGTCCGCCTCGAGCCGGATCACGTCGTCAGAGCGCTCGCCGATCGCGTCCGCGTAAATCAACACGGTATCCTCGTGGGCTCGCTCCCATCCGAGCGCGGCCCTGATCGAATCCATCACGCCGGCGCTGGGCTCGACGCGGGCGGTATCACCCTCGACCGCCGTCACGGTTCCGACCACCGCTCCGTTCGCGTTCTCGACTCGCTTCTCGAGGTCGTCGTCGGTAAACGATGGGGTCATAGAAGAACACGCACCGTTGGGCGACAAGCCACCACTGCCTGCAACCGTCGGCTGCCGCGCGACGTCGGTCTCCCAACGCCAGAAACGGTCGCGGACTGGCCGTCTCCGCTCAGTCAGCGGCCGGGACGACGCGAAAGAGGCCGCCGCCGTCGGCCCCGGATCCGAGCACGTACACCTCTCCGTCGGCGTCGCGGCCGAACGACAGCGTTCGCGTGAGCGCCCCTTCGTCCTCGAGTTCGAGGGCGGCGGTCGGCCACAGTTCGTCGCCGTCGGGACGAGCGGCGGCGAACAATCGCCCCTCCGGCAGGAAGTCACCGAAGACGTAGATCCCGTCCAAGTCCGGCATCGTAGATCCGCGGTAGACGGAGCCGCCGATGACGGAGACGCCGCTGACGGGGTCATCCTCGTTCGTCTCGTGTGGATACTCGACGATCGGATCGAGAAGCGGTTCGCCGCCGCGAACGTCCGACGGCGTCTCGTCGGGACAGTCCTCGGCGTTGAAACAGTGGGTGCCCTCCCTGACGTTCCAGCCGTAATTGCCGCCTTTTTCGACGAGGTTCACCTCTTCGTAGCTGCTTTGGCCGACGTCGGCGACGTAGCAGTCGTCGCCGTCGAACGAGAGCCGCCAGGGATTTCGAAACCCCCACGCGTAGTATTCGTCGAGGCCCTCGCGACCGACGAGCGGGTTGTCCTCGGGCACGGCGTAGGCCCGCCCGTCCGACCGCTCCTCGACGTCGACATCCACATCGAGACGCAGGAGGCTCCCCAGCAGCGTCTCGGTTACGTTCTGACCGTATCCGCCACCGCCGGGACCCTGCCAACCCGTTTCGGGTGACGCGCCGCTATCACCGACCGGGACGTAGAGGAACCCGTCGGGGCCGAACGCGAGATCGCCCGCGTTGTGAAGGTCCCGCGGCTGTGGAATCTCGAGGATCGACCGTTCGGACTCCGGTCGCGCTCGCGTCCCGTCGTCGGTCACCTCGAATTCGGCCAAGACGAACGTGTGGCTGTACTCCTCGGGCATTCCCGACCGAAGCGGACCGCTGTAGCGGACGAACAGTCGGCGGTTGTCGGCGAAGTTCGGGTGTAACGCCACTCCCAGTAACCCTCGTTCTCCCCCGGTCTCGATCGTCTCGCGCAGGTCGAGCACGGGTTCGTCCCGCAACCCGTCGGACTCGTGACACAGGATGCGACCGTCGCGCTCCGCGACGTACCGTCGGTCCGCGTCGGGTGCGAATTCGACGGCCAGTGGCGCCTGCAATCCGTCGAGTATCGCCTCGAGGCCGACCGTCTCCGGTATCTGTGCGACTGCGTTCGACTCGACGCTGCCGGCGGACGATCGCGACATCGATGCACACCCGGCCAATCCCGTCGTGCCGACCGCGGCGATCGTCAGGAACCGCCGTCGGCTCGTCAAAGGTTCCATAGAGGGGGCCCTACGGCCTCGAGGTGGAAATACACCTATTCGAGCGACGATGAATGAGACGCGATCGCGACTGTTCGTGACGGAGAACTCAGTACCGACTGTTCTGGTGACACGGTCGCTGCAACGACGAGAGAACAGTGCAGACGAATACGAGACGCTCAGTCGCTGATGAACTTGTTGTCCCGCCAGTTGACGCCGGACTGGCCGGACTTGCGGTCCCGCGGGCCCTCGACGACTTCGACGTCGGCCGGGCGTGGTTCGCCGTCGACGATGCGGGTCGCCTCGAGGTCGCCGTCGTGCTCGGAGATCGCCGTCAGGGTTCCCTTCTCGGCTTGCTCTGCGATCCCACAGAGGACGAGGAACATCTCGTACTGCAACAGCGAGTTCTGGAGGACGGTCTCCCGGTCCCCTTTGAACGCGGCGAACTCGACGAGTTCTGATTCGATCTCCTCTTCTTCCTCTTCGTCCCACCGGAAGGAGTTGCGACGCTCTTCGGGGTCTTCCTCGTACACGCGGACCTCCGTGACGCTCGCTTTGAGCTGGGCCGTCGGCGTGTACTTGCTGACCGACTGATCTTCGGCGACCGCCTTCAAAATTAGCGTGTTGTTTCGTCGAGTGATCTCCACGTCGGCGACGCCGTCGGGTAGCGGAGCGTCGTCGAAGTGCTCGCGGAGTTCTTCGAGCGGCAATTCGAGTGTCGAGTGAAGTCGATAAACGTGTCTGGAATCCTCTGTTGACATGGTGGGGAGGTGTGCAGCGATAGTCTCTCAGTTCCTACTACGGACGCGTGGCTTATATGACCTGCTGTTAAATTCCACGCGTAACTGTTTGTACGCTTTTGACTTGCCGCTCGATTCGGTCACTCACCGGCAAGCGTTTCCGATAACTCTCCGCGCTCGTCCAGTTCGGCCAGAACGTCCGAGCCGCCGACGAACTCGCCGTCGACGAACGTCTGGGGGATCGTCTCCCAGCCGCTGTGTTCCGAGAGTGCGTTTCGATACTCCGCGAGGGACTCGAGGGTGTCGACGGTCTCGTAGTCGTCGCGGTGTTTGCCGATCAACTCGAGCGCGCGCTGGGAGTAGCCACACTGGGGCATGATCTCGGTCCCTTTCATGAAGAGGACGACGTCGTTGTCCTCGATGGCGGTTTCGACGCGTTCGTCGACGTCTTCCTGCTCTAGGCCTTGGTCCGGTTGGAACGTCATGACTCTACGTAGGGAACTGTGCCGGATAGACCTTGCGTCCGTCGCCGCGTCGCTCGTCGGGAGTCGACGGGTCGAACCGAGAGGTCGAGACTACTCGTCCTTGCCGACGCTGATGACCTGCAACAGCGAGTAGACGGGGACGCCGTCGAGTTCCTCGACGCCCTGCTTGTCCGCGAGGACGATACACGCCAGCGGTTCCCCGCCCTCGGCGCGAATCGCGTCGATCGTCTCCTGCATCGTCGTCCCGCTCGTGATCGTGTCGTCGACGATGTAGCACTCCCGGTCACGGATACCGGCGAAGTTCCGGGAGAACGTCCCGCCGAGGTCCTCGATATCGCCTTCCTCCCACTGGTGTTTTGCGGGCGTGTAGGTCCCGAGGTCGGTCTCGAGTTCGCGCGCGATGAGCGTCGCGATCGGTGCACCGGCTTTCTCGATACCGATAGTGAGATCGACGCCCTCACCGTGTTTCGCCAGCAGGTCCGCCATCGCTTCGGCGATCGACCCCATCCGCTTGCTGTCGCGGCCGATGGCCGACCAGTCGACGTGGATGTCCTGTGGACTGCTCGCACCGTTGGTCGTCGTGGACCGACTCGTGGCCTGCGGTGCGGCGCCGCTGCGCTCGACCAGCCAGCTCGCGGTTTCGCGGGAGACGTTCAGTTCGTCTGCAATCTCGCCTTTCGAGAGCCCGCGCTCTGCGAGCTCGGCTGCGCTTTCGATGAGGTCGTCGACGTTTTTCATATACGACTGAATTCGACCGCCGTTTTTATAGTCGTGTCGTCGTCTTCGAACGCTGCCTCGAAATCCTCGAGATCGTAGACGCCCGTCACGAGTTCGTCGAGGAACCACACCGGGAGTGCGGCGAGTGTGTCGACGGCCGACTCGAAGTGGCCGCGGTGGGAGTTGACGCTGCCGACCAGCGCCTTGTTGTGCAAGACGAACTCGCGGTGGAGGTCGCCGCCGTCGATCTCGAACTCCCACGAGCCGGGGACGCCGAGCAGCGCGCCGACGCCGTTGGGGGCCAGCGCCTCGATCGTCTCGAAAGCGTGGGGTGCGACGCCCGTCGCCTCGTAGACGAAATCCATCGCCTCGTGGACCTCGGGAATCTCCGGGATCGGCGTCCGCCGCGAGTCGACGTACGTCGCGCCGAGGTTCTCGATGATGTCGATCGTCGGGTCGGGGCGGTCGCGTCGGCCCAGACAGTAGGTCCGCTCGTAGCCGAGCGTGTGTTCGAACATCGCGAGGGTGAGCAGCCCCAGCGAGCCGTTGCCGAGGACGAGCGCCGACTCGGGGTTCCAGTCGAACGCCGACCGGGACGCGTCCGCGTGTTCGATCGCCTTCTCCGAGATGCTGATCGGCTCGACGAGGAAGCCGAGCGACGCGAGTTCCTCGGGGATCGGGACCAGGTACGCCGCGGGGCTCGTAATGTACTCGGCCATGAACCCGTGATCGCCGACGATCCCCCGCTCGACGTACTCGCCGTCGGGTGCCATGTCCGGCTCGCCGCGCTCGAAGTACCCGTTGGACCCGCCCGCCGGCGGCCGTCGCACGGTCGGGACGACGATCGTCCCCTCCTCGAGGTCGGTTCCGTTCGCGTCCTCGACGACGCCGACGGCCTCGTGACCGAGCACGAGGTGGTCCTCGCCGTCGGGAACGCCGCCGTGTCCGCCGCCGATCACCTCGTGGTCGGTGCCGTCGACCCCGACGCGGAGGATCCGGACGAGCGCCTCGCCGGCCGCCGGTTCGGGAATCGGTTTCTCGAGGACGACTGGTTCACCCGCTCCGGGTTCGACTGCGATGGTTTTCATGGCCGATCGTACGGCCCCCTCAGCAAAAATAGTTATTCTTTTCCGAGTAAACTTGTCCGCGGCGGAGATCGTCGTCGAAGAGCGTCTCTCGAGTGTGATTCGCGGCCGGGGCGGCGCAATAGGACCAAACGATTATCGTCCTCCCACCGAGTTGTCGAGGCATGGAACGATACGATCTCGTCTACCGACTCTACGACGAGTTCGACACGGAGTCGCTCCGGGAGTACCAGGAGTTCGTCGACCTCTTCCCGGCGATCGACTCGCGGGTCGTCCTCGCGCACTGGCGGGACGCCAGCGACGAACTCGAGGGTCGCAAGGACGAAATCCGCGACGGCTTCGCGGCGGGAGAGACCTTCGCCGAGGTGGCCTCGCGGGCGACTCGCGAACAGGCCTTTACCGCGCTCGACCTCGAGGCCAAGTACGGACGCGCGGTGAACGTGCTCGTGCTCGACGTCGACGAGACGCTGCGCTCGGCGGGCGGAACCGACAACGAGATTCCCCGGGACACGCTGCACATGCTTACCGAGTTCCACGAGCAGGGCGTTCCGATCGTCATCTGTACGGGCCAGACGCTCGAGAACGTCAAAGGATTCGCCATTCAGGGACTGGGCAGCGAAATCGTCCACTCCGGGTCGCTCTCGATCGTCTACGAGGCGGGGACCGGCGTGTTCACGCCGGGCCACGGCGCCGACACGAAACAGTTGCTCTACGAGGATTTAGACGTCGAGATCCGCGACGTCTTCGACGACGTCCGCGCTCGAGTCCTCCCCGAGGCGTCCGAGGAACTTCGTCGCGGCTGTCACCTGCAGGGCAACGAGTTCAACGTCACCCTCAAGCCGAACTACGAAACCGGTTCCTCGCTCGCACGGGAGACGATCGACGAAGCGCTGGTCTACCTGATCGATCTCCTGGCAGACGCCGTGGGGTCGATCGTCGACGTCGGTGAGAGCGCCGAAGACGGCGGTGACGACGATACCGACGAATCCGAGACGGCTTCGGAGAACGCACTCACCGCCTGGACCCGCGCCTTCTACGCCGATCAGGACCCCGAAATCCGGACCGTCCTCGAGCAACGCGGCGCGTACCCCGACGTCTCGATGGCGGACGTTCCATCGAATCTCGCTGCCGTCCTCGAGCGGATCGACGTCGCTTACTACGAGGCCGACGCCGCCGAAATCGGGAGTCTCGAATTGAACAAGGTCGTCGGCGTCGAGCGCGCGCTGGACGTACTGGGCATCGACGACCCGTTCGCGCTCGTGATGGGAGACTCGAAGAGCGACCTGCGGGTGATGGAGTGGGTCGCCGACAACGACGCCGGGATCGCGGCGGCACCGGAACACGCCTCGCGGGACACGTTAGATCACGTCATCAGTTCGGACGAACTCGTCTTCGATCAGGGCAAGAGCGTCGACCTGTTGCGGACGGTGTACGCCTTGAATCAGTTCGCACGACTGGGCTGACGCCCGGTTGCTGCTTTGTTCGGGAGTGTGAGCGTGAGATGTGCGCGAGCGTCAGCGTCAACGTGACCCGGTTCGGTCGGTGCCGTTCGAGGCTGTATTGTCTCGCCTTCCCTCCCCTCTCTTCTTTTCTCCTCTCTTCTCCTCTCCCCTCTCCTCTTCTCCTCTCCTCCCCCGTTCGCCTTCGATTGCCACCTGAGTGTCACTCTTCTGTAGTTGGATTGGATCGTGAAAATCACTGCTTTGGACCGATGAAGCTCATGATATCGGCTGATCTACTTAAATGGCTGGAACACTCAAGGCCGCAGACCAACCGGCTCACTGCTGAAGGTACAAGCCGGGCGATCCGGGCGACGCGATCCCGGGGATGGTCGGTTTTCGTGAACGTCCCTGACCAGCCTCTCCCGGCGCACCGAGACACCCCGCCATCATGATCCGAACAATCGTCAGTCAGAGGCGCCGCGGCCGTGAGTTCGATCGCTCAGCAACTATCCAGACCGGAGGTGAGAGCCGATGACGACGGTCACCGAAGTCTCGCTTCCCGCCAGCGACGTCGCCCTCGCAGAGACGTTCACGGCGCTTCCCGACCTCGAGATTCGGGTCAAGAGCGTCGTCGCCGAAGGCCCCCTCCAGACGATGCCGTTGGTCTGGATCGCGAACGCCCCGCGCGACGACATCGAGGAGACCCTCGCCGACGATCCGACGGTCGACGAGTTCACGTGTTTGCTCGAGGACGCCGACACCGAGGAGTGGCTCTACCGGATCGAGTACGATTCGACGGTCGGCGAGGTCTGCGGTGCGATCTACGATCACGACGGGACGATCCTCGACGCCCAGTGTTCGACCAGCCACTGGACCTTCCGGCTCCTGTTTCCCGACCGCGACCTGCTGTCGGCGACGATCGACGAACTCGAGGACCAGGGCATTCACGTCGACGTCAGGCGCATGGTCGAGGCCGGCCGAAACGCCGACCTCGAGGCGACGGCGGCGCTCACGGAGGCCCAGGAAGAGGCGATCAGCGAGGCCTACCGTCGGGGCTACTACGACGTGCCCCGCCAGATCTCGCTCGAGGAGCTGGCCGACGAACTCGACATCTCCCACCAGGCGCTCTCGGAGCGATTGCGCCGGGCGAGCAAAGTGCTCGCGAGCGAGCAGGTCGACGAAGCGATCGCGCAGTGAGCCGCGTTCGAATCCGACGCCGAACTTGCACTCGAACCTGAATCCGCACTCGAGTCGATCTCGAGACCTCGAGACGTGGTCGAATCGCGACCGTCCGGGCCACCCACGTCTGTGCGACCGATTCTGATTCTGCTCGCGCACCGACAGTATTCTTATGGGCCGCTCCCCGTCACTACAAAGTAAATGGACGGGTTCAACGACGCCGTGGACGGGTACGTCGACGTCGACGACCAGTTGTCCCGGTACGTCCTCTCCTGGGCGGACGACCACTTCGCGAACGAGCGAGCCGCGAAGCGGGCTATCGATTCGCGACGCGAGTTCGAAGAACGACGGGAGTGCGTTCGGGAACTGTTCCTCTCGAGCGTCGGGGGACTACCCGACCGGATGACCGATCCGACGGTCGAGACGACGGGTCGCCTCGAGCGAGACGGCTATTCGATCGAGTTGCTCGTCCTCGAGAGTCGGCCGAACTTTCGCGTGACCGCCAACTGCTACGTGCCCGACGGTGACGGCCCGTTTCCGGGGGTTCTCTTTTGCTGTGGACACGTCGACTCGGCGAAAGGCGATCCGCACAACCAGAAGGCGTGTATCGAACTGGCGTCGAACGGGTTCGTCGTCCTCGTCGTCGACCCCGTCGGGCAGGGGGAGCGAACGCAGTACGTCGACTCCGAGACGGGCGAGCCACGCTTTACCGGGAGCGGTGGGGTGTTCGCCCACTGCTACGCGGGACAGAAGTGCTTCTACGCCGGGGCGAACCTCGCGCGGTACGTGATTCACGACGACCGCTGTGCGCTCGATTACCTGGCGGAGCGATCTGACGTCGACCCCGACAGGATCGGCGTGACCGGCACCTCCGGCGGCGGCATCCAGACGCTGTACCTCTCGCTCGTCGACGACCGGATCGACGCCGCCGCACCGTGCTGCAGCGTCACGGAGCGACGGGAGTGGCTGAAGACGGGGAAACGTATCGACGCCGAACAGGTCATCTACGGGGCGATCCCGCGCGGGATCAACTACGACGACCTCGTCACGGCGATGGCACCGGATCCGATCTGCGTCGGCGCGGCCGCCTCCGACGAGTACTTTCCCATCGAGGGCGTTCACGAGACGCTCGAGCGCGCGCGACGCATCTACGACCTGTACGACGCCGACGAAAACGTCCGGCTCACCGTCGCCGACACGACCCACTGTTCCGTGTACGAACTCCGGGAGGGGGTGTTCGAGTTCCTGTGTGACCACCTCGGCGACGGCGAGTACGTCCCTCGAGACGACCCCTCGACGCTCGACGAGTCCGAACTTCACTCCACGCCCGAGGGAAGCGTGCTGGCGGCGTCCGCCGACGAACGAACGATCGACGACCTGATCCGAGAGTACGTCGCGGAGACGTGTCCGAGCGGCGGAACGGTACCTGCTGTCGACGACGGAAACGGTAGAGGCGGTGGAGTCGGCAGAGACGACGGAGACGGCGAGTACGCTGCGGACCTTCGGCGAACCCTCCTCGAGACGCTCGACCTCGACCGCGAGGGCTGCGAACTGAACCCGCGGTTCGTCGACCGAGTCGAGAAAACCGACGTCGACGGGTTGGACGTCGAACACGTCTGGTTCAAAACCGAACGGGACCCGGACATCGTCGTGACGGGCGTTCTGGTCTCCGATCCCCAATCGGCGGCCGAATCCCCGGCCGTGGTCCTCTACGAGGACGGAACGGAGGCACTACCGGAGCGAACCGCGGACGTCGCGTCCCTCGCCCGCGAATACGGGACGGTCCTCGTCTTCGATCCCCGCGGCGTCGGGGCCGTGCGAAACCGCGTTATCCCGATCCCTGCGTGGGTCGAGGAGTACGACGACATCTACGGGACCGAGTTCAAACTCGCCTACGACGCGTTGCAGATGGAGTCCTCCCTCCTCGAGATGCGCGTCTACGACGTGCGCCGCGCCGTCGAATTCCTCCGATCGGAGACCGACGCCGACCGCGTTTCGTTCGTCGGCGAAGGGATCGGCGCGTATCACGCGCTGTACGCCGGAGCCGCGACGGAGAACGTCGGACGGATCGACCTTCAGGACGTAGGGCCCAGTTTCTTCGAACTCGCGACGGAACGGGACGTCCCCTTCCGCCCACAGCTCACCGCATTCGACGTCGTCGGAGAGTGCGACCTGCCGCACCTGACCGCAGCGCTCGAGCGACGAGGCGTTCGCGTCTCCAAAACGTCGGACGGTGGGAGGGAGTAATCGGCCACCGAACGACTCGGATACGTGCTGGAACTACTCGAGGCAGAGCTGGTGAGCGACATCTCCCGCCGAATTCCGAGCGATCGTTCGACACCTTCGATCCCGGGGAGTCGTTTTTGCCGTCGCCCACCGAAGGGCCCGTATGGCACTTTCGGACGAACAGGCCGCGGTCAGGGACGTCGTACGCGAGTTCGCGCGCGAGGAGATCCGACCGGTGGCCGCCGAGGCCGATCGAACGGAGACGTTCCCCGAGGCGGTCTGGGACGGGCTGGCAGAACTGGATCTGACGGGGTTGACCGTCCCCGAGGAGTACGGCGGCTACGACGCCGATCCCGTGACCTACGCCGTCGTCAACGAGGAGCTCGCCGGCGGCGCGCTCGCAGTCGCGACGGCGCTCTCGGTCCACTGCCTCGCGACGTCCTGTCTCGCCGAATTCGCGACCGAGGAACAACGGGAGCGCTGGCTCCCCGAGATGGCTCGAGGACGTCCGGTCGGCGCGTTCGCGCTCTCCGAACCCCACGCCGGGTCGAACCCCGCGGAGATGTCCACCGAGGCCCGACGCGACGGCGAGGAGTACGTCATCGACGGCGAGAAGCAGTGGATCACCAACGGCCAACGCGCGGGCGTGATCGTCCTCTTTGCGAAGACCGACCGGGACGACCCCGACTCGATCACGCAGTTTCTCGTCCCCGCCGACGCCGACGGACTCACCGTCGGCGAACCGGAGGACAAACTCGGGCTGCGCGCCAGCGACACGACCGCGCTGACCTTCGACGAGGTCCGCATCCCCGCCGAGAACCGACTGACTGAGGAGGGGCGGGGTCTCTCCGCGGCCTTCCGAATCCTGACCGACGGCCGGATCGGCATCGCCGCCCAGTCGGTGGGCCTCGCGGCCCACGCGCTCGGGGAAGCGCTCGCGTACAGTCGGGAGCGCGAGCAGTTCGGCGAGCCGATCAGCGAGATCCAGACGATCCGGCACAAACTCGCGGAGATGGCAACCCGGACAGAGGCCGCCCGCCAGCTGACCAGACACGCGGCCCGCCAGCGCGCGGCCGGCGACGGCGCGCTGGCCGCGAGCATGGCCAAGTACTTCGCGAGCGAGGCGGCGATGGCCGTCACCAACGAGGCCGTCCAGATCCACGGCGGCTACGGCTACGTCTCCGAGTTCGACGTCGAACGCCTCTACCGCGACGCCAAGGTCACCGAGATCTACGAGGGGACCACGGAGATCCAGAAGACGATCATCGCTCGGAACCTCCTCGGGTGAACTCCCTCGTTCTCCCGACCACCGCTGGAGAGCACCCCATCGCCGATACCCCCTCCCGACCACCACCGACATCGTCAAATCGCTCCCCCTCGTATCAACGACCGTGACTGACTACGACGCCGTCGTCTACGATCTCGACGGGACGCTCGTCGACCTCACCGTCGACTGGAACGCCGTCGCGTTCGACGTCCTCGAGGTGTACGAGACGGCCGCGGTCGATCCGCCGAGCCGGGACCTCTGGGACCTCCTCGCGGCTGCGAGCGATGTCGACCTCGCGCCGGAGGTCGAGGCGGCGATCGCCGACCACGAACGCGAGGGCGCCAGGACCAGTCGTCGACTCCCCCACGCCGAGGAGATCCTGGCCTGCGAGGTCCCGGCCGGCGTCTGTTCGCTCAACTGCGAGGCGGCGTGTCGAATCGCTCTCGAGCGCCACGGCCTGATAGAGGCGGTCGGGGCGGTCGTCGGTCGCGACACGGTCGCGACGCGAAAGCCGGATCCCGAGCCGCTTCTGGAAACGGTCCGCGGACTGTCGGCGACGCCGGAGCGAACGCTGTTCGTCGGTGACTCTCGACGCGACGAGCGCACCGCAGAACGGGCGGGGACGGACTTCGAGTACGTCGACGGTGGCCCCTCGAGAGTGTAGCACCCCGCTCTTCGGCGATCGCGTCGTTACTCTTCGTCGTCTTTTCCTTTCTTCGCTTTCGCTTCCGCTTCCGATTCCGCTTCCTCGGTCTCGATCGTCTCGACGTCCATCCGCTTCGCGTACGCGAACACGGCGAGGGCCGTGAGGATCCAGACGACGGCACCGACCCGGATCGCGAACTCGACTCGAGAGCCCCACGTCGGGAGGGAAGCCTGCGTCGAGAGGAGGGCGACGACGGGGGCCCCGACGACGATCGTCGTTACGAACGTCGTCTGCATGACCCAGCCGTAGTCGACCCCCTCCGGATCGGACGTTTCGACGGGCTCTGGCACGGGCGTCTCTCTCGATGGAATCCTCTTAAGCCCGCCGTTCCCGGTTCACGAGTCCCGTACGGATCTCTCCCCCGAGTTCGAGAGACTGGGTTGGACCTCGTTGCCGCCGTTTCATTCTCACTCTCTCACCCTCTCGTCTCCTTTCTCGAACGACCCCGTCCGGCAGTATATTTACCTATCCGCGTCGAATGGCCCGGTATGCCAACCGTGAGGGATCTGCACGCCAAGACGGGTTCGGAGCCGATCACGATGCTGACGGCCTACGACGCACCGGCGGCCGAGGTCGTCGACGAGGCGGGGGTCGACGTCGTCCTCGTCGGCGACAGCGTCGGCAACACCGAACTGGGCTACGAGACGACGCTCCCGGTCACCGTCGACGAGATGGCGAGTCGCGTCGGGGCCGTCTCCCGGGCGACCGAGGACGCGATGATCGTCGCCGACATGCCCTTCCTCTCCTACGGCGTCGACGAGAGCGAGAGCGTCGCGAACGCCGGCCGGATGCTCAAGGAGGAGGGCGCACACGCGGTCAAACTCGAGAGCGGGCCCCACACCGTCGATCTCACCGAGAAGCTGGTCCAGCTCGGGATTCCGGTGATGGCCCACCTCGGATTGACGCCCCAGCACGTCAACCAGTACGGCGGCTATCCCCGTCAGGGAACCACCCAGAAGGCCGCGGATCGCATTCTCGAACTCGCTCGCGATCACGAGGACGCGGGCGCGTTCTCGCTCGTCTTGGAGCACGTCCCGTCGAACCTCGCGGCGGACGTCACCGAGGAACTGGACGTTCCGACGATCGGGATCGGCGCCGGCCCCCACTGCGACGGGCAGGTGCTGGTGTTCAACGACGCCGTCGGACTCACCGAGTGGAGCCCCTCGTTCTCCAAACAGTTCGGCGACGTCCGCGGCGAGATGACGGCCGCGGTCGAAGACTACGTCTCGGCGGTCGAGAAGCGGGAGTTCCCCGCCGAGGAACACAGCCACGAGGAGACCGACCTCGAGGACCTCTACTAGACCGACTCGAGAAACTCGGAGACAGTCTCGTCGAACGCCCGCGGCTGCTCGACCATCGGCAGGTGGGCGGCGTCCTCGATCTCGGCGAGCGAGGCGTCCAGAATCTCCTCGGAGAGGTACTCGTGAAACCACGGCGGGGTGAGCTGGTCGTATTCGCCGTAGACGGCGAGCACCGGCACGTCGATTGCCTCTAGTCGGTCCCGAACGTCGAAGTCGTGACAGGTCAGGAAATCTCGGCGAGTCACCGCCTGACCGCACTCGCGCATCGCCTCGATCGATCGCTCGCGAGCCTCGGGATCGGGGTCGTGAAGGAGCCGATCCGGCTCGTGGAGGAACTCGAGCGCGCGCTCGAAATCGGACGCGAGCCACTCGAGGAGATCCTCGAGGACGCCCATGCGGGCGCCGGTTCCGGTGAGGACGGCCGCCTCGGGCGTGAACTCGGCCGCTCGCTCGAGCAAGATGTGCAAGACCACGGCACCGCCGAGAGAACTCCCGACGAGAACGGAGGCGTCCGTCGCGTCCGCGACCGCGAGCACGTCGTCGGCGTACGCGGATCGGGTCGTGTAGCCCGGACTCGCGTCGATGTCTTCGGAGTTTCCGTGGCCGCTCAGATCGAGTGCGGCAGCCGGGCGGTCGGCCAGACGGAGCTGGGGCCGCCAGATTTCGTGTGAGCCGCCGCTGCCGTGGACGTACAGAACAGTCTCCCCGTCTGCCTCACTGTCGGCCTCGACGTAGGCCGTCTCGCGGCCGTGATTCGAAACGACTTCCATACCCGTTTACTCGTCAGATATCGCCATAAAGCCTCGACTCGGAAACCGACACCCGCTCTATCGAGGTTCGATCGACACGCTCAGCGTCACGACCACGATCGCAGTGAGCGCAGCCTCGAGTGGCGAACGGGTCCGTCCGTTTCGAGGTCCTCGAAGTTACGATCCGTCACTCGAGGGGGCTCGCCGATCGGAGAGTTCGTAACCTATATACTGTGCTGGGAAGACTCTACCCGTACCAGATCGGTGTCGAGACCGGGTTACCGCGGTGTCCTCATCGATGGCCCGATATCGGAACGCCGGCACCGATCGTCACGAGCGACCGTGGGAGGATGTCTCGATGTATCGATATCGAGACCGAGGTCGACAGCATCGAATCCCTTCCGCCGATTCCGCCTTTCGTCACCGATTCGAAACGAACGACCTGCAGACTGCACACGGAGAGACGAATTATGGAAATTACAGACTACGAACTGTTCGAAGTACCGCCGCGATGGCTCTTCCTGAAAGTAACCACCAGTGACGGCACCGTCGGCTGGGGGGAACCCGTCGTCGAAGGTCGCGCGAAAACGGTTCGCGCCGCGGTCGAGGAACTGATGGACAACTACCTGATGGGCGAGGACCCGACGACCATCGAGGACCACTGGCAAGCGATGTACCGCGGCGGCTTCTACCGCGGCGGCCCCGTTCTGATGAGCGCCATCGCCGGCGTCGATCAGGCCCTCTGGGACATCAAAGGCAAGCAGTTCGGCGCCCCAGTGTACGACCTCCTCGGCGGCCCGGCCTGCGACCGTGTCCGCGTCTACCAGTGGATCGGGGGTGACCGACCCGCGGACGTTGGCGAAGCCGCCCGGGAGAAAGTCGACGCCGGGTTCACCGCGCTCAAGATGAACGGCACGCCCGAGATGCGCCGCGTGGACACCCCCGCCGCCGTCGCCGACGCCGTCGACCGTCTGGCGACCGTCCGCGAGGCCGTCGGCCCCGAAATCGACATCGGCGTCGACTTCCACGGCCGCGTCTCGAAACCGATGGCGAAGCGACTCGCCGTCGAACTCGAGCCCCACGAGCCGTTCTTCATCGAGGAACCCGTCCTTCCCGAACACAACGACGCGCTGCCGGAGATCGCCTCTCGCACGTCGACGCCGATCGCGACGGGTGAGCGGATGTTCTCGCGCTGGGATTTCAAGGAGGTTTTCGAGCAGGGTACGGTGGACATCATCCAGCCCGATCTCTCCCACGCCGGCGGGATCAGCGAGGTCAAGAAGATCGCCACGATGGCCGAAGCGTACGACATCGCGCTGGCACCGCACTGCCCGCTCGGCCCGATCGCGCTCGCGTCGTGTCTCCAGGTCGACGCGTGCACGCCGAACACGCTCATCCAGGAACAGAGCCTCGACATCCACTACAACGAGGGCAGCGACGTCCTCGACTACCTGGTCGACCCGGCCGTCTTCGAGTACGAGGACGGCTACGTCGACCTCCCCGACGCGCCGGGACTGGGTATCGAGGTCGACGAGGACGTCGTCCGCGAGCGCGCCGGCGAGGTAAACTGGCACAACCCCGTCTGGCGCCACGACGACGGTAGCGTCGCCGAGTGGTAGGCCGACGAACGACGACTTTTCAACGCGCCCGACTGACGACCCACGACCCACGGCACGACGAACGATACTCGAGGTTTCCGCGCCGTCAGTTTCGCTTGGGCATCGTCGAGTGTCTCGTCGACCTGCCCATATCCGCCCGTTTCGACGGCGGCGGCGCCATCGTCGAGTATCGAGTCGAACCCCCACGGTTCTTCGACTGCGAGGACTCCGACGAGCCGAGACCGCCGAGTATCGACTCGTCCTTGTCCTCGTCTTCGTCTACCGCTTCTTCGTCCGCGTCCGCACTCTCGTCGGCGTCCGCTTCCGAGTCGTCACCCACACCGACCGCCTCGAGTCGGTCACGCAGGCCGTGGACTTCCTCACCGAACCCGCCCAGTGCGGACTGCATCGTCGACTTCAACTGGTCCTCGAGGAACCCGTCTTCGTCACCGTCACCGTCTTTGTCCACGCTCCCCTCACCCTCCTCGTCCGAACCGGTGACTTCGTCGACGGCGTCAGCGACTGTCTCCGTCACCGACGACTCGTCGGTTTCAGACGATCCCTCGTCGTCACCCTCCGCAGCCGCTTCCTCGTCCTCGCTGTCGTCCGAATCGGTTACTTGACTCACCGCATTTGCGACTGTCTCGGTCACCGACGACTCGTCACCGTCGGCTTCGTCTCCCTGTTCGTCCCCAGCCTCGGCGGCGTCGGTCTCGTCCGCGGATGCGTCGGATTCGCCCGACTCGCTATCCGCTTCGGTAGCACTCGAACTCGAGCCGGCGACCTCACTCACGGCGTCCGCAACGGTTTCGGTGATCGACGAGTCGTCCGCCTCCTCGGTTTCGTCTGGCGGCGCTTCGTCTCCGCTTTCGTCTACGTCGCCCTCGCCCTCGTCTTCGTCGCTTTCGTCCGACGACTCCGCCGCCGCATCGCTCTCGTCACTCGCTTCGGAATCCGACTTTTCCTCCACCCGTTCGGAGTCGGAGCCACCGGCATCCTCGATCGCGCCTCGGAGCGCAGCAACGGCCTCTCGAGCGTCACCGTCGTCGCCCGTCTGTCCGTCCAGTTTCGCCAGTTTCAACAGCACACGGAGGTCTTCGACGCGTTCCTGATCACCCCTTGCGATCGCCTCGGGGAGCGACGCCGGTTCGCTTCCGTCGGGCAACTCTCCGAGACCGGTCGCCTCGAGGATGTCCCGAGAGTTCTCGCTCTGGATCAAATCGTTCGCATCCGCTGCGGCCGTCAACAGGTCGGCCTCCTCGAGCACCTCCATCAGCTCGTCTTCCTCGGCTTCGTCCGGCGGTGGCACGGACTCGATCGCCGATTTCGCCCGGGTCAATAACTCGTTCACTCGATCGTCGATGTGTTCGGTTTCACTCATGGTATCCCGTATCGCGTTGGACCGTCGGCCCGGTCTGAGCC
The DNA here is from genome assembly GCF_017357405.1 of Halomontanus rarus. Lineage (GTDB taxonomy): Archaea > Halobacteriota > Halobacteria > Halobacteriales > Natrialbaceae > Halomontanus > Halomontanus rarus. Next base: position 3,744,800 of record NZ_CP071597.1, on the reverse strand, counting down.
GGGCACCTCCTCTCGGTTGTGCCGTTCGATGGTCGTCGTTCGAGCGCCGCTTGGCCGACCGCGGAGGGAGCGACCGAGACGACGCCCGTTCACGCTCACGCTCACTCCGCTTCGGCTTCGGGTTCGCCGTTGGAGTTCGAGTTGGCGTCCGACTCCGACTCCGACTCGCTCTCGTCTCCGGCGACCGTCTCGACGATCTCCTCGGTCATCTCCTCGCGACTGAGATTCGCCTTCACACCGACGTCTTTGGCGACCGACTGGAGATCACGGTAGGACATGACCTCGAGGAGATCCTCGAGAGTGTCCCGTCTGACCCCCTCGAGGTCTGCCGCCTCGAGGGCGGTTTCCTCCTCCTCCTCCTCTTTCTCTTCCCCTTCGGCTTCACCGTCTCCTTCGCTCTCGGACTCGTCCGCTTCGTCTTCGCTCTCGGATTCGTCCGCTTCGTCCTCACCCTCGTCGGACTCGAGCATATCCGGCGTCGCATCGTCTACGCGCTCCGTAATCCCACGATCGGACTCCGACTCGGCCTCGCCTTCGTCGCCCTGCGCCGGGATCGCCTCGCTCAACTGGTCACCGATCCCGTCCTCGTCACCGATGCTCTGGAGCATCGTAACGAGCGACTCGCGGCCGTCCATGCCGCCGAACGCCGTTCGAACACCGTCTCGAATCGCTCGCTTGACTTCCTCGCCGAACGCCTCGCGGTCGGCGTCGTCCTCGAGACTCGAGGCGAGCGCGTCGTGGACGTTCCCGCCGACTTCTTCGCCGAGTCGGCGGCCGAACGACGCGCCGAACTCCCTGCCGACTGCCGCGCCGATTTCGCCCGCGTCTAGTTGGTCTTCGATCGACCCGCCCCCGAGGAGGTCGCTCGCGTCGAGCTGGTCGGTGACCTCCTCGGTGACGATCTTCGCGAGGTCGGTGTCACTCATCGCACCCACCTCGGGATCGGGCTCTCACTGGTGTTCGAAGCGGTTCTCGCGTTCGAGGGCGGTCGATCACCGCATTCGATTCGATGAGTGTACAACGCATCGGTCTAGTCCGAGTCACCGTCCTCGTCGTCCGAGTCGTCCGCCTGTTCGTCGCTCGATTCGCTCTCGCTCGTTTCCCCTCCGTCTCCGTCACCGCCGTCTCCGGCGTCCGTCCCTTCGTCCTCCCCGCCCTCGGCGTCACTCTCTTCGCTCTCAGCCTCGCTCTCGCTTTCACCCTCTTCGTCTTCCTCGTCAGCAGCCTCCTCGTCTCCGTCTCCGTCTCCGTCATCTTCACCGTCACCGTCGTCTTCGTCGCTCGCTTCCTCGTCTCCGTCGTCGGTACCGTCGTCTTCCTCCTCACTCTCCGACTCGAGATCCGCGTCACCCTCGTCCTCGCTCGAGAGGAACTCGTCGATCAGTGCATCGCCGACCGTCCGGCCGACGGCCTCACCGAGCTTTCGACCGACGATCTCACCGACCATACCGCCGATGGCTGCACCGAGGTTCTGATCCTCGTCGATCTCGCCTTCCCATTCAGTTCCCTCGAGCAACTCGCCGATATCGATCGAGTTGGCCAGTTCCTCGTAGTCGATCCGCTGAAGCATCGACTCACTACTCGACTCACTACTCGAATTACTACTCATGATTCTGCCTCCGTCTGCTGCTGTGATTCGGATTGGGCTTGCGAATCGCCCTCGTCCGATTCGGCCTCCTGATCACTCCCCGACCGACTCATCTGATCGAGCACCTGCTTGATCACCTGTCGAACGACCTCCGCGACGATCCTCTCGAGCGGAAGGTTCGAAATCGCGTCCTTGATCTTCTCGCCGAAGAAGTTCTTCACGCCGGCCAGTTTCTTCCGGATGAAGCCGACCACTCGCGAGACGACCGGGATACCGCCACTGGCTTCTTCGTCCTCTTCCTCTTCTTCTCCGTCTTCACCCTCGCCCTCGGCTTCACCTTCTTCGGCCTCGTCACCCGTCAGGGAGGGGAAAGAAGGCAGCGAAGGGAGCATTCCCTTGAGTTTGTCCCAGAGACCGCCGAGTTTGTCCGTCACGGCGTCGAGCGGTGACTTGGCGAGACTGTCGAGCAGGCCGGTCACCGCCGACAGGAGGTTCCCGAGCAGGTTGTTGTCCCCGGGACGGGCCGACACGTCGAGGGTGACTTCGTCGAGGTGAACCTCGAGTCCGAGCAAGTCGAGCGCCAGTCCGTCGAGGTCGAGGTGGAGGACGCCGGTCGCTTCGTCGCCTTCGTAGACCTGTTCTGCGCCGCCGCTGTGGACGCCTTCCGCGTCCTCGTCTTCTTCCGCTATCTCCTCTTCGTCCTCCGCTTCCTCTTCGTCCTCCGCTTCCTCTTCGTCCTCGGTTTCCGCTTCAGTCTCTTCGTCTTCTTCCTCGGCTTCCTCTTCGCCCTCGGTTTCTTCCTCGGCTTCCTCTTCGCCCTCGGTTTCCGCTTCAGTCTCTTCGCCTTCGTCCTCGGCTTCTTCCTCCGCTTCCTCTTCCTCTCCCTCAGCCTCGGATTCGGATTCGTCGTCCTCCGCCTCCGTTTCCGAGTCTTCGGCCTCCGATTCCTCCGCTTCTTCTCCTTTTTCGTCTTGTTCCTCTTGTTCGACTGCTTCACCACCGTCGGTCAGAATCCGCCGTGAGCGATTCGATTCGTCGACATCCGAGTCCGGGTCCGAGTTCGACCTCGTTCGCACACGACCGAGTACTTCGTCGTCGGCGGGCCGTGATAGTACGAAATCGACACTGTCACCACCGTTATCATCTTTTGTGCGATCTCCCATGAGTCAAAACCAATACATTCCACGAGAGACCGCAGTGTGGTCGTTTGGCTTGCATATGCGATAATCCCAGGGCTGAAACGGTTAATCCGACATTTTCCAGACCTGGCCCTCGTTCCGGCACTCCGCGTCTCGAGACGCCACCCTGTCCGTTCGACTTGTAAGGAGAACGTACAACAACCGACCACTCGAGACTACCGCTCACCCCCGAACCGAGCGTGCTCGAGTCGGTAACCGTCCGCCGTCGGCTCCACGTCGTCGACGGCGTACAGCGAGAGCTCACGCTCCATCTTCGTCACCACCGGCACGTCGTAGTGCTCGGCTCGATACTCGAGGTCGTCCCCGGCCTCCCTACGATCGGCGACGAACGACCGATGGGACTCCAGACGCGTCCGAGCGATCGACCGCGAGAGGTCCGGCACGTTTGCGACGCGCTCGTCGAACACCGAGACGAACTCGGACTCGAGTTCGCACCCGATTGAGTCCCGTCCGGCGCACATCGCCGCCAGCGAGGTCGTTCCGGTCCCCCAGAAGGGGTCGAGCACGGTATCGCCGTATGTCGAGTACATACAGATGAGCCGGTAGGGGATCTCGAGCGGGTAAGCTGCGGATCGGTCCCGGAGGTCGTCGTCGTCGCTCTCCAGGGACTGCAACTGGCCGCGAACGTCGGTCCAGACGTCGGTGAACCAGCGGTTGCGCTCCTCCCAGAAGTACGCGGCCTCGTACCGACAGTCGGCACCGGCTTCGAACGAGCGACTCTCCCCGCTCTTGCGGAAGATCAGGACGTACTCGTGCTCTAAGGTGACGTAGGCGTTCGGCGGGATCATCCCGCTGCCCATGAACTTCGCCGCGCTGTTCGCAGGTTTTCGCCAGAGGATATCGGGCAACGGGTCGAACCCGCGCTCCGTGAACGCCTCGAGGATCCGCGCGTGATTCGGATAGACGCGAAAACTGCCGTCGACCGTCCGAGTGGCGTCGCCGACGTTGACACAGGCGATGCCGCCGTCGGTGAGGACTCGCGAAATTTCGTCCCAGACGCGATCGAGTTGAGCGTGCATCGCGTCGAAGGCCGCGCGCCCGTCACCGGCCTCGAGTGCCGCTTCGATGTCCGCGTCGAGGTCGACGAAGAGGTCGTCCCACAGTTCGATCATGGGGTACGGCGGCGACGTGACGACGAGTTCGACCGAGTCGTCGGCGACCGCAGAGAGGTCTCGCGAGTCGCCGACGATGACGCGATGCGTCGTATCCATTGTGACACACTGTCGCTGTCTGCGCCTTAGCAATTGCGGTGGGAGTGTCAGATCGCTCGTCCATCAGCGGACGTGGAGACGACGGAACGTATGACGGCCGATTTTTCGGCTTGCGCAGAACAGAGATATCGACGCCACCGCATCCGTGAGTCCGTTACGAATCCGAACTTCGCCGGCCGTCGACCGGTGTTCGCCTCTCGAGACGCGGAGTTCTAATTTCCGGTTTCGACTACTGTTTATTCTTCTTCTTCCTCTTCCGTTTCCTCGTCTTCTCCTTCCGCTTCCTCCTCGTCTTCGCTCTCGGCTTCCGTTTCCTCCTCTTCTCCTTCCGATTCCTCCTCGCCCTCGTCTTCGTCGGACACCGCCGTTTCGAACTCCTCGATCGGCTCCCACTCGTCCTCCTCGGACGATTGCATGCGACGGCGAGCGAACGCGACCGCGGCGACGATTCCGACGCCGATGAGGATCCGTCGAAGCCAGCTTCCGGACGATCCGTCGGTGGTTTCGGACTCGACGGCCCCGCCCATCTCGTCGCTCGAGTCCTCGTCGTCGCCGGTCACCTCGTCGATGATTTCGGGTTCCTCGACCGATTCGAGAGAGACGTCTTCAGCGCCGAAGTCTGTCTCCCTGCTGCCAAGCAAATAACCCGCGGCGGCGCCGAGGCCGACGAGTGCGCCCGCCAGCGGGAGCGTTCGGCCGCCGGACGAACCCCCTTCGGCCTCGTCGACGGCTTCGACGATGACGTCCCGTAGCGGGGTGTCCATTCCCTTCTCGACTGCCTCTCTCACGACGTACTCCGACAGGGTTCGATCCTGTTGTTCCTTTGCAGGCATATTACGGTCGACCACATCACTGTAAATAGTTCTGTCCACAGTTTCAATCTGTTTGATAGATTAGGAACGCGATATGCACTGGTTACGGTCCCGGTTCTGGTGACGAAATACGATGTTAATTCCGGGTAGTAGCATCGGTGCCTAAGTGCTCGCTGAAGAGCTGTTCCCTTATATATGTGTCTGGGATACGACACCGAAATCGGAGAGTGCAGCGAACCCGCGGAACCCGTAGCCGAACACGAGTGCCGCGGGAACGCTACCTGCCAGTATCGCTCGAATCCACGACGTTTCGTTGACGACGCGAAGGCCGAGAAGCAAGAGGAATGCCCCGTAGCCCGCACAGAGAACGCGGAGTTCGGGAACCGGAACGCCGGCGAAGACACACGGCGCCGTCGAATAGGCGAGCACCTGAACGGTCTGGCTGATCCCCGCTCGATCCGGCACCGTCGGGACGAGCAACAGCGTCTGGAGCGCTGCGGTGAAGTGCAACGAAAGCGGCGCGACGAGCAAGACGACGAGGCTCAGCCAGAACACCGCAGCGAGCGCCGGTGTGACGGGTAACGACGGATACGCGTCCGGCACGAGAACGTACCGCGTCGTCTCCGCACAGCAAACGACCGCCATGAGAAACGTCAATCCCGGCGCCTGATCGCCCGGCGACACGCCGACCCGAAAGAACCGTCGTGGCCGGATCAACACTTCGAGCCAGGCCCGAGCGAGCGCTCTCGGCCCGCGGTCTCGTCCTCCTTCGGGGTTCTCGATCCAGGTCGTCATCTGTCGCTGTCACGGCACCGATTGTGGTCGTGGGCACTCTTACACCGACCCTCAGCCCAGAACGTGGTTCGGTGGTGCGCTCTCTCGAGAACGGACGTAGTCTCGACGACAGCACTGTCAGTGGTTTCGGTTCGATCGGTCTTCCCAATACCGACGGTAACGTGTGACATACCGATCTCGTCGGGTACCGGGCGTGGATTGGAACCGCCAGTTCTCTGCCGATCGTTCGTGATCGCGTCCACGAGTGAAACGGGGGAATCTGCGATTAAAGTGTTTACCAATGTCTTCGACCCCCGTATCGGACCCGATCACGGGTGTAAGGCGTTCCATAACGAAACGGGTCCAGTACAACGGGGAGACTATGAGCGTCATTCGCCGACCAGGTGTACTCGGGCAAACGACCCAGCGACGCCTCGTCGGAGCCACCTCCGCGTTGTCGGCCGCGGCGATCGAGGCGCTCACCGTCGGGACGTGGTTCGCGCTGGTCGCCGTCGAGTCGCGAACGATCTTCACCGCCCTCGCCGGGCTCGGCGTTCTCCTGTTCGGGTCGTTGCTCCGCACGGGCGTGCTCGGCTCGGTGACAACTAATCCCTACCACCGCTCCCAACCGATGCGCTTCGTCGCTGCGATCATCCTCACGGGTAGTTGGCTGGTCTGGCTGCTCACCGCGGAGTGGATCGGCGGCGCCGAGGGTATCGTCCTCGCGGGCATCGTCCTCGCCGTCGGTCTCTGCGTGCAGTTCACGCTCGAGCGACGGACGTACTACCGCTATCGATCCACGCGACTCCGGCGGACGTTCACGGATACGCTCGTCCCCAGCATCCTCGTCGCACTCGGCGCGACGATCCTGCTGACCGCAACCTGGATCGTCGACTGGGCGGTCGTCTTCGCACTCTTCCCGATCGGCGAAACGACCCTGACACTCGAGGTCGGGAGTATCGCCGCCGGGTTCGTCGGCTACGGCGTCTTTCTGTTTCTGGCACAGCAACGGCGATTCCACCGGTTGCTCACGCCCTGAGTCCGGCCCGAGGGGAGCGATGTGAGCGGCGACCGACGTGAGAACGGACCTATTCGGATCGAGCGAACCAGCTACTTCCCTCGAGCACCGACGTTCTGGTCGCTCTCGAACGAATCCGGGTCCGGTTCGATGTTGGCGTACTGGACCGCCCGCCGTCCCAGCGTCGCGATACGCTCCTCGAGGCCAGGATCGACGAACGCGCCGTCCTCGAACGCCGAGTAGGAGTTGGCGATCGCCGCCTGATGGGGGATCACCCACGCGTTGAGCGACCGACAGACCGATCGCAGGTGCTCGAGGGTCGTCACCGGAAACGAACCGCCGGCGACCGCGAGCAGGCCGACCGTCTTGTCCTCGAACTCGTCGAAGCCGCAGTAGTCGAGCGCCGCCTTCAGCGGCGAGGAGTACGAGCCGTGGTACATCGGCGAGCCGAGCAGGATGGCGTCGGCCTCCCGGACGCGTGCGGCGAGTTCCTCGGCGTCACCGGCCTCTTCCCGATCGACGTCCGCGTCGTACAGCGGCAGATCCAGTTCGCGGAGATCGATCAGGTCCGTTTCCGCGCCGGCGCGGTCGGCCGCCTCGAGTGCCCGCACCAGCGCAATATGGGTGTAACTCTCGTCTCGGAGACTGCCACAGACCGCGGCGACGCGAATCGGTTCCTCGAGGCCGCCGTCGGTCCGGATATCGGAATCTGAATCTGAATCTGAATCGCAGTCGGATTCGGTCATACCCGTACATCGGACGGTCGGGTGAAAAATCCACGTACGGTACCGGTCGAGAAATGGAGTCGGGTGACGGCGAGCGATCACCGCCGCAGACTCGCGACCGTCTCGCCGTCTCGTGTCTCGAGGGTCACGAGCCCGTCGTCCGCGAGGTCGGAGAGCAGCCCTCGAAGCCACTCGCGGCCGTACTCGCCGTCGGGCGCGTAATCGACGCGGATTCGGTGGCCGAGCGTGTCCAACTCGAGGTCGTCGTACTCCCGGAGCGTGCCGACGACGCGCCCCCGAAACTGGCGGCGACTGCCCTCGAATGCGGGTTGCGTGGGGACGTCCGGCGCGGTGAAGTCGCCGGAGGCGTAAGCCGAACACCACTCGCGCCAGGGACAGCCCGCCTCGTCACAGCGCGGGGTCTGCTGGCAGGCGATGCCGCCCAGTTCCATGATCGCGTTGTTCCAGACCCGCGAGCGCCCCTCGGGCATGAGATCGCTCGCGGCGTCTTCGAACGCCGCGTCGTCGTCCGGGACGTCGAACGCCCGGTAGCAGACGCGCTTGACGTTGGTGTCGACGACCGCGTCACCGTTGTTGAACGCGAAACTCGCGACCGCGTTGGCGGTGTAGGGGCCGACGCCCATCAGCTCCTGGAGGCCGTCGGGTGTCCGCGGAAACACGCCGTCGAATTCCTCCTCGACCTGTCGAGCCGCCTCGTGGAGGTACTTCGCCCGGTTGTTGTACCCCAGACTGTGGCTCGTCCAGAAGCCGACGACGTCCGCTCGATCGGCGTCGGCCAGCGCCGCCGTCGTCGGCCAGCGCTCCGTGAACTCCTCCCAGGCGTCGACGACCCTCCCGAGTTGTGTCTGCTGGCTCATCACCTCGCTGACGAGGATCTCGTAGGGGTCGTCGGTGCGCCGCCACGGAAAGTCGCGGTGGTCGCCCTCGTACCAGTCGACGAGCGCCTCGCGAACCGCCTCGAGATCGGCGGGGAGCGTCCACGTTTCGTCGTCGGGGCTGGAGTCGAAGTCGGAGTCGGAGTTGGAGTCGGAATCACCCGTCCGATCGCGCTCACTCATCGGTCGACCTAGCGAACCGGCTTCCTTACGGCTACCGGTTCCCGACGTCGTCTCTGTCGTCCCGGATCTCGAAGCCGACCTCGACCCACAGCCAGCACGAAAGGCCTATGCGGCGGGCTCGAGACCACTGATACACGAACACATGACTCTCGAGGACCTCACCGACGACGTACAGGACACGTACACGGAGCTGGGCGACGAACTCCCCGTCTCGCTCGACCGCGAAACCCGAAACGAACTCGCCTTGCTCCAGACGACGCTTGAGCCCGAGGAGACCGACGAACTCGTTCGCCGGGCGGTCCACATGCTCTTTCAAACCGCCGTCGAGACGGGCAACCTGGACTTTCACCTCCGATCGGGTTACGACGTGACCTACGACGAGTACCTCTCCGGGATGACCTTCGACGAGATGACCGGTGCCGACCAGTATCCCACGATGGACGACGAGCGTCGGTATCAGTTCTAGGGTCGCCGTCCGCGTGCAGCCGGGTGCATCTCAGTTCCACGCGGTCTGCCGCGCGGATGCCTCTCGATCTCGACTCGCCTCTCTCGACGAGCACCGTCCCTCGAGCGCTCGCGGTGACTACAGTCGCCGTCCGGCGAGATAGAGCGGGAGACCGGCCAGTATTCCGGCGAAGAAAAACCTCGGAACGATCGTCTGCACGATCCTCGGCCCGAACTGTGTCCCCCAGATCGCGATCGCGAAGGCGACGAACGGAGCGCACAGCACGAACGCGAGTAGCACCCGATCGCCGGCGGTGCGGGCGAACGCGAAACAGAACACGATCGCGGCGACGAACGGGATCAGGACGTGGTGGTCGAAGATCAGGTCGATCCAGGTGGGCCCCAGAAATGACATTGGTCTCACGCTAGTGACGACTTGCGCGTAGGCACCGCTCGAGGCGCTGACGATCACGACGGTGGTGCCAGCAGTGGGTACGAACCGAGGTTCGATACCGAGCGCACCGATCGAAAGGATTCCAGCGGCGGCGACGACGTACGTGACGCCGATTCCGACCCAGATCGGCGTCCAGGGAATCGACGCGAGACCGAGCGAACCGGCGATCAAGACGACGCCCAGACCCATCAGTGCGATCGACAACGTGTGCTCGGTCACGAAACGACCGTATTTGATACCCGGGTGATATATGCTTTCCTGTAGTTCGACGTCGAAGGAATCGAAATCGGACTACTATCGATTCACCGTCGGTCACGACTCACCGTTCGATATCGAGCGCGGTTATATACTGATTCACTGCAAGGGACGACTATGGCAACCGACGGGACCTGCTCTCACACCACCGAGTCGACCACACCCTCGAGCGCGAACCCCTCGAGAACGGAGACGTCCGAACTCGAGGCCTACGTGTCGCCGACGGCGGACTTCCTGCTCCTGTTCGTGCTGGCGGTCGCGCTCACGGCCGCCGTGGCTGGCGGCGCTATTTTTATCCCCTGAGATCCTCTCAGGACACGTGAACGATATCGGGGCCACCGTCGTCAAGTTCCTCACCGAACACGAGCGCTCGTTGTGGATCGGTGCCCTCCTGCTGTACGGCGTCGGCGATACCGTCACGACAGTCTGGGGGCTCTCGACCGGCAATGTGGCCGAGGCCGGACCGATCGCCGGACCCGTGATCGAAGCCTACGGTCGCGAGAGCCTTCTCGGGATCAAAGCCGTCGTCTTCGGACTCTTCTACGCGGTCTGGTCGCGTTTGCGGACGGCGGGTCGCGTCGCCGTCCCGCTCGCACTGGCCGTCGTCGGTGGGCTCGTAACCGTCTGGAACGTCGTCGTCGTCCTGTCGGCGTCGTGATCGCCAGTGGACTCGTTACGTGCCTATCCGCCGGCGTCCGCGACCGCCTCGCAGAGGAGATCGGCCCCGAGCTCGATCTCCCGCTCGGTGACGTCCAGCGGCGGCAACAGGCGCAGCGTCTTGTAGCCACAGCCGAGCGTCAGGAGACCGCGTTGCAGTGCGGCCGCGATAGCGTCCTGCCGTCTCGCCTTGGTATCGAACTCGACGGCCAGCATGAGCCCCCGTCCGCGGACGTCGACGAGCGCCTCCGACTCGGCCGCCGCCGTCTCGAGTCGCTCGCGGAACTGCCGGCCGCGTTCGCGGACGTTCTCGAGGAGGTTCGCCTCGCGGATCGCGTCGATCGTGAGCACGCCCTGCATCGAGGCGACGACGTCCCCCGCGCCCCACGTCGAGGAGAGCCGGCCGGTCTCCTCGGGGAAGACGTCCGAGCGCGAGATCGTCGCGCCCACGCGCAGTCCCTTCCCGCTGGTGATTACGTCCGGGGTGAGCTCGAGGTGGTCGATACCCCAGATCTCGCCGGTTCGGCCGAGTCCCGACTGGATCTCGTCGGCGACGATCTCGACGTCGAAGCGCTCGCGAATGTTCTCGAGGTCCCGCGCGAAGTCCTCGTGTGCGACGCGGTAGCCGCCCTCGCCCTGGATGGGCTCGATGATGAGAAAGGCGACCTCGTCGGGATCGATTACGCCGCGATCGGGATCGAGTCTGTCGGCGACGACGTTGCCGCCGGGGCCGTCGGTACACCACTGCTGATCGTACTCCGCTTGCGTCGAGGGGAAGGGGACGCTGACGACGCCGGGAACCTCCGGATACCCCTTCCGGTGGACCGCCTTCGAGCGGTTCAAGGAGAGCGCGCCCAGCGTGCGACCGTGGAAAGCGCCGTCGAAGGTGAAGGCGCGGTGGCCGCCCGAGGCGTAGCAGATCTTGATGGCGTTCTCGACGGCCTCGGCGCCGGAGTTCGAGAGGAAGACGCGATCCATGTCGTAGTGGCTCGTCAGGTCGACGAGCCGGTCCATCAGTTGCGTGGGGCCGGGAAACTCGCTGTCGTCCGGGGAGCCGCCGCCGCTGACGTAGAAGTCCTGGCCGGCGATCTTCAGCGGATCGACGAGGTCGAACTCCCGGAGGCGGTCGAGAATTAGCGGGTTGTTGTACCCCAGCGGCGCGGCGGCGACGTGACTCGTGAAGTCCATGAGGACGTTCCCGTCGACGTCGGTACAGAAGGGGCCGATCGCCGGCTCCTGGACATCCCAGACGAACTCGTAGACGTACGTACTCGGCGCGGCGTTCGCGTGGTGGTACTCGACCCAGCGCTCGGCGTGTTCGCCGGGTACCCGATCCACCTGAGGTTCGACCGTCTCTCTGTCCATGCGTCCACTACGATCACCGATCGATTAAAGGATTCGTCACGTTCGCATCGATTGCATCGCTAGATCACGAGAACGACCGATGCGAGCGCGCCACCTAGTAACAACACCGCGCTGTAGATCGCTACCCGCCGCTTGAACTGCGTGTTCGTCGACGCCGCCGCGAGCACCGCCTTGACGACGATGCTCGAGACGGTCGCCAGCAGGATGGCGATCGTTGCCTCCGTGGAGGTCAACTGCCCGCCGCGGTAGAGGACGACCGCGGAGGTCGTCGCTCCGGCGCTCGAAACGAGCCCGCTCGCGAGCGCGGTGGCGTAGAAACCGATCGTCCCGAACCACTGCTCCGCGAGCGACCCGAAGACGAGGACGACGAGGAAGACCGCGCCGAACCCGAGCGCGTTCTTCATCGAGAACGGATTCTCGAGTTCGATCTCGGTCGATTCCCGCCAGTTCGCGGTGAACGCGGTAATGACGAACGCGAGGACGATCACGGCACCGAGGGGAACGAACGCTTCGATCAGCGGCGAGACGTCGCTCCCGACCGTAAACGCCACGGCGATCGAGAGGTTTCGAACCGCCATCGCAGCGTCGGCGAGCAAGATCGCCGCGACCGCGTAGGAGGCGGCCTCCGGACGCTGTCGGACGTGATCGAGCATCGTTCCGACGACGGCCGTCGACGACGCCAGCCCGCCGAAGAAGCCGGTGACGGCGATGCCGCGGCCGCCGTAGGTCGAGACGATCGCGTAGTTGGCGATCCCGATACCCGCCACGGCGACGACCATGAGCCAGATGACCTGGGGCTCGAGCGGGATGGTAACGCCGGCGATTTCGGGCTCGTACTTGGCCGGAAGGATCGGATAGATGACGAACGCGAGGATCGCGAACTCCGTCGTCGAGCGCATCTCTTCTCTCGACAGTCCCCAGGCGAACTCGTGGAGTTCCCGCTTGAGGACCAAGAGGAGCGACGAGAGGACGGCGACGGTGACGCCCTCGATGATGAATCCGGCGGCGACGAGCGCGCCGACGCCGTAGGCGACGAGCATCGAGACGGAGGTCGTCAGCGAGAGGCCGGTGTCCTCGTCGTCGTCAGTGAGCCCCTGAACTGCGAGCAAGACGCCTTGGACGATCACCAGCAACCCTCCCAGGAGTAACAGGCTCTCGCCGACGTCGGCTTCGCGGACGAGGACGGTGAAGACGGCCCCCAGCAGGCTGATCAGGGAGAAGGTTCGGATCCCCGCGGACTTCTGGGACCACTCCCGCTCGAGTCCGAGGAACATCCCCAGCGCACCGGCCAGCGCGATACGAACTACTGTCTCCTCGAGGGGCGCGTCGACGACCTGCTGGAGGACAACCTCGTTCACCTCGAGACGTTCACCGGTCGGCCATATAAACGACTCGCCGAGTAAAACGTCGTGCAACTGCAGGAGGGCAGGTCGATGAATCGTCCAAGACCACCGACAGGTATTTCGATCACGCCTGTGATTGGGCGAGTATGCTCGGGGGATATCGGTTCGATCGGATGCGTGCGCCGTGGTGGATACTCGGCGCACTCATCGCAGGCGTCCTCCTCTATATCCTCTACTCGTTCATCGGAACGTTCGTCTTCGGACTCTTCCTCTACTACGCGACGCGGCCGGTCTACCAGCGACTCGTCGGGCGACTCGGGTCGCGTATGATCGCCGCCGCGGTCTCGTTGATCACGCTGGCGGTCCCGTTCATGCTCCTGTTGGCGTACACGACTGCGGTGGCCGTCCAGGAACTCTCCGAAGCGCTCGGTGAGGATGGGTTCGGAACGCTCGAGGCGGCCCTCGAGCCGTACGTCGACGTCTCCGGACTCGTGAGCGATCCCGAGCAGCTGCTGAGCACTCCCGGAAGCACCGATATCGCCAACGTGCTCCTCGACGCCGCCCCGGCCTACATCGGACTCTTCGGGACGGGTGCCCTGCACGCGCTCGTGATGCTCGCGCTGGCGTACTACCTGTTGAAAGACGACCACCTGCTGGCTCGGTGGTTCCTCCGGACCTTCGGCGACGACGAGGCGGTACTCGAGTCGTACTGTCGCGAAATCGATCGGGATTTCCAGAACGTCTTCTTCGGCAACATCCTGAACGCCTTCATCACGGCGATCGTCGGTGCGCTCGTCTTCAGCGTGCTCAACGTCTGGGCACCGGTCGAGGTGACCGTTCCCTACGCGGTGCTCGTCGGCGTCCTCTGTGGCGCGGCGAGTCTGATCCCCGTCGTGGGAATGAAACTCGTCTACGTTCCAGTCGCCGGCTACCTGTTCGTCCGCGCGCTCGTGACGGCGCCGGCGGAACTGGTCTGGTTCCCCCTCGTCTTCGTCGTCGTCGCGTTCGTCCTCGTCGACTTCATTCCCGACATGATCCTCCGACCGTACGTCTCCGGACGGGACCTTCACCTCGGGGCGATCATGCTCGCGTACATCCTCGGTCCGCTGCTCTTTGGCTGGTACGGCATCTTCCTCGGGCCGATGCTCCTGATCGTTACCGTCCACTTCGTCCGCGAGGTCCTCCCGGTACTCGTCGTCGAGAAGCCGATCCGTCCCTACGGTATCGATCCGGCGGTCGCACGGATTCCGCGCGACCCGTCCGAAGAGCCCGGTTCAGGTCCCGACCTCGAGGCGGCGATGGCTACACTGGAAGCGGAGTCGGACGGCGACGGTGATAGTGACGGTAAGAAACGACGGGAAGCAAACGAAGCGAAAGACGGAGAAACGGAAAACGACGGTGACCGAAGCGGAACCGACACGAACTGATCGGTCGACTCCGTCGGTCCGATCGCTCGGGAAGAATCGGTGTTCGGCGAGCGAAATGGGCTGCCGGATGAACGACCGAACGACCAGCGAGACGGGATTCGGTGACCACAGGACGACAGGATGCCAGGACGACGGGACGATGAACTGACGGCTCTCAACGAGTAACGTGACGCGTCGAATAATCGAGAGAGATCACGGCCCCTCTCGGACGTGGCCGCGTGCCCCTCACACTCACAGGTCGACGTACTGGGCTTCCCACTCTCGGCGTGCCTCGAGCTCTCGTCGACCGCGACGGGTCACGGTGTAGAAGTTCGTCCGGCGGTCACGCTGCCCCTTCTCGACCAGGCCCTTGTCGACGAGCGTGTCGAGGTTCGGATACAGCCGACCGTGGTGAATCTCCTTCTCGTAGTACTGTTCCAGTTCCTCTTTGATCGCCAGTCCGTGTGGTTCCTCCTCTCCAGCGATGACGAATAGCAAGTCACGCTGAAATCCTGTCAAGTCGTACATTGGGTAAGTACCGGTCGTACTTATTGTCGGAATTTAATAAACATGTCGGGTCGTTTCGAATGAAGGTGGGATATTACCATGGACGACAGATGTTTGCTACGGTACGGAAGGATAACGGTTGTGAGGAATCGAGTGCTTCCGTTTCATAATGGCGTATTCATGTTTAGCCTTCAGAAAGTTTTGGCCAGTACAATTGTCTCCACTGCTACTTCGTATCAGCGACTGATACCCAATGAATGGTTCACACGGTTCGAACACAAATTAACAAGATCAGTAGTCCGTCGAACGAACCCACATCGTACACTCAGTAGTCAGCGTGAGTTCGAGTAAACAGGAAAGCAGATCGCGCGACATGAAAAAGGTCGCGCGATCGCTTGCCGCCCTGAATTGGTCCCCGCTGACGCTTCGGCCCTCCAAGCGAAGCGTCAGGTGATGAATTTCGCTCGATAGTCTTAAAGGTGTCGACAACAGACGAAATCATGATACGTTTATGTGAACGGTGGGTGAACGAAACCAATCAGATATGTTCCTCTTCGAGTACCCACCCGAGTGCTCGTTTGTAGTACGTAAACATCTGCTCGACGCCGTCGTGGCGCATGTCGTCGCTCTCGAGTTGTGACTGGAGATACTCGTACTGGTCACGGATTTCGTCTTCGTCTCTCATAGGGACCCGTACCGTCTCGAAGGTGAAAAAACTGCGACGGTATCCGGGTTCGTGTGGAACGTTACGCGTCGTTGGTCGAGCTCGTCGACTCCGTTTCACCGGTAACAGTGACCTTTCGCCCCGTTAATGGTTGCCTCGAGACGAGTGTGCACGGAAACGCGGGGTGTTCACAGAAGTGCCAGACGAGCATGTGTCGACGGCTTCCGGTTACGCCGGGGTACTCGAAATCCGATGCCGAAAACGTCTCCGGAAGGTCGTCGAAGCAGGCTCGACACGCGTCGAACGTCTCGAACACCTTTCGGTGACCGGCGGAGTTGGTACCGCGGCGTTCGACGACGTATCGTCCGTCTTCGCGATAGCGGCCGACCGTCCGCGCGAACTCGTCGTCACGAGTGAGCGCGGCTCCGAGCCCGTGACGAAGCTGACGGGCCTGCTCGAGCGTGAGTTCGTGGGTCTCGGAGTCGACTGTCAGACGGACGACCGGGGAATCGCCGTCCGAGAGGCGGCTCTCGTCGATGAGCTCGACGGTCGAGACCGAGTCCGCGTTACGGCGATTCCGGCCGGAGAATTTCGCGATCAGGAGCGGCTCGACTCCGTGTCATCGTATCCGATCGGACGTCCGGCTCGTCGAAAAGCGTTGCTGTCGTCTGTGTGTGATTCACTCACGACCAAAGTCGTGAGCGTTCGCTTTACCGTGTCACCGTCGCCGCCATCCGTCACTGAATACCCGGCCACCGGTATCTGACCACTCGTACGGTCACCTGTAACTCGTTTCCGGTGCAATTGCGACCGACCTGCGGTTGCACCGGTACATCGGTACAGCAAACCCTATCAGCTGTCACGGGTTTCAGTTGGTACTGGAGAGCGGTACCGATGCGCGAAAAAGGTCGATACGGTCGTTCTCGATACGGATACGGCGTCGACGAGTGAAGCCGTTTACAGTCCGCCGTCGCTTTCGTTGTCGTCGCTTTCGTTATCCTCGCTCTCGTTGCCGGCTGCGCCGTCACCACCCTCGAGAGTCAGGGTTACCTCTTCGTCGTCGCCGTCGATCTCGACGTCCTCTTCGGCCATCCCGTCGTAGTCGTCGGCTTCCGCGGAGACCGTGTATTCGCCGTCCTCGAGTTCGGTGAACTCGACCTCACCGTTCTCGTCGGTCTCTTCTTCCTGATCGGCCTCGACGCCCATTCCGCCATCCGTCTCGTTGTCGGCGCTCTCGTTATCCTCGCTCTCGTTGTCCGCGCCGAGCCCGTCGCTTTCGTTATCTTCGCTCTCGTTGTCCGCACCGAGCCCGTCACTCTCGTTATCTTCGCTCTCGTTGTCGTCACCGAGTCCACCGTCCTCGCCCATGTCGTCGGGTTCTTGGAGCATGACGGTGGCACCCTCGATGGGTTCTTCTTCCTCGTCTTCGACCGTGACGGTCAGCGAGTACGTTTCGTCCTCGCCGGCGGCATCGTCAGTTTCGTTGTCCTCGGATTCGTTATCGTCACCGAGTCCGCTGTCACTCTCGTTGTCTTCCATTCCAGTCTCGTTTTCTGGGTCGGACTCGTTGTCGTCGCCGGGACCTCCGTCCGCACAACCCGCGAGGACGAGTGCACTTGCGGTTCCGGCTGCAGCCACGAACTTACGTCGACTGATTCGGCTTCGGGACATACATTCTGGTAAGACGTTCCGACTGGTTGCCGTGCGGCCTGCACCTGCCGCACCTTAATGACACATTAGCTCTCGAGTAAGAAAGTGTGATTGTCCCTCTCGAACGACAGTCTGCGTTCTCGTCTCCGGGCGGATACTTCGTCCGCATCCGTCGCTGAAACCCGATTTTCTACGTGGTTTGGTATCACGACACTTGGCTCTCGAGCACATCGGTTCCGGCGACTGGACGCACCAACTCGTGGCCGACATCCGCTTCAGCAAGACCAGTTGTCGAACGATCACTAACGTTCCGTTCACCGCCGACTGGGCGCCGTCGAAAGCCGGCGGACGGTCGACGGCGGTGAGCGAGAGACAGAAAGGGAGGGAGACGAGACCTGCACACCCACACGGACACGGGCGTCGCTGATTCAGCGGCCGTGTCCACCGAGACTGCCTGCAGAACGTAACGAAGAGGGGGTCGAACGGAGGGACTATCCGTCCCGCTCGAGTATTCTCCCCCATGAAGATCCGCGGTGAACGGGAGTGTAGCGAGTGTGGCACCCGGTGGTCGTACTACGAAACCGGCAGCGTCGGCTGTCCTGCCTGTGGGAGCATCCGGAGCGTCGGTATCGACGAACGGACCGAACACACCGACCTCGAGACGCCGTTCGACCTCACCGCCGTCCGAAACGCCGTCGACGAGGAACCCGTCGAGGACCTCGCCTCGCGCGCACGCGATGAATGCCAAACGTACGTCCGTCGTCGGGGCTTCATCAACGGCGGTCGACTCCAGCCCCTCGACGACGACTATCTCGCCGCGATCGAACTGCTGCACGTCGCCGATATCGTCCGCCGAACACGAGAGTACGAACTCTCCGACGACGAGGAACTGTACTTTCTCTCGCTGCTTGGCGACGCCGACCGCGGAGAGCGACCCCCCGTGTCGGAGGTTCCACAGTCCTTACGGAACGCTCGCGGGCTCGCGTACGCCGCCGCCGTCGACGAGTACCGCCGAGAGATCCGGACGTGGATCGACGACCAGACGGAACAACAGACGCAGAATCGAACGCAGGGACAAAGCGAACGGTCCGGACGGACCGAACAGACCGAACGAAACGGACGGACCGCCCCCACCACACTCACCACCGCCGAACGCTCGACGCTCGAGGCGCTCGGCGAACACGTCACGCGAACTCGAATGCTCGACGGCGACGTCGAACCGCGGACGGCCGAAACGCTCGTCGACGCGGCACGGGACCTCGCGACGGGAATCCGCGACGACGACGATTCGGCGCTCGCACGGGCACAGGACCGCCTCGAGCGACTCTCGTTCGGTTGAGTTCTCTTCCCGCCTCAACGTCGACGCTCGACGCTCGGTACTCGGTACTCGGCGATCGATACTCGACGTGTCACACGGCGATACGTTTTTGCGACACGAGCCGTACAGTCGGCAAATGGTCGAGGATCGGACTCGAACCGACGTGTGGTTCGACGAGCGCCAGACGCTCCCCTCGTGGATGGGACCGGCGCTTCTCGTGCTCTCGATTCCGGGGCCGCTGCTCGCGAGTATCGCGGTCGTCGGCGAGCAGGGAGTTACCCGGAGTTCGATCGCAGTGGTCGTGCTCGTCGTCGCTCTCGCCGTTCTCCCCATCGGCCTGCTCCGATCGGCGATGCGAACGCGAGTGACGGACGACGGCCTCGAGATACGGTACTGGCCGTTTCACCGCACTCCCCGAACGATCTCGTTCGGGGAACTCGAGGACGTGCGAGTCGAGCGTCGACGATCCTACCAGTACGGCATCAGGTGGACGCGAGCCGGCTGGGAGTACACGCCGAACTCGAGAGACGGAGTCACACTCACGCGCCGCGGCCAAAAATCGGTATTTGTCGGCTCGGACCGACCACACGAACTCGCGACGGCGATTCGAGAGGGGCTGGGCGCGTGTCAGCGTCGGTGACTGCTCTCGAGATGGTGGTGGATCGTTACGGTCGCGTCAGGGAAGGTCGACGTCGATGCCTTCCTGAATGCTCGCTGCCTTCACCGTGTTGTACAGCAACATCGCGCGGGTCATCGGGCCGACGCCGCCGGGCACCGGCGTGATGGCGCTCGCCTTCTCCTTTGCGCTCTCGAACTCGACGTCGCCGACGAGTTCGTACCCTTTCTCGTTGTCGGCATCGACGCGGTTGACGCCGACGTCGATCACGACGGCATCGTCGCCGATCATCGAACCGTCGATCAACTCGGGGACGCCACAGGCCGCGACGACGATATCTGCCCTTCGGGTCTTGGCAGCGAG
Source organism: Halomontanus rarus (assembly GCF_017357405.1). Lineage (GTDB taxonomy): Archaea > Halobacteriota > Halobacteria > Halobacteriales > Natrialbaceae > Halomontanus > Halomontanus rarus. The sequence continues at coordinate 3,725,352 of NZ_CP071597.1, read as the reverse complement.
GTCGTCCGTCCGGGAGTGACAGACCGTCACCGTCGCGTTTCCGTCGTCGGCTTTCTGAATCAACAGGTTCGCCAGCGGCTTACCGACGATGTCCGACCGACCGACGATCGTCACGTCCGCGCCCTCGAGTTCGACATCTGCGGCCTCGAGCAATTTCTGAACGCCGTGGGGCGTACACGGTCGGAAGCGGGCGTCACCGGCGACGAGACGGCCGACGTTTTCGGGATGGAAGCCGTCGACGTCCTTTCCGGGGTCGATCCGTCGGATCACGTCTCGGTAGTCGATGTGGTCCGGGACGGGTGACTGGACGAGGTAGCCGTGGACGTCCGGATCCGCGTTCAGGTCGTCGATGGTGTCGAACAGCTCCTCGGCGGGGGCGTCGCCGTCGATTTCGACGTGAACGCCCTCGATACCGACCTCCTCGCAGTCTCGCTGTTTCATGTTCACGTACGTCTGGCTCGCGGGATCGTCGCCCATTAGAACCGTCGCCAGTCCCGGCCGCGCACCGGCGTCGGCCAGCGTCTCGATCGCATCGGTCAACTCATCGCGAATCTCACTCGCGACCGCGTTCCCGTCGATGATCTCGGTCATACTCGAGAAGGCGACGGCGACCCTCTTCAACCCTCGGGTTCGTGCCTATTTTCGTCGACTCTCCTACCCCGATAGGCACGTCCGTGTATATCGACGGGAGGGCGGGCGCGTCCTACTCCACCCCCACCTCCGCCTCCGCGACCTTCCGCTCCGAGGTCTCCCGCTCGTCGGTGACGACCGCGTCGAACGGGGGCGGGCCGTCGGTGTCGGCCCCACGGCCTCCATCCGGCACCGGATCCGCGCCGAGACCGTTGGGCGGGTCGGTAGCGAAGGCGTCGGGAACGGGCGTCGTTATCCCTCCGTCGGCCTCTCGGAGCCGGCGGGATCTCTAGTCGCTTGAGCAGCGGCGTAACGGTCGCCGCGAACGTCGACTGCGCGGACTCGTCGGAAGGATGAAGCTCGAGCAATCGATCGTCGTCCATCGAGGCCCGGTGGGGCGTTTCGACATCGGCGACGGTAGGTGTCATCCGCCAGTAAGCCCGATGCTGACGACCGTCGGATTCGGGTCTCGGTCGCAGGCGCTCGCGGGAGCGGTATCGAAAAATCTCGAGGAAAAACGGGCGGCTATTCGCTCTCGTACAGCGGGTTCGCCTCGCACAACTCGGCGACTTCCTCGCGGACCTCGCCGATCACGTCCTCGTCGTCGGGCGCGTCGATCACGCGCGCGATACAGTCACCGACGACCTGCATGTCCTCTTCGTCGAACCCGCGCGTCGTGAGTCCGGGCGTCCCTGCGCGGATGCCACTGGGGTTGAACGCCGAGCGCGTCTCGCCCGGCACGGTGTTGCCGTTGAGGACGATGCCGGCCTCCTCGAGCGCTTCCTCGGCGTCGCCACCCGTCGTGTCCGGGTGTGACGGTCGGAGGTCGACGAGCACGAGGTGGTTGTCGGTGCCGCCGGAGACGAGTTCGAAGCCGCGGTCGGCGAGCGTCTCGCCGAGCGTTTTGGCGTTTTCGACGGTTTGCTCGGCGTACTCCTCGAATTCCGGTTCCAGGGCTTCGCCGAAGCCGACGGCCTTGCCGGCGACGTTGTGCATCAGCGGGCCGCCCTGCCCGCCGGGGAAGACGGCGGCGTCGATGTCGTCGGCGTACTCCTCGTCGCACATGACGATGCCGCCGCGGCCGGAGCGGATGGTCTTGTGGGTGCTGCCGGTGACGAAGTCGGCGACGCCGACCGGCGAGGGGTGGACGCCCGCGGCGACCAGGCCGGTGATGTGGGCGATGTCGGCGAGGTGGAGCGCGTCGACCGAATCGGCGGCCTCCTGAATGCGCTCCCACTCGACTTCCCGCGGGTACGCGGAGTATCCCGAGACGATGATGTCCGGGTCGAACTCCGCTGCGTGTTCGGCGAGGCCCTCGTAGTCGAGGTAGCCCGTCTCGGGGTCGACCTCGTACTGCTCGACCTCGTAGAGCTGGCCCGTGAAGTTCGCGGGGTGGCCGTGTGAGAGGTGACCGCCGTGGGTCAGATCGAGCGAGAGCACCTTGTCGCCGGGCTCGAGCATCGCGAAGTAGACGGCCTGATTGGCCTGGGTGCCCGAGTGGGGCTGGACGTTGACGTGCTCGGCGCCGAAGAGTTCGGCCGCGCGGTCGATCGCGAGGCGTTCGACCTCGTCGGCGAACTCGCAGCCACCGTAGTAGCGCTGGCCGGGGTAGCCCTCGGCGTACTTGTTCGTCAGGACACTGCTTTGGGCGTCCAGAACGGCGCGACTGACGTGGTTCTCGCTGGCGATCATCTGCAGCGTTTCGCGCTGCCGGTCGATCTCACCTTCGAGGGCGTCGGCGACTGCCGGGTCGACCCCTCGAACGTGCTCGTGTTCCATGTGTCGAAAGGTGACTGGACGAGGCATAAGTGTACCTTTCTCCGGCAAATCGAACCCCCGGGATGGCCTCGTTGTCACGTCTCACACGCTCGAGCGGGCCCTCGCTCGATCATGTTTGCTGACATACTACCCGATACAACTAACTGGTCCGAGTGACATTCACCGAGCCAAATGATCGAGTGGGAGGTGGGTGACGACCACCTTCGCGTCGTCGATGCCGACAACGCCGAGGTAACCGTCGAAGGGAGGGGATTGACCGTGTCGGGTAGCGGTCCCACCATTTCGCGGCCAGTCGACGAAACCGTCGAAGCGACGGCCACTCGGTTACGGTTTCCCCACGCGATCGTCTACGCCTTCTCGCTGGGTCGCGACGAGCAGTACGAACTCGACCCGACCGGCGACCCGCTCTCGCTTCCATCCGGGGAGTACATCGTCGATATCGACACCGAGATCAAGATCTACCTCCGATTCTCCGGCTCCGGGACTATCAAACAGGCCGACGACTACGAACACATCGAACTCGCGTTCCCGGAGCGACGGCGAGTCATCTTCGGATTTCGGAGCCACCACGAACTCCCCGCCGGAACGATCACCGTTCCCCCGACCACCGAGGGAATGGCGACGGCGATCACTCACCTCACCTCCGCGCAGAAGACGTCGACTCCCGACCGAACCTACCCGACGCTGCGCGGTCATCCACCGCTCGTTCGACAGGGACCGAAGTGCGAGATTCCCGACCGAATCGAAACGAGCACGCCCGATACTGGCATCGAACTGCTCGTCCCCGACGCTATCGAACCCCTTTTCGTCACCGCACCGCTGGCTTACTACCTCCAAGCGCGGGTTCGAACGACCGACCGGGAGACGCCGGCACTTCGGCTCCCCGACGTCGCTCGAGAGGTGACGTTGTCACCGATGCCGACCCTCGAACGGGACGCCGAGCGGTTGCTCCGCAAGACGTTCTTTCTGGACTCGCTCGTTCGGAACGCGGGCCCCTACCGGGCGGATCTCTCGGAACTGAGCATGCTCGACGCGTTAGAACTCGATATGGAGGCCCTCTACGAGGCGACGCCACAACAGCGACTGGCGACGTACCTCGACGTTCCCCACGGCGCAATCGAACACCGCCTCCCCACGTGGCACCTCACGACCTACGTCGATCCGACGCCGTCGAACGTCGAACTGCTCCCGTTCCTGCTCGACCGGCTCAGCTTACTCGGAGTGCCACGAACCTCCGAACTCGAGGGCAAGGAACTCGTCGAGCGGTCACTCGAGGATTTTTACAGGGGACCCCAACCGCGGTCGAACCCGACCGCGCGAGCCGGCGCCAGTCAGGTCGCCTCTGTCGACATCGTCAAGCCCGAACTCAAGAGCAGCCACGCCCACGGCTGGCTCGCGGACGGCGTCCCGATCGACGTCTTCAAATCTGCGCCCGAAGCCTACTCCAACCGATTGAACTACCTCGAGGATAGCGGAAACCCGACGTCGATCTGCATCGTCTTGAACGACCGCGACATGAAAGACGAGCACACGGACGTCGCGGAGATCTATCGCCAGCGATCGGACGACCTCGCGATCGACGTGTCCGTCGAGGAGTCGCTCGGAACAGCCGAACTCGCTCGAGTCTTCGAGACCGATCACGACTTCGTTCACTACATCGGCCACTGTGAGACGGACGGATTGCGGTGTTCGAACGGGTCGCTTTCGATCGACAGTCTCGATCGGTGTAACGCGCAGACGTTCTTTCTCAACGCCTGCGGCTCGTTCTACGAGGGGATGTCGTTGATCGAGAAGGGGAGCGTCGCCGGTGCGGTCACCTTCACCAAGGTCCTCAACGATCACGCCGTGAAGGTCGGCTCGACGTTCGCCAAACTGCTGATCCACGGCTTCAGCATCGAGCGGGCGATGTCGCTCGCGCGCAGGCGAATCATGATGGGGAAAGATTACGCGGTCGTCGGCGACGGTACCCACTCGCTGACCCAAGGCGAACACCGCGTCCCGACGACGGCCACCGTCGAACGCCTCGATGACGACCAGTATCTCCTCTCGCTCGAGTGTTTTTCGACGCAGATGACCGGCCTCTACTACTATCCCCACGTCGAGACGAACGAGCACGCGTACCTCTGTGGGACGGAGTCCAGTTTCACACTCGAGACTGGCGAGCTGGTATCGTTTCTGAAAGAATCGGAGACGCCGGTAATCTACGACGGCGACGTCTACTGGTCGCAAGACCTGTGGCCGACGTTGCAGTCCTGATCGGCTTACGGGCCGCCGTAGATACTCACACGTTTCGCCTCGACAGCACCCGTCGCAACCGACCGAACGACCTGAGACAATCGTTCACTGTTGTTTCGAACTGCCACCCATAGCTGTGTGTGTTTAACACCCATACGGATTCATAATTACATGTTACTCGTATTTAGGCTTTCCCATCAGGTCACGTCGGCGACAGTAGGCGACATATAACCGTTCCCAATAGTCAATGATGTAGTCATAATCACCACTGAAGTAGTTAAAAAAACACATGATGTAGCATCTTGGTTTGAGAAATGACGACAGAATCGACAAAAATCACCGGTAGTCGCCGATGACCAGAACTTCCGGTGCCGAAACGGCCAACAAAATTAAGTACCCAGCGCTCTTTTACTTGTGTATAGGCATGACCTCAAATTTACTCAACCACCAGATCGACGACATCCTGGAAACGGTCCTCTCGGACGCGTCTGGGGACGTCTACATGGTCAACCCTTCTTGGGATGCCATCGAAGAGTTCGTCACCGTCGCCACCGAATTCGACGGCGACCTCCCGACGGTCCACATGCTCGCCGACGAGCGCACACTCAAAGACGTGATGGACGACTTCATCGTCGCCAGTAACGCAGCCGATCTCATCGTCTCGGACGTGCTCGCGCTTCGGACCCTCGACCAGGCACCGGAGAACTCCCTGCTGATCACCGACGACCGCGTCGTCGCTGTCGTTCACGCCGGCGATCGCGTCGGCGGGCTCGTCACCGACGACGAGGAGTTCGTCGAGGCGGCGGTCGACTCCTACGCCACCCGCTGGGAGGACGCCGACGCGTTCAACCTGCGCACGCCGCCGATCTCGCGCGTCCGCGAGACGCTCTCCGACGAGATCTCGGCCGACGCAGAGGGCGACTTCAGCGCGATCCTCAACTCCCTCGAGACTGCACGCGGCGACGGTGACGGCCTCGACGAGGTCACCATCTCGCTGCTCGTCGCCGCGAAAAACGACGCCCTGCTCTACGACATCAGCAAGTGGGGCGAGGACGTGGGGATCGCCTCCAAGGCGACCTTCTCACGCACGAAGACGAAACTCGAGGACATGGGCCTGATCGACACCGAGAAGGTCCCGATCGACGTCGGTCGACCGCGTCTGCGTCTGAAGATCGGCGACGACCGACTGCAGGAAGCGGACAACGGCCAGCTCGCGACGGTCGCCCAGAGCATCCTCAACTAAACGAGAGCAGATTCCCACTTTTCGACGTTCTTCGAGTCGAGAGCGGCGGCGCTGATATCGTGAAGAAGACGACGTCACCTCGAGCGAGACCGTCACGCGAGTGTCCACGCCTGTCACGCTCGACTCCCGAAAACCGACGTTGGGCCTCGTGATCGACGCCAACGGGTGCCACAGCGGAGACGTTCGCGTACCGGGTCGTCTCGGGAGGTGTCCCACGAGGTCGACGTTGCGCTCGAGTTCGTGGTCGAAATCGAACTCAGGAGAGCCGTGCAGCCAGATCCGCTTCGGTGATGATCCCCACCGTCTTCCCGCCCTGCGTGATCATGACGGCCTTGTAGTGGTCGAGCAAGTTGGAAATCTCGTCGAGGGTCGCGTCTTTAGACACCGTCGGGAAGCTCTCGCTCATGTGCTCTTCGACGGGTTCGTTGCGAGACTCGGAGTCGAGGTGGACGAGGTCGCTCTCGCTGATCGAGCCGACCGGAATGCCGTCCTGAATCACCGCCAGCTGGGAGTACGCCTCCTTCTCCATTCGCTGTGCGGCCTCGCTGACCGTATTCTCCGGTGCGATGCTGACGACGTCCTCGTGCATGAGCTCCTCCGCTCGGATCACGTCGCTTTCGGCCTCTTCTAAGGCGTTGACGATCCGCCGAAGCGTCGACAGGCGCGGGTCGACGTCGCCGCCTTCGATCCTGGCGATCAACGGCTGGGAGACGTCGGCCTGGTCGGCGAGTTCGCTCTGGGTCAAGCCGAGGTCGTTCCGTCGTTGGCGAAGGTCCGCTGGCGTGGGAAGTTCCATACAAGCCAATAACCACGGGTTATAGAAATGTGTTTGGGTCGGTTCCCATCGTGCTGTCGAGCGGGTGCCCGCACAGCGACGCGGAACGCGAATCCGATCTCGACCGGTCGTCACAGTCGTATCGTCAAAATCGACACCGCGAGAGAAGAGTCAGACCGGCGAACCGGGTGAGACGGGCAGAGCAAGCAACGATCCTCACGAGTCGATCGCTGGTCTGCCGTCACTGTAGACCGCGTTTCGATCGGTAGAGAGGCTACTCGTCTTCTTCGGAGACGTCGAAGACCTCGACGACCGACAGCGGAACGTCCCGCAGCGCACCGCCGACCTCGCTCTTGGCGATCCGCGAGGCGTGTTCCTCCCCGTCGGCGTTGAAGACGTCCATCTCGAGTGCGAGGCCGACCAGCGCGGTGTTGGCGGCGATGAACGCGGAGTCGAACGGCTCACCGCAGGCGGGACAGCCCGTCGCACCGACCTCGACCTCGACGTACTCCATGTTCTTCTGGTTGAGTCGTTTTCCGGCTTCGCTGACGGCGACGCCGATGGCGTCGTCGATTTCGTTGACGTCACGGACCAACCACGCGGCTTCCATCGCAACGAGATAGTTTCCCATACTCGATGGTCGCACCGTGGCCTTTCCTGCTTTGCGGTTCGTCGGTCGCCCCGGACGCTCGCGAAGCGGCGATCGACGGTGCGCACGAGAACGGGATAATGGGCATAAGTTACGAGAATTGCCCGGGTCGATTTCCGTCAGGATAGGTGTGGTTCGACTCGAGTTCGTGTGTAGTTGTTCCCGACACAACCTGGGTTGAATCGCACGACTGCGCCGACCCGAAACGTACACAACTGATCATCATAGATACGCAGCCTCAACAAGACTTATATACCGTCTGCATCTGTGGTCAGCCGAACGCCGATGAAATCCCGCGTGTACCACGCGACGCTGTTCGCACTGTATCAGCTGTGTATCGCGATCGGAATCGCCGCGATGCCAGTTGCCCTCGTTACTCGCCAGGCCGGATTCACCCTCCCGATCCACCGTCTCCTCACGAACGTCGAGGCGGCCTACGAAGACGCCCAGACATCTATGTCCTAACGCTTTCACCTGCTGTCTCTCCTGTCCGTGTATCGAACGCGACCCCCGAGCCGCCGGTATGGCTCGCCCGTCGGTCGAGGTCCAGCCCGTCGTCCGTTCTCTCGCGACCGACCGCTGTCGGTAGCGGAAACGCCGGTGGTGAACGCCGATGTTTTATACCGTGCCGGCCGTTAGTGACGGGCAATGCGAACGCCTATGCACGACTCCAATTCCGAGTTTTCCCAGACGGTCGATCAACTGGCCGACGACCCGAACCCCTACGACCCCGAACTCGGCTCGCTGCCCCAGAACGACCTCTCGCGGGCCGACCTCGAGAACGTGAACAAGACCGGGACGACGACGATCGGCATCACCACGGCCGACGGTGTCGTCATCGCGACTGACATGCGCGCGAGCCTCGGCGGCCGCTTCGTCTCGAACAAGAACGTCCAGAAGGTCGAGCAGATCCACCCGACCGCCGCGCTCACGCTCGTCGGCAGCGTCGGTGGCGCTCAATCGTTCATCTCGAGCCTTCGCGCGGAGGTCAACCTCTACGAGGCTCGCCGCGGCGAGAACATGTCGATCAACGCGCTGGCGAACCTCGCCGGCAACTTCGCCCGCGGTGGCCCGTTCTTCGCCATCCACCCGATTCTCGGCGGCGTCGACGAGGAAGGCAGCCACGTCTTCAGCATCGACCCCGCCGGCGGCGTCATGGAAGACGACTACACCGTCACCGGCAGCGGGATGCAACTGGCCTACGGTCACTTAGAGCAGTCCTACGAGGAGGGACTCTCGAACGAGGAGGCGATGACGATCGCCGCCCGCGGCATCAAGTCCGCCGTCGAACGCGACACCGGCTCCGGCAACGGTGTCTTCCTCTGTGAGATCACCGAGGAAGGCGTCGACATTCACGGACACAACGACTTCGACGAAGTGCTCTAAGCGGCGACCGTTCACTCCACGGCGAACCCGAACGCACTACAGCCAACCCCTACGACCCGTTCTCGAGGCGTCGTCGAAACCTGTCGCTCGACGAGCCAACGTATTTTCTCGACACGGAACGGAGAGGACCCCATGACGGCAGACGACGATCCGATAGCGAAAGCCGCCTACGACGAACTGGCGGACGCGTACGCAGCGGACGTGAGAACGAACGCGTACAACGCCGAACTGGAGTTCCCCGCAACGTCCTCGTTGATTCCGGACGTCGCTGGAAAACGCGTGCTCGACGCGGGCTGTGGAACCGGGGTGTACACGGAGTGGCTCGTCGACCGGGGGGCCGACGTCGTCGGGGTCGACGTGAGCGACGAGATGCTCGGCCACGCCATCGAGCAGGTTGGAGACCGCGCAGAGTTCAGACAGGCAGATCTGGGAGCGCCGCTCGAGTTCGCGACCGCACGGTCGTTCGACGGGATCGTGAGCGCTCTCGCGCTCAGTTACGTCGAGGACTGGCGAGGCGTATTCTCCGAGTTCGCTCGTCTCCTCAGGCCCGGCGGCTTCTTCGTCTTCTCCACCGGACACCCGCTCGACGAGTTCCCGCCGGAAAACGACGAAGCGGAGAATTACTTCGAGGTGGAACGCCTGTCCAAAGAGTGGGACGTCGACGTTCCCTACTACCGCCGACCCTTCTCGGAGATGCTCAACCCGCTCCTTGAGAACGGCTTCCAGTTGGACACGGTCGTGGAACCCCAACCGACGGCGGCGTTCGAGGACCAGCGGCCGGAGCGATACGAGAAGGAGTCGAGATATCCGGTCTTCCTCTGCGTGCGGGCGACGAAGCGACGAGACCTCTGTCGCGACTGATACGGACTGCTGTCCGTCGTTTCAGGCGCAACCGCGAACGGTCCGGTGGCACCGGCAAACGGATCCACCAATCCGTATGAGAGACCACACCGTCTCTTCCGATCGCGGGGGGATGACAGGAGCGCGATCCGATTTCGGCCCGGCGAGACGGTACCGGGCTCGGGGGATTAGGGTCGAGACCGAGACCGAGACCGGGGCCGGGGCCGACAGAATCGCCCTGGCCTCACCTTCGCCCTCGGACCCGGACTCGAACTCGAACTCGAGGAGCGGGCTGATATCGACCGGACCAATCGGCGACACCTCCCGCTAAATCTCTCTCGAGGTGATCACGGCTTCGTCGCCGTCGTACGCACCGATCACGGTGAGCGTCCCACCCGACTCTCCCTCGACGGTGTAGCTCTCTCCGACGGTCGGATCCTCGATTTCTCGTTTCTCGTCACCGTCGACGGAAATCCGGAGCGCGTCGAGTCGGTTGGTCGCTACGAGCGTGACGGTCACCTCGTTCGTCCCGCCGTCGACCTCGATCGAGACACCCGCTTGCGGTGACGCCGAGGTCGTCTTAGACGATCCGAACACGTCGAACTCGTCGGTGGCCATCGTTCCCGAGATCATCGCCGTCCGCCCGATTCGCGCGGTTTCGACGTCGTCGTAGCCCTCGAGATCGAGCGAGTTCTCGGCGGCCGCCGTCGAGGCCTCGAGGTCGACGTCCTCGTCGTTCTCGAAGACGAAGCCGAACCGGAGGTGCGTCCGCTCATCCGCGAACGTCCACGCCATTACGACGCCGGTGGCGGCCGTCGGTGCGTCCGAGTCCGAGTTCGAGTTCGGGCGCTCGTCGAACAGCTCGCAGTAGAGAATCGAACTGCCGCCGGTGGTCGGCGGCTCGTCGTGGGTGGCCTCGAGCAACGCCTTCGCGTCACCGTTCGTCTCGAGCAACCGGTCGCCCCGGTCGCCCGTCGCGGTCCCGAGGAGCGTCTTCACGGGCACGGTCTCTGCTGCGTTCTCGCCGAGAAGTGATCTGTGGTTGTCAGCCTGCACGACGACCGTCTCCGGGCCGACGGCGACGGTCCCGTCTTCGAACGGACCCGTCGTTACACCGTCGTACGTCGTGTACAGATCTCGATCGTCGACCGACTCGGCCCGTGGTTCGACGGCGGCGGTCACCGATGACGGGTCGAACGATCCCGAGAGTACGAGCGACCCGCCGAACGAGAGCGTCGACTCGAGCGCGGTCGGATCGATCCCCAGTTCGGCGATCCCCTCGTGTTCGGCAGCCGGATCGGTCACGTCCTCCGGGAGGGACTCCTCGACCGCTCGAAACGCCGCATGATCGAACTGGAGGAAGCGGTAGCCACCCCGGCCGGGGTGCTCGCGTGCGGGAAGCCATCGCTCGTACAGCGGGCCCGCCGTTTCCGGCGGATTCTCGGTTTCGGGTGCGGTTTCCGTTCCGGTTTCGGTTCCGTTGCCCCCCTCTTCCGCCTCCGAACTCGGGGTCGCTGAATCCAGACACCCCGCGAACGCGGTGCTCCCAGCGATCGCAAGCGCCCCGAGTACTCGCCGTCTCGTCGTGAACGTCATCGTTCCTGTCAATAGAAATACTAGTCATAAGTAATTTCCGATAGAGGGAGCGCTAGAACTGTCGAGTGTCGAGGAGCGAACGCGGAAAAACGACGCCGGCAATGCAGGGCCCCTGAAACGGCGTTACCGATTCGAGAGACGTGCGTTTGGCGCCGCCTCGGCTTCGGCTTCGGCTTCGGCCTCGGCCTCGGCCTCGGCCGCTCCGGACTCGAGACGCTGAGCTTTCCCCGTCTCGCTCGAGCGGTAGATCGCGTCGATGACGCGCTGGACCGTGAGTGCTTCCTCGACGGTGTTCACCACCGGTTCCTCGCCGGAGACGATGGTCTCGAGGAAGGCTTCGTCTTGCTCTTTGTAGCCCGTCAGCGCGGAGTCGCCGGTGAGTTCGACGTCGGCGTAGTGGTCACACCCGGCGGTGCCGGCCTCGAGGATCGAGAGGTCGGTGCCGCCGATGTCCATGTGAGCGCCAGCGTCGGTGCCGCGAACGTGGAGGTCCGAACGGGGCTCGCGGTTGGTCGCCCACGCGGCTTCGAGAGTGATCGTCTGGCCATCGGCACACCGAACGAACGCGGAGACGGAGTCGTCGACCTCGTAGGTGTCGGCCTGGGCGTTCCAGGCGTCACCGAAGCCGTCCGGATCGGCGTACTCTTCGCGCGTGCCGAAGGTCGTCCGGGCCATGCCGCTGACTTCGACGACCTCGGGAAAGTCCATCACGTACAGCGCGAGGTCGAGGGCGTGGACGCCGATGTCGATCAGCGCGCCGCCGCCGGCGAGTTCGGGGTTCGTGAACCACGACCCCGGGCCGGGAACGCCGCGTCGGCGGACGTAGTTGGCTTCGACGTGCGTCAGGTCGCCAAAGCGCCCGCGCTTTCGCTGTTCGGTGAACATGGTCGTCCCCGCGGTGTGACGGTTGTGGAAACCGACCATACAGATGCCGTCGGCGTCGGCGGCCGCATCGGCGATCCGTTCGGCGCTCTCGAGAGTGTGTGCGAGTGGCTTCTCGACGAGTACGTGACAACCGGCCTCGAGTGCGGCGACAGCGATGGGTTCGTGAAAGCAGTTCGGCGTCGTGACGACGACGGCGTCGACGTTCTCGTCGGCGACGAGACCGTCGTGGTCCTCGTAGGTGGTCACACCGAACTCACTGGCGAATCGCTCGCGCTGCTCGGGTGAGACGTCCGCACCGGCGACGACGTCAGCACCGAGCTCGAGCATGCTCGAGGCGTGGAGTTGTCCCATACCCCCGAGGCCGACGATGCCGACGCCAACGTTCGGGGAAATCACGTAGAAACCTCCGATTTATTGGGGGAGAGGCGGGGAGATGGGCGGTCAATGTATCGTTTCGGTTTCATTTGGGTGCGGTGCCAGCGGTCCATCGATAGATAGGGAGGGATCTATGGAAATAAGGGTTATGACCTATTACGTTATACGATCATCCTGAAAGTCAGGTTATATGAGTCGTTTTTACGATCTGTTAGTCACGCAGATAGTAATCGGAAGTTTTGGGGTCGCCAACGGGCCCGTCCTCGACTGTCACTCGCTGTACTGGGTGTCGACGAGTTCCACCGTCACGCGCGGGTCGGTTCCGGTCGCTTGCCGGAGACGGTCTCGGACGGTCTCGGCGAGCGCCGGCGGGTCGGATTCGCCCGGCGACCGTTCCACGAGGACGGTTACGATCGGTCGCCGATCGGTGTAGACGTCGATCAGTTCGTAGTCGACGTTCACCTCCTGAAACCGGAGTTCGGCGAACGACGGATCGTCGCTCATCGCCTCGAGTTCGGTCTGAACGTCGTGTTCGACGGATGCGGTCTGATAGGTACCGATGGTGACGCCCGCGAGCACGACCGACAGAACCGCAATGGCAACAACGAGCACGGCGACCCGAGAGACGAGGGTTCGGAACGCTCGTTCGGCGTGCTCGGATCGCTGCGGACGATATCCCGACGCCCACAGGATCAACAGCGCCGTGAGATTGATCGAGAGGAGGTTGACGAGCACGAGCGTCCCGGCGGTGAGAATCATCGACGGATGCCCCCACGCGATTCCGAGCCCGACCGTCGCCGCCGGCGGGACGAGTGCGACGGCGATCGCGACACCGACGAGCACCGACCCCACGTTTCGCGTCAGGCTGATGATGCCGGCCGCGCCGGAGCCGAGCGCCAGCGCCAGTGCGAGGACGTCGGGTGTAATCCGCTCGCGGACTTCGGGGACCGCTGCGACGTCGAACCCCGGCGGCAAGAGGATCGTCCCGCGGAGCGTGAAGCCGACGATCGCTGCGGTCGCGATCACGACGAGCAATCCACCCGCCTGTAACAACACGCCTCGAGAGGCGAGTTGCTCGTCGTCGACGACGACGCCGACGCTGGCCGAAAGCGCGGGCCCCATCAGCGGCGCGACGACCATCGCACCGATGATCGTCGCCGCCGAATCCAACAGGAGACCGGCCGTCGCGATCACAGTACTCAAGACGAGCAACGCGAGGTACGTCGACAGCGCCGGCGCGAGGTCGGCCGCTCGAGCCTGCAGTTCCTCCCTCGAGATGCGAGTCGTCGCCGCCTGTCGATGCTGCGGGCCGGTTCGACGCGAGACGACCGTCTCCGCGGCGAGGACGGCGGTGTACGCATCCTCGTCCAGTCCCGCGCCGTAAAGGGTCTCCAACAGCGATTCGACGTCGCTGGGCGGAACCGGGATCGAAACGATCGCTTCGAACTCCCGCTGGCCGATCGCTTCGGTCACGGCGTACTCGATTCCGTCGCGATCGAGTGTCTCGAGAACGAGGTCGTATTTCCCTCGCGGGACGAACACCTGGACGAGACGCATACTGTCGATACACGAGCGACGAAAATAGGATGCGTGTGCGGTTACCGTGACTGTCCGGTCGAACGGAGCGTGATCAATTCACGGAGTCAAAACGTTCGTTGTCCCTCGTCGGTGATTACGCTCGAGAGCAGCGAGACCGGTGTCGCATCGTAGTTCGGGTTCTCGACGGTGAAGCCTTCCGCCGGTTCGAGCATGACTTCGCTACCCGATCGGAACTCGTTCTCGAAGACGAATCCGTCGGTGATGATCTTCGAAGCCGATCCGAGCACCGTAACGGGGACGTCTAACTGGTTCGCTGCCGCCACGATGGGAAAGGTTCCGACGCGATTGTACAGCGTCTCGTCGACGATACAGTCCATCCCGACGACGACGCGGTCACACTCCTCGAGGAAGTAGCCGCTGGCGCTGTCGGTGATGAGGGTGACGTCGATTCCCGCCATCGTCGCGAGTGTCCGGGTCGTCTTGCGACCGATGTACCGGGGCCGGGCTTCCGTCACGTAGACGTCGAACGTCTTCCCCGCGTCGACCGCCAGTTCGAGCGCCTCGAGGACCGTCGAGGAGTAATCGTGCGTGAGCACCGTCGCACCGTCGGTGAGCACCTCGGCGGCGTTTTCGGCGGCGCGTCGCTTTCCGGATTCGACGCGGGTGACGACGTCGTCGATCGTCTCCGCCGTGAGGAGTTTCGCGTCGTCGACGGTCTCGCTGTCGGCCTCCGAGACCGTGTCGACGACCTTGCGGACCGCGTTCTGGAGCGATGCGTGCGACGCGTTCGCACGCCTGAGTACCTTTCCGTTGCGTTCGAGGGCACGAATGTACTCCTCGACGGTCGCGAACTCACGGTCGAGCAACGACTCGAGGGAACGAGTCGCTTTGACGGCGACTACGGAGGAGCTGTGGGTCTGCATGTCCCGGATCTCCTCGGCCGTTTCGTCGATCATACCCGTGGATGACTCCCCTGCGGGCAAAAGGTGTTCCGGGTAGCCACGACGAGGGTCGACACGACGGGTTATGTTCACACGACGAACGGCAACATTTTTATTCGTCCTCGTTGGCCGTCGGCACGTATGGGGACGATCGTCGATCTCTCGCTGGAACTCGATGCGCTTCCGCTCGGCAGGGCGCTCGCGGCGACGGAAGGGCTCGAACTCGAGCTCGAACCCGTCGTTCCGATCGGTCCGCGAACGTGCCCGTTCTTCTGGTTGTTCGATCGGTCCCTCCGAACGTCCCGATCCGACCGCATCGAGACCTTCGAACGACACGTCGAAGACACCGAGAAAGTCGACGATCTCGTTCGTATCGGCGATGTCGAGAACAGCGTGCTCTACCGCGTTGGATGGTCCGGTGACGAACTTCCGTTCGTCGACGGTGTCGTCGCCGCCGACGGAGCGATCCTCGAGGCCACCGCAACGTCCACCGAGTGGACGGTTCGCCTCCGGTTCGGTGGACCGACCCGAATCGCATCGTTCCAGCAGTTCTGTCAGGACCACGGCATTGCAATCGAGCTCAACCGCGTCGTCGGCCTCGAACACGAGCGGTCGGCCGCTCCGGCGACGCTCACGAGTGGTCAGGCGGAAGCCCTGTTGATGGCCGCGCGAATGGGATACTTCGACCGCCCCCGAACGACGACGCTCGAAGAAGTCGCGACGTCACTCGACGTTACCCCACAGGCGGTCGGTGGGCGAATCCGTCGTGGTCTCTCGAACCTCGTTACCGATGCACTCCCGGTCGGCGACGACAGGGGGGACACTAGGTCCGGTCGCGATGACCACTGACCATCGCTCACGGAATGGTTATAAACGTGTTTAACACGAAACGGACACTCCTAATTGGGACACTCGATTAACTAGACCGATGACGGGAATAACTCCCGTACGTGACGGCGTTCAGTCACGTGACTGTGTATTCGCTGGCCGGTCAGAGGTGAAGACATGACCGAGCGGAACGGACACGACGACCGGTCACAGCCGCCAGCGGATTCCAACGGGGACAATGGGGACGACGAGGACGAAACGAACGGGGAAACAACCGCGGATCCGGAACCGAAACAGGAACGGGAGACCGAGGGAGGAACGGGCACGGAGACCGAGACGGACCCACGTTTGGACACCGATCGTCCGACGGACAGCGGCACGTCTCGAGAGCGGAATATCGAATCGGTCTCCCCCGAGACGATTCCGATCGACGTACTCGAGGCCCTCGAGCACCAGTACGACCTCGCTCCCGACGAATCGGTCGTCGACGCCGTTCTGTCGGTCGTCGCGACGCTCCAGGAGTGTGAACCGCTGGATCTCCCGCCACTGTACGGGGCCGTCGATCCGAACACCCTCGAGTCGATCTGGAGCGCGAGCGCGAAGACGAGCGCGGGAACCGACCGGCCTCGAGCCGTCTGGTGTACGTTCGTCCTCGATCGGACGCTGGTGACGGTCACGAGCGCCGGTGCGATCTACGCCGTGGTGCTCGAGGACGGCGAACAGGACTGACGACCGATTGGAGCAGCCGCGACGCGGGCAACGACCTTAGGGTTCGTCGACGACTACGTACCCGTACCCTATGACCGTCACCGTCAGCTACACCTGCCCGCACTGCGGAGCGCTCACCCGCGTCGAACGGCGAGCCGACCTCGCGGACAAATCCGTGACGACTGCATCGCAGGCCGGCTGGGAGTACGCGACACCCGACGACGACCTCGAGCGCCTCGAGTCGGCCGACGGTATCGCCTTCCGCTGTGGCGAAGACGGGCCGACCACGACGCTCGAGGGAGAGTCGATCGAGGGCTGTGGCCGGCCGTTCTATCTGAACTTCGTGCGATTCGAACACGGTGTCGAGTTGGAACCGGATCCGCCGACGTACGGCGGGCCGCGGTTCGACTTTCGGCCGTGAGCGCGTCGCTCTCCGCGTCGACGCGCCGACGAGTACGAGTGACGGACGACGAGCGCGGACAACACAACCTTTTCGAGCGCCGGACCTCTCTCTTCGGTATGGACGAAGCCGCCGTTCGCGACCGCTTGCGGGCTATCGAGGATCCGGACCTCGGTGACGATATCGTCTCGCTCGGACTCGTCAACGACATCACCATCGACGACGGCGAAGTCGCTATCGACCTCGCTCTCGGCGCACCCTACTCGCCGACGGAGACGGGAATCGCCGGCGAGATTCGGGATCGGTTCGCCGACGAGGGACTCGAAGTCGACCTCTCCGCGAGCATCCCGGACCGCGACGGTCCGGGCGGCGAAGAACAGGTACTGCCGAACGTCAAGAACGTCATCGCCGTCTCCTCCGGCAAGGGTGGGGTCGGCAAGTCGACCGTCGCCGTCAACCTCGCCGCGGGGCTCTCGCAACTCGGCGCTCGCGTCGGCCTCTTCGACGCGGACGTCTACGGGCCGAACGTGCCGCGGATGGTCGACGCCGACGAGCCGCCAATGGCGACCGACGACGAGACGCTGGTCCCGCCGGAGAAGTTCGGCGTGAAGCTGATGAGCATGGCCTTCCTCGTCGGCGAGGACGACCCGGTCATCTGGCGGGGGCCGATGGTTCACAAGGTAATCACGCAATTGACGGAGGACGTCGAGTGGGGCCACCTCGACTACCTCGTCGTCGACCTGCCGCCGGGGACCGGCGACACCCAGTTGACGATGCTCCAGACGATGCCCGTCACCGGCGCGGTGATCGTGACGACGCCCCAGGACGTCGCGCTCGACGACGCGCGAAAGGGGCTGCAGATGTTCGCCCGCCACGACACCGTCGTCCTCGGCATCGCGGAGAACATGGCGACGTTCGTCTGCCCTGACTGCGGGGGCGAGCACGCCATCTTCGGCGAGGGTGGCGGTCGACGGTTCGCCGACACCCACGACATGCCGTTCCTCGGGTCGATCCCGCTCGATCCGCAGGTCCGCGAGGGTGGCGACGCCGGGGAACCGACGGTGCTCGACCAAGAGAGCGAGACCGGCGAGGCGTTCCGTACACTGACCGAAAACGTCGCGAACAATACGGGTATCGTCCACCGACGGGGCGTCTCCTCGGCCGTCGCGGAGCGGTCGCCGCCCGAGGAGTAGGCGGTCGACGTTCGGCGTTCGAGCGGCGACGTCGGCAGCCGAGCCGAAAAACGCCGCCAAACGCGGTCCTTTTGTGCGCGTCGCTCGAGAACCGCATGTGGACGCGAACCAGCAAACGCGGTCGAACCCGTTCGGGATGGACGAGCAGTGTCGGAACTGTCCGGCGCTCTGTGAGACGCGGACGACGGTGGTTCACGGGTACGGCGACGTCGGCGCGGATTTCCTGTTCGTCGGTGAGCGTCCGAGCCCGGCAGCCGACGAAGTGGGCGTTCCGTTCGCCGGCGGCGGTGTGGGTGGTGAGGACGGCGACGGCGGGGAGGACGACGACGAAGACCGGCTCGGCCAGCGCCTCCAGCGCATCCTCCAGCGCCTCGGCCTCTGCGTCACCGGTTCGGATCCCAACCGACCGGAACTCGCCAACGTCTACCTGACGAACCTCACGCGCTGTCGCGATCCGGAACGACCGCCGACCGACGACGAGATCGGCACCTGCGAGCCGTATCTCAACGCCGAGATCCGGATGATCAACCCGGAGATCCTGGTCCCGGTCGGCGAACGCGCACTCTTCGAACTCGCGACCGAGTACACGACGCGGCCCGCATCCGAGTTCGACGTCGCGGACGACCACGCGACGACGATCCGCGGCCGCGGCTTCGAACTCGTCCCGATGGTCGACCCGCGTAATCAGACCGACGACCAGACCCAAGCGTGGGTCGAACACTTCGCACAGCTCATGGCCTCGGACTACCGCCAGACGAAGGGCCGACAAAAGCGGTGAGCGACGACTACCAGTAGGGATTCTCGAGCCGGCGCGTCGACCGCGCGCCGAGACCGACCAGTGCGAGGACGATTCCCACGGTCACCGTGAGGGTCGCAACTGTGGGTGCGAGGAGTTCGCCGGGGGACTCGAGGGCGTACTCGATCACCAACGCTCGACCGCCGACGCCGATCAGTCCGAGAACGACGAGGGTACCGAACAGCGAAGCTAGCCGTTGGGATCGCGTCATGGTTCTCGAATCGAGAGACGATCGGAAAAACGCTCGGTCGATCGGACGAGACGGAGGATCGGGGGAACGAACACGAACGAACACCGACGCGATTTTCGCCCTCGAGTCCGTCCCCGTACTCGAGCCGTGGCACTCGACATCGGTGACTGGACCGCCATCTGCACAGCCGTCGCCGGCGGGGCCGGCGCACTTCTCACCTGGGAGAGCGTGGCGATCGGACCACCGATACTCTGGTTCGCCGGCGGCCTCGTCGTCGGAGCGAGCGTCGCGACGGGACTTCTCGCGTGGCGGCGGTAACCGTCGAATCCCGTACGGCAGTCGGCGAAACGATCGGGACAGCACGCGTCGAATCGCCACCGACGACGCAATCGCCGGCGCGAGACGGCGCCCGAAGCGTCGCGTTCAAGGGTGCCCGCGCCCCATCTCCGGTATGATCGTCGTCGTGCCGGTCGACCCGCCGCGTGACGGACTCGTGCTCTCCTCGCTCGCCGAGACAACGCCGCTCGCTCCATCGGAGGCGAGACGCCTCTACGAAGCGACGACCGCGGACGTCGTCCGAACGGTCGTCTCGAGCGGCGGTGAGTTGCTGGTGAACTATCGGGACGAGGAGACGCTGCCGGCGGGCGACGGTGAAACGGACGGCGGCGGAGACGAACGCGCGGACGCGGAGACCGCAGTCCGAACGCTCGTCACCGACGCTCTCGGCGAAGACGTCCTCGAGGCCGAGGACGTTCGGTTCGAACGCCAGGTCGGCTCGACACGAGCCGCACGCGTCGGTAACACCGTCACGCACCTTCTGGAACGGGAAGATCACGCGAGCGTCGGCATCCTCGAGCCGACGGCACCGCTGGTCGCACGAACCGAGATCGACGGGGCGGCGATGACGATCCGGCGAAACGAGGTGGTTCTCGGGCCGGCACCCGGCGGGCGAGTGTACTTCGCGTGTTTCGCCGAGCCGATCGACTTCACGAACGTCTACACGACACCTGAACTGGGAACGCTCGCAACCCACGGCGCGGATGCCGGATTGAACGTCGGTTTCGCACCGATGCTCCCGACCGTCGCGACCGAGGACGATCTGTGTTCGACGATCGCCGGACTCGAGGCTCGACGGGCCGCCGGACGGCCGGTCCCGGAGGCGACGGCGGCGGTCGTCGACGAGCTCGGGCTCGCGGTCGACGACGGACCGACGATCGTCCGCAGATGAGCGCGCCGGTCGAGGTCGAGGCCGAAACGGCGAAGAGACCGACAACGCTTTTTGACCGGATGAGGAAGGCACAGTCGTGGTGGGGTGGCAGAGCGGACCAACGCGCCTGCCTTGAGAGCAGGTGGCCGTCAGGCCTCATGGGTTCAAATCCCATCCCCACCGTAAGCGGGCGACGCACGTCGCGTCGCGCCGAACGGAGACGGTGGGATTCGAATCAGGGAGGAGCTTACTCCGACCGTGGTTCAAATCCTATCCCCTTCCGCTTTTGCACGAGTACATACGCGAGCGAACGCGTAGACGGAGGATTTGAACGAGAGGAACGACGACGCGCAGCGAAACTAACCAGTAACCCTTTTGCAACCCCCGTGCGCATCTCGAGGTATGGACTGGCCACACGATCCCGACGGCGAGGAGGGGAGTGAGGGAATGCGCAAGTACGGAATGGCAGTCATCGCGAAGAAAGTCGACGAAGACGGGGACTTCCCGCTCGCACGCGAGGAGTTCGTCGCCGAGTACGGCGATGATCCAATTCGACTGAACTACGCAAAGGTCGTCTCGCTGCGCGAGATCTTCGAGGGGGTCGACGCCGAGGAGTTCGAGACGATCGTCGACATGCACAAGGAAGTCGGAAAGGCGATGCGCGCGGGCGGGTTCTGGGACTACCACCCGGTCGGAGCGGACCCCGAGAAGAAGTCGGCGTAACTGACGTCCCGACCGTTCGTCACCCATCACGGATCTGGATTGCGTACCACTTATATGACGGCCCCAGAAAGGGGCGACTACCGTGACGAACACGCAGGTTACGCTCGTTCAGATCGACAACTACGGCCCGTGGACCGTGACGCCAGAACCCAGGCGGGAAGCCGACCTTCAGACGCTGCAATCGCGGCTCTACGCCGACATCTCGCAGTTCGTCGGCGCCCGCGACGGCTACGTCTTCTTCACGCGGTTCGACAACATGATCGCCGTCACCAACGGTCTCGGTGTCGACGACCACGCGCTCTTGCAGGAATCGATCGGCAACCGATACCCGGTGACGCTGAGCCTCGGCGTCGGGACCGATTCCAGTCCCGTCGCTGCCCTTTCGGATGCGACGGCGGCCCTCCAGAAGGCGGGCAGCGCACAGGACAGCGACCGGCGCGAGATTCTCGACGGGACCGTCCTCGCGAACGGCGACCGAACCGACGACGACGTCCAGATCGCTCACTTCGACGTCAACGACGCCACCGGCGAGTACACCGACGAACTCAACGCCTTCGACAGCTTCATCGAGATCGAACAGGGGTACGCCGAACTCATGCGTTACATGCGTACCGCCCACGAGAGCCTCTCCTTTTTCGTCGGTGGCGACAACATCATCGCCGTCTGCCCCGACCTCGAGTCGGCTGATTACCACGACGCGATCGCCCACGTCGAGGAGACGGTCGACGTCGCACTCAAGGTCGGCGTCGGCCGCGCCCGGCACGCACAGGCCGCCGGTATGGTTGCCAAGCACGCGCTCGAGATCTGTCGCGAGGACGGGTCTCGAGTCGAACTCGAGTGGTGAACGGGAGCGATAGGAGCCACTGAAAGTCACTGCACACCTGATCGTACGAGGCACGGTTCGGAGCGAGTACTGTGAGCGAGAACCGCGGACTGGGCGATCAATGTGTAAACCGTTTCAGTTGTCACGACGGGTTCTCGAGTGGCCGATTCGGGCAGTATTGAACCGTCGAACTCACGAGCAGTTCTGTCGCATTCGGCGTGACAAAATCCGGGATGAACCACCGAAAATAGAGCTTCGTCGGCTAATTTCATAAACGTGCCGGGAGTACCTTTTAGGTTGTCTGTGCTATCCGTTCACACATGGAATCGGAACTGCTGGTCAGGGACGTCCTGACGAAAGAATACGTCGGCGTCAGTGAATCCGATACGGTTCTCGGCGCCGTCGAGCTCATGCGGGAAGAACGGATCGGCTGCGTCCTGGCCGTCCGTGGAACGGAGCCGGTCGGAATCATGACCGAGTGGGACGTTCTCGGACTCGTCGTCGACGAGCGCGACCCGGGGTCGACCGCGGTCGAGGACGTGATGTCTACACCAGTGTTGACGATCGAGGCCGATCGGCCGCTCCCCGACGCCGCGACGCAGATGGCTCGAGAGAACCACCGAAATATGGTCGTTACGGACGGTGGTGAGCTCCTCGGCGTACTCACCCAGCGGGACATCATCGCCGCGGCGGGATCGTTTCAGGGGGCGACGGCCGGACGGTCGGAAGCCGAGCCGATCGTTCAGGAGACGGTTACCGAGGGGTCAGAGAGCGAGCAACTCCCCAACGGCGGCACCGAGTACGCGACACAGGGCGTCTGTGAGTCCTGTGGGTCGCTCACCAATTCGCTCAGGGAAACGAACGGCCGACTCGTCTGTCCCGACTGTCGAAGTATCTGAGTCCCGCGGCGCGCGATCGTTCGATGTGCTCGATTTCCCCGACGGGGCGACGACGGAGCCGATACCGCGGTCCAATTTCGATCCAAACGACTTTCTCGAACGCGACTGGAGTACGAGACACTGGTCGGTAGTCCTCCGTCCAGTCGGCGACGTTCGTTCGGCGGTCGTGCGGCGAGACGCCGAAACACCGAGAGACGCCGATCACGACGGCCCGTCCGATCACCACCTCGACAGAGATGACGACCCCAAACACCGATCTCCGAATCGAATTCGCGACGGAAGCCGACCTCGAGACACTGGCCGACGACTGGATCGAACTCGCACGCGAACAGGAGCGCCACGGCTCGCACATCGTTCCAGATGCCAACCGGGAGGCTATTCGCGACGTGCTCGCCGGCCACCAGTTCAACGACGGCCTCCTCGTCGCGCGAACCACGGCGGACGACGTGGCGGGCTTCGCATCGTTCTCGCTCGAGCGAGGTATGTTCACGCTCGATTCGACGCGCGGGGTGCTCTCGAATCTGTACGTCAAGCCGTCGTACCGCGATCAGGGAATCGGCACGGCGCTCCTCGAGGAAGTCGAACACACCCTCGCAGAGCGCGGGGCGACGGTCGTCATCCTCGAAGCGATGGCCGATAACGAGGCCGCTCGCCGGTTCTATCGCCGACACGGCTACGACACGTATCGGGTGGGGATGGAGCGGTCGCTCGAGGGATCGACGTCGAAGTCGGACTCGGACTCGGACTCGGACTCGAGTTCGAACGAGAGACCGGGTTCGGCGGAAAACGATACACATTCAAAGGAGGACCGGTAAGAGAGAATCGCCCCGCGCCAGGGGAGCATGGGCGGTTCATGCACTCGACTTGTAATCGAGACTCCCGGGGTTCAAATCCCCGCCCTGGCTCTTCTGGAACCGATCGAATCGTTCTCGTCCGAGATGTCTGAAGCGGTCGGCGAGAGTCCGAGCGAGCGCCGTTTTCTCGTCGAAAGATAACTTCAGATCTCGAAGTTCGATTTATCCGTCGTCGGTATTTCAGTCGGGATACGGAGGGCCCTTATAGACCGTAGTCGATGGACACAGGAGAGAGAAACCCGGTAGGCAATCAGTGATTATCTCCTCTTTCGAATATCAGAAGGTGATCGGATCCACCGCAGAGTGGTGATTTCAGTCGGAAACGGGAGAGTCTCGAATCGGTGAGACAGAGATTATCGCTCGTCGACACGCCAGTCTATCGGGACCGGATAAGCACGTATTAATTTGAGGTTTCGATACTCGAAACCCTTCATAACTACGGATTGTAATAGAAATATGTTTGAATTGGGGCCCAATAAAGACACCAAAGGCCATGTGTGTTCATTATCACGTAATACTGTACACCGAGTTGTGAAAGAGGCCGCAGGATTTATATCGAGGCGTGTGAAGACTGTGGCTAATGCTACTCTCAGTGGACCGCACGAGTGAAACAGGGACGCAGTCACTCAGTTTCGAAATTATCGCTGCTATCGCCGAGCGTGAAGGTGTCGACACCACGGAGATCGAACCGCCGGAATACGAAGCGCTGTACGATGTTCTCAATCCCGAAGCGCTCGATGCGCTCTTCGCACCGTGTCAGGACGGAACCCAACGGTCGACCGGCCGAGTCAAATTTTCCTACTGCGGATACGACGTCGTCGTCACCAGCGACGGAGACGTCCACATCGACGACTAGAGGTGTTGTTCTCGCTGAACGGACGAGATTCGCCGTTCAGCCGATGCGATGAAACGGCAAGGACGCACCCAGACCGACAGGAATCGCGCTATTCGACACCTGCAATCGCCGATTCGAAGACCTCCTGATGGAGCCGGTCTGCGACGAGATCCATCAGCGGTTCGAGGTTCGCCGTGTCCGCTCGGTTGTACTCGACGAGCGTCTCGAGTGCGCGGTCGTCCCCTCGTTCGTACTCGTGCCAGAGTCTGACGGCGTCGCGACCGGAAATGTCGGGCATGTCCCGCTCGATTCCGATGTCGCGTTCGATTCGCTTCAGGCCGCCGTCGAGCCCGAGCTTTCGACAACAGTACATGAGGTCGACGTGTGGGACCGACGCGTCGACGTCGTAGCAGGTCTCGAGAAACGGGACGTCGAAGCGCTGGCCGTTGAACGTAACCAGCAGCGAGGACCGCTCGAGTTCGGTCTGGAGCCGCTCGGCGGTCAGGTCGCGGTCCTTGACGAACGTTTTCGTCTCGCCGCCGCGGTGGACGCTGACGGTCGTCACGTCGTTGCAGTTCGCGTCGAGACCGGTCGTCTCGATGTCGAGGAAGCAGGCGTCGTCGCGGACGTTCTCGTACAGCCGCCAGCTACTCGAGGCGGGCAATGCCTCGGCGAAGAAACTGACGTCACCCCGTTCGAGGTGGGTCCGTCCGGTTTCGATGTAGGATTCGATTCGGTCGGCGAGCGTCGAACCGACGACGCTGCCGTCGAAGTCGTCCCAGTGGGTGATCCCGTTGGCCCAGAGGCGTCGCTCGGTCTTTTCGCCGACGCCGCGGACGGGAATGAAACTATTCTCTATTCGCACACCTGATCTGGAGTCGTGAGCAGCCTAAAACGTGTGGTTCTGCGTCGCGACGTCGTGTCCTCAGTTACTGTTGTCCGACAGGTACAGCGTCCGGTCGATGATTCCGACGGCCGCCTCGCCCCATCGAGAGACCGCGTCGCCGTCGGCCTCGGGAAGTTCGATGACGATCGTGTTCCCCTCGATCGTCACGTCGCCGTCCGGCGTCGACTCCTGCTCCGCGAAACTCCTCATCTGGTAACGGAGCAACCGTTTGGTCGATCCGGTGATTTCGACGGTGTCGGGATCGAATTCGAAGACCAAGACGGCCCCGTCGTCGTCCGCTTCCGCGGTCACTTCGAATCCGTGACTCGAGAGTGATAACGAGGGCGTCTCGTCGTTCATCGAATCGATCGCTTCGTCGACGGTCCGTTCCGTCCCCTCGTCGTCGGGTTCGCTGGCGAGATCGGAGAATTCGAAGTCGGTGAACGATTCGGTGTCGTCAGCGGAGCGATCGATGTCCGCGTCGAGAGAGTCCTCGATGTCGTCAGCGTCGACGAGATCCGCATCCGAACTCGTCGAGTCCCGAGAGTCGCTCTCCTCCAGTTCTCGTGCCGGTTCCGATTCTAATTTTGATTCTGGTTCTGATTCCGCCTCCACCTCTCTCTCCGGTATCGATTCCGAATCGGCTTCGAACTCGAGTTCGATGTCAGACTCCGATTCCAACTCAGACTCGGACTCGGACCCCGATTCCGATTCCGATTCTGATCGAGTGGGGCGTTCGACGTCTCCGTTCGCCCGATCACTCTCACGCTCGTCGCTGTCCGTCCGGTCACTGTCTCGATTTGCCGGAGGTGCGTTCGACTTCGAATCGATCGCGTCGTCCGATAATTCGCCGTCCGCAAGCTCGTCCACAGTGTCGTCAGCGTCACCGGCCGCCGAACTGGTGTCGGCCGTCTCAGCCGTCTCGACCGTCGAGTCCCCGAACTCGAGTGTGTCGTCGGAGTCGGAGTCGGAGTCCGTGTCGGTTCCGAGTTCGTCGCTCGTTGCTTCGCCATCCGGTACGCCAGCACCGACCGGGTCGTCGGCTTCGTCCTCGGTCTTCGACTCGAACTCGAACTCGGAGCGGTCACCGTCAGGGGCCGGCCCAGCCGCGATCACTTCGGATTCGGATTCGGATTCGGATTCGCCCGTCGACTCCGCGTCAGGCTCGCCGGCCTCGAGTTCGCCGGCGATCACGGGCCCTGCGTTCGCGACGGCGTCACGGTCTAACGGGATCGCGTACCACGCCCTGCGATCCGGTGAAGTGACGAATCGTCCGCGGTTGATCGAAGCTCGGGGGTGTTCAGATTCCACGTCCGGGGTCGATTCCGGATCCGGGTCCGGGTCCGACTCCGACTCCGAATCGGAGTCGTCCGAATCGGGATTCGAGTCGGGGTCGAGCGTATCGGAGTCGTCCGAAATCTCATCTCCGGTCTCCGGGTCG
This sequence comes from Halomontanus rarus, assembly GCF_017357405.1. GTDB lineage: Archaea > Halobacteriota > Halobacteria > Halobacteriales > Natrialbaceae > Halomontanus > Halomontanus rarus. The sequence goes on along the minus strand of NZ_CP071597.1, from coordinate 3,698,696 downwards.
GTATCGGCCGCTGTCTCCGTCTCCGCCTTCGATTCGATCGTCGAATCAGCCACCTGTGACTCCGACGGTGCGTCGTCGGTCCGCTCTCGAGCCGACTCCGTCTCGGGGTGAGTCGACCGCTGGTGACGTGGCTGTGGTTCTTCTCGAGACGACGACGGATGCTCGCCCTGCGGCTGGGCTTCGGCCGTCGACTGCTGGTTCGGCGTCGGTTCGGAACTGATCGTCCCGCCGCTCAGGTGAAACTGCGCTCCACCGCCGCCGGGTGCGTTCGAAATGCTGTCCAGAGAATATCCGATATCTTTCAGATCGTCGTCTACGTTGTCCTCGAGTTTGTCGATTTTGTCACCCACGCTCCGGAGTGCAAGCGCGACGTCCCAGAGGACGACGACACCGAAGAACATGAGCGCAAGGAACACGGTAACGGCGACCCCTGCGAGAAATTGAATGTCAACTTCGACCATATATTTCGCTCTCCTGTCTGATAGGTCGGTCGCTATTTAGTCCTTGTGCCACAACAGCAATACCGGTGGAGAATCATCGTTCGACCTCGGACCGACGCTCAGACGATGTGTGACCGACAGTATCGACACTTCGGTTCGGCGAGCCGATTGAGAGGGGAATCTCACTGTCGAGTCGTTATACGTGTCCAAAAACAATCAGGTTTGGGGGGAAGTGACCGCTACAACTGAATCCAGTCACTGGTCGTTCGCTGGTCGCGGAGGTGCCAGCGCTGCTCTGGAACGCCGTCGTGGGAGCGAACCTCGACGACGGCATCGAAAAGTGGCTCGAGCAGGTTGACGGCGTCGTGGTCGGCGTCGATCGGAAGGTGAAAGTGACCCATTCCGTTCGCCTGCCTGATCCGTAACGTCAGCACGTGCAGGAGTCGAAAGACGTTCTCCGAGTTGTGTTCGGTGAGCAGCGGAACGAGCGAATCGACACAGACCCGTAATTCGGATGGCTCGAGTCCGTTCGCGGCCTCGTCGAACTCGTTGACGGTCTCGATAATCTCCGAGCCGAGCGGGCTAAGCAGTTCGGTCCCGACGACGGATTCGGCCGACGAGTGTGCTTCGGTCCGTTTCCGATCGTCTGCCGATCTGGTAATGACTCTGGTCGTCGAGTTTTCGTCCGCGTCGTCTCTGTGTGCTCGCTCCTCCTCGGATTCGTGGGAACAGCACGGTCGTTCCGTGACGACGAAGAGCCGGTATCGCGATCGTTCGTGATCGTTCGTGTCTCCGAGCAAGCGGCGGCACGTCGCTCCGTGTGCCTCGGACGCCCCGCTCCCGACGAGAAGGATGTTGCTTCCCTTCTGTTTGAGGGTTCCCAAGGCCTGTGCAAACGTCGCACTTTTCGGAACACCTCCCCCTAACTCGATACCCATCTTTTATAGAGGTGGTCTGCTGCCACAATAAATATTGTGGCCTCCGGACTACGTTAAGAGCGGGAAGCGGATAAAATTGCGGCACCGATCCGCTGTTCGATCGGTTATCACCGATACGCTAATCGGCCATTTTTTTAGACAGTGTTTCGTAGTGTTCCTATGGCAGATGCAGACGACGACCTCGCCGAGGCGGTCGAGGAACTCGCCGAGACGCTCGGGGAGTTACGCACGGAACTCGAGCCCCAGCGCCGGTCGCGACGTCCGCCGTTGCGCCCGCCGACGCCCCGCGAACTCCTTCGCGTGGCCGACGAGGTCGCGATCCCGGCGTTGATCGCGATCCTCGAGGCGAACGTCAGAGCTCTCGAAACGTTCCAGCGCGCGCTCAGGGTGCTCCGCCGGGAGCGACAGGTACGCGAGCGAAGCGAGGAAGCGAGAGACCGCACTCGAGAACACGCCGAGGAGTTACGGACGACGACCCTCGACCAGCTCGACGGGGCACTCGCACAGCTCCAGCGGGCCGTCTCGGAGGGGTCCCTCCCCCGTGACGAGCACGCACGGAAGTTGATCGAAGACGCTCGCGACCTACGCGACGACATCGATCGGCGACTCGAGGCCGTCGCCGAGGGTGACCGCGATCGTGACCGAACGCGAGCGGACGGAGAGGCCGACGAATCGAGCCCGCTCGAGGAAGGCGAGACGGGGACGGAGCCCGACGATCCCGCGAGCGTCGACGTCGACGCCGAACTCGAGACGTTGCGGGATCAGTACGGGCCGGACGAAGGTAGGGACGAAGACGGGGACGAGGTAGAGAACGTGAGTGCGGACGAAGAGGGAGACGACGAGAGTGACGAAACGAGAGGAAACGATGACGGCGAGGACGACGAAGACGAACGCGGTTCAAACGGCGACGACACCGACGGATCCGGAGAGTAGGCGTCGAACTCAGACCGGCTCGAACCGATAGCCGTCCCAGTCCTGGCTCGCCGGTTCCTTGATTCCCGCCTCCGGGTCGCGAAGTTCTTCGACGTACACCGGCCGGACCTCGTCGCCGCTCTCGACCTCGTCGGTGGTCAACTGCCCGATCGCGCGGACCGGTTCGCCGTCGACGTCGAACTCGACGATGGCGAGGTGGTTCGGCGCGCGCACGCCCGGCGGCGTCGCGGTGCTCGTCGTCCACGTGACGACCGTCGCGGTGTACTCGCTCAAATCGATCGTCTCGACTGGCTCCGAGCCGTCCGGGCCGAGCGGGTGGCCCGGGTAGCTGATCGATCCGTCCTCGTACCGATAGGCCTCCATCGCGTTCGCGTTTTCGTCGCTCATGCTGCAGCCTCCATGATCGTGGTAATCACGCAGTTTCCGAAGCCGCCGACGTTACAGCAGAGGCCGACGTCGGCGTCGACCTGTCGCGGCCCCGCTTCGCCGACGAGTTGTTCGTAGATCTCGACGCCCTGCGCGACCCCGCTCGCACCGAGCGGATGCCCCTTCGATTTGAGCCCGCCGGAGGTGTTGATCGGCCGGTCGGCGTCGCGTTCGGTCCGTCCCTCCTCGACGTGTTTCCAGGCCTCACCCTGTTCCGCGAAGTCCAGTCCCTCCATCTGGAGGAACTCGAGGATGGTGAACATGTCGTGGAGTTCGGCGACGTCGATGTCCTCGGGGCCGTAGCCGCTCATTTCGTAGGCCTGCTGGCCGCTCTCGACGACGCCACCCATGATCGTCGGATCGGGCCGCTCGTGGACGACGTGGGTGTCCGTCGCGCCCGCGACGCCCGCGATCACGACGTAGTCGTCCGTGTACTCCTTGGCGACGGACTCGGGACAGAGCATCAGCGCCGCGCTGCCGTCGGTGATCGGACAGAAGTCGTACAACCGGAGCGGGTCGGCGACGATCGGCGACTCGAGGACCGTCTCGAGGTCGACCTCCTTCTGAAACTGGGCGTGGGGGTTGTCGACGCCGTTCTTGTGGTTCTTGACGGCGACTTTCCCGAGGCTCTCCCGGGGCGCGTCGAAGCGCTCGAGGTAGTGTCTCGCGGTCATCCCGGCGAACGAGGGGAGCGTGAGCCCGTGTTTGTACTCGCAGGGGTGGGTGATCGAGGCGATGATGTCCGTGGTTTCGGCCGTCGAAGGGTGAGTCATCTTCTCGCCACCGACGAGCAACGTCATGTCGCTGGCCCCGCTGGCGATCGACCGCCAGGCGGCGTAGATGCCTGCGCCACCGCTCGAACTCGTCTGATCGATGCGTTCGGTGTACGCCGGTAACGCGCCGAGGTCGTGTGCCAGCGCGTTCATGATTCCGCCCTGTCCCTCGAACTCACCGCTCGCCATGTTCGAGACGTAGAGGTGCTCTACTGTCGCGGGATCGACACCCGCGTCCTCGAGACAGGCGATGCCGGCCTCCGCGAGTAGTTCGCGGATCCACTCCTCGCGCTGTCCGAACTGAGTCATCGACGCCCCGATGATCGCGACGCGTTCCATGCTCCCACAGACTCGGGTCAGCGATTTATAAGATAGGGATTACGTCGGTTCGTCGGCGAACCGGAGAGCGGATACGGAACGGGCGAAGAAAACGAACGGTTAGACGGTCTCCCGTCGATCAGTTCCGGTGAAACCGCAGGTCGGTTGCGATTACATCGTACATCGGTACTGCAATTCGTATCAGGCCGACTCCGGCACCGCCGACAGCTCGCTCGCGCGAGAACGCGCCTGCGAGATCACGGCCGGACGCGCCTCGAACGAGACGAGCACGTCGTCGTCACCGTAGGAGACGTCTTCGACGTTGGCGTGGTCGTGAATCCAGGAGACGAGGCTCATCGTGTCGTCGGTCATCGGCAACACCAGCCGCTCGTGCTCCCAGTCGGGCAGTTCGGCGTCGATCCGGTCACGGAGTTGCTCGACGTTCGTCCCCGTCTGGGCGCTGACGGTGACCGGGTTCGGCGCGAGCGCCGAGAGCGCCCGTCGTTTCTCCTCGAGTTCGTCCTCGCTCACGCGATCGATCTTGTTCAACACGGTGACGATCGGGGCCTCGTTGCGCTCGTAGAGGGTGTCGTGACAGGTGACGAGCTTCTCGTGGATCTCGTCGACCGGCTCGCTGACGTCGACGACGAGCAAGACGAGGTCGGCCCGATACACGGAATCGAGCGTGGACTTGAACGACTCGACCAGCCAGTGGGGAAGGTCGCTGACGAACCCGACCGTATCCGTCAGCAAGACGTTTCGCGGTTCGATCTCCGCTCGGCGCGTCGTCGTACCCAGCGTCGTGAACAGTTTGTCCTGGGACTCCGCGGTGGCATCGAGGTCCTCGTGGAGGTCCTCGTTCTCGTCGACGTCGAGGTCGGAGGCGAGCTGGCGCATGAGCGTCGATTTGCCGGCGTTGGTGTACCCGGCCAGTGCGACCAGATCGAACCCGGAGGCTCGACGTCGTTCGCGGCGGTGCTCCTCGGTCTGCTCGATCTGCTCGAGTTCGTCCGTGAGCCGGCTGATCTGGGCCTTGATGTCCTGTTCGCGGCTCTCGTCGTACTCGCCGAGCCCCATGAATCCGGGCCGTTCGTCGCGTTTGGCCAGACTCGATTTGGCCTCGACGCGGGGCAACTCGTAGCGAAGTTCCGCCAGTTCGACCTGCAACTGCGCCTTTCGGGTCTGGGCGCGCTGGCCGAAGATTTCGAGGATCAGCGTGAACCGGTCGATGACTTCGACGCCGTCCGGTAGTATCTGGCCGAGGTTGTACCGCTGGTAGGGTCCGAGCCGATTGTCGAAGATGACGGTCGTCACGTCGGCCATCTCGACTTTTCTGGCGAGTTCGTTCGCCTTCCCCTCCCCGATCTGGAGGGCGGCGTCCGCTTTCCGCGACTGGGTAATCTCACCGACGACATCGTATCCTGCGGCCTCCGCGAGGTCTTTGATCTCCGTCGTGTCTGGCGTTCCGGAATCGACGCGCTTTGCGATGATCGCTCTCATGAATGTGAATGTAGCTGTGACTCGGGTCGTGTGTTGGAGAGGGGCTGTCGCCGGCTTTCGATCCGCCGGTCGGTGAACCGTTCAGTCGGGGTTCGGAGACGTTGACGTGGACGCGAACGCGAACGCGAGCGTAAACGTGGACGAGAACGAGGATGAGGACGAGGACGCACTCGGAACCGAAAACGCAGACGGAAACGCGAACCCGCAGACGCGACGGCGTGGACACTACCGACACCCTGCGTCGATCGACGACTGAACCGATCGGTCAGAAAGACTCCCACACTCTCACCAGCACTAAAGATGCCGGTCAATCACCTCTCTTGGGCATTCGAGACACATGTTCACCGATAGGACACGGGACGACTTGAATCCCGTGGCGATTCCGCTCCGACGAACTGACAGTCTCGTCACCACAAAGGTCTTATCAATTGATTCTAATGAGTACGAACATGGTAAACGTCGATCCAACCACACTGGGTCTCGAGGTCGGTGGCGGGGCCGCGATCGGCCTCGTCATGGGGTTCGCCGCCAAGAAAATCGCGAAACTCATCGCGGTGATCATCGGACTCCAGCTCGTGGTCTTTCGATACCTCGAATCACGAGGAATCCTCATCGTTGACTGGGATGCACTGAGTGCCGGGTTGATCAGTGCGGGCGAACACGCCGATCCGACCTATCTCGAGACGATTATTTCGACGCTCTCGGTCGGTGCCGGGTTCACCGGCGGCTTCTTCGTCGGGTTCCGTCGCGGATAATCGAACGGTCGTCGCGCGGTTCGTTTTTTGCGTTTTCGTCTCGAGACCGATCGCACACAACTCTTCAGCGCGTGCTCAACTCGTCTTTATCGCTGACGATCCGCGTCTCTGCCTCGCCGCTGGTGTTCTCGTTGACGACGTCGTAGAAGTCGTTCTGGAGCCCGGCGGGGAATGTGAGGACGCCGACCCACGATCCGTCGGCTTGCCACTCCTCGTTCTCGAGGTCGCCGTACTGTCGGATCTTCGCCTGCGCGCTGCCGGCGTACTCAGGCGGGATCTGGACCGCGACCGTCACCTCTTCGAACCGGATCGGGATGATCGGCCGCAGGTCGTCGAGCGCCTCGTCGACCTGCTCGCCGACGGGTTCCATGGGGTCGACCGTGAACCCGGCCTCCTCGAGAGCGTTCTCGATTCGCTCGGGTGGGTGGGGCGCGTTGTCCATCTGGGGGTTCACCGCATTTCTGGTGATCTGGTTGATCAACTGCTTTCGCTTCTGTTCTTGCATTTCGCGGCGCTGATCGGCCGTGATCTGGATCTCCCCCCGTTTGATGACCTCCGGGATAATCTCGAGTGGGTCGGTCGTGTCGAAGACCGTCTCGAGGTCGTTCTCGGCGGGTCGATCGCCGCGAGAGGCGTCCTCGAAGACGTCCTCGGCGGCGATGACCTCCTCAAGGTCGCCGTCGAACTCGTCGCGCTTGATCGCGAGCGCTGCGTCCGGGTCGACTAACACTTCGAAGCGCGCCCCGTGGGACTCGAGTCGCGCCGTCACCGCCTCGTCGAGCGATATCATGACTGGGGATAGCAGGGGGCGGGTAAAAGACCTTTCCTGCGATCGGTCGCGTCTCTCGAGTCTCCTCGAACCGGTCGTCTCGTGGCGACCGGTGGTGAGTGTCGACGACGAGAGACGTTACTCGAGGACGGTGTTCGGGTGTCGAAAACAGCCCGAGTCGAAGGGGGTGGAGCTATCCGAGATCGACGCTCGATTCGGACCGGCGGTCGTTACTCGTCGTCTTCTTCGTCTTCGTCTTCGTCCTCACCCTCGTCGAGCAGTTCGTTCTCGACGAGGTACTCCTCGATCCGGTCGTCGTCGAACTGCTCGAACGACTCGGTTTCGGCGTCGATCGTCGCGAGACCGACTTCCTCGGGCAGGAGCGATCCTTCGTTGACCGACGCGAGGGCGTCCAGCGCCAGCGCGATCCCGCCGTCGAGGTCGGCGGCTTCGTCGTAGTTGTCCTCGAGGAACGTCTGGAGGTCGCCGCGTTCGGCACCGACTGCGAGGGCCTTCCACTCGTAGGGAGTCCCCGAGGGGTCGGTCTCGAAGAGGCGCGGTTCGCCGTTCTCGATGCCGCCGACGATCAGCGCGACACCGAACGGACGAGCGCCGCCGACCTGCGTGTACTGCTGGATGTGGTCGGTGACCTCCTTGGTGAGCGTCTCGACGCCGATCGGTTCGCCGTAGCGCAGCTGGTTGACCTGCGCCTGACGGCGGGCGAAGTCGATCAGCTGGCGGGCGTCGGCGACGTGTCCCGCACTCGCGATGCCGACGTGGTCGTCTGCCTTGTGAATCTTCTCGACGCTCGAGTCCTCGAGCAGTGGGGACGGAATCCGTTTGTCCACTGCGAGGACGACGCCGCCCGCTGTGCGAATCCCGATACTGGCGGTACCACGTTTGACCGCCTCGCGGGCGTACTCCACCTGGTAGAGTCGGCCATCTGGCGAGAAGATCGTGATGCCGCGGTCGTACGCCTGCTGTTGTTGTTGTCCCTGCATAGTATCACGGTAAATCGAGGTCTATCGTGTCCGAACGCGTCATCGAGTCGGACGTCTGGTAATCTAGTTCCATTCGCTCGACGACGACTCGGTCAGCGGTCTCGAACACGACGTTTCTCTCTCCCGAAACTTGCCCGTGGCGTCCTAAATAGTTTTCTTCCCGCTATTCGGTGTCCTGTAAGCCAAGATTGATAGTCCGCGAACGGGGTATCGGCGAGCTTTGCGAGACCGTCAGGTTCGGGAGTGCTTTTCGACGGCGGCGCGGATCGTGCCGCTGATCCCGCGGACGCAGACGCCGACCGGTGCGCCGTCGACCTCGTCGACGCAGGCGACCGCCGCGCGGGATCGGTCTTCCTCCCCCCGGCGAACTTTGACGACCGCCTCGCCGGTGCCGGTGGCGTCGTCGAACTCGAATCGGACGACCGACAGATCGGCGTCCGCGCTCCCCGGATCGCCCAGCAGGTTCTGCCCGGCGTACCAGAGCTCGCGCTGGAACGCCCGTCGCCCGACGGCGTCCGAACGAGTCTCGAGGCTGACGACCAGATACCGCCACCGCGGCCGGATGTGTTTGGGGAGGTGTTTCATTCGGTGTGGGAGAGTCGCTATTTGGTCACTCGTTCGCGGTCACCGTCTACTCTTCGACCGACGCGCGCCGGCGCTCGGCGACGAGCACCCCGACCTGATCGTGGACGCGTTCGACGGCCGTCAGGGAGAACCCGGCGTCGGTGAGCGCGTCGGCGAGGACGCCCACCGTCGCGGGATCGTCGACTTCCGGACCGTAAAACGGCGCGTCCGGGTCCGGCTCGCCGAAGAACATCACGTCGCCGAGAACGAACTTTCGGGGCTCGAGGGCGGCGATGACGTCGATCGCCTCCCGTTTTTCCTCGTCCGAGAGGTGGTGCATCGCGAAGTTCGACGTCACGATATCGGCCGGGCCGTCGTACTCGGGTTCGCGAAAGGTTCCGTAGGCGAACTCGAGGTTCTCGAGACCCTGCTCGTCGGCTTTCTCCTGTGCTTCCTCCATCATTCCCTCGCTGATGTCGCGGCCGACGACCCGTTTCGCGTCGGGGGCGAGCGCCAGCGCGATGGCGCCCGTTCCGGTACCGAGATCGAGGACGATGTCGTCGCCGGTGGGCCCAGCGTGTTCGATAACCAGATTCGCGCACGCGTGGTACTCGTCGGGCTTGGACTCGTCGTAGTCGGCCGCCTGCTCGTCGAACCGAGCCGCGTGTTCTTCAACGGTCTTTTTCATACCGCCCACGTTCGACCCCGGGCTCAATGAAAGACTCGGACTGGATCCGGCGATTGCGCTCGGCCAGCCGTCCCCACTCTCTCAACCCCGTCTCGATCCACTCGCGCGAGAACCCGATCTCCTCGCCGAGGGCGCACAGCTCTCGGGGCGCGCGAAGCTCGAGGTGAGAGGTCGGGTCGGCGCTGACGACGTAGGGGACGTCGTAGTACTCGACGAGTTCCCGGAGTTTTCGCAGCGACTGGAGCGCCCGGACCCGATAGCCGCCGCTGGCCCGGAGTACCGGGGCGAAGGAGAACTCGATGCGAACGCCGTTGTCGGCGGCAGCTTTCGCCAGCACGTGGTTGAAGTCGCCGCTCTCGGTCATCGGGTGGGCGAGGACGTCCACTCTGTCGGTCTCGACGGCGAAGCGATTCAGGGCGTTCGTTCCGCCGTGGACGGCGACGAGCGTGTTGGACGTGCGGAGGTTGCCGACGGAACCGCTCGCGCTCCGCCGGTCGCCGGCACGGATCTCGACGCCTTCGACCACGTCGATACCGGACGTCTCACGGATTTCCTCGGCGTCGTACGCCGCTCGAGCGTCCGAGTGATTGCGCACGACCACGCCCTCGAACCCGTAGTCGGCGGCGGTCGCCGCCAACCGTGCGACGCTACTGTCGCCGTCGGGCGCTGCGTGGACGGCCTCGTACATACTCGAGCGAACTCGGGGTGAGGACTTGGTGGTTGCGACTCCCGGTGGTCAGCCATGGTCGACGGCCCTCGACGGTCAGTTGTGCCCCGACACCGGAACCGGCTCGTACGGCTCCTCGAGATACTCCTGCTCCGACTCCGAGAGCGAGATGTCGAGCGCCTCCACGGCGTCCTCTAAGTGCTCGACGCTCGTCGTTCCGACGATGGGGGCGTCGACCCAGTCCTGATGGAGGAGCCACGAGAGGGCGATCTGGGCCATCGTGACGTCCTTCTCGTCGGCGAGTTCCGCGACGCGCTCGTTGATCTCCTTCCCCCCGCCGTCGCGGTAGGGGTGGTCGTACATGTGGTCTTCCGTCTCCCCGCGTTTCGTCGCGTCGATCTCCTCGTGGGGGCGGGTGAGGTAACCGCGAGCCAGCGGCGACCACGGAATCACGCCGATTTTCTCGCTCGCACACAGCGGCAGCATCTCCCGTTCCTCCTCCCGATAAACGAGGTTGTAGTGGTTCTGCATGGTGACGAACCGCTCGAGACCGAGCAGATCGCTGGTGTGTAACGCCTCCGAAAACTGGTGGGCCCACTGCGAGGACGTTCCGACGTATCGGACGTCGCCCCGACGGACGGCGTCGTCGAGCGTCGACAGCGTCTCCGCGATCGGCGCGTCGTAATCCCAGCGGTGGGTCTGGTAGAGATCGATCGTGTCCATCCCCAGCCGGTCGAGCGAGGCCTCCAGTTCCTGTTCGATCGCCTTTCGCGAGAGGCCACTCCGATTCGGTCCGTCTCCCATCTCGCCATAGACTTTGGTGGCGACGACGAGTTCCTCGCGGTCAGTTCCCTCGAGCGCGTTCCCGAGGATCCGTTCGCTCTCGCCCTGCGAGTAGACGTTCGCCGTGTCGAAAAAGTTGATTCCCAGGTCGAGCGCCCGGTCGATGATCTCCCGGCTCTCGTCCTTGCCGAGAACCCACTCGCGCCAGTCGCTCGAGCCGAAGCTCATACAGCCCAGACAGATGCGGCTGACCTCCATGCCGGTGTCTCCGAGGGTGGTGTACTCCATGTCCGGAGATGACTATGCGAGACCGTGACAAAAGGCTACGTGAGCCGGTGATTTGGATAGCGAATCGTCGCCGCGCCAGGACGCATCGATTCCGAGAGTCCGAAAGTCTGTGCCCGTTCGACGGCTCACCGACGCTCGCGGTCAGAGTACGTCCGGATTCAATCGCTCCACGCCGGCTCGGAGCGCGAGGAAGGCCGCGATTCCGAGCGCGCAGTAGACGGCGAGCAGCAGCCAGGTCGTCGTCGTCGCGCTGCCGACGGCGAACTTGGCGACGGTGTTCGCGGGGTGCTCCGGGAGCACGCTGGCGACGACCAGCGCCCCGACGAGGGTCCCCGAATAGAGCAACTGGGCCTGCCGCCGGTCGGGCGAGGTGAGCGCGACGGCCAGTCCGAGTCCGACGACGAGCACGGCGAGGGCGGCGACGAGGATCACGAGCGCCGACGGGTGCACGATCGGCGTCCCGTTGACCGCGAGCAACACCAGCCAGACCGCAGCTTGAATCGGCGCCAGCGCCGCCGTCGCGACGAGTTTCGCGTCGACGACGTCCGCGAGTGAGAGCGGGGCGACTCGGAGCAGTTCCAGCGTGGCCCGCTGGCGTTCCTCGATCAGCGAGTCGACGGCGATCGAGCCGCTGATGAACACCGGCAGGAAGCACAGCAGCGGAATCAGTATCGTGTAGGTGAAGCCGAAGTACGGACTCGACCCCGCCGCCCCCGGCAACGCGAGCGGCGCGGACTCGAGTCTGCCGGCCTCGGCGTTGACCCGCCGCTCGTGGTGTTCGACGGACTCGAGCGCGTCGCGAAGCTGGACGATCAGGAGCGTGGTGCCGATCCCCTCGTCCGGGGCCGTCACCCTGACGGCGAGTCGGTCCTCCGCGTCGCGGCTGGCGTCGAGGACGGCGGCGACGGAGCCGTCGTCGAAGGCGGCGTACGCCCGACCGCGGTCGGCGTAGGCGCGGGTCTCGAGGCCCTCCTGTTCGTTCGCGGCCGCGAGGAGTTCGTCGGTGTCGTCGCCGGTGACGGCGACGGTGGTTTCGTAGCCGTCGACGCTGCCGGGGTCGTACAGGGAGACGAGACCGACGACCAGAAACGAGGAGAACATCGCGATGAACAGCTGGATCGCGATCGCGAGGACGATCGTCTTCTCCGATCGCAGCGAGGCGAGTTCGCGACGGACGATCGCTAGCCGAGCCTGCGCGCTCGCAGTGGACGACTCCGAACCCGTCGTCTCGGTCTCACGAGACAAGCCCGATCACCCCCAGATTGTAGCCGGTGTGAACCAGCACGGCGGCGGTGAACGCCAGCGCGTACTGGGTTCGCCCGCGACTCGCCCCGACCGCGGAGATAACCGCGGTGACGGAGTGGAGCACCAGCGGAACGACGAAGAGGACGGCGAGCACCAGCGGCTCGGCCGACAGCGCCGGTCCGAACGCGGCCAGTCCGACCTCGAGATCGGGGAGGCCGACGAACTGGACGACGTGCGTGAGCTTCTCGCCGACGAAGAAGCCGGCCCCGGCGAGGGTTCCGACGACGACGGCGGTGCCCAGCGACGCCTCGAAGCGCGAGCGGGCGAACCCGGCGTAGACGTGGACGCTCTTGGCGAGTTCCTCGAGGACCGAAACGACGACGAAGAGAACCGGCAACGCGAGGTGAGTCGGCAGTGCGAACAGCAACGCGACCGCGAGCAATTGGCCGACGAAGACGAACGGGATGAACAGGATCGACAGCAGCGGAACGTGTCGATAGCCGCGGATCCGCCCGGCGAGAGCGTCGAGGACTTTCGCCGGAATCGGCTTCTGCGTGAACAGGTCCTCCTCCCGGTAGATGCCGATTCCGAGGGCGAACAGGACCGTCGCGCCGAGGTAGAACGCGCCCGTCGAGAAGAGGTACTCGCCGAGCGTCGCGGTTTCCCCCTGCAAATCCATCACGATCAGCGTCAGCGGTGAGATCAGCGCGATCGGCGTCACGTCGGTGAAGATCGCCGGGACGAAGGTGTACGTCGTCAGGAAGACGGAGATCGCGACGGTGACGAACGTCAACTCCTTGAACGACCGGGCGAGCAAGGCGCTGACGAACGTCGCCGCCAGGAACAAGAGCGCGATCGGGAGGGCGGCGAGGACCGAGAGCGGGCCGCCCTCGATCACCCCCGTGATCACCGCCGCGATCGCCACCACGCCTACCAGATAGGGCAGCGTCTTCCCCGCGACGATTTCGGTACTGGTGATCGGTGCGACGAGCAGGAGTTCCCCGCGGCGCTTGATCCGCTCGTCCATGATCGTGCTGCCGTAGGCCTGGATGACGAAGTTCATCGGGACGACGAACAGGAAGGCGAGCACCAGCGACTGGAAGGGAAACGGCGGCGAGATCGCGCCGGGCGTGCCCGCGTCGACGCTCTCGCCGAGCGAGCCGCCGCCGACGTCGGGGATCCGGAGTCTCGAGTCGTCGCGTTCCGCACTGGCTGCGCCGCTCGAGTCGTCGCCGAAACTGGGGTCGTCGAATCCGCCGCTCCCGTCGCTCGAGCCGTCCGAACCGTCACCGGCAGAACCGCCCGCGTCGGGCCGATCCCCGCCGGATCCGGGCGGGTCGGCGAGGTCGCGTTGCTGGTACCGGACGCTCACGCGGACGGGATAGGCGGCGTCCTCGTCGACTTCGGCGTCCATCAGTTCGTGGTTGTACCGATCGATCGCGTCGCGGAACGCCGCGTGAGCGGCGTCACCCTTCGTCGAGCCGTCCGACCTGAGATGTCCCGGACCGCCGGTGAACACGTCCGCATCGCTGTCGCCGGAAGCGAACTCGGCGGCGGTCGTCTCCACGAGGGTGAACTGCGGGCTCGCCTCGACGACGTCGACGTAGGGGTTCGAACCGGCCCCGTCGACGCGACCGTCGACGCCGACGCGATAGAGGTCGTCCTCGAGTCCGGCGCCGCTTCCGACGACGGAGACGCCGACGACGCCGACGACGAGGGCCATCGCGACGAGGACGAGAATCGTCTTCCGGTCGACGGTGCCCGCGCTTCGCGAGACCTCCCAGCGGGCGATGTGGGCGATTCGACGGGGTCTCATCGGCTCACGCTCACGCTCGCGTTCGCGTTCGCCTTCGCGTTCGCGGTCACGTTTTCCGTACCGTCGATCGGGATCATCCTCACCCCTACCCCCACCCTCACCCTCACGCTCTCGCCTCACCCGCTACGTCGAGGAAGATGTCCTCGAGACTCGGGGTGTGCGTCTGGATATCGGTCACGCGGCCGTCGTCGGCCTCCACGCTCGCTCGAACCCGGTCGACCGCGTCCATGTCGTCGACGACATGGCGGAAGTGACCGTTCTCCCGGATCGCGCCGCCGGCGTCGACGGTCGCGTAGACGTGGTACTCCGCCCCGCCGTGGGCCTCGCGGATCTCGTCGAGCGTGCCGCGGGCGACGATCTCCCCCTCGTTCATGATGACGACGCGGTCGCAGATGCTCTCGACGTGATAGAGGTTGTGCGCGCTGAAGACGATCGTCTTCCCCTCGTCGCTCAACTCCCGCGTAAAGTCGATGATGTAGTTGGTCGTGAGCGGGTCGAGCCCGGAGGCGGGCTCGTCGAAGATGAGCACCTCGGGGTCGTTGACCAGCGCTCGGGCGATGGCGACCTTGCGCGTCATTCCCTTCGACATGTTGCCAATCCGGCGGTCGCGGTGTTCCAGGTCCAGACGATCCAGGGCCTCGGTGATCCGTTCGCTCGCCACGTCGCCGGGGACGTCGTAGAGGTCGGCGAAGAACTCGAGGTAGGAGTGGGCGGTCATCTCCTCGTACAGCGGGGACTCTTCGGGGAGGAAGCCGAGCGTGCGTTGCATGTCGGGATGGCCGGCGGGGCGGTCGGCGACGACGGCAGTTCCCGCGGTGGGTTCGATCAGCCCGGCGAGGGTCTTCAGCGTCGTCGTCTTGCCCGCGCCGTTGGGGCCGATGACGCCGAAGACCTCGCCGCGGTCAACCGAAAACGAACTGCCCTCGACGGCGACGAACCCGCCGTACTCCTTTCGGAGATCCTGTACTTCGATCATCGATTACACCGACACACGAATCGACCCGAGTAAAAGCTAGCGGCCGTGACAGTCGGGATATTCGATAGTCGTTTCGCTACCCGAATCCGAGGGAGACTCGAGCACCCGCTCGACCGTCCGGCGACCGAGGGCTCGAGTCTGAACGACCGATCGGTAACGGCACACTCGCCTCGTAGCGGTCGAGGGAAAAGAGCGCTTACCTTGTGTTAGCTGGTTCGATACCGAACCGCTATAGGAGTGGACCGCCTATCCAGGTGTACGACCCATGTCACCGGAACTCCCACAGCAGACCTCTCAGAAAGTGAACCCCGACGCCTGTCCCGTCATCGAATCCCTCGAGCAGATCGGCTCGCAGTGGCGACTGGCCGTCCTCCACGAACTCCTCGAGGGCGAACTCCGGTTCAACGAACTCAAGCGGGCGACCGGCGCGAACGCCCGGACGCTCTCGCGTGTGCTCGACGACCTCGGCGAGATGGGCTTCGTCGATCGGCGGATCGAGGAGGACTCCCCGATCGCGACCTTCTACAGCCTGACCGAGAAGGGCGAGTCGCTCGCACCCATCTTCGACGAGATCGAGTGCTGGGCCGGCGAGTGGCTCGAGTCCACGGCGTAATCGGACCGAGACACCGGCAACGAATCTCGAATCTACCTCGATTACTCGCGGAGATCGAACGCGACTGCGATCGATCCCGATGAAAAGACGAATCGATACCGCCCCGCCGGAGGGTTGGGACACACTTCGAGATCGCGGTGGCCTTGGTCGTCGAGACCCGCCGCCGCCGTCATCTCGAGCGTCCACTCGAATCCCTCGCCCGGGTCGTGAAGGATGCCTTCGTCGTTATATCCAAAATGCTCCGTCGTGTACCCCCGCGTTTCCTGCCAGCCCGCTTCCGTGTACACCTCGAGACCGAACTGGCGGGCGGTTCCGGTCCCTTTCCGTTCGTCGGTCACGTTCGTCATCGTGACCGTCACCTTGTCACCGCGGTCGACCGCTAGCCGATCGACGCGCAGCGAGAACGCGCGTCCATCGCCCCACGTGACGTGGGGCGGTCCGTCGAGTCGTTTGAACTTCGCAGTATCACATTCGAGCGCCGGCGGAACGGTCGCGGGATCGCCGTCCGGTCGGACGGAGCCGGGGAGGTCTGCCGGACTCGGCGAGAGCGAGTCGTCCGCGGACGCGGAGACCGAGTGGGTTTCGTCCCGGGCGTCGGTGATCGAGAACGTCGCGTCCGTCGGGGGCTCGCGGCCCTCCGGGACCGTCGCGCGGACGAGCGCCGACGGGTACGTCGTCCGGTCGCGACACGCGCCGCGCTCTCGTCGAACGATCGAGGCGTCGCCGACGAGCGTTCCGTCCTCGACGGCGACGTTCGTTATCTCGAGTTGGTGATGGCAGGTGGTCGGACCAACGCTCGTGACGAGGACGAACACCGACTCGTCGTAGTCGACGGCGCGAAGGACCTCGTTCACCTCGTCGACGTACGAGGGGCCCGCGCTGTGGAAGCCGACCGTCGCTCGAGCGCGCGCGTCGGAGTCGATCACCAGCACGTCGGGGGTCTCGTCGTCGGCGCTGGGCGTGTGAGCGATCCCGTACTGCGTTATCTCGACGTCCTCGAGACCGGCACCGGGTCCGGTATCGGCGTTCTGCGGCCCGAAATCGGCGAGACAGCCCGCGGCCGACGCGCCGAGACCGACGCCACTCAGGCGGAGAACGTCGCGACGGCCGAATCGTTGCATACCGGACCGTTCCTGTCCCTAATTAAATGCTTTCGGGGAGAGACACGAAGAACGGTTTCAGAAGAGCGCTCCCGGACCGAGAGCGCGTAGAGGGACGACGGAGGACGAGAGGGACGAGGCGATGGACGACCGGCTGGACCCCGTTATTCCTTGAGCGCTAACTCCACCAGCGACAGCGCCCGGTCGAGGTGACAGACCTCGTGTGGCGGATCCCCGAAGATTTCGTCGATGCGGTACTCCTCGTCGAAGGAGACGCCGTCGGGTTCGCAGTACTCGTGGCTCGGACACTCGACGTAGGGACACGGTCCCTTGAGACCCGTCTTGCTGCCGGCGTAGGCACCCTTCGAGGGGACGTTCGCCGTCACCGAGACTGGTTCGACTTCGACGGCGCGGACGCCGCCGTCGTGCATGGCGCACTCGAGGGTCTGTGCGTTTTCGCGGATGCTGGTGACGCGGTAGCGGGTGTCTTCCTCGAGGTTGAGACACTGGCTGCGGTATGGACAGCCGGCGCAGCCGTCGGCCTCGCCCTCGTAGACGAACTCGGTGCCGGGCTCGGCGAGGCGGGTTCCGATCAGGGTGACCGTAGACATATAGATGGAATTACTCGGTGCGCGTGGTTAAGCGTCACGTCCGCTCGAGCGATGGGTGTGTCGGTATCTCCGGCCGCCAGTGGTCGAACGCGACTCATTCCTCACCGGTCAACTCGTCGAGTTTCTCGAAGTACTCCTCTCGGGGGACCTGATACAGGTCCCGGTAGTCGACTTCGCCGTCGGCGAACCGCCCGGCCAGGTCGACGGCGTAGTCGACGGCGTCGGTTCGCCGCTCGAAGCGGTTGTCCTCGTCCCGGAGATAGACGTCCGGCTCGAGGTAGAGGGTGACGTACCAGTCGGTGTCGACGACGCGGTCGTTGGGATTCCCGCCGGGACGGCGAGTGCGTTTCCCGTGGGTGAGATACAGCGTCGGGAGACAGGGGGCCGGAAAGTCGTCG
Source organism: Halomontanus rarus (assembly GCF_017357405.1). Taxonomy (GTDB): domain Archaea; phylum Halobacteriota; class Halobacteria; order Halobacteriales; family Natrialbaceae; genus Halomontanus; species Halomontanus rarus. The sequence goes on along the minus strand of NZ_CP071597.1, from coordinate 3,681,094 downwards.
GCGTTGAAGACGTCCGGACGAAAGGCGAGGACGGTTCGGCCGTCGTCCTCGTCGCTCCAGACGACCCAGTCGTCGGGGAGATCGGCGTAGTCGCTCATATGTAGCGGGACGAACGGCGGCCGTAAATCCCCGTCGTCATCGAGCGCGCGCGAGCGTTTGCCGGGATGAGCAGGCCGTTTACTTATATACTGAGTGGTTCGAATCACGGCATGTGATACGCTCACAATATACGTTTCTGTCTGATATTGCCTGAAATATGCTCCTGATAAATACCTTTTGGGGCTAAGGTTAAGTAGATGGATTCCACACTCATTAAATACTATCGGTATCCGTCCGTCGGACCGATCCCACTCCGCGTCCGTCCCCGACGCGTACCGTTGCACGATGTTGACCAGGTCGCCGCGCCGTCCAGAGTGGTGCTGGTTCACACATGATGCGACACCCAACCGCCGCCCGTCACGACTCGCACGCTCCGAGGAGCCGACGGTCTACGCACCGGCCGACCGATGGCAGACGGATGCCGACGAAAACCGATCGTAATCCCGTGACGAGACGACACTCTCGTACCAGTCCACGTCGCCGACGATCGTCCATCTCTCGGATGGGGGGCCAAACCGGACGGCGATGGGGGACCAACCAACGACCAATGATACCATGACCGGTGACATCGAGACGCTCGAGAATCTGAGTACCGAATACCAGAAGTCGATGCCCGCGGACCTGCGGGAGACCAAATCGTTCGACTGGTACCTCGAGGAAGCCTACGAGGACCCGAAGATCACCCGCAACGCCCACCAGCGGGTCGCGGATATGTTCGACTACTACGGCACCACCTACGACGAAACGGAGGGTGTCGTCGAGTACACGCTCGCGAGCGAGGACCCGTTGAACGACGGGGAGAACACCTTTTATGGCAGGGTGATCCACCAGTCGATCCACGAGTTCGTCAACAAGGTGAAATCGGGTGCCCGGCGACTCGGACCGGAACGCCGGATCAAACTCCTGCTCGGACCGGTGGGCTCGGGGAAGTCCCACTTCGACAAACAGGTCCGCAAGTACTTCGAAGACTACACGCTCAGCGAGGAGGGCCGGATGTACACCTTCCGCTGGACCAACCTCTGTGACGTCGTCAACGACCAGGACCCCGCCGACGACACGGTCCGGTCGCCGATGAATCAGGATCCGCTCGTCCTCCTGCCGCTCGAACAGCGCCAGTCGGTGATCGACGACTTAAACGAGCGCCTCGACGCACCCTACACCATCCGCAACGAGCAGAGTCTCGACCCCGAGAGCGAGTTCTACATGGACAGGCTCCTCGCCCACTACGAGGACGACCTCCAGTCCGTCCTCGAGAACCACGTCGAGATAATCCGGTTCGTCGCCGACGAGAACAAGCGCCAGGGTCTCGAGACCTTCGAACCCAAGGACAAGAAGAACCAGGACGAGACCGAACTCACCGGCGACGTCAACTACTCGAAGATCGCCGTCTACGGCGAGTCCGACCCGCGGGCGTTCGACTACTCGGGGGCGTTCTGTAACGCCAACCGCGGCATTTTCAGTGGGGAAGAACTACTCAAACTCCAGCGAGAGTTCCTCTACGACTTCCTCCACGCGACCCAGGAGATGACGATCAAGCCCAAGAACAACCCGCGGATCGACATCGACCAGGTGATCGTCGGGCGGACGAACATGCCCGAGTACAAGGACAAGAAGGGCGACGAGAAGATGGAGGCGTTCAACGACCGCACGAAGCGGATCGACTTCCCGTACGTCCTCTCCTACGAACAGGAGGCCCAGATCTACCAGAAGATGCTCAACAACGCCGACGTTCCCGACATCAACGTCGAGCCACACACGTTGGAGATGGCGGGGCTGTTCGGCGTCCTCACCCGGATCGAGGAACCCGATACCGAACTGGTCGACCTCCTCTCGAAGGCCAAAGCCTACAACGGCGAGATCGACGAGGGCGACGACATCGACATCAAGAAACTCCGCGAGGAGGCCGCAGCCAAAGCCGAGATCGGCGAGGGGATGGTCGGCGTCTCCCCCCGCTTCATCGGCGACGAGATCGCCGAAGCGATCATGGACTCGAAACACCGCTCCCGGGGCTTCCTCTCGCCGCTGACGGTGTTCAACTTCTTCGAGGAGAACTTAGAACACCACGGCTCCATCCCCGAGGAGAACTTCGAGAAGTACTACCGCTACCTCGAGACGGTGCGAGAGGAGTACCGCGAGCGGGCCATCGAGGACGTCCGCCACGCCCTCGCGTACGACATCGACGAGATCCAGCGCCAGGGCGAGAAGTACATGGACCACGTGATGGCCTACATCGACGACGACACCGTCGAGGACGAGTTGACCGGACGCGAGCAGGAACCCGACGAGACCTTCCTGCGCTCGGTCGAGGAGAAACTCGACATCCCCGAGGACCGCAAGGACGACTTCCGACAGGAGGTGTCGAACTGGGTCTCCCGCCGCGCCCGCGAGGGAACCACGTTCAATCCGCAGGACAACGAGCGCCTGCGCCGTGCACTCGAGCGCAAACTCTGGGAGGACAAGAAGCACAACATCAACTTCTCCGCGCTGGTGAGCGCGAACGAGTTCGACGACGACGAACGCAGCGCTTGGATCGACGCGCTGATCGAACAAGGGTACTCCGAGGACGGCGCGAAGGAGGTGCTCGAGTTCGCCGGTGCGGAAGTCGCCAAAGCAGAGATCGAAGACTAACATGACTCGAGGCACCGACTACGTCAGCGACGCCGACCGCGCCCTCGAAGAGACCTACGAGGAACCGATGAGCCTCGCGGCGTACGTCGACCGCGTCTTCGAGAACCCCTCGATCGCTGCCCACGCTTCGAAGTACCTGCTATCGGCGATCGAGGCCGCCGGCACGCGAACGGTGGTCGAGGAGGGCGAGGAGAAGCAGCGCTACCGCTTCTTCGACGACCCGCACAACGACGGTGAACACGCCATCCTCGGCAACACCGAAGTCCTGAACGGGTTCGTCGACGACCTCCGCTCGATCGCCGCCGGACGGGGGAAAGACGAGAAGATCATCTGGTTCGAGGGGCCGACAGCGACCGGCAAATCGGAACTCAAGCGGTGTCTGGTCAACGGCCTCCGCGAGTACTCGAAGACGCCCGAGGGCCGTCGGTACACCGTCGAGTGGAACGTCCAGTCGGCCAGCGCCGAGGATCGCGGCCTGAGCTACGGTAGCGGCGATCCGACCGCCGACGACGACGAACACTGGTACGAGAGCCCCGTGCAAGCGCACCCGCTGTCGGTCTTCCCCGAGAGCGTCCGCGACGACCTGCTCGCGGAGCTCAACGCCGAACACGACGACCACGTCCCGATCACCGTCGACGCTCGACTGGACCCCTTCTCGCGGGAAGCCTACGACTTCCTCGAGGAGCGCTACCGACGTCAGGGCCGCGAGGAGTTGTTCTCGGCGCTTGCAGACGAGAACCACCTCCGCGTGAAGAACTACGTCGTCGACGTCGGGCAGGGCGTCGGCGTCCTCCACAGCGAGGACGACGGCCCGCCCAAGGAGCGCCTCGTCGGCTCGTGGATGCACGGCATGCTCCAGGAACTGGACTCTCGCGGGCGGAAGAACCCGCAGGCCTTCTCCTACGACGGCGTGCTCTCGCAGGGCAACGGCGTCCTCACCGTCGTCGAGGACGCGGCCCAGCACGCCGACTTGCTGCAGAAGCTGTTGAACGTCCCCGACGAGCAATCGGTGAAACTGGACAAGGGGATCGGCATGGACGTCGACTCCCAGCTGCTGATCATCTCGAACCCCGACCTCGAGGCCCAGCTCAACCAGCACGCCGATCGGAACGGGATGGACCCGCTGAAGGCGCTCAAGCGACGGCTGGACAAACACCAGTTCGGCTACCTGACGAACCTCTCGCTCGAGGCGGAACTCATCCGCCGGGAGTTGACCGGCGAGACCGACGTCTGGGAGGCCGAGGCCTACGAGGAACTCGCCGAGAAGATCCGCGAGCCGATTCGGGTGGCGGTCAAAGACGGCGAGGGAGAGATCATCGAACGCGAGTTCGCACCGCACGCGATCGAAGTCGCGGCGCTGTACGCCGTCGCGACGCGACTCGACGAGGAGGACTTGCCGTCCGGACTGGACCTCGTGGACAAGGCGCTGATCTTCGATCAGGGTTACCTTCAGGAGGGAGACACTCGAAGCGAGAAGGACGAGTTCGACTTCGACGACGACGCCCACAACGGCGAGCACGGCATTCCGGTGACCTACACCCGGGACGTCCTCGCCGACCTGCTCCAGACCGATCGGGATCGCCACCATCCGGAGTTCCCCGTCGAGGACGTCATCATGCCGCGGGACGTCCTGAATACGATGGCCGAGGGGCTGTCCGACGCGCCGGTGTTCTCGACGGGCGAACGCTCGGAGTACGAGAACCGCGTCGTTCCGGTCAAGAACCACGTCTTCGACCAGCAGGAGGCGGACGTCGTCGACGCCATCATGCACGAAAAGCGCGTCGACGAAGAGACCGTCGCCGAGTACGTCGAACACGTCTACGCCTGGGAAACCGGCGAAACGCTGTACAACGACCGCGGCGAGGAGGTCGACCCCGATCCGCTGAAGATGAAGCTCTTCGAGGTCGAACACCTCGGACGTTTCTCCGAGGCGGCCTACGAGGGGAACCTCCCCCGCGAGAGCGTCAAGAACTTCCGCAGCGAGAAGGTCATCACGGCGCTGAACCGCCACGCGTGGGAACAGCGCGACGAGGACTTCTCGGTGGGGGACGTAGACCTCACGGCGATTCCCGTGATCAAGACCGTCCTCGAGAGCAACGACTGGGACGACGTCCGACGGACGTTCGAGGACTTCGATCCCCGACAGTGGGACGACCCGCCGAGCGGGACGGAGACCGAGACCGTCAAGGAGAAAACGATCGACGCCATGATCGACCTGTTCGACTACTCGGAAGCGTCCGCGGAGTTGACCAGTCGCCACGTCATGGGACAGGTGAGTTACAGATGGGACTGAGAGACGACATCGAACGGTTCCGCGAAGTCGGCGAAGAGCGACGCGAAGACTTAGCCGAGTTCATCCAGTACGGCGACCTCGGTCAGAGCCGTCCCGGAGAGATCAAGATTCCGGTGAAGATCGTCTCCCTGCCCGAGTTCGAGTACGACCGGCGCGATCAGGGAGGCGTCGGTCAGGGCCAGGGCGGCACGCCGGACGTGGGCCAGCCGGTCGGCCAGCCACAGCCCCAGCCGGGCGACGACGACGGCGACGGCGACGAACCCGGCGAGGAGGGCGGCGGCGATCACGAGTACTACGAGATGGACCCCGAGGAGTTCGCCCAGGAACTCGACGAGGAACTGGGCCTGGACCTCGATCCGAAGGGCAAGAAGGTGATCGAGGAGAAGGAGGGTCCGTTCACCGACCTCACGCGAAGCGGTCCCGACAGCACGCTCGACTTCGAGCGAATGTTCAAGGAAGGCCTCAAGCGCAAGCTGACGATGGACTTCGACGAGGAGTTCCTCCGGGAGCTGTGCAAGGTCGAGGGCATCACACCGCGGGAGGTCTTCGAGTGGGCCCGCAGCGAGAACCTGCCCGTCTCGATGGCCTGGGTCGAGGAGGCCCACGCCGACGTTTCCGAGGACGAACGCGGGACGTGGTCCTCGATCGAGGAGGTCGAGGAGAACGTCGAGCGCGAGACCGTCCAGCAGAAGATCCGCCGCGAGGGGATCAAACACGTCCCCTTCCGTCGGGAGGACGAGCGCTACCGCTTCCCCGAGATCATCGAGGAGAAGGAGAAGAACGTCGTCGTCGTCAACATCCGCGACGTGAGCGGCTCGATGCGCGAGAAGAAACGCGAACTCGTCGAGCGCACGTTCACGCCGCTGGACTGGTACCTTACCGGGAAGTACGACAACGCCGAGTTCGTCTACATCGCCCACGACGCCGACGCCTGGGAGGTCACTCGCGAGGACTTCTTCGGCATCCGTAGCGGCGGCGGGACGAAGATCTCGAGCGCGTACGAACTCGCGCAGGAACTGCTCGAGGAGTACCCCTGGACCGACTGGAACCGGTACGTGTTCGCCGCCGGAGACAGCGAAAACTCGAGCAACGACACCGAAGAGCGCGTGATTCCGCTGATGGAGGAGATCCCGGCGAACCTCCACGCCTACGTCGAGACCCAGCCCAGCGGCAACGCGATCAACGCGACCCACGCCGAGGAACTCGAGCGTCACTTCGGCCGGGACGCGGAGGATGTCGCGGTGGCGTACGTCAACGGCGAGGCGGACGTGACCGACGCGATCTACGAGATCCTCAGTACGGAAGGTGACGAACGAAATGAGTGAAACAGATCGATTCCGCAAACAGGCGATCGCGACCGACCTCGAGGAGCCGGTCACGGAGGCCCGCGCGTTAGCACAGAAACTGGGCCTCGAGCCGTACCCGGTGAACTACTGGATCGTCGACTACGACGAGATGAACGAGCTCATCGCCTACGGCGGGTTCCAGTCGCGGTACCCCCACTGGCGGTGGGGAATGCAGTACGACCGCCAGCAGAAACAGGGCCAGTACAGCGGGGGGAAGGCCTTCGAGATCGTCAACAACGACAATCCGGCCCACGCGTTCCTCCAGGAGTCGAACACGGTCGCCGACCAGAAGGCCGTGATCACCCACGTCGAGGCCCACTCGGACTTCTTCGCGAACAACGAGTGGTTCGGCATGTTCACCAGCGGCCGCTCGGACGAACAGGTCGACGCCGCGGCCATGTTAGAGCGCCACGCGCGGGCGATCGGCGAGTACATGCAAGATCCCGACATCGACCGCGCCGAGGTCGAGAAGTGGGTCGATCACACGCTCACGCTCGAAGACAACATCGACCAGCACCAGGTGTTCGTCCGCCGCCGCGAGATGGGTGACACTGACGAAGAACTCGACGACGACCTCGCGGAGAAACTCGACGAACTCGGGATCTCCGACGAGGTCAAAGGCGAGGTCTTCACCGAGGAGTGGCTCGAGAAAGTCGAAGGCGAGGACGGGGCGGTGAGCTTCCCCGAAGAACCCGAGCGGGACGTGCTGGCGTTCGTCCGCGAACACGGCAAGCAGTACGACGAGGAGACGGGCAAGGCCACGGAGATGGAGGAGTGGCAGCGGGACGTCCTCGACATGATGCGCGCGGAGGCCTACTACTTCGCCGCCCAGAAGATGACGAAGGTGATGAACGAGGGCTGGGCCGCCTACTGGGAGTCGAAGATGATGTCCGACGAGGCCTTCGCCGGCAGCGACGAGTTCCTCAACTACGCCGATCACATGGCGAAGGTGCTCGCCTCGCCCGGCCTCAACCCCTACAGTCTGGGAATGGAGCTCTGGGAGTACCTCGAGAACACCACGAACCGACAGGAGGTCCTCGAGCACCTGCTGCGCGTCGAGGGCGTCTCCTGGCGCAACCTCACCGAGGTCGTCGACTTCGACGAGGTCCTCGAGCACCTGGAGCCGCCCGCTGCGATCGACACGATCACGTCGGGGACGCTCGACGCCCTCGAAGAGGTACCCGAGGAGTGGATCGACCGCGAGGCCCTCGAGGCCGCCCGCGAGGGAGAGAGCGAAATCGACGTGGATCAGTACCCCTGGAAGGTGCTCTCCTACGAGGGGCTGGCGCGGCGACACTACTCGCTGGTCAAACGCCACAACCGCGGGTTCCTCTCCCGGGTCAGTCAAAACGAACTCGAGCGGATCGGCCGCTACCTGTTCGACGACGCCCGCTACTCGTCGGTCGAGGAGGCCCTCGCGGACGTCGACTTCACGGCCGGCTGGGATCGGATGTACGACGTCCGCGAGAGTCACAACGACGTCACCTTCCTCGACGAGTTTCTCACTCAGGAGTTCATCACGGACAACGATTACTTCACCTACGAGTACTCGCAGGCGTCGGGGCAGTTCCACGTCTCGAGCGACGAGGCCGATGACGTCAAGAAGAAGTTGCTGTTGCAGTTCACGAACTTCGGAAAACCGACCATCGCGGTCTACGACGGCAACTACAACAACGCCAACGAGTTGCTGCTGGGCCACCAGTACAACGGCGTCATGTTAGACGTCAACAAGGCGACCGAGACGCTCAAACGGATCTTCGAACTCTGGGGCCGACCGGTGAACCTGCTGACGATCGTCAAGGAGGTCGACGATCACGACATCGAGGTCGCCAGACGTCGCAACCGGGAGCCCGAACCCGAAGAGCGCGGGAAACTGATCCGCTACGACGGCGACGACGTGACGATCGAAGACGTCCCCTGGGAGGAGGTCGAACACCTCGCCGCCGACGACGTCGACTACGATACGAAACCCGACGACTGGCTGGCGTGACCGATCGGCGGGGGGTACAGTCGGTCGGCGAGCCTCGAGATTTCGCCGGTCAGATCTAATTAGGATCAGTTGTGTGTTCCGGCTATAGAGGCGGTGAGAGTCGAATTCTGACCGATAATGACGGATAAAAATCCATAGCGGCCAGAACGTTTTTGGTCTCCATACGGAACGTATCGGGCAATGAGTGGGGGAGGGGGCGAATCCGACCAGCGTGAGGGGCCAATAGGAGTCGACGGACTCGATCTCCCGTCGATACTCGCGGGACTCGACGCCGACGATCCGGAGACACGACGGGAGGCGGTGACGACGATCCGAGCGGTCGTCGAGGACAGGCCGGCAGCCTGCGCGCCGACAGTGCCGAAACTCCGGGCGCTGCTCGAGCGATCGGAGATCGACTATCGCGATCAGATCATCGCCTGTCTCGCAGCGCTGGCCGCAGACTCGCCGACGGACGTCGCACCGTCGACGGCCGAAATCGTCTCGTTCGCGGCGTCGACGTCCTCGAGTGAGGCGAGGACGACGGCGTTTCGCTGTCTCGGCGCGATCGCGACGCGACGACCGAGTGCCGTGGTCGAGCACGTCGAGACGCTCGTCGCCGCTGTGGGGGCGGAACCCGACGAGCGAGGCCTCACCCTCCTGTCGCAACTCGCACGGACGCATCCGAACGCGGTTTTTCCTGCCATCTCGGTCCTCGTGACAGCTCTCGAGAGCGACGCGGTCGAAGTGCGAGTCGTCGCCGCGAGAACGATCGCCCGCGTCGCCGCGGGGGACGGGACCGTCGTCGATCACACTCGAGTTCGAGCGCGATTGCACGAACGGCTCGCGGACGACGAGCCGACGGTCCGACGAAACGCCTGTCTGGCGCTCGGATACGGCGGTGCGTTCGAGGCTCGAGAGCGACTCGAGACGGTCGCGAGGACCGATCCGGACGTCACCGTGCGTAACTGTGCGTCGTGGGCGGTGGCGGAGTTCGAGGATCGTGATCCCGACGCAGAGTCTGAGCCCGGCTCCGACACCGATACCGACCTCGGCCTCGTTTCCGACGTCGACTCCCGCTCTCGTGTCCGTTCCGACCCGTCGCTGCCGTCTCCTTTCCGTGCCGAATCCGATCGTCGGTCGGAACTCGAACTCGAGTGATCACGGGACGCGCGGACGCCCACGACCGAAGTCGTGGGAAGGGGATAGTCACACGACGGTCGACGGTAAACGCGAGCGGGAGTACATCGAACGCGAACGCGAACGCGAGTCCGACCACCGGAACTTTCCGCCCCGCTCTCGCCCACTCGAGTATGGACTTCGACGTGACCACCGACGAGCGGCTCACGACCGTGGACGTGACCGACCAGGTCGAAGCGGCGATCCCCGAGGACTGTGAGGAGGGGATGTGTACCGCGTTCGTCCAGCACACGACCGCCGCGCTCGTCGTTCAGGAGAACGAACCGCGGTTGCGCGGCGACCTCGAGTCGTTCCTCTCGGGGCTCGTTCCGGACGAGGGACACGCCCACGACGAGTTGGACGGAAACGCCGACTCCCACCTCCGGGCGACGCTGCTCGGGCCGTCGGCGGCGGTGCCGATCGCGGACGGAGAACTCGCGCTCGGGCGGTGGCAATCGATCTTCCTCGTAGAGTGTGACGGGCCGCGGACGCGGCAGGTGTCGGTGACGGTGACGTCGTGAGGGCAAGCACGGGGTGGAGACGAATTCAAACCGAGAGCGGCCGATCCGAGGACACGTAATCCACGCCGCGCCACCCGAGAATCCTCGCCACGGTCGGCCCCGGAACCGACCAGGCGTGGACCTCGAGGCCGACCGCCTTGGCCCTGGGAACCAGCCGCGTGAGAAGACAGCGCCGCGAGTGGGCACCGACGACCGCACATCCCAGTTCGACCGCGGTCGTGACGGGTCGACGTTGGTCCCGACTCACGAGCAGGCCGGTCGGCTGGGACGGCTCGAGGTCCCGGACCCGCCGTAACTCGGAGATCAGAAACGAGGTGAGGACGACCCGGTTCGGAACGTCCGCGTCCGCGAGCGTCTCGAGGACGTCCGCCGCGATATCCTCGTCTTTGAGTTCGAGGTTGACGTTCACGTCGGGCGGCAGGGCCTCGAGCACCTCCGCGAGCGTGGGGATCGTCTCGTCGGCGTCGAGGACCGTGTAGCGTTGCAGTTCCTCGAGCGGGCAGTCGACGACGCGTCCGGTACCCTCGGTGACGCGGTCGATCGTGTCGTCGTGGATGACCACCAGTTCGCCGGAGCCACAGCGGCGAACGTCGAACTCGACGGCGTCGGCTCGGTCGGCGGCCGCTCGAACGGCGGCGACAGTGTTCTCGGGGGCGACGGCGGCGAACCCGCGGTGAGCGATCAGTCGCATTCGCGTGTCGTCGACAACACGGGCGAGCGGTATTAACGCACCGCCGACCCGGTCGGTCACCCGTGCACCCTTGCCAATCATACCCACGCGCTTATCCGCGCTTCGGGTGTTTCCCCTACTATGGGACGCAGGCTTTCGTCAGATTCGACCGGGCGATGGCAGCGGACACTCTACAGACGGCTCTTCGACATCGAGGCGGAACTCGAGGAAAACAGCCGTCGTCTCCGTCAACTCGAGAACACGCTGAAGGCAGTTACTCGACAGACCGACGACATCTCCATCGGCAGCCCCTGTTCGTGCGGGGAGAGCTTTCTGATCGTTCGCCAGCAGGTGATCTACTGTCCCCAGTGTACGTATCGACGGACGATGTAGCGGCGCTCGAGGGGACGACCGGCGTCCCACTGGAACCTGTAAGCAACAACCGAAACTGTTCACACACCGGTCGTATAGCCGTCGAGCGATCGGGTGTGCACTGACGTTCGGCAACTGCTCTCGTTCGATCGCTGCAAGAATTCCGTTCGGCTCGAGACGGAACGCGTCGGGTGACTATCCCCAAAGACCACGCGAGTGTCGGCTATTGGATTATCCGCCTCGATCACGACGTCTTCGACGATGACTCGAAGTCGATGCCGAACTCGAGGGAGGTCGTACACGCGACGTCGCGTGCTTCGCCTAACCGGTGTCGCGGGAACGATGGCCCTCGTCGCCGGCTGTGGCGGTCCGGAAGGGGAAGGCGAAGATGACGCCGACGTGCCCGCCGAAGAAGGCACGGGCAACGGACAGGAACAGGAAGGGAATATCGGTGCGGGGAACGGCGAAGACGACGAGCGGGGTAACGACGAAGACGACGGGGAAAGCGACGCACCCGGTGCTAGCAATACGTCGGATAACGATGGGGGAGACGACGAGGAGTAACGCGGAACGAACAGGTCGTATCGGTATCCGACGTGAGAACAGCGGTTCTCGAACCCGTGTGTACAGGAACTGGCGTCGAATCTCGAGTCCGACCGGGGTTTCCGACACTCGAGCGCGTCGAAACCAACCCCCGACATTGATTCTACTCGCCGTCCATTGTGCGGTATGCCATCGACAGCGACCGTCGACTTCACGGACACGGTAGCGATCGTCACCGGTGCCAGCGGCGCACTCGGCAGCGCGGCCGTCGACCGATTTCGTGAGGCGGGGGCGACCGTCTGCGCGCTCGACGTCGTCGCACCCGACAGCGAGGACGCACAGCTCGAACCGGGTGGGGGGTACCACTTTTACGAGGCGGACCTCACCGACGAAGACGAGCTGGAGTCGGTGATCGACGAGATCGTCGACGACCACGGCCGCATCGATCACCTGCTGAACATCGCCGGGACCTGGCGCGGCGGCGACCACATCGAGGAGACCGATCTCGAAGAGTTCGACCTCCTGCTGGATATCAACCTGAAGACGGCGTTTCTCACCTCGAAACACGCCCTTCCACACCTGCAGGAGCGGGAGGGATCGATCGTCAGCGTGAGCGCCCGATCGGGACTCGAGGGCGGGGAGGGTGACGGTCCGTATCGGATCACGAAAGCGGGCATCAAAATTCTGACCGAGACGCTCGCCGAGGAGAACCTAGGGACCGTCAGGGCGAACTGCGTGCTGCCGAGCGTGATCGACACGCCGATGAATCGGGAGATGATGCCCGATTCGGATCACGATACGTGGGTCGATCCTCGCGAGATCGCGGACGTGATGGCCGTTCTGTGTAGCGACGCCGCGTCGGTGACCAGCGGCGCGGCGGTGCCGGTGTACGGGGAGGCGTGAACGTCCGCTCGCGAGCGAGAATCGGTCTCACAGTCTCCCGTCGTGGGTCGGACCGGACGGTGTCGAAAACGGAAAATAAGGACGACGCGGGCGTGGTTAGCCGGCGAAGAGGGCGGTTAGGTCCTGGTAGTACCCCTGCACGTTCAGCGCGAGGACGACGAGCAGGATGACGATGACAGGAATCCGAACGAGCCACAGCCAGGTCAGTCCCCAGGAACCGATGTTCGTGATACCCTTGCCGAGTTCGTCGAGTGCGAAGTCGCTCCCGACCCAGCCGACGTAAATCGAGAGCAACAGGCCACCGAGCACGAGGAGAATCCCGTTCGCCAAGCCGTCGAAGATGATGAGTTCGCTCAGGTCTCCGGACGCGCCGTACGCGACCGGGAGGCCGACGGCGAACATCGCGACGCCGAGGCCGACGGTCGCCGGGACCCGGTCCACACCGTGTTCGTCGATCAGGTACGAGACGACGACCTCCGTGATGCTGATGGCGCTCGAGAGGGCGGCGATGGCGACGGTGCCGAAGAACACCGCGCCGATGATCCCGCCGAACGGAAGTTCGCCGAACGCCGCCGAGAGGCTGATGAAGATCGCACCCGGTCCGGGATCGCCGGGCGGGATGCTGGCCGCCTGAAGGACGGGGAAGGCGATCAGCCCGACGATGAACGCGATGGCCGTGTCGAACCCGAGGATTATAGCGCCGTCCTCGGCGAGGTTCCGGTCTTCTCCGAGATAGGAGGCGTACGTGATCATCACGCCCATCCCGAGGGAGAGGGTGAAGAACGCCTGGGCGGCCGCGGCCGGCAGGATTTCGGTCCAGTTCTCGGCGATCGTACTGAGATCGGGCGAGAGATAGAACTGGTACGCCTCAGTCGCTCCCTCGAGCGTCGCCGCGTAGACCGCGAGGCCGACGAGAAGGAGGATGATCGCGGGAACCATCACCTTGACCGACATTTCGATCCCCCGCTGGATACCGAACGCGACGATAACGACGACCGCCGCCATGAAGATCGCGTGCGTGAGAACCGAGTCGAGGCCGCTGGCCGTCGCGAGGAACTGTCCTCCAGCAGCATCGACGGCGTAGTCGTTTTGCAATCCGAGCACCATGTACTGGAGAACCCACCCCGAGACGGCGCTGTAGTACGACATGATGACGAACCCGGCTACGACGAATATCCATCCGACCTTGGTCCAGACCCCGGTTCCGAGTTCTTTGAGCGCACCGATCGGATTCCGTTTCGTGCGTCGTCCGACGGTAAACTCGACGAGCATGACCGGGAAGCCGATCGCGAGGATCAACAGGAGGTACACGACGAGGAATGCCGCCCCACCCTGTTCGCTCGCCTGAAACGGGAACCGCCAGATGTTCCCCAATCCGACGGCGCTACCGACCGCTGCGAGGATGAATCCAGTCCGTGTCGCCCACGTCTCACGTTCTACCATGAAACAGGCATTACCCCCTATTTAACTAATAACTTTCGTGATGAATATGACATAAAATATGTCATTCAATAGATAGGGATTGTTCTATTAGCGTCGTTGTCGAGCGATTTTTATTACGACGACAGCCCTACACTAGCTGTGTATGAGTACCATTGACACACTCGGACGAGGGAACGCGTTCGTCCGTGGACGTCCACTGTTGTCGGTCGTGTTTCTCGTCGGGTTCGCCCTCCTCGTCGATCTGGTACACGGCATGTACACCGGGAGAATCCCGCTCGAGAACGTCACCAGACTCTTCTGGAACGGTCTTCTCGTCGGGTTGATTCTCGGGCTGGCGGGCATCGGTCTCTCGATGACTTACAGCATCCTCAACTTCGCCAATTTCTCCCACGGCGACCTCATCACCGTCGGCGCGTTCTCCGGGTGGTCGGTCACGTACCTGCTCGCTGGCGCCGGCGCCACCGAGTTCGGAGCCAGAGTACTGATCGACGCGAACCTGAACGTTACCGTCCTCAGTGATCCGTTCGCGGTCGTCGTCGGCCTCGTTCTGGCGTCGGCACTCACGATTCTCATTGCACTGGTGGTCGACCGCCTGGTGTACCGTCCGATGCGTGACTCGAGCGGGATCTCCTTGCTCATCGCGAGCATCGGTGTGGCGCTCGTCTTGCGCCACCTCGTCGCCTTCGTCTACCGGGCGCACACGCGGGGCGTGACCGGCGGCGAACGGGTCGATATCCTGCCAGTCTTCGAAGGGGCCGGAAACGTCAGCGTCAACACCGCGACGCTGATGGTCGTCGCCGTTACCCTCATGATCGGCGTTCACCTGCTCGTCCAGCGGACGAAACTGGGGACGGCCATGCGCGCGATGGCCGACAACCAGGATCTGGCGCTGATCACCGGCATTCCGACGGAGCGGGTCGTTACGTGGACGTGGATCCTCGGCGCCGGCCTCACCGGGGCCGCGGGCTTTCTCATCGTCCTCGAGCGGGGCACGCTAGACTTCAACATCGGCTGGGGGCTGTTGTTGCTCATCTTCGCGGCCGTCATCCTCGGTGGGATCGGATCGATCTACGGGGCGATCGGCGGCGGACTGATTATCGGCCTGACCCAGTCGCTGTCGACGATCTGGATACCGTCGGATTTCGCGACGCCGGCGGCGTTCTCCCTGATGATCCTCGTCTTACTGTTTCGTCCGTCCGGGCTGTTCGGCGGGGTGAGTACGGCGTGAGTTCTCCCCCGGGGACCGACGCCGACAGTACCGGTGACGGAGACGGCGGCTCTCGGTCGGATTCCGATGCGGACGCCGCGTCCCGCTCACTGCTTCCCGAAACACGGTGGCAACGCGACGTGGTCCTGATCCTCGCCACACTGCTGGGCATCTACGCACTCTTCGCGTTGATCGGACTCGCGCTCGACTTCGACACGAACGGCATCCTCAACGTGCTCCGCGAGCTCACGCTGTTCGCAGCGGTGTACGCGATGCTCGTACTCGCCTTGAATCTCCACTGGGGGTACACCGGGCTGTTCAACATCGGCGTCGCCGGCTTCATGGCCGTCGGCGTCTACACGATGGCGATCCTGACCGCCTCGCCGGACGCGACCGCACCCGGGTTCGGTCTTCCGTTGTGGGTCGGAATCGTCGGCGGAATGGCGATGGCGGCGCTCGTCGGACTCGTCGCCGCGCTTCCCGCGCTCCGGCTCCGGGCGGACTACCTCGCGATCGTCACCCTCGGACTGTCGGAGATCATCCGCCTCACCTTCCAGTCGATGCAGTTCTCCAACGCACTCGAGGACGCCTTGGGGGTCGCGACCAACGGCGGGAGCGGCATGAACTTTCCCGGCACGCGCAACGTGGTCCAGTACGCGTTCTACCGGGGTGGTGACCGCACCAGCGAGCCGACCGTCCTCGGCGACGCGCTGTTCGGTCTCGGCGAGTCGTTCGACGTCCTCCCGCTCGTCGTCCTCGGATGGGGGTACAACGTCGTGCTCGCGATCGGCGTGGTGGCGTTCTACGTCCTCCTCGTTCGGATCGCCAATTCCCCGTTCGGGCGCGTGTTGAAGGCGATCCGTGAGGACGAACTCGTGGCCGCCTCGCTCGGAAAGAACACCGATCTGTTCAAGATCAAGGTGTTCATGCTCGGCTGCGCGCTCATGGGGCTAGCCGGTATCCTCTGGCAGGGCCAGGCCGGCTACACGAGCCCCCACGAGTTCCGCCCGGAACTGACCTTCTACGTGTTCATCGCGCTCATCATCGGCGGTGCAGGCTCGAACACGGGAAGCGTTCTCGGCGGACTCGTCTTCGGGACGCTCCTGTTTCAGGGGCCGCTGTACGTCCCGCGGCTCGTAGCGGAGGGGCTGTCCGTCGCCGGCGTCGAACTCGGACCGCCGCCGAATACCTTCTACGACGCGGCGCTCGCGCTGGGATCGCTCGATCCGCTCCCGATGCTCGCGTACGCGACGGCGGGCACCAACGTCTCCTACCTTCGATTCGTCCTACTGGGGGTCGTGTTGATCCTCGTCGTTCAGCGTCGGCCCGAGGGGTTACTGGGCCACCGCATCGAGACGGCGGCCGCCGTCGACCTCTCGAACCGGTCACGGACGACGGCGACTGACGGCGGGAGTTCGAACTCGAGTTCGGGTTCGACGGCGACGAACGCCGATCCGGGTTCGATGCCGACGAACGCCGATCCGGGTTCGACGCCGACGGACGACCGTCGCGATTCGACCGCGACGACCGACGAACGGGACCCCGGTTCGACGGACGGTGATCCCGATGAGTGAGCAGGCGGCCGAACCCGCGACAGAGGTCGGGGATCGAACGACCGCCGGAGGCGAGTCGAACGCCACCGACTCCCCACCGCCGCTTCGCGTCACGAACCTCGAGAAGCACTTCGGAGGGATCGCCGCCGTCGACGGCGTTTCCTTCGACGTCCACGAGGGGACGCTCACCGGTCTCATCGGACCGAACGGGGCCGGCAAGTCGACGGCCTTCGACTGTATCACCGGCGTCTACGCGCCGGACGCCGGGACCGTCGAGTTCAACGGCGAGGACATCACCGGTCTCGAGCCGTTCGAGATCTGTAATCGCGGCCTCGTCCGCACGTTCCAGATCGCCCGCGAACTCGAGAAGATGACGGTCCTCGAGAACCTGATGCTCGCGCCCGCCGGCCAGCGCGGGGAGGCCCTCTGGCGATCGGTGACACCGATCGCGAGACGCGGCGTTGCCGCGGAGGAACGCGACCTGCGCGAACGCGTCTGGGAGACCCTCGAGTTCTTCGAGATCGATCACCTGGCCGAGGAGTACGCGGGCACCCTCTCAGGCGGGCAGCGAAAACTGCTCGAGATGTCGCGGGCGCTGATGACGGATCCCGACGTCGTGTTGCTCGACGAACCGCTCGCGGGAGTCAACCCGTCCCTAGAGAAGAAACTGCTCGAACGCATCCACGACCTTCGCGAGGAGGGATACACCTTCCTGCTGGTCGAACACGATATGGACGTCATCATGAACCACTGCGAGCGCGTCATCGTCATGCATCAGGGGACGAACCTCGCCGCGGGAACGCCCGAAGAGATCACGTCGAACGAACGGGTCATCGACGCCTATCTCGGAGGGGAAGTCTGATGGCGTTGCTCGAAGTTTCGGGACTCGACGCCGGATACGGCGACCTGCAGATCCTCGAGGACGTCGACCTCGAGATCGGGGGCGACGAGTACGTCGCCATCGTCGGACCGAACGGGGCCGGCAAGTCGACGGTGATGAAGTCGATCTTCGGGCTGGCGACGTACATGGGCGGGCGAATCGTCTTCGACGGCGAGGCGATCGACGGACTCCGACCGGAGGAGATCATCCACCGCGGCCTCGGGTACGTCCCGCAGGACGACAACGTCTTCCCCTCGCTGTCGGTCGAAGAAAATCTCGAGATGGGGGCGTACATCCTGTCGGAGGTTCCCGGGGATCGGCTCCGGGAGGTGTACGATCGATTTCCGATCCTCGAGGAGCGACGGTCGCAGACGGCGGGCGACCTGAGCGGCGGGCAGCGGCAGATGCTCGCGATGGGGCGGGCGCTGATGCTCGATCCGGCGCTCCTCATGCTCGACGAACCGAGTGCGGGGCTGGCGCCGGATCTCGTCGAGGAACTGTTCGATCGGATCGACGCGATCAACGACGCCGGAACCGCGATACTGATGGTCGAACAGAACGCGACGGAAGCGCTCGATCGGTGCGACCGCGGATACGTCCTCGTTCAAGGACGGAACCGATACGTCGATACCGGCGAGCGCCTGCTCGAGAACGAGCAGGTCAGGCAGGACTTCCTCGGTGGGTAATCGGTGCACCGAATATCGGTGGCGAGGAAGGCCGAACGGGCCGAGAACGGCTAGTCGTCTTCGCTCTCGCTCTCGCTTTCGCCCCCGTTCTCGTCGTCACCTTCGAACTCGATCGTCTCGATGACCTCGATCGCCTCCGCTTGCGCATCGAACTCGAGGATGTCGAACGTCGCGGACACCACGTCGCCGTTCTCGTCGAAGTCGACCGTACTGGATGCGCCCTGATAATTGACCTCGTCGCCGTTCGCCACCATCTCGACGGCCTCTCCGAGCGTGCTCGGTCCGACCTCCTCGCCGTTCGGATTGGCGACGGTGCGCATATTGTCGCGAATCGCAGCCCCGTCGCTCGCTCCGGCGGCGACGTGTGCGAGGATGAGCACCGCGCTCGAGTCGTAGGCGTTGGAGGTGAAGACCGTCGGCGAGCGGCCGTACTCCTGTTCGTACAGGTCCTCGAAGAACTCCTGTTCGGGTCCGCCGGCGCTGGGTGCGGTCCCGGTCACGTTCTCGAGGTCGTTTCCGACATCGGCGGGCAAGTCCGGAGTGGCCAATCCGTCGGTGATGAGGATGTCTGCGCCGGTGTCGAACTGCGAGTAGTAGTCCCGGAACAGCTGGATGCCGCTCTGGGGGAAGCCGACGATCATCAGCGTGTCGGGGTCGTCCGCCAGCGCCTGCTGGATGCGCGAGGTGTACGACGGCTGTTCGGGCTCGAACGACACCTCGTTCAGGACGTCGCCGCCCTGTTCCTCGAAGGCATCGACGTAACTCCCCGAGAGCTGCTGTCCGTAATCGTCGTTCAGGTGCAGGGTAGCCGTCGTCTCCGCTCCGAGGGTATCGATCGCGACCTGCGCTAAAACGTCTCCCTGAAGCACGTCGCTCGGTGCGGTCCGGAAGATGAAATCGTCGTCCTCGAGATCGGTCACCGACGGTGCGGTACTCGAGGGCGAGCAGCCGACGACCTGATTCGGAATGAACACCTGCTGGGTGACCTGCATGTTGACGTTCGAGGCCATCGGTCCGTTGACCATCGGATAACCGGCGTTTACGAGCGCTTCAGCGGCGGATATCCCGGTCTGTGGATCGGTCGCCGTGTCTTCGGTCTGGGAACTGATGGCGATCGGTGCCTCCGAGTCCCCGAGTTGCGTGACGGGGAGTTCCGCGGCTGGCTGGATATCGGCACCGAGCGGGCCCAGATCACCCGTCGTCGCCATCAGGATTCCGAGGTTGACCTGGGATTCCTGTCGGGCCGCAACACCTGTCGTTCCGAGGTAGCCGGCGACGCCGGCAGTGCCTGCGATTCCCTTCAAGACCTGTCGTCGTCGTAACTCATGTCCCATACGTCAGAGTAGGTACCGATACCGCTAATAACCCTACTCAATAATCGTTAAAATTCTCATCGCTGTGATCTTCTACTTGACGAGTAGAAGGCGGCTACCGTCCGTCGGCGCCGTCTGCCATCTTCGAGCGTCCGTCGTGACGTCTCCAAAACGAACGGGGATCACTCGAGCGGAGTCGCTCGATAGTTTTCGGCGGCGGGCAACTTCGCGACCGAAACGGGTTGCAGAACGCTTTTTGTGCCCGTGGTCGTTGCCTCGGGCAATGACCCGGTACCGGAGGGCGATTCGATGACGATGGAGGATCGCATCGACGAATTACAGGAGTTACGTGAGGAGGCGTTACTCGGCGGCGGCGAGGACCGAATCGAGCGCCAACACGAGAAGGGCAAGATGACCGCCCGCGAGCGCATCGAGTACTTCCTCGACGAGGACACGTTCACCGAGTTCGATCAGCTTCGGACCCACCAGACGAGCAACTTCGGGATGGAAGAGCGAAAGATCCTCGGCGACGGGGTCGTCACCGGCTACGGTGAGGTCGACGGCCGGACCGTCTTCGTCTTCGCACACGACTTCACCGTCTTCGGCGGCTCGCTCGGCGAGGTCTTCGCCGAGAAGATCTGCAAGGTGATGGACCAAGCGATGGAAGTCGGCGCACCGATCGTCGGCCTGAACGACTCCGCGGGGGCTCGCATTCAAGAGGGTGTCAACAGCCTCGCCGGCTTCACCGACATCTTCCAGCGAAACCAGCGGGCCAGCGGCGTCGTCCCCCAGATCTCGGGGATCATGGGACCGTGTGCCGGCGGAGCCGTCTACTCCCCGTCGATTACGGACTTCATCTTCATGGTCAAAGACACCAGCCACATGTACATCACCGGGCCGGGTGTCACCAAGACCGTCACCGGCGAGGACGTCACCCACGAGGAACTCGGCGGCGCGATGACCCACGCCGACCAGACCGGCGTCGCCCAGTTCGCCTGCGAGGACGAAGAGCAGGCCTTGGACGACATCAGGCGCCTGCTCTCGTATCTCCCCCAGAACAACGTCGAGGACCCGCCACGGGTAGAGCCCTGGGACGACCCCGACCGCCGGGACGAGAGCCTCGAGTCGATCGTCCCCTCGAGTCCCCAGAAGCCCTACGACATGACGAACGTCATCGACTCCGTCGTCGACGAGGGCTCCTTTTTCGAGGTGGCCGAGAACTTCTCGAAGAACATCGTCGTCGGGTTCGGTCGCCTCGACGGTCGGTCCGTGGGACTGGTAGCGAACCAGCCCCGCGTGAACGCCGGGACGCTGACCGTCGACGCCTCGATGAAGGGCTCGCGGTTCGTCCGCTTCTGTGATTCGTTCAACATCCCGATCGTGACCTTCGTCGACGTGCCCGGATACATGCCCGGGACAGATCAGGAACACCGCGGGATCATCCGCCACGGGGCCAAGTTGCTCTACGCGTACGCGGAAGCGACCGTGCCCCTGTTGACGGTGATCACCCGCAAAGCCTACGGCGGCGCCTACTGCGTGATGGCCTCGAAGAACCTCGGCGCCGACATCAACTACGCCTGGCCGACCGCCGAGATCGCGGTCATGGGCCCGCAGGGCGCGGTCAACATCCTCTACCGCGACGAACTCGAGGAGGCCGACAACCCCGACGAACTCCGGGACGAACTCATCGAGGAGTACCGCGAGGAGTTCGCCAACCCCTACACCGCGACGGACAAGGGCTTCCTCGACGACGTCATCCTCCCCACCGAAACCCGGCCGCGACTGATCGACGACCTCGAGATGCTCGAGACCAAACGTGAAGAGACTCCCGACAAGAAACACGGGAACATTCCGCTCTGATGGCTCCGGAATCCAGTTCCCGGTCCGTCGTCGACGATTCGGAGTCGGATTCAGATTCGGAATCGACGACACCAACGCGACCACTCGAGGCGGGCACCGGGAGTCTCGATCTCACGATCCCCGACGACGCGAGTGCCCAAGAGGCTGCGGCAATCGCCGTCGCCGTCGGCGCCCACCTCCGGGATCGAGAACTCGCGGCCGCCGCTGCCGCGGGCGAGGACGTCGAGGAGACGTGGGAGGGACGCCGCTGGGCGTTCGCCGGGCGGATGCGCGCCCAACAACGACGGTACACCCGCGTCCCGAAGGACGCGCCCACGAACGCCTGGACGGCGGCGGGGCGGACGGATCGGTTCTGAAGGCGGACCCGTTACGGCCGAGTTTCGTCTGCGTCGTTCCCTTCTCGATCGCTCATCCATCCCCGACAGCCACCGTCGCGACGGCACTGGTTGCGAAAAAGTAAGGTAGGGCCCTCTCGAGGGTTTCAACAGGAATGTTTCGGAAGGTTCTCGTTGCCAACCGCGGTGAGATCGCCGTCAGAGTCATGCGGGCGTGCGAGGAGTTGAACGTCGGAACCGTCGCCGTCTACTCGGAGGCCGATAAGAACTCGGGACACGTCCGGTACGCCGATGAGGCCTACAACATTGGCCCCGCCAGGGCGGCCGACTCGTATCTCGACCACGAGGCCGTCATCGAGGCCGCGCGCAAGGCCGACGCCGACGCCATTCACCCCGGCTACGGCTTCCTCGCAGAGAACGCTGCGTTCGCGCGCAAGGTCGAAGAGACCGACGGGATTACCTGGATCGGCCCCGCGAGCGAGTCGATGGAGACCCTCGGCGAGAAGACCAAGGCTCGGACGGTCATGAACGCGGCCGACGTCCCGATCGTCCCCGGGACGACCGATCCCGTGACCGATCCCGAGGAGGTCCGCGCGTTCGGCGAGGAACACGGCTACCCGATCGCCATCAAAGCGGAGGGTGGCGGTGGCGGCCGCGGCATGAAGGTCGTCGAAGACGAAAGCGAGGTCGACGACCAGTTCGAGAGCGCCCGCCGCGAGGGTGAAGCCTACTTCGACAACGACTCTGTTTACCTCGAGCGCTACCTCGAGAATCCGCGTCACATCGAGGTCCAGATCATCGCCGACACACACGGTAACGTCCGGCATCTGGGCGAACGCGACTGTTCGCTCCAGCGCCGCCACCAGAAGGTCATCGAAGAGGGACCGTCGCCGGCGCTCTCCGACGACCTCCGGGAAGAGATCGGCGAGGCCGCCCGCAGAGGCGTGAAGGAATCGGACTACGTCAACGCCGGTACCGTCGAGTTCCTCGTCGAAGACGGCAACTTCTACTTCCTCGAGGTCAACACGCGGATTCAGGTCGAGCACACCGTCACCGAGGAGATCACGGGCATCGACATCGTGAAGTGGCAGATTCGCGTCGCGGACGGCGACGAACTCGCCTTCAGCCAGGACGACGTCGAGATCGACGGTCACGCCATGGAGTTCCGAATCAACGCGGAGAACGCGGCGAAGGACTTCCAGCCGGCCTCCGGGGGCAAACTCGTCACGTACGATCCGCCGGGCGGGATCGGCGTCCGCATGGACGACGCCCTGCGACAGGGTGACGAAATCGTCACCGACTACGACTCGATGATCGCGAAACTGATCGTCTACGGCGAAGACCGCGACGAGTGTATCTCCCGGTCGCTGCGCGCGCTCCGCGAGTACGAGATCGAAGGCGTCACGACGATCGTCCCGTTCCACCGACTGATGCTCACCGACGAGACGTTCGTCGCCGGCGAGCACACGACGAAGTACCTCGACGATGAACTCGAGGTCGAACGGATCGAGGACGCTCAGTCCCAGTGGGGCCCCGACGAGAGCGCCGGGGACGAGGACGAAGACGAGGAGGTCGTCGAACGGGAGTTCACCGTCGAGGTCAACGGCAAACGGTTCGAGGTCAACCTCGAGGAACGCGGCGGCGCGGCGCTCCCCGTGGGGAACGGTGGGGCCGGTGCCGGCGGGTCCGGCTCACCACCCGGTCGCCCCGGTTCGACCGGCGACGACGGTTCTGAGGCCCCCGAAATCGAAATCGAGGGCGACGGCGAACACGTCACCGCCGAGATGCAGGGGACGATTCTCTCCGTAGACGTCGCCGAGGGCGACGAGGTCGAAGCGGGCGACGTGCTGGTCGTCCTGGAGGCGATGAAGATGGAAAACGACATCGTCGCCTCCCGCGGCGGCACCGTCACGCAAATCGCCGTCTCCGAGGGCGAGAGCGTCGATATGGGCGACTCGCTGGTCGTCCTCGAGTGACTTACTAAAATCGATTCTCCGTCGATTCTCTGTCGATTCTCCGTCGGTTCGAAACAGGAATCACGCCGAGTGATCCGACACACGCTCAGTCCGGGCGCGACGCACCGGAACTCGAGCGTCGCTCTAGCCAGCGGCTACGGACGGCCTGCACTCGGATACGACCCCAGAACGTCCACCGTCGCGTACGTCTCCAGACACTGACGGGCCTTTCCGAACGCCTCGCTCTTCCGGTCGGTCTCGGCCTCGAGATAGAAGTAGTAATCGCCGAGTTCGCGTTTCGTCGGCCGCGACTGGACGTACGAGAGGTTGATTCCGTGGCCGCTGAAACAGCCGAGAATGCTGTGGAGCAGCCCAGATCGATCTTCGCTCGGATCGAGAATGAGCGAGGTCTTGTCGTTTACTCCGTCGGTCGGCCCGTTCAAGATGAGGAATCTAGTGGCGTTCGAATTCGTATCCTGCACGCCTTCCTCGAGGACGTTCAGGCCGTGAACCTCACCGGCGAGTGCCGACGCGAGCGCGGCCTCGTTCGCCCCGACCTCGCTGGCCGCTCTCGCGGTCGAGGCCGCTTCGACGGTCTCCCAGCCGTGTTCACGAACGAGCGAACTACACTGCGTCAGCGCTTGCGGGTGAGAGCGAACCCGTTCGATCGCCTCGAGATCGCGCTCCCGAGAGAGCAGACAGTGCTCGATCTCGAGGACCTGTTCTCCGGTGATCGTCGCGTCTCGTTCCCGAAGCAGGTCGATCATTCCTTCGACGCCGCCGCCCAGGGAGTTTTCGAAGGCGATGATCGCGGTTTCGACGTCCGAGTCGAAGATTTCCGTGATCGTCGAGTAGAAGACCGGCGTGTAGTCGGCGTCGAAGGCGGAGAAGTATCGATCCGCCGCTTGCTGTGTATACGTCCCTTCGGGACCGAGTAGTGCGACCTGCATGTTCTCTCTACCTCACTCGAGGCGGCGGGCGTAAATATGTCCACGGAGTCACGACGACTCGATCGGTTCGTGCTCGAGCCACCGCTCCGTGGCGAACTGGGTATCGGCCACGGCGTAGGTGTGTGGCTCGTCGCCGTCGGGAACAACCATTCGTTGGCGTGGGCCAGCACGGTCGGTTCCGAGAGCGAACGCCCCGCGACAGGGGTACTGGATTCTCGAGCATGGACAAAAGGGTCGGACTGATCGGAGGGTGGAGTAGAGACCGTCACCGCCGTTCCGCGACGAACCGACTCGCCAACGACGCGACTTCCGACCGAAGCGCCTGCGCGTCGACGGACCGGTCACCGTGAAAGAGCTGCTTGTGTTCCTCGCGAACGATATCCTCGAACGCCCGTTCGGAGAGCCGATCGACGGTCACGGCCCGCTCCCGATCCTCGAGTGTGGCGGCGAGTTTCTCGAACCGCCGATTCGTCGCGTACCGTCGCGCGAGTTCCGGGGCCGGCGCGTCGACCGGCACCGTCTCGTCGACCTCCCGAAAGTCCGGGTGCAACAGCTTCGACCGGACGCCGGTCTTGTCTCGGACGATCACGCCCTCCGCAGGCCCGTCGTACCAGTTCGAGCGTGGAATCTCGGAGGCGTCCGGATCGAAGTCGACGGCGCGAACCTCCTTGCGGATCGCGTTGACCGGCGTCAGTCCGAGTTGGCGGTAGACCTTCTCGACGGAGTCCGGCGGGAGGAACCGTTCGGTCGTTCCGTTCCAGATGTCGAATCCCAGAAACGAGGGCGTCCGTTCCCAGTCGTAGTCGATGGCGTGCTCGTGCATCGCTTCGCCGAAGAACACCACCGCCTCGACGTCCTCGAGGGCCGATCGCAGTGCGTCGCGGTCGAGGCACTCCCGGACGTGGCGAACGGCGTGTCGGTACGGCGTCGGTATCTCCTCGGAGTCGTACACTCGATTCCGATCGCCGAAGCGGATCACACCCGAACGCTGCACCCGAAACCGGAGGTTCGCACCGTCGACTTTCTCCTGAATCCAGAGGTGGCTCCGACCGAAGCGGTCCACCGGATCGCTCTCGAGTCGCGGTATCGATGGGTATTTATTCATGTTCGGTTCGATCTCGGTCTCGAGTCGCTCGCGATCGTCGTGGCTGCGGTCGCCGACCCTCGAGCGATGGGGCGAGTGCGTTCCCGAGTACCTGCGTCGGCACACAGAATCAGTGTGTCGATCGAGCGTCTTTTCGGGACACTCGACGGCCGCGGACCGAGGACCGTCGCCTCGCGTACCAAGAGCACCGAACCGTGACCGTTATTTTTCCTGCCTGAGCGAGCATAGGTATGGACGTTTACGGTATCATCGGGAACCCAGTCGAGCACTCGTTGTCACCGCCGATGCACGAAGCCGCCTTTCGCGAACGCGGCATTGACGCCAAGTACGTCACCTTCGAAGCCGACGTCGATCGGATCGAAGAGGCGTTCCACGGCGCGGAGGCGCTCGGAGTCGACGGCCTGACCGTCACCCTGCCGTTCAAGCACGACGCCTTCGAGTTCGTCGAGCCCGAGGAGTCCGTCCGACGCGTCGGAGCGGTCAACACCATCGACTTCACCGAGAGCGGCCCGGTGGGCTACAACACCGACATGACTGGGACGCTCCGGGCGTTCGAGCACCACGACGTGGCTCTCGACGGAGCCGACGCCGTCGTGGTCGGCGCCGGCGGCGCCGCGCGGGCCCTCGCGTTCGGCTTCGAGGAAGCGGGCGCCGACGTGGCGATTGCGAACCGGACGGAGTCGAAGGCCCACGACCTCGCCGACGAGGTGCCCGGCGCGACCGGCCACGGACTCGACGAACTGCCCGAGCTGATGGCTGAGGTGGACGTCGTCGCCAACGCCACCAGCGTCGGCCTTGAGTCCGACGACTCGGTCGCGCCGGCCGACGCCTGGCACTCCGATCTCGTGGCCTTCGACGCGGTGTACACGCCGCTCGAGACCACGTTCCTCGGCGACGCGAAAGCTGCCGGCGCCCAGACGATCGACGGCGCCTGGATGCTGCTCTTCCAGGGCGTCGACGCCTTCGAGATCTGGACGGGAGAGGAGGCGCCGGTCGACGCGATGAACGAGGCGCTGCGTAGTCACCTGTAACGAACTACCGTTCCGGTCGCTTCGTTCGTCGACTCGTTGTACTGATTTCTGAAGTGATAGTCCGACGGGCGCTGCTGGTGCTCTGTGACGGACGTGACGGAAACTGGTACGAATCGGAACCGATCGCGGGCGGTTCTGCGTTTCAGCGTCTCAGACGTCGAGATCGGACTCGAGAACCCGCGTTCCGGTGATCAGGAACCAGCCCTGACCGTAGAGGTTGATCGCTTGCGGGGCCTCGGGGCCGCCGGGCATCGCCGCGTTGCGCTGGACCGCGCCGTCGGTGGTCACGACCGTCTTGGCCGCGCCGATCGCGTCCTCGACGACCTCGCGGTACTCCTCGTCGAGCAGCCCGCGGTCGACGGCCTCGGTGAAGGCGTAGGCGTACTGCAGAGTGCCCGACGTCTCGAGGTACATCGTCGGGTCGTCGATGAGGTGGTGCCAGAAGCCGCTGGCGTCCTGGTAGTCGGCCATGCTCAGGAGGTGATCTCGGACGATTTCCTCGAGGCGGTCGCGCTCGGGGTGGTCCTCGGGAACGTAGTCCAGCGTGTCGAGGATCCCCGTGACGAGCCAGCCGTTCCCGCGCAGCCAGAGCGAGCCGTCGGGGTAGCTGTTCGGCGTCTCGCGCCAGATGTGCCGGTAGAGGTCGGTGTGCGGATCGCGGAGGTGCTTGTCGTGGACCAGGATCTGGTCGACGGCCTCGTCGATCGCCTCCGGCCTGTCCGCGAGCTGGCCGTAGCGGGCCATGAACGGGCACATCATGTAGACCGCGTCGATCCACAGTTCGATGTCGTCCATGTGGTGGGTTATCCCGCCGTCTTCGCTCCGCGGGGCGTCCTCGTGGAGGTACTCGAACTGTCGCCGGCAGGCCTCGAGGTAGGAGTCGGGCCCGCCGTTCTCGTAGACCTCGAGGGCGAGAACGGCCACCGCCCCGGCGTCCGGAATCGGACGGAAGATCCGGTGCTCGTCCCACTCCGGGACGACGTCGATCGATCCGTAGGCCATCAGGCCGTCGCTCGATTGCGAGCGGACGGCCCAATCGATGTACTGCTCGGCGATCTCGGTGTGCTCTTCGTCCTCGGTCGCCAGCAGGCCGCGGAGAACCATCGGTCGTTCGCCCTGGATGAAGTCCTCGAAATCGAGCTCGAGCGTGTACGAAGCGACGTTCGGGAGTAATTCCTCCAGCGGTCGGTCTGTGGGCATACTCGGGTATGTGACCGACCCCGCCTTAAAGATACAGATGTCGATCCTTCAGCCCTCGTTGATGTCGAGCTTCAGTGTCCATTCGACTAAGCGCAGCTGGGCGTCGAGAGATCAGCGTTTACGACTCCGTGAGAGACACGCGCGACCTCAATCACGAGGTGTCCGTGGTTAGTGGAGACCTCGCTGGCCGAGTTCGGGGGACGCAAGCGAGTTGTGCTGCCAGCTAAAGAGACTCTAGGGTATCGGGAAACTCGTCCGGGTCAATGGGTTTAGTGAGAACTGCATCTGCCGTCTGTACCTCCTCTTTGAGTCTGTCGGCATTTGCTCCCGAGCCAGTCAGCACGACCATCGGAATATCCGGAAGGTCGGCAGCCTCCCGCGCCTCGGTCAAAATCTCACCCCCGGTCATTTTAGGGAGATGCCAATCCATGAGGACCAAGTCGGGACGAGGCGCGTCTTCGTGCCCATCTCGCTGGTGAACGAAATCCAGTGCCTCGACGCCGTCGTTCACGGCATGGATGGTGGCGCGAATGCCTGCCTCTTTGAACAGTTCTTTTGTGAGGCGGACATCGCCAGGATTGTCCTCGACTAAGAGTACATCTCTAATGTCTTTTGGCCCATCCATTAAGTACGCAAGGCGGGGCTCAGGGATAAGGGCTGGGTGAGTACAGCAGTCACAACAGACTCTGTGGAGAACCAGGACCTTTGCACTCAGAGACGTACAGTTAGTATGCTGTCAGTACATCGTGAACTACCACAACATTTGACTATTGATTTTCGGGGCTCGTGTTCAGGAAATCGGGTGTTGCGTGATGCTGCGACAGACTCGCTAGTCGAGGTCAACCACAGTTACCCCTCCTTGGTCCTCCGTCACTTCAAGAGTACCCGGTAGCGGGCCAGTGACTGTCACGACGATGCGGTAGGAGACCACCTGAGCGATGTCATCGCACGTGGAAGTGCCATCGTGCCGCCGGGACGCCTCCACGCGTAGCGTATCTGCATCTTCATCATACGTTGGTGTTGGGAACGTCTCGTCGTAGCAGGTGTTCCCGATGATGTACGTTCCTGTCACGCGAATCTCCCTACTCTCATCATACTCCACCAGTGGTTCGTCATCGTACTGTAGCTCTGTCTCGACCCCGGTCTCGTAGTCGATGTCGACGATCTCAGTCGCCTCGTCACTGGGAGTTCCCTCCTCGACGGTCGAGTCTTCGTCGAGACACCCAGAAAGAGCCACTGTGGCTCCGCCGATAGCAATGAGAAGAGAACGCCGTGTGAGGACCATGCAAGGGTCATTTAGCAGGAATACCAAATACTTTCTGACAAGAATAGCCGAACGCGGGACTACCCCAGAAGGAAATATGATGGAGAGCTAACATCGAGAACCGCTGATAGAAGGTTTAAATCGGTAGAATGCTCCGTCAGGGATTCGAACCCTGGTCCTTGCCGTGAGAGGGCAAGATGATTGGCCGGACTACACCAACGGAGCGTCGGTGACTACATCCACTCATTGCGTCGTACGATGTTTAAGGATTCCGTTTCGCAGTGACAATGCTCCAGTCTGTCACGGATACGGTCGGTGGAGACGGCCGACACCGTCTCGAGACCCGTCACTCTTCGAACGGTGATTTGGTGGCTTCGGGTTCGAAACCCTCGAGGCTGACGATGTTTTCGCGGCCGACACGAAGCTTGCTGATCGTGCCCTCCTCTTCCATGTCCGAAAGGAGCATACTGACCTTGGATTTCGACCAGCCGGTCTCCTCGACGATGTTGACCTGTTTCATTCGCCCGCCGTTCCGACGGATGAGCGCGACGACGCGGTCTTCGTCGGTCATCAGCTCCTCGTCCGAGATCGGTGCCGGGCCGGACTCCGAGTCGGCGTCGGAACTACCCGCTGCCGGGGTGTTCGATTGTGCTCCCGACGCCGCGGTGCCGGCAGCAGCACCGCCGGTTGGTCTCGCCGGATCCGGTCCCTCCGAGGATGACCCGGATCCGGTTCCGGATCCGGATCCAGTATTGATCCCCCCGGCACCACCGCCGAATCGATACCAGGCGATGGCGGCGACCGCACCGAGTCCGAAGACGAGCAATCCGCCGACGAGCACCCAGTTCGCGTCGTCGTTGTCGTCGTCCGACGGCGTCTGCGTCTCGTTGGCGATCGCTTCCGGCTCGAGGACGACGCGGGGCTGGCCGTCGAGGAACTCGCGTTCACCGGACCAGCTCACGGACGAACTCTCTTCGGGAGAGGGGCCGGAGTACTCTCCCTCCGGGTGGACGCTCGCGAAGACGAGGTCGCCGTCGGGCGAGATCACGAGCGTTTGACTCTGCATGATGATGAGTCCGCCGTCGAAGACGTCACCGACGACGACGGTACCGTCGTCCTCGACGGGTGCGAAGTTCGTCCACGTGAACGAAATCTCGACGACGCCGCGAGCGTTCGGTCGGTACTCGATGTCAGTCGACCGGTTGAAGTCCTCGGCGGCCATCTCGCGGCCGGTGTGGTCGGAGCCGGTGTCGATCATCGCCTGGGCCATCTGCGTGTAGCGAACGTAGAGGTCAGTCTCTTCCGCCTCGAACTCCTCGGCGAACGCCTGGAAGTTCTCCCGTTCTTCCTGGCCCTCGAGGTGGCGTTCGTGTCGGAACGTCCACGTCGCCGTGCCGTCCTCGGAGACGGTAATTTCGAACCGCGTGCTATCGAAATCCTGTGACGATTGCGCGTCAAAGTTAAACGCCGTGCCGTCGACGAGCGGTTGCGCTGGCCGTTCGACGACGAGATTGGGGTTCGAGTTGGTGGCTAAGCTGGGATCGATACCGGCGGAGCCGACGGTCGTGAGTGGTGTGTTCGAGCCGGCCGTAACAGGTACAGGCGACACGTGCGATGCAGTCGACTCCTCGGCGCCCGGTGTAGCGACGACGACGCCGCTCGGACAGACCGTCGTTGCGAGGACGAGAACAACGAATCCGACGACGACCGACCGATGCATTCGTTGTACAGTACGTGCCCCTGTTAAAAGACCTTGTGAATGGGATGCCTTCAGGATCCGTTGTCTCTCCCGGTTCGACGACAGACACGACGATCGACACGACGGCCCAGAGAGAGAGAACGGGAGTCCCGTGTCGACACGCACAAATCGTCCGTCCTCGTAGGCCACGGCATGATCTCCAACATCGCGCAGGGGGTGCAGGCGTTCACGAGCAACGCGTTTCTCGTCGGCGGAGAACAGACGGTCCTCGTCGATACGGGAGCCAACTTCGACGCTGTGAGCGGCCTCCGTGACTACGTCGACAGCCCGGATCTCGAACTCGAGGCGGTCATCCTGACCCACACCCATCCCGATCACGTCGGCAATCTCGAGGCGGTAAAAACGGCGTTCGACGTCGACGCGTGGGGGTACGACACCGACGTCGACGGCGTCGACCACGCGATCGAGGACGAACAACGAGTCACTCTGGGCGATCACGAGTACGTCGCTCTCCACACGCCGGGCCACAAGGACGATCATCTCTGTTTCTACAGTTCGGACTCGAACGTCCTGTTCGCCGGCGATCTCGTCTTCCAGAACGGCAGTTTCGGCCGCACGGACCTTCCGGAGGGGGACCGTGCGACGCTCGTCGAAAGCATCGACCGGATTCTCGAGCGGGTCAGCTCCGACCTTCGGGAACTCCACACGGGACACGGCCCGAGCGTGACCGACGAACCGTACGGGCACGTCGAACTCGCGGCGAAGATGGCTCGACAGGTGTAGGTGCGGACGGTCTCGAGACGTGAAACGGATCAGTCGACTCCTCTCAGATCTCTCGAGCGACCTCGAGCATCGCGTCGTAGGCCTCGGCGTACGCCTCGGCCACTCGCTGCGGATCCGACCGGTCCCCGCTCGTGAGCGGCGGCAGCGAGAGTCGCTCGAGCGGGTCGAGGTACTCGATGGCGTCGGGGACGCGCTTCTCGAGCGCGCCGTCTTTCGGACTCGAACGGGCGACCTCGCACGCCCGACAGTAGCGATCGCCGCGGTAGAGGCGGACGCGACCGGGTTCGACGGCGGCGACGACCGTAATCGCCGCACGGTCGATCGACTGCAGCGGGAGGGCGACGTCGCTGTAGGACTCGACGACGGCGAGGTCGGCCGTCTCGATCGTTCGTGCGAGATCGTCGAAGGCGGGGACGTACGTCCGTTCGACGAGCCCGTTGAGTTCGTCGACGGTTTCGACGCGAGTCGCGTCCGCCAGCGGCAGTGCGTCGGCGACCCGCTCGGGAACGTCGACGGTCGCGTTCACGACGAACTCCTCGCCGACCCGGTCGACGACGAACTCGCGGTCGGTCCGGCCGAGCAGTCCGGAACCGCTACCCGGTGAAGGCTGCCAGAGCCGATGGACCGGGTTCAGCGACTCGGGAGCGCGCCCGCGTCCGTCAGCGTCGGCGAGTCGAGCGGCGTCTTTGCCGTAGAGACGGTCGCCCTCGAGTGCGCGCAGACAGTCGTCGTGGTCGAACCAGTAATCGTTCCCCGCTCGCGGTTTGTAGCCGACGCCGCCGGTTCGCTCGAGCAGTCCGACGGAGAAGGTCGTTTTGCCGGCGTCGACGCGGTCCGCTCCGACGACGAGGAGGATCATTCGTCGTCAGCGTTGTCGGCGTCGGCGTTAGTGTCGGTGTCGGCGTCGGCGTTGGCGTCGGTTTCCGTCGCGTCTTCGCCGGTCGCTTCGGTCCCGCCATCACCCTCGTCTTCCGTTTTCAATCCGTAATAACCGGGTTCGTCGTCGGTTCGGGGCTCTGCGACCACGAGGTCGTCGGCGTGGACCATGATCCACGGAATCGCCCAGTCGAGCAGGATGTCCTCGGTCTCGCGGTCGAGTTCGGCGTCGACGTCGACGCCCTGGAGGAGGCGGGCGATCTCGTAGACGCTGTACATCAGGTCGTCGGCGAGTAGTTCAGCGGGCGTGTAAAAGTCACACGGCGGCAACCGGTCGAATTCGTCTTTTGGGACGGGCATACGTGTGCGTACCCCGCCGAGTGAAAAAACGCTGTGGATCACGGCGTTCGTACTCGTTCCCGTCCGGGAATCGAACCGATGACGACCAACGGCGAAATCGGTGACCGATCGAACCGTGTCGCCACTGCCGTCCTCACACGCCAAAAAACGTCGAGATAAACGACTCAGCTTACTCGAAGTGCTCGAGGCACTTCTCGTACTCTTCGGCGACCGAGTCCCAGTTGACGACGTCGAAGAAGCCGTCGATGAAGCTGCCGCGGTCCGGGCCGTAGTCGTAGTAATACGAGTGCTCCCAGACGTCACAGGCCAGGATCGGATGGGAGCCCCAGAGTGCACCCTGATCGTGCTTGTCGACTTTGACGTTACGCAACTGCTTCGCGACGGGGTCGTAAACCAACAGTGCCCAGCCACCAGCGGCGCCGGCTGCAGCTTCGAATTCGCCTTTCCAGCCCTCGTAGGACCCGAAGTCTTCCTCGATGCGGTCGGCGAGGTCACCGTCTGGTTCGCCGCCGCCGTTCGGCGACATATTCTCCCAGAACAGCGTGTGAAGATAGTGTCCACAGCCGTTGTGGGTGACGTTACTCAGCGCACCAGGCGTCGAGCCGTAGTCGCCGGATTCGCGGTTGTCGGCGAGGGTCTCTTCGGCGCTGTTGAGACCGTTGACGTACCCCTGATGGTGGGTATCGTGATGCCAGGTAACGACCTGTTCTGAGATCGATGGCTCCAGTGCGTCGTAATCGTATGGAAGCGGTGGAAGTTCGTGATCAGTCATAGTAACACACCTCTACGTTCCGTATCGCTCGCTCACCTGTTAAATTTTGAGGAGTGGAATGCTAGCATCTCGCATAACCGGACGCAGTCTTGACACTTCGAGATTGCGGTCACTCCTCACGAGAAATCACGACGAACCGATTGGTAAAGGTTTCACCACCGAAACGATCGCGCGAAACGTCTCGACGGTCGAAATCTTCGAGGGACGGTACCTACGATACCTCCTTGTGCTGTGCATGTTCGAGCCATTCCTCGAGTGACGGCTGGCTCCAGTATCGGACCGTCTGACTTCGTGTGTCGTGCTCTAGAACGCCTGCATCTTCGAGTTTTGGGAGGTGAACGTGTCGTAACGCCGTGATGACGTGACTCTGTGGATCGTCGACCTGACTCTGGTCTTCGAGGGAGACGACGTGAGTTGCGATTTCGTCGACCGTCGCGACGCCGTCCGTCGACTCGTACAGATAGTACAGTGCGTACCGTCGTCGCTGATCCGCAAGCAAGTCGAACACGAGATCGAGCGACGGAGTCTCCGCGACAGGAAGTGTCGGTGTCTTCCGCTCGGTTTCACGCATTCGTAGACCACCTACCGTGAGTTACCATTCGAAACCACCAGCGATTCCTACTTCACCATCGGCATTAGATGTTACGTCTATCTAGAACGATATATGTGTGGAAAACGTCATAGTTGATTCGGAGACTGTATGCTCACGAGATTGTCGAACGGACCGTCGGGGAGCGCGTAATCTCCGGCCGTTGGGACGTACCTGTTCGCACGAGGGCTGTACGATCGACGTAAAAACCGTTCCAGAGAGAACCGTCGTGTCTGTTACAGGGTGTCGAGAGACCGCCACGACCCATCTCGATTTTCCCCGGTCGTGTCGCAACCACGACCTGATAGGAGAGCGATAACTGCGATCGTGTTGAAAGACGAAAACAGAGCCGATCGAAACACGACCGACGAACGGACGTTACTCGTAGAGCCAGCCGTCGTCGTGTTGCTCGTAGTCGGCGAGTTCGTCGTCGTCGAAGTGAATCGCGATCTCGCGTTCGTTCGCACCGTCGTCTTCGTGGTCGGCTGCGTGAACGACGTTTCGGCCCAGATCGAGCGCGTAGTCGCCGCGGATCGTGCCGGGTGCCGCCTCGAGCGGGTCGGTATCGCCGATCATCTGGCGGACCTGACGAGTGGCGTCCTGTCCTTCCCAGACCATCGGGACGACCGGACCCGAAGTGATGAAGTCGACGAGACCGTCGTAAAACGGCTTATCCTCGTGTTCGCTGTAGTGTTCTTCGGCCCGTTCGCGGGGCATAGTTTCGACTTTGATGCCGACGAGCTTGAGCCCGCGGTCTTCCAGTCGGGAGATTACCTCGCCCACGAGTCCACGCGCGAACGCGTCGGGCTTGACCATCACGAAGGTTCGCTCGTGGTCGCTCATTCCTCGTCCTCCTCGTCCTGTGGCTCGGTCTCCGCGTCGACCTGATCGGACGTCGCAGGCTCCTCGTCGTCGTCGACGTCGGCCTCCTCGGTCAGATCATCGTCCTCGGTGGTCTCGACCTGCTCGTCGGACTCGGACGACTCCTCTGCGGGCGTCTCTGTCTGCGCCGGGGCCTTTCCGCGGCGGCCTTCGGCGGTCCACTCGAGGTCGCGCGGTTCGCGACCCAGTTTGTAGTTCTTCTCCGCCTTCGAGTCGACGAAGTGGAGTACGGTACCGTCGTTGCGGACGTACATGATGCCCGTTCCGGGCTCGATGTCCTCTCCGGTGTAGTCGCAGGTACGGTGTTCGACCATGTTACTGTCCTCCGATCGAGTCGGCCTCACGGGCGGTCTCGCGGAGCTGTAAGATGTCGCCCTCACGGACCGGCCCGAGGCAATTTCGGGTGATAATGCGTCCCTGATTCTCGCCCTCCTGAATCCGGCACTTGACCTGCATGGCTTCACCGTGCATGCCGGTCTTGCCGACGATCTCGATGACCTCGGCGGGCGTAGAGCCGCTTTCTCCCTCTTCAGCACTCATCTTCTGTCACCTCAGCTGAGGTCCTCGAGTTTTCCAGAGATGTCTTCGACGTCGTCGGACGCCTCGCCGGCGTTGACGATCGCCGCGGCCGCACTGCCGACCTCGAGGCCGGCGGCGTGACCGACGTCATCCTGGGTCTCGACGAAGACGACCGGAATCCCCTTCTCGTCGGCGAGTTCGGGGAGGTGCATCACGATCTCTTCCGGCGTAACGTCTTCGGCGACGTAGACGAGATCGGCGTTGCCGCGCTCGATCGCCTTCGTCGTCTCGTTGGTTCCTTTCTTCACGGTGCCTGTGTCTCGTGCGACCTCGAGCGCCTCGAGGGCGTCGTCTTGGAGGTCGGCTGGGACGTCGGTAGTGACGTATACTGGCATTGGTTGTTCACCTCTTCTACGCGTGGGCTCGCGCTCCCCTGCCGTCCGAGCACAGCGTAGTGCACTCGTGCCGGTCGTTCCGGCGGAGGTCCTGTGGGGCTAGGAGCATCATCAACCCCGCGTAGGGTGTACACCTGAGTAGCGTTGCCCCCCTTAAAAGCGTGTTCAAACGCAGGAGGCAGTGACAACGGTCCGCATTCGAATCGTGCCGACTCGGTGATCCGAGCGCGCGTCGTCGACTGGATCCGCTCTCGAATCCGAGTCCTCTTTTCGATCGGGGATCCAACGTCGAGTATGGACGTCGTCGGCGCGGCTACCGCGCTCTTCGAGGAAGCGTCTGCCGCCGACGAGCGACGCCTGCTCGTCATCGCTGGCGACCGAGAACGGACGTACGACGGACTCGAGTCGATCCTCGATTCGCTTCCGGTCCCCATCACCGAGACCACGCTCGTCGGACCGACCGACCGCCTGCGGTGCGAACACGTCCCGCAGTCCAACGCCGATCGATTGCTCGGCACGACGCGGACCGCCGTCGCTCTCGACGCGACGCGCGAACTTCGCCCGAACGCCCTCGGAAGCCTCGTCGGGACCGTCGACGGCGGCGGGTTGTTGATCCTGCTCGCGCCGCCGCTGGAGACGTGGGCCGAGCGCCGCGACGAGTTCGACGAGACGCTCGCCGTCCCGCCGTACTCGATCGACGACGTGACCGGCCACTTCAGGGCGCGTCTCGTGGAGAC
Organism: Halomontanus rarus; assembly: GCF_017357405.1. Lineage (GTDB taxonomy): Archaea > Halobacteriota > Halobacteria > Halobacteriales > Natrialbaceae > Halomontanus > Halomontanus rarus. Next base: position 3,644,180 of record NZ_CP071597.1, on the reverse strand, counting down.
GATTCGCGCCCACCGAGGCGTCGCCATCGCGGACCTCGATCGCGATCGACTCGAGTCCGACGGACTGACCGATCCCGCGCCGAGGCTCGCGGCGGGGCCGATCACGCCACCGGCGAACCACGGCTTCCCCGACGCGGCCTACGACGCCTGTTACACGCAGGATCAGGCCGATGCGCTCTCGGCGTTCGAGTCGCTCGTCGACCCTGACCCTTACCCTGGCCCTGATTCTGACTCCGAACCGGACCGCGACCGCGCCGTCGTCCTCGAGGCCGACCGCGGTCGCGGCAAATCCAGCGCCGCGGGATTAGCGGCGGGCTGTTTCGCCGCCGCCGGCGAGGACGTGCTCGTCACGGCGCCCGCGGCGCGGAACGCCGCGGAGGTGTTCGCCCGTGCGGAGGAACTTCTAGAGAGCCTGGGCGTGGCGACAGCAGAAATCGATCGCTCGAGGTCGAACGCGGGGACGATCGACGTGACGGGGTGCGACGGACGCGTCCGGTTCGCGACCCCCGCGGAGGCGGCCGCGAACGCGACGACGGCGGACGTCGTCCTCGTCGACGAGGCCGCCGCCCTGCCCGTCTCGAGACTCGAATCGCTGCTCGCCGCCGACCGAATCGCGTTCGCGACGACGATCCACGGCTACGAGGGGGCGGGACGGGGGTTCTCCGTGCGCTTTCGCGATCGACTGGCCGAGGGTCGCCACGAGGTGATCGACGCGACGCTGTCCGAGCCGATCCGGTACGCCGCCGGCGACCCCGTCGAGGTCTGGGCGTTCCGCGCGCTGTTGCTCGACGCTCGCCCGCCCGTCGAACCGCTCGTCGCCGACGCGAGTCCCGAAACCGCGACCTACCGGAGGCTCTCGAGCGCGGCCCTCCTGGCCGACGAACACCTGCTCCGCGAGGCCTTCGGCCTGCTCGTCCTCGCGCACTACCGCACCGAACCGAGCGACCTCGCACGAGTGCTCGACGCGCCAAACCTCGAGGCCCGCGCGCTGGTCCACGACGGTCACGTGGTCAGCGTCGCGTTGCTCGCCCGCGAAGGGAACCTCTCGGCCGACCACAGGGCGGACATGTACGAGGGCGGGCGGATCCGCGGGAACATGATCCCCGACATCCTGACGAGCCAGCTCCGCGACGAGGACGCCGGCCGCCACGAGGGGCTGCGCGTGATGCGGATCGCGACCCACCACGCCGTTCGCTCTCGAGGTCTCGGCTCGAAACTCCTCGAGTGTGTTCACGAGGAGTTCGCCGATCGAGTCGACTGGCTCGGAACCGGGTTCGGAGCGACGCCCGACTTGCTCGCGTTCTGGCGGACGAACGGCTACTCGGCGATTCACTGTTCGACCACGCGCAACGACGCCAGCGGCGAGTATTCGGCGATCATGCTCGCGCCGACGAGCGCCGCTGGCACGACGCTCCACGACCGCCACGCCGGCTGGTTCACCCGTCGGTTTCCCGCCGTCTGCTCGGACGCGCTGGTGGACCTCGAGCCGGACGTCGCTCGCGGAGTTCTGCGATCGGTCGACGCTCGTTCCGAGCTCGAACTCTCCGACCACGAGTGGCGTGTCGTCGCCAGTGCCGCCTACGGGCCCGGACTGTTCGACGTCGATCCGGGACCGTTCCGGCCGCTGGTCGTCCGGTACTTCTGTGACGACGACTCGAGTGACATCGACCTCTCCACCCGCGAGGAACGGCTCTTCGTCCTGCGGGTGCTCCAGGGGCGCGAGTGGTCGACCGTCGCCGACCGACTCGGTTACCACTCGACGAGTCAGTGTATGCGGGCGCTCGGCGACGCGCTGTGCCCCCTGGTCGACGAGTACGGAAGCGACGTGGCACTCGAGACACGGGATCGGTTTGTAGAGTAGCGACGGTCGACGAACTACGACACCAGTCGGCGCACAACCGGCTCCGGCATCGCCTTCAGAAGCCACGCCACCAGTCGCCACCGCCGGGTCACGTAGACGTGATCGCGTTCTCGACGGATCGCTCGAGCGATCTGGGCCGCCGCGGTCTCCGGGGAGGCCATCCAGAACAGTTCGTCGTCGTCTCCCATCGCCATCGCGGTGTCGACGAACCCGGGTTCGACCGTCGTGATCGTCACCTCGGTCTCCCGGCTCGCCTGTCGATGGCGCAACCCCTCGAGGTAGGTCGAGACGAACGCCTTCGAGGCGTTGTAGGCGGGTGCGCCGCCGTTGCCGAACAACGCTGCGACCGAGGAGAGGCCGACGAGGTGGCCATCGGCGGACGGCCGGGACTCGAAGTACTCGATCGCCGCCGTCGCTAGCGCGGTAAACCCGCGGACGTTGACGTCGATCGTCTCTCGCTCGGGTTCCCACTCGAGATCGTGGTTCACGTGCCCGACGCCGGCGCTGAGGACGACGAGGGAGACGTCGCCCATCGCGTCCGTCAGTTCGCGAAATCCACGTCTGGCGTCGTCGGTGTCGGTGACGTCCATCGTCGCGACGTAGGCTTTCGTCGGAAGCGACGCACCGATCGCTTTCAGCCGTTCCGTTCGTCGGGCGGCGAGGCCGACCTCGTAGCCCGCGTCGGCCAGTTCTCGAGCGAGCGCCTCACCGATTCCCGAGGACGCCCCGACGATGATCGCGCGGTCTGTCATGGCTACTCGAGACGACTGGGAGAGACGTATTCAATCATCGGAACGGACCGTCGAGCGCCTTCGGGACGGATCGCCGTCCTCACGTCGGGTGAACGCGACTGGCGTGCGTGAGAACCGCGTCGGCGAAGACGACGGCGGCCAGCAGCGTTCCGGCAACGACGGTACCGATGACCCACAGTAACCCCTCGGAAGCAGCGATCGAGAAGCTGTAGAGGGCACCCATCGACGAGAGGAGACACGGCACCGAGAACGTGGCGAGTGCGATCTCTGCGGGAGCCGTCGTCGTGATCGCTCGAGCGACGAGGCTGAGCGCGAGCGCGAGGAAGAGACAGACGAGGGCGGGCAGTGCCGATATCTCCCTTTCCCAGCCGAGCGAGAGCCGAGCGGGGACTCGAACGACCCGTTTCAGGACGGAAGGAGCGTCGAGAAAACCGAGCGGGAATCCGACGAGGTGAGCGAACGCGGGAACGGTGACGAGAAGGACGAGCGTGGCGAGAGCGTACGACACGACTCGAGCGATGCGAGCGACGTCCATACATGATAGTAGATGCACATCACTTCAAGCCACCGTTCGCAGAATCGTTCGGAACTGAATCGTCGCCCGGTGCGCGGTCGACTCGAGAGAGCGATGCGGTAGATATTCCCGGCCGAAACTCACAGCGCCGAAGTCGATCCTCCGCAAGAGACGAGTACGACGGCTCGAGCGGACTCCGGTGAACACGAACACAGGCAGTACGCCTATACCGATACCGATCATTCGCTGTCCTATGGTCGACGCGATCACGATCCTGGCCGTCGCATTGCTCGTCGGCGGTGTCGCTGGAACGGTGGTTCCGCTGGTTCCCGGCGGCCTCCTCTCGCTGTCGGGACTCCTCCTCTACTGGTGGCATACCGGGTTCACAGAACCGGGAACGGTCGCGATGCTCGCCTTCCTATTTCTGGGCCTCTGTACCGTCTTCGTCGAGTTCTTCGCCGGCGCGAGTTCCGCCCGGTACGGCGGCGCCTCCTGGACGACGACCGCGATCGCCGTCGTCGTCGCCATGGTGTTGCTGGTGGTCACCGGCCCGGTCGGCCTCGTCGTCGGCCTGTTCGGTACCGTCTTCCTCGTGGAGTTCGTTCGCAACGGCGACCTCGAGACCAGCAGTCGAGCCGCCTTCTACGCCAGCGTCGGCGTGCTCGCCTCGACGGCGGTGCAGGTGTTGCTGACGGTGACGATCTTCCTCGGGTTCGTCGTGGTCGTCTTCGTGCTGTGACGCTCGGTCAACGCGCGCAAGGCGTGCAAACACTGAATCGACGCCGGACCGAACGACGACCATGGAAAGAGAGTGCGCCGAACCCGACTGCAACCGTCCCGTCGCAGTCGAGTTACACATCCCCTGGGCGGACAACGAGCTGGTCTGTGCGGCCCACGCCCGCGTCCTCGGTCGTCAGGACGGGGTCGTCGCCGATCCGCTTCCCGAGGGCACGGACCTCCTCGAGCGTGGACAGAGAGACGACGGCGAGTAGTCCCGAGACCGGGAGTAAGAGTGAGAGTGAGAGTGAGAGTGAGAGCAAGAACGAGACCGGGAGTGAGAGAGAACGAGAAACGAACAGAACCCGATTTTAAACGGTGTTAGGGATGCGCGTAATACGCGACGGTCTCGCCGTCTTCGTGGCGGTCTCGTGGACTTCGTCCGCTCGTGTCGTCCGTGGCGCGCGGCGCCACGCTATCGATCCGCGCGAACCCGACGCGTTCGAACTGGACCATATCGTCGGACTCGAGGTCGGCCACGTCGGGTTCGGCTCGTCCCTCCACGTCGCCGTCCATCGTCCGGAGTCGAACGGGGACGCTCTCGGCGGCGGGAACCCAGTGGATCACGTCGACTTCGCCGTCGCGAACGACGTCGATATCGTCGCCAGTGTACTGCAACGCGTCGCGCGTATAGCGGAAACAGCCCAGCCCCTTCAGCCAGATGCGCTCCTCTCGGGCCGGCAGGTCGTCGGGCTCGAGCAGGACGCTGTCGCCGGCGGGAATCTCGCGGACGCCGCGGTCCTCGTGGTTGGGGTGCAGCGGCGGGTTCGCCTCGGTGGGCGCGTCGCCGGCCAGCGAGAGTTCGGTGCCGTCGCGGACGAGAAAGCGTCGGTCGGTCTCCTCGTCGATCAGGTCGCGGTTGTTCGCGTAGATCGAACTCATCGCGAGGTCGACGTCGCTGGTCGACGTTCCGAGCCCGATCATCGCCTCGGTGATCGCCTCGCCGCGGATGCCGCGCCGGCGGAGGCTCATCACCGTCGGGGCGCGCGGATCGTCCCAGCCCGCGAGTTCACCGCCCTGGATGAGTTCCTGAATGCGAGAGGTGGACATCTTCACGTCGTACTCGTCGAGCTGGACGTGGCCCCAGTGGACGACCTCGGGGTACTCCCAGTCGAAGTAGTCGTAGACGAACCGCTGGCGCTTGGCGGAGTCCTGCAGGTCGATCCCGCGGATGATGTGGGTGATCTCCAGCAGGTGATCGTCCACGCCGGACTGGAAGTCGAGCATCGGCCAGCAGCGGTACTCGCCGGCCTCCTCCCGCGGGTGGGGCGTGTCGATCATGCGGAAGGCCACCCAGTCGCGCAGCGCGGGGTTCTTGTGCTCGATGTCGGTCTTCACCCGGAGGACCATCTCGCCGCTCTCGTAGGCCCCCGCTATCATGGCGTCGAACTCCTCGAGCGTGGTTTCGCGGTCCTTGTCCCGGTGGGGACACGGCTCGCCGGCGTTTTTCAACTCCGAGAACTCCTCGCCGGAACACGAGCAGGTGTAGGCGCCGTCCATCTCGATCAGTTCGCGGGCGTGGTCGTAGTAGGTCTCGACCCGATCGCTGGCCCTGTACACTTCGTCCGGTTCGAAGCCGAGATACTCGATATCCCTGATGATCTGGTCGTAGGCCTCGAGGTCGGGCCGCTTCGTCTCGGGGTCGGTGTCGTCGAAGCGGACGCAAAACCAGCCGTCGTACCGTTCCTCGTAGGTGCCGATGACGGCGGGCATCCGGGCGTGACCGATGTGCCACGGACCGTTCGGATTGGGCGCACACCGCATCCGCACCTCGTCGTAGTCGTCGGCATTGGACAGATCCGGCAGGTCGTGTTCGTCTTCCTCGTCCTCGGCTTCGATCTCCGCTAACTCCTCTGGTGCGAGCTCCTCGAGTCGCGCTCGCTTGTCCTCGTACTCGAGGTCGTTGACCCGACCGACGACGCCACCGACGACGCCGGGGACGGCGTCGGCGTGCTCGCGAAAGTCCGGATTCTCGCCCATCAGCGGCCCCATCACGGCCCCGACGTTGGCGTCGCTCTCGTGTTTCACGGCGTTCAACAGCGCGTGCTTTTCGGCCTCCCGCTCGACGCGCTCTCGCAACTCGTCATTCATTGGAAGGTGGTTTTCGCCCCCGAGTCAAAACTGCCGCGGTGTCGATTTCGTCGGTGGTCTGTCAGAGCTTCTCTGCATCCCGGGCCTGCTCGGATCGTCTGCGTGACTGCTCGAGTCGGCGGTCCGTCGCCCGCTCGATGTCGTCCGGCAGGTTCTCGCTCGCCTCGGCGAGTCGAGTCTCGACGTGATCGAGACGATCACGGACGTTCGCGAGGCTCCGATCAGCCCGACCCCGATCGCCGTCGGCGGCCCGGTCGGCCGCGCGTCGGGCGGCCTCGGCGACGGCCTCCAGTGCTCGAGCGAGGCCGCCGACGGCGTTGCCCGAATTGCCACTGCTGTCGCCGTTGGACTGGGTATCGGGGGTAGTGTCACTCTCGTCGCCGTCACCGTGATCGGCGACAGCTGCCACGGCCGCGCTGGTCTCCTCGGCCACGTCGGCGAGGTACTCGGCGAGTGGCCCCTTCCCCGTCCGCGGCTCGTCGATCCGGACCCGCGCTTCGTCGGCAGGGTTGACCCGGAAGGCACCGATCTCGTCGTCGGCGTCCCTGACCTCGGTCGTGTAGGCCCCGTTCCGGTGGACGTACACCGCGTCCGGACCGGAGAGCGGCGCGTCGTAGAGTTGGCCGGCGAAGTCGTCCTCGACGACGAGGTCGGTCAGTTCGGCGTCCGTTCCTTCGGTATCCACTTCGAGCTTCGTCGCGTTCTCGCGGGCGACCAGCGGCACCTCGCCGTCGACACCGGCTGGCGTCGGCTCGTCGTCGTCCGCGACCGCGACGGTCTCGCTGTGGGGTTCGACGCCGGGGCCGTTCACCGTCAACCGGTGCTCGCCCTCCGGGACGTTCTGTACGACCGCAACGCCGCCGAACGTCGGGACGGCCTCGGGCTCGCTCTCCAGCAGCGCCACCGCTTCGACCGGGAGCTTCCGGGTGGTCAGCCCCTCGTTTTCGGGAGCGTCGTCGGACGTGATCGCTTCCGTGACGCCGATGACGACGGTGTTGATCGGTGCCGGCTCGCCGATGACATCGTACCGGTCGGCCAGTGCGATGCGGTGATTCGGGTCGGAGATGTCCGCGGCCGGCCCGTCGTATCGGGGCTGATCCCACGGGACGCCCGTGGTCGTGATGTGATTTGCGATGGCGTCCTCGGCGAATTCCGGAACGGCGAACTCGAAGCTGAGCTGTGGCCCCGTAAATTCCGCGACGTGTTCGAGTTCGCTCGACGGGACGAGTTCGTACTCGACGTCGGCGTCCGCGTCGCGACCCGCGTGCTGGAAGACCAATCCCGTCGCTCGCCCGGGCAGGTCCCCCGGCGGCGACGAGAGGTCGGCGAACGAGCGCACCGTCAGGTCGTCGGTAACGAGGTCCTCCCGATCGACTGACGGGAGCCGCTCGTGGTCGTAGATGGGGACGCCGTCCAGTTCCGGAACGAGGTACGGCAGCCGCGACCCTTCGTCCCGGGGAAGGCCGTACGCTACCGGGACATTGGCGAAGTCTTCGATACCCTCGACCGCGCTGTTGGTGATATCCGCGAACGTGCCGTCGATCGGAAGCCGCTGGAATCGGTCTGCGACGTCGTTGATCGACAGCGCACTCGAGTGCGATCCCAGTTCCGAGAGAATCCGCGGTACTCGGTCGGGTTCGGGGTCGAGGAACTCGTTGTTGGGCACGGCCCCGGAGTGAGAGCTAGCGACGAACAGCTGCGGGTCACCGGAGTCGGTATCGACGAAAACGTGCAGTACCTCCCAGTCGTGCCAGTGGAAGTTAGTCGTGAACTGATCGAAGGCGGAGTAGTACCAGTACTGAACGACGGCCAGTGGCGAGTCTTCGTATCGAACCGCGTGGTAGAACAGCGTCGGGGTCGGCGGTCCGTCGGACCGTCCGGACTGTTCGGTGTAGCCGTCGAAGGCGGCAAACCCGTCGACCACGGTCTCTCCGTCCCGATCGGTCGCGTAGGGTCGAGGATCGGTCGGGAACCACTGCTCGTGCTCGTCGAAGTACAGCGTCGGTGCGAACCGCTCTGCGAGCTCGCGGGCTCGGTCGTCCGCCAGCGCCATCGTATCGCCGTCTTCGCCCTGTTCGAAGGCCGAACAGCCCGCGAGCGCCACTGTTCCGGCGAGGGACGCGAGAAGGGTTCGACGATCGATCGCGGGAGCGTTGTTGGATGGCACGATATCACCGATCACGTCCGATCGTCCGTGCGCGAGGGCCGGACAACATACCACTCGGTCTCTCTGGACGTGGGATAGGTCTTCTGCCATTGCCGGTCTCCGTCATCAGACGTGAATTCGGTGCGGTTGATAGAACACGATGACTACTCGTAACGTCACGTGTGCGGTGACGTACACCAGCCTGAAAGGCCTGAATTTTGTCTCGAAACGCCCCCAAATCGCCGTTTCGACGTTCGAACTCGGATCCAAACTGCGTGTGAAAAGAAAGACGGGACGGAACCGACGACCGACCGCGTCTCAGTACCCGCGCTCGATCAGGTAATCTGCGATGTCGAACAGCAGGTCACGAGCCTCGTTGTCGGGGACGACCTCGAGTCGGTCCTTGCCGCGGGCGACGAGATCGCGGGCAGTCCCGTTGGCGTACTCGATCGACCCGCTCTCCTCGAGGACGGCGACGGCGTCGTCGATCTCCGCCTCGGTGACGTTCTCGACCGTGGTCGTATCGACTAGATCGGCTACGTCGACGCCCTGTTCGCGGGCGTGGACGGTGATCAACGTCTGCTTGTTCTCGACGAGATCGCTGCCCCGCTGTTTGCCGAGTTGCTCGCTCGGGACCGTCAGATCTAGCACGTCGTCTTGAATCTGGAACGCCCGTCCCACGTCGAGCCCGTAGCCGTAGAGCGCCTCGATCGTCTCGTCGTCGGCACCCAGCAGGACTGCCGGGAGACACGCGGCGGCCGCGTACAGCACGGCCGTCTTTTGCTCGATCATCTCGAGGTACTCGTCTGTCGTCACGTCCCCGCGTTGCTCGAAACTCACGTCGAGCGACTGGCCCTCGCAAATCTTCGTACAGGTCGTCGCGAGAATCTCGAGGGCGTCGACGAGCCGATCGGCGGGGGCACCAGTCTCGAGCATGATCTCGAACGCCTTCGAGTAGAGCGTGTCGCCCGCGAGGATCGCCGTCTCGAGGTCGTACTCCTTGTGGACGGCGGGAACACCGCGACGAAGGTCGTCGTCGTCCATGATGTCGTCGTGAATCAGGGTGAACGATTGGATGACCTCGACGCTGACGGCGCCGGCCATCACGTCGATCGTGTCGTCGTTCTCGTCACCGAGATCCGGAAACTCCCGGTAGTCGACCGAGAGCGGTTCGACGTCTGCGAGCGCCTCGGCGGTCGTGAGCAATACGGTCGGTCGAAGGCGTTTCCCGCCGGCGTCGAGCAGGTACCGCGAGGCCTCGTAGAGCCGTTCGGGTCGCTGGATCGGGAGCTCTTCGGGGATCGCCTCGTTGACCTGCTCGCGGCGCTTTCCGACCGCCTCGAGTACAGCCTGTTCGCGTGCCTCTGGAGTTGTCATATCACTCGACTAACTGAATTAGGTTCCCGTTGCGCGTGACGTGGAGGTCGCGGCCCATCTTGTACCCTTCGCTCTCACAGAGGTTGACGTATCCCGAGAGACCTTTGAGGTCTTGGTGGGCGGGAACGATATTCTGTGGCTGGAGGGCATCGAGCATCTCATAGTGGCCCTCCTGACAGAGATGGCCCGAGACGTGGATGTCGTCGTAGATGCGAGCGCCCTGCATGCCGAGGAGTTTTTCAGCCTGGTAGCGCTGGCCCTCGTTTGTCGGCTCGGGGATGACGCGAGCGGAGAAGACGACCTTGTCGCCGTTGTCGAGTTCGTAGGGCGTTTCGCCGCGGGCCATCCGCGTGAGCATCGCGCGCGGTTCGCCCTGGTGACCCGTGACGACGGGCAAGAAGTTCTCCTTGCCCTCGTTCATGATGCGTTTGAACGTGCGGTCGACGGACTTGCGGTGACCGAACATCCCGAGGTCGGTCGGGAAGTCGACGAAGTCGAGTCGCTCGGCGGTGCCGGAGTACTTCTCCATCGACCGACCCAACAACACGGGCTGGCGACCGATGTCGTCGGCGAACTCGACGAGGCTCTTCACGCGGGCGATGTGTGAGGAGAAGGTGGTGGCGACGATACCGCCGTCGTAGTCCTCCATGCTGTAGAGGACGTCCCGGAGGTGCTCTCGAGCGACGTTCTCGGAGGGCGTTCGACCCTTCTTGTTCGCGTTGGTACAGTCCTCGATGTAACAGAGGACGCCGTTGCCCTCGCGGCCGATCTCGCGGAAGCGCTCCATGTCGATCGGGTCGCCGATGACCGGCGTGTGGTCCATCCGTTTGTCGAGTCCGTAGACGACAGCGCCCTCGGGCGTGTGAAGGACCGGGTTGATCGCGTCGATGATCGAGTGGGTTACGTTCACGAACTCGAGGTCGACCTGTCCGCTGTCGCCGATGGACATCGTCTCGCCGGGATCCATCTTGATCAGATCGTTGTCGACGCCGAACTTCTGCTCGCCCTCGATCTGCTGTTTGACGAGTTCGATGGTGAACGGCGTCGCGACGACCGGCGCGTCGTACCGGTGGGCCAGCTTGGAGATGGCGCCGATGTGGTCTAAGTGACCGTGAGTCGGCACGATCGCCTGCACGTCGCCCTCGAGGTCGGACATGATCCGGTCGTCCGGAATCGCGCCCATGTCGATCAGGTCGAGGCTGTGCATCCGCTCTGTCTCGACGTTATCGTGAATGAGAACCTGCGAGAGGTTCAGCCCCATGTCGAAGATGACGACGTCGTCTCCCGCGCGAACGGCGGTCATCTGCCGTCCGACTTCTTCGTAACCGCCTATCGTTGCAATTTCGATTTCCATGATTGTAGCACTGAAAGCCGCGTTTTGTGGACTCTCATCGAAACGGTCCGCGGACTCCCGGTTTGCGGCCCCGGCGTCTTACAGCGCGTCGGCCACCTCGATCCCGCTATGCGCTCGGGGGACGTCCCGAAACACCTCACAGCACCGCCGTGAGGCCCGAACGCACTTGCCCGCGGGTCTCGCTAGTCTCACGTACACACCGCGATGTTAAAAACGCAGTGGGTTACTGACCGCGAGTGAACACGCGCCACACACTGCACGTTCGACGCCGGCCGGTCCCAGAAATCTGCGCCGACACGCTCACGCCCATCGCCGAGACCGGTTCGTCACAGACGATCAGGTACGGTTCAACCGCGAGCGCGCTCGCGATGGCGATGACGATGGCGAGCCGCGGTCGTTGCTCGCCGGAGAACTGTGGGTACCACTGTACATCCGATCACACAACGGTCGTTCCGGGCGTGCACTGGCACTCAGTGCTACTATCTGACCATCGTCCAGCGAGCGCTCACTCGACGGTCGTTCCCGGTTCACCGCCCGCGAGGAACTCGTCCAGATCCTCGAGACCGAAAATCGACGCCGACGCCTCGAGCGCGAGCAACGCCCGTACCTTCGCGGCCATTCCGCCGGTGACGTCGGTCGACTCGCTCCCCCCGAGCACCGATTCGACGTCCTCGTACGCGACGATCCGTTCGATCACCCGTTCGTCGCCGTCGAGAACGCCGGGAACCGTCGAACAGAGGCCAACACGGTCCGCCTCGAGGTCGCTCGCGAGGCCGGCGACGAGTTCGTCCCCACTGACGACCGTCGCCCCTTCACCCGCGTGGGCGACCAGATCGCCGTGAAGTACGGGAACGAACCCTTCCTCGAGCATCGTCCGGATCTGGCCCGTCGGGAGAGTCAACTCTCCTGTACGGTCACGGTGGGCCACAGAGAACGGATGCACTGGGACCGCGTTTACGTCCCGCTCGAGCAATCGCCGGAGGACGAAGCCGTTGAGCGTTTTCATCGCGCCGTGGATCGCGAGCGCCGCGCCGGCGTCGTGCGTACCCTCGGTCGTACTGACTCCGTGTTCACTCGCGTTGTGGTGACCGAAACTTCCACCGCCGTGAACGACGACGAGCTCCGCGTCGCTGTCGACGCCCGCCACCGCATCAACCGCCCGCTCGAGGGCTTCGCCGTCGAGGGTCTCCGGTCGATCCTTGTCCGTGACGACGCTGCCGCCGAGTTTGAGGACGACCACGGTCATTCGAGCCGCTTCACCCCCTCGTCGGCGAGTTCGGCGCGGAACGCCTCCTCGCAGCCAGGCGTGAACTTCAGGGCCGTCTCGGTCGCCTCCGTCGGATCGAGCGCGACGATACAGCCGCCGCCGCCCGCACCCGTCAGTTTGGCACCGTACGCGCCCGCATCGCGGGCCGCCCAGACCATCGCATCGAGCGATCGCGAGGAGACCCCCAGCGCCGAGAGCAGGCCGTGGTTGACGTCCATCAACTGTCCGAGTTCCTCGAGGTCGCCCGTCTCGAGCACCGATTCGCCAGTTCTGACGATGTCACCGATCGCCTCGACGGTGTCCGCCGCGAAGTCGTAGCGCTCGCGGAGCGCGCCCACGCCCGCGACGAGCGAGCCGGTCTCGCCGGCGCCGCCGTCGAAGCCGATGACCAGCGGGAGGTCGGGGGCCTCGATGCTCCGGCAGTCCTCCCCCTCTACGCGGACCGCGCCGCCGGTCGCCACGCAGAACGTATCCGCACGGGAGGCCTGTCCCCCCTGCACCTCGTACTCCGTCCGAAACGCCCGCTCGGCGAGTTCGTCCGTCTCGAGCGTGACGCCGAGTTCGCGTGTCGCCGCGTCGATCGCCGCGACGGTGACCGCCGCCGAGGAGCCCAGTCCCCCGCCGAGGGGGATCTCGCTCTCGATCGTCACGTCGAAGCCGACCGACCGCTCACCGGTGACCTCCCGAACCTGATCGATCGCGCCGTCGACGTAGCCCGTCGCCGCCGCGAGTAACGATTCCGAGACGTCGACGTCGGGACGCGAATCCGATCGCCCGCCGTACTCGACCGTGAACCCGTCGAGCGTGAGATCCTCACTGTGGACGCGAAGCTTGTCGTCGTCGCGTCGTTCGACCTCGACGTGTGCCCGTCGTTCGATCGCACACGGGACCGCGGGTTCGCCGTAGACGACCGCGTGCTCCCCGAATAAGTATACCTTGCCGGGAGCGCTCGAGCGTGTCATGCCCGGTGGTAAGCGTGACGGTGGTTTATAGCCCGCCGATTCGGGGCGGCGAGGAGGGATTCGTACCGATCTACGTACGCTTGCGTCGGATCCGATATCGATCGCAACGTCTCGACCGCGACGCGTCGCTGAGAGATCGTCGGAACCCCGTGCAACTGCCGGGAGAAAAACTCGAAAGACAGCCGGGTTAAATCGCGCTCTCGAAGTCCTCGAGCGAGTAGGACGGCTCGGCACCGCGGCGGTCGAGGACCTCGTTGGCGAGCAGCCAGTAGACGACCGAGAGGGCCTTGCGACCCTTGTTGTTCGTTGGGACGACCAGGTCGACGTTCGAGGTCTGGTTGTTCGAGTCACACATCGCGATGACCGGGATCCCGACGGTGATCGCCTCTTTGACCGCCTGGGCGTCACCGATCGGGTCCGTGACGACGACGACGTCCGGCTCGATGTAGCCGTCGTACTTCGGGTTCGTCAGCGTGCCCGGGATGAACCGGCCCGTTCGGGCGCGAGCGCCGACGGCCTCGGCGAACTTCTCCGCCGGGAAGCGACCGTACTGGCGACTCGAGGTGACCAGGATCTGCTCCGGTGTGTAGTTCGAGAGGAAGTTCGCGGCCGTCCGGATGCGGCCGTCGGTCTTCGAAACGTCCAGCACGTACAGCCCGTCGGTCCGGACGCGGTGGATGAACCGCTCCATGTCGTTGGTCTTCTGCTGGGTCCCGATGTGAACACCGGCGCCGAGGTAGTCCTCGACGGGGATGAGGAGGTCCGCCTCCTCGTCACTCATGACGTCGTCGTCGAGTGCTGGCCCGGCGTCTTCCTCCTCGGCCTCGGCTTCCGCGTCGGCGTCGGCGTCGACGGATTCCGGCTCTGGTTCGCCCTCGGCCTCCTCGGCCTCGGCGTCCTGTTCGTCTGCGTCTACAGGTTCGACGTCCTCGGTGGGTTCGGCGGCGGGACCAGCCCCTTCGGCTGGTTCCTCGTCGATCTCCTCCTCGGCGGCGTCGAGCCCTTCCTGTTGTGCGTCGTTGTCGGTCATGTCGCGTCGTCTGCGATTCTGATGAGCTCGTTGAGCTTGGCGGTTCGCTCGCCGCCGACGGCACCGGTCTTGATGAACGGTGCGTCGGTCGCGACGGCGAGGTGTGCGATCGTCGTATCCTCGGTCTCGCCCGAGCGGTGGGAGATAACCGAATCGTAGCCGTGTTCGGTCGCGAGTTCGATCGCGTCGAACGCGTCCGTCAGCGTCCCGATCTGGTTCGGCTTGATCAGGATGCTGTTGGCCGCGCCGCGGTCGATCCCCTCCGCGAGTCGCTCGGTGTTGGTGACGAACAGATCGTCGCCGCAGACGAGCGTCTGATCGCCGACTCGGTCGGTCAACTCGGCGAAGGCGTCGTAGTCGTTCTCGTCGAGGGGGTCCTCAACGTAGACGAGATCGTACTCTCGGACGAGGTCGGCGATGTAGTCGATCTGTTCGTCGGTGTCTCGAGTGGTGTCGCCGTACTCGTAGACGCCAGCGTCGGCGTCGTACATCTCTGCGGCGGCGACGTCCAGCCCGAATCCGATCTCGAAGCCGACGTCGTCTTCGACCGTCGAGACAGCCTCGTCGACGATCTCGAAGGCCTCACCGTCGTCGATCGACGGCGCCCACGCGCCCTCGTCACCCTTGCCCGACGGAACACCGCGTTCCGAGAGCAGGTCGGCGACTTCGGCGTGGACGGCGGCGTTCGCGAAGACGGCTTCGGCGACGCTCGGTGCGCCGACGGGAGCCGAGAGGAACTCCTGGATGTCGGTCGCGTCGGCGGCGTGTTCGCCACCGCCGACGACGTTCCCGAGTGGCGTCGGGAAGTTCTCGCCGCGGAACGCACCGCCGAGGTGCTGGAACAGCGGCGCACCGAGCACGTCGGCACCGGCCTTCGCGGCGGCCATCGAAATGGCGACCGCGCTGTTGGCGCCGATCTCTGAGAAGTCGTCAGTGCCGTCCGCCGCGCGGAGGATACTGTCGACTTCCCGCTGGTTGCCCGCGTAGGCCTCACCGACGAGCCGTGGAACGGCGTGTTCGCGTGCCGCCGCGATCGCCTCGTTCGCCGGTCGTTCGATCGCCTCGTACTCGCCCGTACTGGCGCCCGACGGCGCCGCACCGCGACCGAAGCCGCCACTCTCGGTGAGCACGTCGGCTTCGACCGTCGGATTGCCACGCGAATCGAGCACTTCTCGGAGTCGAATGTCGGTGATGAGCGTCATTTCCTGTCGTATCCTCGTTTGACCGTGAAGGGGAGTGCCCCCGCATCGTACTCTTCGGCGGCGATCAGAATCGGCTCGGTCTGATCGGTCTCGATCAGCACCGGCGCCCCGTAGGACACCTGCAGTGCTCGAGCGCCGAGGATGCGTGCTTTCTCGTAGCGGTTGTAGCTTTCCCCCTGCATTACTGATACGGTGAAACGACATCGACGAGGTCAGTGTGTGAGACGAGCATTCGCCGGCAGCAGTAACGCTCGACGCCGAGTTCGTCGAGGACCTCCTCCGGGTCCTCGTCTCCCTCGTTGGCGCGCGCGTCAAACTCCTCCCAGTGTTCGCCCACGACGTTACCGCACGTGAAACACCGGACCGGTACCATCATATCTGAATCACCTTAGCGGTAGGATTTCTGGTAGCGGGCCCGAGCGCCGGGACCGCCCCACTTCTTGGGTTCGGACTGGCGAACGTCGTTGACCAGCAGCGACCGGTCGAACTCCATGAATGCGTCACGAAGTTCGGCGTCGTTAGTGTGCTGGACGATGCCGCGAGCGATGGCGGTGCGGACGGCGTCTGCCTGCCCGCTGATTCCGCCACCCTCGACGCGGACGTCGACGTCCATCTCGCCGCGAAGATCCTCGCCGATGATGCGGAACGGCTCGAGCATCTTCAGCTGGGAGGTTTCCGGCTCGACCAGCTCGACGGGCTGGGAGTTGATTCGTACGCGACCCTCGCCCCCGCGCACGGTGGCGCGAGCGACGGCGGTCTTCTTCTTGCCACTCGTGTTCGTTACCATGTGACGTTAGCACCGAGTTGTTCGCTCACTTCGTGTAGCTGTACGAAGCGGATGTTCGAGAGTCGATCCAGCGACGTGTCCTCGAGGATTTCACCGTCCTCGTCGTAGGGGTTCCCGATGTAGACGCGAACGTTCTCGAACGCCTCGCGACCGCGCTGCTTCTTGTAGGGCAGCATGCCGCGAACGGCGCGCTTGAAGATCGTGTCCGGTCGCTTCGGGTAGTACGGACCGCGGTCGGACCCCAGTTGGAGTCGGGTGCGGTAGGTCTCGAAGACGTCCTCCTTGTCGCCGGTGATGATGGCGTCCTCGGCGTTGACGATCGCGACGCGTTCACCGTCGAGGGCGCGCTGGGCGACCTGACTGGCGACGCGGCCGAGAATACAGTCTCGAGCGTCGACGACGACGTCGGCGTCGAACTCTGCGAGACTCATCGAATCACCCGGACGTCGGAGCCTTCTGGGTTCTGTTCGAGCAACTGCTCGAGCGGTACTGATTGACCGACCTGATCGATCTTCGTCTCCGCCGACGAAGAGAAGTCGACGGCGGCGACGGTGACGTTCTTCTGGAGTGCGCCCGAACCCAGCACCTTGCCGGGAACGACGACAGTCTCTTCTTCGCGTGCGTATCGTTCGATCCGCCCCAGGTTGACCTCTGCGTGGGTACGTCGGGGCTTCTCGAGACGATCCGCGACGTCTCGCCAGACGTCGGCGTCCGTTTGACGGGACGTCGACTTCAGCTCGGCGATGAGATCGGTAAGCCTCGGATTCGTTTTACTACTCATTGTTGTCCTCCGTATTCCGTGTCCGTATCCGAATCCGTATCGAATACGGGAAAGAAGTGATGCAGGGAGCAGGATTTGAACCTGCGGACTCCTACGAGACAGCGCCCTGAACGCTGCGCCGTTGGCCTGACTTGGCTATCCCTGCTCGCACTTCCGTCTACTGGTCGCCCCTTCAAACCCCTTTCGATTCGATCGATGGCGGCGCTGGTCTCGTAGTTCGCGGCTACAGCGCTCGTCTCGACCATCTGGGTTGTGAGGGGGCGTCCTGTCATTGTTGTATTATAGCTGTACTGCGTCTTCGAGTTCGCGTGCGCGATCGACGATGGAGTCGGCGGCTCGCGTGACGAGTTCCTCGACTGTGAACGAGCCGTCGGTCTCGACGTGGAAGACGAACGCGTCCGGAACGTCCTCGAGTCGGACTTCCTTGCCGGGGTACCGGGTGGCGAGGTCGTGATCGAACTCGCTGGTCGGCACCAGTTCGCCGTCGTCTTCGATAACGCCACGAACGATCTGTGACTCCTGCTCCTCGAACTCGTCGAGATCGCCGACGACCTCCACGCGCTGGAGGTGTCGATAGCCGACCGCCACGCCGCCCTGATGTTTGGCGTGGTCCTTTCCGCGGTTCATGACCGCGTCGGCTTCGGCCTCAAGACGCTGATCGTCCTTGAGTTGGATGATCGGGACGTTCTCGTCGGCCGGCTGCACGAGGTCGTCGCTCGAGACGAGGTCGCCGGAGTAGGCGGTGGCCGGCCCTTGGACGTCGATCGAGAGGGTGACGGTGTCGTCTTCGACGAACTCACCTTCCGGTGGCGTCGTCAGCGGGACGAGCCCGAGTCGGAGCGCGATCTGTTCGTCGAACATGACCGAGGAGTTCTCGATGAACCGAACGGTGTCGACGGCCATCGTCGGAACGTCCGCGACCATCGCACGGCGGATGCCGTTTGCGAACGCGGGGGTGACCCCGCGGACGAGGAATCTGGCCTCCCGATCCTCGCGTTCGACGAACTCGACGTCGTAGTCCGTTGCCATGGGTTAGTATCCGCCTTTGCCTTTCGGAGCGCGCGATCCGTCGTGCGGGATCGGCGTCACGTCCTCGATGCGTCCGATCTCGATCCCCGAGCGGGCGAGTGCGCGAATGGTCGCCTGCGCGCCGGGACCGGGGGACTTCTGGAGGTTCCCACCGGGGCCACGCACGCGAACGTGCAGACCCGTGATACCGGCTGCCTTGACCTCTTCGGCGACCGATTCGGCCATCTGCATGGCCGCGTACGGCGACGCCTCGTCGCGGTTTTGCTTGACCGCGGTCCCACCGGAGGACTTCGCGATCGTCTCCGCGCCCGTGAGGTCGGTGACGGTCATGACGGTGTTGTTGAACGATGCGTGTACGTGGGCGATTCCCCACTTGTCGTCATCCTGACTCATGTTATTGTTCCTCCGCGCGTGCTGGGTGGAGTTCGTCCGCGATCGGACTGTTCTCGTCGAACTCGACGAGATCCTCCTCGTCGGTGTCGACCACGTACGACGGGATGCGGTGGCGCTGTCCGTCGACGACGATGTGGCCGTGCGTGATGAACTGTCGGGCCTGCTGGGGCGTGTTCGCGAGCCCCTTTCGGTAGGCGACGGTCTGGAGTCGGCGCTCGAGAACGTCCTCGATCTCGAGCGACAGAATGTCGCCGAGTTCGTCCTCTTCGTCGAGGATACCGACGTGTGTGAGTCGACCGAGGAACTCCTCGGAGCGTCGAATGACGGTTTCGTCGTCTTGGGCCTGGCCGAGCAGGTCGCGAGCCTCGCGTCGGTAGGATCGCAGTTCCGACTGCGCGCGCCAGAGTTCTTCCTTGTTCGAGAGGCCGTAGCGGTCGAGCAGCGAGTGTTCGCTGGCGATACGCTCTCCCTGATACGGGTGGTTTGGCGTCTCGTACTGTTTAGTGTTCGAACCCAGTGGCATTATTCGTCATCCTCCTCTGCGGCCGCTGCCTCTTCGGCTTGCTCTTCGCGGATCTCCTCGACGTTAACGCCGATGGTGCCCTCGGTCCGGCCGGTGGACTTGGTTCGCTGTCCACGGACCTTCTGGCCGCGCTTGTGGCGGGCGCCCTTGTAGGAGTCGATCATCTTCATCCGGTTGATGTCGTGTTGACGGGTCAACTGGAGGTCGTTACCGATCTCGTGGGTGGTCTCGCCGCTGAAGAAGTCGTGCTGGCGGTTGTTGAGCCAGTCCGGAACTTCGTCGGCGTAGTTCTCTACGAGATCGACGATCGATTCGATCTCTTCGTCCTCGAGTCGACCGAACGTTGCCGTTCGATCGATTCCCGCTTCCTCGGCGATGATCCGGGCGCTTCGTCGGCCGATCCCGTTCATCTCCGAGAGCGAGCGCTCGACGGACTTCGTCCCGTCCAGGTCGGTCTGGCCGATACGGACGAAGTATCGAAGATCGTCGTCGTCCTCTGGTTGTTCTTGAGGTGCTTCCTCGCTCATGTGTTGTGTATGTGTGTCTGGTCTGCGTGCGGTGCGAGAACCAGCGGAAATGGACCGCTGGTGATCTGATCTGGTATGGATCCGACGTCGTGGCGGGGATTTGAACCCCGGAGGCTTGACGCCACATGGTTAGCAACCATGCGCCTTGGGCCGCTTGGCTACCACGACACCGTGTTCGTCTCTATCGTCGCCCTCTCGGACTCGGGGTCGACACCCCTACAGCGTAGTGCATACGAACGTATCCGCGTAGGGTACTTAAGCGCAACGAAACGGTCGGCCCGGTAGCCCGCTATCGAGTTGTTAGTTTTATCGCACGCGCGAGCTCGTTTAACAGACGGTGCCCGTCAGTGTCGCCTCCCTCCTCGAACCGCTTGCGACGTCGTTCGTGGCGCGAGCGGATTTCGGACACGCAGGTTTATCTCGTATAGGTGTGACCGTAATAGACGCACGGTCAGAATGAAACGGTGGCCGAGAGCGTTCATAACGGCGTACGTGATATTGTTTTCGTGGCAGTGTATTAAATACGGAATTCCAGACGGAACGTTCCGCGACGTTTTCGACGTTATAATATATCCTGCAATACTATCTGCTGCGATCGTGTTTGGCCTCTTTCTCAACGACCGCGGTGTCACCGTATCTGGACTCCTGAGACGTGACTCGAAGGACGATTTCAGCTCCGAAAACGACTGATCGCTCTCCAGAGAGACGCCGACGAGAATCCTCGGTCCGACGTACCGGTGTGATCGTGATCGCTCGAGCGTCTCTCGGCGTCCGAAACCGAAACTCCGACACCGATCACGGATTCGATTCCCGGTAACTGTACCGAGTCCAACAGAAGATACCAACTTGATTTATGTATGTTGAGCCGATATGTTCGACCAATAGGTGTCCCGACGTTCCCTCCTCGTTCGAGTCGCTGGCGTCGTCGTCGGTATCGTCGCCGTCGCGCTCGCAGCGGCGACGATAGACAATCCGGTCGAGCCAGGTGGTACCGGCGGGGCCGGCGGCGGTGAGGGGAGCGGCCTCCCGCCGACGACGGAGCAGCCGCCGGCCGAGGGTGGCGGTTTCGAAATCCCCGCCTTCCTCGAGTATCTCGTCATCGCCCTCCTCATCGTAGCCGCACTGGCGCTGGCATGGTATCTGATCTCCCATCGCCGCGATGCCGTCAAACTGATCGCGGTCGCACTGGGCGTCGGACTCGTCATTCTGGCACTCGTATACCTCTTCATGCAATTGGAACCCAGCAGTATGATGAACCAGTCGGAAATGGGTGAGATGAACGAAACACCCAGCGGTGGCGGTGAACCGGGAGAGGGCGACGGAACCGACAACCCCGTCCCAAGATCACTGATGACGCTACTGGTCGCGTTGCTGGTCGTCACCTCGATATTCGTCGGGGCGCTCGTCGTGAGCCGCCGCGACTCCGACTCGGTCGCAGGATCCGAATCGGCGATCGAGACCGATCGCGACGACGACAACGCCGCCGCAGTCGCCGCCGCCGCGGGACGGGCGGCCGAGCGAATCGAATCGAGTGGTGACGACGACGTCGACAACGCGGTGTACCGGGCCTGGCGGGACATGACCCGACTCCTCGAGGTCGACCGGCCGGAGACGAGCACGCCGCGGGAGTTCGCCGAGGCGGCGATCGACGCGGGACTGGCCCGCGAGGACGTCGACGAACTCACGCGGCTGTTCGAGGACACCCGCTACGGACACGCGGAGACGACCGAGGAGATGGAAACGCGTGCGGTTTCGGTGTTGCGCCGGATCGAAGACGAGTACGCCGAGCAGGGGGACGAAGACGGAGGCGAGGGCGATGCGCCGAATCCGACGGAAGGGAACGAGCGTCCGCGGGGTGGCCGATGAACCTCAGACAGGGCGCGATCGTCGTGGGGATCGTCGCGTTCACGCTCGCTATTGCGATTCTCGGCAACGTATTGAACATCGGACTGGGAAGCTGGGCGGTCATCTTCGTCGGCGTCGTCGCACTGCTGATCGCATTGAACACCCTCACGCGTCGCCACGGTGTCCGCGAACGCGGTACCACGCCGGATCCCGAGCATCGATACCGCGTCCCGATTCCCGGTGCGGAGCTCACCGAGGCCGTCGATCAGTTCCGATCGCGCCGCGGCGATCTGTTCGCCCCGAGCAACCGCATTCAGGACGGGCTTCGGGAGGCCGCGATCGCTGCCCTCACACGGTTCCAGGGACTCACACCGTCGACCGCCAACGAGCGCATCGAGGACGGATCGTGGACCGACGATCCCTACGCGGCCGCGTTCCTCTCCCCGACGATCGACCCGCCCGAACGGCCGCTGCGGGAACGGCTCACCGACCGGTTCGTCCGCGACGTCAGCTTTCGGGACAGCGTCCGACGAACCGCCGCCGCCGTCGCAGCCGTCGGCTACACCGGCCTCGAGGCTGACGATCGTCGCGAGTCGCGAGTCGCGACGTACGAACGCGGCACCGTCGAGGAACACGAACCCGTTCCGCGAACCACTCGAACGTCCGTCGACGGGGTCGTCGAGCGAGCGAGTCGACGAACCGGCCACTGGGTCGGCATCGGCGTCGTCGCGTTGATCGCCATCAGTATCGGGGCGTTCGCGGAATCGTCCGCGATCGTCATGGCGGGAACCGTCGGGATCGCCTACGCCGGGTTCGCCCACGCGATGGAGGCACCAACACCAGATATCACCATCGAGCGAACACTGAGCGAAGAGACGCCCGAACCGGGCGACGAGATCGACGTCGAGGTGACGATCACCAACGAGAGCAACCGGCTCTTGCCCGACTTGCGCTTCGTCGACGGGGTCCCTGCCGGACTCGCGGTCACCGACGAGGGGACCGCCCGCCTCGGAACCGCCCTTCGTCCCGACGAGTCCGTCACGTTCGAGTACACGGTGACCGCTCGCCGGGGTCGACACGTCTTCGATCCCGCGCTCGCCTTCACGCGGGACCTCTCGCGCTCCTCGGAGAAGGAGTTCCTCGTCGGCAGTTCGACGGCGGTCACCTGCGAACCGGTCTTGCGCCCCATTACGACGTCGGTCCCGCTGCGAGCGACCGCCGCGACGTTCTCCGGACGGTTGACGACTCCCGAAGGCGGCTCCGGGACGCAGTTTCACTCGGTTCGAGAGTACCGCAAGAACGACCCGCTGAACCGAATCGACTGGAATCGACACGCCCGGACCGGCGAGCTCGCGACGCTTCAGTTCCACGAGGAGCGAGCGGCCCGCGTCCTCGTCCTCGTCGACGCCCGCAAGGCGAACTACCTCGCACCCGAACCCGACGCCGCCCACGCGGTCGACCGGTCGGTCGCCGCCGCCGGACGGATCGCCGCGACGTTGCTCGAGGACGGCGATACGGTCGGCCTCGCGGCGATCGGTCCGCTCGACAAACGCGAAGAGAGAGAGGACGACGAGGACGTCGAACAGTGCTGGCTCGGCCCGTCTTCGGGTCACCACCACCGGGCGCAGTTCCAGCAACTGCTGGCGACCCACCCGCAGTTCTCGACGCTTTCGCCGCCGAAATCGCGGCGGTGGACGCCACAGCTCCAGCGGATCTACCGGCGACTCTCGAGTGACACGCAGATAATCCTGCTCACGCCCCTCTGCGATCGGGTCTCGAGCGATATCGTTCGGTGGCTCGACGCCCGCGGCTACGCCGTGACCGTCGTCAGTCCGGACCCGACGACGGATCGAACGACCGGCAACCAGCTGGCCCGCGTCGCCCGCCGGATCCGGCAGTTCGACCTCCAGCGGGCGGGCGTCCCGGTCGTCGACTGGCCCGCCGACCAGTCGATCGACGAGGCGTTCGCGCGGATCAACGCCGGCTCCGGCGTGAGCTCGAGTTCCGCCTCCACCGCCGGCTCGACTGCGGGCACGGACTCGAGAGCCGACGCGGGTGCGACGTCGAAAACCGGGGGCCAGGGGAAGAGTGGAGGTGCGACCCGATGACGACGGACGAACTCACACGTCGACCCGCGCTGATCAGTAGCGCCGTCGCCGCAGCCGGCGCGATTCTCGCCGTCGTCGCCAGCGGGTACGCGTCCCTTCCCGGGCTCGCGTTGGCCGTCGCCGGTGCGAGCTTCCTCGCACTGGGCCTCGCACGCGGGACCAACTCGGCGATCGACGTCGCCTGTCTCCTGCTGTTCGCCGGCGTGCTCGCGAGCGGCTACGAGGGGGACTCGGTGGAGCTTGCGCTGCTCGGTACCGTCGGAACGGTCGTCGCGTGGGACCTCGGCCAGAGCGCGATCGACCTCGGCGAACAGCTCGGCCGGGAAGCCCGGACGACCCGTCTCGAGGCCGTCCACGCCGCCTCGAGTGCGATCGTCGGGCTGGGGGCGATCACGATCGGCTACACGCTGTACGTGTTCGCGGCCGACGGGCAGCCGGTGGCGGCGGTGGCGCTGTTGCTCGCCGCTGCCGGGCTCATTACGATCGGGTTCGGCGTTCGCAACCGACGCTCTCGAGAGCCTCGACGGGGTGGATCGCGGTACTCGTGACGCCGGTGGCGGGTCGCAGTGCTCGCGATGGTGGCGTCTCGTGTGCGACCGGACGACGGTAGCCAAAAAACGTCACTCGGACCTAGACCTCGAGATACGCCTCGTTGAACTCCCACTGGCCGTCGTCGTCCCGAACCATGTACTCGCCGTAGTAGGGAACGCGGTTCGCGACGACCGCTCGGTAGGCTTCGCGGATCTCCGGTCTGGTCATCTCGCCCATCGACCGGAGGTCGTCGTTGCGGTTGAGACAGCCCTTGAGGTAGCCCTCGTGGGTGACGCGGACGCGGTGACAGTTGGCACAGAAGGTCGGATTCTCGACCGGGTCGACGATCTCGACCATTCCGCCCGATTCGGCCGATGCGTCTCCGCCGATCCAGTACCGCTTTCGGTCGTGCATCTCGCGGTGTTCGATCTCGTGGGCCTGCTCGGCCAGCCAGTCGTGGACTCGCTGGATGTCGATGTTCCACTCGGGGTGGCCCGTCAGCTCGGGCATGTACTCGATGAGCTGGAGCTGGAGCCCGTCGGTATCGGCGACGTGATCGACCATCTCCGGCACGTAGCCCGCCGTGTGCTCGAAGACGACCATGTTGAGCTTGACGGGATCGAGCCCCGCCTCGAGGGCCGCCTCGACGCCCTCGATCACCCGATCGTAGGCACCGCTCTTGGTGATCTCGGCGAACGCGGCCGGGTCGAGGGCGTCCTGTGAGACGTTCACTCGCTCGAGACCGGCCTCGACGAACCTCTCGGCTCGGCCGGGAAGGAAGGTGCCGTTGGTCGTCAGCGAGACTTCCATCGTGTCCGGCGTGCGAGCGATAATCTCTTCGAGGTCCTCGCGAAGCATCGGCTCGCCGCCGGTGAACTTGACCGAGTCGACGCCGAACTCGGCGACGACCTCGAGGATTCGAACGACGTCGTCGGCGCTCATCTCGTCGTCCTGGGGGTCCATCGGGCCGCGGGTGTCACCCAGCCCCTCGTTGTGACAGTAGACGCAATCGAAATTACACCGGTCGGTCAGCGAGATGCGAATCCCCGACACCTCGCGGCCGAACTCGTCGGTGAGCATGCGCCACCCTTGGGGGTTCTCTCGCTTAAATACGAGGGCGGTTTCGCGACACTTGTAACCGATTTTGGTTACTTCCCGCCTTCGTCGAGATCGAGAACGGTCGCAAGTGCGGATCGAGGATCGAACTGACGACCGACCGTCGGAATCGACCACGGGGTCGACACATGACTCTTGGCACTGGACGTGGTCTGCTCAGCCCATGAGCACAATCGCAGAGCTCACCATCCCAGCCGACGAGTTCGCGCTCCGGCGGACCCTCGAGAACCTCCCCGAACTCGAGGTCGAAGTCGAACGGGTCGTCGCCTACGAACCCGGTCACGTCATGCCCTACGTCTGGTTCTCGGGCCCCGACGAGGAGACGCTTACGGCGCTCGACGACGAACTCGCCGAGGACTCGAGCGTCGACAGCGTCGAGCTGCTCACGGACCTCGAGGACGAGCGCCTCTACCGAATGGACTGGGTCGAGGACGTCACCTTCATGTTGCACATGCTCACGGAGGAAGAGGCGACCATCCTCCACGCGACGGGCGAACAAGCCCAGTGGCAACTGCGGATCCTCTTTCCCGAACGCGACTCGCTGTCCCGAACCTACGAGTTCGCGACCGACCAGGGGTTCACGGTCGACATCCAGAAGATTCACGAACTCGACGACGACCGCTACGGGCGCTACGGGCTCACCGACGCCCAACACGAGACGCTCGTTCAGGCGCTGGATCGGGGCTACTACCAGATCCCGCGCGAAGTCGACATGGAGGAACTATCGAACGAACTCGGCATCTCCCATCAGGCGCTATCCGAGCGACTGCGCCGCGCCCACCGCGCACTCGTCGAGGACGCGATCTCCCTCGGACCCGACGGCACGGACGACGAGGACTCCGAGTGATCACGGACGAAACGACGGCACAAGAGCTACCCACGTGACGCCCGAACGAGCAACCCACATGGACGACGACATGCTCGAAGATCAGCGACAGCTCGTCGAACTGATCGAGAACGAAGGCTGGGACGTCACCGACCTCGAACTCTCCGCCTACGACAGCCCCTGGGCCGACGAAGACGACCCGGAGGCGACGGTCACGATCACGGCGAGAAAACCCTACGAGAGCGAGGACGGAGACGATAGCAGCGACGACAACCCGTTCAGGTACAAGTAGGCGGTCGACGCGGTGATCGGCAGGGCCGGACTCGATCGACGGGTGGATCGGAGTCGAGCGAACAGGTGAGTCGTACTCGAGTGGGATCCGCGATGCCAGTCGGTCGTCCGCCTGACGAACGATTCCGTCCGCTATCCTAACCCTTGATGTTACAGACCGGGAACGTCCGCGCCACCTTGTCGCCGATCCCGAGCGCGTCGGAGACGCGGACGACTTCGTCGACGTCCTTGTAGACCCCTGGCGCTTCCTCGGCGATCGTCGCACCGGACTGAGCCTTGACGTAGATCTGCTGTTGTTCCTGTAGTTCCTGCTGGACGTCGCCACCCCAGTAGTCCTGCTTGGCCTGCGTGCGACTCATGAGCCGACCCGCGCCGTGGGCGGTCGACCCGAACGTGAGATCCATCGAGGCCTCGCCGCCGCAGAGGACGTAGCTGCCAGCACCCATGCTGCCGGGGATGATCACCGGCTGGCCGACGTCGCGGTAAGCTCTGGGCACGTCGGGGTGGCCGGCCGGGAACGCCCGCGTCGCTCCCTTTCGGTGGACGTAGAGTTCGCGCTGTTCCCCGTCGACCTCGTGCGTCTCCTTCTTCGCGATGTTGTGGGCCACGTCGTAGAGCAGCTCCATCTCCATGTCCTCCCACGACCGATCGAATACTCGCTCGAACACCCGCCGGGTGCGGTGCATGATCAGCTGCCGGTTGACCCACGCGAAGTTGATCGCGGCGTTCATCGCCCCGTAGTAGTCCCCGGCGAGCTGTGAGCCCGCGGGTGCGGCCGCCAGCTCCTTGTCCGGCAACTGGTTCAACAGCCCCCCGTGGTGTCGCTCGATCTTCCGAAGGTAATCGTTGCACGTCTGGTGACCCAGTCCGCGAGACCCGCAGTGAATCAGCACCACGATCTGGTCTTCCTCGAGGCCGAACGCCTCGCCGACTTCCCCGTCGAAAACGTCGGTCACCCGCTGGACCTCGAGGAAGTGATTGCCCGACCCGAGCGAGCCGAGCTGGTTCTTCCCGCGGTCCTTCGCCTTCTGGGTGACCTTCGAGGGATCGGCCCCCTCGCGCATCCCTTCGTCCTCGCAGTGGAGGAGGTCGTCCTCGACGGCGTACCCGTGCTCGAGCGCCCAGTCGACGCCTCGAGCGAGAACTTCTTCGACGGTGTCGATATCACCCTCGACGATTCCGCCGCCGCCGAGACCCGACGGAACGTTGTCGAATAGCGCGTCGACGAGTTCCTCTTCGTGGCCCTGTACGTCGCTGTAGGTCAAGTTCGTCGTCATCATCCGGACGCCGCAATTGATGTCGTAGCCGACCGCTCCCGGCGAAATACAGCCAGTCTCGGCGTCCATCGCACCGACGCCGCCGACGGGGAAGCCGTAGCCCTGGTGACCGTCGGGCATACAGATCGCGTACTTGGTGATGCCGGGGAGGTGCGTCGCGTTTCGCAACTGCTCGAGGGTCTTGTCGTCGGCGATCTGCTCGAGGAGCGCCTCGCTCGCGAGTACGCGCGCGGGCGAGCGCATGTCTCCCTCTCGTGGGAGTTCCCAGACGAACTCGCGGACCCGCTCGAGCGTTACGCCGTTGGCGTCGAAGGATGTCATGGTGGAAACTGGGTGACCGAGGGTGAAAGAAGTGTCTCCGTCCACCGTGGTGTCGAATTCGACGGCTGCTGGCCGACCCGACACTCACGCGGGAGACGGCGTCGCTGACTCGACCTCGTCTTCGACGACCGTCATCCGGTTGTCGACCGAATAGGGGCCGCCGCCGGTGATGAGGAGGACGGAAGCCATCCCGAACAGCGCGACGTGGGCGAGGACGGGATCGTCCGGCAGGGCGAACAGCGTCAGCGAGAACATCGCGATCGCCGTCGCCGCTCCGGCGCGAGTGAACGCACCCGCGATGAGCGCCGCTCCGAGGGCGGCCTCGGTCAGCCCAGCCCCCATAACCCACAGCTCCGGGCTGGCCGGAATTACCGCCGTCAGGTCGTAGTTGTCGACGACAGCCAGTGCGATCCCCGGCCGAAGGAGTTTCTGGGAGACGCCGAGGTAGACGAACGTGACGCCGAGCCCGACGCGGGTTACCATCGGCAGGAACTGCTCGTAGGCTTCGATCCGCGACCTG
This sequence comes from Halomontanus rarus, assembly GCF_017357405.1. GTDB lineage: Archaea > Halobacteriota > Halobacteria > Halobacteriales > Natrialbaceae > Halomontanus > Halomontanus rarus. Next base: position 3,615,972 of record NZ_CP071597.1, on the reverse strand, counting down.
AACCTTCGCGCACGGCCGTAGACGAGATCGATACGGCCGTAGAGCGTTCCCGGCGTGCCGGCCATTCGCGAGAGGACGTGATCGGCACTCGGGCGGCCGCTTCCCGCGAGTGCGATGGCGAGCGAGCCGCCGACGAACTCGAGTTGGAGCAAGAGCCGGGGTTCGAAGACGAGGCCGACGAGGTAGGTTCCGAGCGTGAGGAGCGCGACGAGCCTGGTCGCGAGCCCGAACAGCAGGAGAAAGCCGAGCGCGATCTGGAGGAGACGTACCTGCACGTCGACTGCGGGGCTGATGAAGTAGCCGCCGAATCCGGCCCCGATCAGCGGAATCCCGAAGGAGATGCGCAAGAGCCAGGGGACGTACTCGGTGTACTCGCCCATCGCGAACCGAAACGCCGCGAAGTCCTCGGGAAGCGGCCGGAACACGAGATAGGCGGCGACCGCCGCGAGGACCGCCAGCCCACCCGCGAGGAGGGGACCGACGACGAACGGATCGCCGATCGCATCGGTGAGAAACGCCACGGCGCCAGTGTCGTGTTCGTCGTCGACGACGTACTCCTCGTGTGCCATCGCCGATCCGGCCGCGAGGACGAGAAGGACGATTACGGCACACCACCACGAAACCAACCGCGACGCTCGCGTCATGCACGGACGTTTGACCCCGCCACGGAAAAGGGCTCTCGAGAGCGCGAGATGCTCTCACACTGCTATACGTCGAAGACGACGTATGCCTCCCAGCCCGCAGTTTCCGAACCGGACTCGCCACCGACCGCCTCGAGTCGCATCTCCGAGTAGGTCACCGCCTTCACCTCGCGGGCGTCGATCTCCGAGAGGGGGACGCCGCGGGCGCTTCCCTCGAGGGTCCACCGGTCGTCCGCGTCGTCAGCGCCTTCTTCGTCGTCTGCGTCGCCCGCTTCGGGACGCTGGTCTCGGATCCGAACGCGGTTTTCGACCGGCAACTCGAGGCGGACGTCCCGGAGATAGATCAACTCGTCTAAATACTCGAACAGGAGCGCCTCGCGGGATTCGGCGGCGACAGTGAGATCGAATCGGTCGCCGGTGTCCGGCGGAATCTCGTCTGTGTTACAGGAGGCGGCCGCCAGACCATCCGCGACCGCGGCGACGGTCTCTTCGAGGGTCTCACCCGTCGCTTCGACGGCGATGTCGGCCGTGTGCTCCCGGAGTTCGAAGGCCATCGGTCGTCGCTTCACGGACTAGCGTGGTATGGTCGTCGATTTCGTCGCCACTGTACTCTCGAGTCTTCCGTTCCGGCCAAAACCGGGGACCGGACGGCGGGAAAACCGTTCGCCAGTTGTCGTCTTGCCGGTGGAATTATATTCGCGTCCATACTAGGAGGCGGTAGTGAGCGTCAACATCGACAGCCGTGTCGTCAGCCCAGGGACCGACGAGCACGTCGAGGAAGCCTGGGAGCTCAAAGAGCGCATTCACCACGAGGAGGGTGTGCTCAAGCAGCGGCGCAACTTCTTTACGGACGCCTATCGCCGGTCGACGGTCCACTGTTACTTCCACGAGGACGAGACCGGTCGAAACCTCATCGGGTTCACCGCGGTCAGGCGTGACGGCTACATTCTCTTTCTCGCCGTCGCTCCCGACTGTCGCGGCGAGGGAATCGGCAAGCGACTGGTCGCCAGCGCCGTCGAGGACCATCGTACGGTGACCTGCCACGCCCGGACGACCAACGAGAACGCCCTCCAGTTCTACGAGAACCTGGGCTTCGAGATCAAACGCCGGATCGATAACTACTACGAGGACGGCGGCGACGCCTACTACCTCAAACTCGGCTCCGAAGGCGGGATCACGGATCGCCTCTCGGATCTCATGAGCCGGTAGCGCAGAACACTTCGAACGAACCCACATCTCGAGACGAGAACTATCAGTCGATACGGTAGACCCGTTTCTCGGCGTCTTCCCGTTCGTCGTCGGTATCCCGTTCGCGGCGTTTCCGTACCGTCTCGTGCGACTCGAGGAGCGATTCGACTCGGTCGGGGGCAAGACGCAGTGATCGGCCGTCGAATCCGCCGACCGGACGGTTGGACTGACGCGCATCTGGGCCTCGGTACGGTCGGTCTCGGCGCGATCACCGTCCTCGCCGCGGTCGTCGGAGCGACACTCGCGCCCCCATCCCGGCAGTGTTTTAACGACCGCCCGACGAGTAATCGGACCGTATGGAGGAGCGAACGAGGGCCTATCTGCGCGGCCGATTCCGCGACTACTACCGTCGCACGACGATCACCCCGCCACCCGCAGCGAACGAACGAGAGTGGGGCTACATCCCGTGGACCGAGGGCCCCGGCACGACGATGGTTCGACACCGATCGCTCCTCGAGCTCGGCGCGCTCGAGGACTTCCTCGAGCGAAAGCGCCCCCAGCACGTCTACTTCTCGGCGGGTCGATACACCGACCCCGGCGCGAGTTCGATGGGCGAGAAGGAGTGGCGCTCGTCGGACCTGGTCTTCGACCTCGACGCCGACCACCTGCCGAGCGTTACGCTCGGCGAGGACAGCTACGCAGAGATGCTCGCGAAGTGCAAGGACGCTCTCGGTCGGCTCCTCGACTTTCTCGAGGACGACTTCGCCTTCGAGGACCTCGAAATCGTCTTCTCGGGCGGGCGGGGGTACCACGTCCACGTCCGCGACGACGGCGTTCGCCACCTGGATCGGGAGCATCGACGGGAGATCGTCGACTACGTTCGCGGGATCGGCCTCGAGTACGACGAGCTGATCGAGACCGAGACCGTCAGCGGGCTGGGCCGCAAGACGCCGACCGAACGGCGAACGCTGAAAATCGACGGCGGCTGGGGCCGACGAACCCACCGCTACTTCATGGCGTTCGTCGACGAATTGCTCGAGATGGACGAGGAAGACGCTCTCGCCCGGCTGCAGGAGTTCGACGGCATCGGCGAGGGCAAGGCGACGGCGACGCTCAACGCCGCACGAAACAATCGTGAAGGGATCGAATCGGGGAACGTGACGGTCCACACCGCGATCTCACAACTGGCCGAGCGGTTCGCCGACACCGCCGTCGAACGCGACAACGCGCCGATCGACGAGCCGGTGACCACCGACACCAACCGCCTCATCCGGCTGCCGGGGAGCCTCCACGGCGGGAGCGCGCTCGCCGTCCGCCGGATCGACCGCGACGACCTCGCCGACTTCGATCCGATGGTCGACGCCGTCCCCGAAACGTTCGTCGGCCACGAGATCACCGTCGACGTCGACCGCGGCGGCGAACTAGAACTCGGCGGCGAGCCGATCACGATCTCTGAGGGAGCGCAAACGCTCCCGGAGTACGTCGCGATGTTTCTCATGGCACGCGGCCGTGCGGAAAAAGAGAAAGAGTGAGGCGACGGCGCTCGAGACGGTGGAACCGGGTGTAAGGCGGCCCGACTCGAAAAGCGGGTCCCGTCGAACCGACGACGATATCTTTACAATCCCGGGTACTGTTCAGACAGATCAGGAGTTTCCCGGGTCGGGAACGCGCGGTGATCGCGACCGCGACTACGACCGCGGGAGTGCATTGGAGACACGGTCACTGAGAACGCGAACGCGAACGCGAACGCGGGGGCGGGGATTCGAACCGCAGACGCCGCGGGCGAAGTCGACGATACCGAGAACGAGGACATAGACGACCACAATGAATCTCGACGAGTTGCGCACGGTCCAGAGCAAGGAGCGCCAGAAGGACAGCCTCCAGCACCTGCGCCCGTCGTTCTACCAGGAAGTCGCCGACTACATCTCCGAACTCAAAGAAGAACGCGAACGCGTCGCCGAGGCGGCCGACGATCCCTTCTCATCGCCCGAGGTCGGTCGACTCACCGACGAGATCGAGACCGCCAAGGACGTCGTCGAAGCCATCTACGAGCGCCGAATGGGCAAACTCGTCAAGCAGGCGAGTCTCGCCGCGGCGGGGATGCCAGCCAACGACGAGGGGCTCACCGCCGAAGAACAGGACCTCTTCGAGGACCTCATCTCGCGCATCGAGTCGAACAAGGGTCGCGTCCTCGACGTGCTCGAGGGGTCGGCGAGTTCGGGTTCCGAAACGGAGTCAGAGTCGGAGACGACATCGAACACGGATACGTCCCCCGACTCGAGCGCCGGTCGAACTGCTGTGCCAGAGGGTGCGCCGTCCGAAGCGGACTCTAATACTGATACTGATACTGATACTGATACCCCTCCCACACCACCGCAAGCGCCGCCGGGCGAGTCGGACGTGGGCAGGGCGGACCCGGAGCCGCCGGCTCGAGAGGACGACGACGCTACCGACAGCGGCGTCAGTGCAGCGGACGTCATGGGTGGGGACGTGCCGTCCTCGAAGACGAACGCGTCCGACACGACCGGCGTTCAGTCGGCGGCCGACTCAGATTCTGGTTCGAACTCGAGCGCAGAACACGCCGTGGACACTGACACCGGTACAGACACAGACACGGACGCGGACGCGGATCCGAATTCGGACGCTGACTCGGACGCGGACACGAACGCGGAGACCGACCGAAACGTCGACCGCGTCACCGTCCGTATTACTCGCGACGTCGGTTCGATCCTCGGCGTCGACGACCGCGAATACACGCTCTCGAGCGACGACGTCGTGACCCTGCCCGAGCAGAACGCGACGCCGCTGGTCGAACGCGACGCCGCCGAATCGCTCGAGTAACCCGCGTCTCTTCTCGCCGCCCGCATTTCGCTCGTTCGCTGCTCTCACACCCGACTCGAGGCCGCCACACGCAACCGCAAAGCCTACCTTCGGCCGGTCGAACTGACGGCTATGCTCGACGTAGGAGACGATGCACCGGAGTTCGAACTGCCGAATCAGGACGGCGACATCGTCCGTCGCTCCGATTTCGAGGGCCGGCGGGTCGTGGTCTACTTCTACCCCCGCGCGAACACCGAGGGCTGTACGACCGAGGCCTGCGAGTTCCGCGACGAGAACCCGACGTTCGAAGAGCGAGACGTCGCAATCCTCGGGATCAGCGACGACCCCGTCGACGACCTCGCGGCGTTCGCCGAGGAATATGAGCTGCCCTTCGACCTGCTCTCGGACGAGGCCGGCGAGGTGGCGACGCTGTACGAGTCCTACGGCGAAAAACAGATGTTCGGCAACACTTTCGACGGCGTCTTCCGCAACACGTACGTCGTGGGACCCGACGGCCGGATCGAAGCGGTCTACGAGGGCGTCTCACCCGAGGGTCACGCAGAAGAGATTCTGGCGGATCTGCAGGACGCAACGGCGTAGACACCCAGTCAGCACTGATCCTAGACGCTGAAACGAGACTCCCGCGGACGGTTCTCCTCAGTCGTACGGGTGAGTCACGTCTCCACTGCAGCGAGCCATCGCTCGAGTGATCTCACGAACACGAACGTCGACTCGCAAAAATGGGTGTCTGTAGCGACGGTCGTCCCACCAGAGGGGACGGTTCGGGAAGGGACCGAGCTATTGGAACGTCCGTCCGACTTCCTTCTCCTCGGGTTCGGCCTTCTGGAAGTTCTCTTCGATCTCCTCGTAACGTTCCCGGGTCTCGGGGGTCACGCTCGGCTTGACTTCGCCGAGCGCGTGCTCGAAGTGCTCGCGGCTGATGCGAACGTTGCCGACCGTGTCGGTCATGTCCTCGGGGTCGACCGTCTGGATGAACTCCCGGGTCGCGGCCATCGACGCCTCGCGGCAGACCGCTTCGATGTCCGCACCGACGTAGCCCTCCGTTTCGGCGGCGAGCCACTCGAGGTCGACTGCGTCGGCCAGCGGTTTGTCGCGGGTGTGGACCTCGAAGATCTTCTTCCGCCCCTCCTCTTCGGGGACTGGAACGTGGACGTGCCGATCGAGGCGGCCGGGGCGCAACAGCGCCGGATCGATCAGGTCCGGCCGGTTCGTCGTGGCGATCACGACGACGTCCTCGAGTTCCTCGAGGCCGTCGAGTTCGGTCAGCAGCTGGCTGACCACGCGTTCGCCGACGCCGGAGTCGCCGGTACGCTGACCGCGTTCGGTCGCGATCGAGTCGATCTCGTCGAAGAAGATCACGGTCGGCGCGTTCGACCGCGCCTTCTCGAAGACCTCGCGGACGCCCTTCTCGGACTCGCCGACGAACTTGTTCAGGAGCTCGGGCCCCTTGATCGAGATGAAGTTCGACTGGGCCTCGTTCGCCACCGCTTTGGCGAGCAGGGTCTTCCCGGTGCCCGGGGGTCCGAACATCATGACGCCCTTCGCGGCCTGCATGTCCATCGCCTCGAAGACCTCGGGGTAGTCCAGCGGCCACTGGATCGTCTCGCGGAGACGCTCTTTGGTGTCGCTGAGTCCGCCGACGTCCTCCCAGGTGACGTCGGGAACCTCGACGAAGACCTCGCGGAGCGCAGAGGGTTGGATTCCCTTGAGCGACTCCTTGAAGTCCCGTTCCGTGACGCGTAAGGTCTCGAGGACGTCCGCGTCGATCTCGTCGGACTCCAGGTCGAGTTCCGGACGGATCCGACGCAGGGCGTTCATCGCGGCCTCTCTGGCGAGGCTCTCGAGGTCGGCCCCCACGAAGCCGTGGGTGTTCTCGGCGTACTGGTCGAGGTCGACGCTGTCGGAGAGGGGCATCCCGCGGGTGTGGACCTGCAGGATCTCCTTGCGGCCGTCCTTGTCCGGGACGCCGATCTCGATCTCGCGGTCGAAGCGACCGCCGCGGCGGAGTGCGGGGTCGATCGCGTCGACCCGGTTGGTCGCTGCGATGACCGTCACGCGGCCACGCTCCTCGAGGCCGTCCATCAGGCTGAGCAGCTGGGCGACGACGCGGCGTTCGACGTCCCCACCGGCCTCCTCACGCTTTGCGGCGATGGAGTCGAGTTCGTCGATGAAGACGATCGCTGGAGCGTTCTCCTCGGCCTCTTCGAAGACCTCGCGGAGTTGCTCTTCGCTCTCGCCATAGTACTTCGACATGATCTCCGGTCCGGAGATGGTCTCGAAGTGGGCGTCGATTTCGTTGGCGACGGCTTTCGCCATCAGCGTCTTCCCGGTGCCCGGCGGCCCGTGGAGCAAGACGCCCTTCGGCGGCTCGATGCCGAGTTGCTGGAACAGCTCGGGGTGGCGCATCGGCAACTCGATCATCTCGCGAACCTGGTCGAGTTCGTTGTCGAGGCCGCCGATGTCCTCGTAGGCGACGTTCGGGACGCCCTCGGCGGAGGTCCCGCTGGAGCTGATCTGCTCGGCGGGCGTCTCCGAGATCTGGATACTCGTCGAATCGGTGATGACCACCGTGCCCGAGGGTGCGGTGTCAGCGATCTTCAGCGGCACCGATTGACCGGAGCTGGCCATCGGGCCGAACGACAGCGAGAACGGTACCGTCTGCCCTTCGGTGACGGCCTGACCGCTCAGCTTGTCGCGGACGAGCGGACCGATATCGCCGCGAATCCGGAGGTTCTGCGGGAGCGCCACGGTGACCGACGTCGCTGGGTTGACGTCCGCCGCGTCGACGGTGACGCGGTCGTCGATCCCGACGTTGGCCTCCTGTCGGAGCCGCCCGTCGATCCGGATGACGTTTCGACCCTCGTCCTCGGGGTAGCCCGGCCAAACCCGGGCGACGGCCTGTTCCTCACCGTTACCGTCGATGAGGATGTAATCCCCGTTCTCGAGGTCGAGTTCGCGCATCGACGCGCGGTCGATCGCTGCCAGTCCGCGGCCCGCGTCCTTCTGTTTTAAGGGTTTGACGGTGAGTTTCATAGCGTGTCCTCCTCTTTCAGTTCGATAGTGAGCACGCCGTTTTTCATTAACGCTTGCGCACTCCCCGCGTGTTCCGGGAGCTCGAATTCCTGTTGTTCGTCCCCCGTGATGACGATGACCGTGCCGTCGACGACGTCGACGGACGCATCCGCGTCCTGCGGACCGAAGTCGACGGCCAGCATCGACTCGTCGTCGTACTCGTACTGTCGTACCATCTGCCCATCATCGTGGGCAAGGTGCTCGATATTCATGTTCAACTAACCCAAAGTAAGCACTGAAACTATTTAAGTCTTCCGCAGGTGAATCGGGTGACGTGATGGGGGTCGACAGATATTACGTTGTTCGCGGTTCACAGAACAGTCGACGACGCTATGATGGCTTTACCGGAGGTTCCCACGTACGCGCGATTCATATATATGGCCAGAGGAACGACTCGTACCGATCGCGTTCGGCACTCGAGTCTGTGGTCACGACTGAGAGCGAGAATTACACGATCGGTCACCGGTTCGAGGCAACCGAGCGGGATACTCGTGAGTCTTCCACAGGAGAGGTGTCGAAAAGTGCCCGGGGAGGGCTCCGAACCCTCGATCTCCGCATGTCCCAGGTCCGAGGCTCGGCAGAGTCCTCGAGGGACACGGAGGCTTCCAAAGGCGAAACCGCACCGAATCTCTGAACCCTATGAGTGCGGCGCTATGTCCAGCTAAGCCACCCGGGCTCAGTTTCTCGTAGTGCGGTCCCTTTCTTTAACCTTCTCATTCGCCGTGGGCGTGGTATTGTACACCCACGGATTTATCATATGGTATTACGAAGGGCGGTGCATGAGCGTTCCCGGTATCGTACAGTCTACACTCGATGGCGACGAGATTGCTGCGCGGGTCTCTCTTGGGGGCGAAGACGAACTCTTCATCACTCCACGAAGCTCGATCGTCTATCGTGGTGACGGACTCCTCAGCGACGAATCGGTCGACGAATTCCCCCACGACGCGGATCGCCTCACGCTCTCGGAAGGTCGGCGAAAAACCCGCTTTTCACTCGAGTACGCCCTCGACGGGACCAGGGACTTTACGGTCCCGTCGAGCAAGACCGAAGCAGTTCTCCATCCGGTTCTGGCCGGTATCCTCAACGGGAACGGAATCACCGACCCCGGCGAGACGGTCGCCCAGACGTATCGGTTCAGCGAACTGACGCTGATCGTCACGAGCGACCGCCTCGTCAAACACATCGGCGAGGCCGTCTGGGACGGCGACTTCGAACAGTACCACTTCGACGACGTTACGAACCTCTCGTTCGAGGACGGCAGCGTCGCCACCCAGATCGTCATCGAGGTCGACGGCCGGCCACAGCGGATCAAGGCTCCCAACGACGAGGCGACCGACGTCAGCGAACGACTCAAACGGGCGCTGTTCGCCTACCACGACGTGGATTCGCTCGCGGCGCTCAACGACGCCGTCGGCGTCGACGAGGAGGACGACTCGCGGGACGATCCAGCCGTCGCGTTCGGAGAAGGCGTCGACCCCCTCGACGCGAACCCGCCGGAACCGGAGGACCGCGAATCGGTGGACACCGAACGCGGCCGTCGCGACTCCGAGCCCGAATCCGCCTCAGAGACGTCCGGGAACGAACGGACGCCCGACCCGCTCGAGTCGACGGCCGAGGCGACTGACGGATCTCTCTCGAGTTCGACTTCGACTTCGACTTCCGAAACGCGATCCGAGAACGCTACCGGAGCACCCGCAGACGAATCCGCTGAAACGGCGACCGCCGCCAACGGCCAATCGGGGTCGGCTGCCGTCGAGGCGGTTCCGGAGTCCGAATCCGGTTCCAAACCGACCGGCAACTCCGAGCACACGCCCCGATCGGATGCAGAATCGACGACGGACGCACCCACGGCCAACGACGGCTTCGAGGGAAGCGGCTTTCAGGCGGCGACGCCGGATACCGATCCCGAACTCCTCGCCCGTCTCGCGGACCTCGAATCGACCGTCGCCGAACAGAACGACCTCCTCGAACGGCAACAGCGGACGATCGAGCAGTTGATCGAAGAGCTTCGGCAGGGTCGATAACGTCTCACGTCCTCACGTCGTTTCGGCGGCGGTTTTTCGTCCGTTCCTGTATCCGTCTCCATCTTCGCTCCCGATTCCGTTCCCGTTACCGTTCCCATCCCTGATAGTGACGTATCGTAACGCACCGACCACTGCGGACGGTGAGGTCGGGACGAACCGACGCGGAACACGAGGCCACTACTCCCGTCCCGTCACCTTTCGAATACACGAGGAACCGAACGGCCCGAGTTCACCCGCCTCGAGCCGGATAAAGTGACCCGTCGAGAGACTCGAACCGCAGCGCCGACAGGTGAAGTCGCCGTCTTTCGTGATTACCTGTTCCTCGTACCGAACGTACTGGCGGCTCTTCGGCCGGATGATCCCGTCCTCGCGGTCGATGATTCCCCGCAACTCTGCCTCGTCGAGGATCGTCCGCGTCACCGTCGGATCGCTCGTGATCGTCTCGATCCGGTCGACGGCCTCGGCCAAGGTCAACGACTCGTGTTCCAGTCGCTCGAGGAGCGCCAGCCCGAGTTCGACGCGGTCGTCGCCGATCGTGGTGCAATCGTCGTGGTCGGTCCCCATCGTTCTCGACCGGTGATGTTCCGCCGACGCCGATAAACGTTGTGTGCGTTCGGTCGGGAGCACAAAACCTTCAACGCTCGAGTGAGAACGCGAGTCGATGCCTGCATCCGCGTTCGGACGTCGGCGTGCCCTCCTCGGCGCGGTCGTCGCGGTTTCGATCGTCACCGCTGGCCTCCTCGTCTCGCCGACGGCGACGCTCGCGTCCCTCGCGTCGCTCGCGTCCGATCCGTTCCTGTTCGGCCTCGTCGTCTGCGGACTGTACCTCGTCCGGCCGTTGCTCGCGTGGCCGACGACGCCGCTGGCGCTGCTCGTCGGCTACGGATACGGCGTCACCCTCGGCGTTCCGATCGCGCTAACTGGCGTCGTCGTCACCGTCGTCCCCGTCTTCCTCGTCGCTCGCTGGGTCGCAACCACCGCCGAAACCGAAACCGGAACCGAAACCGGAACCGACTCGGACGTGACGTCGACGCTCCCGTTCGATCTCGGTACTGCACTCGAGCGGACCGGTCGATCGGTGACTCGCTACTACGAGACGGCCGGCCCGATCCGCGGCGTAACCGCCTCGAGACTCGCACCGATTCCGTCTGACATCGCGACGTGTGCGGCGGCGGCCAGCGGCGTCGGGCTTCGCCATCTGGTAGTCGGGACCGCGATCGGCGAACTCCCGTGGACGGTCGCGGCCGTCGTCGTCGGTGCCTCCGCTGCGACCGTGACGCTCGACGGGATCGGAGAACTCGGCGGGCTGCTCGCGGTCGGCTGTACGCTCGCTGGCGCACTCTTACTCGTCGGTCCGGCCTACCGTCTGGCACGTACTCGGAACCCCGACACGGCGTGAACGCCGAAAACAGTACAGTCGCGGAACCGCTGGGAAACGAATTGTGCATGTGCACATCGCGGCGAACCGCGGATTGATCTGGAGACGGAGAACCGCTCGAAACTAAAATCGCAGCTACTCGCTGGCCCCTTCGACGAGGGAATCGCTCAGGTCCTTGAGGTCCTGCTCGAGGGTGCGGTACTCCTCGGTCCCCTCGAGGTCGTCGATCGACGCCTCGTCCTCGAGCGTTTCCATCTTGTTCGAGAGGGAGTGGAGTTGCCGGCGTCCGTTGTAGCGCGACTGGACCCGGAGGTTTTCGATGATGCGGGTCAACTGCACGCGGGTAACCGGCTTCGTCACGTAATCGTCGATATCCAGTTCGACGATATCGAGGCCGGGGTCGACCGCCGTGACCATGATCACCCAGCAGTCGTGTCCTCGGGACCGGATCTCTCGGAGCACCTCGTCTCCCGTGAGGTCGGGCATGTGTCGGTCCAAGAGGACGACGTCGACCGCGTCGCTGACCTGCTCGAGGGCGCTGGTGCCGTCGTAGGCCGTCAGCGCGTCGTAGGTCTCGCCGACCCAGGTCGCGTAGAGATCCGCCAGTTCGCGCTCGTCGTCGACGACGAGGATCGTCGGTTGCGTAGCCATCGAATCGTTCGTCCGTGAGACGGTCTGCGAGGGTCCTATCAGTTTCGGACGACTCAGTGGGCGACTCGGAATCTGAGTCGTGTTTCCGTCGCTCCGATCGTTTCCACCGTCCTGTCTGTCGACCCTTCGGAGCGGCGCTATCGAAACGGGTCGCTGCAGTCGATCACGACGCCGTGTTGCGGACAGACGTACTTGCAATGGCGCTTGTACATCGGTGCCTCGCAGTGGGGACACGTGGGCGCCGTGCGATCGGCAGTGCGGTCGCCGCTCCTGGAACTGTCGGCCATCACCCGTGATTGGCGCTACCGCGTGCTAAGTGCTTCGAGACGGCGAATCGAAGACCGACGCACGAAACGGCGAAAACAAAAAGACGAATACAGAGTCGTCGATCAGTGCGACGTCAGCACTCGCTCCAGCCACAGGACTCGCAGGTCTTGCAGCCTTCGGAGTAGTACAGCGAGAGCGAGCCACAGGACGGACACTCGGGGGACTCGCCGGCGTCGATGAGATCCTGCGTCGCGTCGGCGTCGTCGGTGTCGGCGTCGATATCGACCTGCCCGGCCTCGGCGGCCGCACCGCCGTCCGTCTCCGGACCGTCGTACTCGATGGCCGTCTCCTCACCGTCGGCGTCGGCCGACTCCTCGAGGGTCTGCTGTTGCGGGTAGGTCCGGTCGATCTCGTCGTCGAGATACCGGCGCAGCGCCGTCCCGAAGGCGTCGGGGATGGAGTTGATCTGCTCGCCTTTGTCCCAGGCGACCTTCGGACTGCGGATGCCCTGCAGTTTGTCGACGATTTCGTCGGGGTCGACGCCCGATCGGAGCGCGATAGAGATGGTCTTGGCCAGCGCGTCCGTAAAGGAGTTGGTGAACCCGCCGGAGTGGCCGGTGTTGGCGAACAGCTCGAACGGTTCGCTGGTCTCGGGATCCTCGTTGATCGTCACGTAGAGCTTGCCGTAGCCGGTGTCGATCCGCTGGGTGACGCCGTGGAGCTGGTCCGGTCGCGACTTCTTCTTCGCGTAGCGCTGACTCCGGTCCTGGGCGGGTGCCCGATCGAAGACCGCACCGAGTTCGTCCTCGAGTTCGGCCTGCACGTCCTCGTTCTCGAGGAAGCCCTCGAGGCCGCCGAAGACTTCGCGGATCTGTTCGACGATGGTCTCCGCGGCTTCGCCCTCGTCGGCGAACTCGGCGTTGTCCGCGCGCGTGGTGAGCACCTGTTTCGAACGGGTGCCGTCGCGGTAGACGGTCACGCCCTTCCCACCGTTGTCGTAGATGTAGCGATAGACTTCGTCCATCTCCTCGGCGGTGGCGTCGTTCGGGAAGTTACAGGTCTTCGATATTGCGGAGTCGACGCCCTCCTGGCAGGCACACTGAACCGCAGCATGGTCCTTGCCCGCGAGGTCGCCAGTGACGACGAACAGTTCGCCGATGGCGTTGGGGACCGTCGACAGTCCTTCGACGCCGTCGAACTCGTTCGCGGCCATCTGCTCTTGAGCTTCGCGCTTGACGGCGTCGACGTCGATGTCGTTGTCCTCGAGCACGCGGAGGAAGTAGTCGTCGAACTCCACGAGCATCTCGTCGCCCTGCACGTCGTCGGAGACGTTCTTGTAGTAGGCGACGTTGTAGATCGGCTCGCAGCCGCCGGTGGTGTTGCCGACCATCGAGGTCGTGCCGGTCGGCGCGATGGTGGTCGTGTTGTGGTTGCGAATCGGGAAGCCCTCGGCCCAGTCGTCGGCGTCGAGGCCGGTCTGCTTCTCGAACCACTCGCGGTACTCGGTCGGGGACGCGTACTTCGACTTGTCCCACTCGTCGAAGACGCCTCGCTCCTCGGCGAGTTCGTGGGAGGTCGACTTCGAGCCGTGGTTGATGTGGCGCATGAGTTGGCGAGCGACTTCGTTACCCTCGTCGCTGCCGTACCTGATGCCGAGTTGGATGTACAGCTGTGCGAGTCCCATGACGCCGAGTCCGATCTTGCGCATCTCGCGGACCTTCTTCTCGATCTCGTCGACCGGGAAGTCAGACATCGTGACGACGTTCTCGAGGAAGCGCGTCCCGAGGTCGATGCGTCGGTCGAGTTCCTCGACGTCGATGGCCTCCTCGAGGAAGGCGTCGACCGCGGTCTCGAGGGAGTCGTACTCGTCGCCGTGGTCGTCGTACCAGACGCGCCAGTCGGGCGACTCCAGATCCGCGAGCGTGCTCAGATTGATGTGACCGAGATTGCAGGCCTCGTACTCCTCGAGGGGCTGTTCGCCACAGGGATTCGTCGCGAGAATCCGGTGATCCGGATGCTCCTCGACGTCGAAGGAGTGTTCCTTGTTGACGCGCTCGAGGTAGATCACGCCCGGTTCGCCGTTCTCGTGGGCGCCTTCGACGATGTCCTCCCAGATGGCCTCGGCGGGGATCGACAGCACCTCGCCGACCTCGACGTACTCGCCGAGGTCGAACATCTCGTAGAGTTCCTTCGTCTCCGGCGTGGCGATGTGGGGTTCCTCCGTGCGCGGGTTAGTGAACGTGAACTCCTCGCCGTTTTGCAGTGCCTCCATGAAGTCGTCGGTGACGCCGACGGAGATGTTGAAGTTCGAGAGGTGGCCCTCGGCGGCGTTCCGGAGATGCTTGGGAACCTTGCCGTCCTCGGAGATGAGTTCTCGAGCCTCCTCCATGGCGGCCTTGAAGGAGTTGTGCGTGTAGTCGTCGGGGTCGTTCAGCCGCAGAGAGTGGGCCAGCGAGACGTCCTTGTTCTTCGCGTGGATGAACTGGATGACGTCCGGGTGAGAGATCCGCATGACGCCCATCTGGGCGCCCCGTCGAGCGCCGCCCTGGGCGATCGTCTCGCACATCTGGTCGTAGGTTCGCATGAACGTGATCGGACCGGACGCGATGCCGCCCGTCGAACCGACGGCGTCGCCGTACGGCCGCAGTTTCCAGAAGGCGTAGCCCATCCCGCCGCCGCTCTGGAAGACCTGTGCGGCCTCTTTGGCGGTCTGGTGGATGTCGTCGATATCGTCGGCCGGCGAATCCACGAAACACGCCGAGAGCTGCTGGAGCTCGTCGCCCGCGTTCATCAGGGTCGGCGAGTTCGGCATGAAAGACAGCGAGGCCATTCCCTCGACGAACGTCTCCGACGTCTCTTCGACGTGCTCGCGAATCTCCGCGGGGAGCTCCGGAACGACCGTCTCGTAGGCGAACTTGTTGACGTTGTGTTCGTTCAGCGTCGTCTCGACGTCGTCGTCGACGCTCGTGCCGACGCCGAAGACCGCTTCGGCCAGTTCGTCCCGGCGGGGGTGGTCCGGCTTCAACTGGTCGGGGGTGACGGTGATCTCGAGGTCGCGTTTCTCGGCCTCGTAGACCGCTTCGGCCAGTGCGATGTTCTGCCCGACGCGTACGAAGAGGTCCTCCTGGCTCTCGATCAGGTCGCCGTCGGCGTCCTTGCGGAGATAGCGCGCGGGGAGAATGTTGTGATAGGCGTTGGCAGTCATGCGATTCTCGAGAGTCTCCCCTTCGGTGCGCTTGACCGGGAGGGTGAGTTCGTCCGCGGTGAGTTCGGATTCGCTCACGCGCGAGCCACCTCCCACGTAGCCTGACGCTGCCGGTCGATTCTAGTTTGGGTCCGGGTACAAATTCGCTTCATTCGTGACGAAGGTTCGGTATTCATCCATCCACCTTAAATCGTGGTGATGTGGACCTAGTTTGCTTGTATTAGTGCAATACTAATTGTATAGATTGTTCTGGTAATTCTCGTTCGGTTCTCGCTCGGCGGCCCAAACGGCCGCGTTCGCGCCTACGAACACCTACGGCGGCAACGGTCTTAACGATTTTCAGAGGGAACTGAAAGTAGTCGTAAGCGAGAGTATTCGCCTGCAGTCGATGCGGTTTCTCTTTCGGGACGGTCGATCTCGAAACCCTCTCGAGTACAGATTGGCGCTCGTTACCACCGACGGTGTCCGACGAGACGAGAGAACGCCGTCGGGTGCAGTATATATCCACAGCCGACCGGTTGAGAGAACGGACAGTCGCGATCCGAATTCGTTCACGACACCCGAAAGATTACGTCCTCGGAGGACGGGACCTGACGTATGCTCGAAGCACTCACCTCGGGGACTGGACTCGCCCTCGGGCTCGTCGCCATCGTCGGTGTCGCCCTCCTGGTCGTCGCGATTCGGTTCGCCATCAAACTCGCGATCCGCGCCGGGATCGTCGCGGCGGTAGTCCTCGCCGGACTGTACGCCGTCGGCATCATCGGGTGAGCGATATCGAAGAATCGGCGATCGACCAGCAACGTCGGACACAGTCACGAATCGAGAACAGGGAACGAAGAACGAAGAACAAAGAACAGAGAACAGAGCCGTTTTTCGAACGTCGAGTACGTCCGAACCGGTCGCTCGACTCACACCAGCTCGAGGAAATTCTCGACGACGTCGTGTCCCACCGCCGTGAGTACGCTCTCGGGATGGAACTGCACGCACTCGAGCGGATACTCGGTGTGTCTGATTCCCATGACCAGCGTCTCCGGTCCGTGCTCGGCGGTCGCCGTCACGTCGAAACAGTCCGGGACGTCGGTCGCGACCAGCGAGTGGTATCGGCCGGCGCGAAAGCCCTGCTCTAACCCGTCGAAGACGCCCCGTTCGTCGTGGTCGACCGGCGACGCCTTCCCGTGGATCGGGTCCGGCGCGCGGCCGACGGTCCCGCCGTACTCGTAGACCGCCGCCTCGAGGCCGAGACAGACTCCGAGCGTCGGGATCTCGGGACTGACCTCGCGCAGAACGTCCATCGTGACGCCGACGTCCCGGTCGTTCTTCGGGTGGCCGGGACCCGGGCTGATAACGATCGCGTCCGGATCGACCGCGCGGACGTCGGCCAGCGAGGCCGTATTCTTCAGCACCTCGGTCTCGGCGTAGGCGCTGACGTACTCGACGAGGTTGTACGTGAACGAGTCGAAGTTATCGACGAACAGTACCGTCGGACGGCATCCCTCGTCGGTCGTCGCCGCGGTGCTCATCGGCTCACCTCCGGTTCCGGGGCCGTCTCGCGTGAGCCCTCGCGCTCGATCCGCTCGAGGGCCTCGAGAGTCCCGCCCATCTTCTGTTCGGTCTCGACGTACTCGGCTTCTGGGTCGCTGTCGGCGACGAGGCCGGCGCCGGCGCGGACGGTGATCCGCTGTTCGTCACCCTCGTCCTCGACGGTCGCCGTCCGAATCACGATCGCGAAGTCGGCGTCGCCGGTCCAGGAGTAGTAGCCGACGCCGCCGCCATACAGGCCGCGGGGTTCGGCCTCGAGGTCGTCGATGATCTCCATCGCGCGCACCTTGGGGGCCCCCGAGAGCGTCCCGGCGGGGAAGGCCGCCCGCGTGGCGTCGAAGGCGTCCGACTCGTCCGCGAGCGTCCCCGTCACCGTCGACTCGATGTGCTGGACGTGGCTGTACTTGAGGACGTTCATGAACTCCTCGACGCGGACTGACCCCGGTTCGGAGACCCGGCGGACGTCGTTTCGCGCCAGATCCACGAGCATCGTGTGCTCGGCGCGTTCCTTGGCGTCGGCCAGCAGTTCGCCGGCCAGTCTGCGGTCCTCGACCGGACTCGGTCCCCGGTCACAGGTGCCGGCGATCGGGTTCGAGACGACCTTGCGCCCGCGTACGGAGACCAGCGTCTCCGGACTCGCACCGACGACGGTCAGATCGTCGTGCTCGAGCAAGTACATGTACGGCGACGGGTTCACGGCCCGCAGCGACTCGTAGAATCCGAGCGGGTCGACCGCGCCGGACAGTTCGCGCGTCCGTGAGATCACCCCCTGGTAGATGTCGCCGTCGAGGACGTGCTCTTTCGCGCGCTGGACGCTCTCCTCGTAGTCGGCCTGCAGACCGGCGTCCTCGCCCGACTTGACGAAGCCGCCGGTCTCGGGTTCGTCGGCGGCCGCGAGGGTTTCCTGCACGCGTTCAGCCTCGGCTCGGAGGTCGTCGTAGACGGCGTCCGGGTCGTCCTCGGCGTCGAGAACCGGCGTGAAGACCAGCGAGATGGTTTCCTCGCGCTCGTCGAACGCGAGCGTCTTCGTCGTCAGGACGAACTCCGCGTCCGGAAACCGCGAGTCGGGCCGCTCGAGACCGACCTCCTCGAGCCAGAGATCGTAGACCGCGTCGTAGGCCAGAAAGCCGACCAGTCCGCCCTCGAGGTGCTGGCGGTCGTGGTCGGGGAAGTTCGCGAGGCGGGCGTCGGGCAGGGCCGCTCGGAGGGAGTCGACGGTATCACCCGCGTCGTCGGTCCCGATCGACTCGACCGGGGCGGTTTCCGAGAGGGGCTCGACGCCGACGGTCGAACCCTCGGTCTGGGGGTCGACGGTGATCACCGCCTCGGGGTCGTACCCCACGTAGGAGAAACGAGCGTGACGGTCCGGCTGGGCGGAGTTCGGTCGGAACGCGCCGTCGGGGTCGCTCGAGGCCGTCTTTTCGGCGCTCTCGAGCAGGAAGGCGTAGGGCGACCGCGACCGGTCACTCGTCTCCGAGCGGCCGGTGAGGGCGGCGTAGGCTGCCAGCGGCGTCGTTTCGACCTCGAGCGTCGCGACGGTGCGGACGACGACCGGTCGGTCGGTCCCCTCACCGGTTCCGCGAGCGTGATCGCGGAAGGCGTCGCGGTCGAGGTCCAAGTGTGGTGTATTAGGCATGGTAGTGTCAGGTCAGGGGTCGGGTTCTGGTTCGTGTTCGGTTTCTGGTTCGCGTTCGGCCTCGGCGGCGAAGTCGGCTTCGAGTTCGGATCCGGAATCGGATTCCGTTGACGACGACGATCGACGGCCGTCCGTCACCCGTTCGACGAACGATCGGACGGCGTCGGAGTCTTTGATTCCGCCCCGTTCTTCGACGCCGCTCGCGACGTCGACGGCGAACGGATCGACCGTTCGGACGGCGTCGACGACGTTCTCGGGAGTCAGTCCGCCGGCGAGCACCACCGGCGACTCGAGGTCGGCCGTCGCGTCCCGGGTGCGCTCCCAGTCGTGGGTCTGGCCGGTTCCACCGCCGCCTTCGGCGTCGACGGAATCGACCACGAGCGCGTCGACGACGTCGTCGTAGGCCGTCGCGGTCTCGAGGTCGTCGGCGTCGACGACCGAGAGAACCGACAGCGTCGGGTCGGTCCCCGCGCGGACGGTCTCGAGTTCGGCGGGCGAGAGCGTCCCGTGGACCTGCACGGCGTCCGGTTGGACGCGCTCGAGCAGGTCGATCGCCCGGTCGGGATCCGGCGGCATGGTCACGAGGACCGCGGTCACGAACGGCGGCACCGCGGCGACGAGTTCGGCCGCGCGCTCGACAGACACCTCCCGCAGCGTGTCGACCGAGACGTCGCAGATGACGCCGATCGCGTCCGCGCCGGCGGCGATCGCCGTTTCCAGATCGTCTTCGCGCGTGAGGCCGCAGACTTTCACCCTCGTTCTCGTCCGCGTGGTCGTCGTCATTGGCCGTCGTCGGCACCGGCACCGGCACACAGCCGCTCGAGTTTCGCCGCCGCGTCGCCGGATTCGATCGCCTCGAGGGCGCGTTCGGCGCCGTCGGTTAGCGAATCCGCCTCGCCGGCGACGTAGATCGCCGCGCCGGCGTTCGCGAGGATGACGTCGCGTTTCGCGCCCGCGAGTTCTCCCTCGACGATGTCGCGCATGTCGGCGGCGTTCTCCTCGGGCGTACCGCCCGAGATGTCCTCGATGTCGTGTGCTTCGAGACCGAGATCGGCCGGCTCGAGGGTGTACTCCTCGACGTCGGTCCCGTCGACCTCTGCGACGACCGTCTCGCCGTGAATCCCGATCTCGTCGGTGCCCGCGCCGTGGACGACGAGCGCGCGGTCGACGTCCATCCGTGAGAGCGCACTCGCGAGGACGGGCACCAAGTCGGGGTCGTAGACGCCGACGACCTGTGCGTCGGCACCGGCGGGATTCGTCAGCGGGCCGAGGACGTTGAAGATCGTCCGCATACCGAGTTCCTTGCGCGGGCCGATGACGGCCTTCATCGCGGGGTGGAACACCGGCGCGAGCATGAAGCCGATGCCGTCGGCTTCGATGGCGTCCTGAACCGCCGGCGGTTCGGCATCGATGGTGACGCCGACCTCCTCCAGCACGTCTGCGCTCCCCGAGGACGACGACACGGAGTAGTTGCCGTGTTTGGCGACCGGGACCCCCGCCCCGCTGGCGACGATCGCGCTCGTCGTGGAGACGTTGATCGTGTCGTAGTCGTCGCCACCTGTGCCGCAGGTGTCGACCAGCGGCTCGCGGTCGGGCTCGATCGTTCGCGCCGCTTCGCGCATCCCTTCGGCGAAGCCCGCGATCTCCGCCTCGGTCTCGCCTTTCGCCCGTAGCGCCGCGAGGAGCGCACCGATCTGCGCTTCCGTCGCATCCTCGAAAACGGCCCTCGAGGCCGCTCGAGCGTCCGACTGTGTGAGATCCTGTCCGTCCGTGACGTGTTCGACGTAATCCTGCATAGGGGAAACACCAATGTACGTTGTTGTTCTACAATGATCAAATGAGTACACCAACTTAAGCGTGTCGGAGCCGTGTGTGTCGTGAACTCACGTAGGGAACCCGATTCGAAACCTTCAATTACGGGGGCGGGCAACGATTGGATGCAGAGAACGCACGTGGCAGACGGGCCACGGAAGCCAGGCGGGTTGGTGGTCTAGTCTGGTTATGACACCTCCTTGACATGGAGGAGGCCGGCAGTTCAAATCTGCCCCAACCCACTATTTTTGCTGCGAGCAATACGCGAGCAGCAAAATCATTCCGTTGGGATAGATTTGAATCAGGGAGCAGTTGTGCTGCGACCGTGGTTCAAATCTGCCCCAACCCATTTCTGATGGAACAACAACCGACGAGCGGAGCGTGGCAATTTCGCCACGTCACGCGAGTCGTCCGTTCCGTCAGAAATCGTTACCGGAAGATTCGAACCAGACGAGTCGCGCGCAGCGTAAGCGAGCACGTCTCGGCGTGGTTCGAAGCTGCCCTCCATCTGCTAGTCCTGCGGCGAGCAATCTCCTCCCCAAGCGACACGACCGTTACGTCGAACGGTACAACCGAGACGAGTCGACGACAGTGAATCGATCGGTGATTCGACGCAGGAGCAACTCGCAGTGACTGTCGTTCGATGCTGGCTACCGAAGAGAGAGGACGCTACCGCGAGAACAGCGACCGGACCCGTCCGAGCAGTCCGGACTCACTCGAGTCTGTGTCCGTGTCCGTGTCCGTGTCCGTATCCGTACCCGCACCCGAATTCGAGTCCGAGTCTGAAGTGGCGTCGTCCGCATCGAGTCCGTCCACCGCCGCGTTCCCGCTATCGTCCACGTCTCCCGTCGCCGCACCCGCCGCACTCGGCTCGATCGTCCCCGCGAGCGGGCCATCGCCGCTTTCGCTGGTCGAACCCGAACCCGAACTCGAACTCGAGCCCCCCGCCGCAGCTCGGGTCCGCTCGAGGTCGTCCATCGAGAGGTCGATCTCGTCGACCTCGGGCGTCTTCTCCCGGCCTTCGCCGGCCTCGGCCGCGCGGACGTCGGCCCCGGTGACGGCGTTGCTGTCGAGACGGGCAGCGAAGTCGTCAGGGTCGGGCGCGGCGTCGTCACCCTCGGTCGCGTCCGGGGACGTCGCCTCGACTCCGTCCGCGTCCGATTCCTCGAAGGACAGTTCCGTCGGCGAATCCGAGACCGTGTCGGTCGCGCTCGAATCCGTATCCTTGTCTTCGAGCGGGCGGCCGTGGTCGTCGCGTTCGTGCCCGTTTCGAATCGCCGACAGGGCCTCGCTCGCGCTCGCGCTCGAGGTGGAAGTCGAGGTCGAATTCGCACTGGCATTCGCGCTCGAGGCAGAGGTGGACGCGGGTTCGCGCTTGGACTCGGACTCCGATTCCGATTCCGACCCGGCCTCTACTGCGGTCTCGGTCGCGTCGGTATCCGCCGGGTCGGTCGCGGTTGCACCCCCATCCTCGGCCTCCGTTTTCGTCTCCACCCCGTCCGTCTCCGCCGAACTCGCAGCCGGCCCCGAGTTCAGCGACTCGAGGATGTCGTCGACGCCCTTGCTCGAGACGACCCGCCGGGGACCGCCTCCGGGCGTCGACATAGTGTCCGAGGAGGGTCGGTCCTCGTCGGCGTTTCCAGCGTCGGCGTCGGAGCGGTCCTCCGCGTCCGTCGCGGGCGTGTCCGCGTGATCGTCGGTCATTGGTCACGCTTGACAGTCCGAGCACTATAATGTTTCTTGGTCCGCGAATCGAAAAATTCCGATCACGTTCCGTGTGGATTCGCCGTCGCCGCGAGACGTGAACTGGGGATCACTCGGCGGCGGCCGGCCGCGAGAGCACGACGTTGATCACCGCGCCGAGGAGGATCAGGATGCCGGCGAAGTAGAGCCAGGTGACGAACAGCAACACCGCACCGACCGCGCCGTACGCCTCGTACTGTGCGGCGTTGGCGGCGTAGAGTTGGAAGCCGACCTGAAGCACCGTCCAGCCGAACGCGGCGAAGACCGCACCCGGAAGGATCTCGCGGACCTCGACGGAGATCGGCGGAAGCACGTAATACATCGGGACGAACGCGAGGAAGAGCCCGAGGATCAACACCGCCCAGCTCAACAGCCCGACGAACGGGATTTCGCCCGAGAGGATGCCGAGTACGACGCCCATCGCGATCATCAGCGCCAGCGCCAGCGCGATCCCGAAGATGACGGTGATTCCCTGCGTGATCTGCTCGACCAAGGAGTCCTCCACGGCGGCGTCGTAGACGTCGTCGAACGCCTGACTGAGTCCGCGAAAGACCTTCAGCGCACCCCACGCGGCCACGGCGAGTGCGACCACCGTCGCCTCCGCCCGGCCGGCCTCGGTCGTCAGCGCGTCGGTCACCAGTTCGTCGCCGGCGGCGGGCAGGAGATCCCCCGCGGACTCGACGAGTCGCTGTGCGAGTTGCTCACCGCCGAGCAGGGAGCCGACCACGAGCGCGAGCAAGACCAGCGGGATGAGCGAGACGAACGCGTAGTAGGCGAATCCAGCCGCGAGGAACGTAACGTCCCGATCCTGCGCCGTTCGATAGACCGACGTGAGCGTCTCCCGTGTATCCATACGTCGGCTACACTGTCCCGTTTGATGAGTGTTGAAGTTCTTCTCGAGTGCTGGTACCGGTGCCGGCACTGACACGAACGCTAGGACGCTGCTACTCGCCGGTTCGTAGAACACACCGGAACTGAACGCTGGACTGATACGGTTTGCGGTACCGATTTCCCGGTGCAACCGCAGGTCGGTCGCGGTTGCACTGGAACTGATTTACGGGAGACTCACGAAGCGAACCGAAACATCAGAACTCGATACAGAAGTTGTGCGTCGCGTACACCTGCCCGTCGTCGGCGAGGTAGACGCCGACGCCGCCGCGAGTCCAGGTATCCGAGAGCATGGCTTCGCGGTGGGGCGGCGAGTTCATCCATTGCTCGACGAGTCCGTCGGCGAGTTCTTCGGGCGTTCGGTAGCGAACGGTGTCGTCACCGGAAGGGCGCTCGACCCGCTGGTCGGCCCATGTCATCGCGATGTTCTCGCCGTAGCCCCGACAGTAGCCGCTCACGTCCTGAAACCGGTCGAACGGACTCTCGTTGTTCGGGTTCTCGTGGCTGAAATACTCTCGCTCGGACATGTCGGCACTGTGGGCCCGCGACACCGAAGCGATGGTTCCGTCCCAGTCGAGGGGCTCGAGTCCGCGTTCGGTCCGGCGTTCGTTGACCTTCAAGTGAACGAAATCCTCGACGTCCGCGGCGGAGAACGTCGTATGGGTGCCGTCGTACGTAGAGGAACCCGGATCGTCGGGATCGAGCGTGTCGGGTGAGCGGTCTCCGGCCGGCGGCGGCTCTTCGACCTCGACGGGGTTGGCGTACTCGTCGAGTTCCTCGATGACCGTCGGCCCGGCGAGAACCGCGGCAGCCACCAGTGCACAGAGGAAGACGAGAGTGAAGAGTGCTCGAAGGAGACCGAGGAGGCCACGGTCCGAGTCGGGGCCGGAGTCCGGGCCCGGACTGCGGTTCGGACCCGATCGACTCCGGTTACCGGGACGCCGAGAGCGGTTCATTCGTAGTCGTCCGCCAATTTGTGCTCGCGTGATAAGTCAGTCGCGGTCAATTGCGCGCGTTGAGGAGCCGGTCGAAATCGTCGCGATCACCGCCGTGGCGACACCGCCGACCCGTGGCGGTCACGAGCACTGTCGTTGCAGTCACGGTCGCCGTCATCGGCGCCACCACTGGCACCAGCCCCGAAAATCGTCTCGTGCATCCCGATGACGAGCCCCGGAACGACCGCCATGAAGAGGTGTTCCTCGAGCGGAATACCGGCGAGTTCGACGCCCGTTCGAAGCTTGATGTCGAAGACGCCGACAGCGAGCGTGTAGCGATCCCAGACGTAGGCGATCGGATAGAGCGCGAGGATGGTGACGGCGGCCCGCCGGAGCGCGCCGGCCCGTCTGAGTAGGGCGACGGCGACCGCACCCCAGACGAGTTCCGTCGCGAGGTAGGTGTATCGACCGAGGACGCCGATATCGACGATCGGACCGCTTTCAGAACTGGACTCGATAGCCGATGTCATGGCCCCCGTACGACCGCCGCCGGCAAAAAAGCGTGTGCCCCGGAAACTGGCGATGACGGGCGGTATTTTAAATACCGTCGCAGCGGTATACTCAGCCAGAACGATGAATATCGCTGATATCGCCACCAGAGACTACATCGAAGTCGACGTCGGAACGCGAATGGGAAAGGTCCGTTCGACCTTCGAGAACGGCAATCCCAAGGGAATAATCGTCACCGACGACGGGGAATACGAGGGGGTGATCAGCGAGCGAGAAGTGCTCCAGACTCACGTCGAGGACGACGCCAAGGTTTCCGCACTCATCAAACCCAGTCGGAACGACCCGTCGCCGAAGGTCGACCGTCACGAGAACATCCGCGAGGTCGCCCGCGTCCTCGTCGAGGGGAACGCGAAGGTCGCGCCGGTCTTCGAGAACGACGAACTCTGGGGCGTGATCACTCACAACGACATCCTCGAGGCGGTCCTCGAGAACCTCGACGCGCTCACCGTCGAGGACATCTACACGGACGACCCGATCACGCTCCAGGAGGACGACGGCGTCGGGAAGGCGATCAACCACCTCCGCGAGCACGGTATCTCCCGGCTACCGATTCTCAACGAGAACGGCTACCTCACCGGCGTCGTCACAACCCACGACATCGCCGACTTCGTCATCCGCGAGAACGACCGGATGACCACCGGCGACCGCGTCGGCGACAACCAGCGACTGATGGACGTCCCGGTTTACGACATCATGGAGAGCCCGGTCGAAACGACGACGGTCGACGCCTCCGGCAGAGAGGCCGTCGAACGCATGCTCGAGAGCAGCTTCTCCGGACTGATCGTCACGCCGGATCACGACGACCGACTCGTCCAGGGTGTCGTCACCAAGACGGACGTCCTGCGCGCGCTCACGTTCACCGAGGAAGACCACATGGACGTCCAGATCACGAACATCTCGATGCTGGACACCATCACGCGTGAAACGATCACTCAGAGCATCGAGCAGACCGCGGACAAGTACGCCGAAATGCAGGTCGTCCACGCCCACGTCCGCTTTCACGAACACAAGGAGAAACTCCGCGGCACGCCGCTGGTTCAGTGTCAGATCCGCCTCCGGACCAACAAGGGGCAGGTCGCCGGCTCCGGCGAGGGCTACGGCGCCGAGAACTCCTTCCGCGTCGCGCTCGACAAACTCGAGCGCAACGTCCTCGAGTTGAAGGGCGTCCAGAGCGACGAGGAGTACCGCGGGCAGTTGCTACGGAAGTTGAACGAACTGTAACGTCGTAACACGCGGCGTCCGAGCCGACGCCGTTGGCGGTCGAACGGACTCCATTTCCGGTCGAGATTGGACCACGAGTTGTGGAGCCGCGTCGAACGTCGCGGCGACCAGAATCGCTCGAAACGAGACGGGACCGACGATCGCGGAGACAGGACAGGACAGGACAGGACACTCGGTCTCCCTCGACCGTGAACACGAGACGAGTGTCTCGATTCGCACGAGTCGTACGCTGGTATCGTCACGACACAGCCGACACGACCGGAAAGCCAAACTTATAGTTCATCTAGAGAGTCGATCCGACAATGAGTGGCTCCGATCGTTCCGATCAGGGAGAGAACGAGGGTGAGGGAGAGGGAGATACGGTTCGAGACGCCGTGGAACGCTCCCGAAGCGGTGCACCCGCGGTCGGAGCAGTCGTCCGCGACCGGTTCTCCTCGGACGAAGTCTTCCAGCGAATCGTCGCCGTCGCCGACGAGGAAATTACGTCGGGGAGCCGCGAACTGTTCTTCAGCGGCCTCGCGGCCGGCTTCGCGATCACGATCACGTTCCTGTTGTACGCCTCGCTGTACGCGACGACGGACGGCAATGCGGTCCTGAGTTCGCTGCTGTATCCGCTCGGCTTCATCTACATAATCATCGGCGGCTATCAACTGTACACGGAGAACACGCTTCCGCCGGTCGCGCTGACGATCGAACGGCTGGCGAGCGTGCCGGCGTTACTGCGCCACTGGACGATCGTTCTCACGGGAAACTTCACTGGCGGTGCCATCGGCGCGGCCGTCCTCGCGTGGGGCGGCGTGTTCGACGAACCGACGTCGGACGCCGCGATCTCGATCGCCACCCACGGCGTCGAAACGTCGTGGTGGAGCCTGTTCTCCAAAGCCGCCTTCGCCGGATTGATCGTCGCCGGCGTCGTCTGGGTCGTCTACGCCGCCCGGGACACGATCTCGAGACTGGTCGTCGTCTACCTCGCGTTCCTCGCGATACCGCTCGGAAACCTGTTTCACGTCGTCGTCTCGTTCACCGAGATGCTCTATCTCGTTTTCAACGGGAGACTCTCTATCGTCGTCGGCACGACCGAGTTCATCCTGCCAGTCCTCCTCGGGAACACGATCGGCGGCATCGTGCTGGTGACCCTCGTCAACTACTACCAGACGAGTGAACACCGACTCGAGTCGGCCCGTTTCGAGGGCGCGAGTCGACGGCTCTCGGTCCGCGAGTGGCTCTTCGGGAGTCTCGTCGGCCGCTCTTACGTCCCCCTGATCGATACTGCGGAGACGAGGCCGACCGGCGACGACTCCTACCGAGTGCTGGTTCCGATCGCGAATCCGCGCACCGAGTCACGGCTCGTCGACCTCGCCTGCACGCTCGCCAGTCGACACGACTCCGCGGTCGTCCACGTCGTCCACATCGTGCAGACGCCGACGCGACGGACGGGATCGGGGCCTGGATCCGACCTCAGCCAACGTAACCGAATCATCAACGAATCCGAGGACCTCCTGACGGACGTCCGTGAGACGATCGACGGCTACGGTGTCGACTGCGAGACGTCGACGATCGTCTCTCATCGATCGTTCGAAGAGATCTTCGACGCCGCAGAGCGCACCCACGCCGACCTCGTCGTGATGAGCTGGGGCGAGAACCAGCTGTGGGGCGCCGCTCGAGCCGAACGACCGATCGACGAACTGACCAGCCAGCTCCCCTGTGACTTTCTCATCCTCGAGGACCGAGAGCTAGACACGTCGCGGATCCTCTTGCCTACCGCAGGGGGACCGGACTCGGATCTGAGCGCCGAAGTCTCGCGAACGCTTCAGTCGACCGCCGGCTCGGAGCTTTCCCTGCTGCACATCGTCGACGACCCGTCACGGCGCGAGCGTGGCGAGCAATTTCTCACCGAGTGGGCCGACAATCACGATCTCGAGGACGCGACCATTACGGTCGACGACTCCGGAGACGTCGAGCGGGCGATCACTCGCGAGGCCGACGATCACACGCTGGTCGTCATCGGCGCGAGCGAACGCGGACTCCTCTCGCGGCTCGTCTCCGGGTCGTTGCACTTCGACATCGTCAACGAGGTGGACTGCTCGGTACTGCTCGCCGAACGGCCGACCGAGCGGACGCTGTTCGAGCGGTTGTTCGGTCGGCGATAGGAGGTCGATTTAGAGTCCGGGTCGGGTCCGGACGAGAGTTCGAACCAGAGCCCAAACTCGAACTTGAACTCGAGTCGAGTCCGAACCGGCGTCAGAAGGGCATCTCGACGTTTCGACGTCTCAGGATCCACACGAGTCCGTGACGAACCGACCCTAGAACTGTGCCGTCTCGTCGGTTCCCTCGAGTCCGCGCTCGGTGATCCGGAACTGGACCGACTCACCGGCGGGTTTCGAGCGGTGTTTCTCGAGGGTCGCCCGCCGGTTCCCGCCGCGGAACCGCTCGATTCGGAGGACGGCGCCAGTCCAGTGCTCGAACGTGTTGCCGCCGAGCGGGCGGGTTCGATCGGAGTCCGGGTCGGCGAACACCTGGTTGGTGACGACGACCGCGAGGTCGTGTTTGCGCGCGAGCGAGAGCAGGTGGGTCACCTGTCGGGTGACCGCACGCAGGGCGTCACCTTCGGCCCCGTCTTCACCGCGCTCGAGTCGGTAGAACCCGGTCGCACTGTCGAGGACGATCAGATCGGCCCGCTCGGCGAACTCCTCGGCGTCGCGGACCGCCTCGGCTTGTTCCTCGAAGTCCAGTGCGTCCTCGACGACGATTCGGGCGGCGACGTCGTCGATGTCGTCGGTGCGAGCGGCGAGCAATTGTTCGAAGCGATCCACGGAGACGCCCTCGGTGTCGATGAAGACGGCGGTGCCGCCCGCCGCCGCGGCTTCGACGGCGCCGCTCAACGCGAGGTTCGTCTTGCCCGCCGCGGGCGGACCGTACAGCTGTGTGACGGTTCCGCGCTCGAACCCCCCGCCGAGTAACTCGTCGACCGGCGGACAGCCGGTCGGAATCGCCTCGTCGTTCACAGGTGACGTTGGGAGCAACCGGCCAAAAAGCCCCCGGAACAGGCGCTCGAGCGCACCGATGCCGACACCGCTCGTCGGTCACGTTTATTCGACTCCCGATCCAAGGACGCCCGTGATCGTCGTCGCAACTTCCGACTTCGAACTGTACCACGGCGTCGTCAACGAGCTCCGAGATCGCGGTGTGACGTTCACCACGATCGAGGTCGACGAGGACCTCCCGGACGCGACGGCCGTCGTCGTGACCGGCGAGGACGACGCCGACGTCTTCGATGACGAGCCCGTGACGACGATCGTCGCCGAACCCGACGCCCCGCGCCGAGCCGCAGAGCAGGCGCTCGCCGCGCTCCGCGGCGAGGGCGGCCGAACCATCGTCGGCGTCGATCCGGGTCGTCGCCCCGGCATCGCCGTCTGCGCCGGTGAGATGGTCGTGGCTGGCTTTCAGGTCCCCATCGGCGACGCCATCGACGTCATCCAACGGGAGGTCGCCGACGCGACCGATCCCGTCGTCCGTATCGGCGACGGCTCCCGCCTCGAGAGCGCCAAACTGGTCAACGAGCTCGAGGACGTCCGGGTCGAACTCGTCGACGAGACGGGTACGACGCCGTATCTGGGAACGGGCGCTCGAGGGATGGGTGACGTGCTCGCGGCGGTCAATATCGCCCGGCTCGAGGGAGACGTCGTCGAGAATCGAGAGATCGAGCCGACGGCGGGCGAGTTACAGGTGATCAAGGATCGGTCGCGCGAACGGAGCGAGACGAACCGGGCGATCGACGAGGTGCTCGCCCGGCGGGTCGCAGCGGGGGAGTTGACCGTCGAGGAGGCGCTCGCGGAACATCGGAACGGATCGGGCGACGGAGTCACGGACGACGCCGAGCGCGATGACTCCCCGCCGTCTTGATTCAGTCTCGCGGAGGGCTCCGTCGGTTGGGGAGGCGTGGACACGAGACGACGCCCGGCTCCTTGAACGTGCGTCGTGGCCACGAAGTGACGTCCTCGTTCGGGTCTCTCGAGCGTGATTCACTGTTAGATCGGACACTGTCGGACTGTCGGCACTGGCCGGTAAAATCCTCGAGGAGGCAGGGGTGGAAGAAAGAAACGAATCGTCAATACGCACCGAAACAGTGCGATCTGCGGTCGAAGACGGTTAGCAGGCGAGGGCGATCGTTTCCGCGTCTGCCGACGCGAACTGGTAGTTTTCGTTCGTCTGCATGCTGATTTGCATCGAACTGGCTTCGCCGCCGTTCTCTGCGACTGCGATCGCGGCGTGCTGTTCGTTGAGGTTGAGCTGCTGGACGTACTGGACCTGTTCGATCATCGCGCTGGTGTACTGGTCGACGTCGTTCAGCTGCTCGCTGTTGCCGTCGTAATCGAAGGAGAACCGCTGGTTGTCGGTGACGTTATCGCCGCCGACCGTCAGCGTCGTGCGGTCGGTGTACACTTCACCTTCGATGCCGTCTCCAGCGACGTTCGCAGCGCTGGCGGCACCGACCTGGGCGTTGTAGTTCTCCTGCGTGGACATCTGGACCGCCGACGCTTCGCTCCCGTCGGTCGCGATCGCGACAGCCATGTTCTGCATGTTGATGTTGACCTGCTCGACGCTCTGGTACTGGGTCACGCTGGCCTCCGAGTACTGAGCATCACCGTCGTCGTCGCCTTTCTTCTTGGCTTTCTTGTCGTGCGTGTGGGGTTTCGTCTCGCTGTCGGTCGTCAGAACGTCGCTTTCACCGTCGGTGACCGCGGAGACCGCGTTCATGCCGCCCAGCTGGCCGATGACGTTCGCCGCGTCGGCGCTCCCGTACTGGGTGTTGAGGTTCGTCTGGTCGGTGACCTGAATCGCCGTGGCGGTACTGTCCTCGCCGATGGCGATCGCCACCGCAGCGCCCTGCTCGTTGATGTTCGTCTGGGAGACGTTCTGCGCCTGCTCGACGCTCGCCTCCGCGTACTGCGTGCCACTGACGCCGTCGGCTTTCTTCTTTTTCTTGTCGCCGTCGGTGTCGTCCGCGTAGACGTTCGTCGCGTTCGCAACACCTTGCTGGAGGTTCTCGTTGTACTGTTCGCTCTGCTGGAGTGCGATCGCCTCACTGCCGTTTTCTGCGATCGCGATCGCCGTACTCTGGTTGTTGTAGTTGAGCTGGTCGACCTCCTGGTACTGGCTGACCGTCGCGACGGCGGCCTGGGAGACGCTGTCACTGTCGCCGGCATCCTTGTCCTCGTCCATCACGGCCCAGCCGTCGAACGACTGATCGTCGCCGTTCCCGAGCAGGATGTAGACCTCGCCGACGTTCTCGAACCGATCCTCCCGAGCTTCGTTGGTCGCGTCCGCCTCGGCGGACTGGTCGTTGTCGTTGTACTGGCTGGCTTCCTGAATCGCGGTCGCCTCGCCGCCGTCGATCGAAACGGAGGTCGCGCCCTCCTGCGTGTTGATGTTGACCTGATCGACGTCCTGATACTGGATAATCTCCGCGACCGAGTCCTGCTCGAGGTCGTCCGACGCGTGGGCTTGCACGTACTCCTCGAGGCTCATGTCCTCGAGGTCGGCACCGAACGAGAGGTAGAGTGCGTCGCCGTTCTCGAGTGTCTGTACGCCGTTGTCGGAGGACTCTTGACTCGCAGCCGCGGGAACGAACGCGGTTAGCGAGACAACGAGCATCCCGACGAGGAAAACTGTCGTGAGCTGTGATCGTATCGTCATTGTGTAAGTCTGTAGTCGTTTGATTTGTGCCGTGAGTGTCTTTTGTTTCTACTACTGTTCGCGGCGAAAATTCGTTCCTCGGATTCGGGTATTGTTATTGACCGATTGGGGTGAATCACACAGCGCGTACTAAGCGTAATCTGGCAGCTGCGAGATGGAACGGTGAGAATACGCGAGTTTCTCGGTTGAATAAATGCGCCAAAATTATAACTACGCCGACACTCGTGTCAGTGATTTAATGTCAGTTCTACTGTACGCGCAGTAGCAGTCGGTTACGAAAGCGAAACGAGTGCCAAAACCGAAAAGCAGCGACGGAAACTCACGGATATGGCGGATAGCCATTCGTCTTAGTGATTCGGTCTTGCGGCATTCATACTGTTGTTGACATTGGTGCTTCCAATTCGTATCAGCATAAGTAATATCCTATGGTCGAAACAATCACATTGTGTGAATGACAGTTTTGAGCTTATCCTGTAACCGTTGGGCGGATTCATATCGGTCGCTGGCGGTCACACGGTTGCAGTGGGGTCGCCAAAACGCCCTGCTGGAGAGCAACTATGAAACGGACACTGACGCTCGTAATGACAGTCGCACTAGTCGGGGGCCTCATGTTCATGGGGTTCGCTGGAACAGCCGCAGCGCAGGATATCAGTGTCGGTAACGACACTGAGATCGATATCGGAAACGCGGAAGTAGAGAACGAACAGGAGGCCGAGGCTGAAAACAACATAGAGGTCAATCAGGAGAACAACAACGCGCAGGTCCAGAGCGCCACGTCGTACAGTAGCTCGGACAAGAGCGAAGCGACGACGGTCGCGGTTCAGGGACAGGACGTCGACCAGTCTAACGCCGCCAACGTCGAAGACACGAACGCAGTTGCCGCGAACTACGCCGACAACGATGCGACCGGCATCGACCTCGACTTCGACTTGGACCTCGACGACGACCTCTTCAACGGCGGCTTCCTCGGCGGACTCTAACTGACGTCAGAACGTCGAGCAGCTGTGCCATATTTTTTGCCGTACTTCGTCGGAGAGCGCGAGCGACGAAGGACCCCGCGGCTCGCCGAACGTGCTGGTCGAGATATCAGCTACCCTCAGCTGCTGCCTCCGCTCGCCGAATAATCGACCGCACCGACTGCCCAGTCGCCGCAGCCACCGCCGCGGCGTCGTCGTACTCTGCGCTCACGTCGTACACCTCACCCTCGCTGTCGCTCGCGATCTTCACGTCGACGTCGTAGCTATCGCCGTCGACCTCGAGGGTCACCGTCTCGAACTCCCGCTGGGCGATCCACCGGTGAGTCGCGCCCGTCTCTCGAACGCCGAGGGTTCCGGTCTCTTCGGCGAGTCGGCGGGCGACACGCTGGCTGTCTGCGGGTTTACAGAGTACCTTCACGAGGTGACCCGGTCGCGATTTCTTCATCGTCATCGGCACGATGGAGACGTCCCGTGCGCCCGCGTCCGTGAGCGTGTCGTGGAGTCCGCCCAGCACTTCCGGCGTCGCGTCGTCGAGGTTCGTCTCGAGGACGGTGATGTCGTCGCGAACCAGGGAGCCGGTCCCGTCGTGGCTTTCGGGCTCGGTCGTCACCCGCTCACACTCGCGCTCACGCTCACGCTCGCTCGCGCCGTCGGAATCCGCCAATCCCACGAGGACGCGCACCACGTTCGGTCGGTCCTCGAAGTCGTATCCTCCGGCCCCGTAACCTGACCCCTCGAGCGAAAGCGGCGGCACCGAACCGACGCCGTCGGCGAAATGTGCCAGAATCGCCGCGCCTGTCGGCGTGAGTAACTCAGTCCCGATCCCATCGGGGCCGCCACGAAGCGACCAGTCCGCTTGCTCGGCGATCTCGACGACCGCGGGCGTCGGAACGGGATACTCGCCGTGGCTCATCGAGACCGTCCCGCCGCCGGTCGAGAGCGGCGTGGTCACGATTCGATCGGGCTCGAGATCGGCGATCAGCAGCGTCGCGCCGACGATGTCCGCGATCGCGTCGTCCGCGCCGACCTCGTGAAAGTGGGTCTCCTCGAGGTCGGTGCCGTGGACGGCGGCTTCGGCCTCACCGAGCAGTTCGAAGACGGCGAGCGCGTCGCGTTCGATGTCGGGCTCGAGGTCTAAGTCCTCGACGAGGTCGACGACCTCGCGGTAGCTGCGGTGTGGGCCGTGACCCTCGGCGTGGACGTGGTCCTCGCGGTCGTGATCACCGTGAGTATGGTCGTGGTCGTGATCGTGATCGTGATCACCGTGGGTGTGGTCGTGGCCGTGATCGTGACCGTTCGTACCAGTATTCGCACCGTCGTCCGCTTCTTCGCCCTCAGCCTCACTCGCCGCACCGGTCAACAACACGTCGACGGTCGTCGCCGCTATCGCGCACTTCGTCGTCGAATCGATCGCGTACTCACACTCGAGTGCGTCCTCGACGGGGGCCAGAACCGACGGGTCGGCGCCAGCAGCGAGGAGCGCCCCGAGGATCATGTCGCCACTCGCACCCGTGTGCCCGTCGAACGCCAGTAGTCGCATGTATACGAGGGAGGGGCGGATCGCCAAAAACCCCGCTACTTCGCCCGAAAAACAGCCGACATCGCCGGTGCCGGTACATCTATGTAGCTCCCTGTCCGAGGAATATATGGTACAGACTAGCACAGTGAGTTCGACTCACCGTAGCAAAAAACCTATCCGAACACGAGTCGGAGAAACAGACATCGCCGTCCATCTGTAATTATGAACGAAGTCCAACTGGAGGTCGCAAAAGCGTACCCGAACGATTCGGGTCGTGGAATCGCCCGTCTCGACCCGGACACGCTCTTGCACCTGAAGCTGAGTCCGGGCGACATCATCGAAATAGAAGGTGCCGACACCACCGCCGCGAAGGTGTGGCGTGCAGACCGACAGGACTGGAACACCGATACAGTCCGCATCGACGGGTTCACCCGTCAGAACGCCGACGTGGGGATCGGCGAACGCGTTACGATCCGCAAAGCGGAAGCCACGAAAGCCGACAAATTGGTCCTCGCTCCGCCGGAGGAGGCGTCGGTGCAGTTCGGTTCCGACGCCGCCGGCATGGTCAAACGCCAGATCCTCAAACGGCCGGTCGTCGGCCGTGACATCGTCCCTGTCATGTCCTCGACGAACCACCCCTTCATGCGGTCCCCGGGGCAGGCGATTCCGCTGATCGCCGTCGAGACCGAACCCGAGGGCGTGGTGCTCATCACTGAGGATACCGACGTCGAACTCCGCGAGGAGCCGATCTCCGGCTTCGAGAAGACCGGAGGTGGAATCACGTACGAGGATATCGGCGGTCTCCAGGGCGAGATCCAGCGCGTCCGCGAGATGGTCGAGCTGCCGATGAAACACCCGCAGATCTTCAAGAAGTTGGGGATCGAGCCGCCACAGGGTGTCTTGCTTCACGGGCCGCCTGGCACCGGGAAGACGCTGCTCGCGAAAGCCGTCGCCAACGAGACCTCCGCGAGTTTCTTCTCCATCGCGGGCCCGGAAATCATCTCGAAGTACTACGGGGAGTCCGAACAGCAGTTACGTGAGATCTTCGAGGACGCGAGCGAGGAGTCGCCGGCGATCATCTTCATCGACGAACTCGACTCCATCGCACCCAAACGCGAGGACGTCACCGGCGAGGTCGAACGACGCGTCGTCGCCCAGTTGCTGACGATGATGGACGGCCTCGAGGCCCGCGGACAGGTCATCGTCATCGCGGCAACCAACAGGGTGGACTCGGTCGACCCCGCGCTTCGTCGACCCGGCCGGTTCGACCGCGAGATCGAGATCGGCGTCCCGGACGAAGTCGGTCGCGAGGAAATCCTCCAGATTCACACCCGCGGGATGCCGCTGTCGGACGACGTCAGCCTCTCGCATTTAGCCGACGAGACCCACGGCTTCGTGGGCGCCGACATCGAGTCGCTCACCAAAGAGGCGGCGATGAAGGCGCTCCGGCGTTACTTACCGGAAATCGATCTCGACGAGGAGGACATCCCGCCGAGTCTCATCGACCGGATGATCGTCAAGCGCGAGGACTTCCGCGGTGCGCTCAACGAGGTCGAGCCCTCGGCGATGCGGGAGGTACTCGTCGAGTTGCCCAAGATCTCCTGGGACGACGTCGGTGGCCTCCACGACGCCAAAGATCAGGTCCAGGAGTCCGTCGAGTGGCCGCTGAACAACGCCGAGCGATTCGACCGGCTCGGAATCGACCCGCCGGCCGGCGTCCTCCTCTACGGGCCACCCGGAACCGGGAAGACGTTGATGGCCAAGGCTGTGGCGAACGAGACCAACGCCAACTTCATCTCGGTTCGTGGCCCGCAGCTGCTCAGCAAGTGGGTTGGCGAGTCCGAGAAAGCCATCCGTCAGACCTTCCGCAAAGCGCGGCAGGTCTCGCCGACGGTGATCTTCTTCGACGAACTCGACTCCCTGGCACCGGGCCGGGGCGGAGAGGTCGGCTCCAACGTCAGCGAGCGCGTCGTCAACCAGCTGCTGACCGAACTCGACGGCCTCGAGGACATGGGCGACGTGATGGTGATCGGCGCCACGAATCGCCCGGACATGATCGATCCCGCACTGCTGCGCTCGGGGCGGTTCGACCGGCTGGTGATGATCGGTGAACCCGACACCGACGGTCGCGAACGGATCCTCGAGATCCACACCGAAGACACGCCGCTGGCCTCCGACGTCAGCCTGCGTGAGATCGCCGAGATCACCGACGGCTACGTCGGCTCCGACCTCGAGTCGATCGCTCGCGAAGCGGCGATCGAGGCCCTGCGAGAGGATCACGAGGCCAACATCGTCGAGATGCGCCACTTCCGAAAGGCGATGGAGAACGTCCGACCGACGATTACCGACGACATCCTCGACTACTACGAACAGATCAAAGAAGACTTCAAAGGCGGGGCGACGACCGAACCGGGAACCGGTCGCCGCGGCAGTCGGATCGGCTTCCAGTAGGGGACCGAATCCGTCACCGACTTCGATCGATCCGCTGGTATTCTCTATCAGACACTAATCTCGTGAAGAGAGTGAACGCGCTCTCGAGTTCGACCCTGTGGTCGACGGGTTGCACACACCGATAGAAATATCCATACAGAATCATATACACAAACGAGACTGTTCGGTCGCGTAGGCCGTCTATACCGACCACGTAGCACCCGCAGAACACACCACTGCCCTGATCGTTCGAAACGCCCTCAGATTCGCTTTTGAAAGCTCTTGCTCGATCTCGAAGGGTTTTGCACTCGGATTGAATACGGCGGAATGGTGTAAACCTGCTACAATCCATCGAAACGCTCTGTGGCATATATGCCATCGAACGTGGGAAATATGATACGTCTGCAGGTGCTTCGATGTCGAGTCCCCCCACTACACACGACCAACGTACGTCGGGCCAGAATGTATCGTCAGAAAGTCAGGTCTCCGAACAGCGTCTCCTCGAGCGAATCACTCCCATGCTCGCGAAACCGATTCGAGTGACGGGTTTCTGGACCGCGATCGTCCTCCCGTTTTTGCACGTTCCGTTACTCGCGACGGGACTCTCGGGATCGGCAGAAACGCTGACGTTCCTCGGTCTTCTCGCGCTCAATCTCCTCGCACTCTACGTGGGTCACTCCCACCGGGCGTGAAGCTAACACGCGCAGACGACTCCGACCTAGTTCGTTCGAGTTTCTGTTCTCTCGGCGACCCCCGCCACTGCTCACGACGACCGAGACCCGCCGATCTCGAGTTGACCGAACTCCTCCCGTAACGCCCGCCGCTTGACGAGTGCGAACCCGATCGCGATGACGACGAACCCGACGCCCGTCGCGAGGTCGATCACTTCACCAAGGTAGAGCCAGCCGACGAGCGCGGCGAAGACCGGTGCCACGTAGGAGACCATGTTGATCTCGACGGCCCCGAGTCGCTCGAGCAGGTCGAAGTACAGCAGAAAGCCGAACGCGCTCGCGACGAGTGCGAGGTACACGAGGGCACCGACTGCCTCGAGGTTGGCCCATTCCGCGGGAGTGACGGGTTCTCGAAGGGCCAGACTGACGCCGTGCATCACGAGCGCACCGCCGAGCATCGCCCAGGCTTCCATCGCCTCGATGGGAAGCGACGCGTCGATACGGCGGGTGAGGACGCTTCCGAAGGCGAAGGAGGCAGCGGCGAGAACGATCAGCAGTTTCGCGACGACGTCGGTCGCGAGGAGGTTCGACGGATCAGGTTGAGTGACGATCGCGACGCCGACGAGACCGATTGCGACGCCGAGGACGCCGACCGGAGACAGGGCATCCGACGGAACCAGTACGCGTGCGAACCCGGTCGTCAGGACGGGAGAGAGGCTCACCAGAATGGCCGCCGCTGCGGCGGTCGTATGCTGCTGGCCGACGAACAGGAACGAGTGGTAGGCCGCGATCAACAGGACCGCGCCGACGACGACGAGGAGCCACTCCTCGCGCCCGCTCGGAATCCACTCGTCGACGGCAAAGGCAGCGTACGCCAGCATGACGAGTCCGGCGACGTCGTACCGGAACGCTGCGAAGAGCACGGGTGGAAAGTACTCGAGGCCGGCGCTGATGGCGACGAACGCCGATCCCCAGACGGCGGCGAGGATCAGGAAGAAGCCGAAATTTCGATAGCGGCCGATGGACACAATCGGTCTCGGCGTTCGTCACCCCTATCTGTTCCGTTTCACGCTCTTACTCCCGCTCGTCACGCTCCCGACCGACGTTCGATTCCCCGTCGGGACGGTCTCCCGGTACCAACTCGTCCGGATCGCCGTAAAGATGGCACGCAACCGCATGGGCCTCTTCACCGAGTCCGGGATTCACACGCTCACAGACGCTCTCGTACTCCTCTCGGAGCATCGCTGCTGCCCGTTGCCAGTCGTCGTCGACCGCGGCTTCGAGCGCCGCCGTGACGACCTCGTCGTGTCGGCCCGGAAGTGTTCCGTCTCCGGCGGAGAACAACCGGTCTTTAACCGCCCCGACGATCGCGCGCGTCTCGTCGCCCGTTCGCTCGTCAGTGACATCCACGTTACCGACACGTCCGCTGGAACCATCGATACGATTGCCCTCGCCATCATCGACGAGCTCGAGGGAGAGTTCTCGGCTCTCGACGCGTTCGCGGAGGTTCATGAGGTCGCGATACGTCGACTGCTCGATCTCGAGGTCCGCCGGTGGAATTACCTCGGGACAGCGCGTCCGGAACCGACAGCCACTCGGCGGATCGCGGGGCGAGGGGACGTCTCCCGATATCGTCTCTCGCTCACGTTCTTTCTCGTCGGTCGAGGCTCTGGGCACACTCGCTAGCAGCGCCTGCGTGTAGGGATGTTTGGGCTCGGCGAAGATGTTCTCGACCGGCCCGATCTCGACGATCTCACCGAGGTACATCACCGCGACGCGGTCGCAGACGTGGCGAATCACCGAGAGGTCGTGGCTGATCAATAGGTACGTGAGGTCGAACTCGTCTTGCAGATCGTCGAGCAGGTTCAACACCTCCGCCTGAACCGAGACGTCGAGTGAACTGGTCGGCTCGTCGAGGACGACAAACTCCGGCTCGAGCGCGAGCGCGCGCGCAATCGCGATCCGTTGGCGCTGGCCGCCCGAGAACTCGTGGGGGTACCGATCGAACTGATCCGCCGAGAGACCGACGACCTCGAGCAGGTTCTGAACCCGGTCTCGACGGTCAGCCTCAGTATCCACGCTGTGAACGTCGAGCGGTTGCTGGACGATCCTGCCGATCGTCATCCGCGGGTCGAGACTCGAGAAAGGGTCTTGGAAGACGACCTGAGCGGACCGTCGGAATCGGTCGAGATGGCGTCCAGCGAGTTCGAAGACGTTCCGCCCCTGAAACTCGACAGCACCGTCGGTCGGTTCCTGCAAGTGGAGCAGCGTCTCGCCGGTGGTCGACTTGCCACAGCCGGATTCCCCGACGAGTCCGAGCGTCTCGCCGCGATGGATGTCGAAACTCACGTCGTCGACCGCACGGACGGCGACCGGTTCCTCGCCGAGCAATCGATCGACGATCGAATTCTTCTCGTAGAAGTATTTGTGTAGACTATCGACGCGGACGAGCGGCTGTTCGCTACCGGTTTCGGCCTCGGCGTCGATTTCGACCTTGGTCGTGGTCTCTGCCTCCGTCTCCGTCTCCGCCTCCGCCTCTGCCTCTGTCTCCGTCTCCGTCTCGGTGCTCACTCGGAGTCACCTCCGCTCCCACTCGTCGACCCGTCACCGGCCGGCGTCGTCTCCGTCTCCTGTCCCGTTCCCGAGCCGGTTCGATGTGGTTCTTCGTCGTCGGCTGCGACGGGACGCTCGTCGGTCTCACTCGCGTCTTTCAGTTCGAAATAGTCTGCTGGGAGCGCCCGCGATTCGGTGTACTCCACCTCGGCGAGGTAGCACTTCGCGGCGTGTTCGTCGCTCCCCTCGACATCGAACTCCGGCGGGTGCTCGAGACACTCGTCCATCGCCTTCGGGCATCGATCGGCGAAGTAACAGCGGTCGGGCATCTCGCGATCGAGGAGGCTCGGAACGTTCCCCGGAATGGGCTGGAGACGTCCGCCCGCGCCCTCGAGATCAGGAACGCTACCGAGCAGTCCTTTCGTGTACGGATGGGTCGGTCGATCGAACACGTCCTCGAGCTGGCCGCGTTCGACGATCTCGCCCGCGTACATCACGCCGACGCGGTCACACATCCAGGCGACGACGCCGAGGTTGTGCGTGATCAGCAGAATCGTCATGCCCGTCTCTTCCTGAAGGTCAGAAAGGAGGTCGAGGATCTGGGCCTGAATCGTCACGTCGAGTGCCGTCGTCGGCTCGTCGGCGATCAACACGTCCGGTTCGCCGGCTAGTGCCTGTGCGATCATCGCCCGCTGAAGCATGCCCCCGGAGTACTCGTACGGGTACTCGTCGGCCCGCTCGACGGGATCAGGAATGCCGACCAACTCGAGCAACTCGACGGCTCGGTTCCGGCTCTCGTCGGTTACGTACCGCTGTGAGGGCAGTACCGTCGAGAGCACGTACGATCCAAGCGAGTACCGGGATCGGTTGGTCCGTGCCCGCGTCGACCGCGGGTTCGCACTCGCCCGTCGCTGAACCTCGACGGCTTCGGCGAGCTGTTCACCGACCGTGAGGGTGGGATTGAAACTGCTCTCCGGATCCTGGAAGACCATGCTGAACGAGGTCCCTCGAAGGGACTGGCGGGTTTCCCTGGGGATCGCGAGCAGGTCCACCAACTCTCCGTCGACGGCATCCGGGTGGGTGTCTCGGATGGCGTCCGCGAACGCCGGGTTTCGGTACTCGATCGAACCGCCAGTGATCTCGCCGGGTGATTCGACCAGGTCCATGACCGAGAGCGCCGTGACGCTCTTTCCGCTGCCGCTCTCGCCGACGATACCGAACACTTCGCCGCGCTCGATCGTCAACTCGAGATCCGACACCGCGTTCACCTGCCCTTCCGCGGTGAAAAACCGAGTCGACAGATCACGGATTCGGATGATGTCCTCGCTCATCTCAGGCACCTCGCTCGCTTCCTTCGATGTTGGGATCGAGCGCATCACGGAACCAGTCACCGAGCAGGTTGACGCTGATGACTGCCAGCATGATACCGATCCCGGGAAGTATCGAGACCCACGGTCGGGTCCGGAGGATGTCCTGTCCGCGCTCGATCTCGTACCCCCACGAGAGCGTCGTCCCGGAGAACCCGAGATACGCGAGCGAGGCCTCGAGCAGGATGATCACCGCGACCTGAATCGTTGCGAGGACGATTATCGGTGTGAGGCTGTTCGGCAGGACGTGTTTGAGGAGGATCTGTCTGTCGCTCATGCCGAAGCTCTTGCTCGCTTTGACGTACTCCTGATTGCGAAGCGACAACGCTTCGCCGCGGGCGACGCGCGCGAACCAGACCCAGATGACCAGCGCGGAGACGATGGTGACGGTTCCGGGAAGAGGGATGGTTTCGGGCATCCCGTCTGCGAACCCGGCCATCACGATCGGATCGGGAACCTGTACCGGTGACTCCCCAAACACGCCGATCAGCGCCAGAGCGAGTACCAGCGCCGGAAACGCGAGCATGGTGTCGGCGATCCGCATCAACGCATCGTCGACGCGACCGCCGTAGTATCCAGCGGTGAGCCCGACGGGGACCCCGATGAGCAAGGCGAGGGTCGTCGCCATGATAGCGACCAGAATCGAGACTCGTGCACCGTAGACGAACCGCGAGTAGACGTCCTGGCCGACGTTGTTCGTTCCGAGAACGTGTTCGCTGCTCGACTCGACAGTAACCTCGGCGAATTCGCCCTCCTGTGCGACCTGCGTCGTGAACTCGTGTCCGATCGGCGGGTACTCCGTCCCGTGCTCGGTGAAGTAGCCCGTCCGCGTCGGGTCGTGGGTGGCAAGAACCGGTGCGAACACGGCCATAAAGACGATCGAGACCAGCAGAAACAACCCGATTTTCGGGAGGATACTCTCGGAGAACGTCCCTTTCAGGTTCGATTTGACTCTCTCAGAGATCATTCGTCGCTCACCTGCGGGTTCAGGTAGGTGTAGAGGCCGTCCACGACGATGTTGATCACCACGAACGCGACGGCGATGAAGACGATGATACCCTGCATGAGCGGCCAGTCGCGCATATGCAACGCGTCGATGAGACGGAGACCGAGTCCCGGCCAATTGAAGACGGTCTCCGTGATGACCGCACCCCCCATCAGCGTCCCCATCTGAAGTCCGAGGACGGTGACGATGGGAATCATGGTGTTACGAAGCACGTGCTTGTATCGAATCAACACTGCGGGGAGCCCCTTCGCCCTGGTTGCCGTGACGTAGGGCTTGCCGAGTTCGTCGATCATGCCGCTGCGAGTGAGACGAGTGATGAGGGCCGTAAAGTACGTCCCGAGCGTAATCGCCGGGAGTGCAATGTATTGCAGCCAGACGCCCAGCTCACTGAACGAGCGGTCACGGACGACCGCCACGAATGCCTCGCTGAATCCGACTGCCCGTCGACCTGTCGGGAAGTCGAAAAAGCTGTAGCCGACGGAGCGGGGGTACGGAACGCTAATCCCGGCCAACGACGCGGGGGACGTCTCGAGAGTCGGATGCGGGATCCCGAACCAGACGCCGAACACGAGGATCAACATCAGTCCGAGCCAGAAGTTGGGTGTGCTGATACCCAGAAGGGAAAACAGCGTCGCCCCGTAGTCCGTGGGCTGGTTCCGGCGCGTCGCCGAAATCACGCCGAGTGGGACCGCGATGAGAACCGCGACAATCGTCGCGGCGACCGCCAGCTCTACCGTCGCCGGAACGCGTTCGATCACCATCGCCTCCACGTCCCTGTTCGACTGCCACGAGTAGCCGAAATCACCGACGACCAACCCCTGAAGGTAGTCGACGTACTGGGCGTATATCGGTTCGTTCAACCCTTCTTCTTCCCTGACGTGCTCGACGAGTTCCTGAGTCGCACCCTCACCGAGCATCAGTGTCGCCGGATCGCCAGGCGACACTGCACGGAGCCCGAACAGAATCGTAACGACGCCCCAGATGACGAATACTCCCTGGAGTATTCGCCGAACGAGGAACTTGCCTATGGACATCGGAATCGTTGTGATTGTACTCCGTTCAACCGCCACTCACACCTCCATGTCCCAGATGTAGATGGTCTCGTCTTCCCGTGGTTCCCACTGGATGACCTCGTTGACGCCGTAGATACTCTCCTGGGTGTGGAGGAACACGAACGGCGCTTTCTCGTGGGCCAGTGCGTTGACTTCCTGAAGCGCTGCTTCTCGCTCCTCCGGATCGTCGATCTGTTGACTCTCCAAGATTGCGTCACTCAGCTCTTCGTCGTCGAACGTCCGGTCCGGATTATCTGGAATCGTGAAGAAGCCCTGCGTTCCGTAGTCGGTATCGCCGGTGATGGTCCCCCATCCGATCATGTAGAACGCGATGTCGATTTCGTCGGGATCGACCCCCGCCTGGTTCGCGTCGGAGACGACGCCGAAGTCCACGATGTTCGCCTCGCAGCTGACGTTACCGAGTTGGTCGATCATGTCGGCAACCGTCTCGCCGAT
The DNA here is from genome assembly GCF_017357405.1 of Halomontanus rarus. GTDB lineage: Archaea > Halobacteriota > Halobacteria > Halobacteriales > Natrialbaceae > Halomontanus > Halomontanus rarus. The sequence continues at coordinate 3,572,633 of NZ_CP071597.1, read as the reverse complement.
CGCGGCGTCGTTGAGGTAGCGGCCCTGGGGCGCGTACAGTTCAATCTCCGCGCCACCGTAGCCGCTCTCTTCGACGAGGCTCTCGGCCATGCCGATGTCCTGTTCGTAGGGTTCGACTTCGGGATTGAAGCCGTTGATTCCGGGTGCAACCGGCTGTCCCCTCGGTTCGCCGAACCCGCTGAGAACCGTGTTGACGATTCCTTCGTTATCGACGGCGTAATTCATCGCCTGCCGGAACTCCTGACTGTCGAACGGTGGGATGGTGTTCTTCATCGGACAGAAGATGTTCCGGAAGCTCGTCACATTCCGGACTTCGACGCCCGAAGCCTGCTGCACCGTGGCGACGTCCTCCGGTAAAATGTTGATCGTGAGATCGGTTTCTCCTGTCTCGAGTGCGGCCACCCGACTGCTCGATTCGCCGGCAGCGTTGAACGTCACCCGCTCGAACGGCGGTTCGTCGCCCCAGTAGTCGTCGAACCGCTCGACGACGATCTCTTCACCCGACGTGAAGTCGACGACTTCGTACGGTCCCGTCCCGTTGAAATCCGCCGGGTCGGCACCGGAAATCGCCTCCGCTTCGGCGTCGTGGTTTTCGATTGCCCATTCCATATCCATCGCGCGGGCGTAGTTGCCGAACTCGAACTCCGCGAGCCCCGGCGCGGCGCCGTAGCTGATCTCGACGGTCGTGTCGTCGACAGCCTCCGCGCCCTCGATCGAACCGAGTCCGAACGTCCCGATCGGGCTCGGAACACCGATCTCCGGATCGACCGTTCGATTGATCGTCCACGCGACGTCCTCCGCGGTGAGAGAATCGCCGTTGTGGAACACGACGTCGTCCCTGAGTTCGACCTGAGTGGTCCCGTCGCCCTGGGCTTCCCACTCCTCGGCGACACGCGGGAAGATCCCCTCGCCGGGCTCGAAGTCGAACACCGGCTCGTAAATGTGGTCGTACACGTCGAAGTAGTCCCCGGTGATGTGGTCGAGTGGGTCGATGGTGTCCGGGAACTGTGACAGCGTGATCGTGATTTCGTCCAATGCTTGAATCCGGCTACTTCCGATCCCGGTCATCGACGTGAGTCCGGCTATCGTCGTCACTGCACCCGAGTATCGAAGTACCGATCGTCGGCTTATTTGTTGCTCGGTAACACTCGCCATACCACTCCGACAAAAGAGAAAGGGCGACAATATACGTATTGATAGTTGAAGTTGAATGACAGATGCACTTTACAATTAGAACAGTCTATCGTAATATTACCGAACGAGAAAAATCCATAACGTATGATATATCTACAGTGACCTCCTCCTCGCCGTAAACAGAGAGGGACCGACGGTCCCTCAGGCACTCGGGCGTCGCCCGACGACGACGAGGCTTCCCACGGCACCACACCGCTGGGTTGGAATTTACGTTTACACACCGACGGGGTGCTGGCCGGGCCACGCGGCCGTTACTCCTATCCGGCGGTGGGCTCGAGGTTCTACCCCGCTGACTCGGAGTTATCTCGGTTGTTTTGCGTCGGTCAGCACCCAGTCGGCCACCGAATACGAAAATCCGTCGTGTGGCGATTCACGTCCGTCCTCAGAATGCTTCGCTTTCTGATGTGCGAACGAGACGCAACGCGTCTCGTCAACGTCCCCGGAACTCTTTGAGTTCCGGTGTGCGCGCAAGACCTGCGGTCTTGCGAACGCCGTACACGGCGGGATTCTCTCGCCTAAATATGATAGTCGTTGGATGCTCAACTCGCAGCAGGTAGTCAGCACACACCCGAAGCGTCAGGAACTCGTTCGGTCACAGCAGGGTGGACGGGTTCGACCGTCGAAATCACGTTCACGACCCGACGTTCCCTTACGGAAACGTCCTCGTCGATCGAGAGAGCAAACTCGTCGACGTTCACGCACCGAAGAACGACAGGCACCGTCACTCACCTGTACCGTTAGAAACGAACGAGGAACTGAGTACGTCGCTCTGTGACAGTCCCCGCTAGTTGACCGCTGATCGTATAATCTCATATTTATCTCTTGGCCGATGTGTTCTTGATCGATCCACGGGAGTGGTTTTTCGATGTATTTGTTTCTCGCTAACACTTTCGGGGGCGATCTATGGTATGTGATAACAGACGCTAACGTTAAGGTGACCCACGACTTTGTGTCGACCATGGCCGCTCACGGCCGGTCCGCACTTCGGGACCTGTTCGACGAGTCGCCCACACCCCACATCGCCCACCCTCCCCGGACCCACCATCGAGACTTCTACGTCGCCACAGATGGATCGTTCCGGGAGGCCGGTGGTGGACTGGGCGCCGTTATCGAAACACGCGACGGGACGCGCGTCGCTCGCATCGCGACCGCCGACACGCCGCCGGACAACAACGTCGCCGAGTATCGAGCACTCCACCTCGGCCTCGACGTGCTGGCGGCCCGCGCCCCGCCCGACGCTCGAGTCGGCGTTCTCATCGACCACGACGACCTCGCCAGCAACGTCAACAACGCCATCCTCGCGACGAGCCACCCCGACCGGAAGCCGCCGCGTCCGTACACGGTTCCGTCGGCCAGTTCGAACCACTGGCGAGGAATTCAGGCCCGACTCACCGGCTTCGGCGAGGTTCGCGCGGCACGGATCGATAGCGACGACAACCCCGCCCACCCCCTCGCGAACGCCCCCGACCAGTACGAACACGTCAACCGCGAACTGGATCGGTGCGTGCTGCCGGAGCCACCGCAGCCCTCCGCGACGCAGTTCCCGCCGCCGTCTCGAGCCAACCGCAACGGAAGTCACGGCGGAAGCCACGCGTCGGACTAACGAGAATTGTTTTCGTTTCGTCCCGAGCCCGCCCGCGTCCGTTGCCGACGATATCTCGTATCAGTAGTTGGTAACTCGGTTTCTTTATTCAGACTAGGTCTGAAACTGAGCCACTCGAGTCAGTGAGTGCGTATGTGAACTGAGCGAACGACACAGCACAGATAGTAGTTAACTGTAGAGAAAACTTATAGCGACACTATCACAACAGTTTGTCATGAACCGGCGTGCCGTACTCGCTGGAACAGGAGTTTGGGCAGCAACTCTGGGCGCAGGATGTTCTGAGTTGACGAGTTCCACAAATCATCACGTCCGTATTTGGAACGACCGGGAGACGAGCCACGACGTCTCAGTTGAACTCGAATTCGACGGGGAGGAAAGCACGTACGGGCCGAAAACGGTCGAATCGGGCAACAGTTGGCGAGTCAAACGGTTCGAGACCCGAGGCATACTAACTGTTCGGTGTTACGTCGATGGAGAACTTGTCTGGGACGATATGCACGATATTCCAACCCCGGATGGGGATCGTAGTTCGTATGCTTTGGTGTTCCTCCGGCCGGATGGCGAGGTAGAGGGGCGGGTTGAGCAAGACGATTAATTGGCAATCTGTCTGCTGAGTGACCGACCTGTATCGACCGTCCCTTTCACACTCGAAACTGAACGAAGAAATCGTGCTGCGAGCTACTGTAAGGACCAGGAGTATCGAGACTACTCGTGTGAATCTCGTCCAAAAACGCTCGTTTCGTTCTGAGCCGCGACGTTCGCGACGCGACCCTATTCCTGCTGGGCGTCGACGACTGCCACGCCCGCCAGATTCACGATGTCCTTGACCTCGTCACCGCGCTGGAGCACGTGGACCGGCTTGTCCATCCCGACGAGCATCGGGCCGATGGCCTCCGCACCGCCCAGTCGCTGGAGCAACTTGTAGCCGATGTTACCCGACTCGAGGTTCGGGAAGACGAGCACGTTCGCGGGTTCCTCGAGTTCGGAGAACTCGTAGGTCCCGTTGAGGATTTCCTCGACGACGGCGGTGTCGGCCTGCATCTCGCCGTCGACGGGGAAGTCGACCTCGGGGTCGGCCTGCAACGCCTTCGCGGCCGCCCGCGGTTTGCGGGTCGCCTCGTTGTTGACGCTGCCGAAGTTCGAGTACGACAGCAGGGCCGCGCGGGGTTCGACGTTGAACCGGCGGGCGAGTTTGCCCGTCTGTTTGGTCACTTCGGTGAGGACGTCCTCGTCGGGTTGCTGGTTGACGGTCGCGTCGGCGACGAAGATGACCTGGTTCTTGAACGTCAGCATGTAGACGCCGGCCGCGTAGTCGACATCCGGCGCGGTGCCGATCACCTGTAGCGGCGGTCGGAGCGCGGAGGGATAGTGGTGTGTGAGTCCAGTCAGGAGCGCGTCGGCGTCGCCTCGCTCGACCATCACGCTACCGAAGTAGTTGGTGTCGCGAGCGACGAGTTCGCCGGCCTCAGACCGGGTGATCCCCTTGCGCTGGCGCAGTTCGTACAGCCGCTCGGCGTACTCCTCGTAGGCGCCTGCCGTGGGATCGGCCACCTCCGGCTGGAACTCGAGGCCGAGGTTCGCCGCGGTCCGTTTGATCTCGTTCTCCTCGCCGATGAGGACGGGGTCGGCGATCCCCTGTTCTTGAAGCTGGTAGGCCGCCCGGATCATCTTCTCGTCGTCACCCTCCGCGAGCGCGACGCGCTTTGGCTCGCTCTTGGCTTTGTTGAGGACGACCCGCATCATCTCGCGGGACTTCCCGAGGCGGGCCTCGAGTTCCTCTTCGTAGTCCTCGATGTCGATGTCGACGCGAGCGGCGCCGCTCTCGACCGCCGCCCGCGCGACCGCGGGGGCGACCTGGAACAGGACGCGCGGATCGACCGGTTTCGGGATGATGTAACCCGGTCCGAACTGGATGGGGTCGTCGCCGTAGGCTTTGACGACCGCGTCGGGGACGTCCTGTCGGGCGAGGTCGGCGAGCGCCCGGGCGGCGGCGACTTTCATCGCCTCGTTGATCTCGCTGGCGCGGACGTCGAGTGCGCCACGGAAGATGAAGGGGAACCCGAGCACGTTGTTGACCTGATTCGGGTAGTCGGAGCGACCGGTGGCCATGATGACCGTGTCCTCGCGTGCTTCCTTGGCGTCCTCGTAGGTGATTTCGGGGTCGGGGTTGGCCATCGCGAAGACGATCGGATCGTCGGCCATCGAGCGGACCATCTCCTGGCTGACGATCCCGCCGATCGAGAGGCCGACGAAGACGTCCGCGCCCGCCATGGCGTCCGCGAGGTCGCCCTCGGGGACGTCGCGGGCGAACTCCCGCTTGTACTCGTTGACGTCACCCGCCTCGGCGCGCGCCTCGGTGATGATCCCCGAGGAGTCACACATCGTGATGTTCTCCTTGCGCGCGCCCAGCGAGACGTAGAACCGCGCCGACGCGAGCGCGCTCGCGCCAGCTCCCGAGAAGACGATCTCGATGTCCGCGAGGTCCTTGCCGGCGATGTCGACGGCGTTGAGCAACGCCGCCCCGCTGATGATCGCGGTGCCGTGCTGGTCGTCGTGGAAGACGGGGATGTCCATCTCCTCGCGGAGTCGCTCCTCGATGGTGAAACACTCCGGCGCCTTGATGTCCTCTAAATTGATGCCGCCGAAGGTGGGTTCCATCATCTTCACCGCCGTGATGATCTCCTCCGGGTCGGCCTCGTCGAGTTCGACGTCGAACACGTCGATGTCGGCGAAGCGTTTGAACAACACGCCCTTCCCCTCCATGACGGGTTTCCCGGCCTGCGCGCCGATGTCACCCAGTCCGAGAACCGCGGAGCCGTTAGAGACGACGCCGACGAGGTTCCCCTTCGCGGTGTAGGTGTACGCGTCGGTTTCGTCCTCGTGAATCTCCATACACGGCGCGGCGACCCCCGGCGAGTACGCCAGCGAGAGGTCCCGCTGCGTGTTCGTCGGCTTCGTCGTCGAAATCTCGAGTTTCCCGGGCGGATCGATCCGATGATATTCCAGTGCGTCCTCGTCGAGTCCCATACCTGCAGCCAATATGGGGAACTACAAAAAAGGATGTGAAAGGGGGGTTCGTCGATCGTCGAATGTAGAGCTGACAGACGGCTCTCGTCGGCTGATTTACTCGAGTGTGAATACATATTTCGGGGCCACAACACGTCTCAGATACGGACCAGAATCAGTGCCGGGCCTCGACGGCCGATTCGATCACCGAACCGAGTCGGCGAGTCGACCCTTTTATACGCACTGCGCCAGTGTACTGGCGTATGAACGTCGCGCTTGGTGGGACGTTCGACCCCGTTCACGACGGTCACAGGAAACTATTCGAACGGGCGTTCGAACTCGGGGACGTGACGGTCGGACTGACGAGCGACGAACTCGCGCCGAAAACGCGCCACGTGGATCGCTACGTCCGGTCCTACGACGAACGAAAGCGCGATCTCGAGGACGAACTCGCCGAATACGCCGACGAGTACGACCGCGAGTACGAGGTTCGAACCCTCGAGGAACCGACGGGAATCGCAGTCGAACCGCAGTTCGACTGCCTGATCGTCTCGCCGGAGACCGTCGAGGTCGGCAAGCAGATCAACGACCTTCGACGAGAGCAGGGTATCGATCCCCTCGAGATGCTCGTCGTTCCCCACGAACGTGCCGAAGACGGCGAACTCATCTCGAGTACGCGTATCGTCAACGGGGAGATCGACGAACACGGCAACCTGACGTCCGACCGCGACGGGCGCGACTCCGGCCGTCCGGAGTGAGCGTACAGTAACGATTAAAACGGTTTACACACCGATCGTACAGCACTCGTGCGATCATGTGGGCAGTGACGTTCGGTGGCTACTATAGAACCCGAACCCGATCCCGACCTCGCCTCGATCGGCACCTGATCCTCGATCGCTTACGTTCTATTACCACCGCGGCGGCTCGAGCCCCGCATCCTCGAGCAGGTCTTTCCACCGTTGTTGGATCGAGAGCCGAGAGACGTCGGCCGCATCGGCGACGGTACCCTGAGACCGACCGTCACCGGCGATCAACGCCCCCGCGTAGCAACTGGCCGCGAGGACCGCCCGCTTCGATCGATCGGATTCGGGGACGTCTCCGAGGAAGAGTTCGCTCGCACACGAAACCGCCTCCGGGGAGAGATCGAGTTCGGTACCGATCGTCTCGAGTTCGGCCAGCCACGCCTCGTGCTCGACGCGTTCACGGGCACTGTACATGGTTCTGGTTCCCCGTACCTGTTGGACGATGATAAACACGAGCCTTCAGAGATCACGGGGGACGACAGTGTCGGAACTCCAACAGTCTCCACAATAGTCGGATACTCGAGACAACGTTCAGCTACGAATGAGTAGTGAAACTGTCCCGTTGCTGGCGATTCCATAGGAGATGATTACTAATAGATGGTGCGTCCGAACTCGAGGACGACGTCTCCCGCGACCGCCAGCGGGCGGCCGCAACGTGTCTCTATGAACGAACCAACCTGTAAGCTCGTCTGCACCGGGTGCGGCCTCGAGATGCCGTACCGAGATCGGGCGCTGGCGGAGCAAGCCGCGGAACTCCACCAGCTGCGCGATTCCGAGCATGTGACGTTTATCGTGCCGCCGGACTGGTCGCCCGAAGAGCCGGTGACGCACGAATAGTCCGCGTGTTCGACTGTCTCTCGGTCGGGGCGGGGTATCTCCGTGACGCCTCCGAACTAGTGTCGACGGTTCGATCGACGATGTACCGGATCGACACCTTCTTACTCGACTCGCGGAAACGTGAACTCGAGCGCGGGTAGCCAAGCTAGGCCAACGGCGCAGCGCTTAGGACGCTGTCCCGTAGGGGTCCGCCGGTTCGAATCCGGTCCCGCGCATTGTCGTCGCGAACAACTCCGCGAGCGACGGTAATCGCCGTCCGGTTCGAACCGGAGAGCAGTTTCGCTGCGACCGCGGTTCGAATGCGGTCCCGCGCAGTCGTCGCTCACGGAATCGGTTGCGGAGACTGCGATTTCGCGAACGTCGTTCCCACTGTCGAGAGCACGCCCCCTCTCGCCCTCGAATCCGGACACGCAACCCTCGAGTTCGTGACCGATCGTTTCTCCAGCAGTGACGGTCTCGAGTCGGCACGAAGCGGGCCGACTCGAGGCGGTCGTCCGAACTCAAATCGATATTCGTTCGATAAAGCGGCACAGGATGGTCCATTGACGCAAATGCGATTTGGGAATTACCGAAACTACTGGAGAGTGAACCTAATCTAATTGGTCGGAATCGAGATGAAATAGACAGACGCTCGTCAGACGGTCCAAAACGCTTATTCACACGGGACCAACTTGTAGTAGCAATGGTCTTAGACGACGTATTCGGGGACATCTTCTCGAGCGTCGACGCCGTCATGCTCTTCTCACCGAGTGGGTCCTACTACGAGCGGTTTGCGGACCTCGACGACACCGACTCCGATACCGAGTTCGACGTCGTCGTCGTGAGCACCGAAAACACCGTTGGAGCGGACACGTTCGTCGAACTCCCGATCGACTTCGAGAACGTCGCCGAGCGAGTCCGCTTCGGACTCGAGGGCAGCCTCGAGCAGGGTGTGATCGAGGACGGCGACGTGCTGGCGTGTGCGACGAGCGTCTTCGACGACGGCATCGACACCGTCTCGCGCGTGCGAGCCGACGCCGACTCGCACACGGGGATCTACAATCTCTTTGCGAAATCCCGTGCCGACCCCGAAGTAATCAAGTCGGTCCTCGAGTTGGCGATCGAACTCGGAAAGAAAGGACAGAAGGGGAAACCGGTGGGCGCGTTGTTCATCGTCGGCGACGCGGGGAAGGTGATGAACAAGTCCCGTCCGCTGTCGTACAACCCCTTCGAGAAGTCCCACGTCCACGTCGGCGATCCGATCGTGAACGTCATGTTGAAGGAGTTCTCGCGACTCGACGGCGCGTTCATCATCTCCGACTCCGGGAAGATCGTCTCGGCGTATCGCTACCTCGAGCCCTCCGCCGAGGGGGTGGACATTCCGAAGGGGCTCGGCGCGAGGCACATGGCGGGGGGCGCGATTAGCCGCGATACGAACGCCATCTCGATCGTGCTTTCGGAGAGCGACGGGCTGGTGCGGGCGTTCAAGGCCGGTGAGATAATTCTGGAGGTCGACCCGGAGGAGTACTGACATGGACTGGCAGGCCCTGGTCGACGAGCCGGCGATCATCGCGGCCGCGGTGCTCGCACTCGGGATCGTCGTGGGCTATCTGGTCGGGAAACTCAACAAGGAACTGCTGACCGCGGCGGGCGTCGCCGACGCCGTCGAGGGGACACCGTTCGAGCGAACGGCCCAGAGTCTGAACACCTCGACGGTCGAAATAGTCGCCCGGCTGAGCTCGTGGTTCATCTACGGAATCGCGGTTCTCACCGCGATCCACATCGCGCAGTTGCTCGATACGGAGGCCTTCTGGGAGCGAGTCACCGTCTTCGTCCCGCAGGTGTTCATCGCCGTCCTCGTCATGATCGTCGGGTTCATCATCGCGGACAAGTCCGAACTCGTCGTCAGCGAGTATCTACGGGGTGTGAAACTCCCCGAGGTGACGGTTCTTCCGAAGGTCGTCAAGTACTCGGTGCTGTTCGTGGCGCTGATCATCGCGCTCGCCCAGGTCGGCGTCCACGTTGTCGCGTTGATGATCCTGTTGACGGTGTACGCTGCCGGCGTCGTCCTCGTCGGCGCGTACGCGTTCAAGGACTTTCTGGTCTCGAGTGCGGCCGGCATCTATCTCCTGCTCAACCAGCCCTACAGCATCGGCGACGAGGTGCGTATCGGCGAGCAGCGGGGGATCGTCCAGGAGGTCGACGTCTTCGTGACGAAAATCGAGAGCGATTCCGAGGAGTACATCGTCCCGAACCGAAAGGTGTTCGAAGAGGGTGTGGTCCGGGTTCGAGAGTAGTACCGACGACAGCGATACGACCGTACCAGACCCCGAGGAGGCGAACGGAGAGCGACCCGGGCCATCGGGAGCGACCCGTGAGCAGCGTGGTGTTCGTCCGGCTCTTCGGGTGCGGATCGAGACCGTGAACGTGAGCAGACGAGACGCCTACTCGAGTTCGAGCGCGAGCCCGGCGTGCCACCGATCCGCCCCCGCCTCGCGTTTGACCTCGTCCATCTTCGCCAGCAGGTGAACGGCGAGCGACGCCGTTTCGACCGCCCGATTCTCCCCTTCGGTTCGGAACTCGCCGGTCTCGCGGTTGGCGTAGACGGTACAGATAGCCCCGGCGCGCAGGCCGTAGATCGAGGCGAGGGTGAGGATGGCGCTGGCTTCCATCTCGATGTTCTTCACGTTCGCCGCTTTGAGCTGTTCGACTAACTCCGTGGAGCCGGCGGCCTCGAAGCCCTCGAAACCGGGTCGACCCTGCCCGGCGTAGAAGGAGTCGGCGCTCATCGTCACACCGGTGTGGTAGTCGTAGCCCAGTCGTTCGGCGGCGGCGACGAGCGCGCAGACGACCTCGTAGTCCGCCGTCGCGGGGTAGTCCTCGCGGACGTACTCGTCGCTGGTCCCCTCCTGTCGGACGCCGCCGGTGGTGATCACGAGGTCGCCGACGTCCATCTTGGGCTGGATCGCACCGCACGAGCCAACGCGGATGAAGGTGTCGACGCCGACACGGGCGAGTTCCTCGACCGCGATCGCCGCCGACGGACCGCCGATCCCCGTCGACGTCACCGAGATCGGACTCCCCTCGTAGGTCCCCGTCGCGGTCCGGTACTCGCGGTGGTGGGCTCGCAACTCGTGGTCGTCCCAACAGTCGACGACCTTCTCGATCCGTTCGGGGTTTCCGGGGAGCAAGACGCTCTCCGCGACGTCGTCGGGTCCGATCTCGAGGTGGTACTGGACGTCGGTGTTCGGATCTTCGCTCGGGTCTTCGTGTTCGCGGTCGCTGTCGCCGGTCATGGGTGTCGCCGGGACTTCGGGCCGTCATCGTATATACCTGCAGGACGAGGAGCCAGTATGGCACGTGGAACGCTCGAGGACACCTACGTCGCGGCCCTCCAGCACGACCTCGCGGACGTCCCGCCCGAAGCGACGATGGTCGGCGTCGTCCGCCGGCCGACCGCCTGGTTTCAGGCCGCAGTCGACGAGAACGTCCCGGCGCTCGGGCCGCCGGACGACCTGCTCGAGGAGACGAAACGGGCCGAAGAGGACCTGAAGCTCAGCGGATTCTGCGAGGAGGAAGCACACAACGCCTCGTGGGAACAGGTCGGGTTCGAGTCGCGGTATCGAGAGCATCTCGAGACGGCCGAGGAAGCACGGGCGGCTCTCGCGGACCTCGAGGAGCGGCTCGAGGTCGGCGAGTCGCTGGTGCTGGTCTGTTTCGAGAACACCGCAAAGAAGCGGTGCCATCGGACGATCCTTCGGGAGTGGCTCTCGAGTGGGTAGCGGTCTTCGCCTTCGGTGCGCTTCGATTCGCCGAGCGACCTACTCGAGCATCTCCTCGGTAATCGTGTTCGGGAGGAGCGCACCGAGCGTGTACTCCGTGGGCGACTCGCCCTCGCCTTCGTCACAGAGCACGACGAGGTCGTCGTCGCAGAACTCCGCGAGGGTCTGCCGACACATTCCGCAGGGGGTGACGCCGTCGCGCCGGCCGGAACTCACCGCGAGTCGGACGAACTCGCGGTGGCCCTCCTTGACCGCCTCGGAGATCGCGACCTCCTCGGCGTGGAGGCTGTTACTGTAGTTCGCGTTCTCGAGGTTACACCCGACGAAGACCTCGCCGTCGGCGGTCTCGAGGGCGGCGCCGACGGGATACTCGGAGTAGGGGACGTGGGCTCGAGACTGAATTTCGCGGGCGGCGTCGATCAAGTCTGAGTCGGTCGTCATGCTCGTCGATACGACGGGATGTGGGAAGAACGCATCGGCGTCGGCGAGCGGATTCGAGTCGACGTCGACGGTTCTCCGTGCTCGAGTCGACTACTCCGATTCCGGCTCCGACTCCGACTCCGACGAGGCCTCGCTCACCGCCTCCGCGACGACCTCGCGCGCGTCCTCGATCAGCTCGTCGACCGCGTCGCTCTCGGCGTAGATGCGGACGTAGGGCTCGGTTCCGCTCGGTCGGACCAGCACCCACGAGGCGTCGGGGAACTCGAGGCGGACGCCGTACTCCGCGTCGACCGTCGCGTCCTCGAAGGCGTCGGGGAGCGCGGTCTCGAGGCGGGCCATCGCGGCCGCCTTCGCGTCGTCGGGACAGTCGACGCTCAGTTTTCGGTAGGGACGTTCGGTGACCGGAGCGCGGAGCGCGTCGGTGCTGCCGGCGTCGGCGACGAGCGCGGCGACGACGGCGGCGCTCGCGACGCCGTCGATCCAGCCGCCGAAGGCGGTGTGGATGTGTTTCCAGGGTTCGGCGGCGAAGACGACCTCGGTGTCAGTGTCTGCGTCGCCGTCGCCGTCCTCGCTGGCTCCTTCCCGCACGCGGGCGATCCCCTCGTGTAACGCACCCAGCCGAACGCGTTCGACGCGGCCGCCGGCTTCGCGGACCAGTTCGTCGATGCGGGCGGAGGCGTTGGGCGTGGTGAGGACGACCGGGTCGTCCACGGTCGCGGTTCGAGTGTAGTGGGCCGCGACGACCGCCAGAATCGTATCCTCGTGGATCACTCTGCCGTCGGGACCGAGAACGACCAGCCGGTCGGCGTCGCCGTCGTGAGCCAACCCGAGGTCGAAGTCGCCCCCCTCGAGAAACGCCGAGAAATCGGCCAACGTCTCCGGCGTCGGCTTGCTCTCTCGAGCGGGGAAGTGCCCGTCGACGGTGGCGTTTATCGCGACGGTCCTGGCACCGAGCCTGTCGAGCACGTGCGGCGTCGCGAGCGCGCCGACACCGGTCCCGCAGTCGACGGCGATCGAGAGTCCCTCGAGCGGTCGGGTGCGCTCCTCGGTTCGGCCGGCGAACCGCTCGCGGACGTAGTCCACGACGGCGTCGCGATAGGGGCCGAGGACCCCGAATCGTTCGGCGGAACCCCACTCGTTCCAGTCGGCGAGCGTCGGGTCCTCGACGACCAGCGCCTCGACGGCTTCCTCGGCGTCGCGGTCGTACTCGACGCCGTCGACGAAGAGCTTGATCCCGTTGTCTTCGGGCGGGTTGTGACTCGCGGTGAGCATGACTCCACGGCGGCCCCGCGAGGCGAATGCGAGCCCCGGCGTCGGCACCTGCCCGACGCGGCGGACGTCGGCGCCGGCGCTCTCGAGGCCGGCTTCCATCGCGGCGGCCAGCGCCGCACCGGTTTCGCGGCCGTCGCGGCCGACGACGACGGTCTCGCCCGGCTCGCCGACGGCCTGTCCGACCGAGAGCGCGAGTGCGGGCGTCACTGTCTCGTCGACGGGGCCACGGATGCCTGCGGTGCCGAACAGCGTCATTGGAAGACGGTTCCGCGAGGAGCTACTTAGCACCATTGCACCGTCGGCTCGCGGAGTAGTGTCGTCGAAACCGGAACGATAGGAGCACTGACCGTCAGTATACACTCGATTGCACGAGGACTGTCCGATTGGTGTGAACGGTTTCAGTTGTTACGATAGAACGGCGAACGTCGATTCTGAACCCGAATCGGCGTCAGTTCGCCGGCATGTCGTCGATCAACACGACGGCTTCGCCGTCGATGACGACCGCGTCGTCGTCCTCGTCGCGGATCTGGGTCTCGAGTCGGTACTGGTCGTTTCCGAGGTCCTCGACGATCTCGACGCGCGCCGAGACGCGGTCACCGATCCCGACGGGGGCGCGGAACTCGAGGTCCTGCGAGAGGTAGATGGTCAGTCCCGGAAGCCGTGCGAGGGCGGCGCTGATGAGCCCGGAGACGAGGGTGCCGTGGGCGATGCGCTCGCCAAAGCGGGTCTCGGCGGCGAACTCGTCGTTCAGGTGGAGGCGATTCGTGTCGCCGCTGACCTGTGCGAACGCGCGGACGTCCTCGTCGGAGAGGGGTTTCTCGAACGTGACGGTGTCGCCGACGCTGATGTGGTCGGGATCGTCGACGGTGCGTTCGAACGACCAGTCGAGCTGGTCGTACTCGACAGAGGGAATCGATGCCTCGACGGTCTCGGCAGTCTCAGAACTCGAGCCGTTCGTGTCGACGGGTGGGAGCATCGCGGAGACGGCGGCGCGGTTGGCGGCGGTTGCCCCCTGTACGAAGCTACTGGCCATCGTCGTCCACGCGTTGGTCATCGCGACGAAATTGCTCCCCCCAGTGTTACGTTCTCCCATGTACCGCCGCATAGGCGGGTGGGAGTTAAGACTTCTTTGGCTGCACGGGTCGTACGCACACCCTAGCGACGCAGAAAACGGAACGTACCGATTTTCGAGCGTGTACAATCGAACTGATCGCTCGAGCGTGGAGAGACCCGTGACCGACGGCAGCCGTTGTGAACCGACTCGAGACGCCGCCAACCCCGTGAAACCATTCAATGGTATCAGATGGTAACTGACGGAAAGCCTTATGCCCGTGGCACTCGTTCGTTCAGTCGATGACGGACGACTCCGGCCAACCGCCGTGGCTCCCCGCGATGTTCGGACAGCAGATGCAGGAGACCGGCGAGCAGGTCGCCGAATCCCAGCAAGAGATGTTTCGACAGTTCCTGCAGGCGAGTTCCTCGCCGTTCGAGGAGCTGTCGGGATTCAACCCGATGAGCACGAGCACCGCGACGTTCAAGGCTCGCGTCCAGAGCGGCGGCCGGATCAGCATTCCCGAACCGGAACGGGAAGCCCTCGACATCGAAGAGGGTGACATCGTCCAGACGGTCGTCGTTCCCGTCAAGCGATCGCGCGACGAGTGAGTCGCCCGAAGCGGTACAGAAACGAATCCGACAACAGCAGACACCCGACACACAACACAGAACCCACAACCATGACCCAGAACCCATTCACCGCCGTCTTCGACGCACAGCGCACCGCCATCGAACAGAGCCAGTCCCTGACCCACGACGCCCTCGAGGCCCAGCAGACCTCGTTTACGGCGTTCGCCGACGCGCTCGCAGCCTCCGAGAACCTCGTCGAGCAGAACGCGGAGCTGACGAAGGGCGCACTCCACGCGTACTTCGACACCGTCGAAAGCAACCTTCCCGAGGAGGCCGCCGACTTCGACGAACTCCGCGACCTGGTCGACGACGGATTCGACACCGCGACCGAGGCCCAACTCGACTCCCTCGACGCGGCGATCGAAGCTGTCGAGGAATCCGGCACGGCCTACGACGAGTTCGCCGCCGACTATGCCGACGTCGTCGACTCCTCGTTCGACGCCTACCTCGACGCCCACGAGCAACTCGAGACCAACGTGGTCGCGGTGGCCGAGAACGTCGAGGACGCTGCCGACGAGTTCGACGCGTCGGCGTAGACGAGACACACGACCCACAAACGCTTCCGTATACACTCCAATTTTTAGTTACCCAATGGCAGACTCCAACACACAACCGCCGAACTGGAACGCATTCGCCGAACAGTGGAACGAACAATTCCTCGAAGCACTCGAGGGCAACATGGAAGCCCAGGCCGAGTTCATCGAGAGCTGGTCCGAGACGGTCGAGAAAACCACCGAGGAGAACGAGATCAGCGACGGCGTCGAGGGCTACGCCCGCGCCTACGAGGCCTGGATGAACGCCTCCCAGCAGATGGTCGACCGGATGAACGACACGCTCGAGGGCGAGGACGTCGAACTCGAGGAGTTCCGCGACATCTGGCTGAACACCTCGAACGAGGCGTTCAAAGAGGTCATGTCGACGACAGCGTTCGCCAAGATGACCGGCGAGACCGTCGGCGACGTCCTCGAGGCACAGCAACAGGCCGACGAGGCCGCCGAGACCACTCTTCGGACGCTCGGGTTCGCCACCGAGAGCGACGTCGTCGAGGTTGGCGACCGCCTCGTCGAACTCGAGCGCCGCCAGCACGCCGTCGAGGAGAAACTCGACCGCGTGCTCGAAACCCTCGAAGCCCGGGACGAAGAATGAAGAATCCGTTCACACTCACGCTCGACATGCAGCGGCAGGCCTGGGAGGGTGCCGCCGAACTGACCGATAACTTGGGCGTCGCTCCCGACCGGACCGAGACGCTCGAGAACGTCGAGGTGGGCCAGACGCCCAGCGAGACGGTCTACGAGGAGAACAAACTCCACCTCAAACACTACGAGGCTCGCACGGAAGAGCAACACGACGTCCCGATCCTCATCGTCTACGCGCTGATCAACAAGCCGTACATCCTCGACCTCCAGCCCGACCGCTCGGTCGTCCGGACCTTGCTCGAGGCCGGCTTCGACGTCTACCTGATCGACTGGGGCGAGCCCTCTGCGCTCGACCGGTCGCTGACGCTCGACGACTACGTCACCCGCTACATCGACAACTGCGTGGACGTCGTCCGCGAGCGATCCGGACAGGACTCGATCAACCTGTTGGGTTACTGCATGGGCGGGACGATGGCGTCGATGTACGCCGCGCTCTTCCCCGAGAAGGTCCGCAACCTCGGCCTGATGGCCGCCGGCCTCTGCTTTACCGGTGAGGGCGGCGTCCTCGAGCTCTGGGGTGCCGAGGAGCACTACGACCCCGAGCGAGTGACCGACACTTTCGGGAACGTCCCCGCGGACTTCCTCGACGTCGGATTCGCGCTGATGGACCCCGTCGCGAACAACGTCACGAAGTACGTTCGGTTCTACGACAACATGGACGACGAGGACTTCGTCGAGAACTTCGCGCGGATGGAACGCTGGCTCGCCGAAGGGATCGACGTCGCCGGCGCGACCTACGATCAGTTCATCGGCGACATCTACCAGGACAACAAGCTCGTCGAGAACGAACTCTACCTCGACGGCAAACACGTCGACCTCGAGAACGTCGACATGCCCGTCCTCCAGATCGTCGCCGAGTACGACCACCTCATCCCGCCGGAGGCGTCGAAGCCGTTCAACGACGCGATTCCGTCGGAGGACACCGAAATCCTCGAATTCGCGACCGGTCACATCGGCATGTCCGTCTCCTCGCGGAGCCACGCCGAACTCTGGCCGGAAGTCTGTGAGTGGTTCGAAGAGCGCTCGCAAGTCGACGTCGCGGCGGAGCCGGAGACGCCCGACGCGGACGAAGACGAACCTGACGCCGCACTCGCCGAGGACGTCGAGGGCGACGAGACGGGGACCGAGGACGTCGAGGGCGAGTCCGGTTCCGAATCCGAAGCCCAGGGGATCGAGCCCGACGTCGACCCGGACGCGGACTCGACCGACGTCGGCCAGATCGAAGGTGACGACCTGACCGAACTCTCGGGCGTCGGCAGCGCCTACGCTGAGTCCCTTCACGACGCCGGCATCGGTACCTTCGCCGAGCTCGCGGACGCCGACCCCGCAGAACTCGCCGTCGAGACCGACATCTCGCCCAGTCTGCTCGAGGACTGGATCGAGCAGGCGAGCGAGCGCTGACCACACCTAATTTCTCTCGGACCGGATCACGTTGTAGACGACGGACTCGAGTGAGACGGCAGATCCGAAACTGGTGATTTACATTCACCCGGCTGATGTTTAGACGGATAGCCTCGAGCTATACAGCGCGAGGTACGTCAGTGGAAGGACGACGATCGCTGCCAGAGGAAACGTAGAGAGCATCGTGAACGGATCCGGCGGTGTGAGCGCTGCGGTGACGATGACCGCGATCCCGGTCCCGACGCCGATCGTTCCCGCGACCCGCTCACGACGGGTCGGCGGTGACCGCCGTGGGAGAAACCGACGATGCTGATAGTACGCGTACAGCGGGAGGACGAGCGGAGCGGCGACGACGGCAGCGAACGCCCAGCTCGCGCCGCTTTCCTCGCGTGCGTTCGCGTCCGAAGCGATCGCGTAAGCGAGACAGACCATCGAGAAGACGACGAACGAAACGACGAGCGGAAAGACGACCTCGAGACCGTCGAAACTCGAACTCATTAACGGAGACAATATTCCGCCCCCGTATAGGTGTATATATCACGGTCGCAGCGACGACACGACGGAGTCGTCCGGCGACGATCACGAGATATAAACGGTAAACTCGTTTTCGTTCTGTCACAGGTCGTTATTTACCGTTTCCCGTGGAACGTCCAGAGAAATATGTCCATGGACGGGCGAACCTGCGTCGTCACCGGCTCGGCACGGGGCATCGGTCGCGGCATCGCCGAACACCTCGGAGAAGAGGGAGCGAACGTCGTCATCAACTATCGGTCCTCGGAGGGCGCTGCCCACGACGCGATCGCGGCCATCGAAGCGGCCGGCGGCGAGGCGGTCGCCGCACAGGCCGACGTCACCGACCGCGACGAAGTCGAGGCCATGCGCGACCTCTGTCACGAGGCGTTCGGGCCCGCAGACGTCCTGGTGAACAACGCCGGGATGACGGCGGACACCCAGTTCGCCGAGATGAGCCGCGAGGAGTGGGACCGGGTGATGGACGTCAACCTCGGCGGGATGTTCAACTGCACCCAAACCTTCTACGACGACGTCTGGAACGCCGACGAGGGCCGTCTGATCAACATCTCGAGCGTCGTCGGCAAGCAAGGCAACTTCGGGCAGGCCAACTACGCCGCCGCCAAGAGCGGCATGTTCGGTTTCACCCGCACCATCGCCCTCGAACTCG
Source organism: Halomontanus rarus (assembly GCF_017357405.1). Lineage (GTDB taxonomy): Archaea > Halobacteriota > Halobacteria > Halobacteriales > Natrialbaceae > Halomontanus > Halomontanus rarus. The sequence goes on along the minus strand of NZ_CP071597.1, from coordinate 3,554,256 downwards.
CACAAGGTGGCTCGACCGCCAACTGCGTCGCGCCCGGCTTTACGAAGACGGACATGCTCGAGACCGTCCCAGACCACGTCTTAGAGCGGATCATCTCGGGGATTCCGCTCGAGCGACTGGCCGAAGTCGAGGACGTCGCTGCGGTGGTCCGCTTTCTCGCCAGCGAGGACTCCTCGTACGTGACCGGTGAGGTCATCGATGTCAACGGCGGGATGGACCTCTGAGACGGTCACACGATAGCGCCCGAACGTTCAGTCGGACGGACCGGACCGCTCCGCTCACTCTTTTCGCTTCTCGAGCACCCGCACGTTCTCGATTCGAGTCGCCGGGTATCCGCCGTCGTCCTTCTCGATCGCTTTTACCATATCCCAGACGACGTTGAGTCCCGTCGTGACGCCCTCGAGAGCCTCCATCTCGCAGCCGGTCTTTCCGGTGGTCTCGACGGCGACCTCGCACTCGACGCGGTCCTCGGCGAGGACGAAGTCGGTGTCCACGTTGGTGATCGGGATCTGGTGGCACATCGGGATCGTCTCCCAGGTGTGTTTGACCGCCTGAATCGCGCCGATCCGCGCGGTCGCGAGCACGTCGCCCTTACCGACCTCGTCGTCGCGGATCGCGGCGACCGTCTCGGGCCGGAGCCGAATCTCGCCGGCGGCGACGGCCCGCCGCTCGCTGTCGGGTTTCGCGCCGACGTCGACCATCTGCACGTCGCCCGCTGCCGTGGTGTGCGTGAGGTCGTCAGCGCCGGCCTCGACTTCTCTATTCGTTCCACTCCCGCTCTCTTCGCGCGTCCCGCCCTCTCGACTCGCGCCACTCGAATCCGTTTGATCAGTCATCGCCGCTACCCCGCTCTCGCTCGCCGGCGTCGCCCCACAGCACCCTCGGAATAGCCTCGAGCATATCCGACGCGTAGATCCCGAGCCCGCTCTCGTGACCCTGTCGATCCGCGACGAGCTCGCCCGCCCGGCCGTTGACGTAGGCCGCCGCCGCTGCGGCCTCGAACGGCTCGACGTGCTCGAGCAGTCCCGCCGAGATACCCGCGAGCAGGTCGCCGGTTCCGCCGACGGCCATCCCCGGATTCCCGACGCGGGCGACGAGCGTCCGGTCCCCGTCGGAGACCACGTCGTCGACGCCCTTCGCGAGGACGACGTAGCCGAGGTCCGCGGCGAAGGCTTCGATCTCGTCGGTCGACGCTCGCAGATCCTCGATCTCCGGCCCGCCCATCGCCGCGAGCTCCTTCCGGTTTGGTGTACAGATCAGCGTCGCCTCAGTATCGATCTCGGGCACGATCGGCAGCGCGTCGGCGTCGACGACGGCGGGGCCGGTGTAGGACTCGAGGAACTCGCGGGCGGCCTCGAGGGTCTCGTCGGCGTTGCCCAGTCCCGGCCCCAGAATCACGACGTCGTCGTAGCCCTCCGCCGTATCGACGAGGTCGTCGACCTGGTCCGGCGTCAGTCGGTCGCCCTCGTAGGGCTGGACGATCAAGTCCTCGGCGTAGCCCTGTATCTCGCCGGCGACCGTGTCCGGTGCGGCGACGAAGGAGAGTTCCATCCCCGAGCGCAGCGCGGCCTGTGCGGCCAGCGCGGGTGCGCCCGTGTAGGGGCCGCCGCCGACGACGAACGCCCGACCCTCGCGTTCGCTCGGTCGGGCGAGGTCGAGATCTCCCGGGCCGACGAACCGCTCTGCGGCGGCCGGGATGCCGATGTCCGCGACCGTCACGTCGGCCGCCAGTTCCTCGAGGCCCGGTTTCGTGTCGTGGAAGGTGACGACGTGGTCGGCCTCGACGCCGTCGTCCGCGTGTTCGCCGTCCTCGGCGTCGAACCCGGAGGGGACGTCGACGGCGACGACGGTCGCGTCCGCGTCGTCGATCGTCTCAGCCGCGGTCGCCGCGGGCTCTCGAAGCGACCCCGAGATGCCGGTTCCGAGCATCGCGTCGACGATCACGTCGCACTCCGGAAGGTCGAACTCGCTCGAGTCCGTGACCTCCCGCGTCTCGTAGTCGGCCTGCTGGAGCGCCTCCCAGTTCTCCCGGGCGATCCGGGTGCCGATCGCGTCGGATCGACCGAGCAAGAGCGTGGTGACGTCGTAGTCGTCCAAGAACCGAACCGTCACGAACGCGTCCCCGCCGTTGTTACCGCGTCCGGCGACGACGACGACCCGAGACCCGGGCTCAGCGACCTCGCGGACGACGCGGGCGACGGCGTGTCCGCTCGATTCCATCAGTTGCTTGCGCGGGACGCCGAGCGCCGACGCGTTCTCGTCGACGGCGGCCATCCGCTCGCCTGTGATCATACGGGGCCGTTCCACGGGAACCCCGTTGAAGATTGCGACGACAGGCTCAGGTGGGTGCCGGCCCTCCCTCCGCTGTGAACGTCTTCTGGCTCGACGAAGACCCCCGACTGGCCGCTCGCTACCACTGCGACCAGCACGTCAACAAGCTGCTGCTCGAGGCCGCGCAGGTGCTGTGTACGGCCGCTCGAGCCAACGGCCTCGAGGCCGAGTTTCTGTACCAGCCGACCCACACCAGTCATCCCGTGACGAGGTGGGCCGCCGAGTCGCGGGCGAACTGGCTTCGGCTCAGAGAACACGCCGCGGCGCTCAACGCGGAGTTCGTCGACCGTTACGAGAAGGACGAGGCCCACGCCAGCTGGCGGGTGATCGAGCGGATCGATCCCGACGAGATCGACTTTCCCTCGAGCGAGCCGACGCCGCGACCCCAGACGATGCCCGAGGAGTATCGCCGTCCGGACGACGTCGTCGGCGCCTACCGTGCCTACTACGCTGGTGAGAAAGCGGCGTGGGCCGAGTGGGCTCACACCGAAGAGCCGCCGTGGCTCGCCGAGTACGTGGCGGAACTCGAGGCGGCGGACTCGGATCTGGATTCGGATTCGGATTCGGATTCGAACGGCGACGACTCGCTCGCGCCGACGACGGACGAAGACGGCGACGACTAAGCCGCTCGAGCGTTCGAACCCTCAATACCGGATCTCGAATCCCTCTTCGCCCTGCGTGTCCTCGTACTCGACGTCGACGTTCTCCACGTCGGCGGCCGGGCTCCCCTCGTGACACCACTCGACCATCGATTCGACTGCATTCTCGGGCCCCTCGAAGACCGCCTCGACCCGTCCGTCCTCGAGGTTCTTCACCCAGCCGTCGACGCCGTGCTCGCCGGCCGTGTCGCGGGTCGTCGCGCGGTAGAAGACGCCCTGTACCGTTCCCGAGACGAACACGTGTGCTCGCGTACGGTCGGTCGATTTCGTCATACGCGAGTTCTCACCCGGAGGCCACAAAAAGGCGGCTTCTCCGCGTCGGTGGTCGACCCTTCGCCGTTCGAGACCCGCCGCTCGATGCTCGGCTCGCTCGAACGAGGAGAGGATCCGAAAAACGAGCACCGCGATCGACGAAATCGACAGGGAAACGGTGCTCGAGGCCCTTCATCGGATATCCCGTGACGGTCAGACACCACGACGGCATCCACTTCGAAATCGAGGGCGGCACGCGGATCGTCGCCGACGCCAGAAGCGCGGTCGGCGACACCAATATCGTGAGCCACGCCCACGCCGACCACACCTTCCGCACGGCACCCGAGACGGTCGTCTGTTCGCCCGAAACGGCCGCCATCGCCGAGGCGCGAACCGGAACCGGCTTCGAGTTCGTCGACTCGGTCCCGGGGATCGAACTGATCCCCGCCGGCCACGTCGTCGGCTCGAGCGCGGCGCTCATCGACGGCGCGAACGGCCGCCGCTACTGCTACACCGGCGACTTCTCGATCCGCGATCGGTGTTTTCTGGAGGGGTTCGACCCGCACGCAGTCGACGCGGACGTGCTGGTGATGGAGACGACCTACGGGCTCCCGACGTACCGATTCCCGCCCCAGGAGAGCCTCGAGTCCGAGGTTCGCGACTGGATCCGAGACAACGGCGATCGACCGCTCGTCTGCTTCGGCTACTCGCTCGGCCGCGCCCAGAAACTCCAGTGGCTGGCCCGCGAGGCGACCGAGCGCGAGATACTGGTTTCGCCGTCGGTCCGGGAGGTCAATCGGGCGATCGAGTCGGCGACGGACCTCTCGTTTCCGGCTCGCGAGTTCGACGCCGAAGAGGGCGACCTCGAGAACCTGACTGACGAGATCCTCGTCGTCCCGTCGAACCAGTCGCGAGCCGACTGGATCGACCGGCTGGTCGAGCGGACCGACGCGCTCAAAGCCGGCTTCTCGGGGTGGGCCGTCGACGACTCCTTTCGCTACCGGGGCGGCTACGACGTCACCTTCCCGCTGACCGACCACTGCGACTTCGACGAACTCCTCGAGACCGTCCGGGCGATCGATCCCGACCGGGTGTACACCACTCACGGCTCCGACGAGGCGTTCGCGGACCTCCTCGAGACCGAGTACGGGTACCGGGCGCGGCCGCTGAAGCGCGATCAGACGATGCTCGAGGAGTTCTGTTGAGTTCGATCGATCGGAGATGAGGGTACGGAAGTGAGGACGTGAACCGCGACCGACTATAGTGCAAACACTCGATTCACGCGAACACCACCCTAACCGCCGAAACCGACCCGTTATGCCGGCGGGACGTGATAGTAACACGCGAGATGGGCATCATCGAGCGCTTCGAAGACGAGTACATCGACGTCTCGAGCGGCCGCGCCACGCTGCGCGAACTCCTCGAGTTGGCCGTCGGTGCGATCGTTTTCGTCGTCGTCGCGGCGGGGTTGACGGACTTCCTGCTCGGGCGGACGGAGGCGTACGCCGTCGCCGGTATCCTCGTCGTGATCTTCGTCGTGACGCTGATTTCGCAGGCCTACTGGGCGGTAACCGGGCGAGCCGACTACGAGGACGAAGACGGCGACGAGTCTCGAGAATCGTGACCGGGGAGGGAACGTCGCCGATCGAACACATTGGCTTCGTCGAATCCGTCGAATTCGTCCACCTCGTCGACCGCCCGGTCGTCGCGGTCGCCGATCGTGTGACGGATTCATCCCGCGACTAGGGTCGTAGACGAACTCCCGTGGGCTGTAGTACCATCCCCGATAACCATATATGATGTCCGATATTAATTATGTTTATTGAAGAAGTCTAAGTCGATATTGACTCCTTCGACAGTTTGATAATTATGTGTAGACAGACAGAAACTGCCTTGGGTCGAATCGCGTGACATCGATACCGGCTTTCAGGGCACTGGCTGAACCCGTCGAGCCGACCCTGTGATCGAATCGCGTGACATCGATGTCGGTTTGCAGGGTGCTAGGCTCGGTTCGGGGTCGTAGGGTCGGAGATCGTCTCCGAGTCCCCCACTTGTGCCTCATTCCCGTAGTAGTGCCGTCTCTGCCGACTATGGCCTCCTCGCGTTCTGTTCCGTTCCGATGTTAGGACTGTGTCTTCGTTCTCCTCTCACGACGAGCGGTGACGGGCAATCTCGGCTTTCGCCTCGGACTCGAGAGTCGAAGTCCCCCGTCGTCTGCGGTGGGGACGAACCGTGCCGGATGGCGGTCTCGCCGCCGGTTGCGAGTCGCTCGAACGACGTTGGTCCGCTCGACACTACGCGTCTCGTCCACCCGTTCGAAGGTGGTGGAACACGTACGTCTGGGCGTAGCCCGCGTACTGCCCGCCGAAACGCTCGCGGATAGCTCGAGACGTTCGCGCGTAGTTCCCCCGGTCACAGTCGGGGTAGTAGTCCTCGATCGCCGACTTGATCCAGGTGTCTAACGGAACGGCCTCGTCGAAGCCGAGTGCGAACAGGAGCACGCAGTCGGCGACTTTGTCGCCGACGCCGACGAATCTCGTGAGGTACTCGCGGGCCTCCTCGTAGGGGCGGTCGCGGGCCTCCTCGGGGTGGGCCTCGCCGCCGGCGACCATCTCCGCCGTGCGGACGACGTACGGGGCGCGATAGCCGAGTCCGAGGTCGCGAAGTTCGGCCTCGGTCGCGCTGGCGAGTTGCTCGGGTCGCGGGAAGGCGTGGTAGGTTTCGCCCTCGAAGGCGAGCTCGTCGCCGTACTCGTGGGCCAGCGTCGACACCATATTGTGAATCCGCTTGACTCGCATCTGAGCCGAGCAAATAAAGGAGATCAGACAGCCGAACGCTGGATCCTCGACCAGCCGCATACCGCGGTGGCAGTCGTAGGCCTCCCGGACCAGCGACTCCTCGGGCGCGGCGGCGGCGATCGTCTCGAGATCGTCGTCGAGCCTGAGGAGTCGGCGCACGTGTGAGTCGGCGTCGGTCGTCGACGTCCACTCGAGTCGGCCGTCCCGCTGGCGGACGCGGAGAACGTCACCGGTGTCGGGAATCGTCGTGTGGTACCAGGCGTCGGGATTGCGCTCGCCCGTGTACATCTTCCCGTCCTCGCGCTGCCAGAGGTACGTCTGGCCGCTCTCGAGGGTGAGATAACAGTCCAGTCCGCCCGAGAGGTCGTCGATCGGAATCGCACCGGTTTCCATCGGTTCGGTCTGGCGGGAGCGCGGGCTTTTGCCTTTCGTTTGCTCGGTGCCGTCGGTTCCCGTGGCACGATTTCGGACGAACGACCGGTTTCGAAGCGTGAAATCGGCGTTCACCCGATCCGGGGCGAACCTTCATACTGCAGGCGAGTGTACATTCGGCCATGAACTGCAGGGTTGTCGTCGAGGCTGCCGTGCCGGTATTCGACGTCGAGACGGAGGACGAGGCGATCCGGATTGCAATCTCGAAGACGGGCGAGATGCTGAACCCTGACCTGAATTACGTCGAAATTAACATGGGTGAACGAACCTCGCCGGCAGGCGAGGAGCTTCCCCCTGCGTTTATCGCCGCCGACGAAGCACTGGTGGCACTCGAACTCGAGATGACCGTGTTCAACGTCGAGCGAGAGGAACACGCCTCCCGCATCGCTCGCAAGGAGATCGGCCAACGACTCGAGAACATCCCACTGGAGGTGCTCAGTGTCGAGGTTCTCGAGGACGAAGACGAAAACGAGGACGAGGACGAGGACGAAGACGGAGACCACGTCGAAGACGGCGGTAGCCGAACGAACGAAGCGGAGGACGGGAACGGGAACGGAAACGGAAACGAGGCAGATAACGAAACCGATACCGAGACGGACGACGACGTGTTACCCGAGTTCGAAGATCTCCTCGAGTAGTCGCCTCGTCGACTCGATTCGTGTCGTTCCGAGTCGCGGCGATCTGCGGTGAATCCTGACCTCTTCGTCGGTAGTGAACGGTTTTTCCCACACTCGCAATCGTGGTTCTGAACAGTCGTCCGAGCACTGTGGTTTATTTGGAACGAAGCGAAGTCGAGTACGCAGGAAACGGTTAGTACGAAAGAAGGTAACGGAGAGCGACAGATAGAAACCGAATCTTGCCAGTACGAGTCGTTACTTCTGTGGGGTTGCAATAGTGGTGCTTAGTCAGCGGTCGCAGCGACTGCTTCTTGCTCCCCCTCGCGCATGTGTTCAGTGATTCCCCCAGCGAGTGCAAAAACAGCGGCTTTGTGGTCGGTCTTCGATTTGTGGATAGATGTCGGCCGAATCCCACGCGACTCGTATTCTTCGAGCGAAATCGGGCAGTCGTCCCACGCTGCACACTGATTGGATACCTCCGCCAGAAGGCCGTGAAGGTGAATGAGCTCCTGCTTCTTCATAACCATGCAATCCTATCCACCGCAGGGTTATATTATTATCTTGAGTCGCGTTAACATGCGACCACTACTAGATGCGGCGTCTGTTCCTGATTTGTACATATTCGATCCAGTTCGTAGGCACCGCCAAACAGTCGACTGCGCGGTGGAAACACAAATCTACTACGAGTAATACGGTATTTATGTGCTGTTTTTGAGGGTTCGTTGATAGAGAGTTAGAACGTCTCGCTCGCGGAGAGGACCGTCGCTCGGTGAACGCTGAAATATGGAAAAACGTGTAGAAACTAGCCGCGAAAAACGCGTCGCTACCCGAGCTGTTTCAGGGCCCGGAGATCGCGATCGGTTCGCATAAACTCCGACGTGTGCCGAGACGCGTGACAGTTCGGACAGTGATACATCTCTGCAGCGTCGGGAAGTTCGCCAGGAGAAACCTGCCAATCTTTGGTGCACTCCGGACACAATAGTTGAACAGTCGCCTCGTCCATGGTATGGCCTTTCACACCAGTGTTGAAAAACTTTGTCGCATCACTCGTCGAGCCGACAGGTGACGAGCGACCCCACTCACCGAGACGAGATGACGAGAGAAAATCCGAGACCGCAACGCAGTCGACGGACGATAATCGAGGACATCCCCGGATCGCTTAGACCGCCGCCGTCTCCGACGCTTCGAGGAGTTCCTTGTAGCGGTTCCGGATCGTCACTTCGGAGATGCTGGCGACGCCCGACACTTCGTTCTGGGTGACCTTCTCGTTGGTCAGCAGTGCGGCCGCGTAGACCGCCGCTGCGGCGAGCCCAACAGGGGACTTCCCGCTGTGAACACCCTGTTTCCGCGCGCTCTCGAGGAGTTCGCGGGCCATCCGCTCGGTTTCGTCCGAGAGATCGAGGTCGCTGACGAACCGCGGCAGGTAGTGTTCCGGATCGGCGGGCTTCACTTCGAGGCTGAGCTGCCGAACGATGTACCGGTACGTCCGGGTCAGTTCCATCTTGTCGACGCGGCTCACGCTCGAGATTTCGTCGAGACTGCGGGGGGTGCCGGCCTGACGGGCCGCGGCGTACAGCGACGCCGTCGCGACGCCCTCGATCGAGCGTCCGGGGAGGAGGTCCTCCTCGAGCGCACGCCGATAGATGACGCTGGCGGTCTCGCGAACGTTCTCCGGGAGGCCCAGCGCGGAGGCCATCCGGTCGATTTCGCCCAGCGCCTGTTTCAGGTTACGCTCCTTGGAGTCGCGCGTACGGAAGCGCTCGTTCCACGTGCGCAGGCGCTGCATCTTCTGGCGCTGGCGACTCGAGAGGGCCTTGCCGTAGGCGTCTTTGTCCTGCCAGCCGATGTTCGTCGAGAGCCCCTGATCGTGCATCATGTTCGTCGTCGGCGCGCCGACGCGGCTCTTCTTGTCCTTCTCGGCGGAGTCGAACGCGCGCCACTCGGGGCCGCGGTCGATCTCGTCTTCCTCGACGACGAGTCCGCAGTTGTCACAGACGGTCTCTGCGTGCTCGGAGTCGGAGACGAGTCGGCCGCCACACTCGGGACAGTGCTCTCGCTCGTCGGTTCGGGCAGTCGATTCGTCCTCGCGCTCCGTCTCGTTCTCGTCGTTCTGTCGCTCTGTCTCGCCAGTGTAGGTTCGGGTAATCGTGTCTGTCATAGTTGATCGTGGGTTACTCGAGGCTCCCGGGTGGGGGAAACCAGAAGAAAACCCGGTCGCCTCTGCTAACATATTGTAAGCCCGAAAGCCATATAAAGGTTTCGCCCACCTAATAAAGCGACCGAGTAATTAGATAAGAACGTTTCGGCCGCCGTCAGTTCGTGCAGTCGGGAGACGAGAGAGGTAGTAAACGAACGTATATAACGGTTATGGATGCGGTCGGTGGTACGGGTCACGCCACGTGCGACCGCTGATTCACCGTGGATTCGCGACGAGACGACTGCCGGAGTGAGATGTTTTATCACGATAATGCGTGATACGTTTCCCAATGACAGGGGACGTGGCAGCGATTCGAGACGTCGAAATTACTGATGTACAGACCACGACCGTCGCCGGCAACTTCGACTGGACGCTCGTTCGAGTCTACACGGACGCCGGGATCGCCGGAACCGGCGAGGCCTACTGGGGAGCGGGGGTCGTCGACGTGATCGAGCGACTCGAACCGACGCTCGTCGGGCGAAACCCCTGCGATATCGATCGGTTGTTCACGGACATGCTGAACGTCCTCTCCGGCGAGGGATCGATCGGCGGCACGCCCGTAACGGCGGTTTCGGGCATCGAAATCGCTCTCCACGACCTCGTCGGGAAACTCTACGGCATCCCCGCCCACCAATTACTCGGCGGGACCTACCGAGAAGAGGTTCGGGTGTACTGTGACTGTCACGCCGGCGAACACCTCCGAAGCGAATCGACGACCGACGATTTGGACGACCCGTACGCGCCGGAAGCGTTCGCCGACGCCGCCGAAGCGGTGATCGAGGAAGACGGCTTCGACGCCCTCAAGTTCGACCTCGACGCCTCGAAACGACTCGAGGACGATGCCTACAATCGCCACCTCGACGACGAGGCGATCACGTACAAAGCGGACGTCGTCCGTGCGGTCACCGAACGCGTTGGCGACGATGCCAACGTCGCCTTCGACTGTCACTGGCGATACGCCGGCGACAGCGCGATCCGACTCGCACGGGCGATCGAACCCTACGACGTTTGGTGGCTCGAGGACCCCGTCCCGCCAGAGAACCACGACGTTCAGGGCGAGGTGACCCGACGCACGGAGACGACGATCGCGACCGGCGAGAACGTCTACCGCAAACACGGCGTGCGGCGACTCGTCGAGGAGCAGGCGGTCGACATCATCCAGCCGGACATGCCGAAGGTCGGCGGGATGCGCGAAACCCGCACGATCGCGGACATGGCCGACACCTACTACATGCCGGTCTGTCTCCACAACGTCTCCTCGCCGATCGGCACGATGGCCAGCGCCCACGTCGCGGCCGCATCACCGACGTTTCTCGCCCTCGAGTTCCACGCGCGCGATATCGAGTGGTGGGGCGACCTCGTCGAGGAGACGGTGCTCGAAGCGGGTCGAATCGCCGTCCCCGACGAACCGGGTCTCGGCGTGACGCTGGATCGTGACGCCGTCGAGGCGCATCTGAAACCGGGTGAGACGCTGTTCGACGAAGCGTGAACGTCGTTGGGGTCACCGAGCTTCACTCAGCGTCGTTCGACGAGCGGCGAGCCGCGAGATATCCGTGAAGCGGGTACGTTCGTCAGCTCCGCTATCGACGAGGTCGAACACTCGATCCCGCACTCTCGAGCCCGAGGAGCGCCGCACACGCCGGGCGTCGCAGCCGGAACCGTACGTTCGCGGCTCTCGAGATGCCGAGGGACCGTCGAAAGACGAGCACCGGTCTCGAGAACGGGCGACTCCGGCTGTCGGGTCCCGAACGATCGAGAAGCGGACGAACGACGGGAGCGATCGGCGGAGTATGAAAGCTGCGTCAATTTCCGTCCGGCCGCCCAAGCGAGACGTGTGCGACCACGCGAGCGCGACTCGAGAGGGACGAAAGTCGAGCGTCGGTCGGCCGGTTCGGTCGTCTGCCAGTCGACTGACGGACTGATCACCGAAGAATCACCGTAAGAAGGAGTATGCCTGTCGTACGATCGCTCATCGAGAACGAACGGGTGAACGCAGCGTTAGCCTGGCTGGTCGCGTGTTCGATCGTCGTCGCGGCCGTCGCGACCGTCCTTCGAGGGTCGTTTCTCTGGGCGACCCTGGCGACGGTAATCGTCGCCCTCGCGCTCGTGCCGCCGATCGTTCGACGGGACGCGTTAGTGATGGTTCCGTGGGAGGTACTGACAGTCGCCGCCATCCCGATCTGGGTGCGGCTGTACGGAACCCTGCCGATCGCTGGTTTTCTCACGGTCTCGGCGATCGCATTACTCGTCACCGTCGAACTCGACGCCTTCACGCCGATCGAGATGTCACCGCGATTTTCCGTCGCGTTCGTCGTTCTCGCGACGATGGCCGTCGCCGGACTGTGGGTGATCGCCCAGTGGGTTTCCGACGTCGTTCTCGCGACGTCCTTTCTCACGACGAAGGGCGAACTGATGTGGGATCTCGTCTACGCCACCGCGTTCGGTGGGCTCGCTGCCGTTCTCTTCGTCGTGTACTTCCACCGCCACGATACCGCGAGCGAAGGTCGTCGCGGACGGTCGGGTGATCCGTCGTGACGTCCGATAGCGACACCGTGCTGGGTCTCTCCGCGAGCCGGTGCTGGAACGCCGTCCGGCTGATTCAGGGGCTGCTCGCGCTCGTCGTCGGCTACGCACTCTTCACGCTCGAGTTCGGGCTGGTCGTAAACGCTGCCATCCCGCTCGCCGTTACTTTCCTGCCGGCCCTCGTCCGCCGCGAGTTCGAGTACGAGATGGGTGCCGGACTCGCACTCTGGATCGCGACGGCCGCGTTCCTCCACGCGGTCGGCGCCCTCGGCCCGTACGAACTGTTCGGCTGGTACGATTCGATCACGCACACGGTCTCGGCGACGCTCGTCGCCGGCGTCGGATACGCCGTCGTCGACGCGCTCGATCAGTCCGCCGAATCGGTCGACGTCCCCGGTGAATTCCGCTTCGTGTTCATCCTCGTTTTCGTCCTCGCGTTCGGCGTCCTCTGGGAGATCGGCGAGTTCGCCTCCGCCGGCCTGGCGAGCGTCGTCGGCGGCGAACCGGTGTTGGCCCAGTACGGGACGAACGACATCGTCTTCGATCTCCTGTACAACGCGGTCGGTGCGCTCCTCGTCGCCGTGTGGGGGACCGGCTACTTCGACGGCGTCGCGGGACTCGTCGGTCGGCGGTTCGGCCGAACTCGTGACCCTCCGTGAGCGTATCGACAGACGACGTTCTGCACCGAGAGGGAAAGAGAGAGAGAGTAAGAGTCAGATCCTGTCCGTCGGGAGGGTCGTCACACCGTGAACAGGTGCCCCTCCGTCGGCACGTCGAACAAGCCGATCCGCGCCCCCGCGTCGAGCCACGCGTGGCCGTACGAGAACGACGCCAGCGCGTTCACCGGATCGCCGTCCTCGCGAAAGTGACGCCCGTCCTCGAGGTACGATCTCGCCATCTCGTAACACTCGTCGGCAGCGTCGGCCATCGGCGTCCCGTCTCGGGGCGCGACCTCCGCTTCCTCGAGCGCCTCCGCGAGCAACTCCCCGTATCGATCCGTCTTCTCCTCGAGATCCGCAGCCATAGTCGGACGTCGGTGCCGGCGGCCGTAAGTGCGTCGTCCGCGCCGACCCGCGTCCGACCAGCGTCGCGGGGAAGAACTCCGCGATCGACGAACCGTCCCCGCCGCAGTTGTGCGTTCGACACACACATCCGTTCCGAGAACGCAAGGCGTTTACCCCACGTGTCCGAACGTATAGTCATGAGCGACCAGCCTCGAGTCGAGATCTACACCAAAGAGGAGTGCCCGTATTGCGAGAAGGCCAAGGACCTCTTCGATGCGAAAGGAATCGAGTACGAGACCTACAACGTCACCGGCGACGACGACCTGTTCGAGGAGATGGTCGAGCGCTCGGAGGGTCGCAAGACCGCCCCCGAGGTGTTCATCGACGACGAACTCGTCGGCGGCTGGGACGACACCAGCGCGCTCGACGAGACCGGCGAACTCGACGAGAAACTCGGTATCGCCGACGACACTGACGAGGAAATCGAACATCGAAAACTCGTCATCGCGGGCACCGGCATCGCCGGACTCACCGCAGCCATCTACGCCGGTCGGTCGAACAACGCTCCCCTCGTGATCGAGGGTGACGAACCCGGCGGTCAGTTGACCCTGACGACCGACGTCGCCAACTACCCCGGCTTCCCCGAGGGCATCAGCGGCCCCGAACTGGTCAACAACATGAAAGAGCAGGCCCGCCAGTTCGGTGCCGAACTGAAAAACGGCATCATCGAGTCCGTCGACGCCTCGAGTCGCCCGTTCCGGATCGAGATGTCCGACGGAGACGTCTACACCGCCGACGCCGTCATCGCCGCCTCCGGTGCCAGCGCCAGAACGTTGGGAATCCCCGGCGAGGACGAACTCATGGGCTACGGTCTCTCGACCTGTGCGACCTGTGACGGCGCGTTCTTCCGCGACGAGGACATGCTCGTCGTCGGCGGCGGCGACGCCGCCATGGAGGAAGCCACGTTCCTCACCAAGTTCGCCGACACCGTCTACATCGCCCACCGCCGCGAGGAGTTCCGCGCCGAGGACTACTGGATCGACCGCGTCATGGAACACGTCGAAGACGGGGACATCGAGATCATGAAAAACACCGAGGTAACCGAGATCCACGGTTCCCAGGAGGCGGGCGTCGACTACGTCACCCTCGTCGAGAACGACAAGGGCCACCCGACCGACCGCCTCGACGACCCTGAAACCGACGAGTTCGAGTTCGACGTCGGCGCCGTCTTCTTCGCCATCGGACACACCCCCAACACCGACTACCTCGAGGGCACCGGCGTCGAGATGGACGAGGAGGGGTACCTGCGAACCCAAGGCGGCGACGGCGGCGGACAGACGGAGACCGACGTCCCCGGCATCTTCGGCGCCGGCGACGTCGTCGACTTCCACTACCAGCAGGCCGTCACCGCGGCCGGCATGGGTTCGAAAGCCGCGATCGACGCCGACGAGTACCTCGAGGACCTCGAGCGCGCCGCTGCGAGCGAGGGCGAAGGCGAGGGCAAGGGTGCGAGCGAGGACGAAGACGAAGAGGAAATCGCAGCGGCCGACGACTGAGACGGTCTCTCGGAAGTCGGTTCCGATGCTACCGCAGGTCGATCGCGGTTGTACCGGGAATCGTTACAGCAAACCGTCTGAACCGCGTGCTGGACGTTTCGCGGTCGACGGAACTCACTCGCTGACCAGCGACATTCGATCGATATCCGTCGGCTGAAGCCGTTCGTTCGCCGGCTCGTCGACATCTAACTCGAGGTACTCTGTTTTGATATCGACGATCGTCCCCGTGAGCCGGTTTTCCGTCTCGAGGCTCTGCACGTCGTGATACAACTCGACCCGGTCACCGACCTCGGCGAACTCGCGGACGAGCGCGGTGGCTTCCTCGGTGTCGACGCCGTCTGGCATATCGAGTTCGGTCATCGCCGAGTGTACGTCCTCGAGTCCTTTGAAGTGTAGACGAGCACTTGCATGGCAACCGATCCTCGCGGCCGGCTCGAGAGCGGACCACCGCCCGCCGGATGCGTGAGTCGAGTCCAGTCAGATACGGAGGGAAGCGAAATCCACGAGGCGGCTGAAACGGAGCCGACGCGACGGGTCGAACGCGTACCGATACGAGGGACACACCGCTCGCACAGTCCGCGGTGCTCGCACACGGTACGCGCCGAGCCGGCTCCCATCGTGTGAGCGGGCGTACAGCGGCGATCGGTGTCACGTCAGTGAGTTCGACGCCCTTCGAGACCGCCGAACACGCGATCAGGATCCAACGCTGGGAACGAACTGACCGGTTTCGCGGTAAACCCCGCCGAGGAGAATCGCCGCCGCGAGTAACGGAAGGGCGGCACACGCCAGGTAAACCGGCCAGAAGCCGACGACGTCGATGATCGGCAGCGAGACGATCGGGCCGAGTCCGCCGCCGATATCGCCGAACACGTTGTTCGTTCCGACGGCACGCCCCATCCGGTCTTCGGGGGTGAGATCCGCCAGCAGCGCCATCAACGGCCCGCTCGTTCCCCCCTGTCCCGAACCGATGAACAGACAGGCGACGGCCAACGTGGCGATCGAATCCGCTCGAGCGAGCAAGACGAATCCGGCGACGGTCGCCGCCAGAAAGCAAAGTAGCGTCGGGACGCGTGACTGCTGGCGGTCGCTGACGTAGCCGCTGACGAACATGAACACGCCGGCGGCGACCACCGTGATCGCCATGAAGATGCCAGAGGTTCCCTGCGCGCCGTATCCCAGAACGCCGAGGTCGTTCTCGTCGAGAAAGAGGACGAGCGTCGCGAACAGCGCGCCGATGTAGACGAAGAGCACGGAGAAGTTCACCAGACCCACCGTCACGGCGGGACCGCTCGTGTCGACGTCCCACGGCTTCACCGACTGGTGCGAGTCGCCCTCGACGTGGGTCTCCGGGATCAGGAGGTACGCGATCAGACTGGCGAGGAACGCGAACGCCGTTGCGACGGCGAACGCGACCACCGTCCCCCACTCCTCGCTCACGATTCCGCCGAGGACCACGCCGGTCGGAAACCCGAGGAGGACCCCACCTCTGATGAGACCCATGTTCGCCCCTCGAGAGCCGCCGTCGCTTACGTCCGCGGCGATCGTGTACGCCGTCGCGAAGACGAGCGCGCTGCCGCCACCCCACAGAATCCGCGCGGAGAGAAACCAGCCCTCCGGAAACGGTGCCAGAACGGCGACCAGATAGCCGAACGTGGACACGGCCTGGACGAACATCCCCACGATAAACGGGGTTCGCGTCCCGATCCGATCGACGAGAACGCCCGCGGGGGCGTTCGCGAACAGACGCGAGAACCGATTCGCACTGAGAATTACCCCCACGAGAAACGGCGAAATCCCGAGGAGTTCACCGAGGTTCGGCAAGATCGGGAAGATCACACCGCCGCCGAACCCGATGAAGAACGTGCTGAGGATGACCGCCCCGACCACGAGGGACTGTTCGCCGAGGACGCTTCGAACGCGGTCTGCCACCCCGTCGACGGCACGCCGGACACTCGAGCGAGAGCTCAATCCGACCCCGGCCCCCTGTTCCGGTCCGATTTTCGGTGTCCGTTCTCGGTTTCGGTCTCGGTTCTGCCACAAATAGACGGCTCCGTCCGCACCGTGGCTGGCGATGGCGGTACGTGACCTCTCGTCTCACTCTGCTCGGTTCCGTTCCAATCGAGCACGCCGGACGGACCGGCTCCGGCTCCGTCGCTCGAGCTCATTGACTGACTGGTTGGTCAAAACCGTTCAAAAGCGTTTGGATACTCCAGCAGGTCGGCTCTCTCGATCTCGGCCCTCAGAGTCTACGTGACGAAGACGGGGCCGCGTCGCTATCGGCGTCCTCTCGCGAGGATCGCTCCGGCCAGTGCAGCAAGTGCCACGAACACGCCGAATCCGGGCATCTGGCTCGCGTTCGAACTCGCCTCGTCGTCCTCGCTCGCGGAGACCGTTTCGTTCTCGGCCCCGTCGTTCTCGTCCGCCCGCTCGTCGTCTGCGTCCTCGGATTCCTCATCAGCGTCGTCCGTCTCGGTCCCGTTGGATTCGGCCTCCAACTCGGTATCTGCGTCTTCGATTTCGGTGTCCGCATCGGCGCCAGTCTCGTTGGTGACAGTCTCCTCGGCGTCCGGATAGGCGTCCGCTGGCGGGTCGAGTTGGAGGACGATCACGACCTGTCCGTGCGAATCTCCCTCGGCGTAGGTCCAGCCGCCCGCTTCCTCGTAGGGCTCGGCGGCTTCGACCGGATCGATGTCCGAATCCCAGGTGTCCTGAGTCTGCACGTAGCCGGCCACCTCGATCCAGTCGGCGTACTCGCCGTCGATCCGCGGTTCGTCGTAGCCGACGTGGCCGCCGTCCTCGGGCATGCCGTGGATCTCGATACAGTGCGCATCCATGTACCCGTCACCCTGGGGCAGATCCGACGTCCCGAACTGGTCGGCGTCGTAGGGCCGTTCGTAGTGCTCGGTCAGCGGGAGGTCGACGGTCATCGGCCCGGCGTAGGAGTGCCAGTCGATCGAATCGCTGGTCGGGATCGTGACGGTCGTATTCGGAACGGTCTCGCCGACGATCTGCTCTCCCTCCTCGTTGACGAGCGTCATACAGATCTTCCCGGATCCCTCTCCGAGGTACGGGCTCCGGTATCGATCGCGCGGGTTGGTGTAACTGATCCAGCGCCCGTCGGCGGCGATCGCCTCGAAGTACTCGTCACCGCGCTCGGGTGCCTCCTCGACGTACTCGTCTTCGATCGGCGGCTGTGGGTTCCGGACGTCCGCGTGCGCGTCTGCGTCCGTATTCGCTCCATCCGTCGCGTTCTCGCCGCCTCCATCAGTCTGTTCCGATTCGTCCTGCATACCGTCGATTCCTGCGTACTCCGCGGTATCGATCACAGTCGACGTCGATACCGAGTCCGTTCCTGCGGCGGCACCCGCCGTCGCGAGTCCGCTAACCAGGAGACAGAGTCCGACGGTGATCACCACAACGGTTCGTCCCGTGAGTCGTAGATTTCGGTTGGACATAGCTATCGCTCATCGTGGTACTTCCCGCCTGCAGCCGCCGAGCGGCTCTCGAGAGACGTCGGTCCGATCGGCACCGATCTGTCGGCGGTCTACGGACAGCCGCCGAACCAGCAGGCCGTCGGTATGACAGCCGTCGTGACGATCTCTCGCGGGTAACAGACCACTTGTCGAGACTGTACCGAACTCGTGTATGTAGCTATGAACCGAGTACCAGTTCGTAGGCGTCGAATACGGCTCACGGGCTGGACGGTAGCCGGTCGATAGCGTCGGCTATTGCAGCGGTAGGAGCGGATTACGGTCAGCTGGAACCGCCCGAGTATCGACTCGAGGACGCACTCTCGAACGGCGGGATCGAAGCCTCGACACAGCGGACGAGGCGAACTGTGGATAACGTGGCCGGAGATCGAACGAGAATAGAACACAACCGGTAGTCATCGAACACCGGATCGCGCCCTCGAGTCGTCCGTGTCGGTTCGGCGTTTGGACTCCCGTCCCGTCTCCGGTCGGAAGCGTACGGGGCGTCGAACGGCTGGATGCGAGTCAATCGTCGGACTGGCAGTACCGGTGGTACGGCTGGCGTCCGTCTCGACGGACGGAACGCCGTGTGATACGTAGCGCTACCGCTGTGGGATGTAGCGTCGATAAAAGGAAATGAATCGCAGGGCCGAACTCGAGTCGGTTCGAGTTCAGTGGTTGTCCGAGGGAGTTCGCTGCTTAGTTCTGGCGGCGGAGTGCCAGCATCGCGGCAGCGAGGAGTGCGACGATTGCGACTGCAACGCCGAAGCCGGGCTGGCCATCGTCGTCGGAGTCGTCCTCAGTGGAGTCGTCCTCAGTGGAGTCGTCCTCAGTCTCGGTGGAGTCGTCCTCGGTCTTGTTGTCCTCAGTCTTGTTGTCCTCACCGTCGCCGGCAACGGTCAGCGTGCCGGAGTCGGAGAGTTCGAAGTCACTGTCGGAGACGGACCAGGAGTAGTCGCCTTCCTCGAGGTCGCTGACGGTGAACGTTTCGGAGGCGGAGGAGTCAGCGCCGATCGTGAGCTCCGATTCCTCGCTCTCGCCATCGAACTCGAACGTGATAGTCGTCGTGACTTCCTCGTCCTTGTTGTTCGTCACGGTGACGTCGAACTCAGCGTCCTCGCCAACCGTGATCTCGCCAGGGTCGGCGACGTCGAGGTCAACGCTGTCTTTCTCTTCTTCGCCGCTTCCGTCACCTTCGACGATGACGCCTTCGACTTCGTGCTCAGCGTCGGATTCGGAGAGTCGGACCGTCCGAAGCTCCTCGCCGGCTTCACGGTCGCTCAGGTCGAGGGTCGTGGTGAGCATTCCGTCGTCGGAGACGGTGAGGTCTCCGTTCAGGACCTCCGTCTGGAAGCGGAGGTAGTAGCTACCCGGCGTGCCGGGTGCGACGTTCGTCTCAGCGCTGATCTGGGATTCTGCGCTGTTGGAGACTTCCAGCTGGTCGTCGTCGTTGAAGTCGCCGACGATTTCGACGTTACGGTCTTCGACGTCGAATTCCGTGGAGACCTCCTCGTCTTCGTCTTCAGCGACGAAGTGGTTGTCGCTCGAGACGGTGAAGGTTGCGTCCCAGGTCTGGTCGCCCTCGATGGAGTCGACACCGTCGAGGTTCTCGAGATCTGCGGTGTTGAAGATCACGTAGAACGTGTCTCCGTCCGGATCCTCGTGGATCTGGTAGTCAACGTTGCCGTCGAGATCCGACATGTTGAAGCTCTGTTCGTCGCCGAACGGACCGACGTTGGTCTGCTCGTAATCGAGCTCGATACCGTGTGCGGATCCGTTCCAGTCGCCGTCATCGAGCATGTAGCCGTAGACGCCCGAGACGTCGACCTGAGTGATCAGGTAGTCGCCGCTGGCAACGTAGTCTCGCTCGGTGGAGTGGTTGAGGAAGTCCTCAGCGTCGTCGTCGATGCTGAGGTTCGTGGGTGCGACGTGCGTGCTGATGCCGTCGGTCGATCGCTCGTCGAGGATCATCACGGCAGCGTCGACTTCGTCCTCTCGGGCGTCGCTATCGTAGGCCTCGAGTTCGTAGTCGAGCGCCGGGAACGGCGAGTCGCCGATGTTGAAGGTCGAGTCAATGTCAGCGTCGACCTCGTCACCGTCCTCGTTGACGAGTTCGACCGCGTCCATGTCATCGTCCATCGCGTAGTACGTGTTGAGGACGAGGGTCAGGTCTTCGTCGTCGTCGGCGTCAATGTTCGTAACGTTGATCGTACCCAACTGACCACCGTCGTAGCTCACGTCGAGGTAGACCTCGTCAGTAGCCGTGAGGTCGAGGCCGATGTCGACCTCGTCACCGACGGTTTCCTGGTACGTGTTCTGGTCGAAGTCGATGCTCAACTCATCGGCTTGCTCGACGACAATCTCTGCCGTGTCGCTAGCCGTAGTGTCTTCGACGTTGACGTTGAACGTGTAATTGCCAGCGTCGACTCCGCTGAAGTCAGCATCGATCTCGTCGTTGAGAGAGGCACCGACAATGCGTGCCTCGTCATCTTCGTCAGTCGTCTCCGCGTCGAAGTTCGAGCTGTTGAAGATGTCGACGAGTTCGTCACCGCTGAGGTCGCCGTCAGCGTTAACCGTGAGGTTAACCGTTTCGGCGCGGTTGTCGGTTTCGAAGTTCAGGGTGGTCGACTCGTCGTTATCGACCTTATCGGCCTCAAACGCGAACTCGACGTTCTGTTCGGTTACTTCGAATTCACCACTGTCACCAGCATCATCTCGGATGACGTACGTGCCGTCAAGGCCCGACGTGTCGAGTGTAATGCTGCCATTATCCGTATTGATGTTTCGGATGTGGGTGGTCGAATCTCCGTCAACTTGTCGAAGCTGAACTGGGTCACCGCTGAGTCCAGTTACGTCGACTTCTTGACCGGCGAAGTAGATCTGTCCGTCTAGGTTGGTCTTGTCTACTGCCGCCGCTCCGCCCACAAGCGCAGTGGACATTGCGACCACAGAGAGGACCATAAGCGCGGCAAGGAACAGCGCGCGTCCCTTTTCGCGGTAAGTCGTGTTGTCTGTCATTGTTGTGTTGTGTGTGTTTCGGTGGCAACAGTATCTTTCCTGCCACAACACATCGTTAGGATGCGTTGGGCCGTACTTACTACTGTCACCCTGGGTAGGGGTACAATACAACCCGAGAACCCATTTATATAAATGCTTTGTGGTGGACCAAGCGGTGTGTGAGCTAGTCTCAACGCCCTCTGGAGGGCGATTTACCCCCTATTTCAATCCGAACGATGTGCAGGTCAATCCGGGAATTCGTACTTAAACCCCGACCCGAATCCAGCGTTCCGAAGTCGGACAAATAGAACGGAGACTGTCTCCGCATCTGACGGGGAAACTCGATATTACACGCAACAGCCTCAAAACCGACTACAGAATACGCGGGTAACCAACTCTTATCGCCGACGTTGGGGCGTCCGACGCTGCGAAGCGTCGATCGATCGACCAATGCGCGCCAGCCGGTGGTCTCGAGTCCTGATGGTGTTCTCACCGACGTGGCGAGCGACGGGTGGCGAGCGACGATCGACCTCGAACCGAAGCGGACCGGCCACAATCCCGTGAGCGCTCGTGCTCGAGACCGTTCGGTTTCGACTCGAGGTCGCACGGAGACGGGCCCGTGGTTCGGACGAGAGTGCGACGTGAAGGGCGTCGTTCCTCGAGCGGTAATAGGATACCCTCGAGCGGCGAGGACGACGGCAACGGTTTGACCAATTGCGCGCCCACGCGTGAGAACCAATTATGCGATCGACTCCGTTCCTTCCGTACTGTTACAATAGATATAAGTCACTAAAGTCTGAATATTATGACGGAAGTCACGCGCTCCGAACGCGGGGGCAGCACGGAAATGCCCCGGGTGTAGTAGCACCCGAGACGTGGCTTCCAAGCTACGAGGCTTCGAAAGCCATGTTTGCATTGCTTCTACCGAGACATAAACGTCTCGCACGACAGCCGAACCGCACACGACCAGCGACGGCACTCGCTCGCGCCGGCGAGCGACCGCTCTACATCACCCTCGGACCGCAGATTCCGGGCCGGAGGGTCGAATGAGCGGTCGATCCGGCGGCGACTCGGACCCACCCGCCGACGACCGTGGCGAGGACGCGTCGACCGGTGGCGACGACTCGGCCGACTCCGACGCGCTCGAGATCGCCGACATCCTGGAGAGCCTCGCCGTCGATCCGATCGAATTCGATCCGCCGGTCGAGACCGAGACTGACCGGGCGAACGAATCCGACGCGCCGGTCGAGGCCGATGCGGACGTGCCAGCCGAGACCGGGACAGCCAACGGTACCGCCTCCGAACCCGGCGCGACCGAACCCGGCACCGCCGAAGACACCGCACCCGAACCCGCGGGCCCCACCTGCCCACACTGCGGCACCCGACTCGTCGCCACTACCGCCACCGGCCCCGACACCCTCTACGGCTCGCCCTGCGGCTGTCGACTCGCTCGCGGCGACCTCGAGTTCGAGTTCGAGTTCGAGTGAGCGCCGGCGGCGGGTATCGCCCGTCGCCCGGACGCGAAGCGACCGTTGAACCACGCTCTCGAGGGTCCAGAAACCACCGCTCTCGAGGGTCCATTTTTCCCGCGACAGGCGGGTAGCTATCGAGTTCGAGTGGTCCGCTGCTCGTCGCGTCTCCGCAAAAATCCGAGTGAAAAGGCCGCCTACCGCTCGATCACTTCGATCTCGTGGCCGTCCTGATCCTTCGTGAACGCGTATCGATTGTCACAGGACTCCGGATCGCGGTAGTCCTCGGCTTCCCGCTCCATCAGCGACTCCCAGCCGTCCTGGAGGTCGTCGACGCGGACGGCCAGATGACCCCAGGCGTCGCCGAGGTCGTAGCTGCGCCCGTCGTAGTTGTAGGTGAGCTCGAGGGCCATCTCCTCGCGGGCGGCGTCCTCAGGCGTCATAAAGTAGTTCGCGAACGTGTCCGCTTCCCAGCGGCCGGTGTGTTCGTACTCGAACTTCCGGGTCCAGTAGCCGAGGGCTGCGTCGGCGTCCTCGACGCGGATCATGGTGTGGTCGATCGACCAGCGGGCGCCGAAGTCGCGCTCGACGATTTCGATCTCGTGGCCGTCGGGGTCTTTCACGAACGCGTAGCCAGGGTTCTCCTCCGGCGGACGGTAGTCCTCGACGCCGGCGTCCATCAGTTCGTCGTACGCTTCCTTGACGTCCTCGACGCGCACCGCGATGTGGCCCCAGCCGTCGCCCATCTCGTAGCTGCGGTCGTCGTGGTTGTACGTCAACTCGAGGGTCGCGCCGTCCTCGTGTTTGTCCTCCGGACCGAGGTGGACGTTGGTGAAGGTGTCGGCATCCCACCGACCGTGTTCGACGTAGCCGAGGTGATCCTGATAGAACTCGAGGGACTCCTCCAGATCTTCGACGCGCATCATGACGTGGTCGAGGGTCGCGTGCATGTAGAATAATGATGGACGCCCGTCTCAAAAGGATAGCGAAGGCGGCGGTCTGGGAGGGATCGCTGCACTGCGCTGACTCGACTGTCGGGGGCGGTCTCGACGACGGCTACACCGATCGTAGCCACCGAACGTCGGTTACGCTCGATCGCTCGACGGGAGCGCGGTTCGGAGAACGCTGTGGGCGAGCACCGCGACTGTCCGATGGGTGTGTGAACGGGTTCTGTCGGTGCGATAGTGCCGGCGGGAGTGCGACGCGGTTACGAGATCGGATCCCCGAGCCGAGCGAGCCACCCTCGAGCGTTCGCGCGGTCACGACGCTCGAAACGGTCGGCGGCACTCGAGCGCGACGGCCGACCACCCTCGAGCGCGAACGCCGATTTCGAGACCGACGTCCGGGAAACGATTCAATCGGGGCGGTCGGACGACCGTGAACGGGGCTGGTCGGTCGAACGGTCGCGGCGGTGGTCGGGGTCGATGCCGGTCTCGGTACCGGTACTGGTGCCGGTTCCGGTTCTGGTTCCGGTACCGCTGTCGGCACTAGAATCCGCGCTGACACTCCCCGGCGGTTCCGTCCCCTCCGCAGGTCCGTCCGCGTCGACCGACGACGCGACGGGGCTCACGCCCTTCCGACGCGCATCCAGTTCCGAAAGTCCGTAGACGAGGCCGACCAGTGAGACGACACCCAGCGGCAGGAAGACGGCGGGCGGAACGCCCAGATAGCCGTTGAGCAGGTAACAGCCCACGACGACGACCAGCACCGTCGTCGCGTAATAGAACTGCGTGCGCACGTGATCGACGAGGTCCGCGCCGCTGAACGTCGAGGAGAGGACGGTCGTGTCGGAGATCGGCGACGTGTGATCGCCGTAGATCGCACCCGAGAACACCGCGCCGACGACGACCGGCGCGAGCACGAAATCGCCGGTGAGGTCGTACGCGACGGGCAACGAGATCGGCGTCAGAATGCCCATCGTCGCCCACGACGACCCCATCGTGAACGCGATGAACGCCGCCGTAAAGAGGACGATAACGGGGAACAGCGCCGGCGAGAGGATTCCCTCCGCGACTCCCGCGACGTACTCGCCGGTCCCGAGATCGGCGGCGACGGCGCTGATCGACCAGGCCAGCACGAGGATCGTCACCGCCGTCAGCATGAGGCCGAAGCCGTCGAGGACCGTCTCCACCCCGTCTCCGATATCGAAGAGATCGTAGACCAGTCCCATCACGATCGCCGTCGCGACCATCGCGAACGACCCCCAGATCAACGCCGCCGCCCAGTCGGCCTCGCCGGCGACGTCCTCGGCGAACTCCCCGATCGAGAGCTCGAGCAGTTCGCCGACTCCCTCGAGTTCCGCGCCGACGAAGCCGGTCCAGAGGGCGCCCACGATCGTCACGGCGATCAGGACGACGATCGGGACGAAGAACGTTCGGAGCATCGGCCGGTCGGTGATCGGGGCACCCAGATCCTCTTCGACGCGTTGGAGCGGCGTCGCGTCCTCCCGGTTTACCTTTCCCGTCTGCCACGACCGGTGTTCGGCGTCGAGCATCTCGCCGTAGTCCCGCCGGCTGAGGACGACGATTCCGACCATGACGATCGCGAACAACGCGTAGGCGTTGTAGGGGATCGACTCGAGGTAGGTCGTGAACGCGCTGGGGGTCTCGACGGACTGTCCCTGGTTCTCCTCGATGACGTCGTAGCCTTCTCGGACCATCGAGAGTTGGAAGGCGACCCAACTCGAGATGGCGACGGTCGCGACCGGCGCGGCGGTCGAGTCGACAATGTAAGAGAGTTTCTCCCGCGAAACGCGCAGGTGGTCGGATATCTCTCGCATGGTCGAGCCGACGATGGCCGTATTGGCGTAATCGTCGAAGAAGAGGGTGATACCCAGCAGCCACGTGGTCGTTCCCGCGGCCCGCTGTGACTGGAGTCGATCGACGGCCCAGTTGCGAACGGCGATGGCCCCGCCGAGTCGCCAGATGAGCGCGACGCCGGAGCCGAGCAACAGCGTGAAAATGAGGATCTGAGCGTGGAACACGTCCGCGATCGACTCGGCGATCCAGTCGAACGTCTGGCCGATCCCGATACCGCCGGTCGCAATCACGCCGCCCGACCAGATCCCGAGAAACAGGGACAGAATCGGACGTCTGGTGGCGATCGCCAGCACGATCGCCAGCAGCGGCGGCACGAGTGAGAGCGCTCCGAACTCGACCATGATGAGTGTTCACATACCACGGCAATAATAGTAGCGTATCAACAGTTCGTTGGACCGCGGTCGAGACCCGGTAGCACGTCCTTGCGCCGATTCGAGAACCCGCTCGAACGACAGTCTCGAGGAGAACGTGCGGTGAGAGCAGTCCGGGCCGTCATCGGAACCAGCGCGCCGACCCACCGGAACGACTCGAGCAGTCACGTTTCGTCCGCCCGGCTCCCTCGCAGCGCACCTGTCCTGTACGCTCGAGAGGAGTATACTTATCCGAGAAAACCACCTACGGAGACATATGGGATCTAATCTCAAACGGACGTTGAGTCGTGCACGATATGCAGCGATGGGTGCCGCCGCAGGAGCGGCGATCGGTGGGTTGTTCAACCGGAACGCCGCGAGCACTGGCGGAGCCATCGGTGCGCTCGTGGGAGCGGTAATCGGTGAGAAACGTGTCGCCGCCAGCGACCTCGTCGAACAGGTCAAGGGGCGAACCGAGAGTCAGTGAGTACGCCTCACGCAGTAGTTGCACCAGACGACTAGGCTGAAGAACAGCACAACGAGGGGGACTTCGAGTTCCCCGACCGTCGACCGTTTCATCTCTTGATTCGTGTCGATGACCGTGCGGTGACATCGACCGTCGCCGTCGAAATTCACTGCATACCGACCGGTGACGGCTGTCCGATCGGTACGAAACCGCTCGAGTCGGAGAGACGGTAGTGAGCGAAACGTGTACTAGACCAACAGTCGAGGCCGCTATTGAAGTAGATTAATCATGTGGGAAACGGTAGTGCGAGTATGGAGTTCGACACGGTCGAAGAGTATCAGACGCTCGTTCAGTGCTCGGCAGACCTGATCGCCATCGCGGACGAGGACGGCGTGTTTCTCCATTATAGTCCATCTGCGACGCGGATCCTCGGTTACGAGTCGGAAGATTTGACCGGCGAGTCGGCGTTTTCGTACATCCATCCGCACGACCGCGAAGAGGTTTACGAATTGTACAGGGGAATGGTCGACGATCCGGAGGTGACGACGCAGCGAGCCGAGTTCCGATTTCGAACCGCCGACGACGACTGGATCTGGCTCGAGGCGCACGGATCGAACTGCACGCAGTCGTCGATCGACGGGTATGTCATCAACGCCAGAGATATTTCCGAACGAAAGACGTTAGAACAGGAGTTGCAGCACGAGAAACGGCAGGTCCAGCAGTTCGTCAGTATCATCGCCCACGATCTCCGAAACCCGCTGACGATTGCCACGGCGTACCTCGATACCGCCGTCGCGAGCGGTAACTTCTCGCTACTCGAGGTCGTCGACGAGGAACTCGAGCGGATGGAACGGATCGTCACGAACACGCTGTCGACTGCGCAAGTCGACCTGGTCGAACGGAACGCCGACTTCGTCGCGGTGTCGTCGGTCGCGAAACCGGTGTGGGAGTCGGTATCCGGTGGTCGAGGACGACTCACGATCGTCGACGACGTGCGGATCGAAGCCGACGAACGACAGCTCGCGTGGCTGTTCTCGAATCTCTTTCACAACGCCGTCGCGTACGGGGGGGACGTCCACGTCGAGGTCGGACCGCTTGCAGCGACACGCGAGAACGAGAACGAAAACGGGAACGAGCCAACCGACACTGGCGACATCGACGGTTTCTACGTCGCCGACGACGGCCCTGGAATCCCGAAAGACCGACGCGAGCGCGTGTTCGAGGCCGGGTACACGACCGACCCCACAGAGACGGGTCTCGGATTGGCGATCGTGCGTGCGGTCGCCATCGCACACAAGTGGACCTGTCGGGTCACCGAAAGCGATCCGCGGGGCGCTCGGTTCGAGTTTTCAGGCGTCGAGACGGCGTGAACGGCGTGCACCAGCCGAGACGACGCGATCGGATCGATATACGAGAACCGAAAACCGGGTGACCCGTCTACGGAATCAGGCTCGAACGTACGCCCACAGTGCGAGTGCGAACAGGAGAATCGAGCCAAGCGGGATCGCCCTTCGATTCGGTTCGACGCCGAGCCCCGACCCCATCCAGACGGCCGCGATCGCAGCTAACACGAGGAGTCCGGCCGTCACCCGCTGGTCGGCGCCGATCCGCTCGCCCACCGCCCACGCGAACGCCAATCCGTAGCAGAGGGACCCGACCGGCCATACCTCGAGATGGCGAGGTAGTCCGCTCGTCGAAGCGAGAAAGTCGGGTAGGGAGGTGACGTACCAGCCCTCGACGGCGACCATCCCCCACGGGAAGACGAGGGTCGCCGACGTCGTTAGGACGACCACCCAGGGAACGACGAGCGGCGAACAGAGGGCGAGCCACCAGGTCAGTTGCCGGCGGTCGTCGCGGTCGTCTCCGGCGCTAACGGCGTCGCCGGATTCACCGCCGGTTCCGGACGCGCTGCCCCCGGTTCGACTGACCTCTCGGACCGACTCGAGGCCGGTGTCGGGAGTCATCGATTGCAGTGCTCGTCGGCGTCCGTTCCAGTTCCAGTTTCGAGCTCGGCCTCGGCCTCGACCTCGGTCTTGGTCTTGGTCTTGGTCTTGACCTCGGTCCCGACCCCGACCCCGAGCGAAACGAAACAACGACCGCGGTCGGCCGTCATCGCCGGAGAATCAACTTCAGGACGTCTTCGTCCTCGAGAACGTGCTGGTCGCCGACCTGCTGTTTGTCGTGGGTCGCGCTCGGGCCCGACACGCGAGCGAACCGGAACCGCTCTTTGAACTCGCCGCCGAGTTTGTCCACGGCGTCTTCGATGGTCGAGCCATTCTCGAGCATCAGCGGCTCCTCCCGGTCGACGCCGCGACCGGGCTTGTCCATGTACACTCGGATGAGGTCCAGGTGGTCCCAGATGCGGTCTTTCAGCGCCTCGAGTCCCTTCTCCTCCTCGGCGCTGATGAACGTGACCTCCTCGGGATCGAGGTCGCGCTCGCGCAGTTGCTCGTCGACGGTCTCCTTGTAGTCCGGGTCGATGAGATCGACCTTGTTGACGCAGGTGATCGACGGGATGTACTCCCGGTTTTCCATCAGCCCGTCGACGAGCCGGTCGATGTCGACTTTCTCGCCGAGGTTGAGGTCGGCGTTGACGTAGCCGCGCTCGCGAAGGACGTGTTTGATCGTCTCCTCGTCTAGGTCCTGATCGGCGCTCGAGGTGACCTTGATGCCGTCTTTGATCTTCGGCCGGACGGTCACCCGCGGCGGCTGTTCGTCGACCCGGATCTTGATGTTGTACAGCTCCTCTTGGAGGCGATCGTACTGTTCGATCTCGAACACCGAGAGGACGAACATGATCAGGTCGGCGTTTCGGACGACGGCCAGCACCTGCTTGCCGTCACCCTTGCCGGTCGCCGCACCCTGGATCAACCCGGGGACGTCGAGCAGTTGGATGTTCGCACCCCGGTGTTTGAGCATCCCGGGGTTGACGTCCAGCGTCGTGAACTCGTAGTCGCCGGTCTCGCTCTCGGCGTTGGTCAACGAGTTCAACAGCGAGGATTTGCCGACGCTCGGGAAGCCGACCAACGCGACCGTCGCGTCGCCGGTCTTCTCGACGTCGTAGCCGGTGCCGCCGCCCGCCGAGGACTGGTTCTCGAGTTTCTCTTTCTTCTCGGCGAGTTTCGCTTTGAGACGACCGATGTGGGCCTCCGTCGACTTGTTGTAGGGCGTGCTGGCGATTTCCGCTTCGATGTCGTCGATTTCCTCCTCCAGCCCCATTTGCCTAGACCCTACTGCCCGTCCCGAAAAACACTTTCCATGCGTGATCCGGACTCGACGCTCACCGGACGGGGGAGTCCACGCCCGGATCGGTTCGGCCGGTGGGTCACTCGAGCCGGTACCGGTCGAACCGTTCGACGGCGTACAGCGCGGAGACGATCGGCGCGAGCAAACCGACGGGGAGGACGATCCACGAGAGTCTCGCGAAGAGGGTCACGGGGACGGTCAGATCGATCCACGGGACCAGCGAGAGAACCGCCGTCGCGATCGCCGCCATCGGTTCGGAGGCGTCGGCGTACAGGACCGCGGCGGCCGCCACCGGCGCAGCGATCGCGGCCGTGTAGACGATAAACGCCGTCTTGCTCGGCATGACGGCCTCGCGGTTGTTCGTGACCTTGACGCTCCCGAAGCGTGGAAACGTCGTACCGACGCCGGTCGCGAGCGCCGGTGCGGCGACCGCACCGACGACGGTTCCGCCCAGCAACAACCCGGCGTCTCGAAGCGAAAGCGGACTCACGACGCCCGCGGCGAGGCTGACGACGAGCCCGACCGGAACGGCCACGAGGGCGCTGGAGGCGACCAATCCCGTGGTGGCCTGACGACCGGAGACCGTGGAGGTCAATACTGCGGGGAGCGCCCGGCCCAGATCACCCAGCGGGTTGAGCGCGAATAGCGCCCCCGATCCCCAGATAACGTACAGGCAGCACACCACCGCTACGAGAGACGAAACGGTCCCCGTCTGGACGATATTCTGAACGAGGTAAAACGCCCCGAACAGCGGATAGGCGACGTACAGCAGTCGGACCGGCGCACGTTTCGTCCGGCGAATCGCGGTCACCGCAACCGTTCGGACCGGCTGCTCGAAGCCGTAGGAAAGCAGTCGACCGAGCCGGTCCGAGGACGTCTCCTCGGTCGCGTCTTCGCGGTCGTCGTCGGTTCGGGCCGGGTCGGCGTACCAGTGGATTCGGGCGGAAGCGATTCCGACGACGATCGCCAGCGCGGTTACGGCCGTCGTCCCGACGAGTGCGCCGACGACCGTCAGCGCCGACGGCGAGACGTTCGGAATCCCGAGTAACAGCACGTGACCGGACCACCCGAGCGGGCTGTCGCCGAGGATTTCGAACAGGACGACGGTGACTGTCTCGAACCGGCCCGTCGCGATCGCTCCGAAGTACGCGATTCCGACGAGGGCGATCAGCGGCGTTCGATACCGGGCGACCGGTTCGTAGACGGTGATCAGGTGGCGAATCCAGACTCCGACGACGAAACCGACGGCGACCGCACTCGGCACGACCAGCGCGAACAGGACGAGCGTGAAGACGACGGGCAGGATCGTCCCCGCCCCGTACGCGAACGCGCCCGAGAGTACCACGATCGGAACGAGCACCCAGCTCGCGAACCGGACCACTTCGGCGCCGATCAGCCCGACGACGACGTTTCGCAACGACGTCGAGAGCAGCAGACACGCCGGCTCGTCGAGGTCGGCGACGGCGGTCGTCGTCCGAAGCGTCGCCATGAGCGCGATCCCCACCCAGACGAGCGCACTCACGCCGGCCAGAATATCGGGGATCGTCACGCCGGCCACGTCGACGCTGCCCGCTGCCACCCGTTCGCCGGCGACCGAGAGCCCCCAGGTTCCGAAGGCGGTCATCGGGCCGAGTGCGAACACTGCGACGGCCGCCAGAACGAGGATCTTCGTCCGATCGCCGGCGACGACGCGAAGCGTCCGCCGGAACTCCGTCCGGGCGATGACCAGCGGGACTCGAGTGAACGACCGGGTCATTGCCGATCGCCTCCCGAACCCGATTCGTCGATGGAGGGCTGTCCCATACTTCACGATGATGCACAACTGATACTAAACGATTCGGTTACCTGTCGTGTCCGAATCGGACCGAGATGTCGACGCGTGCAGATTCCGGCCTATAGTGACAAAGTATTTTCCTGTATTCGATACAAACGAAATTCGACAAACATATACCACGGGCACCGCATCGTCTTGTCGTACGATGCCGGATCCGTCGAGTCTGCGCGATAGCACGCAAATAATTCTTCCCCAGCAAGCCCTGTGCGGCCTCGAAGCGCAACTCGACGACGAGTTCACCGTGACGATCTTCGACGAAAACGAGGAGTACTGTCGGATCATCGGCAGTCCGATCGAGATCAAGCAGGTGAACGACTTTCTGGCGAGACACGGCGTGAGCCTGCCGTGAATCGGTAATCGACTCGGCTCCATTTTCCCTCTTCTCTCCTTCCCTTTCCTTCCCTCCACCTCCGCACCCGAAGCCAAAGCGAACACCCGCGAGCCACGTCGCTACCGCTCCGCATGGATCGGCCCGTCGAACTCGCCCCGGACCAGCGGTTTCGCGATGTGACGACGCGCACACGGCGGCACCTCGTACCAGCCGGCTTCGAGATCGCGCTCGAGGGGGGCCTCCTCTCTCCCGGCGGCGCTCGTTCCGCAATCGCGACACCGATACCCCTGATTCCGGCCGGCACTCTCCATCGTCCGACCGCACGCCTCGCAGGTCGGCGTCACGCGCTCGGTCGTCACGAGGTCGCGAACCGCGACTTTCTCGAGTTTGAGCGTTCCCCGCGAACACTCGCCGCAGACCGTAATTCGATCGCCCTCGCGAAGCGCGCGAACCCGATCGCGGAACCGTTTGGTCGGTTCGAAGGCGGCACACTCGCGTTCGACGTCGCCGTCGGCCAGCGTGAAGAACACGTGACCGCCCCGCCGAGTCTCCGGCTCGGAGGCGACCGTCCCGTCGACGCGGTAGGCGCGTCCGTCGCGGACGTTCTCGAGCGTGCCCGCCCGGAGGTGGGCGTCGGTTCCCTGATTGGTGACGAACAGTTGTGCGTCCGCGACCGGTTCGCTCTCGATTCGACCTGCGACGGCCCGGACCGCCTCGGAGTCGTCGCCGCGGATCCCGTGGAGGATCGGGCCAGGCGTGTGCGGGACGCAGACCATCTCGTCTTCGCCGCGGTCGACGGTGTCCCAGACGTCGGGATACTCGGATTCGGCCGCCGCGAAGACCGACTCGCGGTCGACGGTTCTAGACGTTCCCCACCGATCGGAGTCGCGGTAGGAGATGTACTCGTAGGTCCAGTCGGCTGCGTCCTTTCCCTCCGCTTTCGGCCCCGTACCGTCCCAGCTCCCGATCGCCGCCAGCGCCCCGATACGACCGCGGCCGTTTCCGGCGCCCCACGCTCGGTAGCCGGCGTCGGCGATGGTCGTCTCGGCGTCGGCGATCGCGAGGTGCTCACGAATCGCGGCCCGCGCGAACTCGCGGACCGACCTCGACGTCGCGTCAGGGGCGTGGTCGGCCACGACGAGCCCCGGATTCGTCCGCTCGTCGGCCGTCTCCGCGGTCCGCTCGAGTTCGTCGCGGGCGACGTCGAAGGCGAGACCCGGATCGCAGTCGGTGTGGATCGCGAGCGCGGCGTTCCCCCGGGTCTTGTACTCGACGGCGGGATTGAGCCGGACCAGCAGCAGTCGCTCGACCGCGGCACCCGCTCGGCGCAGTCGCTCGGCGACGCGCGTCGCGACGTAGGTCGTGCACATCCCGTACTCCCGGGAATCGGTATCGTCCAGCCCGACGACGGTCATCGGCCTCCCGTAGCCACTCGAGGGAGTAACCCCTTTCGGGGTGTGGGTGTTCCGGGGGAGAGCGGGGAGAAAACCGCTCAGACGTCCGCGAGCAGTTCGGAACTCTCGAGGTACTGCTCGATCCCCTCCGCCGCCCGGAAGGCCAGCGCGCCGACCGTTCCGGTCGGGTTGTAGCCGCTGTTGTGCGCGAACGCCGAGGCGGCCGGTTCGACCGATATCGGTGTACCGATCGAACCGAAGCGCGTTCGGTCATCACCCACTATATAAGTGTACCGTCATTGACTGAAGAAATCGCCAGACTGAACGCAGACACGAGGGGGAAACGCTCATATATCATGAGCGACTTACATCCCCCTATGTCACGGTCCGCACTGGTCGGCAACGTCACCGCCATGCTCGAGGACGCTGGCTTCACGGTGAGCGACCGGTGTGCCATCCGTCCCAAGAGCTTCGACGTGGCCGCCCGGCGTGGTGACGACCTGGTGCTCGTCAAGATTCTGGGCAACATCGACGCGTTCAACGAGGCGACCGGCCACGAGATGCGTCGGCTCGGATCGTACCTGCGGGCGACGCCGCTGGTCATCGGGCTTCGGAGCCGCGACGAGGACCTCAAACCCGACGTGGTGTACTTCCGCCACGGCGTCCCGGTCTTCAGCCCGGACACCGCCTACAACCTGTTCATCGAGAACGTCCCGCCGCTGATCTACGCCGCGCCCGGCGGCCTCTACGTCAACATCGACGGCGACATGCTCGCCGACGAACGCGAAGACCGCGAGTGGAGTCTCGGCCAGCTGGCGAACGAACTCGGCGTCTCCCGGCGAACCGTCTCGAAGTACGAAGACGGGATGAACGCCTCCATCGAGGTCGCGATGGCATTGGAGGACTTGTTCGAGGCCCCGCTGACCAGTCCCGTCGACGTCCTCGACGGCGCGGACGAGGTCCACGAGACCGATCCGACGCCGGACGATCCCGACGCCGACCCGGACGACGAGGAGGTGCTGACGGTGCTCACTCGAGCCGGCTTCCGGGTCCACCCGACGCTGCGCTCGCCGTTCAAGGCGGTCAGCGAGGACGAGGACGACCGGAGCAGCGAGGACGTGGTCCTCACCGGCAACTCGGCGTTCACGAAGGCCGCGGAAAAACGCGCGCGTATCATGAGTTCGATCGGGAACGTCGCTCAAACGCGCTCGGTGTACTTCGTCGACCGCGCCAAACAAGAGTCGGTCGACGGCACCGCACTCATCGAACGCGAGGAACTCGCCGAGATGCGCAACGCCGAAGAACTGCGGGAAGTCATCCGCGAGCGGAGCAAGCGGGAAGAAGCGGCGTAATCCGTCTCGCTCGTCTCGTGCGCTCTCGCTTCCCGAGTGACTTTTTGGCGGTGGAGTAGAATACTCAGTCATGGAAGAGGAATACTGCTGGAACTGCGGAGCCGAACTCGATCCCGAGGCGAGGTTTTGCTCCAACTGCGGCTACGAAGTCGACGAGTCCGCGGCCGCCGGCTCCACAGACTACGACGATTCGATCGGTCGACTCGAGAGGGGGCGACGGACCGACGGAGACACGACGTTCGCGGCGCTCACACACATCCTCGCGCTCGTCGCGTGGGCCATCGGCCCGCTGATCGTACTCGTCGTAACCGAGGACGAGTTCGTCGAGGAGAACGCTCGAAACGCGTTGAACTGGCAGATCATGTTCACGATCTACATGCTCGTCTCGTTCGTACTGTTGTTCGTCTTCGTTGGATTTGTCCTCGTACTCGTTGTCCCGGCCGTCAGTGTGGTCTTCTGTATCGTGGCAGCGGTCAAGGCGAGCGAAGGGGAAGCGTGGAAGTACCCGCTCACGCCGGAGATAGTCTGATCTGTTCCCACGAGACACCTCTGAGGCGGAGACTCCTCGAGTCAGAAGACGATCCAGTATCGACGGGATCGAACCCGCGTTCGGGACCGAGACCGAGATCGGAATCGGACTCGAGCGCGAGTCGAAGCTCGAGGCCGAGCCGAGAAAAACAACCGCCGACCCTACCTTTGACAGCGAGAGAGTCCCCGCCGTTTACGGCGGGTGTGAATCGCGTACGCTCCGTGACACTCACCACGCGTAACAGCACGACTCGAGTCTCCAACGCCTCAATCAACATCTTTACAGAACACCGCATCGCACACGGTAGTGATGAAGCGCGCCAACGAGTTCGAAGTCAGTCCCCTCTCCCTCGCGGGCGAGGAGATACTTCGGCGCTTGTTGGACGCTTCTGCCGCTCTCTGGAACGAAACCAACTACCAACGCCTCAAACGATACAACGACGAAGACGGCCACGAAGACGACGACATCTGAGACGCCGACACGGGAGCTCTCGAAGGCAAATACAAGGGAGTCCTCGGTGCGTCCACCGCGCAGCAAGTCATCCGCCAGAACAGCCAAGCATGGCGGGATTACTTCCGCGTCAAATCCAAATACTACGACGATTCGAACACGTCCGTCACCGACAAGCCGAATCCACCGGGATTCCGCGGCAACAAGGACGATGGCCGTGACCTCAAAACCGTCATTCGAAACACGTCGTACTCAATCGAGTGGGGCGAGAGAAGCCGACTCGAAATCCTCATCGGCAAGCAACTCAAAGACGAATACGACCACACGGGACGCCTCCGCTTGGAAGTGAAAGGCGACCCGAACTGGCCCGAGTACGAGTCACACGGACGGTTGGACTTGCAGTACGACGAGGTAGACAACGTGTACAGAGCTTCGCAGCCTGTGACCATTTCTGACGACACACAGGCAACTCCACTGGCTGGTGAAACAGCCGCTCTGGACATCGGCGCGAACAACCTCGTCGCCTGCACCGCAACCACTGGTAAGCAATACTTGTACACGGGTCGAACACTCTTCCACAGGTTCCGCGAGACCACACGGCGAATTGCCGAGTTGCAATCCAAACTCGAAGATGGCCAATACTCCAGCAAGCGTATCCGACGCTTGTACCGGAAGCGCACTGGTCGTCGGAACCACGCGCAAGACGCGCTGGTCCGTGACCTCATTGAACGCTTGTACGAGGACGGAGTGTCTGAGATATACGTTGGTGGACTAACTGATGTGTTGGAGACGCATTGGTCGGTGGAGACGAACGCGAAGACCCACAACTTCTGGGCGTTCAACCAGTTCATCAAACGGTTGAAGTGTACCGCCGAGGAATACGGTATCACAGTGAAGGAGCGTTCCGAAGCGTGGACGAGTCAAGAGTGTCCAAATTGCGGGTCAACTTCGGACACGACTCGACACCGAGACACGCTTTCGTGCGTGTGTGGGTTTGAGAGTCACGCGGACCTTGTGGCGTCTCGGACGTTCTTGGAGCGGCAGACTGGCAGTGCAGTACGGCTGATGGCGCAGCCCGAGCGGTTCGAGTGGGACGACCATAATTGGTCGGAGTCACCAAGCTCTCTCGAAAGTCCCAAAGAATTGCGCTCACACCAGAGTACCATCCAACGGGATGGGAATATTGCCTCCGAGGAGTCAGCGTAGTCGAGACTCCATCAGAGGAAACCTCGCCGTTCACGGCGAGGAGGACGTCATGCGCCGCCGTAGGTCTCCTCGAGGTAGTCGACGATGTCGTCGCTCTCGGCCATACCCTCGACGTCGTGGGCCTCGTCCGAGATAACCGGTACGCCGGTCTGACCGCTGACCGCCTCTACCTGCGTCCGCTCGTCGTGCGACCGCGGGACCTCGATCGTGTCGTACTCGAGGTCGAGTTCCTCGAGTTTGGTGCGAACCTTCGCACAGAACGGACAGCCGGGGAGTTCGTAGAAGGTGATGTCTGCCATGGTCCGACGTACGAAAGGAAGCCGTATGAGCCCTCCGGTCGGCCGAGCGATTGCCGGGAGTCGAACGAAAACGAGCGCCGGGTCGCGGATCAGCCGAGCATCCCGCTCGTGTGGACGTAGAAGTATCCGACGAGGGCGAGGGCGATCGCCCACTGGCCGAGTCGGACGTCGTCGCGTTCTCCCATCGCGGTCTTGATCAGCGGATAGGCGATGATTCCCGCGGCGAGGCCGTTCGCGATCGAGTACGTCAGCGGCATGACGGTGATCGTCAGGCCGCCGGAGATCGACCACGCGGGGTCGGTCCAGTCGACGTCGAGGACGCCCTGGAGCATGATGATTCCGACGACGACCAGCGCGATGAACGAGGCGTAGGGGGGGATGATCGCGACCAGCGGAATCGCGACCAGTGAGACGAGAAAGAGGAGGCCAACGACGAGTGCGGTCATGCCGGTCCGACCGCCCTCCTCAACGCCGGTCGATGATTCGATGTACGTCGTCACCGTCGACGTGCCGATCATCGCGCCGACGGTCGTCCCGACGGCGTCGGCCATCAGCGGCTTGTCCATCTCAGGGAGGTCCCCCTCCTCGTCGAGGAAGCCGCCGAACTGCGAGACGCCGATGAGCGTTCCCGCGGTATCGAAGAAGTCGACGAAGAAGAACGTGAACACCACGAGCGAAAACGTCAGCGGATCGACCTCGCGCAGCCCCTCGATAAACGCGCCGGCGAGCGGCGTGATGTCGTACTGCGGTGAAGTGACCGTCGCGAACGTCAGTTCGCCGGTCTGATCGTCGACGAGCGTCTCGGGCGCCATGGTTTCGGTGCTCGCGACGCCGGCGAGCAAGAGCGCCCACCCGACGACCGTGGTGCCGACGATGCCGGCGATGATCGAGCCGGTGAGACCGCGGGCCCACAGCGCGAGCGTCCCGAACAGTCCGACGATCGCGACGATCGCGGCGGGATTCTGTGCGATCCCCCCGAGCGTGACGAACGTCTCGGGATCGGCGACGACGACCTCCATCTCCTGGAGTCCGATGAACAGCAGAAAGATACCGATCCCGGCGCCGACGGAGAACTTGACGGGTTCGGGGAACAGGCGAATGATGTACTCGCGAGCGCCGACCGCCGTGAGCGCGATGAAGATGATCCCTTCGACGAACACCGCTGCCAGCGCCGTCTGCCACGGGATCCCCATCCCGATGACGACCGTGAACGTGAAGAAGGCGTTCAGCCCCATACCGGGAGCGAGCCCGAACGGCCGTTTCGCGTAGAGGGCCATGACGAGGATCGCCACGAACGAGGCGAGAATCGTCGTGATGGCGAGCATCTGGGTCACTTCCCCGATGCCGTAGGTCACTCCGTCGATCGTCGTCTCCGTATTGAGATCCCCCTCCTCGTTGAAGCCCATGATCGCCGGCAGCAGGATCGTCGGATTGACGACGATGATGTACGACATCGCCAGAAACGTCGTGATTCCGGCGATCACTTCCGTCCCGATCGTCGTGTCGTGTTCGTCGAACTCGAAGAACTCCGCGAGCGTATCGGTAACCCCCATGTTGGACGTACGAGCATTGCGACACCGATTATTTAAATGTATCCGTCCTCAGATCGGCTGATCGATACACGGATGTGCACAGATCGCTGTCACGATTCGCGGAGGGTCCGTCCGACTGACGACTCCGAGGCACCGAGTGACCGACGCTCGAGGAGTCCGATACCCGTCACGCAGACGCCGTCGAGCGGACGAACGTATTTCACCGAGGGACACGTACGCATATCGCATGAAGTTCGTCATCGTGGGATACGGCCGGGTCGGGTCGCGGACGGCGCGCATTCTGGAACAGGAGGGCCACGAGGTCGTCGTCGTCGACAACGACTACGATCGGATTCGACGCGCGGAGACCGACGGGTTCGAGACCCGCCAGGGCGACGGCGAGGACGAGGACGTCTTGATTGCGGCGGGAATCGACACCGCCGACGCGATCGGGTCGTTCACGCCGGACCTCAACGTCAACTTCGCCGCGTGTATGGTCGGAAAACACCACGGCTGTCGGACGGTCCTGCGTATCGACGAGGATTACCGCGAGGACATCTACGAGAAGTACGCCGAGGACGTCGACGACATCATCTATCCCGAGCGGCTGGGTGCGGCGGGTGCTAAGACCGCGATGCTCGGTGGGGACTTCAACGTCGTCGCCGATCTGGCGGCGAATCTCCAGCTGACCGTGATCGAGATCCGCGACGGCTCGCCCGCGGTGGGCAAGCGAATGAGCGAGATCGACCTCCCCGAGAGCGCGCGCATCTACGCCCACGGTCGCGCACACGAATCGCTGACGATCCCACTCCCGGGAACGGAACTCGAGGTCGGAGACGAGGTGGCACTGATCGCCGAAACCGAGCGCGTCGACGACGTGCGATCGGCGTTACTTCCGGCGGCGTAGGCCCGACTCACGCTCGAGTCTCTGATTTAGGTCCGGTCGGATCGAGCACCGGTTCGAACTCGAGTTCGTGTTCGTGTTCGAAAACCGGAACGCACTCGAGAACTCTCTTACCGTTTCACTGGACGCGAAGTAGTCATACGTTCCCCGTCGAACCGTCGAAATGGTGTGTCAGGCGCGCATGGGGAAGGATGGGATTGAACGTATTGTTGCGCGCCTGTCGGTGCATCGAACGGGAGAATTATAAAAGTACGTCAGACAGTGACGTGCTGCCGATCGCGACCCGACTCTCCGTGGCTCGACTCACTCGTTGCGGTCGGTCCGGAAGACGAGGACGTGCTGGTGGACCATCGAGGGAACGAACGAGAACGGGTAGCCGTAGACGTGGAGGTCCTTCGTGGGATCGTACCAGACGAGGTCCGCCTTCAGCGTGACCGGCGCGGCGTCGTCGATCGCTCGAGCGAGGTCCGCCGAGAGGAACTCGTAGGATTGCTCGCGGTACATATCGCCGATGAAGACGACGAGGTAGCCGCCCGGTTTCACGGCGGTCGCGAATCGCGCGAACTTCTCGGCCATGTCCGCGAGCCACTCGGCTTTCGTCTGCGTCGTGTCGTCCGCGTCGCCGTTCTCGGCGGTGTCGCCTGCCGAATCGCCGTCGGGTTCGGTCGCAGCTCTGCCCCCGCCCCCGTCCCCGCCCTCGTCGCCATCGCCACCGGGGTCGGGATCGAACGCCCCCAGCTTGCTCGCTCGAGTCTCGTGCTCGTTTCGCGTCTGCTCGAGTTCGTCCATGTTCCAGTAGGGGACGTCCGTCAGGAGGAGGTCGATCTCCGTGTCCTCGTCGAGATCCTCGATCAGATCGGCGCAGTCGCCGTGGCGCATGTCTTGGGTCGCCAGCGGCGGCTCTCCGCGAGCGCGTCGCTCCTCGTTTTCGCGCTCGAGAACCTCCTCGTAGATCTCGATCCAGCGTGCGGTTCGCTCGAACCCGATCGCGCGGCGGAGCCCGGTTCCCTCGTGTTCGCAGAAACTCGCACCAAGGAGCGTCCCGCCGACGCCGGCGAACGGGTCGAGGACGGTGTCGCCGGCTTTGCTGAAGCGGCCGATCAACTCCGCGCAGAGTCGGGGCGGCTTCTGGCCGCCGTGTTCGCTTCGCAGCTCGTGTTGGACGGCCGGGGGGTACCCCTCGGGGATCACCGACTTGGTGGCGAACTTCCACTCCTTGCCCGTGAGGTCGTTGACCGCGTTGCGCTCGTCGTAGATCCCCCGCCCCTCGAGGTAGGTCTGGTGCTCCGCGAGCTCGTCCGTGTCGACGACCTCGCCGTCCTCGACCGGGAGGGATTCGTCTCGAGCGCGGTCGGCGTCGAAGGTGCCGTCGTCGTCGGTAAAGAGGCGGCTCTGGCGGTGGCGGTCGCCGTCGTCTGCCGTTCCCGCGTCGTTTCCGGACTCCGCGTGCGTCGCGTCGTCGCCCCCGTCGTCGGCCATACTCCGAGGTGGTCACCCCGGCGGTATAAGCGCTGGCGTCTTCGTTCGAGTCGCGCGAGTTCCGCGTTGATCGTCTCGATACCCGCGTCGAGATCAACGTTCACATCCACACCCACACGCACATCGACGTTCTGGTCCACATCTGCCTCGAGTCCGGTGTCCCTTTCCACGTCGGCGACGACAGACAGACAAAGACCATGGTCATCGTCGACGTCGCCACGTTGCTCGTTTCGATCGTCGCACTCTGGCTCGGCGCTCGCTGGCTGGTCGCGGCGGCATCGCGACTCGCGAGTGCAGTCGGCGTGTCGGCGCTGATCGTCGGCCTCACCGTCGTCGCATTCGGCACGTCGGCTCCGGAGTTCGCGGTGACGGTCGAGGCCGCACTCGCGGGCCGAGCGGACATTTCGATAGGCAACGTCGTCGGCTCGAACGTATTCAACCTCGGCGTGATCCTCGGCGGCGTCGCGATCGTCCGCCCGTTCCGGGCGACCGACTCGCTCGTCCGTCGCGACGCCGTCGTGATGGCTGTGACGACCGTCTTCGTGCTCGTGTTTCTCGCGGACGTCGCGATCACGCGACTCGAGGGAGTCTTCCTCTGTATCGCCCTCCTGACATACCTCGGTGGACTGATCGTGGCCGCTCGAGGTCAGGTCGCCGAGGAAGGGAGAGACGCCGTCACTGGCGATGAAGGGAGAGGTGCCGTCACCGGCGAGGAAGGGAAAGACGCCGTCACCGACGAGGAACTGGAATCGACTCGAGAACTCGAGTCCGAGACCACCGCTACGGGTCCGGTCGACTGGATCGACGTCCCGAGGCTGCTCGTCGGCCTCGCGCTCGTCGTCGTGGGTGGCGGACTGCTCGTCGAAACGGCGGCCGGTCTGGCACGGGACGCC
The DNA here is from genome assembly GCF_017357405.1 of Halomontanus rarus. Taxonomy (GTDB): domain Archaea; phylum Halobacteriota; class Halobacteria; order Halobacteriales; family Natrialbaceae; genus Halomontanus; species Halomontanus rarus. Next base: position 3,512,867 of record NZ_CP071597.1, on the reverse strand, counting down.
GGCGTCTCCCAGTGGGTCGTCGGGATGACGGTCGTCGCCGCCGGAACCTCAGTCCCGGAACTGGCGACGTCGCTCGTCGCCGCCCGCAAGGGTGACGTCGGTATCGCCGCCGGCAACGTCGTCGGCTCGAACGTATTCAACCTCCTCGGCGTCCTCGGGATCGCCGCCGTGATCCGCCCGATGACCGTCTCGACCGAGGCGGTGATCGGCCTCGTCTGGCTGCTCGTGCTGACGATTGTCGCCACCGCACTGCTCGCGACGGGACGACGGCTGATCCGACTCGAGGGGGTCGCACTCGTCGGGTTCGTCGCCGTCTACTGGGTCGTCGCTCTCGGCTAGGATCTCGTTTGCGGAGCGAACACGATCCAGTGACATCGGTGTCACCGAGAGGTCTTACGTCTGCCGGCCCAAGTTCGGTTCATGAACATGCTCGTCGACGGCGAGTGGCGGACGGATGCACACGAATTGACCGACGACGACGGGTCGTTCCAGCGCGGGGAGACGACCTTCAGAAACGAGATCCGCGACGATCCGGACGCGCGTTTCCAGCCCGAGGCGGGTCGGTACCACCTCTACGTCTCCGCCGCGTGCCCGTGGGCCCACCGCACGCTGGTCGTACGAGCGCTGACGGGACTCGAGGACGCCATCTCGGTGTCGGTCGTCGACCCCTATCGCGCCGAAGGCGGCTGGCAGTTCACGCCCGAGAAGGAGGCCTGTACGCCGGATCACGTCCACGACGCCGACTACCTGCGAGAACTCTACGTGCGCGCGGACCCGGACGCGACCTGTCGGGTGACGGTGCCCGTCCTCTGGGATACGGAGGAAGACACCATCGTCAACAACGAGTCCGAGGAGATCATCCGGATGCTGGACACCGAGTTCGACGAAATTGCGACGCGGGACGTCGACCTCTACCCGGAGGGATACCGCGAGGACGTCGATCGGATCATCGACGAGATCTACGAACCGATCAACAACGGCGTCTACCGGGCGGGGTTCGCGACGAAACAGGAACCCTACGACGAGGCGGTCGACGACCTCTTCGGCGCGTTAGATCACTGGGACGAGGTGTTGGGCGAGCAACGATACCTGGCGGGAGATCGCCTGACCGAGGCCGACGTCTGTCTGTTCACCACCCTCGTTCGGTTCGATAACGTCTACCACACGCACTTCATGTGTAACGTCCAGTACGTCCGCGAGTACGAGAACCTCTGGCCGTACCTGCGTGATCTGTATCAAACACCGGGCGTCGCGGAGACGGTGAACATGGCCCACATCAAAGAACACTACTACACGACGCACCCGGACGTGAACCCTCACGGAATCGTCGCCCGCGGCCCGGACCTCGCGTTCGACGCGCCCCACGACCGCGACGACCTGCCGGGCGAGCCGCCCGCAGCGCTCTCGCCCGCCGGCGCGAACGCGGACGATTGATCGTTCCGTCCAGCGTCCCCGTTCAGGTCGCCTTCCCGACCGCCCACTGGTGGTTACACAGGTTACAACCGTACTCGAGGCGTCTCGCCTGTTCCTCGAGCCAGACGTCCTCGGTCCCGCAGTTCGGACACGGCCGTTTCGCTTTCGATGCCATACGAACGCTTAGTCATCGATTATCATTAACTTCGTGGTCGTATCGAGCGCCGAGTCGACCCGAGTGTCGTCGAGTTCCCGTCTGGACTCGAGACGGCGAACGCGGCGAGACGCCTCGAACCGTCCCAAATCACTGCGCTCGAGCATCGCTACGCAACGTCGCCGGGGAAACGGTCGACGAGCGATCCGAGTGAACTCGATGCGAGGACGTAGACGGGAGTCGAAAGCCTGCCGACCGGTCGACGTGGTCGGTACTCGGCCGATCGGCCGTGACGACGGGTCTCGAGGCCAATACGGTTCTCAACGAGTGCGCCCGCTGATCGGGCGGCCCCGAACGGTGACCGATCCATCGTTCCTGACGGTCACCCGATAGCCGTTGAACACGAACGCCACTTCGATCGGGGTCGGGACCGGGGTTCGATCGTTCGATCGACAGAGAGCGTCGAGTGCCTCCGGATCGATCACGTCGTTGAGCACGTCGTAATTCGGCGGTGCGAGATCCGTCGGTGCAACTCCTTCCAGTGTGGCGGTTTTTTCGACGACTTCTCGGGAGGGTGCCGGGTAACTCATATTCGACAGCCACATTAGGTAATGTAAATTCACCGGCGACGTTCAACCCGAATTTCGACCACTTAGCCGACTTTCAACTCGAATATAACCGAATTCAACACTGTTCAGCCGACGTGAAGGACGGGGGCTCGTCCGGGCGACCCACTCGAGAACGCTCGAGGTGCTGACTTCCTCTCCTCCCCTCCCCTTTCCTTCCCCCGACGGAGCACCGCGCTTGCGCGGACTCGATTTTCGAATCGACGAGCCGTTACTCGCCCTCCTCGTCGAGCACCCGCGCCGAGTTATCCTGCGGCCGGTAGTCGATCCCGAGCGTCGTCTCCGTCAGCGAGAGGAATCGGTCGCTGTTGTCCGAGACGCCGTGGGCGGTCACGAACGTTCCCTCGAGCGGTTCCGTCGCCGCGGCGTTGATCAGTCGCCGGCAGTCCTCGGGGCTGAGCCACATCGCGCGAGCGTACCGTTCGCCCGCACCGTCGCGCTCGTCGATCTTCTCCTCGAGTTCGTCCTCGGACAGGAGCCAGCCGATCCGCAGGTTCACCACCTCGAGGCCGTGGCGATCCGCGTAGTAACTGCCTACAGCCTCGCCGAAAACCTTCGTAATGCCGTAGTAGCTGTCCGGACGGGTTCGATCGGACGGACGGATCGCCGTCGGTCGCCCCTGGGTCGACTCCGGGCGGATCGGCGAGGCCACGTTCGGCATGTTGACCGCGTGGTTCGAACTCGCGTAGACGACTCGTCGGAGGTCGTTCTCGCGGGCCGCCTCGAAGGCGTTGTAGACCCCCTCGACGTTCGGCCCCGACAGGTCGTCCCAGTCGGCTTCCGGCGACGGATTGGCCGCGAGGTGGATCAGGACGTCCTGTCCCTCGAGGGCCTCGCGGAACGCGTCCCGATCTTCGATCTCCAGGATTTCGCTCTCGAGGTCCTCGTGCTCGCTGTGGGTGAACGGCGTGAGTTCGTGGTCGTCGGGAAACGCCTCGATCGCCTCCCGGCCGACCCGACCGGCAGCCCCGGTGATCGCGATGTCGATGTTCGTCATACCGCGAGACACCACGAGACGACCGAAATAGGTCGTGCGTGCAATTGACGGCGTCAGCGACCGGGATAGGAGAGAGGAGGAGAGGAACCACGAGTGTCGCACAATCGAACCGGCAGCGAAACAGCGCTGATCGTCTCGAGACGCGACTCACGACCGGAAACGACCGATACTGGCATACGCCTCGAGTCTGATACCCCACCTATGGAGCAGATCGAGCGCTTCGTGGAGATCGACGCGCCGCCGGCGGTCGTCTGGCGGATCCTCCTCGAGTTCGATTCCTATCCGGAGTGGAACCCGTTCGTCACCGCGATCGAAGGCACGCCGATCGAGGGCGAAGCGCTCCGGGTCCGCATCGAGCCGCCGGGTTCGCGGGGAATGACCTTCGAACCCGAGGTCGTCGCCGCCGAGCCCAACGAACGCTTCGCCTGGCTCGGTCGTCTTGGCATCCCCTTCGTCTTCGACGGCTACCACGAGTTCCACCTCGAGCCGATCGGCGAGGGGGGAGCGCGAACGCGGCTGCTCCAGCGGGAGACGTTCCGGGGGGCGCTCGTCCCGATACTGCTCGATCGGGGGAGCATCAGGGCCGGGTTCGACGCGATGAACGCCGCGATCAAGGCGCGCGCCGAGGAAGCGAACGTTCCGGCGTGAGAGTACGGCGACGGTGAGAGAGAGAGCGGGAGTCTCAGAGAAGCGTCCGCAGATCCTCGAGCGACTCGAGTTCGTGGGTCGGGCGCTCGGGCAACTCGTACCCCTCGCGGTGGGGCCGGTGAACGTACGCCGAGTCGATCCCGCAAGCGTTGGCAGCCGTGATGTCCACGCGACTGTCGCCCACGTAGAGGGGATTCTCGACGCCCATCTCGTCGATCGCGCGCTCGAGGTAGTAGGGCGTCGGCTTCTTCCGTTCGATCCCGTCGACGGTCGGCTCGCGGCCGTACCACGGGTCGAACCCGTACTCGTCGAGGCCGAAGTGGTCGACGATCGTCTCGATGGTTTCGTGTTGATTGTTGCTCACGATCGCCCGTGGGACCGGCAGCGACTCGAGCGAGTCGACGTCGTCGTACAGCGTCTTGCGGCCGGCGCGGATCTCCTCGGCCTGCACCGCGATCGCCGCGCGCTCGCGGGCCTCCCAGAGCGCCGTCGCCTCGACGCCGTGGCCCTCGGCGATCTCGCGAAGCGCGTCGACGGTCGGACTCAACAGTGTGTCGACGTGGTCGTCGGCCGGACTCGAGACGCCGACCTCGTCGAAGGCGGTGTAGATCGCCCGCCGGAGCGCCTCGTGGTCGGTCGGCGTCGTCAGTACGCCGTCGTTGTCGAAGACGACTGCGTCGTATCGCATTCGGTCGAACCGACGCGTTCGATCCTTTTCGTCGTTTCGCCCGTCTCATCGAGCGGCGGCATCCGCGTCGGTCCCTCGAGCGATCCGGACGACCCCTCCGCAAGTTCAAGTGTGAACACGCGGCCACACCCGACACATGGACGATCACTTGCGAGGTGACGAGATCGCCACCGGGATCCCGCTCGGATTTCGAACGTGGCCCGACACGGAATTCGACGCCACAGCAGAACCGACAGTCGACGACCGTTCGGGGGCTACGACCGGTGATCGTGACGATGGGACATAGAGCACTCGTCGCCTACGAGCGACCGGATCGCCTCTACGACCTTCGGTACAGCCACTGGGGCGGCGACGAGCTCGCGCTGGCGACGTCACTGACACGGGAGACGCCGCTGGCTCGCGGAACGGTCGACTCGGACCTGCTCGCCGACGCCGTCTCCCTCGAGCGCGTCCTCTCGAACTACCTCGACCCGTGCGTCCACGAGGCGCTCTACCTCGTCGCCGAGGACTTCGCGGTGACGACCTACCGCGTCTGCTGGCTCGAGTGGGGTGACGGCCGCGAGGAGGGCCGCGGTGCGATCGTCAGAGCCGAACCCGGAAGCGACGATCTGGCGCTCAGAACCTGGTTCCGCGCGACGAAGACCGCACTGGCCGACATCGTCGAAATGGGAATCCTCTCGCGACGCGCGGCCCAGTCGTACCTCGAGGCGCGCGTCTGCGAAGACGAAAACGGGCAACCCTACACCTACGGCGCGGAGTCGACGGATCGAGCGTCCGAACCGATCGACGTCCACGACTACTGGCCGGCCGAACGCGGGTTCGGATTCGGGTTCGACGACGAACGCGAAGACGACTCCGAACGCTGACCGGCGAAACCGAGCGGTTCGATGAACAGACGAAACGACGGCAGTCGGCGACGAGCCCAACCCCGACACCTCGAACTGAAGGTAGTGAGACTATGTGCTGTTCGGTCGAAGGAAAGGCACCTTCGACGGTTCTGGAGGGAGATATGAGACGAAACGACGAATTCTCGAGACGAGACGAGAAACGAGACGACCGGGCGGTCGGGACGTTCGAGACGGCTCGAGACGAGTCGGTAGATGAGACGGTGTGCAACGCGGTCGTCAGAGCCGTCGCGGCAGTGAAGGGGACGCAACCGATCGAACTCCAACCGCTTCGGTCGGTCGTCGACCCGGACGCGCTGGATCGACTGATTACGGCCGGTGACCGAAACACCTCGGCGCGGGCCGGGTTCTCTCGAGTGGCGTTCCGATACGAAGGCTGCGCGGTGGTCGTCACGGACGACGGGCGCGTCGGGGTAACTCCTCACGAGGCCAGTGTCAGTGTCGCCGATAATGCGGTCGAAGGAGACGTAAACGGCGGGAACGAGAACGGGACCGACGAGTTCGAGAACGAGTGAGGGCGTCCGCGCTCTGTAGACCACGGTCGCCGGACCCGACGAGACGAGTGTCGGCGCCTACGCTCGATCGCTTTCCTCCCGATCGTCGGTAAACAGCATCGTGAGGAGTTTTCGCTCGGCCGAATGGATGTGCTGTGAAAACGTCGCCGAGGTAATGCCGAGTTCCGCCGCGACGTCAGCGCCCGTACACTCCCGCGGCCACTCGTAGTACCCGGCCTCGTAGGCGGTCCGGATCACGTGCCACTGTCGGTCCGTCAGCGAGTCTCGAACGTCCTGTCGGAACGCGGACTCACCGAATCGCGGCGTAGCGCGGTCTCGTTGGCGCTTGGCCGTCACCGCCGCCGACGGATACTCCTCGAGAAACGTCTCTACGATCGTCGACGGATCCTCTCGTGCGGGGACTTCGACGGTGATGTACCCGTGACCGTCGATCCCCCGAACCGTACGCGGAAGCGCACCCAGCTCCGCCAGTCGCACCGCAGGGCAGTGGTCTCCGACGAAGAGTTCGAACAGTCCTCCGTCGTCGTACGCCTCGAGGAGTTCGACTTCGACGCTGTCGTTATCCGCCGTCCGATCGAGGATTTCGGCCGGTTCGAGACCGGTGATCGTGAAGAACTCCGCGTACTGCCCGTCGGCTCTCGGGATCATCTCGGCGAGTTCGAACCGACACTGCTCGGCCCTCGAGAGACCGACGAAGGGGTACGATGGGTCCGAGAGCGAAAACTCGACTTCGACGACCCCGGTTACCGATTCGTCGTCCGCATTTCTTGACTCGGCCACGACGGGAGTAGGTCTCTGCTCAGTATTAGTTCTGCCCCTGCGACGAACGTGTAGGGGTGTGAAAGTGAGATCGAGAGTGAGATCGGGAACGGAAACGGAAACGAAAACGAAAATAGAATCGGAGGTCCGAATGACCGCGGAAACACGGGGTCCGAACCCCCGACGAGTCACGCGTCCCAGCGTGCGTCTGCCAGCGTCCGCTGGACGACGTCGTTGCCGACCGCCTCCGCGAGCGTCTCGAACCCGGCGCGTTCGGTCCGGTCGGCGGCGTCGGCGACCAGCCGCGAGACGATGAACTCCGGCGTCGACCGGCCGACGGTACCGAAGCGGGGCTGGTAGTCCACCTGTAACTCGAGGTCCGGGCTCAATCCCTCCGCGAAGATGCCGTCGACGCGGGCCTCCTCGGGAAGGGGCTCCAGATCGTCCGCGAGGTGGGTGACGAACACGCCCAGCGCGTCACGACCGACGGTCAGCGTCACCAGCCCGTGGAGCAGGTCCGCCGCGCTGCCGGGTTCGGTAATCGCCTCGAACTCGTCGACCAGCATCAGCGTCCGGCCGCCGCCGGAGAGGGGCGGAACGATCGACCGCAGGGTGGACTCGAGGACGCCCGCGTTGAAACTGGCGTGACGTCGGTGGAAGACGAGCGCGTCGACGGGGGTCACCTCGGCGCGCTCGGCGGGGACCGGGAGCCCCATCGTCGCCAGCAGGACGACCTGACAGAGGGTCTCGAGCAGCGTGGTCTTCCCGCCGCTGTTGGCCCCCGTCAGGACGGCGACGCGGTCGCCGTCGGGAACGTCCGCGACGTCGTGGTCGCCCAGCGCGTACGTGATCGGCTGGACGGACTCGCCGTCGCGGGCGGCGACCGTGAGGTTGCGCGCGCCGACGACGGAGACGGCGGCCCGGTCTCCCCCGATAAACCGCGGCCGCGTACAGTCGTACGCCAGTGCGAACCGCGCCAGCGAGAGGTGGAAGGCGATCTCGTCGACCGCCGAGACGGCCTGCGAGACGTCCTCGCTCGCGGCCTCGAGCGTCTCCTCGAACTCGGTCGCGACGGTTTCCTCGCGCTCGTCGACGGCCTCTCGAAGGTCCGACCGGAGCCTCCGGAGCGTGCCGCCGACGAAGTCCGTCGCGTCGGCGGCGTCGGTCGGCATCGCCTCCCGCACCCGGTCGATGGTGACCTGCGTCTCCGAGAGCAGTCGGTCCTCGAACGCGTCGCGAAAGCCCTGCACGTCGTGGACGCCGTCCGCGCGGAGGTCCTCGATAACCTCGAGCGCGTTGGCGTCCATGTCCTCGACCGCACCCAGCGCCGTCCGGAGGCGGTCGAGTTCGTCGTCCGCACCCTCGCGGACCCGGTTCCGACCGTCACCGTCGAGCGCCGACAGCGCCGCGCTCGCCTCCGCCAACGTCTCCCGCTCGAGGTCGGCGATCGTCTCGAACGGCCCGGAGTCGACGTCGGCCTCGAGCAAGGCGAGAGCGGCCTCGACCGCGGCGCGTTCGCTGCCGTCGCGATCGTCGTACCGATCGTACGCCGCGAGGACGGCCTCGCGGTCCTCAGCAGGCAGTTCGGCCCAGGCGTCGCGGGCGGCCAGCACCGAGTCCAGACGCTCGTCCATGGCCTCGCGGTCCGTCAACGGCGTGAGCACGCGAATGCGGTCTGCGGCGCGGTCGGTGACGGCGTGTTCGACCGCCAGATCGAGCAGTTCCTTGTACGCCGCGCGTGCGTCGCTCGTCGCCAGCGTGTCCATTCCGGCACCGCCGGTCGCACGCCGGAGGATTCTTGTCGCCCGTCCTCTGGGGAGTCCGGCGTCGGCGAGCGCGCGGACGTCGCCGCTCTCGATGGCCCGCACCGCCCGCTCGGCACCGAGTTCTTCGACCAGCGTCTCGCGCGTCTTCGGACCGACCCCCCAGTACTCCTCGAGTCGCATAGCCGATAGTTCGAGGGGAGTGTCTTGAAGACTGTGGGTGTCGGCGTCGCCGGGCCGCGACTGTCGTCAGTAGTCCGATCGGCCACGAACCATCTCACGATCCGAACTCGACACCGTTTTTTGCAGTCCGTTTGAACACTCACCGATGACGACACGAGCGCCGAACCCCCGACTCGACCTCGAGCGTCGCTCCTATCGCTACTACCGAAACGCGGTCGAACGCCACTGGGACCCTCACGAGATCGATCTCTCGACGGATCGGGACGCCATCGCCGCTCTCCCCGACGCCGAGTTCGAGGGGCTCCGGCGGACGCTCGCACTCTTCGGCGCCGGCGAGGAGGCCGTCACCGAGGACCTCGTGCCGCTCGCCTCGGTCCTCGAGAACGTCACCGACCAACTCTACGTCAGCACGCAACTCTACGACGAAGCCAAACACGCCGACTACTTCGAGCGCTACTGGGACACCGTCGTCACGCCCGAAGAACGTCGACGCGGACTCGAGCCGACCAGCCCGACCGACGAGCGCTGGTTCCCGGCCGCGTACGTGGAACTCCTCGAGCGAAACGAGCGGGCGATGAACCGGTTGCTCACGGCGGACACTCTCGAGAATCGAGCGCGAGCGTACTGTCACTACCACCTCGCCATCGAGGGAATCCTCGCGCAGACGGGCTACTACAGCGTCCAGACGGAGTTCAGTCGAGAGGCCGCCCCGTCGATGCCGGGGCTCGTGGAGGGCTTCTCACGGATTCGGGCGGACGAAGGCCGCCACGTCGGATTCGGCATGTGGAAACTGAAGACGCTCGTCCACGACCGCGGCGTCGAACCGACGCTCGTCGAGGAGACGGTCGCGGACCTCGCCGACCTCGCGACGGAAGTCGTGAGCGAGGCGACCGTCGACGAAGACGGCTCAGTCGCCGAGAAACTCGCCGCGTACGCGACGCGGAAACACGCCGAACGGATGGACCAGATTCTCGATGATTCGACCGCGTTTCCGAGCGTCGACGACCTCGTCAGTCTCGAGCGTGGGGACGGCCGCGATAAATAGCGGGACCGAGGACGACGGAACGGTGACACCGATACCGATACCGACACCGACAGGCGTGTCGCCACTCGGGCGTGTGAAACCGGGCGGGGGCGGGACCCGCCCGTGTGTGAGAGACATGAGCTAACTCGAAGCGGGGGCGAGTCCACTTCCGAGCGATCCGGGAACGAACGCACGGCAAATGGCCGGTCAGCGCGTCGTGGTCTGCGCCGAACGTTCACCCGACGGGGCGTTTCATCCCCGCGTGTCAACGAAAGGCGAGTCTCACCCTTTGTTATGCATCTACTTCGCTGACAGTAGCCACTCGAGAACGGAGACAGGGACCGCATACGACACGTCTAGAAATTGCCTACGGTGACCGTCCGTGGTCGCGTTTTCGACGGAAAGGATGTGTGACAGTCGAAAAAGCGGGTTGGGATACTGACGAGCGCTCGAGTACGGATTTCCGGTTCCAATTCCGACTCGATTTCGACTCCGACTTGGCTTCGACCTCGACTCTTACGCGAGCGTCCGTTCGACGTACTCGAGGATGTTGGCCGATTCGGACATCGTCACGCCGCGGTCCTCGTCGACTAGGACGGGGACGCCACGTTGACCCGAGACGCGCTTGACCTCGTTTCGGTCCGAGTGCATCGCGTCGGTCCAGGCGGTCTCGTAGTCGACGTCGAGTTCGTCGAGACGGTCGGCGACCTTTTCGCAGTACGGACAGCCGTCGAGTTGGTACAGAGTAATCGACATACCGGCCCTTCGAGCGCCACCAACTACAAAGGACCGGTGGCGGCGGGAGACGCCGGTTTCCGGTCTCGAGGTAGTTCTGACTGGTGGGCGGCGACGTCCAGTTTCGTCCTCCTCCACCTCCTCAGTATCGTTCGTTCATTTCGTCTTCCTCCTCGGTATCGGTCTCGTCTCCAGCCCCGTCCTCGAGAGCGACCGGACCGCTCCCGGGCTCGTCGCGACGGGAACCGATACCGACGGCGAACGCGGGCCCCGAGTCGAGTGGCGACAGAAGTGCGACGAGCCCCGATAAACTGGACCCTTCGGCGAAGTAACCGGCATAAAACCACCGTCGAACCCGTCTCTCGGTCGCCGGTCGAACCCGTCGGCCACCACCCGTAGCCGCCCGCACTCCGGTGGTTATGGGCAGCTTATCTCGAGAGATCAACGATCGGCAATCGGTCGGGATCGCTGCGGGGTGAACGATCGGTAATCGGTCCCACACGGCAGGTAAGTCAGCCATAGCATACAGCCCCACAGCGTTACCAGCCGGATAACTACTACCGGTGCAGGTGTCCGCTGATGTATGATCGAGTGCACCAAGTGCGAGACCCCGCAGTTCCTGCAGATCACCCAGAGTCGCGTCTACTTCGAAGACGGCGAGATGATCAACGAGATCTCCGAGACCTACGAGTGTACGCTCTGCGGTGGGACCGGGATGTACACGTACACCGAAGACGAGGACGGGACCGCCGTCAGCGGCGACGTCCAGCTCACCAAAGAACGTCCGAAGCACGCCTGACTCCGACACCCCACGCCGTGGGTGCGAACCGGCCGAACGGTTGCCAGTCGACTCCGACCCGTGGCCGAATCGATTCGTATTCGTGTACCGTGTACTCCGCCGGCCGACCGTTCGGCCGCTCTCGGGCCGCTACTCTTCTTCCTCTTCCTCTTCTTCTTCCTCGTCCTCTCCCCCCTGAACGCGTCCTCGAGATGGCCCCCCGCCGTCGGTCGGCGGAGCGACCGAGATCGTCCCCGAGTTCGGAGTGGAACCGACGCCGACCCGGTCTCTGTCCCTGTTTTCGACCCTACTCGTTACGTGGTCTCGATGGCCGTACTGGCGCCTCGCGACCGCCGCGTTCCGGCGGCTGGTGTCCCACTCCTCGAACAGGCCGTAGTCGGTCATCGTCTCCATCCCGGCGATCGCCGCCGTGAGTTTGACTCCCACGAGCGGGATCTCGGCGACCGAGATGATGACGTCGGCGCGAAGGACCGCCCCGTCCCGAAGGATCACGTCGAGCAGGTCGACCAGCCCGTCCTCGTCTTTCGTCGGTCTCATCGGTCGTGTGTCGAGTGCGGGTTCGGCGTGTGGTCGTCTTCGGTTTCGTTTTCGGTTCGGGTCTCGTCCCCGTCCGCGGGGCCGTCAGCACGAGCGCCGCCGTCGGCGTCGCTGTCGCCGTCTCCGAGTTCCGGCGCGAACGTGTACGGCGGCCACGGACCGGTAAACCGCACCTCGATCCCCTCCTCGGCTGCCACGTCGTCTAACACCGTGCCGATCGCGCTCTCCTCGTCTTCGTGAGCCAGCAGAGTCAGCCGGCACAGCGTCTCTTTGTCGTCATCGTCTCCGGTATCGTCGCCGAGCGTCGCCGTCGGCGTCCGCTCGAGTTCGTGGACTTCGCGTGCGTGATCCGAGAGCCGGTCGCGAAGGTCGTCGGCCAGTATTGTGCGCTTGTTCGCCCGAACTTCCTTCGCACGGCTTTCGTACTGCTTCTCGAGCAAGAACCCGGCCCCGTCGCCGGCCTCGTCGATCCGGTCGCGGAGCGCGGAGAGTTCGTCGTCCAGTTCGGCGAGCGTCGAATCGTCGATCGGATCGGTCCGGACGACTTCGACCCTGTACTCCCAGTGGGCAGCCAGCGAGTCGAGCACCGTCTCCAGCGTCTCGAACTCGCTTCGAATCCACTCGCGAACGACCTCGTCGTCGCCCCGGAGGATCGTATCGAACTGGAAGGGAAGCGGCGTCCCGAACGCCTGGCCGGCCTCGTCGACGACCGACTGGTGGCGGACGAGCCAGCGCCGGATCCGGGTGATATCCGCGGAGTCGTAGATGTCGTCACACTCGTGGACGACCGCGCCGATCCCGTCGACGGTGACGAGCGAGACGGGTTCACCCTCGACGCCGGTCGTCTCGAAGTCGACGGCCTCGTCATCGTCGTCGGAAACCGAGACCAGACAGTAGATGTATCGGCCCTCGTCGATCTGGGGCCGATCGTCGTCCGGCGGGCCGCCGCCGTCGACGGTGTACTCGTCGTCTCTCGCCGTCCCGGTATCTGGATTCTCGTCGTCACCGGCGTCCGACACCTCGCTCGAGCGGTCGTGTGAACGCGGATTCATCGCTCGTCACCTCCTGCTCCGGGCTCGCCGTACACCGAGTATCCCGGCTGCTGTCCGGGAACTGACTCATCATCGAGACGCTCGATCATGTCCGAGACGAGGCCGTCGAGGTCGCCGCGGAGATCCTCGACCCCGTCTTCGATCCCCTGATCTTCTTTCAGTTGTTCGATTTCCTCCTCGATTGCGGCGAGTTGCTGTCCGAGGCGTTCGATTTCCTCGTCGGAGAGGTCGCCGGACTCCATCCGTCGGACCGCCTCGCGCTCTAAGGCGTCGACCAGCAGTTCGACGACCGTCACGACGAGGGTCATGACGCCGTCTGCCGCCTCCTCACCGTCGATGTCGATCGTCGTCATCAGTCGGATCCCTCCGTCTCGGCGGTGGCTGTCTCCTCGTCGCCTGAGTCCTGTTCTTGATCCGATTCCTGGTCCTGGTCCTGATCGTCGGATTCTGATTCGGAGTCGTCGTCCTCGCCGAGATCCAGCGGCCCGTCCTCGAAGACGTCGACGTCGCCGCTGTTAGGCTGGTCCGGATCGGGGCGCGCACCGAGTCGTTCGGAACTGCGGTCTCCGGTGTCGTCGGTGTCGTCGGCTCCAGCTCCAGTCTCCGCTTCACCTTCACCCTCTCCTTCGCCTTCGCCTTCGCGACCGACCTCAACGTCCTCCGCAGTGACGTTGACGCCTCGAGTCGGGTCGACCGGCGGCCGTCGTCCCGCGTACTCCTCGGCGAGTTCCGGCTCGCCGGCCGCCTCGGCGACACGGCGCATGTCGGTCCCCTCGGGGAACTCGAGACCGTACTTGGCCGCGGTCTCGAAGGACGCGAGGGCTGCGCGGACCTGAATGCCGAGCAACTGCGTGTCGCCGATGGAGACGGCGATGTCGGCGTTGAGGACGACGCCCTTGTCGAGGAGCATCTCGACGACCTCGGCGAGGTCGGCTTTCTGCCTGCTCGGCTGGAAGTCATCGACCATCGGTCTCACCTCCGGATTCGGTGTCGGCTCTCGCCGATCCGGACTCGGACTCGGACTTGGACTTGGACTCCGACCGCCGCCGCTCGAGTTCCTGCTCGAACCGCGGCCCGTAGATCCGCCGGCGGTTGGGTGCCGTCGAGAGGCGTGTCTCCTGGGGCACCGTCGAGTACCGGATCGTGCTGGGGACGTCGGCTCGATCGACCGGCATCGTCGAGGTCGCCGTCGGGTTCCGCGAGTGGGTCGCCCGATCCGTGCGACGCATCTTCTCGCGGTTGAACTCGTACAGTTGCTGGAACTTCTCGTGGGTCAGCAACAGCGCGTCGCGAAACTCGTCGATCCCCTTTAGGGCCTGCCGCTGGATCATCGTCTGGTAGGCCTGCGTATCCTCGGCGCTCAGGCCGAATCCGTCGCCGTCCCTGAGGTCCATCGAGCCGTACGCGTCGGCCGCGGCGTCGCCGACGTCGTCGGTTACGTCGGCGACCGCGTCACTGCCCGCGTCCACGAATCCGTCGCCATCTCCGCTCTCGCCCTCGCCGTCGTCGGTCAGCTCCGACACCGACGAGGCGGCCTCCTCGAGCAGACTTCCCTCCTCGCTCTCGTTCACGACGTCGTCGACGGCGTCATCGAGGTTGCGCTTGGACCGCCACAGGTCGCGAACGTTCGCGGTGCTCCAGAGCTCTGTCAGGTTGATCGCCCTGAGCAACTGTCGGAGTTTGACCACATCGTCCGCGTCACCCTCCCGGATCGCCTTGGGAATCTCCCCGACGTGAATCGCTTCGAGTACCTCGCTCATATCGACCGCCTCGGGCAGTTCCGAGAAGTCGATCGCCTCGATCATATCCCCGACCTCGTCGACCACCTCCACGAGCGCATCGACGTTTCCGAGAAGCGACTCGAGTTGGTCGTCGTCGAGGGCTTCGACCACGTCGTTCTCACCGTCGCCATCGAGATCGAAGTCCAGTTCCTCGAGGTTCGTCAGGGCGTCTTCTGCGTCGTCGAGGAGTGCGTCGAGTTCGTCGCTCATGTGTCGCCCTCAGTGTTTGCGTCGGTGTCAGTGTCAGTGTCAGTGTCCGTGTCCGTGTCCGTACTCTCGGTTTCGTCAGTCGTCTCAGACTCCGTTTCCGTCTCCGTCTCCGTCTCCGACTCTGACTCTGACTCCGCGTCGAACGAACCGGCGTCCGAACCCGCTCCCGAATCGGGAGTGACGGTAACAGTCAGGATCCCGTTTCGAACCGCTGCCTCGGCCGACGACTCCGTCCAAGGGACCGACACTCGCTCGAGTTCCCGGCTGTTGACGCCGACGACGAGCGTGCTGTCATCGAAGCCCACGGTGATGTCGTCGGGGTCGACGCCGGAGAGGTCGGCGGTAACGAGCAGTTCGTCGTCTGCCGTTCTAGTCGTCACGCGGTGGTCGGCGTTGGCCTCGTTCCGTCGACGAGTTCGGCGTCGGTCTGACGATCGGTCCGGAGACAGGTCCGGTTCAGATCGTCGAACGTCGTGGCGGCCACCATCACGGTCACGGTCACGGTCACTGGGGTTTCTCCCATCGATCAAATCGTCTATCCCGGTCCGGATGGAGATATCGTAGTCGAAACTGGATCCCCTCTCCCGCCGGTCGGAATCGGATCCGAACCCGGAATCCGCGTCGGAGCGAGAGCTCGGCCGCGGTCTGGATCCGGGACTGGAACTGGAACTGGAGCTCGACGCCGAAAACTCGTCGAGCCGATCGAGGGCGGTAAGCAGGCTCGAGAGCCACGACCTCCCCGAACCGCCATCGTCGGGCGGTCGATTCTCCCACCGGTCACCGTCGTCGGCCCGGTCGTCGTTCGAGTCGTCCGTATCGTCCGGAAATCTGTCACTCATTGGTAAGCTCAGGATTTTACCTCCACGCGGCCGCTCGCGAGTTCCTCGTGAACTTCGCGGGCGATTTCGAGTTCTTCCTCGAGTCGTTCCTTCTCGCGTTCGTACTCTTCTTCCGAGCGCTCGCCGAGTTCGTACAGCAGCTGGTTCTCCTTGAGTTCGTCCTCGAGCCCCTCGAGATCGTACAGTTCGTCGAGGGCGATCGTGTGCAGTGCGTCGATGACGCCGACGAACGGCCGAAACAGGAGGTCGTCGAGGATGAACATGGTACTACTGGGCTCCGATGTGAACGTCGACGAAGCTGTACGGTGCGAACGGACCCGTGTACTGGACGAGCAGGTCGTCGTGCTCGTCCTCGAACCGGGCGATCGCCTCGTCGAACGCCTCGCGGTCCACGCGTTCGACGAGGTACGATCGGTTCAGGACGAGTCGATCGCTGAACAGATCGCTCTCGGTCGATTCGACCGCGAGCGGCTCGAGTTCGTCGGCGACGGTCGCTTCGATCGCCTCACCGTCGACGTCGGCGTCCTCCTCGCGGACGAGTTTGAGGCCGAGTTCGACGGTCCCTTCGATGTCGTTCATCGCCCGTCTGAACGCCGGCCGCGCCCCCCGGAGGACGTTCTTGAGCGCGCGCTCGTTCTCGAAGACCATTCCGAAGCGCATCGGGACGACCGTCCGACCGTCGCCGTACTCCATGATCTCGCGGAGGACGTCGTCGTGGCGCTGTGCGTCCTCGTCGGTCTGTTCGGGTTCGGTCTCCTCGATGTCGGAGACGACGGCCGCGAGCCGTCGGTGGGACACGGTGTAGACCCGGTCTGCGCCCGCGACGGCGTCGGTCTCGAACTCGAGGTCGTCAGCGGCCCTGACGACGCCGTAGACGTAGTAGTTGCTCACGATGTGGTCACCCCTGTTCCGGGTCGATTCCTGTCGCTACTCTCGCGACGCTGAATGCTCACATCGGCCTTACCTGATACGCACGCATAAAGGGATAGCTTGGTCAGCCGTTTGACCCGTCTCTCGAATCCAATAAACGAGCGACTGATCCGGAGTAGTCGACTAATACTATTACACATCTCTGAATCACGTGTACTCCCGGACTGTCGAACGTGACGGGTATACGATCGACGTCGGTACGCGTCAATTCGGCGTCACCGGCCGTGACGGCACTGCTTGCACCAGCAGCGTCGGCCGCTGCTTGCAGCAGCAGCCTGAATCGTGATACGGGTCCGGAGTGCACAATAAATTGCATCCACAATGGCACATCCACAACGAAGACCTGACTCCTCGAGTCTCGCAGAAGTCCTAGACCGAGTCCTCGACAAAGGCGTCGTCATCGACGTCTGGGCGCGGATCTCGGTCGTCGGGATCGAACTGCTGACCATCGAGGCGCGCGTCGTCGTGGCCTCCGTGGATACCTTCCTCCACTACGCGGAGGAGATATCCAAAATCGAGCAGGCCACCGCCGAAGGCGACCTCGAGGAACTCGAAGAACTCGAGGTCGAAACCCGACCCGAATCGTCGCCGCAGTCGGCGGCCGAATAATTCACCGTACCGCACCAGCCCATATTTCACTTCATGGCCAACGATTCGTCCTCGCGTGAGCGCAAAGTCCGTGGCAGGAAGATCACGACCGATCGAGAAGCGAAGGAACGCCGTCGTGCGAAGAAGAACCTCTCTCGGAACGGCCAGCGCCGGGTTCAGGGGCAAAAACGGACACGTAACGGGGACGACGGCCCGCTACAGAATCCGAGCGACGTCGTCCCCGATCCGTTCGTCACTACCGACCAGATCGAAGGATTGCAGGGGCGAATCAACGGCTGGCTCGACGCGGACCAACCCGTCCACCTGATCGGCCCGACCGGCTGCGGGAAGACGGCGCTGGCGCTCTCCGCAGCAGCACAGCGAGACCGCCCCGTCGTCTTCCTCAACGGCGACGAGGCCGTCGACACCGCGGCACTCGTCGGCGAGCACGCCGGCGGTGAGCGCTACAAGGAGGACGACCAGTACGTCGGTGGTGTTCACAAACAGACCGAGGTCGTCCGCGAACGATGGGTCGACAACCCGCTGTCGGTCGCCGCCCGCGAAGGCGCGACGCTCGTCTACAACGAGTTCTCGCGTAGCAATCCCGTCGCCCACAACGTCCTGCTGTCGGTGTTCGAGGAGGGCGTCCTGGAGCGACCGGGCAAACGCGGCGACGACCGACAGATCGACGTCCACCCGGAGTTTCGGGCGATCCTCACGTCGAACAGCGTCGAGTACGCCGGGGTCCACGAACCCCAGGACGCGCTCCTCGACCGGGTCGTCGGCGTCCACGTCGACTTCTACGACGAGGAAACCGAGCGCGAGATCGTCGGCGCACACGTCGACCTCTCGCCCGACCGCATCGAGCAGCTCGTCGCCGCCACGCGTGCGCTGCGCGAGCAACTCGACATCGTCGTCGGGACTCGAGCGGCGATCACGGCGGCGAAAGGGATCGCGGTGTTCGACGGGAGCGACGACGAAGACATCGAAACCGATCGGCTGGTGGACGTCTTCACGGACGTCCTCTCGCCGAAGGTTGCCGGAGAAGGCGGCGTGAACGATCTTCGAAACGACATCGAGAGCACTCTGTGACCGAATAACAATACGCACGAACGAGCAGGTCCATGGCCCAAGCCGACACACAAGACACGCAAGGAGGCGAACGATGTAAGGCGCTCACAGCGGACGGTGAGCGGTGTTCGCGGCCAGCCCAGGAAAACGGTTTTTGCTACCAACACGACGAGAGTGATCCAACTGTGAGCGAAACTGAAACCGAGACTGCAGACGGGGAACAAGAGCGAGAACAGCAAGTCAGCCAGGAAGAGACGACCGATCCGGAGGACGTCGACGTGGAAGAAGTCGAGGTCGACACCGACGACGATCGCATCGAGGGTGTCCTGGCGATCCGCCAAACCGTCCAATCGACGGCGGGTGAACTGATCGGCCACACCTTCGACGGCGTCAGCGAAATCACTGCGACCGAAGAGGGCTGGCAGGCAGTCGTCGAAGTGATCGAACGCCGGGCCGTCCCCGACACGCAGGACATCATCGGCCGGTACGTGATCGAACTCGACGAGGACGGCGTCGTCAAGGGATATCGCCGGCGGGATCGATACCGTCGCGGCGATACGGCAGCCTTCGACGAGGGGTAATCGTCGCCGGCACTCGCGACGTCGCGACGCACCGAGCGCGAACACCCCAAACACTACCGAACGAGAACCCCTCGCCGATCCGAGCCTCTCGGTCCGGACCGTCGACGAATCGACGACCGGAATCCGCCGCTCCGTGACAGCAGTCACTCGCTCACACCGCAGTCACAACCACCCATAGTGTGCTCGACAGTCGATACCTAACTGACTCAGTGAACGCCACCACTGTCACTCGCGTTGGCGAAAACGGGACCGAAACGAGAACTCGATGTCGGGTAGGAACGCAGTCGTAGTTGTAGTCGTAATCACAGTCACAGTCACAATCGTAATCGTGATCGTGATCAGTCGTCAGCGGGAACCGCAACCGCCCGCTGAGAGTCGTCCGTCTCACCCTCGTCCTCGTCCTCGAGCAAGCGCGCGTACACTTCGGGCGCGAGTTCGTTGACGATCGCGCGGCCGTCTTTCTCCCGAACGACCAAGCCGTCGTCCTCGAGCGTCGAGAGGTGATGAGAGACCGTACTGGGATCGCGATCGAGCGCCGTCGCGAGGTCACCGTTGTTCGCTCGACCGTGGTCCGCCAGCGCCTCGAGCACCCCTCGCTTGGACGGTTCGGCGAGGGCGGCGTGGAGTTCGACGTCGTCCTCGCCGGCGGGGAAGTACCGACGCTTCCCGTGGACCTTCACCGAGGTCACGAGTCCCTCTTCCTCGAGGACGCGAACGTGGTGTCGGACCGTCGACAGCGGAACGTCGCTCGTCTCGCTCACCGCAGAGAGGTACGCCCCGGGGTCGTCCTCGACAGTCCGGTAAATCGTCCGTCTACGATCGTTCTCGAGCGGATCGGAGTCGTCGTAACGGCTGTACTTGAAGATCGAAATCGGCAGGAGTTCCCACGGCAGAGCCATGTAGAGCGGCCGAAGGTAGCGCAACCAGACGAACTGGGTGAAAAAGTGCACCATGTTCACGATCCCGGTTCCGGCGCTGGTCCCGGCGCCAGCACCCGCACTGGCACTGGCGCTCGCTGCACTGGCACCGGCGGCACCCGCACTACTCGCACCCGATGCGGCCCCGGCACCGGCGAGTGTCATGACACCCATGACGCCGACGAGAGCTGCGTCTGCAGCCCCGTTGGAACTGCCCGATTCCGGCTGGTATTCGGGGTCATCGCCGGCTTCATTGATGGATCTGGAGTCAGAATTCGAACTCGAACTCGAACTCGAACCCGATTCGGACGTCGATTCACTCCCTCCGCTGGCCGCCGCGTCGAACGTGGTCGTGCTCGCCGACTCGTGGACTCGTCCGTTCGCATCGACGATGAGAGCCGTCTGCGTCAGGTTGCCGTAGATCCGACTCGAGTGAACGACCTGAAGAGAGTCGTTGTTGGCCTGCCCAACGTCTGCCGTCGACTGTATCGTCGACGACCTGAAGAGAGTCGTGTTGTCGTCGGTCACCGTAACGGTCATAGTGTCGGTTACCGATGCGTGGATAGAACTGGGAGCATTAGAAGCCGTCACAGCGGCTCTACTCGCCGCCATCGATTCGACCATCGTGCTCCCATTCGAACCGGAGCTCACGTTCACGGAACTCCGCGTCGACGACTCGACCGACGAACTTCCGTTCGAACCGGACGTGTTCGCGGCAATGGAACTCCGCGTCGACGACTCGACCAACGAACTTCCATCCGAACCAGATGCAGTCGCATTCACCGAAGTCGCCGCCATGGATTTGACCGACGAACTTCCATCCGAACCAGAAGCAGTCGCATTCACCGAACTCGCCGTCGACGATTCGACTGCCGTACTCCCATCCGAACCAGAAGCAGTCGCATTCACCGAACTCGTCGCCGTCGATTCGACCGACGAACTTCCATCCGAACCGGATACGTTCGCGATGACGGAACTCGTCGTCGACGACGAAGCTTCGGCGGTCGATTCCGAAACAGTCGTATTGATCGAACTGTCCACCGTGGACTCGATTTCACCGTCCGTTCCGGAAACCGTTGTGGTGACGGAACTCTCGACCGTCGACGTGACTTGAGAGGTCGTACTCTCGACCGTCTCGTTCGTTCCGTTCGTCCCTTCCGTTTCGTTCGTCTCGGCGGTCGTATTCGCGTCGCTTCCGGCAGTCTCGTTCGCAACAGTGTCGTCCCCGGAATCGCTTTCACCGTCTCCTCTTTCGGCGTCGGTTTCGGTACCGTTGGTGGGATCGGCTGCAGTACTGCCAGTGGTATCGTCGTCCACCGACTCGTCGGTCGCCAACTGCGTCTCTTCGGAACCGTTTCCTGTCAGCTCCACGTCATTACCGTCGCTCGTCGCGTTCACACGGTCGTCGCCCGCGGCCGAAATCGCGACCGTCGTGCCAGCGAAGACCGTAAGACACAGCGTGACGACGAGTAGCCACGCGAGGATGCGTTTCGTCATCGACGATCCCATTTCTAATCAAGTACTCCTTACAGTTGGGGCATATTACGTTTTCTGCATCGTGACAGTCCGGTAATCCGAATCGAATCGAGGCGGTCGAAATCGAAGACAGCAGCTATTTCCACGCTCGAGCGCCCACGAGTAGGTATGGATCCGGCGCTTGGTCCTCCCGACGCGATGGCCGACAACCGCGAGGAGCTGACGCCAATGATGGGTCAGTACTTCGACCTCTGTGCGCGCTACGACAACGCGATCGTCCTCTTTCAGGTCGGCGACTTCTACGAGACCTTCTGCGACGCCGCCGAACGCTGTGCGCGGGTGCTCGAGATCACCCTCACTAGCCGCGAGGATTCCACCGGCGAGTATCCCATGGCCGGCATCCCGGTCGACAGCGCCGCCTCCTACATCGAGGAACTGCTCGAGGCGGGCTACCGGGTCGCCGTCGCCGATCAGATCGAGGAACCCGCCGAGACCTCGGGTGTCGTCGAGCGGGCGGTCACGCGGGTTATCACGCCGGGAACGCTCACCGAAGACGAGTTGCTCGCCAGCGACGACAACAACTTCGTCGCGGCGATCGCTCGCGCTCACGCTCGAGATTGCGAGACGGTGGACGATACCGACGCCCTCGAGATCGGACTCGCCCTTCTCGACGTCTCGACCGGCGACTTCCTCGCGACGAGTTCGACCTCGCGGGAGACGATCGCCGACGAAGTGAGTCGGTTCGCGCCCTCGGAAGCGGTACTCGGCCCCGACGTCTCTCGAGAGTTGCTCCCACAGGGCTGTATGGTGACGCCGTACGACGAGACGACCTTCGAGTACGACCGCGCGACCGAGCGGGTCCGCGAGTACTTCGGGGACCCGGACGCCCTGCTCGCGAGTGGGGCTGAAATCCGCGCCTGCGGCGCGTTGCTCTCCTACGCCGAGTACGCTCGCGGCGGAGCGTCCGGGACGGCCTCGAGTTCGAGTTCGAGTTCGACCGGCGACGCCGATTCGGATACCGACGAAGCCGACGGGACGGCCGACGTCAGTGACGACGACGAGACGGCGGACGACAGCACCCGCCTCGAGTACCTCACGCACCTCCGGCGGTACGACCCGCGGGAGTACCTCCTGCTCGACGCAGTCGCCCTCCGGAGCCTCGAGCTGTTCGAACCGCGGACGGTCCACGGGCGCGAGGAAGCCACGCTGGTCGGCGTCCTCGACGAAACCGCGAGCGCGCTCGGCGGCCGGAAACTCAGAGACTGGCTGCGCCGACCGCTGCTCGAGCCCGGAGCGATCGAAGCCAGACACGACGCCGTCGAGGAACTGACGCGGGCGGTCCAGACCCGAGAGCGACTCCACGACCAGTTGAGCGGCATCTACGACCTCGAGCGACTCATCGGCCGCATCTCTCGGGAGCGAGCCAACGCTCGCGATCTGCGGTCGTTACAGAACACCCTCGCCCTCGTCCCCGACGTTCGCGAGGTCCTCGCGGACGCCGAGAGCGACCGACTGCGGGAACTCCGCGACGCCCTCGATCCACTCGCGGACGTCCGAGAACTACTCGACGGGGCGATCGTCGAGGACCCGCCGATCGAGATCACCGAGGGCGGAATCATCGCGGAGGGGTACGACGACGACCTCGATCGACTCCGCGAGACCGCCCGCGACGGAAAACAGTGGATCGACGACCTCGAGGAGCGAGAGCGCGAACGGACGGGGATCGACTCGTTGAAGGTCGGCTACACGTCGGTCCACGGCTATTACATCGAGGTGACGAACCCGAACCTCGAGGCCGTCCCCGAGAACTACGAGCGCCGGCAGACGCTCAAGAACTCCGAGCGGTTCGTCACGCCCGAGTTGCGCGACCGCGAGGACGAGATCGTCCGGGCCGAGGGGCGCGCGGACGAACGCGAGTACGACCTCTTCTGTGACGTCCGGCGACGGGTCGCCGACGACGTCGAACGCGTCCAGGCGCTCGCGGAGGCGCTGGCGACGCTGGACGCCCTCGTTTCGCTTTCGACCGTCGCCGCCCAGTACGACTACTGCCGGCCGGAGATCCTCGAGCGCGGGCTCGAGTGTCACGACCTCGAGATCGAGGGTGGGCGGCATCCGGTCGTCGAGCGCACCCAGGAGTCGTTCGTCCCCAACGACGTCCGCTTCGACGAGGACCGGCGACTCGCGGTGATCACGGGGCCCAACATGTCCGGGAAGTCGACCTACATGCGCCAGGTGGCGCTAATCGTTCTCATGGCGCAGGTCGGGAGCTTCGTCCCCGCCCGCAGCGCCAGGATCGCACCGCTCGATCGTATCTTCACCCGCGTCGGCGCCAGCGACGACATCGCGGGCGGACGATCGACGTTCATGGTCGAGATGGACGAACTCGCGACGATCCTGCGGGAGGCCGACGGCCGCTCGCTCGTGCTGTTGGACGAGGTCGGCCGCGGGACTTCCACCGCGGACGGGCTGGCCATCGCCCGGGCGATCGCCGAACACCTCCACGACGAGGTCGGCGCCACGACGCTCTTTGCGACCCACCACCACCCGTTGACCGAAATCGCCGACGACCTCGAGCGGGCGTTCACGCTCCACTTCGAGGCGGGACAGTCGGACGGGGAGGTGGTCTTCCACCACGAGATCGAACCCGGTGCGGCCGAGGGATCGTACGGGATCGAAGTCGCGACGGCGGCGGGGGTCCCCGAGGACGTCGTCGAGCGCTCGCGGGAACTCGTGGCGGCGAACGCGGCGACCGAGATTGCCTACGCCAGTCTCGACGACCTCGAGGCCAGCGGTGCTGGGGAGTCGACGGCGAACGCGGGAGCCGAGGACACGGCGACGGCAGACGGCGGGGACGACCCGACCGACGTCGCAGCCGAACTCCGCGCCCTCGACCTGGCTCACCTGACACCCGTCGAGGCGCTCACGGAACTGGATCGGTTGAAGCGGCTGCTCGAGGAGTGAACGCTTGTAGCGGGATGTGAGGTCTACCCACACTCCGACAATCGTTTTGGGGGCTCGCTTCGACGAACGCCCATGGATCGACCCGCCGACGGCTATCGAGCGCCGTTCGCCGAGTTCTACGACCAGCAGTTCGCGTCGAACGAACGCGACGACGTCGACTTCTACGTGACTCTCGCTCGAGAACGGGGCAACCCGGTACTCGAACTGGCCTGCGGTACCGGGCGCGTCTACCTCGAGCTGCTTCGGGCCGGCATCGATGCGGACGGGATCGACGTCTCTGAAGATGCGCTCGCGGTTCTTCGCGAGAACGCTGCGGAGGCGGACGCGGACCTCGCGCCGTCGGTCCGGCGAGCGGACATGGCCGACTTCGCGGTCGATCGGGAGTACGAACTCCTCATCTGTCCATTCAACGCCTTCCAGCACCTGCTGACCGTCGACGAACAGGAATCCGCCCTCGAGTGCGTCCACGACGCGCTCGCCCCTGGCGGACAGTTTGTCTTCGACGTCTTCGTCCCCGGGTTCGACGTGATCTGCGAAACCTACGGCGAGTGGATCGAACGATCTGTCGAGTACCGGGGAGAACCGTGCGTATTCAGAACGCGAACCAGCGTTACCGACGAGGTCGAACAGCAGTTCACCGTCGAAAACGAACTTCGCGACTCGAACGACGCGCTCGTATTCTCGGAGAGCCAGCGACTGACGATGCTCCCCAAACGTGAAGTCCAGTTGCTGGCCCGCTCGTCGTCGTTTGCGGACTGGCAGGTAACAGGCGACTTCGGCGACGAACCGCTCGCGGACGGCGATTCGACGCAGGTCTGGACCTTCGAGAAGGGCAGTTAACCGATCGCGATCACGACTCGTCCGTCGGCTCGAGCGCGACGAACTCTAATCCGTCGCGCTCGAGTAACCGCTTCGCCCGGTCGGTGACCGAGGGCGCGACGAGAATTCCGCGGATCGCGGCGTCTGCGTGGAGGTCGCGCTCTAAGGCGTCGACGTATCGACGCAGCTGGCCCACGGCGTCGGGGCCGACGCGTCGGCGCTTGAGTTCGACGACGACCGTTCGACCGTCGGTGTCCTCGCCGTAGATGTCGACCGCGCCGGCGGGCGTCTCGCGCTCGGTCGCCAGCGGCGTGAATCCAGACTCGAGGAGCGCGGGCTCGTCGAGGATTCGGGCCTTGAGGTCCGCTTCGGTACCGGTGAGTGCGAGTTCGCTCGGATCGGTGACGGCGAACGTCGAGACCTGCCTCACGCGGTCGAAAGTGATCAGCAACCGCTCTTCGGGCGTCGAACGGCGGCTCCGCATGCAGAGCGTGCTCTCGTCCCCGTCTCCGGCCATCTCAGCGTCGAGAAACACCTCGTGATCGCACCCCGGCGGCTGCCAGTTGACCGGCTGCTGTCCCTCGTCGGTGTGGACCAGCGCCGCGCCGTCGGGCTTGAACATCACGTGGCGGTCGCCCGCCTCGAGTCGGCTGGTCGCGCGACCGTCGTAATCGACCGTGCAGCGACCGAAGACGGTCACGAGCGCCTCGCGGTCGAATCCAGCGTCGATGGCCTCGCGAGCCGCCTCCGGCGTCGGGTCCTGCAGCGTCACGACGTGCGTCTCCTGCTCGCTGCTCGTCACACCTCGAGAGAGGTCGTGGGGCCGTATAAGCGGACCGACACGGGAGACCGGGCTACCGGTCGAGCTCGATCGCGACGATCGTGACAACAGATTCATATACTGATCGATCGAACGCCGACGTGTATGACAGACATCACTATCACGACGACGGACGGTCTCGAGGGGCGGGAAGTGACGGAGTATCTCGGCGTCATCTCGGGCGAAGCGGTCATCGGTGCGAACGTCGTGAGCGACATCGCCGCCGGTATCCGGGACGTCGTCGGCGGCCGAAGCGGGTCGTACGAGAAGAAGATCGAGACCGGTCGGACGGAAGCGATCGCGGATATCCGGACGGAGGCAGAGGAACTCGGTGCCGACGCGGTCGTCGGCGCGACGTTCGACTACGAGGAGATGGGAGAGGGCATGCTGTGGGTCAACCTCTCGGGAACCGCGGTCAAAACGCGTCGACGATAACGACAGCGGTTGAGGGGTTAAACGACCGAATACCGGCTATCGACGATCGACCCGATTCCGAACCGCGACGAGGGAGACCATCGATCGGAGGGCGTATCAGTTTCGGCCTGCGTGTACGACACGCAAATGGCAAACCTCCGTAATCGACGACGGTTTCTGCAACTCGCCGGAACGGGTGCGGCAGCCTCGATCGCCGGCTGTTCCAGTCTCGGACTGAACGACGGACAGGATCCGAACGAAAGCGACGACGGAGAGGGCGACGAAGACGCGAACGCCGAGACCGTCGAGGTTCCCGATTCTGCGCTCACCGCGGCGGTCCAAGCCGACCAGGAGGCGTTGCAGTCCTTCCAGTCGGACCTCAGCGAACAGATGGAGTCCGGCAACCTCAGCCAGCAGGAGGCCCAACAGGAGCTACAGCAAAAACAGCTCGAGTTGCGCGCGGAGGCGGCCACGGAACTCGAGAGCGAACTCGAAGGGAGCGACGACCTCTCGGTCGAAGGATCGATCGGGGAGGCCGGTGCAGTCCTCATCGACGGCGACGCGGACGCGATGCGAACAGCGCTCAACGACGGGTTGATGAGCGCGTTGCTCCCGGGAGAACAGTTCGCGTCCATTCAGCAACAACAGCAGTTACGACAGCAGATGGAGGCACAGGCGGAAGCCGAGGGAGACGGCGAAAACGAAACGGAAAACGAATCGTCGAACGACGCGTGATTTGACGGGCGAGTCCGACCGCCGACTCACTCGACCGAAAACGGACTCTCCCGCTCGGTCCAGTTCCATCCCGGAAGCCGCTCCTGAAACCCGGCCGCGAGTGCGGCCTCGAGGTCGTCGAGACCAGCGTTCTCGTCTTCGTTCCCGTGCGTGTGAACGTCCGCGTAGTGAAACGTCGCCTCGCCGAGCGTCCGCAGGGGCTGGCTGCCGGCGATAGTCGCGGCGAGTTCTCTGCCGAGGATTTCGTCGACGACGAACCCCGGGTAGTCGTCCTCGACGTCGAGATCTCGGAGGAGCGCCACCAGTGCGGCGACGTTGACGGCGAGATCGCCGTCGGCGAAGACGGCGTCGACCTCGCGGCGGTAGTCCTCGCGGGTCACGTGATCGACGTCGGTCTCGAAGACCGTCCCGAGTTCGTCGCGAACCTCGTTGAGCAGCGGGACGACGGTCTCGCTTCGGGATCGGACCCAGTCCCGTTCGTCGGCGACGCGGGCCGGTGTGAGTCGCATACCGATCGTTCGCACTCGGTGAGCCTTACTTTTGCGAAGGCTTTTATACCACGCAAGGAATAGCACCGGGTAAGCGGGTTCTCCCTGGAATTGTCCCGCACGGACCAGGCACTAACGACCTGGAAGCGTGCTCGTCACGGCACGGACTATATCACACGATGATCCGGGATCGGACACGATACATGGTGCAGACTGTGTGGCCCTCGCTGTCGACATCGTTGCCAGCAGGCCCAACACTCCAGCGCCAGCATCCGTTCGAAATCGAACTCGGGGGCCGATTCGAATTCGGTTCAGCAGTCACTGGGGGTGGCCGACGCCGTCCAGACCCTCACGACCGGTTCGCACCTCGTCCTCGAACCCGGTTTCGGGCCGAATCCCGGCTACCGGGGCTGGGGACCCGAACCGACGTGTGTGACGGCGGACCCGACGTGACGAACGACGCGTCCTGCGACGGGCGAGTCCACGCGAGCATCTGGCGATTATGAGCACTGTAGAGCAGCAACTCGACGAACTGGAAGCAAAGATCACCGACGAGTTACCGGCCGATATCTCGGTCTCCTCGGTGAAGTACGAAGGACCCGAACTGGTCGTCTATACGCGCGACCCGAAGAAGTTCGCCCAGCAGGGGGATCTCATTCGGAAACTCGCGAGCAAACTCCGAAAACGCATTACCGTCCGACCGGATCCGAGCGTCCTCTCCCAACCCGAACAGGCCCGCGAAGAGATCATGAACGTGATCCCCGAAGAAGCGGGCATTACTGACCTCGACTTCCACGCCGACACCGGCGAGGTCGTCATCGAGGCCCAGAAACCGGGGATGGTCATCGGCCGGCACGGATCGACGCTCCGTGAGATTACCAAGAGCGTCGGCTGGACGCCCGAAGTCGTCCGGACGCCGCCGATCGAATCCTCGACGGTCTCGAACGTTCGAAACTTCCTCAAACAGGAACGCGACGACCGGCGAGACATCTTAGAACGCGTCGGTCGACAGATCCACCGCGAGGAGATGTCCGACGACGAGTACGTCCGAATCACGACGCTCGGGTGCTGTCGCGAGGTCGGGCGGGCCTCGTTCATCCTGTCGACGCCCGAAACGCGCATTCTGGTCGACTGCGGCGACAAACCCGGAGCGGAGGGCGAAGTGCCGTACCTGCACGTTCCCGAAGCGCTGGGCGCCGGCGCACAGAATATCGACGCCGTAGTGCTGACCCACGCCCACCTCGACCACTCCGCCCTCATCCCGCTGCTGTTCAAGTACGGCTACGACGGGCCGATCTACTGTACCGAACCCACGCGGGACCTCATGGGTCTGCTGACGCTGGACTACCTCGACGTCGCGGCCAAGGAAGGCCGCACACCACCCTACGAATCCGAGATGGTCCGCGAGGCGATCAAACACTGTATCCCGCTCGAGTACGGGGACGTCACCGACATCGCACCAGACGTCAAACTCACCTTCCACAACGCGGGTCACATCCTCGGCTCCGCCGTCTCGCACTTCCACATCGGCGACGGCCTCTACAACGTCGCGTTCTCCGGCGACATCCACTACAAGGACACGCGCCTGTTCAACGGCGCGACCAACGACTTCCCGCGCGTCGAGACGCTCGTAATGGAGTCGACCTACGGGGGTCGCAACGACTACCAGACCGACCAGGAGGACTCCGAGGAGAACCTCAAGGAGATCATTCGGGAAACCTACGACCGAGGCGGCAAGGTCCTCATTCCCGCCTTCGCCGTCGGGCGCTCCCAGGAGATCATGCTCGTCTTGGAAGAGGCGATGCGCAGCGGCGACATTCCGTCCATGCCTGTCCACTTGGACGGGATGATCTGGGAGGCGACCGCGATCCACACCACCTACCCCGAGTACCTGCGTGACGACCTCCGGGACCGGATCTTCCACGAGGACGAAAACCCCTTCCTCGCCGAGGAGTTCAACCACATCGACGGCGGCGAAGAGGAGCGACAGGAGGTCGCCGACGGCGACCCCTGCATCATCCTCTCGACCTCCGGGATGGTCACCGGCGGGCCGATCATGTCCTGGCTCGGCCACATCGGCCCCGATCCGGACTCGACGATGGTCTTCGTCGGCTACCAGGCACAGGGGACTCTCGGTCGGCGCATTCAGAGCGGCTGGGACGAGATTCCGACGAACGATACGGGCGGCCGAAACGGCAACGGCCGAGGGACCCTGTCGCTCAAGCTCGACGTCGAAACCGTCGACGGCTTCTCCGGTCACGCCGATCGCGCCGGCCTCATGGACTTCGTGAAGACGATGAACCCCCGCCCCGAGAAGGTCCTCTGTGTCCACGGGGACGAACGGTCGACACAGGATCTCTCGAGCGCCCTCTATCACGACTTCAACATGCGAACGTTCGCGCCGAAGAACCTCGAGACGTTTCGGTTCCTCTGAGATCGAATGCGGTCGTCGGATTGCGTCTGACGGGCCGAAAGATCGCCGGCGATTGTATTGTGCGACGGCACGGAAGCGTGGAACGCTCTTTCTCACAGTGTAAAACGGAGAGGAGAGCGACGCCTCGAATCGCTCCGCGGTTCCGGTGAGTTGCAAAAACCGCACAGCGATTTTCGAACGGTTGTGGAGATGCGCTCCCGACGGTTTCTGCAACGCGCGTCGCGAAACGATAGCAGCAACTGAACGTCAGTGCACACTCGATCGAACGAGGCCAGCGCGGTTCGCAGCGTACTATTACTGTGAGCGAGACCCGCGGACTGGACGGTCGGTGTGTACACAGTCTCAGTTGGTACGACAGCCACCCCCGCTCGAGAAACGAGCCGCGTCAGCGGTGAGTGAGTAGGGAAAGGTCGTTCACAGGTACGTGAACCACTCGTCGTACTCGTCGGTTCGTCGCTCGACGACTTCGAAGAACTTCTGTTGGATTTCCTCGGTGACCGGACCGCGGGAGCCGTCACCGATGACGACGTTGTCGACCTTTCGGATGGGAGTAACCTCCGCGGCCGAGCCGGTGAAGAACAGCTCGTCGGCCGTGTTGAGCTCACCTCGAGAGAGCGAGGCCGTGTCGTTGACCGTGTAGCCCAGATCGCGAGCGATCGTGATGACCGAGTCGCGGGTGATGCCGTCGAGGATGGATTCGGAGAGGCCGGGCGTGTAAATCGTGTCGTCGCGGACGAGGAAGATGTTCTCACCGGGGCCTTCGGCGACGTTACCTTCCTTGTTGAGGACGATCGCCTCGGCGTAGCCGTTTCGGCGGGCTTCCTCGCCGGCGAGGAGGCTGTTGACGTACAGTCCCGTGGTCTTCGCGTTCGTCGGAATCTGACTCGAGGCGTGTTTCCGCCACGAGGAGACCATGACCTCGATGCCGTTTTCGAGAGCGTCCTCGCCGAGGTAGGCTCCCCACGGCCAGACGGCGATGGCGGTGCGGGTCGGACAGTCGCCGGGAGCGACGCCCAGCGAGTCGTAGCCGTAGAAGGCGATCGGGCGGATGTAACACGACTCGAGGTCCTGACGGTCGATGAGTTCGAGGGTGGCGTCCGTGATCTCCTCGGCAGAGTGGTCGATCTCCATCTCGTACGGTTTCGCGGACTGGAAGAGCCGTTCGACGTGTTCGTCCCAGCGGAAGAGCGCGGGGCCTTCTTCGGTGTCGTAACAGCGTGCGCCCTCGAAGACGCCAGTGCCGTAGTGGAGCCCGTGACTGAGGACGTGGATCTGTGCGTCCTCCCAGTCGACGAACTCGCCATCCATCCAGATCGTGTCGACGTCCATCTCGTCGAATCCCATACGCGGGGTGAGGAACGCCTCTGTAATGAACGTTCGCGATCCGTGTTAGTGCGTCTCGATACTGACGTCGAGTCGCCGGCTCACTCGAGTCGCTCGCAGATCTCGCTGCCCTCGAGGTAGACCAGTTCGTGTCTGTCGGCGTACGCGCGGGCGTCGGCGGGGACGAGTTCCGCGCCGGTCTCGTCGTCTAGCATTTCGCAGACGACGACCGCGGGTGGGAGGTCGGCGGCCGCGGCGAGCGCGAGACCGAGTTCGGTGTGGCCCTCTCGCTGTACGAGCAGGTCGGGAGCGGCTCTGAGGAGATGGACGTGACCGGGGACGCGAAACTCGTCGGCGAACGTCGTCTCCCGGGGTGTCGCGGCCGCTTCGGCCAGTTCGGTGATGGTCAGCGAGCGGTCGGCGTCCGTGATCCCCGTGTAGGTCTCGCGGTGGTTGACCGTCAGCGAGAACGACGCGCGGTCGTCGTAACCGAGGTCGTGATCGCCCGCGGCGGGGTGGTCGACCGCGTCCTCGTAGAATGGGAGATCGAACGCCGACGCCACGCGGTCGGAAAGGGCGACGCAGATCAGGCCGCCGGCGTCGTTTCGCATGCGGGCGACCGCGTCCGGCGTGACCGCTCCCGCGGGATAGATCAGGTCCGTCTCCCCCTCACGGTCGGCGGCGTCGTGGACCAGTATCGGCTCGCCGTCCTGTAAGGCCTCGAGTGCGCGCTCGAGCGCGGTCGCGTCCGTGCCGCGTTCGGTGCGTGCCCGTCGTCCGGTCATATCAGTTATCTCCGACATAGATGGTCACGTGGTCGCCGTCGGCGAGGTCGAGGCTGTCCCGAAGTTTCTCCGGCGCGATGACCTCGAGTTGGTCGTCGTCGTGGTGGGTCCGTTCGGGGGCGATGGTGTGTGCGCCCTCGTACGTTTCGCCGTCGGCGGTTTCGATCGTCGCGGGGTGACAGACGGCAGGGCCGTAGGTCCGCTCGTCGTCCTCCCAGCCGTCGATCGGGATCGGATCGAACGAGGAGACGGCGCTGCGTCGGCGAACGCTGTCCTCGCGGAGATCGACGTTGAGCGTGCCGGGGAACGGCCCGTAGCCCAACCGATCGTCGAACTGGGCACTGTAGCCCGGCAGGGAGATGTAGTGGCGCCCTTCTCCCATCCCGCTGGTGACGGTCCCCTCGAGTTCGACCTCGGAGTCGGCCTCGAAGATCCGCCGGTAGTCCTCGTACTCGGATCGGAGCGCGCGTTCGCCGTCGTCGGTGATCGCGATCCACTGCCCGTCGCTGACGGTGTCGCGTTCGACGAACTCGGCGCTCTCGAGTCGCTGGAGTCGTCGGGACGCGGTCTGGTTCGACGCCTCGAGGCGGTCGGCGAGTTCGGAACAGGAGATCTTGACGTCGCCGTCGAGGCTTCCCTCGAGGGCGAGCAGCTTGAGCACGGCGAGTTCGTCGTAGCCGACGGCCGCCGCCGTAGTCACTGGCATAGCCGACGGTTCGACCGGGTGACGTATAAGCATGCCGAATATGGTACGCGTACCAGAATTGTTATAGTGCGCCGACGGTCCAGATCGCGTACTACAACGTCCGTGAGCAGGTGGAAAAAGCCACCGGTCGGAGAGAGCGCGAGCACGTCGGGCGGCTGTGTCGGTCACAGGGCAATCTCGATGTACTCGTCGATCCGTGCGACGCGTTCCGGATCCTCGGTCCAGAACCCATCCCAGATTCGTGATTCCGTCTCGACTGCGAGGAGAGCGGCAGCGTTCGTCTCACTGTCGTCGCCGTTCTCCGCGTCTCTCGGGGGACGAAACACGACGAACCAGCCCGCTCGAAAGTCGTGATCGTCGCCGCCGTGAACGGTTCAAAAGGTCGTCGGGGACCGAATTCGCCACACCGTAGACGTGGAGATTCAGATCGCTCGCGCTCAGTCGCCGGTGACCGGATCACGCGCCCAGAAGTCGCTGTCCTTCTTGAGTTTGGGGACCCAGGTGTCTTTGGTCCTCGAGAGCAAGGCGACGCGGGAGGCCGGGACGCCCTTGAGTTCGGTGTGTTCGGGCATGTGCTCCTGAATCTCCTCGGCGAACGCGACGACCTCCTCGTGGTCGGGCATCGACGACCGATCGAGCCGGCCCCGAGAGTGGCCGATGTGCATGTACGCCTTGAGTTCGACGAAGTCGGGGTCGGCTCGCTGGTAGAATGCGGCGTACCAGTCCGGATCGCGCATGTTCTCGCCCTTCACGAGCGTCGTCCGCAGGACCGTTCGGGTCTCCTCTTTCTCGGCGAGGACGTCCATCGTCTCGACGAGTCGCTCCCAGGCGTCGTCTTCCATGGCCTTGACGACCTGATCGAAGGTGTAGCGCTCGGGGGCGTCGACGCTGACGTACAGTTGCGTGGGGTCGCACTCTCGGATCACGTCAGGGTGGGTCCCGTTCGAGACGAGGAAGGTGGTGATGTCCCGGTCGTGGAAGGCCTCGATGAGTTCCGGCAGGTAGGGATAGAGCGTCGGTTCGCCGTCCAGCGAGATAGCGACGTGGCGGGGTTCCATCGACTGGTCGAACACCTCACGGGGAACCTCCTCGTTGCCGCCGAATCCCGAGAGGAGCTTCTTCTGGAGGGAAATCGAGGCGTCGACGACCGCCTCGGGATCGTCCCACTCGACGTCGTCCATCTCGTAGGCGTGACCGTTGTGATCGCGCCAACAGAAGACACAGCGCTCGTTACACCGCACGACGGGCGTCATCTGGATGCAGCGGTGGGACTCGATCCCGTAGTAGATATTCTTGTAACACTTTCCCTCGCCGCGGAGGGCGTTAGCCGTCCAGCCGCAGGTCTGGGCCGCCGTGTGGTTCTCGCTGTGATAGTTCGGACTCGAGACCTGCGCCGGGCTCGAGCCGCCGTCGCCGTCCCCGTCGTCCCGTTCGGCGTCGGTACCCGGTCCGGCACCGGAATCGGCGGAGTTGCTCATGTTGCCCCCCGCTTGGACGGGGGCGGACAAAAGACGTGTGGTGTCGAGCGTATTTCCGTTCCGTCTCGGCACCGTCTTTGCCCCGCGTCCTCTCGGCAGAATCGCGACTCAGCGATCGGCGAAGAATCCGAACTCCTCGCCGCTCCGATCGATGTACCGGTTTTCGAGCACCTCGCTGACGGTCCGCCCGAGTTCGTCGAGTTCCTCCTCGATCCCCTCGGCGTCGACCTCCTCGAGCGTCTCGTCGGACGCCGAGAGGGTCCCCGATTCCGGGAGCGTCGGCGCGCGGTAGCCGACGTCCGCCGCGGACGGGTTCCAGTAGAAGTCGAACTCGTCGATCAATCCCAGATCGAGTACGAGCCGGAACTCCTCCTCTCCCACGTACGTCTGCTCGCGCCACTCGTCGAACGCGTCCGCCCACGCCCCCTCCCGCAAGAACTCGGCGAGCGCCTCGCGGGGGGTGGTGTCGCCCGTCCAGTCCTCCGGCTCCTTGACGGCGTCGTAATCGCCCGGATCCTGCGGGGCGCGAATCGTCGGCGGCTCGGGTATCTCGACGTCGAGTGTCATGGGTCCCTCTACGGCCGACGCGGGTATGGGACTTTCTCCCATCGACTCGGGGCGACGCGACGACACTCGACGGCGGGACAACGTTCGATGACGCGACGACGCGAGATCACTCAGACGCGCTCTTCGCCCGCGTCGGACGACTCCCCGCTCGAGACAGTCGACTCGAGTGACGCTTCGTCGCCGGTCGGTTCGTTCGGCAGCCAGCCCGGATCGGCGGGGTCGTCGTCCTCGGTCGAGACCTCGCGCTCGAAGGTGTACAGCACCGATCCGGTGTTCGCGGTCATGATCACGCCCGGCATGGGTGCGCTCGGAACGAACAGGTACAGCCCCAGCCCGAACGCAGCGGTTCCCGACGCGATCGCCGCCCAGAGCCGCGGCCGGGCCATCTCGATTCGCTGCGCGTCCCAGTAGACGATCGCGAACAGGGCGGCGACAGCGGGGACCCCGAGAGTAGCGACCGCGGTCGACGTCACCGATACCATACGTTCTCCTTGGCCGGTCGAAGGAAAAGCGTTCTGAGTGACGAACGGAGTAGTGGTGAGCCCGGTTCACACTTGCTGATGATAGCGTTGAGAGATGAACACAACCCACGCGTGACTCATTCAAATAAACAAACCACCAGACCTGTTTGGAGTAGATACCGACGACCGGTCGAGCCAACTATCGTATGGTCCACTGGAAATCTTTCCTCGAGAATCCATCCCGACGACAGATCCGGAACCCCGGCTTCGATTTCGTCGCGCCGGTCCTCCAGCCACTCGGCGAGGTGTTCGCGTGGTGGATGCCGGGAACGTCTGTGGGCAGAGGGGTACGAGTACGGACGCGGTTCAGTCCGATAATCCGGGAGACGCCGTCGTGTTCGTTCCGGTTTCGCTCGTCAGCCGCCGGTTTGCTTCAGGCCAAGCTATTTCCATTCTCGCGGGGAAGACAGATGCCATGTCCTTCGATCCCGACGCGGTCGAGGCGATCGCGTTCGACTCCTACGGCACCCTCGTCGACGTCACCGCCGTCACAGAGCCTCTCGCGGCCCACGTCGACCGGCCCGACCTCGTCGCGACCGTCTGGCGAGAGCGATCGCTGTCGTACGCGATGGTCGCCAACGCGATCGAGGAGTACGATTCGTTCTACGACCTGAACCGCCGCGCGCTTCGATACGCGCTCGAGACGGCCGGCGTCGACGTTGCCGAGGACGAACGCGAGGAAATCCTCTCGACGTACCACGAACTGCCGGTCTTCGACGACGTCCACGGCGGGATGGAACGATTGCGGGACGCGGGCTACGACTGCTACGTCGTCTCGAACGGTAACGAGGCGATGCTCGAGTCGCTGGTCGAACACGCCGACCTCGACGACCTCGTCGCGGAGACGGTGAGCGCCGACGAGGTCGAGCGGTTCAAACCCGAATCCGACCTGTACCGCCACGCCGCCGACCGGATCGGTACCCAGCCCGAAGAAATCGCCTTCGTCGGCGCGGGCTGGTGGGACGTCCCGGGGGCGATCCACGCCGGTATGCAGGGCGTCTGGATCGACCGACAGGATACGCTCTGGGGACCCTACGAGGTCGATCCGGATCTGACCGTCGAGAGCGTTCACGAGGTGGCCGACGAACTCGAGGCCTGACGGTCGGGATACCGTTCCCGAGACGACGGCGGTCGGCGGGTGCGATGTGCCGTCTCGTGAGGAGGATGGATCCCAACGAGGACACCCCGAGAGCTTTCTCGTCATCTGCCCAAGTGAGTGTATGGACCGGCAGAAGCGACGGTCGACGGCTGATCGGCCAAAGGCCGGGTCGACGCGAATGGATCCGTTCGAACGCGGGATCGATCGCCGACGCGTGCTGCAGTCGTCGGCCGTCGCGAGCGGAGCGGCGCTGACGGGCTGTCTCGGGAGCGACGCCGACGGGGCCGGCGAACGCGCCCCGACGGTGTACGTCTTCAACAACGGCGATCGAACGCTCAGTATCGTCGACGCCGAGGCCGACGAACTGATCGAAACCGTCTTCATCGACACGACCGCGTCGTTTCCGGCCAACCAGTACGGCACGGGTGCTAACTCCGAGTACGACGTTCTCTGGCTCAACGTCTCCGGCGGCGTCAGAGCGTTCGACCAGCGGACGCTCGAGGAGGTCACCGCAGTGGAGACCGGATTCGGACCGAACTATCCGAACCTGTCGCCGGACGGGCAACACCTGGTGGTCGCCGCGGGGGGAACGACGACGCTGGATCCCGACGCCGACGACCCGGACGACCACGTCATCGTCCGCGTCGACGCCGACCCGGAGAGCGACGCGTTTGGCGACGTGACGGGTGAGATCGAAACCGGTTACACCGGCCCGTGCGACGTGACCGTCGATTCGAACGGCGAGTACGCCTACGTCCCCGAGATCGCGGACGAAACGCTCCGGGTCGTCAGCGTCGACCCGTTCGAAACCGTCGCGGAGATCGACGTCGGCGAACCCGCGGGTGACGGACGCGTGCTGCCGTTCATGGCCACCGCGAGCTTCGACGGTGATCTGCTGCTCGTCGAGAACGGCGAGGGCGAACTCGGATCGGACCCGGACGTTCCGCGAGCGGGATCGGAGAGCATCTGGGACGTTTCCGATCCCGAAACCCCGACCGAACTCGAGCGGATCACTCGCGACGACGGCCTCCCGGCGATGCCGATCACCAGCGAGATCGATCCAGACGCCGAGGCGGCGTACCTCTTCACCCCCGGTGCGGAGGCGGTGACGGTGATCGACCTCGAGGACCGGTCGGTCGATCGGGTACTCGACGTCGGCGGGACGGCGATCTCGGGCGCCTGGGGACCGAACCGAGAGAAACTGTACGTTCCGGTCCAGACCGCGAACCGCGTCGCCGTTATCGACCGCGCCCGGCGCGAGGTCGTGACGACGATCGACACGGGCGAATCGCCGACGGGAGCCGTCGGCGGAACGGTTCGTCCGGAGACGGATACCGCCCAGCGTATCCGAAGTTCGCTGGCCAGTCTCGGCGTCGACGTCGGCGATCAGGAGGCGACGTTCTGTCCCGAAGGCAACTGCTACTGCGGCTGATCGCACACAAACTCGACGTCGACGGCCACCTTCGAGGATCGGTCGGCAACGATCGATCGTCCGTGTCGAGTTCGATCGGCAAAACACGTTTTCCACCCGCGTTCGTAGGTTCGGTATGACGACCGACGACGACGCCACTGCATCGGCGGTTACGGTTTCGTATCGGCCCGTGACCGAGCGCGTACAGCGAGAACTGACGACGCCGAGCTATCGCGGCTATCTTCGGAAAGCGAGAGGTGGTCGCGTTGCCGTCGGCGACGAGTGGTCGGAGTTCGTCAGTTGCGGCTGCGGCACAACCGAGGACGTCGATCTCCGGGTCGAACGCGTCGAGGGAGGGTCGGCGATCGGGACAGAGACCGAGTTCGAGTTCGTCTCTCGAGCGTAGCGTCTGGCCGGGCACCACCTCGGTTCGAACGTCGTCCGACGACCGTCGTCACTGTTCTCGATGTCAGTCTCGAGACCGACCCCGAACCCGCTCGAGAACCGCCAGCGTCCCGTCGGCGTGGGCCTCCTCGAGCACCTCGTCTGCAGCGTCTTTCGCCGCGTCGTCGGCGTTGGCGACCGCGAAACTGCTCCCGACGACCTCGAACGTGGAGACGTCGTTGATCGAGTCGCCCACCGCGACGGCCGCCCTGAGGTCGATGCCGACCGCTTCGGCCATCGCCAGCACGCCCTGGCCCTTGTTCACCGTCGGGTCTTTCAGGTGGTAGGCGTAGCCCGTGTCGATCACCTCGAGACCGTACTCGACGGCGGTTTCCTCGAGCGGTCCGAGAGGTTGCTCGAGGTTGACGGCGATCTCGGTCTCCCGCCAGCGGTTGACGGTGTCGTCGGCCCCCCAGCCGGGACCGTACCCCGCGGCGCGATACTCCTCGATGACGTTCTGGGCGGCCGCTCGGTCGGCGGTGTAGGTGACGTCGTCGCCGGTGTAGACGACGCCGCCGTTTTCGGCGACGACGAGTTCGGGAATCGCCAGAAAGTGACAGAGGGCGATCGGATAGGGGAAGGCCTTCCCGGTGGCGACGACCACGGGGGCGTCCCACTCGTGGAGCGGGTCGAAGATCCGAGGGTCGATCCCCCAGCCCTCGGGGCGGGTGAGCGTGCCGTCGATGTCGAGGATCAGGGGCGGGTCGTCGCTGGCGGTGGCGGTCATGTCCGCGGGTTCGGTCCCGGCGTCCTAAACGACTACGACTACGTTCGAATCGCGGCCGGCGCGGCTTTCTCCCTTTCTCCTCGCGATAACACCTCTCGAGCCCGGCGTTCGCCTCGCCTCACGCCTCGTCGTCTCGAGCCCACCCGAGCGAACACTCGACGGCCTCGGCCCACCGGTCGTACTTCCGATCCGCTCGGTCGGCGTCCATCTCGGGTTCGAACTCCCGATCCACCTGCCAGTTCGCCCGTAACTCCCCGAGGTCGTCCCAGTACCCCACGGCCAGCCCAGCAGCGTAGGCCGAGCCGAGCGCGGTGGTCTCGTCGACCTCCGGACGGACGATCTCGCTGCCGAGAATATCCGACTGCAGTTGACACAGGAAGTTGTTCTTCACCGCGCCGCCGTCGACTCTCAAACTGCTGATCTCGATTCCCGAATCGGCCTCCATCGCCTCGGCGACGTCTCTGGTCTGGTAGGCGATCGCCTCGAGGGTCGCCCGGACGATGTGCTCTCGGCGCGTGCCGCGGGTCATCCCGACGATGGTCCCGCGGGCGCGCTGATCCCAGTGCGGTGCGCCCAGACCCGTGAAGGCCGGCACCACGTAGACGCCGTCCGTCGAGTCGACGCTGCGGGCGAGCGCCTCCGTCTCGGCGGGGTCGTCGATCAGCGTCACGTCCTCGAGCCACTCGATCGCCGCGCCGGTGACGAAGATCGAGCCCTCGAGGGCGTATCGAACGGGTTCACCGGAACGCTGGAAGCCGATCGTCGTCAGGAGGCCGTGGTCGCTCTCGACGGCCTCCTCACCGGTGTTCAACAGGACGAAGCTCCCGGTCCCGTACGTGTTCTTCGCGCTCCCGGGGTCGAAACACGCCTGACCGAAGAGTGCGGCCTGCTGGTCGCCGAGTGCGCCCGCGACGGGGACCTCGGCGCCGAGGAAGCCGTCGGGATCGGTGCTCCCGTAGGTCGCCTCGTCGCTCGAGGGACGCACCTCCGGAAGCATCGCTCGCGGAATCGAGAACTCCGCGAGCAGGTCCTCGTCCCACTCGAGGTCGTGGATGTCGTACAGCATCGTCCGCGAGGCGTTGGTGACCTCCGTGACGTGCTCGCCGGTGAGGTTGTAGATCAGCCAGCTGTCGATCGTCCCGAACAGGATCTCCCCCTTCTCGGCGCGGGTCCGGACGTCGTCCGGCCGGCTGCGCTCGAGTTTGATCGGGTCCGCGTTGTCGAGCAGCCACTCGGCTTTCGTCGCCGCGAAGTAGGCGTCGGGCTGAAGCCCCGTCTTCTCGCGGATGAACTCGTCGAGTCCGTCGGCCTCGAGTTCCTCGACGCGGTCGGTCGTCCGCCGGTCCTGCCAGACGATGGCGTTGTAGACCGGCGTTCCCGAGGCAGCGTCCCACAATACCGTCGTCTCGCGCTGGTTGGTGACGCCGATGGCCTCGAGCTGGGTCGGGTCGACGTCGCCCTCGGCGAGCGCCGTCGCGATCACCGATTTCGTGTTCTCCCAGATCTCGACCGGATCGTGTTCGACCCATCCGGGTTCGGGGTAGATCTGTTCGTGCGTTTCGTAGGCGCTCGAGACGACCTGTCCGTCGTGGTCGAAGACCATGAAGCGGGTGCCAGTCGTCCCCTGGTCGATCGCGCCGACGTAGGTGGGATCGGTCACGGTCTCACCCGCTCTCCTCGCTGACGAACGGTCTTCGCTGGCGACCATATCGGTCCCTACTACTGCAAAAACCGCCATAAGCGTTGGTGACGATGTGGTCGTCTGCTGGACGCCGGATGATGGCGGGAAAACGATACGATCCCCGACGACAGCGTAAAGGTCCGCGCTCCCGTCACTCCGGATAACGGAATGGCACACGACACGGAGGTCCTCGTCCTCGGCGGCGGCTCGACCGGCTGCGGTATCGCCCGCGATCTGGCGACCCGCGGCCTCGAGGTGACGCTTCTCGAACGCGGGAACCTCACCCACGGTACGACCGGGCGGATGCACGGCCTGTTACACAGCGGTGGGCGCTACGCGGTGTCGGATCAGGCCAGTGCGAGAGAGTGCATCGAGGAGAATCGCGTCCTCCGGGAGATCGCGGGTCACTGCGTCGAGGAGACCGGCGGGCTGTTCGTCCAACGTCCCGAGGACCCCGACGAGTACTTTCGGGAGAAGCTACGGGGGTGTCGGGAGTGCGACATCCCGGCGACAGTCCTCTCGGGAGCGGAGGCCCGCGAGGTCGAACCCTACCTCACGAAAGACGTCGAGCGCGCGATCTCCGTCCCCGACGGCGCGGTCGATCCGTTCCGCCTCTGCGTCGCCAACGCCATCGACGCCGAGCGACACGGTGCGCGAATCGAGACCCACGCCGAAGTGATCGACCTGCTGCGCGAGGGCGACGACGTTTACGGCGCGGTCGTTCGCCACGAGACCGGCCCGGGAAAGCAGTCACACGCTCGGCCGGGGACCACCGAAGAGATCACCGCCGACCACGTCGTCAACGCGACCGGCGCCTGGGCCGGCCAGATCGGTTCGATGGCCGACCTCGAGATCGCCGTCCGCCCCTCGAAGGGCGTCATGACGATCATGAACGTCCGGCAGGTCGATACGGTGATCAACCGCTGTCGGCCGAAGGGCGACGCGGACATCGTCGTCCCCCACGAGACGACGGCCATCCTCGGGACCACGGACGACGAGGTCGACGACCCCGACGACTATCCCGAAGAGGGGTGGGAGGTCGACGCGTTGATCGACACGCTCTCGGAACTCGTGCCGATTTTGAAGGACGCGCGAACCATCCGCTCGTTCTGGGGCGTCCGTCCGCTGTACGAACCGCCCGGCACCGGGACCGAGGATCCGACGGACATCACGCGCGATTTCTTCCTGCTCGACCACGCCGAACGCGACGGCGTCGGCGGGATGACGAGCATCGTCGGCGGCAAGTTCACGACCTACCGGCTGATGGCCGAGAAGATCTCCGATCACGTCTGCGAGAAACTCGGGGTCCGAAGTTCCTGTACGACGGCCGAGGAACCGCTGCCGGGCAGCGAGAACCTCGAGACCCTGCTGGCGGGAATGGACGACTTCGGCCTTCGGTCGCCCGTCGCTCGACGGAGCGCGAAGCGGCTGGGGAGCCGCTCCCAAGCGGTACTCGAGACCGACGAGCCGAACCCGGTGATCTGCGCCTGCGAGGGTGTCACGCGCGCGGAGATTCGGGACGCGATCTCGCAGTCCGGTACGGACCTCAACGGCGTCCGCATCCGTACGCGGGCGTCGATGGGCAACTGTCAGGGTGGCTTCTGCTGTCACGTGATGGCCAACGAACTGGCTCCCGAGTACGAGGAGCCCGCCGTTCGAGCGGCCCTCGACGAACTGTTCCAGGAGCGCTGGAAGGGCGAACGCCACGCCCTCTGGGGCGAACAGCTCTCGCAGGCGATGCTGAACTACGCGCTGCACGCGACGACGATGAACCGCGACCGGGATCCGGCGGCGCGCTCGAGCGGCAGCGGAGACGAGACCGAAACGGTCGAATCGATCGACTACGGCGCGTTCGACGCCGGACGAGGACGCTCCGCCGGTTCGCCAGCGGGCCGAGCGACCGACGGCGGGTCGCGTGCGAATCGAGATTCGAACTCGAACTCGAGACGACGAAACGGAGGCACAAATGGCGATTGAAGACGACGTGCTCGTGATCGGCGGCGGACTCGCCGGCGTCACGGCGGCGCTGGCGGCGGCGGAATACGGCGACCGCGTTCGCCTGCTCTCGTACAAACAGAGCACGCTTCGACACGCCAGCGGCCTGATCGACGTGCTCGGCTACGCGCCCGGCGGGTGTGAAAGTGGAGACGGAGACGGAGATGGAAGTGGAAACGGAGACGGAACGGGAGAGAGCAACGGTGACGGAGAAGAGCGGAGAGACGGTCTGCTGGTCGACCCGTTCGACGCGATTCCCGGCCTC
Organism: Halomontanus rarus; assembly: GCF_017357405.1. GTDB lineage: Archaea > Halobacteriota > Halobacteria > Halobacteriales > Natrialbaceae > Halomontanus > Halomontanus rarus. The sequence goes on along the minus strand of NZ_CP071597.1, from coordinate 3,470,003 downwards.
CCGGCGGGCCACCCCTACGAGCGCGTCGGCCTCGAGCGGGTCCGCGAAGCCCTGCTCTTCTTCGATTCGATCGTCGGCGACGCCTACGAGGGAGGCCACACCGCGGCTAACGCGCTCGTACCGACCGTCGGCGGGACGGTGAAACCGACCGCGCGCTACCCCGCGAGCGTGGCACACGGACTGGCCAGCGACTCCCGACCGACGCTGCTGGTCGGCTTCGAGACGATGCCGGCGTTCGACGCCCCGCTGTCGGCGGCCCATCTGCGAGCCGCGGACGTTCCCTTCCCCGTGCGCGGCGCGACGATCCCCTTCCCCGGCGAGCTGCGCGACGACGCCAAACGCACGCGCTACGCCCACGTCCTCGACTGGGACGAGTCCGTCGATACCGGGACCGGTGCCGGCGACGCCCCCGCACGCGCCGTCCTCGCGGAGACGATTCGTCCGCACCTCGAGCGCGAGGCTCGACTCGGACTCCCGGCAGTCCTCGGCGAGGAGCACCCCGGCGTCATCCGGCGCGACCTCGAAGAACGGCTCGGCGTCGACGTCTTCGAGGTTCCGACGGGGCCGCCGAGTCTTCCGGGGATGCGACTCGAGGACCTGCTGTACGGCGCGCTCGAGGAGTACGGCGTCCGGGTGACGACCGGCGTTCCCGTCGTCGACCACGAGGCGAGCGACGGCGGTCGGCGGGTCGATCACGTCCTCGTCGATCGGAAAGGACAGGAGGTTCCGTATCGCGCCGACGAGTACGTCCTCGCGACGGGTGGACTCGTCGGGAAGGGCGTCCGCTCCTCGCGCGATGGCGTTACCGAACCGATCTTCGACTGTCACGTTCCTCACCCGGAGGACCGCTACGACTGGTTCGTCGACGACGCCTTCGGCGACCAGCCGTTCGCGCGGTTCGGCGTCGCGGTCGACCACGAGTTGCGACCGCTGGACGCCCGCGAAGAGCCGGAGTTCGAGAACCTGCGGGCGGCGGGAGGCGTCGTAGGTGGTGCCGACTTCGCGGCCGAGAAGTCCGGGAGCGGCGTCTCGTTGGCGACGGGCTACGCCGCTGGTCGCCGGGCCGGCGCGGAGGTGGGGAAATGAGCGACCACGACCGGCAATCGATCAATGGGACGGTCAGGACGACCGGGACGACCGGGACGACCGAGACGACCGAGACGCTCGAGGTGATTCGATGAGTGATAGTGATGCAGACCGACCGACGGACGACCACGTACCGGGCGACGACGAGTTCGAGCCGATCCAGGTGTTCCCCGAGGCCGAGGAGATGGACCTGCGGCCGGGCGCGGACAACTGCTACAAGTGCTCGACCTGCGATACCAACTGTCCCGTCGCCGAGGTCGACGACGAGTTCCCCGGACCGAAGTTCCAGGGCCCAGAGCAGTGGCGATTGAAACGCGGCGAGGACACCGATATCGACCCCTCGATCGAGAAGTGCTCGAACTGCATGCGCTGCGATCACGCCTGTCCCTCGGAGGTCCCACTCTCGCAGATGCACAACACCGCACGCGGCGAGTACGTCGAGGAGCACGTGGACAAACTCTCCCGCGAGTACGTCCGGAACCGAATCCTCTCGAACTACGGGACGATGGCGCGCATCGGGAGCAAAGTGCCACGGTTGACCAACTTCGTGATGGGCCTGTCGGTGACGAAGTGGGTCAACGACCGCGTGCTGGGGATCACGAGCGAACGGGAGTTCCCGGAGTTCGCGACCGAGACGTTTCGGGAGTGGTGGGACGAGCGAGGTGGCGGGCAGGCCTCGAGAGAGCGAGCGCGGAAGGCGCGAGCGGCGAGCGAGAGTGAGAGCGAGGGCGAAGACGAAGGCGAGGACAAACGCGTCGCCTACTTCCACGGCGACTACGCCAACTACAACACTCCCGAGGTCGCGAAGGCCATGGTCCGCGTGTTCGAGGCGTTCGGATACGAGGTGTGCGTCCCGGACCAGCGATGCTCGGGAACGCCGATGTTCGCCAACGGGATGCTCGACGACGCGCGCCGCGCCGCGAAGTTCAACGTCGACACCTTCCGCGAGCTCGTCGACGACGGGTACGACGTGATCTGCTCGTGTACCTCCTGTTCGATGGCGCTTCGCCAGGAGTACCCCGAACTGTTCGACTTCGAGGGGACCGAAACCGTGGCGGCGAACACCTACGAGGCCCTCGAGTACCTGCGGATCCACGAAGATCTCGATCGCGAACTCGCCGATTCGGACGTCGAGACTCCGGACTTCGCCTACCACACACCCTGTCACGCGCGCAATCAGGGCCTCGACGGACAGACTCTCGAGGTCGTCGCCGCGATCGACGGCGTCGCGGCCCACGACGTCGGCGACTCGTGTTCGGGTATCTCCGGCACGTACGGCTGGAAGAACGAACACTACGAGACGTCGATGGCGATCGGCGAGGAGATGTTCCAGCACATGGACAGCGCCGACGCCGAGACCGGCCTCACCGAGTGTCCGACCTGTGCGATGCAGATGGAACACGGCACCGGCTACGAGATCCGACATCCACTGGAGGTCCTCGAGGCTGCGTTAGTGGCGGACAGTGACGTCCAGCAGTGATGATGATTAATAGTCGGTGTCGAATCGTTCTGTAAATCGGCCGCGACGATCGTTTACGGATATCCGCACACCCCGATCTGTGGTGGAATATATAATTTAACGACCGATAACTAGAAACGCACAGTTTCGTATGCACTACGGTAATGTTCGGTTAGTTTTTGGTGGTAGGAACGAATAGCAGTGATACCAAGGGACCGAGGAATGGCTATCGAATTTGACGGGACGACGGACCCCACAGGACTCGAGATGTACGATCCGATCGAGCAGCGGCGACTGCACGTCGCACGCCGGTGCCGGTGTCTCCGAAACCGGTGACGGACGATCAGTTCTGCTTTCCGATCGATACCGCGTGTTCGATCGAGACCGATTCGCTCGTTTTCGACCAGCGATACTTCGTCGACATTCACGACGAAAGTGGGCAATCCAACCGGAGTCTCGAGGCCGGCGAGACGGCGACGTTCGAGGGAGAGACTCGATTCATCGGTCTGTGCGGCCCGATCAGGGTCTACTGTCGCATTACCGCTCCGGGACGGATCGAGACAGGAATCAACTCGATTCACATCACGTTCGACGAACCGACGACCGTCGCGATCGGCGCCCGGTCGTTACACGAACAGCCGGCGGCGACGATCCGGACGCCCGACGACCCCGACGCGATGATGCAGGCCGTCTCGGCGATGTCCTCGGCGCTCAAGACGACCACGCCGGAGCGTGCGTGGCCGTCCTTGCGCGGCCACCCACCGTTGATCGAACGCGGTTCGGACCTCGAGATTCCGTCCGAACTAGACGAACCGGAGACGGATATCGCGATCGAAATCCCACCGACCTACAAGGACGTCTACGCCGTCTCGCCGCTTGCGTTCTACCTCGGTGCCGAGATTCGTTCCGGGCCGGACCCGGCGATCGTCACCGATCTCGCGACGTACGATCTCGCGGTCGGAACGCGACTCGAGGACGACGTCGCGCGCATACTCAAGCATATTTTTCTGCTGGACTGTCTCGTCCGGACGGAGGGACTCTATCGAGACGAACTCAACGAGCGATCGGAACTCGAGAGCGCACTGCCGTTCAATCTCTGGGAGACCTACCACACCTCGCTGTCGGCACAACTCGAGCGATACCTCTCCGTGTCGTTCGATCTCGTCGAACCGCACGTTCCGCGCTGGCCGCTGACGGCGCACGTCCCGTCGACGCCCGATGGTGTCGAGCTGTTACCGTTTATCGTCAACGAACTCGGAATCGTCCGAGAGCCCCGCGGAGAGCAGATCGATATCAATGGCGCACACCAGCAGTCCGCCGAATCCGGATCCGGGTCCGGTGAGGCTCAATTCGTCCGCTCTGCGGACGTTCGTCGTGCCCCCGTATTCTCTCCCGGAGACGGTGACGACGACTTGAATTTCGTCGAACCTGCCGTCGACGACGAGTCGATCGAACACGCCTGGTTCGGGAGCCAAGTCCCCCACGGCGCGTCGAAAGCGACGATCGAAGCCTACCAGAACCAGTTGTCCCGACGCGCACGAAACGAGTCGATCGAGATCCTGCTGATCTGTAACGACGCGCGAATGATCGACGAGCACGACGTCCTCGACGAAGCTTACGGGACTCGAGAGACGCTGCCCTTCGATGTCCACTCGGAGTTCGGCGTCTCGACCGACCAGCTCGCGACCCTCCTGACCGAGGGTGGCTACGACTTTCTCCACTACATCGGCCACGCGACGCCGGACGGACTCGAGTGCTCGGACGGCCATCTCGACGTGCGTTCGCTCTCGTCGGTCGATCTCGGGGTGTTCTTCCTCAACGCGTGCCAGTCCTACGAGCAGGGACTCGCGATGGCTCGCCGCGGCGCGTTCGGCGGTGTCGGTACTCTCGGTGATATCGTCAACGAGTACGCCGTCGAGACCGGCGAGACGATGGCTCGGCTATTGAATCTCGGCTTCCCGTTACGAGCCGCGCTCGAACTCGCTCGAGAGACGACGGTTCTCGGAGATCAGTATCTCATCGTCGGGGACGGATCCGCGGATATCGCACAGTCCGATGGCGGGGTCCCATCTGTCTTAGAGATCGATCGACTGAGACACGATTATCAACTCACCCTCTGGTCGTATCCCACGAAAGAGTTCAGAGTCGGAACGATCAGCGATCCGAACGTCCAGTCCGGTACTCAGAATAAATTATCGCCTGGAAAGACGATCGTCGACGATTTGGATCACGCTGAACTGGATACGTACATGACGTGGACCAAAGGTCCGATCCTTCAAAACGGATCCATCATCTGGAATGACGGATTCGGCCCTGCAACTTTCGACTGAGTCCATCGAACTGCTGGACAATTCAGTTCGCGGTATCCTTCGATTCGCCTGTGGCGTAGGCCAGACAGTGGTTACAGATAGTCGGCACACATCCGATCAGACGACTGTACGGCCGGTGTGCTTATCGTGTTAGGCGATTCTCAGGCGGAACAAGCCGAGTGTCTCGGCGTACGACCCGAGTTCATCTCGGCGGAGAGTTATGCACCAGAACTCTGCTCTGTCGTCCACTGTACGTGCCGAAAAAACGGAGAGAGGTCAACTCTCTCACGTTGACGATCCGTTTCGATTCGTTAGAATCGTTGTTTGATCCCGTTTTGTGGGTTTAGGGACCCACTCGCGAGCACTGACAGCCACCGGCAACCGTTCCTGCCTGGCCCAGTAGCAGCATGATCATGAAAATTCCGCCGAGCAGTCGTGGGTGCGATGCGAGGAAGTTCTTGACGTCGTCTTTATCTGCCATCACAACATAATGATTATTGCCAATGGTTATTAGTCTATCTAAAGATTCCTGAGATATTGTATTATAATTGTATATATTCTTGTTACGACTTAGCCAACCTATCTCGAATCGTACGTCCTCACGTTAAGGGAAGAACGAATCGCCTTAAAATTTTGGGTGACTACTCCGTCGTATATTCGAGATCCTCCGTATAGCGGTTGACGACCAGTACCGCGGCACAACCGACGGTACCGGTGACGACGGCAGCCTCGAGCGACCCGCCCGCGGTCTCGCCGAGGTTCCCGACGATTTCGACGACCGGGAGTCGAAGGGCCCCGACCATCAGGCTCACGAGGAAGACGAGCGTCGCTCCGCGGTATCGGTCCAGTGCTCGACTCACGAGGTGTGCCATGGTGAACAAACCGAGGACGGCACCGGTGCAAAAGACCCCGACCGTCGTTCCCGACTCGATCACCGGTGTCACCGAGCCGCCGTTGACGACGGCGAGCGCCCCGTCGACGAATTCGCTTAGCGCACCCGTGAGGTACTCGTACTGGCCGAGGACGAGCAGGAAGAACGCCCCCGAAACGCCGGGGAGCACCATCGCACAGATCGCGACCGCCCCCGCGACGAAGATCATCAGCGGTCCGTGGGACGCGGCCGTCGCCGTCGCACCCGTGATCAGAAACGCGACCGCCGCGCCGGCGATACCGATGGCGACCCGACGAGGCGACCACACGGGAATCTCCATGTAGAGGACGATCGCGGACGCAGCGATCAACCCGAAAAAGAACCCGTAGGTCGGCACCGGATACGTCGTCACCGCCCCGTGCATGAGTCGCGAGAGGACGACGATCGCCGAGACGACGCCGAGGCCGAGTGCGATCAGAAAGGGGACGTCCATCCGCTCGAGTGCGTCCACCAGTGCTGCGCGCCCATCGGCCTCGTGAATCCGAAGCGCCGGCTGCAGTTCGCGCGGATCCAGTGCCGTGATGGCTCGAATCAACCGGTCGTAGATCCCGACGATGAGTGCGATCGTCGCCCCGGAGACGCCCGGAACGACGTCGGCTGCACCCATCGAGAACCCCTTACAGTACACGACGAGAAGCTCTCGCATCGCTGCACGTGTATTCCGGGTGCCGATAAAAGCGTTCTCACCTTCGGCGAGCGTCGACAGACAGTGGCCGACCCGTTAGCCGACGACCGAAACGGCAGACGACCGCTCGATCGATTCGGTCGCGTTGTCCGTGTCGGTCGTGTTCGAATCCGAGTCCGTGCTCGAATCGGTTCCACTGTCGCTCTCACTCTCGTTTTCGGCCGTCCCCTCACCCGCGCCGCTCGCTCCGTCTTCGGCGTCGGTCGGATCCGCCGACTCACCGTCGGCCTCCTCGAGTGTCACGTCGACCGACTCGCCGTTGACCACGGCCGTCTCGGAGACTTCCGTTTCCCCGTCGTAGTGGACGTCGACGCTGCCGTTCTCGCCGGGCGTTCCAACGAAGACGGAGTAGTCGCCGGTCGCCAGGACGCTACTGTTCGTGTAGCCGTCCTCGGTTCCGAGCTCGTCGTTCGTGGCGTAGGGCACCGTCACCTCGAAGGTGCCGTCCGCCGCGAGGTCGACCTGCTGTCCGTAGGTGAAGGTCCGTCCCGGTTCGGTCTCGAGGTCGACCGACGCGTAGACGGACGCGTTCTCGTCGGCGAGGCTCTCGTCGTCGACCGAACCGGTGATCGTCGCTCCTTCGACGCGCTCGAACGTCTTCACCGACGAGGCGACGTGGGCGTCGTAGAGGAACTGCGACTGGCTGAGGGGGGCGATCTGCCCGAGCATTCGGGACTGATCGAGCTGGGTCTGGAAGTTCTGGGTCTGGTTCGACCACGACCCGGACATACCCAGCCGCTCCAGCCGGAACGACTCGAACGGGTCGTCGGAGATTCCTCGCGGAGTCGACCTCCCGAAGCCACCGACGACCGCGTAGTCGTCGTTCTCGTGGACCAGCCGATAGTGCTCGAGTTCGGTCGCGTCCTCGAGATACAGCGACGCGAGCATCGTCTCGTCGTAGTTCCCGCTCGGTGACTGCAGTCCAGCCTCGTTCTCTCCGATCGTGTACTGCTCCTGATTGACGTAGGTCCCGTAGCCCGGTCCGGCCCACTGCGTGATCGCACCGAACTTCCCGCCGGCCATCTTGTGATCGATCATCACGTACCGCATCTCCTCGTTCGAGTCGGTGCCGTTTCCGACGACCGACTCGAGTTCGTCGTCGGACATGTCGTAGACCGACTCGCCCTCGGCGGCGATCCCGTCGAGGAGCAGTTCGCCCCGCTCTTCGGACTGGGCCGTGAGGAACGCCGAGGACGAGCGCGCGTGCTGCTGGAACGGGTTCGAGTGCGGGATCCGTTCTCCCTGCACCGTTATCAGGTGCCCGTAGTCCCACCACGAAAGGACGCCGTAGGACCCTTCGGGGTAGTCGAAGTCGCCGCCCTCGGGATACTCGTAGGTGCCGTAGTACTCGAGTTCGTCCTCGTGTCCGGCGCCGGCCCAGTCACCCGGTTCGGGGCTGTTGCCCTCGAGCCAGTGGTTCGCTTCTTCCCAGGCCATCGCGTCGTCGCTCGGGTAGGCTTGATCGCCGCGGTCCCAGGCCGTCACGTTGGCAATCGGCGGGAGCAGCGGCGCGAACAGGAGCAAGGCGACCATGATGACGACGATGACCTGATAGGTTTCGATCGATCGAAGTTGTTCGACGCTTCCCCCGAGGTCGAACAGTCGAACGATATCGGCGACGAACACGGCGTTGACGACGGCGACGGCGAGGACGAGGTAGTAGGCGAATCGCGTCTGTGTCGCCGCCATACTGGTCAGGAACAGCGACCAGACGATGATCAACGTGTACTCCGCGCGATAGTCTCGCTCGAGGGACCCGACGAACGGGCAGAGGACGAGGAGGACGAGGCCCGCGACCATCGTGTAGAAGGCCATGCCGAACTCGTCGACGACGTGCTGTGTGAAGTTGTCCGGCGGCTGGACTTCGGCGACCGTCAGTCCCGTCTCGGAGGCATTGATGGGGATGAGTCGACCGGTGAGGTTTCCGACGAGCGTACTGTAAAGGTCGGGGAGGGCGAGCGCCATCACGAGGAACGTGGCGACGATGAGTCCGCCGATCGCGGCCGGATAGGACCGGCGGTCGATATCGAAGCCGTTCCACTGGCGCGCGAGCCACGCCATGAAGACGCAACCGAACGCGACGAGAAATGCCGTAATGGGTTGAAGATAGCCGAAACTCGTAACGCCCGTCCCGGTACCACCGCCTTCCATGAGCAAAACGGTGATGACGCCGGTCACGCCGAGGCTGACGGCGCCGACGAACGCGACGTGGTCGGGCGAGACCCCGCGAACGTAGTCCAGACAGAGTTGCACGGCGAAGAAGACGCCGAAAATCCCGATGAGGACGACTCCCGCTGGCCACACCCAGATGTACAGCGACAGCGCCACGCCGGCGAGAACGCTGTACAGCGCTGGCGTTTTGAGCCCGTCGCGGTCCCCGTCGAGGAGGAGTTCGTAGATCGGTTTCTCGCGTTCCGCGACGCGCAGTGCGACCATCATCGCGAGCACCGCAATCGCCATGAACAGGACTTCGCCGATGTGATGATCGAGCTGTCCGGTGGTCGACCGGTAGAAGAACGTCCCCGGTGCGAGTGCGAGCAACAGGACCGAGACGACGCCGCCGAGTGTCCCCCCGAGACGACGACCGATGTAGAAGACCGGAATCGCGACGAGGGTGGCCATCACGGGGACGGCGAGCAGCGAAACGGTGTACAGCGTTTCGGGCGACGGATCACCGAGGCCGACGATCATCGCGGCGGTGACGACAATCTGGTCGAACAGGGTCCCGAACTGACCGGAGTACTGTCCCGTCGGGAATCCGGTCCAGACTTCGAACGGCATCGTGTGCGGATAGTTCTCCGCCGTCCACTGCACCATCCGCCAGTGATACCACGAGTCGATCGCCTGGAGCGCGGGCGTCCCGTCGCTCGAGGCGAACCGGTCGTACGACCGAACCCGTGACAACAGCATAAACAGCATCACGACCCCGATAATGGGGATGTGATACCACCGTTTCCACGTCTCGAGGACGGACGTTTCGGCCCCCTCGTCGACGTGCTCGGTGTCAGTGCTCATTAGCTTGCCTCAGACGGATGCCAAAAATAAGCTTTCCCATCTTCGTGCGAGTCGTTTCGGTTCAGAGGACGACCCACCGTTCGGAATCAGCGCTTCGCGCCGATTGACGAGCCGCGGTTCCGAGAGTCCCGGAACTGGACGTCGACCACGACGAGATCCGGGTCACTGTCACGGCGAAACCCGGTACACTAACGGTCGTTCACGCCCAATCGGCGGTCACTACCAATGGACGTCTCGGTCGTACTGTGCACGTACTCACCCGATCTCTACGAAGACTGTTGTGAAGCCGCGGAAAGTATCCTCTCGCAGACGCACGACGGCGTCGAACTCGTCTTGATCGTCGACGGAACGGAGGAGGTCTACGAGCGCGTTCGCGAGGACTTCGGTGACCGCCCCGACGTCGTGCTCCACTGTAACGACGAAAACCGCGGCCTTCTCGAGAGTAGAAACCGCGGCGCCGAACTCGCATCCGGCGATATCGTGGCGTTCATCGACGACGATGCGGTCGCGGACGAACGGTGGCTCGAGTCGCTGGTCGCCGCCTACGAGGAGGAGAACGCGATCGCCGCCGGCGGGACGATGACGCCGCTGTGGGTCGCCGGAAAGCCCGACTTTCTCCCGGCGGAGTTCTACTGGCTCGTGGGCGTCACCCACCGCGGATTCGCGGACGGATCGGGAGAGGTTCGAAACACGTTCGGTTCGAACATCTCCTTTCGACGAGACGTCTTTCTGGAACTCGGCGGGTTCGATACGGACATCGGCGGCCGAAAAGGCGATTCGAACCTCCAGGGCGGGGAAACGGAACTCTGCGCTCGAATGCAGCGGGCGTACGGCCGCGGCGTCTGGTACGTCCCGGAGGCCGAAGTCGGACACAAAGTCTTCGAGTACCGAACCGACTTCCGGTGGCTCCTCGAGCGCGCGTTCTGGCAGGGATACTCGAAGCGAGCCATGGAGGTACTGGTTCCGGACTCGAGCGACGAGGAAGGCGACTTCCTGGGTCAGTTACTCTTCGACTCCGTTCCCGCTCGCGTTCGCGCCACGGTCGACGGCGAGACGCGCCGTCAGGGACGGCAACTGCTCACGCTCTGTCTCCTGACGGTTACCGTCGGCTTCGGCTACCTCTACGGACTGACGCGGTGGCGATAACCGTGTCCGACGAGCTCCCCGGCGTCTGCGTCGTCACGCATCCGCTCGGCTCCGCGGGTGAAAACGCGACGCGGACGCTGCTCGAAATCCTCGGCGACCTCACCGACGTCTCGCTGATCACGGCGGATCTCCCGTCGACGTCGGCGATACGGGACCGCCACGAGGTCGTCGAACTGACGTCGAAAGGTGCGGGCCAGTCGACCGTCGCGGTCGCTGCGCTCCGGTTCGCGCTCAATCAACTCCGGATGTGCCGGGAAATCGCCCGTCGAGACGAGGACGTGGTGCTCTTCTTCGGGGCGACGTCGTACCTGCTGCCAGTACTCTTCGCGCGCGCCATCGGCAAGACCGTCGTCGTCGAACCCCGCGGGGACGTCCCCCTGACGCTCAGGTTGAACTGGGAGCAGCAACTGCCGTCGCCGCTAGCGCGGGCGCTCGCGACTCCCGTCCGGTGTCTCGAGTGGGCGAGCTACGCGGCCGCGAACGCGATCGTCACCTACACGCCCGGAATGGCCAGCGAACTGGGACTCGAGCGGTTCTCTCACAAACTGTATCCGAACGGGGCGCGGTACGTCGACACGGATCGCTTTCGGCCGACGGTCCCGTTCGAGGAGCGGCCGAATACGGTGGGATTCGTCGGTCGCCTCGACGAGGAGAAGGGGATTCGCGAGTTGGCGGAGGTGGCGAAGCAACTCCCCGACGAGATTACGTTTCGATTCGTCGGAGACGGGCCACTGCGAGGGTGGCTCGAGGAGGAACTCGCCGACGAGATCGATCGCGGTGCCACAGAGGTGACCGGCTGGGTCGACCACGACGACGTGCCCGCCGAACTGAACCGGTTGCGGCTGCTCGTGATGCCCTCGCAACCGACCGAAGGATTGCCGACGACGATCCTCGAGGCGATGGCGTGCGGGACGCCGGTGTACGCGACGCCGGTTTCGGGTGTGCCTGACGTCGTAAAAGAGGGTGAGACGGGAATGTTGATGGACCAAATGGAGCCGCGAGTGATTTTGGAGTGGATTCGGTCGGTTCTCGAGCAGGATCGTTACACTCCGGAGAGGATGAGTGGGAGCTCTCGCGAACTGGTAGAGCAAGAGTTCAGTTTTCGAGCGTCACTCGGCCGCTACGAGAACATCCTCGCTGATCTCGAGTAAGCGATTACGCGACCCGTCCGCGGATCGGCGCGGGAAGCAGTCCCCAGGCTTTCACCCGGACGCGTTTCGAAAGCGCTAGCAGACAGATCGTATAGACGAGTGCACCGACGAACACGAGCGCGATGGTGACGTAGTGATTCTCGGGAACAGCCCGTTCGAGAGCGAAGACGACGACGGCCATCATCGACGCAGCAATCATCTCCCGGCCGATCTCGATGGCAGGGACCGGAGGAGTACCGATCAGGGAAGCGAGCGAGTAGTAACCGAGCACCAGTGAGAGCAGTGCAGATAGCAACGTCGCGACCGCCGCGCCGTACCAGCCGAACTGCCAGATAAGGATTACGTTCAAGACGATGTTCGCGGCGACGAACGCGAGATTGACGCGAAATGCGATGTCCGGCCGGTCGACTGCATTGATCGCGCTGAGGAACTGATCGCCGAACGCCGCGATCGTTCGAGCGATGATGAGCAACAACAGGATCTGTGCCCCCTGCTGGAACTCCGGACTGTATATCTTCAGGATCTGTGGCCCGAGTACGGCCGCACCGAACAGACCGGGTATCGCGAACACACCGGTAAACACCAGTCCTTCCTCGAGGTAGTGTCTGATCCGGTCGTAACTGTCCGCCGTGCTGAGTTCACTCAGTTCGGGGAACAGCGTTTGTTGGATCGAGGTGCTAACCAGCGCGAGCATCGATGCGAGGTTCCACGAGACCTCGTAGATGCCGATGAAACTCGGCGCGACGAAAAAGGCGAGAACGATCGTATCCATCCAGCCGAACGCACGCGATTGCAGCGTTCCGAGCCAAGAGTAGCGAGCGTATTCGTAGATGCTTCGAAAATGTGTGCGCGTCGGTCGCGACGGCGTAACGTCGAAAAAGAAGAGGGCGAGTACGCTCGCACAGACGAGCGCGACGACGTGTCCGACGAGAAGTCCAACGAGTTCGTATCCGACGATGACGAGAAGGACCTGTAATGTAGTTCGAATGACACGGTCGCTCGCCTGTGTGAGCCCCGAATAAGCGACCTTCTTCTGGCCGTTTAGTATCGCTAACGTCGTGTTGAATAGGCCGGTACCGACGAGCAGTAATACGAACAGATCGGTAACTGGTGCACCGACGTAGACGTCGATCCACGGTCCGTACGTCACAGCCAGAAGCGCAACCGATCCGACGAGTATCATCGTCGTCACGACTCCGGCGACGCAATATGCACCCTGATCGTGTCCCTCACTGAGACGTTTGGTAATTGCACTCCCAACAGCACTCGACGGAATCGTCGTCCAGAACAACAGTGCGACCACCGTGGCGTACACCCCAAGGGTCGCGGAGCCGAGTTCGCGAGCGATAAACAACGTCGCGACGAATCCCGAGACCGAGATGGCCACCTGCGAACTGAAGTGAATCAGCGTTGTCCGACCGAGACGCATTACTCGATATACCCGAGATCCTTCAGTTGTTGTTCCATCGCATCCGTAAACTCCGCTTCGAGCGTCGCGTCGATCGGTTGTCCGTCGGTCTCGAGCCACTCCGTTAGCGTTTGGTCGAACTGCTCGACGCGGTCGGGGTATTCACTGGATACGTCCGTCTCTTCGTCCGGGAGATCGAACAGTTCGGTCCGATCCTCGCTGTAACAGTACTTGAAATCGTTCGTTCGAAGGCAGGTCAGCATCGAGTCGTGGTACCGATCGGTCTCGAACTCGGAGTTGTGCTCGAGGAAGGGCTCGTACTCGGCAGTGCCGCGTTGAGCGATAGCGTGCTCGCGCTCCGCCGTCCGGATATCGATGCCTTGCATATCGTCGGTTCGTCCACCCGCACGGGTGACCAGCGTCTGCATGACGTCGGCGTGCTGGACGAGGGCGTTTTCGTCGGTGACGGCGCCGAGGGTGTCTTCGTCGATGTCGGAAGACAGCGCCTCGAGACCGTGGACGACCAGTGGGACGTTGATGACGCCGTCGTGCAGACAGAGCTTGTGTGCGAGCAACCCGTACTCGCCGAAGAGTTCCCCGTGGTCTGCCGTGATGACGAAAATCGTGTCTTCGAGGTCGCGAGAGCGGACGTGATCGAACAACTGTCCGATCATCTCGTCTGTGTACGCGATCTCGGCGTCGTACATCGCCCGAAGTGACTCCCACTCGCGCGTCGAGAGCTGGCAGCCGTTCGCGACGATTTCGTACAGGTTCTCGTGGACGCGCATTGCGGTGTCGACCGCCTCCTGTGGTGACGCGTCGATGTCGTCGGTGTAGCGGTCGAGGTAGGGTCGTGGCGGATAGTACGGACGGTGGGGTTCGTTGTAGTGAAGGTAGAAGAAGAACGGTTCTTCGTCGGCCAGCGAGTCGAGCCACCGAGTCGCGATCTCGTTCATCAGAAATGGCGTCGAGTGCTTGTTCGGATCGGTCGTGAACCCGGCCGAGTGTTTTCGGATGTTGAGTCCGTACTCGAGCGTCGTCTTGAGGCCAGCAGCTTGCAACAGTGTCGACGAGGAGAGCCACTCGAATCGGTCGAAACCGCGACTAAGGTCGGTCGCATCGCTGATGTGTGAGTTACACGAGAGACAGGCTGTTCGATACCCCTGTTCGGAGAACAGTTCACCTGCAGTCGAGAGCTTCGGAGAGAGTTTGCTGCTTCCGAGGCCGACGTCGTGGCGTGACGGATACGTTCCGGTCAGGATCGAAGCGCTCGAGGCGAGGGTCCAGATGCCGTGAGAAAAGCAATTCGAGAACTGTCGGCCGTCTCCGTCCGCCGCGATACGAGCCAGATTCGGCGTCGTATCCCGTCGATATCCTGACATGGTCGTGTGGTCTGTCCGAACGCTGTCGAGCGTTACCCACACTACGTTCGGCAAGTCGCTCATTGGTCTATCGTCTTCCCCCAGCCCAATGATGGTTTCTACTTTCATGACGGCACCTCGGTAGAGTCACCGAATCGAACGAAAACAGGTTTACGACCGTAGCGTGTGTATCCTGACGAATGACCGTCGTTGTCGTCGGTCTCGACGCTCTCGATCCCGATCTCGTCGACCCGAACGCCCACCCGAACCTCTCACTCGACGCTCACCGCCGTATCGAGACGATCTCGAGTTCTGCTGGTGAGCCGAGTACGCACGAACTGTGGCCGACGATCATCACCGGCCTCACGCCCGACGAACACGGGTTACAACTGGACGACGGCGTCGCGTGGGAGAATCCCGTACTGCAGGTCGGAAGTCGAGTCGCCGAGTATACGCTTCCGGACGGCGTCCAGTCCCGAATCGGGGCGTGGCTGCTCACGAATACCGAGGCCGACGCCTTTCGGACGCCGGCAACGTACTACGCGGAGAACGACCTCGAGACGGTCTTCGACGACCGCGAGGCGCTCGCGATCGGCGTTCCGAACTACGTCACCGATCCCGACGAGGAGGATCGCGAGCACCAGCTTCGCCGGCGGATGGGTGATCTCTTCGAACGCGATCCGGACGCCACGGGCGGGCACAGGAGTTCGGATCCGGAAACGTTCTACGAGCACTGTCTAGAGATGACGATGATCCGACTCGCGAGAACGCGTCGCGCGCTCAGAAGCGGTCGATACGAACTCGTGTTCGGATACACCAGCGGGCTGGACCTCGTCGGCCACGTCACCTACGATAGCCCGGAGATGCAGGCCACAGCGTACGACGAAGTAGACGAGTTCGTCGGTGAATTACGCGGTGATCTCGAGGAGGGTGACGAGTTAGTGCTGGTGAGCGATCACGGACTGCAAGACGGCGTCCACACGCACGAAGCGATGGTCGCGAGCACCGATGCCGACCTCGTCGATTCGATCGACTCCGTCCTCGACGTCAGGGCGGCCATCGAAGCGCTACTCGAGAACCACGATCACCGTAGTCGGGCCCGAGAGTGGGACCGAAGCGGGAACGGGGATCGCGATCACGTTCGAAGCCGCCTCGAGGACCTCGGGTACATGTGATCAGACGTAGCCGAGATCTTCGAGGCGAGACTCGACTGTCTCGCCCGCCACCGCATCACGATCGGCGATCGGTTCGCCCACGGAGATGGACCGACGGGGACCGCAGTCGAACTCGAGCCACGGCACTTCGACCGTTTCCGGCGTTCGAACGTTTCGCGGGTGTCCGTACACCGGAAACGGGTACCACCACGGTCCTTCGCCGAACGCGTTTCCGTGGTCTGAGGTTACGACGGCTTTCCCGTCGATCTCCTCGAGGACGGATTGGACGTGCGGAATCGTCGTCTCGAGGGTGTCGCGATACGCCGCGTACGCGTCGTCCGGATCGATACGGTTACGGTGGAGATCGTGCCAGATCGATTCCTGATCTGCAGGGTAGTCCGCGAGTTCACCCTCGCCGCCGATGAACGGATAGTGCGGTTGTATCCAGTGGGCGAGGACGCGTTTGTTCGGGAATTCCTCGTGCGCTCGACGCGTTTCGCGCGCCATGACGTCCGGGAGCACGGTTCCGTACTCCTCGTTCCAGCAGCGATCCCAGCAGTCGACGATTTCGTAGAACGCGTTCGGGCGAAACTGGGACGGGCGCGGATTCGCCGAGACGACGACGGTATCGTGGTACGGTCCGTCGTCGAAGTTCGCGTGATAGAAATCGTGCGTGTTTCCCGCCCGACTGATTACTTTCTTCGGAGATGGCCACTCCGTCGGGAGGACTTCGCACATCGTGTCGTACCGACAGGCGTCGAGAATAATCAGCGAGTCCCAGTCTTCAGCCATTATGTCGATACCCTCGTTCGATTGTCTCCGGTAGTACGATCCCAATAGGTAGTACTCGAGCCGTTGTTTCCAGGCGGTAGAATCGAAGAGGCTGATCATAGTTACGATACCAGATAGTGTCCCAAGGAAGTATCGATCATCCTCGTGAACGGAGGTCGAACCTGTCCCCGTCGTGAGAAGGGACAACCGAATCCGAGAAGAGCTGATTTTCGGGTCGTCTCTCTCGAATCGACGTCTCGTTCACTCTGTCGGTGTCCCTTCCGTTATCGAGCCGCGTGGGACCTCGGTGAGAACGGATTCGATACGTGGGCGTGTGAACGGAATACGTGAGGTTGTGAATTTGTGACGGAATACCATCGAAAACGATAGAGGAACGTCCCTCTTACGTTCGGGCAGACAAATGCACGTTGCGTACGTTACCCCCTTCTACACCGGTCAAATGGACGGTCGTTTCGGCCGGTTTCACGACTGGGTTCACGCTCTCCGTGATGCGGACGACCCACCCTTTACGTTCGAAGTTCACGCGATGACGGCGACCAAACCGGACGGAACGCTCGTTTCGCGGCCCACCGAACTGTTGGGCGACGGTGACGACCTCTGGGCCAGCCCGAAAAATAACGTCGCTTTCGCCCTCAACACACCTCGTCTCGCGCGTGATCTACGCCGCTCTAAAGCGGACATCGTTCACGTTATTACCGTCGGTGGAATCCTCACGCCGACCGTTGCGGCGGCGGCGAACGCCCCGATCGTGCTCGGCCCGAACGTGGGTGGCTGGTTCCCGAACCGCCGAGAGGAGTTGTGGATCGACGGGACGGCCGATTCGCTTCGTCTCCGCGGAAAGTTCGAGCTCAGGAGACAACTCGTCAGAGCGAGTCGTGCGTCACACGTGATCGCATTTAGCGAGTATCATCGCGAGATGCTCGAATTGCTCGGGATCGAACGTAGCCGGATATCCGTGCTCGAAGCGGGTGTCGATTCGACATTCTCATCTCGATCGTCTCGTCGTAACGAACCACCGGAAGTGTTGTACGTCGGTGATCTATCAGCACACAAAGGATACGATCTGTTCCTCGAAGCTATCGAGATGATCGATGAATCAGTACGCGGTCGTATCGTTGGAGGCAACGAACCGGATTACGAGTTGCTCTCCGCTCTCGATTTAGAACACATTGTAACGCACGATGGATTCGTCGACAGATCCGAATTACACGAAATCTATCGCTCTGCCGACCTACTCGTCGTCCCCTCGATCGACGAAACGGCGGGACCAAACACGCAAATAGAGGCGCTCGCATGCGGAACGCCGGTCGTGATTACCGACGCACCCGGAATAAACGAGTACGCACCGGCCGGTACGGCAGAGACCTTTTGGCCGCGGACGCCGAGTGCACTCGCAGATGCGATTTCGAATGCACTGACGAATCTCGAGGAAATGACGGCTGTCGCTCGATCGAACGCGGATACGTTCGACGCGATACACGTCTGTGAATCGCTCGCAGAGATCTACGAGAACCTCCAGTAATCGTAAGCGGAATGGTGTTCAGATACGGATCAGAACGACCGATGAGCTCGAAGAAATGCTTGTGTTGTACTCTCATGGATTACCGCGACGGAGAAGCCGTGACGCTCTAAAAGGTTCTGGACATTACACCAATCGGTGTCGTGAATCTCGCAGTATACAAGTTGGCAGTCTCCACATGAGAGAATGTCTTCCATTCCAGTCAGAACGTCCAACTCTGCCCCTTCGACGTCGATCTTCATTACATCAGGTGCAACAGCACCGTTTGTCACCATTTCTTCTCCAGTGGTGCATTCGACGTTCATCGTCGTTTTCTCGTCCTTCGGGACGATTGATCCCTGACCTGCACCGGCTTCTGCCCGCGGATCCACGTAGAACGTTTCTGTCCCAATACGGTCGGTGAGTGCCACTTCTCGAACCGCGTCAGGTGGCAGTCCGTTCAACTCAAGGTTCCGACGTATTTTGGCAGCATTTTCTGGAAACGGTTCAAATACGACTATTTCATCGACGAGTTGTCCAACTAAGCAGGCGTACGTTCCAATGTTTCCACCGACATCCCAGAATGTGTCCGTCGGCTCGACGCTCTGGAGAATGTCCTCAACAATATGTCGCTCATTATGGAAATTTCTAAAGTGAGTGAACTCCGTCTCTGTATCATTTCGGAGTTGAGCAGTCGTCTCGTTCACACGTATCGTTTTAACGTTGTTAGCGAATTTATGTAAAAAACTTAATTTATCTCGAGCGCCAAAATAAAACTCAATGGCTGCTGTTCGCGCTCCATCGATACCTTCACTCCGTATTTCGTCTACAGAAAACCTAGCCCAGTCTACAAAGGTCATTTTGTGTATCTTCTCTCAATAATATTTTCCACTTCGATTCGTTACTCATTATCCTTCTAATGATTATTTATGGTATGTGAGGGAGCAGAGTGCTTAATGTTAATGGCCGCACAACAACTCCTTGCTTTAGAAACTCAATAGTTACCAAGATTGAGAGTATCTCCGGGTTGAGTGGAAGCTGCTATAGTTTCAATTGGAAGGAGAAACACCATGATCGAACGGTTGCCGTGCAGGTGGATGTATGTTAACGCTCAGTGATTATTCGCGTTTTATGTAATTAATTTATATATTATATATGATGTTGATCTCAATTAATTATATTAAACTGACATCTCTATGCCTCAAATTTGGTTTGGTATCGAAGTGCTACAATCGTCGCTCCTCGAGACTCTCGTACTCCCAGATCAGATCGAAGTACCGTTTCATGCCGGCGACGAACGAGCCGTTCTCGGTGATCGCGGCCTGCCGGCGGTGGTTCGGCACGTCGGTCTCTTCGACCAGAAAGATGGCCTTCCCGGAGTCGTAGTCCATGCTCGGATCGACGAACGTCCCGCGCCAGGGGAGGACCTCCTCGCTGAACCGGTAGTCGATCGCCGGATACGTCTTCGAGAGTGATTCGACGATGTCGGCCTGCGTCGCCGCCTTCTCCGCGGGCAGATTGCGCGGGTCGAGAAAGAGCACCGAGACGTCGAGTCCGTCCTCGAGCGCGCCGGAGACGGCGGGTTCGACCCCGTCGAAGTACGCGAAGCTGTTCGTGATCACGTACACCGACTCGTCTGCGACCTGGTACAGCTGTCGGGTCTCCGTCTCGCTCGGGTCGCCGACATCGACGACGTGGAACAGTTCGGCAGTCGGGGAGACGTCCTCGTCGGCGTGTTCGTACAGCGGGCCGAACTCCTCGAGAAACTCCGTTCGGAGGGCCTCGATCTCGCTGCAGTAGTCTTCGAACTCCTGTCGCTGGTTCTCCTTCGCACGCGCTAGAATTTCCTCGGGCGATTTGGGCTGGTAGTGTTTCGGTCGGCCGGGGATCACCTTGACGAAGCCGTCGTCGGCCAGCGAGTCGAGAACGCCGTACACGCGCGCTTTCGGGATGTCGGTCGCCGCCGAGATGTCCGGCGCGGTCGTCCGTCCGGCGCTCAATAGAAACGCGAGCGCCGTCGCCTCGTACTCTCTGAGCTCGAGTTGCTGAAGGAGGTCCGTCGATCCGGTTCGCGTGCCCATCGGTTCCCAATTGGTGTGCGGAGACTGTAAAGCCACTCGGTCGGCGGTTATGCACTCGATTCGCGACGGTGGGTGCGGATCGAACGGAGCAGATAGAGATAGAAACAGAAACAGAGACGACGGGAGACGATCAGGCTCGCCGACGGAGCAATTCCCTGACCGACTCCGCGACCGTGTGGCGGGGTTCCCAGTCGAGTTCCGTCCGCGCCTTCGAGATATCGACGGTGAAGTCCTCGACCAGCGTCTCGTTCCCGCGCGGGTTCTCGACGAGCGTCACGTCGACGTCGACGCCGAGTTCCTCGCGGGCCAGTTCTCGAACGGTCTCGGCGACCGACATCACGGACGGATCCTCCTCACCCGCAATCTCGTACGTCTCGGTCCCCGTGTCGCCGCGCTCGAGGGCGTCGAGCAGTCGTTCGGTGCCGCGAACGTAGGCCATCGCGATGTCTTTGACGTGGACGAAGTTGCGGGACTGCGTTCCCGGTTCGTAGACCGTCAGTTCCTCGCCGGCGACGGCGCGATCGGCGAAGAAGTTGGTGACGGTCGGCTTGCTCACCACCGTTTCGCCGACGACGTGGTCGCCGTAGAGGTTCGACTTCATGAACATGTACGCGGGGAACGCCCCCTCCGCGAACGACTCGATCGCCCGTTCGCCGAGGAGTTTCGTCCGACCGTACCAGTTCATCGGACCCCGCGGCAGGTCCGCGGTGATCGGGAACGTCTCCGGATCGCCGAGGACGGCCATGCTGAACGGGAAGACGAGTGCGGCACCCGTCCGGCGACAGAACCAGGCGACGTTGTTCGTGCCGGTGACGTTCACCTCGTAGGCGAGGTCCGCGTTGTCCTCGCAGTCGTCGACTCCGCTCACCGCCGCGAGGTGGAGGACGACGTCCGCCCCCTCGAGCGCGTCCTCGAGTCGCCGGCGGTTCCGGATGTCGACGTGGTCGACGTCGACGTCGCCGATCGAGTCGACCTGCCCGCGGTACATGTTGTCGAGGGCGGTGATCGTCCAGTCGGGGTGGATCTCCAGCAACCGGTCGACGACGCGGCTGCCGATGTACCCGGCGGCGCCGGTGATGGCGACCGTCGGTGACTCGACCTCGCCGCCGTCGGGGACGCGTCGGTCGCTCACGCCTCGAGCACCTCCGGGTTCCCGTGAGCCAGTCGATCCGCGATGTCGCGGACGCCCTCGCGGAGGGTCCACTCGGGTTCGAAGCCGGTCTCGGACAGCCGATCGAAGTTCACGTGGTAGGACGGACCGGGGTGTTCGTCCTCGAGATAGGTGATCTCGAGGTCGGAGCCGAGTTCGTCGCGGACGATTTCGGCGATTTCGGCGATCCGGTAGTTCTCCTCGTTCGAGCCGACGTTGTACACCGGTTTCGACCACGCCTCGGGTCGGAGCGCGGCGTCCGCGTAGGCCCGGGCGGCGTCCTCGACGTGGATGAACGGTCGCCAGTTCTCGCCGTTGCCGTAGACGGTCAGCGGTCGGTTCGTCAGCCCGCGGAAGACGAAGTGGTTCACGACGAGGTTGAATCGAACGCCCGGCGACCAGCCGTAGTTCGTGCTCATGCGCAACGCCGTTCCCTCGAGCTCGTATTCGTCGATCGCGTCGAAGAGCAGTTGCTCGGATTCGACTTTCGATTCGGCGTAGGGGTTGAGCGGGTCCTGCTCGGTCGTTTCGTCGATGTCGGTGCTGGCCGCTCGACCGTAGTTGTTACACGAGGAGGCGAACACGACCGTCTCGACGCCGAGCTTTCCGGCGGCGGTGAGGACGTTCTCGGTTCCGTCGCGGTTGACGGCGAACGTCTCGGCCCGCCGGTCGTGGGTCGTATCCGCGCCGGTGATCGCCGCGAGGTGGATCACGCTGTCGACGTCGCGCATCGCGCTCTCGACGTCGCCGTACTCGCGGACGTCGCCGCGTCGGAAGGAGAGCGTCTCGTCGATGCACCCGGAGAGGGTCGCCGGCGACCCGGACGCCAGCGAGTCGAGGACGACGACGTCGTCGACGCGCTCGTCGGCCAGCAGGGTCGGGACGAGTGCGCTGCCGATGTAGCCACACCCGCCGGTGACGAGGACCCGCATCTCACTCACCGTCGGTCAGAACGCCGGGGAGGAACCGGTCCTCGTGGGTCGTGACCGTCTCCTCGTGGTCGACGAGTGTGCCGAGTATCTGGCGGACGCCCTCCTCGAAGGTCGTCGACTGGCCGCCGATCAGGTCGTCGTACCGGTCGTTTTCGATCTCCATCTTGTGCGTCTCGTCCTCCTCGCGGGGGTTCTCGAAGTGTTCAACCTCGACGTCGAGACCGAACTCGCCCGCGACGTCGGCGATCGTCTCGGCGATCTCGACGATGCTGATCGCTCGCGTCACCTGGTTGTAGACGACGTGGTCGTCGGGACGGGCGTTCGGTCCATTGATAGCGAGTCGGGCCAGCCCCTCGACGGCGTCCTCGAGCGCGACGAACGGCTTGCGCTGTTCGCCACGGCCGTAGACGGTCATGGGGTAGCCGGCGACGGCCTGCGCGCAGAAGCGGTGGACGACGACGCCGAAGTAGTAGTCGAAGTCGAACCGCGTCGCGAGCCGCGGGTCGGCCGCCGTCTCGTCGGTCTCGGTCCCGTAGACGATGGCGGTTCGCACGTCCGAGATCGGGATGCCGAACTGTTTGTGCGCCAGTCGCATGTTCGCGGCGTCGTGGGATTTCGTGAGGTGGTACCAACTGCCGGCCATCGCGGGGAACGGGACGTCGTCTCGCTCCCCCTGATTCTCCATGGTGGCCCCGCCTTCGGGGATCGGGAACTCGGGAGCGCCGTAGACGCCGGTCGTCGTCGTCTCGACGAAGTGAGTGTCCTCGAGCCCGCCCTCGTGGAGGCCCCACAGGAGGTTCCGGGTCGCCTGCAGGTTGTTGTGCTGGGTGTAGTTCGCCCGCTCGCCGTTGATCTGCGAGTATGGGGCGGAGGGTTGTGCGGCGGTGTGGATGATCGTCTCGGGTTCGTGGACCGAGAGCAGCCGGTCGACGAAGGCCCTGTCGGTCAGGTCCCCTTCGACGAGCGAGAGGTTCTCCACGCCGAGTTCGTCGCTCGCACGCGCGATTCGGTCGTCGATCGACGCGATCGGAACCGCACTCGTCGACCCGATCGATTCGACCCACTCCCGTCGTGCGAAGTTGTCCACGAGAACGACGCGTTCGTCCGTTCGCGATCCGATCCGCAACGCGGTCGGCCACCCGAGATATCCGTCCGCACCCGTAACGATAACTGACATAGTTACTCAGATTGTGAGTATACGACCGCGGTGAAAAAGGTTTCCCTGTACGGATACTGCCAGATTCGGCGTTCACCGAGATTTTGTCACAGTCACAGCGGAGCGAATACAATCGTCTGTTCTATCCCACGATCAGTAGACATAATCGAGTTCGAGACAGAAATCGAGGCTGTCGTTTTCGGTCGGCTCCTCGGGAATCGAAATCCGTCCCGTATCCGATTCTACTCGCTGGTCACCACCAATTTGGGAGTTCGGTCGACGCCCGACCGGGCCACCCACAACGTTTAATGTCGAGTTCCATGTACAGTTACTCAGAACCTGAGTATATGATCGAGACGAAATCGACGGATCACGACGACCGCGACGACGACCGCGACGACGAACACCTCGAGGAGGTCGCCGACGGCTGCGGGTGCGTCGAAGTGTGGGAACACCTCAGCGAACGGCGCGAACGGGATCAGTAGTCGGGCTCCGGTCCCCGGTTCGAAGCGACCGTGTCGATGGACGGGTCCGGCGCCGGTTCGGTCGAGGTCGGTCCGTTTCGACGAGTCGTATCGGCGACACTCTCGAGCGGATTCGCCCGGCGTTTTCGGTTCGTCCGCACGATTCGGGAGCGCGTTTCGGGACGGTATTGTGGAGCGACGTTGCTGGACGGCGTTACGGGACGGCGTTGCTGCATAGCACCTCACTGGACGAGCGTGCGAGCTGCCGTCGGGGCCGTCGCGCCGGCATCGGTGTTCGGCACGCTTCTCGAGTCGAAGACCCCCTTCCCTGCCGCTTCTTCCCACCCATCCGAAAATCCAAAACCATCTAACACCTACGCGTCCTCTTCGCACGCATGAACGTCTCCATCATCGGCAGCGGC
This sequence comes from Halomontanus rarus, assembly GCF_017357405.1. Lineage (GTDB taxonomy): Archaea > Halobacteriota > Halobacteria > Halobacteriales > Natrialbaceae > Halomontanus > Halomontanus rarus. The sequence continues at coordinate 3,445,803 of NZ_CP071597.1, read as the reverse complement.
TACGTCGGAACGACCATCGCGGCCTGTCTCGCGGACCTCGGCCACGAGGTCGTCAACGTCGAAATCGACGAGGGTATCGTCGAAACGATCAACGCGGGCGAGGCCCCGATCCACGAGGCCGGCCTCGAGGAGCGCATCGCCGAGCACGCGGGCACCCGCCTTCGCGCGACGACGGACTACGACGCGGTCCTCGAGACCGATATCACCCTCCTCTGTCTCCCGACGCCACAGAACGAGGACGGCAGTCTCGACCTCGCGATCATGCGCGCGGCGTCGGAATCCCTGGGCGACGCCCTCGCCGCCAAAGACGGCGACCATTTGGTGGTTGTCAAGAGCACGGTCCTCCCCGGAACCACCGAAGAGGTCGTCGGACCGATCGTCGAGGAACACTCGGGCAAGCGCGTCGGCGAGGACCTCGAGCTGGCCATGAACCCGGAGTTCCTCCGGATGAGCACCGCAGTGCAGGACTTCCTCGAACCGGACAAGCTCGTCCTCGGGACGACGAGCGAGGCCGCCGCCGAAACGCTTCGCGAACTCTACGCGCCGATCCTCGAGAACCCCGACACCCACCTCGTCGAGACCGACGTCCGCGAAGCCGAACTCATCAAGTACGCCAACAACGCGTTCCTCGCGGCGAAGGTCTCGCTGGTGAACGAACTCGGAAACGTCTCGAAGGCCTACGGCGCCGACGCCTACGAGGTGCTCGAGGCGGTCGGCCTCGACGATCGGATCTCCGAGCGGTTCCTCCGCTCGGGACTGGGCTGGGGCGGTTCGTGCTTCCCGAAGGACGTCAACGCGATCCGCGCCGGCGCCCGAGAACAGGGATACGAGCCCGAACTGCTGGACGCCGTCGTCGGCGTCAACGACAAACAGCCCCGGCAGCTGGTCTCCCTTCTCGCTGACCACGTCGAGCTCGAGGGCGCCCGCATCGCGGTGCTGGGCCTCTCGTTCAAGCCGGGAACCGACGACGTCCGCAAGTCGCGGGCGCTCGAGGTAATCGACTCCCTGTGCGAGCGCGGTGCCGACGTCGTCGCCTACGACCCGGTCGCGATCGACAACGTTCGCGAGGCGTACCCCAATCTCGGGATCGAGTACGCCGACTCCGCGGAGGGAGCCCTCGAGGGAGCCGACGGGGCGGTCGTCGCGACGGACTGGCCGGCGTTCGACGATCTCTCCTTCGACGGAATGGCCCGGCGAATCGTCGTGGACGGCCGGCGGATCGACGTCGACGAGGACGAGGACGCACTCGAGGTGTACGAGGGACTGACCTGGTGAGCGACGGGGCGGACGGCCCGAGTGCTCCGCTCGATGATCGAACGTGGCGCGTCGCCACTGGTTGATAGCGGCCGTCACAGTCGAACAGTAGCCTTTTCCACGGTGGGCGTCGATATCCTCGACGATGGACGACGACGCGATTCGCGGGGCCTCCTTCCTCCGAGGCGACGGTGCGGTCACGCTCGAGGACGAGACCCGCGAGATCGCCCCCTCTTCGGTTTGCATTCTCGTACCGACGCTCAACGAATCGGCGACGATCGGCGACGTCGTCGACGGATTCGCCGACTACGACTACACGAACGTTCTGGTCGTCGACGGCGACTCGGACGACGACACGCGCGAAGTCGCCCGCGACCACGGCGCTCGCGTGCTCACCCAGTCGGGGTCGGGAAAGGGCCAGGCCGTCCGCGAGGCCCTCGAGTACGTCGACGTCCCCTACGTGCTCATGGTCGACGGCGACGGCACCTACGACCCCGCGGACGCCGATCGGATGCTCGAGCCGCTCTCGAGGGGCTACGAACACGTCATCGGGAATCGCTTCGCTGACATGGACGACGACGCCATGCGCCGGCTCAACGGATTCGGCAATCGGATGATCAACGGGGCGTTCCGGTTCATCCACGGGAGCGATTACGACGACATCCTCTCGGGATATCGAGCGTTCACGACCGAGTCGTTCCGTCGGCTCTCGCTCTCGTCGGACGGCTTTACGATCGAGACGGAGCTAGCCGTCGAGTGCGTCAAACACGACGTCGACACGACGGTCGTCCCGATCAGTTATCGCGCGCGCCCGGACGATTCGGAGACGAACCTCCACCCGGTCTGGGACGGTGGCACGATCCTGCTGACGCTGTACACGCTAGCGAAGACGAACAACCCGCTGTTTTACTTCGGCAGTCTCGGCGTCGTCGGAATTCTGTCGGGACTGGCCGTCGCGGCGTACGTCCTCTCGCAGTGGATCTGGTACAGCCAGGGCCACGAAATCATGGCGCTGGTTTCGGCGGCCGGCGTCCTGCTGGGTGTCCAACTCCTGATGTTCGGCGTCCTCTCGGACATGCTCGTCTCGTTGCACCGCGAGCAGCGCCGCCGACTCGAGCGGATCGCCCGGGAGTCAACTCGTACTCGCACTGGCACTCGTGAGCACGAGCGCGAACGCGAGAAGAACGACAGTCGGGACGGACGACCACGCAGTGGTCACGATGACGAACGGAAGTCCGAGTAACCGAAACCGGGTTTCGCGAGATTGCAGTTCGATCGTTCAGCACTCGACGCTCGACGCTCGAGTCTCGACTCCCGATTCTTGACGCTCGACGGTCGGCTCTTGGTTCTCGAGTCCGGGTCCGGGTTTGGCTTCGGGTTCCGGTTCAGGTTCGAGTTCGAAACACGGAGTCAAAAGGGCAAGAACGAACGGACCTGCTGGACGACGCCGTTCGAGTGGCGTTTTCGGTAGTCTTCGAACGCGGGATGGAGCGCGTTCAGGAGTTCCTGGCGGCTCTCGAAGCGGTCCTGACCGATCTCGGCGAGGATTTCACCCAGCGCCACGGTGTTCCCGTGGACGTTGTAGGGAATCTGCTCGGTCCCCAAGTGGGCCGCGACGTCGTCGTTCGAGGCAGGAAACGAGAGGTCGGCTCGTTTGAGCCGTGCGTCGACGGCGGCGATTCCGAATTCGATACTGTCGGGCTCGTCGTCGTTCCCGTTCGATGGTGGCCGGACTCCCATATGCGTGTTGTAGACATTCCGGCGTGAAAGTCGCTACGGACGCGTCTCGAGTCCGCGTTCTGGAAACTGGGTACCGACGACTCGTCGACAACCCTATCAGGCTTCCGACGTACGTATCGGTCATGACCGAGTATACCACGGTTTCCATTCCGAAAGACCTCGCAGCACGCGTCGAAGAGACGATCGAAGGGACGAGCTTCCAGAGTACGAGCGACCTCGTGCGATTCCTTCTGCGGAGTATCGTCATCCAGCACCAGAAGACCGGCGAACTCACCGAGGCGGAGTTCGAGGAGATCACCGAGCAACTGAAGGGGCTGGGGTATCTCGAATAGGGTCGACCGTTTTCGGGGTGATCTCGCGTCGATATTCGTGTCCGCATTCGTCTTCCGTATCCATCTCCATCTTCGTCCGTCGAGTCGACCGGTTCGGATTCGTCACTCACCGAGTCCGCAACCGCGACCCACCTACGCAGAGGTCAGGTCAGGTCAGGTTCCGCGCGAACCCGCTCAAGACAGCGTCTCCCGGGGCGGCACCGCGTCGACGACCTCGAGGGGCTGGCGCGTTCCCGCTCGGTCGAAGACACCGAACGAGTCCTCGTCGCGTTCCCAGGGTGGGACGGCGACGAAGACGACCTGCGCGAGGTCGTCTTTTTTCGATACCTCGAGTTCGCCGACCGGGTGAGAGACGAACCGGCCCTGAATCTGACGAGCGGGCGTCGAGAGGTCGACGCCGAAGACGGCGTTGACGGAGTTGCCAGGATCGGGGAGGAAGAAGTCGGTGAACACCGGCGTCTCCGGCGAGAGGTCGTCGGCACCGACACCGGTCAGTTCTCTCGCCGGTGTGACCGAGAGCCCGGTCGTCACCGCGCTCGGATCCGCGTCGCTGGCGAGCCCGAGGAGGACGTCGACGAGACCGCGCGTTGCGTAGACCACGAGCACCGTACGGGCTCCGAGATGTTAGCTGTATTCCCGTCGGCCCCGGATCACACCGTCGATTCGGGCTGAACCGGCGGCTTCAGAACGGGCGGAACATCCACAGCGCCTCCGCGTACAGCCTCGGCATCCGCGAGCGCGAGCCCTCGAGCGCGTCCCGGAGCGCGGCCCGCGCGTCGGTCTGGACGCCGGGGCCGTGGCCGACCAGTATCCGATCGAAATCGAGGTCCGGTCCCGACACGAACCTCTCGAGCGCCTCGCGCGGCGGGAACGCTCGCCGTGCCGGGTGGACCCCGAGTCGCTCGTCGCCGGTGAGAAAGTACTCGTTCGCTCCGACAGACTCGGGGATCAGAAGCGTCCCGCGGTCGGGATCGTACAGCGCGACCTCCTTCCAGAGGCGACCGTTTTTCACCACGTGAGCCTCGAGGCCGGTATCGGAGAGTTCGGCGCCGAAGCGGGCGATCGGCGTGTCGTCGGGTAACTCCTCGGCGACGCCGTCGAACCAGTCGGGGAGGTAGACCGGGACGGAGTGTCGGGCGGCGATCGCCGCGGCGTCGCGTTTGTGGTTGGCGAAGGCGACGACGACGCCCGCGACCTCGCCGAACTCTGCGAGCAGGTCGTCGAGTCCGTCGGCGTCGACCGGGTCGACGAGCCAGACCTCGCCGTCTACCTCGAGGGCGTGGCTCGCCCGTTGCATCGTTTCTTCGGGATGGGCGATCCAGCCGACGCCGTTTTCGAAGCGGTCGATCTCTCGGAGGCCGGTCGCTCGGTCGTCGACACGAAGTGCCATGGTTCGGTCTTCGGCTGGGAGTCCCATAAACGCAGTCACGTGTCGTCTCTCGGTGCTCGGTCACGTGCATCGTTATCATTACTCGTCGAGTATACCCGCACAACACATGCTCACCGGCCTGTCCCGACTCGCACTCGAGGTCGAATCGCTCGACGCTGCGCGGTCGTTCTACGAGGATGCACTCGAGTTGTCAGTGCGCTCGGCGGGGAAAGAGAGCGCAGAAGAAGCGAGCGCGGACGAGACGCGGAACGCGAACGAAGTCGCCTTCGAGGCGGGCGACACCGAGCTCGTCTGCCGGCGGCCCACCGCTGTCCCGCGCGGCGGCCTCCACACCCACTTCGCGTTCTCGATTCCGGCTCGCGAGTACGGCGACTGGTGGAACCGCCTGTCAGAGGAGTACGGACACGACCTCGAGGAGTTCCAGTTCGGCTCGGCGAAATCGCTGTACCTGTACGACCCGGACGGGAACTGCGTCGAACTCGGGCAGTCCGACGTGGCGGGGCCGGGAATCGACGGGATCTTCGAGGTGGTCCTCGAGGTCGAGTCGCTCGCACGCGCCGAGGCGTTCTACGCCGCGCTCGGGTTCGAAGCCGTCGACCGCGGCGACGAGCGCCGGCGTGTGCGTATGAACGGCCCGATGGCGCTCGAACTCTGGGAGCCCCAGCTCGGGATCGCCGACGCCCGCGGGGGCGTCCACGTCGATCTGGGATTCGAGGCGAACGATCTCGAGGGTGTCACGGAGGCGGTCGATGACCGTGCACGCTCCGTAGAGCGACGCGACGAGACGCTTGTGGTCCGCGATCCGGACGGCCACCACCTGACGTTTCGGGCGGGGACGCGCTGATCCTCTCGGTTCTCCCACTCGAGTCGCCAGAACCGCTCGAGATATCGCTCTTCGGACGATGCTGTTCGACACGGGACGAGACGACCGGATCTCGAGAGAGAGAGCTGACGCTCGCGATTTCGGGATTTCGTGATATCGATCGGAGAACGAGACGCTCGCGGGGCCTACAGCCGACCGGTGTCGACCTCGACACCTGGCGGCGAGACGACCAGAAAGCCGCGGAAGTGCACTAGATTGCCCCCCGACTCCTTGATATCGCGGGCGAAGCCCCTCGCGCGCTCGTTGACGTCGCCCTCGACGCAGAGGACGAGCACGTTTCCGTCCGCGATCGTCTCGAGCCACTCTTCGTCCGGCGTGGTTCCGTCGAGGACGCCGAGAACGATGTCGCCCTCGAGGTCGGTCTCCTCGTCGATGTGTTCCTCGACCGCCCTGAGATCGAGGTCGAACTTGCTCATGTGGCGTCGGTCGAAGCGAGACGAGAAAAACGTTCGCCTCGCCGAGCGTCAGTCGCTGGACTCCGCTCGGCGTCGATCGACGGACTCGAGCGTCGGCTCGAGACGCCGCGTCAGACAGGAACGCGGCGGTCCACTCCCACCGGTCACTCCTGCGGGAACTCCTTTCGGAACCCGCGAAACTCCGTCCGGTGGGCTTCTTCGTCCGCCAGAATCGTGACCGCGACGTCCTCGGTCACCGGATCGTTGGCCTCCCCGGCGGCCTCGACCAGCGACCGGTAGGTCTCGATCGCGTCCTCCTCGGCCTCGAGGACGCCGTCGATGACAGACCGCACGTCGGTCGTGTCCTCGGGGGGCTGTAGACTCGTCTGGCGCGCTTCGAACGCCTCCGAGCCCGGCGGCGACTCGTCGAGTTGCTTCAACCGGTTGCCGAGCATGCGCGCGTGCTCGAGTTCTTCCTGAACGTCGGCGTCGAGGCTCGCTTTGACCTCCTCGGCGTGGACGCCGTCGAGAACGATCGCGTTGGTCATGTAGTTCATCACCGTCTCGTGTTCGTCGGTGTAGGCTTTCGTCAGGAGCTCTTTGATCTCGTCGGACGTCATACAGCCGTTCTACCACACCCGCGCGTATAACACTGATACGCGTGTTCGCAGGCCGGATTTGGGGTCGTGGCTGCCGAGTACGTCCAGTCGACTTCGACCTCGACCTTCACCGACGCCCGTCGGTCCGCCCCCGTTACGACGAACGTCCACTCGAGACCGCGCGCGAGCGGGGAGATCGTTCAATTCCACAGATTCGAGTCGATATTTGCGACACCGTTGGTTACGGAACGGCCACACACGTCGGTCCCATTCGTATTGTATAAGGAGATACAAGTCACCCTTAGGTCGTTGGTGTCGTGCGGTTTTTCGCTCGAGCGATCGTCGGTTCTGTCCGCCGCCGTCGATCGTCACCGCGACAGCGCCAGTTTTATATACGACGTCGCCCCTCGATTTGGATACAATGTCGACACCACACGACAGCTCTGAGACCCCTCAGGGCGGTCGAGTTCTTCCAGGGCACGTTAGACTCCACTGAAGAAATCCAGACTGCACGTGTCTTCGATACGACGCTCCGGGACGGCGAACAGTCGCCCGGAACGTCGTTTTCCTACGACGACAAGCGCGAGATCGCCGCGATTTTGGACGAGATGGGGACCCACGTCATCGAGGCTGGCTTCCCCGTCAACTCCGACGCGGAGTTCGAGGCGGTTCGCGATATCGCCGAGAGTACGTCCACGACCACCTGCGGATTGGCCCGCGTGGTCGAGGGCGACATCGAGGCGGCGCTTGATTCCGGCGTCGAACTGGTTCACGTCTTCGTGAGCACCAGCGACGTCCAGATCGAAGACTCGATGCACTCGACTCGAGAGGATGTAGTACAGCGCGCAGTCGAGTCGGTCGAACGCGTCAAGGACGCGGGCGTAGAGTGTATGTTCTCGCCCATGGACGCGACGCGGACGGACGAGCCCTTCCTGATCGACGTGATCGAAGCGGTCTCCGATGCCGGCACCGACTGGATCAACATTCCGGACACCTGCGGCGTCGCAACCCCGCGGCGGTTCTACGACCTGATCGAGAAGGTCTGTGCACACACCGACGCGCGGATCGACGTCCACACCCACGACGACTTCGGGCTGGCGACCGCGAACGCGCTCTCGGGAATCGAGGCCGGTGCCGATCAGGCACAGGTTTCGGTCAACTCGATCGGCGAGCGCGCGGGCAACGCCGCCTACGAGGAGTACGTCATGGCCGTCGAGTCGCTCTACCAGGGCGACACCGGCATCGACACGACCCGGATCACGGAACTCTCCGAGGTCGTCGCCGAGAAGAGCGGCGTCGCGACGCCGTCGAACAAGCCGGTCGTCGGATCGAACGCGTTCTCCCACGAGAGCGGCATTCACGCCGCCGGCGTCATCGAGAACGCCGACACGTTCGAACCGGGCGTCATGACCCCCGAAATGGTCGGGGCCGAACGTCGACTCGTGCTGGGCAAACACACCGGAACCCACTCGGTGCGCGAACGCCTACGCGATCGCGGCTTCGACCCGACCGACGAGGAGGTCCGCGCGGTCACCCGCCGGGTCAAAGACTTCGGCGCCGAGAAGCGCCAAGTCACGGTCAACGACCTCGAACGGTTCGCGGAGGACGAGGATATCTCGCGGCAGACCGAGACGGAGGAGGTGCGCGCCTAACTATGCGCGCCTCGTTTGCTTCCGGCGGTGAGCACCGGCTGGCGGGTTCGCCGGGTTCGTGCAAGGTTCGCCAGCCGCACAAGAATTATATGTCTCGGGAGTCCTACGGAGACAGTAATGAAGGAACGCGATCCCGCTCCGGCCGCCGAACCCGGCAGCGCCGCGTTCGCCTCGCTCGTTATTGTAGGGGCCTTCTAGCCCCTTCACCAGTACCTTCTCGATTCGAATCCGCATCGTTTTCAGAGCGACGAGCCGGTTCCAGACCGGACAGGAGCACGAACAGCCACACAATGACACGAACACGAACCCGAACCCGAACACCTCGAGCACAGAGCAACCGACGGCATACGACCGTGCCGGGAGGGATCCGATGAGCGAACGAGCTGCGGTTTCCCCTCCGGACGAGCAGGACGAGGAACACGAACACGAACAGGAGCAAGACGAACACTCAGAACAGTCGGCGTCGGACTCCACCGAAACGGAACCCGAATCGACGCCCGAACCCGTCACGACCGGCGCACAGTCGGTCATCCGCGCGTTAGAGAACGTCGGCGTCGAGTACGCCTTCGGCGTTCAGGGCGGGGCCATCATGCCCGTCTACGACGCCCTCTACGATTCCGACATCACGCACGTGACGATGGCCCACGAACAGGGAGCGTCCCACGCCGCGGACGCCTACGGCATCGTCTCCGGCGAACCGGGCGTTTGCCTGGCGACGTCGGGGCCGGGCGCGACGAACCTCGTCACCGGCATCGCGGACGCGGACATGGACTCGGACCCGATGATCGCGCTGACCGGCCAAGTGCCGACGGAGATGGTCGGCAACGACGCCTTCCAGGAGACCGACACGACCGGCGTCACGACGCCGATCACGAAGGCCAACACCTTCAGTTCCCACGCGGACACGGTCGGCGACGACGTCGGCGAGGCGTTCGCACTGGCGAACACCGGCCGGCCGGGACCGACGCTGGTCGACCTACCGAAGGACGTTACGCTCTCGGAGACCGACCGCGAGCCGGCCGAGGCTCGAGTTCCCGACACCTACGAGGTCCAAGAGCGCGCAGACGACGAAGTCGTTCGCGCGGCCGCGCGGCGGATCGAAGACTCCCAGCGGCCGGCCTTGCTGCTGGGTGGCGGCGTCATCAAAGGCGACGCCTCGCAAGCGTGTCGCGAGTTCGCGACCGAACACGAAATTCCGGTCGTGACGACGATGCCCGGCATCGGCTCGTTCCCCGAGGATCACGAGCTCTCGATGGAGATGGCCGGCATGCACGGTACCGGCTACGCCAACATGGCGATCACCCACTGCGACACGCTGATTGGAATCGGAACCCGGTTCGACGACCGGCTCACCGGCGGCATCGAGACGTTCGCGCCCGACGCGGAACTGATCCACATCGACATCGACCCCGCGGAGATCTCGAAGAACATTCACGCGGAGTACCCGCTGGTCGGCGACGCCGCGACCGTCGTCGAGCAGTTAGACGAGGAGATGGAGCGCTCGCCGCAGGCCAAGAAGTGGCGAGCGCAGTGCCAGCAGTGGAAATCTGAGTACCCGATGGCCTACGACACGCCCGAGGACGAACCGGTCAAGCCGCAGTTCGTCGTCGAAGCGTTAGACGAGGCCACCAGCGATCGCGCGATCGTCACGACCGGCGTCGGCCAACACCAGATGTGGGCCTGCCAGTACTGGACCTACACCGAACCTCGGACGTGGGTCTCGAGTCACGGGCTCGGAACGATGGGCTACGGCTTCCCGGCCGCCGTCGGCGCACGACTCGCGGCCGACGACGACCAGGAAGTCATCTGCGTCGAGGGCGACGGTTCGTTCCTGATGACGATGCAAGAGCTGGCGGTCGCCGTGCGCGAGCACTTAGACATCACCATCGTCGTGCTCAACAACGAGTACATCGGAATGGTCCGCCAGTGGCAGGACGCCTTCTTCGAGGGCCGACACTCCGCGTCGGAGTACCACTGGTGTCCCGAGTTCGACACCCTCGCCGAGGCGTTCGGTGCCAAAGGCTTCCGGATCGACGAGTACGACGAGGTCGCAGATACCGTCGAAGCGGCGCTGGCCTACGACGGACCGTCGGTGATCGACGCCCACGTCGATCCGCAGGCCAACGTCTATCCGATGGTTCCGAGCGGCGGCGACAACGGACAGTTCGCACTCTCGGAGGATCAACTGTAGCCATGAGTCAGGAGAACACCAACACCACGACGCAGGGGCTCGAGGGGCCCCCGCCCGAAGACCGACCGCGACCCCAGGGACGGCGCAACGCCCAGGGGATCCGGATCGATCCCGAGGTCGAGGCCGAACCGGACACTCGGCGAACGGTGATCTCGGCGCTCGTGAAACACGAACCCGGCGTGCTCTCGGACGTCTCGGGACTCTTCTCGAGGCGACAGTTCAACATCGAGAGCCTGACCGTCGGGCCGACGGAAGACGACGACCGTGCCCGCATCACGCTGGTCATCGAAGAACACGAGCCCGGCATCGAGCAGGCTAAAAAGCAGCTTCGGAAGCTCGTGCCGGTCATCTCGGTGCGCGAACTCGCGCCGGACGCGATGCGCCGGGAGCTGATGCTGATCAAAGTGAACGCCACGCGACCGGATCAGGTCGCCGCCGTCGCGGGGATGTACGACGGCCAGACCGTCGACGCGAGCCCCGAGACGGTCACCGTTCAGGTGACGGGGAGCCGACAGAAGATCGAGGCCGCGATCGAGACGTTCGAGCAGTTCGGTATCCGGGAGATCTCCCGGACCGGGACGACCGCGCTCGCCCGCGGCACCGAGGAGACCGCAGCCACGAAAGGACCGGCGTCGGAATCGACGCCCGAGTACACGGAAGACGGAACACCTACACACCCTCAGACAACACCATCAGACGATGACTGACGAATTCACCACCCAGATCTACTACGAAGACGACGTAGACGAATCGTACCTCGAAGATACCACCGTTGCCGTTCTCGGCTACGGGAGCCAAGGCCACGCCCACGCGCTCAACATGAAAGAGAGCGGGGTCGACGTGCTCGTCGGCCTGCGCGAGAATTCATCCTCGCGAGACGCCGCCGAAGAGGAGGGCCTCGAGGTCGGCACGCCCGCCGAAGTGGCCGCACAGGCGGAGGTCATCTCCGTTCTGGTCCCGGACACCGTCCAGCCGGCGGTCTACGAGGAGATCGAACCCCACCTCGAGGAGGGTGACACGCTCCAGTTCGCCCACGGGCTGAACATCCACTACAACCAGATCACCCCGCCGGAGCACGTCGACGTGACGATGGTCGCCCCGAAGAGCCCGGGCCACCTGGTCCGACGGAACTACGTCAACGACGAGGGGACGCCCGGCTTGCTGGCCGTCTATCAGGACACGACCGGCGACGCGGTCCAGCGCGGCCTCGCCTACGCGAAGGCGATCGGCTGCGCCCGCGCGGGCGTCCTCGAGACGACGTTCCAAGAGGAGGTCGAGACCGACCTCTTCGGCGAGCAGGTCGTCCTCTGTGGCGGCGTCACCTCGCTGGTAAAACACGGCTACGAGACGCTGGTCGACGCCGGCTACAGCCCCGAGGCGGCGTACTTCGAGTGCATGAACGAGCTGAAGCTGATCGTCGACCTGATGTACGAAGGCGGACTCAGCGAGATGTGGGACTCCGTGAGCGACACCGCGGAGTACGGCGGTCTCACCCGCGGCGACCGCGTCATCGACGACAACGCCCGCGAGAACATGGAGGAGATCCTCGAGGAGGTCCAGAGCGGCGAGTTCGCCCGCGAGTGGATCCTCGAGAATCAGGCCGGCCGACCGAGCTACACGCAGATCCGGCAGGCCGAGAAGGACCACGACATCGAGGAGGTCGGCGAACGGCTTCGCGACCTCTACTCGTGGTCCGAAGACGGCGAGGGCGAGGACGAAGACGAAGACGAGACCGCAGAGGTTCCGGCGGACGACTGAACGGACGAGGAGCGAATCGACAATGACCGAGACGAACGACACGAACGCGACCGACCGACGAACGATGAAAGACGTCAGCCACACCAATCCCCACACGGGAGAGACCGCCGGCCACCTGTTCACGCGGGGGCCGGTCGTGGCGGCCGACGGTGGCCGCTCGGGTGCGGAGATGGACGAGGACACGGCTGACGACGGCACAGGAACAGACACAGAGACAGAGACGCGGACGATGAAAGACGTCAGCCACACCCCACCGAACGACGCCGAGGACGCCAATCGCGTCTTCGCGCGCGGCGTGGCCGAACGAAGGGACGTATCCGAGGAATGAGCGACAGCACACTGTACGACAAGGTCTGGGATCGACACAAAGTTACCACGCTGCCGACGGGACAGGATCAGCTGTTCGTGGGTCTTCACCTCATCCACGAGGTGACGAGCCCGCAGGCGTTCGGGATGCTCCGAGAGCGCGACCTCGAGGTCGCATACCCAGAACTGACCCACGCGACGGTCGACCACATCGTGCCGACGGCCGACCAGTCCCGGCCCTACGAGGAGGACGCGGCCGAGGAGATGATGGCCGAGTTAGAGCAGAACGTCCGCGACGCCGGGATCGACTTCTCGGACCCCACGTCCGGAAATCAGGGGATCGTCCACGTCATCGGCCCGGAGCAGGGACTCACCCAGCCCGGCAAAACGATCGTCTGTGGGGACTCTCACACCTCCACGCACGGCGCGTTCGGCGCGCTCGCGTTCGGAATCGGCACCAGCCAGATCCGGGACGTGCTCGCGACCGGAACGGTCGCCATGGAGAAACAGAAGGTCCGCAAGATCGAGGTCACCGGCGAACTCGGCGACGGCGTCGAGGCGAAGGACGTCATCCTCGAGATCATCCGCCGGCTCGGAACGGAAGGCGGCGTCGGCTACGTCTACGAGTACGCCGGCGAGGCCATCGAGTCGCTCGGGATGGAAGGTCGGATGTCGATCTGTAACATGTCGATCGAGGGTGGCGCCCGCGCGGGCTACGTCAACCCCGACGAGACCACCTACGAGTGGCTCGAGGAGACCGACTACTTCCAGAACAATCCCGAGCAGTTCGCGGAGCTCAAACCCTACTGGGAGTCGATCCGCTCGGACGACGACGCCGAGTACGACGACGTCGTTACGATCGACGGCAGTTCGCTCGAGCCGGTCGTCACGTGGGGAACCACGCCCGGGCAGGGGATCGGCATTTCGGATCCGATTCCGTCGCCCGAGGAGTTGCCCGCGGACAAGCAGGACACCGCCCGACGCGCCCAGGAACACATGCGCGTCGAACCCGGCGAGACGATGGAGGGCTACGAGATCGACGTCGCCTTCCTCGGCTCCTGTACGAACGCTCGCCTGCCCGACCTCCGCCGTGCGGCGGAGATCGTCGAAGGCCGGCAGGTCCACGAGGACGTCCGCGCGATGGTCGTCCCCGGCAGCCAGCGCGTCCAGAAGACCGCCGAAGCAGAGGGTCTCAAAGACGTGTTCGAAGAGGCCGGCTTCGACTGGCGAAACGCCGGCTGTTCGATGTGCCTGGGGATGAACGAGGACCAACTCGAGGGCGACGAGGCCTGCGCCTCCTCTTCGAATCGGAACTTTATCGGCCGGCAGGGCAGCAAGGACGGCCGGACGGTTCTGATGAACCCCCGGATGGTCGCCGCGGCGGCGATCGAAGGGAAGGTAACTGACGTGCGCGATCTCAAGGAGGTGACCACGGTATGAGAAGCGAGACGCCACGCGTCTCGGACATGCGAACGGAGAGCGTAGCGAACCGTGAGCACGAGCGAGTGCTACACCGGAAGAGCGAAGCTCTGGAGGTGAGAGCATGAGTGACGATGTGGAAATTCCGGAAGTCGATTACGTCTCCGGGACCGGTATCCCGATCCGCGGAAACGACATCGACACCGACCAGATCATTCCCGCCCGCTTCATGAAGGTCGTCACCTTCGACGGACTGGGCGAGTTCGCGTTCTTCGACCTGCGATTCGGCGAGAACGACGAGCCCAAGGAGCACCCGTTCAACGAACAGCGGTTTCAGGACTCCTCGATCATGGTCGTCAACTCGAACTTCGGCTGCGGCTCCTCCCGTGAACACGCCCCGCAGGCGCTGATGCGCTGGGGGATCGACGCGATCATCGGCGAGAGTTTCGCGGCGATCTTCGCGGGCAACTGCCTGGCGCTCGGCATCCCGACCGTCACGGCGGACACCGAGACGATCCAGGAACTGCAGGCGTGGGTCGACGAGAATCCCGACGGCGAGATCGACGTCGACGTCGAAGCCGAGACGGTCACCTACGGTGGCGAGACGATCGACGTCACCGTCGACGACGCTCAGCGCAAGGCGCTGGTCGACGGCGTCTGGGACACCACCGCACTCATGAAGTCCAACGCCAGCGAAGTGCGGAAGACGGCGCAGGATCTGCCGTACGTTCGAGACGACCAGATTCCCGACGCCGCGGACTGAACTGAGTCTCTCGGTACCGGTTCGTTTCTGTTCTCGGTTTCGTTTCCACACAGGCATTCGAGAGCCGACGCCTCGAGGAAGCCGTTCCGTCACCGATCGTCGACTCCGTGAAAATCACTCTCTCCCGTCGATCCAGAACTATTCGCCCTCACCCAGCAGGTCGTCGGCCCACGCGGCGGGAACGACCAGGAGCTGATCGTCCGATCGAAGGCCCTCGTCGATTCCGAACACGAGGCCGTCGCCGGAGACGACGGCCGTGCCGCCGCCCGCGACCCCGTCCCAGTGGTTCAACACGGCGTCGGGGACCGTCAGCATCCGATCGTCGTCGACCTGCGTGCTCGCGACGTACCGGACCCCGTCTTCGTCCTGGATCGGGTCGAAGAGCCCCGATACGACGACGGCGTCGTCGACCTCTCGGATCCCCCAGAATACCTCCGAATTGAGCGCGAGGACGTTGTTGTTGAACACCCGCTGGGGGATCGGAATCTGGCCGCTCTGCCGGTCGAACGCCGCCTCCCCAATTCGCTCGACGGAGGAGTCCTCGAGACCGGTACTCTCGCGTTCAGTTCCGTCCTCGCTCTCCTCGGATTCCTGTTCGTCCGCGTCGCTCTCGACGGTCGGCCCCGCACCCGATCTGCTCCCCTCGCGAACGCCGGTCGCCGGATTTTCAACGTCTGCGGATTCGGATGCGCTGTCGATCTCGATTTCGGCGTCGCGTTCGGTTTCGGTTTCCTCCGGTTCTACTTCCGTTCCCACTCCCGCGCCTCGCTCGGGAGTGCCAGTCGAATCACCGGTGGCGTCGTCAACGCCGGCGGAACTGTCGATGACAGGCGACCGCTCGAGACTGATTTCTTCCATTCCGTCGTCGACCGGCCGTCGCTGGGTGATCGCGACCGCAACCAACAGCCCACCCAGAAGAAGCGAGACGAGGCCGCGCTCTTCGTCACCCCGTCGGAACGCCCGGCGGCCGTCGAGCAAACACAGGCCACCGCCGATGCCCGCGACGGCCCCCGATTCGACGGCTCGTCGCAGTCCGTCCCGCACGTTCGAGACGGTTCGTCGGCCGGTCTCCGACTCGAGCGGTCCCGCGTCGTCGGTTTCGTCGTCGTGTCTCGTACGCGAATCGTGACCCATGGGGTCCGTTCGACCGTGGCGCCCAAATCCGTGTGGGTGGCACTGGCAACCTTCGGGTCGTCGATCGGCGCCCCTCGAGCGTGCGACGTCGAAGATGTACTCGATTCGGACGGTATCGATACCCTCTTTTCGTCCGCTCCGAGAGGTTGGGGCATGACTCACGAGATTACCGTTATCCCCGGCGACGGGATCGGCCAGGAAGTGACGCCAGCCGCAGTGGAGGTCTTAGAGGCCCTCACGGTCGACTTCGAGTTCCACGAGGCCGAGGCGGGCGACCACGTGAAAGCGGAGACGGGCGAGGCGTTGCCCGAGGAGACCTACGACCTCGCGGCGTCGACGGACGCGACGCTGTTCGGCGCGGCGGGCGAGACGGCGGCGGACGTCATCCTCCCGCTCCGCGAAGCGGTGGACTCGTTCGTCAACGTCCGCCCCGCGAAGGCGTACCCGGGCGTCGATGCGCTCCGGCCGGAGACCGACCTCGTCTTCCTACGTGAGAACACCGAGGGCGTCTACTCGGGCCACGAGGATCGCCTGAGCGACGACCTCTCGACGTTGACGCGCGTGGTCACGACCTCCGCCTCCGAGCGCCTCGCCGAGTTCGCCTGCGACTTCGTCGCCGAGGGCGAGTACGACGGCTTCCACGTCGCCCACAAGGCGAACGTGATGCGCGAGACCGACGGCCGGTTCCGCGATTCGGTCGTGGACGTAGCCGACGAGCGCGGCGTCAGTACGGAGGAAGTGCTGATGGACGCCTTCGCGACCCACGTCTGTCTCGACCCGACGCAGTTCGACGTCGTCGTCTGTCCGAACCTCGCGGGCGACGTCCTCTCGGACCTCGCGGCGGGACTCGTCGGCGGACTGGGAATGCTCCCCAGCGCCAACGTCGGCCCCGACCGCGGCCTGTTCGAACCGGTCCACGGCTCCGCACCCGACATCGCCGGCGAGGGCGTCGCCAACCCCGCCGCGACGATCATCTCTGCCGCCATGCTCCTCGAGTACCTCGGCCACGACGAGGAGGGGCAGGCGGTTCGGGACGCCGTGGAGGGCGTCCTCGAGGACGGTCCGCGGACGCCCGACCTCGGCGGCGACGCGTCGACCGAGGACGTGACGGCGGCGATCGTCGAGCGGCTGGACTGAGCGGTCCGTCTGCGTTCTGTGCTCTGTGTTCTCCGTTCGCGATCGGTCGTCAACGCCAGACGAGAACTAAAGACTTACACGCGTTTGCTCGGCACTTCCAGTAATGACAACCGGCCAGACACGATTTGGATGGAGGGGACAGCGTGAGTGAGAGTCCGGGTTCTTCCACCGTCGACGGAGCGAAAGAACGGGACAGTGACGTCGATTCTGCCGGGAAGACGATCGATCTCGAGTCCGTGCTTCCCTATCTCGGGATCGCCGTCTGCTACCTCGTTACCGTCCTCGGCGGGCTGGCGCTCGCCGACGAGGCCGCCGCGATGGGACTGCTCCTGTTCGAGAACCCCGACGACGTCGGCAACGTCGGCGTCTTCGCCGCGCTGGTCGTCGGCTTCACGATCGTCTTCGTCGCCGCGGTCAGGTACGACAGGGGGATGGACCTCATCAGGCTCTTCCTCGTGATCGCCTTCGGCGGACTCGTCGCGGCCGCGGTCGTCCTCGCGACCGGCTTCGGGAGCGTCTTCACCGAGAACCCGATGCTCGCGGGCCTCCCCTCGAGCCCGCTCTCGGTCGCGATCACGCTCGGGACCGCTCTGGTCCTGTGGGTCTATCCGGAGTGGTACGTCCTCGACGTCGTCGCGGTCGTCGCGGGGGCCGCTGCGATCGCGATGCTCGGGATCAGTTTCGGCCCGCTCCCGATCGTCGTCCTGTTGGTCGTCTGGGCGGCCTACGACGCGTACTCGGTCTACGTCTCCGGCCACATGAAGGACGTCGCCGCCGGTGCCGGCTCTATGAAGGTCCCGATGGTCTTCGTCGTGCCGACCGCCCGCGGCTACTCGCTGCGCGAGTCGGGGCTGGGGCTGGGTCCCGAGGACGAGGACGAGAACGAGGACGAGGATGCGGAAAACGAGACTGATATCGAGAACCCCGCCACCGAGGACGACCCGACTCCCGACCGCGGCGAGCAACCCGCGATGATCCTCGGCCTCGGCGACGCGCTCATCCCGGGGATGCTCGCCGTCAGCGCGGGCCACTTCCTCGAGGGAGCGCCGACGATCGTCTCGACGTTGAACGCCAACGCGCCGGCGCTGGGTGCGCTCGCCGGCGGCGTCGTCGGACTGGGTGCGCTCGTGGTCGTCCTCCACCGGTTCGAGGGCGCTCACGCCGGACTGCCGCCGCTGAACGCGGGGGTCCTCGGCGGCTACTTGCTCGGCGCGGTCGTGGCCGGCATCCCGATCACGACGGCGATCGGTCTCTGATCGACCGTTTACGTCCTCTGTTCACAGCTCTCGATCCTATACAACCTCGAGGTCCTCCCGATTCGCTCCGGCTAACTCGACTAACGCGTCGGCCTCGAGCAGGTGGAGTTCGCCCGGCACGACCAGCAGATGCAGCGGATCGCCGAAGTCGCGGGTGGCGAGTTCCTCGAGTCGGCCGGCGGCGACCTGCGGGTCGGGACTGCCCGCGCGGGCGACGACGACGCCCGTGAGATCGGGGTACTCGGCGGCGAGGAGTTCGGCGCCGACGTCGGCAGTCATGTACTCCTCGTCCTCGACGTCCTCGCGGGGCGAGCGGCGAGCCTCCGCACCGATCTTGATGTCGAGGTAGACGACGGTGTGGAGGCCGCGCTCGCGGTTGTCCTCAATCGTTTCGGTGACGCTCTCGGGGAGGCCGTCCGCACCGTGGGCGTAGGGGAAGGGAAGCGTGGTCGCCTTCCCGAAGCGGTAGTTCTGCAGGCCGGTGAGCGAACTGGTGGCGGTCTGGGCGGTCACGCCGTGGAGCACCCGCGTCTCGATGCCGCGCTCGTGGGCCCGCAGGCGGAGGTCGACGTGGGTCGTCGAGATCATGGTGTCGCCGGCGGTGAGGAATGCGACGTCCTCGCGCTCGGCCGCCTCGAGGATATCCCCGGGGTGCTGTTCGACGCCCTCGCGGTCGCGGACCTCGATGGGCGTGTCGTGGTGGGATTCCAGCGACTCGACGTCGGTGCCGATGAGCCGACTGGTGTAGAACTCGGCGTAGGCGCGGTCGGCGGCGCGGAGGGCCTCCCGGCCCTCGACGGTGATCGAGCGCTCGTCGTAGAGACCGAGGCCGATGAAGGTGAGCATATCGCCCGTTGGCCGACCGGCCGCTATACGCTTTCGATGATGGCTCTCCGCGCCTCGCTCCCCGCTGGTCCGTCGCTGATCTGACCCCCCGTTGCTCCGGTCTCTCGTCCGACCGACGCGAGAGGTCCGGCCGAACAGTTATGGTTCCCTTCGCCAAGTCACAGACAGATGGCTGATGCAGACCCCGTAGATGCCGAAGAACCCGCAGACTCCATTGACCCCGTTCTGGCGCGATTCGCACGGCCGACGGCCGAGACCAGCACCCGAATCGCGGTCCTCTCGGACCTCCATCTCACCGACGAGGAGACGGGTACCTGGCGAGTATCACACCGCACCGAGGACCGCCTCGAGGCCACGGTCGAGTCGCTGAACCGCACGGCCGATCTCGACGCGGTCTGCTTCGTCGGCGACCTCGTTCAGAGCGGAACGCGCGCCGAGTACGAGGCGTTCGATCGGATCCTCGCGGGTCTCGAGGTGCCGTTCTACGCGGTCCCGGGCAACCACGACCTGCTGGTCGACGACTCGCGGGAGACGCTGTCGCTGAGCGAGTTCGAACGGCGGTACACCCCTGGGGAACTCCCCTACCACCAGCGGATCGGCGGCGTCGACCTGCTGGCGCTGAACAGTAACCGATCGACGCGGGATTCGCTCGCGGAGTCCTACACCGGCCGACTCGAGCCAGAGACGCTCGAGTGGCTCGCGGAGCGACTCGAGACCGTCTCGAACCCGCTCGTCGCCGTCCACCACAACCTTCCCGGGACCAGAGATTTGTTGTGGGACTCGCTCGAGCAACTGCCCGTTTCGGGCGGATCGCCGGACTTCGAGAACGCGGACGAACTGGTGGACGTGCTCGAGGGGGCCGACGGTGCGCGGGCGGAAACTGCGAGCGGGACCGTCGGCCCGCTCGTGCTCACCGGCCACCTCCACTTCCCGGCCGTCACCTCGACGCGGGGCGTCCGGGAGTTCACGCTCCCTTCGCTGGGACCGTACCCCAACGCCTACACGATTCTCGAGATCGACGAGCGCGGGACGACCGCGACCATGCGTTCGGTTTCGGACTACGGGGAGCGCCTCGAGTCGTTCACTCACGGCCTCGAGCACTCGCGCGTGATGCTGGCCGCGACGCAACTCGCCGGCCTGCCGCTGGTGGACGACCTGTCGGAAGGGGGTGGTGGGTTCGAATCGGGATCAGGATCGGAATCGAGGTCGGAACCGGGATCGGAATCGAGATCGTGATCGGGTTTCGGCTCCGGATCCGAGCCGGAACGCCACCACCCTGTGGCGACCGCGCGCCGACCGCGGAAGCGTCAGCGTTACGGCCCGTCGGCGGCGACTCGAGGTATGGACGTGCCGTGTGTCCGCGTGCCCCGGGAGGAAGGGGAAGCCACGCGGCGAGTACTGGCGGACGCGGACCTGATCGCCGAGGACTTCGAGATCGCAGTCGAGGAGGGCTGGCTCTACATTCCGGTGGCGAACGTCGAAGCGGTGTCGGCGGTTCTCGACGGTGTAGGCGAGGCCGAAGGGGAAGTGAAAGCAGAAGAGAGAGAGAGAACGCGAGAAGAAGCGAAGGAGAAAGGGGAAGGGACACTCGAGAGCGGGGAGGAGGTCGAAATCGTCACCCGCGAGGTTCCCGAACGCGACACTCAAACCGCACCCGCGGACATTCTGGGATTCGACCCCTCCTACGAACGCCTCGGGGAGATCGTCATCGTAGACGAGGACGATCCCGAGCGCGCGATGGAGATCGCCCAGGCGATCGTCGACTCGGACCTGCCCCTCGAGACGGTCGTCAACAAGGCTTCGAAGATCAAAGGCGAGACGCGGATCCGCGAGTGGGACGTGCTGGTCGGGGACGGGACCCGGACCGTTCACCGCGAGTACGGCTGTGAGTTCGCACTCGACCTCGCAGACGTGTACTTTTCGCCACGGCTGGCGACCGAACGCCACCGCGTCGCCGAGCAGGTCGAGGCCGGGGAACACGCCTTCGACATGTTCGCCGGCGTCGGTCCGTTCGTGATCCCCTTCGCGAAGCGCGGCGCCGAGTGCGTCGGCTGTGACGTCAACGAGCGCGCGATCGAGCTCCTCCGCGAGAACGCCCGTCGGAACGGCGTCGAAGAGCGAGTGACGGCGATCCGTGCGGACGTCCGCGAGGTCGCCGCCGACTCTGAGTACGAGAACTGGGCCGACCGCCTCGTGATGAACCTTCCACACAGCGCCGACGCGTTCCTCGAGTCGGCGGTCGCGATCGCGGGCGAGGACTGCCTCGTCCACTACTACGACATCCAGCACGAGGACGATCCGTTCGGGCCGGGCGAGCGGGCGATCCGCGAGGCGGCGGAACCGACGTACGAGGTCACCGTCGAACGCAGGCGAACGGTCCGCTCGTACGCTCCACACGAGGTGAACGTCTGTCTTGACGTCCGCCTCGAGCGGTCTTGACGAGTCGGACTCGAGCGACTGCCACGTCGGTCGGTCACACGCCCGCACTCGATTCGCAATCCTTATGGCTGGCTTCGAACCTATGTGTGAGTGGACGCGGGGTGCCGGTGTAGCTCAGACTGGCAGAGCGAATCCTTCGTAAGGATTAGGTCGAGGGTTCAAATCCCTCCACCGGCTCTTTCTGCGACGTCGTCACGAACAGAGTGAGTGACGGCTCGAAGCGATTCACCGCTTCGGCGAACGGACGTGAGGAGTGAAAGTCGACTGGAGGGATTTGAATCAGAGAGCAGCTTCGCTGCGACCGTGGTTCACAGTCCTCTCCACCGGCTCGTCTTCTGCGATGAACATTACGCGAGGAGCTTGCTCCGAGCGTGGTTCACACCTTCCACCGGCTTCGTTGTCACGACCGATCCGCGAGTGACGACGGCGTTCCAGCTCTGGGGCTGGCTCTAATGCGTGTCGATCTCGAAGACCCGCAAAAACCGTCGAAATGATCCTCCAGCGGGGTGCCTCTATCGCTGTCCGATTCTGGATCGCTCGACACCTCCCCAGGTATCGATGGCGGGGGTTCGATCGCGATGATCGGATCGGTACGTCTTCTCTGGCAAGACAGACGTCGACCCCCGCCAGTCGATACTCGAGAGGCGATCGTTATCAATCTTGTTACTAGATTGACATGGTGATGAGCAGTCGCCATGTTCATCCGCCAATAGCGATCGGTATCGCGACCGTCTCGTTCTCGCGGATCCCACTAGGCCAGTCGGTTCGGGTCGTCCGAAGAGACTGCCACCGACTCTCGACCGGCGAAACAGAGGGGGCAGGCACGCGACGAAACACTCTTCGATCCGATCGGACCGCCCGTTTACGAAAGTTCCCGCGAGCTGACGACCACGTAGTAGTCGCTGGCCCGTAACTCACCGCTGGTTTCGAAAAAGTGATCCTCGCAGTAGTACCTCGAGACGGTGACTTCGCTGTCGACGTGGCGAAACTCGAGGCCGCGTGTGGCGTACTCCGGACAGGTCGAGTCCATTTCGCACTTTCCCATCGGACAGAATTGGTCGGGATTTCCCCCAAAGGGAGGGGGTGATAGTGCCAGCAATTAATCCGTCCACTCGGTTACGTACCGTGTTCGGGTTCGGTGGGGTGGGAGTGGGACTGTCGGTCGGAAGTCGGAACTGGAACTGTGACCGAACTGAGGTGCCATCGAGACAGTGCTACAGCAGGACCGAGAGTACCAGCGCGCCCGCGAGCGCGAACGCCGGCACGTCGACTCGCGAGAACGAGAGCGTCGGGAGCGTCGGATTCCACGAGAAGCACCGCGCCTGCATCGCGAGTGCGAGTCGATCCGCGCGCGTGAACGCTCGTGACAGTCCCAGGACGCCGGTCGTGCTCGCTCGCTCGAGCGCCGACCGTTCGGTTCCAAGCCGCGCGGCCATCGCCTCGCGGATCGTCCGCAGGTCGGCTCTGAGAACCGGCAGGAACCGGAAGACGAGCGCGATACCGGCTCCGAGCAGCCGCCCCGGCTTTCCCGGAATCGTCCGCTGAATCGCGGCTCTCGAGTCCCGAACGGGAGTCGAGCGAACGTAGGCGGCGCTCACCAGGAGGACGAGCAGGGCCCGATAGCTCGCCAGCGCAGGCCCGACGCCCTCGCTCGGATCGAGCCACGGCGACCCAAGCGAGAGCGTCGTGACGAGCGGGCCCGCGACGAGCACGACGAGCGCGACGCGGTAGGCCGCCAGCGTTCGTCCCAGCGGGACGCGCGTCGTTACCATAATCGCACCGGTCAGGAGCGTACACGCGAGCAGTGCTCCCGGCGTCGTGTGCGAGAGTGCGGCGATCGCGAACCCCATCTGAACGGCGAGTTTCGAGCGGGGGTCGAGCCGGTGAGCGAGCGTGTCGTCAGGTTCGTAGGGTAGCATGTCTGTCCGTGTCCTCTCGTTCTCCGTCTCGGCTCACTCGAGTCCGCTCACGACCTCCGGCACCCGAATACCCAGCGTCTCGAGTCCCTCCAGACCCTGTTCCGGCGGTGTATCGACTGCGACCTGCCCGTCCTGCATCGCGATCACGCGGTCGGCCAGCCCCACGACGTCCCGAAGGTCGTGGGTCGCGACGACGATGCCGGTTCCAGACCGGGAGAGCGCCTCGAGTCGCTCGACGACGGACCGCCGAGCGGGTTCGTCGAGTCCGGTGAACGGCTCGTCGAGGACGAGGTGCGTAGGATCCATCGCCAGCGCACCGGCGATCGCGACTCGCGATTGCTCGCCGCCCGAGAGCGAGTCGATCCGCTCGGCGTTCCGGCCCGTCATGTTCACCGCCTCGAGAGCGGTCTCGACCCGTCGGTCGATCTCCTCGCGTGCCAGCCCGAGGTTCTCGGGACCGAAGGCGACGTCGGCGCCGACGGTCGCGGCGACGAACTGGTCTCGAGGGTGCTGGAACACCATCCCGACGTTCGTGCGGGCAGCGACGGGGTTCTCCGCGACGGATCGACCGTCGACCAGCACGGTTCCCGAATCGGGGTCCAAGAGGCCGTTGCAGTGGCGCAACAACGTCGTCTTCCCGCTGCCGTTGGCGCCCGCGAGAACGACGAATTCGCCGTCGGCGAGCGTCAGGGAGACGTCCGCGAGGACGGGCACGTCGTCGAACCCGTACGTGACGGATCTGAACTCGATCACGGGGCGATCACACCGTGTCGATCGCACCCGATCTGACGATGACGATCGCGGCGGCCATCTTGAGGAGGTCAGCGGGAACGAAGGGGATCGCGACGGCGACGGCCGCCTCGGTGAGGCTCGTTCCGATGAGCCAGGCGAACCAACTCGTACCGCCGACGTAGGTGAGGATCAACCCGGCGGTGAGGCCCGCGACGACGGTCGCCAGCGGGACGTCGGCGGGATCACGGAGCGCGAGCCCGCGGTGGACGACGAGCCCGACGACCAGCGCGGCGATCGGGAACGTCCAGAGGAAACCCGCGGTCGGTTCCGAGAGCAGGACGCCGGGACCGCCGGTCATGCCGGAAAACACCGGCGCACCGGCCGCGCCGGCGGCCAGATAGAGGCCGATCGAAGCCGCTCCCCAGAGCGGACCCAGATACAGTCCGGCGAGGAAGACGACGAGTACCTGTAACGTCACCGGCGCCGGTGACAGCGGATACGGGATCGTTGCGACCACGGCGGCACCCATCAGGGCCGCCAGCAGTGCCGCGCGGGCGAACTGGCGGACCACTGCACCGTCGACCAGCTCGACCGATTCGTGTTCGTTCTCCGTTTTCATACTCCGACGTGTCTCGTAAACCACGATGAATCTTCGGTTTACGGTTGCGGTCGACACGTCGAACCGTTCACGCCGTTCTCGAGGAAAACGGTTTGCAACACGACACTTCCTGTCAGTTCCCGTGTTAGTCGTCGACGGCCCGGCTGATCGTCTCGAGAACGTGTTCAGGTGCCGGATACGAGAACGCACACTCGAGAACCGAGGGTGTGTCGGGCGTATTGTCTGTCCCTAATCCCTAATTATCCCTGTTTTCCCAACCGAAACGACCGGACGGCTTATGCGTCGAATCGACGCGGCACCCGTGAACGAATGGTACCGGACAGCTTTGGATTCGGATGGCTGCGGAATCGGGTGGGATCGGCGCAATCGACACCGAGACGGGGACGGGTGTCATGAACCGGGGTGCAACCGCGCTGACGGCGCTCGTCGCCGTCGCGATGGTCTCGAGCGTCGTCGCCGTGCCGCTGCTTTCGGGCGGGGGCGTCGGCGCATTCGGTGGTGAGGACGGTGCAGCGTCCTCGTCGACTCTGGCGGCGACTGAGACGCCGGACGAGGCGCTCGTGCAACTCGAGTCGCCGGGCGATATCGACTCGGCGAGCCGTTCGATCACTGACGTTCACGAAGACGCGGTCGAACGCGGGGTCGACGAGGGGATCGAACTCGTCCAGTCCCAGGGCGTCGAGGTCAGTCAGGAACAGCGCGCGGCGGCCGTCGAGGGCGCTCTGGCGAGCGTCGCCCAGCACCAGGACGCCGAGGTCGAACAGGTTCAGGCGGCGGTGACGGGAGCGACTCACGGGACGCTGGTTCAGGACCAGGACGTGAACGTCTCGCAGGTTCAGGCCGCCGTCGGCGGCTCGGCCGGCGGCGCGCTGTCCCAGCACCAGTCGGCGAACGCGACCCAGCTCCAGAGCGCGACGTGGGGCGCGAGCCACGGTGCGATCGCCCAGACGCAGAAACAGCGGGTGACCGTCGAGCAGGTCCAGATGGCGAGCAACGGGGCCGCTGCCGGCGCCGCCCACGAGGCGGGCGTCAAGGAGACGAAGAAGGTCGGAAAGATTCAGGAAGCCGCACAGGGTGCGGCCTACGGGGTCATCGAACAGTATCAGAAGGTCTCTATCGAACAGCGCCAGCGGATCACGATCGTACACGTCCAACACGCGGCGGCTGGGGCCGCCGCGGGCGCGCTCGACGGCGCGATTCTCGAGCAAGAGCAGGAGCAACGCGTTGAGGTCGAGCAGTATCAGCGAGTGACGATCAAACAGGTCCAAAAGGCGGCGATGGGCGCCGCCGGCGGGGCGCTCGAGCAGCGCCAAGAAGTGACCGTCGAGCAGACGCAGGCGGCCGCCCGCGGTGCGGCGAAGGGACCGCTCCGGCAGATCCAGCGAATATCGATCACCCAGATACAGAAGATCTCGATCACGCAGATTCAGGAGGCCTGTTTCGGTGCGGCGAAAGGGTCGATCTCCCAGAGCCAGGAGGCGACGGTCGAACAGATTCAGGCGGCCGCCGAAGGGAGTTCGAGTGGCGTGCTCGTCCAGACCCAGGAGGTTTCGGTCGTTCAGACCCAGTCCGCGGCCGTCGGCGCAGCGAAGGGAGCCGTCGGAATGGCGATCCAGGAGCAGGTCGTCGACGTCGAGCAGATTCAGGCGGCCGCCCGCGGTGCCGGCGAGGGCTCGGTGACCCAGATCCAGATCGTCAACGTCGTCCAGGTGCAGGTGCTCGCGGAGGGGGCCGCGCGAGGCTCGCTCTCCCAGCACCAGTCGGCGTCCGTGCAGCAGATCCAGTCCGCGGGGAAGGTGTCCTCACAGGCGACGGCAAAACAGGTCCAGAACCAGCGGATCAGCGTCACGCAGCTCCAGCAGCTGTCCCAGTCGACGGCCGCCGACACGACGGCGTACGCGGTCGAACAGGGGGTAGACGTCGAGGACGAAGGCGAAGTCGATGACGAACTCGACGAGTACGCGAGCGAGGACGCTGCGGAGGCTGTCGAGGAAATCGAAGAACGCGAGGGAGAGGCGACGGTGACGCTCGACGAACAGGCGAGCGACGGTCAGACCGTCGTTGTCGATTCCGCCCAGCTCTCCGAGGGCGGGTTCGTCGCAGTCTACGATTCGGGCATCTTCGAGGGGGAGCCCCTCGAGAGCGTCCGCGGCGTCTCGGCGTACCTCGAGCCCGGCGAACACGAGGGTATCGAGATCGAACTCGACGACCCGCTCGAAGGGAACGAGACGCTGGTCGCGATGGCACACGTCGACACGACCGGCGACGAGGCGTTCCAGTACGTCGAGAGCGACGGTACGGAGGACGATCTGTACGTCGGCGAGGGCGGCGTGCCGGTTTCGGATAGCGCGTTGGTGACCCTCGAGGACGCGGTCGAGGACGATCCGGCGGCCGAACCGGAACCGGAACCGGAACCCGAGCCCGAACCGGAACCCGACGCCACCCTCACCGTCGCCGATCAGACGGGTAACGGAACCACGCTCGCGGTCGACGAAGTCAACGCTTCGGTCGACTACGTCCTCGCCGCCGAGTACGACGACGAACGCGTCGAGAGCGAAGTGTTCGACGCCGGTACGGTCGTCGAGAACCACACCCTGAACCTCGAACCGCCGATCGAAGCGAACACGACGGTCGACGTCTCGGTCGTCGCGTCCGGTGACGAAGCCGAGACCGACCTCGAGGACGGGGAACTGGTGACGGAGTCGATCGAGTATACGCTCGAGCGCGACCCCGAACCAGAATCCGAACCCGAACCTGAACCGGAGCCGGAAGGCACACTGAACGTTACCGATCAAACGGGTAACGGAACCGCGCTCACAGTCGACGAGGCGAACGCCTCGGTCGACTACGTCGTCGCCGCCGAGTACGACGACGAACGTGTCGAGAGCGAAGTGTTCGACGCCGGTACGGTCGTCGAGAACCACACGTTGGACCTCGAACCGCCGATCGAGGCGAACACGACCGTCGACGTGACGGTCGAAGCGGCCGCCGCCTCGCCGGCGGCCGACGGTGACGGCGAAGACGGCGCGGATACCAGGAACGAAACCGACCCGCTGGCGAGCGAGTCGATCGAGTACACGCTCGAGGCCGATACCGATGTCGAACCCGCGAGCGTGGTCTTCGAAGACCAGGAGTCCAACGGAACCGCCGTCACCGTCGACGCCGTCCGCGTCCCCGACGGCGGCTTCGTCACGATCTACGACGACAGCGTGCTCGAAGAGGCGGCTGCGGACGACACTGATCCCGTCCCTGTCATCGATTCCGACGCCACCGACGCCGTCCTCGGCGTCTCCGAGTACCTCGATCCGACCTCGGTCGGCGAAGGTGAGAGTGAGGGCGAGGACCAGAGTCTCGAACACGAGAACGTCACCGTCGACCTCTTCGACGCGGACGCCGTGCCGGGCGCAGAATTCGACGCGGACGAACTCGAGGACGGTGAGCACACGCTCGTCGCGGTCGTCCACGAGGAGACGACCGGCGACGAGATGTTCCAGTTCGTCGAGAGCGGCGGGACGGCGGACGAGCCGTCTCTCGTCGACGACGAGCCGGTCGCCGACGACGCCGTCGTGACCGTCGAACCTGAGCCGCCGGCGGAGCCGGCAGTCGAGTTCCGCAACTGTACGGCCGCCGAGATCACCGGCGACGTCACGGGCGTCCGGTACACGCAGGATTTCTACACGACTGAAGGCTTCGGCAACGCCGTCTCGGCACCCCAGATCCCGTGGGACGAGTTCGCAGACGGCGAGAACGCCACGATACTGCAGATCGGTCCCGAGAACGACGCCTGGGAGCGCGAGGACGGCACGCGCGTCGTCCAGATCGCAGATCAGGGTTCGTTCGGTGCGACCGACGCGGGCACCCAATCGATCCTTCAGGGCGTCGAGTTCGAGACCGCGGACGAGGAGAGTCTGTTCGGCGAGTTGCACACCAACCCCGACGGTCAGGAGTGCATCGATCAGGTCCGACCCGAACTGCCGGAACTCTCCGTCGTGGACGCGACCCCCGCGGACGACGGCGAGGGAGGAATCGACGTGATGTTCGCCTACGAGAACCCCAACGACGCGCCGGTGGCCGTCTCGAGCGCGTTCGTCGAGGGGACGACCGCCGACGAGCCGCCCGCGGAGCTCCAGCCCGGCGAGGAGACGTTCACCGTCGACTGGACGCCCGAGGCCGACGACGAACGGCTCGTTTGGGAGGTCGGCCTCGAGGACCACGGCTACGACGAGCCGATCTCCGCCGAGACCGCCACTGCGGGCGAGATCGCGCCGACCGAGCCGGCCGAGTTCGCCGTCGATATCACGGGAACGAACTCGCCGATCGAGGCGGGTGAAACCCTCGAGGTTACCGCGGACCTCGAGAACGTCGGCGGCTCCGGTGGTTCGCAGGAGATCGTGTTCGCGCTCGACGGCGAACCCGTCGACGGCACGGCGGTGAGCCTCGAGCCCGGCGAGAGCGAGACGGTGACGCTGTTCGGGGAGACGAGCGAGGGTGACGCCGGCGAGTACACCGTCGAGGTCGCAAGCGAGAACGACAGCGACGAGACGCCCGTGACGATCGAGGCGGCCGCCGAACCCGCGTTTTTCGCAGTGACGGATATCTCGGCGCCGGAGAGCGCCGAACCCGGCGAGGAGATTTCGGTGACGGCGACGATCGAGAATCAAGGCGGCCTCGAGGGGACGTCGTCGGTTTCGTACTTCGTCGACGGCGGACTCGTACAGTCGACCGACGTAACGCTGGCCGGTGGGGAAGCGGTCCAGGTGACGTTCGGTGCCGTACTTCCGACGGAGGCGGCGGGATCGTCGACGCAGACGATCGAGACCGCAGACGATAGTGCGACGGCGACGGTGTCGATCGTGGAGCCGGAAGCGGAGGCGGAGACGATGGATTAGGACTAACTCGCTGACGAAGCCGACGGTAGGGCGTAGCTCGACTCGGTCGACCAAAAACGGATGACTGAGAGTGCGACAGCCGGGATCGTCGTCGGGCTTCGTGTTTCAGTGCCGGTGCCGAGTCCGATTTCGTTCGGCTTCCTGTCGTCGGATTTCCGCGCTCGGTGCTCAGTGCTCGGTGCTCAGTGCTCGGTGCTCGGTGCTCAGTGCTCGGTGCTCGGTGCTCAGTGCTGGTGACCGGTCGCCTCACCGAAGGTCACGCCGAATCGTTCCTCGAAGAGGTCCATGATTCGCGCTTCCGCGTCCGCAACCTCGTCGTCGACGTCCTCGCCGTGGTGGACGAGGTGGTGGGCGCGGCTCGCAAAGGACAGCAGCGTGATGTCTCCGACGGCCTCGGTCGGCGACTGATCGCCCTCCGAGAGGAGTTCGATGAGCGACGCCGGAATGGTGACCTCGTCGGTGTCGCCAGTCTCTGATTCGATGGTGAACGTGATCGTCTCGGTGGAGTCGTCTGCCATACGCACATCTGGTCGGGAACCCCTAAAGGTGCTGTGACTCGCGCCGACGCCGCCGATCGGAGGTGAGGAGAGGAGAGTGGCGCGATCCAGATCCGACGACGACTCTCGACCCCCTGTCGTTTATGGCGATCCGGACCGAACACAGACACATGCCCACGGTCGAACTCGAACTCGAGGAGGAGACCGTCGAACGGCTCGATGCGCTCCGTGTCGACGACGAATCGTACGACGAGCTCATCACGGAGCTGATCAATATCTACGAGGCCAGCGAGTACACGATGTTCCACGCCGGTGATTGAGCGTGGGTGCAGGTCGCTAGCGGGTCACGACCTCGGTTCAGATCCCGATATCGGATCTGGTCCCAGTTCCGGTCTCGATCTCGGTTCCGGTCCCAATTCGCCCGGCTCGCGGGCGTATTCCGCATTCTCTTCCGCCCCTCAATTTTCCACGGCAGCGTCCCGAACCGACTCCCAGCGCCCGTTGGACTCGAGTTTGGTCTGGAGTTCCTCCGCGTACTCCTGCGTGAGGGTCTCGGCGGCCTCGCGCTCCTCGTCGTAGGAACCGCCGCCTCCACCCATGCCGAGTGCGCCCTTGAGCGAGTCGACGATGCCGCCCGACCCGGACCCCGAGTCGTGGGTTTGGCCGCCCATCGCGCCCACCTGCGAGCGGACGTTCTCGAGTTCGGGCAGGATCTGCTCGATCTTCTCGGTGTTGGCGACGATGCGGGCCGCCTCGGGGTCCTCCGGATTCTCGATTTCGAACTCCGTGGCGGTCATGATGAGACTCCACTCCTGGCTCGTAAAGCGGGAGTTGGCGATCCGGGAGTTGAACTCCTGATCGACGGTCATCCGCTCGCCGACGATCCGGTCGGTCCACGAGTTGTCGGTCATACGATATCGTTGGCGAAGCGGAGGT
Organism: Halomontanus rarus; assembly: GCF_017357405.1. GTDB lineage: Archaea > Halobacteriota > Halobacteria > Halobacteriales > Natrialbaceae > Halomontanus > Halomontanus rarus. The sequence continues at coordinate 3,414,717 of NZ_CP071597.1, read as the reverse complement.
ATCAGCGTTTTCCTCGAGAAGAGGGAGTCTGCGAGTCGACCGGGTGCAGTAGATCGTTGTACGGATTCGATACTCGGAACTGCCCGTGAAACTCGCGTTCAGGACAAAGGAGACGTCACGCAGACCGCCGTCGGATCGAAGATACCCACTACACGTCGATCGGTCGGAGACGGCGTTGCTTCCGGCGTGTTCCCTTCGGCTCCCCGTTTACGCACCCTCCTCGTCTGTGGACCGTGAATCACAAAGTTTCGCATCCGGCGCATCCGTTCGGTCGTCGTACGGCCCCGCGACAATCGCATCGCACTGGTCAACAGCGGACTCGATTCCGTTCTCAGTGAGCTGCACCACGACCGATCGATAGTAACTCTCTTCGTGGGGACACTCACCGCTCGTCCACGAAATACGGTGATCATATTCGTCCGTTTCGAGACGAATCGTCGCGCTGTCTCCGGTGAGAACGTCAGCGAACTCGAGTACTTCTTCGGCGTTCACGAGATACGAGCCGTCTACGCTGGGCTCGTCCGCCTCGACGACGACGGACGTACACCGGCTCCGATCGGTTTGATTTTCGACGTAGAGAGAGTGATCCCTGTCGGACCGTTCCGACGGTGTTGGGTCTCGGTCCGAGTCGTCGTCCGTAGACGGTTCCGCGGCCGGTGAGGTGTCGTCCGAACTGTCCTCCCGGTCGTCGGGAGACGCCGTCGAGTCGGTCTGCCCCGTCCCATCGAGACACCCTGCGACCGAGGCGGGGAGCGAAAGTGTGACGCCACGGAGGAACGAGCGTCGTTCCATGTTCTGCTCACTTGCCGACCTGTAAAGTATCTTCTGGGAGGAACGGGAAGACAACTCGACGACACGCGCTCGATTCATCCGGGATCTTCCCGACGTCGCCCGCAATAACCGTCGAAGACTACGTCTCGAGCACGGTCTCTAATCCGTGTCCCGCTTCGACGAGTTCCTTCAACCGCTGGACGAACCGAGCAGCGGGCGCACCGTCGACGACGTCGTGGTCGAACGTCACCGTGAGGCTGAGGAACTCTCGAGGTTCGACCTCCTCGTCGACGATACCGGGCTTCCGATCGATTCCCCCGACCGTCAGCTGGAGCGTGTAGTTCGTCGGGCTGATCCCCCAGCCGCCACCGGTACCGAACATCCCGACGGAGGTTATGGCAACGGTACCCGCAATGCGTTTCCAGTGGCGCGGAGAGACCTGCGGGAGCCGCCACAACAGCCGCCGAACGGGTCCCGGGAGCCGGAGTCCCAGAGACGCCACTCGAGTCTGCCGTCTGTCCGCTGGAGCCGTCTGGGCCGCCCGAATTTCGTCGTGAATCGACTCGAGCGATCGCCGGTTCGCTCCTCTGATAACGTGTGGAACGCCCACGTGCTCGCCGTCTCGCTGCCGTTCGACGATGACGTTCACGTCGACGTCGTCGAACTGGACGAGCCGTCCGCGCCAGTCGCGATAGGCCTGAACGCGAGGATGGTCTTCGAGAGCCCGTGCCAGACAGACGACGAGGAACGCAGTGAACGAGGGTTGTTCTCCCGTCTTCGCTTCCAGAGCTCGAATGCGTCGTCTGGCCTCGGTGACGTCGAACTCGACGAGTCCGTGAACCACGCTGCGCCGGCCGGCCACTCGCATATAGTCGACAGTCCCCCGACGCTGTAGCGGAACGGACTCGATCGTCTCCCCCTCGTCGGTCATGCTTGCTATACGTCAACGAGGACCATACGTCTTCGTCCTCGCTGACGCGCCGGCCGTTCTCCCGAAGTCGCCGGACACACGGCCGGCGACACCACCGAACGTCTCACCGGGTCGGACGACACCGTCACCCCTCACACGAGACATGCGACTCTCGAGTCATCAGATGAAACCGGAAACGAGGGCCGAAGTGACCGTCGAAACGGAAAAATGGACAGGGTGAATCGTCCCGGTCCAGCGCCGGACGCCGGAACTCTAGTAACGACTGAAACGGTTCACACACTGATCTTCAGTGGCTACACGGCGCCGCCTTCGAAGCTCGTGTCCGCGTGCAAGCTGTCCTTCAGCGCGTCGTGGACCTTGCACAGTTCGAACGCGCGGTCGACGATCGCCTGGCCTTTCTCCTCGTCGACGTCCGCCTCGACGCGGATGTCGAAGCTGATCGACTCGAGTTTGTCGTCGTCGTTGAGGTCGCCCGAGACGTCGATTTCGATCGTCCCGAGGTCCTCGACATCGCGCTGCTGGCCGCCGACGCGCAGAGCGGGGACGTAACAGGAGCCGTAGGCTGCGAGCAGTGCCTCGAGCGTGTCCGGGGCCTCCTCGCCCGTGGCGTCGATCGTCGTCTCGAAATCGCGGATCTCGTTCGTCGCGCTGAATCCCTCCTCGGAGATCGTGGTGACTTCCTTCGACATTGCGTTCGGACCGTCCACGGCGAGGTGCGTAAACGTTGGTCACCGCTACAATTCTGGCTGGCATCTCCGCGGTCGGGTCGATCACCGTGCCAGACCGTCACGCCCCCGAGCAGGTCGGCCGTGTGTTTTTGGCCGTCGATCCCGGAGTATCCACAGGGTGTGATACCATATGTCGAACTCGGGGATCACGGTCGGCGAAGGGATGACGCTCGCGTTCGAACTCTCGGCGCTCGATCGACTCGCGGATCCGGCCGAGGTGTTCGCGGACGCCCGCCAGTGGAGTCGCTACGTCGGCATCATCTCGAACGACACCAACGCCGTCGAATCCTACGTTCGAGAACACGATCTCGAGCCGGATTTCGACCTCGGCGGGCGCGACAAGTGGTTGGCGAGTTCGGAGATCAGACAGGAGACCGGGACGGAGCGACACGTGTTCGTCGGCGCGGGAACGGAGGATCGACGGATCGCCGAGCACACCGGCTGGGAGTTCGTCCCCATCACCGACGCTGCGGAAAAGGCGGGATGGACACTCGAGAGCGAACGGACGAAGCAGGGTCTTCTCGAGCGACTTCGGGGATGGCTCTCGTGAGGCGCAGTCACAGTCACAGTGATCGCTCGCATCCAGATATGTCGCCCTACCGGCCGTGTTCTCGGTCTCACTTCGCGGTCCGTTTCGGCTGACTCGCCCGTCCGATCGATAGCCGGCAGTAGAACTCCACGAAGAACGATTTCGGACGGCGCTACGACGACAGCTCGAACGACTCGTCGCCCTCGAGGACGTGGACGTCGGCGTCACTGCCCGCGTCCGAGACCTTCTCGACGAACTCCTCGGGATCCTGTTCGATGGGCGGGAACGTATCGTAGTGCATCGGGAAGGCGTGGTCGACGTCGAGCCAGTCGACGGCGATGGCGGCCTGCCACGGCCCCATCGTGAAGTGGTCGCCGATCGGGAGCGCGGCCGCGTCGGGCTCGAGGAAGGAGGCGATGACGTCGATCATCTCGGTCATGAGACCGGTGTCGCCGGCGTGGTAGAAGGTCGTGCTGTCTTCGCCTTCGGTTGCGACCTCGGCCGGCTCCGTATCCGAGATGATGAAGCCGCCGGGCATCCCGGCGCCGTTTTCGTACTCGGTCATGATGCCGTTGGTGTGGTCGGCGCGGTGCATGGTGACGTAGGCGTCGCCGCACTCGACCGTCCCGCCGATGTTCATTCCCATCCCGCCGACGGCGTCCTCGTAGCCGAACTCCTCCTGGGCGTAGGAGGTGAGTTCCGGGGTCGCGACGAGCGTCGCCTCCGAGAAGGCACCCGCATCGGCGATGTGATCCGCGTGCCCGTGCGTGAGCAACACGTAATCCGGCGTCTCGATCTCGCTGGGCTCGAGGTCGGTCTTCGGGTTGTCGAAGAACGGGTCGATCAACAGGTCCGTCTCTCCCACGGTAACTGACCACGTCGAGTGACCGTGCCAGGTGAGTTGCATACAGGGTCGAGGTACTCCCGTGAGACACTAAAACGTACTGTCGTCCGGCCGAATTGCCCGGTTTTTTGGCCGATCAGTCGCTCCGCGGGTCCCGACGAACTTTATCGCCGCCGTTCGAAGAGTCGGTATGCTCACACTGGATATCGACCAGTTCATGCTCGAGCTCAAAGACGGCGCCTTCCAGAACGTTGGCCCGCCAACCAAGTCGGCGTCGGTCAAGCTCTTCGACGTCGAGGACGCGGAGGCGCGCGAGTTCGGCGACAAGCGAGTCAAACTCGTCTTCGAGGACGACGACGGCAACGAGGTGCAGGTCGCGCTCTTTCCGGAAGACGTCCGCGAGATCGTCCGAGACGTGGAGGCGCTCGAGGACGATTCGCCGGTCTTCGAGTAGTCGGGGACGGGGAGAGCCACACCGTCAGCCAGTGTCGTCTCGATCCGATTCGCCGTCGACCGCGTACGGCTCCTCGGATAGCCGCCCGTCGGTCACCGCGAGCGGTCGAAGATCGCCGACGGTGACGTCAGGGTGGTCTCGGAGTTCGCGTGCGACCGGCTCGGAGACGACCAGTTCGTCCGGGTGCATCGTGTTCCGAATGCGGGCGAATCGCAGATCACCGGGCTCGGCGACGCCGGTCGTCGAACACGAGAGCAACAGCGCCGTCACGTCGTCCGGAACGACGAACGGCAGCTTCGCGCGGTTCGTCTCGCCGCTGGTGACGATATTGACGTACATGTCCTCGACGGCGAGTTCCTCGAGGACGTCCCGGTGGACGAAGTCGGCGAGACCGATCCCGAGTCCGTTACCGTGCGAGGCAGGGGTTATCGATCGGGCGTAGATCCGAGTGATCGCGGGCCGATCGGGCTCGTCTTCGCCGTGGAATCGCACGCGCCCGACGACGTTGGTGTCCATTCCGGTCCCGCTGATCTCCTTGCCCAGTTCATCGAGGACGAGCAGGTCGAGGTCGTCGACCGGGAGCGTCGGCAACGTCTCCCGCGCTCGCTCGAGAAGTTCGGGTTCGCGCTCGAGGATGCGGTCGGCATCGATCCCCTCGACGTGTGCGGCGCGGTCCCGGGCGTTCTCGACGAGGGCGAGCCCACCGACGATCGGGAGCTCTTCGAACAAAACCTCCGCTCGCTCTCGAACCACCGCGCTGAAGTCCCCGGCGAGTCCCGCGTTGTGCAGCGACTCCGCACCGCGGTGTTTTCCCAGCCCGACGACGGCCATCTTGCAGAGCCCGCTCTCGACGGGGCCCGTGAAGTCGGTGTGGGGTTTGACGCGGTTGGCCAACAGGATCGCGTCGGCGTCGATCGCGTCCTCCGCGGCGTACACCGGTCGCTCGAGGCCGTCGCTCCCGACGCGGTCGACGGCCATCGACGTCCGGATCGCACAGCCGAGCGCGGACTCGGTGATCCCGAGCGCCGCGAGCGTCTCGCGCTGTCCCTCCGGCGTAGCCCCGCCGTGGCTCCCCATCGCGGCGACGACGAACGGCTCGAGACCCCGATTCTGGAGCGTCGAGACGGCTGTTTCGAGCACTGCGGGCATGTCGTGGATCCCGCGGCTCCCGGCGGTGATCGCGACGGACGAACCGGATTCGAGGTCCTCGAGGCCGGCAATCTCGTCGATCGCGGCCCGCGTCGCAGCGACCACGTCGTCGACCGACTCCGGATCTCGGTGCCGTCTCGCGAGCGCAACTCGCGGGAGTTCCTCGAGGGTGGCGTCGGTCGCCCCCTGCAACGCCTCCGCCGACGGGACGTCGAACGCGGTCATCGCGCACCTCGCCGGGCGGCCATGTCGGTCGCGACCGCGACCGCCTGGATCAGACTGTGTTCGGAGGCGACGCCCTCGCCGGCGATGTCGAAGGCCGTCCCGTGGTCGACGCTGGTTCGGATTATCGGGAGGCCGACGGTGACGTTGACGCCGCTGACGGTCGCGTCGCCGTCCGCGTCGGACTCGCCGTTTCCGTCGCGACCGTCGCCGCTACCGCCCCTACCTCCGCCTGAGAACCCGAGCATCTTGATCGGAATGTGTCCCTGATCGTGGTACATCGAGACCACGCAGTCGTAGGCCCCGCGGGCGGCCGCCACGTAGACCGTGTCGGGCGACTCCGGACCACGGGCGTCGATCCCCTCCGCTCGCGCCGCGTCGACGGCGGGTTCGATCTCCCGCGCCTCCGTCTCACCGAGTACCCCGCCGTCGCTGGCGTGAGGATTCAGCCCCGCGACGCCGACCGTCGGTTCGTCGACGCCGAGTTCGTCCAGCGCGTCGTCGGTCACTCGAATCGTCTCGAGGACCGATTCGGTCGTGACGAGGTCGCAGGCCTCTCGGAGCGGAACGTGCGTGCTCACGTGGGTCACCCGGAGGTCGTCCTCGATCAGCATCATCGAGTACGAGTCGGTGTCGGTGTAGTCGGCGAGCATCCCGGTGTGGCCGGCGTACTCGCTGCCGGCGAGTTTCGTCGCCTGCTTGTTGATCGGCGCGGTCGTGATCGCGTCGATCGTTCCCTCCTGTACGAGTTCGATCGCCCGCTCGACGTACTCGAGGCTCGCGCTCCCGTAGTCCTCGCGAACGACGCCGTACTCGAACGCGTCGCAATCGACGTTCGCGAGGTCGAGAACGGGGATCGCGTCGGTCTCTGCGGGCGCTCGGTCGACGGACTCGACAGTGACGACCGCGAGCTCGTCCGCGAGCCCGCAGTTCTCGACGGCGGCGCGCAGGACGGCCGCGTCGCCGATCACGACCGGGCGCACGCGGTCGTCCGCGCGGAGTTTCGAGTACCCCTTCGCGATGATCTCGGCGCCGATTCCGGCCGGGTCGCCCATCGTGATGCCGACGGTGTGCGCATCCATGTTACTTGGTGTCAACCTCTCGAAGGAGATGCAGACTGTTAACGATTACCGACTCGCCGCCGAAACCGCCCGCTTTCGTCACGAGCGTCGTCCCCGCGGCCGGCCCGGTCTCGAGGCGTCCGATCGGAATGCCGTCTTCGATTTCCTCGCCGGTCAACGCGATCGACGAGGCCTCGAGCGTCCCGCAGACGGCGACCGTGACGTCGCCGCCGGTCGCGAACAGGCCCGCCGGCGGGTGCGCGTCGACGGCTTCGCGCGCCCCGGCGGCCAGCGCGCGCCTCACTCGCCGTCGGACCGCCGTCGGGTCGAGTCCCTCGCGGCGACCGGCCTCGAGCGTCTTCTCGACCGTCGATTTCGACCGTGCGCCGGTGAGGACTGCGATTTCTCCCGCCGAGAGCCGCTGTCCGGCGCGCGCACCCGCCTCCCGGCCCGCCGCCACCGGCGACTCGAGGACGTCGCTCGGCTCGAGCGTCGTGATCGCCGCCTCGGGGACCCGCTCGAGCTGGGCCAGCGTGCGGTCGTTGACGCTGCCGACGATCCCGAGCGCGCCAGTTTTTCTGGTAGTGTTCGTATCGATCGCCGCCCCCCTCTCCCGTCGAGAATCGGTTTCACGGCCGTCCCCGGGGACGGCGACGTGTCTCGCCAGCCCGCCGCTGCCCGCGTAAACGACGCGTTCGTCACAGCGGGCCGCCGCGTCGGCGATCGCCTCGAGGTGGCTCGAGCGGGTCGCGTCGAACGAGAGTACCTGCGCTCGCTCACGCCCGGCCGCGTTTCTGACGATCGCTGCGAGTGCGTCTCCCCCCTTCGAGACGTCCTCGAGCGGGACGTGTTCGACCGGGTATCGCGACGCCGCCAGCAGTGTCGGGAGGTGGGCCGTCGTCGGTCCGTTCTCGTCGTCGGCGTACTCGGTCTCCGAGAGGGGGACGCCGTCGACGGTGTGAATCCCGTCTCGCGTCGCGCGACCGGCGGCCGGAAACGCCGGAGCGACGACGGCCAACGCGGCGCCGGTCGCGTCGACCGTCGCCTCGAGTTCCGCGACGACGTTTCCGCGGAGCGTCGAATCGATCTTCTTGTAGACGACCGTGATCCCGGAGTCGTCGGATTCAGCGGTCGACGCGACCCGCGCCACCCGCTCGCGGGCCGTCGCAACGTCGGCGTACCGGGTCTCGGTGGTGACCGCGACCACGGTCGGGGTCCGCCGGTCGGCGTTCAGGTCGGCCGGCGACGGCGCATCGTCGTCGCCGTCGTCGTCGGCCGACCGCGCATCCACTCGGACGATCGTCTCGAGTCCGCCGGCGGCGAACTGGTGACCGGTGTCCATCGCGCCGGTGAGGTCGTCGGCCACGATCAGCGCGTTCATCTGCCCGCACTTTCGTGACCGTCGGCATAAATCACCGCTCCGTTCGCCGACCGAGGGATCGGTTCGAATCGGTCGCGCCCGAACGGGTTGTCGTTCGGTTCTCGTGACCGGAAATGAACGAGTGAAACCGGAAATGAACGGCTCTGTCCGCAGAATTTGTCCGTTCTGGGGTCACAGTAATCGCCGACTAGCCTCGTCAGCGCGTTTCGACAACCGTTTTAGGGCGAAACTGCTTGTGTCGAATAGATGGGTAACTGTATCATCTGCGGCAAGCCAGTTGACGGCTTGGTCTGCACGAGTCACGAGGAGGACGTCCTCTTCGAATTCGACGGCACGTCTCCCTCACAGCTCACTCCCGAGCGCTACTACCGGGGGACCGTCGACGGCTACGCCGACTTCGGCGTCTTCGTCGACATCGGCGACCACGTCACCGGCTTGTTGCACCGAAGCGAACTCGACCGACGCCTCGAGAGTCTCGACTGGGACGAAGGCGACACGGTCTACGTACAGGTTCTGGACGTCAGAGACAACGGCAACGTCGACCTCGGCTGGTCGATCCGCCAGCGCGAACGCGAGTTCCGCGGCAAGCTGGTCGACTCACCCGACGGGGAGTCTCTCCCCGAGGAGGCCGACGACGAGAGCGAGGACAAGGCCGAATCGGCGGCCGACTCCACCGACTCGAGTCGGGACCAGAGTCAACGCCAGTCCGACACCGACTCGAGCGAACCCGCCGACGACCAACCGGTCGCCAACGGTGGCGACAAGACGGCGGGCGCGACACAGCAGTACGCCGACGCCGAGTCCGAAGTCGAAACCGAGTCCGAATCGGAACCCGAACCGGCAGACGGCGTAGACGCAAACGCAGACGTAGACGCTGACGCACAGGCCGATCCGGGAACCGAAACCGAACCCGCACTCAACCGAACCACCGTCGACACGCTCCTCGAGCAGGTCGGCTCCATCGTCCGACTCGAGGGCGAGATCACGAGTGTACGCCAGACCAGCGGCCCCACGGTGTTCGAACTCCGCGACGAGACCGGCACCGTCGAGTGCGCCGCCTTCGAGGAGGCCGGCGTTCGCGCTTACCCCGACGTCGAGGTCGAGGACCTCGTCGCCCTCGAGGGCGAAGTCGAGAAGCGCCACGGCGACCTTCAGGTCGAGACCGAGACGCTCGAGATCCTCGACGGCGACGAGCGCGAGACCGTGGAGACGCGACTCGCGGACGCGATCGAACAGGAGGCGCGACCCGACAGCGTCGACCTGCTCGCCGACCACGACGCCGTCGAGTCCGTCCACGACGAGATCGTCGAGGCGGCGACGACCGTCCGTCGTGCGGTGATGGAAGCGCGTCCGATCGTCATCCGTCACAGCGCGACCGCCGACGGCTACGTCGCCGGCGCCGCGATCGAACGCGCCGTCCTCCCACTGATCCGGGAGAAACACACCCGCGACGACGCCGAATACCACTACTTCGAGCGCCGCCCGCTCGACGGTCGGGTCTACGACATGGACGCCGCGACCGGCGACGTCACCTCGATGCTGCAAGCCCGTGACCGCCACGGCGAACAGCTCCCGCTCGTCGTACTGGTCGACGCCGGCGCAACCGTCGAATCCGAAGATGGCTACGACCTCCTCGAGCTCTACGGTGCGGACCGACTGGTGATCGACGACAGTCGCGCCGACGCCGAGGTCGCCGACGCCGTCTCCGTCGCCGTCAGTCCCTCGCTGGCCGACGCCGACGTTTCGGACGTCACCTCGAGCGCGCTCGCCGCGAACGTGGCCGCACACGTCAACGACGACGTCCGCGCGGACCTCACGCACCTGCCCGCGGTCAGCTACTGGGAGGACGCCCCCGGGGTCTACACCGAGATTGCCACCGACGCCGGCTACGACGAGACCGCCGTCTCCGAGCGCCGCGAAGCCGTCGCGCTCGAGGCCCACTACCAGTCCTACAGCGACAAACGCGAACTCGTCATCGACCTGCTGTTCGACGACAGCGGCGACCTCGCCGGTCACGTCTCCGAACAGTTCCGGGACAAACTCGAGACCGAACTCGAGACGGCCCGCCAGAACCTGGTGACGCGGTCGGCCGGCGACCTCTCCGTCGCCGTGCTCGACACCGACGCGTTCACCCACCGCTTCGACTTCCCGCCGACCGAGCTCCTGTTAGACGCCCTGTTCCGTCGCGAACGCGACGAGGGGACGTTCGTCACGGTCGGGCTGGACGACGACGAACTGCACGTCCGCGCGACCGACCCCGTCGACGTCCGCGCGCTCGGCGACTCGATCGACGAGGCCGTCCCCGACGCCGGCACCCGCGTCGTCGGCGGCCGCGACGGTCACGTCGAGTTCCTCACCGGCGAGCGCGACGCCGTCCTCGAGGCCGCACTCGAGACGCTCGCGTAAGACCGAGATCGAGACGGACGACCGACGACCGACCGCTTGCGACCACCTGCTGTTCTGCGGGCGACTCGACTCGAGAGCGCGAGCGGTGTCGGTCGCAGTCGCGGTACGGTGACGATGGCGTTGTCACTGGTGTTCGGTTCTCGACTCCTCGCGTTCCTGTTCGACCCTTTCTCTTGGCTTCACTCGTTTTCTCGGCGTCACTCGTTTCGATGGTCGTCAGTCTCCGACTTCGAATCCGAATCCGAATCCGTCTCCATCTCCGACGCCGGTGTCGACCGTTCCTCGGCGTCTCGAGTCGCGTCCCGAACCGCCGACTCGTCGGGCCACGTGACGCTTCCCAGGAACGGGACGCCGATCCGTTCGGCCGATCGGGCGATCATGTGTGCTCCCGTCGGCACGGTCAGGAGCAGAAAGATGATTCCGATGAGGGCGGTCAGCCCCTCGCTACCCGGACCGAAGGAGACGAAGCCCGCGAGGAAGATCGCGGCGGTGCCGAGCGTCGTCGGTTTGCTCGTCGCGTGCATGCGGTTGTACACGTTCGGAAGACGGAGCAGACCGATCGTCCCGACCGTCAGGAAGAACGACCCGACGACGATCAACGCCGTGATTACGGCGGCACGGACCACCATCACTCGATCACCTCTCCTTCGATGACGAACTTCGCGACGGCGACCGTCGCGATGAAGCCGATGATCGCGAGGACGAGACTGACCGTGACGAACAGTCCGCGTCCGGTCTGGAGGGCGAACAGCACCGCGATGGCGACCACGTTCGTCGCGATCGCGTCGAGGGCGACCACGCGGTCCGGGATCGTCGGCCCGCGGATAACCCGGTAGCTACAGAGGACGCACAACACGCCGACCAGCACCAGCGCCGCGTCGATCGCGACCTCGAGGAAGACCGGGTCCGAGCTAGTTGCCGTCATCGCTGTCACCCCCGGTTCGGGTCCCGTTCTCAGACTCGGACTCGGACTCGGATTCGGATTCGGACTCGAGTTGGGACGTGTCCTCGTCTTTTGCTCCCCACCGATCCCCGCCGCTGACGACGAACTCGGGGGCCGACTCGTCGGGGGATCGGTCTTCGTCGAACATCTCGAGTGCGTAGTCTTCCCAGCGTCTAATGGGCCTGACGATCGCGTCGGGATCGCGGCCGTCGACGACGTGAACGTACAGCGCGTTGACGTCCCCGGCGTGATCCAAGGTGATCGTCCCCGGCGTGATCGTGATGCTGTTGGCGATGAGCGTGATCGCCGCGTCGGACTCGACGCGCAGCGGAATCAGAATTACCTCCGGTTCGATCGGCATTTCGGGCGCGAGTACGCGGTAGGCGACGTCGAAGTTCGCCCTGACGAGTTCCCAGGTGAACGTCGCGAGGTACAGTGCGGTGGGCCGAATCGAGCCGGCGATCCGACCGAGGTCGACCCGTTCGGCGTAGAGCCGGCGGAAGACGTACGCGATCGGCAGGCCGGCCGCGAGTCCGAGGAGGAACTGGCCGGCGATCGCCGACGGCGCGAGCGCGACGCCGCGAACGAACACCCAGAGGACGCCGAACACGACGCCGGCGACTGGCCAGGTACGAACGTTCACGGGTTCTCACCTCCGTTCTCTGGGTCGACGGCGTCGACGTAGCCGTCCCGATCGAGCGCGGCCTCCGCGGCCGCCTCGGCGAACTCGTAGACGGGATCGAATCCGACGCCGACCGCGAGGACGGTTGCCGCGAGCGCGACGAGCACGGCGACCTGAAGGGGATCGGCGGCACCTTCGGCGACCGCCGACGTTCGAGCGCCCCAGAAGCTCCGGTTCCAGGCCCGGGTCATGTAGGCGATGGTCAACAGCGAACCGGCGAGCAGGAGGGCGACCGTCCCGGCCGCGTTCGCCTGCACCGCCGTGTCGAACACCAGAAACTTGCCGAAGAAGCCCGAGAGGGGCGGGATACCGATCAGCGCGAGCGACCCGACGAAGAAGGCACTCGACAGCGCGGGGGCGCGGCCGGCCAGTCCGCCTAGTTCGTCGAACCTGATCGTCCCGGTCGCGGTCCTGACGGCCCCTGCCGCGAGGAACAGGAGCCCCTTCGCCAGCGCGTGGTTGAGCGCGTACACCAGCGCCGCGAGGATCGCGAGGCGGCGCAACTCGTCACTGGCCGCCGTCGCGGCGAGCGCGACCGGGACGGCGATGAAACCCATCTGACCGATGCTCGAGTACGCGAGCACGCCCTCGAGCGTGTCGCGATCGATCGCGCCGAGACCGCCGACGACGATGCTGAGCGCGCCCATTGCGAACAGGACGGGGCCGACGAACGCGAGCGGCGTGTCGCCGGCGATTCCGATACCGGTGCCCGGAATCTCGAGGGAGACGCCGATCTGCGCGCCCGCGAACACGGTAAACGAGAGTCGGACGATGGCGTAGATGCCGACCTTCTTGGTCGCGCCGGCGAGGATGGCGGTGATCGGCGGGGGTGCGGCCCGGTAGGCGGTCGGAATCCAGAACTGGAAGGGGACGAGGCCGGCCTTGAGCGCGAACACGGAGAGCAGGAGTGCGAAGAGTCCGACGACCGGTCCGGCGTCGATGCCGTAGGCGTCCGGGTCGGCGAGTCGCTCGGCCAGATCGGCCATGTTGAGCGTTCCGGTCGTCGCGTAGATGCCGCCGACGGCGAGCAGGAAGACGGCGCTCGCGACGAGGTTGAGCGCGACGTACCAGAACGCGGCGCGGGTGTGCTGGGGGCCGCCGTAGTAGGCGACGAAGACGTAACTCGCCATCAACATCACCTCGAACCAGACGAACAGGTTGAACAGGTCGCCGGTGAGGAACGCGCCGGTGACGCCCAGCAACAGGAAGTGAAACAGCGGGTTGTAGAAGGTTCGCCGGTCGTAGTCGATGTTGGAGACGTACCCCACGGAGAAGACCGCCGACGCGAGGGCGACCGCGGCGACCGTGGCGAGCATGAACGCCGATAGCCCGTCGGCGACGAGCGTGATCCCGTACGGTGCCTGGTGCCCGCCGACCTGATAGGTCGCGATACCGGGTGCGTCGGGCGCGAGGACGACCGTCCAGGAAAGCGCGGCCACCGAACCCGCGTATCCGACCGCGCCCGCGACGGTCAGGGCCGTCCGAGCGCGGGGATGCTGGCGGAAGATCAGCGTTCCGACCGCGGAGATCAGCACGACCAGCATCGGCGCGATGACGACGGAACTCACTCTCGGTCACCCCGATCCCGACCCCGTCCTAACTCGGAGACGTCGAGCGTTCCGTGTTCCTCGTAGACGCGGTAGCTCAGTACCAGCGCGAAGGCGGTCATCCCGAACCCGATGACGATGGCGGTCAACACGAGCGCCTGCACCAGCGGATCGGCGGTCTCCGGCGCACCCTCGCCGTGGCCGGCGAGGACGGGCACCGACTCGAACGTTCCCCGGACGATACCCCCCGCCGTCAGCAGGTAGACGTTCGCGGCCTGACTGATGATCGCGAGCCCCCAGACCACCCGGATCAGGTCGCGCCTGAGCAACAGGAACGTCCCGAGGGCGAACAGCGCACCGACGACGAGTGCGAGGACGAACGCCGCCATACTACTCCGCCCCCACGGCCGAGATGATCGTCAACAGGCCGCCGACGACGACGCAGTACACGCCGAAGTCGAAGGCCAGTGCGCTCGCGATCTCGACGTGACCGTACAGCGGCACGCCATCGAACTCGACGTACGACTGGGTCAGAAACGGTAAATCGAGCAGGATCGGCACCAGGCCGCTCCCGACGGCGATCGTGAGTCCGAACGTGAACACCCGTCGGTAGGCGACAACGACGCGATCACGCGAGGGCGTCTTCCCGGGTTCGACGTCGCGCTCGAGGATCCCGCGCTCGAGGAAGTCGAGGCCGAACGCGATGTAGAGGAGCGCGAACGCCGTCGTCGTGAGCACGCCGGCGATGAAGCCGCCGCCGGGGAGGTTGTGGCCCTCGACGAACAGCGAGATGGCGACGACCAGGATGATCGGGACGACCACTCGAGCGGTGGTTCGCATGATGACCGTCGTCACGCGAGCCACCTCCGGAGACGGTAGTGAGCGGTGACCAGGGAGGTCGCGAAGCGTCCGACCGTGGTCCCGTGAGCGATAGTGAACGGGAGTTCGAGACTCATTCGGCCTCACCTCGCCCGCGCATGACCAGCAGCGTGAGCACGGAGATGGCGGCGATCGCGACCACGACGAGTTCGCCCATCGTATCGAAGCCCCGGAAGTCGACCAGAATCACGTTTACGATGTTCGTGCCGCCGCCCTCGGGAACGGCGTTCTCGACGTAGTGGCGTGCGGTTTCGGTAAGGCCGTCGGGTCGAGCGTCGGTCGTGACGACGACAGTGACGAACGCGGTCGCGCCCACGGCCAGCGAGAGGAGGGCGTCTCGAGTGACCCGTCCGAGGCTAATTTCGTCCGATTCGGGGATCTCCTCGATCACGAACAGGAAGATGAGCAGGACGAGCGTCTCGACGACCAGCTGGGTCAGCGCGAGGTCGGGTGCGCTGGCGAGGATGTAGAAGATCGCGATCATAAAGCCGAGGATCGAGAGCGTGAGGATGCCGGCGATGTGTGAAGGCGAGAGGACGACGGCGATCGCCGCGACGACCGCGACCAGCAAGACGAGCGCGATCGCCGGCGACGCGTCGATCCCGAGTTCTCCGAGCGTGAGCGCGCGCGTCGCCGCGAATCCGGCGAGGGCGAGGGCGCACGTTCCGGCGAGCGTCCACGTCGCGTACGTTCGGAGCAGTCCGTTGTGCACGCGCGGGGCGAGCCACGCGCTCGTTCGGGTGAGTCCGCCGACGACGGCGTCGTACCACCAGTTCGCACTGACCGGGGGGATCGCGGCCGGGATCGATCGGATTCCGTCGTGAATGCGCCCGTAGAACGGGTACGAGAGGCCACCGACTCCGATGGCGATGGCGCTCATACCGAGGGCCGGGGAGTACGACGTCGGGAGTCCGACGTGCATCGCGTGGCTCTCGACGGCGGTCGCGTCGACGGCCGACTGGACGATCGCGCGGACGGCGACGTCGGGGTAGATGCCGACGACGAGCGCGAGTCCGGCGAGCAGCGCCGGCGGGGCGAGGAGCGTGACCGGCGGTCTGTGGACGTCGCCCAGACCGGTCGGTCGGTCGCCGACGAAGAGCGCGAGGAATCGAAGCGAGTAGAGGACCGTGAAGATACTCCCGAAGACGGCGACCGCGACGTACAGCCAGCCCAGCGTCCCGAGTTCGTGGACGGACTCGACGGCCGCCTCGAAGAGCAGTTCCTTCGAATAGAATCCGTTGAACGGCGGAATCCCGGCCATGCTCAGCGTCGCGACGCCCGCCACGGCCGCGGTGACGGGAAGGTCGTGACGGAGCCCCCCGAGGTCCGATATCCGGTGCGTCCCGGCCTCGTGGGCGACGATCCCGGCGACCAGAAAGAGCGACGCCTTGAACAGGGCGTGGTTGAGCAGGTGGAACGCGCCGGCCTCCGCGCCGACGAACGTGGCGAAGCCGAAGCCGGCGACCATGAGCCCGAGGTGACTGGCCGTCGAGTACGCCAGCAGTTCCTTGATGTCCGTCGACGCCACCGCGAGGATCGCACAGACGGTCATCGTCGCGAGCCCGAGCGTCGCGAACAGCAGCGTCCACTCGTGGCTCACCAGCAGCGGGCGAAGCCGCCCGAGCAGGTAGACGCCGACCTTGACCATCGTCGCGGAGTGGAGAAAGGCCGAGACGGGCGTCGGCGCGGCCATCGCGTTGGGCAGCCAGAAGTGCATCGGCACCTGTGCGGACTTGGTCGCCGCGCCAATAGCGATCAGCCCCAGCACCGGCAGGAAGAGCCCCTCCTCACGAAGCGCTTCCCGAACCGCGTCGGGGTTCTCGAGGATCGCCGCGAGGTCGAACGTGGTAGCGGAGCCGCCGAGATCGACCACAGCGGCGGTGCCGAGGACGTCGCCCGCGACGGACGCCAGGATCAACAGCCCGACGAGCATGAACAGACCGCCCCCGACAGTGACGAACATCGCCATCCTGGCGGCGTACTGCGAGGAGCGGTCGTCCGTGTGAAAGCCGATCAGGACGAACGAACAGAGGCTCGTGAGTTCCCAGAACAGGAAGATCGCGATCAAGTCGGCCGCCAGCGCGACGCCGATGATCGATCCCATGAACGCCAGCAGCGCCGCGTAGTACCTCGGAAGTCCGTCCTCGCCGTGCATGTACGACGGCGAGTAGGTGAACACGAGAACGCCGATCCCGCTCGCCAACATGGCGAACAGGAGCGCCCAGCCGTCGACGTAGAATCGCAGGGCGATCTCGAGGGAGGGAATCCACGAGAGTTCGACGGCCCCGTCGGCACCGTACTGCGAACCCAGAAGCGCGAAACACGCGAGGGCGACCACCGCGCCGGCGTAGCCGGTCCGTTCGCCGAGAACGCGATGTAGCATCGGAATCGCGAGGGCGGCCGCGAACGGCACTGACACGGCTGCGAGCACGACCGACAGCTCTGGGGACATCCAATCCGGTGATCCTACTAGCGGGTGCGACTTAACCGTTCGGCAAGAGGATGCGATCGACCGCCGAACGAGGGCCTCCCTTTGGCCTCCGTCCTCGTCTCCTTTGGCCTCCGTTCCCGGATTCGCCTTCACGTTCGCCTCCATCTGCCGTCTACCTGTACGCGATGGAGACCCCCTGCGGCGACACTCATCTCGAGCGACAGTGCTTTTGACCTTCCGCCACTTCACAGCACTCGTGAACGTACGCGGGACCGTCGCCGGTAGTGTCGAGGTTCGAACAGTATCGACGAGTTACGGCGAAAGCGACCTCGCGGAGGTCCCGGTACAGCTGACGGATGGAGCGTCGGACGACGGCTCGCAGAACACCGCGGACCAGACGACGCTCGGAACGGACGCAGCGTCGAAGCGAGAGGCGGGATTGGAGGCGGAAACGAAAACAGAAACGCAAACGGAATCCGAAACCAAGGGTGCGACTACGACCACGATCACCTGCTGGGGCAAGTGGGCCGAGTCGGCCGAACTGCTCGAGCCCGGCATGGAGATTCTGGTCACCGAGGCCGAGGAGCGCGAGTATCAGGGGGAACAACAGTTCTCGACGACCGGCGACTCCTACGTCGTCGTCGAGCCGGATTTCCTGGTGAACGTCACCGACATCCGGAGCTGGGTCGAGTGCCCCCGGCTGTACTACCTGAACAAGCTCTCGGGCGTGCCGCTGAACTACCCCGTGACGAAGGGGACGCTCGTCCACGAGGTCTTCGGCGACCTCCTTCGCGGGCGGGACCTCGAGGCCTCGATCGAAGAGCGGATCGACGAGCGCGGGCTCGAACTCGGCCTGCTCGGCGAGTCAGCCGAGTCGGTCGCGGAGGACGTCCGGCAGAACGCGGCGGCGATCGAGGGGTGGCTCGAGCAGGGGCGTCTCACCGAAGACGATGGGGCGGCTACTGCCGCCGACAACCCGGAGCGGGCGTTCACGCCCGCGGAGAGCGAGTGGCGCTCCGAGCAACTGCTCATCAGCGAGACGTTCGGCATCAGAGGCCGGGCCGACGCCATCCGCCGCGGCGCGCCGGTCGAACTCAAGACCGGCAAGAATCTGAAGAAGGAACCGCGGTTCAAGGACAAGGTGCAGGCCGCCTGTTACGCACTCTTACTCGAGGAACACGGCGGCTCGGTCGACACCGGGACCCTGCTGTACACGAAGAACTCGGCGCTCGACCGCAACGAGGAGACCGGCGACCTGACGCCGGCGAAGGACTTCTCGATGGGTGCCGGCCTCCTGAAGTTTGTCGTCCGCTTGCGAAACGAAATCGCGGCGATGGAGTTCGACGACGGGGTGCCGACGGGCCGCGAGGGCAACGCCAAGTGCGAGTACTGCTTCGAACGCGACACCTGCATGGTCGTCTCGGGTCGACTCGATCAGGAGTCGAAAGCCGGTCAGATCGGCACGGCCCTGCCCGTCGAGGAACGGGAGTACTTCGACCGATTCTACCGCGCGATCGAGGAAGAACGCCGCGAAGTCCACCGGGAGTACGCCAAGCTCTGGGAGCAGGACGCGAGGGAACGGGCCGACGACGATCGCGCCCTGATCGACCTCGAGTTCCTCGAGAAACGCGAACTCGAGGGCGGCCGCTGGGAACTGCGCGCCCGCCAGCGCTCGCCCGCCACCTCGAAGATTCGCGAAGGCGACCTGGTTCTGGCGAGCGACGGACATCCGGTGCGCGGCGAGGCGGAACTCGCGCGGATCGAGCGGTTCGACGAGCGCACGGAGCCGCGCTCCGCGGACGCTTCGAGCGGTCCCCAGCCGCGAGAACTCGTCCTGACGGCGGACGAACCCGTCGAGGTGACCCGCCTCGACATCTACCCCTCGGAACTCACCACCGATCGGCTGCTCACCGCCCTCCACGACGCGCTCCTGAAGGGCGGGGAGCGGCGAAAGGATATCCTGTTCGGGCGCACGAAACCGGCGTTCGAGGACACCGAGGAGACGTTCATCGACAACAACGAACGCCAGAACGAGGCCGTCACGAAGGCGGTGACCGCCGAAGACTGTGCACTCATCCACGGCCCGCCCGGCACCGGGAAGACGTACACCATCGCCCGCGCCATCCGCGCGATGGTCGAGCGCGGCGACCGGGTCCTGCTGTCGGCGTTCACGAACCGGGCCGTCGACAACGCTCTCGAGGCGCTTCGCGACCAGGGGTTCACGGACTTCGTCCGCGTCGGCACCGAGAGCGGCGTCCGCGAAGACATGCTGTCCTACCGCCTCGAGCGCTCCGGCGAGCCCGAAGAGCGACTCGCGGAGCTGGAGGATGCGCAGGTAGTCGCCGCGACGACCGCGACCTGCGGATCGCGAACGATGAAAGAGCAGTCGTTCGACGTCGCGCTGGTCGACGAGGCCGCACAGCTCACCGAGCCCGGCACGTACGCGGCGATCAACCTCGCAGAGCGGTTCGCCCTCGTCGGCGATCACGAGCAGCTGCCGCCGGTTGTGCGCGCCGAGAACGAACTCTCGCGGTCGCTGTTCGAGCGACTCGTCGAGTCGTATCCGGACGCGGGCGTGATGCTCGACCGCCAGTACCGCATGAACCAGCGTATCCAGGTCTTCGCCTCCCGGGAGTTCTACGACGGCGAACTCCGGCCCGCGACGCCCGAGGTGGCGGGGCGTACCCTCGACGACCTCGAGGGCGTCTCGCGGGACGCCCTGCCCGAGGCCCTCCGCGATCCCGTCTCGTTCGTCGACGTAGCCGGCGACGGCAGCCAGTACACCGACAGCGAGGAGGCGGCGCGCATCGTCGAGTTGATCGAGACCTACGAGGCGGCCGGCGTGGAGCGCGATGCGATCGGCGTCATCGCCCCCTTCCGCGCGCAGGTGTCCGAGATCGGGAACCACGTGTCCGACGACGTCGCCGTCGACACCGTCGACCGGTTCCAGGGTTCGAGCAAGGAGATCATCATCGTCTCCTTCGTCGCCACCGGGGATCTCGAGGGACCGATCTTCGAGGACTACCGGCGAATCAACGTCGCGCTCACCCGACCCAAGCGGGCGCTCGTCCTCGTCGGCGACCGACGGGCGCTCGAGAGCGATCCGGTGTACGAACGGATGCTCGAGTGGGCGGATCGGTGACGACGGCGGTGACGGTCGTCGCGATCGCCGCCGATCGGTAGCTATTACTCGTCGCTGTCGACAGTCGGAGACGAACCGATGCGACTGATCGACGAGAGTGCAGCCGTTCGCGAGGCGTTCCCCGCCGAGTACACCGACGTCGCGGCCGCCGTCACCGAACTCGGCGATCCGTCGGTGCTCATGCTCGTCCTCGCCGTGCTGTTCTGGATTCGCTCGGCGGAGCGCCGCGAGACCGCGCTCGTGATCAGTTACGCGTTCGCGGGCGTGGCGTTTCTCGTGACTCTCGAGACGATCCTGAACGTGCCTCGACCGCCCGAGGAGCTGTTCCGAATCCCGCAGGAACCCGACGACTACGGCTTCCCCAGCGGTCACGCGTTCGCCGCGGCTGTCGTCTACGGCGGGCTGTGCTCGGCGCTCGCGTTCGATCGCGATCGCTCTTCCGCTCGAAGTCGAGGACGGACGACTCTGGCCGTGGTCGGGACCGCGCTCCTGATCGTCCTCGTCTCGCTCTCGCGGGTCGTCCTCGGGGTCCACTACCTCGGCGA
This sequence comes from Halomontanus rarus, assembly GCF_017357405.1. Taxonomy (GTDB): domain Archaea; phylum Halobacteriota; class Halobacteria; order Halobacteriales; family Natrialbaceae; genus Halomontanus; species Halomontanus rarus. The sequence continues at coordinate 3,394,072 of NZ_CP071597.1, read as the reverse complement.
CGTGATCGCCGGAGCCGCCCTCGGGATCGCGTTCGTCCTCGCGATGGACCGTGCGACCGACGGCACCCCCAAACGCGGGTTCGCGATCGGGGTCCTCCTCTCGATTCCGGCCGTCGCCGTGTCGGCCGGTGCGGCGAACGCGCTGCTCGGCCTCGGCGGCGCGATCGGCGGCGTTCTCGGCTCGAGCCGGCTTCCGGCCCTCCCCGCGCTTCGCTCGCGACTCGAGGCCGCCGTCCTCACCGCCGTCGGCGGCGGGGTCGTCGCCGCGCTCACCGCGATCGAAGCCGCAGTCGCCGCGTTCGCACCCGCGGTGGTCGCGCTGTACGCCGCGATCGTGTGCTGGCTCTTCCTCGTTCCCGCGATCGTCGGACGACTCGAGATAGGGATTCTCGAGGGACCCGCGCGGCCGTCACGGTAGGGGTCCGGTCGAATCTCCGCCGACTGGGGACTCGAGACGTGAGCCGTCACCGGTGAGAGCTTCGCTCTCGAGCCAATCTGTACATCGACCCCTGCAGGCCCAACCACTATTGAGCCGCGAACTGGGTATTTTCGTGTGAAATCAGTCTTTCACCTCATCACCGACGACCCGGACGAACAGCAGACGGCACTCACCATCGCGAAGAACCTCACGGAGGACGACTCCGTCGAGATCGACGACGTCGTGGTCGTCGCCCAGGCGGGCGGCATCGAACCGTTCACGGCCGACGGCGAGGGCAGCGACGACGTTCGATCGCTGCTCGAGGAGGGGATCTCCTTTCGGGCCTGCGGCAACACGCTCGAGTTGAAGGACCTCGAGGAGACGGATCTCGTCGACGGAGTCGAGACCGTTCCCTCGGGTGCCGGCGAACTGACGCGACTCCAGAACGAGGGGTACGCGTACATTCGGCCGTAGCCGCCTCGGTCCGCAAGTGGCAGAGTGGCGATTCGAAGCGTCCGATCCACGAGCCGTCCCACCCCACCGACGCTCGCGACGACGCTACTTTTCCTCTGCCGCGTCGAACACCACCTATGAACCTCCCGCTCGGAACCGGAACGATCGACGTGGAACTCCCCGAGTGCGACGTCACCGTCGCCGACCCGTCGGGCGCCGAGCCGGTCGACGTTCGCGAGGCTGCAGCCGCGGCGCTGGCCGACCCGCACGGCCCGCCGCTGGCCGACCACGTCGAGCCCGCGGACGACGTCGCCATCGTCGTCACCGACCTCACGCGATCGGTCCCGGACGACCTGCTGCTCGAGGCCCTCCTCGAGGAACTCGCCGACTGCGGCGTCGACCGCGAGCGGGTAACTGTCGTCGTCGGCCTCGGACTGCACCGGCCGATGACCGACGCGGAACTCGAGGAGATGCTCGGCCCGCACGCCGACCTCGCGGTGAACCACGACCCGACCGCGGTCGTCGAAGTCGGTACCGTCGACGGACGTCCAGTGGAGCTCGGCGAACCGGTCGCGGCGGCCGACACCGTCCTCTCGACCGGCGTCGTCGAACCCCACCAGTACGCTGGCTTCAGCGGCGGGGCCAAGACTGTCGTCGTCGGCGCCGGGAGCGAGTCGCTGATCCGGTACACCCACGGGCCCGAGGTGCTCTCGAGGGAGGGCGTCCGACTGGGTCGAATCGCCGACAATCCGTTCCGCGAGATCCTCGACCGCTCGGGCGACCTCGCCGGCGTCGACTTCAGCCTGAATCTGACTCACGGCCCCGACGGCGTCCTTGGCGTGAGCGCCGGCGACCATCGGGCCGTCGTCTCGGAACTCGCCGACGTCGCTCGAGACGCGCTCTCGGTCCCGGTTTCGCCGGACGACGAGTACGACGCCGTCGTCGCCGGCGTCGGCGCGCCGAAGGACGCGAACCTCTACCAGGCGACGCGAGCGGCGACGTACGTCGCGCTCGGCGACCGGAATCCGCTCCGCGAGGAGGGTCGGCTCGTCGTCCCTGCCGCCCTGCCCGAGGGAGTCGGCGAGGGAACCGGCGAGCAGCGGTTCTACGACCGGTTGCGAACGGCCAGTGACGCCGACTCGCTCTACCGCGAGATGCTCGAAGGGTACGAACCGGGCGCACAGCGGGCGTTCGTCGTGGCACGAGTGCTCCGCGAGCACGAGGTGTACGTCACGAACAGCGCCACGCCGGCGGTCGTCGAGGAGTGTCTGCTGCGCGCCGAGCCGACCGTGTCCGAGGCCGTTCCCACCGGGAGCGAGGTACTCGTCGTTCCGGACGCGCTGAATACGCTGCTGGTCGACTCGGATTCCGTCGCCGTCGGACCGGACTCCGACGAGTCGACCGAACTCGTCGACGACGACTAACGCGGACGCCAGCAGCGAGGTCGACGCTCACGGCGACGCCGAGACCGACCCCTCGAGTGCGACGTCGCCGTCGTCGGCCCCGCGGGCTGCATCCTGAGCTACCTCCTCGGAGGGCGGCGTCGAGGATCGAACGCGACGGCGTCGTCCTCTCCTTCGACCTCGGCGGTGAGGCCCGATCGGCGCGGTTCCTCGATGATGACACCGCGCCGACCGGTGTTTTATCCTCGCCGCCATGGTGAAACACCCATGCTCGAGCGTCTCGGACGGGATCGACCGCGACCGAGCGGGCGAGCCGCCGTGTGGCTCGTCGTGGCGATCGCGCTCGTCTCGATCGGAACCGGCGTGGCCGCGATCGTCACCCAACCGACGATCGGAACGACCGGGACGCTCGGCGAGTTGCAGGCGGCGGCCGAATTCAGCGGAACCGTCGTCGGCTTCGCCTTGCTCGTCGCCGCGTGGGGAATGCGACGGGGCTACCGGCTCGCGTACGTCGCCGCGGCGATTCTCGTGTTCCTCTCGGCCGCCCACGGCGTCGCCCAGTCGCGACTCCTGTCGGTTCCGCTGGTGGTCGTTTCGGTCGGCGGCCTCGTCGTCCTCGTCTTCACAAGCGAGCGCTTCACCCGCTCGAGTTCGCTCACCCTCGACGCGACGCAACTCGGCGCGCTGATCGCGATCGTGGGCGTCTTCTGTTACGGAACTGCCGGCGCGTACGCACTCCGCGACGAGTTCACGGGCGTCGAGACCGTCGTCGACGCCGTCTACTTTACGCTCGTCACCGCGAGCACGGTCGGCTACGGCGACGTCCATCCGACGAGCGACGGCGCGCGCCTGTTCGCGATCTCGCTGGTCGTCCTCGGTCCGACCACCGTCGCCGTCACCGTCGGGAGTCTGGTCGGCCCGGCGATCGATCGACGATTCTCACGGACCGGCAGTCGAGTAACGAACGGGCCGACGGATCGATCCGCCCGGGTCGTCGTCCTCGGCTACGACGAGACGACCGCCCGTTTCGTGACGGCGCTCGCTGCCCACGCGGCGGTTCTCGTCGTGACGCCAGACGACGAGGTCGCGAGTCGACTCGAGCGAGCCGAACAGGTGAACGGCGCGGCCGTCGACGTCCTCGTCGGCGACCCGACCGACGGCTCGATCCTCGAGCGAGCCGATCTCGAGACGGCGACGGCCGTCTTCGTCGCGACGGGTGACGCCGCCCGGAACGGCTACACGGTGATCGCCGCCCGCGAGGCGACGGACGCTCGCGTCGTCGTGGTGGCCGAGGATGGGCGAGCCGACGCCCTCGAGCGTGCCGGTGCGGACGTCGCCATCGATCCCGATGCGTTACTCGCGGACGCGGTCGTCGGGGCGACGCTCGAGGGCGAGAGCGAACGGGAGGGTGCGGGAGAGAAAGAGTGATAAAGAGAACGCAGGCGAGGGCGAGAGCGAGGGAAACGAGAGGGCGATGAAGCGGGATCGACCGCGGAGCAGTGAAGGCGGAACGGACGACGGTCAGTCCGTGTCCGCACCCTGAACTACGTCCTCGTCCTCGTCCTCGTCCTCGTCCTCGTCCGCCGCAGACCACAGCGGATAGAGGCCGTCGGTAATCGGGCCCTCCACCGACTCGCCGTCGATATCGAGGCCGGCCGGTCCTTCGCGAACGACGCCGATTTCTGCCGCTTCGAGTCCCGCGTCGGCGAACGCCTCGAGACACGCCTCGCAATCGTCTGCGGGAACGGTTCCGAGCAACGCGCCGGAGCCGAAGATGGTGAGCGGATCGACGCCCGCCGCGGCGCACAGCACCCGCGTTTCGCTCCGGATCGGGATCGCCTCGCGATCGATCTCGAGTCGAACGTCGCTCGCCCTGCCGACCTCGAGCAGTCCGGCCGTCACACCGCCCTCGGTGGGATCGTGCATCGCCGTCGCGTGCTCGCGCAAGATCCGAGCGTCGGAGGCGACGCTGATCTCCTCGAAGAACGACAGCGCGCGGTCCCGGATTTCCTCGGGAACGTCGAGGTCGTCGCCGAAGTCCGCCGCGAGGATGGCGGTTCCCTCGAGTCCCGCCGCCTTCGTCAGAATCACGCGGTCGCCGGGTTCGGCGCCGCCCGTCGGGACGAACGAGTCGGTGGCACCCATCGCCGTCAGGGAGAGCAGCGGGCGCTCTAGGGCGTCGACGTACTCCGAGTGGCCGCCGACGATGCTCGCACCCACCTCGCGAGCGGCAGTGTCGAGGTCGGTGGTGATCGCCTCGAGGGCGGCGCTATCCGCGTCTGCGGGGAGCAAGAGGACGACCGTGAGCCAGCGCGGGTCCGCGCCGGAGGCGGCCACGTCGTTGCAGGCGATGTGGACGCCGAGCGTGCCGACCTGCGAGGCGGCCAGCGAGATCGGGTCCGAACTCACCACCAGCGTTCCCCCGGGCCAGTCGATCGCGGCGGCGTCTTCGCCTTCGGCCGGGCCCTGGATCACCGTCTCGTCGGTTTCGCCGGTCCGACCGAACACGTGCGTGAGGAGATCGTCCGGACTCACCTTGCCGGGCATACGTACCCGTGCGTGAATCGGCGGTTTGTAGCTGTCGAAGCGAGGGGAGTCGTCGCTCGAGCGGCGAATCCGATCGCGAACCGGATCCGGCTACCGGTCCGGCGTCACGTCGATCACGACGTGAGCCTCGCCGACACGGCGCGTCGTCGGGGTACCGACGTCGGTCAGGTACCCTCCGAGATCGAGGTCGCGGTGGTGGACCAGCGTGAGTCGACCCTCCGGCTCGAGAACGCGGGCGATCCCCGCGAAGAGGTCCGAGAGAACGCTGTCGCCGGCGTGCGTCGGCGGGTTACAGAGCACCCGGTCGAATGACTGGTCGAGAACGCCCGCGAGGCAATCGGCGGTCACCACGGTCCCGTCGACGCCGGACTCGCGGAGGCTGCGTTCTGCACACCGGGTGGCGATCCGATCGTCGTCCGCGAGCCACACCTCGCAGTCGGCGGTCTTCGCGGCGTAGGTCCCGATCGGACCGTAGCCGCAGCAGAGATCGAGGACGCGCTCGCCGTCGCCGATCGTGCAGGTCTCGAGGAGCAGGCGCGTCCCGTCGTCCAGCCCCGAGGCGGCGAAAAGTCCCGGAACCGTGACGAGCGAGAGCGACGTTCCGTCGACCGTCGGCGTGAGCGTCCGCGGCGTCACGTACGTCGGTCGATCGACCGTCTCCGGACGCACCGCCTCGAGGAGGTGGACGCCATCTCGTTTGGCCACCCGCTCGACGCTCGCCGCGATTTCGGCGAGGAGGGTTTCGTAGCGCGAGAGCCCGCATCGTTTCGAGGCGGCGAAGTAGAAGCGACCACCGGGTCGAAGTACCGAAAGCGCGTCGACGAGGCGCTGACTGCCGATCGACAGCGGCGTGTACGGTTTCGGCGCGTAGACGACGGTGTCGAAGGAGCGCGAGCGCGAGTGTGTGTGCGGGTGAGAATGTGGGCGAGAACGGAAGAGCGTCGCGAGGCCTGCGACCAGCGACACGGACGCCTCGACGTCGTTCGCTCGCGCGTTCCGTCGGCACAGCGCGGCGGCTCGAGCACCGGATTCGGTCATCTCGACCGAGTCGGCGGTCTCGGCGAGGACGACACCGACGGTTCCGTAGTTCGCCTCCAGACAGCAGAGGTCGCCGGGGCCGTGTTCGACGTCCCAGAGCGCCTCGAGTAACAGGAGCTCCGCGTCCCGAAACGAGCGCGCGGAGTGAACGCCGTCGGCGGTCCGGAATCGGTAGGTCGACCGAGCGTCCGTAACTCGAGCCTCGAGTGCGAGTTCGTACTCGTCCGATGGAGTGGTCACCGTCATCGCCACACCCCCTGGCCGGTGAGAGTGCGGTCTCGAAGACGAATGCGAAAGCGCATCCTGAGCGATTCGGCGAGGCGGTCGGATAATCGGTGAGAGCGATACGATCGTGTCGTCGCGGTGGTGTACATTGACGTGGGTTCGGTGGCTCGAAGCGGTCGATAGACGAGACAGCCCACGCCCTACGGGGCGCGCTCGAGGCCGAGAAAAACGGCCCACGCGCGACTAACCGAAGGGCGTGGAACCGGGTGCCAAAAGCGCGACGTCCCGACGGGGCGGCGACCGATCGCGATTCCGGCCGTGTCCTCGAGACGCCCACAGTTGGCGAGCCAGCCGACCTGATTCGTCGCGACGCCGTCAGAGACGAATCGAGTTCGACCGGGAGGTCGTCGTCAATGTACTACGGTCGTTTATCCGGTCGTGACAAAAATCTACCGTCTCCGTCGATCCTCGCCGCCGCGAGGAGAGACCGTACTTGCTCTTCGATCGACGGCGAAAATCGATGGAGAGTCGTCCAAAGACTATCTTGGATGCCGAAACCACATCGACAACCGTCTTTTGTTTTTACAGCTCGGTATCGGTCCCCGGCTCTCCCCGTTCGGGGAGTCGTAGAACGTTGAACCGAGTCTCTACCGAGGGTCTGCCGTCCGCTCAACGGTCGGATCGGTCGAAGTCGCCGGAATCGCGGGTTTCCGACCGGCGAGACGATCACTCGTCGCCGGTCGCCGTCCCGGTCCCTGTCCCGGACCGGCCGTCGGTCCCGGAGAGCCCCGCCAGCGACTCCTCGCCGATCTCCTCGAGCACGTGCTCGTGGAACGCCTGCAGGGCGGCGCTCTCGTCTTCGGCGAGGACGACGTCGCTGGCCGAGAGCGTCGCGAGGCCGAACGCCCGCGGGGTCGGCGAGTCGAGCAGGTGTCGGCTCACCTCAAGGTCGCCCGACGCCATCGCCCCGACGATCCCCTCGATTTCGGCGACGTTCAGTTTGTCCTCGAGGATCTCCCGATACGTTTCCTCGATCACGGCGAACTCCTCGAGATCTTCGGCGAAGCCCAGCAGCATCTCGCTGGAGACCTGCTGTTCGCTCGCGGACTTCTCGTAGCCCTTGTAGCGTTTGAGGATCATCAGCGAGCGGGTGGCGTTGATCCGGAAGTACCGCTGGAGGAGGTCGGTGCCCGCGAGCGCGTTCCGGAGTTTCTCGCGGACGTCCTCGGGCCGGAGGTCCTCGAGGATCCCCTCGAGGTCGACCTTGCGGTTCAGCGGCATCGAGAGGACGAAGCCGTTGTCGGCGACGGCGACCTGAACGTTGGCGGTGGCCTCCTGGGCGCACTCGTAGGCCAGCAGTCGCGAGAGCCCGTCGTTGACCTTCCGCCCGTACGCCGAGTGGACGTAGTAGTGGCGCTCGTACTCCTGGCGGTCACGCTCGACCTCGACCACGAGCCGGGAGTCGGTCGAGACGCTCTCGGGGCCGGCGTACCGGAGCTGATAGTCGAACAGCCGCGCGAGCGCCCGGACGCTGTCGTCGTCCAGCGGCAGTTCGCGCAGCCACGCCCGGACCGCTGGCGGCCCGCCCGACTCGTGGCGCTCGAGGAGCTCCCGCTGGAAGGCGAGGATCTCACAGCCCAGATCGTACGACAGTGGAAGCCGCTCGGAGTACCACGACGGAACGGTGGGTCGCGCGCTCGTGCGGTCGACGTACACCTTCGACCCCCGGCGGTAGCGGTACTCGAAGTGGTCGCCGCCGAGGACGAAGACGTCGCCCTTCTCGAGGGTGTCGAGGTAGCTCTCGTCGAGCTGGCCGACCCACTCGTTGCTCCCGCGGGTCGAGACGTCGCAGGTGAACGAGTCGGGGATGGTCCCGATGTTGGTCATGTAGATCACGCGGGCGAGTCGACCGCGTTTGCCGATCAGGGGTTCGCCGACGGGGAACGACTCGTGGTGGTGCTCGCCCTCCGGCGGGTCATTCTCGTCGCGCCAGACTTTCGCGTAGACGTTCCGGTCCTCGAGGCCGGCGTAGTCGGCGGTCAGATAGCGCATGAGCTGTTCGAACTCGGCCTCGCCGTAGTTCCGGTAGGGGTAGGCCTGCCGGAGGACCGCCTTCACCTCGCGTTCGGGGCGGATCTCGGCGATTGCCATCCCGTAGACGTGCTGGGCGGCGACGTCCTGGGCGTTCTCGGGGATCGACACCGAATCGACGAACCCCTCCTCGGCCTTCTTGAGCATCACCGCGCACTCGACGAGTTCGTCCCGGTCGAGCGCGATCACCCGTCCCGTCACCGTCTGGCCGACGCGGTGGCCCGCGCGGCCGACCCGCTGGAGCAGCGCCGCAACGCTCTTCGGAGAGCCGACCTGCACCACCAGATCCACGTGGGGCATGTCGATCCCCAGCTCGAGGCTGGTCGAAGAGGTGACGACCTCGAGGTCGCCGTCTTTCAGCCGGGATTCGATCCCCTGACGGACCTCCTTCGAGAGGCTGCCGTGGTGACAGCCGGAGTTCTCCTCGTCGTAGTCGTCGAAGCGCTCCCGGAGGTTGTGCAGGACCCGTTCGGCTCCCGAGCGCGTGTTCGTGAAGACGAGGGTGTTGGTGTGGTCCTGAATGTGCTCGTGGAGCATTCGATAGAACCGGTCCTGCACGACGTCACGCGGCGTGTTGATCAGGTCGTCCGCGGGACACTCGAGCTCGAGGTCGAACTCGCGGGCGAAGCGAGCGTCGACGATCTCGTAGTCGCGCGTTCGATCGTCCGGTTCGCTCGACTCGCGGGTCGCTTCGCTTCCCGCTCCTCTTTCCGAGGCGCGTGGCGCCGCGCCTGGCTCACGGGTCGCTTCGCTTCCCGCTCCTCTTTCCGAGGCGCGTGGCGCCGCGCCTGGCTCACGGGTCGCTCCGCTTCCCGCTCCTCTTTCCGAGGCGCGTGGCGCCGCGCCTGGCTCACGGGTCGCTTCGCTCCCCGCTCGCTCGTCCGAGGCGCGTGGCGCCTCGCGCTGCCCCACCAGAAACTCCGCCACCCGCGACAGCGGCTCGATCGTCGCCGAACACCCGATCCGCGTGAACTCCTCGTGGGTCAACGCCGCCAGCCGCTCGAGGCTCACCGCCATGTGCGTCCCGCGCTTCCCGCCGGCCAGCGAGTGGATCTCGTCGACGATGACGTACTCGACGGTCCGCAGCTTCTCCCGGAATTTAGGGGAGTTCAACAGGATCGCGAGGGTTTCGGGCGTCGTGTTCAGAATGTGGGGGGTCTCCTCGAGCATCTTCTGGCGGTCGCTCGAGGAGGTGTCGCCGTGGCGGATGGCGTGGCGGATCTCGCCCACGTCCTCGCCGCGCTCCTCGAGGATCGACGTGATCCCCTCGAGTGGCACCTCGAGGTTGCGGTGGATGTCGTTGGCCAGCGACTTCAGCGGCGAGATGTAGAGGCAGTAGACGGAGTTCTCGAGGCCGGCGGGTGGCTTGCGGTCGCGCCGATAGAGTTCGTCGATAATCGACGTGAACGACGCGAGTGTGTTGTGGAGGTATACTCCGCCGCGGCCACCGACGAAGTTGTGCGTGTCTGGAACACTGAGATCGACGATCCGACCGCTGTAGTGTGATGTTTCGTTCGATTCGACGGTGACCCAGGCAACGTTTCGATCCAGTCTGTCGTCGATTATCGCCGCGAGTTCGCGCGTCGTCTCGTCAGACGGAAGCGACTGGAGTTTCGCAGACAGTGTTTTCAGTGCTCGTTCCGTGAGGTAACCGCTTCGTCTGGCCACTTCGTAGATGTTGCCGAGCTCGGCGTTGAACGCCCGATCGTTCTCGAAGTACGTCGACAGCGCTCGAATATCCCGATAGTCGAACGCGTGTCGTCCGATGTGGTTGCCGCTACCCTGTCTGGACGCGTGCGCTTTCAATTCGTCGACGTTGGGATGGACGAGCGAACACTCTGACAGGAGCGTGGACAGATTCTCGACCCCTCGAACGGTAAGCGAGTGATACTTTCGTCGAGTCTGTTCGTCCGTATTCGTCGCGTACTTCTCCCGGCGACCGCGAGCGGGGAGGATTCCGAACGAGAGCAAGAGGTACGTTAACTGCTCTATCTTCAACTCGTTGGCCTGCACGAGGCGAACTTCGTCGGATCGGATCTCGGCCTCTAGCGACAAAAATGTCGAGAGGAACGACCGTTTGATCGGTTTCGACGCGTTCAGCACCCAGTTCGGCAGCGGTACGTCGCGACCCGGACCGGATTCGATATCCAGCAGTTCTGAGAAGAACACGGAAAACGCCGTGTTAGGAATAATGTAGTCAATCTCCGTCTTCCGCTCGAATTCGATACCGAATCGATCTCGCATCGTTTCCATTGCCTGTTCGAGTAGTTCGGTCCGATTTTTCTGCGAGATCGTCACGAACGCGCCTCGATCGTACTCACCGATCAAGCCCTCCGCGAGGACGAAGGCAGCTAGCCCTGCGAGTTCGGAATCGAGCGTCGTCGGATAGCGAAAACGGGAAACGTGACCGTTGTCGGTTTTGACGAGTACGTCTCCAGGTTCGAGCGGCGTACACTCCGCCCGAAGTAACGCGAGAAACTCCTCGGCACGGTACTCGGTTTCGCCAGTCACCAGCTTCCAGACGGACGAAACACTGATAGAGAGGTGAGCTGCCACGTCCGGCAGTGAGAGACCTGCAAGCGCCATTCCAAGCCACCGTTCTGACTCGTCGAACGCCGAGATCGGCGCTTCGTCTTCGAGATGAGCGACGATGCGATCCGATTCCGCTTCGGTTGCGACGAGCGGAAATTCCGAGCGAAGCCGATCCAGAGCGGCACAGACATCGAGGTCGATCGTTCGTTCAGGGAGTTCGACACGAGTCGGGATACCGATCCGATCGCCGGCTTCGATGGTACTCGCCGACCGCCATTCGGGTCCGGACGACGTCTCGACGAGGAGCGGATGATCCGGTGTGACTTCGACTTCCCTCCCGTACGACGTTCGAATTCGATGGATTGACCCGTCGTATCCCTCCGAATAGACCATCGACTGACGGAGCGTCAGCTCATCCTCGTCGAGCGAGTACGCCTCGATCGAACTCGTGTGTAACTCCCCATCCTCGTCGACGTCCGTGACTTTTCGCTTCCGGCGGTCGAGAAGGTCTCTCGCCCGAAGGACAGTCGCTTCCCCATCGTCTTGGACGATCATCGGTGTATCCGGCTTGACACACTTACCACTCCCGGTGGGCGCCGCGATTAGCGTGTTCGTCCCCTCGTGGATCTTCGGGATCGCCCCTCGTTGTGGCGGCGTGAAGAAGCCGCCGTTCTCGGGAACGAACTCGCCGAACTCCCGGAGCCACCATTCCTGAACCGCGGGCTCGAGCAACTCGAAGGCGTCCCAGTCCTCGACGGCGTCGGGGTCGAACTCGAACGGCAGTTGCTCGTCGGAAATCGGCAGACCGCTCCCATCCATTGGCGGTACCTGGGTGCGAGCGGGTAAGAGGGTTTGGCCACCGGAGTGAAAGTGAAGTTCGCGGCGGACGGAAACCCTGGCCGACGGCGAGAAAGGCGTCTCGTCCGTCCGTCGACGAAAGAACTATCAGGAGTCGTCAGCCATCTCACAGTATGACGATGTACGCGGATCACCCCTCGTCGGCGCCGCTCGTGGATCGATGGGACGGGGGCGATGGTGTCAGCTGGATCGCACATCCCACCGAGGAGGGGCAGCGAGCGAGCCACGCGATCCGGGGTGACGACGGCGTCTGGATCGTCGACCCGCTCGAGGCCCCCGACGTCCACGACGCGATCTCAGAGCTGGGAACCGTCGCCGGCGTCGCCGTCCTCTCGAGCTGGCACGCCCGCGACGCGGGGGCGTTCGCTCGGCGGTACGACGTCTCGATATTCCTCCCGACGTGGATGACGCGAGTCGAAGACCGAGTCGATGCGCCGATCGAGCGCTACGAACGGACGCTCGGTGAGTCGGGGATCCACGTCTCGCTGTCCAACCCCCTCCCGACCTAGCGCGAGGGAATCGCTTACCGGGAGTCAGACGGGACGCTCCTCGTCCCGGAGTCGCTGGGCACCGCAGCGCCCTTCCTCGTCGGCGACGAGCGGCTAGGACTCGAGTTGTCCCGGCGACTCCGCCCGCCGCGAGCGTCACTCGCCGGGCTCGAGCCGGAGCGAGTGCTGGTCGGTCACGGACCGCCCATCTACGAGAACGCGGCGCCAGCGCTGCGTGAAGCGCTCGCGACCACGCGACGTCGGTTTCCGCGCGCCCTCGTCGAACACGGGCCGGACTCCGTTCGGAGCGTTCTCGAGGCCGCCCGCAGGTAGGGGCAGGGTCTCCAGATGGGCGAACCCACCCCCGACCGAACTGCGTCGACGAGCGCAGACACTACGTTTATCCCCTCCCGACCGGTCGATTCGACCATGCGCGTTACGTTTCTCGGCACCGGAAGCGCGATGCCGACCGGCGAACGTTTTCAGACGGGAGTGCTCGTTCAGGAAGACGGTCGGACGCTGCTGATCGACTGCGGCTCCGGCGTCCTCCACCGCCTCCAGCAGTCGGGCGTCGGCTACGAGGCGGTCCCGACGGTCCTCCTGACCCACCACCACCTCGACCACGTTTCCGACCTCCTCCCGCTGATGAAAGCCCGTTGGCTCGCCGGCGAGGACCACCTCGAGATCGTCGGCCCGCGCGGCACCAAAGGACTGGTCGACGGCCTCCTCGAGGTCCACGAGTACATGCAGGGCAAACTCGAGTTGCAGGTCCGCGAAGTCGTCGCCGGCGAGTTCTCGGTCGGCGGGTTCGACGTGGAAGCCTACGAGACCCGCCACTCGCTGCGCTGTCTCGCCTACCGGTTCGGCGACCGGTTCACCTTCAGCGGCGACAGCGAGGCGTTCGCGGGGCTCGCGAACTTCGCGGACGGGTCGGCGATCCTCCTCCACGACTGTTCGTTCCCCGACGACGTGGACGTCTCGAACCACCCGACGCCATCCCAGCTGGGCGCGGAACTGGCCGACGTCGAACTCGGCCGCGTCTATCTCACACACCTCTATCCCCACACCGACGGACGTCACGCCGAGATGCGCGATTCGGTGACCGCACACTACGACGGCGACGTCCGATTCGCCGAGGACCTCCAGACCGTTTCGATCGAGTGAGCGTCGTTCCCTCGCGGAATCGCTAATTCGGCGTGTAGACCGTCCGACCCAGCAGCAACGATCGGTACAGTACGATTGTGAGTAGAATGATAACAACAGGTATATGGCCGAGCCTTTGTTAGGATCGTAACAACAGAAATGAGAGAGCTCAAAGAGTCGTCAGTGTGGAGAGGGAGCGCACAGTGAGCCTTCCAGACCGTCTCGCCGAGGCGATCACGGATCACACGAGGATCGTCCTCGTCGCACTGCTCCTGACGACGGCGCTCGTCGGTGCCGGGGCGACGATGGTCGACGACGATTCCTCGCTCGATCAGTTCGAGGGGGATTCACCCGAAGCCGAGGCCTCGGAGTACATCAACGACAACTTCGTCTCCGACGACGCCGAGAATACGACGAGCGTACAGCTATTCGTTAGGGGAAACGGTGACAACGTTCTCGCACAGGACTCGATCGTCTCCTCGCTCAGATTTCAACAGGAGATCAAAGACAACGAGTCGGTCAACGCGACGCTCGCCACGGAGAATCCGATCTTCGGCGTCGAGAACGTCATCGCGACGAGCGTCATCCGCGGTCAGGAAGCCGACGACCTCCGGCAGCGCGGTGCCGAACTCGAGGCCAGAGGCGAGCAACTCAACGAGACGGCGGGGCGCCTGCAGGCCGCTCTCGACGAGGCGGGCGAACTCCAGCGGGAGTACGAGCAACTGAACGTCTCCTACGAGCAAGGTGAGGTCGGCGACGAGGAGTACCAGCAGCAGGCCGGAGAGATCGAAGCCGGACTCGACGGCGTGTTCGAGGAGGCGACGGCGGACCTCGACGCCGAGCAGTCCGCACGGTTCGAGCGCGCGATGTCGAACGTGCAGCGTCTCAACGCCGAACTCGTCGAACTCGAAATCGCTCTCGAGGCGGGCGAGATCAGCGAGGAGGAGTACGAGCGAGAGAGCGCGGCGATCCAGGAGGAACTCGAGGAGGTCTACACCGAGGGGACCTCGGGCGTCCTCGCCGACGAGTACGAAGAACTCCAGGAAGAGAGCGAAGCGCTCGAGGAGGAGCAGCGAGCACTCCAGTCGGCCGGCCAGCCGTCGCTCGACGAACAGATCGAAGCCGTCGAGGAGCTCGACGACGGCGAGTACGAGTCGGTTCTCGAGGACACGCTCTCGGACGACGAGGGGGACAACCTAGCCCTCCAGTTCATGCCGTCGTCCTACGAGCCGGGAAGCACGACGGCCGACGCCAGAATGGCGTTCGTCACCCAGTCGACCGGAGGCGACAGTGGCATGCAGGAGATGGGTGAAGCCGACGACCGGATCGTCCAGAGCCAGCTCGATCTCCGGACGCTCGCGAACGCGCAGGATCAGGACTACGTCGTCTTCGGGTTCGGTATCATCTCCGACGAGATCGACCGGTCGATGGCCGACAGCCTGGCGATCGTCGGGCCGCTCGCACTGATCTTCGTCGTGCTCGCGCTGTTCGTCGCCTACCGCGATCCGCTCGACATCGTCCTCGGTGTCGCGGGGATCTTCGCCGTCCTGATCTGGACGTTCGGGTTCATGGGGTGGGCCGGTATCGCGTTCAACCAGATGTTCGTCGCGGTTCCAGTATTACTGATCGGGCTCTCAATCGACTACGCCATCCACGTGTTCATGCGTCATCGCGAGCAACGCGAGGCGTTTCACGCCTCGGAAGGAGGAGCGGGGAGCGAAGCGACCCGCGAGCAACGCGAGGCGGAGGGTACCACCGGTGACGTCCGAGGTTCGATGAACGTCGCCCTCGCCGGCGTCGGCGTCGCGCTCGTCTGGGTCACCGCGACGACCGTCATCGGCTTCCTCTCAAACCTCGTCAGCCCGATCGGCCCCATCCGCGAGTTCGGAATCGTCAGTTCGGTCGGCATCCTCGCGGCGCTGATCGTCTTCGGCGCGCTCATCCCCGCGGCCAAAGTCGAGATCGACTCGTTCCTCGAGTCGCGTGGCATCGACCGCCGAAAGCGAGCGTTCGGGACCGGCGGCGGGCGGTTCAGCGACGTCCTCTCGGTCGGTTCCGTCGCCGCCCGCAAAGCGCCGCTGGTCGTCCTCGTCACCGTCCTCTTGCTGACCGCCGGCGGCGTCTACGGTGCCTCACAGGTCGACACCAGCTTCAACGAGGACGACTTCCTCGCGGAGAGTCCGCCCGCGTGGACCGAAAACCTCGGTCCGCTGTCCCCCGGTGAATACCAGGCCAAAGACGATCTCCAGTTCGTCAACGACAACTTCCAGCGCGAGGACGCACAGGCCCAAATCCTCGTCAGAGAAGACGTGACGCACGCGGAGACTCTCGAGCGGATCAACCGGTCCCAACACGAGGCGGCCGACCGCGACAACGGGATCATCTACGAACTCCCCAACGGGGACGCCGACGTCCGGAGTCCGCTCTCTGTAATGGATCGAGTCGCGGCCGAGAACGAGTCGTTCAACGCGTCGTTCCAGCTCGCCGACACCGACGGAAACGGGGTTCCCGACCGGAACGTCGGAACGCTGTACGACGAGCTGTTCGACGCCGACGAAGCCGCCGCCAGCGAGGTCATCTATCGGACCGACGACGGCGACTACGAGGCGGTGCGGATGATCGTCGCGATTCAGGGCGGCGCCGCGACCGGCGAGACGACCGACGAGATGCGCGCGATGGCGGGAACGATCGACGACGACGGCGCCGACGATCGATGGGACGCCATCGCAACCGGTGATCCAGTCATCAATTACATTGTCGAACAGGACCTGCTGAACACGGTCCTCGAGAGCCTGTTGATCACGCTCGTCGCCGTGTTCGGCTTCCTGACGATCGCCTACTGGGCGACCGGGAACAGCGCCTCGCTGGGCGCGGTCACCCTCCTGCCGGTGGCGTTCTCGGTGAGCTGGATCCTCGGCACGATGTACCTCGTGGGAATGCCGTTCAACGTCCTGACGGGGATGATCACGAGCCTCACCGTCGGACTCGGGGTCGCCTACAGCATTCACATCAGCGCCCGCTACACGCTCGAGTTGGAGCGACAGGGCAGCGTCTGGGACGCGATGCACACGACCGTCACCGGGACCGGCGGCGCGTTGCTCGGTAGTGCGGCGACCACGGTCGGCGGATTCGGCGTTCTCTCGTTCGCCATCCTGCCCGTCCTCCGGCAGTTCGGGATCATCACCGCGCTGACGATCACCTACGCGTTCCTCGCGAGCGTCGTCGTCTTACCGACGCTGCTCGTGCTCTGGACGCGGTACTTCGGCCCCGACGTCTCGTTCGCGTCTCGGACCGGGTCCCGCGCCCGGCCCGCAAGCGACGGCGGAGAGACGGCCGAGAACGCGGAGGAACGCGAATGAACGCCGATCAGACCGACGCCGTCGACGCCTTCGAGGGACTCGGCCTCACCAGCTACGAGGCGAAGGTGTTCATCGCGCTCCAGCAACTCGGATCGGGAACCGCTCGGGACGTCGCCCGCGTCGTCGACGTTCCCCGGTCGCAGGTCTACAGCGTCGCCGAGAGTCTCGAGGGCCGCGGCCTCCTCGAGGTTCAGCAGTCGAGTCCGATCCGGTACCGGCCGGTGAGCGTCGAGGAGGCTCGGCAGACGCTCCGCGAGCGATTCGAGAGCGAGCAGGAACGGGCCTTCGAGTACGTCGAGGCGGTCCGCGAGGAACCGAACGGCGAGGAAGAACAGGAGGACATCTGGACCGTCCGCGGTCGAACCCGGGTCGACGACCGGGCCGTCGACATCCTCTCGAACGCTCGGGAGCAGATCGTCTTCGGAACGCGGCTCCCGGAACTGCTCACCGAGGAGATCGAGCGGACGCTCGAGGAGCGGGCCGCCAGCGGGATCGACGTGAGAGGCGTCAGCCGCGACCCGGCGATCCGGTCGCAACTCGACGAGCTCGAGGGCGTCTCGAGTTTCTCCCCACCGGACCACCGCACGGACGACGAGCGTTCGGGACGGATCGTGATCGTCGACGACGACAGCGTGCTGTTGAGCGTCGTCGACGACGACGGAACCGAGACCGCGATCTGGAGTGCCGGTTCGCTGTTCGCGTCCGTGTTGATCCAGTTGATCGAGGCGAACGCCGAAGCGCCGATGGGGTGACGTGAGCGGAGGCCTTCGATTTCGAGTCGTGTTTCGATCTTCGATCCCCTAACCGTACTCGTTCGAATCGGCTCCGGTGGCACACCGCTCCGGACGAGGACTCGAAACGAACCGCAGGGAGGTGTCACTCCCGGCGGACGAGCTGACGACAACTGTCAGTATATGTCGTTGTTGGGGAAAAATTTTCATCGCTGTTCTCGCTACGGGTAGCCGTGGAGTCCCCGTTCGATATTCTGCAAATCGATGCAGATGCAGACGCCGCGGAGATCGAGAGCGCGTACCGCCGACGGGTAAAAGAGGCCCATCCGGACCACGGCGGGTCCGCCGCGGAGTTCCGACGCGTGCAAGCGGCGTACGAGGAGCTCACGTCGGGCGCTCGACGGAGCGAGTGGATCGGGAAATACGGGAACGAATACGAGTACGAGAACGAGAACGCCGAAACCGAAGCCGATAACGAGGGCAAAGGCGGAAGCGAAGACGAACATCCCCAGCGAGAATCGGCTCGAGTCGAGTATCTCAACTTCGAGGTGCTCGACGACTACGGGTGGGAGCTCGAGGACGGTGACCTGTTCGAGAACGCGGCCGACGAACGACTCGCCACGGCGGACTACGGTCGCTTTCTGGTGAAGCCCAACGAAACCGTGCTCGAGGCGGCGGAGAACCGCGGGTTCGCCTGGCCGTACGCCTGTCGCGGCGGCGCGTGTGCGAACTGTGCGGTCGTCGTGACGGAGGGGGAGATGACGGTCCCCGTCAATCACATCCTTCCGGCGGAGATGATCGATCGCGGGGTTCGACTGTCCTGCGTGGGTACGCCGATTACGGACGAATTGAAGGTGGTGTACAACGTCAAACATCTGCCCGACCTCGACGAACTGCGGTTGCCGCCGCGTCCGTTCGAGCAGGCCCAGGTCGACGATTAGTGGCACGCGGTCTCGATCGACATTGGGGCTGGAGCCGGAACCGAGCTCGAGATCGAGACCGGAACCGAGCTCGAGGCTAGGACTGGGACCGGGACCGGGATCGGAACCGCGTGTCAGTGCCGGTGCCGGTCCGACGACCGACTATTCCAGTCGATACCGCAACAACGCCGCCACGCCGCCCAGATTCGACAGCTGCTGTCCCGGCGGGAACTCGCTCGAGAACACCGTCACCTCGCCGCCTTTCTGCTCGGTCGTCCGGACGAGCCGGTTCACGTCGATCCCCCACTCGCCGTCGGGGCCGCGTTCCTGACGAAGCTTGTCGTCGAGAATCAGTAAGCGCTCGATCGCCCCGTACTCCGCGGCTTGCTGGACCTGTTCGGGTCCGTAGGCGGCCTTCGCGCCCTCCGCGATCCGCTTCGTGAGTTCGTCGATGTACTCCGCCTCGGACTCGATGCGGGTCTCCTGCTGGACGTCCGCAACCGCGCCGCGTTTGAGAACCTCGTGGACGCCGCGGTCGCCGACGCCCGACGTGTCGACCATCGTGATCTGGTCGGCGACCGCGGGTTCGTTCTGCTCTAAGTACTTATAGGCGTCCTGTTTCGTGAACCCGGGGCCAGCGAGGATGATCGCGTCGACGTCCATCCGCTCGAGCACCTGCCCGAGTTCCGCGAACAGCTCCGAGCGCTCGCGGGCGAACTCACCTTTGCCGGTCGGGCCGGTCAGCGTCGCCCGCTCCTCGGTGCCGTACTGGGCGACCGTGTGGACGTGGGCCTGGCCCTCCTCGACGGTCGCGATCGCGACGTCGGGGTTCTCGGTCGCCTCCTCGGCCTCCTCGAGGCGGGCCTCTTGGTCGGGCTTGAAGCGTTTCTCGATCGAGAGTTCCTCGCGTTCCTCGACGTTGAGGGTGTGGTGGAAGCCGAGCTGGTCCTCCCGGGAGCAGGCGACGATCTCGCCACCGACCCGAAGCCGGTTGGCGAACTTGTGGAACTCGATCGTGTCGACGGCGATGGCGACCCACATGGGCTCGCGCTCGCCGCCGGTGTCGCGCATCTGCTCGTCGTTTCGCTGGATCCGCCGGGTCGTGTCGCCGGCGACGCGGTCGCCGGGCTCGAGGACGTACTGGAGGTGCCAGAGATCGTCCAGGCTCTCGGGGACGACCGTGAGACGTTCGCGGCCACCCTCGACGCGCTCCCGGTCTTTGATCTGCATGCGTAGCTATTTCCGGGGGAGGAGTAAGTGCGTGACGGAACGTCGGGACGGCGGTGCTGCTTGGAGTCGATGTCGGTGTCAGAGTCGAAGAGAGCAGGAGCGAAGCGAGGAGTCGGACGGGGGAGACCGACTCTCGCCACCCATGATGTCTGGAGAGGGGACGCTAATCCGTCGGGGTGCCTCTGTGACGAATGGGGCGAACTACCGCTGAGCGTTCCAGGTCCAGTGGGGGTGTCAGCGGTAATTCAATCTAAGGGGAACATACGGCAAAAGATTCAAGCCAAAACTATTTGGGCCAGTCGTCCCCGAACGAGGCGGTCGTGACTCCCCGACGAGTTCAGAATACATCGACCAGTATCGAACGACCGGAAGAGAAACGAACGACCAGGATCGAACCGATCAGTCGGTTTCCTGTGCCTCGAGTGCGGCCGTCGCGTCGGTCGAACCGTCGGTGCCCGTCGACTGTTTCGACGGGACGGACAGTCCGAACGCGAGATAGATCATGAACGCGATGAACGCGAGTCCTGCGAGGACGACGACCGCAGTGATCGCGACGGTCGGCTCGACTGGCAGGAACGCACCGATCAGTGCTATAGCAGACATGTCGTGAGTGTCACCTCTCGGTCGAGGATAGCCGACAGCGGGTCATGAGTATTTCTGTCTCGACCTCCGCGTGTGGAATGATAACAGAGCAACAACGGAACGGATGCATCGGCCGAATCGAATCGGCGGACACTGATCGACGGTCGCCGTCCCGTTGCGGACCTCTCGCGAAAGTCAGTCGTCGGCGAGCCGGCTCCCACCCGGCGGGAGGAAGTGCTGGATCCGATCGGGGCTGGCGATCTTGCGGACGAACGACTCGTCGGTGAACCGCTCGCGCAGCCGGCGGTAGATCCGCTTTGCGGCGTCGGCCTGTGCGAACCGGCCGGGTTCGACCCGGATCGTCGTCACCGCCTCGCCCTCGACGGCCGACGGCGGGCCGCCGATGACGCGAGTGTAGGGTTCACACTGGATCCCGACGGCGACGCCTACCGGCGTATCGTCCAGGTAGGTCCGGTCGCCGCGAACCGCGAATCCTCCCTTCTCTAAGTACTCGCCGCTCTCGGGGGTCTTCGAGACCTGATCGGACTCGACGACGTAGACGTCGCCCGCGTACCGGCCGTCCTTCCAGACCGACGAGTAGGAGACGGCGAACTGGGCGGCCTCCTCGATGCTCGAGTCGGGAATCTCGATGTCGCTCGAGGACGCCTCGCTGGGATCGGTCGCTTTCAGCACCGTGACGGGACCGCCGTGGGCTTGAGTGTGGAGGACCTTGTCGCCGCGCTCGACGTACTTCTTCACTAACTCCTCGTTCTGGTCGGCGTTGCGTCCGCCGATGACGAGGAAGTCGTCGCTGGTGTGGAACCACCGGAAGCGCTCGTACCACTGTTCGTTCGTTCGAATCGGAACCGAGGATTCGGCGAGCCAGTCGCGTTTGGGCCCGTCGTCTTCGTCCTCGGCCTCGTCCTCGTCGCTCCCGTCGTCGGCTTCCCACTCGTCGCGTCGACGCTCGATCTCGGCGAGTTCCTCGCGGGTGTCCTCGATCGCCGCCAGCGCACCCTCTTTCTTTTCGGCGATGCGTTTGGCCTCGGTGTAGAGGCGGTCGGCGTTCTTCTCGACGCCGTCGGCCGCGACGAGCGGGACGTGTTCGCCGTCGATCTCGACGGTGACGATTCCCTCGCTCCCGTCGACGTCGACGACGGCCTCGGCGGCCTCGATACCCTGCTCTTTGCCCTCCTCGAATCGCGCGGCGATCTCGTCCCACGGCGTGTCCCCCTCGCGGGCGCGCTGGACCGTCGAGAGGATGTCGTCGACCAACCCGTAATTGGCGTACAGCAACTCGGCCCGCTCGCGTTCGGCCTCGGCCTGCTGCTCGAACCCCTCGATCGCTCCCTCCTGCTGGTCGATGATCCGCTGGTGTTTGGCGATCTGTTCCTCGAAGTCCGGCGTCTGGTCTGTCGGGTCCGACTCGGCGTCGGAATCGGAAAGGTCGAGTCGGAAGAAGTAGTCGTCGAGCGCCGCCGTGAACGTCTCGAACGGCTCCGTGGCGAGTGCGGTCCGCTCCTCGAGCGGGAAGGGAGTGACGTCGACGACGCGAGTCGGGGTGTCAGTCTCGTCCTCCGCATCGTTGTCGTCCCCGTCTTCGCCGTCGTCGCCATCGTCGCCGTCGTCTCCACCCTCGAGATAGAGACGCGGCTCGAGGTTCCCGTTTCGGAGATCGATCGCGAGTCGGTCGATCGCCTCGTAGAGGCGATCGTACTCCTCCTCACCGGCGTCCTCGATGTCCATCGCTTTCTCGACGCCCGCGCGAGTACAGAGTTCCTCGGCGTAGAGCCCCCCGAAGTTGAGCTGGGTCGCCAGCGTGCGCACGACGTCCGTGTCGGAGTCGTCCATCTCGTGGTCGAAGGCCTCCCGCGAGACGGTCAGCGGGTTGAGCCGCGAGTCGGGGAACTCGTAACGGGAGCCGGGAACGACCGTCCGGGACTTCAGGCGGACGGTCTCGAGGCAGTCGATGACCTCGTACTCGCCGTCGGTGATCGCGATGTTGCCCTGTCCGAACAGCTCGGCAATGATTCTCGTCACTCCGTCCTCGCGCTCGAAGACGAACTCGAGGATGCGGTCGAACTCGTACTGTTCGACGCCGGCGAAGTCGGCCCCGGAGAGTCGGTTCCGGAGCATCATCGCGAACTGCGGCGGCCGGCCGGGAGCGTCGGGGACGCGCTCGGGAGCGATCGTGTGTGCGCGTTTGCGCTCGCCGACTTCGACCAACAGTTCGACGCGTCCGCGATCGAAGTCGCGCATCTTCAGCCGCAGGAGATCGTCGCCGTAGAGGTAGGCCTTGTCGACCTTCGATCCCTCGTAGGTCCCGAGCTCCCGGACGAGGGCGGCGAGGTCGACGCTGGTGAGTTCCCGCTTTGGATCCATACGTACACTGCCCGGTCCGATCAAAAAGGCGTGTCGCTCTGGCAGAGCCGGCGCCAGCAGAGCGCATCGAGACCGCCGATGCAGTACCTTTAGGCGACGGACTCGAGACCGGGTCGTACTGGACACGCGACTCGAGGTGGTGGGCGTCACGCTGCCCGCGGGGTGTGCGACCGGTCTCGGCGCGCTCCCGACGCTGGTAAGCCACCGCATCTACGACGGGTCGCTCGGCCTCGCCGCTAGGGTCGTGGTCGGCGCCGGCGTCTTCGCGCTCGTCCCCGAGCCCGAACTGGGGTCGCCGTACGAGGTCGGCGCCGGCGTGCTGGCGAACGCGATGATCGCCGTCGTCTTCCGGAAACTCATCCCCTCGAGTCACGGCCATGGCGACGCCGACATCGCGACGGCGACGTTCGTCTGCGGTTCACGGTCACGCTCGTCGTCGATACCGTGCTAGCGGTCTGATCCTCGCCGAATAGCCGCGATAGTGATATATCTTCGCACGTGTATGTCCAGTGGCAATAGCTATTTGGGTTCCCGACGCGCTGGTATCGATTATGTCCGGGGGGATTTCGGTTCTGCACGTCGACGACGATCCGGCGCTGCTGGACCTGACAGCGACGTTTCTGGAGCGCGAACACGAGGAAATCACCGTCACGACCGCGACGAGCGCACCCGATGCGATGGCACGGGTCACGGACGGGACGGTCGACTGTATCGTCAGCGACTACGAGATGCCCGAACTCGACGGCCTCGAGTTCCTCGAGACCGTTCGAGGCGAGGGCCACGACCTGCCGTTCATCCTCTTTACGGGGAAGGGAAGCGAGGAGATCGCCAGTGAAGCAATCTCCGCCGGCGTCACTGATTACCTCCAGAAACAGCCGGGGACAGAACAGTACACGATGCTCGCCAACCGCATCGAAAACGCCGTCGATCGCCGGCGGGCGCGGACCGCACAGACCGAAAGCGAACAGCGGTATCGACGCCTCGTCGACCGCCTCCCGATCGGTATCGCCGTCCACCGCGAGAGACGGCTCCGCTACGTGAACGATGCCGCTGCGGCGATCGTCGACGCGTCTCCCGAGGACCTCGAGGGGCGAGCGATCCTCTCGTTCGTCGCGCCGGACGACCGGGACCGGATCGCCGACCGACTCGAGCGAGCGGAGTGTGGCGAGACGCCCCAACGATGGATCGAGTTCGACCTCGAAGTCGAGGCCGGAACCGAGTCCGAGTCCGAATCCGAATCCGAATCCAATTCCCCGGCTACGACACCGGCGGACAAACGCCCCGTCGAGGCGATCGGAACACCCATCAGGTTCGACGGGGAGTCGGCCGTCCAGGTCATTCTACGGGACCTGACCGACCAACGGCAGGCCGAACGCACTCGCCGACGCTTCGAGACGATCGTCGAGTCGCTCGCCGACGGAGCGCTCGTGGTCGACGACGGCAGGATCGTCGACGTGACCCGCGGACTCGCCGCGACGGTCGGCACCGACCGAAGCGTACTGACCGGACAACCCTGGACGGCGATCGTCGACGAGTCGACCGACGACGACACGCTCGGAGCACTCGAGGCGGCCGTCTCTCCGACCGCGTCCGACACTCCCCGGTCTTCGATCGACCGCACGCTGCGCCTGCGGACGAGTGAGTCCCCGCTCGAGGCGCGACTCGAGCTTCGGCCGTTCGAGGATACGCAACTCGCGTCGGACGCCTTCGGCGTCGTTCACGTCTCGGACAGGCGAACAGACGAGAGGAACCAGTGACGAACCGATAGACGTTGCCCGCACGAGGCTGTTCGAGCAGCCGTTCCGCACTCGGGGACTCCGAAAACGGTGATTTCGTCTTCGATCGGATACTCGCCGCAGGGGTCCCAGACGCAGAGGGGGATCGCGTAGTGGGCTACGGCGAGTACTCGATCAGGATCGAGACGTCAAACTCGAATCCGCTGTCGTCGTGGGGGGTTCCGACAGCAGTGCCGACAGACGTCGGCAGCCTTTAATTCTCGAATGTGGATGATAAATTTTCGGATGTCGGAGCGTCTCCTCTCTGGGAGGTAGCGTCACTACTACCGTTCGCGGGGCCTCACAGTCGCTTGCTCACGTACGGTCCGTCCTGATGGTAGCCGAGTTTGTTCCGGTAGTACGCTCGAGCGCCGATCCCGGAGATGACGCTCAGTTTGTCGTAGCCGGCGTCGGCCGCGAGTTTCTCGGCGCGGGCCATGAGTCGCCGGCCGTAACCGCTGTGTTGGTGCTGGCCGCTGTCGCCCTCCTCACCCATCGCGACTTCGGTCCCGTAGACGTGGAGTTCGCGCACGAGCGCGGCGTTCTCGAGTTCCGGCCGGACAGGGTCGTTCGGGAACCGGAGTCGGCAGAACCCGACCAGGAGGTCCTTCTCGAAGTCCTCGAAGGAGATGAAGTGCTCCGTGCCGCCACAGACCTCGTAGGTCATCACGTCGAGCTCGACGTTCTCGGGTTCCTCGTCGTTCATCCCGGCCTCGCGACAGCGGACGCACTCGCAGGTCCAGCCGTGGTCGTCCATCCGCTGTCGGGCCAGCTGGCGCAGGTTCGACTTCCAGACGCCGGCGTCGATGAAGTCCGCCGGAATGTCCCGCTGGACCCGCTGGAGTCGCGTGTAACGGGGAATCATCGACTTGATCTCCGCGACGAGTTCGGCGGCCTCCTCGTTCGTCAGCGGATCGTACTCGCCCTGGTGCCACCAGTCGTAGGTCGCCGTTCCGCGGACGATCAGCGTCGGGTAGATCTTCAGGTAGTCGGGGCGCCACTGCTCGTTCTCGAAGAGTTCCCGGAAGTCCTCGAGACACATCTCCTTCGACATCCCGGGCTGGCCGGGCATCATGTGGAAGCCGACCTTGAACGCCGAGTCCCGGAGGCGGCGGTTGGCGTCGATCGACGCCTGGGCGCCGTGACCGCGGTGCATCTCGCGGTTGATCCGCTCGTAGGTTGTCTGGACGCCGACCTCGACTTTCGTCCCGCCGAGGTCGAGCATCCGGTCGATCTGCTCGGGGTCGCACCAGTCGGGTTTGGTCTCGAAGGTCGTCCCGATGTTTCGGACGTCTGCGGTCTCGTTCTCGGCGATCACGTCCTCCAGGTACTTCCACTCGTACTCCTCGGGGTCCTGCGCGAAGCTGACGCCTTCGGCTGGTTCGGGTTCCTTCTCGACGTCGTAGTCGTTCATCGCCTCTAAGGCCCGCTTGACGAACCACTCCTGGTAGTCGTGGCTGCGGGCGGTCATCGTCCCGCCCATCAAAATGAGTTCGGCCTTGTCGACGGGGTGGCCGATCTTCCGGAGTTGCTCGAGACGGAGGGTGACCTGCCCGTAGGGGTCGTAATCGTTCTGGACACCGCGTGCGGCGGCGGGTTCCTCGCCGGTGTAACTCTGCGAGGAGGAGAACTCCGAGTCGGGCCCGCCGGGGCAGTACAGACACTTCCCGTGGGGGCACCGTTCCGGCGAGGTCATGATCGCGATCGGCGAGACGCCCGAGGCCGTGCGAACGGGCTTGCGCTGGAGCACCGCCTCGAGTTCTTCGCGGCGCTCCTGGGGCGCGTAGTCGAGGACCTCGGAGTTCTTGGGCACCTTCGGCGCTGAATGCTCCGAACAGGCCTCGAGTTTGGCTTTCTCGACGTCGTCCTTCTCGATCTCGCCCGCGAGGATTCGGTCGACGAGCGTCTCACAGACCTGCTCGAAAGCCTCGGTTTCCGTGGGATCCGGCGTCTCGGTGCTCATTCCGCGTCGTGCTATACTGGTCGACTCGAGCGAATAAGGGTGTCGCCTCCGTTCGGTCTCGTTTTTGGCTCAGCGCTCGGACGGGGAAAGTTCGGCAGTCACAGTCTCGAGGGCGAATAGTACTAGCTGATCGAAAGGACGCCGTCGGTCACACTACCGGTACTCGTACTCCCGTTCGTCCTCGCGATCACGAGCATGATCGCGACCCGCGCGACGCTCGCGCTCGACCCGACTCTCGCGAACCCACTCGTCGGCGTTCTCGAGCGTGTCCGTCTCGAGCAACCGCTCGAGTTTGCGCTCGAACTGCTCGTCGGTCAACTCGCCGCGGGCGTAGCGCTCGCGGAGGGTCTCGAGGGCGTCGCGGTTGTCGGTCGTCGGCTCGGTCTCGTCTCTCCCGGCGTCGGCTGGCTCGGACTCGCCCCACCACTCCCCCCACGATTCGTCGCTCGACCAGTCGTCCCACCACTCGCGCCTGTCGCTCTCGTCGCCGAACAACAGGGCGACGATCGGCACGACGACGATGTACCCGAACAACAACGCGCCCAACCACCACGACTGGCCGGTGAACATCGCGGCGAGCCAGATCCCGGTGACCACGGTCGACGTGATCTCCGTCGCGTTCTCACGAAACCGCGTCGACGGACCGTCGTTCATACTACACTCTCCGAAGAAGGGGGCAAAAGGCGTTTCTCTCGATACGGATCTCTCGGACGACGACCTCGTCGAGCTGTTTGCGGGGGACAACGCCTCCGAGACTCGAGCGTGATCGACGGCCTACCGACCCTCTCCCGGAGTCACGGTCGCCTCGAGTCGCCGTAATCGGTGTTCGGCGGCGTGGTGGCTCGTCGCGACGACGGCGAACGCGACCATCGCGAGGGCGAACCCGACCGCGATGAGTGGGGGGAAGCCGTTGACGTAGCTGTTCGCGAGTTGACCGAGTGCCAGGACGAGCGGGCCGACCGTCAGAAGCGTACTCGTGACGGGCGTTGCGAGAAACAGTTCGGCGAACGAGAGACG
The DNA here is from genome assembly GCF_017357405.1 of Halomontanus rarus. Classification (GTDB taxonomy): domain Archaea; phylum Halobacteriota; class Halobacteria; order Halobacteriales; family Natrialbaceae; genus Halomontanus; species Halomontanus rarus. The sequence continues at coordinate 3,366,917 of NZ_CP071597.1, read as the reverse complement.
GTTTCGAGTGGACATAGATCGAGGTCAGTGAGCGCTTACCTGTCGTGTTGGGGCCCCCGTCGTAGCCCTTTTGGTTCGACGCCCGTCCGGTCACCGTCGACGGCATTCGCCACGACCGATACGTTCTTTCTGCTGGCCTCGCATTCTCCGCGTATGCGGATTCGCGAGTGGCAAGACATACTCGAGGACGTCACCGAACGAAACGTCGACCCGGACGACTGGCGAGCGGTCGCGGGCGACCGCTCGGGCGGCGTCGGCGAAGACATGTACCTCGCGCATCCCCGCGCCGGCGTCTTCTTCCTGAAGACCTACGCGAAGAATCCCTTCGAGGTCCGCGGCGTCGGGACGCAGGTCGCGCGACAGCTCGACGACGAGATCGGCTCGTTCCTGCCGAATCGACGCGAGGAGGCGGGCGGTCGCTTCGCCGTCCGCTCCCCGCCCGACGACGAGGACCGCGCAAAACAGCAAGTGACCAGACTCGAGGAGGTCGTCAAAGCCCACGCGGACGCGCCGACGACACCGGGCGATATGTTCGACGATATGATGGACGCCCTCGAGAGTCCCGCGTTCGGCCCGATGGAGTACGACCAGTACGATCGGCCCGACGAACTCGAGGAACTCTCGGATCGGTTCGAGGAGGCGGAGGAACTCCTCTCGTCGGAACTCGACGACCTGATCGAGACCGACGAGGTCGACCGCGGCTTTATGTGATCGGCCGGTTCGCTCTCCGCTCTCGCACGCCCATTCAGTGAGCCTTTACTCGCCGAGTTCGATTGCACAGCCATGAGCGCCGAAGAGACAGTCCGTGATTACTACGACGCCCTCCGGAACGGCGAGGCGCTGGATCCGTTCTTCGTCGACGACGAGTCGGCCGTCAAGTTCGGGATCAGCGAGTCGCTGTTCGGCGGCGACGAGGTCGGCGACGCGCTGCGCGAACAGACGGAAACCACCGAAGAATGGACCGTCGAGAGTCACCGCCTCACCGTCGAGGAGCGCGACGAACTGGCCTGGTTCGCCGACGAAGTGACCCTCGAGTGGACCGTCCGTGGTGACGAGGGCGGAGACGGAAACGGCGGCGGAGACGACGAACGCCACCACTTCGAGACCCGCTGGAGCGGGACGCTCGCCCGAGGGAGAGGGGGTCAGGATCGGGACCGGACCCGAAACTCCGAGTGGCTGTTCCACTCGATGCACGTCAGCGCACCCCAGGAGCTGTAATCGAATGGCAGGTTCGAGACGTCCCCGGTCGTCCGGTCGCGGTGACGATGACGACGGCGGGCAGACGCAACTGAAAGTCGGGTTCGTCCTGCTGGTCGGTCTCTCGGGCGGTTTGATCGCGTTACAGGGAGACGCCTCTCCGACGGTCATGGGACTGGCGACGCTCGGCGGCGTGGTCGCCGGCGGACTCCTCGTCTGGTATCTGTCCTGGATCACCGGATAACCGGCTCGGGAACGTCGCCGAGCTGGCGCGTCGGCTCCGCTGTTCGTCCGTTCGCGCTCGGTGGACCGGTATCTGAAGCGGAGAGCGGAGAAAGGAGAGACGAAAGAGCCGGGAGGCGAAAACGGAACCCGGCTACGGATCCACGCGCTGAAGCCACACGCCCGGCGCGTCGAGTTCGTCGTGGGTCGGCAGGTTGTCCGGATGTTTCCAGACGGCACCGGCGGCCTCGAGCCCGCGAGCGGCTGCGACGTGTTCGAAGAAGGCCTTTCCGCGTTCGTACTGACGGCGTTTGAGCCCGAGTCCGAGCAGCCGTCGGAACAGTTGCTGTAGCGGCCCCCGACCCTGTCGGCGCGCGTCGAGTTTTCGTCGAAGATCCTCGTACTCGTCGTCGAAGGCGTGGTCCATCAGGAGTTCGGCGTACCCTTCGACGACCGTCATGGCGGCGTCTAAGTCCCGGAAGGCGTCCCGGTCGAACGAGCCCTCGGCGAGCGTGTCGATACCGTCTTCCATGCGGTCCTCGAGGTGGGTCGACAGCCAGGGGGCGGCGGCGAATTCGGCGGCGTGGGTCACCTCGTGGTAGGCGATCCAGCGCCGGAAACGGTCGTACTCGACGTCGAGCATCTCGGCGGCGTTCAGGATGTTAGGTCTGACGAAGTAGAGGGCGTGGTCCTTTGTGGGCGTATCCGCCAGCAGGAGCGGATCGTATTGGCCGAGGACGTTACGACCGAGGAACGCGAGTAAGACGCCCATCGTTCCGGTGTTGATCGTTCGGGCGACTCCCGGGAAGACGCCGGTGTGGGACTCGATGGGCGACATCACCCGCTCGAAGGTTTCGACGTTGGCGTCGATCCAGTGGTGTCGGTTCTGGATCTCGATCGTGTTCGGCAGTTCGAAGGTGAAGCCAGCCACGTCGCCGACGCCGTCGCGAGCGTCCCGAACGTCGTCCGCGTAGCCCTCGCGTTCACCGGGGTCGAGCGAGACCGAGCCGCGGTCCGTCGAGGCCTTGGCGGCCTCGGTGGCGGCTCGCCAGTCGATGGCGTGTTCGCCGGACGCCCCGGCGACGGCCCGGGCGCTACGATAGAGATTCACGTCGGGAGATATGGGGAGGCGGCCCAAAAGCGTTCGGTCGAATCGCTGGTCGTGGATTCGTCGTTTCGTCTCCAAGATCGGGCGGGGATGGAGGCGGAGAGGGGAGGGGACCTAAACGAGGACGGAAACGGAACACGCAGCCGAATAACGGGCCAGCTCACCGAAGGCGGTCGCTCGAGAACGACGCTCTCGTTCGACGTCCGGGGCCCGGAGTCCGGAGTCGTGCGAAACCGTCCGGAGCCGAAAAAACGGGTCGTCTACTGTCTCTCGAGATCGGATTCGAGGTCGAGTCGAGTCGGGCCGGGTCGAGTCGGATCGAAACTCGATCAGTTGACGATGACGTCCGGCTCGTCGCGCTCCTCGAGCTCGTCGATCTCTTCGTCGTCGCCGCCGCGGAGCTTCTTGAAGGCGATCGCGGCGCCGACGAACAGGACGAGACCGACGATGGCGGCGATCGGTTTGCCGCTCGAGTCGTCGTCGGCCGCGCCGGCGTCCTCGTCCTCGGAGTCGTCGGTGTCAACCTCCTCCGTCCCGGCGCCCAGCGCGGGCACGGCTTCGCCGATGGCTTTCGGGCCGAACTGCGTGTCGCCGTCGAGGTGCAACTCGATGAACGTGAATTTCTTAGATCCCATGCGTCGATAGTCACCGAGCGCACACTTAGCCGTTTGGATAGGTCCCATCGATTGTGAGCCTCCGACGCTCGATCCGAACTCGGTTGTCTTCCCTATCGAGTGTTTGTCTAGCTCCCGGCGCGTGAGAAACGCTGCACGGGAGACCGATGCCACAGTTCGTGTGCGTATCCCATCTGCCCTGACGATATGTGGCCTTGAGCCGCTCGAAACGGAATCCATCGTCTTCGAACCGAATCTTGGCAATTTTTACCGCTTTGGCGGACCGTTCGGCCGTCCGATCCGGTTCAATCGACGTGAATCCGACGCGACGACCGGTACGATTAAGTGTGCGTCACTTGCGGTGTGTCGTATGAGTGGACGACCGCTCGACGTCCTCGAGGCGTCGCTTGGCGAACGCGTGACGGTGCGATTGAAAAGCGGCGACGAGTACGTGGGCGACCTGACGGGGTACGACCAGCACATGAACCTCGTCCTGGAAGACGTTTCGATCCCCATCGAAACGAGCATCGAGGAGGAGTCTCCGGTCGAAGACACAACGATTATACGCGGCGATAACGTCGTTTCGATCACTCCATGACTGGTGCAGGAACCCCGAGCCAAGGAAAGAAGAACAAGACGACCCACGTCAAATGCCGCCGCTGTGGCGAAAAATCCTACCACGTCCGGACGAAAGAGTGTGCGTCGTGTGGCTTCGGCAAATCGGCCAAACGTCGCAGCTACGCCTGGCAGGGCAAGACCGGCGACAACTGAGCCGGTATTCTGACGTTCTTCTCGGACGTTTTCTATCCTCGAGCGGTCGCTTTCGTCGCCTGCGCTGGCGTGCGTTCGTCTCGAGACGTCGGTTCACTCGCTCGTAGTACGGGGTACGGGGAGAACGCTTCCCCGACGGCTCACGCTCACCCGACAGCTGATCGAACCGTCAACGCTCGGGCCGCTCTCACTGACAGACGCGCAAATCGGCGCCGTTATACACGAACGTGCATACTCGTTCCCGATCGAATGCAGAAGGAAGCACAAACAAGGAGATTTTTATCGGTTCGGCCCGCTACAGGTTTACATGAGAAACGGGCGGGGACCGAGTCCTCAGCGAACCGGGATGACCGAGAAGTGCGGCGTTGTCGGCGTCTCACTCGGCGGTCGAAACGCGGCTCGACCGTTGTACTACGGCCTCTACGCGCTCCAGCACCGCGGCCAGGAGTCTGCGGGGATCATCACCCACGACGGTTTCCAGCAACACAGCCACGTGGATATGGGTCTCGTCGGCGACGTCTTCGGTGAGGACGACCTCGACCAACTCAACGGCGCGGCGGGGATCGGTCACGTCCGCTACCCCACCGCGGGCAGCGTCGACTCCTCTTGCGCCCAGCCGTTCTCCGTCTCCTTCAAGAGCGGCTCACTCGGCCTCTCGCACAACGGGAACCTCGTCAACGCCGACGAGATCCGTGACGAACTCGCGGGGATGGGCCACGCCTTCACGAGCGACGGCGACACGGAGGTCATCGCCCACGACCTCGCGCGCAACCTGCTCGACGCGGATCTCGTGCGCGCGGTCAAACGGACCATGCAGCGCATCCACGGCTCCTACTCGCTGACGATCATGCACGACGACACCGTCATGGGCGTGCGCGATCCGCAGGGTAACCGGCCGCTCTGTATCGGCACACTCGAGGACGGCTACATCCTCGCCTCCGAGTCGGCCGCTATCGACACGCTGGACGGCGAACTCGTCCGCGACGTTCGGCCGGGAGAACTCGTCGTCCTCCAGGAGGACGGGCAGGGTTTCGACTCCTACCAGTTGGTGGACCTCGAGAACACGGCCCACTGCTTCTTCGAACACGTCTACTTCGCGCGGCCGGACTCGATCATCGACGACAACCTGGTCTACGAGGTCCGGCGGAACCTGGGGCGCAAGCTGTGGGAGGAAAGCGGCGTCGAATCGGACGTCGTGATGCCGGTCCCCGACTCCGGTCGCGCGTTCGCGTCGGGCTACGCCGACGCCGCCGGCGAGACGACGCCGGACGGCGAGGAGCGCGACGAACACGACGACGGCGTCGAATTCGCGGAGGGGCTGATGAAGAACCGCTACGTCGGCCGGACGTTCATCATGCCGACTCAGGACGAGCGCGAGCGCGCGGTTCGTCTGAAGCTAAATCCCATCAAGTCCACCGTCGAGGGGAAGTCCGTCACCCTGATCGACGACTCGATCGTCCGCGGGACGACCTCCACGCAATTAGTTCAACTGCTCAAAGACTGCGGCGCCGAGGAGGTCCACATGCGCATCGGCGCGCCGCCGATCGTCGCCCCGTGCTACATGGGTATCGACATGGCGACCCGCGAGGAACTGATCGCCGCCGACAAGTCCGTCGCCGAAATCGCCGAAACCATCGAAGCCGATAGTCTGGCGTACCTCTCGACTGACGCCGTCGCCGACGTCCTCGAGAGCGACCGTATCGACCTCTGTATGGGCTGTGTCACCGGCGAGTACCCCTACGAGATCGAGGGCGAGGAGACCGACCGCGAGGTCGATCGGCCGACGATCGGCGAGGGGACGATTCCGGCGGACGACTAGAACCGATCGAGTCGCGTTCTCGAGACGATTGTGACGTACAACGCGAGCGTCGCGACTCGAGTTGGGAATGCCTGTCGTCTCTCGGTCACGTCGAAGAACTCACACCCACACTCGAGAGCGGTCAGTAGACGTGATACAACGTCGCGTACACCGCGACGCCGAGCGCGAACGAGACGAGCCAGAGTGCGGCCGCGATTCGACCGATCGCGGCGTGGCGCGTCCGCGAGAGTTCGCCGACGGTGTGAGTCGCCGCGAGCAAGAGCGCGTAGTACACCAGTGGAATGCAGATTACGGCGAGGAGGATGTGGACGGCGAGCATCGGCAGGTAGACGAACCGCTCGACCGTCGCCGGCCCCGGAAACGACGCGGGACCGCCGAGCGACACCAGCCGGTAGAGGTAGAGGACGAGAAACGTTACGAACAGGGCGAACGAGAGGACCATCGCGCGTCGGTGACGATCGACGTTCCCCCGGCGAATCCACCGCCAGCCCAGTCCGATCGTGGCGATCGCGGCGAGACTGATGACCGCGTTGACGTGCGGAATCGCATCGAGGAACCACCCCGGCGGTGTCGGGACGGCCGACGGTGGAATCATCCCGCCGGCCGCGCCGAACACGACCGCGAGCGAAACGACGCTGAGTATCCCGGTCAGTATCGGCACCTGCTCTTTCCTGATCGCAGCCATACTCGGGCGTTCGTCCGAGCGGGGAAAGCGATTTCTCTCTTCGTTCGCGCTGTCGGGACTTTCCTCGTCGGCCCGCTTGCTTGCAGCGTCCGGCATGGAACCCATGCCGCCCGCAGATGTAGGTAGCGTGCCTCCGAGAACGGAGGCCCCCGACGGTATCGTCTCGAGGTGCGGGCGGATCGCGAACTGGCATCGATCTCGCATCTCGGTTCGCGATACCTCGCGAGAGCGCGTGTGAGAGACACTCTCGAGCCGGGCTGGACCGGGGCGCGTCGCGACCCGACGGGCCGACGCCCCCTTTTTCGTTTCTCGTCTTCCGTACGGCGAGTCCCGTCTCTCGAGGTCGAGGTCCGAGATCGGATTCGACCTCGACTTCGGGACGAACCACTAAGCCTCCGCCTCGAGAACCGTCGATCGATGCACCCGGAACTCGTGATCACCGACACAGATTGCCGACCCCTGTCCTGCTCGGGGGCAGACATCGGAGCCGTCGACGACGATCGACAGCGCCTCGAGCCCCTGCCACCATGACGAGCGCCCGCGCCGCTCGAGCCCTCGCGTTCGGGGTGATCGGGCTTGCGGCCCTCGCGATCGCCGTCGATCACGTAGAACGTCGATCGCTTACGATCTTCGCTCACCGCGGCTTCGCGAGCGAGGCCCCCGAGAACACCGTCGAGGGCGTCCGGTTCGCCGCGTCGCGAGCGGACGCCGTCGAAATCGACGTCCGTCGCTGTAGCTCCGGCGAACTCGTCTGCGTCCACGACGAGGCCCTCGAGCGCCTGACCGGCGTCGACCGACGGGTCGACGAGACCGACTGGGAGACGCTCCGAGATCTCGAGGTCGCCGCCGACGGTGTGACGATCCCCCGGTTCGAGGAACTCCTGGCCGTCGTTCCCGACGACGTCCTGCTCAACGTCGAACTCAAAGAGCGGGGGCTCGCCGCCGACCTGCTCGAGGCGCTCGAAGACCACGACGGAGAGGTCGTGCTCTCCTCGTTCGACCGCGAGACGCTGGCCGAGGTTCGGAGTCGAGACCGGACGATACCGCTGGCGTACGTGTTCCGAACGGCCTCGCCGTCCGCACGCGCGGCCCTCGAGACCGCCGCCGAGCTCGGCTGCGTCGCAGTCCACCCGCGGACGGACCTGTGCTTCCGGACTGCAGTCGTCCCGCGAGCCCATCGTCGCGGACTCGCGGTCAACGCCTGGACGGTCGATTCCCGACTCGAGGCGATACTGGTCGCGCTCACCGGCGTCGACGGCGTGTTCGCCGACTCGAGTTGGGAGCGCTGAACGGAGAGGAGGTGAGGAGAGAGGAGCGGAGGGACACGCGAAGCTGTCGTAGAAAAACAACCGACCCGAGACCGAGCCGACCCGAGATCGATCGTCGTCGGACGGATCCGGCGACGACCGATTCGACGTCGACCGATCGGTTCACGAAAAACGCAGCCGCTCGAGCATGTTGTGTCTGTCCGGAAAGTTATGCGTGGGTGATGTCCGCGAAGGGAAATCACCTGCATCGTCGTGTGGCGAGTGCCGCCACAGTCGGTGGAGGTCGTCCACCTGTGCGATGCGTGGGACCGGATTTGAACCGGCGGACCCCTACGGGACAGCGCCCTCAACGCTGCGCCGTTGGCCTGGCTTGGCTACCCACGCTCGCGTGCTTGTCTTTGCTGCAACTATGAGTAGTCGGAGTCCTTTGATATGGGTTTCGCTTTAGGCGCCCGATTGGTTCGCGTTCGCATACCGGCCGACTCCCGTCCAGATGCGGCTGTGACGCTCGAATTCTCCTCGCGATGTCCTGAGAGCGGTGTATTCAAATGTACCAGCGTCCAACCACTCGTATGGCCAAATACTCGACGGGTTCCTCGTCGGGTGGCGGCGGAACCACCTGCGAACTCTGTGGCGCCGAGAGCGACTCACTGCAGACGGCGACGGTCGCCGGCGCCGAACTCGAGGTCTGTTCCGACTGCGCTACCCACGGAGAGACCGAGACACGGAGCCAGCGGCGGCGTGGCAGTTCGTCGGGCGGTTCCAACGCCCACGCCCAGGACGAAGTCGACCGGCGAAAACGGGCCGCTCAGAACACCGCGAAGGCGAACCCGATCTGGGACGGCGACTCAGAACACTGGGAGAAAGAGGGGACGAGTTACGACGACGATCCGTTGCCTTACCTCGTCTCCGGCTACGGTGACGTGCTCGTCGAGGCTCGACGGGAGGCGGGCTATCAGCGAGAGGAACTCGCCGAGGAACTCGAGGTTCCCGAGGCCGACCTGCTGGCGATCGAACAGGGCCGAGCGACACAGGCGGGCGTCGGCGGCGGTCTCATCAGCGCACTCGAGGACGTCCTCGACGTGGAACTAGCGGAGTGAAGTGAGTCCCGCGAGGGAACGAACTGACCCAAACGGCGAGCAGATTTTTATCAACTGCCCACACAGTGGGACTGATGAGCGGACAACGGGCAGTCGACGGGCCCTACACCACGCGGTTCGAAACCGGCGTGTCGGCCGTCGACGGACGATGGGTCTGGCTCGAGACGACGTACTTCTACGCCGAGAGCGGGAACGAGAGCGAGAGCGGGAGCCGGGGCCAACCGGCGGATCGCGGCTCGATCGGTGACGTCGCCGTCGAGGACGTCCGGCTGGTCGACGGCGAACACGTCCACGTCCTCGCGGAGGAGCCGCGATTTCGCGCGGGTCACCGCGTCATGTGTTCGATCGACTGGTCGTACCGAATGTATTGCATGCGCGCACACACGGCCAGCCACGTGCTGTACGGGGCCGCCAGACGGCTGTGCGCGGACGGCGAGCTAGACTACGCCGGATTCGACATCGGCGACGAGACGGTGCGCGTCGACCTCGAGACGCCCGTGACGATCGACGACGAGACGCTGGTCGAACTCGATCGGCTGGTCAACCGGGCCGTCTGGGAGTCGCGCCCGGTCTCTTGGGAGAGCGTTCCCATCGCGGAGGCCCGCGAACGCGAGGGAATCGCCTTCGACGACGCAACCGAAGACGGGGCGTTCTCGAGCGGGCGCGTCAGGGTCGTCACGATCGGCGCCGAGGACGACAATGACGCGAACGGCTCGCGTAACCCGTGGGACGTCGCGGCCTGCGGCGGAACCCACGTCAGGAATACGCGCGAGATCGGTCCGGTGACCGTCCTCGGCCGGTCGAAGCTCGACAATGGCATTACTCGGGTCGAGTTCGCCGTCGGACCGCGGGCGATCGAGCGCCGCGAATCCGAGAAGCGAGCGACGTTCGCCACGAAGCGCGCCCTCGGCGTCGGTGTCGAGGCGGTCCCCGATGCGGTGGCGCAGCTCCAGTCCGAAACGGAGTCGCTCGCGACGGAGCTAGCGGCGACGCGTCGCTCCCTGCTCGAGGCGCGACTCGAGCGCGCGGAGTCGGTCGACCGGAACGGCTCGCGGTGGCTCGCAACGACGTGTTCGGACGTCCCGCTGGAGTCCCTTCGGGAGGAGCTTCACGAGGCGGTCGAATCCGACGCCGTCGACGCGGACGTCGTCGCAGTCGTCGGCGAACGCGTTCCCGGTGAAACGGTGGCCGTCGTCGCGTCGGTCGGAGACCGATCGGCTGTCAGAATCGTCGAGGACCTCGTCGCCAGGTTCGGGGGTGACGGCGGCGGCTCCGAACGGTTCGCACGGGCCGACGGAGTGGGGGCGTCACCCGCAACGCTTCTGGACGAATTGGTCGACCGTTCGTAAAAAACGATGCGGACTCGAGGATCCGTCGTCGTCGGCAGCGAGTCCGGAAAGCGTGCCCACAGCGTCTCGTCGACGGTGTCACTCGAGTCCACCCCATTCGTGCTGTCTGGGTACGGTTCGGTGGGAACCGCGGTAGGCATGACCTGACAGCACGTGATACGGTGCGTTCCGGTAACACTAAATCTTACTATCGTGCTGTCACCTACCGCCAGTATTCAAAGCCGACCGCCAGCGGTCGTCGACGGTTCGAGTTCGGCTCGTCGTGGTGACCCGCGGTAGACTCTGTTTCCCTCACCGGCGTCTCACGAGGTTACATCCGAATTCCGCTTCGGTGAGGTTCTCGAGACCGCTGCGGGCCGAGATCGATCTCGAAATCGTTCGAACGGATAACTTAACATTTTACTACGTGGCGAGTCAATATTTGTGCATGGGAGTCGATTACTCCGAACTACACGATCCGAACGCCGAGTATACGATGCGAGACCTCTCGGCGGAGACGATGAACGTCACTCGAGAACGCGGCGGCGGTCGCGACGTCGAGATCACGGACATCCAGACGACGATGATCGACGGCAACTTTCCGTGGACGCTCGTTCGAATCTACACCGACGCCGGCATCGTCGGCACAGGCGAAGCCTACTGGGGTGCCGGCGTTCCGGAACTCATCGAGCGGATGAAGCCGTTCCTGGTCGGCGAGAATCCACTGGACATCGACCGATTGACTGAACACCTCGTCCAGAAGATGTCCGGCGAGGGTTCGATCGCGGGCGTCACCGTCACTGCGATCTCGGGCATCGAAATCGCCCTCCACGATCTCACTGGCAAGATCGTCGATCTGCCGGCCTACCAGCTGCTGGGCGGGAAGTACCGCGACGAGATGCGGGTCTACTGTGACTGCCACACCGAGGAAGAGGCCGATCCGGACGCCTGCGCCGACGAGGCCGAGCGCGTCGTCGAGGAACTGGGCTACGACGCTCTGAAGTTCGACCTCGACGTGCCCAGCGGCCACGAGAAGGACCGCGCGAACCGGCACCTCCGGAACCCCGAGATCGAACACAAGGCCGAAATCGTCGAGAAAGTCACCGAGCGCGTCGGCACCCGGGCGGACGTCGCGTTCGACTGTCACTGGACCTTCTCCGGCGGCAGCGCGAAGCGACTCGCGAAGCGCCTGGAGGAGTACGACATCTGGTGGCTCGAGGACCCCGTCCCGCCGGAGAACCACGACGTCCAGAAGGAAGTCACGCAGTCGACGTCGACGCCGATCACCGTCGGCGAGAACGTCTACCGCAAGCACGGCCAGCGCCGCCTGCTCGAGGAGCAGGCCGTCGACATCATCGCGCCCGACATGCCGAAGGTCGGCGGGATGCGCGAGACGCAGAAGATCGCCGACCTCGCGGACATGTACTACGTGCCGGTCGCGATGCACAACGTCGCCTCGCCGGTCGCGACGGTCGCCAGCGCCCACGTCGGCGCGGCGGTGCCGAACTCGCTGGCGGTGGAGTACCACAGCTACGAGCTGGGCTGGTGGGAGGACCTCGTCGAAGAGGACGTTATCGAGGACGGCTACATCGAAATCCCCGAGGAGCCGGGACTCGGCGTCACGCTCGACATGGACGCCGTCGAGGAGCACATGGTCGAGGGCGAGACGTTGTTCGACGAAGCGTGAGCTTCGTCGTGCTCGCGAATCTTTGATTCGCGTCGTTCGACGAGGCGGGACTCGTGGAGCCTCGTCGGGCTCGCAGAGCTTGCTCTGCGGTGTTCGATGAAGCGCAAGCGTCATCGTGCTCGCTGAGCTGTGCTCGGCGTCGTTTGACGAAGAGTAGCGTCGTCGTTCGATTCGGCCTCTCCACTCTTTTTCTTTTTTCTTCGTTCTCCGCTTTTCGTTTCCCTCCCTCCTCCGCTCCGACTCGAGTCGATGCCCCGGCCAACAGAAAGACAGATAAAAGGTCCCGCGTTGCAAAGAGACAGATAACAATGGACGTTCCGTACGACCTCACCTCGTACGTTCGGGTGTTGAAGATGGCGACGACACCCTCGCAAGAGGAATTCCTTCAGGTGTCGAAGATCGCCGGCGCTGGCATCCTGCTCGTCGGCTTCATCGGCTTCCTGATCGGTGTCACGATGGCCCTGCTCACGGGTGGGTTCTGATGGCGATCTACGCCGTCAAAACCACCGCGAGCCAGGAGCGAACCGTCGCCGACATGATCATCAACCGCGAGGAACCGGAGGTCCACGCCGCACTGGCACCGGACTCGCTGACCTCCTACGTGATGGTCGAAGCCGACAACAACGCCGTGATCGAACGCGTACTCGAGGACATTCCCCACGCCCGCAGTATCGTCCCCGGCGAGAGCGACATCTCGGAGGTAGAGCACTTCCTCTCGCCCAAACCGGACGTCGAAGGGATCGCCGAAGGCGACATCGTCGAACTCATCGCCGGCCCGTTCAAAGGCGAGAAAGCCCAGGTCCAGCGCATCGACGAAGGCAAAGATCAGGTCACGGTCGAACTGTACGAGGCGACGGTTCCCATTCCCGTAACGGTACGTGGCGACCAGATCCGCGTGCTCGACTCGGAAGAACGCTAAGACCAGAGCCTCTCTCTTTCTCGAGGCACTCTGTGACGGCGTGAAAATTGATCGCACGCAGGAATACCGCCGTCATCACTTCCTCTCGTACTACTGCCACCGCCGGTACTCTCGAGGAATCACAACCGGCAAGAACTGGATTCGACAGACGCAAGAATCACAACCGACGAGAACGGGATTCGACGTGACGGACGCAGTACGGGGACCGCAGCGTCAGTCGAGACTTGATGTCAATGTTTCAACTGCGTTGCAATCGAACGCATGTCCGCGATCGATTCGACCTCCTCCAGGAGATCCTCGCGCTGGCGGACGTCTTCGGAACTGGCCCCGTAGGCGCGGACGTACTCCGCACGGCTGTGTTCGGTGAACGCGTGGCGGATCGCGAGATAGCCGTCCGGAACGACGGTTCCGCACACTTTACACTCGAGGCGTTCGTGTTTCGACGCCTGGTGGACGATCGCCGACTCGACGTCGTCGAAGACCGACCCGCAGCCGTCGATTCCACATTCCCAGGGCATCCCTGCGGGTGAATCGGTCGGGGAGCGTAAAGGTCTTTTCGCCGATCCGTCCTGGTCAGAATCTCGTGGGGCTCGACCGTCGTTCGCGACGATGCTCCTCGAAATCGAACACGAGCCGGACGGGGTCCGAATCAGAATTCATAACTCTCCACTCTCGAAAGGCACTGCCGTGACTGCCAGCGAGGAGTTTCGGGTCGACCCACACGTCAAAGTGCTGAACGATCGCGTCGTCGAACGAGCGGTCGCGACCGGCCTCGATGCCATCGTCTACGCCCCCCATTTCACGCGACTCCCCGAAATTCAGGCCCGAGCGGAACGCTACTCGAGTGACGACCTGCTCGTGATCCCCGCTCGCGAGGTCTTCACGGGTTCGTGGCGCGACCGCAAACACGTCCTCGCGATCGGCCTCTCGGAGCCGGTACCGGATTTCATCTCGCTCGAGGCCGCAATGGTCGAATTCGACCGTCAGGACGCCGCCGTCCTCGCACCCCATCCGGAGTTTCTGAACGTCAGCCTCTCCGAATCCGATCTGCGGGTCTACCGCGAGACGGTCGACGGCGTCGAAATTCACAATCCGAAGTACCTCCCGCCGCACGATCGACGGGCCCGCGAACTCGCCGCACAATTCGACTATCCACCGGTTGCCTCCTCGTACGCTCACCTGCTGTCGACCGTCGGCGTCTCCCACACCGCATTCGACGCCGCCATCGGGATCGAATCGGCCGACGATCTCGTGACCGCCCTGCGCGAGGGTGCCCCGCGACGCGTCGTCCCCGCCACCGGTTTCACCCGGTGGAAGACGACGGCGTGCGAACTCGCACACCTCGGCTGGGAGAACACGTGGGAGAAGGTCGACCGGCTCTTCCTCCAGGGAATCGAGGCGACCCACCCCCATCACATCGCCTACGACGGGAAGTTCGACGACGTCTCCGTCTACTGACCGTCCGTTTCGTCCGCGCCAGCGCCCGTCTCGAGCGCCCCCGTTCCGTTCGCACCTCCCGTTCGACTCCCGACTCGAGCGAGCGTCTCCCGAACCCGATCCCAGTGGCTCCCCGTCCAGAACCACTGCCCGCAATCGCGACACCGCCAGACGCGTTCCTCGCCGGGGTCGGGTGCGTACTCGGGCGTCGAGTCCGGCGTCTCGGTCACGCGCTCGAGTCGCCCGTTACACCGACCGCAGCGGGTCGGCTCGTCGGCGAGTTCCAGCCGGACGCCCGCCTCCTCGAGTTCTACCAGTTGATCTTCGACCGCGAGTGACTCGAGGAGGATGGCGTCCACGTCCGCGCCCGCGTTCCCGCCCGTATCCGCGTCCTCGGCCCGCGCCGCCAGTGCGACGTCTCGCGTGAGGATCGTCCGGCGTTCACTGCGGGCGACCGCGAGGAGGTCGTCGTCGGCTTCGAGGTTCCGATCGCCGGCGTAGGCGGTGTCGTAGCCGCACATTCGGAGGTAGGAGACGAGACCGCCGCACATGACGTCGACGAGGAAGGGCATGGTTTCGTGTAGGTGGTGTCGGCACGATCAGTGTCGGTGTCGGTGAAGCCGTGTCGATGTCGGTGAAATCGTGTCGCTGTGCGCAACACTGAAACGCGATCTCAGTGCAGGAACGCCCGCAACTCCTCGAGCTCCCACGTGTTGAGCACGTCCGCCGGCTCCGCCCACCCGCGACGGGCGGTGTGGACGCCCCAGCGAACGAACTCGAGCGTCGCGGGTCGGTGCGCGTCCGTGTCGACGGCGATCGTCGCCCCCTCCTCGAGGGCGGCCTGAACGGCGCTGCCCCAGAGGTCGAGCCGGTGGGGATTGGCGTTGACCTCGAGTGCGGTGCCGTGTTCGGCGGCGGCCTCGCCGAGGGTCGCGGCGTCGAAGGCGAGCCCCTCGCGCTGGTTGAGCAGCCGACCGCTGGGGTGGCCGAGGATGTCCACCGCCGGATTCTCGATCGCGGCGAGCAGGCGCTCGGTCGCCTCCTCGGAGCTTTGGTCGAGAGCGCTGTGCGGCGAGGCGACGATCACGTCGAGTTCGTCGACGACGGCGTCCGTGAGACCGATCTCTCCCGCCGCGTCGATATTGGCCTCGATCCCCGCGAGAACCTCGATCTCGCTGGCGGCGTTCGTCTCGCGGATCGCCTCGACTTGCTCTAAGATTTCGGTGTCCGAGAGGCCCATACCGCCGACGACGCCGGGGCCCTCGGCGTGGTCGGCGATCGCGTAGTAGTCGTAGCCCTGCTCCTCGGCGGCGGCGACCATCTCGTCGATCGTGTTGTTGCCGTCGGACCACTCCGTGTGGGTGTGGAGGTCGCCGCGGATATCCGCGCGGGTGAGGAGGTCCGGCAGCGACCCGTCGGCCGCGGCGGCGATCTCGCCGCGGTCCTCGCGCAACTCGGGCGGCATCCACGGGAGGCCGAGCGCCTCGTACATCCCCTCCTCCGTCTCGCCGGCGACGCGGTCGCCGACGCGCTGGCCGGCGTCGGGATCGTCCACAGCGGACACGTCGAACGCCCCGTACTCGTTCAACTTCATCCCGCGATCGATCGCGTAGTTGCGCAGGCGGACGTTGTGATCCTTGCTCCCCGTGAAGTACTGCAACGCGGCGCCGAACTCCTCGGGAACCACCACGCGCAGGTCGACGCGGACGTCGCCGACGCGGACGCTCGCCTTCTCCGGCCCGGATTCGATCTCGTCGTCGACCGAACTCCACTCGACGAACGCCTCGACGACGTCTTCGCTCGCGTCGCTCGAGACGAGGACGTCCACGTCGCCGATCGTCTCGCGCCACCGGCGGATCGAACCGGCGACCTCGCAGCGCTCGACCGACTCGAGGGACTCGAGATAGGCCAGCACGTCGTCGGCCAGCGGCCGCGCCTCGCCGAGCAACTGGCGCTCGCCGATGGTTCGAGCGAACTCGACGTTCTCGAGGATGTTCTCCTCGGTTTTCGCGCCGAAGCCCTTCACCTCCCGAATCTCGCCCGCTTCGGCGGCGGCCTCGAGGTCGTCGAGCGTCCGAACGTCGAGTTCGCGGTAGAGTGTGCCGACCGTCTTGGGGCCGACGCCTTCGACCCGCGTCAGGGCGACGATGTCGACCGGCAGCTCCTCGCGCAGTTCCTCGAGCTCCTCGATCTCGCCGGTCTCGACGTACTCGACGATCTTCGAGGAGATGGCGTCGCCGACGCCCTCCACGTCGTCGAGGGCCTCCTCGTCGCCGCTCTCGACGAGGTCGGCGAGCGGGGCGGGGTGGGCCTTGATCGCGTCGGCTGCCCGGCGGTAGGCGCGGGGCTTGTACTCGACGTCGTCGGCCTCGAGGAGGTCCGCGAACTCCTCGAAGCGGGCGGCGAGTTCGGCGTTGGTCGCTCGCGTCATCTACCGTCCCCTCCGGGCGGACGCGTCGTCGTCGCGACCGAGCGCCTTCTTCAGGAAGCCCATCCACCGTTTCGTGTCGGCGGCCTGCTGAGCCTGTTGCTCGCGCTCGAGATCCGTCGGTCCGAGGCTCTGGAGGGCGTTGAGCGCCCGGTCGATGCCGATGATGCTGCCGGCGAGTTCCTCGCCTTCCGCCCGGGTGACGTCACCTTCCTCGATCCGCTCGAGGCGCTGGACCCGCTCGCGTCGCAAATTCTTCTTCGCCCGCTCGACGCGCTCGCGTTCGCCGGCGGGGATCGTCTCGCGGCGCTTGATCTCGAAGACGAACTCCCGGAGATCGATCTCCTCGCCCTGAACCTCGATCCGGTCGGGAATGTCCGCGCCGACGGTCGCCCCCTCGCGCTCGACGCGCTCGAGCAGCTGCTTGCGCTCGTACGGTTTCATGTCTCGAACTGCGGGTCCGGGCGGGAAAAATGTACGTCCCCCACGCCGTAGCCCGGTTGCGGCGACGTGACTCGAGCGAGAGAACCCCAAACCCCATAGCAGTCGACCACATACCCCCGGCCAATGGCCAAGTGCGACGTGTGTGGGAAAGACGAAAGCATGCCGTACAACTGCCGGCACTGCGGGGGCACCTACTGTGGGGAACACCGGTTGCCCGAGAACCACAACTGTACGGGACTGCAGAACTGGAACGACCCGTCCGGGGTGTTCGACAGCGGGTTCGACGATAGCGTCAACGACGGCGGAACGTCGAGAGCCTCGAGTATCACCTCGAAACTCCCGATCGATACGGGACCGGGCGGGCCGCTGGCGTACTTCCGCGGGAACATGACGTACACGTTCCTCGCGCTCATGTGGGTGACGTTTTTGGCGCAGTGGATCACGCTGCTCGTCGGCGGCGGGTCGCTTCACAGCGCCCTGTTCTCCCTCTCGACGGGTAACGTCGAGTACGTGTGGACGTGGGTCACGTCTATTTTCGCACACAGTCCGGTCAACATCTTCCACATCGTCTTCAACAGTATCGTGATCTTCTTCTTCGGGCCGCTCGTCGAGCGGTACGTCGGATCGCGCAATTTCGCGGTGCTGTTCGTCGTGAGCGGTATCCTCGCCGGGCTCGGTCAGGTCGGCATCTCGATCTATCAGGGTGTCCCCTCGAGCGTCCTCGGTGCCAGCGGTGCCGCACTCGCGATCATGGGCGTCCTGACGGTGCTGAACCCGAGCCTCAAGGTCTACCTGTACTTCATTCTGCCGGTCCCGCTCTGGCTGCTCACGATCGGGACCGCGGTCGTGAGCGTCTTCTTCATCGGCACCGGTGGCGGTGGCGATATCGCCCACGCGGCCCACCTCGTCGGGCTCCTCGTCGGCCTCGCCTACGGGGAGTACGTCAAACGAACGCGGAACGTTCGGACGCAAAGCCAGTTCCAGTTGGGCGGTGGCGGCCCGGGCGGCCCCGGCGGTCCGGGCGGGCCCGGACGCGGTCGCGGACCGTTCTGATCTCGACTGCCGACTCCCTGCGCTCCACTCACCGCTCACTGTTCACTATTCACTGTTCACCGCTCACCGCTCTCACGAAACCCCACCACTGATTTTCGCGCGCACCCTCCGTTCGGTGATGACACCGCGCCCCGACCTCGCACCCGACGCCACGCTCTCGCGCGAGGAGATGGAAACCCTCCAGCGCGAGATCGCCGACGTCGCGGTCTTCGAAGACGACGACCCGCCGCTCGAGCCCGAGGCCCTCTCGAACCCGCTCGCCGCGACGGCCACCGGCGGCGAACCGCCGATCGTCGCCGGCGTCGATCAGTCGTTTCTCTTAGACGGTGAAAACGAACACGACGACCGCGCCCTCAGCGCCGTCGTCGCGATGCAAGCCGGCGAGGTGATCGAACGCGTCTTCGCCGTGACGCCCCTCGAGATCCCCTACATCCCCGGCCTCCTCTCCTTTCGCGAGGGACGGCCGATCTTAGACGCGCTCGAGGAGCTGTCCGTCGAGCCGGACCTCTATCTCTTCGACGGCAGCGGCCGCATTCACTTCCGACAGGCCGGCATCGCGACCCACATGGGCGTCGTCCGAGACGTGCCGAGCATCGGCGTCGCGAAGAGCCTGCTCTGCGGCGTGCCCCGGGACGACACCGAGAACCTGCCGGCGGGAACCACAGTCCCGATCGAGGCGAACGAGCGGGTCGACGCTCCCGAGGGCACTCTGCTCGGATACGCCGTCCAGACCAAGCAGTACGAGTCCTCGAGCCGGTACGTCAACCCGCTGTACGTCAGTTCCGGCCACCGAGTCGGTCCCGAGACCGCCGCCGACGCCGTTCTCGCGCTCTCGGAGGGGTACAAACTGCCGGAGCCGGTTCGACTGGCCGACAGCTACGCGACCGAGGCGAAAGGGGAGTTCGTGGCCGTCGACGAAGGAGAATAGTGAACCGACCGCGACGTCGCTCGACGCCCGTTCGAGACAGCGGTCCGAACACTCCAGCGAGCGCGAAAAACCGTCGGTACTTAGGTGTCGTCGCTCGAACGAATCGCGCATGACCATCGTCGAGGATGCAGAGGGTACCGACGAGGACGGCGACGCGGAACCGACTGCCGTGGCCGACGGCGGGGCCGGGACGCAGGACGCGAGCGGCGCCGCCGATAGCGGCCCCGAAGCCGGGACCGAGACGACCGTCGACACGAGTCCGACGACCGCCACCGGCGGTCAGGACGAACGCACCACGGGAGCCGGCGCCGACACGGACGACTACACCCGCAAGAAGTGCGTGCTCATCACTGGCTGTTCGTCGGGGATCGGCCGAGCGACCGCCGAGGCCTTCTTGGAGGAGGACTGGCGCGTCGTCGCCACCGCCCGCAACACCGACGACATCGCCGACCTCGCCGAGGCCGGTTGCGTGACCCGCGAAC
Organism: Halomontanus rarus; assembly: GCF_017357405.1. Taxonomy (GTDB): domain Archaea; phylum Halobacteriota; class Halobacteria; order Halobacteriales; family Natrialbaceae; genus Halomontanus; species Halomontanus rarus. The sequence continues at coordinate 3,347,427 of NZ_CP071597.1, read as the reverse complement.
TCGACGTTACCGACCCGGGCCAGGTCGCCCGTACCGTCGAGCGAACCGTCGAACTCGGCGGCGCGATCGACTGCGTGGTGAACAACGCCGGCTACGCCCAGATGGGGCCCCTCGAGGACGTCTCGATGAACGACCTTCACCGGCAGTTCGACGTCAACGTCTACGGCCCGCACCGACTCACCCGGGCTGCGCTCCCACATATGCGCGCTCAGGGGAAGGGGCGGATCGTCAACGTCTCGAGCGTGCTCGGACGCGTCTCGTTCCCCGGGACGGGGGCGTACTCGGGGACGAAGTTCGCCCTCGAGGCGATGAGCGATTCCCTTCGCGCGGAGGTCGAGGAGTTCGATATCGACGTCGTGGTCGTCGAACCGGGGCCGGTCGACACGAGCTTCGTCGACCGCGTCGACGACGAACTGCCCGACGAGAACCGAACGCCTGCCTACGAGGAACTGTACGAACTCTACGACGACGCGCAGCTGGTCGGCGGCGGCGGACCGCTCGCGGTCGATCCCGAGGAGGTCGCGACGGCGATTCTGCAGGTCAGCACCTGTGTCGAACCGCCGGCCCGCTATCCCGTCGGTGCCGTCGCCCAATTCGGCATCTACGCGCGATACCTGCCGGATAGCGTCCGTGACGCCGCGTATGGACTCCTCCGAAAGCTCGTCTGAATCGAACGGCTTTCGATCGAGCGCTCGAGGGTGAGACCGATTCGTTGCTCGAGCGTGAGTGAGGATAAGAGTGTGCGTGAGAGTGAGAGACGTGCGTGCGTAAAAGCGGACGGAGTACGAAGACGAACCGAGTCACCTACCGCAAACAGGCCGCGACGACCTCGAGCATCGTCTCTCCGCGAACTTCCTCCGCGAACAGCGGGACCCGTCGGACGTCAGTTCCCCGGAACAGTTCCTGTGCCTCCGCGAGGGCCGCCTGCTGGACGTCCCACCGACGCTGACAGAACTCGCAATCCTCGAGATTCGGACTCAGGAACTCGCCCTGTACGTCGTCGGTGACGTCCGCCAGCGGCTCCATCACCCGGTTGACGACGACGGTTCCGATCGGGATCTCGAACTCCTCGAGTTGCTGGCGCAGGCGCTTGGACTCGAAGACGCTCATCTCTTCGGGGACCATGACGATCCGGAAGTCCGTCCGTTCCGGATCCTGCAACGCCGCCCGCAATCGTTCGATGCGCTCGCGGAGGACTTCCAGATCCTCGAGATCCTCGCCGCCCTCTTCGGGGGCCTCGCCGCCGAACATTCCCTTGACGCCGTCGATCATCCCGCCGATCCGCTGGCGAAAGGAGATGATCCGACCCATCATCGTGTCCATGATCTCCGGGAGTTCCAAGAGGCGGAGCGTGTGACCCGTCGGCGCGGTGTCGACGACGACGCGGTCGAATCGCGGGTCGTCCATGTACTCGAGCAGGAGCTGCATCGCGGCGGCCTCGTCTGCACCGGGCATTGCGCCGCCGAAGAGGGCGTCCATCGGGGCGTCTTCCCCGAGCATGTCGCCGAGTCCGCCCAGGCCACCGCCCTCGGCGGCGAAGGCTGCCTGCCCCTCCTCGAGTGCGGCGTCGGGGTCGATCTCGGCGGCCCAGAGCGGGACGTCCTCGCGGATCCGCTCCGGTTTGGCCGGGACGTCGAGTTCGTACGTGTCCGAAAGCGAGTGGGCGGGGTCAGTCGAGACGACGAGGGTCGCAGCGCCACGGCGGGCGCTATCGAGGGCCGTCGCCGCGGCCATCGTCGTCTTTCCGACGCCGCCCTTGCCGCCGTAGAGGACGTATTCGGGGCCGTCGACGTCCTCCGTCGACGGATCGACGTCGATGGTCCGGGTTTGGCGCTCCTCGACGGAGTCCGTCGGCGTCACCTCGATCGTGTTGTCGTCGGCCTCGCTTCCGTTCGACTCCGCCTCGTCGACCGGTTCGACGTCGAGTCCACTCATGATCGACGCTTCCCCGCCCGGACACGAGTATTCGTCGGTCCCGTTCGGTCGAGAACTGGAGGTCTCGAGGTCGGGCCTCTGTGTGGTCCTTATACACACACGGGTGCCTGAGAACAGCCTGATACTGGCTTATTCGTTTAATGGATAGTATTAACTACAGGATCGTGGTTTTCCCGCTCGAGTCGAACACGGTGGTGCGTTCGACCGAACCCCCGACTATGCCAACTGAGCTCGAATCCGCGACGCAGACGACCGAAGTCGACCCAACGACTGAAACTGAATCGACGACTGAGACCGAACCGACACGCGAACTCTTCCCCTACGAGGACGGCTCCGAACGCGTCGGAACCTCGTTACCTGTCGCATCGGCCCGCGGCGTTCTTCGCCCGGTCGGGGGCGACTCGAGCAGCGACACCGACGACCGCGGGCAGACACGGCGTGACGCGGTCGGCTCGACGGCCTGTCCCGACTGCGGCGGCGAGACGATCAACGGCGCTGGACTGTTCGCGTGTCGCGATTGCGAGTGGACTGGAGCGCTCCGGTAGGCACTTTCTTTTTCGTCAGTATCTCCGTTTCTCCTCGGACTAATTTCTCGAGCGACGTCTCTCTCCGTCGTCTCGCTCTCCGCGACGACCGTCGGTGCGTTCCAGCAGGAGTTGGTCGAAGAGCAGTTCGACGCTCTCGTCTCCGACGAAGTTCGTACACCGGTTTCGTCCCGTCGACGATGGCGACACTCGCGCCCGGACAACCGCTCTCGTCGATCCACGTCTCGATACTGCGTTCGGCGGTCGCCCACGGATAGTCTCCCTCGGACCGGTGTGACACGCTATCGCGTGCTTGCCGATTGGACGAACATTTGCCGTCTTTTCGACGTAGCTATCTCCGAGAGGGTCGACTACGTAGTATGAGCGATTCGAACGACGCCGGAACGGGCGGAGGCGAGATGGGGACCGGTCTCGCACTCGGCATCGCGATCGGCACCGCGATTGGCATCTCGACGGACAATCTGGCACTCTGGCTGCCGATGGGCGTGGCGATCGGTGTCGCACTCGGGGCGGGGTTCGATCGGGGCTAAACGGAGCCGCGCCCGCTCGGACACACGCTCGAGGCCCGGACCCCGGACGAACCGATCACAGCAGCGAGTGGAGCACCACCGCGAGGAACACGTAGACGGCGACGAACACCGCGAGCCGGTGTTGTGTCGATTCCTCGAGTGTCCACGCCGACCCGACTCCGGCACTCCCGGCGACGAGGTTCGGCCACGCGGCCAGCGAGAGCGCCGGCAGGAACGTCATCGAGAGTGCCGCCGTGAACCGGTCGACCGTGTCCGGCAGCGTCTCGATCGACCCGGCCGAGTACACTGCGGTGCCGGCCACGACCCCGAACGCGAGGACCATCGCCCCGAATCCCGTTTCGACGAGGTCTGCGATATCCGACATGGCTATCCACTAGTCGACGATTATCGAGTGTGTTCGCCTGCAAGTGTTCGTTCTTTATGGGTGACTGTCTCTTGGGAGGGATGGTGTGGATCGCCGAACAGTTCGTCGAGCGGACAATCGATCACGGTCACTCGAAGTACGTCGCCAGCCGCTCGGCCGCCTCCTCGACGCGCGGCGTGACCAGCGCGAACCGGAGCCACGCCTCCCGCGAGGAGCCGAACGCCTCGCCGGGCATCCCTGCGACACCGGCCTCGTCGATCAGTCGCTCGACGTTCTCGAGCGTCCCCGGATAGCCGTCGAACCGAGCCAGCACGTAGAACGCGCCGTCGGGACGGGTGTACTCGGCGCCGGCGGCGTCGAGGGCGTCGGTGAAGGTGTCGACGCGGTCGGCCAGCAACTCGCGGTTGGCCTCGTAGTACTCGGGCCCGGTCTCGAAGAGCGCGTGGGCGACGGCGTACTGGGCGGGACGGCTGCCGGCGACGTTGACCAGCATGTGACGGCTCTTCGCGTTCTCGACCAGTTCCGGCGGAAAGATCGCGTAGCCGACCCGGAAGCCGGTGATGGCCAGCGACTTCGAGAAGGCGTTGGTGACGACCCGGTGGGCTGACTCGGTCGCGAGCGCGCTCGCGAACTCCCCCGAGAGGTCGTAGTGGTCGTACACCTCGTCGCTCACGAGGACGGCGTCGTACTCCTCGGCGATGGAGACCAGTTCCGCCATCGTCTCCTCGGGATACACCGCGCCGGTCGGGTTGTTCGGCGTGTTGACCACGATGCAGGCCGTCTCCTCGCTGGCCGCCTCGCGGACCGCCGCGGGCTCGAGTTGGCCGTCTTCGGCCGTCTCTACGAATCGCTGGGTTCCGCCGAGCATGGTCGTCTTCCCCGGATAGTAGGGGTAGACGGGGTCGGTGAGCAGGACCTCAGATCCCGAACCGCGCTCGAGCGCGCGGGCCATCGCGAGGTAGTTGGCCTCCCCGGCGCCGTTGGTGACGATCACCTGCTCGCGGTCGACCCCGCGGCGAGCGGCGATTTCCTCGCGCAACTCGAGGAGGCCGTCGCTGGGCGGGTACTGGAACCGGTCGCTCTCGAGGTCGGCGTACTCGTGGAGGCCGTCGCGAAGGGCCGCCGGCGGCTCCCAGTCGGGGTTTCCGCTGACCATGTCGATCACGTCGCGGTCCGCCCGTACCGCGTAGCGCATGACGTGGAAGAAAAGCGGCGTCTCGTACTCCATGCGAGGGTGTGGGAGGGCCCGCGCCGTGGTTCTTTCGCCGCAGTTTCGTGACGCCGAAGCGGTTCGCGCGTCTCGAGGGCACGGTGACGGCGACGGAGACGAGGGCGACCGAGCCGACGCGACTGCAACCACGGCTTTGACGGAGCCTGGTCCCCTCCCTCGAGACATGAACGACGACATCGACCGCGACCTCCCGATGGACGTCGCCGACGCGTTTCGCGACGCCGGGGACACCCTCGCCGTCGCCGAATCGTGTACCGGCGGACTCGTCGGCGCCGCCATCACGGCGGTGCCGGGGGCCAGCGACTACTTCGATTCCGGTCTGACGACCTACGCCTACGACGCCAAGCGCCGTCACCTCGGCGTGAGTCGCGAGGCGCTGGACGAGCACGGTGCGGTCTCCGAACCGGTCGCCCGCGAGATGGCCCGCGGCGTCCGCGACGTCGCGGACGTAGACTGGGGCGTGTCGGTGACCGGCGTCGCCGGCCCCACCGGCGGGAAAGAGGACACGCCCGTCGGCACCGTCTACATCGGCGTCGCCTACGCCGGCCCGTGGGGGAGCGAGTCCTCGTACGCGACCGTCTCCCGCTACGAGTTCGACGGCGACCGCGCGGCGGTGCGAGCTCAGACCGTCGAGCGGGCGCTCGAGGATCTGCTGGCCGAACTCGAGGGCGAGCGGTCTCGATAGCGCTCCGGCGGCTGGTTGCGGCGGGCCGTTCGATCGCAAGAGGTATTGAGTCCCGCAGGCGGTTCCTATTCATGAGAGACGGAGAGACGGGTACGGACGCGAACGCTCGAATCCGCCTCGCGACGTCCGGCGACGCGGACGCGGTCCGGTCGATCTACGAACCGTTCGTCGAGTCGACGCCGATCACGTTCGAAGAGACGCCGCCGACGGAGGCGGAGCTGGCCGACCGGATCGAGTCGACCCTCGAGACCTCCCCCTGGCTCGTCTGCGAACGCGACGGCGAGGTCGTCGGCTACGCGAAGGCCGGCTCGCTTCGCTCGATGCCGGCCTACCGGTGGGTCGTCGAACTCTCGGTGTACGTCGCCGCCGACGCGCGCCGCTCGGGCGTGGCGACGGGCCTGTACACGTCGCTGTTCGAGATCCTCGCGTTGCAGGGCTATCAGGGAGTCTACGCCGCCTCGACGATCCCGAACCCCGAGAGCGCGCGCTTCCACGAACGGATGGGATTCGAGCGCATCGGCGTCTTTCCCGATGCGGGCTACATGCTCGAGGAGTGGCACGACGTTCAGTGGTGGCATCGACCGATCGGCGGTCAGGAACCGGCCGCCGATCCCGATCCGCCGACGCCGCTTCCCGACGTTCGGGACGGGCCGAACTGGGAGGTCGCGCTGACGGCCGGCGAGGAGCGTCTCGAGTTCGAGGAGTGAGTCTTTCTCTCGGCCCGCTCTCCCGAACGCAGGGATCGATCCCCGTTCCTGAGTTTCCGACGGATCCGTTCGCGAACCGCACCTCACGAGACGAGACAGTCCACGGAAGAAAACTATTCAATCCTCGACTCACGAGGGGATGGTAGATGAACAAGAAGGGCCACGTGCTCAACGCAGCGCTGCTGGCGATCGGACTGGGGTATCTCCTCGAGCCGGCGGGAACCGAGGTGACGTTCGCGAAGATCGTCGAGATCGGCGTTCCTGTCGTCCTCGGTGCGCTGTTTCCCGACGTCGACACGGCGTTCGGCCGCCACCGAAAGACGTTGCACAACCTGCCGATTCTCGTCGGTTTCGTCGCGTTTCCGTACTTCTTCGGTAACCTCGAATTCGTCTGGATCGGTATCCTGACCCACTACGTTCTCGACGTGGCGGGGAGCAAACGCGGTATCGCGCTGTTCTACCCGGTCTGGAAGAAGGAGTTCGGCCTTCCGATCGGCGTCACCGTCTCGAGCGAGCGCGCCGACCTCGTGACGGTCGTCGTCACCGGTGCAGAACTCGTCCTCGCCGGGCTGGTCATCTACCGAATACCGCAGTTGAGTCTCGAGTACGGTCGACAGGCAGTGGGTGTGTGAGCGGATCGGGGTCGACCCTCGCTCGAGCGAGATCGGACCGGGGTCGGATCGAACACGCCCCGTGGCAGCGAATCACGCCCGTATTTTTCCGCGTCGGCGATAACACGACCGTATGCGCGCCATCGTCTTCGACCTCGACGGAACGCTCCTGGAATTCGACCGACCGTACGAGCGGGTGCTCGCCGGCGCGATCACGGCGGCGGGTGGGCAGGCGACCGACGAGACGCTCGAGGCCTATTTCGACGCCTTCTCCGAGCGCTTCCGAGCGTGCGAACCCGATCCGATTCGCGGTGCGTTCGACGCGATCGACGTCGACGCCGACCCCGATACCCTGACCGACTCGCTCAGGACGCGCGAAGCGCAACTGTCTCAGTCGCCAGAAAACGCCGCAGCGGACCTCGAGCGGCTCGCCGAGGACGGGTACAGACTCGGCGTCCTCACCAACGGCGTCCGGGAGTGGCAACTCACCAAGCTCCGCGCGGCCGGCCTCGAGGAGTACGTCGAGCGCGTCGTCGCCTCCTACGACGTCGGGGCGCACAAGCCCGACCCCGCGCCGTTCGAGCGACTCGAGGCGCGGTTACCGGCCGACGAGTACGCGATGGTCGGGGACAGTGACGCCGACCTCGAGGGTGCCAGTGCCGTCGGCTGGGAGGCACATCGGTACTCCGGAGACGGATTCGGCGAACTTCCGGGTGTGTTCGGCTGGGAGTCTTGACGGACGTCGAATCGGGAGTGTTCGGAAAACGGAGACTGAATCGTAGCCGGCGGGTACTGTTACCGTTACTGTGACTGCGACTGCGACTACGACTACGACTGCCGATTCGGCGTCCACTCCTCGCAGGCGTCCATGTCGTCCATGACCTCGTCGTGGCGGGCGCAGTACGGTTGCATCCCCGAAGACGACCGGACGTACTGGAAGTGCGTGCAGTTGCCACAGTACTGGTCGGCTTGCTCCCGTTTTTGTGTTGGTTCCGTCGGTGGATCGACGATTTCGGCGTCTCGACCCGCGCTCGGGCCGTCGAGCGGCGAGGAGATGTCCGACGCCGCCGAGCCCCCGTCGCTGGTGGGCGTTCCGGCCATCGGCGACCGGGGTCGCGTTTCGGTCGCCGCGGTTCCCTGATTCTGTGACTGTGCCTGCGACTGATTCGTCTGCGTCTCCACCTCTCCGTCCGGCGTTCCGCCGAGGAACCCGACACCGCCCATCCCGCCCGAATCGCCGTTCTCGACTTCCACCACCTTCGTCTCGTTCCGGCGCGTGACGTTCATCTCGAGCATCCCGCCCGGATCGTTCCGGGTTTTGAAAGTGACGATGCCGGTGAACAGACACCACAGCGCGATGAACAGGCCGAGCAGGTAGACGGCGGAGACGAGCAACGTCAGGTCGTCGCCGTGGCCGCGCCAGTGATCCGGGTAGGCGTGCCAGAAGAGGGCGACGCCGAGCAGGCAGAGACTCGAGCCGATGGCGGCGGCGGCCCGCACCCGTCTCCCGGCGGGTAAGACGGTGAAGACGCCGACGAGCGCCGCTGGAACACCGATTCCGGCGAGGATTCCGGCCCACTTGACGGGACCGAACTCGGTGCCGACGCGAGCCGCGAAGAGATCGGTCGTCGCCACGACGACGCCCAGAATGGCGAGGAGCGCGCCGGCAAGGACGAGTGCCGTCCCCGCGTACAGTCGGCGGTAGCTCGACACCTCCCGCGCGTTTCCTTCGTAGACGTCCGTCAGGCTGGTCATGCTCGATGGGTTCGGCCTCGGTCCACAAAACAGTACGTCAGACAAACTGTCAATTTAGTAGATGATTCACGAACCGGTCGGAAGCGAAAGCTTGAATCGAAGCGCTCGCAAACCCACCGCTATGAGCGACGAGGAAGACGACTCGGAACCCGAAGTGGAACTCGGCGAGCGGACGCCCGTCGAGGGCGCACCGCTCGCTCGAGTGACGTCCCGACTCACCTGGCCGATCGAAGCCAGCGAGATCGACCGCCTCGAGGGCGAGAGCGTCATTCGGACGCCGGAAGGCCCCCGCGAGCTCGCGGCTGTGATCGCCGAAATCGACCAGACGTACTTCGAGCGCCACCAGGAGTTCGAGACGCACGTCCGCGAGGTCGTCGGGACCGGCCCGGTTCCGACCGCAGATCAGTAGGGAGCCGTGGTGATGGACGAGAGTGGAACCGAATCGGGAGCCGAAACTGGAGCCGAAGTCGGGGCTGACGCCACCACCGAAGTCGACGTTCGGTCCGGTTTCCACCGACTCCGCGCTCGTCTCGCCGATCTGACGTGGGTTCAGCGATCGCTGTTGACCGGCGCGTTGGTGACCGTCCTCTGGACGAACCTCGTCCAGTCGGGGCTGTACAATCGACTGCTGTACGACGGGCTCTTCCTGTTCGCCGGCCCGATGGCGCTCGCGCTGACCCACGGCGAGCACATCGGCTGGCGAATCGACCGCGTGGCGGTCCGCAACGCGGTCTTGCTCTCGCTGTTCGTGTTGCCGTTCTACCTCGTGGGCTCGACGCTCCCGTCGATCCGAGCGTTCTATCCGCTCTGGGAGACCTCGACCGCACCGGGCGAGTTCGTCCCGCACGCGGTGATGCTGTTCTTTCTCGCATTAGCCACGGAAACCTACTACCGGGGACTGCTCTGTGTCGGCGTCAAAGACCTCGGATTCGTGGCGGTCTTCATCAGCCCGGTCGTCTACATGTTCCACCACATCGGCAAGCCGCCGCTCGAGTTCCTGCTGTCGGGGCCGACGGACGTCCTCTTCGGCGCCGTCGACTACAAGTCGAACTCGATTCTCCCCTCCGTGATCGCCCACGGCGCCGGCCTCGTCCTGCTGGACTGGCTCGTCCTTCACGATCCGCTGTTCGACCCGACACCGGCGTTGCGATACCTCGACTGGGTGCCGATCCCGCTGTGAGTCGATCGAGCGTCACCGTTCGTCGTCGACGCGGCGATTTATCCTGCGCGTCCACGAAGGAACGGCTATGACGCTCCCGATCGACCCGACGCAGATCGACCCCGACGACTACGGCGAGCACCGCACGGTCCTCGAGATGGACCACGACGAGGCGATCGAACACACCCGCGAGGTGTTCACGGACGCCGGGTTCGGCGTCCCCGTCGAGTTCTCGCCGTCGGAGTTGCTCAACGAGAAGGTCGATGCTGACCGCGATCCGTACTACGTTCTCGGTGCGTGTAACCCCGCGATCGCGGATCGCGTCCTCGACGTCACCGAGAAGATGGGCGGGCTCTTCCCCTGTAACGTCGTCGTCTGGGAGGAAGAACCCGGTCGGCAGGTCGTCTACCACGTCTCGATCATGAAGATCGCTCGCCTGCTCGGAATCGCCCCCGACGACGAGCAGTGGCAGGAAATCGTCGACGAGACGGGCGCGATGGTCGGCGAGGCGTTCGCGACGCTGTAGATCGGCCGTGATGCCGACGGTCGCCCCCTCCGCTCGAGGTGCGCCGTTTTCCGGTTCGACCCGAGAGTGTTAGCTGAATACACTGTCACGAATACCAACGTTTAGGACCCGAGGGAGACATGTCGAGACATGGACGTTCGAACCGCGTTCTTCGCGCTGATGATCGCCGTGTTCGGCGGCCTCGCCGCCCTGATCGTCGCGCCGCTCCTCCAGTACGTCGTCGCCGCCGGGTTACTCGCGTTCGTTCTCGCGCCGATTCAGGACCGACTGGCGCCGGTCGTCGGACCCCGGATCTCCGCGACGCTACTCACTGCCCTCGCCATCGTCGGGGCCGTCGTTCCGGTGTTGCTCGTCTCGATCGTCGTCCTCCAGACGGTCTCGTCGTTTCTGGCCGATATCGATCAGGCAGCGGTCGTCGAGGCGGTCCGTGAGATCGCACTCGAGGAACTCGGAATCGACGCCGCCTCACTCGAGACCGCCGAAACGATCGCGCTCGCGGAAGCCGAACGGGTTCTGGCGACGTCGCTCGAGAGGATGTTGCTCGAGCTGGTCGGGTTGCTCAACGCGACGATCGAGATGAGCGTCGGCGTGATGGTCTGTCTCTTCTTGCTGTACTACCTCCTCGTCGACGGCGCGGCGTTCGTCGAGTGGGTTCGGCGGGTCGCACCGCTCGAAGACGAGGTTCGGGAGGCGCTGTTTACGGAGATCGACGCGGTGACGTGGGCGGTGATCAAGAGTCACGTGCTCGTCGCGCTCGTCGAGGGGGTTCTGGGCGGAATCGGCCTCGCCCTCTTCGACGTCTCCAACGTCGCCTTCTGGACCGTCGTCATGATCGTCGTCTCGTTCCTGCCGATCGTCGGTGTCTGGCTGGTGTGGGGGCCGGCCGTCGGCTACCTGTTCGTCAGCGGCGACGCGGCGAACGCGCTCGCGCTCGCACTCTACGGGGTCACCGTCCTCTCGCTGGTGGACAACTACCTGCGGGCGATCTTCGTCGATCACGAGTCGGGACTGCACCCCGCGGTCGTCCTGATCGGCGTCATCGGCGGACTCTACCTGCTGGGAATCATGGGGCTGTTCCTCGGACCCGTCCTTCTCGCGGTGTTCAAAGCGGCGCTGACGGTCTTCGGCGAGACCCACTCGAGCGAAGATCCCTCGAGTTCTGCCGTCGAACGTGAGGAACATCCGCCGATCGCAGATCCATCCGCGACCGATTGACGTCGTCCGTGCGGTCAATCTCGGAACGACGATCGGTCGGGTTCTCGTCTCACCGAGCCTCGCGGTCACGAAGCGATTTGAGTCGATCTCACCCGTCGACTCAGCGCCGCGGCAGTTCGTCGCTCCCACAATACATTTGGATCTAAAATGAATTCGGTAAATACAATAGATTTGAATAGTCTCGTGAGGACGTATGTTATCGATCGAAATGCGGACGGCGGTCGTTACCGCAGTCGTCGCACTCCTGATGGCGAGCGCGACGGTCGCAGCGACCGCTCCCGGAACGAACTCGAGCGGAGGGGAGCGAGTGATGGAGACGAACACGACGGACGTGAAACTGACCGTTTCGACTGCGTGGGCTGACCCCACGGGCGACACGGACGCGTTGCTCGCGGCGAACGTGACCGAATTGAACGGAACCGACACCGCGTGGGTGTGGTTCGAGTACCGCGCCGAGGGCGCCGACCGGTGGCAACGAGCCGACGGCAACGAGACGGACGAGCCCGGCCCCGTCCGCGGGGAAGCTCGCGACCTCGAGCCCGGAACGACCTACGAGTACCGCGCGCTCGCGACCGATTATAACGAGACGACGGTCGTGACCGGCGAGACGGAGACGTTCACGATGCCCGCGACTGCGACCGTCGACGTTCGAACCGAGTGGGCGGACCTGCTCGGTGAGACCGAGATGATACTCGGCGGGAATCTCACCGCGATCGAGGGAACCGACACCGCTTCCGTCTGGTTCGAGTACCGTCTCGAGGGGGTCGACGAGTGGACGGCTCTCGAGAGCGAGACGAGAAACGAGACCGGGCGGTTCACCGCCGAGGTCGACGGACTCGAACCGAACGCGACCTACGAGTACCGCGCGGTCGCGACGGACCGATACCAGTCGACGATCGCGACCGGCGAGACGAAGACGTTCGAGACGCTGCACCGCTCGCCGGAGATCGAGACCGAACCTGTCGCCGCGGTCGACGATTCCTCGGCAGTGTTGAACGCGACGCTGCGAGAACTCGGCAGCGCCGACGAGGTAGCCGTGGAGTTCCGGTACCGGAAGGCCGGTTCGACGGGCTGGCAGTGGACGAACGAGACGATCGTCGCCGAACCGGGGACCGTCACTCAGCACGTCGACGGTCTCGAGGCCGACACGACCTACGAGTACGTGGTCGGCGCGTTCGCCGGCGAGTACGGCGATAGCGTCGATCTCGGGGATCGACGGTCGTTCGCGACCGACCCGGCCGTGAGCGTTACCACGGACGACGTGAGGAACGTCGACGACGGGAGCGCGACGGTGTACGGGAGCCTCGAGAACGGCGATAGAGACGAGGCAACCGTCGCCGTCGAGTATCGAGCGCGGGGCGCAACCGCCTGGGAGCGAACGGACGCGGCGCTCGCTTCCGACGGAACTGTCAGCGGGACGGTGACCGATCTCGAGGCCGGAACGACCTACGAGTTCCGCGTCGTTGCTGACGTCGGTCACGCCGCCGACGCGGGAGACGTGCGGACGGCCACGACCGACGAGCGGCCGGTCGTACGTACGGCGCAGGCCGCCGAGATCGACGACTCGACCGCGACCGTCTCGGCCTCGCTGACCGACCTCGGCGGTGCCGCGTCAGCGACGGTAACGTTCGAGTACCGAGCGCAGGGCGACGACGGCTGGCGGTCGACCGACGGACAGCGACTGACCGAACCGGGAGCGGTCGACGCGGTCGTGACCGATCTCGAGTCCGACACGACCTACGAGTATCGCGCCGTCGCAACCGCTTCCGACGGCTACGACGCAGTCGGTTCGGTACGGACGTTCACTACCGAGACCGCCTCACAGCCGCCGGTAGTCGACGAACTGCGCGCCGACGAGAACAGCCCGCCGAATCCCCACGCCGACCTCTCCGTCGACTGGCGCGTCACCGACGCCGACGGCGATCTCGAGGTCGTCACGGTGACCGTCCGCGACGGCGCGGGTGGAGTCGTCTACACGGCGGAGACGGACGTCGCCGGCTCGGCGACGAGCGGGTCGGAAGCGTTCGGCGTCAAGCACGGCGCCGGTGATACGTACACCGTGACGGTCGAGACGACAGATGCGGACGGTGAGACGACGACCGAGCGGACGACGGTCACCGCGTAACGCTCGCAGTGGCTGCGCGGATCGGCGGGCGACGCCCGGTCGCGCTCGATCCGCTGTCGAAGCGTTTTCGAAGCGTTTCCGAATCGTTCTCGGACGACTCTCAGTCCGCGTGCTGGGCCGTCTCGACCCGCCGCTCCGTCGGCACGCCGCGACCGGTCAGCGCCATCGCGAACAGGACCAGCGGGGACAGCAGGCCGAACAGGTAGTAGGGCGCGTACTCGAGCGTCGGAACGCCGGTCGCCGAGGCCATGAAGACGCCGCCCGCGTGCCACGGGATGAGTGCGCCGGTCGGCGTGCCGGCGGCTTCGACGGCCCGCGAGAGCTGGTCGCTCTCGAGTGAGAACTCCTCGTAGAGGTTCCGCAGCGTCATCCCCGGGAGGACGATACTCATGTACTGCTGGGCGGTGAGCGCGTTGATCAGGATCGCCGAGATGCCGGTCCCGACGATCAAGCCTCCGGAACTCCGGACCCCCTGGGAGAGCCGGTGGGCGAGCACCGCGAGCGTGCCGGTCTTCTCGAGGAGGCCGCCGAGAGCGAGCGCGGCGACGACGACCGTGATGGTCCAGGCGGAGCCGGTGAGCCCGCCGGCGGCGAGCAGTTCGTCGACGAGTTCGGTCCCCGTGGCGGGTTCGGTGCCGTTCAGGAAGACCTCCCAGGCGGCCACGAAGCCGGTCCCCTGGACGAACACGGCGGTACCGACTCCGGCGAAGACGCCGGCGACGAGCGTGGGAAGTGCGGGGTAACCACGGAGCGCGAGCCCGAAGGTGACCAGCAAGGGCAGGAAGACCAGCGGCGAGAGGTCGAACGTTCCCGAGAGCGCGCTCTGGATCTCGGCGACTCGACCGACGGGGATTTCCCCGCCGGCTCGCAGTCCGAGCGCCGCGAAACTCGCCACCGCGATCCCGAAGGCGACGGCCGTTCCGGTTCGCATCCGGTGGATGTGGTCGTACAGCGGCGTGTTCGTCACGCCGGCCGCGAGGTTCGTGGTGTCCGACAGCGGCGACTGCTTGTCGCCCGCGTAGGCGCCAGAGATGACGGCGCCGACGGTCATCGGGTCGGGGACGCCGAGTCCGGCACCGATCCCGACGAACGCCACGCCCAGCGTCCCCACCGTCGTCCACGAGGACCCGATCGCGAAGGCGACGGCGGCGGCCAGGACGGCCGCGACGGGCAGGAACACCGCCGGCGTCAGTAACTCGAGGCCGTAGTACATCATCGCCGGGATCGTGCCGGCGTCGACCCACGTCGCGATCAGCGCGTAGATGGTGAACAGAATCAAAAGCGCCTGCAGTCCCATGAGGAGTCCGTTGGCGATCCCGTCGTAGAGGTCGGCCCACGAGTAACCGAGGTAGTGACCGAACGCACCGATGAAGACGATACTCCAGAGCAGCGGGACGTGCGGATCGAGTCCGAGAACGGCGGATCCGACGCCCAGAAAGACGACGACCGCGAGAACCGGGACGAGCGCGAGCCGGAACGAAGGTCGTCGCTCCGGGTCGAGTTCGTCGACGGTCGTCGGCGTAAAGTCGAGTGACATCGATCGTGATATGCACCTAGAGAATAAAAGAGCGGTGTTTGATTACTCAAAGTCATGCGATTTGGCAGCAGAACGCACGGGATAGCGTGCGCCGGAACGCGTCACTCGTCGGGTCGTAGCGACTCGACCTCGCGCCCTCAGTCCTCGACTCGCTGCTCGAGTTCTTCCTCGAGCGCTGCCCTTCCGCTCATATTCCGGAAGAGGTGAATCCCTGCTACAACGATGAGAATCGGCACGGCAGCGTAGAACAGCAGGAGAATCAGTACGATGAGCAGTCCTGGGACGCCGGGAACCGGAGCGAATTCGATGGTCGCGAGAGACGTGCGACAGTACTCTCGCGAGGTAGTTGTATCCCTTCCGATCAGTTGGTCGGGACACGAACCATTGTGAAGACGCGACCGTCGTCAGCCGCCCCCGCCACCGGTTCCGAACGCCGACAGGTTCGACTGGACGCCGGCCGCCAGCTCGGATTTCCGTCGCAAACGCTGGTGGGAGACCGGCAACTGCGTCGTCACCGCCTTCACGGCCCCGTGGAACGTCTCCGCTACGCCGTACTCGCCGTCGAAGGCGTTGCGGACGCTCTCCCGCACTTGCCAGACGCCGACCGGTGCCCAGTAGTCGTCCGAAACCTCGCGCAGGACGAGACACTTCGCCTGTCGGCCGATCGACTCGAGGTACTCTAAGACGCCGAGGCGGGCCGCGTAGTAGGCGCCCGCGGTCTCCTCGACGTAACTCGAGCGTCCCTCGTAGCCCTCCGAGGCGCTGGCCATCCAGATCTCGCCGCTCGGATCGGGGTTCCAGATGCTGCCGGGGGCTTTCATCTCGACGAGTTCGAACTCCCAGTTACCCGGCGCGAGCAGGACCCAGTAGCGGTTGCCCATGTACTCGTTCTCCCAGACCTGCACCTCGTCGATGCTCGGTGCGTTACGGATCCGGCCGCGGAGGAACTGGCCGACCGTGTCGTCGACGGCCGTGATCGACCACCGCGTCGGGACGAGTCGGCGCTGGGCGGCCTCGCCCAGCGCGCCCGCCGAGAGGATCGAGTTGATCTCGTAGACGTCGAATCCCCGCCGGTAGAGGTAGGTCATCGCCCCCTGGGCCTGCCAGTCGTCGTCCTCCAAGGTCTTCTTCACCGCTCGAGGGACGTGGGGGTTCTCCGTGAGGTCCGCCGAGCGCGCGTTCGCGCGCGGACCCCGCGGCGTGGCGACGTCGGTCCCCGAATCGAGGCCCAGATCGGGCTTCCCGTCGAGGCCGATCTCGAGGTCGACCGGTCGATCTGCGATCGCTACCTCACGCTGGACGCCGACGAACCCGTCCCAGACGTCTTGCACGGAGGGTGCGAGTCGGCTGGCGATCCCCGGCGAGTCCACGTTTGCCCGCTTGCTCGAGTTCAGGAGGCCGGTCCGGCGCTGGAGCACGTCGTCGATGGCGTACCCTTGCCGGTACCAGTTCCCGTCCGTGACGTACTCTGCGGCCTCGTCCTCGTCGCCGACGGGCGAGAGGAGCCCGACCGGAATGTCGGGATAGTTCGACCGACCGACGAAGATCGACGGCGCGGTCGAACCGACGAGGGTGTCGCCGCTCAGGGCGTCGTCGAACTTCCGCTCGAAGTCCTCGAGGTGGTCCGTGATCGCGTAGGACTTCTCCTGAGCGAGGCGGCGACGCTCGGCCTCCTCGTCGGGTTCTAAGTCCTCGAAGTACTCGTCGAGGCGCATCAACTCGAGGTAGGGGTGGCGTGGGTTTGAATGTTCGTCTCGAGGCTGTCTGCGTATCGTGAGATGTTCGAAGACGGGGTTCGACGATGGCAGGTTCGACGATGGCAGGTTCGACGGTTTCCGAGAACGAGCGCAGCCGCTGACCTCGAGACACACGATCTGCGAAAGAATAGTGGATGTGAGTCTGTCCGGCGTTAGCCGTGAATGCCCATCGCTTCGATCTGTTCCTGGTATCGGTTCCGAATGGTCACTTCCGTCACTTGCGCGACGTCGGCGACCTCTCGCTGGGTCTTCTTCTCGTTACAGAGCAGCGAGGCGGCGTAGATCGCGGCGGCCGCGTACCCGGTCGGAGATTTGCCCGAGAGGAGTCCTTCCTCGGCCGTCTTCTCGATGATTTCGTTGGCCTTCGTCTGGACCTCTTCGGAGAGTTCGAGTTCAGAACAGAACCGCGGGACGTACTTCTTCGGGTCGACGGGTTTCATCTCGAGGCCGAGTTCCTGTGAGATGTATCGATACGTGCGTCCGATTTCTTTGCGTTCGACGCGGGATACTTCCGAGATTTCTTCGAGACTGCGCGGGATGCCCTCCTTTCGACAGGCGGCGTACAGCGCCGACGTCGCGACGCCTTCGATCGAGCGACCGCGGATCAGGTCCTCTTTGAGCGCGCGCCGGTAAATCACCGACGCGACCTCGCGAACCGATCGTGGGACGCCCAGTGCGGAGGCCATCCGATCGATTTCGGACAGCGCGAACTGCAGGTTGCGTTCCCCTGCGTCTTTGGTACGGATACGTTCTTGCCACTTGCGCAGTCGGTGCATCTGACTGCGCTTTTTCGAGGAGATCGACCGACCGTAGGCGTCTTTGTCCTTCCAGTCGATCGTCGTCGTCAGCCCCTTGTCGTGCATCGTTTGTGTGGTCGGGGCACCGACACGGGATTTCTCCTGTCGTTCCTGGTGGTTGAACGCCCGCCACTCCGGACCGGGGTCGATCTTTTCTTCTTCCACGACGAGCCCACAGTCTTCACAGATGAGCTCACCCCGGTCGGAGTCCTTAACGAGGTTGTCCGATTCGCATTCGGGGCAGGCACGTACCCCTTCTTGCTCCTCGGACTCCTCGTCCGTCTCGCGCATTCGCTCCCGCTGGCGGGTGGACCGTGTCATCGCACTTTTATAGTAGTATCATCAAACTATATAAATCCTTGGGGGGGATTTTCTACGTCTGACGCTCATTCGCCGATACTAACCGATTGACCGGCCTCTCCCTGCTGTTTTCCGATCGAAACCGCAAAGGTTTTACTTGGTTTGGGATGACCTGTCCGACGAATGCCGGTCATCCAGTGTGACGCCGCTGTCGCCCGCGAGCGCCTCGAGAACGCCGGTGTAGCCGTCGAATCCGGCAACACCGACCACGAACGCTGGCGCGCGAGCCGCGGCGGCGCGACCGCGGTCGCCTACGAGGACAAAGTGGTGATTCAGGGCGAACGCCCCCGGGACCTCGAGGCGTTGCTCCGGGAGGGTGGCGGTCGCGCACACGTCTACTTCGACGGCGGCGCGCGCGGCAACCCCGGTCCGGCGGGGATCGGGTGGGTGATCGTCACGAGTGAAGGAATCGTCGCCGAGGGGAGCGATACGATCGGGCGCGCGACGAACAATCAAGCCGAGTACGAGGCGCTGATCGCCGCCCTCGAGGCCGCACGCGATTACGGCTACGACGAGGTCGACGTCCGCGGCGACTCCGAACTGATCGTCAAACAGGTCCGAGGCGAGTACGACACCAACAATCCCCAGCTTCGAGAGAAGCGCGTGACCACCCTCGAGTTGCTGTCGGCGTTCGAGGAGTGGTCCCTCGAGCACGTTCCTCGAGAGGTCAACGATCGGGCGGACGCGCTGGCCAACGAGGCGATGGATCGGTCCTGAGACGGCCTCTGTAGCGTTTTTCCGTCGGTTTCGATGTCGTCTGCGAACGGGCGCGACGCAGCCTGTCGGCTCACCGGCCGGATCACGGACCGACAGTGCAAAGCGCTCGAATCGACTACCGCCGACATCGACTGATATGAGTGACCTGAATCCAGAGGACGCGAGCGACGGGACCGTGGATGGAGACAGTGGTGAAAGTCGGACGGGAACGGGTACTGAAACCGAAACCGAATCCGAAACCGAAACCGAAGAACTCCCCGAAGAGACGATCGAAGAAGCGGAACGGCTGACGCGGCTCGCACGACAGGCGGTCGTCGATCGGGAGGAAGCGTCGTATCGAGACCGTCGGGCGGCCATCCTCGAGGACCACGACTTCACGGCGCGCGTCCGCGAGGAGGCGGCGGGCGACGTCCTCGTCTTACACCCCGAGGAGTGGCACGACGACGACGAGGGGGTCATCCGAACCGATCGGATCGAAGACGTCTCGCGCGCGATCGAGGTTCGACTCGAGGGCGCGGGCGACCCAGACGACTGGGAGGCGGTCGACGCGGACAATCGGACGCTCGTCGACGCGGTCCGAGCGGAACACGGCGACGTACACGGCGACAACGCCGACGCGTTCGCCGACTTCATGGGCAACCACTACGCTCGGCGGATGGACTCGGCGTCAGTCAGCGAGATACAGGAGTTCCTCGAGGAGTATTACGTGCGAAACGTATGGTCGTCCGAAGAACAGCGAGCCGTGATCGAGGAGTCGATCGGTCTCGTCTTCGAGACGGCCGGTGAACCGGTGCCCGAATTCGTGGTTCAGTAGTCGTTTCGTTGTCGTCTCGTCGGCTGCTACGTGTACTCAGTAATTCTCGTCGACGAGATCACGGATCTCGTCGGCGCGGTCGTCGTCGGTGACGACCTTCGAGAGGGTCCAGTTGATCTGGTCGAGGACGGCCTCGTAGCCGTCGTCGGTCAGCGAATACTGGTTGGTTCGCTTGTCCAGTTCGCTCTTCTCGATCAGATCGAGATCGACGAGTTCGTCGAGGTTCGGGTAGAGTCGACCGTGGTTTACCTCGGTTCCGTAGTACTCCTCGAGTTCTCGTTTGATCGCGAGTCCGTACATCGGTTCTTTCGCGAGAATAACGAGGATGTTGTTCTGGAACGCGGTCAAATCGCGTGCGATACTTGCACTGCCGGTGATTGATTGTGCCTCTGACATAGCTGTCTAAATGTCACCAAACTATTTAAGACTTGCCAACTATTCGTTCGTTTCGTTCGTTTCGTCATCGTTTGCCCGGTGCGGCATACCGCGAGAGCGACCGTTTCGGTGCCTGTTTGGTGACGGTTCGTGTCGGTCGGGTGCGGGGCAGCCGTCACCTACAACGTGACACTCGATTACGAAAGTACTTTTTGATCGACCGCAGACAGGCAAACGCATGACGAATCTCTGGGAAGACCTCGAGACAGGACCGAATCCGCCGGAAGAGATCTACGCCGTCGTCGAGTGTCTCAAGGGCGAGCGCAACAAGTACGAGTACGACAAGGACATTCCGGGCGTGATGCTCGACCGCGTGCTTCACTCGAACGTCCACTACCCCTCCGACTACGGCTTCATCCCGCAGAGTTACTACGACGACGAGGACCCCTTCGACGTGCTCGTCCTCGTCGAGGACCAGACGTTCCCCGGCTGCGTCATCGAAGCCCGCCCCGTCGCCATGATGAAGATGGACGACGACGGCGAACAGGACGACAAGGTCATCGCCGTCCCGATCGAGGACCCTCGCTACGACCACATTCAGGACCTCGAGGACATCCCACAGCAGACCCTCGACGAAATTGACGAGTTCTTCAAGACCTACAAGAACTTAGAGGAGGGCAAGGAGGTCGAGACCCAAGGTTGGGAGGACAAGCAGGCCGCGATGGACGCGATCGAACACGCACAGGACCTCTACGACGAGCACTTCGAGTGAACCGCCCGTAGACGCGGTCGCGACCGTCGACGCCGATCTGGCCCTCTTTCTGTCCGTTCACTGTCCACCCGATTCGTGGTGGTTATGCGCACGCATCGGACTCATACATTATGAGCATGGGTAATTTTAATGGCGTCGCGGTGGTAGTCCGAACCGGTATGGCCCCAGACGATACGACTCGATCGACGGACGCTGCGAGCGAGCAGGACACTCTCGGTCTGGCCCACCTCACCGTCGTCCCGACGAACTTCGACCCCGACGCTCCCGGACATCGTCACGACTGATCGTTCTCGTTCGTGACGGGTACTGAAGCGTCGACCGAACCCGCCCTAATTGCAATAACTACGCGGGAATATTAATACCAGGACGAGAGCAGAGACGGTATGGACTCAGATCATGCCGACACGACCGTCGACGACGAGTACTCGGTGACGATCCCACCGACCGTCCGTTCAGAACTCGACCTCGAGCCCGGCGACCGACTCGAGTGGACCGTCACGGACGGTCGACTCGTCGCAAACGTCGTCCGAGAGCGGTTCATCGCGTTCGACGAGTTCGATCCCGACGAAGATGCAGCCGATGACGCGCTCGAGACCGACGGGTCGTAGGACTCGCGCCGCTCAAGCGATCACTCGGTCAACCGCGCGTACTCCTCGTCGGTGAGTTCGATCTCGGTCGCAGCGACGTTATCCGCGAGGTGCTCGAGAGTCGCCGTCCCGGGGATCGGGAGAACGTTCGGCGAGCGCTCGAGCAGCCACGCCAGTGCGATCTGGTAGCGAGTCGCGTCGTGGGCGTCGGCGACGTCGTCCAGTGCGTCGCCGCGGTCGTCGAGGTCGGCTTTGGCAAGCGGCGAGTAGGCGACGAAGGCCATCCCGTGGTCCTCGCAGTACTCGAGGACGTCCTCGTGCTCGCGGTCGGCGACGTTGTAACGGTTCTGGACCGCGGCGACCTCGGTGAGTTCGCGGGCGCGCTCGAGTTGCTCGACACTCACGTTGCTGAGGCCGACGTGGTCGATCACCCCGTCGTCTCGGAGTTCCGAAAGCGCCGTCACCGAGTCCTCGAACGGGACGTCCTCGTCCGGAAAGTGGTAGTAGTAGAGATCGATCGTCTCGGTTCGGAGTCGAACCCGACTGCGGAGCGCGGCGTTCTTCAGGTACGCCGGATCGCCGTTGGCCACCGTGCTCGCATCGGGCTGTTTCATGATCGCACCCTTGGTGGCGACCACGACGTCGTCGGCGTCACCGACGACCTCGCCGACGATCGACTCGCTCGAGCCGTTGCCGTACATGTCGGCGGTGTCGACGAAATCGACGCCCAGTTCGAGCGCGCGCTCGAGGACGCCGGTCGCGTGGGGGACGTCGTCGGGCCAGCCCATGTTACCCGAACCCGCCAGACTCATCGCACCGAAGCCGACGCGATTGACGGTCAGTTCCCCGCCGATGTCGAAGGTGTCGGGACGGTTTGCACTCACACGACAGAGTCCGTCGGCCTGTGAGTAATAGATATCGCCCTGTAGCGCCCTCTCGTTTGTGAATCCGTGAAATAGACTCGAGAACAACAGATATTCTCACGCGAGGGACCCGCTGTCGCTATCTCTCGAAAACAGTGTCTCGAAACGAACCTTCTTGTATCCGGTCGAACTACCCGGAGACATGGGTCTGTTCGATCGATTACGGGGTGACGACGATCCCCGAGTCGCGTTCATCGGGATCGATGGTGTGCCGTACAGCCTGCTCTCTGAGAACCGCGAGGCGTTTCCGAACCTCGCGGCCATCGCCGACGACGGGACCGCAGCGGAAATCTCGAGTATCGTCCCGCCGGAGTCCAGCGCCTGCTGGCCGTCGCTGACGACGGGAATGAATCCCGGCGAAACCGGCGTCTACGGATTCCAGGACCGCGAAGTCGGGACCTACGACACGTACGTCCCGATGGGTCGTGAGGTCCAGGCCACTCGCGTCTGGGATCGCGTGCAAAACGAGGGCCGGCGCGCGACGGTGATGAACGTTCCCGTCACGTTCCCGCCACAGCGTAACGTCCAGCGGATGGTTTCGGGCTTTCTCTCTCCCGGCCTCGACAAGGCGGCGTACCCCGACGACGTCCGCGACACCCTCGCGGGAATGGACTACAAGATCGACGTCAATCCGAAACTCGGTCACCAAGAGGACAAGACGGCGTTCATCGAGGACGCCCACGACACGGTCGACGCCCGGTTCGAGGCGTTCAACCACTACATCGAGGAAGACGACTGGGACCTGTTCTTCGGCGTCTTCATGACGACCGACCGGGTCAACCACTTCCTGTTCAAAGACTACGAGCGCGACGGCGAGTACAAAGAGGAGTTCCTCGAGTTCTACCGCAAGGTCGACGACTACATCGGTCGACTGCGCGAGGCGCTACCCGAGAACACGACGCTCATCGTCGCCTCCGACCACGGCTTCACCTCGCTGGACTACGAGGTCCACTTCAACGCCTGGCTCGCCGAACAGGGCTGGCTCTCCTTCGATACCGACGAACCGGAAGAGCTCGGCGACATCTCCGACGAGACCCGCGCGTACTCGTTCATCCCCGGTCGCTTCTATATCAACCTCGAGGGTCGGGAACCCCGCGGCGTCGTCACCGAAGACGAGTACGACGACGTCCGACAGGAACTCAAGGAGCAACTCGAGGGACTCGAAGGACCGGACGGCCGGAAGGTCGTCGACCGCGTCGTCGAGAAAGAAGACGCCTTCCGCGGCGAACACGACGAGATCGCACCCGATCTGGTCGCGATCCCGACGAAGGGATTCGACTTCAAGGCGGGATTCAAGGGCGAGGAGACGATTTTCGACACGGGCCCGCGAAACGGCATGCACAGCTTCGACGACACCTCGCTGTACATCGACGATCCGAACGCGACGATCGACGACGCCGACCTCTTCGACATCGCGCCGACGATCCTCGACCTGATGGACATCGAGTACAGTCGCGGCGAATTCGACGGCGCCAGTCTGCTTTGATCTGATCACCGAGCACCGATCGTCGATCGCTATCGACACTCGAGCACGTTTTTGTTCTCGCCGGTTCTCATGTTTCGTCTCGGTCAGTCGTCGGCCATTCGACGAGTGCGTGCGGGTTGCGAGCCGCGATCGTCCAATTCGGGATCTCGCGTAGCCATAGTTATAACACGACTGATCGACACGAGGTCTATATGAACGAGCGTTCTCTCGTCGCGGGTAGTCTCCTCCTCGCGATCGTCCTCGCTGGGATTGTCACCGTTCTGACGGAGAGTCTGGCAGTTCTCGCCACGACGCCGACGGGGTTTGCGATCTACCTCGGCGTCGGAGTGGGGCTTCCCCAGTACGTGCTGTCCCGTCGGACGGACTCGCCGCTCAGATTCGGTCTGGCGGTCTTCGCCGTCGTCGGAGCGCTCCTCGTACTGCTGGGTAGCCTCGCGCTCGGTGATCTCCACGGAGAGTGGGGGAGCGGGATCACGGGGCTATTTATCGTCGTCGTGGGGGTGCTACTGGGCGCGATCTGGCAAAGCTTCGTCGGCGGGTATCGGTCGGGATCCGACTCCGTCTCCGGATCCGAAGCCGAAGCCGAAGCCGAACTCGAGTCCAAATCGTTCGAATAACCGATCCGAATCCGAACCGCTCGAGTAGCTCCTTCGCGATTCGATTCCGTTTTCCGACCGGCGGCGTATCGCCGAGTATGAGCCAGCGTCTCGAGGAAGTCGTCCACGCCCGCGGCCACGAACACGTCAGCGCCGACCACGCGAGCACGTTCGAGGTGACCACCGACGACTACCTCACGCCCGCCGGCGACTGCATTCTCGCGATCGACGCCGACCGCGCGCCGGCCGACTTCGACTCTGAATTCGTCGACGCCTGTCGGGACGAGACAGCGACGATCACCGTAACGTTCGAGGCCGACGGCCACGAGGAGACCGTCTCGGGACGGGGCGATCCGGACCTCGAGTTCACGAACGAGCGAAGTGCGGTAGGGCGGACGAGTGACTACGTCGACGACCGGACGATCGTCGTCGGGTCCGAGTTCGCCGCGGAGGGATTCGATCGGGAACTCGTCGACGCACTCGCGGACGGTACGGACGTGACGGTGACTATTTCGGTCGAATGAGTGGTTTCCGCGTGTCGACTGCCGCCGCCGTCAGTACCGTTTTGCCACCCCAGTACGTACTCGAGGCTACGACATGAGCGACGACTCCGAACCCGCCGAGAACATCAGCGGCGGCGTCGAGGGCGGCGGTATCGCAGCCGAGTTCGATCCGGCGACGGCCGACACGCGCACGGAGGCCGTCGTCGACCGGCTCGGCGAGTTGTACTGGCAGAAGACCTACGGGGGGCAGGACGCTTTCACCTGCCTCGTCCGGACGATCCTGAGCCAGAACACGAGCGACAAGGCGAGTCAGCCGGCTCACGACGAGCTGATGGGGCGGTACAACAGTCCCAACGCGGATCTCGCCGAAGCGCTCGCCGCCGCCGACCAGCCCACACTCGCCGAGACGATCAGCTCCGCCGGGCTCTACAACCAGAAGTCCGAAGTCATCGTCGCGACCGCCGAGTGGGTCCTCGAGGAGTTCGGCTCCGCCGCCGCCTTCGATTCGTTCGTCAGGGACGGCGACCCAGCCGCGGTCCGCGAGACGCTCCTCGAGGTTCGGGGCGTCGGGCCCAAAACTGCGGACTGCGTCCTCCTCTTTGCGGGTGGCCAGTCGGGTGTCTTCCCAGTCGACACGCACGTCCACCGCATTTACCGTCGGCTCGGCATCGCGCCGAAAGACGCGAATCACGAACTGGTCCGTGAGGTCCTCGAGCGGGAGTTACCGGCGGAGAAGTGCGGCTTCGGTCACACCGCGACGATTCAGTTCGGTCGCGAGTACTGCACGGCGCGCAAACCCGCGTGTCTCGAGGACCCGGAGGCGTGTCCGATGGCCGACCTCTGTGACCAGGTCGGCGTCTATCCCGAGACGGGCGAGGTCGTCGATCCGGCCGATGCGCCGGAAGCGTAGTACAGCCGACGGTCGCCGCGTCGATTCGTCGCTGTCGGTGGAGAGCCGGCACGCCGGCGGCTGTGTGAACCGATCCCGCAGCACACGCAGCCTTTACTATCCCCGATCCCACCATCGGGATAATGACCGAACTCGAGGACGTACCCGACACCCGGATCATGGGGATCGAGACGGACGCGGTCGAGGAGGAGTGTCTCGAGCAGATTCGCCGGATGGCGGCCCACGAGGCCTTCGACGGGCCGATCCGGATCATGCCCGACACTCATCAGGGAAAAGGCAGCGTGATCGGCTTTACCATGCCGCTGGGCGAACGCGTCGTCCCGAACGTGATCGGCGTCGACATCGGCTGTGGTATGGAAGCCGCCTGTCTCGGCTCCGAGCTCCCCCTCGAGGGCGAGGAACTCGACGACGCTATCCGCGCTCGGATCCCGATGGGCTTCGGGCCCGACGGTCTGCAGGCACCCGAGCGCGACTACTACCACGTCAACGACGACTTTCCGTGGGAGCGAGTGAACGAGACCCTCGCGTCGTTCGTCGACTCCGCTGACGGCTCGTACGTCCCCGAAATGAGACGGTTCCTCGCCGAGGGCGGCTACGACATCGAGTACTTCAAAACACTCTGCGAGGAGCGAGCGGGGAAGATGAGTTCGTACTTCAGCACGCGAACGGGGATCAGCAGCGTCGGAACCCTCGGCGCGGGAAACCACTTCGTCGAGATCGGACGGAGCGTCGAAACCGGCGACTACTGGGTCGTCGTCCACTCGGGGAGTCGCGGACTCGGTGCCAACACGTGCGCCTACTGGCAGGACCGGGCCAACCGGATCCACGACGGCCGCGCGGACCGCGCCCGCGAGCACCTCTCGCAGTATCCCGAGCGATACCTGAACTTCGACCTCGAGTCCGTCTCCGACGACGCCCTCCTCGAGTGGCTCCAGGGCGGGAAGGGTCGGGATTTCGTGGACTACGAAGCGTTGAAAGCGGACTTCCTTGAGGACGACCCGAGCGAGATCGAGCGAATCAGCGACGAGTTGAAGGAGGCGGTTCCGGATCCCGACGCCGAGACCGGCGGCTCGCCGCTGGACTACCTCACGGGCGAGGCGGCGGCGGGCTACCTGATCGACATGATCTTCTGTCAGCGCTACGCCGCGGAGAGTCGTCGGGTGATGACCCGCGCGGTGGCGGACGTCCTCGGCGTCGACGTCGAAGACGAGATCACGTCGACGCACAACTTCGTCGACTTCCGCGACCACGTCATCCGTAAGGGTGCGACCCGATCCTACGAGGGCGAACGCGTGATCGTCCCGTTCAACATGCGCGATGGAATCCTCATCTGTGAGGGGAAGTCGAACCCAGAGTGGAACCACTCGGTCGCCCACGGCGCCGGCCGAGTGATGAGCCGCACGCAGGCCCACGAGGAGTTCGACGCGGACGACGTTCGCGAGGAGTTAGCCGCCCGGGAAATCCACTCGAGCGTCGTTCCCGCCGACGAAGCCCCCGGCGCGTACAAGGATAGCGACCTGATCGAAGCCGCGATTTCCGAGACTGCAGCGGTGGTGGACCGACTCGAGGTCGTCCACAACCTGAAGGCGCCGTAGAGTATCCGGATCGAAAGTCTCCCAGTACGAATCTCGACGGAGAACACGCTCACGCTCACACGAGACAGCCGCCTCAGACGCCGGTCGAGGGGCTGTCGGCTACTGTCGCACGTGACGAGAGAGATCGAAATACGTCCGCAACCGCCGGCAGTTCGTGCACGCTGTCGTTCGGCAGCAGGCGCGTGTGATGATTGACGACAACTCTTGCGCTCATCCGACCGTTTGCGCTGTGCTCCGTCGGACCAAAGCGTCGACGGTCGGTTTCAGTCGTCGTTCTGTTCTTTCACGGTGCGGTCGTCGATCACGTCGATCGGGACGCCGGCGTCCATTCCGCGCTTGTTGCGCTCTGCATCGCCGAACCCGGCGCTCAGCACTCGAGTGAGCGCTTCCTCGACGTCCTCGTCGAGTTCGATGATTCGGTCGGATTCGACCTCGACGACGAATCCCGTCGTGATGTTCGGCGACGTCGGGAGAAAGAGCACTTCGCGGCCGTCGTCGGATGTCTTGCCGGTCTTGAACGCGGTCATTCGAAGCCCGTTCCAGGTCTCGATTTTGACCGGGGTCTGCAGCGAGTCCTGTTCGCCGAAGGCGGTTTCGGCGGCCATCTTCGAGGCGTTGTAGACGACCCGCAAGCCGGGAACGCGGTTGGCGATATCGTCGACCATCCGTTCGACCAGCCCGCCGACGGTCGTCCGCATCAGGTAGCCGATCGAGAACGTGAGGATGACGAAGACGGTGAGGATGACGATCACACGGAGGAACTGTGCGAGATGTTCGCGGGTCTGTTCGGCCTGTTCGCTCGTCCCGGAGATAAGCCACACGAGTGACTCGGATTGGAAGATGGCAGTCGGCGTCACCCCCGCGATGAATCCGTACAGCCAGTAGATGATGTAGAGGGTAACGAGGATGGGGCCGAGGACCACGAGGCCGCTGGCGAAGTCCCGTTTCCACGAGGTCATGTGCTCAGACTCACACCACGGGATTATGAGCCCTTCCCTTTAGCGCCCGAGAATGGCTCGCACGGCGAACCACAGGTTCTCCTTGCGCTCCATGATTCGCCGGTAGAAGTACGACTTCCAGCGATCACCGTAGGGAACGTACTGCCAGACCTCGTACTCCTCGGCGAGGTCGTACTGGGCATCCTCGCGCACGCCCATCAACATCTGTATCTCGAAGGGCGTCCCGTGTTCGTCGTGACGATCGATCGCATAGTCGATCATCGCCGGGTCGTGACTGCCGACCGCGATTCCGTCCTCGAAGTGCTCGAAGGCGTACTCGAGGAGCTCCCTGTACGCTCGGTTGACGTCGGCTTTGTCCGTGTAGGCGATCGAAGCGGGTTCGTCGTAGGCACCTTTGACGAACCGGACCTTTCCCGGGACGCCCGCGAGCCGTTCGACGTCCGCGCGGGTGCGTTTCAGGTTCGCCTGGACGCAGACGCCGACACCACCGTCGTGCTCGCGTGCGAGTTCCTCGTAGGCATCGAGCGTCACGTCGGTCGTCGTGTGATCTTCCATGTCGATCCAGACGAAGACTCCGCGGTCGGCGGCGTGATCGACGAGCTCCGCGAGGTGCTCCCGGAAGACGTTCTCGCCGAGGTCGAGGCCGAGCTGGGAGGGTTTGACCGACACGGCCGCCTCGAGACCGTCGTCGGCGATGTCGTCGATCAGCGTGTGGTAGGCTGCGACGTCTCCGGCGACGGTCTCGCGGTCGTCGTAGTGTTCGCCCAGCAGGTTGACCAGCGCCTTGACGTCGCGGTCGTTGAGCCGGCGAACGTGCGCGATGGTCTCCGCCGACGTCTCCCCAGCGACGAACCGATTCGCGATGGGTGGCAGCATACCGAACACTTCGGGTGCCAGAGACAAGGCAGTTCGTGATTTGGATGTGACACGCACGTCGAGTGAAAGATTGACGATAGATCGACAGGAGAGCGTTCCTCGTCTTCGAAATCGAACCACCCTCGTTAAGAGCGGTGGGGTCGTTCGCCACGACATGGCAATACTCGAGACAGTCGTGTTCGCGTTCTGGGTAATGTTGCCCGCATACGTGCCGAACAACGCGGCAGTGCTCGCCGGCGGCGGCAGACCCATCGACGGCGGTCGGACGTGGAACGGAAAGCGGATCCTCGGCGACGGGAAGACCTGGCGGGGAACCGCCGTCGGCACCGCGATCGGTGCGGCCCTGGCACTCGCGCTCAACGCGATTGCGGGCGACGTCGGCAGCGCACTCGGCGTCGACCTCCCGACGTTCCCGTACAGCGTCGTCGTCGCGCTTCCCTTCGGGGCCATGCTCGGGGACATCACCGCCTCGTTTCTCAAACGCCGTACGGGTCGCGAACGCGGTGCCGCATTCCCCGGCGTCGACCAACTGGATTTCGTCGTCGTCTCCCTGCTGCTCGCCTTCCTCGTCGCGCCCGAGTGGTTCCTCGAGACCTTCACACTGGCCGTGATCGCCGTCATCGTGATCATCACGCCGGTTCTGCACGTCGGGACGAACGTGATCGCCTACCGACTGGGGTTCAAGGACGAGCCCTGGTAGGTGGGGAAAACGAACGAAGAGAACGGAGAGAACACGACACCGCCGGCATCCGAACCTCGACGACTCGAGTTCAGCCGCTCGATCCGTCGACGACCAGTTTCAGTCCGTGGGTGAGGGTTATGCGCCGACGGGAAGAGAAGAGAGCACCGAGGGACGGAGCCACACCCATGAACGTCGCCATTCTGGACACCACGATCGAGATCGACGAGACACTGATCGCCGAATCACCCGCCGAAATCAGAGCACAGATACGCGAATACGAACGCGGTGAGCGTCGGTCGTTCGACCTGCACATCGACATTCCCGAGGGGGTGACCGGTGACGTGATGACCGCGATGCTCGAGATTCCCTACGGAGAAACGCGCTCGTACGGGGACCTCGCCACAGACCTCGAGACGATCCCCGTCGCCGTCGGAGGGGCGTGTGCGCGAAATCCCGTGCCGCTGATCGTCCCCTGTCACCGCGTCGTGGGGAGCGACGGCGGTCTGCGAGGGTACTCGGCGGCCGATGGTGTGGCGACGAAACGTCGGTTACTCGACCTCGAGGCACGAGAGCGAGGGACGGAACCGGTGCAAACGCGGTTTCCGGCCGAGCGCTGAGCGCGGTTCGATCGGATCTCGTTACGCGAACGGTATCTGGACTCACGATTGGCCTCAGCACCCGTTCGAACGCGAGTGGACGGTCCAGCGGGTTCGATACCGATCGAAGCAGATCGAGTCGAAGAGAGGGAGAACCACTCGAGCGTTCCCGTCGAACGACGGCACCGACCGCACGGCCCAGTTCCACACCGCTTATCTCGCTTCGGCGGGACGTGGCGCACAATGACGAACCAGGAACTCATCGACGCCCTACGCGAGGCCGACGCGGTACAGTTCGGCGAGTTCGAACTCTCCCACGGCGGCACGAGCGAGTACTACGTCGACAAGTACCTCTTCGAGACCGACCCCCGCTGTCTCGAGTTGATCGCCGAAGCGTTCGCCGAGCGACTCGAGGGTGATGCGGAAACCACACTCGGCGGCGTCGCCCTCGGCGGCGTCCCGCTCGCCGCTGCAACCAGCGTCGCGGCCGGCGTCCCCTACGTCATCGCGCGCAAGCAGCGCAAGGAGTACGGCACCGGGAACCTGATCGAGGGCGACCTCGAGGAGGGCGAGGAGGTCGTCGTCTTGGAAGACATCGTGACGACGGGGACGAGCCTGATCGACGCGGTCGAGGCGCTCCGCGAGGCGGGTGCGACGGTGAACCGGGCGCTCGTCGTCGTCGACCGCGAGGAAGGTGGCCGCGAGAACGTCGAGGAGGCGGGTGTCGAAGTGGAGGCGCTCGTGACGGCCTCCGAGTTGCTGGCCGATCGATAACCCCAACTGTCGATTCGTTTAAGTCGCTCTAATTCCTGACACCGCTCGTGAAGTTCATCGCCGCCGAACACGACGACACCGTCGCCGGCGCGGACGCGGAACTCGCCGTCTGGGATCGGCTAAAGCGGTGTTTTACTGCCAACGATATCGGCGTCTGCTACTATCGGTATCCGATCGTCGACCAGCAAAACGACGAACTCGACCGCGAAGCGGACTTCGTCCTGTTACACCGCCGCTACGGACTCGTCGTCGTCGAGTGCAAGGGATATCGGATCGACCACATCGAATCGATCGAGGGTGCGAAGTGGTCGCTGACCGGGATCGGACAGGACCACGCTGCGCCGTACTCGCAGGCTCGAGACCACGGCTTTCGGATTCGGTCGCCGATGATGCGCGAGCAGTCGCTGGTCGACGAGCGAGGCAACTGCCACATCGTGATGTCGTCGCTGGTCGCACTGCCAAATATCACCCGCAGCGAGTGGGAGGACCGCGGCTTCGACCGGGGGCCGTCCGCGCCGCGTGTCGTCTGCCGTGACGAACTCACGAGCGCGGCATTTCGTGACGCACTCGAGTCGCTTCCCGGCGTCGATGGCGTCCTCACGACCGAGCAGTACGCCGACGCGCGGGCCGTCCTCGGAGGCGGACAGGCGATCAGTGGCGACCGGGGTCCCGTACTCGCCGCCGAAGACACGAAGGCGGGACTGTACGAGACCGTCGAGAAGGGGTTGAAACGCATGGACGAGCGCCAGGAGGCGATCGGAATCCAGATTCCAGACGGCCCACAGCAGATCCGCGGGATCGCCGGGTCGGGGAAGACTGCCCTCCTCGCTCGGAAGGCGGCGGCGATGCACGCCAAACACCCCGACTGGAAGATCGCGGTGACGTTCAACACGCGCAGTCTCTATCAGACGATCCGCGGCTCAGTGAGTCGGTTCTACGCCGACTTCGGCGGCGGCGAACCCGACTGGGAGCGTCTCGACGTCCTCCACGGCTGGGGCGGGAGGGACGAACACGGGATGTACTACAAGATCGCTCAGAGTGCCGGCGTCACGCCCCACACCGTCGGCACCGCACAGGACGAGTTCGGCGCCAGCGGCCCCGGCGAACTGCTCGAGGCCTGTTGTCGCGATCTGGTCGAGAACGCGCCGATCCAGGAGGAGTACGACGCGATCCTGATCGACGAAGCACAGGACATGGAGCCCGCCTTCTACCAGATGTGTCACCGGGCGCTGAAGCCGCCCAAACGACTCATCTGGGCGTACGACGAGGCCCAGAACCTCACCAGCCTCTCCGCGCCGAGTCCGAAGAAAGTCTTCGGCACCGACGGCGACGGTGAGCCGGCCGTCGACCTCAGCGGGTCCTACTCCGGCGGCATCCAGAAGAGCCAGATCATGCGCAAGTCCTACCGGACGCCGCGGTCGGTGCTGATGCTCGCGCACCTGTTCGGCATGGGCGTGACCAGCGCCCGCGGCGCCGTCCAGGCGATCACGACACAGGACGGCTGGGAGGACATCGGCTACGAGGTCCTCGAGGGCGACTTCCGTCGCTACGGTGAGCCGATCTCGATTCGCCGTCCGGCAGAACACTCGCCGCACCCGTTATCGGAGCTGCCGGAGGCGAAACCGTTCGTGACCGTCGACGACTTCGCGAAGAAAGCGGACGAGATCGACGCGGTCGCCGATGCGATCGCCACCGACGTCTTCGAACACGGTATCGAGCCGGCAAACGTGCTCGCGATCCCGCTCGGACCGGTACCCGACGTCCGTTCGACGGGAACTAAACTGGCCGATCGGCTCGCCGAGCGGTCCGTCGAGGCGAATTTCGTCTGGCAGGGCAACTCGAGCGTCTTCCGAAAACCCGACGAGGTGACGATCTCCGGGATCAACCGCGCGAAGGGCAACGAGGCCGCGTCGGTCTACCTGTTGAACGTCGAGTCCCTCGAGGACCCCGATCCCTACTGGTACGACAACCGCGTCCGGCCGCGCAACGAGGTTTTCGTCGGCCTCACCCGGACGCGTGCGTGGTGTCGGGTCACCGGAAGCGGCGATCACGAGGCGCTGTTCGACGAACTCGAGACGCTGGTCGACCGGGTGACCGAGCCGGATCCGGTCGTCACGTTCCCGGCACCGGACCCGACGGAGATCGAAAACGAGATCGGGTCCGACGAGACGATCGCGACGACGATCGATCAGTTCTGATCGATCCTCGTCCGAACGCGGTACGGCATCACAACGTTTTTATCTCACTCGAGATTATCCGGTAGCACGATGGTAGGTGTCTACTTTACACGCCGGGCCCTCGCCCGCTTCTAATACTCACCTACCGTTTGCTGTGTTGTTCTCAGACAACCAGCGCCTGCTACCTATGGTCACGTCTCCGTTATCGTCATCGCCATCGTCAGCGTCCTCGGACGCGCATCCGGCGTTCTCGAGCGTGGACGGAGACCGACACTCTGGGTCACAGTTACAGCGACCACAGCCACACCGATACCACCCACACTCATGTCAGAATCAGATTCACAGTCCCAAGAGCAGATAACGGTCGTACTACCCGACGGATCCGAACTCGACGTCGCCGCCGACGCGACGGTCGAAGACTGCGCCTACGAGATCGGCCCCGGACTCGGTCGCGACACGGTCGCCGGCAAACTCGACGGCGACCTCGTCGCCAAGGAACAGCCCGTCTACGACGGCGCGGCCCTCGAGATCGTCACCGAAGGCTCCGACGAGTCGCTGCGCGTGATGCGCCACTCCGCGGCTCACTGTCTCGCCCAGGCCGTCGAGCGCCACTTCGACGACGTCGACCTCGCCATCGGTCCGCCGACGGACGACGGTTTCTACTACGACTTCGACAACCTCGAGATCGACGAGGACGACTTCGCGGCCCTCGAGGACGAAATCGAGGAGATCATCGAGGCGGATTACGAGATCGAACGCGAGGAGGTCTCCGTCGAGGAGGCCCGCGAACGCCTCGCCGACGAACCCTACAAGCTCGAACTCCTCGAGGAACTCGCCGAAGAGGGTCAACAGGTCACCTTCTACAGTCAGGGCGAGTGGGAGGACCTCTGTGCCGGCCCCCACGTCGAGTCGACCGGGGAGATCGGCGTCGTGAAACTGCTCGAGATCGCCGGCGCCTACTGGCGCGGCGACGAGGAGAACACGATGCAGACCCGCATTTACGGCACGGCCTTCGAGGACGAGTCCGACCTCGAGGAGTTCTTAGAGCGCCTCGAGCAGGCCGAAGAGCGCGACCACCGGAAGATCGGCAACGAGATGGACCTCTTCTCGATCCAGGACGTCACCGGTCCCGGCCTCCCGCTGTATCACCCGCCGGGGAAGACGATCCTCCGGCAACTCGAGCGCTTCGTCGAGGACTTGAACGAGGAATCGGGCTACGACTACGTCGAGACGCCCCACGTCTTCAAGACGGACCTCTGGCACCGGTCGGGACACTACGAGAACTACAAGGACGACATGTTCATCTTCGACGTCGGCGACGACGAGTTCGGCCTGAAGCCGATGAACTGTCCCGGTCACGCGGCCATCTTTCAGGACCACTCGTGGTCCTACCGCGACCTGCCGATCCGCTACGCCGAGAACGGCAAAGTGTATCGCAAAGAACAGCGCGGCGAACTCTCGGGGCTCTCGCGAGTCTGGGCGTTCACGATCGACGACGGCCATCTCTTCGTCCGCCCCGACCAGATCGAACGCGAGGTCGAGGGAATCATGGACCTGATCGTCGACGTCCTCGAGACGTTCGACCTGGAGTACGAGATGGCCCTCGCGACCCGGCCCGAGAAGTCTGTCGGTTCGGACGAGATCTGGGAGCGCGCCGAATCGCAGCTGAAATCCGTCCTCGAGTCTCGTAACCTCGATTACGACTTAGAGGAGGGCGACGGCGCCTTCTACGGCCCGAAGATCGACTTCGCGTTCGAGGACGCCATCGGCCGCGGCTGGGACGGTCCGACGGTCCAACTGGACTTCAACATGCCCGAGCGCTTCGACCTCTCCTACGTCGGCGAGGACAACGAAGAGCACCGCCCCGTGATGATCCACCGGGCGCTGTACGGCTCCTACGAGCGCTTCTTCATGATGCTCATCGAGCACTTCGAGGGCAAGTTCCCGCTCTGGCTGGCACCCGAACAGGTCCGCGTCCTGCCGATCTCGGACGACAACCTCGGCTACGCCCACCGGGTGGCCAACGAGTTCGACGACTTCCGCGTGGAGGTCGACGGCCGGGACAGCACCTTAGAGCGCAAGATCCGGGCGGCCCACGACGACCGCGTCCCCTACCAGATCATCGTCGGCGACAACGAAGAAGAGGACGGAAATATCTCCGTCCGCGACCGCTTCGAGGAGCAGGAGTACGACGTCGAGATCGAGACGTTCAGAGAGCACCTCGAGGGCGAACGCGACGAGCAGCGGATCGAACCGGACTTCCTGGCGGAGTGAGTCCGGCGACGTGAGCCCGTGACCGCATCGACCAGAAGCGCCCGGCCGTCAGCGTCCGTTCACTGTCGATACGGTCGCCGGCGGTCGTTCGAGGTTTCGAAATGAACGCGTAGAGCCCCAGACACAGTAGTTGGACGACGAGAACCTCGAGAATACTAGCCAGGACGAACAGACCGATCACGCCGCCAGCGAAGACCAGGACCCCGAGCGCAACCGCTGCGTCGTCGCGTCGGCGGGCGAGTCGAAATCCAGTGTACGCGAGAAGCACTTGTACGAGCAGAAACAGTACGAAGAGGAAGCTGATCGCGGGCATACGCGACCGTCACGGCGAGGGAGAGCAAGTATTTTCGATGTTTTTTCGTCGAATTTATCCTTCGACGGGTCGAACGGGCCTCTCACGTCGTCCTCGAGTCCCCGCTCCCGGTGAGCGCTCGAACCGTCCGCGCACCCACGAACCGCGGGACGCGCTCGGCGTAGCGTTCGTACGCCTCGCCGTACTCCTCGCGGAGCCACGGCTCTTCGGCGAACGGAAGCGCGAGCCACCAGCCGAGAAAGAGCGCGCAGACGACAGCCACCAGCGTCGAGTTCGCTAACAGCGCGAACCCAACCGTCGCGACGATGTACCCGACGTACTGCGGGTTCCGGGAGTACCGATACCAGCCGCCGGTTCGCAACTCGCCGGAGAGTCCTTTGGTCTCCTCGACGCCCAGATCGTAGCCGGCCGCGAGCGCGACGGCGAAGCCGCCGACGAACAGGACCGCCCCCGCGACGAGCGTCGGCACTCGAGGGAGCCCGAGGCTGTTCCAGTCCAGGTACGCGAGCGCGGCCAGAACGACGTTGAGCAGGTGCGAGATCCCCCAGTGCGCGTAGAACTCCCAGTCTCGCTCGCCGGGCGGCCAGTAGTCGGCGACACCGAGCGCGCTGGCGACGATGCCGGCGAGATTGGCGACCACGAGAGCGAGTCCGGCGGCGAACGCGACTGTCGTCGGCGTCAGCGACTCGAGTGCGATCACAGACGCACCTCTCTGGATCGATCGATCACCGTCGGGCGGTGCAGACGCATACCCGATCGTCGTCGTGCGATCGCCCTGAGCGTTCTCGCGGCCCTCCTAGTTAATTTATAAGTGACACG
This sequence comes from Halomontanus rarus, assembly GCF_017357405.1. Lineage (GTDB taxonomy): Archaea > Halobacteriota > Halobacteria > Halobacteriales > Natrialbaceae > Halomontanus > Halomontanus rarus. The sequence continues at coordinate 3,310,840 of NZ_CP071597.1, read as the reverse complement.
GAACCGAACGCTCGAGTAACACGCGATGAAGTACCTCAACGTGCGCCTCTTCCAACCCGACTGGATGCTCCACCCGATGCAGCAGTTCATCAGAGAGAGCGAGGCGGTCCGGTACGAGGAACTCCGATCGTGGAACATCGCCGCTCGCGAAGACGACGTCGAGTACGAACTGTTCTACGCCGAAGCCGACCGCGAGCCCTACGAGGCGGCGATCGAATCCGTCGAGTCGATCCGCTGGTACGACCTGACGCCGATCGACGACGACTCCTTCTACGTCTACGTCTGTCAGGAAACCCGGGAGGAAGACGTCCGTTGGCGGGAAGCGTTCGCCGCGCTGAACCTCGTCGTGATCCCGCCGGTGATCTACGATCGCGAGGCCGCCTTCTACATGACCGTCGTCGGCACCGGCGAGGACCTTCGAGCGATGCTCGAGAGCCTCCCCGAGGAGATCGACGTCACCGTCGACGCCATCGGCGAGTACGACCGCCGACACACGCCGGTCAGCGGCGACCTCACCGACCGCCAGCTCGAGGCCGTCGAGGTCGCGGTCGACGTGGGCTACTTCGAAGTCCCCCGGGAAGCGGGCGTGAGCGACGTCGCAGACGAGTTGGGGTGTGCCTCGAGTACGGCCGCGACGCTCCTCCAGAAGGCCCAGGCGCGGGTTATGCGGCGACTGGTTCGACGGTACGGCCGGGAGAAGACGGAGCGAGATCACGCAGTGGGTAAACCGGTCTGAGACGGTCACCGAGAGCGACCCGAATCGCCGGAGCGGAGATCGATCGTCGGTGACGGTCGACGAAAGAGAGGGACGGCGAACACCAGTAGCCGGCGGGACGTGAACGGTTCAATCGCCGGACGGCGACGACTCGAGAACGCTTCGAAACACGATTCGACGGACGGTGCGCTTATTCACGACTCAGTGACTGTCGTCAGGTATGACGAAACACGCGTCTCGAATACTGGTTGTTGCCGCCCTCGTCGCAGTCGCGGGTTGCGTGGGGGCAGGCGGCCTCAGCGGAGAACTGAGTGGTGAGGTGGGAAGCGAGGATACGACAGAGACGGAGAGTGCCGGAGAGACCGGAACGGAAACGGGTGCGCTCACGTTCTACGTGAGCGACGAGCCCAATCGGATCGGTGATTTCGAACATTTGAACGTGACCGTGACGAAGGTCGGGCTCAAATCGACCGCGACCTCGAACGAGAGTGGGAACGAGAACGAGAGTGGGAACGAGAACGAGAGTGAGAACGAGAACGAGAGTGAAACAGAGAACGAATCCGCGACCGATGCTGGAGTTGAAGCTGACAACGAAGGTGCGGACGGAAACGGGGCCTGGAACGAGTACGCGATCGATAACCGAACGGTCGACCTCACGGAGTTACAGGGGGCGAACGCGAGCGCACTCGACGTGCTCGAGGTACCCGAAGGTGAGTACGAGACCGTCTTCATCTACGTCAGCGAGACGGAGGGAATCCTGATCGACGGTACCGAGGCGACGGTCAAACTACCGAGCGAGAAACTCCAGATCCAGACGCCGTTCGCGGTCGAGGCCGGCGAAGAGATCGACTTCGTCTTCGATATCGCCCCGCACAAAGCCGGAAAGAGCGGGAAATACATCCTGAAGCCGGTGATCAGCCAGACCGGAACGAGCGACGAAATTGAGATCCGAGACGTCGACGAGCCGTCAGATCACGCTACCGGAACGGGAACGAACGGCGACACCGACTCGAGCGACGGGACCAGTGGGGAAGGGAACGAATCTCAGACCGATGTCCCCGAGGCTGAACGGAACGCATCCGAGGGGGACGGCGACGAGCAAGCACAGATTGCCACGTTCGCGCCCATCGGTTGATCGGACCGATACCGGCCGATTCACGTACGCACGTTCGTGCCGGTAACTGGGGAAACTCACAATCGAAATACCCATACTTGCAGAATCGTGCATACAAACATGAACAGAGCCGAGAAAGCCGCGCTGCAACTGCGCGCCGTCGACGTGTTGTGCATGCTCAAGGAGACGCGCACGTATGACGAACTCGCCGCGCGAACCGGACTTCCCGCCGGCGATCTCAACCGCTACGTCAACGGCCACGTCCTCCCGAGCACCGAGCGCGCTCGAGAGGTCGTCGAAGACGTCGGCCGGGACGCCCTCGCCGAGGAACTCGACGCCCGCATCCGTGTCGACGACGAGGGCTACGTCGACAACTCCGCGGCGGTCTTCGACCAGCCGTTTCTCGACCTCGTCGCACCCGTGGTGGCCGACGCCTTCGACTTCGGCCGCCCCGACGTGGTCCTCACCGCGGCGACCGACGGCATCACGCTCGCCGCCTCGCTCGCGAGTTACTACGGCGTCGGCTGTATCTACGCGAAAAAGCGCAAGGAGACCGCCGTCGAGGAGTTCATCGAGGCCCGCGAACGACTCGAGTCGGGGATCGAACTCACCTACTACCTCCCGGCCTCCTCGATCAGTACGGGGGACTCCGTACTCGTCGTCGACGACCTCATCCGATCGGGCGAGACCCAGGAACTCTTACTCGACATCGTCGACACCGCCGACGCCGAGACCGCCGGCGTCTTCGCGCTCATCGCCGCGGGCGACGACGGAATCGAACGCGCTCGAGCACGGACCGATGCGCCGGTCGGTGCGTTGACGACGGTCTGAGGCGGGCCGTTCTCTTCCAGCAAACTCATTTGCCGTGCACAGCAACTGACGTCAGTTGTCGTTCATGATCCACGACGAGTTCCCAACTGTCTCACTTCACAACGTCACCGAAACCGACATAGCCGATTGGACCGGCCGAACGACCGGTGGCCACCGTCTCTGTCGCGTCCCCTCGTCGGTGCGGTCAGCGGTCAACGTCGCCGCGCGAGAGCGCCTCCGCCACCCCTCCGGGTGCGAACTCCGATTCGTCCCTCGAGGAGACGACGAGACGATTTCGGTGACGCTCTCCGCTCCTGCCGAAACCGTCGTGCGACCGTTTTGGGGCGAGTTTCAGGGGGCCGAGACGCACACACTGACTGCGACGCCGACGACGCTCGAGTTCTCGGTTCCGGAACGCGTCCGGCGACTCGAGTCGGCCGTCGCGGCGACGAGCGCGTTCGATCCGCGAGTGTGTCGGCTTCGGTTCGACGCGTGGGTCCCCGTCGCAGTCCACGACGTCGCGGGGGACTGCCGGCCGCCGACGGAAGCGCAACGGCCGGCTCGGCGCTATCTCGCCTACGGCACCTCCATTACGGAGGGGGCGTCGGCGACGGCCGGGCACCTCACCTACGTCTCCCGGATCGCCCGGGCAGTGGGCGCGGACGCGCTGAACCTCGGCGTCGCCGGCGCGGCCTACTGCGAACCCGCGATCGCCGATTACATCGCCGGCGAGGACTGGGACGTCGCCACGCTCGCGGTGTCGGTGAACATGGCAAACCGCGGGTTCACCCTCGAACAGTTCCGGACGCGAGCGGGCGCGCTGGTCGACGCGGTGGCGGGGACGAACCCCGATCGCCCGGTCGTGTGCGTGACGCTGTTCCCCTATCACGCGGACGCCTGTCGAGACGACGACGTCGAGCGGGCGATCGAGTTCCGGACGGCGCTTCGAGAAATCGTCGACGGCTCCGCACACGAGAACGTGTCCCTCGTGGAGGGGCCGGAAGTGATGGCCGCGACCGATCTGACGACGGACCTCCTCCACCCCGGCGACGCGGGAATGGCGGCGATCGCCGAGGGACTGTCACCCGTGATTCGAAATCGCTTCGAGGCCTAACGAACGATCGTCACCGGGACCGGCGACCGACGGGCGACCGTCTCCGCGACGCTCCCCAGCAGAATGCGACTCGCCCCGGTTCGGCCGTGGCTCCCGATGACGACGTGGTCGACGTCGTGTTCTTCGGTGTACTCGACGATCGATCGCGAGACGCCACCCAGAATCTCGTCGGTCTCGAACCGCCCCTCGAGGCCACGTTCGGCCGCCTGCTCGTGGGCACGCTTGAGGATCTTCTTCGCCTGTCGCTCGTGGTTCTCGCGGATCTGTTCGTAGTTCGCCATCGCGCCGCCGTCGACGCCGGTCGCCGCGTAGAAGTCGGCGGGATCGATCACGTGCAAGGCGGTGATCCGCGCGTTCGGGAACTCCTCGAAGACGAACTCGAGTGCTTTTGTCGATCGCTCGGAGTCGTCGACGGGAACGAGAACGTGATTCGTCATAGGCGAGTGTACGACGGTGCGCAGGATAAGTCCCCGTCCTACGGGCGGTTCCTAATCGGGCGAGCGACGTCAGTGTGTGTGAACAGATTTCGGTCGGTACTATATCGGCGGTCACCGAGCGTGTTCGTATGGGCTATCACCTGATCGATCCGGCCGACCTCGAGTCGGAACCGGACCGACCGTCGGAGATGCGCTACATCAGTGAGGCAGCGGGAATGGAACGGATGGGAGTTCGGATCTACCGTGTCGAATCCGGCGAGGAGATCCCGCTCTCGGGGCTTCACTATCACGACGAACAGGAGGAGGCGTTCTACGTGATCGACGGCGTTCTCAGCGTCGAGACGCCCGAGAAGGTCTACCGGGTCGATCGAGGACAGTTCTTCGTCGCCGAACCGAAGAGTCCACACCGGGCGTACAACGACACCGATGCCGACAGCGACGTGACGGTACTCGGACTCGGCGCGCCGCCGGTCAGCGACGGACACGCTTACGAGGAGTAACCCCGCTCGAGACACCGGACGACCGGACTCGGCGAACCGTCGACAGTGGCGTCTCGAGGAGTGGACGGTCGATGCCCAGCCCGATCGGCAGGACGTCAGCCCCCTCACATATAACGGTGTCGTCGTCCACCGCTCGACGAAATTCACGAGAACGTGTATATCCATTTCCATTGGAAATGGGGTATGGAGCGAACGAAGACGCAGACCCGACGTCGACTGCTCACAGTTGCTGGCGGCTCAGTCGTCGCGCTCGCCGGCTGTCTCAGCAGCGGTGACGACGACGAGGAAGCGACGACCGAAAACGAAACGGAGAACGAGAACGAGACGGACGAAACCGACGAAACAGACGAAACCGAATCGGAGTCGGAATCGGAATCCGCGGACGGCAACGACGAGAACGCGGACGGAGAATCCGACTCGGCGGAGAACGACACCGATCAGGACCGCTCGACTCTCGAGCACGAGGGAACCGAGGTCCCGCTCGTCTCGCTGGACGAAGCGTACGAGTGGTACGAGGACGACACACACTTCGTCGACGCCCGCGGTCGACCCAGTTACGAGGAGAAACGCATCGACGGTGCCGTGTTGAGTCCCGCCCCGGACGGCATGGCCTCCGATCCCGTCGGCGACTGGGACCACGACGAGACCATCGTCACCTACTGCGCCTGCCCGCACAGCATCGCCGTCAGACGGTCGGCGTCGCTCATCGAGGACGGCTACGAGAACGTATTCGTCCTCGAAGGTGGCCTCGACGCGTGGGTCGAGGAGGGACACCCGGTCGACGGAGAGGCTGTCGACGACTGAGTCCGACTCGCGTAGTCGTTACTCGAGGACTCGAGAAATGAAAACGGTCTCGGAACCGTTCAGTTCCGATCGTGAGACCGAAAGATCGGAGTAACTGAAACGGCTACTTCGCGCGACCCTGTCCGCCGTTGTTGCTCGGGCGGACCTTCTCCGCGCCCTTCCCGCGGTTGTTGAGTCCGCGGTTGGACTTGCCGGCGCTCGTCAGACCGCGTAGCGCGCGGTTCTCGTGCGTATCGTCACAGATCCAGTTGAGATCGTCGTCGTTCTGGATGGCGGGGTGGTTCGGATCCACGAGGATCACTTCGAACCACTTCTGGGAGCCGTCTTCGCCGACCCAGTAACTGTTGAGCACCCGCAGGTTGGGGTACTTTCGGGTGACGCGCTCCTCGCCGATGCGCTGGATGTTCTTCCGGCGACCGATCCGGTTGACACCCTGGCGCTTCGACCGGCGGCCGGCCTTGTGGCGCTGTTTGCGCGCGGTCCCCTTGCGAACCGAGACGCGTGCGATGACGATGCCCTGCTTGGCTTTGTAGCCGAGTTCGCGGGCCTTGTCCAGTCGCGTCGGGCGCTCGATGCGCTCGATGGCGCCCTGCTGGCGCCACTCCTGTTTTCGTTGCCACTGCAGTTCCCCGAGCTTGCCGTCGCCGGGGTCCTTCCATGCCTCCTTGATGTGGGAGTAGAAGCTTCGTGCCATAGTGTACCTGCGGGCGTTTCCTGGTTCAATCCGGGTCGACTCTTCGAGTCGACGCCAACGGATCACATCCCGACCTGTGGCGACGCGCGTGCCGTACAGGTGCCCACTGGTGCCCGCCGACCAGTAAGTTATCCGTCTCTACCCAACTCTCGAGTATAAGACCTTCGAACCCGTCTCGAACGGAGCCGTTCGGATTCGGACCGGGGAAGAGTCACAGTCGGCCGACGGTCCGTTCGGAGTATCATCCCCACGAGCGCCGTTCGATCGACGCCGAACGAGGGAGAACGACGTTCGATCGACCTCAGTTGTTCCGATAATCGTGCGGACTATCCGCGGTCCAGTCGAGTCCGACGAGCAACGCGAACGGTAACAGGACGATCAAGAGGAAGAACACGAGATAGCCGTATCCGGCGACGATCAAGCCGAGACAGACGAGAAGGACCGTCGACCCGCCCACGACGAACGGATACCGCGAGGGGAGACGAGAGAGGGACCGCCCTCGAGCCCGATCGAGGACGGCTCCGAAACCGAAGTCACGCTGGACCGCGAGGCCGAGCACGAACACCGCCGCGAGCGCCAGCACGAACGGTGCGAGAGCCTGCCAGCGTTCGTCCGGCGGGGAAACGTTCCCGAGGACGTACATCGCGATCGCCGCCAGCCCGGTACCGAAGACGCCGACGGCCAGACTTCCCGTCGCGTGGACGAGTTCCGGCTCGCGCGTATCGACGGCGTCGCCGAGTTGGGCGTTCATTGTCAGCGCGTTCTCACCGAGATCCCAGACCAGGACCGACGCGGCCACGCCCGCGAAGACGACGAGCGGCTCGAGGCCCTCGAAGGCGGCGACCGCGACCGTCGCGAAGAGCGCGATCGTTCCGAGTGCGAGCCCGTACCGGGTCGTTCGCGCTCGACCGATCACCGACGTCGGGAGACCGGCGCCGTGGACGAAAAAGAACGCCAGGACGAGTGCAGCGAAAAACGCCCAGGGATAGCGCGCCAACACGACGCTCGGAACTACACGGGTCGCCGCGACGAGCACAGTCGCCACGACGGCACCACCCGACCCGAGCGCGAGCGTCTGCAACGGATAGTGTCCGAGCCACGCCGAGGCGAGCGGTGCGATCGCTTTTCCGACGAGGACGGCGGTTAGTGCCAGCGCGATCAGCCCGACGGAGCCGTGTAAGACTCCCGAGATCAGCGCGAGTTCGACGACCGCCCCGACCGGACCGAGAGCGGCGAGTGCGCTCTCGAAGGCATTCGAGAGATCGACGCCCAGCGCGAGAAATCCGATGGCTCCGACGAGATAGAGGACACCCTTCGGGAGGTCGATCGCCCAGTTGACGAACGATACCATCGACGGGAGCGACACGCCGTCGGGGAGTCGGGGCTCGAACACCACACTCGCGAGGTCGAGGAGGACGACCGTCACACCGACCAAGACCAGCAGCGAAACCGCAGCTGCAGTCGGGTTTAACGTAAGAATTACCACCAGCGAACGAGTTGCGGTCGCTGCCAGCCCCACCGCGCCCTCGACGAGTGCAGCGAGTACCACCCCGACGACGACGGCGAGGACCGCCGAGTCACGGAAGGTACGACTGAGGACAGCCACGTAACTCTCCGTTCGGGCCAGGACGGTCGCAGCCGTCAGACCGACGGCCAGAAGGCCACCCGCGGCGACCAGATGACCGGTCAGTATCACACCGCCGGCGAGCGCGAACCCGCCGACGAACGCACAGCTCCCAACCGCCTTGGTCGAGAGCGAGCGCGAGAACAGAAGCGAGAGTCCCGCAACGAGTCCGCCGGCTGCGATCAACCCACCGACCGTCTCGGTCGTTACACCGAGCGAGAGTCCGACCGCGAGTACCGTGATCGCCGCGACGCCGATCGGGAGGAAGCCGAGGGTCGTTCCGGTATCCGTCCCCGTTGCCGTCCTCGCGTTCGCGTTCGCGTTCGTATCCGCGTCCCCTTCCGACGCCGTCGACTCGTCGAACCCGTGTCCCGTCATTGTGACCACCGCCGTTTCGCTCGTTCGACCGCGACGTGTAACGATTCGTCCGGTTCCCACTCGATCACGCGAACGTCCTGTCCCCGGAGCTCACGCAGTCGGTGGCGATGCTCGATCCGTTCGATCCTCCCACCGATCGTCTCCGCGTGTGCGACCGACGGACAGACGACGGTCACCGCGTGACCGTACGCGCGGAACCGACGTGCCGATTCGATCGGTTCCTCGTCTAAGACCGGACTGACGAACACGATCTGTTTGTCGTCGTCGAGGTGTTTACAGAACCGATCGACGTGCCAGCGAGTCCGCGAAAGCCACTGCGAACGGCCGAAGGACTCGTGCCACTCACCCGCGAGCAACCGCCGCGCGCGGGCAGCCTGATCGCGGCCGGTTCGGGGGAGCAAGTAATCGCCTCGACCGCCGTAGAGCGCGACGCCGACGCGGTTGTTCTCGTCTAAGAGGGCGCCAACGATCCAGCCGGCGGCGTGTTTCGAGAGTCCGATCCCGTCGAGTTCGTGATCGTCGCGAACGACCGCGTTTTCGTCGCGAACGTCGACGAGAACGACGATGCTCGCCGCCCGTTCCTCGCGGAACTCGACGGTCGTCAGTTCCCCGGTTCGGGCCAGTCGCTTCCAGTCGACGCGACTCATCGGATCCGTCGGATGGTACGACCGGATGGAGTGGAACTCGAGCCCGTTACCGCCGACATCGGTTTCCACGCGACCCGTGTGCTGGATCGTCTGGCCGGCGAGTGGCACGCGCTCGAGAGCGTCGTCGCACTCGAACTCCGTCTCGAGGTCGACCCGCTGGCGCCACTCGGCGCCACCGCTGACGTTTCGGACGGCGAGCGTGACGCCGCCGAAGCGGTAGGTTCCGCGTCGCGCCCGGACGGTGTACTCGACGGTCGCCGTCTCGCCGGGCTGGAGAACGGCCGCGGCCTTCGGGGTCCCCTCGACCTCGAGGCCTGCGGGTGGTTCGTCGACGATTCGAAGGTCGGAGACCGGTTCGACGGCCTCGTTGGTCACGGTGAGGGTGACCGTCATCGTCTCGCCCGGCGTCGGCGATTCGGGGGCGACGATCCGAGAGACCGCGAGGTCGAGGTCGGAGTCGGGCGGCCGTATCGCGTAGCCGTAAGCCGCGTAACTCAAGCCGATAACGGACGAGAGAAAGATGGGCGTGTTTCCGGAGACGATACCGATTCCCACTGCGACCAGCGCGACGGCCAATCCGAACTCCCATCGACCGGTCGGAACCGAGGGTGATTGCGCCGTGGATGTGGATGCCGACACGTGACTCGAGTTCGTGTCGGTCGTATCCGCCTCCGAACTCGGAGTCGCGTCCGCCTCGGGATCTGGGCTGCCGGCTCCGGCGCTCTCGGCTTCGCGTTGGTTCCGGTGACCGTCTTCGTCTTCGCTTTCGTCCCTGCCCAGGTTCTCGTTCTCTCTTCCGTTTCTGCGTTCGCGTTCGTCTTCGTCTTCGTTCACCGTCGACCGCACGTCCGTCCTCGAGGGAGCGCTCACTGACGCTCACCCCCGTCGACGGCGAGACGGTCGATAGCGGTTCGATCCGCAACCCCGTCATCGTCGGCCTCTCGGGTGGTATCGGACCGATCGATATTTCGGTGTGCAGCGTCGAGGCGATCGATCTCCTCGACGGCCGCCTCGAGTCCGCGGCGATATCGCGCGCCGAAGGCCCAGTCGACGATCCGAACCCGAAGCGGGAGGCTCACGTCGGTCGAGAGGAACGCCGCCGCGCGCGGGTCGTCGGTCCACGTTCCGTCGCTGATTCGTGACGTTGCGTCGGGAACGGAAACGTCGTGGCCCGCGGCGAGAACCTCGATCGCCGTCTCTCGGATCGTTCGTCGGGCCTCGTGGCGCTGTCGCGATCGTTTCCCGCGTTCGAACCGGTCGTCCCCGAGTTCGTAGCGTTCGAGTGAGATGTCGATCGTCTCCGTGACGTGTTCGAGGTCCGCGGTCGTGTCGTCCGGTTCCGGCGGTGGGAACGGGGTATCGTGGTCCCGTTCGGGGGACGTTTCGAAGAGCGCGATCGTACCGAGAACGATCGCGAGCCCGCCGAGCCCGAGAACGATCGTGTCGGTCGCGAGGTGGGTGAGTGCCGGTGGTGTGTACTCGAGGAAGATCGTTCCGAGCGCGAGCGTGAGCGCGAGCGCGCCGACACCGGCCGCGACGACCGGCCACCAGCGGTTCGGTCTCACCTGTCGTCACCCCCGGTCGGCTCCTCGTCCCCGTCCTCGCCGTCGCTCGCTCGAGCGCGTTCGATTTCCTCGAACGCGTCCCGTGCCCGGCGCGTTCGGTCGGGCGAGGGTGGGAAACCGCCGTATCGAATGTCGCGGAACGCCTCGGTCAGTCTGAGGACCGCTCGTCTGGGAAGCCCGAAGTCGATCGCCGTGCGAGCGTACTCGCCGGGCGTCCGGGAACGACGTCGTCGGACTGGAAGGTCCTCGATCATCGACTCCCAGGCCTCCTCGACGGTCGGCGGTCCGTGGTCGGGTTCGGGCTCCGGTTCCGATTCCGGATCGGAATCGGCCGTGAAGGGAGACGAAGACGACCGGTTCGACGACCGCGAGCGCCAACTCGGGAGACTGGGCCTGCCGAACAGCGAGGAGAGCCCACCCGAGGAGAACAGTCCCGAGAAGAGGCCGCTTCCGACAGTCCCGAGCGTCGACGGAATCGCGATCAGCGCCGTCCCGAAACCGCGGCCGACGTCGCGAGCGACGAGTCCGAGTCCCGATCCGATCCCGCGGGTCGTTCTGGTAACCCCGTCCAAAAGCGACGGGACGATCCGTGAGGCGCCGATCGTCGCCGCCATCGTGAGCTGAGGGATTCGAGAGAAGCGAAGCCGCAGCCGCGGAACGAATCCGCTGGGAAGGTCGACCTCGCTCACATCGCTCGAGCGCGTCGGGTCGGTAACGTACCAGAAGAAGACGGCTCCGAAACCGCCCAGCGCGAGGACGACCAGTACGCCCGGAATCGAACTGCCGGAGCTACCGGACGAACTCGAGCCGACGGGCGTCTCGGTTTCGGTTTCCGTCGTCGTCTCGGTTTCCGTCTGTGTTTCAGTTTCCGTTTCGGTCTCGGTCTCCGTTCCGGTTTCCGTTCCCGTCTCAGTCTCTGTCGCCGTCTCGGTGTCCGTCTCGGTGTCGTCGGGTGCGGGGACACCCGCGCCGTCACCGCCGCGTTCGTAGTAGTCGCTATCGACGGCTTCCGAACCGGGATAATCGCCGTAGCCGGCCGCGGGGAACAGCGACGCGGCCACGACGATCGCGAGGGCACAACAACCGATCAGGGCGGCGCGTCGAAGGTCGTATGCCACACGTGGAGTTATTTCCATCCGATTAAATACATTTCCCTTACACGATTGTGGTCCTATATACCGGTTCGACTCGACCGACGGGATCGCGACGAAACTATTTTGCTCTAACACTTTCTACACGGTGATAGGAATGGTAGGGAACGATCTGACGGCGCGCATCGGCGGCACGCTCGCGCTCATCCTCGCGATCGACGTCGCCTTCGCACTGATCGTCGCCGCACTGCTCGAGCCGTGGATCGGTCCAGTTGTCGCCTCGCTCGCGGGCGGTTCGCAACTCCGCGGCTACGGCCTACTGGCCGTCCTGACGCTGGTCGGACTGCTGTGGATCCAGTTACTGTACGCGCGTCGCAACCTGCTCGCGGAGGCCAATGCGTACCCGGTGACCGCCGAGTCGCACCCGGACCTCGACGCGCGGATCACCCGCCTCGCGTCGCTGGCGGACATGCGCGTCCCCGCGGTCGCCGTCGCCGACAGCGACGTTCCCAACAGCTTCGCGGTCGGCAGCCTGTGGTCGGGGACGGTCGTGGTCAGCGAAGGGCTCCTCGAGATCCTCTCCGACGAGGAACTCGACGCGGTCCTGGCTCACGAACTCGTCCACCTGAAGAACCACGACGCGGTCGTGATGACCCTCGCCTCGTTCCTGCCGGCGCTGGTCTCCGACGAGTACTCGATCCTCGAAGACGAACTCCCGGCGAGTGCGAAACCGATCGTCTTCGCGACCGGAGCGCTCGTCTGGTTCGTCCTGAGTTCGACGTTCATCGACGCTCCGCTGCTGAGCGCCAGCGGTCTCGTCCAGTTCGTCGTCGCGACCGCCGTCGTCGTCCTCGTCGGCGGAATCACGCTCGGCTTGCTCGCGACGCCCGTCGTCTTCCTCAGTCAGAGCCTCTCCCGACAGCGGGAGTTCGTCGCCGACCGCGACGGTGCCCGTCTCGTCGGGAACCCGAGTGCACTCGCGAGGGCGCTGACGGCGCTCGACGACGTAGCCGCGCCGCCGACCGAAGACGCGAGACGGAGATACGACGGACTCGAAGGAATGTGTCTGTTGCCCTACGGGTTCTCGGGGGGAGGCGAACGCGAGGGGAACGCCAAAGACGACGGCTTCCACGTCGAAACCCGTTCACACCCGCCGACCGAAGAGCGCATCGAGCGCCTGCGCGAACTCGCGTCAGCGCTCGAAGGAACGAAGACGGCGTAGGTCGGTCGTTGGGGTCGAAGTGTCGGGATCGAGCCACCGGCGCTCGAGGCCGGAGCCGACGGGAACAGCGACGAGATAGTCGGCAGTGTAACACACTCCCACGACCGAAGTCGTGGGTTTTCTCGCCTCCTCCGTATAATCACGGCCTACACGATTCGCTCGCTCTCAGACGACGGTACGACGTCGACAGTTCGAGCGAATCACCGCGCTGAGGCGCACTGGGGCTGCAAACGCCACACCGGTACGGACAGTTTCGGCCATCCTGTAGACCGGCCGTACCGAATGCAACGATCGATACTCGTCTCGAATTGAGCCGTCTTCACTCGAAACGGTCGTCGGGAGTTTTCGGTGGTGCCGTCGTTCTCGTCGAACGCTCATGCGATTTCCAACCCGCGTCCTCGTTGGACTGCTCGTTCTCGCAGTCGCCCTCACGGTCGTCTCGACTGCCGGACTGGCAGTCGGCGACGACCGCGCCAGTGAGACGGCCGGCGAGAAAGATACCGACGTCGAGTCACTCGGCGATATCGACCTCGTCCTCGAGGACGAACACGTCCGGATCGACGACGTCGAGGCGTCGGGTGAGGGCCTGCCCTCGGTGAATATCGACGAGCGGACCGTCGAAATCGAGTCCGCGACCGTCGAGACCGACGGTGTGACCGTCACGTTCCGCGGTACGACCTACGAAATTGGACAGGTGTCGATCGGTCTCGAGAACGTCGGCGTGTCCCTCGAGAACATCTCAGTCGACGGGACCGCTAACGAATAGTATCGTATCGGGGGTTCCGACTCTCGATCAGTGTATCGGTGGCCCAGAACGTCACTGAACATCTAATCGCACAGCTGTCGTACGATTGAGTGTGTGTTTTACTTAGTCCGATAGAACGTAACGGCGATCGCAGTCATTACGGCTGCCAGAAAGACGAGTATCTTAGTGAGCAATACGTGGGGAGCGAGTTCGAGCCGCTGAGCGGATAGCCCAAAGGCCCACTCGAAGACGAACCAGCACGTAAGCGTCGCGACCGCAAACACGACGAACAAGTCCGGCGAATGATCGCGATAGCGCTCGAGCAACCCCGCACCCACGAGGAGAGCGAACCCGACACCCGGAGGAGCGAGGTCGACGCCGGTGACGAGGGCGACTTCCCCAAGGATCGATCCGAGCGGTGCGAGGGCGAACATGAGCGAAATCCCGATCACGAAGATCCGTTCAAGCCAAGCAAACGACTCGGCGACATCGCCGACGAGACTCGTCATGGCCGACACACTCCGTAGACGGTGTCACCGATGCGATGGTAGACGGATTCGGCGTCGACGAGTGGTGTCGTCGTGGTCCAGTTGTTGGACCGTCTCACGGAACTGACGGCGAACCGTCGATCGCCATCGAGCGCATCGACTGCGAGCAACCCGTCGGGTGTGGCAACGTAGACGGTATCGCCTCCGACGGTGATTCCGGACTCGAGGTCCGCCTCGACGCTCCACCGAGAGGAGCCGTCGAGATCGACACAGTGGACGACACCGTTTGGCGAGTCAACGGTGTAGACACGCTCTGTATCGGGGTCGACTGCGAGGCTCCACCCAGAAACACCCTCGAGTGTCGTCCGGACGTCACCGGTCGCCGGCTCGAGCACGGCCCCGCCGTGGGGGCCGGTAACGACGATCGCGTCCTCGAGACCGACGAGCCCAGTGCCCGACGGAAGGGGGACGTCATCGAACTGTCTGGTCCACTCCTCGGTTCCTCGCTCGAGGTCGATGGCGACCAGTTCGAAGTCGTCGGTCTGCCGGCGTTTTGTGACTACCAGATTGTCGCTCACTGCTGTCTCGTACCAATCACCCGGCGATCGCCAGCGTTCGGATCCCGTCTCGGTGTCGAGCGCGATCGTTCGGTGTGCCCCATCGACGTAGCTGTTGAAACACAGGGTATTGCCAGCGAGAGTCATCGCGTGAATGCTTCCGTTCGTTCGGTAGCGCCATCGCGGCCGCCGAGTCTCCAGGGAAATCGCGTAGACGTAGATTCCCCCGAAGGCGAGAAATACGGTAGTATCGCGGACCCGCGGGCTCGATTCGAGCCCGTGCATTCGTTCCGATGCGGTGATGTCCCACAGTCTGTCACCGGTGTCCGTGTCGAGGGCGATCAGTTTACGATCCGCAGAGACGAGTAGCGCGTCCCCCAGCCGGGCGAACCCGGCAAAGTTCTCGGAACTACCGGATCGAACTGTCGTTTCCCAGCAGATTTCGCCCTCGAGTTGGGGACCCGGATCAGTGGTCGAAGCCGTATTTCCGGGGTCGCGTTGCGGGTGATGCCACTCCGACGAGGGCAGCGCGGGTTCAGGAGACGATCGATTCGGCGTCGCCTGAAGCGTGACACCACCGGCGAGGGACAGGGCCGCGGTGCCGAGAAAGTGACGTCTGTCGAGAGGGGGCATTCGTGTAGACCTATTAGCCACGATACAAGTACGTATTGCTCGTGTGAGATGGCGTCGTTCGCCGAACTGTCCGACCGCTTCTCCGTCTCTTGTAGAGAGTCCTTCAACAGGCACAATCCGATTGAATATACCATAATATAGTTTAATTCTCTTCCACTGGCACTCGTTGCTGTCACTCGAGAGCAGATCCACTGTGCGTGAGCGAGCCGAAAATTAGCTCACAAGATGGGTCTCGACTCGGTCACGTCGAACGAATCATAGAAAATTATCGACGACCGAGTAGGCCGACACGAGTTCGCGAATTACTGCACCAGTCGTTTTACGGACTCGAACGAATTCTCGGAGATTGCACTCGTGACGTCCTCGATCTCACAGTCGGGAACCGTCCGCGGATACTTCCGGCGGAAGTAACCGATCAGGTTGGAGATATCCCGACGGAGAAACTCGTCGGCGTTCTCGTGGTCGGTCGGCACGGCCTGGGGCCAGTCGAAGATCGTCACTCCTTCCTCGCTGACGAAGATGTTGTACTCGCTCATGTCGGCGTGGACGAATCCGATCTCGTACGCGTGCGTGAGTTCGCCCAAGAGGAGATCGAGGACGCCGACGACCTGCTCGTCTGCGAGTTTCGCACGCGAGAGCTCGACGCCGGGCATCTTATCCATCACGATGGCGTGTCGATTCTGTTCGATCGGCCGCGGCACGGCGACGTCGGGATAGAGTTCCTCGAGCGTCTCGTACTCGCGTTCGGCGGCCTTTCGCGCGGTGTACATCCAGGAGACGTGCTGTTTGTCGGAGGTATAGTCCCGTTCTTTGTTCACCTCGCGGAAGTTCGTATACCCCTCGCGGTGGTACTTGAGCGCGAGCGGCTTGTAGGATTTGACCTCGTAGACGTCGCTTTCCTTGCCGACGCCAAGCGGGGAGCCGAACTCGGCGATCGCATCCTGTTCGACGAGCGCGTTGAGCGCGAGGAGGTCGTACCCCTCGAACTTGAGGGTGTACCCCTCGTACTGGATCGTCTTCTTCTCGATCAACCCCCGTTTGAGACACCGCTCGAGGCGGTAGTCGATCTCCTCGGGCGTAAGCCCGGAGAAGTTCGGCAGTTTCTCGCGTTGTACCCACTCGGAGAATCGCATCCCCTGTTCGACGCCCGATAAGAGATAGAAGTCCTCCGTCTCGAGTTCCGGCAGCAAGCCGGCGACGTTCCGCACCATAGGCCTCGTAGCCGGTGCGTACGTAAAAGCGCCCGGAGTGGGCAACGGCGAGAAACGCGGTTGACCCGCCACTAATAAACTCTATAAGGCGATATGAAATTCGCCAAACTCCCTCGAGAGACACGATTCCCGTCGGAGGACGGGACGTTCGAACCGGTCGACGTGGACAGCCGGTGCTGGCGAAATCAGCAGCACGCAGCCGATCCAACCGCCCGCCGGCGGCGATATCGGCGACGAAGATCGACGATCGAACGAAGCCGCCCTACCCGACTCGGGTAACGTTCGAACCGAGCATCGCGAGCAACCGTTCTTCCGTCTCGCGGTCGGGCCCGTGGTCTCGCCCGTCGCGATCGCTCTCGAGGTGGTTCTCGACGGCGCGTTCGATCCCGGTCTCGAGGGGCGTGGACTCCCAGCCGAGGTCGGCGAGTTTCGCCGTCGACACGACGTACGGGTGGGGACGACAGAGGCTGAAGTCCGTCGGCGAGAGGTCGACCGCGGCCAGATCGCGGGGCGTCGCCCGGACGATCGTGACGCTCGTCTCGAGGGCGGTCGCAATCTGCTCGATCAGTTCCTCGAAGGTGTACTGGTACCGGTTCGCGACGTTGTACGCCTCGCCCGGCGTCCCGTGTTCGACGACGAGTCGGATCGCACGCGCGACGTCTTCGACGTAGCCGAGGTGGATCGGCATCCAGTACTCGTCGCCGGGAACGACGATTCGATCGAACCGTTCGACCCGGTCGATCCAGTAATCCTGGCGTTCGGTCGGGTCGTACGGACCGTAGATGGCCGTCGGGCGGACGCTGATCGCATCCACGCCGTTCGACGCGGCCTCGAAGAGAACGCGGTCGCACTCGGCTTTCCGCGGACCGTAGCTCCGCCAGGAGTCGTCAGCTTCCTGCTCGGGCGTACAGGGCTGGAGCGGCGTTCCCTCCTCCCTGAGCGGGACGGTTGCGGTGCGCTGGTAGGCACTCGTACTCGAGACGAAGACGTACGCGTCGACGTCGGCGAAGATGTCGGTCGCCGTGCGGACGTCGTCGGGGTAGAAGGCCGCGAAGTCGACGACGACGTCCGGATCGACCGCGCCCGCGGCGGATCGCAGTGTCTCCTCGTTCTGTCGATCCCCTTCGATGTGGTCGATCTCGGTGTCGTCGAACGGAACGTCCGAATTGCCGCGCGTGAACAGCGTGACGTCGTCTCCCCGGTCGAGAAACTCTCGAACGGTGTACCGACCCATGAATCGCGTCCCGCCGATAGTCAAGACAGTGGCCATGGCAGTCCCTGTACGTCGAGAGTTGAAAATCGATCGGCTGCACGACCGGACTCGAGCGGCGACACGTCACAACCACTTTCTCGCTCGCCCGCGACCGGTCTGGTATGACAGTGCTCGCCGACCGCGAGTGGCGGCTCGTCCGGGACGACGCCCGCGACGGAGCCACCCAGATGGCCCTCGAGGAGATCGCGGCACGAACGGCTCTCGAGGACGGGGTTCGAACGGTGCGAACCTTCTCGTGGGAGCCAGGGACGCTCTCGCTCGGCTATCGACAGGACCCGGAGACGGTCGACTGGGACTACTGCGAGCGGGAGGGAATCGGCGTCACCCGGCGACAGACCGGCGGCGGCGGGATCTATCACGACGCGTACGCGGACATCTCGTACACGATCGTCGCGCCCGCCGACGAGGTACCCGGGGACCTGATGGAGTGCTACGCGCTGTTTTGCGAACCGATCCTCGAGGCGTTCTCCCGGATGGGCGTCGACGCCGATTTCGCGAGCGAGGAGCAGGAATCGATCTACCAGCCCTCCTGCTACCTGCGGGACATCAACCCGGCACACGACGTCGTCGTCGACGGACGAAAGATCAGCGGCAACGCCCAGTACCGACAGCGCGACGTCGTCATCCAGCACGGATCGCTGAGTTACGCCCTCGAGCTCGAGCCCGAGCGCCACCTCGGCGTCTTCGCGGAACACGGCCTCGAGTCGGCGACGTTCACCGACCGGGTGACGGGTATCCGCGAGTACACCGGAATCGATCGCGAAGCGGCCGTCGAGACGGTCGCTGACACACTCGGCGACTGGTGTGACGCCGCGGAATCGACGTGGAGAGACGAAGAACTCGAGGCGGCTCGCGAGCTGGCGGCCCGCAAGTACGGCGCCGACGGGTGGATTCGTGACCGGGAGGTGCTCGAGGCGGACTCCTGAACCGAAACGACGCGTCGTCGAAGCCGGAGTAGTTGCGGTCCGAAGTACCTATCACGAACCGGTACTCACACCCGGCCATGAAGGTTGGAGCACACGTTTCGATCTCCGGGTCGTGCGTCTCTTCGGACGAGGAGACGCCACCGTACGACGACATTCGCAACGCCGTCCACCGACAGGTGGCTTTCGGCGGCAACTGCGGACAGATTTTCACTACTTCGCCGCAGGTCTGGGCCCAGCCCGAGATCAGCGACGAGGCGGCCGAGGGGTTTCAGGCGGAGACCGCGGGGAACCTCGAGGGGCCGTGGGTGATCCACTCGGCGTACCTCGTCAACCTCTGTACGCCAAAAGAGGACCTCCGTCGGAAGTCCATGGAGAGCATGCAGGCGGAACTCGACGCCGCCGTCGCGCTGGGTGTCCCGTACGTAAACGTCCACCTCGGGGCCCACACGGGTGCCGGCGTCGAGGGCGGACTGGACAACGCCGCGAGCGTCATCGACGACCTGGACGTTCCGGACGGCGTCCAGATCCTCATCGAGTCCGACGCCGGCAGCGGGACCAAACTCGGCGGCGAGTTCGAACACCTCGCGGGGATCATCGACCGGACCGAGACCGATATCGGGATCTGTATCGACACCGCCCACACGCTGGCCGCGGGCAACGATCTGACGACGCCAGACGCCGTTGACGAGACCGTTCAGCGATTCGACGACGTCGTCGGTCTCGAGTACCTCGAGTACATCCACCTCAACGACTCGAAACACGACGTCGGAACCCACAAGGACGAACACGCCCACATCGGCGAGGGCTACATCGGCGAGGACGGGATGCGCGCGATCGTCACCCACCCCGATCTGCGGGAGTTGCCGTTCGCACTCGAGACGCCGACCGAGGACGGAAGAGGCTTCGCGTGGAACATCCAAAAAGTAAAGGAGTTACGCGATTCGGAGTGAGCGCGGTTCGGAACGAAGTGAGCGAGAACCGCGGACAGGCGAGCGGCGACCGACGTGAGCCGTGAGCGAAGTAAACGAGAATCGCGGAGAGATCGAGATCGGCGAGGACGGCGATGGCGAGACACCATCCGGAAGTGACTGAGGCCCTCGGCGGGGGCGGACGACACGACGCCGAATCGACCCGTTTTTACTCGGAATCGACCTATCGAGAGTCGTGCGCGAATTTACGGCCGACTACCTGACCCGGACCCGCGAGGGAATGTGGGAGGACTCTCAGGACGCACTCGAGCCGCTGGCTCTCGAGGATCGCGAGCGAGTCCTCGACATCGGCTGCGGGACGGGGGAACTGACGCGCGTTCTCGACGGTCGCTGTCCCGGCGACGTAGTCGGCTGTGACGCCGACAGGCGGCTGCTCGCAGCTGCTCGCGAACGTACCCGAAATCTCGAGCGCGAAGGTGAGGACGAGAGCGAGGGCGAACCCGAAGATAGAAGAGACCGGAACGAGCGGGATCACGGCCCGGTCGTCACCGGCGACGCCCTCCGGTTGCCGTTTCCCGACGACACGTTCGACCTGGTGGTCTGTCAAGCGCTCCTGATCAACCTCCCCGATCCCGCCGCCGCCGTCGAGGAGTTCGCCCGCGTCTCCTCGGACCTGGTTGCGGTGATCGAACCCGACAACAGCGGTGTGATCGTCGACTCGAGCGTCGACGCCGAAGCACCGCTCGAGCGCCGGGCCCGACGGGCGTACCTCGAAGGCGTCGAAACGGACGTCGCGCTCGGGGCCAGCGCCCGCGAGGTGTTCGCCGAGGCCGGCCTCGAGGTTCTCGAGACCCGCCGATACGATCACGACCGGACGATCGAGCCGCCGTACGATGAGGGTGCGCTGACCGTGGCGAAACGCAAGGCCAGCGGGTCGGGGCTGGCCGACGACAGAGCGACGATGCTCGCAGGTGAGTTGACCGAGGAGGGGTACGATCGATTGCGCGCCGAGTGGCGGTCGATGGGTCGGGACGTGATCGAGCAGATGGGCGACCGAGAGTATCGGCGGCGAGAGGTGGTGCCGTTTTACGTGACCGTCGGGATGGTCTGAGACGATCGGATGCCGTACGGACTTCGAACGCCGAGCTCACTGATGAACGGACACCGATTCGAGAAGAGTGTGATTCCAGAGCGTGGTCGCGAGCGACGTCTCGTAAAGACGACCGAAGACGGGACTGTCCGAGCTACCCAGATCCTGATTCGAAGCGAGAGACATCCGAACGACGGCCGCAGCCGCGTCTTACAGACATTCGAGGAGACAGTCCGCAACTTCAATCGCAAGAGTCGTCACACGACGTCCCCGCGCACCGTCACACCCTCCTGATCGGATCGCCAGGCGTGAACCTCCCGGGCGGCTTCCTCGGCCTCGTCGCTGTCCATCCCCAACATCTCGAGGGCGGCAGAGAGCGTCGGCAAGGCGAGTTCGCTCTCGCGGAGTTTGCGAAACGCCTCCTCGCTGCGGACGCCGTCGGCCCAGAGACAGACGCCTCGGGGATCGAGCAGTTGCGTGTAGTCCTCGCGCAGTTGTGCGCCCCGCAAACGCTGGGTAACGTTGTCCTCGAAGGAGGCGTTACAGACCTCGAGGTGGATCGGTGTCGAGGCGGTGTCCGTGCCGTCGATGTTCAACAGGTGCGCCGCGAGACACCGCTCGGGTGCGGCGTGGCCGTTTGCGTTCGCGCGGAGGTAGTCAGGGTGTTCCTCCGCCCAGTCGGCACGAACCGATTTTCCGACGCCCTTCACGCCGTGGGACTCGCGGAACTCGTCCTCTCGGTCGGGGGCGTCTCCCATGAGGACGTCCTTCGTGAGATAGATATCGAGCCGCTCGACGGGGTCGAGTCCGAGGGCGATATCGCCGTAGACCCACACCTCGCGGACGGGAACGGGCATTCGCTCCGCTTCGACGGTGTCGACGAGGCGCTCGATCCGATCGACGGCCGCCTCGCGCTCGAGTCCGGTTCCGGTCATTGCAGGTCGTTGGCGGTCGGCACAAAAACGGTTTTCGTCCGCTCGTCGCTCACCGCGTGCGTTCGCGTTCGAAACGCTTCGGACGCCGAGCGAGGTCGTCACGGGAGCGAGAGAACGCGGCGTGTGCACACACCTCAATGACGCACGCTTTTGTCGGTGTCGAACGAACACGAATCTATACCGATGAGACACCGAATCTTCAACGAGGACGGCGGCGAGGAGCTCGTCTTTCTCATGGGCTGGGGCAACCGCTGGACCCACGAGAACGTCAGCTGGTTGATCGGGAAGTGCGCGAACGCCGGCTACCGCGTTCACGCGTTCGAACTCCCGACCAACATCGAGGACTTCAAAGCCGACTGGCTCGAGCCGGTCGCCGAGTACGTCGTCGAGCTCGAGGACTACCAGCTGCTGGCACACAGTGCGGGTGCGCTCATCGCGCAGGCCCTCGACGGAGCGGAAAACCACGTCTACCTGAGTCCGTGGTGGGGACGGCCGAACACGCCACTGAACGCCGTCGGCTCCCTCCTCGCGGAACTCCCGACGGATTTCCCGTTCGTTCCGTTCCCCGGGTTCGACGAGGACGCGTTAGGCGACCTCGCGACGGACCACCAGCTCGCGACGCAGCCACAGTGGATCTCGCCCGCGTTCATCCGCGAGACGACCCACGCACAGGAGGAACTGCTGACGATCGACCACGACGCGGTCGTCTTCTGCTCGCTTCGCGACCCAGTCGTGAGCCTGCAGGCTATCGGCGAACGCGTCCCGTCGAAACACGTCGTCCTCTACGACGGCGGCCACGAACTGTTCTCCTCGTCGGTCCGAGAGCGATACATCGACGCTGTGCTCTCGGCGCTCGAAAACGGCGCTGTGGCAGTCGAGGACCGGCCGACGGTTACGGTCTGAGTGCGACGGTCTCGTGTCCGACAGTCGACGGTCGTCGACGGACACGGACAAGAGCGGAATCCACGGAGCGAAACGGGTTTCCGCCCGTACCCGCTACCTGCGAGCGATGAACTGCGACCGCTGTAAGGGAGACGCGGTCATGCACGCCGCCTACTCCGGGGCCCACCTCTGTGAGGCACACTTCGGAGAATCCGTCGAACGTCGCGTCCGCAGACGCGTCCGCCGGGACGACCTCGTCCCGAAAGACGCCTCGCCAGACGACCCCCAGACGTGGGTCATCGGCCTCTCGGGCGGCAAAGACAGCGTCGTCCTCACGCAGATTCTCCACGAGACCTTCGCCGAGGATCCCCGCATCGAACTCGTCGGCCTGACGATCCACGAGGGGATCGAAGGCTATCGAGACAAATCCCTCGAGGCCTGCGTCGATCTGGCCGAGGACCTCGAGATCCGCCACGAAGTCGTGTCTTACGAGGAAGAGTTCGGCGTCCGAATGGACGACGTCGTCGAGGACGATCCCGAAAACATGGCCGCCTGCGCCTACTGCGGAGTCTTCCGTCGAGATCTCCTTTCGAAGTACGCCGACGAACTGGGCGCCGACCTCCTGTTGACCGGCCACAACCTAGACGACGAAGCTCAAACGGCGCTGATGAACTTTCTCGAGGGCGACGTCGCCCAGATCGCCAAACACTTCGACGCGAGTCTGGGCCCCCTCTCCGAACGCGAGGAACAAACCGAGTTCGTCCCGCGAGCGAAACCGCTTCGAGACGTGCCCGAAAAGGAGGTCGCGCTCTACGCCCACCTAGCCGACCTTCCAGCACACATTACCGAGTGTCCGCACTCGAGCGAAGCCTACCGGGGCGAGATTCAGAAACTGCTCTACGGTCTCGAGGAGAACCATCCCGGGACCCGTCACTCGATCATCTCGGGTTACGAAGAGCTCGCAGGGATCGTCGCCGACCAGTACAGCGGCGACGATGGCGCCGACCTTCAGGAGTGTGTCGAATGCGGTTCGACGACGACCCGAGACGTGTGTCGGAAGTGCTCGTTGCTCGAGTCGATTCACGCAGTTTGATCAGATTACCGGCGTATACGCGTTCTCGGGCGCGTTTACGCGATTTTCTGTTGATCATCCGTCCTCAGGCGACGAAACGACGGAGATCGACCTCGGTCGGTCATCTCGAGACGCAATAAAAAGCCGCTCGCCCGCGAGCGATAACGACTGAAGAACGAACGCGAAGCCAACTATCGGATGACGTCGACGCCGTTCTCCCGCTCGACCTGGTCACGGCCGCCGTCGCTCTGGGCACCGAAGCCCGATTTCGATCGGCCGCGCGAGCGCGAATTCCGATTCGACTGGGACTGAGACTGCGAGCGTGAACTCTCGACGTTCTGGCTCGCGTCGAAGTCCGCTTCGGTCACGCCGTCGAGACTGGCGCGGGACTTGTCGGCCTGCTTCTGGGTCGTCGGACCCAGCACCTGGGCGCTTTGGACGCCGGTCATGATCGCCATGACGCGAACCTTGCCCTTGTAGTTCTCCTGAATGCGCGCGCCCCAGATGACGTTTGCACTCGCCTCGAGGCGCTCGGTGATGTTGTCCGCGATGCCTTCGGCCTCTTTCAGCGTGAGGTCCGGTCCACCGGTGATGTGCACGAGGCCGCCGGAGGCGCCGCGGTAGTCGACGTCTAGCAGCGGGTGGTTCATCGCGTCTTTGACGACCTCTTCGGTCTTGTTCTTGTCCTGGGTCTCCCCGACTAGCATGACGGCGACACCACCCTGGTTCATGATCGTGGACATGTCCGCGTAGTCCAGGTTGATCAGCGAGGGCTGGGTGATCGTCTCGGAAATCCCCTTGACCGTCTCGGCGATGATCTGGTCCATCACCGAGAACGCCTTGCCGATCGGCAGGTTCGGGACGTAATCGAGCAGTCGGTTGTTGTCGAGGACGATGATCGAATCGGCCTGTTCGCGCAACTTCTCGAGACCTTCCTCGGCCTTGACCGTACGTGCGCGCTCGACGTTGAACGGCGTCGAAACCATCCCGACGACGATCGCGCCCTGTTCTTTGGCGATCTTGGCCGTGACGGGGGCCGCACCCGTGCCGGTGCCGCCACCCATCCCGGCAGTCACGAACACCAGGTCCGCGTCGCCGAGGACGTCTTTGATCGTGCTCTGGGCCATTTCGGTCGCACGCTCACCCATCGACGGGTCACCACCTGCACCCAACCCGTTGGTGAGCGATTTGCCAACCAGGATCTTCGTATCGGCCTCGATCATCTTGAGGTGCTGTTTGTCCGTGTTGATCGCCACGGTATCCGCACCGTCGACGCCGATGTTGTACAACCGGTTGATCGTGTTGTTACCCGCACCGCCGCAGCCGATGATGACGATTCGAGGGTCGCCGAACTCGTCGTCGTCCATCGACGCGTCCATTTCGCGAGCCTCCTCCTCGGCGTTCTCGAGAGCGTCCTGTACGATATCCTGCATCGTTACACCTTTGCCCAGCCGCGTTTGCCGCTCGAGCTCTGGTCGCGGTGTCCGTCGCTCTGGTCCTGTTCGTTGATCATTTCACGGACTGCCGACCGGATCGCTTCGCTCCGGTTCGGAAACTCGCCCGAGTTGACCATCTGTTCGACTTCCTCGATCTGCTGTTTCGGAATTCGCAGTGTCACACGCTCCATTATTGTATTCCCCTTGGGTAAGACGACGCGCCCCTGTCAGACGCACAGTGTCTTACGCGTGAAACCACAAGACAGCGGTCGATTTCCCCTGTCAGATGCGGCCTGTAAGACAACCGTCTTACGCGACTATACCCAACTTTGTCATACGTAATAAAGATTTCGGCGGGCACGAAATTCACCGTCTTACAACGGTGCGGATTTGTATCCTATCTCGAGTCGAGGACGTCAGCCGCAGGGGTTCGACGCCCGCAACTCGGACAGAATGCCCAGTCCGATCGGAGCTCGTCACCACAGTCACAGAAGGCGCGCTTCGACGCCTTCTCGCCACAGTTCGGGCAGTACACGTGGTCGTCGTCGAGCGTCTCACCGCACTGACCGCACTCGTTGACGGTGTCGGACGCCTCCTCGAGATCTGTCTTACGCGCGGTTGTCTTACGTTCGGGCTGGGAGCCGACCTCCTCCGTCACCGCGTCGACACCGTCGAGTGTGATGGAGACGTTGACGTCCTGGGACTCACGATTAGCGAGGTGATCGGCGAGGCGTTCGTCGACACGTTCACGAACGAGGTCGTCGATCGTCGGTCGAGAGTGAGACAGAGAGGAAGCGGAAGAAGAAGAAACGGGAGAATCAACAGCAACGGAATCCCGCGCGGACGTAGAAGAAACAGGAGACGATGACTCGTCACACGCGTGCGTATCGAGATACGTGCGCAGCGCATCACGCATCACTTCGCTCTTCGACGCGTCGAACGCCTCGAGTTCGGCGACGAGGTCGTCGTCGGCGCGGAACGTGATTTTACTCATGGCGACTCGGATACACGACCTATTGACACGCCTCCTATATGAATCATTCTGCTGTGTCTGACGATCGTCACACGGGATCGGCCGAATCGAATAATAACCCTTATGTCGGCTTCGCCTGCTACATTGGAGTGCCCGCCCTTAGCTCAGACTGGTAGAGCAGTCGACTGTAGATCGACTTGTCCCCCGTTCAAATCGGGGAGGGCGGATGCGAAATGAACCACACGCGGCTGCTTTCGGGCTAGTTGACGCGTGTGGCTTCTTCCGAACTCAGTCACCCAGCGATAGCGTCGGCTCTCGAGGAGGTGCGCATGAACTCCGAGACGGTCAACCGACGAACTTCACCGCCGAGTATACGCGAACCTCGGTCCACGTACCGACAGGGGGTTGCGCTGTCTCGAGTTCGGCTCGCGTTATACATTTACTCGGCCGACATTCGGAGGCCGGCCACAACCGTGACTGTTCTCGCCGAATGCGGAGCGATCGACGTCACTGCTCATCGACGGCGTTCGGAGGTGGACCGGTGACACCGTTCTTGCGAGTCGGCTGTACGACGTCCAGATTAGACGACCATCGAGTATCCCGCGCTCGAGACGTCGGACACCGACGTTGGCCGTGGGCTGGAAGGGGCCATCGAAGTGGAGTGGGCGATGTTCGATGAGTAACGATCACTCCTCGAGCGATACTGAGCAGTCATAATTTGTACTCGAGTTGCTTGACACTGTTCGCAATGTCGTAGAGGAGGTAGACTGCAGAAAGTCCGAGCCCGGTCCAGATCCACGTCACTACAGCTCCAAGATTGTCGGTCAAGAAGGAACTCCAAATTCCGATGAACGTGGAGGCGAGAACGACTGCAGTTACTACCATGACGTTCTTCACTGCTGAATTAGAACGAGGCTCATTCTGTCGTGTATCCATACCGTTAGAGCGCTACTGAGATACTATCGTTCTATTGATTTTGTCGGATACAATCGTGGAATTTGATGAGGGATACACGAGGAAGACCGGCGATGACGGTTGCGAATAATCGAGAACGACCCTCCTTTTTGATCCGGGCAGCCCTATCGGACCACCGGATGCAACACATCGATACCGACGCCGCAAGCGGATTCTTCGACGTGGTCGCCGAGACCGACCGCTCGAAGGGTGCGACGATGATCCTCGAGGCCGGCCAAACCACCGGTGGCCCGACGAATCGCCACCCCGACGCCGATCAGTGGCTCTACGTCAAGTCCGGTCGTGGGACGGCGACCGTGGAGGGAGATCCAGTCGAACTTCGTCCAGGGTCGTTAGTGCTCCTCGAGGCCGGTGACGCACACGAGATCACCAACGACGGCGACGAGCCGCTGGTGACCATCAACGTGTACGCGCCGCCGGATTACTGAGCGGATGTTCGAGACGTGAACTCGAGTAGAGACGTCGACGGAGACTCTCGTAGCGACCATCTCGAGGTCCGCGGCTGCCTGTGCCTGTGCGCAGTTGACCCCGCACTCGTTTCGTGTCTCCTACTCCACCGGCTGAAAGCGCCGTTCGAGGCGAGCGAAGACGATACCGGTTACGAGTGAACCGACCGTGTACAGTGCAGGGAGCATCGCGGATCCGCCCGTCACGACGAGATAGAGAGCGTAGAGTCCCAGCGCGGGAGCGCCGAACCAGGCGACCATCGAAATGCTACTCGTGAGCACGGCGAGCCGGTACTGTGTAGCGTCGGATCCTGACATGGATTGTCGATTACGGATGCGGAGGCAACTCAAGTAATCTGTTGATCACCCTCGTTTCGGGTTTCGGGTTTCGCCCTCGTTCTTGGCCCCGCCTCCGAGTTCGAGTTCGAGTTCGAGTCCGAGTTCGAGTCCGAGTCCGAGTTCGAGTTCGATTTCAGAGATCGATCACCGCCGAAAAGCGCATTTCAGCTCTCGATGGTGATCTGGGTCTGGTGCATGGAGATCACGTACGTGTTCGACGGTGGCGAGGATGTGCTCCCATCGGGTGGAAGGGACGGCTGGTGCATCGTCAATTTGAACACCGCGTAGCCGGTCGGCGTGTCCGGGCCCTCGTAGTTGACGGCGATGACCCGTTCGTTCTCCGCGAGCACGAAGTCGTCGTCGCCGTCGATCAGCCCCTCGTCGCGCAGAGACTCGGACAGTGCGGTTTGCCACCAGCCGCCGTCGTAGTCGACCAGGTCGTCGTCGTCTTCGTAGACGTTGTAAGAGGTTTCGACCGACTCGTTGATCTCGTGTGCGCCCGATTCGTTGCGGGCTTCGCACTCACGATGGTCGTAGGTCTTCCCGTCGTGTTCCTCGGCGTCGCCCGTCGAGTTCGTTGTAGCGCAGTCGTAGGAGATGAACGTGATGTTCTGCGGTTCACCCGGCGAGAGGTCGTACGTACCCCCGTCGATCGTCCGGGTGCCGACTCGCGTCTCGACGTCCTTGTGTTCGATGTAGCGTTCGGTGCGGTCGCCGACGACCTCACGGAGTTCGTCGAATCGGTCCATGAGTTCGTCCGTATCGTCCGCATAGTAGTACTCACCACCGGTGACCGACGCAATGTTTCCGAGGTGTTCGTCGTCGGCCTCCTCGCCGAGTCCGATCGTGTAGATCGTGATCTTGTCTTCGGCGGCGGCTTCGGCGGCCTCGATCGTATCCTCGTTATTGCTCGAGTCCGAATTCTGGCCGTCACTGAGCAGGACCATCACGCGGTCGCTATCGCGGTCGTCGTAGAGGCTCGCACCCTCGCGGAGACCGGCACCGATATCGGTTCCACCCGCGGTCTCCTCGTCGAAGGCATCGCGCACGTCGTCGTAGGTAGTCGTCAGCGATTGGCGGGTCTGTCCGTTCGACGCGAAGTCGACATATCCGGCGCGGTCGTCCAGTGATGCGTTGAGCGTACTATCCATGAGGTTCTCCGTCGCATCGAAGCGTACCCCGGCCGGATCGAAACCCGCCTCGGTGACACGGATCTTCCGGTCGTCGGGAATGTCGTAGGTGATCGACCCCCAGTCGCGGTCGATTTCGGGGCCGAACTGCGACTCCTCGACGTAGACCCACTCGTCGCCGTCGGCGATATAAATACGGTGGCGCGGCGTCCGCTGCTCGACCTCCGTCTCGTGCTCTCCGTCCGCGTTTCGTAGGGGCGAGTCGGCCGCTTCCCCCTCGTAGATCTGCTCGTAGTGGCCGGCGTCGTACTCGACGAAATAGTGGAGGTCACCAGGCGGTGGCCCCATCGATCCCGACCGGTCGAGAACGAAGACGGTGTCGAGCGGCGTCACTTCCCGTGCTTCTTGCGTTACCTCGACCTCCTCGGCGACCTCGTGGGTGAGGAACTCGAGTGTCGCACTCGCCGCGTCCTCGGACGTGACCGGGAAGTCGGTCCGGAGGGATTCGTCGAATCGGATGGTGATGTTCTGGTTCCCTACTGCTTTGAGTTCCCCGCCGACGACGGCACCCTCGATCGTCGTCGTTCTGGGGAACTGAAGCGTGCTTCGTCCGTCGCTTGGCGCATAGACGACGCCCGTGAAGTCGGGATCGCTCCGTTGACCGAACCAGATATCCGAGGAACTGGTTCCGTAAATCCACAACGAGTCGGTATCGTGATTCGTGTTATCTCCATCGACCATGATGTTACCCGACGCGTAGATCCTGACTTCACCGGAGCCGTTCACCTCGAGGTCTCGGATATCGAGTCTCGAGCCGTCGTCGACGCCGATCTCGACTGAGCCGTTACTCGTGTCGATGGTTCCTGAGAGTCGCAGCGGACGGTCGATATAGTACTGCCCGGCGTCCAGCGTTCCCGGATTGGTACTGAGGCGAGTGGCGTTCTCGAGGGTCTCGATCGCATCGGTCACGTCGTCGTCGATCGGATCGATCGGCTGGACCGTGGAGTTTCCGTTCAGCGTACACCCTTCGACGTTGTTGCCGGTCGTGTTCGCGTACACTGTGTTCGGGCAGCTGCCCGCAGTCGACGTTTTACTGAATTCCCCGGAGACGGAGAAGTTTCCGTTTGCAGCGGCGTCGCCCTGAAACTCGAGATCGCCGGCGACGGTTACCCAGTCGAGGTTGCCGGCAGTGTCGGTGACGGTAAACGGCGTGCTCGTTTTCATGTTCGTCCCGCCTGTCGCGGTCAACCCGCTGTAGATCGTCCGGTCGAACTGGCCGACTGGCGAGTCCACGTCACCGCGGTCGGGGTTCCAGTGGACCGTAATCGTCACCGCGCCCGACTCGCCCTCGTCGACGCCCTCGACGGTCGCGTTGTCGTCGTCGAACTCCGACTGCGCGTACCGTTCCCAGGCGTCGATCGTCGAGGTGTCCCGGATGGTGATCTCGAGTTCGTGGATCTGGTGGATCGCGTCGTCGCCTTCCAGACAGAGCGCAGTGCGGAACTCGTCTTCGTCCATTCCGGACGCGTTCTCTCGGGCGACGTACTGGTCGCCGGCACCGACGTTGCCCTCGATCGTCATGATCGGGAACCGGACGCTGGGGACGACGGTCCCGTTGACCGTTTCCGTGCGATAGCGGAGGTTCGGCCGCGAGACCATGGTACTCGTCTCGTCGACGGTTCGCCAGACGCCGCCGGCCTGATAGCGAACGTCACCCTCCCCCTCGTGGTTTCCGACGAGCGAACCGAGTTCGACCGTATGTCGACAGTTGGGTTGCCAATTCCCGCCGGCGTCAGTCCCGTTCACGCGAAATTCGATCTCTCCGTCTTCGACGACTTCGCCGTCTTCGACGTGGAGCGTCGTCGGAGCGTCGTCCTGGTAGGCGAGTGTCTCGAGTTCCGATTTCGCCTCGAGCATCGACAGTTCGGCACGGTCACCGTCCGACTGACCACTGACGTCGTCGAGGAGCGTGTTCCCCGCGAGAAAGACGAGCATCGCGCCAGCGAAGACCATCCCGATCAGGAGGACGAGGCCGATGATCTGTGCGTTACCGCGATTTTCTTTCCCGGGTGACCGTCGTTCTTCAACCATACGTGAACTATTAATCTGCTATCGATAGTATAGAATTATAGTGTGATAAGTATACCGGATAGGACGATTCGGAGAAATTATGGTGTGAGAGCTCCGAAACGATCGGAGAGAACGACGAGTTACCGGATGGATATCCGTCGGCTCGAACGAGTTGGATCGGACCTCGGACGTTCACGAGAGTCCACAACGGCTGATTCCGCTGGAATGCCGGCGTCTCGCACACAGGAACGGGTTCGACCACCGAACGTTCATTTCGGTGGCGACCAGTAGGGAAGACGATGGACGGGATCCGTCATCCGCTCGTACCGGACTCGAATCCGCGCCAGAGCCGATCGATCCGGATCGTTCGCCGACTTCCCAGTCCGGCGTATCTCTGGTTTCTCGGACTGCTCTCGGTCCCATCGATGTTTTTCGGCCGCCTCGAGTCTCTCGAGGGGTTCGTGCTGTTTTTCCTGTTCGGTCTGTAGCCGGTGCTCGCCGGCATCGTCTCCGGGTTGTGGTCCGACGACGAAGTCGACGCAGTCGATCCGATCGAGTGGATCGATCTCGGCGACGGGGCGACGAGGGTACGCGCGTCCGTCGGAACGGTGCTCACGATGTTCCAGCCGATCGTGGCAGTGACGGGACTCCTACAGTTTGCCGGCCACTTGCCGATCGTCTTGCGATACCGCGGTCGGCTGCCCGATCCGGAGCGCTACGAGAGCGCCGTCGACTACCGGCTCCCGGTCGAGGGCCGATGGACGGTCGTCAACGGCAGTCCGGACCGCCGGTACTCACACTCGTGGAGCATCCTCACTCAGCGATACGCCTCCGATCTCGTAATTACCGACGCGGAGGGACGAACCCACAAGGGCGAACGAACGGGACCCGAAGCGCACTACTGTTTCGACGAACCGATCGTCGCCCCCGCAGACGGTATCGTCGTCGCGACCAGAAACGACCACCGAGACTATCATCGCACGGACGGCTGGCTCGACCCGTTACAGCGGGACCTGCGCGGAAATTACGTGACGATCGAACACGCCGGCGGCGAGTACAGCGTGCTGGCTCACCTGAAACGTGGAAGCGTGACGGTAACCGAAGGAGACCGCGTCGAACGGGGCGCGGTGATCGGTCGCTGTGGCAATTCCGGGAATTCGACGGAGCCACACCTGCACTTCCACGTTCAGGATCACCCGAACTTCTTCCTGGGGATGGGACTTCCGGTCCAGTTCACGGACATCGTCACCGAAACGCCCGGTAACGAGCCGGTCAGACACGGTCGGAGCTACGTCCACGCCGGACAACTGGTGTCAGTCGGGTCCAGCGAGACGGACGAGAGATCCGACTGATCGACCTCGCCCTCCCGGATCGATCCGACACCGCCGCCAATCACGTGTTGAGCAGTCGATTCTCGTCCGAGTCCAAACCTCTTTGCTCGCGACGCTGGTTGTCTCACTCAATGGTACCACGGCCGTCCGACTCGAGTCGCACCTCCGAGCGCGTTCGACGGATCGAACCACAGCAGATCCGTGTGATGTTCGACCGCGCGGCTGCGCTCGAGGCCGATTCGAACGCGGATCCCGACCTCGACTTCGACCTCGATCTCGTCCACCTCGAGATCGGCGAACCCGACTTCGAGACGCCGACTCACGTCGTCGAGGCGGCCCACGAGGCGGCCGCCGGTGGGGCGACGAACTACACCGCGAACGCGGGAGTTCTCGAGTTGCGCGAGGCGTTGAGCGAGCGTATCGCCGAGGAGACCGGCCGACGCGTCGATCCGGCATCCGAGATCAGCGTCACGACCGGCGGCGTCGAGGCTCACCACCTCGCGGTCCACACCGTCGCCGATCCCGGCGACGAGATCGTCGTTCCGACGCCGGCGTGGCCGAACTCGATCTCGCAGGCCGAATTGGCCAGCGCCGTTCCCGTGCAGGTGCCGATGCCCGCCGCGGAGGGCTTCGCGCCGGACCCCGAGCGAATCGTCGACGCGATGGGCCCGGAGACGGCGGCGGTCGTCCTGACCTCGCCGTCGAACCCCACCGGCCGGGTGTTCGACGCGGACGCTATCGAGCGCGTGCTCGAGGCGGCCGTCGACCACGAAGCCTACGTTCTCGCCGACGAAGTATATCGGGCGCTGACCTACGACGCCACGCCGCCGAGCGTCGCGAACGTGGCCGATAGCGAGCAACGAGAGTGGGTGCTGACGATCGACTCCGTCTCCAAGCGGTACGCCATGACCGGCTGGCGCGTCGGCTGGATTTCCGGTCCCGCGGACGTGATCGGCGAGATCGTGAAGATCCGCGAGAGTTCGACCTCCTCCGTCAACGCCCCCGCCCAGTACGCCGCCCTCGAGGCGCTTACCGGACCGCGAGAACCGTTCGAGGCGATGCGAGACGCGTTCGGCGCTCGCCGGGAGTACGTCGTCGACCGCCTCGAGTCGATCCCCGAACTCTCGGCCGCCCGTCCGGAAGGGGCCTTCTACGCCTTCGTTGACGTGCGCGCGCTCGAGGGATCGAGTTGGGAGATCGCAGAGCGGCTGCTCGAGGAGTACGGCGTCGTCACCGCACCCGGAACCGCGTTCGGCGACGGCGGGGAAGGGTACATTCGATTGAGCTTCGCGAACGATCTCGATCGACTCGAGATGGGTCTGGATCGGCTCGAGGCGATGGTGCGCGCGGAACTCGAATCTGACCTCGAGAGTTGACGTGGACTGGCGGACGAGGACGATTCGTTCGCGTTCTGACCAGCGAATCGAGATCCCGCTCGTCGCTATCGGTAGCAACTCGAGAGTCGGCACGCTTTTCTCGCACGCCCCGGAGACATCGGATATGGACGTCTTACACACGGCGATCTGGATCGACGACGTCGAGGCGATGAAGGAGTTCTACACCGAGGGGCTCGGCCTCGAGTACTCCCGCGAGTTCGTCGGCGACGACGGCGTCACGAACTACTTCCTCACCGGCGAGAGCGACACCGAGTTGCAGTTCAAGTACGACGAGGACGAGAGCGGTGATCGCGAGGTCGAACCGTCTGGCTTCGACCACACCGCGATCGCCGTCACCGACATCGACGAGACCGTCGACACGCTGGTCGAGGAGTACGGTGGATCGGTTGATCAGGAACCGACCACCATGGACGAGATGGGCGTTCGGATCTCGTTCGTCTCCGACCCCGACGGCTACGGCGTCGAGTTGATCGAGACTCTCGAATAGCCAGCTCGACCGGGTCGAAATTGGGAGTGGATCGGCCTCGAGAGACGATAACAGAGAGATATAGAAACAGCAGCGGACGGATCGGCTTACTCCTGTGATTGCGCCGCTTCGATCCACGCTTCGGCCTGCTCCTCCGAGATCTCCGCAGCCTCCGTGATCACCGATGCGTGCGCGTCGGCGAGGTCGTCGACGGTTTCGATTTCGATACTGGCGAGGCGAGCAGCGTACGTCGAACCCACGCCCTCGAGGGTCTGGAGGTTCTCCCGAGTGGCTTCGGCTCCCGCTTCGGCCGCGTCCTCGATCGCGTCTGTGGTTTCGGCCGCCATGCGTTCGGACACGTCACCGGTCTCGGTGACTGCGTCGACGGTTGCTTCAGCGGCTTCGGCTGCCGTACCTTCGGTCTCTCGCTGAGCCGTTTCGGCGACGTCCTGGCTCTCCTGCTGGACTGTCTCGACTATCTCCTGGGCCCCTTCCACACCCTCGACGGTCCGCCGGGCCGTCTCCCGCTGGGCGTCGAGGAACGAATCGACCGATTCCGCGAGCAGGACCTTCTGCTGATCGGAGAGGTCGTCGACCATCTCGAGGAACTCCGCCTCGAACTCGTCCCAGGCCTCCTCTTGGACCTGACCGAACTCCTCGAACTGCTGATCGATCGACGACCGAACGTCGAACTCGTCGCCGTCGACGGCCGACTCGAGCGCGTCGAACTGCGCGCGCAGCAGGTGCTGGAACAGGTCGGTACCGTGTTCGAACTGGGCGTTCAGGAACTTCTGCGTTCGCTGTGCACGTTCCGCGAACTGGTGGTCGATCGCCTCCCGGAATTCGCCGTCGTCGACCGTCTCCTCGACGGCGTCGAGTTGCGCGTCGGTGACCTGCTGGGTCAGTTCGGCTCCCTGCCGCTGGGCGCTTCGCTGTGTCGCTATCCCGTTGTGCAGGGCCGTCTCGAGCGCGTTCTGTTGCATCTCGAGGCTCTGTTCGAACAGCCGCTGGCCGTGCTCGATCGACTGCCGTTGCATCTCGAACATCGCTTCGATGGGGGTTGTTGTGCTGGACATAGGATGATCGGTGAGGATGGTCGAGACGGGTACGAGTGCCCCGAACCACCTGTCTCGTTCGGACGGACAGCCCTCGTGGGGATAAGTGTTGGCCCTGAATGGTAGTGAGAGGTATTGAGTGGTTCCAAATGGATCGAATGGGGCAGTGCAGAAATCCGTTGTGTCGCCCATATTCGGTTGTCGAGGGCCATCGGCGGCGTTTCGAGCCGGGAACGCTCGAGGACTCGACGCCAGTTCAACATCATTTATGTACATCGAACCCTCCCCCGTAGAGTAGAGTACGCATGTCCCACGGAAACTTCGAGGGGTACGGCGGGCGATACGTCCCCGACCTCCTCCAGGAACCACTCGAACAGCTCGCTGGCGCCTACGACGAGGTCAGCGCCACGGACGAATTTCGGGCCGAACTCGACGGCTATCTCGAGGAGTTCGCCGGCCGACCGACGCCGCTGTACCACGCCCGTAACCTGAGCGAGCGCTACGGCACCGAGATCTACCTCAAGCGCGAGGACCTCCTCCACGGCGGCGCCCACAAGATCAACAACTGTCTCGGGCAGGCGCTGCTCGCCAAAAAGGCGGGCAAAGACCGGCTGATCGCCGAGACCGGCGCCGGACAACACGGCACCGCGACCGCGATGGTCGGCGCCCTCCTCGGCCTCGAGACGGAGATTTACATGGGGAGAAAGGACGTCCGGCGACAGGGAATGAACGTCTTCCGGATGCGACTGATGGGCGCCGAGGTCAACGAGGTCACCCGCGGCAACGAAGGGCTCGCCGACGCCGTCGACGCGGCTCTCGAGGACTTCGCGGAGAACATCGACGACACCCACTATCTGGTCGGCAGCGTCGTCGGACCGGACCCGTTCCCGCGGATGGTCCGGGACTTCCAGAGCGTGATCGGCGAGGAGGCCCGCGAGCAGTTTCAAGAGCGGACAGGCGAGCTCCCCGACGCCGCCGTCGCCTGCGTCGGCGGCGGGTCGAACGCGATCGGCCTCTTCCACGCCTTCCGGGACGACGACGTGGCCTTCTACGGCGCCGAGGGCGGCGGTGAGGGCTCGGACTCGAAGCGCCACGCTGCCCCGCTCGCACGTGGAACCGACGACGTCATCCACGGGATGAAAACCCGCGTCATCGACGAGGACGTCGAGGTTCACTCCGTCTCCGCCGGCCTCGACTACCCCGGCGTCGGCCCCGAGCACGCGATGTTCCGCGCGATCGGCCGCTGCGAGTACACCGGCATCACCGACGAGGAGGCCCTCGCCGCCTTCCGCGAACTCGCCGAAACGGAGGGGATCGTTCCCGCCCTCGAGTCCAGTCACGCCGTCGCTCGAGCGATCCAGTTGGCCGAGGAGGACGAACATGACACCATCCTCGTGAACCTCTCCGGTCGCGGCGACAAGGACATGGAGACCGCGGCCGAGAAGTTCGACTTCTGAGCGAGTCGGAGCGAAAATTCTCGAGAATTACGGTTCCACGCGGACGACGGTCGCTGTTCCGCACGAAGACGGGGACCTCATCGAGCGTACGCGTCGAACGGGTTGTCGCGGGTGAGCCGACGGACGGTCGCCTCGTCGATGCCGCGGGTCTCGAGTTTCGGGAGGAATTCCTCGACGAGGTAGGTGTACGGTCTGAACGTGCCGCCGCCGGGTTCGGAGGGGTCGTACCAGCCGCGGTCCTGACTCAGGAGCAAATTGTCGGCGTACCCGCCCTCGAGGGCGGCCTCGACGTGATCGAGGTACGTCTCGTCGGACTGATCCTCGCCGCCGATCCAGTCGTACTCGACGAAGGCGCCGCGATCGGCGACCTCGGCGTGGAGATCGCGGTTCGGTTCGGCCTGTGCGTGGATCCAGATGAACCGCTCCGGGGAGTAACCGGCGTCTTCGATCACGTCGAGTTGCTGGTGGACGACGTCGCCGGAGAGGGTGTGGCTGCCGATGACGGCGCCGGTCGCGGTACCGGCGCGGGCGGCCGCCCGCAGGATTTTTTCCTCGGAGTCGGCGATTCCGTCGGGATCGTCGTCGTCGGTACTCACTTTGATCCACGCCGCCCGGACGTCGGTCTCGTCGGCGCCGTCGGTGAGTTCCGTGCACATCCACTCGGCGAGTTCGTCCTCGCTGGCCTCGCGGACCCAGTCCGGGATGCGGGGCTCCTGGTAGACGCCGGTCGGGACGACGATCGGAAACTCGGTCGCCGCCGAAACGGCCTCGAGAACGTCGACGCGTCGACCGACGCCCTCGGGGGTACACTCGACGAGCGCGGTCACCCCGGCCGCCTTCGCTCGCTCGATCTCGGGCGACACCGCGTCGACGACCTCGTCCGGTTCCGCCCCTCGCCAGTTCGCCGCTTCCATCGGACCCAGATCGGTGAAGACGTGTTCGTGGGGCAAAATGAGACCGAGTTCCTCCCGTGTAAACGTCCCCCGTGTCGTGATCAATTCGGGCATGTGACAGCGATGTCCGCGACGAGAGATAGTCGTTCGGGCGTTCTCGAACGGATCGGGGCGGCCGAGAGACGACTCGATGGTCGGTCGTGGACGTTGTGGCTGCGACGCGAGGCCGACGTTCCCGTCGAGTCGTCGTCCGCTCCGCTGTCGCCGGCTCTCCTCTCCCCGTCCGAACTAAATCCGATGCGATCGTAGTCCTCCACATGGCAGTCGAATACGAGGGGCTCACGTTCGATCGGCTCGGTCACGCCAGCATCCGTATCGAGACCGAAGACGGACGGGTCGTTTACGTCGATCCGTGGAGCGAAGTACTCGCGGACGCGCCGGGTGACGGCGACGTCGTGTTCGCCACGCACGACGATTTCGATCACTACGATCCCGAGGCCATCGAGGCGGTCGGCGGAACCGACGCCACCGTCGCCGCCTACGAGGGGATCGGGACCGACGAACTCGGCAGCGTCGTCGACCTTCCGCTCGAGGGGACGCTGACCGTCGACGGGATCGACGTGCGGACCCTGCCTGCGTTCAACGATCCCGACGGCGACCACGTCGACGACGAGGGAGACCCGTTCCACGCGGAAGGCGAGGTGATCGGACTGGTGTTGACGGTCGCGGACGTGACCGTCTTCGTGCCCTCCGACACGGACTTCCTCGCTCACCACGAGTCCGTCAGCGCCGACGTGTTCGTCCCGCCGATCGGCGGCCACTACACGATGGATCGCCACGAAGCCGCGGACTTCGCGCGCAGCGTCGACCCCGACCTCGTCCTCCCGGTTCACTACGATACGTTCGAGGCGATCGAGACCGACGCGGACGCGTTCGCGGACGAACTCGAGTCCGACGGGATTCGCGTGGACCTGTTCTGATCGGTCGAGCGGACTCCTGGCACTCGACGAGATTCGGCGACGGAACCCGAATCTGCACCCGGACACCGGTGGAGACAGGCGAACGCCGGCCAGCAGTTTTTCCCGCCGACGGTAGTAGCGCCGGTTATGAGCGACGAACCCAACCGTGACCGCGCTCAGGACCGCGCCGAACGTCGCAAAGCCGAGCGCGCCGAGACGACCGAGTCGATCCTCGCCGACGTCGAGGACCACCTCGGCGAGGTCGAGTACCCCGTCACGGGCGAGGAGCTCTCCACGGAGTACGCGACCACGCCGATCGACCTCCCCAACGAGACGGAGTCGCTGGGGAGCGTCTTCGATCGGCTGGCAAACGAGGAGTTCGAGTCGCCACGGGAGGCCCGCGAAGCCGTCTCCGGCGAGATCACCGGCGAGGCGGGCGACGCGCACGAGGCGAACTCCGAACGCGATCTCGAGCGACTCGAGGAGGAAGAGCAGGGGTCGCTCGGAGAGAGCGGTAGCGACGCGCTCTAAGTGTTCACGAAGACCGCATCGGATCGACCGAACGACGCACCGCGGCCCCGTCAGAACCGGCCGGACAGCGATAGCAGAACGGATTTACGTCGCGGGGAACTTGTTCCGCGTATGGATTACGAATCGAGTCTCGACCGAGCGATGGACAACGTTCCGGATATCGGTGGCGACGAACAGCG
Organism: Halomontanus rarus; assembly: GCF_017357405.1. Taxonomy (GTDB): domain Archaea; phylum Halobacteriota; class Halobacteria; order Halobacteriales; family Natrialbaceae; genus Halomontanus; species Halomontanus rarus. The sequence continues at coordinate 3,271,747 of NZ_CP071597.1, read as the reverse complement.
CCTGCAGATTCCGGACCCACAGGCACAGAAAGACGGGGCCTTCACCCGGTTTACCAACCTCGGAGAGATCGCCGACGTCCTCTCCCGGGAGGACGAGCACGTCCACCGGTTCATCCAGCGAGAACTGGGGACCAGCGGGAAACTCGGCGACGGCCGCGGTCGGTACAACGGGACCTTCTCCGGACAGGACTTCAGCGCGGCGATCGACGCCTACGTCGAGGAGTACGTCCTCTGTTCGGAGTGTGGCCTGCCGGACACCCGCCTCGTCCGCGAGGACCGCACCCCGATGCTCCGGTGTGACGCCTGCGGGGCGTTCCGACCCGTGACCAAGCGGAGTTCGACCCAGCAACAGCAACAACAGCGCGAAGCCGTCGAAGAGGGCAAGACCTACACGGTCGAGATCACCGGAACCGGCCGCAAGGGCGACGGCGTCGCGGAGAAGGGCAACTACACGATTTTCGTCCCCGGTGCGAACGAAGGCGACGTCGTCGAGATCTACATCGAAAACATCTCCGGCAATCTGGCGTTCTCTCGTATCGCCTGAAATTCGGATTCGACTGACGACTCACCGGTTCTCGAGTCACTTCAGTTCGGCTCGGTTCGGCTCTCGTTAGGGGAGCCAACGACCGCACGCCCGCTCACGACCGGTGGGTAGGGGGTACGGCCTCCGGCAGACAGACGACCTTCTCGCGACCCAGCCGATAGCGAACGATCCGGCCGCGCTCCTCGAGTTCCGAGAGCAGTCGGCTGATCGTCGAGGCCGCCCAGCCGTAGTCGTCGACGAACCGCCGCTGTCGCAGTCGGCCGTCGTTCCGAGAGAGGACGTCGCGGACGTACTCCTCGGGCGTGAACCCGTGCTCGAGGATCTCGGCGTGAGTCGTCGGCCAGTGAGACGGGGTGGTCGAGGAGTCTCGTGTGACGGGAACGCGTTCGGGGGTCGGTCGTGAATCCGGGTTGGGTTCCGGTCCGGAGTCGGAGTCCGTGTCAATGTCAGATTCCCGCCCTGTCTCTCGATCTGACGTCGCCGTGTCCGTACCGAACCGATCCAGCAGGCCGTCGAGTTGGTCTTGCAGGCGGTCGGTGGTTCGACGCGTGAGGCTGGCAGTACGCTGGAAACCGACGGTAACGGCCAGCGCGATCCCGCCGACGGCGATCGCCCCGGTTCCGGTAACCTGTCGCTTCACTTCACCGATGGGAGGGAGTCGAGTCATCGTCAACTGCACCTTTCTACGGATCGGTAAAAGGGGTATTCACAAACCCATCCAAATGAACGTCTGACGCGGCACCCGTCCGGCGCCGACCGCGAGAGTAAAGTCAGTTTGTGCTAGTCACACGGCTGTGGCAGTCTCGTTCGATCTCTTCGGAACGCTCGTGACGGCCGATCGACCGGCGGAGCCGGCGACAGCCGTCGCTCGAGCGCTCGCCGCTCGAGGCGTGTCGGTCCCGGACGACTGGGAGACACGATACGCGCAGGTGCACGTCGACGCACCCGAAGGAGCCGAAGTCGCGCTGGACGAACACGTATTTGCGGCCCTCTCGTCTGCCAGATCCGAACGCTCGAGGTGGAGATCGAATCCGGGTACGAACGCGGATACAGACACGAACGCGAACGTGGATACGGATACGGATACGGATACAGATACGAACACAGATATCGACCGCGAGACGGCCCGCCAAGCGGTCGTCGCCGCGTTCGACCCCGTGGTGGAAACTCGCGCAGGCGCGCTGGCCGCCGTCGACGCAGTCCGCGACCGAGGGGACAACGTCGCGATCTGCTCGAACTGCAGCGTCCCCGGACTCGTCGAACGGACGCTCGCGCGCTCGCGACTCGAGGCCTCCCGGTTCGACGCGGTCGTCACGAGCGTCGACTACGGGTGGCGAAAACCCGCGGCGGAGATCTTCGTCGAGACGGCCGATCGACTCGGCGTCGACCCGGCGGATCTCGTACACGTCGGCGACGACGCTCGGACCGACGGCGGGATCGAAAGCGTCGGCGGGACCGCGATTCTCCTCTCGGCGACGCCGCTCGCAGAGCTGCCGGCGCGACTGGATCGGGAGGCGATCGACGGATGACGGTGCCGATGACGGACGGACGACGAGGACGGGATTCGAGAACCGGTCTACGATCGAAACTAAAATCGAAAGCGAAATCGAGGGGGAGATGACGCTCACGACCCTCGCGATCCTCGGCCTCGCGATCAGCCTCGATCTCCTGATCGGCGAACCGCCGAACGCGCTGCACCCGGTCGCGTGGTTCGGACGCGTCGTCGGACTCGTCGATCGAGAGTGGACGACCGACGAGCGAGGGCTGCGGTGGATCGGCCTGGTCATCGCAGTCGCGCTGCCGCTTTCTGCCGCCGCGCTCGTCGGCGCGGTCGTCGAGGGCGCCCTCGAGATCCATCCGATGGTCGGTGCGGTCGCGGCCGCGCTCGTGGTCTTCCTGACGACCAGCCTGCGTCGGCTTCTGGATCTGACCCGGGAGGTGGTCGACGCGACTGACGGCGATGTCGATGTCGAAGCCAGGACCGGGGATAACGGCGATCACGTACCCGGGGGCGACGGCGACGGCGACACCGGGAGAGACCTCGAGACGGCCCGGACGCTCGTTCGAGGCCTCGTCGGTCGAGACACGGAGGGACTCTCTGCGGCGCAGTTGCGAAGCGCCGCCGTCGAGAGCGCCGGCGAGAACCTCTCGGACGGGCTGGTCGCGCCGCTGCTGGCGTTCGCCGCGCTCGCACCGCTCTCGCTCCCGTTGGCGGCAGCCGCCGCGACCTGGGTCAAGGGCGTCAACACGCTCGACTCCATGCTGGGCTATCGCTCGAAGCCGATCGGGACCGTGAGCGCGCGACTCGACGACGCCGTCATGTGGATTCCCGCCCGCATCAGTGCGGGTCTCCTCGCGCTCGCGGCACTCGATCCGCGGTCGCTCGTTCGCGCCCGAGCGTGGGCGCGCGTTCCGTCCTCGCCCAACGCCGGCTGGCCGATGGCGACGCTGGCCTGCGCGCTGTCGGTTCGACTCGAGAAACGCGGCGCGTACGTGCTGAACGCCGACGCCACGCTGCCGACGGTCGACGACGGCGCTCGAGCGATCCGGATCGTCGGCCTCGCCGGAGCCCTCGCGTTCGGGTTGGCGGCCATCTTCGCCGCCTACTCGCCCGCTGTCGCGGCGGTCGAATTCGCGCAGGGAACCGGGATCGACGAACTCGGAACGGGCGCAGCGGCGGTCGGAACCGGAATCGGACTGCGTGATCGGAACGCCGTTTCGAACGCGATACTCGAGGTGGACCGACCGTGACCGATCGGCTCCAAGCGTTCGGCCGCGCGCTCCGCGGCGGGACCGCGTTCCTCACGCGGCTCCCGACCGGCACTCGGGAGGGCGATTGGGAGGCGTTCGTCTCGAGGCCCGCGGTCTTCCCGCTGGTCGGCTCCGTCGTCGGCGGGCTGGCCGCACTCCCGTTGCTCGCGGTCGGGGTGCTTCCGGCGCCGACGGTAGCGTTTGGCTACCTCCTCGCGATCGGATTACTGACGGGAATCCACCACCTCGACGGCGTCGCGGACCTCGGGGACGCGGCGGTCGTCCACGGCGACGCCGACCGGCGACGGGAGGTGCTGAAGGACACCACGACCGGCGTCGGCGCGCTGTTCGCGGTCGCGGTCGTCGTCGCGGGACTGGCGCTCGCCGGCCTCGGACTGGCCGCCCTCCCCGTCGCCGTCGCGGTCGCCGTCGCGGTCGCCGCGGAGGTCGGCGCGAAACTCGGCATGGCCCTGCTCGCGTGTCTCGGAACGGCGAGCCACGAGGGCTTTGGCTCTCGGGTGACCGGCGCCGTCGGTCCCTCGAGCGTCGCGTCTCCGGTGGCGATCGCACTTCCTGTCGCACTCCTCGGCTGGCCGTCTCCCATCGCCGCCGTCACGCTCGGCGGGGCGCTCGTCGGTGCCTGCCTGCCGTGGTGGTGGGCCCGCCGGAACCTCGGCGGGGTGAGCGGCGACGTCTTCGGCGCCGCCAACGAAATCGGCCGCCTCGTCGGCCTCCACGCAGGGGTGATCGCGTGGACGCTCTCCTGATGTGTGGCGGCCGGGGGGCCAGACTCGAGGGTCCCACGGAGAAGCCGCTACACCCCGTCGCCGGCGAAGCGATGGTCGATCGAGTCCGGCGGGCGCTGGAGGCGAGTCGCGTCGAGACCACCTACGCGGTCGTCTCCCCGAACGCACCCGAGACGCGAGCGCATCTCGAGGACGCCCTCCCCCTGATCGAAACGCCCGGCGAGGGGTACGTGGCCGATCTCGGCGTCGCCCTCGAGCGCCGGGAGGTCGAGCTCCCGATACTCACCGTCGCTGCCGACCTCCCGGTGCTCGAAGGCGACGTGATCGACCGGGTGCTCGAGGTCTACGAGCACGAGTCCGAACGCGAGCACCAGCGCCACGACGACGACTCCCGCGGCTCGTTGACGGTCTGCGTTCCGGCCGCACTGAAACGACGGCTGGGCGTGAGCTGCGACACCGTTCTCGAGCCCGAATCCGACGACGACACCGAACTCGCACCGACCGGCGTGAACGTCGTCGGCGACGACCCACAGAGACAGATGACATACCTGAGCGACGACCCACGACTAGCGATCAACGTGAACCGACCGACGGACGTCGACCGCGCGGAGGAGCGATACCGATGCGAGTGATCCTCGCCGCGGGAACGACCGAAACGGGGCTGATCGACGGCATCAGCGCCGCCGGTGCGGCGCCCGACGTCATGGCGCACACACCGGCTGCAGACGCCGAGATCCTCGTCTACGGCGAACCCGCGATGGCGCCCGTGACGCCCGTGAGTCCGACCGGCTGCCCGACGCCCGCCGCGATCACCCGCGCCGTGCGCGAGGTCGTCGGCTTCGACGCGACCGTCGTCGACGCCGGCCTCGCGAAACCGACCGCGGCGCCGACGGTGGATCTCGAGGCCGCGCCGGGAACCGATATTCGCGAGCCGGTCGCGGTCCCGGACGCCGAGTCGATCTTCGAGTGCGCCCGCGAGTACGGCGCGAGTCTGCCCGACGACGAGAACGAGGACGAGGACGAGATGCTGATCGGCGAGACGATTCCCGGCGGCACGACGACCGCACTCGGCGTCTCGACCGCGCTCGGCGAGCCGATCAGCGTCTCCTCGTCGCTGCCCGCGAACCCGCTCGAGCGAAAGCGGGCCGTCGTCGAGCGGGGACTCGAAGCGAGCGATATCGAGCCCGGAGACTGTGCGGGAAACCCACTGCAAGCGATCCGAGCGGTGGGCGACCCGGTGCAGGCGGCCGTCGCCGGCGTCGCTGCGGGGGCGCTCGAGTGCGGCACTCGAGTGACCCTCGCCGGCGGGACCCAACTGGTCGCGGTGGCGGCGGTTCTCCGGCACGCTGACGTCACGGGTCCGCTCCGGCTCGCGACCACTTCGTTCGTCGCGGCCGACGACGGTGTGGATCTCCAGGGCGCAGGAAATCGACTCGATCTCGATATCACGGTGACCGATCCGAGATTCGAGCGGTCGGATCACGTCTCGATGGCCCGCTACCGTGCGGGAGAAGCCAAGGAGGGTGTCGCGATGGGCGGCGCGCTGTCGCTGGTTCCCGAGGGTCGAATGGGCGAGGTACGCGAGCGGATCGAGACGGTGTGTGCGCGACTCGGCGTGGACGGCGACCGGGAACGCACCGACCTCGAAACGGAGGCCACCCGTGGACCCTGACGCGATTCGAACCGCCGACCGCGTCCCCCACGGCGGCAGCACCGACCCGTCCGTCCTCGACTTCAGCGCCAACGTCAACCCCCGAGTACCCGAGGGCGTCGAGGAGGTGTACAGGGCCGCACTCGAGGAGTCCCGTCGCTATCCCGACGACGGCTACCCGGACTATCGCGAGGCGGCCGCGGGGTACGTCGGCTGTCGGCTCGAAAACGTGATCCCGACGCCCGGCGGACTGGCGGCGATCAGGCTGGCGATCGAGGTGACCGTCGAGGCGGGCGACACCGTCGCCGTTCCGTCGCCCAGTTTCGGTGAGTACGCGCGCGAGGTCCGGTTGCAGGGCGCGGACCCGCACTTCGTTCCGCACGACGAAATCACGGAGATCGATCCGGCCGACCACGCGCTCGCGATCGTCTGCACGCCGAACAATCCGACGGGGGAGGCCGTCGAACCGGACGCCCTCGAGGCGTTTGCCGAGCGCTGTCGCGACCGCGACACGCCGGTGCTCGTCGACGAGGCGTTCCTCGGATTCACCGACCGGCGGTCGATGGCCGGACGGGAGGGCGTGATCGTCGCCCGCTCGCTCACGAAGCTGTTCGGACTGCCGGGGCTGCGCGCCGGGTTCGCGGTCGCGACCGGGGAGTATCGGGACGCACTCGAGACCGCTCGTCGGGCGTGGAATCTCGGAACGCCGGCGGCCGCGGTCGGGGCTCACTGCATGCGTCAGGACGAGTTCGTCCGAGAGACCCGGGAGCGAGTCCGATCGGATCGCGAGCGGCTTCGAGACGGGCTCGACGACCGGTTCACGGTGTCACCGTCGGACGCGCCGTACCTGCTGTGTGAACTCGAGGGGGAGGAGGAGGCTGCGGACAGTGGGGGAGCGGGACAGTCGCCAGCGGGCGACGCCGTCGACACCCTCCTCGAACATGCCCACGATCACGGGATCGTCATCCGGGACGCCCGAACCTTCCGCGGACTGCACGGCCACGTCCGCATCGCCGTGAAAGATCGCGAGGCGAACGATCGGTTGCTCGAGGTGCTGGGCGATGAGTGACGAGAAGGGGTCCGAGAGCGACAGTGGCGAAGACGACGGGAACCACGACGGAGCCCCCGACTACGAGGCGACCCGCACCGACGGCGTCCTCCGCGTCCGCCGACCCGGAACCGAGTGGCTCAGCACTGGCTGGAACGGCGGCCGCGCGAACGGGCCCGCGGCGTACAACGTCTCGGTCCCCGAGGGCTGGGCCTGCGACGACGGTTCGATCGACGCGTACGTCGCCGATCGCCTCGAGTCGGCCGGCTTCGAGGAGTCGAGGCCGGTCCTGCTGACCGGCGTCGACCTCGAGCACGCCCGCGGTGCCGTCTGCGGGCCCATCACGGTCTACGCGACCGCCGGCATCTCGAATCCCGCCGCGCTCCCGATGGACCCGTCGGGGGGCGTGCTTCCGGACGGACGCCTCGAGAGCGACGGCGAGTCGGATCGGGAAGGTGGTGGCGGAATCGGGACGGTGAACCTCATTGTCGGGACGACGCGAGGACTCGAGCCCGGCGCGCTGGCGAACCTGGTGGCGGTCGCGGCGGAGGCCAAGGCCGCCACGCTACTGGCGGAAACGGGATTTCCGGGGACGACGACGGACGCGATCGTCGTCGGGCACGACCCGGACGGTCCAACGGCCGAGTTCTCCGGCAGCGCGACCACCGTCGGCGCGGCGACTCGAGCCTGCGCTCGCGAGGCGGTTCGGGCGTCGCTCCGGTCGCGGTACGAGGGAAGCGAGACGGACGCGTCGATCCCGGACTCGGTCGCGGACGCGAAGTACGGCGTCTCGACCGACGTCCGTGCGACGGTCGTCCGTCCCGGGTTCGACTAGCGGACGCGAATCCGAAGGCGAACGTGAACGCGGACGATCAGCGCGAAGACTAAGGTCGACGAGAGCGACGACTCGAGTAGTGATGGCCGAGGACGAGCGCGACCCTGCCGACGACGGGGCGGCTGTTCCCGACCCTGATTTCGACTCCGACTCCCGTCCTAACTCGGACTCGGACTCGGATATCGACCCGACCGCGATCCGTTCGCTCGCGGTCGCCGCCGAGGACGTCGTCGACGCCTTCGTCTACACGCGGGAGAACCCCGGCACCGCAGTGCTTCGAGTGACGCCGCCCTTCCACGGGCGGATGCGCGCTCGTCTTCACGTGTATCGGGTCGACGATACGCGTTCCACTGGAGCGATTCAGTGCGCGCCCGCCGACCTCCTCCCGGACGACGTCGTCGACGCCTATCCCACGGTCGCGGAAACCGAAGCACGTCTGGCCGACGAAGACGCCGGCGATCGCGACGACCGCGAAGGAGCCGAGATCGACCGTGAGCGGATTCGAGAGGCGCACACGGACGCACTCGAGGACTGGCGCGGACGCGCTCGCGATTCGATCCTCGACTCGGTCGTGCTCGGAAGCGACGACGGCACTCGAGTCGACGTGAAGCCGCTCGGATGAATGCGAAGACACCGGCGTCGACCCGGATTGAACTGTACTGTCGTCCTTCGTCGCGCTCATCGTCGCCTGCCTGGCCAACGTTTACGGCCGCGGATTTCCAAGTCGGCTCGTCGTGCTCGAACTCTATCAGGCGGAGGGCTGTCCGCACAGCGCGAAGGTTCGCGAGGCGCTCACGGACCTCGGCCTCTCGTACGTGATCCACAATCCCCGCCGACCCGGCGAGGAAGGCGACGACGTACGGAACGAGCAAACGCACCGAGAGCTGACGGAACTGGGTGGACGGGACGCGATTCCGTACCTCGTCGATACGGATCGAGAGGAGGCACACTACGAGAGCGACGAGATCGTCGACTACCTCGAAACGCACTACGGCTAGCCGAAATCGGGTACCGTCACCAGCGTCGACTCGGAGCGCGGTCACGCCTCGAGCGTCCCGCGTGCTCGCGAGGGCACGGGACCGAAATCACAGTATCGGAGACTGACGCGTCTACCATCACTTTCACTTTCACTCCGCGGACGGATCGGATTGACGTACCCTCCGTCTAATCGGATGGTATGAGCCTGTGCGTGGAGCCGACCGAGAGCGAAGAGGGACGCGGCGAGAACGCGACGACCAGACGCCGCATCGACGTCACCGACATGCACGCCGCCGGCGTTCAGGAGTACGTCCGCGACAGCGTGACGACCGACCACGTCTCCCTCGAGCACCGTGCCGGACGGACGTATCTCGTCCTCGGCCTCGAGGAGTGACTGCCGGTGTCGGTGTCAACGTGAATCGGTCGTCGTGAACGGAAGGGAGCGGGGCGAACAGCAGTATTCACGTCGAGACGACCGCTCACTCGTCGGGAACCAGACAGTAGGCGTTGCCGGGCGTCTCGAGAATCGTCTCCTCGTCGTCGTCCCAGTAGTTCGAGAAGACACCGCGTTCGGCGTAGTAGATCCGGCCGTCGTGGGGGATCGCCCCGCTGGTGACGTGACCCTGATTCGCGACGCGCCAGCGTTCGTCGCCGGTCTCCTTGTCGAGGGCGTACAGGTGTGAATCGTAGGAGCCGACCAGCACCGTCTCCGTGGTGACGATTAGCGAGCCGATGACGCTGCCGCCGACGTTGGCCGACCACACTCGCTCGCCCGTGTCCGTATCGAGCGCGTAGACGTACCGGTCGCTGCTCCCGACGTACACGACGCCCGCGTCCGGATCGATCGCCGCGTTCGACATGACGATGTCGCCGGTCTCGAACGACCACTCCTCGGTGCCGTCCTCGAGAGACACCCGATAGAAGGAGTCGTCCCAGGAGCCGAGGAAGACGCTGCCGTCGTAGAGCGGGGTCGTCCCCTTGATCTCGCCGCCGGTCTGGAACTCCCAGGCGAACTCGAGGGAGGGAAACTCCCAGCAGTAGCAGACGCCGTCGTTCGAGGCAGTGATCATCCGCTCGTGTTCGGGGTCGATGGCCGCCGAGGGGTGGGGCATCCCCCAGAGGCGGTCGTCGCTCCACAGCGGCTGGCCGGTCTCGGCGTCGACCGCCCACATCGTCCCCGCGTCGGGGTCGCTGTACTCGGCGACGACGTAGAGGATGCCGTTCCAGTAGGCGGGACTCGAGCCGATCGCGATCGCGCCGCCCAGCCGTACGGTGCGCCACACCTCCTCGCCGGTCTCGACGTCGAAGGCGTAGAGTCTGCCGTCGTAGCCGCCGATGTAGGCGACCCCGTGGGCGATCGCGGGGGTGCCGTGGATGCCGAGGTAGACCGCCTTCGTCTGTGCGGTCCAGCGCTCCTCGCCCTCGGGTGAGAACGCGTGGACGCGACCCGTGTCGGCCGGGATCAGGATCGTCTCGCCGTCAGGCGTCGGTTGGGGAGTCGACTTGGCCGCGGTGTGGCCGACCTCGTTGATCGGGACCTGCCAGTCGATGGTGACGGCGTCGGGGACCGTCCGATCGGGATAGTAGCCGAGTCGGCGGAGTCCACCGCGGAACATCGTCACCTCGTCGTCCGGCGGGTAGGTCTCGTCGTAGGGCAGGATCTCCGGGTCGAATCCATCCTGGGTCAGGTCGTACGTCTGTGGCGGCTGGAGGCTCACGCAGCCGGCGAGTCCGCCGAGACCGACCGTTCCGACGGCCCCCGCGCGACGGAGGATCGATCGTCTCGTCTGTCGGCCGTCGCCGGAGCGCGATCGACGGGAGTGGGGAGGGCCTGCCATTGAATATCGGGGTGGTTGGTATCGGGTCGTGATATGTGTCCCGGTCGAAACGCAAAGGCACTTCCCGTCCGCGACCCTCCCTCGAGTCGTGAGCGCGGATACCGATGCGGACGCGGAGACGGACGAGACCACCGACACGGACCCCCGACGCGTCGAGGTCTACCCGGACCGCGAGGTGATCGTCGAGTTCGACCCAGACCTCACCTTCGAGTGCGTCGACGACTGCACGTGGTGCTGTCAGCACGGCGTCTTGCTCTACGATCAGGACCTAGTCGAACTCGCCGCGCACGCGAACCTCGCAGAGACCACCACACAGTTTCGCGGCGAGCCGTTCGTCACGCGCGAGGAGAAAGACCGCGAGGAGCACGTCGCGGAGGACGGCCACGCCTGCGCTTTCCTCCGCGAGGACGGCCTCTGCTCGTTGCACTTAGAGGACGACTGGAAACCGACTCGGTGTTCGGTGTTTCCCCTCGGCGTCTGGCGCGAGGACGGCGACCTCCACGTCGACATTCGCGACTCGGCCCACGAACACTGTGAGGGATTGAACGTCAGCGAGCGGCGGGTCGTCGAGAACCTCGAGTCGTTCCTGCCGGAGTTACTGTGGGAGCTCGCGAACCCGGACAGCGACCGGGAGTTGTAGTCCGTTTCCGAGGTGTGCGGCGGCTTCGCTCGCCGTTCTACTCGAATCGGAGTCCGCAGAACCGAATCGCGTTCGACCGAGCGTTATCGCTGGGAAGCGCCGTAATTCACGTTGACCGTCGGCGTGCTCGGCGAGTCGGGAGCCTCGAGACCGTTCCAGTCGACGAGTCGGACGTTCGCCATCTCGCCGGAGAACCGGAAGCGTCGGACGCCGGCGTCGACCGTTCCTTCGGCGACCCCGCCGGAGACGATCGTCGCCTCCTCGAGCGGTTCGCCGTCGACCATCTCGATCTCGCCGTCGACGCTGATTTCGAAGTTCGAGGGGACGCCCCGACCGACGATCGTCACGAGGTTCGGAAGGGCGTCGTTCGCTGGGCCGTTCTGTGCTGAAGTTTTGCGTGGCATATCTCGATAACCCGAGCAGCCCGGTATAAGCTTTCTTGCCAGGGAATCGGTAAGAAAGTGGGAATTACAGTCCGCTAGAAGTCCATTTCGGCACCCGAACAGACGTCAGTTCATCGAGATAAACGGCCGCGAGCGCGCTATAGAAGCCACCTGTCCTCCATCTTTGCTCACCGGAAATTCCCGTACTCTGCGATGTGAGACGCGATCCTCGAATCGTGTCACAAATAATATCCATTCCGCGACTCACGCTCGAGTCGCCCGTCGCCACGCGCCTACGCCGAGCACCGATCCGTCCAGTTTCTCCCGGTCGGCGTCGGTCGCCGCCCAGACGAACAGCGGGGCGATTTCGTCGGGATCGCGTCCGGCTCCGCCCGAGAGGTCGGTCGCGACGACCCCCGGATCGAGACAGCCGACGGTGTACTCGGTGTCGGCGGCGAACCCGCGCGCGACGGCCTCGGCACCGGCTTTCGAGACCGCGTAGGAGCCGTACCCGGGGTTCGCGTCCCTGGCGACCGACCCCGTCGGGACGAGGACGCGGGCGTCCGCGGCCAGGTGCGCCAGGGCTTCGGAGATCGTCGCGAAGACGCCGCGCGCGTTCGTCCGCCAGTGGTCGTCGAATGCCGAGTACGATTCTTCGTTGGTCGGCGTCCCTCCCGCGTCACCGTGATAGACGCCCGCCGCGGCGACCGCGACGTCGATCCCGCCCGAGGGGCCGGCGCGAGCGGCCGTCTCGATCAGCCGTTCGCAGTCGAACTCGTCGCGGACGTCGGTACGGACCCCTGCCACCGCGGTCTCGAACTCGTCTTCGAGTTCGGTAACCGTCGCTTCGACCGCGTCGGCATCTCGAGCGCCGATCACCACCGTGGCGCCCTCGGCGGCGAACGCCTCGGCGACGGCCCGGCCGATGCCGCGAGTGCCGCCGGTGACGACGACCGTCGATTCGTCCAGAGACATAGGGATCGTACGAGCCGGGCCGACAGGAAACTAGGGGGTCGAACGCCGGTTTCGAGACGGTAACCCTCCCAGCGTATGCCATATCCTTATCAGTGAGCCAACAGTCACCTCTACTGTACTATGACGTCGCTGGTCGGAGAGTCGGTCGTCGTGATCGGAGCCGGCGTCGGCGGTCTCTCGACGGCGTGTTACCTCGCCGACGCGGGCGCCGACGTGCAGGTGATCGAGAAGAACGAACAGCTCGGCGGCCGAGCGTCGCGCCTCGAGGTGGACGGGTTCCGATTCGACATGGGCCCCTCGTGGTACCTGATGCCCGACGTCTTCGAGCGTTTTTTCGGCGAGTTCGGTCGGACGCCGACCGACTACTACGAACTCGAGCACCTCGATCCGCACTACCGAATCTTCTTCAAAGAGAGCGCGGAACAGGGTTCTGCGGACGATGCGAGCGGGCTGCGAGGCGGTTCCACCGCCTCGAACGAGACGGCAAAGCCGTCTCGCGGCCCGCGAACGCACGGAGATCGGGTGGACGTGACGGCCGACATCGAGCGGACCAAGGAGGTCTTCGAGAGCTACGAGGAGGGCGCCGGCGAAGCCCTCGAGCGCTACCTCGAGAAGTCACGGGAGAACTACGAGGTGGGGATGGAACACTTCGTCTACGAGGACCGGGAGCGACTGCGAGATTACGTGGACCTCGACGTGGCACGGCAGGCCCGCGGACTCTCCCTGCTGGGATCGATGCAGGGCCACGTCGAGAACTACTTCGACCACCCGAAGCTCCAGCAGATCATGCAGTACACGCTGGTGTTTCTGGGCGGATCGCCGACGAACACGCCGGCGCTGTACAACCTCATGAGCCACGTCGACTTCAACCTCGGCGTCTGGTACCCCGAGGACGGGATGGGGGGCGTGATCGACGGCATCGTCGAACTGGGCGCGGAACTCGGCGTCGACTACCACACGAACCGTCCCGCCACGGCGATCAAGGGACGACGGGGTGGATTTCTCGTCGAGACGCCGGACGGCCCGCTGACCGCGGACCTGGTCGTGAGCAACGCCGACTACGCCCACACCGAGCAGGAATTGCTCCCGCCCGAACGACGCGGCTACGACGACGACTACTGGGAGTCGCGGACCTACGCCCCCTCCGCCTTCCTCTGCTATCTGGGCGTCGAAGGCGACCTCGAGGAACTGGCCCACCACACGCTGGTCCTCCCGACGGACTGGCAGGATCACTTCGATCAGATCTTCGAGGAGCCGCAGTGGCCGGACGACCCCGCCTACTACCTCTGCGTTCCCTCGAAGACGGACGAGAGCGTGGCCCCCAAGGGTCACAGCAACCTGTTCGTCCTCGTTCCGATCGCGCCGGGACTCGAGGACACGCCCGAGATTCGCGAACGGTATCGCGACCAGGTCCTGGCGGACATCGCCGAGAACACCGGGACGGATCTGCGCGACCGGATCGTCGTCGAGGAAACGTTTTCGGTCGAGGACTTCGCGAGTCGGTACAACAGCTTTCGGGGCACCGCCCTCGGGATGGCCCACACCCTGCGCCAGACGTCGCTCTTTCGCCCGCCGCACCGCTCGAAAGAGGTCGACGGGCTCTACTTCGTCGGCGCCGACACCACGCCCGGCATCGGCGTCCCGATGTGTCTGATCAGCGGCCAGTTGACGGCCGAGAAGGTGTTCGAGGATCACGGATGACCGCGAAACGGCCGGCGAGTCGATCGAGAGGTGAGTGACGTGACGGAACCCAGCGGGACGACCGCGGGCGAAACGACCCTCGAGCGACTGTCGTACTTGCTCACGCTGTCACGACCGCGGTTCTGGCTCTACCTCGCGGGGCCCGTGTTAGTGGGAGTCGCCTACGCCGCCGACTCGGTGATCGAGCTGGTCTCGCCCGCCGCGGTCGTCCTGTTCGCGTACTTCCTCGTGCCGGCGAACGTCTTCCTCTACGGGATCAACGACGTCTACGACCGGGATATCGACGCCGAGAACCCGAAGAAGGAAGACCGCGAGGCGAGGTATCGCGGCCAGGGGTACGTCCCGGTCGTTGTCGGGCTCTGTGCGGTCCTCCCGGTCGGATTCGCGTGGCTCCTCCCGCGGACGGCGTGGCCCTGGCTCGCCGCCTTCCTCCTCCTCGGGGCGGGCTACAGCGCGCCGCCGCTGCGGTTCAAGACGACGCCGCTGCTGGACTCGGTTTCGAACGGTCTCTACGTCGCGCCCGGCATCGCGGCCTACGCCGTCGTGGCCGGGGCGAACCCGCCCGCGCTCGCGATCGGCGGCGGCTGGCTCTGGGCGATGGGAATGCACACCTTCTCGGCGATCCCCGACCTCGAGCCCGATCGGGCGGCGGGGATTCGAACGACCGCCACGGTACTCGGCGAGCGCCGGACTTACGCCTACTGCGGGGCGTGCTGGCTCGCCGCCGCGGCCGCGTTCGCCGCCCTCGACCCCCGTCTCGGCGCGCTCATGCTGGTGTACCCGGCGCTCGTCGCGGGCGTCGCGACCTCGAGCGTCGACATCGCGAGAGCCTACTGGTGGTTCCCCGCGATCAACACGGTCGTCGGCGCGCTCCTGACGATGGGCGGCCTCTGGAGGTTGTATGGGTGAACCCGAGCCGTCGACCGGAACCGGTCTCGACGAGGGGACGAGAATCGCCGTCCAGCGACGCCTCGAGGCCGTCGTCCGAGAGAACCGATTTACCGTCGCGGTCGTCTTCCCCGCGATCGGCGCGGTGACGCTGGTCGCGAGCGCCGAGGGGATGTTGTCCGGAGCGTTGGCGTACAATCCGCTGTTGATCCTCTTCGGGACGCTCGTGATGCGCTCGCCGCTGGTCGTCGGCCTCCTCCCGAGAATCGGCTGGTGGGCGCTGGGCTGTCTCGGCGCGCTGACGGCCTACACCTACGCGATCGAAATCGTCGGCATCCGGACGGACTGGCCCTACGGTGCCTTCGAGTACACGATCCAGCTGGGTCCGATGCTGTTCGGCGAGGTGCCACTCGCCCTGCCGCTGTTTTTCATCCCGCTGGTGTGCAACGCCTACCTGTTGACGCTGCTGGTCCTCGGGGAGCGGGCCGACCGGACGGCCGTCCGGTTGGCCACCGCGGTCGCTTCGGTCGTCGCCATCGATCTCGTCCTCGATCCCGCGGCCGTCGCGATCGGCTTCTGGGCCTACGTACCGCCCGGGCCGTACTACGGCGTCCCGCGCTCGAACTATCTGGGGTGGGTGATTTCGGGGACGGTCGCCGTCGCCCTCGTCGATCTCGCCTTCGATCGCGAGGCGCTGCTCGAGCGGGTTCGGACGTGCGAGTTCATCCTCGACGATCTGGTGAG
Organism: Halomontanus rarus; assembly: GCF_017357405.1. GTDB lineage: Archaea > Halobacteriota > Halobacteria > Halobacteriales > Natrialbaceae > Halomontanus > Halomontanus rarus. Next base: position 3,256,025 of record NZ_CP071597.1, on the reverse strand, counting down.
TTTCGTGTTGCTGTGGGGCGGGATCAACGTGCTATACGGCAACTGGATCGCCGCAGCCGTCGCCGGCGCGTTCTGTGTCGGGCTGGCCGCGACGGGCCGGTACGACCTCACGTTCCTGCGGACGGCGCTACCGGCGACGGGGCGGTGACGAGGACGAAGCGTGGGAACGGCAGGATCGACACCGGACTCACCGCATCGGGAGGTGCTCGCCGTGTTCGGATCCCGTCCGCTCCACGTCGGGTCCGTGAGCGGGAACGGCCGACACGCGCTCGAACACCGCCTCGGGATCGCGGTTCCAGTGCCAGTGCCATCGCGTCTGCACCAGACAGCGGAGCTTTCGGGCCGTCGACAGCGACGGTTCGCGAGTGAGGACGTCGTAGTCCTGTGCGCGGATCACGCGGTGGTGTTCGGCGTAGAGGACGGCCGCGAGCAAGACCGGCAGCTGGCAGTCCTCGGGCAGGTAGCGAATCCCGGCGACGCCCTCCCGATACAGCCGTTCGGTCCGCCGGAGTTCCTCGGCCATCACGGACGCGAACGACTCGGACATCTCGAGGCGTTCGATCTGTTCGTCGGTCACGCCGTGGGCACGGAGCGTCTCCTGTGGGATGTAGATCCGATCGCGCTCGCGGACGTCCTCGCGGACGTCTCGCAGGAAGTTGGTCAACTGGAAGGCCTCGCCGAGCGCAATCGCGTGGGGAAGGGCGGTTTCGGGATCGTCGGGTTCCATGATCGCGGTCATCATTACACCGACGGCCGAGGCCGATCCGCGCATGTAGGTCTCGAGGTCCTCGTAGCGCTCGTACCTGCTCGTGTGGATGTCGGTCTTCATCGCGTCGACGAACTCGTGGACCTCCGCGTCGGAGATGTCGTAGCGCGCTCTGAGTTCGTCGAACGCGTCGAGTACCGGCTCCGAACCGTCGGCTTCGCCGAGTGCCTGTTCGCGCAGTTCCTCGAGTCGAGCAGCCTGTTCGTCGGGGGGAACGCCGTCGGCGTCGGCGTCGTCGACGACGTCGTCGGCGATCCGGAAGAACGCGTACAGGATGTGGGTCGCGTCCCGAACGCGTTCCGGGAGGAACCGCGTCGCGAGGTAGAACGTCTTACCCGTCCGTTTCTGGATCTCCTTCCCGGCCTGAATCTGTTCCTGGTTCATACACACACCCCACCCGTTCCTGACAGCAACACGATAGATATTCTTCGACAGGAGAGTATAAAAGAGCTAGCCCTCACCAGGCAGGCTGACGGTGAGAGTGCCGTCTTCGAGAGTGTTCGTCGAGAGGATAAGACAGCCGAAGCGGAACAGACGAAAACCCGTCACGTATTTGTCGTCTGCACCACTACCGGCGCGTACTGTGTCCCGGCTGTCCCTCCTGCTGGTCCTCCTCGTCGTCCTCACGGCGGGCTGTAACGGAATCTCGAGCGGATCGAACGTACCCGATCGCGACCCGTACGGCGTCGACGACCCCCTCGAGTCGTCGCTCGCTAATCCCGGCGAGAACGTCGCCGGCCTCACGGAAGAGGGGGTCCAGAACGACTCGTTCGTTCGCGATCACTACGAGGTGCTGTCGAATCAGTCGTATACGACGAATCAGACGACGACCGCGACGCTCGCGAACGGCACAGTTCTGCTCGAGAGTCGGGAATCGACACTGATCGACGTCGAGAACCAACGGAGTCTGAGACGAGCACAGACCACGGGAACCTGGAATCTGAGCGTTCGGGAGAACGATCGGGAACGAACGACTGTAGAGTACCGAGCGGAGAACGATGGGGTCTCGATCGGACGGCCGATCGTTCGAATCGAACGCGGGAACGGGACCGTCGAGTACGAACGCGGGTACGATTTGTCACCGAGAACAGCGGTCAACAGTCGTCTCGGTCCACTGCGAGACGCCGAGGAGATCGAGATCGATCGGATAAGATACACGGACGACCACTACACCGTCGTCAGAGGAACGGAACCGGCCGCCGAGTCGGTGTTTCTCGAGGACGAACCGTTCTCCGTTCAGATGCTCATCCGCGACGACGGGCTGATCTACTACGTCAGCCTCGAAGCGACGATCGAACGGAACGACGAGCGTGTCGTCGTCGATCAGGAGTTCATCGTCGATGATACCGAGGAGGTGTCGATCGATCAGCCGGACTGGTACGAGGAGGCGCTCGAGGAGTTAGACGAGGACGATGTGACGAGATCGGAGTCGGAAGTCGAGGCGTAATTAACAGTTAGTTAGTAGTTTGGTCCGTCGAACGAATCGACGCCCCGCCGGGTCCTGTCACTCGAACTCCGATCACTCGTCACTCCCCGTCGAGCAGTTCCTCCGAGAGCATCGGGAGGAAGGTACCGATGTCGGTGACCATGCCGATCGCCTGCGCGCTCCCGCGGTCGAGGAGTTGGGTGACGGTGGCGGGGTTGATGTCGACGCAGACGGTCTTCGTGGTGGAGGGGAGACAGTTCCCGACGGCCACGGAGTGGAGCAGCGTCGAGAGCATGAGCACGAGGTCGGCCTCGTGGGCCTGCTCACGGATCGCGTTCTGGGCCTCGATGGCGTCGGTGATGGTGTCGGGCAGCGGCCCGTCGTCCCGGATCGACCCCGCGAGGACGAAGGGCACGTCGTTGGTGACGCACTCGTACATCACGCCGCTCTCGATCGTCCCGTTCTCGACGGCGGCTTCGATGCCGCCCGCGCGGCCGATCTCGCTGATCGTGTAAATGTGGTGTTTGTGGCCCTTGCGTGGGTGTTCTAAGGTCTCCGTATCGACCCCGAGGGAGGTCCCGTAGAGGTCCCGCTCTAAGTCGTGGACGGCGAAGCCGTTACCGGCCGAGAGCGAGTCGATGTAGCCCGCTCGGACGAGGTCGGCCAGCGCGTCTCGACCGCCGGCGTGGATGATCGCCGGGCCGCAGACGACGAGCACGGAGCCGTCGTTCTCACGGACCGACCGCATCTCGTCGGCGATCTCCGCGATCAGCGACGCGGAGGGCCGTTCGCTGCTCACCCCGCCCTGCATGAAGCCGAAGGAACTCCCGCCGTTGCGGGGGCGTTCGGGCGGTTCGACCCTGATCCCGGTCTCGCCGGTGACGACGAGGTCGCCCTCCTCGATTGCGTTGAGAACCTTCGTTCCGACCGCAATCGTGTCTCCGGAGCGGTCGACGACCAGCGCACAGTCCATCTCGCAGTCCTCGACGGGAATCCACTCGCCGTCGACGCGGACGAACGTCGGGTGGTTCGTCGTCGAGTAGAAGTCGATCGGGACGACCTGATCGTCCGGCGCCGCCTCGAGCGTCGCGTCCCGCGGATCGGCGACGGTCGCGCCGTTCTGGTTCAGTTCGTGGATGATCGCCCGCAGTTCCGCCTCCGTGTCGGCGGTGACCATCATCCGGCAGTACGTCTCCGCGTGTTTGTGGCGACCGACCTCGAACTCCTCGACCTCGAATTCGCCACCCATGTCCATCACGACGCCGAAACACCGGGCCATCATCCCCGAGTCGATGATGTGACCCTCGAGTTCGACGGTGCGAGCGACTGTCATAGCGGGTCGTTTGCGTTCCTCCGTCGTCAATGTGTGTATCTTCGGTCGGTGGCCTCGGACGGTGCGAAATCCCGCCGTAACGACGCTCTCGTAACCAGGGAGCAGGAGTCCGTCCGGTCGGGAAGGGGAGCGGCCGAACGCTGGTCGAAACGTGACACGTGCGGGTCTTCAGATCGAGGAGGAGTGTCGACGTGTAATCGAAGCTGGCATTCGAACAACACTTTTGGCCGCGGTCGTAGACACCCTCGACGGAGAGTACCCGTGACACATCCGAACGCCAATCCGGAACGCATCACGCTCGAGCTGTGGATTCGGTCGATCGCACCGACCGTGCGGACGGCCAGACGGGACCGCATCGTCGACCGCGTCCGACAGTTGGCCGACCGGGACGTCGTCGACGCGTTCGGGTGCAACGGCTGGGCCGGTATGGTCGAACGAGACGACGCTGGGGTCGAGAGCGAGGGCGAGGGCGAGGACGAGTACGAAGACGAAGACGAAGACGAAGGCGGACGTGCCAGCCAACACCCGAACCAACACTTCGGGCCATCCTCGAGTCGTTCGAACGCTGGGCCGACCGCACCGGACGATCGCTCGAGCCGTGTTTTCGAACGCGACGGGCCGAGTCGACGATTACGGGGGAGTCGACGGTCGTCTGTCGGCCGCCGACGGTCGCACTCGCGGAGTATCACGACGGCGAACTCGCCCACGTCGCACCCTCCCGCGTCGGCGAGCGGGTGGTCGGGATCGAAGATCGACTCGACGCGCTCGTCGCGAGCGGCGGTACCGAGCGCGAACCGTCGACGCGTTCGACCCGTAGTACCAACTGATACGAATTCCACACCGATCACACAGTCCGCGGTTCTCGCTCACAGAACTCGCTCCGAACCGCGCTTCCCTCGTGCGATCGGATGTATAGTGGCTTTTAGTGACTACGATCGGAACCGAACGACCCACGGATCCGATCGCCCACGGCGAGTCCGCGCTCGAGAGCCGCGTGAATGCGGCCGCGACCGTGCGTGCAGTCGCTGGCGACGAACAGACCCGCCAACTCGGCGCCGCGGAACCGATCGGTTCCGGTCGTCTCTGCGTCGGCGTCCGCGTCGGGATCGGTATCCGGCAAGGCGTCCCGCCACTCGACCAGATCGGTCCAGTCCGGGTCCGCGAGCCGGTCGTCCTCGAGCAGCGCCGCGACGCGTGCGGCCGCTTCGCTGGCCGCGTCCGCCGCCGCCGTCGACCGGTGTGTGACGGACCAGTCAGAGGCCATCTGCGCGATCAGGAGCGTCTCGCCTTCGGGGACGTGACCGCGTTTCTCTCCTTCCCGAGCGACCCAGCCGACGGGGTGTTCCCGGTCGGTGTTCACCAGCGCGTAGAAGGGGCGCTCGAGGTCGAACGGATAGTGTAACGCGAAGGAGTGGACCGACCGATAGGGGGTCGACCGGGCGGCCTCCGCGAGGGCCTGAAACTGGGGCTGGGACTGGAACGTGGACTGAGGCTGGGACTCGGACTCCTCGCTCCCGTCGACGCTCGCCTCGAGAATCGACGCGGTCGCCGGTCCCGGCGGGGTCAAGACGACGGCGTCGGCGTCGAGGTTCTCGGCCGCCGCGTTCGTCTCCTCACCGCCGAGATCGACGATCCAGCGGCCCTCGTCGGAGGCGTACTCGAGGCTCGTGACGGAGCACCCGGTCCGAACCGTCGCGCCGGAGCGCTCGAGCAGTCGCCGAGGGAGCGTCGCGAGCCCGCCCTCGAAGGTCCACCGGTGGTCGTCCGCGCGCGCCTCGTCGCCCGGCGAGATCCTCCCGTCCGCGTCGAAGGTCCAGACCGACGCGCCGATATCGACGAGGTCGCCGTCGTCCAGCGTCCGAACGAGTTCGGAGACCCGTTCGGACCCGTCCGAGAGGTAGTTCGCGCCGATATCGTAGCGACAGCCGTCGCGACGGTGCGTCGCCGTTCGACCGCCCGCCACGTCGTCGCGCTCGAGGACCGTCACCTCGAGGGCCGATTCTCCCAGCGCGCTCGCGACACCGGCCCCGGCGACGCCCGCACCGACGACGGCGACTCGAGGCGGACGGGTCATCGGGGACCGCCTCCGGTCGGTTGGTCGGGGTGGCGACGATACCTCGCAAATCGGGAATTCAGGCGGTGCACGTTCCAGCAGCGCCGTTCTCGAGTTCGATCGGTCCGAGTCCATCGTCGGAGAGCCATCGTGACCGACAACGCGGGCCGACTGCAAACCGCTTGGGTTCGGACACGTGCTGGACCCTGAGAGTCATCGCGACCGGTAAAAATCACTATGGAAGTTCGTGACATATGTCGATCCATGGCAAGTAATGCCACATCACCCTCCCTCGAGCAGTCACGCTGTCTCAACTGCGGCTTCGAAGCACCCAGCGGCGGCGACGACTGGGTCAGCATCGACGTACCCGGCGTCGGGCGGATGACGCAGTGTCCGGACTGCCGGAGTACGAACGTGATCACCGGACGGAAGTGAGTTGATACCACTCCTCGCGGCGATATGTCGGCGATAGAATGGAGACAGACACTTACGCCTCTCTCCCCTATCCACGGGTATGAGTCAAGAACCGAGCGAACGGCCGACGTCCGACGAGGAGTGGCAGGAGAAACTGTCCGACGAAGAGTATCGAATCCTCCGGGAAGCCGGCACCGAAGCGCCGTTCAGCGGCGAGTACGTCGATCACAAAGAAGACGGAACGTACGCCTGTACGGGCTGTGGCGCGGAGTTGTTCGACGCCGACACGAAGTTCGACTCCGGCTGCGGCTGGCCGAGTTTCTACGACGTCGACGACGACCGGGTCGAGACGCGACTCGACACCAGTAACGGGATGCGCCGTACCGAGGTCCTCTGTGCGGAGTGCGGCGGCCACCTCGGCCACGTCTTCGAGGACGGCCCCGAGCCGACGGGCCAGCGCTACTGTATCAACTCCGTCGCGCTCGATTTCGACGACGGTAACGACGGCGACGACGCCGAGTAATCACTCGCGGACGCGACGCGAATGCAGGCACTATCCTTTTCGAACTCACCGGCCCAGCAACGACTATGTCCGGGAATCCACCCGACGCGAACGAGCTCCGACAGGGGATGACCGTGCGGATCGTCCAGAGCGACCAGAACGTCAAATCCGAGGATAAGGAACCGCTCGTCGGCGAGGTCGGGACCGTCGTGGGCGAGGATCCGGAGGGGCCGGAAGTCGAGCTCAAATCCGGCGTCGTCGGTCACGTTCGAGAGGTCGTCACCGACGAGTAGGGACCGTGAGTCACCGAGGAGTAGGGTCCGCGAAATCAGCCGTTCGGACACGATACCGCCAGCACATATATCCGATCGATCGTGGAACTCGCCGGCATGGACCACTCGAGGGAGGCCGTCGTCGCGTTTCTCTCCGACGTCGTCGCCGTCTCGCGCGAGCGCCAGCTCAGCGTCAAATCGGCGGGGCTGGCCTACCACGCGTTCAACACGCTCGTTCCGCTGATCATCCTGCTCCTCGTGGGCGTCTCCGTCGTCGACGCGCTCGATACCGTTCTCCGGACTCTCGAGTCGGTCTCGGGACTCGACGCGGCGGCCACGGAAGGGACGCTCGACGAGGTGACGGGGAACGGCGGCGGGCGTCTCCGGGCGACCGGTCTCGCGTTCGTGATTCTGGTCTGGAGCGGCGTCCGGCTGTTCCACGCGATCAACAGCACCTTCACCGCCGTCTACGGCTCGCGGCGTCGACAGTCGCTTTCCGGCGCGGTGATCGAAGTCTTGTTGAGTTCGGTGACGGTCGTCGTCGTCGTCGCACTCGTCGGCGTCGTCGGCGTGGGCCTCTCGCTGGTCGTCGACGGGCTCTGGTGGCGCCTTCTCAGCCCAGTTCTGTTGTTCGGGCTCCTCGTCGCCGCCTTCCTCCCGATGTACTACGTGTATCCCCAGACCGACGTCTCGATCCGCGAGGTGCTTCCGGGAACGGCCTTCGCCGCGGGCGCCTGGGTGATCCTGGCGATCAGCTTTCGGTTCTACGTGAGGACCGCCGACAGCGTCGAACTCTACGGCGTCGCCGGCGCCGTTCTGATCGTCCTGACGTGGGTCTACCTCGGGGGCCTCTGCATCCTGCTCGGCGCGGTCGGAAACGCCGTCCTCGCCGGGCGCGTCGAACCCGACGACGGTTGGGTTCCACTCGGGGAGGACGGAGACGACGACGAAGAGAAGACGGAGGAACTCACGACATCGTAGCGACGACGGTGCCACGAACGAGCGAAACCGACACCTTCTATCGTGAGGCTGTCATAGGCCCTTCGAATGGGACGCGAACGGACCGGTGACGGCACCGTTCTCCTCGTCGGAATCGACGGCGGTGTCCGTAACGACGGCGACGACGGTCGGAGTGGCAACGAGCGCAGCGACGGCGATGGCGTCGACAGCGCGATCGGCGAGACGACCGAGGACGGTCCGACCTTCGGCCTCCGTCGAGTCGAACGCGCGGCGACGGCGCTCGAGGTACTCGAGACGGAACGGATCGAGTGCGCGGTCACTGCGGCGTCGCTCCCCGACGCGAGCGGACTCGAACTCGTCAGGACGATCGACGGACGGTTCCCCGACGTGCCGGTCGTCTTCGCCCCCGAGAACGGCGACGAGCGGCTGGCGAGCGACGCGGTCGCGGCGGGCGTCGCCGGCTACGTGGCGCGGTCGGCGACCGGCGGCGATGGCGAGGATGACCGCGACGAACGGGCGCTCGAGGAATTCGAGGAACGGTTGTTCGAGTGCGTCGCCGACGCGATCGACGACGGTCGGACGCGACGGCGGGACCGAGCGCGGGCGCGGCGGTTCGACGCGATCTTCGAAGATCCGCACACCTACACATGGGTTCTCGACGGGGACGGGGCGGTGGTGCGGGCGAACGAGGCGGCACGCGAGGCGGTTGCCGCCGCGAGCGACGAGCGCCGCGGGGCCGTCGGTGACGGCGGGACCCTTCGAGGGACCCACTTCCGGGACCTTCCCTGGTGGCCCGACGAGGCGACGGCCGACGCCGTTCGAGCTGCCGTCGAACGCGCCGGTGACGGCGCCGTCGATCACCGGGAGTTAGAGATCACCGTCGGAGAGCGGACCCGGCGGATCGAGGTGACCGTTCGACCGGTTCGCGACGAGACCGGCGAGGTCGTCTCGCTCGTCGCGGACGCCACGGACGTGACCGAGCGCGCGAACCTCGAGGCGGAGCTCCGCGAGTCCGAGGAACTCCACCGGGTGACGCTGAACAACATGACGGATACGGTCCTGATCACCGACGACGACGGCGCGTTCACCTACGTCTGTCCGAACGTCCACTTCATCTTCGGCTACACCGACGACGAGATCCACGAGATGGAGACGATCGACGACCTGCTCGGCGCGGAGCTGTTCGACCGGGAAGACCTGCGGGAGGCGGGCGTGTTGACGAACATCGAGTGTACGGCGACCGACAAAGCGGGACGCGAGCACACGCTCTTGGTCAACGTTCGCCAGGTGTCGATTCAGGACGGGACGACCCTCTACAGCTGTCGCGACATCACGAAGCGGAAGGAACGCGAGGAGGCGTTGACGGCGCTCCACCGGACGGCCCGACGACTGCTCTACGCGGAGACGAAATCCGAGATTGGCGGGATCGTCGTCGAGGACGCGCCGGACGTGCTGGGCGTCGAAGCTAGCGCCGCGTTCGTCTTCGACACGGACGAGAACGTCCTGCGGCCGGTCGCCTGTTCACCGGCGATGGAGCGGTTGAACGGACCGTTTCCACCGTTTCGGGCGAGCGACGATAGCATCACAGGAGACGCCTTCGTCGAGGGCGAGACGCGGGTGTTCGACGACGTCCACGACAGCGATCGACTGGAGAACCCGGCGACAGACATCCGAAGCGGCGCGTTCGTCCCGCTGGGCGACCACGGCGTGTTCGTCGCCGGATCGGCCGATGTCGGGCAGTTCGACGACGTGAGCCGCGAACTGGCCGATCTACTTGCGGCGACTGCCGAGGCCGCCCTCGACCGCGTCGAACGCGAGACGACGTTGCGCGAACAGGAGCGGGAACTCCAGACGCGGAACCGCCAGCTCAGCGACCTCGACCGGATCAACGAGATCATCCGGGAGATCGATCAGGCGCTCGTGCGCGCGGAGACGCGCGAGGAGATCGAACGGGCGGTCTGCGAGCGGCTCACGGCGGCCGATCGGTTCCGCTTCGCCTGGATCGGCGAGTCCGACCAGACCGGCGACCGGCTCACGTCGCGCGCGTGGAGCGGTCACGATCGGGGTTACCTCGACAGCGTGTCGTTCCCGCTCGAGGAGGGTGCGGTCGGCGAGGACGACGAAAACGAACCCGCGGTCGAATCCACTCGAACGGGGTCGACGACCGTCGTCTCGAACGTCGTCGACGGGCTCCGGGAGGCCCAGTGGCGAACGGAGGCGCTCTCGCGGGACTACCAGTCGATCGTCAGCGTCCCGCTGGCCTACGACGAGTTTACCTACGGCGTGTTGACGGTCTACGCCGACCGTCCGTCGGCGTTCGACGACATCGCGCGTGCCGTCTTCGAGGAACTCGGCGAAACGATCGCCTCGGCGATGGGTGCCGTCGAACGAAAGAGCGCGTTGCTGACGGCCTCGAGTACCAGGCTCGAGTTCGAGGCTCACGACCGGAACTTCGTGTTCCAGCGGCTTGCAGCGCGAGCCGACTGTACGGTCTCGTTCGGCGGCGGCGTCCAGCAGAGCGCCGACGGGACCTCGGTCTTCGCGACGGTCGAGGGGGCGCCGGTGGATCGGGTCGCGGCCGTCGCAGGCGAGCTCGTCTCGGTCGAGGACGTCCAGATCATCACGGGAGGTGGCGAGGGTGAAAGACGGGGACACAACGAAAGCTGGACGGAGGGTAACGGAGAGCAGGGGAAGAGGAGTGGGAGTGAGAACGAAAGTGAGAGCGAGAGCGAGAACGGGAACGAGAATAGGAACGGGAACAGGAACGAAAACGAGAGCGACGACACGAAATCCGAAACCGGCGGCACCCTCCGTCTCCAGCTGTCGAGTCCGTTTCTCGCGCTTCGTCTCGCCGACCACGGCATCGTCCTCCGACACCTCGAGGCGACGGCCGAGGCCGTCCACGTCGTCATCGACGTGCCGAGCAGCGTCGACTCGAGACGGAGCTCGCAGGTCGTCGAGAACGCGTTCACCGACGTCACGCTCGTTTCCAAACAATCCGTCGACCGAACCGCGACGCTCGACGTCCGCTCGGCGTTCCTCGAGCGGCTGACCGACCGGCAACTCGAGGTGTTACAGGTCGCCTACTACGGCGGGTTCTTCGAGTCGCCGCGGGAGCGGACCGGCGAAGAGATCGCCGATACCCTCGGCATCTCCGCGGCCGCGTTTTACCGCCACAACCGGACGATTCAGCGGAAACTGTTCACCGCACTGTTCGACGACGCCGATCTTCCGGCAAACGCTGCGGTCGGGGGGTGAATAGTGAACCCTCGAACTGCGCCGGAGCTAGATAGTCAACAGACAGAGTCATCCTAATATCCCTATTATTCCCTGATAGAGCGGGGACGCTCCCGCCTGCGACGCCACCCGCGTCGCGACTGATACCCATGATAGACGTCGACTACGATCCCGACGAGAAGACACGGTACGAGTGTTTCAACTGTGGTACCGTCGTCCGAACGACGAACCAACCGACCTGCCCGGACTGCCACGCCGAGATGCGAAATCGCAAGATTTCACTCGAGTGAGCATGGCATCCGAACCGAACGCGTTACCGCCGGAGACGACCGCGAACGATTCTGCCGAACCTGAAACCGCACTCGAGACGGCCAGACGACAACTCGCGCGAGCGGCCACGCACCTCGAGATCGATCCGAACGTCGTCGAGCGACTCGAGTCGCCGGCGAAAGTACACGAAGTGTCCGTCCCGATCGAACGCGACGACGGCTCGGTCGCCACGTTCACGGGGTATCGCGCCCAGCACGACAGCGTCCGCGGGCCGTACAAGGGCGGACTGCGCTATCACCCGGACGTGACTCGAGACGAGTGCGTCGGGCTGGCGATGTGGATGACCTGGAAGTGCGCCGTGATGGACATCCCCTTCGGCGGCGCGAAAGGCGGCATCGTCGTCGATCCGAAGGCTCTGAGCGAGGACGAAAAGGAGCGGCTCACCCGCCGGTTCACCCAGGAGATCCGCGACGTGATCGGGCCGACGACGGACATCCCAGCGCCGGACATGGGCACGGATCCCCAGACGATGGCCTGGCTCATGGACGCCTACAGCATGCAGGCCGGCGAGACGATCCCCGGCGTCGTCACGGGGAAGCCGCCGATCGTCGGCGGCAGCGAAGGCCGAGAGGAAGCGCCCGGACGGAGCGTCGCGATCATCGCGCGCGAAGCCTGCGAGTACCGCGGGCTCGGGCTCGAGGACGCGACGGTCGCCGTCCAGGGATTCGGTAGCGTCGGCGCCAACGCCGCTCGACTGCTCGAGGAGTGGGGCGCGACGATCGTCGCGATCAGCGACGTCAACGGCGCGATCTACGACTCGAACGGGCTCGACGTCGCGTCGATTCCCTCCCACGACGAGGAGCCCGAAGCCGTCACGAGAGCCGCCGAAGAACGGGATCTGGAAACGATCTCGAACGAGGCGTTGCTCGAGTTGGACGTCGACGTCCTCGTTCCGGCGGCCGTAGGAAACGTCATCACCGAGGACAACGCGAAGGCGATCGCCGCCGAGATCGTCGTCGAGGGTGCCAACGGCCCGACGACGTTCGCGGCCGACACCATCCTCGACGAACGTGGGATCGACGTGATCCCGGACATCCTCGCGAATGCGGGCGGCGTGACGGTGAGCTACTTCGAGTGGCTCCAGGACATCAACCGCCGGGCGTGGTCGCTCGAGCAGGTCAACGCCGAACTCGAGTCGGAGATGATCGACGCCTGGAACGACGTCCGGACGGAAGTCGAGGAACGTGACATCTCCTGGCGGGACGCCGCCTACGTCGTCGCGCTGAAGCGAGTCGCCGCGGCGCACGAAGCGCGCGGGCTCTGGCCCTGACCCAGACCCTGATCCGGCGTCTCACTCACGGTCACGTTCGCTATCGAACTCGAGATACTCGATCGCTTCGTCGTCGCTCACCTGTCCGAAATCGCGATAGTACTGGCCGACCGCACGGAAATCCGCGGGCGTCCGAAGGGCGACGATCTCGTCGGCTTCCGCCTCGAGTCGCTCGAGCGAGTCGGGAGAGCCGACCGGGACCGCGAGAATTACCCGTGCGGCGCCGTTCTCCCGAAGCTGTCTGAGACAGGCGATAGCGGTCGCGCCGGTCGCGACGCCGTCGTCGACGACCACGACGCGTTTACCGGTCAGATCCGGCAGGTCGGTTCGGCCTCCCGGACGGTACGCGGCGGCCTTTTCGCGGGCGTGTTCGGCCTCCCGCTCGCGTTCGCGCTCGACGTGAGAGTCGGGGACGCCGAGTCGCTCGACGAGGGCCTCGTTGAGCCAGACGCTCCCGTCGCTGGCCGCGGCCCCGATCGCGAGTTCCGGATTCCCCGGCGCACCGATCTTCTGGGCGACGACGACGTCGAGGTCCGCGCCGAGGGCGTCCGCGACCGGACGGGCGACGGGTAGCGCGCCGCGGGGAATCCCGAGGACGAGGTCTGCTTCGAGACCACGCTCCCCGAGGAGGTCGGCGAGCCGGCGGCCGGCGTCAGTTCTGTCGTCGAACATGTGTACACACCGGGTAAAACTACGCCGGAGCGGTACTTGGTGCTTGCCCGGTATCGAAACCGAGACCGAACGCTCGAGTCGTGACTCCAGCGTTCGCGGACCCCGATCGATTCCCGAACGCTCGCGGACTCCGGTCGGTCCTCGAAGCGAACCGTGAGTGCACCGACGATGAGCGGACGAGACGGATCTCCCACGGACGTACGTTATCGTGGTGGTAGAAAGAAAAGACGACGCGGCGTTTCAACCGTGATGGTCGAGCGTTCTCCCTCGTTCGAACCCAAAAAACACTTGTGAACCTGAAAGAGATTCCCAGCAGAATGAAACGACGTACTGTCATCGCTGGTGTCGGGACCGTCCTCGTGGGGTCTGCGGGTGCGTTCTACCTGTACCGGGACGACCTCACCGAGTTTTCGGCGTCGCCGGTTAGCGTCGCGGCCGCTACTCGCGACGACACTGGGTACGAGGAGACTGGCGTCGAGGACGTGGTCGTCGAACGCGAGTTCGAAGCGGCGGGCCAGTCCGAGAAGGTCGTCGTAACCAACTACATGACCGAACACGAGAAGGCGGTCGAAATGCCGCTGGGGCTGGGCCGCCAGCGCGGCGCGGTCTTTATCGCGCTCGCGACGCCGCAGGTCCGGATCCTCGGCGAGGAGTTCAACCCGGTCGAGGAGATGTCGACCGACGATATCGTCGCCATGGTCCAGGACAATTACGAGGGAATCGAGAACGTCCGCACGGACGAGGAGGGGACCGCCTCGGTCCTCGGTCAGGCGACCAAGCAGACGAAGTACGCCGCCGAGGCGACGTTCGACGGCTCCTCGGTCGACATTTACCTCCACGTCACCCAGGCGGTCGACTCGGACGACGGCCTCGTCGTGACCATCGGCGTCTACCCGCAGATGCTCGAGTCTCAGGAAGAGGAGAACGTCCTCGAACTCATGGAGTCGGTCGTCGACGAACTGCCGGCGTCGTACGAGGGCGAGGACGGGGGCGACGAAGCGGGAGACGGGAACGACACCGACGGGGAGAGCGAGGGCGACGAGACGGGCGGCGACGGAAGCGGCGAGAACGAGACCGACGGCGACGGAACCGAAACCGACGACGGCGGCGGCAACGAATCCGAAAACGAGAGCGAAGACGACGACGGGATCGGACTCGGTAACGTCGTCGACTGAGTTCGCTCGACCGTCGGACGGCCGAACGACCCGAGCGTTCTCGAGCGGTCACACGCCGACGAGTTCCGCGATCGTGATTCCGATCAGCGTGCCAAAGGAGACGTTGAGCACGTGCCAGGCCTCGAGGGAGGGACGAAACAGAGCGACGACGACGAGGGCGAGGCCGAGGGCGAGGGCCACCACGAGGAGACCGAACAGTGCGTATTTCGTCCAGACACGGATCCGGGCGGGGATCGAGGCCGTGACCGTGACCTGCACCGGGACGTCGGCCCAGCCGAGCGCGAGCAGCGAGCCGATGCGACCGCCGGAGGCGACGGCGAATCCGAGCGGAACGCCGACACCGATGACGACGCGCGAAATCGTCCCGTGCTCGACGAGCATGAACCCGACCACGAGGAGACCGACCACGCTTATCGCGATGTCACGATAGGTGCGGTCTCGGCCCCCGGTGGACGACCGGATCGAGTACATCGTTCGACGATACGTCTCCACGGCAATATAAATTTCCCCGGTAGTTCGTTATATTATCACTCCTCTCGTCGGATCGGGTTGGCAGAGTGGGACAGACCGCCGCACGGGCCCTATATTCGACCCGTCGTCTCCGAAATCGGATACACCACCGATTCCGAACCGCCTCAGATCACTCGCAGAACGCCGCGCGAATCGTCCGTGCCCGCCTCTCGCCGACCCCCGACAGTGCTCGAGGGTGGCCTCCGCGACGGAGGATGGTCGCGGACGATCTCGAAGAGGGCAGCGGATTGGTGGTCGTCGACGGTGACGGCGACGCGCACGGACATGGAGAGGAAGTGCGCGCTCGCGGGAGGTACAGGTGTTGGCGGATGCGTTTGACGACGCGGGTAGCACAACGATTAGGGCCTTTCGTGTCGTTCGTTCGATGTATGTCCGAATCCCAGCCCTCGTCTCCAACCGAGTCCCAGCGACGGTCGAACGAAATCTCCCACCCGGTGTTCGCGGCGCTCTACGACCGGCTCCCCGGCGATCAGATGCTGGAACCCCACCACGAGTACCTCGCGGCCGACCTCTCGGGCCGAGTCCTCGACCTCGGGGCCGGCACGGGCGCGCTGTTTCCCACTGTTCTCGAGGCCGTCGAGGGGGGAACTCGAGAGCTCGAGTACCACGCCGTCGAACCCGATCCTCACATGCGCCGCCGAGCGGAGCAACGAGCCGCCGACCTCGGTCTCGCAGTCGACGTTCGCGACGGACGCGCCGAGGCGCTTCCCTACCCCGACGACACCTTCGAGTACGTCCTCGCCAGCGTCGTCTTCTGTACGATCGAGGACCCGGACGCCGCCCTCGAGGAGGTCGCGCGCGTCCTGAAACCGGGCGGCGAGTTCCGCTTCGTCGAGCACGTCCACGCCGACGGCTGGCGCGCGACGGCACAGGACGTCCTGAATCCCCTCTGGGAGCGGGCCGCCGGCGGCTGTCAACTGAACCGCGAGACCCTCGAGCGGTTCGTGGGCCACGAGGCGTTCGACGTTCTCGAAGTCGAGCGGCTCTCTCTCGGTGTGTTCCCGGCGACACCGTTCGTCCGGGGGCGGCTGCAACGGCGGCGTTCCGAGCCGCTCTCGAGGTCGTGACCGGGGTCGGGACCGGGACGCACGAGAACGTCTCCCGCCCGAACCGGTGGCGAACCCGCATCGGCGACTCCCGGCCCGTCGTATTTCCCACTCGAGTGCGTACGGGTCCCATGGAACGGCTTCTCGAGACGATTCCACGCGTTTCCGGGGCGTCCAAGGGCGACACCGGGCGGGTCGGCGTCATCGGCGGCAACGTCGCCTATCCCGGCCAACCCGCGCTGGCGGGGCTGGCGGCGCTCCGGACCGGGACCGACGTCGTACAGCTTCTGGTCTCCGAAGAGATCCACGCGACCGTCGCGAGCTACTCGCCGAACCTCCTCACCGGTCGGTACCTGGGGACCCACTTCACCGAGGACGCGCTCGAGGACGCGTTCGAACTCGCGGAGTGGGCGGACGCCCTCGTCGTCGGTCCGGGGTTCGTCGACCCGGAACCGGCCGCGATCCGGGAGTTGATCGCCGAGACGGAGATCCCGGTCGTCGTGGACGCGACCGCCATCGGACCCGCACTCGGCGGTGGGGAACTCGCGATGGAGAACACGGTCTTCACGCCCGACAGCGCCGAAGAGGCGTGGATCGACGACGAGTACGGTTCGATCGAGGACTTCTCGACGGAGACCGACGCCGTCGTCGCGCTGACCGGCGGCACCGACGTCATCGTCGCCGACGGCGACCGTCAGACCAACGAGACCGGCACGTCGGCGCTGACCGTCGCGGGCACCGGCGACACACTGACGGGAATCGTCGCCTCGCTGCTGGGACAGGGGCTCGAGCGCGCCGAGGCCGCGGAACTGGGCGCGTGGATCCTCGGCAAGTCGGGCGAACTCGCCTCGACCGAGTACGGGACCGGCGTCGTCGCGACGGACGTGATCGAACGAGTGCCGGATACGATCCGCTGATGTGCGTACTGGTCCTCGGCGACGCCCACGCCAGCGACCCCGAGAATCGGGAGACGCTGCTCGAGATCTACGCCCGTGTCGACCCCGACGCCGTCCTTCAGGTCGGCGACCTCGAGTACTACGATCCACCCGCGCCGACGTGGTTCGCCGCGGGGAACAACGAGGACTTCGACGTCGTCGATCTCCTGCGGGCCGGGCAGCAGCGAGAGAACCTCCGCCTGCTGGCGAGCACCGCCGCCGAGGTCGCCGGCCGTCGGGTCGCCGGCCTCTCGGGCAATTACGCGCCGACGCAGTTCGACCGTCCACGAGAGGAACTCGAGGGCGACCGGCGGCGTCACTTCGTCCGCGACGACGTCGAGCAGGCAGCCGAACTCGAGGAGGTGGACGTGCTGCTCACCCACGAGGCCCCGAAGGGGCTGCTCTCCTACGGCTACGACCCCGGCTGCGAACACGTGAACACACTCCTCGAGGACCTCTCACCGGATCTCTGTCTCGTCGGCCACCACCACACTCACCACGAAGCCGAAATTCAGGGGACGCGCGTCGTGAGTCTCGCGCCCGCGTGGAAACGGTACTACACGCTCGAGACCGAGACGCTGGCGCTCGAAGAGCAGGACGTGGAGTGGTGAACGGCGGGGAGAACGACGGCCTACTCGATCGGGAACCGAAGCAGCGCCGCGACGCCACCGAAGGCCTGCTCGAGGCGCTGTCCCGCCTCGAATCCCGTCGAGACGACGAGACACTCGCCGCCGGCGTCGGTCACCCGCTCCTCGAGTTCGCGGATTTCCTCGACGTCGAGGGTCTCGGCAACGAGCAGCGTCTCGACGGCGTCGAACTCGAGGGCCCGGTCGACTTCCTCGCGGCCGTAGGTCGCCTCCGTCTCACCCTCGCCGTCGGCCTGCAGTTCGGTGAAGAACCGTTCGAGGGCCTCCCGAGCCCGTGCGTGCTGGGCGTCCTCGAGGTGGTCCTCGGCGTTCTCGACGAGTTGCCGGAGGCCCTGCTCGGAGGCGTACTCGACGGAGAACGGGCCGACCAGACGCTCCTCGAGTCGGTGGTCGAGGTCGGCTTCCTCGAGGAACTGCTCGGCGGTGACGGTTGTCCCGCCGACGAGGAGGCCGTCGATGCGACTGTCGTCGTCCGTGTCGGTGGTATCGTCGCTCTCGCCGTTGGCGCTTCGCTTCTGCTCTCTCAATTCCTCAGCCTCGGCGCTCGAGGCGGTCGCGGACGGATCGTCCAGAAACGTCCGGGCGGCCGCGTCGGCGACGGTATCGTAGAATTCCTCGGCCTGACGCTCGCGTTCGCGTTCGAATCGGCCCTCCGACTGCCCGCCGGCGCGGGTCTTGCCCATCACGTCGCTGTCGTGGGTCTCCTCGAGGACGACTCGATCGTCCTCGAGCCAGCCCAGCACCGCGCCGCCGCGTTCGACGACGAGCAGGCCGTACGTCGGCGCGTCGTCGGCCGCGACGTCCAGCGGATCGGTGTCGAACTCGTTGGACTGGACGAAGACCTCGTCCTCGACGGGGCTGGGGAGGTCGTCGAAGACGAAGTCGGTGATATCTCCACCGAGGACGCCGGCGTAGACCACGAGCCCGTTGTCGGGCAGTTCCTCGTACTCGTGGAGAGTGCGCCGGACACGCTCGAGGGCGTCCGTGAGATGTGTCGAAGCCTCGTCGGAGTCGATGTAATCGGCGCTGGCGTGTTCGGTTTCGACGCGTTCGCGGGCGCTCCCGAGGGAGTCGTCGGCGGGGACCGAGAGCGTGACCAGTTCGTCTCGTTCTGCGGTCGCGTCGGCGACCGTCTCGATACGCTCGTGGAGTTCGTAGTCGGTTTCTGTTTCTGTCGAGGACATGGGAAGAGTCTCTGGGCGTCGTCGATCCGTCGAACCGCGGGAGACGGCGCCGGAGACGCGTGAGGGGGATTTTTCCTTCGAAGACAGGTGAACCCACTGCCGGCATGACGAGAGTCCATCGGTGTTCGCAGTGACGATATGTCTGTGCGGTAACTGGTAATTACTGAAGACAATGCCCGGTGGCGGAGTATCCGATGGTCCGACAGACACGACGACAGTTCGTAACCGGAATCGCAGCCGCGGGACTGACACTCTGTGCAGCCGGAACGGTCTCCGCGAGCGGACGACAGCGCTACGTGGTGGTCGCACCCGGTCAGGGTACCACCCGAACACTCGAGCAGGAGGGATTCGACGTCGCGGCCGAACTGGCCGACGGCTCCGTCTTGCTCGTCGACGGCCCGACCGACGCGGCGGCCGACCTCGAGCGGATCGGCGGCGTCCGCTCGGCCGCGACGGACGTGCGACTCGAGGTCGATCTGCCGCCGGTGTCCGCCGGCGTCGAGCGCTCGCAGGCGTCGGAACCGACGCTGTACGACCTCCAGTGGGACAAGCAGGTGACGGACGCCCTCGCCGCCCACGAACTGGCGACGGGCGCGGGGACGACGCTGGCGATTCTCGACACGGGGATCGATCCGGACCACCCCGACCTCGCGCGAAACGTCGACGAGGACGCGAGCCGGTTGTTCGCCGCGGGCGATCCGATCGACGCGGACGATAACCCGTGGGATACGGACGGCCACGGGACCCACGTCGCCGGAATCGCTGCGGCGACCGGCGAGGGGGGTGCGGCGGGGACCGGGATCGTGGGCATGGCCCCCGAGGCGACGCTGGTCTCGGCGAAGGTCTTCTGGTTCGAAGTGCCCGCGGACGGAGACGAGGACGACCCCGTCCTGATGACCACGACCGGCGACATTCTACGTGCAGTCGACTACGCGGCGTCGATCGACGCCGACGCGGCGAACCTCAGCCTCGGCACGGCTCCACTGCCACCACAGGCCAACGCCGGCGGGATCAGAACCGCCAACCAGCGCGTGATCCGCCACGCCGTCCGCCAGGGAACCGTCGTCGTCGCCAGCGCCGGCAACGACGCGGCGAACCTCCAGCAGGGCGGATACTTCTCCCTGCCGAACAGCACCGCGGGCGCGATCAGCGTCAGTGCGACGGGGCCGAACGACGAACTGGTGTTCTACTCGAACTACGGGACGAACGAGGTCGACGTCGCCGCACCCGGCGGCGGGTACGAGACGGAGGCGAAGACGCTGTGCACCGAGGCGGGGATCGTCGCCGGCAGTTGTGAAGGCGAGGGAGACGGGGACGGAGAGGAAGAGGAAAACGGGGACGACGGAGCGGACGCGAACTGCACCGAGTGCGAACCCGGCGAGTGGCCCTACCCCACCAACCTCGTCTACTCGAGCGTGCCGCCGGAGGTCTACGGCGAACCCTACGCGTACTTCGCGGGAACCTCGATGGCCGCACCGCAGGTAACCGGACTCGTCGGCCTCGTCCGCGAATTGCAGCCCGACGCCAACCCGAACCGGGTCGAAGGGGCGATCGAGCACGGTGCTGAAGGCCATCCCGGACGGGGCGATCCGGAACTCGGCGCGGGTCGGATCGACGCTCGAGAGACGGTCGAACGGCTCTGAGAGACGGTCGGAGACGGCGGCGACCGATTCGAGGCGAGCGGAGTCGAGTGAAGGACCCGAATCGACCGCCGCAACTCGCGTGGTTTTATGCACGACCGGAGCGGCCACTCGGCTATGAGCGACGATCGACTCCGGATGACTCCCGGACCGACCGAAGTGCCGTCTCGCGTTCGCGAGCGGATGAGCGAACCCACGTGGAACCCCGACGTCGAGTCGGAGTTCTTCGAGTTCTACCGGGTGCTGACCGACAAACTCGAGCCCGTCTACGGCGGCGACGACGTCGCCATCCTCAGCGGCGAGGGCATCCTGGGTCTCGAGGCCGCCATCGCCTCGCTGGTCGCGGAGGGCGACCGGGTGCTGTGCGTCTCGAACGGGATCTACGGCGACGGGTTCGCTGACTTCGTCGAGACCTACGGCGGCGAGGCCGTCACCTGCCGGTCCCCGTCGACGGACCCGCTGGACCTCGAGGCGATCAAATCGACGCTCGCCGAGGGCGAGTTCGACGTCGCGACGATGGTCCACTGCGAGACACCCACCGGAACGCTGAACGACCTCGAGCCGGTGCTCTCACTGCTCGAGGATCACGACGTCCTCAGCGTCGTCGACGCGGTGTCCTCGCTCGGCGGGGCGCCGGTTCCGGTCGACGAAATCGACGTTTGTCTCGGCGCCTCCCAGAAGTGTTTCAGCGCCCCGCCCGGCCTGTGTGTCCTCTCGGTCAGTGACCGTGCGTGGGAGAAAATCGAATCGTTCGAGACGCGATCGTTCTACGCCGACCTCGAGCCCTGGCGCACGGCCGCGGACGAGGAGTGGTTCCCCTACACCCACGCCACGTCGAATTTGTTCGCCCTGGACGCCGCCATCGACGTGATCCTCGAAGAGGGCGTGGAGTCGGTCTTCGACCGCCACGCGGATGCGGCAGCACTGTGTCGAGATCGGGCCCGGGAGCTGGGACTCGAGACCTACCCCGAAAGCGACGAGCTCGCCTCGCCGACGGTGACGGCGATCCACCTCGAGGGGCGGGCGCAGGAGGTACAACAGCAGGTACAGGACGAGCACGATATCGTGCTCTCGACCGGGCTCGGCGAGCACGAAGACGACATCCTCCGGGTCGGCCACATGGGTCACAACGCCAGGCGAGAGCGCGTCGAGCGAACGATGGACGCGATCGAAGCGGTCCTCGAATAGCGGGGCTTCGGCCGGGGGTGCCAGACACCCGCACGTATAGTAGACGAATCGACATGTATATAATTCGTCTGGGGGACGTTCGAGTAAATGGGCGACATGGTCCACCGACGTACCCTCCTCCGAGCCGGCGTTGGAACCGGTATGGCCGCCATCGCGGGTTGTTCGACCAGCAACACCGGGCCGGGAAACGGAAATTCGACGGAGACGGAGCCGAGGACTGGAACGGAATCGACGACAGCGGAGACGAAAACGGAGACACCACCCGAGGGCCTCGAGCGCCCGGTCACCGGCGACCCGGTTCCCGAACTACAGGCGCTGGACGACGTCGTGCTCGAGTACATGCGCGATCGGTCGATCGAGGCCGGCGCACTCGGCGTGAGTCGGGACGGCGAGCTCGTCCTCGAGCGCGGGTACGGCTGGATCGACGAGGACCGAACCGATCCCCTCGAGCCCGACGCCCTGTTCCGGATCGCCAGCCTCAGCAAGTCGTTCACCGACGCGGCGATCGAGACGCTGGTCGCCGACGAGCACCTCGCTACCGACGAGCGGGTGTACCCACTCCTCGAGATCGAGCCGGTTGGCGGGCTCGGCGACGACCGGATCGAGGAGATCACGGTCCAGCACCTGCTCGACCACGAGGGCGGCTGGAACCCGGCGGTTACCGGCGATCCGATGTTCCAGCCGTTCGAGATCGCCGACGAACTGGACCTCGAGGAGCCGCCGGGAAAGCGGGACATCGCCCGCTACGTCCTCGGCCGGTCGCTGCAGTATACGCCCGGCGAAGCCTCGGTGTACTCGAACTTCGGCTACAGCCTGCTGGGGCAGGTGATCGAAGCGGTCGGCGAATCCGACGGCTACCACTCGTTTCTCGTCGAGGAGGTGCTCGAGCCCGTCGATATCGACGACGTACATCTGGCGCGAACCCACCCCAACGACCGGCCGGCGCGGGAGGTCTGGTACGACGACCCGACGCGGTGTTCGAACGCGCTCGAGCTCGAGGCCGACGAACGGGTTCGCTGTGCGGACGGCGGCTACTCCTTCGAAGCGCTCGACTCGGCGGGCGGACTGGTCGCTTCGACCCGAGCCCTCCTCGAGTTCATGGACGCCTACTGGTTGACGGGTGAGCCGCGAGTGCGGACGGGAGGTGCGGGCCCGAGCGACGAAGACGCGGGAAACGACGACGAAAGCGACGGAACCACCAAAAACGGCGACGACGCCGAAGACCGCAGGTCGGCCGGCCCCTACTTCGGCTCGCTTCCCGGCACGTTCACCGTCGCCAGCCAGCGCGCCGACGGCGTCGACGTCGTCGCACTGTTCAACCGGCGATACGGCAACCCGGGGGAAATCGCCGTCGACCTCGAGGAGGCGATCGACGCGGTCGACGACTGGCCGTCGGCGGTGTGAAGCGGTCTGACCGGGACGTGCCACGGCGGCAGCGATCCGGGTCGTGTGCGTGTCACGTCGACTCGTGGCACGGCCGCGACAGAAAGCAATCCGTTTAGTCACCGCGCGACGAGAAGCGCTAATGAGTTACCGAATCGGACTCGTCGGCAAGCCCTCCGTCGGCAAGTCCTCCTTCTTCAACGCAGCGACGATGAACGACGTGCCCGAGGGAGCCTATCCCTTCACGACGATCGACCCGAGCGTCGGCGAGGCCTACGTCCGCGTCGAGTGCGCCGCGCCGGAGTTCGACGAGGAGTGTACGCCCAGCGTCGGCTTCTGTGACTGCGGGACGCGCTTCGTCCCGACGAAACTCGTCGACGTCGCCGGCCTGATCCCCGGCGCACACGAGGGGAAGGGCCTGGGCAACCAGTTCCTCTCGGACCTCAACGAGACCGACGTGCTCGTTCACGTCGTCGACTTCTCCGGCGAGACCGACATCGAGGGCGAACCCACCGAGGGCCACGACCCACGCGTCGACATCGACTTCCTGGAGGAGGAACTCGACCAGTGGTACCTCGGCGTCCTCGAGAAGGGAATCAACCGCTACGAGACGGGCTACACGACCGAGGACGATGCCATCGAGGAGGAGTTGGCAGAACAGATGAGCGCGTTCAAGACCAACGAAGACGAGATCAAACTCCTCGTCCGCCGCGTCGGTATCGGCTTCGAACCCGAAGAGTGGGACGACGAGGACCGCCTCGAGCTCGCCCGGGAGATCCGCAAGGCCACGAAGCCGATGGTGATCGCGGCGAACAAGATGGACACGCCGGAAGCTCAGGCGAACTACGAGGAGATCACCGCGGATCCGGAGTACGACCACCTGACCATCGTTCCCGCGAGCGCCCATGCCGAGAAGGCCCTGAAGTCGGCGGATCAGGCCGGCGTCGTCGACTATCGCCCCGGCGATTCGGACTTCGAAATCACTGGCGACATCTCCGGCGAGCAAGAGCAGGGACTCGAGCAGATTCGCGACTTCCTCTCCGAGTACGGCGCGACCGGCGTCCAGGCCGCCCTCGAGACGGCGCTGTTCGACGTCCTCGGCGTGACGCCGGTGTTCCCCGGCGGCGCCAACGGACTGGGCAACGAGCGCGGCGAGGTGCTGCCCGACTGCTATCTGATCCCGCCGAACTCGACGGCCGAGGACTTCGCGTACAGTCTGCACTCCGATATCGGCGACGGGTTCCTCCACGCGATCGACTGCCGGTCGAACCGCCAGCTCGGGAAGGCCTACGAGGTCGAGCCGCGGGACGTGATCGAGGTCATCACGACGAACTGAACTGTCGGTTTCGGTCCGGCGGTTACTCGACGTCCAGAGTTCCCTCACACTCCGTGCGTGGACACACGAGCCCGGACTCAGACTCGTCGCCGCGCGGAATCCGCATGTTGTCGTGTCCGCAGTCGGGGCACGCGACGGATCTGTTTTCCAATACCGGAATGCGGTCGATCCGCACGTCCTCGCTGTCGCGGGGCGCACCCAGTGCGAACGCCACGACCGTCTCGTCGCCGTCGTTCTCTCCCGACTGGAACTCTCCGGGGGCGAACCGGATCGCTTCGTCTTCGCCGACGGGTATCTTTCCGTCACGGGTCTCGAAGACGACTGCTCCCTCGAGGACGAGAAACACTTCCTCCTGATCCATGTGGGCGTGCACCGAGCCGCTGAATCGCTCTCCGGGCTCGAGGACGTAACGCGTGATCGCGACGTCCGAGGTGTTCAGCGGGCCGGCCAGCGCGCGCCGGTCGGTGTGTACGTCCGGGTCGGGTGTCGGTTCGACGTCCTCGATCGAGACGTTCTCCATGGCGGTCGGTACAGCGTTCGGGCTCAAAAATGGGGGTCTCGAGCAGCGTCCACGCTCGGTGATTGTCGAAGGGCGAGCGCCCGTGCAGACCCGCGAGTAGCGGGCTCGACGAGACGACTCGAGCGTCGGGAGTCACTCACGACTGCGCTCGTAGTAGCGCGCCCAGAGCAATTGCAACGGGACGATGAGGATCGGCGTGAGAAAGGCGAGCGGGAGGCTCACGGCGGCGACGCCGATAGAGACGAGAAAGACGCCCGGAGAGATCAACCCGCGAACGGTAACCAGCCGACCGGTTCGCTCGTCGATGGTGTCGTCGGTGAATCCCCGCCGATAGGCGTACCACCAGAGCAGCGTCAGCGAGAGACCGACGAACGAGAAGTTGAGCGCGTACAGCGTCCACGTGAAGTGGGTGCCGTAGATGCCGAGCAGCTCGGTCGGATACGGGAGAAAGGAGACGGTCAACAGGAATAGCAGGTTCAGGTAGAGCAACGCCCGATCGTGACGAACGATCCGCTGGAAGAGGTTGTGGTGGACGATCCAGTAGAGGCCGACGACGGCGAAACTCAACAGGTAGCTGAACAGCAGCGGTCGCTGGTCGGCCAGCGCCGACGGCACCTGCCCGGAGTCGGCGTCCGGCACCTGAAACTGCAGGACGAGAAGCGTGAGGACGATCGCGAAGACCCCGTCGCTGAGTGCGTCCATTCGATCGGTGTCCTCGCCTTCGAGCAGTCGAACCACGACCGATCGGACGGCGGCCAGCGACGAATATCCTCGCTGCGCTCGCAACTGCTGCAGTCGAGAGCGAGCGACGAGCGCTCGAGCCGCGTCTCGGAGTTCGGGGTGTGGCGTCCGCCGATTTCGAGTGCCCGATTCGAATCAGAGCGCTACTGCACGCCCGCCGCCCGAATATTCTCCGCGGCCTCCACGAGCGCGTCCGTCGCCCGCTCGGCGGGCAGTTCGTACTCGATGACCAGCGGGGCCTCGAGGTCGGCGTGCTCGTCGAGCAGCCCCAGCACGTGGGCCAGATCGAGTCGTCCCGCGCCCGGAAGATCCTCGAGTTCGGCCTCGGAGGTGTCCTTCAGGTGGACGGCAGTCACCCGGTCGCCCAGGTCCGGAAGCACGTCGTCTGGCGTCTCGTCCATCACGAGGAAGTGGCCAGTATCGATGCAGACGCCGAGCCGGGGGTGGTCGTAGCGCTCGAGGACCTCGCGAACGTCGTCGACGCTCGAGAAAACCCGCGAGA
The DNA here is from genome assembly GCF_017357405.1 of Halomontanus rarus. Taxonomy (GTDB): domain Archaea; phylum Halobacteriota; class Halobacteria; order Halobacteriales; family Natrialbaceae; genus Halomontanus; species Halomontanus rarus. The sequence goes on along the minus strand of NZ_CP071597.1, from coordinate 3,229,962 downwards.
GGTCGTCGTGGTGGACCGTCGAGTAGTTGTGGATCGCGACGTCGATCCCGAACTCCTCGGCGAGGGCGATCAGTTCCTCGGTGACGTCGTCGCTCGCGGGCGGGTAGTTGACGGTGACGTAGTCGGCACCCAGCCGATCGGCGAAGGCGACGTGCTCGCGCGCCCGTCCGGGATCGTCGAGGTCGACGACGCCGTAGCCGCAGATCGTTACGTCGGCGTCGTCGATCCGCTCGATCGCGTCTTCGATCTCGTCCTCGCCGTCTTCGGGTGACAGGTGGTGTCCCCAGAGCTCGAGTTGGTCGATACCGGTCGTCTCGAGTTCGGCGAGGAGGTCCGCGAGCGAGAGCGCCTGAAAGACGACGCTCTGGACGCCGATCTCGTACTCGTACTCGTGCTCGTGCTCGTGCTCGTTGGTCCGCGTCCGATTCGGAGTCATAGTCGGAGGTCGACAACGGCGTGGAAAAACGTTGGGAAGGGGGCCATTCCGTTCGCGTATCGCTGGAACGTGAAACGAGACTCGAGACGTCGAGCGACTCACTCGAGTCGAAAACGGGCCGATCACCACGGGAAACGGACAGTTCAACGCGGTTATCCGGGTTCTTTTAACTCTACGTAAGTAAACGAGCACGATGACCACAGCCGATGGGAGGGCGGAGGAGGTCGCCGAAAACAAGCCGATCGATATTCTGTTAGTGGAGCCCAATCCCGGAGATACACGCCTGTTTACGGAGTCGTTCAAGGAGGCGAGTATCACGAACCGGATCTACGCCGTCTCCGACGGCGAGAGCGCGCTCGATTTCGTTCATCAGCGCGGCGAGTATACGAACGTCCCGCGTCCGGATATCGTTTTGCTGGATCCGCAGTTGCCCGGAACGAGCGGCACCGACGTCCTCTCGGAACTGAACGACGAACCCGCACTCCGCGATATTTCCGTCGTCATCCTCACGAGTTCGGACGAAGAAGAGGACATCGTCAAATCGCACGGCCTCGACGCGGACACCTACATTCAAAAGCCCGTCGCGACCGAGGAGTTCGTCGGATTCGTCCAGTCAGTCGAGGACTTCTGGTTCACGATCGTCCGTCGCGACGCCGACGAGTAAATCCCCGGCCATCGGCTGTTTGAACCTCCGATAGACTCACGGCGCCGGAACCGGCGAATCGGCGTCTCGAGCCCGCGCTTTCAACGCGGCCCGTTCTTCGTCGCTCATCGGCTCGTAGGCCTGGGCGGCCTCGAGGATCGCCGGTACGAGGTCCGGATCGCCCGCGTTCGGGATCGAGGTCATGCCGTGCGAGAGGGCGAACCGAAGGCACTCGACGAGTTCGTCTTCGGTGTCGTAAGGCTCGTACCACGTGTTGTACGGTCGATCGTCGTCGTCGAGGTCGTCGGGCCACGGTCCTTTCGCGAATCCCTTGATACACAGCGTCCCCAGCCCCTTCTCCTCGGCTAACTCGAGCACCGAGGCGTAGTCGTACTCGGGCGCCTCCGCGCCCTTCGCGGCGAGCGTGTAGTTGAACGGGAACATCACCGTCTCGAGTTCGGGGATCTCTTTGATCGCCGTCCGGATGAGCGCCGGATCGCCGTGGCTGGTCAGCCCGACGTGGTCGATCAGGCCCTCTTCCTTCGCTTCGATAAACGCCTGCAGGGCGCCGGGGTCGTGGTCGCCCTGGGCCATCTCCGGGCTGTACTCGCCCGTGATCGCCTCGAGTTCGTCGTAGCGGGTGACGGCGTGGAACTGGTAGAGGTCGATTTTGTCGACGCCCAGCCGGTCGAGCGAGCGGTGGAGTTCGCCCCAGGCGCCGTAGTAGGTGCGCTCCTGGGTCTTGCACCCCAGAAAGATCTCCTCGCGGTGCTCGGCCAGTTTGGGCGCGAGTTTCACCTCCGCGTCGCCGTAGGTCGGCGCGACGTCGAAGTGATTGACGCCGGCGTCGAGGACGTCCTCGACCATCTCGTTCGCGTCGTCTTGCCCGAGGAAGTCGAGCGCGATCGCGCCGAAGGTGAGCACGCTCGAATCGTGACCGGTGTCGCCGAGTGGACGGGTCTCCATGGACATGCAATTATAAACGATCGATGAGGCAATAAATCGTGGCTCCGACGACCGCCTTGCCGGTTGGTGACTCGGCCGTAACTCGACGAGGGCGGACTCCGAACTCGATCCGTCACCGGGACGAGAGACGGACGACCGGGCAGGGGCTCAGATTCCGAAGACGGGAACCGGCTCGTACGGCTCTTCGACGTACTCGACGTCGCTCTCCGACAGCGAAATCTCGAGGGCCTCGACGGCCTGCTCTAAGTGTTCGATCGACGTCGTACCGACGATCGGCGAGGTGACGTACTCGCTGTGATACTGCCAGGCGAGTGCGAGCTGGGCCATCGTGACCCCCTTCTCGTCGGCGAGTTCCGCGACGCGCTCGTTGATCTCGAGGCCGCCGCCGTCGCGGTAGGCGTCCGCCGGGTCGTGTTTGTTATCGGGGTCCGAGCGGGTCGTCGCGCGGTGGTCCTCGTGGGGTCGGGTGAGAAAGCCCTGCGCGAGCGGTCCCCAGGGAATCACGCCGATTCCCTCGCGATCGCAGAGGGGTAGCATCTCCCGTTCTTCCTCCCGGTAGGCGAGGTTGTAGTGGTTCTGCATCGTGACGAACCGCTCGAGACCGAGCCGGTCGCTCGTGTGCAACGCGTCGGCGAACTGGTGGGTCCACATCGAGGAGGCTCCGAGGGAGCGGACGTGGCCGCGGCGAACCGCGTCGTCGAGCGCACGCAAGGTCTCCTCGATCGGCGTCTCGGGGTCCCAGCGGTGAATCTGGTAGAGGTCGATCGTGTCCATTCCGAGTCGCTCACGGGACTTCGCGAGTTCCGTCTCGATGGTCTTCCGGGAGAGCCCCGTCGCGTTGGGGTGGTCGGTATCGGAGGCGAACCGAACCTTCGTCGCGACCACGAACTCCTCGCGGTCGTATTCGGCGAGCGCGTCGCCGAGGATCTCCTCGCTCTCGCCGCTCGAGTACATGTTGGCCGTATCGAAGAAGTTGACCCCGAGTTCGATCGCACGGTCGATGATCTCGCGGCTCTCCGCCTCGTTTAGCATCCACGGTTCCCGGCTACCGAAACTCATGCAGCCGAGACAGAGTTCGCTCACGGACGTGCCGGTCGTTCCGAGTGTCGTGTACTTCATACGGAGTACACAGGGCCGTCACTCAATACGCTTCGTGTCGGTGAAGGTGAAAGTAAGGTGAAAGAGGAAGTGAGGTGAGGGGGAGAGTGGGGTTGGGGTGGGGAGGGGTGAGATCAGGCGGTGAGGTGAGATATAGTAGAAGTGTTCGTACCGGACCGGCGACGAACGAGACGACGAACGACGCGCGTCACTTCTCGACGTCGGCTCGGTAGAGGTGGACGTCGGTATCCCTGAGGAGGTCCGCGACGAGCCAGCCGTACATCACCAGGCAGTTCAAGAGGATCGGCGGCCCGACGACCACGGAGGCCATCCCCCGTAACGTCCGGAGGTCGTCGACCGTCATCGGAGTGAACTGCGTGACCGCGAACGGGACGACGAAGAGATAGACCAGCAAGAGGGGACCAGCGACCCGGTCGAAGTACCGATGGACGGTCTCGGTCAACAGGTCGGCGACCTCGTTTCTGTCCATCCGGAGTCCGGGGCGAACGATCAGTTTCAATCTCTGTCTCAGTCTCACTCGAGTGCGACCGGAACGGGAACCGATATGAGTCTGTTGGCTTTGGACGACCGTGACAACGGGGGCCGCAGTCCGACTCGAGGAGTAGGGGCCGGTCCGACGGCTGCCGGAACTCGAACCTGCAAGAGTTAATTACGCCCTTCGCCTAAGCGCGGGATAGATGCGGACACTTCCAGACCACGTCCCGCGGTTGACGAAAGCAGAATTCGCAGTATTCATCTCGGGCGTGGCGAGTATGGGGCTCGAAATTCTCGCCGGTCGGATTGTCGCCCCACAGTTCGGCAGCAGCATCTACACCTGGGGAAGCATCATCGGCGTCTTCCTCGCCGCACTCAGCCTCGGCTACCACCAGGGCGGGAAGCGCGCCGACCGAGCGACCAACCAGGAGATGACGTGGCTGTTCATCGCGACCGCAGCCTACGTCGCGGTCCTCCTGTTCGCCAGAGATCCGCTCCTGACGGCGACTGCGACGATCAACCTGCCGCCCCGGTACGCCTCGTTGCCGGCGATCATCATCATGTTCGGCCCGCCGACGTACTTCCTCGGGTTCATCAGCCCCTACGCCGCTCAGCTCTCCCAGAAAGAGGGAATCGGCGAAGCCTCGGGCCACGTCTACGCGCTGGGGACGATCGGCAGCATCGTCGGCACGTTCGCGACGACGTTCCTGCTCATCCCGTCGCTCTCGATCGGCCAGATCGGGCTCGTCTTCGGCCTCGTGCTTGTCGTGACGGCCGTCGGCCTCGAGTTGCCCAGCCCCTCGCGAAAGCCGACGATCGGGGCGTTCTTCGTCGTCATCCTGCTCGTCGGCGCCGTCGCCGGCGGCACCGCCGGCTACTCCGTCCAGGGCGAGGTCCTCCACCAGACCCAGACGCCCTACCAGGGGTTGACGGTCGCCGACTCGGGCGACACCCGAACCATGTACCTCGACGGGAAACGCCACAGCGCGATGGATCTCGAGAACCCGAATCGACACGTCTTCGACTACACGCGCTACTTCCACATGCCCTACCTGTTCCACGACGAACCCGACGAGATCGATCGCGTCCTCTTCGTCGGCGGCGGCGGCTTCACAGGACCGAAGCGGTTCGTCGAGGAGTACGACGCGACCGTCGACGTCGTCGAGATCGATCCGGACGTGATCGACGCGGCGGAGACATACTTCGACGTCGAGGAGAGCGACCAGTTGAACATCTACAACCAGGACGGCCGGGTGTTCCTTCAAGAGACGAATCACACCTACGACGCGATCGTCCTCGACGCCTACAAGATGGACAAGGTGCCCCACGAGTTGACCACCGAGGAGTTCATGGCCGAGGTCGACGACCGCCTGAACGACGACGGCGTCCTCGTCGCGAACGTCATCTCGGCCCCGAGCGGCCCCGCGTCGGACTTCTACCGCGCCGAGTACAAGACCATGGAACGGGTCTTCCCGCAGGTCTACGCCTTCCGTACCTCGAGTGCGAGCGTCGTCCAGAACATCGAACTGGTCGCGACGAAAGACGATGACCGACTCACGGAAGCCGACCTCGAGGCGCGCAACGACGAGCGCGACATCGGGATCGATCTAAGCGACGAGGTCGGAACCTACGTCGAGTCCACGGCGACCGACGACGTGCCGGTGCTCCGAGACGACAGGGGATCGGTCGATTCGCTGCTCGATCCGATGTTGGGACAGCGGTACGTAATCGAGGAGTCGGGTTCGGACGCTGGCTCCGGCGCCGAGACGACGAACGAGACACGGAATCGATCCGTTTCGCCGATCGAACCCGATCCTCGTTCTGGTTCCGGTACTGATCCCGGTCTCGGACCCGGGTCCGAGTCCGCACCCGCGGTCACCGCCGATTGATTCCAGTCGGCGGTCTCGAGGCGGTACCGGAACCGTCAGCACTCACCGGGAGTCCGCTTCTGATCCTGCGTCCGTCTCCGGTCCATCGTCAGTTTCCGTCTCGGCTCCTGTATCCGCCGTCTCCGCATCGTCGATGAGAGCGGACGCGTCGGATTCGGCGGTCTCGTCGGCGGTGGTGTGAACCGCAGACGACGCCGCGTCCTCGGCCTCGCTCTCGCTCTTACCCTCGCTCTCGCCCTCGCCCTCAGCGTCCGAACTGCCAGCAGCGGTCTCGTCGGACTCGCCGGTCGAACCGGACTCGCTCGAGGCCGCAGCACCTGCCTCCGCTTCGGAGTCTCGCTCGACCGCGACTACGTCCTCGCTCCCGCAGTGCGGACACTCCTCTTGGGGCGTGTACACGGGCTCTTCACAGGAACGGCAGACGTAGTCCGCTTGCTCCCTCGAGGCGTCGGCGGCTTGCTGTTTGAAGCGCTCGACGCGCTCGCCCAGATCTTCGAACAGACCCATTATTCCACGTCGAGGATTTCGATCTCGAACTCGAGGGGTTCTCCGGCCAGTTCGTGGTTGAAGTCGACGCGGACCGTCTCCGCGTCGACGTGGACGACGTCGCCGACGCCGCCTTGCTGGGTCTGGACGACCATGCCCTCGGCGACGTCGTCTTCGGGGATCGCCTCGTCGAACGTCTCGCGGTCGTACTCGGTGAGTCGCTCGTCGGTGTACTCGCCGTAGCCCCGTTCCGGCGGAACCTCGACGGTCGTTTCCGCGCCCGCTTCCAGGCCGACGAGCGCGTCCTCGAGACCCTCGATGAGTTGTCCGGTGCCGACCTCGACGGAAAGTGGCTCGAACGTGCGCTCTGGCTGCTCGGCCGCCAGTCCGACCTCCTCTGCCACGTCCGCTCGAGACGTGTCGAAGACGGTCCCGTCGTCCAGTCGTCCGGTGTACGCAAACGTCGTCGAATCGCCCTCGGAGATAGTCATCTGTCTCTATTAGTGGTCCCAGCGAACCATAAGCACTGGGACGAGATATCGGCGGCGAAAAGCGAAATCCTTGGTTCCGTTCGCGTGCCTAGAGGGGGACTACAAGGGACGTACATACACCTTATATTCCGTAATCACCCTCCCTGAAAACCTTTTATCGGAGGCCGTTGAACGATGTGTCAACATGTCTCAACAACCAGTGACGTACGTCCAGAAGGCGTGCGCGTACATCACCCGCGCCAGCGGTGAGCTCCTCGTGTTCGAGGGGCCGGAGTTCGACGGATTACAGATCCCGAAAGGGACGATCGAAGACGGGGAAAACCCACGCGAGGCGGTATTCCGCGAAATCGTCGAGGAGAGCGGCCTCGGCGCGGTCGGCGAGACGCAGCATCTGGCCAGCGACATCTGGACTCGCCGCGAGTCGCCGCCGCGGCGCTACGTCCGCCACTTCTTCCACACGACCGTCCACGAACCGCGCGACCAGTGGACCCACACCGTCACCGGCGAGGGCGAGGAGGTCGGCGCCGAGTTCGAGTTCTCGTGGATCGACAATCCGTCGGCCCACGACCGGGAGTTCGCACTGGCACTCGACGACTACGTCCACCTCATCGATACGATGCCAGCGAGTCCCGAGGGCTCGAGCGTCTCTCACTCCTGACTCCGACGTCGGTTCTGACGACGATTCTGTCTCCGTCTCCCTCTCCGACTCCGACTCCCTCTCGGCCGTCTTCTTGACTCCCGATCGGAAACTTCGCTCGCGACACACCCTCGAGACGGGCCGTCGAAACGGCTCACCGGCGGTCGGTGTCGGCGTCGGACGCCGAGTACGACGCAGTTCACTCACCCACATCATATCCGACAGTCCGGCCAATTTATTTCGATTTCGGTGCCGTGAACGGGCCCGATACGCTTATTATTCTACATATTGTCACCCGTTTCGGGTGAAAGAGAATGGATAGTGAAAGAGAGCGATACAGGTGTCGAGAGTGTGCGACCGAAGTACATCCGGTCTCGTATCGAGCGAGCTGTCCCGAGTGCGGCGGCCGACTGCGTACCAGCAGAGCGTCGTGATCACCGACGAGCGAACGGGTACCCGAGACCGGAACACCCCCGAACGCGGTCGATTCCTGAGGCGGTGCTGGCCAACGGCGGTTCGGCGTTCGTCCGACCCGTCGACGACCGAAGGACGTGTCGAGGTGTGCTCGAGTCGATCCGCCCGCGTCTCGGCGTCCCTCGGCCGGCGATCCGAGCGGAAAATCGGCGCGACGCGGCGTCGAACCGACCGCGTCAGTCGGCTCGAGTGACGCCGTAGGTGAGGTCCACTTCGGCGATTCGCCACTCGCCGTCGACTTCGCGGAACCGGTCGTCGTAGCGGGCTTGCGTCCAGCCGACGTCGCCGTCGCTGCGTCGGTAGAACAGTAGCAGGTACCACCGGCCGGTGGCTGCAGCGTCGTCGCTCTCGTCGACACCGTCGATCACCGGATTCGTCACCATGTGTGCGGAGTGCTCGAACGCATCGTCAAACCCCTCGCTGGCGAACCCGTAGAGTTCGTCGTGTCCTTCGAACGTCTCCCCGCTGTCGCGGATGAACCGCCCGTCTTCGGTGAAGAGGCCGGCCCACGCCTCGTACTCGCCGCCGTCGATCGTGAAGCAGTACTCGTGTTTGAGTCGCCGGATAGCCTGCACGTCCTCGAGGTCGAGCGTCATGCCCCTCACACTCGCCGTGTCACAGTTAAATCGAGTGATCGACGTCAACGAGCGGGAAAACGGGACCGCTCGAGTGCAGGATTCGAACGGCGAGCGACGGATTGGAGGTCGCGGATCCGAGGTGCGGGTCACGGGTACCCGGAGCCCGGAGCACGGGGCACCGAGTACTGAGCGTCGACCACCGAGCGGCGCGACTCACGCCTCGCGGTCGACCAGCGACGCGAACCCGGCGGCGAAGGCCTCGACGGCGTCCCAGTCCGTGTACTCGTAGTCGCGAGACGTGTCGGTGTCGCCGCTTGCCCTCCCGGCGATCCGCTTCATCGCGAAGCGTTTCAGGAGCCCGTACTGGCTGTACCGCAGGGCTCCCGCGACGGTGAGTGTCTCGTCGGGTTCCCAGCCCGTCTCGTCGAGGAACGCCTCGAGCATCTCTCCTGCGGGCGCGCGATCGGCCTCGTCGGCGTGGGCAGCCGAGAGGCTCACCGAGACGAACGCCGACGGGAGCCGGGCCAGTTCCTCGAGATGGTCGCGAACGAACGCCCCGACGTAGGGCTGGTGAGATCCCGCGTGGATCGACGCGGCGACGACCACGCCGTCGGACTCCGACGGCGAGAGTCCATCGGGCGGATGTTTCAGGTTGGCCAGCGTCACCTCGTGGCCGCGCTCGTCGAGGACGTCGCCGATCCGCTCCGCGACGGTGGCGGTTTGGCCCTCGGTCGACCCGTAGCAGACGAGGAGTCGAGCCATCAGTCGCCACCTCCGACCCGTCCGCGCGTAGGAGTGCTCATCGTCGAGGTCGTTCGGCGATCGCCCGCCGGGCGAACCTTCGCACGGTGTCCGTGTACACCTCGGGCCGATGCAGGTTACACGTGTGTCCGGCGCCGCCGATCACCTTGATCTCGGCGTTCGGGGCGGCCGCGGCGTGGCGTTTCTCGCCGCGTCGCATGACGAGGTCCTTCTCGCCGTTGAGTATCAGCGACGGCCCGGGGTAGGCGGCGAACGCGGCCCGGAAGTCCCGGCCGGCGAGGTGCGGGCCCGCGATCCCGAACTGCCGCGGGTAGATCCCGGCGTCGACGATCTCCCGCTCGAGGCCGGCCTCGAGACCGCGGGTTCGAACCCATCGCTTCGCGAGGCGTTCGGCGCCCCGTTCGACGCGGTCGCTCCGGGTCACGAGTCGCGTCGCGCCGCTGGTAACCCGCGTCGCGAGTTCCATCCTGCCGACCGGGTTCGCACTGCTCCCGGAGATCACCAGCCCGTCGACCTCGTCGGGGTAACGCTGGGCGTACGCCGTCGACACGTAGCCGCCGAGCGAGAGGCCGACCAGGACCGCGCTTCCGTCGGTGTACGATTCGAACACCTCCTCGAGCAGTTCCACGGCGGGTTCGAACTCGAACCGCTCGTCGGCCCGGGTCCCGTGGCCCGGAAGATCGGGCACGATAACCCGAAACTCGTCGGACAGTGCGTCGCGCTGTGGGGCCCACATCTTTCGTGAGAATCCCGCACCGTGAACGAACACGATCGGTTGCGCGTCCGGTGGGCCGGCCACGTCGACACCGTCAGGTCCAGTTCCGCGTCGGATCATACCAGTCGTCGCACGACGCCGAGACCCTTAGAAGGCCGGTGGGAACGCGTGACAAGGACTGCGCCCTCGAGACGGACGACCGGTAGCGAACGGCGATCGGAATCGTCCGTACGCATCGCCTACTCGCTGCCGGATGGCGTGCACTTATGAGCCTCTCTCGTGACCGTTGGGGCGGATGAGCGAGCAGGGCGACGCGACGCTGCGGGCGTACGGGCTCGTACTGACGGCGACGGTGAGTTACACCACTCTGACCTTCATTTGGTTCACGCTCCCGGCGTACCTCTCGGTGATCATCGAGGAGGTGGGACTGACGGGAACGCAGGCCGGCGTTTTGGCCGGTGCGGTCCCGCTGACGTACATCCCGCTCGCCCTGTTCACGGGCGTCGCGGTCGACCGCATCGGACTGGACTACAGCCTCGCGGCCGGACTCGCGATCTTCGGTCTCGCACAGATCGGCCGCAGCCTCGCGACGGGATTCCCGTCGCTGCTGGCGTGTACGCTCCTGATCGGCGTCGGCGCGACCGTGATCACGTTCGGACTGCCGAAACTCGTCTCAGTTCTCTTTTCACCCGCCAAAACCGGCTTCCCCTCCTCGATCTACCTCGTCGGTGCCGCGGCGGGTACCGCGAGCGCGTTCGCCGTCGGCCGACCCGTCATCGGACCGTTCCTCGGCGGCTGGCGCCCGCTCTTCCTCTGGAGCGGCGTCTTCGCGATCGGCTACGCCGCCGTCTGGTTCACCGCCGCTCGAGCGCTCTCGCTCGAGGAAGCCACGGCTGAGCACGCGTCCGGACGCGAACGAAGCGAGGACGCACCGCTCGCACCGAACTCGATCGGCCGGGACGTTCGAACGATCCTCGCCCACCGTGAACTCCGGCTGGTCGTCGTCGTCGGAACCGTCTACCTCCTGGTCATCCACGGCATGCAGGGATGGCTCCCGACGATCCTCGAGGCTCGAGGGCTGGACGCCGGCCCCGCGGGGCGGGCGACGAGCCTGCTCATCGGCGCGAACGTCGTCGGAATCCTCGTCGTCCCGACGGTCGCGGACCGACTCGAGGCCCGGCGAGGAGCCGTGATGACCTGCGGCTGTCTCATCTTCGTCGGACTGGCGGGCGTGCTCGCGGGCGGAATCGGGCCGGTGATGGCCGCGGGCGTCGTCGCCACCGGGTTCGGCGTCGGCGGGCTCTCGCCGCTGATCCGAGCGATTCCGCCGGAACTCGAGGGAATCGGCGCCCGTCTCACGGGGACGGCCGTGGGCTTCGTCTTCGCTGTCGGCGAGATCGGTGGCTTCCTCGGCCCGGTGCTCATCGGGACGCTCCGCGATCTCACGGGGTCTTTCGTACCCGGACTCCTCGTCCTCGCGGGCGGTGCGGTCGTCGCGGTCGGTGCCGGGTACGCGATGCAGGACGTGTCGAGGTAACGGATCCGGATGAAGTATCAGGAATCATATAATTTGCTGTCCCGATGTCCCGGCGCCCTCGCCGGCGGGTCACGCCTTTGGACTCGCATACGTTCTGGTCAGCGTCGGGATGGTCGTCAGTCTGCTACTCGATTCGATCGACCTGTTCATCGCGTTTGCCGCCGTGATTTTGGTATTACTGTTGCTCTCGATGGTCGTCGTATTCCTTCGAGAAGGGGTGGCAACTCCCGAGAACAAACTCATCAGCATATTCGTTCTCCTGGCGACGGGACTCGGCATCGGACTCGATATGGGTAGCAACCTGTCGTCCGAAGCGCTGATTGGGGTGGTCGTCGTCGTCGGAGTTGTCACACCCAGCTTGTTGTTGGAATGGACCGACTACGGGAAGAGCAAGTGATCGAAAAGACAACTGCGATCGACTCGAGGCACTAACTGAATCCGGTCGGACAGCGATCAGCGGGGCCGAGACGACCGGACGCGATCAGTTGTCCTCTCGACTCCGATCCTTGGTGACCGTGTGGTCGCTGTCCCGTCCGTCACCGGTGTCGTCGCGACTCTCTTCGCTCGAGTCGTCGTCTTCCATCCGATCCCAGTCGTCGTCCGCTTCCTCGTCGGTATCGACCGTTTCCCTCTCCGACCACGTCCTCGTCGCCTTCTCTCGAATGGCCTCGGGATCGATTTCGGCGTCGCTCCGACGGACGTCCCCCTCCGGTTCGATCTCGGCGTCCGTCCGTCGAGTATCGTCGTCGGACTCGAGTTCGACGTCGGTGCGACGCATCTCCTCGTCGGGGTCGACCTCCGTGTCCGTTCGACGGGTGTCGTCGGGGACCGTGCCGGTACTCGAGTCCGGCTCGGTTCCCTCGAGTTCGGTCGGATCGATCTCCGTGCCGCGGTCTCTCCCTTCGACGGGGTCCATCTCTTCGACCGTATCCATCTCGTCCGCCCCACCCATTTCCTCCGTCGGGTGCATCTCGTCCGCGCCACCCATCTCTTCGACGGGATCCGCCTGCGGCTCTCCGCGCGAGTTCGTGCCGATATCCGTTCCTGTCTCTGTGTCCGTACTCGTTCCTGCGCTCGTGCCCGTCTCTGTGTCGACTTCGCGATCGGCCTCCTCGAGGTCCGACGACATGGGCTCACCGGAAGCCTGACCGGCGTCTCGCTCGCGTCGCTCACCGACGGTGTTCTGGTCGCTACCGTCCGTCGCACTCCGATTCAGGGACTCGCCCTCGAGATAGACGACGTTACCGGTGATCTCGGCGACCGAGCCGCTCTGTAGCGTGAGCGTCTCCTCGGACCCGCTCTCCCAGCCGAGCGCGGCTTTGATCGAGTCCGTGATCCCCGGATCCGGATCGACGCGGGCGGTGTTCCCGTCGATCGCCGCGACGACACCGACCTCCTCCCCGTTGGCGTTCTCGACCGTCTTGCCGACGTCGTCGTCCGTGAAGGTTGGACTCATAGCGCGAACTACGTCACTCCGCGGCAAGCCTGTAATGCCTGCAAAATCGGGGGTGGTCCTTTATTCGAGACCCGACGAGGCGTCACGCCGGGAGCATCGACTCACTCCTCCCGACCCCGGTCGAGATCGCTCGCCTCGAGCGGTCGTCCGTCGGTCCAGTATCGCTCGTGTGCCTCCCGCGCCCACGAGAGCACGCGGGGGTCCTCGGCGTCCAGTGCCGCCTGGAGGACGCCGTCTTCGTCGCGCAGGAGTAACTGGGCGACGCCCTCGGTGATCGTCACCGCGAGCGGGACCGGGCCGTCGTGGACGCGGATCTCGGCGCGCTCCGAGTCGACGAGTTCTCGCAACTGCCGACGGAGGAGCTCGTCGTCGGCGAGCGCCTCGATCGCGGCCGCCGAGAACACCCCCTCGAACGTCTGGCCGTCCTCGAGCGTCCGCCGACGGACGATCTCGAGGCTCCGTTCGTTGAAGGCGTAGGAGACGATCCGGACGCGGTCGGCGTTCCGGAGGAGGTCGGTCGTCCGCTGGACCGGCGCGCTGGGCCTCGTCTGGGTCGGGACGGTGATCGTCGCGTCCCGAAACGCCCGCAGGTCGACGTCCAGTTCGTCGGTCGGCAGCCAGCGGACGACGTCGCGCAGTTTCAGTTCCGTCGCCACGATCTCCGTGAGGTCGGTGATGCCCGCCGCGACGAGCCGTCCGGTCGCAGTCGCTTCGTACCCCTCGTCCGTCCGATCGATCCAGTTTCGCTCGTCGAAGTCCCGGAGGATCCGGCCGAGTGTGGGCTGTGAAGCGCCGGTGAGTTCCTCGAGGTCACGTCGCGAGTACGTCCCCTCTTGCAAGGCATCCAGCACGGCGACCCGGTTCGCCGAGAGCGCGAGAAACTCGATCTCCTCGAGTTCGGAGTCCATACCGACACCTCGAACCGATTCGAGAAGTGTGTTTCGGAGTGTGAATATATTTCGACCCTCAATAGTATTTCACAGCTCGAAATCCGTGCGCTCGTAGTTCGACTTTCCTGCCGTGAACGACTTTCTGAATTAATTTATGTGGGCTCGAGGCCTCCATTGTGATAGGAAATGATTTCGAGAACGACGACGGATGCTGGATGCGACGGACGCACGGAGGAGCGGTAGTCGTGTCCGAGCGTCGTCCGGTCGCGTTCTTCGTTCTCGCGAGTCTCTTCTTCGGCGGGACGTTCGTCGCGGCGAAGGCGGGACAGGCGTACATTCCGCCGCTCCTGTTCGTCGCGCTGCGGTTCGACATCGCGGCCGTCGTACTGCTCGGCTACGCGGCGCTGACGACCTCGCGCGAGGAGTTGGTTCCCCGCACTCGCGGCGACCTCGCGGGCATCCTCGCGGCCGGCGTGTTCGCCATCGGCTTGGCCAACGGCCTGTTGTTCGTCGGGCAGGGGTACGTGACGAGCGCGGTCGGCGCGATCGTCTTCAGCCTCGTGCCGATCTTCTCGCCGCTGCTCGCGGGTGTCTTGCTCGAGGACGAACGGCTGTCGGCCGCCGGCGCAATAGGGACGGTCGTCGGTCTCGTCGGCGTCGCGATGGTGATCGGGATCGATCCCGGCAACCTGCTGGGTGCGGTCGACGGCGGCACGACCATCGTCCTCGGCGGTGCGATCAGCGCCGCCCTCGGGAGCGTCCTGATCCGCCGGGCCGACACCACGACCTCGAGTACGGTCCGGACCGCCTGGGCGCTCCCGATCAGCGCGCTCATGCTCCACGCGATGAGCGCCACCGCCGGCGAATCGATGGCGGCTATCGAGTGGACACCGGTCGCCGTCCTCGCGCTCGTCTACGTCAGCGTGTTCGCGGGTGCGATCGCCTACATCGCCTACTTCGGACTGCTCGAGGAGGTCGGCGCGATCCGCTCGAGTCTGACCTTCTACGTGAGCCCGGTCGTCGCGACCCTCGGCGGCTGGGCGCTGCTGGGCGAGTCGCTGTCGGGACTGGCGGTCGTCGGCTTCGCGACGATCGTCGTCGGCTTCGCGATCATGGGTCACGAGACGCTCGCGGCGACGAGTCGTCGGCTGGTATCGACCGACGACTCGTCGATCCCGGTTTCGAATCCAATACCGAGTTCGATTCGAATTCCGACCCGACTCCAGTCCTGGATGGCGCTCCCGCGTTCGCTCTCGCTTCCGTTCTCGACGTCCTCGTCGTCCTCGAGTTCGAACGCGAATTCGAACGGGAACTCACAGCACGCGACGATTCGAACGCACACGGGCGATCGATACGTGACGGGATACGGGCCTGACGGCGATTGAACGTCGACTGCGAGCCGAGGCTGAAGTTCGTGAAAACCACATCGGTGCACTGAAATGCGGAGCCGACGCTGTGGCTCGTTCGTGACCGTGGTCGTCGAACCCGGACTCGAGGCCGGAACGGAGGTCGAAAACGCGAACTGATCCGCCAGCTAGTCCGACGGACTCGGTGTCTGCACGTTCGAGAGGTAGGCGGTCAGATCGGTCGTCGTGATCATCCCGATGACGCCTTCGGTCTCGTCGACCACCGGCATGTGGTGAAAGCCGTGTTCGATCATCTGGTCGGCGACGTCGCGGATCGGAACCTGTGCGCCGGTCGTCACGACGTCGGTGGTCATGTATCGTGCCACCGTCGTCTCCGCTTTCGGCTGGCTCGCGGCGACGATCTCGACGAAGTCGGTACTCGTCAGAATGCCCTTCAGTGCCCCGTCCTCGTCGACGACGACGAGCGAACCGATCTCGTGTTCGAGCATCCGTCCTGCTGCGTCCTCGACGAGCGTATCGGGGGTGACACTTTGAACACCGGAAGACATGAGCCGTGCGACGAAAATATCGTCCATACTCGAGTCTCTCACGGGTGGCAAAAAGAAGTATCGCAACTTATCCGCAAACCGTCAGTCTCGGTGGGGCGGTTGCTCGCCGTTCGGCGTTCGTCGGTCACCGTTCGCAGTTCGAATCCCGAGTCACGGTCCGATCACGCACCTCGAGCCACCGTCACTATCGAGAGTTCGATTGCTGCCGTTCGAGGTTCGAGAGGAGACGAAAAGAGAACGAGGGGAGATCGGAACACGGAGCGCGTCGGGGCCCTTCTCGAGGGACGTCTCAGCCGCTCCACTCGCCGGCGACGTCGCCGGCGATGTTCTTCCGCCAGACGTCGAAACTCGACTGACAGTCCGGATTCTCGCCGATGTGGTCGACGAATCCCGCGCCGGGGTCGGCGAGTTGGTCGCCGCAGAACGGACAGGTTCCCGTGTTGGTCCAGTTCGTGGTCGTGGTTGCTGACATGGGTACTACTACCGGCACCGACTGAACATATAAACATAATCCATATACATATAATATACCTAGTGTGTGATTGAATGCCATTAGTATCCCGGGTGCCCTTCCCGACGAGCGATGAAACGAAACGACACGAAACGGATCGGCGCCACCGCCGGGCGGACGGACTCGAGTCTCCGGCAGCGAGAGAAACGCTTAGGGCGAGCGCTCCCCGTGTCTCTTGCATGCCCGAGACTCGCGTCGTGCAGGGTCGGATGGTGACGGCCGAATCACTCGCGGAACTCGTCGAGGGGGAGTCGGTGATGGAAGCGGAGGCGATCGAGGACGCAGACCGGACGTGCCCCGACTGCGGCGGGGACGTCCTCGAGGTCGGCTACATGCCGTCGGTAACCGAGTTCGTCACCGGCTGGAAGTGCCAGGACTGCGATTGGAAGGGGACGGATCGGGACTGAGTGGTGCCGTCGTGGCGGGATCGGCCTCGGCACCGGTACCAGCTCGAGTCCGATTACACGAGACGAGACGATACCGACACGATGCCGGCTCGAGCGGTGAAATCGACGTCACGGTCGTTCGGTTTTCGCGGGTTCGGTTTTCGCGGGTGACAGCGACGACGACGACGTCAGCGTAAGCTGGAGAGCGGCGAGGACGCTGTCGAAGCGAACACCGAGGACGAGACGGCGACCGGCTGCGGTCCCCAACCGTCGAACGCCCGGTCGCCGATCACACCAGTGGATGCCCTGCAAACCCAATCATTTCGAGCGTTCGTCTCGTATCGGCGGCTATGGCAGAGCGCTCTTCGAGGCTGGAGCGGTGGCTCATCAATGGGATCGTGATTACAATCCCGCTGGTCGTGACGGTGCTCGTCCTCGTCGTCGTCCTCGATTTCATCCTCGGCGTTCTCTCCCCGGTGATCGCCGCCGTGGCGTACCTCTGGCCGAACGAGCCGCCAGAGGAGTTCATCCAGTTGACGACGCTCCTGTCGCTGATCGCCCTGTTCTTGGTGGTCGGGTTCGTCGCGGACCACACGCCCGGCGAGCGGCTCTCCGGGACCGTCCACCGGACGATGGAGACGATCCCGGGCGTGAGCACGATCTACACCAGCGTGCGACAGGCCAGTAATATAATAGTCGACGACGACACGAACCAGTTCCAGGAGGTGAAGGTCGTCGAATTTCCCCACGAAGACGCGTACATGCTCGGCTTCGTCACCGCGGACTCGCCGACTGCGATCGCGGACAGTCTAGGAACCGACGAGATGGTGACGATCATGGTCCCGCTCGCGCCGAACCCGGCGACGAACGGGTTCATCATGTACATGCCCGTCGAGAACGTCCACGAGGTCGACCTGACCGTCGAGGAGGCGGTTCGTGCGGTCGCGACGCTCGGGGTCGCCTCCGACAACGTGGGCGAGGACGAAACCCAGACCGTCGCCCGCTGAGCGTTCTCGTCGCGACTCGGCGTTCGGAGCCGACGCCGTCGCTCGCATGTGCTCCTCACCCGTCGACCCCGAAGAACGAAGCGCCTGCTCGAGGGAGGTCGAGCACCGGGTGAGTACAGTGAGAGAGCAAACACGAAGGAATTACGTTCGAACGGCGGCCGTCGCGAGTCTGGTCGGAATCGGGGCGTCGACGGCACGGGGTCAGAACGAACTGAATAGCGACGAAACGATCCGGGTTCCCCGGGACCAGCCGACGGTTCAAGACGCCGTCGACGAGGCGGACGGTGGTGACCTCGTTCTCGTGGATCCGGGCACGTACGACGAAGCGGTCGAGGTCTCGACGCCGGAGCTCACGATCCGCGGGACCGACCGCAACGAGGTCGTCCTCGACGGGGAGTTCCAACGGGATCACGGGGTTCGAATCGAAGCCGACGGGGTCGCTCTCGAGAACCTGACCGCTCGCCACTACACGGGGAACGCCTTCTACTGGCGGTACGTCTACGGCTTTCGGGGGAGCTATCTGACGGCGTACAACAACGGCGATTACGGAGCCTACGCCTACCGATCCAGCAACGGCCGATTCGAGCACAGCTACGCGTCGGGCCACCCCGATGCCGGATTCTACCTCGGATACCACAATCCGTTCGACGCGGTCGTCACCGACGTGATCGCCGAGCACAACGCGCTGGGGTACTCGGGAACGAGCGCCGGTGGGAACCTCACGATCCGGGATTCGGTCTGGCGTCACAACGTGGCGGGGATCGTGCCGAACACGCTGGGCGAGGAGGACCCGCCCCAGCGGTCGTGTCACATCGTCGGCAACGAGGTGTCCGAGAACCACAATTCCGACGCCCCCACCAGAGCGTACACGGCCGAGATGTTCGGCGCGGGAATCCTCCTCTGGGGCGGGCAGGAGAATCTCGTCGAAAACAACGAGGTACGCGATCACGAACACTTCGGGATCGCCGCTACCGCCAACGTCGTCGAGCCGTCGGGAAACGTCGTCCGGAACAACGACGTTTCCGGGTCGGGGACGGCCGACCTCGCGCTCGGCGAACCGGCCGACGAGGGCAACCGATTCGCCGACAACGAGTTCGAGACGAGTCTCCCGTCGGGGATCGAAGACGACTCGAGCGAGGGCGATCCTCGAGTCGGTGGGGTGTTCGAGGCGCGGGCGCGACTCGTCGACGACGGCGAGTTCGCGTCGGGCGACTGGCGCGAGCAACCGGAGCCGGACGACCAGCCGACGATGCCCGATCCCGGAATTCGCCCTCGACCGGCCGAGCGGGGGACGTCGTGGAACGGCCCTCGATAGGGGGACTTTCGTCCCGGTTTCAGTACGGTTCGACGTCGACGGTGGGCGTCTCGAGAACGTCTCCGGCACCGGAGAGACGGGTCGTCCGGGTTCGGGACGCGAGCACCCTGCAGGTATATATTCTCTGAGTGACATTCGTATTACGAAACATGGACCACTCGATTTCACACCAGCCGTCGTTCGCACTGTTACAGGTCGACCTCGAGGCCGGGGAAGCGATCACGGCCGAGGCGGGCGCGATGGTCTCTCACACCGCCGGAATCGACATCGAGACGAACCAGGGAAGCGGCGGCCTGCTCGGGTCGGTCAAGCGGAAGATGCTCGGCGGTGAGTCGTTCTTCCAGAACACCTTCACCGCGAGCGAGTCGGGCCACGTCACGCTCGCGCCGCCGATTCCGGGCGACATCGTCCGACAGGACCTGACCGACGAGACGCTGTTCGTCCAGTCCGGGTCCTATTTGGCGGCAGACCAGTCGATCGCCGTCGACACCCAGTTCGGCGGCGGCAAGACGCTCTTCGGCGGCGAGGGACTGTTCCTGCTGAAGCTCTCCGGAACCGGCCCGACGTTCCTCTCGAGTTACGGCGCGATCGAGGAGAAGACCCTCGAGGCCGGCGAACAGTACGTCGTCGATACGGGACACATCGTCGCCTTCGAAGAGCGGGCGGAGTTCTCCGTCGACCGCGTCGGGGGCCTCAAATCGACGCTGTTCAGCGGTGAAGGGCTCGTCTGTACGTTCGAAGGCCCCGGCCGAATCTGGCTCCAGTCTCGCAGCCAGGACGCCTTCCTCTCGTGGCTGATTCCGCAGCTCCCGCTGAACAACGAGTGACCGGCCCCTCGAGCGAATTCGAACCCGGACTCGACTCGAACGACGACTCGGTACGTGTGCGAACAAATACTGTCGGAACGACGTCGACAGTCTCTCCCGACTGACGGACAGCGTATCCGACGGCTGCCAACCTTTATGCCCAGTGGTAACGTACAACATAGTGTAGGACGAAGCCACGAGGATTCACCGAACGACTCGAGGTCCGTACGGGACTCTCGAGTGAGAGGCACAACTGAAGGACCGATCACACGGAACCGAAGTAAACGCCTCGAGGGAGACCGAGATGGCCCACATCCCGTCCGCTACGGCGGACGGGTGAGAAAGCCGAGTACCGGATTCCGCGCGAGCGGGATTCGAGAACTGACGGTATTCAGGGCTGTACGGGGCCGTCGAAACGAACTCCCGTTCGGATCCAAATCGTGCGCTTCGTCCGTTTTCAGTCCATTCTTTCGCAGTCCGTTCCGTCGAAGCGGCGGCGACAGATACCGAGTGAGCGTGCAGTCCGGTGACCGCTCCCGTCAGGTCGAGGCGGGACTACGGCTGGGGTTCGATCGGATCGGGCCCCAGGTCGTCCGAGTCCTCCGAATCCTGTGTCTCCTCCGCGTCCTGCTCTCCCTCCGAATCTGAACCCGAGCCGGCGTCCGCGTCCGCTTCCCGCGGGAAGTTGTCGATCGTCTCCTCCCGGAAGGCCGCCGCGTCGAACTCGTACTCGCCGTCGAAGAACTCCATCAGTTGCTGGGTGTCGCGATAGGCGTTTTTCAGACACGTCGACGCTCCCGGCGACGGCGTGATGTTGAAGATGATGTTCTCTTTCGTGATCTTGGCCTCGCCCATGTCGAGGCTCTTTGCCTCCGTATCGACGATCTGCGGGCGAACCCCACCGTAGCCTTTCGCCCGCTCGATATCCGAGAGTTCGGCGCTCGGAACGACCTTCTGGACGTGGGGCAGGAAGGCTCGCTTGCCGACCTCCGGAATGTCGTAGACCAGATTCCGAAGCACGTACGGCAACAGGATCCGGTCCGCGAGGATGTTCCCGTAGCTCAGGAACGAATCGACGTTCAACCCGAACACGTCGAAGAAGTCCTTGACCGTCGAGATCTCCCCTCGCTCGAGCGTCGGCACCAGTTTGGCCGTCGGACCGAATCGGGTGACGCTGTCGTCGTGGACGTCCGCGTCGCCGTGGACCGCCGCGAACGGCAGTTTCTTCATCTGGAGCGTGTAGACCTTGCCGTTCAGGAAGTCGTCCGCCAGGAAGAAACTACCTGCGACGGGGAGCAGCGACTTGTTCTCGCCGTACCCCATCTGCTTTGCGACCTGGAGGCTGTGTGAACCGGCCGCGACCACGGTGACGTCCGCGTCGAACGGGCCGCTATCGGTCTCGATCGTGAAGCCGTCGTAGCCCTCGGTGATGCCGGTCACCGTCGTTCCCGTGTAGACGTCGACACCGTCGACTTTCTCCCCGTCCCGGATAAACGACTTCGTGGTCTCGCCGTAATCGACGACGTACCCGTCGGGCGTCTGCAGGGCCAGCATCTCCGCTCGGGGATCCCTGCCCTCGACGACCTTCGGCTCGAGCTCGGCGATCTCCTCCCGACCGATCGCCTCGAGTTTCGGGAAGAGTTCCGAAAAGCCCTCGTCGTGATACCGCCGCTCGAGACTCTCGACTTCGTCGTCCCCGACAGCCAGCACCATCTTACTGCGCTTGCTGTGCATCTCCCGGTCGGGATCGACGTTCTCGAGGTAGCCCGCGAGCATCTCGGCACCCTCCTTTACTTCGTCGGCCTTCTCGAGGGTGTAGTTGGTTTCGATGTCCCCGAAGTGTAACGTCTGGGAGTTGTTCGTGTGGTGAGAGTTGATCGCGGCGATCTCGTCTTCTTTCTCCAGCAGTGCAATCCGTTCGACATCAGTGAATTTCGAGACGGTATAGAGCAGCGACGCCCCGCTGATTCCGCCGCCGATTATCACTAAATCGTATTCTCCTGACATGGCTTCTCCGGAAATCGTCTCGGTTCACCGGTTGAAGGCCGCCTACTTAACTTTCCCTTTATGATAATATCTACCACATCGATAGTGAACGTTCTGTGCATCCGTACAACGTTCTCTCAGTCTGATCCGCCCTCTCTCGAATTTACTCCGTCTCTCCCGCTCGAAGTGACAGTGGACGGGGAGGTAATGCGATCCAAATCACGACAGTAACAACTGAAACGGTTTCCACACCGATCGTCCAGTCCGCGGGTCTCGCTCACAGTACGCTCCGAACCGCGTTCCTCCCGTGTGATCGGTGTGCACTGACGGTCAGTAGCTGTATCTTGTAGCTACCAGAGTCGGTTTCGTCCGCCCAGCGATGGGGCACTCATACGGTTTGTTGTACCGACTTCCCGGTGCAACTACAGGAGAGCCGCGGTTGCACCGGAACTGATTTCCAGAAGACCGTATCAATCGTCGCTCGAGCCGGTGACCGAGGGCTCCGGCTCCGCGGACGGGTCGGCGGGAACGGCGTCGAACAACGGGCTCTGCTCGCCGGGGACGAACGTGTTGAGCACCAGCGCCGAGAGCGCGGCCATGATCACGGGTTGGCCGAAGAACGTCTCCGCGGCCGACGGCAGCCCCCCGAGCGCCTCCGGCGTCGTCGCGACGCCGAGCCCGAGTCCGAGCGACACCGCGACGATGACCATGTTCCGGCGGTCGAGTTCCGTGTGGGTCACGATCAATCGGACGCCGCTGGCGGCGACCATGCCGGCCATGAGGAGGACGGCACCGCCGAAGACCGCACTAGGGATCGTCGTTACGGCGGCGCCCACTCTCGGGCTGAGACCGAGGATCGCGAGGAAGAGGCCGCAGATACCGACGACGTGGCGGCTCATCACGCCGGTGAAGCTCACGATACCGACGTTCTGGGAGAAGGAGGTGACCGGGAAGGCGGCGAAGATCGAGCCGATCGAACTCAACAGCCCGTCGGTGAAGAGGCCGCCGCGAAACTCCTCGTCGGTGGGATTGCGGCCTTCGGCGGCCGTGACGCCGGACATGTCGCCGACGGTCTCCATCGAGGAGACCAGAAAGAGGAAGGCGAACGTGACGATCGCGATCGGCTCGAACTCGAGTCCGAACCGGGTGGGCGAAGGGACGGCGAACAAGCCGACGTCGTCGACCGCGGAGAAATCGACGAGTCCGGCGAACAGTGCGGCGACGTACCCCACGGTGAGCGCGACGAGAATGCTCAGAATCCGCGCGGTTCCGCGTGCGAACAGGTTGAGAGCGACGGCGACGAACAGGACGAGCGCCGCCAGACCGACGTTGTGGGCCGCACCGTAATCGTCGGCACCGACGCCGCCGGCGGCGTAGTCCATCCCGACGGGGATGAGGTAGAGCCCGATGATGACGACGACGAGACCGGTGACCAGCGGCGGGAAGAAGGGTTCGATCCGTTTGAACTGCCAGCCGATGAGACCCTCGACGGCGAAGCCGGTGACGAGAATCGCGCCGAACACCGCGGCCAACCCGAAGTCCGCGCCGATCGTCGACGCCGCGCCGACGAACGTGAAGCTCGTCCCCATGACGATCGGGAGCCGCGCGCCGACGGGACCGACGGTGTACGCCTGCACCATCGTCGCCAGTCCGGAGAACAGCAGGACCATCTGCACGATGAACGCCAGATCGGGGCCGCCGAGTCCGACGTTGTTTCCGACCACGTACGCCACCGCGGTCGCCGGCACGATCATCACCGCGACGTGCTGGAGGCCGAGCAGGATCGACTCGCCCAGCGGCGGTTTGTCGTCGACGCCGTACTCGAGCTGGATGCTCCCGTCCGATTCGCCCGGTGTCCCCTCCGATTCGTTCGACATACTATGAGCGCCACGTTGCGAGTACGACCCTAAAAAGGTTCGTAAAGGCGCGCAAATACGCGGTGAATGACGGTGGAAATACCCACAACCGTGCATAGGTCGTGGGTAACTCGAGCGCCGGGGCTCGAACGAAACTCGAACGAGGCTCGTCGATTCGTGACGATCAGTGAACCGTTACGGTCCCGTCCTCGACGGTGATGTCGATGAGGCTCGTCGCCTCGAACTCGGTGTCGTCGAGCGCGGAGTCGCCGACCTTCCGCATCACGACGACGATATCGACGATCTCCGCGCCGATGTCGTCGAGCGCCCGACAGATGGCCGCCAGCGTCCCCCCGGTCGACAGCATGTCGTCGACGATGACGACCCGGTCGCCCGGCCCGACGTCGTTGATGTACATCTCGGACTCCGAATAGCCGGTCTCCTGGTGTAAGGACACCTCGCCCTCGAGTCCGTACGGACGTTTGCGGATCACGACGAGCGGGATGTCGGACTGGAGCGAGAGCGCGGTCGCGAGGTGAATCCCCATCGCCTCGGGGGCGACGATCTTGTCGACGTCCAGATCGACGGTGTTCATCACCTCGACGGTGACCTCACGCAACAGGGCGGGATCGAGCATCGGCACGCCGTTACTGATGGGGTGCACGAGGTACTCGTAGCCGTCTTTGTCGATGATCGGCGCGTCGTCCAGTGACTCGAGGAGTCGCTCCATGGGGTCGGTTGGGAGAATCGGGGGAAAAGGGGTTCGTTCCGTCTCGGGTCGACAGTCGGAGAGCCGGAACCGGACGAGACCGAACTCAGAGGACGACGGCGTCCTCGGGGAGCCACTCGCGCTCGGTTCGTTCGGCGATCGAACTCTCCGCTATCAGTTCGGGTGCGTCGATCGCGTCCGCGAACCGGTCGGGATCCGGCTCGACGCGTTCGATCGCGGAGGAGAACTCCGATCCACGGCGGCCGAACGCGGCCACGATACCGCCGGTTCGTCGCGTCTCGAGGTCGGTCTCCCGGGGATCGGGGAACGCCTCGCGGACGAGTCGCGCGCTCGCTTCGATCCGGCGGGCCGCCTGTTTCTGCGACCAGTGACTCTCACTGTGGTAGACGTCCGCGTGCCTGTCCTCGAGATCGCACGCCGCGTGCTCCGGCGATTCGTACAGCACGGCGTTTTCGGTGACGTGCCCGTTCACGAACCGGATGTTCACGGTGGTACACCGGGGATAGCGCAGGATGACCGGAAAGAACGTCCGCTCCGTGATGGTGAACATCTGCTGGAGCCGCCACAGCGCCTCGAGCAGGTACGCCGCCATCGCCGCGAGGCCGTCGTCTCGCCGCCCGCTCGAGTACGCGTGCGCGACCGCTTCGTAGTCGTCTCCCACGGTGTCCTCGAGCGAGCGTTCGAACCCCTTGGCGATCCCCTCGAGTTGCCGTTCGTAGGCCTCGAGAATCGACGTGTCCGGGTCGGCGATCAGCCGCGCTTTCCGCTCTTGGGCGTCGGCGATCGTCGACATGGTCCGGTGAAAGGACAGTTCGGCCGCGTCGTCCGGGAGCGGGATTCTGATCGCTCGCCGGTGTAACACCCTCGAGTCCCCAGTAAACGGTGTGTCGTCGGTCATGCGTGGATCCGAACCCGTGCCGGCGTACCGAATGGAATCGCCGTGGTTCTCATAGCGGTCGTGGCGTTCGAGGATTCGTTCGTCCGAGATCCGTTTAAGCGTACCGAACAGCGATCTCCGGGCCCGCGGAAGGGGATGCGAAGGAGACTCGTACGGTCTGCTGTATCGATGTCCCGGTGCAACCGCGACCGACCTGCAGTTGCACCGAGCTGATCGACAGGAGACCGCCTCAGTCGTCGGCGCTCGACGGCCGATCTTCGCCGGTCGAAAACGCGCTCCCGATCGTGCCGGCGGTCCGTCCGAGGAGGCGGCGGAACTGCCGGCGGCGGCGGACGAACAGCGTCAACCCGAGTACCACGTAAACGGCGCTGTACAGGAGGAGGAACTCGTAACTCGAGAACGGAAGGTCGACGTACTCCCGGATGAGAACGAACTCGATCAGGACCTGCGAAACGAACAGCGTCAACAGTACGAGCGCCTCCTTGACGGTGATCTCTAAATTGATCAGGATCGCGATGGCGAAGAACGACTGGGCCGCCGTGAGCCAGATCTCCCCCATCTGTTTCTGGTCGAACGGCAGCGCCCCGTACCGACCCAGCGCGATGGAGTAGACGACGACGAGCGTCCCGATGAGCAGCGTCCACTGGTTGAGCTTCGAGGAGATCAACGCGTTGAACCCCGCCGTCGACCGCGTCTTGCTCACTAGAACCGCGACGACGATGAGTTCCGGCGACTCCGAGGCCAGCGGCGCGATCCATTGGATCATGAAGAACGCGGGGATGCCCGCTTCCACGCCGATTTCCTCGAGACCGTGGGCGAACGGTTCCACCGCGGTGAAGATCAGCAGGCCCGAGTAAGCGAAGAGCACGATCACGGTGGCGATTCGGAGGGGTTTCGTGAGGGTCTGCAGGTCCGCTGGAACGCCCGTGTGGACGACGTCGGGGTCGACGTCGCCGCGGAGGACGATCACGAGGTACGCGACGTAGAGGCCGACCAGAACCAGCATATCGAGGGCGTCGATGCCGCCGCTGAACGGAACCAGAAAGGCCCAGCACGTCGCGGCGAGCAGGAACACGACGTCGAGTCCGATGTCCCGGTCGATCGTGACGGCGTCGGCCAGCGCCCCGGATCGCTTCTCGACGGCGGGATCCGCCGCCGACCCCTGCCGAAGGATGGTGAAGAGGGCGATTCCGGACCACCCGAGTCCGATGAGGATCCGGTTCGCGCCGGTCATGTTGGCGACGGCGAGATTCCCCGCTTCGATACCGCGGGGAGTCCCCGCGAATTGGCCCGCGTTCCAGGCGTAGAGGGCGTCGACGGCGTACTCGGGAGCGACCGCCAGCACCGCCAGCACCGCGATCGCGAACGCTCGCGGGACGTCCTTCTCGGCGGTTTCGGCCGCCCACGCGAGCAAAAATGCGGCCCCCAGGATCGAGAGGCCGCTGACCGCGACCGTCACAAGCGTCGAAAGGGGTGGGACGCCAATTCCGGAGGCGACGACGACCCACGGACACGTCAACGCGACCGCCACCGCGATCGTCCCGATCGTTCGGCGGTTCACGTGTGGGCGGGGGGATGTGGGGGCTTCGAGCGCGGTGCGGACATCGGCGCGGCTCCGGGCCCGTGCCGGCGGCAGTTCGTCGGACGGTGGTCGCGGTAACGGCCGCGTTCGCGTTCGCGTTCGCCTTCACCTTCGGACGGAGACGTCCTGCGACGACGGTCCCGAACGAGACGCTCGAGTCGGTGGGGGATTCGTTTCCTGTCTTCGTGGGGCCGGGATACGTACGCGTACACGTAACTCACCAAGCAGTACGACCGAGAAAAAACTGCCCCCTGCTCACTCGAGTGAGCGGGTGGGATCGACTCGGGATATCGAGCGAGCGGACTGCAGACCGTGCACAGCGTTAACCGATTGCCGGCCGTCGGGACGGCTATGTCAGTGCTGGATCGGTTTCGACTCGACGGGGAAACCGCGATCGTGACCGGCGGCGACCGCGGCATCGGGAAGGCCATCGCGACCGGCCTCGCCGACGTCGGTGCGAACGTCGTCGTCGCCAATCGAAACGCCGTCGTGGGCGAGACGGCCGCGACCGAAATCGCCGACGAGACGGGGGCGGCGACGCTGGCCGTTCCCACGGACGTCACCGACGAGGCCGCGGTCGAGGGACTGCTCGAGGCGACCGTCGCGGAGTTCGGCGACGTCGACGTGCTGGTCAACAACGCGGGCATCGTCCGCCACAACGCGGTCGCGGACAAGTCGGTCGCCGAGTGGGAGGAGACCATCGACGTGAACCTCACGGGCGCCTACCGCTGTTCGAAGTACGCCGGCGAGGTGATGAAGGCGGGCGACGGCGGGGTCATCATCAACGTCTCGTCGATGTCCGCGTTCGTCGCCAACTACCCCCAGCGCCAGGTCGACTACCAGGCTTCGAAAGCTGGCCTCGAGGGGTTCAAGACGCAGTTAGCCTCCGAGTGGGCCGAGCACGGAATCCGCGTCAACAACATCAACCCCGGCTACGTCGACACGGGCATTCTCGTCGACGACGACTCGGTCATCGACGCCTGGAAGGCCGAGATGCTGGTCGACGAGTTCGCCGACCCCGAGGATATCGCCCCGCTGGCCGTCTACCTCGCCTCCGACGCCGCGTCCTACGTCACCGGTGAGTCCGTCGTCATCGACGGCGGCTACACGGTCCGATAGCGGTCCGTGGGTCACCGAACGTCCGAACTCGAGGCCCTGGAGAGCAGGGAGACGGCCACGGCACCGAAGGCGACACCCAGCCCGACGAGCGCGGCGACGGCGGGGACGATCGTATTGAGCGCACCGTCGAACGCCGTCACGTCCAGAACCGTCATCACGTCCTCGTCGACCATGATCGCCCTGGCGGCGTCGACCCCGTAGGTGACGGGGTTGAGCCGGGCGAAGGTCTGAATCCAGCCCGGAAGGGCGGCGAGCGGAAGGAACGCGCTCGAGAGGAACAGGAGCGGCAACTGTAGCAGGTTCGCACCGATGATCGTCGACTCCTGGTCTCGGGTCAGCACCGCCAGCACGTTCGAGAACGCGATGAACCACATCGAAAAGACGATCCCGACGGCGATGATTCCCGCGGCCCCGACGACACCGGTCGCCAGCTCCGCGCCGAGGAGGACGCCCAGCCCGAGGATGATCGCGATCTGAACGGCGATGCGGAACACTTCGGCGGCGGTCTTCCCGACGAACACGGCGGTCCGGTTCATCGGCGAGACGAGCACTTTCTCGAACATGCCGTTCTCGATGTCGTTGACCAGACCGATCCCCGACGTGACCGCTGACGCGAGCGCGACCTGAATCGCGATCGCCGGGACGAGAAACGTGGTGTAGTCGACGCCCGGCAGTCCCCGACTGACGGCCCCGCCGGCGACGTTGCCGAACACCTCCGTGAACAGCACGAGGAAGATGAACGGCTGGGCGAGCGAGACGACGAGGACGAACGGGTTCCGGACGGCCTTGAGGTTCCAACGCTTGAAGTTAACCCAGACGTCGCCGGCGAACGTGTTTCCGGCCGTCCGGCCGCCGACGGTCGATTCCGCGGACGGGGAGCTCACGAGGGGACCTCCGCGGGCTCGCCGTCGGTATCGACGCGCTCTCCTGTAATTGCGAGAAACACGTCGTCCAGCGTCGGCGCGCGGATATTGAACCCGGTGACGATCACCCCGGCGTCCCGCAGCGCGACGAGCAGGTCCGTCCCCGACTGGCGGGCCGTCTCGGCGGTGACGCTGATCCCCGCGTCGGTCTCCTCGACGGTCGCGTCGTCGAACGCCTCGAAGTCTCGAGCGATCGCGACGGCCCGCCCGCTCGTGTCACCGTCACCCTGCAACTCGATGTCGAGGACGTCACCGCCGACCTGTCGTTTCAGATCCGCCGGCGACCCGTCGGCGACGATCTCGCCGTCGAGGATCACCGCCAGCCGCTCGCAGAGTCTGTCGGCTTCCTCGAGGTACTGCGTCGTCAGAAAGATCGTCGTCCCGCGTTCGTTGAGCCGTTCGAAGTACTCCCAGAGCCGGTTGCGCGCCTGCGGATCGAGGCCGGTCGTCGGTTCGTCCAGAAAGACCAGCGGCGGCCGATGGACGAGCGCCGTCGCCGCGTCGAGGCGCTTTTTCATCCCGCCGGAGAACTCCTCCGAGCGCTTGTCGGCGACCGACGCCAGGTCGACGAGGTCGAGCAGTTCGGCGGTTCGCTCGTCGCGTTCGCCCCGCGGGACGCCGTAGGCCTCGCAGGCGAATCGGACGTTCTCCTCGGCGGTCAGCTCCGGATCGATGCTCGTCTCCTGGGCCATGTAGCCGATCGACTTCCTGACGTCCCGCGGTGCCGTCCGGACGTCGAACCCGTTGACGCGAACCTCGCCGGCGGTCGGCGAGAGCAACGTCGCGAGGACTTTGATCGTCGTCGTCTTCCCCGCCCCGTTGGGCCCGAGAAAGCCGAAGAACTCGCCCTCGGCGACCCGCATATCGACGCGTCTGACGGCCGCCGTTCCGTCGCCGTAGATCAACTCGAGACCGTCGATATCGATCGACGCATCGTCCGGCGGGTCCGCACTCGAGGAGCGAGTTCGCTCGCGTCGGCTCCCGGGAGCCGACGCGGACTGGTCGTTCGACATACTGGCGTTACGGGAGCGAGAGCCAAATACGTCCAGCCTCGAGGGCCGATGCGCTGTGGCACGCCGGTCGCGATGACGACCGCGACCGGCCCGGACAGCGCGGTCGCCGAACCCTGCGGGTGTCGCGTCCCGCCGACGGCGCTCGAGTTCGAGTAGGTGGGATTCGGGTCGAACCCGAACTCGAACTCGAACTCGACCCGTTCCGTTCTCGCTTCGAGCACTCGAGCCGTCGGAGCGCCTCTCCCGCGTCGACGGGTCGACAGGTGGTCACGGCGGCCGACGAGTTTCTGCCGCGAATTCGTCTCGACGGGAACCAGATCCTACAGCAGTCGACGGCGGACGGCGGAGACCGACCGGGGCCAGTCGTCTTCCAGACTCGAGAGCGCCGGTTCGAGCACGTCTCGATTCTCGGCCATCCAGCACTCTTCTTTGTCCATCTCGAGTTCCCACTCCTCGAGCGACTCGATACCGAAATCCGCTGCCGTGTACGAGTCCCCGTCGACCGTCACCGCGCCGTGGAGTTCGTCGCAGTCGGCGCACTTCGTCGAGGAAACGATGAAATAGCGCTCGAGGCGCTCGAGAACGTCCTCGTCGACGTCCACGACGGTCGCCGGATCGATCCCCGCGGACTCACAGCTGTAACAGAGTGTGGTTCGACTTCCCAGTGGCTTCCCGCAGTTCAGACAGGTCCCTGCCATGTGTTCCGTCGGTTCGTAATCGGTGATAAACAATCGGAGCCAGTCTGTGTGTAATCGACTGCGGAGATGGCTTCCCGCGGTCCGGTTCGATAACGCAGCCACGAACGGACGGTCGAGACGCTCCAATCAGTGAGTCGGATACGCCGGACCGTCTCGGACGGTCCTACGAACCACGAACGGAGACAACCGACGGATGGGGAACCGAAACCGAGTAGCGGGCTACTCCGCTGTGGCGTCCAGAAGCACCGAAGCGAGGTCCAAAACGAGGGCGGGTACGTCGCCGGGACGCTTCCCGTCCTCGTTCAGTGTCGTTTGGAGTAGCTCGGATCCGGACGCGAACCGATCCGGATACCGTTCGGCGATCCGGTCGAGAAGGGTATCCCGCCGCACTTCGGTGTCTGCGTCGTGATGGTAATTCAGACTGGTCGCGACGGTGGACGCGAGTGCGACGTCTCGAGCTGCGGTCTCGACGAGGCCGTCAGCAACGGCTCGGTTCGGTGTCCCGTCGACGCCGAGCGCGGACCGAGCCGCGGTGTTCACGACTGCACTGGCGAGGTCGTAGAAGAGCGATCGGGCTCGGGATCGGACCGTCGGATCGGATTCGCGGTCGCAGAGTGCGAGGACGCGTTCGACGGCACTGTGCAATTGACGGGCGGAGAGTGAGTGGGTCCAGTATTCGGCGCCGCGGGTGAGGACGCCGAGCGCCGTCTGTTTGACGGTCACGTCCGGATCCTCGACTGCGCCGATCAACGTCGAGAAGTACGGAACAGCATCGTGTCGCTTCCCGAACCGTTCGAGTTGGCCGACCGTCCCGATCGCGTCACCCCGAACGCGCGGATCGTCGTCGTCGACGTACGCGACGATCGCTTTCGTCGGGACGTCGAGTCTCGTCGTCGGGGAACTACTGAGGAGAAAGAGCGCCTTCATCGCGCCCGGACGAGCCGGCTCGAGCGGGAGTGCGCCACGCAACGCTCCGGCCTCGTCGGCGAGATCGGTCGGCTGGTGCTTCGCGATCCACGCCAGAAGCTCGGCGCTCCGTCGCAGTTCAGTCTCGGTCACCGACTGCGGGTTCCGGTCGTCCACCCCGGACCCGAAACTGGAGGCGAGGTGCCCGTCGTCCGCGACGCCCTCCTCGAGCGTGTTGACGTGTGCTTCGATATCGAGCACGCCGGCCGAGACGATTCGATGGAGCGTCGCGGTGGCGTACTCGCTTGCAGCCTCGCCGTCGGTGAGATCGACGAGTACTGGAGCGTACTCGGCTGCGGCGTCCGGATCGTCCCCGGCGACGTGATACAGGTCGGCGGCCGCCGAACGCCGTTCGGCCGGGTCGTCGGAGACGAGCCGGTCACGCATCGTATCCGACTCCCGGAAACCCGTAGTGGCGGCGGATGTAGTCGACGACGTCGACACCCCTGTTCTCGCCACCGGTGACGGTCTCGACCAGCAGCAACCGGTCGTCGACGCGGACGAACAACCGCCCCGTCCCCACGCGAGACGAATCGATCACCGAGACGACGAGCGCTCGATCAACCGCATCGCCAAGGCGTTCGACGACCCTCGTTGCCTTCTCGACGTCGATTCCGTGGTACTGGCTGGCAATCGTATCGTCACGAGTGACGATGGACGCCCAAGATGCCTTCCACTCGTCGATCGCGTCGTGAACGACAGCGCCCAGTTCCGAGTCGGCGATTTCGACCGTGAGATACGTCATCGGATCACCCATACGATTTCCACTAATTTCGCGGACGTATACGTTTGGAATTTCTGCCGTCTCGGTCACTCTCCTCTCACAGAACTCGCGCACGTGATCCGGCGAGGCGTACTCAGACCAGCTGGACGAGAACGACCATCGCCGTCCACAGGAGTGCGCCGCCGACCGCGTACCGATTCAGGCGGGGGCCCTCGTGTCGACGCCTCGCACCCGCCGCGAGTAACCCGACGGCGACGGCGAGCACGAGTCGGTGGAGAGCGACTTCGATCGGTAACACGGCGATGTTCAGGTACGAGTACTCGAGCAGGACGGCCGTTCCGAACCCGACGGTCCCGAGGAGGAATCCCTCGGTCCGTCGCAGCCGCCGGCCGAACGTGTACGCCGAGAGCGGCACGCCGACGACCAGAAACGAATACAGGATCGGCGTCACCACGAACCGGTGGATCGGCACGAACCGTTCCGCGACGATGCCGCCGGCCCGAACCCCCAGTACGACGAGCAACAGCGCGGAAAACAACGCGAGACGGTAGTGATTGCGCTTCGTCCCCTCCGAGGCCCAGTGGCGCATCCGGGCTAGAAACCGCCTCGAGACCGACGCGATCGCGGTCAGAAACCGCCTCGACGTCGACGCCGTCGCCAGTCCGAGCATCGAACTAACGAGGGTCAGCCTGACGACGGTCGTCCAGCCGTCGGCGTCGTACGTGTTCCCGTTGTAGTAGTACTCCCGACCGACCTCGGAGACGAACGGCTGCTCCATGAAGTCGAGTTCGACCTGCACCTGCGCCTCCTCGAGGCCGTCGACGGTGTGCGTGAGGACGAACCAGTCCCAGTGTTCCGAGTGCGCCTGAACGGCCGTCCAGTTCTCGCGCTGTTCGGACGGTTCGAACACGCGGAGGTGGTACTGTTTGCCGAAGTAATCGCCGTAGTGGAGCTGGTAGGATTGGGGAATCCACGTTCCGGATTCCTCGCCGTCGAACTCGACGTACGTGTACCGGTCCGCCCCGTAGGCATCCTTCCAGGCGACCCGCGTTCGGTTGATGATCGGGCCGCCGGTTTCGTTGGTCGCGGCCTCGTCCTCGAGTTCGGTCTCGTTGGTCTCGTTTCCGACGGTGAACTCGGGCGGGTCCTCGAACTCCGTGCCGACCTGCGTTCGCAGGAAGAACCGCACCCAGACGTGGTCCCCGTAGAAGACCACGTTGATCGATCCCCGCGGATTCTCGAAGGACGGTTCCGCCGCTACGTACGGCCAGATTTCCGTCCCGTCGTCCCCGACCTCGACGAACTCGCGTTCCTCACCCGACGGCGCGTCGAGCGGACTCGAGACGCCCGGAATCGACAGCGCGATGGCGACGACGATCAGCGCCCCGGCGAGCCAGACGAGGACGAGTCGTTCCGTTCGGGACACCACGCGTGCTAGTTTGTCATTGAGTCACATGAATTCGAGGACGCAGACGGTGATCGCCGATCGTCGAACGTCGAACTACTCGGGGGCGTCGAACTCCTGGTAGATGACGTGCCCGCACGCCTTGCAGTGTGAGGCGTCCTGATCGTGGGAGGACAGCCCGCAGTTCGGACAGGTGACGTCGATCTTCTCCCTGCGGGTCCACTCGCGGACGATCCCGCTGGCCTGCCACGGAATGAGGACGATGCCGGCCAGGATCGACGCCACCGTAACCCACCGTCCTGCGCTCGTGACCGGCACGATGTCGCCGAACCCGACGGTCGAGAGCGCCACCACGACGTAGTAGAAGGCGTCGCCGTACGTGCCGACGCCGGAATTGGCGGCGTGCTCTACGCTGTAGAACGCGCCGGCGGAGACGAAGAGGAGCACCAGCACCGTCAACAGCAGTTTCAGCGCCCGCAGGGCGTTGTCCGATACGGTTCCGAAGAAGAACTCCGCGTCCTGCGTGAAGCGGTAGAACCGGAGGACTCGAACGACCCGGACCGCGCGGAGGAAGCCGATGCTGGCGACCGTCGCGGACCCCGGCCAGACGACCACGAGGAGCGTCGGCAGGATCGCGAGCAGGTCGACCATCGTGTAGGGGTTGCGAAACTCCGCGACCCGATCCTCGGCCCCGTACAGGCGGAGGACGTACTCTCCGAGGAAGACGGCGGCAATCGCGACCTCGGTGTTCCAGAGGGCGGCCCGGACGCCCGGGGAGAGCGGATACGTTTCCGCGACGAAGACGGCGACGAACACGAGGTTCAACGCCAACAGCGCGATATCGATCGTCTTCCCCAGCGGCGTCCGGTGATCCAGCAGGTAGAAGCGCACGGCCTCTCGAGCGTCGCGACCCCGGTGCGGCGATTCGGTCGTCATTCGACGGTGTCACTCGGCGACCGAGGTACGTAGTCCCTCGGATCCCAGTACGAGGCCTCGAGTCACCGCCACGGGCGACACGACGATTGACATCCACCCACGACTGAAGTCGTGGGATTCCTCTCGTGGGAGTCTCAGTCGTCTGAGTCCCCGGGAGCGATATTCTCACTCGGTGTGATACTCGAGTCGGGACCGCTCCCCGTATTCGACGGTGTACTGGTCGTTGCGGACGTACGTGCGAAGCACGCGTCCGTCTTCTTCATTGCCCCAGTAGCCGGGTGGACTCGGTTTCTCAGCGAGTTTCCCTGCGTGGTACTTTTCGGTACTGGAGAAGAACGACCGCCACGCCTCGCTGTTCTTACGGATTACTTGCTGGGCGACACTACTGCTAAGAACGTCTTTGTACCGGCCTTCGAGTGTGCCTGTGTTCACGCTCCAGACTGATTCGTCGTTAAGGAAGGCTTGACGGCGAGCGTAGTTTGTCTCGTTCCAGAGACTTGCAGAAGCGTCCAACCAGCGTACAACCACCCGATGCTTCTTGCGTGAAGCAGGGCGGACGCTAAACTCGTTGGACCGCTTCATTAATCATCGATACGGGAGAAAGATATGTAAAACTATTGTATAGAGTGGGAGACTCGGACCTGCGATCGTACGTGGATTGTGGAGTACGTTGTCGGATTCATCCCACGACTTCAGTCGTGGGCTTTCTCCTCGACTATGTGTAAGACGAATCGGACCGAACCACCGCGGCGTCTGCCAGCGGCGTGGATTCCCTCGGTTGTGTCGACTGCGGAGAACGGTGAGAGGGACGACGACGAACTGAAATCTGATTCCGACCCGACTCACTCCAGCTCCGCGTAGTCGAGGCTGAACGTCTTCGCTTCGCCGGGTTGTGCGGCCAGTAACTCGGCCGCTCGAGTCGGCGACCGGAAGGTGGCGGAGCCGGCGTAGGGCATCGCGTAGATCGCCTCGACGGACGCGCCGGCGTCGGCGTCGGCCGCCAGTTCGACTCCATCCCCGCCGAGGAACCGATCGCGCTCGAGACCGTGACAGATGGCGAGGGAGTCCGTCGACGCGACGACGCCGACGTCCGCCGGCGCGCTCGCGGTGCCGTTCCGGTCGACGACGGACGGGAGGGCGGACGGATCCGCGAGATCGGCGCCGCGGATCCAGAGGTCGAAGCGAGCGGAGGGAACGACGCCCTCGCGCTCCTCGAACGATGCCAGCCGGTCGACCAGTTCGACGTGATCGGGGTGGCGGAGCCCCTGGAGCGACGCCTCCGCCTCGCCGGTGACCGGAATCTCGAGGCGCGTCGATTCCCCCGGCGGTAACGCCGTACGGTCACTCACTCGACCGAGGCTGACGTCCTCGAGCGGCGCGTCCTCGCGAACGAACGCCGCGGCTTCGCGCTCACTCACGTAGGCCTCGGGTTCGCAGGGCATCACGAACGCGGACCGCAGGTCGGCCCCGGCCCCGTCTTCGACCGTCTCGACGCGGCACTCGAGGGACTCGTCCGCGAGGAGGCGGGCGCGATCCAGCCCGCGGAAGACGGTCGCCCGGTCGGTCGCGGCGCTGCCGTCGGGGTACTCGCCGTCGGCGTACCCGCCGAAGTCCCCGACGTACTCCCACTCGCCGCCGGCGGTTCGCACGGACAGTCGGTGGTCGTGAAGGCCGAATCCGTCGCCGAGCAGCCAGAGGTCGAACGCCTCGTTCGCCTCGAATCCGGCGCTGACGTCGAGAGTCGCCAGCCACGAGTACAGGAAGCGGTCGCGGGCGACGGTCAGGGTATTGATCGAGTCGCCGTCGAGTTCGGCGCCGGCGACGTTCGGAACGAACGGATCGAATCCGCTCTCGGTCGGCACGTACCCGCTCCGAACGTACCAGCCCAGGCCGGCCGCCCCGGCCTCGAGCGAGGCTCGCAGGTTCATTCGCATCGCCTGCTTGCTCGGCGTGTGGTTCGGGTTGATGGTGTGGCACTGTCCGAGGTAGAACACCGGCCGGTCTGCGAGGGCGGTCCGCACGTTCGAGACGAGACTTCGAACGGCGTCGTTGGCCGGTTCGGGTCCGACGTCCTTCTCGTACCAGCCCCGATAGAAGTCGACGAATCCGAAGTCCGGCCGGTCACCTCGCTCGCGGAGGGCTCGTGCGAGCGCTTCGAACACCTCGGGTCGCTTCGAGTCCACGATGTACGGAAAGTGGACGAACAACCCGACGTCGAGCGCGTCGTTCGCCTCCTCGATCGCCCGCTTCTGGGCGGCGAATATCTCCGGGCCGAACGCGAGCAGGTTGTCGACCGCCTCCCCGTTCCACTCGCCGCCTTCCACCCACTGACCCATCACCGGCGCCTCCTGCCAGAGGACGATCCGCCCGGTATCGAACAGGTCGCCGTGAACGCGCGCCACCGACCGGAGCCGCTCGAGGTGGGCCTCGCGGGCGTCGTCGTCGGTCACGAACTCCTCGGCGGGGAGGTCGTGCAGCAGGCCGACGTTGAGCCAGACGTCCAGATCGAACTCGCTCGCGGCGGTCAACAGCGGTCGCAGGTTCTCGTCTACGGGGTCCTCGCTCGAGTGAGTCTTCACGAGCACGACCGCGAGGTCGTGACGGCGCGCGAACGCGAACAGGTTATTTCGGATGGCGTCGTCCCCCCACAGGCCGCCGCCGAGCCAGAGGAAGTCCTCCCGACGCTCCGGGTCGTCCGCCGGGGGCGAATCGTCGTCCGACCGTCGCTCGAGGACCGGCGGACGGGCCACGCAGCCGGCCAGCAGCCCGACGCCGAGGCTGCTCGCTGTACCGAGGTAGCTGCGACGCGAGAAGCGGTGATCGTCGGTGCTCGTCTCGTGTGCGGAGGTATCGACCATGAGTGTTCTTGTGGTTGGAACGTCGCAGGATCGGACGTCCCGAAGAGAAGCAGGCGTACCATCGAGGTCGTCCGGTTTAACGATTAGCCCGGCAACGGCTCTCCGGTGTCTGCCGGTTCGTGAACGCGCAGCGAGTCCGCTGGGCGTGTTCCAGTTTCCGGTCGAGTCGTCGTGTCCCGACCGACATCCCGTCGATGGAACGGGCGGTTCGGAACGGTTTCGTCGATTCGTTCCGAACGGAACATTTATTTATTCCAATCAAACACCACTGACACATGTCCACCGGTACTGCGGTGACCCTCGCATTCGCCTCGCTCGTTCCCTTCGGTCTCGGAACTCTCTGTCTACTCTTCAGCGTCCAGAAGGGGTACATCGGCGTTCGATATCTCACCGGCACTCATCCGGATACGACGCCAGCGCCGGAATCGCCGGATTCGGTATCGAGCGGTCACAGGGCGGTCAGTGGAACGGTCAGTCCGGGCCCGGACGGGACGGTGACCGCACCGCTCTCGGGGACCGACGCAGTCGCCTACCGGCTCCGTCTCGAGCAGCGAGTCGATTCCGGCGAGTGGGTGACGATCGCGGAGTACGACGAGGCCGTCTCGTTCGCCCTCGAGGGGGCGCTCGACGAGGTTCTGGTCGACCCGGCGGGGACCGAGCCCACGATCGCGCCGACGAGGACGGTCACCCGCGGCCCGGACGACTCGCTGCCGCCCGACGTCCGAAGCCGATTCGAGGAGACCGACCGGATCGACCCGGCCGAGTCCCCGAACGTGCTCGCGTCGAGGTCCGACGAGCGCAGATGGTACCGGGAAGCGGTCCTCGAGCCCGGTGAGACGGCGTACGTGTACGGCAACTGCGTCGAGGCGGCACGCGCCGGTCGCGCCCGGATCGACGGCGCGGACTCGTCGACGTTCGCGTTCGGAACGAAGCGGGCCGTCGAGGAGGCGAACGATCACGCGCTCTCCGGGCCCGTGATGACCGTCGCGCTGTTCATTCAGGGTGGAGTCGTGTCGCTCTTCGGGCTCATTTTCCTCGGGTTCGGCGCGTTCGTCCTCTCGGACGCGATCGAATTCGCGGCGCTGGCGGTGGGACGATGAGTCTCGAGGAGTTCGCCGTCGCCGGCGTCTTCGGAATCCCGGCGGTGCTCTTCACGACGTGGACCGGCTACTATCTCTGGACCGCGTTACGGATCGCCGCGAGCGAACCGGTCTCCGTCGGCGAGGCGGCAGCGAGAGCGAGAGAGGGAGAGGGAACGGGCGAGTTCGTCGGAACCGCCAGACCCGCCGACGACGGGACGTTCGACGCGCCGTTTTCCGGCGAGCGAGCGCTCCTGTCGACGTATCGGGTCGAACAGAAGGGCGGGCCGTCGGACTCGTGGCTCACGGAATCGGCTGGTTCGATCGATCGGCCGGTTCTCGTCGAGGACGAGGGCGAGAGCGACCGCATCCTCGTCGACCCGGCGGGCGCAACCATCTCGCCGGGGAACGAATCGATCAGGGAACGGACCGGCGACGCGCTCCCGAACGAGGTTCGGTTACGTCTCTCGCACCACCAGGCGGACCTCGAGTCCGAACTCGAGGAGATTTTCGCGCGCAACGCCACTCGCAGCAGGCGGTACGCGGAGGGGTACGTCGCACCCGGCGATCGCGTACACGTCTACGGCGGCGAATTCGAGGATTCGGACGAATTGGAAGTCGACGCGACCGTCGTCGGCGGGGACGGCCGATACCGGATTACGGGCGGCGGTGAGTCGACCGCCGCGTGGGAATTCATCGAGAAAGCGGCCGTCACCGGATCGATGAGCGTCGTCGCTGGCGGCGGGGCGATAGTCGCGCTCTCGGCCGCCCTGTGAACGCGTCGGAGATTTCGTTCTGGTGCATCGTTCTCCGACGGGAGAGCGCGACGCAGAGGCGGACCGCTCCGTCATCCGCGCCCTCGGACGCAACGTTTTGAATCGTGACGTCCTACGACCCGGTAGATGGACGTCGAACGCTGGTGGCCGCCGTTCGCCGAAATCGTGGCGCTCGTGTGGATCGTCCTGTTCGTCGTCGACGTCGCGATCAGTTTCGACGTGCTCGTCGTCTCCGAGTCGCTCACGGAGACGATTCGCGCCACCCTCCAGTGGCTCCTCGTCGTCTTCCTGCTCGACGTCGCGCTCCTCTATCGGTGGTCGGAGCACGGTCCGAGGGGGTTCGTCCGCTCGAACTGGTTTCTCATCCTCACCGTCGTCCCGTGGTTTCGTCCGTTCCGACTGCTCCGCATCGGTCGGTCGATCCGCACACTGCGGCTCCTCACCGGTTCACGCCGGGTCAGCTCGTTCTTCAACAAGGTCCGTCTGAAGTGCTACAGCCTATGGCATCGGCTGCGCGACTGAGGTCCTCGCCGAAACCGACAGCCACTCGTCGACCGGCCACCACGCGCTTCGCCCGGCGTCGCCGTCGCCGACGGCTGCCGCGCGCTGATAATCGACGAACCGGACGTCGACCCGCACAGACCGGTCCGTGTTCGAATCGATCTCGGATCGAAGCTCCCGGGCCAGCCCTTCGTGGTCCAGACCGCTCGAGCGCCCCACGGTCACCGTCACCGAGACCTCGTCGCTGAACACGCTCGCGTCGTTGTACTCGGTCTCGACGCCGGCGAGGTCCAGCGAGCTGTACTCCGGGTCCTCGAGGACGGTCTGGACCTCGTCGTTCACCTGCTGTTCGAAGACGAGGTGCTGGTAGGTCCCGAGGGCGGTCACCGCGACGACGACGAGGAATAGGAGGACGATGAGGGCGTAGGCACCCGAGCGCAGCGAGATGGTGGCGTTCTCGCGGACGCTCTGGACGACCGACGAGCGGTAGCCCAGCGCGATGAGCGTGAGGTACGCGGTGAGGTTGATGAACACGATGTTCATCAGGAGTAAGACGACCGCGCCCGCGACGACGAGCGGCTCGCCCCAGACCGTCCCGATACCGGCCACGGCGGCGGCGGGGACGATGGCCGCGGCGACGGCGACGCCGGCCAGAGAGACGGGGAGGTCGGTCGCGAGCGCGAGCGCGCCGGCGAACCCGGCCGCGACGGCGATGATGAGCGTCAGGAGGTTCGGCGTAACGAACGCGCCCACCTGCCCGACGTTGCCGACGTCCAGCGTCGCCGGCACGAACCCGCTCCGTTGCAAGAACACGCTCATCGCGATCGCGCCGAGGTACGCGACGACGAGCCCCGTCACCTGCGACGTGGCGCTGTCGACGACCATCTCCCGGTCGCTGATGACGGCCCCGGCGCTCGCGGAGAGGGTCGACCCCGCGAAGGGCGCGATCACCATCGCGCCGACGATGACGATGGCGGAGTCGAGCAGGAGGCCGCCGACCGCGACGATCGCGCTCGCGATCGCGAACGCGAGGTACGTCGCCCTCTCCGGCGTCAGGTCGTCCGCCCGCTCACGAATCTCGGCGTGCGAAGCGCCCCGCTTTCCTTTCGGCCCTTCGACGTAGCGGTCGGTTACCTCCTCGACGTTCGGCACGGTCGCCCGGTCGACCTCCGTGACGACAGTGTAGGTGTCCTCGTCGAGGCCGGCGTCGTACAGACGCTCGAGGACCGCGTCCACGGCCCCCGCCGGAACCGGAACGTTCGCCAGACTCCCGTCTCGATGGCTGTCCGCGTCGCTGAAGATGAACTCGACTTCCATCTCCGTAAGGGTCTCCCGAACCGCGTCGTGGTCGTCGCTGGGAACGAAGACCTGCACGAGTCGCATACCACTCGGTCGGCACACACGCCTTTTACTAACAACTGATTACGGAACTGTAACAGTGAGCATATCGGGGGACGACGGGACCGTTTCTGTTCTTCCAGTGGCAGGAACAGTTGTGTGAGGTGGGAGCGTTCGGTCGCGGGCGTCGTACTCGAGCGACGAGAACCCGTACCGGGTATCAGAGTGCGGTCCAGCCGTCGCGGGGGTTAGTGGTCCACTCGAGTCGGCCTCCGAGAGAGCGGAGACACCAAATTCCCAGTTACGTTTCAATTGGTATTCATTTCAGTAGCCAGTTGCTCCAGAAGCAGGGGGCGACCTAAACGCCTTGAGTGTTGCACCACCCGAGAGCTTGCTTCTAACTACCACGGCTCGAAGCCGTATTTTCACTGCTTCTCTCGAGACAGAAACGTCTCGCACGATAGCCGTATCCACGTCGAACGTATCGAACGACGCTTCGCAGCCGAGAGCGGCAGCTGAAGTCGCGGAGGGGTGGAACTGATGGGCGACTCAACCGGGTCAGAGGACGGGGCGGGAAGCACCCGAGAAGACTGTCCGAGATGCGGTGCCCCCGTCTCGATGGTGACGAGCGGCGGCCCGCTCGAGCACTACGCCTCGCCCTGCGGGTGTCGGCTTCCCGCAGGCGGGTTGTAACACGAATCCGCAGATCCCCGTCGAGGCTTCCCGTCCCGCAGGTGGGAGAGGTTCAGATCTCCGAAACATCCGTTCTCACGGTGGGAAAAACGCTCTCGGTCTCGATCTCGAGGTCGAATAGAGA
The DNA here is from genome assembly GCF_017357405.1 of Halomontanus rarus. Taxonomy (GTDB): domain Archaea; phylum Halobacteriota; class Halobacteria; order Halobacteriales; family Natrialbaceae; genus Halomontanus; species Halomontanus rarus. The sequence continues at coordinate 3,188,264 of NZ_CP071597.1, read as the reverse complement.
CCGGTGGCTCGCGTAGAGAGACTGGTTTTAGGATCGATTACGACTGAAGGGTTTCGAAGGTTTCCACCATCTTCGGCCAGTAGTCGCGGTCCGCTTCGGCGTACCCTTCCTGTGTGCCACCGAAGACGTACTGTGCGTTCTCTGTCCGGTTTGCCGTCGGCAAGAACGGGTACGTGATCGCGTGGCCTGCGTCGTCGTACACGAGATGGTCGTACTCGTACCCGTACTCACGGTTGTGCTCGGCGAGTCGGTCCGCGGAGATCGTGTGGAGTGTGACGGACGGCCACAGACTATCGTCACCACCGGAGACGAGCACCACCGGGCCGTCGATCTCTTCGACCGTGATCGTGGCGGCTGCGATCTCGTCGTCGGTCGCTTCTTCGTACGACGCCGTGTACGCGGGTTCGTACTCCTTCGAGTTCCAGATAGTCGGATCGTCGGGGTACGGAACGTACGGGACGGGGTCGCCGTCCACCGACCACGAGGATCCGGGCTGGAAGTCGGTATTGCCGATCCCTTCCCAGACGACGCCGCTCCCGTTGACGGAGACGACCGGGCCGATGGTGTCGAACCGACTGGCCGAGAGCAACGCGAGTTCGCCACCTTTCGACCCTCCCCAGACGCCAATTTGCGAACCGGACACGCGGTCGTGCTCGAGCAGCCAGTCGACCGACGACTCGACGAACTCCAGTGGGACCTCGACCAGTTCCGTCGGCAGGAGTTCCTCCTCTCCCCGCCAATCGAAGTACTGTAGCGCGAGGGTAACGAACCCGCGCGAGGCCAGGATCTGCGACCGCATGCGTGAGGGAATCCCCCCCCGAACCGTGCAGGAGCAGTACGGCTGGTGCCGGATCCTCCCCCGGCGGCTCGGCGACCCACCCGACGAATTCGTCGCTGTCGACCCGCACTTCGCTGACGGCTGGATCGACGACCGTCCGGCCGACGGTCGTCGTATCCAGCGTTTCTCCCTCGTGCTCGACCCGAACCGTTACGTCGTCGCTGGCCGGCGAATTCGGACCGTACGCATCGGTGGTGCTTTCGGGCGTTGCCCACTGAATCAGTCGCATCGTCCCCTCGCCGAACTCCCCGTCGACCGGGGCGGCTGAATCGAACACGACCCGTCCATCAGCCGTCCCGTACGTGGCCTCGGTCGTCCACTCGTTGCCCTGCTGGTCCGTTAGCGACACGACCACGTCCACGGTCTCGTAGGGAACGTTACTGACCTCGAGTGAAAACGGCTCGGTTACCCGCACGCCGTCCGGGTGCGAAAACTGCAGGCTCACATCGTCGACTGGCGGAACGCGATCGCCGTCGCCGTCTCCAGCCCCCGAACACCCTGCCAGTCCCGCCATCGAGAGCCCGCCGATCGCGGCCAAAAACCGCCGACGCGGCGGCCGTCCACTTCGTGCGTTCGGACCGCTATCTGTTGGGTCTTTCATACTTCGCGGGACGGACGTGAGCGGATTAAATTCTTGGAGAAGCTTCTTTTGGTAACGTAACTGAGAAGATTTTTTATCGGCGCAGCCGACGAATCCGTATGGATCACAGTGTCGCAGTAGAGGACGCTGCAGACAACATCTCGGCGCTCGCGAACTCGCTCCGGATTCGGATTCTACTCGCACTCGCAGAGACGCGACACCCGAACTGGGACCATCGGGGAATGAGCTACAGCGACCTGCGGTCGGCAGTCGACGTCGAGGACGGTGGCCGGTTCAACTACCACCTCGACAGGCTCCGCGAGCAGTTCGTCAGGGGAACGGACGGTCACTACTGGCTCACGACCGCCGGGTTTCGGATCGTCGACGACGTCTTCGCCGGCGCGTTCACTGGCGATCACGAGACGGTTTCGGGGCCCGTCGACTGGACCTGCCCGAGTGACGGCGAACAGTTAGAGGCGACCCTCGAGAGTGGCGTTCTCTCCGTCTCCTGTCCCGATCACGGCGTCGTCTTCGATATGACGCTCTCGTTCAACGCCGCCGAGGGACGCGAGTTCGACGAGTTATTCGCGTGGGCGAACCGACGGACACTGTGGTACTGTGAGGTCGTCGCCTGGGACGTCTGTCCGCACTGTGCCGGACGCTTCGACGAGGCAACTATCGACGCGGCCAGTGTCTCGGACCATTCCTGGTTCGCGGCAATCGGCTGTGAGAGTTCGACGGTCGTCACGTTCGGGCTGCGCTGCCAGCGGTGTGGCGTCTCGTTCCGGATGCCGGCGCTCTATTACGTCCTGACGCGCCCGCCGACGATCGCGTTCTTCCACGATCACGACGTCGATTACCGGTCACTCGAGCTGGAGTACGGGTCGGACTCGTGGGCCTGGGGGACGATCCCCCGGGAAGACGGTGCCCTCGTCCGGCTCGCGGTCGACGACGAACGGCTGGAAATCGAACTCGACCGGACGCTCGAGATTCGTTCGTACCGACGAACGGCGCGAGAGTGACGTGCGTGGCGTCGTCCCGTCTGGAGTCGAAAACGGTCACGTACGCGGAGTGCGATATCGAGGTCCCGGTGCGAAATCGCCGGACGAACGAGCGCCCTGGTCCACGGAGTTGATACCGGCAAAAGCTAGAGCGTACGCCATCGAAACGTCCTTCTCGGTAAAACCGCCCAGCGGTCCGATCGACACTGTATCGAGAGCCGTCTCGACGGTCACCTCCCCTCGAGAAGCCGCAGAGAGAACGCTGCCCTCGTCACACGAGCAGGAACGACGGACGTCGCGTACTGGTGGCATTCGCCGCATCGATCCCATCGACCGCCGGTCGAAACGATCGACCGGCCTACTTCGGCTCGTACTCGACGAGTTCGACCTCGAGCTCGAGATCGCCCGCCTCGGTGTAGGTGGCCGCGTAGGGAGCGATTCCGTCTTCCGAGGCACGGAGACAGCCCTGTTGGGAGCGTTCGCCGTCGATCGTCGTCTCGACGAAGAAACACTCAAGTCCCGCGTAGGAGCGTTTCTCCGTGACCTCGGTGACCTGGGTTCCCTCGTCGGTCGTTGTCTGTTTGCGGTTGCCGACCGAGGGATTCGTAAAGCCCATCTCGAAGTAGTAGAGTATCGAGGCGCTCTGGAGCGCGAGGACCGGCCTGTGAGCGGGTGTGAGGAACAGCTGGCCCGACACCTCGTCACCGGGGGCGGTTACCGTCGACTGATACTGCTCGTTTCCGAACTCGTAGTCGACGCTCGTCGTTACCTCCTCGCCCTCGCCGGCGGCCTCGATGTCGTACACCAGTCGCCCGGTAACCTGTTCGCCGGTCTCCTCGTCCATCCCCGCGAGGTCGAAGGCGTAGTAGCCCGGTCGACTGAGGTTGAACCAGTTGTCGTCCGCGTCGGCTTCCTCACCAGTTATCGAGTCGGAGGCGTCGCCAGTATCACTGCTGTCGGCCCCGTCGTCGTCCGCCGCATCGGTCTCGTCGGTCTGGTCCTCGTCGCCACCGTCGGGATCGCCATCACCGAGTCCGGCCATCCCGGTACAGCCCGCGAGGACGAGCGAGAGAGCGACCGCCAGCGTCAGAACGGTGTGGGTGGTCAGCTTGGTGTCCAGTAATCGGTTCAGTCCGGATTGTCCGCGTGATTCGTCCATGTGTCGTGTCGAAATTCCGTTTTCAGTTCGTTTCGACGGCGAACGACTCGACGATGCGCGCAGCGAGTTCGTCGAGGCCGTCGTCGTCGTTCCAGTCTACCCCCAGCACGTAGCCGGTCTCGCCCTCGCGGACGAAGAGGTATGTGAGCCGCCAGCGCTCGCCGTCGGGCTCGCCCCAGTAGGCGTAATCGACCACCCGACCCGTCCCCCCGTTCTCGAGGAAGACGTCTCGGCGATCGAGGCGCTCGATCGCCCGGACGTGCTCGTCGGCGGCGAGGGTCTCGAGAAAGCCCGCAACGTAGTCCGCCAGCGTGAGGTCGACGCCGTCGTCGACGGAGACGGTCGCGCCGGCCGAACCCGTCCGGTCGTCGAACGACGCGCCGCCTGCCGGCTCCGTCTTCGCGGACCACGTCGTCGGATACGCGAGCCGGTAGCCGTACTCGTCGTCGGCGTACGTCTCGAACGCCGGTATCGATCCGGCACCGTCCATTCCATCGTCGTCGGTCCCATCTGCTCGTCCGTCTCTCGAGCGTCCAGCCGTGTTCGCCGTTTCCTCTCGATTCGTGGGCACGACTTCGCCTCAGACCAGTTTGTCAGCGATTCCCGCAACCACGGGCAGTCGGGTCGTCTTCCCCTGGTAGGCCGTGACCACGAGGTAAACCCAGATCCCGAACCCACCAAGCGTGAGTACCAGCCAGACCAACCCGAGGAATAACGAGATGAGGGTCCCGATGATGAAGGTACTCGTACTGATGGACATGATGGTCGTGAAGACGACCCCGACGATGCTCAGTGTGATAAAAGCCAGCACGGCCAGACCGGAAACGACGATGCTCTGTGCGGCGTGAAACCGCACGAACTGGTTGTCGTCTTCGATCACGAAGAAGATCAATCCCGAGACGAACCCGAACAGATACGAGAGCGCCCCTGCGACGTTCTCGTCGAGTCCCGATTCGGTCTCCGCTGGTTCCGGTTTCACCGTGCGTTCGGCCTCGAGATCGACGTCCTGTGTATTGCTTGCCATTGGTAGTGTTGTCGAGGAGAGTCGCCCAGTCGGGGCCCTCCGATACCAGTCAGAGGGAGCGACAGTCAATTATATGAACCGAGTGAGATTATTTCAGGTGGTGAGATCGGTTCGAATCGTGCAACGAGGTTCGGCGCGTGACGCAGTTTCGGCCGATCCGGCCACGACGGGTGCGAGTTGCCGGTCCACCGACGTGAGGACGACGAACGACCAGTGGACTTAATATCACCATACGTTAGTTTATCGTGTGAATGGATACCGAGGACCTCATCGAAATCATCAGGCAAAAGCCGGTACTCGACGTGTTACGGGAGGAGGGTGGGTTGGATCGGCGAGCGTTAGAACAGCACCTGAACGTCTCCCGGTCGACCGTCCACCGGTTCACCCGATCGCTCCGGGACAGCGGCTTGATCGAACGCACGGACAGCGAGTTCGTCCTCACGCCGCTGGGTGAGGTGACCGCCGAAGAGGTCGTCGAGTTTCAGTCGGCTCTCGAGGCGGCGTCGGAACTCGCTCCGATCCTCCGGGTTACCGCCGCCCACGACATCGACGTCGATCTCGAGGCGTTCACGGGTGCGACCGTGACGACCACCGCGCCCAGAGATCCCTACCGTCCGGTGAACCGATTCATGTCGCTAGTGAAATCGACCGAGACGTTGCGGGGTCTCGATCCGGCCTCCATCAACCCGCTGCACATGGACGAGCTGTACGACAACATCAACGCCGGGATGAAAACGGAGGCCGTTTATCCGCCGGCAGTGCTCGAGGGACTCCTCACCTCGAACCCCGAACGGGCACGGACGGTCATCGAGAGCGGCAACCTGACGTTCTGGATCCACGACGATATCCCGTTCGGACTGACCCTCTGTGACGACCGGATCGGAGTCGGCGTCTACGACGACGAGACCGGCCTGCTGCGCACGTACGTCGATACCGATTCACCGACCGCACGCGAGTGGGCCGAGGACGTCTACGCGACGTATCGCGCCGAAGCGACTCCCCTCTCTGAGGCGACCGACCTCGCTCGGTTGTCGTCCGATTCAGCAGGTGCCGGCGGGTAGCAGCGAACGACAGCGCTCGACGGTCATACGGCTATCCATCGGACCGGGGCTCGATCGGCGGTTCTCGGAACGCTCGTCCGGGGCGTACGCCGTCGCCGTCGGAACGGTGGCTTGGAAGCGTCGTTTCCAGAGATCGGTGATGACCGTCAATTTTCCTCGATTCTTCAATAGATATAAGTTTCACTAGGCCAATCAGTAATATGGAAGTCAGTTGCTCCAAATACGGAGGCGTGCGTCGAAACGCCCCGGGTGCTTAGAACACCCGAGAGCTGGCTTCCAAACCACACCGGTTCCGAAGCCATGCTTACATTGCTTCTATCGAGACATAAACGTCTCGCACGACAGTCGTACCGACGTCGAACACATCGAATGGCGGTTTCCAGCCTCGAGAGCGAGCTGAACTGCCGGGGCGAGCGGTGCTGATGGACGACCCAACCGAGTCGGGAGACACGCGAAACGACTGCCCGCGATGCGGGAAACCGGTCTGGATGGTGACGAGCGTCGGCCCGCTCGAGCACTACGCCTCGCCCTGCGGGTGTCGGCTTCCCGCAAGTGGGTTGTAGGACGGCTCGAGTAGAATCGCTTCGCAGATCGGCGTTCTTACTAGGATCTCTCCTCGACCTCCGTTCTCGCGTTGCGATTGTCCCCACGCCGCTCGTTATTCACTTCCATCCCGGTGGCAGTGTCTAGTCAGGCCAGCCCGAGAAGCGAGCAGGTCGGAGAGCTAATTTGGACACAATACTCGCAAACCTCCTCAACGAGTGCTATGGGGCGGAACGTGATGAATCAGAGGAGCGTGATCGGACGGGACGACTGTCGAACGGTGGTTCGAAGGCCTCAGCACTCGAATAGGAACGACTCATATACACTCCTAAATCCAACACGTGATATAGGGAATTATAGATCTATGAGCCGGACAGTACCGATCTATTCAAACTTCTCTTCGCTCAAGTGGAACTCACAAACGGAATTAGCAGGACAATTCTCACAATTCGGATTGGACGCAGTACAAACCTCCGCGCCGAAATCGATGAGCGCGTGGATATAGTCGCTGCTATGTCCCACGGGGAGTAGTACTTCGGCTATGACCCAATTCTCATTCGCTCCCGGGTCGTTTTCACGGTCGAGATCGAAGACGCGAGACAGAATGCGAGCTACGTTCGTATCGACGGCGGCAACATCCTTCTCGAAACCGTGAGCGAGTACGGACGCCGCTGTGTATTCTCCGACGCCCTGTAACTCGAGTAGTTCCGAACGGGAATTCGGCACCGTACTATCGTGATCCTCTACGAGTTGCTCGGATGATTCGTAGAGGTACCGAGTTCGCTTTTTGAGGCCAAGCGACTCGATATCTTCGGCGAGTCGCTCTTGCGGGGTCTCGAGTATCGATTCCGGCGTCGGATACGTCTCGACGAACTCTTCGTACACGTTCAAAACTTGCGCCGCTGAAGTCTGTTGGAGCATGAATTCGGCGATGAGCACATCGAACGGTGATGCATCATCTGCGCGCCAAGGAAGTCCGTGTCGTCCGTTCTCTTCGTACCAAGCGAGTAAACGGTCAACGAAGACTGCACCCCAATTCGGAGGGACCATGGACTCTGTTGGTCTTGCTTTTCTATTTAGAGGTTAGGCAGATTAGAAGTTAAAATAGTTCAGAGAGATCGGGCCTCTGCAAGCTACGGTGCTCGTATTGTAGGTATTCATGTGCCCTTTGATAGCGAATTCGTGCTATTTCACCTGTGATATTTAGCAACACGCACTCGAACGGAGACGGTGTACTCGTACCGTTCAGTCGAATCCATCCGTACTCACTTCGACAGGTGTTATTCGGGCAGAATCGAACGCGACGGCACTGCGAGATCAGTACGCCACGAATTCAGCGGGGTTGGGTCGGCCCGTCGAACGATACTCGAACGGAGACACCGCCACCAGCCGTTAAGATCGTTCACGACGAAGCGTCGGACGTGATGGATCGTTCTCGATCGAGCGACCGCGACGATCCGACGCTCGTGGCGGCCGAGTGCGAGGGGTCGACCGAGCTGCAGATCGACGTGGGGGTGCTCGTCGCGCACGCTCCAGAGACCGACCCCGGTCAACTCCGACGGTTCGCTACGCAAGCCGCCGAAGACACGGTCGACGAACTCGCGTCGGTCACGGACGTCAGCTGGCGGTTCTACCTCGAAGACGCTGTAACGCTCTCCGACCACGACAAGCGACGGCCCTCGGAGTTCCTCGACCGCGCCACGCACCAAATGGTCGAGGGGCCGTACGACTTGATCGTCGTCGTGACGGACGTTCCGCTCGTCTCGAGCACGGAGCGGTTCGTCCCCGGACTGGCGTCGCCGCTCTCTCGCGTCGCGATCGTCTCGACGAACAACCTCCGCGATGCGCCTCGCGACGAGCCCCGGCGCTCGCTCGAGGACGACGCCGTCCGCTGGAATACGGCGACGCTCGTGGTTCACCTCGTCGGGCACATGCTGGGCGCTCGCCACCGCGACGCCGACGGGGGCGTCATGGAGCCGTTCCGGTTCGATCCGGAGCGACGGGCCGTCCCGCCGATCGACGCGGACGTCGAGCGGTACCTCCATCGGATCGGCGCAGAGCTCTCCGCGGCGGAGGCCCGCCCGCGCGGCCCGGTAGAGCGCCTCGCCTTCCACGCGGCCAGCGCCGCCCGAAACCCCGGGCAGATCCTGCAGGCGCTCGGCAACAGCCGGGCCCCGTTGTTGCCGCTCTCGTTACCGAAGCTGTCGACGGCCGCGCTGGCACCGACGCTCGTCATCGTCTTCAGCGCCGAATCCTGGGACGTCGGCTTCCACATGAGCAACACGACGGCAGCGCTTTTCGCGGCCGTCAGTATCCTCACTGCGGCGCTCTACCTCCTGTTCGTCCAGAACCTCTCCTTCCCGCGAAAGCGCCATCGGGTGGTCACCGAGCACACGGCCCTGGTCAACGTCACCGTCTTCTTCGTCCTCCTTCTGGCGATGGTCGGCTTATTCGGGCTCGTGTGGGCGATCATCCTCGTCATCGAACTGGTCGTCTTCCCGCCGAATCTGATGTCCAACTGGCCGAGCCTCGAGGAACCGGCCGTGGGCTTCGTCGACCTCGTCCGGACCGGTGCGTTCATCAGCACCATCGGGGTGCTCTCGGGTGCGTTGGCGGGCGGGCTGGAGAGCCGGGTTATCATCAGCCACCTCGCGCTGTTCCCCGACCGACCGTAGCCCCCGTCCCCGCTCGAACTCTTCGACGACCTGCCCTATGTTCGTACTGTGTCGACGATTAGCAAAAGTGTAAGGTTCAACACACGTGGATCAGATCTCGAACTGAAGCCGACATCACAAAGTCGGTACCGACCGAACTCGGACTCGTGACCGATGCCGAACGCGACACGGCTGACGGTGACCCGCCGCATCGGCGGGACGACGCCGCAGACGATATCGACTACCGCGCGCACCCCGAGCGGTACGAGATTGGACGCGGCGAAGAGGGCGTGTTCAAGGTGCAGCCGTACAAGTCTGAACTCCTGACGCTGTGGGGGTATGCGGACCGCGAAACTGCCGATGAGGGTGGGCGGGCGATTTACGAACGGTTTCGCCGATACGAACGCGACGGCGACTTCGTAGGCATGGACATGGCGCGAAAGTACCTCCAGATGGGGTACACGCGAGCGATGCGATACGCGAAGTATCCCGGTGGTCGGAAGTACGTCGACGGCGAAGAGCGCGACCCGGTGTACTGGGCGGACCCGGACAAACGCGAGGCCGCGCTCATCTATCAGGCGTGGCTGGAGAAAGTGAGAGACAACGACGAGTACCAGCGGCTGAAAGCACATCACAGAGAACAAGACGGATGAGAGTCGGGAATAGTTCGGCCTCGGCACTCGAACGGGAACGACTTACATGTACTACTAATTATATCGGGATCATCTACAATATGGCCTCCAAGTTTGTTTTTGTATAGTTATCTAGAATATAGATGGGATTGCCATATAGTAATATGTTAGACACTTCAAGCAGGAGCTCTACGATCACCTTCAATATATTTGACTGCTTCTAAAACTTCTCTGCGGTCCAACTCAGCTTTGATCTCTTCCGGTGGTATGTCATATAACTTATCTTGAGGGTCATAATCTCTATTCAAAAAATCACCCATTTTGCTCAAAAAGACTCTTGCCTCCCCCTCTGTCATATTCAATTTGTCCATCACCTCCTTTTTACTAACTAAAGGTGATTCTCTTTTATTCGCCTCATATGCTACCCGTGCTGCAAAGACATATAACATCCCCTTTCTATCTGGAACTAAATTATCAGCAACCTTCAAATCAATCTCTCCATTTTCATGTATTGTAAACCAACCATCTAATTCATCCATAGCCTCCTCCATCAGATCTTCGTCGGTCTGAACAAACTTCTGAGCAGGAGTTGAAAGACCTTGCTTCAAAGAGCTAGATTCCGGATATTGTTCATACTTTTGATGGGAGTACTCCGGCTCTCTAGACCTTTTGCTAAACCAATCGTGTATCCCTAGAAGTGCACCACAGACCGTGATAAGTGTTGAAACAGGCGATGCTATTTTCAAGGCAATAGCCATTGTTGCATTCTTGGTAGCAGAGGGGATATATACGAGGGCGAAAGTTGTGCAGATCGCAAATAGACCAATTATTAGAGTTCCACTCAACCACGTGAAATGTCGCTGGACGAATTGTCGTAGGCGCTGGATCATAGACTTAATTTATCTAGTCGTGAGTGAATAGCTTTTCTAAAAGCAGACCCCTTATCTCATGTCCGATAATATAGTTCAGACTAAAACCAACGGATGGCAATACGATATACCGGTGGACGTGCTCTATATAGTGTAGTTCTTCTTTGCTGATATAACTGGCCGCGCTTCTAATACAACTAGTGCTGCACTGTGACTCCTGCTCGGCGTAAATAGTCGTTGTAGTTGTATCCTGATGCAATGTTAAGTATTTTCCCGAGCTGATATTGGTATGGTGTAATAGTACTTGTTTCGGCATCTGGCAGAGGAATATCGGATCGGTATTCATCAACCGATACGATATACTCTTTTTCGACCGGGGATGAATTATAGAAGATTGTTACAGTGAATTTTCGCCCTAGGTGGCAGCCAAACTTAGCCCAGTCCTCATGGAAGTCAGAATGGTCCTCATAGTCATCACGCTCTATTCTTAGATTCACATCTGGCTCATAGGTGTACCGTCCTTCAGTATCATCATAAGTCCAATCATCAACATCTGATTCCAAAATCCTCTTTTTGATGCTATCTAGGGAGTCGTTCTCCTCAATAAATTGGGGATAGTGTTTTGAAAGGAGCTCACGATCTTCCGACAATTCGAGGCTCAAATCGTCCCAAAATAGAATGCGTAAATTGAACAGTCCGTCATCGGTCAATTTGTTAGATAGTTCTCTGACCTCTTGCTGTAGTGGAGCATCTGAGGGGGCGGCGCACGCAAAAATGAACTCTTCTAACTCTGGTTCAAAGTCTCTCGCTTTTTCAACTTCATCTTCTACGATACCAATATCGACCTCCGTTTTATTCTTGCACTGTACGCCAGCATATCCGCCATCAAGATGTTCAGGCTCTCCATAAATGTCAACCCCGTTTTGAGCTTGCCCTTGCCGACCATTTCTGGTCACATATGGGTCGTTCCACTTTCTTTTTATAACATCTGCAACTACGGCTTCAAATTCCGCCCATGACTCCGGGACAGGAAGGTCAGAAGTCGGGAATGTAGGCATAAAGGTATATTCTGGAGAATTAATAAAACATTTTCCCAAACGGTTCGAAAGTGAGAAAGAACATTGGCAGAGATTGAGCCTCAAGTGATTAGTTCACTATCAGTTTCGCTGACAGTGGCAACTCACAAATGGGTTACTCTCTCAACAGGCGTTCTACATCATTCGTATATCTGATTCCGTTATATTCGGTGATAGTTTCTGGGGAGGTGTTCAGTCTCCGAAGAGATAGTTGAGTATCATCTCGACGTATTCGGTAATGTCGCTGAAGACGAGGGAAAAGAAGCGACGTACCATTGACTGCTCCTCACTGAGGTTGATCAGGTTAAGTTTGTCAGCTGCTCCGACCGCGGTCGGTATGGAGGGGATGAGCGCGATCAAGACGATGAAACTGAGGAGGATGCCGAGCCAGATGCTGGATATCAATCCAGTGAAAAATAAGGTGTCTGCGATCCAGATCGTGGCGATGGTAATTCCCGCCTTCCATTTGACTGCATTCAGATCCCATTCGAAGAGGAACCAGTAGATCCACCAGAATAGTCGGTCAGTCTCAGTGCCCATTGTCTATCAGAAAGGATAATATTCCCACACTGTAAAATAGAAGGTAACTATCTGAGATACTGACCTCGAACGCCAAATTTTGATATCGTGGTAGTCGAGTACGAATTTGATTCCGAGGAACAGCCCGATGAAGGCACCTATGAAGTGGGTGACGTCATCAGCACCGTCCAGCATGTTGAGGATTGTAACCGTTTCTTGAGCTTTGACGAGGCCAAAGAAGACGGCAGCGAAGTGGAGGGCTCTCAAGTCAAGCACGCCATCATATCCCATTTCCAGTAGGCGGCTGATTGAATGGACGAGTAGCCAAGACGTGAGGCCGAATGTAACTCCGCTTGCTCCAACCGATCCTACAGATCCCATAGCCAGCGGTGCCCAGGCCGCGAGGTATCCGACTCCGAGGTAGAAAGTGTATAGGTGGCCACGGTCGTACTGATATTCTAGATAGGCACCAGCGACGAGTAGGATGCCAAGGTTGTCAGTCAGGTGTCTTGGTCCTTGGTGGATGAACGGTCCGATCGTTGCTGCAAGGAAGATCTTCGCCTCTCTGGGGAGCGATTCTAATAGCGCCCGCGATGTTGAGTACTCCAAGGCATTGGCAGTGAGAACTTCTGCTTGGAAGATTGCGACGAGCAGCGTTAGTAGGGTGATCGTCGCTATTACCTGATTCCGCAACCGACTGGCTATACCGAGGAATTTGATAGATGAAGGAAGTACAGTGTTATCAAAATAGGCCGCTACTTTTGACCGATTCCCAGACATTATCTACTATAGAGAAGACACCGGTGGGCACATAAAATAATCCTCAATGGAAGTCAAACTCTTTGTAAGGGTTCGGCCCCCGCACTCGTGCAGGTACTTTCCATCTCCAGTTTGGAGTCTCCGAAAAATAGGCGGCATCCGGGTACCGGTAATTCGTCGGCCTCGGCACTCACAGGGACAACATCATACGTATGATATAAAAAAGTTGTCACGAAAGGCAGGTCCACAATCGGAGGACCACAGATGGCAGACGACACCGAGAAAGCCCAATGGCAACAGACCAGCGGCTTCGCTGCTGATTCAACCCGTGTCACCCTCGTCGTCGACGAAAACACGGCCGAGCAGTGGAGCACCGAGGCAGACGAACACGGCTACAGCAGCCGAAACAAGTACCTGTACGATCTGATCCAGGAGGCTCAGGCCTACCGCGATCACGATATCCCAGGGCCGCGCCACGCCAACCGCCGCATCCAAGAACTAGAGGAAGAAATCGACCGGCTCAAAGACCGGTTGCAACGCGAGCAGCAGAAACACGGCGGCCGCCCCGCTATCGATGACATTGATTTCCTCGAGGAGTTCTTGACCGATCAGTTCCAGCCACTCCACGAGATCCTACAGGCAATCGTCGAGTCCGGCGCGCTGAATGACTTGATCCGGAAACGGGTTGAGGACCAGCTATACTATTTAGCGGCCGAGAACCGGGTGGAGTACAACCGGGTGCATGGCTGGAAACGCGTCGACGGTGATGCGTGATGGCAGAGAAGAAGCACGAGGTCTTGCTGGACGCCGATCTGTGGGAGCGGAGAGTGTTCGAGAACGAGCACGAAGCTGTGAACGAGTGGCTGCGATCGAAGAACTCGACCGGGAAAAAGCGGAAAACGTTGAACGCGTACAGCCGCACCGCAGCAGTGTTCTTCCATGAAGTGATCCCGGACACAGCCCCAGACGAGGTTCGGGTGAGCGATATTGAGCAGTGGGTGCAGGATTTGGATGCCCGTGACTGCTCGGCGAACACGAAACGCCGGTATGTGGAGTCGTTGTCCAGTTTCTACGATTGGGCGATGAAGCGGCCGCACGCCTACCCTGATATCCGAGGGAATCCGGCCGCTGTCGTGTTGGAGGAGTTGGAGAAGGTGCGGCGGGAGCGGCCAGAGACTGCGACATGGGAGAACGGAAAGCAGGTTATCTGGCAGATCCCCGATCCACGAGATAAGGCGGCAGCGGTCATGATGGCGAAGACCGGTGCACGGGTCGGCGAGGTACTCTCTCTGAAACGCGAGAATTTGATGCTGGAGAAAGGCTTTGTCCGGTTCCGAGACCGGAAGGGTGGGAAATCGACGGTCAATCCGGTAGATGACGAGACCATCGATGTGTTGCAGCGGTTGTTAGCGATGCAGAACGGGGACAGCGAGTACGTGTTTGTCTCGTACCGCGGTGGTCGAATCGGGAAAGAGCGGATACGTCGAGAAGTACGGAACGCCGCAGTTGAGGCCGGTGTGATGGATGATGTGGCTGAGAAGCGGTGGCACTACAAGTTCGTGCCGCACTACTATCGGACCATCTTCACGTCGTTGATGCGGAACAGTGACCCGGCGATGCGTGACCACTGGGTGGCGTATCTTCGGGGAGATAGTGACCAAGAGATTCAGGACTTGTATACGAAAATCCCGCGTGAGAAGGTGCGGGAGCGGTATCTGGAAATCATGAAACCTGTGAACGTGTAGTTGTGGAGGTGATGAGAGTCGGAGAGCATAATATCGATGTGTGGTGTGACCGGAACGGTGAGCCGTTAGGTGCACCGGTGTTGTTGTCGCCGGATGAGGTTGCCGAGTTGCAGGAGACCGGGTCGGTCACGCTCACATTGGCTGCAGATTCAGATACGTAATCCTGCTACCCCTTTGTTTCCAGTGCGGCGCGCATACAGGAGGTTTCTCCGGTAGTCGTTAGTGGTGGGAAGGCTGATCGAGGGCTGATTCGTGTACTGGCTGTACGGAGATCGGTGTGCGAACGTTCGTATCGTGTACTGGTGCGGATACTGGTGTAGAGTCGGTAGTATGTGGCGCGAAGGCTGATTTACATACTGTTGATCGGATTCTATCTCCTTCTTATCTGAGCATACCTAGGGTTATATAAATGTTAGTTACTATACATGATGTAGACGGTGATACAGATTTCAGGACAAGATACCGAACATCCCACTAACAAAGCCGATTTTTCGGACTGCGACACATTCGAGGAGAAAGTCGAGAAACACAATCAGAACGTTGCCGAGACGATGGACCGCGCCAAGCAGGGCGAGACCATCAACCTCACCGACCTCTTAGGCGACAAAGAGCAGCTTCATATCGAGGAGATGGAGCGACGACATGGAGGTGGTCGGTGATGGCGACCATCTACTATCTCACGTGGCACCACACCGGGCCGACCGAACATGGGGAGGCCACCGAACGGTTCCACGAGTATCATGATGATACGCCGGTCGCCCTCGACCAAGAGGAATTTGATGACCTGTATGAGCAGGTCGGCGAGTTCGAGACGGACAACCCGGAAGACGCATGGCGCGCCTACAATCGTGGGAGTCGGCAGGAGGACCCGGAGTTCTTGGAGAAAGAGATCCGGAGTATGTCGATTGGTGACATCGTCGAGATTGACGGCGAGTACTACATGGCCGCCTCGTTTGGGTTCAATTCGGTAGAGATTCGCGGAGGTGAGGCATGATGTACGAGTGCCCGAACGAGTGCGGTGGCCAACGGTTTGTTCAGGCTATCGTGCAGGCGAAGCGTGTTACCGTCAATGAACGCGGTGAAGTGATACGGCAGGGCGGTGTGGGTGAGCCGTCAATCTCGGAGCCGCGGTGTAAGCAATGCGGCGCGGAGGTTGAGGCATAATGCCGGATGAAGAGTACTACGCGGTCATCAATGACAACCCTGCGTTCGGCGGTGAGGCGGTGACGTTCTGTCGTGACGGCAATGACAATCACGTTCACCGGGACAAGAAAACGGCGTTAAATGCGCGGGACGAGCTGCGTGAGGAGTACGATAATCCGGCTATCAACGTCTACCGGATGACCCTCCACAGCGACCCAGTTGAACACAACGAGAATCGCTGCGTCCACTGCGGTGGCACTGACACATTCATACGCAGCGACGGCGATCTGGCATGCGACGACTGCCCCGGAATCACCGTCACTTCCTGTGAGGTGTGCGGTCAGGAGAACTGTGTATGTCCTATCCCGGAAGCTGAGGGTGGTGCATAATTCTCGAGAACAGTAGTCTGATGGGACAGTTCTGGTACAACGACAAAAAGGATCTGAAGGAACGGCTCGGCTTCCGCGACCCGCCGATCGGTGTCAGCCTGTTTTCCGGGGCTGGCGGCTTTGATCTGGGATTCGCACAGGCCGGGTTCGATGTCCGTGTCATGGTCGAGTACGAGAAAGAAGCCTGTGACACACTGCGGCTGAATATGGACTGCTTCGACGACCACGCCGAACCGACAATCATCCAGGAGGATATCCGTGAGGTCAGCACATCGGAGATTCTTGAAGCCGCTGGCGTCGGTATCGGGGGTGTTACAGTGGTGTTCGGTGGTCCGCCGTGTCAGGGGTTCTCCGTGGCAGGGAATCGTGACCCAGATGATGAACGGAACGCGCTATATCGAGAGATGGTCCGCGTCGTGCATCAGGCCAAGCCGGTGTTCTTCGTGATGGAGAACGTGCCGGGATTGGCGACGATGGAGGATGGCGAGATCATCCAGAATGTGTGCGATGAGTTCCGGCAGGGCGGGTACGATGTTACATGGGATATCCTCAATGCTGCAGATTACGGTGTGCCGCAACGTCGGAAGCGGACGTTCATCATCGGGAAGCGGATCGACGTGATGGCGATGCCAGCATTCGGGAACCCGCAAATGCACATCGGCGCAAAGCCGGGGAACGTCCATCATCCCGAGTTTTTCCGCGAGAAGCACGACCTCCAAGATCCCGAACAGCAGAGCCTTGATGCGTTCACGAGGGACGACGAACCAGAAACACTGGACGAACTGTTAGAGCAGGTAATTCAGAACGGTGGTGTGTGATGGCGAAGCAACTTACGCTGGGTGGAGACTCCAATAGCATACTGTCCGCCTCCCGTGCAGAAGAGGACACAGATCGGTCGGTCGAGGACGCGATAGAACGGCAGAAACGCGAGGCACGGTACGATGTCTGTACGTTGTGCGGTAAGGCCGAGCCGAAGGATAGCGGCCGAATTGAGTGGTTCAACGGCGGTAGTCTCCTATCTCGGAATCCACGGTCACATGAGCGATGTTACCGGGAAGCTCTACGGCAGGACCATGGCTTTCGAGAACCCGGTTTCCGGATATTGAGTGATAACCACCACTGCTGGGAAGTGTTCTCGGCTACGACTGGCTGGGAGCAGCTTGATCCGAGAGATTTGGAAGCCGTTCTTCCCGGTATGATGGTAGACTCTACTACCGTTTTCGCCCACAGAATACGTGCAAGAGGCGAGGAATACGGCGAAGCTACGGACTGTGCGGTGTGGGGTGTGACACAGGATACGGTCGAAGCCTTGGCAGCCCACGGATACGTCGAACTCCCGGATGAGATCGTTGAGTCTCGGGAGGAAGAGGGTGGTAACTGATCGGCGACAACTACGGCCCAGACTATCACCGGTACGAGGACGCGGTCGCGCCCATCCTTGACCGCCTCGAAACGGTCGAACAGTACGGCTGGTCCCGGTACGACGTGTTCACCGACTGGCTGGACTTGATGCTGTACGCGTTGCAGGGCCGGGACGACCCGTACCTTGACATCGTGAACAAGTACGACTGCGACCGCTCCCATGGGAAGCGAGCACCCGACCTGTACAAGCAGGCGTTCACGACGCTCCGGTATCAGACACCGCGGACGAACGCCGACCTGCTGGGCGTTATCTACGAGACGTATGGGATGGCAAGCGATGCGTTCGGCCAATACTTCACCCCGCACAACGCGTCGCGGATGAACGCCGAGATCGCGTTGGACGGTCTTGATGCGGCAACGGTCCGGGCGCGACGTGAACAGGGTAATCCGGTGACGGTGCAGGACCCGGCGTGTGGGAGTGGCCGCCTTCTGGTCGGGGCCGCGCAGCAGTTTCCGGCGGCGCAGTACTGGGGTATGGACAAGGACGCGACGTGTGCGAAGATGACGGCGTTGAACTTCCAGCTGCACAACGTCGATGGCGTGGTGGTACACGGCGACAGTTTGACGTTGGAGAGTTTCGCGACGTGGCGGACGCGCCGAACGATGCTCGGTGGGACGATGGTCGAGCTGGAGGATGCGGAGCCGTTCGCGGATTCGACCGACTCAGCCAGCCACCGTAACACTGGTGAGAACAATCGAGATGCCGCAATGGAAAGTATTGATGCGGGGAGTGATGTGACGTTGCGGGATGCGGCGTTAACAGAGTTCCAGTAGTGTAGCGCGGTTGTGGCCGGGTTGCTCCCGGTCCCGTGCAATTTCCAAGGTGATACCAATTGGCTTAGACTGTATTTGGGATATCGACGACGAATACGAACCAAACTTCGAAGAAGAACTCGGGCTTACTCGCGGACTATTGTCCGGGAGCGGAGAAGGCAGCTTCCGCGGGAAAGTATACAACGTCTTTGTGCGGCACTTCACCGGTTTCAGCCTGTACGAGGACCTGTCCAATGAGCAGGTGACGGAAATCGCAGAGACGCTTGACCAGTTGACGTGGGCCGATCTCAAGGAGGTTGACGTTGACCCGGATATCGTGTTTCGTGCAGAAGTGCCGGAGACATTCCATGGTGGCTATCATGGCTTCCGGGATGAGCAGGAGTTCGAGGACTTCAAACGAATGTTTCGGAAGTACGCCGAGGCCGGTGCAGAACTGGTCGCGTGGTACTAAAGGGTGTAACTGATTGACGAGATAGATGAGATTTTGATTGAGCACGGGCTGACGCGCGAGAACGCTGCGAAGTACGTGGCATGGTCGCCGTGCTTCAATCGAAAGGAGCTCGCGGAAGAGATGCAGCTGTCGGAGGATTCAATATTTCGCTACAAACGCGCCTTTGCGGAGATGAGCGCGGTCGAACGGCTGCAGGTGATTTCAGTCCTCTCCCAAGAGCTACTTGACGAATGAGAGGGTGATGCGTGAGATGGCGCTCTTTTTCCAGACCAAAGATACCGGGTTCTGCGACGTATGTGGAACGGTTCACAGCGGCCAGTGTCCACGGGACGCTCAAAAGCAAGCGGAGGCGGTCCAATGAACGCAGAGGTTGATCGCCGGTCGTTCAGAGGATTCGGCAAAGATCAGTGCTGTAGGTGTGGGTCGAAGAACGTGAACCACGAAACCTATCCGAAGAGCGGAGGTGGTCCGCAGGAGATCGATGACCACGTGACGCAGTTAGAGTGCGATAGCTGCGGATGGACGGGTGATCTGCGGTGATACGGATGTAGTAGTTACGCGTATTTACGCGGCCATAGAAGAGTTCCGCAAAGGATGGTGTTGAAGTGGATAAGCCGGTGGATGGCTCGACGATTGGTTGACCAGGACGAGATCGAGGAAGTGGTGGAGCACAAAGCAGGAGTGCACTGGCGCAACCATGAGAAAGGGATGTTTTCGGAGGAAGAAGCGAAAAGACGGGAAGAGAACATACGCGACGATGTGGATCCCACTGATGAATTGAGCCGTCTATTCAGAGGGTACGGGAAACTGTATGTAGGAATAGCAGCTGTAGCAACAGTAGGTCTATTCGTTCTCTTTGCCTGTTTTGGGTTTGATCGCGATCTGCTGACGATCTATGGACTTGGTTTGGATGTTCTAGGGGCAGGTATCCTTACGAGAAGCTACTTCAGTACACAGCGCGGGTTTCAATTCAGTGTCGGACAGATGGGCGGCGGGTCCGATGCAAACCAGTTCTTAGACAAAATGGCCGAGACGTGGAGGAGGGAAGTTGTTAATGGGGTTTACGGGGTGAGCTTTCTGCTGATTGGATTCTCGATTCAGGGCCTTGTGGAGATTATCGAGTTTCTCACTACCTGATCTCCTCGGCCTTGACTGTTCGTTTGGTTGTTCCACTTTCACCGCGCTAGCCGACCCTTTTTATCGCCAGCGTACACAGTAGTTGGTATGTCCGACGATTCCGACAGTACCTCCAGTTCGAACGAGTCCTCCAGCGAATCGTCCTCCCAAGGGAAAGATGCGTTAAGCGGCTCAAAGCGAGGAGTCCGGCGGACCAACGCAGCCTCGAAGGACTCCTCTACTCGAGACTCGGTGGAGAAATCCGGCAGCAAGAATCCGTCGTCTAGTGACGACGTTCCGAGCGCGTCAAGTCAGAGCATCCCCAGTAGCGTTGACCCGCAGGAGCCGTCCAGTACCAGTAGCGAATCCGGGAACAACGACTCGGGAAGTCCCGACGAGTAATAGTAAAACTGTAGATGCCGGTTCCCTCTGACACCGCGATCTTCTATGCGGTGTTCATCGCTCCCGGCTTCATCGCAGTGATGACCGTCATCAGTCTCGCTGCGATTGAAGACGACTATTCCAGTTTTGTACTACTGGTTTGGAGTCTCGTTGCCAGCTTGGTCATCGACACCGTCTTTCTGGCGGTGTACCAGTGGCGAGTGTCTCCAATCGAATCGTTCGACGAACTCCCCGAAATCCTGTTCGATCCACACTTCCAGGCATTGTACGTTCTCGGGATCCTGTTTTCCTCTGTCCTTGTCGGGATAGTGGCGGCGGTCGGTATCCTGCTTGACGTGCCGGGGTGGTTCCGACGGATGCTACAGGCGAAGTCCAGCATTCAAGTGAATCCACGGCAGCCGTGGGCGAATTTCATGCGTGGTGCTGGATGGGTCCGGATTAAGACGCAGGATGATCAGCTGTTCATGGGTACCGTGTCGGAGTGGAGTCGTGCAGGGCGTTCGAAAGAGCTGTGGATCGAGAATCCTCAGCGGTATAATTCTCGGACACAGGAGTTCGAACCCGTGGATGCGGAACGGGATGCAGGGATGTTGTTTCTTGAGAAGGATATCGATCGGACGGTGATGGTGACGGAAGATGGTCGTCTGTCGTTCTGGAAGCGTGTTGGGCAGCGTTGGAAGAATCGTCGTACTATTCGGGATCGGTGGCATGATCGTCGTTCTCTTCGGGGATGGTGGCGTGAACGGCGTACTCTGCGCGAGCGATGGCAGGATAGGCGAAATAGCGACGAGGAGTAGGGGCATCCGAACGTTCGTATCGTATATTGCTCCAAATACGGGTGTAACGCAGGAATCATGTGGAGCGAATCAACCTCTTCGTCCTGTTCAGCGCGATCCCGGCGACGATCAACTACATCCGGACACAGATCTAGCGACCGTCCTTTCCTTGACGCATCCGCGTGCTGTCGCGGAAGATTAAGTATGCCGACCTACCTTCACATTCACAACACCCGTCATTAGCTATGGATGAACTCGACTACGCCCTGGAAACGGTGGATGGCACCACCTTCGAAACCCTCTCCGCCGCGTTCCTCCGCGCTCTCGGGTACGAGGTAAAGGAAAGTGGTCCGCACGGAACCGATGGCGGCTGGGACGCCCGCATCAGTATGAACGGTCGGAGCGGTATCGCCCATGCCAGCGTCCGAAACGACTGGCGACGCAAACTCCGCGACGACGCCGAGAAAGTAGCCGATCTTGAGGCGGACCGCGGTGATGACTACGACATCTTTGCCTTCGTAACGAACCAGCAGGTGACCGGGCAGCAGGAACTCGATATGGAGGACGAGATCGAGGAGGAGTACGGATGGAAGTTGAAGCTGTACCACCGGCAGAACCTGCTCGGTGTAATCCATGATGAGAATCCGGAGCTGGCAGACCGATATCTGGATGTGGATCTCGGGTTTGATGCGGACTACCTTGCTGAACTTGAGGACCTCCGTGAGAACCGGCTTGATCTCATTCAGGACCGGGAAGGCCCGGCAGGTGTGCTGAATGAGGGGGCAGCTGCTGTCGTCCACGTGATTCCGAACGGGATTTCGTCTACTCGGCCGGTCCGATCAACGACTGATCTTCCTGACCCGACTGTACTGGGTACGTTCGCGTTGACACGGCCAGAAGCGCGCGGCAAGGCGAAATTCGCAGTAGACACGTACAACCGGGACGGAGACTTGTACAAGGGATACGCTCTTCTTCGGAACGACGGGCTCTACGAGTCGGTATCGACCAATGTGTTCTTGCGGAGGCGTGACGATCTGTGGGCTGTAACGACGCATGACCGAACCGGCCCGTGCATGGATGCCTCAATCCTCATTGCGGTTCGTGACGCACTCGCGAATCAAGCTGAAATGGGGTTTTCTGGAGCAGCATCCGTCTGGGTTACCTTTCTGGATGCAGCTGAAGCGAAGCTCAATTACGGGACGAATTTGTTCCATGCGGCCGGCGGAAAGCCACAGTTCGGTTTCGACCGGTATACGACCGAGGTAGCCACGCTCTCAATCGGTGATCACTCGTTCGATGAGGTCATCGCTGAGCTGGAGCCGTCGTTATCTGAGCTTTGGCTTGAGTTCGGGTATCAGACGGGGTGCGGAATGATCGAAGATGGTGAGTGGACGGGACAAGGGATCTCCACCAATACTGTCAAGTTCCCGTAGCTCTCGTTGATCGTCCAGAGTCTGTGAAATACTCGGTGTATAGACTTTTCAGGCTCTGCTAGTTACGCTGCAACATGTTAGAGAGCGATGGACGCCGAGATCAGCTGCGGATTCTCCTGTATCTCCTAACCGCTGGCCTGGTCTTTCTCGTGCTTGGAGTAGGGGCACACCACTACTTTGGATCCACTGGACTCACGGTCGTTGATTTGACTGTTTCAGCGATCCTCACAGCTGCATTGGTCATCCTCTATTTCCGTCAGACCACCATTCTCGAGTCTCAACATGACCTCCTCGCTCAAGAATTGAATCGAGAGGCTCGGCAGCAGCACACGGAGACGCTCCGAGAACGCGTACGTCTCTGGCACGGGAATCCGGATAGAGAACAGCCAGACGACCCGTTAGACCATTCTGGGCTGAACATCCCTGCTGTAAACCGTGCTTCATTCGAATCCGCGCCCAACGGATCGTACGCTGTGAGTTTCCCTGAGGAGATTTCGTTTCAAGTGATCCCGTATCAGCTGGATGGGGATCGCTATTTGGAGGATCTTCTTCAGAACCATGCTCCCGATCTTCGGGAAACGAAGGAAGAGATTGAGCAGTTACAGGAAGATTTCGTGGCTCTGAGAGAGGACTTTCTCAAGTCTTTTGATGCAGATATCGTTCGTGAGACAGAGGACTATACGCTTGAATCGGCCGGATATTTTGATCGATGGATGTTCGATTTTCTTGTGCGGCTGGAACGAGAGGATGAGATGGATTTTGAGGGTATTCGAGAACGTGTCCGTACGCAGATTGAACGCGGGAATACCCGTTTTGAATCCGATGACCATCAGATCTGGATCAGTGCTGATCTCGGTGGTGGCCGAAGCATGGCGGTTTATTCGGCGACGCTAGATGAGGGGGCCGTGGAAGAAGGAGACGTGGAAGAATTACGCGAGTATGAATCGGAGGTGGAAGACGAGACCCTGGATGTCTTGAACGAGGTCGTTGATCGGCTGGAGACGAACCATCCGTATGAGCAGGTGGTTAAAGCTGCTGATGTCCTTGATACTGCAGAGTCGGCTATCGACGAGTTGGAGAAGCTTCTCTTAGAATACGATGGTAGGCCGATCTATCCGGGTGATTGCAAGTATCTTGAGGAGGCTCGCATCTCGAGCAATTGATGGAGAGCAAGTATCCAAACGTTCGGAGCGCGATTGCTTATTTAACTGAGTTCGAGAAGTGCAAGAGGACGCCGACATGGTTATCTGTATACCGGACCTGACTCAGGTGAGAGTTCGGATCGTGATCGATGCTCGAGCCCTCCTCCCTATCATGGACGCTAATCGCCCTTCCTCTCCCTCCACCGAGGCAACGACCGCATTCGAACACGACCTCACCGAGTTACTGCTCTCTGCATTCGGCTGTGGTGCAGCAATTGAAAACACGTGGACAATCCCTGCTCCCGTGTCAAGCGCGCCAGACTGGAAAGTAACGATCGAGAAGATCCCTCCCGAGGATCGTGGATATGAACCCACGTTTCTCGAGGAGTAACCGACAAGAGTGTCGACCATCCGACTAACAGTAAAGACGGAATGTTAGTTTTCTAGCATCTTTCTCGGATAAGAAGGTTTATGTGGGGCCTTAACATGGTCCGAGGTAGACGTACTTTGCTGAAGTCGCTTCGCGAGAGAGTGTCGGGCAGGACGCCGTGTAGGTACAGTACCCCCAGATGACCATGATGCCGCAAACGCGAGACCCGAATCAGCCTGAGGAGGAGCGCCGTGAGATCACCCCGACCCAGCTGTTCACGGCCTTTTCACATGAACGCCGGCAGCAAACCCTTGCATATCTGGCGCAGAAGCCGGCGGCGATCGCACTCGGTGACCTTGCTGAGTACATCGCGATCAAAGAAGAACAGCCCTCGTATGAGTGGTATGAGCGGGTGCTTACCGATCTGACGCACAGTCATCTCCCGCACCTGCGTGAGGCGGGACTCATTCATTACGACGTGGAGGAAGAAACGGTGGGGTTAGCGGTGAAACGGAGTGTGGTGGCGCCGTACCTGGAATTGGCCGGATACGCTGACGCGTAGGTGGCCGGGCACCCCTTCAGATCATCACTGGACCGGGATTGGAGTGGAGTTCTGTGGCCGTGAAAACCGAAAATATGAGTGGAAATGCGATTACTCCTCCATCAGTTGCTGGTCAAGCGCCGTGTCCTCATAGTTGGTGAACCGTTGGACCTTACCGTCTTCCAGGTCAATGACGTGGGCATAGGGAACCTCCATCGTGTTACCGCCTGGAAGGGTGCTGCGGAATACGCCTTCTACCACGACGGTGTCACCGCCATCAATGAATCGGTCAGCAGCGACCTCGAACGACTCAAACCGCTCGAAAGCCGGCTCGAACACGTTCTTCAGAACGGCGTCGGGGCTGTGATAGGTTCCACTTGCCTGTGGTGATCCTTCTGGTTCAGTCCAGGTGATGTCCTCGGCGAATCCAGCTAGACACGTCTCAATGTCTCCTCGGTTAAACGCCTCGTATAGCTGTTCTACGATCTCTACGTTGCTTTGGGCGGTGGCTGCCATAATTTGAACCTCCAAACTATATACGCTTGACAACAGCATAAAGTGATTCTACGATACCAGGATAGGTTCCGAATCAGTCCTGTCTAGAATACGGCTGTTTCCGTTTGTCTGAACTGACACAATGTGGTTCGAGTGATGACCGGATGAGACCTGTGTGAGACCCTGTTATCGACTGCAAACACAGGCGTACGACCGGGATAACAATAAATCAGTCAATACAACAGACAGTGTGTTTCCACGATGGACGATCTCACCGGGTTCCAGCGCGACTTACTATACGTGATTGCCGGCGCCGATCAGCCGTCCGGCCAGGACGTGAAAGAGGAAGTTGAGCAGTACTATAGCTCCGAGATCAACCATGGCCGGCTCTACCCGAATCTCGATACGATTGTCAATAAAGAGCTGGTGGAGAAGGGGCAGCTGGATCGCCGCACCAACTACTACGCAATCACGGACCAAGGTGAGGAACGCATCCGGGAACGACGCGAATGGGAACGCCAGTACGTCGATATCTGAGGGCTGTTACCGACGACGCGGAGCCTTGCTATTCTCGAGGGGTATTATAAGTATCCGGTAGAGACAGCTGGTCCGGTGACGACGCGGTGCCGATCGCGATCAAGGTAGATGAGGCGTACTGCCGGGACTGCGATGAAGACGAGATCTACATGGATCTGAAGGAGGAACCCAGGCTGTACAAGGTCGGCGCGGTCTGCGACGGTTGTGACCGTGATTACGGCGTTCTCGACCGCGTCTCTCGCAGCGATATCGACCACGTTGACGAGGCCTGGGAACAGGCCGAGGACATCGTGCGGCAGTACATGGACTGATAGCGACTATTCCGCTGGGCGGAGGTCCCGCCACCGAAAATCCATTTCTGTCCCATCAGCCAGTTCGATGCGGTAAAGCACGTTGTCTCGGATATCGCCGGTCTCGTCTCCGGCATCGTCGTTCAGCACGCCTGTGACGACACCCTGTTTCCTGTGAAACCGGTCGTGGTCAGGATCATCCTGGTCCGGGATATCGATTCGGACGCGGTCGCCTTCGGTGAAGCGCTGCATTTGACTGGGTGTCGTTGCTCCGTGGGCTTGTATCCTCTCTCCTTCTACGACGCTGTGAATTCGACAGACCCCTGTCGCTCTGAGACTAAAGTGGCTGGTTGCGTCGACTGTTTTCTGTTTATCGCGGCCATATCGTGCTATGTCGACGGATTCAGATCCTTCCAATGAGACGGAGAAAGGGTCGTTTATCCCAGAGATTCGGCCGCAGCCGGCGGTCGTGCTCTGGTGTATCGCAAACGGGATCGAGACGACGAATCGGTTGCCAGAGAAGACGATGTTCTCCGAGCGGGAGTGCCACGGCCACATCCTGACGCTGGCGGACGAGGGGCTAGTGACGTATGCGCGGTCACACTGGTGGCAAACACGGTATGACGGGGAGACGTTCTACCGGCGGTACAAGCGGGCACGGCTGACGGAGGATGGCCGCGCGGAATTGCGGATGTTGAAAGCTGCGGACTGGTTGAGCGAGACCGTGCTTGACCGGTACGTGATCGGAGATCCAGCTGAGCTGGAGACGTAGCGGCTAACAGACCGGCTCTGGCTCTGATTCAGCGGTAAGTGTTAACTCTCCACGCGAGGAATCAAAGATAGACCCTCTATCGATCAGTATGTCTGATGGAGAATCCGAAACCGGACTACAAGAGCCGGAAAAACATCGATACTGGTTAGGGTCGCGTCCAATTCAGCCTAACGAGCCAATTCTCACGTTTCCAGATACAGTCTTTCAATTGGATATCGCCCGACGTCATCGGCCTGTATATTGGACTTCTGTATCTTGGAAAAACAACCGTGACCCCGGATGTTTCCTCTCCCGCCGGGATAATGACTTCGTCATCGCCAGTTTCCGAGATTCACTGGGTTGCTCAACCGTTACTGATTTTGGGAGTACGGTTCTTCCAGAGTCGGTTCTGGACATCCCTTGGTATAGTGTGGAGACTGGCGAGACGTGTCATTTTGTGACGGATCCTGGTCTCTGGCTTCAGTATCGTGCTTGCCAACTGGTGACTGATGAGCAAATGCGGTATGAGCTTGAGTTTCAGCAGACCTCTCTTAGGAAGCGGATTGCATCACGAGATCGGATGCTGGATGATAGAGATCCATCAGAGACGAACGTTTGGAACGAAATCCCGGCGGAGGACGAGATGGTGGCTGATTTCAGTGTTCCAGAGGCATATGTTGAGGACGGGGAAGTGTTTGAGATTGAGACAGGGCGAGTAGTCTCTATCTCGGAGATGCAGGAACAGATGGAGGAGAAACGGAACTAGAACGCGGCCCGAATCCCGCTGACCACGATATCCGCGGGATCGAGACAGAGCATGTGAACCGATTTGTGAACTCCTTTTTCGCTGATATTGGAAAGAGCAATTGATCGAGCAGTGAGTCCCTGCCTCTACAATTATCCCGGGGCAGGGTGAAGCCCAGTGTATGTCGCCGCTTCCAAGAGACCAGTGGGACGACATCTACATGGGCAACGTCGTCGATCTCAAATACGACGATGACGGGGACCTGTACCGCGTGGTCATCCGGAAGGACGAACACATCTACGCGGTCGAGTCTGCACTGGGTTCGGCAACGTTAGAGGTCGAGGATCTGGGACCGGTTCAAGGGATGAATCGGTAACTGGACGCCCACCGTCTCAACACTTCTCTCAGTTCTAGTCGTAGCGAAAAACCGTGTCTCGATAAAAAGCTCCAACCCAGACCCGGCGACGGGTACAAACCAGTGACCGACACGGACGAACTCGAAAACCGAGCACTGCAGATCCTGAAGGCTCTCCATGCGGATTACGACTCGTCTGCTCATATCATGATGATTCTGGCGTTCGCCAAGCAGATCCAAACGGTGTCCGACGCGCACAACGCGTCGCTGGACACGATCGTCAACGGCGACCATATCGACGAGACCGGGTGATCTGCGATACACGAGGGCACATATGTCCTGGTTGGCGGTGGCCGCCAGAAACAGGAGGTCGATGAACCGGTCCCGGCGGAAGACCTCTACACCAGTTCTTACTTCTCCTGTAAGCAGCGGTATGCAGAGGCGATCTCAAATCCTGCAGTGGAAACCACGGGGTACACCATCCTCTCAGCCAAACACGATATCCTTTGGCCGCATATCGAGGTCGAACCCTACGACACCACGGTTGAAGAGCTGGCGGAGCAACCGGCTCCGGTCGAGCCCGACGACTATCAGGAGACGCGGTATCCGTGGAACGAACCGGAGTATCATACACGGCTGGATTTCTGGACGCGCCGCGTGCATTTTGGGCGCGCCAGCTGGCTCGGGTTCAAGTCCGGCTTTCCGGAAGAGGATCCGCACTGTAGGCGATTGATCGTCTTGGCTGGCGATCGGTACGTTGATCCGCTTCTCGAGAACGATGTGTTTGAGCCATTTCCTTGGGACACCGAGTTTCCGTTCAAATCCGACGAGTTAGGCGGAATCGGGGATCAGATGCGGTGGTTGAACGAAGAGGCCGACCGCTACGAGGAGTACGAACGTTCGAGGATCGACGCAGGTGAGCAAGCAGATCTCTATGAGTGGACACCGCCACCAGAACCAGTACTGGAGCGGCCAGACGTCGACGGTCAATCAGACTGGAACGACTGGCTCTGATCCGCGATGCATCTCACCACTACTGGAAAACATAGCCAACAAGAACCTGGATCAGGCTTCGTTTGTGGAACGAGCCTGGACTTCGCCGTTACCGTTTACAGTCACGTCGTAGCCCGCATACTGGAACGTGACCTTGCCGACGGTAGACTTAGCCCGTCCCGTAAACAGGTCGTTCAAGGCTTCAGAATCAATAGCCTCGTAGAGCGGCGGTAGTTCGACGGGATCAGTCCCCTCTGCTTCTGCAACTGCCGAAACGACCGCGTACACCGGTGTATCCTCTGAATCCCGGCCCCACTCGGTAGTGATAGGAGTAATCGAGTCCTCTGAAAATTCTACCGTGTTATCCTGCGCGCTCATCTCTGACATTGTCCGTTCAACCACGATCTCATATAAAAGGCTTACCAAACCAGATTGGTATCCATTGGAAATGGGCAGAGATTGTTGGACAGCCGTCGGGCGAATTCGCAGTTTTTCATACATGATAAATCGCTAGGGATGTTCGTTTGATACCCCTATCCTTAAGCCGTTGATAGCCATGAGTTCTGATATGTACGACCTCACCGGCTTCCAACGCGACCTGCTGTACGTTGCCGCGGGCCTGGATGAACCCCACGGCCTCGCGATCAAGGACGAACTTGAGAACTACTACGAAAAGGAGATCCACCACGGCCGGCTGTATCCGAACCTGGATACGCTCGTCGACAAAGGGCTTATCGAGAAAGGTGAGGCCGATCGCCGGACAAACGTATACTCGGTGACGCGGCGAGGCGAACGCGAGATCGAAGCCCGTCGCGAGTGGGAGGAGCAGTACGTTGCGGATCTTCTCTCGAGTTGAGTTCTAGGCCCAGCTGCAGAGGTGGGGAAGGATTAGTCGCTCAAAATATGATGGATGATGTCAGCGTACCACACTTTGTTCAAGTCGATTTTGCTTTCGAATAAGAGTTCGAGATTCGATATCCTGTCGATGACTTCCTGTAAGTCGTCATCTGCTGCTTCTCGTAATTCCTGAAGATCATCGTCGTCTCTCTCGATGATAGGGGCAACTTGCTCGGAATGAATCCCAAGAAGGTAGCGTCTGCTGGCAGGCGCCATTCTGCTTGTTATTTCTGGTTCAGTATCCGGGTCAAGAGAGTCCTCGCTGAAATTGACGCTGGTAAGTTGCTTTTCAGTGAGTACAGGGCTTCCACTCATCCCTGGATGCATCTGAGCATCTGTCAAGAAGCATGGTTCTCTGTTGAATGGTACTCCGTATGGAGTCGAGATCAATGCACTTCGGATTACTGGAAGTTTGTTGCTACCGGTGAACCCTTGTGGAAAGCCGATGGCGATCGCAGAGTCTCCGCCTGAGACCATCCGGCCATTCGCTGATGCGTTGCGTGGGAGGATGTCTCGCTTTGTGTAGGGGAGGTTTCCGATCTCATCAAAATCGAGGTCCACGGGAATTACTGCGATGTCTGCTTCGGAATGACCATGCCATTTCTCTGAACCGTTCTCCAGTAGATCAACGGTGCATCGCTCGGTTTCGTTGATCTGTTCTGACGGAGAGATATGGATGTCGAATGCGTCTATCGGTTCCCAATCGTTGTCTCGGACTACATGTTCATTTGTGACCAGGTACGCTTCATCGTCGTGTTTATAGAAGAACCCCGTCGCAGTCCCATTTGAGTCAAGGTCATAGTCATCACTGGTGTTCCGATAGGTGATGAGTGTGGATTTAGCGTATAGGCTGTTGATGGGTGAACCCATTCTGATCCCTATACGTACTGGGGTGGTTGATCAGGATAGTTGTTGGGTCCTCTCTCTATGTGAACTGTGTAGTCAACAAGTATTTGATATTTAAAACTACAATTCGAACGTTCGTATAGGCGGTAGCGGTGAGTCGGAAACAACGCATCAAACGCACTCTGAAGCAAGCGGATTCTCCGCTTTCAACGAACCAGATCGCGAATCGTGTCGGATTGAACTGGCATGCCGTCGACGACGAACTCCAAGAGATGCATGAGCAGGGAGCTGTCGACCGCCGCAAACTCTCGAACCGGCTCACACTGTGGTGGGACGGCGAGATTGAGCTGTAAAGATGAATCAGAATTCTACAGAGGAGGATAGCAGATGAATCAACAGAAGAAGCGTCTAAGCGGCGTTGACGACAATACGAAGAACATTGTACTAAACGAGATTAACCGGGCGGAAAAGGCCACCGCGTCGTCGCTTGCGACCGATTCAGAAACTGGAGAGAAGGACGCGGAAGCGGAGAAGCAGATGCACCAGATCACTAGGATGATGGGCGATCTCCTCCGTGGCCAGCTGTTCGGGAAACAGGAGATGAAGGGCGAATACTAGGCGTAGGAATGGTTCAGAAATCTACTGAGGGTGATAACCACTGAGCGATGGGATTCAGATTACGGACGAGACTGCGGATACGGCTGCTGAAATATTGATGAAGGCAGAGTGGAAGCTTCAGAAATGCCGGAAGTGGGGTCAACTACATCACCCGTATCAAGGGTTTGTGAAAGTAAATCGGGTTCTCCGAGATGATCTGTACCGCTGCAAATCCTGTGGATACACGGTAACAGAACGTGATATGCAGGAGGTTCGCAGCCTCTGGGATGTCTTCGAGGAGCTTGCTGGGTTTCGGGAGATTATTGGCGGCTGTGGCCGGGAGCGTTATCGTGTCTTCCTCCGTTCTCAGTTTGTTTCTAAAACGGAGATAGTGATTGCGAACCGGCAACGGATCCATCAAACGCCTGGTGGCGTCAATATCGCTCGACTGGTTAAACAGGATGATGGGTGGAGTCTTGACATAGACTACGCGCCAGAAGATGCGGGTAAGAAGTCTAAGAGCGGTTGATCGTTTGCAGCGGTCTCGTTCATTTACTGGTGAGAACCAAATGACGCTAGAACAACGCGCTATGGAAGTGCTGAAAGATGCACACGATCTGATTAAGGGCGAAAGCTCGTTCAAACCGCTCAAACCGTTACCTACGTGCCCGACGGGGAGCTTTGGGATGCAATTGGACTGGATGAGAAATACGCCGATGACAAAGAACACGAGGCAAGACGGTACGTCTACATCCAGTTCGAGCAGCCGAAAGCGATGGGACGGAACGAACTTGCCGAACTCAACGACATCCCTGCGCTCAAAGATCGAGACCAGATCATAGTCGACGGAAACACCATCAGCCTCACCGTCATCGGAGAGGAACCCGTATGAGCAGTCGGAAAGAATACCTCCGGAATCAATTCGAAGCAGCATACGGCGAGTTACCGGAAGCCCTGCTCGGAGAGGACTATGAGCCGAGTGAGCGAGACTTGGAACTCGCGGTGGCACTCGACCGAGATCAGCTCACATCTATCGCTCTGATCATCCAGGCAGAGGAAATACTCGCCGCTCTGGACGAGGACCATCTATCTGAGGGATCGAAAGATGAAATTCGGTCGACGGAGGCGAAGCTGCTATTCTCCAAGAAGGTGGAGTGTGCCCGGTACAGTATGGAGTGGATCGAGATTCGAGACCTGTTCCTATCCGGACAGTACGATGTGTTGGACGAAAACTATGATGAGGATTGGGACGTGGTAGACCTGGAAAACTGGGACGTAGAAACGGATGAGAAATCTGGAGGCGATACCGAGTGAGCGGGCAGCTTGATGAAATCGACCTACCGACTGACCTGATCCTGCTTACGCTTCATTCGTCTATGGAGACGTACGCCGGTGACAAATCTCAGCGTCTTGCCAGTAACGGCATGTACCGGTTGAATCTGAAAGAGACTATCGAGGAAATCGACCTGGAACCGTTTGACCTGGAGGAGCCTCTGTTCGAGGACTACAGCGAATTCATGGACTCACTAGAGATGTTTGAGGAACTGGATGCGATTACGGTGCTACGGAAAGGCGAACGAGTACGCGTCACCGATCACGGGCGAAGGATGGCGGAACCGCTCGTGGATGTGCTCACCGACGAACAGGAGCAGGCATTGGCCGATGCCGGGATTGAATTTGAGTTTTGGCATCGGCGAAGTCAAAACGGAGAGACGGAACAGATGTATCGGAACGAGTAGCGCTTGTAGCGGACTCGTTCGATCGAAGGGTGTCCTAGATAAAGAAGTATGACAAGATCAAACGGCTCGGTCATCGGGCCACGGAGGGGATTTTCGACGGGGGAACACTCGTCATCACCGAGAAACTGGACGGAAACAATTTTCGCGTAATGCTGCACGAATCCGGATCGCTGTTATTCGGTTCCCGGAACGTCACCTTCACCGAGGATGGCGAATACAACGAGGGAACAGTCCCGAAAGATCCGGAAGACATCGATCAGGACATGTTTGTCGATGCAGTGGAATACATCCACGACCAGATCAGCACGGATGAGCTGCATAACATCGAGAAGACGTACGGCAGCAAACTCGTCCTGTTTGGCGAGAACATGGTCAAACACTCGTTAGAATACGAGTGGGACGCTGTTCCACAGTGGCTGATGTTCGGTGTCTACCATGTTGAAGACGACCGATACTTGGGTTTTGATGAAGTCCGGCAGATCGCGGATCGACTCGGATTCAATACCGTTCCCAAGATCGACGAGCTACCAGCAGAGGAGTTCAAGGAGCAGTTTGATCCTGACGACCCTGATGCAGTAGTTCCTGATTCGGAGTATCGCGACGGCACAGCAGAGGGTATCGTCCTCCACAATGAGGATAACGACATCAAGGCCAAAATCCATTCAGAGGAGTTCAAAGAGGTTCACAAGCAGACGGGCGGGGAACACGGTCAAGAGAGTATGCCCGGCGATGAGACCGCCGAACTAGTCAACAAGTACGCGACGGACGGCCGAATCGAGAAACACATCCAGAAACTGACCGTGGACGAAGACCGCGACCTCGAGATGCAGCTCATGGAAGAACTGCCGATGCGCGTAGTTGAGGACATTTTTGACGAGGAGCATGAAGAGATCGTCCGGACGAACAAGACTGTGAATTTCAAGAATTTCCGGAGTAAGGTAGCCAAGAAGTGCGTCACGATGCTACGGTCGAAGATGCGTCAGGCATCGGTCGCGTAGTACTTTCCCGGTGGTTGCCTCTTTGTAGGGGGCTGGCCGCCACTCAAATGAACGTAACACCAGGACATCAAACAATCTGCCCGATGTGCGGGCGCGAAACATACTGCACCAAATGCAGTAAATGCTTTAAATGCGGCTTCGGCGGAGATTCGAAGAGTTCGGAGGGAAAGCGAGATGAGTAGTAGCGTGAAACGAGGCACCATCGGGAATCAGGATGTCGTAGGCGACATCGACGAGTGCCAAGAATGCGGCTGTGTGTTCAATCAAGCATACGGCGGGTACTATGTCGATGTACAGGATGTAGGAGCGGATGCTACCGGAGAAACAGCCCGTCTTTTCCGCGAGGATGTAGAGAAAGCCGGGAACGAATGGGGCGGATTCACGGAGGAAGACATCGGGCCGTGGTGCGACAGTTGCAGCTGGATTGTGCAGCGGCGGAGGGAGATCATACGATGAATCTTGATGACATAGAGCTAAACGAGAAAAAGTACCATCCAGACGAGGTACCAGACGAATGCCCGGCGTGCGGATGCCAAGATTTCACGCCAACACGCGACCGGCGGATGAAGCCGTCTCTGCGGTACCAGTGTACGAACTGCAATCACGCGTAGAGTTCGGGAGGTAATTGAAAGATGGGAGACAAACCGTTGTGCCGAGAATGCTGGAGGGAAGGACTTCGGGGTATTCGTGCAGACTACGGGTTTTCCTGGTTGAACTGTAAGGACGGGTATAACGATCTGACGCTGTGGGTGTGTGAGCATCATTATTGTAAAATAGTGGATCGTGCACGCGATCGCGGTATCGAAGATCAGATTCCTACCATAAAATCGCAGGATCAGAGTTCAGGAGGTAGTCAGCGATGAGCGATGTATGCGACAGATGTGGACGGAAAATCGTAGGTGAGCCAATTGAACGGCAACGAGAAAGAAATGGCCTGTATCAAGGAGATCCACCTACGGATAAGGTGTGCCGGGATTGCGACCATGAATTGATAAATGGCGGTGATCCGGCTGCCGATGCATATGATGTGCTGTTGCGGAGACATCGTAGCGATCCGCTGTGGGAACCGCATCCTGACGAGGTGATTAGCGGTGACTGACGACGGCGATTGGAGATACGAGTGTCCTGAATGTAGTTGGGCAAGTGAAAGCAACCCAACGAACAAACAGTACGATGATGAGACTTGTCCTGAGTGCGGCACAGTGATGGAAGGAGTAGACATCACGTCGAACCCTGATGAGGTGATTCAAGATCGCCGTGAGAACATGGGTCAAACGATTCCGCATGAGGATGTGAAGAAACGGGTTTTAGCGGATGTCGAGGATGCGGCATCAGATCCGGAGGACGTGAGCGAGGCGCCCGAACCTAACTCGCCAACGGACGGGTCTGTTGCCGCCTCAGAAACACTGGAACCTGAAGCATACCAAGTTATTGCAGACTGCGGCTGGCGTTTCCGACCTACTACGAATTTAGAAGAAGCACAGGAACTCGTAGAGAATCACGAACCCTTGAACAAGATTGAATTGTTGTTTCGGGCCGCCGACATCCGGGAACGATTGAAACCGGTGTTGAAGCAGATTGTGAAAGACGCGCAGCAGGACCACGGCGACACGTTATGGGCAGATGAGGCAACCACGCTGTGGGAAGCGATTGAAATCGAGTTGGATCAAGCGTTGGAAGCGGCCACACAGGGTGATACGGCGTGAGTGCGGCGAATCTGATACTGATGGAAGCAATAGGAAAGGCACTGCGGTGGGCCGGGGAGAACGTGGAGATTGACCGCGAAGGACTACGTGAAACAATGGAAGAGATGGAAGAGAACGGCAACGACTTCTGGAACGACGTAGACGTGGACAAGAGGCCTACTACCGATATTTGAGTTATTCCACTTCAACTAATTGCTCATCAAGCGCTTTGTACTTCTCTAAGACCAAGTCGAAGTATTCATCGGTCATCATCCGGGGATTCTGAACTCGGTGATACTCTTCAAGTACGTATTTGGTCTCATCGTAATCGAGGCCGTATGCATGAAATGCCGCGGCATCGAGCTCAGCTTGAATTTCCCGTCGCTCCTCTTTTTCTGTGGCTGGATCGATGTTACCGAGACGGTCACGCATTTCTGCAAATTCTTCACCATAGCAACTGAGTCGAGCTGCTCGAGTCCAGATATATTCAAACCACTCATCGCCCTCCGTTAGCCGTGGTACCTGTGATTCCTCGAGTTTGTATTTGTAGATATGCTCGTCAATTTTCGTCGTCATAAGGAAGTCAAACGGGATGCTATTAAGCAATCCTACGGCGACAAACAGTTCTTGGTCAGTAAATCTACGTTCATAGACACTATGTAGCGGCTCCTCACTGAGATCCTCGATTTCTGGATTGATCTGATATGGGCGGAGAGTTTGGAGCGTATGAACACAGGCAACACCTTGCGGGATAACCGCCGCAATCATCGTTCTCTCATTGACTTCCTTGGTCACGTCTCGATACGCAATCCGGTATTCCGTACAATCCAGTAAGACGTCTTCCTCACTGAGTGGGGAGCCACGATGCTTCTCAAGGAGATCATCTACGAACTTTTTCTGAGACTTACTCGTATCCTCACCGCCAAACGCGTCATAGATAGGTCTCTTGGGTTCGTGACTATTGAATCGCTTTTCTCGAATCCGCTTTTTCGCACTCCGCTCTGGATCTTTCCCCTCTTCAATGCTCCATCCTACTGGCTCATCAAGATCGCCAGTGATCTCGTTATTATATTCGAACTGGTGAATGTTCGAACCTCCGTACACCGGATAGTCGCCATCTGATTCGGAAAAGCCGAATCGATCATCATCACGGGTTTCGTTCAGTTCCTCCGGCAGGGGTTCGATGCTCCACGCACCATCAATATCGTCTGAAAGGTGAGGATGATCAAGAATTTTATCTAGAGCATCCGCCTCTTGCTGGTTCCGGATGCTCGGGAAGATCCGCGCCTGTGGCGAATATTCCAGGAGAACTTTTCGGGGGATGTTGACGGCGTGCTGATCCAAATTCTCTAAAATATCCACATCAGACTGCCGGAAGATGCCGCGTAGCGTTTCGGTCCGACCTTCATTTCTGAACACGATGACACTGAAGCGTTTTCGACGGTCAACCCCACTGAAGATTCCTTTGTTCTCAAAGTCAACGAGAGCGTTGATCTGGCTTTCATTGAGTAGTTGCATCCGGAGGTCCTTGCTCGACTGCCCAGTAAAAATCATACCCGGCAGAACCTGAGAGATGGACCCGTCGTCTCTCGCCAGCTCAACTACTCGTTCTAAAAACAGTTTGGAGAGGTCGTTCTTGTATGGAACCTGCTTCCCCGCAACTTTGGGCGTTTGCAATTCATACCGACTGCTATCCTTGAAGTAGTCTGATTGAACCTCGACACTGTGATTATACTGCTCCCATTCTTCACTTATACGTGTATCAGAGAGAAGCTCTTCCTGCACCTCCTTTTTCTTTTCCTGCGAATAGGTGCGGAAGCGTGGATCGTACCTAGTAAAGAAGTCATCGCGGCTGGCACTAATCACGTCCCATGGCGGATTGCCGATAACAACGTCAAACCCACCATCAGCGTATACTTCAGCATATTCCAATACCCAATGGAATGGCTGGTATTCCTTGACTTGCTCAATTGTGATTTCCTCGACGCCAGCTTCTTTGAACTCATCGAGGACTTTCTCATCGAGATCGCCCCGGTACTCAGCCAGAAGTTCTTCAGCCTTTTCTAGATGGGTTCTTGCTTCGGTCGTATCGTTCGCTCGCTTGTGGCGTTCAACCTGTGCAATGATATCGCCGTACTTAGCCCGGACACTATCTGGCCCCCACGTACTCAACTGGGCTTGATCCCCGTCGCCACTGACCTCCAACATGTCTGTGAAGCCAATGAGACTGTTCCCCTGGCGAATGTTGAATACGACATTTGGCAGTGCCAGTTCTTCTTCATCATAGTCTTCGACTTTGCTTGAATCGACCTCAGCGATAATTGAGAGCCAGAGCCGAAGCTTCGCGATTTCGACGGCAGGATCGACAATATCGACGCCGTAGATATTTTTGATTACTGTTTCCTTATGTAGTTCCCAGTCTTCTGGGTTGTCATCGTGCTTATCGTATAGTGCTCGCCGGATACCAACAAGTTCGTTTTGGACTGAGGTAAGGAAATGACCGCTACCGCAGGCAGGATCAAGCGCTCTGAAGTGATCAACAACAGTGAGGAGATCTTCAGCAACATCAGTGTTCGTCTCTGGGAGCGCATCAATTAAGGCATAGACATCATCATACTCGCCGGCCATTTCCTCGGTCCACCCCCACTGTTCGACCATTCGTTCTTGAAAGCGGTCGCGAAGTGCAGGCTGTACTGTCTGTTCAGCGCAAAACCGAGTGATTTCGTCCGGAGTATAGTAGGCACCAAGCTCCTTCTGCTGATCCGCGGCATCGGTCGTGATGTAGTTAATCGTCTTCTCAAACACGTTGCCGAGAATACTCGGATCCAGATCAGTTGGCCCACCATCAGCTGAGAAACTATACCCCTCTAACAGATCGATAATGGATGTTAATACGCTATCACGTACATCGAAGTCTCTATCGTTGAATGCGCCACCGTTCTTCTCCTGGGGACGGAACAATCCGCCGTTCAGATATGGAATCCCGCTGTAGATATCGATCTGGGTAATTCGCTCGGACCGCTGTTCAGGCCGCTCGTCTAAGACGCCAAAGAACAACGGCTCAAGATACGTTTTGTAGAACGTCTCGGGATTAAGTCCGGATTCATGTGCGTCCTTGAGATCACGCAACAGCGTGTCACTGACCAAGCCCTTATCCTCAAGGAATTTGATAAAGATCAACCGGTTCATCAACTCGACTGCGAAAAGTCGGACATCATCACCCGATGCCTCATCAGGAGCAATAACACCATCCCCAATAAGACTCCTAGCCGCTCGCTCATCGCTGTCCTCCGCGATCCCGAAGACCAGTCGGACGTAGTCATCGTAGAACTCATCAGTGATCTCCTGTTTTCTCCGCTTGATCGCTGCCGGGGCATCATCGGCGATGGTCAGAAAGTTCTCATAATCGAACGCTCGCAGGAATTCAGCAAGAACGTCACCGGCCATCTCTTCCACCCACTCCTCGATGCTCATCCGCTGGCCAGTGAGGTTCTCGAAAGCCGTGAGGAACACCGGTTGGAGGCTGACCTCTGCCAGAGTGTCGTAGCTATATGTGTCCGGATCGTATTTGATGAGCACCCATCGAATTCCGTCAGTCGCAATCCCGAAGTCGGCCTCGAACTGGCGTTGTCCAAGCCAACTCCGGACCTGTCCGAGACCGTGCTGGCGCTGGTCCAGTTTCTTGTTCAATGGCTCCGCTTCAATGAGCAACCGATCCGAATCAATGGTGTCGATGTCGGTTAGAGAGACCGAGTAGTCCGCCTGTTCGCCGCGTTCTTCGGAGAGGTCACCAGCTTCGGGCGCGAGATACGGATAGCCAAGCGCATCAAACAACGGTTCGATTATCGCGCTTTGCGTGAGCGGTTCGGGATCGCTCCGGTGGGTTGAATCCCGCTCCATCAAGATTTCGTGGCCAGGGTTGCTCCGAAGCAGTTCTTCAAGCCGGTCATCGCTGACGATTCGGTCACGGAGAGTAGCGACGATATCTTCGATCACCGTAGCAAGGTCTTCGATCGCTTCACCGCTGGGTTCAGTGTCAAACTCTTCAGTAACGAACTCAGTAGCGATCGAATGAAGCGGATTCTCAGAAGGATCGATGTTGGTACTCATGGATGGGGAGATGGCAATAGGGTGTCCGTGGTGTGTGGATGGGTGTGACCACAGAGGCCGGCCACATAAAGTTTCATAGAGAGAGAACAATCGATCCACTACTCGCGGGTTTAAATCTCATGACGGGACGATTGGCGGTGACCGCTGATTATCCAGACGATTCTCGGACCATATGTAGACGAGGGCAGGTAGAAGCAATCCTGAATGCTGATATTACGACTTCTGAAGGGCCGGTCTCTCAGTCTACTCTTCAGAGATCAGTACTAATGCGCGATAGATATATTCACGATGAGGAACAAATCGCAATGTAATGGTCGAGGTCCGTCAAACAAAACTCCACCGCGCTTATAGCAAAATCGTCGACGAGGGACAAGACGTCCATATCTCTGGGCAACCAGGAATTGGAAAAACTGAATTTTTCAACAACCTTCAGGAGCGCCTTTCAGACGGATACCATATCGAGGAAAAAGTGGTCAGCGAACATCACGAGCCAAAAGACCTCGAAAACGACCTTCTGAATCTAGCCCGTACCGCAGCGAACCAACGCGATCTTCAATCCAACCAGCTCATCAGCTTTTCATTTGGTCTTCCCTCATTCTTCAGCGGAGGCGCAACGAAAGACGACCGCGAACGAGATCTCCACAAACTCGAAAGTCTAACCTCTGATTGGTCCGGAACCCCTCTGCTCCTATTCGTAGATGATATCCACAAAATCGCAGATGACGAGAATGTTGTCCGAGGCGTAATTAGCGAGTTCTCTGCAGCCCTTGGTGAGAACGTTCAGATGATCACAGCGGGGCAGATCTCGGCCTCGAGAGTCAACGACATCG
The DNA here is from genome assembly GCF_017357405.1 of Halomontanus rarus. Taxonomy (GTDB): domain Archaea; phylum Halobacteriota; class Halobacteria; order Halobacteriales; family Natrialbaceae; genus Halomontanus; species Halomontanus rarus. Next base: position 3,147,977 of record NZ_CP071597.1, on the reverse strand, counting down.
AAGACATCCCCCTCACGCTCTACTCTCTTGAGGAAACCCGGGTGTTTCTGGAAGATGCCTTCGATGACCTAACGGATGATATCGTACAGGATGTACATTCACGGGCCGAGGGCCATCCCTTGTATCTCAGATTACTCATAGAATCCACGGATGATATTGAAGAGCTCAGGCTTTCACGTGACGAGGTTTACACGACAATTGAAGAGCGCTATCTCGATAGTCTCGAACCAGAAATAGAACAGTTCCTCCGGCAAGTTGCCCCCCTTCCCGAACTAGATGAGAAAACGTGCCACGGTATTGTCGACAATCTCTCTGTGACAGAGATCACCCGTATACTCCGCACGCTAAATCAGCGCGGTATCGTCCAAAAAGTCAACCGGACTGATGACGGCGACAACCTCTACAAAATCCATGAACACTTCCGCAAATACCTGGCCCAGAAACATCAAAACCAGGACGAAGTACATCGGAACGCGTTTCAGTACCACATCTACGAAATTTCAGAGAAAATCCCCAACAACGGCAAAGAAGCGTGGGCTAACTCTCTTCCCCACTCCTTCTACGCCCAATATCACCTGAGAGAGATATATGGCGACAACATCACGGCAGACCATTTCCTTGAAGAAATGGATAGACTGAATCTCTCCTACCCCCGCCGTGGATTAGTCGTCGTCTACACGAGCATCGGGGTGTTACCAGAGGAGGCGCTCAACATTTGGGATCTTGAGTTCCCCGTGTTCAATGACTGGCTTTCCGAGGAGGTTGAGAATGAGCCGTTAGCGGATTTCATCAAGCAACTCGTTGAATGGTGGCTCAGCCAGTTCCAGGATGATCCAAAACGGCTAGAGGATATAGAGGTCGATGCAAGCCTCGATGATCTACCGATTGAAGAAAAACCAGTAGAGGAGCTGGATATCAGCAAACAACATGCGAAGCAGCTTCGTATTTCGAGGGATCACGTCTTCCAGTTCTTCCTCGGTGAGGAGTATTACCATAACAAAGCGCATCAAGAACAAGCACTGAAACTATTCGATAGATACGGCATTTCGCTTGATGTGGCAATTGAGTTCAAGGACACAGTAATTTCGATTTTGAGTGATAGTGAAGTTGAGGATGAACTCGATCACCTAACGGATCAATATCACAAAGGGGTAGGTGAATTATTGGAAGAAAGTTTGATGAGCCGTATTGACGTTCACCAAATCAGTCACCACGCCATGGATCTTGGTCAGGAGATGTTCGAAACCCTGCACTATGATATCTTCCTCTCTTCCGGGACTCCGGAAGAACTAGCGATCGAAGGAGGCGAAGTACTGGAGGATGCTGAGAACCCTGCGTTTGCGATGATGTGGTACGCTCTCTGCACTACGTATTTCCGCGAGAACTGGCCGGATTCAGAGGTTTTTGATGAAGTCAAGGATCGATACTTGGAGCAACGGGAGAATCGGCGTATCTACGAGGAAGAGTTGGAGGAACCAATATTCGAGGTGGAGGAAACATCAAAGGCAGTGGTGTTAGAAGGAACAGACGCCGATGATTCTCGGATGACTGATTAAGTTTCGATGGTTCTACGATCCTTTTCCGCTGCTGCCGATCCTGATACCGTTACCGCTCAATAAAAATCTCGGTGCCTGTCCTCCGGTTTCGGTGAATAATCGATTCGACAGGCAACACTCGAGGAGTACCGTACTCTATCGCTTCAAGAGGCACAGAGTCCAACATATATCGCGTTCACAGGACGACACCCCTTCGTCACTGAGGCATACGATCTCGGTTATGCCGTTGGATTACGGCAGCACACCAGCGGTTACCAGCACGAGGAGTGGCCGAACGTTGAGCTTCCTGTCTGTTTCCTCGATAATGATTTCCGTGACCCGGATCTCGACGCATATCTCAAGTTGGTAGACCGGTACCAGCCAGAGGTTGCGGTCGTCGGTGACGCGTCGACGAAGGAAGCCGCCGAACGCTACCATGCTGCCGCTACCGACATCCGTGACGCATATTCGGACGTGGAACCGGTTATCGTCCCCAAGTGTCGGGAGGCGTTCGATGTTCTTGACGAGGCCACTGTACTCGGCTGGCCGAACGGGTACGCCAACACTGACCCCTTCGACTACTCCGACCTATCAGACTGGCGCGGTCGCCCGGTCCACATCCTCGGCGGCACACCACACAGTCAACACGACGTCATTGACCTCTTGACCCAACCCACGCTTGATGAGCAGCCACCGGCCGATATCGTCGGTCTTGATGGCAACGCCATCTACAAAGCTGCTTACTACGGCGAATACTGGACACCGGACGGCTACGAATCGGCCGACCACTTCTCCATCCGCCGTACAGTCCGCCGATCACTCGAGGAGATCAAAGGCTACTGGCAGGACCTCGATGTGTGGCCGACCGACACCCCGATCGACCGGTACGGCCCTGCTGTTCTCGAACCAGATGAACCCGTCTACCTCGAACATGGCGGTGATATCCGGTCACGGGAAGACGTTGAACGTGCACACATTTTGGAACACGACGATCGCGTATATGCGTTTGAGTCAGCGGCTGGGAAACGGTTCGTCGCCTACCGCGAAGGCTGGGAGTGATCCGTTCCACTAGCAGATTCTCCCTCTTGGATAGCAGGAACGCCATCAAACCACAACTCGAGTTCACGCTGGGCCTCGGATCGATCCTCGCTCGCATGAACCAGGTTATACAATGCACGGTCCTCGGCATCCGCTGCCTGATAGCTGTCATCCCCGAGATCGCCGCGGATCGTTCCCTTTTCAGCTGCAACCGGTTCTGTGGCGCCGATGAGTTCCCGGACCGTGGCCACGGCATCGTCTCCACCGAGCATTCCTGCGATTATGGTCGTCTCTGAAAGGTATTCGAGCAACCCATCAAAGAACGGTTCGTCCTGATGCTCCGTGTAGTGTTCCGCCACCAGCTCACGGGATGGCGTCGTCGTCTGTAGCGCCTGGATCTCGAGGTCGGCGTCCTCGAATCGAGCAAGAATCCGGCCGACTAACCCCCGTTCGATAGCGTCCGGCTTGAGCAGAACAAGTGTCTGTTCGGGTGCATCCGTCGGTGAACTGGAATTACCCATAGTTGCCGTTCAACTGCACTATTTGTGAGTGTTTCCCAATCTTCAAAACGCAATCACTTTTATAAACGAGTGTGGGCCAGACTGTACTGGGTACCCTCATGGGAGGGGAGACCGTCCGAGGGTTCGCTAGATACGCATAGGTCAGGAGTCAGCACGGCCGTGGGAACGCCCTGCTGGCCGCGGTGTCTCCCCTCCCGGCATTCTCTGCCCAATCACCGAAACAGGTACCCAGCACACATCAGCGTCACTACAGTTTTATAAACCAATGATGGGCAGTACAATACTATGCGGCGCGGAGGATGGGAACCGAACGGGAGTTGGCTGAACCGCCGATTTCTCGCCATCTTCCTGGGCGGTGTCATCCTCGGGATACTCGGTGTCCTCGTACTCACCGGCCATACTGGTTCGTTCTCGATTGCCGATGCCGACCAGCCACAGATCAGAGACGGATCGTTCAATACGCCCTCGAGTTCCGGATTACTGGCAGTGACCTCGCAAGCGTGTTCTGTCGATTCTGACTGTGATCAGACTACATGCCGCGGTTCGGACTACTACGTCGACACCGACGCCTCCGGCCAATGTGTCTATGACGAACGTGACGGCGAATACGTCTGCGGCGGGTATGACAAGGTCTACGCCGATGCCGAGATCTGTGGTGGCCGCTACGATTATTCCTGTGATGGCTCCGGTTGTGACGGTTACAAAGCCGCCTGTGAGGATGACTGCAGCGCCAACAGCGGCTGTGATACCTATGATTTCTGCGCTGATGACGACGATGACTCGAGTTCAGGCGGTGGTTCTAATACCGGGTCGGATGCCTGTGAACAGTATCTAACGAAGTGTGACGGTGATCAGGTCGTGCAGTGCCAGGACACGGACAGTGACGGGTACACGGATGGCTTCGTCGTGATCGACGAGTGCGATGGCAACTGTGAGAACGCGGTCTGTACGGCGCCGCAGGAAACACGGTGGTTTCCGGCCGAAGACGGCACCGACTGCGTGACGCAGGACGTGCCGGAATCCAGTACTGACGGATATGAATCAGAGCAAGCCTGTCTCGACACCCTCACCGACGATACGAGTGATTCGACCGATCCAGACGACGACGAGCCACGCGAGGAAACCGGGCTCGTCGACCGCACGATTTCGTGGCTAACACATACGTGGAGCCAGCTCACCGGCTGGTTCTCCTCCTAAAATACAGGTGAATCCTTCCAGATGCGACACGCCATTACAGTAGGGATGCTCGTTATCGCGGCCACATCGATGGCCGCCGCTGCAAACACCGACCTCGACATCAATCCAAGCCCGATCGGGCCTGACTCACAGTTCTACGGTGTCCAGATCGGTGTGCAGAACGCCTTTGTCGACTGGGGGATCATCGACCCTGGTGGGGTCGTCCATCAACGCGCTTCTGACGCATACCTCGCTGCCCAGCGCAACGATACCGCTGCTGTGAACCGTTCCATAGCGGCGATGAACCAGGTTGCTGCAGTTGCCTCTGGGACAGAAGAAACTCGGTTGCAGTCGGCACAGGCAGTTCTCGAGGCAGTACAGGGACAGGTGCCGGACGAAGCACAGCCCGGGATTGAGACCGCGATCAATACCGTGATCGAAGCCCAGAACCGGTTCCCGGCGGATGTCCCGGACCGGATACCGGATGAGCGTCCTGCAACAGGGGTGGCCGGCTGAAATGGCGGTCGCACAGAAACTCTGTGACCGCTGTGGCGCCCGGATGAATAAGTCCGGGGAGATCCGGGCCGGCCCCCGAGGCGGGAAACGACCGTCCTACCGCTGTAAGCAGTGCGGGTATCAGACGATCGGCTCCTACCGCTGAGCCCCTGTTGTTTCTTGAATCGAGTTACAGATGAACTGGCTTGCCCGTGGCGTCGATCTCGTGATCTGGGCAACACCAGTCGTATTGCTCGATGTACTGAGTGTGCAGCTTCGGGGAACACCCCTGTTGCCGAGGCAGCGATGGTGGTACCTCGCTTTAGTACTGGTGTTCATCGGTATCGGCGGCGCCGCGCTATGGAACTGGTGGCCGCGCTGCCAACACTCGAAATATTGGCGGATCGGCCGATGTGGTACGTGTTCAAGCAGTGAGGATGAGTGTGGAAGCTCAAGTCTCAGTTAAAAATCTCGAGCAGCGTCAGTCGATGCGATGGGCCGAGAACGGGTCGGTGACGCGTCAGCAGAACACGCCGCGGCAGAAATCGACCAGTTTCTCAGCGAATACGGTGTCAACCCAGAGGACATCGGAATCGTACTCGGTCCCAAGATCAACTACGATGGGCCACTGATCATGTGCGATGTACGGGTAGTTGATGGCCGGTACGAGGGCGCTATCGACTACAGTGTAACATACCGGTTCGATCTGATGAAGTACGACGTATTCGTCGAGGATATCTATTCGGAGTGGATCGATGTCTTCGAGTCTCGGTTCTCGGAGGCGGATCTGCAGTACTGGCAGGAAGATTCGTACTGATTCTGTTCTACGATACTTACAGGTTAACTTATTTAAATCACCGAGAGTAGCAGGAGTAGTAGCAGGTCGGCCACCCGAGAGCGGACACGGACAAAGCCCCCCACGTCGATTCTGCCAACGAGCAGATCAAGTCCAACTATCCGTGTTCCGCTCTCCCAGGTCGACATTCGATCCACTACTGCTGAGGTGACACCACAATTTCAGCCGACGGTATCCCATTGACATGCCCGAACTGCGGGAACGAATGGTGCTACGGTGGCAACAACACGCGCCGCGCGACCTGTTCTGATTGCAAACACTCCGTGAAAATCGCCGAGAATCGACGCGATACCTGACCCTATTCTAATGATATCACCATGAGGAGAAACACAAAACTCACGGGACTTACACTACTCGCCCTTTTGTTTGCTACTTTCGGGGCAGCAACCGGTGGCGCAGCCCAGCCGCCGCAGACGCTTATGACGTGTCTGCACAACAACGGGCTCACACAGGGAGAGCACTACACGCTCAACGGGACGACCGTCTACGTCACGGTTGACGGCGTCGAACTGGCAGCGGACTGCATCGATGATCACGATGCGTACGTGCTGGCAGAAGCCACACAGTACACCGATGAGCAGGTAGCTGCTGTCGAAACCGATGTCGACGACCTGGAGTCAACGGTCGCTGGTCTTGACGCCGATCTCACGGTACTCGAGGCACAGGTTTCCACGCTCGAGGATGAGCTGGACGAGCAGAACGCCACGCTTCACACCGAGATCGACGAGTTGAACAATGAGATCGATGCGCTACAGGACCGAGTCGGCGCTTTAGAAGCCGAATCCGCGACCCACGACGAAGTGAACGCGGTCGCAGCTGACGTCGCAGCACTGGCAGATGATGTCCAAGCCCAACACGAAGCGACAGTGGACTACCTGGAAGCATACGCTTCAGAGGAAGCAGCGACACATGCCGACCAAGCAGTAGACGAAGCCGTCACTGAGGCCGTAGCAACCGCCACAGCGTACACCGACGACCAAGTCGAGTCAACGGTCGTGGACCTACAGCAGTACGCTGACGCGCAAGCAGTGGCGGCACAGGAACAGGCCCAGCAGTATGCCGACGAGAACGACCGGTACTCGGAGTTCACGTTCAACAGGTTCACATCGTTCCTCGAGCGGTTCTGGGCCGATCCTGGCAACATGATCAAAGAGTGGGTCCGCGACAACTTCGCAGCGAAGAACGAAGTCGCAGACCTCCGAGCGGAGAACCAGGAACTGCGTACCGAACTAACTCACGTGAATCAGAAGATCGATCGGCTGTACGCAGCGGCAGACGCGGAGGAGTGGAAGCCGTCGAAACGACGAGCTGCAGCTGATGTCCTCCGACAGCACAATTTGTCAGAGATCACGGTGACCGAAGACGGGTACGAGTGGACGTGCCACTGGACCCAGAACCGGTACAACGAGCGGACACCGATCTGCATCCGCTAACGCTGACCGGGTACGGCCGGGAGAATTCCCCGGCCGCCGGTCCTTCTATCCTCCGTTCTCCATCGTCATTTGTTATCGTACACCAAAGTATAACACCGAGTGATGAGTAGAATCACATATGGCTGATGACGAGTTCGACGGTAGTAGCAACGATTCAGTCGATGGCGCTGCTGATGACGGAACTGCGCTAGGAACGATGGGTGATGGCGGCATACAGGAAAACGGTGGCGGATCACGGACATTAGAGGGAGTGCTCCGGGCATTGATCAATCAGCGGCGCCGGTACACTCTGTATTTCATGCAGGATAACGAGGTGAGTGATCTTGATGAGCTTGCGGCTCACGTCGCTGCGATGGAACAAGACACCGATCCAGAAGTCGTGAATACGGAGCAAGCGGACCAGGTCCGGACATCGCTGTTGCATTCAGATCTGCCAATGCTGGAGGATGTCGCGCTCGTTGAATTCGATCGTCGAAGTGAAGCAGTTCGGTACTCGCAGCCACCAGATCTTCTCGAGACGTTGCTCCGGTTGTGCGCTACGTTTGATGCTCCTCCAGACCAATCCAACTGACTCCAAATCGGGTTTCGATTTCTTCTGGCAGAATAAATCGACGTATGGAAAGATAATCACCGTCAGCCGCTTTACCCCAGAATATTATGCTCATTGGCAACATATGGCAAGCAAGGGATATCCGCATGAACAGAAGCGGGGAACGCGACCGGTACTACCCAGAAGAGAACCGGCCATTGAGTCAAGCGATTCTCGAACTGATCGAGGAACAGCGTGAAGAAAACCTCATTGATGCTGATTTCCGGTTATACGATGATATCAATCCGGATGCGCTCAATCGACTGTTCCAAGAGGATGCAGAAGGGGAGACGCTGGTGAAATTTGATACAGGGGGTATGACCGTGAGGCTGTGGGCTGACGGGGCGGTCGATATTCAGGTAACTCCACAGGAAGACAAGGGGTAGACGGTGAAATACTGTTAGCGGCCGCCCAGCGGATTCTGCGCCGTCTTAACGACTAGCAGCCAGAACGCGATCGTACCGGCCACGCTCAGCAGGGCGAACGAGAGCATGCCACTCACATAGATGGAGTCCATGATGCCAGCCCATTCTGATCCCGGCGCCACCCTCCCTCGCATGATGAAGAAGATCTGGACGAACATGTAGATCAGGGTGCCGGTGGCCATACTTTTGAATGGATTAGTGATGATCGCTGCGAGCAGGCGGATGATATTCATTGGTTCTTTTCCACATGAGAGTTCAACGACACGATAGATAAGTGTACCGTCGAAATTGCCGGTCTAAGACGAGTATGATTGTATTGTTCAATCGACACCGATCTGTAGGATCAATTGGTATCTGTTGGACTCTCTATACTTCTTTTACTATCTGGGGTATACAGTGGTGTGGAGGTGTGAACTAAACAGTATGAATCCAGCTACCTTCAGACGTGCTAGAGAAGTTGCTCATGAGATGAGTCCATGCAATGAATGTGGAGCAATAGTCAGAGATGGAAAGGGCCATAGGAAGCGCTGTCGCTTTTACAAATACGAGTAGCCTAGCGACCATCGAGTCTAATTATCGCATTTTATTTGCTGATGCGTAGTTATAAAAGGCAGATTTCACCACTGATTCTACAGGACGATGAGTTACAACCCTGAACCAGAGGGTGCTGATTTTGAATACGAACGCGAAACCCAGACCAAGGACGGTCAGATCAAGCATATCGATACAGACATCCGGATCTCAGATGATGACGAGACGGCAGTCATCGCGCAGAAGGTGCGTGATGCAGAGGTCACTGATGTCGTTGAGCTGGATGCAGAGATGATCAACGATCTGTACGAAAGGGTTGTTGTGAGGGAGTCTTGATGGGACTATCGAAGAAATTGAAACGACATCCCATCCCTCGTCTCATAATTTTGCTCGTTATCCTCGGGGGTAGCCTCTACCTCTTCGGCCGTGCTATCAACGTGAAGCAGGAGACCCTGGCCCGGGTACTCACAGGCAGTCTCGGTATCGCACCTTTTGCATACTTCTTTTTCGCCGACCGCCTCAAACAATGGCTGTCCAGCCTGCTGTACCTGATCAAACCAGCCCAGGTTGCCGAGATTGAGTTACGAGGTCCGATCCAGGAGGATGTCAACCAGGGCGCCTTTGGCGGGCAAAACATTCCGGCCAAACACGTGGTCAAGCGCATCAAGAAATGTGCACGAAAAGACTACGACGCGCTCATTATCAACATCGACAGCCCCGGTGGTGCGCCGGTACCGAGTGACGATATCCGCCGCGCCCTCATGAAGCTCGACATCCCGACCTACACTTACATCAATTCGCTCTGTGCCAGCGGCGGCTACATGATCGCCTGTGGCACTGACTTCATCCATGCCCGTCAGGACAGCTTAGTTGGGAGTATCGGTGTCATCGCGAATATGAACAAGTTCGGCGGGCTCGCCGACAAGCTTGGAATCGACTATGAACGGTTTGTCGGGGGCGAACACAAGGATACTCATCGCCCGTTGAAGGAACTTGATGACGATGAGCGCGATTACTGGCAAGGTGTGATCGACGCCAGCTACGAGAATTTCGTAGATGTTGTTGCAGACAGCCGAAATCTTGACCCGGCTTATGTGAAAGCGACAAAGGCCGAGGTGCTCCTCGGGACAGCTGCTCTGAAGCAGGGGTTGGTAGACAACGTCGGCTCCCGAGCGGCGTTCCGCCAGTATGTAGAGGACCGGGAGGGCATCGACGACATGAAGATCCGGCGGTATGATGGAGGGAAGAAGGTCTTCGGAACTGTCGAGCACCTGTTTTCTGCCGTGGCATATGCGTTCGGTCGCGGAATCGGCAGTGCGGTTTCAAACACGTCGACCAATCGAATCGAATATCGGATGTGATGCGCGATCAAGATCGACGTCAGCGAGTACACGCAGCAATACATCGATCGGCGGAAAGCGCAGCAGAAGGAAGCGACGGCCACCGAGAAAGCACTGACAGCACGCCACTTCACCGAGTACTGCACTGAGAACAACATCCGTCTCAACACGGATGAGAAATACGACACGCTTGATGCCATCCGCGGCTTTTTCGATGCCGGACGGCTCTCACTTTCCGGTACCCGGCTCTACCACATCCGCGACTTCTTAGACTATATCGCGAGCCATCTGCGATCCACTCGCGACCAGGACAAACTCCTCGAGATCCGGGATAGCCTGACGAAGGATCGGTGGCCGAAGGAAGCGTTCGACACCACCAGCAAGGACCCGGAATACATCGCAGACGAAAATATCGAGGCCGCCTGTGACGCTGCCGACCAGCGTGGGGAACTCGTGATACGATTCCTGTTCGAAACAGGTTGCCGGTTAGCCGAGATGTGTGCCGTCACTGTCGACGACGTTAACTTCGATCGTGACGACGTCGGGGCCGCGATCGGGATCACCAAGAAGCGAACGAAGAGCGGCGAGATCGAGCCGCCAAAAAGCGATGCGGGCAAGCGAACGGTCGAGCTGACCGAGGAGACTGCCCGGATGCTGCAGGACTATATCGAGCGTCACGGCCTCGAAAATGAGGATTTGGTGTTTTGGATGTCGCATAAGACGTACCAGAAGGACGTGAAGCAGGCATTCACGGACATCGGTCTTTTGCTGAACAAGGGGTCGGATGCAGACCAGTATCAAGTCTCGAAGGGGAAGTCGTTCGTGTCCTGCCACTGGCTGCGGCACAACAGGAACACCCGGATCAAACAGGAGCACGGACCGGTCGCTGCCCAGCAATACATGGGGCACGAGGACACGGACATGACCGATCACTACACGCACTACGATCCCGACGAAGTGCAGGGGATCGTTGGAACCGAGGACTGATTCTCTCGAGGGGCCACGGAGGCTAGTTGAGGACGTGAGATGGCGCCTGGTCTGTCGGAAACCACAGCTGGCCATCATTGTCCACTAACCCATCATTTTTCATCGACCAGAGCAGGTCACGGACGTTCTGTCGCTCCTCGTTCCAGCCGTTGTCCTCGTCGAAACTATCGAAGGGTGATCCGTCGAGGTTGGTTGCGACCCGGTGCACCACGCGCAGGGCTGATCGAGGCTGCTCGTGGAGTGCAGCGATGATGTAACGCTCCTCTTCGGTCAGGTCCAGGTCATTTGAACGCTCGCTCTGAGTGGAGACATCTAGTTCGGCTTCCTCCTCCAGCTGGGCGATCAGGTTAGTTACTGCGGACAGTTCCGTCTCGTCTGCTGTGATGGACACTTCGACTTGCATGGCCTTTCCAGTCTCTACTACTGTGGCCACGGCAATAAGACTGTTGGACTGTGAAGTCTGTTCGAGACTGTAGGCTATCGTGGTAGCTATACAGGACAGTAGATTTTTGGCTCCATTCTACGGGGCGTGATTTGTATAGTGTGTTTCCTCGTGCATTCCACATTAGAGTGACTAATGCGAACCCGTGGTTTCGGCCACATCTTTCCGCCTAATCCGGGGTATTCCGGGTATCGACACCGGAAAACAGGCGGAATGGAGATAGATTAGGCGGCTTTTTACTAACGTTAGTAATAATAACGTTAGTAATATAAATGGGAGATTATAACTATAGTCTATGATAGAGAACGCAGACGAGAAAGCACCGGATCTCTCTGGATTAGACTATCGAGAGGCCAACCTCCTTGAAATCTGGTCAGATATAAAGGAAATCCTGCGTAAACAGGATGGATTATGCGGCGAGGAGATCGCCGACGAACTAGACTCGAAAACATACGGCTACCGAGACGCAAGTATTCGAAACGGTATCCTTCCACGGATACGTGAACCGCTCAATGAACAGGGGTTCATCTCTGTTACTGAGGTCCCTGGAGAGGATGAGAAGATAGTGAAGAAAGAGTGGAGGATTGCAGATGGAGATTGACTCTGACCTATTCTGCGAGAAAAATCGGAATTACGGAGTGCACGAATTCGATTATTGGGATAATTCGACCTACAAGTACTCTGTATACCATCCTGATAGAACATTGCTGGATGAACGCAAATCTGATGAGGCGTTTATGAAGGAAATTTATGAATCGCGAGGGTGGGACGTGAAGAAGATCGAGGCGAATTCGACCTTAGCGGAACCCGAACCCATTAGAAACTACATCCTGGACGAAATCTGCCGGTCTCGAAAAGAGTTTCGTGAAGAATTCATGACTGCAGGTATACCTGACTTTTTAGTGTATAACGACACTGAAAAACCAGACCTTTCTGACTTCTTCTTTCTTGAAACGAAGCGTACGAGAACTGCAACGATGGCGAGAACACAAATTCAGTGGACTGCTCAATGGTGCAGCAGAGTTCCGATTAGGATTGCTGTCGTGATGTATCAGAAAGGGAGGGAGGAACTCAGAGAGCGTATATTGAAAACAAAAGCAACAGAGGTGCATGTCAGTAGTTTTGGAGGGAATATTACGAGGAAGGAATACCGGTGGAATAAGAAGGATTTCAACCAGATATTTGAGGAGGAAATAGAAAGTCTGCCCTTTGCCTCGAAGGAAAGAATAGAGTTTCAGCCCGGAAGATACGTTGAAAAGTGGATATTCGATATTCCTCCCTGTGAGTTTGAGAGAGGAGAGAAAAATGTTAGAGGTGAACCAACATGACATGCGATTCTTATAACAAGACAGTCCAGGACGATGAGTGCTGGGAGGCGCTTCTGGATACACGGAACTCGAACACCGACCCGACTACTCAAACCTATCTCACACCGCGGCCAGTTGCGTTCGAGAATCAGAAGGGTGGCCGACAATAACAGCCGAGTACACAGCCGGCGAACTCCGCGAGATGGGGCTCCTCAAACGCAAACAACTCATCCGCGACATGCTGAAGGAATATCAGCAGATCACGGTCCCGGAACTAGCCCGGTACTTGGACATGACTCCGTTGAAGCCACGAGAGGGTGACCGGAGATATCGTCTTCTTCGGTCAGCCTGTGAAGCGCTGGTTGACGATGGAATCGTTGGAAAAATCGAGGACCGATATCCAGTTGAATACTATCTTAAAAACACGCGGCGAGAGACCGCGACGCACGAGGAGATCCTATTCAAACGCTGGGAAGACGAGCTAGCGAACCATCACGGCTGGCATGGATTCGAGGACCTGAAACAGATTACTGGGAGTACCACCATGACACCGCTCACTGATTACCTGATCTCGCCATTCCTCGAATTCGTGAACAAGCGAGGCAGAATCCAAATCCGGCGTACCAAGAAAGGTGGGAACGGTAGACGATATTTCGTCGACACACAGAACCCGGACCGATATAAAGAACTCAAGGCAGATCTTCCAGCAGGTGAGGATCTTATTGATGAGGCACTGAACAAGGGGAAGAGCCCATCGACGATCGCAGCTGTGATTGAGTGGTTGACCACGGATAAGCTGCAGAAAGAGGCCGCTCAGAAGTATGATCGGACACCAGAGGCAGTCAGAAATAATCGGGACTGGGTGGAGGCGCGGTTAGCAGAGCTCGAGGGTGATCGCGATCAATAAGGACGATTTCGGGCAGAACATCTACATCGCGGTTCGAAGTTACAAACGCGGCTGCTTCAAGGTGATCGAGTTTGACGGTCGTGGACTCAAAGAAGGACTGGCCGCGAAAGACAGTAGTGGAGCACGGTATTTCCGTGACGGCGATCTCGCGGAGAATAAGGCGAAAGCGGCAGCCTATGCATTGAAACAGGACCGGCAGTATCGAGAGAAGGGTGTCGAGGTAAAACGGGGCGGTATCCCGTACTGGACCGACGAACAGTGCATCCACGTCGTGCGCGATGAGGCTGCCGAGACACCGGTCTGTGGTGAATGCGGTGTGAAACCGTTTGGAGAGATCGCCGACAACTCTCAGAAAGAGGGTGATGACAATTAACTATAAAGACTTGGCGGTGCCTGCAGGAGTTGTCGGAGCAGCGTTTCTCATAGGTGCGGTATTTTCGTTGCTTACGGTCCCTAAACCGGTTCACTACTCATGCGGACCAGAGACAGACCTGTATGAACTGTCGAACATCACGGATGTGTATGGTGCGAAGTATCCCGACCCGCTTCTCACAGGTATGCTCCGGGAGGTTTCGGATTATCCCATAAAGGAACGAGGGAGCATTGTTCGACTGCGGAATGGGACATTGAAGCAATTCAAAGATACGCGCATCTACGCGGCTGAACAGTGCGATAAGATTGGCTTCTATCAACAGGCAGAGTTCACAAACGAATCTGGTGATGCAGAGTGAACGACCTATCCTCAACATTTCTCTGGACTCTTGTCCTTCTGTTCGGATCGGCTGCGATCGGCATGGCGGTTGATTCAATCCTTCCATGGAACCTCGGCGTGTCCGTCTCACTACTGCTCATGTTTGCTGGAATGGGATTCCATAAGCGATGGAACATATCCAACATCGTCGAGAATCGGCCCGGTTCTAGCCCGGTCACCTTTCACATCACCAAACGCAGATTCGTCAATAGAACTGTTGGACGCTGGTGGAGCCCTCTGTACATCGGGTCCAAACTCTCACATCACAGCTTGGTTGGTGGACGATATACATATGCCAACAATGAGATCGACATCAACCTCCCTGTGGTAGCAAAAATGGCAGAGAACGACGGATTCCCGTCAGTTACTCTGGAGGAAGCAGTAATCGATGTGGTTGAACACGAAGCGATTCATAGCGCAATCCATAGCCACGCAGAACCAATTTACCAACAGCTTGAGCAGGTCTTCCGCAACCAGTTCAGGGATGCATCGCTAGCGGAGAAAGCAAAAATGTACCTGCTATCTCTGCCATATCACTGGGGTTCCAACAACTGGGAAGAATACGCGATCGAACAGTTGCAGGATCAACGGCGAGCACTCCGAGATTTCAAAGAGACATCTGGTGAGACGCAGTGATGGCAGAAATCGAATTATGGGATGCGAGATCCTTCGATTGGGAGGACGACGATTTTTACGCGCTACTCACTACACACCTTGATCTGCAAGAGGATCTCGAATTGTCCATCCAGGACTACTATGGCGACATCACTGGACACCGCATTGACGCGTTTGCTGAAACAGAACACGGCTGTCGAGATATAACGCTCGTAGAGAACCACAAGAAGGCGGGTGATACGCAGTGACCTGGGATATGGCTAGCTTCGCGCTCTCATGGACCATCTTCGTCATCATCTGGGGACTGTACGAACGATACCGGACACACCTTTATCGAGATGAGACCGAAGAACTGCGGGCCGAAAATCGGATCCTCACCCGGCACAACGAACTGCTCCGATCGAAGATCGACCAGCTCAACAAGGTCAGGACACCACAAGCGGCTACCCCCGGATATCTTCGACGAGAAGCAAGACCAGATTCCAGCCGGTAGAAACGCCTAAAATGATACAGACAGCACCTACCGGTAACGTGACACACTCTGAGGAATTTAAGGAACTGAAGAAACTCTACCACGAGAATCGATACGACATTCTCGAGATCGAGATGAGCCTATCGAACGAGGAAGAAGATGAGGGCCGTATCGTCTTCGACGGAGAAGACGAGGAAATAGAACTGACCGGTAGCTCTACCGATTTCATCATGGCACTCTTCGATATGAAATCCTCTCATTCTGACGGCGACAAACAATTCATCGATGTCAGTGCTACACCCGCAGGAAATCCTGAGGGGTACTATGACCTCGTAGAGTATTTTCTCGACCCACCAAACGAGAACCGTCGCGAGGACGCCTTTGAGCGAGTACAAAACGGTGAAGACAGCTTACCAGATGGAATAAATCTGGAAGAAGCTTTGGAAGCAGCGCTTTCGGGATATATGAAGAACCCGGAACTCAAGGCCGTCGTCGAAAACTATCACGAAGTGGTTGCTGCCCGCCTAATCTATATGCGGAATGTGGATGTGGCGATCAAACAGTATACACGGAACGCTGCTAACAGTGCTGAGCTGTTTGAACAGTACGTGGACTTAGCCGGCAATATTCTTCGAGATGCCTATCTCCTTGAGAGCCCTGGAAAAGGCTATGAATCCTTTCGAGAGCGCTGTATCACCGACACAGAATTCCACTTGAACAAGTTGCGGGATATCCGGGATCGGCATCAGGAAGAGATGAGCAATGTTGAGGTTGATGACGATGGTCGGTTAGATGGCTTTACTGCCATCCCGTATATCTTGGACCAGTACGCCCGGTTCTATGAACTGGTCAGAGACCCGTTGAGAGATTTAGCAGTATGTCTTGAAGGAGCGAAGGTCGCCGAACTCAGTGATACAGCCGAGGTCCTGGAACTGTTGAATCGGACTGGCCATACGGATTTAGCAGAGGTCGTCCTGCCGGAATTGCGAAACGGTGCATTCCATTTGAGCTACGAACTCGATGAATCAGAAGGTGTTGTCCGAATATTCACCGGGCGGGATAAAAACAGATCCGTGAAGGCGGAATACGGGTTTGAGGAACTACTGGACGAGTATCGGTTTGTACAAGACGCGGTACCAGGAATCATTTTCTCCTACGTTATCGTCCACGAGGTGCTGACAGTACGCTACCTGGAATCGCCTGATTTCATGTTTCAGGTGATCGAGGAAGCAGACCCCAGCTATTTCGACTGATCCTCGTGGAAATCAATATTCCACGCTAGATGAACGGTTATAAGAGATGGTGGCGTAGTTCAGAATGATACAATTCAGATCCCGCCATGGAAGATGTGAAAACGACCACAGTCCATCAGTTTGGCCAAGGGTTGCTCGTCGAAATCATCGGCACCGATGAGCACGGAGACATCGCAACTGAGACGATAGAATTTGATTTGATCGAATCAGGAGATGCCGAACCCCGTGAAGAAATCCCTTCGGAGCACGAAGAACACATTCTGACAGCTATCTCTGAAGAAGGGTATTCACTACTTGCTTCTTAGATAGACTGCGAATCAGTATTTCTGCCGTCAGCGTAGCACCTGTGAGAACTTACTCTGTTGGCGGGTATTCGCCGTACAGTTCGTTGAGACAGTCATCTACGAGCCCTTCGAGATCCGACGTTGCCTCTGGCTCTAACGCGACAGCAGTACCAGCAGTATCACTGTGGGGAAAATGAAGCTCCAACGCTTCGTCAAAACACCGGACGATACAGTTGAGTTGGCCATGCGGGTACATGTGCTCTTGATGGCTTCTATCGAACGACTCGAAAAAGAGGCTGTCAAACACCTCTTCAAGTTCATCCTCGGAGTACTGATCTTCGATATCGTCTTCCAGATATAGCACTTTCCGGTCTTTTCCATCGAAGTGTGCTACACTCCGCAGATACTCGCTAGCCTCATCCTCCATGAACGTGACTAAATCCTTGGCACTGGCCCGTGACATATTAGCCTGGGATACAGTCTCGCGGTTAATAATCCTGCGTGTCGTTTCGCGCATCTCCTCGCCAACCGTCGCTCTATAGCTACCGCAAATCACCATCTATATCACAGGATTAGAGAAACCGAGTACCAGTCATAGGTGAATTCAGAGAACTCAATGACCGATACACATCATGTTCTTGTGCCAATCCGATATCCGCTGACAGCTCAGAGTACCCAGACGCTTGCCAACGCCGAGGAGATCGCAAATGACTACGACGATGCACGACTGATCATCTTCCACGTAAACCTCTTCCAGTACAACGAGAACGTGAGATCAGTCGAAATTTATCAAGCGGTACAACCCATACTTGATGACGTAAAGTTCACTGTGACTAGTCAACAGGGCTTCCTCGTAGAGGAGATCATCTTGGAAGAAGCCAAACAGCTGGATGTCGACGCCATTGTGGTCGGTGAGAAGCAGAATCCAGTATGGCGGCGGATTCTCAACCGTCTTCTCCGTAATGAGCCGGATATCGCCCTGTTCTTGCAGGAGAACACTGGATCTGATATTGAAGTGATGGCTGTCAGGTGAATTTGCCAGGCGTCGCGATCCGCCATCTCCGCTGCTGATTAAAGTCAACCGGGCGAAACGCATTACCACGACCAGACTGATATCTACTCAATGGTAACGGAGTGCACCTACTGTGGTCAAGATATCTACGATCACGACCCGATTTTCGTGGCCGAGTTTGAGCACGGTACGCGGGTCCAAGACAAACAGTTCTGCAACTACGCGCGCCTCTCAGCCTATATTGACGAAGAAGACCTTACAGAAGGAGCATCATGCAAAGTTGATTTTTGAAGACAGTCGCACAATATCTGTCCCGGTGTAGTTCGCCCACTCTTACCATTCCTTCGACAAGAAAACTTATACCGGGATACTCGGGTTATCGGAGCATGGCACGCGAATCCCCGGTAACAAAGAACTCACTCCCAAACCTTGTGACAATCGTCGGTCGCGGTGTCCCCTCGAGTTACGAGATTACCGTCGACGGCGAGATCGAGATGATCGACGCCGATCACCGCGAAGAAGCGACCATCATCTCCGGCGGGACGGCAGAGGGCTCGATCGAGGTGGGTGTCCAGCGATTCCGGTTTTCCGGCCAGATGGCGAACGTCCGACTGGTCGATTGGAACGGTGTCGAAGCCCCCGATTCACTGAATACTCCCACCGTCAACATCGAGTACGGCGCCGCCGAGCGATAACGTGGTTAGTCGGCTGGCTGCTCAATCACACGGGCAATATCGGCGATCACGCTGAATTTGGGCGGCGGCCCCTGGACCTCCACAAGACCGGCGTCCGGCTTGTACTCGACGAAGTCAACCTCAGTCGCTTTCGGGAGATGACTGTGTTGGAGTTCGATCGCGATATGCTCTTGATCTACCGCAGAGTCGTCCCAGTCAGCTACCGTTTCAACGAGTTCGTCGACAGAGACAGGGCGGTTCTGCTCCTTGAGATAGTACAGGGCATATCGACGGCGTTCGTCGCTGAGCAACTCAAATACCGTATCTAACGATGCCATCACCTGGACTAGAAGCGCCGAGGAGAGATATCTGAATCGCCTCCACAGGTCGACCTATCCCCCGATGCACTGTAGGTCATCTGAAGACCGGAGCTCGTTCTCAAGGTAGATATCGGTTTTAGGGCAAGCCGTCTGTCTGACGCATGATGAATGTCTGACGTACGTTTAAGTGGTCACCCAAATTACCCCCGATAAACTCCTTCAAACACTGAAATTCACGACAGTCGAAGCGGTTACAACCAAACTCGCGGTACCACAAAGACACACCATGAACCCCGACCCCTCCCGCAGTACAACCCTGTCCCGCCGTGCGGTCCTGACCGGCCTCGCATCCATCGCCGCCGTCCCCACCGCTACCGGTGCAGCAAACAGTACTGCCACGTCCTCGTTCGGACAACCGTCGATCCCTCAAGCGTTCCACGGCGAGCCCTGGGAACAAAACAATCTGGGCGAAAGCGACAATAATGATGTCGCCTGGATCGGCCAGTCGCTCCAGAACACCGCGATGCAGTCCCGGGTCCAAGACGATCTCGGCATCAACCCGCCACTGTGGAACCTGTATACATGGAATCTCCAAACCATACGGAGTGAGAAATACATCGATTACAACGGTGGCGATGATGGCGGAGGCATCCCATTCGTGAGCCAGGTATCGCTGCCGATCGGACCTGGCTCGGTGTTCATCGACCTGGACGAAATCGACCAGTTTCTCGAGGACATCACGGAGAGCGTGGTCAGTGCCACTGCCGTAGAATTGTTCACGGATCAGGTCGAGTCGGATTACCCGTTCAGTCAGATCGATATCTGCTCAGGGCTCTACGATGAGGAATTGTTCAGCTGCCGGTTCAACGACGTCAGCTACAGCAACGCCGAGGCCATCCTCGAGGACTCGTTCACCATCACCGCCACGCACACCGCGACGAACGGTGACGACGAGTTCGAGATCGAGTACCGCGGCTTCCTCGTTGTCCAGACCTACAACCGCGGCGAATCCTATACGGCCGCAGGTGTGGTCTATCCAGAGCGGATGGATGACGAGTGGTGGGGAGACTACGAGTTCGGTGCGTCGTTCATCGACGACAGCCGCGACTTCATGAAGAACACGAAGTAGAAGCACCGACCGAAAACAATCTTAGAGCGGTAGTTGTTCACGTACCCAGTCCCGAGCCAGCGGCAACCGAACCACGGTTCCATACAGCAGGATACCCCACACTACGAGTTCGAATACCCCGACCAGCTGCGTGGCGAAGAACGCACCCTCACCGAAGAAGAGGTCTCCAAGATACCCGAGGTAGCCACCGGAGTTGTTAGACACGTTCAGCGTCTGGTGGATCCCGATC
This sequence comes from Halomontanus rarus, assembly GCF_017357405.1. Lineage (GTDB taxonomy): Archaea > Halobacteriota > Halobacteria > Halobacteriales > Natrialbaceae > Halomontanus > Halomontanus rarus. Next base: position 3,127,656 of record NZ_CP071597.1, on the reverse strand, counting down.
GTTAGCAAGATCCCGACCGGTGCGAACGGGAATAGATCGATGTCAGTCGCATCCTCGAGGAACACCACCCCCAGCATGACCACCATCACGATGAACGCTGTCCACACGAAGACCGGATTACCACTGTTATGCAGCCATGCAAAGATCGCTGCACTCGGTAACACTGCAACGACCGCTGCCGGAACCCGCCCCCAGCCAAGACGGTGATGCAAGATATCGAACGTGATCAACGCGATCGCGAACGCCAGAAAGTTCTCCAACACAGCGGCGATGAAGAAGTTGATCAATGATTTGATCGCCTCTGGCGCGTTCGCCAACAATGAGAGGTAGGACCCGGTCGCGGAGGAGAACGTCGAGAGTTGGAACCGGCTGCCGAACCCGATCCCCCAGGCAACAAGCAACGGAAGACGCAACGCAACAGCACCGGCATAGAAACTCATCGGACTCCGAAAAATACGGCCTTCGCTCATCCGATCCGCAATATACGCCAAGGGGAGGAACACTAGCCCGGTCGCGAACAGCTCCAACTGATTGTTTTGGAAACCGAAAAGCGCCACCCACCCGGTGACGAACACGGCCAACGAGAACGTGATCAACAGGAACAGATTGACCGGCGCATCCCCATCCAGTACCGCCGTCTGATCTCCAAGGACTCCGATTAGTTATCACCCTTCAACACACGTGGCAGCAACACGAACAAGCCGACGATCATCAAGAGGCCGACAATGGCCTGCCAGCCAGCCCGTGTCGGCCACGGCACGTCTGCCGTCGCATCGACCGGACAGTTCGCCTTGATCGCTGACTGATCGGGCGCGTATTCGGTCACGACGTCTATCTCAGTACATACCGAAATTCGTTTAAATAAGATGAGGTCCCCCTCCATACCGAGCTTCGTCAACCAACCTGTGAGAACCTGCTCGGCGATCGCCAGCGGACTTGTGCCCGGTGTCGCTACCAAGACCAGTTCCTCGGCCGCTCCTCGCGATGTACCAACTTCGAACCCACAGCGCAGTTCGTTGTCCTCCACATACTGCTCAAACACGGTTTGATTCGGCATCTCAACCCGGACCGGGACATTCCGATTGAACGATTGCGTGAACGTCACTTCCGTACTCGAGTTCAACAGGTAGGTCCCGATCTTCCCAAACCCGGCATCGTCGCTCAGCGTCCGCTTCACCTCGAAGAACCGGCAAGCAGGGAACTCCTGTTCCTGCATCGCGATCCCGACCGAGTTCTGCTCTGTCGCCAAGTTCTGGATGGTGAACGAGCAGCCATCCTCCGGTGTACACGCCGTGCCGAACGGCAGCGTAAACCGGGTGTTCTCGAACTTTACCAGCTCCTGTGGATCCGTCGACGGGGATCCGCCACCACCGCCACCGCTCGAGCCCTCGTTGATCGTTGTATCTTCGCTGCCGACCTCATAGAACAGCGCGGCAGAGTGATTCCCGGCGGCAGGAGAACTGCTACAACACTCCGTGGTGAACGTCACATACACAAACCCGACCCCATCCTCCACCGTCACACCGGTCGCATTCCCGTTGATATACCCGGTCTGGCTTTTGCGGTCGTTCCAGTCTGTGAGTTCGCTTTTATCGATCTTCCAGGTCACATTCCGGTCCCGAGTGGCATTGCTGTAGATCTCGAGATCCCGGGTCGTGTAGTTATAGTGGGTGTCGTTATTGTCGTCGGCATCCAGCGTCTTCACAAGATCCGGTGCGCCCTCATCACCAGGGGGGCAAGTAAACTCGATCGAGTAGTTCGTGGTCGCTGACGCACTAAGATTGACCCGGGTACTGTTTATTTGGTTACAATGATTTGGAGAGAACGCTCCAGTGGTATTCACATCCGTCCATGCAACCGACTGTGTATTCGCCAGTTCCAGGATCCGATCACCGGAGTAGTTTACTCCGAGTGTGACCTCGCTTGGCTGCGGCGTTAACCCGTGAGCTGTTTCGTTAATCCAGTCGCCTTGCCATACCTCAGTAGTTGTAATACTGGAGTCGGATGAAATCGTTCCTGAGGCGCTTCCGTCTTTCACAACAGTACCTTCGCTGCTATACGTCAGGTCGTAGACTGCGTTATTCGGGCCTCGGTTTTCAAGTATAACCGGTTGGTTCAATTGCTGTGTGCCGACATCGTGGCTATAGTCATCTTCCTGTAGCCCTTGATCGGTTGTGGTGAAGTTGATACGGTATTCGGGACTGGTCCGGCCGAATTTGTCGGTGACGGTTGCTGCCCAGTCGAAGGCTGAGAACCAGCCACCGATCCGAAGCGTGGAGTTGGTAAACAGTTCTTCGCTGCCTGACGGTGGAGAGTTGTGTGACTCGATATCTGATTCGCCGCTATCATCAATCGTCAGCTCCACCTGTTTGGTCTCACTGCCGCCGATACCATTCCAGATGATTTTCTGATCCGTATAGGCAGGATTATGTGTTGAAACGAAGCTGCCGGTATCGGTCACGTTCCATTCGCCGTCCGTATTCTGCCCCCAGAGTTTGTATCCGAGGACACCGCTGAACGAATTGTTCTTCCATAAATAATTGAAAGAAACGAATTCATCCGCAACAGCTCCAGTATGGTAGTTGTATAACTGAGAACTACCACTCCTGCGAATCCGCCAGTTTCCAGCATTAGAGTACACAAGATCTCTCGGATTATGGTCCTCTATTTCGTGACTTGCTCCCGTATAGGACCAGGAACTGTCATATTTGCGGATGAACGTGGAACCGGAGTCAGGATCATCTGCCACCCACCAATAGCCCTCGCTGTCCTGGAACATACCGCGGAGTCGCTCTACCGTCCCGCTCAAATTCTGTGATGTTCCGGTGTACGACCACGAACTATCATATTTATACAATATCCCCCCACACAGCAGCCACCAGTTTCCATTATTATCTTGATGAATGTCTGTTGGCGTATCATCTGGACATACTGAGCTATAATCATGCGCTGTCTGATACTCCCATCCGCCATCATACTCATCAATTTCCTCATAAACGGGATCAATCAGATACCAGTTATTGTTATCTCCTCTGTGAACTCCCCAAGGGCCGGGCGTCTCAGTGCCAACAACAATTGTCTGCTTATGTGTAAAATTCTCATAATATATTTGTATGTTATCACCAGTGCTTCTGCCATCCGCGGAATACCACTGTCCACTGCTGTCCTGGTAGATTCCAGCCGACCCACCTTCGTGATTAGAAAGAGACTGGTAACTACCACTGTACTTCCAGAGAGGGGTCTGGGACGAGGTATTCACGAAACTTCCGGATTCGTTGATCGCTAGGATAGATTCGTTCAGCGGTGTCTGATCCCCCTTCCAGTCAACCGAGATCAAAACCTGGCCATCCGGTTTCAAGTCTGACGTCGCGTTATCCTGCAGGTTTTTCCATGAAATCGAAGGCCCCGATTCAACGGTGAACGTGGTGCTCTCTGTGCTCGAGGAGCCGTTGGTGTCATTGACGAAGATCTCGGCGGTCCACTCTCCCGAGGTCTGCGGTTTGTGGGTACACCAATAGAGATCGGTGCCGTCCGTAGACATCGAAACGTTATCCACGACCACATTATCATCAGCGTCTTTCAGCGTACACAACACCGAATCCAGGTTATCATCCGGATCGGTGATCGAGGCCGTCACGTTCACCGTGTTCCCGGTTTCCACCGGGTCTGGTGCGGCGGTGAGGTTGGAGATCGACGGTGCGGAGTTGTCAGATTCTACCGTTATCGTCCGGTTGCTATCCGCGAACGCGGTAGTCCCATCACTCTGGGCCACCTTCACATTCCACTCTCCAGTAAACGGTAGCTGAAACCCGTTAGCTGAAAAATCAAACTCAATCGAGTTAACCGAATTGTTCACCACCGCGCTCTGATTCGTCTTTCGGCTCGCCCACTCAGAACTGGTATCGGTTTCCCACCAGTCCACTGAATTGGACGACGAGGACACCGCGAACACATCCTTGAACCCGTCACCGTTCAAGTCATACGGGATAATCCGATCATCCGGCTTATCATACTGCGTTGCACTCCGCTGCGTATACGCAGTTCCATTCCAACTGTACACCATCATCTCCGTATTCAAATTATGGTCTGCTACCACAATCTCGTCCCGACCCGCACCACCGTCCAGATCAGCGCTCTGCGTGTTGTGCCACCTGCCATCACTCCGAAGAACAGTGCGAGAATAATCATCACTAAAACAATAGTAATAGATGCCCGTACCACCATCAAACGCGGACGCGGCCACATCCTTCCTATGCCCATCACCACAGAAGTTACCGACCGTCACATGCAGCGGGTCGTACGTTGACGCATCCTCAATCGTATATATCGTCCAAGCCTCGGATACGTTCGCCGGTTCTTCCAACCAGTACACACCGGGTTCTGCCGCACTGTTCCGCCGATCACGTGCAGAAACCACAATATCGTTCCCGGTCGCATCCTCACTGATATTCACCTGTCGCTGTGCAATCCACCACCCACCATTAATCTGAGCGACCTCATGCTTCTGCCAGTTTGAGGCAGTACCCGGATCACCGCCCTGATACTCCAACCAGTACACACCGCCCTCCCCGTCAGAAGTTCCTTCATAAGCATAGAAGAAATCCATGTCCCCATCCGCATCAATATCGGCCTCCACTGACTGCTGGGCGTTCGGAGCGTTGGCATCCAACGTGGTGTTTGACCAGGAGCCGGTCGGGTCCGAGGTGTCCTGCGTTGCTAAAAGGATGTCGCCAGCGTCTTTATCTAAAATGAGTACTTCTTTCTTTCCATCCCCGTTCACGTCAGCCACATCAACGCCCTGTATAGCGTTGTGACCAGTGGTGATGGTGTGCTTTGTCCAGGTATCGGTGTCACTGCCTTGCTCATACCATGCTACCTCGCCGGTGCCTTCCGACCCGGTGATAACATCAATGTCGCCGTCATCATCCATATCCAGAATATCGATACCGTCCATATTGTTCACCGAATCAATCTGATGATTCGTGAACGAATACAGAGAGGTTGTATTATTTGTTAGATAGAACTCGGCCTTGCTACAGTTGCTGCCGTAACAGGTCGGCGTATAATTGAACACAACTGAGTTTGTGACGTTCTCTTCTTCATTAGGATGATCAAGTGATACCGTGGGGCTGGACTCGGTGGGGCCACTAGCAACGGTCAACTGATTATACTGGAACAGGTTCGATACCTGTGTCCCATTCAGAATTGTATCATAGACATGAGGCTCATCAAGCATTCCATCAAATACGTCAACATTGCCGCTCTCCGGTGATCCTTTATCACTTCCCAAATGATAGCCGGAAATATCTCCGCTTGAGTCGGTGTTAGTAGCATTTGCGACATTCGTTCCGTTCACGTAGAACCGGGTCTGATCCGTTGATTCATCCCAGGTCGCTGCTATGTGATACAGCTCACCTGGCTGGAGTTGATCGTATTGTTCGCCAGTGTTCCCGCCTGATGTTCGGATGATCAGTGCCCACGTTCCATCACTGTCCGCGTCCTCGAAATTGACCTCAAGAAAGTCATTGTGGTTACTGATGAGCGACATTTTTTTACCGGTAGCTACATCCGAGTCCATCTTAGCCCAAACAGAGAACGATACTTGGTCATCGCCGCTTGAGGCGATCTCCAAATCAGGAATTGAGACACCATCATTGCTACCATCCCAGTGATAGGCTAAACCGCTACCCCAGTCACCCGAACTGCGGGAAACACCAGTCACGGCTTGTGTAACACCGTTAAAGGTAGAGCCATCGTTGTTCTGGCCGGAGTAATCATAGACCGTAGAGCCGCTGGTTTCGTTTAAGTGGTAATGCAGTTGCTCGGTGCCGGATGCCGTTGCTGCCATTATTGCAAAGAATATAATCAAGAAGAGGAGTGTCCGAGACAGGCGGCTACTTACCACAACACACCACGCTCCTTATCGTAGTCTACCTCCTCTGTCTGTTCCAACGCCGTCAGAATGCCGGAGGATCGGCTGTCTGCAACCAGTCCTATATCGCCCGCGTAAAGCAATCCACGCCCCTCACCAGTTACTTTTTTGTGAAGCGTGAAACCTGCTGAACGAAGGTGTTGAACTAGACGTTCCGGTTCTCCGGCTTCACAATGGTATTCTATCAGAATGCCGTCGAACGCTTGAAGCGATTCGCTTGAATTAGCGATTATAGAAAACTCCGCACCCTCACAGTCAAGTTTTAGAAGTGTTCGACCGTCTAAGTCATGGCAGAAAACGATCTGTTGCAGTGTTGTGGCTTCAACGGCAAGTGTTTCGCCATCGAACGGTGTTACAATCGAGTGTCCGAGACTTGTTTCAGACTCATGAAGATATACTTCTCCTGATTCTGCTGCGACAGCCTTGTTGTACGTAGAAACATTGTGTATGCCGTTTTCCACGATGTTTTGCCGCAGTAAGTTGTACGTAGCCGGGTGCGGCTCATAGCATATGACTTTCTCTACATATTTGTGGGCATTAACCGGGATGACTCCAATATGGCTGCCGACATCAACCACGGTGTCGAACGCAGACCAGTTGACAGCATCGTACTCTCCGCAACAGTAATACTCATCTAGAACTTCCGCATCTGTATCTCCTACCCAGTACTTTTTCGAGGTTCCACGTACTCGAAGGGAGAACGGCGAAGTATACAGTCCGGCACGGTTCAAGAAAATCTTCCACCAGCCGGAAAACCGTACACTCCACGATACGGCATTTGAAGCTACAGCTTTCCAGTTAGTCACACCAGTTCCCTCCACGAGTTCTACCTGTTTTCTGTGACTTCACCACGAACTCTTCACCTCGTCCACCGCTACAACGGCGTCGTCACCTTCACATACATATACAGACCGAGCGCGGCCACGATCGCGATCTTTACTACTGGACTCGCGATAAACACGTAGGCAAATGCTCCGAGCACTGCCGCAAATATAATCCCTAAGACGAGCCGGTACCGTTCGGACTGGATATCCGCCACCGCAGCCAGCTCGTTCCGACCAAGTCCGAATCCAAGCAACGCGGCCACGAACGTCACCACGACGTTGATCATGTTATTGATGTCGCGGAATGGCTGAAGCACCGCCTGATCAACAGACTCTCCGAGGTCGCCAAGCGCAGCTCCTAATCGATCGATCAATCCAGGTCCATCTGGTCCGTCAGGCACGACACACTGCAGTTCGCTGTCAATCTGTCGAGCCTCCTCGCCCTGCTCACAGCGCTCAACCTCGGTAAACGTCATCCCGTCCTCACTACACTGGTAGATGACGTGCTGTCCGCCACTCGCCACCTTCGAAAAGCGTTCACCTGGCGAACACTCGTTCTCTTGAACCCCGGTCACGGCAGCCGTCGCAAAATCACGCTCACCAGATCCGGTATCCGTGACCTCGATCGTACACGAACCGCCGACCTCGTCCTGATCACCGGTACTCGTGAACGAGACCGGGAACTCGTACGTCACCGACGCCCCCGGATCAACACGCTGTGTCCGCTGTGTACTATCGAAACTAAACCCGTCCGAACAGCTGGTCAGCCGCCCAGCGAACGATCCTTCACCATCACCGACGTTCCGGACCGTCCCAGTCACGTACCCGGTATCCAGTTCACCGAACTCGTCACCATTCGTCGACGTGATCTCCGGTCGTCCTACCGGCTTGGACACCGAGACATACTCTGCGCCGTCGACGTACACTGTAAAACTCGGGTACGCCAAGTCGGTATCCATCTCCAGTCGTAGCTGCCCATCCGTATACGTCGAGGAAACCGTCTCCGCACTCGTCAACGGACTTCCAGTATACTCAGCAGCAGCTTGCTCCGTTGCCGTATCCAACTGGTTCTGTAGATAGTCACGAGAACGATCTCCATCTCGCCACTGCTCATACGCCGTATCTAAATCACGGACATGCTGCCGCCAGTCAGCATAACGCCCCCGGTCAATAATCCGCCACCCGTCTTCGAACTGGTTCCCGTGGAGCGCATACTCTTTGTCGGCAGGCGGTGCCTCCTCACCTGTATCGAGATTTCCGTCCCACCGGACTTTGACATGGTCGCCAATATCCGAGACCACACCACGGCCGGTATCACCGTTACTGAGCGTTGCCGTCTGCGCTGACTCACCGGATGCTTCTACACGCCATTCCGTGGTGAACACTTCTCGGTCCTTCGTAATCCGGCCAACCGGACCATAGAACCCGTTCTCTCGAGCACAGTACCCGCGATAGACGGTTCCAGACCAGGTGAGAACCGATTCATACGCGTACTCCTTCCCGCCATCACCATTAATATCGTAGCAGGTATCCCACGCCCATCGATCCAATTCTTCAAACGTGGATTTCTCCGCGGTAGTTAACTCCAGATTTCCTAAACGCGGTTCACCGGACGGCGAAATACTGTAGAGGGCCGCCGTATCTTGTTGAACCACATCGATCGACAGATCTTGATCGACCTCACCGTCGGCGGCTTGCTCAAGATCATTTGACGAGAGAACGACATCGATCCGATCGGTATCAAAGTTCGAAATGTATTGTATGACAAATACTTCGCCAGAAAAGAACTTGCTGTTACTGTCGAACTGAATACTGTCGACTGAGGTAACCGCCGCAGTCACACCGCCGACAAGCAGCAGTGTTAGGACAGCCAATACAGAAACCCGGAAACTCATCTGTCTCACTGCTCAGTCACCTCCCGTGTCCCGCAGTCCGTCCCACGATACTCGAGCTGTCCATCCCGTTCCCGGAACGCGACATCCCACTGCTCCGGATCAGCACCCTGCTGCTTGGCCTCAGCATTGAGCTCGTCGAGCGACTCGAACTGCTGGCCATCAATCTCGACGGGCTTCCACGAACACTGCGACGGATCTAGCACACTCAATGCCGCGTCAGACCCGAAGCTGAGTCCAACCACTGCCAGAACCGTGATACCGAGAATAGCCAGTACTGTTCGTCGTTCCACGTCGCGACAAAACCTCCATTCGACGACTCCAACACGTAGTCGAAGACGCTATTATCCAGTTATGAAGATTTGTTTATATAATTAGTCATCCCTCAGCAATCCTGACCGAGATTTCCGGGAATTCGTCTCCGATATCGTCAGACTCCGGCACCGTATAACAACGCAGCGCCTGCGTCCGTTCCCCGGCCGTGGTCGTCACCAACCCGGCCTGCACACAGCTCAAGCGATAACTCGAGACGAGCAGCGACTGCTTATCATTGAACACCTCACTCACCGAGGTCTCCGGACCGGACAACACCGGGCGGCTATTGGGAGGATGCGTATGCAATGTGCCATCGATAACGTAGCAGTTTGCCGTCGACAGCTTCAGCGTCGACTCGGTCGCTTCCAACGTCGCAGCCTTCGTCACCCGCATCTCATCCCCGATCAGATGGATACAGTACCCGGTTTCAGTATACCCGTCTAATTCCCGGTAAATCCGATTCACGTAACTGGCGTCTGTTTGCGACAGCCGCAACGTCGTGTTCTCGGTTAGCTGGTTCTCGCCTGTAACCGAGAACACTGAACTGTACGCCGCCTCGAGCTGCCACGGGGCACCAGGATTCGACTGCACATACGCAAATCCTCCTGCAACACCACCAATCAAAAAGAGGAGTGCAACGCCGAGATATGCCAGTCGCTCCGCCTGTGAATCAGGCAATGGACCAGCGCCATCCCCCTGGAAGAGAGTCATTGGGAAAAGCGGAGCCGGGGGCCAACCCCCTGACCGCTCCGCGTACCGTCACAGAGCTTATCCTGTGATGGACAGACTTGACGTAGATTTGTCGTAGATGTCACTGACACTGATGCCAGAGACAACGCTTTCACCGTCAGCCAAGTCGGATTCCGCTTCGAAGCGGAACGTCAATACGACCTCGTCAGTCACCTTCTGTGGCTCGGTATCGCTACCGAACACATCCTTGTCGAGATCGTAGTCGGTCAGATCGATGTTGGACAGTGCGCTAACGTCACTGCCGTCAACAGACGCAGAGGCAAGCTCTGCGGATGAGACGTTCGCGTTGTCAGCAACACTTCCCAGATCGATGTCACCGAGGTACATCGCACCACTCTGGACTTCGATCGTGTGCGTCACCGTCTGCACGGTTTCGAAGTCATCCTGGCTGTTCCCTCGCAGTGAGGTAGCCGGTGAGTAGATGCTGTCGCCAGATTCGACCTGTGTCTGTGTGACAACGTCGCTGGAATCAGCGGTTGTCTTCTGGTCGAGTGGCAGCGTGATCAGCTGCTGGTAGTCGCGGTCAAGCTTGTACTCAGCAACTTCGCCGTCGATGTCGACAGTTCCAAAGGCAGTGTGGACCTGATCTTCGTCGTCAACCACTACATAGTGGTACTTACCTGGTTCCATGACTGGATGATTGCTGGTTGTAGTTGCTGTGTCGTTGTCCAGGCTGACCGAGTAGTAGTCGGCGCCCTCTTGCAGATTGTCTGTTGCCTCTGTTGCGTCGAAGTCAACGTGGTCACCGTGGTAGACCGGGTACGCGTCGTCCGGCTGTTCACTGAAGAAGTACACGGTGTCAGCGCCACTTGCTCCAGTCTTCAGTTTGACGGTGGACTCTTCGATCGTTTTCAGATCTTCGTCACCCGCGTCACCACTGTCACCGCCAATCGAGAACTGAAAGTCACCGATCTGCAGACCAGCGGTCGCAGAAACCACTCCAACAGCGACCAAAGCGACGGCAAAGAGTACGGCCCACGTTCGTGTGGACATGCCTAATGCTCCCATTGAAAATCACCTCCCTCGGCAAGGAGTCAGCCGAGATGTTGTGGTTGTTTGTGAAGGCGAGAGCGGCGCTAGACAGAATCCGATAAAAGTGCTATCAGGGCTCCCGTTGATCGGCCGAGCGACGTTTAACCCGGCTGCCGGAATGTCGGCGGAGAGAGCACCGCCATTCGTCCGGCTGCCGCGTGTTTGTTCGACCCGTCCGTCCTGCATAGCGCGTCCAGTAACCACTCATCACCTGTTTGCATGTCCAGTCGCACCGTTCACCGAACGGCGAAGCGGAGCGACCGAGACAGTATGTATATAGACTACACCGACGCTCCCTTTTAAAAGTTGTACTCGGTTGGAGGCAAAAAGAAAGAAAAAGAGTGGGTGACCGGGCTATCGCCATCGATCCAGTAGCTGCATCACAACATACAGTGCCAGTCCCACTCCGTTGAGCAACACCGTCAACCCGACAAGCATCACAAACAAGGTGAGTGCGCCGGACAGACTGAGCCCGAGCGAACTCGAGACAGTTACATCGATCATTGCCAGGAGATCCGCCAGTGTGGATGCTTCCGGTGCTGTGAGATGCTGCCAACCGGCCAATACCAAGACGAGACTGGAGACCAGCGTCGAAACGTACGTGAGCAGTAGAAGGCCCCAGTCGTCCAGCTTGCGCAGTACTTTCATTGGCATCGTTTCGCAGTCACCTCCCGTAGGGGGTGCTCTCACCGTCACTACGGCCCGCTGCGGTGAGGCCCAACGCTACTATCAATATACCTCCCTACCGATTGCTGAGATAAATCCAAGCCACAATCGGCGCGATCACCGCTACACCAAACCCGGTGGACGCCAAGCTATCCAATATCTTCTCGACACCGCCGGTCGCGGCCATCCAGAACCCGCACGCCGCGATAAACAAGACCCCAGCAACACCGATCTGCCCCGAGAAAAAGTGTCGATACCGCATTTCACTGACCGCCAACCCGATAGAGAGCGCAAGCAAGCTCAGAAAGACCGGGATCGGACGAGCTGCCAGCCACGACCAGGCCGGCAGCACCAGATCGGCGCCCAGCGCCGCTACACTGCTAGTATCCATAGACATTACAGAGACCTATCTGACACTGCTCGTTTATATAACTAACACCGAACTGATAGTTTAAAAACTGGCCATACCAAAATACGACTATGACAGTGGATCAAGCAGCTGCAGCATTCGTCCGCGGCCTCGCCCTCGGCGGATTTATCCTCGGCGCTACGCTCTCCCTGTACCTACATCACCTGTACACACAACGTACAAATCGATCACGGCAAGGACAGCGGCCCTACGAATCCTAATTCTCGTCCGTCTCGGATTGACGGGCCGCCTCCTGCAACTGCTGCAATTCATCCGCTAGCTCTTCTTCGACAAGCGCCCACTTCCGCTCCGTTACTACCCGTTCTCGAGTTTCTTCGGCCAGCGGCGCCTCCTCATACTCCGCTCGGGCCTGCTCCTCCGCCTCATCTACCGCGTCTACAACTCGCAGCACCGCATCCTGGTGTTCCTCAACGAATACTGCGAAGAATACGCCGAGCGGCGTCACCGCATATAGCTCATCAGCGGTTTCCGGTCGATACACGAGTCCAGCCTCTACGAGGCGATCCGCGTGCTGGCGTACGCCCTGCTCTGTGATCGGGACTGTGTCAGCAATCGCCGCAACGGACTCCCCGCGATACAGTCCGAGCAACGTCGCCAACCGATTTGCATTCCCCAGCCCGGCAAACAACTCCGCCAATACCGATACTGACCGGGGAACGTCGTCCATGCTTCGTGATACTCATTCCGCCCTGTATAACTCCCGCTGTTTCTCCTACCACCGCTTCTCGGTCACTGATTGCTGGTGTTAAGTAATTGCTTTAGGGACAGCAAAAGCTTTAACCTCACTGGCTGCATAACGAGAAGCATGGGCGACCTCATGCGATCCAGTGATTCCCCGGACAGCGATGGAACAACCGTCATCGTCAACGGCGACCCGGTGACGCTGGACCAGCAGACCACTGTTGCCGAACTCAAAGAGATGGCCGGTGCCGATCCTGACGACATCGCAACCTACCGTGATAGAGATAACCTGGTCGGTCTCAATGATGATGACATCGTCCTCGAGCACGTGCCGCCCGGCGAGACACTGAGCTTCCAGCCGATCGACAAAGATAAGAACATCTTCGGTGCGGCCTGAACCACGCCGGCCATACCACCAATCCACGGATGAACGAACGCCAGATCCACCTCGACTACCACACCTTCAGCAGCCAGTACCGTGTCCGGCTGTCCGAGGGTCACACCCGGTTACTGCTCGAGAACTACGACTACCCCGATGGCTGGCAGCCACGCGAGGCCCCACTGTTCATCCGGTATCCAGATGCGTATCCACGGATGCAGCCCGCCATCTACATCCCAGAGAACCTGCACTATACCCAGGGACCGGTTGTCCATCGAATGCAGTGCAAGTTCGACGGGTGGAAACGGTGGTGTACGCACCATATCCCGTGGGAACGCTTTGAGCTGGTGACGACCGACGACAACATCGACTTTATGGATGTCGTTCGGGCCTCACTGGCTCATCCCTCTGTCCGCAACCCGTTGCAAGACCCAGCGCCCAAATCGTTCCTCCAACGAATTCACTGACCTTCCGACCATGTCCGGATCCACTGCTACCACAACACCGCAGACCACGATTCGCATTCCGGCGCCGGCCGTCACCGCGCTCCGCGACGCATTGCTACGTCCAGATGGTCGTGAGCGCGTTGCGTTCGGGTATTGCAGTCGTTCCGGCAACGACCTCCTTCTCACTGAAGTCGAACAGGTGCCCGACGAGAACCATCGCCACTCTAGTCCGGGGTCATGCCGTCCCACGACCGCATGTGAGCGGGAGTTCATCTCGCGGTGTACCAGCCGAGATCTGCATCCCGTATTTTTTCACTCGCACCCGTTCACGGATACAGCCTGGTTCAGTACACTCGATCGTCAGCTGATCGACCGATTCCGGAAATGGTTGACCACGCTCTACCCCGACCGAGACTTGTTGTTCGGCGTGCTTGGCCACGAGGAAATGCGTATCGAACGGGTGACTGCAGACGACAGCCGACCGGTTGCCGTCGACATCAAAGGCGAATGGGAGTTGGAACAGCCGGTTCGCCCGACCCACACAGCTGCCCCAGATGCTCCGGCGGTCGATACAGAACGATTCGATCGCCATCTCCGCGCGTTCGGTGAAGCTGGGCAGACAAAGCTGGCGAATACCCATGTCGCGGTCGTTGGCTGTGGTGGAATCGGCAGCATCCTGGCGCAGACGCTGGCCCGGCTCGGTATCGGCAAACTCACACTGATCGATCCGGATGAAATCGAAGTCTCGAACCTGCCGCGACTTCCTGGCTGTACACATGGTGACGTCGGGCAGCTGAAAGTCTCGGCGATGCACCAGCGGTGTTGGGAAGCCAATCCCGACTGTGACATCATCAGTATCGCCCGTCCTGTCCAAGAGACGGAGGACTATCTCAAGAACGCCGATATCATCGTAGCAGGAGTAGATCGAGTGACCGCCCGCTACTGGGTCAACCAGTTCGCGGTGCGCCATCTCATCCCGTATGTCGACGCCGGTACGGTCATTGAAACCAGTGACGCCGACCCGCCACAGATCGAGAGCATGGAGGTGTACATCCAGACGATCGTGCCGGGTGTCACAGCCTGTTTCGACTGTCTTGACCGCGGGGATCCGGATCAAGCGTACCGCGAATCACTGGATTCCGCCGAGGAGAAGGCGGCTGTCGAGCGTGGCTATATCGATGCCGACATCGAGCCAGAGCCGGCGGTGATTGATCTCAATCAGTTAGCCGCTGCCCACACGGTGAGCGCTGTCAAACGCCTGGCACTCGGTACCCAGCCGCCGGTCGCATTCCGGAAATACGACGATGTCAGCGGTGACCAGGCGCTACTCGAGACGCATCCGAACGCGTCGTGTCCGACCTGCCTCGGGAATAGTCTCGCGCTCGGTGACAGCACCATCAGTTCGGCCGCCGACCAGGAGATCGCGACAGCACCGCTGGATGACGCCGCACTGGCGAACCCGCTTGAACAGACTGACAGGACTACCAGGGACTGGTTCCCACCCGCAGTTACCGCGTTCTTCGCGAGCGACCTGGCACAGCACCCGACAACCGATCCCTGATCCACGGTGACCTAACTATGGACAACCTCGTTGCGCTCCTTGCTGTCATCGGAATCTTGGCCATCATGGTTGTCCCGATACGGCTATCGCTGGCACTCATGTTTGGCGGTGTCGGCTACCTCATGTACACGCTCTTTACCGGGCTACCGACATTACCCGAGTTCGCTGGCTTCATCTTCCTGATAGCCACAATGGTGATGCGGTTACTGATCGAGTTGGAAACCCCACAGACACGGCCACCAGCACGAACAGGGAGAGCAGGTGGCCGCGCCCAAAAGGGGACCGCTGCATCCACCAGCCGCGACTCGGGTATGGAGCAACTCCGGAAGAACGCTCGACTGCTCCGGACGATGATTAACCGCGCTCACGACGACGAATACCTCCGCAACGCTGCGGCGCACGTCCGCGGCGACCACTCCGGGCCGAACTGGGTAGACGATAAGATCGTTCCGGAGTGGCTTTCCGACCAACAGCGGGCGGTGAACAACGAGGAACGACCGGACGCCGAGAACGCACCCGAACCGGACCCGGCTCAGCTCGAAAACGTTCCAGAGAACGCCCTGTGGCCGCCCGAGTCAGCGTTCGAGGAAGACCGCGACCGCCACCACTAAGAAACAGGCCATGATCGCAATCCTCCGGCTCCCTGCCACGGTCAGCGGGGAATTCTCCGCCCAGATCCATCCGCTCTTCGCGGCCCTCCTGATCGCGGCCGTGTTCTGGATACTGGTGTGGCTCATCAATGGCCGTGATCGAGACGAGAACGAGCGCCGAGAGCGGGAGGGGCAGCCCGGACTCGGTTCGACTATCATCTTCGGACTCGCACTCGCCTACATCATCCGCTATCTGTCTCGGCTTCGACGCCCCCTCCCACCACGGCAACCACCCCAACAGGTCGATATCCACGTCGACGACGACGAGTAACACTCTGTAGCCTTGTGTAGCGGACTCCTATTCTTTCCTTTGTGGCATGCAGAACTGGTAGAATCACCTACAACCCCGGCGGTTCGTCCCCGAGAAACTCTCGAACCAGTCGAAACGCAACGGACGACCGATCAATATCAGCGTCTGCAGCGCGTTCCTGCAATCGTTTCCGAACAGCTTGATTCCGACACGCTACGATCACCGCATCGAACTCCCCATCCAGATGCTTCTCAACGTGGTCGATCTCCCGCTGATTGTTCCCCATCGCCACCTCGATCGCGATCGTGCGGTCATCGAAGGTCGCGTAGACATCAGCATCCGCGCGTTCCCGCCAAGCCGAGCCGCCAGCGGCCTCCACTGCCTGCTTGATTCGGTGCTGCCAGAACCGATGTTCGATCCCGCCGCGACCGGTCCGCTGCACGTCGATATCATGTTTCTGCAGATAGGCTCGACCAGCCGCGGTCAGCTCGAACAGTTTGATACGGCCTTTCCCAAGATGCACGGTCGTGGACGTGACAAACCCGGCATTGAGCAGTTCCTGTTGCGCCCGGTCTCCTTTGTACCGGCTGTCCAGCTCGGCATACCGATCGGTCACTGCACGGAACGGCTGTTCGACGATATCTTCCAGTAGCCACTGGGCATCCGGACTGAGTTCACGTTCTGCCGGTTCGGGCGGAACAGTCGCCGCCGCTGCGGTGACGGCGCCGGATTCGACCGCTTCTGTCTCCAGGAATAAAGAGGAATCAGCAGTGGATGACTGAGGTCCAGCAGGCAATCGTTTCCACTCCTGCTCGAATCGAGCTACAAGATTGGCATCGGTCACTGTCTTCGCGACCGTGGTATCGGGGAACCGGACCGGGACCGCGGAGTGATGCCCGACCTGCACCAGTCCCTCCCCGATTTCGAGCCGGTGGGCGTACTCACGTTGCCGCCGGGAGAGCTGCATGGCCTCGGCCATCGCCTGGAACTGGGTCTGATCACCGGTCGGGAGCAGGATCTTGGTGTAGGTGTTGGCCTTGATCGAGTCGGTGAGTTTACTGGGTTCCTGATCGGCAACGATCAGTCCTTCACCGAACTCCCGCATTTTGGCTGCTACATCGGCGATATGCGGGATACCAGCAGCGTCACTCCGCTCCTTGTAGACGGAGAAGACGCGCTTGCCCTCGTCGAGAAAGAAGACGTGCTGCAGCCCGGCATTGCGTTCGGTCGTGGCATTGGCCAGCCGGTGTTCGTAGACGTAGGCGAACAGCAGTTCCATGAGGAAGTCCTGGAGATCCGTGCGTAACCCGTCGAACTCGAACACGACGTTCTGCTCAAGTAGATCGATTATCGGGTAGCCGTGTTGGCAGTCGAAGACCGGTCCTGCAACACGGAGCATCCCGTCGAGCCGGTTCCGGACACGGCTGCGGTACTGAGACTCGGTGCTGTAGGGCTGGACCGTTTGAGCGTCGAGCGCTGCGTTCAGGTCGTGAAAAGTTGGCTGCGGCGTATCCGCATTTGGAGAAGAGGATTCAGTGTCGGGGTCACCGGTGGTATCTGAGTCATACAGCTCCATCACTGCCGCCATGAAGTAGTTCTTCGATGCAGATAGCAGTCCGTGAGCGTGACCGAATACCTCGGCCACGACCTGCGCCCACCGCGCCCGAGGAACACCTGGCGGCGGGGAGAGCGGGTTGAGCCGGAGCCGTTGCCACGGCACGACGAGAACACTCGTGTCGCCGCTCTGGGTGAGGTGGCGGTAGTCGCGTTTGAGGTCGAACGCCCACCACGGCACCGACAGCTCCTGCATCAGTGTGTAGAACAGCGTGGTTTTCCCGGCACCGGATTGGCCGGCCACGAGGAGATGTTTCGGGAGCACGTCGACGGGAAGCGTGTACTGACTGCCGGTCTTGGTGACACCGAGGTCGAGGACGTTATTCTCCGGATCAGGGTACGAACGTTCGTACCGGAAGGGGTACGCCGCCTGCTGCACCGCCAATACGCCAAGGAGGGTTTGCACCCGGCGCTGCAACCGATCGTTCTCCGTGGCCGCCGCCACCGCCAACAACTGGTGAACACGCTCATCCCCAGCATGCCCGGCCTGATCGGCAAGCCGCAGCCACCGCTCGATCTCTCCCGCAGGAGCCATAGCATCAATACAGTCTGCACCAGCCGTCTTTCCGCCGCGAGATTGCCGGCCTAGCCCGCCAGATTGGCGTCATCGCCATGCACCGTGGTCAACTCCTGGAGCGCTTCTTCTTCGCCCTCCCAGTACGGCTCGGCATCATCCGTCACCGCATCGATCCGGCGTTCAAGGATGTCCTGGGCATACGGCTCGGGATCCGGCACTTGCCCATGCTGATCAAGCAGCCGTGCCGCCTGCTCGAGCGCATCATCTCGTCGCGTCGGTGAGAGTTCCGCGTGATGCGTCAGTGCACGTGTTGCCGCGTTGTAGGTATCGTACAGCGTCGGGGCATCCTGAGCCTCCTCGAGTTCGGTCTCGAGGCTTTCCCGAAGGAGCGAAACTGCGTCGTCCTCGAAGTAGGCGTCCAGTCCGAGATCCATGAGCCCGAGCAGGGCTTCATCCGTCGAGTGAAACGACCGGTCTGCAGCGGTCTGCAGTCGTTGTTCGACGAGATCCGCGCCGTCGACGATAGCATCCACCGCTTGTCGAGCCATCCCGTACTGCAGTGGCTCCTGATGAGTCTGCTCCAGCTGGAGATCAGAATCGAACGCGACCATCCCGTTCGTGCAGACTTGGCGGACCGCGCCAACATCGTATTTGAGTCCATGGAACCCGGTGTGCCCGGTCCGGATCTTCAATCCGAGATCGATCACGTCGTCATCGGTCGGCGCTGCTTCGATTCCGTCGAAATCGATGTACGCGGACATCAGATGTCCGGCATTGGAGAGTGCGACGTGACCCTTTGGCGTTACCGTATCGTCGTACCGGTCGAGACCGCTTGCCACGGCTTCGATCACATCGCCGTACTCATGGACATGGTAGTGATCGTCGTTTGCGGAGACATCTCCGACTGGGTTCTCTCGGTCATCAAGGTAGAGCGCACGGCGCCAACCAATTCGATCAAACCGGTCGTCCTCGGGTGGCGCGGCATAGATCTGGCCGGCTTCGGTTTCGGGAAGTTGGGCAGCGGTGTCGTAGAGTTCGTCGAGGTTGGAAAACAGGTAGCGGTCGGGTGCGATTGGGAATCACCTATATGCGACTGGATACCGGTACTGAACTCGCACTATTAAAACAGGACAGGAAATCTCCGCGATCACGGAGGTTTACCTGCCAATGAGAACAATACGTTTGCTGGAAGTAGTACCAGATTCGCTGTCAGAGGGATTCCCAGCTAGTCTTCACGTTGCTGCTCAAGCCATTGCTCCAACTCCTCGCGTTGGTCTTCAAGTCGTGCTTCAGCCTCCTCAAACGACATGACCTCGCCGGTTGTCAAGTTGATCACTTCATCTTGATCCATGATAGCTTCTGGAATGACGCGGTCCAATTCGTCTTCGGTCAACTCTGTCTCTTGATCCGAATCTCCCCCATCCGTCATCGGGACACCGCCGTCCGGGAAGTACTCATTCATGTCAATGTCTTTAAAGTCGTTGACAAAATCTCTGCCGACGGTGTCCTTCAACATGTACATGACGCGGCTGACGAGCATCGCGTTCGATGCCACAAAATGACAGGTTTCTCCGCGCTGAAACCAGAATTCCGGGTTCTCACGCAGAATATCGCCACGAATCTCTCCCTCGAATTCTTCCATGAGCTGTGCGGGAATATGGGCGACACAGGGGTCGGCACCCACAGTTGTCGATTTGAGATGGTGGATATCCTTTTCTTCGTGGAGACTTTCCGGATGAGGCTTTCGTCCAGGAATCGGAGTGCGTGGTTCATACCGCGAGACCATTGTCCACGTATTCACCAAATCAAGTGACCAATGCGCTTGTTCCCCCGGATCAAGGATGTCGAAAAAGAACACGCCGTCAGGAAATGTGATCTTGCTATTTTTTGGTTGAATGGGCGATTGGTTCATGTAAATCCACTCGATTGGCGGCGGAGAGGCATCCTTTTCGCTTACCGTCATGTGGTAGCAGGCAACATGATAATATATAGTGTTATCGCCACCGACACAGCGCTGTCGGATCGATAATTCCGCGATCCTTCTCCATGTGGTTTGCAGCCTGTTTCTGGGACTTTACTGGTAGAGTGCCTCTCCTGAGATATGCGCCGTATTCGCACCGTTTGCCTGACAGCGTTACTCGGGATGACGCTGCTCACCAGTTCAGCCGCTGCCCAAACCGACCAACTCGACTGTGAAATCCCGCCCAGCCTCCAACCGTTATTCGACCTGCTCAACACCTTCACCGAACTTGCACTCCTCGCGGGTGTGGGCCTCGGTACGCTCGGCCTCAGTATCGCCGGCATCATGATCGTCGTTCCCGGCCAGGACTGGACCCGCCGCGGCAAAGACGTCGCCAAACACGTCATCGTCGGCACCATCATCCTCCTGTCCGCTCAGGCGATTGTCGGCTTCATCGTCGCCCGCCTCGGAAGCACCGTCTGCGTCTGACCACCCCTGAAGTCACCCCGCTCGCTTATGTATCGCACCACGCTCCTCGTCATCGCCCTTGTCGCCACGCTGGTGACCGCCCCGCTCGTCGCGACCCTCGCTGTCGCACAGGCGCAGGAAACCACGCTCACACGGATCGATGCCCCGGAAAGGGCACAGGCCGGTGACACCGTATACGTCGCCGCCTGGGCCGAAAGCAGCGCCGACAACGGACAGGACCTCACGGTCAAACTGTTCCGGCGCGATACCGACGAGAAACTCTGCGAACGGACGATCACTGTCCCGGGGACGGTGATGTGCAGCGCAAATCTCGAGCTGCCAGCAGACACGGACGAACTCGAGCTCCGGGCCACCGTCTCGCTTGGCGGCCGCATCCCGGACGCGGCCACGCACACGATCACGATTACCTCCGCATCCGACGACGGCAGCGGTGACCCTGCAAACGGAGAGCCGACCGATCCACCGGATGACAATAACGACGGATCGATCGGCACTCCGCCAACCACGTTTCCTGACAACAGTACCGGGACGACCGACCCCGGTGACGACGACGGCGGATTACTCGATACCATGATCGACGGTATCACTGACTCCGGTAAATCCGCACTCAAAGAGTTGCTTCAAAACGTCTTCTTCCATCCGTTCAATGTCCTCGTGCAGGAACTGGTCACCGACCTCGCCACCGTCCTTTCGTGGACGCCTACGGTCCACCCGAACCCTGCCGTCGAAGATCTCCACCAACTCACGCTCCGCGTCGCAATCGGTCTCGCACTCTGCGGCTTCATGGCCGCAGGGCTCCTCTATCAGGTTGGCCCGCTCCTCAACGTCAGCTATCAGGATGTCCGCTACGTCCTGCCCCGTCTCGGACTCGCGTTGATGTTCGCCACGGTCTCCCTTCCACTCCTTCAGCTGGTGGTCGACCTGTCGAACGCGCTCACGATCGCGTTCCGTCCGACCGATCTCGAACACTCGTTGAGCGGCCTGGTCGGCACCGGCACCGCAGCAATCCTCGTCTGGGTCATCAACGCCGGCATGCTCCTCTCAGTCGCGATCGTCTACATCCTGCGTGACGTCTACATCCTGTTCGGGGCCGCTATCTCGCCGATCCTCGCAATCGCGTGGGCACTCCCGAAGACCAGGCGGTACGCCACCACGTTCATCTCCGGCTGGTACACGGCGGTTGCGATGGGACCGCTCGCCATGCTCATCCTCCACTTCGTCTTCGTGCTGATGCAGGGGGACGGCGCCACAGTCGGGCAGTCCATCAGCAACTGGCTCTACGGCGTCGCCGGATTCGCCCTCCTGCTGTTCGTTCCGTATCAGCTGTACGGGGCATCCCAGGCGATCGCGATGCAGGCGTACAGCCTCGCCGGTGGATTGCAGCACGGCGCCGCCCAGAAGTACCGACAGTACCGGCAGTCACCGCCTGACAAGCTGCAGGACATGGACTACCTCGAGACCATGGAGATGCGCCAGCTGCAGCAACGCCAGCAGGACACCCACCGCAACCATGCTGGCTACGAGAATCATGGGCAGTGGGATCCTCACCACAGTGACCGGCGGAGGGAGGACCGATGACGGGCGATATCGCGATCCGGTTGCCGGGGACGCTCGATATGTCGATGCGGTTTTTCGGCCGGTTCAGCACCCGCGATCTGCTCCGGCTCGGCGGACCGCCAGTTCTCACGCTGCTACTGGTATTGCCGCCCACGAGCGGTAGCGATCTCCTTGCCATCCTTACAGGGCTCGTCATCGGTGTGGGGCTGTACGGAATCCGGCTCGAAGATCTGCCAGTCGATGTCTATCTGCGTCGTCGCCTCGCATGGTGGTGGGACGACCACCACATCAGGGACGGCCCCGTCGCGATCCACGCCCACCAGTATTTGACCAAGCAGGATGGCACGGTCTGCGGCGTGGTCGAGGTGACGCCGACAAATCTCGAGTTACAGACGCCGAACGAACAGCGGGCGCTCCATCAACTGTACCGTGAATTGATCGAGACAATCACGTATCCGGTGACAGTGCACAGTCGGCAGCGCCACGTCAGTCTCGACGAGTACATTGCGCACCTCGAGGAATCCGACCGCTCGGACTGCGAACGTTCGCACCCCGATACCGGCCTCGAAGCCGTCCAGACCACATACCAACAGTACTGCCAGCACCTCAATACCGACGACCTCGTCACCACCGACCACTACCTCGTCGTCCACGTCACACCAGCCACAGCGCGGCTGGCCACCCTCACCACGTCCATCCTTCCACGGATCCATGCGGCCCTCGACACCCAGTCCACGCTCCCAGACAGCGTGACAGCACAGCTGCGGACCATCCTTCCCGAACCCTCGGATACCGACACTCAGCCACGCCACGAGGCGTACAGCGAATGCGATCGCCGCTGCACCGATCTGGTCCAAGCCTGTGATACCGGCTCACTCGCCGCCGACCGACTCACCGGCCCGGCGCTTCACGCGTTCCTTGAGGACGTGCACACCGCTGCACCGAATCCCACGCCCGAATGGACGCACGTGCCGAACACTGAAGACGAATCCAGCGATCAGGAGATCCCGCCACCGGGTGAGGAATACCGTCGCACCGTCACCATCACCGACTGGCCGACCAACCTCCCGCTCGCCTGGCCGCTTACCGTCCTCCGCGTCGACGGGCTCGTCGACGTCACCCAGCACATCCGCCCACAGGACAGCGCCGACACAGTCACCAGACTCAGCCGGCTGGTCGAGCAGTTTGAAGCCGAGATCACCTCACAGGAAGCCGCCGGCCACCGTGGCACCAACCAGTACCGCGCCCGGCTCCAGGACGCCAACTGGCTGCTCGATCTCCTTGCGGATCGCGACGATGTCGCCTGCCAGTACAGTGTCGCAGTCACTCCGCACGACACTGATCCCGAGCGGTGCCGTCAGACACTGGATGCGGTGTGCACCCGGCTCCGTACCCTGCAGTGCGGCCTCGACCACCTGCCGTACAAGACACCGGACGCCTATCGCATCCATTCGCCGCTCCACTGTACACCGGAAATACACACCGCGTTGATGCCGGGACGCTCCGCCGCAGCTGGATTCCCGTTCGCCACGATGGACGGCCTCGAGACCAGTGGCACCGGCGTCATCTACGGTGAAGACCAGCGCGACCGCACCCCTATCCTGCTCGACCGCTTCCAATGGCGCTCCCACTCGCTCGCCCGGATGGGGACCGTCGGCTCCGGCAAATCGTACGCCACCAAACTCGAACTGTTACGCGCCTGGCTCGCATACGACGATCTCCACGTCTACGTCCTGGACCCGAAACAGGAGTATACCGGACTTGTCACCGCGCTCGGCGGCGCCACCTACACCCTCGGGGATGACGACTACCAATTCTCCCACAACGCCGTCTGCCTCACCGTCCCAGAACGGGGCCAAGACAACAACGTCTCCCTGCTCTGCAGCGCGATCCAAGACCTGTACGTCCACTGCGCCCAACACCGCCACCCCACACTCGTCATCATTGACGAAGCCCGCATCCTCCTGAACGACGAGCAAGGCCGCCAGTACCTCAACCAGTTCGTGCTCGAGGCACGGGACACCAACACGGCGATCACGATGGTCGCGCAGAACGCTTCACACTTCACCCAGCACCGGGAAGGCCGCGAAATTCTCGACAACGTTCCCGCCAAGCAGTTCCTCCGCCACGAACGCGTCGGGCCAGACGTCATCGACTACTTCCAGCTCTCAGACCGGGAGCGCCACGCCCTGTACACACTCCGGACCGGCACCGACAGCGTCTGCAGTGACGCCCTGCTCAAAGTGTCGGGCCGCGTCGACACGACGCTCGCGATCCGGGCCACTGCCGCCGAACACCGATTGATCAGCCGCAGCGAACACCCCTGACTACCGCCAATGCCCCTACCCGCATCCGACCTGTTCCCGCTCCGCACCGAGACTCTGACGCTGGACGCAGACACCGCTTCCCGACTCCAGTATCCCAGCAACCAGCACCGCGTCATCGAACTCCACCCACCACCGGATCAACAAGCACCGACGGCACTTCCCGAACTGTTCCAGGCACTTCGCACACCACGAACCGACTGGACACGGGTTCGGAACCGGTCTGCCTGCCTCGCGATCGAACTCCATCGTCCCCACCCGGACACGCTCCACCTCCAGGCAGCGGTTCCCACTGCCCGTCATGAACGCATCCTTCGTCTCCAACTCGCCGACCACGTTCCGGGCATCACCTTCAGCGATGGCATCTCAGGCCTGCCGGTCGACACCGGAACCACTGTCGCTGGTGGCCTCATCACAACCACGCATCAGGACTGGTATCCGCTCCGCATCGACCGTCCAAACCCGCTGCTAAACGCTGTTGTCGCCGCGTTGCATCCGCACGCGATGCAGGATACCCGCGTCGTCATCCAGTTATTGTGCAAACCCGTGACCGGCCATCCTGTCCGCCGCTGGTGGTGGCACCGCCGCAGCGCCAACCACTGCGTCTACCTCCGGAAAGAGAAAGAACGGCTCTGGGGGAACAGAAGTCCAACCAATCGGGAGCGCCAGCAAGCCCGCGCAATCACCCACAAAAGCAGTCAATCCCTGTGGTGGTGCAGCATCCGACTGTTTATCGCCGGCCAAGGCGCAACCAGTCACACCCAGAGCCGGCTGCAAGAACTCGCAACCGCGTTCCGTGGCGCCGCCGATCCCGAGACGGGACAAGCCCTCACGATGCGGCCGGTCCGGCCCTGGCGAGCAAGTGAACTCCGTCGGTTCTGTCAGGCCATAGCCGATCGGCGCTTCGCCAGCAGTAGCGCCCGGTTCCGAATTACGGATGCCGAACTCGGCGCGCTTGCAAGCGTGCCAACGCGACAGCAATCCAACCTCACACTCTCCGAGCCCTAATCAACGTTCGTTGACCCACTACTCAAATGACGTATTCGTCAACTGCTTCTCGACACTCTTCCGCTCTCTGTAAGGCTTTATTCCTGGCATGTTCTTCAGCAGCGATGACGCCCGAGAAGACTATCGTTCCCAATCCAAGTATGGCTGCCAATGCTGAACCGCCACTGTCCCGATAATGCATTTGTGTCCCGATTTCCTTCCCGGTGAGATCGGTTCGAACCTCTGACAAACGGTAATCCTCGAGAGTCGCCACCCATATCTCGTGTTTCGATGTAACTATCTCGATCACGTCCTCCTCTTCGACTATTTCTGCTTTCACCTCACTCACCTCGTTTTCGATGGCATTCGCCGTTTGTTCCCGCGGAATGTGGAGATAGACTGTTGAAGCCTTGGCCATATATGTGCTATGATGACAATGCACAAAGAGGTTTTTTCAACGCACCAGAGTGTGTTTCCAGGAGACGCGAACGGTGCCCTGTACATCGCAATCCGACAGATCTGTGTCGCCTCACCACGCCCCTTGCAGTCCTCCAGGAAGCTGTCGTACCAGATACACCACTACACTCTCCTACGCCCTCCACTGACGTATGCAGCCTGGCGACGCCCGGCAACTCATCACTCACAGCGGCGACCTCACCGATACCTACCTCGGAAGTACCGAGAGCTCGCTTGGGATCGAGGAACACGTCGGTCTCTCCGATAAACACCGCCTGCTCCACGTCCTCAACCTCGGTCCCACCGGCTACGGGAAATCCCAGCTCATGGTCCACGCCGCCCTCCAAGACGCCTACAAAGGACACGGCCTCTGTATCATCAACCCAAAAGGCGGCCTCATCGACGAGTTCCTGACCAAACTCCCGGAAGACCGCCGCGAAGACGTCATCTACGTCAACCCAAACCGGCAACGCTGCCCCGCGATCAACGTCCTCGAAGCCACTGTCACACCAAACATGCGGCAGGGCGAACGCGACCTCCAGTATAGCATCATCCTCGACGACCTGATCGCGGTCTTCCGCCGCCTCTCGGGGGATTGGGGCGAACGCTGGGGCCGCAACCTCCGCACCCTGCTCCGCGCCCATCTCCATCTGAACACGCGCGGCGAGCAGAACACCCTGATGGATGTCTTCGACTGCGTCCGCAACGCTGACGACATGACTGCTCTCCTCGACCGCGTGCACCATCCCCTGCTGTACGAGGAACTGCAGGAGATCCATGCGCTCAGCGACCGGGAGATGGAGCCCCTACAGCGCCGATTCCGAGACTTCCTCGAGAGCGAAACCATCCGCCGCATCATCACCCAGCCCGAGAACCACATCGACTTCCAGCAGGTACTGGACGATCGGCAGATCCTTTTGGTCGACGTGCAGAAAGGCACGATCGGCACGACCGCCGCAACGTTGATCGGCAGCATCTTCCTCACCAAGATCTGGTCAGCCGCCCAAGCCCGCATCACCCAACCCGCCGACCAACGCACCCCGTTCTATCTGTACGTGGACGAACTCCACACGTTCGCCAACGAGGGCGGCAACTTCCAGAACATCCTCTCCGAAGCCCGCGAGTACAAACTCGGCTGCTGGCTCGCCACCCAGTACCTGCGCCAACTCCCCACCACGTTACGGAGTGCACTGCTCAATAACTGCCGCACGAAACTCCTGTTCAATCCCAGCGGCTCCGAGGACATCGCTCAACTGACCGACCTCGTTTCCGGAGTCAGCCGCGACCAGTTGACCGGACTTGGCAAGTACCGGGCCGTGGTCCAACCCCCGGCCGAACAAGAACATCAGGACGCCACGATCTTCGATACGTACCCGCCGTGGACCGTGGATCCAGAACGCGGTGACGGAATCAAGACGATGCTGCTCGAGCAGTACCCGGTCCTCAGTACGGAAGACACCACGTCCGCTGTGGCCGGCCGGAAAGGAACAGCCGGAAGCGCCGGTGGCGAGGCGCACGCCAAACTCCTGGAAGCAGCCTACCACTACTTCACCGCCGAAGGCTGGGACGTGACGATTCTCCACCAGGACGGTGGCTCGAAACCGGACGGCCACCTATTGCAGGATGGGGCGATCACCCACCTCGAGGCCGAACACAACACGCTGTCGAAGCCCGGCAAGGTGCTGCGGAACGTTCAGCGGGCGGTCGACCAAGATCGGGAGCTCGTGTTTGTCGTCGAGGCAGGGGAGGGACAGAAACTGCACCAGATTTTGGCGGATCCCGTGAACCGCCGCATGACCGAGGCGAACGCGGATGGGAGTGATGATGACGGGCCGTACCGATACTACCGGGTCGACGGGGAGCCGGTGACGGATATCACTGCGGTGCAGGACGCGGTGTACACGATCTACGAACACCGTGACGACACGTTGATCGAACTCGGTGAAGCCGACACAGATCCCGAGTGTCCCGAACTCGCCGCTGAAAACGCCACGGAAGACGCACTGGCGGCGTTCTGCCTGTATCGGGCCGAAGACGGACACTGCGAGAAGCTTGGAACACCCTGCGTGATCGAGCATGAGTGACGAGGTCGACGCTTCAGAGGCCAGTACCAAGCTCCGACCTGAAGACCGAGCTGTGCTTGAAGCAGTCGCTGACGGCGCCAACGATGTCCACGCCCTCACACAGCAGCTCTCCCTGAGCCACCGCAAAATCAACTATGCTGTAGAAAAACTGGAACGATACGAATTACTGGCCGTGGAACGACCGGACGGCTGGACAGAAAAAGTGGTCGACGGCCAACGCCGGAAGTTCCGGACGCCCAAACGAGTCCGGCTCACACAGCGCGGCAAAACCGTGGTGGACACCATCGAAGACGAGAGCGAACGGTTCCAGGATCTCGACCACACAGAACTCGTCAAACGAGTCCGCAAGAACGAGCAGCAGATCGAGCAGCTAAAAGCAGGGTTCGCCAACTTTCGACGGCAAGTGCTGGAGCAGGTGAACACTCAGGAGGAGTAGGATCGGTCAGGAATTTTTGAAATACGTTTTCACAGGCGTAAATGCGTGTTCGTGCGAAGATTCGTGCACGAGTTCACCACAGTCCGGGCAGATCTTGTACTCGGTCAACGCCGTGACTCCGGCCTCTGAAGCGCGAAACGCGATGATCAGATCCCGGTTCAGGTCGTCAGGTGAAATGATGCAGGACTGGAGGTAGCCGTTCTCCCGTAGTTTATCGACACGTCGGGCTACCGTCTGCAGAGACACCGTAGCGAGGTATCGATCGATCTGGGCACGCTGGGCCAGTTGTTCATAGAGCCGCTTTTTCCACAGCGCCTGCTCCCGGACCGTGTCGAGAATCGCGAGATCAAGGAGGTCCAAGTTCACAGCTCCAGCGGGAGAGTATTCTACCTCAGTAATTGTCATCACGCGGTAATCACATATGAAGTAAAGAAATAAAAAGGACAGGGCCAGAGCCCCGGAATTACGCCAGACTTGTCGCACCATTATCAAAGAAGAAAGAAAAAGACGCGAAGAGGACTATTCATCCTCATCGACTAAATTTTTGAGCTTACTGACCTGACTCTCCTTCTCACCGTCACCGTTCTCGTTATCCTCAACCTGGAACCGGATATGCCGATCGCCGATACTGTGACGGATCGCTGCAACCAGGTTATTGTACTCAACCTGACTCTCAGCCATCCACTTTTCTTCACCAGTCATCACAGGATCACGCACACCCAGCACCTCAAGAACATCCTCTAAAATCCCGAGTTCCTTGAGGTTGGCAGCCAACCGCGACGGATTCTCATCAACACCGTCCCGAGCCACCGAAAGCTTGGCCGGTGCAAAGAACGGAAGCACAACGCCTTCATTCCCCGCATCACGATGATCACGCGTAATCTTTAGGCGCATCACCATCCCGAGGCACTCGTCCCGGTCGTATGTCGGAAACGCATCGTCCTCCCGATCAGAATTGATGTCCGGATGATCACGTTCAGAAAGTTTGCCGATGTAATAGTCCTCATAGATATGAGGATTGTCAAAATCTCCTTCTTCACCTTTTTGTTGTAGTCCCATAGGTTGTCACCTATAATCGTAACAGGCTACAAGCCTGTTGTAACAATATTTAGGAACAATGACTTTTATAGATGGTTGAAACTAAAGAGGGAGTATGGGACTGGCACAAAAACGACCAGCAGACGAGACCAAAGACGCTGTCAACAGCGAAAATTCAGATACAGAGGAACCGTCTGAATCAGCGACAATGGAACCGTCGCCGGATAAGCTCCAGTCCCATCTCGTCGAGAGTACCGACAAAACCGCGGACGAACTCGCAGCCGAGAAAGACGCACTACAGAACGAGATCGGGTTCCTGACCGACGTCGCGGCCTACTACCTGCTGGGCCAACAGTACGACATCGATCTTGCAGCCGTGTTCAACACGCAGCAACGCAGCTACTCGCTGGACATCGAGAACCTGCAGCCGGAGATGAACAGCGTCGACATCACCGGCACCGTGAAACAGATCACAGCGGTCAACGAGTTCACCCGCGACGACGGAACCGAAGGCAAGGTCTGCAACGTGATTCTGACGGACTCAACTGGGAAAGCAGTGCTCACCCTTTGGGACGATGCGACTCAGTTGACGAACGATCTCGAGCCGGGTGATACGGTTCGGATCAAGAACGGATACAGCAAACTGGCATCCAACTTCTGCCAGAGCCGATTCGGCTGTGACGTTGAGGTCCGAATCGGTGACGGAACGCTACTCAAGAAGGCGAACGAGGACTGGACGATGCTCGCCGGGGAACGGAATTGATTCTCGTTTTCAGGCGCGACTGTGAGTGTGTACTGAACACACGTTTCTGATTTTGATATTGCGACCGGTTTCTGTAGAGAATTTCAACTGGATTTTTCACGTTTAAGTGACACCATGAAGTTATATAAACAATTCATGAAAAGTTACTGAGTAGGTGGTTAAGATTGTACGAGTCTTACACAAGGTAGCGAAGCAAATCGTTGGAAACAACGGCGTCTCTTACGGGCCATTGCCCGAGGATATCGCCGAGGACACGAACCTTACTGTTGGTGCTGACTGCACCATCGCAAAAGTAGAAACCAAACACGGCTTAGCGGTCATGATCTGGGCTGATGACCAACCTCCAGCTGATGAATACGGTGAGGAGCTATGACTTCACGGGGGAGGGGAAAACTCAAACATTGGGGATGTCCCAGTCATCCAAACGCGGGCTACAGCTACCACCCGCTCCGCGGAAACATCTGTACACGATGCGGCCATCGCATCACACTGCTCAAAGGTGTCTGGACTGTTAACGGCGCTTAATCAACAGGGAAAAAAGCAAATTGCTCCTAATCTATCTCCAGATTCTGCACGAAGCCGAACCTGGAACTGCCCAATATGCAATGAGCAACTGAATTTCGTTTCACAGAGCTATACAGGCAGAACTGCTCATTTTCGACATCAATCTGCAGCCTCCCACCCAGGAGTCTCTGAAAGTGAACGTCATGCCTCTGCCAAACAATTTTTCTATCGGTCTCTTCGAGAAGATAATGCCTGTGCTAATGCTGACCTAGAACACATTGTTGAGAAAGACCCTGACAACCTGCGAGTAGCCGACATCCTTCTTGATACATACAATCACGGAAAAATTGTCGTCGAAATTCAATGTAGTCTGCAATCAGTAGAGGAGTTCGAACGAAGGACCGATTTCTATAACAAACGCGGTTATGCCGTTCTATGGATTCTTGACGAGGAGACCTACTTTCCAAAGAAGTCAACAAAGAAAGTCTCTGGAACCGCATTTAAAGACGCTGTCAAATGGGTGCAACGCCATTATTTCGGCCGCAGTTACACATTCTCTTTGAAAGAGAGTCCCAATCAAGGACCGTGCATTCGGTATCGTCCTATTCGTCTTCAACCTGCAATACGAGCTGTTGACAACCAATGGGCCAGCTACAAAAAGAAATACAGGACTATTGGTGAGAAAAGCTACGGGAGTATCCCGTGCGGGAGTCTTACTGTTACATATTCGAAGGGGAGGAAGATAGCACGATTTTTCGATAAATGTTGGTGGGCAGGTGGTCCCCAGTGAACACGATTGAGGATCTCGATGAAGCAATGGAGTCGAAATTCAAAGAACTCGGTGCAGAAGATGTCTTTAAGCATCTGAAACTCGGCAACAAAGAAGAGCTACAGGAAGCAATTAGCAGCTTTGAGGGGAACAACGAGCGGCTTGAGCAAATAATTCGGTCGTACAAAGCTGCGGAACGAGCCCACTTAGAACACCAAGGTGCGTATAATTACAGAAACTACACCAACCATAATAATAAGTTCCGTGCTGAACTTCTTGGCCGCGAGATACTAGAGGACTACGATTTTGTCACCCTTCGTGACAACAGTCAGATGCTCGTCTACAAAAACGGGTGGTGGCAACCCCAAGGACGCAAAGTTGTCGAAGAGGAAGCAAATGTGCGGCTTGGGCAAGAGTTTATGAAATCACGTGTCTCAAATGTCGTCGAATACATTAAAACTGGAAACTACATCAAACGCCAAGAATTCCGACCGCCCAAACGGAAAATCAATCTTCAGAACGGCGTTTACGACCTTGATCAGGGAGAACTAGTCGATCATAATCCTGACTACCATTTCACGTTCAAAATCAACTACCCCTACGACTCAGGTGCATCCTGTCCCAAAATCGACCGATTCCTGACAGAAGTCACAGAATCAGATCAGGATAAAGAAAAGTTGTATGAGATTATTGCATACGCACTTCTCCCCTCAAATCCGTTAAACAAAGCAGCGATGCTCGCAGGGAGCGGACAAAACGGGAAAACAGTACTATTAGACGTACTCAAGACGTTTCTTGGACGAGACAATATCGTCAATAAAAGTCTACAGGATCTCCAGAGTGGTTTCGATGCGCACACACTATACGGAAAACTAGCGATGATTGATGACGACCTCCCACCAGCCAAACTCCAAAGTACAGACATGTTCAAGAAGTTAACTGGTGGAACCGATATTGGAGCAGAAATCAAATTCGGCGACCATTATGATTTCACCCCCTTTGCATTCCCAATTTTCGCTGCGAACCAGATTCCACCCACACCTGACAAAAGCCATGGATTCTTCCGTCGGTGGTTGATCGTTGATTTCCCATTCCGGTTTCGGAATAACCCCAATCCTAATGACCCGTATCAGAAACAGGCGATGCCACGACAAGAATTGATTGATGAACTAACTACACAAGAAGAGATGGAGGGGCTGCTGGCGAAATGCATTGAGAAACTACATACAGTTTTAGATAATAATTCCTTCAGCCACGAGTACACGGCCGAAGAGATACAGAAAAAATGGAGAGAACACAGTACGCCAATCATCAGTTTTTTCGAACGATTCGTTCAGCAAGGTCGGACACGGAGTGATGACGAACGAGCGAAACAGCATAGTGAAAATCCGGACTGGTCGCAATGGTCGTTTGACTACGTTCGAAAGGACGATCTTCAGCTGATGATTTCAGCCTATGCGAAACGACGAGGTGCTGCAAAGCCCTCGCTGAAGAAGATTACTGAGGCGATCAAAGACTCTGATTTAAACGCTGGACCAACACGAACGCGACGGGAACCAGACCATCTTATCGACAATAACAGCGATAAGGTCGGGGTCTACAGCGGAATCAAAATCGTACTTGATCCTGATGAGGTGCCCGAGTATCTACTCAATCTATACAAGGACGATTCGAATCAAAGCATTATTATCGCCGATGGCGAGCCAGATCTCAAGGAACAAGTGCATGAGTTCATGCAGGCGAATTGCAGCCAGGATTCGATGATGTATGAGGATATATTGGCTGGACTGAAGGAAGAAGGGATCATATCAGATGAGGAGACGGAAGAGGACAGGGCTCTCGCGATTATTGAAAAGGGTATTGATGAAGGAGAATACTTTGAGCCAGTTTCTGGTGAGGTGACGACACTGTGAGATTTTGCCAACCGCTCAGACTATTAGAGGGTGGACAGGGGGGACAGGGTTTGGACCAATCCGAAAGACAACCCGCGTGTGTGCGCGAGCGCACGCATAGATTTCGTCAAACCCCTGTCCCCCCTGTCCGGGGGTGATATTCTTGAACCATAATAACCGAGAAGCAGTTGGCAAAATGATGGTTCGGATTACTGAAAAGTATGATAACCGGTTCACCGGAACTGATCTTCGTGTATATGGCCCGTTTGAGAAGGGTGATATTGTCCGACTGCCTGAAGCAGAGGCAGATATTTTAGCTGATCGCGGCTACGCGCGGCGAATAAGATCGAAATCATGAGAGCAAGGAGCAGTCGTGAAGTTTGACTCTGAACAATATTTAAACGAGAACTTACCAGTAGGGTGTAGAATGGTGTGAGGTGACGGTGAGTGATGAACGCAGTTTGTGTCGGAGAGCAGCCGTGTGATCGGTGCGGGCGGTTTGCAGTGGCATTTCTCTCTGCTGCCGCGTATACTGCGCTGATGGAGACACCGCGGGTGTCGGTGCCGGCGCTGTGCCCGGATTGTCTCGAGGTGTAGCACCGGTGGCGGTCTTGGCACGGGTGTGGCAGTCGAGCGTCTTGAAGTACGCTGTCGGATTCTTTTGGTCTCGCCGCTTCATCTTCTACGTCGTTGCGGTGGGCGTGTTCCCGGATGTGTTCGCGAATCTCTGGTTGGCGGTGCGGCATGTGAGCGGTGCGCGGGTGATTGATGCTGTTGTAGCTGCCGCTGAAGGGGTCGGGGCGTCGGCATACAAGTTGGGGACAGCACTCGAATTGTTGAACGGCGGTGTTACGGTGGATGAGGCGTTGACGCGTCCGTTTTTCGAGTCAACGGTTGAGGCGGTCGAGGAGTTACCTGGGTGGCTGCAGGGCGTCGTTGAGGTTGTCGCCGAGTTCGTACTGATTCCGGAGGTGTTGGCCGTGTTCTTGGTGCTGTCGGCGGTAGGGACGGCAGTAATCTATTACCGGTTGTGGGAGCGGGTGATTATCTTGTTATCGCGGACCTCGCCGTCTGATGATCATTACTTGTTGATGGGGCTACTGTATCTGACGCTGGTGGTGCTGTATTCGGTGCTGCATGGGTTGGGCGTGGATTATGTGGTGTCGTTGCAGGCGGAGTTGATGGAGCTGGTTGATGTGTGGGCGGGGTCGCAGGTCGGTGTGAATGAGTCGGTGAATGGATCGGTGAATGCGAGCGGTGCGGTATCGGGATGATACTTTTTTAAACGGGTTCTTCCCAGTGTTTGTTAGGTTTGTAACATGCCTGTGATTCGGTTCGAGTGTACGAGTGAGGAACACCGTGAGTTACGGATTTTCAAAGCGCGGGAGGACTACGAGGACTGGCATGAGATGTTTACAGATCTGTGTGGGATAGAGGTGGATGAGTGATGAGAGGATTTTCACAGCGACGGCGACGGAAGGTTGAGGATCTCGGGTTTCTTTCTCTCGCACTGGTGGTTGCCGGTCTCCTGCTGTATTTGTTGAGCAGTGAGCTGGGTGATTTCGGGCTCGTGGTCGGTGCCGGGTTGATCGCGGTGACGTGGCTCTCGGTCGTGGCGGTCCGGCGTCTTACTGGAGCCGGTGGCTGTGAGTCACTGGACGAGCGAGGTGGTAGCGATAGTTCGCGGTAAGTACCTGGTCGTAGCGGGATTGTTCTGTTTTCTCTGTACCGTTGTTACAGCGGCCGACGTAGATATGAACCGGTCGCAGACCATCGTAGACCCGGGAACGAATCAGACCTTGGCAACGGTCGAGATCACTGCAGACGGGAACGAGACTGTGATTGAGGATACGACGCATAATTTTCCGTTCCCGGCATGGCTGGTGAACACGACGCGGACTGTGTCTTCAACCGTTGACGGAAATCAGACACAGTATACGACGACGATAACCGGAGATCTCGTGATCCAGCCGCCGTCTGATGCAGATCCAGGTGATCGCTCGAACACGTTTTACGTAATTCTGCCGGCAGAAAGCATCGATCTCTCATTCGATTATACGGTTCGTGAAGTCCGGAACTGGACGGTGACACCACAGAATGTATCCCGGAATATTAGTGTCGGGTCCAGCGGCGTCTTCAGTGAGTTCTTGGTGGAACAGCACGGGAATGCGGATCAGACGATTACAACGAACGTCACCGGCGACCTCGGTGAATATCTGAATATTGAACCATCGTTTTCGGTCCATCCGAATACGCCGCATACGGGGCGTCTCTCCTACCAGGTGCGTGAGGATGTTCCATTTGGAAACTATTCCGGTCAGCTGGAACTCGCCAGTGAGAATGAGACAAAGACCGTGAATTTGACGGCAGTATTTCAGGATGAGATTGTGCCAACGGTCAAGCAGTTGGATGTGCCGGAAACGGTGATGGCGACTACTGTTCCGGAGTGGGAGGCGTTGGTCACAGATAATCTTGCTGTAGATAACGTTGTCGCCAATATAACGAAGGAAGTGACAGTCACTGACGGGAATACGACATCAATTGAAAACCGATCTGTAGAAGCGGTGGAGTTCACGCACGTGCAGAATACGGATCGGTGGACTGCCGAATTCGCGGAGACGGCGGACATGACTCAGTACTATGCGAACATCACGGTGACGGATACTGCAGGGAATTCCGTGACACGGATGGCGCCGTTTACGGTGGAAGGGTTGGACGCGGTCCAAGTTGAGAACGAGAACTTCGTGTTTTCTTCGATTCGGCACCAGGAGCAGACTACTGAACTGATTCTTGATAACCGGGTTGAATCGCCATTCACACTGCAGTTGGATCGGTTTGAATATGCTGGAAATACCTCGGTGCAGGTCGGTGTGTTGGCACCGAGTGAGTCGTCTCCGGAGTATTTCGATGAGCCAGGGACAGAGCTTTCGTTTTCAAAGCCGGGTGACTACAGGCTGGTGATTGATTCCCGGTCGAAAGAATCGATTTCAGACATTTACCGGTATGATGGCCGTTTAACGATTGATGTGCCGGAGCAGCACGTCAATGTCTCTAATATCGTGTTTTCGGGGCAGATCAACAGTGCAGATTATCCAAAGCCCCGGGAGATGGTGATCAAGGAGTTCCGTGGCGTCATTGGATATGGGAACGTAGTACAAGAGTTTGAAGACCAGTTTGGCGATATCGGGACTGAAGGTTCTCGTGAATATGCGTATTATATCGGTCGGCTGCCAGCTGAGAACTGCCGCGGAAACGGAGACTGGAGTGGGTGTACCAGTCTCGCGATGGGGGAAGTTGACCGAATTATCGAGGAGAACGATGAGCTACACCGCAAAGCAGTGTTTTGGAAGTATGTCGGGGGGTTAGGCGGGTTGACCGCGGTTGTATTCATGTTAGTATTGTGGCGGAAGCAGCAGTTGCATGGCCGGATGTTTGTCCGGGCGCGCTTGCCGAAGTCTGAGGTGTTTGACCGATGAGTGAAGAGAAAGTTGCAATTCCGATCGACGACAGTATTTGGGGGATTGAAGGCTCCTATGCTGGAAAGGAGAAGGCCAGTGGCTACGATTCGGAAGAAGACTTGTACTACATCAAGTATGTGCCAGATACGGATCCAAACAGGTCGTTCCCGACCTATCTGAAACTGTTTGCAGGGCAGCCTCCGGTGTGCAAGACGCCGGAGCCGATTCCGGATAGTGCGTTCGAGATTGAGACGTGTGATGATGTCGGGACGACGCCGGGCGTACCGGAGCGAAAGCTTGTGATGCGCTATGATCGGCATGGCGATGCTCGGTGGGCGGAGAAGAAAGGCCGCAGTGCTGAGAAACGGTTGAAGCGAGCGAAGGAGAAACAGAAGTCGGAGCAGTCGCGGAGTTTAACGCAGAAAGCGAAGTCGATGCGGCTGCAGCAGGAGCAGGATATGGAAGATGATTCGAGGCGGCGGCCGCGGCACCGAATGCTGCCTGATGATGAGGAGGTGCGAGACGATGAGTACTGACTCGGAGCAGGCGCCGGATATTGAATTGGATATTACGAGTTTGAGCGAAGATCGGTTGGAGAAAGCAGAAGCGGATCTGACGAAGTATCTGCAGCATCCGGTGACGAAGGACAACTACGAGGCGTTTCTGGAGGATATCGTCGGCACGATTGATGAGAAGCGGGAGACGTTGATCGAACTTCTTGATGATCGGCGTGAGCTGCGGCAGGAGCGTGCTGAGGTGGAGCAAGAGTTCGGTGAGGATGAGTTGGGTGATCTTCGTGAAGCGGGTGAGGGTCGCTGGAACTTTGAACTGTATCAGTTGGCGGAGTTGGATCGGAAGCTGGTGAGAGCGAATGAGAAGCTGTTTGAGAAAGCGATGGTGATGAAGTCGTTGGAACGGGTTGCCCGTGTGAAGCTGGCCGAGGTCGTTGATGAGTTCGATGGGCAGCGGTTGCAGGCTCGTGTGTATGAGAAGCTTGAGGAAACGATGCAGAAGGAGCGTGATTTCATGCAGGAGATTGTTGATCAGCAGGCCGACGCGTTTACGACGCAGATGGAGGATGTGCGTGATGAGCAGAAGGAGACGCGGCGGATGGTGCAGGATTCGATGACGTTGCTGGCGCAGGCGGTTGATCGGGTTGGAGTACAACTGGAGGAGGTTGAGCTGCAATCTGAGACAGTGGCCGATACCGAGTTAGCGAGTGAGTCGCCGGGATCAAGCGAGTCACCGGGCGAGTCGCCTGACCGGGGGGATGGGTCGTTGAAGCAGGCGATTATCGATGACTTGCAGAAGATGCAGGCTGGCGAATTGAAGCTGACACAGAAGGAGATTGCAGAGAGATACGATACTGATGCAGGGTATGTGTCGCGCGTGAAGTCACAGGCGCAAGAAGAGGGTATATTGTAACCCGGTTATCCTGCATATACGTGCGCGTCTGAACAGCGGAAAATGTCGGCTGCAGTTGCAGTATATCTTGGAGGAGACTGCAATCAGCTACAATCCCGGACTGCAATCGTCAACACCGACTCGAGGAGCGGATACACAATGGACTACATGCTGATGGCACGGCGAGAAGCCTCTAAAAAAACGAAGGAACGAACTCCGTTTGAGTACAATCACATCTGTCTCGGGAATTTGAACAACGCTCCGGATCTCCGCGGCCCCGAAAACGGCGTCAACCGCACCATCTCCGACGCCAAGAAACGCGACATCCTCCGAAAGCACCTGGTCAACGGCGACCTAGAACTGAAACCGCGGAAACTCAAGAAGACCGAACACCTTGTGGTGATCCCACGCATCCAAGTTGCTGAGAAAACCAAACAATCTGGAAAAGCCGTTTACAACGACGAACTGGAGATTCCGCGGCGTCTCCGGAAACTCCACAACAAACGGGTGAACCAGCGAAATGGCGCTGAATGACACCCTTCTCCGGATCACGTTGATTCTCTTCGCCGCCGTCGCATACACGATCGGGTTCGGCTTCTGGATCCTATTCAAGGACGATCTCAAACACTTTTCCGCAGGCTACTGGGCAGCCGTCACCGTCCTGGTAATGCTCGCACCTGTACTTGTTGGTATTGCAGCAGGGGTGTGACCCGGTGACGGATGATACACAGATCATCGTTGGTGTTGGCGCCATCATCTTTCTCGGTGTACTCGCTGGCACATTTCTTGATATTTTGAGTATTCGGGCCGCCTATTTTGGTCTCGGTGCTGGCGGTCTCGGTCTCATTCTTTGGGTTGTGTTCAAACGCCAGTATCTCCAGCACTTGTTCGACTCGTTCGACCAGCCGGCGGACCAGACCTTGGACACCAGCCGCGAGATCAGCAAGCTCTGGGATGACTTACAAGACTGGGAGCAGCAAGATCCACGGAATACGGAACTGGTCTGGGAGCAGTTGAATACCTATGTGAAGTTCACCGCGCTCCAATCCTTCGACGGAGATGTCTTTTACTTCTACTCGATTATCACTCCGGTCAAAGGCCGGAATAGACAGCTGCATATCGGAGTTGAGGCACAAACAGGGTACGTTGTGCATCATGCACCGGTCCGGTTCAAGCAGGAGGTCACGCGTGACCCGTTCGACTACATTCCGATCGTGAAAGATCTGCGGGAGTCACGGAAGTCCTCCAAGCAAATGATGCGGTATATGAAGAATGCGAGCGCCGGCCAACTGCCACGCAGCTACGGAAACATCGATCAGAGTATGCTGCCGGGACAGGCGGAGGCCGGTGAAGATGAGTGATGTCGAGTTAGCACGGGATGAACTCCGTGCCTTCGAGCAAAGCGATGATCCACGGCTCACACAGTTGACCGAACCAGTAGATCCAGACCCGGATTATAGTCAGGGCATTCCGGTCGCCCGTGACAGGCGCACAGACGAATTAATCTACATCCAGTTTGACGGTGAGACACGCGTCGGGTTCTTCGCGCCGTCTGGAAAAGGGAAGACCACCTTCGGGAAAGCTCTGATCTCGCGGTTGTACGATGCAGGGTTCAAGATCTTCAACGGCGGCGACATCAAGAACGATTTCCAGAGCCTCGACTACAAGGGTGGGGCGTCATCATCGCTGATCAAGCGTATGGGATTAGCAGATTACGAGCAACCGCACCGGATCCCGAAGAAAATTTTCATGCCGAAATTCATGGTGGACGCCTATGAGGGGAAGGTCCCAAGTTACGTGGAGCCGTTCACACTCGGGTTTCAGGATCTGTCATGGACGGATCTTCAGTTTTTACTGCAGCCGGACTCTCAAGCACAGAAACGGACGGTGAAGAAACTGGCGCGGCAGGTAACGATGGAGCGACTGGCGGATACTGACCGTGAAATCCATGGTTTTGCTCTGCTACGTCAGAAAATCATGGAGATGGAGTTGGGGAAGAACTTGGAACGCGTGATGCTGGATACAATCGATGTCTTGGAAGCGGAGCAAATCGTCGGCAATCAGCATCGGGAGGACCCGCTGCAGTATCTGAATGAGATTGGATGTCCGGAGTGCTTTACCACCGAGTTTCAGTCGACGTATGATAATCTCTGGACGTGTACGAATGAGGATTGTGACTGGAAAGGCGAAAAGGAGAACCGTGTCAGTTTCGCGATTTCGCTGGGCTTGGAGCGATGGAGAGAGTTCCGCCACGGGGACATGCACAAGATCCAGTTCTATGCTGCGGTGTTGCTGCGGCAGTTGAAGGAACGGGCGAAGGCAGGGCAAATCACACCGCCGATTCTCGGGTTTTGGGATGAGGCACATCTGCTGTTGCCAGCAACCGGCGAGAGTTTGATGACGGGACCGATGCAGGATCTGGTGGATGTAGCTGCGCGACAGATTGAGATGCCAATCGTGTTGAGTTCACAGCAACCGAATAAGATCCCGCACAGTGACGATGCTGATATCCTCGCCGAGCTGAATCACCTGTTTCTGGGATTTGATTTGGATAAGAAGCATTGGAAGGCGGCGTTGGATTCCATGAGTCTGTATCGGCACTATGATGCAGATAAGTGGCGACGGAAGATGAACCGGCTGAAGAAGTACGATTTTCTGTATGTATCGCCAGAACACCACGATAGTGTCACCGATTGCCCGATTGTCCGGAGTTTAGCGCCGCTATGCAGCCATCCTGGATGATTTCGGAATAGAAAAAGAGTGGTCGCGTGCCAGCTGTGTGCTGTCCTCGGCGCGGGAAACCAGCAGGTTACCGATGCACGTCACAGACTGTGGCGTCGTCGGCCAGGAGATACCGTCCGTCCTCGATCGGTGTCTCCGCCTCGGAGAAGATCCACCACTCGTCGTGGCCGTCCCAGATTGCGTTGATCGCCGGCCGATCACGGCGCGGCGGGACCTGCCGTGTATCCGGGTCCGTTTGGGATTCGCTCATGGGTATCCCTCCGTTGTTGGTAGGCGGGTGGTGCTGTGGATGAGAGGCCGGTCGGCGTCAGCGGGGTGTGACGGCATCGGCACTCCGATGTTGGGAGTACACTATGAAAATCACGAGCGGGCGGCGACATATGCGGAGTGATCCGCGTGTTCACTGGCTGGTTGATAGGAGTGAGGCGAGGCGACAGAACGGTGTCGGATCGAGCGCATCTGGAGATTGCATATCCGCATAAAAGCGTTGGGTGAGAGAGGAACCGGTATGACGGTGTACGGGGGCGAATCGGAGGATGACCTGGATTTCGAGAGATTGTTGACGGATGCTGTTGCCCGTGAACGCGAGGAATTGCTGCGGCAACATGCGTTAAAGGAGGAGCAGTTGGAGGAACTCGTCGAGCAGTATGTGGAAGAGCGTGATCGGATCAAAGAGGCGTTGCGGCCGGCGAAGCGCCGGGCACGGTCAAATGGATGGAGCCGTGGGGAACGTCAGCGACGAGCGGAAGAGGAGGTTGCTGAACTTTATGAGCAGTTGGAGGCGTGTCGAGGCCGATTTGTACAGCGGAAGCAAGATCTCGAAGATGAGCTGGCGAGAATAGAGCAAGAGTTATCGGCTGTGGAAGAGGAGTCCGAGATTCTGGATGATGTAGTGGCTGACGTGCTAGATAAATAAAAGAATGCGTTCGAACTTGATGTCCGGTGGTGGTACTGACCGACTCGCATTGTTTTATCTGTAGCGAAGGGAATGACTGCAAGCTGCAGAAGCACCATATCGTTCCGCGCCGTTACGGTGGATCGGATTCTGAGGAGAATCTTGTTACGCTCTGCGCGAACTGCCATAGAGCGGTTGAAGCACTGTATGACGACCGATTTTATGACCGGCTTGAGGAGCAATTTCTCCAAGAGGTATTAGAGGAGCGGTTAACGGATCAAGCAATCAGTGAGGAGGCGATCCTGGAAACGGTCACAGAGCAAGATGATGGTCGTGGTGTCTGGAAAGCCGAGTTGCAGGAAGCGCTTTCTGTCTCGTATTGGCCGAAGCAGGCAATCGATCGGTTAGTTACTGACGGCCGGTTGTATCGCATAGAGGATCCGGAACATGATCGGGTGAAGTTCTCGGTGCATCGGGAAGTTGGAGTGATTGTGACGGAGGAATGTGACGCCGTTCGTGGTAAGGAGGGGCAGACGTATGGACCGTTTAGACCGGGTGAGTGCCCTGATTTACCACAAGAGGTGGCGCTGCGTCTTGTTCGTGAGTTTATGGCGGAGTTTTCTGCAGGTCCGTAGTCTGTATCGTGGTTTTTGGTTTATCAAATCCTCTGAATCTTGGAGGAAGTTAGTGTTTGTCCGGTTGTAGGAGTGGCTGTGTGAGGATTTAAGGTTCTCCCAGAAAATCATACGTATGATTGTGGGCCTCGGCACTCATAGGGCTCGTCATCACCGGGTGCCGAGTCCGGCTCTGAGTGGGTGATTCGTCATCGGCCACTCGAGCCTACACGCCTCCCTCCAAAGACCCTTTCTCACTTCGTCCGTGTTCACCAGACCACCCCTTTACGCACCTCGAGCGCCTCGTATACGTATGCCACACCGCGTTTCGAAATCCAAACTCGTCGACGTCTTCCTCCGCGATCTCCGCCGGCTGATCATCTCGGCGAGAGGGCGCTTTTTCACCCGGCCGAAGCCGGCGGAAGCCGCACTGGTAGTCGGCCTCGAGCCCGACGAGGTGGAGTCGATCCTCGGGGGCGAACACTTCGCGCCCAACTGGGACATGTCTTTTGAGTACTTCGGCGAGGTGCTCAACCTCCGGCGGGTCGAGTACGTGGCCGACCACCCCGACTACCGCTGGTGGCAGGTCCACGTCCGCGGCTACCACCACCCCGCGGGCCTCGAGCTGACGGCCCACTTCGAGACCGATCCCAGCGAGTCGCCGGACGCCCACGTCGACCGCGTCGGGATCGACATCGACCGCGGCCTCGAGGAACTCCGAGCCGTCCTCGAGGAAAACGACGTCGAGTACGAGGAGTTCGGGCCGTACGAGACGAGGGTCTCGAGCGTGAGAGAAGAAGCGAGCGAAAATCGAGCGTGAGTGCCGGCGCGTCGACCGTCCTCGAGTTCGTGGGGTCTGGTATCCGAACCCTCTCGAGTCCGCAGGACGAGGGATATCGTGACTCTCGAGACGCAAAGACAGCGACGAGCGCACTCAGAACACGCTGTCGGCCGTCGCGGCACCGACGACGCTGAAGACGGCGCCGACGCTGATCGCCTTGAACGTCGTCGCGACGAGCTTGCCGGTACTGGCATCCTTGAGGAACGTCTCCGGGGCGCCGAAGACGACCGCGAGGATGGTAACCGAGCCGAAGGAGACGATCATCAGCGAGACGAACCGGACCGGGATGCCGACGACCTCGTGTTCGACGTCCGGGTCCCGTGC
Organism: Halomontanus rarus; assembly: GCF_017357405.1. GTDB lineage: Archaea > Halobacteriota > Halobacteria > Halobacteriales > Natrialbaceae > Halomontanus > Halomontanus rarus. The sequence goes on along the minus strand of NZ_CP071597.1, from coordinate 3,084,180 downwards.
CGTATCGGCCTTGTAGAGCGTCGCGTAGCCGATTCCGGCGACGATACCGACGGTGAGAAGCGTCTGCAAGAGGTTCATGTTCCCCGCGAGACTCCACACTTCCTCGGTGACGACGAAGGGGCCGGCGAGCAGGAAGCCGCCGACGAGCTGCTGGGCCGAGTCGGCGAGTCGAAACTGCGGCCGGCGAGGGCGAGGGGGACGGAGGTTCATCGATACAGGTGACCGTACTCGGCGGCGGACAAAACAGTACGTGATCCGGAACGGCAGGCGGGTCGAGGCGAGTCCGATCGCCCGCGTCGGTTCGACGAGCCGGTCGCTCGACTCGAGCCGATCGACACGCACGACTCGAGTCGAATCGATCGAGGGCGGTTTCGGATTCGGCTCGGGTTGGCGTTCTTGTTTTCGTTCGTACTCACACTCGTACTCGTATTCACACGAACACGCGCATGGCGTATTCACAGGCATACGCACACGCTCTCACAGCCGGACTCGCACCCCAAAACCGACGGCGGCGGACGACGATAGCGACACTGAAGGCCCGTGGAAGAGTTCACACGCTCGAGCGCACAGATGTCGACCCCGCACACCGACGTGGAGACGACCGCCGCGGCCCGGCGGCCGACCACGCCCGACGTCAGTTTCGTCGTCCCCGCGTCTAACGAACGCGAGTACCTCCGCGGGACCCTCGCTAGCATCGAGGCCCTCGATACCGCCTACGAGTACGAGACGATCGTCGTCGACGGTGGTTCGACCGACGGTACGCAGGCGATCGCCGCGGAGTACGACGTCCGCCTCCTCGAGCAGGCGGGCACCGGAATCGGCGCCGCTCGCCACCAGGGGGCGCTCGCGGCCGACGGTGAGTGGCTGGCGTTCGTCGACGCCGACACCGAACTGCGGGCGAACTACCTGACTCGGCTGCTGGGATTCCTCGAGGCCGAGGGACTCGCGGCCGCCTCCTCGCGGTGTCGGATCACCGGCCCCGTCCGTGGGAAACTGATGGAGGCGACGATCAACTACGTCTTCCCCCGCCTCGAGTACCCGATCCTCCCGGGGTTCAACGTCGTGATCCACCGCGAGGCCTACGAGCGAGCGGGCGGGTTTCCAAACGTCCCCAACGAGGATACGGCGTTCAGCCGGGCGCTCGCCCGCGATCACGGCCTTCCGACGGGCTACTGTCCGTCGGTGCTGGTCGAGAGCTCCGGGCGGCGAATCGCCGACTGCGGCCTGACGGGGACGCTCTGGCACTACGCTCGCCTCGACGTGGGGCGCGTTCGGTCGGGGTACTGACGCGGATCCTCTCGATCGCCACGGACGCTCGAGACGCGAGACTCGGGACTCGAGCGGGGCCTCGAATCCACTCGAACCCGGACCCGGATCGCTGCGACGCGAGCGTATTTGTGCGTCCGCCACGGACGTCATAGTCAGATCATGCACGCGCCCACACTCACACTGCCACCGGTCGGACTCGGAACGATGGGAATCGACGATCCGGACGTCGTCGCGACCGCACTCGAGGTCGGCTACCGACACCTCGATACGGCCCAGATCTACGACAACGAGAGCGTCGTCGGCGAAGGACTCGCCCGGAGCGATCTCTCCCGCGAGGAGCTCACCGTCGCGACGAAGGTGTGGGCCGACAGCCTCGCACCCGAGGCCGTCCGCGAGACCACCGCGGAGAGCCTCGGGCGGCTGGGACTCGAGACGATCGATCTGCTGTACGTCCACCGGCCGATCGAGACCTACGAGCCCGAGCGGACCCTGCCCGCGTTCGACGAGCTCCGAGCGGAGGGCACCGTCGATCACGTCGGCCTGAGCAACTTCTCGGTCGCGGAACTCGAGGCCGCCCGGGAGATCCTCGAGTCGCCGATCGCGGCCCACCAGGTCGAGTACCATCCGCTCTTCCAGCCGACGGAGCTCCTCGAACACGCGCGGGAACACGACTACCAGCTCGTGGCGTACTCGCCGCTGGCCGCCGGCCGGCTCGAGGAGGTCGACGCGGTGGTCGCGGTCGCCGAGAAACACGACACGTCGCCCGAGGCGGTCAGCCTCGCGTGGCTCTGTGCGAAGGACAACCTCGTGACGATCCCGAAAGCCAGCAGTCGGGATCACCTCGAGGCGAACCTCGCGGCGCTCGAACTGGATCTCGACGCCGAGGATCGCGAGCGGATCGACGGGATCGAACGGGAGGTCGAAATTTTCCCCGAGTAGCGCTCCGACCGACCCGCCGTCACTCGCCCGGTCTCGGCTCCCGAAATCCGGGATGGGTCTCGAGCTGTCGAACTCGCCGCATCCGCGCCCGGAGATCGTCGGCGCTGCCCGGGACGGCCAGCGTCCCGGGATCGGCATCGACCGCGGAATCGGATCCCTCGGCGTCGACCGACGCGGAGTCGAGCGCACCGTCGGCCGCGAGGTCCTCGAGCGACCGCGGGTACCGTCGAAGCTCCCCGTGGATCGCGAGCCCCGCTTTCGCGCCGTCGCCGATCGCGATCGTCGTCTGGTTCTGGCCGTGGGTGACGTCGCCGACGGCGTAGACGCCGTCGACGCTCGTCTCGAAGTCGCCGTCGACCTCGAGTGCTCCTTCGTCGGTACACTCACAACCGAGGTCGGTCGCGAGGCCGGTGTTGTACTCCATGCCGTACATCGCGAAGCCGCCGAGGTAGTCGCGTTCGGTGCCGTCGGCGAACTCGAAGCCGCCGAGCCAGGGCTCGTCCTCGCGACCGGCGCGGCCGCTGTCGCGACCGCTCTCGTCGTCGGGGTAGGTGGAGACGACGCCCAGTTCGATTCGGTCGACGGGATGGGCGCGCACTTGCGCGTCGGTTTCTGCGTCCCACTCGGGATCGTGGCCGTCGAGCAGGAGGTCGACGTCGTCGGTGAAGTTGCACATCGTCATCGCCACGTGGGCCGCGCTCTCGTCGTGACCGAGGACGAACACCGAGCCGTCCCCGAGGGTGTAGGCGTCGCAGTGGAGACAGTAGTGGAGCCCGCGGCCCGTGAACTGCTGGAGGCCGGGGACCTCGGGGCCGCGATCGGCGAAGCCGGTCGCGAAGACGACGCGGTCGGCGAGGACGGTGGCGTGGGCGGCCTCGAGGCGGAAGCGGTCTCCGTTTTCGTTTTCGTTCTCGCTTCCGTTCCCGTTCTCGTTCTCCGTTTCGACCCCAGCTCCGTCCCCGTCCTCGGTCTCCGCGTTCTCACTTTCACCCCCACCGCCGACGCGTCGCACCGAATCCACGGCATCCGGATAGAAGTCGGCCCCGTAGGACTCGAGTTGCCGAACGCCGTGTTCGGCCAGCTGTGCGCCGGAGACGTCCTCGGAGACGCCCAGCAGGTTGTGGACGTGGGTCACCGCCGCGTGGCGACCGCCCTCCTTCTCGAAGACTGCGGTTCGGTGGCCGAGTCGCGTCGTGTACAGCGCGGTCGTCAGCCCCGCGGGGCCGCCGCCCACGACGACGACCTCGTAGGTCGGGTGCTCGAGTTCGGTCATCACGGTCGGTTCGGGCCGCGGATGGTTGTACCTCCGCGCGGGGAGTGCAAGCCGCCGTCTCAGAGCTGGGGCTTAGAGACGAATCGGGACAGTCGACCGCAGGATAGCAGGGAAAAGGAGCGCCAACATGCCGGGGAACCCCGCCGTCGCAGTCAGTACCCGCCGCCGTTTTCGAAACACCGCCCGCACCGACTCACGGCGGCCGCCGTCTCGAAATCAGCCTCCGAAACTTCCTCAACGTGATCCTGCGGAACGTGCATCAGGGCCCCGCACTCGGTTTTTTGCTGACTCGTGTCCGTTCGCGGTTTGTGAAGTGTGTTCGTGCGCACATTCAGTATGTGATTCATTGACTACCCTCACGGGGCAATCCTGTATAAATAATACACACGCATGTGCTACCATCCGGAAATCGTGACAGTTTTGATACGCAACTGTGACGAACCGACTGCTACGACGACGACTCGAGGCGCTCCTTCGCCGCGGCGACGATCAACGGTAGCGTCACGGAGGCGTCCGCGTAGACGGAAACGTTCTCGGCGTCCTTCTCGAGTTTGCCCCACGAGCGGGCTTCGTCGAGGGTCGCGCCGGAGAGGCCGCCGGTCTGTGGCGGGTCCATCGTGAGCTGGACGGCGTAGTCGTAGGCCCCGGGCGTGACGAGCATCGTCTGGAGCGTGAAGTTCTTGGGGACGCCGCCGCCGACGACGAACGCGCCGGCCTCCTCGGCCTCGAAGGCGCGGTCGGTCAGCGGGGTCATGTCGGCGAGCGCGTCGAGGGAGAAGTCCGTCGTCTGGGAGTACATCCAGGCTTGCAATCCGAGGACGGAGTCCTGAATCGCCGGACAGTAGATCGGCACGTCGTTCTCGTAGGCCGCGGCGGCGATGCCGGGGTCCTCGTCGACGCCGTCGCGCTCGTTGACCTCGCTATTCGCTCGCCCCAGTTCGCGCGTGAGCCGCTCGATCGAGACCGTCTCCTCGATCTCGGGGAAGACCTCCTCGCGGAGGTGGCCCTCGAACTCGGCGAAGTGCTCCTGTGGGAGGTAGACGTTGTAGATGCGGTCGACTTCCTCGTCGCGCAGCGTTTCGTCGTGTTCGCGTTCGGTTTTACCCTCGGCGTGGACCTCGCCGTGGTGGTGTTTGCCGCCGATGGCCTCGATGGCGTCGTGGGTGAGGTTCGCCCCGGTCGTCACGAGGACGTCGATGTAGCCGTCGCGAATCAGATCCGAGACGATCCGACGCATGCCCGTCGGCGCCATCGCACCCGCGAGGCCGAAGAAGACGGTGACGTCGTCGTCGAACATCTTCGCCGCGACGTCGGCGGCCTCGTGGACGTCGGCCGCGCCGAGGCCGGCCCGTCCGTACTGGTCGACCAGTTCGCCGACGGTCATCCCCGCCCGAACCTCGGTGTGGCCGACCGGGTCGTGGGCGAACGTCTCCCGTTCGGGCTCGTGGTACCCCTCGCTCTCGCTCTCGTTCGCGCTTTCGCTCTCACCGTCACCCTCTCCCTCGTGACCGTGGTCGTGGTCCGCGCGATCGTCCCCGTGATCGTGCTCGTCAGTCATGTTCGCGACTGGGCGAGCCACCCGTTTGAACGCCGCGGTTCGTCGTGAGAGGTGTCGCCGCGTTCGTCACGGATGCCGCCAGCGAAACGCCTCGACGACGGGAGCCAGACGGAACTCGAGACGGCAGGACGAGAGCGGTCGTGAGCGAAAACGAGGGTCGACTCCGGAGTGTCACGTGTGTCGTTCGTGTACAGTTCGATTCGTGGGCCAGTGGCTCCCGTCGTCTGCGACGGTGATGGGGTTACCCGGCCAGGGCAATGTCCAGATACAGCATGACGATGACGCCGGCCATGAGCCCGAGCGTGGCCACGCGTTCGTAGCCGCCCCTGTGTGTTTCCGGGATAATCTCGTCGGAGATGACGAACAACATCGCACCGGCGGCGAAGCCCATCGCGTACGGCAACAGCGGCTCGATCGTCGTCACAGCGACGGCACCCAGCACGGCCAACGGGATTTCGACGATTCCCGCGCGAATCCCGGCGACTGCGGCGTACAGCCGACGGTCGAGACCGGCGTTGATCGCCGCCACGGACACGGCCAGTCCTTCGGGGACGTTCTGGAGACCGATCGCGAACATCAACGACAACGCACCGCCGAGCTGTGCTGGATCCCCCATCGCGGCACCGAACGCGACGCCGACGGCCAGACCCTCGGGCATATTGTGCAGCGTGATCGCTAGAATGAACAGGATCACCCCCGCCAGCCGTTCGTCAGTGACCGGTAGTTTCTTTCCTCCTCCCGCTGCGTCCGTTCGACGGTTCCCGGTCAGAAGGTAGTGTGCGTGGGGGACGAGTACGTCGGACCGATCGAGAAACAGCGCGCCGAGTCCGACGCCGATCAGTGTCGGTATCGGGTTCCCCGCGGAGTACTCCTCGATACCGGGAATAATGAGGCTGGTAAAGGCGGCTGCGAGCATTACGCCGGCTGCGAATCCGAGCATACTATCCAGCGTTCGTTCGGACGGATTTCGCCAGACGAGGACGAGTGACGCACCAACGAGGTTCAGCAGGGCGATGATGATCCCCCCGGCCAGTGCCTGTATCACCGGCGACGTTCCAACGACTCGCACGAAGACCTCCGTGAACTCGAACTGCATTGGGAAGTCGTTGCGAATGTAGTCTCTTATGCGTACTCATACCACACTCGAGAGACGCGTAGACCGAGAGACGAGGCCACGTTCCACGAGAACGCGCCCGAAAGACGGCATCACGACGGAGCCGAACACCGGTATCGTCCGACAGGGGTAGACCGGAAATTGGCCGAGAGCAAACGAGAAGTCGCCCTCGACGGCCGCGCCGACGAGTAACCGACTACAACCCAGTCGGCACGTCGAAGTACGTCGTCTCGAGACCCCACTCCTCTGCGAGCCCCTGGAGCGACCGGACGCCGAAGGTCTCGGTCGCGTAGTGACCCGCGAGGACGACGGTGATGCCGGCCTCACGGGCCTCGTGGTAGACCTTCTGTTTCCCCTCGCCCGTGACCAGCGCGTCTACCCCGTTCTCGACGGCCTCCTCGAGCCAGTCGGTGCCGCTGCCGGTGACGACCGCCACGTCCTCGATTTCCTCGGGGCCGAACTCGAGGAGTCGGACGTCGCGATCACCGTCGAGTTCCGTCTCGAGGCGTTCGCGGAGTTCGTCGGGCGCGTACGGCGCTCGGGCGGTCCCTCGCTGGCCGATGTACTCCGGCCCGAGTTCGCCGAAGGGTGCGCGGTCCTCGAGGTCGAGGACGTCGGCGACGCCGGCGGCGTTCCCGAGTTCCTGGTGGCCGTCCAGCGGGAGGTGCGCGGCGTAGAGCGCGAGGTCGTGCTCGACCAGCGGCGCGATGCGATCGTAGGTTCTGCCCGTCACGCGGTCGAACCCGCCCCAGGAGAGACCGTGGTGGACCACGAGGGCGTCGGCACCGGCGTCGATCGCCAGTTCGAACGTCTGCTGGACGCCGTCGACGGCGAACGCCACGTGGTCGATCTCGCCGGTCCTCGAGCCGATCTGTAAGCCATTCGCGCTCGCGTCGAGGTCGGCGTAGTCGGCGATTCGAAGTCGGGAATCGAGTCGGTCGACGAATTCCGAGCGTTCCATGCTCGGCGTATCGCCCGCCGGTTCCTTGTATTCGACTGATCCGTCGGAGCTCCGAATCGCTCGCCTCGAGAACGGACTCGAGGGATGTCACGTGTACCCACGATTTATTCCGCTTCACGCCGTCTAGGGGTCGATGACCCGAGACGACGCGACGGTCGGCGACACCGGAATACGGGGGCGTCCCCGCACCGAGGACAGTTACGGGATCCCCGCGAGCAGCGAGGGACTGCTCCCGTGGGGGTTCGTCGAGGAGACGCTCGCGGCGGACCGCACCTACTGGGTGACGACGGTTCGCCCCGACGGACGCCCGCACGCCCGACCGACGTGGGGCGTCTGGGTCGATCGGACCTTCCACTGCGGCGGCGGCGAACGAACCCGCTGGGTCCGAAACCTCGCGGTCGATCCCGAGATCGTCGTCCACCGGGAGAGCGCCGAGGAGGTGGTGATCCTCGAGGGGCAGGCGCGGCGAATCGACGAGGAGACCGCCGACCCCGACCTGCTCGAGCGCCTCGAGGCGGCCTACGAGCGAAAGTACGGCGTCGGGCACGGAACGCCGTTTTTCGCGGTCGATCCGTCGACCGTCTTCGCGTGGCGCGACTATCCGGAGGACGCGACTCGATGGGAGTTCGACGTCGAGGCCGAAGCCGAAGACGGGGATGCGAACGAGAGCGGGAGCGGAACCGAAACCGAAGACGGCTGAGAGGCTCGGACGACCTCGAGCGCCACGGGTGACGGGAGAACCTTTCCCGTTCGGTAACGGAGTGTGCTAGCATGCCGCGAAGGGTGCGGCTGGCGTTCGTGATCGTCCTGTTCGCGCTCGTAGCGGGTTGTGGCGGAGTCGGAGACGAAGTCCCCGACCGCGAACCGTACGGTGTTGACGAGACCGTCGATTCGTCGAGCGCGGTCGAGAACGCGACGACTGCGGACACGAACACGGACGCGGGCACGAAACGACAACCCGGAGAACGCATACAGGCCGGGCTGACGACCGACGGGATCGTCGACGAACGCGCGTTCTTCGAGAACTATCGGACGGTCGTCGAGAACCGGACGCACACGTATCTCGTCGAAAAGCGGTACGTCGACGAATCGAGGACCGTACACGGAAAAACCGAGCAACTGGTTCGGGTAGACCCCGCCGACGAACGGGTCTTCGTGGTCGAACGAACGACGAGCGTCGAGACCCGCCCGGAGGAGCCGGTCGTGCGCGAGTACTGGATCGAGGACGGGCGCTCCGTCGAGCGAGTCGACCCAGCGGAAGGGAGCGTCGAGTACGACCGGGGCTGGCCGCGGCAGGTCAGGACGGCGCCGGTGTGGGTCGTCTACGCGCTGGCAGCGACGGAGAACGCGACCGTCACCGAACTCGACGATACCACCCGTATCGACGGGCGCACGAGCGGCCCGCTGTATCCCTTCGGTGGCGACGAGATTATCGACGTTCGGCTTACCGTCGAGGACGACGGCCTGATCCGACAGTACGAACTCGAGGGCGTCACCGACAGATACGACCTCGAACTCAGATACGCCGAACGAGTGACGTACGTCAACGTCGGCGAGACGAGGGTCGAACGTCCCGAGTGGGTCGAGGAAGCCACCGCAGAACTCGAGACACCAGCAGTCGAATCACGAGCAGAGTGAGCGCATCGAACGCGGGGCTGTGGCGGAGTTACTCGTCGGTGCCGTCGGCGTTGTCAGTGCCGCCAGCGCCGTCGGCGTTGTCAGTGCCGCCAGCGCCGTCGGTACTGGCGTCCACAGCAGCCCTCGAGAAGACGAACTCCCGGCACAACTTCGCCGCGAGCGTCGCCGCCTGTCCGTCGTCGCGGTCGTTCACTTCGACGACGTCGAAGCCGACCGCGTGGGGTGCGACCTCGCGGACGACGTCGCGCATGTCGCCGGGCTCGAGGCCGAACGGTTCCATCGTCCCGGTTCCGGGCGCGTAGGCGGGGTCGGCCGCGTCGATGTCGACGCTGAGATAGACCTCGCGGTCGGCGAGCCGGTCCCCAAAGTCCCGCTCGCCGATGGCCTCGGGGGCGACGACGGTCACGTCGTCCCCGTCCGCCCGTTCCCACTCGGCTTCGCTCCCCGTCCGCGCACCCACGACGATCGCCTCGTCGGCGACCTCGAGGGCGTGTCGGGTCACGCAGGCGTGTGAGAGCGGGTTGCCGTCGTATTCCTCGCGAAGGTCGAGGTGGGCGTCGAGACAGACGAACACGTCCGGTTCCGTCGCTCGCACGCCCGCCACCGAGACGGTGTGTTCCCCGCCCAGCAGGAGGGGAACCGCGTCGTCCCAGACCACGTCGGTCAGCGTCCCCTCGAGGAACTCGAGATACTCGCTGGCGTCGTCCCACGCGTGGACGTCGCCGTGGTCGTGAACCTGCAGCTCGGAGAAGTGCTGGGTCGTCCGAGAATCGTAGTCGTCGAACGTTTCCGCAAACGTTCGGATTCTCCGGGGCCCGAATCGGGTCCCCGGCTGAAACGTCGTCGATACGTCCAGGGGCGCACCGACGACCACGAAGTTCGCGTCCTCGCGCTCGGCGACCGCCCCCGGAAGCATCAGACGATCTTTCGCTGGTTCTCGAGTTCGAGGTACTCGATGTTCTCGTCCGGGGAGACGTCGGCGTCACCGGGGATGCGCATCGTGATCGTCTCGTAGGTCTCGAGGTCCATGACCTGCATGTCGTCACCGTCGACGGAGACGACCTGGCCCTGTTTGCGCTCGATGATCGGGACCCAGATCTTCGCGTCGACGGGCTGGGAGAGCGACCGCTTCTTGCCATCGAAGACACCCTTTGCTTCGATTCGAGCCTTGGCACTGCCGTGTTTGCCGGGCTTTGCGGTCGAGTAGGAGTTGATGACGCAGGCTGCGTCGTCGATCATGACGTAGCCACCTTCCTGGAGTTCGCGAACTTCTGTCTGCTGTTTCGCCATGTCCCGGGGTAATCAACCGAACGGCATAAACCGTTTGGAACGGACTCGAGACGACGAGCGTGTGAGTCGGGGACGTGACCGCCTCGAGTTGGTCGAGAGCACCGGTTGCGATACGGAAATGGGTCCGGAAGGCAGCGCGTGTGACATCCGCAAAACTACACTTTCGAACGCAACGGCGGAGCGTGGTATCGAACGATGGACGTCGCCGTCCTCGTCGAGGTAGTCGTTCTCGCGATCGCTCTCGGTTTCGATCCCGACATCGATATCCGGTGGGTTCCACCCCTCCGCAGCCGACACCGGCTACCGGTCCTCGAGCACCCGCCCCACCCGCTCGAGTCCGGCCTCGAGTTCCTCGGTCGGCAGGCCGAAGCCGATCCGGAAATAATCGGGGTAGCCGAAGCACTCGCCCGGACCGAGGACGACGCTGGCCTCCTCGACGACGGTCCGGCAGAACTCGCGGCCGTTCTCGAACCCCTCGGGAACCGTGACGAAGCCGTTGACGCCGACGGGGTCGTGCCACGCGAGATCGTGTGCGGCGAGGAACTCGCCCACTCGATCGCGGTGGTCGGCGGCGAGCCGGCGATTTTCCGCGAGGATGTCGTCTTCCTGCTCGCCCAGTGCCTGCCGGGCGACGTGCTGGCCGAACAGGGACGGCGAGATCGTGGTGTAGTCCTTCCAGTTCCAGGCGGCGTCGATCACCTCGCGGTCGCCGACCAGCCAGCCGAAACGCAGGCCCGCGAGACCGTAGGCCTTCGTCAGACTCGTCGTCGAGAGCCCGTGCGGCCCCATGCTCGCGACCGGCGGGAGCGGCTCGGTGGCGAGCAGCCGGTACACCTCGTCACAGAGCAGGAACGCGTCGTTGTCGGCCGCGAGGTCGTACAGTGCCCGGACCGTCTCCTCGGAGTGGTACCTGCCGGTGGGGTTGTTCGGATTGTTCAGCACGATGAGCCGGGTCTCCGGCCTGATCGCCTCGGCGACCGCGTCGACCGGGAGCGTCCAGTCGGGCGCCTCGAGCGGAACCCGCGTCACGTCGCCGATCGCGTCGGGGACCGCGTGCAGCGCCTGATACGTGGGCGTGACGACGACCGCGTGGCCGTCTCCGCCGAGTACGGAGAGAAAGGCGAGGAAGTTCGCCTCCTGGGTGCCACAGGTGAACAGCACCTCGTCGGCGTCCCGGTCGTACCGCCTCGCCACATCGGCGCGAAAGTCGGGATCGCCGTTGGTCGGGATCACGTAGCCGAGATCGCCGGGGTCGGTGTCGAACCGACTCGCCGGCAGGCTGCGGATCCCGCTCTCGGCGAGCATGATATCCGCCTCGTGTTCGTACTCGGCGAACCAGCGCTCGAGTTCGAAGGGGTCGATCTGCATGCGAAGAATCACTGGGTGTGCGAAGAAGTACGCTTCGGCGGCCACTCGACGACTGATCCTGTACTGTCGTCTCAGGGGATTTCGTCGACGACGGTCCGGAGTTCAGTTACATCGGTCCACTCGAGAGAGTGGTCGCCGGTCAGAAGAAGCTCGACGTGCGAGGCACCCATTCCGTTGTCGTATCGCTCACGTTCCGTTTCTTCGTCCGGATACCGTCGTTTCAACACCCACGCTTTTGCCCGGTACGACGGGGCAAAGAGCAGCCCTAACTCCCAGACGTAGCCGCCATCGAAGTCTTCGATAACGGCGACGATGTGCGTCGCCATTCCGCAAAGGATATCGAACACTCGAGTCCACAGCCGGATCTCCTCGGGTGTCAGCCCGAAGTCTTCTAGTTGCATGGCGACCGCCGGTGGAGCCGATCGCGAATCGAGCAGGTCGTAGACGGTCTTTCGACGAGTTGCGGCTCCAGTATTCCCACCTGCCCCTGCGACCAGATATCGTCGGTCGTGACCCTTGATGCGGTCCAGTTGCGGACTGTTCACCAGATCCTTGATCCGCTGATGTTCGCTCGGAGTGAGGTGTATATCGGTGATTTCGGTCATCAATTCTTCTTCGTCAGGTACCTCAGAACTCGTGGTGTCGTCGATACCGAACCGATCATCTCCGGAACCCATTATTCAGTTGTGGTATCGGTTGATATATTAGGATTGTGTTCTCCGTGTATTTGATTGTGGTATTATTTGTGGTACTGTCCTCAGTAGGGTGAGAATGCTTTATGGTGGTAGCACCCCAATGCATGAGTATGAGGCCTGAGACGACGGTGGCCGCCCCATCGAAAGCACCTCGGAACGCCGACGATGACGACGAGGACGAGGAGTTCGATTCGTGGCGTGCGCTCCAGAAGGCGACCGACAAGAAACGGGCCGACCTCCTCGCAGATATCGTCGGTCACCCGAAGGGAATGCCCAGCGTCGAGGAGTTGGACTACATGAATCCACCGCTGAGCGACGACGCCATCCGCCGGCACCTCCAGACGTTGGAAGACGTCGGCGTCGTTCGAGAGCGCGAGTTCGAGGTCGGCGAACGGCTTCGAGACTACCCCTACAAGTTCTACGAACTCACCGAACCGGCCCGCGAACTGTTCGACCGAAACGGTCTCTTCCCGGAGGAGGCGTGGCAACGTCAATACCAGTCCGTCGAGAAGACGCCTCGAGTCCGAGATATCGAGACGATGCCTCGTCCCGACGCCTAACGTTCGTTTCGACGGCTACTCTCGACTACCGTCGTGGGCTCGCTCCCGTTCTCGATGTACTATCGAAAGTCTGCCTCGAGTGCTGTCTCCGCTGCTCGCACGCGGCACACCGATCGAATTTGAATTACGCGACGAGGCGACCAGAGCGCGGGGACGACAGCGGTTCCCACGAGCCGTCGATACCCGTGCCGAATGGGCCTCTCCGAACTGCTCGAGGAGACGGTATCGTCGACGCCCTCCGGTTTCGGTCGGCAGTCGCGGTGACCGTGGACGGTCGGTCGCTCCTCAAAGACCCACGGCGTCCCCTCGCGGCGGTTCGATTCGGACGGGGATCCCATCGATCTCGTCGGGAACGTCCTGTGCGACCGTTTCCTCGGCGTACACCACCGGTTGCAGGACGTGTTTTCCTGCGATCGTCTGCTCACCTCTCCGCAGTCCGGATCCCGTCACACCCGGTTCGTCGCGGAACCGTTCGCGGAGCGTCTCGAGAACGCCCTTAGCACGTCGATTGTATTCGTACCACTCCCTTGGAACACGTTCTGTGGCGTTTTCGTCCGGACCCTCCTCGGTAGTGATCTCTATCCACTCGGTCATCGGGCGATAGTAGCACCGCCGTCCATATATCTCTCCGTCGGGGAGGTCCGTGACAGCGTGGTTGGTCGGAGGATGAGAGACCTGGAGACGGGAGCACTGATCCAGCGACGAACGGAGCCGAACCCGACTCTCCCGTCACCAGCGGAAGCCGACCGACTCCGTCGACGGCTCGAGCGGGCTCGCCGGCAACTCCTCCGCCAGTTCCGGATCGTTGTACGCGCGCGGCGCGACGTCGTTGGGCGAGTCGGGATAGTACAGCGCGGCCAGCAACTGCAGCTGGCCGCGGCCGACGCCGAGTTCGAACTGACCGCCGCCGTAGCAGCGGATCTCGCGCTCCTCGCAGTAGGCGAGCGTCTCGAGCAGCGACTCGAGCGAGCCGAACCGGGAGGGTTTGACGTTGAGCCACGACGGTTCCCACGGCAGGGCCTCGACGTCGTCGACGCCGTGGATCGGGGCGTCCCAGGAGACCCGACCTCGAACGTCCGGATCGGAAAACAGCGGCCGCGTTTCGTCGGTCAACGCCGGGTCCTCGATGACGGCGTCCGGGAATCCCTCGAGGACTCGCTCGTAGAGTTCAGGATCTGCGGGGGCGTCGACGTCGGTTCCCTCGTAGTGGCCCTTCAGATCGAGGATGCGGACGGCCCCAGTTTCCGCCAGGTCGGCGACCAGCGAGTCGTCCCAGTCGCTCGTCGGGTCGAGTTTGAACCCGAGGCCGGGCACCCGCTCGAGAAGCGAGTCGACGCGATCGGTCGTCGGCGGCTCTCCTAACCGCGTGCTGGCGACGAACCGGAGCGGACCGGCCGACCGGTCGAGCGCCGTCGCGAGATCCGTCCCGGCCTGTCGGAGCGCCAGATCGAGGGCGGCGCTCTCGAGGCCCCAGCGGCGGTAGTTTCGGAATACCTCGCGGTCGGGGCCACCGGTCGGAAATAGGTCGAGTTCTTCCAGCCGGTCTGAAAACGAATCGATCGTGTACTCGCCCTCGAGTGCCGGCAAACCGGAGTCGGCGAGCGCGTCGTGGTCGGCGGTCTCGTAGGTGACGTCCTCGCCGCGGCCGATCGCCGTGGCGTCCCGAGGGTCCGATTCGGAACCGGAATCGGGATCGGGACCGGGATCGGGACCGGGACCGGACAGCGAGAACACGGTCGTCACGCGCGTGAACCCGCTCGAGGTATCGCGCTCGAGACGCTCCGTCGAGGCCGAGTCGATCGTCACCGGCAGGTCGGCGAGCCGACCGTAGTCGGAGTCCATACGTCCACGTCACCCGCGAGCGGGAAAACGGTTTACTCGGTGGCGAACGCGACTCGAAAACCCGCCGGCGACCCGATTCCCGAACCCGGAGCCGACTCGTCGCCCGGGAAATCAGACGGACTGCTGTCACTGTTTACCGGTGTAACCGCGACCTAGCTGCGATTGCACCGAAAATGACTGACAACATACCGTATCGAACGCGTTCGGAGTGCGCGAGAGCCACAAGCGGTTTCAATAGTGCCAGATTTGCTAACACAATGAGCTTCATCGCCGAGTGGACCCACGAACTACACGTCCTCGAGCACACGTTCGAGGCGCTTCCGGATCTAAAACTGTCGTTAGAGGAGGTCCACCCGGCGGGCAGTGGCGACGAGTCGGCGACCGTCTTCTACCACTGGGCGAGCGGCGTCGACTTCGAGGCGTTCGAGGCGGCGATGGACGCCGATCCCCACTGCGACACCCTCGCTCCGATCTCGACGGTCGGAGACCGACGGCTCTACCGGATAACGGCGTCGGAGGAAGGATCGCGCGTGATTCTGTACCCCGTCGTCGCGGAATCGGATATGGTCATACTCGATTCGACGCTCACTCGAGACGGGCTTCGATCCCGCGTTCGGATCCCGTCTCGAGAAGCGCTCGCCACCTTCAAAGAGAGCTGTCAGGACCAATCGCTGTGGTTCTCGCTCAATAGGCTCTACCGCGAGCAGCCGGGCGGACGGGACTACGGCGTCACGGACTCACAGCGAGAAGCGCTTCTGGCGGCCCTCGAAGCCGGTTACTTCGAGGTCCCGCGGGGGACGACGTTACGGGAGCTGGCGTCCGCGTTCGGGATCTCCGATCAGGCGTTGTCCGCTCGACTGCGACGCGGGCAGGCCGGGTTACTGCGCCAGACGCTCGCCACCGACGACCGAGGTATTTAAACAGTTGACCACCCAACGGCCGTGGTTATCCGGTGGATCCCGTTATCGTCGGTATGACGCCAGCACGTGGGGAACACGCACAACGACACGGACCGCCGCTCGACGACTTCTTCGAGGCGATGGCCGACAGTCATCGTCGCTACGTCCTGTACTACTTTCGGGAGAACGACGACGTCGCCTCGATCGACGATCTGCTCCCCTTCGTCCTCGCACACGATTCCGAGAGAAGCGACAGAGATCTGATTCGGACGAGGCTCCACCACGTCACGCTCCCGAAACTGGCGGAGTGCGGATTCCTCGAGTACGACCCGCGGAGCGGAACGGCCCGCTACCGCGACGACCATCGGTTCGGGGATTGTATCGATCACAGCGCCTGGACGGAGTTCCGGTCGACGTAGCGTGTAATATTACGCGCACACGTTTCTGGTGCGGTGGTTCCAGGACAAATTCTCGGGAGACAGCAGACGGGATCCGACTCGACTCACTCGTCCTCGCGGCGCTGGCGCAGGTTCTGGCGGGTGAACTGCGGTGTCGTCCGAATCGACTGGGGCTTGCGAAACGATCGGTAGAGTTGGATCGACAACACGGTCGAGAACACCGCTGCGACGACTGACGCCTCGGGCGCGCCCAGCGCGTAGAGGACGCCCATCGAGAACACGCCCATCGTCAACAACATGCCGTAGACGAGTCGTTTTGCGAGTTTGTCGAAGACCTGTTCGGAGTCCTCGACGCCGATGCGGACGAACGTGTCGTCTCTGTCGAGGCGGTCGAGCGCCCGCTCGGTCTTCGGCAGGACGCGCGTCGCCGATTCGGCCGACCGACGGACCTGCTGGCCGCTCTCGGAGAGGTACTGGCGGATCGACTCCTCGCGGTAGCCTTCTTCGGTGAGGTACTCCGTCGCCGTGTCGATGAAGTCGAAGTCGGGATCGAGCGTGACGCATACCCCCTCAACGACGGTCGCGACCCGGAGGACGAGCGCGAGGTTCGCGGGCAGTCGGAACGGAAACTCGTAGATCGAGTCCTCGATCTGACCGACGATCTGCTGGACGCGGTACTGTTCGATCGATTCGCCGCGGGCGTCCGCGATAGCCAGTTCCATCACCTCGGCCATCACCTGCCGATCCGCCTCGGGGCTCAGGGTTCCGATCTCGATCAGGGCGTCGAGGATGGCGTCGATGTCCTGGTTCGCGACGGCGATGTAGAAGTCGACGATCTTCTCCTGGACAAACTCGTCGACCCGACCGGACATGCCGAAGTCGTAGAAGACGATCGCCCCGTCGTCGGTAACCGCGAGGTTTCCGGGATGCGGGTCGGCGTGGTAGACACCGTCGTCGATGATCATCTGCAGGTACGACCGCTCGAGGTGCTCTGCGATCTGCCCGCGATCGATTCCCTTCTCGTCGAGTTTCGCGACGTCGTTGATCTTCGTCCCGGGGACGTACTCCATCGTGAGCACGCGCGCACTCGAGTGGGAGTCGACGACGGCGGGGATGACGAACCGGTCGTCATCGGCGAAGTTCGACCGGATCTCGGTGAGCATGGTCGCCTCGCGTTCGTAGTCCATCTCCTCGCGGATCGTCCGGGCGAACTCGTCGGCCAGGTTCTCGAGGGAGAACGCGCGGGATTCGCCGACGAATCGCATCAGGATCGGCAGCGACCAGCGAACGACCCGGAGGTCGGCTTCGACCAGTTCCTCGATGCCGGGTCGACGAACCTTGACCGCGACGTCCATGGCGTCTTCCGCGTGATCCTCGTTTTCCCCCATCGCTCGTGCGTCCACGCGCGCCCGATACACCTGGCCGAGACTCGCACCGCTGATCGCCTCGGTCTCGAACTCGGCGAAGCGCTCGTCGATCGGCCCGAGTTCCTCCTCGAGGACGACCCTCGCGTTCGCCCAGTCGGCCGGCGGGACCTCGTCTTGCAGCGCCGAGAGCACCTCGATGTACTCCGGCGGCAGCACGTCGGGACGAGTCGAGAGCAGTTGGCCGAGTTTGATGAACGTCGGACCGAGGGTCAAAAGCGAATCGAGGAGGCGCTGTGCGCGCCGGCGGCGGACGTCACCACCGACCCGTCGCGAGCGGCCGAACAGCAGGAACCGCCGGCGGTCGCGAGCGTAGGCCAGCAACAGCGGGAGGAACTGCCACGCGACGACGACGAAGCGCCGGTACGCGCGGAGAGTGCTCAGAACTGACCACCCCGCTTATCCGTCGTCGACGATATCGATGGTCGTCTCTTCGCTCGCCTCGCGTTTGGGGAGGGTCAACTCGAGGACACCGTTGGTCACCACCGCCTGGGCTTCGGTCTCGGCGGCGTCGGCGGGGAGCGGCAGGTCGGCGTCGAAAAACAGCGATCGGTTCTCCTCGAGGTAACGATAGTCGGCGGGGAGGTCCTTCTCTCGGCGCGCCTCGATCGAGATCCGACCGTTCTCGACGACGAGTTCGAGCGTCTCCGCGGAGACGCCCGGTACGTCGAGGACGAGTAGATACGCCTCGTCGCTCTCGAGGAGATCGAAGAAGATTCCGTCGGGGAGATCCCGCAAGGCATCGCGGAGCGCTGACATAGTACCGGGTTCGAACGCCGATACGAAAAAGGCCGCGGTCCCGGTTCGAGTTCGGGTTCGGATTCAGGTTCGAGTTCGGATTCTGTCCGGGTCCGAGTTCGACCTCACCTCGCGCTCTCGACTCCGGCGGACTCGAGACGGACTCACAGACTCAGGCGAAAAAGAGCGCCGCGAACGCGACGAGTAACAGTCCGCCGACGACCGCGCCGCCGCCGACGAGCGCCGCACGCAGGCCCAGCGACCGTTCGCTCCGGTCGGAGACGACGAACGGATAGCCGAACAACCGGTGTCGAAGACGAACCCAGCGGTCGTCCGAAAGCGCCGCCTCGCCGATCCCGACGGCGGCGTTGACCTCGCCGGCCCGCCGGGAAACCGTAGTGTCGTGGCGTGCGGTTCCGAGGACGTGGACCGCCTCGTCGACGTCGAGTCTGTGCTCGGTGAACCGCCGGTCGCTGCCGGTTCGAAGCTCGAATATCCGGAGGTCCATCGACGTGTTCTCGCAGTCGACGTCCTCGTTGGCGTCGATGAACCGCTGAATCGTCGCCGGCGGTTCGGTACCGCCCTCGACGTGGATCCGGTCCTCCGCGGTGAGCCGAAACGACGCACCCGGCGGTTCGATCAGGACGCTTCCCGAGTCGTCCTCGAGGCGAAACGGGACGTGCCGGTCGCCCGAATCGATCGTCCGCCAGGAGGTGCCGTTTTTCGTGTTGTACTCCTCTTCGACCTCGTACTCGTAGGCCAGACACGGCGTGTTCGTAAACGGCGATCGAAGGGTTCCGCCCGCGGGGGTCGCGGACCCGCGAAGTTCGATCGGCCCGCCCTGGGTGGCCTCGAGGACCGAGTTCGGCCGCGATCGGAGCACGTGGGAGGCGACCTGAAGTTCGCGAACGCCGTACGCGACGAACGCGAGTGCGACGAGACCCACGAGCGCGACGAGAAGGATCACGAGTAGCTCCATCGAAGTCGTCACCATAATCGGTGATGCGCCGGCGAACACATATACGCACCGACAGCTCCTCGGTCCCGCACGTTTTTGCCGCCCGACATCTCGAGTGGAGGTATGAACGGGGCCGACCGCGACCGAACCGAATCGGGGTTCAAGTCACGAACCCGTCTGGAGGACGCCCGCGAGATTCTCGAGGCGGCGGTCTCGAGTGGCGCGAGTGAGAACGATGGGGTGTCGAAATTCGAACCTGAGACCGAGCCCGAACGACTCGGCCTCCCCGCGGCCGACGGTCGCGTCCTCGCCGAAGCGGTGCGGGCGATCCGCGACGTCCCCCACTACCAGCGGGCGGCGATGGACGGCTACGCCGTTCGGGCCGCCGACACCTTCGGCGCGAGCGCACGGTCGCCCGCGGTTCTCGAGGTGGTCGATCTCGAAGACGAATCGACCGCAGCCGACCCCGTCGGCCCCGATACCGCCGCCCGCGTCCACACCGGCAGCGAACTCCCCGCGGGTGCCGACGCCGTCGTAATGGTCGAGCACGCGGACGTTCTCGAGGCCGAGTCGACGAGCGGGGCTCGGACGGCGGTCGAGATCACCGACGCCGTCGCCGTCGGCGAGAACGTCGCCCCGATTGGCGAGGACGTCGAGGAGGGGCAGATACTGTTCGAGGCGGGCCACCGGCTTCGACCCTCGGACCTCGCCTTGCTGCGGTCGACCGGCGTCTCGAACGTGGCGGTCCGGCCGAAACCGACCGTCGGCGTCGTGCCGACCGGCGAGGAACTCGTCTACCGCGAGCCGGAGCCCGGCGAAGTCGTCGAGACCAACGGCCTCACCGTCTCCCAGCTGATCGAGCGCTGGGGCGGTCGGGCCACCTACCGGGACGTCGTCACCGACGACCGGGACGCACTCCGGGTGGCCATCCAGCGCGACCTCACGAAAGACGTCGTCGTCACCACCGGCGGCTCCTCGGTCGGCGAGCGCGACCTCCTCCCGGAGGTGATCGACGACCTCGGCGAGGTGCTCGTCCACGGCGTCGCGATCAAACCCGGCTACCCAGTCGCCCTCGGAATCGTCGAGGACACGCCCGTCCTCGCGCTGCCGGGCTACCCCGTCGCCTGCATCGTCACCGCGGTACAGTTCCTGCGGCCGCTGCTCCGGCGACTCGAGGGAGCGCCGGTCGACGGTGATCCCCATCCCACCACCGAAGCCCGCCTCGAGCGCAAGATACCGAGCGACATCGGGTCGAGGACGTTCGCGCGGGTCCGACTCGAGGGGTCGGCCGGAGATAATGAAGAGGGCGAGGAGAGCGAGAGGCACGAGGACGCTGCGGAGGCCCCGACGGCGATCCCCACGCGAACCAGCGGCGCCGGCGTCCTCTCGAGCGTCGCGCTGGCCGACGGCTGGGTCGTCGTCGAGGAGTCGCTCGAGGGGATTCCGGCGGGCGAGACGGTAACCGTCGAGCACTGGGAAGCACACCTGTAGATTCGACGGCACACGTCACTCGAACCGACTGCGATTCGAGTTTTACTTTCACTCCGGCTGGCGGAGATACTTACGACAATCGTCCGTCATCTCGGTACATGGATGACCGCATTAGGAGACACGCCGAGATCCTCGTCGACCACTGTACGGACGTCGGCCCCGACGACGACGTTCTCGTCCGAGCGCCGGCGGCGGCCGACGAGTTAGTCATCGCGCTCTACGAGCACCTCGGCGAGCGGGGCGCGCGCCCGATCCTCTCGTGGCGGAACGCTCGAGCCGGTCGCGCGTACGCTCGAGCGATGGACGTCGAGGACTTTCGCCCGAAAGAACACCGACTCGCCGCGATGGCGGAGACCGACGTGGTGATCATGATCGCCGGCGGGGCGAACCCGTCGGAGACGAGCGACGTCGACCCGGCGAAGGCGGCCGCCGCGAGCCGCGCA
The DNA here is from genome assembly GCF_017357405.1 of Halomontanus rarus. Classification (GTDB taxonomy): domain Archaea; phylum Halobacteriota; class Halobacteria; order Halobacteriales; family Natrialbaceae; genus Halomontanus; species Halomontanus rarus. The sequence continues at coordinate 3,063,322 of NZ_CP071597.1, read as the reverse complement.
CGACGGCCGGTTCTCGAGGAGCGACTCGGAAAACGGTGGGTCATCACCCGGCATCCGACGGCCGCGGACGCACAGCGAGCCGAGATGAGCACCGCGGCGTGGGCCGACTTCGTCTACGAGGCCGTCGATCGAGACTGGACCGCACAGCGGGAGTTCCAGCAGCAACTCGTGGAGGTCCTCGAGCCGGCCGAGGAGGTTCGGATCGTCAGCGGCGAGGGGACCGACCTCCGCATGTCCGTCGACGGCATGCGAGCCGAGAACGACGACGCGACCCAGAACCTCCCGGGCGGCGAGGTGTTCACCGCCCCGGTCCCCGACTCGGTCGAGGGGACGGTGCGGTTCGACGTGCCGGTGATCCGGAACGGCCGGGAGATCCGGGACGCCCGCCTCGAGTTCGAAGACGGCGAGGTCGTGGCCCATTCCGCGGCCCGAAACGAGGACGCGTTGACGAGCCTGCTCGAGACCGACGCGGGCGCGCGGCGCGCGGGCGAACTCGGGATCGGGACGAATCGCGGCATCGATCGGTTCACCGGCAACGTGCTGTTCGACGAGAAGATGGGCGACACCGTCCACGTCGCGCTCGGAAACGCCGTCGAGGAGTGCGTGCCCGAGGATCGGGAGTGCAACGGGAGCGCGGTCCACGCGGACCTGATCCTCGACGTCGGCGAGGACTCGCGCATCGAGGTGGACGGCGACGTGATCCAGCGAAACGGCGTGTTCCGGTTCGAAGACGGGTTCGAGGGCGAGTTCGAAGTCGAGGGTTGAGCCGTGAATCCCCGAACTCGCCGACCGCGTCGGGCCGGGTTCGACGAACCGAACTGCGACCCGCGAGAGACGATGCGGACGCGGACGCGAACGCGGACGTGGACGTTTTTGTCGATCCGTCCCGACGACCGACCATGGAACGCACGGAATTTCGCGACCTCGCTACCCCCGAAGAAGCCAGGGAGGCGATCCGCTCGCTCGCGCTCGAGGGCGGCGTCGATCGGGTCTCCCTCTCGAGCGCCCGCGGTCGGGTGCTGCTCGCGCGAATCGACGCCGAGATCGACGTCCCCGGGTTCGACCGGGCGAGCCTCGACGGCTACGCGCTGCGGGCGCGGGACACCTTCGGCGCGACGGAAGGCGATCCGGCACGCCTCGAGGTCGTCGGGGAGGTGCGGGCGGGGGAGAAGCCCGACGTGACTCTCGAGGCCGGCGAGGCGGTCGAGATTTCGACCGGGGCGGTGATGCCCGCTGGCGCGGACGCGATGGTCCCGGTCGAGCGGACCGATCGCGCCGGTTCCGAATCGGCGGACCGAGCGAACGATGGCTCCGCGAGCAACAACGCCGCGAGCGACGACGCCGTCCTCGTCCGAACCGCCGTCACGCCCGGCGACAACGTCATGTTCGCCGGCGCGGACGTCGCGGCCGGCGAGCGGGCGCTCGGCCCCGGCACCAGACTCACCCCGCGGGAGATCGGTCTGCTCTCGGCGCTGGGCGTCGACGAGGTTCCCGTCCGCTCCAAACCCCGCGTCGGCATCGTCTCGACGGGCGACGAACTCGTCCGACCGGGCGAAACGGTCGACAGCGACCGCGGCGAGATCTACGACGTCAACAGCTACACGATCGCTGCGGGGGTCGAAGACGCCGGCGGCGAGGCGGTCCTCTATCCGCACGCAGGCGACGACAGGGACGAACTCGAGCGCGTTCTCCGGGAGGCCGCCACCGAGTGCGACCTGGTCCTCTCGTCGGGATCGACCAGCGCGGGCGCGGTCGACGTCGTCCACCGGGTGATCGACGAGCAAGGGGAGTTGTTGATCCACGGCGTCAGCGTCAAACCCGGAAAACCGATGCTCGTGGGCCGCCTCGAGCGGTCGGCCTACGTGGGATTGCCGGGGTATCCGGTGTCGGCGATGATGGTCTTTCGAACCTTCGTCGCGCCAGCGATCCGAGAGGCGGCGGGCCATCCCGAACCCGCTTCGGCGACCCTCGAGGGGCGGATGGCGGTCGAGGAACGCTACGAGGAGGGGCGATTGCGGCTGCTGCCCGTCGGAGTCGTGACCGACGGGGACGGGGCGTCCGACAGTGGCAGTGAATCCGACGGGAACGGAGACGGAGATGGGGGCGAGAACGGGAACACCACCGACGACCTCCTCGTCTACCCCGTCGACAAGGGTAGCGGCGCGACCACCAGCCTCGCTGACGCCGACGGCGTCGTCGAGGTTCACCCGGACACGGCCTACCTGTCGGCCGGCGAGCGCGTGACGGTTCGGCTCTTCTCACCCGATATCCGACCGCCCACGCTCCTCGGCGTCGGCGAGGACGACCCGACGCTGAACCGGGCGCTCGACCGTCTCGATCGCCCGCGCTACCTCTCGGTCGGCACGCGCCCCGCCCTCCGCCGACTTCGCGAGGGCGTCCCCGACGTGGCGGTCGCTGCGGGGTCACTCGAGGCCGATCACCGGGTTCCCGAGGAAGCGACGGTTCTCGCCGAGTGGCGCCGCGAGTGGGGACTGGTCGTCCCACCGGGGAATCCAGCCGAGATCGAGGGAGTGGCGGACCTCGTCGATCGCGACCTGCGGTTCGTCAATCGGACGCCCGACTCGGGACTGCGGACCGACCTCGAGGCCGCACTCGACGAACTCGCCGACGCGCGCGGGCTCGAGCGGCGAGCGGTCACCGACGCGATCAATGGCTTCGACCTCGGTCTGCGCGCCCACGAGAGTCCCGCGCGAACGGTGCTTTCGGGTGACGCCGACGTCGGCCTCGGCCTCCGGGCGACCGCCGATCACCTCGAGTGCGGGTTCGTTTCGCTGGGTGAGCAGGACGTTCGCCTCCTCGCGAACCCGGATCGAGTAGAGAAAGCGAGCGTTCGCGCCCTCGAGCGAGCGATCGAAAAGACGGTCAGTTCCGACGGCTGTCGACGACCGCAGTGAGCGAACAGGCGCTCGCAAGGCGCGCTACTAAACGTCACACCTGACGACAGTCAGGTCCCGCTAAGTAGCAGTTTTACGCGTGAATGGTGTACGTGTGGTGATGTCGACGATTGCCGAGTTTCGCCTCCCAACGGAGGATACGGCACTATCGGTCGCACTCGAGCGCGCACCCGATGCGACGGTCGAACTCGAGCCGTCGGTCTCGAAAACGCTTCCCTGTCTCTGGATCTCGGACGCCGACCGCGAGACCGTCGAGAGCGCACTCGAGGCCGACCCGACGGTCGAATCGTTCGAATTGCTCGTCGAGACGGAAACGGATCGGCGACTGCTCTACGACATCACGTTCGGCGAGGAGGCCCAGCGCGTCTGGGACGAACTCCTCGACGAGGGTGGGTCGTTGCTCGAGGCGACCGCGACCGCGGGCTGGTGGCAGATTCGCATGCGGTTTCTCGACCGCGAGGAACTCTGCGAGACCAACGACCGGCTGGTCGAGTTCGGCGTCAACGCCGACCTCCGACGGATCACGGAACTCACCGACGACTCGAGGACGCACACGCGATTGACGCCCGAACAGCAGGAAGCGCTGTCGGCGGCGTTCGAACACGGCTACTTCGAAATTCCACGGCAGATATCGATGGAAGAACTCGCCGCCGAACTCGGAATCTCCCATCAGGCGCTTTCCGAACGACTGCGGCGAGCCTACGAGACGCTCGTCGACGCCGAATTACAACCGGCGAGCGACCGCCCCAATTCCTGAGTTCGATTCCGCTCACGTCCGGATTGAGAGTCACGTTCACGTTCACTTCCACTTCCGATTCGAGCGAGCGACAACGCTCGAGGCGACCCTACGACGAATCGGTCCCAGAGACTCTGATCTCGACCGTCTCCTCACACCACAGACTCACGTTCATCCCGTCGAACGCGAACTGGAGCGTGACGGGTGCATCACCGTCTCCTCGAAAGAGCGTATCGAGGGCGTCGGGATCGATCTGATCGTAGAGCGTCCGGTCGCCTCGAGTCAGCGTCTCGTCACTGTGGTCGTCGATCGCGCGCAACACGACGTTGCTCAGTGACGCGTTCTCCTCGCCGGGTCGGTACCGCCGTCGGACCACACCGTCGTTCGCGTAGAGATCCTCGTTCACGGATACGCGATACTGACGGCTGCCAGACGGGAAAACCGACGACCGTCATGTACAAGGTCGGCCGCAGATCACGACAGTTCGTCGAACGACGTGACCCGGTAGTCACCCAATACGCAGCGTCCGCGACGGTCGTGTCCGATACGTTCGACGTGGATCGCGTCGAGACCGGCGTTCCAGGCCGCTCCGACGTCGTTCGAGCCGTCACCGGCGAGGACGCCGCGGTGACCGTTGCCGGCGACGTCGATTTCCTGCATGACCTGCCGAACGGGTCCGGGATCGGGCTTCCAGCCCGTCTCTTCCGTACAGCAGACGATCCCGTCGAACCAGTCGCGAATACCCACCGCGTCGAGAACCGGGTCGGCCAGAAACTGCTGGCAGTGCGTGACGAGTCCGACCGGTACCTCGAGGTCGGCGACGAACGCGGCGTCCTCGTGGAGGTAGGTCTGTTCGGCCCGCACCAGCGGGTCCTCCTCCGCGTGGAAGGCCTCCCAGAACGACACGGGCTCGATCCCCCACTCACGGAGTTGCCGGTCGCGCGAGCCGGTGAGGCCGTTCCAGAGAATCCGCGCCTCTCGGTCGGTGAACCCGCGGCCGAGACGGTCGCCGACGGCGTCGAACACCTCGCGGGTGTAGGACCACTCGACGTCGATCAGCGTGCCGTCGAGGTCGAGCAGCCAGAAGTCGTAAGAAAGTGCCATAGCCATGGATTGTCTCGAATGTCCCTGCTGGGACGACCTAGTAGGGCGGTCACGAGTAAGTGTGTATCGGCGCTTCGCCGTGTGTGATACAGTGGCGTACGCGCACACGTACACCGAACACCGAACACTCCGATCACCCTTCCCCGCCCTCGCTCTCGCCCTCACCCTCGCCCACGTCGACGACGAGCGACGACCCGAAGTACTTCGAGATCGCCTCGGTCACGGAGTCTGCCTTGAACGTCTCGAGCGAGTCGTCGATCTCGGCTTTCAGCGCTTCGAGGTACGCCTCGTCGGTGTGCAGACCGCGGAAGTCGACCGCTTCGACGTTCATCCCCAGTTTCTCGGTGAACAGCCGGCGGGCGTGGTCCTGATCGGCGACCTCGCCGCGCCAGAGCGTATCGCGGAAGAACAGCCAGCCGTCGGTGCCCGGACGGACCGCCTCGAGGAGACACCGTCGCTCCACGGTCGGCGACTCGAGGACGACGTCGTCGGCCTCGGGTTCGAGGCGGATTCGAACGCCGAATGCGTAGTGTGCGTCCATGTGCTGTCCATCTAGAATCGGCGCGACCGTATTCGATGTGCCTGTCTCTGCGTGTCACGCGTGATCCGGCTCGAGTCGGGTGAATCGAGCCGGACCACGCGTCACTCAGGCCGAGTGCTCGGCGTCGATCAGTTCCGCCATCTCGATGTCCGCGTCCGTGATCCCGCCTTCCTCGTGGCTGGTGAGCCGGATTTCGACTTCCTCGTAGCCGATGATGATCTCGGGGTGGTGAAACTGCGCTTCGGCGATCTCGCCGACCATCTGCGCGAAGTTGACGCCGCGAAGGTAGTCGTCGAACTCGTAGGTGCGCGCGATCTCGTCGCCCTCGCGATCCCAGGTGTCGGGAAGCTGAGCGGCGATTTCGTCGTCAGAGAGTACGTCTGCCATGTGCGCTCGAACGCAACCCAGTTAAATAATGATTGTGCCCGGCCGATCCGACGCGGCAATTAACTCGAGCGCGGGTTCTCGATACCGACGACGGGTTCCGTCGTCGGTTGTCGGGTCCCGTGACGTATCGAAACCGCCAGTCGAGCGGCGTCGGTCGCTCTCGAGTGCCCGAGTCGACCCCGCGAGTGTTCTCTGAGACTCTTAGACGATGCACAGATGAAGCCGTGGGATAACCTCACCGGAATCGACTAGGATCGATATGAACACAGCACACTGTGGGGAATGCGAGTGGACCGCTACGGCAGACGCCTCGTCTCAGGACATCAACCAGGCGATGATCGACCACTACGTCGAGACGAGACACTCGCCGGTCGTCAGGGAGTCGGTTCTTCGAGAGGTACTGGCATCGGCAGACGAGTCGGCACCCCGGACCGATCAGTAGTCGCCGCTCGTCTTGCGATGGCTCTTCGGAAGCGTGACCGGACGAGACCGAACTCGAACGGATAGGATAGTCGAATTCGGACTCGAAGTCGAGTTCAAATTCGAACGCGAACGTGAACGCGAACCGAGTTCAAGGTCGATATCGAGGTCGAGAGAAAGAACACTCAATCGTCGTCGATCGCTCCGAGTGACGTCCTGGTACCGAACTCCGATCCCGACTCGAGGACCGACGCCGGCACTTCGGGTCCGAATTCGGGATCGAACAGCTGGAGAGCGGTGTTGATCGTGCTCCAGTCGTCCTCGGCGGCGGCTTCCCGGAGACTCTTGGTCGGCGGCGCGAGGAGCTGGCCGACGAGCGAATCGGCCATCGATTCGACGATTTCACGCTGTTCGTCGGTCACCGCGCCGTCCTGACTCGCCTCGAGTCGGGAGATCGCCGTCTCGATCTCGCGCTGTTTGACCCGTTCTGCGCTCTCGTACATCGCGGCGATGACCTCGTCGGCGCGCGTACGCTTGTACTGCTCGAGGAGGAGCGCGAACTCCTCGTCGATCATCGCCTCGACCTCGCCAGCAGCGTTGGCGCGTTGTTCGCGCGTCCGTTCGGTAACCGTCTCGAGGTCGTCGAGATCGTAGACGGTCACCGACGGGAGCGACGCCGCGGTCGGACAGACGTCCCGGGGCTGGCCGAGGTCGACGACGACCTGTTTGCGGTCGGCCGCGTCCAGATGCCGGGGCACGAGGACCGGCTCGGCGCTGCCGGTCGCAGCCACGACGACGTCAGCCCGGGCGGCGATCGTGTCGATCGCCTCGAGCGCGACGGCGTCACCCTCGGATCCGAGTTCCGAGACGACGTGGTCGGCGTGGGAGACGGTCCGATTGGCGACGATCACCTCGCTCGCCCCGGCGTCGTCGAGGCTGCGGGCGGCGAGCCGTCCCATCTCGCCGGCGCCGACGACGAGCGCGGTCGTTCCCTCGAGACCGCCGTCGACGTCGGCGGCGGCCAGCGTCGTCGCGGCCGAGCCGAGCGAGACGATCCCTTCGTTGATCGACGTCTCAGTTCGGGCGCGTTCGCCGACGTGGATCGCCTTCGTGACGGCGATTTCGAGCATCGGACCGATCCCGCCCGACCGACGGGCGTCCTCGTAGGCGTCGCGGACCTGGCCGATGATCTGGTCCTCACCGATGACGACCGACTCGAGGCCGGCGGCGACCCGCAGCAGGTGACGCAGGCTCTCGTCGTGGTCGGCCCAGCAGACGGCGTCGCCGTCAGCGTCGGTGAATACGTCCTCGAGTGCGGCCTGACCGACGGCGGCGTCGGGGGCGACGACGTAGGCTTCGACGCGGTTGCACGTCGAGAGCACGAACGCCTCCTCGATCTCCGGGCGCGTCAGGAGCGTGGCGACGGCGGCCGATTGACTCTCGGGGCTCGCGTCGGCGATGTCGTCGACGCCCGCAGCGTCGTGTGTGACGCGCGCGCTCGTGACGACACCGGCGCCCATCATTTCGTCTCACCCGGGTTAGTTTCGTTCGGATCGGTAGAGAGAGACCCATCCGTGGCGAACACGTCCTCGATCACTTGTCGGCTATTGGAAGTACCCGTACGTAAAGTTGTCCAATGCTCCGGAGAATTGACGAGGTCGGTCACGATCTTTCGGCGACGATCCGGCGAAATGTCACGATCTTTGAGTTCGTTCCGCACCGCCGAAACGGCGGTCGCCATCTCGCCGGCCCCGTCGAGGGTCTCCTCGAGTTCCCGACGGAGGTACTTGCTCACTGCGGGTGCGGTGCCGCCGGTCGCGATCGCGACGATCACCGGGTCCTCGCGAACGGTCGCGGGGACGACGACGTCGCGGTGATCGCGCTCCCCGTCGCCGGCACGATCCGCGCGGTTGACCAGCACGCCGCGCTCGCGGGCTGCTGCGACGACCGCCTCGTTGATCTCCTCGTCGTCGGTCGCGGCGACGACCAGCGCGGGGCCGATACGCTCGAGCCAGTCGTCGATCTCCCGCACGTCGGGCGCAGCCCGAACTCGTTCCGCGCCGCCGAAGTCGGCGTCGACGAACTCGGGGCTGACGACGACGACGCGGGCCTCGCGGGCGAACCGGCGGGCTTTGCGAGCGCCGACGGGGCCGCCGCCGAAGACGAGGACCGTCGCGTTCGAAAAGTCGTGGAGGAGTGGGATCATGATCGTGTTCGTGGTCGTTGTCGGGGTGGTGTTCGTGATCGCAGCAGGTGTGAACCGAGTTGTCGCATACAGTCAGTATGTGGGCATAGGTTCGTCGATATCGTCGTGAACGTGTTCGGGGCCCTCCGTTCGGAACGGTGGCTCAGACTCGGACCCGGATTCGGATTCGGATTCGAACGCCAGTCGAGGCCGCTCACCTCGAGTCTCGATCCTCGGTGTTCGCGTCGGCGCGCTCGTCGATCCTGATACCGGTCTTTTTCAGGATCTGGGTCGAGAACAGGGTGTCCCAGTCCTCGCTCCCAACGTCCCAGTACTCGCTCATCGTCTCGCGGACCTGCTCGACGCGGCGGTCGCTCTCTTCCTCGCTGCGGCCGTGGGTCATCGCGAAGACGTTGTAGGGCCAGACGCCCTCGTGGCGCGGGCGCTCGTAACAGTGGGTGACGAACGGCAGCGAGGCGACGTCCGGTCCGACCTCGCTCACCAGCTCGTCCGGAACGTTCCAGACCGTCATCCCGTTTTCCGTGTAGCCCAGCGCGTAGTGGTTCGGGATGACGCCGATCCGACGGATCTTCCCCTCGAGATCGAAGCGCGCGACCGTCTCGAGGACCCACTCGAGATCCTGTTCGATCGCCTCGGCGATGTCGGCGTAGGGAGTCGCGGTGAGCGGAAATCCGTCCTGAATCTCGAGGATGAGGTCGCGCTCGGCGGGCGTCAGCGTCGACTCGTCGGTCGGCGTCACGTCGGGGCCGACGTGCGTGAGGTCGAGGCCGTCCGCGAGCGGGCCGTCGACGGAGAACTTTGCCTCGACGCGAAACTCCTGCAGTTTCGGCAGGTTGTACGTCTCCTGACCGGTTTCGACCTCGATCGTCGAGAGAACCTCGTCCACGCGCTCGCGGTCGGCGACGCTCACGACGAACCAGACGTTCAGGTGGGGGTGCTCGCGCTCGTAGTTGTGTGCCACTTCGCGGTGGGCGTTGACGCGCTCGACGACCTCGTCGAATCGGTCCTCGGGGGCGTGCATCGCGACGAGCGTCGCCGCTCCGCCGATCTCCTGAGCGTTGACGAGTGCACCGAATCGAGAGAGGACGCCACGGTCGTCCAGATCGCGGACGGTCTCGAGGAGGTCGGCGGCGGTCACGTCGACTCCGTGTTCTCGCATGGCCGCTGCTGCGGGTTCGAACGGCGATTCGGTGACGGGAAACCCGCCCTGAAAGGCGTTGACGACGGCCCGATCGCGTTCCGAGAGGTCGACGTCGGCGTGCATGAGCGATGCTCGGAACCGGCAGGGCATAAGGGAATCGGCATGGGGCCGTCCACAGCGGTACTCGCAGGTTCGGGACGCCGACCACGTCCACGTCCACATCTACATCCCGACTACGACTACGATTACGACACCGGCCGACCACTCACTCGAACTCGGCGGAGACGACGCCGGTTACGTCGTGACCGAGCGCGCGGATATCCTCGAGAATGGCCTCATGGTCCGCGCTCGCCTCGTAGTAGATGACGATGTCGAACGTCCCCTCCCGAAGCAACTGCTGGCACTCCCAGACGAACGACTCGTCCTCGAGGGTCCGTCCCTGGTGCTGGTTCGACGAGAAGTCGGGGTCGTCGTTACCGGAGTAGACGTAGCAGTCGCGGGGGTCGTGACCCGCGTGTTCGGCGATGACGTCACCGACGTCGATCGTCGCCTGCATCATTTGCACGTCCTCCTGTGATCCGTACTCGGTGCGGACGATCGCGCCGTTGAGTTCGATCTCGCCCGGCTCGAGCAGTGCCTTCGTTCGTTGATAGAGGTCGTCGTCGATGACGTCTGCCATTGCTCGCGGCGAGGGTTTCCGAACCCATAGCCGTCACGGTTCGCGGACGGCGAGTGCGACGAAAATGCGCGTGATTGTTACACAGACACATACTATCGAAATTGATTGTGCCGAAAAATCACGTGAACGAACACACAAGACACATGGTCGTCGGTCGTGTCGACACGAGTGATGAGCGGCTGGTTCCATCGACGTGTTTACTCGGCCTACGAGCAACTGCTGGCTCGAGAGATCGACGGTGCACCGACGCACGTGGCAGTCATTCAGGACGGCAACCGCCGCTACGCGCGCCAGTCGGGAAAAGAGGCCTCCGACGGCCACCGCGAAGGTGCCGAGACGACCGAGCGCGTCCTCGAGTGGTGTCAGGACGTCGGCGTCGAGGAACTGACGCTATACACCTTCTCGACCGAGAACTTCGATCGGCCACCCGAGCAAAACGAGGCGCTGTTCGACTTGCTCTGTGACAAACTTCACGAGTTCGCCGACGCCGACCGAGTTCACGAGAACGGCGTCTGCATTCGCGCCATCGGCGATATCGACCGTCTGCCGCCGCGAGTGCAGGATGCGATCGACTACGCACAGGAACGGACCCGAGAATACGACAATTTCGTGCTCAACATCGCGCTCGCCTACGGCGGGCGCTCGGAGCTCCTGGAAGCGACCCGCAGTATCGCCCGCGACGTCGAGGCGGGCGAGCTCGAGCCGGCGGACGTCGACGTCGAGACCGTCGAACGGCGACTCTACGGCGAACCCGTCCGCGACGTCGACCTCATCATCCGCACGGGCGGTGACGAGCGCACGTCGAACTTCCTGCCGTGGCACGCCAACGGCAACGAAGCCGCCGTCTTCTTCTGTACGCCCTACTGGCCCGAGTTCTCGAGAGTCGACTTCCTTCGAGGAATCCGCACCTACGAGCACCGCGAGGCATCCTGGCGACGCACGCGAGCGCGGCGGGCACTGGCCTTACTCGGCGCGATGAGCGAACCCGAGCTCGCCGACGCTCGGTCGATCGTCGCCCGCTTTCGCGACTCGCTGCCGACCGGCGAGCGCCCGACCGAAGACGACCTCGGCACACTCGAGACTGGAGACGAGACCGAAACTCCCGTCGAGGACTCGAACGGAACGGGCAATAACAACAGTCGAATCGCCGACTGAGAGAGCGAGAGAGCGTGTGACACATAGTGGCATGCCGAAACACAGGTTTTATTTCACCAGACGCCGTTTCCGTTGGTAATGGCCAACAGGAACGAGACGATCGACGTCGAACAGTTCGTCCGACTAACAGGAATCTCGGCCGACGAAACGTACCGCCTGCTGGCGAACGAGTGCACTCGTGCGACGATCCGCGTCCTGATCGAGAGCGAACGGACGCTGTCACTCGATCACATCGCCGAAGCCGTCGCCGAACGAAAACTGGCCAATCGGCCCGACGAAACGGTCCGACGGATCCGAATCGCGCTGGTTCACAGTACCCTGCCGCAACTCGAGGCACACGGACTGGTGACGTACGATCGAGACCGAAAACGGGTTCGCGTCGAGTCGCCGAGCCTCCAACTCGACGGGGCCCTCGACACGGTCGCCTCACCCGGTCGGTCCTAGCGACCGAACCGCCGGGATCGGTTGTAAAACTCGCGGACCGCTCGCAGGAAGTCCCGCTTCCGGAAGTCGCGCCAGTTGACGTCAGTGAAGTAGAGTTCGGAGTAGACCGACTGCCAGATCATGAAGTCCGAGAGGCGCTCGGCACCGGTCTTGATCACCAGATCGGGTTCTGACGGGAAAACGAGGTGGCGCTCGACGTGTTCGTCGTCGATCTCGTCGGGTTCGAGGTCGCCGCTGGCGACGTCGTCGACGAGCGTCCGCACCGCGCTGGTAAACTCGTGTTTCCCGCCGAGTCCGATCCCGATCTGGATCGGCGCGTCCGCACGCGTTCGGTCGTCCGGTCCGCGAACCGCGACTTCGCGGGGGGCGTCGATCTCTTCGAGTTCCCGGCGCAACGTCGGCACCGCCGCCGCGTCGAGGACGCTCACGTACACCGTCACCCGGGTCGCGTACTCGAATGCCCAGTCGAAGAACTCGGTGAGCGTCTCGTAGGCGCCCTGCTCGAGCAGGTCGCGTTCGGTGATCACGAGTGCGACGTGGTCCGGCGGCGTCCCCTCGTGACGGCGAAGACGGAGGGCGAGATACCGTTCGTACAGTCCCACGGGTTCGGATTTTCCGTCCGGCGGCCTAACGGTTTCGGGTTCCGACTCGAGTTGTGGGTGACGACGAGCGCGTCGCGAGGGGACTCCGTTCCCTTCGACGGGGCGACGACGACGGTAGATCGTCCCGGACACGACGCGACGCGCCTGATTGGTCCATCGACGAACACCGTAGGGAAAAGGGGAAGTTAAGTGACCCCCACAGAAAGGAACCGGTATCGTGACATCGACCGTCCGGCGAGCGGGGGCCTTTGCGATACTCTCGACGCTCTCACTCGTTGTCCCGCTGTTCGATCCGGTGACCGCAGTCCCGGTCGCAGCAGCCGTCCTTCTGGCAGCCTTTGCCGTCACCGATGGGCCGCTGTTCGATCTCTTCGCCTACCCCGACGACTACGAGGACGGACGTCTCTACGGACTCATCACGTTCGTCCTCGCCGCAACCGCGCTCGGACTGGTCTCGGTTATGTCGTCGATGTCGACTGCGGTGTTCGTCGGGACGGTCGTCCTCGTCGGGTACGGGAACCTCGCCGCAGCGGTCACACGGGAGTGGACGGACAACCCCGCCAGCCACGCCGCCGCGTTCTGCGTCGGTGCCACTACCGCGGGGGTCGCCGGGCACGCGATCTCGCGGACGCTGACCGGCGACCCCGTAACCGACACGTTCCCGAAAATCGTCTTTCTCGCCGTCGCCGGTGCCCTCCTCGCCGCACTGCTTCGGGACATCCTCATCCTCTACGACGACCCGGTCGTAATGCTCGCAGTCGGGTTTCTCTGCTGGTTGCTCGCCGAACTCGTCCCCGGACTCGGCGCGACGGAGATCGCCGTCGCCACCGTCGTCACCGTCGCCGTCGGCTACCTCTCCTACGCTCTCGGCGCAGCCTCCGTCGCCGGCATGCTCACCGGCATCCTGCTGGGACTCCTGACGATCGTCCTCGGCGGCTACAGCTGGTTCGCCGTCCTCATGTCCTTTTTCGCCATCGGCAGCCTCTCGACGAAGTTCCGCTACGACGAGAAGGTCGACCGCGGCGTCGCCCAGGAGAACGACGGCGCTCGGGGTAGTTCGAACGTCCTCGGCAACGCGGCCGTCGCCCTCGTGGCCGTCCTCGGCTACGCCGCGAGTGCCGCCGACCTCCCGCTCCTGGGCGAAGCGAATCCCGAACTGTTCCTGTTCGCGTTCGCCGGCTCGCTCGCGACCGCCATGAGCGACACCCTCTCGAGCGAGGTCGGCGGCGTCTTCGATACACCCAGACTGATCACGACGCTCGAGCCCGTCGAACCCGGAACCGACGGCGGCGTCACCTGGCAGGGAGAGGTCGCCGGTCTGCTCGGTGCGAGCGTCGTCGCGGGACTTACTTACGCGGTGTTCCCGGACGTGGGGCTCGTCGGCGCGGCTATCGTCGTCACTGCCGGCTTCGTCGGCATGACCGTCGACAGTCTACTCGGGGCGACGATCGAGGGCACCGCCGTCGGCAATCAGGGCGTGAACTTTCTGGCCACGCTCTCGGGTGCGATTACCGGCGCACTCCTCGTTCTCGCGGTTGCTGTTCTGTAGCGGTCCTCCGAACGTGACGCGGGGCGGAGACGCAGGCGGTTTGCTGTACCGATTTCCCGGAGAACCGCAGGTCGGTCGCGGTCGCACTGGAACTGATTTACAGTACGTTACTCTGCCGGCGGCTCGTCCGCGATATCGTCGCTCGCGTGGATCCGAACGCCGGTCGGACGCTTGGTGAACTGACCCAGCGACCGCGCGACGATCCGGTCGACCCCGCGATCGGCCGCCAGGTCGAGCACCTGCTGACTGAGAATGTCGTCGAGAACGATCGTCGTCGGCACCTCTTCGTCCGCGAACGCCTCGAGGGCCGAGGAGACGTCCCCGGCAGCCGTCTCCTCGACGATGTCGTTTTCCTCGTCGAGGAAGCGAACGCGTTCGGTTCGCTCGTCGACGACCGCCGACGCGTGCTCGTAGACGGTACTCGGCCCGGTGTTCGCGTTGGCAGTACGTTCGGGTTCGGCATCGGCCTCGGTCCCGGGTCTAGATTCGGATTCGGGACCGAGATCGGTCTCGACCTCGAGTGTCGTGTCAGCCGCATCGGACGGCTGTGCTCGAGATTCCGGTTGTGATCGTGACTGCGGCTGCGACCGCACATCTGATTCCGAGCTCGACGGCGTCGAACTGGCGGACGGAACGGACGACGATGCAGACGAAGACGACGTCGGTGGCGGTGCCGGCGTCGCACTCCCGTCGGTCGCCGCGATCGCTTCACGTGGCACGTTCACCCCGGAGACGGCGTCGTAGGGCGTCTTGTTACGCAACGCCGTGAAGAGCTGGTGGTGATCGAGATCCTCGACGGACGAGTCCGCGGGGGCGAAGGCTACGTAATCGACGTCGCCGACCTGAGCCAGTTCCTCGAGAATGAGGTCGCCGCCGCGGTCCCCGTCGAGGAACGTGGTCACCGTCCGGCGGGTCGTCAACTCGGCGACGGCCTCGGGGATGTTCGTCCCTTCCACGGCGATGGCGTTCTTGATCCCGTACTTCAGGAGGGTGAGAACGTCCGCGCGACCCTCGACGACGATGATCGCGTCACTGTCGGTGACTCTGGGACCGGCGGGCAACCCCTCGTACTCCGTGATATCCTCGACGCGGACGTGCTGGCGGACCTCGGCGAGGATCTCCTCGGAGGACATGACCGTGTCGTCGAAGCCGGTCCGCAGGAGTTCCTTCGCCCGGTCGACGACCTGCTTGCGCTTTGCCGCGCGGACGTCTTCGATCTCGCTGACCGAGAGCTCCGCCCGGCAGGGGCCGACGCGCGTGATCGTCTCGAGGGAGGCCGCGAGCGTCGCGGTTTCGACCTTGTCGAGGCTGGTCGCGATCGTCACGTTGCCGTGTGATTGCCCGTTCGTACTCGAGATTTCGACGTCGATCCGACCGACTTTCTGCGAGTGGCGCAGATCGCGAAGGTCGAGCTCGTCGCCGAGCAGTCCTTCGGTCTGACCGAAGATCGCGCCGACGACGTCACTCCGCTCGACCACCCCGTCGGCCGTGACGTCCGCGTGAATGAGATATTTCGATGTGTCTTCCATGGGAGATCAGCCCCGGTCGGGGCTCGCTGCCGCGTGAGACGCGTCCAGCATCCGGTTAGCGTAAAATATGTTCGTGAACGGCAAATACCTGTTGACCCGCGCGGGAGACTTCGCGAGCGCCGACTCCGAGTCAGTAGGAGCTTCGGTACCACCAGACGGTGACGACTGTGAGGACGAGAAGTCCGCCGAGGAAAAAGAGCAGTCCCGGCGGCAGCGTCGCGAGGAACGTGTCGCCGGCGTCGGCGGCGTGGTCGGCCGCGGTCGTCACCGGTTCCGTCTCCGTTCCCGTCGGCGTCGGATCGTCGCCGCTGAAGTTGGTTCCACCATCGGCTTCCGGGGTCGGTTCGGCGGCGTCTTCGGCCTCGAGTGATTCCGATTCGGTTCGTTCGACGGTGATGTCGGTGTCGCCTCCATCGTCAGTGCGCTCGGCGTCGAACGCCTCGTCGTCCGCGGCGTCTCCGTCGGCGCCGGCGTCGTCACCCTCGTCTCGAGTCGTCGACTCGTTGTACCCTCCGTTTCCGCTGGCGCCACCGTCCCCGTTGCCAGCAGCGCCGGCGCCGTTACCGTTCCCACCAGCGGCCTCGTCGTTACTGCCGAATCCGATCGAGGGTCGCCACTGGGCCGCGGAGAGTACGTTATCGAGCCCGTACTGGAGGAACAGACTCGCCCCGGCCAGCACCGCGACGCCGCCGAGATATCGAGAGAGCGCGTCGCGAAGCTTGTCCGCACGAGATTTGTCGCTGGTGACGATCAACGGCCCGTCGGCCGTCGCGTAGACGCTCATCTCGTTCCCGCGTGAGGAGTACCAGGTGTCGACCACCTCGACCAGACCGGCGTCCTCGAGGTTCTCGAGGTGATAGCGGACGTTCTGAATGGAGGAGTCGATCGACTCGGCGACGTCGCTGGGCGTGCCGGGTTCGTCGTTCAATCGAGAGTAGATCCGACGGGCCGTCGTCGACGAGAGCGCGCTGAACACCGCATCGGCGTCTTCGTCCTCGAGGTCGACGACTCGAGGTTGGCCCTCCGTGGCGGGGGTCTCCGAGCGGAGCGGGAACAGACGAGCCATAGCAACTGCTTTCCAGTTCGTTTCCCGACACGTATACCCCTTTCTATACGTGAAATAGCTCTTTTACCTTGGAGGATCCGACCGAAAGCGGTCGTTTCGGGCGACTCGTTCAGGAGGTCGGTCCGGTGCCGGAATAGAAAGGATTACGCACATCTGTTTGCTAGCCGCCCGCATGGATCAGGGCCGAGACCGGAGTCGCGATCGGGACGAGAGACGGAACAGGGTTAGCGGACGGAACGGGAGTCGGACTGGCGTCCTCCGGTGGACCGGCGCGGCGGTCGTTCTCGTGGCGCTTTCGATTCCGTGGTTCCTGTGGGGGAACGACACCGTCGTCGCCGGGTTGCCGATCTGGCTGTGGTGGCACGTCGGCTGGATGGGACTGGCCGCGGGCGGATTTTGGGTGTTCGCGACGCGAGCGTGGGGCGTGGGCATCGAGACGGGCATGGGCGAGGGCACGACCGACGCCGGCGAACCCGCAGCCGACACCGGCGGTGAGCGCCGATGAGCGTCGCTCTCCAGGTCGGGATCGTCGTCGGCTACCTCGTCATCGCGCTCCTCGTCGGCCTCTACGCCTACCGGCTGACCGACCGCAGCGCCGAGGACTTCTACCTAGCGAGTCGGACCCTCGGCACCGTCGTCTTGCTGTTTACGACCTTCGCCACGCTCCTCTCCGCGTTCACCTTCTTCGCCGGCCCGAACGTCGCCTACCTGTACGGCCCCGAGTGGATCCTCGTGATGGGACTGATGGACGGCATCATCTTCGCCATCCTCTGGTACGTGATCGGCTACAAACAGTGGCTGCTCGGCCGCCAGTACGGCTACGTCACCGTCGGCGAGATGCTCGGCGATCGCTTCGGTTCGCGGCGGCTCCGCGGCCTCGTCGCCGGCGTGAGTCTGCTCTGGCTCTTCCCCTACGTCATGCTCCAGCAGGTCGGCGCGGGCACCGCGCTCGAGGCCTTGACCGAGGGCGCGATCTCCTACGGCGTCGGCGCGGGCCTCATCACCCTCTTCATGATCGCCTACGTCGTCCTCGCCGGGATGCGCGGCATCGCCTGGACCGACACACTCCAGGGGGCGTTCATGCTCGTCACGACCTGGGTCGCGCTCCTGTGGGTGCTCGCCGCCATCGGCGGACCGAGCGCGGCGACGGCGACGCTCCGGGAGACGGCGGCGACCGCCGAATTCCTCTCGCTCGGCAGCGACTACTACACGCCCCAGTGGATGCTCTCGACGGCGATCACGATCGGCTTCGGGGTCGCGATGTTCCCGCAGGTCAACCAGCGCTTCTTCGCGGCGGGTTCGAAGACGGTCCTGAAACGGTCGTTCGTCCTCTGGCCGATCCTCTGCGTCCTCCTGTTCGTCCCCGCGTTCATGCTCGGCACGTGGGCGGCCGGCCTCGAGGCCGTCGAGTTCACCGGCGACGGCAACGTCCTCCCGTTGATCCTCGCCGAGTACACCCCGACGTGGTTCGCCGCGCTCGTCATCGCCGGCGCGATGGCCGCGATGATGTCCTCCTCGGACTCGATGTTGCTCTCCGGGTCGTCGTACTTCACGCGGGACCTGTACCGTCCCTTCGTCGACGCCGACGCCTCGAGTCGCCGCGAGGACCTGATCGCCCGCGTCGGCGTCGTCGTCTTCGCCGTCGCGGCGTTCGTCGCGAGCCTGTTCAACCCCGCGACGCTGTTCGAGATCGGCGACGCGGCGTTCAGCGGCTTCGCACAGCTCGCGCTGCCACTGCTGATCGCCCTCTACTGGCGTCGGACCACCCGCGCGGGGATTACCGCCGGAATCGTCGGGAGTCAGGCGTTCTACCTCTCGAGCGTGTTCGTCGGCGCGATCGTCGGTGTCATCGAGTTCTTCGATCCCGTTCTCGGCGGACTGACACCGGTGCTGACGGCGCTCGTGACGACGGTGTTCTCGGGAGTCGTGGGCTGGACCCCCGGCATCGTCGGTATGGCCCTCGGACTCGTGCTCACCGTCGGCGTCTCGGCCGCCACCTCGCCCGCGGCGACCGAACGACGAGCGCGGTACTTCGAGGGTGTCGGCGCCGAAGGCGGGGACTGACGGTTTCGGTGACGGTACCCGCGACCGACCGCGACCGGAACCACCACACCAAAAGCCCCCGTCCGCGTACGTCCCGACGATGGTCAGCGAGTTGCCGCAGTCGCTCGCCGACGAGTGGCGCGCGATCGGCACCGACACGGACGAAATGGAGTTCGGCGTCGCCACCGTCGTCGCCGAGACGACGCTGTACGAACGCGAATCGACGCGGCTCGAGCGGGCGGATCTCCGTCTCCGTTCCCGTACCGATCCCGATCCCGAAGTCGACGAACCGGACGACGAAACTAACACGCGGAACGGCGGCGACATTCCGATCCGATCGCTGTTCGTCGTCGATCTCTCGTCGACTCCGTCGCTGTCGTCGGTGGGTCTCGCACCGACGGCGGTACTCGGGACCGCCGCCGAGAAGGCGACCGATCTGTTCGTCGGCCGGCTCAAGGACGACGGGATCGTCGTCGCCGACGGTGACGGTGACGACCGGACCGCGAGCGAGTTCGACCGCGGCGACGGAACCGTCGGTCGGTGGTACACGCTGTCGGTTTCGTATCCGGTGGTGTCGGTCCACGCCGAGTCCGAAGCCGAAACGGAAACCGACACCGACGAACTCCACAATCCCCGAATCGACGCCGAAACCCACCTCGCGATCTGGCCGACCGACGACGCCTACCGTATGGCCGGCGGCACCGTGCCGCTGGGGATCTCCGAGGACGCTCCCGCCCCGATCGCCGACGCGCTCGAGGTGGACCCCGGACGCGACCGGGAGGCGGTACTCGAGTTGGTCCGGACGGTGGGCCTCGAAGAGAAGGAGGGCACAACCGAGACTGAGACGAGTCGACCCGACGGTGACGAGCAGTGACTCGGCGAAGAAGATTCGGATTTGGGCTAACGTCGCAGCCGGATCACTCGAGAACCCGAACCCGCACCGAGTCGAGACGCTAGTACGATTCGATCTCGAGGCCGTCGATTCGCTCGAAGTGCTCGACGTTTTCCGTGAGAACCGGTTCCTCGTGAACGAGCGCTGTTGCGCCGATAATCGTATCTCCGATCCCGACGGCGCACCCGTCCGCAGTGAGTTTCCCGTCGATTCGTCCCGCCTTCTTCATCACGGCATCGTCAGCGGGATACGTCGGTTTCGATTCGAGCACCGCCTCGATTTTTCGCCGGCGTTCGGCGGGATTATTCACGCGTTCGATGCTATGATAGAGTTCGAACTGAGATACCGACGAAAGACGGAGTCGGACGTGCTGGTCCTCTAAATCGGCAATCTTTCGCGTGGCTTGCTCGTTGTCCTGCATCACGCGGATGAGAACGTTCGTATCGACGATCACGTGTCCATCTGATCGGTAAGCCGGTCGAGTCTGTCACGTGATCGTTCTTCCCGTTCTCGAATCGCCTCACGCATCTCTTCGGCTTCCTCGTCGGAGAGGATTCCCGCCAGGTCGAGCAGCGACCGCTCGCCAGCGATTCGTTCGACGGTGTCGGAGAACGATTCGCCGGCCTGTTTGCGACTTTTGAGGCGCTGATACGCGTCCTCGGTGAGCCGAATATTACGATACTCAGTTTCACCCATGCACACACATGTGTGCAGAAACGGCTTAACTGTTGTGCGAGCCGGACAACTGAACGGCTTCGAGGGTGAGATATCAGCACCTACCGGAGACCAACACCATTACGGCGGCTACCTCCCAATCTCGGTGCATGCACACCCACATCGTCCCGGTCGGATTCGACTACGACCGGCTGATCGCCCCGCTCGTGCGCGATCAGTGCGACGTCGACCGCGTCATCTTGCTCGAGGGCGCGGTCGGCAGCGAGGCCAACGTCGAGTACTCCCGCCACCTCTCGCGGAAACTCGAGACGGACTTCCAGAACCTGCTGGGGGCGACGACCGAACGGTTCGTTCTGGAGGACGTCTACGACTACGACGAGGCGTTCGAGCAGGCCTACGACCTGATCACGGTCGAACTCGATCGGGGAAACGAGGTCTGGGTCAACATCGCCGCGATGCCCCGTACGGTGAGCTTCGCCTTCGCCACCGCTGCCCACTCGCTGATGGTCGAACGCCAGGAGGAGCGCGAGCACATCCACACCTACTACACGGCTCCCGAGAAGTACCTCGAGACCGAGCTCGCCGAGGAACTGCGCGAGCAGTCGGCGCTACTCGAGGATCTGCTCGCGACGGCGGGGAGAGTCGACGCCGACGGCGAGGTCCCGGACGACCGCATCGAGACCAGACTCGAGAGCGCCCGCGACCTGCTCGCGGAGTTCGACGAACGGGGGACCACGATCGGCGCCAAGGAGATCGACGGCAGCCACATCGTCGAGTTGCCCGTCGCCTCCTTCTCGAACGTCAAACCGTTCGAGGAGCTCATTTTGTACAAACTGGGCGAGGACGGCGAGTTCGACTCCGTCTCGGAACTAGCGGAGGCGCTGGCCGACGAACTGAACGAGGAGTACACCGACAGCTTCCGGTCGAAGGTGATCTACAACGTCGATCGGCTGGGGCCGGGCGGGAAGGGCTACATCGAGCGGGAGGAACACGGGAAGTCCTACCGGACGCGACTCTCGAGGATCGGAGAGCTGTGGGTGCGGGCACACTCCGGCTCCGACTCAGACTCCAATTCCGACGCAGACTCCGACGACGAGAGCGGGTAGATCGGGCCGAAGTACGAGTGCAAGCGTGAGTGTGAGGGAGAGGGAGAGTCCAAGCGTGAGTACGAGCGAATCCGAGGCGCCGATCGTCACACCAACCCGACGACCTGCAACAGGAAGTAGCCGCTCGCGAGGACGAACCCTCCGGTGAACGCGACGATCGAGACGGCGAAGGCCGCCGGGGCGGTCGGTCGACCCCGACGCAGGTCTCGAAAGGCGTGGGGCCGCAGGTTGTGGGTCTCGAAGACGTCGACGAGCAGCCAGTAGCCGTCGCCTTCCACGAGCGGATTCAGGACGAACAGCAGGCGAAATAACTGGACGAGAATCAGCGTTCCCAGCAACCCGTACTCGGGAGACGACACGAAGGCGGCCGCCAGTCCGAGCGTGATCGCGACGTCGACGGCGGGGCCGGCGAGACTGATCCAGATCCGGACGGTGCGCGGGCACCGCCAGGCGTCGTTCGTCCGGGTGACGACCGCGGGAATGACGCCGTTCAACCGGTCGAGCCGGATCCGCGGCGTGAAGTACGGTCGGCTGGCGACGTAGTGGCCGAGTTCGTGGAGCAGCGTGACGACGATAAAGAACGGACCGATCAGCACCGTTCCGGTGACCGACCCCGGCGGACGCCAGATGGCGGACCAGCGGGTCGCGATCAGTGCACACATCGCCACCGTCGCCGCTCCCAGAACCGCGAGTCTGGGCCACAGCCGGATGTCCGACGGCGGTTCGTACCGCGTGACCTCGCCACCCGCCTCGAGGTAGCCCTCGTCGGCGAGGAGCTCGACCGCTCGCAGGACGTCCCGGCCGGCCGTCTCGGGGTCACGTTCGCCGCGGGCCAGCGCCAGCAGAGGGTCCAGAAACGCCGGTTCGATGCGTTTGTAGTCGCCGTCGTCGTTGCGAAGCCAAATCGTCTCGCCGGTTTCGCCCCACGTGAATCCGAAGTCCCGTCTGAGGCGGGGACGACCGTCAGCAGATGACTCCCTGTCGTTCTCACTCACACTCACACTCTCACCGGAGACTCGAGTCCGCGGGTCGGTCTCGGCGTCGCGGGCGGTTTCACTCGGCATCTCGTCGGTCATTTGCGTCCATCAGGTCCGGCCAGCAACGTTGCGAACGCACCCGCGACGTCCGTCCCGGCGAGTTCGTCGAACGTCGCGAACATCGGCGACGGGTTGGCCTCGAGAACGCAGAACCGATCACCCGCGTCGATCACGTCGACGCCGGTAAACGGGAGCCCGAGGCAGTCGGCCGTCCTGATCGCGGCGTCTTCGATCTCCGGGTCAAGTTCCGCTCGGTCGATCCGCTCGACGTCGTGATCCGTACTGCGGTAGTCGAGCGCGTCGGAAACGATTCGCGCGGCGGCGACGACCTCGCCGTCGACGACGAACACGCGAACGTCCTCCCCGTCGACGCGTTCTTGAAACTGGACCGGCGAGTTCGCCAGCCGCGAGAGCCGATCATCGGTCAGGTCCGACGGCTCGAGGGGGCGGGCGTGTCCGCCGCCGGCGATCGGTTTGTAGATCACCTCGTCGACGCGATCCGCGAACGCCCTGACGGCACCGGGATCGTTCGTCGAGCAGGTTTCGGGAACCGGAACGCCGGCCGCGGCGAGCGTCGACAGCTGCCAAGGTTTGAGCCGGTGGACGCTCATCGCCTCGGGCGGGTTGATCACGCGAACGCCGTGGTCCGACAGCCATCGAACGACCGACAGGAGCAGCCCGCGGTACTCGCGGAGCTGGTTGAGCATCGACAGCGGCCGATCCTCGAACTCGTCTTCGAACGCGGGATACCGCGGATCGAGTCCGAGGTCGCGCAAGTAAGCCGTCCGGTACTCGGTCGGATCGACGGACTCTCCCCGAACGGCCAATCGCGTGTTCCCGCCTCGCCGCTCGACGGTGACCGGTTCGTCACCGGGCCAGGAATCGACGTTCCACAGCGTCGTCTCGACGCCGCGGTCCTCGAGCGCTCGAGTGATAGCGGCGATCTGGGGGTCGGACGCGGGACCGATCGACAGGACGGACATAACCCACATATCGCTGTTTAAATTAATAATACTATTGGAGATAATTTGTCCGGCCCAGGTTACGAAAGGACGGCTCGAAACGTGCCGAGCCCAGATTGCGAACTTTATATCGGACTCCATCAAATCTTCCATCGGTCACCGCCAGATGTATTTTTGATTGTTCGCCAGTAGTCAGTATCAATATACTTTATCACTTCATAAATTTTCATAGTGTGTGCCACAATATAGTAGGCCGCATGAGTTCGAACGACGACGACACTGTGCACTTCGTAGAGGACCTCGAGGAACGATCGAACGCCGCTCCGATGGTCACGACGATGGCCCTCGGCGAGGAAGGAGCCACGACCATGGCCTGCTTCGAGACCGGGTGTTGACGCCGGTCACTCGCGGTTCGTTTTTTCGAGGAGAGAGCCGCTCGAGCGGCGAGTCGCGACCGTCGCCCGAACGAGTCGCGGCCTCACACGGTTACGTCACACGCCGGGAGAGGCGTTCGCGCAGCACGAGCAGACACGGCAGCACGGTGAGACAGGCCGCGAACGCGAAGACGATGCTCAACCCCGTCACCAGACCGAACCGCTGGAGCGGCGGCGCGAGCGCGAGCGCGAGGACGCCGAAGCCGGCAGTCGTCGTCGCCGCACTCCCCAGCAACGCGCCGCCGGTTCCCGTCACCGTCGCCGTCAGCGCCCGCTCGAGATCGTCGGTGCGCTCGCGTTCGCTCACGAACCGTTCGCTGACGTGAATGCTGTAGTCGACGCCGAGGCCGATCGCGAGGCTGGTGATGACGGCCGTCTCGCTGTTGAACGGGATGTCGAGGACCGCCATGGTCCCGAGCAGCCAACACAGCGCCGCGACGACGGGTACGAGTGTGAGCACGCCGAGACTGGGCGCGCCGTAGCGACGCCAGTACAGGAGCGTGAGAAAGGTGAGGATCACGACGAGCGTGACGACGAACGCCTCTACGAGCGTCTCGAGCAGCGCGTCCTGGACCACCGCCGTGACGACGGGCCCGCCGGTCGCGACGGCCGTAACGGGGGCGCCGGATTCGATCCGCTCGGCGAGCGCCCTCGAGTCGGTGGCGACGTCCTGTGCGGCCGCGTCGCCGCGGACGCTGACGAGGAGTCGGGCGGATTCGTACCCCCCAGAGTCGGTTCGATAGAGCACCTCCGACGCCGCCTCCGAATCGGCCTCGAAGAGCACGTCGTAGAGACCGGCGAGATCCTCGTCGGGTAGCTCGTTACCGGACGTGTCGCGCTCCTCGAGGGCGGCGGCGACGGTGTCGTTCTCGGCGGCCGCCGACAACAGGACCGACCGCGGACTCTCGATTGCCGGGTCGCCGTCGGCTCGACGGGTGATCGTCCCGTCTCCGACGGAAGCCGCGGCGTCCTCGAGCGCGACGAGCGTCGCGGGGTCGGTGACCTCGCCCCGAAGGAGCACCTGTGTTTGGGTTCCTTCACCCCGCTCCTGAAAGTTCTCGCCGAGGTAGGCGACGTCGTCGCTGATCGTGTACGTGTTCGGGGCCAGCGGGCCGGGAAGGGACTTCGCCCACTCGGGGGCGTCCTCGGGCAGGAAGTCCGCCTGGTTGAACTCCGTATCGATGCCCGTCGCGCCGTAGGCCCCGCCTACGGCGAGGAGAACGGCGACGACGACGACGGCCAGCGGCGCTCGGCGAACGAGCGTGGCCCCGCCCGCGAGGAGACGATTTACGACTCCCGCGCCGCCGAACGGTGGGAGCTGTCGGTCTCGACCGAACCGACCCTCGAGCAGGTCGTCAACCTCGACTTTGACCGCGGGGACGAGCGCGCCGAAGACGACGAACGTGGCGACGATACCGCCGGCACACAGGATCGCGAAGTCCTGAACCGCAGCCAGCGGACTCACGACGTTCGAGAGGAAACCGACGCCGGTCGAGAACGTCGCCGCCGCGAGCGCGAGTACGACGCTAGCGAGGCCGACGCGCATGCCCCCGCGGACGTCTCGCAAGCCGACGTCGGCGTCACCCTCGCCGTCGGTCGCCGTCGCGGTGTCCGTTCCCGTTTCCCTCGCTCCGAAGTCGTCCTCGAGGGTCCCCTGTCGAGCCTCGCGAAAGCGCATCACGACGTGCAGCGAGTAGTCGATACTCAACCCGATCAAGAGGAAGGGAACGGCGATGAGCAGTTGGCTCGTCGGGATCTCGAGCCAGCCGAGAATACCGGCGAGCCAGGCCATGACGACGCCGATCCCGAACAGTCCGACGAGAACGTCGGCGACGTCCCGGTAGGTGACGGCGAAGACGAAGAGGATCAGGACGAGCGCGACCGGCGTGATGATCGCGAAACTGTCGCCGACGGCGCTGCTCGAGGCCGCGTCGGTGATCCCCTGACCGAAGACGAAGGCGTCGCCGTCCAGGTCGGGATTCCCTGCGCCGAACCGCTCGTCGACCATCGAGTCGATCGCGACCTGTGCGTCGTAGGCCGCCTGTGGCTCCTCGTCGGGTCCGCTCTCGTCGACCTGGAAGAGGAAGGTGATTCGCGCGTCGGCGGTCGTCGAACCGGGTTCGTAGTCGGTGGGAAGGAACTCGGTGGGGTCTTCGTCTACTCCCTGAAACTCCGCGTCCGGATCGAGCACCGTCGCCAGCAACTCCTCGACCTCCGCGTCCGACCGCGACTCGAGCGCCTCGATCTGCTCGTCGAGCGTCGGCGCGTCAGTGTCCGGCGGCCCGTCGGCTGCCGCCCGGTCCTCGAAGACGGCGCCCGTCGCGACCACGTTCTCGATGCCGACGAACGAGTCGACCGTGGCGTTCAGCGTCTCGTTTTCGCGGACCGCTTGCTGGAGGGCGAGGCTCTCGAGGAGCGACTCGCGCGTGAGGACGTTACTGCTCTCGTTTTCGTTCTCAGTCTCGTCCCCGCTGTCCCCGTCCTCCCCACGCTCGTCTCTGACGACGATCTGCGCGACGAGGGCATCGTCGGTCCCGTAGGTCGCTTCGATCTCCTCGAGAGCGGCGGTCTCGGGTGAGTCGGTCTCGAACTGTCCGATCTCGCCCTCCTCGTTGTCGCCGACGATCGCACCGGCACCGACGACGAGCGTCACGAGAAGTAAACAGACGATCACGAGGCGACTCCGCGAGACGATCGTCTCGGCGTACCGGTCGGCGAGGCCGTCCGTCATCGAGAGCGATCCCTCCTCGATCGCGTGTTCGTCCGCCGTCTCACTCTCATCACAGTCGTGGTCGTCGAGGGTGCGACGGTCGGCGATCGACGGGGAAACGGAAACCCGGGCGTTCGACTCGAGTCCGGCGACGAACGACCGGCGCACGCGAGAAACGTCATCGGCCGTCGATCGAATCCATAAGTTGATACCAGTTGCGGTGGAATCCGATGTCGTATAATCCATATCCGATTATGAATACCGATACAGACCGCGATCGGGGGCTCCTCTCGACCGCCGACCGGGAGTACTTACTCGACGAGCGCGAGATGAGCCACGAGCAATCGAAGCGAAACGCCGAGGCGCGGATTCGACGGCGAATCACCGACGGGATCGTCGACTTCGACCTGCTTGTGCACTCCCTCGAGCCGACGGACCGCGAGCAAATCTTCGAGCAAGCGAGAACCGACGAGGCGTTCGTCGACGGACTCACGGCGACGCTCGCGTTCGCGTACATCGGACTCAAAGAGCAGGGAATCGACTTCGAGCGCGTCCTCGTTCCGGCGGTCAGAAGCGCCGAAGAGGCCTACGCCGTCGAACGGTCGTCGACGAACGTCACGGTCGACGTGGGCTTCGACGTCGAGACGACAGTGAACACGACCCTCGAGGGGATCGACGACCGAATCGCGGCGGGGGAGCTGGTCACCCCCCGAGAGCTGTTTTCGCTGGTGATCGAAGGCGGACGCGACGTCGCGAACCACGACCGGATTAGGCTCCGACTCGCGGACGACGGCTCCGACCGCGACCACGTCGATCGGTTGGCTGCCTACCTCGAGGCCGAGGTGCGCTATCCGACGGCGTCGCGTGCGGTCCTCAACGTGAGCGCGAACGGGGACTAAGATTGGCCGTTCGAGACGCCGACGAAACACGAAACACGAAACGCGAAACACGAAACACGAAACACATAACACGGTCGCCGAGAGAACCAGTAGGTATGACCGAGCCCGTCGCGACGCGTTTCGACAGCCCTCGCGGCACCGTTTTCGTAGGGGCCCCATAGCCCCGCATTGCCACACCGTTTCGACGGATGTATTGTAGCCGACCAGTATTGACCGAGCAACGACCGGTATCACCACACCAATGTCCGACAGACACTGCCGACCGACGACGACCCAGTATCGACGCCCGCGACGGGCGGTGAGAGCATGAGCATGGATACGCCCGAATCCGAGCGAGCGGCCAACCTCGAGGGCGGCTACGACCCCGAGGCGATCGAAGCCAAGTGGCAAGAGCGGTGGGTCGACGAGGAGGTCTACGCCTACGAGGGGACCGAAGAGACGGATCCCAACACGACCTACGCGATCGACACACCGCCGCCGACGGTCTCGGGGAGCCTCCACATGGGCCACCTCTACGGCCACACGCTCCAGGACTTCGCGGCCCGCTTCAACCGGATGCACGACGGCGAAGTGCTGTTTCCCTTCGGCTACGACGACAACGGGATCGCCTCCGAGCGCCTGACCGAAGAGGATCTCGACATCCGCCACCAGGACTACGAGCGTCGCGAGTTCCAGCGGCTCTGTCGTGAAGTCTGTGAAGAGTACGAGAACTCTTTCACCGAGAAGATGCAGGGACTGGGTTGTTCGATCGACTGGAACCACACCTACAAGACGATCGAGCCCCGCGTCCAGCGGATCTCCCAGCTCTCCTTTCTCGACCTCTACGAGAAGGGCCGAGAGTACCGCAAGAAAGCGCCCGCGATCTGGTGTCCGGAGTGCGAGACCGCCATCTCGCAGGTCGAGACCGAAGACGACGAGCGCCACTCGCACTTCAACGACGTCGCGTTCGAGGTCGCCGGCGAGGATCCGCCTCGCGAGGAGTTCGTCATCTCCACGACGCGACCGGAGCTCATCCCAGCCTGCGTCTCCGTCTTCGTCCACCCCGAGGACGAGGACAACCAGGACCTGGTCGGCGAGACGGCCCGCGTCCCCATCTTCGG
Source organism: Halomontanus rarus (assembly GCF_017357405.1). Taxonomy (GTDB): domain Archaea; phylum Halobacteriota; class Halobacteria; order Halobacteriales; family Natrialbaceae; genus Halomontanus; species Halomontanus rarus. Next base: position 3,034,990 of record NZ_CP071597.1, on the reverse strand, counting down.
CCACGAGGTGCCGATCATCGCCGACGAGCGCGTCGACATGGAGAAAGGCAGCGGCATCGTCATGTGCTGTACCTTCGGCGACCAGAAGGACATCGAGTGGTACCAGGCCCACGACCTGCCCCTGCGCGTCGCGATCGACGAAACCGCGACGATGACCGACCTCGCCGGCGACTACGAGGGACGCTCGACCGAGGAGGCCCGCGAGGCCATCGTCGAGGACCTCGAAGATGCCGGCTACTTGCGGGACCGCCGCGAGATCGTCCACGACGTCGGCGTCCACGAACGCTGTGACACGCCCGTCGAGTACCGCGTCTCCAAGCAGTGGTACGTCGAGATCTTAGATCACAAAGCGGAGTACCTCGAGGCCGGCGCGGAGATGGACTGGTACCCCGAGAAGATGTTCACTAGGTACCGCCACTGGATCGAGGGCCTCGAGTGGGACTGGCTGATCTCCCGCCAGCGCGATTCGGGGATCCCGTTCCCGGTGTGGTACTGCGCGGACTGCGATCATCCGATCATGGCCGAGCGGGAGTCGCTCCCCGTGGACCCGCTCTCTGACGAGCCGCCGGTCGACGCGTGTCCGGAGTGCGGGAGCGAGGAGTTCGAGGCGGAGGAGGACGTCTTCGACACCTGGGCGACCTCCTCGCTGACGCCACTGATCAACGCGGGGTGGGACTGGGACGCGGAGAGCGAGGAGTTCACGATGGACCACCCCGAACTCTACCCCTTCGACCTGCGCCCGCAGGGCCACGACATCATCTCGTTCTGGCTGTTCCACACCATCGTCAAGTGCTACGAGCACACCGGCGAGGTGCCCTTCGACGCGACGCTGATCAACGGCCACGTCCTCGACGAGAACCGCGAGAAGATGTCCAAATCGCGGGGCAACGTCGTCGCCCCCGACGAGGTGATCGACGAGTACCCAGTCGACGCGATCCGCTTCTGGGCCGCCAGCGCCGCCGTCGGCGACGACTTCCCCTACCAGGAGAAAGACCTCACGGCCGGCGAGAAGCTGCTGCGAAAGCTCTGGAACGCCTCGAAACTGATCGACAATCTCGCGCCCGCCGACCCCGCCGAACCGAACGAACTCGAGGCGATCGACCGCTGGCTGCTGGCGGAACTCGACTCCGCGGTCGAGGACCTGACGAACCACCTAGAGGAGTACGAGTTCGCCAAGGCCCGCAACCGCCTGCGGACGTTCTTCTGGAACACGTTCTGTGACGACTACCTCGAGATCGCCAAGACCCGCGAGGACAGCCCCTCGACGCAGTACGCCCTGCGAACGGCTCACCGGACCTTCCTCCAGCTGTGGGCGCCGTACCTGCCCCACGTGACCGAGGAAATCTGGCAGGCGGTGTACGCCCGGAGCGAGGAGTCGAACTCCGACCTCGAGAGCATTCACACCGACGACTGGCCGGCACCGCAGGGGTACGAGGCCGACCTCGCAGCCGGCGAGACGGCGATGGAGGTCATCTCGGCGCTGCGCCGGTACAAGAGCGAGAATCAGCTGCCGCTGAACGCCGACCTCGAGTCGGTGGCGGTCCACGGAGAGATCGACGGCTTCGAGGACGCGATTCGGGACGTGATGCACGTCGCCGACCTCGAGGTCTTGGCGGAGCCCCCGGAGATCACGACCGAGGTCGCCTCGATCGACCTCGACTACTCGACGCTCGGACCCAAGTACGGCTCGAAGGTCGGCGAGATCGACGGCGGAATCGAGAGCGGCGAGTACGAGATCGACGACGAGGCCGGCGTCCTCCGCGTCGCGGGTGAAGAACTCGCCGAGGACCTCTTCGAGGTCGAACTCGAGCGCAGTTACTCGGGCGACGGTGAGATGCTCGAGACTGAGTCGGCGGTCGTGATCGTCGGCTGATCGTCGGCGACTCGAGCACGGGAGGGACTCGTCGTTCCCGGATTTCTCCCGTCAGGTGAGCGTACTCTCACGGAGAGCCGACAGCGACGTTATTACCGACGCTTGCTATGGATGTGTCAGACGTGAGCAAGCGGACGTGCTGCGTGCAACGTCGTAACCCATGGGAACGGAAACAGAGATACACGAAGCGAGTGTGGCAACTGTCGCGTTCGAGCGTGACCTCGAGGCGTTAGTTCTCGAGGCGTTCGCGAAGGGAGCGCGCGTCGACGGAACGTGGAAGATCGAACCCGAACCGTCGACCGTTCCGAACTGGACCATCGAGATTCACCGACGTTCGGAGCAAGCCGGCGAGGAGACGATCTTCAACGACGACTGATCGGGGATCGTGACATCGTGGGGGCGAGACCGTCCCAAAATTCAGATATCACTTGTTTTGGCCCCAGTAATTAGAAGGTTCCGAAGAATATTTCGATTTCTGACCGATAGTAAGTAAAAGTTTATGCTCGTGTTCATCAAAGTCGAAATCGTACTCCGCTGAAGTCGATCTCGAGAGACGAGTCGTCAGCAGTCGTGTAAGCCGAGTACGGGACACTATGAAGACAGATACCGCGGATGTGAAAACACCAGGCAACACGGATATACTTCCCGCGAACACGGTATTCGAGCTGTTACTGGACCAGCGACGACGGTACGCGCTGCATTACCTCTCTCAGAAGGTCGGTGCTGTTCCGATCGCCGAACTCGCCGAACAGATCGCCCTCCGGGAGGGGGACCCGACCTACGATCGCGTCGAACGGATCTGCACCGGACTCCACCACAGGCACCTCCCGAAACTGGTCGATACACAGGTCGTCCGGTACGATCCGAACGCAGAGACCGTCGAGTTGCGGTCGATGGCGCCGAACCTTGAGTCACACCTCGAACTCGCGGTGCTCGACGGTCTGTAGGGGAGACTGGACTGGATCGGAACGAACCGGAGCGGATTCCGCCGCGGACGCCCGGCTACAACCTACCGATTCGATCGCATCGGTCGCATCGATTCGAGCTTTTTCACCCGCGTCGAGAGCGCGAAGAACAGCGCCAGAAACGTAAACGCTGTCGCCCCCGCGCCTGCGACCCCGAGCGCGTCGGCACCGAGGTACATCGACGTCGCTCGAGGAACCGGGAGTGCGGTGTGGTGTGGGTCCCCGACGATCGGCACGAAGAAGTCGACGATCAGGTCGACGCCGTACCAGAGGAGGGCGACGGCGACGGCCCACACCGGGAAGTCGGTGATTCGATGGAGGACGAACGCCTGGACGACCATCGCCAGGTGGCTCCAGAAGAGAAACTGGAACATCAGCGGGTGGAGGTGTGCGTAGGCATCGTAGAACGCGAGGAGCACGTACGGCGTCCACAGCCCCAAGATCACGTTACCGAAGAAGGCGAGGGCGGTAAGCCACGGCTGCTCGTACCCCAGCTTCCAGCAGGCGATCGCCAGCGCGATCAACAACGTGGCGATCGGACTGTCCGGAACGAACGGCCACATCACCGGCGGCTCGACGGTGAACTGGTGACGGTAGTACCAGAATCCGAAGACGGTTCCCGCCAGATTGACGGCGACGATGAGCCACGCCAATCGCAGTCCGAGGTCCTCGAGGGTCTTCGGCACCGGTGCGAGATATCGGGGTAACGGATCCCGATCCGGAAGCCGGGTCGACTCACTCATCGGCCGTTCCGACGACTGGACGGTCCAAAACGATGACGATTATCCTGCCGCCTTTCGAGTCGCCGCCACGAGATCGAACTTCGATGGCGAAGGTCGTCGAACCTACTTTACCGCCATCCCGGGGCTCTTGCCCGTCGACCGGTATCGAACGGGCAGGGCCCCGTCCGGTACTGACCACCATTCTACCACCTACCGACCGGACGGGCCCCGGACGATTCGAGCGAGGGCGTCGGCAGCGACCGACACGAGAGGCTCACCCAACCACCCAAAGGACACGCGTAAGTACGGGGGGCAACAACTCGCCGCGTATGACCGACGACACAGCACTCGAGGACCTCCGTCGCGGAACGGACCTCGTCAAGCGAGGATTCGCGCAGATGCAGAAAGGCGGCGTCATCATGGACGTCGTCGACCCCGAGCAGGCCAAGATCGCGGAAGACGCCGGTGCGGTCGCAGTGATGGCGCTCGAGGCCGTCCCCGCCGATATCCGCAAACGCGGCGGCGTCGCCAGGATGGCGGATCCGGCGGACGTTGCCGAGATCGTCGACTCGGTTTCGATCCCGGTGATGGGTAAATCCCGGATCGGCCACACCAAAGAGGCCCAGATCCTCGAGACGGTCGGCGTCGACATGATCGACGAGTCCGAGGTGCTCACACCGGCGGACAACGACTACCACATCGACAAGCGCGACTTCACCGCGCCGTTCGTCTGCGGTGCCCGCGACCTCGGCGAGGCGCTGCGCCGGATCAACGAGGGCGCGGCGATGATCCGCACCAAAGGCGAGGCCGGCACCGGCGACGTCAACCAGGCGGTCTACCACCAGCGGACGATCAAAGGCGCCATCCGCGAACTCGAGGGGAAGACCCACGAGGAACGCGAGGCCTACGCCCGCGAGATCGACGCGCCCGCGCAACTGGTCCACGAGACCGCGGAGATGGGCCGGCTTCCGGTCGTCAACTTCGCCGCTGGCGGCATCGCGACGCCCGCCGACGCCGCGCTCATGATGCACCACGAGTGCGACGGCATCTTCGTCGGCAGCGGGATCTTCGGCGCAGAGAATCCCGAAGCGATGGCCGACGCGATCGTGCAGGCGGTGAACAACTGGGACGATCCCGAGACCCTCGCCGAGATTTCGAAGAACCTCGGCAAGAGCATGAAAGGCGACGCGAACGTCGATCTACCGGAAGACGAGCAGATGCAGGGGCGGGGCGTCTAGGCGAGCCGCTCGTCGGTAGACGGCAGCGGACAGAGGTGGACGGCGGCGGACAGAGGTGGACGGCGGCGGACAGAGGTGGACGGCGGCGGACAGAGGTGGACGGCGGCGGACAGAGGTGGACGGCGGCGGACGAATTTTCCGCGGCTCTCGAGTTCGTCGCTTCCGAACAGCGAGGAGAGGCGACGAGCGACGGGTGAGGGACCACGGACACGGACCACGAAAGCGCAGGTAGAACCGTTTCACCGACGTAGCGGTAAGTACTCTCGAGGGACCTCATGGGACAGCCCGATCGGGAGTTGTCGAGGATCGAAGCGAACCGGATGGCCGTCACGGTCGCCGCGGGTTCGCTACTGGTGGGAGTCGCGCTCGGAGCCGGCTACTGGTTCGGTCTGTTCGATTCGCTAATTCCGACCGGTGGGTTCGCCGCCGCGGACCTCCCGCTGTTGCTCCTCGTTCCCGTGCTCTTGCTCGTCCTCGTCGTCTGGAGCTGGTCGCGAATTCTCTCGTTTTTCGAGTGAGTGGTCCGTCGAGTATCGAAATCGGAATCGGAATCGGAATCAGAATCAGGTCGAAGCCAGAATCAGTCTCGAGTCACGAGGACCGCGACCAACACCACCAGATACGCTCCCAGCGCACCGATCCCCGCGGAGAGGATACTCGAGGGGGCGACCGCGGCGCCGACGGCGGCGATCGCGATCCCCAGTGTGAACGTCGCGAGCTGTGTGACCGGTCGCTCCCAGTAGTAGCGAACCGTCTCGGTGTTGCGGAAGGCGACGGCTTCGAAGGCGGCCGTCCCGGCGACGCCGAGTGCGAAAAACGGGAGCGAAAGCCGCGCGTCGACGGCGACGAGCGCGCCGGCGAACGCGCCGAGAGCCAGGAGACCGAGCGCGCCGTCGGAGAGCAGACTCACGCGAACGCTCCCCCGTGTCCCGCTTCGGACTCCGCCACGGCGATCACCGGAACAGTTGTGCGCCCCGACCGACCTCCGTCTGATACGCCCGGCTCTCGATTCCGTGCTCGTCGAAGGTCTCGAGCATCGTCGCGGCGACGGCTCGCTGGTCTTCGGGCCGACAGACCGCGAGCAGCGTCGGTCCCGCGCCGCTGACGGTGACGCCGGTCGCGCCGGCCTCGAGCGCAGCGTCGCGAACGTCGTCGTAGCCGTCGATGAGCGCCGCGCGTTCGGGCGTGACGATGCCGTCGTCCATCCCGCGACCGACGAGGTCGGGATCGTCTCGAGCCATGCCGACGGCCAGCGTCGCCGCGTGGCCGACGGTCTCGACGATGTCGTCCATCGAGGCGCTCTCGGGAACGACCTTGCGGGCGTCTCTGGTGGAGACGTTGATCTCGGGGAGGCAGGCGACCAGCGAGAGGGAGGCGTCGATCTGTGTGATCCCGTCCCCCGTGACGACCGTGAACCCGCCCAGGAGAGAGGGGGCGACGTTGTCGGAGTGAGCCTCGCCGGAGACCAGCGCCTCGCCCTCGGCGGCGACGGGGACGAGTTCCTCGCGGGAGAGCCCGCGGTCGTAGAGTTCGTTGAGCGCGACGGCTGCGGCGGCGGCGCTGGCGGCCGACGAGCCGAGTCCGGACGACGGTCGCACCCCTTTGTCGATTCGAATGTGTGCCGGGGCGTCGAGCGCCTCGGCGACGGCACCGACGGTGTTCTTCTCGGGATCCTCGGGGATGTACCGGCTCCCGGCCCCGGTGACGCTGATCGTCGTCTCCGGGGCGCGTTCGACGCGAACGACGTCCGCGGGCCGGCCGAGGGCGATCCCGAAGACGTCGAAGCCACTTCCGAGGTTCGCGCTCGACGCCGGGGCCCGCACGGTAAGCATGCCCGGGTCTTCTAATACTGCGGCCAAAAAGGTAGCGAACTACGAGACGGTCTCGGGCCCCGGCTAGGTCTCGGGTTCCGGCCCAGTCCCGGCCTCAACCCCGAATCCGAACTCGAACTCGAACTCGAACTCGAACTCGAACTCGAACCCGACTTTCGCAACTGCAAAGACTCGCCGCTCCCGTACTCGAGACATGATCGGCGTCGTCGGCGGCGGAATCGCCGGGCTAGCGGCCGCGTATCGACTCCAGCAATGCGGCCACGAGGTGCGCGTCTTCGAAGCGAGCGACGACCTCGGCGGCCTCGCGGCGACCTACGAGACCGCCGGCGACCCGCTCGAGGTCTACTACCACCACCTCTCGAAGTCCGAGGAGACGATCGTCGACCTGGCCGACGAACTCGGCGTCGGCGACGACATCGAGTGGCGAGTCGGCAAGAACGCCTACTACGTCGACGGGACCGTCCACCCGCTGGACACGCCGTGGGAGATCCTGGCCTACCCCCACCTCTCGCTGTACGACACGTTTCGGCTAGCGATGCTGACGATGGAGGTCGACGTTCGCGGCGGGATTCCGAGTTTCGACACCTACGACGACCTCGCGGCGTTCGAGGACGTTCCCATTAGGGACTTTCTGCTCGAGCACACGACCCGACACGTCTACGAGAACTTCTGGGCCCCGCTTCTCGAGGCGAAGTTCGGCTCGCGCACCGAGGACGTGTCGGCGGCGTGGCTGCTGGGGCGGATCAAGTTCCGCGGCGAGCGCGACCTGCTCCGGGGCGAGATTCTGGGCTACGTCGACGGCGGATTCGCCGTCCTCGTCGAGGCGCTCGTCGACGCCGTCGGCCGCGAGAACGTCGAGACCGGCGCGCGCGTGACCGACCTCGCGACCGCGGACGGCGAGGTCGAGTCGGTGACCGTCGAGTCCGACGACGAACGCAGGACCCACGACGTCGAGGCCGTCGTCGTCGCGACGATGCCGAACGTCCTCGAGTCGCTGACGGGCTACCCCTGCGAGATCGACTTTCAGGGGACCGTCTGTTCGGTGTTCAGCACCGAGCGCTCGCTAACCGACACCTACTGGCTCAACATCGCCGACGACGCGCCGTTCGGCGTCTTCATCGAACACACCAACTTCGTGCCGCCCGAGCGCTACGGCGGCGAACACCTCTACTACCTCGCGAGTTACGTCCAGAACCCGGAAGAGGAGCTGTGGCAGCTCTCGGACGGCGAGGTCGAACGGCGCTGGCTCGAGGGCGTCTCCACCCTGTTCCCGCAGTTCGACCGCAACGACCTCAACTGGATCGAGACCGCGCGGAACCCGCGGACGGCGCCGGTCTACGAGCGGGGCTATCTGGACGCGGTCGTCCCATACGACCTCGGCGAGAGCGAGAATGAGAGTGAAGACGTCGCGGACGGAATCTACTACGCCGGAATGGCCAGTCGCGCGCAGTACCCCGAGCGGAGCCTCAACGGAGCGGTCGTCGCGGGATTCGAGTGTGCGGATCGGATCGACGGGAGAGAGTGACGGGCGGTCAGAACACGAACCGCTCCTCGAGAGCCGCGGGGAGGACGACCTCTACATCCCCTGCCGACTCGAGTTCGTGGAGGTAGTCGATCGTCGCCTCGAAGTCCGCGAGACGCTGCCCCTCGAGTTCGTGATAGAAGAGCGTGGAGATGCCTCGCATGTCGGCCGCCCGGTCGAGGGCCTCCCGCGCCTGTTCCGCGTCCGGGTCGCCGATGCGCGAACACAGTTGTGGATTCGTCACGTAGCCCTGTGCGGGCTTGCCGCCCGCGAAACCGAGGTCGTGGTGTTTTTCGACGAGGTCGACGGTCGTAGCGTCGTAGTCGCCGAACGGGTACGCGAAGTACCGGGCGCCCTCCTCGAACCCGTGCTCGACGAGCCACTCCTTGGTCGCCCGGAGCTCGGCCTCCTGTTCGGCGGCCGTGAGCTCCGAGAGGTGCGGGTGCGTGTGGGAGTGGCTCCCGACGGTCCACCCCGCCGCCGAGAGCGCCTCGGCCTGCTCGAGGTCGAGTCGCCCGTCGTTCCCGATGCGACTCGAGTTGACGAACGTCACCGCCGGATAGTCGTACTCCTCGAGCACCCGGAGTCCCTCCGTGTAGTCCGTCTCGTAGCCGTCGTCGAACTGGATCATCACGATCCCGGTCTCCGGACGCGGGGTGAAGTGGAGGTCGTCACACCGGAAGCGAGCCGTCCTGTCCCCCGTCCACTGGAGGATCTGGATCTCCGCGACCGCGCTCAGATCCGGGTCGCCGTCGACGGCCTCGACGCCGAAGTTGTACCGCGCGAACGGGAGGCCGCCGACGATGGCGCGACGGTAGTCGATCCGGTTCCCGTCGGCGTCGAACAACCGTATCAACGGAATTACCATCTCCTCGGTCGTGATCGCGAGCCCGGGAACGACCGCCGAGAGATCGAGCGGCGAGTCGAACTCCCGGGAGATCGTGACCCGGTCGGACGCCGCGTCGGACTCGAGGAGCGCCGACTGGGAGCCGAGAAACGCGTCGTCGGCGGCCGAGAGCGACCCCTCGAGGGCGGTCCACGCGGAGAGGTCCTCGAAGTCGTCGAACGTTCCGGCGATCTCGGGGTGGTCGGGGTCTGCGGGTTCGTCGGACTCGTCGGGTTCGTCAGGTTCGTCGGACTCGTCGGGTTCGTCGGGCGTGGTCCCCTCGGCGGAGGGCGTCTCGGTCGTCTCGTTTTCCGAGGTCGTATCGGTGTCAGTGTCGGGATCGGGGTCGTCCGTCTCGAGTGCAGCGGAACAACCGGCGAGTCCGACGGTCGCCGTCGCCAGGAGGTACGCACGTCGTTTCATCGAACAGAGACTGTCCGCTTACATTGATTGTTATGCCCGGACTTCTATCTCGGACTCCGATAGTAACGGTCCCCTGATCGGTTACGGTGGCGCCATCGCGACGGCCGTTCGGATGCTGTGCCCGTGCTCGTCTCGACCTCGATCTCGAGCGGTCGAACGCTGGCGGAAGCGGCGAGTTGATCGGGCTGTGAGCGCCGATCGAATTCAGTCGGCGCGGTCCGGATCCGTCTCGAGAACCCCGACTCGGTCGAGGCCGACGACCAGTCCGGCCGAGAGGAGCGCGCCGGTCAGCGCGAAGCCGGCGAGCATCGCGAAGAACAGCCCCAGCGACGCCGAGAGGACGGCGCCGCCGATCGCGATGGAGGCGGCACCGAAGCCGAACTCGCCGAGGTAGGTGTAGCCGTAGGAGAGCCCGCGGGTGTCCGGCGGGGTGTAAACGGCGACGGCCTCCTGGTAGAACGGCTGGATCGCAAACAGGAAGAAGCCGAGGACGGCGCAGTAGAGGAGGACCGCGCCGAGGCCCATTGCGGTGACGGGGACGAACGCGAGCGCGAGGACGGCGAGGATCGCGAAGATGGCGACCAGTCCGCGCGCCGCCGGGACGCGGCCGGTGAGTTTCCCGCCCGCGTACTGGCCGGCCATCCCGACGACGAGCAGGCCGACGTAGATGTAGTCACCCGGTTCGATCCCCTCGAGTCCGGCCGCGAGTTCGACGCCCGCCATCGCGGGGAGGCCGTGGAGGATCTCGGGGAGGAAGGTCAGGACGCCCCGGTAGAACAGTCCCTCGAAGGTGACGATCGCGAAGACGACCGCGAACGCGCTGGCGAACAGGACCCGTGAATTCGAGAGGAACTCCGAGAGTGAGAGCGCCTGCGGCGAGTCCGACCCCGTCGCGTCGGTGGCGGCCGTCGGATCGAAGTCCGCCCGCAGGCCGTAGGCGACGGCGACCAGTCCGGGGACCGCGAGGATCGCAGCGACGTACTGCCACTCGAGGACGAGCAAGAGCGTGGCTGCGACGAACGGCCCGAGCGCGATGCCGACGTTGCCGGCGATGCCGTGCCAGGCGAAGACGGTGCCGCGTTCCTCGACGCCGGTGGAGATCAGCGAGAGGCCGGCGGGGTGGTAGACGCTGGCGGCGATTCCCCACAGAACGAGGCCGACGGCGACCGCGTAGATCGAGTCGGCGACGGCGGCGAGCGCGAGGACGAGGTACGCGAGGCTCATACCGGCGAGACAGGACAGAATCAGCCGCTTCGGCCCGAACCGATCGGCGAGGATGCCTCCGGGCAACGCGCCGAGTCCGAAGGGCGCGTAGCCCAGCGCGACGATGACCCCGATCGATGCGACCGAGACGTCGAATTCGGCGAGCCAGACCACCAGAAAGATCGGAATCGACGTCTCGAACCAGTGGACCAGCGCGTGGCCCGCCATGGCGAAGCCGGCGATCGATCGGTCGTTTGCGTTCAGTGCCATGGCGTGTCGTGAGTGTCCGAACGGCGACGGCCAGCGTACTTAGCAGTGTGGGAATTGAGCGGCGCGTGGTATCGCGACACACGGCCCGGGCCGTCGAACCGATCGACGGACAGCGATGGCACGAGACGACACGACCGTCACCGTTGCGAGTAACGGTCCGGTCGAGTCGCCGAACTCGGTAACCGAGAGCGGTGGCGTCCACCGAACCAGAACGAGAGAGGCCCATTCTCTCACCTTACTCACGCTCTCTCGAGCGGGAGAATCTGACACGATCCGTCGGCGTTTTCAGCCAGTGAGAACGGGAACAGCACCCATTATGTCACACACCCACACACTAAGTGCGGTTCCAGACAGAGCCGCTCATGATGGCTGTGCCCTGACCCCGGGTGCCTCCGAGGGCCCTCTTTCTTTCCGGACTCGAGATACGGTCGACTCGTCGAGTCGATCGGGGGTCGTATTCGGCTCGACAACGGATCGTCTCGCTGGTGCTCCGGTGAACGGTCCGGTGGACACGACAGGACCAGCGGCGGAATCTGGCGGACGAGACGGCACGAAAACGCGGGACGACCGGCTCGAAACGGCGCCGTCGTTACTCTCCGAAGCGACGGAACGACCCGTCACCACAGGTGCAGTCGTTCCCGACGCCGATCGGGCGCAGCGTGCCGTCGGGGTCCATTCGTGCGACGTAGATCGAACCGCAGGCTTCGCACACTGCGAATTCGTCCGAGATTGCTTTCGAGCTCATTGTCCGTTTATGCCAACAACACATCGCAGTATCATCATTCCTCCAAATCATTTTGGGAGTGAGGTGCTGAGTTGTCTCGATATCGACACATATCGACATTGGATAGAAAACGAACGGAAAGAAAGAGGCGGCCGGATGCGCGTCAACGGGTGACTCGCCGCTGAAGCGCCTCGAGAAAGAATCGGTGAGGATCCGATGGCTGCCCGCACAACACATGACACAGAAATGGAATACCTCGTGGTCTGACGGTCGGCGGACTCAGTCCTCGGTCTCGGATTCCTCTCGCACACCGACCGCCTCGCTCACGTCAACGTCCGCCGGTTCCGACTGTCCGCCGACGACCAGCTCGCCGTCCTCGTTCTCGACGTAGACGTCGTCGGCGAACCCACCCTCCGCGTGTGGGTGGTCGGGGTTCTCGAGTTTCTCGGGCGTCGACGGTGCCTCGGGGATCTCGCGGTTTCGAAACTCCCCGAGCGGGTCGTCGATGGTGATTCCCCACGTCGTGAAGAACTCCTCGTAGCGCTCGTAGTGGTCCTCGAGTTCGTCGCCCGGGAACTCCATCATCTCGGTCCAGCCGTGGTTGTAGAAGTCGAAGTTCGCCTGCACGTGAGTGATCTCGCGGGCTTCGGCTTCCGAGTAGCCCGCGCGCAGGGCCTCGAGGTAGGTGTCCATCGTGCACTCGAAGAAGGCGTCGAGGTGGTCTTTGCGCGCGTCGGCGTGGTCGGGATCGGCTTTACCCAGGAAGATTTTCGTGTGCAGGCGGACGAGTCCGGAGACGGCGACCGAGCGAACGACGGGCGTCTCGAGGGCTTTTCGAGAGGCGAAGTGACGGGCGTTCTGACGGATCTTCATGGGAGACGCTTGGGAAGCGATCCTAAAGAGGGGTTCGGACGCGGGTGTCGGTGGAGTGGCGACGGTGCCGTTCTCCAGTACGATGAACGATGCACATGTGAACGTCACGTTAAAAAAGGATTCGAATGGTGCAAGAACCTATGAACGAACGTCGTAGAATGGACGAGATAGCAACCCACTTTACCCCCCGTTACGAACGTTCCTGATATGACTGAGTACGTCATCATCGGTGACGGCATCTCAGGCAGTTCCGCTGCCGAGACGCTCCGGGAAGAAGACCCGGAATCGGAGATCACCGTCATCACCGATGAGGGGGAGCCCCTGTACAATCGCATCCTGATCAAGGAACACGCCAAAGGAAAACTTCCCGAGGCGCCGATCTCGATCCACGACGAGGAGTGGTACGACGAGCGCGACATCGAACTCTCGCTCAACACCCACGTCACGACGGTCGATACCGACGAGAAGATCGTCCGCACGCACGAGAAGGAGGACGTTCCGTACGACAAGTTGCTGATCGCGACCGGCGGGACGCCGACCCAGCTGCCGGTCGAGAACAGCGACGCCGACGGGGTCCACCACTTCTGGACGTTCCAGGATGCACGGCGGATCCGCGAGAGCGCCGAGGCGGCAGACGACGCGGTCATCGTCGGTGCCGGACTCCTCGGGATCGACTTCGCCGCCGTCTGCGGTTCACAGGGCGTCGAGGGCAAGTACCTGATGCGCGGGGACCGCTGGTGGCGCTACGCGCTCTCTGGCGACGGGGCCGAGATCATGCACGAGGGGATGCGCTCGAAGGGCGTCGAACCCGTCTTCGACAGCGGCGTCGATCGCTTCGAGGTCGACGACGACGGCCGCGTCGAGGCCGCAGTCGACCCCAACGGCGACCGCTACCGGTGTGACTTCGCGGGCGTCGCGATCGGCCTCACGTTCAACACCGAGTACCTCCACGACGTCGACATCGAGATGAACAACGGAATCGTCGTCGACGAGTACATGCAGACGAGCGTCGACGACGTCTACGCGGCGGGCGACCTCACCCGCTTTTACGACGTGTTGTTGGGCCAGCAGGCCCAGAACGGCTCGTGGGGCTCGGCGAAAGAGCAGGGTCGCGTCGCGGGGACCAACATGGCGACCGACGACGAGTCGGAGTACGAAGGGTTCGAGTGGGTCTCCTCGTACTCGATCACCCACTTCGACTTTCCCTTCCTCTCCTTCGGCCACCCGACGATGGGCGACGACCACGCCGAACGCAAGTTCAGCGACACCGAGTGGCGGCGCATCGCCTTCAAGGACGGCAAGATAATCGGCGGCGTCCTCATCGGCGACCTCGCACCACAGAGCAAGTTCAAGCAGCTGATGCGCGAACAGCGCGTCGTCGCCGACCAGAAGGAGGTCCTCCTCGAGGAGACCGTCGACCTCGAGAACCTCGCACCAGCGCAGGAACAGTAGTCAGTTCGTTCACGCGAACTCGAACTCGAACTCGAGACCGATTTCGACGGGCGTTTTCCGCCTCACAGCGATTGTGATTGTACACCGGGCATCGTGCCGATCGTCAGTGTATTTATCGACACCACGTCGTTCGCGACGAGTCTGCACTCGAGACCGATCTATCGCCACCGGATATTGTTCCTCGGGTTGTCAAACGAACCAAAGAGTTAAGTCCCTCATTGACAATTAATACCACGTCAATGTCTACCAGTGATACTATCTCTCGAACGGTTAGCGTGCGAGCGACCGACTCGGTCCGGTCGGCGTCGCGCGTTCGCCACATCGACGAACTGAGCGACGAGGCCCAACAACAGTTCTACGAGCTGGTCGAGTCCGGCGCGCGATCGGTCACCACCGAGAGCGGAGCCTTCGTCGACGGGGAGATTATCGTCTTCACTTCCTATTATCGGATCGAGTTCAGCTGAGTTTTCCGCGACCGATCACGGTGCGATCCCTGCGGTATCGAAGCCGTTTTGGCTCGTCCGCGTGAGCACTCAGACATGAACGGCGGCAGCGACATGACCCTCGCGTTCGAACTCGCGGCACTGCAGGAACTGGCCTCGCCCGAGGCGGTCTTCGACGACGCACGCGGTTGGAGCAAGTACGTCGGCGTCGTCTCCGAGAAGCCGACCTACGTCGTGACCAACTTCACGCGCAAGAACCGAATTCGACAGGACTTCTTCTCCGGGCCGCGGGGCAAAGCCGAGAGCTTAGAGAGCGTCAAAGAACAGTTCGACACCGAACGACACGTCTTCGTCGGTGTCGACGACGACGACGCGGCGCTGGCCGACGAGGTCGACTGGGAGTACCTCGCCGTCGAAGACGCCGCCGAGGCGGCCGAGTGGACGCTCGCCGGCGACGACGAGAGCGAGGAGTCCGACGCCGAACCCGTCCGTGACGACTGGCCCTGACGATGTCGCTGTCGATCAGCGACGCGCTCGGAGACGGCGTCGATCGTTTGCGTGATCGACGAGTTCTGATTCCATTTCTCGCGCTGTACGGCGTCTTCGTCGCGATCACCGTCGGTACGCACAGCCAACTCGAGGCCCAGCCCGCGGAGGTATTCGAAGAGTTTCCGGGACTGGCCGATCTCATGCCCGAAACGCTTCCGCTGGCACTCGACGTCTCGCTCGGCGTCGCGTGGTTCATCTGGTTTCTCGGCACGATTTCGCTGGTCACCGCCTCGATCGTCGCGTTTCGGGTGCTGGCCGACGGTAACGGGGCTCGACCCGACGGGCCCGAGACCGAAGTCAGTCGTGAAAGTGAAAGTGAAAGTGAAAGTGAAAGCGCAAACGAGGTGAGCAACGGTTCCAGCCACGAACCGGGTCTCGAGCACGGGTCCGATCCCAGTCGCGGTTCCACACCCGAACCGACTCGCGACAGCACCGCCACGACCGCCGCGCGCACGCAAACTCACTCGCTGGTCGTGGCGACGGCTCACGGCATCCTCGCCGCCATCGTCGGCACCGTCGCGGTCGGAGCCGGCCTCGCCCTGTTCGTCGTCCCCGGTCTCGTCGTGGCGACGCTGTTCGCCTTCACTCACCCCTACATCGCGACCGAGCGCATCAACGCCATCGAAGCGATGAAACGGAGCCTCGAGTTGACCCGCGGGGATCGCCTTCGAGTCTTCGGCGTGCTCGTCGCGATCGTCTGCATCTTCTACGGGATCAGCGTGTTCGGCGCACTCGCACTCGGGGTGTTCGCGAGCGTTCCGATCGTTGCCGAACTCGTCAACACCGCCTTCACCGCGCTCGCGTGGTTAGTCGTCCTCGCGATTCTCGCGAGCGCGTTCGACCAACTCGAGACGTCGCGCGCCCGCGAAGACGAGAAGTGGGAGGGGATCGACGACGAGTTGTTGCCCTGATCGCGTGCAGTGAGATCGCGTCTTCGTCGGCCATCCGTCGTCCTTATCCGTTTCCCGGTCGAAGTCGAACCGATGGCTGAGCCTCGCGTGCCGGGTGACGACTCCGAAACTCTCGAGCTCCCCTGTGGGACGACCGTCGATCCGACGGCGATCGACCTCGGGATGCGCGAGTATACCTGTTCTTGCGGCGACCGCCACGCCGTCGTGATGGATCTGCATCCGCCCTCGCGGTTTTTTCCCGAATCGCTGGTCGACGTCCTCCGGGAGACGATCGAGACCGAAGACGACTTCGGCGAGTTCGGGACGCCCCACCTGATGGGGATCGTGATGGAGGAGTTTCCCGACCAGGTTGTCGCCTACGACGCCTCCGAGACCGGCAGCGTCGGCTACACGATGTGCTGGATGACCGACTTCGACTCGCGCCGTCTTCACGAGATCGTCGTCGAACTCGTCGTCGAGCTCATGGAGCACGCGGTGAGTCACGCCGAGGACGACGCTGCGGTCTCTGACTTCGAAGAACAGATGCTCGAGTTCGACGTCGAATCGTTCGTCGAGAAGTACCGTGCGATGCGGGACTTCGAGACCGAGCACGATCGGGCGCTCTAGGGAGTATTCGCGTTTTCGTACGGACGATCCGTAGGTCCGGTTCGTCCCGACCCCGACAGACGGAACGTATAACTCATTCTAACAGACACGAGACGTAATGCCCGCTCGCCGCTCAGTCCTCGCCGCAGGTGTGACGATCGCAGGAAGCGCTCTCGCCGGGTGTCTCGGAACCGACCAGCCCAAGTTCGAAACGTGGACACCCGACTCCGGAACGTGGCCGCTCCCGCGGTACGACGTCGCCAACACCGGATCGAACCCGCACGCGACGCCCCCGCGCGAGGCCGTCGAGGAGGCCTGGAGCGCGTCGACGAACGGCGACCTCGCCGGGAGCCTCGTCGCCGACGGCACGGTCGTCGGCTACGGCAACGGTGGCGTCCACGCGTTCGACCTGACCGACGGCGACGAACGGTGGGCGGTCGACAGCGAAGCCCGCGCGGCAGCGATATTCGACCGGACAGTCTACACCGTCGGTCGCGACGACCTGGAGACGGACGATCCGACGGGGAAACTCCGTGGGTTCGCGCTCGCGGACGGGGAGGAGGTCCTCGAGGCGACTGTCGGGGGAGACTATCCACGACTGGATTCTGTCAGCGTCACCGAGAGCCTGGTACTCGTCGGCGATAGAAAAGACCGAACAGTCGTCGCACTCGATCGTGAGAGCGGTGAGACACTGTGGGAACTCGAGTCGGGATTGACGAGTGCGCTCGCCGACGACCGGTTGTACGTCAGTGGTCGTGGTGAACTGTCCACGTACGAGCCACGAAGCGGTCGAGACGCGTGGTTCGACGAGGACCCCGAAAGCGAGTGGGACGTCGAGACGATCACGTACGACGGGACGCCCGCACCGGCTGTCACCGATTACAACGTGTACACCGGTGACCGATCGGTACTGACCGTCGACGACCGTCGATCCGCGGTGCACGCCTACGATTCGAGGGACGGTCAAAAACTGTGGACCAGCGAGCCGCGGGGGCAGCGGGCGTCGACGCCGGCGATCGTCGACGATATCGGCTACGCCGTCCAGACCGAGAGCGGACGGGAGCAGGCCCATTTCGTCGCGCTCGACCTCGCAGATGGGGGTGAGCGCTGGCATCTCGAGACCGAGGGATACCTGAGTACGGCAGTCACTGCCGGTAACGTCGTCTTCGCCTCCGGCGGGGACGACGAGGCGGGGACCGGAACCGTACTGGCCGTCGACGAGGACGGCGAGGAGCTGTGGCGGTTCGACGCCCCGTCGCCGGCGGGGTGGAGTTCCGGCGTCGTCGCAGTCGGCGACCTGGTGCTCGTGACGACCGAAGGCGGAGACGTGATCGCACTTGAGGAGGCCTGAGTATCGCACTCGAGGCGGAGAGCGGGACTCGGGCCTGCCGGCAGAGATCCCGCTTCGGAGACGTGGGTCAATGCGTCACACGCCACCAATGGTACGAAATTCGAAATTGGGTTTCGCGAATCGTAATATTTCGTGGGGCTTATTACGATGTGCGCACTCCGGACGAACGAGCAAATGAGCACGGACAATCAGGGCGCCGGGGACACCGCCGTAGACGGACGGACAATCTTACTGATCGGGAGCGGCCCGATCCAGATCGGACAGGCCGCCGAGTTCGACTACTCGGGAGCGCAGGCCTGTCGCGCGCTGCAAGAGGAGGGCGCGCGCGTCGTCCTCGTCAACTCGAATCCGGCGACGATCATGACCGATCCGGAGATGGCTGACCGGGTCTACATCGAACCGATCACGACCGACGCCATCGCGGAGATCATCCGGAAGGAGAACCCCGACGGCGTCATCGCCGGTCTCGGCGGCCAGACCGGACTGAACGTCACCGCCGAACTCGCGGAGGAAGGGATTCTCGAGGAGTACGACGTCGAGATCATGGGGACGCCCCTGGACACGATCTACGCGACCGAGGACCGCGATCTCTTCCGCCAGCGCATGGAGAAGATCGGCCAGCCCGTGCCGCGGTCGACGACCATCTCGCTCGAGGAAGACGAGGAGGTCTCCGAGATGACCGAAGCGAACCTGAAAGAGCGCGTCGAGGCCGCCGTCGAGGAAGTCGGCGGGTTGCCGGTCATCGCCCGTACGACCTACACCCTCGGCGGGAGCGGGTCGGGCGTCGTCGGCGAGATGGACGAACTCCTCTCGCGGGTTCGCAAGGGACTCCGCCTCTCCCGCAACGACGAGGTGCTGATTACGGAATCGATCGCCGGCTGGGTCGAGTACGAGTACGAGGTGATGCGCGACGCCGACGACTCCTGTATCATCATCTGCAACATGGAGAACATCGACCCGATGGGTATCCACACGGGTGAGTCGACGGTCGTCACGCCCTCCCAGATCGTCCCCGACGAGGGCCACCAGGAGATGCGCACCGCCGCGCTCGACGTCATCCGCGAACTCGGCATCCAGGGCGGCTGTAACATCCAGTTCGCCTGGCACGACGACGGCACACCCGGCGGCGAGTACCGCGTCGTCGAAGTGAACCCGCGCGTCTCCCGTTCCTCGGCGCTCGCCTCGAAGGCGACGGGCTACCCGATCGCCCGCGTCACCGCGAAGGTCGCACTCGGCAAGCGCCTCCACGAGATCGAAAACGAGATCACCGGCGAGACGACCGCGGCGTTCGAACCCGCGATCGACTACGTCGTCACCAAGGTCCCGCGCTGGCCCAAGGACAAGTTCGACGACGTCGAGTTCGAACTGACGACGGCCATGAAGTCGACCGGCGAGGCGATGGCCATCGGGCGCACCTTCGAGGAGAGCCTCCTGAAGGCGCTCCGCTCGACGGAGTACGACCCCGACGTCGACTGGGCCGACGTGAGCGACGACGAACTCGAGGCCGAGTACCTCGCGAAGCCGACGCCCGACCGCCCGTACGCGATGTTCGAGGCGTTCGAGCGCGGCTACACCGTCGACGAGGTTCAGGAACTGACGGGTATCTTCGAGTGGTACACCGAACGGTACAAGCGCATCGCCGACTCGACGCGCGCCGCACAGGAAGGCGACTTCACCGAAGCCGCGATCGCCGGCCACACCAACACTACGATCGCGGCGACCGCCGGCACGGACGTCGGCAGCGTCGAGCAGGACGTTCCCGGTCGCAGCTACAAACAGGTCGACACCTGCGCCGGCGAGTTCAAAGCCGAGACGCCGTACTACTACTCCTCACGCAAGTCCGAGTTCGAGCGCGGCCCGCTCGAGGGGGCGGCCGCCGCGGGCGAACTCGAGGTCGACCGCGACATCGAGAGCGTCGTCGTGGTCGGCGGCGGCCCGATCCGGATCGGCCAGGGCGTCGAGTTCGACTACTGTTCGGTCCACGCGGTGCAGGCGCTGCGCGACCTCGGGATCGACGCCTACGTGGTCAACAACAACCCGGAGACGGTCTCGACGGACTACGACACCTCCGACGGACTGTTCTTCGATCCGATCACCGCCGAGGAGGTCGCCGACGTCGCCGAGGCGACCGGCGCCGACGGCGTCATGATCCAGTTCGGCGGCCAGACGTCGGTCAACATCGGCGAACCGCTCCACGACGAGATCGAACGCCGCGGTCTGGACTGTGACGTGATGGGAACCAGCGTCGAGGCGATGGACTTAGCGGAGGACCGCGACCGCTTCAACGCGC
Organism: Halomontanus rarus; assembly: GCF_017357405.1. Taxonomy (GTDB): domain Archaea; phylum Halobacteriota; class Halobacteria; order Halobacteriales; family Natrialbaceae; genus Halomontanus; species Halomontanus rarus. The sequence goes on along the minus strand of NZ_CP071597.1, from coordinate 3,014,878 downwards.
TCATGGACGAACTGGGGATCGCCCAGCCGGAGGGCGGCACGGCGACCTCGGAGACCGAGGCGCTCGAGCTGGCCCACGAGATCGGCTACCCCGTCCTCGTCCGCCCGTCTTATGTGCTCGGCGGCCGCGCGATGCGGGTCGTCCACGACGACGCGGAACTCGAGGAGTACATCGAGGAGGCCGTCCGCGTCGCGCCCGACAAACCGATTCTGGTCGACGAGTTCCTCGCCGACGCCGTCGAACTCGACGTCGACGCCGTCGCCGACGGCCGCTCCGTCCTCATCGGTGGCATCATGGAACACGTCGAGAGCGCGGGCGTCCACTCCGGGGACTCCGCCTGCATGATCCCGCCCCGGTCGCTCGACGAGGAGACCCTCGCCCGCGTCCGCGAGGTGACCGAGGACATCGCGGCGGCGCTCAAGACGAAGGGCCTGATGAACGTGCAACTCGCCGTGAAAGACGGCGAGGTGTACGTCCTGGAAGCGAACCCACGCTCCTCGCGGACCGTGCCGTTCGTCTCGAAGGCCACGGGCGTTCCGATCGCCAAACTCGCCGCGCAGGTGATGGCCGGCGAGACCCTCGCCAGCCTCGAGGTCGACGAGCAGATCCCCGAACACACCTCGATCAAGGAGGTCGTCCTCCCGTTCGACCGCCTGCCGGGATCGGATCCGCGACTCGGTCCGGAGATGAAGTCCACCGGCGAAGTGATGGGAACCGCCAGCGACTTCGGGACGGCCTACTGGAAGGCCCAGCAGGCCGCCTCGAACGCCGTCGACGAGGGCACGGCCATCGTCGACCTCGAGGTCGCCGGCTTCGAGGACTTCTTCGACGTCTCGGAGTTCGAGGACCCCGCGCAGGCGCTCCGCGACGGCGAGGTCGACTTCGTCGTCAGTCGCGACCGCGATACCCTCGAGACCGCCGTCGAGGAGGAGATTCCGTACCTCTCGACTGAAGCCAGCGCGAAGGCCTACGTCGAGGCACTCGGCGCGTTCGACGGCGAACTCGAGGTCGCGTCGGTGACCGATCGTCCGAAGCGTGTCGAGAAGTGGGGCTAGTCTAAAGCCGATCGAACCCGTCTCGAGAACGGCTCCCCCCGTCCACTGTAGACTTCTGAGACGTCTTACACGTTTATCCCTCGCGAGCCGTGAGGCTTCCGCGTGGTCGAACATGTCTGATTACTCGCGACGTGACGTTATCCGACTCGCGGCTGCATCGGCGACGACCGCGGGCGTTCTCACCGTCGGTTCGGCGGCGAGCGATCGACAGGCGGAGAGCGAGTGGGTCGTGGCGGAGTCCCCGACCGAGGAACCGCTGAACGACGCCGTCGATACCGCGGCGGGGCCGTTCGCCGTCGGGGCCAGCGGCAACGTCGTCGCACGCCGAGAGAGCGGCTGGCAGAAGGTCGTCGAGTACGGCCCGCAGGCGAGAAGCCGACGACTGACCGGAATCGACGTCACCGACGGCGGGAGAGCGGTCTGGTTCGTCGGCGGCAGCGGCGTCATCGGCGAGTACGACGTCGAGACGCAGACGCTGACGAACTACTCCGCGCCGGGCGGAAAGACGAGCACCTGGGAGGACTGCGCCGTGCAGGGAACCGCCGGCGAGGACGAGCGCCTCTACTTCGTCAACGGATCCGGCGAGCTCCTCGTCGGCGCACGGCGGGACAGCGGCGCGCTGGAGTACGCCGACGTCGTCAAGCCGGGCGGCGGGTCGACGATCCCCGGGATCGATTTCAACGCGCGAGAGGCGGGACACGTCTGCAGTACGAGCCAGTTCGTCGCGGAGACGGGCGACGGCGGCGAGACGTGGGACCGGATCGGGATCGACTTCGCGGGTGGCGCGTTCTTCGACGTCGCGAGTCAAGGCGGCTCGGACGTGAACGTCGCCGGCGGGTCGGGAATCATCTACCGGTACGACGGGTTCCGCTGGACGCCCCACGTCGTCGACGACGGGCGACAGGCCATCCGAGCCATCGACCGCGACGGTGACGAGGGGCTCGCAGCCGGCGACGGCGGGAAGGTGTACGAGCGCCAGTCCGCGGGCCAGTGGACTCGCCACGAGACCTCGGTCGATGCGAAACTAGAAGGTGCGGCCCGAGGGGCGACGTACGACGTCGCCGTCGGCGACGGCGGCACGATCCTCGAGCGGACGGTTGGGGACTCGAGTACCGACGGCGACGGTAACAGCACGGACTCGGACTCGGACTCGAACTCGACGGCGTCCAGAGTCGCGAACGACTCGACGAACGCGCTCTCCGACGAACCGCTCTCGGTCGCGACCTATCTCGAGGGCGACTGGGTGGTGTCCTCCCGGGACTGAAACTCAGAGAAGGTGGTTTCAGAGACTAACCGACGAGACGAGGTCCCGTGATCGTCCGTCACCGAATAGAAATCGTCGGCTCCGGTACGCGGTGTCCTCGCCGGACGATCACGAACAGTAGTCGACGGGGTCGACGGCCTCGCCGTCGATGGCGACGACCGCGTCCGAACCGGTTACGGAGATGCTGGTAATCGTCCCGGAGACCCGGAACTCGAGGCCGTCGTCGTCGACGGAGCCTTCTACCGTGCTTCCGGAGGCGATGATCGCTCCCTGTGTCGGGTTCTCGAACGGCGTTTCGATCGTTCCGTCGACCGTGATCTCGAAGTTCGACGGCTCACCGCGGCTTCCGATCGTCAGTTCGTGTGGCATACACTGCGAGTGGTTCGAATACGCCGGTATAAGTTTTCTCCAATGGGTATTAGTAATAAAGTCCGACAGTCAGCGTCGAGTAGCAGATGAGCGCAGTGATCAGTCTCGACGAGCGACGGATCCGCAAAATCCAGAGAGAGACAGTTACAGGACGTAAGAGAGGCACAAAAGACGCAAATCGTATCGGTTTTGACCGATCACGTCGTGGCTACGTCCGAGAGGTGAATCACGTACGAAACGAGAGACATCGGTCGATCGGTCAGCACTCGAATGTCGCTCACGCGATACGATCCCCTTCTCGGAATCGTTCCCCTCGCGCTGCTCGGTTCGATGGTCGTTCATCGATTCCTCGGGGTGCCACTCGAGAATGCGCTGATCGGCGGTGGGACGGTCGCGATGCTCGCGCTGGTGGACGGGCTGTTTCTCCGACTCCCGAACAGATTTCGGAGCACATAGAATTGCCGTCGTTCGTCCTATTCCAGCCATAAAAGACGAAACGGGCTGTTATTCCCCCATAGTTATTTTATGATAGTGTTTTGCGACGAATAAAACGTAGAGTTTTTGTTCGACCGGACCCATAGATTCGACCGGGTGGTCCGAGATGCCACTCCCGACGTCACCAGCGAATTCGTGGACACAACGGCTCGATCTACCGTCCCGACTGTTCGGGACAGAAGGTACCGACTTCGAACTGTACGAGGAAGACGGCGAGTTCGTCCTCACCGTCGACATGCCCGGATTCGAGCGCGAGGAGATCGACGTCAGGTGGACGGACGGGCGCCTGAACGTCGCGGCCGAACACGTCAGCGAGGAGCGCGGCCGCAAGAAGACCTACCACCGCTCGTTCCGGGTCCCCAAGGAGATCGACCACGAGGAGATCGCCGCCCACTACCGCAACGGCGTCCTCGAGGTCACTCTGCCGATGGTCGAGGACGCGACCCCGACGGGCTACGAGATCGAAGTCGAGAGTTGACCGTGTGAGGAACACTCCCCCCACGGACACTGGTCGTCGGATGACGACGCTGGAACCCCGTTCCTGATCCGGACGGCGGCGTCGTCACCGACCGGCTCCCGTATCGTCTTGGATCATTTTTCGTTCGCTCCGTTCGGGCCGACGGTCGACTCCGACACGCTAAAGCGAGCGGACTCTGTGGTTCGGATATGGAGTACCACGAGGCGGCGAATTTTCTCTTCGACCTGCGCCGTTTCCGGCCGAGTCCCGGGACGGCATCGACAGCAGACATACTCGCACACCTCGAGGACCCTCACGACGGACTCGCCTGCGTCCAGATCGCCGGCTCCAACGGAAAGGGAAGCACGGCGCGGATGGTCGAACGCGCGCTGCGGGAGGCCGGCCTCTCCGTGGGGCTGTACACCTCGCCACACCTCGAGGACGTCCGCGAGCGAATTCGCGTCGACGGGCGCAAGCTCCCCCGGTCGGAGCTCGCCACGTTCGTCGAGACCTGCGAGGACTACGTTCGCGACCGCGCCGCCGACGGCGACTCGCCGACGTTCTTCGAGGCGATGACGGCGCTGGCGCTGTGGCACTTCGACCGCGAGGACGTCGACGTCGCCGTCCTCGAGGTCGGCATCGGCGGGAAGTACGACGCGACGAGCGTCGTCGACCCGATCGCCAGCGCGGTCACCAGCGTCACCCTCGAGCACACGAGCGTGCTCGGGGATACGGTCGCGGAGATCGCCCACGACAAAGCCCACGTCGCGCCCAGTGGCGAGACGCCGCTGGTCACCGGGACGACGGGCGAGGCGCTCGCGGCCGTCCGCGAGCACGCGGGCGAGGTCCTCACGGTCGGCAGCGACGGCGACGACACGGAGACCGACGTCACCGTCAGCTACGGCGGTCGGACGAACCACACCGAAGCCGCGGTCTCGATCGCCGGCGAGTGGGAGCCGCCCCTCGAGACGAAGATCCCGCTGCTGGGCGAACACCAGGCCGAGAACGCCGGTATCGCCGCCGTGCTCGCACGGCAGGTCGCCGACAGCTCGGGCGTGACCCTCTCCCGAACGGATCTCGAGCGCGGGCTACGAAACGCCCACTGGCCCGGCCGGTTCGAGGTGATCGAACGGGAGCCGTACGTCGTCCTCGACGGCGCGCACAATCCGGGGGCCTGCCGACGGGTCGCCGAGACGCTCTCGACGTTCGAGTACGACGACCTCCACCTCGTTTTCGGCGCGATGCACGACAAGGACCACCGCGAGATGGCCGAGGCCCTGCCGACGCCTGACTCGGTGATTACGTGCAAGCCGAATCTCGAGCGAGCCGAAGACGAGGAAGTGCTCGCGGAAGTGTTCGCGCGGACCGGCGTCGAGGACGTTCGCCACCGGTCGGCAGTCCAGGACGCGTTCGCGAGCGCGCTCGAGGACGCCGCTCCCGGAGACGCGGTGGTGGTCACCGGGTCGCTGTTCGCAGTCGCTGAGGCTCGCTCGCAGTACACAGGGACGATGATCCCAAAGCGGATTCGGAACCTCGAAGACGCCCGCGCCGCCCTCGAGAGCGCCAGCGTGACCGACGATGGCGTCTGGCGAATGCGGGGGAAAGCGGTCCACCGCGTCGTCAAGACGAACCTGCAGTACCGCCAGGCCTCGTACCTGAAACAGGAGCTTTTGAGTCTGGGCGGCGAGTGCGCGCTCTCCGGGCTGCAACGCGACGAGGAACTCGTCGACGTCGTCCTGATGGGGACGCTCTCGCAGTTCAAACGGCTGGTCGAGAAACTCGAGGCCCAGCCCTACGGACTGGCGACCGTCGCACGCGAACTCCGCGAGACCCTCGAAATCGGCGTCGAACCGTCGGAGCCACGCTACCCGTGGCAGGAACGCCCGAGCGTCATGGGCATCCTGAACGTCACCCCCGACAGCTTCCACGACGGCGGCGAGTACGACGCCCTCGAGGACGCCGTCGACCGCGCGGAGGCGATGGTCGAGGCGGGCGTCGACGTGATCGACATCGGCGGCGAATCGACCCGTCCCGGCGCGGACCACGTCCCGGTCGAGGAGGAGATCGACCGCCTCGTCCCCGTCATCGAGCGGATTCGCGAGCTCGATCTGGACGCCCTCGTCTCAGTCGACACCCGAAAGGCGGCCGTCGCCGAAGCCGCGCTCGAGGCCGGCGGGGACATCCTGAACGACGTCTCCGGACTCGAGGATCCCGGAATGCGCTTCGTCGCCGCCGAGTACGACGTGCCGCTGTGTGTGATGCACAGCATCGACGCGCCCGTCGTCCCCGACCGAGACGTGACCTACGACGACGTGGTCGAGGACGTCGTCGACCAGCTCACCGAACGAATCCTGCTGGCGGAGAAGGCGGGTCTCGACCGCGAACAGATCATCGTCGATCCCGGCCTGGGCTTTGGCAAGTCCGCGACCGAGAGCTTCGAACTGCTGGGCCGACTCGAGGAACTGCGGGCACTCGGCTGTCCGATTCTCGTCGGCCACTCCCACAAGTCGATGTTCGAGAAGGTCGGCTGTGGACCCGGCGAGCGGGGAGCGCCGACGGTCGCCGCCTCGGCGCTCGCCGTCGACCGCGGAGCCGACATCGTGCGCGTCCACGACGTCCCCGAGAACGTTGCCGCAGTCGAGACGGCGCTGGCGACGCGCGATCCGCGGGGGTTCGACGGAGACGGTCGCCGCTGACCGACCGACAGCGCGCGGAGTTGTGCCGTCGGACCCACGTGCTCGACCATAGAGTGACACTTCACAGTGTGACTGTGAAGACCGATTGTCCCTCGAGCGGGGACGGGTATCCACCGACGACACCGACCGCGGTCCCGCCGCGCTGTCGGGCCGGAACGGTCGGAACAACCGAGAGAGACGAGTAACGTGTTTTGGCAAGGCTTTTATAACAGATCGTTGGATTCGGGATCATGGCAAACACGAGCGCTCGACCGACTACGCGTGACGCTTCGAACGACGGACCCATCATCGCGGAAGCGACGTGGGATCGGGAGTCCGAGAACACTCCCGTCTACGCAGTCGTTACGGCAGTCGCAGCGGCACGCGATTCGGATCCCGTCGAGTTGCCTCCACTGGCCGACTCCATCAATCCCGACGCACTGAACGACCTGTTTCTGGCTCGCGGCGAGACGACCGTCGGCCAGCTCGACTTCCACTATCTGGGCTACCGCGTCGTCGTTCACGGGGACGGTGTAGTTAGAGTCCACTCGTGAGGGGTCTGTACGTCCGATAGACGTTTCGACTCAGCCTTCGGCTCGAACCCTCGATCCTCGACCCCCGACTCTCGACTCCCGACTCGAGCGGGTCGAGTACGAACCTGACGCGTTTCGACGTCCGCCCTGTCCCTTCTCGATTTTCTCCCCCTGTCCACCTCGAGAGAGCGGAATTCGGCGAGGGATCGGCGAACCGTGAGACTGCGACTCGGAAATGTGAACGACACGAAAGTCGCACTGAGAGACGTCCTCAAATGAGTCCGTACTCCTGTTGGAGATCACGGTAGGTCTGGAGATACCGCTCGAGGATCGGTCGGCGACCGAACGGTTCGAACGCGTCGTCGACGTCGCGGTGCTCGAGGTCACCGGCGTCGAGGATCGCGTCCGCGAGTTCCTGCTCGCTCGTCGTTCGGAATCCTCGGTCGCGGCCCTCGACGAGTTCGTGGGCGCTCGAGTGCGCGTGGTACTCGACGATGCCGACACAGCCACAGGCCAGTGCCCACAGCAGTTCGGTTGGGAAGACGCAGTACTCCGCGGTCTGGACGAAGACGTGCGCGCTCCGGTAGGCGGCGATTCGCTCCTCGAGGGTCGCGTCGCCGACGAACGTGATGCGGTCGTCGATGCGCAGGTCCCTGGTGAGGTCCTCGTACATTCCCCGCTGGGGGCCGTCGCCGATGATCGTCACCTGCCACTCGCGATCGCGCAGTTCCGCGAGGGCCAACAGGAAACTCTCGAGGTTCGCCCCCTCGTCGAGTTTGCGGGCGTAGACGATGTCCGCGGCGTCGCCGGCCGGCGTCTCCCGAATCAACTCGAGGTCGACCGGGTTGGGAACGACGTCGATCAGGTCGCCGTCGGCGCCGAGTTCCCGGATCCACGTCTGGACCAGTCGCGAGGGTGTGACGATCCGGTCGGGTCGGCCGGTCGCCCAGCGCGTCCAGCGGTCGTCCTCGAGGTCGTCGCCGTACCACTCGACGAGCAGCGGAACGCGACACAGCGTCGATCCCGTACTCGCCGCCAGCACCTGTGACGGTGGGGTCGCACCCGCGTGAATCACGTCGGGGCCGATCGACCGGAGGACGAACGGTAACCGACACAGAAACGACCGCCGCGCCTCGAGGCCGACCGAAACGCCGTGGTAGGTGACGCCGTCGCGCTCGATCGTCGTCTTCTCGCCGGACCAAAACTGTGCACAACAGACGTGGACCTCGTGGCCGCGCTCGCGTAGCAGGTCGATGACGCCCCAGAGGCGTTCGTTCGTCTCGGAATCACGGTGGTGGATCGTTTCAAATGAGACGAACGCGATTCGCATATGGCATCGGCACGCAGCCCCAGCATAAAAAAACACGTCTTTCTCCGATTCGGACCGTTCGCGTCTCGTCGCTTCCCTCGGGCGACAGTACGTCGACACCCAGACCACACGGAGTGTAACTTCAGGCCAGGGACGGAGACGATTCGTCGGTTGTTCGGCCTCGAGCCGTGACCCGTGAGCAGTTATCCGGTTGTGCCGTCGGATCCGTCGTCAGTGGTGTCTTCGTCGTTGCTCCCGTCGGTTTCATCATCGTCTCCGCCGTCTCCACCACTCCCGTCGTCGGTGCTGTCTCCGCTCCCGTCGCTCTCGACGGTGGTGTCGTCTCCGCTATCGCCGCTCCCGTCGTCGGTACTGTCTCCGCTATCGCCGCTCCCGTCATCAGTGCTGTCTCCACTCCCATCGTCGGTACTGTTTCCATCATCACCACTTCCGTCGTCACTCCCCTCTTCACCGCCATCTCCGGACTCGAAACCGTCGTCGGAGTCATTTTCGTCGTCTCCGTCACCGTCAGTCTCGTTGACTGCGTCACCGCCGTCACCATCGCCAGAAGACACCTCACTGTCGTTCCCGTCGGTTTCGTTACCGTCTCCATCCTGAGTCCCGTCGTCGTCACTTCCGTCGATTTCAGTACTCTCGTTGCCCGCGTCACTCTCATTACCCGTCTCACTCTCGTTTCCCACACCGCCATCGTCACCGTCGACGGAGGTATTCGCGTCCTCGCCGTCGCTTTCGGGATCGTCCTCGACCTCGCTCTCGTTCTCGCCCCCATCCTCGGACCCGTCGTCGCCACCGGAGTCACTCCCACCACCGTCACTCGAGACGGTGATATTCGGACCGGACTGACCGTCGCCGCTCTCCGGTGCACCACCGGTCGTCCCGTCGTCGACGATATCGGGACGGACCGGCTCGCCGCCATCGAGGGCCCCCGCGCCGATGATTACCGCCGTCACGCTGAATCCGACCAGCGTGATCAGTATCACGGCCAGAACGGCCGCGGTCGACGGCTCGTCCGCCTCCCCCTTCTCGGTGTAGCGCATTCGTACCCGGTTCTACGGGGCCGATCCCGCTTTGTTAAGCACGACGTTCGCCGCAACCGAGACGAAACGGATCCGGTATCGCCTCGTACGCCCGCGTCCGTGGCACGCCCAGCGCGTCGAGCGGATCGGCCGGTACCGAGCTGGGTAGACACCGACTACCGACGGGAAGCGATCGGAAATCGAGTCGAAACGGTTACCGGTTCGAGCCGAGAGGGGTGAGATATGGGTACGTACGACATCGAGCGGTATCTCAACATCCGAAGCGCCTACGGTGCCTCGTTCGGGCCGGACGGCGACCGACTCTCGTTCCTGATGACCACGACGGGCACGCCGCAGGTCTGGACGCTCGAGGGGCCACGCGAGTGGCCGGAACAGCGAACCTTCTACGAGGAGCGAGTGACCTTCGCCTCCTGGTCACCCGAGCGGCCCGAACTCGTCTTCGGGATGGACGAAGGCGGGGACGAACGCGCCCAGCTCTTCCGCCTCGAGGCCGAGACGGGCGTCATCGAGAACCTGACGGCGATGCCCGACGCCAAACACCGCTGGGGCGGCTGGAGCCACGACGGCGAGCGGTTCGCGTTCGCCTCCAACCGCCGCGACGAGTCGGTCTTCGACGTCTACGTCCAGGATCGGGACGCCACCGGTGACGACGCCGAACTCGTCCACGAAGGCGACGGCTGGCTCTCCGTCGGCGGCTGGAGCCCCGACGACTCTCACCTACTGGTCTCACAGGCCTACTCCAACTTCGATCAGGATCTCTACACGCTCGACCTCGAGAGCGGGACGGGCGACCTCGAGCACGTCACCCCCCACGAGGACGAGGGCGACGTCCGCTACCAGAGCGCGAGCTGGGCGCCCGACGGCGAGGGGCTGTACCTCGTCACCGACCACGGTGAGGACGTCGACACGCTCTACCTCGCCTACCTCGATCTCGAGACGCTGGAACTCGAGACCGTCGCCTCGGGTGACGGGTGGAACGTCGGCGGGATCGCGCTGGACGACGAGACCGGGCGGTTCGTCTACTCCCGGAACGTCGAGGGCTACACTGACCTCACCGTCGGCGAGTTCGAGAGCGACAGTGACGATCCGACCGCGTTCGAAACGTTTCCCGAACCCGACCTCCCTGGCGGCATCTCCGGCGGCGTGAGCTTCGACCCCGACGCCGAGCGATTCGCGCTGTCGACGACCGGCGACACCATCAACACGAACGTCTTCGTCGTCGACGTCGAGAGCGGGGAGACCGAACAGTGGACCGCCGCGCCGACAGCCGGCATCCCGCCGGAGACGTTCGACGGCTCCGACCTCGTCCACGTCGAGAGTTTCGACGGACTCGAGGTACCGGGCTTCCTCACGCTTCCCGACGGTGTCGAGGGCCGGGAGTCCGCTGCAGGTGATACACCCGTCATCGTCGACATCCACGGCGGCCCCGAGAGCCAGCGCCGGCCGTCCTTCAGCTCGGTCAAGCAGTACTTCCTCGACCGGGGCTACGCCTACTTCGAGCCGAACGTCCGCGGCTCCTCGGGCTACGGCAGCGGGTACGCGAGCCTGGACGACGTCGAAAAGCGGATGGACTCCGTCGCGGACATCGAGGCCTGCGTCGAGTGGCTCCACGACCACCCCGCCGTCGACCCCGATCGAATCGTCGCGATGGGCGGCTCCTACGGCGGCTTCATGGTCCTGGCGGCGCTCACGGAGTACCCCGACCTGTGGGCCGCCGGCGTCGACGTCGTCGGCATCGCCAACTTCGTCACCTTCCTCGAAAATACGGGCGACTGGCGGCGTGCGCTCCGGGAGGCCGAGTACGGCTCGCTCGAGGACGACCGCGAGTTCCTCGAGTCCGTCTCGCCGACGAACAACATCGAAGCGATCGAAGCGCCGTTGTTCGTCCTCCACGGTGAGAACGACCCGCGCGTGCCCGTCGGCGAAGCCGAACAGATCGTCGAGCAGGCCCGCGAGCAGGGCGTCCCCGTCCGCAAGCTGATCTTCGAGGACGAAGGCCACGGTTTCTCGAAACTCGAGAACCGCATCGAGGCCTACTCGGCGATCGCCGAGTTCTTGGACGAACACGTCTGAGGTGTTCGTTCGCGAATCCGTGGAATAGCTGTTCGGCTCGGCCGAACTCCATCTGGGCGGGAGCTATAGTAACAACTGAAACTGCGTACACCGTCGGCGGTGGTCGGAGTGAATCCTCACTCTCGAGGGTGAAGTTCAGTAACCGCCGCCTTCGAGCACGACATTCGACGAGTGACAACATTGACCGTGTGACCGCGTCCCGTAATAGTTGCAAAAGATATACGTCAACAGAGTATAAAATCTCGCCCATGGCCGCCATCCAGACGAACGGCCTCACCAAGCGGTTCGGTGAGGACATCCTCGCTGTCGATAGTCTCGACTTCGCCGTCGAGGAAGGCGAAGTGTTCGGCTTCCTCGGTCCCAACGGCGCCGGCAAGTCGACGACGATCAACATGCTCCTCGACTTCGTTCGCCCCTCCGACGGCTCCGCGACGGTGCTTGGCTACGACGCCCAGCGCGAGTCGGAGACCATCCGCTCGCACATCGGCGTGCTCCCGGAGGGCGCGACGCTGTACGACCGACTCTCCGGCCGCGAACACCTCGAGTGGGTCATCGAGACCAAGGAGACCGACGACGACCCCGACGACCTCCTCGAGAAGGTCGGTCTCGAACCCCAAGCCGCCGAGCGGTCGGCCGGCGGCTACTCGAAGGGGATGCAACAGCGTCTCGGCTTCGCGATGGCGCTGGCCGGCGACCCCGACCTCCTGATCCTCGACGAACCCTCCTCGGGACTCGACCCCACGGGAATGCAGGAGATGCGTGAGATCATCGCCGACGAGGCCGACCGCGGCACGACGGTCTTCTTCTCGAGTCACATCCTCGGGGAGGTCGAGGCGGTCTGTGACCGCGTCGGGATCATGAACGCGGGGCGACTCGTCACGACGGGGACCCTCGATTCCCTGCGGGAGAGTCTCGACCTCGATACATCGATCTCGCTGGACGTCGAGACCGTCCCCGACGCGCTCGTCGCCGACCTCGAGAACCACGAGGGCGTCCAGTCGGTGACCGTCGACGGCTCGACGATCACGGCCTCGTGTGCCGCCACACCGGTGAAGTACGACGTCGTCACACAGGTGGGTGCGGCGACGAGTGTCCTCGACATCGTCTCCGAGGACACCTCGCTCGAGCAGTTGTTCAACACGTACACGAACGGGAACGAAACCAGAACCGGAACCGGCGAGGCGGACGTCGACGCGGAACTCGACGAAGTCGAGACGGAGACAGAGGTGTCGGCATGAGCACCCTCTCCGTGGCGAAAAAGGACTTCCTCGACGTTCGACGGGCGAAAGTCGTCTGGTTCGTCGCCGGGATCTATACCCTGTTCATGGTACTGTTGTTCTACTTCGGACAGCGAAACGTTCCGGAACCGCGGGTCGAATCGCAACTGTTCGCCATCACCGGTATCGGTGCACTCGTCATTCCCCTGATCGCGCTCGTCTCGGCGTATCTCGCCATCGCCGGCGAACGGGAGTCGGGCAGCATCAAGTACCTGCTGTCGCTTCCGAACACCCGCCGGAGCGTCGTCCTCGGCAAGTTCCTCACCCGTTCGGCCGTCGTCACGGGTGCGATCGTCTTCTCGTTCGCGCTGGCCGCGGTGATGGCCCTCGCGTGGTACCCCTCGCTCGAAGCCGACGTCTTCGCCGGCATCGTCGCGTTGACAGTTCTCTACGCGCTGACGTACGTCGCCGTCGCGATCGGAATCTCCGCCGCGACGGCCTCGAGATCGCGAGCGATGGGCGGGGCGATCGGCTTCTTCTTCGTCACCAACGTCCTCACGATGTTGCCCGGATTCTCGATCATCGCCGCGTTCGAGTACGTCTTCAACTCCCTGCTCGATCTCGGCGTGTCACAGGACGGACTCGAGTTCATCCGGGCGCTGCTGAGCCCGACGATGGCGTACACGTACTCCACTGCGCTGGCGTTCCCCGACCGTATGAACGGGATACCCGAAGACATCCCGTGGTACCTGCAAGGCGAAGTCATGGTCGTCGTCCTGCTCGCGTGGCTCGTCGTTCCGATCGCGCTGGGTCTGTGGCGGTTCGGTCGCGCGGATCTCGGCTGATCGCTCCCGTCAGTTTTTCGGCATCAGAATTAGATCACACCCGTCCGCGTCGCAACTTCTCGAGCGGCCTGCTCGTCCATTCCGTCGCCGAGGATCGTGTACCGGTCGCGAATCGCGTGGCAGGTCGTCAACGCCTCGAGGACGGTCTCGTCGTCGATGCCGAGTTCGTCGGCCGTCGTCGGGGCGTCGATGCTGGCGAGGGCGTCCCGGATGTCGGTCCAGATCCCGCGATCGCCGCCGTGGAGGTAGGCGGTCATGATCGCACCGACGCCGACCTGATGGCCGTGGAGGGCCGCACCGGGTGCGAGCCGGTCGAGCTGGTGGGAGAAGAGGTGCTCGGCCCCGCTGGCCGGCCGCGAGGAACTCGCGATCGACATCGCGACGCCCGAGGACATGAGCGCCTTCGTGACGATCCAGGCCGACTCCTCCAGACCGGGCCGGATCATCGAGGCGTTGTCGACGAGGATCTCGGCGGTCATCTCCGCGAGCGCGGCCGAGTACTCGGAGTACTCGACGTTCTTCAGCCGGTGGGCGAGTCGCCAGTCCATCACCGCGGTGTAGTTCGAGATGATGTCCGCACAGCCCGCAGTCGTCAGTTCCCAGGGGGCTTCCGCGAGGATTTCGGTGTCGGCGACGACGGCCAGCGGCGGTTCGGCGGCGACGCTGTGGCGAGTGTCACCCTCCGGAACCGACCCGCGGTTGCTCACGATCCCGTCGTGACTCGCTGCCGTCGGTACGGAGAGAAACCCCATGTCGAGGTGGTCGCTGGCCATCTTCGCGATGTCGATCGCCTTCCCGCCGCCGATCCCGACGAGGTAGGCGACCTCCTCGGCCTCGGCGGTCTCGATCACCGTCTCGACCGCGTCGAAACTCGCCGTCTCGACGGTCACGATCGCGGGGTCGATCCCCCGCGCCTCGAACTGTGCGGCGATGGGGTCCGCCGCGAGCCGTCGCGGCGTCGGACTCGTCACGAACAGCGGCCGGCCCTGAAGATGGAGATCGTCGATCACGTCGACTGTCCGCTCGAGAACGCCGTGACCGACGACGACGTTTCGCGGCAGGCGAATCCACGTCGATTTTTCGAACATACCCGAACCATCTCGGCGGGCCGACATACGTGTTATTCTTATCGGGATCGCCGATGGCTCGAATCGGGCACCGGTGATTGGGTAGACGATTCGATCGACCGCGTCGCGGCGATACGTCGGGCGCGGACAGCCCGACCCGTCACCGGCCCCATGGTTCGCGTTCACGTTACTGGCCCGCACCTCGTCGCCGGAGAACGTCCGCGAGCAGACGAGACACCGAACGTCGGGTCGTCGACTTCCATCGGGCGCCCGACCGCACGAATAAGTGTCGACGTACCGTCGCTCGATCCATGGACGTGGACGAAGACGCGGAGAGGCTCTTCGAAACGAACCGACGCTACTGGGACGTTTCGACGCCACAGAAGATGGAGCACGGAAGCTACCCGCTCGAGTCGTTCCGAGACGGCGAATCGACGCTCTTCGAACACGAACCCGAGGAGGTCGGAGACGTCGCCGGGAAGTCGCTGCTTCACCTCCAGTGTAACAACGGCCTCGAAACTCTCTCGTGGGCTCGCGAGGGTGCCGACGTCACGGGAATCGACATCTCCGGGGAGAGCCTCCGGTACGCGCGCGAACTCGCCGGCGAATCCGATCTCGACGGAGCGTTCGTCCAGTGTAACGTCTACGACGCGTCCGCGGTACTCGACCGACGATTCGACGTCGTCTACACGTCGCGGGGCGTCCTCGCGTGGCTCCCCGACCTCGACGGCTGGGCGGCCGCGATCGAGCGGTTGCTGGCCGACGATGGCACGTTCTACCTCTTCGAGGGCCATCCCCTCCCTCGCGTCTTCGACGAGGACTTCGAGCCGGTTCGATCGTATTTCGACGACGAACCGTCCAAACGAGACGAATCGGGGTTCGGGGCTGATACGGACCACTACCGGACACTGCATACGCTGAGCGACGTCGTCACTGCACTCGCCTCGTCGGGACTGCGAATCGAGTTCGTTCACGAGTTCCCCTTCGATTACTGGCACCGGTGGGAGCGGATGGAAGACGACGGAGGCGGACGCTGGACGCTCCCCGAAGCCGACCTGCCGCTGACGTTCTCGCTTCGCGCAACCACGTCGTGATTCGAAGGGACGAATCTTCGAGTTGCGAGACCGGTACGAAGAACCGCTCAGAGCGTATCCAGAATCCCCAGGACTCGCTCCTCGTCCTCGCGGTCGGGGCCGTGTTCGTGCCCGTCGCGGTCGCTCTCGAGGTGGTCCGCGACCGACCGTTCGAGTGCCTCCTCGAGCGGCGTCGACTCCCAGCCCAGATCGGCGAGTTTCGCCGTCGAGAGAACGTGTGGATACTCGCGGTAGAAGACGTAGTCGTCGAGCGAGAGGCCGCCGGCCTCGAGTTCGTGCGGGCCGGCGTGGACGATTTCGACGTCAGTCTGCAGCGCGTTTGCGATCAATTCGACCGACTCCTCGAGCGTGACGAGTCGTCGATCCCCGACGTTGTAGGCCTCGCCCGCCTCGCCGCGTTCGGCGACGAGTCGAAGCGCGCTGGCGACGTCCTCGACGTAGGCGCGGTGCCAGACGTTAGTGCCGTCGCCCGGCACGAGGACGCGGTCGAACCGGTTGACCCGATCGATCCAGAAGTCGAGTCGCTCCGAGTAGTCGTGGGGGCCGTAGACGATACACGGTCGCACCGACATCGCCCTGACGCCGCGCTCTGCGGCGGCGGCGACCGCCCGGTCGCCCTCGGCCTTTCGATTGCCGTAGGTCTCCTCGCTGTCGTCGACCGCTTGCTCGGTGGTACACGAGCGCAGCGGTGTCACGCCCTCGCGCTTGGGAATCTCCTCGCGACCGTAGGCCGCACCGCTCGAGATGAAGACGTACGCCTCGCAGTCGGCGAAGGTGTCGGTCGCCGCGCGGACTTCCCGCGGTTTGTAGGCGACGCAATCGAAGACCGCGTCGGGGTCGACCTCGGCCGCCGCGGCTTCGAGCGCCGAGTCGTTGGTTCGGTCACCCTCGACGTGGGTGACGCCGTCTCGGTCGGCGAAGGGGTTGTCGTGGCTCCCGCGATTGAAGATCGTCACGTCGTAGTCGTGTGCGAGGAGGTCCTCGACGAGGTGGCGGCCGATAAACCGCGTCCCGCCGATGACGAGTGCAGTGTCCATATCTATACCCATACCTCGAGGTGCGTCGGTGGCCCTGAAAACGCTAGCGAAGGCAGCACACGGACGGTCACGGCCGAGAGACAGTCACGCTCGAGCGGCCAGCCTTCTTTTTGGCTGTCCGTCGTAGCCCACGCACGATGGACGACGCGGACCGGCCCGGAAACCGACCGCCGGAGGGACAGACGGGACGAACCGTGGACGAAAAGCGACAGAGACGACACCAGCGACAGCGACAGCACCAGCATCAACATCAACATCAACATCAATACCAGCAACGCCAATACCGACAGGATCAGCACCGAGAGCCACGATACCGGCAGGATCAGCACCGACAACTACAGCACCGACAGCACCGGCGACAGCAACGCTGTCCCCACTGCACGTACCCGATCGCCGACGAACCAGTTCAGGGAACCGACGACGCACCCGGTCCCTTCTGTTCGGAAGCCTGCCGAGACGGCGAAGCGGACGACGAGATCGTCCGTGAACACGGCTACAAGCGCTTTCCCACAGGTGTCGAACCGCTCGACGCACTCGTCCCTCGAGGTATCCCGTCGAACGCGTTCGTCCTCCTCACCGGCGACGAGGGGACTCGTCGGAGCGAACTCACGACGGAACTCGTCTGGCGGGCGCTGACCCGCGGCGAGCCCGCCGTTATCGTCGCGTTCAACGACCCGCCGATCGCAGTCCTCGAACGCTTCTTCACTCTCGACTGGAACCTCCTCCCGTTCCTCGAGATGGATCGGCTGCGGATCGTCGACTGCTTCACGCATCGCCTCGAGGATCGCGACGCGTTCCAGAGCACGCGCAACGACTGGGGTCAGTTCGTCGGCGGCGTCGCCGAGGACGCCGTCGTCGCGGTTCGCGATCCCAGCGACCTTCGGGAGGTTGCCAGCGCCCTCGAACGCGCGCTCGACGACCTCGAGATGACCGAGACCGGCGTCACCGTCCTCGACTCGATCGACGAGATCGACACGCTCGTTCAGGATCGGTTGCTCCACAACTTCGTCAAGGACGTTCGGGCTACCGTCTGCAAGGCGCGGTTCGTTCCGATGTTCGCCAGCGCGACCACCTCGGGTGATCGAGCGTATCCGATCGACGACGAGTACGTCTTCGACGGCATCGTCGACCTTCGACTGGCCGACCACATCGTCCCCGAGACGCGACTGACCCAACTCGGGGTTCGGAAACTGGTCGGTGCGCAGTTCGTCCCCCAGTGGGCGACTTACGCGGTCGGTCCCGGGCGCGGCCTGTTCACGTTCGATCCCGCGACCGAGTCGACGGACGTGTTCACGGCCGGAACTGGGACCGGGACCGGGACCGAAGCACGATTCGACGGACCGAGTTACGGCGGGCCGTGAAAACGGAAATCTATAATCTGAAACCTGAAACCGACGGACGGCACAGCGGCGAAAACGACGATTACCGGAATCAGAAACGGACAAGAAGGGCTTTCGAACGGCCGAAACGGTCCGAACGATCGCTCGAGTCGCGCGTAACTGTGGTGGTGCTCGCGAAGTAATCTCGAGTTCCGACGACCTGCTCGTGGAACTACAGACGGATTTTATCTACACGTTGGCTGAACGCGGGTCCGAGTTCTAAATCCGAAACGCCGTCGAAAGGATCGAAAAGAGTCCGCTCAGTCGTCGCTGGCGGCGTACTCGGTCGAACCGGCGTCGGCCGCAATCTGGGCGGTGCCGGGCAACGTCTCGCGGACGTCGTCTCGGCCGTCCTCGGTGATTGCGTCGTAGTAGGCGTCGGGCATGACCTTGACGAACGACTCGAGTGCGGCCTCCCAGTTTTCCAGCAGTTCCTCGGCGCGGTCGGAGTCGGTGTAGGCGGCGTGGTTCTCGACGAGCCGGCGCAGCATAGCCTCGTCGGCGTCGTCGAGGTCCTCGTAGAGGGTCACCATCCCGGTGTTGGTGCGCTCGGCGAAGTTCCCGTCGACGTCGTTGACGTAGGCGACGCCGCCGGACATCCCGGCGGCGAAGTTCTTCCCCGTCCGACCGAGGACGGCGACGACGCCGCCGGTCATGTACTCGCAGCCGTGGTCGCCGACGGCCTCGACGACCGCCTTGGCGCCGGAGTTGCGGACGGCGAACCGCTCGCCGGCGACGCCGTTGACGTAACACTCGCCGTCGGTCGCGCCGTAGAGGGCGACGTTGCCGATCGCGATGTTCTCCGCCGCGTCGTAGGCGGCCGACTCCGGCGTCTGAATCGCGATTTTTCCGCCGGAGAGGCCCTTGCCGACGTAGTCGTTCGCGCTGCCGGTGAGGTGCATCGAGACCCCGCTGGCGAGGAACGCCCCGAAGCTCTGGCCGGCGGTCCCCTCGAGGTCCACGGTAAGGGTATCCTCCGGGAGACCGGGTTCTCCGTATCGGCTGGTGACGCGGTTCGAGAGCATCGCGCCGACCGTACGGTCGACGTTCGTGATGTCGGCCTGGAGCGTCGTCGGTTCCTGATCCTCGATAGCCGCTTGGCCCTCGTCGATCAGTTGATAGTCGAGTTTGCCCGCGAGTTCGTGGTCCTGCTCGTGAGTCTTGGTTCGCATCTCGCCCTCGAGCGGGGCGAGCACAGCCGAGAGGTCGACGCGGCGGGCCTTGGGGTGGTCGACGTCCGTGCGCTGTTCGAGAACGTCGACCTGGCCGATCATCTCCTCGACGGTCTCGAAGCCGAGTTCGGCCATGATCTCGCGCAGTTCCTGCGCGATGAAGGACATGTAGTTGATGACGTGCTCGGGTTCGCCGGGGAAGCGCTTGCGGAGGTCCTCGCGCTGGGTGGCGACGCCGACGGGGCAGGTGTTCTTGTGACACTGGCGGGCCATCACGCAGCCGCTGGTCACGAGGCTCGCGGTCCCGAAGATGTACTCCTCGGCACCGAGCAAGGCGGCGACGGCGACGTCGCGGCCCGTCTTCAGTCCGCCGTCGGTGGAGACGCGGATGCGGTCCCGGAGGCCTGTCGCACAGAGCATCTGGTTGGCTTCCGCGAGGCCGAGCTCCCACGGGAGACCGGCGTTCTTGATCGACGTACGCGGGGAGGCACCGGTTCCGCCGGAATCACCCGAGATGTGGACCACGTCGGCGTTTGCCTTCGCGACGCCCGCAGCGATCGTCCCGATTCCCGCCTCGCTGACGAGCTTGACGTTGATGTCAGCCTCTTCGTTCGCCGTCTTCAGGTCGTGGATCAACTGTTTCAGGTCCTCGATCGAGTAGATGTCGTGCAGCGGCGGCGGCGAGATGAGGCCGACGCCAGGAGTCGCCTTCCGGACGTGGGCAATCATCTCGTCGACTTTCATCCCGGGGAGGTGGCCGCCCTCTCCCGGCTTCGATCCCTGGGCCATCTTGATCTGGAGTTCGTCGGCGCTCGAGAGGTACGTCGAGGTGACGCCGAATCGACCCGAGGCGACCTGCTTGACGTTACACTCCTTCTCGGTGCCGAAGCGTTCCGGCGGTTCGCCGCCCTCGCCCGAGTTGGACTTGCCGCCGATCCGGTTCATCGCGATCGAGTTGTTCTCGTGGGCCTCCGGCGAGAGGCTCCCGAGGCTCATCGCGGCCGTCGAGAACCGCCCGACGATCTCCTCGATCGGCTCGACGTCCTCGATCGAGATCGACTCCCGGTCGGAGTCGAACTCGAGGAGGCCGCGTAGGGTCTGGAGTTCCGTCTGCTGGTCGTTGATCAGCTCGGCGAACTCCTGGTAGCGCTCGTAGTCGTTGGCGCGGACGGACTGCTGGAGCGCGCCGACGGTCTGTGGGTTCCACTGGTGGTGGATGCCGCCCGAGCGGAACTCGTACTCGCCCTGGCGGTCGAGGGTGGTCTCCTCGTCTTCGTCGTGGCCGAACGCGGCCGCGTGGCGTTCGCGGACGTCGGCTTCGATCTCCGCGAGGCCGATCCCCTCCGTGCGGTTCTCGGTGCCCTCGAAGTACTCGTCGACGAGGTCGGAGTCGAGTCCGACGGCCTCGAAGATCTGGGCACCTTGGTAGCTCTCGACCGTCGAAATCCCCATCTTCGCCATCGTCTTCAGGAGGCCGTCCTCGAGGGCCTGAACGTATGCCGCGATGGCGGCGTCCGCGTCGGCGCCGTCCGGTCCGGCCGTGATGTCCTCGATCGTCTGGAAGGCGAGGTACGGGTTGACGGCACCGGCACCGTAGCCGATGAGCGTCGCGTGATGGTGGACCGCACGCGGGTCGGCCGACTCGACGACCAGTCCGACGTGGTTGCGCAGGCCGTTGCGAACGAGATGATGGTGGACCCCACCCGTCGCGAGCAGGCTCGGAATCGGCAGGCGGTCCTCGCCGACGGCTCGATCAGAGAGGATCACGACGTCGGCCCCCGACTCGATCGCCTCGACCGCATCCTCGCGAACGCGCTCGAGTGCGGCCTCGAGATCCGCGCCCGAGGTGTCGTCGGTCGGTTCGTAGGTGATGTCGACCGTCGCGGCGGTGATGTCGTTGACGTCGTTGTCGCGAATCGCCGCGAGCTGGGCGTCCGTGATGACCGGCGAGTCCAACACGAGCTGTCGGGCGTGTTCGGGTGACTCGTCGAGGAGGTTACGCTGGAAGCCCAGTCGACTCTCGAGGCTGGTGACGAGCTCCTCGCGGATGTAGTCCAGCGGCGGGTTCGTCACCTGTGCGAACAGCTGCTTGAAGTAGGTGAACAGCGGTCGGTTGAACTCAGTCAGGACCGAGAGCGGCGTGTCGTCGCCCATCGATCCGACCGGGTCTTTCCCCTTCTGGGCCATCGGCTCGATGAGGTTGTCGAGTTCGTCGTGGGTGTAGCCGAAGGTGGCCTGCTGGTCGCGGAGCCCGTCGACGGGAGATTGCGGCGTTCGGTCGCCGGTCGAGGTGATATCGTCGAGGTGGACCTGTTCTCGAGCGAGCCACTCGCCGTAGCGGTCGTCGACGAGGTCGTCGAAGACTTCGTCGTCGGGAATGACGCGTCCCTCCTCGGGATCGGCGAGGAAGAGCTGGCCGGGCTGGAGGCGACCGCGCTCGGCGATCTTTTCGGGCGGCGTCTCGAGCGCGCCGGCCTCGCTGGCCATCACCAGTCGGTTGTCGGTCGTCACGTCGTAGCGGCAGGGACGGAGGCCGTTGCGGTCGAGGACCGCGCCGATGCGTTCGCCGTCGGTCGCCGCCACGAGGGCGGGGCCGTCCCACGGTTCGACGAGCGAGGCGTGAAAGTCGTAGAAGTCCTTGCGGGCCTGGTCCATCGAGTCGTCGCCACGCCAGGCCTCGGGGACGAGCATCCGCAGGGCGTGTTCGAGGTCGCGGCCGTCCTGCATCAGGAGTTCGAGGGCGTTGTCGACGCTCGCGGTGTCGGACTGGTTCGGGTCGTTGATCACCGGCTTGACGGCGTCGATGCCCGCTCGCGGTTTGTCACCGCTCGCGTTGTCCGCGGAACGTGGTTCCGCGCAGATGACCTCGCTCTCGAGGTCGGTCTCGCGGGCGCGCATCCAGTTGATGTTTCCCTGAATGGTGTTGAACTCGCCGTTGTGGATGATGTTTCGGTACGGGTGGGCGAGGTGCCAGGCGCCGAGCGTGTTCGTCGAGAACCGCTCGTGGACCATCGCGAAGGTCGATTCGATCCGGTCGTCGGTCAGATCGGGGTAGTAGGAGGCGACCTGCTCGCCCTTGAGAAGCCCCTTGTAGACGACCGTCTCGGAGTCGAGCGAGCAGACGTAAAAGCGGTCCGAGCCGTCGACGTCGGCGTCCTCGATCGCGTTCTCGAGGGCGCGGCGGCCGACGTAGAGGTGGCGGTCGAAGTCGTCGTCCTCGAGCGTTTCGTTTCCGGAAGCGCGTACGAAACACTGCCAGACGTCCGGCTCGGAGTCGACCGCGGTCTCGCCGAGTCCGTCGTTGTCCGTCGGCACGTCGCGCCAGGCGACGATCTCGAGTTCGTACGCTGCGAGGGTGTCCTCGACGATCGAGATCAGTTCCTCGCGGGCGTCGTCGTCCTGCGGGAAGAAGATCGAACCGACCGCATAGGTGTCCGGAAGATCAGCGTCGACGACCGCTCGGAAGAATTCGTCTGGCGTCTGGAGCATGATGCCGGCGCCGTCGCCGGTGTTCTTCTCCGCACCGGTAGTTCCGCGGTGTTCTAAGTTGACGAGCAACTCGAGACCGTCGGCGACGACGTCGTGGCCCCCTTCTCCGTCGAGGTCCATGACGACGCCGACGCCGCAGTTCGAGCGCTCGTCCGTGGGGCTGGCGAGACCCCGCGAACTGTCGGTGGATTGCGCTCGTGGTGGCTGTGTCATACACCTCTTTGGTCACAACTGCCATAAGAGGTTACTCCATAATGGCTAAGTGTATTATAAACCCATACAATGAGATATAAGGACTATGTATATTGACCGAACGTGATGTTCTATCGTCTCGGTTCAGAGAGAATATTCCGACGATTGTCGTATGTCCGCACGTGTTCGGGTTATTATCACAACATCACTGCCGGATACACTAAGCGGCGTGATGATTGTGGATAATAATTGAGGACGTGACCGAGCGGACCCGTGACGACCGTCGGCCGAGTCTCGACCCGCCGAGATCGAACGACAACTCGACTGTCGGGTACTCCCGCGACGCTCAGTCGTCGCTCGTCTCGTTATCCGCCGTTTCGTTTCCGCCGCCGGCGCCGTCCTCGTCCGCCGCCGGAGGCATCTCGATCGACTCGCCTTCCTCCGGCGGAACGATCTTGAACACTTCCCCGGTCTCGTCGTCCGGCGTGTACTCGGTATTGGTTAGGACGTAGAGTTCGTCGTCGTGATCTCGCCCGAAGGCGTAGACGTAGCGGTTGAGCCGTCCGTTCTCGCTTCCGTCGACGACGGCCTCCTCGAGGTCCCACAGTTCGGCGTCGGTCGCGTCGTCTTCACCGGCCGCCCCGTCGTCCGTCTCGGCGTCACTCTCCTCGTCACCAGCCGCCGACCGCACCGGCGTTCCGTCGGCCCCGAGGACCCACCAGACGTCGTTGGCACCTTGCCCGTTCGCGTCGCCGGGTTCCTCGTCGGGCTCGAAGTAGTACAGCGGCCAGCCCGCCGCGGCGACTTGCGTCTGACCGTCCTCCCGCTCGAACGTCGTCAGTTCGGCGGTCACCTCCTCGCTCGCCGTTGGTTCGTCGTCGACCGTCAACGGGGGCCAGCTGTCGGCGCAGTCGTCGTAACAGGCGCTGGCGTCGTCTCCCTGCGTATCCTGTTCGAACATGTACAGGGTCATCCCGTCGGGTCCGACGAGCACGTCGCCGTACTCGGGCAGGGAATGGACGGAGACGGTAGCGTCTTCCCCGCCGCTTTCCGTCTCGTTCCCCTGGGCAGCAGTTTCGTTGCCGTCGGTGGACGTCTCGTTTCCGTTGGTAACGGTTTCGTTCCCGTTGGTAACGGTTTCGTTGCCGTCGGTGACGGTTTCGTTCCCGGTAGCGGCTGTCTCGTTGCCTGCAGCATCGTCACCCTCGAGTTCCGTATCTTCTCCACCTCCCTCACCTGCACCCGGTTCGGTCGCGACGAAGATCTCGCCGTCGCGGTCGACGACGCCCTCGCCGCTCCAGTTGCCGAAGACGTAGCTCCCTTCGAGGTCGCCGATCGCGTCGCCCTCGTAGACGTAGCCGCCGACGACGACGGAGCTGTCGATGAAGGCCTCGGTGAGCCGCCGGTGGCGAAACTCGACGATGGGATCGCGCAGCGGTTCGCCGCCGCGGACGTCCTCGGGCGTCTCGTCGGGGCACTCCTCGATCGGCTCGAGGGGTTCCGCCGGGCTGAAGCAGTGGGTCCCCTCCTTTACGTTCCAGCCGTAGTTGCCGCCGGCTTCGACGAGGTTGACCTCCTCGTAGCGGTGCTGACCGGCGTCGCCGACGAACAATCGGCCGTCCGAGTCGAAGGACATCCGCCACGGGTTTCGGAACCCCCAGGCGTAGTACTCCCCTCGGTGGTCTCCCTCTTCGCCGACGAGCGGGTTGTCCTCAGGGATACCGTAGGCAGCGTCCCCCGTACCGTCCGTCTCCATCCCGTCGGCGTCGGTCTCGTTCCCGTTCGTCGCGTTGATGTCGGTCTCGTTTCCGACCGTCTCGTTTCCGACCGTCTCGTTGATGTCCGTCTCGTTCCCGTTCGCGTCGCCAGTTTCGTTGTCGCCTTCGACGCCACCCTCGTCGTCCCGAATGTCCTCGTCCTGCCCGACTTCGTCGGACGCGTTCTCCGCCGACGCGTTCTCCTCGTCCGTCGACTCCATCTCCGGTTCGTCGATCTCCCCCGTCGCGCCGCCGTCGTCGACGTCGAGTCGATGAACGCCGCCGAGGAGGTTCTCTGTCGTGTTCTGGGCGTTTCCGCCCTCGTTCTCCTCGTACCAGTCCTCGACGTGTCCGGTCCCGATGTCGTGGACGTTCCCGCCGTCGCCGACCGACGAGTAGAGGTAGCCGTCCGGACCGAACGCCAGCGCCCCGCCGTTGTGGTTGTCCTGGGGCATGGGAATCTCGAGGAGCACCCGCTCGGAGTCCGGATCGGCGGCGTCCGGGGAGTCGGCGGCGAACTCCGCCAGCACGTCCGTGTGATCGAACTCCTCCGGCGTCCCCTCCCGCGAGGCGGCGCTGTACCGGACGAAAAATCGGTCGTTCGACTCGAAGTCGGGGTGGAACGCGAGCCCGAGCAGGCCGCGCTCGTCGTACCCCCCGCGGTCCTCCAGACCGAGGTCGACGAGTCGATCCTCGATGTCGAGGAACGGCTCCTCCTGCAGGCCGCCCTCGTCGGTGTGGACGAAGATCTGGCCGGTCTGCACGACGACGTACCGTTGATCGTCGACGCCCTCGGCGATCTCCATCCCGGTCGGCGCCGGAATCCCCTCGACCACCCGCTGGAGACCGATCGACGGCCCGTCCGGAATCTCTCCCGAAACCGGCGTATCGTCCTCGAGCTCGTCGCCCCCCGCGGCCTCGCCGGCGACCTCGACGTCCCCGCGCATCGTGTCGGGGTGGACCTCGCAGTAGTACTCGGCCATTTCGGCCGTCGCCTCGAACTCGACGGTCTGGGTTTCGCCCTCCCCTTCGATCACCTCGCTGCGGACGAGTTGCGACCCCGCACCGTCGAGGATCGCGAAGTTGTGCGGCAACCCGTCGACGTTCTCCCACTCGACGGTGTAGGTCTGTCCGGCCTCGAATTCGAGCGTCGGGTTCACCTCGCCTTCGATTTCGGCGGGCGCACGCCCCTGCCAGCCGGGCGTGTCGCCGCCGAGTTCTATCGGTTCGTCCTGTGCGAGTGCGATCGGCGACAGCCCGACCGCGACGCCGCTCGCGGCGAGGGCCCGGAGGATCGCCCGTCTCGAGGGGCCGTACTCGCGCTGATATCGTTCTCTCTCGGTATTGCTCATGGGTAGTCACTGCTCCGATCACAGCGGACGGTCGCGCCCGCTCGCGATCACCGGGAGTGTCAATCAACGTGGAGTTATAGGCGGGCGATAGTCACGTCGATATAGCTGAACGTTCCCGCGGCTAACAGTCCCTTAGGTGAGCGGAAACTCGTCGTTCCGTCGACAGCGGACGAAAAAATACGTCGTTGTGTCTCCGACGCTGCGCCGGCACGATTGGGGAGCGAGGCGGCTGGAGGGCGACGGCGGTCGGAGAGCGGTTCAGTAGGACTTCGCGAAGTAGGCGACCTCGTCGGCGGGGTCGCCACAGACGCCGCACTCGTCTTCGTCGGGTGTCTCGGCTTCGCCCGCGGTCGTGCCGCCTTCCTCGGCCAGGGGCTGCATGACGATTTCGGCGGCGATCTTCTCCTTGATCGCCTCCTCACAGGCCTCGTCGCCGCACCACGGCGTCTTCACGTAGCCGCCGTGCTTGCCGATCGTCCCCAGAATGTTTTCCGGTGAATGGGCCTCGCGAACGTTCTCCTCGAGTCGCTCCTCGGCGGCGTCGTAGAGCTTGTCGAAGACGATCTCGAGGTGCTCGTCGACGAGGTCGACGATCCCCGCGCGATCCTCGAAGTGCTTCTCGTTGTCCGGGCGGTGAACCAGCGTGACCTCCTCGTCGTCGACCTCGTTGGGGCCGATCTCGAGGCGGAGGGGGATGCCGTTCAACTCGTGTTCGTTGAACTTGAAGCCGGGATTGCGCTCGTCGCGGTCGTCGAGTTCGACGCGGAAGCCGGCCGTCTCGAGGTCGGCAGCGATCTCCTCGGAGTACTCGAGGACCTTGTCCTTAGTGTCGGCCTGCCAGATGGGGACGATGACGACCTGCGTGGGCGCGACGGTCGGCGGGAGGACGAGCCCCTGATCGTCGGAGTGGGTCATGATGAGCGCGCCGAGGGCTCGCCAGGAGAGGCCCCACGAGGTGGTGTAGGCGGTCTGCTCTTCCTCGTCCTCGTCGGCGAAGGTGATGTCGAAGGCCTCCGCGAAGGACTGACCGAGGTGGTGGCTGGTACCGCCCTGTACGGATTTGCCGTCGGGCATCAGCGCTTCCACGGTGGTCGTCGTGTCCGCACCGGGGAACTTGTCGTGCTCGGGTTTCTTGCCGCGCAGCACCGGAATCGCCAGCACGTCCTCGTAGACGCGCTCGTACTGGCCGAGGCGGGTCCAGACTTCCTCCCAGGCGCCCTCGTCCGTCGCGTGGGCGGTGTGGCCCTCCTGCCAGAGGAACTCCTTGGTGCGGAAGAACGGCTTTGTCTCGGTGGCCTCCCACCGAACCACGGAGCACCACTGGTTCAGCCGCAGGGGCAGGTCGCGGTGGCTGCGCGTCCAGTCGGCCATGAACGGCGCGATGATCGACTCGCTGGTCGGACGGACCGCGAGGCGCTCCTCGAGTTCGTCGTGGCCGCCCTGGGTCACCCACGCGACCTCGGGGTCGAAGCCCTCGACGATGTCCTTCTCGCGCTCTAAGAAGGACTCGGGGATGAACATCGGGAAGTAGACGTTGTCGACGCCGGTCTCCTTGAACCAGCCGTCGAGCGCGTCCTGAATGCGCTCCCAGAGGGCGTAGCCGCGAGGTTTGGTGACGATAAAGCCGCCCATCGGTGCGTAATCGGCCAGACCCGCCTTCTGGACGACTTCGGCGTACCACTCCCCGGGTTTGTGCGATTTGGACTCGGTGATGCCGAGTTCCTGACTCTCTTCGCTCATTACTCCGAACGAGAGCCACGGCAGTCTTAAACGATGCGAAGGTGAGACGAGCCGTGACACGGACGGACACTCCGAACGGACCCGACCGTCACCTCGAGCGGAACGAGTCCCCCTCGAACGCGAACGACGCGCCCCACTCGAGTACGTGGTCGACGAACGCGGCTTCGTCCAGCGGCTCGCCACCCTCGAATTCGAATCGACCCGAGACGGTCCTCCCCTCGAGAACCCCGGGGAGCCACAGGTCGTCGTCGTCCCACATTCGATCGTAGGGGACGTCCTCGACGTCGAACCAGACCGGCCGGGCCTCCGGCGAGGCGGTCGGCTCGCCGTCGAAGGAGTCGGTCCGAAAGACGTGACAGCGGGTGTGGACCGCGCCGTCGAGGACGAACGTGAGTTCCCCGACTTTCTCGAGGACCGTGGAGCCGACGTCGATACCGACCTCCTCGCGAACCTCGCGAACGACGCACTCACGGGGCGACTCGCCGTCCTTGAGTTTCCCGCCGGGTCCGTTGTACCAGCCCTCGCCGAGCCCGCGACGCTTCTCGATCATGAGCACCTCGCCGTCGCGAACGACGTAACACAGCGTGGCCTCCTGCATGGTGGCCCGTCCGGACGGGAGAACGGTAGCTGTGACGATCCGTTTCCGTCGACGCGACCGGATCCGGTGCCTCGACGCGGACGACGGACGGCGAGCGATACGCGTCCGACTCTCGGGTCCGCGGACTCGCGGAACCGCGAGCGGGCGCAGAAGCAGGGTACAGGACTATGTTAAACGGTAACGAACAACAAATCATGTACCAGATACTGATGCCGATCGACACCGACGAGGATCGGGTGGCCGCACAGACGGAAACCGTCCTCGATCTGGTAAACGCGATCGACAGCGCCGAAGTGACGCTGTTACACGTCTTCGCGGACGAGGATCGAGCCGAAAACACGACACCGACACAGCTCGCACCCGGACGCAACGCCAGAGATCGACTCGCCGACGCCGGGGCGACGATCGAACAGGAGAGCCGGATCGGTAACCCGGCCGAAGAGATCCTGGAACTCGCCCACGAGATCGGTGCGAACCAGATCGTCCTCGGCGGACGCAAACGCTCTCCGCTCGGCGCACTTGTCTTCGGGAGCGTCAGCCAGGACGTCCTCCGGAAGGCGCGGCGACCGGTCACCGTCACGGGATCGGCCGCCGCGCTCGAGCGTCCCTCCCATCGGTGTGTGAACTGCGGCGAGGCGTACTACAGCGATCCGTCGACGGAGATCAGCACCTGTCGGCGCTGCGGCGGCGTCCACGTCGAGACGGTCACCGACGAACCGGCCGAGCCGACGGCCTGACGCGCGTCGCACCCGTCGTTTCGGAGCGGTCTCTTCGCGGAGAGGACGTCGGCGTCCCGACCTCAGAGCAGCCCGACCAGCGGCACGATACCGAACCAGCAGAGGTAGCTCAGCGACGCGACCAGCACCCCGTCGATCCGACCCGGCGTCCCCCGATCGTCTACTCGAGTACGCAACAACCAGACGAGCACCAGCGCGTGGAGAACGGCCAGGTAGATAGCCGGACCGTACGCGCCGGGAACCACCTCGAAGAGCCGCCAGAGCACCGCGGTCGCGGCGGCCAGCAGCGTCGCGCTCTGGGCGACCCTGACGGCTCCACCGACCCCGAATCGAACGGCCAGCGTCCGTTTTCCCGCGGCCCGGTCGGCGGCGTGGTCCGGCACGCCCGCGAGCGTGATCGACGGGAGGATCGACAGCAAGAACGGCAGGCTCAGCAGCCACGGGAGCGGATCGTGCCACGCGCCGCCCATCGCGACGAACCCGAACAGCAACACGCCGAGACTGTGGGTGACGGCCACGTCCAGTTCGCCGAGCGTTCGATACGCTAACTTCAGGGGCGGCATCGTGTAGCCGAGCGCCAGCACGCCGAGCGTCCCCGCCACCGCAGCCGCGGGCAGCGTGGCTCCGTGCCCGAGGGCCAGCGTCGCCAGTCCGAAGGTCACGGCGAGCACGAGGGCGACCCCGATTCCGCGCCTCAGTTCGTCGAACCCGATCTCGTCGTCGACCAGCACGCGAGAACCGCCGGTGAACGGCCCCGCGAACGTGTTCTCCCGATCGGTCTCGTAATCGAAGTACTCGTTGCTCAACACCGTCGCCGCCTCGAGAGAGAACAGGAAACAGAACCCGAGCCAGTAGACGCGGTCGGCGAAGACGCCGCTCGAGCCGGTCGCCGCCAGCGCGCCGACCGTGTACGCGATCCACGCCATCGGGTAGAACTGGAGGCGGAGGGCGCTCAGCCACGCCGTCGCGGTCCGTACGATCCTGTCAGTCCGGGACTCCGGACCGTCGGCGAGACGCCGCCCCAGCCGCGTCGCCTGCTCGAGCCACGCCTCGCGCTCCTCGGGGGTCGACTCCTCGACCGGCCCCAGGGCCGTCGTCCGCGTCGTTCGCACGCCGGCGTAACCCAGCGTGGCGCGTTTGACCGCGTTGGTCCCCGGCCGCCGGTAGATCCAGCGGTACACCCACGGCGGCATGTCCATCGTGACGATCAGTTCCGCGGTCTTGTCGTCCAACAGTTCCTCGTGGCCCGCCCCCTCCCCCTCGTCGTACTCCGCGAACGCGAATCCCGGGGTGAAGACGCGATCGAAGAAGCCCTTGAGCAGGGCCGGCATCGTCCCCCACCAGTTGGGATAGACGAAGACGAGGTGATCCGCCCGGCGGATACGCTCTCGAGCGTCGACGAGGTCGTCCTCCAGGTGCTGGTCGGTCGGCGATCGGGTCCGGACATCCGGGTCGAACTCGAGGTCCGCCAGCGCGAGCAGTTCCGCGTCGACCCCGGCTTCGAGCGCGCCGTCCCGGTAGGCTCGAGCCAGTCCGCCGCAGAGGCTCTCCGTTCGGGGATGGCCGAGGACGATCAAGACGTTCATCGCACGGGTGGCGTTTTCACGAGGGTGGCCGTAAGTCTGGTCCGCGTTCGCGCCCGCGGAGATCGATCAGCGCTCACTCGTCACCGCCGGCGTCACCCTCGAGGCCGACGATCGCTCCGTCCCCGCCTCCGTCCTCGCCTCCGTCTCCACCCCTGCCCGGCGCGTACTCCGCCGGCGCACACCCCAGCGAGCGGTGCGGACAGTACCGACAATGGGCACCGGGGGACGTGTCGGCGAACGACGGTTCGTCGACGGCCTCGAGCGTCCCGCGGACCGACGTCCAGTCGGGTAGCTGGTCGCGCGTGAAGAGGTCGACGCGGTGGTCGGCGTCCCTGCCGCCGTGTCCATCAGCGCCATCGATATCAGTACCGGCCTCACCGACGTAGACGTAGCCCACGCGCGAGACGCGCTCGTCGAACAGTTCGTCGCAGGCCCGCAGGTAGAGCAGCAGTTGCGCGGCGTCTTCGGGTTCGATCCGCGTCGCGGTCGCCTTGTAATCGAGGACGACCAGCTCGCCCGCCGGCGTCCGGCGAACGCTGTCAATATAGCCGATCACGTCGCCGGAAACGCCCGGCACGTCCTCGAGGCTGAACGGCAACTCGGCGGCGAGGGGCTCCCACTCGTGGACCGGCGCGTCGACGTCGGCCGCGCGGGCGTCGAAGTAGCGGTCGATACAGGCGAGCACCCGGTCGGCGTGATCCTCGAGTCCGCGCGCTGTGAGCTGGCGGGCGGCCGCCTCGCACCACCGATCGCGGGTCCGATACTCGCGGGCGAACGCCTCCTCGGCGACGGCGTGGAAGAGCGAGCCGACGAGTCGGGCGTCGCCCGACCGATCGCCGTCGCCGGCGACGGCGGGATCGTCGACCGCCCGGACGACGTGATCGAGGTAGTGCTTTCGCGCACACTCCTCGTGGGTCCGCATCGAACTGTAGCTGTGGTCCATCGCGACCGGCAGCTCCGTCGCCTGCGAGAGCGTCTCGACCGGAAACCGAACCGTGTCGGCGGTCAACGCGCCCGCGGATCGACCGCCCGGGATATCCACACCGTCGGCAGCGGCGTCGGCGTGCTCCACCGCGTCCCCGGCCGCCGTCAGCGTTCCCGTCCGGAGCATTCGTCCCAGCCGGTGGACCGTCTCGATCGCCTCCCGGGTCTCGAGGGGTTCAACGGTCCGTTCCCCCCGGTTCCGGGCGTAGTAGGTGATCGTCCCGGGCGAGAGCCGCGAGAAGGCGATCTCCTCGGTGCGGTCGACGACCGTCTCGGGGTAATCCTCCCGAACGCGCTCGAAACTCGCGGTCAGCGACTCCCAGAGGTCCATCCGCTCGCCGGTGACCGACCACTCGACGGCCTCGGGCAGACACGACTCGGCGACGGAGGCGGGGAGGGTGCCGTCTTCGTCGCCCCCCTCGTAGTCGTAGCTCGAGCCGAACAGGAAGAGGTGGTTCTCGGCGCGGGTCAGCGCGACGTGGAGCACCCGCCACTCCTCGCCGACGGTCTCGGCCGCCAGATCGGCCCGCAGCGGCGACTCGACGTCGTCGTCGATCGTCGCCGCGAGCAACCGGTCGCGGGCCCGGCGTGCGTAGTCGGACTCCACGCACCACTCCTCGTCGGAGAGGTAGGGCAAGAGGACGGTGTCGAACTGGAGGCCCTTGGCCTGG
The DNA here is from genome assembly GCF_017357405.1 of Halomontanus rarus. Taxonomy (GTDB): domain Archaea; phylum Halobacteriota; class Halobacteria; order Halobacteriales; family Natrialbaceae; genus Halomontanus; species Halomontanus rarus. Next base: position 2,982,673 of record NZ_CP071597.1, on the reverse strand, counting down.
TGGACGGTCATGACGTCCACGCAATCGGCCGAGTGAGAGCCGCGGCCGTACTCGGTCGAACTCCCCCGCAGCGAGCCCTCGAGGGCGTCGACGAACGCCGGTGTGAGCGTTCCGAGGACGGTATCGGGATCGTAGGCCTCGACGAACCGCTCGACGCGCTCGAGTCGGGTCCGCTCCTCGCTCGTGAGGAACCACTCGAGGCGAGTGAGTTCGCGAAAGCGCCGGACGAACTGGGCGAGCGGGTAAACCGACCGGAGGTCGCGAAGCGTCTCGAGGTGCTCGCGGGCCTGTGCGACGGGTTCGGGATCGGAAAGCGGGCTCGTCCCGGGCTCGCAGTCGACGGTCGCGACGGCGTCGGACAGCGGTCCAGTACGCGAGTGCAGGTGCTCGAGGTCGCCCTCGGTGACCCGGTACCGGTAGAGGAGGACCCGCCGGAGGTGTGCGTCGGCGGTCGGGTCGACCAGCGCGCGGAAGTACGAAAGCAGCGTCCGGATGCCCGGCGAGATCTCCCCGCGGGCCGAACCCGAGACCTCGTAGGGGATCTGGAGGTCGCCGAGTTCGTCGGCGACCGCCTGCGCATGGCTGTTCTTCCGGACGATCACCGCGATGTCCGCGAGCTCGCGCTCGGGGACGTTCTCGAACTCGCCGTTCAAGAGCCGGGAGACGGTCGTCGCGACCTGTTCGGGCGTCGACCAGCCGACCTCGCTACTCTCGACTTTGAGGACCCTGTGGGGCGGGTTCGGTTCGCGGTACTCGCCGGGCGTCCGATCGACCTCCCGGAGCGTCTTCGAGGATTGGGGGCCGTAGTCGCAGTGGTTGGTGACGTCGAGGATCTCCTGGTTGGATCGGAAGTTCAACTCGAGGGCGATGCGCTCGTGGTCGTCGGCGGCGTCGGCCAGCCGGTCGAGCCCCTCGCGGTCGGTCCCCCGCCAGCCGTAGATCGCCTGGTCCTTGTCGCCGATCGCCAGCAGCGAGGGACGGTCCGCGCCCGCCGTGAGCTGGGTGATCAGCGAGAACTGGGTCTCGTCGGTGTCCTGGAACTCGTCGCAGTAGACCTGCGTCCAGCGGCCGGTGATCTCCTCGGCGACCGCGGAGTCGTCGAGCAGCCGCGTCGCCGTCCGGACCAGCTCGTCGAAGTCCACCGTCCGCTCGGTCTCGAGGGCCGTCCGGTAGTCGGCGTAGACGGCCGCGTAGTGGCGCGCCAGCCGCATGAACTCGAGGTAGTGTTTCAGCCGGCCGAAGGGCGTCTGCTCGATCCGGTCGGTCGCCCGCCCCCAGATCTCGTTGCCGAACAGGGCGCGCGGTAGCTGTTTGGTCGGCGGGTCGTCGATCGAGAGCGCCTCGCGGGTGTTGGTGACGCAGCGCTGCATCACTCTGAAGTACCGCTCGACGTCCTCGACGACGTCGTCCTCGCGAAACTCGGCGGGCGCTTCGGCGATACACTCCCGGCAGTAGGTCAGGAGCTTGCCGTAGTCGACCAGCGACTCGCGGGCCTCCTCGAGGTGTTCATCGCGGTTGAACCACCGCAGCGCCTCGTTGTCGAACGAGAGGTCGTCGCCGGCCTGGCGCTCGAGCCAGAGGACGAACTCGCCCAGTCGCTCGAGGGTGCGGACGTCGGGCAGGCGCTCGTCGAGGGTCTCGGGGTCGATGTCCTCCTGGCTCATCCCCTGGATGAACCGGTCGACCGAGGTCGTCAGGTCGGCCGCCGAACCGTCGCCGCGGGTCGCGTCGGCGAAGTCGTAGTCGTTCTCCTCGAGCAGGCGGCGGACGAGGCGCCGGCGACCGTGGTCGGTGACGACGTCGAACTCGGGCGAGAGTCCGAGGTAGTAGGCGTACTCGCGGACGAGCCGGTAACAGAAGGAGTGGTAGGTGTAGACGTCGATGGCGGCCGCCGCGTCGGGCGCGAGACGCTCGGTGACCGCCTCTCGAATGCTCGCGGCGGCCTCGTTCGCGAAGGTGAGCACGAGGACGTCGTCCGGATCGACCCCCTCCTCGCGGATGGCGTGTTCGATCCGCATCAGCATCGTCGTCGTCTTGCCCGTGCCGGCGCCGGCGTCGACCGAGATGCAGTCGGCCGTGCTGTCGATGACGGCCCGTTGATTGCCCCTGGGCTCGAGGGGGGCGGGGTTGGACGAGGGGTCGGAGTCGAGGTCGGGAGACGACGAGTCCTCCGCCCCGCCGTCCTCAGTCATCGAAGGCCACCTCGCTCGAGACGTACTCCTGACAGCAGACGGTGTAGGCACAGTCCTCACACGAGTGTGCGGAAATCTGTTCCCACTGTCGGCCGGGCTCGAACCGCTCGTCGACGATCCGCCCGACGACGTCGGCGAGTCGCTCCTCGACCGTCGCGTTCCGGTGCTCGAGGGTCATCCCGTACGTGTGGTGGTCGAGGAAGACGTCGGTGAGGTCGACCGAGTCGAGGCTGGTCTCGACGCTCTCGCGGATCCAGTTGACCGTCGTGTTCGACCGGTCGGCCAGCGGGACGGACAGGTACCGACACCGCCGGTCGCCGAGTCCGAGTCGATCCCGCAGCTCGCGCAGGCCGTCGAGGACGACCGCCGTCTCGAGCAGCGCGCCGACCGGACCGGGTTCGAACGTCTCCTCGTCGGCGTCGAAGTGGTCGGCGAACAGGCCGGCGACGTCGCCCTCCCACTCGTCTCGATACCGGAGCACTCCCAGCGGGGCGAGCGTCGGGACGAACCGAACGCCGGTGAGCGTCGACCCGCCGCCGACGACGTAATCGACGGCAGCGTCGACCTCGACGGTCGTCTCGCGTTCGGGCAACCGGACGGTCGACGACAGCGGCAGATGCGGGCCGATCAGTTCGCCGTCACCGGCGTCCGCCCGCAGTTCGGCGAGCCCGCCCGCGTGCTCCGCCCCGAACGCCTCGACGTACGCCCGAATCGTTGCCTCGAGCACCCGCCGCTCGTGTCGACGCTGGGCGAAGGAGTGATAGCGCTCGTCCCGGTCGCTCCACAGCGTCTCGAACCGCTCGAGAGCGGCCGTCTCGAGCGCGTCGGCGTCGGTGCGGCCGGTTCGAAGCGCGTCGCAGATCGCCTGCCGGCAGAGATCGAGTCGGCGCTCGGCCGGCGGATCGTCCTCGTCGTCGGCGAGTTCGTGGACGCGGGCGAACTCGTACCGGCGCGGACAGCGGAGGTACGTCTCGAGGCCGTCGGCGGAGAGCGCGAGCGGTCGTTCGTCACTCACGCCGTACCACCTCCCCCGCCGCGAACTCGAACTGCGATCGCACCGCTCGCGCGAGGTCGTCGTCGCCGTCGCCGTCCTCGAGGACGACCTGGATCTCTTCGAACAGCGCTTCCGTTTCGGCGAGATCCGCCTCGCCGCCGGTTGAGGCCTCCCGAAGGATCCGCTCGAGTTCGCCCCGCGGCTCGTCCAGCAGCGCCTCGAGCGCGTTGGCCTCGCCGTGGATCGCCGCCTCGCGGCCGAGGGCGTCGACGTCCTCGAAGGAGACGTGGGGAATCGACTCGAGGTGCGTGAGATACCGCGACTGGTCGTGGGTCCGCCGGAGGCCGCCGGCCTCGCGCTCGTAGGTACAGCAGTAGAGGTGCGAGCGGGCGGCGCGGGTGCCGAGCGCCAGCGCGCGCCGCGAGCGCTCGGCGTGGTAGGCGTCGAAGGGATCGCCGTGTCGAGGGTTCGCGTCGGGATCGTCCGCCGCTCGAGCGCGGGGCGCGAACGTCCGCTCGAGGGTCTCGCCGTCGGGATCGGTGATCGCCGGATACGCCGGCATGGCTTTCAGCCACGCCGTCGGGAACAGCTGCGTGAGGTGCTGTTCGCCGGGATACGCCCCGTCGGTGCAGTCGAGCAGGAAGACGGCCTCCCGCGAGTCGTACTTCAGATCCTCGATCGCGCAGACGGTGACGCCGCCGGTCGGCGACCGCGTCTCGACGTCGTGAACGTAGGGCGCGTCGTACTTGATCGTCTGTCGGAGCATCCGACGGAGTCCCTCCCAGTCGGGAGCGACGAGGTCCGTCTCCTCGACGAACCGGGCGATTTCGAGAACCCGACGGATGCCCTGATACTGTTCTGCGGCGTCGACCCAGGTCTCTTCCTCGGCGATCCGGCGTTTCAGCTCCGTCCGGACGATCCAGTTCTCGAGCGATCGGCGGACGCTGGCGTCGGCGCAGGACTCGAGGATCTCCGGGATCGTCGCGGACGGCGGATCGGGTGTATCCGACGACTCGGGTGTCGATCGTGAGTGGGACTGGGACCGCAGGCGAGACTCGAACGCGGGCGCGGTCGGCGTCTCGACGCCAGGCACGCGGGCCGCGAGCCGCTCGTGGGCGAGTTCCGCGTCGTGATCGCAGTAGGCGGCGATCACGGCGTAGAGTTCGTTCACCGCGGGGTCCTCTTTCAGCGAGTCGGTGCCGATCGTCGCCGTCGGAATCCCGGCGTTTCGGAGCCCCAGTCTGGCGTCGGGGACGCGGTCGACACTCGGAACGGCGACGGCGACCTCGTCGTGGGACCACGCGTGGCGATCGACGAGGTACTGGATCTCCGCGGCGACCTGTCGGACCTGTTCGCGGGCGGTGCCGGCACGAATTCGTCGGGCAGTCGCCGGCTCGTCCGACGCGGGCGGTTCGCCGGTCGCGAGGTAGCGTGTAATGGCGCGGTGTGGCGGTGACCGAGAGCCGGAGCGGGACTCGCCTCGAGTGGGGGTCGTCGCCGGGTCGAGCTCCTCGACCGTCAATCCGCTCGAGCAGTCCTCGAGCCGGCCGGCCTCGACGCGCGTGCGTTCGACGCTGGCGTGGCGTTCGCCGAGGCAGACGAGTTCGGTGCCCGCGCCCGCGGTGAGTTGGGTGAGATACTCCCGATCGAGCCGTCGAAACTCCTCGAACTCGAGTGCGAGGACGGCGTCGTAGGAGTCGGCGATTCGGGTTCGGAGGCCGTCGGCGTCGGCGTCGAGGAGATCCACGACGCGGGGGACCACGTCCGCCCGTTCGATCAGCCCGCGTTCGTCGAGCACCTCGTGAAACCGGTCGTTCATCGCGGTGAGGAAGGCGAGACAGTCGTGGGCGTCCGCACAGTCGGCGTGACGGAGCCGCTGGCGGGTCACCTCGAGCAGGAGTTGCCCCACGTCGCGGGCGAACGTCTCGTGCTCGCGGGCGCGCTCGAGATACGGCGGAATCTCGCGTTTCGCACCGGCGATCACGAGGGAAATGAGTTCGATGCGCTCCTCGTACTCGAGTCGGTCCAGCGTGGGATCGTACTCCTCTAGGACCTTCGAGGCGTGTTCGGGCACCGACTCGAGGCGCGGCGACAGCGGGGTTCCGTCGGTCGTCTCGCCGGCGAGGCACTCGCGGACTCGCTCGAGGCCGGGGGGATGGCGTTTGAGCACGAGGACGTTTCGAGGGCCGTACTCCGTCGCGAGGGCGGCGTACTCGGCGGCGACGACCTCGAGGAGCCGATGGCTCGGTTCCGGGAGGAGTTTGAGCGTCCCCTCGAGGTCGGTGTGGGCGGTCATCTGAGTCTGAGACAGTATGGCTTCGTCTCGTATTTAAGTATATGGACGGGCGGCCAGCGACGGAGCGTTGGGTGGAGCGCCACTCGTCGAGTTCGAGTTCGAACTTGAGCCCGAGCCCGAGCCCGAGGTCGGGTTCGCCGGTGGACGTGACGGATTCCTCTCACGACTGCAGTCGCGGACAGTCTCCCGTCTCTGGTGTCGTGTAATCTGCGTTCAAACTCATCGACGGTTGACGATCTGTAATATATATGAGTGATGACTATTAGCGAGGGCGTCGTGGAAGTGAGTAGAGCATGGCGACGATCGCCGAGTTTCGGTTGTCAGCGGACGATAGTGCACTCGGAAGCGCATTCGACGACGTTCCGTCGCTCACCTGTGAAATGGAACAGGTAATCGCGGCGAACGACCTCGGGATGTGGATGAGCGGCGCGGATCGATCGACGATCGAGGCCGCCCTCGAGGCGGACCCGTCCGTCGATAACTATTCGGAAGTGACGGGCGACGACGATCGGTGGCTCTACAATATCGAGTTCGGGGACGACGTCACGGATCTGTTTTCGATGGTCGTCGAGGAAGGTGGAACCCTCCTGACGGCGTCCGCGACCAACGGGTTGTGGACCGTTCGGATTCGGTTCGAGGACCGCGAAGACGCCAGTCGGATCTACGATCAGATGAAAGAGAGAAACGTCCACGCCGATCTGCTTCGCCTCCACGAACTCTCGACCGACACGGCCGACGAGATCGGACTCACGCCCGAGCAGTACGAGGCGCTCACCGCCGCCATCAACCACGGCTACTTCGAAATTCCCCGCGACGCGTCGATGGAAGAACTGGCCGACGAACTGGACATCTCCCACCAGGCGCTCTCCGAACGGTTGCGACGCGCGTATCGAACGCTCGTCACCACGGAACTCGACATCGAAATGGAGGGCGACGAACAGTTCCTCGAGAGCGATTGAGACGGCGGTACCGCGTCGACAACCGCACTCCGGCGGTCGGAACGGCCTATCCGTTGGCACCCCGGTCGCGGTTCCGTCCCCCGTCCGACTCGACGACCGTCAGATATCCCACGTAGAGGAGCGCCGCGACGACCAGCGCCACCGCGAGGACGGTGACGCCGGCGTACCCCTCGAGGGCGAGGTCCGGGTTCTCCCAGAGGGACGCCCCGCCCTCGACCGCGAAGACGAACAGCGCGCCGTAGATCGCGGTGAAGGCGATGGCGCGGGCGAGCGCGAACGCACCCAGACGACGACTGTTGAGCAACTCGAGGACGAACAGGACGGCGAGCGCGAGCCCGTAGAACGGTTCTGGGATCGCCTGGCCGAGCTGACGAGTTCCCCGGATCGCGACGACGCCGTAGTACGCGAGCGCCAGCAGGACGCCGCCGATCAGCGTGAGGGTGAGCCCGTAGCCGGTCGTGTCCTCGACTGAAGGCGTCTCGAGCGACGGCACCGACGTGTCTTTGGTGGCGGCTCCGGTGCCAGTTCGGGAGTCGGAGTCAGCGTCGACGTCGGCGTCGGATTTGGTCTCCGGTCCCGACCCCGACTCGGACCCGGAATCGTCACTGGCCATACGCCGCGTATCGGGGCCGCCACCCCTTTGTTAGGCACCGCGTGCAGACGGCCGTCGGAGTGGAGCGCGGGTTCGAACGTCGCGGCTCGAGTTCGAGACGCGAGCCTCGAAGCGTCGACCGATCCGACCCGGTATCCGCTCCGGTATCCGATTTATATCGCTGGACCCGGACACTCCAGACGATGTCCAGAACGAGGATCACCCACGAGGACGGCATCATCTACGAGTTCACACCGCATCTCGAGAGCGTGACTACCGTCGAACCGGGCGAAAAACTGACCGTCGAGACGATCGACAGCCTCGACGGCGCGGTCCAATCCGAAGGAGACCTGCTCGAGTCGGTCCCCGAGGAGGTCAACGCCGCCACGGGACCGATCGCCGTCGCGGGGGCCGAACCGGGCGACGTTCTGGCCGTCGAGATCGAGGAGATCCGGATCGCCGAGGACCGCGGCCGCGTGATCACGATCGACGGGTTCGGACTGCTGGACGATCCCGATCACGACGAGGTCGACGTCGACATCGAGGCACCGCGGACGCGGATGACGCCAATCTCCGGCACCGACTCCGACTCCGACTCCGACGATAGTGAATCGCTGGTGCTCGAGTGGGACGGACTGGAGACCGATCTCGAAGTTCCCGTCGACCCCGTCGTCGGGACGATCGGCGTCGCACCCGCCGCGGAGTCGTACACGACGCTCGTTCCCCACGACCACGGCGGTAACCTCGACACCACCGACGTAACCGCCGGAAACACGGTTTACTTCCCCGTTTTTCAGGAGGATGCGATGCTCGCGATGGGCGACTGCAAGGCCGCGATGGCCGACGGGGAGATGTGCGGCACCGGCGCCGAAGTGAGCACGGAGATTGATCTCACTCTCGAAGTCGTCGACAGTCCCCGAACGTCGATCGACCGACCGTTCGTCGAGACGCCCAGCGCATGGAAGACGGTCGCCAGCGCGGAAACCCTCGAGCAGGCCTGCGAACTGGCGCACTCAGATCTGCTAGACCTGTTGGTCGCGGATCCGGACCACGGCTTCGACCACACCGACGCCCACATGGTCGCGAGTCTCGTCGGCGGCCTCGAGATCAGTCAGGTAGTCGATCCGCTGGTGACCGTACGGAACGCGATTCCGAAGCGGTATCTCTCGCAGCCGTTCTGAGGTGGTGTGTGAGTCGATGGTCGGTCTCGCGGGTCCCAAGGACAGATTGGGCGCGACGGATACGGCCATGGCTGCCACGGTTCGCGACCGAAACCGTCGGCCCATTCGTCGAAAACGCGGCTCGCTGACTGCGAGCGCACTAAAGCAGACGCTCTCGTCTTCACACACATCTAACCGACGAAACGATAGGGTATCGAGTCCGGTGACGACCGTCGATTACTGTTCCGGTTGGACCGTCTCCGAGCGAGCCTCAGTCTCGGATTCGGATCGCCGCCGTGTGAAGAGCCCAATACCGATTCCCAGCACGAACGTGATGAACGCGGGCAGCAGAACCCACAGGAGGTCGGGATGCTCGCTACCAGTGTGAATCAGAACGTCGAATACCATGGCGTACCCTTCTGAACATCCGTACATAATTATTGGGGTCACGGTAGGTAATGTGACTCGAGTTGATCGATCCTCCCGTGAACGGTGAATCTGACCAGGCGCTCGTACCCGTCTGTACGATACCGTGTCACGCGCTACCGCGCCTCTCCAATGATTTAACCGTGTGGCTCGCGTAGTTGAGGTGTGACTGAAGAAACAGGGCGGCGGAACCTCCGCATGCCCAACAACGATGAGGTGTTCGCCGTCGTTACCGAACACCTCGGTGGCAACCACGTCCGACTTCACTGTGAGGACGGCGAGACGCGACTGGGCCGAATCCCCGGACGGATGAAGTACCGTACCTGGATCAACGAGGACGACGTCGTCCTCGCCGAACCCTGGGACTGGCAAGACGAGAAGGCCACGATCGAGTGGCGCTACACCGGTCAGGACGCCGCCCAGCTCCGTCGCGAAGGCCACATCGACTGATCCCCTTTACTTACTGCAGGCTGTGTCCCAGTCAGTTCGTTCTCCGTTAGTGACGACGCCGTCGCCGTCATCCTACTCCTCACGCTCTGTACTCCCCCGCTCCACTTTGGTTCGTAGTCGGCGTCGCTGTTTGATCGACGCGTAACGACACACGATTATCGCTCGATCGTTTTCGAATATACACCTACGTATATTGGGTCAAGTCTCTTCCACAGACAGTCACGAGTGTTTATATGGTCCACTACAATCACGACCGCCCCGGAGCCGACGACCGTGTGGAGGTTCGGACCGTATGTGGAGATTCAGAATCCGTGACGCACACGATTCTGCGAGGATTGGCGGCGATCAAAAACGTTCCCGTCGTCGAACTCGACCCGCTGTACGAACAACTCGAGACGGACGCGTTAGTTACCCTACTCAACCACGCACAACACTCCGAGGGCGTCGTGAACGTCGAATTTACGCTCGACGAATTCACCGTCGTCGTTACCTACGAGGGCGACGTGTACATTCACACCGGTGAGCCGACCGTGGCCACGATCAGTGAGGGTCACTAACGACGAGATTCGAACACGAGATGAGCTGTCGACCCGCGTTTACACGCACACGCACAAACTCGAAGCCGAACTCGAGGTCGAATCGGCGTGGTCGTGCGCGTTCGTATTCCCGCGTCTGAGTATCTCGATCGAAATCCGTCCCACTCCCACACCTACTCCCACTCGTCGAGTTCGGGAGTCTGTCGTCGCTCTCGTCGCACGTCCGTCCCAAGGTCCGCAGCGGTCGTCGGCAACTCGAGGGCTATAGGAGCCACTGAACGTCACTGCACAACTGTCGTGCGATCAGTGTGTGAATAGTTTCAGTTGTTACGATACCAGTCTCTTGGGCGGCCGTCAGTGAGCGAGTCTCAGTGTGCGGCCATCTCGCGACAGGATTCCGCACAGGCCTCGCAGGCATCGGCACACACCTGACAGTGCTCGTGGTCGTGCTGTGCGCACTCTTCCGCACAGGCCTCACAGGCGTCGGCACAGACCGCCGCGAGGTCGGCGTGATAGTCCGAGTCCCGCGCCATAAAGCGAGCGTGGAGTGTGGCCAGATCGGCGACGTCTCGACAGAGGCGGATGCACTCGGCCATCTCCTCGCCCTCTCCAGCACAGGCGTCCGCACACCACTCGCAAGCCTGCGCCGCCTCGAGACAGTTGTCGATACAATTCTGAATTTCGGAATCGGCGTGATCGATCTGTTGGAGCGCCATGACAGGAGGATAAACCACGGTCAGCCGCGTCAAGGTGTGCGGTGCGACTGCAAGCACTCGGCGGTCGGGTATCCGAGCGTACCAGCGGGATCGCCGCGGCTCACCGTGTCGGGTCGCTCCGTCGTCGGTCGCGTGGTACCGTCGGCTCGTCCACCGACTCGAGCAGCGGAGTGAAATCGAGTCGAGTCGAGCGCCGTTGTCTCGAGGAGCGTCGAGTTGAGACGAGTAGCGCACGAGAAGTGAACAATGGGCTAGCGAATCACTGAAATCACACTTGGAAACGAAAAATACGAACCGAACTGATCCGAGGTGTCCGAACACGCTAGCCGAGGATGTACCGCAGTTTCGGGTACGTTTCGACCAGCGTCTGGCCGCCGACTCGGAGTTGTTCGATGTAGCGGTCCGCGCCGAGGATCCGTCCCGCCCCGAAGGCCGCCAGGGCCAGGAACAGGACGGCGTAGATCAGCGTCGAGTCGAACAGCGCCAGCACGTCGCCCTCCCACCCGCCGAGGTAGAAGAGGGTCATCTGGAGCGCGCCGCCGAGTGCGGCCAACCGCAGGAAGCCCCCGAAGATCAGCGCCACGCCGATCAACAGCTGCGTCGCCGGCACCACGACGTTGATGATCTCCATGAGGGCGGCGTTGCCCGCCATCGCGGCGTACAGGCCGCTGACGGGGCTGGCCGGGTCGACGCCGTGGACGAGGAAACCGCTGGCGTCGAACGGTTCGCCGGTGACCTTCCCGATGCCGGCGAACAGGATCATCCCGCCCAGTAGGAACCGCAGCGCGACGACGAACCACGCCGACAGCGCGTGTGGCGTTCCCTCGAGCGATATTCCCGCGTACTGGCTTTCGAGCTGGTTTCGAGTGTTAGTTGACATTGTCGGTCATCCCCTTACAGTTGAACGAAGGGTGGGTATCCACTTGAAACGGAATTCCGATTCCTACACTGTGGGAACCGGCTTCGGCACCAACCAGTTCGTTCGACTGCGAGTTCGATGACATCCATGTAGTCGAACCCAGAAATAGAACCGGAATGTACAGCTGAGCGTGATCGACGTATAGTGGCCGTTGACCGTCAGTAGCTACGATATTTGTCGGCGATTCCTCCGCGACTCACCGTTCCCGACGACGGATGCCGTGAAGGTGTGCAACTCGAAAGAGTACAGACGGACGAGCGTACGCTGACGAAGTGGTCGATCTCGACCGATAATCCATCGAGATCCGTGAAACGAGAGGTGACGAAGCGTCGAATGTACGATTGTTGAATACATTCTAATAAAATATTCATTCTGTAGAAAATTTTTTCTTCGACAGGGCAGTTTTGTATACCGTATCATGTCAGAATCAACCGACGATACGATCAATCGCCGCCGACTCTTGCAGGGGATGAGCGCCGGCGCCGCGTCCACGATGGTCGCGAGTACGGCAAGTGCAACCGAACCGGAACCCAGCGGACACCTGACGGTAGAAGAACGCGCCGAACTGCGCGCACCGTACGACACCCTCACCGTCGCCGGTTCAATACTGAGTACGAACACCGCACCGCTCCTCGAGGAACTGTCCGCTCGAGACGTCCTCTCGAGCGCTGATTCCTCGGTTCTCCGAATGAACGAGGTGACGCAGTCGAGTCTGGATGCGAAACTGTTCGAGGGCGTACGCGTGAATACGGTCTGGGACTCGAATCGCGAGGCCGGACGCGTGCTGATCCAGACGAAAGTTCCGCTGGAGGACGGAATCGCACACTTTACCGTCGATCCCGAAACCGAATCCGCCGGCGTGATGGTCTACGACGACGACGGGGTCGAGTTACTGCTCGACGCCTCCGGCGACGACGTTCAGGAACTCGACACGGCCAGTATCGAGAAGGAGTGTGGCGATAAGTGCGGCGGCTGTGGAACGTTTAGCTGTACGAAAAAATACGAGGTCAGTATCTGTTACGACAGTGGCTACTGTTACAGCGAGTGCGGATGCGCGGGTAACAACGCAGCCTGGTGTTGTGAGGGATCCTGTAACAAGTGGTACTGTTGAGACGGGTACATTCGAACGGTACCCCTCCTGACGCTCGTGGGCAACTCCTCCGGAATCACACTCGAGGTGAGCCTCGAAGAGCGAATCGGGCATCACCTCGCCGACGCCTCGATTCCGCGAGGTCGTCGCAGGGTCGGTCCTCACACCGACTCCCGTTCTTCGCGTGGAGTTCTCGGACGATGAGAGGATCCGATCGGGCTCGCCGAACGCGGTGAACGTCGGCAGCGGTCGCCTCGAGTGAACGACCCGCTAGTCTTCGGGCCGCGACCACACAACTTCGCCCGGCGGTGTCGCATCTGACCGCAGTCGACGACCGCAGTGCGACCGTCACGCCGACCTCCCCGTGTTTCCTAACAATCGCAGGGTCGCGAGGACGTGACGCTCGCACTGACGAACCCTCGGTCTCGAGGTTGCGATGTTCGGCGAGTCCACTCCTTCACGTCGCTTCGTTCGTTCAGTCGTGGACTCGTCGGGGTTCGAACTCGGGTCCCTACCGCCTCGGAACGGCACCCGAAAGGGATGCGCCTCGGCGGGGCCGCGGACTGAAAGCCGAGCGACACCACTGCTCGGACCCACATCCGGTATTCGTCCCGTCTGATTGTGGTCATCGAGACAGCCGATCACGACGGCCCTCGACCCACTCCGGCTGGGAAAAGCCGGTGCGATGTCCCATAGGTGACACGGATCACGTTACTCGTCGGGGAGTTCGATGATACCGAATTGCTGGAGCATACCGAGCGTGTCGCTCAGTACCCATCGCTCGGCAATCTTCCCGTCTTTCATACGAGCGAACATTGTAACTTCGACCACGTATGATCTCCCGGTCGGCTCGAAGCCCAAGAACCTACCGTCGTGGATTCCTCGTGAGTTCCATCGGAGAGCAACGCGATTTTCCTCGACGACGATGTCTTCGACGGTGGCCGAGGGACCCGCCAACGCGTCGTGGAGGTATTCAGTCGTTTCCTTTAGTGCCTCGCGACCTCGGGTCTCTCCAAAGGTATCGTGGTGGTCGATCACGTTTTCGGTGCAGATTTCGTCGATGTGATCGATCTTATTCCTCGAAATCACCTCTTCCGGGAACTGTCGGGCGATCCGCTTGTTCTCTTCTGGTGTCGGAGTCATTATTGTCGTCTTCTCTTGATGGGCTCGTATCGGGAGCAGAGCCTACTATGTTGCGAGTGTTGTTAACAATTACCACAATAACGATAGTGGCCGGGTGAGAATTCGTGATAGTGTTTCGCCGGGATCGCTCGAAGAACTCACGAACACAACCAGTAATCCGTGCCGAACGACGGAGCGAATACACTCCCCAAACGGGGATGGAATTATAAAAAGAGCAAACGACTCGGTGCGATTACCGAACGCGCAGAGTGCGAATAGACTCGCTGGGATGGTGAAATCCGGTTGATTCGGGTAGTTTTAGAAATCACGATTCCTGTAAGTTAATCTGGGATGTTCTGCCGGCGAACCGCCATCTTCTCGCGTTCGGTGCGTGCGTCGTAGTACTTGTACAGCACCTCGAGCGAGACGTCCATCTGCTCGCTGACCGTCTCGGGTACCGTGTCCTCGTTCAGGTGATTCGTGATCGCACCGCGGCAGACCGCGTGCGGCGATCGCGCCGACGGACATTTCGATGGACTCGAGCCGCTGTCCAGAGCCTCACATTCAGAGCGCGTTCGATCGTGGGGGCACTCCGCGTACGTACACGGGTGTGCGCACGGATCACCCACTTGTAGATCGAATGGCCGGTCGGACGGGTTCCATTGCACGTGGTGAACAACGGTCGGCGACCGTGCTCGTCAGCGGCGTCCTTTCGATCGGGATTGTTCACGAAATCGTCGAGAATCTGGAACCATCGCGGCCCCAGATAGACCCATCGAGTCCCGGAGTCGCCGTTCTTCAGCGGCGTATCGGTCTCGGGTCGGTGCTCGACTCGGATCGCTTGATCGTCTTCGTCGAGATCGCCGACGTCGAGCCCGCGGACCGCACCGCGACGCATCCCGGTTCGCCAGATGAGAGCGAGTAGCGCGTGGTCTCGGCTGGCATAGTGATGCCGATCGAGGTAGCGAAGCGCCTGCTTCGCGCGGTCGGCCTCGAGGAACACCTCTCGAGATTCGGCACCGTCTGGCAGTTCGGGAGCGTGCAACTTCTCGGCGAGCCCGTCGGTGACGGCCTCGATATCGGCCCACCAACGCAGGGCCATCCGGACACTACTCAACTGCTTTTGCAGCGTGATCGGTGCGACGTCACCCTGTCGCCAGCTGACGAACAACGACAGATCGCGACCGGTCAGGTCGTTTAGGTTGTCGACACCCGTCTCGTCGCACCACTCGAGGAACACTGATAGCCGGTGTCGAGCGTTCTGCATCGAGGATTCGCGAATGCTCGGCTGCCGGTGCTCGAGGAACATATCGATGCCCTCTGAGGGTTCGAGCGGTTGAAGATCATCGCTCATCTCTTACCTCGCCAGTTCTCCGCGCGCCCATGCCCATAGCCCATCCCGTCGTCTTCGGCTTCGTCGCGGTCGAACAGGCGGTCGGCGATATCGGTCTGCATCGCCCGGCCGGATCGATCGCGTGGCTCGCTCTCGGTGGGACGGTCGTCGACCCGCGCGGCGAGGTCGTCCAGGGCGGCGACCGTCTCGCACAGCACCGCGTCACCCAACAATATCGCCAAGAACACCAGCTACAGCAACGGATACATCCGCCGAGAGTGTAACCGATTGGCGAAAGAAGGCGCTCTCGAGAAAGATGCAGAAGGGAGCAATCCGTTCTATACGATTACTGAGGTAGGAGAAAACTATCTTGAAACAGATGACCTTAATACTACCGAGGAATGACAGATGTGGCTGACATCCAATAATAAAACAAAAATTAGGTCTGGATAACTATGCCGTTAGTTATGGGCTCCAAGTCGATACTGTAGTCGTTGAACCTTGATATTCCGCAGTAATTGTGACTGTTTGAGTATTATCACAGTAGACACTGTTTCCTACACTGCCTATAGTAGTTGTACTGGAACCTCCAGAGGTGTCTGTACAACTTCCTTCTACAATATTCAAACTACCATCTACTCGATCAGCTGAAATCCATGTGACTTTAACTTCACCGGAAGTTCCAGCAGATTCCTCATATGTCACCCCAGCTGCTGCACTCGCACTTTGACTCTGTCCAAGATCAAGCACGAATGCTGCGATCACAGCCGCAAGGATCACAGTGATTGCGACCATCAGAATGACGCCTATAACTGGTGAAACTGCACGTTCCTCCTCGTTACCGATTAATTTTTTCCTTAGCTCCATTGTTATGCACTCCATGTGGCGACGGTAGTTTCAGTTCCTTCGTACGTTGCAACAACGTTGATGCTGGTTGGCTGACCAGCTGGAGTAGCCCCATCATCACAAGTGACAGTCTTTCCAACCTGATCTAAACTGCCGCTACAACCCCCAGCAGAGGGCTCAACAGTCGTGGAAATCTCTAAGGAACTGCCCGTTTCATCAACTCGATCAGCACTAATGAGTGTTACATCGACTCCTCCGGAATGCTCCTCAAATGTCACCCCCGCTGCTGCACTCGCGCTTTGACTCTGTCCGAGATCCAGCACGAATGCCGCAATAACAGCTGCGAGAATTACGGTAATCGCAACCATCAGAATGACACCAATAACAGGGGAGACTGCCCGCTCGTCTTCACTCCCAACCAATTTTGATTTTAAACTCATTTTGATCAGGCGCTCCACGTTGCGACCGTTGTTTCCGTTCCTTGATAGACACCAACAACGACAATTTCAGAGGGACTACCGGAGCAAGTCTCCGTTGCTCCAACACTCATTGTCGATCCAGTGCTATGTCCACCGCCACCGCCGCAGTGGACTTCAATTAGATAGTCTCCGCTACCAGCAGTATCTTCATCAAGACGGTCTGCACTAATCATTGTTACATCCACATCAGTTCCATCCTCATCAAATTGGAAACCAGCAGCAGCACTTGCACTTTGACTCTGACCGAGATCCAGCACAAACGCTGCAATAACAGCTGCGAGGATCACGGTTATAGCGACCATCAAAATGACCCCTATAACGGGCGATACTGCACGTTCTTCTTCGTTACCGATTAGTTTCTTTGTGATTTTCATATCTGGCCTTTTATTCACACCGCAGAAACGATCACAAAGCTTATCTCGAGTAGCGCACACCACTCGAGCAGGCACGAAGGGGATGAACCCGCCAACCTCGTGCCACCACCCACTTCAGACCGTTTTCGGCGCTAATCACTACCGGGAATCAGCACACCATAAACGTTACTGCCAAACAGAACTTCAAGCAGTCCTGAATTCTAGGCCTGTTTACAGACGGTTTCAACTCTGAGAATCAAACCCCCGTAGAAAACCTACAAGCACCCCTTGGATAGTTCATACCTCCTGAAATCGAGCGTTTCAGAACAACCGACGAAAGAGACACAATTCTTACCCCTGTACACCCCACATCGGAATCATGCCCGACAACGTCGTGGTCCTCGACGAGCGCGACCTCGCGCGCACCTACAACACGCCCGCCTACGAGGACCCCTACACCGCGGTTATGGACTACGAAGCGGTCATGCGGTACGCATCCGAGCATCCAAACAAGGGCTCGAGCGCGATCTCGACCGCACTCGAGATCCCACGCGGTCGCATCCGCCCGTGACTCGAGTCCGGTTCGAAACCGGACGTCGTCCGCGGGATCGACACCGCCCGCGACCTCGGGTGGCTCGACGCACGATACCTGGACCGAGCGTTCGTCGGCCTCAACACGCTCGTCGCGAACGTCTTTTCCGGCGGCTCGATCGCCGAAGAGCACTTTCAATCGTCGTTCGCACTGAACCACCGCCAGCACCGATCGCGCGTGATCGACGCGCTCGAGATGGTCGGCCTCGAGTTCAACTTTCAACACGAAGACGACTCGCGCGCAACGGAGGTTCGACCGACCGAACACGCGTCACTTCTCGGTCTGACACTCGCCGTACTCGGCGCACCGGTCAGACCGAAGGCCGACCTCGAGGACCTCACGCTTCCGTGGTATCTCGAGGACGCATCCTACGAAACCCGCGAGATGTTCGTGCTCGCGTATCTCGCGAATCGCGGCACCCATCACCGGACGAAGGACACGATCACCGTCCAGGAGGACCGACCGGAATCCTACCGGCGTGAGCTGACCGCACTCATCGAAGACGTCTCGAAGGAACCGGTGACGGTCGGCGATCGAATGGTCACGTCTCGGCGGCGGCGGCCCGATCGCTGGGGATACAGCCACGGTACGAATCCGAGCGCGTCGCGAACCGCGAGTAACTGAATCGGGCGGTTCGGTAACTACGTGTGCGAACTTACCACTGTGACTTCTATCAGATACCAGTGAAATTTTGAGAATCGTGCTGAATACAGGGCGTAAGTCTTGCACGAGAGTCAACTACAGATTGTGTCTGACGAATCGCTCAGTACAGATAGGGGAGAGACCAACATTTTCATCACCAACCCCTTTCACCTATTCGACTATGCCCTCCAAGAAACAGTGTTGGCAGTTTCAGACTGTCGAGCAAACCTGTGACAGTACCGAATATTTGACGCGTCGCGGTGTTCTCGCCACTTCGGGGACTGCAGTCACAGGAGCGTTGGCCGGATGTTCGGCACTCAGTGGAGAGGAGGAAACTCCTGAAGAGTACGAACACCTCCAGCAACGTCCAGTCTATGTCGATGAGGATGTTGAGCTTTCAATCCCGGATACGGTCCAGATAGTAGACGTACCGGGAGATGCGGACCTAATCGTGATACAAGATACTCCGGATATCGAAGTCTCCAAAGCGGTCGAGTGGCTTGAAGAGAAGCGGGCAATCGCGTTACTTGGCGGGGAGGCACAGAGTACGTGGCTATCATGGGTTCAGAGTGATGCGTACGAAGAGGCGTTTGATCCGCAGGGATTCGCAGAGGGTGATCCCGAGCCGCAACTACTGATCGCTTGGGATACTGGCCCTCTGGTCACCACACAGCAGTATAACTGGGGCACCGGCCCATCAGACAGCGATGTGCTCACTGCACTAAATAAAACTCTCAGAGATATTGACCCTCGAACAGGGTGATGAACGACCGAAGTTCTCGTCTCCTTTATTGTCCACTTCCGGAACGTCATGCCTGGTTACATACCCATGGCACTGAATTTACCTGCGAATCTGGTCCCTTCCGCTGTCAAGCGGGAGGACGGTATCGACTTGACGGACAGCGTGCTCGCACCGCTGTACGTCGCGTGTACGTTCGCGATGACCTCGGTATTCGAGATCGCGATGCTCGCGCCCTGGAACTACAACCTGAATCACGCTCCCTGGGCAGCGGAGGGCGTCGACATTACGATCGCGTTCGTGCTCGGAATGTCGATCGACTCGCGAAACGCAATCTCGACGTCGTGGGAGAACGGAAACACGACGATTCAAGCCTCACAGAACGCACGCGAGGCGATTCGGGACTACTACGCTCGGCAGCAAATCCAGATGCTCGAGTCGTTCTCGAAGCAGATGGGACAAGCGGAGTACACTCACAACGTTAGTAACCAGAAAAGCGGAATCGATGACAATTTCCTGCACGTCGGTGTTACTGGCTCACCTGATACGGAGACCAGCCATTCGACCTTCTACGACGTCGGAATGACGTCGCTCAACGTCTCGCTAGTGAACGGCTCGAGTCACGAGATCCAGACGGCTCAGCTGGGTGTGACGATGCACGGTAATGACGACTGGGATTACCACTACGCCGTTGGACCTTTCGAACAGTGGACGACGCTGGGTGAGATGAAGATGCAGACTCACCCGGTTAACAGCCAGAGTGGAGCGGGTTACTCCAATCTCACTATGAACACCACGAGGAGCTACCTCGAGTCTCCCGCTGCTCCGATGGCACGGGGGTGGTAATCACCGTGGAACACAGCAAGCAAAAATAGCAATTAGGGGCATTTTCTGAGACTTTCGTTTTGGATTGTGAGAAGTACTCGGCAGAAAGTCATTATACAACAAGTATATCTGTGTACAGCCTCACTTCCCAAATGGAAGCGGAGGCGTCGTAATCCGATCACCACGACATCATCATCAGCCACCCACCCTGATCGTCCTCCCTTCCCCTTTCATAACTTGAGACCGAGTAACCCCGGGAGTTGAGAGTCTGATGTGGCGGTCTGTACATATTTAAGCGGCGGGGTTCGCGAGATGCGCCGTCAGGACTCGCGCCACTTGTGGCCGCACTCGACGCAGGTGAACAGCCGAACCTCGTAGGAGCCGCCCGGCTTCGGCATCATCTCGTAGTCGGCCCGGTCGCTGTCGCAATCGTCCGCCGGACAGGGCTCCTGCATCGCCTCGGTAGTGCTCTGGGTCGCGTCGGCCACGGCGGGTGCCCCGTCGTCCCGCTGTCCATCCTGGATCGTCATCGCCGCTTCTGCTTGCGAGTCCCGCGACTCCTCGTTCTCACAGGAGCGACACACCCACGTGTCGCCCTCCGTGTGCATCATCGAACCACACTCGTCACAGAATTGCATATAAAGCAGGAAACACGGCTGTCGGATATATGTGTTAACTTCCGATCTCAGTCGTCGCCTTTCCTCGTTACGGTGAGCGACGTCTCGAGGTCGAAGGTGACGGCTCGAGTCGAAAGGGTCTCGGCGATCTCGCGACGTTGCTTCCGGGTGAGGCCCTCGCGCTCGAGGACGCGGCGAGCTGCGTGAACGAGTTGGTCACGTCTTCGCAGGCGAACGCGACGGCGTTCGATCGATTACAGTCGTAGAAGTTCGCGGCCTTCTGGATCGCGTCGTAGCGCCACTCGTTTCCCTCGTCGGTTCGGATTCGAACCGACCCTGGTGTCTGGTTGCGAGCCATGTTCGTGAACACGAGCCGGATATCCTAGAATTCTCCGGTTACTCAACTGGTGTTCAGTTATAAAGGGGGTGTCCGGGTGGGTGTCGATCGGGGCGATCGTCCCGCCCATGCCCATCGCGACGACCGCAATATGAACACGGCCGACTCGCGCTCGTGTTCAGATTCGAGAAACCGATTCTCGAGACGTGCAACCCCCAGGGGAGGTTGCACTGATCCAATAGTTCATAATATAGTCTGAAAATCGCTATTGAGAAGGATTAACTGGTTCTTAGTTTGGCTAACCAATACCCTTAGTATGGGTACAATATATTATTAACGAAATCTCAAGCAGGAAGTTTTTATATGGTTGGACAAAGGTGCTCTCACAAGAGGTCGCTTGCACCATGGACATCACCAGTTTGAGACCGATCGTATTACTGTATACAGATGGCTCATCAGGTGTTGAGGGTGCAACTAGGTTTCAGAAATTAGTTTTCCTCTCTCAAAAAGAGGCACATCTTAGTGAAAAATACGAATATGAAGCGGATATGTTCGGACCTTATTCTCGCGAATTGGAGAGCGATATAAATTTGTTTGTTGAAAAAGGGCTAGTAAGTAAACATGAGGTCTATAACGAAGTTGGCAATCCAAAGCACATATTCTCCTTAACTAATAGTGGTATCCGAGTGGCCAAGAGATTACTTAATAAAGATCAATACGACACAGTTTTCGAGGAAATCAATAAAATAAAATCGAAATACAATGAGGAGAAGATTGGTGATCTACTCAGATATGTTTATGGTAAATATCCAGAGTATGCCACAGAATCCACTTTAGATTTTGATTCACTCTTTGATCCTGACGCGCGTTCACAATTCCTCATTCCAGACACATCTGATGAAGAGGAGCCCGTAATCGAATTTAGGAATATAGAGAAGGGCGTTCTTTCTAACGATGAAGGGTTCAAGCGTGTACATCTCAATTCAACCAATGATATTGATGTGAATATTGAGAAATATGAGGGCAATTGTAATTCTATATACTGGCTCACAAAGATGGGTGTCAGAACATTTCTCCAGTATCTCCAACAAGATCCTAGTGTGATTTCTGGATCAAGGTGTGAAGTAGTTGTTAGAGATGAGGAAGAAGAGTATTCCTATATGGGTGAATATCCTGACCTAATTAAATCCGTGAAATCGAACCATTGTATAGACTTTCTTGCAGTAGAAAGTGCAGAGGGTACGTTTGAAGTGACATGGGAGAAAGACCCGTATCCACATGCTGACGGAAATGAGATTACTATATTATTCAAATCCGGAGAAAAATCCTCAACTGAGATTCGTTCCGTTATTTCGCAATATCTTAGTCCAGTGCTCAATCCAAATCATGATTTCGAGTCAAGGGACGTAGTACCAGAGAGGGACCATACGGTTAGAGAAACAGTAAATGAAATAACAAAAACTGTTGACCAACCCTACGAAAAACCACTCACATAGAACCAAAGTCACAACATATATTACATGTTGTGCTCTATCAGACCAGATAGGAATGGGATTTGAGAAAAAGCTCAAGGGATCCATTTGTTTTGATGTTTCTAACAGTGATAGAAATTTGGATTTAGAATCTGGTGTTTTAGATACTGAAGACCAATGTAAACTGAATGAAAATGAGAGTGGCATCCAAAGAGTATGTATCAAAAGCTCAAAAAGAAGACACACTATTGACGCTGAAATTGAATTAGGCAGTCAAAATAACTGTGTCGAATACAACTCAAGCGGAGTGACCACATGTGAGGAATCTATTACCATGCCTCCAGCAAAGATTGGAAGTCCCAGCTCAGCTGTAATTAATGTTGATATTAGCCAATGTAGCAACCAAACATTGTCTGAAGAGACATTAGAAACAAGAATTACATATGAATATGGAACCCCATCACAGGAGATCACAGGACCAAGTGTTTTCCCGAGAATCCACCTTGGATGAATGCGTCTGTATCTCAAACGGTAATTGAAATCACACCATTTATAGCAACAATTGTAGTACAAATTCTAAGTTTAGGACCCTCCTCAAAATTCGCTCGGCAGATTGACAAGTTTGAAGATGATGGGATTTCATTTGAGCCGCACACATCTGATTTAGAAACTGCTGCTGCCTTGAGTTTTGATTTCCAACAATGCATGAGACATTATATATTGTCCCTGTTATCTGTCACTATAGTATTTCTGGCAAAGCTTTCGCAAATAGATTCTGGGGAAGATTCCATTCTGATTTCTGCAATAGCGATCTTAATAGTCATTCTGGCATTAAGAGAAGGTACTTCCAGGTATTTCACGACACGTCAACCAAATAAATATTGGGTTTCTGATTGTTGGGTGAAGAAAATAAAAGGTTATAAATTCTATTTGCATTATGGTGACGCTGGTGTTATTATTGCAAATGTACTACCGTTACTTGCAATCATAGTTCTCAACCACGCTTTTTAATATCTGAGTAAGGATCTGATGTCAAATATATAGTGTCGTGTATATATAGGGCGGGGCTCTGAAGAGTGTGGTATCGTGAGAAATTGTAGTTGATTCATAGCCTGTTGTTCGTGGTAAATGAATCGTCCTCTCTCCCCATTCTCAACAATATGTAGCCACCGCTAACCCGTAGTTCCTATGAATTTTCGCGCGCCTGCGGCGGCTGTACGGAAGCGGGGCAGTTAATTTGGGAACTTGGCCTTAGCCACAGCTTCTTGAGGTCTGGTCTTTGAAAATTGAAGAATCAGATTATGTTGTTGATGGTCCGATGATTGTTATAGACCTGGTCTCGATCTATTGGTGATCCTTCTTTCGGGAGGTTTGATAGGGATACCGTATGACATTTTGTCATGGAAGAACCGAGATGGACTGAATTAGTTGACATCCTATATCAAGACTTAGACGAGATAGCTAACTCTGTTGAATACGGTGGTGGTGTTTTGAGGATTCCAACTAATCCAGAGAATGATGATTTACAGCACCTTCTCCAAAAAACAGGCCATAGTGGTGAAGATGAGCTAAAACAAACACTGGAGTCAATGGAATCAGTGGGACTAATAAACAAAATGGAAAGTATAGGTGAAAATGGAGAGGCATACGCCTATAGCTTAACAAAAATGGGAATGCAGGTGGCTCATGATCGTTCAATCCGACGACAACAGTTCAAGCATGATGCAAAGCAACGAGAGAAAGAACGGTGTCACCGTGAAGAGGTAGCAGAACAGCAGAGGGAAGTAACGCGGAAGACAGGTGGATACACACTATTTTTGGTTCTTGCAGTAGCTACTCAGGCACTTGTTGCTAGTTTAGAGATCCCTGGTTGGCAGGGGGTACTGACCGGCATTATTATCTTTCTAATTGTAATATTAGTGGTTATTGAATTGTTCTCCTATTGGCTGTCATATGATTTCTTGTAATACAAATTTAGTCCCTCTAATTATCGTATGTCACTTATAGCGATAGTGTAAGGGTGAGACAATTTGTTTGGAATTCTGCCTTCAATCACAATCTTCGTCCCAACAATGTGATTGGCCTCGTTCTTCCATCTGTCTGACTGCTTCAGCTGCAGTGAGACCATGTTGGTTTGCGATCTCGGCGGCTAGTTCGTATGCATGGTCTTCAGTGGGTGTGTCTTTGTACTCCTGAGCGACCCTCGAGAGGGCGTAAACGATTAGCAGATCATCTTGAGGATGTCGCATAGAACAGTTTGGATTCGGCATCACTGATAAACTTCAAACACCCCCGTTTCATGTGCTTCAACTGGAGATCTGCTGTGCGGAGGCGGGGCGGGGTGGTGTAATTTTTTTGCTCAGTCCCCTTGGGGACACCCGGCAAGGGGCGTTTCGCGCGCAGCGCGAAACCGACCCGCAGGCGATCGGCACGATCGCCTCGGAGCCGCCCGCCTCGAGTGAGCGAATACAACTGTATTTGCGAAAATCAGCTATGGCTGAAAGTACGGTTGTCTAAATGAAATGAAGGGGTAGCGTTGCCACTCACGAGGGCAGCGCTACCAGTCGGCGATCGCTCCGACTCGGTGGCTGTCTTTCCCGCTTCCAGGTGTCCGCCAGACCATCGTGGTCTTGCTGAACCGGACGACGTCGTTGCCGGAGTGACGCCAGGCGTCGATCGCCTCCTGTGCGACTCGGCGGGCGTTCTCGAAGCTATCGGCTTTCTTCAGCGACAGGACCGTATCGATACGCATTCGCTTCGGATTCCCGCCATCGTCGAACTCGAGGTCGGCTCCGTTCTCGGCGATCCATTTCTGAAACGGCGAGGACTCGGCAACGTGATCGGCCAACCCCATGAGGTGCTGAATCCGATCGGCGTAACTCTCGATCGCGTACTCGGCTCTTCGACGGCCTTGAACGCGTTCAACAACTCCTCGGGTGGAGCGACCGCCGGGATGTTCCGGTCGGTCAGTCGCTCGACGAACTCCTGTGGATAGCGAACGACACCGAACACGTCGGCGTCGTCGGCAGGATCGAAACTCGAGTTGAGTCCGCCGAAGTAGCAGGTCCGGACCGTCATTGTGGCCCCCGCAGGTCCTCGAAGACGGTCGTCCAGTAGATCTGACGGAACTCTCGAGCGCACCGCCCGCCGTCGCCGCAGTCCCACCAGCTATCGTCGATGATCGAATCGACAGTCTTCGCTCGAATGAGCGACATCCGACAAACCTCCTCGGTGTCACGGTCGACGACGGCCAAGACGTACCAGCCATCGACGTCGACGAGCCGCTCGTGGTTATCGCGACGAATCCACCACCGACCGTTCCCGTCGGCGTGGCGATCCCAGCAGGATTTGCACTCGACGCGATCTCCCTCCAGGGCGATTGGTCCGGTCAGCTCTCCCTCGAGATCGGCGGTGAACTCGAGATCGTACCAGCCATCCCGATCGTCATGGGCATGGGCGATGGGCTCGAGCGGCCAGCGAATGCAGGCGCGGTCTTCGACGTCGAGCCCGCGTTCTCGATTGTTCGCGACTGTCACCGCCGGTCACCTCCTGTGTCTAGTGCTCGTTCGCCTGTTGTTACTGCTGTAACAAGCTCCGGCGTTACTTTTCCCAGACTCACAACAGCGCTTTT
Source organism: Halomontanus rarus (assembly GCF_017357405.1). Lineage (GTDB taxonomy): Archaea > Halobacteriota > Halobacteria > Halobacteriales > Natrialbaceae > Halomontanus > Halomontanus rarus. Next base: position 2,957,355 of record NZ_CP071597.1, on the reverse strand, counting down.
TCGAGTGAGATCCGAGCTACAGGAGATGGGGAAGGGTACCGATACGTCTCGGATTGTCGCAGCTTGTACCGAGTGTGGAACCGTATATGCAGCGCTCAGACTACCGGACGGAGAGATACAGCCGATCGGAAGTCGGAACGGGTGCGGATCGTGCGGCGAGACGGAATTTATCCCTTTACCGCAGTTCTCGGACGATTCTGGACCCCTCAAAGCGGACGACGACTGATCCGTATAGTTTGGACAGTGTTCGCTCACCGCCGATCACCTCCCGTCGCTACTCGGTCTTCACCAGCGGTAGGGTGTGAAACCGGCGAATCAACCACCCCTTCACTGCGCTTATTGTACTGTGTGTCTGAGTAGCATACTACCCTGTGATTGGCTATCAACCATACATTGACCCAATCCAGGGCACTCAACGTACTCAGTTGAAATAGGGACGAACCACTCTCGGTTCTCCTATCGGTCACTACTCCTCGTGAGCGGAGAGTACGCTGCTCGCTCACGCCCAGTCACCTCCTGTGTAGGGTGCTCGAATTTTGATACCGATTCGCTGGGGTAGTCTATACAACTTTGACCCATAACCGTCCACAGACCCTCCCATAGAGTGGCGGTCATCAACTGTTTCAACAGCCCAACCACGAAACAGATTGATGACCGCTATCTCTTCACAACCGACAGTACGATCACTCCTTGAGCGGAAGTGATCGTTACTCACCGAGCATCACCTCCTCAGCTTCGACGACTCCCTCGAGCGCACGGCAAACGTCGTCGTCGGTCGCCTCGAGCGCGGGATGCTCGATCGTCGTCCCGCTGGGGACGTCGTACAGCCGACTCGCAAGAACGGCGTCACCGATCCACCTCCGCACCGCCGTCGGTGAGAACTGACGTCGATCGCTCCGCACCCGTCCGCCGCATTCGACGGGAGCACTCGCGGTTGTGACCGGCCTCCGAGTGACCGTCGAGGAGTCGCGTACAGCGCGAGCCGCACTCGAGACAGCGGAACTCCCTGTCAGTACGTGGGCTGGGGTTGGCGTGAATTCGTCGGTGAAGTTCGTCGACGTCGACCGCCTCGAGGAGATCCTCGAGACTCACGCCGACCACCCCGTGTTTCCTTCGTTATAATCGCGGGACTGCACGGACGCGAATCCCGTACCGGCAATCCCTCGGTCTCGAGGGGTGGTTTCTACGCGATAGTCGTCGCTGCATAATTCGGAATCAGTCGCTAAACGTGCGACTATCGGAGCAATTAGAAACGTGACAACAATCCGATGGACTCGCTGGGATTTGAACCCAGGGCCTCTTCCTTGCGAAGGAAGCGATCTACCACTGATCTACGAGCCCTCGAGCAACGATAACCGCGGTTTCTATTTGAGGCTTGTGTTTCCGCGTGGCGCTCGTGTCCAGTTGGATCGAACGGATTGGGGATCGGGTACGACTCTCGATACGAGAGAACGGGACCTCATTACAGACACACGACGATAGCCGGTCGACTCGAGACTCACCCGATGTCTTCGTAAAACCCGCCGTCGGATTCGAACCACTGCTGCTCGCAGCGCTCGACCCAGTCCCGGTGTCGGACGAGGATCGAGACCGGAACCCGTTCGAGACCGATCGCCTTCGTCAGACACAGTCGGTGTTTGCCGCCGACGGCTAACAACTCGCCGTCTCGAGCGACGTCGACGGTGATCTCCTCGGCAAACGTGCCGACGAAGTCCCGATCGGACTCTCCCGCCGCCACGAGCTCGCGCTGGGAGCGATACCCCGCACAGATCACGTCGACGGCCAGCGCCTCGAGTTCCCGACACCGCTCGAGGACGTCCGCACGGTCCCGACAGGTCCCCCAGACGGGGTACTCGCCGGCCGCGAGGCGCTCGAGGACCTCCCGGACGAACGGCGTCTCGAGCCAGTCGTCGTCGCCGACGATACAGTCCTCGATGGCGCGATACAGCGGCGTCTCGGCGATCGTTTCGGCGTCGAACAGGTGTCGCGGAAACTCCTCCGGACTCGAGTCGGGCGTCTCCGCCATCGAACGACGATCCCATTCGCCGTCGCGGACGCTGCCGAACAGCTCCCGTCGATTCCGGTCGGGAGGATAGGGTCGTCGCGAGAACCGATCGATGTTCGCCGGGTCGACCCAGCGGACGCAAAACGGCTCGAGCGGGGCCGCGTACTGCTCGAGGGCGCAGTTGTGGTGCCAGCGAACGAATCGCGGGCCAATTGTCCAGTAGAGACGACGGGACGCTACATTGGCCAGCGGACTCCGGAGAGCGACGTATGCGAGGCTACGGCGGGTGAGCGACGAGAGTCCGTTCTCTCGAACGGTTCGAAGGGCGGTCGTCGTGGTAGACATGGGTACGAGACGTGTGAACACACTCACTCGACGGTGTTTGTAAGCGAGTGCCAAGAATCGAGAAATCGGGGCTTACAGCATCCGGGCCGAGCCCTCGCTCAGGCCGGTCGTCGCGTCCCCCGCCGCGACGGCTTCGGATCCAATACTCGCGCTCGACCGGCGACGAGTCCCAGCAGGAAACCGGTGAAGTGAGCGACGAGTGCGACTCCCGGACCCGCCGTTAGAACGGTCGCGGCGATCGCGATCGAGACGAAAAACAAAAGTGTCACCCACCATGGAACCGAAATTCTGCCGGCGATACTCTCGGAGATTCGATTGCCGGTGATGAGATAGCCGAGTAAGGCGAAGACGGCACCGCTAGCACCGAGGACACCGGTCATCTCGCCGAAGACACTCATGACCCAGATCTGTGTAATCCCGGCGAGCGCACCGGTAACGATGAAGAACGCGTGAAACCGAAATCGCGTAGTCATCCGTGCGATCGGCCAGCCGAAGACGGCGAGCGCGATGCTGTTCGAGAGCAGATGCCCTAGGCTTCCGTGAGCGTAGACGCTCGTGACGACCGTCCACGGGTTCGTCTCGAGCGGTGGAGTGAGGACGAACAGGCCGGTCATCAGCCCTACGGCACCGACGAGATACGCGAACTGTTGTACCACGAAGACGATCACGAACAGACCGAGCGTCTCGAGGATCGGACTCGCGCTACCGGATTGTGAGCCGGGTGGTGAGGTCGATTCGAACCCGGAATCAGGATTCGATCGAGAGCGAGAACTGGACATACTCACCCTACGAGGGGACGATACAAAAACGCTCAGCCGACAGTACTGTTTCGAACCTCGGTACTCGTATCCACGTTTATCCCCGTTCCGTCTTGTCTCACTACCTCCTCGAGTGTAAGTGCCAGCGCTTTCGCTCGACGAACGATGACATCCGAAAGAGAAACCGCAGATCGAATCGAGTTTTCAGTCCTCGAGGACGATCTCGATCGAAACGTCGTTCGGTACCTGAATGCGCATGAGCTGGCGGAGTGCGCGTTCGTCGGCGTCCAGGTCGATCAGGCGCTTGTGGACGCGCATCTCCCAGTGCTCCCACGTCGCGGTGCCCTCGCCGTCGGGCGATTTCCGCGTTGGAACCTCGAGCGTCTTCGTCGGCAGCGGGATCGGGCCGCTGAGGTTGACGCCGGTGTTGTTCGCAATCTCGCGGACGTCGTCACAGATGTTGTCGAGGTCTTCTGGGCTCGTACCCGCGAGTCGAACGCGTGCCTGTTGCATCGATTTACTTCTCGTTGACGCTCAGGACTTTGCCGGCGGCGATGGTCTGACCCATGTCGCGGATGGCGAAGCTCCCGAGTTCGGGAATCTCACTGGATGGCTCGATGCTGAGTGGCTTTTGCGGTCGGATGGTGACCACAGCCGCGTCACCCGACTGGATGAAGTCGGGGTTCTCCTCGGCGACTTCGCCGCTCGAGGAGTCGATCTTCTTGTCGATGGATTCGACCGTACAGGCGACCTGTGCGGTGTGGGCGTGGAAGACCGGGGTGTAGCCGGCCGTGATCACGGACGGGTGCTGCATGACGACGATCTGTGCCTGGAAGGTCTCTGCGACCGACGGCGGATCGTCGGCCGGGCCACAGACGTCACCGCGGCGGATGTCGTCCTTGCCGATACCACGGACGTTGAATCCGACGTTGTCACCGGGGCCGGCTTCCGGCACTTCCTCGTGGTGCATCTCGATCGTCTTCACTTCGCCGCCCACGTCGCTGGGCTGGAAGGAGACGTTGTCACCGACGTTCATGACACCGGTCTCGAGTCGTCCGACTGGGACGGTCCCGATACCGGAGATGGTGTAGACGTCCTGGATCGGGAGGCGAAGCGGCGCGTCCGTCGGCGGCTCCGTCTCCGGCAGGTTGTTGAGTGCCTCGAGGAGGATCTCGCCGTCGTACCACGGCGTGTTCTCGGATTCCTCGGCGATGTTGTCGCCCTCGAACGCCGAAATCGGGATGAACGAGGCGTCCTCGGTGTTGAACTGAACCTGCTGAAGCAGCTGGTTGACTTCCTGGACGACCTCGTCGTAGGTGTCCTCGGCGTAGTCGACGACGTCCATCTTGTTGATGCCGATGATGAGTTCGTTGATCCCGAGGGTACGGGCCAGGAAGACGTGCTCCTGGGTCTGGGGCGCGACACCGTCGTCTGCGGCGACGACGAGGACGGCGTTGTCCGCCTGGGATGCGCCCGTGATCATGTTCTTGACGAAGTCGCGGTGACCAGGACAGTCGACGATGGTGAAGTAGTACTTGTCCGTGTCGAACTCCTGGTGGGCGATGTCGATGGTGACACCGCGTTCGCGCTCTTCGGCGAGGTTGTCCATGACGTAGGCGAACTCGAAGCCACCCTTGCCCTTCTCCTCGGCCTCTTCTCGGTGCTGCTCGATGACGTGCTCGGGTACACTCCCCGTCTCGTAGAGGAGTCGCCCGACCAGTGTGCTCTTTCCGTGGTCAACGTGGCCAATAATGGCCAGGTTCTGGTGCGGTTTGTCTTCGCTCATTGTTATAGCTCACGCGCAGAGGCGCTTATATCGGTCTCTTTTGGTCGTTGCGGTTAAAACCATTTCGAAAGCGCGTTCGGGCCACCCCGACGCCTGCATGCGGTTTGCGTGTTATTCACACGGAAGAGGATGTTCGACCGACTCCGCGTGAACCCAGCCGGCTACCGAAACGAACGTGAGTCCATTCGCAGTCACGACCCCGAGCGCGTCGATAGCCGATCAACTGACCGTCCCACCGACGCGAACCACGGTGACGAATCCCGCGAAAACGAGCCAGACCGCGAACGTCCGAGTCGAACTGCGACTCGCGTACCAGAGGGTGCAGCCGCCGACGATCGAGAGCGCGCCGATCATCGACCCGAGAAACCACATCGGCGGAAAGAGCAGACCGAAAAGGGCGGCACAGACGACGCCGAAACCGGCCAGGTTCGGATGCGTGTGGATCACTAGAGGGGACCTATACTCGAGGCCACACGTAGCGCAAAAAAGCGTTTCGGTGCGTCGCGGACCGCGTACGGTCCGCGTGCGAGTCGCGGTCGAACACAAACGAAAGAGGAAACGGTCTACAGCGACGGCAGCCGTCCCACGTCCGAGAGCACCGCCGTCGCGGTCTCGGGACCGCCCGCGCCGCGGCCGCTGTTGTGGAGGCTGCCCGCGTTCTTCGTCTCGATCTGGACGATGTTCCGAGTCCCGGTGACGGCGAGCGCGCCGTTCTCGGGGACGAGTCGCGGTCCGACGCGGACGCCCTCCCGCGTCGCCTCGCCGATGAGCCGGATCGTCCGGCCGTCCTCGGCCGCGAGGTCGAGCGCGCTGCCGGGGACGTTCTGGATCCCCGTCACTTCGGCGTCCTCGAGGGAGAAGCCGCCCTCCGAGAGGACGTTCGCGAGGATGACGAACTTCAGCGCGGCGTCGGTGCCGTCGACGTCGAAGGTGGGGTCCGCCTCGGCGACGCCCAGATCCTGCGCCTCCGCGAGGACGTGCTCGTAATCCAACCCTTCGGCGGCCATCCGCGTGAGGATGAAGTTCGCGGTGCCGTTGAGCACGCCCCGTACCGCCGTTACGGACTGGGGCGTGCAGTCCTCGATCGTCGAGCACACCGGAATCGCGCCGCCGACGGTCGCCTCGAACCGGATCGAGCCCGCGCTGTCGGCCTCGAGCGCGCGTAACTCCTCGTAGCGTTCCGCGACGGGACCCTTGTTCGCGAGGACGACGTGACGATCGTCCTCGAGTGCGCGTTCGACGTGCGAGAAGCCGGGTTCGGCGTCGCCGAGGGTGGTCGGCGTCGCCTCGACGAGCACGTCGTAGTCGGCCTCGAAGACGTCCTCGGGGTCGTGTGAGCCGAGCGCGTCGCCGGCGTCTTTCGATCCGAGCGCGTCCGCGACCGCCACGCCCGACTCGTCGACGGTCGCGTGACTCGAGTCCGCGAGCGCGACGACCTCGTGGCCGTACTCGCCGGCGAGGTCGGCGACCGAACGGCCGACGGCACCGGCGCCCAGGATGGCGAGTCGCATCAGGCGTCACCTCCGAGCAGCGGTTCGACGACGCAGAAGTCCTTCTCGTCGGCGATCTCCCGGACCGTCTCGAGGGCGTCGTCGGCGCGACCGGTGTCGACGGCGAGGCGCAGGCGCGCACTCGAGACGGCGTCCATTCCCTCAGGGGCGGCCAGCGAGAGATCGACGAGCGACGCGTGCTCGTTGCCCTCGATCACCGAGAGCGTATCCGAGAGGTCGCTCTCGACGAGGTGACCGACGAGGATGACGTTGAGTTCCTCGCCGTAGCGGTCAGCGCCGGCCTGGATGACGTTGACGCCGGCCTCGCGCAGCGCTTCGACGATCCCCTCGAAGCGGTCGGGCGGACACTCGAGGTCGACCTCGACGGGGATGTGCCCGCGGGGGGTAATGTTGCCCCGCTCGTGGTGGATACTCAGCAGGTTCCCGCCGTTGTTGGCGATCGGCTCGAGCGTCCGCAGGAGTTCGCCGGGTTCGTCGACGAGCTCGAGACGGACGGTGTAGGCGCGAACGCCGCCGTCGGTCTCCGCCGGTTCGTCGTCGGATTCTTCGTCGAGTTCAGACATCGCCGACACCTCCGGACCGGACTCGAGCGAGCGATCGAACTCGAGTCCGCGTCCCGCATCGGGGTCTACACGTCCGCATGGCTACGACTGCGTAACGGGCAGATAAAAGCCTACAGGCGTTCCCAAAATTGGTCATTGTTCGACAACGGTCGCCGAATGCAGGAAAAGACATCGGTTCCGGACGGGATCGGGATCGAAACCGAGACCGGTGGGAGCGTCGGGACGGGGACCTACAGATGCTCCTGACCCGGATCCGACGAGCCCCAGTCACCGCGGCCGCCCTCGGTCCGGTCGACCCCCATGATCGATTCGGCCTGGTCGTGGTCGCCGAGGCTGTCTCGAGCGTCTGGGACGCGGACCGTGACGGAGTCGATCTCGTCCCACTGGATGAGTTCGGCTTCGATGTTGCCGGTCGTCACGTCGCTCACCGAACACCCCTTGCAGCCGCCGCCGAGTTCGATGACGACCTCGCCGGTGTCGGGATCGACCTCGCGGACGGCGCTGGTGCCGCCGTGCATCTGGATGATCGGCATCTCGCGAGCGAGCCAGCGCTCGACGCGCTCTTTGAGCGCGCCCTCCCCGTCGGGTTCGGCCTCGGATTCGGTCATTGGCGGTCCTAGGGAACCGAGCGGGGAAAGGTTTCGGTTTCGACCGGTCCCGATTTTGATTCCGGTCCGGATCCGAAGCGATCTCAGTTCGATTCCGAGTCCGGTTTCGATTCCGAGCTCACGTCCGAATCAGCATCCGATCGAGACGGAGACAGCGATCCAGACCCACGCGACCGCCGGAGCCACTCGAGCGCGAGCGCACCGCCGGCGAGTCCGGTGACGCCGGTGAATCCCGGCGTGGCCTCCTCGTCCGATCCGTCGGTCGCCGACGAGTTCGTCTCGAGGTCGGTTTCCGCCTCCTTCTCGGTTTCGGTCTCGGATTCGGTTTCGGCCTCTGTTTCGGTACCCGTCCCCGATTCCTCGCCGTCTGGCTCTACCGACCCGCCCGACTCATCGGGATCGGTGAGCGACGGCGGCTCCGCCTGCGTCCCCGACTCGATCGGGAACACGTAGAGTGCGCCCGTCGCCGGCGAGTTCGGAATGGCCGCCGTACTGCTCGCGACGAAGGTCTCGTCGGGCCGGGCGACGCGGGCGGTCCAGAACGCCGCCTCGGCGGGATCGCGCCACCAGGCGAGTTCCTCCGGACTGGCGGGATCGGAGACGTCGTGGATCTTCACGCCCCCGCGATACCACGACGAGTAGAGGCGTCCGTCGCGCAATTCGAAGTTGTGGGCGGTCGTCCACATTCCGCCCCTGTAGGAGGCGTCGAACGACTCCGGGGCCTCGATCGTCGACAGGTGTTCCGGCGCCGTCCGGTCGGAGATATCCCAGAGGTCGATGCCACCGGCCCCCTCGGTCTCGCCTCGTTGGGCCGCCCAGCTCTCGCGACCGACGCCGAGCACTTCGCCCGTCTCGTCGACCGCGGCGTAGTGGTCGTTGCCCGGCAGCGTCTGCTGGGCCGTTACGACACCGAACGACTCGATCCCGCGCTGTGACTCGACGTCGTCGTCGGCGACGTGCGAAATGTATTCGGGATCGCCGGGATCGCTGACGTCCACCAGATAGGTCCCGGCGTTCCAGTAGGAGAGATACGCCACCTCATCCTGGACGAAGACGTCGTGGAGGTTCCACAGGATCGAGTTGACGTCCGCCCAGCGGTCGTCGTGCTCGAGCAGCGACCAGCGGCCGACTTCGGTCGGCTCGTCGTCGCTCACGTCGACGATCACGAGCGGATTGCCCTCGATCCCGTTCCCGACCAGATAGCACAGGTCGTCCGCGAAGAAGCAATTGTGGATGTGAAAGTCGGTTTCGTAGGGGTCGGCCGCGGGGACCGGGTCGGTCGGATCGCTCACGTCGTACAGGAGGAATCCGTGGAATTCGTTTCCGCGAGTCGGGTTCGCGGGACCCGGGACGACGAGCCTGTCGTCGTCGACCTCGACGTCGAGGATGTCGGTGAGTGGGCCGTACTCAGTCTCCTCGTCTCCCTCTGCGTCCCCGTCCCCGTCTTCGCTTTCGTCGGCGTCTCCCTCACCTTCGTCGGCCCCGCCTAGCAACCCTCGCCGCTCGGCGAGCGGCGTCGGGTCGGCCGGGTCGCTTACGTCGACGATCGCGAAGCCGTCGACGGTCGCGAGGTAGACCGTGTCGCCGTCGTCACCGACCACGGCTTCCGCGGCACGGTCCACCTGGAGTCTGCCGAGCGGTTCGTACGCATCGGTCGACTGGAGTCGAAAGCGGGATCGGGACTGAGATCGACCTCGGGTAGACACACCACTGGCGGAGGCGGACAGGAGGGTCAAGGCGACGCCGGCACCGACACCGCCCTCGAGAAACGTTCGCCGTTGCATGCGGATGCGTAAGCGGTGTCACGATAAAAGCGTTATAATGTTGGTCGAGTGACAGTGGGAGGAGGAGACCGACGACTGCGCGTTTCGCATCGACCGCAGCTGTTTAGTTGTGCATCCGACGTCGGTCGCCGGTTCCTTCGGTCAACGCGCTCGCGAGCGCGCCTTCGACGACGACGTCGTCGCCGAGGTCGGTGACTTTGATCTCGGGGACGTTCGACATGACCATCTCCTCGACTCGCCGGCGAATTGGGTCAACGATCTCGTCGGGGTTGTGCAGCGCGACGGCCCCGCCGAAGGAGACGACCAGCGGTGCGAACGAGTGGACGATGTTGGCCACGCCGATCGCGTTCCAGTGGGCGAGCTGGTCGATCGTGTGTGCGGCCAGTTCGTCGGACTCGGCGACGTCGAAGACGTCTTTCGCGGAGAAGTCGGGATCCTCGAGGGGCAGTTCGGTGTCGATCGTCGGGTCGTCTTCGGCGAGCAGTTTCGCGTATTTCGGGATATTGTTACCCGAACAGTACGCCTCCCAGTGACCGTCGTGGCCGCAGCCACAGGTCAGTCGCCCGCGCGGGTCGACGACGCAGTGACCGACCTCGCCGGCGTTCCCGTCCCAGCCGTCCAGGATCTGGCCGTCACAGCAGATGCCGGCCCCGATCCCCGAGGAGATGGTGAGATAGACCATGTCGTCGGGGTTGCGGTCGGAGTGGAAGCGTTCGCCGATGACGCCGGCGTTGGTGTCGTTGTGAAGGTACACCCGATCGGAGTCGATGAGGTTGCCGATCGGGCCGGTCAGTGGAATGCGATCGACCGTATCCGGGAGGTTGGCGGGATCGATCACCGCCCCCTCCGCGAGGTCGAACGGACCGAACGAGCCGATGCCGGCCGCTCGAATCGTCTCGGGATCGACGTTCGCGTCGGCGGCGGCGTTTCGAAGTGTCGCCAGTACCGCCTCGGTCACGTCGATTCCCGTCGGTCCGTTGGGTGTTTCGTTCCGGCTCACACCGATGATCGCCCCGTCACTCTCGGCGACGACGGCGCGTACGTTTGTCGCGCCGAGGTCGACGCCCGCGTAGTAGACCATCCGTGTCGTATCAGACGACGGCCACCCCACTTAACTACACACATCTTTACTCGATATCGAATGTCACCTTCGGGGAATCTACTCGACGATTGACTATCCGTTCCGATGATTCCTCTGGCGGGTTCCTCGGTGAGTGAGGACTGGGTATCCGCTCCCTGTCCCTGTCAGTGTCAGTGTCAGTGTCTCCCTCTCGGTACCGGCTCTCCACCGTCGGTACTGACGAAGAAGGCGACGGTGAGACCGCGTGCGAATTAGACGCGGGCCTCAGGCCTCGCCCCCGCGCACGAAGGTCACCGGACACGGTGCCGAGAGGAGGACCTCCTGGGCGGTGCTGCCGAAGACGGCTTTGCCGGCGGGCGAACGGGTTCGGCCACCGACGACGACGCGGTCGGCGTTCCCGTCGGTCGCGAGATCGACGATCGACGACCCGTGTTGGCCGACAGCCCCGTGGATTTCGTACGCGACGTCGTTCTCGTCGAGCACCGCCACGAGATCGCGGATCGTCGCGTGGCGGGCGGCGACTTCGTCCGGATGGACGTCGTCGACGCCGACGTCGAAGTCGAGTCGCTCGAGGACTTCGTCGTACTCGGTCTGCGTGAAGACGTGCGCGAGGTCGACCGTCGCACCGGCCGGTTTCGCGACGTCGACGACTGCCGCTGCGAGTTCGTCCGCTCGATCTGCGTCACCTGGCCCGACTGCGAGGAGGATCCTCTCGAGTGCCATGGTAACAATACTGGAATCCAGTGGCTTAACTGTGGACCCCTGAGGAGCCCTACCACCGCTCGATACCTCCCCGCTGACGAGTCCGTCGGTGTCAGCCAAGTAACGTGCGTCGAGCGTGCCCCCTCGAGGTCGTAGGCCGAGGGTCGAGGTGTCGGCGTCCACCTCGTACCCAGGGGAAATCGCCCCCTACCGGTCGTCCGGGCCCGATACCGGCCGCCCATCCTCGAGAAGGCCAACCGGAAAGAAGTCCCTAAACCGCCGCGCGACGAACGTCGGGTATGGACGGACCCGATCTCTCGAGTCGGACGGTACTGGTGACGGGCAGCGCGCGCGGCGTCGGGCGCGCGCTCGTCCTCGCGGCGGCCGACTGCGGCGCGGCCGTCGCGGTTCACTACCACACGAGCGCGGATGCGGCCCGCGAGGTCGCCGCCGAGGCTCGCGACCGCGGTGCCGGCGAGGCGATGACGGTCCAGGGCGACGTGACCGACCCCGACTCGGTCGAGGGAATCTTCTCGGCGGTGGAGTCGGAACTCGGTCCCGTCGACGCGCTGGTGAACAACGTCGGGGACTTCGCGCCGGTCCACTGGGCCGAGATGGACTTCGAGACGTGGAACCGAGTGCTCGAGACGAACCTCAACGGGACCTACCTCTGCTCGAAGCGCGCGCTGCCGGCCATGCGCGAGCAGGAGTACGGTCGCATCGTGAACGTCGGCTACGCCTCGAGCGAGAAGGGGCTCGTTTCGCCGACGAACTTCCCGTACTTCGTCGCGAAGGCGGGCGTCCTGATGTTCACGCGGATGCTTGCCGCCGACACGCAGGACGACGGGATCACGGTCAACGCCGTCTCGCCGTACGTCGTCGAGAACAGCGACGAGTTCCCCGAGGACCTGCCGCGAGACCGGCCCGCCTCGTTCGAGGACCTGATAGCGCCGGTCCTGTTCTTCCTCGACCCCGAGACGGAGTACGTCAGCGGGGAGAATCTCGAGGTCGACGGCGGGTGGTTGCCGGAGTCGGTGTAGGGCCGACGGTGGGTGGGTGCCGGAGTCGATAGAGTATCGGAGTCGGCGGAGCCCTCGCGACGGTCTCGAGGCGTAGCCGGTGCCGACCAACACGTTCGACCGCGAATTAATAGTCTCTCGGCTCAAAAGTCGTGCATGAGTGAAGAAAATCCGTTCGGAGCGATTCGCGACCTCGAGGTCGATGGAACCACCTACAGGATGGCGGACCTGACCGTCCTCGAGGAAGAGGGACTCTGCGAACTCGATCGACTGCCGGTGAGTATTCGAATCCTGCTCGAGTCGGTGCTGCGAAACGTCGACGGCGAGACGATCACCGAAGCGGACGTGCGAAAGGCGGCCTCGTGGGACCCCGACGTTCCGGAGGTCGACGTCCCCTTTTCGCCGTCTCGAGTCGTCTTACAGGACCTCACGGGCGTTCCCGCGGTCGTGGATCTGGCGGCGCTGCGATCCGCCGCGGACCGCGCCGGCGAGGACCCGAGTATCGTCGAGCCTGAGGTGCCATGCGACCTGGTCATCGACCACAGCGTGCAGGTCGACTACTTCGGCTCCGCGGACGCCTACGAGCAAAACGTCGACCTCGAGTACGAGCGCAACGCCGAGCGCTATCGGGCGATCAAGTGGGCACAGCAGGCCTTCGAGAGCTTCAACGTCGTCCCGCCGGGGACGGGGATCGTCCACCAGGTGAACTTAGAGCACCTCGGAAACGTCGTTCACGCGCGAGAGACCGACGGGGAGCGGTGGCTCCTCCCCGACACGCTCGTCGGCACCGACAGCCACACCCCCATGATCGGCGGCATCGGCGTCGTCGGCTGGGGCGTCGGCGGCATCGAAGCCGAAGCCGCGATGCTCGGCCAGCCGATCACGATGCAGTTGCCCGACGTGGTGGGCGTCCGCCTCGTCGGCAACCTCCCCGAGGGCGCGACGGCGACGGACCTCGTACTCCACATCACCGAACGCCTGCGTCAGGTCGGCGTCGTCGACAAGTTCGTCGAGTTCTTCGGCCCCGGCGTCTCCAGCCTCTCGGTCGCCGATCGCGCAACCATCTCGAACATGGCACCCGAGCAGGGGTCGACCATCAGCGTCTTCCCCGTCGACGAGGCCACGCTCGAGTACCTGGAACTCACGGGCCGGGACCCCGACCACGTCGATCTCGTCCGCGAGTACCTCGAAGCACAGGGCCTGTTCGGCGAGCAGGAACCCGAGTACACCCAGTCCATCGAGTTCGACCTCTCGACGGTCGAGCCCAGCCTCGCCGGTCACAAGCGCCCGCAGGATCGCATTCCGATGGGCGAGATGGGAGACCACTTCTCCGGCCTCCTCGAGTCGGAGTTCGACGACGACCATCCGGCGGGCCTCGAGAGCGAACTCGAGAAGACGGTCACCGTCGACCTCGACGGCGAGGACGTCGAGATCGGCCACGGCAGCGTCGTCGTGAGCGCGATCACGAGCTGTACGAACACCTCCAATCCCTCCGTCATGGTCGCCGCGGGCCTGCTCGCGCGAAACGCCGTCGAGAAGGGCCTCGACGTCCCCGAGTACGTCAAGACGAGCCTGGCACCCGGCAGCAAGGTCGTCACCGAGTACCTCGAGGCGGCCGGACTGCTCGACGACCTCGAGGAGCTGGGGTATCACGTCGTCGGTTACGGCTGTACGACCTGCATCGGCAACGCCGGCCCGCTCCCAGAACCGATCGAGGCGGCCATCGACGACCACGACCTCTGGACGACGAGCGTCCTCTCGGGCAACCGCAACTTCGAGGCCCGGATCCACCCGAAGATCCAGGCGAACTACCTCGCCAGCCCGCCGCTCGTGGTGGCCTACGGCCTCGCCGGCCGGATGGACGTCGACCTCGAGACCGACCCCCTCGGGACCGATTCGTCGGGCGAGCCGGTCTACCTCGCGGACATCTGGCCCGACACCGACGAGGTTCGGGAGACGATCCACTCGAGCGTCTCGACCGAACTCTTCGAGGAGAAGTACGCCGCCGTCTTCGACGGCGACGAGCGCTGGGACGCGCTGGCGGCCCCGACCGGCGACGTCTACGAGTGGGACGAGGAGTCGACCTACATCCGCGAGCCGCCGTTCTTCCAAGACTTCCCGCTCGAGGAGCCCGGCGTCGAAAACGTCGAGGACGCCCGCACGCTCCTGACGCTCGGCGACACCGTCACGACCGACCACATCAGCCCGGCCGGGCCGTTCGGTCCCGACCTGCCCGCCGGCCAGTGGTTACTCGAGCGCGGCGTCGAACCCTACGAGTTCAACACCTACGGTTCCCGACGCGGGAATCACGAGGTCATGATGCGCGGGACGTTCGCGAACGTCCGCATCGAGAACCAGCTACTGGACGGGGTGCAGGGCGGGCGAACCGTCTACCACCCCACCGGCGAAGAGACGACCGTCTTCGACGCCAGCCAGCGCTACCGCGAGGACGACACGCCCCTCGTCGTACTCGCCGGAACCGAGTTCGGGACCGGCTCGAGTCGCGACTGGGCGGCGAAGGGAACGGACCTGCTCGGCGCGAAAGCCACGATCGCCGAGAGCTACGAACGGATCTACCGCGACAACCTCGTCGGGATGGGCGTCCTGCCCCTGCAGTTCGCCGAGGGCGACTCGCAGGAGTCGCTCGGACTCGACGGCACCGAAACCTTCCACATCGAGGGCCTCGAGGACGGCCTCGAGCCCAGCGTCGAACTGACCGTCGTGGCCGAACGCGAGGACGGGACGTCCACCGAGTTCCCCGTCACCGCACAGGTCGGAACGCCCGCCGGCGTGAACTACGTCGAGAACGGCGGCATCCTCCACGCGGTGCTCCGCCGGTTGCTCACCGAGGGTAACGGTGGCAGTGACAGTGACGGTGACGCCGATTCGAACGCGGACACGCCGACCGACGTACTCGAGTCCGAACCCGACGCGAATCGGTAAACGCAGGAAATCTCGCGTCGCGTCGCGGGTTTCTCCGCGACGCCGCTCGAGCTATCGATCGAGTCGCGCCAGTCGCACGTCACCCGACGACGCGTCGACGTGCACCTGTATCCGGCCGTCGTCGGTCTCGACGGGAACGATCCACGAGCCGCTGGTTCGATGCGGGTCGTCGACCGCGGTCGCGCCCTCGTAGCCGCGTTCTTCGAGCCCCTCGAGGGCGATTTCCTCCGCACGGGTGGCGTCCTCGATTCGGAGGTCGTCGCCTACGCGAACGGTGACGACGGGAACCGCCGCCTCGCGGACGATCCGCTCGGTGACGCTGCCGACCAGCGCCCGGTCGATTCCGGTGCGACCGTGGGTCCCCATGACGATCATGTCGATTCCGTTCTCCTCTGCGTACGCCAGGATCTCTTCGTGTGGGACGCCGCGGCGGATCTCGCTCACGCGCTCGAGACCGTCTCGCTCGGCGTCGCTCTCGACTCGCTCGAGCGCCCGTTCGGCGTCGCGTTCGGCCTCGGCGGCCGCCCCGTCGCTCTCGAGGGAACCGTAGGGACCTTCGGGAAGGACCGACAGCGCGTGGACGGTGGCGTCGAACCGGCGGGCGATCGCGAGGCCGTGGACGAGCGCCTGG
The DNA here is from genome assembly GCF_017357405.1 of Halomontanus rarus. Classification (GTDB taxonomy): domain Archaea; phylum Halobacteriota; class Halobacteria; order Halobacteriales; family Natrialbaceae; genus Halomontanus; species Halomontanus rarus. The sequence goes on along the minus strand of NZ_CP071597.1, from coordinate 2,941,619 downwards.
CGCGTGCCGTCGCTCCCGTCGGTCGGGATGAGGAGGTCGTGGTACATGGCTACGCGTTGGGCCCAGAGGGACAAATAGCCCCGAGACTCTCGACTCGAGGGCTCGTCGATCGAGTCGGAAGTTCGTATCGGGAGCTCGTTCCGAATTGATTCTGCCGATATCGCGGCATACAGATTCTCGGACCCCGGGAATCTGCGTCGGTATATATGCTCTACCCTGCCCTCTGTAGAAGTAGGTGAAGATCATATGGCAGCAGAGAAGATGACGATGGACGCGAACGTGTTCGAGAGCAACGTCGGCGGCATTACGGTTCGAGGGCAGGCCCACAGCCTGAGCGCGTGGTTCGTCCTCGCGCTGCGACTCATGATGGGTTACGCGTTCCTCTACGCCGGGTTGAGCAAACTCCTGGCCGCGGAGCCGTTTACCGCAGAAGGCTTCCTCCTCCACGGTGCGAACCCGGCGAGCCCCCTCGCCGGCATGTTCACGTGGATGGTGAACACGCCCTGGATGCTCTCGATCATCGACGTCGCCGTTCCGTTCGGCCAGGTCGCGATCGGACTGGGCCTCCTCGTCGGCGCGATGGTACGCCTCGCGGCGTTCTTCGGCGCGACGATGATGTTCATGTTCTACTTCGCGAACTGGAGCGTCGAACACGGCATGATCAACGGGGACTTCGCGTACCTGCTCGTGTTCCTCGCCGTCGCCGCCTTCGGCGCCGGCCGGATCCTCGGGCTGGACCAGCTCATCGAGCGCTACGAGATCGACGGCCAACCGTTGATCGAGAAGTACCCCAAGCTCGACTACATCCTCGGGTGAGCGGACTCGAGCGAACGGTCGCGGTCTCTTCTGTTTCGCTTTCGTCGAAATCCACGGCGATCGATCGACGAAGACTCCGTTCGCGGTACGTCGCTGAAGGAAGATACCTTCGAGGCGGTCGTTCACGACCGAAGTCGTGAGAGTTCTCTCTTCTCTCTTCTCTCGTGATGTTTCTCCCGTGTTCCGTGTAACGAGCGACGAATACGTCCGCTCGAGGGCGATCGACGCGTCCCAAACTTGTCATCTATAGAACACAGTATACCTACTGAAGCCGTCTCAGGAGTATGGACCGACGCCGATTCGGAGAGACGCCGTTCGATCGTCTCGTGGGAGAGGTGAACCGCCCGCGAAACGACCGGGAGGAGACGACGACCGAGCGGCGCGAGGTCGACTCAGTCGCTGACGACCGGGAAAGTCAACCCGAACCCCGGCGCGCGCTACCCGCGGACCTCGCCCGGCGCGTGTTCGACGTGAGCCCGATCAGTACCGTCGTGGTCGATCGGATGGGAGCGATCGCCTTCGCGAACGAAATTGCGGCGGAGACGCTCGGACTCACGGATGAGACGATCACCAGCCGAACCTACGATCGATCCGAGTGGCAGATCTATTACGACGACGGAACGCCCGTTTCCGTGGACGAACACCCCGTCACGCGCGTCTTCGAAACAGGTGAACCCGATTTCGGGTTCGAACACTGGATCGAGCTTCCGGACGGCTCCGAGCGGTGGCTGTCGAGCAACTCCTCTCCGGTGTTAGACCGGGCGGGCGAGGTCGAATACGTCGTCGTCTCCTCCGAGGACGTGACGGCGTTGAAGCGCCGCGAGGAGCGCCTGACCAGCGACCACGTACGGCATCTCGAGTTCCGCACGGACCAATCTGCGGTCCCACCCTCCCTTCGTGTCGAGGCCGACGACGTTCGGCTCGAAGTCGATTCCGTCATCTCGCTACCCGACGGAACGACCGTTCAGTACATGGGAACGTCGGACCTCTCTGCGAGCGACTTCGTCGAAGCCGTCGAGGAGGTTCCCCACTACCGCAACGTGCGCTTGCTCAGTACGACGGACGGATACAGTCGCCTCGAAGCCCACGCAGAATCGACGACGGTCTCCGAAGTGTTTCCCTCCCTCGGTGGGCGCGCCCGCGCCGTTATCATCGCGTCCGACGAGGTCAGGTTCTGCGGAGAACTTCCGGGCGACGTGGACCCGCGCCTGGCCGCCGCCGGTATTCGAAAATTTCACCCCGACGTCGAACTGGTATCCGAGGAACTCGTCTACTCGCCGCATCTGCTGTCCGACATCGTCGCCGACGCGCTCACCGATCGGCAGACCACCGCCCTCGAGGCCGCCTACTTCGGTGGGTACTTCGACACGCCGCGGGCCAGCACCGGCGACGAGCTAGCAGAGCGGTTCGGCGTGACGCGCCAGACGTTCAACCAGCACCTTCGCAAGGCCCAGCGGATCGTCTTCCGGCACCTGTTCGAGAAGTCCGGCGCGGACGCACGCTGACTGGTCAGCGTCTCCCCTTAGGACGACGGTCGGCCTAGTGAGACCAATGTGTGCGAGCAAGAAACCATCCGACTCCGACCCGCCCATCTCCGTCGACGACGACGCGGGTACCCATCCCGTCGCGGGAACGGTCCACGCCAGTTTCGACGCGGACCCCGACGCAGTCGTCGTCGCGATCGTCGAAACCGTCGCAATCGTCACGGGCCGCGATATCAGCGACATGGGACCGCTGTTCGAAATCGTCGACAGCGAAGCGCTCACCGACCTCGTGACGTCGTCTCGGAGACATCCGCTCGAGGTGACGTTTTCGTACGAGGACTGTCGAGTGAGCGTGTCGAACCGCATCGACAGTCGAAAGGTCGACTTGACGGTCTGCGGAGAATGTGACGAGTGACCGCACGTTTTCGACGTCCACGTGGGTCCACGCGCGACGGTGGCGGGGTTCGGTCCGATCCGAGCGTGAGCGGAGACAGGCCTCGATAGCGACGACTCCCGCGACTGAGGTTGAAATCGAACTCGAACTCGAAATTGAGCCGAAGTCGAAGCTGAAGCTGAAATCAAGCTGAAGCCGACGTTGCGAGCCTTCTCCTCGAATCCGCGTGATCTATCTGTCGAGTCGCCCACCGTCAGGCGACGGACACCCGGTCGACGTCGGCCGATCCGCAAACCGGACACCGCTGGACCGATGAATCGCCGAAGGGTGTTCCACACCCGCGACACGTCTCGCGGGTCGTTTCCGTCGCTTCGCCACACAGCGCACACTGTCGACGGGTCGCTCTGAAATGGGCATCGCAATCGGTGCACTTGTAGATGCCCCGCATAGTCGTGCTAGGCGTCGAGCGATGAAAAGTGTGCGCCTGAGACGATTTCACAACGCGTGCGCCTCGAGGGGCGAACTCAGTCGCTGTACAGCGAGTAGGTAATGACGCCGAAGCCGGCGACGGTGAGCGCGCTCTCGATGAGCACGACGAGATCGCTGTCGAGGCCGAACGCCTGGTGGGCCGCGCCCGCGAGCAAGGCACCCAACGTCACGAACCCGAATCCGAGCGCGAGGGCGCCGATCGGTCGCGCTCCGGTTCGTCGATAGGCGCTAAACGCGAAGTAGGTGATCACGCCGCCGAGCGCGAGCGTGATCGTCTTCAGCGCGACGACGGCCGTCGCGATAGCCGAACCCGAGGACGTGAACGCGAACACGGGTGCGAGTGTGAGCACACTCGCGTCGAAGAGAATCACGATCGTGTCTCCTCGCGCACTTCCGACCAGATCCCGACGAGTTGGCGCTCGGGGTCGGACAGCGGGCGCTCTATTTCGACCCGAAAGTCGCGGTCGTCGTCGAGTTCGACGGCGACACGGTCGAAGTTCGTCACGTATCTGGCCCGGTGGTGGCCGCCGGAGCGAATCTCCATCGTTTCGCTCACCAGCGAGGTCTCGGTCAACCGCTCGAGTTTGCGGTAGGTCGTCGAGAGCGGGACGTCGGCCTCGTCGGAGACCTCGCGGACGGTCATCGGCTCCTCGAGCGCCGAGACTATCTCGCGACAGGCGTCGTCGTCGAGGACGGTGATCACGCGCTCCGGGTCGGGCGATCGATCGAACGACTGAACGTCGAGTGACATCGGTATCGGTGTCCCGTTCACGGTGGGCCTACATCATTGTCGGGTTCGTCGATCCGCCGCTCGGTGGCCGAGAGCCTCGTCCCCGCAGTTTATTCTCCCAGCCTGTGATCCAGCATCGTGAATACGAGAGAACGCATCGAATGGGCGGGCGGCTGTTCGAGGCGGTCGAGCTCTAGACCACACTGACTGGACGTATCGGGAGCTCGAGAGCGAGGTGTAGGCCGGGAACGGGATGTCCGAAGCTCACTCGAGATTGAGGTATCGCTCCTCGAAGGCGCGGACGCTCTCGTCGGTGCCGGCGAGGATAACGTCGTCGTCGGCCTCGAGTCGGAACGAGTGGGGATCGAAGTCGGTGATCGTCTCGTGTTCGTCGTCTCCGCGACCGCCTTTGACGACGGCGAGAACCGTACAGCCCGTCTCCGACCGGACCGCGGACTCCGCCAGCGTTCGACCTGCCAACCGGCCGGCGGGCGTCCGAACCACGTCGATCTGCGTGTCGAACGCCAGCACCTCCTCGTCCTCGAAAATCGTCGACGCCAGCATCCGCCCGCTGACCGTCGCCAGCGACTGCACGTAGTCCGCGCCCGCTCGGTAGAGTTTTCCCTCGTTCTCCGCGTCGTTCGCCCGGACGAGAATCGTCGCCTCCGGATTCAGGTCTCGCGCGACCAGTGTCGTGAAAACCGCCGACGTGTCGTCACCGACGGTGACGATCACCGCAGACGCGTCTTCGATACCCGCTTCGGACAGCACCGCCGGCCGGCGAGCGTCGCCGACGATGTCGACATCGGATCGCTCCTCGAGATCGAGCACGGTGACCGACGAACTCGTGTCGGCGAACGCGGCGGCGGCCACGGAACCGGCCTCGCCGTAGCCGGCGATCACGACGCGCTGGGGCGAGAACTGCGTGACCGACGACGTCAACTCTTCCTGTAAGCGTGCGACCCGGTCCGGTTCGCCGGCGACCAACAGTCGCGTGCCAGCCGCCAGTTCCGCGGTCGGATCGATCGGACTCTCGAACGTGCCGTCGAACCAGACGCCGACGACGTCCACGCCGAACGCCGCTCGAAACCCCACGTCTGCGACGGTTCGACGGCAAAGATCACTCCCCTCCTCGACGACGAGTTCGACCAGCTCTAGGTCCTCGCCGATCGCAACGCGGTCGTCGACCACGGTCGTCACGGCCGTCGGAACCCGCCTCGCGAGGCTCTCCCCGAGCAACTGCCGCGGCGAGAGAACCTCGTCCGCACCGGCGATCCAGTGATACTCCTCGAGCGTACGGTCCTCGACCAGCGTCACCACCCGAACCGTCGGATTCACCTCTCGCGACGACAGGGCGATGCTCGCGTTCCTATCGTCGGTCGAATCCGCGACGATCGCCGTCGCCGCCTCGAGTCCGACGCGTTCGAGGACGTCGATCGACTCCGGGTCCCCGTGGACGACCCGGTACCCCGCCCCGTGGAGGTCGGTCGCGGTCTCGAGCTCCGGTTCGACGACGACGTACTCGCCGCTGCGGGACTCGAGTTCTGCGATGAACGCCTCGCCGCGAGGCGTGTACTCGCAAATGACGACGTGATCCTCGAGGTCCCGAGCGCTCGTCGGCGGCGACGGCTCGAGGGCGGTGCGAAGCCACGGGACGGCGAACACGTCCGCCGCGGTGAGGATCAACCCGATCCCGGCGAGTTGCATGCCGATCATCAGCAGGTTCATCTCCAGGGTCTCCCACGGGGCGTCCTCCCCGTATCCGGTCGTAGTGTACGTCTGGAAGACGATCTCGAGGGAGCGATAGAGCGGCTGTGGCCGGTCTTCCAGCGTCGCCATCCCGTAGTTGTACGTCAGCGTGAAGACGAGCGTCGTCGCCGCGACCAGGACGAAATAGTATCCGGTCCGGCGAGCGTTCCACGGCGCCATGCATCAACTATCGGACAGGCGGCTGTTGAGTGTTGCCTGACCGTCTCACCCGGACCGATACCCGGCCAGTTGCAGGACCGGTATCGTGATACGGTCCGCCGAGAGAGAGACGGACGAGACCCGAGATGTACGAGACGATCCTCGTCGCGATCGACGACAGCGAACCCGCGAGTGCAGCCCTCGAGCACGCGGTCGATCTGGCCGACGCGGTCGGCGCGCAACTCCACGTCCTCTCGGTCGTCGAGCCCAGCAGCCAACTGCGGTTCGGGGTCCGCGAGGTCGACGAACTCAACGACGCGGTCGGCGAACTGGTCGACGACGTGGTCGCGGCCGTCGCCGGTCTTGAGGCAGCGGACGGAAGCGAGGGCGGAGACACGGACGACCTCGAGGTTCACCCCGAGATCCGACGCGGTCGCCCGAGCGAGATCGTTCTCGAGTACGCCGAGGAGATCGACGCCGACCTGCTCCTCGTCGGCCAGCAGGGAGAGAGCGACCTCTCCGAGAAACTGCTGGGGAGTACGACCGACCGGATCGCCCGCCAGTCGTCGGTTCCGGTGACGATCGTTCCGGGGTCGCGGGCGAAGCAGGGTGGAAGCGCAGACTGACGGCGTGACGGACGCCGTCGAGCGACCTTCAGGTTCGCTTCGAGTCGGGAAGCGGTTCGGTGACTTCGCTCTCGAGAGCGTCTCACACCTCCTCGTACCGAGAGTGTGAGTACAGTTCGTCTGCTTTCGAGACGGACTCGAACGGGAGATGTCGTGTCCGGCCGCTCGACGAGCGTACAGGTACAGTTCTCGAGAGCGAGAGCACACGAAATGTACTCTCTTCCGTCTCGGCCGTAGACATCTCCGAGCGATGAAGGGACGAGTTACATGCGCCCGTCTCGTCTTTTCGAGAGCAGTGAGAGAGTACAATTCGTCTGCTTTCGTCGAGCGAAATCGGATCGAGACCGGTCGAAGCCGTCGAAAGTCAAGGCGCGACCGCGGTACGATCGGAAGTGTGAGCCGGTTCAATCGTCAGTGGGTACCGCCTGCTCTTCGCCCTCGATCGTTTCGCGAGTTTCGAGGACGACCTCGGGCTCGAGATCGAGTTCGTACTCGTAGTAGTGTCCGCCGCTGAGACCGTGATTCTTCTCGGTTCGCTGGAGAAATCCGAGCATGTGGAGTTCCGCAAGGTGATCCTGGATACTCTTGAGTGTGGTCAGCGGTTCCGACGCCCAGGACGTGGCAACGCCCTCGTAATTTGCTCGAATCGTCTTCGATCGGACGGGAGTCTGTCCGCGGTTTTCGAGGAGGGCGACCGTCTCCAGGATGTACTGGGCGTGTTGTGTTTGATCGCGGATCCGGTTCCGGAGTCGTCCGCGCTGGACGAGCGTTCGCGCGTTTTCGATGTGATCGTCGACGACACGTACGTCGCCCGTTTTTTCTGCGACCTCCGCACCGACACGGAGGAGGTCAATTGCCTGACGGGCGTTGCCCATGTCCTGGGCGGAGAGCGCCGCGGCCATTGTGATCGCCGATTTGTCGTACGCGCCGTCGACGAACGCTCTGTCTGCTCGGTCGTAGAGGATCGTCCGCAACTCGCCTGCGTCGTACGGACTGAACGAAATTTCGGTCTCCATCAGCGTATCTTTGACTTTTGACGAGAGAGAATTACGAAACGTGTAGTTGTTACTGATGCCGATGATGCCGATGCGAGACGTTTCGATGTGGCCGTTCGAGCGTGCTCGAGGCAGTTCGTAGAGGAGCGTGTTGACGTCGTCGAGATGATCGAGCTCGTCGAAGACGATGAGGTGAGTGCCACCCAGTCGGTCGAGCTGTCGGTACAGTTCGTCGAACGCGTCACCAGTTCCGAGACCGCGTTTGGGAAACCGACTCGCTCCTTTCGGGAGCAGTTCGTTGACGAGCCGACGAACGACCATAAAAAGCGTCTTGCCGTTACAGTTGATCTCGTGAACGAAGAGATCGTCCGCTTCCTCGCGAGATGCGACTTCCTCGCGAAGCGCATCTGTCATATATTTCGTGACGGCTGTCTTCCCGAGTCCAGCCTTCCCGTACAGCATGATGTTCTCCGGATCTCGACCGAAGAGGATGTCCTGAAGCGCGTAGCGGTACTCCTCGATCTCCTCATCCCGCTCGAGAATCTCTTCCGGGTGATAACTCTCGCTGAGGACGCTCTTGTCTGCAAAGAGCGTCTCCGTGAGATCACTGAAAGGTCCACTCATCGTATTGTCGATCACTACTCACCAGTGGTATTTAAAACCCGACTTCGTTAGTTTCGTATGCTTCAGCATATCACGGAAGATCAGTGAGCAATACCGCTATTGCCGGTGAATTCGATCAAGACTGATGGCGCAAGCACACGAAATGCCCTCTCCCTCTCGTCAGCTTCGTCCGGGCGAGAGAGAAACAGGACGAGAGAGAAACAGGACGAGAGAAACACAGAATCCGCTCACGCGTGGCACCACACCGGAACACTCGAGAGCGAGAGCACACGAACTGTACTCTCCTACTGTTCTCCAATTGCGCTGGTCGCGTTCGGGACGCGAAAGCAGACGAAACGTACTGTGTCAGTGGAGGTGCAACAGCTCGTGATGCGTGCCGTCGATCGGAGGCCGGTGAGACTCCGGTCGGAATATCGCGGCCATCGACGCCGAAGGCGGTCGAATTCACACGGATAATTCCGACAGCGGGCTGACCGATAGGACGGTCCGGGGAGGGTTCGAACGATCTGGAGAGACCGATATCGGATTGGTAACGATGCACGCGCCAAGCGCGCCACGTGCAAGCCGTCGAATTATCCGACTATCCGTGATACGCTAAAGTATGGCAGCGATACTCACCGACGACGAGGTCGGCAAGAAAGTCGTCGACGCCGAAGGCAAGGAACTCGGAATCGTCGCGAAAGTCGAGGGTAACAGGGCTTCCGTCGACCCGAATCCGAGCGTCGCGGAACACCTCATGGCCAAAGTCGGCTGGGAGGGCGAGGACGAGGAGGACTACGTCGTCACCGAGGACATGCTTGCACGCGTCGGTGACGAGGTAATTCTCCGGGGCGACCTTTAGGAACCCCGGCGGTCCGTCGGACAGCTTCACTTTCACTCCACTCGATTCCGAAACCGACAGCCCTTCATTTGTGCGAGCGCTGACTCGGTCATAGATGAGTACGGAGTACATCGAGGTTCGCGGTGCCGAAGAGCACAATCTGAAAGACCTCGACGTCTCGATTCCCCGCGAGGAGTTCACCGTCGTCACCGGCCTCTCGGGGTCGGGCAAATCCTCGCTCGCGTTCGAGACGATCTACGCGGAGGGTCAGCGACGGTACATCGAGAGCCTGTCGGCCTACGCCCGGAACTTCCTGGGCCAGATGGACAAGCCGCAGGTCGAGACCGTCGAGGGGCTCTCGCCCGCGATCTCGATCGATCAGAAGAACGCCGCGAACAACCCCCGCTCGACGGTGGGGACCGTGACGGAACTGCACGACTACCTGCGGCTGCTGTACGCCCGCGTCGGCACCCCCCACTGTCCGGAGTGTGGCCGCGAAGTCGGCGAACAATCGGCCCAGAACATGGTCGAACGCATCCTCGAGCTCCCCGAGGGAACGAAGGCCAAACTCGCGGCCCCCGTGGTCCGCGACCAGAAGGGCGCCTTCGAGGACCTCTTCGAGGAACTCGTGTCCGAGGGGTACGCCCGCGTCGAAGTCGACGGCGAGGAACACGACCTCACGCTCTCGAAGCCGGACCTCGACGAGAACTACGACCACACGATCGACGTCATCGTCGACCGGGTGAAGGTCAGCACCGAGACCCGCCCGCGGATCATCGACAGCGTCGAGACGGCTCTCGACGAGGCGGAGGGCATCCTGAAGGTCATCCTCCCGGACCCGCCCGAGGAGGCGGACCTCGGCGAGGAGTCCCGGTCGACGGGCGCGCTCGGCAGCGAAGTCGAGGACGACGGCCGCGTCGTCGTCGAGTTCTCGAAGGAGCTGGCCTGCACCCACTGCGGGATCGACGTCCCCGAGATCGAGACCCGCTCGTTCTCCTTCAACTCCCCCCACGGCGCCTGTCCGGAGTGTGAGGGACTGGGCGAGACCAAGGAGGTCGACGAGAGTCTCGTCGTCCAGGACGAGTCCAAGCCGCTCAAGAAGGTCTTCGAACCCTGGAGCTACAGCCGCTCGTACTACCGCACCCGGCTCGACGCCGTCTCCGATCACTTCGGCGTCTCCCTCCAGACGCCCTTCGAAGAGCTGGACGAGGAGATCCAGCGGGCGTTCCTCTACGGCACCAGCGAGCAGGTGCTGTTCGAGCGCCGGACGAAAAACGGCACCCGGCGCAAGCGAAAACGGTTCGAGGGGATCATCCCCAACCTCGAGCGACGGTACCTCGAGACCGACTCCGACTCGACCCGAGAGCACATCGAGAACTACATGTCGGCGACGGCGTGTCCGGCCTGCGACGGAACACGACTGAAGCCCGCCTCGCGTGCGGTGCTGGTCGACGGCACGGCCATCACCGAGATCAACGGGCTGAGCATCGGCGACGCCCTCGAACACTTCGAGTCGATGGAGGCCGACCTCACCGAGCGCGAGAAGGTCATCGCCGAGGAGATCCTCAAGGAGATCCGCTCCCGGCTGAGCTTCATGTGCGAGGTCGGCCTCGAGTACCTCACGCTCGACCGGGAAGCGTCGACGCTGTCGGGCGGGGAGAGCCAGCGCATTCGACTGGCGACCCAGATCGGTTCCGGGCTCGTCGGCGTGCTGTACGTCCTCGACGAACCCTCGATCGGGCTCCACCAGCGGGACAACGACAAGTTGCTGGACACGCTCGAGGAACTGCGAGACATCGGTAACACCCTGATCGTCGTCGAACACGACGAGGAGACGATGCGGCGAGCGGACCAGGTCGTCGACATGGGCCCCGGCCCGGGCAAGCGCGGCGGCGAGGTCGTCGTCAACGGCGACGTCGAGGAGCTCAAGGCCTGCGAGGGGTCGATCACCGGCGATTACCTCTCGGGACGCCGGCAGATCCCGGTCCCCGAGCAGCGACGCGAGCCCGAGGGCGCGCTCACCATCCTCGGCGCCCACCAGCACAACCTCAAGGATCTCGACGTGGACATTCCGCTCGGCTGTTTCACCGCGATCACCGGCGTCTCGGGCTCCGGGAAGTCGACGCTCATACACGACGTCCTCTACAAGGGGCTAGCGCGAGAGATGAACGACAACACGAGCGTCATCCCCGGCGACCACGACGGTCTCGAGGGACTCGAGGGGATCGAGACGGTCCGGCTGATCGACCAGTCGCCGATCGGTCGCACGCCGCGGTCGAACCCGGCGACGTACACCAACGTCTTCGACTACATCCGCGAGCTGTTCGCCCAGACGAAACTCTCGAAACAGCGCGGGTACGAGAAGGGGCGCTTCTCGTTCAACGTCAAGGGCGGCCGGTGCGAGGAGTGCGGCGGGCAGGGGACGGTGAAGATCGAGATGAACTTCCTCTCGGACGTCTACGTCCCCTGCGAGGAGTGCGACGGCGCCCGCTACAACGACGCCACCCTCGACGTTACCTACAAGGGCAAGACCATCGCCGACGTGCTCGACATGGAAGTCGGAGAGGCCTACGAGTTCTTCGAGGCCAACTCCCAGATCCGACGGCGGCTGAAGCTGCTGAAGGACGTCGGCCTCGACTACATGACCCTCGGACAGCCCTCGACGACGCTCTCGGGCGGGGAGGCCCAGCGGGTCAAGCTGGCCGAAGAGCTGGGGAAGAAAGACTCCGGCGAGACGCTCTACCTGCTCGACGAGCCCACGACCGGCCTCCACAGCGAGGACGAGCGCAAGCTCATCGAGGTCCTCCACCGGCTGACCGACAACGGCAACACCATCGCCGTCATCGAACACGAACTCGACCTCGTGAAGAACGCCGACCACGTCATCGACCTCGGCCCCGAGGGCGGCGAGAACGGCGGCGAGGTCGTCGCGACCGGCACGCCCGAGGAGATCGCCCGGATCGACGCCTCCCACACGGGGCGGTACCTCCGCGATCTGCTCCCCCGTGTGGACCTCGAGGGGCCCCGCGGCGAGCGCGTCGAGCCGGTATCGGCGCCGCTGGACGACGATTGAGGCGGAGGGGGACCAAATCGAACGCCCGGCCTGCCGGGCGACGAACGCCGACCTCGAGTTTTGAGGGAGTATCTACGGGTACCCGAACAGAATAGAACAGAACACGGCCGCGCCAACGCCGGCTACTCGGCCTTCGATCTGATCTCGGCCTCGAGTTCGGCCTCCGCTCTCGACCGGGAGGTGGACGTAGACGTGGACGTGGACGTAGCGGTCCCCTCGGCTCGAGCCTCGATCTCGTTGATCAATCGGACGGCCGTCCGCAGCGACGTCACGCTGACCCGCGGCCCGACTTCGTCCATCGCGAGCATGGCCTCCTTGGCCTCGTCGGACTCGAGCGCACCGTGTTCGACGGCGGAGACGAGAACTCCGATCGAGCTGGTGACGTCGATGTCGAGCGCCCCACACCGGGATCGAAGCGGCCGATCGTCGGTCGCGATCACGGTCCGCTCGATCGTCGACAGGGATTCGTTGTGGAGCGCGTACGCGAGCAGTGCGACGTCACCCTCGGCGGACCACGACCGTCCGTCGCAGTCGAGATACGACGACGCCAGATTCGAGGCGACGGGCTGGGCCTCCACAACCGACTGATCGAGCACCGAAAACGAGTCGGCCTCGCGAACCTCCTCGAGACGACTCGCGGCGGGGTCGTCGTCGAGTTCGTCGACGATCTCCCGCGGGATCACGGCCGTCCACCCGAGTTCCGCGAGGAGTTCGTGGCGGTCGATTTCGGCGAGCGTCGCGAACACGGACGCGTCGACGTAGAGGACGTTCATCGGAGCGCCTCGACGTCTCCCGCGAGGCGGGTCTCGTCGTCGTTTTTGAGGACGTCTCGGTCGTTGGCCTCGCCCAGCAAGTCGACGATGGTCGTGCCGGCGATGCTCGCGGCGCCACGCATCCCGATCTCTCCGTCTCGGTAGCGGTCGAGTGCGACTCGAGTCAGTTCCTCGCCAGCCCCCCGTCTGACCGCCTCGCGGATCGCCTCCTCGCGGCCGCACTCTCGTTCGGCGGCCAGCCGATCGACGAGCGCGAGGTCCTCGTCCGGAAACTGAACCGTTACGTCGTCCATAGATATTATACTGGATTCGGTCGTAATAAGAGTGGCCCCGGATCGCCGGTCGTGGCAATCAGTGGACAGTATCACGGCCACAGGAGTGCGTGTATCGACGGGAGGACGACGCAGACGGAAGCGAACACGAACGTTTGTGGCCCTTCACCGCGTAGAGCCCGGTATGACGACGATCTACGCGGCGATGCGGAATCGGCTGCTCGTCTGTACCGACGGAGACGGGACCGGCAGCGACTGGACGGCCACCGCCCACCTCGAGGGCCGCGACCTCGAGTGCGTCGCCGGGTCCCCAGCGGCTCCCGAACGCGCCTTCGTCGGGACGTTAGAGGACGGTCTCTTCCGATCCGCGGACGGCGGCGACTCCTGGGAGCGCCTCGAGACCGACGCGTTCGTGAGCGACGCGGTGATGTCCCTGACCGTCAGCCCGCACGATCCCGACGTCGTCTACGCGGGGACGGAGCCGAGCCGCGTCTACCGCTCGACCGACGGCGGGGACTCCTGGACCCATCTCGAGGGAATCGTCGACCTCCCTTCCGAGGACGACTGGTTCTTCCCGCCGCGGCCGGACACGCACCACACCCGCTGGCTCGAGGCGGACCCGTTCGACCCCGACCGGCTGTACGTCGGCATCGAACTCGGATCGCTGATCATCGGCGACGTGGGGGGCGACGAACCGACGTGGCGCGAGCGTCCGCCGGGGTCGCGCCGGGACAACCACAGCCTCGCGACCCACCCGGACCGAGAGGGGCGGGTCTACTCGGCGGCGGGCGACGGCTTCGCCGTCTCGGACGACGGCGGCGAACACTGGGAGCACCCACAGGACGGTCTCGAGCACCGGTACTGCTGGTCGGTCGTCCCCGACCCCGCCGATCCCGACCGGATCCTTCTCTCGAGTGCGAGCGGGGCCTCGAACGCGCACACGGCGGCGACCGCGGAGTCGTACGTCTACCGGCGCGAGGGCGACGATCCGTGGGAACGACTCGACGATCGGGGCCTCCCGACGGGCGACGGTGTCGTTCGCGCGGTGTTCGCGACGACGGCGGACGGGACGGTCTACGGCGCGAACAACAGGGGCCTGTTCCGCTCGAGCGACTTCGGCGACTCGTGGGACCGAGTAGAAATAGCGTGGGACGACGGACTCGAGACCCAGACGCCGCGTGGGCTAGTCGTCGTTCCCTGATCGGCCTCGAGTGTAGATTCGGTGCGCCGGCAGTTCGGTGAGAGGCGCTCAGAGCAGCGTCTCGAGAGCGCTCTGACCGAACGAGATCGAGATCCAGAGGACGATCGCGACGATCGCGAGGACGAACAACACGGCGGTCTGTTTCAGCCCGGAGAGGTCCTCCCACTCCCGTGCGCCGAGTGCGTTCGTGAGCGGCGGTTCGAACGCCGCTCCGAGAAAGCCGATCCCGAAGAGCGTCGCGAACGCGGAGATTCTCGTCATCAGTCCGAGATTCGGTTGTCCGAGAACCGAACCGACGACGACGAGAACGATTCCGATTCCGAGTCGTTGCGCGGCGGAAACATCTGACACATCCATACATTCCAATCAAATATATAGTTTATAAATATTATGTTTCGGGGAGATAACGGCATAGGGCGCGAGGTGACTGTGAGAGCGCCGGATGCGACTCGAGAGGTCGTCGACGGAGACGCTCGTCGGCGAAGGAGGCTCGTCCGCTGGACTCCCCTGTCGAACAGCGGAATCGGATCGCCGCTGGACGAACGGACCTCGGGCGCGGGGGTACGGCCACTCGATGTCCGCGGAAGTCCAGAGCGGACGCGAGACACCGGTGGCGGGTTCGAAATCCTTTTAGGCGCGACTGGGGGATAGTAGAGTAACTGAGTGATATCATGGACGTCGACATCATCTCCGAAGAGGAGAACCCCATGTTGCACCGTACGGACGTCACGTTCGAACTGGTCCACGAGGAGGCTACGCCTTCCCGGCTCCAGGTTCGTGACAGTCTCGCAGCCAAACTGAACAAAGACGCCGGCGAGGTCGTCATCCGCAAACTCGACACCAAGTTCGGCATGCGCAAGACCGTCGGCTACGCGAAGGTCTACGAGACCTCCGCCCACGCCGTCGAGGTCGAACAGGAGCACATGCTCGAGCGCAACAAGATCGAAGCCGACGAGGAAGCCGAAGCCGAGACCGAGGCCGAGGCCGAAGCGGAGGAAGCATAAATGGCACACTACGAACTCTACGACGACGACGGCGAGACGGACCGCGAGCAGTGTCCCCGCTGCGGTGACGCCTTCCTCGCCGACCACGGCGACCGCCAGCACTGCGGGAAGTGCGGCTACACCGAGTGGGAGTAACGCGGTACATCGACCGACGCGAGATGTATCGTGACAGACGGCCGGCGCGCACCCACAAACCGTGAGTTCCGGACTGCGCGTCCTCGGAATCGAGGGCACCGCCTGGGCCGCCAGCGCAGCGGTGTACGATTCCGGCCACGAGAGTGAGGCGGAATCGGAACACGACCCCGACGTTTTCATCGAAACAGACGCCTATCAGCCCGAGAGCGGCGGCATTCACCCCCGGGAGGCCGCCGAACACATGCACGACGCGGTTCCGCGGGTGATCGAAACCGCACTCGCACACGCCCGCGAAACTCACGACGGACCCGCAGACGAACCGCCGGTCGACGCCGTTGCCTTCTCTCGAGGACCCGGACTGGGGCCCTGCCTGCGCGTCGTCGGTACCGCCGCGCGGGCGCTCTCGCAGGCCCTCGAGGTACCCCTCGTGGGCGTCAACCATATGGTCGCCCACCTCGAGATCGGGCGTCACACCTCCGGGTTCGACTCGCCGGTCTGTTTGAACGCCAGCGGCGCCAACGCCCACCTGCTGGCCTACCGCAACGGGCGCTATCGCGTCCTCGGCGAGACGATGGACACCGGCGTCGGGAACGCGCTGGACAAGTTCACCCGCCACGTCGGCTGGTCCCACCCCGGCGGACCGAAGGTCGAGGCAGCGGCGGAAGACGGCGAGTACGTCGACCTCCCCTACGTCGTCAAGGGAATGGACTTCTCGTTTTCGGGGATCATGAGCGCCGCGAAGCAGGCGTCCGACGGCGTCTCCGCGAGCCAAGCGAGCGGAGGCTCGTCGGGCGAGCGCAGCGAGTCCGACGGTGGCGTACCGGTCGAGGACATCTGTTTCTCCTTACAAGAGAACGTCTTCGGGATGCTCACCGAAGTCGCCGAACGCGCGCTCTCGCTGACCGGCAGCGACGAACTCGTGCTCGGCGGCGGCGTCGGACAGAACGCCCGCTTACGGGAGATGCTCGCCTCGATGTGCGACCAGCGCGGCGCCGAATTCCACGCCCCCGATCCCCGTTTTCTCCGGGACAACGCCGGCATGATCGCCGTGCTGGGCGCGAAGATGTACGCCGCCGGCGACACGATCGCGCTCGAGGACTCGCGCGTGAATCCGGATTACCGACCGGATCAGGTGCCGGTAACGTGGCGCGAGGGGGGCGAAGTCACCTTCGAACGCGAGACCGACGAGATTCGCGGCGCAGAAGCTCTCGTCACCGTCGAGGGCGATCGGGTGGTCAAGCGCCGCCTGCCCAAGCGCTACCGCCACCCGGACCTCGACGACCGCCTCCGTCGGGAGCGGACGACCCTCGAGGCCCGACTCACCAGCCTCGCACGCCGCGAGGGCGTTCCGACGCCAGTCATCGTCGACGTCGACCTCCGGGAGGCGACTCTCGAGTTCGAGTTCGTCGGCGAGGTCGACCTTCGGGACGGACTCACGGAGTCGCGCGTCCGTGACGTCGGTAAACACCTCGCGACGATCCACCGCGCGGGGTTCGTCCACGGGGATCCGACGACGCGGAACGTGCGCGTGGGGAGGGGGCAGTGCGATACTGGCGACGCCAGCGACAGCACCGACAGAACCTACCTCATCGACTTCGGTCTCGGCTACCACACCGACCACCTCGAGGACTACGCGATGGACCTCCACGTCTTCGATCAGAGCCTCGTCGGGACCGCGGACGACCCCGAGCCGCTACGCGAGGCGTTCCGGGAGGGGTATCGCGAGGCCGGCGAGCAACGGGTCCTCGGTCGGCTTCGGGACGTCGAGGCGCGCGGACGGTACGTCTCCGATTCCAAGTCCGAGTCCGATTCTGAATCCAAATCGTAGACCGCCGACTCGCGTCGCCTCGAGATTATTACTGTGACTGTTCGTCTCCGTCGTTCGTATCGCCCTCGGACACTTTTCCGTCGGCCAGATCGCGCTCTCGAGCGGCTGGGTCACGCGCGGCCGGATCGCCGTACCCGCCGCCGCCGGGGGTCAACACGGTAATCGTCGTCCCCGCGGGGACGGGTTCGGTCGTCTTCGAACCCACCTCCCGTCCGTCCACGAGGTTCCGACCGACCGCACCCGGTTCACCGCCGTTGGCGCCCGCCGGCCGCGTCCGCCGGCGGTCGGTCAACAGCGAGACGACGGCGTCGGTCTCGACGGTCACCGAGCGCTCGAGACCCAGCCCGCCGCGGTACTCACCGTCGCCGCCGGTGTCGGGACGGAGCGCGTAACGTTCGACGCGGAGCGGATACTCGGTCTCGAGGGCCTCGACGGGCGTGTTGAGCGTGTTCGTCATGCCGACCTGAACGCCGTCGATGCCGTCGGCTGCGGGGCGGCCGCCGAAGCCGCCGCCGATGGTTTCGTAGTAGGTGAATCCAGCGTTGGATTCGGCGGTCGGCTCGCCGTCCGCTCCGACCGTCTCGTCGGCTCGCCCACCGCGCCCGCGACCGCCGATGATCAGGTTGTTCATCGTCCCCTGACCCTGTGCGGGGACGCGGTCGGGGACGCAGTCGGCGAGTGCCGCGAAGACGACGTCGGCCACCCGCTGGCTGGTCTCGACGTTCCCGCCGACGACGGCGGCCGGCGGTGTGGGATTCAACAGCGAGCCCTCGGGTGCGCGAACCTCGATCGGTTCGTAACAGCCGTGGTTCGGCGGGATTTCTGGGTCGGTCACGGCCCGAATCACGAAGTAGACCGCGCTGGTCGCGACCGACAGCGGGGCGTTCACGTTACCCGCGACCTGTGGGGCGGTCCCCGCGAAGTCGATCGTCACCCGCGCGCCGTCGACCGTCACCGCCGCCTCGATCGGGACGTCCCCGTCGGTGATCCCGTCGCCCTCGAGGACGTCCGCGGCTTCGTAGGTCCCGTCAGGGAACGCCTCGAGTTCGGCGCTGGTCCGGTCGCGGGAGTAGTCGACGACGGCGTCGACGGCGGTTTCGAGGTCGGTCTCGGGCTCGAGATCGTCGAGGAGTTCGTCGACGCGCTCCTCGGCGCGTTCGGTGGCCGCCAGCTGGGCGCGGAGGTCGGCGCGGCGCTCCTCGGGGTTGCGAACGTTCGCCAGCAGTAGCTCGAGGACGTCCGCGTCGAGTTCGCCCTCGCGGACGAGTCGGATCGCGGGGATCCGCAGTCCCTCCGCGTAAATTTCGGTGGCACCGGCGGGCATACTCCCCGGCGTCGCACCGCCGACGTCAGCGTGGTGGGCCCGCGAGACCGCGTAGCCGACGATCTCGCCCCGCGGCGCGACCGGCGAGACGAGCGTGACGTCCGGCAGGTGAGTGCCGCCCGCGAACGGGTCGTTGAGCACGAAGACGTCTCCCGGCTCGGGATCCCGCTCGCGCTCGAGGATCGCCTCGACCGCTCGCGGCATCGCTCCCAGGTGGACCGGAATGTGCTCGGCCTGGGCGATCAGTCGCCCGCCGGCGTCGAACAGCGCCGTCGAGCAGTCCCGACGCTCCTTGATGTTCGGGGAGTGGGCGCTCCGGATCAGCACCTGTCCCATCTCCTCGGCGATGCTCTCGAGTTGATTGCGGACGATCTCGAGGGAGATCGGGTCGAGAGCGGGGTCGGTGTCGGAGTCAGTATCGGCATCGGTCATCGGCGGTCACCTCCGGTAGGTCGAGATCCGGAACCGGACCCGGACGCGGACCCAGAACCGGAACCGGAACCGGACTGCGACTCGAGGATCAGCGTCCCGTCCTCGCGAACGCGTCCGATCCAGTCCGGCGGGACGACCGTCGTGGACTCGCGTTGCTCGAGGACCGCGGGACCGTCGATCGTCGTCCCGACCGGGACCGACGGCCGGTCGTAGATCGGCGTCTCGAGAAACGCGCCGTCGAAGCGTGCCTTCCGCGTTCCGACCCGCGGATCGGCGCCGTCCGGCTCGTACCGAACAGCGTCGGTGTCGCGCTCGACGACCGCCGTCGCGCGGAGGGTCACGAACTCGACCGGTTCCTCGGTCCGGTAGCCGTAGGCGCGTTCGTGGACCTCGTGGAACCGCTCGCGGATCGCTTGCGGGTCGAAAGAGATGGCAGTTTCGTCGTCACAGCCAGGAACGTCGACCTCGAGTTCGAAACTCTGTCCCGCGTACCGGAGGTCGGCGGCGAACTCGAGGGTCGCCGCCTCGGGATCGCGGACGCCCGCCAGCGCCTCGTCGGCGAGCTCGTCGTAGACGGCCCCGATCGACGCGGGATCGGCCTCGGCGAGCGCAACGCGGTACGTTCGCGCGGCGTCGAACTCCTCGTCGGCCGCGAGGAGGCCGAACGCCGAGAGGACGCCCGACGGAAGCGGGACGACGACGGTGTCGATCTCGAGGCGATCGGCCAGCGCCGCCGCGTGAAGCGGTCCCGCGCCGCCGAATGCCACGAGGCCGAACGCGCGGGGATCGTAGCCGCGCTCGACGGTCACACTCCGGATCGCCCGCACCATCGTCGCGTTCGCGACGCGGTAGACGCCCTCGGCGGCCTCGATCGCGGAGTCGAGACCGGCCGCGTCGGCTAGTTCGTCGAGTGCCGCCGTCGCCGCGTCGGCCTCGAGCGCGAGTTCGCCGCCGAGGGCGGCGTCCGGGCCGATGTATCCGAGGGCGACGTTCGCGTCCGTCACGGTGGGAGCGGTGCCCCCGCGGCCGTAGCAGGCTGGTCCGGGGTCGGCCCCGGCGGACCGGGGACCGACGCGGAGCGCACCGCCGGCGTCCACGCGAGCGATGCTGCCGCCGCCGGAGCCGACCGTGTGCAGGTCGACCATCGGAAGTCGGATCGGGTGGCCGTCGATCGCCGTTTCGGTGGTCCGCTCGATTCGACCGTCGCGGACGAGGCTCACGTCGCTCGAGGTGCCGCCCATGTCGAAGGTGACCAGCCCCGCCAGCCCTTCCAGCCCCCCGAGGTCGTCGGCGTCGACGACTGACGCGGCCGTCCGGTTCGCGCCGACGACGCCCGCGGCGGGCCCCGAGAGGACCGTCGTCGCCGCGCGCTCGCGAACCGTCTCGGCGTCGGCGATCCCGCCGTTCGATTGCATAATCCGCGGGATCGGAACGCCCGCGTCGCGGGCGCGGTCGGCCAACCGACCCACGTAGGCGTCGATCGTCGGCCGGACGTACGCGTCGACGGCGGTCGTCGAGGTTCGCTCGTACTCGCGAAACTCCGCGAGCACCTCGTGTGAGACCGAGACCGGCACCTCAAGGCGTTCGCGCAGGCCCTCGGCCAGCCGCGTTTCGTTCTGGGGCGTCGCGTACGAATGGAGGAAGGCGACGGCGACGCTCTCGGCGTCGGAGACCTCGATTTTGGCGGCGACCGCGTCGATATCCCCGTCGGTCACCGGCCGTTCGACCCCCTCGGGCGTGGCGCGTTCGTCGACCTCGAACCGGCGGCGGCGAGGGATCAGCGGCTCCGGCCGCTCGGCCGCGAGATCGTAGAGGGACGGCCGGTCCTGCCGGCCGATCTCGAGGACGTCCCGAAAGCCGGCCGTCGTCACGAGGGCCGTCGTCGCGCCGGCGCGCTCGAGGAGGGCGTTGACGGAGACGGTCGTCGCGTGGGTGAACTCCGCGATCGACGCGGGGTCGATCCCCGCTCGGTCGCAGGCGGTCTCGATCCCCTCGAGGACGCCCTCGCTCTGGTCGGCCGTCGAGGGGACTTTCGCGGTTACGAGGTCGCCGTCGGCGGTCGAGAGCGCGACGTCGGTGAAGGTGCCGCCGACGTCGACGCCGATTCGAACCTCGTCGGTCTCGTGAGCGTCCTCGAGTTCGCCGTTTCCGTTCGTCATGCTAGTCGTTATCCTGACCAGGGTCCATCGAGGCAAAAGGATTGTCGGGTGCCGAGCGTCGAGTGTCGAGTGTCGAGTACCGAGCGTCGAACGCGAAAAGCGAACGATAACGACGAACGGCGAGTGTCGAGTCAACCGCCCGAGACGTGAACACCGACGTCGCGTCCGTCCTCCCGTATTCTCGAGCGCCGGTTCAACTATCGCGGGCTGCCGTCGCACATAACGCTCTTAGTACTGTAGGTTGTACGGTCGGCCATGGCAGACAAGCCGACCTCCGGTGAGATTCTCGGAATTCCGTACAACTTCGAGCGACCGAGCATGGGCCGAATGCTCTCTTCGTACTGGCAACCCGGCGAAGGGATGCTCGTAGAGAAACCGTTTGGCGTCGGCTACACCCTGAACATGGCCAACTGGCGGTCGTGGGTCGTCGTCCTCATCGCGGGCGCACTGCTCTGGCAGCAGGAACAAAGCGAGAGTGCACCCGATACGACCGGCGAGAGCGATCCCGTCGAGGTCATCGTCGACGACGACGAGTAGCGGACGGCCGACATCCTGGTTTTTTCAGTCGACCAGTGACGGCTGTCTCCACGCTCGCCGTTCTCGAATCCGGTGGTCCACAGCGAGGATCACAGTCGCGATCGACGAATCGTACCTCGAAGAGCCACCGGGGGATGGACGTCGTCCTCGAGTCGGCGTGATCGTCCGGAAGGCCGATGCGTGATATGTGCGATCGAAAATGATATGGTTGTAATAGTTGTTTCGCTTGACGGGGGAAACTATGAACAAAATCGACGAGGAAACCGACCCGAAGACGGGACGGGATATCCTCGCACAGTACGCAGACCGGGGGTACACTGTCGAAGACGTCAGAATCGACCGCCCGATACTGGGTGACCGACCGAAGCGAGCCGAGGTCACGGTCGAACTCACGCTCGTCGAACCGGTATCGTCGGTACTCGATCGAATGGAAAGCGACGGCGAAACCGAGTTCGATCCGCTGGACTGAACGGAAGAAACTGGATTCGGGGCGACCGAGACGGAATATTTTCGAGTGGGGAGTCGAGCCGCCTCGAGTCGGTCGGAACCGATCGACTCGCGTCGAGAGCGATGACGTCGGAGTGGGGGAGGAATACGGATGCGGACACGGACACGGATACGAATACGGACATAGACGCGGACACGAAGCCGCCACTCACCGATCGACTTCGCCCATGATACAGTCGAGACTGCCGATCGCTGCAACGAGGTCGGGGACGAATTCCCCGCGGACGATCTCCGGTAACGCCGAGAGGTTCGAGAAACACGGACTGCGGATCTTGAATCGGCCGGGTTTGTCCGTCCCGTCCGCGCGAATGTAGATCCCGAGTTCGCCCTTCGCACCCTCGACGGCACGGTAGGTCTCCGTATCTGCGTCGGGCTTGAGCGTCCTCGGGACGTTCGACTGGATCACACGGTCTTCGGCGGGCCAGTCCTCGAGTAAGTCGAGACACTGCTCGACGATCTTCGCGGACTGCTCGACTTCCTGCATTCGGACGAGCACGCGCGCGTAGTTGTCGCGACCGTCCTCGGTGACGACGTCCCACTCGAGTTCGGGGTAGTAACCGTAGGGGTCGTCCCGTCGGAGGTCGTAGTCGACCCCGGAGCCGCGTGCGACCGGCCCGGTGCAGCCGTAGTCCTTGGCGACCTCGGGTTCCAGAATCCCGGTATCGACGCAGCGAAGCTGGAAGATCTCGTTGGTGACCAGCAGATCGTGGTACTCGTCGATCTTGGCGGGAAGGTCGTCGAGGAAATCGCGGGTCGTCTCGAAGAACTCCTCGCGGGGTTCGGGGAGGTCCCACGAGACGCCGCCGAGTCGGAAGTAATTGAACATCATCCGCTGGCCGGTCAGGTCTTCGAGGATATCGAGGACGAGTTCGCGATCGCGCATCGCGTACTGGAAGACGGCGGTGAACTCGCCGAAGACGTCCAGCGCGTAGGTACCCAGCGCGATGAAGTGCGAGGCTAGTCGCGAGAGTTCCGCCCCCATCGTCCGGATCACCTGGGCGTACTCGGGGACCGCGAGGTCAGCGAGGTCTTCGGCCGCTCGAGCGTAGGCCCACTCGTTGAGGAGGCCGGAGGAGACCCAGTCCCAGCGGTCGGGGAAGGGCATGATCTGATGGCGGTAGGTCCCCTGCTGGCACATCTGTTCCTCGCAGCGGTGGATGTAGCCGATGTCGGGGTCGGCGTCGACGACGGTCTCGCCGTCCAGAACCGCTTTCACGTGGAGGACGCCGTGCGTCGAGGGATGGTGGGGGCCGATGTTGAGGAACATCGTGTCCGTCTCGGCGTCACGGCTATCCTCCGCGATCGGGTTGGCGTGTTCGGCCAGCGTGACCACCTGCGGTTTCTCCCGATTGTACGACCGCGAAAGGGGGTGGCCCTGCCAGGTCTCGGGGAGCAGGATCCGTCGGAGGTCGGGGTGGCCCTCGTACTCGATACCGACGAGGTCGTAGGCCTCGCGCTCGTGCCAGTCGGCGGTCCGGTACACGGATTCGGCGCTTTCGCTGACCGGCGCGTCGCGAGCCGTCGGGACGACGACGCTGACCTCCCGCGTGGGATCCGCGTACGACTTCAGGTGGTAGATCGTCTCGAACCGATCGCCGTACTCCTGGGCCGTGACGCAGGAGCAGTGATCGAAGCCTGCGTCGTCGCGAAGCGTCCGCAGAACGTCCCGCACCTCGTCCGGTCGGACGACGACGCCGGGCGCGTTCAGGTGATCGTCGCGGGCGAGTACCCGATCGCCGAGGAGTTCCTCGAGTCGGTCGCCCGGCGGTCTCCGAGTATCGGCGGTGCGCTCGAGTTCCCGTCGTGAAGCCATACGCGAGCGTTCGGACGAGGAGGCCGAGTCGATTCTGCCCCACTCACTAGGGTGTTTATATCGCTGACGACAAGCGAGCCCCCGATCGACGGCGATGTCGACCGTCTCCGAGCGATTGTGACCGGGATACGAAGCGAGCTCGGGTTCTGGATGCTCCCGGTCACGACGCGCTCTCGAAACGGGAGGGATCTCGGAGTCCACTATTCGAACGGTCGGTACGAACGGCTCTCACGGGTGTTCCAGCGCCCCGGTATTATCCCGAAGTCGGTCGTAGCGAACGTATGTCGACACGGATTTCCCTCGACGACTGGGATCGGATCGTCGACGAACTCGAGGAGTTCGGTCGCCACGGCGAGGTGACGACCGACGAGGACGCGGTTCGTCTCGAGTTCGGAAGCGCTCGAGTGACGGTTACTCGAGCGGGCGAGATTCGGACGGGAATGCCACTCCACGAGTTCGAACGGACCGGCGAGGCGACCCTCGAACTCGATCACGAGTCGGGAGAACTCAGGATCGAGAGCGAGGACGTGGTGTACACGTTTCGACGCCCCGGCGGGTGACGGAGAGGGCGGATCGGAGAGTCGGCCTCACGCCTCGCCGCGGGCCCGTTCGAACATCGCAATCGCCTCCTCACGGCGCTTCGCGTGGTCGACGATCGGGGCCGGATACGCCACGTCGGGGCGGTCCGCTGGCTCGAGTTCGTCCCACGAGTGAATCGTGCCGGGCTCGAGGTCGGCCAGTTCGGGGACGTACTCGACGATGTACTCGGCGTCCGGATCGTAGCGTTCCCCCTGCGTCATCGGGTTGAAGACCCTGAAGTACGGTTGGGAGTCGGTGCCCGTCGAGGCGGCCCACTGCCAGCCGCCGTTGTCGTTTGCGGTGTCGTGATCGACGAGTTTCTCGCGGAACCAGTCGTAACCCTCGCGCCAGTCGATCAAAAGGTCCTTCGTCAGGAACGACGCGACGATCATCCGCACGCGATTGTGCACGTACGACTCGGCGAGAAGCTGGCGCATTCCCGCGTCGACGATCGGGTATCCCGTCTCGCCCGCCTTCCAGGCCTCGAGGGCGTCTTCGTCGGTTCGCCACTCGATGTCGCGGTCGTACTCTTTGTAGTTGTCCGTGACGACCGACGGATTCGCTGCGAGGACGTGCATGTAAAATTCCCGCCAGGCGAGTTGCGTCTGAAACTCGGTTACGGACTCGCGTTCGCGCTCGTCGGCGGCGTCGGCGCTGGCCGTTTCGGTCGCGTCCCACACCCGTCGGATCCCGACGGTTCCGAACTTCAAATCGGCGGAGAGACGCGACGTACACGCCGCTTCAGGGTAATCTCGCCGCTCGTCGTAGCGATAGATCGGACCTGCACAGAACGACGCCAGGCGGTCGGCCGCAGCGTCGGTGCCGGCCTCGGGGATCGATCCGTCCGGGGCGTCGAATCCCAGTTCGGCGAGCGACGGGAGCGGCCCACCGCCGATAGCGACCGTCTTCGGCGGCGGCGCCGGCTCGGCCTTCTCGCGGTCGAGCCACTTCTTGCCGAAGTACGTGAAGACAGAGTAGGGCTCCCCCTCGTTGGTCGTCACGGTACCGGGTTCGTGGAGGACCGCGTCGTGAGCGGTCTCGGTGGGAATCCCCGCTTCGTCGAGGGCGGTTCGAACCGCCGCGTCGCGTTCCGTGGCGAGCCCCGAGTAGTCGTGACACCAGCCCACCCGATCGGCGTCGAACGCCGCTGCTACGGTCGGGATCACCTCGACTGGATCGCCGCGCTCGACGAGCAAATCGCCGCCGCGTTCGCGATAGGCGTCCCGAAGCGCCGAGAGAGCGTCGAGCAGAAACGCCACTCGAGACGGGCCGGCGTGAGCTAACACGTCATCGTCGAACACGAAGACGGGGAGCACGTCCTCGCGGGCGGCCAGACCGAGATTATCCGAGAGTCGCAGATCCCGACGGTGCCAGTGGACGTGCATACGCGTACGGACGGTCGGATACTCCCTCAAGCTATCGTCGACAGCGCTCGGGCGATCGGTCCGACGCCGCAACCGACGACGCTTTGAGGTCGCCGGACGCCTCCTCCCACATGACCATCCAGTTCGTCACCGGCAACGAGGGGAAAGTACGCGAAGCTCGGGAGTACCTCGAGGGGATCGAACCCGTCGAGCAGGTGTCGTTCGATTACACGGAGATACAGAGCGACTCGCTGGCGGACATCGCCGCACACGGGGCTCGAGAGGCGTTCGCGGAATTCGGCGGCGAGGAGCCGGTCCTCGTCGACGACACGGGGTTGTTCGTCGACGCCCTCGACGGGTTTCCGGGGCCGTACTCGGCGTACGTCGAGGACACCGTGGGCGTCGAGCGTCTCTGGCGGCTCGCGAAAGGCGAGGAGAACCGCCGAGCGCGGTTCGAAACGGTGCTCGCGTACGCGGACGAGACCGGAACGGAGACGTTCGAGGGGACGGTCGCGGGGACGCTCGTCGCCCCGCGGGGCGAGGGCGGATTCGGCTACGACCCGATCTTCGAGTACGACGGAACGACGATGGCCGAGATGAACACGGAACAGAAAAACGCGATCTCACACCGCGGACGTGCGCTGGCTTCGTTCGCGGAGTGGGTCGCCGAGCAGCGATAGATAAATCGTATATTTTCGATTTTATCGGTCTCGAGTGATCGACTAGTCGTACTCGAGCGCTCGTTCCGTTCCATCTCAACCGTTCCCAGTATCCACTGTTGAAGTCGGTGTGTCCGCTTCAGAGAGAGGAAGAGAGTGAGAGTTGCAGAACCCGATAACGTTATATCGGAATAACCCAATATGAGATGTGTGGTGAAGTCGATCGACCAATTGAGAAAGACGACGCAAACACATCGGTGGTTCTCGATATGAGTTCGGATAACTCGCTCGAGGAGGCCTGTTGTGCGCTCGAGTCGCTGTACGACGATATCGACGTCGACGAGACCGTGACGGCGCTCACGGAGCGCCGGCGGGATGGATCGACGATCGACGGACAGACGACCGTCTTCGGGGCGCTCGCGAACGAACACCGAGTTCGTGCGCTGGAGGCGTTACGGGAGGGCGAACTCTGTGCCTGCGAGTTACAGATCGTCCTCGAGGCGCCCCAGTCGACGGTGGCGACCCACCTCCGGACGCTTCGAGACGCGGGGCTCGTGAAGACCCGCAAGAAGGGAAAGTGGACCTACTACCGCGTGGCCGACACAGCGGTCTTCGACTTGCTCGATCTCGGGGCCGCCGTGGACGTACCGGAATCGGAGTGAACGCGAATCGAAGACGAACGATACGGAACCCGGAACAGGAACATCATGACAGAGACGAACGCGACGTCGACCGAGGCATCGTCCGGAGATCAGCGGCAGGATCAGGACCGAGAGACGACACAGCGAGACGACCACGACCGGCGAACGATGGTTCGCGAACGCTACGGCGAGATCGCCGGCGGCGAAGACGAAGGTGAAGGTGAAGACAGAGACGAAGCCGCGGCCGAAACCGAGACGGAGAACGAGAACGAGGACGACTGCTGCGGCCCGACCTGCTGTGACGGCGACGCACCCGACACGACACCGGCCCCGGCGGACGCCGACGCCCAGAGCCTCGAGCTCGGATACGAGCCGGACGATCTCGAGGACGCCCCCGACGGCGCGAACCTCGGTCTCGGCTGTGGCAACCCCGTCGCGATCTCGAACCTCGAGCCCGGCGAGACGGTCCTCGATCTGGGCTCCGGCGGCGGGTTCGACTGCTTCCTCGCGGCTCGGGAGGTCGCCCCCGGCGGACGGGTGATCGGCGTCGACATGACGCCGGCGATGCTCGAGCGGGCGCGGGAGAACGCCGCCGAGACGGATCCAGATCTCGAAGACGTCGACGTCGACCTCGAGTTCCGGCTCGGAGAGATCGAACACCTGCCGGTCGCCGACGAGACGGTCGACGTGATCATCTCAAACTGCGTGGTCAACCTCTCGCCCGACAAACCGCAGGTGCTCGCGGAAGCGTTCCGAACGCTTCGACCCGGCGGCAGGCTCTCGATTTCGGATCTGGTCGCGACCGGGCCCCTCCCGGCGGCGGTTCGAGAGGATCCGGACCTCGTCTCGGCTTGCGTCGGCGGCGCGGCGACGGTCGAGGAGATGGCGGGGTGGCTCGAGGCGGCCGGCTTTCAGGACGTGTCGATCACCGTCGAGGGAGAGTGGGAGAGCGAGTACGACGGCGAGGACCGGCCGATCGTTTCGGCGCGGATCGAGGCGCGAAAGCCGGACGAGACGGTGGACGACTAGCGCTCGGACGTGCCGGAAATCGGCCCCAATGATGGCGACGGGCTCGACGTCCACGCTCGCGTCCTCGCCGACGGCGATCCTGCCGACTCGAGCACGCCGCTGTTCGCTCGTCCGCTCGCGTTCAGCGGACGAGACTACGGCCTGCGAATGGCCGCTCGAGCGGCGGTTGCCGTCTACCGAGATAGTCGTTCTCACCTAACAGATAGTTATTCTTTACAGGAGACAAAAATATTTCAGCCAGGAAACGTATTACAGAGTGTGAAACGGCGCACACTGTTGATAGCGGGTGTTGGATTATCCGCTGGATGTGTAGGAACGTATCCGAACGGTAGTGATAACGCCGATACAGAGGAGAAGCAAAATGGTGATTGTGAAGACGGACTAATTATCGACGATATCTGTCCACGGGAAGTAGACCGCGATTATATCGACTACGAGTATATCGATTTGTTGAATACTAGTGATTGTTCTATTCAGGTAGAGGGATTCGTAGTCGATTACGGAAATGGGAACGAGTACGAGCTTCCCAAGTTGGAGCTCATTTCCGGTGCACGGTTGGCAGTGTTAAGCCGTGATGGGGAAAACACAACGTTAGAGATGCATCCACCTGCCCATATTCGTTCTGCTGCGTTCGATGATACGAATGAGACATCCGTAATGAACGGATCTGGAGAGGTAAGGATCCTAAATCGGCAGGGAGACACAATTGATGAAAGATCCTACGACGAAGGGAACCCAGAAGGGTGTCGATAATATGAGGAATACACTGTTGAGAATTGATGATTGCTGCACTTGCCACTATTCTCGTCTCTCGAGCGATAAATCGGGTGATCAAAACCGGATGTGTGAGGTCGAACTCGGACCGTCGTCGTCCTCGTCCTCGTCGTCGTCGCTGGGTCCCTCGTGGAGATACGTCGCGTCCTCGTCGGTCAGATACACCTGTCCGTCTTCGACGGCGATATCGACCGACGGGAGTGTCGACTCCGCCGCCGGGCCGTTTTCGCAGTCGCCCGAACAGCTATCGAAGATCGATCCGTGTTTGGGACAGACGATCCCGCCGTCGCGAACGACCGCCCCGACACCCTCGCGGTAGAGTCGCTGGTTTTCGTGCGTACAGCGGTTGATCCACGCCTCGACGTCCGAGTCGGCGTTTTCGTCCGCGCAGGGAACGAGGACGACTTCGACGTCTTCACCGCGACTGTTGCGAGCAGTGAACAGCCAAGAGCCTTCGTCCAGAACGGTATCGACGCTCGTCAGGCGGTAACGCGTGGCCATGATCGCCGATACGTTCGTACGTGGCTTCGGATTGTCGGTACACGGACGCAGAACGACGATCAGATGTTCCTCCTATAGTATCGATACCAAATCGACGTCGACGAGAGCTGATCGCTCGAGACCGACGACGACACGGGAGAGAGTAACGTGTTCGCCAGCGACGAGCACCTCGAGCGGACCGGTGTCCGGCCCGATTTCCACCGTTTCGACGGCCCGGTCTCGAGTTCCGTCGGCGGTGGTGCGAACGCGTACGGAGGACGATTTCGGCCCACCGTTTCGCGGACGGTTCCACGGCCGAGAAACGGTCGAAGAGCAGACGAAGCGAGAACCGATCGGAGATCGATACCGGAAGCCGTCGTATCGTACCTCTCGAGCGGAGCCAGACGTGAGCGAGAGCGGGACGCGATCAAAACCGGATTACGCCCGCGGATCGCGGTCGGGACCCGGATACTCGCCCCCGACGACGGCCTCGTGGAGGCTCTCGGGATCGAACAGTCGGGCGAAGGCATCGGGCGGGCGGACGCTGACCGAAATCCGCGGCTGGAGCGTGAGCCCGGCTTTCGCGGATCGAAGTGCGTCGTCGTACGACAGCAAATGAGCCGCCCGCCCGCGATACGCGGAGGCGAGCGCGGGGTGATCACCGTCGGGATGGTCGACGGCGACGCGGTCGGCCTCGAGGCGCTCGCGGTGGTCGGCAGCGAGCGCGGGATCGGCGAGTTCGGCGACGAGCTCCTCAGTGTCGGCCAGTAGGGCGTCGCTGGCGACCAGTTCGACCCAGGAGTGGGCGCGGACGTGGTCGAGGGCCTCGCGGGCATCCCCGCCGACCAGCAGATCCGCCGCCAGTACGTCCGCGTCCGCGACGACGCGGGCGGGGTCGGGACGGTCAGGCATCGTCGTCACCCGTCCGACGACGCTCGCGTTGGCGTTCGAGTTCGGCGCAGATCGTCTCGATATCGTGCTCGTGCGTCCCGTCGGTCGCGGCGGCGCGATCGAACAGGTCCGTCCAACTCGCGGTCATCCTGTAACCGTGGGCGCTCGAGGTGAAAAAGGGGTTCGACGCGGGCGTCGGTGTCAGTCTCCGTATCGACGACGGTCCCAACTGGCGTCTCGACGACTCGAGCCATCCTAAACCGACACCTGAGGAGGAATCCGTCGGTTCAGGCGGTTCCGGCCGTCGCACCCTGGTCGACTTCCTCGGCGTCTTCGGCGGCCTCGGGGAGTTCGATGTCGACCGGATCGTTGTGCTCGAGGAACGTCATCTCCATCGACGTCTGCATCGTCTGACCGCCCTGCTCCATCGTCAGTTCCGTCTCGGTCCGGTGGAGCGTGTGGGTGTCCTCGTCGACGTAAAAGTGGTACGTGACGTTCTCGATCGACGCGTCTCCCTGCGTTCCCTGCTGGGACTGAAGGTCGTCTTCGACGTCACCCTCGAGTTCGTCGATCAGGTCGTCGGTTCCGTCGACGCGCACGACCGTCGTTTCGACGCCGGAGACGGTCTCGGTGCCGACGACCTCGAGTTCGCCTGTCTCGATCACGTCGGCCTGCTGGGCGAGTTCGTCTTCTCCCCAGATATCCCGGTGGGAGACGTTTATCCGCTGCCAGACGCCCTCAGTCAGGAGGTACTGCGTGTCACCGATGACGTACTGCTCGATCTCGACTGCACCGCCGAGGCCCACGTCCGTTTCCTGGGTCATCGACGTGTACATCCGCTCGTTAGGTTCGTCGGCCTTACCCTCAGCGATAACGGTCACGTTCCCCTGTGGCGTCTCCGTCGACTGATTCATCCTGAACCGGTAGGTCTCGACGTCCTCGATCTGCGAGAGGAGTTCCGTTTCGGAGACGTCCCCGGCACCGTCGTCACCAGCGTCTCCGCTCGTGTTGCCGTTCCCATCCGAACCGGTGAGGCCGCCGAGACAGCCGGCACTGACGAGTAACAGGCACACCGCGAAGACGGCGAGCACCCGTTTCAAACGTGTCATTACACTATGACTTTCTCCAGCGACAAACCTAAAGCTTTCCGTTATCACGCGGGGAAGAAAGCGGGCCCGGACCCGTCGAACGGCCCCGGTTCGAAGACCAATACTGGTAAGCGGTCCCGCCGCCGTCGTCTACTCGTGACTGACCTCGGAAAGATCGACCGGGCCTTCTTCGACCGACACGTCGCACCGAACCTCGGCGCCGACCGCGACGACGTTCTCGTCGGACCCCAACACGGGATCGACTTCGGCGTCCTCGAGGTCGACGAGTCGGCCGTCGTGATGGCGACCGATCCGCTCTCGATCCTGCCGGCGCTCGGCCTCGAGCGGGCCGCGCGGTTCGGCCTCGATCTGATCCTGGCCGACGTCGCCGTCAGTGCAGTGGCGCCCTCGCACCTCTCGATCTGTTTCACGCTGCCCCCGGAGATGGACGACGAGTCGTTCGCGACCGTCTGGGAGACGATCCACGAGGAGTGTCGCGACCTGGGCGTCGCCGTCACCACGGGACACACGGCGCGGTACTCGGAGTGTTCGTACCCCTGGATTGGCGCCGCGACGGTCCTCGGCGTCGGCGATCGCGAGACGATCGTCCGACCGGACGGCGCGCGACCGGGCGACCGACTCCTGCTGACGACCGGACCCGGCGCGGAGGCCGTCGGCCTGCTCGCGACCCTGTTCGGCGACGAGATCGACCTCTCCGAGACCGTTCTCGAGTCCGCTCGCGACCGTTTCGACGACGTCTACTGCGTGCGCGATGCCCTGACTGCGGCCGCCGCAGGGCCGGTGACGGCGATGCACGACGTGACGGAAGGCGGACTGACCGGCGCGTTGAACGAGATGGCCGACGGTGCGGGCGTTCGGTTCGAGATCGACCGCGATTCGGTCCCAATGCAACCGGGTATCGAGGAGGTCTGTTCCCACTTCGGGATCAACCCCTGGCACGTCTCGAGCTGTGGCTCGCTGGCGCTCGCCGTCGATCCGTCCGGCGTCGACCGCGTTCGACGGGCACTCGAGGATCGGGACACGGTCGTCGCCGAGGTCGGTCGCGTCGAGGCGGGTGAGGGCGTAATCGTCGACGGCGAGACGATCACGCATCCCGGTACCGATCCGGCCTGGGCGGTGTACGCCGACCTCGCGAATCGAACGGCGAGTCGGTGACTCGAGACGGACATCCCGATCACTACCGATTAGTACCACCGGGAGATAGCTACGCGTACGATGCGATCCCCTGCACCCGACTCTCGACCCGTCGCGCTCACGATCGCGGGCAGCGACTCCGGCGGTGGCGCCGGCATCCAGGCCGACCTCGCCACGATGGCCGCCCACGGAGCCTTCGGCACGTCAGTCGTCACGGCCGTCACCGCCCAGCACACCCGCGGTGTCGAACGCTCCTTCCAGCTTCCACCCGAGGAAGTCGCCGGACAACTCGCGGCCGTCCGCGACGATTTCGACGTCCGCGCGGCGAAGACGGGGATGCTCGCGACGACCGAGATCGTCGAGGCAGTGGCCGATCGCGCAGCCGCCTTCGACTTCCCGCTGGTCGTCGACCCTGTGATGGTCGCAACCTCGGGCGATCGGCTGCTCGAGCCCGCGGCCGAACGCGCCTACGAGACGCTGATCGCCGAGGCGACGGTGGTGACGCCGAACGCCGACGAGGCCGAAGTGTTGTCCGGGATTCCGGTCGACGACGAGGAGAGCGCACGGGAGGCCGGCGAACGACTGTGCGACCTCGGCGCCGACGCCGCGCTCGTCAAGGGCGGCCACGTCCCGGGCGAGACCGTCAGGGACGTACTCGTGAGCGCCGACGGGACCTACATCTTCGAACACCCGCGGATCGACACCGACGCGACCCACGGCTCGGGCTGTACGCTGTCGGCGGCGATCGCCGCCCGGTTGGCGACCGGCGACGAGCTTCGAACGGCGATCGAGCGAAGCGTCGACTTCCTCGCCCGCGCCGTGCGCTATCACTACGACGTCGGACGGGGACCGGGCGCGGTCAACCACCTCGTCGGGCTCCGGAACGAGGCGGCCCGGGAGCCGACCGCCGAAGCCGTCCGGTCCATCGGAGAGGAACTCGCCGCTTCGGACGTCTCGACGGTGGTCCTCCGAGACGGGGCGGCCGTCGTCGGCGCGACTCCCTCCGCGGAGTCGGTCGACGACGTGGCCACGCTCGAGAGCGAGTTCTCCGAGACGAAGTCGGGGAGGCAGGCCGACGACGTCCGATTCGGCCGCTCGAGCGACGGCGCGCGCGTCCTCCTGGCGGCCCGAGAGCACGCTTCCGCGGGGCTGCGATTCGCAGTCGGCTGTCGACACACCGAGGCCGTGGCGACCGCGCTCGAGACGCTCGAGTGGCCGGTCTTCGCGGCGAATCGAGACCGCGGTTCGAACTCGGAATCGGCGCTGGATCTCGACGCAGCGGCCGCCACGAACGCGCGGGGCGGGACGGTGGAAGACGCCGCTGGGCGTCCGACTCCCGTCGCGGTAATCGACGGCTCGAGATCGACCGTCTGGATCGCCGCAACTGACGCCGAGGCGCTCCCGGACTCCCTTCGAGAGGTACAGGCTCGAGTGTCGTAGCGGCAGGCGGTAGACTCGGCAGATAAATCAAACTATTCTGTGAGGTTGGAAAATATATAATCTGATATAGGTTTTTTCGTCAGAATCGGAACTCACCACTCGTCGATGAGTGTATCCGTCGATTACGGGCCCATTCGATCGTTTCGAAGGGAAAATGGATCGCCAATCTACGAACATCGACTCGAGATGAGAGAGGACTCGAAGTCAGGTAGATATTCCCCAAATACAGCGCTTATGGCGTAGTCGAGCCACTTTCGACGCTATACGACGAAGAGGTACTGTATTCCGATATGATAGAAATAAAAACAGTGTTTCAAATACTAGAACAGATTCTCACTACGGCGTGTAGGTGAGTTCGACGTGCCCGAGTTCGGGCGTCCAGCCGTTCGGACCGACCAGCTCGATCCGGACGTGGGTCACCTCATCGGGGAAGCTCGCGTACCGGAACTCGGTATTGTTCCAGTCACCGGCATCACCCTGATAATCGTCGTAGACGTCCACCGACGGGGAGATTTCCTCCCACGTGTCGGCGCCGTCGGTCGACACGGCGAACGTCGTGTGCCCACCACCCCAACTCTCCGGTTGCATGTGCCCCTCGACTCGAAGCGCGTGAGGAGCGCCCGAGAGTTCGTACACCGCTGCCGTGTCGACGCCACCCTCGGACCGCTCGAACCGGGTATCGTCCTCGGAACCGTCGGGCCGGACGAAGCCCTTCGGCTCGAAACCGGTCACGGCGAGGTTGTCCGCGTCGGACTCGGGTGCGAGCTCGCTGAGATCCTCGCACGTATCCTCGAGCGTCTTCGTCGCGCTGGACATCGTAAAGACCGGGACGACGTCGCTGTCGTCGGACTCGTTGCCGGCGGAGTTGACCGAACGGACGGTCACGTCGTAGTTCGTTCCGGCCTCGAGGTCCTCGACGGTCGTCGCGGTCGTCTCGACCGTGTGGTCGAAAGTTCCGTCGACGTAGACGTCGTACTCCGAGGTGCCGGCGACAGCGTCCCACTCGAGGTCGGCCGTCGAATCGGTCACCGCGGTCGCGATCGCGTCGGGTGCCGCGGGGATCGTGTCGTCGAAGTGAACGTCGACGTGACCGACCTGCGGGTTCCAGCTCTCACTGCCGGAGAGATCGATCCGGATCGAGTCGGTCCCCATCGGGAAGTCGGCGTAGGTGTACTCGCCGTTGTGATACCAGTCGACGCTTTCGAAGTCGTCGACAGTCGGTTCGATCTCTGTCCACGATTCACCCTCGTCGGACGAGATGTGGAAGGCAACGGTGCCTTCGTGCCCGTCGTGATTGTGGACTTCCGCACGGAAACCGACGATCGGTCCATCCGGATCGTAGATCATAGCGGCGTCGTCGCTGCTATTACGGGCAATCCGATCCCCATCGGGAGTTCCATCTGGACGAACGAATCCATCGTCGTCGTAGGTCTCGACCTTGAGCACGGTCGTGTCGGAATCGGCGTGAAGATAACTCAGATCCGCACACGGATCGGACAGCGTCCCCGCGTCCGCGGTCGTCGCGAAAGTCGACTCGCTCGGCTCGGACTCCTGACCGACGCCGTCGACGGCGACGATCGAGAACTCGTACTCGGTCCCCGGATCGAGACCGCCGACGGTCGCCGTCGTCGTCTCGCCGTCGACGGTGAGGGCCGACTCGTCGTCGACCAGAATTACGTAGTGGTCGAGTCCCGACGGACCGGGCTCGGTCGCAGCCTCCCACGACAGGTCGACCGTCGTGTACGAACTGTCCGTCGCCTCGAGACCCCACGGCGCGTTCGGCGGCGCGGTATCGGTCTCGGTCGTCTGGTAGCGGACTCCGACGTAGCCGATCTGTTGGGCCCGGTTCTCGGATCCAGAGAGAGTGAGACGGACCCGACCGACACCGGCCGAGAACTCCTCGACGGTGGAGACGGTGTTCGTCCAGCCGGTTTCCCCGGCCTCGTCGTACACCGACTCCGAGACCTCGAGTTCGGTCCAGGTTTCCCCGCTGTCGGTCGACTCGGCGACGGTCACCGAGCCGTCTGCGTCTGCGTCCGCGTGTCGGTGGTATTCGAACGCGAGTCCGCTGACGACGCCGTCGACCTCGTAGATCAGGTCGGTATCGGTGCCCGCGATTCGCTCGAACCGCGAGTCGTCGATCTCGCCATCGGGACGCGGGAAGAACTCCGCATTCGAGGACGTGACGCTGATGTTGTCGGTGTCCGACTCCTCGTGGAGCAACTCGAGGTCCTCACAGTAGTCGACCAGCGAGCGGTGACTCGGCGACGTTCGAACCGTCGCGGGGTCGCTCCGGGTGGACTCGTTGTCCGACCAGTCGGTCGCGCTGACCGCGAACTCGTACTCGGTTTCACGCTCGAGTCCGTAGAGGCGCGTCGCGGTTCGGTTCGGACCGACGAGCGCGTGTTCCTCGCCGTCGACGAAGATCGCGTAGTGCTTCAGCCCGGACTCGCCCCGATCCGTCGCCGCGTCCCACTCGAGATCGGCCCAGTGACTCTGGACCGCCGTCACCTCGAGGTTCGACGGCGTCGTCGGCGAAGTATCGTCGGTGTAGCGGCGCTGTCGGTGCGCACGACGGCGAGCGTCCGCGTAGATCGGCATCCCGCTCTTGGCTTCCGCGCGCTCGCGATACGCCGCGAGAATCTCGAGCGTCTCCTCGTCCTCGGGAACGATGTGGTGGTCGTCGCTGACGAAATCCGGGTGCGAGAGTTGCCAGACGGCGACGCCGTCGGCGTCCATCGTGTGGAGGAGCTCGTACCACTCGGTGTAGGTCTCGTTGCGGATGGCCATCTTCTCGCCGTCGCCGTCGGGGACCTCCACGCCGAACTCGCCGAGGTAGGCCGGTTTCCCGATTTCCTCGCGAGCGGTGTGAATGTGCGAGCGGATCCACTGCGTTCCCTCCTCGAGGGACAGGCCCCACGACTCGGGGTACAGGTGGAACGAACAGGCGTCGATGCCGTCGATTTTGTGGTGTTCGACGTAGTCCGTACCGGTGTGCCCGTCGAACGCCCAGTTTCCGACGTGGTTGTAAAATCCCTCCATTCCCGTCGAGAGCAGGTGGTTGTCGTCGATGTCCTTGATGAACGCGGCGGACTCCTCGATCCACTGGGTCATCCGCTCGAGGCCGTCCGCGGCCTCCTCTGCCCGGGGCTCGTTCGCGAGTTCCCACATCATGATCGCGGGGTCCTCTCGGTACTCCACGCCCGTATAGCCGTTCTCGCGGGTCAGGACGTACTCGACGAAGTCCCGATAGAGCGCCTGGGCCTCGTCGTCGGTATAGAAATCGTCGTGGCTCTCCGCGGTCGACGACCACTCGACGTACTGGGCCATCCCCCCGTAGTCGCCCCAGTTGTTCGCCAACGGCAGAATCAGTCGCATCCCCCGATCGCCGGCTTCGGCGACGACGTAGTCGAGAAGGTCGAACGCGGCCTCGTCGTACTCGCCGGGCGCGGGCTGGAGACAGTTTCCACCCTCCCCGGAACAGAACCCCCACGTCCTGATCGTGTTCACGCCGGCTTTCTCGAGCGTCTCGAGGAGGCGGTCGATCTCGTCTCGGGTCCGGTACGGATCGCGCAGCCAGAAGTTGTTCGTCCCGCTGAAGTAGAACGAGCGACCGTTCAGCATAAACTGATCGCCCCGCCGTTCGACGAACTTCGTCGGACGCGACGTCTCGTTCTCGTTCTTGTTCTTGTCTTCGTCCGGACCCCGACCTTTCCCACGGTTTCGAGCGTGGTCCCATCCCCAATCCCCCTTCTCTGAGATGAGCCCGCTCCCGGTGAGTGCGGTACCACTGCCGACTAACAGATCACGCCGCGTTACCATGTTCGGATTAACAAGTCAATTGTAAAGTCTTATAATTTATGGTATATACAATCGTATAGGAGTATGGAAGAGGGGGCTTAATATAAACATCTAATCTACAAATACGTCCCCGGAGATGTAGATTTTATCTCGAGACGCGTCTCAGGGTCGGCCGCAGCCAGCGGTTCGATCAGCGGTCGCGTTTGGCCGCGACGGTCTCCGCGTACGCCTCGACGATGTGGCCGGACTCGTCCCGGTAGAGTTGAAAACCGTCGTGGTCGCTCGTCTCGTCCAGGACGACCTGCCAGGGTAAGACCGCGTTTGCGTCGACCTCGTCCGCCGTCTCGTACCACGCCGAGAGGTGCGCGTTTCGCTCCTCGAGTTGCGCCTCGAGATCCGTATCGGCCGATCGATCGATCTGGACGTTGAACTCGCCGAGGTAGGCGGGTTTGCCGATCTCTCGATGGGCGTCCTCGACGTGTTCCCGAATCCACTCCGAGCCGTGTTCGTACGTGAACTCCGCTCCCCAGTGGTCGGGATACATGTGGAACGTACAGGCGTCGATCGTCTCGATCCGATTGTTCTCGACGTAGTCCTGCCCGGTCCAGTCGCTGTAGTACCACTCGTCGTCGCCGCGCGTGTAGAACCCCTCGACGCCGCTCGAGACGAGGTGGTTGTCGTCGAGGTCTTTGACGTACGCGGACATGTCCGCGATCCAGTCGTGGAAGACCTGCGCGTGATCGACTCCCTCGTCGACGTCGCCTCGCTCACAGCGCGGTTCGTTCGCGAGTTCCCACAGCGCGATCGTCGGATCCTCGCGGTACTCGAGGCCGGTAATCGAGTTTTCGCGGGTGAGAATCGTTTCGACGTGGTTCCTGTAGAGGTCGCGGGTTTCGTCCATCGTGTAGAAATCGCCGCGGTTCTCCGCGCCGTCGACCCACTCGACGTACTGGGGAATCCCACCCTCGTGCTCCCAGTTGTCGACCAGCGCGAGGACGAGTCTGATACCGTGGTCGCGAGCGCTGGAGAGGATGTAGTCGAGGTGCTCGAGAGCGTTCTCGTTGTGGACGCCGGGTTCGGGCTGGAGACAGCGACCGGCCTTCGCCTCACAGTGGGCCCACGTTCGGACGAGGTCGATTCCCATGTCCTCGAACAGTTGCATGCAGTCGTCGACGCGCCGTCGGTCGGCCGTCGCGTTGGAAACCCAGAAGTTGTTCGTTCCGTTGAAGTAGACGGTCTCTCCGTCGACGACGAACTCGGTTCCGTCGGTATCGACGAAGGAGTCGAACGCCGGTTCGGGTTCCGTGGCGGTCGGTGCCTCAGTCCCGCCGAGTTCGGTCTCAGCATCCGTCGATTCGTTCTCGCTATCGTCAGTCGCAGTACAGCCAGCGGTGAGCGACGTCACCGTTACGCCGCTCAGGAGGAATTTTCGCCGATTCATCATATCCAGTTCACCGTCGCCGTATTGTTTGATTGCTGAGACATTTTTCTACGAATCCTCCCCTTCTACTTCCCACTCCTCTTTTCCCCCTTCCCCTTTCGTTCGTCGCCATTCGTCCGTTTACAGCAGTCGGTCGTCCCACCGACCGAATCGTGACGGGAGACCGTACACGAGACGGCCACGCCTCGGCGCTACCAGATTTCGACGTGACCGAGCTGGGGACTCCAGTCGACATCGCCCGAGAGCGTAACCCGGACGTAGCGAACGCCATCGTCGAGATCCTCGACGGTGTATTCGACGTTTTCCCACCAGACTCCCGGTTCGTCTTCGGAATCGTGCGCCTCGCTGTAGACGTTCTTCTCGGCATCGACGGCGGTCCACTCCGAGCCGTTCGAGGAGACGGAGATCGAAAGCTCGCTGGGGTGGTCGGGAGAGGAGTGTCCCTCGATCCGGAACCCGGTGATGCTCTGAGAGAACCGATAGATAGCGTGAGCATCCTCCGTCGTCTGTCGGTTCAATCGGGAGGGATCCGTCTCTTCGGACGCGCCCTCGGGTCGTGCGAACTGTATCGTATTCGTCGTATCGAATCCGAGCGCGTCGAGATCCGACGACGCGTGAAGTGCGTTCGTATTCGAGAGTTCGTCCTCGAAGGAGAGGTCGTCTTCGCCTTCGGGGACCTCAGTTTCCGTATCGGTCACGTCCGTTCCCCAGACCTCGAGCCATCCGATCTGTGGGGACCAGTCGACGTCACCCGAAAGCGTCAATCGGAGGTAGTGGGCGTCGTCGCCGGTCGCCTCGGAAACGTACTCGTAGTTCTCCCACCAGTGACCGGGTTCGTCTTCGTCGTTGTGTGCGTCACTGTAGCGTTCCTTCTCGGGAATGACGTTCGTCCAGACCGCACCCATCTCGGAAACGGCGACCGAAATCCGTCCGTCTTCATCGGGGTGAAAGTGAGTTTCCATCCGGAACCCGCCGATCGGGTCTTCGAATTTGTAGACGACACGAGCCTCGTCTTCCGTCGTTCGGACGAGACGACTGTCGTCGATCGGTTCGTCCGCATCGGGCAACCGAGCGAACTGACTGTTGTTCGTGGTATCGAACCCGAGTCCCTCGTCGCTGGACGCCGAGTGCACCAGTTCGAGCGACGAAAAGTCGTCCTCGAATGGCAGGGCGTATTCGTCCTCCGGCTCGGGAGTCTCCGCTTCCGTTTGCTCGTCGTCCGCCCCTTCCGTTTCAGTCTCCTCCGCTTCCGTTCCCGCCTCGGTTTCCGGTTCTGGCGTTTCAGTCGATTCTTCGTCGTCGGGGGAACTACCCGTATCCGTCTCCTCAGAGAGACAGCCAGCCAAAACCAGCGCAGTTCCGATCCCACCAGTCGCGAGCAGCGACCGCCTAGTGATCGGCTTCCGGTCCGCTCTCGACGCTTCCGACCGACCGGGCGTCGCTCGCCGTTTCCCCCCATCACCGTTCGAATCGTTGTCAACACCTTTCATATTCAATATTTGCATCAGTCCGTTTGAACTTGGTCGATATGGACACTCCACAAACATATACGTTCGGGCCAAACGATCAGTACAGAACCGGAGATAACAGGGCAGAAACGGATGATATATACAGTTCCGGTGTATCGTATCGCACCGTGTAGTTGGTCGTTTCCACGACGTGTACGAACGGCGTTCCCGCCGGGATCGGGGTCACTGCGGGGACGTGCGTCGTGACGACCCCCTAGCCGAGTTCAAAGCCCAACCGAACCGGTCTCTCGACTCACGTTACAGTTCTCGCCAGGTCCGTTCGGGTTCCCAGCCGAGCAGCGCTCGAGCCTTGTCGATACTGATCAGCGTCTCCGCCCCCTCGAGTGGCTCTCGAACGTCGGCCTCGGGGAAGAACTCCGCGGCGAGCGTCGTCGACTCGGTCGTCATCGACGTGTCGGCGGCGACCGCCCAGAAGACCTCGTGGCCCTCGAAATCGGCCTCGATGGCCAGCCGTGCGATCGAGGCAGCGTCGTCGATGTGGAGGTACGAGAAGACGACGTCGCGGGTCGTGTGGTGCCAGGCGTCGTCGATCCCCTCGAGCGTACGATCCTGAGAGGCGAACGTCTCTCGGAGTTCCTCGTCGGTCGCCACCCACGGATAGCGCAGCGAGGAGATCGTCGGCGCGTCGGGGAGGCGGCCGAATCCATCGGCAGTGATCTCGGTGGCGTGCTTGCTGATCGCGTACGGATCCCGCGGGGTGACGGGGTGGTCTTCGTCGACGGGGAGGTAGCGAACGTCAGTTGGCGCGTCCTGATAGGCCGCACCCATCGCGTTGATACTCGAGGGGACGACGACCGACTCCAGTCCGAGTTCGGTCGACGCCTCGAGGACGTGATAGGACGACATCGCGTTGCTCTCGTAGGTGCGAAAACCGGGGTGGTTCGTCGGGCCGGGGATCGTCCCCATGTGGACGATCGCGTCGGCGTCGCTGCGCGCGATCGAGCCGTACACCTCGCCGGCGTCGAGCAGGTCCGTCGACAGAAACTCGTCGGAGACCTCTTCGCGGCGCTTTCCGCGGGCGATGTTGACGGTGTCGTAGCCGTGGGCTGCGAACTCCGCGAGGATCGCCTCGCCGATTTTTCCGTTGCCGCCGGTAACGGCGACTGTCTCGATTGCCATACGGCCCCGTTTTCCGCCCCGGTGATATAAAGCTCACCGAATATCTCGAGAGAACGGTCTATCGAGAGCGGTCGACCGTACGCCCTTGACGGGAGCTGTCGAGCAAAGAAAGAGCTAAACCCGGCCACTTCGATAGGAAAACCAGATCACGTGACCGACACAATGAAGCTCTCGCTCATCCTTCCACCGACGCCGGACGAACGCTGGGACCTCGCCAAACAGATGGGTGTGACCGACGCCGTCGTCCACACCTTAGAGATCGGCGACGGCACCTGTCCACACGAGTACGACCCGCTGCTGCAGTGGGTCAACCGCTTTCGCAATGCAGGAATCGACGTCGCCGTCTTCGAGGGCAGCGTCCCGATCAGCGACGTCACCCGACTCGGCCTCCCCGGCCGTAACGAGGAGATCGAGAAGTTCTGTACCTTCCTCCGAAACCTCGGCCGTATCGGCGTCCCAGTCGTCTGCTACGACTGGATGGGCGGCATCCGCTGGGCCCGAACCGCACAGAGCGTCCCTACCCGCGGCGGCGCAGTGACGACCGCCTACGACAACGAGCAGATGAGCGCCGGACCCACGCCCGACATCCCGGACCTCACCGCCGAAGACCTCTGGGACAACCTCGAGTACTTCCTCGAACGCGTCGTCCCGGTTGCAGAGGAGGCCGGCGTCAAACTCGGGCTCCACCCCGACGACCCGCCGCGCGAGGAGGTTCGAGGCGTGCCGCGCATCATCAACAGCGTCGAGGCCTACGACCGCGTGCTGGATATCTACGACAGTCCGCACAACGGCGTCACCTTCTGTCAGGGTAACTTCGCCGCGATGGGCGTCGACATCCCCGAAACGATCCGCCACTTCGGCGACCGGATCAACTTCGTCCACTTCCGCGACGTCGACGGCGACGCCGACAAATTCGCCGAGACGTTCCACGACGACGGGCCGACGGACATGCTCGCCGCGATGAAAGCCTACAAAGACGTCGGCTTCGACGGCCCGATGCGCCCGGACCACGTTCCGACGATGGCCGGCGAGGACAACACGAACCCCGGCTACGAGACGAAGGGCCGCCTGTTCGCGATCGGCTACATGAAAGGGCTGCTCGAGCAGGTCGACGCCGATGCAGACGCAGATAACTGATCGACGCGCACAGATCGATTTTTAGCAGCTCTCGAGGCGATTTTTGGACGACAACTGGACGGCAGTCGCAGACACCCCGATCGGCGGTCGGAGAGCGACCGCACGCTCGAGTTCGAGCGTCGATCGGCAGCTGTCACTGTCGCGAGTGAAACCCACCGGTCAGTCGCGAACGACCAGCGGATACGACGCCGGAAGGTCAGGCGCGCGCGGATGTCAACTCGAGCCGATGTACTCGAAGAGGTCGACGACGTCTGCGGTACTCACGCGACCGTCGCCGGTGTAGTCGAACGAGTCGACGTCGTCTTGCACCCCGTCGCCCCGGAAGCGTTCGAAGAAATCCACGACGTCGGACGGGGTGACCTCGTCGTCGCCGTTGAAGTCCCGGTACAGTCCGTCGTCGTCGGTATCGCAGGCGCTGAACTCGCCGAAGTCCTGGCAAGAATCCGGATTCGGATCGCCGCCACCGCCTCCGCCGTACTCGGCGACGATATCCGGGACGTCCTCGAGCGTGACGGTCAACTCGTGGTTGTATACCTCGTTCAGGTAGTCGTCGTCGGTGTCGGTCAGATGGCCGGTGTGCCAGGTGACCCACATCGACCACCACGCGCCCTCGTCGGCGGCGTCGCCGGGGTGTGGTGGCCGACCGGTTTCGTGCATGATGATCGGACGATCCTCGCCGTGAACGGCGGCGACGTCGTCGTAGAGCCCCGAGTACGTCTGGTGTTCGTCGTAGGAGTCACCGCCCCAGAGATCGAACGTCGACTCGTCGGGCACCCAGTCCGGATTCGGATTACCCGTGTGAGGCAACAACCAGAGGAGGTTGTCGAGGTTCCGTTCGTCCACGAAGTACTCGTGCATGGTCTCCCACAGTTCGATGAAAAAGGCGGGTCCCTCGACGCCCCACCAGAACCAGCCGCCCTCGAACTCGTGGAACGGCCGCCAGACGATGGGGATCCCGGCGTCGCGCAATCGCTCGAGTTCGTCGGCGACCTCTGCCAGTTCGTCCCAGAACGCCTGATTCGGCTCGGTTCCCTCCTGGAGGATCTGCTGGAGATCGATCTGAACGCCGGTGTCCCGACTCTGGTCGTACTCGTCTTCGGGCGTGTTCTGGCCCGGAACGCCCCAGTGCCACATGATCGAGGTGATGCCGCCCCGGTCCCACCAGTCGAAGGCCTGGTCGGTCGCGTGGGACTTGTCGTCGTGGATGAAGTCCGCACCCTGAACGGCGGGGAGCCGTCCCGTTACCGATTCGATGTGGTCCATCTCGTCGACGCCCCACGGTTCGTACTGCTGGCCGGAGAGCATGCGTTCGCCCCACTCGTCGTGAAGATATCGGTAGAGGGCGACGGCCTCCTCGGACGGATTCGGATGCGAGAGGTGGCTCACAGCGTCCTCGACGGACGGCACCGATGTAGTCGTTGCGTCCTGGGCGGCGGCGGTCGAACCGGCACCGAGACCGACGACGCCGACCCCGGTTGCGAGGCTCGTGTTCAGAAATCGGCGACGAGTCCAATCCACACGGTTGTCGGTACCGTCCCCGTCAGCCGCTCTCGTTCGAATTCGAGTTCGAGATCGATCTCGAGTCATGATGTACCAGGATATATTTTCACTGCAGAAGCAATTAAATCTATTGTATGAACTTCCATCATTTAGGGGTTCGTTCTCCTCGAG
This sequence comes from Halomontanus rarus, assembly GCF_017357405.1. Lineage (GTDB taxonomy): Archaea > Halobacteriota > Halobacteria > Halobacteriales > Natrialbaceae > Halomontanus > Halomontanus rarus. The sequence goes on along the minus strand of NZ_CP071597.1, from coordinate 2,896,877 downwards.
TTGGACCCCCGACGTGGCTTTCCGTTCGGTTCAGACACCTCGGTGCGGGAGAATATGCGATCACGTCTCGACGTGTACGCCACAACACATAAAAGGATATGAAAGTGACGAGAGACGAACCGGTGACGGCTCGAGCAGTTCCGCGGGACGGTACCCGACGAGCGGTGAATCCGAACTTGAACGTCGAGAACGGTCCGATGAGACAGTAAACGACCACGGATCACCTGCCCCGTGGAACTCGCGCTGTCCCCTTCAGACGGGCTGCCAGACGTACCAGTCCTCGTCGCGCGGCTCTTGTCCCTCGGTCCACCACTGGGCTTCCCAGTTGCCGCCGTCCCAGGAGACGCGGTCTCCCTCGGTGTAGACCGTGTTGGGATCCCATTCGGGGTACGTGGAGCTGTCACCGCCGGACCCCCCGTCGTCGCCGCCCGAATCGTCGTCACCGGAGCCGTCGTCACCCCCCGACCCGTCGTCACCGCCACCCGAACTGCCGTCCGCGTCGAGTTTCGGATAGACGTCGTAGAAGTAGTCGCTCTCGGTGTAGGAACCGGGGGAACACTGATCGCCCCAGTACGGATCGCTCATGTTCATCGGGTCGTCCTCGCCGTCGCCGTTCCAGGCCCACGCGATGACCGGCCAGCCGAGGTCGATGGCGTGATCGACGATCGCGGACCAATCCGCGTCGCCGTCCCTGTTGGCGCCGAACTCGCCGATCAGACACGGGCGTCCGGTGGCGTCGAGAACGTCGAGGTGTGACGGCTGGAGCCACTCGCCGGCCGACTCGTTCCAGGCGCTCGGATAGACGTGCGCCGAGAGGATCAGATCGTCGTCGTTCAACTGTGGCGAGGCATCCGCGGCGACGTGGACGTTCTGGCCCCAACCCGGGACGTCACAGACGATCGGGCCGCCGTAGACCTGTCGGACGCGGCTGACCGCCTCGTTGTACGCCGTCGCGTACTGGTCGGCGCCGACGTCGTGGCCGCCCCACTCGTTCAGCAGGTTGATCGTGAACGAGGCGTTCGCCGACAGGTAGTCGTAGTTGTCGACCCACCAGTCGGCCGCCTCGTACAGGTTCCCGTTGTCGCTCTCCCCGTTGTACGGATAGTGGTGACAGGTCGCGATGACGTCGTAGCCGCGAGCCGCCGCCTCGTCGATCCACCGTCTGGCCTCCTCGAGGCTGGCCTGACTCTCGCCCCACGACGGCGGCTCGATCTCGATGCGCAGCGTCTGAATCGCCGGATGCTGGTCCATCAGGTCCCACCCCAGATCCTGCTCACCGTTACAGAAGTACGACGGCTGAAGGTTCGCGCCGTTTCCGAACGAGGCACCGGCCGCGGCCGCCGAGTGGCTCGCCAGCCCGGAAACGGTGAGCGCGGCCATTCCCGCGCCAGCCGTCCGAAGGAGCGACCGTCGGGTCGTCCCGCTGTTCGACGTGCTGTCCGCTAATCGATGGTGATTGCTATCGTCTGCCATACTCCACCAACCTATTAGGTGGTATAGTATATATGGATTATTATTAGTGTATTTACATGACTCGGTATTAGTGTATCCCTCGCGTTCATCTAATCGAAACGGAACCGGTCGGCAAGAGACGCTCACCGCTCCCGTGGAGCGTGCCGCGAACCGTACAACTAAGCACCAGGCCGGACCACGCCAGTGTATGCCACACGAGTTCGACGCCGACGAATCGGAGCTCCGGTCACTCGAGATCGACGACGAGGAACGCATCGAACGGTTCAAACGCGCCGGCTACGGCGGCAACGTCTCCGACGCGCTCTACGAACTCGGCGTCGACGACACAGTCCTCGCACAGGAGTTCGCGCCGCTCGAGGCCGGCATGGTCCTGTGCGGTCGCGCGCTGCCGGTCAAACTCCACTCGCAAGTCCTCGAGAACGACGACCCGCTGCAAGACCAGCTCGAGGAGGGCGAGGTCCACCCCCAGCGGAAGATGATGGAGACCGTCGCCGAGATGGACGACGGCGCGGTCCTCTGTTTCGACTGCGGCGGCGACATGCAGCCCGCCCAGTTCGGCGAATTGAGTTGCAATCTGGCCTACCAGCAGGGCTGTCGCGGAATGGTCGTGGCCGGCAACATGCGCGACACCCAGTACGTCCTCGAGATGGACGACTTCCCGGCGTACAGTCTCGGGACGACGCCGAACTACTACGGCGGCTGGATCATCACCGAGGTGAACGAACCGATCTACCTGCCGGGCCACCTCGCCCACTACGTCGAGGTCCATCCGGGCGACTTCCTCTTCGGCGACCGGGACGGCGTGCAGGTGATCCCCGAAGCGCTCGTCGACGAGGTCCTCCTGCGCGTCGAGGAGACCCACGAGAAAGAAGAAGAAGAGCGCGACCGCATCCGCGAGGGGATGACCGTCGAGGAGGTCTACGACGAGTTCGGGGTGCTCTGAGGTGGCCTCGAGACGGTCGTCCGGAACGGAGACGGTGGGTGCACCGACGCCCGCCCTGTTCCTCCCGCCGACCCACACCGAGCGCTGGGACCTCGCCAGACAGCTGGGCGTCACGACCGCCGTCACGGGGATTCCACGCGACGTCGATGACCCGTGGTCACCCGCGAATCTCCGGCGCGTCGCGGACCGGTTCGCCCGCGCCGGCATCGACGTCGCCGTGATCGAGGATCGGCCGCCGATGGACGATATCATGACCGGCGGGCCGGCCCAGGAGGAACAACTCGAGACCGTCCAGCGACTCCTCCGGTCGATGGGCGAGGCCGATATCCCGGTCTGGTGTCCGTGTTGGATGGCTAGACACGACTGGGCGCGGACGTCGACGTCGGTTCCGTCGCGAGGCGGGTCGCTGGTCACCGCCTTCGACCGCGCCGACGTCGAGGACGCCCCGCCGCTGGGCGACGTGAGCAGGGACACCCTCTGGGAGAACCTCGAGTACTTCGTAGAGCGGGTGCTCCCGGTCGCCGAGGCGGCGGACGTGAAGCTCGCGATGCACCCCGACGACCCGCCGCTGCCGTCGCTGCGAGGCGTCGGGCGGATTCTGTCCAGTCGCGAGGGGTTCGATCGGCTCCTCTCGCTGTCCGACAGCGAGTACAACGGCATCGCGTTCTGTCAGGGCAACTTCGCCGCGATGGGGCTGGACGTCCCCGAGACGATCCGCCGCTTCGGCGACCGGATCCACTTCGCGCACTTCCGGGACGTCGACGGGGACGCCGAGCGGTTCACCGAGACCTGGCACGACGACGGACCCACGGACATGCTCGCCGCGATGGACGCCTACCGGGACGTCGGCTTCGACGGCCCGATCCGTCCCGATCACGTTCCGACGATGGCCGGCGAGGACAACGCGAACCCCGGCTACGAGACGAACGGGCGCCTGTTCGCGATCGGCTACATGAAGGGACTCCTCGAGCGTAGCGAGTCGGGACGGTAATCGAAGCGTCGGAATCGGTTTTCGTGAACGGGACTCGAACGATGGCGAGAGGCCGACGGTCGTTGCAAGAAGCGAGACGCGAGGCGCGAGCGAGTTAGTACGTTAGTACGTCTCGCGAAGGCTCCTCACGGTCACCGCCCCGCGGAGTTCGTCCTCGGTGACGGCGTCGGTCGCGTCGAACGAGAGCCGCCTGCGCTCGCCGGGTGCCATGTGGAAGTAGTTGTCCGAGAAGTGCCCCGCGACGGGTGCCTCGAGCGCGACGAACAACGCCACGTCGGTCGTCTCGACGACGACGTCGGTGCCGTCGACCTCGACGGTCAGTTCGGGTACGGGCAACTCGAGGTGTTTGTACGGCTCGAAGAAGGCGAAGCTGGGGTAGGTCTCCACGGTGTCTTCGCCGTCGCCATCGCCGTCGGCTTCGAAGGAACTGCGCACGAGCAGAGACTCCGTCGGAACTGCCTCGCCCTCGAGTCCGAGTTCGTCCGCGACCGAGAGCGTCACGACGGACCGACTCCCGTGACCTTCGACGGAGACCGACTCCTCGCGGGCGACCAGCCGCTCACCATCGAGCGAGTAGACGTCGATCGAGAGCGTTCCACTGGTCGGTTCGCGTCGGTCGCTAGTGAGCCAGACGTCGATCCCGCCGTCGTCGTCGACGACCGTCGAGACGAGCACCGGCGCGTAGAAGCGCCGAGCCATGTACTGGAGGGCCTTCCAGTCGTCGCCGTACTCGATCGACGACCAGGAGGCACACGGCCAGAGGTCGTTGAGTTGCCAGTAGAGCGTGCCCATACAGTAGGGCTTGAGTCGCCGCCAGTGTTCGATGGCGACCTCCATCGCGAGGCCTTGCTGGACTTGGCTGAGATACACGAGGTCGTCGAAGGAAAACGGGATGCGGAAGTGATCGGCCATCCGCTGGAGGATGTTCTTGTTGCCGTCGGGGTGGCGCTGGTGGTGCTCCATGATCGGGGCCGTCGGGTTCAACTGGTCGTCGGGGACGACCTCCGAGAGCAGGTCCACGGAGGCGAACGACTGGTAGCCGAACTCGGAGACGAACCGCGGTTCCACGCTCAGGTAGTCATCGAACGGTTCGCCGTTGTGCCAGACGCGCCAGTAGTGGAGGTCCCCGCGCGACTGGTCGTGGGGATTCAACTCGCCGTCGTCGGTGAAGAGCCCGCCGCTCGAGGGCGACCCCGGCCAGAACGTTCTCGAGGGGTCCACGTCTTCGACCGCGGGGGCGATCGTCTCGTCGTTGAGTCGCTCGTAGTCCGCGTAGAACTCCTCGATGCGGTCGGACTCGTCGAACCAGCTGACCAGCGACATCTCGTTTTCGTTGTTGCCACACCAGAGGGCGATCGACGGGTGGTTCGCGAGCCGGCGAACCTGGTAGCGGACCTCCGCCTCGACGGTCTCGAGGAACTCGTCGGTGGCGGGGTACAGCGCACACGAGAACATGAAGTCCTGCCAGACGAGCAAGCCGAGTTCGTCACACAGCTCGTAGAAGGTGTCGAGTTCGTAGTAGCCGCCGCCCCAGACGCGGATCATGTTCATGTTCGCCGCGGTCGCGCTGGTCAACAGTTCCTCGAAGCGCTCGTCGGTGACGTTGCCGCGCATGGCGTCGATCGGGATCCAGTTGGCACCCTTGGCGTAGATCGGTTCTCCGTTGACCTCGAAGGCGAAGCTTTCGCCGCTCTCGCCGTCGCCGTCGCCGTCACCGTCGGGCTCGCGAACGACCTTCAGGTCCCGAAAACCGATCCGGTCGGACTCGGTGTGGATCGCCTCGCCGTCACCGTTCGACAGCGTCACGTCGAGGTCGTACAGCGGCTGGTCGCCGTACCCGTTGGGCCACCACAGCTCCGGGTCGGCGACCGTGATGTCGAGCTCGAGTTCTTCTTCGCCCGCCCCGAGGGAGACCTCGCGGCTCTCGGTCGTGCCGGCGACCGTCGCGGTGAGGTCGTAGGTCCCCTCGTTGCCGGCGGGAACGTCGGCACCGACGCGAACCGAGAGCGTGACGTCGCCCGCGCGGTGGGTCTGTTCGGTCGTCGTGTGCGTGATCCGCGGGCCCGAGTAGCCGAGGATCCGGATATCTCGCCAGAGACCGACCCCGGGGAGACACGGCCCCCAGTCCCAGCCGTAGTGACACTGGGCCTTCCGGATGAAGTTCCGGCCGGGCTGATCGACGGGGTAGCGGATCAGCGGGACCTCGTAGGGGTAGGCCTCCATGCGCTCTCTCCCGTACTCGACGGGCGACTGGAACCGGACGGTGATCCGGTTCTCCCCGACCTCGAGCGCGTCGCCGAGGTCGAACGTGTACGCCCGGTGCATGTTCGTCGTCTCGCCGATCGACGTTCCGTTGACGAAGATTTCCGAGACGGTGTCGACGCCGAGACACTCGAGGACGAGCGCGTCGTGTGTGAGGAGATCCTCGTCGACCTCGAACTCGCGCTGGTAGGTCCAGTCGGTCTCGCCGACCCACTGGACGTCGAGTTCGTTGTCCTCGTCGTAGGGGTCGTCGATAGCGTCGTTCTCGAGGAGGTCGGAGTAGACGTCACCGGGAACGGTTCCCGGACGCCACTCGCCGTCCGCTGTCGGTCGAAACTGCCACGTGCCGTTGAGTGAGTGTGTATCCATGTGTTAGGCTGAGAGCTCACAGTGTGTTTCGCGGGGCGGTCGGGACGTCAGGCGGACCGATTCGGGCCAGTCGCAGGTGACCCTGCCCGCCGTGATTCCATGACGAATCCGTTCGAACGCATCGTATAAATACGTTTACTGTTACGCCACTCGATTTGAACAGTACTCGATCCGTCCCCTCGGTCGAAAACTGGGGAGTACGAACCGTTCATTTCACAGTATCAAATGTCGAGGGCTGAATTCCCGTTCAGTTTCCCTATGTCAACGAAAGAGACGTTCACGGGTCGAAGCACGAGTCTTCGACCCGACCGAAACCGAACACCGGTCGACGACGCTGCGAGAGGCGGACGAACGGTCGCATCCATCGCCCGAGCACGAAGATGCCCTCGGATAGAGACAGTCGGCGGGAGACGCAGGGCGGCGAGTACCGAGAAGACGATGCTGGTCGGAACCGATACGACCGACGTTCATTTGGTTATATCAAACCAGCTATATCGGCCGGTGGTGGCCACGCATATATTGCTCACGATCCGTTATGAAATTCGGACGAACGGAACGACCAGCGGAAGAGCGAGTCTCGATCGGAACACAGCCATACGCTACGGAACGCGGTCGAACGTGTCGTCCTCCCATCCGGAGTACGTGGTGTTGATTTCCACGACGCCGACGATGTTTCGAATCTGATCCGGAATCGTCGTCTGGAACCGATCTCCGGTCAACCGCTCTGTCGAACCTGACACACTGATCGCCCCCAGTAGCTCACCGGAGCGGGTCGTGATCGCCGCGGCGACACAGCGCACCCCCTCGTACCGTTCCTCGTCGTCGAACGCGACGTGTCGCGATCGAATCTCCGCCAACTCCGCCTCGAGTTCGTCCCGGTCGGTGATGGTCTCGGGGGTGTGCGCGGTCAACTCGAGATCCGCGAGCAGTTCGTCGACCCGCGATTCGGGAAGTGCGGCGAGAAACGCCTTCCCGGCGGCCGTACAGTGCAGCTCCTCGATGCTTCCGACGTGCGTTCGCGAACTGTCGACGTGCTCGCCGGTCGCCTGGTAGAGCGTGATCCCGTATCCCCCTCGCTCGACGATCAAACGCACTTCTTCGCCGGTCTGTCGGGCGAGTTGATCGACGTCGCGCTTGGCGAGTCGGTAGATCGTTTCCCGTGCGCGAGCCTGTCCGCCGAACGTCAGAAAGCGAAGCCCGAGCCGGTACCGACCGTCGACGTTCTCGAGGCAGTCGTAGAGTTCGAGCGTCTTGAGGTAGTGGTGGATGGTGCTCTTCGAGAGATCGAACTCCTCGGCGAGCTCGGAGATGCCGGCCTCTTCGCGGTCGTGTATCGCCTGTAGGAGGTGGATCGCCGTCTCGACCGACTTGATCGTTTTCCCCGGGGCGTCTCCGTCTTCGTGGTACATGGTTTCGAGAACAAGGGCGTCGTGTCGAATTAAGTCTGGCGGCTCACAGCCGGTCCGGCGCCGCTGCGCTGTGACACGCCTGCGGCACGGTCGCAGTGCGCTCCGTGTGGAACCGAGTTCGGGTGACGGACGACCGAACCTCGAGAGTCGACGCAGGGTCAGAAGTCACTCGCTCGAGGCCCGATAGATGTCGGCGACGACACGCTGGACGTCGAGGGCCTGATGAACGTTGTTCTGTTCGGGTCGGTCGCCGGAGACGACGGCGTCGAGGAACGTCTGCAGTTCGTCGCGGTAGGGATCGTTGTGCGAACAGACGACCGACGAATTGACGAAGTGGTCGGCACCCCCGCTTCGAACCTCGTAGAGTTCGAGGTCGTTGCGCTGGTCGACCCACGGCTCGACTTCGGTGAGCGTGTTCGTGATGTCGAGGGCCGCGCCCGCTTTCGTCCCCCGGACGTTGTACGTGTGCGTGGACTCGGCGTTGGCCGCCCAGGCGACCTCGATATCGGCCGTCGCGCCGTTTTCGAACTCGAGGAAGGCGTTGACGGAGTCTTCGACGTCGTACATCCTCGCTTCGCCGTCCTCTCCCCACATGTGCAGGTAGGCGTAGTCCTCCCGCGGGCCGAACTCCGAGCGAGAGCGAGCGATGACGTCGGACAGCGACGGCCAGTCGTAAAAGTGCAAGAGCAAGTCGAGCAGGTGACCGCCGACGTCCATCAGCGCGCCGCCGCCCGCGATTTCGTTCGAGGTGTACCACGTCCCGCGGCCCGGAACGCCCCGGCGGCGGATGAACTTCGCCTGAATGTGGGATATCTCGCCCAGATACCCCTCGTCGATGTAGTCTTTGAGCACCATGCACGGATTCCGGAACCGGTGGTGAAAGCCGACCATACAGATCCGGTCGGTCCGTTCGGCGGCTTCGACGATCCGCTCGGCGCTCTCGACCGTATGGGCCAGCGGTTTCTCGAGTAAAACGTCGAGGTCCGCGTCGAAGGCTTTGGTGGCGACCGTCTCGTGGAACTTGTTCGGCGTCGAGATTATCACGGCGTCGATGTCGGTCTCGAAGAGTTCCGTCGGTCGTTCGTAGGTCGTCGTCTCGAACTGCGTTTCGAACTCCGACCGGACGCTCGGATCGGCGTCGACGCCGACGACGTCGTGACCGAGACTCCGCAAAATCTGTGCGTGATTGACCCCGTGGGTTCCCAACCCGACGATCCCGATCGTGAGCCGCGGTCGATCGCGTGTCATGTCTCACGTGTGAGGTCGCGTCCCGAATAAAGATGCGCATTCGCGTCGTTCGAACGAGAACACGCGGTGTGGAGCATCCGCGCACGTTCTATCCGCGTCGTTCGAGGGTATTACATTCCTACGAGTGTCATCGAACACGTCCAGCCTGTGTCGAGGGCGGAGTTTACAGGGACGGTGTGCCGGACTCGAGAGCGGCGCATTTTGAAATGTAAGAATACATATATAGACGTTTATTTTATGTTTTATATCCTCTAGAATAGTACGTTTTGGAATTTAGATATTATGGTTGTTATTCATCCGGAACAAATTCGTTTATCGCCCAAATAGATTCTATTTTTGTATTATGCCACCCATATGTTCCCAATCCACTATATTCGAAAATGGAGGTATTAGTATCTATGCCATCATATAGCGTGAAATGATTATATTTTGGTTTTTCCAGCAGTTTTCGAGAACGAGTCTATCGACTCGAGTCGAACCGACGGGTTTCCGAGTGGATTTTTCGGCCGGGCCGTCGTGGGTCCGGTATGGTCGAGAGTCCACTCGAGACGGAGATCCGCGTCGGAGAGATCCAGCGTGCGGAGGCGTTTCCGGAGACGAACAAGCCGAAGATGACCAAACTCTGGATCGACCTCGGGGACGAGGAGGTCCAGTCGGCCGCACAACTGGGATACCACCACGATCCCGAGGAGCTCCCCGGTACGCAGGTCCTCTGCGCGACGGGGCTCGGAACCGTCTCGATCGCCGGCTTCGAATCGGCGGTGCTGACCGTCGGCGTCCCCGACGAAGCGGGGAATCCCGTGCTCGTCACCCCCGAAGAGGACGTACCGCTGGGCGGGGTGCTCTACTGACGTCGGCTGTTCCGACGCCGGTGTGCTCGAAGCGGACCCCCGAACTCGAACGACCGGACCACAACGGACCACGAGGAACCGGACAGCCGGCGGGAACCCGGAGGATTTTACCCCTCGGACGACAGCCACACAGGTATGACACAGGCGACGGGCATCGTCGGGGAATTCCTCTCGCTCAAGGAGGAGACTGACGCCGAGTTGCTGACGATGCAGTGTGGCGACTTCTACGAGTTCTTCGGCGAGGACGCCGAGACCGTCGGCGAGGAACTCGATCTCAAGGTCTCGCAGAAGTCCTCCCACGGCTCGTCGTACCCGATGGCCGGCGTCCCGATCAACGACCTCACGCCCTACCTCAAAGCCCTGGTCGAACGCGGCTACCGCGTGGCGGTCGCCGACCAGTACGAGACCGACGACGGCCACGCCCGCGAGATCGTCCGCGTCGTGACCCCCGGAACCCTCCTCGAGACCAGCGACGCCGACGCGCAGTACCTGGCGGCGGTCGTGGCCGGGGACGGCGGCAGCGACGGCGAGTACGGCCTCGCCTTCGCCGACATCACCACCGGCCGCTTCCTCGTCGCCGACGCCGAAGACGGCGACGAAGCGCTGACGGAACTCTACCGCTTCTCTCCAGTCGAAGTCCTCCCCGGTCCCGGGATCAGAACCGACGACGACTTTCTGCACCTCGTCCGCGAACGGACCGATGCGGCACTGACCCTCCACGACACCGAGTCGTTCGCGCCAAAACGGGCCGACCACGCCGTCGGCGACCAGTTCGGCCGCGAGACGGTCGATCGACTCGGCGTCGCTCCGCCGGCGATCGCCGCCGCCGGGGCCGTCCTCTCCTACGTCGAGGAGACCGGCACAGGCGTGCTCGCCTCGATGACCCGCATTCAGGCCCACCACGGCGACGACCACGTCACCCTCGACGCGACCACCCAGCGCAACTTAGAGCTCACCGAGACGATGCACGGCGACAGCGACGGCTCGCTGTTCTCGACGATCGACCACACGGAGACGAGCGCCGGCGGCCGCCTGTTGAAGGAGTGGCTCCAGCGCCCGCGCCGGTCGCTGTCGGTCCTCGAGGAACGCCAAGAGGGGATCGCCGCGCTCTCGTCCGCGGCGCTGGCCCGCGAGGAACTCCGCGAGACGCTGAGCGGGGCCTACGACCTGGCGCGGCTGGCCTCGCGGGCGACCCACGGCAGCGCCGACGCCCGCGACCTCCTCGCGGTCAGGGACACGCTCGCGATCCTGCCGACGCTCGCCGAGGTGATCGCCTCGAACCCCGAACTCGCAGAATCGCCGCTTTCGGCGATCGTCGACCGCCCGGACCGCGAGGCAGCCGGGGACCTCCGCGACGAACTCGCCGAGGCACTCGCCGAGGACCCGCCGTCGACGGTCACCCAGGGCGGGCTCCTCCAGCGAGGCTACGACGACGAACTCGACGACGTGATCGACAGCCACGAGGAGGTACAGCGGTGGCTCGATTCGCTGGCCGACCGCGAGAAGCGCAAACACGGCCTCAGCCACGTCACCGTCGACCGGAACAAGACCGACGGCTACTACGTACAGGTCGGAAAGTCCGCGGCCGACGGCGTCCCCGACCACTACGAGGAGATCAAGACGCTGAAGAACTCCAAGCGGTTCACGACCGAGGCCTTAGAGGAGAAAGAACGCGAGGTGCTCCGTCTCGAGGAGAAACGGGGCGACCTCGAGTACGAGTTGTTCGAGGAACTCCGCGATCGGGTGGCCGACCGGGCCGAGCTCCTGCAGGACGTCGGCCGGGCGCTCGCAACGGTGGACGCGCTCTCGAGTCTGGCGACTCACGCCGCGGAGAACGGCTGGGTCCAGCCGGCGTTACACCAGGGCAACGAGCTGGTGATCGATCAGGGCCGCCACCCGGTCGTCGAGCAGACCACGGAGTTCGTGCCCAACGACGTGCGGATGGATCGGGATCGGGGCTTCCTCGTGGTTACCGGCCCCAACATGTCCGGGAAGTCGACGTACATGCGACAGGTGGCCTGTATCGTCCTGCTCGCGCAGGTGGGGAGTTTCGTCCCCGCACGCGAGGCGCGGATCAGCCTCGTCGACGGCATCTTCACCCGCGTGGGCGCGCTCGACGAACTCGCGCAGGGCCGGTCGACGTTCATGGTCGAGATGAGCGAGCTCTCGAACATCCTCCACACCGCGACCGAGGAGTCGCTGGTCATCCTGGACGAGGTGGGACGGGGGACGGCGACCTACGACGGGATTTCGATCGCGTGGTCCGCGACCGAGTACCTCCACAACGAAATTCAGGCGAAAACGCTGTTCGCGACCCACTATCACGAGTTAACGGGTCTGGCGGACAACCTGCCGCGAGTCGCCAACGTTCACGTCGCCGCCGACGAACGCGACGGCGACGTCACCTTCCTGCGGACGGTTCGCGACGGCCCGACGGATCGGTCCTACGGAATCCACGTCGCCGACCTCGCCGGCGTCCCGCAACCCGTCGTGGATCGGTCGCGGGACGTCCTCGAGCGGTTGCGCGAGGAGAAAGCGATCGAAGCCAAGGGCGGCAGCTCCTCGGAGCCGGTGCAGGCGGTGTTCGACCTCTCGAGCGGGACGATGCAGACGGGAACGGGGTCAGCGGGGGACGGGGCCGGAAGCGAGGCGGTGACGACCGACGGCGGCGGGTCGACCGTCGAGTCCGAGGCCGAGGGTGAGGGTGAGGCCGCCGGTGAGGAATCCGCACCCGCCCTCGATCCCGCGTCCGAGGCGGTCCTCGAGGACCTCGAGGACCTCGACATCAACACGACGTCACCGATCGAACTGGTGACGAAGGTACAGCAGTTGCAGGATCGATTGGACGAGCGGAAGTGAGCGAGAGCCGACGAGGAATTTCGCGTTCGCGCTGGATCCAAGGGTAACCGGCAACCGGCTACCGACTACTTCGGACCGGGATCGACGCCCCCGTCGCCGACGACCGGCCTGTCGACGTCGGGATCCGTATTCATTTTCGTGTCCGTAGTCGTCTCCGACGACTGGCTCCGCAGTTCGTTCCCGTCCCCGCCCCCGCCCTCGCCCTCGCTTTCGGCCATCTCGAGCGTCACCGCCGAGCCGTCCGCCGCCGACACGATCCGAACGTCCCGTTGTGGGAACGGGATCTCGATCTCCGCGTCGTTCAACCGCTTGTAAATCGCTCGGTTGAGTCGGTGGCGCGCCTTGTTCTCGCGGTTGGGCGAGCCGACCCAGCACAGCAGTTCGTACTCGAGGGCCGAATCACCGAACGAGCGAAACCGCATCCGCGGCTTCGGTGAATCGAGGACGAGCGACTCCTCGAGGGCGATGTCGATGACGAGGTCCTCGAAAGCGTCGATGTCCGTGCCGTAGGCGACGCCGATCGGCACCTTGAGGCGCTTTCGCCGTTGCGGGGCCGACTGGTTGATCACCTTCGCGGCGTTCAGCGCCGCGTTCGGCACCGTGATCAACACCTCGTCGCGCATCATGAGCGTCGTCGAGCGGACGCCGACCTTGACGACGGTACCGCCCTCGCCAGAATCTAACTCGATGTAGTCGCCGAGTTTGTACGTGTCGTCGAAGTACAGCGCGATCCCGCCGAAGAAGTTCGCGACGGTGTCTCGAGCGGCGAATCCGACGGCGATGCCGGCGACGCCCGCTGCACCCAGCAGCGGCGAGATGCTGTAGTTCCAGATCGACAGCAGCGCACCGACCGTTCCGAGGAGGACGACCAGCGTCCAGACGTTCGAGAAGACGGGCGCGAAGTCGAAGCGAGACCCTTTGTCCTTGACCTCGTCGACCAGCCGGTTGACGATCCGGTTGGCGGCGAACGCCCACGCGAGGACGACGACCGACAGCGACGGCTTCCCGAAAAACGTATCGAGCTGGTCCGGCGTGAGGAGGACGTTCTCCGCGACCGACGGAACCTCGGTCAACAGGAAGACGCCCGCCAGCGCGGCCGTGACCACGACCGGCAGTCTGAACTCCCCGACGAGAATGTCGTCGTACGCCGTCTTCGTCCGGCTCGTGTACCGGAGGATCGTCCGGAGGACGACGAACTCGAGCATCACTGCGGCGACGACGGACATGCCGATCAGGAGCGCCGTCGCCTGCCAGGCGGGGACCTCCTCGAACAATCCGATTATGGGTTCCATGACTCTCAGTTCACTTGATCAGTCCAAGCGAGGGATCGAATTAACCGTATCGGTGCGCTCGAGCGGTCAGGTCGGCGGAACGATACGTGAAGACGAACGCTCCGTCCTCTCCTCCTCTCAACAGACCTCTTTTCCCCTTCCTTTCTTTCTCTTTCTCTATCTCTCCCTCTCCCTCTCTCGGCAGAATCGAAGACCGAGTGAATACACTCATGGGGAACGACTGTGTACCCCAGTAGCAACTGCGACGAGGGTCTCCAGACGATGACAGAAACCGACATTCAGGAACTCGACGAGGATACCGTCGCCCGCATCGCCGCGGGCGAGGTCGTCGAACGCCCCGCCAGCGCCGTCAAGGAACTCGTCGAGAACAGCCTCGACGCCGACGCCTCCCGGATCGACGTCACCGTCGAGGCCGGCGGCACGGATCTGGTCCGGGTCGCCGACGACGGCCGCGGGATGTCCGAAGCGGACGTCCGCGCCGCCGTCCGCCAGCACACGACGAGCAAGATCGAAAGCGTCGAGGACCTGGACAGCGGCGTCTCGACGCTCGGGTTCCGGGGCGAGGCCTTGCACACCATCGGCTCCGTCTCGCGGCTCACCGTGCAGAGTCGTCCTCGAGAGACGGACAGCGCGGGAACGAAGCTAGTCTACGAGGGCGGCGACGTCGCGTCGGTCGGCCCGACGGGCTGTCCCGAGGGGACGACGATCGAGGTCGCGGACCTCTTCTACAACACGCCCGCCCGACGGAAGTTCCTCAAGACCACGGCGACGGAGTTCGCCCACGTCAACCGCGTCGTCACGCGTTACGCGCTCGCGAACCCGGATACCGCCGTCTCCTTGACCCACGACGGCCGCGAAGTGTTCGCCACGACGGGTCAGGGCGACCTTCAGGCCGCGGTCCTCTCGGTGTACGGCCGCGAGGTCGCGACGGCGATGATCGGCGTGGACGCCACGGGCGAACGAACCGACGACGGCGACCTCCCGCCCGGCCCCCTCGAGTCGGTCACCGGCCTCGTCTCCCATCCCGAGACGAACCGCTCGAGCCCGGAGTACCTCTCGACGTACGTCAACGGCCGCGCGATCACCTCGAGTGCGATCCGCGAGGGGATCATGGGCGCCTACGACGGCCAGTTGGGCGATCGGTACCCGTTCGTCGTCCTCTTCCTCGAGGCCCCCGGCGACGCCGTCGACGTGAACGTCCACCCTCGCAAGCGGGAGGTCCGGTTCGACGACGACGACGCGGTGCGCCGGCAGGTCGACGCCGCGGTGGAGGCGGCACTGCTCGAGCACGGATTAGTGCGCTCGAGTGCGCCCCGGGGCCGGTCGGCGCCGGCGGAGGCGCGGGTCGAGCCCGAGCGGGAGTCCGCGTCGCTCTCGGAGACGAGTCCCGACGAGGCCTCGAGTCCGGCGTCGACGGACGAGACGGATATCGGCGACGCCGAAGCCGACGCCCGAACCGAGGTCTCGAGTCCGGCGTCCGAGCCGGAAACCGAATCGAACGCGACGGCGACTCGAAACGAGGGTGAGGAGGAACGGAGCGAGCACGTCGCCACTTCGGATTCGATCTCGAGGGCGCGGCCGACGGCCGACCGAACGGACGAGTCGGGTGCGAGTGCGGAGGCGAAAGCGAAAACGAAGACGGGGAAAGAGACGAACCCGGTAACCGGCGAGGGGGACTCGAGCCGCGGGAACGCGACTGATTCTGCGAGCGAATCGAACGGGGCCGAAGCCGAGACTGAGGCCGACGTCGAAACCGAACTCGAACCCGAACCCGAGACAGTCGAACAGCGGTCCGCCCGACGAGACCGACAGCAGCGAACGGAGTCCGAGCGCAAGTTCACCGAGACGACCGAACAGCGGACGCTGACGGGTGAGGAGGCGACGAGCGACGACGAGTTCGACTCCCTGCCACCACTGCGAGTCCTCGGACAGCTCCACGACACCTACGTCGTCTGCGAGACGCCCGACGGCCTCGCGCTCGTCGACCAGCACGCCGCCGACGAGCGGGTCAACTACGAGCGCCTGCAGGAGGCGTTCGCGACCGACCCGTCCGCGCAGGCGCTGGCCTCGCCCGTCGAACTCGAGTTGACCGCCGCCGAAGCGGAAGCCTTCGAACACTACCGCGAGGCGCTCTCGCGGCTCGGGTTCTACGCAGACCGGATCGACGATCGAACGGTGGCGGTGACTACCGTTCCCGCCGTCCTCGAGAAGACCCTCGAGCCCGACCGGCTGCGGGACGTTCTCGCCGCCTTTATCGCGGGGGACCGCGAGTCGGGGTCGGAAACCGTCGACGCGCTGGCCGACGAGTTCCTCGGCGATCTGGCGTGTTACCCCTCGATCACCGGCAACACCTCGCTGACGGAGGGCTCGATCGTCGACTTGCTCCGCGCGCTCGACGACTGCGAGAACCCCTACGCCTGTCCCCACGGGCGGCCGGTGATCGTCTCGATCGACGGCCGGGAACTCGAGGAGCGATTCGAGCGGGATTATCCGGGTCACGGCGGCTGATTCGACCGGCCGTGACCGCCGCTAATCGCGGCGCGAGTACACCCGAAGCCAGACGGCGCAGGCGAGCGCGACGAGCGCCGCCGCGGTCGCGATGGCGAACGCCATCCGGTAGCCTGCGGGCGTGTAGACGCGAGCGCCGCCGACGACCTCGCCGGTCCAGTAGGCGTCCAGCGTCCACCCCATCAGCGTGGGGAGGACGGCCGCGCCGAAGAAGGCCGCGCCGTTGATCGTCCCCGTCGAGACGCCGCTGGCTTCGCTCGGGTGGCGTTCCTTGACGACGGCGTAGCTGAGCACGAACGCGCCGAGCAGGACGCCAGCCGCGAAGTAGACGAGGGCGACGACCGGCAGTGGTGGTGCGCCGAGGACGGCGACGGTTCCGAGCGCGAGGACGTAACAGACGCCACCAGCGACCATCAGGTCGATCCGGCGCTCGAGGCGATCCGACAGCCAGCCGATCGCCGGCGGACCGACCACGAGGCCGACGCTGCCCAGCAGCGTGAACGTCGAGGCGTAGGTCACCGAGACGTCGTAGGTCTGGACGACGTAGGGGACGCCCCACAGCCCGAACAGTGTGAGGTTCAGCCCGGACGTACAGAACAGCAGGAGGCTCACGACCCACGTCCAGGGATCTCGGAGCACGGCCGCCGTGTGCCCGCGGAGTTCCGCGAGCGGGAGCGTCGGTTGCTCGGGAACGTCCTCGAGCGGTTCGAACCCGGCCGCCTCGGGCGTGTCGCGGACGACTGCGAACGCGACGGCCGCGAACGCGAGTCCGAAGACACCGAGAGCGGCGGTCGTCGTTCGCCACCCGCCGACGTCGACGGCGACTGCGAGCGGCGTCGTCGCGAGGATGCCGCCGATGCCCGAAACAGCGAAGGTGAGCCCGCTCATGGTCGCGAACTCGTCGGCGCGGTACCAGTTCGCGCAGAATCGCAGGATGCAGACGAAGACGACGCTGCCGCCGAGGCCGACGAGTCCGCGGGCGACGAGCGCCGACGGGTACGTCCTCGCGAGCGCGAACCAGATCGCCCCGGCGTTCATCACCACCGCGCCCGCCGCCGCGGTTCGTCGGGGTCCGATCCGGTCGGCGAGAACGCCCGTGGGGATCTGCATGACCGCGTACACCCAGAAGAAGACGGCGTGGAGCGTCCCGAGCTGTGCGCCGGTCGTCCGGAACGCGGCCATCAGGTCCGCTGCGAGCACCGCCGTGGAGAGGCGGTAGATGTTCACCAGCAGGAAGACGACCCCGAGGGTCCCCCACAGAACCCACCGGACGACGAGGGGATCGGTTCGGATCCGCATTCGTCTCGCCTCCTCGTCGAGCGACCGAAAACCTTGACCAACCGGAAATCGACGGAGTCCGATTCCGTTCGGCCGGAAGGTTCGTAAGAGAGACGGTCTCGGCGTCCGTCGACCGTCACGCGGGCTCGTACCGTTCGGCGAGCAGTTCCGCCCACCGCTCGTTCGCGTGGCGCGTCCGCCCGGCGACGTGGGGAGTGTGAACGACGTTTTCGCGATCGAGAAGCGGATCGTCGAGCGGGATCGGCTCGCCGGCCAACCCGTCGAACACGTCCGCAGCGAGCGCGAGTTCGCCGGCGAGGACCCGCTCGCGAAGCGCGTCGCCGTCGACGATTCCGGCCCGCGTCGCCAGCACGACCAGCGTCCCCTCCGGCAGCGCACGGACGTGCTCCGCGCCGACGAGCCCGCGCGTCTCGTCGGTTAGCGGAACCATCGGGGCGAAGATCTCGGCGTCGGCGACGAGGTCGGAGAGCGAGTGGACTCGATCCGCGCCGGTCCGATGGAAACACGGCTCGTCCGCGTAGGGATCGTACGCTGCCACCTCCGCACCGAGCGATTCCGTCGCGTCGGCGTATCGGCTCCCGATGTTGCCGACGCCGACGAGGCGAACGCGCTTTCCGGCGATCGTGCCGTGGACGTAGGCCGGCGGATCGGCGACGTACTGGTAGCCGCCGGCACCCGGTACGTCGCTCGCCCACAGATCGCGGTCCCAGTCATCGTGCGAGCGGGTGATCGAGGCGTGTTTCTGCGGAATCTGGCGCAGCGCCCCGATCGTCAGCCCGAGCGCGAGTTCTGCGACCGACGGCGACCAGAACCCCTCGCTGTCGTGCCAGCGGTGGGTTACGCCCCGCGCCTCGAGCGCCGCGACGGCCTCCTCGTCGGGTTCGTACATGTTCCGCGTGAGTACCGTCGCCTGCTCGAGGTCGGCAAATTCGTCGAGGCAGTCGTCGGTTACGGGGACGCCGAGGCTCACGAGGCGGGTGATTCCGGACGGATCGTCGAGAACCCCGCCGAGCAGTCCGTCGTAATCCTCGTCGAGGGAGCGGTACTCGAGACGACCCTCAGCGGCCCAGTGCCGGCGGAGGTGGTCGGCGGCGAAGGGCCAGACGGTTTCGAAGAGTGAATGGACCACGATAGCACTAGACATGATGGTCGAACGTTCGTCGATGTCCCGCAAAGTCGTACCGGTCCCGTCGACCTCAGCGCGCTGCTTCGTGAAAGGAGACGCCGACACCCCGCAGCTGCCCCACGAACCGTTAACCGACGACCGGACCTCTCGATCTCGAGGGAGACACTGACGGTCCTCGAGAGCGAGACGACGACCATGCGCGAACTCGACGGCTCGGACGCTGGCGGCCAGTTCCTCCGGACGGCGCTCGCACTGTCGGCCGTCCGCGGCGAGGCGGTCCGCCTCGAGAACGTCCGCGGCGCGCGGTCGAATCCAGGACTGCGATCGCAGCACCTCGCGGTCCTCGAGGCGCTGACCGAGATCTGCGACGCGGACGTCTCGGGTGCGGAACTCGGCGCGGAAACGGTCGAGTTCGATCCCGAGGCCGGGGCCGGAGCCGGGGTCGACACCATCACAGGCGGCCAATACACGGTCGAGATCGACACCGCTGGGAGCGTGACGTTGCTGTTCGACGCCCTGCTCCCGCTCGCGACCCGCCTCGAGTCGCCGCTCTCGGTGACGGCCACCGGCGGGACCGACGTGGCGTGGTCGCCGCCGATGGACTACTATCGATACGTCAAGCTACCGCTGCTCCGCCGGTTCGGCCTCGAGGCGGTCGTCGAACTCGAGCGCCGGGGGTTCTACCCGGCGGGCGGCGGGCGGGCGACGCTTCGACTCTCGCCGTCGGCGCTGAAGCCGATTCGGTTGGATGTCCAAGAACGTACGGACCCGGACCACGTTCACGTCTACTCGACGGAAGCCGCGGCGCTCGCCGACAACGACGTGGCGTCTCGGCAGGCCGCCGGTGCACTCGAGCGACTTTCGCGGTCGCTCGAGGACCACGACCTGACCGTCCGCGAGCGCGTCGAAACGACGGCCGAGAGCGCCTGCCCCGGTTCGGCGATCGTGATCCGGATCGACGGCTCGAACACCGTCGCGGGATTCGCCGCGTTAGGCGAACCGGGGAAACGCGCAGAACGCGTCGGCGAGGAGGCCGCCGACGCCGCGAAGCGGTTTCTCGCGAGCGACGCGCCGGTCGACCGGCACGCGGCCGACCAGTTGCTCGTCTTCCTCGCGCTCGCGGGTGGACACATCAGGGTTCCGACGATGACCGATCACGTCGACTCGAGTCTGGACCTGTTGGCGTCGATGGGAATGGAAGTGGCGATCGATCGGGAGGAACTGGTGGTCTCGAGTGGCTAGCCAGTAGCACGGTCGTTCGGGGCGACCGCACGGCAGTCGATCTCGACGGAGAGTCACGCCGGTACGTGAACTCACCCGAACGGATCCTCGCCGACGGAACGAAAGGAGGACGATCCCCGGAACCGAGCGAGGCCCTCCATCAGCGCGAGGAAGACGACGACGAATACTACGCCGTTCGTGAGCGCCTGCTCGAGCGGCATACCGAAGAGAAGCTGAGTCAGCACCCAGACGACGTACGACCAGACGATATACACGATGTCTCTCAGGAGGAGATGATCGCCGAACGCTCGGTCGAACCGCGTTCGTTCACGGTCACCCATGGGGAACTATTCGAGGTAGCGAGTGAAAAATACTGTTTCGAATCGTCGATATACATTCTCGCAGACACTCAGTAGACGACCGAATCCTGCGATTCGGTCGACGAACCGCTCGCTATCGATCGGATCGCCGCCGGAATCAGACGAACGTCGAACGCGAGTCGAATCGATCTCCAACGCCGCTGCCGCCCCGAAAGCCGTATGGAACGCCCAACAGAACCGATCGACCACTCGAGAGAGCCGATACCGAGTATGGTACGACTTATACCAGACCCGTCCGTTTGACGACGTATGACCGATTCACAGTCCACCGGAGCCGCGAGGACGGAGGGGAGAGATCGATGAGCGACCTCGTCACCTTCGGCGAGACGATGCTGCGATTGTCGCCGCCGATCAACGAACGGATCGAAGCGGCGACCGAGTTCGAGGTTCGCGCCGCGGGCGCAGAGAGCAACGTCGCCATCGCCGCCGAACGGTTGGGTGCCACGTCGACGTGGACCTCGAAGCTCCCGAACTCGCCGCTGGGTCGGCGCGTCAGCGCCGAACTCAACCAGTACGGGATCGATACGGACGTCATCTGGAGCGAGGAGGGTCGGCAGGGAACCTACTACTTAGAGCACGCGGGCAAACCCCGTGGGACGAACGTCATCTACGATCGCGCGGACGCCGCCGTCACGACGGCCAAGCCCGAGGAGTTCGATCTGAATCTGATTCAGGACGCTCGCGTCTTCTTCACTTCGGGGATCACGCCGGCGCTGTCGCCGACCTTGCGGGATACGACCGCGAAGTTGCTGCAGGCGGCCCAGCAGGGCGGGACGACCACGGCCTTCGACTTCAACTACCGGAACAAGCTCTGGACGCCCGAGGAAGCCCGGAAGACGCTGACGAAACTGTTCCCCGGGATCGATATCCTCGTCGTCGCCGCCCGCGACGCCCGCACGGTACTCGGCTACGAGGGCGATCCCAGACAACTCGCCCACAAACTCGGCTCGCAGTTCGATTTCACCACCGTCGTCGTCACCCGCGGCGACAAGGGCGCGCTCGCCTGGCACGACAACGTCGTCCACGACCACGGCGCCTACGAGACCGACACCGTCGACCCCATCGGCACCGGCGACGCCTTCACCGGCGCTTTCATCGCCCGCCGACTGGCCGGCAACGACGTTCCCAGAGCGCTCGAGTACGCCGCCGCGACGGCGGCGCTCAAGCGCACGATCCCGGGCGACATCGCGCTCGTCACCAAAGAGGAAGTCGAGGCGGTCGTCTCGGACAGTAGCGACGGTATTTCGCGGTAGACGCGACCTCCGCCCACGGCCGAATCCGTGGACGTTCGCTATCGAGGTGTCACGCGGACCGCGCCGTGTCGCGGTGCGTTCGGTTCGCCTTCGTTCTCTCCTGTGATCTCGCTTTCTCGTCGTTCGCTTCGAGGGTGTGCTCGAGCGTGGCCGTGAGAGAGGCTCTCATTCACGGTTTGACGTGTCTGCCACAAGGTGTTTTATACCCCAGTCGGAACCACCGGGATGCAATGAGAACAGCATCCGCCATCGTACTCGCGACGCTCGTAATGACCGGCGCACTCGCTGCGGTTGCGGGTGTCGGTGCGGGAGCGGCCGCGAACGCGAATGCGAATTCGGTATCATCAGCACAGGACAACGAATCGAGCGCGTACGCGGGAACCCACGTGACCTTCGAGGCCTCGGGGAACGCTCTGACCGACTACCAGGTCGGCGGTGAGGCGGTCTTCGACCGCGTCGCGGTCGAATCGAAGGAATCCCACACCGGCGGGGCGGGTCTGGGCGCCGACGTCGGCCTCGAGGCCGTCACGAACCTCGAGGGACTCGGACTCTCGATCGCCGCCCAGAGCCAGACCCGCGCGGAGGTCGAGACCGAGGGATCGGCCTCGATGACCGCCCACGACACCGACCGTGGCATTCTCACCGTCGACGCCGGCGGTGAAGGTCAGTACGTACAGGTCGACCTCTCGGGTGACGCCGAGGCCAGCGCGAACGGCGACCGGGTGGTCGTCCGCGGCGGCGACGATACCGCCGACGAAAACGAGAGTGAGCCACGAAACGGCACGTTCCTCGTCGTCGGCGACGGCAACGTGACCGTCAACGACGACGGCAACGTGACCGCCGACCTCGAGGGCGACTCGAAACTCGTCTTCCGCTCGTACGCCGACGGCGAACGCGGCGACGACGCCGAGGCACAGGAGGACATGATCGCCAACGGGACGGCGACCGCCGAGGTCTACGTCGAAGAGCGCGGTGGCGAGTTCGTCCAGGACGTCGCGATCTACGGTCAGGACATCGCCGTCGAGGCGACCGAGCAGAGCGAAGAGCGCGTCGAGATGGCCGTCGAGCGCACCGAACACGAGGGGACCGTCGTCATCACGACCGTCTCCGAAGCGGTCGCCGGCGCGGAGAACACGTCGGTAACCGTCGACGGCGAGGCGGCCGTCGAGGCGTCCTCGTACAGCGATCTCGAGGGTGCGATCGGCAGCGACGAGTCGCGGTACATGGTGACCCAGCAGTCGGCGGCGTCGGCGAACGCCGACGTGCTGGTCGCCGTGAACCACTTCTCCGAGCGAACGGTCGCGATCGGATCGGCCGATGCGGAGACGGACGGCGAGGATTCGAACGAGACCGACGACTCGACGGAGAGCGACGACTCGAACCAAACCGGCGATAGCGACTCGAGCAGTGACGACTCGACGAACGACGACGGCTCGCCCGGCTTCGGGATCGTCGCCGCACTCGTCGCCACACTGCTGACTGTCGGGGCTCGAGTGCGTCGATAGTCCGAAATCGATCGACGATCACCGAGAACCGACGACCGACTACGATCACGATCACGATCACGATTTCGAACGCGAAACAAAAAACGCCGCTGGCGATTTTCGGTCGGCCTTCCAGACGCCCGGAGGAACGCCTTTTTCGCTCGACATCGAACGACCAGTATACATGGTCCACGTCGCGATCGTCGGTGCGTACGGAAGTGCGGGTGTCGCAGTCGCCGAAGAGTTGCTCCAGAGCGACCTCGACGACCTCGAGGTGACGCTGATCGACGACGGCGATCCCGGTGGCGGGCTCTGTATTCTCCGGGGATGTATGCCCTCGAAGGACGTCCTCTCGGCGGCCGAACACCGGTATCAGGCGCGTCGC
The DNA here is from genome assembly GCF_017357405.1 of Halomontanus rarus. GTDB lineage: Archaea > Halobacteriota > Halobacteria > Halobacteriales > Natrialbaceae > Halomontanus > Halomontanus rarus. Next base: position 2,873,524 of record NZ_CP071597.1, on the reverse strand, counting down.
GACGACCGCCTCGAGGGAGTTCCGGCGGTCGACCCCGAGGCGATCGTCGAGCGCAAGGACGAGCACGTCCGGCGGTTCGCGGCCCACCGTCGCGAGACGGTCCACGAGTTCGCCGACCGCGAGAACGTCGACTTGCTCCGCGAGACGGCGCGGTTCGTCGACGACCGCGTGCTGGCGGTCGGCGACCGCGAACTCGAGCCGGACTACGTCGTGATCGCGACCGGCTCGGTGCCGAACGTCCCCGATCTGGAGGGGATCGAGGACGTGGACGTCGCGACGAGCGCCGACGTCCTCGACGCGACCGAATTCCCCGATTCGGGTGTCGTGATGGGCTTTGGCTACATCGGACTCGAGCTCGCGCCCTACCTGAGCGAGGTCGGCGGCGTAGATCTCACAGTCGTCGAACACGACGACCGGCCGCTCGAGGAGATGGAGTCCGAGTACGGCGAGACGATTCTCGACCTCTACCGCGAGCACTTCGACATCGACATCCTGACGAACGCCGACGAGCGACGCGTCGAGCCGACCGCCGACGGCGGGGTTCGCCTTCACCTCGAGCGGGATGGAGGTGACGAGACCGACAGCGACGAGACGGTCGAAGCCGACCGCCTGTTCGCCTTCACCGGCCGGAATCCGAACCTCGAGGGACTCGATCTCGAGCACACCTCGCTCGAACCCGAGACGGGGTGGGTCGACGCGACGATGCAGGCCCGCGACGACGACCGGATCTTCGTCGTCGGCGACGCGAACGGCCGCGAGCCGATCCTCCACGTCGCCAAAGAGCAGGGATTCGCGGCGGGCGAGAACGTCGTGCGCCACGCTCGAGGTGAGCGCCTCGAGCCCTACGCGAACGTTCCCCACCACGTCATCTTCTCGGGGCTGGGCGTCTACCCCTTCGCCCGACTGGGCCACACGCCGGAGACCGTCGCGGAGACTCAGATGGACGCCGTCGTCGTCACGCGTGAGGCCAGCAGCGACGGCGTGTTCGCGACGAAGAACCACCCGGAGGGGCGAGCGACGCTGGTCGTCAGCGAGGCCGACGGGAGCGTGCTTGGCTTTCAGGGGCTGCACTACCACGCCGACGTGATGGCCAAGACGATGCAGGTTCTCGTCGAGATGAGCCTCGACGTCCGCGAGATCCCCCGCCGCGCGTACCACCCGACCACGCCCGAGATCCTCGACGGTCTGATCCGGGAGGCCTGTGCCGAACTGGGCGAAACCCAGCACTGCGTCGGAGAACCCGAATCGCCCGATATCGGGCTATAGACGCGTGCTATCTCTCGTCACAGAAACTTTATAATTAATCATGATCTATTAGTGTGCGATCACCGATGAGATCCTTCGACGATATGAACCGATTGTTCCGCGAGATGGACCGCACCTTCGACCAGTTCCGCGCGTCGTGGTGGGACGAGTACCACACTCCCCGCCTCGAGTCGGCCCGGCCCGCGCTCGAGGACGGGGACGACGACGGATACAGGCAGGGACAGGGACACGAACACGAACGCGTGCACACGCACACCCCCACACTCGAGTGGAGCGGCGACACGACCGTCAGCCTCGAAGACGAGGGTGACGCCTACGTGTTCGTGATGGACCTCCCCGGCTTCGAGAAGGAGGACATCGACCTCACCCTCGAGGACGGAGTGCTGTCCGTCCGCGCCCACCACGCCGTCGAGGAGGGAGCGGAGACCGCCCGGACGACCCGGCGTCGACGGGTCTCGCGACGAGTCACCATCCCCGAAGAGCTCGTCGTGGAGGACGTCACGGCCTCGTACCGTAACGGCGTCCTCGAGGTCCACCTCCCTATCCTCGAGACGGAACGGGACGTGGGCCACCGGATCGATATCGAGTAAGCGTTCGATCGGTGCCGCCGCCAGTGTGGCTTCTCTCCGACCGTTCTTTGCCGTTCGATCGACGTCTCGAGCCGAGGTCGCGAGAGACATCCGTCACGAATCCGAACCGTTTCTTTCACACGCCGGCCCGAGTCTTTTCCCACTCAGCGATGTTTCTCCGTCAATGAGTATCGTTGCCGAGTTCACTATCGGCGCGGACGGATTCGCACTCGCGGAGACGTTTCGGGCGGTCCCGGACGCACGGATCGAAGCCGAACGCGTCGCGACCCACAGCCGCGAGTGGGTGATGCCGTTTTGCTGGATGACCGGCGGCGACGAGGCGGCGTTCACCGACGCCCTCGAGAACGACCCGACCGTCGACAGCTGTCGGATCATCGAAGCCGACGACGGGACGACGCTGTACAACATTCACTGGAGCGACCGTATCGAATCGTTGATCGACGAGATCATCGACCAACACGGAATCGTCCTGGAGGCCTCCGGTGGAGACGGAACGTGGTTCCTCCGCCTTCGATTTCTCACTCGGGACCAGTTGCGCGACTTTCAGGCACACTTCGCCCATCGGAGCCCGGAATTCGAGGTTCACCGGATCATCGAACCCTCAGAGCCCCGCCAACTCGAGTACGGCCTCACCCCCGATCAGCTCGAGGTCCTCCGTCTCACGCTCGAACGAGGCTACTTTCGGGTCCCGCGGGAGACCTCGCTCGCCACGATCTCGGAGTCGCTCGACATCTCACAGAACGCCACCTCACAGCGGATTCGCCGCGGGCTCGAGGCACTCCTCGAGAACACCCTCGAAATAAACGGTGACGGGGATCGAGTCGGACGAAACCCGTGATCGGAGGTGGGGTCGATCGGCCGCGGAGTCGACCGGTTCCGAGAGCTACCCCTTCGACGAGAGTCGGCTCTCGGTACGCTGTAACGCCGCTCGTTTGATCACTCCGGACGGCGACCCGTCCTGAAGGAGCTCTTCGAACTGTTCACAGGCTCGAACGTACTCGTCGGTCGCCTCCTCGAGCGAGACGTTCGGATTCGAATCCGCGAGCGACGCCAGCCTGGTTTCGACTCCATCGTCGAGATACCGATCCCCCCGGTTAGCCATCTGAGATAACGATTACAAAGGAGGCCGTCTATATGAGATATCGGCGTTACTACTAACGGTAGTTATGTTCGTTTTGAGTACCGGACGAACGGCAATAGTATGATATTTCTGGGGACGCGGAAACGGACATCGACGGCCGGAACCGGGACAGAGTGAGAGCGAACCGCGTGGCCGTACGCGCTCGACGTCGGTCTATTCTGACGGCGACACACCGCCGAGTGTCTCGACGAACCACGCGACCCGAACGCTTTTTTCCGAAACCGACGCACTCCGATTCGTCCCAATCCATGACGAGAACCGTTCGACAGGCGCACGAGAGCGACGCCCCAGCGGTTCGAACCGTCGCCCGCGAGAGCTGGCACGGCGCCTACGACGGGTTTCTCGGCAGTGAGACGGTCGATACGACGGTCGACGACTGGTACGCCGTCGACGACCTCGAGGCCTCGATCGCCGACGCGGCCGACCGGTCGGACGCCGTCTTTCTCGTGGCCGAAGCCGATAGTGAGAGAGACAGCGACGATGACGCCGAGAGTGGCAGTCGCGGTAGCGGTACTGGCGCTCGCGACACCCAGGGCGAACTCGTCGGCTTCGTCCACGTCGTTCCGGGATCGGACGGTCACGGTCGGACGGTCGCCTCGCTGGTTCGGCTGTACGTCCACCCGGGCTGCTGGGGAAAGGGAACCGGAACGGCGCTCCTCGAGCGAGCTATCGACGGACTCGAGACCGATGGTGACGGCGACGCCAACTACGAACGGCTCGAACTCGAGGTCTTCGCCGACAACGAGGTGGGCGTCCGATTCTACGAATCGAGAGGATTCGAGCGGACCGGCGAACACGAGGAGAGGTTCGCGGGCGACACGCAACCGGTGTACACCTACGAGAGATCGCTCGAGGGAGAGTACGAGTGACCGCGAGAATTTGCCGCCTTCGCCTTCGCCTTCGTCCTCGTCCTCGCTGTCGCCCGCCTACAGCGTCTTGTCCGCTTCGTCGTCGTCGACGACCTCGATCCCGCGGTTGTTGACCGCCGTCGGATCGAGGCCGACCTCCTGTAGGAAGCCCTTGTACTCGCGTTCGCAGGTCTCGGCGGCCTTCTGCTTGTCGCTGGCGCGATCGCAGAGTTCGATCAGGTTCTCCGGCACGTCGTTCTGGTAGACGATCCAGTGGTTGATCAGGTCGCTGAGCCGGCGAATGGGACTCGTGAAGTGGCCGTAGATCTCGAAGTTCAGCGCGTGGTGGCCGCCGAAGGGGTCGTTCATGTACCGTGCCCGCGGCATCACCTTCATCACCGCCCACTGGATCTTGTCGAGCTGGCGTCCGGGCGCGTCCTCGAGGGTCGCGTTCACGGCCTTCCGGGGGTCCTCCCAGGTGTCGCCGGGGATCGAGACGCCGTCGAGATCCTGAATCTCTCGCAGCGCCTTCGACCACTCGTCGGGGCTGGGCTGGGGGTGGACGCGGTACATCGCCTCGACGCCGCGGTCCCACATCAGCGTGTGCGTGACGGCCTTGTTGGCCTTCAGCATGCACTCCTCGATGATGGTGTGGGCGCGGTCCCTGCTCGGGTTCAAGACGAGCGAGCCGTCCTCCTTGCGCTGTTCGTGCATCCGATCCGCGAGGTCGTGGACTAGCGTGTTTTCCTCGTGAAGCGGTGCGTCGGGATCCTCGAGGCGCTTTTCGGCCTGCGCGTAGGTGAGTCGCTCGTCGGACTCGATGACCGACTTGTAGATGTCGATGGTCTCGTAGGAGAGGGTCTCCTTGTCGAGGTGCATCTCGACCGTGTGTGCGAGTCGATCTTCGTTGGGGACCAGCGAGCAGACCGTCTCCGCGAGCACGGGCGGCAGCATGTGGATGGTGTACGCCGGCAGGTAGACCGTGTTCCCGCGCTCGACGGCCTCGTCCCACATCGACGTCTCGGGATTGACGTAGTGGGTGACGTCCGCAATGTGAACCCAGAGGACGTACTCTTCCTCGCGTTCCTCGACCGAGATCGCGTCGTCGAAGTCCTGGGCGTCGATCGGATCCGTCGTCCACGTCGTCAGGTGGCGGAGATCGGTCCGCTCGTCGACCTCGTCGGCGATCTCCCCCGGAATGTCCTGGGTGCGTTCCTCGGCTTCCTCGAGGACGCCCGCCGGGAACTCGTCGCGGATTTCGAACTTCTCGAACAACTCCTCGCGCTTGTTCTCGAGGTGGCGCGCGAGGTCCTCGCTGATCTGGACGGGACCCTGCCCTTCGGCCGTGCCGGCCTCGGCCTGGGCTCGGGCCTGTGCGTCGTCGCTCATGGCACCCTCTTCGAGCGAGAGGGTGAAAGACGTGTCGGGAGCGGGACGTTGGGGTGAACGTCAGAAGACGAACGTCGGGAGAAAACCGCCGGCAGAAAAACGGCGTGGTATCGGACGACAAGAGTTATTGGCCTTCCGAGACGATAACCCTCGAATGCCCGCGATCGAACTCGACGGCGTCGAAAAGCACTTCGGCGACGTCACCGCCCTCCGCGGAATCGACCTCACCGTCGACCGAGGCGACGTCTTCGGCTTCCTCGGACCCAACGGGGCTGGAAAGTCGACGACGATCGACATCATGCTCAACTACAGCCACGCCTCCGCCGGTTCGGTCCGCGTCCTCGGCACCGACGTCGAGGACGACCCCGTCGCCGTCCGCCGGCGAATCGGCGTCCTCCCCGAGGGATTCGAACCGTTCGAGACGATGACCGGCCGCCAGCACATCCAGTTCGCGATCGAGTCGAAGGGGGCCGACGACTACCCCGAGGAGATCATCGAACGCGTCGGACTCGAGGGCGCCGGCGACCGACCCGCCCACGGCTACTCGAAGGGGATGGCCCAGCGACTCGCGCTCGGAATGGCGCTCGTCGGCGAGCCCGACCTCCTCGTCCTCGACGAACCCTCCACGGGACTCGATCCCCACGGCGTCCGTCGCATGCGCGAAATCGTCCGCGAGGAGGTCGACCGGGGCGCGACCGTCTTCTTCTCGAGTCACATCTTAGAGCAGGTCGAGGCCGTCTGCAACCGCGTCGGGATCCTCCGGTACGGCGAACTGATCGCCGTCGACTCGTTAGAACGCCTGCGAGGGACCGTCGGCGCGGAATCGGAACTCACCGTGGAACTGGCCGGGACGACGGCGGTCGCCGCCGTCGCAGACGCCGTCGAGAGCCTCGAAGGCGTCTCTCAGGTCGCCGAACACGACCGGGAACGGACGCTCGTCGTCGGCTGTACGACCGCGGCAAAACTCGCAGTCCTCGACGAGATTCGCGCGTCCGGCGGCGAGATTGTCGACTTCTCGACCGGCGAGACCAGTCTCGAGGAGCTGTTCGTCTCCTACACGGGGGCTGCGGGCGCGAAGCCGGGCCCGGGGCAACGGGAGCCGGAGGGGAGCGCGGACGGAGACGCCGAGAGCGGTGACGAAACGGCGCCGGAACAACGACCCAACACGGAGGCGCGCCGATGAGTTGGACGCTGATCGCCCGCAAGGAGATCGGCGATTCGGTCCGGAGCCGCCAGCTGTTCGTCTTCGCCGGACTGTTCGTCCTCATCTTCGGACTGGCCGCCTACGCCACCGTCCGAGCGGCTCGTACCGGCGGTTCGACCGACGAGTTCGTCGGGTTGCTCTCGCTCGTCAGTATGGTTCTCGTCCCGGTCGCAGGCCTCTCGCTGGCCCACGAAGCGATCGTCAAACGACGGACGAACGGCCAGTGGCGGCTCATGCTCGGGCTTCCCCACTCGCGTCGAGACCTCGTCGTCGGCACGTACCTCGGCCGGTTCGCGATTCTGGCCGTCTCGATACTCGTCAGTGTCGTACTGGCGTCGCTGTTCGTCCTCGTCAGCGGGTTCACACTCCCCTGGGGATCGCTCGCCGGCTTCGTCGCGTTGACGCTCGTCCTCGCATTGGTCTACGTCGCCATCGGGATCGGCATCTCCGCGTTCGTCCGCTCGACGACGCTGACCGCCTTCCTCGCGTTCGGATCGTTCCTCCTGTTCGTCTTCGCCTGGTGGGTCGTCCCCGACGCCGTCGTCTACGTCGTCAACGGCCTCGAGATGCCCGCCAGTTCCCCGTGGTGGACGCCGTACCTCGAGGCGCTCTCGCCGAGTCGCGCCCACGAACGCGTGACGAACGCCGTGGCCGCCGGCGAGACCGGTAGTGAGAGTGAGATCCCCCTCTGGTTCGCCGCGCTGGTCCTCGCCGGGTGGGCGGTGATCGCGCCGGGCGTGGGATACCTGCGGTTCAACGAGACGGACCTCTGAGGACGAGCAGTGGCTGAACAGCCCCGTTGGACCTCGAGCGGCGGTCGGTATCGACGTTCGATCGCGTCGTACGGGACGGGTGTAACGCGACGGGTTGTACGCTGTCTACACCCTGACGGAAACCGAGTGCGAGAGACCGCAGAGGAGTTCAGCGCGACGACTTCGCTCGTTTCGCGCCGAATCCGGTGAACAATCCGCTCACGACAGCTACGAACTGATCGCCAAGGTGCCATCGATGTCGAGTGATGTCCAGATGGCGGTGCGAGATACGGGGGACTATCTTACGAGAGTGGGTCTTGGATTAAACGGTTCAGGATCGATCTCCCGTGGACGGACCGCGACGAGCGAAGACGAGTTCGACCGGCACGACCAACACCCACTCGATTTCGGTCCGAACGACCTCGAAATTGGCTCGAGCGAGGACGCCGCGACCGTCGAGCGGTCGGCTATCGACCAGCGTCGGAAACACGTCGTTGAGTCGTTCGTAGAGGAGAGAAACGAGATTGCTCGCTGCTGACGAGGGGACGATGACACAGATTCGACCTCGTGGAGCGAGCACCCGACGTATCTCCTCGAGGACGACCATCTGCAACTCGTCTTCGAACAGTTCGAGCGTGAAACTTACGAGAACGGCGTCGAAACTGTCGGAATCGAACGGTAACGCCAGCGCATCGCCACAGACGACCGCAGATGGGGTATCGACCTCGAGACGATCCCGGGTGAGTCGACACATCTGCTCTGCAACGTCGATACCGACAACTTTGCCGTCGGGTCCAACGAGGTTCTGCAGCGTGGTCGAGCCACGACCGGTTCCACAGCCGATATCGAGGATGTGATCGTCTGCGGAGACGCCGAGGAAACCGATCCCCCGTCGTCGTAGACGACCTTGAAAGGGATCGATCAGCACGTCGTAGTACCGACTGAGCGCGTTGTACCACGCTTTGCTCTCCCGTGAATTGGGCGTCTGTTTCCGCATCACCGGTCGCTGCGTCCGTCCGATTCGTGAGACAGTCTCCGGAAGAGGTAGACGAGGACGAACACGATCCCGCCGGTGATCAGCCCAGCGACGAGCAGAACGAGTAGAATGAGGACGGTGGGGATGGCAACGTTGGCAATCAGGACTGACGGTGCCAAGCGGGGTCCGACAGCGATGGACATCGGATGTAGATTCGCGGACATCTTATTTATATCCTGTACTTCGGCTGGTGAATTCTCTGTCTCGCCAGTGATCGGTAGATGAAATCCGTTGAAGACGTTCTGGATTCAGGTTGCGTATCGATCAAAAGCACTCGAGGAGGTCGCCGTCTTCGACCGGGTTGGGCGGACTTTCTACGATCTTTTCGTCGTTGTCGAGATACGGTTCCTCTATACGGACGATTCCGGTTTCATCAACTCCATATACTGCCTGTTCGCTCAAATTGTCATCACCGACGAAATTCCCGTCACGCGTTACGTAACTTACGGGAGGGGCGAAACGGATTCCGACAACTGTGATCTGGTCGTAAATATCGAGTCTCCGTGTCGGATCTCCCCAGTCGTCGAGGATCTCTGCTCCAGCGCCGTATGCTCGTTCCCCGTACTCCGAGACGGCCTTATTTTGCTGGTAAGCATCTTCATACTCGTACACGTACTCCGTCAGCGGCTCCTCGTCGAACGTATTCGGCGGCTCCGGATACGGCTCGACGCCCACGCTCCGGAACTCGTCGATCTCACCGTTCTGCTTCTCCAATTCGAACGTCTCACACACGTTCCCGGTAGGCTCCGGCCGATCCGCGTTCGCACAGTCGCGGTGGCCGGCGATCGAGTCCGGGTCGGGATCCGCCGGCCCGCTGGTAATATCGCCGGTCCACTCTGCTTTCGACGTACAGCCCGGGACAGTGTTCTCGTCGGTAGTATTCTCGTCGTCTGGGTCGGTGCTCTTCTCATCCCGTGGGTCGAGATTAGCGATGCAACCGCCTGTTCCAAGGAGGGTGCTCGCGGCACTCGCAGCGAGAAGTTCCCGACGATTCATACTGTATTACCTGTCAGTACGACAAAAACACATAAATAGCTACTCTACCTTCAAAGAGTGATTTGAGCAACCGTAATTCGGTAGCTCTAGTACCTGTACGACGCAGTTCTCTCGAGGCTAGTCGTCAGAAAGAAAGAAACACGGAGTCGACCGAGCCGAAACGGAGACGACGACGCTCACTCCCGGCGCTGTGTCCCCTCGGACTCCGACTCCGAGGTGCCGTACCGCTCCTCGAGTCGATCGAGATACCCCAGACAGAACGCCGTTCGATCGGACTCGCCGTCGCGGTCGCCGCCGTCGACCTCGGCTTCGACGTCGACGAGCAGCGCCTCGAGTCCGTGCCTCGATTGTCGCGACAGGTCGCCGTCGCAGGGTTTACAGAGGTACTCAAACTCTTTGTCGTCCCGATCCCAACGATCGCCGTACTTGTCGTATTCGCGGGCCTCGCTACGAGGGAGCGTCTCGCCGCAGGCGATACAGGTCACCCTCGCCTCCCGCCAGGAGGGCCACATACGAGCACTGTCGTCGTGGGAGTACTTAGCGATTAGCACACTCGAGTTGATCTATCTGTCCGAGAGAACGGTCGATTTAAGCGACGACCGGACGTTGTGCCGGACATGCAGGTCAAGTCTCGACACCACCTTCGAAGCGACGACGTGGCCGACCTCGAGAACGCGATGGCGGACAAACTCGGCGTCGACCTCGACGGCGACACCTACGAGCGCGTCGAGTTCGAGGAGACCGACCGCGAGGTCGTCCTGATCGACGGCGAACCGCGCGTGGCCGCCTTCGACGACGAACTGTTCCTGACCGTCCGCGGGGCGAACGTCTACGATCCCGACCAGCGCGTGGTCGTCGTCGACTCGGGGGCCGTCTCGTTCGTCAGCGACGGCGCGGACGTCATGCGACCGGGGATCACGACGGTCGAGGGCGACGTCTCCGAGGGCGATCTCGTCGTCATCGCCGAGGAGGCCCACGGAAAGGTTCTCGCCGTCGGCCGCGCTCGAGTCGACGGCTCGGAGATGGTCGGCAGCGAGGGGAAGGTCGTCGACTCGCTGCACTACGTCGGCGACGAACTGTACGACTTTACGGGCTGATCGTCCGCGTTCGACTCGACGGGCCCAGCGGATGTGGTTCCGATCCCGGTCGGTCTATGGCGACCCCCGAACGCGAACCTGAACCCGAACCCGAACTCGACGCCTCAGTTCTCCTCTCCCTCGGACGCCTCCCCCTCGCGCCGGTCGGCCTCGTACGATTCCTCGTAGCGCTCCATCGCCGCCTCGTATCCCTCTCGAGCGAGGTCGTACGTCTCCCGAAGATCGGCGATCGGGGTCTCCGTCGCGTCGACCCTGAGGTCGTTGTACGAGGGGTCCAGTGGGTGCTCCTCGGTCGTCCGAACGACGACGGCCGCACTCTGGACCGACAGCTCCTCGCGCTTGTCGCCGCCTTCGGCCTGGCCCGCGGCGAGCGCGTCGATCAACCGCTTCGAGAGCGGCTCCGACCGGTCGCTCGAGTCGTAGCTGTCGGCGACCGCCTCGAGCACCGACTCGCCGGTCAGCAGGTTCCCCGCGACGGTGTAGCCGTCGCCCTCGCGGTGGCCGTACCAGTCGCCACACCCCTCGCCGGAGAAGACGAAGGTGCCGTCGGCGTCGACGCCGTGAAGCTGGCGTCTGGGAGCGTTGTGGTCGGCGTTCAACAGCGCCTCGAGAGCGTCGTCGACGGCGAGTCCGTCGTCGATGTACTCGATGCCACGGCGGCCGAGATCGACGTTGACGAGACTCTGCGTGGCGACGGCACCGCGTTCGCTGGCGAACGGACAGAGCGTGCCGACGCCGGGCAGGCGGGTCGTGACGGCGACGCCGAAGCGGTCGTGGTGGTCGGGCTCGCGTTCATCGTCGCCATCGTCGGCTTCGTCCGCGACGGACTCGTGGACGCAAATGCTGAACGTCATGTCTCTCGGATCGCCCCGTCGGTCAATAAGTGTCCGCGTCGGAGCCGCTCGAGTCGACGACCGGAGAACCAGTTCACGGAACGTCGGCCGGACATCGACGACTGGCTGACCGTCTGACGTAAGAACTATACTGGCGGCGAGGGTGTCCCTTTTCTATGGGAATCATGAGCAAAATTCTCGGCGGGAGCCAGTCTCGAAGCGCCGAGGATTACGTCGAACTGAACCTCGACGACGTCGCAGACGGCGCGAGCGAGGCGACGATGCAGGTACACATCGCGGAAGTCGACGGTCAGGCGGCGGCCATCGACATCAAAGACGCCGTCTACGACGGCGACATCGTCATCGCGGACATCACCCGCCTGCGCACCAAAGACAGCACCGTCGAACACATCGTCGACGAACTCCGCCAGGTCGCCCAGGAGGTCGACGGCGACATCGTCCAGAAAGGCGACGACCAGATTATCATCACGCCGACCGGCGTCCGCATCGGCCGAGAGAAACTCGGGCGATAAGCGACCGGACTCTCGTCGTCCGTGTGTCCTTCGAGACGGAGAGAGCCGTCTCGAGCGCGAGCGCGGATCCGAATCGAACTCGAAATCGAGCGCGAGCGCGAAACCGGACGACTCGAAGCGGTCTCCGACGAGCGGCGAGCCGCCGAAACGTGTCATCGAAACCGTTTTCCTGTCGCCGCGTTCGCTCACTCTCGTGTCAGCAAATAACAGTCCGCAGGTACGGTCGCCGCCGATGGGGTGGAACACCTGGAACGCCTACAGCTGGAACGTCACCGAACTCGACGTCCGCAACGCCGCCGACGCGCTCGTCGAGACCGGCTTTCGCGACGCCGGCTACGAGTACCTCGTCGTCGACGACTGCTGGATGGCCGAGGAACTCGCCGACGACGGGAGCTTCCGAAATCATCCGGAGAACTTTCCGGCCGGAATCGCCGACCTCGTCGACTACGTCCACGACCGCGGGCTGAAGTTCGGAATCTACTCCTCTGCGGGAACGGAGACCTGTGCGGGCCACGAGGCGAGTCTCGGAAACGAGCAGCGACACGCCGAGCAGTTCGCCGAGTGGGGCGTCGACTACCTCAAGTACGACAACTGCGGCGACCACCGCGACCGCGACGCGATCGATCGGTACGCCGCGATGGGCGAGGCCCTCGAACGCGTCGACCGCGACATCGTCTACAGCATCTGCGAGTGGGGCAACAACGAACCCTGGCGATGGGGTCGAAACGTCGACGGCCACCTCTGGCGGACGACCGGCGACATCCTCGCGAAGTGGAAACGCTCCGAGGACGACGAGTTCGGGCTCGGCGTCGTCGACATCATCGACGAGATGGACGAACGAGATATCGCGGGCTACCACGGACCCAACGGCTGGAACGACCCCGACATGCTGCAGGTCGGCAACGGCCCCGACTCCGCCCAGTCCCAGTCCGAGGGGTTCACCGTCGACCAGCCGTTTCGAGAGGCCGAACAGCGCACGCACTTCAGCTTTTGGTGCCTGTTCGCCGCACCGCTGATGGCCGGCAACGACCTCCGCGAACTGGACGAGACGACGCGGGAGATCCTGCTCGACGAGGACGCGATCGCGATCGATCAGGACCCGCTGGGGATTCAGGGCACTCGAGACGAGACCGACGGCGACCGCGAGGTCTGGAGCAAGCGCCTCGCCGGCGGCGAGTGCGCCGTCATCTTGCTCAACCGCGGCGACGAACCGGTCGATATCGAGACGAGCGTCGAGACCGTCGACTTGCACCTACCCGACGACGTCGGCAGCTACGCGGTGACGGACGTCTGGAGCGGTGAGGAGTGGACGACCGACGGCTCTCTCGAGGCGACGGTCGACTCCCACGGTGTCGCGTTCTTCCGCGTCGGTGCCGCCTGAGCGGGTGCGAGGCGACTTCGACTTCCGTACGCTCCGAGAGGACGCTGTGATCCGACGAGTGACGCTCGCGGTCGGACTGTGAGTCCGCTCCGGGCCGTGTCAAGCTACCGCTTCCACAAGCTATTTCACTGACTGACCAGTAGGTCAGGGTAACGACTGACCAAACAGTCAGTATCTACCGACGATGACGACTATCTCTCTCTCGAACGACCTCCCGAGAACCGACGACGAACGGACAGTGAGGGCTGCGGTCGAATGAGTCTCCGCGACCGCGTTCGCTCACTGTTCAAGAGCAGCGACGAGTTCGACCTGACGTCGGGAGGGATCGCGAAGCCCCTCCTGTACCTCTCCTTTCCGATCGTCGTCACGAACCTCTTCCAGACGGCGTACAACCTCGCGGACACCTTCTGGCTGGGCCAGTACAGCACGAACGCGCTGGCCGCGATCAGTTTCGCGTTCCCGATGGTCTTTTTGCTCATCTCGCTCGCGATCGGACTCTCGGTGGCCGGCAGCGTCCTCGTCGCCCAGCACGTCGGGGCCGAACAGTTTCGCAAGGCCGAGTACGCCGCCTCCCAGACTGTGGCGTTCTCGGTCATCCTCTCTCTCCTGGTCGGTGCGGTCGGCTACGTCTTCGCCGGCGAGCTGGTCGCATTACTCGGTGCGGATCCCGAATACGCGCCACAGGCTGTGAGTTACATGGAGGTCTTCTCGACCGGCCTCGTGTTCGTCTTCGGCTTCGCCATGTTCATCGCGCTCATGCGCGGCTACGGCGACACCATCACCCCGATGGTCGTCATGTTCGGCTCCGTCGTCCTGAACATCGCCCTCGACCCGCTCCTCATCTTCGGCTTTCAGGACAATCCGCTGTTCGCCTGGCTCTCGCTGCAGGGACTCGAGGCTACACTTTACGATGCGACCGGCTTCGGCGGCAGCGGCATCGTCGGTGCGGCTATCGCGACGATCGCCTCGCGGGCAGCGGCGTTCGGCGTCGGTCTCTGGATCATGTTCCGCGGCACGCAAGGCGTGCGAATCCGACTCGGCCAGATGGTTCCGGACCTCTCGTACGCGCGGACGATGCTCGATATCGGCGTTCCCGCGTCCGTCGAGATGACCGGACGGGCGATCTCGGTCAACCTGATGCTCATCATCATCGCCATGTTCCCGACGACGATCGTCGCCGCCTACGGGATCGGGACGCGGATCTTCTCCGTCGTGTTCCTCCCGGCGATCGCGTTCTCCCAGGGTATCGAGACGATGACCGGCCAGAACATCGGCGCCGGGAAACCCGATCGAGCGGCGCGGACAAACGACTACGGCGCTCGCTTCCTGTTCGTGATTCTGTCGGTCGTCGGCGCCGTTACCGTCCTCGCCGCCCGCCCCATCTCGGCGATCTTCACCACCGATCCCGCCGTCACCGACGCGAGCGCGACCTTCCTGCGGATCGTCGCCCCGACGTTCGGCTTCATGGGCATCATGCGCGCGTACAACGGCGGCTTCCGGGGCGCCGGGAAGACCCTGATCGCCGCGGCCATCGCCATCGGCGTTCTCGGCTTCGTTCGCCTCCCCGTCGCCTGGTTCGGCTCGATCGAACTCGGCTCGACCGGGCTCTGGCTCGCGTTCGCCGTCTCGAACGTCGTCGGCGCCGTCCTCGCGTACCTGTGGTTCAAACGCGGAACCTGGCGCGAGGGCGATCTGACCTCGCGGACGTCCGAAGAGCGAGGCGAACTCGAGAACGCTGCCGGTTCGTCGGCGAGCGGCGACGACTGAACACGGACGAGCGTCCGTGCCGCAGCCACGACGACTCGCTCGCCGAAGGCGGACTCTACGCCAACCACCGGGTCGTCCAGACCGGCGAGATGGACGCCGGACGCCGAGTTCATCGAACGAGCGGGCGAACGCACCGACGAGCGTTCGATCCGTGTCTCGTGACAGCAAACCACACAAAAAACAGTTCCACCGCGACGGGGACGTCACAGTCGACATGACTCCCGGACGGGCGTTCGGCCAGCGCGTAGACCGCGAAGACGAACGACGCGTAGACGACATCCTCGAGCGGATGACCGTCGAAGAGAAGGTCGGGCAGATCGTCGGTATCGGCGCGCGCGAGGATCTCGAGGGGATGAAAGACGAAATCGAAACCCACCACCTCGGCTCGTGTCACTTCGGAGAGACGCCGTACAACACGCCGGCCGAGAAGGCGGCCTTTGCCAACGAGATCCAGCGGGCGGCCATCGACGCCTCCCGGTTCGACGTCCCGCTGTTCGTCCGCGCGATGGCCGAACACGGCCACGCGGCGGTCGCCGGGAGCACCGTCTTCCCCCAGCAACTCGGACTCGCAGCGACCCGCGACCCCGACCTGCTCGAGCGGTGTGCCGACGTCGCCGCGTCGGAGATGCGGGCGACGGGCGTCCAGTCGACGAGCAGTCCCATCGGCGACGTGGCTCGCGACCAGCGGTGGGGCCGGATCGCCGAGACGTTCGGCGAGAGTCCGTTCCTCTGTGCGGCGTCGACGGCGGCGATGGTCCGGGGGTACCAGGGACGAACCGACGCCGAACGCGATAGCGGAGACGACCGCGTCCTCGCCGTCACGAAACACTTCCCCGCTTACAGCGAAGGGCTGCGCGGACAGGATCAGGCGCCAAACGAAGTGACCGACTACACGCTCCGCCGGATCCACGTCCCGCCGTACGCAGCCGGCATCGACGCCGGAACCGCCGGGATCATGCCCTGCTACAACTCCATCAACGGCGAACCGGTCCACGGCTCCTCGCGCGTCCTCGAGGACCTCCTTCGAAAGGATCTGGGGTTCGACGGCTTCGTCCTCGCGGACGCCCGCGGCGCCGAAGACCTCCACGGCGGCCACGGCGTCACCGGTTCCCGCGAGGAGTCGATCTGGCGGACGATCCGGGCGGGACTCGACCTCCTCCCCTTCGGCGGCGGCGAGTACGCCGACCTGCTCGTCGGCCTCGTCGAGGACGGCGAACTCTCGGAGGCGCGCATCGAGGAGAGCGCGCGTCGGATCCTCCGACTGAAGTTCGCGCTCGACCTGTTCGACGACCCGTTCGTCGACGTCGACGATGCGGTCGAGACGCTCGGTTCCGAGCCCCACCGCGAGGTCGCACGCGAGACCGCCCGGGAGTCGATGACGCTGCTCGAGAACGACGGCGTCCTTCCGCTTGAGTCGGATCTCGATCGCGTGTTCGTCACCGGCCCCAACGCGGACAGCCTCGCCCATCAACACGGCGGCTGGGGAACGGTGCGGGACCCCGACCCGCTCGGCGACACCGTCCTCGAGGGGATCGAAGCGGCCGTCGGTTCGGACACGACGGTCACCTACGAGCGCGGGGCGACGCTCAACGAGACGGAGGACGTCGACGCCGCTCGAGCGGGCGCCGCCGACGCGGACGCCGCGATCGTCGTCCTCGGCGAACCCGACTACGTCCACGAGTTCGTCGCCAGCAGCGCAGAGTACGGCCTCGACGAGTTCCCGAACCGAACGCAACTCACGCTGCCCGACGCCCAACGAGAGCTAGTCGAGGCCGTCCACACGACGGGGACGCCCACCATCGCGGTGCTGGTCACCGGTCGCGTCCTCGCCACGCCGTGGATCGCCGAGCACGTCCCCGGTGTGTTGATGGCCTACCAGCCGGGCTCGGAGGGAGGGGCCATCGCGGACGTCCTCTTCGGCGAGTGCGATCCGTCGGGACGGCTCCCGATCTCCGTTCCCCGCTCGGAAGGCCACGTCCCGCTCCGGTTCAACTACCTTCCCAGCCCGACGGCCGACGATCCGGCGTTCAAGTCGTCCTACGACCCGCTCTACGAGTACGGCTACGGACTCAGCTACGCGGACATCGAGTATCGGGATCTCGACCTCTCGGCCGAGGAGGTGGGACCGGACGGGACGGTCGACGTCGAGGTCACCCTCGAGAACGTCGGCGACCGCGCCGGAACCGAGCCCGTGGAACTGTTCGCCACCGACGTGCGCAGTTCTCGGGTCACCCCCGTCCGCGAACTCGTCGCGTTCGACCGTGTCACTCTCGACCCTGACCAGCAGGAGACGGCTACGTTCACGCTCGCGGTCGAATCCCTCGGGATCGTCGAAGACGACGGCTCGCGAACCGTCGAACCCGGGACGTTCGAGATTCGCGTCGACGACTTGCTCGAGTCGTTCGAGGTGACGCGGCGGCGAGCGTACCGCTGAACGGCGGCGCGGCGATCGGTTCGCTCGGAGACGGGGGAACCGCCTCTCGCGGAAAACGCGGCGGCGGGATTTAACTGCCGAGAGTTCGTGTGGGCAGTTACCAATGAACCAACCTCCGGAGTACTGCCCCTACTGTGGGACGCCGGTTACCGGAGTCGAGACGCCGATGCTCGGTGCAGTGGCGGTGGAGACCCCGATGGTCTATCGCTGTGACTCGTGCGACGACTACGTGTTCTACAATCCTACGCCTGGCGGCAGCACCGCCGTCGTGGACGGCGAGAGTCTGCTGCTCGTCGAGGACTTCCGCGCGTCGGGCGAGTGGAAACTCCCCGCCGGACGCATCGAACTCGGCGAATCTCCCCGCGAGGGCGTCGCCCGCGAACTCGAGGAGGAGACCGGTCTCTCCGTGGACCCCGCCGAACTGACGTACTTCTACGACTCGTCGGGGGAGCCGGTAGCGGAGCAGTACATGGTGAACGTCGACTACGCGGTCCCGCGATCGAAGACGACCGGAACGGTCGACGCCGGCTCGGACGCGACCGACGCCCGCTTTTTCACCCCGGCCGAGTTCGCCGATTCGGCCTACTCGCTGCGAGAATCGCACGTGGATCGGTTCGGAACCGACAGTCTAGAGTGGGTGCTCGAGGAGGCGCGGCGAGCGCTCGAGGAGTAGAGGATTCGATGCCGAGAGCACCCTCGACCTCGAGTTCGAACGCGTCGGGAGCGCAGCCGTGGAGACGGCTCTCGAGCGAACGAGAGACAGTAGTTGTACGGGTCGATCGAAAAACGGTCGAACGACGCGGTAGACCGTACTGCACCGCGAGCGCCGAGGCGCTCGCGGCCTTTTTTAGTGGAGGTTTTTTGCGTGAACGGTCCGCGAAGCGGACCTGAACGCAAAAAAGGTCCTTAGATGTAGTTGATACTCGGGGGCAGCTCGAGCTTCAGGCCCTTGCGCTCGCGGATTTCCATGATCTTCTCGGTCTGCAGGGAGTCCGAGAGGACCTCGAAGCCGGCGTTCTCCGTGTTCCAGGAGGCTCGGCCCTCGGTTGCGCTCCGGATGTCGCTAGCGAAACCGATCATCTCCTCGACGGGAGCGATCCCTTCGACGACCATGAGGTCACCCTCCTGGTACATGTCGTCGACGCGGCCGCGACGACCCTGGATCTCGCCGGAGGCGGCACCCATGTGGTCGTTTGGCACGTCGATACGGGCGTCCTGCATCGGTTCCAAGAGCTTGATGTGACCGTCGATCAGCGACTTGTGGACGGCCTCCCGCGTCGCGGGGATGACCTGCGCCGGACCGCGGTGGATGGTGTCCTCGTGGAGCTTCGCGTCGTGCAGGCGGATGAGCGTCCCCTGAACGGGCTCGTCGGCGAGCGGGCCGTTGTCGAGGGCGTCCTCGAGTCCCTCGATGAACAGCTCCATCGTCTCGTTCAGGTGCTGGATCCCCTTCGTCTCGTCGAGTAAGATGTTGCTGCCGTGGATGTGCTCGACGTTCTGGGAGTCGTCTTTCTCCATGCCGGCGTCCTGGAGCGCTTCGCGGCGCTCCTGTTCGGGCATGTCCATCGACGCCTCGCCGCGTTTGATCGTCTCGACGAGTTCGTCCGAGAGTGGCTCCGCGGAGATGTAGAAGCGGTTGTGTCGGTTGGGCGAGATGCCCTCGACCGTGTCGCTCGCGCGCTGGACGGCCTCGCGGTAGACGACGATCGGTTCACCGGTGTTGACCGGGATCCCCTGGTTCTTCTCGATACGCTGGGTGATGACCTCGAGGTGGAGCTCACCCTGTCCGGAGATCAGGTGCTCGCCGGTGTCCTCGTTGATCGTGATCTGGATCGTGGGGTCTTCCTTGGACACCTGTCGAAGGGTTTCGATGAGTTTCGGCAGGTCGTCCATCGTCTGGGCCTCCACGCTCTTGGTGATGACCGGCTCGGAGATGTGCTCGATCGACTCGAAGGGAGTCATCTCGACGCTCGAGACGGTCGAGCCGGCGATCGCGTCCCGGAGACCGGTGACGGCGGCGATGTTCCCCGCGGGGACGTGATCGACTTCCTCGCGCTCGCCACCCATGTAGATACCGACGGACTGGACGCGGTTCCTGCCCGCGGTCCCGGAGACGTACAGCTCCTGGCCCTTCTCGATGGTCCCGGAGAAGACGCGGCCGGCGGCGATTTCGCCGGCGTGGGGGTCCATGTCGATGTCGGTGACCATCAACACGACCTCGCCGTCGGGGTCGACGACGCGCATCGATTCCGCGAGGTCGGACTCGTCGTCGCCGCGCCAGACGCGCGGGATACGACGGGGCTGGGCGTTGATCGGGTTCGGGAAGTGCTCACAGACCATGTCGAGAACGACGTCCGACAGGGGCGTCCGCTCGTGGAGCTCCTGGCGCTGGTCGTTCTGCTCTAGGTCGATGATGTCGCCGAAGTCCATGCCGGTGCGCTGCATGGATGGCATCGAGACGCCCCACTTGTAGAGGGCGGACCCGAAGCCGACGGTTCCGTCCTCGACGGAGACGGTCCAGTCGTCGACGTCGTCCATGTCCTGGGTCATCCCGCGGATGAGTTCGTTGACGTCGGCGATGACGCTCAGGAGACGCTCTTGCATCTCCTGCGGTCCTTCCTGTAGCTCCGAGATCAGGCGGTCGACCTTGTTGATGAACAGTGCCGGCTTGACACCCTCGCGGAGCGCCTGGCGCAGCACGGTCTCGGTCTGGGGCATCGCGCCCTCGACGGCGTCGACGACGACGAGCGCACCGTCGACGGCGCGCATCGCTCGGGTGACGTCGCCACCGAAGTCGACGTGGCCCGGCGTGTCGATGAGGTTGATGAGGTGGTTGGTATCCTCGTACTCGTGGGTCATCGAAACGTTCGCCGCGTCGATGGTGATCCCGCGTTCCTGCTCGTCCTCTTCGGTGTCCATCGCGAGCTGTTGCCCGGCGGTGTCGTCCGAGATCATGCCGGCACCCGCGAGAAGGTTGTCCGAAAGGGTCGTTTTTCCGTGATCGACGTGAGCGGCGATGGCGATGTTCCGGATGTTCTCCGGGTTGTCCATCAGCCGTTCACACTCCTGCACGATTTTCTTGCGTCGGCCCATATAACCCCCATTACCGGTAGCGGGGTCAAAAGGATAGTGTTTCGTCGCCGCCGGAAATCGGCCGAGTAACCCGTCCGTCCCCCAGAATACCCAATTTGCGTGAGTGAATGCCACGCAAGAGAAGTTCGCCGGCAACGTCTCGAGTCGCCGTCGGTCGCCGACGCGAGCGAGCGCAAGACCCATACCGTCACAGCCCCTGCTACTGATACCCATGGATCTTCGCGTTCAGGGACCGGGACCGACCGCACCCTTTCTCGGCGCCCGCGACCTCTTCGAAACCGAACACGAGCTCTCGTTGCCGGTGTACGTCCGCCTGCGAGACGACCCCGACGAGCGGACGTGGGCCGGCCACTACGACGACCGCCACGTCCTGAACATCTCGAGACAGGCCGCCTCGAGTGCGATGGCCCGCGAACTCGCCCTCCACGAGTTCGCCCACATGGCTCGCTACGAGGAGAGTCACCCGTCTCACATCCAGTCGACCGAGGAGGTGCTGTACCTCGCACTCGCCGGCCGGAGCGTCGAGCGGCGAAAACTGGCCCACTGCTACCAGATCGCCAACCACATGAAAGACATCTACGCCGACGACATCACCCTGACCGTCGGCCCCGGCGAGAAACTGCTCGCCTACCTCGAGTCGAGTCTCGCGGCCGCGATCGCGGATCGACCCGGGAGTCCGCCCGGTCCAGGTCCGGCGTCCAGTCCAGATGCAGGCTCGGATTCGGACCCGAGTTCACGATCACGATCTCGATTACACCCACAGACCCGACGGATCTCCCCTTCGGCCGACCCCGACATCACCGCCGTCAACGCGGCGTTCGCGCTCGCACTCGCCGAACGCCACGACCTCCTCGAGACCGATCACCGACTCTACGACCTCGCGCACGCGGCGGCGATGGACGCCCCGGGCGTCGACTTCGAGGGATTCAAGCACCGATTCCGGGAACTGACTCGCGAACCCGACTCGAGTAGCTACCGACAGGTGCTGGTCGACGCGACGCGGTCGTACACGAGCGGCGGGGGGACGGCGGCGGACTGATTCGCGCGCACTCGCGGCGTAATCCGGATCCGGATTCGTACTCCGGACTCACTCGGCAGGCGTAATCCGAACCAGCACGTCGTCCCGGTCGGTGGGAAAGCCGTCGCCGGCGCGGCCGTCGCGGTTCGACGTGATCGCGTAGAGAGCACCGTCGGGCCCCTGTTCGACGTGACGGACGCGACCGAGTTCGTCCTCGAACGCGTGATGTGTGACCGCGTGGTACTCCTCGTGCATCCAGTCGGCGTCGTAGCGCGTCCCGCCGTCGGCGGTCGGCCGCTCGTCGTCCTCGGCGTCGGCCGGATAGACGGTGACGGCGGTGATTCGCTGGCCGGCCAGCGTCCCCACGAGCAGTCGATTTCGCCACTCGGGGACGGCGTCGCCGGTGTAGAAGACGCACCCGCTCGGCGCCAGCGACGCGCCGGGACCGATGTTGACGACCGGCCGGGCGAAGTCCGTCCCCGGGTAGGTGTCGGCGTCGCGGGCGGTCGACCAGCCGTGATTATCACCCGGTTCGAGGACCATCACTTCGTCTCTGGCACCCGGACCGTGTTCGGTGATGATCGGCGTTCCGTCCGGCAACCAGCTGATTCCCTGCGGATTTCGATGGCCGTAACTGTAGATCCGCGGGTCGCCGGCTCCGTCCTCGCTCTCGAGGTCGGGGTTACCCGGTGCGGGCGAGCCGTCGGGTTCGATCCTGAGCACCTTTCCTGCGAGGCTGCGGACGTCCTGCGAGATCGGATCCTCGTCTTCCTCCCAGTCGTTGTAGAGGGCGTCCCCCGTCGTCACCCAGAGGTAGTTCTCCGGCCCGAACGCCAGCCGCGAACCGTTGTGTGCGATCTCGTTCCCCTCGATGCCGTCGATGACCGCCGTCTCGGTCTCGGAGGGATCGTCCGCGGACACGTCGTAGTAGACGAGTCGATTGTAGTACTCGCCATCAGTCTCGTACGTGTAGAAGGCGTACACCAGCGGCACGTCCGGATAGTTCGGGTGGACGGCGATTCCCAGCAACCCGCCTTCGCTCCCCGCGGCCCACCAGCCGCCGTCGGCGCTCCCCGGTTCGACCGCGTCGGCGCGGTCGAGAACGTCGGCTCTGGCGACGTCCGAAAGCGACGCCGAGTCGTACCGAAGGATCGTCCCGGTCCGCTCGGAAAGAAACAGGTCGCCGTCCGGCGCGAACGAGAGGTCCCACGGGATTTCGAGGTTCTCGATCACGACCTCCGTCTCGAGGTCGGCCTCGAGCGGGGACGCCGTGGGTGAGGTCCAATCGGGATCGTAGCGCTCCCACGACTCGAGGTCGTCGTGGTCGACCGAGAGGTCGTACTCGCTCTCGACGGGGGTGATGTCCTCGGGGTCGGTCGCCGGCGGTGAATCCGGGTCGTCGTCACCGAGACAGCCGGTCAGGGCGAGCGCACCGGTCGCGAGACCGGTCACGACCGCTCGTCGGGTGTGGGTTGGGCGACTTCTTCGTCGGGGACTCATAGCTACGGCGAGGTTCCGACGGAACGACGAAAAATGTAGCGACAGCGAGGCGTCCACTCGAGTGTGCTCGGTCAGTAATACATCGCACCGACGGCGCCCTTGAGAAGGAATCTGATTGCGGTTCTGAAGCCGTACGTCCCGGAGTGTTCCCAGCGGCCGGAAACCTCGATCGTCGTTCCGGACACGCTCGTCTCCTGTGAGTGTTCGGCCGTCGTCCTCGGGATAACGGGAAAGTCGGTATTGTAGTAGTCCGCCTCGGCGGACGTGCGATCGAAGTCCGAATCGTCGACGTGCCAGGTGGTGTCGAACGCGTCCGGGATCGAGCAGTCGTAGACGTAGGGAATCTCCGCACAGGGGAATCGGTCGCCGAACGCTTCGCCGTCGCACGTGGATCCGTCCACCGTTTCGAAGCGACCGACCGAGTCCTCGATCGCGTACTCGCTCGAGTTACTGCGGTCGACGTCGACCACGAGAGCGGTTCGACAGAGGGGCCCGCACTCGCTCGAACTCGTCTGGACGTACGTGACCGCGTCACCCAGACGATCGAAATCCGGGTCGTCCAGGCCGTGCGTGCCGAGCTGGTTCTCTCGTTCGAGGGAAGTCTTCTCGAAGTGTTCGTTCGGATCACCGGTCTCCTCCGACCGCTCGAGGGCGACCGCATCCGCCTCGAGTTCGGCAACGGACGCTTCGCCCAGTGCCCCGGTATCCGCCCGTCGGGCCAATTCCGGGCCGAGCGAGAGCGAATGACCGACCGTCGTCGGTTCGTCGCTACCGTGCGTGTCGGGGGCGTCGAGATCGTAGTGTGCCCGGATCTCTCCACGAACGACTTCCGCTCGGCCGCGCCGAAGAAACGTGACGGAGGCGTGCTCGAGTTCCGGGTGATCGTCCGTGTCCACGACGAGTTCGTTGACGACGTCCTCGTCGACCGGCCGATCCGTCGGCCGTCGGTTCTGTGCGGTCACACCGACCGTTCCGAAGAGTGTGAGAGTCGACGTCGCACACGCGCCTTTCAACAGTGATCGCCGATCGAGTTCAGTCGGTCCAGAACGATCATTCGGCATGAGATATATTTGAACGAATGAGTTCAGACCGAATATAAGTACCGACGAGTACCGAGACAGATCCGATCGCACAGCAGTCGTCCGGTTTGGCGCGTTGTGACAGGCGAAGAAGCCGAGTGAGACGATCGACAAAACAGTCGGACCCGCGATCGAACGTCCTCGGCACCGTCGTCCGCCCTGGATTCGATGGGGCCGGTTACGCGAGTCAGCGGACGGTCCAACCGGCATCAAACGGTCGAACGGTGCGAGAAATCGGTCGGTGGAATCGACACGAGAACGGTGTCGACTCGAGCCGACGGCTGGTCAGTGTCGAGACAGAAAGAGAAAAGAGCCGAAAGAGTCGACAGACGTTAGCGAGCAGCGGCTGCGACGCGTTCTTTCTCTTCTTTCTGGCTCACGGCGTACGTCTGGACGTCGTAGTTCGCGGCACCGATGAGTTGGGACGCGATGGCCTCCTCGGCGGAGGTCGGCGTCTTGAACGAACTGTTCTTGACGCCCTCGGCGATGAACTTCAGGCCCTGATCGACGCGACGCTGCGGGGCGACGTCGACGGCCTTCGGGACCGAGATGCCACCGTACTTTAGTCGGACGGTCTCCTCTCGAGGCGCGGCGTTCTCGACGGCGGTAACGAGCACCTGAATCGGGTTCTCCTCGGTGCGCTCGTGGATGATGTCGAAGGCGTCACGGACGAGGTTGAGCGTCTGCTGTTTCTTCCCCGTGTTCTCCTCGGTTTGCATCAGTCGGTTGATGAAGCGCTCGACGACGGAGATCTCGGACTTCTGGAACTGCTTGCGTGCGTGACGGCCCGCCGTGTGAGCCACGGGGGTCACGGTGAGATAGCGTTCCGTCGAGGGGTCGGAGTACTCGATTCCGGAAATCTCCCACTTGCCGAAGAGCTTCGCGGCGACCTCGGTGTCGCCGGCCGGCGCGTCCGGATCGGGCTCTTGTTCCTGTTCCTGTTCTTGCGTGTCTTGATCTTGCTCTTCTGCCGCCATGATTATCGCACCGGTTTCTCCGCGTTCCCGCGGACGAGTTCGATCATCGAGACGCCGTTGACTTTCTCGACTTTGTAGTTGACACCGGAAAGGTCGCCCATCGCACGACCCTTCGCGCCACCGATCCCCGCGATGGTGACTTCGTCGTGTTCGTCGATGAACGAGATAGCACCGTCACCGGGACAGAACGCGGTCACCTGTTTCCCGTTCTTGATCAGCTGCACGCGGACACACTTTCGGATGGCCGAGTTGGGCTGTTTTGCCTCGATGCCGACTTTCTCCAGTACGATACCGCGAGCCTGTGGGGCACCCTCGAGCGGGTCGGACTTCTCGCGAAGGCCCCGAGCACGTCGCGCGTAATCCGAGTCGGACCACCGCTGCTGCTGGCGGTCCTTCTTCAGCTTGCGCGCGGCGTATTTGCCGTTTGCCATAGTACCTCTCGCTATCCGACGGAGACACTTAAGCATCCCTGTTTCGACCCGACGTTACGCCTCGAGAGAGCGTTATGGACCACTCTCGAGGGATCTGAGCGCGTCATACGACCGGAAAGCCGGGCAGGGACGATAACACGGTCGGAGACGACGCGTTCCGGTTCGAAGACGAGATAGTTCGCACAGAAAACATATTACAGTACGCGGAAAGCGATTTTCATGGCCCCCCACTCCAGACGATACGTCCTCCACGGCGCGGGTGTAGTGTCGGTCGCCGCGATCGCCGGGTGTGTCAGTGACGAGTCGACGGACCGCGAACCGAACGGGAACGAATCTACGACGGACGACGACTCGGGTTCGACGGAGACGGAGACCGAAGCTGACACCGAGGCGGAACTGACCGACACCGAGACAGAAGAGTCCCCACACGGCACGCCCCACGAGTACGAGGAAACGGTGAATCGATCCGTCGACTCCCTCGAGGGGTCCGCGCCGGCCGAGCAGTACGACGCGGTCAACAGCGGCTCCCGCGAGACGACCGGAACCGGCGAATCGGTCTCGCTCTACTGGCGACGAGGCTACTGGCGGACGCAGGACACGTCGGTCGCGGTCGTCGGCGACCGGCTCTACCTCGCCGGCAGCGGCAACCTCGCTGCGCTCGACCGACGAGACGGCTCGGCCGTGTGGACGACCGACCTCGCGTTCGATACCCGCGGGACGCCCGCAGTCGCCGACGGCGTCGTCTATCAGACGGCCTGGAACGGCGTCGACGGCTCGAGCGGGTTGCACGCGGTCGACGCCGAAACCGGAGAGCGACTGTGGCACGTTCGATCGGGTGAAAACGTCGGGCGGGCGCCCACGGTCGCCGACGGAACGGTCTACACCGGCGGCGGACTCGACACCGACGGACTGAGCGCACACGCGGCTGACAGCGGTGACGAGCGGTGGTCCGCGTCGATCGGCCAGTACGTGACGACGCCCGCAGTCGCCGACGGGGTCGTGTACGTCGGCGGCGGAAGCGACGGCGACGTCGTCGCACTCGAGGCCGACGACGGAACCGAACGGTGGCGCTACGAGACGGCCGACCGCGTGTGGACGCCACCGACGGTCGCCGACGGAACGGTCTACGCGGGCGTTCGAAACGGCATGTTACTCGCACTGGACGCCGCCGACGGAGAACTGCTGTGGGAAACGTCGATCGGAAGCGACGTGCGCCACTCCGTCGCGCTCGACGACGAAACCGTCTACGCGACGCGGAGCGAAGGCCTCACCGCAATCGACCGTCAGAACGGACGACGACGGTGGCTCTCCGACGTCGGCGATACCGCACCCGTCGTCGTCGACGGCGCGGTTTACGTCGGTTCCGGCGACGACGTCGTCGCACTCGAGTCGAGCGACGGAACCGAACGGTGGTCGTACACGGTTCGAGAGATCACCGATTACGACGTCACCGTCAGCGGTGTCCGTAATACGCCCGTCGTCCTGGACGGGATCGCGTACGTGACGACCCACGCGGGGTACGTGTACGCGCTCGGAACGATGAGCGATGGAGAGGGGAAGTGAACGAGTGAGGGGAAAGTGCGAGACGCGAGCGAAGAGACGCAGCCGGATTGCTGTGACTGGGTACCAGTGTACCCGCAGACCGGTCGCGGGTGCGCCGGAAACGACGGATAGCAGTCCGTCTCAGGTCAACTGGATATCGACGATACCGAAGTGACGTTCGACTAACGTACGCGCGGCCTCGATGGTCTCGCCGTCTTTGCCGATCGCGACGCCGCGGTCTTCGTCCGCGACCTCGGCGTAAGCGACGGTGTCGTCGTTTTCGCTGATGGTGACGTTGTACACCGCCGCTGGAGCGAGCGCGTTGGCGACGAAGTCACTCGGCTGGTCGGCGGCCTCGATCAGCCGAACGGGTTTGCCGACCTGCTCTTCGAATTCCTGGACGTGCTGGCCCTGCGGGCCGATCGCCTCGCCCATCTCGCCGCGGGTGACGACGACCAGCAATCGGTCGTCCTCGACGACACAATCCTGTCCGGACGCACCGGTCACGTCTTCGAACAGCGCGAGATACTGACGTTCGTCGTCTCCGAGTGTGACAGCCATTGTATTGAGTGTAGTGTGGGGTAATGTAGGGTAGTATAGTGACGCGTAGAACACGTATCGTGACGTTGAAACAGTGAGCGGACGCCTGGAGCGTTCTAGAGTCGATTACCGACTGGTCGAACCCATCCGCAGGTCCACGTCACCGGTACCGAGCTTGATCGGCTTACCGACGATGACGTTCTCCGTAACGCCGTCGAGTTCGTCGATCTCGCCGTGAATCGCGGCGTTGAGAAGGTGATTGACCGTCACCTCGAACGCCGCCCGTGCGAGCACCGATTGTTTCGACCCCGAGATACCGTGGCGGCCGATCGACTCGATCTCGCCGCGGTTGGTCATGATGTCGGCGACGAGCATCAGGTGGCGGACGTTCACGTCGTCCAGACCCTGCTCTGCCAGCGTGTTGTTCGTCTCCTCGATGATCGTCTCGCGGGCCGCTTCGACGCCGAGGTTGCGGTAGATCTCGTGGATGTTGTTACACGTCGTCCGGGAGGCGTCGACGCCCTCGATCGAGAGGACGTCACCGAAGGCCGACCCCTCAGTGTAGAGGACGAACTCCTCGCTGCCGTCGTCGAGTTCCTCGCGGCGGATGACGACCCGAGAGACCTCTTCGATCCCCTTGAACGTGATGTCGCGCAGTTCTTCGACGAGCTGGAGCAGATCCCGGTAGGACGGCTCTTCCGGGCCGAACTCGATCGTCGCACCCTGCTGGACGGTCTGGACGCCGAGGTGGTCTTCGATGATCTCGGCGACCTCCTCGGGCGTGATCATCCGCTCTGCGAGGGTGTCCTCGTTCAGCGAGATGACTACGCGCATGTCCGCGACGTTCGTCGACACGTCGCCCAGCGCGAGAATCTTCGTCGCCTCGATCTTCCAGACGACCTCGTGGGCCTTCTCGCGCTCGGTCGCGTACTCGTCCTCGAGGAAGATCGACATCGTCGGCGTGTCCGGGGTCTTCCGGGCGTCGACGAGTTCGATGAGCCGCGGCAGCCCCTGCGTGACGTCGATCTCTGCGACACCTGCGTAGTGGAACGTGTTCATCGTCAGCTGCGTTCCGGGTTCGCCGATCGACTGCGCCGAGACCGTCCCGACGGGGTCGAGCGGATCGATGCGGGTATCGAGGTAGCGCGTCTCGACCGCTTTCGCGATCTCGTCGGCCTGCTCGACCGTGACGCCGTCGCGCTCTTCGACGGTTCGATACACGCGGTCCTTGAGGCGTCGGGGAAGTTGCGTGTCCTCGACGACCGCGGTGACGTCGTCGCTGACGTCGAACTCGGCCTCAGTCATCGGAGGTCACCTCCGGGGCGTCGCTGACGCGACGGCTGTCCGCGTGCTCCGAGAGGTTCGTCTCCCGACGCTTCGTGCCGAGGAACTGCTCGCGTTCGTCCTCGGTGTCGAACTCGGAATCGAGGACGCGGTCGGCGATGTGGTCGACGTCGATGTCGTTCTCGTCGCCCGAGGAGACCATCACGGGCGAGGTACCGTCCTCGCCGAACTCGAACTGGACGATGGTGTCCGAGGTGTCTCGAACGGTACCGTCGTACTGGGCCTCGAGTTCGGAGAGGGCGTTGATCAGCCGACGCTGGAGGTAGCCGGACTTCGACGTTCGCACTGCAGTGTCGACCAGTCCCTCGCGGCCACCCATCGCGTGGAAGAAGAACTCCCGCGGGGAGAGCCCGGAGGTGTAGGAGTTCTCGACGAACCCGTGGGCCTCCGCCGAGAGGTCGTTCGGTCGGTAGTGGCTGAGGGTTCGATCCTCGTAGCCGCGGTTGATCCGCTCGCCCCGAACCGCCTGCTGGCCGACACAGCCGGCCATCTGGGTCAGGTTGAGCAGTCCACCGCGGGCCCCCGACTCGGCCATCACGACCGCCGGATTGTCGTCGTCGAAGTGCTCCTCGGCGATGTCACCGGCGTTCTCGCGCACGCGCCCGAGCGTCTGCATGATCTTCATCTCGACGGTCTCGTCGATCGTCCGACCGGGCAGGCTCTCGAGTTCCTCGCGCTCGTAGGCCTCGATGAGTTCCTGGACCTGGTCGTAGGCGTCGTCGATCGTCTCCTGAATGCGCGACTCGGCCTCGTCCGGGACCGTCTCGTCGTCGATCCCGATCGAGAATCCGAAGTGCATGATCGTCCGCATCGCGAGCGTCGACACTTCGTTGATGAAGATGCGCGCTCGCGTGTTGCCGTAGACCTTCGTGATCGTGTCGACGATCTCGCCGTCGAAGGCGCCGACCTCGTCCTCGGCGATGGTCCCCTCGACGAGCTGGCCGTCTTCGATGACGACGGTGTCGCCGATCGTGCCGACGAACTCGAGGTTGAGGTCGTCGGGCAGCAGTTCCGAGAAGACGTCTTGGCCGGTCCAGAACGGTTCGCCCTCGTCGTCGATCCCGCTGGGGTCGGGCAGTTCGTCGATCCGGGTCGCCCGCAGGAGATCGAGCGCCTGCGTCTCGTTGAACCGGGGGTTCTCGTGGGTGAGCAGGTACGTTCCCGAGATGTGGTCCTGAATCGCGCCGATGATGTTCCCGCCGAAGCGGGGACTCAGGATCTGTTCCTGAACGCGCATGAGGACGCGCGCTTCCGCGCGGGCCTCCTCGTTTTGCAGCGCGTGCATGTTCATCTCGTCGCCGTCGAAGTCGGCGTTGTACGGCGGACAGACGACGGTGTTGAGTCGGAACGTCTTGTACGGCATGACCACGACTTCGTGGGCCATGATCGACATGCGGTGCAGCGACGGCTGTCGGTTGAAGATGACGATGTCGCCGTCGATCAGGTGTCGGTTGACCTCCCAGCCGGGGTCGACCTTCTTGGCGAGTTCCTCGCAGTTCTTTTCGGTCACTTTGAGTCGACGGCCGTCGGGTCGGCGCACGTAGTTCGCACCCGGGTGGCCCTCGGGGCCGTTGGAAACGAACCGTCGGGCCTCGGTGACGTTGCGCTCGGTGACGTTCATCGTCTGGGTCATCTCCGTCGCGACGCGGTCCGGGACGCCGACCTCGTTCAGGCTCAGGGTCGGGTCCGGCGAGATGACGGTCCGGGCGGAGAAGTTGACGCGCTTCCCGGAGAGCGACCCCCGGAATCGGCCCTCCTTCCCCTTGAGACGCTGGCTCAAGGTCTTGAGCGGACGGCCCGAACGGTGGCGGGCCGGCGGCGTCCCCGAGATCTCGTTGTCCATGAACGTCGTGACGTGGTACTGCAGCAGTTCCCACAGGTCCTCGATGATCAGTTGCGGGGCACCCGCCTCACGGTTCTCCATGAACCGCTGGTTGATCCGGATGATGTCGACCAGCTTGTGGGTCAGGTCGTCCTCCGAGCGCTGACCGTTGTCCAGCGTGATCGACGGCCGCGCCGTCACCGGCGGTACCGGCAGGACCGTCAGGATCATCCACTCCGGACGCGATCGGTCGGCATCGATCCCTAACACCTCGATGTCCTCGTCCGGGATGTTCTCGAACCAGTCCCGGATGTCCGAGGGCATCAGCTTGTTCGTGTCCTCGTCGGTGAGGTCGATGCTCAGGGCCTTCTCGATCGCCTTGCGCTGGCTCTCGCGCGGCCGGAACGAACCCGAGAGGATCTCGTTGATCCGCGTGAGTTCGATGTCGGTCTTCGCGGCGAGTTCGTCCGGCGTCGTCCGTTCGATTCCCTCCTCCTCGTCGCCCTGCATCGCGCCGGCGATCCGCTGGGAGTACTCGCTGGTGAGAACCTGCTGAACCTCGTAGTAGGTCGTCGGTTTCTCGTGTTCGATGTCGTACTGGACTTCGCCGCAGAACGGACAGCGATCCTTCTTTCGCGCCTGACGGATCGCCGCCTTGGTGACGTCGTTCAAGTCCCGACCCAGCTTACGCGAACGGTCGATATCCCCGTGGAACTCCTCGCGCTCGTCTTCGGTCAGGAGCAGTCGCGAACACTCCCGACAGGTCCCTCGCAGCAAACGCCGAATGAGCTTCGTGAAGCCGACGTGAATCACCGGCGCGGCGAGTTCGATGTGGCCGAAGTGACCGTTACACGACCCCGAGTGCTTCCCGCAGGTCTTGCACTCGAGTCCGGGGTCGATGACGCCCAGTCGCGGGTCCATCAGCCCCATGTCGATGGGGAAGCCGTCGTCGTCGTAGGTGTCGGCCGTGATGATCTTCGTCGCGCTCATCTCCCGGTACTCCTCGGGCTCCATGAGCCCGAAGTTGATCGATCCGATGTCCTTTGGTGTGCTGTTTCGCATCATGTAGTGGTTGGCTCAGACGGCATCCGACAGTTCGAGTCGCGGCGCGATTCCCAGTGCCTTCATCTCGTCGAGCAGGAGCTTGAACGCGTAGCTCATCTCGATCTCGTGGATGTCCGTCTCCTCGTCACAGTTCGGGCAGTACACCCGACGTTGCTCGACGTTCTCGACGGCGGCCATCCCACAGTTGCCGCAGATGTGGATGAACTCGCGGTCGGACTCGTCGAGCAAGCGTTCCTTGAGCGTCATGGCCGCCCCGTGGCCGATGAACACGTCCCGCTCCATCTCCCCGATCCGCAGGCCACCCTCGCGGGCGCGACCCTCGGTGGGCTGTCGGGTCAGCACCTGCACCGGCCCGCGCGAACGGGCGTGCAGCTTGTTCGAGACCATGTGGTAGAGCTTCTGGTAGAAAATGATCCCCACGAAGATTTCGGCCTCGATCTTTTCGCCCGTGACGCCGGAGTACATCGTCTCCTTGCCGGCGGAGTTGAACCCGTTGTTCTCGAGTCCGCCTCGGAGCTCGTCCTCGTCCTCGCCGAGGAACGGCGTCCCGTCGACGCGACGACCTTCCATCGCGCCGAGTTTCCCGCCGATCATCTCGAGGATGTGCCCGACGGTCATCCGCGAGGGCAGCGCGTGGGGGTTGACGATG
This sequence comes from Halomontanus rarus, assembly GCF_017357405.1. GTDB lineage: Archaea > Halobacteriota > Halobacteria > Halobacteriales > Natrialbaceae > Halomontanus > Halomontanus rarus. Next base: position 2,841,197 of record NZ_CP071597.1, on the reverse strand, counting down.
AGGTCGGGAACGACGCCCTCCTCGGTGAAGGGCATGTCCTCCTGCGGTGCGAGGTGGCCGATGACCCCCTTCTGACCGTGTCGCGACGCGAACTTGTCCCCGAGTTCGGGGATCCGTTCGTCGCGCACGGAGACCTTCGAAAGCTTCGAGCCGTCCTCGCCTTCCATGAGGGTGACAGTGTCGACGACACCGCTCTCGCCGGAGCGCATCGTGACGCTCGTCTCCCGGCGCTTCTGGGGCGAGAGACCGCCCATGTCGTCGGGTTCCTCGAGGAATCTCGGCGGAGAGGTCTTCCCCAGCAGGACCGAGTTTTCGTCGACGTCCGTCTCGGGGTTGACGAGGCCGTCCTCGTCGAGGTGCGTGTACGCTTCTTCACCGCGTGCGCCGCGAACGTCCTGGCTCGGAATCTCGAAGCGGTCCTCCTGACCGCCCGGATACCGGCGCTCTTCGCCCTCGTAGGTCCGGAAGAAGTGCGAGCGTGCGAGCGCGCGTTCGACCGAGGCCTTGTTCATGACCAGCGCGTCCTCGATGTTGAACCCCTCGTAGCTCATCACGGCGACGACGAAGTTCTGCGCCGCGGGGCGGTCGTCGTACCCGATCTGTTCGGTGGTCTGGGTCTTGACCATCGAGAGCTGCGGGTAGTGCAGCAGGTGCTGGCGGGTGTCCGGGCGGATGCGGTAGTTCGCCGACGGCAGCCCCAGCGATTGCTTGACCATCCCCGCCCCCATCGTAATACGGGGACTGGCGTTGTGCTCGGGGTAGGGAATCATCCCCGCACCGATCGAGAAGATCAGCGACGGATCGATCTCGAGGTGCGTGTGATCGTCGTTCAACTCCTCCTCCTCGACGGCGACGTAGATGTCCTCTTCTTCCTCCGCGTCGATGAACTCGACGTAGCCGTGGTCGACGAGGTCCTCGAACTCGAGGTCGCCGTTCTGGATGGCCTCGATCTCCTGGTCGGTGATCCGCGGTTCGCCGTTCTCGACGACGAGCAGCGGCCGTCGCGCGCGACCGGCGTCGGCGTTGACGATCACTTCGCGGGTCCGCTCTTTGACCGAGACGTTGACCATCTCGCTGACGTCGCCGAGTCGTCGCGCCTCGCGGATCTGTTCTGCTAGCTCGTTCGGGTTCGGGTGCGTGCCGACCAGCGACCCGTTGACGTACACCTTCGCTTCTCGTTGTTGGCTTGCCATGTTAGTCGTCCTAGTCGTCCGCCGTCGTTCGGTTGACGCCCTCGAGTCCGGGAATGCCCTGGACTCCCATCGACGCCAGTTCTCGCTTGAGTTCCTGTTCGTCCTCGATGTTCTGGGACAGCTCCATCGCCTGCGCGAAGTTCTTCACGAGACCACAGTTCGGTCCCTCCGGCGTCTCCGACGGTCCGATCCGACCCCACTGGGTCGCGTGCAGGTCCCGGGCCTCGAAGTGAGGCTGGCTGCGCGAGAGCGGACTGCGAAGTCGACGCAGGTGGGAGAGGACGCCCATGAAGTTGGTCCGGTCGACCAGCTGGGAGACGCCCGAGCGGCCGCCGACCCAGTTGCCCGTCGCGATCGGGTGCTCGAGTCGCTCGGTGAGCACGTCGGATCGAACGACGGTGTTGACCGAGAGGTTCCGGTTTCGCATGTTCGCGCGCTCGAGCTGGTACTTCACGTCGCGTGCGAGCTTGTTCAGCGCCGTCCGGAACAGGTCCTTCATCAGATCGCCGCTGACCTTCAGGCGCTTGTTCGCGTAGTGGTCCTTGTCGTCGGATTCCCGACGCTCGAGTGCGAGTTCGAAACACGCTTCGGCCATCCGACAGAGGTAGTGGGCCTTGTTGATCCGGACGTCCTCCTCCTCGACGCCGTCCTCGTGGAGGTGGGGCAGGAGGTACCGGTCGATGACGTAGTTCGCGCGCTTGAGCTGGTAGTTCTTGCCCTGGCCGGAGGCGACGCGTTTCCCGAGGGTCTCGATCGCCTCTTCCTCGGTCTGGACGTCGGCTTCCTCCAGATTCTCGAGCATGTACTTGACGACCTCCGGGTCGTTCGAGACCTTGTGGACGATCTCTTCGTCGCTCTCGAGTCCGAGCGCGCGCACGAGCGTGACGAAGTTGATCGAACCCGAGACCGAGGGGAACGAGACCTCGAGCAGGCCGTTTCGCGTGCGCTCGCAGAGAACGAGTGCGCGATACCCGCGACGCTGCGAGAACGTCTTGGCGACCTGAATCTGATCGCCGTACTTGGTGTCGTACTCCGCGAGGATCTTGTTCGGTGCCAGGTCCTCGCTGGTCATCAGGACTCGCTCGGAACCGTTGACGATGAAGTAGCCGCCGGGGTCGGCGGGGTCCTCGCCGATCTCGACGAGGTCCTCGTCGCTGAAGCCGGCGATGTTACACTTGTCGGAGCCGACCATGATCGGCATGCGGCCGATCTTCGTTTCCGTGGAGTCGACGACCCGCTGGTCTCCCTCCTCACCTTTGACGATGGACATCTCCATGAACACTGGCGCCGAGTAGGTGATGTTTCGAAGGCGGGCCTCCTGGGGGTAGAGCAGTTCCTCGCTGCCGTCCGCTTCGCGAACGCGCGGGGTCACGACCCGAACGTCGCCGAGTTCGACGTGAACCGGCTCTTCGCCCTCCTTGTCGCCGATGTCCGTGTCGATGGTCGCCTTCTCGTCGACGACCTCCTGCATGCCGCGGTTGAGGAACGCGTTGAACGATCGGTAGTGATGCTCTGCGAGTCGCTCCCGAGAGAAGTACTCCCGCGAGATGTCGCGTCGTGTCGAACGGTCGAGTTCTGTGTCCATTGCCATTTAGTCCACCACGAGTCGATAGACCACTGCCTGGTCCGTCGTTCGCGAGTTGCGTACGATCTTGATCACGTCGCCGATTTCCGCCTCGTCGGGCAGCGCTGGATCGGTACGCTTGATTTTTGGTAAGTCGGTGCGGTCGATGTCGTACTCCGAGAGCACGTCCTCGAGAACCTCCTCGTCAAGAACGGTGTGCTCCGGAACCAGTTCGTGTTGGCTTACGTCTACCATGTGTTGGGGTTGGTGCTGGTCTGGGCTATCGGGAAAGAAGCGGCTGTCACGAGATACTACAGAAAGGTATCGGCGGAGGGCATTTAACGGTTACTAACTGAACCGGAGACAACGCTAACCGGCCGGACGAACCTGACCGGGGAAATCCTTCACGCTGCGAAGTACCTCGCTCTGGCATATATCCCTTTTGGAGGGTGTCAAAATAATGTATTATCGGCGCAGAAGACGGACGAATCGTGGGGCGTCTCGGCCTACCACACGGCGACCGATTGGAAAGCCTTAATACTCCGACCCGGATATGTTGAGATGCGAAGGCCCGGATGGTGTAGTGGCCCATCATACGACCCTGTCACGGTCGTGACGCGGGTTCAAATCCCGCTCCGGGCGTCTTTCTTCGGAGACAACTTCGAGAAGCGATGCAGTTCGGATAATGCTCGAGAGATCTTCTCCAACAGTTCAAGTACGAAAAGGGGACCAACTGCTCAGAGAGTACTCGTGAATACGAAACAGACAGGTGACGAGACGGAAGCGAAAATTATCGCCGCTTTGATCTCGGAGGGATACTCCGTTTCCATCCCGTTCGGAGATAACGACAGATACGATTTGATTCTCGAGACCGGGACTGCACTCCTCCGGGTACAGTGCAAGACAGGATGGATAGAGGACGATGTCGTTCGATTCAAGACAGCCAGTAAGACCACATATAACGGGGAAGTGGAGATAACGGGTTACGATGGGGAGATTGATGCATTCGCAGTCCGGTGTAAAGACAATGAAGCGCTCTACTGGGTCCCCATCGAAGACGCGGGGAAGAAAAGCACGTACCTACGACTCACGGAACCTGCGATCGATCACCCGAGCGTCAAACCGGCGAAGCAGTATCGATTCGACGTCAGTATTCCGTAATCTGGGCACAACGTACAAGTGGTATATACGAGGGAAAGGCGACGACGGCATCCAATTGTGAAGCGTCTGTCGTACGATCATCCGAACCATCCCCTAATTCTTTAGTACTTCGGTCGCCCTGTTTCGGGTAGATAACCTGTCACTCAGGGAGACATCTGGAACGAAGACGAACCGCTCGGCGGCGCGAGTCCGACCGTCTCCCACAGCCACTCGAGAACTCGAACTTGGACCCATGACACCACCGATCACCACGCTCGTCGTCGACAACGACCCCGGCTTTGCCGACCTGGCCGCCTCGATGCTCGAGCGCGAGGACGACTCACTGGACGTCGAAACCGCGACGAGTGCCGACGAGGCGCTGGCGACGATCGAGGATTCGAAGCCGAGCGTCGACTGTATCGTCAGCGACTACGAGATGCCCGGAACGACCGGACTCGAACTGCTCGAGTCGGTCCGCGAGACGGATCCGGATCTGCCGTTTATCCTCTTTACCGGAAAGGGCAGCGAGGAAATCGCGAGCGAGGCGATCGCGGCCGGCGTTACCCAGTATCTCCAGAAGAAACCGGGGCGGGACCGGTACACGCTGTTGGCCAACCAGATCACGAACGCGGTGTCTCAGTATCGGACGGAGACGGAACTTCGCGAGAGCGAGCGGCGGTACGAGCGGACGCTGACGGTCCTCCACGATACGACGCGCGACCTCATGCGTGCGGGCACGAAAGAAGAGATCTACCGAGCGGCAGTCGAAACGGCGGGCGACATTCTCGACATTCCGATCGTCGCCGCCTACGCCTTCGATCCGACCGGTGGAACGCTGTCCCACGCCGCCTCGACGGCCGAATCGCGCGAACTCCTCGATGCAGAGGTGACCTTCGAACGCGGTGAGGGACTGGTCTGGGACGTCTTTTCCGAAGGGGAGGGGACCTACTACGAGGACACTCGAAGCGAGGAGAACGTCTACAATCCGGAGACGCTGAGCCGAAGCGAGCTGATCGTTCCCCTCGGAACCCACGGCGTGTTCGTCGCCGGGTCCGAGGACGTCGACGGATTCGACGAAACGATGAGCGAACTGATGTACATTCTCGCAGCGAACACCGAGGCAGCACTCGACCGCGCCGAACGCGAGCAGTTGCTGCGAGAGCACGACCGAACGCTCACGCAGCAAAACGAGGAATTGACGCGGTTGAACCACACCAACGAGATCGTCCGCAAGATCAATCGGGCGGTCGCACAGGCGTCGACGCGTCAGGAAATCGAATCCGCGGTCTGTGAGCGACTCACCGATACGGACCGCTACCTGTTCGCGTGGATGGCGACGACGGACACGGAGCCACCGGCGCCGTCGAACTGGTCCGGCGTCGACGCGACGTACATCGATCGTATTCGAGAAGACGGGACGACCGCACCGGAAGTGACGCTCGTTCGGAACGCAATCGACATCGGATCGGTCCGGGTCGTCCGAAACGTTCTCGACGACGCGGGCTGGGAAAAACGGCGAAAAGAGGCGCTCACGTACGGCTTTCAGACCGTGCTCGCGGTGCCACTGGTCGACAGCGAACGAAGTTACGGTGCGCTCGTCGTCCACGCCGAACAGGTGGACGCGATCAACGAGAGCGAACGGGACGTGCTCGCGGAACTGGGCGAAACGATCGGCCACGCGGTCAGGTCCGTCGAACGAACTCGAGCCCTCCTGACGGACAATCGCCTCGAACTCGAACTCGCCTGTGCCGATTCGCGGCTCCTGCTCAATCGGCTGTCCGCGAACGTCGGTGGCACCGTAACGCTCGAGGGGTTGATCGAGAGGGACGAGGAGACGGTCGTCTTCTTCGTGAGCGTCTCGGAACCAGCGGTCGAGGACCTCCTCGAGCTCGTCGAGCGCTGGGCGTCGGTCGAGACGGTGTCCGTCGTCTCGGACAACGAAGACAGTGCGCTGTTCGAGATTACGGGGACGTCGACGGCGTTCATCGACGTCTTGCGGAAGAACGATGCGCGCCTGCGCGCTGCGACTTCGATCGATGGCGAGACGGATCTGGTGTTAGACGTTCCCCAGCGCGTCGACACCCGTTCACTCGTCGAGGCGATTCAGGAAGAATATCCGGAGACGAAACTGAGCGCCAAACGAAAGACGACCACGACCCGATCACCGCGCAGACTCGAGACTCGACTCGAGGATCGCCTCACCGGTCGCCAGTTCGAAGCGCTTCAAGCGGCCTACTACAGTGGCTTTTTCGATTGGCCCAGGGAGAGTACCGGAGAGGACCTTGCGGCCGCACTCGACATCTCACCGCCAACCTACCACTATCACCTGCGTGCGGCCGAACGAAAGCTCGTGACGATGGCGTTCGACGGTGACTCTAATTAATTAGATATGGGTTTCGAAACTGCCTAAACAATTCGGAAGTATATTTAACCCCTCCGCAGTCATACGCATAGATGGCGATCTGAGACAGACTGTCGCCACCCCCCCCCCCCAATCCCCCCACCCCAATTTTGCTGTCGTCTCTACTCCCCCAGTCGGACGGATAGGTCACAGACGATCGTCCGCCAGCGGGAAGAACACGGAGAACACGGGTAGCTCGGGCGCTCCAGTTCGAGTTCGAGATCAGGTATCAGTCTCCGAGACGGCTCGGCGACGACCGTACCGGCGCTGGGATCGAGCCGCGAAACGGCCACACCGGCTACGCTACTCCCACTCGAGCCACTCGAGCTCCCAGCCGCGTCGTGATTCGGCCCGTTTCCGGGCGAATTCGACGTCTTCACGGGCCATCCGGTTTCGTTCGATCGCACCCGATTGCTCCCCGTCGACCAAGAGCGGATCGAACGACACCGCGTCGTACCGGTCCCGGCTGCCGTCCGGCGAGACGGCTTCGAGGCGCTGGCGGGTCGTTCCGCGCGGGAAGACCAGCTGGCCGTCGTCGGTCAGTTGCTCCAGAAGCGCTCGCGGCGGCTCGATCGCCGCCGCCTCGACGAGGATGCGATCGAACGGCGCGTACTCGGGTAATCCGCGGGCACCGTCGCGACAGTCGACTAATACGCCCTCGTAGCCGGCCCGAGCGAGGTTCTCCCGGGCTTCGTAAACTACGGGGCGAGCGATGTCGACGGCGTGGACGTTGGTCTCGCCGACGAGTTCGGCGATCACGGCGGCGGTGTAGCCGACGCCGACGCCGACGACGAGAACGGAATCTCCCTCCCGGGGGTCGAGCGTCTGTATCACTCGGGCGGCGACGCTCGGCGAGAGAACGCGCGTCCCGAGGTGTTCGTGATCGCGGTCTGCGTAGGCCGATCGGTCGTCCGGGACGAACTCGTGACGGGGGACGTCGCGCATCGCGACGCCCACGTCGTCGTCCGCGAGGACGGCCTTGGACTCGTGCTCGAGTCCGTCGACCATGTCCTCTCGCAGTACCGCAGGGTCCATAGGGAGGCTATCGCACCGACGGTAATCAATGGCGCGCTTGCGCGGACGCCGTCCCCGCCGGACACGATCGTGCTCCCGTCGAGCGGTATCGAGAAGATCCGCGCTGACCGCGAACGCCCCTACCCGCGCATCTGTACGAACCGAACGGCCCCGTGTTCGCTTCGCTCGAGCGTACCGTCCTCGCGTTTGTGGACGCGAACGAGTGTCTGGCGGCCCATCCCGACTGGGGCGAGGAGGGAGCCGCCGGGTCTGAGTTGCTCGAGGAGCGGCTCGGGAACCTCGGTGGCCGCACAGGTGAGGTAGATCGCGTCGAAGGGCGCACGTTCGGGCCATCCTCGACGGCCGTCGCCGACTCGGATCCGGACGTCCTCGAACCCGATGTCGGCGAGTTGCTCGCGAGCCCGGGCGGCGAGTTCGTCGCTGTACTCGACGCTGAAGCAGTTCGAGGGACCGACGAGTTCGGCCGTGACGGCGGCGTGATAGCCACAGCCGGTCCCGATCTCTAGCACCTCGTCGCCGGGGCGGAGGTCCAGCAGTTCGGCCATGATCGCGACCATGTGCGGCGCGCTGATGGTCTGGTCGTCGCCGATCGGCAGCGGTCGATCCTCGTAGGCGCTGTCCCGGCGGTCCGACGGGACGAAGGCGTGTCTCGGGACCGACTCGAGTGCCTCGAGGACGCGGTCGTCGTCGATGCGGGTGGTCGCGAGCCGTTCGACCAGTCGTTCGCGGTCGTGCTGGCGCTCGGTGGTCATGGGTAGGAGGTTGGACTGAGATTGGGATGTGTGAGAGCGAACGGGCTACCAGGCCGACCAGGCGGTACTCGTCTCGTCCCAGGCGTAGACGCGTTTGGCGTCCTTGGCGAAGACCATATCGCCCGGCTGTTCGAACCGGTCGCGTCGGTAGCCGGTGGAATCGCCGCGGACGACGACGGCGTCGATCTCGAACTCGTCGTCACCGAACTCCTCGACCGAACCGACCTCGAGTTCGTAGTCGCCGGGGACGTAGATCGTCACGCTTCGGCTGTCCTCTCGCTTGCCGTCCTGCGGGTGGATCGTCACGTCGACGGAGACGTTGTCGATCTCGCGGGTCCAGACGGTCTCGATTTCGTCGGCCGGCGCCTCGTCGGTGCGGCGTTGCTCGCCCAGCTCGAGGCTGGTGACGCGGACGGTCGTCAACACCTCCTCGGTCTCGAGGAGGAACTCGTCGCCGGTCTCGAGGGTCTCGTCTTCGGGCGTGGTGACGTTCGCTGTGAAGGACTCGTCGTCCTGTGAGACGACGACGTCGAGGGTGACCTCGCGTTCGCGTTCGGGCTGGATCTTGTGGACGTGGGAACACTCGCTACAGCGGACGGTGATGGACCCGCCGCCCGTCGAGAGGGTCTCGTGGACCGTCTCGAGCTCCGGCGAACACGCCGGGCACGGGGTCGGAATTCGGTCCGGAATCTCGTTCATACGACGGTATTCACGCTACGAGCGTAAAAGGCGATTGGACGCGGTCTCTCGTCTACTGCGACCGCGTGATCACGATCACTCCGCCCGCGGAAGTTCCACTTCCTCCCCGTCGGCGTACACCGTCGGGTCGCGAACGATCCCGTCGAGGTGGATCGGCGCGTCGGTCTCGCCACCGATGCCAGCGTTGTCGCCGATCGCGATGTGGATCGTCCCGGCCGCCTTCTCGTCTAACAACACGCTGCCGACGAGCTCCGTGACGGCGACGTTCGTTCCGATACCGAGTTCCGCGAGGTTGTAGGCCGCGTCGCCGACCGACTCGGCCGCAGTCTCGACCGTCTCGCGGATCTCGTCGTCGGAGATGTGCGTCACGAGCCCGTCTTCGACCTCGAACGCGAGTTCCTGTCCGTCCGCGAGGAGGCCGTACGGGCGCATCGTCCCGTCGACGACGAACCGGCCGTCGGCGGTCTCGGGGCTGACGAACACCTCGCCCGCGGGGAGGTTCGAGAACGTGCCGGGGTCCTGAACCGCGCCGGTGTCGTCGAGCCACTCGCGGTCGCCGGGGCGGAACGTGATGTCGGTCCCGCGGTCGGTCGTGACCCGGATCTCCTCGGCGTCGGCGACGCGCTCGAGCGTGCGCTCGCACTCCTCGCGGATGCGGTCGTAATCGGCGTCCAGCCCCGCGACGAATACCTCCTCAGTGATCCCCGGGAGCGTGGCGCCGCGGACGCCGGCCTCGGTCGCCTCGGATCTCGCGCGCGTGTGACTGATACTCTTCGTGGTGGGTGCCAGAAAGGCGTCGGCCCCGCTCATGGCGGCGGCTACGGGTTCGGGAGGCTCGCCGCCGTGGGTTTCACCCGGTGGATATCGGATGATGGTAGCGTCGTCGGTGATCCCGCTCGCAACGTCGTAGAGGGCCCGTCCGATCCGTTCGCGCTTGTCGTCGGTAACCACGACGCACGACTCGTCGGACTGGAGATCGAGACACTGCTCGACTGCGGTCCGCGCCGGCGTCTGCAGATCTTCCGTCATGGGTCGACGTGGGTCAGGCGACGGATTAGGTTTTCTCATCGCGGCCCGTCGAACTCACTCCTCGTCACCCGGCCGGAGCATCCGCCGAAGGGCGTCGTGACCGCGCGCTCGAGAGGTTCCCTTCGAGATGCGGACACCGTCGAACTCGAGTGCCGTCGCCTCGCGGGCGTTGGCGCCGTCTTCGACCCCGGCGGACGCGGCCTCGATACTGTCCATATTGTAGGCGAGCCACGTCAACGGTGCGAGCAACGCCGTCAGAACGACGAACGACGCGACCACGAAGAGGGTGCCGACGGGGAGCGTCCCGATAGCGATGCCGACGACGAAGTAGACGAAGGCGTCGATCACCAGCAACACGGTGATCGTGACGAGCACGTCGTTGATCGCCGTGACCTCCGCGTTGTGCTCGATCCACGTCCCGTAGCTTCGGACGAGCGTCGATTCGAACGCTTCGCCGTCGGCGAGCGCCGCCTCAAGCGCGGCTCGGTCGACGCCGCCCCGGAGGTTCGACGCCGTGTACGTGACCCCAGCGATGGCCGTCGAGGCGAGCAGGAGAACGCCACCAGCTGCGGTGTGAAGGTTGACGAACGACGCGACGTTCAGTTCCGTCTGCCCGAGTACCGATAGCGCCGTCACGAAGACGCCGATGATCAGGAGGTTAGCCTTCAGAATCTCGATCGCCTTGTTGTCGATCTCTCTGAGGCGTTGAACCTGATACTCGAAGGTCGTCCGAGCCTCCTCGAGGGCGAGCGCCGACGGATCGCCGTGGCTCGTCGGTTCACCGTCGACGGCCTCCGCCGTCCCGTTCGGATCGAGTGACACTGTACCTGTAACTCGCTGCGCAGTCGAGTCTCAAGAAGGTGGTGGATCGGCAGGCGAGTGAATCAGACGGTCTGTTGTACGTCGTTTCCGGTGCAACCTAGACGGGTCGCAGTTGCGCCGGTACGCAGTTACGGCAGTCCGTATCAGCGATCGGCACACGGGCGATCAGAATCGGCCTCAGTGCGTGAGAGCGACACGCACGTCCGGATGGTGCCGGAGTCGTCCGCGCTCGCGCTCGCGTTCGCGCTCGCTCACTCCCGCTCGAGCACGTCGATCGCGACCAGCGACTGCCCCGTGAGCGCGGCGACGTAGGCCCCGCCGGCGATCGAGACGTGCGAAAAGTCGTCTTCGGAGAGGCCGTACATCGGGATCGCCCGCGAGGTGTCACCGCCGCCGACGACCGAGAAGCAGTCGGTCTCGGCGATCGCCTCGAGCACGCCCACGGTGCCGTCGGAAAAGCGCTCGTCCTCGAAGACGCCGAGGGCGCCCTTCACGAAGACGGCGTCGGACTCGGAGACGAGATCGGCGTAGGTCTCGGTCGTGTCGGACCCGACGTCGAGAAACGACGTCTCCTTCGCGGCGTCGTCGACGCCGATCTCGGCTCGTTCGCCTCCGTCGCCCTCGTATGCGAGGTCGACCGCGAGGGTGAGCCGATCCTCGTACGCCTCGAGGATGTCCTCGATCGTTTCTCGATGGCTCTCCCACTGGTCGTCGAAGAAGTCCGTCCCCTCGACGTCGTAGCCGACGTCGTGACCGGCCGCCCGCAAGAATAACTCGCCGACGATGCCGCCCAGACAGAACCGGTCGACGCCGTCGACGCGTTCGATGACCGGAATGAGGTCCTCCGCTTTGGTACCTCCGAGAACCATCGTGACCGGGCCGTCGAACTCCTTGTCCTGAATCGCGGAGTTGGCGGTGTACTCGGTCTCCATCACACGGCCCGCGTAGGCGTCCATCACGAGCGGAAAGCCCACCAGCGAGGCGTGAGCGCGGTGGGCCGCCGAGTAGGCGTCGTTGACGTAGGCGTCGAACTCCGGCGCGAGCGTCCGCACGAGGTCGCTTTCGGCGTGTTCCTCGGGGTCTTTCTCCGGTAGCTCGTCGTCGCACATCCGGACGTTCTCGAGGAGGAGCACTTCTCCGCCCTCGAGGTCGCGGATCGCCGCGAGTGCCTCCTCGCCGTCCGTATCCGGGACGAACGAGACCGCTCGGTCGAGGTGTCCGGCGAGGATGTCGGCGTGTTGTTCCAGCGAGACGAACGTGTCCCGGCCGGGACGACCCTGGTGGGCCAGCACGGCGACGGCGTGGCCGTCTTCGAGCAGTTCGCGAACGGTTTCGGCGTGGCGCTGGAATCGGCGATTGTCCTGGACGACGCCGTCTTCGACCGGTGCGTTGAGGTCGAGACGGACCAGCAGTTTCCGGCCGCTCTCGAGGTCGTCGATCGTGGTGAACATGGTATACTGTGAGTGAATCGGGAAGTTGCTTAAAAGGGAGTGATCCGCGGATCGTACTCCGAAGCCGAGAATCCAGCCCTACTGCGCCGCGGCGGCTTCCTCGGCTTCGGACTCGGCGACGAGGTACGTCGCGAGGTCGAGCATCCGGTTCGAGAACCCGTACTCGTTGTCGTACCAGGTCAGCACCTTCACGAGGCCGTCCTCGAGGGACATCGTCGACTCGAGGTCGACGTAGGAGGAAAACGGCATCCCGAGGATGTCCCGGGAGACGATCTCGTCGTCGGTGTAGCCGAGGACGCCTGCGAGTTCGTCGTCGGCGGCGTTCCGGAAGACTTCGTTGACCTCTTCGGCGGTGACGTCCTCACCGAGGTCGACGGTGAGGTCGGTGATCGAGCCGCTGGGAACGGGTACACGCATCGCCATTCCGTCGAGTTTGCCCTCGAGTTGCGGGAGCACTTCGGTGGTGGCGATCGCGGCGCCGGTGGACGTCGGAATGATGTTCTCGGCGGCGGCGCGTCCGCGGCGGGTCTTCGCCTGGGGACCGTCGATCAGGCTCTGAGTCCCGGTGTAGGCGTGGACCGTCGTCAGGAGTCCGGACTCGATGCCGAACTCCTCGTCGAGTACCTTCGCGACGGGGGCGACGCTGTTGGTCGTACAGGAGGCGTTCGAGACGACGTCCTCGCCGTCGTAGTCGTCCTGGTTGACGCCGTAGACGATCGTCAGGACCTCCTTCTCGCCTTTCGGCGGCGCGGAGATGACGACCTTATCGGCACCGGCTTCGAGGTGTTGGGCAGCGTCGTCGTAGGTCCGGAAGAGCCCCGTCGCCTCGAACGCGACGTCGACGTCGAGGTCCCCCCACGGGAGGTTCGAGGGGTCGCGCTCGGAACAGATCCGGATCTCGCGACCCTGAACCGTGAGGGTATCTCCCTCGAGGGAGACGCCGTCGAGGCGACCGGCGACGGAGTCGTACTTCAGGAGATACTCCATGTCCTCGTCGTCCATCACGTCGTTGATGGCGACGATTTCGACGGCGTCGGTCTCGAGTGACGCCCGGAGAACGTTTCGTCCGATACGACCGAATCCGTTGAGTCCGACCCGCACCGGCTCCTCGAGATTGCCATCCGTGTAAGAATGTTCACTCATGTATGAGTAATCGGGACGCGCGGTAAAGTATTTTACCGACTTGCGATCGACTCGAGAACTGTCGAGGCGAACTCGAACCGATGGACCGCCCACCCGTTATCGACGTGTTCTCGCTCGCCCATCGACGCCCTATTATAAGATTCTATACCTAATACACTCAGCTATTAGGACCCCAATACCAGCCTTCAGTACGGTGATTACACCCTAAGTAACTCAATTACGAGTTAACATCTATCAGAATATCCGAAAGAACTATGCGTGGGGCCATTGCAGTAGGAGTCGTATGATACGGGTCGGCATCAACGGATACGGGACCATCGGTAAACGCGTCGCGGACGCCGTTCGTGCACAACCGGACATGGAGGTCTGTGGCGTCGGAAAGGTGCGTCCCGACTACGTGGCCGTCAACGCCGACGAGGCGGGGTATCCGCTCTACGCCATCGACGGCGAGTACGCAGATCAGTTTCGCGAAGCGGCGATCGACGTCGCCGGAACCGTCGACGAACTCGTCGCAGAAAGCGACGTCGTGATCGACGCTACGCCCGCCGGCATCGGTGCCGAGAACCGACCGCTCTACGAACGCCACGACACCCCCGCGCTGTTTCAGGGTGGCGAAGACGCTACCGTCGCCGAAGTCAGTTTCAACTCGCGAGCGAACTTCGAAGAGGCCGCCGACGCCGACTACGCCCGCGTCGTCTCCTGCAACACGACCGGTCTCTCCCGACTCGTCGCACCGCTCTCCGAGACCGTCGGGATCGAGAAAGTTCGAGCGACGCTCGTCCGCCGCGGCGGCGATCCCGACCAGACCTCGCGGGGGCCGATCAACGACGTCCTCCCCGATCCGGTGTCGATCCCCTCTCACCACGGCCCCGACGTCCAGACCGTCTTCCCGGAGTTGGCGGTCGAGACCATCGGCCTGACGGTCCCGACCACGATGATGCACGTCCACGCCGTCAACGTCACCTTGGAGTCCGAACCGGACGACGAGGCGGAGATTCGAAACCTCCTCGCCGCAGAAGACCGGATCGTGCTGGTGCCCGGATACGCCGGCATCGACGGCACCGGCGCGCTCAAGGACATGGCCCTCGACGCCGGCCGACCGCGCGGAGACATCTGGGAGAACGCCGTCTGGGAGGAGTCGATCACCCTCAGCGGGCGCGACCTCTACTGTCTGCAGGCGATCCACCAGGAGTCGGACGTCGTCCCGGAGAACGTCGACGCGGTACGCGCGCTCACCGGTCACCTCTCGGCGGACGAGAGTCGAGCGCTGACCAACGAGGTGCTCGGAATCGGCTTCGAACGCTTCCAGACGCGACGCGGGACGGCGGTGGACCGGACTGCCGCGGACTGAGATTCCCCTCCTCTCCCCTCTCACCGTCGTCGCCAGTGAAAGCCGATGCACAGCCGAGCAACCCGTTGGCGAATCGGACTCACGGACGACGACCGACAGTCGTACTCGCGAGTAGTTGTAACGAGGAACAGGTTTTTGCGTCATCCGTTCGTACCCCTGAGCATGCGCCGAGACGACCGCGACGAGCCCTTCGATGATCTCTTCCGGGAGATCGAGCGGATGATGAACGACATGATGAACGGTGCCGACGTCAACTTCGAGTCCAAACCGGGTGCCGATGCCGGCTTCGGCGCAGATACTCACGTCGACGTCCACGACACCGACGACGAGATCCGCGTCATCGCCGACCTCCCCGGCGTCGAGAAGAAGAACATCGAACTCGAGTGCGACGGGAAGACGCTCACGATCTCCGCCCAGAGCGAACACCGCGAGTACGACGAACGGATCTCGCTGCCCCGCCGAGTCAACGAACACACGGCCAACGCCACCTACAACAACGGCGTCCTCGAGGTCGTCTTCGAACCCGCCGACCAGTCATCGGGAATCAGCCTCGAGTAGGAAGGACCGACGGTTGCGCTCTCGGTTTTCGTTCTTTCACGGCTCGCGAGTCCGAGCTTCGCGTACCGACCCTGCGGTCGACCCGCGGCCACGATCACGGCTGTGACTCGGCGGTCGATCGAATCGCCGCCGCCAGCCGATCGTAGAAGTCCGGCTCGTACTTCGTCGCCGTATCGATCGTCGGGCGAGCGTTCGTCTCGTTGACGACCACTCGGTCGCCGGCGACGAGGAGGTCGACGCCGAGAAACGGAATCTCGAGTTCGGTCGCGACCGCCTCTGCGATCTCCCGCCACGCCTCGGGCAGGTCGACGCCGGTCGCGCTCGCTCCGCGGTGAACGTTGTGTTTCCACTGTCCGTTCGCCCGCGCGCTGTCGGAGAGCGATCGCTCGACGGCCCCGACGTACTCGCCCTCGAGAACCATCACGCGATAGTCCGTCGCTTCGGGAAGGTACTCCTGGACCAGAAACGACTTGTCGCCGGTCGCGTGGTAGTCGTGGACCAGCGAGAGGTAGTCACAAACTCCCAGAAACGAGTCCAGATCGTGCGCCTTCGCGACGCCGACCCCGCGAGTAGTCGAGTTCGGTTTGACGACCACCGGCGGCTCGAAGCGCTCGAAAACCGCGCGCAACTCGGCCTCGTCGACCTGATTCGAGACGAACACCGAGTCTGGAACGGCGATCGACGCGCGCTCGAGGCGAGCGATTACGCCACCCTTGTTTCTCGAAGTGAGGACCGCGTTCTGGTCGTTGACCCAGGGAACCTCGAGTAACGCGTCCGCGACACCGCCCTCCATCAGTCGGCCGGGATAAACGAACCCGACGTCGTAGTCGTCGGGGTCCCACGGTGGGTTCGCAAGCGAAACCGATCGTTCCCGAACCGGGACGTGGTGACACTGGATCTCCCGTTCGGCCAGCGGCTCGCGCATCCGCTCGAACGTCTCCTCCCGATTGGCGACTGCGAGATCGATCATACCGATAGCTGCGGGGGACGGACGAAAAAGGTATCCGAGCGGATCGCTGCTGGGGGCTCGAATTCGAACAGCGTCCGTTGCTCGCGATCACGGCCGCGAGCGGCGGAACGCGGTGTCGGTGGGCCACGAAAGACAGTGACGAACCGACGAACCGTAGCGCCGTCGCTCGACGAGAAGCCGGCCGAAAAAACCGAGTTCGTCGGAAAACTTACGCGATCAGTTTTTCTTCGCCCCGTTCGACGACGACTCGACACGGCGGCGAAATCTTGTTGTAGGCGCGACGGAGCGCGTCTTTGGCGAAGTCGGCATCGTCGAGGTCACACCAGATCGTAAAGAGCTGGTCTCCCTTCTGCACACGAGCGGCGGTGCCGACGATTTTCCCGAACGACTGGCGCATTCCGTCGGAGACACGGTCCGCACCGGCTCCGGTCGCCTGCTTGTTCTCCCGGATGACGTGGTGGGGGAACTTGCGCAGGATCATTTTGTAGTTGCCCTCGCCGGCGTTTTTCAGCATGTGCCGGTTGGCGGAGAGGCGCGAGGCCTCGAGGGAACCGTGTCGGAGCTGACACGTCTCGTCGACGATCAGACTAATCTGGACGGGATAGTCTTCAGGTTCTGCCCTGATGTCGCCCATCTTGTGCTGTGCGATCTTCGATCCCGGGATACCAGTAATGTACTCGCGGCGCGTGTAGGCCGGTTTACTGATCTCCCGGTACATGGAGGCGGGTTTGTCGGCCATGGTTGTGATTACTTATGAAAAGGGAGGCCTACCGCGCGGATAAAGCCTTCGAACCGTCGGTGCGGTGGTACCGTCGAGCGAATCGTGCGCCCGACACTGATCGAGATCGAACTCGAGAGAAAAACGAGATCCACAGCAAAAAACGGAAGACGTACCGCTTGCAACCCCACCCCCGTGGGAAATCGAACTGCGACGGACTCAGTTCACTGCGACGTACTGGTCGTCGGTCTTTTCGATGAGATCGTCGCTCGAGAGGGAGTTCAGCACACTCAGAACGTCTATTTTCTTCATCGCCAGCGTTTGGTTGAGATCGTCGACCGAAGCACCCCCAGTTGCATCGAGGTAAAGGTACACCAATTTTGCCTGTGACGAACTGAGGGTTTCGGGAAGGGGGGTGATCTGCTTCTGGGAGAGTTGCTGTTGCATCATCGTATCTACACAAACACGACGAAGTAATATAAATCTATGCTGCAGTGGGTGCATATTCGCTAATCAGTAATAATGTGATTATATGGATATAGTGAGGCAGTAGCACGCGTACTAACGCCGCCGGACCGACGAAACGGACTCGGCCGGAGGTGAATCAGTCGAACGATGTCGAACGGACTGCTCAAGCGACGCTATCCTGGGCTACCACGAAATCGCATATAAGGCTAACCCCAGTGACATGTTACCACGGCGGCCACTATAGTAACAACTGATCTACATACTGATCGCACAACCGTCATGCGATCAGGTGTGCATTGACTTTCAGTGGCTACTATACCTCAGTTGGAAGTGAGAAATTGCCGAACCGAAGACGGGTGAAGACCGGCAGCGTATTTAAGGCGGTTCCACCGCTATCGTCTCGTATGAAGAGTTTCCGGATTGGATCGCTATTCGGTATTCCGATCAAGCTGGACCTAACGTTCTTGCTGGTCCTGCCACTGTTCGCGTATCTTATCGGCATTCAGATCGAGTCGGTCACGGACATCCTCAACGAGATCTGGGGAGCGGGAATCTCGATCGATGCACTGACCGGCGGGATGACGCCGTGGATTCTGGGCACGATCGCGGCGATCGGCCTCTTCGTCGGGGTCGTCTGTCACGAACTCGGCCACTCCCTGACCGCCCAACGGTACGGGTTCCCGATCGAATCGATCACCCTCTGGCTGTTCGGCGGTATCGCCGCGTTCTCGGAGATGCCCGAGGACTGGCGTCAAGAACTCAACATCGCCATCGCCGGTCCGATCGTCAGCGTCCTCGTCGGGATCGTCTCCTACGTCGCCTTCGTCCTCTCACCCGACGTACTGAGCGGGGTCGTCGCTCCCGAGACGCTCGACGGAATCCGCTTCGTGCTCGGCTACCTCGCCGTCCTGAACGTCGCCCTCGCGATCTTCAACATGGTCCCCGCGTTCCCGATGGACGGCGGCCGGGTCCTCCGCGCGCTCCTGGCACGCTCACAGCCGTACGCGAGAGCGACTCAGCAGGCAGCCGGCGTCGGCAAAATATTCGCCGTCCTGATGGGACTGTTCGGCCTGCTCGTGATGAACTGGCTCCTCATCGGGATCGCCCTGTTCGTCTACATCGGCGCCTCGAGCGAATCCCAACAGGTGACGATGAAAGCCGCGTTTCAAGACGTCGTCGTCAGTGACATCATGACTCCCGCGACGGACCTCCACACCGTCACGGCCGACACGAGCGTCGCCGAACTCGTCAAGCGAATGTTCAGCGAACGACACACCGGCTACCCCGTCCTCGAGAACGGCCGACTCGTCGGCCTCGTCACGCTGTCGGACGCCCGTGAGATCAAACCGGTCGAACGCGACGCCTACACCGTCGACGAGGTGATGTCGACTGACCTGAAGACCATCTCGCCGGACTCGGACGCGATGACCGCGATCGAGCAAATGCAACGGGATAACATCGGTCGATTGCTCGTCGTCGATAGCGGACCGGGTCACGGCATGGAAACGGGATCACAGGACTACCAGGAGCAGGACCTCGTCGGCCTCATCTCGAGAACGGACGTCATGACGGCGTTCAATATCATCCAGAAGAGCGGCGCGATGGGCCCGATGAGCGACCGAGAGAGCCAGCCAGCGGACTGAGGTACCGACACTCGAGCGGACTGGTTTTACTTTCACTTCTGATGCTCTTTGCCCGTCACGCGCTCTCGACAGACGACCTCTCTGCCGATTCTCCCACGCCGATTGCCGCCTGGAGTGCACCCGCGGATACCTTCCCGAACTCCGCCTTTCGATGACAAGCGATACAGAGGGAGACGACGTTCTCGAGGAAATGGGCATCCGTCTTCTCGTGCGCCTCGGCGGCGACGAACGCACGCACGGGAACGATGTGGTGGACGTCGGGATTCCGGCCGAGCTCGTCGCTGGTCGCGCCGCAGTTGACACACCGATAGTCGTCCCGCTCGAGGGCGGCCTCCCTGACGGTCGCCCACCCTTTGCCGTACGCCTCGTTCCCGCCGCCGGTCCAGTTGGGATGGCCCTCGCCAGTGAACGCCTCGGAGAGCCACTGACCGCGACAGTCCTCGCTACAGCAGACGATCTCGTGAACGTTGCTGGGATATCGTTCGACCGAGTCGCCACAGACGTCGCAGTCGATGGCGACTTTGCCGCCGTTCCAGCGGGGGTGGTCGGTACCCTCGAGTTTCGGCGGGTCACGCCACGACTCGTTTTCGACGCACGACGGACAGTATAGCCCTTCTTTGGCGGACGGATAGTACTCGAACGAATCGCCACACAGCTCACACGAGGTCTCTTTCTTGGCGTTCCCGTAGTTCGAATCGGGAGATTTAGTGGCTGTGAAACCGATCTTTCGACACTCTTCCGAACAGTATTTCTTCTCGTATTGAGCGTAGAACTGAGTCTCACACTGGGAACACGTTTTATTTGGGACTCGAGTTCCGTGTTCAGACGTGTGATGTTCCCTCCGTTCGGTCCTCGTGAGAAATTCCTCGTCACACGTTGGGCAGTGGAACATCACCGATTTTCCAGTCGGTATTGTATATAAAGATGCGGACGTTGGGAGGAGGTCGTTTTCGGACAGTTGATTTATATATTGGGTGTAGATCGGAGTACAGGTTAAGAAAACGGCGGAAAAATCCAGTCCGGGTGCGAGAATCGAACCCGCGTCTCAGCCTCCACAAGGCTGAAGGATAACCATTACCCCAACCCGGACACGCTAAGCGTGCAAGAAGACGTAAGCGAGGTAGGACTGAAATACGTTACGACTTGCAAGTCATCGTCTCGCCGTCTGCGGGTATTCGTGTCAATTGATGGCACTGCACAACTTACGGAAACACGTTCGAATGCACCACCGGACATCCGCATCGCTTTTGCCTATCCCGCCAGTAGACTACCCAACGCGTGGCCATCACCGACAAAATCTACGTCAAGAATCACCAGCAACTCGCCTCCCAGCTCGAGACCTCGATCCCGAAGGGGGCGTTCAAGGGAGCGACCCTCGACATCCTCTTTCAGGGTGAGGGCCTCGAGAAGTTAGACGATGCGACCAGAGACCGGGTGCTGGACTTCGCTCAGGACTTCCTCGATTGCGATTGCGACAACAACCCCTACTGTGGCTGCCCCGAGCGAAAGTTCATGCGCTACCTGCTCGAGTTGCGCGCGCAGGGGCTGGGTCCGGACGCCATCGTCGACGTGATGAGCGACGACTACATGCTCTACGCCTATCCCGGCGACGTGCTCTCGTTTCTCGACGACGCGGTGCGAACCCTCGAGGCGGCCGAGGGGCTGGCGCGAGTCGACGGGGCGTCGGAGAAACACGACGAGATCAGGCGGGTGAAACGGGAGCTGGCGAAGTAAGTCGAGCGTTCGGGAGGCTAGCTCAGCGGAGCTGGTAGGGTTCGCTCTCGTCACCCTCGCCGTCGTCCAGATCGTCGAGTAAGAGCACTTCGTCTTCCTCGTCGTCGAGTCGGTCCCGGAGCTCCGTGACGTACGTCTTGTGTTCTTCGAGTTGTTCGCGGAGGTGTTCGGTCTCGAGCTCGAGGCGTTCGTGTTCGCGGAGGAAGCTTTTGGGAACCTCGACGGTGGGTGGAAAGGTCGGTTCCGGTTCGTCGTCGCTCTCGGAGTCGGCTTCTGGGAGTTCTTCCTCCGGGACGACGGCGACCTGTCCGTCGTGTTCGACCAGCAAGTCGACGTAGTCGCGAAACACGGCGGACAACGAGATGTCGCGCTCTTCGGCGATGTCCTGGAGCGCCTCGAACGCGTCCTCGTTCACCCGGAACGAGATCGTCTTGTTCTTGTTGCCCATTTCGTGTCTAGTGGACCGTCGTCGTACTTAACAGTTAGTCAGACGGGCGTCTACTCGTCGCGTCGTGGAAAGCCGAGACATGCGAGTCCGAGCGGAACGGCCGGACACCCATCAGTGGGTCGTAAAAGTCGGTCGGTAGCCGTGGTGTGGTGGTGTGGTAGTTCGGTGGTTTCGGTTTCGCTACCGTCCGATCCTATCGACCCGCGTCAGACCGACGCTTCGGCTTCCGCGTCGACGTCCTCGAGGCTCTCGAGTGCCTGGATCACGTCCCGACGGTAGTTCTCGACAGGCGAGTCGTAGCGTTCGCGAGCCATCTGGGCGTACTCGTTACCGGGCGCCGTGCTCGCCCCTTCGGGGGCTTCCTGCTCGGCGTCCCACTCCTCGAAGGCTTCGATGCGATCGAGGGTGCGCCCGGCGGTTTCGACGACCCAGCGGTCGCGGGTGTCGTCGTCGACGATCGCGATCGACTCGGGTCGGACCGAGACGTTGACTGTTCCGTCGTCGGTCTCGTAGGTCCGGGGCTTGCCGACGATGGCGACGTACGCCGGCGGTTCCGTGTCCCGGAGCACCGAGGCGGCCTCGGGCTGGTACTGGCCGGCGTAGACGAAGAACGTCCCCGTCGGATCGACGACGCGCCCGCGCCAGTACTCGCTCTCGTCGCCGACGTCCTCGGTCTCGGTCAAGGTGCCGACGATGAACACGCGGTTCGCGCGGTCGCCGGTCGGCAGGAGTGCGTAGTTCGGTGCGCGTTCGTCGTCGCTCTCCTTGAAGGAGTACGTCGAATCGTTGAATTCGGAGGCGAAGACGCGACGTGCGACTTCGCGGGTGAGTTGTGCCTGACTCATGTTACATCGACCTCGCTCTGATCAGCAGGGCTTCCGCATCGACCGGCCCGTCGAGCTCCTCGACGTCGTCCGCGAGGACGTAGCGGCCGAAGGTCGGTCCCTCGATGCGGTAGTAGGTGCCGACGATCTTCTCGGTGATCTCGTCGGCGACGACGGTCGTATCCAGCGCGTCCATCGCCATGTCCTTTGCTTCCTCGAGGCTGATTCCGGTCAGATCCTCGGTGGCGTCCTTGTCGAAGATGACCTCGTGGGCGTCGATCCCGTCGTCGAGGACGCCCTTGATGCGGAGGTCGAACTCGCCTTCGACTTCGCCGTGTTCGTTACAGCGGCCGTTCTGAAGAACGCGCGTGCAGTCGTCGTTGGGGCAGCGCTTGATCAGCCCGCTGCCGCTTTGCATGTCCACGAGTGCACCCTCCACCTCGGAGGTGTCGTCGCCGACCTCGAGTTCCTCGTCGAGTTCCTCGACGACGGTCGTGCTGTTGAGTTTGACCGAGTAGCGGCCCTGGTACTCGTCGGTGACGAGGTTCTGCAGGCTGTAGACGCCGCCCTCTTCGAGTGACGGGAGGTCGGACTTGGCCCACTTGGTGAACTTGATCGTCCCCGTGGGGTCGCCCAGCAGGCCGACCTGCGCGATCGAGTCGCTGCGGGGTTCCCAGAGTTCGATGATCTTCGCGGTGAGGTCGATCCACTGTTCGGGTTCGTCGATATCCTCGACGTTGGCGGCTTCGCTGCCGCCGCCGGCGATGTCCTCGCGCTCGAGGCCCGCCTCCTCGAGGTAGTGGTTGGTGACGCTGCGCCGCGCCTCGTCCATGGGCACTTTGTACTCGTCGACGAGGGTCGTCAGGCGCTGCTCGACGTCGTCGATATCGACGTCGAGGTGGTCCGAAAACTGGTCGTGTATGTCGTCCGCGTGTTGTCGTACGTCGCTCATTGTGTCACGCCTCCGCCTGTGTATCAATGGGAGGCATATCGTGCTTCGCGCCCGATGGTATTTAAAGCATCGGCACCGGAGTGAAAGTGAAATGGACGTCGGCGAAAACCGTTCGACTGCGAGACGACACGTCGGTTGCGTTCGCCTGTGAGTGAAACTGAACGAACGGGACAGCGGGCGAGTGTGGGGACGACAGCGCCACGCGACGGCGACGAACCTATGAGTGAAGCGGTCGTAGACGAGAGCAATGGCAGACCGGCGGCGACTCGAGCGACTCCTTCGGACGACGCTTCAGGAAGCGGGACAGCAGTTCGAGGAACTTCGCCGTTCGACGGACAGACAACTCGACGACGCTCGAGCGGCGTACGTGTCCGCGAAGAACGTGAGCGGGGTGCCGACCGACGAGGAAGGGCGGGCGAAGATCGTCTGCCGGCGATACGCCGAACGGCGGGCAGCCCTGTTGGACGACGAGTGGCGGCCGGCGTGTTACGAGTCCGGCCACCCCGATTGCGAGGGCTGCGTCGAAGACGTTCGCGAGGGCCGGATCGAAACCTGGTGAACTGGCCAAACTCCCTCGAATCCTCACTAGTAGGCGGTCGCTTTCCTAAAAATATTCCATTCGTACACTCTCGAGACCGATCGATGTGGGCACCGCTACACGACACATTACCACCTAATGGTTCTTTAAGGATTAGGCTTATATACGATACGAATGTTTCCTTTTACTCGTGAAAGATTCTAGCACCAAGGCGATGCCAGGATATACTGGGACGAACATCCAGAACTACGCCGAACGACCGGACGACACCTTCCGTACGAGCGAGGCGGCCACCGCGGACGTCGGTGCGAAGATCATCTCGTACATCGAAACCGCAGTCGAAGAGGCCGATGCAGACGGCGTCATCGTCGCGATGAGCGGCGGGATCGACTCGACGCTGACGACCGCGCTGGCGATCGAGGCGCTCGGAAACGATCGGGTCGTCGGAGTGGGCCTTCCCTGCAACAAATCGGACGCGCTCGACGTCAACGACGCTCGAACGATCGCGGAGGGAATGGGAATCGAGTACCGGGAAGCCCACCTGCGGCCGCTGGTCGGGTTGTTCACGGATACGATCGCACCCGCAGTCGGGCCACGCGAGGCGTCGGCGGACTCGAGTCAGCCGTCGAACTCGAGTTCGAGTTCGGACGCCGAGTCGAGTTCGGAATCGGCGTCCGGACCGGAATCCGACTCCAGCACCGGCGCCGGCCCGATCGAGGAACGGCGAGCGATCGGAAACCTCGTCGCTCGACTGCGGATGTGCTGTCTCTACTACGCGGCCAACCGCTCGTCGCACCTGGTTCTGGGCACCGCGAACCGGTCGGAGTGGCTCCTCGGCTACTTCACGAAGTACGGCGACGGCGCCGCGGATCTGTACCCGATCGGCGACCTCTACAAGACGGAAGTACGCGCGCTCGCCAAACGTCTCGGGCTCCCGAAACGGATCGTCGGCAAGGAACCCACCGCCGGGTTCTGGGCCAGCCAGACCGACGCGGACGAACTCGGGGCCTCCTACGACGAAATCGATCCCTTCCTCAAGCGACTCGCCGACCGAAACGAGGACGTGGAGACGGCCGCTCGGGCGGTCCAACTCGACTGCGAGACCGCTCGAGAGATCGCCGATCGATACGCGCGGACCCGCCACAAACGGACGACCCCGCCGACGCCCGGTGTCGGCGGTCGGTAACCCGCGGACCTCAGACGCTCCGCATCGACCCGCCGTCGATCGGAATCGACGCGCCGTTGACGTAGCTCGACCGCTCGCTCGAGAGGAACGCGACGACGTCGCCCAGTTCCCGCGGATCGCCGATCCGGTCGACCGGAATGTCGCTGGCCATCTCGTCGAGCCCCCGTTCGTAATCGTCGTAGGTGCCGTTCTCGACGCGGGCCTCGACCAGTTCTTCGATGCGGGGCGTCTCGACCGTCCCCGGAAGCACCGCGTTCGCGCGGATCTCCGGGGCGAACTCCCGCGAGATCGTCTTCACGAGTCCGATGACGCTCCGCCGGACCGAGTTCGAGAGCATGAGGCCGTCGATGACCTCCTGGACCGACTTCGAGGTGATACAGACGATGCTGCCCGCGTCCGACTCGAGGAGGTGGGGATGGGCGTTCTCGATCGTCCAGACGAGGCTCATCACCAGCTGGTCGTAAGCCTCGTACCACTGGCGTTCGGTCGTCTCGAGGAAGGTCGTACTCGGCGGGCCGCCGGCGCTCGTGACGAGGTGATCGAGGCCGCCGAACTCCGCGACCGTCGCCTCGACCAGCGCCTCGACCTCGTCGGGGTCGGTCACGTCGGTCGGGTGGGCGAGCACGTCACCGCCGTCGGCTCCCGCGGCGTCTTCGATCTGTGCCTTCGCGTCGGCCAGTCGATCCTCGTCGCGACCGCAGATCGCGACGTCGGCGCCCTCGCTCGCCAGCGCCGTCGCGCTCGCGAGACCGAGACCGCTCGAGCTTGCCGTCACGAGTGCACTGTTACCGTCGAGTTCGAGTTCCATGCGCGGTCCAACGGACGCGGTGTACAAATCTTCCGGGGACAGGGGCAAAGAACCGTCCAAAGACGGGGTGACGCGGATAGACCGTCAGGCGTCCGTGTGACGCAGACGGTCCGCCAGGCGTCCGTGTACGGTGGCTCGCTCACGACCGGCGAACTCGAATGCCTCCCTCGGCGGTGACGCCGACGACGAAATCGGCGACGACCTGCCGACCGCTCACCGCGTCTCCCGCCCCGTCGCTGATGACCTTCATCAGATCCGGTGCCGTGTGCTTGACCTTCACGCCGGCCTCGTCACAAGCGTCGTATACCTGTCCGGGAACGTCGTAGAGATCCGTCCCCGCGGAGATACGAATTCGGACCGGTGCCCGCAGCGCCTCGGCGAACGCCACCGTCTCACGGGCTTTTCGAACGTTATCGCGAGCGCTCCCCTCGATCGAGGAGACGTTCGCCCGAGAGGTCCCGAGGCGGTCGGCGATAGCAGCCTGGGAGAGTCCGCGTTCGCGAAACGCGAGCACCTGTGCCTGTCGTCGGGTGAGGACGCTCGTCTCGGGATCGAATCCGATCTCCTCGAGCAGGGACTCGGCGTCGTCGATCACGACGAGCGCCCCCGGGTTGCAACTACCGCTCCGTTCACGTCCATGTCCACACGTGGCGTCGGCGACGTCATAGATTCCACGGTCGTCACCGCGGAGTCCGACAGCGCAGTTCGGATCCGTCGGCCGAATCCGGGTCGAGTGTGACAACGAAAGAGACGGAACGAGATCGAAAAGAAGAACGACAAACAGCGATGGCTCGCTTCGGGACTGTCCAGGTCTTCGAGCGCCGCTCAGGAACCCCAGAAGTTCTCGCGACTGCCGAGGCGTTCGCGCTGGAGGGACGATTTGGTCTCCTCCTCGTCTTCGTCGTCTCCGGTTTCGGCTTCGGTTTCGTCCGTCGTGTCGTCCCCGGCACCCTCGGCGCCGTCCGCATCCGCACCCTCTTCCTCCTCGCCGTCCATCGGGAGGCGCTCGAGTTCCTCCGCGCGGGCGTGGTTGCTGTGGACCCGCGTAATCTGGACGCGGGCGCGGGCGTCGGGAAGGATGCCGTCGACCATCACGATGAACCCGTCGTCCGTGCGACCGACGCCGGCGCCGCTCTCGTGGATGTCCTCGACGTCGACGACGACTTCCTCGCCGGGTTTGACCGGCTGGGTCTTGAGGTCCTGGATCGGCTGGCTGTAGTGGTTACACCACTCCTTGCCACCGCGGTCTCCGTAGTGTTGACATCCCATCCCAGGGATGTGCTCTGAAAAGCTCGGACAGTCGTCGGCGAGTGGACAGTCTGCCATGCCGTGTACTACCCGTGGAACCGTTAAACCGCTTGCGGAACGGTTAAGCGATTCGTGGACGAACACCCTCGAGTTTCGGCTCGAGCGTCGAGGAGGTCCCGAGTCCCGTGTCGCGCTGTGTCGTGTCGCACCGTGCCCCCCATACCATGTCGCGCTGTGTCGTGTCGCACCGTGCCCCCCATACCATGTCGCGCTGTGACGTGTCGCACCCGAGTCGTCAGCCGGACTCGTCGACCGCGAGGACGAAAACAACTGCACGCACGCGAATCCAAATTTTGGAAACGTTTAGGGGGCGCGCGACCGCAATTGTCGATGATGAAGGTTCTCGTTACGGTCAAAGAGGTAGCGACCGTCGAAGACGAGTTCGAAATCGAGGGCACCGCGATCGACGAGCGGTACCTCGGCGCCGACCTCAACGAGTGGGACGACTACGCCATCGAGGAGGCCGTCCAGATCGCCGAGGCGATCGGCGAGGACGACGTCGAGGTCGTCACGGTGACGATCGGTCCCGAAGACTGTGAGCAGACCATTCGTCAGGCGCTCGCTAAGGGCGCGGATCGCTCGATCCGCGTTTGGGACGACGCCCTCGAGGACGCCGAGCTGCTCGACGTCGGTGCCAAGACCGCGATACTGGCGGCCGTCGTCGAGGACGAGGAACCCGATCTCGTCCTCAGCGGCGTCCAGTCCGGCGACGACAGCTTCATGGCGACCGGCGTCTCGCTGGCCGACGCCGTCGGCTTCCAGTGGGCCGCCGTCGTCAATAGCCTCGACCTCGATACCGAAGCGGGTGTCGCGTCCGTCCGGCGCGAACTCGAGGGCGGCGTCGAGGAACTCACCGACGTCACCCTCCCGGCGGTATTGACGATCCAGACGGGGATCAACGAACCCCGATACGCGAGCCTGCGCGGCATTCGCATGGCCCAGCGCAAGGAACTCGCGGTGCGAGGACTCGACGACCTCGGCCTCGACTCGAGCGTCGTCGCGGGCGACCTTCGGCTGACCGGGATGTCCGTTCCCGAAAGCGAGAGCGACGCGACGGTTTTCACGGGCGGCCCCGAGGAGACCGCCAGTGAACTCGCGGCGATTCTTCGCGAGAAGGGGGTGGGACAATGACGGACGTGCTCGCGATCGCAGACCACCGTCGGGGCGAACTTCGAGACGTCAGCTACGAACTCGTCTCCGCCGGGCGGGACCTCGCCGACGCGACCGGCGGCGACCTCCACCTCGTGGTCATCAGCGGCACCGTCGACGCCTTCGCCGAGAAACTGAACCGCGAGGGCGTCGACGTCGTCCACACCGTCGACCACGGCGAGGAGTTCAACCACGACGTCTACGCGCAGGCCATCGTCCAGCTGTACGACGCCGTCTCCCCGCAGTTCCTCCTCGCACCGAACAGCGTCAACGGACTCGATTACGCGCCCGCCGTCGCGAACCGACTCGACCTGCCGCTCGTGACCGACACCGTCGACCTCGAGGTCGACGGCGACACGCTCGTCGCGACCCGCGAGATGTACGGCGGCAAAGTGGAGACGACCGTCGAACTCACCGGTGAACGCGCCGCGGTCACGATCCGCAGCGCGGAGTGGCCCGCCGCCGGCGGGACCGGCGAGGCAACCATCGAGGCCTTCGACGCGACGATCGACGAGGACGCGATCGGTTCCACGGTCACAGGCTTCGAGGAAGTCGCCGGCGGCGACGTCGACATCGGCGACGCCGACGTCCTCGTCAGCGTCGGCCGCGGGATCGAGGAGGAGGAGAACCTCGAGTTGATCCACGAGCTGGCCGACGCGCTGGGGGCGACCGTCTCCTCGTCGCGACCGATCGTCGACGCCGGCTGGCTGCCGAAGAACCGACAGGTCGGCCAGTCGGGGAAGGTCGTCACGCCCGACGTCTACATCGCGATCGGCATCTCAGGTGCAGTCCAGCACGTCGCCGGCATGAAGGGATCGGACACGATCGTCGCGATCAACACGGATCCGAACGCGCCGATCATGGACATTGCAGATTACGCGATTCACGACGACCTCTTCGACGTGGTGCCGGCGTTGATCGAGGAGTTCCGGTAGCTGCGCCGGGAACGCAGTGAGCGGCTTTTTGGTCCAGATTTTTGCGCGAGCAGTGAGTGAGCGAAGCGAACGAACTCGAGCGGAAAAAGGTGGTCGCACGTGGTTCCGACGTTGATCGAGGAGTTCCAGTAGATCGACCGCGAACGCAGTGAGCGGCTCTTGGCTCTCAGTCTTCGGTCTTCAGTCTTCGATCGTTGCTCTTTCACTGTTGCTCGCTTCACGAGAGACCTGACGAGATAGCCGGGAAGCGTGTCCTGCGGTCAGCGAACGGACGTCGGTCACTGCGCCTCGCCTGCGTCGACGACCCGACCGAGAAAGAGGACGGTCTCGGTCGGACGGTCGCGGATCGCGAACAGGAACGGCCGATCGACGACCATCTCGAACGGATCTGCGGGGGCCGAAGTGGTCCCGGCGACGACGCCCGTCGCGGCCGCGGCTTCCGTCCCATCTTCGTCGACGGTGATGGACGCGTCGTGGTAGACGTCGTGGACGAAGAGGTTCTCGCCCGTCTCCTCGAGGTCGGCGATACCCGAGAAGTCCGCGTCGTTCGGGTCGAACGGGATCGGCATTCCCAGTTCCGAGAGGACCTCTGCGAGGGCGAATCCGGCGTCGAACTCGAACTTCGGCAGGTGAATCGTCCCCTCCCGGGTCTCGAGTTCGCCGACGAGGTCGTCGAACCGGTCGACGTCGAGGCTCGACTCGAGGGTCTCGAACTCGTCTCCGTCCTCGCCCTCGCCCTCGTCGGGGAGCACCACGACCATGCCGACGTCGTCGCCGACGTAGGGGAGTTCGATCACCTGATGGCCGTCGACGTCGGCGTACGGGAACGACGCCGACTGGCGCATGATCGGCACGTCAGTCGTCGAACCGTCGAGGGCGGTGAACGAACGATCCTCGGTCGCCCCGTCGTCGAACTGGTTCTCCCAGGAGGCCTTGAAGTAGATTGCGTTCGTCAACACCAGCCGCGCGAGGTCGGTGATCGACCCCTCGGGAAGCAACTCGTCGATCCTGTCTTCGGTTCGATCTTCGACCCACGCGTTGATCGTCTCGCGGGCACCCTCGGGATCGGAGGCGAACTCGACTTCCTCCAATCCGGCGCTGTAGTGATCCTCGAGCGTCGCGAGGTACGCCTCGCGGAAAGGATAGTCCGCCTGTCCCCAGACCGCGTTGACGACGTTCAGTTCGAAGGGGTCGCCGTCATCGCCTTCGCTCGCGCGCTCCCCGCCTCCCGTTTCCGGCTCGCTCCGCGCGTCCAGTTCGGCGGCGAGGGTTTCGATCGCTCCGTGGAGGTCGTCACCGAGGGTATAGTGTAACGTGTCGGCCATCTGTGTCGCGGTTTCACCCCGGGCCCCCGCGTACGTCATCGCGAGCGCGACCGAAATGCTGTGGGGCGAACAGAAGAGGTTCGCGTCGGATTCGGACGCGACGAGTTCGCCGTAGAGGTCGAAGGCGAATCGCCGGTTCGCTCGAGCGAGTTCGGCGACGGCGTCGTCGGTGATCGGTTCGCCGTCGCCGTTCCCGTCGTCGTCACCGCTATCGTCGTTGTCGGTGCCGTTCTCGGTATCGGTGTCGCTGCCGTCGTCGGGATCGTCGTCACCATCGGCACCGTCGTCACCGTCGTCCGCCAGACACCCGGCGAGCGCGGACGTCGTCGCGAGTGCACCCGCGAGCGCCAGCACGCGGCGGCGATCGAGCGAGCCACGACCACTGTATTCGGAGTCCATAGTAGACGCTCGCCAAGAGACGGTGAATCCCTTTGGGAAACTCAAACGCCGCTTTCACCTTGGCGAACGCGGTGCGAAGTGACGAAGAGCCTCGAGACGAAAGGCGGCAGATCGTCAGCTACTTTTTGTCCCCTTCCTAAGCGCCGGCAATGGAACTTCTCGAGCGCCGTCGGGCGCTGATCGAAGAGCGTCTGATCGCCGTCGTCGACGGCGTCGAGTCCGAGACGCTCAGCGAGGAGGTTCGCCACGTCGCCCTCTCGGGTGGCAAGCGAGTTCGGCCGACGGTGACGGTTCTCGCCTGTGAAACCGTCGGCGGGACCGCCGAGGACGCCGTCGACTTCGGCGTCGGGATCGAACTCGTCCACAGCGCCTCGCTGGTCGTCGACGACATCATCGACCGCTCGGAACTCCGGCGCGGAACGACCAGCGCGTGGGCCGAGTACGGCCACGGCCCGGCGATCGTCACCAGCGACGGGCTGCTGGGGGAGGCGTTCGCGCTCTTCTCGGCCGACCCGAAGGCGACGCAAGTCGTCGCCGAGGCGATGGTCGAACTCGGCGTCGGCGAAGCGACCGAGCTCTCGGCCCGGCCGGAGAACGAGGAGGAGTACATGACCCTCGCTCGCCGCAAAACCGGCGCGCTGTTCCGGGCGGCGGCCGAACTCGGCGCCATCGCCGCCGACTCCGACGCGCTCACCGTCGAAGCCCTCGGCGAGTACGCCGAACGCGTCGGCGTCGCCTTCCAGATCCGCGACGACGTGTTAGACGCCGTCGCCGACCCCGAATCGCTCGGCAAGCCGACCGGACACGACGCGGCGCTCGAGCGCCCCTCCGTCGTCCAGGTCACCGACCTCACACCCGCGGAAGCCAACGAGCGCGCCCGAACGGAAGCCGACCGGGCGATCGACGCCTTAGAGCGCGTCGACGTCGCGGATACGGAGGCGAGACGGTATTTGCTCGAGCTTGCAGAGTTCGTCGTCGAGCGCGAACGCTGACCGCGGCGACCGCTTCGACGGATCGACTCGTACTCAGGATCAGTTCGGGCGCAGGCTCGGGCTCAGGCTCCTTCGACCCGTCGCGTCCCGTCGGAAGAGCGAGATTCCGCGACGGCGAACGCAAGCGTACTCACGATTCCCAGGAGCGTGCCGGCGGTCAGCATCGTCGCGAGGTACGACAGTTCGACGACGTCGAGAAAGTACGCGCTCACGCCGTGGAGAACCATCGCCATCGCGATGACGTAGAACGGCGCGTTGAGGTAGCGCCACTCGAGCGTGCCGGCGATGTACTCGTCGGTGATCTGTCCGAGGCTGGTCGTGATACCGGCGGCGGCGAACCACTGGACCGCCCCGTAGACCAGCGCCGCCAGCACGACCGGCGCGTCTCCGGTTTCGGAACCGATCGACACGTCGAAGGCCTCGACGGTGTTGACGCCGTTGACGCCGCCGAGGACGAGGAGCGCGGCGGCGACGACGTACGCGAGGAGCGTCATCCGACCGGCGTACAGCGATCTCCGGGCGCGTTCGACGCTCTCGTCGATGCGGTCACCGAGTGCGAGTCCGCGCGAGATGAGGTAGAATCCGAGCAGTGCGGAGGTCGTCCCGAGGACGAGTCCGGGCAGTTCGAACACGGCGCCGATCAGCGCGAGCGGGTAGATCAACAGGAGGATCCCCATCGGAATCAGGATCGTTCCCCGAGTCTCGGGGTCGTCCAGAACCTGTTTGAACGTGTAGTACATCGACTCCAGATTCTGGGCCTGACGGACGACGACCCGACGGACGCCGTCGATTGGGACTCGAGACCGGATCACCGGGAGGACGGACTCGTCCTGTGCGCCGTCGGTGATGACCAGCGCGGTGACGTCCTCGCCGGTCGAGAGGCTCGCGAGGACGGTGTCGACCTCGTCTCCCACCTCGCGGTTGGCGCTGACGTCGCCCTCTTCGTTGCCGGTGACGACCGCGACCTCGACGCTCTCGTCGCGGCTGTCGAGGTCGTCGTAAACGTGCAACCCCTGGAAGATGACGTTGACGTCGCTGTCTTCGGGATCGGCAGTCGCGAGCGCGACGGCGGCTTCCTCGACCGGATCGCGACCGATGACCGGCGTGGAGAAGCCGGTCTTCCGGCCGAGGTCGTCGTCGAGGTCGACGCACAGGACCAGCAGCATCGCTCGAACCTTTGCACGCGCCGTATTTCCCTTTTCTGGACGACGGAACGATCCGTCGGATCGCGGCGGAGACGCGGTGAACGCGAGCAGCGACGCACGGAACGGATCGAGGAAGGAGCGACACACCCACCGACGGGCGGTCGACCACGAGAGTTCGACGGAACAACTGCGCTCAGTTGGCCGCACCGGACCCGGACTCGGCGCTGACGCGATCGCACAGGCGTTCGACGGTCGGTTCGAGCGCCTCGAATTCCTCGTCCGGAACGATCGTCTCCGTCTGCAGATCGTACGCGACGACCCCGTGGTCGGCAAGTCGCGGGAGGTGGTTGTGAACTAACGCGACGCGCACGCGTCGGCGCGCAGTCTCCGAGACCGGCTCGTCGACCGTACCGGTCTCCCGTGCGGCGAGTTCGATCGTTACCGTCTCGAGGTCGAGTCGACCGCGTTCGCACAACAGCGACAGCAGGTGGCGGCGTCGTGACGCGGCGAGAAGGTCGTAGCGGTGGTCGACTCCCGGGGACTGAACAGTTGTCATCGTACTCGAAAGGTGCGAGAGGGAGCGTCACAGTGCTGACGCCTACATTGGTAGGTTGGTAGGGCCTCGTCGCGTTGCGGACTGCCGACTGGCATCGTGTGCCGAGTACGTCGAAACGCTCGAGCGAATCCTCTCGTACGATCTCCTGTGAATTAGTGCCGGTGCAGCCAAAGGTCGGTCGCAGTTGCACCGGCACATCGTGACAGTAACCTGTATCACCGACGGGCGACGAACGAGCCGTAGCCGACGCCGATCGCGACCCCGTAACAACCGACGAAAAACGGCACCCAGTAGACCCACAGCGAGAGCCCCGGCGAGATCGCGTTGCCGATCGCCGTTCCGACGACGTAAATCAGGTACCCCGGGAGGGCGAGCGGCGTCATCCACGACGTCTCGAGGACGCCGGCGACGAACGGGATCACTAGGAGCGCGTAGGCGACGAGTGTGGCCGGTCCCCAGAGAAGTCGTCGGAGCGGGGGCCTCGAGAGCGAGCGGGGTTGTGTTGGTTTCGAACTCGAACTCGAAGGCGAATCCACGCCGTCCCCTGCACTCGCCCCCGTCATCGCGTTCCCTCCCGCTCGAGTAACCCGTGGCGCTCCAGAACAGCCGCGGTCGCCAGCCGGGTCAGTTCGACCATCGCATCCCGATCGAGCAAGAACGCGGTCGTCTCGAAGAGGTACGCGATCGCTCCCAGTTCGCGGTGAGCCCTGTGAAAGAGCAACGGACCGTTCATCGCACTGGTGACCGCAGTGAACCGATGGAGCGGCATGTACCACGGAATCCCGACGTCGTCGAGATAGTTCGCGATCGCGTCGCCGTCGGCGTTCGGCGAGTGGAAGATCGCCTGCCCGACGTACTGGCGATGGACGCCGTAGATCCCGAGCGATCGGTGGAGGTCGAGGACGACGTCGGGCCGGTGTCGTTCGACGGCGTCCCAGACGCCGCGGGCGAGATCGCTCGCGGGTTCTCCGCCGACCGGAAAGTGACGGTTGAGGTCGCCGTCATCCCCCTCCCGTGAATCGTTTTCGACCGCGACGCGGTTCGTCTCCGGAGCGACCACGAGCGTACCCTCGTCGGGACGCCACTCGGTCACTTCACCGGCGACGTCGATCCCGTTCCGTTCGTCCCCGTGGACGCCGCCGAACACCATCACCGTCGGGCCGTCCGCGGGGGCGTCGATCTCGTACAGCGTCGTCTCGTGGTCGGTATCCGGGAGGATCGTCTCGGTTCTGGTTGCGGCTTCACCGCCGCCTTCGGGACCCCGAGCGGCCTCGAGCAACTCGTCGTCGCCGGCGGGCCGGGTGAGCCGACCGGTGGCGGCGGTTCCTGCGAGGACGCCCGCCGCCGCCAGAACGTGCCGTCGTCTCATTTGTCGGAACGACCAGATCCTCCCTAATGCGTGTTGCTGTTCGCTCGGGCCTCGACGCTCGAGTCTCGAGATGCGACTCGTGAATCTCGAGCGCCGAACGACAGACGCGGGCCACGGACGACGAACGCCGAACGCCCGCGACGACTCGACCCCGCCGGACCTGCGATATCGGACCCCGCCACCGACGAGAGACAACGACTCGCACGCGTCGTCGAAACCCGGGTCGCTTATTCCGCTGGAACCGCTCAGTGGGAGTAACCGATGATCTCCAAGGGCTGTGAGCAGTGTGCCAAAGGTGGCAAGATGGTGCTGTTCGTCTACGGCTACTGCGACCAGCGCGACTGCTTTTACTGCCCGCTCGGAGAAAACCGAAAGAACGTCACCGACGTCTACGCGAACGAACGCCTCGTCGAATCCGACGAGGACGTCCTCACCGAAGCCCATCGGATGGACGCCCTCGGGACCTCGATCACCGGCGGGGAACCACAAGAAGCACTCGAGCGAACCTGCCACTATCTCTCGCTCTTGAAAGACGAGTTCGGCGAGGATCACCACACCCACCTCTACACGGGCATCACCGGCGGCCGCGAGAACATGCGCCGGCTCTCGGAGGCCGGCCTCGACGAAATCCGGTTCCACCCGCCGCTCAAGCAGTGGGGAGACCTCCACGGAACCGAGTGGGAGGACATCCTCCACATCGCTCGCGAAGAGGGCCTGACACCCGCCTTCGAGATTCCGGGCATCCGCGCCGAGGAGGAGTTCCTCGACTTCCTGGACGAGGGTGCCGCCGAGTTCTGTAACGTCAACGAGTTCGAGATGAGCGACGGGAACTACCGCCGGATGCAAGAGCAGGGCTACGAGCTCAAAGAGGGTCACATGAGCGCCGTCGACGGGTCACGAGAAGACATCCTCGAGGTGATGGGCGATCACCCGAAGGTGTACTTCTGTACCTCCGTCTTCAAGGACGCCGCCCAACACCGCCGCCGTCTCAAGCGCATGGCCCGCAGCGTCAGACGGGAATTCGACGACGTCACCGACGACGGCACGCTCGTCTACGGGAAGACCCGAACGGATCCGCGCGTGCTCGAAGAACTCGGCGTCCCCGAAGAGTTCTACACCGTCAAGACGAATCACGTCGAAGTCGCCTGGTGGCTCCTCGAAGAGATGATCGAAGAAGGCGATCTCGAGGAGGGCGAAATCGTCGAGCAGTATCCGACCTACGACGGGCAGGTCGTCGAACGGACGCCGCTCGCGTAGGTGGCGACCGACGAACGAACGGAGAGTGGCCGTTCTGGTGCAGATTGTCGCTCCGATCGGTGTGCACTGTACCTTCGAAGCGGAAA
This sequence comes from Halomontanus rarus, assembly GCF_017357405.1. Lineage (GTDB taxonomy): Archaea > Halobacteriota > Halobacteria > Halobacteriales > Natrialbaceae > Halomontanus > Halomontanus rarus. Next base: position 2,805,249 of record NZ_CP071597.1, on the reverse strand, counting down.
GAGTGACAGTTGACAGGAGACAGTGACGATGACGATGACAGTGTCAGGTAGCAGGCATACACATCAGGTGAGCTAGTAAAGGGATCCCGGGAATCGGTCTCGAGTGAAACCGTCCCGAGCGAGTCGGCATCGGTCGAGACCGTAATCGGCTACTCGATCTCGGTCGGATCGACTTCGGGATGCGTGATGAGGTTTTCGCGACCGATTCGGAGTTTCTCGATCTCTCCATCTTCGTCCATCTTCGAGAGCAGTTGCGAGACTTTCGCGTTCGACCAGCCGGTTTCTTTGACGATCGAAGCCTGCTTCATCCGGCCGCTGTTCCGGCGAAGCAACCGATGGACCCGCTCTTCGTCGCTCAGGAGCTCGAGGTCGACGTCGTCCTCGAGGTCGACGTCGCGGGGACTATCGGTCTCGTTGTACGCCGTCGTCGGTTGGGCTTCGGCTCCATCGTCGGTGGCTGCAGCGGATCCCGCCCTAGCAGCCCCAGTTCCTGCGTCCGTCTCTGTCGTTGACGACCCGTCCGTGACGGCTTCGGCCTCGGTACCGGCGGTTCCGCCCGAACTGTCCGTCTCCGAATCCGTCGACGAACGACTCGCGATGAAGTAGCCACCCGCGCCGACGAGCGCGAGTAAGACGAACAGACCGAACCCGAGCGTGGCCCATGAGAAGATCGAGTCCTCTGCTGCTGGCGTTCCGGGGGGTGCTGCACCTTCGAGATAGGTCACGCTGAATTCAGCGATGTCGAACTCGTGTGGACCGTTCCAGACGAGTTTGCCGTTCGTAAGCGAGTGATCGTGATCGTCGTATCCGTAGTTCGGCGGTCGTTCGATTACGAGACGCTGACCGTCATCGAGTCGTGAAAACCACGTGCCGTCGCCGTGTTGGAAGACGTCACCGAGGTAGATCCGGTTCCCGTCCTTCTCGGTGAAGTTCGTCCACGTAAACGAGTACGAGATAATACCGACGCGATGATCGTTGCCGACATCGATGTTGGAGTTGGTTTCCGTTTCCGTTTCCCTTTCACCGGCTATCTCGAGGCCGACCTCGCTTGCGTTTTCGACTCGGGGTTCGTCCCAGCTTGCGTTCGTGAGTTCCATCTCGCGATCGACGCTGTTCTGGGCGATCGATCGGAACCGCTCGAACGTCTCGTCGTAGCCGAGGTCGCGGTCACCGCTGGTGACGCTTTCCGCGAACGTTTGGAACTCTTCGATTTCGTCGTCCTCGAGGAGGTAACGACTCTCGACGGTCCACTCGGCGTTCCCGTCGGCGGTAAGCCGTATCGTGAATACCTGTCGGGGGTCGTCAGGTGTGAGCTCCTGGGAAGACTGAGCGTAAACGTAGGGCTGACTGTCGGCCGCGACGGACGCGGAGGACGTAGCGAACGCCGACGGTGCTCCGATTACCCCTACTGGAAAGACGAGGAGGAGGGCAATGAGGGTAAGTGTGAGGGCGGTCGATAACCGCATGCGTACCAACCGGTGGTCACCCGAGGGAAAAAACCCTTTCCATCCTAAAATAAAACATTACTGTGGGCTTTGAACGGTCTCAGCGGTGCTCAGGGGCGATAGAAGTTGACATATAATTTCGAGTGGTTTTTGTACCCAGCCCCGAAATGGTTGTCGAGATGAACAACGCGGCCTCCGCCCTCCTCGCGTTGCTTCTCGTGTTCGCGCTCCCAGCGACGGCCGTCGTCGCCGCCGACACGGCGAATACGAGTGCCGAGACGAACGCACGTACAGTTGCGGCGAGCGATCCGATCACTGCAGAGAATACGACTAATCGACTCCAACTGGACGGAGAGATTCGAAGTTCACACACGCCAGCGAATCCGGACCTCGGGACGACACTCGCCAGACAAGATCGGGCCATGCGAACCGAGTACAACGCGTACCGGTTCGAAACCGAGTTCGAAAACGGAACCGACGAGGAACGAGACGAACTGGTCGAAACCGAACACGAGTGGATCAGAGAGCGGGTTTCCGACCTGAACGAGCGCGAACGCACAGCCGTCAGCGCACACGCAAATGGAACGCTCTCCGACGACGAGTTCCTTCACAGACTCGTTCTCATTTCGAACGAGGCAGCCGAACTCGAAACCCATCTTAACACGCTCGACGATCACGCGTCGATCGAAGAGAAACCCGAGGAAGCAGCTCTCGACATGCATCAGAGTCCCGTTCGAGATCGCATCGCTGCGTTCATGAGCGGGGAACGATCGTCGGCTCGATCAGCGGACACGCTTCTGATTCAGACCACCGAAACTGGAATGGCCATCTCGATGACCGGACGGATCGAGAATGTGAGGGAAGTGTCACAATATAGTAATCGCGATACGACCGTTCCAAACCAATTCGATAGCTTCTCGAGTGCACACGACCACGTAACGACGTTGTATCCGTGGACCTTCGGCGAAGCGAGCACCGGATTCGAAGCGTTGGATCTCACCGAGAACCAGTTGTATGGATTCACCGTTCCCCACGAGCACGGTGTACTCACCATTTACCTCGACGGTGGGACGGGCGCAATCTTCCACGAGACGCAAGTGCTGCAACAGAACCAGTTGCCGATAGAACGGTACGGGGAGACGTGGACCAACGACTCCGTCGAACTCGCGATCAACCGAACACCGGCGAACGGGCCGATCGAAGTGACGACCACCGACGTGGAGACCGGCGATCCGATCAGAGCGACGATTCTCGTCGACGGTACGGTCGTCGGTGAGACCGGTCAGAGTGGTACGCTGTGGGTGAGTCCACCGCAACACGATTACGAAATTACGGCACAGACATCCGAGACGACGGTTAACGGAAGTGTCTCCGCCGATCCAGTTTCGGACGAGAGTAGCCCCTAAACGTCACACGCAGCCGATCCAGCGACGGCTGTGCGATCGGTGTGCGAACAGTTTTAGGTCGGCCGAGGTGCGAACAGTTTCAGTTCGGCCGAGAGTTCAAGTACGAAGACGGGTCCACCGTCACTGTGACTCGAGCGCTCGAGCGAGTACGAACCCGCGCCGTCAGTCCGGTCGTCGGGACCCTCCTCCTCGTCGCGCTGACGATTTGTCTCGCTGCCGTCGTGGCGGTCGGGATCGGATTCGGTCCCGGAACGACGATGTTGTCGACGGCGCCAAGTGCCGCGTTCGACCTCAGCGTCGATGCGAACGAGCAGGAGATCAGTCTTCACCACCGGACGGGAGAGACGATCGACGTCCGGGAACTGACACTCCACGTGACGGTCGAGGGCGAACCGCTGGCCGAACAGCCGCCGGTTCCGTTTTTTTCCGAGCACGGCTTTCGGGGCGGGCCCGGCGGCCCGTTCAACGAGCGATCGGACCCGCGGTGGTCGGTCGGCGAGACGGCGAGCGTCCGCGTCGCCGGAACGAACGCACCTGCGATCGACACCGGAGACACCGTCGGCGTCACGCTCGCAGTAGACGGAAAGACGGTGGCGTCACTCGAGACGGAGGCGACGTAATGAGGAGTGAAACTGAACGGTGAGCGGCGAGCAGAGAGCGAACACTGAGCAGTCACTCAGGGGCGCGACCGATCGTCGTGATCGCGACATCGGGGCTGTACGAGGGCCCCATGAACGCGTGTTTGACGTCCTCGAAGCCGGCCGCCTTGAACATCTGATCGGCCTCGTACTCGTCGTAAAAGAGCATGATCGCGTCGGCGAGTTTCTGCGTGATCGTATTTTCGGGATTGTTCGGCCCGACGACGAGAACCTGTCCGCCGGGTTTGAGCACGCGGCGGAACTCTCGGAGCGTACGAACGGGATCCGGCCAGTACTCGATCGAACCCGACGACCAGACGACGTCGAAGGTGTTCGTCGCGAACGGGAGCCGTTCGGCGTCACCCCGATGGAACGCGACCGGGCCCTGTTTCCCGAACTTCGCGTACGCCTTCTCGAGTTGGTGCTCGCTCTGATCGAGGGCGTAGACGGTGTCTGCGTGCTCGAGCAGTCCCGCGGTTCCGAAGCCGGTCCCACAGCCGACGTCCAAGACCATCGCCTCCTCGGGGTCGGGGAAGTCGAGCAGGGAGAGGGCGTCGGCGCGCATCTCCTCGTTCCAGATGAACGGATTGATCCGGTCGTACACTGTCGAGAGGTACTTGTAGAACAGCCGTGCGCGGGTCTTGTTCTCGAGAATACCCATTGTCTGAGAATGTTCTCCCGAAGGCAATAGGTCTGCTGTTCTCGCCCGGCGAAAGCGGGGAAGCCACCGAAACGAGAGCCGTTCGCGAACGCTCGTCGGAAACGGCGTCGCGCATCACTTTCGCAACTACCATATACACGCCTTTGCAAACTTCGCTTGCTTAGAGTATGCCGAGGCCAGAGGTTCTCGAACGAATACAGTCGGCGGAGGAGGAAGCCGACGAGATCGTCGCATTGGCAGAAGATGACCGCGACGAGCGGATAGCCGAGGCCCGGGAACGTGCCGAGGAGATTCGCACGGACGCGGAAGCGGAGGCGCGAGATCTCAAAGAGCGTCGCCTCGAAGAGGCGCGCGACGAGATCGACGCAGAGTGCGAACGTGTCCTCCGTGAAGGCGAACAGGAACGCGAGGCGCTTGCAGAACGCGCCGAGCGTCGAGTCGACGAGGTAGCCGAATACGTCGTCGAACTGTTTCAGGAGGACGTACATGCTCAGACCTGAACGAATGAGCAAGGTTTCGGTGACCGGCTCCAAGGGCGTCATGCCCACGGTCATCGAAACGGTTTACGAACTGAACCTACTCCACCTGTCGGACTACGACGGCTCCTGGCAGGGGTTCGATAACGGCGACCCGATCGAGGGCGCCGAGGACGCCTCCGGGAGGCTCGTCACCGTCCGCGCACTCGAAAGTACGCTGGATCTCGACGACGACGACGTCGATTCGGATCCGGACGTGAGTGCGATCGGAAGCGACTGGGAAGGACGACTCGAGCGCGTCCGAACCCGGATCAACGAGCTGGACGACCGACGCAGCGAGATTCGCGAAGAGCTGCGTCAGGTCGACGAAAAGATCGACCGCGTCGCGCCCTTCGCCGAATTAGGGATCGACCTCGACTTGCTCACCGGATACGAGTCGGTCGACGTCCTCGTCGGCGAGGGCGCCGTCGCGCCGGTCGAGACCGCGCTCGAAAACGACGACGACGTCCGCGCCTACGAGACGTTCACCGGCGGCGACGTCGTCGCGGTCGTCGCCGCGCCAGTCGAGGGCGTCGACACGGACGGCCTGATCGACGACGCGCTCGTCGGCGTCGAGTTCACGCGACACGGACTACCGGATACCGACCACAACCCGGATGCGTACGTCGACGAACTCACCGGTCGCAAGCGTGAACTCGAGAGCGATCTCGAGGAGATCGACGCGGAACTCGCGGAGATCAAACGCGAGGAGGGAAGTTTCCTGCTGGCGCTCGAGGAGAAACTGACCATCGAAGTCCAGCGCGCGGAAGCGCCGCTCCAGTTCGCGACGACCGAACACGCGTTCGTCTCCGAAGGGTGGATTCCCAGCGACGGGTACGAAACGCTCGTCAGCGCGCTCTCGAACGCCGTCGGCGACAGCGTCGAGATCGAAGAACTCGAGCGAGCGGAGTACGACCGTCACGGCGCACACTCTCACACTGAAGACGTACAGAAAGGGGCGCCCGCGGCGGTCGAAGAAGGCGAAGACGAAGACGCCGCCACGGAGGCGGACGATCAGCAACAGAAGGCGGTTCCTGACGGCGGTTCGACGGTGACGATGGACGACGAACCGCCGACGATTCAGGACAACCCGTCCGCAGCGAAACCGTTCGAACTGCTGGTACAGGCGGTCAACCGGCCGAAGTACAGCGAACTGGATCCGACGATCTTCCTGTTCCTGACGTTCCCGCTGTTCTTCGGATTCATGATCGGTGACGTCGGATACGGGATTATCTACGTCGCGGTCGGCTACTACATGTACTCCCAGTTCGACAGTCCGGGGATCAGCAGCCTCGGCGGCGTCGCCGTCTGGGCCGGTCTGTTCACGATCCTCTTCGGGGTCGTGTACGGCGAGATATTCGGGCTCCACGTGCTCGGAGAGTGGGTCTGGGGCGGTAACGAGCTCTTCCCACTCAACAAGGGACTCGAGCCAGCAGCGGGTGACTTCGCGCTGGGCTGGATGGTCATCAGCGTTCTCGCCGGGATACTCCACCTCAACATCGGGTACATCCTGGACTTCTACGAGAACCTCAGCCACGGCGTCAAAGATGCCCTGTTCCACAGCGGGTCGTGGATCCTGATGCTCAACGGCATCTGGGTCTGGATCTTCTCTGCGCAGGCCAGATCTTCGAAGCCAGACTTCCTGTTCACGACGTTCACCAGCGATGGACCGTTCCCGATCGGCTTCTCCGGGTTCCCGGAGTGGGGACTGGTGACGATTCCGCTTCCGGTTGTCGGTGGCTTCCTGCTGACGGCTCCGCTGCTCGTCTTCCTGATCGGGCTCGTCATGCTCGTGATCAGCGAACCCGTCGAGGCCGTCGAGGCGCTCGACGTCGTCGTCAACGTCTTCTCGTACACTCGGATGGGCGCAGTGTTACTCGCGAAGGCTGGCATGGCCTTCGTGGTCAACCTGCTGTTCTTCGGTGCGTACGTGGATCCCGACGGTGGGTTCCACTTCCTCCGAACCCACGAACCGAGCTACGTTGCAGAACACTATGGAGAGGGTGCCGATCTCGTCTTCGGCGGCCTCATGCACTCCGGCACCGCGGGCCTCATCGGAGGCCTCGTTATTCTCGTACTCGGACACATTCTTGTGCTAGTGCTTGGCGTGACAAGTGCCGGCTTACAGGCTGTACGTCTCGAGTACGTCGAATTCTTTAACAAGTTTTATGAAGGCGGTGGGGAGAACTACGAACCGTTCGGACACGATCGAAAACACGGAGAAACTAACTGATAACAATGGCACTTGAACTTGGACCTGAACTGGCGGATGTTGCACTGCAGAGTGGCGGACCGACCCTCGACAACTTCACGGACGAAGGTGCGGCGGCACTCGCCGTCGGTCTCGCAGCGCTCGCAGCCGGATACGCAGAGCGTGGGATCGGCGCAGCCGCTGTCGGCGCAATCGCCGAGGACGACGACATGTTCGTTCCGGGCCTCATCATGACCGTCCTCCCAGAGACGCTCGTGATCCTGGCGCTGGTCGTCGTCTTCATCGTCGGATAACCCCGCCCCCTTCTCTCACCAATGAGTTTGGATACAGTCGTAGAAGACATTCGAGAAGAGGCCCACGCGCGTGCGGAGGATATCCGCGCAGAGGGCGAAGCGCGCGCCGAAGAGATCGAATCGGCCGCGGAGGAGGACGCCGAAGAGATCGTCACGGACGCAGAGCGAGCGGCCGACCGCGAGATCGAGCAACTTCGCGAACAGCGACTCTCCAGTGCGAAACTGGAGGCGAAACAGCAGCGCCTGGAGGCCCGTCGCGACGTCCTCAGCGAGGTTCGCGAGCACGTCGAGAAGGAACTCACCGCCCTCGAGGGAGACACTCGTGAGGAACTGACGCGTGAACTGCTCGAGGCTGCGAGCGTCGAGTTCGACGCCGGGGACGACGTCAGCGTCTACGGCCGCAGCGAGGACGCGACGCTCCTCGAGTCGGTCGTCACCGACTACGACGGCTACGAGTACGCCGGGGAGTACGATTGCCTCGGCGGCGTCGTCGTCGAAAGCGAGCAGTCGCGAGTTCGGGTCAACAACACGTTCGACTCGATACTCGAGGACGTGTGGGAAGACAACCTCCGGGAGATCAGTAACCGACTCTTCGAGCAATGAGTGCAGGAGCCTCGAATCCGGAATACGTGAACGCTCGCGTTCGGGCACGCCGAGCCTCGCTGTTCGCGGACGAAGATTACCGCAAGCTGATCCGGATGGGGCCGAGCGAGATCGCACGGTTCATGGAGGAGACGGAGTACGAACGCGAGATCAACGCACTCGGCACGCGCTTTTCCGGCGTCGACCTGATCGAGTACGCGTTGAACCGAAACCTCGCGAAGAACTTCGGTGACTTACTGGACTGGTCGCAGGGTCGAATCTACGACCTGATCGCCCGGTACCTCCGGAAGTTCGACGTCTGGAACGTCAAGACGATCATCCGCGGAATCTACACGGACACGCCCGCCGAGGAGATCGGGACGGACCTCATCCGCGTCGGCGAGATCGACGACCCGACGCTCGATCGACTGCTCGAGGTCGACGAGATCGAAGACGCGATCGAAGTCCTGTCGGGGACGCTCTTCTACGAGCCACTTGCCGAGGCCTACGAGGAGTACGAGGAGACCGGCGTCCTCGTTCCGCTCGAGAACGCCCTCGACCGGGAGTTCTACGAACACTTGCTCGACGACCTCGGCCGACCGCAGGAAGGTCCGGAAGCGATGTACGTGGAGTTCCTGCAGGCCGAGATCGACTTCCGGAACGCCCGGAACGCGCTTCGGCTCTCCCGAAGCGGCGCCGACCTCGACCCCGCAGCGTACTACATCGACGGCGGCGTCCTGTTCACGCAGTCGGAACTGAGTCGACTGGTGAACGATTACGACCAGCTCGTCGACCACATCGCGGACAACCGTCGCTACGGGGATCGGCTCAGCGGTGCCCTGACGCGGCTGCGCGATGCGGACAGCCTCATCGCGTTCGAACACGCACTCGATGCGGCGCTGCTCGAGTACGCCGACAAGCTTTCGAGTATCTATCCCGTATCGATTTCAGCGGTGTTCTCGTTCATCCTCGCGAAAGAACGCGAGGTCGACAACATCCGCGCGATCGCACGCGGCCGTGAGGTCGGCCTGTCGGAGAACGAAATCGAAGACGAACTGGTGATCCTATGAGCCAGCGTCAAAGTCAGGAAATCGCCGTCGTCGGCAGCCCGGAGTTCACGACCGGATTCCGGCTGGCCGGCGTCAGACGGTTCGAGAATATCCCAGACGACGAGAAATCCGAGGACTTAGACGACGCCGTGACCAACGTCCTCGACGACGACGGCGTCGGTATCGTCGTCATGCACGACGACGACCTCGAGTATCTCTCGCGGAACGTGCGACAGAACGTCGAGACGAGCGTCGAACCGGTCGTCGTCACGATCGGCAGCGGTACCGGTGGCGGCGGCTTGCGCGACCAGATCAAACGCGCGATCGGGATCGACCTGATGGACGAAGCGGACGAGGACGCGGAAGATCAAGACTAACACTATGAGTCAGGCACAAGACACTGAGACCGTCCGGGAGGACGGTGTCATCGAAAGCGTGAGCGGTCCCGTCGTGACCGCCGCGGACCTCGACGCCCGGATGAACGACGTCGTCTACGTCGGCGACGAAGGACTGATGGGTGAGGTCATCGAAATCGAAGGGAACCTGACCACGATTCAGGTATACGAGGAAACCTCCGGCGTCGGCCCCGGCGAACCCGTCGAGAACACGGGCGAACCGCTCTCGGTCGACCTCGGACCCGGGATGCTCGACTCCATCTACGACGGCGTCCAGCGACCACTGGACGTCCTCGAGCAGAAGATGGGCTCGGCGTTCCTCGACCGTGGCGTCGACGCACCCGGTATCGACCTCGAGAAGACCTGGGAGTTCTCTCCCGAGGTCAGCGAGGGCGAGACGGTCGAACCCGGTGACGTCGTCGGGACCGTTCCCGAGACGGTCACCATCGAGCACAAAGTGATGGTGCCGCCCGACTACGAGGGTGGCGAGGTCGTCGCCATCGAGGAGGGGTCGTTCTCCGTCGAGGAGACGGTCGCCGAACTCTCGAGCGGCGAGGAGATCACGATGCACCAGGAGTGGCCGGTCCGCCAAGCCCGGCCGGCCGGCGACAAGAAGACGCCGACCGATCCGCTGGTAACCGGCCAGCGCATTCAGGACGGCCTCTTCCCGCTCGCGAAAGGCGGGACCGCGGCGATTCCCGGACCCTTTGGCTCCGGAAAGACCGTCACCCAGCAGCAACTCGCCAAGTGGTCCGACGCGGACATCGTCGTCTACATCGGCTGTGGCGAGCGCGGCAACGAGATGACGGAGGTCATCGAGGACTTCCCGGAACTGCCCGACCCGCAGACCGGAAACCCGCTGATGGCCCGGACGTGTCTCATCGCGAATACGTCTAACATGCCGGTCGCAGCCCGTGAATCCTGTATTTACACGGGGATCACGATCGCGGAGTACTACCGCGACATGGGCTACGACGTCGCGCTCATGGCCGACTCCACCTCGCGGTGGGCCGAGGCCATGCGTGAAATCTCGAGTCGACTCGAGGAGATGCCCGGCGAAGAGGGCTATCCCGCGTACCTCGCGGCGGCGCTCTCAGAGTTCTACGAGCGTGCGGGCCTGTTCGAACTGTTCAACGGCGGCGAGGGTTCGATCTCGGTCGTCGGCGCAGTGTCGCCGCCCGGCGGCGACTTCTCCGAGCCGGTCACTCAGAACACACTGCGGATCGTCAAGACCTTCTGGGCGTTGGACGCGGACCTCGCCGAGAAACGACACTTCCCGTCGATCAACTGGAACGAGTCCTACTCGCTGTACTCACAGCAGTTGGATCCGTGGTACCGAGAGAACGTCGCCCAAGACTACCCGGAAATCCGCCAGTGGGCGGTCGACGTCTTAGACGAGGAGGCCGAACTTCAGGAGATCGTCCAGCTCGTCGGGAAAGACGCCCTCCCCGAGGACCAGCAGTTGACCCTCGAGGTCTCCCGGTACATCCGCGAGGCGTGGCTCCAGCAGGACGCGTTCAACGACACGGACACCTACTGCGAGCCGGAGAAGACCTACCGGATGCTGCAGGCGATCAAGACGTTCAACGACGAAGCGTTCAACGCGCTCGAAGCCGGTGTCCCGGTCGAGGAGATCGGGAGCGTCGACGCCGCTCCGCAGCTCAACCGCATGGGCGTCGCCGAGGAGTGGAACGAGTTCATCGACGACCTCGAGGACTCCCTCGAGGAGCAGATCAGGGAGCTGTACTGAACCATGAAGGAATACCAGACAATCACGGAAATCAGCGGTCCGCTGGTGTTCGCCGAGGTCGACGAGCCGATCGGGTACGACGAGATCGTCGAAATCGAGACGCCTCAGGGCGACACCTTGCGCGGACAGGTACTCGAGTCGAGCGAGGGGCTCGTCTCGATTCAGGTGTTCGAAGGCACCGGCGGTATCGACCGAAACGCGTCCGTCCGCTTCTTAGGCGAGACGATGAAGATGCCCGTCACCGAGGACCTCCTCGGACGGGTGCTCGACGGCTCCGGGAACCCGATCGACGGCGGCCCGGACATCGTTCCCGAAGAGCGAGAGGACATCGTCGGCGCGGCGATCAACCCCTACTCCCGGGAGTACCCCGAGGAGTTCATCCAGACGGGTGTCAGCGCCATCGACGGCATGAACACCCTCGTGCGCGGCCAGAAGCTCCCGATCTTCTCGGGCTCCGGGCTGCCACACAACGACCTCGCACTCCAGATCGCCCGACAGGCGACCGTTCCGGAAGAAGAGGAGAGCGAAGAGGGTGGTTCGGAGTTCGCGGTCATCTTCGGAGCGATGGGGATCACCGCCGAAGAGGCCAACGAGTTCATGGACGACTTCGAACGCACGGGCGCGCTCGAGCGCTCGGTCGTCTTCATGAACCTCGCGGACGACCCCGCAGTCGAGCGGACGGTCACGCCGCGGATGGCGCTCACGACAGCCGAATACCTGGCCTTCGAGAAGGGATACCACGTGCTGGTCATCCTGACGGACATGACCAACTACTGTGAGGCGCTGCGCGAGATCGGTGCCGCACGCGAGGAGGTTCCGGGCCGACGTGGCTATCCGGGATACATGTACACCGACCTGGCCCAGCTCTACGAGCGGGCGGGCCGGATCGAAGGTCGCGAGGGATCGGTCACGCAGATTCCGATCCTCACGATGCCCGGCGACGACGACACGCACCCGATTCCCGACCTGACCGGCTACATCACCGAGGGTCAGATCATGATGGATCGGGACCTCAACAGTCAGGGGATCGAGCCGCCGATCAACGTCTCACCCAGCCTCTCACGGCTGATGGACGACGGGATCGGCGAGGGACTGACGCGCGGCGACCACGCCGACGTCAAAGACCAGTTGTTCGCCGCCTACGCGGAGGGGAAAGACCTGCGCGACCTCGTGAACATCGTCGGTCGCGAGGCGCTCTCGGAGACGGACAACAAGTACCTCGACTTCGCCGACCGCTTCGAAGAGGAATTCGTCCAGCAGGGTAACGACACCAACCGTACGATCGACGAAACGCTCGAGATCGGCTGGGACCTGCTCTCGATGCTGCCCAAAGAGCAGCTCAACCGGATCGACGAGGACCTCATCGAGGAGCACTACCGCGAAGAGGAAGGCGAGACGGTCGAAGCGACGGCGGACTGATCGGTTCGGATCGAGTTCAGTTGTCGGTTTGATTTTCGGTTCCGACGTTCTCTTTCGGGACAGTACCAGTCCTCGAGTAGCGATGCTCGATTCGCGTAAGAGTGAAAGAAGATGCCAACGTCGAACGATGAGACAACGTGACTGTGGTTACGAGACTGGGAGTGGTCGTCTCCCGATCGACCTCACCAGTTTCGGTCTCGGTTTCGATCCGGCTGTCGTTGGTCGTGCTGTTTTCGTCTCTCATTCGTCCCGTCTCGAGACGAGCCCTCGAGTCCGCTTCGTTCTCTGGCCTCGCGTTGGGCCGTCTCGCGGTCGACGACTCGAGGGTTCGACGTCTCCGACTGGATCGCGGCGTACAACACGAGTGGGCCGCCGACGCCGAGGAGCACAAATAGGACGACGAACGCGACTTCACTCATCGGACATCACTGGACTATTTGTCGACACTACAACACAAAGACTTTATCGATTACGAGTCATCCGTCGAACATGAGTCGAGTCGACGACACCGGCGAACGCGGCTGTCCGAAGTGCGGGCACACGGAGACGGAGATCGACGACATCGCGACGACCGGGTCCGGCCTCTCGAAGTACTTCGATATCCAGAACCGAAAGTTCACCGTCGTCTCCTGTACGAACTGCGGCTACGCCGAACTGTACAAGGGCGGCTCGAGCGGCAACATGGTCGATCTCTTTCTCGGGTGAGCGGGTCGAGCTTCTCGGCCCCTCGACTGCGGCTGTCGGTAACGGCTACCGCTGGGCAACCCGTCGACGGTCGAACGGAGAGAATCGCTATCCGGCGGTCGGAGCGCGCTACTCGTCTCCGCCCTCGTTCGGGTCGCTGTAGGTCGACGGATCGGGTTTGGGAACGCTCGGCGTGCCGCCGCCCGGCTGTTCGGCGAGGTAGGAAAACTGCCCCTTCCCATCCGGGGATTCGCCCTGCGTCCACGGCTGCTGCGGATCGTCCTCGGGTTCGCGCGAGGTCGACATGAACGCGTAATTGACCTCCTGGTTCTCCTCTTCCTGCGGGAAGCTCGCGGGGACCGGCACCGGATCCTCGAGCGAGTCGAGGGCCGCGAGCCACTGGTTCTGGTGCATGGTGTCGCGGGCGATGAGATACGAGAGCATGTCCTTCATCCCGGGGTCGTTGGTGTACTCCCACAGCCGCGTCGCGAGGGTGCGGCCGGTCGCCTCGGCCATCACGTTCGCGTAGAGGTCGCCGGCGAGGTTGCCGGAGGCCGCGATGTACGCGCCGGTGAAGGGGACGCCGTTGCTGTCGACGGGCATCGCCGACATTCCCGAGGAGAGGAACTGCCGCGGGTTCTGTCCGGTCATGGCCGCGGCGGCGGCCGCGGTCTCCTCGGCGTCGTCGTCCATCTGTTTCGGCGAGCCCCGCAGGTTCTTCGTGACCGCCGTCGCCAGCATTTCGATGTGGCCGAGCTCTTCGGCGGCGGTCTCCATCAGCAACTTCCGGTATCCCTTGTACTCGTCCGGCAGTGCCCACGCCTGGAACATGTACTGCATCGCGACGCGCATCTCTCCTTCTTGCCCTCCGATCGCCTGCTGGAGGAGTTTCGCGAAGTGCGGGTCCGGCTCTTCGACGGTGACTTCGTACTGCAGCTCCGGTTCCTGAAAGAACATTGCACGGTGTGGCACGGCGAACCTGGTATTAAATGTAACATGATGATTACATATGAGATGGTCTGACTCGTCAGTAGTTCCGGGACTCGAGGGACTCGCCGAGGAGGGAGGGTCACTACTGAAAGTCGATCAAGTAGCAGTGACTGACTCGATTTCGAACCGTCTCGGACGCTCGAAGCACGATTACGACGGCGGCCGTCATTCCCAAGGGTCGGCGTTTATGCAACCACCAGTCGTGAAAATCCCACTTCCGACAAATGACCAGACAGCAATCATCGCTGACCCCGTCGCGTCGAACGCTTCTTCGGTACGGATTCGCAGTCTCGAGTGGGGCGCTGGCGAGTTCAACCACGAATGCGAATGCGAATGCGAGCGCAAATACGACCTCCTCCGACGGTTCCGACGGTGGGACGGATTCCGGCGCACAAGTAGCCACGCACGGCAAAGTGTTTCCGTACCAGTGGACACCTGGTGCCCGGTTCGAGATCGTCGAGTCCGACGTCGGCTGGCGACCGAGCGGGATCGGTGAGACCGACACGAGGGCGAGCAGTCACGTGATCCGGTACGACTTCTCCTCGTCCTATCGGGCGTTCCTGTTCACCGACGACTCGTCGGTCCGAGAAGGACGACGGTACAGATTCGACGGCTCGGGCGCTCGAGCGGTCGCCGGTCAGAACCTGATCGGTGTCGACGTCGTTCCCCTCGAGTGAGCGCGGCGAGACGCTCGGGTAGACAGTGGCACGATCGCCGCGGACCCTCAGGAACGAACGCCTGCAGTCGATCACAACTGTAAACAGTTATCCGACTGCAGGCGTTAGGACCCCACAAGATGGCCAAGGACGTCAAGCCAACCCGCAAGAACCTCATGGCAATCGAGGATCGTATCGATCTCTCCGAGCGGGGCCACGGCACACTCGAGAAGAAACGCGACGGGCTAATCATGGAGTTCATGGACATCCTCGACAAGGCCCAGGACGTCCGCGGAGAACTCTCCGACGACTACGAGGAAGCACAAAAGAAGATCAACATGGCCCGTGCGATGGAAGGTGACGTCGCCGTCCGCGGCGCCGCAGCGGCGCTTCAAGAGCACCCGGAGATCACCACCGAGTCGAAGAACATCATGGGCGTCGTCGTCCCGCAGATCGAGTCCTCCCGCGTGAGCAAGAGCTTAGACCAGCGCGGCTACGGGATCATGGGAACCTCTGCGCGGATCGACGAGGCCGCCGAGGCCTACGAGGACCTCCTCGAGAGCATCATCCTCGCCGCCGAGGTCGAGACGGCGATGAAGAAGATGCTCCGCGAGATCGAGACGACCAAACGCCGCGTCAACGCCCTCGAGTTCAAACTCCTGCCGGAACTCTACGACAACCAGGAGTACATCGAACAGAAACTCGAGGAACAGGAACGGGAGGAGACCTTCCGGCTGAAGAAGATCAAGGAGAAGAAAGAAGCGGAAGAGAAAGCGGAGAAAGCGGAGAAAGAAGCGGAAGAAGCGGCGGCAGCCAGTGCCGACGAAGTCGTCAGCGGTGACGAACTCGAACAGTCGACCGCGGGCGGTCTTCCGGGCGGCGACTGAATACGACGATATCTCTACTTCCTTCCCTTCCCCCTTCTCTCGTCCTCGACCACGTACGACCTACGACCGATGACCTGTCCACACTGTGATTCCCCGACGGTCGATTTCGTCGTTCCCGAGACGTACCACGAGTGCGTTCCGGACGCCACGACGGCGACGATGGCCTCTATCTGTACGCACTGCATGACGGTTCGATCGATCGAGCAATCTGCGGAGTCGGAAGCCGAGCCTGAGCCCGAGTCCGAGTCCAGTCCCGACGCCGACCACGATCCCGATTTCACGCGCGTGAGTACTGCGTTTCCGGCCGATGAAGCGGCGATCCCGTTCGCCTTGCTGCTCGGCAACTGTTCGTCACTCGCGACGAACCGCACCGCGATCGAGCGGCTGCTCGAGGATCTCGCACGGTCGGGAACCGATCCACTCCTCGCGATCGATCGGCTGCTCGCGGAACCGGCGACCGAACTCGAACCGGCGATCGACCTCGAGCGACGACAGCAGCAACTCGAGCAGTTGTTCTACTGAAAAACGGAGGGGTGTCCCGTCCCTGTCCCCATCTCCATCTCCATCTCTGTCTCCGTCTTCGTCTTCGTCTTTGCCCCGTAATTTACTCCGGCGGCTCGAGCGACGACGCCCGCGCTCTGAGCCGCCGGAAGACACCGTCTGCCCACTCGAGGGCAGCCGGGGAGTCGTTCTGGATGACGCCGCGGACTTGCCCGCTGTCACCGTGGACGACGACGAACGCCCGGGACTGTGACGGTGTCTCGACGATACCGAGTCCGAAGGGAATCGTGGGGATCGCGTACATGTCGAAGTGTCCGTCACGCAGGACGTCTCGCATCTGCTGGGGGTGATTCTCGAGCAAGAAGTCGGCGAGTTCCTCGGTGAAGATCGCCTCCGCCTCGAGCGATCCGCCGATCGTCAGTTCGTACAGTCGGTCGCGCAGACGGGGTAATCGCTGGGCCGTCGCGAAGCCGCGAAATCGATCGGCCGACGAGAGGAGGTCGACGATTTCCTCGATCGGTTCGTTCGGCGCGTGCGGTTTCGGTTCGGCCGCGGATGCGCCGATCAGCATATCCACGGACATCGGTGCATCCGGTGGAAGATGCGCGAGTAACTCACAACAGTCGGCAATCGCACCGAGTGATTCGAGGCGGCGGCGATACTCCGACAACGCGAGGCGACCGGCAGCAGTGAGTCGGAAGGCACCCTCGCAGCGCTCGACGAACTCGACGGACTCGAGTTCCCGAATCGCCCGATCGATCGTCGATCGAGAGACCGAGAGTTCGGCGACGAGATCGCGTTTGTCCCGGGATCCGTTCTCGAGACACGATAGTAGGCCGCGTCGTCGGGAGAGTGTCTGGAGAACGTCGAGGTCCGAACTCGGAGGCGACATCGGGACTAGTTGTCCCAGGATTCATGTTACTATCCTAAAAGTACCACGGTACGGGTACGGGTGCGGGTGCGGGTGCAGTTCGAACGGCTGGCGTCTAGACGCCGGTCGAGTACCGGAGGATGCCGGCGACGCCGCCGAAGGCGTTGTAGAGCTGTTCACCCTTCTCGAAGTCCGTCGAGATGAACTTGGTCTCGGTGCCGCGCTGTTCGGCGATTTCGATGAGGTGGTCGATGGCGTCCTCGCGGTCCTCGTCGGTCGCTTCGACCTCGGTGCCGCACTCGGTACAGGTGTGGGTCGGTGTCGCTTTTCGCCGGTCGATCATCTCGCGTTCGGTTTCGCCACACTCCTCGCAGTCGTAGGTGACGACATCTTTGCGGAGGTCCTCGCTGATCAGGAGTCGGTCGACGGATCCCATCACGAGATTTTGGCGGGTCTGCTCGAACCCGTAAGTCGCACGCTCGCCCGCGTGAAGTTGCTTGAAGAACGTCTCCATCTCCTGTTTGTCCTTCATCACCTCAGCGTCGGCCAGCGCGTCTTCGGCGTTGTCGACGAGGTCTTTCAGGCCGGATTCGTCGGTGTAGGCCACGTCGAACTTCCCCAGGACCTTGTCCTGAATCTCGTGGTGGAGGTAGTCGCCATCTAAGAACTCGTCTTTGGTGGGCGAGGGACCGCCGACGAGGATGCCGTCGAGGTCGTGGCGCTTGGCGACGAACAGGTCGTTTGCCATCCCCGCGACCTCCTGGTAGAAGTTGTCGATCGCCTCGAGTCGGAGGCGGGCGAATCGCTGGGCGGACTGGCCACCTTTTCGCTGCTTGCCGGGGACGAGCGAGGAGGCGGACTTGACGGGTTCGATCCGTTTGCCCTTGAGCCAGCCGACGTTGGCCTCGCGACGGTCGAGGACGATCAGGCCGTAGAGGCCCTGGTCGGCCAGCATGTGCTCGAGCGGCTCGATCAGAAAGTCGGAGTCGCAGTGATACCGGAAGGATTCGACGGGCTGTGGCGGGCTCTCGAGGGCGCGGGTGATCATCTCGGTCTGGCCGCCGCCGGAGTCGACGGCACCGGAGAAGAGCACCAGTCCGTTTTCCGGCGGAAAGGTACTGTAGTATCGGAGTCGGTCCTTGATGCTCGTCAGCGCGTCCTGAACGTTGGTTCGGGTCTGTTTGGACTTGATGTTCGCCGCTTCGGAGTGCTCCTGGGTGACGTGGGCGACGACGTCACTGATCTGACGGTCCTCGGGGATGTAGATCGTGACGAGTTGCGTCCCCGACCCCTCGAAGTTCTCGAGTTCTTCGATGACCTTCCGGAACTCGTATTTCTTCCGGTCGGATTGCTCCTGTCCCTGCTCGCCCTCCTGACTCATTGGGTGTATAAAACGGTGCTGTGGCTAAGTATCCTTTGACACGCTATCGCCGGGAGACGACGCGTGGGTGTCGTGAACGCGAACGGGTTCCGCTCGGGGCCTGCAGGTCGTGTCGGGAGACCGGAATGCCCAACTCGAGTAAGGCAAGATTCACGGTGGTCCCGCCACACTGTCCGCGTAATAACCGAGTATGTCTGATCAGACGGTCTACGCCATCGCGAGCGGTAAAGGCGGCGTCGGGAAGACGACGACGACGGTGAACCTCGGGACGGCGCTCGCGCAGGCGGGCAAGCGGGTCGCCATCGTCGACGTCGACCTCGGGATGGCGAACCTCGCCGGGTTCGTCAGTCTCAACGCCGATTCGACCACCCTCCACGACGTGCTGGCGGGTAACGCGTCGATCGAAGACGCGACGTACAAACTCGCGGAGAACATCGTCGCCATCCCGAGCGGCACCGGTCTCGACGACTACGCGGAGACCTCCCCCGAGGGACTCGGGGACGCGATCACGGCGCTCCGCGAGAACTTCGACTACGTCCTGCTTGACGTCGGTGCCGGCGTCAGCCACGAAACCGTCCTGCCGCTGGGACTCGCAGACGCCGTCCTCCTCGTCACGACCCCCGAGCCCGCCTCCGTCCACGACGCGAAGAAAACCCTCGAGCTCACCGACCGCGCCGGCGGCAGCGTCGAGGGACTCGTCATCACCCGCACGCGGCCCACGGGGGACGTCTCCTACGACGAGATCGCCGCGCGACTCGAGACTCCGTTGCTCGTCGCGGTCCCCGACGATCCCGTCGTGCGCGACAGCGTCTACGCCGGAACGCCGCTCGTGGTCCACGACGTCGACAGTCCGGCCGCGGTCGCGTACCGACACCTCGCCGCGAACCTCACGGATCTCGACGCTCCCGACAGGACGCCGGCGGAAGCGGTCGCCGAACGTGAGCAGGCGGCGGGGACGAGCGAGACGAAGAAGCAAACAGAGACAGAGAGCGGAGGACAAGCGGAGAAACGACCACGGACCGGGGACGAAAACGGAGGCGAAGGCGAGGACACGGGCACGGGAACCGCCTCTCACGACGACGTCTCGAGTGCGATCACGGAAGCGGAGTCGGACCCGAACTGAACTGAGTCGGCGAACTCGAGTCGAATACCACTGTCACTGGTTCTGTTCTGATCCCAGCGCGGTTCTGTTATTCTCCTCGAGATTCGAGAGAGGGGGTTGATGTGTAGGGTGCGAATAGCCCGTCCCAACGTCGCACGTGCAAAAACGCTCGAGGCCGTCGCAATCGAGATCTGTGTATCTCGAGAAGGCTGCGTTCTTAGACGTGCAAAACGGCAGTTGGATTTTTCGATACAGAATACTAGCCAAACTGGTGAAGATCAGTTGATAGAGACTGTAAAACTCCACGTGAACGTAACGGCCTCCTCGTCTCCGACGTCGTGTTTCCGCTCGAACCGATACGTCCCCGACGGAACGCACCCCTCGACCGTGGGATCGTCGACGACGACGAGCGTTTCGGTCGCGGTTTCTTCCGGTTCGATGCTCGTCTGCGGCAGTTCTTCCGTCGTCCACTCGAGGCGCTCGCTCGTCTCGTCGTGACACTCCGGGCCGTCATCCGCCGACGGGCTGTCTGGTGCTCGCACCGAGTACAACAGAATCCCCGCTTCGCCATTCGCAGAACTCGCCCCCTTGTAGAACGCAGGCTGGACCGTTCGAACCGAATCGCCGGCGTTGGTGATCGAGACCTCGAGCGTCGCCGTTCGGTCTTCGGTGATCGTTTCGTCCGTGACGGACGCGTCGAACTCGAGCGGAGAGTCCTCGGGTGCTGCTTCGACGTGTTCGATCGAGACCGTTCTCTCGAATGTATCGTCTTCCGCTGCGTTGTCGAGTGTAAATCCGTCCTCCTTATCGAGGCACCCGCCCAAAGGAATAGCGAGGCCGATCCCAGACGCGATCAATATTTTCCGACGGTTCACGTCTGATTTGTCCACGCAGGTTGGTTATATCTTCGTAGTATATGGAAAATACGTATTGACCAGCGCTACATCGACCGTGGCGCGGCCACACCCAGAATCGAGAGCGCGTTCGCGACCGTGTGTCTCGAGGCCGCCACGAGCGCGAGTCGTGCCTCCTGCAGATCGGAGTCGACGTCGTCGGCGAGCACCGGACACTCCCGGTAGAAGGTGTTGAATCGATCGGCGAACTCGCGGGTATAGGTCGCGACCTGGTGGGGTTCGAGGTCGTCGGCGGCTTCCTCGACGACTGCCGGGAAACGGGCGATGGTCTCGAGGAGGTCCCGTTCTGCGGGCGTCTCGAGGAGCGAGGCGTCGACGTCCGTCTCGAGGTCGCCGTCGATGCCGAACCCGGACTCTTCCAGGATCCCACAACACCGTGCGTGGACGTACTGGACGTAGGGGGCCGACTGCGCCTCGAAGTCCAGCGCCTGATCCCACTCGAAGGTGATCGCCTTGGTGGGTTGTTTCGAGACGATATCGTAGCGAACCGCGCCGATGCCGACCTGGTGGGCGATGCGCTCGATGTCCTCCTCCTGAAGGTCGTCGTCGCGGATCCGGTCGTCCAGTCGATCCTCGACCTCCCCGCGAGCGCGGTCGATCGCCTCGTCGAGCAGGTCGTCTAAGTCGACGCCGGTGCCCCGACGGGTGGACATCTTCCCCTCCGGCAGGTTGACGTAGGAGTAGAGCACCTGCCGGAGCTGATCGGTGTCGTTACCCAGGAGTTCGAGGGTCGTGCGCAGCTGTCTGGCCTGTAGTTTGTGGTCCTCGCCGAGGACCGTCACCGCGCGGTCGTAGTTGTCGAACTTCCACTCGTGGTGGGCCAGATCGCGCGTGGGGTATAGCGAGGTACCGTCCGATCGCAGGAAGACCAGATTCTTGTCGATGCCGTGGTCGTCGAGTTCGAGTTGCCAGGCGTCTTCCTCGTAGACGGCACCGTCGAGTTCCTTCAGGCGGGCGACGAGGTCGTCGGTCGCGCCGTCGAACATGAACCGCGTCTCCTTGACGAACTCGTCGAACTCGGCGGGGAGACGGGCGAGACACTGCTTCATGCCCCCCAGCACCTGATCGACGACCTCGCTGACGCGCTCGTAGGTCTCCTCGTCGCCTTCCTCGAGACCCTGCATGATGGCGTCGATCTCGGCTTCCGCGGCCGCGACCTCGTCGTCGGGTGCGTTCTCGAGGAACCGGTTCCCCTTGCGGTAGTAGCGCACGAGGTCGTACTCGATCCGTTCGCGGGCGGGGTCGTCCTCGAGGTCCTCGGCGTCGAAGGTCTCGTAGGCCCAGGTGAAGACCGCCATCTGGCGACCGGCGTCGTTGACGTAGTAGTGTCGGGACACGTCGTAGCCCGCGAAGTCGAGGACGTTTGCGACGGCGTCCCCGATGATCGGATTGCGAGCGCGGCCGACGTGGACCGGTCCGGTCGGGTTGGCGCTGGTGTGCTCGACGACGACCGACTGGTCGCGGTCCTCGAGGGCCCCGTAATCGGCTTCCGTGGCCGCCGCGAGCGTCGTCTCGAAGTAGGCGTCGCTGGGCAGGAAGTTGAGGTACGGCCCCTGCGTCTCGACGCGGGAAACGTAGGTCAACCCGTCGAGATCGATCTCGTCGGCGAGTTGACCGGCGACCTGCGGCGGCGCGGCCCCGGCCTCGCCGGCCAGTCGAAACGCGACGCTCGAGGCGAGGACGCTCGCGACGTCCTCCGGCGGCTCTTCGATGCCGAGGTCGTCTGCGGGGTACTCGAGAGCGACGAGCGCGTCCTCGAGCGCGGTCTCGACCTCCGTACGGAGAGAGAGGAACATGGTATACCCGCCCGTATTCAGGCCGAGAGTAAAGGAATGTCGGGTTTCGTCGTCGGGGTCGACGACACTCGGTTCCGCGTCCGACACCTCGAGCGGCGAGGGGAACGCCACGGCGCGTTCAACGGTGCACTCGTCCACTCACGCGTAGTCACGACGCCCGCCGAGAGAGATGTGGTTGTATTTTCACCACTACACAGTAATTTATTAATTAAATTATGGAGAAATATTTATCCCCGGGTGTGGAGAGGAACAGTGTACATGGAACGCACTCATCAGCGATCGATCGATCGACGGAGTATATTGAAGGCGGTCGGCGGCATTGCTGCGACCACAGCAATCGGGGGTTCGATGACTGGGACAGCCTTCGCAGGTCACGACGACGACGAGTATCGAGGCGTTCGAGTGAATCAGGTCGGGTATCCCATCGACGGCGGCAAGCGAGCGATCCTCACCTCGCAGGCGATGGACGTCGAGAGCGTCTCTTCGTTCGAGGTCGTCGATGCCGATACCGGTGAGACCGTCTATCAGGATAGCCTATCGTCTGCGATGGACGACGAGTTCGGCACGGATCACACCGTCAAGTGGGCCGATTTCACCGACCTGGACGAACCCGGTGAGTACCGAATCGTCGCGGGCGAAGCGGAGTCCTACTCCTTTACGGTCGACGAAGCCAGCGAGGTCTACGCCGAACTCCTCCGGGACGTCGGCCGCCTCTACACGCTCAAACGATCCAACACGCACATCGACGATCCCTACACCGGCCTCGAGATCGGCCCCGGCCACAGTCAGGACGAGGAAGCGATCGTCGCGGAACCGGCCGACGACGCCGCGGACTTTCTGGCCGAGGAGGACGTCGCCCCCGGCGACACGATCGACGTCTCCGCCGGCTGGTACGACGCCGGCGACTACGGGAAGTACGTCAACCCGCAAGCCGTCAGCGTTGCCCAGTTGCTGCTGGCCTACGAGCGCAACCCAGAGGCGTTCCACGTCGGTCAGTTCTACATTCCCGACAGCGTCGACGACCCCGACGTCGGCGAGCTGCCGGACGTCCTGGTGGAGTGTAAGTACGCCCTGCGCTTTCTCGCGCAGATGCAGCGCTCGAGCGGTTCGCTGTTCTACAAGGTCGCCGGCAACGAGAACTTCCCGCCGGACGACGTCGCGCCGGAGGAGGACGATCAGGAACGCTACGTGTTCGGTCACTCCTCGGTCGGCACGGCCCACGCCTGCGGGGCGTTCGCGATGGCCGCCCGTATTTACGAGGACCACGACCCCGAGTTCGCCGACGAGATGCTCGGGCGCGCCGAGGACGCCTGGAGCTGGCTCGAGGAGAACCCCGACCTCGTCTGGGAGCAGTCCCGGAACCAAGACGCGGGGTCGGGCGCGTACGGCCGCTCGGATTACGACGAGCCGGACCGCTACTGGGCCGCCGCGGAGTTGCTGCGGACGACCGGCGACGATTCCTACGATCAGTGGATTCAGAACACGGACCTGAGCTGGGGGAGTTTCGACGGCGCGGCCGAGGTCCCCGGCGACGTCGAAGCGCCCATCGACTGGAACAACCCTGTCGGGCTGGGTCAGTACGCCTACTACAAGGCCGGTGGCGCGCTGGGCGGCACCGGACAGGACGACAGCGGTTCGGCGGCCGCAGGACTCACGAGTGCCTTCTGGGTCGGCCAGCGGTACGTGGGGGACGCCGCCGCCGACGTCCACGACGTCTACACGACCGGTGTCTACGACTTCTACTGGGGGCACCTCAAGTCCGGTCTCTCTCGCGGCGTCCAGGGACTCTGGGCCAAGGAAGTCTACGAGGAATCCGTCGATTACAGCCCGCACTGGTACACCGACGAGGAGTTTTCGGACACGATCGCAGGACCGCTCCACCACGCGCTGGGCCGCAGCGCAACCGGCCACTCGTTCGTCACCGGCCACGGCGAGAAGTCGACCGAGAACCCCCACGACCGGATCGTCCAGAGCACCGGTACGCTCATCCCCGGGATGCTCGTCGGCGGCGGCCACAACGCCGTGTTCCCCGAGAACGGCGTCGACAGCGGCGACTGCACTTCGGATCACATCGAGGGCGAGGGGACGCCCCACCTCATGTCCTACGTCGACGAACACTGTTCGTACGCAACCAACGAGTGGGCGATCAACTACACCGCGCCGCTCTTCATGATGCTCGCGGAGACCGTCGGCGAGATCGACGAGACGCCCGAGCCTGAAACGGGTGATACCGATCCCGAGACACCCACGTCACCGGACGACCAGTGGACCAACGAGGTCACCGAGACGAGCATCGAAATGGGCTGGGAGGCGGTCGCCGAGGCCGATAGCTACCGCGTCTACCTCGAGGGGAGCCACGAGACGGAAACGTCGACGACGACGGCGACGGTCACGGGCCTCGAGGCCGGCACGAGCTACGAAATCGGACTCTCGGCGGTCGTCGACGGCGAGGAATCCGACGTGGTGACGACGACGGTGACCACGCAGCTCGACGGCGAGGGCCCGCCGGCGATTGACGGCACTCAGCCGCAGGATACGACCGGCGACGGGTTGCACAACGACTTCACCGCCAGCGAGTCGACGACGACCACGGACGTGAACGTCTTCTTCGAGAACGTCGACAATCCGGACGTCGCCGACTATCCAGAGTACTACGACTTCGACGGCAACGGGCAGGTGAGCGTCACCGACGTCGTCGAACTCTTCGATAGTCTCTGAGACGCTTGAGACGGCGGTTCTCCACTTCACACTGTTGTATCCAACCTGCAAGCGGAGAGAACAGCGACGACACACACCGAACCACGGGGGCCGCTTACAGCGTTTTCAGTCCGCTCCCCGTCAGCGGCACGACCACGTCGTCGTCGTCTTCGAGAACGCCGTCCTCGCGGTACTGTCGGAGCGCAGCGGGGGCGACCGCGCAGGTTGGCTCGACGTAGAACCCGTTCCGGTGGAGCGTGTCGAGGGCGGTCTCGATCGGGTCGGCGCCGAGCGCGATCGCGTCGCCGTCGGTCGCCTCGATCGCGTCGAGGATCTGGGTGCCGCGGGCGGGTTCGGTGATCTGAATCCCGTCGGCGATGTCGGTCTCGTCGCCGTCTTCGACGTCGGTTTCGCCGCCGAGTGCACCCACGATCGGGGCGTAGCCGGCGGCCTGTGCGCCAAGCAGTCGCGGCATCCGGTCGACGATGCCGGCTTCGTTGAGCAAGGAAAAGCCGCGATAGGCGCCCAGAAAGAGGGTCCCGTGACCGATCGGGAGTACGACGGCGTCGGGGACGGTCCAGCCTCGCTGGGCGGCGACCTCGAACGCGAACGTCATCGTCCCGGCGTAGAACGCGGGATTCCAGGCGTGACTCGCGTACCACCCCTCGCCGGACTCGACGGCGTCGATACACGCTGTCGTCACGTCCTCCCGGGTCCCCTCGACGCGGATCGGACGAGCGCCCGTGCGCTGGATCGCCATCAGCTTCGACTGCTTGACGTCCGCCGGTACGTAAATGTCCGCCTCCAGGCCCGCACGGGCGGCGTAGGTCGCGATAGCCGCACCCGCATTTCCGGAGGAGTCCTCGATCACCTTGTCGACGCCGAGTTCCACGGCCCGCGAGAGCGTCGTCGTCGCCCCGCGGTCCTTGAACGAACCCGTCGGGAAGACGTACTCGAGTTTGAACGCGGCGTTCCACTCGGGGGCGTCGACCAGCGGGGTGAACCCCTCGTCGAACGAGACGTGTTTTTCGATCGGGAGGAACTCGAAGAACGTCCACAGCCCGCCGGTCGTGTCGAGTTGCCCTAACGGACGCGGACTCCCCTCGGGATGCGGTCGGTCGACGAACTCGAGGGCGTGGCCACAGGAACAGCGCCACGGTTCGTCGGGGCCTGGGTCGTAGTCGGTTCCACAGTCGGGGCAGGTGAGAGCGGTAGGCATCGTGTGTCGTGTGTCGTGTGTCGTGTACGGTGTCTCGTAGATCGGGTGTCGTATATCGTGGACGGGTATCGTGTGTCGCGTCCAACCGGTTCGAGCGGCCTCAGTAAGTGTCGATATCGGTGCCGACCGAACAGACGTACTCGCCGGTCGCGACCTGTGGCAACCGACGGGTCCGCCAGAGGATTCCATCACTGTCGGCCGTGATCTCGGCTTTCGTCTCGCCGAAGGGCGTCGTCACCTCGAAGAGTACCTCGCCGGCGCTGACCCGCTGGCCGAGTTCCCGCTTGAAGGTCACGAGCCCGCCGACGGGCGAGCCGTACTGGTCGAAGCCGCTCGCTCGAGTCTGGCGCTCGTAGTCGCTGTCACCCTCGAGGAAGCCGTAGTGAGAGAGGACGTTGAAGACGCCGGCGACGCCCTTCTCGATGCTGGTTTCGTCCCAGCCGACGGCCCCCCCGAGTTCGGGATCGATCGTCGGGATGCCGTCGTCCGGGCCGGCTCGGGCGAGCTGGCCGTCCGGCCCCCGCTGATCCAGAATGTAGCCACAGCCGAAGACCTTCGCCAGCTCGAGACACTCCTCGTGGAGTCGGTGGCGTTTCCCACAGCGGACGCGAACCTCGTCGATCATCCGACTGGTCGATCCCTGGTGAAGGTCGACGATCAGGTCCGCCCGCGTGGCCGCCTCGAACGTCGCGTGGGCGATCCGCTCGCTCGAGGTCCCGTTCTCGTTGCCGGGGTAGGTCCGGTTCATCTTCGTGTCGTCGATCGGGTTTCGGTGTTCGGCGACCTGAAACGCGTGGTAGTTGACGATGCCAACTACGAGGATGGTCCCCGAGAGTTCGGCCGGGTCAAGTCGCGGGACGACCCGCTGAACGACGCCGACCCCGTTCAATTCGTCACCGTCGCTGACGGCCTGCATGTAGAGCGTCTGTCCCGGCTCTGCGCCGTTGATCACGGCGACCGGGAGCCCGAACGAGCTGCCGTCTCGGGTCTCGCCGACCTCGAGACGGCCCGTGTCGATCTCGCCGGGGCCCGCCTCCGCCGTTCCGAGCCTCGTCATTATCACCGTCGAAGGTCGCACCCGCCTTTACTGTTCGGGGTTTCACCGCCAGCGGATGGGTGAGCGCCGGCAACGACGTCCGGTTGCGCGTTTACTCCCGACCACACCCCACTCCACCTCCGTTCTCACACCGCCTCCACTCCCCCGTTTCGCGTCACGCTCCCTTCCGCGAGCCGAACGACAAAGAGCCTCGAGCGAGCACCGATACACAGACACATGAGCCTCGAGACCGGTGCGGGCGGGACGGAGGAGGCGGATCCGCTCGACGCGTTCCGCCA
Organism: Halomontanus rarus; assembly: GCF_017357405.1. Classification (GTDB taxonomy): domain Archaea; phylum Halobacteriota; class Halobacteria; order Halobacteriales; family Natrialbaceae; genus Halomontanus; species Halomontanus rarus. The sequence continues at coordinate 2,777,851 of NZ_CP071597.1, read as the reverse complement.
GTTTTTCGCCCTCGAGCGGGACGTCTTGGTCCTCTCGCTGGCGATGTTCGCGTTCAGCCTCGGCTTCCAGATGACCAGTCGGTACATGGCCGAGTACATGTCCGCGCTGGGCGCGACGGCGCTGGTGATTGGGATCTTCGGCACCTTCGGAAACGTCATCAGTGCCGTCTATCCCTATCCAGGCGGTGCGATCTCGGATCGGATCGGATCGCGATACGCGCTGACGGCGTTCGGACTGCTCTCGACGGTCGGGTTCGCGATCTGGTTCGTCGCACCCTGGCTGACCGCCGTCGCCGTCGGCCCGACCTCGCTCGCGATCGTCGCGGTCTTCATCGGGCTCGTCTTCTCGCAGGCTTGGAAGTCGTTCGGACTGGGTGCCTCCTTCGCGATCGTCAAACAGGCGGTCCCGCCGTCGAAGTTGGCCGCCGGCTTCGCCAGCACCGAGACCTTCCGCCGGACCGCGTTTCTCGTCGGCCCGCTGATCGCCGCGGCGCTGTTCTACCCGTTCGGCTCCGGCGCCGGCGACGTCGAACTCGCCTTCCAGCTGATCCTCGTCGTCGCGATCGTCTTCGGCGTCGTCGGCACCCTCGTCCAGCACTTCCTCTACGACTCGAGCGGCGACAGCTTCGGCAAGGAGTTCGGCGGTCTCGCCCAGATCAGACGAGACCTCACGGAGATGCCCGCGGAACTCCACCCGCTGCTCGTCGGCGACACCCTCGTGCGCTTCGCCAACGGCATGGTCTACATCTTCTTCGTCCTCGTGGTGACGCAGTTCCTCGAAGTCGGCCTCTCGCTGTCCCTGCCGGCCGTCGGCACCCTCGAGCTCAGCCCGCAGTCGTACTTCGGGATCCTGCTCGGCCTCGAGATGCTCGTCGCCTTGCTGATCATGATCCCGGCCGCGAAAGTCGCCGAGCGCGTCGGTTTGAAGCCGGTCGTCGCCCTGGGTTTTTCGGTGTACGCGATCTTCCCCGTTCTGTTGATCAACGCGCCCGAGAGCGCTGCGGTCCTCGCGGTGCTCTTCGCGTTCTCCGGCCTGCGCTTCGCGGGACTGCCCGCGCACAAGGCGCTCATCGTCGGCCCCGCGGAGATGGGTGCCGGCGGTCGAGTGACGGGGACCTACTACCTCCTGCGGAACCTGATCGTCATCCCCTCCGCGGCGCTGGGCGGACTCGTCTGGGGCGGGTTCTCGAATCCGTTGACCGGGGCGGAGGTCTTCGCGGGCGACCCCACGCTCGCGTTCGCGGTCGCGACCGGCATCGGCCTCGTCGGCACGGCCTACTTCCTGCTGTTCGGCGAGGAGTTCGAAGCCTACCGGTAGTAGTCCGCGGCTCGAGCGGATCCGACGGGCGACCCGAACGACGACCGACGGCCGGGGAACGGGAACAGAACGGGAACAGGAATATCCCCCTCGAGACCGAATCGATCGACAGCATGCGCGACTCCCTTCGGGCCGGCATCGCCATCTACAACGCCGGCTACTACCACGCCGCCCACGACGCCTGGGAAGCCCGCTGGCTCGAGTGCGAGTCCGGAACGCCCGACGAGCGGCTGCTCCACGGGCTCATCCAGTTCACCGCGGCGGTCTACCACGCTCGCAACGGCAACTGGGAGGGAGCCGTCGGACTCGCGGCGAGCGCCGGGGACTACCTCGCGGGCCTCCCCGCCGACTCCCGCGACGTCGCACTCGAGCCGATCCAGGGGTTCCTCGAGACGCTCGCGACCGACCCCGAAGTGATCGAACGCCGACCGCCCCAGCCGGTCGCCCACGAGGGGACGGTTCCGGGACTCGAGGAGCTCTCGCTGTCCGCGACGACGATCGCCGCACCGATTCTCGCCGAGGACCTCGGCTTCGACGAGGAGCCGATCGAACGGGCGATCGAGTACGCGGAGGTCGACCTCGAGGCCGGTCGCGACGACAGCCGGTTCGTCTCGCTGGTGTTCGACTTCGTGCGCGAGGAGGACCACCGCGGAATCGTCTATCAGCGGTTGACGGGTCACGTTGAGCGGCGAGCTGCGAAAGAACGAGATGTAGACGGGTTGTTTTGACTCGGTCGTCAATTCTGATCGGGTCGGGGACGGCTCCGCAAGCCTGGGTGAAAGTGCGAGACTGAGCGCGAACGAGAACGCTCGAGCAATCGACGACACTCAGTCGTGGTGGGCGGAGTTGTCCCGCGGCTCGTAGCCGAGCGCGTTTCGAGCGCGCTCCAAGGAGTAGTACTTCCGGTCGTTGTCGGAGATGCCGTAGACGATCTCGTAGCCGTAGTCGGCGCGGACGCAGCGATCGAAGAGGTGCGCACAGTCGCGGTAGGAGAGCCACATCGCCTGTCCGCGTTCGTAGTCGATCGGTGGGTGACCCTTCGTGAGGTTGCCGATGCGCACGCAGACGACCGACAGGTCGTGTTCGTCGTGGTAGTACCGGCCAAGCGACTCGCCGGCGGCCTTGGAGACGCCGTAGAGGTTCCCCGGGCGGGGGAGTTCGGTGCCGTCGAGACGGTACTGGTCGTGAGGGCGGTACATGTCGGGGACGCGGTCGTCGGTCTCGTAGGCGCCGACGGCGTGGTTCGAGGAGGCGAACGCGACCTTTTCGACGCCGGCGTCGATGGCGGCCTCGAAGACGGTCTGGGTCCCGTCGATGTTGTTGGTGAGGACGCTGTTCCACGGCGCTTCCGGCCGCGGGTCGCCCGCGAGGTGGATCACCGCGTCGATGCCCTCCATCGCCTCGCGGACGGCCTCGTCGTCGGTGATGTTCGCGACGACGAACTCTCCTGGATGCTCCTCGGTTGGCGGATCGCGATCGAGCAACCGCCACTCGTACTCGTCTGCGAGGTCGGCGAGGATCGCCTGCCCGACGCGCCCCGCAGCCCCTGTGAGCAGGACCGACTGTGCCATTCTGTTCTCGTTGGGCCTGAGGGTAACCGCCGATAAGTAACGTGCGATTCCGATCGACGGGGCCATAGCGACGAGAGTGTCGGCTCGAGTACCGATTCTCGAGGAGCCGGTCACGGCGTTCTACGAGCACCACAACGACCTTCCCTCGTCCGGACGACCCCCACGCATGGACGCGACAAACGCCGAAATCGCCTGTTTCGAAGCGGGTATCAAGTTCGGATCGCTCTACCACCAGTTCGCGGGCACGCCCGTCTCCCCAGAGAGCGCACCCAGCCTCGCTCGAGCGATGGAAGAGGCGATCGAGAACCAGCCCCACTGCCGGTCGGTGACCGTCGACGTCCGCGAGGACGCACTCGCGGCGGCCTGCCAGCACGGCTACACCGAGATGACAGGCGAGTTCGTGGAAGTCGAAATCGTCGTCGACCACGACGGCTGCGAGGTCGTCACCCGAATGGAGATGGAGGATGGATACCCGCGGATGCGAGTCGTTTCCGTCGATCGGTGAGACGGTCCGGGACGTCTCGAGACCGACCCTCGAGACGCGGGTTCCGAGACGAGTATCGACTACGAGTGCGGTACGGTATCGACGCTGGTTTTGGGAGGTGTCACGAAGGAACCCACGAGCGAAATGAATCGATTCGCACTCGAGAACCCGTGGCTCTTCGGGTCAGTAACCGTCGTCACCTGGATCGTCGTCTACACGCTCGTCGGGTCGATCCTCGGCGATGCGTCGCTTCGCAGTTCGCTGCTCCCGGCGACCGCTGGCGGCGTCGCGACGGCGACAGTGCTGTACGCCGTCACGAAGAATCACCAGTGACGCCGGCGAATTCGGTGTCATCGTCTACCCCTGTTCGAGAGTACCAGTCGGGAACTACCGACGACAGACAGCCGACGAACACTGAACCGCCATCAGAGACGACGACATCCCTTTCGAAATTTCGCAGCTAATTCGTCGATACCGGGCCGCTCGAGCCGTATTTCACTTTCACTTTCGGGCTATCTTTTAACCCCACCGGGCGTGAAGGACGTGACATGAGCCAGACGGCACTCGACAACGACGAACTGTTCGGCGAAGCGGCCAACGAGATGCGCGAGGACGTCGAAGCCTCGCTCGCGGAGGCGTGGGACGCCCTTCCGGAAGCCGACGACGTCTGGGAGACCGACGCCGACAACGTCCTCGGCGTCCTCAACGGACTGAAATCCGCCCTCGACGCGGGCGACGCCGAGGACCACCTCCGGGACGCGAAGAAGTGGTTCACGATGGGCCAGCGCGCCGACGCCTTCGACGACGCCGACGACCTCGAGGCGGAGATCGAAGCCATCGAGGACGCCATCGAAGACATCTCCGCGGCCGGCGAGCAGGTTGGCGAGCTCACCGCGACGATTCCAGCGCTTCGCGGGACGCTCCAGGAGGCGGGTGTCGACGAGAGCGACGACGAAGACGAAGACGAAGAAGAGGACGAAGCCGAGGCCGACGAAGCGGACGACGAGGACGAGGACGAAGAAGAAGACGAAGAGTAACGACCCACCGACGACGATCGGTCACCCCCGCCGAGCGGGCTCCGAGATGTCTCGAGCGGCGACGGCCTCGAGAAGCGCCACGAGCGCAGCGGCCGCTTCGTCGAACAGTTCGTGTCCCCTGTCGGCGTCTCCAGCCGCCGGATCGCCGACCACGCCGTTCTCCGAGAACGCCGCCGAATCGTAGGCGAGGTTCGTGTAACTGACCCACTCTCCCCAGCCGGGTGCGCCACCCTCGCGAGCCGCATCGATCCGGTCCTCGCGCACGAGGTCCGGACGAAGGTGACGGAGGAGCGCGGTCTCGAGCGGGCCGCCGTGGCCCATGTCGTCGGCGTCGATCGCGTCGAACCAGGTGAACGGGACGGCGTAGGCCTCGTCGTGGCGGGAGATCGTGCCGGCGACCTCTCGCAGGGCGCCGACGTTGCCGCCGTGGCCGTTGACCAGCACGACCCGGTCGAAGCCGTGGTAGGAGAGGCTCTCGACGGACTCTCGGACGACCGATCGAAACGTGTCCGGGGAGACCCACATCGTCCCCGGGAAGTGACGGTGTTCCTCGGCGACACCGATCGAGATTGCGGGCGCGCGGACGACCTCGCCGTCGAAGCGCTCGACGCCTGCGTCGGCGATCGCTTCCGCCGTCAGCACGTCGGTTCCGAGAGGTGCGTGCGGGCCGTGCTGTTCTGTGCTCCCGACCGGAAGCACGGCGAGGTCGGTCTCGCAGTCGGCGACGTCCGTCCACGTGGCCGCGGTGAGGTCCAGCGCCATAGCGACTCTCACCCAGCGAACGAGCATCAAACCCACGGCTCTGCCGGGGCGGGAATTATGTGTCTCTCCGTCGTTACACGTAACGTGTCTCTCGTTCGCGGAACGACGGTCCTCGAGGGGATCCACGACGTCCTTCCGGAGTGGGCGGCCCTGTGTATGGCGGTCGTCACCCAGCTCGGCGACGTCTGGTTCCTCCTGCTCGTCGCCATCGGCGCGTCGTGGGCCCTCGAGGACGAGCGCGGACGGAAACAGGGGCCCTGGCCGCTCGCGGTCGTCGTCGGCGGACTCGCACTCCTGAGCGCGCTCAAGTACGCCTTCGCGATGCCTCGTCCCGAGACGGTCCTCATGCCCGTCGAGAACGCGCCCGAAGCGCTGCGACCGTGGTACTCGAATCTCGGGACGGCTGCAGGCTACGGGTTCCCGAGCGGTCACGCGCTCGGATCCACGGTCACCTTCGGCCTGCTGGCCGCCGTTCTCGACGTCGGAACCCGACGCCAGCGGATCGCCGTCGCCGCGGCGATCGTCGGACTCGTGAGTTTCTCGCGGCTCGTCCTCGGCGTCCACTACCCGATCGACATCGTCGCCGGCGTGCTCGTCGGACTGGCCTACCTCGGCGCGACGTTGTGGCTCGTAGAGCGGACGAGCGTCGATCGGACGACGGTCACGCTCGCCATCGCGAGCGGGCTCGCCCTCGTCGCGGCCGTCGTCAGTGATGGGTCCGGGTCGATGCTCCAGTTGCTCGCGCTGACCGCCGGCGCGCTAGTCGTCTGGGTGGTTCGCAATCGGCGTGAGGAGACGCGATCCGACCGCCGCGTTCGAGTCGCGCGCGCAAAAATACGTGGTCCGGTGGTCGCAGCAGTCGCCGTCGTCGCCGTCGGAGCCATCCTGCTTGACTACGCCGCCACCCGCAGTGGGCTGTTCGGACTCGGCGTCGCGCCGTCTCTGCTCTCGAGCGACGTGTCGTTCGCATGACTCGACGTCTCGCCGATACACGGTCGACCGACGGTCGCCGCGTCGGCACGCACAAACATGGTCAAACGGTATCCGGCTGTTCGACGAACGCTCTCGTATGACCGACGACAATCGCACACTCGGCGTCGAACTGGGCGACCTCGGCGACAAGCTCCAGAAACACGACTATCCAGCGAGTCACGACGAACTCATGGAGGAGTACGGCGACGAGGAGATCGAGATGGCCGAGGAGACGGCGACGTTCGAGGAACTCGTCGGGCCGCTCAATCAGGAGGAGTACGAGTCCTACGGCGACGTCGAACAGGCGATCATGAACATGGTCGGCGACGAGGCGATCGGACGGAAGAACTACAGCGACCGCACGCCGCCCGCGATGGGCGAGGAACGTCAGGACGAGGGTGCTCCCGGTCAGGACGTCGACGACAAGGAGTCCTTTTGATCTCAAACTCAGCCAGTTGACAATAGACCGTATCAGTATCAGTATCAGTCGTTTCCGGCTTCAGTTCGCGCCTGCCGACGCTGCGCTCGCTCGATGAACTCCTGGGGCAGTTCGTCGATCTCGCCGGCCTGAACCCCCCAGAGGTGAGCGTAGAGTCCGTCGTTCTCGAGTAACTCGTCGTGTGAACCGCGTTCGACGATCTCGCCGCCCTCGAGGACGACGATCTGGTCCGCGTCCTTGATCGTCGAGAGGCGGTGGGCGATGGCGAAGGTCGTCCGATCCTCAGTGAGGCGGTCGATCGACCGCTGGATGAGCATCTCCGTCTCGGTGTCGACGTCGCTGGTCGCCTCGTCGAGAATGAGGATGTCGGGATCCTTGAGGATCGCGCGGGCGATAGCGACCCGCTGGCGCTGTCCGCCCGAGAGTTTGACGCCGCGTTCACCGACCATCGTGTCGTATCCATCCGGTAAGTTCTCGATGAAGTCGTGAGCCTCCGCCGCTTTGGCGGCCGCGACGACCTCCCCCTCGTCGGCCTCGAAGGTGCCGTAGGTAATGTTCTCCTCGACGGTGCCGTAGAAGAGATACGACTCCTGACCGACGTACCCCATCGACTGGCGGAGGCTGGGCAGGGAGACGTCTCGGATGTCCTGACCGTCGATCCGAATCTCGCCGTCGTCGATGTCGTGCAACCGAAGCAAGAGCTTGAGCACAGTGGACTTCCCGGCGCCGGTCGGCCCGACGAGCGCGATCGTCTCGCCGCCCGGGACGTCGAAGGAGACGTCCTCGATGATCGTCTCCTCGTCGCTGTAGCCGAAGGTGACGTGGTCGTACTCGACGTGGCCCTCCGTGACCGCGAGCGGCTCGGCACCGGCGTCCTCCTCGATGCGGCCCGTCTCGTCCATCAGCCCGAAGATCCGCTCGCTCGAGGCCTCCGCGCGCTGGTACATGTTGATCACCTGCCCGAACTGGGCCATCGGCCAGACGAGTTGCTGGGTCAGCAGGATGAAGGTCGCGAACTGGCCGACCTCAAGCGTGCCGGTGAACGGACCGGGTGCGCCGGCGAACACCCAGTAGCCGCCCACGAGGAATGTGAGCACGAAGCCGATGCCGGAGATGACCTGCAGCCCCGGGAAGAACTTGATCCGGAGGTTGATCGCCCCCCAGTTCGTGTCGTAGTACTTCCGGGAGACGTCTTCGACGCGGTCGGACTCGTAGACTTCGGTATTGCTCGCCTTGATAACCTGGATGCCGCCGAGATTGTTCTCGAGGCGGGAGTTGACCTTCCCGACCGAGGAGCGAACGGCGGCGTACTTCGGCTGGATCTTCTTGACGAAAATGTAGGTAAAAGCGGCGATCAGCGGCACGGGAGCGATCGAGACGAGCGCGAGTTGCGGGTTGATCGTAAAGAGGACCGCGCCGACCCCGAGCACCATCACGCCCAGCCGGAACGCGGAGTTGAGTCCGTCGTTGAGAAATCGCTCGAGTTGGTTGACGTCGTTGCTCAGGATGGACATCATCTCGCCGGTCTGCTTGTCGGCGAAGAAGTCCATGTCCAGTCGCTGCATCTTGTCGTAGGTGTCGGTCCGCACGTCGTGCTGGATGTCCTGTGCGAACGAGTTGAACCCCCAGTTGCGGATCCAGTGAAACAACGCGCCGATGAGAAACGAGAGCGCGATTATCACGACGGTCAATGCGAACTGCCCGGTCTGATCCGTCGGGAGCCACGCGTCCGGAACGAACCGGATACTGAAGGGCTGGGACTCGAGAAAGATCGCGTCGATCGCGACCCCGAGCAAGATCGGCGGGATCAGATCGAGCAGTCGTGCCAGTACGCTGCCAGTGATGCCGGCGAAGACCGAAAACCAGTAGGGACGACCGTACTCGAAGATCAGCCGCTTCATCGGGCTGTCGATGTTCTCCCGTTGTTCTTCGAACGGGTCGTCTTCGTCCCAGTCGACACTACTCATTACACTCGCCTGAATGGACGGTCAGCAATAAGCATTTCCTACGAATCGAAATACGATGTTCGAACCGACAGTTCGGTCTCCGAACCGGTCGCTCGAGGGATACGTCCGGCCATCGGGCGAGGCGGACGAAATCGTCACTCGGCACGCTACCGCGTCTCGTCGATCACCAGCTCGTCGCCGACCTCGATCCCCGTCTCGTTGGCATAGCCGCGTGGCACCTCGAGTACCCACTTCGCCCGACCGGAGTACTGGAGTTCTCCGCCGTCCTCGTCCGGGTCGGGCGCTCGCGCGTGATGAATCGTCGTGATCTCGCCGTCGCTCGCGACGAAGACGATGTCGATATCGAAGTCCATGTCTCGCATGACGTACGTTCGATCACCCTCGCGCCAGTGGACGAACAACATTCCATCGCCGGACTCGAGCGACTCGTGATCGCTCAGTCCCGTGTAGCGCTCGCGGTAGGTGTCCGCGACTGAGACGTCGATCTCCGCTTTGGTCGTTCCGTCGTCGTCGACGATCCGAACCTCGGCGCGGTCGTCGGTCCACGGAGCCGGGAGAACGCTCGCTTCGACGAGCACGACTCCGACGAGCGAGACGACTGCGAGGACGAGAAGCAGTTTCCACGCCCGTTCGACGCGTACCATCGGGTACATCGGACGTGTGACTCGAGAAGGTAAAGGTTATTCGGACGGACCGGTTTCGTTCGAATACGGGCTCGTGGTCTAGCTGGTTATGACGCGGCCTTTACAAGGCCGAGGTCGGTGGTTCGAACCCGCCCGAGCCCATTTCTGGGACGAACGAGAACGACAGTGAGTTACAGAGACGTACGTGAGGGCGGTTCCAATCAGGGAGCTGCTTCACTGCGACCGTGGTTCGAACCCGCCCGAACCCATTTTTCGAACGAACGAGAAAGTGAGTCACAGAAATGTATCCGAGAGCAGGTCGAACGAGACGAGACGCGCACAACGAAGTGAGAACCACTCGACGTTGTTCGATCCCGCTCGACCCGATTCCTGCAACGAATCACTCGTGAGCGACAGCACTGTCACCCGCTCGAGCAGCCGGGAGACTCGAGACGGCCGGCGACCGAAAATCGGAAACCGAGAGCGACGAGGAGTGTGGGCAGACTGTATGCGTTCTCTACTCGAGATGAAACCGATAGAAACAGACGATGGATATACCGGCTGTGTCGTTAGCATTCGGTCACCGCTCGAAGAGCGACACGAGCACCCATTACAGTAACAGCTGAAACGGTTCACACCGACCGGAGAATCCGCACCGCGGGACCAATACGGACAATCGAAGAACAGCGGACGCAATCACGAGTGAGCGGGACCGCTAATCAGAGACTATGCGACGATAGCTCGTGCTTGGCCGCACTAGTCACGGCTTGAGACGGGAGACGTTCTCGCGGATCTGGCCGATGAGTCCCTCGCTGGACTCTCCGTGAAGCGCCGTGTGGAGCGTCGAGTTCTTCGGCTCGTCGAGGACCACCAGCTGGAGGTAGGGCTCGAGTTGGGTGAAGTTCTCCGAGAGGATGACGGTGTGGTTGTCCTCGTCGTGGTCGACCACGCCGGCGTCGTCGAGTTTCGGAACGTGACACTGCACGGAAGAGACGTAGACGCTCTTGTATTCGTTTTTCGCGACGTCGGCCGGCGGGACGTCGTGTTCCCAGCCGGCGACCTGTTCGGCCAGTTCCGAGAGTTCGATCGGGTCGTCGTGGCCGCGAAGCGCGTACAGGAGGTAGCGCCGGCGGCGGTTGGCCAAAAGTTCTAGGATCGTGTCTGCGGTGAGATCCTCCGGTTTCTCACTCGTGGTAAGCGCTTCCATAACGTGATATTACTCACCGGAGCGGAAAAGCGTGTCTTGAATATCCGTAAATCCAACACACGGCGGCCGGATGTATGTTCTAACTGAGCGTGTGGTGAGCGGACCAATGAGATGTTAGTCGAGTTGCGTGTTCGCTGTTGGGGGTGACTACTCACCGTCAGACGGCGGTCGACATTCGAAATGCTTTTTTGTACCATCGACCGAAGTTCGGGTAAGCCGCCTTAGCTCAGACTGGGAGAGCACTCGACTGAAGATCGAGCTGTCCCCGGTTCAAATCCGGGAGGCGGCATTTCTGCTGCGAGCAATTCCGCGAGCAGCAGAGATCTATCCGAGCTGATTTGAACTAGACTGAGGTTCTGCGAGCGAAGCGAGCAGGTTCTCAGGCGTAGTTCACAATCCGGGAGGCGGCATTCCTTTTCCGCGCGATCCGCAATCGACCGACACCGTTGGATTTGCCCCGCGCGTCGACGATTTCCACCGGATCATTGGATTCGGGTTCCGCTCGCGCCTCGGCCTCAACTGGCGTTTACAGGCATTCGATCCTCCGGAATGGTAAAATATCTTAGGACTCATAAGGCGAGAATCGTTTGTCAACTGGCACTGGCGCTTAGTCAGAAGGAACGCGACCTGTAGCCGCCAAATCCGGTAGCTTTGAGATCATGGCTCAGCATCAACGAGTAAAAGTATACGTTTTCCTCTTCTCCAAACCAAAGTGGAATTTAATAGTAAGTTGAATAGGCAGGATTCCACTTCTGCTGCTCACGGACGATTCGCTCCGCTCATCGTCTCGCCCGCAGCGGAACCGGCGCTCCCGAATCCCCGACCGGACTGATCACTCTTCGAGGTACGACGTCGCGAGCCGCGGGAACACCGTATGAGCGAACTGGTACGTGACGACCACGATGATCGGCCCCAGGAACAATCCGTACCAGCCGAACGCCATCGTCCCGAGCACGTATCCGAGGAGGACGAGACCCATGTGGAGCGACCCCCGCGCCGAGAGGTACGTGCGGATGAAGATATCGGGAATGGTATCGACCACGACCGCCGACACGGCGAGGAACACGATCGGGTGCCAGGTCGGCGTCCCGGTCGTCGCCGCCACGAGGGCGAGATACGCCGCGTACGGCACGTAGACGATTTTCATCCCGACGATCGGGATGATCATGCCGATCCCGACGAGCGTCCCCAGCAGCACCGGCGTTCCGACGATCGTTCCGCCGGGAACGAGCAGGTTCATCGCCAGGTAGATGACAGCGGCCTGGATCGCCGTGAGCACGACCAGCACGAGGTTGTTGAAGAAGACGATCTCCAGCTCCTCGTCGACGGCGTCGACGAACTCGACGATTCGGTCGTCGTAGTCGATGCTCCGATAGAACCACTCCCTGATACTGTGGCCGTCCCGGAGAAGGTAAAAGAGAAACACGGTCAGCAGGAACACCTGCGCGACGAAACTGAACGCGATCGCGGCGGCGCTCGCAACGCTCCCCAACGCGTTCTCCATCACCGTCCGCAGCGTGGATCCTCCTCCCCCGCTGGCGCCCGTGATCGCTTCCTGAAGCTGCTGGAGTTGCCCGGCCCGGGCGAGTCGTAAGTACGGTTGGGCGTACGGTCGTACCGCCTCGAGGGCGCCACCGGAGAGGACGCGGTCGAGCTCCTGGGCGATCAGGAACAGCGCGTACCCGGCGACGAACGCCATTGGAAGGACGACGACGAAAACCGTAACCGTTACCGCGAGATCCGAGTGATCGACGTGGCGGTCGATCCTGCGGTGTATCGGCCGCGTCGCGTAGTAGAGAAAGATGGCCGACACGAGCGAACCGACGTACGTGAGAAGTGCAAACCCGATCAGGACCGCTATCAGGGCACCGACTACGACCCAGAGTAGTCGGTTATCCTCCCGGTCAGCAAAAGCGGCCATACGTCCAGTACGATCACAAACCAGAAAAATGGTGGCCCAAGCTGTTTGGACTGGTTCCTCGGGGGTTTCCGACCCGAATGTCGCCTCCCGGCTTCGAACCACGCCGAGACGGTCCGGGTGCTCGCGTCGCTGCGCTCCCGGACTGCGACTCGTCTAGTTCAAATCCGTTCGGAGTGGAATTACTGAGTACTCTCAACTGGCACTAAATCGTCGTGACGAAACAAAATGAGGTTCTTCGTTTGTGTCGAGGTCTCGAAGAGTATATGAGTATGCATCGGTGGTTCGACCGGTTTCGGCACTGAGATTATCCGTAATAACTTCAACAATCTCACAGACCACGCCATGATATTGGGCGTCAGGACCGCCAAATCCAAGATAGACTTGTACCCGGTCGCCGGCAGAATATGGATCAGTAGATGGTTGTGGGATATCCTCCATTGATATGTTTTAGATGTGCTAGCCGTATCAGTCAATTGCCACGCATACATGACTATCAAGCATGTGTTCCTGGGAGGAATATGATTGAAAAGGGCTGCTTCTGAGCAATCGAGATTAATTCTACGATGAATTGAGTTCAGTTCGTCACAGATTCGAGCATCATTGGCGACGTTTGAGAAGCAAAATCTCCAGAGCCGCGAGCACGGTTTCTCCAGCCAGTCAGGATAGCGTCCGATAGAAGCTCTTACAATTGTCCAGAGCATCCTCAACAGCTGTAGATGGACTCTCAGAACAAAAGAGAGCATCCGAGAGGCGACGAATAAGAGATCGCTTAGATAGGGTCGTCGCTGTTCGACTTTCTGTTCTTCAGTCCGCTTGTCGTAGTGCTTGTCAAGGACTTCCTGCCCGACGTTCATCCGATCACTCACGACTTTCTCGGGCACGTCTTCGGAGAGGAAATGCGTTATCGATCCACGCCGGATAGCATGAGGTGAGACGTTCGCTGGGCACTTCGAGTAGTGCGGGTATCTCCCGGCTTCACACTCATCTAGATCACGTCCCTTTGGGCACTCGTTGGCGTAGTAGCAGGGTCGAGTGACTCGATAAATGGCATCTCGAATGCTCGCCCGATTCATGCGCCCGTTGCGGCTCGTGAGAAGCGGCTCACGGCCATATTCGTCCTCTACGTCATGACGATGATGATCTCTCCAATCCTCGATGACTCGGCAAACTTCAGCGTTGAGCGCGATCATGCGCTCTCCTTCTTGTCCATTCTTGAGAGGCGTCTCCTCATCAGGCCGGTGAGTGAATTCGAGTCGTTCATGCTCCTCGTCGAAGTCCTCAACGTCCAGCGAGTGTAGTGCTCCGAGTCGAAGTCCTCAACGTCCAGCGAGTGTAGTGCTCCGAGTCGAACTCTGGTATGCCATAAGATCTCCATGATAACGTGAGCGCGACAGGCATACTCGAATCGACATTGATACTCGAGTAGGAGCTCTGCTTCTTCACTATCGAGAACTGCCTCACTCTGCTCGTCGTTCTTACTGAGTTTCGGCATCAGCGCTTCGAATTTCTCGTGAAGATCCTGTTCGACTGCATCAATAGATCCGCACCAGCGGATGAAGATTCGTAGCGCGTCGAGTTGGCCTTCAAGGCTTATCGGCTTCAGATCGCCATCGTCTCGTCGCCATGTTTTGTATCTCTGTAGGTCTCGGCCGGAAAGAGTATTCATGTTCTCGAGTCCCTCTACTTCCCTGCACCAACGGATGAAGTGCTTGAGCCGGTAATGATAGCCATCGAGAGTACTTTGCGATACTTCTTGCTTCCTCGCGTTGAGGTACATCTCCTTCGCCTCAGTAGGCGAAATAGGTTCGAGTTTGTTCTTCGTCATTGACGTTCACTGAAACGCCATTGACGCGGGATAGAGTGGCTTAGCGCATTTATTTCAATGAGCTGCCCCTGGTTCAAATACGGGAGGCGGCATTTCTGCTGCGAGCAATTCCGCGAGCAGCAGAAATCTGTCCGAGCTGATTTGAATTAGACAGAGGTTCTGCGAGCGAAGCGAGCAGGTTCTCAGGCGTAGTTCACAAATCCGGGAGCCGGCATCCTTCTCCAAACGATATACATTGACCGTACAACGGTAGGTTTCGACGGTACAGCCCCCGAAGATTCCGGAAAGATTTAAGCCGGGAGACGGGCGCACCCCAGAGCGGCCGGGCGTTCCTATATATCCACAGGAGTTGTGAACTTAACAAAGACCCATCCGTAGAGATGAACGTCGGCGTGTTGGATGTGTGTACCGCGGATGTTCGATCGGTTGTCGTAATTGGCTCGCGGGATAACCGAGGTATCCCAGTCGAAGAATCTGGGGCGCGCTCGACCGGAGTCGGATTCACGCGACTGGTCCAATCTACGGTGAAGTGGATGATCCGCTCAAGAAGATCGGAATGTGATCGAGTGAGTGACTACCGACTCACTTCGATCCCCGTGATCGCACCACCGGTGGTTTCCTGATACTCGGCATCCGAGTTGGGGGTACGGTGATAGCCTTCCGGAGCGGGATGATTCCCTTTTCCCGACGGCTTCTCGGGCATCAAAACGTAACTCCCGCTCTCTTCCTGTTGGCGTTGTCTCTTCCCCTTCCCGTAGATCCGATAGTACTCTTCACCGTCTGCGGGTGACGTTTCGAGGGTCACTGTTTCGATCCGCATTTTCCGCGTCCCGTCACGTCCCCCACTCCAGCTTGCGTTGGTCGCCACGGCAACTTCGTCACCCGGACGAAGTCGGTAGAGAAGTTCGCGGATCGCATCCCGATCACGGTCAAGGTCTGTCTCTTGTACCATAGTATCAGTCAGAGTGTACAAACGATAGAACTGACGGTAAAGCGTGCTCACGGAAGAGACGGTCTATGGCTCCGACGAGAAGCCGTAGAGTGAATCGTTTTCATCGTACTTCCGTCCAATTACCCTAATCTCCAGCTTTCCTTCTAACCCCTCTCACGGTCTTGCTATGCCGTGATAATCTTATAGAAAGGATATCGTTTGATTCCTCACGAGATGTACGTGTTCATATCATAACCGATATTTTAAGTAAATTGTAGTGTCATCCGCTGTATGGCTGATTTGAGTGGCCCATCGCCACCTAATGTGACGGTCAAGCGTCACTTGCAGGCGATGGACGACGAGAAATTTGAGCACTTCGTCGCTGACCTCTGGTCCCGCAACGGGTGGAACACGGTGGTCAGTCAACAATCCCGGGACAAGAGTCTCGATGTTCTCGCGGAGAAAGAGGCTCCTTATCATCAACGACACGCAATTCAGGCAAAGCGGTATCAAGAGGGTAACAACGTTGGTGGACCGAAGATTTCCGAATACGCAAGTCTCCGCGATCAATTCGATGCTGACGCCGCGGTAGTTGTGACGACAAGTGGATTCACGTTGGACGCTCAAGAACGCTCGAAGACGCTGAACGTGAAATTGATCGGCGGTGATGACCTTGTTGAGATGGTTTTGCAAGCCGATGCGCTCGATTTAGTAGCCAAACATTCCGATAGTACATCACCGCAACGTACAGGATCGAAGAATCAGTGCGCGCGGGAAAGGCAAAACCGACAAAATGAAAGTGATGAAGAGTATCTCTGGATCGGATTGGTGATTTTGGGAGCGATTCCCAGTACGATAGCTATTCTACTGGTCAGTTTCGTTGAAGTTCCATCGGATTCGATTGTCAGCCAAATATTGACAGCAGTAGCGGTTGTCGCAGGTGGAATAACCGCAGCGGGAATCTATAAAGATATACTGCTAATCCAGCGATCGCGAGTATCGTGGTATCCAAATCCGAAGTGGTGGGTTGCTGGAGCATTCTTCGTCCCATATCTAACCGTTCCGTTCTATTTTATTCGACGATCCGATAGGTTAAACGCGTGAAGGGAGTAACCAATACGAACTAGAGAGTCGACGATCAAACTCACAGAAGAGGAATTCTATAGCCCGGCGAGAGGCCGTAGGATAGACCGTGAATGGGGTTCATCGCGCTTTCGCCCCAACTATCCTGATCTACAATTTCTCTTCTAACACCTCTCACAGCCACACGGTGGTGATCCGGCTTTGGACGGAATTCACCATCTCCTTGAGTTCGACTTCGTCCGATTTGTCCGCTTTGAAAACGTAGGTTTTCCCGCGTTTCGTTCGGTGCTTGACTTCCGGTACGGTCAGACCATTCGACCCGAGATCAGCGCCACTCACGTCCCCATAGTCGATTCCAGCGATGACGTTCACGAGGAGCGAAAAGACCGAGAGTTGCCCTCCGGCGTCGAGCTTCCGAGGTGGGAATCCGCTCTCGCGAAACGGTGAATTCAGGCGGTGTCGACAGTTCAGGAGACGGCACAACCTCGGTCGTACCGGCGGATGAAGCGTCTCACTCGAGCGAGCGAGCGAGGGTCGACGAACACGGTCTCGAGAAACAATAGGACAGATGTATAGATTTATTTACTGTACATTAAAACCATATTTCATGTCTAACGATCGACCATCGATGACGCGTCGTCAGTGTCTCACGACCGGAACCGTCGTCTCGTTCGGAGGAATGGCGGGCTGTCTGGGCCGTCTCGCCTCTTCCGACGAGTCCGAATCTCCCGACGATTCCGAGTCGTCCGACGACGTCACGACTCCCGACGAGTCCAGCTATAGTGGACCATTACAGGTGAACGGGATCGAACACGTGGCCGGCGAACGGACGGTCGAAGTTACCGTGACCGTCGAGAACGCCGGGGAAGCAGCCCGGCAAGCCAACCTCGTCGTGGCGTTGTCTCACACGGAAGCGGAGGGGTCGATCGACCGCAAACGGCCCGTACTCCTGGCGTCCGGACTCGAGCGCGAGATCGTCCTCTCGTTCCGGCCGAAGTTCTTCGGGGAGGACGGCGTCGACCGCCCGGAGGACGGTGAGTTTCGCTTCGACGCGACGTTCGAGAACGTCGAGGTCTCCGAAGATTACCCCGGACTCGTGACACCGTCGGATCGGTCCGCCATCGACGGCGGGAACGCGTGGCCCGGTGTCGCGTACGATCCGGGTGCGAGCGCTCACAATCCGGGCACGGAGGCGCCCCGCTCCGAACCGACGTCGGCCTGGACCGTTTCGGAAGTCGAGTACGCCTACCGCTCGTCGGGGCCGGTCGTCGCGGACGGGACTGTCGTCGCCGGCCGTAACGTTCGGGCGCTGTCCGTCGAGGACGGCAGCGAACAGTGGGTCCACGAGGGCCCCGCTCGGACCACTCCCCTCGCGGTCGGCGAGGACGTCGTCGCGTTCGGCACGCCGGAGGACTTCCGTGCCGTCGAGGTCGAAAGCGGGGACGTTCGATGGACCATCTCGTCGGACGGCGATATCTGGCACGGGCCCCCTACCGTCGCCGACGGACGGGTGTACACGTCACACGGCGATCTCCACGCGATCGACGCGGCCTCGGGAGAGGTGGACTGGACGGCGGATTCCGGCGGATCGCTGGCGGGGCCGCCGGCGGTCACCGACGGCGTCGTCGTGTCGGGTGGCGAGCCGCTTCGCGCGATCGACGCCGGGACGGGGACCGTCCGATGGACGGTCTCCGCCGGGGAACCGATCGGCGCCGCGGCCATCGCCCACGACACCGTCTTCGCGCTCACCGAGTCCCAATTGGTCGCGCTCGACTTGGCCGAAGGGCGCACCCGCTGGTTCGCGCCCGGCCCGTTCCACGAGGAGCGACTCGTCGTCGGGAACGGATCGGTGTACGCACAGCGCGCTGGCGACTATCGTATGGTCTCGGTCGACGCCGCGAACGGCAACCTCGAGTGGGTGTCCGGCGAGACTGACGGCGTGCTCGGGCCGCCTTCGGGGTCGAACGGAGCGATCGTCGTCAACAGCGAACAGGGGACGCTGTACGGGTTCGACACGGAGACCGGCGAGACGCTGTGGTCCACGAGCGTTCCGTCGGGCGTTCCGGGGTCGCTGGCAGTGGCGGACGGCGTCGCCTACTTCAACGAGTCGAACGGGCCGCTGCGGGCGCTGACGGCCGGCAAGTGAACACCCGCGGCGACGTCTGATCGGCAGTCGAGTCTTCGATTCCGATTTTGTGACCCGCTACGTACTACGCACCTCGACACTGGGACGCGCGACCGAAACAGCGGCGAAGGACGACCAGATTCAGATCCTCGAGGACGACCAGTGCGCTTTAGAGGACCGTTAACGGGTGACCCGAACACGAGAGCCCCCACTCGCGAACCGAGTAATACACAGTGGAATCGGAACCCTCTCGTGGGACTCTCGCCGACTGGAGTTCGTGTACGGGCTGGTTCGAGGCTGCGGATACGTCGCGTTGCTACTGATACCTGCCGCGTTGCTCGGAAGCGCCCTCCTCACACCGAGGGGCGCTCAGACCGGGATCGTCGGCCTCGAGGTCGGAATCGTCCTCGTCGGCGGAATCGCCGCGGTGGCAGAACGCGAGCGAGCGCTCGAGCGACTGCACGTGGACGCCGCCGGGTTCGACCGCGCGGATGCCGTCGACGTGCTCGCAGTCGTCGCCGGCACGATGCTCGCGTACGGGCTGAGCGTCCACGCCGGTCTCGGACCGGTGCTCGGCTCCGCGTTCGTCGGACTCGTCGTCGGACTCGGTGCAGACGACCTCGACGGTCCAGTCTATTGCGGATCGTTCGTCGGCATGACGTCGCCGACGCTGTTCCCGTCCGCGGAGTATCTCGTCGGAGCGGGGTTCGTCGCCGGTCTCGCTTACGTCGCCACACGGGGAACGTTCGCCGGAATGGGCGGAAAGCTCGGGACCGTGGCGCTGTTCGGATGCGCGACAGCGGTCGTCCTGACGGGCGTCGACTACGGCGTCGGGGGCGCACTGCAGTGGGACAGCGCGCGCGTCGTCGTTCCGGTGGCAGTCGTCGGCGCCGTCTCGACCGTCGTCCTGAGCGTCCGTCTCGAACTCGGAGCGGTCGTCGGTTCCGCGCTGGTCGGGGTCGTCGCGGGGGCTGCGTTCCCGACACTGCTACCGGGGCTGGGGGAAACACTGGCCGCCGTCGCCTTCTGTGCATCGTTCGTCGGGATGTCGGCGACCGGTCGATTACGGGACGAGGCCCACGTCGCACTCGCTGGCTGCCTGTGCGGACTCGTCTTCATCGCCGTTACCCCCGCCTTCGTCGGGGCCGGCGGGAAACTCGGGACGGTCGCGTTCGTCTCCTGTGTCACCGTGACTGGCACCAGAGAACTGTACGAGATGCTGATCGCTCGGTCTGAGCGTGAGGAGTGAACTCCTCGAGTTCGAGTTCGGGTTCGGGTTCGCGTCCCCGCGTTACCAGTCTCGTCACGATTCAGCTTCGACCTCGACCTCGACGGCAACTTCGTTCCGCCGAAGGAATGGAAGCGTCCACGGTGCGTCGTACCCCAGAAAGAACGGCTCTCTACCGACGGGAACCGCTGCTCGCTCGAGGGTCTCCAGCAATCGTTCGCTCTCGCGAGCGACGCGACTGTCGGTGGGACGCCAGGAGAACCGACGAACTGCGAGCGTTCGCTCCGGGACGGAAACGAGCTCGAGATCGGCCTCGGTCGGTTCCGGAGCCGAGTCGATATCGTACTCCCGGGGGAGGTAAAACGCCATTCGGACCCCCGACTCGGTACGACCCGTCTCGATCTCGACTGGTGCAGTCATCGAGAGGCGTGTCCCTCGATCCGACGGCTCGGCTGGTGAACTCGTTCCAACTGACGGTCCGCGTCCATCTACTTCGACGGGTGCGGTCATCGAGATCTGCTCGTTACCCCCGTTCGCGCCGGTGATGTACCGGAACAGACGGCCGAATGCCTCCCGCTCGGACGGGGCGTCCGTCCGGACGAGGACCGTCGACGGGTACCGACGGAGTTCGACGTCGCCGACCGTCGCGACGGTCTCGTACGGGACGGTTGCGGTCGTCTGCCGCTGATAGAGGTTCCAGGCACCCACAGCAGCGAAGAGACTCCCGACAACGCCGAGGGCGACAGTAGACGAACGAACCATACGTACCAGTTCGGTGGGAACCAGCCTAACCCTTCCTCCGGCACGCACCGATTCACAGCACGAGCGAGGTGGTCCTCCAACACACGAAACGGGCATCGCGATACTTGAGAGGGAAGTACGAACGAGGACGGAAACGAGAACGGGAACGAGAACGGAAATGAGAGAGCCGACCGGCCGTCGCTCGTGATCGAGCGGGAACCCGCCAGTCACCGATGATTGCGTTCAGTTCGTTCCGGTTCTCCTGAACGATGTTACGATAGTAAGGGACTACCGACATACCCTCTGGAAGCCACTAGAGGGTATGAAACTCGCACACCTCACTCGTCTGGAAGACTTCGGAACGCGGTCGCTGGTGGTCCACTCGATCATGGTCGTCACGTTCGTCGGCGCAATCCTGTCTGGGTTGTTCGTCGACGGGCAACTGGGCTGGGTCTCGTTCGTCGCGCTGCTCAACTTCACCGCCGGACTGTGGGTGGCACACTCGGTTCACTCGCTCGGTAACGTCGCGACTGACGACGAGTACAACGGTATCCTGAACGAACTGCTGGACACCGACCGCGAGGCCGGTGGCAGGTTCGATACCGGCCGGTTCGGCCGCTTGCTCGCACTCATCGGGGCCGTGACGGCGGTTTCGCTCCTGACCTCGGCACAGGTTCTCGGCGGTGCACTGCTCTCGATCGCCATCGTGGCCGTCGGGACCGTCGGGCTCATAACCGCCATCGTCGGGTTCCTCATCGCGCTGGGCGCGTCTTACGACGAATCCCAGAACCGAACGGTCTCGAGCGTCGAGCAGTACACGGACGAGATCGACGCTGATTGAATACGTCGATCACCCGGACGAACGCGACCTCGTCGATCGAAACGGCCAGAATTAGAATCGGAGTCGGAATCGAATTCGGGGCTGGCACTGGTGCGCGTTCGAGGTGCAGACACGTCCCGAACGGCGAACCGCGCGGTCGGATCGATAGTCGAGTGCCGAGTTGAGTTACGGATCTGGACCTGGTCACAGAGCGCGATAGCGCCGCCGAACGTCCCCCGATACGTATCAACGAATCTGGCGATGCAACCGGGATTAATGGGCGAATCCAACGTAATTCCGTAGTGCATGACAACTATTTCCATGGACGGTGTTAGCAAGTATTTCGACGCGGGGGAAACCGTCGCGAACTACCGACTCGACCTCGAGGTCGCCGACGGCGAGTTTCTCGTCATACTCGGACCGTCGGGGTGTGGAAAGACGACGGCGCTTCGGCTCATCGCGGGGCTCGAGACGCCCTCGGAAGGGGACATCTACTTCGACGACGAGTGCGTCAACAGGCGCTCGCCGAGCGACCGGAACGTGGCGATGGTCTTCCAGAATTACGCGCTGTATCCGCACATGTCGGTTCGGGAGAATATCGCCTATCCGCTAAAGATACGGGGGATTCCGCCCGACGAGCGCGACCGACGGATCGAGGAGGTGACGGAGCTGCTCCACATCGAAGGGCAGGTCGACAAACACCCGGGCGAGCTGAGCGGCGGGCAGCGACAGCGGGTGGCGCTCGCTCGCGCCATCGTTCGGGAGCCGTCGGTGTTCCTCCTCGACGAGCCGCTGTCGAATCTGGACGCGAAGCTCCGCCAAGAGATGCGCAGCGAGCTGAAGCGGCTGCAGGACGAACTCGACATCACGACGATCTACGTGACGCACAATCAGGAGGAGGCGATGAGCATGGCCGACAACGTCGTGGTCATGTACCGGGGGACGATTCAGCAGATCGCGCCGCCGGAGGAACTCTACGCCCGCCCCCGGACGGCCTGGGTGGCCCGGTTCATCGGCTCGCCGCCGATGAACCTGTTCCGCGGGACTCGCCGCAACGGGGCCGTCGACCTCGGCGACGCGGGGACCGTCACCCTCGACGGCGTGGTCGGTAGCGATCTCGAGGCGGACACCGCCGCGGGCGACGTCTCGCTCGGCGTCCGACCGGAGGACCTCTTCATTTCGACCGACCCGCCGACCGACGGGAACGCGATCGAGGGAACGGTAGACACGGTAGAGCCCCTCGGCGAGTACGCGCTCGTCAACGTCTCCGTGAACGACCAGCTCGTGACCGTGAAAGTATCGGACGCCGGCGTCGAGCGCGACGACCGCGTCTACCTGACGTTCGGCGACGACGACGCCTACCTGTACGACGAGAACGGCGAGTTGCTCACCCGAACGGCGAGCGCGAAAACGACGTGACCATGAGCTTACGAGATCACATCGACGGCCTCGAGGGCGGTCACGATTCGACGGGAGATCCGGCGTTCGACCGCGAGAAGGCGATCGCCCTCGCGGTGTTTCTGGTGCCCGGCATGACCCTCTTCGGGATCTTTTCCGTCGGCCCCATCGTCTACTCGGCGGTCGGGAGTTTCTTCTCGTGGGACGCCTTCACGATGCAGAGCTTCGTCGGCTTGGACAACTGGTTTCGGACGTTCAGGGACCCGCTCATTGTCCACTGGGAGAACATTCGACAGTATCGATTCCCGATGGGTGCGCTCACGCAGAACCTCCTCTGGGTGGTTCTCCACGTCCCCATCAGCACCCTGCTGGGGCTCGGAATGGCGTTGCTGTTCGCCGACCTGCGAGGGCGGCGGATCCTCCGATCGATGGTCTTTCTTGGGTTCACCGTCCCGACGATCGTCATCGGCCTCGTCCTCCTGTTCGTCTACGATCCGCAGGCTGGAGTCTTCAACGAATTGCTCAGAGTGGTTGGGCAGGGACAGCTCGTCCGCAACTGGACGCAGTCGCCGCAGGTGGCGATCTACGCCCTCGTCGCGGGCGGGATCTGGGTCCAGACGGGGTTCAACATGCTGCTGTACAGCTCGGCGCTGTCGGCGATCGATCCCTCCCTCATCGAGTCGGCCAAAGTCGACGGTGCCGGCCCGTACCGGCGGTTCAGAGACATTATCTGGCCACTGGTCAAGCCCGTGACGGCCGTCGTCGTCATCATGGGGATCATCTGGGTCATGCGGGTCTTCGACATCGTCTACGCGGCCGGCGGCACCGCGGGCGGGCCGAACCACTCGTACTCGGTGCTCGGGATCGAGGTGTACAGAGCCGCGTTCGAACCGCCGATCGATTACGGGAAGGCCATGGTGGTGGCGCTGGTCCAGTTACTGATCGTCGCCCCGCTCGCCGCGTACATCGCCCGAATGAACTGATCAGATATGACTGAAGACAATCCATTCACACCGACCGAACCGAGCGCCGAAACGAGAGCGGAAACGGGTGGCCAGCGATACACGCCCGTCGACGAGATACCGGACGTTGCGCCGTCGAAGGAGCTCGACTGGCGAACGCGGATCGTCGCCGCCACTCCGACCGCGTGGCGGGTCCTCAAGTACGGAGTCGCGATCGCGGTCGCGGTCCTCTGGATCGTCCCGTTCGTCGGACTGTTCATGGCGTCGTTTCGACCCCTCGGGGAGATCATCCAGGGCTGGTGGCACCTCGAGGGGATGACCGTCACCCTCGAGAACTACCGCCGAGCGTGGTCGTACCAGACGGCGCCGATGGGACGGGCGCTGTTCAACACCCTGATCGTCACGGTCCCCTCGGTACTGGTCGTGATGCTGCTGGGTGCGATGGCGGCGTACCCGTTCGCCAAGTTCGAGTTTCCGCTGAAGACGACGCTGTTCTTCCTGATCCTGCTGGTGATGGCAGCCCCGCCCGAGCTGGTGGCGATGGGCAACTACAACACTCTCCGCGAGATCGGGCTGTTCGACACCTACATGGGGTTGATTCTGGTCCACATCGGCTGGGGACTCGGCTGGGTGGTTCTGTTCCTGCGAAACTACCTGCTGGGCATCCCGAAGGAACTCGAGGAGGCCGCGCGCATCGACGGCGCGTCGCGCTACCAGATCTTCCGGACGATCATCCTGCCGCTCTCGACGCCGGCGCTCGTCTCCGTGGCGGTCATTCAGTTCACCTGGGTCTGGAACGCCTTCTTCTTCCCGCTCGTGTTCATGCGGTCACCCGAACTCTACCTCGCTCCGCAGGTCCTGCCGCTGATGCGAGGGCGCATTCAGGTGGAGTGGGGACTCATGGCAGCCGGGTCGGTGCTGACGATGGCCGCGCCCGTGATCCTGTTTCTCCTCCTCGAGCGGTACTACAAGCGGGGGATGGTCGCCGCCGTCGCGGACTGAACCCGGTTTCGGTCCGACGACGCCAGCGAAGCGCCCGCGCTCTCGCCGGTTCGAGACCGATGCCGATGCTGATGCCGATGCCGACGCCGACGGGGCGACGAGAGCGGAACCGCCGGCACCGCTCAAAACGGCAGGAGGTCCGCCTCGGTCGCGGCGACGGTCAGCGCGATCACCGCGAAATTCGCGAGGAAGAAGATTCTCGAGGACTTCCAGGCGAAATAGAGGAATGTCACGAGGGGGAGCCCCGCGATCACCGCTGGCCAGAATCCGCGCAGTGCCAGCGTGGCGAGGAACGCCGTCGTGAACACGTACAGGACGTCGATCGCGACGGTACTGGCGTTGCGCCGTCGCAACTCCTGTCCGACGACGAGCAGGGAGTCGACGACACCGTCGCGACCGGCACCCCGACTCCCCGCCACGTTACCCCTCGTTCCCGTCGGCGACGGTCTCCTGTAACGCGCCGTCGAGCGACTCGAGCATCGAATCGATGTCCTGGTCGGACTCCGCCCAGAAGCCGGTGAGCTGCGACCAGAATTCGGACTGGAACGGGTCGCCGATCGTGTCGTCGAGGTCGGGGACGAGTTCCACCTCGCCCGACAGTGCCGTCAGCTCGCGCATGACCTCTAGGTCGTAGGCTTCCTCGGGGACCTCGAGGTTCGAGGCGACGAATCCGCCGCGCTCGGCCCAGACCTGCTGGCCGTCGGCCGAGACGAACGCTTCGACGGCCGTCCGGGCGGCGTCGACGGCGTCCGAGTACGCCGGCACGGTGAACCAGTTTTCGGCGGCGACCATCGACTCCGTTCCCGGGAGCATGAAGAAGTCGAGGTCCTCGGGGTCCTGGATCGCTTCGAATCCCGGGGTCCACGAACCCATGAAGTACAGCGGGGTCTGGTTCTCCCAGAAGAACTCGTACTGGACGCCGAAGTCGCGGAGTTCGCTGAAGTACCCTTCCTGGTGGAGTTGCTGGAGTTCCTCGAACGCCTGACGGACGCGCTCGTCGGTGAACGCGGCCTCGCCCTCGATGAGCGCCGGCTGAAGTTCCTGGCCGTCCTCCTGCCGGAGGATGAACGCCTCCGTCAGGTCGCTGAGCGGCCAGCCGACCCCGTTGCCCGAGGCCAGCGGCGCCTCGACGCCCTCGATCCCGTCGATCTCCGCGAGGAGGTCGAGGAACCCGTCGTAGTCCTCGGGCTCCTCGAGGTCGTGTTCCTCGAAGAACGACGGTCGATACCAGAATCCCGGCTTGAGGTCCATCTTGAAGGGGGCCGCGTAGATCTCGTCCTCGAAGAGTACCTGGTCCGGATCCGGCGCGAACGCCTCGGGATCCCAGGTGTCGCCGAGCGATGCCAGGTGGCCGCGTTCCGCGTCCGACTGTATGCGTGCCGGTGACGGGATCACGACGACGTCGGCGGTCGCGACGCCCGCCTCGTAGTCGATCAGGGTTCCCGTCAGGATGGCTTCGGTGTCCCGCGGTTCGTAGCTGATCTCGAGGTCCGTTTCGCCCTCGACGTAGTCGACGACGGCGAGGAAGTCCTCCTGCTCACCGCCGGTCCAGACGCCGGTGACGGTGATGGAATCCTGTGCGGACGCCGTCCCGAGGCTTCCGAACCCTGTCAATCCGACGGCACCAGCGCCGATGCCTCGAAGAACGGTACGCCGATCAGCATGGCTGTTAATCTCTCCCATACTCTGGTGTATGGACGATCTAAAACTTAACAATTTATTCAACAGACATGTACTGCCAGCCTCGGAGACTGCCAGTTCTCACAACAGGTCACGTCGATTACCGGTCACTTTCACCGAATTCTCGTCAGTCGACGCGAACAGACTGATCCGGACCGGAAGACGACCGGTGTAGGGCGAGCCGCCGAGTGTTCCGCACGAACGTTTTTTGAAATGGCCTCCGTGTAGCCGACGAATGGAACTGATCGCACATCGCGGCTGCGGTGCTGTCAACCCGGAGAATACGGTTCGGGCGGTTCGAGACGCCGCCGAGCGCCTGCCGGCGGTCGAGGTCGACGTCCGACGTTGCGCGTCGGGGGAGCTCGTCTGCGTACACGACGCGACCGTCGATCGAGTGACCGACGGCTCCGGCCGGGTCGCAGATCACACACTCGCAGAGCTACGCGCACTGGACGTTCAGGGAAGCGGCGAACGGATTCCGACGCTCGAGGAGATCGTCTCGGCCGTTCCGAACGCCCTGGGGCTGCAGGTCGAACTGAAGGAACGCGGGCTCGGCGTCGACGTCCTCGCGCGCCTCGGGACCGTTCCGAACGCCCGTCTCTCGTCGTTCGAGACCGCGTCCCTTCGGGAGGTTCAGGACGGGGACGTGCCGACGGGGTACCTCTTCGAGGGCAATCCCGGCGAGAACGTCGGGCTCGCGCGCGCTCTCGGGTGTTCGAACGTCCACCCCCACTGGCGGACCTGCGCGGAGACGAACGTCGTCGAGCGCGCTCGAGCGGCCGGTCTCGACGTGTACGCGTGGGGTGCGGAGACGAATCCGGCGGCCGTCGAGGCGGCCCGGAAGGCGGGTGCGGACGGGATCACCGTCGACCGACCTCGTCCGTGAGAACCGTCCCGAAACGGTCCGATACGTATTCGGCGGGGACCGGTACCCATCGAGAGAGCCGCACATCTCGAAGAGAGTGCGCGATGCCGACTGTGACCCACCTACCACTACACATACGTCTCTCGAATCGAAACAGGAGGCCAACAGATGTCGACAGCTCCGATTTCCGTCGCCGACGCGGCGGCCACCTGCGACGACGTCCTCGAGTCGATCAGCGGCGCCGTCATCACGAACCGCGAGTTCCTCGAGACCGTCCTGACCGGTACCCTCGCCGGCGGCCACGTCCTCCTCGAGGACGTTCCCGGGACCGGGAAGACGCTCACGTCCCGATGTCTGGCGCAGGCGCTCGGCCTCGAGTTCAACCGGATCCAGTTCACACCCGACTTGCTCCCCTCGGACATCACAGGTTCGCACGTCTACAACGAGGATACCCACGAGTTCCAGTTCAACGAGGGGCCGATCTTCGCGAACGTCGTCCTCGCCGACGAGATCAACCGCGCGCCGCCGAAGACGCAAGCCGCGCTGCTCGAGGCGATGGAGGAGAAGCAGGTCAGCGTCGACGGCGAGATCCGCCAGTTACCCGATCCGTTCTTCGTCATCGCGACCCAGAACCCCGTCGAACAGGAGGGGACCTTCGAGCTTCCGGAGGCCCAGCGCGACCGGTTCATCGTCAAGACGGAGATGGGGTATCCGGACGGCGACGGCGAGCGCGAGTTGCTCGACCGGCGGACCGACCGGCTGACCGCGTCGCCGACGGTCGAGCGGGTCGTCGACGGGCGGACCGTCGCCGACCTCCAGCAGGTCCCGGAGTTCGTCACCGTCGACGGGAAACTCAAAGACTACATGATCGACCTCGGCCGCGCCACCCGCGAGCACGATGCGGTCGCCGCCGGCGTCTCGCCGCGAGGGGTCCAGCGACTGCTCGAGGCCTCCCGCGCCCGCGCCGTGATCCGCGGGCGGGGGTACGTCGCGCCGGACGACGTGAAGGCGGTCGCGCGGCCGGTGATGACCCACCGACTCGTCACGACCGCGAGAGCGAACGTCG
Source organism: Halomontanus rarus (assembly GCF_017357405.1). Lineage (GTDB taxonomy): Archaea > Halobacteriota > Halobacteria > Halobacteriales > Natrialbaceae > Halomontanus > Halomontanus rarus. The sequence continues at coordinate 2,749,824 of NZ_CP071597.1, read as the reverse complement.
ACGGAACGACGAAAGAGGACGTAGTCGAGGCGATTCTCGAGGGGACGACCGTGCCGGCGATGGAAACCGTCTAGCGGGGTCTCCGCTCAGCCCCTGATCACGAGCGTCAACGCGACCGCCGCGACCGTCGCGAACACGAGCCCCGGAAGGACGAGCGCCCCCTCGAGCGCGGTCCCCGCGAGGAACCCGGCGGTCGCGACCGTCCCCGCGAACAGCAGGCCGCCGACGACGACGCTGGCGGCGCCGTGGACGAGTTCGCCGTGGCGCGTCGGCGCGTCCCGACCCAGTTCTTCGGAGAGCCCCAGCCCGAACTCGCCGACGTCCCAGATCACCATCGCCGCGACGATTCCGCCCACCAAGAACGTCGTTCCGAGCCCGGCGATCGCACCGGCGACGGTCGCGAGGGCCGTCCCGCTCGTCACCAGCCGAACGCCGGCGGTGCGTTCGGGGACGAACCCCAGCCAGCCCGCCGCCGGAATCGCGAGCAGGACGACGCCGGCGATCCAGAGACCGACGACGGCGATCAGTAGTCCGACGACTCGCGGTCCGAACTCCTCGAGCGCGCCGGCAACCACCCGTTCCTGGGCCGGGTCCAGCGTGCCCACCGCCGACTCGAGAACCGACGGTGCGGCGACGGCGATTCCGACGACCAGCAGGAGCCCCCACAGAACCGCCGGTGCGACCCGGCTCGGCGCGTCGCCGAGTCGTCGCGTTCCGACGACCTTCAGGAGCGCGACGGCGCCCGCGAGGACGACGCTGACGACGAGTAACTGCACCAGCAGGAGCCGTAGAACCGCGGACTCGGCGACCGTCGAGAGCACCGCGTGCAGCGTCGGCGAGAGATCGTAGTAGACCGTCTCGAGACGGTTCGCGCCCGCCGTGGCGGCCAGCGAGAGCACGAACGAAACCGCACAGAGTGCGATCACGACCCCGAGGACGTCGGTAACGGCGTCGACGACCCGCCGGACGGTCGCCTCGTGACGGCGGGGGGCGAGCTGGACGATCGGGAGGGTGGCGAGGGCCAACCAGACGGCGACCGCGGCGAGCGCGAGCAGGACGCAGAACTCGACGAGCGCCACCGCCGAGGGCGACGGCGTGAGCAGGGCGTCGACGGCATCGCCGACCGACGGCACGGTCTCACCGGCGACGGCCGACAGCGTCTCCACGCGGACGACGACCAGTCCGACGGCGCCGAACGAGGCGACCGCGACCGCGCCGAACAGCTGTCCGAGCGCGACGTATCCCGCCCGGGTCCCGAACGCGTCGAGCCGGAACCGAGCGACGCCGTACCCGACGAGGCCGGCACAGACGAGCACCAGACTCGAGACCGGGTGACCGAGGCCGAAAAAGCGGTACACCGGCGCGTAGACGGAAAGCGGGGCGGCGACCAGCAGGAGTCCGGTCCCCGCCGCGATCGCGACCGGTCGATCGCTCGCCGCGAGCGCGATTGAAAGTGCGAGGACGAGCCCGAGGCCGAACCCGACCGCGACGTCGAAGACGGCGTCGACGGCGACCCCGACGCCGACCAGAGTCACGAGCGCGATCGTTCCGGCGAGCACGGCGGTTGCGGGCGGGACTCGGGGCGCCTCTTCGGGGAGGCCGACCGTCGCGTCGATCGTTCGGACGAGTGTAGTGAACGGTGTGGACATGGGTAATTACGCGGGCAGGGGATCGAACGCTCGATTCAACGCCAGTTCGATCGGCTCGGTGACGTCCCAGTCGACGACCGTCGCGCCGGTCTCGCGGAGTTCGCGGATCGCCCCCGTCCGCTCGAGGGCGGCGATCGTCGTTCCGGGCGTCTCGCCGTCCGTGACGTTCGGCGAGAAGACGGTGACGGCGTGGCCGCGGGCGCGAAGCCGTTCGACGAGCCGCCGCGGATACGAATCGAGGACGGGGCTCACGACGAGCACCTGCGCGTTCGAGTCGATCGACGCCTCGAGGCGACGGAGGTCGTCGCCGGCGTTCGAACGCGAGGTCACGTCGCTGGCGGGCGAGGCGGCTGCGGCGATCCGATCGAGGACGGCGAGCGCGCGTCGTCTCGTCTCCGGACCGGCCCCCGGGGGGACCCAGGCCGGATCGATCCCGGTCGTCGGGTCGTCGATACCGATCGCCGCGAGGCCGACGTGCTGTCGGGACGACAGCAGGCCGCCGAGCGCCCGGATCGCGGCGTAGACCGATAGTTCCGTCGCCGTGGGTTCGTCCGCGGCGCGCGCGACGTGGTTCCCCGACCGGGCGTCGACGAGAACGACGGTCTTGGCCGCCTCGTTCTCCCGGTAATCGATCGTCGTCAGCTCCCCCTCTTTGGCGTACCGCCGCCAGTTGATCCGCCCGATCGGATCGCCCGGCTGGTAGCTCCGGGTCGTGTGAAACTCGAGGCCGTCGCCGCCGGAGTCGGTCGGCAGCTGTCCGGTGAACCGGATCGTCCGCTCGCCGAGGGGCCACTCGCCGACCGGAATCGTCGACGAGAGTTCCGCGATCCCACTCGCGATCAGGTCGGTCGTGTACCAACTCGAGGCGCTCGTGCTGCGGGTCCGAACTCGCACTGGATCGAACTCGTGGTCGCCGCGGCGGGCGGTCACCGAGTATCGGATCATCGCCGATCCTCCGGCGCGGATCGCGGTCGACGCTCGCGGCGAGCCGTCGGCGACCGGGAGGTCGTCGGGAACGCCGTCGACGATCCGGACGTCCGGCAGCGGCGTCGACCCGGTGTTCGTCAGCGTCAGCGTGACCGACACCCGTTCGCCCGGAAACGGACGCTCGCGGTCGACCGTTCGCTCGACGGTGAGCACGTCGTCGACCGGGACGGCGCTGGTCGCCGCGCTGTAGGCGACGTACGCGACCGGCACCATCGCCGCGACCAGTAACTCGGGAGTCCCGCGCCAGAGCGCGACGCCGGCGAGCGCGAGCGTGACCCCGAGGGCGGGTCGCCACCGCGTGACGCGGCGAAACGTCATCGGTCACCTCCGGGCCCCGAGGAGTCCGTGCGGGCTCGCGCGTCGTCGTCGTCGGAGACTGCCTCGACCCCAGGACCCACGTGCCCGACGGCCGAAACGCCCTCGAGAGCCAGTTCGAGTTCAGCCACCGTCCGGTCGACCGCTCGCTCGGCGGCCAGCTCCGGCCGAAGCCAGCGGAGGATTCGGAACCGGAGCGGGAAGTCGACCGCGTCGGCCGCGAGAAACGCCGCGGCGACCCCGTCGTCGGTCCACTCACCCGACTCGAGTATCGAGCGCGCCCGGTCGCGCGAACAGCCTCGCTGCAACCGGAGCGCCTCGCAGACGGCGTCTTCGAGCGTCGTCTCGAGGCCCGTCTCCGAGGCGGACCGGTCGCCGCGTTCGATCGCCTCGAGCGCGTCCGCGAGACGCGCGTCGAACGCCGCGCCGACGACGGCGACCGGCCGCGTCGCCTCCTCCGGCGGGGTTTCGACGAGCGGCTCGTGATCGGCTGTCGACGAGTCACCGCGGAGATAGACGAGCGCACACAGCGTGACGACGACGGCGACGACCGTCGCCGCCCGCTCGGTGTCGATCGATTCGGACGTCTCGATCAGCAAGTCTCCGATCTCCTCGGGAACGACCTGCGGAGCGAGGAGCATCGAGACCGTTCCGACGAGCGCGACGAGCGCGACGGCCACGAGCAGTGTTCCGAATTTGGAGCGCCGAGCGGTCGCCATTATCGGGCGTCCTCCGTCCGTTCGTCACCTTCCGAGCGCGATTCCGACCCGGCGGCCGCTCGCTCTCGCTCTCGCTCGCGTTCTCGCTTCTGCAGGTACTCGAGCGCGTCGGTCGCGTCCGCGGCCCGCTCGCGGCTCACGCCGTCGCCGTACTCCGTCTCGCGGAACGCGTCGGTGAGCTCGTACACCTGTCGTTCCGGAAAGCCCATCGCGGTCGCCGTTCGGGCGACCTCGCCGGGCGTCTTCGTGCGCCACCGGGATCGAGACCGGGACACCATGCCGACGAACGCCTGCCAAGCCCGGCGAACCGTCGACCGAACGCGTTCGTTCGCGCCGTCGGTCCCGTCCGTCGATTCGCCGGCAGCCGTCACGTTCCTGTTCGAACCGGTTTCCGATCGGGAGACCGCCGACTGCAACCGGGCGACGACGGCCGCGAGACGCGCGCGGATCGCGCCGAGGACCGAATCGGGCCGCCACGCCTGAAAGCGCGCGTAGAGTTCCCCGGGCAGGGCCCGGAGTGACGCCCAGCCACCCCTGACGCGGGCGACGACGAGCTCGAGAAGCGAGTCGAAACGCGCGGTCGCCAGCACGACGAAATCGATCGCGGAGGCGATCGTCGATCGAGCGGCCGTCGCCACCCGACGAGGTGTCACCCCCAGCCGCCGAGCGAGGAGCAGGAGTCCGACGAGGACGCCCAGACCGGCGCCGACGACGGCGGCCGCGATCCCGAAGAGCCGATCGACCTCGAGTTCGGCGGTTCCGCCGTCGTACGCGACGCCGTAGGTGACCTCGTTCTCGAGCGGGAGCTTCGTCGTCACCGTCCCGTCGCCGTCGGTCGTTCCGACGGCGGAGCCGTCGCCGCCGATAATCGCGACGCCGGACAGCGTTTCGTTGCCCGCGGTGACCGTCAGCGTTGCCGCTCGAGTGGGCAGCGGAAGGCCGTACTCGTGATCCGCCTCGATGACGAGGGTCTCGACGGGGACGGTCCGTTCGGCCGACAGGCCGTCGCGTCGGGCGGAGAGGGAGACGGTCCCGTTCTCGGCACCCGACGCGTCGTCCGGAATCGGAACGGAGAGTCGCCCCTCCGAATCGGTTTCGCCGACGGTCTCACCGTCGACCGCGACGGTCGCCTCGGGGACCGGCGTCCCGCGGATCGTCACCCGAACCGCGGTCTCCCCGCCGGCGACGAGCGGGCTGGTCGAGACGCCGATCTCGAGGTCGGAGACGGTCGTATAGGTTCGTGTCGTCTCGTTGCTGGCGGGTGCCGCGTCCGTGTCGGTCGAGCCGATCGACGCCAGCGGTCCGAGGCTTCCGCCGGCGCCGAAGGCCGCCGCTGCCGACGCCGACGACGACTCGGCCGTCGATCGCTCGTCAGTCCCGCCTCCATCTCCACCCTCACCCTCAACGCCCTCCGCATCGGGAACCGAAACCGAGACCTCGAGGGAGTCCTCGAACGGGACCGTCCCGGTGACTCGCCCGTTCGCATCGGTTTTGCCGATCGACTCGCCGTTGAACCGGACCGTCGCGCCGGAGACCGGCTCTCCGGTCGCGTCGTCCGCGGACTCGAATCTCGTCACCGTGGCGGTCGCCTCGGTGCCGGGGATCGGTTCCGCCGGGGAGAGTGAGACGTCGTAGAATGGCGTGTCGGCGTCGTCCCGGTCGTCCCCGTCCCGGTCGCCGTCCTCGTTCTGTCCGTTTTCGCCGGTCTCGCCGGTCTCGTCGGTCTCGTCGGTGACGTCGCCCTCATCCACATCTTCGGCCGCGGTCTCGTCACCGTCGCTCGAGTCGTCGCCCTCATCCTCGCCACCGTCCCCGTCATCCGTCGTCCCGTTCCAGTCGCCCCGCTCACCGGGTTCACCGTCGGGGTCGTCGAACTCGCCGGAACTGTTGGTGTCTCCGAACCCATCGGAACCGTTGGTATCGTCGAACTCACCGGATCCGCCGCTCGAGTCGTCCGACGGCTCCCACCCCTCGCCGTCCCCGGACGGCTCCCAGCCGTCGACCGACGAGACGGTGCCGTTCCGGTACGCTTCGCCCAACTCGCTCGGGTCGTCGTTGACCGACGGCGCGTGGGCGAGTTGCTCGTCGGTTCCCGCCTCCTCGAGGTCGGCTCGTTCCTCCTCCAGGCGCTCCTCGGCCGGCGTCGGGTCGAATCGGACCCAGCCGTGGTCCGGGAAGTAGACTTCGACCCACGCGTGGGCGTTCGCCGACCGAACTTCGTAGCCGCCGCCCTCGGCGACCGTCCCCGGGGCGTAGCCGGTCACGTACCGTGCCGGAATATCCTGGCTTCGGAGCAAGACGACCATACTCGAGGCACTGTACTGGCAGTACCCGGCGTCCATCTCGAAGAGGTACTCGTCGACCGGGCGGCCGTCGGGGTCGTGTTCCGCCTCGAGCGAGTAGTTCTTGTTCGTCTCGATCCATCGGTCGATCGCGTCGGCCGCGTCGTAGGCCGTCTCCGCGTCGGCGGTGATCTCGCTCGCGAGGTCGTGGACCCGATCGGGCGTCTCCGCCGGCAGCCGCGTGTACCGCCGGTCGACCGCGTCGGGATACTCGGTCCCCGCAGCGCGGAGCGCGTCCGGCTCCGGCGCGTACCGGTAGCTCTCGATCGTGTACGTCGTCCCGGCGGGCAGGAATCCCTCGGCGTGAACCCCGCCCTGGCTACTGACCGAGAGGTCGGCCTCGCCCCGAACGTCGACCCGGCGGGGTTGCCACGCGCCCGGCAACGCACCCGCCGGCGCCTCGAGCGTGACTTCCTGGGTCATCGTCCCCGTGACGGGCCCCTCCGGGCGGAGTTCGCCGGGGTAGTCGCGGTGGTCGCCGGTCCGCTCCCAGGACTGTCCCGTGTAGTGGTCGTAGGCGTCGATGCGCCAGTAGTCTGCGCGTTCGCTATCGACGGTGAACTGGACCGCGGCGGAGCCGTTCTGAAACGGGTTCTCGGAACTGCCGGCCGTCGTCTCGTCGTCGGCACCGATCGCGGTCTCGCCGCTCTCGCTCTCGCTCTCGCTCTCGCTGCCGCCGCCGCTGGCGCTGGTTCCGGTGCCGGCGAGCGGACTCGAGTCGGTCGCGCCGAGTCCGTCACCGAGGGTTCTTGCAACGTCGCCGTCGCCGGCACCGAGGCTGTTACCGGCGTCGAGCCCGCCGATTCCGCTTCCGAACCCGCCACCGATCGACGCGGACGCGCCGAGGTGCGGGACGAGCACGGCGGCGGCCGCGAGCGCGAACAGACAGCCGACCGCGAAGAGAACGTCGCGAGGCCGACGGTCCCTCGTACTCGAGTCGGGACGGCTCTCGGTCACCACATCACTCCGTGCATCGCTGATGTCATCCGGTATATCTCAGTAATTCATAAAGCTTCGGTCATGTTAGTGTGTCGTCGACAGGAGAATCGTCCGGAGACGGAGATACGTCGCCGTTCGACTGAAATCGATCTGATGTTCGAACGAAACAGTTTACAGATAGGACCGTTGTATTTACTCTTCTGGATACAGTTTCCATATCGACGTCGACGGTGGCATCGCGGAGTTCACCGGCAGCGCCGTTTCTCACGCCCTCGAGTGTGCCCATGAACCCGGTTCGTCCGCACTCGTCCCGTCTCTCGAGCGTTCCGATCGCCGCTTTGCCGAGGGACCAACCGTTATGGCGCGTGCGATGGTGTATCGTCGTATGAGTGACGATACGATCGAAAACGAGAGTGGCACATTCGAGATCGGCGAGACGACCGTCCACCGCCTCGGCTTCGGCGCGATGCGCATCACCGGCGAGAACATCATCGGCGCACCCGACGACGAGGAGACCGCGCGGGAGGTCCTCGAGCACGCAGTAGAGCTCGGCGTCGACCTCGTCGATACGGCCGACTCCTACGGACCCGGCGTCAGCGAGCGGCTCATCGGCGAGGCGCTGGGCGACCGCGACGACGTGCTGGTCGCGACGAAGGCGGGGCTGCTCCGCAACAGCGACGGCGAGTGGCTCGCCCACGGCGACCCGGACTACATCCGCAATCAGGTGCTCACCTCCCTGGACCGACTGCGAACCGACACCATCGACCTCTACCAGTTCCACCGTCCCGACCCTGACACACCCTTCGAGGACTCCGTTCAGACGTTCGCCGAACTCCAGGACGACGGCTTCGTCCGCGAGGTCGGCCTGAGCAACGTCTCCGTCGAGCAACTCGAAACGGCCCGCGAGTACGTCGACGTCGCCACCGTCCAGAACCGGTACAACCTCGCCGACCGCTCGAGCGCGGACGTCCTCGAGGTCTGCGAGGACGAGGATATCGGCTTCATCCCGTGGGCACCGATCGACGCGGACGACATCGACGCGGTCGGCGACGTCGTCGACGAAATCGCCGAGGCCCACGACGCGACCCGTCGACAGGTGGCGCTGGCGTGGCACCTCCACCACTCCGACGTCGTCCTGCCGATTCCGGGCACCTCGAGTCCGGAACACCTCGAGTCGAACGTCGCCGCCTCACAGCTCTCGCTCGACGACGAGGAGGTTCGGCGGTTGACCGAGGCGAGCGAGTGAGTGAACGAGTACGCGAGTGGGCGAGTGGGCGAGTGAACGAGTGAAGCGACGGCGTGATCCCGAACCGACCTCGAGACGATCCAAACACGTGTCGGTGTGCAGATGCGAATCTCACTATTCCTGCAGCACGGTTTCGGCGCTCCGCGTCGCACGGGCGAGTACGGGAGCAGTCCACGAATTATGAGCGTCACAGTACCTATCGTCGACAACCAGAACATTCGCCTGCGCACCGACATCGTCGAGCCGCACCCGCCGGGCACGATCGAGGTGATCATCGAAGGCACCGTCACCATCACCGGGGCGCTGCTCGGTCAGTTCGAAGCCACGACACTCGAGCCCGTCGCGGTCGAGCTCGCGGTCGACGAGTCCGAGTCCGTGACGGTCGATCTCCGGAAAGACGGCCGGTTGCGCCTCGAGACGATCGACATCGGGATCGAACCGCCCGACACGGGAGCTCTCGTTCCGGACGGAGATGCGCTCGAGTCGCCGGTGAGCAGCCTCTCCGATTCCGCTTCCGATCCCGATCCCGATCCCGGTCTCGATCCGAAACCGGAGCCGGGCGTGATCGCGTTCACCGTCGAGGGAGTCATCGAGGGCGTCTCACCGGCGACGATCGACGACCTGACTCGGTCGGATCGACAGCCGACGCTCGAGTCGATCACGTTCGCCGTCGAGGAGTCGATCAGCAGCGACGGCGGACGAGCGGACGATATCGTCGCCGAGTTCTCCTTGCTGGGATACGGAATCGTCGTCAAACGTAGCGGAACGGTTACCATCGGAACGCGTAGCGGCTGGATCGGCGAGTCGACGTCGCCACCGTGAACTCGATCGCGGTCGCGAACTCGACCGGCGTGAACCCGAGAGCCTAGTCCGCGGGCGACGGAACCCGGTGCGCGGCCGTCTCGCCGTCGTAGCAGATCGATACGCACGCGAACAACAGGAGCCACATCCCGACGGTCGGCGGCAGAATCGCGGTGAAGACCGTCTCCGCGACGGACAGGACGGCGGCCTCGAGTCCCGCCGGCAACGGGACGACGCCGACGGCGACGACGACCATCTCGAGGCTGAACATGGCGTAGGTACAGTAGACGCCGGCGACGAACAGGCGTCGCGAGCGACCGGCGGGAAGTCGGTACAGCAGGACGAGCAACGGGAACGCGAGCAACGAGAAGTAAAGCGGCTGGAGCGGCATGAACAGCAGAGTTGCGACGAGCGTTCCGAGGAGAGCCGCCAGTCGCCGCTCGTCGGTGTCGACGCGGCGATAGAGCGCGGCGACGAAGGGCGCGAGGGTGGCGAGCGCGAGCGGGGTGAGCAGCGTCGGCCCGACGCCGAGGGCCGCGAACAGGCGGCGAACGGTCACGAGACTGCGATCGGGGTCGGGTACCCCGTCGAACGTCGACTCCTGAAACCGGCCGGTGAGAACCTCGGTGACGTACTGGATCGTCAGGTCCGGGCCGAAGAGCACCAGGCCGGCGAGCAAACCGCCACAGCCGGTCGCAACCGCGGCGGCGACCCCGCGCCAGGCCCGCCGACGGACGAGCCAGAGCCCGATCACGGCGGGAAAGAGCTTCACGAGCGCCGCCAGCGCGAACGCCGCGCCCGCGACCGCCTCCCGTTCTCGCTCTCGCTCTCGCTCGAGGGCGTCGAAACCGGCCGCCAGCAGGAAGGCGAGCCACAGGGTCACCTGCCCCTGGATCACCTGAGTGATCGCGTGCGAAGAGAGCAGGGTGAACCCGAGTACGAGCGCGTAGTCGACGCGCTCGAGCGAGACGCCTCGACGGGCGAGGCCGCGCCAGACGACGATCGCGATGCCAGTTCCGGCGGCGACGTTCAGGATCGTCTGGAGGGCGAACGCCGCGGTTTCGCTCCCGAGCAGCGCGTGGGGGAGAAACGCGAGGACGACGATCGGCGGGTAGAGGTAGTTGTAGCCGTCGTAGTCCGGCGGCGTCACGGTGTAGACGTTCTCGCCGGTGAGTATCGCCTCCCCGGCGTAGTAGTAGACGGTCGACGCGAGACCGACCTGTTCCGGCGTGGACAGCGCCGTCTCGACGGCGAGGGTGAGCCCCACGAGGATGCCGATCGCCAGCACCGCACGAGTGCTGCGGCGGACGGACGGGTCGTCTGTCACGGGTACTGGCGTCGATACGCACCCTCGGTCGAAAACGTTGTGGACACGCGTCGGCGGTCGGACGACGCGCCTCGAGTGCGCCGAGCGCTCGACGGCCGCCAGTCGTCGAAACCGGAGGCCGCTACTCGAGGTCGTCCAGAAACGCCCGCAGCTCCTCGGACGCGGCGTCGTACTGGTCCCGGAAGACGCAGTGACCCGCCCCGTCGACGTGGACGAGGCGGCCGTTCGCGAGCGCCGACGCGGTCTCCCGGTGTTCCGCCTGCGCGTCGGGGTCGGCGTCGGCCTTCAGGATCAACGTCGGGCAGGTGACCTCGACGAATGCCTCGCGAGGGTGGGGGAACCCCTCGCGGATGACCTCGGCGATGGGTTCACTGCACTCGGTGCGAGCGGTGGCGAGGATCTCGGCGAGTTCGGGCTCGCGGTCGATATCGGCGACGGTCTCCTCGAAGGGTTGCTTCCGCCACGCGCGGACCTGCTGGCGCATCCCGCGGACGGCTTCGTCGGTCGCCGTCTCGCGGGCGTCCTCGAGCATCCCCGCCGGGTCCTCGAGAACCAGTCCGCGGGGGAGGTCGGGGTGGGTCGCGGCGGTCCACGCCGCCGTGGTCCCGCCCATCGAGTGTCCGATCAGGATGGGGTCCGAGAGCTCGAGGGCGTCGACCAGGCCGACGAGGTCGGCGACGCGGTCCTCGACCGTATACCCCGTATCGGGGGCCGAGGAGCGACCGTGGCCGCGGGCGTCGGGGGCGATCACGTCGTAGCCCAGTTCACGCAGGTCGGCCGCTACCGGCGACCAGCAGCGGCCGTTGTCCGTGAAGCCGTGGGCGAGGACGACCGGCGGGCTGTCGCGGGTGCCGGTTCGATAGTAGTGGACGTCGATCCCGTTCGCGCGGACGGTGTCGGTCGACCAGTCGTCGACGAGGTTCATAGTGGGGTACTCTCCCGAGGGGAGAAAAAGGTCACTGGCGGTGAACGACGATCGGTGATGGCGCTCAGATACTCGAAATCCGCCGATCAAAAACGAGTAGTAGCATATCGTCACCCCACCGCGAATATAATGTTCTGGGTTTTGATGATTTTAGTATAGATAATAAGATATAAGGGCCGGTATTGTTAACGGTAATGTGTAACGACAATGGAAGGAAATACCAATCGACGAACTATCCTGAAATCGTCCGCCGCTGCCGTCACGAGCGGTGCAAGTATAGTGGCAGCGATTCCCGGCACTGCTACTGCAGAAGAACGCGTGAACGTTGCAGTGTTGCAAACGATGAATTACCACTTGAACCACAGCAACTCCATTGGGAAGCAGGGATCAATTTTAGAGTTCGTGAGAGAGATGTGGGATAAGTACGTCGATCGCCCCGTATCTTTCACGCCGTATCTCTCACCTACTGTTCGAGCAAATGACTTCGATAATTATTTTTTAGGGGTAGATCGGGTCCAAGAGATGGACGATTGGCTCAACGAAAACTGGGACCGATACGGCGAAATGGATGCAATTCTCGTTCTCGACTATCTCGGCAACGACGATACTGATTTCGGGGGTTTCGATCGCGACGAAATAGGAGGTTGGTTTGGGTCCACAGCCAAAAACGGGAGCGCAGGCGGAGTCGACGAGTACGACGATAAGAGGTATACTGCAGCAATTAATCTCTGGCACGACGACGAATCCAACCTGACTGACTTGTACGCGGAAGTTGGCTCGGAGGGATTAGCGTTTCACGAACTCGCCCATCTCTTCAATGCCGAGCACAACGATGCAACTGTTTATTACAACGGTGCATCACTTATGTACGAATTAAATAGCGACGAGAACTACGACGATTCCCCCAGAGAGTGTAACCCGTTCGCCGACGCCGAGGTGAAACAGAGTCGGGTCTCCTTCTGTACAGCGAGGAAGATACGAAACCACTGCGATTCGCACATACTATAAATAAAAGGCTGGAGAGCCTAAAGGTTCGTTTCGCTCAGTGCGTTAGTTTCACCAATGAATCTGTGTCGACTGGGACGGCGTGATCACGATCGCTACGAGCACGAGCGACCGACTCATCGGGGAGTCACTAGCTCCTGAAAACGTCCTCGCCACGACGAAGGCTAGGCCGCATTGGAATCGTGAGGAGATTCGTACCCGCGTATCCGGATCACATCCAAATCGTGTGCCGGTCATCACCGATCTCCTCCGAACTGACACCGTCGACCTCTACCAATTCCAGCGGTCAATCCGGGCACATCGTTCGATGATCCGTCCGGACTTCGTCGAACACCAGAACGACGAGTTCGTTCGCGAGGTCGGATCAACAACGTCGGTGTCGAGCAACGCGGAAGGGAAAAGGACCTTGACGACAGCGTCGCTCGATCGCTCGCGGAGTCCACAGATCGCCGCCATATCAACGTTCTTGTCACCCGACGATGAGGTACCGGCCATGACCTGGCGATTCGTCGGCGCGAACTTCGACCAGATGCACATGAACACGAACCTCGAGTGGGTCCGTGACCACCCGGACGCGGAACTCGTCGGCGTCTGCGACGAGGAGCCGGCGACCTCGACCGGCTCGCTCGAGCGGGCGGTCGACGACCTCGAGATCCCCGACGAGGCGGTCTACGACGATCTGGACCGGTGTCTCGAGGAGACCGACCCCGACGTCGTTCTTGGCTGCCCGCGAAACTCGCTGCACGCCGAGTTCGTCGAACGGGTCGCCGCCTTCGACGACGGCGTCCACATCGCGATCGAGAAACCGCTGGCCGCCGACCTCGCGGACGCCGACCGGATGCTCGAGGCGGCGGGCGAAACCGACGGGCTGTTCGCCCTCAACTGGCCGGTGATGTGGGATCCCGTCAAACACGAGGTGAAGCGACTCGTCGACGACGGCGTCGTCGGCGACGTCCTCGAAGTCCAGTACTACGGCGGGAACGCCGGCGCACCGCCCGCGGACAGCTGGTTCTACGACCCGGAGGCGGGCGGCGGGTCGATGCTCGACTACCTGGGCTACGGCGCGACGTTCTCGACGTGGTTCCGCGACGGCGACCTTCCCGAGTCCGTCTACGCGGACGCCTACGTCCCCGACGACCTCGCGGTCGACGTCCAGAGTTCGACGGTCTGCCGGTACGACGAGGGGCTCTCGACGCTGCAAACCAGCTGGCGGATGTTGACGAATCCCTGGGAGGTCGAACCCCAGCCCATGAAGGGGTACGAGATCGTCGGCACCGAGGGTTCGATCAGCACCCGCGAGCGCGGCTGTCCGATCCGGGTGACGACTGCCGAAGAACCGGAGGGGTACGTCGTCGACCCCGACCCCCTGCCAGAGCGGTTCGAGAACCTCGTGACGTACCTGATCGACCGCCTCGAGAGCGGCGGCGAGCTCGAGGGGCCGACGGACCCGGCGTTCTGTCGGGAGGCCCAGCGGATCGTCGAAACAGCGAGACGGAGCGTCGAAGAGGGGAGCGCACTCGAGCTGGTCGAGTAGGGAGCCGGCAGCGGCCGCCCGAGAACCGAGTGAAAATTGAGTACAGATAGAAGGAATTATTTCGATTCGTAACACGCCTCCCGCTATGACGATCGATATCGGCATCGTCGGTGCGGGGAATCGCGGACAGCAACACGCGGGAGAGTACGAGGCGGTCGAGGGCGCGAACGTCGCCGCCGTCGCGGACATCGACGAGGAGGCGGCGACCGAACTCGCCGAGGAGCACGGCGCCGCCGTCTACGGGGACTTCCGGGACATGCTCGAGGACGCCGGTCTCGACGCGGTCTCCGTCTGCGTCCACAACAACCTCCACCGGCCGGTGACGGTCGCGGCGGCCGACGCCGGCTGTCACGTCTTCTGCGAGAAACCGCTGGCGGCGACCTACACCGACGCGAAGGCGATGGCCGACGCCTGCGAGGACGCGGGCGTCGAGTTGGGCGTCCAGAACGTGGAACTGTTCACGCCCGAGACGCGGGCCGCTCGCACGCTGATCGACGACGGGAAGCTCGGCGATCCCTACTACGCACGCGGCGTCTTCTCGCGCCGGCGCGGTCGACCGTACATCGACGGCTACGGGACGCCCTCGTTCGTCTCGAAAGAGGCGTCGGGCGGCGGCCCGGTCATCGACATCGGGACCTACGTCCTCGGCCAGTTGCTCTACCTGCTGGGCAACGCGCCGGTCGAACGCGTCGGCGGCTCGACGTTCGAGCACACCGCGGACGCCTACGACGAGGAACTCGTCGGCGACCGCGAGGTCTACGGCGAGCGACTCGCAGAGTCGGGCTACGACGTCGAGGACGCCGGCGTCGGCTTCGCCCACCTCGAGGACGGCTCGCTGCTGTCGCTGCGAGCGGCCTGGCACATGTTCCTCCCCGACGAGCCGAGCGTCGTCGCGGGATCGCAGGGCGGCCTCCAGCTCGAGCCCTTCGAGTTCTACACGACGGCGGCCGACTACGAGGCGACCGTCTCGCTCGATCTCGACGAGTTCGAGCGCCGACAGGGACTGTTGGGAAGCGAGACCGGCTACGACGTCGAGGGCGAGAGTCAGTTCGCCCACTGGATCGACACGCTCGAGGGCAGCGCGGAGGACCCGATCCCGACCGGGGAACTCGCGCTCAACTCGATGCTGGTGATGGAAGGGATTTACCTCGCACAGGAAGCGGGCCGCGAACTGTCGACGGAGGAGATCGCCGAACGGTCCGAGTCGAGCGCCGTCGAGTTGTAGCTTGCAGGTCGACGAGTGAAACGCGAAACGCGACGGAGAGTGAAACTGGACGAGAACGGACCGCTACCAGTTCCAGGGTCCGTGATCCGCGTCGATGACGCGATACTCTCGATCGATCGAATCGATCCGCTCTACGTCCTCGTCGTCGAGTGCCACCTCGAGCGCCTCGAGGTTCGCGCGCATGTGCGCTTCGCTGCTGGCTTTCGGAATCGGCGTGACGCCCTTCTCGAGGAGCCACGCCAGACTGACGTGAGCCGGTGTCACGTCGTGTTTCTCGGCGATTTCTTGCAGGACCGGGACCTCGAACACTTCGCCTTTCGCCAGCGGCGAGTAGGCGACCATCCGGTAGTCGTGGTCGCGGGAATCGGCGAGCAGTTCCTCCTGCTGGAGCAGCGGGTGCATCTCGACCTGGTGGGCGTACAGCGGCGCGTCGAGGACCTCTCGTGCTTCGGCCAGGAGTTCCGGCGAGAAGTTCGAGAGGCCGATGTGGCGGGTCTTCCCCGCCTCGTAGGCCTCGTCGTACTGCGGAAGGACCGTGTCGTGATCGTAGATCCCCGACGGCCAGTGGACGTACAGCAGGTCGACGTGATCGACGCCTAGCCGCTCGAGACAGCCGTCGATCGCGTCGCCGACCCGATCCGCGCTCTGTGGGACGTCGTGGTGGACCGTCTTGGTCGCGAGGAAGACGTCGTCGCGGTCGACCGACGACCGCCGGAGTCCCTCGCCGACGTACTGCTCGTTCTCGTAGACCTGCGCGGTGTCGACGTGTCGGTAGCCGACCTCGAGTGCGGTCTCGACGTTCTCGGTCCACTGCTCGCGGTCGTCGTCCGAATACGTGCCGAGTCCGATCCGTGGGAGTTCCTCGAGTACCATGTTGGTAAGTCCTTCCGACGGACGCCCTTGGGTGTACGGCTACCGGTCCGGTTTGCCGCACGATGACGGTGGAGACGTCACAGAACGGTCACTTCAGAACCGACGCGATGGCCGGATGCAACACCCTTAACCGGACCAATGGCCGACCTCGAGACGAATGCCACCGGCCATCGAGACGCGGGACCTCCGCAAGGAGTACGGCGACCTGCAGGCGCTTTCCGGGCTGTCGCTGACCGTCGAGGAGGGGGAGTTCTTCGGGCTGCTCGGCCCAAACGGGGCGGGCAAGACGACGTTCATCAACACCCTCGTCGGCCTGGTTCGAAAGAGCGGCGGCGAGGCGCGGGTGTTCGGTCACGACGTCGAGACCGACTACCAGCAGGCCAGAGACGCGATCGGACTCGCGCCCCAGGAGTTCAACGTCGACCGCTTCTTCCCCATCCGGGAAGTGCTCGCTCACAAGGCGGGCTACCACGGAATCCCGCAGGCGGAAGCGAAACGCCGGGCCGACGACGTCCTCGAGCGGGTCGGCATCTACGACAAGCGAAACGAGCGCTTCGACTGGCTCTCCGGCGGAATGAAACGACGGCTCCTGCTCGCGCGAGCGCTCGTGACCGAGCCCGATCTGCTCATTCTGGACGAGCCGACCGCCGGCGTCGACGTCCAACTGCGCCACGACCTCTGGGAGCTGGTCACCGAACTCAACGAGGAGGGGACTACCGTCCTGTTGACCACCCACTACATCGAGGAGGCCGAACGACTCTGCGACCGCGTCGCGATCCTCGACGAGGGCCGGACGGTGACGGTCGCGACCCCCGACGAACTCAAAGAGCGGGGAACGGACACCATCGCGGTTCGGCTCGAGTCGCCGCCGGCGTCCGTTCCTCCGCTCGGGGAGTACGCCCACGAAACGTCGCTCGCCGACGACCGACTCGAGGTCCGCGTCGACGACGGCGGCTCGACGGCCCCGCGGCTGCTCAACGACCTCGAAGCTGCGGGCCACGAGATCGCCGATCTCGAGATCACCCGGACCTCGCTCGAGGAGATCTTCGTCGATCTCACCGACCGGGAGGATCGGACGGTGACGCGGTCGTCGGCGAGCGGGCGGGAGGGTGGAGAAGGAGACGGAGACGGAGAAGGAGGGGGAGCGGAAGACAGTGACGGGAACGGGAAGACCGACGACCGACCGCCCGAGCGAGAAACGGAGGGGGTCGCCTGATGTTTTCGACCGGCGCTCGAGCGCTGTTCCGCCGGGAGATCCTGCGGTTCGTCCGTCGACCCAAGAACACCTTCCTCCCGCCGGCGATCACGAACGTCCTCTACTTCGCCGTCTTCGGGATCGTCCTCGGCGGCCGGATCGACCGGATCGCCGGCTTCGACTACATCCTCTTCATCCTCCCCGGTCTCATCGTGCTGGGGACGATCTCGAACGCCTTCGAGAACGCCTCCTTCTCGATCTTTCACGGGCGCTGGAACGAGTACATACACGAGACGCTCACCTCGCCGCTGTCGTACCTCGAGATGGTCGTCGCCTACGTCGCCGCGAGCGCGGTCAGGGGACTGATCGTCGGCGCGATCATCGCCGCCATCGGGGCCCTGTTCACGCCGGTGACCGTCGAACACGCGCTCTACCTCGTCGTCACGATGGGCGTCATCAGCGTCCTCTTCGCCGGGTTCGGAATCATCGGCGGACTCTGGGCGCGGGACTTCGACGACCTCACCGTAATGAACCAGTTCATCCTCCGGCCGCTGGTGTTCTTCGGCGCCGTCTTCTACTCGCTCGAGATGCTCACGCCGACCTGGCGGCAGGTCTCCCGACTGAATCCGATGGTGTACATGGTCGACAGCGTGCGCTACGGCTTTCTGGGCTACAGCGACCTCGTCCCGCTGACGTCCCTCGGCGTGCTCGTGGGACTCACGGCGGTCGTACTGGCGATCGACGTCACCCTGTTTAAACGCGGATTCGGGTTGACCGATTGAGGGTGACGAGGCGATGGGGCGACCGGACGACGGGTCGCCCGGCACGGAGGACCATCAGGGAACGGAAACGGACACCCTCGCAACCGTCCCGCGAGGGTCGTTGTCGACCATCCGGAAATCGCCACCGGAGGCGGCGACGATCGTCCTGACGAGCCACAACCCGAGCCCCTGCGAGTGGACCATCGGCCGTTCGACGTCCATCTCGAGGACGTCCTGCTCGATTTCGGGCAGTCCGGATCCGTTGTCGGAGACCTCGAAGACCGTCGATCCGTCGACGGTTCGAACCGAGATTTCGACCCGCAGCTCCTCGTGCGTGTTGTGCTCGAGGCTGTTCTCGAGGAGTTCCTCGACGACGAGTTCGAATCGGGGATGGACCTCGACGGGAGCGTGAGCCGGCAGATCGGTCCGGAACTCGACGTTCGACGTCGTCTCGCGTAGCCGGTCGACGCTGGCCTCGACGACCGGAACGAGGTCGAGGACGGTCGTGTGGTCGCGCTCGTCGAGGACGAGCGTGCGGAGCCGGGACGTCTTCTCACTGAGTTCGACGAGGGAGTCGGTCTCCTCGGCGACGATCGAGAGGAGCGTCGCGTCGTCGACGTCGGTGTCGGTGTCGGTGTCGCTCCGGAGCCGTTCGGTGGTGCCGCGGATCACGTTGCACGTATTCCGGAGGTTGTGTCTGAGGACGCGATGGAGGACGCTCGTCTGCTGGACGACCGCGTCGAGGCGGTCGTTCGACCGCTCGAGTTCGCGCTGGCTGCGGGAGACGAGAACGTAGAGGAGAAGCGCCGAGACGGCGACGAAGAACCAGCCCTTCGCCGTCTGGATCCAGGCCAGGCGGGCCGGATCGTCGATCAACGCACCGATCAACCGGTCGCTGAACAGGATCCAGCCGCTGCTGAGCACGAAGTAGCAACTCGCGATCATCGCCGGTGTGAGCCGTAACGATCGGAGAGTACCCAGCACAGTCCACCCATTCTGGGGACCCCTCTTGAATCTGGTTCCCGTCGAAAGGTGAGTCGCGGTTGGTCGAGCGAGCGAGGCGGGTCACGGCGGCAACGGTGGGACGAACGCCCGAGACCGGCCGACGGACGCAGGTCGCTATCGTTTTGCGGTTCGCCTTCGAACGGTGGCGTATGCGACAGGTTCTCGAGTCGGATACGGGCTTTTACTACACCGTCGGGGCGTTTACG
Source organism: Halomontanus rarus (assembly GCF_017357405.1). Classification (GTDB taxonomy): domain Archaea; phylum Halobacteriota; class Halobacteria; order Halobacteriales; family Natrialbaceae; genus Halomontanus; species Halomontanus rarus. The sequence continues at coordinate 2,730,770 of NZ_CP071597.1, read as the reverse complement.
GTCGCGGTCTTCGTGATCGGTCTCGCTATCGTCGGCGTGACGAACCCCGAGGCGATCGGGACGCGGGAACTGGTCGGGTTCGTCGTCGGCTTCTTCCTCTTCATGCTGGTGTACTTCGTCTCGGTGTCGGTTCGCCGACTCGAGGGGAGCGGACGTGTAGCGGACCGTTCCGAAACGGACGATCGACGAACGCTCTCGAGAGATAGAACGTCCGAACGGAAAACGACCGGACAGGGCTCGAGTCGGCCCGCATCACCGATAGTGGCGAGTCGGAAGCATTATCTGTGATCGGACCCTCTCTTCAGGGGCGATGGCGAAAGGCAAAGTCGACTTCTTCAACGACACTGGCGGTTACGGCTTCATCGAGACAGACGACGCGGACGACGACGTGTTCTTCCACATGGAAGACATCGGCGGTCCGGACCTCGAGGAGGGACAGGAACTCGAATTCGATATCGAGCAGGCCCCGAAGGGCCCGCGCGCGACGAACGTTACTCGCCTGTAAGCGAGTCGAGTTCACCGTACCACTGCAGCATCGGCACACGAACGATTCTCATTTAATCACCCCGCGAGCGACGCGACCAGTTCGGTTCGAGGCCACACCACGGACAGTTTTCCCGCAGCACCGCGTATCCCTCTTCGAGACCATGCGCGATCCAGAACCCGTCGTCCGACGACACGACGAGATCGACGCCGAACCGGTCGACGCCGCCGCCGGCCTCTCGAAAGGCGTCCTGATCGGCGACGACCAGAACGCCCCGAACTTCGCGCTCCGGCGATTCACGCTCGAGAGTGGGGCCGAAGTCCCGAAACATACCAACGAGGTCGAACACGTCCAGTACGTTCTGGACGGCGAGTACGTGGTCGGTATCGGTGAGACCGGAGCGAACGGGGATGGGATCGACAGCGAGAAAGTGAGACAGGGACGAGAGCACCTGGTGAGCGAGGGAGACTCGCTATTGATCCCCGCGGGAACGATCCACTGGTATCGCAACGAGAGCGACGAACCGGGCGCGTTCCTCTGTGCCGTCCCGAACGGAAACGACGAGATCGAGCTCCTCGAGTAGGACGAAGAACCGAAGCTGTTAAGTTGTTTTAGGGCGGCCTAAAATACGAATGAGCGACAGGATCGACGGCCGACCGTACACCGGGAGCTCGGGTCCGACTGGCTCGACTCGAGCGACCCGATATCGGAGCGGGAAGCCATGAGTAAGCGCAGTCGACTGGCCGAGTCGGAGGCGAGCAGCGGGACCGAACCCGACGGCGAACCTGAAAGCGACGTCGAGGTCGGAACCGACGTTCGGACGACGACCGACGCCCAGGCCGATTCCAGCACCGGCATCCAGACCGGTGTCAGTCCCGGCGCTTCCGTCGAGGCCGACCAGCCCCCGTCCCCGACAGTCGACGCCACCGAACTCGTCGGCGACGGCCTCGAGATTGGCTACCCGCAGACCGAGAAACCCGTCGTCGAGTGCGATCGCATCGACCTGCCGGCCGGCGAAGTGACCGCCCTCGTCGGCCCCAACGGCAGCGGGAAGTCGACACTGCTGAAGTCACTCGCACGCCAACTCGAGCCGGAGGCCGGTGTCGTGACCGTCGACGGCCGGAATATCGACGGCTTCGAGAAGAAGGAGTTCGCGCGGCGAGTGGGCTTGCTCTCGCAGGAAAACGAGTCTCCGGGCAGCCTCAGCGTCGAGGAACTGGTCTACTACGGCCGATACCCCCACCGCGGGTTCTTCGAGAGCATCGGCGACGAGGACGTTCGGGCCGTCGAACGCGCGATCGACCTCGCAGGGGTCGACCACCTGCGCGAGGAGACCGTCGGCAACCTGAGCGGCGGCCAGAAGCAACTCGCGTGGATCGCGATGGTCCTCGCCCAGGAGACCGACGTCCTCCTGCTCGACGAGCCGACGACCTACCTCGACTTGCACCACCAGCTCCGGGTCATGGAGATCGTCGACACCCTGACCGAGGAGCGCGACATCACCGTCGGCGTCGTCCTCCACGACATCGCGCAGGCGGCGCGCTACGCCGACAACCTAATCGCACTCAAAGACGGCGCGGTCTACGACTGGGGACCGCCGGACGAGGTCGTGACCGACGAGTTGCTCGAGAAGGTATTCGGCGTCGTCGCCAGCGTCGGCTACGGCGAGAACGGGCCGCTCATCCAGCCACACCACCCCGTCGAAGAGTAGGCGAGAGCACCCCGAAGACGATTACCCTAGGTCCGTCGGATCACGTCATCCGGTTAGTTCTCCGTTGGAATCGACGACGGGTCGTCGCCTCCATCCGCTTCGTTCCCGTCGTCCCGACGATCGGGTGCACCCTCGCGTTCGATACCAGTCTCGGACTCAGCCGTCGACTCGTCCGTTCCGACGCGCGAAACGTCGACTCTCGAGGCGTCGATCGACACGTCGGTCGATACCTCGAACGACGAGAGCAGGTCCGAGAGCTCTCGAGCGCGGTCCGAAAGCGTTTCGGCGTTCCGGGAGACGTCGACCACCGAGGCCGTCTGTTCCTCCGCAGCCGCCGCGACCGTTTCCGCCTCGGCGCTGGTCTCCTCGCCGATCGCGGTCACGTCGTCCGTCATCGTCGCAACCTCCTGCGTCGCGGTCGCCTGTTGGTCGCTGGCCGCCGAAATCTCCTGAATCCCGTCGTTCGTCCGATCGGCGAACGACGAAATCTCCTCGAGGGCGGTCACGGACGCTTCGACCGCGCTCCGGTGGGTCGAGATCCGTTCGTCGGTTTCCCGAACCACGTCGACGACACGAGTCGTCTGCCCCTCGAGGCGCTCGAGGCGCGTTTCGATATTGGCGGCCGCCTCCCGGGTCTCCTCGGCGAGTCGTTTGATCTCCTCGGCGACTGCGGTGAACCCGGAATCGCCGTCGATCGAGCGCGACGCTTCGATCGACGCGTTGAGCGCGAGGAGGTTCGTCTCGTGGGTTACCTCGCCGATAAACGCGAGGAGGTCGTCGATCGCCTCGAGTTCGTCCTCGAGTCGCTCGACCTCGTCGACGGCGTCGGTCGCCTCGCGCTCGATCGCGTTCATACCGTCGATCGCCCACTGGGCCGACTCCCGGGCGTCCGCACCCCGCCGCGCGGTTCGCTCCGCGAGCGTCGCGACCTCCGAGGAGGCCGCGGCGATCTGCTGGGTCGACGTCGAGAGGTCGTCAATTTCCTCGCCGACGGCGGAGAGGTGTTCGCTCTGGCGATCTGCGCCGTCGGCTATCTGCTGAATGGACGTGGTCACGCGCTCGGAGGCTGACCGAACCTCGGCGGCGCCGTTGGCGGTCGATTCGGACGCCTCGTCGACTACCTCGGCGAACGCTCGCGTCGCGCTCACCGTCGCCTCGATGTCGTTCATCATCGCGTTGAACTCCGTCGCGACCCGTGCCATTGCCTCGCTCTCGTCGTCGGGGTCGAGCCGTCGCGTGAGATCGCCGTCGGCACAGGCCCGCATCGCCCCGCCATACTCGTCGGCCGTCTGCTCGAGACGCTCGGAGAACCGTTCGGACTCGGTTCTGGTCCGTTCGGCCTCGGCGCGTGCCGTCCGCGACTCCTCGAGGCGATCGCGTAAGGTGCGGCGCATCTCGTCGACCGAGCGATAGAGATCGCCGAGTTCGTCACGACGATTCGATTCGATCGGTTCGGCGAGAGTCCCCGCTTCGACGCGACTCGCCTTCTCGGAGAGAGCCCGGATGGAACTGGCGGTGTTGCGTCCGATCGTCGCTCCCAGAACGGCCATACTCCCGAAGACGACGAGGATCATGACGAGGATCTGATTCGAAATGTCCGCCTGCAGCGAGTACGCGTCGGCGGCGGGCACGCGAGTCGTCGAGAGCCACTGCGAGTTCTCGAGGGTGGCGTATCCGACCTCCAGTTCGCGCTCTTCCCCGTTTCCGTCCGCCGTCTCTCCGGCGGTATCGATCGACGTAACGCCGGTTACGTTCACGAGGCGGTCGGCGTCGAGGACGTCGTCGCGGAGGATGGCGTCGCGGTTCTCGGCGAGGACGACTGTCCCGCTCGCGTCGAGGACGACGACGTCCGCGGTCTGATCCTCGCCGATCATGTACTTCGATAGCGCCTCGAGGTCGACGAGTCCGACGATCACGCGGTCCGATTGGCCGGGAACCTTGCTGACGAGGAGCATCGCGGATCGCCCCTGCTCGGTTTCGAACGCCTCGGAGAAACCGACCCTGTTCGAGTCGTCTACCGCACCCGAGAGCCGTTTCCGGAGTTGATCGTTCAGTCGCTGTTCGTCGATCGGGTCGGTGGTTCCGGCGCGGACGTCGACCTCGCCCGTCGCCGGATCGACGTAATAAGCCCCTTCGAATGCGGTTCGTTCGTTCATTCGGTGAAGCGCGTCGGCAATACCGACCGCGTCGCCGCTCCGAAACGCCGTCGAGCGCGGAAGCGAGAGGGCGTACTGCTCGGTCGAGTCGAACCAGATGTCGAGTCGATTCGCGTCCTGCTCCGCGTCGGTCACGAGTTGGTCCCGAACGTCCGACCGGAGTTCGTCGCCGGTGTGCGCGTAGATGTAGCCGCCGAACGCACCGACGACGAGCACGACGACGATCAACGCGGAAACGAATTTGAACGCGTACCGACTCCGGATCTTCGAAATACCTCGCCACGGATTTGGTCCCATTCGAGTGGCGAATTCGAGTCGAGATACATGTAAGTTCCTCAGAATGTTATGTGCGACTATTGTTCGCAACCGTAGTGGGCCGGACGACTATTGCTTCGGACCGACGCGGCGAACACTCCAGACGGACCGAGGAAAGGGCCACTCGAGTCCGAATCGCTGAAATACCGTCCGGCCCTAGTCGCTCTCGTGTCGAAGCAGGTCCAGGACGTCGAAACGATCTTCTGTCACGGCGTCGGCGACGACTTTCTCGTCGTCGTCACTCGGGACGGAAAGCGGCTGTTCCGGGCGAAACTCGGACTCTCCGAGACGAGCGCGGGCCCGCGACCCGCCAAGTTCCGACTCAAGAACGGCTCGAGCGAGGAACCGCGCCAGCCCGACGAGTTCGTCGAACTCGCCCGTCGAGCCGAGCGTATCCGCATCTCCGAGCAGACCTCCCGGACGGGTCGCGACGAACTCCGCGAGATGCTCACGGGCTACCAGCTCGAGGCGAAGGTCGTCCGCACCTGTCGGTACTGCGCCTCCTCGGGGCGATACTCCCCGATCACGACGGACACTGCCGTCAAGGACGGACAGGACTGGATCTGCACGGACTGTGCGAGCCGCGAACTCGAGCGCGAACTCTCCTACGTCGGCGGCGTGAAGGGCGCGGCGATGGACCGCCTCGAGGAACTCATGCTCGAAGTGCAGGATTTAGAGCGGATCGTCAACCTGCTCAAGGGGCGGCTGGACCCCGACCTCACGAAGTTCGATACGATCAGCGCGACGACCGACGAGGTCGACCCCGTCCGCACCGATTCGCTGAATCTCCACCCCGGATTGCAGGAGCTGCTCGAGGACCGGTTCGATACCTTGCTTCCGGTCCAGAGTCTCTCCGTAGAGCACGGCCTCTTCGACGGGGACGATCAGCTAGTGGTGTCGGCGACGGCGACGGGGAAGACCCTCGTCGGCGAACTCGCCGGTATCAACAACGTCCTCAACGGCAAGGGAAAACTGCTCTTTCTGGTGCCGCTGGTCGCGCTGGCCAACCAGAAGTACGAGGACTTCCAGGACGAGTACGGCCACCTCGTGGACGTCACCCTCCGCGTGGGAGCGAGTCGAATCAACGACGACGGCAACCGCTTCGACCCCGGCGCCGACGTGATCGTCGGCACCTACGAGGGGATCGACCACGCGCTGCGGACCGGCAAGGAGATGGGCGACATCGGAACCGTCGTCATCGACGAGGTTCACACCCTCAAGGAAGACGAGCGGGGCCACCGCCTCGACGGCCTCATTTCGCGGCTCAAATACACGTGCGAACAGCGGGCCAAGCGACGCGAGGAGTACCAGGGCGCACAGTGGATCTACCTCTCGGCGACCGTCGGCAACCCACAGCAGCTGACGGAAGCGCTCGAGGCCACGCTGATCGAGTTCGAGGAGCGACCGATCCCCATCGAACGCCACGTCACCTTCGCCGACGGACAGGAGAAGGTCCGCGTCGAGAACAAACTCGTCAAACGCGAGTTCGACACCGAGTCCTCCAAGGGGTATCGCGGGCAGACGATCATCTTCACCAACTCCCGCCGCCGGTGTCACGAAATCTCGCGGAAACTCGAGTACTCCGCGGCGCCGTACCACGCCGGGTTAGATTACAGACGCCGGAAGACCGTCGAGCGGAAGTTCGCCGATCAGGAACTGTCGGCGGTCGTGACGACGGCGGCGCTGGCCGCGGGGGTCGACTTCCCCGCCTCGCAGGTGATCTTCGACTCGCTGGCGATGGGTATCGAGTGGCTCTCCGTCCAGGAGTTCCACCAGATGCTCGGCCGCGCGGGACGACCGGACTACCACGACGAGGGGAAAGTGTACGTCCTCGTCGAACCCGACTGCTCGTATCACAACTCGATGGAGATGACCGAGGACGAAGTCGCGTTCAAACTCCTCAAAGGCGACATGGAGTCGGTGATGACCCACTACGACGAGGGGGCCGCCGTCGAGGAGACACTCGCCAACGTCACGGTCGGCGGAAAGGCTGCCAAACGGCTCAACGACCGCATGCTCGGCGATGTCCCGACGAAACACGCCATCGGCAAACTCCTCGAGTACGACTTCATCGACGGCTTCGAACCGACGCCGCTGGGCCGGGTCGTGACCGAACACTTCTTAGAGCCCGGCGAGTCGTTCGCGCTGCTCGACGGCATCCGGAAGGACGCCCACCCCTACGGACTCGTCGCCGATATCGAGATGCGAGACGAGCAGTTGTGACGTCGGACCGGTCGTCCGAGGCGTCTCGAAGTATCTCGAGATAGCGTGTGAACGTGGCCCGCGACTGGCCAATACCGTTATCACGAGCCTGGTAGCGGCCGGAACAATAAAGCATGATTCGCGCCTGTTCGCAGACAGTATCGGGTTTCGGCCCGAGTGTTGCCCACATGGAACCGACAACCCCCGACGCGATCGACCCACCGGCGAACGTCTTGCTCGTCCACACCGGGTGCGACGAACCGGGCGCGTGCCAGCACCTCCGAGACAGCGGCGCGGAGGCGGCCGAACTCAGAGTGACGTTCTCGAACGACCCGGCGGATCGAACTCGAGGCGACGAAACGCCGGCAGAGCTGGGGCTGATCTCGATCGGCGACATTCTCAGGTCGGCCGGTGCCGAGACCGAAGCGGAGACCGGACCGACTGCCGGCACCGGCCCGGATTTCGGCGGCCCTGGACCCGTCACCGTCGACACGGTCGACGACCCCCGCGACCTCTCGGCGATCGGCCTCTCGATCAGTTGCTTCTGTGAACACTGGGCGTCGAACGACGAGATAGACCGAATCACCGTCTGTTTTCGGTCACTCGACACCGCCATCAGCTACACGTCCCCGAAGGACGTCTTCCAGTTCGCGCACATCCTCGCGAACCGCCTCTCGAGCGTCGGTGCCACCGCTCACTTTCACTTCGACCCGACGACGTACGACGACCGAATCGTCGCGACGTTCGGTTCGATCTTCGACGAGGTCGTCTGTGACGATTCCGTCGGCAACTCGCTCCCGGAAGCGACCGACGACGAGGTCGCGGCCGTTCTCGAAGAATGGGGTGAGGACGTGAGTGCAGTTTCGAAGACAGAATTCGAAACACCGACGACCCCGACCGCAGAGGCAACCGACGAGGACATCGCACGGTTGCTCGAACGGTGAACGAGACCGGCGACTCGAATCGCGGAGATCGAGTGTGGGACTCGCGCCGGCACCCGTTTTCCTAGGCGACGAATCCGAGTTCGAACACGGCCAGCAGAATGACCAGTACCGCCCCCGGAAAGCCACCGATGGCGACGATCAGGAGGGCGATCGGCGTGACGGTAATCGAGAGGCCGAAAAACGACTGGGCCACCCAGAGGACGACGAGTCCGAAGACGGCGTTGACGATGAACGGTCTGACCGCCCAGATAATCCGCGCTGCACCCACGAAGAGCGCGAGGACGACGAGGAGGAGGACGATCTCGAGGCCTGTGACCATAGACCTCAGTACGGTTGAGCGTGTGATATGGATTCCGCCTCAGAACGAAACCCTTTACCCGAGGAGCGCCGAAGTGGGGTTACGGGACCATGGGTTAGCCTGGTATACTTCGGGCCTTGGGTGCCCGTGACCCCGGTTCAAATCCGGGTGGTCCCATCTTACTGCTGTGAACAAACTTGTGAGCAGCAGGAACTGGTCTCACTCCACAGAGAAGGTGCTACAATCAGGGGAGCAACAAATCGAGGAGCTCGAGGCCGATGTCGAGTACTTTGTCCAACCGTCCGGATTCCGCGTCGTTCTCGTTCTCGTTCTCGTCCTCGTCCTCGTGGTCGTCGGACTGGTTTCCTGTCGAGCCCGTCATTTTTCGAACGTAAGACGAGACGGCTGTAAAGCATTGGGTCGAACGGGCAGTCGTTCCGAGAGCCGATCGACGGTCGCAAACTCGAGAGCGTTGTTGTGGCGAACCGCCTGTCATCGGTGATCGGCCCGTCCTCTCTAAAGTATGTTTTCAGTGGTGGAAAAATCAATACACCTCCAAATGGTATTTATAATCGGTCGAACAATGATTATATTAGTCCGTCACTGAAAAAGTGAATTTCGGATAACCAATAATGAACGGGAACAATCGAGAATCGGAGCGGAGCACGGAGTCGACGACGACCGAGAAACGCGTGAACGACTGCGCGGTACCGCTATCGCGTCGCGGATTTCTCCAGACCGGTGCCGCTGTCGGTGCGAGCGCACTCGCACTCGGTGGGAGTGGGATCGCCGCCGCTCAGGACGCCGAGGCCTGCGAACTCTGGGACCAGATCGAGGTCGGCGGCGGCGATTTCACCCTCTTCAACAACAAGTGGGGAATGGAAGACGCCGAGCAGTGTATCTGGCGCAACGACGACGGGAGCTACGGGTACGATTTCACCGCGACGAGCGGCGGCATCAACTATCCGCAGGTGTTCGTCGGGACCAGACCGTGGGGCGAAGACTCCGGCGTTCCGGAGTTCCCCATCCCGCGTGGCGACGTCGACGAACTGGTGATGGAGTTCGACGTCGACGTGAACATCTCGGGCGGCGAGTGGAACCTGGCCGAGGAGTGGTGGCTGATGGACGGGCAACCGGACCCGGAGGACGCGCCGGACACACACGAGATCATGCTGGTACTCGACTCGGAGAACCACAGCCACGGCGGCGTGATCGAGGCGAACGCGTTCACCGATCAGTTCGGAAACGTGATCGACTACTGGGCGACACCCGGCGGCGGCACCGATGCCAACTTCCACGTCTTCCGACTCGCAGAACCGGCGACCACCGGCCGCGTCGACCTCACGTCCGTCATCGACTTCATGACCGAGCGTCGGGGCGTCAGCGAGGATCTGTTGCTGTCCGGCATCGAACTCGGGGACGAGTATTGGGCGGGCACCCAGGGCGAGGTCACCTACAATCAGTTCGACGTGACGATCAACGGATCGACGTACACGAGCGGGAGCGACGGCGGAACCGGTACCGAGCCCCCGGCGTCACCGTCCGATCAGTGGGTCAACGAGACCACGGAGACGTCGATCGAGATCGGCTGGGAGTCGGTCGCCGACGCCGAGAGCTACCGAATCTATCTCGACGGAGACCTCGAGGAGGAGACCTCGGAAACGACGGCGACGATCACGGGACTCAGTTCCGACTCGAGCTACGAGATCGGGCTCTCGGCGGTCGCCAACGGCGAGGAATCCGACGTAGTGACGACGACGGTGAGTACCGACACGGACGGCGGTTCCGAGGGGCCACCGAGTATCGACGGCACCCAGCCCGCGGACACGACCGGTGACGGGTTGCACAACGATTTCACCGGTAGCGGCTCGACGACGACCACCGACGTGAACGTCTTCTTCGAGAACGTCGACAACCCGGACGTCGCCGACTACCCGCAGTACTACGACTTCGACGGCAACGGCCAGGTGAGCGTCACCGATGTCGTCGAACTGTTCGAGTCGATATAGGACTCGAGAGAGAGAGAGACGTCGAGGTTACAATCGCGAACCGACGCCGTTCGACCGTCTCCACCACCGGAAACGTCGAACGGGATTCCCCGAGCGTACCCGCGCCGCATCTAGCCGGTCGACCCACCGTCGTCCACCCGATGGACGGTCACACTCGAGCGGCGGATGTCGGGTCACGAACAGCGCTGCAATTCCGACTCACTCGAAGCGAACGGAAGCGGACGAAGCTATCTATGACCGAACGTACGACGCAGCCCGATCGACGTACAGGACCGACGAACGAGAACGAGAGCCGAAACGGGAGCGAGACGAATCCGAGCGGTCAGCGCCGTCGTCGACACATCTCCCGTCGGCGGGTCCTCGAAGCCACTGCCGGTGCGAGCGCGAGCGCACTCGCGCTCGGTGTCAGTGTCGGCGAGGTTGCCGGACAGACGGTCGTCGAAGAGCGGTGCGGATCGAACGACCGACTCGCCGTCGGGGACGGCGACGGCGTCCTGATCAACAACGACTGGAGCACGTCACAGGTCCCCCAGGAACCGCACATGTGCGTGTTCCGCAACGACGACGGGAGTTACGGCTGGGAGTGGGAGCGCGGGGAGACCGACGCCTGTCCCGAGGACTGCCCCGACTATCCCGAGGTGCTGATCGGCGCCAAACCGTGGTCCGACTCGTCGCGGACGTACCTGTTCCCGACGCAGCTCGGTGCCGTCGACGAGCTGGCCGTCGAGCTGGATATCGACAACGGAGCCTCGGGCGAGGAGTGGAACCTGGCCCTCGAGTGGTGGTACACCGACTCTCAGCCGCCGATCGGCGGCGGTGATCCGACACACGAGATCATGTTGATCCTCGAGAAAAGCGACAGCCACTCCAAGGGCGAGTCGATCGAAGACGGAGCGATCACGGACGCGTACGGAAACGTCATCGATCACTGGGAACACGTCACCGACCGCCTGGAGTGGAGCTTCCACATCTTCAAGCTCGCCGCCAACGAGGTGCCGAGCAACGTCGATCTGAGCTCGATTCTCGACTATCTCGACGGGTACGACGACGATCCGTACGGCTTCCCGCCGGAACTCTGGATGACCGGTATCGAGATCGGAAACGAGACCTGGGACCACAGCGAGGGGCGAACGACGGTTCGCGACTTCGACGTCCGGCTCGACGGAGAGACGGCGACGACCGGCGTCGACGGCGAGTTCACGGAGGCCCCCACCGATACGACCCCGCCGAGTGCCCCCTCGGACCTCGACGTGACCGACCGGTCCGAGACGTCGGTCTCGATCGCCTGGGACGCCTCGAGTGACGACGAGACGGGTGTCGACCGGTACGCCGTCTTCCTCGAGGGCGACCGGATCGACCGGGTCGCCGGCGGGACGACGCAAGTGACGATTTCGGATCTCTCACCCGATACCAGCTACGAGGTCGCCGTGACGGCTGTCGACGGGGCCGGAAACGAGTCCGACGAGGGGTCGATCACGGTGGCTCCAGCCGGAACCGGCGGGGACGAGCCACCGGCGGTCGACGGCACCACGCCCCAGGACACGACCGGTGACGGGCTCTCCAACGACATGACGGGGAGCGGCTCGACGACGACCACCGACGTAAACGTCTTCTTCGAGCACGTCGACGACCCCGCCGTCACGGAGTATCCGAAGTATTACGACTTCGACGGGAACGGCCGGGTGAGCGTGACGGACGTCGTCGAACTCTTCGAGAGCCTCTGAAGCCGTCAGTTTGGGAATTCTCCGAATCGCCTTAGTCCCGTCCGAACCGATCGAACCGCTCGATGCGTCTCGAGTGCGAGCTCGTTCGGTCTCCGACGCGGGCCACGTCTCCGACACTGCCAAGTCCCGGCCCGTCGAACGGCCGTCCGTGACGAATCGATGACGACCGTCGTCTGCGTAGTCGGCGCGAGCGACACGGGAAAGACCACGCTGATCGAAGCGCTGGTGGCCCGGCTCCGGACCCGCGGACGGGTCGCCACGGTAAAATCGATCCATCACGACATCGAGATCGACACGCCGGGGAAGGACACGTACCGCCACCGGGAGGCGGGCGCGGAGACCGTCGTCGGGATCACGCCGTCGCGGACGTTTCGGATCACGGAACAGGGGAAACGGAACGCGAACGGTGAGAGAGAGACAGAGACGGGGGCGGAGACGACGATCCTCGAGGGAACCGTCGACGATCTGGTATCGAACGGCTACGAGTACGTCCTCGTCGAGGGCTTTCACGACGCCCCGTATCCGAAGATCCAACTCGGCGGTCGCGAGGGAATCGCGCCGCCGGTCGTCGCTCGTGCCGAGTGCGCGGCAGAGATCGACGTCGACGCGCTCGTCGATCGGTTGCTCGAGGGTGCGAGCGGGGATCCCTGACGTCGACTAGCCCTGACGGTTTTATTCGTGTCGGACGAACGGTCGTGTATGAGCGATTACGAAGGGAAGGATGAGACCGAGAGCGAGAGCGGGAACGGGAGTGAGGCCGACACTGAAATCGATCCCACCACACTGCTCCCCAGCGAGCGGATGCGACAGCAGGCGCTCGAGGGCGAGGTCACTCAGGTTCACCGCGGGCAGCAGTACGCCCCGGAGGGTGCGACGTTCAGCATCGACGGGACGACGTTCGAAGTCGTCGCAGTCCGCGAACGCACCCTCGGCGAATTGACCGATTCGGACGCCCAGGCCGAGGGTGTCGCGAATCTGGACGCGTACAGGGAGCTACTCGAGCGCGCCCACGACCACTTCGAGTGGGACGACGACTCGGACGTTGTCTTGCACCGGTTCGAGCGGCAATCGGGGGCGTAGTCCGCGTTGCAGTCGTCGGGAGTGTAGTAGCGCCCGTCTTCGAGTACCCACGCGTCGGTTGTCGAACTCGATCGGAAGGGAATCGGGGGTGAAAATAGCAAATTTCGAAAAAGCTCACGTGCTCATTCCGCGTGGGAACGAGACGGCGTCCGATCGGGGCTATTCGTCAACGGTGCTGTCGGAATCGTTGTCTTCGTCGGTCTCGTTGTCCGCGCCGACTTCGTCGGTCTCGTTGTCTTCGGCCGTCTCGTTGTCCTCGTCCGTCTCGTTGCCCATGCCGACTTCGTCGGTCTCGTTGTCTTCGTCCGTCTCGTTACCCATGCCGGCTTCGTCGGTCTCGTTGTCTTCGTCGCCACCGAACGTATCGTCCTCGTCGTCCGTTTCGTTGTCGTCGGCCGCCCCGTCGTCACCGTTCCCGGCACCGAGATCGTCGTCACCGTTTCCGGGGTCGTCGCCACCCTCCTCGAGACTCTCGTTACCGGTTTCATCGTCGTCCGTACACCCCGCAAGCCCGACGACCAGGCCAGCACCGGTGAGCGTTACGAATCGTCGTCTGGTGAGTGAGTGTTCTGGCATTGTGCCAGTTACGGGTCCATCGGACGAGCCTATAACTGGAAAACAACGTTGACTATCTTGATTCGAGTTACGTCCAGTTAGCCGAACTTTCGGTACGGTATCGACGGCCAAATCGAATCGTTTCGATGCAACGGTCTCCGGATCGAGAGGTCGTGTGGAGAGGTGACACGAGAGAACACGTTCGACAGTACGGCGTCGAGGCCTCGAGCGACCAGTTTCGAGTCGCCACCCTCGAGCGACGGGACAACAGTTCGAACGGGCGCGTGATTGGGTGCAACCGCCGTTTTCGAACGTGGAACAGTCCGAACGATCACTGTTGATAATCCAGAAGCAGTGCAACGGTTTCGTTGTACGGCCGTCCCCCGGATCGGTTTCGAACGAAGCGGCGGCCGAGCACCGTCGAACGGTCCACCGCGGTCGGGATATCAAACGGCAACTCGTTCACACGGAAGCATATGGGATCATACTCGACAGGTGGCCCCATGGCGCCCTCCACCGTCACCGATCGACAACGGCTCCCGACGCAACTCGTTCACGACTCGAGTCTGAACCGGCTGGCGGTCGTCGTCGACGTCCTGCCGGCGACCGTAGACGACCTGTCCGTCACTGTCGGATCGACACAACTTCGAGTTACCTGTGAACTTCCTGATGGGTGTTTCGAACGAACGATCGTGCCTCCCCGAGGGTACTGGTTCACCGACGAACGGAACGCGATGTACAACAACGGTGTGCTCAGCGTCTCCATCGGGACCGTTCACCGGCGGAATCGACGACCGATCCCGACGAGATGAAACGCTATCGAACGAACCGACGGAGGAAACATCAACGAGCCAGACACATTCACCATTCTTAATACGTATATATCCGTAGGAAGGCACATGTACGATCTGACCGGTTTCCAGCGCGACCTGCTGTACGTAACCGTCGGCCTCGAGGAACCACACGGACTGGCGATCAAAGACGAACTCGAGAAGTACTACGAGTCGGAAATCCACCACGGTCGTCTCTATCCGAACCTCGATACGCTGGTCGACAAGGGACTCCTCGAGAAGGGAGTCGCCGATCGTCGAACGAACGTCTACTCCGTGACCCGACGCGGCCGTCGCGAAGTCGAAGCACGTCGGGAGTGGGAGGACCAGTACGTCGACGACTTGCTGTCGTAGACACCCGTTTTCGACTCGAGTGTCGCGTAGCCGTAGCTCGCGACTGTGAGCTGTAACTGTGACCGGAATCGTCCAGCGTCAACCGGCCCGCAGATACAGAACCGTGATGCCGACCACGAGTAGCAAGAGCCCCCACCACAGCGAGTCGTAGGGGAGGACTTTGAGGATCAGCGTGACGATCCCCGACGAGACGAGCGACCACCCGAGCGTCGTTTGATATGCCATGTCCCTCGTACGACCCACACTTCAGTAGGTGTTGGGGGACGAGCACGAACGGTATCGCGTACGAACGCGAGAGACGTCTCTCGAGGTGTGGTGTTCTAAAATGAAAAAGTGTTACTGAAACCGGTCAGATAGCGCAAACCGCCTTATAGGCGGGTGACGTTGGTTGCCCGGGGGCCCTTGGGGGCCTGTTCGATGTCGAATTCGATCTCTGTGCCTTCTTCGAGGTCCGGACCGCCAACGTCTTCCATGTGGAAGAAAACGTCATCGTCCGCGTCGTCCGTCTCAATGAAACCGTAGCCGCCTGTGTCGTTGAAGAAATCAACGTTTCCTTTCGCCATTGCGACTAAAGACAGTCGCGTTGCACGGATAAGGGTTCCGAAGGGGGCGCCTCCGCGACAACGGCACACACGACCGGGTCGGATTCGGACCATAGGACCCTCGAGGGGGCCGTCGACGCGATCGAGCCGACGATCGACGACCGAGACGCGAGGAACCGACGTCTCGAGTCGGCGAGCGAAGAGCGAAGGGCAACACCGAAACGTGAGTTCCGGTCGATAGTCGAGAGATGATCGAGAGATAACCGAAAGAAGCCCGGAAGATAACTGAGAGATGGCCGCGGCCCGATCTAGGTGCACGCCGAATAGTATCGTTTACGTACGTCCGCTGGGTACGCCGCGTGCATGGATCAAACGCAGCCTCGCGCGACACCGACGGTGACACAGGTCGCGCTCATCGGCCTGTTCGTCACTGCGCTCGTGACGGCGCAGTTGACCGCGTCGAAGATACTGCTGTTCGAGTTGCCGTTCGCGATCCCGGTAACGGGAACGGACCTCCTCTTGCCGGGTGCGGCGCTCGCGTACGCGCTCACGTTCTTCGCGAGCGACTGTTACTCGGAGCTCTACGGGCGGAAAGCGGCCCAGATCGTCGTCAACGTCGCGTTCGCGATGAACGCCGTCGTGCTCGTACTGGTGTGGTCGACGATCGCGGCACCGGCATCACCGACGGGTGTCGATCCGACGACGTTCGAAACGGTTCTCGGAGCTTCCACGAACATCGTCGCCGGCAGCCTGCTCGCCTACGTCGTCAGCCAGAACTGGGACGTGGTCGTCTTCCACCGCATTCGCGAGTACACCGACGGCGACGCGCTCTGGTTGCGAAACCTCGCCTCGACGGCGAGCAGTCAGGCTATCGACACCGTCATCTTCGTCACGGTCGCCTTCTGGGTCGCGCCACAGGTCCTCGGCGTCGGCTTCCAGATGGGTACCAGCGGTCTCGCCGCGCTCATCGTCGGCCAGTACCTCCTGAAACTCGCGATCGCCATTCTCGACACGCCCCTAGTCTACGCGGTCGTCGGATTCGTCCGCTCGAGGGAAGCGACGAGGGACGAGTCGGTACCGGCCTGAATTCGGTCGCGCAGCCTCGAGTTCACTCGTTCGACCCACAGCGGGGGTAGTCGAACTGCGAGATTACGGAGAAACCGAAGAACAGTAATACAATTTTCGACGACACGTCGTATGGTCCCTGAACTGACACGCCGCCGGCTCCTCGGCGGCCTCGCTTTCACCGGTGCCGGCGGCGGCGTCGCGATGGCACCGCGAACGTGGTACCCGAACCCGGTCGTCGATCGCATGATCGGCTACCGCCGCCTCCCGGACACCGACACGCAACCGTCTCCACCGGAGTCGGTCCTTACGGAGGGACTCGAGTCACTCGAGGGACACCTCGAGGAGGCCGAGGACCTCTGGGAGGGGATCGACGCCGACCGCGACGAACTCCCAGACGCCGCACGGATGGGGCCGACGCTCCTCGGGGACGCCACCGACCGCTATCAGAAGCTACTCGGGTCGAACCCGGATTCGAGCGCGCTGTCCAGCCTGCGGATGGCCCACGGATACGCGGGATACGCCATCGGCGCGGGCCGGGTCGTCCGAGGGGAGACCGACGCTCGGGGGCTCGTCGACCGCGGCGAGGAGATCCGGTCGGAAATCGACGCCCTCCGCGAGACGATCGAGTACCGCGGTGACGATCCGGCGACCGACGTCGCCTCCCTCTACTGGATCGAGCGCCCGCTGCACTTCGCGCGGCTCAACAGCCACCGAAGCGGGATCTACACGGGCGGTGTCTCCGCTGCGGACGACTATCGGGACTACGACATCCCGCGAACGTGGGAGGCACACCTGCAGGCCGGCGTTCACGTCCTCGAGTCTCGACACGCCTACCGCGAGTACGAGGCCGATACCGGTACGGACGGCCACTCCTTCGAGGCGCCACTCGAGACGCTGTTCGAGCGCTTCGACGAGGAGATCGAACGGACCCGCCAGACCTACGAGGAGCGAGAGGAACTGCTCGAACCACTCGTCGAGGGACCGTACCGTCACGCACGGTTTCAGTGCTGGCAGTTCACCCACGGTGACCTCGATAGGGCCTTCGACGACGGGCCGACGGCCGGACTGGATCTCCTGCAGACGATCCGACACGCTCGAAACGTCCTGAAACTGCGAGCGTATCCCGACGCCCTCGGACGGTTCGCGTTCGAGGAGGGCGAGGAACCGGATCCCGCACTCGTCTACCGGGAGGAGAAACGGGCCGCGACGCGAGCGCGCGACGCCGTCGCGGAGCACGACACCCCGCTGTTCCGACTCCTCGTCGACGACGCGATGCGATTGCTACGCGCCGGTGATATCGGCCTTCCGGGCGACGACCCGGCGAGAGAGCGGGCGGATTCGTACGTCTACTATCTGATCGGACGCGCTCAGTTGCGCCACGCGAACGACGTTTACCAGACGATTCTGACGGCCCTCGAGTAGTTTCGGTCCCGGTCCCAGTTCCCGGAGCCGAGGAATTTATCCACCGGCCTCGAGAGAAACGGATATGGACGAACGCGTACGCGAACACGCCGAGATCCTCGTCGACTGGAGCGCCCGGGTCGAGTCAGGTGACGACGTCGTACTCTCGGTCGGCCCCGACGCCCACGACCTCGCGGTCGCGGTCGCCGAGGTACTCGGCGACCGAGGGGCGAACCTGCTCACGATGTACAGCTCCGGGGAAATCGAGCGCGCGTATCTCCGGGCCCACGACGACAACTTCGACGAGAACCCGGACTACGAACGCGCGTTGTTCGAGCGCGCCGACGTTGCGCTCTCGCTCGGCGGCGGTCGAAACACAAGTGCGACGGCGGACGTTCCCGGCGAGACGCGGCAGGCCTACAGCACCGCCAGAAACGAGATTCGCGAGGCTCGCCTCGATACCCGTTGGGTCTCGACGATCCACCCGACGCGGTCGCTCGCCCAGCGGGCGAACATGGCCTACGAGGAGTACCGGGACTTCGCCTACGAGGCCATCATCCGCGACTGGGAAGCCCTCGCCGAGGAGATGGCTCGGATGAAGGACGTACTCGACGAGGGCAGCGAGGTTCGGCTCGTCTCGAGCGACACCGACCTCACGATGTCCGTCGAGGACCGAACGGCGGTCAACAGCGCGGCCTCGGTCGCCTACGACTCCCACAATCTCCCCAGCGGCGAAGTCTTCACCGCACCCGAAGCGACCGAGGGAACGGTCCGCTTCGACGTTCCGATGACCATCCAGGGCGAACGCGTTCAGGACGTTCGCCTCGAGTTCGAGGCCGGCGAAGTCGTCGACTATGCGGCCGCTCAGGGCGAAGACGTGATCGAAGCGGTCCTCGAGACCGACGCGGGCGCGCGCCGATTGGGTGAACTGGGGATCGGGATGAATCGCGGGATCGACCGCTACACGGACACGATCCTCTTCGACGAGAAGATGGGCGACACGGTTCATCTCGCGCTGGGGCGGGCCTACGACGCCTGTCTCCCGGCGGGCGAGTCGGGCAACGAGTCGGCGGTTCACGTCGATCTGATCACCGATACGAGCGAGGATTCCCGACTCGAGATCGACGGTCGCGTCGTCCAGCGAAACGGCCGGTTCGAGTGGGAAGACGGGTTCGAACCGTAGTCGGCTCGAGCCCGCAGACCGGAGTATGATGTCGTTACGCCCGCGAACGCGGTGCGTTCTTCGCGGAAGGGACACCATAATAATATGGCGATCCGACGTGGGCTCTGGTACCGCCAGACCGGTGGCGGCCAATGACCGGTCGGAGTGGCTCAGACGCCTGCGTCCGTGCTTACATCGCCACTCGTCCCAATCCGCGTTGTCTGTCCGCCCGCCGGAGGCGGTAGTATCCGGCTGCAGTGTTCTCCACGGTCCACGGTGGGCTTCGGTCCCACCGCCTGTCATTCGATCTACCGCGAGCGGAGACCGCCTGTCATTCGGCCTCCCGCGAGCGGAGTCGAGAGTAAAATCGGTCGGCCACGCCGGAACGCGACTCGAGACTCGTGGTCGAGACAAAAATACGAGTGACAGGTCCCGAGAACCGCGGGTACACGTGACCGCTCCGGCCGTTCCGAACGGTTCCACCGGCTCCGCTAGAACGTCGTGTCCACGGCGACCCGCTCGCCGGTCCGCGCCGCCTCGTAGGCGGCTTCGGTCAGCGCGGTCGCGTAGAAGGCGTTCCGGGCCGTCGCGGGCGGCTCCTCGTCGTTTCGAACCGCCCGCACGAACGCGTCGACCTTCTCGTACGACGAGAGGTCGGCCGCGATCGAATCGCGCTCGGTTCCGTCGGCGTCGGTGACCGCGACCTCGCGGTGGTCCCAGCCCTCGCCGGAGATCACGTGCCGGCCCTCGTCTCCGCGGACGGCGATCCGTTCGGTCACGTCGGGCGAATCGCCGGAGACGGCGATGCTCGCGACTGCTCCACCGTCGAACCGGACCGTCAGCGTCGCCTGCACGTCGATCCGCTCCGCGTCGTCGGCGAACACCATCTCGGCGGTCACGTGCGTCGGTTCCCGGTCGATCAACCAGACGACGGCGTCGAGCAGGTGACTTCCGCTGTCGTACAGCTGGCCGCCGCCGCTGAGCGCCGGGTCGACCCGCCAGGTCCCCTCGACCTTCTCGAGCCAGTTCTGCGTGAGTTCCGCCGTCACGAGTTTCGGCTCGAGTTCGCCTCGCTCGACAGCGTCATGGACCTCGACGTAGGCCGGATGGACGTGGCGCTGGTAGCCGACCATCAACACCCGGTCGCTCTCGTCGGTCTCCCGGACGAGCTCCGCCGCCTGTCCGACGCCGATCGTCAACGGCTTCTCGCAGAAGACGTGCAGGTCGGCTTCGAGCGCGGCGAGGATGTGATCGTGGTGGAGCGCGTGCGGCGAGGAGATCTGGACGGCGTCCAACTGTTCGTCGGTCAGCATCGATTCGACGTCCTCGTACTGGTGGTCGGGGGACACCTCGAGCGTTTCGCCGGCCTCGGTCCGATTCGGATCCGAGATGTCGGTGAGAGCGGCGACCGTCGTGTCGGGGTTCTCGTGAAACTGGGTCGCGATGTGCGTGCCCCAGCCGCCGGTCCCGATGATCCCGATTCGAAGTGGGTCGGACATGTATCACGGCTATCGACACCCGTGCTATAGAAAGTTCGCCGTGCTCTCTCGCAGTGAGTTCTCGCGGTGCGTTCTCACAGTGTGACCGAGGGTGGATCGGTCGCTCCCCGTCGAACCGACCGCGGCGAACGATCCGTTTCCGTGCTCGGCCGTCCTCGAGCGAGGGTCGTCCAGAGATCCTGACGACACCTCACGCGGGAGGCAGGTATATTCGACTCGAGCGGCAACGGGAGTGTATGAGCGACGACGATCCGATCACGGCAGCGAAGCCCGATAGCCCGTTTCACACCACCGGTACCGACCACGTCACCATCTGGGGGTCCAACGCCGAAGACACGATCGCCTTCTACCGCGACCTCCTGGGCATGCCGCTGGTGTTGCGCCAGCCGAACCTCGACGATCCCTCCCAGACGCACCTGTTCTTCGACACCGGCGACGGGCGGATCATCACGTTCTTCGTCAGCGACGACCGCCCCTCGAATCAGGGTCGCCAGCGCGGCGGCGTCGGCGCCGTCCACCACCTCGCGTTCTCGTTCGATCCCGAAGACTTCAGGACGGTGATGGAGGCCCTCGAGGCCGACGGCCGCGGCTACAACGTCTTCGACCGGGGAATCTTCCAGTCGCTGTACACCCACGACAACAACGGCCTCGTGATCGAGTTGTCGACCGACAAGTTCGACATTCCCGACGACCGCCGCGGCGAGGTGCTGGCGGAAACCCAGCGCATCCGCGAGGAAGACGGGTCCAATTACGCCGAGGAAGAGCATCTGAAGGCCGCACTCGAGGAACTGGGCCTCGAGGCCGAACCCGCGGACCTGCCGGATGCAGCCAGCGGCGTAGGCGGCGTCGACTGACGTTCGTCGCCGCCTCGTTTCCAGCGACTCCTCGAGTTCGTATTAGATATCCAATGGATTTATGATGCTGTACGTACACGTTTTCGGTGGCGGGGGAGAATCGTTTCGCCAACGATTCGACTGACCGACTCCAACCATCCCTTCCCCGCTGGGGCTTCACGATCGGTTCGACCGCTCTCCCGTCGAACCGCTTTTCGATTCGGACGTCTCCCAGCCTCGAGCACGTCTCACCGGGAGGGCTTCGAACGACCCGCCGAAGCGATCGGGGTGCTCGAGACTCAGCGAGACCACCCCCGAAATAATTACGGATTTCGACCGACAGCGAAGGGGTACGACTGATCCTCAGTTGGACGCCACTCCGAATGCCTCGATTTCCGAAACCCATAATTGGCGTTTCGGTGCACTGAAGACCGTGTTACCGGCGGAATCCGAAGCGGATAGAAATCGGACACTGAGTGGGCCCTGACGGATTCGAACCTCGGTCGCAGCGAAGCTGCTCCCTGGTTCGAATCCGTAGTAGTCCATTCCCGAAACTCGCAAGTTGCTCGCTTCGTTCCATGGGCCCTAACGGATTCGAACCATTGACCACTCGGTTATGAGCCGAGCGCTCTAACCAGACTGAGCTAAGGGCCCGCCTGCAACCGGACGAACCCGGGCGCGATAGTTAACGCTTACTCTCCGCTACGCTCGAGAAAAAACGGACGGAAACGGGACCCCGGTCTACGCCGTGAGGCCGAGCGTCGACAGGTCGTCCTCGTCCAGTTCGGCTTCGAGTTCCGCACGCGTGTGGGACTCGACGATCTCTGCACGTTCGTCGGCGGTCAGTTCGGACACGTCTTCGAAACAGTGGCACATAGCGGGAGAAACCACGGTCGCAGACGGCATAAAGCCTGTTAGCACCCGATTCCGAGTTGTGTAATAACCCAGATCAGTTGCCAATCTGTGCTAATTCTAGAGTGGTAGTTATCAACTAGACCTCGAATCGTCGTCGAAGACCGCAGCCATCCGATCCCTCGCCCGTCCCGTTCGACGACTGCGTTCCGCGATCGAGATTTCCTCGACACCTTCGGGTACCTCGCGGTCGTAGCGGGCGTAGTACCCCTCCGGGACGACCCAGTCGTTGTAGTACTCGGGGCGCTCGTCTCGGATCAGTGTCAACGCGACGTGAGCCCCGTGGCCTGCGTTGACGATCGTCTGATGGTGCTGACCGGTGATCCGCCCCGCGGCGTACAGTCCCTCGCAGTCGGTGCGGCCGTCACCGTCCGTCGGGAGCACCATCACCGGCCCCGGTTCTTCCGGTTCGCGGGAGACGGGGAGCCCCTCGAGAAAGTCCGTGTGAGCCCACGACGCGACGAACAGGCGGGCGGCGCGGTAGCGGCTGGGTTCGGTCGTCTCGCCGCCGACGCCGCCGTCGGTCTCGAGGACGAACGGCCGGACGTCGGACGGTTCGGTTCGTGGCTCCGTTCCCGTTCCCGTTTCCGATCCGCTAGTCTCTCCGGTACGGTCTCCCGCGGGCCCGCTTCGCCTTCGCCCGCACCCTCTCCTCTGTCCCCTCGTTCACCCTCGAGCCACACGTCCACGACCGTCTCGCGGCGGTACCGACAGCCCGCTTCGCGGACGTGCTCGCGGGCGAGTTCGAGAAACTGGTTCGGCTGGATTCCAAGCGGGAAGCCGAGGTAGTTCTCGAGGTGGGCCGACTTCAGCAACGAGGACCGTTCGTGTTCGAGGAGAACGGTCTCGAGGCCCGCTCGTGCGGTGAAGACGGCGGCCGAACAGCCGGCAGGGCCGCCGCCGACGACGGCGACGTCGGCGATCCGTTCGTCTCTCGTCGATGCGGTCGTCTCCGCTGTCGTCTGTCCCGATGTCATTTGGTATGTTCTCGTTCAGTTTCGGTCTCGGACTGGCTGCCTTCTTCGAGATCGGTCGGTCGGTCGCCTGAGTCCGTCTCGGTCCCCACCCCGCGAGCGTTCGCAGCTGCGAGCAATCGCTCGGTGTAATCGTGAGTCGGAGATTCACAGATCCGTTCCGCGGGACCCGACTCAACGACTCGTCCGCCCCGCATCACCGCGATCCGATCGGCGAGGTGGGCGACGACGCCGAGGTCGTGGCTGACGAGGACGAACGCGCTGCCCAGTCGACGCTGCAGTTCGAGCAGAAGATTACACACTCGCGCCCGCACGGAGACGTCGAGCGCCGACGTCGGTTCGTCGAGGACCACGAGCGCGGGCTCGAGAGCGACGGCACGGGCCAGCCCGACCCGCTGGCACTCCCCACCGGAGAGCTGGCCGGGCCGACGATCGGCGTGGTGTGCCTCGAGACCGACCAGCGAGAGCAATTCCTCGGTTCGAACCCGGCGTTCCTCGCGATCCCGGCCGGCCTCGCGGAGCGGTTCGGCGATCGCCGCCCGCACCGGTTGGCGCGGATCGAGACTCGAGCGCGGGTGCTGGAAGAGGCGTCCGACCGCGGCTAGCTGGTCACGTGTCCGCTCGTTCACTCTCCCGACCGGTTCGCCGTCGATCCGCACCGCCCCCGCCGTCGGTTCCTCGAGACCGGTCACGAGGTCGATCACGGTCGACTTGCCGGCGCCGCTCTCGCCGACGATTCCAAGTGTCTCGCCCGGTCGAACCGAGAGCGAGACGTCGCGGACGGCCTCGTGCCACCGGTCGCGGCCGGTCGCGCGAGCCAGCCAGGAGTCCTCGAGTGGGTAGCGCTTCGAGACACCGCACAGCTCGAGTGCGGGGGCGGTCCGGGTCCCGTTTGCGTCCGTGCTTTGACGTTCGCTCTTCGTCCCTCCTTTGCGCTCGCGATCGCTCCCGTTCGTTCCGTCGCCACACTGCTCGAGTGCGCCGCCGTCCGCGGCGGTCACCGCGTTCGCGCCCGCCGCCTCGCTCGCCGCGACGCGCTCGAGTTCGCCACAGCGAACTCGACCCCCGTCCCCACATTCACCTCCGTCTCCGCCGTCGACCGCGACGACCGGCGGCGCTGCATTCCGACACTCGTCGGTCACCCGCGGACACCGCGGTGCGAACGGACAGCCCGCCGGCTCGACGGTCGGACCCGGGACCTCGCCCTCGATCGTCGGGAGCCGTTTCCCCGGCCCGACAGAATCCAGTCGACACCCGAGCAACGCCCGCGTGTAGGGGTGGCGCGGCGACTCGAGTACCCGGTCGGTCGGCCCGGCCTCCATCACCCGGCCCGCGTACGCGACGACGACCCGGTCACAGACGTCGGCGACGAGTCCGAGGTCGTGACTCACCAGCACGGCCCCCATCTCGCGGTCGGCGACGGTCGACTCGAGCAACGCGAGAATCTCCGCCCGCGTGGTCGCGTCGAGGGCCGTCGTCGGCTCGTCGGCCAGTAACACGTCGGGGTCCGAGGCGAGGGCGACGGCCAGCGAGACGCGCTGGGCCTCCCCGCCGCTGCACTCGTGGGGGTACCACTCGAGGGCACGCGCGTCCAGTCCGACCGCCTCGAGCAGGTCGGCCGCCCGTTCGCGACGGTCATCCCGTCGCCCCCACTTGCGCGGGTCGAGGTCGAGGTCGAACCCGAATCCCAGCGACGCCCGTAGCGAGCGATCGGCGGGCCGCTCGGCGAGTCGAAGCGCCTCCGTCAGGTGGGCTTCGACGGTCCGCGTCGGTGTCAGCGTCGCGCTCGGATCCTGAAAGACCGTCGAGAGTCGGGTCGCTCTGAGTCGCCGCAGGGACTCGTCGGAGACCTCGCGGAGGTCGATCCCGTCGAATCGGACCGACCCGTCTACGCGCGCGTCTCCACCGTGGAGGCCCGCAACGGCGCGAACCGTCGCGGACTTGCCGCAGCCGCTCTCGCCGACCAGTCCGACGATCTCGCCGCGCTCGAGGGCGAGCGAGAGACCGTCGACCGCACGGACCGTCTCCCGATCCCGACCGTCGTCGAACCGCACCCGGAGGTCGTCGACCTCGAGCAGCGGGTGGGGGTGCTCGTCGTCGTCCGCTGGGTTCTCGAACGCCGGCCCGCCGCGTCCTCGCCCGGTCATCGCCGTCTCCCTCCACTCTTCCGTTCGATCTCTCCCTCGGGATCTAACGCGTCGCGCACCCCGTCGCCGAGCAGGTTCGCTCCGAGGACGGCACAGACGATCGCCAGCCCGGGAGCGTTGACGAGCCAAGTGGCGTCCCGAAGGTGGTGGCGGCCGGTCGCGAGCATCGTCCCCCACTCCGGAGCGGGTGGCTGCGCGCCGAGCCCGAGAAAGGAGAGCCCCGCCGTCGCGAGGATCACGCCGCCGAGATCGAGCGTCGCCAGCACGACCACGGGACCGGCGACGGTCGGGAGGACGTGCCGACGGATCACCCGCCGTCGCGGCGCGCCGGTTAGCCGCGAAGCCTTCACGAAGGCGCGTTCGCGCACCTCGAGGACGCTGCTCCGGACGACCCGCGCGTAGGTGGTCCAGCCGACGGCGGCGAGCGCGAGGACGAGGTTTCGGAGGCTCGGCCCCGCGACACCGGCGACGACGAGCGCGAGGACGATCCCCGGAAACGCGAGCAACACGTCGACGACCCGCATCAGTACCTCGTCGACCCAGCCGCCGACGTAGCCGGCGACGAGGCCGACGGAGACCCCGAGCGCGAGTCGGATACCGGTCACCAGCAGGGCGATCCCCAGCGAGACGCGAGCGCCGGCCGCCAGTCGGGTCGCGACGTCCCGGCCCAGCTGATCGGTCCCCAGCGGGTGAGCGAGCGACGGGCTCCGCAGGCGGTTCGCCAGATCCTGCGCGGTCGGATCGTACGGTGAGAGAACGGGCCCGACGGCGGCGAGCACCGCGAGGCCGGCGACGACGACCGCACCAGCCACGGCGGCCCGGTTTCGAGCCAGCGTCCGGAGGGTCGGATGCTCGACGATCGGGCGGCAGCGTTCGAGGGTAGAGCGCACGCTCACGTCCCGACACCTCCGATCGAGACCCGCGGATCGAGCCGTCGGTAGACGAGGTCGGTCAGCAGGTTGACGGCGACGAACAGCGTTCCGACCAGCAGCGTCACGCCCTGGACGACCGGATAGTCGCGGGCGAACACCGCGTCGACCAGCAGGGTACCGAGCCCCGGCCGCTGGAAGACGACTTCGACGACGACCGCGCCGCCGAGGACGTACCCCAGCTGGAGGCCGATCATCGTCACCACCGGGAGCAGCGCCGTCCGGAGCGCGTGGACCACCACGACCGCCCGCTCGGGGACGCCTCGAGCGCGAGCGCCGTCGACGAAGGGTTCTGCGAGGACCTCGAGCAGCGACGATCGCACGAGCCGCGTGAGGACGGCGGCCATCCCGGTCCCGAGCGTGATCGCCGGGAGGACCAGTTGCGGGAGGCTGCCGGCGCCGGCGACGGGGAACAGGCCCAGTCGAAGCGCCCCGACGATGATCAGCAGGTAGCCTAGCCAGAAGTTCGGCGTCGAGACGCCCAGCAGAGCGATCAGCTGGCTCGCGTAGTCGATCCGGGTTCCCCGGTAGCAGGCGCTTGCGATCCCCGCTGGGAGCGCGACGCAGATGGCGACGAGGATCGACGCACCGGCGAGCGCGAGCGTTTGCGGGAGGTGGTCGACGAGCAACTCGAGGACCGGGCCGTCGCCGTAGTAGGAGTCGCCGAGGTCGCCCCGAAGAACGTCCGCGAGCCAGTTCGCGTACTGCACCGGGACGGGGTCGTCGAGCCCCTGTTCGGCCCGAAAGTCCCGGACGGATTGCTCGCTTGGCTGGTGACCCAGCTGTTCCTGTAAGACGACGGTCGCGGGGTCGCCGGGCGTCAGAAAGATCAGCCCGTACGTGAGTATTGTCACGCCCAACAGGACGACGACCGTACTCGAGAGGCGTCGAAGCGGGAACATCGGTTACGTCGTCAGCCTCCGTGTCTGTCTCCGTCGTTCACGTTCCTCCGCAGCTCGCTTTCGCTCTCGCTCTCGGTCTCGAGGCCGTCCGGTCGACACGGTCAGACACCTCTCCGTCCGTCCCGCGAGAGCCCCCGCCAGTCGATCAGCTTGTCGATCGGATGGGTCTCGACGCCGGTCACGTCCGCGTGGCGTGCGAGGCCGTACTCGACGTAGTACAGTGGCAAGGCGGCGCCGGTCTCGACGACGCGTCGTTGAACCTCGCCGTAGAGTTCGCGTTTCTCCTCGAGCGAGTCGGCCCGATACCCCTCGTCGATGAGGTCGTCGACCGCCTCGCCGGGATTCATGATTCCCGTCCCCTCGGACTCGTACAACTGGCGGTTGTCAGTTCCCAGCGAGTGAAACATCGCCCGGATGAGGTAATCCGACGCCGCGCTGTTCGAGCCCAGGTTCACCAGCGAGACGTTCGACTCGCCCTCGCGGAAGACGTCGTAGAACGCGGCGGCTTCGACCGACCGGATCTCGCTTTCGACGCCGATTTCGCCGAACCAGTTCTGGAGTACCGCCGCGACCGTCCGATCGTCGGGCTCGCTGCCGTCGATCAGGATCTCGAGGGTCTCGCCGTCGTAACTCGAGGATTCGACGAGGTCCGCACCCCGCTCGCGGTCGGGACCGAAGGCGGGCAACTCGTCGCGGGCGGCCCACGGGACCGCAGACGAGATGGGGCTGCGTGCCGGTTCGCCGACGCCCTCGAGAACCGTCTCGACGAGCTGTTCCTGATCGATCGCGTAGGCCAGCGCCCGCCGGAGGTCCTCGTCGTTCGTCGGCGCTTCGTACAGGTTTACGGCGCCGAATCCCGCCCGCGGCGCGAGCTGGCGGTCGACGCTCGTCGCGTCGTCGTCGACGAGTTCGCTCACCTCGTTTCGCGGCGGCTCGAGCGCGAGATCGAGTTCCTCGTTGCGAAGCGCGAGGACGCGCGTACTCGGGTCCTCGTAGTAGCGGAAGGTGAGTTCCTCGAGCGCGGGATCGTTCCAGATGTCGGTTTCGATCTCGGTGTCCGCACCGGTCTCGCCCTCACCGCGCCAGTGATCTGCGAACGGGACGACGGTCACCGACTCCCCGCTCACGATCCGCTCGACCCGAAACGGTCCGGTGCCGACGACAGTGCTCGAGTCGGCGTCCGTTTCAGGGTGGACGATTCCGTAGTAGCTGTGCGAAATCGTCCCCGGAAACGTCGGGAACGGTTCGGTGGTGACGAACTCGACGCTGCGGTCGTCGATCGGTTCGACGTTACCCGACTCGAGGCCGATCCAGCCGGGGACGTGACTCCAGTGGTCGACGACGGCCTCGAAGGTGTGGACGACCGCGTCGGCGGTCAGCGGCTCGTCGTTGTGGAAGGTGACGTCCTCGCGCAGGTCGAACACCCACGTGGTGTCGTCGGTCGCCTCCCAGTCGGTCGCTAACAGTGGTTCGGGTTCCATCGCCTCGCTCGTCCCGACGAGCGGCTCGAGGACCTGCGTGTAGTAGGGCGTCGCGCCGCCGTAAACGTCCCAGTTCGCACCAGTCGGATCGGACGGGAGGCCGACGGTGAACGACCGGTCTACGCGACCGTCGTTCTCGCCTCCGTATTCGGTTGCGCTCGAGTTCGAATCCACCGTTCCCGTCCCTCCCGAATCACCGTCGCCGAGACAGCCGGCGAGGAGTCCGAGACCGCTGACGGTACCCCCTAGCACTGTTCGTCGATGGTATCGTTCGCTCATTGGTTACTAACACACACCATGTAGAAGTTAAATATTGTTATTTTGCAGATATTAGTTATTAAAACCTCGAGAGTGAACTCGTCGTTGTTACCGAGCGTCAGTACGGCGCTGCTCGAGTATCCGTATCGAGAACCGAAGCCTCCGAAAACGCGCAGTTCGTGTGCGGGGGACACGATCGATCCGAGAGCCATCTACGCGTGACTGACGGCCCTAATGAAATATAACTTGCCAAACTACAATTTCACTTGTGCTACTGTCAAGGCGAGTCCGGTCCGTCGCGATGTCCGACATATCTTTACTCGAGCTATCGGAGACCGCTCGAGAATCGGAACACGGTTACTGACCCGTCCGACTTCGATTCGCGCTCGGGTGACGTTCGCCGACCGATTGTCGCCACCGAACGTCTGCACACCCGATCGCACGACGAGCGCGGTTCGGCGCGCACCGTGAGCGAGACCCGCGGACTGTGCGATGGGTGTGTCACTCGTTTCAGTCAGTGCTCGAGTCCGACTGGTACGCCGAGAGCGTCTGATCGGTCGCATCGGTCCGATGGCTCGTCGCCAGTCCGGCGAGGTGTGGCGCTTCGGGGACGATCAGTCGCTCACAGGCCGTTCGGACCGCGTTCGTGCTCCCGGGCAGACAGAACACCGGCGTGTCGGCGGCGATTCCCGCGGTGGCCCTGGAGGCCATCGCTCGAGTCCCGACCTCCTCCCACGAGAGCGACCGGAAGAGTTCGCCGAAGCCGGGGAGGTCGCGCTCGAACAGCGCCGACGTCGCCTCCGGCGAGACGTCGTCGGCAGTGACGCCCGTGCCGCCGGTCGTCACGACGACGTCGATCTCCCGGCGCGCGACGAGACTCCGGACCGCGGTGCGGATCGCCCCGTAATCGTCTCGAACGAGTTCCCGAGCCTGCACCTCGTGGCCTTCGTCTTCGAATATCTCCTGAATGGTGTCGCCGCCGGGGTCGTCGGGATCCGCCTCGCCGGCTCTCGAGGTCGAGACGGTGACGATGCCAACGTACAGCGGGTCGATGACGTCGTGGCCGTGGTCGTCGGTGGTTCGCCGATCGCCCGCGTCACTCGGTGTCTCGGTGTCGTCCGTGGACATGCTCACGTCTCGTCGCTCGAGGGTGAAATAGCTCCCCCGACTCGACGGTCACAACCCAGTCACCGGCCACATCCCGGCTCTGACGCGGCTCGACGAACCCTCGAGAGCGACGGCACTATCCACGAGGAGACCGTTGGCGAACGCATGCGCGCAGCAACACTCAGGGACGTCGGCGAGATGTCGGTCGAGGAGCGAGAGCGACCGGAGCCGGATCCCGGTGACGTCGTCGTCGAGGTCGGGGCGACCGGCGTTTGTATGACCGACTT
Organism: Halomontanus rarus; assembly: GCF_017357405.1. Classification (GTDB taxonomy): domain Archaea; phylum Halobacteriota; class Halobacteria; order Halobacteriales; family Natrialbaceae; genus Halomontanus; species Halomontanus rarus. Next base: position 2,700,606 of record NZ_CP071597.1, on the reverse strand, counting down.
TCACATGTTTCACGGCTCGTTCGCGGTGGAGACACCGCTCGTTCTGGGCCACGAGAGCGCGGGGACCGTCGTCGCCACCGGCGCGGACGTCCGCGGCTTCGACGTCGGCGACCGGGTCGCGATGAACCCCGTCGTCCCCTGTAGCGCCTGTTCGGCGTGCAAACGGGGCGATACCCACCTCTGTGAGAACAACACCTCCATCGGCGGCGCCGGAGAGACGATCGTCGACGGTGCGTTCGCCGAGTACGTCCGCGTCCCCGCCACGAACGTCGAGGACGTGGGCGACCTGCCCTTCGAGCAGGCGGCACTGGCCGAACCGCTGGCTTGCTGTGTCCACGGTGCCGACCGGAGCGGGATCACGCAGGGGGACAGCGTCGCGCTCATCGGCGCGGGACCCATCGGTCTCATGCTCCTCCAGACGCTCCGCAATCGCGGGGCCGCCCCCATCGCGGTCGCCGAACTCGATCCCGACCGACGCGAGCTGGCGGCGGAACTCGGCGCGGACGTCGTCGTCGACCCTCGAGAGCGCGAGACGGTCGAAGCGATCCGCGAGGAGGTCGGCCCCGTCGACGCCGGCATCGAAGTCGTCGGCAAGGTCCCGACGATCGAGCAGGCCCACAAGGTGACCGCGAAGGGCGGCACGACCCTCATCTTCGGCGTCCCGGACCAGAACGCGACGATGGAGATCAACCCCTTCGACATCTACTTCGACGAGATCGATCTCCACGGAACGTACGCGCTCACGCAAGAATCGTTCGAGCGCGCGGTTCGACTCCTGCGCGAGGGGCGCATCGACGCGGACGTGCTCGTCACCGAGCGAATCGGACTGGACGAGATCCCGGCCGCGTTCGAGCGGATGGCCGACGCGGAAGGGCTGAAGAAGGTCGTCGTCCCCGGCGAGCGCTGATCATTTTTCTCGGCCGGTCTCGCTTTTCGAACTCGAACTCGAACTCGAACTCGAACTCGAGTTCGTCGCTGCCGCCGTCTCCATCACCGTCACCGTCTCCATCTGCCCCATCGCCGTCGGCGTCGGATTCTCGTAGGTCGACCAGTCGTCACCCATCTCCTCGTCGGTGAGCAGACAGTCGTCGAGTCGGGCGGTCAGCGCGTCCATCGAGAGATTCCGCCCGATGATCGCGAGGCGACTCTCGCGGTCGCCCCACTCCTCGTCCCACTGGAGGTCGGGCTGGCCCTGTCGGTAGGTTTCCTGGCGTTCCTCGGAGAAACTCGCGACCCACCGACCGGTGACCTCGAGTGCCGTCTCCGATCCCGCGAAACTCATCGTCAACGCCTGCCGTTCGCGGCCGGCGATCCAGCAGAGTCCCTTGGCGCGGACGAGGCCGTCGGGGAGGTCCTCGAGGAGGGCCGTGAAGCGCGCCGGGTGGAAGGGGCGAACTCGGTGGTAGGTCTCGGTTTCGATGCCGTAGCGTTCGGGCGGGTGGGCGTGGTCGTGGTCGTGGTCGTGTGTGTGATCGTGGTCGTCCGGAGGCGACACCTGGTGTTCGTGATCGTGATCGTGATCGCGCTCGTGAGAACCGTCGTGCCCCTCACCCTCACTCGCAGCCCCTTCGATCGCCCGCTTCCACCCCGCCGACTCTCGAGCGGCCGCCAGATCGAACAGTCCGGTCTCGAGCACCCGATCGGCCTCGAGCGCGCCGTACTCGGTCGCCACGATCTCCGCGCGCGGCTGGAGCGTCTCGAGGAGCGTGACCACCCGCTCGCGTTCGTCGTCGGTGACGAGATCGCACTTGTTCACCACCAGCAGATCGCAGAACTCGACCTGCTCGAGCCAGAGGTCCGCGAGCGGACGGCTGCCGGTCTCGTCGGGGCCCCGCGGCTCGGGAACACCCGCTCGGCCGTCGACGAACGTGTCGGTGAACTGCCGGGCGTCGACCACCGTTACGGCCGCGTCGAGGTCGTAGGGACCGCCGGCCGGGCCGCGGACGAACTGCCGGGCGATCGGCTCCGGTTCGCCCACGCCGGAGGCCTCGACGACGAGCGCGTCGAAGTCGTACTCCTGCCAGAGCCGGATTACCGACCGTGAGAGTTCGCCGCCGAGACTACAGCAGATACAGCCGTTCTCGAGGGCGACGAGTTCGTCGCCCGCGAGATCGGTTCGGGCCGCCACGAGGTCCGCGTCGACGTTGACCTCGCCGACGTCGTTGACGAGGACCGCGACGTCTCGCGATTCGCTCTCGTTCCCGCGCTCACTCTCGCTCTCGAGCAGCCTCGAGAGCAGCGTCGTCTTCCCTGCACCGAGACCGCCACAGAGGATCGTGACTGGAATCGCCATGCTCAGTCGTTCGTGATCGCGAGTTCACGTCGGGTTTCCGGTTCGAACGGGTCCGGATACGCCCCCCAGTCTTCGTCTATCTCCGCGTCGGTGAGCAGACAGTCGTCCAGCCGTTCGATCAGGCCGTCGGCTTCGAACTCGCGGCCGATGAAGACCAGTCGCGTTATCCGGTCGCCCCACTGCTCGTCCCAGTCGTCTTCGAGACCCGGGCGAGCGGCGAAGTACTGCCGTCGCTGGGCTTCGGGAAGCGTCGCGATCCACTGACCCGACGGCCCGGCCCGAACGGAGGTTCCGGCCTTGTCGACGCCCATCGCGACGTCCTCGCGGCCTGCACTCCAGAAGAAGCCTTTCGCGCGTACGAGCTCGTCGGGCAGCTCCGGCAGGAGGGCGGCGATCCGTCGGGGGTGAAACGGCCGGTCGCGCTCGTAGACGAACGAGGTAACCCCGTGTTCCTCCTGCGGGTCGTGGTGGTGGTCGTGCCGGAGTTCGTGCTTCCAGCCCGCCGACCGCTGGGCCTCCTCGAAGTCGAAGCGGCCGGTGTCGAGGATCGTCGCGGGGTCGACGTCTCCGTGTTCGGTTCGGATCCGCTCCGCCCGGGGCTGGAGTCGTTCGAGCACCGCTTCGATCTCCTCGAGTGCGTCGTCGGAGACGAGATCGCACTTGTTGACCAGCATGACGTCGCAGAACTCGACCTGGTCGAGGAGGACCGTCTCGGGGACCCGATCGGCGTCGGCGGTCACGTCCCCGGTGAGCGCCGCGCCGGAGTCGAACGACTCCCGGAAGCTGTGGGCGTTGACGACGGTGACCATCGTGTCGAGTCGGTACGTGTCCGTCGGATCGAAATCGGCGTCCTCGAACCCGAGCGCAAACGTTTGGGCGACGGGCACCGGCTCGGAGATGCCCGACGATTCGACGAGCAGGTAGTCGAACTCCCGCCGCTCTGCGAGTCGGCCGACCTCCTCGAGCATGTCGCCGCGCAGCCGACAGCAGATACAGCCGTTGGACAGTTCGATGATCTCCTCGTCGCCGCCCAGATCGGACTGCTGGGCGACGTGTTCGGCGTCGACGTTGACCTCGCCCATGTCGTTGACGACGACGGCGACCTCGAGGCCGTGGTCTGCGGTCAGGACGTGGTTGAGAACGGTCGTCTTCCCTGCGCCGAGGCTTCCACTCAGAACGGTTACCGGGATGCGGTCGTCACTCATCGTTCGGTAGAGGTATGATGGTTGAGTATAATAATACTAGTTATTACGCTATTCTGCCCTAGTGAATAACAACATCTAATAATTAGTGTGTTCGTGTTAGTATATGCCTGTCGTCAGCATCTCGATGCCCGCCGATCTGATCGAACGACTCGACGCTCTCACCGCCGAACACGATTATACCGGCCGGAGCGAGGTCGTCCGCGAAGGCGTTCGAACCCTCCTCGGGGAGTTCGAGAACGACCGCCTCGAGGGTCGCGAGCTCGCCGGTATCGTCTCCGTCCTCTACGATTTCGGAACCCAGAGCGTCGAGCGTCGTCTCACCCAGCTGCGCCACGACCACGAGGAACACGTCGCCTCGACCCTGCACGGACACGTCGACGACTACTGTCTGGAACTGTTCGTCCTCGAGGCCGATCTCGAGACGATCTCGCAGTTCGTCGGTCGTGTCCGATCGACCGAGGACGTGCAGACGGTCGACTACTCGCTGTTGGCACTGGATTCGGTCGGGCAGTTACGGGACGTGACGTCCTCGTCGTGAGTTCCGAGGACCCTCGCGTTGACGTCGCCGCCGTCGCAAACGAACGGATGACGTTTCATCGTCGCCGGATATTTCGACTATCCCCTAATATAGTATTGTTACCAGAAATATCGAGGATATTACCCAATATATATTGATTATCGATAGGTCCAAAGGGATCGGTCACCAGATTCGACTGTGACTAACTACCAACTCGACGACGTAGACCGACAGTTACTCAATTTGCTTCAGGAAGACGCCCGGTACAAGGCGATCGAACTGGCCGAAGAGGTCGGCGTTTCCGACAACACCGTTCACAACCGAATGGAACGATTGGAGGACGAGGGCGTTATTACCGGCTACACCGCGACCACCGACTACGACCGGACCGGCCTTCGCCTCCACTTTCACTTCACCTGTACGGCCCGCATCAGTCAGCGCGCTACCGTGGCCGAGGAGGCGATGGCGCTTCCGCAGGTCGTCGAAGTAACCGAACTGATGACCGGTCACGAGAACCTCCACCTGAAAGCGGTCGGGGCCGAAGACGAGGACATCACCGCGATCGCCGAGCGGCTCGACGAACTCTCCCTCGAGATCAACGACGAGAACCTCATCCGGAGCGAGCACACGAAACCGCTCGACTACGTGGAGGTCCTGAAGCTAGTGGACGGAGAGAACTGAACCAGTACGCCGAAACGGGCCTCACCGTCTCCAGAACGAGTGTGAAATCGCGAAAAGGCACCGAAGCCAGGACTCGAACAGGTGCGAGACGGTCCAGAGACTTCACTCCGTTCGCGTCGGGTTGGGACTCGCGTGTTCGAGCCTGTCCATCTCGGTCCTTCTGGAACCGAGTTCGCTCGGAGCAGTCGCTTCTCGCGAGTAGGTAGTTCCAGAAGGAGCGCCGAAGCCAGGACTCGAACCTGGGACCGCCTCGTTAACAGCGAGGTGCTCTACCAACTGAGCTACTTCGGCTCACCTTCGTGTTGTCGGGAGTATTTGATAGGGCTTTCGTTTTCACCCGCCGGCAGCCCGATATCGCGTCACTCACTCGCACACGAACGTCCTCGAGGAACGTCGTCGCTGCTTCGACACGCTTTCACGCCCCGCTCGAGTACGAGTCGTCTATGGCCGACGAGGATGCCGGCGGATCCGAGGACGCGGGTCGGGACGACGCCTTCGAACGGGTCGTCTCCCGCGTCCGCGACCGAATCGACCCCGACGCCGAGGAACGGGCCACGCTCGAGCAGGTCGCCGCCGCCCTCGCGAACCGCGCGGCGGACGCGGCGACCGACCGCTGTCCCGACGCGGACGTCCTCCGGGTCGGCTCGACCGCCAGAGACACGTGGATCAGCGGCGACCGCGACATCGACGTCTTCGTCCGGTTCCCGACCGAGCTCGACCGGGAGACCCTAGAGGAGTACGGTCTCGAGGTCGGCCACGCGACCCTCCCCGAGGGCCACGAGGAGTACGCCGAACACCCCTACGTCAAAGGCGAGTTCGACGGGTTCGACGTCGACGTCGTCCCCTGTTTTCGAGTCGCCGACGCCACGAAAATCCGTTCGGCCGTCGATCGCACGCCGTTTCATACCCAGTACCTCGAGGCCCGACTCGACGACGACCTCGCGAGCGAGGTCAGACTCACCAAGGGATTCCTGAAGGGAATCGGCGTCTACGGCAGCAACCTCCGAACACGGGGCTTTAGCGGCTACCTCACCGAACTGCTCGTCTGCGAGTACGGCGGCTTCCGGCCGTTTCTCGAGGCGACCGCCGACTGGCAGCCACCGGTTCGGCTCGATCCCGAAGAGCACGGTCGAGCGACGTTCGACGATCCGCTCGTCGTCATCGATCCCACGGACCCCGAACGCAACGTCGCCGCCGTTCTCTCGCCCGACAACGTCGCCCGACTCCAGCACTACGCCCGCGACTTTCTCGCCGACCCCCGACACGAACTGTTCGACCCCGACGCGTGGGAGCCGGATCCGCTCTCCGCGGCCGACCTCCGCGACCACCTCGAGCGCCGGGAGACGACGCCCGTCGCGCTCCGCTTCGAGGCACCCGACCTCGTCGACGATCAGCTCTATCCCCAGCTTCGCAAGTCGCTGGCGGGGATTACGAGCGGTCTCGAGGACCGAGGCTTCGACGTCATGCGCGCGGCGACGTTCGCCGCCGCCGACGCCGTCGTTCTGGTCGAACTCGCCGTCGCCCAGCGGCCGGGGGTCGAGCGCCACGACGGACCGCCGGTCCACGTCCGCTCACACGCTGAGGGCTTCTTCGAGGCCTACGCCGACGATCCCGACGCTTACGGCCCGTTCGTCGACGGCGATCGCTACGTCGTCGAGCGCGACCGCGAGTTCACGACAGCGCGGGCGTTCCTCGAGAGCGACCGCCTCTTCGACGTCGGGCTCGGAGCGCACGTCGAGACGGCACTCGAAGACGACTACGACCTGCTCGCGGGCGAGGAACTCACAGAACTCCTCGCAAGCGAGGCGCTCGCCGTCGAGTTGGCGCGGTACTTCGAACCGCGGCCGTAAACTGTATCCTGCGTGTGCGTTTCGTCGAGCACCCGATCCCGAAGCCGGGCGAACGAGCCCCTCGAGAAACGGATCGATACGAAACCGCCGCCGTCGCGCTCACTCCGAGCGCCCGTACTCGAGGTCCGCTCCGTGTGCCGTCGCAACCTCTTCGAGCACGGCCGCAACGTCGTCGCTGATCGTCTCGTCCTCGGGATCCATCGGCGTCCGTCCGTCGAAGGTCTCGTGGACCAGCGAGATGCTGTCAGCAAGTACCTCGAGTCCGTAGCCGCCCTCGAGGACCATGGCCAGTGCGGCGTCGACGTCGTCCGCGACCGTCCGTAGTCGGTCGGTCATGAGCGCGTAGGCCTCCGTCGAGAGGCGAACTCGTGAGATCGGATCGTGTCGGTGGGCGTCGAACCCGGCGCTCACGAGTAGAAGATCGGGGTCGAACGCCTCGAGTGTGGGATCGATCAGGTCGTCGAACGCCGCCAGATAATCGGCGTCGTCGGCACCGGCGGGCATCGGGAGGTTCATCGTCGTCCCCTCGCCGTCGCCCTCGCCGATCTCGTCGGCGTGGCCGGTTCCGGGGTAGAGTCCATCCTCGTGCAACGAGACGACGAAGACGTCCCCGCGGTCGACGAAGAGGTCCTGCGTGCCGTTTCCGTGGTGGACGTCCCAGTCGACGATCGCGACCCGCTCGACCGAGTCGTGCGCATCGATGGCGTGCTGGGCGGCGACCGCGACGTTGTTGGCGAAGCAAAAGCCCATCGCGTCGTCGTAGACCGCGTGGTGGCCCGGCGGCCGCCCTAGCGAGAACGGCGTGTCGCGGCCGTCGGCGCCCTCGAGTGCCGCATCGGCGGCCCAGCAGGCCAGGCCTGCGCTTTTGGTCAGCGCGTCCCAGGTCTCCTCGACGGCGCTGGTGTCGGGATCCCACTCGCCGCCGCCGTCGGCACAGAACGCCCGGACCGACTCGATGTACTCGCGGTCGTGGACGGCCGCGATGGCGTCGATCGACGCCGGATCGGCGTCGACGTACTCGACGCCGTGTTTGCGTTTCAGTCCCTCTCGAATCGCCCGCAGCCGGTCCGGCGTCTCCGGGTGCCGGGCACCGGGGTCGTGTTCGAGACATACGTCGCTGTAGCCGAATCGCATCGAATACTCACTCTCACTCGAAGAGCGCGAAGTAGGTCTCGATATCGTCGGCCGTGATCGTCCGGCGATCGGCGTGGCGAGCCAGGATCGCCGCCGCACGGGCGACGTTGTCGGCGTAGTCCTCGAGGATGTCCGCGAGCGCGACGCGCGCGTCCATCGAGACCCGGTATCGATCGTCGATGTCGATGCGGGCGATCCGGTCGATCGGCGCGACCGGGAGCTCGAGGGCGTCCTTATCGATCGTCGCTTCGACGCCGAAGTCCGCGGCCATCAGCGTCTTGCGTCCGTCGGTCGTCGCCCGTTCGGCGGCGGTTTCGGCGAGCGTCGCGCCGTGTTTCTGGATCCGTCTCGCGAGTTCCTTCGACGCGTCGGCGCTCACCCGGAGGTTGCCCGCGTTCCGGCGGATAATCGTGTCCACCGGCGCGAACGGTAGCTCGACGTTCATACGTTGATACCGGCAGTTGACCCCCTTAACGCTTTTCCTAGACACCGCTATCGAAGCCGTCGCGCGCTCAGAAGACGTCGTTGGCCTCGAGACGACCGTCGCGGACGACTCCGCGAGCGGTGACCTCCTCTCCGAGGCCAACGTCGGCGGCCGTCTCGACGCTCATCGTCGTCTCGCCGTCGTCGAGCACGACCGGGTTACCCGCCTGCACGACGACGCCCGTAAACTCGAGTTCTTCGCCGTCCGTGGGGTCTTGATCCTGATCTTTCGTCTCCGTCTCACTCCTACTCCCACTCCCACTCTCGCTTTCGCTCTCGCCCTCGGTCTCGATGTCGTCGGAATCCGACTCGTCGCCGTCTCCCCCGAACGCCGATAGCCCCGCGTTGTCGCCGCTCGAGTCGGTTCCGCCGGCACTCGACCCCGAACCTGACCCACCGCCGCCGACGTCCGACTCGAGGACGGTGATCGTCGACCGCCAGCCCGCGGAGGCCTCGAGGTCGTCCTGCCAGCCGTCCTGAATCTCGACGTCGGCCAGCGCGACCTCGTCGCCGGGGCCGATATCGAGATCCGCCTTGTCTCCCCACATCGCGACCCGGATGTCGGCCGTCGCGTCCTGAATACGAATGTTCCGAACCTGCCCCTCGGAGCCGTCGTCGCGGTCGAAAGTCCGCTTTGGGTCCGCCGATCGAACGACGCCAGCGAGGTCGACCGTCTGGTCGATCTCGAGGCTCTCGATGGGCGTGCTTTCGGGGACGTACTCGACGTCCTCGTCGACCTCCTCGATCGCCCCGCGGTTACCCAGGTGGAGCTCGAGATCGCCGTCGCGTTCGCGAACGTAGCCGTCGATCACCTCGACGGTGGTTCCAGCCTCGAGTTCCTCGGCCTGGTCGGCCTGTTCGTCCCAGAGCGTGACGCGGATCCGACCGGTCGAGTCGCCCAGCGTGAGGTTCGAGACCTTGCCTTCGGAGCCGTCGTCTCGGTCGAAGGTGCGCACGGAATCGGTGTCGAGGACGAGTCCGACGAGGTTGACGTTCGAGAGGCCGAGCGAGAGGTCCTCGACGGTGTAGGTGTCCGAGATCTGCACGTCGATCTCCACGTCGTCGTCCGGTTCGACGTCGTCGACGCTGACCTCGACGCCGCTGAAGCCCTCCTTGGGGCGACCCACGATCCGCAGGACCTGCCCCTCCTCGAGTTCGTTGACGGCCGCTTCGGCGTGTTCGTCCCAGAACGACGCTCGTAGCGAGCCGGTCTCGTCGGCGACCTCGACGTTGACGACGCGGCCGTCGTCCTGTTCGCCGTCGCGTTCAAAGGTACGGAGCTCGTCGATGCTCACGACCTTGGCGATGAACTTCACTTCCTCCATGCCCGGTTCGACGTCCGCGACGCCGTTGACCTCGCTCTCGCCGATCTCGTGAGCGATCAGCATCGCCGCCGTCTCCTCGTCTGCGAGTCCGCCCATCTGTTCGACTTTCTCCTCGACGGCCTCGCGAAACTCCTCGAGAGAGACGTCGGCCTCGAGGTCCTCGTAGATCCCCTCGATGTCGCTCATAATCTAGTCTCGTTCACGAACACGCCGCGCATAAGCGTGTCTCTTCGCCTCGATTGCTCGCCGTCGATTCGGCTCGTCGGCTGCATAGCAGTGCGTTGGTTCGGCTTCCGGTATAAACCGTTCGTCGATCGCTCGAGAGTGGAGCGTTCGTTACCAGCTGTCCGGGTCGGCTCGTCGACCCAGCGAGAGCGCGAGTACACAGGCGACCACCGCGAATCCGGCCAACACCACGAACATCACCGACGGCGACGCGTACGTGAGCACGGTGCCGACGATCGCCGCCCCCAGCGCACCGATCCCGAAGATCGCGAGATAGGTGTAGCCGAACGAGAGTCCGCGTGCCTCGGGCACGGAGTACTTCGCGATCGTCGCCTGCTCGAGCGGTTGCAACGCGAAGAGGACGAACCCGAGCACGACGCTCACGGCCAGCAGCGGCCAGAGGCCAGCCTGAGCCGTCGGGACGAAGACGACGGCGAGAACGGCGAGGGCGACGAAGACGACGGCGAGCCCGCGGTCGGGTTCGACGGCGTCGACGAGCCTGCCGCCGACGTACTGGCCGACGATACCGACCACCAGCAATCCGACGTAGAGGTACTGTGCGAGGTCGAACTCCTCGGCCATCGGGCTCTCCGGGTCGAACAGGAGTCGCGTGTCGCCGACGGCCGTCTCGAGGAAGTCTCCCAACAAGTCGGGCAAGAAGGTCAGGACGCCGCGGTAGTAGAGCCCGCTGAACGTGACGACGACGAACACCGTGAGAAAGGCGAGCGTGAAGAGCCGGCGGGTTTCGGCGACCAGACCGGTGAGCGAGTCGACGCCGGTCGACGAGTGTCGGGTGTCGCTGCCGTCGTCTCCGTCTCCGCCCTCGCTACCGTCGCGTCCGTCCTCGCGCTCCCCGCCGTCGGGTACACCCATCGATTCGACGGCCGCCATCTCATCGAACTCCATCGCCAGCCCGGCGGCCGCGCCGGCGAGAGAGGGGATCGCGAGGGCGGCCGCCACGAGCCGCCAGTCGAACGCGACCAGCAACAGGGCGGTCGCCAAGGGCCCGAGTGCGATACCGATGTTCCCGGCCATCCCGTGGTAGGCGAACCCCGCACCGCGGTCGCGGACGCCGTTGCTGATCAGCGTGAGTCCCGCGGGGTGGTAAACGCTGGCGGCGATCCCCCAGATTCCGAGCGCGACGGCCAGCGCGAAGATTCCCGGCGTCAGACTCACGAGCAGAAAGGAGAGTCCCATTCCGGCGAGGCAGACACAGATCAACGCGCGCGAGCCGTACCGATCCACGAGGATGCCACCCGGCAACGCGCCGACGCCGAAGAGGCCGTAGCCGACCGTGACGACGTAGCCTAACGTGGCGGCCGTCGTCGAGAACTCGAGCAGCCAGATGGTCATCAGGATCGGAATCGACAGCTCATAGGTGTGGACCAGCGCGTGACCGATCATCGTGAAGCCGACGATCGACCGGTCGTTGTCGTTCACGCTCGCGGCCTCCGGTGTCGCGGCTCCCGTCGGTAGCGCGGTCTCCGACGTCTGAAACGACTCTCTTTCCGTCCGTTCACGTTCGTCTCCAACATGTCCTCCGTTCGGTGGGTACTCTACCGACCCGTCGCTTACGTCTTTTCACTGGCGGATGCGAGTCATCAGTACCGTGTCGCTCGAACCGATTCGCGCCCTGATCACACGGCCCTCGTATAACCGGAGTGCAGTGACTCACCGGTTACTGTACTACCCGTCGAGGTCGCGGCGAGCGACCTCGTTCGTCTCCTCGAGGTGTTCGTGGTCGACCGCCAGCACGGTCGGCGGCCGTCGGCCGAACGTGAACGTCGCCTCGTACTCGACCTGCCCCGTACACTCCATACAGATGTCCTCGCCGTCGCTCTCGACACCGATCGTCGCGGTGAGCGTCCCGTTTTCGACGACCGTACCCGCCACCACGGCCTCGTGACACGGGTTCGGTGCGCGGACGGAGCCGGTGATCGTCGCCGTCCCGGGCTCGGCCTCGAGATCGGCGGCGATCGTCGCCTCGCTGGTCGAACCGCACTTGGCCTCGAGCGTTTCGATCGTGGTGTCGGCGACCGGGTCCGTCGCAGTGTCCTCGTCGTCGGCGGTCGTCCAACTGTCGTCCGTGTCGTTCTCGTCACCGTTTCCATCGGTACTCCCAGCCCCGTCTATACACCCCGCGAGTGCACCGAAACCAGCGATAGAGCAGACTCGAGCGAGCAAGAGACGTCGTTTCATATACCGGCGTAGGCGCTCACGTATCAAACCCATTATGATTGGTGAAACAGTGATTTCAGTGTGATCGCTCGCAGGGGAAGCGATGGAGGCGGGTAATCGCTCGAGTGTTGCGGCCGTCGGTAGCAAATCGCCAGACGGAACGACGCGGGTTTCGAAAGGGATTTAAGAGGGACTGCTCTACGTTGAGTTGAGTCCTGGTAGGGTAGTGGACTATCCTCTTGGCTTGCGGAGCCAGGGACCGGAGTTCAAATCTCCGTCAGGACGCTCACTTCGTTCTCGACCTGACCTGCTTTACGCTCGCGACTGTCGCGTAAAACTCCGTCAGGACGTTTTCAGGGAACAACACGACGAGCGTAGCGAGGAGTCTGTTCCCTGAAAACTCACACACGGTGATTTGAGCAGACGAGTTGCAGCTCGGAACGGCGCGAAGCGCCGCACGCCCAGAACATCTCGACGAGTTCAAATCTCCGTCAGCACGCACACTCCGTTCGCTCGAGTCTCTCGAGTGAAATGCAACCCGAAACCACCTGTTCGTCTCGAGACCAACCGCCACTCGAGTTACGCCAGTCATTCCAATTCGATTTCGGTAAATATAAAATGATGTTTCGTGAATGGTCCGGTGGACGTTGTGAATCTAACTGGGAGGGGGTGTACACGGAACTCGGGTGCGGGAACATCCGAGGCACGGCTTTCAGGCCGATCGACGGGCTTCGAAAGCTACGGTTGTAGACACACGCACGAGATAGACCCACCTCACACGACCGCAGAATCGTCGGCAAAGACAGCCGTCTCGAAGCGCCGATTCACCACGACGCACATCTGGAGGACCAAATGAGCGACACGAACTCGGACGACACGACTGACACAGGCGACTCCGAATTCCTCGAGCCGTGCCCGAGCTGTGGGCAACCGATCGTCGGCGTCTACGCCACGGGCCCAATGGAACGCTACTCGGTTCCCTGCGGGTGCCAGACGCGTCGGTAGGAGGAGGTGCTCGAGTCGGGTAATCGTCGTCTTACACCCACACCGACCTTCCCTCTCCCCCACGGCCGTCAGTCGCCTCCCACCAAATACTCCCACTCGAGGTCGCTTTTCTTGCGATCCTCGGTGAGATGGTGTTTTCGAATCGTGGCCGACTGAGTGACTCGAGGCTAGGTCGCTGCAAGCGAAACGGTTGTTCTCCCGGCGACTATCATACCGGTGTGGACGTTCGAGATGGCGTCGTCACTCAGCACGTAACAGGGCGAGAGGAGTAAGCCCCCTTCTGTTCGTCCCGGCATTCGGCTGAGCGTTCGCGCCGCCCGCAACTGTAGCCACGGACGGTCACAGCTGCGGTGTTTTCGGGCTACCAGCGACGCGAACTTGCACCGGTGAGGGTTCGCCGTTCCATCGATCCTCGGCCGTCGGTGTGTCTGTGCGTGACCGCGCCGTCTTCGACGGCGTGTACCGTTTCATATCGCGCGGTTCGTGGTCTCGAACCACGAGCACACGCACGCGCACACTCACTCTCGGCGGCTCGCGTCGAGCCGTCTCGAGTCGGCGATTCGCCATGAGGATGGTCGAATCACCGTACCCTCTGCGGGTTAGCTTCCCTTCCTCGCGGTCGGGGTCGCACGCATCATCGGTCGGGCCGAGACGTGTCGTTTCTGTTCCAGAGCCAGCGGTCTCCCGCTCCGGACTTGCGCCCGGTCACCCGCCCGAACGGTGGGGGGACTTTCCTCGCGAGCGTGGGGCGACCCGAGGGGTCGGTCCACGTTATGTAGACGTGCCGTCGCCGGCACGTCCACCGCGGCAGCCGGGCTCTCTCTCCCGTTTCCACCTAGTCGCGGTTCCGGGTTAAGTCTCTCGGTAAGGATAAATAGTCGCCCGCTCTGAATGGAAGCGTTTTAGGTCGGGTAGTCCCATGTACATCCGTATGTCCCAGCGACAGGGCGTCGACATCTCCTACGAAGACGGTGCACGCGCGGTCGAACTCGCGCGCGAATCCGTCGAATCCTACGTACGACACGGTCAACGAGAACACCCCGGCAGCATGCGCGACGCGTTCTACGAGCGAACCGGCGCGTTCGTCCGCCTCGAGTCCACTCGCGGGCGGGGGAGCCTTCGCGGCTGCGCCGGCGGCTACCGCACCGGTGAACAGCTCGGACACGTCATCGTCGACGCGGCTATCGAAGCCGCCAGCGACGACTCCTGTGGCTCCGAGGTCACACCCTCGGAGCTGTCGAACCTCACCGTCTCGGTCTGTGTGGTCCGGAACGTTCTTCTGACCGACGACCCGATCGCCGACCTCGAGCTCGGTACTCACGGCGTCGCCATCGACGGAAACGGACAGAGCGGTTGGCTCTACCCGACGGTGCCCGTCGAGAACGGCTGGAGCGAACACGAGTACCTCGACCGCACCTGCCGGAAGGCCGGCCTGCCGCCGACCGCGTGGCAAGACGACGAGGTTATCGTTACGCTCTTCGAGGGGCAGGTGTTCCGCGAGCGTGAAGCCGACGGGAGCGTCGAACAGCTCTAGCCTCGACCATCCGAACGCGTTCGATTCGGGACTGGCTGTTTCACCACGCCACGATTCGAGGGTCCGATACCGGCCGTTGTACTGGCGGATCGGTCACCTCCTGTCGCACAGTTTATACTTTCGTCACTGTGGGAACGATTCCCGTTCCCAGCCGTCCGAGTTCGATACCGTTTCGCACGAAACCGCGAGTGACTCGTACCGTGTGTCGCCTCATTCGTCGGGATCTGCCGTCCCAGTATCGCGTTTGTGTTTACGTTCGCGTGTGCGTTCACTTTCGGTTCGGCGTTCGCTCTCGCTCTCGCTTTCGTTCTCGGTCTCGCATTCGCCACCCCACTCGAGCGAGTCGATCCCTGTGATTTCGAACCGAGCACCGCCGTCGGGACCGTCAGTGACGCGGATCTCCCAGCCGTGGGCGGTCACGATCGTCTCGACGATCGAGAGGCCGTATCCGGTGCCGTCCGCCGACGTCGAGTAGCCGGTATCGAATATCTCGTCTCGTTTCGATTCCGGAACCCCCGGCCCCGTATCTTCGACGGCGAGCCAGTCGTCGCCAGCGTCGACCCGGACGAGAACGCCACTGCTGCCGTGCTCCACACTATCCTCAGGAGTCTGCGACTGAGGGTTTGTGGAGCTGTGCTCCACACTATCCTCGTGAGCTTGCGACCGAGGGTTTGTGGAGCTGTGCTCCACACTATCCTCGTGAGCTTGCGACCGAGGGTTTGTGGAGCTGTGCTCCACACTATTTCGAAACAGGTTCTCGAACAGCTGAACGACCCGGTCTTCGTCCGCCTGAAATCGAACGTCGGGGATCCGGGCGTCCTCGAGCGTCGCACCCTCGGTGTCGACGTGGCCCCACGCGAATCGCGTGACCCGATCGAGGTCGACCGTCGTCACGGAACCGATCTCTCGGCCTTCCCGCGCGAGCCACAGCAGGTCGTCGATGATCCGCTGCATCCGCTCGAGGGCGGTAGCGGCTTCGGCGAGGTAGCGGTCGACGTCGTCCGATTCAGTCCTCGCGAGATCGAGGTTTCCGGCGGCGACGGTCAACGGGCCCTGGAGGTCGTGGGCGACGATGCTGGAGAAGCGCTCGAGTCGTTCGTTCTGTGCGGCGAGCGTTCGTTCGCGGGCTTTCAGTTCGTCCTGACGGGAGGCTCGATCGAGTGCCCGTTCGATGTTCGCGGCGAGGACGTTCGCCAGCGAGACGGTTCGGTCCTCGAAGTCGGCGGTGTCGGTCGAGCCGGCGATGAACACGCCGTGGTCGCCGAGCGGGAAGACGAGCTCGCTCCGGATGGGCGTGTCCGGATTGTACGCCTCGGGATCGGTCGTCACGTCGTCGTAGATCTGCGCCTGCCCCGTTCGAAAGACCGTCCAGACGATCCCTTCGCCCCGTTCGAACGTCGGAATTTCGTCGAACAGGTCCTCGCCCCGCCGCGTTATCGCGACCGGGACGAGGCGATCGCTCGCCTCGTCGTGGAAGTAGACGCCGTTGACCGACAGTCTGAGGACGTTCCGCGCGGCCTCGGTCGTGATGTCGGCGATCTCTTGGTGGGTTCGAGCCTTCATGAGCTGACGCGTCGTCTCGTGGAGCGCTCGAAGCTGGCACTGGTTTTCGACCTCGTCGGTTCCCTCGCGGGCGACGACGGCGATCCCGTCGATCGTCGGATCGTCGAGCACGTTGTGACAGGTGGCTTCGATCAGGGTCCAGCGTCCGTCCGCACACTTTGCGCGGAACTCCACAGTCGGCTCCCACTTTGGGTTGTCGAGGAGTTTTCCGACGGTCTCTCGAACTGTCGCTCGATCGTTGGGGTGGACGAACTCGAAGCCGCGTTCGCCGAGGAGGTCCGCCGGTGCGTACTCGAGGAAGTCCTCGACAGCGGGACTGACGAACGTGAACACGCCGCCCTCGTCAACGGTACAGACGAGCTCCGAGCGGTGGTCGAGGAGAGCCGCGGATCGACGTCGATGCCGGTCGACTCGCGCCTGTGCGACCGCGGTGTCGATTCGATCGACGAGGGTCGACCACGGTGACTCGTCTCCGCCACCGACTTGCACGTAATCGGTGACGCCCCGTCTGAACGCCTCGACGGCCAGCGCCTCCGAGCCCGCGTTTCGTGCGAAGAGGACGAGCGGGACGTGTGGCTCTCGTTGGCGCACCGCGTCGACGAACTCGAGTTCGAGGTCGAGGTCGAGGTCGACATCGGGATCGAGGCAGGCGTCCACCCCGCCCTCGCACGCGACTCGAGATTCGCAGACGACACACGCGATTTCCCGTTCGTCGAGCGTCTCGAGGCCGGCGTCTCGAGACGAAGCGGTGACGATCGACAGGCGAGTCCCACTTCGTTCGATACCCGTCGCCGCCGACCGTACGCCGTCCCGGTCGGCGCCGACGTAGAGCACACGTAACTGACCGTCATCTCGAGTCTGCATCTACGGATCCATCATTACTTGCGAAATTAATTGTTTGGTAAGAAATTCCCCACGCGCCGACGGTTTTCGAGGTCGCAGCCGTCGATCCGCTCACGAGACCGCGTCGAGTTTCGCCTCGAGCAGATCGTTCAGCGCCGAGAAGACGAGATGGACGGTCACCCAGAGGGCCGTGAGGAAGAGGCCGAGTGCGAGGACGAGGCCCGCAGCTCCCGCCCCGGCCACGACGATTCTGGTGACGAGAAGCGTACAGGCGAGGACGAGCGCGAGTCGAACGAACAGCCAGTTGGCGATCTCGATATGCGGGTCCCGCGACTCGCCAGGTGTGGACGTGGCTTTCATACGCGCGAATACGATTCGAACACTACTAACAGTTCGTTTATCTGTCTCGTCGTCACGAACTGCCGCCAGTCCGACCGGTCGGCGGACTAGCGTGATCGGTCCTACGTTCACCGCTCGTCGACGCCGAACCCGACTCGAGCCGCGTCGGCCAGACATCGCTCGGACGCCGCCTCGAGGTCGAACTCCCGGACGATTTCGCCGTCGCGAACGAGGGGTTCGAGGAGCGCCTCGCCGTCCTCCGGTCCCGCCCGATCCGCGAGCGCGACGTGGTGGCCACCGTCGGGGGTCCGGTAGACCTCCTTGACGCCCGAGAGTTTGCCCCGCTTGGAGATCGGTTCGCCCCCCTCGCCGGATTGCGTCCGGCCGTTCGAGGGATCGTCCGATCCCTCGCTGATTTCGACGATGTCGAGGCTGAAGTCGACGCCGTCGGCGCTCGTGATCGCGCTGCCGACGCCGAAGCCGTCGGCGACGTCGCGGAGGTCCCGAAGGTCCGCGGGGCCGAGGCCGCCGCTACAGAAGATGTCGACGTCCTCGTGGCCCCGCGCGTCGAGTTCCCAGCGCACCTCGCGAATGATGTGTCGGAAGTCGCCGCGACGCGACCCCGTCGTGTCGATTCGGACGCCGTCCAAGTCGTCGCCGAGCGTCTCGGCCGCCAGCAGGCTCTCCGCCTTCTCGTCCCAGAAGGTGTCGACGAGCGCGATCCGCGGGACGTCTTCGGGAACGGCCTCGTCGAAGGCCTCCCACGCCGCGGGCTGGTTCCCCTCGCCGAAACAGAACATGAGCGCGTGGGGCATCGTTCCGCCCGGTTCGCGGTCGAGGATTTCGCCGGCGGCGACGTGCGAGAACCCGTCGAGACCGGCCAGCAACGAGGCTCGCTCGACGGTCGACGTGATCGACGGGTGGACGTGGCGGGCGCCGAACGAGAGGACGAGCGACTCCGGCGCGGCCCGACGCGCCTCGAGGGCGGCCGTCGCGAAGCCGCTCGGTTGCGAGAGGAAGCCGAGCAGCGAGGTCTCGAGTTCGGCGAAGTCGAGGTACGATCCTTCGATCCGGAGGACGGGGCCGCCGTCGAACAGTTGGCCATCCGGCAGTGCGTCGATGTCGACGGACCGACCCTCGAACAGCGTCGCGACGTCTTCGACGCCGGTGAACACCTCGAAGCTCCCGGTGGGAAACTGGTCGGCGGTCACTTCGGCGACGACGTGGGGGTCTTTCCCCGCGTGCTCGAGGGTCGTCCGCGTGCGCTCGAAGTAGGCGTCCGTCGCCCGGCCCTCGAGGATCGCCTCCGCTGAGACGGTTCCGAACGGATTCGTCATACCCCTCGCTTTCCGGTGGAGGGCGAAAAAGGTACGCTTGTGTGGCGCTCGGACGTCCTCTCGTCGTTCGTCATCCGTCGCTCGCCTGTCGCCCGTCGCCCGTCACCTGTCGCCCGTCGCTCGTCACCCGTCACTGATCGCAGGGGCTGCGATTCCGGTCGTCGAGTGCTCGGTCGGAGCGGTCGGCAGCGGACCGACGGCCGTGATCGCCGACGGGGGCGACCTCGTCTCGCTCCCGTGAATGTCTTCGAGCGACGCCACCGTCGGCCCGCCGACGATCGTCACCCGGTCGCCCTCGCTCGTGACGCGATAGGCCCCGGCAAAACCGCTTACGTCGGGAACGCGGTAGGTGTCGGTCGCTCCCGAAACCGCCTCGGCGTCGTGTCGCTCGAGGAGCTCGAGGTAGGCCTCGCGGAACTGGGTGGCGTCGGCCTCGGAGCTCCAGGCCAGTCGCCAGACGTGGCCGGTCCGGTCCTCGTCGTCGCGGTCGTGGTAGGCGACGAGGGTGTCTCCGGCCCAGCCGTCGGTGATCGGGTGCGAGTAGTTGTACGGCGAAATGTCGGTTCCGCCCTCGGTGAGCGGTCGGTCGACGATGCCGTTGGCGAAGAGGGTCGCGAACAGCGTCGCCTCGCCGACGGTTTCGGTTCGCAGATCAGTCCCAGTCTCGTCCTTCTCTTCGCCCTCTCCCTCGCTCTCGCTCTCGTCCGCCACCGTAAACGGCTCCCACTCCGCCCCGGAGCGGTCCGCGACGGAAACGTCGACCGGCCGGTCGTCCGGATACCGTTCGGGGTGGAGTATCTGTTCCGTACTCGACGGCCGATCGTCGAAGGCTGCGTCGACGGCGGCCCACTCGCCGTCTCCGGTTTCGTTCTCGCTGGCACTCGCGTTCACACGTGCGCTCCCGTTCGCACTCCCGCGCTCGCCCCCTCGCTCGTGAAGGTGCCGGACGAACGTCGGTCCCTCCGCGTACGGTGCGTAGATCGAGAGGTAGAGCCCGACGTTGAACGGCCGCTGGTTCGCGGTACCGGGCTCTCGCTCGAGGTCGGGAAGACACTCCCACGCGGCCCCACACCGCTGGTCGTACAGGTGTGGGACGTAGTTGCCCTCACCTTCGATCAACCCGCTCTCGGCTCGCCGTTCGTCGACGGTCGTCCCGCTGCGGGCCAGCCCGAAGTGCTGGTCCTGTAAGGCGTGAACGAGTTCGTGAACCAGCGTGTCGCGATCGACGCTCACGCTGTCGACCTCGTCGGTGACGAGGACGATCCGGCCGCTCGAGTAGTATCCCTGTACCGAGCCGCCGTAGAGTTCGCCGAGCGCGTCGTTGTACTCCGTCTCGCCGTCGACGACGAATCCCGCGCGCCACAGTTCGTTCGTGTACGGGCCGGCCGCTCCCTCGGCCCACGAATTCTCCTGTCGGTACCGCTCGCGGCTGACGATCTCGAGGCCGACGTCCTCCCGGAACTGCAGGCCGCGGACGACCTCGATCCGGGCCATCGATCGGTACTTGACCGCCTCGAGTTCAGCCGTAGTGAGCCCCGTACTCGAATTGGGGCCGAGTTCGAAGGTGTCGGTGGCAGTGTAGTTGCCGACCGTTCCGAGGGGTCGATCCGAATCGAGGGACCGCGGCTCGAGCGTGACCGAGGAGTCGGCGTCGGTGTCGGCGTTCGGAGCGATGAGCGAACAGCCGGCGAGGAGGGCGATCAGAACGACTGCGAGCAGCGTGAGACGTCGCACGTCCGGTGCAAGGAAGTGACAATAAAAAGCGCTTCCGTCAGCGAGTCGCGTAGGCGATCGCGTGGTTTCCGACGCGTCGAAAACGAAAGTCGTGACAGCTACCGTCGGCGCATCGCCATCACGCCGACGAGGAGGGCGACGAGGGCGACGACGAGCCCGAAGCCGGCGAGTTCGTCGCTTTCGTCGCCGGATTCGTCGCCAGCGGTCTCGTTGTCGGCGTTCGTTTCGGTGGTCTGGGTTTCGTTCTCGGCTCCGGTCTCGGTCTCGGTTTCCGAGTCCGAATCCGACTCGGCCCCACCCTCGTGGATCTCCGACAGTTCGTCGACGCTGGGCGCGCGAACGATCGTCACCGTCGTCCCCTCGTGGTCGACGCGATACGCACCGGGGTATCCCTCGTCGATGACCGTCGTATCCTGTCGATCCTCGACCGATTCCCCGCCGTTGATCGAGAGCAACTGCTGGTAGCCGTCGACGAACGCCGCGGCGTCGCCCTCGCTGGTCCACTCGCTCCGCCAGACGTAGGCGCTCTCGTCGGCGGTCTCCGCGTCCGTCGTGTACGTGACCAGTTTGTCGCCGTTCCAGCCGTCGGTGTAGGGCTGAGAGTACTGAATATCGTCGATACCGCCGGCCGCGTTGAACGTGAGGAACTCCTCGGCGGAGACGACCGACTGCTGGCTCTCACCGAACGCCCCGGCGGCCAGCATCGTCGCCATCGCCCCTTCACCGAACGAGGCGAAGTCGGGGCCGTCCTCGGTCTCGAGTCGCTCCCAGCGATCGCTCGAGCGATCCTCGATCGTGATGTTCGCGGGTTCGCGATCCTCCTCGGGGTACATCATGTCCGACGTGCTCGCCGGGGGGTTCTCGAACGCGTCGTCGACGGCGTCCCAGCCGCCCTGCTGGCGCAGGTATTCGACGTAGTCGGGGCCGTCGTCGTAGGGCTGGAAGATCGTGAAGTAGATCCCCCAGTTGAGGTCCGGCTGTGTGCCTTCGGGCGTCTGGGCCGGCGGGAGGCAGTCCCACTGCTCGCCGCATCGCTGTTCGTACTCGGTTTC
Source organism: Halomontanus rarus (assembly GCF_017357405.1). Taxonomy (GTDB): domain Archaea; phylum Halobacteriota; class Halobacteria; order Halobacteriales; family Natrialbaceae; genus Halomontanus; species Halomontanus rarus. The sequence goes on along the minus strand of NZ_CP071597.1, from coordinate 2,679,308 downwards.
GATCGTGTTGGCATCGCCCTCGATGAGGCCCTCCTGGGCGGTCGCCTGATCCCGGGTCGCTCGCTCGAAGCTCTGGAGGTTGAAGTACTGATCCTGGAGGGCGTGTTCCAGTTCGTGGGCCAGAACCAGTTCGTCGAGTTCGGGCGACTCGGGGGTGTCCGAGACGACGACGATTTCGTCGGTCTCCGGGTCGTAGAAGCCGCCGACGACGTCGGTGTACAGGGCGGCGAACTGGTCGACGGCGTCGGTGTCTCGGTCGACCATGAACAGGGCCTCGAAGCGGACGTTCTCGTGGAGTCGCTCGGCCTCGGTCACGTTCCTGATATCCGCGGTGGTTTCCTCGCTGACGTCCTCGCGGGTCCGGACGGAGACGTCGACCGTCTCCTCGAACGTCCGCTCGCGGATGACCTCGACGCGAGCCATCGAGCGGTAGACGACGGCGTCGAGTTCGTCGTCCTCGACGACGGCGTTATCCTGGTCGTCGACCGGGAGTTCGTCGTCGTACCAGTAGCCCTCGACGTAGCCGATCGTGTCCGTGGTCGTCGGGTCGTCCGGTCGACCGTCGGGGTGCGGATCGTCGTCTCCCTCCTGTGTGGCCAGCGACGCCGTCACGGGCCGCTCCGTCACGGAGTCGGCGTGTTCTGTCACCGCACTCGAATCGGCGACACCGACCGCCGACAGCGGCATGGCCCCCATCGATACGACGAGTAGTACTGCAAAAACGAGCGCACGTAATTTCCTCATCTCTAGGTATTCCGAAACTAATGGGCTGGACGTATTAACCACTTCTGCCGCCGGAGCGTTTTTTCACCGAGGGTTCGTACCCCCGCGTATGTCCGCGTCACTCTCGCTCGCACCCGACAGTACCGCCATCGTGGTCGTCGACATGCAGAACGGATTCTGCCATCCCGACGGGAGCCTCTACGCACCCGGCAGCGAGGCCGTCGTCGACCCGATCGACACCCTCCTCGAGCGCGCCCGCGAGGCCGGCGTACAGGTCGTCTACACCCGCGACGTCCACCCGCCAGAACAGTTCGACGACGCACACTACTACGACGAGTTCGAGCAGTGGGGCGAGCACGTCCTCGAGGGGTCGTGGGACGCCGAAATCGTCGAGGAGTTCGACGTTCGCGACGAGGATCTCGTCGTCGAGAAACACACCTACGACGCCTTCTACGAGACCCAACTCGAGGGGTGGCTCCGGGCGCGTGGGATCCGGGATCTGGTCCTCTGCGGGACGCTCGCGAACGTCTGCGTGTTGCACACCGGCGGCAGCGCGGGTCTGCGTGACTTCAGGCCGATCCTGGTCGAGGACTGTATCGGATCGATCGAGGACGATCACAAGGAGTACGCCTTAGAGCACGCCGAGTGGTTGTTCGGCGAGGTCACAGAGAGCGGGGAACTCTCGTTCGACTGACGGTCGAGAACGGTCGAGCGTTATCGAGCCCGCAGTTCGTCCCACTCGAGAACCGTCCCCCCGTGTTCGTCGGCGAACGAATCGGCGTCTTCCGGGTCGGTGAACGGGACGGAGTCGGGGCCCATCGCACCGTGAACGTCGCTGTCGACGACGAAGTGCACCTCCTGGACGTCCGCGAAGGCGTCTGCCTCGGCGTGTGTCGAAACGTACGGCGTTCCGTCGCGCACGTCGAGTTCGTAGTCGACCCTCGAGTAGTCGGTGACGAAGACGGCGTGGGTCTCCCACCCGCGAGCGTCGGCCTCCTCGAGGGAGACGAGGAGTTCCGCGACACTGTCGAACCGAGCAGGCCCCTCTCGACCCTCCGGTCTGCCGTCGGCGTAGACGGCCTGACCGGCGGGCCCGTAGTGTTCTTCGATTACCATGCCGCAGGCGTCGCACGCGAGGCCGCCGGTCAGGGCGATCGGGTCCGGGTCGGCGGAGGTCGTCCCGTCGCGTTCGTCGCGCTCGCCTCCGAGACAGCCGGCGAGTCCGGCCGTCGACGCGATCGCGACGCCGAACAGGAAGCGCCGCCGTGAGCGGGGATCGACGCCCTCGGTCTCGAGTCGATTCGTGTTACGGTCCGGTGTCGTGTGGTGGGTAGGTGAGTTGGGAGTCATCGGAGTCGGAGTTGGAGTTGGAGTTGGAGTTGGAGTTAGAGTCGAAATCTGATGGGGGTGAGGAAGACGGTTACAGTACGACTCGAGTCAGACGCGGCGTCGGCGCACCGCCACTGCGGCGGCAGCGAGCGGCACGACGGCCCACGCGAACAACGCGGCGACGAGCGGACCGCTCGAGAGGCCGACGTCCGCGAGCACCGACGCGAAGCCGGCGTCGCCGCCAGCGCCGAGGGTGCCGAGGACGAGCGCCCGAAAGACGCTCGCCGGATTCGCGAGCAGCATGGTCGACAGCGCCGCGTCGGGCAGCGGAAACGCGGCGATCACGCCCAGCGCGAGCAGGTCGTGGACCAACACGAACCACGCCCACGCGAGCAGGGAGAGGCCGAGGGCGTGGGTCTTCTCGCGGGCGACCGTCGACAGCAGGACGGCCAGCGCGAGGAACGCGAGTCCGAGCCCGGCCGTCGCGAGCACGAATCCGACGTAGGTGTCGAACCCGGTCAGTCCGAACTCCCGGAGCAGCAAGCCGCCGGCGATCCCGAACCCGACGACGGTCGCGCTCGCGAGAACGACCGCGCGTCCGAGGAACGTCCCGAGGACGATCCACGACCGCGAGACGGGCAGGGCGAACAACGCGCCGAGCCAGCCGCTCTCCTCGCGACCGACGATCGCGTCGAAGCCGAACGCCAGCGCGACCAGCGGGACGAGATAGCCGGCCAGCACCGCGAGGCTCGCGACGGTCCGATCGAACCCGTCGGGACTCACGCTCGCGCCGCTGAACGTCGTCAATCCGAGCGCGAACGCGGCGAAGACGACGGTGAGCGCGACCGCCCACCGACCGCGAACCGCGAGCCGATACTCCGTCTCGGCGAGGACCGCTGCCTGTCGGAGGCCGGCTCTCGCGGCCGATACGATCGTCGTGTTCGTATTCGTCTCCACCTCCGACTCCCGCTTCACCGCCGTCTCCGTCTCTCTCCCCGCCTTCGTCTCGGAACCCGCCATCCGCAGCTCGTAGCCGCCGTCCGTCCTCGGGTCGGGCGTTCGGTCCGTCATGGCGTGGCCTCTCGCGTCTCTGGGGTATCAGTCTCGAGTTCGTTCTCCGACCCGATCTCGGTCTCGGTCTCGGTCTCGGTCTCGGTTCCGTCCGCTGCCTCGCCACTCGCTTCGAACGCACCCGCCAGCGCCTCGTGGAACGCCGCCTCGAGCCCCGGCTCACGGACCTCGAACCGTTCGACCAGGTCGTCCTCGAGCGCGGCGAGGAGATCGAACGCGTCCTCGCGAGCACACCGGACGTCGATCGTCCGTTCGCCAGCGTCGACCGATCCCCACGAGGACACGGCCTCGAGCAGGGCCTCGCGGTCGCCCGCGGGACGGAGACTGACCGTAACCCGGTCGGAGGCGGCCGCGCACAGTTCTTCGACGGAGCCGGCTGCGCGCAGTCGCCCGTCCTGGAGGACGACGACCTCGTCGCAGAGCCGTTCGACCTCGCCGAGCACGTGAGAAGAGAGGACGACCGTGGCGTCGGTCTCGCGGTCGATCCGTTCGACGATCCGGTGGAACGTCGCCACCCCACGAGGATCGAGCCCCGCGGTCGGCTCGTCGAGGACGAGCACCGGCGGCTGCGAGAGCAACGCTGCCGCCAGGCCGAGCCGACGTCCCATCCCGTTGGAGTAGCCGGAAACGGCGCGGTCGGCGGCGTCGGTCAACCCGACGAGTTCGAGACACGCCTCGATGCGCTCGGCACGGGCCTCGAGCCCTCGGATGCGGGCGTGGACCGCGAGCACCTCCCGGCCGGTCATCGCGTCCGGAAACCCCGCGTGCTCGGGGAGGAATCCGACTCGTTCTCGGACGCGGTGGCCGGCCTCCTCGACGTCGAGACCGCCGACCTCGATGCACCCCTCGTCGGGGGTGTCGTGGCCGACCAGCAGTCCGAACAGAGTCGATTTTCCCGCGCCGTTCGTTCCGAGCACGCCGAACGTCGAGCCCGCGGGCACCTCGAACGAGGGGCCGTCGAGGGCGACGACGTCGCCGTAGCGTTTGCGTACGTCAGTGATCGTGATCTTCATGGTCGTAGTATGTCCGCCAGTTCTCGTGTGGCGACTCCGCGAGCGGTCGGTGGTCGACGACTCCCGGCGATTCGACGACCGGGAACGAACTCTCGGCCAGTCGGACGGTATCGAACGCCGGACTCTCGGCGAAGACGCCGGCGCGCGGTTCCTCGTGTACCAGCGTCTCGACGGTGCCGGCGGGCTGGTGGCGGATGTCGCTCGTTCCGTCCCCGTCACGGTCGACGGTGTGAGCGCCCGACCAGTAGTTGCCGCCCTCGGAGTCGTTCCAGGCGACCTGCGCGTTCGTCGTCGCGTACGCCGCCTGCCCGTTCTCGAGGAAGCTATTGCCGGTCACGCGTTCGCCCTGACTCCCGCCCGTGACGTGGATTCCGAGGTCGTTCTCGAGGACGAGGTTGTCCGCGATGGCGTTGTTCTGGGCGTTGTACACGTAGAGGCCGTTGCCGTTCGCGACGACCGAATTGCCGCGAATCTCGCTGTCCTCGACGTCCTTGAGCAGGATGCCGTGACCGCTCGGGCCGTCGTTTCGCACCGCGACGTTCTCCTCTAAGACGAGGCCCTCGGAGACCATCAGCGCGAAGCCGACGTCGTTGTCGAACGCGACGTTGTCCTCGAGGTGGTTGTCGTTCGAGTACATGTAGTGGACGCCGTAGCGCAGGTCCCACATGACGTTCTCGGCGGCGTGGACGTTCCGAGCCCACGAGTAGTAGATCCCGTCGCGGACCGTCGTGATAGCGTTCCCCCGCACCTCGGTTCCGTCGGCCTCCCAGAGGTGGATACCGTTACCCCGCTGTTCGACCGCGACGTCTTCGCGGCCGGCGACCGTCGAGTTTTCGACGGTCACGTCGGTCGTGTCGCCGATCCAGACGCCAAACGTGATCGCCGTCAATCGGAGGTCGGTGAGCGTCGCGCCCGACCCGGTGACGCGGACGCCCGCGTCATCGTCGGTCTTGTCGAGGCCGGACTCGCGGATCCAAAGCCCCTCGAGCGTGACGTTCTCGGCGGTCACGGTCAGGACGGTTCCCTCGCCGCCGCCGTCGATCACGGCGGCGTCGGTCTCGCTAGTGAGGGTCACGTCGGGGGTCGCAACCGAGACGCGCTCCTCGAACGTTCTCTCGAGGTGAATCGTCTCCCCGGATTCTGCGGCATCGACGGCAGCCTGTACGGAGTCGAACTCGCGGTCGCCGATCGTCGCGACCCCCGGTTCGTCGGGTGCCTCGACACCGTCTCCGCGGACGTCCGGTACGTCGGGCGTCCACTCGACGGTGCGGTCGCCGCCTCCGCCGTCGGTCGCAGCGACGGCCGCCCCGACCAGCGAGCAGACGAGCATCGCCCCGGCGACAGCCGCGAACCAGCCGTCGGTCACGGCGGATCACCGCGGGGTGTGCCGCGAGCGGAAGTTCGGTCGGTCGGCTCGTCGGTCGCGTCGGTCGCGTCGGTCGCGTCGGTCGCGTCCACGTCGGGACCACGTCCGTGATCATCTCGTCGATCGCGTCGGCCCCCGGCATCACGACCGATGGACCCCTCGCGCCGCCGCTCGAGCCACGACCGGCCGCGCTCGGGACTCGAGCGCAGGAGGTCCGGAACGTCGCCGACGGTCGCTTCGGAACCGCGAACCAGGTACGCGACGACGAGCGCCGCGACTGCGGCGGCCGCCATGTAGCCGCCGGGGCCGAACCAGGCGTTTCCGCTGATGTTGGCGACCTCGTAGCTCCCGGCGATCGGCGGTGTGAAGCCGTCGACGCCCCGTAGCGGGGCACTCGAGTCGAGCGAGTGACCCGCCTGGTAGAGCCGGATCTGGATGATCACGGCCATCGTCGAGAGGATCGCGATCGTCGCGCCGAGGTGGTAGGTTAGCCGCCGCTCGAGCGCCCGTGCGGTCGGCGCGAGCGCGGCGAAGACGGCGGCGGCGGCGAGCGCGAGGAAGACGACGGGTCCGAGGAGCCACTCGGGGACCGCGACGGCCCCGTCCTCGACCGCGTAGTTGGGTTCGACGAACACCGGATCCGGGTAGTAGAACCCGACGTAGTGGTTGAGCAACTGCACCTCCGCGTAGTCGCCGCCCAGTCGTGGATAGGCGTACAGTTCGACGACCAGCGCCTCGGTGTACTGCGGGGCGGTCAACGTGATCCGCCACACCGGGACGGCGAGTGCCGCCGCCAACAGCGCCGCCGCTGTCAGCGGGAGCAGCCGTCGGAGTTCGGTGAGGGAGTCGAGGCGGGGCATCGTGATCACACTCACTCTCACTCCGCGGGTTCGACGAGCAATCGCGAGCGCATCTCGAGGTGCAGTGCGCTACAGAAGAACGCGCAGTACATCCAGTAGACGCCCGGCTCGTCGGCGGCGAACGTCACCTTGCGGGTCTCCTGTGGCGCGAGCTTGATGTTGACGTCGTGTTCGGGGATCGCCATCGAGTGCAGCAGGTCGGCGGTCGTCTCGATGTTCGTGACCGTGATGGTCACCTCGTCTCCCTCCTGGACGGTGATATCTTCGAACCCGAACTGGTTGCGCTGGGAAGTCATCTTCACGTCGACCCGACCGTCCTCGCGCTGGATGTCGACGTCGTCGACGCCGACCGGATCGAGCTCGGGGTCGGCGGGATCGTACGTGGACGCCGGCTCGAGCTTGCTCTTGTGGACGATCGAGGCGTCGTGGGGCTCGGCGTACGCCGGCGTGTCCTTGACGAGTTCCATTCCCGCGTCGTCGTCGCCGATGTAGATCAGCTGGTCGTTCTCGGGATGGACCGGCCCGACCGGCAGGAACCGATCCTTCGAGAGTTTGTTCAGCGAGATCAGCCAGTCACCCGCGGGTTCGGCGGTGTAGGACTCGGCGGCGATCAGGTGGCCGGGGTTGTAGTGGACGTCGATCTTCTCGACGACCGGATCCTCGGACTCCGCGTCCGCTTCGACGGCGGCTTCGATGTCCCACTTGACGACCTGCGAGTCGATGAACAGCGTCGTGTAGGCGTGACCGCGGCCGTCGTAGGCGGTGTGCAGCGGCCCCATTCCGAGGCTCGGCCGGCCGACGACCGCCTCGTTGGGATCGTCGACCTCGCCGAGCGCCTCGATGTCGATGACGGAACACGTGGGGTCGAGCTTTCCGCTGGCGATCGCGTACTTGCCGTCCGGCGTGACGCTGACTCCGTGAGGGCTCTTCGAGACGTCGAGGTAGCGGACCAGCGGCCGGTCGCCCTCGTTCAGCGAACTGTCGCGAGTGCCGTCGACGACCGGAACGCCGCCGATCTCCTCGTACTCGCCGGCCTCGACGGCCTCCTCAATTGCGGGAACGTCGAAGGCCTTCACCCAGTCGGTGTCCGACTCGGACATCCCGCTCTCGGTAACGGCGCTCTCGCTGTTGTAGCCCGTCGCGAAGAACCAGCGGCCGTTCTTACCGCCGTCGCCGTTGTCCATGTTGCCGTCGACCAATACCTCCCACTCGACGTTCATCGTCTCGGGGTCGATCGCGGCGATGTTCGAGGTGTACGAGTCGGGGTCGTCGAGGTCGCGCCCGTCGTTGGGCATCGGAACGCGGAACTCGCCGACGCCGAAGACGTACTTCGTGTCCGGGAGCATACAGCAGGCGCCGTGGGTCCCCTGCTGGTTCGGCACGTCGACGATCGCGTCCGTCTCGAAGTACTTCAGGTCGATCCGGGCCATCCGACCGTTGGCCTTGTCGTTGACGAACGCCCAGCGGCCGTCGTAGTCGTTGTCCGTCTGGCTCACGCGCGGGTGGTGGGTATCGCCCCAAGTGTAGCCGCCCGCGTCCTCGAGCATCCCCCTCGTCTCGTCGTCGAATCCGTAGCCGCGTGCGCTCTCGCGGTTGAACACCGGAATCCGCATGAGCTGGCGCATCGACGGAATCCCGTAGACGCGGATCTCGCCGGAGTGACCGCCGGAGAGGAAGCCGTAGTACTCGTCGTGCTCGCCCGGCGGCACGGAGGCGTCGACGTCTGCCGCTGCCGTCGCGTTCTCCTCGCTGCTGAGGAGGCTCGTACAGCCGGCGAGTCCCGTCAGTGCGCCGGTCGCTGCGCCGGCTTTCATGAAGTCCCGTCGCGGGATCCGTGCGAACAGCGGGTCGCGGTCGTCGGCTGCGTTCGAAACGTCACCGGGTCGTCCGTTGGAGTCTGTGTCGGTCATGGGTGGTGTACGCGGTTCCCGTCCTGAGGGACGGCGCGTGTCGTACACCTCGACCTCTGGAAGACACGCTATTAGGGGGTATATCTGATTCCTACTGACCGGTAACGTGGCCGAACCCGTTCGGCGACAGGGTAGTGATCGATTCAACGGTCGCCGATTCGGACGATCGGGGGTGATCGCTCGAGCGCTCGCCGTCGAAACCGGCGTGCTCGCGCGCCACGCGGCTCACTCCTCGCGGAAAATTCGGTACGCGCCCTGCCCGATCGCCACGATCTCCGTCTCGCCGTCGGTCGCGCTCTCGACGGTGATCTCGCTGACGCCGACGCTCGAGCCCGCCCGCACCACCCGGGCGGTCGCTGTCAGGTCGCCCGTCGCCGGTCGCAGGTAGTTGACGTTCAGGTTGATCGTCGCGACGTTACCCGTGAGCGGCTTCTCGAGTTCGGTCCTGAGGGCGAGGCCGCCGGCGGTGTCGACGAGCGTCGCGGCGATACCGCCGTGGATGTCGGGTTTTCGATCGCCGTTCGCACCGGGACGCGTGTTGGTCAATTTCTCGTCGTAGGGGATCGCCATCGTCATCGTCCCGGGGCCGACGTTCTCGACGGTCGTCCCCAGCCAGGAGAGGAACTCGTGGTACTCGTCGATGTACTCCTGGAGGAACGACTCGAGGGAGTCGAACTCGAGGTCGGTTTCGGACTGGGAGGTTGCGTCGGCGTCGACGTCAGTTTCGGATTCAGATTCGGATGTGGACTCCGATCCGGACCCGGACCCTGACTGGGACCCAGACTCGTCGGTCATATCCCTACTGTGCCAGCCAGCGATTTGTGTCCAGCGCTTCTCCGACTCGTCCCGTTGAACGGAGTTTGTTTGATTCGGTCGAACGTTGCCGAAGGACTGGAGACGCAGTAGGATCGCCGAGCAGACGACTCCGCCCGACCGCTCACAGTTCGAGTGGAACCCTCGCGCTCCCCGTGGCGGTCGCTCTCCGAGCGGCGCTACAGTAGCGGCAGAGACAATTCAGATACCAGTAGTCGATAATACAGTTTCTGAATTCAGCGGTAATCGTAAAAGTCTCGGTAAGTACAGGAAACGCACAGTTCGTACAACTATCGACTGCCTTTTTATTACCCTATGTTGTATCGGTTGTATGTTTGAGAGAAGTGAAACGGGAAGTGAACCCCTCAAAAGAGGGATCGTATTGTCTCTCGTCTCCTTCGGGTACATCCTCATTTTGGCCGGTCTACTCTTCAGTATTCTCACCCAGTCTTGGAATCTATTCTCCGCACTAGTATTTATAGGAGCGATTCTTACAACTCTGTTTATTTTACTGACGTAAATCGCTCAGGAAGCACACATAGTTACTGAATCGCCTAATCGATTTTCTGGCACATTTCTGCATAACGAAACCGTGCTGCCATTTACTGATGCTGATCGCACAGCGATCGTGCGATAGGTGTGCAGTGACGTTCAGTGGCGACCAGCTCTCGAGGCCTGAGACGCGGCGAACGCGAGTAACGCGATACTCAATGCTCCGATGATCCCGCCGAGCAGCGTGATCCCGGCGAACCCACCCTGAAACAGTCCGAACACCAGAACGCCGGCTCCGACGGCGACGCCAACGAGCGGGGCCCCGAAGAGGAACGTGTCGTTGACCATGTGACTACTATGGCGTGTGCTATCATAAAACAATCAGTGGCGGAACAGGAAACGTTCAGTGGCGAAATAGGTAGTCTCGAGCCGGTTCCCGAACGGACCGTCGCTACAACTCCACTTCGAAACCCGTAGCTGAAATCCCCGTTTCACCCTACGGAAAGGGTTTACGGGACCTCGCGAAACCGCGAGGTATGCATCCGACCTCCAACCGACGCACCGTCCTCGCACTGACCGGCGCGTTGCTCGCCGGTGCGGCCGGCTGTTTGAGCGACGAGTCCGGTTCCGATCCCGACGACGAAGACGAGAACGCAGACGACGAGACGGAAACCGAGCCCGACGACGCCGTCGAAACCGGCTTCGACGAGTACGACGTCCCCCCGTTCCCGCGACTCGAGCTCGCCACCGACCCCGAGATCGACGAGGATCTCCTCGCCGAGCAGATCCGCGGCAACGTCGCCTTCTCGCTCGATCTGCTCGCCCAGCTCCGAACTGAGGCACCCGACGAGAACCTCTTTTGTTCCCCCTACAGCGTCTCCGTCGCGCTCGCGATGACCTACGCCGGCGCTCGGGGAGAGACCGCCGACGAGATGGCCGACGCGCTCCGGTACGAACTCGATCGGGACGACCTCCACCCCGCTTTCGGCGCGCTCGAGGCCGAATTCGTCCGGCGCAACGAGGACGGACAGGAGGTCGCGAACGCGTGGGCTGGAGAAGGCGAAGACGGGAACGAAAACGAGAACGAAGACGACGGCCCAGCCTTCGAGTTCAGGACCGCCAATACCGTCTGGGGGCAGGACGGCTACGGCTTCAGCGAGGACTATCTGAACTTGCTCGAGGCCTACTACGGCGCCGGCATGGAACTCGTCGACTTTTCGGGGAGTCCGGAGGAAGCCCGCCAGCGGATCAACGAGTGGGTCGAGGAACGAACGAACGATCGAATCGAGGACCTCCTTCCAGAGGGTTCGATCGACGCGACGACGAAACTCGTCCTGACGAACGCGATCTACTTCGTCGGCAAGTGGGAGTATCCATTCTCCGAGGAGGACACCGAGTCGGGAACGTTCACCGCCCTCGACGGAACCGAGAGCGAGGTCCCGTTGATGTTCCAGTCGACGAAACTCCCCTACGCGGAGATCGCCGGCCACCAGCTGGTCGAACTGTCCTACGCGAACCGCGACACCAGCATGGTCGTGATCCTTCCCGCGGAGGGTGAAGACGAGGGCGAGGGCGGGGACGAGAACGGATTCGAGACCTTCGAAAACGAGTTCACGGTCGACCGACTCGCGACGATGCTCGAGGAGACGTCGACGACGGAGGTCGATCTCACCCTGCCGACGTTCGGCATCGAATCCGAGTTCAGTCTCGTCGAGACCATGCGGGGCCTCGGGATGGAGAAGGCGTTCGGCAGCGGTGCCGATTTCAGCGGGATGGACGGCTCAGGCGGCCTGTTCGTCGACGATATCCGCCACAAGAGTTTCGTCGAGGTGGACGAACTCGGCACCGAAGCCGCGGCCGCGACGGCCGTCGTGATGAACGAGAGTGCGCCGCCGGACCACGCCGAGATGGTCGTCGACCGACCGTTCCTCTTCTACATCCGCGATCGGCCGACCGAGACGCCGCTGTTCGTCGGTCGAGTGGTGGACGGAGAGACGTTGCAGAGCGACTAGACTCGCTCGGATCGGTCGGACCGTCGGTGGGGAGACGCTGCCTGATCGATCGCGGTCACCGCACTCGCCCCGTCTCGTTTCACGCTCCGTTCACTCGAGCGTGCTCTCCTTCTCCTCCGAGCATCCGCGAACCCGAACCCGAACCTGCACCTCCTGCCCGCACTCGAACGAGCGCTCCGGACAGACGAGTTTTACCCCGAAGTCGGCGTCTCGAGCGCAGAACAGCGAGAGGCCGGTGATGGGCTCCCCGTTCGCGGTGACGACGACGTCGTCCCACGCGACGGATCGTCCGACCGCCGTACCGACCTGCGCACCGTTGAGAGCGACTGCCGTCGGCCCGTCGGCGCGATCCTCCCTCGCCAAGAGCCCGCCACCGTCGTAGTGGGCCAGTCCGCCGTCCAGCACCCCGCCGCCGTCGGCGGCGATGCCGGCGAACACTCCGGGATTCGGATGCGTGGGTGCGTCCAGCACCGCGTAGGTCTCCCCCGTCTCGACGACCGTCCCGCGGCCGTCCCACTCGAGCGGTCGAACGTCGACCGCGAGTTCGATCCGCAGCGATCCCGCTGCACGGTGGTGATTCTGGTCGGCGCTCCGGAAGCCGACGTGGAGGTGGTCGTCGACCCAGGGGGCGAAGAAGCCGGCGTGGACGAGCGATCCCAACGGGTCGCCGATCGCGACCTCGTCGCCGGGTTCGACGACCGGCTCGACGTGGAGGATTCGCGCGACCAGTCCCGCGACGCCGGCGGGAGCCGAGCACGCGAGGAGGAGCAGGTGGTCGTGTTCGGGCGCGTACGGTTTCGGCGGCGCGCGGACGGTCTTCGTTTCGAGGACGGTGCCGGAGACGGGGGACGGGGCGACGTCACCGTCGTCTCGCGGGTACAGGTCGATCGCACACCCCTCGTCGTGGGCGGGATACGGCGAGTTGTACAGCGAGAAGCGGTCGTACCGGTTCAAGATCGGATCCCCGAGCGCGACGCTGCGGTCCGTCTCGAGGCGACCGCCCGCCGGTTCACCGACCTCTCGATCCCGCTCCCGCTCCCTCTCGGCCATCACCACTCACTCGAGGACGAGCGTGTTTAGGCGCGTCGGGTCGAAGTCCGTCTAAATGCGTCTGTTCCGGGGCCGAGCCTCGACGATTGCGGCCGACGGCGAGGTGAGCGAGCGCATGTGCTCGCTCGCAGCGACCGGCGAGACGGCGGTCCGCGTCTGGAGACCCCACCGACAGGTCGCCTTCGGCCGTCGCGACGCACGCCTCGATGGATACGACCGCGCTCGAGCGGCCGCCCGCGAGCGCGGGTTTCCGCCGGTCGAGCGCAGCGTCGGCGGCCGGGCGGTCGCCTACGACGGCGAGACGACGATCGCGTTCGCACGCGCGGAACCGGTCGAGGACGGCCGACGGGGGATCGGGGATCGGTACGATCGACTCGTCCGCGACCTCGAGGGGGCGCTCGAGAACCTCGGCGTCGACGCGACGCGCGGAGAGCCACCCGACTCTTTCTGTCCGGGATCGCACTCGCTGTCGGCCGGTTCTGTAGATGGGGCCGGTGGCGAGGGCGGAACCGACGGCACCGAACGAAAACTCGCCGGCATCGCCCAGCGGGTCCGCACCGACGCCGCGCTCGTCTCCGGGATCCTCGTCGTCGACGGCCGGTCGGGACTCGCGGACGTCCTCGAGGCCGTCTACGACGCGCTCGCGATCCCGTTCGACCCCGAGTCGATCGGCAGCGTCGTCGCGGCCGGCGGGCCGTCCGACCCCGAGACGATCGTCTCGACGCTCGAGGACGCGCTGGTCGGTGACGCGACGCCGACGTTCGAGCGGGTCGACCGGTAGCCTGTGCGTTCGTGCGGGGAGTCCGTAGCGGGCACGAGACTGCTCTCCCCACCGGTTGTGACACCAGTCAATAGCACCGAAATTATTATCCATCCCGGATCGGATTGCTGACTCGACGATGCCCTCGAGCAACCCGTCCGACTGGTTGTCGGACGACGCGCCGAGCCGTCGCGATCTCGCGCTGACGGTGATCGTGACGGTTCTGATCGTGTTCCCGCTGTTACTCACCGAGACGATCTTCTGGGGTTGGTTGATCGCCGGATTGCTCGTGTTCGCGCTCGTCGTCGGGCCACTCGCTGCCTCGTCGATCGGCACGCAGGTCGGCGCGTGGTTTCGGTCGATCGGGTACGCAGGGCGCGGACTCGTGATCGGGACCGTCGCCGTCCTGATCTGGACGGGGCTGGCGACACTGCCGATTCCCGGTGGGGTGGCGTCCAGTCTCGCCGCTGGCGGAATGCTGGGCGTCCTCGTGGTCGCAACCCTCGAGACCGTCGGCCGGTAACGGAGATCGGTATCGCATGTCTCTCGTACGGGTACTGGCATAGGAACAGGCACAGGCACAGTCGCTCGGAGGGATCCGATGACGCCGGATGAACGCGGACTCGAGGCGATTCCGATGGACGGCCCGGACGCCGAGAACACCTCGCACTCACACTCGAGCCGGCGTCTCCGCTTCGAGCACCGTCCGTAGGTTGGCGAGCGATCGCTCGAACTGGCGCTCGGTGTACCGCCTCGTGACGGGTTCGAGAACGCGGTCGAGAACCGTGCCGGTGAGTCCGTATCGGGCGTGCTGAACGAATCCGGTTCCCCCGTCTTCGGGGTGTGGGAGTAGTCGAGTCGGCCGCTCGTCCCTCGACCCGAGAACCGCGAGACGATGTGCTCGTTCGGTTTCTCAACGGTCAACTCGAGTCGACCGGAGATCGGAACCCCAAGGGCGCTATTCTGTGAGATCCTCTTCCTCGCGCAACTCCTGGCTCGCCTCGCGAACCTCGCGCATCACGCTCGAGATGCGCTCTTCGGCTTCGAGTTCCTCCTCGACGGAGAGGTCGACGCCCTCGACCTCGAGCAGGAACTTGGCGACCTCCGTCGCCTCGTACATCACGTCGTCGAGTTCCTCAGCGGTGAAGAAGTCACACATCGCGCCGTAGAGGAAGGTCGCGCCGGATTTCCGGATCTTGTCCTCGAACGACGAGCGGGCCTGATTGACGGCCTGGGGCGAGTAAGTGTCGGTCATGAACGGGACGAGTTCGGGCAGGTTCTCGCCGATCTTGGTCATCTCGATGCCGGTCTCCGTGCGAAAGTCCGAACAGAGGCGGGCGATCGCCCACTCGCGGGCGGTGACGTAGGTTCGGTCGCGCAGGAACTCGTTGACCCGGTCGTACTGGGCGCCGTCCATCTTCTGGAAGCGGGCGTACTTCTGGACGTCTTCGGGGACTTCGTCTTCTTCGTCCACGGCGTCGGGGTCCGGGACGCCCGGCATCGGTCCGTTCGCGTCCGAATCGGTATCGGTGGCCGTTTCCCCGTCTTCGGCGTCCGCCCCGCCGCCCTCTCGGGCGTTTTCGCTTTCGCTCTCAGTGCGCGTGCGTTCCCCTTCTCGTTCACTCTCCCTCTCTCTCTTCCCCGCTCGAGGACTCGGTTCTCGTCGATCGTCGTCGGCATCGGCACCGGCATCGAAATCGGACGCCCCGTTCGAGTCCGAGGCTTCGGACTCGACGGACGGCGTCGACGCGTCGTCTGGCATAGTACGCCCTTGCCAACGGTCGGGCAAAAGAATTGCCGTGTACGCGGCGGGTAGTCCACCCATTCGGATTCGGCGAACCGACGGCGAGTTACACGAATTGCTGTCACCGTTTACCGTGTACCCGCAGACCGGTCACGGTTGCGCCGGAAAAACGGTCGCGGTTGCGCCGGAAATGACCGACTGCAGTCCGCGTCAGTCCTCGCGCAGGTCGAGGTAGGTCTCTTCCTCCCACGTCGTCTCGTCGACCACAACGAGTTCCGCCTCGCCGAAGACGTAGAGGTAGTCGTCGAGGTACATCGCGCGCAGCGCCGGCCCGTCCGTTTCCACGGTCGTCACGCGCTCTAAGCCGTCCTCGTAGGCGAAGACGTGACCACCCTCGCTGCCGGGGAGGAAGAACACGCCGTGGCGCTCGTCGATGAGGAAGGCGTTGTGTGAGTTCCGAACTGCGGACCAGCGGTCCTCCAGCACGGCGTCGTCCTCGACGACGGGATTCTCGGGATCGGAGGCGTCGAAGATCACGGCCTTCACGTTGCCCGCTTCCTCTCCGATGCCGAGCACGCGGTCCTCGCCCAGCGGGTGCATGTACGTCGAGAAGCCGGGGAGTTTGAGTTCACCCTGCAGTTCGGGATTCTCGGGATCGGAGACGTCGATCACGTGGAACGGATCGATCTCGCGGAAGGTGACGACGTAGGCGGTGTCTCCCTCGTAGCGCACCGAGTAGATGCGCTCGTCGACGCCCATCCCGACGACCTCGCCGACCGTCTCGAGGTCGCCGTCGAGGACGTAGAGGTCGTTCTCGGAGTCGACGCCGGGTGCGCGGACCGTCGTCGCGATGCGGAGGTGGCCGTCGTGTTCGTCCATCGACCACTGGTTGAGCGGGGTGCCGGGAACGGAACCGGCCGCCGAGACCGCGAGATCGCCGTCGATGCCGACTTTCACGACGCCGGTCCGGGTGAACTGGCGCATGTGCTCTTCGGCGTAGGACTCCCAAGCGTCCTCGAAATCGCGGTCGACGCTGCGCCGTTCCTCGCGGTCGAATCCGCTGCGCCACTCCTGGAGGATCGCGTCGATCTCGATCCGCTTCGCCCGATCGGAGATATCGTACGTCTCGAGGCGCTCGAGTCGGTCGATCGCGTCCACGTCGAGGAGTTCTTTGCCGTCGGTGAGGAGGAACTCGAGTCGCAGTTCGGCCTGGGAGGGCGAGTCGGCGTAGGTCAGATAGACCGCGTTCTCGGAGACGTAGGTCGCGGTCGTCCGCGCGGAGCCGAGGAAGCTGACGCGGTCTTCGACCTCGCCCGTCGCGGTGTCGACGCGCATCGTCGTGTAGACCGTGTCGGCGTCGGTCTGCTCGGTCGGGTAGTGGACGTCGGTGCACGCGACCTCGGGACCGTCGCTCCCGAGGGGTTCGATCGGGCACGGGTCGCCGGCGTCGGCGCGGTCCGCGACGACGAGGTACAGTTCCCCGTCGGCGAGTCGGGCGGTCTCGACGTGGCCGTCGACCGTCGTACTCCAGGTCTGCTCGGGTTCGGACGGCTCGCTCACGTCGTAGCCCTGGAGGCGGTCGCGTGCGACGGAGACGACCACGTCGTCTGCGAGCAGCAGTTCGCCACTCGTCGGTATCTCGGCGACCTTCGACGGGGCCGCCGGCTCCGAGGCGTCGACGACGTGCGTGTCGCCGTACCCGTTTCTGGTGTGTCGGGCGCGGTCGGCGTAGTAGATCGTCTGCCCGTCGCTCTTCAGAACGTCCGGCTCGTCGAGAGCCGCCTCCTGAACGTTGGTCTCGGAGTAGCGGTCCGCGCCGCCCGCGTTGCCGTTTCCGCTGACCGCCGACCCGTCGTCGCCGCTTTCTTCGGCCTCCATCGCGACGTCGCCGTCAGCAGCGTCGTCGGTCGCGACGTCCTCTTCGACGACCCCGACCTCGACTTCGTCGACGGCGACACCACCCTGACCGAGACCGCGGCCGAGGTAGTTCGTCGACGATCCGGCGTCGCGCAGGTACGAGGCGAAGGCCGCACTCGAGTCGAAGCGATCGATACTCGGATCGTGGTCGTCGTCCGCATCGTCGTAGCCGGAGACAGTCGGGCCGTCGCCGTCGGCATTCGAATTCGGATCGCCGGCCGCTGCGGTGGGCGCGTCGATCACGCCGCCGGCCGCGAGGCCGATCGCCGAGCCGACGAGGAGGGCCGCCAGAGCGACCGCGACCAGCTGTCGGGTGGGTGTGAGCGTCGTCATCGAGTGGATACTCTCGTCCCAATATCAAGGGGGTTCCCCTAGCTCAAAAAGTCATTTCACCGAGCGGGATACCGCACTCGAGGCGGTCGCAGCTACTGCCATCGACCGTAAACCCCTCTCGAGTCACCTGCAGTTTGACGGTCATTTATGGTTCTGACGGCCCTGTATCAGTGTATGGCTCAGCTTCAGACACCGATCATCGCGAAGGCAGTCCGAACGCCACAGGGGAAAGAAGACGGTGTCTTCGCCGACGTGCGGAGTGAAGACCTCTCGATTCCGCTGGTGAACCACATCCTCACCGAAACGGGGCTCGAGGGCGAGCACGTCGACGACCTGATGTGGGGCTGCGCCCAGCAACGCGAGGAACAGGACAACAACCTGGCGCGGGTCATCTCGTTGCTCTCGGAGCTCGGCGAAGGGGTTCCGGGGACGACGATCAACCGCTGGTGCGCCTCCTCGATGCAGGCGATCATCTCCGCCTCGGACGCCGTTCGCGCCGGCCAGCGCGAGTGCATCATCGCCGGCGGCGTCGAGAACATGTCTCGGGTCCCGATGGGCGACAGCCACGCGTACCTCCACCCGCAGCTGGCGACCGCCTACAACGTCGGCGAGCTCCAGATGGGGATGACCGCCGAGAAGGTCGCCGAGGAGTACGACGTCTCCCGGGAGCGACAGGACGAGTACGCCCTCCGGAGTCACCGGCGCGCCGCCGCGGCGACCGACGAGGGCCGGTTCGGCGACCAGATCGTTCCCATCGAGACCGAGGACGGCGTCGTCGACGAGGACGAGGGAATCCGTCGTGACACCGACCTCGAGACCCTCGCCGGGCTCCCGACCGTGTTCAAGTCCGACGGAACCGTCACGCCGGGCAACGCCTCCCAGATCTCCGACGGTGCCGCGGCCGTCCTCGTCACGAGCGAGGCGTTCGCCGAGGAACACGACCTCGAGATCCTCGCCGAGGTCGGTTCGAACGAGGTCCGGGGCGTCGATCCGACGGTGATGGGGATCGGCCCCGTTCCGGCGACGAGAGGGCTCCTCGAGCGCGTCGGTCGCGAGATCGACGACTACGATCTCGTGGAGTTGAACGAGGCGTTCGCGAGCCAGTCGGTGTACGCCCGCGACGAACTCGGGATCGACGAGGAGAAATTCAACGTCAACGGCGGCGCGATCGCGCTCGGCCACCCGCTCGGGGCCTCCGGTGCCCGACTTCCGGTGACGCTGATCCACGAACTGCACCACCGTGGCGGCGGTCGCGGACTGGCGACGCTCTGTGTCGGCTTCGGACAGGGCGCGGCGATCGAATTCGAAATCGACTGAGACGGCCGTTCTGGGCTTTTTGGTCCAGGTTTTGCGAGGTGGATGAGTGGAGCGAATCCGCCGAGACAAAAGGTGGTCGCGTCAGGGAGCGGCGATCGAGTTCGAGGTCGACTGAGACGGTCGTTCTGGGCTTTTTGGTCCAGGTTTTGCGAGCGAGAGCGAGACAACCGGTTCAATACTGATTCTGTCGTCGCTCAATACTGATCGAATCTTCCCCTCCTATCGGTTCGAATCGAGCTCGGATCGCGACCAGCACGCTTATTTCGGTCACGGGCAGAATGTTGGCGATGGATTCCGGCCCGTCCGATTCGACCTCCGCTCGAGCAAACCAGCCGTCCACAACCTCCCACGTGGCCGCGGACCCGCTCTTGACGCGGGCGGGTGTCGGGAGTTTTCGTGCAACGTCCTCGGGTGAACTACTCGCCGTCAACGACGCGTTCGCGTCGCTGACCGGACACGCGCAGTCGGCGCTCCTCGGGCAACCGTTTTCGACGCTGCTCGCCGACGGATCCGACTCGCCACTCGAGGCGCTCGAGTCGGTCGAGGAGGACGATACCGGCCGTCTCGACCCGGTGACGACGGAGTGTAATCTTCGGACGGCGACCGGCCGTCTCGTTCCCTGTACCCTTCACCTTCGTCGATCGAAGGAGGCGGCCTCGTCCGATCACGACGACTCGACCGGCGACGTCGTCGGTCTCGTCCAGCGGTCGCAGCTGACCGAGTCACCCGCCGCCGACACCTCGCTCACCTACGGCAAGACGTTCGCCGCCCTCGCGGAAGCGCTTCCGGACGGGATCATCGTCCTCGATACGGACAGCGACATCCAGTACGCTAATCCGGCCGTCGAACGGATCCTCGGCTTCGAACCCGACGAACTGACCGGGGACAGCAAGGTCAAGATCATCCCCGAACGCCTCCGGGAGACCCACCTCACGGCGCTCCAGCGCTACCTCGAGACCGGGGAGCGTCACATCAACTGGACCTACGTCGAGTTACCCGGCCAGCACAGAGACGGCTACGAGGTGCCGCTGGGCGTCTCGCTGAACGACTTTACCTACGACGGCGATCGCTACTTCGTCGGGCTGTTTCGGGACATCTCACCGCGCAAACGAGCCGAACGGGAACTGTCCGTCAAGGTCGCCCAACTCGAGGCGGTCGCGTATCTCGGTCGCCACGCCCTGGAGTCTGCGGACGTCGACAATCTGCTCGCCAAGGCCACGGAACTGGTCGCCGCCGCCCTCGACGCCGAGTACTGCAAAGTGCTCGAACTCGACGAACCCGGCGAAGAGCTGCTCGTGCGGGCGGGTTACGGCTGGGCCGACGGGATCGTCGGCGAAGCGACCGTCTCCGCGACGGCGGCGAACTCGCAGGCCGGGTACACGCTGAACGACGACCGGCCGGTCGTCGTCGAAGACCTCGAGACCGAGCCCCGCTTTAGCGGCCCGGCACTGTTGACCGACCACGACGTCCGCAGCGGGATCAGCGTGACCATCGGTCCGCCGGACGATCCGTGGGGGATCCTCGGCGTTCACAGCACCGACCGGCGCGAGTTCGCCGACCACGACGTCGACTTCGTCCAGAGTATCGCGACCGTCCTCGCGACCGCGATCGAGCGAACGCAGTACGAGGACCGGCTCAACGAGACCGTCGCGGAACTCGAGGAGTCGAACGATCGGTTGGAGCAGTTCGCCTACGCCGCCTCCCACGATCTACAGGAGCCCCTGCGGATGATCTCGAGTTACCTCGGGCTCCTCGAGCGGCGGTACGCAGAGGAACTCGACGAGGACGCTGCGGACTTCATCGAGTTCGCCGTCGACGGCGCCGACCGGATGCGAGCGATGATCGACGGGCTACTCCAGTACTCGCGGGTCGATACGCAGGGAGAGCCGCTCGAGCCGACGGCCGTCGACGCAGTCGTCGAGAACGCGCTCGCGAATCTTCAGGTGCAACTCGAGGAGGCCGACGCCGAAGTCGAGGTCGCCGTCGGAGACCTACCGACGGTCCTCGCCGACGACAACCAGCTCGAGCAGGTGTTCCAGAACCTCGTCTCGAACGCGATCAAGTACTGCGAGGGGAACCCGGAGATCGAGATCGACGCCGAGGAGCGCGGCGACGAGTGGGTGTTCCACGTCGCGGACGATGGACCCGGGATCGATCCAGCCGATCAGGATCGGATCTTCGAGGTCTTCCAGCGACTCGGCGAGCGCGGGAGCGGTGTGTCGGGAACCGGCATCGGCCTGGCGCTCTGCAAGAAGATCGTCGAGCGCCACGGCGGGGAGATCTGGGTCGACTCCGAACCCGGTGAGGGGGCGACGTTTTCGTTTTCGATTCCGGATCGGGGCTGACCGTCGAGAGAACTGCGGCGTGCTCGGTTCTCGGTGATCGGTGATCGGTACCAGTGACTGCCGCTCGAATCGCCGCGGTGGACAGGTATATCACGATTCTTGCCGCAGTTGACCCATGCCAGTCCCGACACCGACGCCGTCTCTCTCGGAGTCCACCCTCGTCGACCGCCTTGAGCACCCGAACGGGCCCGTCCGGATGGTTCTCGATACCGACGCCTACAACGAGATCGACGACCAGTTCGCGGTCGTCTACGCGCTGGGCGCACCCTCTCTCGAGGTCGAGGCGCTGTACGCCGCCCCGTTCGACAACGACCGGTCGTCGGGTCCCGCAGACGGCATGCGAAAAAGCGCGGCGGAACTCGAACGGCTCCTCGAGCGCGCGTCGAACGCTCCGTCCGCCGACGGCTTCGTTTTCGAGGGATCGGAGTCGTACCTCTCCGGACCGGGCGATCCCGTCGAAAGTCCTGCGGCCCGCGACCTCGTCGACCGAGCGCGGGAGCACGACGCTTCCCTGCCCCTGTACGTCGTCGCGATCGGCTGTCCGGTCACCGTCGCCTCGGCGCTGCTCCTCGAGCCCTCGATCCGCGAGGAGATCGTGGTCGTCTGGCTCGGCGGTCACCCCCACGGGTGGCACACCGCCGCGGAGTTCAACCTCTCGCAGGATCTCCATGCCGCACGCGTGCTCTTCGATTCCGGCGTCCCGCTCGTCCAGGTTCCGTGCAAGAACGTCGCCGAGCACGTGAAGACGACCGTTCCCGAACTCTCGGCGCGTCTCGAGGGCCACTCGCCGCTCGGCACCTACCTCTTCGAGACGTTCGCCGACTACGGCGGCGCGGACCGTCCGTGGTGGGGGAAGGAGGTCTGGGACCTCGCCGCCGTCGCGTGGGTGGCGGACCCCTCGCTGGTTCCGAGCCACCTGACCGCGAGTCCGGTGCTCACTGACGACCAGACCTGGAGCCGGGACCCGGCTCGCCACCCGATCCGCGTCGCTCGCGACGCCGACCGCGACGGGATCTTTCGGGCGTTTCACGACACGCTTACCGAGATTGCCTGACTCGAGGCCGCTCGCCACCGTCTTCGAGTTCGGGCTCCTCGAGTGGACGAGCGACGGCTTCGAACGCCGCCACCCGGTCCCGATAACATCGGTGTTACGTAGTGTCGGTCGTGTCGCCAAACGAGTATATAGGTTCGAATACGAACCTGGTAACGTAATGCAACTGATCTACCGTGCCGACTCGAACTCGCTCGCTCCGTCCGCAAACCGCACGCTCTCGGGAGGGGTGAACTGACGTGTCCGCCGACGCTACCAGCGTCCTCGTCACCGGCGCGACCGGCAATCAGGGCGGTGCAGTCGTCGACCACCTGCTCGAGGCAGCGACCGAATTCGACGTTCGCGGACTGACACGGGATGCAGAAAGCGAGGCCGCGCGGGCCCTCGAAGAGCGCGGCGTGACGGTGGTCGAAGGCGACCTGAACGATCCGAACTCGCTGCGCGGCCCCGTCGCAGACGCGGACGCGGTCTTCGCGGTCACCAACTTTTGGACCCAAGGCTACGACGCACAGGTCCAGCAGGGCGAGAACCTCGCGGACGTCGCGAGCGACGAGGGCGTCGACCAGTTCGTCTTCAGCGGCGTCGGCAGCCACGAGAAGGAGACTGGCGTCCCCCACTTCGACTCCGCCTGGGAGATCGAACGGCACGCACGGGACCTCGATCTCCCGCTCACGGTGCTCCAGCCGGTGTTCTTCCTGCAGAACTTCGAGGCCTTCGCCGAAGATATCGTCGACGACGGGACGCTCACCTTGCCCCTCGAGGAGGGTGTCGCGCTCCAGATGGTCGACGTCGACGACGTCGGACGGGCGGCGGCGGTCGCCTTCGAGAATCCCGAGGGGTTCGTCGGTGAACGGTTCGAACTCGCCGGCGACGAGAAGACCCTCGAGGAGGCGGCCGACGCGCTCTCGGCGATCACCGGCGTCGACGTCGAGGCCCACCACGTTCCGATCGAGGAGGCCTACGACTCCTTCGGCGAGGAGTTCACGGTCATGTGCGAGTGGTTCAACGAGGTCGGCTACGACGCCGATATCGCCGCGCTCGAGGAGACGTTCGGGTTCGAGTTCACCGACCTCGAGGCCTACCTCGAGCAGACCGGCTGGGAGGACAAAGACGGGATGGCGGCGGTCCCCGGCTGGGTAAAGGCGCTGTAGTCGGCGAGGTCGACCCGACTTCCGGACCCCGGAACCGTCGGCCGTCGTGACCCGTCTCGATCGATTTCGATTTCGGCTCGAGTCCCCCGATTTCGGCTCGAGTCCCGTTCGCGTCCTCGTTTCCCCGTCTCCGCTCCCTCGATCGGTACACCGTCTCCGTCCGTTTCCCCGTCTCGACAGCCGTCTCGAACCCGCTCCGCTACGTTCGCCCCACGAGACGGAGAGACACGATTATTACGGCCGGGCAACAAATCGGTACTCGATGACCGATCTCGCCATCGAAACCGTCGGCCTCACGAAACGCTACGGCGACGAGACCGCCGTCAGCGACCTCTCGCTCGAGATCGAGCGCGGGACCGTCTACGGCTTTCTCGGTCCCAACGGCGCGGGGAAGACGACGACGATGCGGATGCTGACGACGCTGACCCGTCCGACCGGCGGGAGCGCAACCGTCGCCGGCCACTCGATCGAAGACCGCGACGCGGTCACGCCGCACATCGGTTACCTGCCCGAAGAACCGCCGATCTACGACGAACTCACGGGGCGAGAACAACTCGAGTACGTCGCCGGCCTCCGCGACCTACCGAGCGAGGCGGCGTCCGAACGGATCGACGACATGCTCGAGCGCTTCGATCTGCTGGAAGACGCGGGCAAGCGCATCGACGCCTACTCGAAAGGAATGCGCCAGAAAGTCGGCGTCATCCAGGCAGTCCTCCACGAACCGACCGTGGCGTTTCTCGACGAACCCACGAGCGGCCTCGACCCGCGAGCCGCCCGAACCATGCGGAACACGATCGCCGACCTCGCCGATCAGGAGATGACCATCTTCCTCTCGACGCACATCCTCCCCGTCGTCGACGAACTCGCCGACACAATCGGCGTCCTTCACGAAGGTCGACTCGTCGCCGAAGGATCTCCCGACGCACTGAAACACCGCGCCGAAACCGGCGAGGAGGGCAGTCTCGAGGACGTCTTCCTCGAAGTGACCGACGAAGCGGAGTACACTGAGACGGAATCAGAGCCGCCCGCATGAAACGGGCGGCGACGATCGCCCTCGTCGCTGCGGTCCGCCACCGCGTCGAACTGCGCCGCCGCCGCGACCACCCGCAGCTGGGCGTCGCGGTCTTTCTCGGAGCCGCAGTCGGCACGCTCTTTATCGTCGGTTCGCTTCCGCTCCCCTACTACGGGTCGTTCTGGCCCGAACCCGGGGCCTTCCACTACGGCACATTGGTCGCCGAGGAGCCCGGACGGGTCCTCGCTCGAGGGCGCGAAACCGCGGCGATCGCCCTCGTCGTGATCACCGGGCTCGCCGGCCTCTCGGCGACGACCAGCGAGGACTGGGACGAGCCGCCCGTCGAACTCCTGACGGCCGTCGCACTCCCGACGGCGATCTTCGGCGTCCTCGGCGACGAACTCCTCGAGAGCTCGTGGTTCGTCGTTCCGGTCGCGATCGCGGGTTCGCTGGCCTTCGTCGCGGGGACGGGGCGTCTCGCGGTGCTCGCGGGCGTCTTGGTCGGGTCGCTGGCGATCGTAACGACCGGACTCGTCGCCGGGACCGCGGTCGGACTCGGGGTCCGCGCCGCGATTCGAGGCTCCCCGCGACTGTACCGGTCGCGGAACGCGGTCGGGTTCGTCGCGCTGTTCGTGACGTTCGTCGGCCTCGTCGCCAGCAGAACCGCCGGCGGCGCGCTCGCTCGAACGCCGCTTGGCTGGTACGGCGACCTGCTGCTCGTCACGACGCCCGGCGTCGGCGCGAACGTCGCTTCCGGCGCCGTCGCCCTCGTCGCGACCGGCGCGGCGCTGGCCGTCGCACTGACCGTCGTCGTCGCGTCGGCTCGCGTGCTCTGGTTCGCGGAGGTCGATCACGATCACGACCGCGACCGGACTCGCGCGTCCGGAGACGAGTCGGACGGGACCCGATCCGAGACGATACAGTCGAGCGTCACCGCCCCGCTCGAGGCCGTCCTCGAGCGCCTCTGCTCGCGACCGACGATGGCGGTCGCGCGGGCGACCTGGCGCCGGATCCGGCGGTCGCCGAACGCGCTGGTCTTCGTCGTCCTCCCGTTCGCGATCGTCGGGCCGGCGACCGCCAACCTCGCCGCGCGGTGGCCGCGGCTCGTTCCCGTCCTCGTGACGCTGTACGCCGCCGCGGCCGTCGGGCTGGGGACGACGCTCAACCCGATCGGCAACGAGCGCATCGCCCTGCCGGCGATCCTCACGACGCCCGCCGGCCGGCGGTCGGTCCTGCGGGGCCACGCCGTGGCTTCGCTCGTCCCCGGCGTTCCGATCGTCGTCGCCGTCGCCGTCGTCGCGGGGTCGGCGATCGGCTACTCGGCCGGCCAACTCGCCGCGCTCGTGGCGATCGCGCTCGCGCTCACGGTCGGCGGCGTCGGCGTCTCGCTGGGTATCGGGTCGTTCCTCCCGAACCCGAAGGGGCCGACACCGGCTTCGCTGTCCCCGCCCGAACTGTACGCGATGGTCGGCTACCTCTTCGCGATGAGCGTCCTCGCGACGCCCGCGTTCGCCGGCTTCGCCGCGATCGGGGCGGTGAACGCGAACGCGACCGGGCTCCCGGCACTGCCGGTCGCCGGGCCGGTCCTCGGCGTCGCCCTCACGACCCTCCTAGCCGGCGCTGCCGGGTTCGCGGGGTATCGGTACGCGGCGCGAACGCTGGATCGGTACGAAGCGGGCGACGGACGCCGGCGCTATCGTAACGACTGAAACTATTTACACACTGATCGACAGTCCGCGGTTCTCGCTCGTTTCACTCGCTGCGAACCGCGCTCCCCTCGTACGGTCAGGTGTGCATCGACTCTCAGTGGCTACTATAGTCCTCGAGCAGCGGCCGTCGACTCGCCGGCAACCGCTTTTTCCAGACGGATCGTGTACGAACGCCCGATGGAGGCGACACACGTCGCACTCGCGCTACTCGGCGGACTCTTGCTGGCGATGAACCTCGCGAGCGGACTACTGACGCGGCGCGTCTCGGTTCTCTCACAGCCGCTGCTCGCGACGGCCGTCGGCGTCGTCGTCGGCCCCGTCAGACTCGGGTGGCTCACCCTCTCGACGTGGGGGGACCCGATCTCGATCCTCGAGACGGTCGCGCGGCTGACGGTCGGGTTCGCCGTCGTCGGCATCGCGCTCCGGTTACCGCTCGAGTACCTCCTCGATCACGTCCGGGCGCTCGGGGTCGTGCTGGTTCCGGGCATGATCCTGATGTGGCTCGTCAGCGCCGGCCTCGCGTTCGCGCTGCTCGGCGTCTCGCCGGTGACGGCGCTGTTGCTCGGGGCGATCGTCACGCCGACCGACCCGGTGATCGCGAACACCATCGTCTCCGGGTCGCTCGCCGAAGCGGACATCCCCGAACGGCTCCGGCGACTGCTTTCGGCCGAGGCGGGCGCGAACGACGGCCTCGCGTACCCGTTCGTCTTCCTCGCCATCTTCGTCCTCTCACACCCTCTCGAGGGCGCGCTGACGACGTGGCTCGTCCGGGCGGTCGCGGTGGGCCTCGGCGGCGCCGTGGTGCTCGGCCTCGCGATCGGCGCCGCGGTCGGATTCCTCGAGCGGCGCGCCGGACGACACGATCTCATCGACGATCCGTCGCTGTTGACGGTGACGGTCGCGTTGACCGCGACGGTGCTCGGAATCGGCGCGCTCGCGGGGACCAGCGACGTCCTCGCGGCGTTCGTCGCCGGACTCGCGTACAACGATCTCGCGGACCCGCGCGACGAAGCCCTCGAGGTCGAGGTTCAGGACGCGATCAAGCGGCTCCTGACCATCCCTGCGTTCGTCCTCTTCGGAACCGCGCTCCCGTGGAGCGAGTGGTGGGCGCTCGGCTGGGCCGGCCCTGCGCTCGCGGCGGCCGTCCTCGCCCTCCGGCGACCGCCCGCGTGGCTCGCCCTCGAGCGCGTCGTCGGACCGCTTCACGGCCGTCGCGACGCGCTCTTCGCCGGCTGGTTCGGCCCGATCGGCGTCGCGGCGCTGCTGTACGCGACGGTCTCGGTTCGCGAGACCGGCTCCGAACTCGGGTGGATCGTCGCCAGTCTGGTGATCGCGGCGTCGATCGTCGCCCACGGAGTGACGGCGACACCGTTGACACGCCGGTTCGGCGACGGCGACGCCGAGTCGAACGGCGGCCGGGATATCGCCCTCGACTCGACCGTCGAAGGCGACGACTCCTAATCCCTACTCTCCGCGCGGCCGCGTCGTCACACCGGCCGCCCTCGGGCACACCAGAGTCGGCGGT
This sequence comes from Halomontanus rarus, assembly GCF_017357405.1. Taxonomy (GTDB): domain Archaea; phylum Halobacteriota; class Halobacteria; order Halobacteriales; family Natrialbaceae; genus Halomontanus; species Halomontanus rarus. The sequence continues at coordinate 2,651,805 of NZ_CP071597.1, read as the reverse complement.
TTTATTCGCTCGACCCGCGAGGACGCGGTATGTCAGGGACAGATCCCGAGGCAGGCTCTGGACCGGAGCCGGAACCGGGACCGAGACCGGAGTCCGGCACAGCCGAGGACCTCCCCGTCGAACCCACGATCGACGACGTCCTCGATCACCTCGAGAGTCTCGAGGAGACGGTCGACGCACCGGCCGAACAGGAGGAGGTTCGAAAGGCGATGCGGCTGGTTCACCGGCTCTCACACGACGGCGTCTTCGGGTCGGTGATCACTCGGTTCACCCGGAAGGACAAGGCGGAGGCGTTCGTCGGCAGCGTCGTCATCGGGCTACCGATGCTCGTCGAGGACGGGGTGCTGGATATCGGCGCGTTTCTCTCGACGAACCCGCTCTATTTCCTCGGGAATCTCGTCTTCGCAACGCTGCTGGTCGTCGGCATCCTCTACGTCGCGAAGTTTCAGGAGGTTCAGATTCACAACCCCTACTTCGGCTTGCTTCCGAGACGACCGGTCTGGGTGCTCTCGATCGCGTTCGTCACCGCGGCGGTGCTGATGACGATGTGGGGTCGCGTGAGCTGGGCCGAACCGTGGCTCCACCTCTGTCAGGTCTCGGTCGTCTTCACCGGGATGGCGATCGGCGCCTCGCTGGGAGACATTCTCCCTGGCGAGGATTGAACCGAGCGATCCGATTTCAGGGTTCAGGTGTCAGTGCTGCGTGTGGAGTTCCCGCTCGTGTGCTGACGCACGCTCGAGCGCCCCCTCGAGGTCGAGTTCGACCGTCTCACCCGTCCGCGCGGATTCGTAGGCCGCCTCCGTCACTGCGGTGACCGCGAGCGCGTCGCGGGCGGTCGCAGGCGGCGTGCCGCCGTTGGCGACGAGGTCGACGAACACTTCGGCTTTGCTCCCGCCGTTCCAGCGATCGAGGTGCGGTCGGTAGTAGTCGTCGTCCTCGTCGACGAAGGCGAGTTCGGCGGGGCTCCAGTCCTCGCTGTCGACGTAGAGCGAACCCCGCTCGCCCCACACGTGGAGGTGCTCTTGCGTTCGGTGGGTGTCCCCCGACACCGAGATGCTGGCGACCGCACCGTTCTCGAACGTGACGTTGAGCGCGGCGTGGGTGTCGACGCGCTCGGCCTCGTCGTGGAAGTGCATCTGGGCGTCGACCGCCGCCGGCGTCAGCCCGGTCGTCCAGAGGACGACGTCGAGGAGGTGACTGCCGGTGTCGTACAACTGACCGCCGCCGGAGAGGTCGGGGTTCGACCGCCACGCGCCGTCCTGTCCCGAGATCCAGTCCTGCGTGATCTCGGCGGTGATGTACGTCGGTTCGCCGACGCGCGCCTCGATTGCGTCTCTGGCCGTCGTAAACGCCGGATCGAGGTGGCGTTGGTAGCCGACCATCAGGACGGTTTCGCCCGCCTCGGCGCGCGCCACCAGCTCCGTCGCGTGATCGACGTCCGTACAGAGCGGCTTCTCGCAGAGCGTGTCGATCCCGCGCTCGAGCGCGGCGACCGTCTGGTCGTAGTGTAACGTGTGGGGCGTGGCGATGGCGACGCCATCGAGGTCGGCGTCCTCGAGCATCGTCTCGTGGTCCTCGTAGCGGTGCGCGTCCGGAACGTCGAACGCCTCGCCCGCGCCGGCGCGGTTCTCGTCGCTGACGTCGCAGACGGCAGCGACCTCGGCGCCGTCGGTCTCGTCGATCCCTCGTCCGAGGTGCATCCCCAGGCCACCCGTTCCCGTGATCCCGATCCTGTGAGTACGTGACATAGTTCGTGATGTACTCGATCATTGATAACTATTGTGGGCCCGTGCTGACTGTTCACCCGCGGCGAGACGACGACCGAACCGTTATCAGACCAGTGTCCGAACGAAGAGACGATGCGTGGGTACGACACCGCTTTCGACGTCTACCGACAGGCGTTACCCGTCGTTCTCGTCAGCCTGGTCGCGGGGTTGTTCGCCGGCACGGTACTCGGGACCGAGGCGATGCGCGACGGGATCGAGAGCGTTCCCGGACTCCTGTTGCTTCTGCCGGCGTTTCTCGCGACCCGCGGCGGCGTCTACGGGTCGCTGGGCGCCCGCCTCTCGAGCGGCCTCCATCAAGGGTTGATCTCGCCGACCTTCGAGTGGAGCGGCCGCCTTCGGAACGCGATCGTCGCCTCCTTCGTCAACGGGATGGTCGTCTCCGTCTTCATCGCCGTCCTCGCCTACGCCGTCCTGTTCGCGCTCGGTCGCTCCGGGAGCCTCCTCGAGCTCGTGCTCATCCTCACCATCGCCGGATTCCTGAGCGCGGTCACGATGCTCGGCGTCTTGCTGACTGTGATGTTTAAAGGCTACCGACGAGGCCTCGACCCGGACAACGTGATCGGCCCCGTCGTGACGACCGTCGGTGACGTCTTCGGCGTGGTCTTCCTCTTGGTCGCCGTCGCCATCACGGAGGCAGTGCTGTGAGCGACGGCGCTGGGACTGGACCGGAGCGAGAGTCCGAGAGAGCGGCAGGCGGAGAAACAGAACCGGAACCAGAACCGAAACCAGCACCAGAACCGAAACCAGAACCGAAATCAGCACCAGAACCGGAACCAGAACCGGAACCAGCGCCAGAACCGGAACCAACCCAGAAGGCCGACCCACTCACCGACGCGTTCGTCGACGAGTGGGCGGTCTCCACTATCGTCAGGACGATCGTCCCCCTCTTGATCGTCCTCTCGGCGCTCCAGATGGGATCGGGTGCCGTCCTCGAGAGCTTCGAAGAACAGCTGCTCGAGCAACCCTCCCTGCTCGTCCTCGTCCCGGTGACGATCGGGACGGCGGGGAATCTCGGCTCGATCATGTGCGCGAGAATGTCGACGCAGCTACACCTCGGGACCCTCGAGTTCTCGCTCGACAACCGAAACGTTCGAGCGAACGTCGGGGCGGTCTTCGGCCTCGCGGCGACCGTGTTCGTCCTCCTGGGATTCGCCTCGTGGGGAATCGGTCGCGTTCTGGGTGGAACGCTCGGGCTCGTGCCGCTTCTGACCATCACGATCGTCAGCGGGGCGTTGCTCGCGGTGTGGGTCGTCGTCGTGAGTTCGGTCTCCGTGTACGCCTCCTATCGGTTCGGCTACGACCCCGACGATACGACCATCCCCGTCGTCACGAACGTCTGTGACATCACCGGGGTCCTGATTCTGTTCGCCGTCGTCCGGGTCGTACTCGGGCCGTAATCCGCTCCGTGTTGTCACGCTCGCGAGCGGTTGCTCGAGACTGAGCCACGACATGTTTTTGTGTTGACTCTCCGAACGGGCGAGTATGGAGTGGACCGACAGGACGTCGATGCTCGGCTTGATCCTCTCGCTCTCGCTGGGGTTCTGTACACTCTTCGTGCTCGCCAGCGACTTCTTCGGATCGTTCTTCGAGTTCCTCGGTATCGCCTCGCTCGTACTCGGATGGTTCATCGTCGCCCCGGCGTACTACTTTCTCACGCGCGCAGCCGCCACCGACGGGGAGACTGCAACCGAAGCCGAACGCGCGAGCGGCGCCGAGACGACGACGCCGACCGACCCGATGGACACACTCCGACGGCGATACGCCGCCGGCGACATCTCCGAGGCGGAGTTCGAACGCAAACTCGAGCGATTGCTCGAGACCGAGGGTCGGTCTCCCGGCGACTCGAGTGCGGGCCCGCCCCCGAACGCCATCTCCGACGACCGCATTCAGGACGAACTGGACCGCGAACTCGAGCGTGAGCGCGAGCGCGAACACGGCTACGAATAGTACGGCGGCACGAACGAACAAACGGCGACCGATGGCTACGCTTCGGCGTAGATCGCCTCGACCCGGTCCTCGAACCGGTCCATGATGACCCGGCGTTTCTTCTTCATCGTCGGGGTGAGCATCTCGTTTTCTTCGGTGAACTCCTGTGGAATCAGCCGGAACTGCTTGATCGTCTCGTAGGTCTCGAAGTTCTCGTTGACCCGGTCGACCTCCGCTTGGACGTGCTCCCGGACGCGCTCGTCGGCACACATCGCCTCGGGGTCGTCGGGCAGATCGATTCCCTCCTCGTCGGCCCACGAACGCAGGTGATCCGTGTTCGGGACGATCAGCGCACCGACGAACTTCTCGCCGTCGCCGACCACCATACACTGCTCGACGACCTCGCTGGCGGCGAAGGCGTCCTCGATGGGGGCGGGCGCGACGTTTTTCCCAGTCGAGAGCACCAGCAACTGTTTCGATCGCTCGCGGAACTCGATGTAGTCGTCGGGTCGCAGGTGGACGATGTCACCGGTGCGGAACCACCCATCTTCGGTGAACGACCGCTCGGTCGCGCCGGGTTTGTTCCAGTAGCCGTCGGTGACGTTCGGTCCCTTGAGGAGGAGCTCGCCCACTCGGCCGGGGTCGTCGAACGTCTCCTGGTCGACGGCCGACTCGTCGATCCGCACCTCCATGTCGACGACCGCCGGCCCGATCGTCCCGACTTTCGGCTCCTCGGCGGGATTGGCCGCGACGACGGGCGACGTCTCGGTCAGGCCGTACCCCTCGTAGATGGGCAGTCCCATCCCGTGGTAGAGCGTCCCCAGTTCCTTCGAGAGACTGCCGCCGCCGCTGATCAGCATCTCGATGTTCCCGCCGAGCGCGTCTCGAACCTGCGCGAAGACGAGCCTGTCCGCGACCGCCCGCTTTCCGCGCAGGACCGGCCCCGGCGAGTCGGTCTCGTGGAACTCCCGACCGACGTCGGTCGCCCACTCGAAGATCCGCTGTTTGGCCCCCGACTCGCTGGCCTGCTCGCGGATCGCGTCGTAGATCTTCTCGTAGACCCGCGGCACGCTCGTCGCCGAGGTCGGTCCGACGGCGCTGAAGTCCTCCTGAAGCGTATCCGGGCTCTCGGCGTAGGCCACGGACGCACCGCTTGCGAACATCAGAAAGTGACCGGCCAGCCGCTCGAAGACGTGCGCCAGCGGGAGAAACGAGACCGTCACCGTCTCCTCGGTGATCGACGGCAGGTCGTCGGCCTTGTCCGGCCGCGGCCCGTACCGCTTTCTGACCTGATTGACGTTCGCCCGGAAGTTTCGGTGGGTGAGCTTGACGCCCTTCGGCCTCCCGGTCGTCCCGCTCGTGTAGATCAGACTCGCGAGGTCGTCCATCTGCGGTTCGTCGAGCCACCCCTCGTACGTCTCGAGGTCGAACACGTCCTCGCCGCGCTCGTAGACGTCCGCGAGGGTGTAAATGTCCTCGCGCTCACCGTACGATCCCGACGCGGAGAGCCGGTCCATCGAGACGATAAACTCGAGGTCGAGGTCGTCCTCGACGGCGAGCACGCGCTCGAGGAGGTCCTCGTTCTCGACGACGACGGCGTCGGCCCCCGAGTCGTCGAGGAGGTACCGGACCTGATCCTTCGAGGAGCCGGTGTAGACGGTGGTGACGACGGCCCCCGCGGCCAGGAGCGCGAAGTCCGACTGTGCCCACTCCATGCGCGTGTTCGCGAAGATGCCGACGCGGTCGCCGGTCTCGAGTCCGAGGTCGCGAAAGCCGGCGGCGAGGTTGCGGACGATATCGCGCATCTCGAGGTAAGAGATCGCGCGAAACTCCCCGCGTGTGGCCCCCGCGAGGACCGAATCGGTGAGCGAGCGGTCGTAGATACCGCCCTTGTATCGCTGTGCTGGCCGGTTGCGGTGGCGCTCGGCGCTGTCCTCGAACAGTCGGCCGAGCGTGGTTTGCCCGACGACCTCGTCGGTGTACTCCCGTTCGGCATCCCACCAGTTCATATTCGTGTGACTGTACCTCGTGAACGATAAAACGTGAGGGAACTCGCGAGACGATAATTGCGGTTTATCGCCTCGAGATAGACGTTTCACCGTTCTGTTCGACGAAATCGGCTACTAAGTCGGCCGGTCGAACCGTTCCGTTCGACCGCGTCGGCGTCTCCGGACGGTACCAGCTCTCCACTCGATCGCCAAAACACCGCACGAACCCCACACTGCTCGTCGTTCTCGCGACACCGATCGCCGTCGCCCGATACTGTCGCTACCGTAACACCTTTTCGTCTACTCGGCCTTCCGGCGAGTATGGGCCCGGATCTGGACCTGACGGGACGGTCCCAGACGCTCACCGCGGCGGTCTACATCGGTGCCGTCGTACTGGTCGCCATCCCGTCGACGTTCGTCCTCTCGAGTTTCTTCGTCGAGATTCTCGAGCCCGTCGTCGAGGGGTTGGGTGTCTCGGATCTGTGGCTGCTCGTGGCTCCCTCGCTCGCGCTGCTCGTCGGGCTCCAGCTCGCCGCCGAGGCGGCGGCGTTGCGGCTCCACGGACTCGCGGCGCTGCGACACGGTGGGCGGCGACTGACCGTGACTCGCCACTTCGTCGTAGCCATCACGGCGTCGCTCGCACTCGGTCTCGGAACGTGGTACGGCACGTCGCTCGTCGTCGGCGACGGCTGGCTCGTCGCCGCGGTCGGCGGCCTCGTCGCGGTCGCGACGCTGGTCGTGATCGTCTACGAATCGAGCGCGTTCACCGGCGAGTATCGCTCGAACGAACAGCGGTTGTGAGCGCGAGTGGTCTCGGCCCGCTCACTCCCGCCGATCGAGATACGCGAGCACGCCGCGAACGTTCATCGCCGCCTCCGCCTTCGCTTTCCGTTCGCCCCAGACGTCGGCCATCTCAGCCACGCTCGCGAAGTACTCGATCACCGCCTCGTCGTCGGCTAGTTCCTCGCGTTTGTCCTCGACCGCGTCGACCCAGTCGGTGAGGACCGTCTCGTAGGCCTCGAGCGCGTCGCCCGTCTCTCGCGGCCCGAAGTGGGTGTACAGGAGGACGCTCCGATCGAGGTCCTGGAGCATCCGCGCGTCCTCGAGACACCCCTCGAGGTCGAACTGCGGCGGCGGGCTCGTCTCCTTCAGCGTCTCGACGGAGGGAACCCAGATGCCGGCGGCGTCGGCGGTGAAGACTGCGTCGTTCGCGGGGTCCTCGAAGACGACCTGGTGGGGGGCGTGGCCGGGTGCCTCGTGGACCCGGAGGTCGTGGGCCCCGAGATCGATGGTGTCGCCGTCCTCGATCGCGGTGATCTGCGCTTCGGGAACCGGCTTGGGCTCCGCGTAGAACTCCCACTGGTCGCCGACGGCCTCCTTCGTCCCCGCGACGAGTCGCGAGGGGTCGATCAGATGAGACGCGCCGACCGCGGGGACGTACACCTCGGCGTTCGGACAGGCCTCGGCGAGGAATCCGGCGCCGCCCGCGTGGTCGAGGTGGATGTGCGAGACGGCGATGACGGCGAGGTCCTCGCGGTCGACGCCGACCGCCTCGAGGGCCTCGAGGATCAGGTCGTGGTTCGTTCCGATGCCGGTCTCGACGAGCGCGGGGCGGTCGTCGTCGAGGATGTAGACCGCCCCGTACTCCTCGGTGCCGTACATTCCCGTGTCGACGTAGTACAGGTCGGTGCAGTCGCCGGTCGTGATCTCGCGAACGTCTCCGACTCCCATACCGGTAGCGCGTCAGCGGGGCGGATAAATGCTGGCGTCGGTGGTCGGAGCCGGTCGTGTCGGTTCGCCGCTCGTCGGTCGCCGCTCCCGACTCGTCGCGGCATCCTCCTTCTCTCCACTCCCCTACCTTCCGTCCTCGCTGACTGTCGTTCCCGAACGCTCTTTTACGCCTGCAGGAGGCGTTATATCCGCGGAATTCCTCAAGACACCTATGGCGACGATCGCAGCGTTTCGACTCCCCGCGACCGACACCGCGCTGGGATCGGCACTCGAGACCCACCCCTCTCTCACCGGCGAACTGGAACGGGTCGTCGAGTCCGACCGGCCCGGAATCTGGCTCACCGGCCCCTCGCGTCCCCGAATCGAGGCCGCGCTCGAGGCCGATCCCTCCGTCGACGACTACGAACACGTCACGACGACCGACGACCGCTGGCTCTACGAACTCGAGTTCACCGACGAGGTCTGTGCTATCGTCGACCTGTTCGTCGGTCCGAAGGGGACCGTGCTCAGCGCGAAGGCGGCGAACGGTACGTGGGTGCTTCGAGTCCGCTATCCCGACCGCGAGCACCTCAGTGAGACCTACGAGCGCCTCCGCGAGCGCGAGCTCGCCGTCGAGATCGGCAAGATCTACGACCTGACCGAGCACTCCTCGGTCGAGATCGGACTGACGCCCGAACAGTACGAATCGATCGTCGCGGCCGTCGAACACGGCTACTTCGAGATCCCGCGGCGCATCTCGATGCAGGAGCTGGCGGTCGAACTCGACATCTCCCACCAGGCGCTCTCCGAGCGTCTCCGCCGCGCCTACGGCACGCTCGCAAACGTGGAGCTCGACCTCGATCCGGGGATCGAACTCGAGTTCGCCGAGAGCGATTGATCGGGGTCGATCGAGCACCACTCCGAAATTTGCCCCAATTCGACCGTTTCAACCCAACTGCGCAGCGATGTCGGTCGAGGAGATCATCCCGATGTAATCGTCCTCGGCGACCGGGAGGTGTTTGATACCGAAGGTCGTCATCATGGCGGCGACCTCCTCCAACAGGAGATCCGGCGGAACGGTCTCGACCGACTCGGTCATCACGTCGGCGACCGTCACGTTGCTGGGGTCCCGACCCGCTGCGACGGCGTCGAGGACGTCGGTGCTGGTAACGATTGACGGCGGCTGGGTCGTCACCACGAGCGCGTTGATATCCTTCTCGCGCATTCTCTTCGCGGCTTCCTCGACGGTCGCTCTGGACGAGATCGTCTCGAGCGGCGACGACATGACTTCTCTGACCTCGATACGGGTGTCGCGATCCATACTCGTTTCGACGTGGTCGACGGCCATTGTCCTTTCCCCCGAGGCACCCCAAAACGGTCGCGGCGAGGACGGTCTCGAGGGACCGATACCGAGGTTCGAAATTCTCATTGCGGTGCCGTTCGTAACCCGGCGTATCCGAGGCGATGGGGCCCGCCTCCCACAACCGCCGGAGACGCCGGCTGACGGTCCCTGTTCACCAGTCAGCCGACTCATGACCCGCGATACTGATACCGATACACCCTCGTCTCACACACACCCGCTCGCCCGACTCGAGACCCTCGCCCTGATCGGGATCGGCGGCTTCGCCGGCGCGAACCTCCGCTTTTTCGCGACCGGACTCCTCCCGGAAGTCGGGGCCGTCCTACTGGTCAACGTCGTCGGCAGCTTCGTGCTGGGGTTCTTGCTCTACGAGGCCCAGTACACGGGGATCGTCGACCGGCAGTCCCGCATCGTCTTCACGACCGGCTTCCTCTCCTCGCTGACGACCTACAGCACGTTCGCCGTCCAGGCCGCGCTCGCGGCGAGCCCGATCTGGTTCGTCGCCGTCGTCGTCGGCAACTACGGACTAGGCTTCGCCGGCGTGCTGGTGAGTCGGGCGCTCGCCCGGCGGCTGTCCGGAGGTGCGTCGGTGTGATCGGTCCCGAACTCGCGCTCGGACTCGAGGCGCTGGTCGCGAGCTCCGTCGGCATCCTCGAGAGCACCGGAACCGGTATCGCACTCGATCTCGACCTCGAGCCGGCTCACGTCGTCGGTGCGGGCGGGGCGATCGGCGCGGTTCTCCGCCACTGGGTGTACACGTACACCAAACTCGCGGACGCGGACAGCGGGTTCCCGACGGCGACGCTCGCGGTCAACGTCGTCGGGAGTTTCGTCCTCGGGGTCGCGGTGCTCGCCGGCTGGGGCGACTCGACGATGCAGTTCCTCGGAATCGGGATCTGCGGCTCGTTCACGACGTTCTCCTCGTTTTCCGTCGAGACCGTCCGGCTGTGGGAGGCGGGGGATCGTCGGCTCGCCGCCGCCGCCGCGGGCGGCAATCTCCTCCTCTCGCTCGCGGCGATTGGGCTCGCGTGGGTGGTCGTCACCGTCACGATCTGAGCGGTCGCGCGATCCGCTCGAGGTCCCCCGCGTCACGTCCGTATCGTTCGGCCGCGAGTCCATACCGCCAGCGGAAAACGATGGCACCCGTCTGCGACGGTCGGACGGCATCGGGAATCAAACGCCCCACGAGACGTGGTCCCACACCCGTTCGTACCCGTAGTAGGTCACCGTCTTCAGGAGATTCGTCGCGAGCCCGATACTGAGGGCATCGCCCGTGCTTCCGGTGACCAGCCAGGCGACGGCGACCGTGATACAGACCATGAAGACGCGATACAGCACCGTCTTCACCAATGCGCGACGCCGCGCCTGAACGGGCGACCGTCTGAGCAGGGACCGAACGATCGACATGGTCCAGTGCACACACGCCACCACATAGACAACTACTTTCGTCCGTATTTTTGCCCCAGAGTAACCGAAAGTGGGTTCGCTCGCTCGCGACTGTCTCCGGGAAACGACACTCGCGTTCGGTCTCGATGCCCTCGATCCGCGCCGTCAGATTCGCGCTGGGAACCCTGCCACGGTGCCCTGTCGCACACTTCCGACACGGTTTTCTCGCACCGCAGTGAACGACGGCACACGAATGCTCGACCGGAACTACTTGCGCGAGCACACCGACGAGGTACGCGAGGCTCTCGAGAACCGGGGGGCCGCCGTCGACGTCGACCTCGAAGCGGTGCTCGCACTCGACGAGAAGTGGCGCGACCGCAAGGCTCGCGGCGACGACCTGCGACGCGAGCGCAACGAGGTCAGCTCGCGCATCGGCGAACTCAAACAGGCGGGGAAAGACGACGAGGCCCAGGAAGCCATCGAGGAGTCCAGCTCGCTGAAGGCTGAAATCGAGAACATCGAGGAGGAGGCCGCCCGTCTCGAGGGCGACCTCGAGGAGGCCTTACTCGAGTTCCCGCAGGTGCCCCACGAGAGCGTGCCGGTCGGCGAGGACGAGGACGACAACGTCGAGCACCGTCGCTGGGGGTTCGACGATCTGCGGGAGCTCCCCGCGGAGGTGACCCCCCACTACGATCTCGGCGAGGAGATGGACATCATCGACGAGGCCCGAGGCGCGAAGACGACGGGCTCGGGCTTTTACTTCCTGAAGGGCGATGGCGCACGCTTAGAGCACGCGCTGATCCAGTTCATGCTCGACGTCCACCGCGAGCAGGAGTACGTCGACGTCTTCCCGCCGGTTCCGGTCACCAGCGACTCGATGCGCGGCACCGGTCAGCTCCCCAAGTTCGCCGACGACGCCTACCGACTGGGCGGCAACAACGAGGACGAGTACGCGGACGACGACCTCTGGCTCTGTCCCACCGCGGAGGTGCCGGTCACCAACATGTACGCCGACGAGATCCTCCTCCGCGAGGACCTCCCGCTGAAACACCAGGCGTACACCCCCAACTTCCGACGCGAAGCGGGCGAACACGGGACCGAGACCCGGGGCATCGTCCGGGTCCACCAGTTCAACAAGGTCGAGCTGGTGAACTTCGTCGAGCCCGACGAGAGCTACGACCGCCTCGAGGGTCTCCTCGGAGAGGCCGAGGAGGTCCTCCAGCGTCTGGGTCTCCCATACCGCATTCTCGAGCTCTGCACCGGCGACCTCACCTTCGCGAGCGCGAAGACCTACGACATCGAGGTCTGGGCGCCCGGCGACGACATGGACGGCCCCGCGGAGGGCGGGCGCTGGCTCGAGGTCTCCTCGGCGTCGAACTTCGAGGACTTCCAGGCCCGCCGCGCCGGCATCCAGTACCGACCGGAGCACCACGAGTCGGCCGAGTACCTCCACACGCTGAACGCCTCCGGGGTCGCGATTCCCCGGGTGATGGTCGCGATTCTCGAGTACTACCAGAACGAGGACGGGACGGTCACGGTCCCCGAGGCACTGCAGCCGTACATGGGCGGCCAGGAGGTCATCGAGGGCCACGAGAAGGTTGGCGAGAGCGCGCTGGGTGCGGGTACGGGCGAAGGGTCGTAGGATCGCCGCGTCGGCGTTCGGACGGCTGGGCGACGCGCACCTGACGATCCCTGGCTCAAACAGCCATTTCACGTTCCTGAAGACACTTATCATCCCGCGAGTGACGAGCGGGTATGAAACGACGCGCCCTCCTCGCCACCGTCGGGTCCGCGACGGCCGCCTCGAGTCTCGCCGGCTGTCTGGCTGACAGGCCCGAATCGTCGACTCCAGATGCAGGCGGTGACGGTGACGACATCGAAGACGAAAACGAAACGGCGAACGGGACCGACACCGACACGGACGGCGAGGAAATGGACGACGACAAGACGACTGACGACAGCACCTACGAACAGTGCGATAGGGACGTCGTCTGGTACCACGAACTCCCCGCCGCCGTCGCCGCCGAGGCCGACGCGGCCCTCGAGGACGGCGCGTACGAAACCGACGGCGAACTCTACTACGCGCAGGCGATCGACGTCGAGGCCGTCTCGCTCGAGGTCGACGACACCTACTACGCCGCCGAGATCGAGGAAGAGGGGCAGACGACTGTGCTCCGACTCGAGGAAACGATACCGACGAAGTCCGCTCCCGAGGAACTCGCGTTCCTGAACGACACGGACGACGAACTCACGGTTTCGGTCACGGTGACGCCGTCGGATAGCGACGAGGTGCTGCTCGAGGAGGACGATATCGAACTCGATCCCGAGACCACGGCTTACGAGGGCCCGCGATTCCCGGTTACCGACGAGTACGGGACCTACGACGTCTCCCTCGAGACCGCCGACGGGCGAGTCGACTCGTCGACGTGGACGATTGGATACAGTTCGTACAACGGGGTGCTCGTCCTCGAAGAGGACGACGCGTTCGTCGTCTCCGAAGCCGAGATGGATCTGCCGCCCTGTCCGTGGACGCGGCGATGAATACTGTTCGTTAGCTTTATCTCCACCCTGAAGGCCGAGGTTTCGCCTGCTTTTTGAGGTACTGTGCTTCGTGCGGTTTCTGTGTGAAGATATTCGCTGACAAGGTCCTGTAGCTACACCACCTAATGTCAAACTACATATTAGAAATGAGTTTCGCAGAAATGAGTTTCTAAGAAGTAGGCTTCTGCGAAATCGACTTCTAAAAATCGGCACCATTATCTCGACGGAGGCTGTACGACTCGCTATGGCGGAGTTCATCGATCGAGACGACGAACTCGCTCGGCTACGAACGCTCTACGGGACCGACGATGCCGAACTCGCCGTCGTATACGGTCGTCGTCAGATCGGGAAGACCGAACTCGTTCTTCACTCGCTCGCTGATCGGGGCGATGTCGTCTACCATCAAGCGACGCAAACGACGGCTTCGACCCAGCTCGATCGATTTCTCGAGGATTCGAAAACGAACTATCCCGGAATCGCGGACGTCCGTCAGGAGTGGGATTCTCTCCTGAAGTACCTCCTCCAGCAGAACGCGATCGTCGTCCTCGACGAGTTTCCGTACCTCGTGGAGACCAATTCGGGACTCCCGTCGCTCGTACAGCATCTGTGGGATCACGAACTCGCCGACAGCAGCGGAACGCTCGTGCTCACCGGCTCGTCGATCGGAATGATGCGCGATCACGTGCTCGGTGGGAGTGCGCCGCTGTACGGACGTCTTTCTCAGACACCGAACGGATCGATCGAACTCACCCAGCTTCCGTTCGATGCGGCGATGGAATTCGTTCCGGAGTACGATCCGGAAACACAGGTGTTCACGTACGGAGTATTCGGCGGTACGCCGCGATATTTACTCCCCGTCGACGACTCTCAGACCCTCGGGGAGAACATCACACGGACGCTTCTCGATCCCGACGGCCCCCTCCACGACGAGCCGGAAACGGTCCTGCAGATGGAGCTAGACGAGGTCAATCGTTTTTTCTCGCTCCTCGAGTCGATGGCGAGCGGGAATCGGAAACGCAACCGAATCGCGCAGGGCGCTGGGATGGAGAGTCGGGACACGAGCTACTACTTCGATCGCCTGGAGACCCTCCACATCATCGAAAAACACCATCCCGTGACGGCCGATCCGAATCGAAGCAAACAGACGCGATACCGCATCAGGGACCCCCTCTTTCAGTTCTGGTTCCGCTACATCTACGGTCGGTCGGGGCGCTACGAACTCTACGGACCGGGCGCGTACACCGATCTCATCGAACCCGAACTCCCGGACTTCGTCAGCACCACGTTCGAGGAGTTGTGTCAACAGTCGCTCCCGGTTCTGTATTCGGAGTGCGATTTCACACGCGTTCCGGGGAACTGGTGGTACAAGGACCGCGAAATCGACGTCGTTGCACCGACGAACGAGTCGACGCTCGTCGTCGGGGAGTGCAAATTTACGACCCAGCCGATTGGATACGGCGTGCTCTCCGATCTCGAGTCTAATGCGCCCCGCGTCGACTGGACGCCACCCAGTGGTGGCGAGCCGACGTTCGAGTACGTTCTGTTCAGTCGAAGCGGGTTCAAGCGTTCGCTCGAGGAGGCTGCGGCGGATCGAGACGACCTTCGTCTCGTCGATCTGTCGGCGGTCGTCGCTGCGCTCTCGAGCGGGTCGTGAGCGGCAGCCGGTGAGTTGCAAGCGCTGCCCGTGGAATTTTCCCCTCAGAGTGCCTCTATCCGACCATGGTCACCACGCTCACCGCCGAGCGACTCGCGGAACTGAAAGACGACGACGAGGAGTTCGTCCTCGTCGACACGCGACCCGAGGATAGCTTCGAGGCGTGGCACGTCCAGGGGGCGCTGAACTTCCCGTTCGACCCCGAAGAGGAACTCGACGGCAAACTCGAGGCGTTCCGCGAGTTCGTCGACGACGCCGACGTCGACACGGACCGGGTCGTCGCCATCTGCGCGAAGGGGATCTCCTCGGGGAACTTCGCGACGCAACTCGAGTCCGCGACCGACGAGTACGACGTGCAGGCGGTCGAGGGCGGGATGAAAGACTGGAGCGGGGTGTACGATCACGTCTCGCTGGGGAGCGAGAGTGAAAGTGAGAGTGTGAGTGTGAGTGGGAGCGACAACGAGGTCGACCTCGACCCCGACGATCTGACCATCGTGCAGGTCCAGCGCCGCGCCAAGGGCTGTCTGGGCTACGTCGTCGGCTGTCCGGAGACGGGCGAGGCGATCGTCGTCGACCCCACGGAAGACACGGACGAGTACAAGGTCGCCGCCGAGGAACACGGCCTCGCCATCGCAGGCGTGGTCGACACCCACGTCCACGCCGATCACCTCTCGGGCGGGCGCAAACTCGCCGAGGAACAGGGCGTTCCCTACTACATGGGCGAGCGAGCCGCCGAGCGCGACCTCGCCTACGAGTACACGCCGCTGGCGCGCAACGAGGTCCTCGCGGTGGGCGAGCTCGAAATCAAGGCCCTCGCCGCGCCGGGACACACCAGCGAGATGATCAACCTGCTCGTCGGCGACAGCGCGCTCCTGACCGCGGATACGCTCCACGTGGACTCGACCGGCCGGACGGAACTCGAGTTCGGAGAAGACGGCGGGGAACAGGGTGCACGCATGCTCTACGAGACGCTCCACCGGACCATCCTCGCCGAACCCGAGGGTGTGGTCGTGTTGCCGGGCCACGTCTCGGTCGCCGCCGACGGCGAGTTCGAACACGGTGCGCCGGGCGAACTCATCGCGACGACGGTTCGCTCGGCGAGAGGGGAGATCGACGTCCTCGGCCTCGAGGAGGACGAGTTCGTCGACCGGCTCGCCGACCCGGGCGAGGAGCCCGCGAACTACGAGGAAATCATCGAACTCAACCGCGGCGTCGCCGAGGAACCGCCCGAGGACCGCGTCGAACTCGAGCTGGGGCCGAACAACTGTTCTGCCTGAGTCACCACTGTGGTCAGCGACGACCGCACCTACTGCGTGTACGTCTCGAGGCGGCACACCCGCCCGTCCTCGAGCGTGAACACGTCCACGAACTGAAACAGTTCTGTTCCCGCCCCGTCGAGGAGTCGGCCCTGTACTGCGACGCGGGTTTCGGCTCCGTCGCCACCGCCGACGAGTACCGCCAGCACCTCGTGGCTCGTGTCGGTCGTCGGCCGGTCCTCGCGCATGAACCGGACGAACGCCGCCCGATTCTCGAACGTCCGGTCGGGACGACGCTGCGTGAACGCCGGCGTGAGGATCGACTCGAACGCCTCGTACTCGTGGTCGTCGAGCGCGCGGTAGTAGGCTCGGACGAGCGATTCCGGGTCGTCCCCACCGCCACCGTCGCCGTCGTCGCTATCGTTCTCAGAACCGGCCATGTGCCCCCGTTCGAAATCGGGCTACAGAAAGCTGTGGTCTCGTCGGTGGCACCGACACGCTCGAAGGCCGAGCCGACACAGAAATTCACTCGAGTCACGGGAGAGGCGAACCTATCAAACAAACTGCAAAAACGCGTTTCAGCGAACCGTTTAGTGGACGGTCGCCGAACCGAGTACTATGGCAACACACGACACGACGTTCGTGGAGGTCGCCGACCTCGAGACGCTCGAGGAGTCGGGCCGCGAACTCGTCTCGGCGAACGGAGCCGCGATCGCGCTGTTCCACCACGACGGAGAGATTCGGGCGGTCGACAACCGCTGTCCGCACATGGGTTTCCCCTTGCACGAGGGCAGCGTCGACGACGGTATCCTCACCTGCCACTGGCACCACGCCCGCTTCGAACTCTCCTGTGGCGACACCTTCGATCCGTGGGCCGACGACGTCCAGACCTACCCCGTCGAGGTCCGCGACGGGGCGGTGTACGTCGATCCGGACCCGCCGCGAGACCTGCCGCCGGCCGAACACTGGGCCGACCGCCTCGAGACAGGTCTCGAGGAGAACCTGCGGCTGGTGGTCGCCAAGTCGACGATCGGATTGCTCGACGCCGACGTCCCCTATCAGGAGCCGATGGCAGCGACCGTCGAGTTCGGCACCCGGTACCGGGAGATGGGCTGGAGTTCCGGGCTCACCATCCTCGGCTGCATGGCGAACGTGATCGACGACCTCGAGGAGTCGGATCGCAAGCGGGCGCTGTACACGGGCGTGCGCCACGTGGCCAGCGACTGTGCTGGCGAAGCGCCGAACTTCGATCAGCCGTCGTTCGCGACGACCGAGGTCGAGTTCGACCGGTTGAAACGATGGTTCCGCGACTGCGTCGAGGTGAGGGATTCCGACGGGGCGGAGCGCTGTCTGCGAACCGCCGTGGCCGCGGAGTATTCCGACGCACAGGTCGCCGAACTCGTCGTCGCCGCCGCGACCGACCACCCGTACCTCTCGACCGGCCACGTCCTCGACTTCGCGAACAAGGCGTTCGAATCGCTCGAGCACGTCGGCTGGGACCACGCCGACGACGCGCTGGCGAGCCTCGTCGACCCGCTGACCACCGCCGCCCGCAGCGACGAACGATCGTCGTGGCGCCAGCCGATCGACCTCGTCGCCCTGCTCGAGGACGTCTACGGTGGCGACATTTCGGCGACGAGCGGCCTCGAGGAGCTGGCAGTGGCAGGATCAGAGCGGACGTGGGAACCGCCCGAGGACCTCCAGTCGACGCTGCTCGACGACGACCCCGAAGCGATCGTCGACGCGCTGGCGACCGCCGTCCGCGACGGTGCAACCCCCGAGGAACTCGCGGCGGCGGTCCTCGAGGCCGCGGCGACCCGGGTCGCCCAGTTCGGGACCGCGAACGAGTTCTCCGACTGGAACACCGTCCACCACACGTTCACCTACGCCAACGCGGTTCGCCAGTTCGCCCGCCGAACGGACGCGGTCGAACTCTACCGGGGCGTCTTCGACGCCGCGATCAACGTCTACCTCGACCGTTTCCTCAATACGCCGCCCGCGCCGATCCCGGAACCCGGCGACAACGACACCGGTCGCGACCCCGACGCCGTCCGCGAGGACATCCTCGAGACGTTCGACCAGGAGGGCGCGGTGAACGAGGCCGGGCGGCTCGTCGCCGAGTTCTTCGACTGCGGCGGCGATTCCGACGATCTGAAGCGAACGCTGGGTCGCGGCCTGCTCCGCGAGGATGCGGGCTTTCACACGCTGCAGAACCTCGAGGCTGCGTTTCGGACGTTCGATCTCGCCGAGAGTGAGGACGGGGACGCGAACGGTGACGGAGACGGAGACGGAGACGGGAACCGGGAAGACGAGACCGCCACCGACCGCCGCGAGCGCGTCCCGATGATCGCGACCGCCCGCTACATGGCCGCCCACTTCCCGACCCGACGCGAGGCCGAGCAAACGTTCACCATCGCCGCGCGGCTCAACCGCGGCGAGACGATCCACGAGGGCGACTGAACTCGAGTCGCCTTCGAGTCGGGACGATTCCTCCTCCGTTGGAACGACCAAAACGGGGATACTGCTCTATCACAGAGTTCACGACATGAGCGATCGCAGTTCTAGTTCCAGTTCCGGTTCCGGTTCTGTTTCTGATTCCACGTGGAGCCGACGAGCACTGTTGACCGCAGGGGGCGCATCGGCATCGGTCGCCCTCTCGATGTCGCTCGCGGGCTGTCTCGGCGGGACCGACGACAGCCAGTGGGAGACCGACGACTCGCTCGCCGTCGCCAGCGCCACCCAGTACAGCGCGCCCAACTGCAACTGCTGTGAGCAGTACGCGTCGTACCTCGACGATCACCTCGAGACCGACCTCGACGTGACCGTTCCGGACGACATCGCCGCGGTCAAACGGGAGTACGGCGTTCCAGTCCAGCTCGGGAGTTGTCACACGCTCGAGCTCGACGGCTACGTCGTCGAGGGCCACGTTCCCGTCGAAGCCGTCGCCACGTTGTTCGACGAGGAGCCGTCGATCGATGGCATCGCACTCCCGGAGATGCCCGCCGGCTCGCCGGGCATGCCCGGTGAGCAGTCCGACCCGTTCACGATCTACGCGATCGACGGAGACGGCGGCGAGTACGAGGTCTTCACGGTACTCTGAGGCGTACCGCGCGAGCTCGGCCGGTTCGCTCCGTCCCGCTCGCAGTCGGCAACGAATCCCTTTTCTCGAGGCCGTCCGTACTCTCCCACGTGGAATCCCCGGACACCGACGCGCTCGACATCGCGATCCACGCCTACTACGAGGGCGACGACGACCCCGACAAGTGCACGGCACGCCGCCTCGAGCGCTTCGATCGCGCGATTCTCCACCGGACGATGAGCGGGGTTCCGTACGGAGTCGTCCTCAATCCTCACGCCGAGCGGGCGCTGTCGCCGGCCGACGTCGCGGACGGACTCGGGACGCTGGTCGCATTGGACTGCTCGTGGGAGTCGGCCGAGAAGGCCTCGTTCTCGATGAACGGCGTCCACCGGGCGCTTCCCTTCCTCGTCGCCGCCAATCCGGTGAACTACGGCAAGCCGTTCCAGCTGACCACCGCCGAAGCGCTGGCGGCGGCGCTGGTGATCGTCGGCGAACGCGAGCACGCCGAACTCCTCCTCGAGCCGTTTCGCTGGGGCGAGACCTTTCTGACCCTCAACGAGGAGCCTCTCCGGCGATATTCCGAGTGCGAAGACTCGAGCGAGGTCGTCGCCGTCCAGGAAGAGTACCTGGCCGAGGAGTGAGACGCCGCCGCGTCGACTCCGAGCGGCGAAGACCATCAGGCTTAACTCTCCGACCGCGCAGTGGTAGGTATGGCCAGTTTCGACGCCGCGGAAAAGCGAACCCTCGACAAGCTCATCTGCATGCGCTGTAACGCCCGTAACTCCACCGGAGCCAACAGTTGCCGCAAGTGCGGCTACGCCAAACTTCGCCCGAAGGCGAAGGAAGCTCGGAGCGCCTGATTCGGTTTCGGTTTCGGATTCGACTCGGACCCGAACCCGAACCGATCAGTACCGACCCGTCTCGCTCGAGGCGACCAGTTTCGAACCGGTCGCCTCGAGTTGCACCGCTCTCGTTTCTGTCCGCTGTCGTTACTCGTTGTGCTGAGCTGATTCTACGCGAGTGATCGCGACGGAACACGAGTTATGGTCGGAGCCCGAACTCAGCCATCGAGAGCACTCGGCCGTCAGCTTCACGAAGCCTTCTCGAACGACGACTGAAAACCGCCACCAAACAGATCAAAAGTACTAACTGTAAGACGTCTGTGACACTCGTCTATGGGGATGAAAATATCACGACCAGAGCTGTGTGAGAAAAACGAGCAGCGGGACGGAGGGGAACGATGACCGCGACACCGCTAGTGCTCGGGCAAATTCGATCGGAACTCGAGACGGCCGTCGTCGACTTCGTCGCGTTCCTGCCGGCGTTAGTCGTCGCCGTGGTGATCCTGCTCGTCGGCTACGTCGTCGGGGCGAAACTCGAGCCCGTCGTCAGACGGATCGGCCAGCGAACACACGCCGACGAGACGGTCAAAGAGACACCACTGGGCGTGTTGTTCCCGGATCGGCCGGGTGCCGTCGCCGACACGCTAGGCGTCGTCGCCAAGTACTACATCGTGTTGCTGGCGGCGTTCGGTGCGGCGGAGTACCTCGGCTTCCAGATGGTAACCGGCTGGTTCGACAGCATCGTCGGGTACATTCCGTCGCTCGCCGCCGGACTCCTCATCCTGGCGGTCGGCCTCTTCGTCGCCGACTACGCGGCCCAGACTGTCCGAGAGTCGGAAGCGGTCGGCGACTCGTCGTACGCACCGCTCGCCGGTGCCGTGACGAAGGCGTTGCTCTCGTTCGTCGTGGTCGTCATCGGCCTCGACACGATGGGCGTCAACGTGGCCATCCTCTACACGTTCGCCGAGACGTTCGCGCTCGCGGCGGGACTGGCGTTCGCGCTCGCGGTCGGGATCGCACTCGGCTGGGGCGGAAAGGACTACGTCGCGGAGAATCTCGAGGACTGGGTATCGAACCCACCGGGTTCGAACTCGAGTTCGGAGGTGGCGTCAGACGGCGAGGAGAATCCGGCGACGCCCGGCGACGACTGAAATCGTTTCTCGCGGGTCGTCCCGACCCGATCGTTTCCGGCGCTCGAGTACGAGCGCGAGCGTGACGATCCGAACGCATATGTCGTTTCACCGAATAGTCGCTCGTATGGCTCTCCCGCAAAACGTCGGCGGGCTCGACCGGCTCGTCAGGGGCGTCGCCGGAATCTGGCTGGTCGTCGTCGCCGTCGCGGCGTTGCTCGACGACCGCCGCGTCACCGCCGCGACCGCAGCCGTCGCAGGAGCCGGATTGCTCTTCAACGCGCGGACGCAGTTCTGTGGCTGCAACGCCGCGTTCGGAATCGACACGACGACCGCGTCCGCCGAGGAGTGAGAAACGGGCGGTTCGCACGCCGGTCGGGACCGAAAACACCCGACACCGCGGCACTTCGATCGCGCTACTCGTCTGGATACTTCGGCTCTCGTTTTTTGGCCCGCTCGAGCGCCGTCCGAACGACGGTTCGCACGTCGCCGTGGAAGACGCTTCCGTGTCCGGCATACATGTGTTCGACGCCGGCGGACTCGCCTCGCTCGTCTCCCGAGGGCATCCGCTCAAGGAGGCGCTCGAGACTCTCGATGAGCGTCTCGCGTGACTGGCCGGCCATGTCCGTGCGGCCGAAGCTCCCGTCGTCGAACGCGCCGTCGTCGTGGACGACGACGTCGCCGCTGTACAGCGTCGTCTCCGAGACCAGCGAGACGTGGTCGTCGGCGTGGCCGGGGGTGAAGACGACATCGAACTCCTCGTCGCCGATCACGACGGTGTCGCCGTCCTCGATCGCCTCGGTTCGAAGGGGGTGGTCCGCGTAGGCGTAGACCTCGAGGTCGGGGCCGAACGCATCGTGGACGGCTTCGAGTTCGGCGACGTGGTCGCCGTGTTGGTGGGTGAGAACGACGGCCTCGAGCGCGTCGGTGTGCTCGCGGACGACGTCGGCGACGCCCTCCATGGCCCCCGCGTCGACGAGGGTCGGTCGCCCGTCGGTCGCGAGATAGGCGTTACAGGTGAACGTCTCGGCGTCGTCGGTGACGTTGATGACTACCATGGCTCTACTTGCATCTCGAGGGCGGCGGACAAAACGGTGGTGTCCGTCCCCGGCGTAGCGGAGCTATCGTCCCAGCATTGTTCCGATATTCGATGTGAGTGGCCCGAGGATTTTTTTCGCTCGAGGTCACACTATGACCCGTATGGGATTCGGAAGCTACGACGAATCCGAACAGCAGGACCTCGACGCTGATTTTGACGACGAGGACGCGGTTCAATCCGAAGAAAACGCACACAGAGGTACGATCGAGTTCGAAAACGGTGCCTCGAGTGACGAACTGATCGACCGTCTCAAGGAGATCAAAGACGAACCCGATCAGGAAGAGCCACGGGAGAACTGATCGGCGTGAAACCCGGCGTCAGAGCGCTGGGTATCGCCGAATCGTATTCCGAACAGTCCGATCGCACGAGTACGAACACAAACACGAACACGAACACGAGCACGCTCGCGGGCGCGGTCGTTCGAGCCAGTCGGGTCGTCGACGGCCTCACCTTCGGGTCCTGTACCGTCGGCGGGACAGACGCGACCGACGCCGTCGTCTCGCTGGTCTCGGACCTCGGGCGCGAGGACGTGCGGTACGTCCTCCTCGGTGCCGTCGCCCCGGCGTGGTACAACGTGGTCGACCTGACGACGATCGCCCGGCGGATCGACCGGCCGGTGCTCGCGGTCACCTTCGAGGCCAGCGACGGTCTCGAGAGCGGGCTTCGCGACGCCTTCTCCGGCGAGGCTCTCGAGCGCCGCCTCGACCGATACCGCGAGTTGCCCCCGCGGCGGGCGGTTTCGGTCAACGGCGAGACGGTGTACGTCCGGGCGGTCGGACTCGCAGACGACGAAGCCGCCGCGGTCGTCCGCGCGTTCACGCCCGAAGGTGGGCGGCCGGAGCCGCTTCGGGTCGCCCGGTTCGCGGCGCGTGCCGGCGACACGTACGCTCGAGGCTCTCGAGATTGAGCGGGTACTGGGTCGGAGACGGAGACCAGTCGATTCCCTCGCCCCGGCAACTGCGTCCCGAAAAACGTAGTAGTCGTCCGCCGGAGTCACGGGTATGGGAACGGATACCGATGCAAATCCGAACACGGATCCGGACGCCGACAAAGAGCGGATGGACGGCCTCGAGGTCCCCGCCTGCGAGCGCTGTCCCGAACTCGTCGAGTCGCGAAGCCGGATCGTCAACGGGACCGGCCCCGAGGACGCGGACGTCCTCTTCGTCGGCGAGGGTCCGGGAGCCCAGGAGGACAGCCAGGGCGAGCCGTTCGTCGGTCGCAGCGGCTCGGTGTTAGACGACCAGTTGCGAACCGTCGGGCTGGATCGTGACACGGTCAGAATCACCAACTGCGTCCGGTGTCGACCGCCGGAGAACCGCGATCCCAACAAGACGGAACTGGCGAACTGCCGGGGCTACCTCGAGGCCGAGATCGATATGCTCGACCCGGACGTCGTTGTCACGCTCGGAAAGGTACCGACCGAGCACCTGCTTGGACGATCGGTCGCGGTCACGAAGGAGGCCGGGACGGTCGAGGAGGTTCGCATCAACGACACGCCGCGTCGAGTACTGATCTGTGTCCACCCCGCGGCGACGCTCTACGATCGCAGTCAGTCGTCGACGTTCGAGGAGACGATACAGACGGCGGCCGATCTCGCGGGCGTCTCGGGTGCGGCGACCGACGGTAGCGGCGGCCAGTCACGCCTCGGCGAATTTTGAGAACGGGCTCACTAGAACGGTCACTCCAGAACGGTCACTCCAGAACGGTCACTCCATGGACTCGAGGTCGACGAATGAGCCCCGCTTGGCCGTCAACCAGTTCGTCACGATCTCCTCGTCGTCGCAGCTGCTGGGAAAGATCGTACACTCGGCCGTCCCGTCGTCGTTCACGACGACGTGTTCGAACGTTGCAGATCCACCGGATTCGGCGTCCGTTTTGGTGCCAGCAGGCGCGTGAGAGGAGTTCATAGTTTGTCGTCTACTGGTAAGTGTCCACCTGTCCATATAACAGTTTCTATGTGTGTCGATATTGGTTAAGCAACCCCCCATCAGAGACCGAATGTGTTCTATATCCTCCGTTCTCTTTTGAAAATGAAGAAATGTCCGGTGGCCGCGGTACTGCTTCGATGAACGTGAACGTCCGCTCACTCACTCGTCGATCGTTCACGGACGACCCCTCTGAAACGATCTCGGCGGATCTCCGGACGATCCGACCAGTCGCGTCAGTCCCGAGTCGATCGCGTCGGTCCGGTGGCGCGGCGGCAGTACTGGCCCAAACGAAAAGCCACTTGCCCTCGAGACACCCACCGTCTCGTATGAGCCAGCAGTCCATCTCCTCGCCGCCCGACGAAACGCTCGCGTCGGTCGTCGTCGTCGACTACGGTCTCGGAAACCTCCGGAGCGTTACGCGCGGCCTCGAGCGCGCGGGCGCCGAGGTAACGATCACGGCCGATTCCGACGCGTTCGCCGCGGCCGACGGCGTCGTCCTCCCCGGCGTCGGCGCCTTCCGCGAGGGGATCGAGAACGCCGATCCGATTCGCGAAGACCTCCTCTCGGTCGCCGACCGCGGGCAACCCCTGTTCGGCATCTGTCTCGGCATGCAAATGCTCCTGACGACCAGTGAGGAGGGCGGAACCGACGGCGACGCGGCCGTCCAGGGGTTGGACCTGATTCCCGGCACGAACGTCCGATTCGACCAGGGCCAGAAGGTCCCCCACATGGGCTGGAACGAGTTGCAGGTCGAACGCGAACACCCTCTGGTCGACGGCATCGACGGTCAGTACGCCTACTTCGTCCACTCCTACTACGCCGTCCCCGACGACGAGGGCGCGGCCGTCGCGACGACCGACTACGACCTCGAGTTTCCGTCGATCGTCGCCAACGAGGCGGGTAACGTCTTCGGGACGCAGTTTCACCCGGAGAAGAGCGGTGAGACGGGACTGCGGATCTTGCGGAACTTCGTGGAGATCTGCGCCGAGGAGTGAAGTCTGCGCGGACGAACGAAGTGAGCACGTATACAATCCGGTACTGGCCGAAGGATTATGGCGAAGTTGGTTTTCCCGCTATCGTGGAGTATCACTCTTCGAGCGTGACGACTCCTTCGGTCGAGTTAACGTGAATACGGCGCTCTTCCTCGACCGTGAAACTCACGCGAGCGAATTCGACGTCGTCGGATGGCCGTTCGACTTTCAGAACAGAGAACCGCGTGTCAAGATCGTCAGTCTGCTCGTATGGATCGGTGTAGTAGCCGTAGAGGTGGACAATACCTCCATTACGCTCGAAAAATAGCGGCTGAAATCAGTCCCGCGTAACTGGTCCTACGAATCCCCCGCTACGCGGCTACAGAAACTCCCGAACCTCGGAGTACCACATATCGTGGTAGTCGACGTGGCCCACCCGCCGACCGATGGCGACGGCGAGGACGTGCCAACACAATTCCGTCGGATCCTCCGGATCGAGGTTGTACTCGCTGTCCTTGCAGGTACAGCCCTCGCCCTCGACGACGTACTCGTCCTCGTAGCCGACGACGACGGTGAAATCGCGGTAGACCTTTACTCTGCCTTCGGCGACGGCCTCGATCGCGCGAACCCCGCGGTCGCCGTGGAGCCGCGAGATCCGCCCGACGATCTCGGGCGTCAGCTCGCCGGCCTCCTCGAGGGCGGCCTGCCATCGGTCGACGGGGTCGGATCCGGACCCGGAGTTCGCCTCGGACACGGTCGGGACTCTGTGCCGAACTGTAAAGTCGGTTTGGTTCGTTCGCCCGTTCGACCACTCGTCGCCCTCGACTCACCACGACCGAGACCACGCCGTTTTTCGCGGTCGCCCGCCGACACCGAGTATGCGCGTCACGGAAGGCGGGGTCGAACTCGAGGTGCCCGCCGAGTCGACGGAGGGTGTCGAGGCGTCGGTGTTCTACAACCCGCGACAGGAGCTGAATCGGGATCTGACGATCGCGTTGCTTCGCGCCTACCGCGAGCGCGAACCCCGCGCCGAGTCGTACCTCGACGCGATGACCGCCAGCGGCGTCCGCGGGATCCGGGCTGCCGCCGACGGCTGGGACGTGACCTGCTGTGACCGCGACGAGGGAGCGGTCGAACTCGCTCGCGAGAACTGCGAGCGAAACGACTGTGACGTGTCCGTCATCCGCCGCAACGCCAACGCCCTGATGCACGAGAAACCGTTCGACGTGATCGACCTCGATCCCTTTGGAACGCCGATGCCTTACGCCGACGCGGCCTTCGCGAGTTGCCGCGATCTGGTCTGCGTCACCGCGACCGACACCGCCCCGCTGTGTGGCGCACACCTCAACAGCGGCATCCGATCCTACTCGGCGGTCCCGCGAAACACCGAGTATCACCCCGAGATGGGCGTCCGCATCCTCTGCTCGGCGCTCGCACGTTCGGCCGCCCGGTTCGACGTCGGCGTCACGCCGATTCTCACCCACGCGACGAGTCACTACGTTCGCACCTACCTCGAGCTCGAGCACAAGGCCACCGCCGCAGACGCCGCGATCGAGACGCTCGGCTACCTCTCTCACTGCGAGGACTGCCTGTACCGAGAGTCCTCGCGAGGACTGATCGCCGACCCTCTCGAGACCTGTCCTCACTGTGGCGGCGAACGAATCCTCCTCGCGGGGCCGCTGTGGCTCGGCCCCGTCTGCGACCGGGCGTTCGTCGCGGACGTCCGCGAGGCGCTCGACGACTCGTTCGGAACGGCCACGAAGATCGACCGACTGCTCGCGGATCTCGAGGCGGAACTCGACGAGCCGACCCACTACGACCAGCACAAGCTCTGCAAGCAGTGGAGCCTGCCCGCGAACTCGATGGCCGACTTTCTGGCGGATCTCCGGAGCGCGGGCTTCGAAGCGTCAACGGCCCACTACAGCGGGACGGCGTTCAAGACGGACGCGAGCGTCGGCGACATTCGCGAGGCGACGGAAGACAATCTGACCGGCTAATCGCGCTCCTCGAGATCCGCGTACAACCGAACCAGTCCGCACTCCGGACAGCAAACGCCCTCGAGTTTCGTCGTCGATCCGACGCCCAGTTTCCCCAGCAGCCCTTCGCGTTTCCCCGTGTTGATCGTGAGTCCGAATCCGTCGCTCGAGCGGACGGGCGTCGGTTCCATGGTCACGCCGCAGTCGGGACACCGTCGCGTCTCCATGGTGAGAATTCGAACCGCACCGCCAAAAAGAAACGGCCGTTCACAGTACTCGCGATTACCCACGTTCGTATTTGCGCCTCCGGGGCGAACGCACACGCATGGAACGCTACAGGGAGGGGGTTCGCGTCACTCGTCACGTGGCTCGAGTGGCTCGTCGGGAACAGCTAACCGTACTCGCGGCCGGAGTGGCCTTCTTCGCGTTTTTCTCGCTCGTCCCGCTGGTACTTCTGGGGTTCGTCGCGGCGACGCTCACCGGCGGGCAGGAGTTCGTACTACAGGTGACCGAGTCGGTGAGCGACATTCTAACGCCCAGTGCACAGTCGTTGCTCGCCGACGCGCTCACCGAGGAGTCCGGTCGCGGCGGTGCGACGCTCGTCGGAACCGTCGGACTCCTCTGGAGCGGGTCTCGGGTTCTCCGCGGACTCGACAGGGTCTTCTCCGAAATCTACGGGACCGCCGCGGAGCGGTCGCTTCTCCGTGGGTTCCGGAACGCGGGCATCGTCGCCGTCGCGATCACCCTGGGCGTACTCGCCGTCGCCGGCGCCGAGACGATCCTCGCGGAAGCTACGGGCGAAATCGTCGGCATAGTCACGCCGCTGTTCGTCTTCTTGACCATTCTGGTCGCGTTCTGGCCGCTGTACATCGTGTTTCCCAACACGGACGTCAGCGCCGCCGAAGCACTGCCGGGGACGGCGTTTGCGGCAGCCGGGTGGACGATCCTGGGCCGGGTGTTCGGCATTTATGCGAGCGTCGCGGGCTCGTACGCGCTCTACGGCGCGTTGGGTGCCGTCTTTCTCGTGCTCACCTGGCTCTACGCCGGCTCGCTTCTAGTCGTTCTCGGGGCGGTTCTGAACGCCGTCCTCGCCGGTCGTGACGTGGACCGGCAGCTACAAAGTCCCGGCCCTCGACAGGTTTCGACAGGAGCGATGACTGACGACGCCACGGGACCCGACGAGGAGCCGGCGGACCGAGAGCGTGAGTACGAGCACGACCGAACGGACGGCCAAAAGCGAACTCGAACTCGAAGTCGGGGTCGAGTCAGCCAGAGCGCCCGAACGCGTGACCGTGCCGACGATTCCGAAGCGCTTCGCGAAGAGATCGAACGCCTCCGTGACGACCTCGAGTCCGTCGAAGAAGGTGTCGAACGCCGCACCGTCAAACGGGAGTCCCTCGAGTCGGAGCTCAAGCGCTACGTTCGCCGCCACACGCGCCGCGGTCACGCCCGCGGCTGGGGACCGTACCTCGTCTTACTCTACGGAACCGCGATGACGATCGGAGCGTTTCGCTTTCTCGAGAGCGGATGGGCTATCCTCGCGATGTTCGTCGTCTGGACTTCGACGCTCGGCGTCTACATCCTGATGGTGCTGTTCGGCGCCGGACTGTCGATCCTCGGGCTTCCCGGTCGGCTTCGTAACAGTATCGGCGAGTGGCGGTCCTGATTCCGACGTCGGTCGCCGTTCTATCCGTCTCTGTCGCGACCGTCACCGCCTCTCCGCCGACTCGACGAGAGACAGATTTTCGAGTTCCCAAAAAAGCGGCCGAGACGCAGTTGACAGTGGCCGTGGTCGTCGCTCAGAAGGTCTCGAGGTACTGGTCGAGTTCCCACTGGGAAACCTCGACGATGTACTCGTCGAATTCGGCTGTTTTGGCCTCGGTGAATTTCTCGTAGACGTGCTCGCCCAGAGCATCTCGGACGACCTCGTCCTCCTGGAGGGCGTCGACGGCTTCTCCGAGGTTCGAAGGGAGCGTGGTGATGCCGTACTCCTCGCGTTTTTGCTCGTCGAACTCGTAAATGTTCTCGCGGACGGGGTCGTCGCAGTCGAGGCCACGCTCGATCCCGTCGAGACCGGCGTGAATCAGGGCTGCGAACGCTAGGTAAGGGTTACACGACGGGTCGGGGAAGCGGGCTTCGATTCGGCTGGCAGCTGGGACGCGTGCGGCGGGTTTACGGATCAGCGCCGAGCGGTTGCGATCGGACCAGGCGACGTAGACGGGGGCCTCGTAGCCGGGTACCAGACGTTTGTAGCTGTTGACGGTCGGGTTGGTGACGGCGGTGATCGCCTCGGCGTGGTCGAGGATGCCGGCAGTGAACTGCTTCGCCGTCTCCGAGAGGTCGAACTCGTCGTCGCCGTCGTGGAACGCGTTGTTCCCGTCCTCGTCGAACAGCGAGAAGTGGGTGTGCATTCCCGAGCCGTTGATTCGCGGGATCGGCTTCGGCATGAACGTCGCGTGGAGGTCGTGCTGGGCGGCGATGGCGCGAACGACCGTGCGGAACGTCCCGACGTTGTCGGCCGTTGTCAGCGCGTCGTCGTACTCGAAGTTGATCTCATGTTGGCCTTCGGCGACTTCGTGGTGGCTGGCTTCGATCTCGAAGTCCATCTCCTCGAGGCCGTAGATGATGTCACGGCGGACGTCCTGTGCGAGGTCTTTCGGTGCGAGGTCGAAGTAGCCGCCGGCGTCGTTGGTCTTCGTCGTCGCGCGGCCGTCCTCGTCCTCTTCGAACAGGAAGAACTCCGGTTCGGGGGCGGCGTTGACCGTGTAGCCCATGTCGTCGGCACGCTCGAGCGCCTTCTTGAGCACGTAGCGCGGGTCACCCTCGAACGGTTCGCCCGTCGAGGTGTTGATCACGTCACAGATCATTCTGGCTGCGGCACTCTCTTCGTCGTTTCTCCAGGGAAGGATCGCGAAGGTGTCCGGATCGGGTTTGAGACGCATGTCCGATTCCTGAATCCGGACGAAGCCTTCGATCGAAGAGCCGTCGAAGTAGATACCTTCGGTAAACGCCTTCTCCGCCTGGCGAGCGGGGACAGCGACGTTCTTTACCGTCCCGAGAATGTCGGTGAACTGCAGACGGAGGAAATCGACGCCCTCCTCCTCGATCTCGTCTAGCACCGCTTCTTCTGTGGAAGTGAGATTTCCGCTTGTCATCTTTCTCGTCGGTCTATCCGAGTATCTCCACTATTAAAGTCCTGCTGTTCCGAGCAAATCTTCTCTGGTCTGACCGGAATTGGATATTCGTAAAGTTCTAATGGGAGGAGTGTGAGGGTAGAGTTGATGACGTACGAAAATCTCGATGCGAAGTTGGTGAATGCACTTCTCGGCGACGGCCGGGCGAGCCTTCGCAGCCTCGCAGAGGAACTTGACGTTTCGGTAACGACCGTTTCGAATCACCTCTCTGATCTCGAAGATCAAGGAGTTATCCGAGGATACACACCACGTGTAGACTACGATTCGTTAGGGTACGACGTCACCGCCGTCATCCAGCTCAAAGTCGAGGGGAACGCGCTCCCGGACATCACTGACAGCCTCCGCGAACACCGGCAGATGACCTCCGTCTACGAAGTGACAGGCGACTACGACGTAATCGCCGTCGGAAAGTTCGAAGACACCGACGGGATGAACGAGCAAATCAAGACGTTGCTCACCGATCCCGACATCAAGGAGTCGAACACGAGTGTCGTCCTCAACGCCGTCACCGAGAACGAACAGTTCGAGTTGACGCTCAACGAGGAATAAGTCCGGTCGACAGCAAACGGGTGGGGACCCACCTCGAGTTCGAACTCGAGCACGGAACCGAATCCGAACTCGAACCCGGACTCGAACTCGAACCCGGACGTAAAGCCGAACTCACGTTTTACCGTCACGACAGTAAACGACTCGAGAGAGATATCTTCCGACAGAGACCGCGTGCATCGCGCTGTGGGCGAACAGGTCGGCCGACACCCGTCGATCCAAGTGAGCACGAGCGGCGGGACCGGACTCTCCACCTGAGCGAGGAAGTTTACGACCCTTCCGATGCCGAACCGGACGAGATCGGTCTCGATTTGGCACTCGAGTCGCCGCGATTCGAGTCGAAAATCGGAGCCGTCGCTCACCGGAACTGGTCGAACGGAGAAGATCGTTCGCGAGCGATTCAGTCCGAGCGAAACCGAGAACGGATGTGGGTGATGTGAGCCTGCAGCCGCGCTTACATCATGCCGCCCATGCCGCCGCCCATGCCGCCCATGCCGCCGGGGGCGCCACCGGGGCCGCCAGCTTCGTCGTCGCCCTTGTCCGTCGACAGGTCGCCGGCGGAGATGATGTCGTCGATTTTGAGGACGAGGTTCGCCGCCTCGGTGGCGGAGGTGACCGCCTGCTCCTTGGCGTGGGCCGGCTCGACGATGCCCGCCTCGAAGGTGTCCTCGATGTCGCCGGAGAAGACGTTCAGGCCGGCGCGCTGGTCGCCGCTCTCGTGGGCTGCACGGAGGTCGACCAGCGTGTCGATGGAGTCGAGACCCGCGTTTTCGGCGAGCACGCGCGGAACGAGCTCGAGCGAGTCGGCGAAGGCTTCGACTGCGAGCTGTTCGCGGCCGGAGACGGAGTCGGCGTAGTCGCGAAGACGGCTGGCGAGTTCGACTTCGACCGCACCGCCGCCCGCGAGGACGCGGCCGTCGGAGATGGTCTGTGCGACGACGTCGAGGGCGTCGTTGACGCCGCGCTCGAGTTCGTCGACGACGTGGTCGGTCGACCCGCGAAGCAGGAGGGTGACGCCGTGGGAGTCCTCGCCCTCGACGTAGAACAGGTCGTCCTCGTCGTCACGGGTGACCGAGCCGAAGCCGAGGCTCTCCTCGGTCGCGCTCTCGAGGTCCGAGACGATCGGTGCGCTGACGACTTCCGCGAGGAACTGGAGGTCAGACTTCTTGACGCGGCGAACCGCTAGGATACCCTCTTTGGCGAGGTAGTGCTGGGCGAGGTCGTCGATGCCCTTCTGACAGAAGACGACGTCGGCGCCGGTGTCGACGATGTGCTGGACCTTGTCCTTGAGCTGTTTCTCCTCGCGGTCGAGGAACTGCTGGAGCTGGCTCGGGTCGGTGACGTTGACTTCGGTGTCGACGTCGGCCTCCTCGACCTCGATCGGGTCGTTGAGCAGGAGGATGCTCGCGTCCTCGACGGAGCTCGGCATGTTGTCGTGAGCTGGGTCCTTGTCGACGATGCCGCCCTCGAGGAGTTCGGACTCGCCGACCGAGCGGCCAGTCTGTGTCTCGATGTTGAGGAACTCGAGGTCGACGACGTTCTCGCCCTCGGTGTTCTCGACGGTGACGCCGCGGATGGCGTCGACGATGAGCTGGGCGAGGTGCTCTTTGTTGACCTCGGCGCCCTTGCCGGTCATCGACGTCTCGGCGGTCTTTCGGATGAGTTCTTCGTCGTCGGTGTCGATGTTCTCGGCGATGTTCTCGATCTCCTCGCGAGCCTGCTCGCTGGCCATGTGGAAGCCCTTGATGATGGCCGTCGGGTGGATGTCCTGCTCGAGAAGGTCCTCGGCGTTCTTGAGGAGTTCACCCGCGATGGAGACGGCGGTCGTGGTGCCGTCACCGGCTTCGTCCTCCTGGGTCTCGGCGACCTCGATGATCATCTCGGCCGTCGGATTGTCGATGTCCATCTCCTGAAGGATGGTGACGCCGTCGTTGGTGATGGTAACCGATCCCATCGAGTCGACGAGCATCTTGTCCATCCCCTTCGGTCCGAGTGTCGAGCGGACGGACTCCGCGACCGCACGAGCTGCACTGATGTTGTAGTCCTGCGCGTCCTGGTCTTTGACGCGCTGGGAGTCGTCGCTCATCACGATCATCGGCTGTCCCTGCTGCATTCGCTGGCTCATAGTCAAACGAGTCTATGATTGTCCTTCTACATAAATCTATTCATATTCTCGGATCGAACACTCGTCGAGAAGTCGATAGACGACTCGAGAAACCACGGTACTACGCGGTGATTAGTCGGGTATCGTGGGTCTTGGTATCACCTATCTCACTACCAGGCCGAATATCGGCAGACGTCATCTTTAAGTACATCCGCCGGTGGAAATCAGGACTCGATCGACTCGACCAGCGACGGCTCGTCGTTCGCCGGACTGTTGACCGCCGTCGAAACCGGATACGCTCGCAGTTCGTCCGCGGGGTAGGGCTCGAGGAGGTCCCGGGGATCCTTCGCGGTGAGCCACTCCCGTTCGCGTTCGGGGTCGAGGATCACCGCCATCCGGTGGTGGAGGTCGGCGACGAGGTCGTTCGGCTCCGTCGTGAGGATCGTGAACGACTCGAGTGCGTCCGGCTCGTCGGACCCCTCTTCGGACGCGTCGGGATCGCCGCCCCCGAACGCCTCGAGTCCCGTCTGGGCGGTCTCCGGTTGCTCCGGTACCCACCGTTCCCACAGCCCCGCCAGCGCGAACGGCCGGTCGTCCTCGAAGGCGACACGGTAGGGTTGTTTGCCATCTCCGCCGCTCGCCTCGACCCACTCGTAGAACCCGTCCGCGAGCACCAGACACCGACGCCGGTCGTACGCCTCCCGAAAGCTCGGCTTTTCGTGTACTGTCTCCGCACGCGCGTTGATGATCCCGCCCGCGTCGTCGTCGGCCCACGACGGCACCAGCCCCCACTCCAGACGCTGGATCGTCTCGGGTTCGTCGTTCGTGATCACCGGCAATCGCTGACCCGGCGCCATGTTGTACCGCGGCGTAAACGAGTCGGCGAAGCGGGCATCGAATCGTTCCTCGAGGTCCATCTGCTCGACGAAGAGTGTGTAACGGCCGCACATACGCGTCGTACGATCCGAACGAGCAAAACGGCTGCTGTTGGACCGGTGTCGACGGTCGAATCATCACCTCCCAGCACCGAAAAGCAAAGATCCGTTACGCTACCCTTACCGACCGCAACCCTCGCGGTAGGTGGAACGTTACCATACTCGATCTTCTCGAAACGGGGGACGAACCACGATGGAGAGCGACTACGAACTGCTGGTGTGCAAGGACGGCCGACTCGAGTTGCACGACCCCGACAACGCCGAGTGTTGGCTCTCGACCGATACGCCGATGGAGCTACGCCAGTAGTGCTCCAGCGTCCGGTGGTGTTCTCTCCCTGATGCGCTACCAGCCCCTGCGCGTCGCCTCGCCACGAACCGTCCACTCGAACGGCTCGCTCAACGTCGACAGCGGCCGTTCGGTTCGGAGCTCGAGATAGCCCTCCATCCCGACGGCGTTGGACACGTCGCCCTCGAACGAAAGGGTCACACGGTCGTCGTTTTCGTCGTGGTCGGTTTCGATCCGCCCCTCGTCGACCCACCAGCTCTGTTCGTAGCCGGTGTGCCAACCGCTAGGGAGTTCGCGCAGGAGCGTCAGCGTGCACTCGCCGTCCTCGGGCCTGATCGGTTCTGACGGCAGCACCGATCGAATCTCGATTTCGGAATCGACGGCGAGTTCGTTTTCCATTCGCTGGAGCCGATGCCGAGTCACTCGCCCGCTCTCGACGTGAGCCAGTGAGTGGAGTCGTATTCCGTACAGGTACGAGCCGTCGACGCGTTCCGGAGCCTTGTCGACGACGGCCGAATTCTGGACGAACACACCGCTCTCGTCTCTCTCGCGGCCGTCGTTGTCGTTACCGCCGTTAGCACTCGTATCACTCTCTCCCCAGATTTGGTATCGCTCGTTCCACGCGTCGATCAACGTGAGGTTCGCAATGTAACTCCTCGAGCCGTACGTCTCGGGATCCGGATCGCACCGCTGGGAGACCACGTCGCTTCCACGGCCGTCCTCGCCGGCGGGCTCGAGGTCGACGTCGTCGAGATCGAACTCGTCGTCGACGGACAGCGACCGGTTGGAGTCGACGGTATCGTGCTCCGTCGAGAGAAGTCGGTATCCCGACGCGGTTCCGACGCCGGCGAGGCCGATGGCGCCGATACCGGCGAGTAGTTTCCGTCGCCTCGTCGAAATCGGACTCGAGCGAGCGTCCGCATCCGGGTTGCGAGAGGGCATACCCTGTTGCTATCAGTTGGAAAAATAAGGTTTCCTCTTCTCGAGCGGTCGGATTTCGTCACTCGTCTCCGGTCAGACCGTCGACCGCATCCGCGTCGCGGCGATCACGGCGACGAGCACGACCGTGAGCCCGATCGGGATCCACATCGCGTCCTGAATCGTGCGCACGTCGGCGACGACGCCCATCACCGTCGGGACGGTGGCGATACCCAGATAGGTCGCCGCCGTCGTGAGCGCGCTCACGGGGCCGCTGTAGGCGGGCGCCGCCTCGACGCCGTAGGCTGACAGCATCGGGAACAGCGACGAGAGCAACATTCCGGTCGCGAAGACCGCCACCAGCATCCAGCGTCCGACCGTCCCGCTCAGCGCGAGTGCGATCGTCGGGATCGCCAGCCCCGCGGTCACCAGCGAGATACCCAGGTACGCGCCCGTCTCGACCAATCGCGAGTAGACGTACCGCCCGGGCACGTACGCGACCAGAAAGATCGACAGCGAGGCGTTCGCCAGGTCCCGCTCGAGAAAGGTCCCGGCGTAGTAGGGCAGCCACGTGAACATCGCCCCCTCGATCCCGCCGACCAGCGCCATTCCGAGCAACGCCCCGCGAATCGCGGGCTTCTCGAGGAGCCGCTTCAGGGCGGTCCAGTCGAGTTCGGTTTCGTCCCAGTTCGTCGGCGCGTCGAGTTTCCAGAGGATCGCGATTACCGGCAGGAACCACAGTGCGAGCAGGAGGTAGGTCAGTCGCCACTCGTCGATCGGGACGGCGGCGATCGCCGGCGACCGCTCGGCGATCCAGAGGACGCCGCTGACCAGCAACGGTCCGCTGACGGCGCCGATCGACCACGCGAGCGCGTAGAGCACGAAAATCCGCCCGAGACGGTCGGGATAGATGTGACTCAGGACGGGTCGGTCCAGCCCTCGGAAAACGCCCGCCGCAGCCCCCTGTGCCAGCAAGGCGAGCAGAAACACCGAGTACAGCGGCGCGACGACGAGCGCGAACATCGTGAGCACCATGGCAACGACGCCCAGCAGCAACGTGGTCCTGACGTTCAACCGCCCCGCCGCCAACCCGACGGCGACGATCGCGAGGACGAACCCGAGAGTCCCCGCAGGTGCGACGAGCCCCAGCAGGCTCTCGGAGACGCCGAACGTGGCTTCGAAACTCGAGAGCAAGGCACCGCGGCTCTGCATCGCCATCCCGTCGCCGGCGACGAAGAGGAACGCCGCACCGAGCCACAGCTTTCGTTTCGTCACGACTAGAGATGTTCGGTCCTGATATCTAACCCCTCTGCTTCGGGACGGGAGAATATAACGGTTGATTAGTACTCTCCCCGCCACCAACCCGATTTACTCGATTCGGTGTTAACTTTCCTGACACCGCATCGTGCCGATGATGTTCGGTCGTCGAGAGTCGCCAGTTCTCACGGTTCTCGAACGCGTATCACTCGGCGGCCGTGAGGATCGACGGGACCGAACTCTCACTCGAGTTCGCTCGCTGTGCTCTCGAGTTGCTCGTGGCAAAAGACGCCAAGACAGGGATTTGAATCACGGTCGGACGTGCTCGCTCGCGTTGCTCGCTGTGTGCGACCTCTCTGATTCAAACCCTTTTTGAGTATTTGCCACTCGCGAGTTGCTCGTGGCAAAAGACGCCAGGACAGGGATTTGAACCCTGAATCCCGAAAGGGAACACGCTTTCCAGGCGTGCGCCTTACCGTTCGGCCATCCTGGCTCACACGACCATAACCGGGTCGGTCGTTTAACTATTTCGAAGGCTCCTACGTCGTGGTCCGCGTCCCCACGGCTCACTGCGGTCGCACTCGAGGAAGCGACCGTATCCGACCGAGAGTTTATATCCGAACCCGAGGCCAGAATCACCGTCATGAGCGACCTGCACACCGTCTCTCGCCTCCACGTCAGCACCGTCGGCAGTCGCCTCGTGTTCGGCCGGGACTTCGACGGCGTCGACCACCAACACGGCGACCCGCGGGCCGTCTGTTTCCACCTCGGCGAGTGGGGACCCGACCTCGAGGAGGACAGCGTCGTCACGGTCGACTACGAGCGCGAAAAGACGGGTATCGACGACTCGCCGCCGATGCTCGTCGGAATCGAGTCGATCGACGTCGTCGAGCAGCGTGCGAGTCCGGACGTCCTGTTCGATCTGTGACCCGGATACTCACGACGACCGCCTTCGGGCGGCCCACGCGGCGATGCGGTACTCGAGGACGTAGGTCACACCCGTCACGCTCGCGCCGACGACGAGGGCGAGCAGGAATCCCTGCACGATCGAGACGAGCGGACCCTCGAGGAGAGCGTATCCCTGGACGAGCACGAGAACGGACAGGAATCCCACGGCTCCCCACAGGAGGGCGGATTTGAGTCGCGATGGCACTGACACGGCTATCACGAGGTCGCGGCGACGCGACCTAAACACCTGCGAAACGCGGTGGCCGACGGTCCCGAAGTGTCTCGCAAGGACGCGAGTGCGCCTCGCTCGACCGACCCGACCGCCGAACACAAACCGCCTGCGACCCAAGCACCGACGATGAACCGACGCTGGGTCGCACTGGCCGCCGGCTGTGCCGTCGTCGCGATCGTCCTCGTCCGATCGATCGCCGCGAGACGTCTGGGCGTCGACGGCGACGACATCCCGTTCTGTCCGCTCTTCGCCCGCAGACGGGTGGGAGCCGACTGGGCGTCCCGGTCGGACCTGACGGGCGAACCGAAACCGGGGGAGATCGACGACTTCTCGATCTACGACCGGGACCGAGACCGGGACCGGGACCGGAATGGGTTCGACTCGAACGCGATCCACCCCGAGATCCGCCGATTCTACGAACGAACCGCCGACTACGACCTCGTCTACGAAACCCGCTGGCACCACGGCTTTCGAACGGGAGCGTGGCTCGCCGCGTTCGCAACCGCCCGCCTCGAACAGCTCAACCTTCCGGGCCGAAGCGGCGGCGTTCGCCGCCTCGAGAGCGAAATCGCGGCGGTCGTCCCCGCGGCGGACCCGCGAGACGGTGCATCGCGCGTCTGGACCCGAACCGACCCCGAGCGCGGCCACGCGGTGTTCGTGGCCGTCTACGCGACCCACGAACGCGACGGCGTGACCTACGCCAACGTCGCGGTGCCCCTCCCGTGGTCGAACCTCTCGACGGTGTTGCGACCGGAGGCGATGCGCTCGAGTACCGACGCCGACGGCGTCCGGTTCACCACGCGCGGCCCGGGCGACGGCGGCCTCTACCTCGTGACGCCGCTGGGGGCGTATCGCCTGCCGATGTCCCAGTCGTTTCGCGTCTGGCCGCCCGGGGAATCGGGAGCGCCTCGAGCGCCGGTCGACGATCCGACGCTCGTCGCGACCCACGAGATGTGGCTCTTCGGGCGGCAGTTCCTGACGATCCGGTACGGAATCCGGCGGCGACGGTGTGAGTGAGGTCCGGCTCCGAACCCGACCGTCGCTCTCGACGTCTCCCCGATCAGTACCCCTCCGCGTCGACCGGCCCCGCGAACGTCGAGTAGAGGACCGCGAAGTAGACGACCACGAGGGGGACGAGCAGCGCAGCCGACCACGTCAACAGGGTCAACGCCAGCGGAGAGATCGCGGCCTCGGCGACGGTCAGCCCCGTTCGAGGATCGAGCGTCGGGTACAGTAGCGTTCCTACGAGCGCGACCAGCGCGTAGGTCGTCCCGCCGGCGGCGACGAACGCGAGGAGGTCGCGCTCGAGCGTCGACGCGAGCGCGTAGCAGCCCCCGAACGCGAGCGAGAGGGCGACGAGCGCCAGCGGGAGCGGTTCGAGGAGGGCGTCTCGAACCGTCGGCCGGGTCGCCATCGCGAGGAGCGCGACGACGACCAGCGCGAGGTAGGCCGCGAGCGCGCGCAGCCCCCACGTCCGAGCGTCAGCCGCGAGCGTCCCGTCGGTTTTCAGGGCGACGAAGGCGCCGCCGGTGACGACGGTGAGCGCGACGACGGCGAGACCGACGACGACGCTCTCGGGTGCGAGAGTCGTTCCCAGCAGCCAGTTCCCGACGAACGTCCCGAGCAGGAACGGGGAGGCGACGCTGCCGACGACGAACGCCCGCCCCCACCACCGTTTCCACGCCTCGTCCTCGCGCTGTTCGTAGAACTCGGGGGCGAGCCCGCGACAGATCAGCGCCCCGAGGACGGCGAACAGCAGCAGGTAGTGACGGCTGAACAGATCGGCGTAGATCGACGGAAACGCCGCGAACAGGGCGCCGCCGAAGACGACCAGCCACACTTCGTTGCCGTCCCAGAAGGGACCGATCGCCGCGAGGATGCGCTCGCGCTCGGCCTCGTCAGTTCGCGTGGCGAACAGCGCCCCCGCCCCGAAGTCGAATCCGTCGAGGAACAGGAACGTCCCGAGGAACGCGAAGACGACGACGAACCACAGCGTCGGCAGGTCCAGCGCCGTCGGAAGGTCGAACACCGCCGGGAGATCCGGCGCACTCGAGCGGTCCAGCGTCGAGGGGCGATTCACCGTCGACGAGCCCTCGAACGTCGAGTCACCGACGACCGCGGATACGGCGGACTCGAACTTGGTCTCAGTCATCCTCGGACACCTCCGCTGCCGGTTCGACGTCGGGACTCGAGTGAGCCCCCGCGTCCGACGGCGCGTCTCCGACCGGATCCGTCTCGAGGACCGGCGGTCCAGCCCGTACGATCCGCCGGACGACGTATCCGTAGCCGACGAGCAGACCGGTGTACACCAGCGCAAACCCCACGAGCGTCAGCGTCGCCTCGGCGCCGCTGAGTCCCGGCGAGACGCCCGCCTCGGTCTCGAGCAGTCCCTGAACGACCCACGGCTGGCGGCCGACCTCGGTGACGACCCACCCGGTTTCGACAGCGACGATGCCGAGCGGCGCCGATCCCATTAGCGCCAGGTGGAGGCGGTCGGCGTCGAACAGTTCGCCGCGGTACCAGCGATAGGCGCCCCACAGCGCCAATCCGACGAACCAGAACCCGAGCAGGACCATGGCGCGGAACGCCCAGAAGACGATCGCGACCGGCGGCGACTCCTCGAACTCGTCGAGGCCGGTCACCTCGTAGGAGGGATCGCCGCCGCTGGCGAGCACCGACGCCAACGCCGGTATATCGACCGTCCAGAGGTTCTCCGCTCGCGGGTCGGTAAACGCGCTCGGGTCGGTCGGGATCGCGACGAGGTGGAGCGCGGCCGGCGCTTCCGTCTCGTACTGGGCCTCCATGGCGGCGAACTTCTGGGGCTGGGTCTCGGCGACGTGACGCGCGTAGGAGTCGCCGTGAACGACCTGGAAAGGGGCGGTCACGAGCAAGACGACGAGCGCGATCTTCAGCGTCGTCCGCCAGAAGCGGGCGTCGTCGGCGGTCGTCTCGTCGTGGCCCGCACTCGAGACCGTCCCGTCGGCGTCATCGGCACCGTCACCGGTCGAGTCCCCGCTCGAACTCGAGTTCCCGTCCGATCGGTACACGAAGTACGCCGCCACGCCGGCCACGAACAGCGCCACCGAGAGGACGGCCGCAGACTGCATGTGGACGAACATCCACGGGAATCGGGGGTTCAGGTAGGCCGCGGCGGGGTCGACGAGCGTCACGATCGGCCGTCCATTCTGGCTGGCGAGTTCGTACCCGCGCGGGGTCTGCATCCACGAGTTGGCGATCAGGATCCAGACCGCCGAGAGCCACGTCCCCAGTCCCACGGCGACCGCCGACACCATGTAGAGGGCGTCGCCGACCTTCTCGCGGCCGAAGACGAACACGCCGAGGAAGGTCGCCTCGAGGAAGAACGCCATCATCCCCTCGGCGGCCAGCGGACCGCCGAACAGTTCGCCGGCGAACGTCGAGAACGCGGCGAAGTTCGTCCCGAACTCGAACTCGAGGACGAGTCCCGTCACCGTGCCGACGACGAAGCTGACGGCGAAAATCCGCGTCCAGAACCGCCGCTGGCGCTCCCAGAGCGGGTCCGGCGAGCGAATCGACTTCCACGTGAAGTAGACGAGAAAGGGCGCGAGCCCCATGCTCATCACGGGGAAGATGATGTGGACGATGGTCGTGAGCGCGAACTGAAGCCGACTGGCGAGGACCGGATCGACCGTCTGAAGCGGGATCGAGATCGGCGCGAGCATGCTCGAACGAAGATATTCGGCCCGTCTTTGACGGTCGCTCGTCGATTCCCAGCTGCTGGGAACGCCCGCCGGACTCACTACCGACCCGGACCGATACGGGGGCCGCGAAGAGGTTTCGAACGCCGTCAAGCGGACTAGACGAGCACGTCGACCGCGTACCCTCGCGCTTCCATCGCGTCGATCAACTCTCGGACGTGCTCGTGGCCGCGCGTCTCGAGGTCGATCTCGACTTCGGTGTCGCTCATCCCGATATCCCGCGAGGTCCGGTCGTGCTGGATGGCGTAGATGTTCGCCCGATAGGCCGAGAGCACCGCTAACAGATCCTCGAGCGCCCCGGGACGATCCTTGAGGACGGTCCGGATCTTCAGGTAGCGGCCCGTCTCGACGAGCCCTCGCATGACGACCGTCGTGAGCGTGTTGAGGTCGATGTTCCCGCCGGAGATGACGGGAACGACCGTCTCGCCCGCCTCGACGTCGAACGCCTCGAAGAGGAGCGCGGCCAGCGGGACCGCACCGGCGCCCTCGACGAGCGTCTTCGAGCGCTCGAGCAGGTAGACGACGGCCATCGCGATCTCGGGGTCCGAGACGGTGACGACCTCGTCGACGCGTTCCTCGATCACCCGAAACGTCTCCTCGCCGATGCTCCGGGTGGCGATCCCGTCAGCCATCGTGTCGACGGCGTCGAGGGTGATCCGTTCGCCCTTCTCGAGCGAGGACGCGGCGCTCGAGGCGCCTTCAGCCTGGACGCCGATCACTCGGACGTCCGGGTGCTCGGCTTTGATCGCCGTCGCAATTCCGCTGATGAGGCCGCCACCACCGATGGGAACGACGACCGTGTCGACGTCGGGACAGTCCTCGAGGATCTCGAGGCCGATGGTTCCCTGACCGGCCATCACGTACTCGTCGTCGAAAGCGTGGACGTACGTTCGACCCTCCTCGCGTTCGATCTCGTGGGCGCGGTCGGCGGCTTCGGCGTAGTCGCGGCCGGCGAGGACGACCGCGGCGCCGTAGCTCTCGGTCGCCTTGACCTTCGAGATCGGCGCGTTTTCCGGCATCACGATCGTCGAATCGACGCCGGCGCGCGTCGCCGCGAGTGCGACGCCCTGAGCGTGGTTCCCCGCGCTGGCGGTGACGACCCCGGCGTCCTTCTCGGCCTCCGAGAGCGTCGCGATCCGGTTCGTCGCACCGCGGATCTTGAACGCCCCCGTCCGCTGGAAGTTCTCCAGTTTCAGGTGGACGTCCGCCCCGGTCATGTCGGAGTAGGTGTACGAACGTTCCAGTGGCGTATGACGTGACGTCTCGGTTACACGATCTCGGGCCGCGAGAACGTCCGAGTACTCGAGCATACCCCAGACTACTCGGCGGGTGGTGTAAGGAATTGTGCTGCCGGGTGCGGCAGCACGACAGGGAATACAGGATGCACGGCGTGTGACGTGCGACTATACAGGGGAACGCGGGGTATATAAATCTCATGCACCCGCGGTGAAAGTGTAATCGCACGACTGAAGCGACCTGAAACTGATGTCAGACGCGAGTACGACAGTCGTCATTCGTGACCCATTCGCACGGACATGTGTATCGGACATCAGTAATGGCACTTCGAACTATCATAATGTATTCACTATGGCCGTCCCTCGAGACCGAAGCGGAACGCATCGCCGAGGGGTTGCACTCGAGAACGGCAGCGGTCGACCCGCTCCGCGAGTGACCCGAAGACGACCTGTCGCGTCGGAGACGGTCGGGAGAACGGACGAACTGACGAACGGACTGCCCCCTTGCTCCTATCGCTACCGTAAACACGACCGAGCGAATCTCGATTCGTATGGCCGACTCCGTCGGCGGGACCGCGACCGACACCGCCGTCCGCGCTCGCGTGCTGGCGCTCTGGAAGCGCGTGCTGGCGCTCTCGTGGCCGATCATGGCTGAACAGACGACGCGGACGCTGATGCGCACCGTCGACATCGTCGTCACCGGCTTCTTCTCGCCCGCCGCCATCGCCGCCATCGGCCTCGCGGATCTCTACGCTCGTCTCCCGCTGCGAATCGGCCTCGGGCTCGGCGGGGGCGCGATCGCCCTCTCGAGTCAGGACACGGGCGCCGACGCGACGGCGACACGGGACGAGGCGATCACGCAGGCGCTGTGTCTCGGGGCGCTCGCCGGGCTTCCGTTCGTGGTCTTCGGTTACGTCCTCGGCCGAGAGTCGATCGCCTTCCTCGGTGCGAACGCCGAGGTCGCGCGGATGGGCGGGGCCTACCTGGCGATCATCATGGCGACGGCGCCGGCCCGCCACGTCGGCCTCATCGCCGCCCGCTCGCTGCAGGGAACCGGCGACACCCGAACGCCGAT
The DNA here is from genome assembly GCF_017357405.1 of Halomontanus rarus. GTDB lineage: Archaea > Halobacteriota > Halobacteria > Halobacteriales > Natrialbaceae > Halomontanus > Halomontanus rarus. The sequence continues at coordinate 2,608,705 of NZ_CP071597.1, read as the reverse complement.
GTACGTCAACGTCGTCGCGAACGTGCTCAACGCCGGCGGCTCCGTGATTCTCGGGCTGGGTCTCTTCGGCGCACCGGAACTCGAGATCGTCGGCGTCGGGATCGCGACCGCGGTCGCGAACGTCTACACGGCGGTCGTCCTCGTCGCCGTCATCGCCAGCCCGTACCGACAGGGATCGCTCGTCCGGCCGCGGGAACTCGTCGTCGCCAAACAGTTGCTGGTCGTCAGCGCGCCGCGGGTCACCGAGGGACTGCTGGCGACGGTGATCGACTTCCCGTTCAACTCGCTGCTGTTAGTGCTCGGCACCGAGGTCAACGCGGCCTATCAGGTCGGTCGGCGGCTCTACCAGCAGATCACCGGGCCGCTCTCGCGCGGGTACAACGTCGCCGCGAGCATCGTCGTCGGCCAGCGACTCGGCGAAGGCGACCCCGACGAGGCGCGGTTTTCGGGCTGGGCGATCGCCGGACTCGGACTCGCGACGGTCGGCGTCATCGGCCTCGCGCTCGCGCTCTTCGCCTACCGGTTCGTCGAAATCTTTACGGACGACCCCGAGACGGTCGGACACGCCGCGGCGTTCGCGCAGGCCTACGGCGTCGGCGCGCCGTTTCTGGTCTCGTACATCGTCATCGCCGGCGCGCTCCAGGGGGCCGGCGACACGATCACGCCGCTGATCGCCCGGATCAGCGCGCTGGCGATCTTCTACCTCGGACTCTCGTACGTGCTGGCGATCCCGCTGGGGCTCGGCGTCTTCGGCATCTGTATCGGGATCGTCGTCCACTACGTCTGGTCGCTGCTCGTGGTCGTCGCCGGCTACCAGTACGGCGGGTGGGCGGAGAAGGCCGAACGGATGATGGAAGAACGCGGGAGCGTCTCGGAGCCGGACGTTGACGTCGATTCCGACGATTGATCGCGTGCGTACCCCGTACTGACAGCCGTATCTCCATATCCCTCTCGTCCCTCGAGCGGCGGGAGAGCAGACTGGTAGACGACCGTCTGTATCTCGTTCGGAGCAGGCCTAGTCGGTCGACGTCTCTTCAATCACTACACTCGTACGGTTCGACCCGGTGAACGCTCAATCGAGATACGGAGTCACAACGATGTCCAGCACCACGTAGACCGGAAGGACGAATAGAAGAACGAGGAGAAGGATCGTTCCAAACGGTACGTCGCCGCCACCCTCTACGAATATCTGTACGATGAGCGCATACGCGATAATGGCGAGGAAAAAGTCGGTTCTATTCACAGCCCCAGTGGGATTTCTCAAATTAAAAACGTGTTGATTTGTGTTGGATCGTCACTGGTTGCGTCCACACGTGCACAGACAGCATCGATCGACTGGGCACCACCCATTCGAGTGTTCTCGCTGTCTCGAGTCGGCTGCCTTCTGGCAACGCCAATCGAACGGCGGGTGAACGACGATCGACTGTCACCGGCTAACGCCGCTCGAGGAGTCCCTACGGCCGCTCGAGTTCTCCGGGATGGAGTCGACAACCGCAAGGTGCCGCCTGCGCGTCCTCCGGCCCGCAGACGGTGACGGCGATCACCGGCCGACCGCATCGCGGACACTCGGGTGGGGTTCGGGATTCTGTGTTCCCTGATTCGGAATCGGAGCCAGAACCGGAACCGGAATCAGAACGAGGCTCGCTCGAGTCCGAGGGCGACTCGCCGCTCATGGCCGTCCTCGTCGAATCGTGCCTGCTGACGGGTGGATGCGTCTATCCTCTTGGTCTCGAGTGCGATACTCGGGTCGTTCGAGACGTTTATGTCTCGGAAGAATGTACGTAATCATGGCAACTAAACCCTGCCTGGGTTTGGAAGCCGCGTCTCGGGTGTCATCACCACCCGGGGCACTTCGACGCGCGCCCTCTGGCTTCTGGAGAACGCAGCTTCCATCGTGACAATCGTCGTAGCGCATATTATATCTACTGGAATGTCTGGAAACAACGGTGGTGAACGAGGGCTGTAACAAAAGCGGACCTCGAGCCAACGTCTATTTGTCACCTCCCATCGGTCACAGATGTGTCTCGAGAAATTCGAGTACGAGTTCCCACGCTTGCCCCTTCTGCCGACCATCAGTTGCACCCCCGTGTCCGCCTGCGAGTTCGTGATATTCGTAGTACTCTGTTCCCGCCGTATCCAGAGCATCGCGAAACCGCCTCGCCTGTAAGACGGGAACGGCTGGGTCGTTCCTCCCATGTAGCATCAATAGCGGGACGCTCATCGAATCGGCGTCGGTGATGGGACTCAACCCGCGCCACGTTTCCGGAGAGTCGTTGTAGTCAGGCATATTTTCTCGGAGGTTCCATAGACTGTCCTCTTCTGTTGCAAGAGTCTCGAGATCGGTCAGACCGTTGTATGCGATTGCGGCGGTCCACACGTCCGGATTCCAAACCGCTTGTGCATACGCGTTGTATCCTCCGTGAGAGTGACCGTAGACTGCGATTCGGTTACAGTCGACACTCTCGTGCTCGGATAGCCACTGGCCTGCGGCAGCGAAGTCAGTGTGTTCACGCTTGCTGTAAGGGTCTCCAATCATCGCAGGTTTGCAGACAACGTATCCGTGGGCGACGAGTAATTGCGTCAAGCCATCGAACGACCGATAAACGCCTCGGTTGCCACCGTACACGATCGCGACTGCCGGTGCAGGCTCCGCCACCTCCGGGATGTACATTAGCGCACGGGCCTCCTCCCCCTCGTCGGTGGGATACGACTGCGCTCTTGCCCGTATCATGCTTGAGTCACTGATCGTCTCGGGAAGGGTATTCACGAGGAGCGTGGTCTCGTCGTCACGGAGGTCGTACCGAAGTAATTTTCCGGGATGGGTTTCGTCCGATTGAATCAATATCACTCCTTCGGAGCCGAAACACGCATCGTCACGAGCGATCGGAGGGAGACGAAGCGAACCGTTCACATCCAGTTTCCGCCACTCGTCCGTCCGTCGATCGTATACGTTTGCAGTGTTCCTGACGGTGAAAATGCGGTCGCCGTCCGGGAGAAACGTTGCAGTTCTCCACCGGCCCTCACTCTCCGGAATCCATTCGGTCGCTCCTTTCTTGAGGTCGTAAATACCGAGCGTTCCACTCTCGAAGTCACTGGAAACGAGGAGCTGATTTCCCTCCGGCCCCCATGCTAACACGAACGCTCTGTCGTCTCCGTTCACCTCGAGACGTTGGCGGTTACCGCCGTCGGCTGCTGCGAGGTAGACATTTCCGTGGGGGTCGTCGCACGGGTTATCGTTGAAGGCGATGCGGTCGCCGGTCGGTGCGACCCCGCCCCCACGATGGACGAAACCCTTGAGCGGGACTTCCCTCTGTGAGGCTGTCTTTTGATCGTACCTGACGAGATCGAAATCGTTGCCGTCGGTCTGCGCTCGGAAGTGCCAGAGAAATCGTCCGTGAGGACCGATATCCCAGAGAATGGTACGTGTTGGAATCTCGAAGAGGGTGCGTATACCACCATCGAGAGACGCAACACCCACGTTCACGGTGTCTTTGTCGCCTTCCCTACCACCTACAGGGATGTATATTCGTCTTCCGTCTGAATGCCAAAGGATCGGCGAAGATGGATCTCGAGGGAGTTCGCCGTCGGTCAGACGAGTGGTACTCCCGTTCGTATCGGTCACATAGAGTTCGTGTCGTCCCGATCTGTCCGAGAAGTAGGCCACCTGACTCGCATTCGGGGAAACACGAGGCTGAAGGATCGTTGGAATGTTCGCGTAAGCGGATACGTCACCCATACAGAAGGATGACAGTGGAAAATATTAGATGTGTCCTCTCACTAAACATTTCGCCGAATTAAGGACGCTCAGACTTGAGTCACCTGTTACTCATCATCGTTCTCGACCACTCGAGACCTCATTCTGAACGGAGACTGCCTATTTTCCAACGGAAACTACACAAAGTATTTACCAGTTTGTTCGAGTTGCACTGACATGAACCGCGAGTTGGTTCTCGTCGCCGCCGCACTAGCCGTCGTCGTGGTCGGCGGGCTCGCCGTCCTCGTCCTCCCCGGGGCCGTCTCCGATCCCGCGGAATCCGACACCGGATCGACCGTCGAGCGCCCCGGCGAGGTCGGAATCGAGGAGGTCACGATCGCCGCCGACGATATCACAGGCGCGAGCGCCACGCTAACCGTCGACACCTACCTCGCCCACCACGGCACCCCCGTCGAGAACGTCACCGTCGTCCACCGCGTGACCGACACGAACACCGGACTGGTCGAGGACACCCGCGAACTCGAGGCACCGGTCCTCGAGGACGAAACCGAACAGCTCGTCCAGGGCGACGTCACCGTTCCGCGCGAGAGCGACTACCGGATCGAGACGATCGTCTACGAGGACGGCACTCGGACCGTCTCGACCGACCGTCGCGTCGAGGGCGTCGAGCACCTCACACCCGCATACGCCGACACGGGCGTGGAGTTCCACCGCTTCGGAACCGACCTTCCCGCGGTCAGCTACACCGTCGATTCGACCGACGACGACGCCGACCGCGTCACCCTCGACGTGTCGACGTACCTCACGAACACCGGCGACGAACTCGAAGACGACCTCAGACTCGAGGTGACGGCGCGACAGGACACCTCGAACGTCGTCGCCGACTCGGCGACCGTCGACGTTGGGGCCGTCGAACCCGGATCGACCACGACGCCGTCGGTCGATCTGACGGTCCCGCAGGGGTACGACTACTCACTCGACGCGGTGCTCTGGACCGACGAGACGATCGTGGCGACGAGTCGCGCGCCCGCGAATCTCGGCCCCGGAAATCTGACGATCGACACCGCTGACACGAAGGGTGGCCTCGAGGTGAGCGACTTCGACGAGACCACCGCCGAACCGAGTCGATCCTCCGAGGATAGCTACGACGAGGATAACGATGCCAGCACCGACGGCCAGCCCGGATTCGGCGTCGTCGCCGCCGCGAGCGCGCTGCTCGCGATCGGTGTGATCGCACGAGTACGGAGGGAGACGAACACATGACCGACACGATATCAGAACCAGAAGCCGAACTCGAGTCCGAACCCGAACCGGAACCCAAACACGAAATCGCCGCCGAACCTAACGCGGACGAATCACCTACCCGGAAGACAGCCGACGAGGACGGGGTCCCCGTTCGCCAGTACCTCGCTTGGGGCGCCCTCGCAGTCCTCTCGGTGCTCGCAGTCGTCGCCCTCATCCAGTTCTACTCGAGCGTCGGCGCTGCGATCGATCTCTGGGTCGCCTCGGAGTACCGGCCGATCATGCTGGCGGTGTTCAACCTCGCCGTCCTCCTGCTGGCCGGTGGCGGGATCTCGTGGCTCGTTCGGGAACTGTCCTGATCGCGTTGGACGGCCTCGAGTCGAATCGAGTCGTCTCTCGTTTCGATGGTCGAGTCCCGTCGAACGGCCTCGAGGGATCGCAGTTCAGGTCTCCGAATCGGAATCGAGGACGGTGACGCCGGTCCACTCGAACCGTGCACCGCTGGCGGCCGATTCCGTGATCTCGATCGACCAGTCGTGGGCGCTGGCGATTTCCTCCACGATCGCGAGTCCGAACCCGGTCCCCGTCTCGGCGGTCGAGTAGCCGTGATCGAACACCGCCTCGCGTTCGTCGACCGGGATTCCCGGTCCGTCGTCCGCGACGTAGAACCCGCGGTCGTCCAGTGGACCGACGGTCACGGTCACGGCGGCAGCCGAGTCGTCCCCGCGAGGTCCGTCGGACGGTGGTGACGCGCTCGTCGAGCCGTGTTCGACGCTATCGTCGGGAGGGTCCGACTGACTGCCCGTGGAACCGTGTTCCACGGCGTTCCGGAACAGGTTCTCGAGCGCCGTTCGGAGCCGTTCGGGATCGGCAGCTACGATCAGGTCGTCCTCACAGTCACAGCGCAGGTGCCCGCCGCCGGCGTCGACGGTCCGCCACGCCTCCTCGGCGACGGTACACAGCGACGTCGGCTCCGGTCGATCGACGGTCTTTCCCTGCCGGGCCAGCACCAGCATGTCGTCGACGAGTTCGTCGATTCGCTCGAGTGACGTCTCGACGTCCTCGAGACGGCTGTACACGTCGAGTTCGTCGTCCTCAGTCTTGTCCCCCTCGTTCTCGTCCTCGTGACCGGCTTCGTCTTCGTCTTCGTTCTCGTTCGGATCGAGATTCAGGCCGCTCATCGCGAGTGAGAGCGAACCGTGGGCGACGGTCAACGGATTCCGGAGGTCGTGCGAAACGGCCCCCGCGAAGCGGTCGAGGCGCTCGTTCTGGCGCTCGAGTTCGAGTTCGCGGTGGACCCGGTCGCTGATGTCGACGGCGATTCCGACGATGCCACAGACGATGCCGTCGCTATCGTACCACGGCGCTTTCGTCACGGACACGTACGTATCCCGTCCGACCGGGTCTTCGACGTGCTCCTGTTGGTTGATGACAGGCGTTTCGGTCCGCATGATCCGCCGTTCGTCCCGACGTGTCCGAATCGCGTGCTCGGTCGGATAGAGATCGAAGTCGGTCTTCCCGATGATGTCTTCGCGCGAGTGGAGCACCTGTTCGTCGGGCGTTTCGATGTGTGGCGTCTCGGAGAGGCGATCGAGTCGATGTTCGTTGACCGCGACGTGACGGCCCTGCCGGTCTTTGAAGAAGATCGATACCCAACGCGGGATCGTATCCAGCAGCGAGGTGAGCATTCCGGAGCTGTCCGCGACGATCGAATCGGACGCCGACGGTGACGTCCGAGCGCTCCTCGCGACGACGCTTCGAATTCGATTCGCGAGCGCCGCCGTCCGCGGGTCGGCGGTTCGCGGAAAATAGTCGTCGACACCGACGGCGAACGCCGCGCTCGCGAGCGACTCGCTTCCCGCCGTCGGCCAGAGGACGATCGGTGGTCGCGACACCCGGTCGCGGACGGCCGCCGTCACCGCGAGTCCGTCGATCGCCGGCGGATCGTGATCAACGACGAGACAGTCCACGCCGTTTCCGACCGCCGCGAGAGCCACCTCGAGATCGTCGACGACCGTCACGCGGATGTCCTCGCATCCCTCGAGCGCGTCGATATCCGATTCTGCGGCTCGACGGGTCGCACCCTCACCTGCACCCGCGACGAACAACACGTGTATCGGTTCGGGCATTACGACACTTGAGGGAGACGAACGGGATAAAGATCGTTGTCGAAAGTCGTTTTAATCTAATACGAAGAGGCGACTCGAAACAACAGCCGGGCCGTCTTCGACGTCGATCACCGGACGTCGCCACGAATCGATCTCGCGCCGTCAGCGATCCTCGAGCGGGACGAACGTCTGGTCCTCGGGACCGACGTAGCGCGAACGGGGGCGGATCAGGCGGTTGTCCTCGTACTGCTCGAGAACGTGGGCGATCCAGCCGCCGGCGCGAGACATGGCGAAGATAGGGGTGTAGATGTCGATCGGGATCCCCATCTGGTAGTACGTCGAGGCGGAGTAGAAGTCGACGTTCGGGGCGAGTCCCTTCTCCTCGTGCAGGTACTCCTCGATGGTAACGCTCATCTCGTACCACTTCAGATCGCCGGCGGCCTCGCCGAGGGCTTCCGACTTCTCGCCGAGGATCTTCGCGCGCGGGTCCTTGACGTTGTAGACGCGGTGGCCGAAGCCGGGGACGCGCCGCCCCTCGTCGATGGCGGTTTTCACCCAGTCGAGCGGGTCCATCTCGCTGTCGTCGACCTCCTTGAGCATCTCCATGACGTCCTGATTGGCGCCGCCGTGGAGGCTGCCGCTCAGGGTTCCGATCGCGCTCGTGATCGACGCGTGCAGGTCCGAGAGCGTACTCGAGGTGACCATCGCGGCGAACGTCGAGGCGTTCAGGCCGTGGTCGGCGTGGAGCACGAGCGCTTGATCGAACGTCTCCGCGAGGACCTCGTCGGGTTCCTCGTCGTTCAACATGTAGAGGAAGTTCTCCGCGTGATCGAGGTCTTCACGCGGGGGAACGAACGCGTCGCCGCGGCGGGCGCGCTCGAAGGCGGCGAGGATCGTCGGCATCTTCGCCGTGATGCGTCGACCCTTGCGCAGGTTCGCCTCGCGATCCGTGGGATCCGCGTCGGCGTCGGGGTCGTACGCCGACAGATGCGAGACGATCGTTCGCAGGGCGGCCATCGGCTCTTCGTCGGCCGCCGCGAGCGCCTCGACGGTCTCGAGTATCTCGTCGTCGATCGCTCGCTCGGCGGCCATCGAATCGGTGAACGCTACGAGTTCGTCCTCGTTCGGAAGGTGGCCGTGCCAGAGCAAGTACAGCACTTCCTCGTAACTGGCGTTCCGGGCGAGATCTTCGATGGTGTAGCCGCGATAGATCAACCGACCCGCGTCACCATCGATCGAGCTGAGCTCGGATTCGGCAACCAGCACTCCCTCCAGCCCTCTCTTGAGGTCGTCAGCCATACTCGAGATTTCGGGTGCCGATGGAAAAGTATTGTCGTTTGCCTTCTGATGACGGTCTTCACGACCGATGTGTCAGTTTCTTCCGGTTCGGAACGGTGAACGACGAAGCCGTTCGTCGGCGGTCAACACGAATGTTCGAATCGAGAATTCCACCCGGAGGAGGTGACGGTCACCGACGAGAACGACAGTTCCAGCCCGTTTTCCGTCCGGATACCGGCGTCCTGAAGGGGCGAAAGCGAGGTCGGACGAACGTCGACTATCCTCGTACCGACCTCGAACCGTCGCGACCGCCCGATTCGCCCGCTGAACCGACACGTAGTCGACTCCCCGCCTCGGTAACGTTTTTCTCGTCGGCCCCGCAAGCAATCGTATGGACGCCCGCGACGTCGAGTACCGGCCCGTCAGCGTCAAAGTGGTACTCGCCGAGATGAAAGATACCGCCGAGTTACTGATCGATCTGTCGTACTCGGCGGTGTTGTTCGGAAGCGAGGAGGTCGCAGAGGAGGTCCTCGCGCTCGAGGAGCGGATGGACGTCCTCCAGTTGCAAGCGCGGATGAGCCTGCTGATGGCCGCGCGGACGACCGACGATGCAGAACAGCTGGCACCGGTGCTGGGCGTCGTCGGAGCCGCCGAGAAGATCTCGGACGCCGCCGGCGACATCGCCAAAGTCGTCCTCGAGGAGATCGGGCTTCCGGACGCGATGCGGACCGCGCTTCCGGAAGCCGTCGAATCGGTCGTCCGCGCGACCGTCGACGACGACTCCCGCTTTGCCGGGCAGACGCTCGGAACGATCAATCTCGAGACCGAGACCGGCGTCCGCGTCATCGCGATCCGCCGGCAGGGCGAGTGGTTGCTCAATCCGGACCTCGAGACGGTCCTCGAGTCGGGCGACGTCGTGCTCATGCGCGGCTCCGAGGAGAACCTCGCGCCGGTCTACGAGTCGGTCTCGGGCTCGCCGTACACGATTTCAGATCCCGTCGAACCCGGTATCGACGACCTCGAGCGGGCGGTCGACGCCATCGTCCTCATGAAGAATATGAGCGAACTCGCCGTCGACCTCGCCTACGGTGCAGTGTTGTTCAACAGCGCCGACCTCGCAGAGGAGGTCGCCGCCCTCGAAGCCGAGGTCGACCAGCTCGAGTCGCGGTTCGAGGCGTGGACGCTCCGCTCGGCAAAGCGCATGGACGACCCGGTCGACCTTCGCGGGCTGGTCCACCTCGCGGGAAGTACGGAGGTGATCAGCGACGCCGCCCTCGAGATCAGCGAAGGCGTTCTGCGCGGACTGGGGGCCCACCCGGTGGTCGCCGAGGCGGTCTTCGAGAGCGACGAGGTCATCGTCCGGTTCACGGTCGGCGACGGGAGCACGCTCGACGGGACGACCCTCGGCGAACAGATGGTGCGCACGGAGACGGGGATGCGGATCATCGCTGTCCGCCGCCCGCGGGGCTCGCCGAGCGTCGACGACGACGAGTGGGAGATCCAGCCCGGCCCGGAGACGGAACTCCACGCCGGCGACATCGTGCTGGCCAAGGGGACGCGGTCGGGAGCCGAGCGCCTCGAGGAACTCGTTTAGTGGCGGTTCCATCAGGATAGCTCTTACCGAACTCACCGAATGCTGTCGCCCGGTCTCGCCGATCAGCCGGCGAAAGAGAATCTGAGCGGGGAGGCCAGCGAAAAAGGTCCAAAGCAGTGAGAGGACGGCGAGGAGAAACGCCAGCCGGTCACCGGATACTCCCTCCGACTCCTCCTCACCGAGTCTCCGAGATCCCGTCCTCGTCGGCGAGCTCCCGCGAAAGTTTGATTGCCGAGCGAATCGTCAGCGAGACCGCGATCAACCCGCCGGCCGTGACGGCGACGACGAACGCCAACCCCACGTAGTAGATCGGCTCCGCTCGCGTCGGTCCGGGAAAGACGAACACGGCGAACACGACCACGGCCAACACCACGCCCGAGACGAGGCCGATCGCCGCGTTGCGCTTGACCTCGAGAGCGGCGAGGAAGCGGACCGTCGGCGGACGCTCGGGAGTGGAGTGATCGTCGGGCACGCGCGAGAGTAGCGTTCGCGCGTACAAAATCGCGTCGAATGTCGTCGTTCTGTGTCCAGTTCGTCGCCGGCTCGGTTCCTGTCTACCACTCCCGTTCCGATGCCGTCAGGACTCGAGTGCGTACCTTGCGGAGATTTTCAGAGACGACAACCGTATACTATCATATGTCCCCGGTCCCGCAGGCTAGACATGGACACCGACGCGATCCCGTGGCCGCGAGTTCTCGGTGAGACGCTGGTCATCCTCGTCGCCATCCTCCTCTTTCAACAGTATCGACGCGGAGAAATCACCGTCTCGGTCGCCCTCGTCGCGACGGCAGGTGCGTTCTGTGTCATCGTCCTCAGAGAACTGTACACGGGTCGGTCGACTTGACATCCTCCCCACCGTGAACGGCGAGGCTTTCTCCTTGCTCTTCCGTAACTCGACGGCGACTCGAGTCGGATCGAATCGGGTCAGGTCTGTCGCAATGTGTCGTGTCGTATCGAGTCATCACCGGTGTGGCGACTCGAACCGCATCACTCACCGCCGACCGTCAGAGCGACCGCCGATACTGACAGGTCGGGCAGGTGAACGAATTGTCTCGCACGACAAGGAGACTCTGCTCACACCGCGTACAGGGCCCGGCGATTCGGATACCGGCAGTCTCGTTCGCAACTGCCGAGAGTGTCCGCTCGAGTTGCTCGAGTCGCACCTGGACACTCTCGAGTTGCTCGCGGAGTGCCTCCCGGTCCTCGCGCTCGCGGTCGGACTCGGGTTCGGATGACGCCTCGGTGTAGTACAGAGTCATCGACACCCTCGACGCGTCGTACGGGTAAAAAGATCACTGGACATACAGCTTTGGCGGACTATCCCCGTCGCTGACTGTCGGGAATCGGAACCGGTTGGCAGACGGTTTGTCTAATAATGCACACACACACACACACATACAGACGAACGTAGTCGGAACCCACCGAATCACTCGTCGATCGCCTGCATAGCGAGCGTCCGATGGCCTCGGCGAAGTCGTTCGGAGACGGCCTGATGGGAGACGTCGAGATCGGCCGCGAGTTCCTCGAGCGTGACCGCACGCGGAATCTCGTAGAAATTTCGCTCGAGCGCTGTGGTGATCGTTTCTAGCTGGCACTCGGTGAGCGTCGACCGGTCCTGAACCGCATCGACGGACATCGTCGTGATCGACTCGACCTCGATCGGAGCCTCACACGACCGATACGCCGCCGTCAACGACGTTCGGTCGGAAGCGACAGCCGTGACGTGCCACCGACCGGCAGTCGCCGTGGCCTCGAGAACGGTTCCGTCGCGACCCAGCGATTGAAGGACGGTTGGTAACCCGTCGGCCCACTCGATTTCGTGTAGCGCCCGATTTTGGCTCGAGGATTCAGGTTCGGGTTCTGGTTGCTGTTCGCCAGCGCCGCCGGCGGTCAGACACGTCACCGCATCGATCGACTCGTCGTCGGCGAGGGCCGCTTCGGCCGTCGCGGGCGACACACCGATGGTCCAGACGATCGACCGACTCGCCGGACACGTGACGGACCGTCCGAGTTCCACGCGAAGGTGTGGATGCCGTCGGAACGAGTCCTCGAGTGCAACTGCCACCGCTGGAATCGTGAATTCGATGAGTGTGCTCATGATCTCGAAGTGGCCGTACGAGTTCCATTGGGTCGGGACAGACCCTTAGAAGCCCCCGACCGTTTCGGATCCGAATTAATATAAATTCGACTGAACTCCGGCTTAAGAAGGAGGTAAACCGACGACAGTTGGAAGTGTCTCACGGAGAGCGGTGAGATCCGCTCTCGAGCGATCACTTTCGCCGCGGTATACGACCCTTTATAGCCGATGGGAAACCTAGGAGTGTCCAATGGCGCAAGCGGGAAATGCGGAACTCGTCGACGCGTTCGAGCAGTTCTTCAGGAACTACTACGACAACGAAATCAAGCAGCTTGCGCAGCGATATCCGAACGAACAGCGCTCGCTCTTCATCGACTGGCAGGATCTCTACCGATTCGATCCGGATCTCGCAGACGACTTCATCAACCAGCCCGAACAGCTCCAGCAGTACGCCGAGGAGGCCCTGCGGCTGTACGACCTGCCGATCGACGTCAGCCTCGGGCAGGCCCACGTTCGCATCCGTAGCCTCCCAGACACCGAGACCCCCGAAATCCGGGAGATCCGCGCCCGACACATGAACAAGCTCGTGCAGGTCCACGGCATCGTCCGAAAGGCCACGGACGTGCGCCCGAAGATCGAGGAAGCCGCCTTCGAGTGCCAGCTCTGTGGCACCCTCACCCGGGTTCCCCAGTCCAGCGGCGACTTCCAGGAACCCCACGAGTGCCAGGGCTGTGAACGCCAAGGACCCTTCCGGGTGAACTTCGACCAGTCGGAGTTCGTCGACGCCCAGAAGCTTCGTATCCAGGAGAGCCCCGAAGGCCTGCGCGGCGGTGAAACCCCCCAGGCGATCGACGTCCAGGTCGAAGACGACATCACGGGCGAGGTGACCCCCGGCGACCACGTCTCCGCCTCCGGCGTGCTCCGACTCGAACAACAGGGCAACCAGCAGGAGAAGTCCCCCATCTTCGACTTCTACATGGAGGGGATGTCCGTCGACGTCGACGAAGAACAGTTCGAGGACATGGACATCACCGACGAGGACAAGAAGGAAATCTACGCCATCTCGGAGGAAGACGACGTCTACGAGCAGATGGTCGCCTCCATCGCCCCCTCGATCTACGGCTACGACCAGGAGAAACTTGCAATGATGTTGCAACTGTTCTCCGGCGTAACGAAACAGTTGCCCGACGGCTCGAGGATCCGGGGTGACCTGCACATGCTTCTGATCGGCGACCCTGGTACTGGTAAGTGCGTCTCAGGTGAGACGCGGGTGACGCTCGCGGACGGTTCCGAGGTTCCGATTCGCGACCTCGTCGAATCGAATCTCGATGACCCGAAACCGATCGACGACGGCTGGTACGACGAAGTAGATTTCGAGGTCCCGTCGCTGCAACAGGATGGGACGATCGAATCCCAACGCGCGACGAAAGTCTGGAAGCGTGATGCTCCAGATAAAATGTATCGAATCCGAACCTCGAGTGGTCGAGAACTCGAGGTGACGCCGTCGCATCCACTGTTCGTTCAACGCGATGGTCAGTTCGAGCCGATCGTCGCTGAACAACTGCAGGAAGGCAACTTCATCGCAACCCCACGACGAATTTCAACCCAAGGAGAGAATGAGCTCGAAGTAGACTACAGACAGTCTCGGTCACAGAATGCGATACGGCTGGACCTTCCCGAACGATGGACACCCTCGTTAGCGCGACTTCTCGGCTACATTATAGCAGAGGGATACGTCGAACAGCGCGATGACAATACAGGGTTTGTCTCGATTACGAACAACGATAGAGAAGTCCTCGATGATATCTCTGCCGGCTTTGCCAAACTGGGACTCAATACGACAAAACGACAGAGACACGGCGGAAAGGACGCCAAGGAGATTATCTGCTCGTCAGGAGAGTTCGTGAGTTTCCTCAAAAATCTCGACTCTCGGATCCTTTGTCAATCGAATAAACAACGAGTACCTGGCCAATTGAGAAAAGTATCCGAAGACATCAAGGGAGAATTCCTGAAAGGATTCATAGAAGGAGAGGGGCACGTATCAGAGTCACAACGCGAGATCTCCGTCGCATCGACGAGTGAAGAATTGCTCCAAGGAGTACGATCGTTGCTGCTATCTTTCGGAATCCAATCACAATTGCACAAGCGACGCAATGGGAGTTATCGGCTTAGAATAAGCGGTCAAGACTTCGAAGAATACGTTTCGAAGATTGGGTTTGTTACAGATCGAAAGCAAGCGACTTCTCAGCAATACGTAGGCATAACTGAAAATACAAACACAGATATCGTTCCTAAAATCGGCTCAGAGTTACGGCGAGTCCGCGAAGCACTTGGCCTTACACAATCCGAATGTGGAATTCCACGGTCCACGTACCAACATTACGAACGGGAACGAAGAAATCCCAGCAAGACGAGTCTCCAAACAGTTGTCGCTGAATTCGAATCAGCTCTTCCATCTACAAGTGAAATTGGCGATACAGACGGTAATTTCGCTACTGACGGCGGCTCCGTTGCGAAAGCCGTGGAACGGTTACAGCGTTTCGTCGAGGGAGACGTTTACTGGGACCAAATCGAATCCATCGAATCGGTCGACACCAACGACGAGTGGGTGTATGACCTCGAGATCGAGGGGACACACAACTACGTCTCGAACGGGATCATCTCGCACAACTCCCAGATGCTGAGCTACATCCAGAACATCGCCCCGCGATCCGTCTATACGTCAGGAAAAGGCAGCAGCAGCGCCGGACTCACCGCCGCAGCTGTGCGAGACGACTTCGGCGATGGCCAACAGTGGACGCTCGAGGCCGGCGCGCTCGTCCTCGCGGATCAGGGGATCGCAGCCATCGACGAACTCGATAAAATGAGGTCGGAGGACCGCTCCGCCATGCACGAAGCCCTCGAGCAGCAGAAAATCTCGGTTTCCAAAGCAGGGATCAACGCCACCCTCAAATCCCGCTGTTCGCTGCTGGGCGCGGCCAACCCCAAGTACGGTCGCTTCGACCAGTACGAACCCATCCAGGAGCAGATCGACCTCGAGCCGGCGCTCATCTCGCGGTTCGACCTGATCTTCACGGTGACGGACAAACCCGACGAGGAGAAAGACCGCAACCTCGCAGAGCACATCCTGAACACGAACTACGCGGGCGAGTTGACCACCCAGCAAAACCAGATGACCTCGATGGACGTCTCGAGCGACGAAATCGAGGAGATGACCGCGACGGTGGATCCGGAGATCGACGCCGAGTTGTTGCGCAAGTACGTCGCCTACGCCAAGCAGAACTGCCACCCGCGGATGACCGAGGAAGCGAGGGAGGCGATCCGGGACTTCTACGTCGATCTGCGGTCGAAGGGGACTGACGAGGACGCGCCGGTTCCGGTGACGGCCCGAAAACTCGAGGCGCTCGTGCGGTTGTCGGAGGCCAGCGCACGGATTCGCCTCTCGGATACGGTCGAGATAGAGGACGCGGAGCGGGTTATCGACATCGTCCACTCCTGTCTCCAGGAGATCGGGATCGATCCCGAGACCGGCGAGTTCGACGCGGACATCGTCGAGGCGGGGACGACGAAGTCCCAGCGCGACCGGATCAAGAACATCAAGCAACTGATCACGGATATCGAAGAGGAGTACGACGAGGGTGCGCCGATCGATATCGTCCTCGACCGGGCCAACGAGATCGGGATGGATCAGTCGAAAGCCGAACACGAGATCGAGAAGCTCAAACAGAAGGGAGAGGTCTACGAGCCGAGTACGGACAATCTGCGGACGACGTAAGGATAGTGCTGTTTTCCTGCGGTTTGGAGCCGGTTCCGGTAGACGGCGTCTCGAGAGTCGGACGGTGTTCGAAGACGGGAGTGGACGCGAAGATTCCCTGGCCAGCGGTTACCCGAGATCGGCGTCGAGCTCGAACTCCGAATCCGAGTCGGCCGCCAGTTTCCGAAGTTCGTCCACGGTCGAGCGAACCGTCGCCGGCGAGACGTCGGCGACGGTGGCGGCCGCCGCTTGCGTGATCGACTCGGCCGTCGGAACGGATCGAGTGGCAGTGTACAGACAGCCGGCAGCGACGCCGCTGGGGTTCCGGCCGCCGACCCGGTTGGCCTCGCTGAGTCGGGTCGCGTACCGATCGGCGCGGCGTTCGACGTCGGTCTCGAGGTCGAGTTCCGAAGCGTATCGCGGGAGGTACTCGGTCGGATCGATCGGTCCGGTCGGCAACCCGAGGTCCCGATTGAGTGCGGCGTAGGCGGCTTTGAGTTCCGCGGCGTTCGCCTTCGCGACGGCGACGATTTCTTCGACCGTGCGAGCGTTCGAACGCGTCCGACACGTAGCGTAGACGGCGGCAGCCGCGAATCCCTCGAGTGAACGCCCCTGTAAGAGGGATTCGGACTGTGCCGATTCGAACAGGGTACAGGCCTGCTCGCGCGTGTTCACCGGGAGCGAGAGCTGTGAGACGATACGCCGAATTTCCATGAACCCGTGCATCCGATTGCGGTCCGCTTTCGAGTCGAACCGGGCGCGATTGTGTTCGCGACGCATGCGAGCGAGTTGACGTCGTTTCCGTCCGGTAATCCGGAGCCTCGATGCGGAGCCGATCTCCGTCGAAAGACCGCGGTCGTGGCGCGAGCGTGTCAGCGGTGCACCGGTTCGTTTCCGGTTCGTATCGTCGTCGTGGAACGACCGCCACTCCGGTCCGCGGTCGATCGGGTCTATTTCGGCCACGAGACCACAGTCTTCACAGATCAGTTCCATCTCGAGAGCGCGCAACCGTCCCTGGCACTCGGGACAAATGTCGGGGCTGTCTGCATTGACCATGTGTGAAAGTTGACGTCTATACGTGTTTCGAGAAGATCATATAGTAAAAGTATTTTTATCTCTGATTAGTTACTGATCTTACGATGATATTCTTCTATTATAACTATTGGTAACCGAATCGGGTCGAGAGTCGGGTATCTACGTGCGACACGAAATGAACGGTCGACGAATCGAGTTATTCGAGCCGATTCGAGTTCGTCCGTCTCGTCCGGACGATCACCGGTAGTAACGAGGGTCGAAATTCGGGAAGGGACCGAAACTGGTCGTGGCAAAAGACCTATCGCCTCGACGGCCGTTTTCCCGCGCATGGAAGAGACCGTTACCGACACCGAAGTCGACGTCGCGTTCGACGAGGATGGACTGGTCCCCGCCATCGCTCAGGACGCAGAGACGGGCGAGGTACTGATGCTCGCGTACGTCTCGCCGGAGGCCCTCGAACGAACGCGCGAAACGGGTCTGGCCCACTACTACTCGCGCAGTCGAGACGAACTGTGGCAGAAGGGGAAAACCAGCGGTCACGTCCAGCAGATCGAATCCGTTCGCGTCGACTGCGACGCCGACACCCTCCTCTATCTCGTCGAACAGGAGGGCGGTGCCTGTCACACGGGTCACCGGTCGTGTTTCTACCGCACTATCGAAGACGAGACCGTCGGCGAACGGGTCTTCGATCCGGAGACCGTCTACTGAGAACGATGAGCGAACCCGCCCAGCACCGTGTCAGCGGCGAGAGCGAAACCAACTCGGGGACCGTAGTCGACCACGTCGACCGACTCGAGCGCGCTCGCGACCGGCTCGCAACCGTCGACGCCCGGATCGACGATCACGGCGAGGAAACCGTTCGGGACGCCGCCGACGCCTACCAGCGAGCACTGGAACTCCTCGAGGACTACGTCGATCGGGCGACGGGGACCGGCCGGGAGAACTTCAAGGCGTACATCGAACTCGAGGGGCAGTTCTCCTCGCTGGTCGAGGGACTTCCCGAGGAGATTCCCCGACGGGACGCCTTCGAGTCGGCGCTCGACGCGATCGACAAACGGCGGCTGAGCGAGGACGACTTCGACCGCGCCCGAAACGCCCTCGAACCGGCTGCGGAACTTTCCGATCTTCGAGACGAACGCACCGAGGCTCGCGAGACACTCGAGCAAGCGCGGAAAGAGGCCACCAGGCGACAGCGGACGATCGACGAGGAGATCGATCGACGGACCCGCCTGCTCGAGCTCGCCTCTGCGGATCTCGAGGCGCCGGTCGATCGTCTCCGGGAACCGATCGCGGCCTACAACGAGGCCGTTCGCGAGTCGTTCGTCGAGTATCGCCAGTCCGAGTCCGCCCGGGAGGTGTTCGCCGTGCTCGAGCGCAGTCGCTGGTACCCCCTGGTGCCGTTCGAGCGGCCGCCCGAGGACCTCCGAGCGTACGTGATGGAAACCGATGCGGGCGCGGAGACCGTTCCGAAACTGCTCGAGTACGCGAACTACTCGCGATCGAAACTCGAGCACTACGTCGACGACGCGGACGAACTCAAGCGAAACGTGGCGACCCAGCAAACCTACCTCGAGGGGATCGACGCCGAGGCGCTGTCGGTAACGTGGCCGCCGGCACCGGCGGCCGAGTTGCGGTATCGGCTCCGGGAGATGCGGCCGTTCGTCGAGCGCGTCGGCGGCGAGGAACTCGTCGCCCGACTCCGAGAACTCAGACGGCTGACGCTCGATCCCGAGTTCGAGTACGAACGCCTGCAGACGGCCGCCGTCGCGGTCGATCAGTTGACCGAGGACCAGCGCGAGCGACTCGCCGACGGGCGGATCGAGGAGGAACTCGAGGCGCTTCGCGCGGAACGGGAAGCGATTCGGGAGACGCTCGACGTCGAGGGCTGAGTCCGCGATAGCGGTAGACAGAGACGCAAAGAGACAGACTCGTACTCTCACATACACCATCCATCCGACGTATGACCTCGAGACAGCTACTCGTCCCGATGGACGACTCCGAGCCGGCTCGAGCGGCCTTCGAGCACGCGCTCGCGCTCTTTCCCGACGACGAGATTACGGTCGTTCACGCGGTCGACGAACTCGAGGCTCAGTACGGCGGTCGGAGTGGGTCAGACGGCGAGAGAGGCGACGAACCGGACTTCTTCGCGGACGTTAAATCTATCGCGGCCGAGTACGACACGACCGTCGAGACGGTGGTCGTCAACGGCACTGCCGCCG
This sequence comes from Halomontanus rarus, assembly GCF_017357405.1. Lineage (GTDB taxonomy): Archaea > Halobacteriota > Halobacteria > Halobacteriales > Natrialbaceae > Halomontanus > Halomontanus rarus. The sequence continues at coordinate 2,589,683 of NZ_CP071597.1, read as the reverse complement.
AGGCGATCCTCGAGTACGCCGAGCGCGAGGACGTCGATCAGTTGATCATGGGAAGCGAGGGGCGCTCCGGTGTCTCGCGGATGCTTCTCGGGAGCGTCGCGGAGCAGGTTGCCCGGCGCTCGCCGGTGCCGGTGACGATCGTCAGGTAGTTCAGATCTCCGCGAGCCGGCACAGAATCATCGCGGTTTTATTTCCGCACGAGAACTCTCAGCAGATCACATGGACGACCGAGTCGGGACGACGATACACGCCGGATTCCTCGTCACCGTGACGGCCGTCGTTGCCTGGCTCTCCGGGCTCCCGATGCTGTTTCCGAGTCTCGGCCCCTCCGCGTTCGTACTGGCGATGTTTCCCCGCAGCGAGGCCAGCAACGCGCGGCGGATTATCGGCGGCCACGCGATCGGCGTCGTCGCCGGCCTCCTCGCGTACGCCCTGCTCGCCGGCGGCGTCACCATGACGAATACGCTCGAGCCGGGTTCGATCGAGGGACTCCGACTCGCGGCCAGCGGGATTCTCGCGATGGTGCTGACCGTCGCCGGAATGCTCTGGACGCGAGCCAGACACCCGCCCGCGTGTGCGACGACGCTCATCGTCTCGCTCGGCTTGCTCCCGACGCTCCTCGAGGGGGCGTTGATCGTCGGGGCGGTCGTCGTTGTCGTCGGCGCGCATCAACTCCTGATGCTCGGGGCGCGTGCCAGTCAGGGCTATCGCGATCGCGTGCGGTCGTGATCGCGAGACCGACTCCCACTCCCGCCGGCGGATCACTCACCCTCTCCGGCGTCGCTCGTCTCGAGGTCTTCGCCCGGCAACTGCTCCTGCAGGACGAACGGACCGAAGTCGGCGGCCGTCCGCCGCGCGATCGTCGCGATTCGAAGGACGTACACGAGCAGGACGGCGAACGGGCTGAACAGGGCCGTGATCGTCGCGCTGACCACCAGGACGTAGACGTACGGGTGGAGCTGCAGCGCCAGGAGGTTCCCGTACGAGACGATGATGAACGCGCCGCCGAGCAGCGTGGGAAAGCCGACGTACAGCAGAATCTTCGAGAGGTCCGCCAGCTCCTGTTGCATGTACACCGTCTTGAAGTACTGGCGCGTGACGTGGATATCCTGGAGGAGGTCCTCGAGTCGCTCGAGTTGGTTCTCGGCCGCCTCGGGGAGCCTGAACCGGTGTCGGTCCCGGATCTGACGGACTTCCTGTAACTGCCAGGGATCGTTGTAGTGGAGGATCACATCGATGACGGTGAACGTGCCGAACGTCGTTCCCGCGAGCGTCTCGACCGCGTCGTCGTCCCGTGGGGCCGTGAACTCGACGTAGTCGTCGACGTCCGCCCGGAGGTCCGGGTTCGAGTCCGAACCGTGACAGACGTTCTGGAGCCCGCGCTCCGTCCGCCGTTTCGCTTCGATCAGCGACCGAAGGAACGCGGACGGCTCGACCGGACTGGGCCGATAGCCGGTGTGGGACTCGACCGACCGCCGAAACTCGCGGGAGGCTTCGAGGCGTTCGAAGAACGCGCCCGTCGTCCCGAACTCCTCGGAGAGGATGAGCTGGTTGATCGCGAGCACGACGGTGATAAAGGGGAGCATCCCGCCGACGAGTGCCGCGGAGAGCGCGGTGACGTCTCCCGCCTCGGCGGGCGTGATGAGGTCGCCGCGGATCAACAGCAGGGAGACGCCGAAGACGCCGCCTAAAATCAGGCCGGATAGAACGCCGCGATCACCCTGCAGATAGATCCAGTCTAACGCCACGTCGAGGCGCGAGCCCCCGCTCGCCAGCGGATCCGGCTGGGACGCCGGTGGATCGCGATCCTCCGGGTTCGGCTGGGACGCCGATGGACCGCGGTCGTCCGGATCCGTCATCGCACCGTCTCGGCGGGGCGATCGACCGCTCCATCGCGGTTGGACGTGCTCACGAGCATCGGCTACGAAGCACATCCACGAGCGGATTGAAAAGCCCTCTCACGGACCACAGCGCGCGAGACTCGAGGGTTCCGAGTGCCGAGTGCGGAGTGCCGGGTGCCGATACTGTCAGTCCGTAATCAGGCGTCGGCTTTCGCGTCCGTCAGCGCGTCGTACATGTCCTCGGCGAGTGCGTCGGCGCGCGACTGCTCTCGAGCTTCGGCGTAGATGCGGACGAGCGGCTCGGTCCCGGAGGGGCGGGCGAGCACCCAGGCGTCGCCGTGGTCCAGTCGGTAGCCGTCGCGGGTGTTCAACTCGGCGTCAGATTCGTGGGCCTGATTGGCCGCGGCGTCGAGCATCGCGTCGCGCTCGGCGGTCGACTCGTAGTGGACGTTCCGACGAACGTTGGCGTAGTCGTCGTAGGGCTCGACGATCTCGCTGGCCGGGCGCTCGGCGACGAGTTCGAGGAACCGGGCGGCGGTGTAGGCGCCGTCCCGGGAGAGGCGATAGCCGGGGAAGAAGATCCCGCCGTTGCCCTCACCCGCGACGGGAACGCGTCGGCCGTTGGCCTCGAGTTCTTCGATCCGGGTGATGATATTTGTCGAGCCGATGGGGGTGAGCTCGAGGTCCGCGCCCACGTCGTGTGCGACGTCGACCAGCCGCTGAGAAACGTTGACCGCGGAGACGGTGGTGTCGCCGGCCTCGAGTTCGGCGGCGGCCAGCGCGGCGAGAGTGGCGTCCCCGTGGATGTAGGTCCCCGCCTCGTCGAAGAAGATGGCGCGGTCGGCGTCGCCGTCGTGGGCGATGCCGAGGTCGGCGTCGGTCGCGCGGACGAGCCGACCGAGATCCGCGAGGTTGTCGGGGACCGGTTCGGGGTCGCGGCCGGGGAAGTGGCCGTCGGGTTGGCCGTTGACGGTGACGACGCGACAGCCCAGTTTCCGGAGGAACTCCGGACTCGTCAGCGACCCCGCACCGTGTCCGGGGTCGAGTGCGACGGTGAGCTCGGCGTCGGCGATCGTCTCGCGGTCGACGTGCTCGAGGAGGTCGTCGATGTAGGCCCGTCGAACGCCGTCGATCTCGCGAACACGGCCGGTCGCGTTCCACGGGGTGGTTTCGAACGCTTCTGTCAGGAGCGTCTCCTCGATCTCCTCGAGGTCGGTGATCGCGAGTTCGACGCCGTCCGTGCCGACGAGTTTGACGCCGTTGTACTGCGGCGGGTTGTGCGAGGCGGTGATGACGATCGTCGCGATCCCCTCGCGTTCGGCGTAGGCTTGGGCCCCGGGTGTCGGAACGACGCCGAGTCGATCGACGTCCGTCCCGACGCTCGCGAGGCCGCTGGCGGCGGCGTCGGCGAGCATCCTGCCCGTGAGTCGCGTGTCTCGGGCGATCGCGACGCGCTCGTCCCCCCACGCCGTCCCCGCGGCTTTCGCGACGCGTAACACGAACTCCGGCGTCAACTCCTCGTTGGCGACGCCACGCGTCCCGCTCGATCCGAAGACGTTCATCGAATCGTTCTGTGGTCGGCATCCTCAAAGTGATTCCGGAGTAGTCTCCGGTTTCGCGCCATCGCACTGGGGGATGCGTGTCGTTACTCGCGGTCGCGCCACGGGAATCGTCTCGTTGACGACGTCCCGTCGGGACACTCCTCGCCGCGAGTCGAACGAGAGCCGAAGTTCGAGGCGAAAACCGACAGACGGACCCGAAAACGCGTGACGGAACGTTTTCGGCGCTCCCGACCGAGTGAACGAGTATGAGCACGCTCGAGGAAAAACGCGTCTACAGCAATCGACAGGACGCGACCGAGGCCTACGTCGCCAGCGCGATCGGCGTCGTCCGCGTCGCCGTCGCCGACGATATCGTCGGGGAGTTCGCCCTGATCGAGCGCTGCGTCGCTCGAGATATCGCCGCGACGGCGTCCGTCGTGGCCGTCGCGACCGACGAGGACGTGATCGTGTGTTCGCTCGAAGAACCGGGCGAGGACGACGCCAACGGTGGAGACGGCGGAGCGGCGCAATCGGACACGAAGACGTTCGTCGAGACCGACTTCGGCCCCGCGGTCGCCGTCGGCTTCGACGGCGACGATCTCCTGGCGGCCGGTCCCGACGGGCGAGTCGGCCGCCGCTGCGACAACGGGGCGTGGGAGGCCCTCGAGTCGGCCGGAGCCGACCTCGAGGGCGAGGTGCGCGCGATCGATGGCGACCTCGTCGGCACCGCGGGCGGCGTCTACCGGATCCACGACGGGGCGCTCGAGCACGCCGGCCTCGCCGACGTCCGGGACGTCTCGGCCAGCGGTATCCCGCAGGCGGCGACCGCCGACGGCCTCTACGCGCTCGGCAACGGGTGGCTCGAATCCCTCGAGGGAGAGTTTGACGTCGTGACCGCCGATCCGGCGAGCGACCCCGGAACCCTTCGGCGCGCCCACGCCGTCTCCGGACTCGAGGTCTACGAACACGCCGACGGCGAGTGGGTCGAATACGCCCGGACGAGCGTACCGGTGGTCGACCTCGCCTACGGCGAGACGGTGTACGCGGTGACCGGCCGAGGGACCTTTCTGGCGGCGAGCGTGGACGCAGCCGAGAGCGAGGCCATCGAGGGGTGGCGCTCGCGAACGCTGGGCGTCACCGACGTCGGCGGGGTCGCGATCCCGCCGCTCGAGTGACCCGGCAGCGTTCGAACAGGTGTCTGACGAAGGATTGATTTAGTCCGGTTCGAAAGAACGTTCACATGAGCGATATAACGCGCCGTCGCGTCCTCGCCGCGAGTGGCGTCGTTGCGACGGGGGCGGTAGCCGGGTGTCTCGGCGACAGTGCCGAAGCGGATGGAGACGGTGGCCAGGAGGAGTCACCCAGCGGGACAGTCCTCGGGAATATTACGGTCGAGAGTCTGTCGGAGCAGTCACACACGGTCGACGTCATCGTCGAGTTCGACGGCGAGATCGAAGACTGGTCGACCCACGAACTCGGACCCGAGGACGGCGGCGACGAACTCGAGCGCAACTGGCCGACGACGGCCGGATCGTTTCGAGTGCGGGCGCGACTCGACACGGAACGGCTGACCGAAGTGACGCCGGCGACGTGGAACGATCCCGACTGTCTCAACCTCCTCGTCCTCGTCGACCGCGCGGACGAACTCAGGATTCTGAGCGATCCCACCGGCGGACCGTGTGAAGGAGGCGACGAGTCGAGCGTCGACGACGGCGAAAGCTGACGGATTGCACCCGCAATCGGGCGACCGCCGTCGGAGAACGAAAGCGGGTTTACCCCCCGCGTGCTGGCTTCGACCATGATCGTCAGTGGGTCACGGTCCCAGTCTCTCGCCGCCGCGCTCGCGCGCGAACTCGAGCAGCCGCTCGCAGCCGTCGAATACGATCGGTTTCCCGACGGGGAGCTCCTCGCCTCGGTCCCCGGATTCTCCGCCTCCGGCGCCGACCGCGCGGTGATCGTCGCCTCGACCGTCTCGAGCGACGCGCACCTCGAGGTGCTCCAGTTGCAAGACGCCGTCCGCGAGGCGGGCGCCGAGGAGGTCGTCACCGTCCTCCCGTACATGGGCTACGGGCGCCAGGACGAGGCGTTCGAGGCGGGCCAACCGGTCTCCTCGCGGGCGGTCGCTCGAGCGATTTCGACCGGCGTGGACCGCGTCCTCACCGTCAATCCCCACGAAAAGAGCGTCTGTGACTTTTTCGACCCCGTCGCGACCGCCGTCGACGCCGCCGGTCGACTCGCGGATCCGCTCCCCGACGACCTCGTCGATCCCGTCTTCCTCTCGCCGGACGCCGGCGCGATCGACCTCGCCGAGACGGTTCGGGACGCCTACGGCGACGGCACGGGCGAAACCGACTACTTCGAGAAGACCCGCCTGTCGGGCGAGGAGGTCGAAATCTCCCCGAGCGATACGGTCGTCGAGGGCCGGGACGTCGTCGTCACCGACGACATCATCGCGACGGGATCGACGATGAGCGAAGCGGTCGCGATCCTTCACGAACGGGGCGTCGACCGCGTCTTCGTCACCTGCGTGCACCCGCTTCTGACGGCCAACGCGTTCACGAAGCTCTCTCGAGCGGGCGTCGAAGCCATCTACGGCACTGACACGATCGAGGGCCCGGCCAGCGTCGTCTCCGTCGCGCCGGCACTCGCGACGGCGCTCGAAACCAATTACTAAATAGTCACCTTCCGGTAGGGTATCTATCAAGAGCGTCGTTCCGCCGACGGCGGGACGACACCGCTACACTCCATGCACGGAATCGTCCACCAGTCGCTCAAACGCTACGTCGTCGAGAAAACCGACGAACGAAGCTGGCAGGCCGTCCTCGAGCGGTCGGGTATCGAACCGAAGCTGTACCTCCCGGTCACCCACTACGACGACGCGGAGTTCGACACGATCCTCGAGACGGTCGCGACGATGTCGAACCACGAGCGAGCGGCCGTCGAGCGCGACGTCGGCCGGTTCCTCGCGGAGCCGCTGTTGCGAACCTTCCGCGGCCACATCAGACCCCGCTGGGATCTGCTCACGCTTTTGGACTCGCTCGAGGAGATCGCCGAGGACCTGCGGTCGAAACGAGCCGAGACGGAACCGCCGACGCTCTCGTGTGAACGGATCGAGGGTGGTGGCGACGGCGGCGACGGTGATGGTGACGGTGCCGGTGCCGGTACCAGTACCGATACCGGCGTCCGAATCGGCTACACCTCCGAGCGCGACTACTGTGCGCTAGCCCACGGGATTCTCGAGGGGATCGTCACCGAGTACGACGAGACCGGCACCGTCGAGAAAGTCGCGTGCGTTCACGACGAGAGAGAGCCGACGACGGAGAGCGTCGAGAACGTCGACGGCGACTGTCTCTTTCGCGTCGTCATAGAGGAGTGAGTTGGACGGCCGAACTGAAGTAGGGACCTCGAGACGGACCGGAATCAGAACGGAGAGCGCTACCGCCGTTCGGTCCGTCTCCGCACGACCGCGAGCGCGACCACGGCTCCGAGCCCGGCGAGGGTCACGGGAACGCCGAATCCGGGGAGCGCTTCGGCGGCCTCGTCTACCACTGCGGAAAGGACGGAATCCGCCTCGACGGAGACGACCACCGTCCGCTCGCCGGCGGCGACCTCGTATCGGCCGGGATCGTCGAAACGGAGCGTCGTCTCGACGGTCGCCGTCTCATCAGATGCAAGCGAGACCGTCACCTCGTCTGCGATGCCGGCGGGCGTCCTGAATCGAACCGTCGCGTTCGCCGGCCGATCCTCGTCGTTGGTAACCGTCGCGGTCGCGGTGACGTTCTCGCCCGGTCGGACCGTCTCCGGTTCGACGGCGAGGTCGGTTACCGTCCCGCTCGCGGGTGCTTTCACCTCGAGCGATCCTCGCTGGTCGCCAACCCGGACGTCGTACCGGCCCGGCGAGTCGGGCGTCCACGAGACCGTCTCGACCCGGCGATCGCCAGCCTCGAGGGTGCCACTTCGCTCGTCGACGATCGTTCCGTCGATGCGAAGCGTCGCACCGTAGGTTCCCGATCGCTCGCCGACATTTTCGACGGCGACGGGGAACGTGACGGTTTCACCGGGAACGAGCGTCGGGACGGTGTCGACCGCACCCGACGCGTCCCGAGTGGGGCCGGACACCCTGATCGGTTCGTCGGCGAGCGCGTAGTCGATCAGTGCGGTCGGTTGGTCGAACGCCGCACTATGGTCGGATACCGACCAGGCATCGGGCGTCTGGGCCGTTTGCGTGTATCGCTCGGCGAACGCCCGAAGGTCGGGACCCCCCTCGCGCTCGAGCAACGAGAGAAACGCGTCTTGGGTAACCGGTTCCTCGCGTAGGTTCAACTTCCGGACGACATCCCGCCCGGTCCGTTCGCCCTCAGTCTCGAGGCGAAGTTGGCGGTCGATCGCCCCGAAGACGAGCGGGCCCTTCACGTAGTCGGTCTGCTCGTGATGCCAAGTCGACCGGTCGGATAGCGTGCCACGGGTGTAGAGCGCTCGTTGACCCTCGCGAAGGGACCGGCGGAAATCGCTGAACTCGATCCGTTCTTGCTCGAGGGTCGTCAGAGCGGCGAAGTACTCCGCTTGCGCCTCGACGAGCCACTGGGTCTCGGCCGTCGTCCCGGTACCCGACGACTTCATGAAGTCCTGTCTCGTGTGGACGTACTCGTGGAGCCAGACGTTGCGCGGCGTGTCGAGAGGAGCGTCGGCGACCACCCAGGCGTCGCTGTCACCGTACTGGATCCCGCTGGCGCCCCACGACACGTCGTCGGACGGGACGGCGACGACGAACACCTCGTCGTTTTTCCCGCCGATGCGAAGCGAGCGACTGGCGTTCTCGAACGAGTCGAGGATGTCCTCGGGGGACTCCCGAAGTTCGACGGCGTCGGGGACCGCGAGGCGAAACGACTCGCTGCCGGCGGAGCGGGTGTGTTCGGTTACCGGCCCGAAGTACGCGATGTCGCCGCCGGTCGCGCCGGGACCGTCGACTTCGGCGGTACGCTCGACGCTGACCGAAGACGTTTGCCACCAGTCGAGTTGAACCGTCGGGACGGTGACGACACCCCAGGAACCGGTATCGGTGAAGTAGTACTCGTCCTCGGAAGTGGGAGTCGTTGTTTTAGTTGCGGTCGTGGGTTCGAGTTCGGGTTCAGGACCGGGTCCGAGCGCAGACGTCGACGGTGACGGAGAAGCCCGCGTGAACTGCTGCGGTCGGTGATAGTGATCGAGTTGCGTCCGATTCGCGGGCATCCGAAACGTGATCCGGGCCTGGTCCGCCGACCCTGTCCACTCGTAGGTCTCACCGCCCGCGTGGTCGAACCCGTCCGTCGAAACCACCTCCGCCGTCGAATCGACGGTCAACTCGAGGTCGGTGACGGGATCGGGAACGTCGACGCTGAGTTCGGTCTCGAACTCGCCGGGACGGTCCGGGAGGTGCCGGAGCACGGCCGTCTGCCGAATCGTGTCGTCGCCGTCGGTCGACGCGGGCGACGCCGTACTCGACGTCGCGGACGCGACCGGGCCACTCGAGATGGACGACCACGCGTCCGCCGTCGGTTGCGGTCCGGAGGCGACGCTCTCGGTGCCGACATCGGTACTGAGGCTGGGGCCGGGACTGGAGCTAACACCGGTACTGAGCCCAGACCCGGGACCAGAGTCCACACCGGAGCCAGACCCGGACCCGAACCCGGCACCGAGGGCCACAGCGTGTCCGGGAAGGCTCAACACACAGAGCAGCGTAACTGCGAGCGTGAGGACGACGGCGAACCGGCGGGTCACGACCTACTCTGGCGAGTGAGTTATCAAGACTCTTGTGGCAATTCGGTCCACACGAGGGCGATCGAACTCGAGATCTGACGACGATTGTACGGAACGGTGCACCGACGTTCGTGACAGGGGAGCGACCTCGAGGACGGATGAGAGAGTAGCCTCGAGGCCCGCGACCCGTCCGCCGAAGACGAGTTGAGAAAGCGATTGAAAGGGAACAGAAAAAGAAACCGTGAGCGTCAGACCGGGCCGATTTCGGATAGCGGCCGAACGCCGGTCAGACGGCGTCCGACGTCGCCGACAACGGCGCGATCGCCAGTTCGACGTCGACGCCCTCGACCTCCCACTCCTTGCGGTGGCCGCCCTGTTCGTCGACGTCGACCGTCGAGAACTCGTCGGCTCGAACCTCCTCCAAGATCAGGCCCTCGCGCGCTTCGATCAGCGACGCGACGCGGTCGTCGTCGACCGACAGCTCGAGGGCGATGCGCTCTTCGACGTCCAGATCGAGCTCCTTGCGCATCTCCTGGACGCGGCGGATGACCTCGCGAGCGTAGCCCTCGCTCTCGATGTCGTCGGTGAGCGAGGCGTCGACGTAGACGACCCCGCGGTCGTCGCCGTCGGTACCGAAGGCCGTCCCGGCGACGCCTTCGGGTGTCTCGGTGACGAACGAGACCATCTCGTCGGTGATCTCGGCCGGTTCGTCGAGGAGTTCGTTCGCCGCGGCCTCGAGGGACTCGAGCGTCGGGTCGTCGATTCGGGCCTCGTTGAGCGCGGTCATGACCTCGCCGGCGCGACCACCGAACGCGGGCCCGAGGACGCTCATGTCGGCCTCGGCGCTGTAGTTCAGTTCGCCCCAGCGCTCGTCGGGGTCGACGAGTTCGACCTCGCGGGCGTTGAGCCGGTCGGCCAGCAGGTCGCTGTGGCGCTCGACGGCGGCGGCGACGCGGTCGTCGTCGGCGGCGACGACGACCCGCGGGACGGGCCAGCGCAGTTTGCGACCGGCCTGCTGGCGGGCGTTGGCTCCCGCCTCCTCGATCGCCCGGAGGAAGGCGACGTCTTCCTCGAGTTGCTCGTCGACCCAGTAGTCGTCGACGGCGGGCCAGTCTTCCATGTGGACCGTGTCGTGGCCGTCCTCGTCGGTGAGCGTGCCGTAGATCTCCTCGGCGACGAACGGCGCGTAGGGAGCCAGCAGCGTGACCGTCTCCCGGAGCACCCGGTAGATGGTGGCGTACGCTGCGGTCTTACTCGAGCTATCCGACTCCTCCCACATCCGTTCGCGAACTGCCTGGATGTAAAATCGTGAAACGTCCTCGACGACGAACTCGAGGAGGGCGTCGAGCGCACGGTCCTGACGGAAGGCCTCGAGTTCCTCGGTCATCGCCTCCTTCGTCGACTGCAGCCGGGCGAGGACCCACTCGTCGACTAACTCGAGGTCGTCGTCGACCTCTTCCAGCGTCGTCTCACTCGGATCGAACCCGTCTAAGCGCATGTACGGCAGCGGGAACCGGAAGACGTTCCAGAGCGTCCGCAGGGAGTTCTCCATGTTGCGCAACTCGTCCCACGAGAAGCGCATGTCGTCGCCCTGCGGGTTCACCGACAGCAGGAACAGGCGCATGACGTCCGCGCCGTGGCGCTCGATGGCCTCGCCGGGCTGGACGATGTTGCCGACGCTCTTGGACATCTTGCGGCCGTCCTCGTCGAGCGCCCAGCCGTGCATCAGGACGCGCTCGTAGGGCACCTCGCCCATGGCCGTCGTCCCCATCCCGAGCTGGGACCAGAACCAGCCACGGGTCTGGTCGTGGGCCTCGATGATGAGGTCGGCGGGCCAGAGTTCGTCGAATCGGCTCTGGTCCTCGGGGAAATTGAGCGTCCCCCACGACGCCACGGAGGAGTCGAGCCAGACGTCGAACACGTCCGGGATGCGCGTGTAGGTGGTGTCACCGTCGGTGATCGTGAGTTCGTCGACGGTGTCCTTGTGGAGGTCGATCGTCTCGGGATCGACGTCTTGGTCGACGCGTTCGGCTAACTCCTCGCGGGTCGAGACGACGAGCATGTCCTCGTCGTCGTCCCGGCCCTCCGGCGTCCAGATCGGGATCGGAATCCCCCAGTAGCGCTGGCGGGAGACGTTCCAATCGGGGGCGTCCTCGACGAAGTCGTGGAACCGGTTGTCGCGGGCCCACTGCGGGTACCACTGGCTGTCCTCAACGTTCTCGAGCAACTCGTCCTTGACGTCCGTGATCGTGATGAACCACTGGTCGGTGACGATCTGGATGATGCCCGTATCACAGCGCCAGCAGTGGCCGTAGCTGTGGGAGACCGTACCGGCAGAGAGCATCGCACCCGCCGCCTCGAGATCGGCGATGATCTCCTCGTCTGCGTCCTTGACGAACTGGCCCTCGTATTTGCCGCCCTCCTCGGTGTAGACGCCGTCGCTGCCGACCGGACAGAAGACCGGGAACCCGAGTTCGCGTCCGCGTTCGAAGTCCTCCTCACCGTGGCCGGGCGCGGAGTGGACGAGTCCGGTGCGATCGGCCTCGACGTAGTCGGCGTCGTAGACTTCGTGAGCGCCGTCGTGGTCGGGGTGGGCCGGCACTTTCTCGGCGAGCGGGTGGTCGTAGGACCAGCCGAGCATCTCCTCCCCGGAGAGTTCCTCGACGATCTCGTAGTCGTCGTAGCGGCCCTCCGAGAGGACTCCCTCGACGCAGGCCTCGGCGACGTAGAGGATTTCCTCCTCGCCGTCTTTTTCTGCGCGAACCCCCACGTACTCGAGGTCGGCGTCGACCGCGACGAACGTGTTCGCGGGGATCGTCCACGGCGTCGTCGTCCAGACGACCAGAGAGCCCTCGCGATCGGCGAGGTCGAATTTGACGTAGATCGAGGGGTCCTCGACGTCCTCGTACTCGACCTCGTTGTTCGCGATGGCGGTCTCGCAGCGGGGGCACTGGCTGATCGAGCGGTGGCCCTGCTCGACGAGGCCGCGTTCGGCCGCCTTCGAGAAGCCCCACCAGGCGGCTTCCATGTACTCCGGTTCGACCGTCTTGTATGGGTCGTCCCAGTCCATCCAGACGCCGAAGGACTTGAAGTCCTCCTGGAGTCCCTCGAGTTGCTCGTCGGCGTAGTCCTTACACTCCTGAATGAAGTTCTCCTCGCCGAACTCCTCGATGTCCTTCTTGTTCTCGAAGCCGAGTTGCTCCTCGACTTTGGTCTCGATGGGGAGCCCGTGCATGTCGTAGCCCGGGCGGTCGGTGACGTCGTAGCCCTGCATTCGCAGGAAGCGGATGTAGACGTCCTTCAGCGACTTGTTCCAGGTGGTTCCCATGTGGGCCGCTCCCGACGTGTACGGCGGCCCGTCGACGAAGAAGTACGACTCGCCGTCTGCTCGGTGCTGTTTCGTCTGCTCGTAAGCGTCGACCTCGTCCCAGTACTCGAAGACCCGTTCCTCCAGGGCGTGTGGGTCGTACTGGTCGTCGACCTCGCCGAACCTGCTCATACGTGTGGTGACTGGCTCCGACATTAAAGGGGAATCGGTCCGGCAGATGCAGGTGCGAGACCGGTGTCGATGGCGGTCGCTACCGGCGATTTCGGTTTTAGTTTTGATTTCGGTCTCGATCTCGAGAGCTGGATCGGTGGAAAACGAGAAGCCAGAAGCGAAGAACGAAAAGTGAAGAACGAAAAACGGGAGATCAGGAGACGCGAGCGAGCAACTTCTGGTAACCGACCCCGTAGAGTCCGGCGTAGAGCAAGACGGCACCGATGGCGGCGAGCCAGAATGCGACGGCTTGCTCGCCGGTTCCGAAGTACTGCATGCTCGTGTACTCCGCGACGATGCCACCGAGGGTCAATGCACCGGCTGCGACGGTATACACGACGAACGAAATTGCTTCCACCACGGCACCGGAACCGAATATTCCCATACTCCACAGTCAATCACCCGACGATTGTAAACCTGTCTCTCCGATACCTGTCATTTGGCAACAATTTTTTACTCGCGGGAACGAATCGCTCGTGTATGCAACGCTACGGTTCACTGGACTACCAGCGGCTCACGAAAGGCGGACTCGGGCTCGGCCTCACGTTGTTCCTCGTCGGCGCCGTCGGCACCCTCGTCGGCCACGCCTACTTCGAACCGCTCCCCGAATGGTTCGACGTCCTCCTGTTCGATTTCGAAGTGCTCGGACTACTCGTCGCGCTCTTCTCGCCGATCCTGTTCGGCGTCGTGTTGCCGCTGACCGAGTGAACGGCGGTGGGATCCGTCTCGAATCCGTCTCGAGTCGGGCCCTCCGTTTCCTCGCAGACGTCGACCGGTACCGACGCCGACCCTGATTCCGATTCCGAGTTCGCTAAGGCCCTCCCGCGTCTAGCGGATTCGTGCCCGCTTCCGACCCCGACCCCGACCCTGACCCCGAACTCGAGTTCCCCACCTCCCGTCACGCCATCGAACCGGACTGCGAGCGCTGTCCGGCACTTGCAGAACGCCGCGAGTGCATCTCGTGGGGCACCGGCTCCCTCGAGGCGGCCGTCGTCGTGGTCGGCGAGGCACCGGGTGCCGGAAACCCCGACGCCGACCGCTGGCGGGGCGGCAACTGGACCGGGAAGGCCTACACCTCGAGACACTCGGGGCGGCGGATCCGCAGGTTGCTCGCGGCGGTCGGGTTCGAGGACGCCTACTACACGAACGCCGTAAAGTGCTTTCCGCCCGACGAGAGCGATCCGACGACCAATCGCGAGCCGACCGACGCGGAGCGAACGAACTGTCGCACCCACCTGCTGGCGGAACTCGAGACCGTCGACCCCACCGTCGTCCTCGCGACCGGCAAGCACGCGACCGAGACGGTTCTCGAGGCGGAGGGACGGACGCTCGAGGGTTTTCTCGAGACCGTCCTCGAACCGATTCGCTGTGAGTCGCTCGGCGTCTGGCTGCTGCCGATCCTCCATCCTTCCTATCAGGACGTCTGGATCGGCCGACTGGGCTACGACCCCGACGAGTACCGCGAGGCGGTTCGGGCGGAACTCGAGGGACTGTGTGGGCCGGACGAGGGTGAGCGCAGTTCACTATCGGAGTGAGCGCGGTTCGGTACCGAGACGAGCAGTTCAATGTCGGGTGAGACGACTGATCGTGGCCGAATCCGACCCTCGAGCGTACTGGCACCGTCGATGACCACCACTAGTAAGTTCAATAGTTTTAAGTTTAATCGTGTCTTATATCAAGCTGGCTTTGGGACCACCAGAGCCAACATGGCTTGACCGACAGGCTGGAAGCCGCGTCTCGGGTGAATCCACACGAGACGACTAGTGCATGCCCCCACTGGCGGCTGTCATCGGTCGGTGTTGTCGGATGGCCACGGCGGCTCACCGACCGGTACCAGCCGGCAGAACTCAATCACCTGCAGCGAAACCGGACGCCGATCCGAGTCCGGGCTTTTCCGCATTCACCTGACTCGAGTACGTAGTTCGAGCCGCTCGAAACTGCCTCGCGGGTAACCTTCTTAGGGCGAGCGATCCCACACTGGCACATGAGTACGATCTTCAGCCAGATCGTCGCGGGCGACATCCCCGCGCGCGTCGTGTACGAAGACGAGACCACGTTGGCCTTTCTCGACGCCAATCCGTTAGCGCCGGGACACACGCTCGTGATCCCGAAAGAGGAGTACGAGCGGCTGAACGACGTCCCCGAGGACGTCGCCGCGGACCTCTACGCGACGCTCCACCGCCTCGTCCCGGCCGTCGAAGACGCCGTCGACGCCGACGCCAGCACGGTCGCGTTCAACAACGGCGAGGCCGCCGGGCAGGAGGTTCCCCACGTCCACGGCCACATCGTTCCGCGGTTCGCCGGCGACGGCGGCGGCCCCATCCACGCTATCGCCGGCGAAGCCCCCGACCTCTCGGACGACGAACTCGACGAGATCGCCGCGGATATCGACGGGCGGATCTGACCGGGACGGCCCTCTCGGCGTCTGATACCGCGCCCACGGTCGGTTCGATCGAGGTGTCGACCGTCGTCCGTCGACCACGTTACAACACGCCCCCATAACATATTCGTTATCCATAACGTATTTGTGAAAGAGGTGAGATACTCGACTCGAAATGTACACCGGAATCGTCGAAACGACGGCGGTCGTCGCCGCCGTCGAGCCCCTCGAGACGGGGTGTCGAATTCGTATCGAAACGTCCGACGAGGACGATCGCGAACGCAATCTCGAGGCGCAACTCGCGCCCGAAGACAGCATCGCGGTCGACGGCGTCTGCGTGACCGCAGAACGCGTTACTGAAAACTGGTTCGAGGCGTTCCTCTCGGCCGAAACCGTCTCCCGGACGACGCTCGCCGAGCGAGCGCCGGGCGACCGCGTCAACGTAGAGCGTCCCCTCCCAGCTGACGGCCGGTTCCACGGTCACGTCGTGAAGGGAACGGTCGATACGACGGCGAGGGTGCTCGAGGTCGAGAGCGGCGAGGACGGTGCGGGCCGAGAGGTGACCCTCGAGATTCCCGCGGGCTACGAGGAGTACGTCGTCGAGAAGGGTGCCGTCGCCCTCGACGGCGTCAGTCTGACCGTCGCGGACGTCGACGACGACGCGGGGACGTTCGACGTCGCGGTCGTGCCCGCGACCGAGGCGGTGACGACCCTCTCGGCGGCCCGTCCCGGCGACCGGTTCCACTTCGAGGCCGACATCGTGGCGAAGTACGCGGCTCGACGGGCGGAGTTCGCGGGGTGAGTGTCTCGGTTCAGACTGAACCGACGCTCACGCAACCGAGCCGCTCGTCAACCCCGCCGCGAGCGCCGAGACGTAGACGTCCTTGACGTGCTCGTAGTACCCCTCTTCGTACAGTTCGAACTCCTCGCGGTACATCGCCAGCAGGGCGACGGCGCTCAGGAGACCCAGCACGGTGACCGAATCGAGTTCCGCGAGCGCCTCGTCGCGCTCGCGCAATCCGTCGATAATCGGCACGAACTCCGCGAGTCCGGTCTGCTGTAACTGCTCGAGTTTCTCCGAGGAAACGCCGCGAAAGCCCGCATCGTAGTCGCCCTCGACGATCGTTCGCTGGATCAACTCGTTCTCCTCGATCCACTCGAGGTAGCTTCGAAAGAGCACCTCAAGACCCTCGCGGGCGGTGTCGGTGTCGGCGAGGTCGGTCTGCACCCGATCGAAGTACGCCCGCTGTTCGCGGCGCACGATCTCGATGTAGAGTTCGGCCTTCGAGTCGAAAAACCGGTAGAAGGTTCCCTTGGCGATCCCGACGGGGTCCGTGATGTCCGTGACGGTCGTCTTCTCGGGTCCGTACTGCAAGAGGAGGTCGCGACCGGTTTCGACGAGTTCCTCCCGGAGCCGGTCGCGTTCGTCGTCGCTGAAACCGCGCATGTGGATCGTTCGCTTCGTGAACGCAAAAACAGATCGGTCATCGGTCATCGACCGTTATTCTCCCACGATCATCACATACCGAGCCCTCGAGCACCTGACGCACTGTATGACTTCGTGACCGGAATAGGTATGTAGTCATAGACCGAAGATTTCGTATGGCACCGATCGAGGTAACCGACCTGACGAAGGCCTACGGCGACGTCCTCGGCGTCGACTCGCTGTCCGTCACAGTCGAGGAGGGGGAGATATTCGGATTCCTCGGCCCCAACGGGGCGGGCAAGACGACGACGATCCGCGTCCTCCTGGGACTGCTCGCCCCGACGAGCGGTTCGGCGACGGTTCTGGGGGCCGACGTGACCGACGAAGCCGCGCTGATCGAGGCGAAACGTCGGATCGGCTACCTCCCCGCGGATCTCGGATTCGACGAGGAGGCCACCGGTGAACGGGTCCTCAAGTACTTCGCGTCGATCCGCGGCGACAGCCGCCGCGAGGAACTGCTCGAACTCTTCACGCCGCCGCTCGAGCGGAAGATCAGGGAGTACTCGACGGGGAACCTGCAGATGCTCGGCCTGATTCAGGCGTTCATGCACGATCCCGACCTCGTGATCATGGACGAGCCCACCGCCGGACTCGACCCGCTCAAGCAGGAGGGGTTCAACGAGTTCATCCGCGCCGAGCGCGACCGCGGGACGACGATCTTCTTCTCCTCGCACGTCCTGAGCGAAGTTCGGCGCGTCTGCGACCGCGTCGGGATCCTCCGGGACGGTCACCTGGTCGCCCTCGAAGACGTCGAAACGCTCCTCGACCGGGGCGGCAAGCGCGTCCGGGTACAGGTCGCCGGCGACGGAACCGGGCTCGGAGAGCTCGAGGGAGCGAAGACCGTCCAAACGATGGGAGAAGAACACCAGTTCACCTACACCGGCGAGTACGACGCGCTCCTCCGGCACCTCGCAGGATACGAGGTAGTCGACGTCGAGATCAGCGAACCGCCGCTCGAGGACGTATTCATGCACTATTACGGGGGCACCGGCGACGAGGAGGAGACGGTGGCCGCGAATACTGACACCGACGCCCCTCCCGTAAACGATACGACGGAGGTCACCGATGCTTGAGATTGCCCGCTACGAAGCCGAGCGGCGGCTGAAGGGGACGACGGCGCTCGCGGTCGGACTCGGAATTCTGGCGCTGTTTTTCATCGCCTTCTTCCCCTCCTTTGCGGACGTGGACATGGACAGCTACATCGAGGCGTTCCCGCCCGCGTTCCGCGAGGCCTTCGGAATCGAGGCGTTGGCGTCGATCGAGGGCTTTCTCGCCGTCGAAATCTACCAGTTCATCTGGCTGCTCCTGTTGGGGCTGTACGTCGCCTACGTCGCCGCCGGCACCATCGCCGAGGACGTCGAGCGCGATCGGATGGACCTGCTGCTCTCCCTGCCGGTCTCGAGGACCCGCGTCCTCACCGAAAAGTTCGCCGCGCTCCTCGTCCCGATCGTCGTCCTCAACGTCGTCGTTCCGGTCGCCGTCTACGCGGGCGTCCTCGCGATCGGCGAGTCGATCGATCCGGTCGACCTGGCGATGGTCCACCTGCTGTCGATCCCGTACCTGCTGGCCTGCGCGTCGATCGGACTGCTGCTCTCGACGGTCGTCGACCGCGCGGACGTCGCCAAACGCATCGCCATCGCGGCCGTGTTCGTGCTCTTCCTGATCGACTCGGTCGCCGCGAGCGCGGAGGGCCTCGAGTGGGTCGCCAACGTCAGCCCGACGGCGTACTACGATCCGACGGCGATCCTCGTCGAGGGGAGTTACGATCTGACCGGGGCCGTCGTCTTGCTGGCGGCCACCGCTGCGCTCGTGCTGGTGAGTCAGTTCCAGTTCCGCCGGTCGGATATCGGTGCGTGATTCGGCGTCGCCGATCCGTCGGGCGCTCTTCGTTCGAGTCGAACTGTCTCGATCAGCAGTAATATCACATAGTTAGTTTTCTAGTCGTCGTGGTAAATTAGATCGTTCTAGAGTGTGGAACGGTACCAAATCACATATTTTAAGAGTATCGAAGAGTATTCAGCGTCCGAACATGACTCGAACACTGAAAGTATCGGGATTCGTCGGATTGGCGACGATGATGAGCGTCGGGATGTACCAGCACTCGATCGCGATGGACGGGGTTCCCGGCTGGATGGTCGGCGGCCACGCCCACCTCGGCGTCCTCTCGATCCTGGCGATCGTCATCGGATTCGTCGTCGACCAGCACGGTATCGCGGGACGGCTCAGGTCCGCCATCACGGGCCTGTACGTCGTCGGCCAGTGGATGCTCCCGATGTCGGTCTGGATCGGCGTCGGCGCCGGCGTGACGATCCTCATCCCGCTGGCGTTCGTCTGGGGGGCGTTCCTGATCGTCGCGATGCTCTTGCTGGCCTGGCAGGTCGCGACGACCGACCTCGCGACGACGCCGCCCTCGAGCGGGCCCGCACAACCGGCCGACGACTGACGGATGGAATCGAGACGATACGCGCTTCGGACGATAGCGGTCGCAGCACTGGGCGGGATCGCCGGCTGTCAGGGCCTGGCGGGCCAGGGCAGCACGAACGACGAGGTCGACATTAGAGCCGGTCCACGCGGCCACCTCGAGTACGATCCCGAGGAACTCACGGTCTCGGTCGGCGACACCGTCGTCTGGGGATTTCCGAGCGAGAACCACAACGTCTGCTGCGTACCCGCGGACAGCGATCTCGCTGACCTTCCCGCGGGTACGGAGCCGTTCGCCTCGTACGGCGACGGCGAGCCGCTCGAGACGGTCGAAAGCGGCGAGACGTACGAACACACGTTCGACGTTCCCGGCACGTACGTCTACGTCTGTACCCCACACGAGGGCGCGGGGATGACCGGAACGGTCGAGGTTCGAGACCCGGCGGAGTGACAGCCCGTCCGCCGTGAATCTTTTTTACCCGGCTCGCGAGCGTCGTCAGTATGGGATCACTCACGGCCGGACTCGCGACGCTCTGGGCGGACGTTCGCGCACACCCCGTCGCGGCGGTGCTGGAACTCGGCAGCGTCGCGGGCTGCGTCCTGCTGTTCGTCGCGACGCTCGCCGCGATGGTCAGCGGGCCGCCGACCGCGAACGAACCGCTCTGGCTCGCGATCGTCGGCGGCGGAGCGGGGCTCGTCCTGCTGTGGACGTTCGCGGTGCCGCTATACGATCGCTATCGGGCGAGTAATTGACCGCGACGGTGCTCAAAAGAGCGTTCCAAGCAACAGATCGCCGTACACCAGCGCGATCACGAGGCCGACGAACACCGGCACCAGAAACGGCGTCCCCGGCGAGATCCACACCGTCTCCTCCCGGGCGAGCACCTCGAGTCCGTCCCGAAGCTGTGACGGCGAGGTGCCGTAGGCGGTTCCCTCGATGTCCTCGAGGAAGGCCGCGGCGCCCCACGGATCCTCGTGGTCGGTCGTCTCGTGGGTAGCGTGATCACCCGTCACCTCACCGATCACCTCGTTCCCCGCGTCCGCGAGCGTCTCGCCGCCGTCCGACCGCGCACCGTCGGCGGCCACCGCGCCGTCGGTCGGCGGGTTCGGATCGGTCGGGAGCGTCGCCGGATCGCGATAGCGATCGGGGTGATCGCGAACGGCCGCGAGCGAGAGTCCTCGCCAGCGGAGGTACATCCGGAGGGCGTCGAGGTCGAGCCCGCCCTGCGTGAGACCGTCGGGCGTCTGGAGGAGTCGCCCGTGGGTCTCCGGCACCCGCTTCCAGGAGATCGGCCAGCCGACGAACATCACGGGGGCGATTCGACCCGCGAACGCGTTGCGAACCGCGAGAACGACCGGAATGACGACGCCGACGAGGACGGCGTTGGTCAGAATCGTAAACGAGAACGCACCGATCTCGGTCGTCGTGAGCGGGAACGTCCGCGAGCCCAGCGTGTAGGCGGGGAAGATCGGAAACAGCAACGCGAGCACCATCAGCGCCTTCGCGTCGGCCCCGCCGAAACCGCCGAACCACCAGAACAGGTAGGCGATCGGGACGACCAGTCCCAGACCGATCCCGGCCGGAAGCAGGAACTCGTAGGCCCAGACGAGTCCGCCCGCGTTCCAGGCGATCCACGCGTCCCAGCCCAGCAACACCGCGCCGAGTCCGGCCAGGGGAATCCAGAGTTGACTCGAGACGCGGCGCGTTTTGATGTCGCGAACCGCAGCCCAGGCGAAAAACGGAATGGCGACGAGTCGGAGGAGGTCGGGACCGGTCGCCGAGACGGACGCGAGGGCGAGGGCGAGGGCGGGGGCGACGACCGCGAATGCACTCGAGATCGCGCTCGAGAGCGAGAGCGAAATCCAAAGAGAGATCGAGAGTGTCATCTCACACGCCCCACTCGGGCGGGGAGGGGCGTTATGGTTTCGGCCCGAGACGAGATCGAACGGCTCAGACGCAGCCCGGGAACTCCTCGCCGGTAATGTGGACGGAATCGACCCAGTCGGGACGCTCGTCGTCGTCCTGCGTGAACCGCGACCGCGAGGACATGTAGGCCACGATCAACGCCCGTCGCCAGCGATCCGTCTCGTTGGGCGAGGTGTAGTGGGGCAACAGACAGTGCGAGAACAGGGCGTCACCGGGCTCCATCGGGACGGACTCGAGGTCGCCCTCGTCGTACTCGGTCTCGCTGATGACGATGTCGGTGTCGTACTCGACGGCCTCGTGGCCGAGGATGCCGTCTCTGTGCGCGCCCGGAACGACGGTCATACAGCCGTTTTCCGGCGTCGCCTCGTCGAGGGCGATCCAGACGGTGACGTGGTCCATCGGCTGGATCGGATAGTAGGCGGCGTCCTGGTGGAACCCCTTCTCGCTGCCGACCTGCGGGGGCTTGAACATCGCCGCGCTCCGCAGGAGTTTGAGGTTCGGTCCCAGCAGTTGCTCGGCCGTCGAGACGAGCGTCTCGTCGTCCGCAACCGCTCGGAACACGTCGTCGGACTCGACCATCCCGAGTCCCTCGAACTTGCGGACCGCGTCGCCTTCCTCCTCGACCTCGAGGTCGCCCCGCTCGACCGCCGGCTCGAGTTGGCGTTGGAACCCGGCGTCCGCCGGCTCGCGATCGCCGTGCGTGTACTCGCGAAGCCGTTCCGTGACGGTCTCGACGGTCGACGCCGAGAGGGCGTCCTCGACGACGACGTAACCGTCGGACTGGTACTGTTCGAACTGCTCGTCGGTGAGCGTCGGTGTCATAGAATAGTCGTAGGTGGTATCCTGGAGTAATACTTTCGATCCTGTAGGCCATACGCGAGTAGTACCACCAAGTAAAACCGCTTTTATACGTGCGGTTTCTGTCCAGTGGTAATGACGGACGTCGTCCACGAAACCACCGAAACGACACGGAGCACCGTCGGAACGTATCTCTCGAAGATGGGGCCGGCGTGGCTCGCCGGCGCGATCGCCGCGGGGCCGGCCACGATGGCGAGCGTCATCACGGCCGGTGCCGCCTTCGAGTACGCCCTGCTGTGGATCGTCATCGCCTCCGCCGTGCTCGGCACGACGGCGCAGTACCTCTCGATGCGACTCGGACTGCTCACCGAGGCCGGCATCGTCGGCGTCGTCGAGGAACACGTCGGCGAGTTCTGGGCGTGGGTGCTCGTGATCGACGGGGTGCTCGCCTCGGGGCTCGCCCAACTCGTGATCATGAAGACCCTCGCGGACGTCAGCGCGATGATCACCGGCGTCGACGCTCGCATCTGGGGGCTCGCCTGGGCGCTGTTCCTCGCCGTCGGACTGGCCGCCGGCGGTTACTCCGTCGCCGAACTCGGCGCGAAGGTGATCGTCTCGGTGGTCGTCCTCGCGTTCCTCGCGTCCCTTTTCGTCGTCCCGATCGATCCCGGGGCCGCGGCGACTGGATTAGTTCCGACGATTCCGGACGGCCTCAGCGGCGCCCTGATCGCCGCCGGCGTCCTCGGGGGCGCGGTCCACATCACGCTCGTGACGATGCACACGTACACGTTACGCGCTCGCGGGTGGACGCGAGAGGACTACGATCTCGGCCTGTTCGACATCGGCGCGTCGATGCTGGTCGCCTTCGGCGTCTTCAGCCTCGCGATCTTCCTGGTCGCCGCGAGCGTGCTCCACACGCCCGATCTCGTCGCGGCCGATCTGGACGCCGCCGCCGCGGCCGAGGCGCTCGGGCCGATCGCCGGCGACTACGCCCAGTGGCTGTTCCTGTTCGGTCTCTGGGGTGCCGCAATATCGACGCTCGGCGCGAACACCATCGTCCCGCCGTACCTCGTCGGGGACAAACTGGGCTGGGAGTCGGACGTCTCGGACACACGGTTTCGCGGCGCCATCGTCGTCGTCGCGCTCCTGGGGGCCGTCGGCGCGTTCCTCGGCGGCTCGTTCTTCCCGCTGCTCGTGCTCACGCTTGCGTTCGGCCTCGTCGGCACGCCGTTCGTCCTCGTGCTCGTCCTCTACTTGCTGAACCACCCCGACGCAGTTCCGGAGTCGAACCCGACCGTCGCCAACGTCGGCGGCGTGATCCTCCTGGGAATCACCGTCGTGACCGCCGGCGCGTTCGTCCGCGACGAACTCGCGGTCGTCTCGAGCGATCCGGTCTCGGTCTCGGGTTTCGTCGTCGCGTTCGCCGCGGCGCTGTCGGTGGCGATGCTCGCACTGATCGGGAAGTACGTGCTGGTAGTGAGACGACAGTAGGTCGGTCTCGTTCGACCCGATCCGTGGAGTGTCGTCGACCGGATTTTGCACGGGACTCATTTTTTAGATAGATCTAAATTTGATGTTGTTGCGGGTCGTTACGAAGCGGCCGCTCGAGTCGACCGATGGTCTCAGAACGCGAAACGCGTCCGGGTTTCGGACGCGAGTCGGCAAACACAGTGTCTGGGCCGTGAAAACTGTCTCGAACGCCACATCGACATCGATTCGAGTAACTCGAGAGGGCAGGGATTAGACACTACTAATCTAGTTTTTTGGGTAATAAACTATATTGTTTGTGAGTGACGAACTAGCGCTGATGACCGACGATTCGACTCGAGACGCGCCGATGCGATATCGCACACCCCGGCGAGCGATCCTCGCCGGGGCCGGTGGTCTCGTCGCCGGAATCGCAGGATGCCTCGGTGGTGGATCGAACGATGGGAGCGGAGAGAACGGAACCGGCGAAGACGGGCGACGCGTTGCGGTCGGATCGTTTTTTACGTTCTACGATTTCGCGCGAAAGGTCGCCGCCGGAACGCCGCTCGAGGTCGAGAACCTCGTCCCGACCGGCCTTCACGGGCACGGGTGGGAGCCGGATCCGTCGATCACCCGCGACATCATCGACGCCGACGCGTTTCTCCACGTCGGGCCCGACTTTCAGCCGTGGGCCGACCGGGCGATCGAGACCGTTCGAGACGACGACGCCGACACGCACCTGATCAACGTCCGCGAAGGGATCGATCTCGTCGATCTCGCGGACACGATGGAGGACGACGAACAGGTCGGTGACGGAAAAGATCCACACTTCTGGCTGGACCCCCAGCGTGCGACCCGGTCCGTGGAGAACATCGCGAACGGGTTCGCGGATATCGCCCCAGACTACGAGAGCGAGTTCGACGTAAACGCCGAGGAAGTCACCGCCGAACTGGACGCGCTCGACGACGAGTGGGCGACCCTCTTCGAACAGGCCGAACGCGACGTCGTCTTCCTGTCCGCGCACAACGCGTTCGAGTACGTCGGCCAGCGGTACGACGTCACCATTCGACCGCTCGTCACGAATCTGGCCGCCGAGGGCGACGTCCGTCCGGCGGACATGCGACGCGCACAGGAGACGATCGAAGAAAACGACATCCGCAACATCGGCGCGGCGGTCTTCGAACCGCGACGACCCGCGCAACAACTGCGCGAGGAAACGGGCGTCGGAGCGTACTATCCGGTGACGCCATACGCGGGAACGACCGAATCGTGGGCCGACCGAGGCTGGGGATACTTCGAAATCGCCCGTAATATCAACATGCCGACGTTCGAGATCGTTCTCGACGTCGAGCAGCCGGACTCCGACTTCGACGAAGAGTGGCGGAATTTCGAGTAACGATACACCGATGAGTGAACCAACACCGTCGACTGTCGGCCGACCGGCCCGCCGACGTACCAATACAACGATTCAACAATGACAATGACACACATATCGATCGACTCGGTTACGTTCGGATACACTGCCAGCCCCGTCGTCGAAGAGGTCTCGTTCGACGTCGACCCCGGCGAATACGTCGGGATCATCGGCCCGAACGGCTCGGGAAAGAGCACGCTCTTGCAACTCGTTCTGGGACTACACCGACCCGACGTGGGCGAGATCCGGTTGTTCGGCCGTCCGTCTCGAGACTTCGTCGACCGGGAACGGGTCGGCTACGTCGCCCAAGACGTCACCGAAAACACCAAAGCGATGCCGATCACCGTCGCCGAGGTCGTCCTGATGGGGCGGTTCCCACACGCCGGCTTCGGTCGGATTACCGCCAAAGATAGGGAGCGGACGTGGGAAGCCCTTCGACGGGTCGGTATCCAACACCTCGCCGAGAGACGCATCACGAAGCTCTCGGGCGGTCAGCGACAGCGAGCCTACATCGCACGAGCGCTCGCGGGCGAGGCCGAACTACTCGTCCTCGACGAACCGACCGTCGGCGTCGATGCGGAATCCGTCGAGGCCTTCTTCGACCTGCTCGAGGAACTCAACGACGACGGCATGACGATCGTGCTCGTCGAACACGACATCGGAGCCGTTCTCGAGCGAACCGATCGCGTGATCTGTCTCAACCGGGAACTCTACTTCGACGGCCCGCCCCTCGAGTTCGCCGACAGCGACGCGTTGGATCGCGCCTACGGAACGAATATACGCCGGGACGGGACGGTGACGGTCTCGTGATCGCGACGATCGGCCTCACTCGAACGCCCGGCTTACTCGACGTGCCGTACCGGGCGATGGAGTGGCTGCTGGACCGCTGGAGCGATCTACTGCACTTCGCAGCCGATCAGTTCGGCATCGGAATGCTCGAGTACGGCTTCATGCACCGGGCGTTCCTCGTGGGGATTCTCATCGCAGTGATGGCCCCGCTGATCGGCACGTTCCTCGTCCACCGCCAGCTCGCGTTGATCGGTGACGCGCTCGCACACACCGCGTTCGCCGGCGTCGCAATCGGTTTGTTCGTCAACGCTGTCCTCGGAATCGGCGTCTCGCCGTATCTCACGGCGGTCGTCGTCGCCGTGATCGCCGCCCTGGCGATCGAGTTGATCTCCGAAACGACCGACGCCTACAACGACGTGTCGATGGCGATCGTCCTCTCGACGGGTTTCGCTCTCGGTGCGGTGTTGATCAGCCTGAACGCGGGCGGGCTCGCCGTCGGCGTCAACCAGTACCTCTTCGGCAACCTCTCGACGGTCTCGAACCAGAACGCGATCATCCTCGTCGGGCTGTTCGCCGTGATCGCGGTCGTCGTCGGCGCGACCTACAAGCAACTGCTGTACGTCACCTTCGACGAAACGGCCGCGCGAGTCGCCGGCCTCAACGTCCGCTGGTACAACCGGATCACGGTGATGCTCACCGCGATGGTCGTCGTCGGCGCGATGCAGATTATGGGGGTCATCCTCGTCGCCGCGATGCTCGTCGTTCCGGTCGCCGGTGCCGCACAGCTCGCTCGAGGGTTCCGCGAAGCCCTGCTCGCGTCCGTGCTCCTCGCGGAGATCGCCGTTCTCGCGGGAATTACGCTCTCGTATCACTACGAGACGACCGCCGGCGGCACGATCGTCCTCGTCGCCGTGGCCATCTACATCGCGGCCGTCCTGATCGGCAAAGCGAAATCGAGTCGAGAAACCGTCGAGGACCCGCAATCGATCGCGAACGAGCAGACCTCGGATTGATCGTCGGGAGGAACGCTCGTTTTCGAAATGGCTGGACGTCGGTGGCCTCACCTCGCTCGAGTGGCGACCGACAACGAAAAACCGCGGTAGCAGCGGCCGACGACGGCACAGAGAGACGACAAAAACGAGACAGATGCGTCTCGAGGACGGAAATGAAGCACGAAACCCCTGAGCGGGGTCTCGGTAAACGCGTCCGTACGCGGTCTAAATGACGCGGTTCTGCAGGTAGTCGAGGTGCTTCGCGTTGTAGACGATCTTGACCTCGTCGGCTGCCGGCGAGCCGATGCAGGTCAGACGGACGTTCTTCTCCTCGACTTCCTCGTCCGAGAGGATCTGCTGCATGTCCATGTCGATCTCGCCGTCGAAGACGATGGCGGCGCAGTTCGCACAGGCGCCGGCGCGACACGAGAAGGGCCAGTCGTAGCCCTGTGCCTCTGCGGCCTCGAGGATGTACTCGCTCTCGTTGACCTCGAGCGATCCGTAGTCCTCGTCGTCGAAGCCGGCGTCGGCAGCCTTCTCGAAGAGGTCGTCGTCGTCCATCTCCCATCCCTGATCGTCCAGCACTTCGTAGTTAAGGTATTCTACCGTGGGCATCAACCGCCGATTCGAGACCCGCACTGGTATAGC
This sequence comes from Halomontanus rarus, assembly GCF_017357405.1. GTDB lineage: Archaea > Halobacteriota > Halobacteria > Halobacteriales > Natrialbaceae > Halomontanus > Halomontanus rarus. The sequence goes on along the minus strand of NZ_CP071597.1, from coordinate 2,562,705 downwards.
TTGCTGTTCAGTCCTAAATTGTCTTTCAGTCGGGATCGGAAAGTTCGAAGGAAAGAACGTCGATATCCGTCAAATAATGGGTCGAAGAACGGATCGGAAATGGAAAAATCACGACGAATCGTCCAGCGGATCGCGACGTTTGCCGTATACTCGCGGGTCGCTTCTCGGCGCGGATGCCGATCACGTGATCGTTCGCGTACGCCAGTCCGTTCGACGTCCGCCCGACGGCGACTCGAGTCACCCTCGAGAGCGTCGGCCGACCATCAGAAACCGAAGACCGGAACGAATCGGAACGTGAGGAATGCGCTGACCGTCGAGAGGATCGGGACGACGTTCTGCATGAGGACCACGCGAGCCGTCGTCGAGGGATCGAAGAGATCGGAGGCTTTCGGGATGTCTTCGGGCTCTTCCTCGCCGATCTCCGGTGGGCGTTCGCCCTCCCCTTCTGCGGTCAGGGCGCCGACGGACACCCTGGTTTCTTCGCCGGCTCTGACGTCCGACAGCGTCGTCGTCCGCGTCGCTCGGCCCCATCCCAGCCCGATGATGCTCATCGTCGCGATGACGACGAAACTGGCGGGAATCCCGATCCACGAGAGACCGATGACGATCCCCGAACTGATGACTGCGACGACGATCGCAGCGGTCAGCGGGAGATTCGTGATGTCGTTACCCAGCGTGTCGAGCGTCCGGCGGGCAATCGTGAAACAGCCGACTGTGACGGCCACGGAGCCGATCACGATCAGCGTGGTCATCTCGATGGCTCCGGTGCCGTAGATCGGTGCGATGGCGTTGGCGATGTTGCTCGTCCCCGAAGAGAAGGCCATCAGACAGCCGATCGCCACGACGACCAGCGCGCCCGTGATCTCGCGTCGAGTGGCGTTCTCGCCGAACTGGAGGCGCGGAACGATCCCCGAGCTGTCGATCGTGACCATCTCGCGGCCCTCCCGGTTGCCTTCGATGGCGACCCACGCGTTGATCCGCGGGTAGAAGTAGCGGCCGATGATGCCGGCCACCCAGAACCCGATGATGGGAGCGACGATCCACCAGATGACGATCTCACCCAGTACCTCGAGGTTGAGTTCGCCGGTCGCCAGGCCGAGTGCGGCGATGGCGCCGACGGCGGTCATCGACGTCGAGGCGGGGACGCCGGCGTAGTTGCCGACGAACAGCGCGCCGCCGATGAAAAAGAGGACGGCGACGTTCGATCGAAGGGTGAAGATGGCGGTGTCCTCGACGAGTTCCCCGCCGAGGGTTTCGACGACCTGCGGGCCGATCGTGATCGCGCCGACGAAGAAGAATATCGACATCAACCCGGCGGCCATGAGCTTCGTGATCACGTTGGCACCGACGGCCGGACCGAACGCGGGTCCCGTCGTCGCACCCCCGATATTGTAGCCAACGAACATCGCAACGAGAAGCCCCACGATAAGCAGTACTTCTGTCACAATACCACCCACAGCGTCCGCCCCTAAAAACGCGCCTATTTGTCGCTCCAACTGCCGATCTGACACGGTTCGCGTCGGCGTCGAGAGACCGGTCGCTCGAGTCGGTCGACAGTCGCGGGGAAATCCCGGTTCGTGTACGCCACACGATGTTTCGCGAGACGTCTCGATCCTAACAAACTTCAACAGTCACACCCTGGAATACAGTATCATGTCCTTCGAGCGGAAACTCGAGTCAGGAGACCAGCAGGGTCGAGCCGAATCGGCTCCCGTGCGGGTCGGAATCGAGACCGGCAATGAACACGCGAAAACCGCTAGATTCGAACGTACCGGTGGCGATCGGTCATGCTGAACCCGGTCCGGGTCGACGCGGCCGTCGACCTCACCTACGGAGCCTTGATCGCCCTTTCGATCGTGCTGATCATGCAAGTCGGGACGAACGTCGGGATCGCGTTCGGGGTGGGCGTGTTCGCCTCGTACGTCGTTCACGTCGTCTGGAAGATGGCGCGCTTCGATCCCGACTGGATGACCAGAGCCGTCCAGGAATCGGTCGAGGAGAGCGTCGGCGAGACCGTCGAAGAACAGGTTGGCGAGACCGTCGAGGAGAGCGTCAGCGAGACCGTCGAAGAGAAGGTCGGTGAAACCGTCGAGAAGAGCGTCGAAGAGAGCGTCGGCGAAACCGTCGAGAAGACGGTCAGCGAGACCGTCGAAGAGAAGGTCGGCGAAACCGTCGAAAAGAGCGTCGAAGAGAGCGTCGGCGAAACCGTCGAAAAGAGCGTCGACGAAACCGTCGAGAAGACGGTCGGCGAAACCGTCGAAGAGAAAGTTGGCGAAACTGTCGAGAAGACAGTCGGCGAAACCGTCGAGAAGAGCGTCGACGAAACCGTCGAGAAGACGGTCGGCGAAACCGTCGAAGAGGCCGTCGAACGAACCGTCGGAGAACGCCTCGACGAGATGCAAGCGGAGGTCGAAGCGATCGACGAACGGATCGACCGTCGCCCTCGAGAGGACGAAATCGAGGAGTTGATCGACGGCACTGCCGAGGAGGGTCGGACGGACCGCACCGAGGACAGTTGATCGGCGCGAGACGGGACAGTGGACCGGTATCGCCGATCGTCGTTCCGGCGGTCGGCTCTTCCCTCCGTCCCCCGCACCCCGCTCTCTCCGTCTCCGTCCTCGTGACGGGACTGCACCGGTCGCCGAACGACGATCGGGAGAACGGGACCGGGACTGGGAACGGAAACGAGCACGCATCGAAAAAGAGCTGACGAACGCTCACCGAACGACGACGACCGGGACCGGCGAGCGACGAACGACCTTCTCCGCGACGTTACCGACGAACAGACGATCGGAGAGACTTCCGCCGTGACTACCGACCACGACCGTCTCGTAGTCGTCGGCACGGTCGAGAATCGCACGAACGGGGTGGCCCAGTTCGAAAACCGTCTCGAGCGTCGCGTCATCGTCGGCGTCCGCGGCGAGTTCCCGCGCGCGATCGAACGTCGACTGGGCGTGTTCCTGCGCTGCCACCTCCAGATCGTCGGCGAGCGCGAGGCCGGTCGCCGACCCCCACATGGACGACGGTTCCCCGACGACGCACAGAACGGTTATGTCGGCATCCGGGTAGGCCTCGAGGGCGTACTCGAGTGCGTGTTCGCTCATCTCCGAGCCGTCCATCGGAACGAGAACGCGCGAAATCATACGGGAGCTACGATGGCAGTGCGGATAAACGCGGTGGGACGGGTCGATTCGATGGGACGGGTCAGCTGATACCGACGGCCACGAAGAACCCGTAGGCGAGCAGCGTGGACATCGCCGGCCCGATGATCCACATCGAGACGTACTTCACGATGGCTCGCGGGTTGAACAGATCGCCCGCGTCCAGCGCCTCTTCGGACTCCGCTTCGCCGATTTTAGTTATCGGAGCGTCGGATTCGGCGGTCAGTGCACCCATCGCCAGTTCCGCGTCGGTGTCGCCTCGAATGGCCTCTCGAGCAGTGATCGGACGGGTGGCCCGACCCCAGCCCAGACCGACGATCGTCATCACCGACGCCATCACGAGGCTGATCGGGATCCCGATCCACGAGAGCGCGGTCGTGATCGTCGAGGCGGTGAGCATGACGATCAGCGCGGCCAGCAGCGGGATGTCGCTGAGTTCGCTCCCGACGGACTCCATCGTCCGCCGGGCGATGGTAAAGCCGCCGAGTCCGATCGCGACGGTCGCGATGACGATGGCGGTGTCGACCTCGAGTGCACCGCTGCTGACCAGCGGCGCGACGGCGTTAGGAACGTTGCTCGCACCGGCGCTAAAGGCCATGTAGCAGCCGATAACGAACACGACGATGGTTCCGGCAAGTTCCTGAGTCGTCGTGTTCGGCCCGAGCGTCGGCGTCGGAAGCGAGCCGTTTCGATCCAGTGCGAGCAGCGGACCCTCCGAGGCCCTGATCTCGAATCGTCGGTTGAGTTCGGGGTAGATGTACCGGCCGACGGTCGCCCCGATCCAGAGTCCGAGAACCGGCGTGACGACCCACCACGAGATGATCCAGGTGATCGTCTCGTAGTTGAGTGTGCCCGTCGCCAGTCCCAGCCCTGCGATCGCACCGACGGTGGTCATCGACGTCGGGACGGGAACGCCGAAGACGTTCGCGATGAGGATCCCAAGTCCGATGAAAAAGAGGACGGCGACACCCGCCGCGAGCGAGATTTCGATCGAGATGATGTCGCCGCTCAACGTGTCCATCACGTTCCGGCCGACGGTCCAGCCGCCCAGAAAGACGAAGACGGTCATCAACGCGGCCGCTGTAACCTTTCGAAGCAATCCGGCACCGACGGCCGGACCCCACGCGATCCCGGTCGACGAGCCACCGATGTTGAAACCGACGAACACGGAGGCGACGACCCCAACCAACAGCACAGTTTCGACCATCGGAAAGTAATATCGACGTTTTCGTGAAATAAGTACTGGGACTCGTCGATACGGTATGCGAACGATAAACGACCTCTCGACGGAAGGAAGAGGCACGTTTCTGATCGATCCCAGACGGTCACCGAAACCGTGGCCTTTACTCGCGCTCCCCCCGGTGTCTCGCGTATGAGCGAGAACGCATTCGCGGAGTTCGAGGTCGTCCCGGCGGTCGACGTCCAGGACGGCGACGTCGTCCAGTTAGTGCAGGGCGAACGCGGGACCGAGAAGACCTACGGCGACCCGGTCGAGGCAGCCCGGCGCTGGGTCGACGCCGGCGCCCGAACGCTTCACCTCGTCGACCTCGACGGGGCCTTCGAGGGCGAGCGGGCCAACGCCGAGGCGATCGACGCGGTCGTCGACGCCGTCGACGTCCCGACCCAACTCGGCGGCGGCATCCGAACCGCAGCGGACGCGATCGACCTCCTCGAGGCCGGCGTCGACCGCGTCATCCTCGGCACGGCGGCCGTCGAGAACCCAGACATCGTCGCGGAGATCAGCGCCGAGTACCCCGACAGCGTCGTCGTGAGTCTCGACGCGAAAGACGGCGAGGTCGTCGTCGAGGGCTGGACCGAGGGAACCGGGCTCGACCCCGCCGAAGCCGCCAGCCGCTACGAGGAACTGGGTGCAGCCGCCATCCTCTTTACCGACGTCGACGTCGAGGGCCGACTCGAGGGCGTCCAGACCGAGCCCGTCGAACGGCTCGTCGCGGCGACCGAGATTCCCGTCGTCGCCAGCGGCGGTGTCGCGACACTCGCGGATATCGATGCGCTTCGAGAGGCGGGCGCCGCCGCCGTCGTCGTCGGGAGCGCCCTCTACGAAGGGAAGTTTACGCTCGAGGAGGCACAGGAGCGGGAGTGACGGGAGAACGGAAGAACGGAGCGCAGACGGAACCGGGGGAGAACGGACATCGGAACGACCGCGACGGGCATGGCGGGCCGGCGTCGGTCGCATCGAGATCGGATCGACGAAAAATGAAGTGGAGGGCCGAACGCACGCGGTCAGGTTACGTTATTGGTTGTAGCCGTGTCCGACGTAGAGGGCGACGAAGTTCACGGCCAACAGGGCGAGAAACGCCACCGCGACGGTTCCCTCGAGTCCGGACGCGAGGAGGGAAACGTGGACGAACGGGAGGGTCACCGCAGTCCAGAACCCCACGAACTGGGTCGGTCCTTTGAGCGATCGGAGGGTGGCGCGCAGCGGGCGGGCGTACGAGTTCGAGGAGGGCTGGTCGTGCTGGGACTCCGTCTCGGGGCTCGAGGGAGTGGTCGATTCGTTCGAGAGTGGGGTTGAGGGGGACATTGGCAGTTCACCTGACGTACTCCTGACTTTCACTGCCACTATCATATAATGGTACGAACATTGTCGTGGTTTCGACCCGTTTTACGGTCCGAATGGGTTTACTAAGACCTTTCACAACGCCCTCAGATACGGTTAGAAATTTTATAAGCTATTCTGAGACAGTATCTCCAAAAGGAAGGTTTCGGGAGAAAGATACGCGAACAGAAGGGGCGAAATGACAGGTGGCGCGAACGGAATTTCCTTGTATCGTCGGCCCGCTCGTTTCGGTATGAGTGAGCGAACGGCGACGGTTGCGCGGGAGACCGCCGAGACGACCATCGACTGCACCCTCGCCGTCGACGGAACCGGCGACGCGGACGTCGACACCGGCATCGGCTTCTTCGATCACATGCTGACGGCGCTGGCCAAACACGGCCTGTTCGATCTCGAGATCGACTGCGACGGCGATCTCGCGGTCGACGACCACCACACGGTGGAGGACGTCGCGATCGTCCTCGGAACGGCGTTCGACGAGGCGCTCGGCGATCGGTCGGGGATCGTCCGCTTCGCGGACCGGCGCGTCCCCCTCGACGAGGCCGTCGCGAGCGTCGTGGTCGACGTCAGCGCCCGCCCGCGCTTTTACTTCGACGGGCAGTTCTCGCAGGACCGCGTCGGCGAGTTCACCAGCGACATGGCCAGACACTTCGCCGAATCGCTGGCGACGAACGCCGGATTGACCCTCCACCTCGCGGTCGAGGGGGAGAACGCCCACCACGAGATCGAGGCGCTGTTCAAGGCGATCGCCCGCGCGCTCGACGACGCGACGCGGATCGACGAGCGACGGGAGGGGACGCCGAGTACGAAAGGAACGCTCGAGTGAGCGGGTCGACAGCCGACCGTGTCCCTCACCGACTTTCACCGGAGTCACGTCGTCGTATTCGGCGCAGTCAGACCCGCTGAAGAGCGCGCGGCAACCGCCGACGCGATCGATGGTGCCGCCAGACACGCGACGCGAATCCGTCTCCGGATCGACTGTGACGGCGTCGGCGAGCGGTACCCGGACGTCGTGAGACGCGTGCAAGCCGCGTACGACCGGATCGGATCGGTCGACCCGCGACACGACGAGTACCGTGCGAACGAGCCGACGAATGCGGCGCGATCCGTCCTCCGCGACCTCCTGACGATCGAGACGTGGCACCTCGCGGTCTGCGTCCAGCACGTCCGCCTCGAGCGCGACGGCGACACGTTCGTGCTGTACAACGCCGATCACCGACAGTTCGACGTCGACGGTGACGCGGTACCGGCAGCGGTCGAGTCGATCGAGTCAGCCCTGGAGGGGACCGCCGCGGGGATACTTCCGGCCGGAACCCGCTGTGAGTGGGAGTGCGACGGGACGACCTACGAACTCTCGCCCCCGAGTTTCTGCGTCGAGACCGCCTGTTTCGATCTCGCCGCGCTTCGGGGCGTCGACGCCGACGCAGAAACGAGGACGATTCGACTCGAGTGGGACGACTCGCGGCCGTCCAACCGCGTGCTCTCGGGACTGGTCGGATTGCTCGAGCGACTCGGCCCGTCCCGGCCGACGGAACTCCGGTTCGACTCCCGCGAGTCGTTTCGCGAGGCGAGGGCGGAATTCGAGACCGTGATCGCGGCGGTGACGTGAGCGACCGACGGGAGTCAGAGTCACGCCCCGTTCCACTCGACGCCCGGCGCGGGCAGAACGCGCTCTCGACCGTCCGTCTCGACCCTCGCGACGGGCAACACGAACGCGTCCCGCAACCGGGCGATTGCCGCTGTCGGTTTCGGCTCGACCGGCAGCCGACACTCGAGTCCCAGCGGCGGACCGTCGACGGGTCGTATCGATGCCGCCTCGAGCCCGAGGGCAGCCGCAATCGGTGCGACGGCGTCGGAGTCGTCCCGGGTCCGCGATGGAACGAACAGCGATCGGCCGTCGAGTCGCCACGCGGGGCGACGAATGTCGAGGTCGACCCGGATCCGACACAGGTGCTCGGCTTCCCCCCGCATCCGCGCTCTGCGGTCGGGAGGAAGGAGCGCGGTTAGCTGGTCGGCGTTTCGGGCGAGGACGTAGCGTGCGGCGTCGGTGAAGTTGGTGGTCGTCACGTCGTACAGAACGCCGCCGCGTTCTTGTTCGTAGTAGTGCCACGACGACCCCTCTCGAATTACGTACGCCCCGTCCGAGTTCCCGGGGCTGGTCAACACGCGTTCCAGGCGGTCGGGAGAATCTACGTTCTGCACGGCGACGTCGACGATTTCGTTGAGTGGAGTCATCTCGGGGTCGTCCTCGTGAATCGTGAGAGACGGAGGGTTGGTCTCCGGCCACCAATACCGTTCCGAGATCGGATCCGTCCGACGGCCAGATTCACAGCAGACCACACGTTCTGATGTAGGCCCGCGAACCGGTATCACCCTCCCTTTTCCTTTCTCCCTTCCTCTCTCTTCCACTCCCCTTTCCGTCGAACTCGAGTTGTGTCTCGGACAGAGTCGTGTAATTAACGGACTCCAAACCGATACGAACCCGTATCACTATCAGCCGGCCGGTAGACGTCTCCGCTATGGATCTCGACCTATCGGACCGAACGGCGCTGGTCACCGGCGCCGGACGCGGCAACGGACGCGCGATCGCCCTCGAGCTCGCCGACCTCGGCGCGAGCGTGATCGTCAACGACCTCGAGGCCGATCCCGCCGAAGCGGTGGCCGAGGAGATCACCGACGCCGGCGGCGAGGCGATCGCGATCGAAGCGAACGTGAGCGACGAGGACGCCGTCGACGAGATGGTCGCGGAGGGGACCGACGCCCTCGGCACCGTGGACATCCTCGTGAACAACGCGGGCATCGGGGACGCCGGCCCCTTCCTCGGCGACGACAGGGAGACGCTGCGCGAGCGGTTTCGACGGAACATCGACGTCCACCTCTGGGGGTCGATCAACTGCACGCTGGCGACCGTCGACCCGATGGTCGAGCAGGGCTACGGAAAGGTGGTCAACATCACCTCGATCCACACGAAAAACGCGGTGGGAATGTCGCCCGAGTACGACGTCGGGAAGTTCTCACTGCTGGGGCTCACGAAGTCCCTCGCCCTCGAACTCGGTCGCGAAGGGGTTCGCGTCAACGCCGTCGCGCCGGGCTGGGTCAACACCCGGATGACGGAGACGTTCAGCGAGGAGACTCACGAACAGATCAAGTCGAGCAATCCCCTCGGGAAGTACGCAGAACCGGAAGACATCGCGAACGCGGTCGCCTTCCTCGCTTCGCCCGCCGCGGACTACGTGAACGGGCACGAACTGCGCGTCGACGGCGGGCAGGTCCCGATCGACAGCTGGAAGTACGACAATCGGTGACGGCGGCGTGATCGGCCGCTCGAGCGGCCGGTGGCTACCGACCGACTACGGCCGGTCGAGCTGATCGCCGTCCGCACGAAACTCGCCTCGCTCGATCGCGTGATCGACGATCGCCTCGACCTCGTGATTCTCGAGTTCGTACGCGCCCGCGGCGAGCGATTCGACGGCGTCCCGGTCCATCGGGAACTCGCGGTTGCGAAGCAGCCGAACGACCTTGCTGTAGGCCCGCGGTGGACCCCGGGTTTCGGCCGCCGGCGAGGAGTGTGACGCAGCGTCGGACTCGGAGGCGGCCCGAGACGCGGATCCGGACTCCGACTTGGATCCGAACCTAGATTCGGATTCGGAGCCGGACGGAGACCGCGTCCGTGTTCGACCGTCACTCGACGTTCCACTCCGGCTTTCGCTCGAGCCAGCAGGTGACGTATCCGTTTCCGAGGACGAAGTCGCCGTTCGCTCGTCTTCACTCCCGTCTTCACCTTCGTCATCGGTTTCGCCGTCACTATCGGCGTCGACGTCGCTCTCGACGGAGTGCATCTCGAGTTCGCTGGCGCCCTGTCGGTCGGATTCGCTCGTCGCATCGCCCGCACTGTAGTTCACACGGTCGTCGGGGTCGACCGTCGTCGCATCGCCCGGCTCGACGGTGATTCCGGTGGGGGAACCGGTTTCAGCACCAGCACCAGCGCTAGTTCCAGTTCCAGTCTCAGTCTCAGTCCCAGTCTTAGGCCCCGTTCCGGTCTCGGAACCAGGACGCTCGATATCGTCTCCCGATCCGGGCACGGAATCGGTCGTCCGCTCGGATCGAGACGGGGAATCGACGGTGTCGGAGGGTCCCTGGGAAGCAGCCGTCGCTCCGGCGTCGACATCGACATCGACATCGGCATCCACACCGAGGCCGGCACGAGCGAGCAACGGTTCGAGCAGGGCCTCGAGTCGGGCTTTACACGCCTCACAGAGGACGACGCGGCGCTGTTCGGCTTCGGTCGGCTCGAGTTGGGGCGGGACGATTTCGAAGGTCCCGGCGGCGTCACCACCACAGAAGTCACAGCTCCGGAGTTCGCGCATGTGCGATCAGTCTCGTTCGGAGAGTAAAAAACCGACCGTCCGCCTCCGTTTCGTCCCCGGCTGAATCGCCCACCATCACCATCACCATCATGGCTCGTCCGCGAGCCGAAGCGCGACTGACTCCGCGATCACCGGGGATTATAGGCCGGGGGTCGTATGGTCGCTAACCGATGTTCGACGAGATCATGGAGAAGTTCGAGGGGTCGCCGAGCCAGCAGGCGGTCATCCGACTGCTACTCGAGCGCGGCTTCTCGGTCAACGACGAGGGCCGCGTGGTGTCGGGCGGGATCGAGATTCCCAACACGGGGATCGCCCGCGAGATCGACGTCGACCGCCGCGTGGTCGACTCGACGACCGGCGCGGTCCTCGAGGACGACGAGCTCAGGCGCATCTTTCAGAACATCTCGCAGGTGCCGAGCCTGATGGACCTCGCGCCGGTGCTCGATCTCACCGTCCTCTCGGTCGAAGTCGCCGACGCCGAAGCCGAGGGGATCGTCGCGGCCGTCACGGGCGTCCTCGCCGACCACGGCGTCTCGATCCGCCAGACGATCAGCGAAGACCCCGAGTTCACCGACGAGCCGCGGCTGTACCTGATCACCGACGAGGATCTGCCCGGCGAACTGATCACCGAGATTCGGGACCTCGAGTTCGTCCGCAAGATCGAGTTGCAGTGACCGGAGAGCTGTAACCGTGCCCGATCCCGATCCCAATCCAGACGATGCCGACGAGACCTACGAGACCCTCGCAACCGACGCCAGCGCCAGCTTCGTCGTTCAGGGATCGGAGTTCGTCGGTCACGCCCGGCCGGTCGAAACCGTCGCGGCCGCGGAGGCGTTCGTCGCCGCCATCGAGGACGAGTACGACGACGCCACTCACAACGTCCCGGCCTACCGGGTGCGGTCCGACGCCGACGGCGACCTCCTGCGCGAGTACGCGAGCGACGACGGCGAACCCTCGAGTTCGGCGGGGAAACCGGCGCTGAACGTCCTCCAGCAGCGCGAGCTCGAGAACTGCGTCGTGGTCGTCACCCGCTACTACGGCGGGACGAACCTCGGCGTCGGCGGACTCGTCCGGGCGTACTCACAGGCCGTCAAAGACGCCGTCGACGCCGCGGGCGTCGTCGAACGGCGGCCCCACGAGACGGTCGTCGTGACGGTCGAATACGACGACTCCGGGACCGTCAGGGGAATCCTCGAGAGCGAGGGCTACGAGTTCGACGCGGCCTACGAGGCGGCCGTCTCCTTCGAGGCCCGGGTCCCGGTTGCCGAGGCGGACACGTTCCGGGACCGGATTCGAAGTGCGACGAGCGGGCGGGCGGCTCTCGAGTGAGCGGCTCCGAGAAGCGTACGAGCGGTCGTCGAGCGGACCCCGATTCAGTTCGAACAGCGCGACTCGAGGGCCTCGAGTACGGCTTCCGGGTCGTCGATCGCCGTTCGATCGCAGCGGATGTTTCGAAAGCGGCCGTCGAGGTCGATCACGAGTTCTTCGTCGGTCGACCTGACGCCGGTGATTTCGTCCCACGGGACGAGCGTCTTCGATCGGCCTCGAAATTTGACGAGTCCGGCGTCGTGAACCGCGAGTTCGGACGAGTTCATGTTCGTACTCTCCCAGTCGTCGTCGAACCAGCGGTCCTTGCCGAAGGCCGACACGAGCATGAAGACCCCGTAGAGGATCGAGAAGGCGGCGAACGTCCAGCCATCCCAGTAGACCTGAACGAGACCGAAGAGGAGAAAGCAGGTTCCGATCACGGGCTCCACCCGTAACAGCCCGGCGGGCTGGTAGTCCCACGTCACTGCGGGATCGTCACCCGTAACGGCGTCGACGTACCGGTTGCGTCCCATACCGACGACGAGCAGCCCCGACAGGGCGACGGCGACCGCAGAGAAGAACGCGGCGGCCGCGACGGCACCTCCCAGTGCGGGGACGAACAGCGCGACGAGCGTGACGACGCCGAACGCGGCCGCCGGAAGCAACCCGTAGATCCACCGCCGTCGACTCGCGCCGAGTCGCTCCGGGACGCCACGGGCGCGCCTCGAGAGGAGGAGGCCGACGATGATGCCAGCCGTGCCCGCACTCGGAAACGTGCCGAGGAGGGTCGCCGTGTCGGCCTCGGCGAGTGCCAGCATCGTGGTCACGACACCGGCCAGGACAACTCCACAGAAGACGCCGATGGCGGCCTGGAATCCGATATCCGGCTCGTCGACCTCGAGGGCGTCGACGTCGACCGCGGGCCGGGACTCGCGGGTTTCAATCTCGGTACTCATTACGCGTGTCTACGAACTGTCGTGTTAAAATGGTACCGAGTGGTTGGTGTTCGTGAGAGACTGGAGAGCCTACTCCCGCGTCACGACGAACGTCAGCACGATCAGGAGGAGCGTAAACGTCGCGTACTGTCCCCACGAGAACGTCGTGATCCCTGCGAACGCCGAGAGCCACAGGACGATGTACGCGAATATCGCCGAGAGGACGACGTTGAGGATCAGTAGCACCTTCGGGTCGCCCTTCGAGGACTCCATACCCTCGGTCAGATCGCCGCTCATCGTTCGTACCTCTCGGTACGGCGACTTAAGCTCTCGTGGGGCCCCGTCGCTCGTCGGCGGCTGAGAGCACTTCCAGGTTCGAAGACGTACTCACGGTACGCGCTCCCCTCGTTTTCGAAACCGCGACGGAACGCCGATCGATCCGGTTCCGTTGCTGGTTGTCGCACTCACGGCGTTCCTGCTCACGTACGCCTGAGGACGGCTGTACCTCGGCGCACTCGGTGCCTCGCTACTCGAGGGGCTGTCCGTACTGACAATCCTCTTTCTCGCGGTCACCGCAGCGGCGTACCACCGGTTCGTTCACACCGCCGATCCGGCGGGGACGAGAACCCGGGAGATTCCGGCCGGCTATCGTCTCTCGTGGCTGTTGTACGCGGTCGCCAGCGGAATCGCGCCCGTCGTGTTCCTGTCGCTGCCACTCCTGGCGACCTGACGGGATCGAGATCGGGACTGGACTCACTCCCGAAGAACGGTCCGTTCCCCCCGCTCGGTCGGGAACGAACCGGCCGCCGCGTCGCCGGTCGTCCCGGGCTCGGTCAGACACGCCTCGAGCGACCGCTCGATCGCTGCCGACTCGAGGTCGGTTCCGATAAAGACGAGTTCCGTCCGGCGGTCGCCGTGGGTCTCGTCCCAGGGAAGGTCGGGGTGGTTCCGCCGGTAGAGGTCTCGGCGCGAGTCGGGCAGGGAGGCGATCCAGTTGCCCTCGGCCTCGGCGTAGACGGACCGACCGGCCCCGCTGAGCTGGATCACGAGGTCGTCCCGACCGGCGATCCAGCAGGGGCCCTTCAGCCGGACGACCGAGGGCGGGAGTTCTCGCAGGAAGTCGGCGAAGCGTTCGGGATCGAGCGGTCGGTGGCGCCGCACGGTGACGGAGTCGATCCCGTAGACGGTTTCGGGGGTGCGGTGGATGTGGTCGGTATCGTGATCGTGGTGCTCCCAGTCGTGGCTCCGGTCACTACCGTCGCGATCCGAGTCGTCACCCGCTCGAGCCGCCGCGAGCGCCCGCTGCCACCCCGCGAGTTCGCCCAGCTCCTGCGGATCGAACGACCCCCGTCCGAGCAGCTCGTCGGCGTCGACCTCGCTGTAGACGGTTCGGATTACCGCCGCGTCCGGCTGGAGCGTCGCGATCACCGCCTCCAGCCGGTGGAGTTCGTCGTCCGCGAGGAGGTCGCACTTGTTCAGTAGGACGACGTTGCTCACCTCGAGCTGCTCGACGAGGAGGTCCGACAGCGGCCGGTCTTCGGCGTCCGGCGGCGTCTCTCGCTCGAGCGGCGGTGAACCAGACGGCGACGAAGACGGAGAGTCACCCGCAACCGTCTCCGAGAGGAGCCGAGCGTCGACGACGGTTACCAGCGAGTCGACCTCGTAGCGGGCGGCGGCGTCGCCGACGGTAAACAGTCGGGCGACCGGCGCCGGTTCGCTGATCCCCGACGACTCCACGACGAGGTGGTCGAAGTCGTACCGCCGGGCGAGCGATCGAACTTCGGTCTCGAGGTCGTCCTGTAGTTCACAGCAGATACAGCCGTTGCTCAGCTCCGCGATTCCCTCCCGAGTGAGGTCCGAGACGCCCTCGAGCAGCGAAGCGTCGATGTTTACCTCGCCCATGTCGTTGACCAGTATCGCGAGCCGGCGGTCGGCGGTCTCGAGCAGGTGGTTGAGAAGGGTGGTTTTTCCCGCCCCCAGACTGCCGCTGACGACGGTTACCGGGATTCGATCGGGCATAGTTCCGTGTACGAAGCCGGACGTGAAAATTCGCGTGATCGACGGAACCAGTCGGATCGTCGTCGAACTGATCGAGACCGAGCGCGTTCGTCTCGAGTCGCCCACTCGGTGAGAGTGTTTTTATCGCTGTCCGTTCTTCTCTGTCACACGCGTGGAGACCGTCCTCCCAGTCGTCGTCGGGATTCTCGCACTCGGGATCGGCGCGCAGGTCGTCGCCAAGCGGCTCCGGGTACCGAGCGTGTTGTTTCTGATCGTCATCGGCATCCTCATCGGACCCGAGTCCCTCGGGTTCGTGACGATCGAAACGTTCGGCGACGGCCTCTCGACCGTCGTCGGCATCAGCGTCGCGATCATCATCTTCGACGGCGCCTTCCACCTCCGACGAGAGAAACTCGAGCGGGCGCCACAGGCGGTGATTCGACTCACGACGATCGGCGCGCTGATCGCCTTCGCCGGGACGGCCGTCGCCGTCCGCCTGTTCCTCGGCAACGGCTGGGACGTCGCCTTTCTGATCGCCGCGTTGTTGATCGCGACCGGTCCGACGGTGATCACGCCGATCCTCGAAGTGGTGACGGTCCGCGAGCACGTCAGCGCCGCTCTCGAGGCCGAGGGAATCGTCAACGACGTTACGGCGGCCGTACTCGCGATCGTCATCTTCGAGGTCGCCGTCGTCGGGAACGCGCCGGAGACGCTCCCGATCGCGTTCGTCCAGCGGTTCGCGACCGGGATCGGGATCGGGATCGTCGTCGCCGTCGCCGTTCGCTCGCTGCTCGTCGACGTCAGGTCGCCACCGGGCGACGCGCCCCAGGTGGCCCGACTCGTCGTCGTCACTGGGGCGCTCGTCTCGTTCGGCCTCGCCGAATCCGTGTTCCCGGAGACCGGCGTCGCGGCCGCCGCCACCGCGGGCATCGTCCTCGGGAACCTCGACCTCCCCCACCGCGAGGACATCCTCGAGTTCAATCGGGACCTCACGTTAATCGTCCTCTCGTTCGTCTTCATCTCGCTGGCGGCGCTGATCGACTTCGACGCCCTCCTCGGACTCGGACTGGGCGGCATCGCCGTCGTCGTCGCGGTTACGTTGATCGTTCGACCGCTGGTCGTGGCACTCTCGGCGACTCACTGGCGGTTCAGCCGCGACGAACGCTACTTCCTCTCGCTGGTCGGTCCTCGTGGGATCATCCCCGCGTCGGTCGCGACGCTGTTCGCCATCGAACTCCAAGCTGCCGGGCAGTTCGAGGCGGCACAGACGCTCGCGGGGACCGTCTTTCTCGTCATCTTCATCACGGTCGTCCTCCAGGCGGGTCTCGCCCGCCAGATCGCGGATCACTTCGACATCGTTCCCATGAAGAGTATCATCGTCGGCGGCGGTCGGGTCGGCCGGGCGCTCGCCACACGACTCGAGAAACGCGGCGAAAACGTCGTTCTGGTCGACGACGATTCCGAGATTGTCGACCACCTCCGTCGGGACGGGTTCACCGCCGTCGAGGGCGACGGCACGGACACCGAGACGCTCGAGGAGGCCGGAATCGAGAACGGCAAGGTCGTCGTCGCGACGACCGCGGACGACGATACCAACCTGCTCGTCTCGCAACTCGCTCGCACCAAGTTCGACGTCGAGACGGTCGTCGCCCGCGTGAACACACCCGGTAATATCGACGCATTCGACGCGCTCGACGTCCGTGCGATCGACGTCTCGAGTGCGACCGCCTGGTCGTTAGACAACGAGATCGAGCGCCCCGCACTCGCCCACTGGATGAACGAACTCGGCGAGGGCCACGACGCTCAGGAGATCACCGTCACCGCCGAGGACGTCGCCGGCACGACGATCCGGGACCTCGACGCCGACATTCCCGACGGCTGTATCGTGGCGGTGATCGCCCGCGACGGCGAGACGCGCGTTCCCGAAGCCGACACCGTCCTCGAGGCGGGCGATCGAATTACGTTCATCGGCCGGGAGGAGGCCGTCCGATCGGCGGTCAGACGGTTCCATCCGCACGATTGACGTGACGGTTCGAGCTCGGTCGGTGCCCTCGAAGCGGGACGTCCGTTTCGCAGATAGTCGAAACACCGGAGACCGGTCGTCAACGCGTCGGCCGCGAGAGTCGTCGACTCCGGATCACCGTCGACCTCGAGCGGTGGGTCCGACGAGCAATCGAGGGGCGGGCGGCATTCTTTTGTCTCGATATGTGTAACGGTCACGTATGGCAATCGCCGAGCGAATCGCGGCCTACCGGGACGCCCTCGAGCGCTGGCTCGAGGCACGCTTTGGCGGAACGTGGGTCGACGAGTGGGCTCGGGGGCTGTACCACGGGATGATCTCCCATCCGGCCTACGAGATCGTCGAACTCGAGGCCGAGGACAGGGAGGACGCGTTCATGATCGCGTGTTTCCCCGACGCCTTCGGGATTCCGAGTCCGGTGTCCTACTACACCGCGGAGCTCCTGCCGTACCTCGAGGACGAGTTCGAAGCCTGGGAACGGCGCATGTGGGACCGCGGCTCGATCATCGAGCGGAAGGGGCGACAGAACCACCTCTGATGGCGGGTTCGAGGTTCGTCTTCGTCGGCGGCAAAGGCGGCGTCGGGAAGACGACCGTCTCGAGCGCCTACGGGCTCCGCTGTGCGCGGGCCGGCCGGCGCGTCCTGGTCGTGTCGACCGATCCGGCCCACAGTACCGGCGACGTGTTCGATCAGGCGTTCGACGACTCGCCGCGGTCCGTCGAGGGGTACGAGAACCTCGACGCGATGGAGATCGACCCCGAGCGGGAGGTCGAGCGGCACCTGCAGCAACTCAGGCGGGAACTCGGAACGCAGTTGAGCGCGGTGATGGTCAACGAGGTGGACGTCCAACTGGAGATGGCCCATCAGACGCCGGGCGCGTACGAGGCGGCGCTGTTCGACCGCTTCATCGACGTCATGAGCGAGGCCGAAGACGAGGGCTACGATTGCGTCGTGTTCGACACCTCGCCGACCGGCGGAACGCTACGCCTGCTCGCGCTGCCGGAGCTCCTCGAGGGGTGGATCGAGCGGCTGCTCGAGAAACGGAAAGAGAGCATCGACCTCTACGAACGGGCGGCGATCGGCGACCGGACGCCCCGTCGGGTGCTCGAGGGCGATCCGATCGTCGCACGACTCGAGGAACGTCGCGATCGCTTTGCCTTCGCCGGGGAGACCCTCCGGGAGAACGCCGCGTTCACGCTCGTGATGAATCCGGACTCACTGTCGCTTCGCGAGACCGAGCGGGCGATCGACTCGCTCGCAGAGTACGGACTCACCGTCGACGGCGTCGTGATCAACCGCATCACGCCCTCACCGGAAGACCACGAGGAGGGCCGGGGTGCGAGATACCTCCGCAGCAGGTGTGCGACCGAACGAGAGCGGATCCGCGAGGCGAAGGAGTCGCTCGAGCCGCCGATCGTCGCCGAGATCGAGGCGCGCGTTCGGGAGGTGAAAGGCGAGGTACTCGAGGAGGTCGCCGAGGAGATTCAGCTTCGAGCGGTGAGCGGCGAGAGTGACGGTGATCGTGAACCGTCGAAGCGGTAGGGACACCGACGAGTGCCATCGTCGACGCCGCGAGACGGTCGAGACACGGACGCGTTCTTCGGTCCCGTCTTCGGGAGAACGCGAGACGGACGTCGTCGCGTCGACAGCAGTTTCGGACCGGTTGGATTCGTCCGATCGATCGCACCATAGCAACGCCGACGCTCTCGGAAGGAATCCATTACCGTCGAGTCGAGATCAATAACTATCATGAATATACAGGAGGGTTTAATACAGAAGATAGGGATGGGTTAACATAGCGTGGTAGCATGCAGGTCATCTGGTTCGTCGTATTCGTACTCGTAACGTTCACCGTGGGATACATCGGGTATTCGAAGTACCTGGCACAGTTGGTCGAACTCGACGACGACCGAGAGACGCCCGCACACAAACACGAAGACGGGCAGGAGTACGTCCCCTCGAAACAGCCGGTACTGCTTGGACACCACTTCTCGAGCGTCGCCGGCGGCGCCCCCATCGCCGGCCCGCTCACCGCGGTCGCGGCCTTCGGCTGGCTCCCGGGGCTGCTGTGGGTCGCCATCGGGAACCCGATCTTCGGGGCCGTCCACGACTTCATGGCGCTGTCCTCGAGCATTCGACACGAAGGGAAGTCGATCGGGTACATCGTCGGCGAGTACGTCGGAGAGCGGGGAAAGAACATGCTGCTGTGGTTCGCGTTCCTGCTCGTCGTGCTAGTCGTCGCGGCGTTCGTATTCCTCATCGCGCAGGTGTTCAACGCTTATCCGCCGGCGGCGACGGCGAGCGTGATTTACATCGCGCTGGCGCTCCTGTTCGGGGTGTACCTCTACCAGTTCGACGGCCCGTTCCTGCCGGGAGCGGCGCTGTTCGTCGCCGGCGTCTTCGCCGGCGTCTGGGTCGGCATCCAGTACCCCATCGCGATGGTCGGTATCGACGGCCTGCCGGAGGGGACGATCGTCCTGCTCGGCGACGCCGGCGCGTGGACGTGGCTCCCGCTCGCCGAACAGATAAACCCGAACTTCGCCGCGTGGGCGGTCGTCACCGTGCTCTACTCGTTCGTCGCGGCGGTCCTGCCGGTGTGGGTCCTGTTGCAGCCGCGTGACTTCCTCACGTCGACGCTGCTGTACACCGGCATCGGCGCGATGTTACTCGGGGTGTTCGTGGGGACGTTCCTCGCGTTAACCGGATCGTTCGAGGCGGTCGAAGTCCCGGTTTCCGGCGTCGAATTCGACTCGGTCACGATCGAGGGAATGGAAGCCGCGATCCCCGCGTTTACGGGGTTCGTCCATCCCAGTCTCGGACCGTTGCTTCCGTTCCTGTTCCTGACGATCGCCTGCGGGACGATCAGCGGGTTCCACTCGCTCGTCTCCTCCGGGACGACGGCGAAGCAACTCGACAAGGAGAGCGACGCCCGCGTGATCGGTTACGGCGCGATGCTCGGCGAGGGGCTGCTCGCACTCACGTCGATCATCGCGGTTTCGCTGGCAGCGGCGACCGTCGGTGCCGGGAATCTCGGCGCGGCGATCGCGGTGTTCCCGGCCGGCGGCGGAGCGCTCGTGACCACCCTCGGTATCTCGGCGACGCTCGCGTCGGCGTTCATCGCGCTCGTGTTCGCCAGCTTCCTGCTGACCAGTACCGACACGGCGATGCGACTCGGTCGGTATCTACTCGAGGAACTGATCGGGACGCCCGAGACGACGCTCCAGGAGACGATGACGAACCGCTACGCCAACGCGGGCGTCACCGCAGTCGGTGGATACGTCCTGGTCGCCTCCGGAACGTGGGAGAACCTCTGGCTGTTGTTCGGCGGTGCGAATCAGTTGCTCGCGGCGCTCGCACTCTTGGTCGCGACGGTCTGGCTCGCGAACTGGCGGGATACGAAGCAGCTGGTGAGTACCGGCGTCCCGCTGGTGTTCATGGTGGTCGTCACCGTGATCGGACTCCTCTGGGTCGCGCTGATCCGCTTTCCCGCGTACATCATCGAGCCCGCCGCCGTCGGGAACGCGGAGATCACCGAGTGGGACGTGTGGGGCGACGTCCTCGCCGATCCGGGGATGATCGCCGGGATCGACCTGTCGCTTCACACCGTCTCGTTTACGCTCCTGAGTCTCGTCGCGCTCGTGCTGGTTGTGCTGGCACTCTCCCTGTTGCGCATGGGCATCGACAACATCAGCGAGGCCAGATCCGGGCTTGGCATCGGTCCGGTCGCACCCGGTGGAGGTGAGCCCGGCGACGACTAGCGATCGTGCTTAGCGTGACAACCAGTCGAGCAGCCGATCGAGGCGACCCGACTTCGACTCGACGATCGGCTCCCACACGTTGAACGCCTGTTCGACGTCGGCTTCCTCGCTCGAGACGCTCTCCTCCCGGTCCGGAACCACGACGAGGAGGTTGATCTCGTAGTGGCCGTTGTACCCGTACTTCAGGAGCGTCCTGTTCCGGTAGCCGTCGACGTACGCCCGGACATCCTCGGAAAGGGCCGTTGCGACGACGGCGAACGTGAAGTCCGTGCTGTAGTGGTCTTCGTGTGCGTCTATCCACGCTTCACCGTCGTTCCCGCCGTCATCTTCGTCTCCCGCAGCGAGACGCTCGCCCAGCGCTTCGAACCGCTCGAGGTCCGCGATCGTCGGCCGATCGAGCCGCTTCGCGAAGAGATACTCATGGGCCTCGTGGTGACCGAAGGTGAGCGCCGGGTGGATCGCGTGGCGCTCGTGACGGACGTGGAGTTCGCCGGAGAGGTCGAATCGCTCGCCGTCGACGGCCCGGTCGCGCTCCAAGTCGTAGTGATGGGCCAGCCTGAGCGCGACCCGGTCGAGGTACTCGTCGTCCCACACTGGAACGTCCTCGGGTCGATCGGACGGGGTATCCGCGTCCGCCCTCGTCACCGGCGACACCGCGCGTTCATGGAAGGGAGATTTCAGCGACGACGTAAATACGTTGGCGCCGCGGGTCGTAGCCCGCCGATCAATTCGGTCTCCCGATCCAGTTCAGTCGACGAACGAACGCGGCGAACACTGGCGCGGGAACTGTTAACACACTTGAGCGCGTACTGCCGACCGATATGGGAAACTCGAACGGACAGGAGCGGTGCGGTCGGTGTAGCTTCACGACCGTCGTCGACGCCGTCGAGGACGGTGTGGGCGAAGACGAATCCGAGGAGACCACTCGCGCCCGATACGATCCGTTCGACGGCGGCTACATCGAAGTCGACGAGCGCGAACTCAGGCTCGCCTCGGCGCCCGCCCTCCTGGCGGGTCGCCTCGAGCGGTGGCTCGACGACGCGGCCGCTCGCCTGATCCACGGTCGAGAGCAGTAGTTCGAAGGACGTTGCGACGTGTCTGCAGTGACGGACGGTGTCCGCGATAGTTCCCCACCGACTCGAGCCGCCCGGGAAGAACGGTGCTGAGACGAGACGGTTCGTCCGCGGACCGCTACGCCTCGAAACGACTCGACGACGACCGACGACACGGAAGTATATCGAAACGCTCGGAGGACCGCTTCGTTCGGAGAATATAGTCGGAAAAATACGAGAGGGCGATGCTTCTCGAGGTGAAACGAAGGGGTTCGGCTGCGGCGAGAAACCGAGTTCCGTGCAACGTTCACGTCGAGCCCCGGCCGGAGTTGTAGTTGTTAGTAGAGGAGCGATCACTTCGAACGAAATCGTCTCCGAAAGTGAGTCGGAGACTATCGACGAACTCGTCTGGACTCCCGGGTAGTCGTCCGGTCAATCTACGTTGGAACCGTATTTTTCACGGTTGTACATTCAGGGACCGTTTCATCAGGAGTATTGGCCCGGTCTATCGGACCGCAGTACAACGGTTTTCGAGGCGAAAAGAGGGGGTTCGAGAGCGGGCGCACTCGAGCGGCGTCGCTCGCTCTCAGGTCGTCCGGAACGCGCGGTCACCGGCATCGCCGAGTCCGGGAACGATGAAGCCGTCGTCGTCGAGATAGTCGTCGATCGACACCGTGAGCAGGTCGACCTCGGGGAACGCCTCGCCGACGCGAATCAGTCCGTCCGGGGCCGACACCGCCGAGAGGACGATGAGGTGCTCGGGGTCGGCCGAGTTCTCGATGACGTGCTCTAAGACCGAGCACATGGTACTCCCCGTCGCGAGCATCGGATCGGCGATGATCACCGTATCCTCCTCGCCGATCTCGGGCAGTTTCACGTAGTCGACCGTAATCGGGAACGAGCCGTCCTCGTCCCGACCCGCCTCCTCGTCGCGACTCGCGCTGATGACGCCCTGGCGAGCGCGCGGGAACGCCTTGAGCAACCCCTCGACGAACGGCGTCGCAGCCCGCAGGACGTTGATGATGACCACGTTGTCCAGTCCCTTGACGCGCTCGCCCATCGTCTCCTCGAGGGGTGTCTGGATCGAGACGTACTCGGTCTCCATGCGCCCGTCGATGATCTCGTAGCCACAGAGGCGTCCGAGCTTTACGAGTCCCTTTCGGAACTCGACCTGTTCGGTCTCGACGTCACGAATCCGCGAGAGGGTATCCTTGGCCATCGCGTGCGTGACGAGATACGCGTTCTCCCTGTCTTCGATCGTCATACTCTACTCTACCCGTACGGGCAGTCGCCGGTAAGTTTATCGTATCGGTCGCCCGCCCCCGGCGCTGGAGGGGCGGTGACATCGTCCACACCTCCCCGTCTTCCCCGCCGACGCCGCAGGCGTTCACCGCGACACCGTCCCGTCCCGTCCCGGCGTCTCGCCCCAAACCGGCCCGATCAGGGACCGAAAGCAGTGGTTACGACCGAGAATCAAGGATTACGCTCTCGAGTGTGACGGGTAAGGACACCCAACAGGGAGATTTCGAGGTGTGAAACCAGCAGCGTCACCCGCACGTCGTGGAGACGATCGCGACGATCGAGCGGACGATCAACTCCTGTACGGCCGTCCTGGAGATGGGTGGACAGAGCCAGTCACAGATGCCGATGCAGGGGCAGAGTCAGGGCCAGTCACAGATGCCGATGCCAGGCCAGGACCACCCACAGATGACCGGAATCCAACCCCAGCAGGGACACCAGCAACAGCGATTCTGAGGATCCGCCTCGAGTTTCCGGTCCGACAGACTGGCGGCGAAAGCCCACGGCTTCAGCCGTGGGAGGAAGGCGATTGTGACGCACACCAGCCGACACGGTCCGACCGAACACCCGCGATTTTTCGCCACAGCGGAGAAGTTTATACGGGCTGACGCCATAGACCTCGAGCGACCGAATGGAAGAGAGCATTTCCGGGTTCAAGATCCGCGGTGACTGGGGCGACGTCGTCGAACACGGCGAACGCATCACGTACGCCCTCCGAGACGCCGGCGTCCACGATCCCGACCAGGACTACGGCGCTCGCTTCGCTCGCGCGTACGACGAGTGGGACGACTGGCGACCCAAAGCCCACGAAACGCTCGACGCCGACGTCAGCGAGAAAACCGCCGAACAGGCCAGCGTCGAGGAAGGCAAAGGGGAGAAAGCCGGCAAAGGCCCCGACGAGGACATCAAAACGGCCGGCGAGAAACTCTCCGAGTCCTACGAAGCACTCGAGAACGACGACGCCGAGAACGCGGTCGGCAACTGGAAGGAGTCGATCGACTACGTCGCGCGGGCGGCCGACTCCGCCAGCCGGAAGGCGATCCGTCGCGTCGAGGACACGGTCTACCAGAACGTGATGACCCAACTGGCGCCGTACTACTTCGACAACGAACTCGTCAGCGCCAACATCCAGCAGTCGACCCGTGGCGAGGGTGAGACGTTCATCTTCGAGGTCAACGTCAACGACGATGCGCTCAAAGAGAACGTCTCCGATCGACTCGCCGAACTCGAGGATCAGGTCGATCGCTGGCACGTCGAGACCGAGAAAGATACCGACGCCGCCGAAGCCATCGAGGGCGTCGAGGCGCCGCCGGAGCCAGAAGACAACTCGCGATCGACGACGAACTGATCGCCAACGCGATCGCGGGGTGGCTCTGAATCCCGCGGGCGGTTGGAGCCCACTCGAGGGTTGGAAGGGGGGCGAACAACGAGTACCGAGCACCGAGCAACGAGAGACGGCTCACTCGAGAGAGAAGTCATCACACGACTCGGACGGTCATTTCGTTCGCGTGTCGGTTTCCGTATCTGTTTCCGATTCTGACTTTGATCTCGACCCCGACCCCGACCCGCCCTCCACCGCTTCCGGCGCGAGCGCCGTCTCTCCTTCCGTGTTCACCCCCGCACTCGTTCCCTGCTGGCGTCCGCCGGCCTGTCCTAACCCGGGAATCGCGACGCGACGTTCCAGACGACCCATCGCGTTGGTCGCCGTCAACACGAGCCCGAGGTAGACCAGCGCGAGCAGCGTGAAGATCGGCGTGTACTCGAACGTCGACGACGCGACGCGGCTGGCCCGGTAGTAGAGTTCGGGAACCGTGATGAACCCCGCCAGCGAGGAGTACTTGATCAGGTAGACGAACTCGTTCGTCCACGCCGGGATCCCGTACCGGAGCGTCTGGGGAAGGACGACGTAGCGGATCCCCTCGAGTCGGGTCATACCGATCGCCCGGGCGGCGGTCAGTTGCCCCTCGTCGACGCTCTCGAGCGCGCCGCGGATGTACTCGGCCTGATAGGCCGAGCCGTTGATCGTGAAGCCGAGAATCGCGATCAGGAAGGCGTACTCGGGGACGAATCCGCGGCCGACTGCGTCGATGTCGTTGAGCCAGACGGCCAGAGGCAGCCCGTAGTAGAGGACGAACAGCTGAGCGAGCAGCGGCGTCCCGCGGATCAGTTCCGTGTACGCCAGCGCGAGCCACCGTAACGGGCCGCCGTAAACCCGGAGAACGGCGAGCGGGACCGCGATGACCAGTCCCAGCAGGATACTGACGACCGTCAGGACGACGGTGTGCCACGCGCCGTCTGCGAGGATCGGTGCGATGTCGATCGCCAGCGCCACGCCGTCGAACAGCGTCGCCAGCCAGTTCATCGGCAGCCGGACCGGCCCGATCGCCGCGACGGTCTCCTCGAACGTCTCTGCGAGGGCCTCGAACGGTTCCGGGGAGAGGTAGTTCTCACCGGCACCCGGTCCGAGACCCGCTCGCGCGAGCACCCAGTCGGTGACCCAGCGGGTGAGCAGCCAGCCCCAGAACGCGATTCCCGCCAGTACTGCGAGGAGCGATCCCGGTCGACTGCTCGAGGGTCGCAGCCGACCGAGAGTGGACGCCGTCGGCCCGTCGGCGGGTTCCCTTTCGGTCATCGTGGCGACACCCCCGGAACGGTCGCCGAGGACCAGACGAGTTCCGAGGGCGAACGCGCAGCAGGCGAGTCACTCATGGCGAATGCTCTGGAAGAACCGGGCGGTTCGTTCGCGTTCCGGATCGTCGAAGATCCGATCGGGCGGTCCGCGTTCGATCACTTTCCCCTCGTCCAAGAACGTGATCCCCGTCGCGCCGCCGCGAGCGAAGCGCATCTCGTGGGTGACGACGACCATCGTCATCCCCTCGGCGACGAGCTGGCCCATCACTTCGAGCACCTCGTTGCTCAGTTCGGGATCGAGCGCGCTGGTCGGCTCGTCGAACAGCATCACCTCGGGGTCCATCGCCAGCGCCCGGGCGATCCCGACGCGCTGTTTCTGGCCGCCCGAGAGCTGTGCCGGGTAGGAGTCGGCCTGCTCCAAGAGTCCGACGCGGTCCAGTTCGGAATCGGCCCGCCGGCGAGCCTCGGTCTTGCTCTGGCCTCGGACCTTGCGGAGCCCGAGCGTGATGTTCTGGCGCGCGGTGAGGTGGGCGAACAGGTTGATGTCCTGGAAGACCATCCCGATCTGCTGGCGGACGGCGTTGGGATCGGTGTCCGGGCCCGTCACCTCCGTCTCGCCGAGGTAGATGTGGCCGCTGTCGACCTCCGTCAGGCGGTTCAGACAGCGAAGGAGCGTCGACTTGCCGCTCCCGCTGGGGCCGACGAGCACCTCGACGTCGCCGCGATCGACCTCGAGTGAGACCCCCCGGAGGACCTCCTCGTCGCCGTAGGACTTCCAGAGGTCTTCGACCCGGAGCAGCGGCGTCTCCGCGTCGGTCGTCCCGACGGCGTCGCCGGTCGTCCGTTCGCGTTCGATTCGTCCGCCTGTAGCCGTGTCGTCCGCTGGATTACGTTCGCTCACGAAGACTCACCTGGAACCGCGTAGTAGTTGCTCACGTAGTCGAGGGTCCGGTTGGTGCTGAAGGTCAGGACGAAGTAGAGCAGGCTGGCGAAGAGGATGACCTCGAGAATCGCGGTCGTCTGCTGGGTGAAGAGGTCGTTGCTCCGCTTGAGCAACTCGCCGAGTCCGATCGCGAAGGCGATCGACGTGTCCTTCAAGACGATCGTGAACTCGTTTTGAAAGCCGGGGACGCTCCGGCGAAGCGCCTGCGGGACGATCACGTGACGGATCGCCTCGAGGCGGCTCATCCCGATCGATCGAGCGGCCTCCATCTGCCCCTCGTCGACACTTCCGAGCGCGCCGCGGAAGATCTGGGACTGGTAGGCCGCGCTCCGGAGTCCGAGCGCGAGCGTCGCCGCCACGAACGCCTCGCCGACGTCGGGGACGGTAAACGGCGTCGGACCGAGCAGGTAATCGATCCCGTCGAGAAGCGCCTGCACCGGACCCAACACGTATCCGATCGGTAAGACGAAGAACGTGAAGATCATGATGACGAGGATCGGCGTCCCCCGCAACAGGACGCCGGACTTGCGGACGAACGCCCGCGAGTAGCCGCCACCGTACGCCTCGATCACTCCCGCGGGAAAGCCCGCGAGAAAGCCGAGGAGTAAGCTGGTGATCGTCAGCGCGATCGTGATGACCGTGCCGCCGAGCAGGTACCACCGGTTTCGATAGACGAACGCCCAGTCCTCACCGAGGGAGTCGGCGACCTGTTCTTCCGTGAGCAGGCCGTCAGTGACCAGAAAGACCTCCTCGGTCGGGAGCGCCGTCGCCGTCTCTGCCAGTACTGGAACGAAATCCATATCGGGTCAGGTTACTCGTCCGCTTCTTCCCCGTCTCCGTCGCCGTCCCCACCGAACCACGTTCGGGTGATATCCTCGTACTCGCTGCTCTCTTCGACCGCCGCGATCCCCTCGCTGAGCGCGTCCCGAAGGTCCTCGTCGTCCTGACGGACGGCGAAGCCGTACTCCTCGTCGGTCTCGGAGACGAACGCGACCTCGACGTCGCGGTCGGCTTCGAACGTGGCTCCGACCGGTTCGTCGAGGACGACTGCGTCGAGGAGACCCCGCTCCAAGTCCTCGACGGCGAGGACGTAATTGTCGAACGAGGTGTAATCGTCGGCGGCGACCACGCCGTCCTCGATCAGGCCCTGGACGATTTCCTCACCGGTCGTCCCCGACTGGGCACCGATCTCCCGTCCCTCGAGGTCCTCGAGTGCTTCGGGCGCGAAGTCGGCGCCGGACTGGACGAGCACCGACTGGTCGGCGCTGTAGTAGGGCTCGGAGAACGCGAGCGATTCCTGTCGTTCTTCGGTGATCGTCATCGCCGCCGCGATGACGTCGATGTTTCCGTTTTCGAGCGCGGCCTGCAGCGAGTCGAACTCCAACTCCTCCCAGCCGGTCAGTTCGTAGTCGGTCTCCTCGACGACGGCCTCGAGCAGGTCGATGTCGAAGCCGACGAGTTCACCGTCCTCGGTCATCTCGAAGGGCGGGAAGCCGGGTGCCGTTCCCGCGACAATTTCGCCGCCGGCCTCGGTGTCCTCGGATTCGTTCTCGTCGCCAGTCTCGTTGTCGTCGGTCTCGTTACCGTCGTCTGCGCCGTTCCCGGTCTCGTTAGCGGTGTCGTTTCCGTTCCCGTTTTCGGCCTCGTCACCGTTTCCGGCCTCGTCACCGTTTCCGCCATCGCCAGTGTCCTCGAGACAGCCTGCGAGTCCGAGCGTCGCCGCGACACCGGCCGCACCGGCCCACTCGAGATATGTTCGACGGTCGAACGTGCGCTCGTGGTCGTCCATGTCTACTACTCCGCCGGTACCTTCTTAATGGTTAAGATATATTCCGTAAGAGTTCGTCATGAATACACTATCCGTATATTTTACTGGACATTTGTATGTAAGTGAACAACTCGAGGAGCGACGCTGGAACCGGACGCAGACACCACCTGCGGAAACGAGACGAAGACAGGCCGGCACACACTTGTAGGGGCCGCCAGTAAGCGCAGATAGATTCAGATGGTCGACGTCGCGACGTTAGGAACCTTCGCCGTGGCCGCGGCTGCGAGTCTCTTCATGGCCTGGGCGATCGGCGCTGGCTCGAGCGGGTCGACGCCGTTCGCTCCTGCAGTGGGTGCAAACGCGATTTCGGTGATGCGAGCGGGCTTCATCGTCGGAATTCTGGGATTCGCGGGAGCCGTTTTGCAGGGCGCGAACGTCTCCGAAGCGGTCGGCAACGAACTCGTCCGAAACGTCGTTCTCTCGCCGGAAGCGGCGACGATCGGACTGACGATCGCCGCGGCGCTCGTGGCGATCGGCGTCTTCGCGGGGTATCCGATAGCGACGGCGTTCACGGTCACGGGGGCGGTCATCGGCGTCGGACTCGCGATGGGCGGGGCCCCCGCGTGGGCGAAGTATCAGGAGATCGCGGCGCTGTGGATCCTGACGCCGTTCGTCGGCGGCGGCCTCGCCTACGCCATCGCGCGACTGCTCCGCGACGAACCGATACCGGAGCGATACCTCATCATCGGCCTCGCCGCGATCATCGGCGCGATCGTCGCGAACATCGAATTCGCAGTACTCGGTCCGGCGGACGCCGGTGGCGCCTCGGTCGCCGTCGCAACCGGCGAGTTACTCCCCGGCCCGCAACTGGTCGGCGTCGCCGTGACGACGGCCGTAATCATGGCGCTGTGGGCAGGTATGCTCGCACTCGACTTGCGAACCGACCTCGACCGCGGCGAGCGCCACTTCCTTCTCATCCTCGGTGCGCTCGTCGCGTTCTCCGCGGGCGGCAGTCAGGTTGGACTCGCGATCGGGCCGCTGATCCCGCTGTCGGGCGACCTCGAGATCCCGCTGCTGGCGTTACTGTTCGGCGGCGGCTTCGGACTCCTGTTGGGTTCGTGGACCGGCGCACCGCGGATGATCAAGGCGATCTCGCAGGACTACTCCTCGCTGGGCCCTCGCCGGTCGATCGCCGCGCTCATGCCGTCGTTCGCGATCGCCCAGACCGCCGTTCTGTACGGCATCCCGGTCTCGTTCAACGAGATTATCGTCAGTTCGATCATCGGTAGCGGCTACGCCGCGGCGGGCGCCGGCGGCGGCGGCGGCGTGAGCGCCCAAAAGATGGGGTACACCGTGCTGGCGTGGGTGCTTTCGCTCGCGCTCTCGCTCGGCGTCTCCTACGTCGGGTACGTGGCCGTCGACGCGCTGATCCTGTAGAGCGCGCTTTGGAAGTCCCACGAGCGACCGACACGTGGTCGTTTACTACCCGAAACGGGACGCTGATCGAAACGTTCAGTTTCCCGGCTTACGTCAGGTCGTCGTCGTCGGTCGTGTCGTCCCCCTCACCGTCCCCACTCTCCTCACCCTCTCTGATGTCGATATTGATCGGCCCCACGTCACCCGCACTCTCGCGCTTGGATCGACTCTCGTCGCCACCCCCACCGCCGACGGGGATTTTCGTCCGGAGGTCGGCGGCGAACGACTCGACCTGATCGCGGACCGTCTTGACCTCCTCCGCGAACTCCTCGACGGTCCGTTCGACGTGATACACTCGCTGGGCGGGAATCCGCCGTACCAGATCCCGTCCCTCCTCGTCCTCGCCGGTCTTGATGATCCAGTGATCCTGAAAGTACGCGATGTGCTCGTTCGGAACGGTCGTCTCCTCGATGCTCTCGTCCGGCGTCTCGTAGACGATCGTCGCCCGCCCGACGTCCCGCTCGAGTTCGAGATTGTCGTCGACCATGGGTGAACGCAGGTGCTCCAGATGGGTAGTGTCTCGGGTTGCAGACACCGACACCGACACCGACTCGTGTCGGGCGTGATCCTCGACCGTCGGCCCCGAATCACGAGCCCCGAGTCATCGGTCTCGAGCATCGAATCCCGAACCTCGAGCCTCGGGTGGCGAGCCTCGAACGAGACCGTCCATCCCGCCGGGAAACGAGTCGGGATCACGACGGCGAGTACGATCACCCGGTAGGGTGGCCAACGCTCGAGTGGCGGAGACCGAACGGTCTTTACCCGCACGACGGCGAGTACGATCCATGGACGACTCCCGAACGGTACAGTGGCGGCGGGACCCCACCACCTCTCGAACCGTCCGCGTGCTGTGGTCACTCGGCGTCGGCACGTTCTTCGCGGCCATCGTCATCGTCGTCTTCTGGCGACTGTTCGATCTGGCGGGCCAGACTGGCGGACAATCGGTCGTCGCCGCCGCCTTCGCCGCGGTCGTCGTGACGATCCTCGCGCTCGCCGTCAGCGGGAACACCGAACGGCACCTCGAGCGACTGACCAGCGGGCTCCCGGTCACGAATCCGACTGGGGCGGGCCTCAGACGGGCGATGGACGCCGCCCTCGGAACGATCGCGATGCTCGCCGTCATCGGCGCGCTGATGGCGGCCGGACGGCTCGTCGTCGAGTACGAGCTGTTGGCGATCGGTGCCGGCCCGTTCACGGGACTGGCCGCGCTGACGCTCCCGCTCGCGCTGGTCGCGATCGTGCTCTCGGTGTTCCTCCAGTCGGTCGGCACGCTCGATCTCGAGGAACGGCGGCTCTACCTTCACGACCCCGACGAAGCGGTCGATCTCGAGCACATCGAAGGCGTGTCGGTTCGCCGGATCGGCGATGCGGCGGTGTTGACGCTCGAGTACGCCCAGCCCGACGGACAGTACGTTCCCGGACCGCGGCGGCTCGTCGTGCCGCCGGAGGTCGCACGCGAGGTACAGGGTGTCGTCGGGACGCGACCGTAGATCGGAAACGAGCGGAGAGTAGAGAGCGGAAAGCTAAGAGTGACGAGAAACGGTCGTATAGGAGACGACTGGGCGAGAGCAGCATCGGATTCGGGCCGGGGGAACGACCGGCAGTCACTCACTCCTCGAGCGAACGCACGCTCTCCTCTTCAACGGTCTCCTCGTCGACGGATTCCGACTCGAGCTTCGACACTCGAGCCTTCATGATTCGCGTGTTCTCGACGTCCTCGATCGTGATGCGGACGCTGTTGAACTCGATCTCCTCGCCCTGCTCGACGAGGCGGCCGGCGCGGTTGAAGATGAAGCCGGCGATGGTCTCGAACTCCTCGCCCTCCGGGAGTTCGATCTCGAGGGCCTCGTTGACGTCCTCGATGTTGACCTCGCCGCGGACGAGGACGGTGTCGTCGTCGATGTACTCGACCGGTTCCTCCTCGCCGCCCTCCAGGATTTCGCCGACGATCTCCTCGATCATGTCCTCCATGGTCACCAGCCCTTCGGTGGTGCCGAACTCGTCGATGACGATGACCATGTGCATGCGGGCTTCGCGCATCTCCGCGAGCAGCTCGTCGACGTTCTTCGACTCGGGCACGTGCAGGGTCGGCTGGATCAGGTCCTCTAACTCGAGGTCCGTGGTCTCGCCGTAGTTGAGATCGCGCACGAGATCACGGATGTGGACGACGCCCTGCACGTTGTCGAGACTGCCCTCGTAGACCGGAATCCGGGCGTGACCGCTCTGGATACAGGTCTCGATGGCCTCGCCGACCTCGGCGTCTTTGGGCACGGCGGTCATGTCCAGTCGCGGGGTCATCACCTCCTTGACGATGGTGTTGTTGAATCGGAAGATGCGCTGGAGCATCTCGTGTTCTTCCTCCTCGAGGACGCCCTCGCGCTCGCCGGACTCGATCATCCCCTGAATCTCGTCGCGGGTGACGTACGGCGTCTCGATCGAGCCGGTCGAGCCGGTGAGGCGGTTGATCTGACGGGTGAGGTAGTCGAAGATGACGACGAGCGGTAAGAGCAGGTACTCGGTTATTTTCAGCGGTCTCGCGACGCGGACCGACCACGATTCGGTGTTCTCGACGGCGTAGGACTTGGGCGCGCTCTCGCCGAACAGCAGGACGATGGCGGTGATGCCGAACGTCGCGAGCAGGACGCCGACGAGCCCCCCGAAGTAGATCGACAGAATGGCCGTCGCGATCGAGGACATCGCGATGTTGACGATGTTGTTCCCGACGAGAATCGTCACGAGCAGTCGGTGTGGGTCCTCCTTCAGCGCCTTCACGCGTCGTGCACCAGGGATGCCCTCTTCGACCAATCCGTCGACGCGGTGTTTCGGGAGCGAGAACATCGCGATCTCCGAGGAGGAGAAAAATCCCGACAGAGCGATGAGGATCACGATCGTGATGGTACCCCCGATCGTTACGAGTTCCTGACCGATCTCGAGGCCGACGAACGGGACCTCGTAGGTGGCGAGCGCGATCTCGAAGAGCGGAGACAACACCATTGACTACGTGACGTTTATCACCCGTTTGATTAACGCTTTCCGCTTTTTTCCCGCTCGAGACGAACGAGACGACACGTTTACCGGCAATCTTCTCGAACGATCGGGTATGAGAGAGGGATCGACCGCGGACGTACCGATCACGTTCTATCGCTTGCAGGGGTGTCCGTTCTGCGAACGGGTCACCCGACTGCTCCAGACGTACGACCTCGAGTATCAGTCGCGATTCGTCGAACCGCTCCACTCGAAACGCAACGTCGTGAAACGTGTCGCGGGCGTGCGCACTGTCCCCGTCGTCGTCGACGAGAACACGGGCGTGACGATGGCCGAGAGCGGGAACATCGTGGAGTATCTCGAGCGCGTTTACGGCCCGGGATCAGAAGCGGACGCAGAATCGGGGTCGAACAGGAACGGGAACGAAAACGGGAACGAGAACGAGAACAGGAACGAGAACGAAAACGGAGGTGACGACTAATGCCCGACTTCGACGTCGTCGACCTCGAGCCCGCAGACCACCCCGAACCGGGCGAGACGGCGCCGGACTTCACCCGCCCGCTGGTCGGAGACGAGTACTGGGAGGATCGATCGCTCTCCGAACTCGCCGCGGGCGGACGGGTCGTCCTCGTGTTCACGCCGATGGACGGCTCCTTCCTCGCCCGATATATCTGGGACGAACTGGTCGAACGCGGGTGGGAGGCGGTCGACGCGACCGTCGTCGGCGTCACGATCTCGACTCCCTACGACCACAAGCGGTTCGTCGACGAGCGCAACCTGCCGTTCGACCTGTTCAGCGACCCCGGAAACGGCGTCGCCGAGGCCTACGGCGTCGCCCACGGCCTCGACGGGATGACCGGCGTGAGCGAACCCCGTCCCGCCGTGTTCGTCGTCGACGGCGACCGCACCGTCGAGCACGCGTGGGTCGCGAGCGAGTGGCCCGAGTTTCCGGACTACGACGCGCTCGAGGACGT
Source organism: Halomontanus rarus (assembly GCF_017357405.1). GTDB lineage: Archaea > Halobacteriota > Halobacteria > Halobacteriales > Natrialbaceae > Halomontanus > Halomontanus rarus. The sequence goes on along the minus strand of NZ_CP071597.1, from coordinate 2,529,452 downwards.
TCTCGGCCTCGAGGAGTGAATCGCCGACCCCGAAGAGAAACCGAACGCAGTACGTTTTTGCCCGCCACGGCCCGACTGTCCCTCATGAGCGACGTCGCAACCGCAGCGCGGGCGATTCGGAACGGTGAACTCGTCGTCTACCCCACCGAAACCGTCTACGGCCTCGGCGCGGACGCCCTCGAGCCGGCGGCCGTCGAGCGCGTCTTCGAAGTGAAAGGCCGAAACCGAGAGAAACCGATCTCGCTGGCCGTTCCAGACGTGGAGGCAGCCCTCGAGTACGTCCACGCCACCGATCGCGAGCGGCGATTTATGGACGCCTTTCTCCCGGGACCCGTAACGGTGCTCTGCGAGCGCAGGGACACGGTTCCGGACGTTCTCACCGCGGGACGGGAGCGAGTCGGCGTTCGCGTCCCCGACTGCGAAATCGCCCTCGAGTTGTGCGAGCGGAGCGAGACGCCGATCACGGCGACGAGCGCGAACCGGAGCGGGCGGGGGAGCGTCAGGCGGGTGGAGGAACTGGACGAGCGGGTGCTCGAGGCGGCGACCGTCCTCGATACCGGGGAGACGCCCGGCACCGAGAGTACGGTGGTGGACGTCTCGAGCGGGACGATTCACCGGCGAGGTGCGCTGGCGGACGAGATCGAGCGGTGGCTGGCGGAGAACTGAGGTCGGCGTCCGCGCGTCAGGATACGATTTCGGTGACCAGATCAGGGACCGAGCGTACGCAGAAACGGTAGTGGTTTCGAGTGAGGAGGTTCCTCGAGGAGTGTCGGGTGCCGACTAGCGGTCGACGTCCGGAATCCGACACCCGCAGGGGCCGAAGGCTCGATCGCTCGGCCCTCTCACGGTCACCTGAACGATCGGGTCGCCACACTTCGGACACGTGCGATCCGGTGTCCCGTCGGTCACCTCGAGGTCGGTATCCTCGCTCATCCGAGCCTCCGAACCGCCCGTCGCGGGGCTCGAGGAGCGATGGCTGTCGGTCGTGAACGATACGCCAGTCGTGCGAGACGTTTATGTCTCGAGAGAAGCAATGCAAACATGGCTTCGAAGCTGCGCGTTTGGAAGCCACGTCTCGGGTGTTGGTCCACCCGGGGCATTTCAGCGCATGCCCCCTGCGGCCGTTTTGGATCGGTGGCTTCCGTCTAAATGTTACTCCTGTAGGAACATATACCTATTGGAAATCGTGAGCGTCGACGGGGCGATCGGAGCGTCGTGTATACGAACGAGATTCGCTACGAACCAGTGACCGCACCGATGTCGGTGGCTGCCGTCGAGGCGGGCCCGGTACGACTCGCTGACAGACACTATCCCAACCGCAGCAACGATCGAAGCGTCCGCGTCCGAACCCCACACTCCGGCGCGTACTCGCAGGACTCGCACTTCGAGCGGTTCTGTACTCGAGCCGGCGGGCCGTCGATTTCTCGCACGGTCCGCAGTGCCCGCCGGTACAGCGCCTTCCGCCGCGTCGTGAGCTCGAGTCGACGAATCACGCCGTAGGCCGGGTACTCGAGGTAGGCCACTTCGACCGGCCGCTGTCGGTCCCAGGCCAGGGCCTTCGCCGCGGCGACGGCGTGGACGGTCTGGGACTTCCAGACGCCGTTTTCGGGCGGTTCGCCCGCCGAGAGGAGCGAGGGGGCTGGCAGGTCGTCGTCTGTATTCTCACCCTCTCCCTCTCGTTCTCCGCCATCTTCGCGCTCTCCCGCTTCGTTCCTGCCACCTTCGAGCACCTTGTGGACGACCCCGCGGCAGTCGCGCCCGCACAGGAGGACGTCGCGGTCGGCCGGCTCGCGGAGCTCGTCCCAGCGCTCGAGTCGGTCGCGGCTCTCCTCGAGGGTTCGGCGATAGGTTCGCGGGCCGACCGCGATCGGAAGCGCCGCCAGCTCCTCGTCGGACAGCTCGAGGAGGTCGGCGTACCGGAACGCGAGCGAGCGAATCCTCGAGACGCGGTCGGGGGTTTCGAGGGAAGGGCCGCGAGTACCGTCGTCGCCACCGCTCTCGCGCTCGGCGTCTCGCCGCCGGTAGTAACACTGTCGCGGACAGTAGGCAGCCGTCCGAAGATCGCTGAACGCGACCGGTGAGGCGGATACGGACGTGGATTCGGATCCGGACTCGGGCACGGGTACAGACGGTCTGGCCGCGCCATCGTACAAAAAGGTCGGGACGAAACGGCTACAGCGAGACGTCCGTCTCCATCCCTTCGGTGGCGTCCTCGAGTCCGTCTTCACGGACGTCGCTGGCCATCCGTTCGGAGAGCTCGGCCTCCGCGAGGATGCTGTCGAACTCGCCGCGGTAGCGGTCGTTGGCCGCACGGGACTCGTCTTTGGCGGCCGCGACGCGACGGTAGCGTCGGATCTGCTCGGCCGAGACGTCGTACTCGTCGGCGAGCGCCTCGTCGTCGTCCTCCCGGTCGCGGATCGCGACGAGGTCGACTTCGTCGGCGTCCTCGTCGCCGACGAGGTGCAGCGACATCCGCGCCTCGAAGACGTCGTCCTCGTCGACGTCCAGTTCGTCCGCGACGTCGGCGTCGGATTCCTCCTCGTAGAACCGACGAGCGACGACGCGCAACTCGTCGTCGTCCAGCGGCGTCTCGAACTCGTAGCGCTCGCGCATCTGCGTGATGACGTTCTCGAGGCGTTCCTGAACGGTCGCCTCGTCTTTCTCGAGCGTGCCCCGCGTCGCCTCCTGCGATTCGGTGACGGTCGCCTCGCCGTCGGTGACACTGGTGAAGATTTCTCGGAGTTCCTCGGTTTTGTCGTTCATGGATGGACACTGGCGACTGGCGGCTATTTAAGCCTGTTGCCAAGTATCGTCGGGTGCAACGAAGTTCGTAAACTCCCAACGGCGTGTTGATTCCCGAGAGACGGCGCGGAGGTGAGTTGTACACACGCAACAACAGTTAAGGGTGTCGTGGTCGCGTGATAGTACATGATAGTTCCCCTGCAGGCGGCGGAGACCCCGACCCCGACCCGGGACACGTTCTGGGGAATCGGCGGCGTCGGAGAGGTACTCTTCTACTATCTCACGGCGCTCGTCGTCGTCGTCTTCCTGTACGGCGTCTACGCGCGGTTCGCCCGCTACGCCGAGGGCGACGAGGAGCCGATCGACCGACTCGACGACCTCGGCTCGCGGATCGTCGCCGCCGCGGCGATCGTCCTGACCAACGAGAAACAGTTCGACCGCGACCTCTACGGCGGACTGATGCACTCGTTTATCATGTGGGGGTTTCTGACGCTGCTGATCGCGACGACGGTTCTCGGGATCGACATGGACGTCTGGCAACTCGCGCTGGGTCGGGAGTCGTTCTGGGTCGGCGACTTCTATCTGGGCTACCAGTTCGTCGTCGACGCGATGGGTCTCCTGTTCGTCGTCGGCATCGGGATGGCCCTCTACCGTCGCTACTTGGTCCGCAACCACCGCCTCTGGGGGCGCCACACCTCGAGCGAAGACGATCTGTTCGTCTGGACGCTGTTCGTCCTCGGCGTCGGCGGCTTCCTCCTCGAGGGACTGCGAATCCTCGGGAACGGCTACCCCGAGTTCGAGATCGTCAGCTTCGTCGGCTGGGGAACGGCGCTGGCCCTCGAGGCGGCGGGCGTCGATCAGTCGCTCGCGGCCTCGCTCCACTGGTGGATGTGGTGGTCCCACGCCCTCGTGGCGCTCGCGTTCGTCGCGTGGATCCCCTACGCCAAGCCGTTCCACATGCTCTCGTCGTTCGCGAACGTCGTCACTCGCGACGAGAACTCCGCCCGGCGACTGCCGGGAATCCCGGCGGATCTCGAGGCCACGAACGCGGAGTCCATCGACGACTTCACCTGGAAAGAACTCCTCGATCAGGACGCCTGTACCAAGTGCGGCCGGTGTTCGGCGGTCTGTCCCGCCAAGGCCTCGGATCGCCCGCTCGACCCGCGGGACGTCATCCTCGACCTGAAGACCTATCGGGAGGAACTGGACGCGGGGATGACGGACGAACAGCCGATCGTCGCCGACGGCGGAACCTCCGTCATCGACGCGGAGACGATGGAGTCCTGCATGGCCTGTATGGCCTGCGTGGACTCCTGTCCCGTCGAGATCGAGCACCTCAACTCCTTCACTCGGCTCAATCGCCAGTTAGTCGACCAGGGCGACGTCGATCCGGGGATGCAGGACGTCTTCCAAAATGTCATGCAGGACGGGAACACCTTCGGCAACGCGGCTCGAAACCGGGCCGACTGGGCCGATCCCCTGGAGTTCGACCTCGCGGACGCTCGCGAGGAGTCCGTCGAGTACCTCTGGTACGTCGGCGACTACCCGAGTTACGACGATCGGAACAAGAAGGTCGCCCGCTCGCTGGCGACCATCCTCCAGGAGGCCGACGTCAGCTTCGGCATCCTCTTCGAGGACGAGAAGTACGACGGCAACGACGTCCGCCGCGTCGGCGAGGAGTTCCTCTACCTCGAGCTGGCGGGCCACCACGTCGAGTCCTTCGAGGCCTGCGACTTCGAGAAGCTCGTCTGTACGGACCCGCACTCGTACAATACGTTCGAAAACGAGTACCCCGAGGTCGACTTCGCGGAGTTCGCCGACGACCCGATGATGCCGTTCGAGTACGACGGGTACTGGAACCAGAACGGAGAAATCGAGGTCCTCCACTGGACCCAGGCCGTCGAGGAGTTAGTCGCAGACGGACGGGTCGGCCTCTCGGGAACCGAACTCGAGTACACCGTCACCTACCACGACCCCTGTCACCTCGGCCGGTACAACGACGAGTACGAGGCCCCGCGCGACCTGATCCGGGCGACCGGCTGCGAGCTCGTCGAGATGCCGCGCAACCGCTCGGATTCCTTCTGCTGTGGCGGCGGCGGCGGCGGCGTCTGGATGGAGTTCGACGAGGACCCGAAACCGAGCGAGGAGCGATTGCGAGAGACCCTCGAGGACACCGATACCGCTGCCGGCGCGACGGTCGAAAAGTTCGTCGTCGCCTGTCCGATGTGCATGACGATGTACGAGGACGGCCGGAAGACCGGCGGCTTCGAGGGCGACCTCGAGGTCGTCGACGTCGCGGAGTTGATCGTCGAGGCGCTCGGAAAGGAAGACGTCGCGACGGGAGAATGACGTGAGAACGACGCGGGATCGTCAGTCGTAGAGGACACGGTCGATGTCGCTCTCGTCCGTTTCGACCCCCGACGAGACAGTTCCCGACAGCCAGCGGTCGATTTCGTCGTCCGTCAACGGTTCGAACTCGTCGCGAAACGAATCGCTCAGTTCGTCGGTCGATTCGACGGCTTCCAAGACGATCCACTCGAGGAGTTCTTGCTGTGTCACCGTTCGACCGGTCTCGAGTCGAATTTTTGCCCGCAGTTCCTCGAGGTGAGCTTTCGTTCGATCAGTCACTGTAACTGACGGGACCATATATGCAGTAGCACGCATCGGTGGAACATAAGTGTGCGATCTCACGAGAGGATTACACGACCGCACACCTACTCGAGTACGACCCCGGCCACCCACTACTCGAGCCGGTCCGTTCCAACGAGTTCGCTCGGTTTCTTCTCGACTCGATACTCCCGCCCGTACGGATCGTAGAACCGCATCGCATCGTCGATCTCCCTGATCGCCGCTATCCGTTGCTCGTCCAGCGCACCGCACTCGAAGGAGTCGTCCAGCAGCGCCTCGGGAACCGGGATCACCTGCGCGATCGGCGTCTCGGGGTCGTAGGTTACCGTCTCCTCGGTCGTGATCGGAATCGCGAGTTTCCGGACGCCGTCGGCGGCGGTCACGAGTTGCGAGCCGATCCGAGGATCGAACGACCCCGACCACGACGTGACGAGGACGGGGTAGCCGTCGTCGACCTCGACGTGCCACAGCGTCTCGACCGTCGCACAGAGCGTCTCTGCCGTCGACCGATCGTCGTGGACCGTCACGTAGTCGGTCGCGGCGTCCGGCCTGACGGGAGTCTCACCGTCACCGGGCTCGAGCGAGACCGTCGCCGGCGGATAGAGACACCAGCCGTGACGGCAGCAGTCGAACACCCGCGGGTCCGTCCTCGAGGCGCTGTGCATCGTCGGTTCGACCCCGGCGCCGTTGCGGAGCGCGGCGGCGGCGGTCGTCGGCGCGACCGCCGCGTCGGCGTCGGCTTCGTCGCAGCAAAACCGAACCGGACTCGAGTCGGCGTCACTCACGGTCGACCACGTCCTCGTCCTCGTCCTCGTTTTCGGTCTCGGTCTCAGTGTCGGCCTCGTCCTCAGTCTCGTCCACGATCGTCGCGGTGTGCAAGATTCGATCCCGGTTCAGCGGGACGTGCTGTGCGACCGGCATCTCGGCCGGAAACGACCGTTCGTCGGCCCGCCCCGTGAACAGTCCCGGCGTGTTCGCGGTCGTCGGGTATCTGTCGAAGTCGCCGAGCCCGGCGTACGCGCGGTAATACCGCTGGAAGTGGTTGAACGGGCTGCAGATGAGGACCGAGTAGTTCTCCGGCGGATCGATCACCCACTCGGAGTTGACGTTGAGCAGCGTGACCGGCGCGAGCGGGTGGTCCTCGCCCATCTTGAGCGGGTTCTGGGAGTGGTGGCGGTCCTCCTCGCCCGGTGACTCGAGTTCCAGCGTCGAGTTTCGTCCGCCCCCTCGGCCGGCACCGCCGGCCTCACTCGCTCTTCGCCGCACGGTGAGCCGCTCCGGGAGCGGAACGATCGCGCCGATCGCCATCGCCGCGAGCAGCCAGTCGGTGGTCGGCTGCTCGGCGTCGAGTCCGTCGATCTTCCGAAGTTCGTCCTCGTACCCCTCGAGAACGTACTCGGACGCCGGCGACGGGTTCGGGAGGGACTCGTATCGCTCGTCGAAGCAGTAGTAGGTCAACGACGGGTCGTCGGTGCTGTCGTTCTCAGCGACAGACGACGGGTTGCCGTCTCTCTCTCCCTCTTCATCTCCATCTCCGTCACCATCACTTTCCCCCTCCCCTCGAGACGCCCCGCCGTCGGAGTCCGGCGAATCGGCCTCGCCGGGATCCGAAACGATCCGCGGCGTGCTCTTTGGCACCCACGCGTCCTTCCGGTAGACGTCCTTTCGCCGCGTACTCGCCTCCGAACATCTGATGTGGGCTTTTCGAAGGTTGGGATCGTCGCTGAACGGCTTCGCAGCCGTCGGGAGGGCGATATCGCGCCGGTCGACCGGGATCACCTGTGCGATCGGCTCGCCGGCCTCGATCGTGACCGTCTCGGCCTCTACGTGGATCGGCACGCGGATCGGGTCGTCGTAGGCGTCCGTCTCGGCGAGCATCCCGGAGACGGTAAAGCGCATCTCGTCGCGGTTCAACGGATGCGTGAGCAGCGTCGAGTAGCCCTGCGGAGTATCGATCGTCCACGGCGTCGAAATCGTACAGTCGGGGAGGAGAAACGCACTGTTACGATCGGTGTCCAGCTGGTCGACGTCGAAGGTGGTGACGAGGTCGTTGGCGTCAGGGGTGACAGCGCGTCCGTCACCGTCGACATCGTCGGAACCGTCGCCGTCAGCGTCACCGCCCACACTCGCTTCGACGGTACCGTTCCGCTCGCGAAGGGTGATCGTGGCCGGCGCTCTGAGCATCCAGCCCAACCGCATCGCATCGTTGAGCGGCATACAGAGTTTGGCCGTCTTGTCGACCGGGATCGGAAGCGAGTCGATCGACTGGTTCAGGGTCCGAAACCACTCGGGAATGTGGGCGCTCGAGGGCTCCGGTTTCGGGGCGTCGGGCGGGCCACCGCGTCGGGAGAAGGTAACGTGCTGGTCGGTCATGGTCTGCGTGTGGAGGCTGTCATTCGTGTACTGCTCCTCCTCTTTCTTCCGGGTCATCGGGGGAGAGAGAACTGCCGTCGACCACGTCGACCGCGGCCGTGATCGGTTCCGTCGAGCGTTCGAACGGGACGAGCTGGACGATCGGATCGTTGAACTGGATTACCCCCTCGTCGACGTGGATCGTCATGGGGACTCGGAACCAGTAGGGGAACTCGTCGGCGTCGACGATCCCCGGAATCACCGAGAACGTCTCGTGGGAGTAGTTGAACGGGTGCGTATAGAAGACGGAGTACCCGTCCGGAACGTCGATCACCCACTTCGTGTCCAGCTGCCAGATATCGTGGCTCGAACCGACTTCGAACTCGCGCGTGTAATCGGTGACGTGGTCGAACTTGGGATGGGTGACGGGGATCACGCCGTTCGCCCCGTCCGGAGACGAAATATTGGTCGGGACCGGATTCGAGAGGAGCCACCCCGAACGCATCGCCCCTTCGACCGACGACCGGTCGGCGAACGCGCGCTCCGTCTCGGAGAGTCCCGTCCCGTAGATCGAGTTCTTCGACCCGGTGTCGACGACCGCGGCCGCCCGCCGCGGGGGCGGATTGATGCCGACCTCCGTCTCGAGACAGTAGAACTCCACGACGTCCCCGGAGACGGTCGGGTCGTAGTCGCCGCGTTTGATGTCGTCGATGACGTCACCGAAGTCCATTCTACGGCACGCTATCGTGTATACACGCATATCTGTTTATCGGTCGTGTATATCCAGTTGTGGTGTCCGTCGGTTCCGGCACGGTGATTGTGATCAATTTTCCAGAACGGGACGCTTTTTCTTCTTCCTCCCGAAGACGCCGGTATGGACAACGATCGCTCGCTCACCCATCGCCCGCGTCGGCTTCGCCAGGACCGCATCCGGGGACTGGTCAGCGAGACCAGCCTCGAGCCGTCGGATCTCATCGCTCCGGTCTTCGTCGACGCGACCGCGGACGAACGCGTCCCGATCGACTCGATGCCCGGTCACGAACGCGTTCCCGTCTCCGACGCCGTTTCCCGCGTCGAGGAAGTCCTCGAAACCGGCGTCGAGGCGGTCATGCTGTTCGGCATTCCCACCTCCAAGGACCCCGACGGAACGCGGGCGTGGGCCGACGACGGCGTCGTTCAGGAGGCGACGCGCCGGATCACCGCCGAAACCGACGCCTACGTCCTCACCGACGCCTGTCTCTGCGAGTACACCGACCACGGACACTGCGGCCCGCTCGAGGAGGAGTTGCGCGGTGACGCTCACAGCCACGGTCACGACCCGGACCTCGACGCCACACTCACCGTCGACAACGACGCCACCCTCGAGGCCCTCGAGAAGATCGCCGTCTCGCACGCCGAGGCCGGTGCGGACATGATCGCGCCCAGCGGCATGATGGACGGGATGGTCGGTGCCATCCGCGGTGCCCTCGATCGCGAGGGGTTCGAGCACGTGCCGATCATGAGCTACGCCGCGAAGTACGAGAGCGCCTTCTACGGGCCGTTTCGCGACGCCGCCGACGGCGCACCCGCATTCGGAAACCGTCGCCACTACCAGATGGACCCGGCGAACGCACGGGAAGCGATCCGCGAAGTCGAACTCGACGTCGACCAGGGCGCGGACGTGCTGATGGTCAAACCCGCCCTCCCCTATCTGGACATCGTCAGCTCGCTACGCCGGGAGTTCGACCACCCGATCGCCGCCTACAACGTCTCGGGCGAGTACGCGATGCTTCACGCGGCGAGCGAGAAGGGATGGCTCGACCTCGAGGCGGTCGCTCACGAATCGCTGCTCTCGATTAAACGCGCGGGTGCTGACCTGATTCTCACGTATTTCGCGGAGAGAATTGCGCGAAAGATGTGAAACTGATAATAAACGGGAAAAGAGCCCTTGAATACAAATAATCTATTCAACTATCTATATCATAGCAGGATGGGAAATAATTAATAGTATTAGCAATTGGTTATTGACTGTATGCGAGTGATAAGATTTGCATCAGTTGGTATTGCCATGCTAATGATAATCGCCTTGGCAGCCGGTTCAGCAGCTGCACATGATCATGTAACTGATGGTCCTTCGGGAGACGGAGAAATGTCAGAAGATGATTAGAATGTTGTACTAGGTTGTGCAGGCGGTGCAATTTCTGGTTCGGTATCGGGTCCAGGAGGTGCAGTCGCTGGTTGCGGGTTTGGCGCTACTTATTCTTACCATCAGGGGCATATCGTTGGGGACGGTTATGACACCGACTCGGAAGGTACAGCTAAACCTCCAAGCGAGAGGACCAGCCCAGCCGAGAGGTAGCCCAGCCGAGAGGTTCAGTTAAACCTGCAAGCGAGAGAGGTCAGAGGGACAGAGGCCGAATGTTCCAAATGAGTATCCAGACGCAACGGAAGTATATTGTATATAGATGTTAGATGTTGATTAATAAAGTAGTGTGTGCCAATCTAATTTCGTGCACAACTCCCATGAATGTCCACCGGGAGTGGACTGGCGCTTTTTGAGCTATAACATCTGCCGCGCGCGAGCCGTTAATCCCGTTCTGGGCACTACTTCGACACGCTTCGACCGAGATCCCGACCAGGTATGGTTGACGAACGTCGAATATATAACCAATACTCGAATATCTCTCGATGTTCAACAACCTAATACACATTAAATTACCTCTAGATTTGTTCGGTTGTTCCTATTATCCCACGATTTCCAGCCATTCGTTAACGCTAATCCTTATATTGAGGTAGACCATCGTCATCAGACGTGATTCAGAAGACAACCATGAACTCTAACGAACAAGACATGGACATTCGTCTACATTGCATCGAAAGTGAAGCGAGCGAAGCGGAGGTGGCTGCCTAATGGAGTCTACGCTCCTGCAGGTGGCAGTCGATCCGGAGGTCATCATGGAAGGCGTCAACCTCGTCTGGGTACTGATGGCGACCTTCCTGATCTTCTTCATGCACGCCGGCTTCGCCATGCTCGAGGCGGGCCAGGTGCGCTCGAAGAACGTCGCAAACCAGCTGACGAAGAACCTGCTGACTTGGAGCGTTGGCGTCACGGTGTTCTTCCTCATCGGAGCTGGGATCGAGAGTCTCGTCGCTGGCGACGGATTCGCACCGGCGTTCGACGCCGTTGATCCGAACGCGTGGGTCGACTGGCTGTACGGCGCCGTCTTCGCGATGACGGCGGCGACCATCGTCTCGGGAGCCGTCGCCGGTCGCGCGAAGCTTCGCGCGTACGTCGGCTACACCTTCCTACTGGCCGCAGTCATCTACCCGGTCGTCACGGGCATCACCTGGGCCGGCGAGTACGTCGAGTTCGGCGGTGCGATATTTCAGGACTTTGCGGGTGGGATGATCGTCCACGGAATGGGTGGCATCGCCGGCCTCACCGCGGCGTGGATACTTGGCCCGCGCATCGGCCGGTACAACGAGGACGGCTCGGCGAACGTCATTCCCGGTCACTCCCTGACCTTCGCCGTACTGGGAACGCTGATACTGGCTTTCGGCTGGTACGGCTTCAACGTCGGAACCGCCGCGACCGTGTTCGTCGTCGAGGACGGCGCGCTCGTACTGGGCGACTTCGCCTACGTCGGTCGCGTCGCCATGACGACGACCATCGCGATGGCCTGCGGTGCGATTGGCGCTGGGCTCGTCGCCTGGCTCAAAACCGGCAAGGTCGACACGCTGTACGTCGCTAACGGCCTTCTGGCCGGTCTGGTCGGCATCACCGCGATCCCCGACACGACCGCGTGGTGGGGTGCCTTCGTCGTCGGCGGCCTCGCCGGTGCACAGCTTCCCATCGTCTTCGAATTCGTCGAGAAACAGCTCAAGATCGACGACGTCTGTGCAGTCTTCCCCGTCCACGGCTCGGCCGGGGTTCTGGGAACGCTCCTGTTCCCGTTCGTGGCCGCGCCAGGTGTCGTCGATAGCGTCGTGAACGCGTTCGTCGCACAGCTCATCGGTGTCGTCGCCATCGGCGGCTGGACGATCGTCTCGACCGCCCTCATCTGGGGCGCGTTCAAGGCCGTGGGCCAAGCCCGTGTCACGCCCGAACACGAACACGACGGCCTCGACGTCTCCGAACACGGCGTCGACACCTACCCCGAGTTCGGTCAGACCGACGTCGTCACCGACGGCGGCCGCGAGATCCGCACCGACGGCGGCGAAGAACCCCAGAGCGAACTCAAGATGATCACCGCGATCATCCGCCCCGACCGCCTCGGCGCCGTCAAGAAGGCGCTCGCGGAAACGGGCGCTCCCTCGCTGACCGTCACCAACGTCTCCGGGCGCGGCTCCCAGCCCGCCAAGAAGGGACAGTGGCGCGGCGAGGAGTACACCGTCGACCTCCACCAGAAGGTGAAGGTCGAGTGCGTCGTCGCCGACATTCCAGCCACGGACGTCGTCGAGGCCATCGGCGAGGCCGCCAACACCGGCGAACCCGGTGACGGCAAGATCTTCGTCATGCCAGTCGACGACGCCTACCAAGTCCGAACCGGCAAGACCGGCACCGACGCCGTCTAAAACCCACGATCCTCCACTCGAGTCGCGGGTGAGTCGAGGGGATATCGATCGAACGCGATGGGGAGGGAGAATCGACAGGTCTGAGCGATCATCCGAACGGTATCGGTTCTGATTTCCGCGTTCTGGTTCCTGATTCCTGATTCCTGTTTCGCACGCAATCGACGCGCCGATCGCAATGCGAGCCGTTTTCATCGATCGGAGGTGCCACGGGAAGAGAGTCGGTACCGAGCGACGGCGTGACCGAACCTCGGTACTACTTTCACGACCCATCTCGAACGCCCGCGCATGAACCACGATCAGTCGCGCGCACTGTACGATCGGGCGCTCTCCGTGATGCCCGGCGGCGTCAACTCCGCCGTCCGGGCGGCGATCGAACCCTACCCCTTCTTCGTCCGGAAAGGTGACGGCGGCCACGTCATCGACGCCGACGGCAACCGGTACGTCGACTGGGTGATGGGACTCGGCCCGCTGCTGCTGGGCCACGACCTCCCCGAACAGGTCCGCGCGGAGATCCAGCGAACCGCCAGCGAAGGGCCGATGTACGGCACACCGACCGAGGTCGAGGTCGATCTCGCGGAGTTCGTCGTCCGCCACGTTCCCAGCGTCGAGAAGATCCGGTTCGTCAACTCCGGCACGGAAGCCACCGTCTCGGCCGTCCGCCTCGCCCGCGGCTACACCGGCCGCAACAAGATCGTCCTCATGCAAGGAGGCTACCACGGCGCTCAGGAGTCCACGCTCGTGGAGGGCGACGCCGAGAACCCGAAACCCTCCTCGGCAGGGATCCCCCAGTCGTTCGCCGAACACACCCTCCCGGTCCCGTTCAACGACGAGGACGCCGTCCGGGAGGTCTTCGAGGAACACGGCGACGACATCGCCGCCGTCCTCACGGAGCCGATCCTGGCCAACTACGGCATCGTTCACCCCGTCGAGGGCTACCTCGAGACCCTCCGCGAACTCACCGACGAGCACGATTCCCTGCTCATCTTCGACGAGGTCATCACCGGCTTCCGCGTGGGCGGACTCGGCTGCGCCCAGAGTCACTTCGGCGTCACGCCCGACGTGACCACCTTCGGCAAGATCGTCGGCGGCGGCTTCCCCGTCGGCGCGATCGGCGGCCGCGCGGAGATCGTCGAACAGTTCGCGCCCTCGGGCGACGTCTTCCAGGCCGGCACCTTCTCGGGCCACCCCGTCACGATGGCCGCCGGCCTCGAGACCCTGCAGTTCGCCGCCGCGAACGACGTCTACGAGCACGTCAACCGACTGGGCGATCGCCTGCGTTCCGGGTTGACCGAGATTCTGGCCGATCAGGCGCCCAACTACACCGTCGTGGGCACCGACAGCATGTTCAAAGTAATCTTCACGCGCGAGGGGCCGAGCGCCGGCCTGCTCGAGAACCAGTGCGAAGCCGGCTGCGTCCAGGACCCCGACTGTCCCCGCTACGACTACTGTCCGAAGAACGCCGCCGACGTGAAACGCGCCGAGACCGACCGCTGGCGGCGGCTGTTCTGGGGCCAGATGAAAGACCAGGGCGTGTTCCTCTCGCAGAACCAGTTCGAATCCCAGTTCGTCAGCTACGCCCACACCGAGGAGGACGTCGACGAGACGCTCGAGGCGTACAAAGAAGCGCTCTGAGTACCAAGACCAAGACACCCAGTCCGAACTGTCTTCTCACTCGACACTGCGAGCCGCCCGCCGCTGCTCGAGTAACTTCCGCGTCCAGACGGCGAAGCCGTGGTCGTGGCCGTAGGTCCACACCGCCGTCTCGTCGGTCACGTCGGGCAGGTCGCTCTCCGTGCGGCCGGCTGCGACGATCGACGCCCGGTCGACCATGAGGAGTTGGCCCGGCCACTCCGAGTAGACCGGCTCCGAGGACTGGAGGTCGGCCGCTACGACGACCTCAGCGTCCGGGACCGCGTCCCGGACCCTGTCCGCGACGTCTTCGGTGGGAACCTCGACGAGGACGTGGACGTCGCCGTCGGCGGCGGTATGTAACCCCTCGAGAACTCGTCGATCGACCACCTCGTCGGTCGCGATCAGGAGGTACACCGACTCCTCGGCCGCCTCGAGGAAGGTGACGATCCGATCGACGACCTGTTCGGACTGGTTGATCGACCACATCCCCTCGTCGTCCGGCGATTCGGGTTCCTCGACCTGGTGGAGGGCGTTCTCTGCGGCGTCGATGCGGGACTCGTAATCCTCTTTGAGCCGCCGACACGCCGATTCGACCGGTATCGCCCGATACTCCCGCGGCTCGGATTGCTGGACGTCGACCAGTCCCTTCCGGCCGAGCCGCTCGATAGTGTCGTACACTCGCGATCGCGGGACGTCTGCCACCTGACTGATCTCCCTGGCGGTCCCCGACGAGAGGCGCGTGAGCGCGACGAAACACCGAGATTCGTACTCGGTCAGTCCCAACTCCGTCAACGTAGTGACCGCTTCCTCGGTCTTCGACACGGGACGGGATAGGGCGAGGACGTGCAAAAAATCGAGGCCTGCGATAGGTAGTTCCGTCTGAAACAGAACCGAGTACCGGTCAGTTCGTCCCGCTCACGCCGACTTCGCGCTGATCGGAGTCGTCGTCGCAGGACACCGTGACGGGGAACCGAACGTCCCGCCCGACGGGGTACGTCTCGTAGGCGAGGCTGAAGCTGTGGACCTCGTCGGCGGGGATCGTCACCGTCTCGCTGTCGACCGTCTCACCGGCCTCGAGTCGAACCGTCTGGGTCTGGGCCACGCTGCCCGTGTTGCCGACCCGAACCCGAACGCGGAGCACGTCGCCCGCCGCGACCGGCGCGTTCGTCTCCGCGATCTCGAGCTCGAAGGAACCGTCGGCCTCGGTGAGCACGTCCACGGTCCGTTCGTCGCTGTCGTCGTCACCGACGACCGCGACGGGAAACTGAACGTCCTGCCCGACCGGGTGCGTCTCGTAGGAGAGGTCGATCGGCCAGTACTCGTCGTGGGGAACCGAGACCGTCTCGCTGTCGACCGTCTCGTCAGCGACGAGCCGGATAGTCTGCTCGTCGATCCCGCCGCCGGTGTTGGTGAGTTCGGCCCGAACCTCGAGGACGTCGCCCGCGCGGACGGGTGCGTTCGTCCTGACGATCGAAACGTCGACACCGCCGGACTGGTCCCCGGAGGCTGCGCCACCGGAACCGTCGGCCGCACCTGCGAGCGTCGCCAGCGAGAGTCCGAGTCCTGTACCGATTCCCGTTAGATATGTTCTTCGGCGCACTCGGCCGGCTACCACACCGGATACCAATAGGGTTCGGGTCGTTCGCGTTTGAATCTGAAGTTACGATACCGGTAGCGACCGCCAAACCTCGAGCGGGAGAGTGACCCGCGGGTGGCGGAGAAAGGCACCGACGGAGAGCGGTAGATGTATTCTACGGGGGACGAAAACGTCGGCCCAGGCGATGGGAGCCTCGAGACTCGAGGACGTCGACTGGGGGCGGGTGATCGAGCGGCTGTGCTATCTCTTTCCGCCGGTGGTCGGCGTCGGGCTCGTCGGAGCGGTTCAGGAGGCAGATCCCGGCGTTCCCGGACTCCGGTGGGGGTTGGTCCTGTTCGGAACGTTCGGGTACACGCTGTTGACGCTGGGCCTGACGACGACGTTGTTTCTCGACACGAGGCGGGTGCAGGTAGTGGGCGGCTGGCAGCCGCGGCCGTGGCTCAACGCCCTCTTCGCACTCGTGCTCGCACCCGTCGCGGGCGTCGTCTACCTGTATCGCCGCCACCGACGGTTCGGAACGCCGGCAGACCGCTCGGAGTGGTGGGTCGTGATCGCGATCTCGCTCGGGACCACGGTCGCGGGGCTGGTCGCGGCCGCGATCGCGTACGTGCTCGCGATGCCCGAACTGGTGGTGACGGCGATCGGGCTGGCCGGCACCGTCGCGTTCGGCGCGTTTCCGATCGCGATCCACCGGGACGCGGCCTACGTCTGCACCCGGCGGACTCGGTGGACGCCGAACCCCGGGTCCTACCTCGGATTCGCGTTCCTGAGTCTGTTCGTCCCGCCGCTACAGCCGCTGCTCGCGGCGTACTATCTCTTCCGACGGCGACGGGCGACCGGGACGCCGTGATCGAAACCGCGGAGGCTCGAGAACCCCGACGACCGCGCTTCAGTCGTCGTCGCTCACGATCTCCCCGTCCTCGCGGACGGTGAAGACGCGGTCGGCGATGACGTGTGCACGCGCGTCCGTCGCGGTCGCCGTTCGCTGGAACAGCAGCTTGGCCGCCACGTCCCAGGCGAAGACGACTGCGCCGAGGATCAACAGGGTGTCGCCGGGCATCCGCAACCACATGAGCGTCTGGATCGTCCCGGACTCGTAGAACGCCAGGCTGCGGGCGGCGTCGTACCCCTGCGTGAACGCGACCTCGAGTTGCAGGAACCCGATCGGGAGCAGCGAGAGGAACAGCATGAGCGCGAGGCCGACGTTACAGAGCCAGAACGACCAGCGGAGGCGGCGGTCGCTCCAGCGGTCGACGCGGGTCGTCACCCGGAGGATGTAGACCGCCATTCCCATCGCGAGCAGGCCGAACGCGCCGAACATCGCGCCGTGGGCGTGTGCCACCGTCAGGTAGGTTCCGGTCTGGTAGTAGTTGACGACCGGCAGGTTGATGAAGAATCCCAGCACGCCGGCGCCGAAGAAGTTCCAGACGCTCGAGGCGACGATGAAGTAGAAGGCCGTCCGATAGGGGAAGGACGTCCCGGCTCCAGCCATCGCCCGGTACTGGCCGAGGGCCTCGTAGAGGATGAAGAGCAGCGGGATGAACTCGAGAGTCGAGAAGACGCTCCCGATGGGGAGCCAGACTTCGGGCTGGCCGACCCACCAGTAGTGGTGGGAGACGCCGACGATGCCGCTTCCCATCACGAGAGCCGCCTGGAAGATGACCGCCTTCTCGGCCGACTTCTTGGACAGGAGGTTCATCGAGACCAGCGTGAGCGCGATGACGACGAGGATGAAAAACTCGAAGACGCCCTCGACCCACATGTGGACGACCCACCAGCGCCAGAACTCCGTGGTCACGATGTTGGTGTCGGGCGTGTAGAGGAAGCCGGCGACGAACAGCAATCCGATCGAGCCGCCGGCGTAGACGATCATGTGAGCCAGCCCGTAGCGGGGCTCCCGATCGAGCAGCGGTTTGAACCCGCGTGCGACGAGGGCGGTCCAGCCGAGGAAGCCGACCAGCAGACCGGCCTGCCAGAGGCGCCCGATCTCGAGGTACTCGAGGCCTTCGTTACCTAGCAGCCACCACCACTGGCCGTCGAAGACGTTGTTGATTCCGAGCCAGATACCGGTGAGCCCGCCGACCGCGACGACGAGCAACGCGGCCAGCAGCCCCTTGACGTACAGCGCCTGTTTCGGCGGTTCCCGGCCCGTCAGCAGCGGCGCGAGGAAGAGCCCGGCGCCGAGCCACATCGTCGCGATCCAGAGCACCCCCAGATCCACGTGCCAGGTCCGGACGATCGCCCACGGGAGGTACTCGAGGATGTCGATTCCGAGGACCTCGTGGAAGCCGAAGAAGTCGTCGCGCTCGACGTAGTAGTGTGCGAGCAAGCCGCCGAGGAGCGTCTGCGCGACGAACAGGGCCGCGCCGACGACGATGAACCGGGTGCTCAACAGCTGGCTCGGCGTCAGGTCGATCTCGCCCGGGTGCGGGATCGTCATCCCCTCGGCGTCGGGTTCGGGGAGCTCGATCGCCCGATAGAGCCAGATGGAGACGCCGGCACCGGCGACGAGCAGGACCATCGCGACCACGCTCCAGGTCATCACCGGGCCACCGGCGTCGTTGCCTGCGGCGGGCGAATACGGCCAATCGTTGGTGAACGTCGTGTCCGAACCGGGCCGGTCGGTGTGGGCGATCCAGGCCGTCCAGAGCGCGAAATCGGCGAACTGCTCGGCCTCCTGGACGGTCGGGATCAATCCCTCCTGAATCCCGCGCTCGCGGTCACCCTCGTGGTAGCGCTCGACGTACTCCTCGCGGACCTGCTCGTGGGCGTAGACCTCCGCTCCGGAGTACTCCACGTGATCCGCGTAGGTGCTCGCGTTCAGTTCCTGTCGAACCGTCTCGTCGACCGCCGCCCGTTCGGGCGCCTCGAGGTCCTCGTAGGCCTCGTCGTAGCGCTCCTCGGCGTAGTAGACCCGCATGTGCTGGGCCTTCAACTCGAGGGCGTTGGCGGTGTAGTCGGTGTCGTAATAGCTACCGTGGCTCAGGATCGAGCCCTGGTTCATCAGACCGTTCTCCTGAAAGACCGCCTTTCCGGACCGAACGTCGTCGCTCGTCGCGACCGGGTCGCCCTCGGGTCCGACGATCGTATCCGGGATTTCGGGTTCGTTCTCGTAGGCGAGCCACGCCCCGCCGCCCATCACGACGAGGTTCGCGACGAAGATCACCGCGAGGAACGTGGCCAGGTGTTTTCTGCGTACCAGCATACGGTCGACGGTTGTCCCTCTCCCTCGTCAAACGACGACGCGATTCCTACGAGATGGAAATCCCGGGGAACGTATTCGGGCGAATCGTTACGCACGGTAGTGGCCAATGGCGTTGGGACACACCGACCGGTCGGGGCCCGTCGTATACCTGTGAAGAGACCCTCGGCGTATACCTGCGGAGAAACCGAATCGAGGGTCACCGACCGCAGAAATTCGTACCACTGTACCGATGTACCGGTGTAACCGCGACCGACCTGCGGTTGCACTGTGAACGAGTTACAGGAGACCGCCTCAGTCGGCCGCCGTCACGATCGCGTCCTCGTAACTGCCGAACGCCTCGAGGATCGCGTTCCGTTCGTCCGCGTCGACGTCGAACTCGACCAGCGTCTGCTCGAGGTGGGTCGCGATCGCGTCGAAGTCAGACCGTCGGATCTCGAGGTCGGCGTGAACTGTTTGCATGTCCTTTCCAGTGTAGTCGACGGGCCCGCCTGCGACCGCGCTGAGAAACTGCGTCTGGTGAGCGCGCTGTTTTTGCATGTCGACGTCCTCGAAGAAGCCGACGAGCCGGTCGTCGGCGAGAACGCGTTCGTAGAATCGATCGACGACGGCCGCAATCGCGTCTTCACCGCCGAGTCTCTCGTAGAGTGTCTGCTCAGACATTCGACCGAACGTATCTCCCGTATGAACATAAACGGCGGCCCGAACATGTCCGAGCGGACGCGCCCAGAGCGTGCGCTTTTCATACTCGAGGCGCCCAGACCCGACTATGAAAACGCGCGGGACGCTCCGACTGGCGACGCGGGGATCGACGCTAGCCCGGCGACAGGCGACACTCGTGAAGGAAGCCCTCGAGAACCGCTACTACGAGGTCGAACTGGTTACGGTGGAGACGACGGGCGACCAGATCCGAGACGAGTTGATCCATCGACTGGGGAAAACCGGAGCGTTCGTCCGTGAACTCGACGAACGCGTCCTCGAGGGCGATCTCGACGGCGCCATCCACTCGATGAAGGACATGCCCACCGAACAGCCGTCGGAACTCGTCACCGCGGCCGTCCCGGAACGCGGACGGCCGGGCGACGCGCTCGTCACGCCCGACGGCCACACGGTGGAGGAACTGCCCGACGGAGCGACGGTCGGCACCTCGAGTCTCCGGCGGCGAGCGCAGCTGCTGGCCGAGCGCCCCGACCTCGAGGTCGAACCGCTTCGCGGAAACGTCGACACGCGCCTCGAGAAGTTGCTCGCGCCCGCGTTGCAGGCGGAACATCAGGCGCGGACCGAGGCGGACAAAGAACGGAAAGGAAATGCAGGAGACGAGGACTTCGAACCCGAATACGACCTGACGACCGACGAGTGGTTCGACGGCCTCTCCGAACTCGAGAAGCAGGCGCTCGGGCGCGAGGTCGAGACGGAGTACGACGCCATCGTCCTCGCAGAAGCCGGCCTCGAGCGCAGCGGGCTCGCCCACCACGTCGACTACCAGCAGCTCCCGCCGAACGAGTTCGCGCCCGCGCCGGGTCAGGGAGCGCTGGCGGTGACCGCCAAGAGCGGCGAGACCGCTGAAGCGATTCAGGAGGCGATCGACCACCCCCGAACGCGCGTGGAGACGACCGTCGAGCGCACGCTACTGTCGGAACTCGGCGGCGGCTGTATCGCTCCGATCGGCATCTACGCGGTCGTTCAGGGCGAGTACGTCCACGCCGCCGTCCAGGTGTTCGACCGCGACGGCGAGGAGTCGGTGACGGCGACGCGAGACCTGCCGATCGAGAGCTATCCCGAAGCTGCCCGCGCGTTCGCCGACGAACTCGCCAGTCGCGGTGCGGCCGACCTGATCGCCGAAGCCCGCGAGGACGCCGCAGACGACGGGCCGGACCGTGCGGACGAACCGGAGGGGAAGTAGATGGGAGGGACAGACGCCAGCGCCGAAGAGGAGACGGATCCGGAGACGGACACTGACACCGACACCGATACCGGCACTGGCACCGGCACCGTCCACCTCGTCGGCAGCGGCCCCGGCGACCCCGACCTGCTGACCGTGAAAGCCGCGCGGCTGCTCGAGGACGCCGATATCGTCCTCCACGACAAGCTCCCGGGCCCGGAGATCATCGACCGGTTACCCGACGACCGCAGCGAGGACGTCGGCAAGCGGGCCGGCGGCGAGCGCACCTCGCAGGCGGAGATCAACGAGCGACTGGTCGAACTCGCCCGGGCGGGGAAGACCGTCGTCCGGCTCAAGGGCGGCGATCCGTTCGTCTTCGGCCGCGGCGGCGAGGAGGCCGAGTATCTCGCGGCCCGCGGCATCCCCTTCGAGGTCGTCCCCGGGATCACCTCCGCGGTGGCCGCCCCCGGCGTCGCCGGGATTCCGGTGACCCACCGCGATCACACCTCCTCCGTCTCGTTCGTTACGGGACACGAAGACCCCACGAAGGCGGAGTCCGCCGTCGACTGGGAGGCGCTCGCCGCGACCGGCGGGACCATCGTCGTCCTCATGGGTGTCGGTCGACTGCCCGACTACACCGCCGCCTTGCGCGAGGCCGGAATGGATGCCGGGACGCCCGTCGCGCTGATCGAGCGCGGCACCCGGCCCGGACAGCGGGTCGCGACCGGCACCCTCGAGACCATCGTCGAGGTTCGCGACGAGGCGGGCATCTCGCCGCCCGCGGTCACCGTGATCGGTGACGTGGCGGGAAGCCGCGAGGCGGTCGTGGACTTCCTCGCGAACGAAGCCGGAGACGAGCGGTCTGCAGAATTGGAGGAATGAGCCGTGCGTGACCTCACCGTCGCCGTCTTCCGCCCCGACGACGAGCGGCTGGCCGACGCCGTCGAACTGATCGACTCGCTGGGCGCGCGGGCGGTACCGGACCCCATGCTCGCCGTCGAACCGACCGACGCGACCCCGCGAACCGACGCCGACTACGTCATCCTGACGAGCAAGACCGGCGTCGAACTCGCCCGCGACGCCGACTGGGAGCCCGGCGACGCGACCGTCTGCGCCATCGGCGCGAGCACCGCTGACGCGCTCCGCAACGCGGGATACACCGTCGACGTCGTCCCCGAAACGTACACCTCGAGCGGTCTCGTCGCCGCGCTCGAGACCGAGGTCGACGGCGCGCGAGTGGAGGTCGCCAGGAGCGACCACGGGAGTTCGGTGTTGCTCGAGGGCCTCGAGGCCGCCGGCGCGTACGTCCACGAGACGGTGCTGTACCGGCTCGTCCGCCCGGAGGGGAGCGGCGAATCCGCCGAGCGCGCCGCCGCAGGCGACCTCGACGCCGCGGCGTTCACGTCGTCGCTGACCGTCGAGCACTTCCTCGAGGCCGCCGACGAACGAGGAATCAGGGAGGAGGCGATCGCCGGACTCGCCGACGCGGTCGTCGGGACGATCGGCGCGCCGACTCGAGAGACCGCTGAGGATCACGGAATCAGCGTCGACGTGGTTCCGGTGGACGCCGACGCGGAGGAACTGCTCTGTGCGGTCGTCGAGCGGGCGGCGCCGACCTATCACGAATAGCGCGGCCCGTCCGACTGGCCGCGACTCTACTCCGGTCCACTCCACTCTACTGCACTACCCCCGGGCTCGACCTCTCTGCAAAAGGCAGAGAGTCCTCGAGTATGTAGGCGCTCGAGGACCGCGTCGCCAATTGGAATCGGACTCGGAGTTAGAATCTAAATTGGACCGCGAGACGAGCGGTCGACGGGAACCGGAACCGGAACCAGAACCGGAACCGGAACCGGTATCGACGTCGGCGAGTCGCGCTACAGCCGGTCGAACAGGTCCACGACGTCGCCGGGACTGATCCGACCGTTCCCGTCGAAGTCGTAGGCGTCGACGTGGTCCGTCACCACCGGTTCGTCGAGGTGGTCGAAGAAGTCGACGACGTCGGTGGAACCGAGGTCACCGCTCCCGTCGATGTCCTCGTAGAGACCGTCACCGTCGAGGTCGCGAGGCGGCGTCGCGTTGTCGCCGATCGGCTCCGGCCCCGACGCGCGACCGTCGTCGACGGTCCCCGAGACGGAAACCGCGCCGATATCCTGCGAGTTCGCCGGGGCGATCCCCGTGAGACTCGAGAACTCGGCGGTACACAGCGTGCCCTCGTCGTGGCTCGTCACGGCGAGTCCGACGTGGACGCGACTCGAGAGGGACACCGAGAGGGCTGCGAATAACGTCCACTCGACGCCGTCGCTCGAGGAGTACGCCAGGATCGTCTCGCCGGATCGGACGAGACGGTGCCAGGAGTCCACGGTGGTGCCGCCGTCGATCTCGCTCTCGCCGGCACCCGCCTCCGTCGTGGTGCTCTGGGAGTCGCTTCCGGGGGTCCGCCGCCACTGGACGGAGGTCTCGTCTGGCGTCCGCCGGATCATGACGTTTTGCGCGTCGGGATCGGTCGACTCGCGAACCATCAGCCCGGCCTTGGCGTACTCGTCGGTGTTCTCGACGCTGTCCACCCTGACGGCGACGTCGAAGTCCCCGTCCGCCTCGGTGTAGTAGTAGTGGAATGCGTCCGCCTGACCCCAGATGTCCGCACCGCCGCCCTCGACGGTGATCGGGCCGGCACCGTCGGTTCGGTCGTCGGTCTCCTGACCATCGGCGGTCGTCGCCGTCGTCGTCGCCGCTTCCGACCGGTTACTGGCGTCGTCGACCGCCCTGACACCGAGGGCGTATTCGGTGCCGGTATCGAGCCCGGTGATCTCGACCGTCGACACCCCCACGTCGACGATCGTCTCGGCTTGGCCGTCGACGGTGACGGTGTAGTACACGATGTCGTCGTCGCTGGGCTCGTTCCACGAGAGGCTGATAGACGTCGGAGTCGTCTCGTCGACGTGGAGGTTCGACGGGGCCGACGGCGGAGTGGTATCCCCGTCTTCGCCCGCGCCGACGAGATCGATGTTCGGCGTCGGCGGCCCGTCCATGTCCTCGCCGACGTAGAAACTCGGGTGCGGCGGCTGGTTGTACGAGACGTTCTGCCAGGCGATGGCCGTCCGGTACTGCGAGTCGTGCATCAGGGTGTACAGCCGGTGATCCGTCTCGTAGGGCGTCACGAACAGTCGGAGCGCCTCGTTGTCGTCCCGGCGTAGCAGCACCTCCTCGCGCCAGTCGCCGAGGATGTCGCCGGAGAGACAGGCGTTCGCCTTCGTCCCGTTGTTCGACCCGACCCCCGAGAAATCGGCGACCGTGGAGACGGACTGGGCCCCCGGATCCCACTCGCCGATCCAGGTGTCGTCCAGGAGCTCCCGCTTCAGGTCGCCTTTCCACCACACGAGGGAGTTCTTCGGACCGGGTGCGTCGGCGATCCGGTCGCCCGATCCGCCCTCGCGGAGGCCGACGCCGTTCGACGCCCAGGCCTCCGCGCCAGGTCTGGTGGGGTCGATGTTGCCCGCGACGCCACGGCCCACGTCGCCCGAGGCCTCGACCGTCCAGAGTGGCTCGCCCGTCTCGGCGTCGCGCATCGTGGCGCCGTGCGGGCCCGACTCGTGGGGCATGAAGATCTCGAGGCCGTCCCGCGAAGGGACCAGGTCGCCGCAGTGCAGCGCGTCGCCGTGGTTCCAGCCGGTCGAGTGGAGGCCGGTCCCGTCGTGGTCGATCACGCAGGCGCCGTAGACGATCTCGTCGTAGCCGTCGCCGTCGACGTCGGCGACGCTGAGCTGGTGGTTCCCCTGGCCAGCGTACTCCCCCCACCCGTCGGCGCTGTCGAAGTGCCAGCGCTGGGTCAGCTCGCCGTCGCGGAAGTCGAATGCCGCGAGCGCGGTCCGCTCGTAGTACCCGCGACACTGGACGATGCTCGGGCGCTCGCCGTCGAGGTAGGCGACGCCCGCGAGGAACCGCTCGCCGCGGTTGCCGTAGCAGTCACCCCAGGAGCAGATGTCGCCTCTGGCGGGCTCGAAGTCCGTGGTCACGATCTCCTCGCCGGTCGATCCGTCGAAGACGGTCAGGTACTCGGGGCCCTCGAGGGTCCGTCCGTCGCCGTTGACCCAGTCGGCGTTCGGATCGCCGATCACGTTCCCCGCGCCGTCGGTCGTCCCGTCCGCGGTCCGGACGACGAACTCCGAGATTCCGTCGCCGTCGAAGTCGTAGACGAGGAACTGCGCGTAGTGGGCGCCCGACCGGATGTTGCGGCCCAGATCGATCCGCCAGAGGTGCTCGCCGTCCAGCGTGTACGCGTCGAAGATGGTCGGGTCGGTGTGCCCTTCGAAGGCGTTGTCTTGGGCATTGTCGGGATACCACTTGACGACGACATCGTACCGGCCGTTGCCGGTCAGGTCGCCGACGCTGCAATCGTTCGGGTGGTAGTTGCTCCCGGGCCTGTTCAGCGGGATGTCCAGATAGTTGTTCTCCCAGACGTCGGCCGGTTCGGACGCCTCGCCTTCGGTGCCACCGACGATCGGCGCCACCGTGTACGTCGACCCGGTCGACCCGTCGGGATCGACGTAGTTAGTGCTCGAGGTGATCGGTGAACCGTTGACCCGTTGTCCGTCGCGATAGAGGTTGAAACCGATGCCGTCGGGCTCCGTCCCCAACAGCCGCCAGCGCACCAGCACGCCGTCGTCGGTCTGGACCGCGACGACGCCGCGGTCGAGATTCTCCATCTCGCGAGCCGGACCCGACGCCTGCTGGGCGCTCCCGGGTACCGCCAGCAGCGCCGCACTCGAGGCGAGCCCCCCGAGAAACGTCCGTCGACGGAGGAGACTACGACTGCGGTCGCGGTCACGAGTCGTGTGCGCGCGATTCGAAGGCTCGTACTCGTCGTCGTCGCTCCCGTCGTTCGCTCGGTCGTTTGATTCCCGCGAAGGGATCGATTCGTCGCCGTCTCGAGGTTGGTGTGAGTTCATGGGAGAGTGTCCTCGTTGCCGATTAGCTCGGCCATATACATTAATTCAATATAACTATATAGTAATTTTTGTTGGTTACAATGAACATCTATAGTGAGGGGCCGGTGCGGTAATCCGTTCGTTCGACGAGAGGGCCGTAATCGGTGACGTCGATTACCGACCGGTCGAGGGGACCCGCGGACCGAGTGCGAGAGCGGCCATCCGCAGGTTTATCCCACAGGCCGACTCACTCCGTGGTGATGACAGGGCCGGTCCCCGAACTCGAGGAACGTGCGACCGCCTGCGCGAGACGCCTCTGTGCGGCCGACCGCGTCCTGCTCGCCTCGCACATCGACGCCGACGGACTAACGAGCGCCGCGATCGCCGCCAACGCGCTCGAACGGGCGGAGATTCCCTTCGAGGCGGTCTTCGAGAAGCAACTCGACGAGGAGGCGATCGCCGGCATCGCGGCGCGGGAGTACGCCACCGTCCTCTTCACCGACTTCGGGAGCGGCCAGCTGGACGTGATCGGGAGACACGAACGGGCGGGCGAGTTCACGCCGATCATCGCGGACCACCACCAGCCCGCAGACGAGGAGACCGAGTTCCATCTGAACCCCCTCCTCTTCGGCATCAACGGGGCGTCCGAACTATCGGGTGCCGGTGCGAGTTACGTCCTCGCGCGTGCGCTGGCGGACGTCTCTGAGGCCACACCAGACGGGGACGGCGAACTCGCGGCTGACGGTGGAACCGGGGCCGAGACCACCGACCGACACCCGAGAGCGGACAACCGCGACCTCGCCGCCCTCGCCGTCGTCGGCGCGGTCGGCGACATGCAGGCGTCGAGCGGCGACCTCCACGGCGCGAACGAGGCGATCGTCGACGACGCCGTCGAGGCCGGCGTCCTCGAGACCGGCACCGACCTCGCGCTCTACGGGAAACAGACCCGTCCGCTTCCGAAACTCCTCGAGTACGCCACGGACGTCTACGTTCCGGGGGTTTCGAACGACGCGAACGGTACGCTACGGTTTCTGGACGGGCTGGATCTCGAACTCAAAGAGAGCGGCGAGTGGCGTCGGTGGGCTGAACTGACCGCCGAAGAAAATCAGCGTCTCGCGAGCGCGCTCGTCCAGCGGGCCGTCTCCCGAGGCGTTCCGGCCTCGAAGATCGACGACCTCGTCGGCACGTCCTACGTCCTCAGCGCCGAGCCGGTCGGCTCCGAGCTCCGCGACGCCAGCGAGTTCTCCACGCTGTTGAACGCGACCGCCCGCTACGATCGGGCGGACGTCGGACTCGGCGTCTGTCTCGGCGACAGAGAGGACGCCCTCGAGCGCGCGCGGACCCTTCTGCGTACCCACCGGCGGAACCTCTCGGAGGGGATCGACCTCGTTACCAGCGAGGGCGTCACCCACGAGGAGCACGTCCAGTGGTTCCACGCCGGCGACCGGATTCGCGAGACCATCGTCGGCATCGTCGCGGGAATGGCCGTCGGCAGCGAGGGGATCAGCAGGGAGAAACCGATCGTCGCGTTCGCGAACAAAAACGAAGACGAAATCAAAGTCTCCGCCCGCGCGAACCACGGTCTCGTCCGCCGAGGACTGGACCTCTCGGCCGTCCTGGGCGAGGCCTCGAGGGAGGTTGGCGGCGACGGCGGCGGTCACGACGTCGCGGCGGGAGCGACGGTTCCGAACGGAGAAGAGGAGACGTTTCTCGAGCGCGTCGACGAGATCGTCGGCGAGCAGTTAGGGAGCGAACGCTAACTCCGCTCCATCGACGCCGGCACCGTCGGCACCAGTGGCGCCCGCGAGGTCAGCAGGTACGTCGACTTCCTGACGGCACCTTTCGCGTACTGGACCGTGCTCTTGTGGACCGGTGTCCGTTTCCCGCGGATCTGGGTCCGTCCCTCGAGGATGGCGTCGACGAGTTCGTCGCCGTCGATGTCCGTTTTCGAGTCGACGTCGTCGTCGGGCGTGACGAGGATGTCGGTGTAGGCACGACCGACGTTGGGGAGGTAATGAGCGTCGCTAGCCCCGATTTCGGGGTAGTCACGCCGTCTAGCAAACGTTCTCGCGCGCCGGTTTCGGTAGCCGGTAAAGAGCATCGAGTTGTACACTTCGATCGCGTCGGCGTCCTCGATGTGGCCTTTACGGACACCGTGGCGGCTCCGCTGGAAGGGGTGGGGAACGATCGCGATGCCGCCGAGTTCGCGGACGGCCTCGACGGTTTCCATGAACGGTCGGCCTGGCTCCGGCCGTTTCTCGACACCGATCGCGAGCAGATGGCCGTGTCGTGTGGACACCTCGACACCAGGGATGCCGACTAGCCCGTACTCCGGTGCGAGTTCCGCCGCGCGGAGTGACTCCTCGATTTCGTCGTGGTCGGTGATGACGACGCCGTCAAGTTCGATATCGGCTGCGTGTTCTAAGATGAGCTCGATCGGTTCGTGACCGTCGTAGGAGTCGTCCGAGTGGACGTGGAAGTCGATCGCGAACGGTATCGGGGACGTCATTGGACCACCGCCAACATGACTGTCACTACAGTGCTATCGCTCTTGACGTGCATAAGCACTGTGCACCAGCAGGTGCGTCGAATCGACTCGGGCAGTGGTCGATTGAATATCGCAATATAGAGTTTATCACCGGGCCGGCAGCGGTAGGCTCTCGAGAACGGGTGGAGCCAGCGCATGAGGGTAAGATTGTGTTACCGACAAGCAATAGGATATTCGGGGATCGTGCCACCGGCCGAGCAGGTGTCAGAGGACAGGAGAACCCCTACGACGAGAGTCGGGGTGGATATCGAACGCTCGAGTTGGCGACCGAGCAGGAATCGGAACCGTCTCGAATACGAGAACGACGCGATATCGAATAGATCAGAATCTGGTGTACAAGTGTGCGATGATATGATTATCCGATTTGACTCAGTAAATGATCGAATACGACCAGTTCTCGAAGGGACGAGTGATGACATGTACTAGTCGTACATCGAAAGTGAACGTTAGGATGATATATTTAGGTAGGAGTTGATCCGCACAGGGAGAACGATTGGCAGGAACGACTCAGACGGATGATATCCAGACACCGAGAACGGAGGACAGTACGACACTCGACCTGACGGTCGACGGTCATCGCCGATTCGCTATAGGATTGTACTTCATAGCGTTCGATAAGAGATCGAGTTCGGATAGGCCGTTCGGACTCGAGAGAGGAGCGCCTGCGGTAGCCACCGAAAGTGTACGTACGACTGCACAGTTCGCGGGTCTCGCTCCCGGTGCACTTCGAACCGCGTTCCCGTCGTCCGGCCGAGTGTGCGCCGACCCTCAGTGGCTACGATAGTACGGTCGAACGACGAGGGGACGGCTCCGATTCGGTACGGTTGTCGCGCCACGAAGACGACGAGTAGACTGTTCGCGAGTAACAGGTCGGTCCCCGAGGACCGTGTTACTGGTCGAGACGGATCCGATAGCGTACCACACTAGCCGGGACGCCTACGGGAGAATTCACCGTTCGAACAGAAGTGACTAGACGAATCGGACTTCCTCGGGGTAAATCCTATGGCGATATATAGAATGGAGGGCGTGACGGGAGCACAGTTCAGCGCGCACGGTGGCCGAGACCCGTGGATTGTTACGATGAGTGTGTAGATCTTTCAGTTGGTACGATAGTGGCGAGAAAGTCGTTCACCGAATACGGATATCAGACGGTTAGTGGAAAGACCGGCGGGTCGTTCGGCAGTGACGCTCGTTGTGATTAACAGCTTCTCTCGAACGAATCTTGGTCGAATCTAATAAGAAGAACGGATAATAGGACAGCGATTAAAGCAAATAGGAATTTCGACGTTTTTTGTAATAAGGATCGGTGCGATTACAATCGTATGGGTGTCACACTCACCAGCGTCAGAACGGGTGTCCGATCGGTCGAACGGTTCCGGAGATCGGACGCCTCCCGACGAGACGAGGTCGTACGACACCACCGTCCAGAAGTGACCCGAGGACCTCGGCGACCATTTTCGACCGGACGAGCGATGTGGGGACGGTGGATACCACGACTCGTCCGAGTGTGGGGTAGAACGACGCTCGAGTCGTAGTCGTGAACGAGGCTACAAATCCCCCTTCGAGTCCCAGATGTTCGTCATCATATCGGCGAATACTGATGCCCGGAGCGGATAGCCGTCTTCGTCCGTTTCGTCAGCGTCGACCGGTTCGATATTCCCGACGAACTCGTCGTTGAAGTCCATCTCCGTGAGCGTCTCACGGACGTCGAACGACAGTTTTCCCTCCTCGTCGGTGTCGAGCCAGTCGACTTGACGCTGTCGCTCGTCGTACTCGAGCGTGTAGGTTTCGCCGCCAACCAGTTCGCAGATATCGTCCAGTCGGCCGATCTCGAGCCATCCGTCGGTAGACTCGAGGAAGAGGACTCCATCCCGCACGTCCGTATCGTATCGGTCCATACCATCGTGATACGACTCGACGGACTTAATGGCGTCGTCCGTGGCCGGGTCGTACTCGTCGTCCAGGTACTGGTCGGTCTATCAGCGTGGGCGGACGTCGTCACGAAGAAGGGATCGTTCTCGAGGAGGATCGACCAGGAATGGTGACATGGTATTGTGAATAGTGTTCTCTATTAGTCGTATCGAACCGGACGGAAGTGTCGGCCAGTCGGATCGACTGAACGAAGGTATCGGACAGCGCCTAGAACCATCTGCTTTCAAATTATAAATAAAGAGGCAAATGGCATGGACTATCCCGATTAAAGACACACGTTCGTCTCCAAATCTAGCTTACAAGCGTATGTTTGTAATATACACGTTTGCTGACAGGTTTCGTCGGGAATCAATCATCAGACGGGCCGCATAGACATCGTACTGTGCACGTAAGTGGATGAATACCGTGAGAATTCCTTTAAAGAGAACGTGGGTTCGACATACAACAGTATTGTTCTACAAAAGAGAAACTCATTCAGCGTGATGAACAATAGGTGGTGTCTCGGTTTCGGCGATCGAGAGAACAACAGTTTTTCTTGATACGGACCGGTACACCGAGTGTGAAACCGGTACTCCGCTCCCGCGTGACCGAGAACGGCATGGGAAATGCCCAGACGAATACGCCGCCGTTTTGTCCGCGGTTGATCAGTCACGGCAGCCGACAGTGGGTGGCCTACTGGACCCAGACGGGGACGCTCGTCGTCGCCTTGAGGTCACTCCCCGAGGGGTCGTGGGAGCGGACCGAGACCGGGATCGAAATCGACGTCCGTGACGGCCACTGGACGCCGGGCCTCGGAATCGGCCCCGAGGGGCACCTCTTTCTGGCGTACAACGTCCGGTGCTCGAAGATACGGTGGCGTCGCAGTGTCCGACCGGCCGATAGTTCCGAGTTCGGCCCCGAACGCGTCGGCACGACCGGTAGCGGCGAATCGAGCGCGACCTATCCGGAGTTCACGCGCCTGTGCGATGGAACGCTTCTGTTGGGGTATCGCGAGGGTGAAAGCGGCCACGGCGACTGGCACCTCGATCGCTGGAATCCGGAACTCGAGACGTGGGAGCCGCTCCAGCACCCGGTACTGTCGGGAACGGGAGAGTCGAGCGAAGACCCCACGGAGCCGAGCGAGACGAACGACTCGTCGTGTCCGTACCTCTGGAACCTCGTCCAGTCGGCCGACGGCGTCCTCCACGCGTTCTGGTGTTGGCGGCGGACGCCCGACGTTCGGACGAACAGCGACCTGTCCTACGCTCGCAGCCCCGACGGCGGCGAGACGTGGACGACGAGTACGGGTGCCGAATACGACCTGCCGATCACCCAGTCGACGGCGGAAATCGTCGATCCCGTCCCGGAGGGAACGGATCTGTTAAACAACGGCTGGGCAGCGACCGATCCGACGACGAACGAACCACACGTCTCGTACTGCCGGAACGACGCGGCTGGACGGACGCAAGTCTATCACGCGACGCTCGAGACGGCGGAAGACGGAGGCGATCGTGCGACCGACTGGCGAGTCGAGGCGGTGACCGATCGGACGACGACGGCGACCCTCGGCGGGCAGGGAGTGGTCGGTTCGCCGCTGGGTCGGATGGGAATCGTCGTCGGCGACGACGGTGACGTACACATCCTCACGCGCGACCGTGAGCGTGCGAACTGGCCGCTGTTGTATTCGAAACGTGAGGGTACGTGGCGGTCGCGCCACCTCGTCGATAGAAACCTCGCGTACAGTGATATCCACGTGGATCTCGAGCGGTGGCGTCGAGACCGAGTGCTGAGTTTCGTCGAGCAACCCCAGACGGTCGGGGACGTTCCGTGGGCCGGCGGGACCGTGCTTTCGATCACGGACGTCGATCCGGACACAGTGTGGGATGCGACCGTCGTCGCGAGCTGCGGGGACGGTACCGACGCCAGAGAGCGCATCGAACACCCGCACGACGATCACGACGCACCGCTCGTCACGTTCGCGTCGGCGTCGCTCGAGGGCCCCCTCTCGATCGACGACACGTCGGTTACGGCCATCGGGTCCGCCCTTGAGTTCGACGAACTGTCGGTACCGGCGACACCGGTGTACGCACGCGTTCGAGTTCGGTGTCGAGTGGGCGGTGAAAGTACGCGTGCGGCAAACGGTGACGTCGGGAGCGAGAGCGACGATGACGGGAACGAGGACGGCGACGTTCACGCCCGCATCACCGTCACAGATGACGGTGAGAGACCGGAAACGACGATCGAGGGCCCGATCAGCGTGACGGCGAATTCGGAGACGGCGACGGCCGACTGGCATCGCGTTCCCGACGGGTTTCGAACTGGTCGGGTAGAAGGAGGGGTGACGTCCGACACGACACTGCGAGTCCGGTCGGCGACCGTCGAACTCGCGTGTCCGATGCCGCCGGTCGTCGAAAGGCGGTGAGCGGACGGTCGACAGTCCGGGACCCGCTCGTCGACCACACGGATTTGCCGTTTCGAATCGACGGCACTGTCTGGGTCGTAACGACGGGGGATGGAACTCACAACCATTCTCAAAGATCGTGGCAAATAGGCGTCGGTTGTTCACGATTGTCAAACGTCAGAATCCCCAGAAACGGTTAGTTCGCTAATATCTGTCTAAGAGTCACGAAAAATAATCGAGTCTATTTCCTATTATCAAAATTGGCGGAGAAGTGTGCGGCAATAAGTTGATATAATCAAAACTAGGGTGAGCGATACGATGACGCTCTCGGGATCGGTCGAAAGACGAGGTCGGTCTGGTTTCGCGATGCGCCGCTCCGTGCTATTCGCAACTCACGACGTCACTCGACGACGAGAGAGGGAGTTCTCAGATCGCCTGGCATCGAGACGGCGCCGTTTCACGTCCCGCAGCTGAACGCCGTTGACGTCGCCTCGATGGCGGTTTCTTCGACGGACCCGAAACGGTTTCGAGGAACTCCGACAGTCCTCGAGGGAACGGCGTCGGGTGTCACGGTCGAAACCGACAGGTCGGAGCGACGACCACGAACGGGCGTCGCAGAAACCTTTTTATTTGGGCGTCGGAACGAACAGTCATGACCCACGGTACGATCGAGAAACGGGGACGGAGGGACCGGTAATGGGAGAGAGTCTCGATCGGTTCATGCGAGAACTGTGCGAGCGGCGAACGTATATCGTGTGGATCTGCTTGCTCTCCGTCGTATTCACCGTGTTACAATTGCCGTACCTGTTTATCGTCGAACCCGGAACGAGTCTGTTCGTCGTCTCGACGATGAACGTCACCGGGTTCGCACTCTTCGCGATTACAAGCGGCGCGACGATCCGATACTGCGACCGGCGGCAGCGTCAACGAGGGTGGTGAGCCGACCGAGATCGGCCGCGACGGTCGGTTCGTCGTCGAACACGGCACTGCTGACCGGCGGGGAACGATCCGACCGAGACCCAGTAATCAGCGACCGACGACCGGACCGATCACGGCTGCGCGGTCGGTTCAAGACTGTGCGGCGGTGATCCGTGCGTACTTCGCGTTCGCCCAGAGGACCCCGTATCCCAGCACACCGAGCAGGATGAGCGAGACGCCCCAGATACCGGCGATACCCGCCATGATCGCGGCGTTTGGCGAGTTGATATTCAGCGCTTCGACGACCGGCTCGAGCGACGCTCCCGCGCCGATCATGACGACGCCGAAGCCGATGACGGTAATCGAGAAGTTCCCGAACAGCAGGTAATAGGCCGCGAGTACGTACATTCGCCACCCGCTGGCCTCCTCACTGGCCGTTTCGATCGCGTGTACCATTGGATAGCATTCCCGTGGAAAACTATTTGAATCTTGTGCTGTGTGAACTCCCCAGCCGGGCTCGCTCACAGTCCGTCGCGTAGAAACCTCGGGAGATCCGTTTCGAGACGTCTCAGGATCTGACGTTCCCAGTCGACAAACGTCCCCTTCGACGACACCGCTCCGACGGACGTGACGTTCAAATCCCAGCGAACGAACCTCGCAAACTCGAGGGAAAAACGCCAGCGGGCAGCGGTTCGTGTCGATGGACTACAGGAAGAATACTAGAATCTGTTGTGATGTTTTAGGAAGGTTTATGTGTTACCACTCGTATTTAGTATCATGCGGCAAGTTGACAGTACACAGAACCGCCGTAAACAGCTCTCGCGACGACGATACGCACAGATCCTTGCTGGTGCGAGCGTTGCAGGTCTCGCGGGTTGTCTCGGTGGCGACGGAGAGGGGAATGGTGACGGAAATGGAAACGGTGACGGCAACGGTGACGGCAACGGTGGCGGTAACGGTGACAGTCAGGGAGAACCACAGCGAGAGACGCTTCGGGTTCACGTCAACAACGTTCCAGAACAGGCGAACTTGAACCCGTGGGCGGCGACCCCCCGAACGGAAGGGCAGAAGTACTTCACGGAGATAAGTGCACCGACGTATCTCCCCGACGGCGAGTCGCTTCTCGACGGCCACGAGTGGGACGCTTCGTGGACCGACGAGTACGACGAGATTTCGATTCCGACGATGTACACGGACTTCGAAGTCGAACCGCCGTACGACATCTACGACTACTACAACGAAGACCTCACCTACTGGGACGGAACGCCGATCAATCCGCAGGCCAAACTGTACGAAGACCGGCTGTACTTCTTCAACGACGGCCACCACTTCAACGACGAAGCGACGTTCAACTACGAAGTAGCCGACGACTGGACCTACCACTGGTGGGAGGACAAGGGAGAAGTCGAGGGACAGACGCCGAGCCCGCGAACCGAAGCGGTCCTCAGGCAGAACGCGGCGCCGACGGAGAACGTCCCGCCACACCCGGGGTTCACGGAACCGTACGTCGAACAGTTCGAGGACGTCGGCTCGCAGGACGAATCGGACCGGGTCACGGAAGAACTCGCCAGCGAATCGATCAACTACTACGATCTGGCCGAGAACGAGTGGGGCTCCGGCCTCTACAAACTCGACCCCGATCAGATGTCCGAGGATACGATGATCGCCACCAAGCGCAGCGACCACCCCAACGAGCACGCGGTGGTCGAGGAGCTCCAGCTCCAGATGGCGAGCGCGGACCGTCGGACCCTCCTGGCACAGCAGGGTGAGATCGACCTCAGCTGGGGAATCGTTCAGGAGAGTGACGGCGACATCAACCGAGAACAGCTGCCCGACCACATGCAGGAACTCGACCGCTACCTCCAGAACGGCGGTGACCACCTGCTGTTCAACTGGGACACCAACCCACACCTGCAGAACCTCTGGGTGCGCCGGGCGTTCGTCGCGGCCATCAACTGGGGCGCCGTCGGTGACAACGGCTGGGGGCCGGAACGCTCCACGCCGAACGACCACCACGTCTGCATGATCGACAACGTCGCCGAAGCGACTTTCGACGACGAGTTCCTCGACAGTCTCTACCAGTACCCGATCGAGCAGGACCTCGAGCTCGCCGTCGAGTGGCTGGAAAACGCCGGTTACAGCGGCAGTATGGACAGCGGCTGGGAGAGTCCCGAGGGCGAAGAACTCTCCCTCGCACTCGACCTGAACAGCGGCCAGACCGACTGGATCGGTGCCACGGAAACCATTCAGGCGAACCTCAACCAGCTCGGCGTCTCGACCGAGATCATCAGCCTCGACTGGGACACCTGGCAACAGCGATACAACAACGACAACGTCGTCTACGAGTCCGGCATCTTCTGGACCCCCGGCGACACGCCGTGGCAGTACTACGAGGCCAACGGGCAGTGGTGGACCCAGCCCCTCGTCGGCGGCGACCCGGAGAGCGACTGGCCCGGCGACGTCGACTACACGGACTACAGCGAAGTCGACAACCACGGCCGGCCGTTCGAACAGGAGATCCCGAACGAAGTCGGCTCCATCGACGCACCCGACGAGGCCGGCCGACAGCCAAGCCTCTCGGACAGCGAACTGCTCAGCCTGCCCGAACTGTGTGAGTCCCTGCGGAACCCCGAACTCGGTCTCGACTTCGAGGAATCCGTCAAGAAACTCGCACGGTACGCGAACTTCTACGTGCCGTACTTCACCTTCCACACCTACACGTGGGGGACCTGGGGGAACGTCCGCGACTTCAGCTTCCCCGAGCGCGGCCACCCCACTCACCAGACCTGGAAGGAGTTCTCCAGTGAGGAGTACCACACCCTGAGCGGCATCGTCCAGCACAAGTACGACGACGAATTCCCAGAACCCTGACCTGAACTGAACTACACTACACTACACACTGGCCACCTCGAGTGGCCCATCGCCCACAACACCTATTGCGTCCGTTTTCTCGCTGCGCTCGGTGCGTCGTTTCGTGGTTTCCTTTCGAACTCGTACTCAAACTCGAACTCGAGAGCGATCTCGATCATCGCGAGCCAGAGCCGCGTCGCGCCGAACGACCTCACTGATCCGCTCGAGTCGGCTCGATCGCACCGGCCTTCAGCAACTCGAGTTCCGGTCGACGCTCGGAACCGAACTGACGGTAGCGGGGATCCTCGGCGGCCGGCCAGGAGAACGCTCGCGTGTTCCCCCAGACGCCGGCGATCGTCGTTCCGAGGTCGATATCCGGGAGCGCGTCGTTCCACCAGCGTGCGACCGTCGCGACGGCGGCGGCCGTCTCCTCGTCACCTTCCGACCGGCCGCTAACCCGTCGCCACTGCTCGAGCAGGTCGATCCGTTCGCGACCGTCGTCGCCGGCGTGGACGTCACCGACCGAGATGGGAACGGTTGGCTCGAGCGGTTTCCCGAATCGAGGGTCGGGAGCCGCCGCCTCGCCGTCGATATCGTAGCCGAGCGAAGCCAGATTGCGATCGGTCGGGTCGTAGACACCGTAGGGGTGGCCGTCGGTCCACCACGGCACGAGATCGAAACTGCCCTGCTCGACGCGCGCGAAGAACGTGTTGGTCCCGACCTGCTCGGACTCGAGGTCGAACCCGAAGCGCTCGAGATCGTGTCGGAGGAGTTCCGTCGGCGCCGCCCACTCGTCCCACAACGGGACCCGGAGTCGGAGTCTGACGGTGTTTCCGTCGCCGTCGCGCCAGTAGCCGTCGTCGCCATCGCGCCGGTAGCCGTCGGCACGCATGTACGCCGCCGCTCGCTCGTGGTCCGCGACGACCGGATACCGGTGGAGGTCGTCGAGAACCGACCCCTCGAGCCACCGTCGCTCGAGCGGGGCCGTCAGCCCCGTCTGGACGGCCGCCGGCTCGCCCCAGCCGCCCTGACCGACGATGTCGTCGAGCCCGAGCGCACACAGAAGCGCCCGACGAACGTTCCGACGGGCGAGGTGCGGGTTTCGCCAGTTACAGACGAGCTTCATCCCGTCGCCGGCCTGATACCGGGCCAGTTGCTCGAGGTGTTCGGGCGGTTCCACTCGCAGGGTATCGAGCGTGCCGTAGCTCCCGTCGATTGCGCCCTCCGCGATGAGTTCGTCGGTCGCCTGCTCCATCGCGACCGGGAGCCACACTCGCGGAACGGAAAGCGACGCCGTACGCGGATGTGCCTCGAACGGATCGAGAACGATCCGGTTGGGCGAGACCTCGGCGAGTTCGTACGGACCGCAGCCGTAGCCGGCCTCCATCGCCTCGGAGATCGGGAGTTTCGTCCGCTGAAGGTCCCCGACGGTGTCGGTCCGCTCGGCGGCCGTCCCCGCGTCGGACAGTTGCTCGAGCCACGAGTCGAACCACCAGGCGGCGACGTTGTGGACCCCGCCGAGGACGCGCTCGAGGACGAGCGGCCGCGCGAGCGGCCGCGCGAACTCGTAGGCGAGCGTGTACTCGTCCTCGAGGCGCAGCGACACCGCATCGGTGCCGACCGGACCGTCGGTCAGCAGCGAGGCCTCGAGTTCGCCGAACCCGTCGGCATCGCCGATCGGTCGGTCGGTGTCGGCGTCGCGGACGAACGACTGGATGCGTTCTGCTACCCACTGGTCGCGGGCGGTTACCGGGTCGCCGTTCCACCAAGAGAAGGTGTCGCTGTAGGTGACGGTCGCGGTTCGGCCGTCGATCGTCACGTCCGCGATCAGGTCGGTAACGTGATGGTCGAACGTGGGTGTCGTCAGCGACCGGGCCTCGAAGAGCAGCGGATAGATCGCCCACGGATAGCCCCCGGCCCACGGGTTGAGTTGGGCGGTCTCGGAGAGGTAGGGAAAGGGGAGCGCGAACACGTCCGGATCGTCGGCGACGCGACCGTCGACCGTCTCGCCGCCACCGAAACTGAGACAACCACCGAGCGTTCCGAGGGTGGCGCTCGATCCGATCGTCGCGAGCAGTCGTCGACGAGTCTGGCCGACGG
This sequence comes from Halomontanus rarus, assembly GCF_017357405.1. Lineage (GTDB taxonomy): Archaea > Halobacteriota > Halobacteria > Halobacteriales > Natrialbaceae > Halomontanus > Halomontanus rarus. Next base: position 2,491,210 of record NZ_CP071597.1, on the reverse strand, counting down.
CGTCTTCGGCCGTTCCGTCGTCCCCACTGCCTGTGGTCATTACAGTGAGGTGTGCCTACAGATAGTTCAAGGTCTCGGATCGGCGTGTCCGATCGGCGGCGGTTTCGGGTTCAGGTTCAGTTCTGACTCTACTCTTGGCCCTGTTCTCGATTCCGGCTTCCGGACTCTCCCGTCTCGGGCTCTTCCATCCCGGACTCCCTCGTCCCTGACGCGAGCGCATCCGAAGCGGCCGCACGGACGAACGCCGCATCGTCCTCGAGCAGCGCCTCGAGTCGATCTTCGACGGGAGAAACGATGTCGGTCGCCGACACGTCCATTTCCGTCTCCGTCTCCATCTCCATCTCCACGGTCGGGTCCGCGACTGCCGAGGCGGCCAGCGCCAACAGGTTCGCCGCGGCACCCCTGATCGGCGGGTCGTCGTGATCGAGCAGCGGGCGAAGGGCGTCCGTGCGATCGACCACGCACGCGCCGACGGCATCCGGTTCGTCGATCCCGAGGGCGGACAGCGCCTGTGCCAGACGACCGCGAACGCGTTCGACGTCGTCGGCCTCGAGGCGGTCGGCGAGGGTCGTCCGATACGGAACGACCGCCGACGGTCGGCTCTCCGCGAGTGCGAGCACGGTCTCGGCGGCGACCGTCCGGATCTGCGGATCGGGATCGGGATCGGGGTCCGCCAGAAGCGACGACAGCGACTCGATCATCGGCGTGACCGCGTCGGGGTCGGCGACGGCGAGTTGGCAGATCGCGTGGCCCGAGTATCGACGGACGAGTCGGCGACGCGAGAGCTGGTCGCGGTCGACCGACTCGAACCGCTGTCGGATGTCGGTCGACCGCCTGACGTCGCTCGTCGCCGGCGTGACGATTTCGGGCTCACCCTCGCCCTCGCCATCCCCGCGCTCGAACAGTTCGAACAGCGTCGATACGACGTCCGCCACCGACGAGCCGTCGACGGAGGCGACCTGTGCGAGAACGACGACGGCGTGTTTCCTGATCGTCGGATCGTCCGTCTCGAGAAACGGCGCGACGGCGTCGGCGAACGGGCGCACGCGGTCCGGGGCCGCCGAACCGATCCGCTGGAGTCCCTTGAGCGTCTCCCGTTCGACGAGTCGTGAGTCGTCGGCGAGCAGCGCCGAAATGGGATCGAGCGTCCCGTCGGGTGGGTCTCCCACGGGATCGGCTGCGATCGTCGTGAGCAGGTCGGCACCGGCCGTTCGGACGGTCACGTCCGGATCGGCACACAGCGAGTGAACGTCCTCGAGGTCGCCGGCGAACTCCGCGCGAAACAGCGGCGGGTCGCGCGAGGCAACGACGCGCAGCGCGCTGAGTGCGCTCCGGCGGACCGACGGGTCGTCAGCCTCGAGCGCCTCGTGGAGTGTTGCGACGTCGGCGGCCGTCGGTGCGGTCTGTACGTCCCGGAGGATCGATTGGGCGGTTGCGAGTGGGTCTGAGTCTGAGTCTGAGTCTGGGTCTGGGTCTGAGTCGTCGGTCGTCATTGTGGTCGTCACTAGAGAGTCTGGTTGCAATCGTAAGTAAGGTCTCCCGTCGCGTTACTCCCCGCTTTCGCCTTCGCACATCAGCTCCGGCATCTCGTCGGCCGGTTCCCCGACGGCTACGGCACCGCACATCCGGAGGGCAGTCTGGCCGTCCTCGTGAAACGCGTAGTAGCCGGCGTCTTCGAACAGAAACGCCACGCTGTCGCCGGGTTCGAGTTCGTACTCGAGGTCCCAATTGGCCGTCTCGTCGTAGGTGTCGTTGGTGTTGAGCACGTAGCTCTCGTCGCTGTCGTTGTTCCATCTGACGGCCTCGCCGGGTTCGATTTCGGGCTTCATCGGATCGAACTCGCGATTGTCGACGCTGATCTCGACGACGATATCCTCTTCGTCGACGTCGGGGAGGCCGTCGTCGCCACCGAAACAGCCAGCTAATCCGGCGATCGTTGCGCCACTGCTCGCCGCGAGGAAGGTTCTCCGATTCATCGTGGTATCCCTTGGCAAGAGATATTCGAACGTACACTTAAGTATTTTTGTTTTTACACCTCAGTGAAACGGAATCATCGGAGGAAAATCGCGTGCCGAGACGATAGCAGACGTCGACGGGCTACAGGACCTGCAGTTCGTCGTCGTCTCCCGGGGCTTGCGCCTCGTCGACGTCCGTCTCGAACCGGTCTAGCGCATCGCTGAGACTCGTCGCCCGACGCGAGAGATCCTCGATACTCTGTGACGTCTCGACGAGCGCCGCGGTCTGTTCTTCGGCCGCGGACGCGACGGTTTCGGCCTCCGCGGTCGTCTCCTCGCTGATGCTCGTCACCTCTTCGACCTGGGTGACGATCGCCTCGGTGGAGTCGGCCTGCGCTTCGGTCACGCCGCTGATCTCCTGAACGCCGGTGTTGGTCTCCTCGGCGTACTCGGCGATCTCCTCGAGTCCTTCGACGGTCTTCTGGACCCGCTGGCTGGCGTCCTCGATGAGTTCGCTGTTCTGTTCGACCTCGCTGGCCGAGCGCTTGGTCTGCTGGCGGATCGCCTCGAGTCGGGTCTCGATTTCGTCGGCCGCCCCCTTGGCGTCCTGTGCGAGTTCCTTGATCTCGTGGGCGACGACGCCGAACCCTTCGCCGTCGGCGTTTTCACCGCCCGCCGACCGCGAGGCTTCGATGTTGGCGTTGAGCGCCAACATGTTGGTCTCCTTCGCGATGTCGCTGATCGACTCGATCAGTTCGTCGATCTGAGCGACCTCTTCCTCCTCGAGTTCTCGAATCGCCTCGACGGCGTGTTCGGAGCCCTCTTCGATCTCGTCCATGGCCTCGATCGCTTCCTGGGCCGCCTCGCGGCCTTCCTGGCCGGTTTCGGCGGTCCGCTCGGCGATATCCGCGACCTGCACGGACAGGGAGGTGATCTCCTCGGTCGTCGCCGAGAGGTTGTTCATCTCCTCGGCAGCCGTGATCAGCTTCTCGTTCTGGCGTTCGGAACCCGCCGAAATCTCCTGAATCGAGTCGGTGACCTGCCGGCTCGCAGAGCGAACCTGCTCCGTACTGGCTGTCACCTGTTCGCTGGCGACCGCCGTCTGGTTCGCGAACCCTTTGACGTTGTCCAGCGCGACCTCGAGGTCGGCGACCATCTCGTTGAGGTCTTCGGCGATCTCGGTCATCGCCGCGTTCTCGCTCTCGGGATCGAGCCGCCGGGTGAGGTCGCCCTCCGCCCACTCGTCGATGACCCCATTGTACTCGTCGGCTTTCGCCTCCAAGTGCTGGTTCATGTGTTCGGCCTCGTCGCGGGCCGATTCGGCGTCGGCGCGAGCGTTCTGGACCTCGGCGATGCGCTCTCGAAGCGAGTCGCGCATCGTCGCGAAGCCGCCGTAGAGCTGGCCGATCTCGTCTGATCGACGAGTCTCGAGGTCGACCTCGAGGTCGCCTTCTTCCATCCGCTTCACTCTCGAGCGGAGTCGAGTGAGCGGGGTCACCGTGTGTCGGCCGAGGACGACTGCCGCCCCGACGAGGGCGACGAGACTGAACCCGACGATCGTACCGATACTGTTTCTGACAGTATCGATCACGGCAAAGGCCTGCGATTTCGGTGTACTGGTGACGGCGACCCAGTCCGTACCGGGAACTCGCGTGTACGCGTACACGGTGTTTGTACTCTCGCTGACGGAGGCGTTCTCGAAGCTCTCGTTCGAACCGAACACCGAATCGAAGGCTTCACGATTCCGGTCTGCAGCCTCCTGTTGACCCGATTCGTCGCCCGTCAGCACCTGTTCGCCGTCCATGTTCATGATCGTCGTCGACTGGTTCGTACTCTGCTGGTAGAGCGCGTCGACTTGGTGTTCGATACCGGCGACGACGACGATGTAGCGTCCGTCCCATCCGGTGACGGGACTGACGAACGTGATGACGTCAGCATCGAGGATAGAGTCAGTCTGGGCCCGATCGGCGGTCCAGACGTCGCTGGCCGACGTCAGACTCTCGAAGGTATCGTTGGTAGCCCACGGTTCGTCGATTTCGTCGAGGGATTCGTCGACGGCCGACGGATAGGAACTCGCCGTGATTCGGTTCCGATCCGTGTCGACGTAGTGAATCCCCTCGACGTCGAACGATCGCCAGTGACGGGTCAGATACGGCTGAATCTCGTCCGTATCACCGGTTCGAACCTGCTCGGTTTCGGTGAGCATGTTCGTCTGCCGTTCCTTCTGACCGACCCAGTTGCCGAGCGAGTCGGACTGCATCGTGATCGTCGACTTCAGTTGTGCGTTGGTGTCCTCTTCGACAGAGTCGGTCGCCTGCGTGAACCCGACGAACCCGACGCTGGCAATGACGACGACGACGAGGAGCATAATGACGAGAAACTTCGCGAGATATCGGTCACGAATGAATCCCGGAACGAGTCGCCTCAGTCCACCACTGATCGTCCGCCAAATTCCATTTCCTTTCATAGTATGTCCATATCCGTATAGGGGTGTGGAAAATACATACCAGCAGGCATATTTAAACGTTGTTGATGGTTCAGCTCGAATAACTAATTGAGAATAATCATGAAGACGGAACGAACTGTATCGGTACAGTCACGTTCGGAACCATCGATTCGTCGATGAGCCACCCATCCACCGCGGTCGGCGAAAGAAACTGACGAGAACAAGTTACGGTTCGTAACAAAACGAAACCGAAAAAAGATATAAGGTCAACCCGTTAGGTGAGTGTATGGCTGGTTATGTGTCACAAAGCACCCTGCGAATGCTCGCGATCGGGCTCGTCTGCATCGCGGCGATCGCAGTCGGTGCGGCGACAATTACGTCGACTATCGACGTCGGGACACCCGATGCGGCGGCCGATCCGACCAACGAACTGGTCGGACAGGGGAATTCGGGAGGGGATGGTGGTCTCGGCGACAACGAGAGTACGGTCAAACTGGGAACTGACGAAGGCTCGTACAACACCTTCGAAATAGAACGCTGTAACGAATTCCTGGCGTCGACACCGGGGACGGTCGTCTACTTCGGCGCGATCGTGGCGGTCCTCTACCTGATCAAGCGCCGCTACTCCGGCGGCGTCGCGATGATCAGCGTCTACGGAATCGCACCCGTCGTCCTGACCGCGTACTTCCTCGGAACCTCGTGTTCGGAGAGCGGCGGGCCGGGACTCGGTGACGGCGATATCGGCGGCGGCGACGGCGGCGCCGGGGACGCATTCTTCACGACGCCCGAGATCCCGCCGATCTGGCTCGTGGGGGTCTTCGGGGTCCTCCTCGTCGCCGCGGCCGCGGTCATGATCCGCGCCTCGGGCGACCAGACAGTCGAACTCGAGGAACCGGACGAGGAGATCGAGCAGGCGGACGTCAGAGACCTCGCCCAGGCGGCCGGCGAGGCCGCCGACCGACTCGAGAAACACAACGCGGACGTCGACAACGCGGTCTACCGCGCCTGGTGGGAGATGACTCGCCTGCTCGAGGTGCCCAACCCCGACAGCGCGACGCCCGGCGAGTTCGCCGCGGCGGCGATCGATCTCGGCATTGCCGAGGACGACGTCGACGAACTCACGACGCTCTTCGAGGAGGTCCGCTACGGCAAGCGCGATCCCGCGAGCCGCGAACAGCTCGCGATCGACGTCTTCCGCTCGATCGAAGCCGAGTACGGCGATGGCTCGTCGGCGACCCTCGAGACCGGTGGCGAATCGACCGGTGAAATCGACGACACGACAGACACTGAGGACCGATAATGGACGTTGACAAACTCACGACGCGAGTACTGTTCGGTGCGGGTGGCATCTTCCTGCTGACGAGCGTCGCCCTGGCCGTGAGTCCGGGACTGGGTGCCGGCCTTCCCTTCGGAAACGGGACGATCATGGGGATCGGGGGACTCGGCATCGTCCTCGGACTCCTGAGCGCACGACGCCGACTTCGAAGCGACCTCACCGAGACGGAGACGCCGAACCCGGAGCGACCGGCGCGGACGCCGACGCCGGGCGAGGACGTCGACCGAATGCTCTACGAGATGACGACCCTCCGACAGGGAGTCGTCGAGAACCGCGAACAATTGGAGGGCCGGCTCGAAGGGCTGGCGATCTCGATCATCCGGAACCGCGAGGACTGTACGGTCAAAGAGGCCCGCGAGATCCTCGAGTCGGGGCGGTGGACCGACGACGAGGACGCGATCGCGTTCTTCGAAGGCGATCTGTCCGCGGCCGACCAGGGCGGGCTGTCTCAGATGGTCAGCGGGAAGAAAGAGGCCTTCGAGCCGAAGTTTCGTGCGGCCGTCGGGGCGTTGACCGAGTACGCGGATATCGATCTCGACGAGCTCGCAGCCGAGGACGACGAAGGCGAAGACGAAGACGGCGAAGGCGGCCTGCTCGGCGGCGGATCACCCGTCGAGAGCAACTGGAACGTCGAGGACTCCTCGATCCCCTCCTACGAGACCGACGAGGCGTTCGAGGACGTGAGCCTCCAGCACACCAACCGCTGGCTCGGCGTCACGGCGTTCGGACTGGTCGCACTCGGTGCCGGGATTCTCACGTTCAATCCCGGGCTGATGCTCGCTGGAACGATCGGCGTCGCGTACACCGTCTACGCGCGTATCAACGCCGTACCCGGCGTCGAACACCTGCACGTCGAACGCGAACTCAGCGAGACCAACCCCGGTCCCGGCGAGGTGATCGAGGTGACGGTGACGGTTCGAAACGACGGCGGTTCGATGCTCCCCGATCTGCGGATGATCGACGTGATTCCGGACGCCTTCGTCGTCACCGACGGCACGCCGCGACTCCACACCGCCTTGCAATCGGGCGCGCAGGCGTCGTTCACCTACAGCGTGCGGGTCGAACGCGGCCAGTACCAGTGGCCGCTGCTCACCGTCGCTCGCGACTTCAGCGGTGGCCTCGAGCGCACGTCGCTGCTCACGCCCGACGTGGAACTCACCTGCGTTCCGTCGCTGACCGTCGCACACGACGTTCCCGTGCGCTCGCAAACGACCCAGTACGCCGGCGACGTCTCCACCGAGAGCGGCGGCTCGGGCCTCGAGTTCTACTCCGTTCGCGACTACCGACCCGGCGATCCGATGAACCGGGTCAACTGGAAGCAACTGGCTCGGACGGGCGAGCTGGCGACCGTCGACTTCCGACAGGAGCGGGCGGCGACGATCACGATCCTGTTCGACACGCGCCAGAGCGCCTACGTCTCCGAATCGCCCGGCAAACTGCACGCGGTCGACCGATCCGTCCACGCCGCGAGCGACGTCTTCGGGGCGCTGTACGACGCGGGACACCTGGTCGGACTCGCCGCGTTCGACACCGTCCCGTGCTGGTTCTCCCCCGGCGCGGGCAGCGAACACCGCGAACGGGCGCGACTGCTGTTCGCCCAGCACCCCGCGCTCTCCCCGCAACCGCCCGAGCGGGACAATATCCAGGGAAGTTACATCGACCCGATGACCCACGTCCGCCGTCGGCTCTCGAGTAACTCCCAGATCTTCCTGTTCACGCCGTTGGTCGACGACTACGCCGCGGAGGTCGCCCGTCGACTCGACTCCGGCGGGCACCTCGTAACGGTCATCAGCCCCGATACGACGGCCTCTCGGACGATCGGCCAGCAACTCACGCGCATCGAACGAACCGTTCGCGTCCGGTATCTCCGCGAGCGGGGGATCCGCGTGGTCGACTGGGATCCCGACGAACGACTCGACTTACAACTCGACAGAGCACAGGCGAGGTGGGCATAATGAGCACTGCAAATACGAAAGCGAACCCGAGTCCAGATCCGGAACCGAATTCGAACGACGACGGGGCGAACGGGGGTGGAGGCGGCAACGGAAACTCCAGCACCGAAACCGACATCCAGGACGTCCTCGAGGCCGTCACGGTTACCCACGAGCCGGCGCGACTGAGCAGCGGTCTCGCGGTCGGCTGCGGACTGCTGGCGGTGCTGACGAGCGCGCCCGCGACGATCCTCGCACTCCTGATCGGCGTGTTCGGGCTGGCCGGGCTGGCGGCGGGGCAGTTCGTCTTCCAGTCCAGACGGGCCGCCGGCGTCGGGACGGCGTTGATCTTCGTCGGCGTCGTCGTCGGCGGCGTCCTCGGCAACAGCGAAGTGCTGGTCACCGTCAGCACGCTCGCGACCGTTCTGGCGTTCGATCTGAGCCAGAACGCGTTCAGCGTCGGCGCGCAGCTGTCGTCGGCGACCGACACCACCCGCGGCGAGATCATCCACGCGGCCGCGAGCTTCTTCGTCGGCTCGGTCGCGATCGTCGTCGCGTTCGCGATCTACTTCGTCGTCGGCGGGGGCCAGCCGATCGCCGCGCTCGCGTTCGTCCTGCTGGCGGCGATCATCCTGAGCTGGAGCGTCCGGTCGTAGCCCTCGCGGTAGTTCAGGGGTTCGAGCTCGAATCCCAACCGACGCTCGACTCAGATCCGAACACGAACCCGATTTCGGCCCCTCTCGAGGCGGTATCGGCCACCGGAAGCGGCGGCGCTACCTGTTATAAACACGACTCGATGACCGGCACAATTAAGAGGGTTTGCACGCCCCATGGAAGCATGGCGGCTTCAGAACTATCGATCGACGATGCCAGCAAAGAGATCGATGCGGTAATCGACGAAATCCAACGGGCGGTGATCATCGACCGGGAGTTCCTCGAGACCGTACTCGTGGGACTGCTCTCGAAGGGCCACGTCCTCCTCGAGGACGTACCGGGGACGGGGAAGACGCTGACGGCGAACAGTTTCGCGAGGGCACTGGGCCTGTCGTTCTCCCGGATCCAGTTTACGCCGGACCTGTTGCCAAACGACGTGACGGGAACCCACATTTACAACGAGAAAGAGGGGGAGTTCGAGTTCAACGCGGGGCCGATCTTCGCGAACGTCGTCCTGGCCGACGAGATCAACCGTGCACCGCCGAAGACGCAGGCGGCACTGCTGGAGGCGATGGGTGAAGGGCAGGTCACGACCGAGGGTGAGACCCGCCAGCTGCCACAGCCGTTCTTCGTCATCGCGACCCAGAACCCCGTCGAGCAGGAGGGGACCTTCCCGCTGCCGGAAGCGCAGGTCGACCGATTCAACATCAAATCGAGTATCGGCTACCCGGACAACGACGGCGAAGTCGAGTTGCTGCGCCGGCGGAACGACCGGTCGATGCCGACGCCGACCTCGGAGCGAGTCCTCAACCTCGAGCGAGTGCGTGCGGTACAGGAGGTTCCCGAGGGCGTGACGGTCACCGAGGACATGCTCCAGTACATCGCGGAGGTTTCGCGAGCGACGCGTGACGATCACCGCGTCTCGGTCGGGATGAGCCCGCGTGGTACGCAGCGACTCTACGAGTCCGCACGCGCCCACGCAGTCATTCAGGGACGGACGTACGTGACGCCGGACGACGTCAAGGCCGTCTCGCGGGCGTGTATCGCCCACCGACTCGTCCTCACCGCGGAATCGCAGGTCAACGACGTCGACAAGTCGGCGATCGTCGAGGAGGTACTGGCGGAGATCCCCGTCCCGACCGTCGAGGCCCCGGCCTGATCCGGATCGAGACGACATACTAATACAAAGTAAACGAGGTGTTCTATTGAAATGGGTGTTTCAGACGCGGTTCGAAATCCAGGATCGTACGTCGGTGAGAAACAGCGAGTGTATCGCTCGATTCTCTTCGACCCGGACACGTTCTACTCGGAGTACGCTGGGAAACGAGGGATCGTCCGTGAACTACTGCTGATCGCCGTCATCGGGGTCGTCGGATTGATCGGCACGCTCTACGCCGTGCAAACGCTGCGAGGCGAGTACAGCGGTGATATTCTGACAGACGACGTCGGAATGCAACTCTGGGGGAACGCGCTCGCACCGCTGATCGGCGCGTTCTTGTTGTGGGTCGGGTTCACCGTGGTGCTGTACGCCGTCTCGTGGCTGTACTCGACCGCCGGGAGCTTCTACATGCTGTGGAAGAACACGGCGTGGGCGTTGCTTCCGGCGCTGTTCGCCAACCTGCTCCTGACGGCTGCGTACGCGGTGACGACGTACACGGCCGAGTTCGACGGATCGGACGAGCTCAACAGCAGCCACCCCGATACGATGGTCGCGTTCATGTGGGAACAAATCGCCCACGAGCCGATGGTCGTCGGTGCGTACGCGCTCGGGGTCGTCTTCGCAGTCTGGTCGGGCTACATCGCCGCCCACGGCGTCGCCGAAGTGCGAAAACTCGAGGTCGACGAGGCGTACCGAGTCGTCGCGGTGCCGGTGGTCGCGTACGCGCTGTACGTCGGCTACCAGGTTATCGGAACCATCCTGTGACGGAAGATATAATAGCAAGAGAGTACCTCACATACATAGGCCAATGCGATATTACGTCCAGCGCGTTTTCCAAGCAATCATCACATTCGTCGGTGGGCTGTTCCTGACGTACTGCCTCTACCGACTCATGCCGGGGGGGCCCGTGCAGGCGATCGTCGCAGATATCGTGAGTCGGCGCGTTCGCCAGGGGCGTCCAGTCGACGCTCAAGAAATCGGTGCACAGGCGGAACGAATGACTGGGATCAATCCGGAACACGGGATCCTGGAGGGGTTTTACGAGTACGTATTCAACATCGTCGTCTACCAGGATTTCGGACGGTCGATCGGCTTCGCGGATCCGGTCTTCGACGTCCTCTTTCGGGCGATGCCCTGGTCGCTTTTCATCAGCGGCTATGGGCTCATCCTCGGATTTACGGCGACGGTGCTCATCGGAACGCTGATGGCGTGGAACGAGGGGACGAAGACCGACTCGGGGCTGACGGTATTCGTGTTGACGATGAACTCCATTCCGTACTACGTCGGCGCGATCTTCATGCTCGTCGTCCTCGGCTTCGAGTGGGGCGTCCTTCCGACCGGCGGCCGCTACCCCCAGAGCGCCGAACCGGGATTCAACCCCGAGTTCATGATCGGGGTGGCCAAGCACGGGGCGATGCCGATCCTCTCGACGTTCATCATCGGATTCGCAGGGGGGTCACTCGGAATGCGCGCGAACACGGTTCGGATCATGGGATCCGACTACCTTCGATCGGCGCGGCTTCGCGGACTGAGCACAAATCGAATCCTGACGCGGTATCTCGCCCGTAACGCGATCCTCCCGATCTACACAGGGCTCGTGATCGGGATCTCCGGGGTGTTCTCCTCGGGAGTCATCACCGAACAGATCTTTCAGTACCCCGGTGTCGGCTGGTACATGTTCGAGGGACTGCAGTTACAGGACTATCCGCTGATCATGGGCGGGTTCGTCTTCTTCGCGGGGTTGACGGTGATCGCGATCCTCATCGCTGACCTGACCTACGGATTGATCGATCCACGAGCTGGAGACGCAGCCTCCAGGGAGAGTTTCTAACGATGACTGACGACGACATGCAACCGGACGGTGGCGCCACGAAAGAGGAGATCTTTGGGACCGGAGAGTCGGTCGAACGGGCCCGGACTCCGCCGGCCGAGCGGCTCAAACGAATGTACGACATCTACGTTCGGACGCCGTTTCTAGTCGGGTGGAGCGACTGGCGGACGCGGATCGGCGGCCTCGGAATCCTGTTTTACATTCTAATGGGGACGATCGGCGTCCTGATCGTCCCGGAGTATCAGGTCAACGAAGGACCGAACTACCTCAGTCCGTTCGAGGACTTCTCGATCATTACCGGGACGGACTACATCGGTCGGTCCATCGGCAAGCAGGTCGTCCACGGGACGCCGGCGATGTTGAAGATGGCGCTCGCGGGAGTCGTCTTCGCGGTCGGCCTCGGCGTGGTCGTCGGACTCATCGCCGGATACAAGGGCGGGGTCGTCGACCGGGCGCTGATGACGATGGCCGACGTCTTCATCGTGCTTCCCGGCCTCCCGCTGATAATCGTCATCGTGTCGATCTTTCCCGTTCGAGACCCTTTCCTGGTCGGGGCGATTCTCGCAATTCCCAGATGGTCCGGGCTCGCACGACAGTTACGTTCGCAGGTGCTAACCCTCCGCGAGGAGGACTACGTGGAAGCCGCCAGAGCGATGGGGCTGGGGACGCCGACGATCATCACTCAAGAGATCATGCCCAAGCTCGCGCCGTTCATCCTGATCAGCGCATCCGGTGCGGCGACGGGCGTCATCGTCGCCGCCGTCGCGCTGTACTTCCTCGGAATCCTGCCGTTCAGCAACGACAACTGGGGCGTCATGATGAACTTCGCCCGCCGGCGCGGGAACGCGATCGCCAACCCGGGTCACGCCGGTCACTGGATGTTCCTCCCGCTGCTCGCACTCTCGGGAATGACGTTCGCGTTGACGCTGTTCTCACAGGGGCTCGACCGGGTGTTCAACCCGCAACTGCGCGCTCGCCACTCGAAGACCATCACGGACGACGAAACGGGAGGTGAGCCCTGAGATGGCAATGGCACCGAGTTCACCGTTCGGATCGAAGATGGAGACGAAAACGAGCACAGACACGCAGGGACGGAGACACGGACCCGACCGGCACCGACGCGACCGCAGTCAACGAACGCACGACGAGCACTAACGACAGATGGCAATCGGACAACCACAACAGTCGACGACCGAAGAAGAGACGCGAGACACCATCCTCGAGGTTCGAAACGCGCGGGTACAGTTCGGCATGTCACGCGGGCAGGCCTGGGTGCTCAACGACGTCGACCTCGACATTTATCGCGAGGAGATCCTCGCGGTCGTCGGGGAATCGGGCTCCGGGAAATCGATGTTCGCGTCGGCACTGCTCGACGCCGTCGAGGATCCCGGCGTGCTCTCGGGCGACGTCACCTACTACCCGGAGGACACGGGAACGGTCAGCAGCGACGAGATCGAGACGTTCGACGCGTCGGGATCGAACTCGGTAGATGTCCTCGATCTGACCACGAGCGAACTCGACCGCCTCCGGTGGGAGGAGATCTCGATGGTGTTCCAGGGGGCGATGAACTCCTTCAACCCCACGATGAAGATCCTCCACCACTTCCACGAGACCATCCGCGCACACAACGCAGTGATGGAAGAACGGATGGAACACGTCCGAGACCTCTTCGACTCGTTACACCTCGACTTCGAGCGCGTAATGAAGTCGTATCCGCACGAACTATCCGGCGGGATGAAACAGCGCGCGTTGATCGCGCTCGCGCTGGTCCTCGAGCCGGACGTGCTGGTGATGGACGAGCCGACGGCGGCGCTGGACTTGCTGATGCAGCGGTCGATCATCTCGATGCTGCGCAACCTCCGCGACGAGTTCGGCCTGACGATCGTCTTCATCACCCACGACCTCTCGCTGGTCGCCGGCCTCGCGGATCGGATCGGCGTGATGTACGCCTTCGAATTCATCGAGGTCGGAAAGCCTGCGTCGCTGCTGAAAGATGCCGCACATCCCTACACGCGGGCGCTGTTGCGATCGTTACCGAGTCTCACCTCGGATCTAGACGAGATGAAGCCGATCGCCGGCTCGCGCCCCGACCCGGTCAACATCCCGACCGGCTGTTCGTACCATCCGCGGTGTCCGATCGCCGACGATCGGTGCGAGATCGAGGATCCCGAACTCGTCGACGTCGACGACGGTGACGGCGACCACCAGGCCGCCTGTTTCTACACCGATCAGGCGCGAGCCGAACTCGAGTACACGCTTCACAGCGAGTCGATGGAGGATATGTAAATGAGTACAGAGACAGAGACGGAACGAGAACGAGAACGAGAATCAGACGACGAACCGACTACCGACGAAACGGTCGACGCAGCGACCGACACGCCCGAGGAGTCGAGTTCCGAACCGCTGCTCTCGATCGACGACCTCGAGGTCCACTTCGACGCGGGCGGACTCGTTCGAAAACTGCTCTCGGACACGACGGTCCGCGCCGTCGACGGCGTGAACCTCGAACTCGAGGAGAAGGACATCGTCGTCCTCGTCGGGGAGTCCGGCTGCGGAAAGACGACGCTGGGCAAGTCCGCGGTCGGCCTCCAGAAGCCGACCGGCGGCAGCGTCTCCTACCGCGGGCAGGACATCTGGGAGGCGAAGGACAACCCGCGAGACGCCGACGTCGACTGGGCGGAGATTCGACGCGCACTCCAGATCATCCACCAGGACCCGTCGACGGCGCTCAACTCCTCCCGGCGGGTCGAGGCGATTCTATCGGACCCGTTGAAGAAGTGGCGTACCGAACTCGACGCCGAGGAGCGAAAGGAGACGATCTACCGCTACCTCGAGTACGTCGACATGGTGCCGGCCGAGGACTACGCCAACCGGTATCCACACCAGCTCTCCGGGGGAGAGAAACAACGCATCGTCCTCGGACGGGCGCTGTTGATGAATCCCGACGTGATCCTCGCGGACGAGGCGATTTCGGCGCTGGACGTCTCCTTGCGCGTGGAGATGATGGAACTCATTCTCGATCTCCAGGAGACCTTCGACACGTCGTACCTGTTCATCTCGCACGATCTGGCCAACGCCCGGTATCTCGCCAAGCGGGCGGGCGGCCGGATCGCGATCATGTACCTCGGCGAGATCGTCGAGATCGGCGAACCGGACGAGATCCTGAAGAATCCGACTCACCCGTACACGAAAGTGCTTCGGTGGTCGACGCCGTCGATCGATCCCGACATCGCGGCGGAGGAGATCGAGTCCCAACCGCCGATTCGCCGGATCGACGTCCCCGATCCCGCGGATCCGCCGTCGGGCTGTACGTTCCACACCCGCTGTCCGGAGGCCAGAGAGGCGTGTACGCAAGCATCGCCCGAACTGTACGATACGGAGGGCGGCACGAAAGCGAGCTGTTTCAGAGCGATTCCGAACCACGAGTACTGGTCGAGTCCGGAACTCGAGGGCGAGGACGAGATCGGCGACTGGGGCTGATCCCGCCACGTCTTCGGCGACGAATGCAAACCTTTTTTCTGTCGTAGTTGCTTCACCGTCTCAGCATGGCACGACAGATGCGAAAGGGCCCGCTGTCCGTCCTCTCGGAGGAATCACAGCGGACCGCAGGCGACGAGGCTCGAACGATGAACATCTCGGCCGCACGGGCGGTCGCGGAAACCGTCCGGACGACGCTCGGCCCGCGCGGAATGGACAAGATGCTCGTCGATTCCAGCGGGAACGTCGTCGTCACGAACGACGGCGTCACCCTCTTAGAGGAGATGGAGATCACTCATCCCGCGGCGAACCTCGTCATCGAGGTCGCCCAGACCCAGGAGGACGAGGTCGGCGACGGGACGACCTCCGCCGTGATCCTCGCAGGCGAGCTCCTGTCGGTCGCCGAGGACCTGATCGAGCAGGGTATCCACCCCTCGTCGATCGTCGCCGGCTACCGCGAGGCCGCGACGACCGCCAAATCGGCCCTCGACGAACTCGCGATCGAGATCGACCCCGACGACACCGAGACCCTCGAGGCGATCGCCGCGACGGCGATGACGGGCAAAGGTGCCGAACGCGCGAAGGATCTCCTGTCGGAACTGGTCGTCCGAGCGGTCACCACGGCCGTTCGCGAGGACGGGACCGTCGACCGCGACGCCATCGATATCCGATCGTTCCCCGGCCGGTCGGTCGAGGACTCCCGCTTTATCAGCGGGACGATAGTCGACAAGAAGCCGCCGCATCCGAGCATGCCGACCTCGTTTACCGACGCCGACGTGCTCGTCTACGAGGACGACCTCGAGCTATCGGAACTCGAGATCGACGCCGGTGCGACGATCACCGACGTCGAGCAGGCGGACGCGTTCGCCGACCGCGATCGTGAGGAACTCGAGGCGGCCGTCGACCGGATCGTCGACGTCGGTGCCGACGTCGTCCTCGTCGACGGCGGGATCGACGATCTGGCCCAGCAGCGGTTCGTCGACGCCGGCGTCCTCGCGCTTCGGCGAGTCGGCGACGATCACCGACAGCGGGTCGCCGCGGCGACTGGGGCCGCTCGCGTGGGGGACCTCGAGCGACTGACGGCCGACGACCTCGGCCACGCCGGTCGGGTTGAACGGGAGTTGATCCGCGGGCTCACGCATACGGGGAACGCGCGACCGGAACAGACGACCGTCTTCGACGAGCTTCCCGAGAGCGACGTCGGGACGGTCCTCCTGCGCGGGGGCACCGAACACGTCGTCGACGAGATCGAGCGGGCGATCGAGGACAGCGTCGGCGTCGTCAGCGCCGCGATCGAGGACGGCTCGGTCCTCCCCGGTGCCGGCGCGCCGGAGGCCGAACTGGCGCTGGCGGTCCGCGAGGCGGCCAGCGGGATCGAGGGGCGCGAGCAACTCGCCGTCGAAGCGTTCGCCGAGGCGCTCGAAGCCGGGCCGCGAACGCTCGCCGAGAACAGCGGCCACGACTCGATCGACGCGCTGGTCGAGCTGACCGCGAGCCACGACGGCGGCGACCGGACCGCGGGGCTGGACCCCGACACCGGCGACCCGTTCGACGCGCTCGAGGCGGGCGTCGTCGAGCCGGTGCGAGTGAAGCGAAGCGCGCTCGAGTCGGCCGTCGACGCGGCGACGATGATCCTGCGGATCGACGACGTAGTCGCCGCCGGCGAACTGTCGACGGCCGGTGACGACGACGGTGCGGGCGCAGGGCCGGGCACAGGATTCTAAGCGAATCAGCGATCAGCGGTCGGTTTCGGTCGTTTTCTTCGGCTTTCGGATTTCAACGTTCAACTTTCAGCTTTCAGCTTTCGGCTTTCGTCTTTTGGTTCTCGACTCCCGACACACCAGCAGGGTACGATCGCGGTCCGTCGCGTCCGCTCGAGTCGAGCAATGACGTCCGGGACGGCCGGGGAAAATACGGATTCGGATCGAGACGCGCGTTAGTTCGACCGGCCGGCCCGGGCGTCCTCGACGGCGTCGACGAGGATCTGCGAGTCGCGCTCGAGCGCCTCGACCGGGTCGTCGGGTTCGTCGTGTTCGTAGATCGCCCACTCGACGTCCTGTTCGAACGCGACCGACAGGATTTCCGCGAGGTCGAGGTCACCCTCGCCGAGGTCGGCGAAGTCGGCCTCGCCGTCAAAGTGCATGTCCTTGACGTGGACGACCGGCGTTCGGTCGCCGAGGTCGGCCAGCACCGTCGCCGGGTCCTGTCCGCCCGTCCCGACCCAGCCGACGTCGAGTTCGAACTGGAGTCGGTCGTCGACGTGCTCGAGGAAGACGTCGAAGGCGGTCCGTCCGTCGCCGACGTCGACGAACTCGTGGGCGTGGTTGTGATAGAGTAACTCGAGTTCGTAGTCGGCGAGGGTCTCGACGAATCCGGAGACCAGGTCGGCGGTTTCTTCGGCGGCGTCGGCGGACTCGAAGTGGTCCGGACCGAGGTAGCCGAGGACGACGCGGTCGACGTCGAGCGCGCGACAGGCGTCGACGAGACCCGCCTCGGGAGCTTCGAGATCGTCGAAGCCCGCACCGATCGTCGGAACGCCGAGGTCCAGATTTTCGAGGGCCGTTCGGACGTCGTCGTCCGTCGCGTCGTCGGCACCGATCTCCGCGCCGTCGAGGGGCGTCTCGGCGACGCGCTCGAGGGTACGGATCAGCGGTTCGTCGAGGGTTCGAAGCGTGTACATCTGGACAGCGGTGTGCATGTGTCAGTTGCTCGTGTCGAACTATTTAGTCGTATGGGATTCGTTCACGAAGGAGAGGCGAGTCGGACCCGAAACGATCGGGACCGTCGATTCGGAGTCGGATTCAGGAGTAGTTGTGCGCGAGTTCGATGACGTTGGCCGTCCCGAGGACCGCGTCGGGCAGTTCGTCGTAGAACCGGTCGTCGCCGATCCGGTGGAGCGGGCAGGCGACGCTGATCGCACCGATGCTGCGGTCCTGATTGTCGGTGATGGGGGCGGCGACACAGCACAACCCCGTGAGCCGTTCCTCGCGGTCGATCGCGTACTTCTGCTCGCGGACCGTCTCGAGTTCGTCGAAGAACGCGTCGCGGTCGGTGATCGTCTGCTCGGTCATCTTGGGCATCCCGTACCGGTCGAGGATATCGGCGACCTCCTCGCGCGGACGGAAGCCGAGGATCGCCTTGCCTAACCCCGTACAGTGGAGACGGACGCGTTTTCCCTCGTACGTGTCGAGCTCGACGGCGTTCTCCCCTTTGGACTGGTAGAGGTAGACGCCCATCCCGTTTTTCTCGACGAGGAGATTGACGAGTTCGCCGGTTTCGTCGGCGAGTTTGTCGACCTCGAGTCGGGCGGCGTCGTAGATGTCGTTTCGGTTTCTGGCGTACACACCGAGACTGAGAAAGGAGAGACCGATGTGATACTCGTCGCCCTCTTTCGAGAGATACTCGCGGTTCGCGAGCGTGTTCAGATGGTTGTGGACGGCGCTTTTCCCGATGTCGACGCGCTCTGCGATCTCCGAGACGCCTGCCCCGTCGAGTTCCTGAATGATTTCGACGATTTCCAGCGTCCGATCGACGGTCCGAACCGGGTGTTTCGGCTCAGCCATACCACTACCATGCAACGTTACTATATAAGTTGTTCTGATCCAGAGAACTGTGCGCGTCTCACAGTGGATTCTGAGCGGGGTTCGACACGAACCCGTTCGTCTGTCGGCGCACTGGTCTCGAATCGGATGGATAGTTGATAATCGGCGGTGAGAGGGAACCTCCGTTCTGGGGAACTAGTCGTTTTCGTACAGGAGAGAACTATATTCTGTATAAGGACACAACGTTCTGTTTTCAACAGTTCAGAAGGATTACGAACATACGTATGTAATGCTACGGACGAAACGTCGTTTACAACAAAGATAGTCAGAATTTTGTGTAGATATAATCCCAGTACGGAGCAGATGTCGCACGAAGTGTGCGGTTGTCCCGATGACTTATATGGGAGTCCGTTGCTCTGAGATCGGAAGATCGAGTACAATAGAACGACGTTCTATTTTAGGGCAAATATCTCACGAGTCACAGAACAAATTGCGGGGGATGATGCCACAACCGTTCCGCCTGACCACACCGCATCGCTCTCGCGACACCGTGGACCGGAAAGCGTTCCAGCGGTCAGAATCCGAATTTCGGTCTCGAGAATCGCATTCACCGCTCGACCAGATTCGAAGCGGACGGGCGGCGACAACCGGTCGAGCCGTCCTGCGTGGGATAGATCGCTCGAGCGCCGATCGGCCGTCGAAGCAGCCTGTAATCGCGGGCTGAAAGCCAATCGATACCCGAGTCGGGTCGTTCTAATCGAAACTCGGCGTTGCACTCACACTTCGACGACGGTGTTGGTGAGGGTGCCGATCTCGTCGATGCCGATGTCGACGACGTCGCCCTCCTGGAGGGTGAAGCTCTCGCTGGGAACCAACGACGTGCCGGTGAGCAAGACGGCGGTCTCGGGGACGGTATTGTGGCGGGTGTAGTAGTCGACCAGCTCCTGGACGGTACGGGCCATCTCGCCGGTGTTCGTCGACTCGTCGTACATCACCTCGCCGTCGCGTTCGATCGTCATCCACATCTCGAGGGCGTGAGGGTCGGTGATGGATTCGGCGGAGGTGACGCAGGGACCCAGCGAGCAACAGCGGTCGTAGACCTTCGCCTGCGGGAGGTAGAGGGGGTTTTCGCCCTCGATCGAGCGGCTGCTCATGTCGTTGCCGATCGTGTAGCCGACGATCTCGCCGTCGGTGAGGACGACGCCGAGTTCGGGTTCGGGCACGTCCCACTCGGAGTCGGCGCGAATTCCGACCGTATCGTTCGGGCCGACCGTCCGACTCGGGGTGGCCTTGAAGAAGACCTCCGGCCGCTCGCTGTCGTAGACCTCGAGGTACATGTCGGGCATCGAACTCTCGGCTTCGCGGGCCTGCTCGCTGATCGCGTAGGTCACCCCCGCCGCCCACACCTCCTCCGCGCGCACCGGCGAGGTGAGAGACGATTCGAGTACGTCCTCGTCGATCGTCGGGGCATCGTCGACGAGCGACGCGGCGATATCGTCCGCCGAACGCTCGGCGATCGACGACGCACGCTGGAGGTCGTCGAACGTTCTGAGCCGCGGTTTCACCGCAGTGAGGTCGTAGACGTCTCCGCCAGTCGTGGCGGCCAGTCGGTCGTCGCCGCCGTCCTCGATCCGGTAATATCGCATATCGCTCCCATTTCGGATACTGTCTCATATACCTTGGGTCGTCGGCCTCGAATCGATTCACGTCGGACGGGAGCCACGGCCGAGGGAACCGGGCGAAAGCGACCCGTTACTCCGGAATCGGAGTGCTATCGAGCGACCGGTCTGAGAGCCGGTCCCGCGATCGGTACCCGTGAGACGGCTGCCACCCCGCGTATCACCGACACCGGAAGAGTTTTCATATATTTCGTGCCATGTGTGCACATGGAAGTCGGCGTACTAACGGTCGCGCTCGCGGGCGAATCGCTCGAGGACGCTTTCGCGTACCTCGAAGAACAGGGAGTCGGCACGGTCGAGATCGGCTGCGGCGGGTTCGTCGGTGACGACCACCTGCCCCGGGAGGAGTATCTCGACGACGAGAGCGCTCAGACGGAACTCCAGGAGTTACTCGACACATACAACCTGTCCATCTCGGCGCTGGCGACCCACAACAACCCGCTCCACCCCGACGAGGAGCGCGCCGATGAGGCCGACGAGGAACTGCGGGGTGCGATCCGCCTCGCGGACCAGCTCGACGTCGACGCCGTCACCACCTTCTCCGGGCTGCCCGCCGGCGGTCCCGACGACTCGGTGCCCAACTGGATTACGGCACCGTGGCCGCCCGAGCACCTGGAGGCCCACGAATACCAGTGGGAGGTCGCCGTCGACTACTGGTCCGACCTCGCCGAGTTCGCCGACGACCACGGCGTGAACGTCGGCCTCGAGATGCACCCCAACATGTTCATCTACGAGCCTCGCGGCTTGCTCGACCTTCGCGAGGCGACCAACGAACGCATCGGCGCGAACTACGATCCGTCCCACCTGATCTGGCAGGGGATCGATATCACGGAATCGATCCGCCTGCTCGGCGAGGAGGACGCGATCCACCACTTCCACGCCAAGGACACGAAGGTTTACGACGCCAACGCTCGCGAAAAGGGGGTACTCGACACGACGCCGTACACCGAGGAAGCCGACCGCTCGTGGCTGTTTCGCTCGATCGGCTACGGTCACGGCGAGGAGTTCTGGAAGGACGTCGTCTCGACCCTACGGATGGTCGGCTACGACGGCGCACTGAGCATCGAGCACGAGGACTCGCTGACCTCGGCCAACGAAGGACTCGAAAAGGCGATCGACGTCCTCGACCGCGCGGTCTTCGAAACGACACCCGGCGACGCCTACTGGGCCTGAATTCGAGGTGAATACGATGAGCAACGATCCACTGACGATCGGTATGTTGGGGTACAGATTCATGGGAAAAGCACACTCGAACGCGCTCGAGCGCCTCCCGATGTTCTTTCCGGAGGCGCCCGAGGTCGAACGCGACGTCCTGATCGGCCGGGACGAGGAGGCGGTCGCGGAAGCCGCCGACCGGTTCGGGTTCGACCGCACTAGCACGGACTGGGAGGAGGTCGTCGACGAGGTCGACGTCTTCTACAACCTCGGCCCGAACGCGATCCACGCCGACCCGTCGATCGCCGCCCTCGAGGCCGGGGCATCGGTGTTCTGCGAGAAACCGCTGGCCCACACCCTCGAGGATGCAGAGCGGATGCGCGACGCCGCCCGGAACGCGGAGGGGACCGCAGGGATCGCCTTCAACTACCGGTTCATTCCGGCGGTCCAGTACGCGAAGAACCTCATCGACGCCGGCGAGCTTGGCGAGATCCACCACGTTCGCGGGCAGTACCTCCAGGACTGGCTCGCCGACCCGAGCTCCCCGTGGTCGTGGCGCAACGACGAGGAGGTCGCCGGCTCGGGCGCGTTGGGCGACCTCGGCGCGCACACGCTCGACCTCGCGCGCTTTTTAGTCGGCGAACAGGCGGGCGACCTGACGCGCCTGTCAGGCCAGCTCCAGACGTTCGTCGACGAGCGGCCCGTCCCCGGCGAGGACGGGGGAACGCTCTCCTCCGGCGGCGGCGACAGCACGGAGACTCGCGAGGTGACCGTCGACGACGCCTACTCCGCCCAGGCGGAGTTCGAAAACGGCGCGATGGGGACCTTCGAGGCGTCGCGGTTCGCCACCGGACACAAGAACGATCACAACATCGTAATCAACGGCTCGAAGGGGAGCCTGCGCTTTTCCGTCGAGCGGCTGAACGAGATCGAACTGCTGACCGAGGACGACCGCGGCTTCCAGACGATCCTCGTGACCGAGGAAGACGACCCCTACATCGACCGCTGGTGGCCGGCCGGCCACATCATCGGCTGGGAGCACACGTTCGTCCACGAGAACTACGAGTTCCTCACGGCCGTCGCCGAGGGCGAGGATCACACGCCGTCTTTCGAGGACGGCTACCGCGTCCAGGAACTGCTCGAGGCGATCGAGCGATCCGACGAGCGCGGCGAGTGGGTCGACGTCTCGTAGTCCCGTCGTTTCGCCTTCTGTCGTCGACGGCGGATACTCGAGCTCTCGATTGTTCGCCCGACGACCGCTCGAGTGCGGGTGCGGGTACGAGTACGAACAGAAGTAGAAGTACGAATAGAAACACGAGCGCGAGTTCGAACGCCGACACCAGTACCGGGACGAGCACCAGCAAACTTAAGCCTCGAGTGACGGAACCACCCGGCCATGGAACCAGTAAACGTCGGGATCGTCGGATGCGGGACGATCAGCGACGCGTACCTCTCGAACGCGGATCAGTTCGACCAGTATCGAATCACGACCTGCGCCGACATCGACCGCGACCGCGCCGAGGCGAAGGCGGACGAGTACGACGTCGCGGCCGCCGACGTCCCGGAACTGCTCGCGGACCCGGCGATCGATATCGTCGTCAACCTGACGCCGCCGACGGTCCACGCGGAGGTCTGTACGCAGGTTCTCGAGGCCGGCAAACACGTCTACACCGAGAAGCCGTTCGCGACGACGGTCGAGGACGCCGAGGCGATCCTCGAGACGGCGGTCGAGCGCGACCTGCTCGTTGGCTCGGCGCCGGACACCTTCCTCGGAGCCGGCCTGCAGACGTGTCGGTCGGTGCTCGACGAGGGCCGCATCGGGCGGCCGGTCGGCGCGACGGCCGTCTGGACGTCGCCGGGCCACGAGCGCTGGCACCCGAACCCGGACCTCTACTATCGCGAGGGCGGCGGGCCGCTGTTCGACATGGGGCCCTACTACGTGACGGCGCTGGTCTTCCTGCTCGGACCGGCGCGGCGGGTCGCCGGTTCGGTCGGGCGAGCGGCCGACGAGCGGACGATCACGAGCGAGCCCCGCCACGGCGAGACGATCGACGTCGAGGTGCCGACCCACGAGGCGGGCGTCGTCGACTTCGAGTCGGGCGCGATCGCGAACGTCCTGACGAGTTTCGACGTCCAGGACTCGACGCTGCCGTCGCCGGCGTTCGAGCTCTACGGCACCGAGGGCACCCTGTGTCTGACGGACCCGAACGAGTTCGACGGCACCGTCGAGGTCTCCGGCCACGACACCGACGGATGGGAGGCGGTCCCGCACACCCACGAGTACACGGGCGGCCGCGGCGCCGGCGTCGCCGACATGGCACTCGCGATCCGGACCGGCTGGGACCAGCGCACGAGCGGTGAATTGGCCGGGCACGTCCTCGAGGTCCTCGCCGGAATCCGGTCGTCCTCCGCCGAGAGCGAGTACGTGACGCTCGAGCCGGACTGCGAGCGGCCGGCGGCGCTTCCGCCCGAGTTCCCGGATCGCGGTCCCGACTCGACCGGCGAGTGAGCGCTCGAGACGGACCGATTACGGCCTGCAGGGCGCGTGATGGCAGCCGCCGGTCAGCCGGTACGATGGTGTATGCCAAACGTGATATACCCCGATGCGCATATCCATACCCGTATGCCAGACTATCGGAACTTACACGACCCGAACGCGGAGTACACGATGCGCGATCTCTCCGCGGAGACGATGCAACTGAACGCCGACCGCGGGCCGCGCGACGTCGAGATCACGGACGTCCAGACGACGATGGTCGACGGCAACTACCCGTGGATCCTCGTGCGCGTCTACACCGACGCCGGGATCGTCGGCATCGGCGAGAGTTACTGGGGCGGCGGCGACGACGCGATCATCGAGCGGATGGCCCCGTTCATCATCGGCGAGAACCCGCTGGATATCGACCGTCTCTACGAGCACATGATCCAGAAGATGTCCGGCGAGGGCTCGATCTCGGGCAAGACCATCTCGGCCATTTCGGGCATCGAGATCGCGCTCCACGACATCGCGGGCAAGGTCCTCGACGTGCCGGCCTACCAGCTCGTCGGCGGGAAGTACCGCGACGAAGTCCGCATCTACTGCGACCTGCACACCGAAGACGAGGCCAATCCAACGGCCTGTGCCGACGAAGGTGAACGCGTCGTCGAGGAGCTGGGCTACGACGCCATCAAGTTCGACCTCGACGTTCCCTCGGGCCACGAGAAGGATCGCGCGAATCGTCACCTTCGCGGCCCGGAGATCGACCACAAGGTCGAGATCGTCAAACAGGTCACCGAACGCGTCGGCGACCGCGCGGACGTCGCCTTCGACTGCCACTGGTCCTTTTCGGGTGGCTCCGCGAAGCGACTGGCGCGCGAACTCGAGGAGTACGACGTCTGGTGGCTCGAGGATCCCGTCCCGCCGGAGAACCACGACGTCCAGGAGACGATCACGCAGTCGACGACGACGCCGATCGCCACGGGTGAAAACGTCTACCGAACCCACGGCCAGCGCCGCCTGCTCGAGAACCAGGCTATCGACATCATCGCGCCCGACCTGCCCCGCGTCGGCGGGATCCGCGAGACGGTGAAGATTGCGAACCTCGCGGACCTCTACTACATTCCGGTGGCGATGCACAACGTCTCCTCGCCGATCGGAACGATGGCCTCCGCGCAGGCCGCCTGTGCGATTCCGAACTCGCTGGCCGTGGAGTATCACAGCTACGAACTGGGCTGGTGGGAGGACCTCGTCGAGGAGGACGACCTCATCGAGAACGGTCGGATGGAAGTGCCCGAAAAGCCGGGTCTCGGCCTGACCCTCGACTTCGACGCCGTCGAGGAGCACATGGTTGAGGGCGAGACGTTGTTCGACGAAGCGTGAGCTTCGTCGTGCTCGCGAATCAAAGATTCGCGTCGTTCGACGAGGCGTAAGACTCGTCGAACCAGTATCGCTCCGGTTCGTGGTATTCGTCGAGGCAAGCCGTTACCGTACTCGAAAACCGTCGGTTCGCGGTGGTCGACGAACGAACACCCTATCGATCCAACACGTAACCGGTTTACTCCGTTTGACGAGATGTCTGATCTGTCGGTTGTGAAGTCCCAAATCGGCGAGAGCTACTGTCGCCCACGGTCGTCGACGAAACGAACAATACGTCGTTTTCGAGTGGTAGAGTGTATCTACCATTCCACTCTGCTGACTTCGAGAATCTACGGTCATCTCGTATTCACCGGTGTGACGGTTTCGTTCGAACCGGTTCTGGGACATAATTGACATCGTGAAGAGATACCAAGCTGTATGACTCGATTGGAGTAATCTTCGAAATCCGTCGTCCGAAACGTATCGTCTGCGACCCCAACCCAAAGTGTCGAATACGTATCTTTTTGTGACACTGGAGCTCTCTGTGAGAGCATGCACGACCACCACCTCACCGGAGGATACGAGGCGATGGGACGGGAGTACGCGAGCCAACTCGAGGGTTTGGGGCGGTCACTCGCGGAAGCATCCCCGGAAACGCTCGACCCGCCGGCGGAACGACGGGCGCTAGCGCGGAAGTGCGCGGCCCACGTCGCAGAGCACGCGCCGTTTCTGCTCGAGGAACTCGAGGGAATCGCCGACGCGACCGGTCTCGAGACGGACGTAGTCGAAACCGTCCCGCTCGCGCTGGACGCCAGAGCCGGGTGCTCGCTCGTCGCCGTCGCGGGTGAACGTACTGTCGGCAGAACGCCACTGTTCGCGCGGAATCACGACTTCTATCCGTCGTTCCGCGACTTCGCGACGTGCTATCGAACCGAGCCCGCCGACGGGCTGGCCAGCATCGGCTGTTCCTGCGTCTACGTCGGCCGCTGTGATGGCGTCAACGAGGCCGGGCTGGCGATCGGGTTCGCGGAGGTGCCACCCCACGAGTTCGAACCGGGCGTGACGTGGCAACTCGCCGTTCGGGCGGTGCTGGACACCTGTCGAACCGTCACCGAGGCGGTGGAGTTTCTCGAATCGATCCCGCACGCGACGAACGTGAACTTCCTCGTCGCCGATGCGTCGGGAGAAATCGCAATCGTGGAGGCGAGTTCGGCCGAAGCGACGGCGATTTTTCCGGACGACGATATCGTCTCGGTGACGAGGGAGTTTCGAACGGAATCGATGCGGGAGTACCAGTCGACCGATCGGACACCGGCCGACTGTTCGCGTCGCCGGGCCGTCGCAGAGTGGTTCGACGAGCAGGATCGACGGGTCACTGAAGCGGATCTCCAGACAGCGATGGGGGATCCCGACGTCGGCGTCTGCTGGCCCGTCGACGAGCGACGGGAGGATCCGCGGTCGACCATCTGGTCGTGGACGATCGACCCTGCCGAACGCGTCGGTCACCTGGCCCGCGATTCGCCGGTCGAGACGCCGTACGAGGCCGTCCGAGTGCCGGGCAGCGAGTGAACCGCTACTCGTTCTGCTGAGCGTCGACGACCGCCACGCCCGCCAGATTGACGATATCCTTCACCTCGTCGTCGCGCTGGAGCACGTGGACCGGTTTGTTCATCCCCGTCAGCATCGGCCCGATGGCCTCCGCGCCGCCCAGCCGCTGGAGGAGTTTGTAGGTGATGTTCCCGGCCTCCAAGTTCGGGAGGATCAACACGTTCGCCGGTGCGTCGAGCTCGGAGAACTCGTAGGTCCCCTCGAGTAACTCCTCGACCACGGCGGTGTCGGCCTGCATCTCGCCGTCGACGGGGAAGTCGGCCGCGGGATCCCCGCGGAGGGTTTCGGCGGCGCGGCGGATCTTCCGCGTGCCCTCGGTGTCGACGCTGCCGAAATTGGAGTACGACAGCAGGGCCGCGCGGGGTTCGACGTTGAACCGGCGGGCGAGCTCTGCGGTGTGGTGGGTCACCTCGACGAGGACCTCCTCGGTCGGGTCCTGATTGACCGTCGTGTCGGCGACGAACAGGACCCTGTTCTTGAACGTCAGCATGTAGACCCCGGCGGCGTAGTTCGCGTCCTCGGCGGTGCCGATCACCTGTAGCGGCGCGCGGAGTGCGGAGGGGTAGTGGTGGGTCAGCCCGGTCAGCATCGCGTCGGCGTCGCCGGACTCGACCATCACGGACGCGAAGTAGTTGCTGTCGGCGATCATCTCGCCGGCCTCGTTGCGGGTGATCCCCTTGCGGCGGCGGCGCTCGTAGAGGAAGTCGGCGTAGTGATCGTAGGCCTCGTCGGTCGGCTCGGCGACCGTCGGCTCGAACGCCAGCCCGAGGTTGGCCGCGGTCCGCTCGATCTCGGGTTCGTCGCCGACGAGCACGGGTTCGGCGATCCCCTGTTCTTCGAGCTGGTAGGCCGCGCGGATCATCTTCTCGTCGGTCCCCTCAGCGAGCGCGACGCGTTTCGGTTCGCTCTTGGCCTTGTTGAGGACGATACGCATCATCTCGCGGGACTTCCCGAGGCGGGCCTCGAGCGCTTCGACGTAGGTGTCGATCTCGAGGTCGGCACGGGCGACGCCGCTGTCCTGGGCTGCGCGGGCGACCGCGGGCGCGACTTCGAAGAGCACGCGGGGATCGAGGGGTTTGGGAATGATGTACTCGGGGCCGAACTGGAGGGGCTGGTCCCCGTAGGCCTTGACGACCGCGTCGGGGACGTCCTGTTTCGCGAGGTCGGCGAGCGCCGTCGCAGCGGCGACTTTCATCGCCTCGTTGATCTCGCTGGCACGAACGTCGAGCGCGCCTCGGAAGATGAAGGGGAAGCCGAGCACGTTGTTGACCTGATTCGGATAGTCGGAGCGGCCGGTGGCCATGATGACGGTGTCCTCGCGTGCCGCTTTGGCCGTCTCGTAGTCGATCTCGGGGTCGGGGTTGGCCATCGCGAAGAGGATCGGATCGTCCGCCATCGAGCGGACCATCTCCTCGCTCACGATGCCGCCGGCGGCGAGGCCGACGAAGACGTCTGCCCCCGCCATCGCCTCGGCGAGGTCACCCTCCGGAACGTCCCGCGCGAACGGCCGGTTGTAGGGGTGCAAGTCGCCGGCTTCGGCCCGCTCGGTCGTGAGGATTCCGTCGATATCACACATCGTGATGTGCTCGCGTTTCACGCCCAGCGAGACGTAAAAGCGGGCGGTCGCGACGGCCGCGGCACCGGCACCGGCGAAGGTCACCCGGAGCGACTCGAGGTCCTTGTCGGCGATCTCGATCGCGTTCAGGAGTGCGGCACCGCTGATGATCGCGGTGCCGTGTTGGTCGTCGTGGAAGACGGGAATCGACATTCGGTCGCGCAACTCCTCCTCGATGGTGAAACACTCCGGCGCGCCGATGTCCTCTAAGTTGATCCCGCCAAAGGTCGGTTCGAGGGCGGCGACCGACTCGAGGAACGCGTCGACGGTGTCGTGGTCGAATTCGAGGTCGAAGACGTCGATGTCGGCGAAGCGCTTGAACAGCACGCCC
This sequence comes from Halomontanus rarus, assembly GCF_017357405.1. GTDB lineage: Archaea > Halobacteriota > Halobacteria > Halobacteriales > Natrialbaceae > Halomontanus > Halomontanus rarus. The sequence continues at coordinate 2,462,656 of NZ_CP071597.1, read as the reverse complement.
TTTCCCTCCATGACGGGTTTCGAGGCCTGCGCGCCGATGTCGCCGAGGCCCAACACGGCGGAGCCGTCGGAGACGACGGCGACGAGGTTCCCCTTCGCGGTGTAGCTGTAGGCGTCGTCGGGGGTCTCGGCGATCGCGCGGCAAGGTGCTGCGACGCCGGGGGAGTACGCCAGCGAGAGGTCCCGCTGGGTGGTCGTCGACTTCGTCGTCTGAATTTCGATCTTTCCGGGCGGCTCCGTCCGATGATACTCGAGGGAATCCTCGTCGAGTGACATAGCGAGTGATAGTGAACGATATCACAAAAAGAGTCCTATAGTGGTCAGTAATGCCAAACCGCACGCGTATCTCGGTGGAGAGACGCGCGGTGACAGGAACGAAAACAGCCGAGTTCAATATCGCACACCCGAGTGTCCGGGGTTCTCGCGTGCGGCGAGTTACTCGCATCGGTTCGTGTATCAGTTATCACGATATCGTTCGTGCGCGTTCGATTCGAACACCCGTGAACTCTCGTCGGATCGTGCCTCGGTACGTCTCCGTCGGACCGTTCGGTCCCGAGTACTGGCCACGAAACGATGACGGCGAGACGCGAACGAACGGCCGAGGTCTGCCTCGAGGGCCCGAATTCCGGACGGTCGAATTCGAGCGGTCCGCCTCGAGTCCGAACGCGGCGCGTTCGACCTTCGAATGGCTCGAGTGGTGTATCGAGCGGACAGGGGACGAATCGTTTCGAGACGACGAAAAATGAACGCGAGCGAGAACGACGACTGGTCGATTAGACCGAGTCGAAGGTCCAGAGCTGGTTGTCGCCGCCGTGCCAGTCGTACTGCTGGACGTTGGCGCCGTCCTCGGTCGAGGAACTCTCGACCTCGACTGCCTTTTCGCTGTGGACGGGCTGGATGTGGTACTGGCCGCTGCCCTGGTCGTGGAGGTAGAAGCGCTGGTTGTCGCCGCCGCCGTCCGAGTACTGCTGGACGTTGGCGCCGTCCTCAGTCGACTGGCTCGCGATATCGAGGACGTTGCCGCTGTTGACGTTCTCGATGCGGTAGCCGTTGCCCGTGTCCTCGACGTTCCACTGCTGGTTCGACCCACCCCAGTAGGAGTACTGCTGGACGTTGGCGCCGTTTTCGGTCGATTCGTTGGCGACGTCCAGCCCGTTCCCGCTGTTGACGTTCTGGATGCTGTAGGTGCCACTCGAGATGGAGCCGGAGGAACCGCCGGTGTCGCCACCACCGTCGCTGCCACCGCCGCCACCACCACCGCCAGAACTTCCGACCGTGACGCTGGCGCTCCCGCTACTCTGGTAGCCCTCGGTGGCCAGGATCTGGTAGTCGTGATTGCCCATATCCATGCCGTTGCTCTGCCACGCGTCGAAGTGGTTGCCGGCGGTGATGGTACCACTCGACCGCGTATTCTGCCGGACGCTCCAGTACTGCGGGAAGGTCGCCGTGCCTTCGATGGAGGGTTTTTCCTCGCGCAGCGACTCGTAGATATCGTACGTCCCACCGTCGCTCGTGACGGTGCCCTTGTAATCGTGCTCGGGTCGGTAGCTGCCGTGGTTCTCGATGATGTAGTACTCGACCAGCGGGTCCGTCGTCCACCCGTAGAGACACAGGTACGAGTTGCCGGACGGGTTATAATCAGCCGAGTAATCCACGCTCCTGCGCCCGCCGGTTTCCCAACCCTTGCCGCAGACGAAATTCCCCGTGTTGTTCCACTCGACGCTGTAGTTGCCGCCGTCTCCCAGGTCCATGGTGACCGTCCCCTCGGAGTCGGTCCAGAACGAGTAGAAGTACCCGCCGTCGTTCCCGGTCTGGTTCGAGGAGATGGCGGCGGCCGGGGTTGCCATGGCACCGGCACCGAGGCCAACCGCCACAGCGCTCGAGACTGTTTTCATGTACCCCCGACGGTCCATTTCGGGAAGTACCCCGGCCACGTCGTCGGTCGCCTCGATGTCGGTCGACTCGTCCGCTGCTTCGATCACTGTCCGTTCGTCAGTATCGCCGTTGTGGGTGTCGTTGTTCGTCATCGTTGTGTCGTGTGTCGCGTTCGCGTGATTGCGTGCCTGTTCTCGTCGCTACTCATTGGTGCTATACTTCCTCCCAAGGGCCCCACTGACTGGCTCCCGGTTCCTGATTTTGCGTCCACCACTGGGCATTCCAGATAGACCCGTTCCACGTGACCTGATCGCCCTCGGTGTAGACCTCATCGGAGTCCCACGTCGGAGCGTCACCGGTGCTCCCATCGGGGTTACTGCCCGAGTCACCGCCGGAGGAACCGCCCGAATCGCCACTGGAGGCGTCGCCGACTTCTTCCCAGGGACCGTACTCTCTGGAACCGGGTTCTTCGTTTTGCGTCCACCATTGGGCCTCCCAGACCGCACCGTCGTAGTTGACGCGGTCGCCGTCGTTGTATACCTCACCGGGGTCCCACGCCGGGGTGTCACCGGTATCGTCGCCAGGATCGCTACCGCCGCTACCGCCGCTACCGCCACCACCGCTGCCGGAGCTACCGACCGTGATGTCGGAGCTCCCGCTGCTCTCGTAGCCCTCGGTGGCCATGATCATGTAGTCGTGGTCACCCATAGGCATGTCGTTGCTTTCCCATGCGTCGAAGTGGTTGCCGGTGGTGATGGTACCACCCGTCCTCGTCTCCTGCCGGATGCTCCAGTACTGTTGGAAGGTCGCTGTGCCTTCGATGGATGGGGCGTCGGTTCGCGTCGACTCGTAGATGTCGTAGGTACCGCCGTCGCTATCGACGGTGCCCTTGTAATCGTGCTCGGGCCGGTAGCTGCCGTGGTTGTCGAGGATGTAGTACTCGACCAGCGGATCCGTCGTCCATCCGTAGAGGCACAGGTACGAGTTACCGTCAGGGTTGTACGTGCCCGAATAGTCCACGCTCCTGCGTCCGCCGGTTTCCCAGCCCTTGCCGCAGACGAAATTCCCCGTGTTGTTCCACTCGACGCTGTAGTTGCCGCCGTTTCCCAACTCCATAGAGACCGTCCCCTCAGAGTCGGTCCAGAACGAGTAGAAGTACCCGCCGTCGTTCCCGGTCTGGTTCTCGGTGATGGCGGCGGCGGCGCTTCCGGTCACACCGAGTGTGCCGAGTCCGCCGGCGAGTCCAAGCGTACCGACCGACCGCAGATAGGTACGTCGGTCGAGGTATCCGATTTGACTGTCGTTCGATTCTCCGTCTTCCGGTCGGCGTTCTCGTCTATAGCCCATAATTTTATCACCGTTGCACCCTATACCAATAAAACGATTAATAATAAATTTTTTCTAGAGGTAATTACTATAGCTAACTCATGTAAAATTGTGAACGGTTTGTTGAGACCGGTACGATGAAAATCGGCTGCCGCTGAAAACCAGAGTTCAGTTACGCGTATACACCGCTACGGAATCGACCTTCCCGTTGGTTCGATTCGTGGTCGGTTCGAGTTACTCGAGTTCCACTTCCATCGTCACGGTCCGTTTCTCGTTCCGTATGGACTCGCCGCCAGTGTCGCGTACGGAGTGGCCATCCTCGATCGGGAGCGTGACACTGGCCGAGAGAGCAGTGTGGTCGGCGTTCGTCGCGTGCTGTCACAAAAGGAGAGAGGCCACGGGGATTCGCAGAAAAGAAGTTCGCGACCACAGCCGAATAATATCTTTCGGATTATAATACACGCAGGAAAACCTTTTATCTATGATTAAATAACTAGAGATAGGATTATGGGCGACCACAGTAGTGAAAAGGGGGTTGGGGAACAGTCAGTCGTCGAGCGATCGATCGGCCGTCGTCCGGTACTCGGGGCGCTCGGCGGACTCGGTATCGCCGGCGGGATTTCGGGACGTGTCGGCGCTCAGGAAGGTGACGACAACGAGTGGCCCGAGACGGACGACGCCTACTACGCGGGGCTGGTCGAGTATCTCGAGGGGGAGGGGTTGCCGCCAGCCGAGTTCGTCCACGGAGACACCGAATCGGACGCTCGTAGCCAGTACTGGGTCGAAACCAGCGATTTCGGTACTGCCGAGGAGCTCGACGTCAGCGGGGACGAGGTTCCCTTCTCGGAGGCGACGCGATTCGAGGTGACCGAGGAGCCAGACGAGAACTGGGACGTCCAGTTGCGGACGGCGGAGTGGGCCAGCGATCCCTATCGGTCCGTCGACGCAGGCGACGTCATGCTGGGCGTCGCGTACCTGCGAGCGCCCGAGGGCGAGGGGACCGCCCAGTACGTCGCCGACAACAGCCAGTCCGAGACGTGGAACGCCGTTGCCAGCGACGATTATCAGGAGCCGCCCGCCGAGTGGCAGCGGTACTTCTTCCCGATCGAGTTCGACGCTGCGGCCGACGGCGGGCTCGACGAAAGCGACTACGAGTGGTCGATACAGTTTCACCTCGGATTCGACGTCCAGACCGTCGACGTCGGCGGGATCGCCCTGTTCGACTTCGGACACTCGGTCGACGTCGCCGAGCTTCCGAGCGGAGCGGTGAGCGACGACTACGACGGCGGTGACGAGGAGGACGACCCCGGAGACGTGTATGATTCGTGGCCCGACGTCGACGACAAGTACTACGCGGGGCTGATCGACGAACTCTCACAGCGAGATATCGCGCCGGGACGGTTCGTCTACGCGGAGACCGAGGCCGACACGTTCGCCGCCTACGAACTCGTCGGTGCGAACGTCGATCTCGCCGAGCGCTCGCCGCTCGACGTGAGCGAGGACGACGTCCCGTTCGCCGAAGCCACGCGGATCGAGGTCGGCGAGCTCGAGGACGACGAGGAATCGCTGGATCCGTGGGGCGTCAACTTCCAGGCGAGCGTCGAGGAGCGGGCCGTCTCGGAGGGTGACGCCTTGCTGGGAGTGGCGTACCTCCGAACGCCACAGCTCGGCGGCTCGAGCGCCGACGTCACGTACAAATCGACGGATGCGGCCAACGAGTCGTCGAACTACGTTCTGAACGGCGGCGTCTCCGTCGGACAGGAGTGGCAGCGGTACTTCTTCCCGATCGGATTTCAGTCGGCCGGCGACGCGGGCGAGTGGTGGACGGAGTTCTGGGTCGGCGTGGAAGGCCAGACCGTCGACGTCGGCGGCGTCGCGCTGCTTTCCTTCGCGGGGGGCGTCGAACCGAGCGAACTCCCCTCTTGGGACAGCGAGTTGGATCTCGAGGAGAACTGGGAAGAGGCGGCCGACCAGCGCATTCGGGACCATCGGACGGCCGAACTCACCGTCGAGGTGACCGACGACGGCGACGCCGTCGAGGGGGCCGAAGTCGACGTGTCCATGGTCGGCCACGAGTTCACCTTCGGGACGGCCGTGAACGCGAACCGCCTGCAGGAAGAGGGCGAGGACGCCGATCGGTATCGGTCCGTCGTGACGGACCTGTTCAACGCGGCGGTCCTCGAGAACAACCACAAGTGGCGCTTCTGGGAGGAAAATCGGGAACTGGCCGACGACGCGACCGACTGGCTGCTCGAGCAGGGACTGGACGTCCGCGGCCACGTCGCCCTCTGGGCCGCCGTCGACTCGTGGGCCGTCCCGACGGACGTCGTGAGCGCGATGGGCGTCGAGTGGGAGGACAACGACGTTACCGACCCCGAACTCGACCCGGAACACGTCGAACGGCGCTCGTTCGACCACCTCGAGACGGTCATCGACCACTACGGAGACGATATGATTCACTGGGACGTGGTCAACGAGGTCGTCCACGAGCCGGCGATGATCGAGGCGATCGACGGCGAGGACGTCGATCCGGTCGAAGCGCCCGTCCTCGCCGAATGGTACCGGGCGGCGACGGAAGTCGCCCCCGACGGCGTCGAACTCGACGTCAACGACTACAACACGCTCGTGGGGCCCTACGAGGGGACCCGGGACGACTACGAGCGCCAGATCGAGTTCCTCGCCGAGGCGGAGGGCGTCGACCTCGGTGGCATCGGCATGCAGAGTCACTTCAGCCGGGACGGGCAGTTGACGCCGAGCGAACTCCTCGAGGCGTTCGACCGCTACGCCGCGGCCGGCGACGGTGCGGCCCTTCGGATCACCGAGTTCGACATGGGCGATCCGAACTGGCCCAAGACGGACAAGGCGGACTTCTTCCGCAGGTTCCTGAAGACCGCGTTCAGCCACCCGGACGTCGAGGACTTCCTGATGTGGGGGTTCTGGGACGACGCTCACTGGGAGGACGACGCCCCGTTGTTCGAGAGCGACTGGTCCGAGAAGCCGAGTTACGACGTCTACACCGGTCTGGTGTTCGACGAGTGGTGGACCGAGGAGACCGGCTCGACGGACGAGGACGGTCGCGTCTCGATCTCCGGCTTCCGCGGCGAGTACGAGGTGACGGTCACGGCGGCCGGTCTCGAGAGGACGGAAACCGTCGCCCTCTCGGAGGGTGGTCGAACCGTCGAAGTGGATCTGGCGGAAGACGACGGTGACGACGATGACAGCGGGAGCGACGGCGACGATAGCGACGGCGACGACGGTCTTCCTGGATTCGGCGTCGTCACCGGCCTGGCCAGTCTCGGGGCGACCGCCAGGTACCTTCTGTCGACGAGCGACGACGAGCAGGTGGATAGCGAAGTCGGGGACGAGCTAGACGAAACGTAGCACCAGCACCGCCGGAATGTGTGATCAGGGCTCCCGCCCGCTCTCGTGCCTCGAGAGTCGCCCCTCGAAGCCGTTTCACCCGGACGAGTATCCCGTCGAAGAACGAAGAGCGGGATCATCGGTGAGACCCCGCGCAAACCGCGTCTCGAGTCGGTGTCGTGCGTACCGTCCACGGAGACGGCCCCGTCGCCTACGCCTCGAGGGGGACGCGACCGTGTTCGTCGGGAACGCCCGAATAGTCGTAGAGGAAGGAGACGATCGTGTCCCGCCAGCGTTCGGCTTGCAGGACGTGTTCGTCGAACCGTTCGGCGACGTGGCGGTACCGGCGCTCGTCGATCTCGCCCTCGAGGGTGTGCCACCGTTCGCGGAGTTCTTCGACGGCCTCGACGCCGGCGAAGAAGTTGTCGTAGAGGCGCTGGACGACCGTCGTCCCGTCTTCGAGTTCGTGCTCCCACGGGAGGTGGTGGAAGAACAACAGGAGTTCCTCCGGGCAGGTCTCCGGCGACTCGTAGCGCGAGGCGAGGGGCTCTCGGTACTGGCCGGCGTAGTCGCTTCCGCTCGAGGTCCGGTCGAGGCCGATGCCGTCCTCGCTGGCTCCGTGGTACTCGGGCCACTCTCCCGGCGAGGGGTCGTAGTGGTTCTCGAGGGCGGCGCTGCCGTTGTACATCATGTGCATCAGGCCGATGCCGCCGGTGTGGTAGTCGATGGAAGCGTCCCACGATTCCAGGAGAATCTCGTTCACCGTCTCGAGGACGGCTGAATCGCCGCCGAAGGTCTGGCGAATCCACTCCTCGGAGATTTCTTCGGACGTCAGGTCGGGATCCCAGATCAACCGGCCGTAGCCGTAGAGGTTGGCCTGCGCGAGGTAGTGACCTGTCCAGTTGGGGTCGTCGCCGACGACGCCGACGCCCGCGATCCCCTGGCCGTCCCGGTCCGCGAGGAGGTCCTTCACGGGGGTCCCCTCGCCGTCGGCGTAGGTGTCGAACTCGAGGACCTCCTTCCACTGGGGAACGAGGTAACAGGCGTGGACGTTCTGACCGGTGTACTCCTGTGTGATCTGGAGCTCGCAGCCGAGGTCGGTCTCGGGCATCGCGCCGAACAGCGTCGAGATCGGCTCGCGGGGCTGGAAGTCGATCGGGCCGTTCTTGATCTGGACCGTCACGTTGTCGTGGAACTCCCCGTCGAGGGGTTCGAACGTGTTGTAGGCCTGGACGGCCCGATCCTCGTGGGAGCCGTAGACGAACGCCCGCCACCAGACGCGGCCGCCGTGGGGCTCGAGCGCGCGCGCGATGACGTTCGCGCCCTCCGCGTGGTCCCGGTCGTAGTCGTAGGGGCCCGTCTGCCCCTCCGAATCCGCTTTGACCACGAAGCCGCCGAAGTCCGGGACGGCGTCGTAGACCTCGTCGACCTTGCGCTCCCACCACTCTTCGACCGCAGTGTCGAGCGGATCGGCCGTCTCGAGGTCGCCGACGAGCATCGGCGAGGCGAAGTTGACCGAGAGGTACGTCTGAATGCCGTACCGGCGGAACACCGACGCCAGCGCCTCGACCTTCTCGAGGTTGTCGGACTCGAGGAGTTGCCAGCCAGCTCGCTGAGAGACGGACTCGTTGGCGCCCTCGCGCGGGGGAATCTTCGTGTTGACGTTGTTGACGACGACGCCGTTGATGCCGACGGAGGCGAGCAGGCGGGCGTAGTCGAAGTACCGCTGGCGGAGGTCGGGGAGTCGCTCCCAGTCGAAGATCGACGGCCCGGCGTAGCCCCGTTCAACCTTGCCGCGGAAGGGGTTGTCCCAGTGGTTGATCAGGCGGTTCGCGTTCGCGGGCTCCTCGACGATATCGAGGTCGTCGATCGGCCGACCCGTCGACATGAGCCGAAGCAGGTGGAACGTCCCGTAGACGAGGCCGCTGTCGTTCGGCGCCGTGATGACGGTGCAGTCGGCACCCTCCCATGTCACCGAGCGGATGCGGTAGCCGTCGTCGTCGAGCGATCGAACGGCGTCGGTGTCGACCGTCTCGCTGATCGGGCGCATCTCGTCGGGCAGTCCGACGGCCAGAAAGCCGTCGGCGGATCGAGGCGGGTGGTTCCAGAGGTGGGGAGCCCGTCCGAGCAGCCCCTCGAGGCCGCGATTCAATTCCTCGCGGACGACGCCGAGTTCCGGTGCGCTGTCGGAGGCGTAGACGTTCACACAGCGGTTCCGATACGAGGAGAGAAGATCCTCGTCGGCGACCGGTTCGTAGCGGAGCCAGCACGAATCGTAGGAGTCGATCGGCATGTGAAACCGGGTTGATTGGCGGGCTTGAAAGCGTTGACGGTCGGCGAGGTTTCGGGACGACGACCGCCGGTCGTCCAACCACGTGGGATTGAACGCCAATCCTTCGACGCGTCGTCGTGTGGGCGACCGACCGGAGTTCGACCGACCGGGCGACACCGAGCGCGTCGACCGGAATTCGGCGGAGACCACGAACGCGATCCGCTGTCGATACGCGCGGTCGACCGGAGCCAACCCGGAAACCAGAGAAGTAGAAATAAAGAACGATACTCTCGTTACAGAGAATAGAACTGGAGAGGATCTCGAGCGCCAAGACCGAGTGTCGACGAAGCGATCGATCCGGAGAGACGGTCAGGTGGTCGAGTGATCCAACCCAGAAACACGGAGACGACGCCGATCCGAACCCAACAGTCCACCGCCTTCGGTCCACCTCGAGAACCGATCGATAGATGGAAGGTTACAATCGTATGTATGTAATTATTCGAGGGCGCCGAAGCCGGCGTTGATACGACGGTCGACGGGGTCGTCACCGTGATACCGGACTAACGTTCTGTAATACTGCATCCGTGTTCGTGTCGATAGGGACATCTAGTCACGGGTGAACGAGAACACGCTCTCGGGTGAGCGGACGCCGAGGGACGATTACGACGAGCCGACGACGACGGTCAGCCGTGGTCGGTGAATCCAGCCATCTTGGATGGATGTCGTCGGCGACCCCGCCCCGTTCTGGCGACGGCACCGGCGATTCGAGAGCATGGCGTCCGTTTCGAGAGGAGGGAAGTGTGTCGCCCGGACGGACGTGCCGACGTCAATCACTAAGTAGTGGTACCGGCTACGGACTGCTATGACCGAGAACGCGGATGGCTCGCTGAAGTCGGTTTCGAAGGCGTTCAAGATCGTTGGATACGTCGAAGAGGTCGGGAGTGTCACGCCGACGCGACTGGCTTCGGACTTCGACCTGCCGACGAGCACGGCACACATCTATCTGAAGACGATGGAGGAGGCGGGATATCTCACCAAGTCAGCGGGTCGGTATCGATTGAGTCTCCGGTTTTTGAGCCACGGCGTGAACACGCGTCGCCAGTTCGACGTCTACGAGGTCGCGGTTTCCGAAATCGACCTGCTGGCGGAGACCACGGGCGAGGTCGCCAATCTGGGCGTCGAGGAGGACGGGAAGCGAGTGCTGCTCTACAAACGCGAAGGCGAGGAGGGAATCTACGACAAAGCGCCCACGGGGGAGTTCACGCACATGCACTGGACTTCGCTCGGCAAAGCGATACTCGCACACCTCCCGACGGATCGCGTCGACGAGATCGTCGACCGGCACGGGCTCCCGAACGCGACGGATCGAACGATCACGGACCGAGAGGCGCTGGCCGCGGAACTCGAGTCGATACGGGCGAACGGCTACGCCCTCGAGGACGAGGAGCGACGGGCGAACATTCGGGCCGTCGCCGTCCCGGTGTTCGCAAACGACTCGGTCGTCGGGTCGATTTCGCTGTCCGGACCGACCTCCCGGTTTACCGACGCTCGCATCGAGTCCGAACTGGTCGAGGAACTCCAGGACAAGGCGAACGTCATCGAATTACAACTTCGCCACTATTAGCTGAAATACGACATTCGTTATCAGTAGTTAGAATACGATAGTACGTGCGAATGCCGTTCGGCGAATTGATCGCCATCGAGCAGGTGTAGGCAGCGTCGATAGATAGTGATGACGAAGATTAATTATTCGTAATCACACGTGCGTCGATCGGTAAAGGGTGGAATAACTGTCACCCTTGTAACCACTTCGGTCCGGTAGTACGGCCCGAATACGACCGAACCAAACGAAATAATTATTCATTTCAATTACACTCATATGGTTGTAAACTTTGATGGAGATCAGGAGCCGAGACGCGTTGGGTTCGACGTGCGATACGCGGCCGAACGGCCACGGACGGCGCAGTATCGAGGACTATGGAGAGTCGGGATCGGAGGATGAGTTCCAGAACCGGAGCGACCCGCTCGAGTCTCGTCCAATACTGATGGATGCGAACGGCCGAAATGGGGGACGACCGAACTCGAGTCACGTCGCGTTCCGCCGCGACGACCACCCTCGAGCGCGGACGGTTCGCCGTCGAAGACGGCCGCATCGGGAGAGATTTCGGATCCGAACCGGGACGACCGTAACGACCTAGTATCGCGCGTCTGTAGAGAGACCAATGAGCACGACTCGAGATCGGTTCTGGGATCTCGTCTGCCTGTTCTCGGCACAGGCGTACATGTTTCTCGCACTTTCGGTCGCACTGTTGGCCCTCATGGGATTCTCGTGGCGCGTCGCGGACCCCGGATCGACCGCTCGAGCACTGATTCGACTGAATTTCGTCATTCTGGGAATCAACGCGATCGTACTGGTCGGTATCATCCGTCGCTGCAAGTCCCGGGATCTGTGAGGACGTCGACGTGAGTACGGGTGTGGGGTGTGGAGTGTGAAAGTCGAACTCGAGTGGTAGGACAGTGACCGAAACCGAGCAAAAGCGGTAAGAAGCGTGGGCTACTCGTGGCGAGCCCGGACACGGGGATTGAACAGTTTATCCGTCGACTGGGAGAGCAGGATGAGCCCGATCGAGAGGATGACGACCGCGACGATGGGCCAGAAGATCCAGTGGAACATCGACCAGGTCGTCAACGCGCCGCCGGAGTACGCCTGCTCGAGGAGGACGCCCCAGTTCTCCTGGGAGTACGGCAGGACGCCGAGGTAGTAGAGGCCGACCGAGGCGAACAGTACGCCCCGCATCGAACTCATGAAGTTGTAGAGGATGTACGGCATCATGTTCGGCAGGACGTCCTTGAGCAGGACGTTTCCGGTCGAGACGTTCATCGCTTTAGCGGCCTCGACGTAATCCTCTTCGCGGATGCTGAGCACCTGCGATCGCAGGTTTCGGGCGAGTCCGCCCCAGCCGTTGATCGCGAGCAAGATCCCGATGAGGACCGGACTCTCCGGGTTGAGCGTTACCGCGAGGACGATGACCAGCGGGAGGCCGGGAATCGTCAGCGCGACGTCGGTGATCATCGAGAGGATCTGGTCGAGGCGACCGCGGGAGAACCCCGCGACCGTTCCGATGGCGGTTCCGATGGTGATGATGAAGAGACCGCCGCTGAGCATCATGAGCAAAATCGGTCGCGTCCCGTAGACCAGCAGCGTCAGTATGTCGCGACCCTGGGGATCGGTGCCGAGCGGGTGCGCCATGGTCTCGAACGACTGCACCAGCCGATCCCCGTCCCACATCGTCGTGGGCTCCATGAGCCAGACGCCGACGGTCCCGACGAACAGGTAGCCGAAGACGATCCCGAACCCGAGCAGCGCCCGGTAGTCGGTGATCATGATCCGCCCCGGAACCAGAACGTACGCGTTCACGAGACTTCGAACGGTGTCTTGCCAGGTCTGATCGACGTCCGATACGACTTCGAGTGGGATGTCCTCGTTTTCGATTGATGCGTCACTCATTGGGAATCACCCGTCTGGATCCGCGGATCGAGTTTGCCGTAGGTCAGGTCGGCGACGAAGACGCCGACGACGACCGCGATCGTGATGACCATGAACGTCCCCATCATGAGCGGATAATCGCGGTACAGCGTCGCGTCTAACAGGACGTACCCGATACCTCGGTACGAGAAGATCTGCTCCAAGATGACCGCGCCGCCGAACAGGAAGCCGATCTGGATGAGCAGACCGGTGTACAGCGGCAAGATCGCGTTCCGGGCCACGTACCGGTAGGAGATCCGGAAGTTCGACAGCCCGCGCAACTGCGCGCCGCGGATGTAGTCGGATCCCAGCGTCTGGATACTGTTGGCGCGCATACTCAGCGCGATGCCGCCGAAGCCGGTGATCACCAGCGACACGATCGGCAGCGTCGCGTGATACAGCACGCTCCGGTAGAACGCCAACGAACCGGCCTCGAGGCCCGTCGAGTACTTCCCGCCCTGCGGGAAGAGGTCCCACTGGAAGACGAAGAAGAAGATCAGCAGGAACGCGAAGACGTAGAAGGGAACCGAGACGAGGAACGTACTCACCGACGTCGAGAGGAAGTCGAAGCGGCTCCCCTCCGCGTACGCCATCGAGGCGCCGAGCAGGATCCCGATAGTGTACTGGAACATGATCGCGATCGAGAGCAGGAGCACCGTCCACGGGAGCACGTCCGCGAGTATGACCGTCACCTCGATTCCCTGTACGTACGAGTGTCCGAGGTCGCCCTGAAACGTATCGAGCAGATACGTGATGTACTGCTGCCAGAGCGGTTCGTCGGGCTGGACGTTCAGGTACAGCCGCACCTGTCGATCGATCTCCGCCTGGGTCATCGTCGCACCGTACTGCTGGTAGAGTTCCGCCCGCATCCGCGAGATCGGACTGCCCGGCATCAGTCGGATGAGCGCGAACGTGAGCGTAATCGTCGACCAGACGACGAGCAGCGACATGCCGATACGCTTGAGCAGCCACCGGCCGTTCATGACGACTCACCCCCCACGTGTGCGCCGATCGTCTCCTCTCCGAGTGGCTCGCTATCCCAGTAGGGGTGGTCTTCGGAATACTCCCGGAAGCAGGCAGTGCAGTGATCCGTCCCGCTGTCGAGCGACGGTTTCTCGGTCGCGCACACCTCGCGGGCCTCCGGACACCGCGGATGGAACCGACAGCCCGACGGCGGATCGATCGGGTCCGGAACGTCGATCGCCCGGATCGGCGACTCGTCGGCCTCGCCCTCGGAATTGGAATCGAGGTCGGTCGTCGACCAGTGTAAGGCCTGCGTGTACGGGTGCTGTGGGTTCTGGACGATCTCCTCGGCGGGACCGATCTCGATGATCTCGCCGAGGTACATCACGGCGATTCGCCCGCCCGCCCGCCCGGCCAGATACCGGGCGTTGGTGAGGTTGTGCGAGATGAACAGGTACGAGGTGTCGAACAGGTCCTGAAGCGTCAGCATCAGGTCCATCATGTCGACGCGCATCGAGACGTCCAGCGCGCTGACCGCCTCGTCGGCGAGTATGAGATCCGGATTCATCAACAGCGCGCGAATGAGCGCGACGCGCTGTTTTTCCCCGCCCGACAGCTGGTGCGGGTAGCGGTCGGCGTAGTCCTCCGGCGGCGACATCCCCGCGGCCTCGAGCATCGCCAACAACCGGGCTTTCCGGTCTTCGACGTCGAGGTCCGACTGCCAGCTCTTCATCGGCACCTGAAGGATCGACGAAACCTTCCGGTTGGGATTGAGCGAACTGCCCGGGTCCTGGTGGATGATCTGCAGGGCTCGTCGGATCTCGTCGTACGAACGGTCACCGGTCCCCTCGCCTCGCTTGGTCTCCCAGATATCCTGCCCGCGGTAGCGTACGGAGCCGCCGGTCGGCTCCTGTAGCCCGACGGCCGTCTTGCCGAACGTCGTCTTCCCGCAGCCGCTCTCGCCGACGATCGCGACGACGTCGTTCTCGTAGATCTCGAGGTCGACGCCGTCGACCGCACGAACGATTTCGGGGTCGTCGAAGAGACTCAGGAGCCCGCCATCGTCCGTCTCGAAGTGAACTTCGATATCGTCCATGACGACGACCGGCTCGTCGGACTGGTTCCCCTCGTACACTTCCGCGCTCCCGCCGTCGCTCGTCTCGAGGGCCAACGGGAGTTCCTCGTCGACCTTCTCGTGGTGCCAACAGGCGACCTCCTGATCGGGAGCGATCTCCTCGAGCGGCGGATCCTCCTGTTCGCACTCCGGGGTCGAGAGTGGACACCGCGGGTGATACGAACAGCCCGAGGGGATATCGACCGGATCCGGCGCCGAGCCCTCGATCGACCGGAGTTCGTCGAGCGAGGTCGTCAGATTGGGCACGGCGTTGAGAAGCGACCGCGTGTACGGATGCGTCGAGTTCGAGAGGTCGCCCGCGGGAAACACCTCCATGACGTCGAAGGCGTACATGACGGCGATCCGGTCGCAGAGGTCTTTGACCAGCGGCAGGTCGTGCGTGATGAAGACGATCGTCAGGTCGTACTTCTCCTGAAGGTCGTCTAAGAGCGTCAGGATCGACCGCTGCATCAGCAAGTCGAGCGCCGCCGTCGGCTCGTCCATCACCAGCACGTTCGGCTCGAGGATCAGGCTCAACGCGATCAGCGCGCGCTGTTTCATCCCGCCGGAGAGTTCGTGTGGGAAGGTATCGAAGACCCGGTCGGGCTCCAAGTGAAGGTCCGTGAGCAACTCTCGAGCGTGTTCCATCCCCTCGTCGACGTCCTGATCGTGGGCTTTCAGGGTCTCGAGGAAGTGCCCACGGATCTTCATCGTCGGGTTGAAGAAGCTCATCGCACCCTGAAAGACCATCGCGATCTCTTCCCACCGCAGCTGGCGGAGTTCCTCGTCCTCGAGATCCAGGATATCGACCGTCTCACCGCTGTCCGTCCGGTAGGAGACCTCACCGTCGACGGTACCGGGGTCGACGACCGCGTCCAGCAGTGCGGACGCGAGCATCGACTTTCCGCTCCCGCTCTCACCGACGACACCGAGGATTTCACCGCGGTGGATGTCGATGGAGACGTCGTCGAGCACCTTCGAGACCCCGCGGTTCATCCCGAAGGAGACCGTGACGTCACGGAGTTCCAGAATGTTCTCCTGCGCTACCACTTGTTGAGACATCTGTGCATTGTTTACGGCCACCACCTATTATGCCTATCGATTATACACATTATTCGTTATCGTTCGATCAGGAACGGAATCGAAAAAGGTCGCCAGCCTTCCGGTGTGTGCTATGGAATAGAGAGCGTAATAGAGGCGCCGAGCGACGCTATTTCGGACTCATCGCCGGAATGGACATGAACGACCGGTTGGTGTAGTTGATTCCCCACAGCGGATCGTCCTTCGCCGGCCACTCCCAGTCGTTCGTCCAGTACATCATGCCCCAGTTCTCGACGTTTGTCGGGATCGACGGCAGCGTGTAGTTGTAGACCCAGGCGAGTTCCTCGATCTGTTCAGTGTACTCCTCACCGGTGAGCTGGGCCAGTCCGTCGACGGCTTCGCGGACGTTGACCTCTTCCATCGAGCCCTCCCAATCGCCGACTGGTTTGGGAACCTCGACCGTCTCCGGGAAGTACACCATGCTGTCCTCACCGAACATCTCCGTCATATAGGAAACCGGTGAGAGGGCGTCGGTGTGCGTCCGCAGCGAGTTCCACGAGTCGTCCGAGCGTCCCCAAAGGATGTCCCCGAAGGTCTCGTCGACGCGGAACTCGGTCTCGAAACCGAACTCGTCGAGCTGGTTGATGGTCGCCTGTCCCGTCGTCGGCCAGTGGTGGTAGTTCGGCGAGATGTGCTCGATGACGAGCGGCTCGCCGTCGTAGTGCCACGTGCCGCCCTCTTGGGAGAGCCCAGCCTCCTCGAGCAACGCCGTCGCCTGCTCGTGGTCAGTCTCGTACGACCGCAGTTGATCGTGGACGTTCGGCAGGATGTTCTCGACGTCGAAGAAGACGCCGTCGGCGCGGTTCATCACGGACGTCCGGGTCGGGTGGGCCCGGTTGATGTTCTCGTTGTCGAGAACGTAGGCGATCCCCTGTCGGAAACGGGGGTCCGTGTAGACGTCCGGAACGCCGTCGGCGTCGGTGTTCCAGTTGAACGCCAGTCCCTGCACCTCCGTCCCCGAACGGATGACGACCTCCATGTTCTCCTCGCTCTGGATCTGTTCGATGTGTTCGGGCTGGGGGAGCGGTCCCGCCTCGATGTTGCCCGACAGCGCCGCCGAAATCGGCTGAGAGCGCCCGCCGTCGGCGTCGAAGTTCTCGATGCGCGCGGAGAACTCGACCGGCGAGTGGAACCCCTCGTTCGGCTCGAGCACCGCGACCGTCTCGGTCGCCTCGACGACCTCCCAAGCACCGCACGAGACCGTCTCGTCGATCGGCCAGTCGTGATCGTCGTTCAGTTCCTGATCGATCTCGTTGAGTTCGTCCTCGCCAGAGGCGTCCTCCAATCGCTCGAGGTACTCGACGAAGACAGTCTCCTCGCCGTCGACCTCGCGGGGCGGAGAGAGGTGAAAGCCCTCGGTGAACAACTGTTTCGCCGCGTAGTCGGTGTTCAGGTCACCCAGTTCGATGACGACGGTTTTCTCGCCGTCGGCGGATATGTTATCGATGTTATTCCAGAGCACTGACCCCCCAGCCGCGACGTGCTGGGAGATTTTGAGGTTCAACAGGACGTCGTCGGCCGTGACCTCGTCGCCGGAGGTCCACTGCCAGTCGTCGTACAGGTCGAGCGAAATGACGCCGCCGTCCTCGTCGATATCGAGGCTCTCGACACCGGTCGGAATGAACTGATCGAACGTCTGGGTCTCTTCGGTGTTGAACTCCGCGCTCGTCGACCAGCGGGCGACGTGGGGGTGAACGACCCACGCGAGAGCGTGGTGGTTGGCACCCCACGGGTTCTGGATCTGTTCCTGGGCCTTCATCGCGCCGGGGAGGAACGTGTGGAACTCGGCGTTGCTTCCACCGCTACCGTTGCCGCCGTTCCCACCGTTGCCGCCGTTGCCGCCGTTGCCGTTGACGGGGTCCGGTTCTTCGTCGTCACCGCCGATACAACCCGCAATAAATACGGACGTGACTGCCCCAGCGCCCTGTATCATCCGCCGCCGGGAAAGTTGATTACCACTATCTGCACCTCGCCGAGAGTGCCGGCTGTTTCTAGTCATGCTATCGCGTCTCAATAGTGGATTAGTGCTCTCGCATATATAGTATTGGGTTCGAAACCCGAACATCGACGAGAGTAAATCGTTCTGATACACCTGCCTCGAGCGGAATGAAGACACTCACGAAGACGCTCGTCGATGTTGATCCAAATCGGTCCACGGATCGGAATCGGCGGATACCGGTACCACTCGAGTCGACAGTGACACCGATAGTAACGTAGTTCGGGATAGTACTATCAAATTGTTCTCTACATATGTCGTTCTGTTCTCTCATAGGACAGGCCGTGGAACCGAAAACGAACCTCACCGGGGAACCTGTCAATCGTCGTTACATCCGTACGCGTGTAAACGCAGTTTCAAGAATCGCCTGCAGGGAGCCAGCCCCGACGAAAACGTGACTAGTGACACCAGACCGCAAGCGACGGCGACCCGTGAAAGCGTGACGAAAATGCTCGCCTTACGATCTGCCGGCGTTCTGTTTGAGAGAACGCAACTGGGAATAGAGAGGCGGATGAACGAGCGGGGCGGAACACGATGGGATCGACTCGAGGAGAGAGACGGAGAACAGAAAAGGAAAGAGGAGAAAAGAGAACGGACGATTTACGAAAACAGTTAATACGGCAGATTGTGAGACTCGACGCGTGACACGAACACAGCGAGACGCCGTATTCGAGGACGAGACGGCTCCGGTGGAGAATCGGGTCGAGGACCTCCTCGAGCGCATGACTCTCGAGGAGAAGGCCGCACAGCTCGGGTCAGTCAACGCCGACCGCGTCGTCGAAGACGGTGAGGTCGACCGGGAGGCCGCCGAGGAGTGGCTCGCGAACGGGATCGGGCACCTGACCCGGATCGGCGGCGAAGCGAGCCTGGCACCGGCGGATGCAGCGAGCGTGACGAACGAACTGCAGGAAATCCTCGGCGAGACGCGACTCGGCGTTCCCGCGATTCCACACGAGGAGTGTCTGAGCGGGTACATGGGACCGGAAGCGACGACGTTCCCGCAGATGCTCGGAATGGCGAGCACGTGGAATCCGGATCTCCTCCGAGAGGTCACGGGGACGATCCGAGGCGAACTGCAGGGGATCGGCACGGTCCACGCCCTCTCGCCGGTACTCGACGTCGCCCGCGACCTCCGGTGGGGTCGGGTCGAGGAGACCTTCGGCGAGGACCCGTACCTCGTCGCGGCGATGGCGTGTGCGTACGTCGACGGCCTGCAGGGCGAGGACCGATCGGACGGCGTCACGGCCACGCTGAAACACTTCGTCGGTCACGGGTCGACCGACGGCGGGAAGAACCGCTCGTCGCTCAACGTCGGTATGCGAGAGCTGTACGAGACCCACCTGTTCCCCTACGAGGCGACCATCAGCGAGGCCGACGCCGAGTCAGTGATGAACGCCTACCACGACATCGACGGCATCCCCTGTGCGAGTTCGGAGTGGCTGCTGACCGACGTCCTGCGGGGCGAGTTCGGCTTCGACGGCACCGTCGTCTCCGACTACTACAGCGTTCGCCACCTCGAGACCGAACACGGCACCGCGGACACGAAAGTCGAGGCGGGCGTTCAGGCCTTGGAGGCCGGGATCGACGTCGAACTGCCCTACACCGACTACTACGGCGAGTACCTCGTCGAGGCCGTCGAGAACGGCGACCTCGCCGAGGAGACGCTCGACGAATCAGTCCGTCGCGTGCTCCGAGAGAAGATCCGCAAGGGCGTCTTCGACGACCCGGAGATCGACGTCGACGCCGCGGCCGACGCCTTCCACACCGAGGAGGCCCGGGAGGTTACCGGCCGCGCCGCCCGACAGTCGATGACGCTCCTCAAGAACGAGGACGACCTGCTGCCGCTGGACGTCGATTCGGTCGCCGTCGTCGGCCCCAAGGCGGACGACAAGAAGGAACTGATGGGCGACTACGCCTTCGCCGCTCACTACCCCGAAGAGGAGTACGAGTCCGACGCGATCACGCCACTCGAGGCCCTCGAGTCCCGCGACGGTCTCGACGTGAGCCACGAGCAGGGCTGTACGATCTCCGGGCCCTCGACCGACGGGTTCGACGCGGCGGCCGACGCTGCGAGCGAGGCCGACGTGGCGCTGGCGTTCGTCGGCGCGCGGTCGGCGGTCGACTTTTCGGACGTCGACGCCGAGAAGGAGAACAAGCCGAGCGTCCCCACCAGCGGCGAGGGCTGTGACGTGACCCACCTGGGACTACCGGGCGTCCAGGAGGAGTTAGTGGAACACCTCGCCGAGACCGACACGCCGCTCGTCGTCGTGCTGGTCAGCGGCAAGCCCCACGCGATCGAGTGGATGGCCGAGAGCGCGGACGTCCCGGCGATCCTCTCCGCGTGGCTCCCGGGCGACGGGGGCGGTCCCGCGATCGCCGACGTCCTGTTCGGCGACTACAATCCCGGCGGCCGACTCCCCGTCTCGCTGCCCAAGTCGGTCGGTCAGCTGCCGGTCTACTACAACCGCAAGGCCAACACCGCGAACAAGGACTACGTCTACACCGACAGCGATCCGGTCTACCCGTTCGGCCACGGACTGAGCTATACCGATATCGAGTACGGCGACCTCTCGCTGTCGGCCGACAGCGTCGCCCCCCTCGAGCCCGTCACCGCGAGCGTGGCGGTCACGAACACCGGCGACCGGGCCGGCACCGAGGTCGTCCAGCTGTACACCCGCGCCGCGAACCCGAGCCAGGCCCGCCCGGTCCAGGAACTGACCGGCTTCCGGCGCGTGGAACTCGAGCCCGGCGAGACCAAACGGGTCACCTTCGAGCTCTCGCCGACGCAACTCGCCTTCCACGACGAATCCATGACGCTCACCGTCGAGGAAGGTCCCTACGAGGTCCGGATCGGCCGCTCGGCCGCCGACATCGTCGCGACCGCAGACCTCGAGATCAACGCGTCGAAAGCGGTGCCGAAGACCGCGCGGACGTACTTCGCCGAGTCGTCGGTCGAAGACGCGGAGTAAGGAGCGGTTTTTTGTCTCTTTTTCGGGCTCGAGACCGCGGTTTCGAGAGTGACTCGGGAACGGCGACGAGTTCGAACTCGTCTCGAGCGACGGCTCCGAGAACGGGACGACAGGGGAAACGGGACGAAGGAACCGCTTAGTTCTCGATCTCGATCGTCTCGCCCACATCGGCGGCGTCGTGGATCGCCGCGATCGTCCGCATGTCGACGAGGCCGTGCTCGGGCGTCGCGTGGGGCTCGCGGCCGACGAGCAGGCAATCGGCGAAGTAGTCGAACTCCTCTTCCATCTGGTCGACCTGCTCCGTGTCGATCTCGATCGTCGTCCCCCCGCTGGTCACTTCGAACCCGCTCGCCGAGTGGAAGGCGGGCTCGAGCGTGATCACGCCGTCGCTCCCGACGATTCGAAGGTGGCTGTTCAGATGGGCATGTTGACTCGCGGTACAGGTCGCGTAGACGTCGTCCTCGAGCGCGACGGTGAAGGCGGCGACCTCGTCGGGGACGTCCGAGAAGTGCTCGTGGTCGCTGTGCATCATCGACTGGGCCGCGACGGGGTCACGGTCTAAGACGAACCGGGTGGTGTTAATCGAGTAGATGCCGAGATCCATTACGCTCGTCCCGTAGCCGGCGAGGTCGGGATCGAGCCGCCACTGGTCCGGCCCCCAACCGAGGATGTCCTGGGACATGTCCGCGTGGACGTGGACCGGGTCGCCGATGACTCCGTCGCGGACGAGTGCTCGGGCTCGTCTGGCCGCCGGCTCCGTGTGCATTCGGTAGGCGATCATCGCCGTCACGTCCTCGCCCTCGCAGGCTGCGACCATGCGCTCGGCCCGCTCTTTCGTGGCCTCCATCGGTTTCTCACAGAGCACCGCCTTCCCGTGTTCGGCGGCGCTCTCGACGAGCTCGAGGTGGCGAGCGTTGGGCGTACAGACGTAGACTGCGTCGTACTCCTCGACAGCCGCGCCGTCGTGGAACTCCTCGTAGGTGAGCCCGGCCTCGACCGTCTCGGTCTCGGCGGCGACCTCCTCGGCCTTCGCTTTCGAGCCGCTGACGACGACGGTCGTCTCACAGAACGTCGAGTTGTCGACGGCCGGCATCGCCTTGTCGCGGGTCCACCAGCCCAGTCCGACCATCGCGAACCGGATCGGGCCGGCACCGTCGTCCGATTCCTGCCAGTCTCGGTGGGAGAACGAGTCGAGATACGACTGCAGTCCGTCTGGGTCCATGCACTTCGATAGCGTGAGACAGCTAATAAATCACCGTGATTACCGGTCAGCGGACGATTCGGCGATGCTTCGAGTGTCGGCGTGAAGGAGAGACAGAGAGACGGATGGCTTACTTGCTAGAACTCGATTTCGAACCCGAACTCGAACCCGAACTCGAGAGCGACGCCGTCGTCCGTTACGCGGACGGGTACGCCTCCGACTCGGCGAGCACCGCGGAACCTTCGAGGTCCCACTCCTCGAGGTAACCCTCCTCCGCGACGACCAGTTCTGCGAAGAGTTCGCGTGCGTCCTCCGTCTGGAGGGTCCGGATCTGCTGATCGATGAGAAAGCCTTGGAACGCCGCGTCGAGGTCGCCGTCGCGGGAGGCCTCGATGACCGTCTCGATGGTGTCGATGTGGCCCCGGATGAGACTTCGGACGGGACGCGGGAAGCCGCCGGCGGCGGTCGGCCGCACCTCGCCCGCCCGGATCAGCGCGTTCGTCTCGACGACGGCGTCGGACTGGAGGTCCTCGACCTGCCCGACGTTGGGGAGGTTGACGTTCGTGACGTAGGTGTCTTCACCGGCGAGCGCCAGTAGGATGTCGACGAAGGTCTCGTTGGATTCGGTGAGTTCGAACTCCTTCTCGCCGGAGAGCCAGGCCTCGACGTCGGTCGTCTGGTCGGACTCGGCAGGTGTCCAGTGTTTGGCGCGGTAGTCGCTGCCGGTCCGCTTGACGCCCCAGCGATTGAGTCCCTCCTGGCCGCCCTGCATGAACCACGTGGCGTACTCGATCAGGTGTCGGTCGCCCGCGGCGGGGAGCACGTCGAATCGTCGGAACAGCTCCCAGGTCACCTGCCAGTTGTCCGTGAAGACGCTCTCCTCGGCGAGATCATCCCAGGAGAACTCCTGATGGCCGTGGTCGCTCTCGACCAAGTCCTCGAGGACCGGCCAGAGGTCGACGCCCTTACAGCGCGCTTCGTCGACCCACGTGAAGTGGTTGATCCCCTTGACGTTGACCGAGACGTCCGAGCGCTCGGCGTCCATGTCGAGTTCCTCGCGGGCATAGCGGGCGAGGCGGTGTCGGGTGCCCAGCACCTCGTGGCAGAGGCCGAGGGCGTTGATCCCGGGATACTCGTCGTAGAGCGCGCGCGTGACGAAGTGGACCGGGTTGGTGTAGTTGAACACCCACGCGTCGGGACAGTACTCGCGGATCGCGGCCGCGAACTCCCGATATTGGGGAATCGTCCGCATCGCCCGGAAGATACCGCCGGGACCGATGGTCGCTGCGACCGCCCCGTAGATGCCGTACTCCTTCGGGATATCCAGATCGTGAACGAACGTCTCCGCCGGGTCGTACTGCGTCGAGATGATGACGACGTCCGCGCCGGTGAGCGTCGCCTCGAGCGTCTCGGTCGCCTCGTAGTGCCAGTCGGCGACCGCACCCTCTCGCTCCTGCACCCAGTTCCCGAAGCGGGCGTTCTGTTCGGCGCTCTCGTAGTGGGTGTCGTAGAGTCGCACTTCGCCGTCGAGGGGCGACTGGGCGAGGTCCTGGATGAGGTTCGGCGCCCACTGACGACTCCCGCCGCCGATGTAGGCGATCGTCACGTCGTCGGGGTCGACGCTGGTTCCGGTGTCGGTGCTCGCGGTCGTCGTCTCCGCTCGAGTCGGTGTCGGTGTCGCTGTCATCTATTGGGCCCGTTTCCCCGCGCCAGTAAATAGGTATGGAATGCGGCGGTGTGGCACGCGAGCCGGACGACGACCGTCGACCTCGAGACGGTCTCACCACCGTCCAGCGACTACGAACGGACCGGAAAGACGACGGCTCGGCCGGGGGTTCTCGGGAGCGCCTCGTCGTCCAGTCGCTCGGATCGAACGGGGTGTCGCGACTGTGATGACCGAATCAGTGTCCGCTCGAGCGGCCCGTCACACCGGGATCACGGGTTCCAGTGTGTTCTCGAGGAGACGCGACCGAACGCCGAACCGACCCCCTCACAGATCGTCGGGGGAGACGTCTAATCGGCACCGTGATGGGGTGCGTGGCCGCAATCGGCACACCGCCAGGACTGGTGATGGACGACGAGGTCTCCGTGACACTCGGGACAGCGATACGACGACTGGACTGACTGCTGATGAGAAGCCATTGGATGGGATATGTCGAGACGGGGCATTAAATCTATCCCCTGAATTCGTTTTTGAAGTAATAGACCGATATTTTCGATCGGGGTTTACGAGTGTACACCCGCAACTCGAGAGCGATCACGACGCGATGTGAAGTGGCCTCGAGAGACGTTACGACCGATCGGGCCCGGAGAGCGCATCCGTGACGGCGTCGTAGGCGGGCTTGGGATCACAGGCGTCGTCGAACAGCAGCGGATCGCCCGTGTACCGCTCCGAGAAGTCCTTGAAACTCCGCAGCCACGAACTCGCGTCGTGGACACCCCAGGTGACGAGCGTGTCACAGCCCGTCTCGAGGCAGACCTCGACGATCTCCCGGTAATAGTCGGCCTGTTCCGCGAGCGGATTCTCGGGCCGGTCGTCGACGGCGTTGGCGACGTCCATCTCCGTGATCTGTACGTCGAGTCCCAGGTCCTGGAATCGGCGGATGTTCTCCGCGACGGACTCCGGATCCGGTCGCCCGGCCAGTGCGTGAAACTGGAGGCCGACGCCATCGATGGGAACGCCACGTTCGAGCAGTCGCTCGAGGAGGTCGTAGATGGCGTCGGACTTCTCGTTGACGGCGTCGGCGCCGTAGTCGTTGTAGTAGAGATCGACCTCGGGGTCGACCTCGCGGGCCCACTGGAACGCGAGGTCGAGATACTCCTCGCCCAACGCGTCGTACCACACGGTCTCGCGCAGCGTCCCGTCGTCGGCGACCGCCTCGTTGACGACGTCCCAGGCGTCGATCGAGGAGCGGTACCGACCGACGACGGTGTGGACGTGATCGCGCAGGAATTTCCGGAGTTGGTCGTCGGTGTAGTCCCACGCCTGGAACCACTCGGGCTTCTGGTTGTGCCAGACGAGGGTGTGCCCCCGGACGTACATATCGTTTTTCCGTCCGAAGTCGACGATGGCGTCCGCGTCGGTGAAGTCGTACGCGTGCGGGGAGGGCCGAAGCGGCCCCATCTTCAGCGCGTTCTCGGGCGTGACCGCGTTGAACTCGTTTTTGGCCGTCTTCCAGTAACTGGGGTCGCTCCGGAGCGCTCTGGCAGCCAGCGCCGCTCCGATCCGAAAGTCGCGGTTCGTCGCTGCCTCGCGAAGGGTCTGCTCTGTCGTCATCGCTCGAACAAACGTATCGCGGAACCTAAAAGTTCGGGTCGATGGACGGTGACACCGCCCGCGAAGCGAGACACTAGAGCTAAGACCGAGCGGACGAAAATACGAACACCCATATGCGCTATTACCAGCTCGACGACGGGGGAGCGCTCCGTCTCGCAGTCCGAGCGAACGAAACCGCGTACGATCTCACGGCGGCGAAGCCGAAACTGCGGACGCTCGAGGATCTCCTCCGGGCGTCGTCGATCGCCGGCCAGTCGATCGACGCGCTCGCGAACCGATTGCTCGAGGACGCGAGCGAGTGCTCGCTTCCGACGGAGACGGCGTCGCCGCCGCCGGTCCACGCGGAGGAGGTGTGGGCGGCGGGGGTGACCTACGCGATCAGCGAGCAGGCCCGCGAAGCCGAGAGTTCGATGCCCGATATGTACCTCGACGTTTACGACAGCGAGCGGCCGGAGGTCTTCTTCAAGGCCACGCCCAGTCGGACGGTCGGTCCGAACGACGCGGTCGGAATTCGCGCCGACTCCGAGTGGGACGTGCCCGAACCCGAACTCGGCGTCGTCCTCACCGACGGCGAGATCGTCGGCTACACGATCGGCAACGACATGAGCAGCCGCTCGATCGAGGGCGAAAACCCCCTCTACCTCCCGCAGGCGAAGGTCTACGACCGCTGTTGCTCGCTCGGCCCCTGCGTCACCTCCGCGGAGTCGATCGACGATCCCCACGCCCTCGAGATGTGGATGACGATCGAACGCGACGGCGAGGTGATGTACGACGAGTCGACGAACACCGGCGAGATGGCCCGTACCGTCCAGGAGCTGGTCGACTACTACACCCGCCACAACACCATCCCCGAGACCGCCGTCTTGCTCACCGGCACGTCGCTAGTTCCCAGCGAGAGCTTCACCCTCCAGGAGGGCGACGTCGTCGACATCGGCATCGACGAGATCGGCACCCTCACCAACACCGTCGTCGAGGTCTAGCGTCGGCATCGACGCCGAGTACCGTTTTATCTACTCGGTGTCGAGCGGCGGTCCCCAATTTTCCGCTCGAGACTCGAGGACAGTCGTCACGGCGGCGAGCATCGAGTATCGAAACATCGCAAGAATCAATTACGGAAGCGACGACGTGAGCGTATGAGTAACACTACGGAGAGTACTGTCAGCGTCGCCGACCGATCCGCAGTCGTCATCGGCGGGACGAGCGGGATCGGCCGTGCGATCGCGCTCGCCTTCGCCGACGACGGAGCGGACGTCATCGCGACGAGTCGGGACGCCGATCGGGTTGCGGAGACGGCCGAGGAGCTGCGAGAACGAGGCGCGACGACGCGAGAGATCACTTGCAACGTTCGCGACAACGAGTCCATCGAAGCCCTCTGGGACGCCGCGGAAGAAGCCTTCGGTGGCGCAGACGTCCTCGTCAACTCCGCGGGATCGGTCGCTCGCGCGCCGATCTCGGAGATGACCGACGAGCAGTGGGGACAGGACATCGACGTCAACCTGACCGGCGTATTCCGGGCGTGTCGCGTCTTCGGACGGGAGATGGACGAGGGGAGTATCGTCAACATCTCGTCGATGTCGGCGGGCCAGGCCCGCGAGAACCGGGCGGCCTACTGCGCGGCCAAGAGCGGCGTCAACGGGCTGACTCGAGCCGCCGCCGCCGATCTCGCACCCGACGTTCGGGTCAACGCGATCGAGCCGGGGTTCGTCAAGACGCCCCTCGCCGGTGACGCCTTCGACGAGGGGACGGAGACGCGGGCCGCCATCGACGAGCGGACGCCGATGGAACGCGTCGCGACGCCCGAGGAGATCGCCGGCGCCGCGGTCTATCTCGCGAGCGACGCCGCCTCGTTCACCACCGGCCAGGCGCTGAAGATCGACGGCGCCTACGACGACAGCGCGCTGTAGGTGTCGGTTCAGTCGTAGCTCGAGCGACGAGTCGTCGCGAACCGTCCCGGATCGTCTCGATGGTCTCGAATCGTCCCAATCGTCCCGAGTCGGAACCCACGAGTTGACGATGATTCCGGAACCGATAGCAGTGCGTAGACATGTTCGCTCTCGAGTAAACCTCACTTCAGACGCTATTTCGACGAGAAGAATCGGATCGAAATGCCGAGAGCCGTAACGAGTACGCTTATAACAGTCCACCTCCGTGAAAGAAACATGGCAGAGCAGTCATCCGACTCGACAGCCAACGTGAGGGGGACCGACTTCGACGTCGACGACCTCCCGATGCGCGTCGGCGTCGGCCAGTTCATGCAACCGACGCCGGAACGGCTTCGGTACATCGACCAGCTCGGCGTCGAGGACATCCTCCTGAACATGTACGCGACACCGCTGCTGAGCGACACCGAGGTGCCGCTGACCGGCGATTCGGAGTGGGACTTCCAGGAACTCGTCCAGCTTCGCAACCGAGTCGAAGACGCCGGCCTGCGGCTGAACGCGATCGAGAACCTCCCGATCAGCTTCTACGAGGACGTGATGCTCGGCGGGCCCGACCGAGACGAACAACTCGAGCACGTCAAGACGACGATTCGAAACATGGGGCGAGCGGGCATTCCGATCCTCGGCTACCACTGGTCGCCCAGCGGCGTCTGGCGAACCTCAACCTCGCGGCGAGTCCGCGGTGGCGCCGAAGCGACCGGGCTCGACGCCGCGGAACTCGAGGACGCGCCGTTGAGCCACGACCGCGAGTACACCGAGGAGGAACTGTGGGAGAACTACGAGTACTTCCTCGAAGCGGTGCTTCCGGTCGCCGAGGAGGCGGGCGTCACGCTCGCGCTCCACCCGAACGACCCGCCGCTCGAGCGCGTCGGCGGCGTGCCGTTCCTGTTCCGGAACTTCGAGAATTTCAAGCGCGCGATGGACCTCGTCGAGAGCGACAACCACGGCCTCGAGTTCTGTCTCGGGACGTGGTCGGAGATGGGCGAGGACCTCTTCGAGGTGATCGAGTACTTCGGCGAGCGCGACGAACTGGTCTACGTGCACTTCCGAGACGTCGAGGGGACACTCCCGTCGTTCACCGAGACGTTCCTCGACGAGGGCAACTTCGACGAGTACGCGATCCTCGAGGCGCTCGACGACGTCGGCTTCTCCGGGCTGATGATTCCGGATCACGTCCCGCGACTCGAGGGTGACGACGACTGGAAGGACCGGGGCCGCGCGTACACGGTCGGATACATCAAGGGAATGCTCCGCGGTGTTCGGTCGTCGTAGTCCGCCACACGAACCGGTTCGAACGCTCGAGGTCAGGCTCTGGGGGAGGATCTGGTACTAGAGAACGGCGTTTTGTATCGGAGAAGAGAACGCGTGATACTATCTGACGCGCGGTCCGAGGACGCAGCAGGCCGAATTCGACGGAAAGCCGTCACCAGTTCAGTGCTCTCGAAGGAGAACGCCGACAGAATAGATAGCGTACAGAACGGTATTCGGTATGATCCGAGCCGTCGGTCGAGATTTTCCGGGGACGCGATGCATGAGAGAACCGCAAGAATCGTATACTCTCGCTGTGATTGTTCCTCTGTGAGCGAGAGTTACCAAAATTACGTCGACGGAGAGTGGACCGACGCGTCGACCGGAGAGACCTTCGAGACGGTCGATCCGGCCGCGCCGGCAGAAACGATCGCCAGCTATCAACAGTCCGACGTCGCCGACGCGACCGACGCCGTCGAGGCCGCCGCCGCCGCCAGCGACGAGTGGGCGAACACACCCGCGCCTCAGCGCGGCGCCATCCTGCGCGAGACCGCCCAGAACCTCGCCGCCCGCAAAGAGGAACTGACCCAGCTGCTCACCCGCGAGGAGGGCAAAACCCACGCCGAAGCCGGCGGCGAGGTCCAGCGGACGATCGACATCTTCTACTACTACGCCGAGAAGACCCGCGACCTCGGCGGCAACGTCAAATCCTCGAGCGGCGAGCGCACCAACCTCTACACGAAGAACCAGCCCGTCGGCGTCGCGGCGCTGATCACGCCGTGGAACTACCCGATCGCCATCCCCGCCTGGAAGATCGCCCCCGCGCTCGCGACCGGCAATACGTTGGTACTCAACCCGGCCTCCGTCGCGCCTGGCGTCGCGATCGCCATCTTTGAGGCGCTGGACGAGGCCGGACTGCCCGACGGCGTCGCCAACATCGTCACCGGCCCCGGCAGCTCCGTCGGCGACGCGATCATCACCCACGACGACGTCGACGCCGTCTCCTTTACCGGCTCCGGCGAGGTCGGCCACATGGTCTACGACGCGGCCACCGACGGCGGCAAGCGCGTCCAGACCGAAATGGGCGGCAAAAACCCCACCGTCGTCTCGAACACCGCCGACGTCGAGGAAGCCGCCGACATCGTCGCCGCCGGCCGCTTCGGCGTCACCGGCCAGGCCTGTACGGCCTGTTCGCGCGCGATCGTCCACACCGACGTCTACGACGAGTTCGTCGACGCCATCGTCGACCGCGCCGAAGCCATCGAAGTCGGCCCCGGCGACGAGTACGACATGGGCCCGCAGGTCAGCGAAAGCGAACTCGAGGGCACGCTCGACTACATCGAAATCGCCAAAGAGGAGGGCGCGACGCTCGCCACTGGCGGGAACAGACTCGAGGGAGACCGCTACGGGGAGGGCTACTTCGTCGAGCCGACGGTGTTCACGGACGTCGAGAACGACTTCCGCATCGCCCAGGAGGAAGTGTTCGGTCCCGTCCTGTCGGTGATCGAGGTCGAGGACTTCGACGAGGCGCTGGAGACGGCCAACGACATCCAGTACGGCCTCTCCTCGAGTATCGTCACGGACGATCACACCGAAGCCGAGCGCTTCGTCGACGAGATCGATGCCGGCGTCGCGAAGATCAACGACAAAACCACGGGGCTCGAGCTTCACGTCCCCTTCGGCGGGTTCAAGCGCTCCTCGAGCGAGACCTGGCGCGAGCAGGGTGACGCGGGGATCGACTTCTACACGATCGAGAAGACGATCTACGACACCTTCTAATCGCGACACGACCTTCGGCCGCAGTCAGCTCATCTCACCTGCGGTTTCGCGACGACTCGACGAGCGGTAAGCGAAGAGAGACGAACGGTAAGCGAAGAGAGACGAGTAACGAGCGAAAATTTTGCGCGCTCAGAACCCGTACAGTTCCATCGGCCGATCGTAGGCGACGTGAGCGACCAGCTCGCGCGCCACGTCCATCGGGAGCTGGCCGCGTTCGACCTGCGTCCCGACGACGTTCGCCAGCGAGCGCCGGAACATCTCGAAGCGCGAGCCGTACGAGAGCAGCTTCCGGGAGTCGCTGACCATCCCCGCGTGACTCGAGAGGGTGTCGACCGTGCCGACGTACTCGAGTTGTGACTCGATGCCGTGGGGACTGTCGTTGAACCACCAGGCGGCGCCGACGCTCACCGTCGGAAAGACCCGCGCGAGCGTCGCGATCGACGGGTAGTGGGTTGGATCGAGCACGTAGAGGACGGTCTCGAACGCGCCGTCGAAGGTGTTCAGGAAGTGTCGGAGATTGTCCGTCACGTCGACGTGCTGGGTCGAGATGTCGGCTCCCGAGGCGGGGCCGAGCGCGTCGTAGACCTCCTCGCGGTAGTTGCGGACGGGACCGACGTGGAACTGGGTCGTCCAGCCCTTCTCGGCGTTCAACTCGCCGACGAACTCGAGGAGGAACGCCTGGAGGTCGGTCGCCTCGCGTTCGGTCAGGTCGTCGCCGGCGAGGGCGTCCCGGTACAGTTCCCGTGCGCGCGTCTCCTCGACGGGACGCGAGACGGGCTCGCGGATTCCCAGATCGCTGGCCACGCAACCGTGGTCGGCGAAGTAGTCGTGGGTCTCCCGCAAGGCCTCGCGGTAGCCGTCCAGATTGCCGGTGTCGATCCCGGTCGCGTCCGCCAGTTCGTCGACGAACGTCGGCCACTCGTCGCCGTCGACCGCGAGCGCGCGGTCGGCACGCCACGTCGGCAAGACGTCAACGCCCGGCACCTCGTCGACGGCACGCTCGTGGTACTCGAGTTGCGAGGTCGGATCGTCGGTGCTACAGAGGACGTCGACGTTCATCTCGTCGAGTAACGCGTGGGGGCGTTTGTCGTCGCCTTCGAGCTGGGCGGCCGTTTCCTCCCAGATCACGTCGGCCGTCTCGCTCGAGATGGTTCGCTCGATGCCGAACCGTCGTTTCAGGTCGAGGTGGACCCACTCGTAGGTCGGATTGCCCGCGAACTGGGGGAAGACCGCGGCGAGTGCGTCCCACTTCTCGCGGTTCGTGGCGTCGCCGGTAATCTTCGCCTCCGGAACGCCGTGATTTCGCATGAGCGCCCAGACGTAGTGGTCGGTCGCGCCCTCGACCTCCCAGATGTCGTTCCAGCCCTCGTTCTCGACGATTTCGGCGACGTCGGCGTGGTTGTGCGGATCGACGATCGGCAGGTCGGCGATCTCGTCGTAGAGCGAGCGAGCGGCCGCCGTCTCGAGGAGATAGTCCGCGCCAAGGAACCCCATAATCGACCGAACCCACGGGGGTCGCGCTGATAAAAGTATGGGAACGCGACGTGAGACAGCGCTGCGAGTGAATACTAACTCTCGAGAGAGTAAAGAATAGAAGCATATTTGTAAGACATTACGAATGAGTAGCTATGGCATACACGGCAGCGGTCATCGGAACGGGACAGGATCCGGACAATCCGTCGAGCGACGGCTACGCGATGGGATACGACCACGCGGACGGCTACGTCGAAGCCGACGGCGTCGAACTCGTCGCGTGTGCGGATATCGTCCACGAGAACGCACAGGCGTTCGCGGACAACTATGGGATCGACGACGACGCTGTCTTCGAGGACTACAACGAGATGGTCGCCGAGGTCGACCCGGACATCGTCAGCGTGACGGTCCCGCCGGCGATCCACGCCTCGATCAGCATCGACTGTATCCGCAACGGCGTTCGCGCCGTCCACTGCGAGAAGCCGATGGCGCTCACCTGGGGCGAGAGTCGGACCATGGCCCAGGAGGCCTACCGCCACGACTGTCTGCTAACCTTCAACCACCAGCGCCGATTCGGCAAGCCGATCCGGATGGCCAAGGAACTGCTCGACGACGGCGAAATCGGCGAACTCGAGCGCGTCGAGATGGGCGGACACAACCTCTACGACTACGGCAGTCACTCCTTCGACCTCTGTAACTACTTCAACGACGAAGTGAACGCCGAGTGGGTCCTCGCCCAGATCGACTACCGCGAGGAGACCGTCTACTTCGGCGCGCACAACGAGAACCAGGCGATCGCCCACTGGCAGTACGAGAACGGCGTCCGCGGGGTCGCGATGACCGGCTTCGGCCAGATTCCGACCCACAACCGCATCGTCGGCACCGAGGGCGTGATCGACGTCGGTCCCTACGAGACCGACGCAGAACTGCGGATCCGCCGCGGCGACGGCTGGGAGGACCTCGAGACCGACGGCGAGGGGATGCACGACGTCGAGTACATCTACCGGGGCATTCAGTCGGCCGTCGACGCCCTCGAGACCGGCGAACCCTCGGAACTGAGCGCGCGCAACGCGCTCAACGCGACCGAGATCATCTTCGGCGCCTGGGAGTCCGCTCGCCGGCGCGGGCGCGTGGAGTTCCCCCTCGAGATCGACGACAACCCGCTCGAGGCGATGGTCGAGTCCGGGCAGGTGACGCCGGTCTCGAGCGACGAGTAGGGGGCGATAGCGGCTGCCGTTCGCGTCGTTACGAACAGTGAGAAGAGGCAGACTCGTCGGAGAAGAGAACTGTTTTATTTATCGGTGGCCACCAGCGACCTGACCGTGACCGAGAGAGAAGACACGTTCGAAACGTACCGGGATCGCGTCGAAAATCCGCTGTTGAGCCTCTTCGTGTGGTTCGGAGAGGAGCGACGCGAGTGGTTCGTCGTCGGGTTGATCGCCGGGCTCTTCGAGCGGTTGCTCTCGCTGGCGCCGCCGTTCGTGCTGGGCGTCGCGATCGACGCGGTGTTCACCCAGAACGAGCCCTACGACCTGCCGCTGGTTCCCGACGGATGGATACCGACGACGCGGTCGGGCCAGCTCTGGTTCTCGTTCGGACTGATCTTCGGCAGTTTCACGCTGACCGGGCTGCTCGGCGCGGTTCGGATGCTCGCCGCCGACTACTTCAGCCACCACCTGATGTACGTCATCCGGACGGCGACCTACGACAAGATGCAACGGCTCGACATCGGCTTCTTCGACGATCAGGACAAGGGCGAACTCATGAGCATTCTCAACAACGATATCTCCAATTTCGAGCGCTTCTTCGACGACGCGCTCACCAGAGCGGTCCGCATCGTGACGGTGCTGGCCGGGATCACGCTCATCCTCGTCTACCTGAACTGGCAACTCGCCGTCGTGGCGCTGCTGGCGGTACCCCTCCTCGCCCTCCTGACGCTGTGGTTCATGCGCCGCATCGAGCCGATCTACGACAATATCCGGGCGAGCGTCGGCGGGATGAACACCCGCCTCGAGAACAATCTCGGCGGCATTCACCTCGTCAAGACGATGACCACCGAGGCGTACGAATCCGACCGCGTCGACGACGTTTCCTACCGGTACTTTCGCACGAACTGGAATCGGATCAAGATTTCGACGATCTACCACCCTGGAAGCAGTCTCGTCACGAGCACGTCGTTCGCGGTGACCTTCATCGTGGGCGGCTACTGGGTCGTCATCGGCCCGCCGCCGCTGCTCAGCGGGACGCTCACCGTCGGCTCGCTCGTGACCTTCCTGTTCATGACCCAGCGGTTTACCGCGCCGCTCAAGCAGACCGCGACGATCATCGACCAGTACGAGAACGCCCGCGCGTCGGGCAAGCGCGTCATGGGACTGATGAACATGCCGACGACCATCGAGGACGACCCGAACGCGACCGACCTCGAGCGGCCGGTCGGCCGCGTCGAGTACGACGACGTCTCCTTCCGGTACGAGGCGAACGGAGAGCAGATCCTCGAGGGGATCGACTTCGAGGCCGAACCGGGCGAGACGGTCGCGCTCGTCGGCCCGACCGGTGCCGGAAAGTCGACGGTCCTGCGACTGCTCACGCGGATGTACGACGTCGAGAGCGGCGCGGTCCGCGTCGACGGCCACGACGTCCGCGACCTGACGCTCTCGAGTCTGCGAGAGTCGATCGGCTACGTCAGCCAAGAGAACTACCTCTTCGGCGGGACCGTCGAGGAGAACGTCGCCTACGGGAGTTTCGACGCCGACCGGGAGGCGATCGTCGCGGCCGCGAAGGCGGCTCAAGCCCACGGATTCATCACCGACCTTCAGGAGGGCTACGACACGCAAGTCGGCGAAGAGGGAGTGAAACTCTCCGGCGGCCAGCGCCAGCGGATCGCGCTCGCGCGAGTCATCCTCTCGGATCCGGAGATCCTCATCTTCGACGAGGCGACCAGCGACGTCGACACCGAGACGGAGATGCTCATCCAGCGGTCGCTCGACGAGCTCACCGAAGACCGGACGACGTTCATCATCGCCCACCGCCTCTCGACGGTCAAACACGCGGACACAATTCTGGTCCTCGAGGACGGCGAGATCGTCGAACGCGGCGGTCACGAGGAGTTACTCGCCGAAGACGGCCTCTACGCGAACCTCTGGAAAGTACAAGCGGGAGAGATCAACGAACTCCCCGAGGCGTTCGTCGAGCGACTCGCACGAACGAACTGAGTGGTATTCCCAAAGGCGACGTCTCCGCCGTTCGGGACACCGGATAAAGTCGAGAGACGCCAGGAAGGGGCGACACGGACGAGACGCGGGTCGCGGCCCACGAGAGACGGGCCGTGTCGCAGGCTGACGAATTCCTGAACGTCCACGTCTGCTATCGTCGACGGGCGATTTCAATCTACCGACGAGCGGTCTGAACCCGTTCGAAACTGAGGATCGAACGACGTCCGATCAGTGGCGGCGGGTTGCGGGATAGAGAAGGGTGTTCTCCATTACTAATGTTCGTTCTGGATAGGTAGTAAAACCGCCGTACCGGTGCCGAGAGTAACGACGGGGAATTTGACAGAGAGAGAACAGACGCGACGCGGGCTATCGAACCACGGATCGACCGATCGGCCGATAGATTACATTCGTAGGCGTGTAACGTTCATCGTCCATCGGCGGTTACTCGAGATGGATGCGGTTCTCCATACTGTTCGTTCCGTTCTGTGAGGTATTTCATACCGATTCGAAACTGACACCTGGGACAGGAGCGGAACCGTCCCGGTCGGAGACGGTGACGGGAAACGAAACGGTCTCGTACGGTTTACTGTACCGATGGACCGGACAACTGCAGGTCGGGCGCGGTTAGACCGGAACTGATCGACAGGGGACCGCATCACTCGAAGACAGCTCCGGGCGGCAGATTCGAGGGACGGACCGATGGGAGGAGACGAGAGCAGCGCTCGAGGCGGAGTCACTCGATAGTAGCGGTACGATAGCGAGTCGGTCAGAATTGGAGTCGATCGACCGATCGCAAGGGACGGTGACGGCTCGAGCCAGCAGTAGTGGTGTCGGTGGGAACAGAATCCAACGTTGTCATCGACTCGCCAATCGGGCGTTCGCGTCGTCGCCCTCTCCGTCCTCGCCGTCGGTTTCGTTTTCCGCTTCGAGGTCTTCCTGACTCTGTTCGATCATGTCTTCGGTGTCGTCTTGACACCCGGCAACCACCGACAGCGACGCTGTCGCGGCCACACCCAGAAACGACCTTCGTTTCATGGTAGGATAGTGTCTCGTGGAAACAATAAATAGATGTCGGTACTGTCAACAGCGTTGATGGAATATAGTCGTCGGTTCTCGTCCGCGAACCGAGCGACGGAAGACCGAACACCGATGGAAAACCGAACGGTCGAAGACGCCGATCAGTGAACCGTTCGGTCGTCGCTCGTATCGATTTCCTCGAGCGGTTCGTGGTTACCTAGAACTGGCTCCGAGCGGTCCTCGCTCGGCGTCGCCCACTCGACGGCGTTCGCGAGCACGCGCTGGATATCGTCGTCGTAGTAGACGGGATACGTTTCGTGACCCGGTCGGAAGTAGAAGACCTTCCCGTTCCCTCGGCGGTAACAACAGCCGGAGCGGAACACCTCGCCGCCCTCGAACCACGAGTTGAACACCAGCGTGTCGGGCTGGGGAATGTCGAACCGCTCGCCGTACATCTCCGCCTCCTCGAGTTGGATGTAGTCGTCGATACCGTCGGCGATCGGGTGGCTCGGTTCGACGACCCAGAGGCGCTCGCGTTCGGCCGCTTCGCGCCACTTCAACGCGCAGGTCGTCCCCATCAGTTCGCGGAAGATTTTCGAGAAGTGCCCGGAGTGGAGCACGAGCAGTCCCATCCCGTCGAGAACCTGCTCTTTGACGCGCTCGACGATCTCGTCGTCGACCTCGTCGTGGGCGGCGTGACCCCACCAGGTGAGGACGTCCGTCTCCTCGAGAACCTCCTCCGTCAGTCCGTGTTCGGGCTCCTCGAGCGTCGCCGTCTGCGTCTCGTAGCCGTGGTCCTCGAGCGCGTCGGCGATCACGGCGTGGATGCCGTCGGGGTAGAGGTCGGCGACCACGTCGTTTTCCTGTTCGTGGACGTATTCGTTCCAGACCGTGACTCGTGTTGGTGCCATATCACAACGAGACCGGCGGGCACCAAGCGGGTTCGCCAAGCGGCAATATTGTGTTCGCCGCCACGCCGTATGGCATTCACACGCATAGTGTCAACAGAACGGAAGTATCTTATGTTAGTGTGGGTGATTCATCGATATGGAAGAAATGGAGATCGCCCGACGGCGCTTCACTCTCGGAACAGCAGCGGCGCTCAGCGCATCGCTGTCGGGTTGTCTCAGCGGAGACGACTCGGAAGACGAGAGTGGCAACGGCGACGGGAACGAAACCGACGACAACGGAAACGAAACCGACGGCGAAGGGAACGGGGACGGAAACGAAACCGACGACGAAGAGAGCGGGGCGGAACAAACGGAAGAAGAAGAGGAAGCCCAACGTGGCTCGCTCGTCGTCTTCCTCGAAGACGAGAACGGCGACCCCGTCTCCGAGGGCATCACGTTCAAAGCGGTACCGAACGGCGAGGACGGGAATACTCTCCTACTGCAGGTGTTTACGGAAGGTGAGGCATCGATGACGAACGTTCTGCCGGGATCGTACACGGCGACCGCAGAAGGCGACGGCTTCGAGACGGCCGAAGACGAGATGACGATCGAAGCGGGCGAGGAGACCGAACTGACGCTGGTCCTCGAGAAAGCCGACGGCGGCGACGGCGACGAATAACGAACTCGAACCATCACCGTTCGGTTCCAATCGACGGGAACACTCGTTCGTCACGGACCGGCAGACGAACCGTCTCGAGAACGCGGTCAGTTCGGATGGGCCGACGAGCACTGTTCAATTTTCGGCGCTCGCCGATACCGGACTCGCGAATCGAAACAGTCACCCTCGAAAACGTCACCGAGCGCCGTCTCAGCGCTCGAGAACGGTCTTCGTCTCGCTGCCGTCGTAGGTGATGGTCGCGTCGGCGTCTTCCGCGTCGACCGGCGCGAGTCCGGTACCGCTCTCCTCGTTCTCGCGGACGACCACGACCTCGACGTCGCGTTCGGCGACGAGTTCGGGGAACGAACCCTCGCGCTCGGCGACCGTCAACTCGCCGGCGGTGTCGTCCCACTCGAGGGCGGTGGTGGCGTACGCACCGTCCTCGTACTCGTAGCCGTCGCCGGCGTCCTCGTAGAGTTCGAAGGAGCCGTCGCGGCCGGGATAGACACGCAGTTCCCACGCGGCGTCGGGATTCTCGTCGGTGTGCTGGACGACCGGGCCCATCGGCAGGATACTACCTGCGCGCACGAACAGCGGAACCTTCTCGAGGGGCGCGTCGGCGAGGATCGTCTGGCCGCCGTCGTAGCGTTCGCCCGTCCAGAAGTCGTACCACTCGGTCCCATCGGGGAGGTAGACCTCTCGGGCCTTCGCTTTCCCCTCGAGCGGCGTCGACTCGGCCTCGTAGTACATCGGTTCGGTGACGGGACAGACCATCAGTGCGGGGCCACAGAGGAACTGGTCGGCGACGTCGTGGACCCGCTCGTCCTCGCGGAAGTCGAACGCGAGGTGACGGAAGGTCGTGTAGTCCTCGAGGGTCTCCCAGCCCGCCAGCGAGTAGATGTACGGCAAGAGCCGATAGCGCAGTTCGTCGAATTTGACGAGCGTGTCGTAGGTGGTATCGCCCGGTTCGCCGAAGCGCCACATCTCGCGGGCCGTGTTGGTGCCGTGAGAACGGAACAGCGGCAGGAAGGCACCCAGCTGGAACCAGCGGGTATAGAGCTCCCGGTAGCCCAGATCGTCGTGGCCCGCGTCGTACTCACCGTTGGCGTAGAACTCCTCCTCGGTGTTGTCGTGGACGAAGAAGGCCCCGATATCCAGCGTCCACTTCGGATTGCCCGTCGCGGTGAACTGGAGGCCGTCGGCGATCTGTTTCTCGAGGCGGTCCCAGGTCGCCTCGATGTCGCCCGACCAGGTGATCGCGCCGTAGCGCTGCTGGCCCGGATAGCCGCTGCGAGTGAGGTTGAGCACGCGCTTGTCCTCGGTACTCGAGCGCTGACCCTCGTAGATCCCCCGCGCCTGATAGATCGAGTAGGCGTTGATGTAGGCTGGATCGAAGACGTGTTTGTAGTCGCCCGTGATCAGAGCGAGGCGCTGTTCGGGCTCGAGCGGGTCCTCGAGTCCCCAGTCGGGATTGTACGGTTCCGTCGAGTCGGCCCACCAGGCGTCGACGCCGTGAGAGAACAGTCCCTCCTCGGCCTGCTCCCAGTAGAGTTCGCGGGCCTCCTCGGAGAAGACGTCGTAGTAGTGAATCTCGTTGTCGGGTGCCGAGAGATCGCCGTCGTCGAGCAGGTGGCCCGCCTCGGCCATCTCCTCGTGGTCCTCGCCGACGAGCATGTTCGGCCAGATCGAGATCATCAGGTTGACGTGTCTCTCGTGGAGTTGCTCGGTCAGCGCGTCGGGGTCGGGGAACTGCTCGGGCTCGAAGGACTTCTGGCCCCAGCGTCCCCAGTCTCCCTCGGGCCCGCCCCACTCCTCGAAGTCGGGGTCCTCGTCGGTGGAGTTCGGCCAGTACTGCCAGTCTTGGACGATACAATCGAGGGGGATCTCCCGGTCGCGATACTCGTCGACGATCTCGAGGAGCTCATCCTGGGTCTTATACCGTTCCTTGGACTGGACGTAGCCGTAGGCCCATTTGGGCAGCATCGTCGCCTGCCCGGTCAACTGTCGGAAGCCGGAGACGACGGCGTCGAGTTCCGGCCCGTAGACGAAGTAGAAGTCGAGCGCGTCCGCACACTCCGACCAGAAGTAGCTCCCGTGCTGGTCGTCGTGGAACGTCGACAGCGAGTAGGTGTCGAAGAGGATTCCGTACCCGCGCGTGGAGGCGATGACCGGCATCGACACCTTCGTGTTGTGCTGGTAGAGGTACTGGGAGTTGCCGCGATAGTTCGAGATACCGTCGTCGTGCTGGCCGAGTCCGTAGATGGCCTCGTCCTCGGAAAACTCGAGGGCGAGTTTCGTCGAGTAGGCCTCCCGCTCTACGGTCTCGAGCGGGGTCGCAGCGTTTTCGCCGGCCAGTTCGCCGACGTCGACGGCGTGGAGTTCCTTCCCGCCTTCGGTGGGTTCGCGGACGAGACGGTCGCCGTCGGCGTCGCGCCAGATGAGCGCGCAGGTGTCCTTCTTGAGGTCGACTCGCAACGCGTCGGTCTCGAGGGTGAGCGTCGCGGCGGTTTCGGTCACCGACCACTCGACGTCGGCCGCGTCGTCCTGCGGGACGATCATCGGACTGTGCTCGTCCGGGGCGGTGATCTCCGCGGGTTCGTCTTCGGTCGCGACGACCCTGACGATCGCGTCGTCTACGACCTGTAGTTTCAGTACGCCCGCGTCGGTTTCGACGAGCGGCCCGTTGGACTCGGTATGATGTCTCTCGTATCGCATAATCGAACGTTTCAGTACAGTCTCTTTACTGTTCCCTTCTTACTTCGATTCCGAGTGACGATTTCGAGGACGTACTGTGGTTCGAACGTTGCACTCGAGAGTCATCAGGATTTATGCGATCGATATCTGACTGCATATCTGTCTCGGAGTTAGATGAAGTCGATTTCTAAAAGACTCTAGCCGACCGAACGATGATAGAGATGTAACTGGCACCGGAATTTTTATTATCATAGTTAATTATTGTCCAGATGCAATGGTAGATGATAGCGACAGTCACGGTAGCGGACGCTCCGAACGGCCACCAGCGCACGGCCACGACCTCTCGCGACGACGTGTCCTGCAAGCGACCGGCCTCGCCGTCGGCGGACTCGCCCTGACCGGTCTCACCGGTTCGGCGAGCGCCGTCGGCGGTCCGACGCCGCGACTGCACACGGAGGGCCGATGGATCCGGGATCCCGACGGCAACGACTTCACGCCGCGCGGGGTCGCGACCGCGAGCCTCGACTTTCTGGCCGAGCACCACCCCAGAACGCGAACCGAGATCCTCGAGCACGCCACCGACGGCGAGGACTGGTATCCGAACACGATTCGGCTCCCGGTGACGGAACACGCGGTCGTCGACGACGGCGTCGACGCCGTTATCGACAACCTGCTCCGTCCCGCCGTCGACTTACTGGCCGACCGAGGCGTCTACGCGGTGATCGACTTCCACATGATCCGGCCGTACGCCGACGCAGCGGGCTGTGCGGAGGACATGGTCGCGGACGGCTGGGCCGACAGCACGGACGACCTCGGATTCGAGGCCGACGTCGGGACCGACGAAATCATGACCGAGTTCTGGAGCGCGGTCGCCCCGGAGTTCGCCGACGACGAGCACGTCCTCTTCGAACTGTTCAACGAGCCGACCGTCCCGGTGACGTGGGGTCAGTACGGCGAGTACGGCGATCAGGTCGAGAGCCGCGAGGACTCCTGGTTGCTCTGGCGCGACGTCGCCCAGCCGTGGGTCGACCTCGTTAGATCGCACGCGCCGGAGACGCCGATCATCATCGGCTCGCCCGACTGGACCTCCGAGACGCAGTTCGCGCCCCAACACCCCTTCGAGGGCAAGAACCTGATCTACTCCGGTCACATCTATCCCGACAACGGGTCGCCCGACGAGTTCGACCCCGAGTACGGTGCGCCCGCCGAGGACGTCCCCGTGATCATCACCGAATTCGGCTGGGACCCCGACGAGGAGTTCCAGGAGACCGTCGAGTACGGCACGACCTCGGAGTGGGGCGAACCGTTCCGGGAGTGGGCCGAGTCCTACGACAACATGGGGTGGCTGGCCTGGTGTTTCGACGACTCGTGGGCCCCAACTTTCTTCGACTCCCCCGACGAGGGTGCCGGCGAACCCTGGACGCTCAAAGACGACTACGACCAGGAAGGCTGGTACATCCGGCAGTGGCTCGAGGAGGCCGCGAACGGAGGGTCGGACGGCGGAAGCGGCGGCGACGGCAGCGATGACGGTGACGGCGGTGATGATAGCGGCGGCGACGACGGCGGAAGCGGCGGCGACGGAAACTTCGTCGCCGAAATCGACGCGAGCGCGACCGAGGCGTCGACCGGCGAGTCGATCACCTTCGAGGTCGAGGACACGTCCGGAGACGGCAACTGGATCGATTCCTTAGCGTGGGACTTCGGCGACGGCACCACGGCCAGCGGCTGGTGGACCCAACACGCCTACGACACCGCGGGGAGCTACGCGGTCGGACTCACGGCCACGAACAACGAGGGTACCGCGACGACCCACGAGGTCGAGATTACCGTCAGTTGAGTCGGCGACACAGCGAGCCCGCGACCTACTGTTCGGAGTCGACGGTGTCGATGACCCCGCGGAGGTAGCCGACCGTGAACCCGCGGGCGCGGTGGCGCCAGTCGTCGTCACCGACCATCTTCGGGACGTGATCCGGAATGATGACGCCGTCGTAGCCGACGTCGTAGAGCGTCCGGACGACCTCGACGGTGTCGAAGTTGCCCTCGTCGACGAACGTCTCGTGGAACTTCGGCACCGTGCCGACGACGTCCCGGAAGTGGATGAAAATCAGTTGATCGCGTTCGGCGAACCTGCGGAGCACTTCGTGAACGTCCTCACCCATCTGCGAGAAACACCCCAGACAGAACTTCAGGCCGTGGTGGTCGCTCTCGACGAGACTCATCGCCTTCTCGAAGTTCGCCACGTTACAGCAGAGGCGGGGAATCCCGCCCAGCGACTCGAACACCGGCGGATCGACCGGGTGCAGGGCAAGTGTGACGTCGGCCTCCTCGGCCACCGGCAGGATCGTCTCGACGAACTCCCGATAGTTCTCCCAGAACTCCTCTTCGGTGTACTCCCGCTCGAGGCCGGGCGCCAACGCGTCCGGATCCTCGAGTTCGTCGTAGTCGAATGCGGTGCCGACGGCGTCACCGCGAATTTCGACCGGCGTGGTTCGCATGGGGACGACGCCGCGGGGGTTCCACTGGTAGCCCAGGATAGGAATGTTCGCTTCGCCGAGGTTGCGCACGAGCGTCGTAATCTGCTCTAAGGCCTCTTCTTTCCCCTCGCGATCGAACATGATGTCGCCGTACAGCGAGTAGGGCAGCGACTGGATGCCCCGAAGCGTGAGTCCGGCGTCCTCGACGCGTTCTTTGGCGGCGGCGAGTTCCGCGACGGTCGGGATGGCGTCGCGACCGACCTCGAGGGTATCGGTTCCGGTCCGGTCGTTGAACTCGTCGGGTTCCTCCTCGACGTCGGCGTGGTCGACGAAGATGTCGGTCGCGCCGAGTTGGCGGATGTACTGGAGACGTGATTGCGCGAGCGAACGCGTGCGGACGCCGACGCGGACGTTGGCGCGGTCAGACTGTGTCATAGACCACCGTTCGTGCGACGACCCTAAATATCATGAGATCGGTCGCCGACGTGACGTCGGACGGAACGGGGGCAGTCACGACCGGACTACCGGTCGATTTCGGTTATCTCGAACGTCTCGAGGGCTGTGCGATCGGTGTGCGAACCGTTTCGATTGTTACTATAGCGGATCGCGGACGGTTCCGGGAGCGGGTTCGGCCGTACCCTCTCGATGGTGTGGAGTACCACGAGGGGAGTCTCGTCCGGTATCCGATCCGAACGGTTTTACTCCCCCTCGCGACATGAACCCGTATGGATCTCGGAACTGGACTCGAGCGATACGCGGAACGGGACTGGCAGACGACCACCGAGGGGACTGTCAGGCTCGCACTAATCGGACTCGGCTGGTGGACCGTCGACGTCGCGATCCCCGCGATCGAGGACTCGGACCTCTGTGAAACGACCGTCCTCGTCAGCAGCTCGACGGAGAAAGCTCGGCGACTGGCCGACGAACACGGTGCCGAGCGGGGGCTGACCTACGACGAGTACCACGACGGTGCGGCCGTCGACGCCTACGACGCCGTCTACGTCGGCACGCCGAACGCCTTCCACCTGGAGTACGTCGAGACGGCCGCCGATCACGACAAGGCAGTCCTCTGTGAGAAACCGCTCGAGGCGAACGTCGAGCGCGCCGAGAAACTAGTTACGGCCGCCAAGGACGCCGGGATTCCCCTGATGACCGCCTACCGAATGCACACCGAACCCGCGGTTCGCCGGGCGAAAGAACTCGTCGAGAGCGGGTTCATCGGCGAGCCCGTGCACGTCTACGGCAACAACACCCAACCGGTCCTCGAAATGATCCCCGATCCAGATCAGTGGCGGCTGAACCCCGACGTGACGGGCTACGGGACGAGCGTGATGGATCTGGGGATCTACCCGATCAACACCGCCCGATTCGTCCTCGGGCGCGATCCCGTGGACGCGACGGCTCGGATGCGCTCCGAACACGACGCGTTCGCCGACGTCCCAGACGAGTTCGCCTCGTTCACGCTTACCCTCGAGGGTGGGATTCCGTTGAGTTGCACGGCGAGCCAGAACGCTCAGGCCGACACCCACCTCAAGATCGTCGGGACAGAGGGACAACTCGAGTTGTCGCCGGCGTTCCACGGTGAAGCGACGTTACACGTCTCGAAAGGGAGTCTGCGAGCCGAGATCGAGGACGTCGACTTCGAGGCGACCGAGGAGATGCGCGAGGAGTTCGACTACTTCGCCGACCGCGTCCTCACCGGCGGAAACATCCGCCCCGACGGCCGGCACGGACTCGAGGACATGCGGACGATCGAAGCGATTCACGAGGCCGCAGATCGCGGTGAAACGATCGATATCGAAGGCGCGAGCGATACTGAGACCGAGGACGATATCGAACGCTGAACCCAGTTCGATCGACGACTCGAGTCACTGGTTCTCGCTGCACTCGGAAACGG
The DNA here is from genome assembly GCF_017357405.1 of Halomontanus rarus. Classification (GTDB taxonomy): domain Archaea; phylum Halobacteriota; class Halobacteria; order Halobacteriales; family Natrialbaceae; genus Halomontanus; species Halomontanus rarus. The sequence continues at coordinate 2,418,395 of NZ_CP071597.1, read as the reverse complement.
CCGAGTTCTAGACGGCCGGTATGATGCCTTTCTATTCATTATCGAAATCATAGATGTAGGTTGAATTCTGAACTAATGTCTCGAATTTTGATTCGGCGGATCAAAACACGATCAGAGTCGAGTCGCGATCGACCACCATCGGTTACGGCCGTTTATCCGCCATTTGAGAGCGGTACGCGGAATAAACTAAGACGATAGTTACGAATCGGGTACGCCAACTGAGTGTCAGTGCAGGGAGAGAGATACGGAGAAGAGATCGCCGAAAAGTCCCATCCGATCGGTCGAGGACCGGCCGAGGCGTGGTTCGTTCGACGACCACATCTCCGAGAGGAGAGCAGAGATGAGTACTATTGTAGTATTTCGTATGGGAACGCTGAGTACTATTTAATCAGACATAGTTGGATATCGGGACGAATACCCGTGCGGAAACCGACGAGACCCGTCCAGCATCGAAGCGGTGAGAGACCACCGTCGGTCTGAGAGTCAGTGACGATACGGCGCTTTCGACGTCCCGTCCGGAACGACGTTCCCCAGAGAGACGCCGTCGAGGACGGCCTGAATCTCGAGCGGATCGTGGAGGTCTTCGACCCGGTTGTGGATACGGTGCATACACTCGAGAAGCCCCGAGAGAGCGGCGTGCCGCGTCGAGACGCGACCGACGGAATCTGACACCGGGACTTCGCCGATCGGGTAGCGGTAGCGAAGCTCCCAGCATCGCTCGAGGCCGAGTACGGGATGCGAGTGGTCGGCGTCGGTCTGGGCGGCGATCAGCTCGATCGACGGCCGATTCCGACGGTACTCGACGTACTCGTCGCAGTGGTCGGCCAGTCCCCACGCAGGCGGGAGTTCGTCCCGCGGAATGGGGTTCTGATCGGGAGGCATGCAATCCATCTGACGCGAGAGAGGAGGGTGTGGATTCGGCTTGCGTTCGCATCCCACGTATGTAGGGAGACAATACCGTATCAACCGTTGTGAAAGACGCGGTCGACCGGCGACGACGGCGGCCGACCGGCCGACTTTTGTCCTCGCCTTCCATCCGTTCGGATATGGCCGACTTCGACCCCGAGAAGTTCGAAGACAAGTACGCCAACTACTTCCCGGAACTCCAGCAGGCGTACAAGAACGCGTTCAATCGGATGAACGACCGCTACGACTCCGAGTTGATCCACGGCATCGACCAGCAGGTGTTGAACGAGAGCGAGCCCTTCTACGAAGGCGACGGCGAGTTCCGTATCGACCTTCCCGACGACCCGTACGACCGGCTTACCGGCGTTCTCGTCGAAAAAGAAAAGTTCGAGACGGTCCTCGAGACGTACGTCGAGGAGATCGAGTCGGAACTCCAGCGCGTGTTCGGGTTCTGACGCGCATCGGTAAGCCAGACGACCGACACTCGGGCTGAGTCCGTCGACCGAACACTGACGACGGAAGGCCTAAGGAGGCTGGCCACCAACATCGGATCATGAGCACGGAGACCCAAGACGGAGACGACCTCGAGGAGCGTGTCGCGAACTTCCTGCGACGGAACTTCCCGCAGATCCAGATGCACGGCGGGAGCGCGGCCATTCAGGATATCGACCGCGAGACCGGCGAAGTGTCGATCGCGCTCGGCGGTGCCTGCAGCGGCTGCGGGATCTCGCCGATGACGATCCAGGCGATCAAGAGCCGGATGGTCAAGGAGATTCCGGAGATCACCAAGGTCAACGCCCAGACCGGCATGGAAGGCGGCTCCGGCGGACACGGCGGTGGCATGAGCCCCTCCTTCCCCGGTGAGACGGTCGACGACGACGGCGACAGCGACGAAGGCCCGCAGGCGCCGTTCTGAATCGATCCGACGAACTCGCTTCGACGACCCGTCGACCGAGTGTCCGTATTTTTCGAGACTCGACTCGAGAGCGAGCGGACGCGCCGCCAGAGCACACTCGAGCGCCCGGTTCCGGGAGGATCACGACGGAGCGAACCGGTTCGTCGCGGTCGGACCGGTTCTGACGGATCGGTCGAGTCAATCACGTACTACCCATAGTAAATTATTTATTGTGGTAGTTAGTGTCGTCGACCGTCCTTCGTCCGAGAGCAACGCTGAAACGATTCACGACAGCGATCGTGCGTTCAGGAGACCGGTGACCGTCGGCGACACCGGTCACCGAAGCGACCCGGCGCTCGAGCGATCGGTGGGAACCGAGCGTCGATCCACGGGAAGACGAACAGTCCGAAGAGCGGACGAGCGGACCGTCGACCGACGGCGAGTCGTCGAGACTTTATACGGGGCCGGTCGAAACGGTTCGTATGGTGGACACCGACACCATCCACGTCGGACGTACCGGCCGAAACCAGCGTCGTGACGCTTCGAACGGGTGTTGTCGGGTTCCTATCCTTTCTCCGTCGGCCGTTCGACCCACTGCTCGAGGCGGGCCTCGGCGTGGCGGGAACGTGACGACACTCTCGACGTCGAGACCGAGGTATGCTCGAGCGCATCCGTGAGGACGTCCGGGCGATGCTAGCCCGCGACCCGGCGGCGAAGCGGCCGCTCGAGGTGCTGCTGTGTTATCCCGGACTCCACGCCGTCTGGGCGCATCGAGTGGCACACGGCCTCTGGGATCGAGGCTGGCGGCTCACGGCACGACTGCTGGCCCACTTCGTCCGCGGGGCGACCGGTGTCGAAATCCACCCGGCCGCCGAGATCGGTCGCCGGGTTACGATCGACCACGGCATGGGCGTCGTCGTCGGCGAGACGGCGATCGTCGGCGACGACGTGCACCTGCACCACGGCGTCACGCTCGGCGGAAACGTCGACGAACCGGTGAAGCGACACCCGACGGTCGAAAACGGCGTCGACATCGGCGCGAACGCGACGCTGCTGGGCGACATCACGATCGGCGCGGAGGCGTCCGTCGGCGCCGGTGCCGTGGTCCTCGAGTCGGTCGAAGACGGTGCGTCGGTCGCGGGCGTTCCCGCCGAGCGGATCGATCGAAAGTGAGAGAGAGTGAGAGAGTGAAAGAGAGTGAGTGAGAAATCGAGGCGTCTCCAGACCGCAGAACGCCGGCGGACGACTACCGAACCCCCCGCCCTCGCTCCCACGTTCGAATCAGCGCCGCGAGCAACCGGTTCGTCGGCACCTCGAGTCCCGCGTCGTCGGCCCTGTCGACCACGAACCCGTTGATCGCGTCGATCTCGGTTCGTCGCCCCGCTCGAACGTCCTGGCGCATCGAAGACGCGTTGGCGGCCGTCCGCTCGGCGACCGACTCCATCGCGGCGAGCGCCTCCCGGTTCGAGAGTCCGACGTCGTGGGTGCGGGCCGTCCTCGCGACCTCGCGGGTCGCAGCCCGCGCGAGTTCCGTCGCCGGTCGCTCGAGGACCGCCCCGTTGTCGGTCCGCGCGAGCGCCGTGACGGCGTTGATCCCGGCGTTGACCGCGAGTTTCTCCCACAGTCTGCGGGGCATGTCGTCGGCGACGACGGTCTCGAGGCCCGCGGCGTCGAAGGCCGAACCGACTCGGTCGGCGATCGGCGAGGTGCCGCCGTCGGCGGGACCGAGAACGAGTTCCCCGAGGCCGGTGCAGTCGACGACGCCGGGTTCGCGGAGCACGGCGCCGTAGGTCGCCGTCCCCGCGAGAATAGGGGCGTCGAGGTGTGTCGCGAGCGCGGCTTCGTTTCCCATCCCGTTCTGGAGCGAGCAAACGGCGTCGAACCGGCCGGTCGAGAGCGTCCGCGCCGCCGCCTCGGTGTCGAACGATTTGACCGTCACGACCGCGAGATCGGCCCCGAGATCGCTCCCGTCGGTCGTCACCTCGGGGTGGACGACCGCGTCGAACTCGCCTGCGAGCTCGAGGCCGTGCTCGCGGATCGCGTCGGCGTGAGCGGCCCGTGCGACCAGCGTCACGTCGTGTACCTGTGCGAGCAACCCCCCGACGAGGCTCCCTAGACTGCCGGCTCCGAACACGACGATCTCCATGCCTCGAGAAGGTGCGCGGAGACGGATAAATCGGTACGCTCGGATCGGTCGATGTGCTCGAGTCGTCCCTGTGAACGGGACCGGGGGAGTCGCCCGAACGTAACGAGAGGAGTAGGAGTACTCAGAGCGTCGGTCTCAGTCCTCGGTCCAGTAGTACAGCTGTTCCTTGCTCGCGCCGCAGTCGGGACACTCCTCGGGAAGATCCCGATCGAGTTCGCCCATTCTGCCGCACTCGCGGCACTTCCACATCAGTTCCGCCTCACCGAAATCCGGCGTCGAACGGACGTGTTCGACGCTAAGTTCCTCGAGTCCCTCCCGAAACGTGACGTGGACACCGTTCTCGTCGATGCCGCGAACCGTGCCGATCTTCGTCCCGTCCTCGACGTACACTGCCGCTCCGAATCCGTGTCTGGTGGTTCTGGCGCTATCTTTCATGAGATGTGCTACCACACGCAGCGGTATAAAGCCGGTCGGCAGAATCAGTCGACGACCTCAATCTTCCGTCCAGTACATCAGACTCTCTTTCTCGACGCCACAGTTAGGACACTCCTCGGGAACGCCCTCGTCGATCTCGCCCATCTCGCCGCACTCGATACACCGCCACATCAACTGGGCCTCGCCGAACTGCGACGGAGAAACCGCGTGTTCGACCGACAGCGACTCGACGCCCTCTCGAGTCGTCACGAAGAAGCCGCTCCGGTCGAAGCCCCGAACCGTTCCGAGTTCGTTCCCGTCCTCGTCGTAGACCACCTCGCCGAACTCGACATCGTCGAGCGCTTCGACGGCCTCCGCGTCGCCATCTCTGGCCGGTGTTTCGCCTGTGTCTCCCATGACCGAACGGACACCGCGAAGCGCAATAAAGCCACAGCGCGCATTGTTACTCGGCCACTCGAGGCGGCGAATCGACGATTCGTCACGTCAGCGGCCGGGAGTACGTCTCGATCCCCGCCGGGCGTCGGGAGATCGAGTTCCCGACGCTCACGGAGACGCCGCGAGAATTCGATTCAGAAGTGAGCTCCCGGAGCCGTGCGAACGGCTCCGGTCCGTGAGCAGCGCGTGGTCGCGAAGCGAACCCGAACGCGAAAACGGCCTACATGAAGTCCTCGATGCCGGACTGCTTGTTCTTGTCATTTTCGAAGACGCTCTCGAGCGAGCGCTCTAGGACCTCGAGTCGCTGTTTCGTGTACTCCCGACAGCCGTACTCCTCGGCGACGTTGATCGAGGTCTGCATGTACTTGTTGACCGACCCCTGGTGGACCGTGAGGTTGACCCGGCCGCCACACTCCCGACAGGTCTCGGTCAGGGGCATCCGCCGGAACTTCTCGCCGCAGTCCAGACATCGCGTCTCCTGCCGGGAGAACGCCCGCAGGTTCCCGATCAGGTCCGGCAGGAAGTGGTACTCGATGACCCGCTCGGCGACGTCCGTCTCGTCGACCGCCTCGAGTTTGCGCGCGAGCTCGAGCTGGGCGTCCATCTTGTCCATCATCGAGCCCAGCGTCTTGTACGCCGAGAGGTCCGGCCCCATCGCGATGTCGGTGGTGTCGTGGGTGTGCTCGAAGCCGGTGTACTCCTCGTCGGTGCCGAGGGTGTCCTCGGCGATCTCGACGTCGACCGCGCCGGGGTCGGCCATCTCGAGGGTCGAGAGGTAGAAGTCGCGGGGGTACTGGGAGACGACGTCCATGTTGTGGGCCTCGTCGTCGATCTCGGAGGGGTCGATCCGCGAGGACATGACGAGGGGGGCGTCCATCTTCCCACCGCGTTTGTCCGGCAAGAACGATTTACTGAAATTCAGGAGTCCGTCGAGGAGTAACATCACGCAGTCTTCGTCGCCGTCGCACTGACCAGCCCAGAGACCGTTTGCCACGAGCGTGTGCGTCTCCGAAACGGTGAGACAGTACGTGTACTCGACGTCCGAGGGAACGATCTCGGTTCGTTCGACGGTATCGAGGGCCGGACGACCACCGTCGGTGGTGGCGGAAACGGATCGACCGTTGCTCGAGCCAGTGCCGGCCGGTACTGGAACGTTCGCACCCGGCTCGAGTTCGCTCGCGGCGATTCGCTCGAGTCCGCTCCCGTCCCAGACCACCATAGAGTGATCCGGCGTGACGGTCAGCGCCCGCCCGCCCGCCGTCTGGATCCGGACGAGGTGATCCGGAGCGGGATGTTTCGAGACAGTTTCGACGGGGCGAGAGACCGGTACCCCGGAATCGTCGATCGACGGAACCGAGACCGACTCCTCGAGGTCCTGCACGAGGGTCCCGAAGTCGTCCGCTCGTGGGTCACTCAGACGCGATTCGACGAACGTCTCGATGGTATCAGTGCGCACCTCTCCGTCGACTTCGAACTGAATCTCCGTCTTCGGATGGAAGCAGTTCCGCCGTTTCGCCGCGTGGAAGAACGGATGCGCGTATCCGACTGCGGCGCTCGTAAAGCCGATGACCCGTCCCACGGTCGCCGCCGACGTGTGCGGTGCCATCCCGAACACCAACTCGCCCACCAGATCCTGTCGGTCCTCGATCTCGTAGAACGGCTCGAGGCCGTAGTACTGTACCAGTAAATCGTCGATGAAGTCGGCGATCTGCATCACGTGCTCGGCCGCGCCGTCCGAGAGGACGATGTCCTGGACCTTGAGCTCGACCAGCTGGTCGTCGTGGACCAGCGGCTCGCCGTGGACGTCCTCCTCGTAGCCCAGCGCCTCGAGCTGGCCGGCCGAGACGTCGAGTTCGCTCGCGCGGACGGCGGAGACGGGGAGGTCCGTCATGTCGTAGCGGACGGTTCCGTCTTTGAACGCCGAAACGTCGTGTTTCGCCCGGAGAATGCCCTTTTCCATGGGTTCGGGGATCTGGTCCGACGACATCAGGCCCTTGACCCCCTTGAGGATCTCGAAGGCGTTCTCGCGTTCGCCAACGGACTCGAGGGCGTCGCGGTACTGCTCGTTGATGTCGATCTCGGTCCGTTCGACGCAGGTCGCCTCGCGGTCGCAGTGAGCGCACTCGACGCGGCCGGCGTCGTCGGGTTCGATCCGCGTCTCGCAGTCGGGACAGCGGTAGTCGGGTTCGGTCCGCGCGTTGCAGTCGGGACAGCGGTTCTCGAACGTCTCCGTGTCGCAGTCGGGACAGCGGTGACGGCCGATCGAGACCTCGACGACGCCGGGCGTGTCCGACATCGTCTCGGCGTGTTTGCCGGCCTTCGCGACGTCGCGCTGGGCGCCGCCGGCCTCGCCGATCGGGAACAGGGTGTGGACCGGCGGGCTGAGATCCCGGCGTTCGGACTTCTCCGGGCGACCCATCCGGTTGCCGATCCGGGTCGGGGCTCGCTCGCGGACCGAGAACGGGGCGACCTCGTTGACGGCTTCGATGGCGTTCGTGCCGGTTTCGTCTCCGTCTCCGTCGCCGTCACCCCACGTACGCGCTCGCTCCGAGAGCTCGTCGTCGCTCCAGGTGCGCTCGAGCGGGGTTTCGGGTTCGGTCTCCGTCTCGTCCTCTGCGGTCGGATCGAGCGTCCGGGTCCCGCCGTCTCCGATCGCCCGCTCCCAGTCGGCCGACACGCTGGCGTCGACCGACGAGGGAACCGTACAGCCGAGCGTCCGGGCGAACGGCACCCAGTCGTCGATCTCGAGGGTCTCGTCGTGCTGGTGGTGTTCGATCACGATCGACTCGAGGGCGGCCCGGGTCCGGTCGGTGTGCTCGAGGACGAGCGTCCCGTCCTCGATCCGCCCCTCGCTGACGGCGTCGGCCAGCGCACAGAAGTCCTCGACCGCGAGGTCGTGCCACTGGTAGGTGTAGGTCGGGTGCAGCGGCGCGTCGTACTCGAGGGCCCACTCGAGGGCCTGTTCGGCCTCGGGGAACTCGAGTTTGAGCCGCGGGTCGTCGCCCATCGCCTGGACGTCCGCGCCGGCGGCGTCCATGTCCTGGATCCACCACTCGAAGACGTAGCCGGCGGGGGCCAGCGGGTGGTTGTTCTCGACGAACTCGCCGTAGTTGACGAGGTACTCCCCGAGGTCCAGAATCTTCTCGACGCCGTTTCTGACCTCGAGGGCCTCTTCGGGGTCGTCGATCCGGCGGACGTCGCCGTTGGCCAGCCGGACGGTGGGCCCTTCGATGGAGTCGACGGGGACGACGCCGGCGGCCTTGCCGGGGCGTTCGGTCTTGATCTGGGTCCCGGTGGCGAGGAAGTCGTCGACGACGTGCATCGTCGCGGGGTGGACCCCGGCGGTCGCGAACCCGTGGTTGCGAGCGCGACCGTAGCGCAGTCGAAACCCGCCTTCCGCGCAGGGGTGAGAGAAGACCGGGCGACCGGCGATGAGGTCCCGGAGGAACTTCTTGGACTGCTCGACGCGAACCGGGCCCGCAGGGCCGTCGTCCGCGGCGTCAGGCTCCGGCTCGTCGTCACCCCCGTCCTCCGCGTCCTCGTCCTCGTCCGCGGCGTCGTCTGCGTCCGCACCGTCACCGGCGTCGTCGCCGATCGTCCCGTCGATGAGATCCTGGAGCCACGGCCAGTCGATCTCGTCGAGTTCACGGGTGTAGCGCTGGATCTTGGGGGCTTTCAGGGCGATCCCTTCGGCCATCACCAGACACATCCCTCCGCGGGCGGAGTTGGTGTCGACCCGCTCTAAGTCGCGAAAGCCCGAGACCTCCTCGTCGCCGGTGGCCTCGCCGTCGAGCATGATCGGGAGGTGTTTGGCGATGAACTTCGTCTCCTTGTCCTTCGGGGTGTACTGGAGGCCGGTCTCCTTGTCGTAGAGGGCGACCTCCTCCGCGTAGCGTTCGATCTCCTCGCTGCGAGCGACGTACTGTTCGATACCCACGAGCGCGCGTGTGTAGTCCGCTACCAGCACGGAGAGGGCCTGTGCGGTCCCGCCCGCGGAACGGATCGGGCCCGCGTAGTAGACGTTGACGAACTCGGTCCCGTCGTCGTTGGTGAGGATCTCGACCTTGTCGATCCCCTCGATGGGGGCCGCGACGACACCCTCCGTCAGGAGCGCGACCGCCGTGCGGACTGCACCCTCGATCTTCCCCGCCTTGGTCTCGTAGTCGCCGACGCGTCCCTCCGCGAAGTCCTCCGCGAGCGCGAGCGCGGCTTCCTCTCGAGACATCTGCTCCTCGAGTTCGCGCACGCGCTCGGCGACGCCGTCGATTCCGAGGATGTTCTCGACGCGGTCGGCCATGTCCCTGGCGACCGGAATCTCGACTTCGGGTTCGGGGTCGCCGCCGCGTCGCTTGGCCTCCTCCGCGACGTCGAAGGCCTCGTCGAGGCGACTCTCGAGGCGCTCGAAGTACTGTTCGTCTTCGGCCCGCATGTTAGAGCCAGAGGTCGAGGTCGGTGGTCTCGTCGTGTTCGCGCTCGAGGGGCTCCTCGAAGACGCGCAGGTGAACTTCGCCCGCCCAGACCGTCGCCTCGTTCAGGTGGCCAGCGACGGTCTCCCCGTCGGGCCGGGAGAGGACGGCGTGGGTGTGCGCGAAGCGCTCTCCGTTCAACAACGCGACATTACCGGTGCAACTCGCCACTTCCAGCGGCTCGTCGAGTTCGACCGGGTAGTATTCGAGGTCGTCCTGATCGTAAAACCATATTTCGGCGTCTTGGACGGCGCCGATGGCGGTGAACCAGCCGGCGTCGGCCTCGACCTCGTCGGCCAGCGCCTCGATCTCGGCCCGCCAGTCGGCGCCCGTCTCGAGACGGGCGACGTACTCCGCCGTCGAAGAGACGTCACGGTAGTGCATACTCACGCCACGGTGAACTGGACCAAAAAAGTTCAGTATTCGGTTCGGGTCGTCGGCTTCGAGACGATACCGATCGAAACGGGTTATACGCTGGTTGTACTATACCCGTAAGATCAAGCGTGCACTGACGTCCGGTGGCGAGTACAGTATGACGTTGTTACCGTCACTGAGACTCGAGTTCGGAGACGGGACGGCGACGTGATCGACGGTGGACGGGATCGTCGACGCCTCGTGTATAAACGTCTTACAAGTTGTATACTGATTACGATACGTTATGGCCACTGTAAGCCTCTTGCCAAATTACAACGTAAACAATCCTGAGAGAATTACATTAAATAGATACAGCAATAGTAGAATATAATCACGATAGGGCAATATTACTGCCCATTACTGTTCAATAGTGAACATGCATGTCTATCATATGTACAATTTTGCTACAATCAAGGCGGAGCGGTAGGTTTAACACAAAGCTCTCCCAGAATAGAGGTATGTCACGCGATTCGACTATGAAGCGACGACGGTTTTTGCAGGCAACCGGTGGGGCCGCGAGTGCGGTGGCGCTCGCTGGTTGTATCGGTGGCGACGGTGGAGACGGCAACGGTGACGGCAACGGAGAGAACGAATCCGGAAACGGAAACGGAGACGAAAACGAGAGCGGAGAGGACGTTGACCTCGGAAGTGGGGACAACATTCTGAACCTCGTCAATTCCACGATGACGACGCTGGATCCGATCGCTTCGACCGACACCGCGTCGGGATCGGTGATTCAGCAGATGTACGAGCCGCTGACGAACTACCCGAACGGGGAGACCGAGATCGAAAACACGCTCATCGAGGGAGTCGAACAGTCGGACGACCTCCTGACGTACACGTTCAGTCTGGTCGAAGGTGCGCAGTTCCACAACGGCGAAGAAGTGACGGCAAACGACGTCATCTACTCGTGGCGTCGACTGGCCGAGTCCGAGAACAGTTCGCGAACGAACTTCATCCTCGAATCGACTTTCCTCACGATCGATCACGAGACCGAAACGCAGGAGAACGACGAGGGAGAAGAGGTGGAAGTGGTGGTCCCGGACTCGCTCGCCCTCGAAGCGATCGACGACTACACGCTGGAGATGACGCTGGCACAGCCGAACGCGAACGCACTGGAACTGCTCGCGTACGCGGCGTTCGCCGTGATTCCCGAGGGATACGTCGGCGATATCGAAGGATACGACGGCGAAGTCGACCAGTCGGAGCTCGCGACCGAGAGCCCGGTCGGTTCCGGTCCGTTCCAGTTCGAAACCTGGAACCCGGACTCCGAGGCCGAAGTCAGCCGATTCGACGATTACCACGGCAGCGTCGCGAACGTCGACGGCGTCCACTGGCAGATCATGGAGGACGACGACTCGATTTACACGTACGCGATGGAAGGCAGTGCGGACATCTTCGGCATTCCGACGGCCCAGTACGATCCCGACCTCGTCGACGCCGAAACCGACGATCTCGGCCGTCAGATCGGTACCTACGGTCCCCTCGAGAACGGTGAAACCGCCCAGTACAACGGCGTTCCTCAGCTGAGCACCTACTACCTCGCGTTCAACGCAGCCCACACGCCACAGGCCGTCCGTCAGGCGATCTCGTACGTGAACGATCACGACGAACTGATCACCCAGATCTTCAAGGAGCGCGGCGAGGCGGCGTACACCTTCACCCCGCCGGGGATCTGGCCCGGCGGCCAGGACGAGTACGAGTCGTTCATCGAAGACTACCCTTACAGCGCAGGCGAGACCGACCGGGAGTCCGCCCGCGAAGTGCTCGAGGAGGCCGGCTACACGCAGGACGATCCGTTCGAGCTGACGCTGACGACCTACGAGTCGGACGTGTTCCAGGAAGCCGGCCGGATCCTCCGAGACAAGCTCTCCGGGATCGGAATCGAACTCCAGCTCGAAGAGGCACCGTTCTCGACGCTGCTAGAGCGCGGGACGAACGGCGAGCTCGCGTTCTACTCGCTGGGATGGACGTGGAGCTGGCCGGAAGCCGACTACGGCTTCTTCGGCTTCGAACCGGAGAACACCGTCACCGGCGAACCCATGCAAAGTGGCGAGACGAACGGCTACTACCTCGACTGGCCCGAGTCGGACTCCGACGCCGTCGAGAAGGCCCAGAACGCGTGGGACCAGGTCGAAGCCAACCCCGAACCCGAAGAGGGACTCGAGGCGCGTAACGAGGCCTACGTCCAGATCGAGGAAGCGATCTGGGAGGACGCGATCATGATGCCGCTGTACCACAACCTCGAGGAGCGGTTCCACTACGAGCACGTCGACATCGAGCCGTTCGGTGGCATGGGTGGCTACCAGGTCGTGTACAACGACGTCTCGCTGAACGAATAACGCCGCCACGCCACCCCATCTGTATCGGACCGTTCGACGAGAGCGGTAACGACTGATTCCGAATCCGGACCATCCCGATCGGCAATGGTGGAAATTATGCGATTGGAATACTCACTGGGGCTATAGCACGACACACGACGAATTCGTAAGGATAATACCATTTAAATGATCGCTTCGAACACAATACGATATAGAACGCATACCCGAAACGTGGGTGAGCAGCCGTGAGTCGGTGGCGATACTTCTTGCGTCGACTCTTGCTCGCGATTCCAGTCGTTTTCCTCGCGATGACGATGACGTTCATCATCATCCGGATGGGACCGATCGACCCGGTATCCGCGATTATCGGACCCGAGGGAGGCGCTGCCCAACGGTCACAGATCGAGAGCCGGCTCGGGCTCAACGATCCGCTCTGGGAGCAGTACACCTCGTTCATGTGGAATCTGATCACGTTCAACCTCGGCCAATCGTGGGTCATCCAGCCCGGTCGAGGCGTTTACAGCCTGCTCGGTACGTACGCACCGCGGACGCTCTGGCTCGGGTTCTGGTCGGTCCTGATCGCGTTGTTCGTCGGAATTCCGCTCGGCTTTTACGCCGGGTTGAACCCCAATACGACGGGTGACTACTTCGCGTCGTTCGGCGGGATCGTCTGGCGATCGATGCCTAACTTCTGGCTCGCGGTCATGATGCTCGCGGTGTTGCGACAGTCCGAACGGTTCTTCTTCGGCCTCGACTGGCACACGTTCGGTGTCGAAATCGGCAGCCTCGTCGGCCAGCCGCCGTTGGATTTCTTCGGCGTCACGGGCTGGACGACGATCGGACTCCTGAGTATCCCGAGCGGGTTTTACTTCTCGGGGACGACGCTCGCAGCGTCGATCAAACAGGTGCTGCCCGCGGCGATCGTCCTGGGCTCGGCGTCGATGGGATCGGAGATGCGGATCGGACGCACCGCCGTCCTCGAGACGATCAACTCCAACTACGTCGAGACGGCGAAAGCGAAGGGGTTGTCCAATCGGATCATCGTCTGGAAACACGTGTTCCGAAACGCGTTGATCCCGCTGGTTCCGATCATCACGAACGAGGCGTTCGTGCTGATCGGTGGCTCGGTCATCGTCGAAGTGGTCTTCAGCATCAACGGGTTAGGCTACCTGTTCTTCCAGGCCGCCGTCCAGGGTGATCTTCCGCTAGTCGGCTCGCTGATGTTCATCTTCGTCCTGCTGATCGTCGGGATGAACATCTTCCAGGACTTCCTGTATACGATCCTCGATCCGCGTGTGGGGTACGAACGATGAGTGATAGTTACGACGAATTCGACGACACGACACTTCGAGAACGTATCGAGGCGAACCCGCGACCGGCACTGCTCTGGGCCCTCGGCGTACTCGTCTTGCTGGCGCTCGAGATCGGACGGGTCGCAGCCGGAATTATCAGAGTCGGGGAATCCGCACGGTTCGCCCTCGGCGGAATCATGTCGATTCCGGCCACGATCGAGGAATCGGTCGCGGGCACGCTCGGAGCGGGTGCCGGCACGATCGCGTTCCTCCTGATGGCGCTGGTATTGCTGGTGATCGCCGCGATCGTCGTCAAGTGGCTGTTCGTTCCCGTCTCGCTCGTCAAACGACTCGACATCGACCGCGGGGTCGGGACCAACGACGTCCTCGAGCGTGCGCTGATCACGGCCGTCCTCGGCGTGTTCGCCCTGCTGATCGTCGCGACGCCGCTCGGGAGTGCCGTCGAGGCGCTGATCGACGGGGTCACCCGCGGACTCGAGGCGGTGAACTCGATCCAACCGATCACGAGTCGAGAGACGATCCCGAACGAGGGGTACAGGACGGGCGACGGCGGCTGGGAGGGCACCTTCCTCGGCCTGTCGCCTGCGTGGGCGTGGGCGCTCCGCGTCGCGGTCGTCTACACCTACGCGATCGTCTGGCTCGTCTGGCTCTGGAAGGGATACGAAATCTTCCGCGAACACTACCGAGAAGCCGACTGGACGCCCCGCGACGACAGTATCAACCGACTGCGAAACCACTACTGGGGACTGTTCGGGTTCGTGGTCGTCTTCCTGTTCATCGTGATGGCCTTGTGGGCACAACCGCTCAGCCCGGTTACCGCGGAGGCGAACCTCTACAGCCCGTACGAACACGAGTTCCAGTACTACGACGACGGGTCCCTCGAAACGATCACCCACGGGACCGCCAACGTCCAGACGCGATCCCAGGGTGGTGATTCGAACGTCGGATTGATGAGTTACGACCAGTACGACCGCTTTGCACCCTTCGGGACGAATCAAGACGGGAAAGATATGTTCACGTTCCTCGCGTATGGGGCGCGGGTATCACTCGTCGTCGGGGTACTCGCGACCGGGCTTATGGCCGGTATCGCGACGGCGCTAGCGCTGATGACGGCCTACTACAAGGGACTGCTCGATCTCGTCACGGTCGTCGTCAGCGACTCGGTGATCTCGATGCCGCGGTTCCTGATCGTCCTCCTGCTGTCCGTGCTGTTCATGCAGGCGAACCACCCGATCGCCGCCATCTACGACGGAGGAATACTACTGGCCTTAATATTTGCCGGGACGGGCTGGCCAGGGCTCTGGCGAGCCGTGCGTGGGCCGTCCCTACAGGTCGCAGAGCAAGAGTGGGTCGACGCGGCCCGGAGTTACGGCCAGACGCCCGCAGCGACGATGCGAAAGCACATGTCGCCGTACATCGCGGGGTACATGCTCGTGTACGCGTCGTTGACGCTCGGCGGCGTCATCATCGGCGTCGCGGCGCTGTCCTTCCTCGGGTTCGGCATCAACCCGCCGACGCCGGAGTGGGGCCGGGCGGTCGACGAGGGACGGCCCTACGTCTCGACCGCGTCGTGGCACATCGCCACGCTGCCCGGGATCCTGGTCGTGCTCGTCGTCACGGGATTCAACGCTCTGGGAGACGGCATCCGTGACGCGATCGACCCCGAGAGCGAAACCAGCGAAGGCGACGCTGGTGCCGCAGCCACCGGAGGTGGTGGATGATGTCGATGGAATCTCCGACCGAGGAGACGACCGGACGGAGCGAGCCGATCATCACGGTTCGGAACCTCCAGACGGCGTTCTTCACCGACAAGGAAGTGATCCGGGCGGTCGACGGCGTGGACTTCGACATCCGCCCGAGCGAGACCGTCGGCATCGTCGGCGAGAGCGGCTCCGGAAAGAGCGTCACCGCCCGTTCGATCATGGGACTGGTCGAATCACCCGGACGCGTTCTCAACGGCAGTAGCATCCGATTCCAGCACACCGAGACCGTCCGAGAGTTCGCTCGACGGTTCCCCGGCCGAACCGTCGATCTCGGCGCACTCGAGAGCGAGTACGATCCGGCCGAACTGTTCGCCCACAACGCCATCGACGCAACGCCCGAGGCGTTCGGGTACGACGACGCCAGCGAGGCGACGCTGACGGACTTCGTCGGAACCGGCTACGGCGAGGCGCTCGGGCTCGAGGCGGACGACTGCGTGTTCGTCACCGAGGGGAGTACGGACGAGCCGAGAGACGGATTCGTCGAGATCACTCGACTCAGCGGCAAGCCCCTCCGAGCCATGCGCGGCGGTCGGATCGCCATGGTGTTTCAGGACCCGCTGACGAGCCTCAACCCCGTCTACACGGTCGGAAACCAGATCAAGGAGGCGCTCCGGCTCCACCAGGGGCTGTCCGGAAACGAGGCCACCCGCGAGGCGGTCGACCTCCTCGAGGCCGTCGGCATCCCCGACGCCCGCCGACGCGTCGCCGAGTACCCCCACCAGTTCTCCGGAGGGATGCGCCAGCGCGCCGTCATCGCGATGGCGTTGGCCTGTGACCCCGAAGTACTGATCTGTGACGAACCGACGACGGCCCTCGACGTCACGATCCAGGCGCAGATTCTGGATCTGCTCGAGGACCTGCAGGCAGAACGAGACCTCGCGATCATGTTCATCACGCACGACATGGGCGTGATCGCCAACGTCGCCCACCGGGTAAACGTCATGTACGCCGGAGAGATCGTCGAGACGGCCGACGTGGAACCGCTGTTCGCCGACCCCAAACACCCCTACACGCGCGGCTTGCTCGCGTCGATTCCGGGGCGACAGAGCGGCGACCGCCTCCAGACGATCGAAGGAAACGTACCGACGCCCAACGAACCGGCGACCTACTGTCGGTTCGCACCGCGGTGTCCCGAGGCGTTCGCGGACTGTACCGAAGTCCACCCGGTCTCACTCCCGGTCAACGACGATGTCGACGATCACACGGCCGCCTGTCTGCTGTATCCCGAGGATCGCTCGACGCCGGCAGCAGTCGAGCGTCACGCCGACCTCGACGACTCGATTTCGGAGGCGGGCTACGACGACGGTCGAACCGGAGGTGAGGATCGATGAGTCAGGAATCTACGCGAAGCGAACCAGCGGTATCGAACGACGTCGACGTCGACGCCAACGCCACCAAGGACGAGGACGAGGACGTCATGGTTCAGGTCCGAGACCTTCGGACCTACTACGAGGGTGGCGGACTGTTCGGCGGCACGCCGGTCAAGGCCGTCGACGGCGTCTCCTTCGACATCAAGCGCGGAGAGACCCTCGGACTCGTCGGCGAGTCGGGCTGTGGCAAGACGACGCTCGGACGGACGCTCGTTCAACTCGAGTCCGCGACGGGCGGGGAAATCCTGTTCGACGGTGCGGACGCGACGGAGCTGTCGGGAGCCGAGCTCGAGGAATGGCGTCGAAACGCCCAGATCGTGTTTCAGGACCCCGACTCGAGTCTCAACGACCGGATGACCGTCGGCGAGATCGTCCGCGAACCGC
The DNA here is from genome assembly GCF_017357405.1 of Halomontanus rarus. GTDB lineage: Archaea > Halobacteriota > Halobacteria > Halobacteriales > Natrialbaceae > Halomontanus > Halomontanus rarus. The sequence continues at coordinate 2,401,547 of NZ_CP071597.1, read as the reverse complement.
TGGACGTCCACGACTGGAAGACCCCGCGGGAGCGCCGCCAACGAGTCCGAGAGCTGCTCGACACCGTCGGCCTCCAACGCGAACACTACTACCGGTATCCCCACCAGTTCTCCGGCGGCCAGCGCCAGCGGATCGGCATCGCGCGGACGCTCACGCTCGAGCCGGAGTTCATCGTCCTCGACGAACCGGTGTCGGCGCTGGACGTCTCGGTGCAGGCCGAAGTGATCAACCTGCTCGAGGACCTGCAAGACGAGTTCGGTCTCACGTATCTCTTCATCGCCCACGACCTCTCGGTCGTGCGCCACATCTGTGACCGGGTCGCGGTGATGTACCTCGGCCACATCATGGAACTCGGACCGACCGAGGAGTTGTTCACGGATCCGGCGAACCCGTACACGCACTCGCTGTTGTCGGCGATTCCCGAGCCGGACCCGACGGTCGAGAAAGAGCGAATCACGCTCCACGGGACGCCGCCGAACCCGCGCCATCCGCCGGACGGCTGTCCGTTCAGTACCCGCTGTCCGGCCCGCATTCGCCCCGACCAGTACGAACACCTCGACAACGAGCTGTGGACGCGGATCAACACGCTCCGAGAGGTGCTCCGCGAACGCGAACGGGCGGACCGCACGGTCACCGATCGGATCCGAGAGATGCTCGGAAAGGACCCCCGGTTCGGGACGGTCGGAGAGATCTTCGACGAACTGTTCGGCGACCAGCAGGTGCCGGAAGACGTCGAGACGGTCCTCGATCAGGTCGCCGACCACGTCCGAAAGAACGACGAAGCGACCGCACTCGAGATCCTCTTCGAGGCATTCGGCAGCGTTTGTGAGAGCGAGCCGCCGGCGTACTACACCGTCAGCGACTCCGGCCGACAGAGCTTCTGTCACCGCCACGACGAGGGCTACCGGGCCCCGGATCGGGTGCTCGACGAACGACACCGACAGCAGTAACGATGTCGGTGGACGGGTCGGTCGACGAGCGGCTTCGGACGACGGCGCTCGTCTGGATCGACGCGATTACGTACGCACTCGTCGTGACACTGGTGACGACCGTCGGCGCCGTCGCCGTCGGACTCGCGACCGGTGGTGGACTCGTCCGAGCGAAGGTCGCGTTGTTTTTCGGCGGTTGTCTCCTGATGGCCTACGCGACGGCCAGACTGTGGCCCTCGTCGCCGAGCGATCTCGAGAATCGAACCGGAACGGGGGAGTCCATGCCCGCGATCCACGACAGAACGCGGTTCCAGACGGTCGTGCAGTCGATGCCGCCGGTTCGATGGCTCGAGCCGCCGCCGCCCGAACGACGGATGACGACGCCCGGAAAACTCTTCGTGGGAAGTATCCTCGTTCTGGCGGTATCGTATCTGATGGAGGCCGTCTTCGGAATCGCGTGATCGGCGGTTACGTCGGTGGGATTGGTGCCGAACGAGCGATCGAAACCGGGTCACGACCGCTCGAAAAGAGTTAACCCATTCGTTACCCGAAGGGGATACATGCCCGAGATCGGGGACGACGGAGACGCCGACCACATCGAACGAATCGCCGACAAGGGGGAGACGCTCAAGTCCGCCTGGTCGCAGACGAACGAAGATATGCAAGCGATGGCCGAGCAACGGCGTGAAAACGGCTGGGAGGCCGTCGCAATTCCGGCCGTCCACACGGCACCCACGAGCCGAGACGCCGGTGACGACGACCGCTTCGGAATCGTCTACGTGATCCCGAACAACTACGCCGACGATTTCTCCGAGGCGCTCGAGCGCGGAGAGTTCCCCCGGTTCGAGGCCTATCGGAACGAAATCGACGGCTTCGTCTTTCTGGTCGTCGAATTGCTAGATCCGGAAACCGAGACCGCGATTCTGCTGGCAGGTCAGTACGAACTCCACAACGCCCAGGGGATGGTGACCGCGGCCAGGGACGAAGGGGCCCTGTACACCCACGTCAAAGTTCTCGACGGGACGATTCTCGGATCTATCCGTCACGAAGCGTTCGAACCCCTAGTACCAGAACGCTATCGAGTGTGACTCGAGCGGTAGGTGGAGAACAGCGCGAACCGAATCAGCGGTCCAAGTCGTCCGGCAGTTCGTCGATACTACCGTTCCCATCCGCTCCGAAGAGCAACCCACCCGATCGGCGGGTTTTCGTCGTCCAATCGAACGAAACCGGCGTTCGTGCTATCGCCAGGCCGGCAGCGTCGGCGCGTCGTCGGCACACATCGAGAGCCAGGCGCCGTCCGCGGAGATATCCGCGATAACGTACTCCTCGCAGTCGCTGGAGTCGGCCGCGTCGATCGATCCGACAACCGTCCCATCGGCGCCACCCGTGTGGCAATGGATATCCGACGTCATATGTGGACAGTTATCATGGCACGATATAAACGCGTCGAATTCAATCACATCGATCCTGATAATTAGAGTATCGGCCGCAGACCGGTCCTCGAACGCACTCCATGCCCGATTAGTCCGTCGGCAAAGTCCGAGACCTCGTGCGATCAGCGGGACGAGTTCGTCGGGTTCGACGGTGAGTACGGCGGCCACATCGCTCTCCGCTCGGTTCGGCCCGTCGTATCGAACGCGCGACGACTCCCGTTCGGGTCGAACCCGGTCGCGGAAACACTGGGTTTATACACATTTTAGCCGTACGGACGGGATATGAACGTAGCCGACGCCATGACGCCGCGCGCCGAGGTGGTAACCGTCGAGTTGCCCGGTACCCGTACCGACGTCCTCGAGTACCTCCAGGAACGGTCCTTCTCCTCCGTTCCGGTGATCAAACCGACCGACAACGGCCCGGAGTACCGCGGACTCGTCTCGCGAGACGTCCTCATCGAACGGCCCGACGAGGACCAGCTCGTCATGCTGATGGAGGACGTCCCGACGACGACCGCGGAGACGACTCTCGAGGAGGTCGCGCGACTGATGGTCGAGCAAAACGCCCGCCGCGTTCCGGTCGTCGACGGCGAGTTCGAGGGGATCGTCACCGTGACGGACGTGATTCACGCGATCGCGACCGGCGACGGGGAGACCGACGCAGTGGTCGGCGACTACGCCAGCGAGGACGTGAACACGACCTACGAGGGCGCGCCGCTACCGGTCGCCGAGCGCGAACTCTCCTACGCGAACGTCCCCTACACTGTCGCGTTGAACGACGAGGGCGGCGTGAGCGGCGTTCTCACCGAAGTCGACATCATCGACGTCGCGCGCATCGTCGAGGGCGAAGAAAAGACCGGCGACAACTTCGGCGATCAGGATTCGGAGTGGGCTTGGGAAGGGATCAAAGCCGTCGGGAGCCGGTACCTGCCGACGCGCAACGTCGAGATTCCGACCGGTCCGGTCAGCGAGTTCATGACCGAGGACGTCGTCACGGTCTCCTCCCAGAAGCCCGTCCAGGAGACCGCACAGCTACTGATCAGCAACGATATCGAACAGATCCCGATGGTCAGCGGCGACCAGCTCGTCGGCATCGTCCGGGATATCGATCTGCTGGAGGCACTGTATGAGTAACGCAACGAGCCAGAAGCTCACCGAACTCGCCAAGCGTCGGGGCTACTTCTTCCAGTCCTCGTCGGCCTACGGCGGGGTCGGCGGCTTCTACACCTTCGGTCCGCAGGGCGCGGCGCTGAAGGGCAACGTCGAAGACGCCTGGCGCGACCGCTTCGCCATCGGCGAGGGTCACATGGAGATCGACGCGCCGACGATCATGCCCGAACCCGTCTTCGAGGCCTCCGGCCACCTCGAGATCTTCGACGACATGCTCGTCGAGTGTCCGGAGTGCGGCGAGAGCCACCGCGCGGACCACGTCGTCGAGGACAACACCGAGTACGAGGACGCCGAGAGCCTCCCGATCCCGGAGGTCGAGGAGATCATCGCAGAGTACGAGCTGGTGTGTCCGAACTGCGGCGCCGGCCTCGCCGGCACGGCCATCGAGGACTTCAACCTCATGTTCGCGACGAACATCGGCCCCGGCGACGCCCAGCCGGGCTACCTGCGCCCGGAGACCGCACAGGGCATCTTCGTCGAGTTCCCCCGACTGAAGGAGTACGCCCGCAACACGCTCCCCTTCGGGGTCACCCAAATCGGGCGAGCCTACCGTAACGAGATCAGCCCCCGACGCTCGATCATCCGGACCCGCGAATTCACCCAGGCCGAACTCGAGTTGTTCGTCGACCCCGAGACGAGCGAGCCCGATCTGACGCTCGTCGAGGACGTATCCGTGCGGCTGTACCCCGCGGCGGAACAGCAAGCCGACGACGGCGAGGTGCTCGAGACCACCATCGGCGAGGCGGTCGCCGACGGCACGATCGCGGATCCGTGGATCGCGTACTTCCTCGGGATCGCCCAGGAGTGGTACGCGTCCGTCGGCGTCGACGCCGACCGCTTTCGGTACCGCCAGCACCTCGCGGGCGAACGCTCTCACTACGCGAGCGACTGCTGGGACGCAGAAAGCGAGATCGACGGTAATTGGATCGAGATCGCCGGCTTCGCCCATCGCGGCGACTACGACCTCTCGAAACACCAGCAACACAGCGAGGAACGCTTCACCGTCTTCCGGCAGTACGACGAACCCAAAACCGTCGAACGCGCGGTCGTCGACCCCGACATGAGTTATCTGGGACCGGAGTTCGGCGGCGACGCGCAAGCCGTGGTCGACGAACTCGAGGCGCTGGCTGCACGCGACAGAACGGCGTTCGACGACGAGAGCGTCGAAGTGGAGCTCGACGGCGAGACCCACGAAATCCCCGTCGGAAAGACCGGCTTCGCCGTCGAGGAACAGACCGAGGCCGGCGAACACGTCGTCCCCCACGTCGTCGAACCCTCCTTCGGCGTCGACCGGCTCGTCTACACCGTCCTCCACCACGCCTACCGCGAGGACGAGGTCGACGGCGAGGAGCGGACCTACCTCGAGCTCGAGCCGGAAGTCGCGCCCACGTTCGTCGGCGTCTTCCCGCTGCAAAGCGACGACGGCCTCGAGTCCGAAGCCGAGGAGATCGCCGCGGCCCTGCGCGCGGAGGGTCTCTCGGTGACCTACGACGACTCCGGCAACATCGGTCGGCGCTACCGCCGTCAGGACGAGGTCGGCACGCCGTTCTGCGTGACCGTCGACTACGAGAGTCTCGAGGACGGCGGCGTCACGGTTCGAGAACGGGACACCACCGAACAAAAGCGCCTGCCGATCGAGGACCTGCCCGAGACGCTGTCGGCGCTTCGGTCGGGCGAGGCGGCGTTCGAGGATCTCGAGGGTGGAACGAGCGAGTGACGGCGTGAGAAACGAAGGGAGGGCCGATCGCGACGTCGGGCACAGGTGCGAAATCGGAACCGGAATCGGAACCGAAACTGGAACTGGTACCGGAAACTACCGACGAACTGAAGGTCACGGCCCTCGAGAGGTGAGGCGATGGCCGACGAACTGAAGCGGCGACTCGTCCACGCGAGCGGCTCTGGATTGGTCGCACTCTATCTGCTCGCGAACTCTCTCGAGCTCGGGCTGACCTGGCGGCGGTTTCAGATTCTCATGGTCCTCCTCGCGACCGGCGCGCTCGTTCTCGAGTTCGTCCGACTCCAGATCGGACTCGACTGGCGACTCTACGACGTGCTCACGCGCGAGTACGAACAGGACAATCCCGCCGGCTACGCGCTGTACATGATCAGCATGACCGCCGTCGTCGTCGTCTTTCCGTCCGAAATCGCCCTGCCCGCGATGTTGATGCTCGCTCTCGGCGATCCGATCAGCGGCGCGGTCTCCGACGACACGCTCAAGCGGGTCAAGCACCCGAAAGTGCTCGTCACGATGTTTCTCGTCTCGACGGCGATCGCGCTCGCGTTCCTCCCGGTCGTGGCGGCGCTGGCCGCCGCGCTGGGTGCGACTCTCGCCGACGGCGTGACCCTCGAGATCCGCACCTACATCATCGACGACAACCTGACGATCCCGATCTACGCCGCGACGGCGGCGTGGGGCGTGCTCGAGTTCGCAGCGATTTGATCTCGGCGAGAGTACGCGTGTACTCGCTCGCGAGGCCGTTTCACTGCCCGGTTCGAAAGCCGGCGAACAGTCGATCGGACCACGTGCAGCTATATGCCCGTCCGGTTCCAAGCCTCGGCTATGCTGGATCGAGTATCCGGACTGGACAGCCACACTCTGTGGCGACTCTTCGTCGGCTCGAGCGTCGCGGTCGGCATCGTCGCGGCGTACGTCTCCACGGGCGAACTGCTCGCGTCGCTCGTTCTGGGGTGGTTGTTCGCCGTCCTGGTCGCCGTCGGTTTCACGCTGATCATAAACGGGGGACGTCGCGTACAGGCGCGGTTGAGCGGCGGCCGCGCGGACTGAGAGACGAGTGAGCGGGTTACCGACCTTAGCTCTGATCCCCTTCGAGTGGCCCGCTCGAGGCGGTCGACGACCGCCTCGTGCTCGCGGAGATACGCCAATTTCGCGGGCTGGTCGTCGGCCGACTCGAGGTCAGGGATCACCGCTCGAGCGAGCACGCTTCACTTCCACCCTGCTTTGTCAACGCTTAACCGCGACCGTCTCGAATCACCGTCAATGGCAGCACAGGACGAGGAACCGCCCTCGATCGACCACCCACTGCTGAAGCCGGACTTCTTGGAGCGCCGGCTCTACCAGCTGAAGCTCGCGGGGACGGCCGCGAACCACCACACGCTCGTCTGTCTCCCCACCGGACTGGGGAAGACGACGGTGAGCCTGCTCGTCACCGCCCGCAGACTCGAGGAGGTCGGCGGCAAGTCGCTGATGCTCGCGCCGACGAAACCCCTCGTCCAGCAACACGCCGACTTCTACCGGGAAGCACTGCAGATACCCGACGAGGAGATCGTCGTCTTCACCGGCGACGTGAGACCGGACGACCGCGCCGCGATGTGGGACGCGGCGACAGTGATCATGGCGACCCCGCAGGTCATCGAGAACGACCTCGTCGGGAGTCGAGTCTCCCTTTCGGACGTGACCCACATCACCTTCGACGAGTGCCACCGCGCCACCGGCGACTACGCCTACAACTACATCGCCGAGCGCTACCACGCCGACGCCGACCGGCCGCTCGTGACCGGCATGTCGGCCTCGCCGGGCGGCGACGAAGAGGCTATCCTCGAGGTCTGCGAGAACCTCGGCCTCCAGGAGGTCGAAGTGATGACCGAGGAGGACGCCGACGTCGCCGAGTTCACCCACGACACCGACGTCGAGTGGGAGCGCATCGACCTCCCCGAGGAGGTCATCGAGATCCGCGACGCGCTGAACGAGGTGATCACGGACCGCCTCGAGAAGCTCAAAGAACTCGGCGTCGCGAAGTCGACCCAGCCAGACCAATCCCAGAAGGACCTCAACCGAATGCGCGCGGAGCTACAGAAGCTGATCAACAACGACCAGTCGGAGGGGTTCAAGGGGATGTCGGTCCACGCGGAGGTGATGAAACTCCGGCAGGCCGTCACCCTCGTCGAGACCCAGAGCGTCGAGGCGGTGTGTCTGTACTTCGACCGCCAGCGCAACCAAGCCCGCTCCTCGGGGGCGTCGAAGGCCAGCCAGCGGCTGGTGTCAGATCCCCGAGTCAGGGACGCGATGCGAAAAGCCGAGTCCTTCGATCAACTCCACCCCAAGTATCGCAAGACGCGGATGCTCCTCGCGGAGACGCTGGGTCTCGAGGGCGGCGAGCGGGTGATCGTCTTCACCGAATCGCGGGACACCGCGGAGGCACTGACGGAGTTTCTGAACACGAGTTTCGACGCCAAGCGCTTCGTCGGGCAGGGTGACCGCGAAGGAAGCGACGGGATGACCCAGAACCAGCAACAGGAAGTGCTCGACGAGTTCCGAAACGGGGAGTTCGAGGTGCTCGTCTCGACCTCCGTCGCCGAGGAGGGACTGGACGTCCCGGAGGTCGACCTCGTGCTCTTCTACGAACCCGTCCCCACGGCGATCCGGTCGATTCAGCGCAAGGGTCGAACCGGTCGACAGTCGGAGGGGCGGGTCGTCGTCCTGATGGCCGAGGACACCCGCGACGAAGCCTACTTCTGGATCTCGCGGCGACGCGAGAAGGAGATGGAGAGTGAGCTTCGAGAACTGAAGGGGATGGCCAGCGAACTCGAGTCGGAACTCGAGGCCCCACAGCAATCGCTCGCGGCGTTCGAGGGTGAGAGTAAAAGCGAACGCGGGAGTGAGAACGAAAGCGGAGCGGAAGTGGAATCTAACGGCGGAAAATCGCCTGCAGGGAGCGGGTCTTCCAGTGGAAGCGAGGGGGTTTCGGACCAGCCCGGATTGCAGGACTTTGCCGAGGATGCGTCGAGTGAAGACGAAGACGAAGGCGGAGACGACGGGGACTTCGGAAACGAGGACAGCGAGACTCACGTCCCGAGCGCCGAGGGCGACACTATCGAGATCGTCGCCGACCAGCGCGAGATGGACGCCAACATCGCCCGCGACCTCTCCCGGCGCGAGGAGATCGAGATCCGCCTCGAGACCCTCGACGTCGGCGACTACGTCTGCTCGGATCGCGTCGCCGTCGAGCGCAAGTCGGTTGCGGACTTCGTCGACTCGCTGGTCGGAAGCGAGCGCTCGATCTTCGAGCAGGTCGGCGACATGGCCCGCCACTATTCTCGACCCATCGTCGTCGTCGAGGGCGAGGGACTGTACGAACAGCGGGACATCCACCCCAACGCCGTCCGGGGCGCGCTCTCGAGTCTGGCGGTCGACTTCGGTGCGTCGGTGCTGCGAACCGAAAGCGAAGCCGATACGACGGAACTGCTGGCCGTGATCGCGGGCCGAGAACAGCAGACCGCGGACAGAGAGGTCAGCGTCCACGGCGAGAAACAGTCGAAGACGCTCGGGGAGCAACAGGAGTACGTCGTCTCCTCGATCGCCGAGATCGGCCCCGTGACGGCCCGGTCGCTGCTCGAGGCGTTCGGCACCGTCGAGGCCGTAATGATCGCCAGCGAAGAAGAGCTACAGGAGGCGGAGGGCGTCGGGCAAGTGACCGCCGAGCGCATTCGCGAGGTCATCGGGAGCGAGTACGATGGCCGGTGACGACGGGGAATCGATCGGGGAGGCCCGCGAGAGACGGCGGGGGCCGATCACGCGACTGCTCGAGGGACAGTCACTCCGACGGGAGATCGGGCTCGAGGTCGGCGTCTGGCTCGTCGCCGTCGCGCTCTCGTGGGTCGCGGCGGTCGTGTTCGACGGGGTCACGTGGCGAGTGAGCGCCGGCGCAACCGCGACGTTGCTGGTCGGAGTGGTGTGCTGGGTCGTCGTCGGAGCGAGGTCGCCATCACAGCGAAGTCGTTGACATCCTCCCCGTGCTAAAGGGCGAAGTTTTGCGCCTGTTCCTCACATAACCGGCTGTCGACAGGCACTCGCGCTCACGAGATCGCGACGAGTTACGATTCGACCTGCCGCTCGCCGCTGACCGCACCCGCGTCGCCCGTCGCGAAGAACGCAGTCCCGGCCAGTTACACTCGCGACCGTCGGCAAAACGGCGAACAGGTACGGGATCACGTGAACTTCGAGCGGATCGTCGCGAAGACCGACCCGGTGTCGGCCTCGGCGTCCCCGGGTCCGTTCTCGCCGTCGTCTTCCGTCTCGAGATCGAGGGCCGAAGCGGAATCGGAATCGGAATCGGACCCGAGGTCGGGGCCGGGGCCGGCCTCACCCTCTGCATCCACACCCGCCGACGAGAGGTTCTCTTCGACCGCCCGTTGATCGGCGACGGCCGACCAGCCTGCGGAGTTCGACGACTCCCCGCGCCCGCCGTCGGTCGCCCGCTGTGAGGACGCCGACCCGTCGCCGCTCGAGTCGGGCATCAACTCGCCGATGGTTCGGTCCGCGTCGGTCGACGGGTCGCCGTCGTTCCTGGACCGATCGTCGGCTGCGTGCCGGCCGTCGATACTCGAGCGTGCTATCGGGTTTCGGTTTCGGTCTCGGTCCCGGTCCCGGTCTTGGTCGCCGTTCGCGGTCGAACTCGAACCGTCGACGGTCCGCTCGAGGTCGTCGAGTCGCCGTTCGAGTCGGTCGACGGTCGCGATCGCTGTGTTCGCGCGCTGCTCGACGTCGCCGTTGACCGACTCGATCCGTGAGACGTAGCCCTCGACCGACTGCGTCGCGCCTTCGACCTCGGCGACTCGCTGCTCGAGCTCGTCCAGTCGGCCCTCGAGTTTCTCCACGGTCGCGACCATCGACGCGACGTCGGCGAGTTCGCTCAACTCGAAGTCGCCGTCGACGACCGCCCGTTCGACGGCGGCCAGCCGTTTCTCGAACCGATCGATGTCGGACATAGACCGATTCCCTTCCCAATCGTATTTAAATGTGAAACGATCGACGGTGAACTGCCGATAGGTGTCCGGTTCCGGGTTACTTCGAGGACCCCTCGAGGACGACGTCTCGAGCGCGCGGGCTCGAGCCGCCGTGTGGGGTCGCCCGCTGGCGAATCCGAACCGCGTGGACCGTCTCGGTGGCGTCGTCGATCACGACGACCTCGCCCGGCTCCGTCGGCATCCGCTCGGCGAGCGTCGACTGCATGTACGTCGGCCGGGCGTCCTCGAGCGCGCCGAGGTCGGCCCGCGAGGTGAGTCGATGCGAGACGAGGATATCGGATTGGGAGATGCCGACGGCCGGGATGGCACTGGGTCGCTGAGTCGCGGCGACGAGACTGACCCCCGGCGCACGTCCCCGCGTGAGGATGGTCTCGAGGGCGGGTTCGGCGATTCCCCGAAAGAACGCGTGGGCTTCGTCGATCAGCAGCCACGGGAGCCGATCGACGTTCCCGTCGATCCGAGCGCGGTACAGCCCCTCGGCGACGCCGCGAGCGACGGCGTTCATCGGCGCGGGGTCGAGTCCCGAGACGTCGACGACCGTCACCTCGCCGCCGGCGAGATCGGCGGCCGTCAGCCCGTCGGCGTCGAAGACGTCCCACGACGCCGCGAACTCGAGGTGATTGATCGCCGCGCGCCTGTCGGCGACGGGAGCGTCCGTCGACTCGACGGTCAGACGCATCTCCTCGAGAGTCCGCGTCGAGTCGTCCGCGGCGGCCCGCCAGACCAGTCCGCCGGCGCCGCTCTCCGGGGAGAGTCCGAGCATCGCACACCACGAACGCGGGTCGAGCGACGAGGGGGTGACGGTCGGCCGGTCGAGTACCGTCGTCGGGATCGAGTCGCCCTCAGCGGGTTCGGCGAGCGTGGCGAACACGCCCATCGGATCGACGATCACCGGAGCGACGCCGTCGCTTCTGGCGAGTTCCTCGGCGACGACGCCGAGCGTGTACGATTTTCCGTACCCTCGTTTGCCGACGATCAGCATCGCGTGCGGGCCGTCCAGGTCCAGCGAGAGTCGAGCACCCTCGCTGCCGTCGAGCGCCCGGTACGATCCGAGGTGGCCGGTGGGGACGTTCCCGGTTTGACTCCCCTGTTTCCCCTCACCGCGACCGATTACGAAGGACACGGCGGGTGAATCGGCCGCCCATAATTTTGTTCTTTCGGCCGAACATTTAAATCGTAAGGAGGACCCAAATATCGCATGAGCCATCGACAGGAACGGAATCGACGTCCGTCCTCGACGGACCACCGTGTGATCGAGGGGGTACCGATCCGGTTCGTGATCGCACTCGTCGTCGGCGTCGCATCGCCGGGAAAAGCGACGTCGATGCCGTCCAACGGGCACCGACCGCAGACCACGATCTGTTGCTGTTTCGACACGGTTACGAACGAATCAGCGACCATCCGATCATGATCAACGTACCGACCATTACCGGGTGGACATGACGTCGTTCCCAGTCGAGGTCCTGATCGGAATCTCCGTCGGACTCCTGCTCGGGATCGCTCCTGCGTTCCTCGTCGGCGTCGTCGCGTACGTACTCGAGTACCGCTGGCGTCGTCCCCTCCCGGGATCTCTCGCCGGTGGTGTCGCCGTCGTGATCGCTGCAGGCGGCGGCTACTACGGCGGCGTCGTCGAACTCACCGCCGAGCGCGGCTCGCGGCTCGTCGCCGCCGGGCTCGTCGCGTGGCTGCTCGCACTGTACGCGAACAGTCAGGGAGCGCGGATCGGGTCGACGCTCTCGCGCGAGCTCTACCGACCCACACGGCGCGAGCGGACGCTGTCGGCCGACGCGATCGAGTCGATCGACGGGATGGGCCACGTGACGATCCGCGCCAGCGGCGAGATTCGAGCGATCGCTGGCTACCCGCCGCTCGCGCCCGACCTGCGGACGGCCCTCGAGTCGGGTTCGTGGCGGCTTCCCGCCGATCTGCCGCTGATCGAACTCGAGACACGACTGGCCGACCGGCTCCGGACGGCGTACGAGCTGGCGGCCGTCTCCGTCTCGATCGACGAGCGTGGCCGGGCGTCGATCGCCGCCGCCCCGCCGGCGAACGGGATCGCCAAGCGGATCCCGCCGGGGTGGCGAGCGATTTCCATCTCGGCGCTGTGTCCGACGGGACTCGTACCCGGAGACGAGGTGATCGTCGAGGCCGGCTCGTCGACGACGAACGGGACCGTCCTCAGTACCGACGGCCGCGCGGACGAGCCGACAGGCGAGGACGGGGGACGAGACGACAGGTGAACGCCACACTCAGACGCGGGAGAGCGGCCAGCCCGACGAGGGGACGATCGAACGAGCGCCGGCCGCCACCGGCGGCACCGAACGCGTCACCGTCGCCGTTCCGACGACGGATGCCGGTGAGCTCTTAGACCGGCAACGGGGTCGCATCGTGGCGACGTCCCACGGGACGAACCACGAGTTCGAGGCGCTGTCCCGCCTCGCCGAGAGCGGACAGTCGGTCCGGCACGTAACGGTGACCGACGAACGACGGGCGACGCTCGCTCGAGCGGGCGACGGCGACGGCGGTACCGACGGAAACGAGACCGACGCCACCCTCCTCGCGGTAAAGCGACGCGAGGACGACGCGCGAAGCCACGACTGGGAGTTCGATCCGGACGGGGACGCGATCGACGTCGCCACGGAGGCGTTCGTCGTCGGCAAACGGACGGAATTGAACGAGCGGTTCGGCGAGCCGGCGGAGGTGAGCCGATGACGTCTCTCGGGGGAGCCACCGTGGGAACGGCCCTCGCCGTCGACTGGACGCTGACCGCTCTCGTTCATATTCTGGGGTTCGGGCTGCTCGCGTGCCTCGCGGCGACGGGGGTCACGTTCGTCTACCGCGGCTACAGCACGCGGTCGATCCCAACCGGTGGTGCCGTCCTCGTCGGTGTGTCCGCGGTCGCACTCTGGCTGAACGCGGCGATCGGGCTGGACGGGGAGGTCGTCGTCAGTGAGACGGTCGGCGGCGGAACGCCGCTGGCGAACCGCGCGAGTGCGGCGTACCTCCTCGGCGTGTTCGTCGTCAGCGGCGTCACCGCCGAGCTCGGCCGACGGCTCGGCGACCACCTCGGCTGCGAGGTCTTCGATATCACGACGCTCGACGCCCGCGGCGAGGTCGCCACGCTGGTGCGCTCGGCAGGGCTGGTCGTCGAGGTCGAACTGCCGGAGACGATCGAGGATATCGACGGCTACTCGCCGGCCGACGACGGGATCAAACGGGATCTGGCCGGCAGAACGATGCTCGTTCCGCGTCGGCTCACCCTCGACGAACTGCGCGAGCGGCTACCCGCGCGGCTCCGGCGGGATTTCGACGTCGATCACGTCCACCTCGAGCTCGCGGCGGGCGGTGCCGTCGACCACCTCGCAATCGGCGTCCAGCCCGACGGTATCGGTCCGTCGCTCCCGTCGGAGACCGTCGCGGTCGCGATCCGGAGCGATCCGTCGCCGGCCGCAAGCACCGGCGATCCCGTCGAAGTGTGGACCGACGGCGGCGAGTCGTCGCGGCTGGTCACGACCGGAACGATTCGAGCGACCCTCGGGGACGTGACGACCGTCGTCATCGACGCCGCCCACGCCGACGCGTTCGCGACCGACGAGACGTATCGACTCGTGATGCAACCGGCGACCCCGGACGACGGCCACGAACTGGCCTCGGTCCTTCGGGCGGCCGAGGAGACCGTGACGGTCGTGGACGTCGAACCCGACGGGCCGCTCCGCGGCGAGTTCGTCGGCTGGCTCCCCGGACGCGTCCTCGTCCTCGAGCGCGGCGACGAGTTGCTCCCGTTTCCCGGAGCGAACCGAACCCTCGAGGCGGGGGACACTGTGTTCGTGCTCGGGAGCCCGACGCAGCTTCGTCAGCTTCTGGCCTACGACAGCGAGCGAGAAGACGAACGGTCGGAACGACGGGGACCGCGGAGTCGCGACGGCGGATCGTCCTCGGGAAGCGATGTGGAGACGGCAGACGCCGACACCGAATCGGGGTTCCCGAGGGGCGTCCTGTCGAAGCTCACGCAGTGACTACCCTCACGGGCGACGTGATCGAAGACGCCGGAATCGGGAGTCGACGGTCGGATTCCGACGGGATACCCGGTATTCGCCGATCGAACGTCGAAGTTTATACAGGATAACCGGAGTAAATAACGACATGGTCGAGGTCGAAACAGCGTACGAACGACGAACGGGGGTGACTCTCGTCCGCGCAACCGTCACGAACACCAGGACGACGCCACAGTTCGTTCGCCTCCGGAGCACCCTCGACGGTCCGACGTGGCCGCCCAGTCGTAGCCGCGTCGGGGCACCCGAGTGGAACGGCGACACGTGGGAAGGAGTGGTCGAACCGGGGCAGTGTCGCGGCGTCGGGTTCGCGACCCCGGCAACGCCGGCGAGGACGGCCGCAGACTCGGCGTCCGAACCCAGATCCGAACGTGGATCGGTGTCCGGGTCCGAAGTGGAATCCAGGTTCGAATCCGAATCCGAGCCGAAACCGCCACTCGAGCTCGTCACCGTCGAACGGGCGTCAGCCGAATCCCGAACCACCACGCGCGAAGTACTGGCCGACCTCGACGACTGGTCACCGCCGACCGACGTGTTCTCGAGGTCGCGGTCGGGATCACGATGATCCTCGCAGTCAGCGGCGGTAAGGGTGGTGTCGGCAAATCGACGGTTTCGCTCAACCTCGCTCGCGAACTCGATGCCGTCGTCGTCGATGCAGACCTCGCCACACCGGATTTACCGAGCGGGCGGGGACCCGATCTACACGACGTCCTCGCCGGTCGTGCGACGCCGACCGACGCGGTCGAGCGGATCGGGTCGGTACTCGTCCTTCCGTGTGGCCGGACGCTCGCGGGTGCACGTGCCTCGGATCTCGCGACGCTCCGGCGGACGGTCGAGACGCTCGATCGCCAGTACGGACGCGTCGTCGTCGACTGTCCCGCCGGGCTCGCCCGCGACGTGGGCGTTCAACTCCACAGCGCCGACGTCGCGGTGCTCGTCACGATGCCCGAGCGGGCGGCACTACTGGACGCCTATCGAACCCGGCACCTGGCACACGAGGTGGGCACACCGATCGCTAGCGTCGTCCTCAATCGGGGGACGCGACCCCAGCACGAGGCGCTCGCCGAACGAGTCGAGGAGACGTTCGGAACCCCGACGACGATCCTCGAGAGACGAGCGGCCGTCGCGGCGGCGAACGCACGGGGCAAACCGGTTCGCGACGTCGAGCCGGACTCGCCGGCGGTCGACGTGCTCTCGACGCTCGCCCGGTCGGTCGAACGGTGTGACCGACGGCGTCTCGAGCGAGCCGATCCGACGCCGGAGTAGTCGGCGTCGGCTCGGTTTTACGAGTCGAAACCGAATGCGAGTCGGTCTCGGTCACGCGATCGCGGCCGGAGACGGTCCCCGTGAGAGCACGTTACGCGACGTTCGACGGGAAGAGCGGGACCTTCTCCGTCGGCGGCCGCTCGCCGCGACGTTTCGAGACCGAGAGGACGTGATCGATCGCCGTCTCCCGATCGATCGCCTCGAGTTCGACGACGACGTCCGCGTGATGTCTGGTTACGAGTCGATGTCCGTGCTCGAACCCGGATCCGGATCCGGACCCGAACTCGCGAGCGCCGGAGAGACAGTGGAACACGGCGACGCTGTTCGTCTCGAGGAGGTGTTCCTTGACGCCGTTCAGAAAGTCGATGTACGCCCCCCGGTCGCCCCGCTCTAAGTCGTTGGCCGCGTCGACGATCAGGTTGGCACCGTCGGGTAACGCGGTGACGAGGCCCGTCGCCTGCTCGATCACCGAGCCGTCGAGGTGACGGATCGTCGGGCTTCCGACCCGAAACGCCGACGTCTCGAGCGCGTGACGGACGGTCCGTTTCGACCGCTGTGTCGAGAGGTAGAGCGTTCCGCGCGTCGCCGTCAGCTTCGACAGGACGAGTTCGGAGGCGCTCGCCGGATCGGCACACAGCGCGACGATCGAACCCGGTCGAACGCCCCCGTCGAGAACGCGATCGATCGCGTCGACGCCAGTCTCGAGGCGCTCGCCCTGAAAGGGAAGCGTCGGGTTCGAACTGCCGCGTGACTCGGTGAGCGCCTCCGCGAGCCGGTCGTACGCGCTCTTCGTGGCGTCGGCGGTCAGCGGTGATTCGTGGTCGGGAACGACGCCGAGCGTCGGCGCGTCGAATCTCGAACCGAGGTCGGCGGGGACGGAATCGCAGCGGACGAACACCGTCCCCGCGACGGGAACGTCGAGCCGTCGAGCGACGTCGATCGTCGTCTCCGCGGCGTCGGCGCTGCGTCCGGTGTCGCTCGTCACCACGACGGTGCGATCGGCGGCGGCGACCGGTTCGACGACGTCCGGTCCTGCACCGGACGGGCAATCGATCAGCACCTGTACCGGTTCGTCGGCGAGTCGGTCGAGGACCGTCTGGAGGTCGATCGTCTGTGAGGATTTCGGCGCGGTGAGAACGGCGACGTCGTCCGTGTCCGGATGCTGGTGAGCGACGTCGGAGATGGTCGCACCGCTGGCGAGTGCGGCGACCGTCGGTTCCCGGTCGATCCCGGCGACGACGTGGAGGTTCGGAAGCTGTCTATCCGCGTCGACCACGACTGTCGGCGTTCCCGCCCGGGCGAACGCGTCGGCCAGACCGAGCGCCGTCGTCGTCTTTCCGCAGCCGCCTTTCGCACCGGCGATAGCGATCATATCGCTATTGGTCACGTCTTCTGACTTTAACTTGTACACCGCAGCGATTGAAAACGAGATCCCGCATCCCTCGACCCTCGGGTGAGCGGGCTTCCGACGCTCGAACGAGCCGATAAGTGCAGCCGTGACGGTTTTCCACACCGATCGCACAGCGGTCGTGCGACCGGGTGTGGACGGTTCGGTGGCGATCAGCGATCCGCGATCACCGAAGCGCCGAGAGCGTCTCCGCCGCCTCGCGGGCCGCCTCGAGACACTCCGTCGCGTAGCGCGGGTCGTCCGTCGCCGCCGCCTCCTGGGAGAAGTACGCGAGGGTCTCCCGGAGTGCGGCCCGGGCGTCTGCGAGGTCGCCGGACGAGTGGTTTGCAGTGGACGGCGGCGTGGGGCGGCCGGCGTTCGACATCCCGTTCGTTCCGGATTGCGACGGAGTCGACTCGTCCGGAGCGCTCCCGGCCGCCGGTATGGACGGTCGAGTAGGGTCGGACGACCGGGAGTCGGGGGACGGAGACGAGACGTCGATCTGCGTGCCGCTCGAGTCGGCGGACGACCGATCGGTCGCCGGCGAAGCCGTCGGGTCCTGCGTTCGATCCGAGGCGGCGGTGTCGGCGTCGGCGGTCTCGGTCGTATCGGCCCCGGCGTCGGCGGCTCCGGACTCGGCCGGCGTTCCCGCCCCTGCGTTCGCACCTTCCTGCTGTGGAACGCTACCCTGGGCCTGACCTTGCCCCTGACCCTGGGCCTTGGCCTGTCCGTCGACGGCACCGGGACCTCCGTGGCAGGACGGACAGAACGTGGTGCCGTCTTGTCTGAACAGCGGGTCGCCACAGACACCACAGTGGGTGTTGGTCATCGTCGCCCCTTTCAACAGGAGGTCGCTCATGTGCTGGGTCGCCTCCCGGTCGGCCTTGTCGCGTTCGTACTTCTCCCGGAGTTTCTCGCGTTCGGCTTCCTTGTCGAAATCGCTCATGTTCGACTAGACGTAGCCGAGCGTCGAAAAACCTGCGAAGCGGACAGTGGCGAACACGCAACGCGCTCGAGACGCCGGGTGATAGCCAGCGACCGCTCACTCCGTCCGCCGGTACATCCCCTTCGACGCAGGTCTGGTCTCTTCGTACCCGAAGCGCTCGTAGAACCCGTCGACGTCGGCCAGGAGGTTCACGTACGCGCCCGGTGGTGCCGTCTCGTCGAGGTACGCCTCGAGCGCATCCATGATCCGCGTACCGAGTCCGTGACGCTGGTGGTCCGGGTGGACCGCCATATCGCTGATCTGGTAGACGGTGCCGCCGTCGCCGACGATCCGTCCCATTCCGACGACCTCGTCGGTCGGTTCGTGGACCGCGATCACGCCGTAGAGGGAGTTCGGGAGGCCGCGTTCGAGTCCCTCGGGCGAACGAGGCGGCATGCCGGCGGCCTCGCGTAGCGCGGCGAACGTCTCCGGGTCGGGGAGTTCGTCGCGGATCGTGTACGGATCCGCGGGGTCGTCGTCGCGATCGCGTTCGTCGTGTGCGGCCATAGCTGAATCGAGCAGGGAGGCGAAAA
The DNA here is from genome assembly GCF_017357405.1 of Halomontanus rarus. Lineage (GTDB taxonomy): Archaea > Halobacteriota > Halobacteria > Halobacteriales > Natrialbaceae > Halomontanus > Halomontanus rarus. Next base: position 2,383,027 of record NZ_CP071597.1, on the reverse strand, counting down.
AAGTGATGTCGGTTCCGCTATCAGGCCGCGATCAGACCTCGCGTTCGCTTTCGACTGCCCGCTCGAGCGCATCCACCGCCTCGACGGGCGTCGAGACGATCTCGATCTCGGGAACGTCGTGAGTGGCGATCCCGACGACGGGACGACCGTAGACGAGGGCGAACCCGATCTCCGAGAGGGTTCCCGGGCCGCCGGAGAGGGCGATCACCGCGTCCCCGTTCAGCGGGACGAGCGCGTTTCTGGCGTGACCCATTCCGGTCGCGATGGCGGTGTCGACGTACTCGTTCGCCGCCCCGCGGTCCTCGACGGGGAGGATGCCGATCGTCTCGCCGTCCGCCGCCTTCGCACCGCGACAGACGGCCTCCATCGTTCCACCGAGGCCGCCGCAGACGACGGTGTGCCCGCGAGAGCCGAGTTCCCTGCCGACCGCGGTCGCGACGTTCGCTTCGTCGTCGGTGATCGTCCCGCCGCCGATGATACTGACGCGCATCGTATTCGTACTCGTACTCGAGGACCCGCCTCGAACGGCCATAACGGTTCGGGACGTGAGGAGCGGTGAGGGTCGCCGGTGGTTCGACGATCGACGTACGGCTCATCGTCGAATCGCTCGAATTCGGGGCCACCGACGGATTTAACGCCCTGACGGGCGCATGAATACGTGGTATGACGAAAGTTAGCGTGGTCGGCGCGGCCGGAACGGTCGGCGCCGCGGCAGGGTACAACATCGCACTTCGGGATATCGCGGACGAACTCGTCCTCGTCGACATTCCGGACAAGGAGGACGACACCATCGGCCAGGCGGCCGACACGAACCACGGGGCGGCCTACGACTCGAACACGGTCGTCCGACAGGGCGGCTACGAGGACACCGCAGGGTCGGACGTCGTCGTCATCACGGCCGGCATCCCGCGCCAGCCCGGCCAGACCCGCATCGACCTCGCGGGCGACAACGCGCCGATCATGGAGGACATCGGCTCCTCGATCGCCGAGCACAACGACGACTTCGTCACGATCACGACCTCGAACCCCGTCGACCTGCTCAACCGCCACCTCTACGAGACCGGCGACCGCGCCCGCGAGCAGGTGATCGGCTTCGGCGGCCGCCTCGATTCCGCCCGATTCCGCTACGTCATCTCCCAGCGCTACGACGCGCCCGTCCAGAACGTCGAGGCGACCATCCTGGGCGAACACGGCGACGCGCAGGTCCCCGTCTTCTCGAAGGTCCGCGTGAACGGTCGCGACCCCGAGTTCTCCGACGACGAGAAAGACGAGTTACTCGAGGAACTGCAAACGAGCGCGATGAACGTCATCGAGAAGAAAGGCGCGACGGAGTGGGGCCCCGCGACGGGCGTCGGCCACATGGTCGAAGCCGTCCTGCGCGATACGGGCGAGGTGCTGCCCGCGAGCGTGAAACTCGAGGGCGAGTACGGCCAGGAGGACACGGCCTTCGGCGTCCCCGTCAAACTCGGCTCGAACGGGATCGAAGAGATCGTCGAGTGGGACCTCACCGAGTACGAGCGCAACCAGCTCGGTGAGGCGGCGGACAAGCTCTCCGAGCAGTACGAGAAGATCTCGTAGTCCCAGTCACCGGCGTTCTTTTCTCGGTCGACGGGGAGTGGGTCCGTTCCGGCCGTTTCGACTGTTTCGTCCGTGGTCGGGTCTCGAAGGTCACACGGATCGCGGACACTGCGTTCGAAACGCGTCCTCTCGTCCGCAATCATCCGCGCTTTCGAACACGAACCTCGGCTGGCCCTGGATCGAGCGTCACGCCGAGTGACGGCTCGAACGTCTCTATCCCGGCGACCCGATCGAACTCGACGCGACGTACGATCGTCGCGAGCGCGAGTTGCAGTTCGAGCATCGCGAACCGCATTCCCAGACAGTGTCGCGGACCGCCTCCGAACGGGAAGAAGGCGTACTCGGGTCGGTCGGGGGCGGACTCGAGTGTCCACCCGCCGTTTTCGGTTCCCGCCTCGTTCGTACCGTCGTCGACATCGTTTCTCTCGCTTCCATCCCCACCCACCAGCCAACGCTCCGGTCGAAACACCGCCGGTTCGTCCCACCAGCGCTCGTCGCGCTGAATACCGTACACCGAGAGCTGCAGGGTCGTCCCGGCCGGAACGCGATAGCTACCGAGGACCACGTCCGACCGCGGCTCGCGGTAGACGCCCACAATCGGTGGATAGAGTCGCATCGCCTCCCTGGCGACGGCCTCGGTGTACTCGAGGGTAGCGAGGTCTTCCACTGTCGGATCCCGATTGCCACAGACGGCCTCGAGTTCGCCCTCGAGTCTCGCTCGAACCCCGGCATTTCCAGCGAGCAGCCAGCACGTCACCGTCAACGCGGTCGCGGTCGTCTCGTGGCCGGCGAAGCAGAACGTAACGAGTTGATCGCGGACCGCCTCGGGAGAGGGTCGGGAGCCGTCCGGGTACTCCGCACGCGCCAGCAACGAGAGGAGGTCCTCGCCTGTCGCGTCCGCCTCGCGGCGCTCTGTCACCAGATCGTCCACGAGCGCCTCGAGGTCGGCCATCGCGGTCTCGTACTCGCGTTCCGTGGGGGTCGAGAGCCACGACGGCACGATCGATTCGAACGCGAGTCGTCCGGGCGAGGCGTAGTCGTTCAGGGCGTTCGTCGCCCGCGTGACGACCGCGGCGCGGTCGTCCTCGAGCGGCAGGTCGAACAGCGTTCGGGTGAGCACCCTGAGAGTGTACGTCGAGAGCGTGTCGGAGAGTGCGATCGTCTCGCCATCGTCCCAGCCGTCGACGAGCGTCCTCGCCTCCGCGACCATCCCGTCGGCGTACGAGTGAATGCGGCCCGGTCTGAACGAGGACTGCAACAGCTGACGCTGGCGACGCCACCGGTCGCCCTCGGTGAACGCGACTCCCTCGGGAGCGACGAGGTCGCCGAAGTCGGTTTCGAACTCGCCCTTTCGGAACTCGTCGGCGCGCGAGACGAGGATCGTCTCGACGATGTGCGGATCGAAGACGAGCGCAAACTCGGTTCCATACGCATCGTAGGCGACGACGTCGCCGTACTCTCGAGCCGACTCGACGAACTCGAGCGGGTCGCGGGCGATCGAGAGCGTACTTCCGATCAGTGGGAGTCCCTGCGGGCCCGGTGGTCGGCCGCTACTCGAGCGGTCGGTCTCCGATTTCGAATTCGATTTTGACGCCGACTCCGACTGCGATTTCCGTTCCGACGACGCGGAGTCGTCGGACTGCAGTGGGTCTGACTCGGACATACTCGAAGAGAGGAGCGGAGCAAACATCGGCTCTTCCACGAAGCACTGAGATTCTTTATCCCAGCCCGTGACCGTCCGGTATGCAGTCGACGGATCTGACGCTCCGCTTGCCGGACCGAATGCAGCTTCCCGTCTCCAGACCCGAGAACGAACTCGACTTCCACCGGGAGGAACTGCTCTCCTGGCACGTCGATCCCGAGACCGAACGGGTCCGATTCCTCTCGCTGATCGTCGGCGACCGCGAGGCCCTCCGAGACGTGGCCACCGACCTCGAGGTCGTCCACCGGTTCGATCTCACGCCGGTCGACGAAGACACCTTCTACGCCTACGCGGTGATGGATCTCCGCGCCGCCGACGCGACACTGATGGGCGCGTTCGACGAACCCGGCCTCGTGATCGTGCCGCCGATCGTCTACACCGGCCGAGAGACCGTTCACGTCACGGTGCTCGGTGAACCCGACGCGCTGGCGAGGCTCCTCGAGGGGGTTCCCGACGGTATCGGCGTCGAGGTCGAACGGGTGAGCGACCACCAGCGCACCGCCGAGACGCTCGCGGGACGGCTGACAGCCCGGCAGTTCGAAGCGATGGAGACCGCCCGGGAACTCGGCTACTACGACGTGCCCCGGAGCGGATCGCTCGCCGAGGTCGCAACGGAGTTAGGGTGTTCGGAGAGCACGGCGTCGTCGCTGCTTCGGACGGTCGAATCGCAACTCGTCGACGCGGCAGTAGGACGCTGAGAGAACCGAAAATCGAGAACAGCGGTCGAATCAGGGGATCAGGGAATCAGCTGCTCGCCGTCGTCGTCGTAGATCGTGATCGCGTCGACGGGACAGGTTCGAGCGGCGAACTTCGCGTCGAGTTCCGCGTCCTCGGGAACCTCGCGGACGAAGATGCCGTCCTCGACTTCCTCGCTGTCCTCGAGGACGGCCTTTCCGGCGGACTTGTCCTCCTGAAAGGCGTCCCACTCGGCGACGCACTGGTACATTCCGATGCAGGTATCGCGGTCGAACTCGACTCTCATACCCGACGGTTCAGCGCTCGAGAGTAAAGCACTGACGGGACTCGACTCGATTCGAGCGGTGGCGCTCGTCGGATGGAGTGTCGAATGGTAGTGTGTCACGCGTTATACGGCACCATATTTCAATATTCTTTTATTAGTCGCCGCATCGAGGGCTCGAGCATGGCGATCGACGCACGCGAAGACGCCGATCCGCTCGGACGGGCGATGCGCGACTACCAGCGCGGCGAGATGGGAACGCTAACCTACCGGGACGGCTCCCGCACTCGAGACGGCCACGTCGCCGACTACTACTTCGAACCGCGATCGGAGTGGGACGAGGGGACCGTCGCCTTCCTCGAGCGGGTCGAATCCCGTGGCGGACCGATCCTCGATGCGGGCTGTGGCGCGGGCCAGCACGCCCTGTGGTTGCAGGATCGGGGACTCGAGGTGACGGGAATCGACGCGAGTCCCAACGCCGTCGAAGCCGCCCGAGAGCGCGGCGTCGAAGACGTCCGGGTGATGGATATGTTCGAGACGGACTTCGACCGAGATCGGTTCCACGTCGTCTACGCCCTCGGAACCCAGATCGGACTCGCGCGGTCGTTCGCCGGGGTCCGCGACCTGCTCGCGGAGTTCGCACACATCACCGACGACGGCGGCGTCGCCGCCGTTCACAACTACGATCCGCCGGCCGTCGACGACCTCCTGGGTTACCGTCCCGATCCGCGGGAGGGGGTCGCCCACCGGTGTTTCCACTTCGAATACGAGCGAGCGTGCGAACGCCGGGCCGAATCCGATTCGAACGTTGACTCGAGCGTCGACGGCGAGAGCGGGACAGGAGGAACGAGAGACGGGAACACGCGAGTCCGAGAAATCGGACCGACCCTCCACTTCCTGCTGTTCGGTCCGGATCGACTCGCGGACGCGACGATCGGCACGCCGTGGACCGTCGGGGACGTCCTTTCCGGGGATAGTACGTACGTGGCCATCCTCGAGAAGGGCGACGGCTGAGACGGATCGACTGATCGACAGATCGACGGATCGACGGACGAATCCTTTTGCACGGCCCCGTGGAAGGTTACGAGCAGATGGTCGCACTGTCGTTCGGGATCGTACTCGGTGTTGCCATCCTGACCTGTCTGTTCATGGCGTGGGTGCTCGGGGCCAACAGCAACTCGCCGCCGTTCGCGCCGGCGATCGGAGCGAACGCCATTTCGACCATGCAAGCCGCGTTCGTCATCGGGCTGCTCGCCGCAGCCGGGGCGATCATGCAGGGTGGCAGCATCTCGGAGACGGTCGGAACGGGGCTCATCGGCGGGGTTACGATCACGCCGCTGGCCGCCTCGGCGGGCCTGCTCACCGCCGCGACGTTCATGGCCATCGGCATCTACACGCGCTATCCCGTCCCGGCCGCGTTCGCGACGACGGGCGCGATGGTCGGCGTCGGCCTCTCGCTGGGTGGCGATCCCGCGTTCGCCACCTACCGACGACTCGGCACCTTCTGGCTGCTGGTGCCGTTCATGTCCGGCGGCGTGGCCTACGTCACCGCAACCCTGTTGCGACGCGACGACATCCCCGAAACAGTCGGCGTGCCCCTGCTCGCGGGCATCGTCAGCGCGATCCTCGCGAACGTTCGCCTGGGCGTCATTCCCGATCCAACCGCGAGTCAGGGGACCGTCGCCCGCTACCTCTCCTGGCGGATCGGCCCGGAGGTGGCCCTCGCAGGCGGCGTCACGATCACGATGGTCCTGGTCTCACTCGTGTTCGCCGTCGCCGGCGGGCTGTGGGTCCGCCGTCGGATGGACGTCTCTGTCGAGCGCGGCATCCGCTCGTTCCTGCTCGTCCTCGGCGGGATCGTCGCCTTCTCCTCGGGCGGCTCGCAGGTCGGCCTCGCGACCGGTCCGCTCGAGCAACTGCGCGTCGAACTCGGCGTGCCGACGCTCGCGCTCCTCGCGCTGGGCGGCGTCGGCATCCTCCTCGGCGCGTGGATGGGTGCACCGAGATTACTGCAGGCGACCTCTCGAGAGTACGCCCAGCTCGGCGTTCGGCGGTCGATCGCCGCCCTCGTTCCGGGCTTCGTCATCGCACAGCTGGCGATCGCGCTCGGCATTCCGGTCTCGTTCAACAACATCATCCTCTCCGGGGTGATCGGCGGCGGCCTCGCAGCGGGGTCGGCAGGCGTCTCACGGCGAAAGATCGGCGTCACGATCACCTTCTGGCTGCTCACGCTCGGCTCGTCGGTGGTCGTCGGATTCGCGCTCTATCGCGTCTTCGCGGTGGTCGGTGGCGGGTGAAAAGCGCCTCGAGAAACGGGGCCGCCCGACCGTCACTCGAGGACGGTCACTGGAACGTCGACCCGCTCGACGACGGTCGTCGCGATACCACGCCCCAGTAATCGGCGAGCGAGACCGCTCGAATCGCGTCCGCGCATCACGACGTGATCGACGCCCTCGCTCGAGGCGAACTCGGGGATCGCATTTCCGGGGCGTCCCTCCGCTGTGGCGATCGCTATCCGTCGGCGGTCGTCCTCGGACACCTCGACCGCCTCGAGAAGCGACTCGGCCTGCCGTCGTGCCCCCTCGAGTCGCTCCTCGTCCCGCTCGAGAACGCCGCCCTCGCTCATCGTCGCGTCGAGCGGCGTCACCACTGCGAGAAGCGTGATCTCGGCGGTGAAGCGCTCGAGGGCGTACTCGAGAGCGTCGTTCTCGCGTGGTTTTCCAACGGTCGGCACGAGCACGCGTTCGGGGCCGGGATCGGCCATACGCGACGTTCGGTTCGGAGACGTATGAGTGTCGGTGTGCGAAACAGACGACTGTCGCTGATCCACCATCGAGACGAGAATTCGTCCGGGCGGCGGCTTCGTCACTGTACTCGTGACGGATCAGAAGAACGCAGATTTCGTCTGGAGATCCCCGATCGACACACCCTTCCCGATCTGCTGGAGGATGCCGAGCGCATCGAAGTTCGCCCACGATTCGGCGATCTTTCCGTCCTCGAATCGGACGAGTACCAGTCCAGCGACCTCGATCTCCTCGCCCGTGGGATCGATGCCGACGAAGTCACCGTCGTGCGTCCCGCGAATGATGACGCGGCGGGCGACGAGATCACCTTCGGCGATCATCTCGTGGATCGTCACCTCGAGATCGGGAAACGTCGACCGGAACGCGTTGATCAACTGCTTGTGGCCCTCGGGACCGCGAATCTCCATGGGCACGAGCGGAACGTGATCGATTGAGTCCGCCGCGAAGAGGTCGTCGATCACCTCGAGATCTCCCTCGTTCCACGCCCGTTCGACTTCGAGACGCACGATCTCTTTGTGTTCGTTCGGAGAGGTCATGATCGGTCTACCTCGCCGTAAGCGCATGTCTATGTTAAGGGTTCACCTGGCACACCACGGGAGAAGGTACGATAGAGTGGAAACGGTCGGCGAAATTCGATCCGCTTCCGGGAAGACGACAGTTTAAACCGGAACACGACCCAATCACGTGTAATGAATATCGAGGAGCTGACGGGGCTCCCGCCCGGAGCCGTCGACCACTTCCGCGAGGAGGGCATCGAGGAGCTCTACCCGCCCCAGGCCGAGGCCGTCGAGGCGGGCGCCACGGACGGGAAGAACCTCGTCGCCGCCGTCCCCACCGCGAGCGGGAAGACCATGATCGCCGCCCTCTCGATGCTGTCGGCGATCGAGCGTGGCGGGAAGGCGCTGTACATCGTCCCACTGCGAGCCCTGGCCAGCGAGAAAAAGGCCGAGTTCGAAGCCTACGAGCACTTCGGCGTCACCGTGGGCGTGACGACCGGCAACTACGAATCTACGAGCGAGTGGCTCTCGACGAAGGACATCATCGTCGCCACCAGCGAGAAGGTCGACTCGCTCGTTCGAAACGGCGCCGACTGGCTCTCCGACCTCACCTGCGTCGTCAGCGACGAGGTCCACCTCATCGACGACCGCAACCGGGGGCCCACGCTGGAGGTCACGCTCGCGAAGCTTCGCAAGCTCAATCCCCAGCTGCAGGTCGTCGCCCTCTCCGCGACCGTCGGCAACGCCGGCGAGATCGCCGACTGGCTCGACGCCTCGCTGGTCGACACCGACTGGCGGCCGATCGACCTCCGGATGGGCGTCCACTACGGCAACGCGCTCAACTTCGACGACGGCGACACGCGAGAGGTTCCGGTGAAGGGATCGGAGAAACAGGAGGCCGCGCTCGTCAGGGACATTTTAGAGGAAGGCGGCTCCTCGCTCGTCTTCGTGAACTCCCGTCGGAACGCCGAGGCGGCGGCGCGGCGACTCGCCGGCGTGGCCTCGAACGAACTCACCGCCGAGGAGCGATCGGATCTCGCGGCGCTGGCCGAGGAGATCCGCGAGGTCAGCGACACCGAGACGAGCGACGACCTCGCCGAGTGCGTCGAAGGCGGCGGGGCCTTCCACCATGCCGGGCTCAGTTCGGAACACAGATCCCTCGTCGAGGACGCCTTCCGCGACCGCCTGCTGAAGGTCATCTCCGCCACCCCCACGCTCGCAGCCGGCGTCAACACGCCCGCTCGCCGGGTGATCGTCCGCGATTGGCGGCGGTTCGACCCCAGCGCCGGCGGGATGGCGCCGCTGAACGTCCTCGAGGTCCACCAGATGATGGGCCGGGCCGGCCGTCCGGGACTGGACCCCTACGGCGAAGCGGTCCTCCTCGCGAAAGGCCACGACGAGATGGAGGAACTGTTCGACCGTTACATCTGGGCCGAGGCCGAACCCGTCCGCTCGAAACTCGCCGCCGAACCCGCCCTGCGGACCCACGTCCTCGCGACCGTCGCCTCCGGCTTCGCCCGCACCCGTCAGGGCCTCCTCGAGTTCATGGAAGAGACCCTGTACGCGAGCCAATCCACCGAGGAGGGCCGACTCGAGGTGGTGACCGACACCGTGTTGGAGTACCTCGAGTCGAACGACTTCATCGAGCGCTCGGGGGCGGAAACGGCGGAGAGCGAGGAGCCCGACGACGCGGCGGGCGCGTTCACCTCCGCGGCCGAGCTGGCCGAACGGGAGCAGACGACCGTCGAGCTTCGGGCGACCAACCTCGGACACACCGTCTCGAGGCTCTACCTCGATCCGATGAGCGCCGCCGAAATCATCCACGGGCTCGAGGACGCAGACGAACGCCCCACCGCACTCGGTCTCTACCACCTCGTCTCCCGAACGCCGGACATGTACGAACTCTACTTGCGCTCGGGCGAAGACGACCAGTACGGCGAACTCTACTACGAGCGCGAGGCCGAACTACTGGGCGACGCACCGAGCGAGTTCGAGGACGACCGCTTCGAGGATTGGCTGTCGGCGCTCAAGACCGGCAAACTGCTCGCAGACTGGGCCGAGGAGGACGACGAAGGCGTGCTCACCGACCGCTACAAGATCGGGCCGGGCGACCTCCGCGGGAAAGTCGACACTGCGGAGTGGCTGCTCGGCGCCGCCGAATCGCTTGCCGCCGAGATCGACAGCGAGTGGACCGTCGCCGTCCGGGAAGCCCGGGCGCGCGTCGAACACGGCGTCGGCGAGGAGCTGCTCGAGCTGGTGGGGGTCCGCGGCGTCGGTCGCAAACGCGCCCGCCAGCTCTACGAGGTCGGCCTCGAGACGCCCGCCGACCTCCGGGAGGCCGACAAGAGCGTTGTCCTCGGCGCGCTCAGAGGGGCGAAGACCGCCGAGAACGTCCTCGAGAACGCCGGTCGCGAGGACCCGTCGATGGACGGCGTCGAGCCGGACGGAGGAACGCACGACGGAGTGACCCGAGGGAGTTCGAGTGGAAGCGGAGGGGGTGGAGATGGAGACTCGAACGCCGACGAGAGCGAGCAGGACGATCAAGCGAGCCTGGGTGACTTCTGATGGAGCGACTCGAGTGTCGCGTCGACATCGCCGACCTCGACGCCTTCGTCGCCCACCTCGGCGAGCTCGGCGAGCGCCACGGCGTGACGATCCAGGCGTTCGACGCCCGCTACGTCGCCGGACGGGATCACCTCGAGCGGGCCGTCGAACTCGCGGATCGCGCCATCGGCCGCGGCGAGAACGTCGCCCGCGACCGCGCCGTCGAAATCTTGCTGTACGCCGCCGGTCGCAGGCAGATCACGCGAGCGCTCGAGATGGGGGTGAGCGAGGGGCGAAATCAGGCCGTGATCCTCGTCGATAGCGGTACCGACGGCGAAAGCCGCGACGAAGACGCCGAGACAGCCGCACTCGAGGCACTCGAAGAGGAGCTCAGCGGAAGCCTGACACCGGAGCCGACGCTCGAAACCGTCGACGAACGGCGACTGTGTGAGTTCTTCGAGATCACCGACGCCGAACGCGAGGCGACCGACGCGAGCCTCGAGGAACTGGTCTGCGAGCGCGTGGCGCTGCTCGAGGTCGAGAAGTAGCCTCGTTCGAGCGACCGTGCCTCCGTCCGACACCGACGTCACTCTCTTGTACGCGCCGGTGGACACACAGCCATGGCAACCCTCGAGGACCCGCTCGAGATCGGCGGCTGCGAGATCCCGAATCGACTCTATCGCGCACCGCTGCTCGAGTGCGCGGGCAACGGCCCCGACGCCGTGGAGACGCTGATCGACGACCTCGAGCCCGCCGCCGCGTCGGGCGTCGGCCTGATCTGCCAGGGCGCGACGATCGTCCGCGGCGAGGGCGGCTGCGCCGCGCCGGGGATGACCCGGGTGAACGACCCCAAATTCGTCTCGCGACTCTCCGAACTCACGGATCGAATCCACGATCACGGGAGTCGGATCTTCGTGCAACTCGAGCACGGCGGCCTCCGGAGCATGGAGACCTGGCACGCCGAGTTTCGCGAGGAACATCCCGACCTCGAGCAACTCGCGGTGTCGCGACCGCCGTGGCAGCTGCGAGCGCTGGATCGAGCAGGCTTTCTCCACTACGATCCGCGCGTCCTCTCGACCGAGGAGGTGTACGAGCTCGCATCCGACTTCGGGCGAGCGGCGGCATACACCGCCGACGCCGGCTACGACGGCATCCACCTCTCGGGTGCGAACATGGGGATCGTCCAGCAGTTCCTGTCGCCGTTTTACAACCGCCGCGAGGACGAGTTCGGCGGCAGCCCCGAGAACCGCCTTCGGTTCCTACAAGTCGTCCACGATGAGATCCGCGAGCGGGCCGGCGACGTCCCGTTGATGACCAAGGTTCCCGCCGAGACGCCGGCACCGCCGATCGTCCGGCGGAAGCTCTCGCTGACCGACGGGGTGGAGATTGCCCGTCGCCTCGAGCGCATCGGCTACGACGCGGTCGTTCCCGTGCAGACTTCCGTTACCTGGGATATGAGCATCGTCCGCGGCGAGTACCCGGAGCGGGCGTGGGAGAACGAGGCCATGCAGGAGGGGTACGCGACGGCCTTCGGCGGCCGCTGGCGGACCCGACTGGTGGCCGCGGCGAACCGGGTGCAGTCGCTGCAGTACACCCTCGAGGGGCCGTGGAACGAGGACTTCTGTCGGCGCGTCCGCGAGGCGGTGTCGATCCCCGTGCTGGCGGAGGGTGGAATCCGCGAGCGCGCGGAGATGGATCGGCTGCTGGGTGAGGGGTCCGAAGACACGAACCCCGCCTGCGACATGGTCGGCATGGCTCGTCCGTTCTACGCCGAACCTCGGTTGGGGGCGCGATTGCTCGAACTCGAGGGGTCACGGGAGCGGACACGACAGGCCGAGAACGCGCGCGTCCTCTGTGAGAGCTGCAACAACTGCACCGTTCCGCAGGTCACCGGCGCCCCCGGAATCTGTCGGACGCCGTCCGTGCTTCGAGAGCGCGGCGAACTCGAGAAAGCGGGTGCGTACGAATCCGGACGAACGAGGAGAGACTGAACGGAACTGAACGGGAGTCGTCAGGGCAGCGTGCTGTCGATTGATTCTACGCAGTGATGGTATCGCTCGTGAGTTCCGTCAAGGTCCCCTCCCTGACGTAGTCGGGCGCCTCGAGTCGGAACTCCGAGTCGGGAGAGCCGCTGTAGTGAAGCGTCACCGTGTACGAACCGTCCTCGGCGATCGGTGCAGCCTCGTGGCGTTCGGCGTCGAGTTGCTCGAGCATGACCATCTCACCGGCGTAGGTCGGGTCGGACTGGCCTACAATGTCGTAGGCGACCCGGTTCGCTTCGACCGCCGATCCCTCGAGCGGGTAGCCGCGGTCGAGCCACTCCTGCAATCCTTCGTCGATCGCGTACACTTCCTCGTATCCGTTCTCGATGAGCGCTGCAGCCCGCATACCGGATAGATGGTGTGGACAACCGCAGTACGTGATTATTCGATCGCTCTTGGGCCAGTCGTCGACTGGATCGTTGCTCCTCCCGTTAGCCGGACTGAGGACGGCACCGATGATGCGCGCCCTATCGTACTGATCGGAGCCGCGAGCGTCGGCCATACGCGCTTCCTGTCGCTGATACCAGTAGTACACGTCCTCGATCGGCGCGAGCGGAACGTCGGTGCCGTCGACGGAGTAGAGTTCGTACGAATCGGTATCGATCGAGCGCTCCTCGGGCGGAGAATCGACTTCCGGACCGTAGCCGTCGCCGGTCCCTCCCGAAACGTCGTCGAGACAACCCGCAATGCCACCGAAGGCGAGCGCACTCCCCGCGGCAAGCACGTGACGTCTGTGCATGTTCGATTCCTAGTAACGACGAGAAGATAGGGTTTCTGGTGACACCGCCGTCACCGCAGACCCCTTCGTTTCGACTGGAAACCGAGAGACGACGCTCCGGGATTACTCGAGTTGAAGCGGAAATCGGAGAAGTAGTCCATACTGGATTCGAACCAGTGTCGAAGCCCCCAGAAGGCTTCAGGATTGGCCGCTACCCTAATGGACTGTGCTGCATCTAATGATAGAGGTGGAAGGTGATTTATTGCTTTCGATTTAATCTACACCCATTATAAAAGTGGAATGTTTTGGCAAGACGTAATCATGTTATTTCACCAATCTTCGCCATCACAGAGACCATAATTATTTTCGATATGAACGACACCTCCATTAGATAAATGGTATTTTGATGAAACATTCATCTCTGGCAAAGGTGGGCAAACATCAGTTGCTTCAACCTTTATTCCACTGAATGAAAATGCACTGGAAATAGGAAGTGGAGGTTTATACGTTTCTTCAGCTCTTAGAAGGTCGTCTTCTTCGAAGAAATGATCCGGATAGTCAAGGAATGCTAATGTACTTTCCCACGTGATTTCGACCTCCAGATCAACACTATCTATCGCCCCAGAATGATCAAGATCGACTGCTCCACTGAATTCAGTGTTTGAAGGATAGTCATCAGCAATGATTTCAGATGAACATACGTAGAATCTACCTCCTGATTCGGCGCTACGCTCAAGTGACGCCCTTTCGCATGTGATACAATTCGCTTCACCGCTATTACTTCCAATAGTTGTTACACCGGCTACACCAGCGATCGATCCTCCTACTGAACTAAGTACTCTTCTTCTGGACGTCATTCGTATAGTGATATCCATTAGCTACTAATAAAAGTTTTCCCTACAACTCCTTAAATTAATATTCTAACGGAATCCAATGGATGCAAATCCAAATGAAATTGACAGCACTTTTCCCTCTCTGAGACACTCTCAAGGTATGTACGTTGGACGCTTCCTCGTCGTCGGCCCCGACGGCGGCGCCTACCGAGTCTCCTCGAGATCGTTCCCGAACCGCGAGATCAGCGTCCGCGAGGACGCGCTCACCGTCGGTCCGACCGACGACGCCCCCGAAACGGACAATCCCTACGTCGCGTACAACTGCGTGCGCGTCGTGGAGACGCCGACGGGCGAGACGGCCGCCTTCGGCAACGGCTCCCACGTCGATCCCATCGCCGAGAAACTCGAGTTGGGCTACCCGGCGCGGGACGCGCTGGCGACGAGCCTGCTCGCGCTCGACTACGAGAAGGACGACTACGACACGCCGCGGATCGCGGCGACGGTCGGCGACGCCGGCGAGGCGTTCGTCGGGACGGTTCGCGAGGACGCCCTGCTCGTCGAGCGGGTCGAGGAGCCGACGCTCGTCGCGACCTACGAGATGGATACGCCCGAGGCGTTCGAGTTCGACGCGTCCGACGCCGAGACGGCCGCTCGATCGGCCTACGACCTCGAGTTCGAACACGCGGTCTGTGCGGCGGGCGTCGCTCGAAGCGAGGCTGGAGACGGGTTCGAGACGGCGATCGTCAACGACGACTGAACCGAATTCTTCGCTCGAGACCTACGCGGTAGCGGTAATCGCATCTTCGAACGGCCGTCGATCGGCGAGGTCGAAAAGCGGGATCACGTCGGTGACCGAATAGTGCTCGAGCATCGCGTGGAGTTCGCGAAACGTCTTCGTGTCCGTGGCACCGGCCTCGAGCAAGTCGAGATAGGTCGCTCCGACGACCGGCACGTCGGCGCCGATAAAATACGGTTTCATGGCGTCGGTCGTGCTTCGGTGAGAAGGGAAGTCGAGGACGTCGTGGACGTCGAACGCCTCGAGTTCCGTCCGCGACACGTCGACGCGACACGCCCGACACGCGTCTTCGAACGATGGCCACTCGTCGTGGACGGCTTCGTACGCCTCTCTGGCTTCCAGGAAGAGGTCGACGCTGTCGATTCCGTCGACGAACCGTTCGACCCGGTGGGCGAGGTCGGCCCGATCGCCCAGCGTCTCGGCCGCGATGCGAGCGCGCCCCCGGAAGTGGGGCAGGTCGAACGCGTCGCCGTTGTACGTGAGCACCGTCTCGGACGTCTTCGACTCGAGCCAGTCGATCGTCCGCTCGAGGACGTCGAGTTCGGCTTCGGGTCCCCATCCGTCGCGAAAGAAGACCTCGCGGTCGGCCGGCGCTTCGGGTTCCGGCTGGAAGCCGACGCAGACGCAGAACAGTTGGACGTGAGTCGAGTTCCCGGCGTCGAACGATTCGCCGTCGGGGATCGCTCCGTCGACCGTCTCGATGTCGAGGGCGAGTCTCCCGGATGTAGACATGTGATCCGCTACTGTTCACCCGACGTATATAAATTTGATTGACAGACGCGCGAAGGCGTCGGGCCGAAACCGGTACTGTGTGCTCGTCGGGGAGGCCAGAGCGCGTCGACGACCGTTCGCCCGCAGATACATACCGCTCGCTGCCGTCCGCTCGAGTATGAACGTCGGTCTCGTTTCCGATATTCACGGTAATCGTGTCGCGCTCGAGGCGGTGCTCGAGGACATGCCCGACGTCGACGCGCTGGCCTGTGCCGGCGACGTCGTCGGCTACAACCCGTGGCCGGCCGACTGCGTCGACGCCGTGCGAGAGCGTTCGGTTCCCACCGTTCTGGGCAACCACGACGCCGCGGTCGTCGATCGAACCGGCTTCCGGTTCAACGGAATGGCGCAGGCGGGCGTGAGACACGCGATCGAACACCTCGAGGACGAACAGCTCGAGTGGCTCGAGTCCCTGCCAGAGGAGCGCCTCGAGTTCGACGGACGGGTGAAGCTGGTCCACGGCCACCCGGAGAATCCGGATCGGTACACCTACCCCGAGGACTTCTCGCCGCGGCTCCTCGGCGACGAGGACGTGCTCGTTCTCGGTCACACGCACGTCCAGCACGCCGAGCGGTACGCCGAGGGCATCGTCGTCAACCCGGGAAGCGTCGGCCAGCCCCGCGACGGCGATCCCAGAGCGGGGTACGCGGTGCTCGACCTCGAGGCGATGACCGTCGAGACTCGCCGCGTGGCGTACGACGTCGAGGCGGTCCAACGTGCCGTGAAAGACGCGGGTCTGCCCGAACGGATCGGGACGCGACTGGCGCGCGGGAAGTGATCGTTAGCGTCTGAATGCGTACTCGAGAGAACGCATTCGTCCGTGGTGCTCGCATCGGTCCCGATCGGTCCTGACGGATTTTTTGTAACTCGAGTGGAAACGGCACTGATAGAACATGAACTCGAGACGAGCCGGTGACGGAGCCGTCGACGAACCGGAACGGATGCGGACCGTCGTCGTCGGCGACGGCCGTCAGCTGTCGTACGCGGAGTACGGCGATCCGGACGGGGAACCCGTACTGCTCTTTCACGGAACACCCGGCTCGCGTTTACTGGGGCAGTTGTTCGACGAGGAGGCCCGACGACACGGGATTCGCCTGCTCTCGCCGGACCGACCGGGATACGGGAGATCGACGCCGTGTCCGGGACGCACGCTCTCGGACACCGGCACGTTCGTCGCACCCGTGCTGGACGACGCGGGAATTTCGCGCACTCGGGTCGTCGGTTTCTCGGGCGGCGGTGCGTACGCGCTCGCGCTCGCCGCGACACACGGCGAGCGGGTGAGCGAAATCGACGTCGTCTCGAGTGCGACGCCACCGTCTCTCAGACCATCCACACCGGCGGTCCAGCGGCTCCTCGGGGCGATCGGGCAGCGGACACCGCGAGTGCTCGGCGGGCTGTTTCGGGGGCCGACGGGCGCTCGCCGACGAGGCGGCCGAGCTCGTCAGACGGGACTTCGTCGAAGCGTTCGCGGCGCATCGGACCGGTGCAGTCACCGAGAGCCGGCTCTTTACGCAGGAGTGGGACCTCTCGATCGCGGAGATCGATCACCGAGTTCGGCTGTGGCACGGGGAGCGGGATACGAACGCTCCGATCGACGCCGCTCGAGGGCTGTGCGATCGGTTGCCGAACGGCCGGCTAACCGTGCTCGAGGAGGCGGATCATCTCACCGCGCTCCTTCGGAGCAGGACTCGAGTGTGTGCGGTGTGAAGTGACCGTGAGTGTGCGTGTGAGTGTGACTGTGAACGCGAGCGGCGTATCGTCTCCGTCCGACAAAACCCCGACACTCGAGACCCGAGACGGTTACGTTCACCCGTCGCCGGCTTCGAGTTCCGTCTCGACGATGTTGATCACGTACGTGTTCGAGGCGTCGTCGGCGACTCCGCGAGCGTCGGGGGCGTTGACCTCGAGCTCGTCGTCGGCGCTCCCCTCGAACAGGTAGATCGCGTAGCCGAACGGTTCTTCGCAGGCCTCGTCGGAGCCACAGGAGCCGCCTTGGAACTGGACGACGACGACCGCCTGCCCGTCCTCGAGCTCGAACGATCCGTCGTGCGCGAGGCCTCCACTCTCGAGGTCGTCCTCGAAGTCGTCCTGCCACCAGGCCTTGTCGGGTCCGAGGTAGTGTGCGCTGGGAACGGTGTCGCCGTCGGTGTAGACGCCGTACTCGTGGACGCTAGTGGACTTGTCGACCTCCGTGACGTTGTCGTCGTCGCGGTCCTCGCAGTCGACGTACTCGAAGGTCGTTCCGCTGTCGTTCGTTACCGTCGAACCGGTCGGGTCGTAGCCGTCACAGCCGTAGGCGTCGATCTGCAACGAGACGGTCTGGGTGGGGTCGAGGTCCCACTGGCCCCCTGTGGCCGTGGACCCACTGACTTCGGTCTCGACGTCCTTGTTCTCGATGACGTGTTCGCGCTCGTCCGTGACGCCCTCGCCGACGGCCTCGAAGGTGTCCTCGAGGCCGTCCGCGTTGTCGACGTGGTGGTACTGGCCGTCGGTTTCGTTCGCGACGTCGGTCAGCAGACTCTCGTCGATTTCGCTTCCGAGGCCGATCGTGTGGATGGTGATGTTCCTGTCGGCGGCCAGCTCCGCCTGCTCGAGTGTCTCGTCGTCGAGGTCGTCTTTGTCTCGGTATCCATCGTTTTCCCCGTCACTGAGGAGAATTATAACCCGGTTCGCGTCCGCCTCGTCGCGATAGTCCTGTTCGTCGAGGGCTTCTTCGAGTCCGACGGCGATGTTCGTCCCGCCGTTTGCGTTGGCCTCGAGGCTCTCGTTGACGGCGTCGAGGTCGTCGTCCAGCGCGTGGAGTTCGGTTGCCTCGAGATTGAACTCGACCGCGCCGGCACGATCGCCAACCGAGTCGTTCATTTGGCCGATGAAGTTCATGGTTGCGTCGACTCGGAGACCGTCGGGATCGTTTCCGGGGTGCCACTCGGCACAGGATCCGGACCATGGGTACCAACTCTGACAGTGTTCGTCCATCGACCCGGATCGATCCAGCACGAACGTCACGTCCAGCGGTTGCCTGACCGTCGAGGTGTTCTCGACGACGTGGTCCTGTGCAATCTGCTGGTCGACGACCGAGAGCGTCGCGCGGTCGAACTCGCTCGCGTCGATCTCGTCGCCGACGACGTTCACCGCGGCGTTGCCGTTCGAAAGGTCGAGTAACGTGTGGGTTCGGAGGGACTCGTCGAAGGTGACCGAGTACTGCTGGCCGTTCCCGGTCCCATCGAAGACGACTGGGGCGACGATCGCTCCCGTCACGTCGACGCCGTCTTTCAATTTCACGTCCGCCCCCGTACCGTCCGGCTTGTAGACGACGCCGGAGAACTCGTCTGCGACCGTCAGACCGGTACTCCGAGTGCCGTACACCCACACCTGATCAGCCTCGGAACCGCCGGTGGTGCCGGTGAACTCGAGTTCGCCGCCGTCGAGATAGATGTGTACCTGACCGTCGCCCGTGACCGAGAGGTCCTCGACTCGTGCCCAATCGTCGGTAGTGACGCCGATGTGAACGTCGCCGTCGGACGTGTCGATCGTCTCTACGTCGCCCAGACTCGAGTGCGTCGCAGTGTACGCTCCCGCGGTGACGGTTTCACCGTCGACCGACTCCGCATCCTCGAGTCGGTCGTGTGCCGTTTCGACGTCGTCGTCGATCGGCTCGATCGAATCGACCGAGGCGAGATCGGTGACCTGAGTCGCCTCGACGTCCCCCTGCCAGTTGTCGTTCACACCGTAGTAGACGCCGCCGGTTACGGTCGGCGGATTACCGGGACCGCCGGAGCCGTGCTGGAGCGAACGGGTTACGACGGTATCGGCGTCGATCATCGCGTTCGGCCGCGCGTCGAGATCGCCGTCGACGACGAACCAGTCTCGCGCGCCGGTGGTGGTATCCACGAAGAGGTCGGCGTTGTTGCCCAGGGTTAGGTCCTTTGCGGAGTAGACGCCGCCGTAGATGGTCGGCTCGGCGTCGAGGTACTCGTCGGTCGACCGGGTCCGATCCAGCGAGGCGGTGACCTCGATCGAATTCGACGCGGGCTCCGTCACGTTGGCGTCACCGAACTCGTCCTCGAGGAACTGAACCCAGGCCCCGTGGAACGTCGAGTCGTTGACGAACATCGTCATACTCTCGACGCGCTGATCGCCGAGACAGGACTCGAAGTCGTCGCGATCGGACCCGGTTCGCCTGACGGTGGTCCCGTCGGCCGTCCCCGTAACGTTGATGAGCGAAATGTCGAGCAGCAGCGTCTCCTCGCCGTCGATCGTCGCCGTCGAATAGGAGATATCGGGGTCCGAGATGACGGTGCTTCCGCGCTCGGTTCGCTGGAACCGACCGCCCGCCTGATAGCCGATCGTGGTCCCGTCGGAATCGCGCGTGAGAGAACCGAGTCCCGCCGACATCGAACAGGTCGGGTCGTCGTTGACGAACACCTCGAGGTGCCCGTCGTCGACGACGTCGTACTCGCGGATATCACAGTCTGCACCCCTGTCGCCGGTGGCCGCAACCGTCGAGAGACATCGATCGACCTGCGCGGCCGACAGCTTCGCGTGTTCGAAGTCCGACTGGCTCTCGACTTGATCCATCGTCGTCGTTCCGTAGACGAAGACGAGTGCCGATGCGGCGACGACGACGCCGAACAGGAGAATCAGCCCGACGATTGGTGAGATCGATCTGTGGTCAGTTCCGTCCGCGGGCCTTTCCCTGTGCATACTGATGGCTCGTTGCGTTGATATTAGAGATCTATTGTATAAATGTTCGTATGTTTAATAATATGCAATTATTATATCAATAATGAAAATGTTCTAATGTAGTTTTATATTATTCTATATTGAAGAATAAAACCAGTAGACGCTACAAATCACCGGAGAAACGCGAGGTGTCGGAACGGTATCTCGTTCGGTCGGTTCGCGTCACTGCTGCGGTGAGGAGGGATTTCACACCTGCATACTGCTCATATCGCACACTCGAGGGTGGCACTCGAGCGAAAAACCGTCCGTTCGACGGGCGGAGTAAAAACTAGCGAGCACGGACTGTAATCGGCGAGCGCAACGACGGGAGGACGGGTCGGTATCGAAACGGCGTGGTCGAGGCTCACTCGAGGACCAGTCGGATGTCGTCGACGGCGTCACCGTGGTCCCAGTAAGCGTCGTCGGGGACCGTGTCGAACCAGTTCAGTTCCAGTTCCAGTTCGTCCCACGGGCCGAAACGCGGATCGTCGTCGATCGGCTCGCCCGTCACAGGGGTCGAGCGCAGGACGACGTCGTAGCTCGTCGTTTCGCGTGCGGTTCCGTCACGTTCGCCGTCTTCGTATCCGGCCTCCAGACGGTGCGTTATCCGAGCGGCGCGTTCCGCTCGAGAAATCGAGACGTCGACACCGGTCAGTTCCGCGCCGATGCGACGACCGACGGCCACCCAGTCCTCGTTCTCGCCTTCGTTCTCGTTCTCGTCCTCTCCCACCGGACCGTACGGTAACCGCCATCCGTGCGGGCTGTTCATCAGCAGTACGCCGCCCGCCTCGTTCGTGACGCCGACTGCGACGAGACCGTCGACGGACGCGAAGTAGTCGAACCCCTCTCGTTCGACGGTCGTCCGCTCTTCTCTGAACTCGACAGTTCCACGATTGCGAAGCGAGTCCGGGTCGAGAAGCGACTCCATTACGGGTATCTCGTCGGCCACCGTGTTCGATATTTCGGTGCAGACTGGATTCGGAGGAGAGTTCCGAGCGGCGCTCGAGAGGACCCGACTCCAACCGGACTCGAGCCGAAACGTTCTCGAAACCGTGAACGCGGGCCAACAGCTATCTGGCGGGACGTGGTACGTCGGCGAGCATGGCGTTACAACGGATGTTCAGCGGTGACCCCGCACGGAGTTCGATGCTGTATCTCGGTATCGGCGTCCTCTCGCTGGTGAAAGCGATCGCGGTGCGAAAGGACCCCGACCGATTCCGCCGAGAGTTGCTCGACGCCGGTCTGTTCATCGGTGCCGGGCTCGTCTTGCGACAGTACAGTCAACTCAAGGAAGAAAAACGCGCGGAGATGCAAGAGCGGCTGCCGTCCTGGCTGTCGACCGACTCCAGGTCCGGATCTGGAACGTCGACCCGCTCGACCGGGCTTCGAGGCCGCGCGATGCAACGGTTCTCGAGCGAACCCGAACCCGAGCCGACGTTCGTAGAGAAGGCCCAACGGGCGATTCAGGGTCGACAGTAACGGTCGGACGCTCGGGATTCGGACCGAACGCTATCGAGACACCGGCCGCAGTTCTGCGGTGAAGTGGCGGAGTTCGGGGATCGAGGGCTCGCTCGCCAGCTCGAGTCCCGACACCGCCTCCCGCTTCTCGAGGACGGTTCTCGCTGTCTCGGCGACGTGCTCGAGGTGGTCGCGGTGGTAGGTCCGCCGCGGGAGCGCGAGGCGGACGAGTTCCGGCCGGTCGGTGTCGGGAAACGCGAAGCTCCCGAGTTCGACCCCTCGGACGCCGCCCTCGCGGTACAATTCGCAGACGAGGGCCTGCCCGGGGAACTCCGCTGATGGAACGTGCGGCAGTGCAGCCGCCGCGTCGAGGTAGACCGCGTGGCCCCCGACCGGCGTGTAGATCGGAACCCCGGCGTCCTCGAGCAGTCGGCCGAAGGTGCGGACCTGTTCGATCCGGTCGGTGGCGTAGGCGTCTTCGACGGCTTCGCGGAGGCCGACGGCCATCGCCTCCATGTCGCGGCCGGCCATGCCGCCGTAGGTCGGAAACCCCTCGTAGAGGATCGCTCGCTGCTTGCACTCCGCGAGGAGGTCTCGATCGGTTGTCGCGACGAAGCCGCCGATGTTCGCGAGGCCGTCTTTCTTCCCGCTCATCACGACCGCGTCGGCGTAGCCGAGTTGCTCGCGGGCGATTTCGTCGATCGAGGCGTCGGAGAACTCGTTCTCGCGCTCGCGGACGAAGGCGGCGTTCTCGGCGAATCGGCAGGCGTCGATCACGAACGTCGCGTCGATCTCGTCGGCGAACCGACGGACTCGGCGGGTGTTTTCGACGCTCACCGGCTGGCCGGCCGCCGAGTTGTTCGTGATCGTCTGGATAACCACGGAGACGGCTCCCTCGCCGGCGTCGTCGACGACCGATCGAGCGCGCTCGAGCGAGAAATTCCCAGCGAACTCGTGAGAGTCCGTCTCCGAATCTGCACCCGTACCCGCACCCGCATCCGCACCCGCACTCTCGAGGTCGAAGGCGGCGTCGACCGGGCAGTCGACAGGGTCGGCTCCCTGGTTCGCGACGTGCGCTCGAGTCGTGTCGAAGTGGGTGTTGTTGAGAACGACGTCACCCTCCTCGAGCAGCGTTCCGTAGAGGACGTTCTCCGCCCCGCGGCCCTGGTGGGCGGGAACCACGCGCGGAAACCCCATCACGTCCTCGACGGCGCTCTCGAGGCGTTCGAAGCTCCGCGAGCCGGCGTAGGATTCGTCGCCGCGGATCAGCGCGGCCCACTGGTCGTTGCTCATCGTTCCCGTTCCGCTGTCGGTGAGGAGGTCGACGAACACGTCCGCCGCAGCGAGGTTGAAGACGTTGTAGCCGGCCTCCTCGAGGCGGCGCTCGCGAGTTTCTCTCGAGGGGAGGTCGATCCGCTCGACCATCGTCGATCTGTAGGTGACCATATCGGAGCCCCAACGGGCAGAAAGTTCAATGCAATTGACGGAATCCGGATGGAAACGGACCGACGGGGTCACCCGTGTCCAGAATCGATCGCTCGGTCCGGGCGAACGGCGACGACCGACAGCCCTGTCCGTTGAACGCCAGTTTGGGACTTCTATCGTAGCCGTCGAACGTCACCGCACGACAGCTGTGCGAGCTGTCGTGCGGTCAGTGCACGAATAGTCCCGGACTAGAAACTCTCCCGGACGGACGAGCCGGATGACAGACGGGTCCGGACGTCGAGCGCGTGCTCACCAGTCGGGCTCGAGATCGAGACTGGACTCCCCGAACCAGACGAAGTCGTCGACGTCGGCGCCGAAGGCGGTGTTGTCGATTCGGACTGCCTCCGGTTCCGGACCGACGAGCGCGAACTCGTCTTCGGACGGGTGACTCGTCGACGAGTGGGAAGACGAGTTCGGAGTCGAGTCCGAGGACGAAACTGACGTCGAATTCGGATTCGTGTTCGAGTTCGAGTTCGAGTTCGAATCCGCTACCAGTCCACCAGACACTCGAGCGGCGACCGTCTCGACGAGGTCACCCTCGAGCACGCGCTCGAGGACCGTTCCGTCGCGTTCGACGGCCCGTCCGTCGTTTTCCTGAACGGTTACCGACGGTTCGATCACGACGATATCGGCGTCGACCGTCGTCTCTGTCTCTCCCGACCAGTCGACGGTAGGTACGGCGTCCGCCGCCGATCGTGACGACTCCGATTCCGACCGTGATGGTGTCTCCGGTTCCGAGTTCCTCTCGTCGAGCGAGTCCTCGGAGAGGTCGCCGAACAGGGCGTCGGCCGCCGCCTCGTCCGCGTCGAGTTCCTCGTCTGTCGTCGGTTCGTGCTCGCCACCACCGGCGACGAGCTCCTCTGGTGTCTGTGCGCCGTAGGCCTCGAGGACCGCGTCCGGATCGGGGTCGACCTCCTCGAAAACTTCCCGCGCTGTCGAGTCAGTGCTCATGACTGTTCGCTCGAGACGCCCACAACGCTACCCTTTGTTACGGACCTGTTAACCCCGATTACAGAGAATAAATAGCCTATTGAAACGAAATTAGGGTGGTCGATTTCCGGCCTCGACGGACCGTCGATCGACAAGGTGGATGGCGGTTACGTTCGTCTCGGCGAGCGACTGGAGACGAAGCCGGGCGAAAATCGGCGCGAACCGCGGCGACGAGTTCCGAACCGACTAGAAGAGATCCTGCGTGATCTCGAGAGTGTCCTCGCGGTCCTCCCAGTCGACGAACAGCGCGACGCTGGTCGCGCTCGTGATGAGGTCGTGGACGTTGATGCGGGCGTCGCCGAGCGGGTCGACGATCTCGCTGATGATGCCGGGCTGGTTCGGCAGTTCCCCGCCGGTCACGCGAATGACGGCCAGCGGCGAGTCGACGGTGACACTCGAGAGGGCGTCCTGGGCGATGACCTCGCGGTGGAGGATGTTCTCGGCGCGTTCGGACTCGTCTTCGTCGACGTAGAAGGTGATACTGTCGAGGCCGCTGGCGACGGCGTCGACGTTGACCTTGCTGTCGCCCAGCGCGGCCGAGAGCGACTGGAAGACGCCGGGTTCGTTGCGGATCGCCCGGCCGGCGACGGTGAGACAGGCCAGCGGACGCTCGCGCATATCGACCAGACTCTGGAACTGGCCCTCGATGCTCGTCCCGCCGGTGAGGAGGTCGCCGTGCTGGTAGTGGACGACGCGGACGTCCAGTTTGCCGTCCTTGTACGACAGCGCGGACGGCGCGACGACCTCCGCGCCTCTGAAGGAGAGGTTCCGGAGTTCGTCGACGGAGATCTCGCCGACGTTTCGCGCCCCCTCGACGACGTGGGGGTCGCCGGTCATGACGCCCTCGACGTCGGTGACGATGACGACCTCGTCGGCGCGCATGTACTTGCCGAGCATGACCGCGGTCGTATCGGATCCGCCACGGCCGAGCGTCGTGATCGACCCGTCGTGGCCCTCCGCGAGGAAGCCGGTGATGACCGGCACGACACCGTCGAGCGAGTCGGCGACCTCGAGGGCCCGTTTGCGGGTTTCCTCGACGTCGACTTCGCCGAATTCGTCGGTGATGATCGGCCATCCGTCGCTGCCTGGTTCGAGGAATTGTGCCTCGATGCCGCGGGAGGAGAGGGCGGCTTTGAGCATCCGGACGGAGGTCCGTTCGCCCATGCTGACGATCTGGGAGCGGTCGGCCTCGTCGGCCTCGAAGGTGATCTCCTCTAAGAGATCGTCCGTGGTCGATCCCATCGCACTGGCGACGACCGCGATCTCGTGGCCGTCCTCGACGGCGGCCGCGATCGAGTCCGCCGCACGGTTGATCCGATCGCCGCTACCGAGACTCGTCCCCCCGAACTTCGCTACGACGCGCATGGCCGCACCTCGCAGATATGTCGGAAGATGGTGAATGCACTCATGTGCCACTTCGTTACCAGAGCGAGAAGATAACTGTGTCCCTTCGGTACCAATACTCGTGGAAAATCGTGTACATATCCTGCGGCCGGAACTCGAGACTCAGCGGCGAGACCGGTAGTCGAGAGAATGGACGCGTGGATTCCACCACGAACGTCACAGGCGGTCGAAACACCGACCTCGAGACGATCGGTGAACTCGAATCACGGCGGCCGTTCGGGCGGGATTTATGTTCATGCGTGCCATTGCCACACATCGATGAACGTACGGGACGCACTCGAGGCCGACGCCGACGCACTAGCGGCGATCGCCGACTCGCCGACGGACGTGATGCGGAACCTCGTTCACGACCGGACGGTGCGCGTGGCCGAAGCGGGAGGACACGACCCGAATCTGGATGCGGACACGAATTCGGGTACGGATTCGGATCCCGATTCTGATACGGATCCGGAGACGAAAACAGAACCGGCGGCCGAGACGAAGACGGGAACAGAAACGGATCCGAATATCGACAGCGCGGACACACAGTACGGCGGTTCCGATCCCGAGGACCTCCTGGGCTTCGTCAGCTTCGACGCGAGAGACCAGACGGTTCACGTCACCCAGATCGACGGCGCGAGCGACGTCTACGAGCAACTGCTCGCCGAGCCGGTTCGCTTCGCTACCTGCGAATCGATGGCCGTCGAGGTGCTGATCCCACAGGACGAACCGTCTCTCGAGAACGCCGCCGAACGGCTGGGCTTCGACGACCGCGGACCCGGCCCGCGGTTCAACGGACGGCGAACGGTCCGATTTCGACTCGAGCCGTAGCTCTCTCTTTCTCGCACCGACGAATCGATAGCGTCTGTTTCTCGAGGGAAGTTGGTTGAAAGAGTGGAACTCGAGAGACGGCTGGTGTGGCGACGGAGCCAATCAAAACGTCGGGAGCCCAGAGTTTTGACATCCTCCCCGCGCTGAAGCGCGAGGATTCCTTCGCGGGACAGCACGCCGGTCGTGCGTCCCCGAAGGCACCCTGATCGAGACCAGAGGGGTCTCGACTGTGGTTTGTGAGTCGTGCGTCGGGCCACCAGAGGTGGCGTGGTGTGCTTCGTGTATCCGCTTGCACCTCACAGGCCGTGCCATCGACCCAACTCACCCGCGATGGGTGAGTAGAACATCCGACGCAGGGTTGCTTTTTGTTGACGGAGACCCCAACCCAACTCCAGTTTTCGCCCGATGTACTTACGCTACGAGATGCTGTCACGGATACTAAAAACTCGTGATTGGCGTCCTCGTTGTCGGATTCATCCCCGCGCTAACGCACGGGGCTTTCTCCTCGAACTTCCGTAAGACCGCAGGACCTTAAGAGAACTTCTGGACCGTCACGTCGAGCGTGTCGAGATCGACGATCGGCGCGTATCCCGCGTCGGGATCGATGTTGACGCTCTTCTGGAAGTCCGTCTGGGACTGCCAGCAGCCGGAGTTGATCGCGAGTACGTTGTGGTACTTGCCGAACCCGAGCTTGTGGACGTGGCCGGTGTGGAAGATGTCGGGTACCTCGTCGATGACGAGATAGTCCTTCTCTTCGGGTGCGAGCCGGGTGTGACCGCCGAACTGCGGGGCGACGTGACGTTTCTTCAGCAGCTGGTACATCGCCTTGTGCGGTTCCTCGTAGCTCGCTTTCTCCTCGGGGAGTTCGGCGATGACTTCGTCCAGCGAGACGCCGTGGTACATGAGCACGGAAACGCCCTCGACGGTGACCATCGAGGGATTGCTCACGATCTGCGCGTCGTGGGCGGACATTATCTCGCGGAGTTCCTCGTCGAACCCCGGCTGGGGCTCGGCGAGTCGAACCGCGTCGTGGTTGCCCGGAATCATGACGATCTCCATGTCCCCGGGAACCTGTTTGAGGTACTCGCTGAAGGCCTCGTACTGCTCGTAGATGTCGACGATGTCGAGTTCCTCGTCCTGATTCGGGTAGATGCCGACGCCCTCGACCATGTCGCCGGCGAGCAACAGGTACTCGACGTTCCGGGCCGCTTCGGTGTGCAGCCAGTCAGTGAAGCCGTTCCAGGCGTCCGCCATGAACTCCTGGCTGCCGACGTGGACGTCGCTGATCAGCGCCGCCTGCACGTGACGGTCGGCGGTCGAGGGCTGGTGGGTCCGGGGCACGTCCGGGAAGTACATGGAATCGACGAACGCGATCCCCGCGTCGTCCGAGAGGGTCCCCTCCATCGCCAGCGCCTCGTCGCACAGCAACTCCTCGACGAGATCGGCGTA
Organism: Halomontanus rarus; assembly: GCF_017357405.1. Taxonomy (GTDB): domain Archaea; phylum Halobacteriota; class Halobacteria; order Halobacteriales; family Natrialbaceae; genus Halomontanus; species Halomontanus rarus. The sequence goes on along the minus strand of NZ_CP071597.1, from coordinate 2,355,466 downwards.
CTCCCGATCCTTCATCACCAGCCACGGGAAGGTCCCGGTCGCGTCCTCGAGTTCGACCAGCCAGTGGCCGCTGGCCGTCGATCGGATGTCGTTGACCAGTCCGACCATCCCGACCTCGCTGCCGCCAGGCATGCTCTGGATCGCGGACGCGGGTCGGTGGTTGATCCGACCGCGAAGCTTCGAGCCGAGTCGGTCGAGTCGGTCGCGAAACACCGTCACGAAGTCCCGGTACTCGCCGGTTCCCGTACTCTGGCCGGTCATGTCGCCGACGATCTCGAGTTCCCGCTTCGTGGCGTCGCCCGAACGTTCGAAGGAGCGATCGGACGAGTCCGCAGACCCCTTCGTTTCGAGTGGAGATCCACCACCGTTATCGACGGATTCGGGAGAGGAGTCTCCAGTTGAAACAGAGGGGTGTTCGGGTTCGGGTCCGGATCCGGGTTCGGATTCGGGTTCGGGTTCGGCGTCCCCAGCCCGTCGCGGGTTCGAGTCGGATACGTCGTGTTCCACGGAATCGGCGGCGGATCCACCGTTGCGACCGGCCGCTCGAACCTCGTCGCGAACCGAGCGAACGAGGTCGGTCTCGACGACCAGCGCGTCCTCGGGCATCTCCTCGAGGACGACCTCCAGCACGGTTCGGGGGTCGTCGGCCGAGGCGATCAGCGTCACCGCCTCACGTTCGACGTTGTAGCCGTGGCTCGTGAGTTCACCGACGATTCGGGCGGAGCCCTCGAGTGGCACACTGCTGGTATTCGCGAGTGACGAGAAAAGCGTGGCGAATGTCGCGTTCGATGGGACGTCGGTTCGAGTAGGTCGAGCGTGCTACCAGACACCGTGGAACAGAAAGTTGATTGCTGGCCCCAGCAAAACGGATGGTAATGAGCGGTCCCGGCTCCGGTGGCTCCTCCGACGATTCTCGAGACGCGGATCGATCCGAGGACGACGAGGTGCCATCGGATACTTCGACGAGCGACCCCGCCGATTCAGATTCCGAGCCCGAACCCGACCCAGGGGCAGGTCCAGATTCTGATTCCGGCGTCGAGTCGGCAGATTCGGATTCCGATCACGAACCCGGCCTCGGTTCTGAGACTGACCCTGATTCCGATCCCATCACCGACGGAGCGTCGACTTCCACTCGAGGCGAGGCAGAGGGGAAGTTGCCTTCCCGGAACGATTCGCCCGACCCCGAACCGAACGGCGGCGAACGCGGCGTGGCAGGTCCGGCGACGGCACAGAGCGAGTCGGCTCGAGCGTCGACTCCGGAACCGGAACCAGAATCGGAACCGAAACCGGAACCCGGCAGCGAGGCCGCACGGGCGGAACCGGTCACGATCGAAGACGACGGGATCGTCCGCTGGTTCTTCAAGACCAACGACGGGACGGTCGTCGCGATTCGCGACGTCCTGAGCAGCGTCGCGGTCGTCGCACTCATCGGCCTCGTCCTCTTCGGGATCAGCGGCGTCTGGCCGCCGCTGGTCGCCGTCGAGAGCGGGAGTATGCAGCCGAACATGAAGACGGGCGATCTCATCTTCGTCGTCGACGAAGGTCGGTTCGTCGGCGACGATCCGACTGGCGACACCGGGGTCGTCACGTACGCCGACGGCGCCGACAGCGGCCACGAGAAGTTCGGCGAACCCGGAGACGTGATCATCTTCGCACCCAACGGAAACGAGTTCGAGACACCCGTCATCCATCGAGCCCGTTTCTGGGTCAACGAGGACGACAACTGGGTCGAAGAACAGGCGAATCCGGACTACCTCAACGGGGCAACCAGTTGTGAGCGGCTCTCGACCTGCGAGGCCAACCACGACGGCTTCGTTACGAAGGGGGACTGGAACGACGGGTACGATCAGGTCGCCGGCGGCGCAGACACGGACGTCGTCAGATCGGAGTGGATCACCGGCAAAGGCATGTTCCGGATCCCGTGGCTCGGCCACGTCAGACTCACGTTCGACAAGTACCTCTCGACTGGACCCGAACCGGGCGTCGTCTCGGCGACCGAACCCGGCGTGCAGACGACCCCGGTACTGCCGAACAGTCCGTCCGGGCTGGCAGGGACCACGGGCGTCCTCGGCCTGAGTATGGGCGCTCTCAGGTTCTCGGTTCGCCGCCGATACGGGTATTGAAGACTCGAGAGCGAGGCCGGATCGCACGACGGCCTCGAGTGACGATCCGAAATCCCGAAAACCGAGCCGAGACTCCGACTCGAAACACCGGTATCGCGACCGACTCGAGTGGAACCGAAGGGGTCGAGTATGGGTTTCGGCGATTGATTTTACCGTCTCTGAAACACGAGCGACTGCGCTGACGGAACTGGTCTCTCGAGAGAACGGGAGTGAGTACCCCGAGTCGTTCTTCGGTGATTTCACAGCGGAGGATTCAGGCCCGTTGTGTCGCCTCGAGTCTCAGTTGTCGAACCGCGCCTGCACGAACGGCTGCACGTCGTCGATATTCGAGAGCCTCGAGTCCGAGAGGAGGACGGCCTCCGTCTCTTCGATCGGAACCGAGAGGCTGATCTCCTTGGTCCGGCCGTACCGGCCCTTCGAGACGACGACGGCGTTGACGATCCCGAGCATGTCGAGTTCGCTGATGAGATCCGTCACCCGACGTTGGGTGAGGACGTCGGCATCGATCTCCTCACAGAGGCGCTTGTAGATGTTGAACACTTCGCCGGTGTTGATGCTGTGGACGCCGTTTTTCTCGAGGAGGATGATCGCGAAGAGGACGAGTTTCGACTGCGTCGGAAGCGTGCGGACGACCTCGACGACGCGGTCGAGTTCGATCTTGTCCTGGGCCTGCCGGACGTGTTCTTCGACGATCGTCTCCGCCTGGGAGCGCTCTGCGAGTTCGCCCGCCGTCCGCAGCAAGTCGAGCGCCCGACGGGCGTCGCCGTGTTCCTGGGCCGCGAAGGCCGCACAGAGTGGAATCACGTCGGGCGAGAGGGCGTCTCCTTTGAACGCGACCTCCGATCGGTGCTGGAGGATGTCCCGGAGCTGGTTCGCGTCGTAGGGCGGGAAGACGATCTCCTCCTCGCCGAGCGAGGATTTGACGCGCGGGTCGAGGAAGTCGGTGAACTTCAGGTCGTTCGAGATGCCGATGATCGACACCCGGGAGTTCTGAAGTTCGGAGTTCATCCGCGAGAGGTTGTAGAGCGTGTCGTCCCCGCTCTTCTCGACGAGTTTGTCGATCTCGTCGAGCATGATGACGACGACGCGCTCGGAGTAGTCGACCGCGTCGAAGAAGACGCTGTAGACCCGATCGGTCGGCCACCCGGTCATCGGGACCTCCTCGAAGGATTCGCGGTCTTCCTCGAGAGATTCGATCCGCGTTTCGACGTCGGCAGCCGAGGAAAACGGTGTATCAGTGAGTGGATGGGCTCGATCGCGGTCGTGGTCGTGGTCGTGACCGTCGGTAGTGTCGGTATCGGTCTCGTCGATATCGTGACCACCCTTCGTTTCGGATCCGTTCGTCGGGAAGTCGTCATCGACGGTATCCGAAGACCCCTCTGTTTCGACTGGAGAACCTGAATCAGAAGACGTGAGGTCTACTGTTTCCTCGTCAGAGAATTCGACTTGATCCTCCGCTTTCGACTCTGGAGACGGAGACGAAGACGAGGGTTCGAGACGCGAATCGGCTCCGGTATCGGACTCGGCTGCGTCGACGACATCGCTCTCGACGAACGGGTCGTTCGGTCCCATCTCGGACTCGGTGGTCGTCTTCGTCTCCGAGCCGGAATCGTCGGCAGCGAGCATCTCGTCGTACTCGTCGAGGTCGTCGAGCAGTGACTCGAGCGAGTCGATGCGATTTTCGATAACTCGTTCGTTCTCCTCGATGAACTTGTTGGCGAGCTGTGCCAGCACCCGATACTGGGTGTCGGTTACCTCGCAATTGATGTACTCGACCTCACAGGGAACGCTGTACTTCTTCGAGGTGCTCTCGAGTTCTTTGCTGACGAACTTCGCACTCGCCGTCTTCCCCGTTCCAGTCTTGCCGTAGATGAGGATGTTCGACGGCGTCTCCCCGCGCAAGGCGGCGACGAGGATCGTCGCCATCTTGTTGATCTGATCGCTTCGATGCGGGAGTTCGTGTGGCGTATACGAAGGCCGAAGGACTTCCTTGTTCTCGAAGATCGGTTCGCCACTGAGCAGATCGTCGAACAGTCCCTGATTCGGTTCCTCTTCGGACAGGTCGGACTCCTCGAGATTCGATCCGAACCCGTGCGTAGATCCGAGATCGACGTTTCGATCCGAACCTTCTGAATTGTCCTCGGACATTCGTCGTACACGTACCCCCTCGTTTCGTGTGGAGTTGCGGGCCCGAAAGGCCAAATATGGCGCTGTAGACGGGTAAAACGGGCCGACATTCGATTATCGATCCGTCTTTCGGGTCCAGTTGATGCAGACGAACCAGAGGAAGAGCTAGGTATTAAGTTCTTCCCTTCAGCAATCCAGCATCCGGGTTAACCGGTGCCAAATTAGTCATTTGATCTATAAGAGTTGTCGACGAGACGTTCCCGTCTCTGTACGAGCCGATTTCGATAGATAGTCCGACAGGGGGACTCGAGACGGGCATTCAGCCATTATAATGTTAGTTTACGTACGCACGTAAAGCGGCGAGAACGAAGGAAACGAGTGAGCGAGTCGAGAGCTATCGACGTGAGTGAAAATCGAATCGGGTTCCCGTTCGAACCCGAAGACCATCGATTCGAATGGAACTCGTTCGGAACAGCGAACTCGGCCGTCACGCTCGGTTGCCGATCGTACGTCTGGGAGCTACGGATCGACAGAAAGTGTGTAACGTACCACAGGTCGAGAGGCGCGTGGCACTCTCGCTGCGCATTTTCGTGTCCGACCGAGAACGAGCTGAAGAGTCTGTGTGTTGCTTCGTGTCGAATACGATACGAGCGTTCTTCGTCACGACTGTTTCGACGATGTCCCGCGATTACTGTCCGGTTTGTCGCGTTCGATGGCGGGAGATGGTGAGAGTGAACCCACGGGAGGAATTGTTTCGACTCGAACCGTGACCGCACTGAACGTCCAGATGAGAGGTTCAAAGAGAAGGCAAGACGGGGTCAGGGAGCCGACGGCAGAAACGATAATAGTGTTTAGAGTTTGTTAGGATGGGGTAGCGGAACCCCCCACCCCTTCGTTTCAGGTGGAACGTGCTCCGAGGGGAGGGGTGGGGAGGGGTGTTTTCAGAAGAGGAATTTTTATGTGGGTGGGTGAGAGATTGGTCCGTAGCACTAGCAAAATAGCGTTTTTACTAGGTGAGTCGGTTTTTGTTACTAGAGCCTACTAGAATCCGTTTCTAGAGGACGTTTTGTTACTAGATCCGTTCTATTCGTCTAATTCGTCCGTCTGAACCCGTCACACTCCCGTTCGAGTCGAAATCAGGGGTGCGATCGGACGAGCTTCCGACGAATACGTCTCGATCGGTGGGGAGGGCTCCGGTCGGTTCCAGTTGAAACGAAGGGGTGGGGGTGTTCGACCTCCCACTTTTTCTTGTTACCACACCACTCGATCTGCACGATTTCCCGTCACGAGATACGGTATCACAACTCACGTCTACCTTTCCCACAAACACCTTCGTAGAGACACGTTTTCCACACCGTATTATCGATCCTGATACTCTCTATTGTTGCTCAGTAATCATGTCTGACGTAGGCTTAAGTATATTGAGTACACTACTACGCGCAGACGCACCCCGCTGGTGCTGGAGGACCCCCAAGGATGGGATTGTTTACAGAACTCAAAGATAGCATCTCTCGCGTGACGGATCGCCTGTTCTCCGAACAGGAACCGAAGCGCATCGGAATCTACGGACCGCCTAATGCTGGAAAGACAACACTTGCTAACCGTATCGCCCGCGATTGGACCGGTGACGCGGTCGGCGCCGAGAGTCACATTCCACACGAAACACGCCGCGCCCGGCGAAAAGAAGACGTCGAGATCGAGCGCAACGGAAAGACGGTAACCATCGACATCGTCGACACGCCCGGCGTCACGACGAAAGTCGACTACGAGGAGTTCACCGACGAAATGGACAAAGACGACGCCGTCCGTCGCTCTCGAGAGGCGACCGAAGGCGTCGCCGAGGCGATGCACTGGCTTCGGGAAGACGTCGACGGCGTCATCTACGTTCTCGACAGCGCCGAGGACCCGATCACGCAGGTCAATACCATGCTCATCGGTATCATCGAATCTCGTGATCTTCCCGTTCTCATCTTCGCGAACAAGATCGACCTCGACGACTCGAGTGTCAAGCGCATCGAAGACGCCTTCCCACAGCACAAAACCGTCCCGCTCTCGGCCAAAGAGGGCGAGAACATGGACGAAGTGTACGAAAACATCGCGGAGTACTTCGGGTGAGTCCCAGTCCAATGCCAGAAGCTACAGGAACGGACGACATCGATGGCGTTCAGATCGATCTGATTAGCGGCCAGCGAATGGAGGGCATGGCCAGCATGGAGAAGATCCGAATGATCCTCGATGGCGTTCACGACGGGAATATCGTGATCCTCGAGGAGGGGCTCACGCCCGACGAGGAGAGCAAACTCATCGAGGTAACGATGGCCGAGATCAGCCCTGACGAGTTCAACGGAATCGAGATCGAGACCTATCCCAGGTCGGGGCCGAGCGATTCGTCGCTGCTCGGCCGGATTATGGGTTCTGACGACTCGACCGCCAAGTTGACCGTGATCGGTCCGGCGAACCAGATCGAGACGCTCCACAAGGACGAAACGCTCATTAGCGCACTCGTCTCCCGAAATTAATGCCCCACCAGTGTACGAACTGCGACCGCACGTTTCCCGATGGCTCCAAGGAGATGCTGTCGGGGTGTCCCGACTGTGGCGGCAACAAGTTCCAGTTCGCGCCCGCGAGCGCGATGTCGGAGGCGGGTGGCCGCGAGGCCGAATCCAGTGGCCGCGAACGACAGTCGATCATGGCCGAGGAGAGCGACGACGAGAACAACGGTACCGTTTCGCGTGCGACCGAGACAGTTCGTGACTGGGTATCCAGTTCGAGTTCGAAGTCGAAAACGGACACGGATACGAACTCACCCGACACAAACCGATACCGATCGTGGCCCGACGGGGACGGTCCCGTCTCGAGTTCGAGCGCCGAAGCCGGCGATGCCGACGACTCCACGACGTTCGAGGAGTGGCCAGATACCGCTCGACCTCCTGCCGATCGATCGGGATCGGAGTCGGAACCGTCTCGAGAGGAAACTCCGCCGCAACCGTCGTCTTCGGATGCGACCGCGGAAGGTGGCTCCGAACGGGCGTCACCGCCCCGTCGATCGGCGACCATCGAGGACGACGAGGATACGGCGCAGGCGGACGCCAGAAGCGCAGTCGTCTCGCCTGACGACCTCCCGCCGTCCGTGTCCGAGTCATCCGATACCGGGAGTGAAGGTGGTACTGAATCCGTCCCCGACACCGAACCGACGACGGACACGACGCCACCGGACCACGGTCGCGTCGTCAGTGAACCGAGCGGAGACCGGCCGTCGCTGGACGAATTACGCGAGGAACTCAACGACCAGTTCGAGAGCATCAAGATCGTCAATCCCGGACAGTACGAGCTCAATCTGATGGAACTGTACGACCGCGAGGAGTACATCGTCTCACTCCAGGAGGACGGCCGATACGTGATCGACGTTCCCGATTCGTGGCGAGACAGTGACGACTGACGCTCCTGACTCCTTCGTTTCCACTGCAAAAAAACGGAAAGATCGACTTTACTGTCCGGTATTAGTGTATTATATCTCGACACGAAGTACTGGTCGGGCTCCTCGTTACCGACGCTCGTCGCCGTTCACCCATGGCGTAGCCGGATCCGCTAACTGAACGCCTCGAAGACGGCATCGTGCGGACGTGAGAGGCAGAGAGAAGGATGGATTTAAGCGAACCGGCCGATAGCCATCCACATATGAGCACTGCAACCAAGATCGTCCTCACGACGGTCGCCCTGGCGGCGCTGCTGTCGATCCTGCTCGTCTTCCAGACCGTCTACGTCTGATGTTCGAGCGCCGTGATCTCTCGCAACCGGTCGCGGACGTTCGCGAGGCGCACGCGCCCGATGCGGTCGTCCTCGAGTGCGATCGAGACTTCGAGACGCTGCCACCGTCCCAGGCCGAAGCCCTCGGCTTCGCCGTCGACTCCCTCGAGCCGTCGTCGGCACCGACAGCGTGGCTTCCCGACGACGCGCCGGAGTTGCTCCGGCAATACGCTGGCAGTGAGTTTACCGTCGGGATGCCCGGTGACGGGAGTATCGTCTGGACGCGCCAGACCGTTCCGCCGACCGTGATCGTCAAACCTCGTGTGCAGGGGTCTCCCGAATCGTTCGTCGACTTCCTGCTCGCCGAAGCACTCGTCGAACTCGGACTCGAGGTGCCGGAACACTTTCTCGGGTTCTTCGAGGAGGAGTATCACGATCTGGACCGTGCGATCCCGCTCGGCCCGAACGATACCTATCAGGTCGCGGCCGCGCTGTACGACGGATGGGTTGGGCTTCACACTCGCCGGGTGTTCGCCGGGTGGGTCTCGGAATCGGAGTCCGAGTCGGGACCGGCTTCGGAATCGAAGCCGAAGACGGAATCGGAACCGAAACCAGAACCAATGCCGACGTCTGTACAGACCCGACCCGAACTGGCTGCGGCCTGGCAGGACGCCGGTAACCGACTTGAGCAGCGAGTCTCCGAACTGCCGTCGGCCGTCGCTCGTGGTGAGACGGACTTCGCCGACGCCACGGAACTGGCCTGTGCGGCGATCAAACACGACCTCGAGCTGCCAGCACCGTTCGCGGCGCTCGAGACGGACGCTTATCGCGACCACGGCCCCGAGTACGCGATCAAGTGGGCCGAAAAGACGTTCGATGCGCTCGCCGAGTCCACGTGAGTGTCCCGTCCTCGCTACCGAAGCCGACCGAGTCAGCGGTGACGTCCATCGTCTCCGGACCATCGTCTATCGACTATTGTCTCTCGACTATCGGTCGATCGACGACATCGAGCATCATCTCCCGACCGTCGACCGACGTTTGATATTCCGGACGACAGTCGTGTGAGCTGTTTCCAGTCGAACTGTATTGACCGAACGATTGGACTTCTTCTGAAATCGACATTCGGCTTTTCGAGACTGTTATCTCTCCATTACGGATTACTACCGGCTATTCAAATACCGGAAATTATTAATCACGTGCTGTGGGGACTAGCGGTAATGGATCCGATCCTCACGGTAGACGCAGACGAGTTATCCGAGCGGATCGTCACCGAAGTCGCGGCTCGTGACGGGACCGATCCGATCGAACTTCCACCGCTGTTCGATTCGGTCGACCCCGACGCACTCGAGGCACTGTTTGCGTCGACGGCTACCGGGGAGGAGCGACGGGGAAAGATCTGGTTTCCGTACGCGGATTACGATATCACGATCGAGTACGGTGACGACCCCGTCGTCACCATCGAGTAAGCTCTCTCATCGACGATTCAGGGAACGAGACGGGGTAGCGAGCCGATAGGGCGAACTTCTATTTCGCGTCTCTGATCGTGACCGTTTCCGGTTCGCTCCCGTTCGTGTTCGTCACAGTAGCTCTCCTCACTCGAGAGCGGTTCGCAGAGAAACAGTAGCCGGGTCGGCTGTTACGACTCGGACACGGACGACCGCCGCTACTCGGAGTCGGATTCGAAGTGTTCGACTCGCTCGAGAACGATCCGCTCGTCGAATCCGCCGCGGTCCGCACGTTTCTCCCGACGCCGCTCGTCGAGTTCGTCACGCGAGGTATCGTCGAACGCCAGAATCGCGTCGATCACCTCGAGAACGTCGGCCAGTTCCGCCAGCTCGCCACTTTCGTCGAACTCCGCGGCTTCCTCGAGGAGTTTGTCCCGGAGTCGGCGTTCGTACTCCGCCTCGTCGGCGACGTGTGTCACGGGCCGGTCGCCGCTGGCGTCGACGAGCTCGGGTATTCGATCGCGAACGAGTTTGTCGTACGTGGTTGAGTCGGTCATGCGTGTTCTCGGTCGGCGCTCGGAATTCGACGCCCGACCGTCGTTCGTCGACTGCCGTCTGTCAACCGTTGACCGCCGACTGTGTCGGCTCAGAACTCGGCGGTCGCGGAGCCGTCCTCGTCGAGGTCGACGATGCCGTCGAACAGCGCCCGGAACTCGTCGACGACGTCGTCGTCGTGAACTTCCTCGGAGAGGTGGAAGAGTCCGACCGCGTCATGGTCGACGAGTTCGGCGAGAATCCGTTCGACGGCCTCGAGCGCGGCGTCTTCGCCGGCGTAGTAGGCGAGTTCGGTGATCGAGTCGAAACTCACTCGGAGCTTGCCGTCGTGGTCGTCGAGGAACTCCCGGACCTGTTCGACGATTCCGTCGACGTCGTCGGGCGCTGCGACGTAGTGGACGTTCTCGCTCGAACGTCGCGAGTAGCCGCGTTCGATGCTGAGCGTGTCGAGAATGTCGGCTCGGCGTTCGTCGACGTCGTAGTACTCGAGTTTTTGTTTGACTTCGCGGGCGGTGGTTCGAGTGGAGATGACGAGAAAGTGATCGGTGTCCGCTTTCAGGAATTCGGTGTCCATCCGGTCGGTTTCACCCGTGCTCGGATGCAAGAGGAGTATTCCTGTTCCCCCTGGGACGGTGTTCGGTGTGCCATCGATTTCGAGCGAATACTCCATATTGGCGTGAACAACTTTCGGCATCGACTTAAGAGTGCGGTTGTTCGCTGGCGGGCGATTTTGGGGGTGTCTATCACACGTTCGTTCTCTTATCGGAGACGGATATCGATTCTTCTGTCGTGCGGACACGTCGATCGCCTATGGTGCGTTCGGACGATACGTGTGGGGAGCGAACGCACGCGACATGCGACACGCGTTTAGGCGAGTACGCGCGACGTATCGTACATGAGCGTACGCGAGGAATTCGACGCGTGGGCGGCGGACGGTCGTGACAAGGGGATGGAAGAACGTCACTGGCACACCGCGAAACACGCGCTCGCGCGACTGCCGGTCGAATCGGGCGAGACGATCCTCGACCTCGGTTGCGGGAGCGGCTACGCCGGTCGTGCACTTCGAGAGACGAAGGATGCCGGCCGGGTGTACGGTCTCGACGGGGCACCCGAAATGGTCCGCAACGCGACCTCCTACACCGACGACCCGAACGTCGGCTACGTCGTCGGCGACTTCGACTCACTCCCGTTCGCGGACGACTCGATCGACCACGTCTGGTCGATGGAGGCCTTCTATTACGCTGCCGATCCGGGGCGCACCCTCGAGGAGGTCGCCCGCGTGCTCCGTCCCGGCGGGACGTTCTACTGCGCCGTCAACTACTACGAGGAGAACGTCCACTCCCACGAGTGGCAGGAGTTCATCGACGTCGAGATGACTCGCTGGAGTCACGAGCAGTATCGCGAGGCGTTTCGCGAAGCGGGGCTCTACGTCGCCGAACAGGACACCATTCCGGATCGGGAGGTCACGATCCCCGCAGAAGCCGAGTTTCCGACCGACGACTGGGACACCCGCGGGGAGATGGTCGAGCGCTACCGCGAGTTGGGGACGCTGCTGACCGTCGGCGTCGCACCCTGATTCGGTTCGATACTCGAGGCCGGTTCCACGACGGTCTCATCGTACGGCCGAGTTCGTCGTCTCCGATTCGTGCTCGTGCGTCGTCTCCGACTCGAGATCAGTCCGCGCCGTGACCTGGGACGTACTCACAATCCGTACACTCCGTCGAGTGGTTCGCCGCGATCAGTTTCCCTGCGCATCGAGGACAGGTGTACACCTGCGCCGCCGTCTCGTGTCTGGTTGCCATGTTCCGTTGCTGGCCATCGTCGTATATTAAGCTGTCCTCCAATCGACCCCGGAATACGTTAGTGTGTTAGTATCGATATAAGGTATCGTGACCGGCGATATCCGATCGATCACTCATACGGATTGCCGTGACTGGGTACCGGTCTACTCGCAGACCGGTCGCGGTTGCACCGGAAATGACGGACAGCAGTTCGGACGACCCAGCCCGCCGACTCACTCGAAGCGTTCGCCCGCCGGAATCACGACCTCGAGCCAGTTTTCCTCCGGCGGGAGCGGACAGTCGAACGTCTCGCTGTAGGCGCAGAAGGGGGTGTACGCCAGGTTGAAGTCGAGACCGATCTCGTCGCCGGTCTCGAGGCTTCGGTCGGCCTCGAGTTCCATGTACCGTCCACCGCGGTAGGTCTGCTGGCCGGTCGTCTTGTCCCGGAACGGGACGAACAGCGCCCCCTCGCGGGTCCCCTCTTGCTGGTAGGCCGCGAGTTCGAACTCGCCGCTCGCGAGCTCGTCGCCGTCGGGCTCCAGCGAGAATCGGAGCGTTGCGACGCGAAGGTACCGCATCTCCCGGTCGGCCGTCGTCTCCATCGAGACGGGCTCCGGGTCGTCGTGGACCTCGACCGTCGCACTCACACGGTAGTCTGGATTCGGTTCGAAGTACTCGAGACCGTCGAACTCCTCGCGTTCTTCGGGCGGGATCGGCGACTGGGGGTGGTCGGCGAAGAATTCGTCTTTCTCCCGTCGTTTCGACTCGAGTTCGTCGCGCCAGCGGTCGACGTCGACGTCGAAGTCCGTGCCTGTGTCGTCGGTCATAGCCCTCTTTACCGGCCCCGACTGGAATGTGTTGCGTTTCAGTCGGTTCGGGGCGGTTCGTTCGAGTCTGCTCGGACTCGGCCGAGACACCGCTCGAGTCCGCTTCCGACTCGAGTAACCGAAGTAATTCGAACCGAATCGCGTGCCTGCTGCGAGATGAGTGTCCTATGGTATCGAATCTCATGAACGGTTTATACCTGTCGTGACTGTAGACGCGACGATGACGCTCCCCCGACACCGTGACGACGAGCGGTCAGACCGCCCGAAGTCGACCCTGTTCTGCACGGCGTGCGACCACGAGAGCCCCGTCGGGGGTGATTGGCGAGTCCGGACGCGCGGCGATCGAACCGTGACCGTCTGTCCGGACTGCGGGACCACGATCGACGAGCGACCGGCGTCGCCTCCTCGCGACGACGCGACGATCCGCCACCACCCGGGCGTCTGGGCGATCGCCGCCTCCGCGCGAGTGCTCCTTACCTCGGCGAAACTGTGGTGTGCACCGCTCGTGGTCACCTCGAGAGCGTTCGTCGCGACCCTCGATCGTCCCTGATCGAATTCTCCGCTCGAGGCCGCGTTCTCCCCTCGAGTGATCGCGACGAGCGTACGCTCTCGAATCGGGGTGAACATCTGGTCGGCGCTCGAGCACCTCGACCGCGAGCGACGCCGCTGCCGAATCTTTATATATCGTCGCGCGACCAGTTCGGTCCGTCAACGCTATGGACGACCGACGATGAGTAAGGCAAGAATGGCGGATTCGAACTGGCGTGCGGTGTTCGGCCACGACGAGCCCTACGACGAGCAGGTCGACGGCATCGAGACGACTCTCGACACCGCTCGAGACGGCGGCTTCGTCGCACTCGAGGGCGCCTGCGGGACCGGCAAGACGATGATCGCCCTCACCGCGGGCATCGACCTCGTGCGCGACCCCGACACCGACTACGAGCGGGTGTTCGTGCTCACGAGCGTCAAACAGCAACTGCGCCAGTTCGAGATGGACCTCGAGACAATCAACGCGAACCTCCCGACCGACTGGAACCCCGTGTCGGGTCTCACGCTCGTCGGGAAGGCAGACGTCTGTCCGTACAACCGCGAGGGAGCGGGCGGGATCGACGATAGTAACGTCTACGACCGCTGCGAAACCCTTCGAGATCGAACCCGGGATCTGACGGGCGAGGGCGGGTCGACCACCGCCGCGAACCTCGCCGCCCGCGCTCGCAGCCAGCAGATCGGCCTCGCGGACAGCGGGAGTCGGGGCAGCGGCGCGCGCTTTCTCGAGACCGCCGGCGAGCCGGCACCGTATCCGCCGGAACTGCCCGAGTACGACGACGGCGGCCCCGCCGGCAGCGAGATCGAGTACTGTCCGTTCTACGCCCAGTACCTCGAGGACCTGCCGGAGGAGGGGAGCGACGGCGACGCCTCCGAGGCGGTTCCGTTCGACTTCACCGAAACCGGCCTCGTCACGCCCGAGGATCTCGTCTCCATGTCGGTGAAACACGGCACCTGCCCGCACTCGGTGATGGGTGCGCTACTGGGCCAGACGGAAGTCGTCATCGGAAACTACTACCACGCCTTCGATCCGACGACGACCGGTGCCTTCACCGGCGCGCTCCTCGACGACTCGACGTTCGTCGTCTGCGACGAGGCGCACATGCTCGAGCCCCGCGTGCGCGATCTGGTCAGCGAGGGGATCGCCGACGGGACGCTCCGGGACGCCGAGACGGAACTCTCCCGCGTGATCCAGCCGATCAAGTTCGAACGGGAGGGTCGGCGGGCCGAGGGCGGTTCGAAGACCGCGGACGCGGACCTCGTACGCGCGGAACTGAACGAAACGGACGTCTCGTACGACGAACTCGAGCAGGTTCGAGACTTCCTGCGGGCGCTTCGTGAGGAACTCGACCGACGGGTGCGCGTGCATCTCGACCGGAACTACAGGGGGTGGCAGTCCGACCTCACCGAACTCTCGGACGAGGAGATTCCCCTCCGCGATCCGGGCGTCCCCGGCGAGGACGAAATCTCCGAGTGGGCCGCCCGCGAGGGCTACAGCGACGCGATCTGGGTCCGGGCGGAGTCGGTCGGTGCGGTCGTCGAGCGGATCCTCAACGAGGCCGAGGACGAGGAGAAGACCAGGGCTTCGCCTGCGGTGGGCCGCGTCCTCGGCGAGTGGTACCGCCAGAACCACACCGACTACTTTCGCGAGATCGAACTCGAGCGGACCTGGGACGAGACCGAACCCGCCGACAGTTGGCGACGGGCCTACACCGCCCGACTCGCCCTGCACAACTGCGTGCCCAGCGACGCGATCGGCTCGCGACTCGCCGCGTTCGGCGGCGGCATTCTGATGAGCGCCACCCTCGAGCCGATCGAGGCGTTCACCGAGGTAACGGGCCTGGAGTACTTAGAGAGCGAGGGTCGGCCGGTCGTCGAACGCCGCTACGGGTTGCACTTTCCGGAAGACAACCGCGAGAGCTTCGCCGTCGCCGTGCCCAAGTTCACCTACGACAACCGCGGTCGTCCCGGCGAGGAGAATCCGACGCGCCGACAGTACGCCGACGCGCTCGCCCAGATCGGGCGGGTTCCGGGGAACGTCCTCGTCGGGATGCCCAGTTACGGCGAAGCCGAGTGGGCCGCGGGCGCGCTCGAGGACCGCCTCTCCAAGCCGGTCTTGCTCGACGAGAGCAGCGGCGACGACGTCACCGAGTCGCTGAAAGACGAGTTCTTCGCGGGTGAAGGGAAGGTCCTCGTGACCAGCCTCCGCGGGACGCTGACCGAGGGCGTCGACTACAGCGGCGACCGACTGTCTGCGGCCGTGATCTGCGGCGTTCCGATCGTCAACACCTCGAGTCCGCGGACGAAAGCCGTCCGGCGAGCCTACGACGACGAGTTCGGCGACGGGTTCGCCTACGCGCTCACGGTCCCCGCCGTCCGGAAGGCCAGACAGGCCGTCGGCCGCGTCATTCGGAGTCCCGAGGACGTCGGTATCCGCGTCCTGCTCGACGAGCGCTACGCTCGAGAGTCGTGGGACTCCGTCCGTGGCTACCTCCCCGACGGCGAACGCGAGGAGTTTCAGCCGGTGAGTCCCGACATGCTCGAGTTCGGCCTCGAGCGGTTTCGTGGACGCCTCGAGTCTCGATAACCGACGGGATTCCACCCCTTCTGACGGATCATCGACATTTCCTCTCTGTATGTATTCCGACCGATTCTCGAAGAAATTAGTTAAACTAATACCTAACGGAATATTTTTCTATTCTCCTAATTTGTTATATGATAATGTCTGAAGAGGTGATGGAACTCCGTCCGACATCGGGTACGGTGGTACTTGCGATACTGATCGCGTCGATTCTCGGAACCGCCGCGTTCGCGGTCCCGATCGCGGCTACCGACGAGCGCGCGAGTGCGTCTCCAGCGACCGATACTGAAACGGCGGCCGATCTGCCACTCGAGGGCCCTGAGAGCGAACTCGAGGTGGTCGTCAGTGTCTCCGACTCGTCGTCGCCCGTCGTCGACGCCGACGGCGCGATGGCACTCGCGTCGAACGCCACGGCCGTGTCCGGGACGGTGACGGACGCCGACGGCGACCCCCTCGAGGGCGTCACGGTCGCGTCCGACCTCGGCGACACGTCGGTGACGGACGACGACGGCGCGTACTCGCTCGTCGTTCCGGCCGGCGAGCGAACGATCGGCGTCTCGGGATTCGGTGTCGAATCGACCGAGACCACAGTCGACGTGTCCGACGGCGAACTCGAGCACGACGTCGTCGTCGAGACGGTCCCCGACGCCGAACTCGTCTCCGACGCGCCGTCGCAGGTCCGTCCCGGCGAGTCATACGACGTCGAGGTTCGCGTCTCGGCGGTCGATCGACTCGGGATAACCCGAAACGGGACGCTCTCGAACGCCACGGTCGCGGGCGGTGACGACTTCGGTACGGAGACGAACGTGAGCGACCTCGAGCGAGGTGATCTCGTGACTGCGACGGTCGTCACCGACCCCGCGGAGGTCGGGACGCTCTCGGTCGCGTTCGAGTTCGAGTTCGAGTCCGAGTCCGACGAGTCGATCACCGTGACGACGGGGACGTCGTCCGTGGTGTCCGACTCGCTCACCGTCGGAACGGACGGAGACGTCGAGTCCGTTCAGGAAGCCCTCGAACTCGCCCGTCCCGGGGCGACGGTCCGGTTGATCGACGACGAGTACGAGCTCGACGCGACCGACGGACCGGTCGTCCTCGACGCGCCGGTGACGCTCACCGCAGCCGACGGCGTCGACCCGGTTCTCTCGGTCACCGGCGACGCGGCGAGTACGTTCGACGCCCCGCTTTTCGTCACGGCCGACGACGCGACCGTCTCGGGGATCACGATCGACGCCAACGGTACCACCGACGGCATCTCGATCGTCGGTGGACCCGAGAACGTTCGGGTCGTCAACACCACCGTCGGCGGTGGTGTGTACGGTGTGTGGGTCAGCAGGGGCTCGAGCGTCGAACTGGTCGGGAACGATATTACCGGCGTCAGTACGGCCGTCGACGTGTGGGGAACCGCGGATACGGTTCTCGAAAATCGACTCGAGAGCGAAATCGTCGACCTTTCGGTCGCGTCCGAAGCCGACGTCCGGACCGTCAGCGATAACGAGTTCGTGGGTACTGGAACCGGTATCAGTGTCGACTTCGACGGGTCCGCGGCGGTCGTCTCGGGCAACCGATTTGCCGGTGAGACCGGCGTGGACGCGTTCGGTAACGTCACCTATTCTGCGTACAACGACTTCGCTGCGGTCGACACGACCGCGATCAGCGCGGCGGGCGACGGGTTCGTCTCGACGCTCGATTACTTCGGTGAACGGGGCCCCGAACCGGACGAGCTCGTCGGGTCCGTCGAGTCCGAACCGTTCGCGACGGCCCCGCCGACGGAACTCCCCGACGATCCGGCCGAGGTCCAGCAGTTCGGCTACCACCTCGAGCTTCCGGCCGACGAACCGACGGCCGTGTCGTTCCCGGGGCCGATGGCGAACGACCTCGAGTCGACGTTCGGCGAGTTCGATGGGACGATCTACGAGTTCGACGGTGAGCACGACGAGTGGGTGCCCGTCGACGATGGACGCGTCACGCCGAACGCACTCGACGCGTACGTCGTCGTTCCCGAGGAGAACGTCACTGCCCTCGTCGAGTTCGAGACGAGCGACGAGTCCGAGCCTGGGATCCCCGGCGAAGCCGACGTGGACGCCGGCTGGAACCTGATCGGCTCGCCGACGGCCGACGGCGTCGAGGACGCCTACGCTGCCACGTCGGCGGCCCCCTCGAGGATTCTACACCCGATCGGGGCCCCCGGCGGCCAGCCGGTCGAGACCGAACGCGGCGACGACTGGCTGAGCTACACGTTCGGCTCGGAGACCAACGAACCGACCGTCTCTCCGCACGCGGGGTACTTCGTGTACGCGAACCGGGACGGCACCGTCGGTACGAACGCCTATCCCGGAATCACGCTCGGGGAGGTCGACGAACTGCTCGGCTTCGACGGGGCCCCGCCCGACGTCTCCGACGAGACGTCGGCGGCGCAGCGCTCCGAGACACAGCACTCGTCGACGGCGGTGAACGCGTCCTCATGATGGAGAGGGGTTCGATCCTCGAGCGGAGACCGCGTGCTGCAGTCGTCGTTTTGGTCGTCGTCGTAATCGGAACGGTCGTGAGCGGTCCGGCGGTGGCGTTCGCAGTCGACCACGAGGGCGAGGGTGAAGGAAACCACGAAAGCGAGAGCGAGAGCGAAGGCGAAGTCGAGAGCGAGGGCCCACCGCCGATTCCCGCGTCCTACTACGGAACCGTGACCGTCGACGGGGAACCGGCACCCGAGGGAACCGAAATCACCGCGGTCGTCGACGGTGACGAGCGCGGATCGATCGTCGTCGACGAACCCGGGACCTACGGCGGACCGGGTGCCTACGACGGGAAACTGACCGTCGACGGGTTCGGAGACGACGAGGGCGCGACCGTCTCGTTCGAGGTCGACGGCGTCGACGCCGATCAGACCGCCAGTTGGCGTTCCGGGTCGTCGACGGAACTCGAGCTCACCGCCGAGAGTGATTCCGACGGGTCCGGTGGCGTCCCCGGCGGTGGCGTCCCCGACGGTAGCGGGACCGAGGTCGGTGATGACGGCGACGAAGGCGGTACTGGGCCCGAGACCGAGTCAGAGACCGAGGCCGAGTCAGAAACCGACGCTGCCGACGGGGAGGCCCCGGATGACACGGCGACGGACACTGACGACGATGTCGACGGCGACGGCGACGAACGCAACACCGACGCGACGGAATCCGACGAGACACCGGTCCCGGAGACAGAGGAAACGGACTCCGACGGCGACGAGACGGTGCCCGGATTCGGAGTCGGATCAACACTCCTCGTCATTGCGGCGTTCGTCCTCGGCGCGCTCGGCCGCCGATAAGCGTACGTTCGCTCGAGTCGGCCGGTGTCGGTCCCGCGGCCTTGCATCCTTCTCGCCCGAAGGTGGCACGACGGAGCGCGAGGCGTCTCGGTGCACGTCGCGGTCACTTCGAGACGCCCACGGTGACGGTCGTCGTTCGCGGCGGTTCGCTGTACAGCGAGTAGAGGAGCGCCGCGAATCCGACGGCGGTGAACGAACTCTGGACGACGATTCCGAGGGCGACGTCACCCGCGAAGTGGGCGATTCCGCCGAGGACGGTTCCCGCGACGATGAAGCCGAAGCCGATCGCGACGGCCCGGAGCGGGGTCGCTCCAGTTCGCCTGAAGGCGCGGTAGGCGAACAACATCACGAGTCCGCCGGTGACGAGCGTGGCGGTGTTCGCGAGTGCGATGATGGTGGTGTAGTCGTACATGGTTGATCTCGAGGTGGTGCGCGTGATCGATCGAGGGCGGCCACCAGTCGTACTCGCCAATACGTCCGCATCGGTAGTCAGTCGCAGCGACGATTCCCGCGCGGATAGAACGGATGCGAACACGTTTGGTCGGCGTCGTTCGGTCCGGTCAGTCGTTTCCTCGAGCGTCGGACTCGAGTTCGACGACGTGAGCACCGTCCGGCGCGAACCCCACAGTCAATTCGTCGGCGTCCGGCGGCTCCGCGAGTCGGAGAACGATCGGCGTGCCGTTCCACCGACCGTGGACGCGAACGGTCTCGCCGAGGAACTCGCTGGTTTCGACGGTCACCGAGAGGCGGTTGGTTTCGACCGTCGGCGTGAGCGCCTCCGGGCGGACGCAGAACGCGAGTCGGTCGCCCGACTCGAGGCCTGTTCCGGCTTCTGCGAGGGAATCGGCGGGGACGATGTCGAACTCCCTGCCCGAGACCCGGACGCGGAGCTCGTCGCTCGAGCGGGTTCTCACTTCACCCTCGAAGACGTTGTTGTCGCCGATAAACTCGGCGACGAAGCGCGTCGCGGGCCGGCGATAGATCTCCTTCGGGGTGCCGACCTGTTCGACGGTTCCGGCGCGCACGACGGCGACGCGGTCGGAGATCGCCAGCGCCTCTTCCTGGTCGTGGGTGACGTAGATCGTCGTGATCTCGAGTTCCGACTGGATGCGTTTTACCTGTCGGCGAAGCGTCTCTCGCAGGCGGGCGTCGAGCGCGCTCATTGGCTCGTCGAGCAGTAACAGACCGGGTTCGGGTGCGAGCGCGCGGGCCAGCGAGACGCGCTGTCGTTGACCGCCCGAGAGCTGACTCGGCCGACGCTCGCCCATTCCGGCGAGGTCGACGAGCTCGAGCAGTTCCAAGATCCGCTCCTCGCGGGTCGTCCCCGCGGGCGGGTCGCGAAACCGCAGTCCGTAGCCGACGTTCTCGGCGACGGTCATGTGCGGGAACAGCGCGTAGTTCTGGAAGACGACGCCGACGTCGCGGTCCTCGGGTGGAACGCCGGTCATCTCCCGGTCGTCGAAGCGGACGCTGCCGGCGGTGGG
The DNA here is from genome assembly GCF_017357405.1 of Halomontanus rarus. Taxonomy (GTDB): domain Archaea; phylum Halobacteriota; class Halobacteria; order Halobacteriales; family Natrialbaceae; genus Halomontanus; species Halomontanus rarus. The sequence goes on along the minus strand of NZ_CP071597.1, from coordinate 2,334,955 downwards.
TTCCTCGAAGCCGGCGATCGTCCGCAGCGTGGTAGTCTTGCCACAGCCGGAGGGGCCGACGAGCGTGAAGAACTCGCCGTCCTCGACCGCGAGGTCGATCCCACGGAGCGCGGTCGTCTCGCCGTAGACCTTCGAGACGCCCTCGAGCGTGAGATCAGTCACGTTCGAACCTCCCGCCGACGCGGTCGACGACGACGAAGCTCAGGCCGGTGATCGCGAGGAGGACGGTTCCCATGGCGATCGCCGGCCCGTTCCGACGACCGAGGTATCGTTCGACGGCCACGGGCATGGTGTAGGTCTCGCCGCCGCTGGCCAAAATTACCGTCGAAGAGAACTCGCCGATCGAGATGGCGAAGGTGAAGGCGGCGCCGGCGACGATGCCGCTCGCCACCAGCGGGAGTTCGACGTCCAGCAACGCCCGGTATCGGGAGGCGCCGAGCGAACGGGCCGACTCGACCAGCGCGGGATCGAGATCCGCGAGCAGCGGCGAGACGTTGCGAGTGACGAACGGGTAGGCGGCGACGGCGTGGGCGGCGACGATGGCGACGACGCCGGTGATCTGGAGCCGCCAGCCGCCGATCAGCGGGATGCCGAAGACCAGTCCGCGGAGGAGGCCGATCCCGAAGACGATGCCGCTGACCGCCAGCGGCACCATTGCGAGGGTGTCGATGATCGTCGCCCACCGCCCACTGTGGTGTCCGCCCTCTCGTCCCGACCGGGTCGTCACCACCGAGATGACGACGCCCATCGGCATCGCGACGAACAGCGTGGCGACGCCGAACAGCAGCGAGTTGCGGATCGCCGGCCACGGCAGCGTCTGGTAGGACGCTCCCTCGGTCTGTCGCCGGATCAGGAACTCGTAGTGGCGCAACGTGAACCCGCCGCCGTCCGTGAAACCGCCGATCACCATGCTCACCATCGGCCCGACGAACACCACGAGCGTGAGGACGCCGTAGCCGACGATCGCGAGCCGCCACGGCTCGAGGGCCGTTCGGAGGTCGGGAAACAGCCGCTCGCGCGGCGGCGGGGCGGCGGCGCGGCTCATCCCCGCCTGCGCGGACTCGTAGCGGAGGTAGGCGTAGGTCAGCGCCAGCGAGACGATCGTCTCGAGGATCGCGAGCGTGGCGGCTTCGGCGAAGGCGAGCCGTTGAATCCGGGCGTAGACCCAGACTTCGACGGTCGCCAGCTGGAGTCCGCCCAGCGCGAGGACGATCGGGAACGTCATGAACGTGAAGATGAAGGTGAGCAAGGCGCCGGTCGTGACCGCCGGCAGGAGCTGCGGGACGACGACGTCGACGAACGCTCGACGGGGACTCGCCCCCAGCGAGCGGGCGGTCTCGAGGGCGCGGACGTCAACGGACTCCCAGGCAGCGACGGTGATGCGGGCGACCAGGGGTGCGTTGTAGAAGGCGTGGGCGACGATCACGATCGCGAGCGGGTTGCGCTCGATGAACGGGTAGGGGCCGAGCCCGACGACGCCGAGGATCGCGTTCAGCGTGCCGGCTTGGCCGAACATCGCGTAGAAGCCGACGGCGACCATGATCCCCGGGAGGACGAACGGGAGGATGGTCAGCGAGCGGATCGTCCGCCGCCCGCGGAACTCGTAGTTCGCGAGGACGTACGCCGCCGGGAGGCCGAGCGCGAGGCTCGCGACCGTCGAGAGGGCGGCCTGGTAGGCGGTGAATCCGAACAGTCCCAGCGGAAAGGACGGGAAACCGGCGAGGATCCAGCCGCCGAGCGCGGCGAGGTGACTCCCGATCGCGAGCGGATCGGTGAAAACCTGTGACAGGACGCCGACGTAGAAGGGATCGGTGAGCACCTCTCGGAAGTGTGCGAGCGAGAGTCGGCCGTCGACGAACACGGCCTCGGCGAAGACGACGCCCACCGGCAGGTAGAGCATCACGCCGAGGACGACGGCCGTCAGGAGTGCGATCAGTCCGAGCGCGTGGCGCTCGAGCCAGTCACGAACGCGGACGTGAACGCGAACGCGGCCCCGGTCGCGGGCGGAACCGCCGTCTGGCCGACCCGTCGTCACGAGTGCGGATCACCGACTCGCGACCAGTTGACCCCAGTCGTCGAGCCAGCCGTCGAGGTTGCCGCTGAGTTGATCGTAGGTGAGCGAGACCGCTTCCGGAGGCTCGTGTGCGTACTCGGCGTAGCTCTCGTCGAGGTCGACGTGCTCGTCGGCGACGGCGGGGAACTGGACGTTCCGGACGGCGATCTCGGCCTGCGCCTCGTTCGAGAGGACGAAGTCCACGAAGGCGTTGGCGAGGTCCACCTGTTCGCTGTCCTCGAATACCGCCATTCCTTCGGGGTTTGCGTATCCTTGCTCCTCGAGGAAGCCGATCTGGCTGCGGGACATGTCGCCGTCGAACCGGTTGGTGTAGACCTGATCGGTCGAGTAGGAGACGACCATCGGCCGTTCTTCGTTCTCGTAGGCGCTGTAGGCGCTCGACCAGTCGTCGATGATGCGGACGTCGTTGTCGAGCAACTCCTCCCAGTAGTCGAGGTAGCCGTCCTCGCCGTAGGCGTCGATCGTCCACAGCAAGAACGCCTGTCCGGGATCGGACTGCTGGGCGTTCTGGGTGATCAGGGTTCCCTCGTACTCCTCCTCGGTGAGCGCGTCGAAGGTCTCCGGATCGTCGACCTCGTTCTCGTCGTAGACGAGACTGATGTAGCCCGTGTCGTACGGCAGAACGCGGTCGTCGGGGTCGTCGAATTCGACTGCGGGATCGTCCCGGATGCGGTCGACGTGCTCGAGGGCATCGCGGTCGACCGATCGAAACAGCGATTCGTCGGCTCTGCCGTCGACCAGCACGAGGTCGTCGACGTTGAGTCCGAAGAAGAGGTCGGCGTCGATGTCGACGCCCTGGTTGGCTTGCTGGATGTAGTGGTTGACCCCCGATTCCGGAACCGTCCAGTCGATCTCTGCGTCGGGGTATTCCTCCTCGAACGCGTCTTTGAGCCACGTTCCGGCGGCCTCCTCGCCGTCGACCATCGAGGTGTAGGTCGCGATCCGGAGCGTTCCCTCGAGGTTGGGTTCGGTAGTCTCGTCGTCGCCGTCGGTTTCGTTCTCCTCGCCGTTGCCGGTGTCGTTCTCTCCGTCGGTTCCGTTCTCCTCGCCGTTGCCGGTGTCGTTCCCATTCCCGTTCCCGTTCTCGTCGTCGTCCTGAGTGAGACAGCCGGCGAGCGCAATCCCGGCCGTTCCTCCGCTCAGGGTTCGAATAAGGGTTCGTCGGTTCATTACACGGTTGTTACACTGAGTAGTCTTAAGCACCGTGAATCCGTTTTCCCCGTTCCCGTCGTCACTGTACCCCGTAATCGGTTCTCGAGTCGGTCTGTCACGCGAAGCGAACAGTTTTGCCGGTGGCGTGAGAGCCACACCTGTGACGGATACGTGAGTCGAGACCGTACGTACGTCCTCGCAGGGGTCGTCGCCGCACTCGGCGTGATCACCGGCGCGATCCTCCTCGAGGTGCTCGGGACGATCCTCTTCGCGATCACGATCGCCTACGTGCTCGCACCGGTTCAGCGCTGGCTCGTCAGACGCGGCGCCTCCGAGTGGACCGCCGGCGTGCTCGCGACGCTCGTCGGTTTCGTCAGCGTGCTCGCGGTGCTGGCGCCGATCGTCCTCACGCTCTACCTTCGCGTCGAGGACGTCGTCGCGATCGTTCGCGGGCTTCCGGACGAGTTTTCGGTGACGGTCCTCGAGACGACGATGACGCTTGAAGCGACGGAAATCCAGTCGTTCGTCGCGTCGACGCTGCAGGGACTCGCCGCCGATACTGCGACGGCGCTGCCCACCCTCGCCGTGAAGTTCGCGCTGTTCGTCCTCCTGCTGTTCGGCCTCCTGTTGAGAGGCGACGCCGCCGCTCGAGCGGCTGTCGCACCCGTTCCGCGCGAGTACCGGGATATCGTTTTCGCGCTCGCCGCCCGCGCCCGCGAGACGCTGTACGCGATCTACGTCCTGCAGGTGGCGACGGGCGTCGCGACGTTCGTCGTCGCCTACCCGTTCTTCTGGATGGTCGGCTACGATGCGGCGTTCATTCTGGCGATCATCGCGGCGATCCTCCAGTTCGTACCGATCATCGGACCGAGCCTCCTGATCGCCCCGATCGCGCTTTATCACCTCGCCGTCGGCGACCTCGAGACCGCCGCGCTGGTCGGCGGCCTCGGTCTCGCACTCATCGCGTGGTTGCCCGACATTACCGTCAGGCCCCGGTTGGCACAACGGTCCGCCGGATTACCCGGGAGCCTCTACTTCGTCGGCTTCACCGGCGGCCTGTTCACCCTCGGCGCGATCGGGATCGTGGTCGGCCCGCTCATCGTCGCCGTCTTCGTCGAAGCGGTCGAACTCCTCGCCGACGAGGTCAACGGCGACCGACCGCTCGAGGAACTGCTCGAAGCTGCCGGTGTCGAGGGTGGGCGAGGGTCGGGATCTGAATCGGATGTCGGTCCGGAGGCTAGGAGGGATAAGGGGAGGGAGACAGAGACAGGGACAGGGACAGGCGCAGGGATAGAGATGGAATCAGAGAGAGAACGGAGCGGTTCCGAACCCGATATCGACCCCGGATCGTCGGACGACGTACCGCCGTCGTCCGACTGATCGTCGGCTCCCGTTCGCCGACCGCCGCTCGCTGCTATCGACCGCTGACCCTCGTTCTTTTGGGGATTCGACCCCTGTCTCTCGGGTATGGGAACATTCGTCAACGCGCTCCTCGGCGCCATCGTCGCGGTCGTACTGGCCGCCCTCCCGTTCTCGACGCTCCTCGGCGGCGCGATCGCCGGCTTTCTCGAGGGGGCCGACGGCACTGACGGGACCCTCGCAGGTGCGCTGTCCGGCCTGATCACGCTGCTTCCGCTGGCGGCCGTCGGCGCACTCGTCCTCAGTCTGCTCGGGATCGGGCTCGGGCTCGGCGCACCGCCCGGGGGCGTCGCCATCGCGGTCGTCTTCTTCGGCGCGCTCGTCGCGGCGTTCGTCGTCTACACGGTGGGATTTTCCGCGCTCGGCGGCTACATCGGCGCGGTGATCGCACGTGAGTACCCCCGACAGCGAGCCGACTTCTGCCGGACGATCGGCATCTCGGTCGACGACGACTCGAGTCCGCGGTACGACGCGACTCGCATCGAGGAGCCGCGTGACCGCCGTCGGTAAGGGGTACCGACGGTCGAAGACTGCGTCGGACCGTCGAAGACGAGCGGCCGACCCCGATCAGCGTCGATAGTTCGCCCCGATCTCCCCGTTCAAGTCGACGGTATCCTCGACGCGAGTAACCGATTCTCCGGTCACTCTCTCCGCGTGAACCGTCACTTCTCGGCGAACGAGACGTTAAATCACCGTCTCTCTTATCGGGTGCAGATGAGTAACGGTTCCTTCGACTCGGTAAACGACGAGTCTCCGGTGAGCGCTCGATCGCGCTCACACGCGGACTCGCACTCACGACCGCGTACGAGCGCTCGGGCCAGCTCTCGATCGCGTCCGCTCTCCCTCGAGTCCAGCCTCGAGGCCCTCCGCTCGAGCGAGGAGTTCGAGGGTCCCGTCGAAGGACTGGACGGTCACGAGTCGACCGACCACCTCGCGTTGATCTACGAGTCGCGGGACGAACAGCTCGCGGTCGCGATCCCGTTCGTCCGCGACGGCCTCGAGAACGGTGAACGCTGTCTCTACATCGCCGACGACAACACGAAAGCGGAGATCCTCACGGCCATGTCCGCGGCGGGAATCGACGCCGACGCCGCCCTCGAGTCGGGGGCGCTTTCGATCCACACGAAACGGGACACCTACGTGCGAGACGGGTCGTTCGACCCCCAGAACATGATCGAGTTCATCGACGGGGTTATCACCGAGGCCACTGAACTCGACGGCTATCCCGGCCTGCGGATCACCGGGGAGATGACCTGGATCCTCGGCACCGACGTCGACAGTTCCTCCCTGATCGAGTACGAGGGCCGGCTCAACGACTTCATCCCCGAAAAGGAGTGTATCGCGCTCTGTCAGTACAACCGCGAGCGATTCGACCCTAACGTCATCCGCGACATCCTTCGGACTCACCCGCACCTTATCTACGGCGGCGCCGTCTGCCAGAACTTCTACTATACGCCGCCGGCGGAGTTCTTCGGTCCCGAACAGCCCTCTCACGACGTCGACCGGATGCTCGAGACGCTTCGCGGTCGAACGCTGGCGAAAGAGACGCTTCGCGAACGTGAGCGCGGACTCGAGGGATTGAACGACCTCTCTCGAGCGCTGATCGACGCCGACGCCGAAGCGATCGGGGATCACCTCCTCGAGGCGACGCGAACGATCCTCGGCGCGCCGCTGTCGTCGGTGTGGTGGTACGACGAGGAGCGCGGCGGGCTTCGTCGGCACGGCGTTGTCGAAGACGGGGACGAAGAAGCCGAGAACGGTGACGGCGCGGGTCCGAACGGGGTCGGAGACGGTGACGAACACGACGATCGACCCAACGCACTCGCCGACGATTCCGTCGTGGAACTCGCGTGGAATTCGTTCGTGACCGGTGATCCCGTCACTCCCGGCGTGACGAGGGATCGATCCGGGAGTGACCGTGACGGCCGCTCGAGTTCGAGTTCGAGTTCGGGGACGAGATCACGCTCGGAGTCGACTGAACTCGAAAACACGACTGAACCCGTACTCGTCCTCCCGCTCGGTCGACACGGGGTCCTCGCCGTCAGGTGGCTCGCCGACGCGTCCGCACGCACGCGGATCGACGACGTGACGGTCGACTTCGCGAGCGCGATCGCCCAGAGCGCCCGCACGGCGCTCGATCGGGCGGAACGCGAGGCGTCGTTACACGACCGCGAACGGGAACTCGCCGCACAGAACGACCAACTCCAGCGACTCGGTCGGATCAACGACGTGATCCGGGACATCGACCAGGTGCTCGTCCGGGCGGCGGGTCGCGGACAGATCGAACGCGAGGTCTGCGAACGGTTAGCCGACGCCGATCCGTGTACGTTCGTCTGGATCGGCGGCTACGATACGCGAAGCGATCAGGTCCGTCCCCGGGCGTGGGCCGGCGAGGGGGCCGACTACCTGCAGACGATGTCGTCGATCGAGTGTGACGAGGGTCGAGACGAGTTCGAGCACCCGCCGTGTGCGGCCATTCGGAGCGGAACACCGCAGATCGTCGAAAACACGCTCCGCGAACCGTCGTACGAACCGTGGCGCGGATCCGCACTCGCCAACGAGTTTCACTCGGTGCTCTCCGTCCCGATCCGCTACGAGTCGTCGACCTACGGCGCGCTCACGATGTACGCCGACCGTCCTGCCGTCTTCGACGAGACCGAGCGCGAGGTGTTCGCGGAACTCGGCGAGACGATCGGCCACGCGATCAACGCCGTCGAGAGCAAGCGCGCGCTGGTCGCCGACTCCGCCGTCGAACTCGAGTTCCACGTGACCGATCGAGCGTTCCGACCGATCCGGCTCGCGTCGCGTGCGGACTGTACGGTCGAGTTTACCGGCACCGTTCCCCAGTCCGACGGGTCCTCGCTCGTGTTCTTCACGACGACTGGGGCGTCGGCGGAGACCGTCCTCGAGGCCGCGAAGGACGACGAGGGGATCGCCGAGATAACGTGTCTCGACGGGGCCGAAGCCGAGACCGGGGACGAGGGAGGCGACGAGTGTTTCTTCGAGTGTCGGTTGACGGCGACCAACGCAATCGCGACGCTCGTCGAGCACGGTGGCGTGCCGCAGGCGATCGACGCCGATCGGGACGAGGCGACGGTCGTCGTCGAACTCCCGAAACGGGCGAACGTCCGGACGTTCGTCGAGACCTTCATGGAGGGGTACGACGACGCCGAACTGGTCGCCCGACGCGAACACGACCGACCGCTCCAGACGACTCGAGATCTCAAGTCGACGCTGATGAATCGGCTCACCGAGCGCCAGCGGGAGGTCCTCCACACCGCGTACTTCAGTGGCTTCTTCGAGTCACCGCGGGTGACGACCGCACAGGAGGTCGCGGAGACGATCGGCATCTCCCAGCCAACGGCCAGCGGCCACATTCGAGCGGGCGAACGCAAGCTGTTCGAGTTGCTCTTCGACGAGTACGACTGCGTCGACGAGTCCCGATAACGACGACCGGTTTCTCGCAGGGGGCTATACAACTAGCCCCGCGCTGGCTGACGGCTAGATATCTAGCTGGTACGCACTTCCGGCGAGCGTTCCTATCGAGGAGTGTAATGAACACGAAGGTCCGTCGTCGTTTCACCGATAACCCGGCCGTCACCGTCGTCGAAGCCGTCGCCGAAGCGAACGACGTCGATCCGCTCGAGTTGGACGTTCGACTGTACGACGTTATCGATCCCGACGCGCTGAACCGGCTCTTCGGCCCTCGACGAACCACGGTCGGGAGTCCGTCGGTCGACGTCACGTTCTCTATGGCGGGGTGTGACGTCTCCGTCTCGAGCGACGGGATGGTCGTCGCGAAAGTAGCCGAGACGGGTTCGGTGCCCGAGAGAACGGAATCAGACGGTGTCGAACTCGTCGAATCCGACTCGGTCGTTTCCCGGTAACGGTTTTCTCGCAGTTCGGGTTTCGGTCGTCGTCCGCAAAGAGTTACATCGGGTCCGCGAGTTCGCCGACTCGAGTCGACCTGTCCGCGTCGCCCCGTCCCCTCGCGACAACCACTCGAATCGGACGAGCGGACCTATCGCAGACACGCGAGCACTCGCTCGTTGTCCCCGGTGTGGGTTCCGGTCGCGTAGACGGACCCGTCCGCGACGGCCGGTCCGTTCTCGAACCTGATCGGGGCGTCGTCGAACCGCCAGACGACCTCGCCGTTGGCGGCGTCGAACGCACCGAGCGTTCGATCGCGGTGTCTGCTGATCCCGCTCCCGAATCCGGCACCAAGCCCGACAGTCGCGAAGACCAGTCCGTCGCCGACGACCGGCCCGTTGGCGTAGGTCGACCGATACGACCCCGACCGCCAGATCGGCGTTCCGGTCTCCGAGTCGAGAGCGGTCAGCGAGTCGCCGTTGGCACCCGCACAGACGAGTCCGTTGCCGACCGCGAGCGACTCGATTCCGCTGCCGGCCACCGACGAGTGCCACCGTTCGCTCCCGTCGTCGCGATCGAACGCGTAGACGCTCCCCGCGTCCGTTCCGATGTAGACGGTTTCGTCCACGACGGCCGGTCCGGCGTCGACGCCGCCGTCGACGTTCCTGCGCCACTCGAGGTCGCCGGTCTCACGGTCGAGGACGTGTAAACAGGCGTCGTTGCCGCCCACGAAGACTGCACCGTCGACGACCGCCGGCGTCGTCGTGCCGGCGAGTCCGAACCGTGTCTCCCACCGCCTGCTCCCGTCGGCGAGGTCGAACGCCGCGACGCCCAGCGCCGTCGCCGTCAGGACGAGGTCGCCGTCGACCGTCGGCGTCCCGCCGTTGACGCCGCTCGCGTATCGCTCCGCCCGCCAGCGTCGTCCGCCGTCCCCGCGCTCGACGCACCGAATCTCCGATCGGGAGCCGATCAGGACCGCATCGTCGGCGACCGCTGCGGTCGTCCGGGGCTCGAAACCGTGCATCGAAGCGGTCCAGCGCCGGTCGCCGCTCCCGACGTCGACGCCGAACGTCTCGTCGTCCCAGTTCGAGGCGACGGCGACGTCGCCGTCGACGACCGGCTGCGGGAGACCCATGTGGGTCTCGAAGGGGGCGGTCCACGTCACCGACAGGGGCGGCTCGGGCACCGCGTCGGCCGGCGCCGAGCGAGTGTTCGCGAGGTCGCCGTGTTCGACGGGCCAGCCGTCGGGCCCGGCCGCCGTCGGATCGAGCTCCGCCTCGCCCTCGAGGCGCTCGAGCGCGTCCTCGTTGCCGTCGATGTCCAGCCCCTGACAGCCGGCGATCGACCCGACGGCCCCGGCGGCGACCGTCGCGAGGACGGCCCGTCTCGTTCGTCGGTTCGAATCCGAACTCGCCCTACGCATCGGCTCCCACCTTCGTGACGATCCCGTGGGTCGTACTCACGTACAGCGCGTCGTCCGTAATCGCGACGCCTCCCGACGAGACCGCTTCCGTCGAGACGCCCGAGAAGAAGTCGCTGTCCTCGCGGTTGCCCACCTCCCCCCAGCGGCGGTCGCCCGTCTCGCGATCTAAGGCGCCGGCCCCGACGTACACCGCGTCCTCCCCGACGATCGGGTGTCCCGTCATCCCGACCCGGTCGCCGCCGGAACGGAGCACCCGGTGCGCCGGCGCTTCGTTGACGTGGCGCCACCGCTCGCGGCCCGTCTCGAGGTCGATCGCGTAGACGTTCTTGGCGCTGATGTAGGCGGTGTCGCCGACGATCGCGGGTGCGCTCGTCTCGCGGTAGCCGGTGACGAACGTCCACAGTTTCTCGCCCGGCTCGGCGTTTCCGGTCTCGCCGTCGGCGAGCGCGACCACCCGGTCCTCGACCGCGACGGAGACCACCCCGTCGGCGACGACCGGCGACCGTGGAAGCCGTCTGGACGGAAACGTTTTCGCCCACCGCTCGTCGCCCGACTCGCGCTCGAGTGCGCGGACGATCGCTCGGTCGGTCGACGACTCGTCGTCCTCGCGCTCGCCGGTGGTCACGTAGACGGTGTCCTCGGTTACGGCGGGTCGTCCCTCGGCGTGATAGTCCGACCCGAAGCCGAGCCGGTCGAGGGCCCCGGCGATCCGCGCGTCCCAGCAGCCCTCGCCCGTCTCGACGTCGACCGCGGAGACACGACCCGTATCGGTCTGGACGTAACACCAGCCGTCGGCGATTGCGGGCGTTCTGACCGCCCCGCCGAGGTCGGTCCGCCAGTGTACGTCGCCCGTCGCCCGCTCGAGCGCCAGCAGCGTTCCGTCACCGCTCCCGACGAGCACGGCGTCGCCGACCAGCGCCGGCCCGCCGCCGGCGCCGCCGGGCAGTTCGTAGTCCCAGTCGACCTCGCCGGTCGCCCGCTCGAGCGCGTAGAGACGGCCGCCGTCCTCGGCGAACCTGGCCGGCAGTCCCGTGACGACGAATACCCGTTCGTCGTCGACGACGGGCGTACTCGCCGCACCTCGCGCGTCGTCGTCGTCGGTGTGGAACTGCCAGACGGGCTCACTCGCCGGCGGCGGTGCGATCGATCCGGCGCGGCCGGTGTTAGCCGCGTCGAAGCCGGCCATCGGCCAGCCGTCGGGCGGCTCCGTCGGATCGGATCGGGGAGGGCAACTGTCCGAGAGGCAGCCGGCGAGCCCGCCGAGTGCGGCTCCGCTGGCTGCCGCGAGGAGTGTCCGGCGGCGCATAGATACAGCGGATCGTTCGAGAGACGTGTTAAATATCTTCTTACTTCTCCAGACTGATGGGTATCTCCGTCGAGCCTCTCTTCGAATCTCCCCGTCTCGTTCCCCCGGACGGGCGGAGCGCAGCCGAGATCACCCAAATCCGCGCTCTCACTCGAGGCGGTCCAGAACCGCCTCCTTCTCGTAGGACAGCGAGAGCGATCGCGAGCGACCCCGTCCCTCGATGTCGGCGTAGTCGGCGTCGATCAGGCCGAGCTGGTCGAGTTTGTTGACGATCTCGGAGTACCGGGTGTAGCCGAGGTCGGTTTCCTCACGAAACGCCTCGTAGACGTCGCCGGCTTGTTTCCCGTCGTGAGTGGCGATCACCTCGAGGAGGGCGCGTTCGTTCTCGCTGAGTCCCGAGAGGCTCCGCGAGAGGTTGATGTACTTCGAGGTCTCGTAGGCCTTCTCGACGTCTTGCATCTCGACGACGCGACTGGCGCGCATCTCGGCGTTCAGTCCCGCCCGCCGGAGCAGGTCGATTCCGACGCGGAGATCGCCGCTGTCGGCGGTCAGCGACGCGACGTGCTCGAGAACGTCGTTCGAGACGACGTCCTCGTGGAAGCCGCGTTTGATCCGCTCGCGGAGGATCGTGACGATTTCGGGCTGGTCGTAGACGGGGAAGTAGACGTCCTCGGGGCGGAAGACGCTCTGGACCCGCGAGTCGAGTTCGTCGATCACGTCCAGGGTCGGATCGGAGGAGACGACGATGACGCCGATCTTCGCGCCGGGGTGTTCCTCGTGGGCCCGAAGGAGCGAGTACAGCGTGTCCGAGGCCTCGTTCTCGTAGAACAGGTAGTTGACGTCGTCGAGTGCGACCACCAGGACGCGATCTTCCTCGACTAACTTCTCGGCGATCTGTCCGAAGAGCTTCTTGAACGAGATGCCCGAGGAGGGCGGTTCGTAGTCGAAACTCCCCTCGAACAGCCTCGAGAAGACCGAGTAGCGGGTGGCGTTGACCTGACAGTTGACCCGGATCGTCTGGACCTCCCGGGTCTGGGCGGTCACCTCGGAGAACAGCTTCTGGATCGCGGTGGTCTTCCCGGTGCCGGGCGGGCCGCGAACCATGACGTTCAGCGGACGCGACCCTCGAACGGCGGGGCGAAGGGCGTACGTCAGGCTCTGCATCTGCCCTTCGCGGTGCTTGAACGTCTCGGGAACGTAGTCGATTTCGAAGACGTGTTCGTTCTTGAATACGGACTCGTCCCACGACAACATTCCCCCGTCTCCGTCGGGGTCGTCTGGCATCACTTTCACCACGCTCTCGGAGCTACTTAGTTGTTTGCGCGATACTGTCCGTTCGCGGTGTCGCTCCGCTCGATTTCGCCGTCGATGTCGCCCGACTCGACCCGTCCACCGTGAACGTCGCGGAGGTGGGCTCGAGCGAACTGGATCACCTCCTCGTTCGAACTCGAGCGGACGAGGAACTCGCAGTCCGATTCCTCACACTCGAACTGGTGTGCCATATGGTACCACTACGATCCGCGGCGAGGAAAGGATTCGCGTTGCAGCAGCGGAGTCGAAACGAGGGCGTGGAGGTCTCGGTCTCGGCGGCGACCTCGAGCGTCCACTGGTTCAGACGCTCATATTTCCAACGAATATTACTCAGTATGATAATAGAATCGCAATGTCCCTTTTTACCAGACGCCGATTACTTGCGGTCGCCGGCGGTTCGTTCGCGACGGGCGCGGCCGTCCGTCCGTCGGTGGTCCGTTCCACGCAGCGGTTGGACGCTGGAACGCACGTCTGGCCCGGTCCCCACGGTGACCATCGGGGAACGTCGGCCGTCCCGTCGACGACGACACCGACCGACGTCACCGTCGCCTGGGAACGCGAGTATCAGACGTCGTCGGTGTCCGCCGTTCCGCTGGCGCTCGCGAACGGGACGCTGATCGTCGGTGATCGAGACGCAGTGCGCGCACTCGAGCCGACCGACGGCTCCCAGCGGTGGGCGTACGCGCTGCCTCATCCGTTCGCGGATTCGAACTTCTCGCAGCGAAATATCGTCCGACACCCACTGTGGGTCGTCGACGACCGAGTCCTCGCCGTCTTCGACACGAACGTCTGTGCGCTCTCGCTCTCGAGCGGTCGTCTGCAGTGGCGAGTTCGGACGAACTCGAGCATCGATTCCGCGCTTGCGGCCGGCAATACGGTGACGTTCGACGGTCGTCTCTCCGGGACGAACGCTCTGTGGGCGCTGGATACGGAGACAGGCGTCGAACGCTGGACGTACGCCGTGGACGGCGACCGCAGGCTGCCGATCGCCGCGATCGACGACCGGTTGTACACAGTCCGATTCCGATACGGCGACCGCTGGACCGTCGCTTCCCACAACCTCGAGACGGGCGCGGTCGACTGGCGGGAGACCCTCGAGGGGCGGCTACTCGCCTCCGGACCGCGAGCCGCGGTCACCGCCGACGGCCTGTACGCCGGTGCGGAGTCACTCGTCGCGCTCGATCGCGACGGCACGCAACGGTGGCAAGCGGAGTTCGGGACCGAATTCGGCCGCGCGCTCGCCGTCGCGCACGACCTCGTGTTCGCGACCGACGTCGACGCGAGCGAGGTCGTCGCCCTCGAGGCGGCGACGGGTGACCCACGGTGGACGACGAGCGTTTCGACGCTGGCCCGACCCGGCGGACTCAGCGTCGACGCCGACACCGTTTACGTTTCTACGACCGACGGGTTCCGAGCGCTCGAGGTCACGACTGGAGAGGAACGGTTCCGATTCGACGGTGCCTCGACCGCAAACTCGGACACGACTACGAATCCGACCGCGAGCGGTCCGGTGATCCCGACGACCGACCGTCTGTATCAGTCGGTCGGTGATCGCGTCTACGCGCTGGAGGGGCAACGAACATGAGCACGAGCACGAAGCTGAATTACGAATCGCTCGGGAACGGAATCGCACTGGCTGGCTGGTTCGTTGGCGTCTTCATCCTGGTCACCTTCGCCTTCGGTCAAGCACTGCAGATCCTCGAGACGGTCGCCGTCCGCTGGGGATTCCTGTTCCCCGACTGGGCGACGCTCGTCGGATACGCCGTCGTCGCCGCCGTCGTTACCGTCGGCTACCGCGGTTCGATCGACGACCTCACCGTGTTCTGCGTGTTGACGTTCGCCGGATCCCTCGCCGTCGAGTTCGTCTTCGGGTCCTTCCACGTCGAATCCTCGTGGCTGGCGATCGGTCGCGAGTTCGCACTCTTCGTCGGGGCCGCTTCCCTCGCAGCTGCGGTCGCGTTTCGGAGCGACTGGCGGGCCGTGTTCCGATCCGACGAGTCGGCGCCGACCTGACTCGAGCGCACTCACGACGCGTCGACTCGTTCGATCCCGCGCTCGATGTCGACCTGCGCGAACCGGCCGCGGTGACCGACCCGTGCGTGCGCTCGAGCGAGTTTGGCGACCTCGTCGTCGGCGTTCGAGCGGACCACGAACTCGCAGTCGGCTCGTTCGCACTCGAACTGATAGGGCATACCTACACGATCGTTCCCGACGATAGTAGAACCGCTACTTGCACATTACGCCCCCTCATCCCTCGATCCCGTCGCCGATCAGTCGAACTTCTCGAGCAACCGATCGTAGAACACCGCCTGGCTCTCGCCGGCCAATTTCTCGACGATCAACTCCGGCGTCGACCGCGCGAGGTGCTCTTTGACCGGCGAGCGGTTCACCTGCAACTCGCCGTCGACCAGCCCGACCGCTTCGATCCCGTCGATGGTCACGTCGAACGCGGCCATCTCGCGGATCTCGCCGGCGAGGTGGGAGACGAACACCGCCGTCGCCCCGTTGTCGTCGAGCGCCTCGAGGATGCCCGCGATGATCTTCGCGCTCGCCCCGGGCTCGGTGATGCTTTCGAGTTCGTCGACCAGCACCAGCGAGCCGTCGCCGCCCGTCGCGAGGTCGGCGAACTCCCGGACCGTCGATTCGAACGCGCCCGCGTCCAGCGTGCCCTGGGTCTTGGCGTGGTAGTGGAGGTCGTCGAACCGCTGCAGTCGGACGTCCTCGGCGGGGACGGGCAGTCCCATGTGCGCCAGCACGACCACGCTCGCGACGAGGTCGAGCGTCGACGTCTTCCCGCCGCTGTTGACCCCCGAGAGCAGAGCGACTCCCGAGACCGCGTAGTCGACCGGGTCGATCTCCTCGAGCGGTTCGTCGAGCAGGGGCGAGCGGCCGCCGTCGATGGCGAAGCCCGCTTCGCCCCGTTCTCCGTCGTCCGCGCCGAACGCGGGCATCGTACACTCGAAATCCCGGGCGAACTGTGCGATCGCGAGTTCGACGTCCAGCTCGAGGGCGTTCCGAACCAGCTGCCGGGCCCCCTCGCGCTGGTCGGCCAGATCGGCCGCCAGCTCCCGTTTCAGTCGCGCCGCGCGTCGCTCCTTCGCGGCGGTCAGCTCCTCGCGCAGCCGGGAGACCACGGCCTCCTCTCGCTCGACGGGGAACGTGGGCTCGTCGCCGAAGGCCCGGCGGGCGATCTCGGCCTCGCCGGCGTCCAAGTCGAGCGAGTCGACCAGTTCCTCGCGGGCGGCCTCGACCGCCGCGGCGTACTCGTCGGCGAGTTCCCGCGAGAGCAGCGAGTCGACGCCCGCGCCGCGTTCGACCAGCGAGAGCAGGTCCGCGCCCTCGATGGTGACGTCCTGTTCGCGGATCGCCTCCCGCAGGTGGTCGTTCGCGACGCTCTCGGCCGTCGACGCGGCGGCGTCCAGATCGTCGACCGCCACCGTCAGCCGGTCCAACTCGTCGTCGCCCGCCACGGTCCCGTCGTCGGCCAGCCGCTCGAGGCCGTCCTCGAGCGCCGCGAGATCGCAGGGGGCCTCGAGGTCGGCGGCCCGGTGGACCGCGACGGCCGCCCGCAGCGACGTCCGGTTGCGCGCGAAGAAAGCCAGCGGGCGCTCGGGAACGACCTCCGCGGGGTTCTCGAGGGCGTCCGGGCGCACCTGCACGTCGCCGTCGACGTCGACGCCCGCGAACGACTCGTCGAGCGCGACCACCGTGGCGTAGCCCCGCGCGAGTTCCGCGAGCCCGCGGGCGTCCTCGACGACCTCCACGGAGAGTTCGGGGAGCGCGTCGCGGGCCTCGCTGTATCGTTCGGCGTCTCGCGTGGCGAGACAGCGGTCGCGGACGCGAACGTCGCTGGCGCGGTCGAGCGGCTCCACGCCTTCGAGAGCCTCGAGAACCGCCTCAGTCGGCTCGTGTTCGATGGCTTCTCGCGCGAACGCTTGGACTTCCTCGATACGAGAGCGACACGGACTGGGGTAGATGGTCTCGAGGCGCTGGGCGCCGTAGCGGGTGACGGTTCGATCCTTGAGCAAGGAGAGGACCTCTCGGTAGACCTCGCGGGCGCGGTCGGTTGCCAGAAACCCGCCGGGATCGTCGTGTTCGCGCCGAATCGCGCCGCGGGCGATTCTCGCGGCCCGTCCGTGCGTGATCCCCGGCGCCCGCGCGAGCGCCGCGACGTCGCCGTCGCGGAGGGCGCGCTCGGGGTCGTCGAGTTCGGTGAGCGCGCTCGCCGTCTTCTCGCCGACTCCCGGGATCGTCTCGAGGTCCAGTGCCATCGCTATCGACCGGGATATTCCGCCGAGACGAGAAAAAGCTCTCGCCCGCCGGGCGTCGGACGTCGGACGTCGATCGAGTTTCAGTTCGAGCGAATCCCGTCTCGCGACGGCCTCGCGGTGGACAGTCGTGGTGAAGACCGCGCTCCCCGCTCGAGGAGATCGATCCGCACCTATTTCTACTCGCACACCATTGGTTATTTTCATGAAACGGTCGACCGTGCTGTCCCTCTTCGTCGCAGTCGTGCTCGTGGCGGCGTTCGCGGGCTGTCTCCAGTTGGGTGCCGATGACGACGGACTCGAGGGGAACGAGACCGTCACTGAAACTGAAACGGACACCGAAACCGAAGCCGAGAACGCGACCGAAGACGACGAGGAAGCGAACACGACGGAAACCGAGAGCGAGTCTGCGAACGAATCTCGCGACGACGGGAACGCCACCGCCACGTTCCTCGAGTCGACGGGTCCGACCGAGAACGTCACCGTCTCCCTCGAGATCGCTGCGAACGGCACGGAGCGTGCGGAGGGGCTCATGTACCGCGAGTCGCTCCCCGAAAATCACGGCATGGTGTTCGTCTATCCCGACGAGGGCCAGCGCACGTTCTGGATGAAAAACACCCTGATTCCCCTCGATATCATCTACATCGATAGCGAGGGGACGGTGCTGAACGTCGCCGAAGCCGAGCCACAGCCCAACGCCTCGGACGACGACCTCGAGCGCTATCCGAGCGACGGCCCGGCCCAGTACGTCATCGAACTCGAGCGAGGGTTCGCCGAGGAACACGGCGTCGAACCGGGGACGGAGGTCGTCTTCCACGACGAACTCGAGGTTGAAGACGCGTCGTGAATCCCGAAGACGCGTCGTGAATCTCGGTCACTGACGCGACCACCGGCCGCTATCCCCCCTCCCTTTTCGGTCCGCTCGTGGTACCGACACGCATGGCCGACCGCGCTCGCGTTGACGCCCTCGAGTACCACGAGCGGACGAAACACTCCCCCCAGAGCATCCGTCAGAATGACCACCGTCTCGATTTCGACAACAAACCCGCGCCTTACAAGGTGTACCGGGAGCTGCCGACGCGGTGGCTCGCCGACGACGTTCCTCCGGTCGACTACCCCGCGCTCGCCGCGGTCGCAGAACCGACGGCGGACGGCGCGCTCGAGCGTCGGTCCGGCGACGGAACGAGCACCGACCTCGACCGCGAGACGCTCGCGGCGCTGTGTCACTACGCGGCGGGGATCACGACGACTGTCGAACGCGGCGACCGCGAACACCAGTTTCGGGCGGCGGCCGCGACGGGCGCGCTCTACCACGTCGATCTGTACCTCGTCTGCAGCGACCTCGGGATCGGCGAGGACGGTCTCGAGGCGGGGGTCTACCACTACGATCCGCGGTCGAACGCCCTCGACGTGCTCCGCGAGGGCGACTTCCGGGGGACGCTCGCGTCGGCGAGCGCCCGCGACGGAGTCGCCGAGGCCCCGCTGACGGTCGTCACGACCTCGACCTGGTGGCGAAACGCCTGGAAGTACCGCGAGCGAACCTTCCGCCACGCGTTCTGGGACTCGGGGACGGTGCTCGCGAACCTGCTCGCCGTGGCCCACGCGCTGGACCACCGTGCCGAGGTCGTGACCGGGTTCGCGGACGACGCGGTCGCCGACCTGCTGGGCGTCGATCCCGAGCGCGAAGCGCCGCTGGAGCTCGTCCCGGTCGGACGCGGAGGTGGGGAGGCGACGACCGAGTCGCCGGCGGTCGACCCGATCGACCCCGAGACGGCCCCGCTCTCGCCCGAGGAGCGGGCGTACCCGCTGATCCACGAGGCGTGGCGGGCGGGGGTGCTGGAGGACGGTGCGGCCGCCGCGGATTGGCGAACCGGGAGACCGACGGGACCGATCGGGACCCGAGGTGGGGTCGGCGAAGGGGGTGCGCTCGCGGACGCCGACGGCGATTCCGACACGACTAGCGCTGACGAAGACCGCATTCCCCTCGAGCCGGTCGACCACGAGACGGCCTCGAGTCGCCCGCTTTCGACGACGATCCGGCGGCGGGGTTCCTGCCGGGAATACGAGCGCGAGCCGATCAGTTTCCGTACATTCTCGACGGTGCTCGACCGTGCGACCCGGGGAGCGCCGCTCGACGTCCGCCGCGAGGACGATCCGCCGCTCGCGTTCGTGGATTGCTATCTGATCGTCAACGCCGTCGAGGGTCTGGAATCAGGTGCATATCAGTACCACGCGAGCGTGGAGAGAAAAGAGGGACACCTCGAGCCCCTTCGCCTCGGGGAGTACCGACGCGAAGCGGGCCACCTCGCGCTCGACCAGCGACTGGGTGCGGACGCCGCCGTCTGTCTGTACTTCCTGACCGACCTCGAGGCGATCACCGACGCGTTCGGGGACCGCGGCTACCGCGTCGCGCAACTCGAGGCGGCGCTGACGGCCGGTCGGCTCTATCTGGCGACCTACGCCCACCGCGCGCTCGGCGGGACGGGGCTGACCTTCTACGACGACCTCGTGACGGATTTCTTCGCGCCGCGGGCCGAGGGTCGGACGCCGATGTTCCTGTACACGATGGGTCGCCCAGCGTAGCGTTCCCGGGCGTTCTCCGGGCTTGCGGACAAAAGCTCCCCGGTTATGTCCCCGCGGAATCAACGAAACGCATGGTACTCAAGAAGTTCCTCGGCTCGAGGGCGACGCGCGCGTTGACGACGTTGTCGATCGCTCGAGACGCGAAACGCGCCTTCGACGACGGGAACAGAACGCGGGCGCTCGCGCTCGGAGTCCTCGCCGTCGTCGCCTGGAAGTGGACGCTGGCCGGGATGGTCGCCCAGGGAATCGTCAGACTCCTCCGGCGGGCGGGTGGCTCGGCCACGCCGAGCGCGTAGTGGCCATCGGAGCGCGTCGCCGCCCCTTCAATCACCGAAATCCGCTTCTTCGAAGTGTTCGTTAGCGAGCCGATCGATCAGCTCGTCGACCGCCTCCCGTTTTTCGTCGTCCAGTCCCTCGACCGCGCCGACGCCGTGACCGCCGCTCTTCGCGGTCTGTAAGGCGTTCCTGTTCAACTCGCCGCTCGGTTCGACGACCGGTAGCTTCAGGTCCGTGAAGTTCTCCGGCGGAAATCCGGACGCGGAGAGGACGAAGTGATCTGCGGCCTCGGAGAGGTCGTCCGTACTAAAATCCTCGAGTCGCGGTTCCGCCCACTCGTCGGTCGTCGTCCCCGAGAACTCGGGGTCGTGCATCTCGTAGTCGGGCATCGTGTCAGCG
Organism: Halomontanus rarus; assembly: GCF_017357405.1. Classification (GTDB taxonomy): domain Archaea; phylum Halobacteriota; class Halobacteria; order Halobacteriales; family Natrialbaceae; genus Halomontanus; species Halomontanus rarus. Next base: position 2,314,874 of record NZ_CP071597.1, on the reverse strand, counting down.
TTCGCCCCTCGGGAAACTGTGCGTAGGCCCTGCATGTGCGACGACACGAAGTCGGCCGTCAGCCGAACACCTCGGCGACCAACCGCGCCTCGGCCTTTCGCAGGTGTTCGCCCACAGTACTGGACGCACAGTCGAGCTCGGCGGCGATGTCCTCGTGGCTCGCGCGCCTCGGCGTCTCGTAATAGCCGAGTTCGTGAGCGGTTCGCAACGTCTCGCGCTGGCGGTCGGTCAGCCCGGTCCCGCGGTGGAGCCGCCCGCCGCGGTAGGGCCCGACCTCGAGAACGGTCGCCGACAACCCCTCGGGAAGGTCGCCGAACGCCGCCGAGAGGTCCGACTGGCTCCCGACGACGGCGAGTTCGACGGCCCCGTCGGGGTGGAACGTCGCCGGGAGGAGCACGACCAGACTGTCGCGGGTCAGGTGTTCGCGGAGCGCGCCGACGGCGGGCGGCGCGCGGAATCGAACGTAGGCGTACACCGTCCCCGCCTCGGCGCTCGAGATATCCCACTCGAGGACGTTCGGGTCGTCCACGAGGGTGGTTCGCACGGCGTCCTCACTGCCCGTGATCGAGAGCGTGTACGTCGGCGCGTCGGTGTCCGCGACGCCGCCGGCCAGCAGGTGGACCCCGTCGACGCCGTCGGCGGCTGCCAGCGCCGTCACCGGCGTCTCCTCGATCGGACGCGATACCGACGTCGACGCGACGATTCGAACGCGAGCGTACTGCATACGCGAGACCACGAACTCGAGCGTATAAATATAAAGGGCCGGTCTGAACCGGCAGCAAACCCACCGCCGGACGGCCGAAGGATACCCTATGAGCCAGTCGATACCGACGCCCGACGGACTGCCGGTGCTCGGGAACGCGCTCGCGGTCGGTCGCGATCCGTTCTCGTACATCGAAGCGGCGACGCGCGAACACGGGCCGGTGTTTCGCGTCTCGATTCCCGGCCTCTCGTTCGTCTGCTACGCCGACCCCGAACTGGTCGAGCGGGCACTGGTCACCGAGCGAGACCGCTACCGCAAGGACCCGCGCGAACTCGACCTGTTGGGGACCCTCCTCGGCGACGGGCTGCTCACCGCTCGCGGAGAGAGCTGGGAACGGGGTCGCGAGCAGGTTCAGCCGGCGTTCTACCCGGGACGATTGCGTGAGTACGCGAACGTGATGGTCGCGGAGACCGAGCGGACCGTCGACGGCTGGCACGCCGGCGAACACGTCGATATCCACGCGGAAGCGAGGGACCTGACGCTCTCGATCGTCGCGTCGACGATGTTCGGGATCGAGCGCGTCGACGAGACCGCGGTGGTCGCCCGCGCCGCCGACGCGATAACCGGCCGGTTCGAACCCTCCCGGATTCCCGTCGACGTACCGCTGTGGGTGCCGACGCCAACCAACCGGCGGTTCGAGCGGGCGGTCGGCGATCTCGAGGCCGTGATCGATCGGGTGCTCGAGCGGCGGGCGGGCGAGGCCGGCGGTCGAAGCGAGACCGACGACCCCGACCTGCTCTCGACGCTCCGGTCGGCGGCCGAGGCGGGGGCGCTCACGGAACAGGACGTGCGCGATCAACTCGTGACGATGCTGCTGGCCGGCCACGAGACGACGGCGATCGCGCTCACGTACGCACTGGCGTTGCTCGCCACGCACCCCGACGAACAGGAGCGCGTGCTGGACGAAGTCCGCGAGGTCGACGGCGACCTCTCGCCGGACACGCCGCTTCCCCACACCGACCGCGTCGTCCGTGAGACGCTCCGGCTCTACCCGCCGGCGTACATGCTCTTTCGGCAGACGACGACCGCCGACACCGTCGCTGGCTACGAAGTCCCCGAAGGGACGCGGATCGTCCTCCCGCAGTGGGGCATCCACCGCGACGACCGCTACTACGACGACCCCCTCGAGTTCCGACCCGATCGCTGGACCGCCGAGTTGCGCGCGGAACTGCCCGACTTCGCCTACTTTCCGTTCGGCGGCGGGCCCCGCCAGTGTATCGGACGCCGCTTCGCCCTGCTGGAGCTTCGCCTAGCGCTCGCGACCGTTCTGCGATCGGTCCGTCTCGAGGCGACGTCTTCCACCGAGTTCGCGCCGACGCCCGCGTTGACTGCCCGCCCCGAGGGACCGGTGTGGCTTCGCGTGCGTCGGTGATCGGAAGCCCGAGATCGGTTCCGGACGGATTCCGCCGTCGCCTTCCGGGGACAACGACCTTTTGCCCTCGCGCTCCAAAGGGGTGACCATGACAACGGTCGAGGCGAAACTCGAGGCGGCCCGCGACGACCTCGCGACACACGACGGCGTCCTCGTCGCCTTCTCCGGCGGCGTCGACTCGAGCGTCGTCGCCGCCCTCGCCCACGACGCACTCGGCGACGACGCCGTCGCCTGTACCGCAAAGAGCGAGACCCTCCCCGAAGCCGAACTCGAGGACGCCAGACGCGTCGCCGAGGAGATCGGGATCCGCCACGAGGTCGTCGAGTTCTCCGAACTCGAGAGCGACGACTTCGTCGCCAACGACGGGGATCGGTGCTATCACTGCCGGACGATGCGTCTCGGGAAGATGCTCGACCGCGCGCGAGAACTCGACATCGAGACGGTCTGCGACGGCACCAACGCCGACGATCCCGGTGCGGGCCACCGGCCGGGACTCCAGGCGGTCGAGGAACTCGACATCCTCTCGCCGCTGCTCGCACACGACGTGACCAAAGACGAGGTCCGCGAGATCGCCGACCGGTACGACCTCTCGGTCGCGGACAAGCCGGCGATGGCCTGTCTCTCCTCGCGCATCCCGACCGGCCTCTCGGTCACCGAGGAGCGACTCACCCGCGTCGAACGCGCGGAGGAGTTCGTCAGGGCGTGGGGATTCACCCAGTTCCGCGTGCGCGACCACGACGGCCTCGCCCGGATCGAGATCGCCCCCGAGGAACTCGAGGGCGCGCTCGATCGCGACTTCGTCGAGGCGGCTCGCGACGCCCTCTCCGAGCTCGGATTCGAGCACGTCACGCTCGACCTCCACGGCTACCGAACCGGAAGCGTGAGTCCCGCGAGCGAAGAGACGGACGACCAGCCGCTGGTCGAGGACGTGTTCAGCGCGGAGTATCCGACGGCCGACGGTTCCTGAGTTTCGAGTTTCGCTCCTTCCTGTCGCTAATCGATTACTTCTCGAGCGGTCGCGTTCGTCCTCGAGTCGCTACGCGACGATCACGGTCAGCTCGCGCAGCGAGGATATCCGGTGGGTCGGCGACCGATCGACCGACGACCCATCGCGCGAGAGGTGCGCCGAGTCCACGCCCGCGTTGTCGGCCGCGTCGATATCGACGGCTCGATCACCCACGTACAGGACCCGCTCCGGGTCGACGTCGAGCGCGACCATCGCCGTCTCGAGGTTGTGCGGGTTCGGTTTTCGACGCTCGAACCCGGTCGGCGTGAGCGGACAGCCGTGGACCGTCTCGAAACAGGTGACGATACCGAAGCGCTGTAACAGCATCGAGAGGACGGACGGGTGGTTGTCGCTGACGACGCCGAGGGAGGCCTCCAGCGAGAACAGCGCGGCGATATCGTCGTAGGCAGAGCGCATTCCGGCTTCGATCTCCTCGCGCTGGACGCGGATCGCCTCTTTGGCCGCCTGCGCGCAGAACCGGTCGGTATCGACGCCGAGTTGTCGGCACCGACTCGAGATCGCCTCGAGATTCCCTTTGAAGAACGCCGACACCTCGTCCGGCGTCGGCCGGGAGAGGTCGAACGAATCGTACACCCGCTGAAGTGTGTCCTGCAGGGTTCTCGAAGAGGGAGGTTCGACGAGAACGCCGTCGAAGTCGAACAGGACAGCGTCGTACGACATGGTTGTGTACTCGCTGCGATGTCGTCGAACATAAATTTGTTTTCTCTATTGATACGTGTGTTACCACCCCGCATCGAAGGATGTGACCGTCCGCGTCGGACGGGAACCGAACACTCGACAGTCGTTCGACGACGATCTCCACCGGGAGTACGGAGACCGCGATTGACACCGCGATAAGCGAACGATTTCCATATTAGGACCCACCAAGTACCTAGATAACTCACCGGTAGTCCAGAAATATGGGAACCGTGGAGAAATATTGCGCGAGACAATACGTTCGTCGTGCTCGAACCAGTACGTAGTAACGATGGCCGAGGACGCCCCCGACGAGTGGCAACAGGACCAGCGCCGAACCTACACCCCCGCCGACAGCGAGCACGAACTCCAGTACGCGACGTACATCCACGACTCGGGTGATCTACGTCTGCGGATCGCGCCCGCATCGCTCGACGGCGACGATACACCGGGATACACGCTCCAGGCGACCACCTATCCCGGCCTCGAGTTCTCCGAGTCGATCCGGATCAGACAGGTGTTGACGTTCGACCGGTGTCTCTCGCTCGCCGAACGGTTCATGGACCTCTTCGCAGCCGCCTACGACGGGCCCGGGAGCCTCGAGGAAGGACTGGAGTACGCGTTCGACCGAACCAAAGCAGCCGGTGCGCAGAACCCTCCGCCCGGCGTCGGAACTGAGGGAATCGACGACCGGCGGGATTGATCGGGGCCGTTTCGGTATCGCTCTCAGTTCCGACCGACTGTAATCGATACCAAACGTAACAGTGACGTCAAAATCGGTGCGTTGGGGATGACGGTATCCCCGCTCGATCGAATGCGAAGCGTCTCGGCCGCTGATTCGATCCGCTCTTTTCCTCACGCCGGACGGTCCTGAGAGACCGCGACGAACGCATTCGGATCCTCAGTCGTCGGAGACGACCGCCTCGCCGCCGGCCGTCGGCTCGTCACCGTTGGCGAACGGGTACCACGACTGCTTGGCGTCGTCCATGTACGGCGCCTCGAAGTCGGTTTCCTCGGGTTCGCAGAACTCGACGAGTGCTTCGGTACCCGTCGACTCGACCCACTCGCGGAAGGTCTGGCCCTCCTCCCGATGGGCGGCGAACGCCTCGAGCAGGCTCCTGATCGCACCGGGGGCCTCGTCGGCTGGGACGCGCTGGCGGACCCACTCGATGAACGAGGGGTTCTCACCGACGCCGCCCCCGACTCCGATGTCGAAGGCTTCGACCATCTGGTCGTTCTTGCGGGCGCGCATGCCCTGCAGGCCGATGTCGGCGGTCATAGCCTGCCCACAGTCCGCGGTACACCCCGAGTAGTGCATCTTGATCTTGCCGACGTCCTCGGGCAGGTCGACGTTCTTGTTGAGCCAGCGCAGCATCCGGGCCATCCGGCCTTTCGTCTCGGTCAGCGCGATCGAGCAGAACTCGGTGCCGGTACAGGCCATCGCCCCGCGTTCGAACGGGCTCGGTTCGGGCTGGTACTCGGAGAGGAGCGGTTCCGCCAGCAGCTCCTCGAGGTCGTCCTCGTGGACGTCGACGACGACGGGGTTCTGTCGACGGGTGAGGCGGAGTTCGCCGGAGCCGTACTCGTCGGCCAGATCCGCCAGTTCGATTGCGTCCTCCGCGGGCAGGCGGCCGACCGGGACGTTCAGTCCGACGTACTTCAGGCCGTCCTGTTTCTGATCGTGGTCGCCGACGTGGTCGTGTTTCCCCTCGTCGGGAGACTTGCCGGCGTTGTAGGTGTACTCCTCGCGGAAATCCTCGCCCGCGCGGAGCATCTCGAAGTCGACGTACTCCTCCTGGAGCGTCTCGCGGATCTTCTCCATGCCCCAATCCTCGGCGAAGAACCGTGCGCGGTTCTTCGAGCGGTTCGTCCGGCCGCCGTAGTCGTGGTAGAGTTCGACGAAGCCGCGACCGACCTCGTAGGCGTTCTCGGGGCGGACGAAGACGTCCAGGGGCGTCGCAGCACGGGGTTGGCGACCGCCGAGACCGCCGCCAATTCGAACGTTGAAGCCCTTGACTGTCTCGCCGTCGAGCTCCTTGCGCGCCGGTTCGAACCCGATATCGTTGAGTGAATCCTGCGCGCAACCGGATTTGGTGCCGGTGACGCTGATGTTGAACTTCCGAGGCATGTTCGCGAGCGCGTCGTCCCCGCGAAGCTCCTCCTGAAAGCGCTCGAGTAGCGGCCCGGACTCGACGTACTCCTCGACTTTGCCGTGGAGTGCGGAGCCCGAGATGTTGCGCATCGTGTCACCGCCCGCGGAGCGAGAGGAGACGCCGGCGCTCTCTAATTTTTCCCAGATCTCCGGGACGTCCTCGAGTTCGAGCCAGTGCAACTGGATCGACTGGCGCGTCGTCAGGTCGATCCAGCCGTTGCCGAACTCGGGGTTCTCGACCGGTCCCGTCGCGTAGTCGCGGGCGACCTCGGCGATCGCCCGGAGCTGGCCCGGCTCCAAGATGCCGCTCGCGTTCGTCAACCGCATCATGAAGTACGATTCCTGACCGCTGCGCTGGTGGAACAGGCCCCAGAACTTGAACCGAGTGAACCACTCGTCGTACTCGTCTTCGGGAATCGACTCGAACCCCTTCTCGGCGAACTCGAGAATGTGTTCGCGAACCTCGTCGCCGTAGCAGCCCTCCTTGTAGTCCTCTTTCTTATGCACCATCTCCACTCACCTCGAGTTCGTCTGGACAATCGTCTTCCCAATCAGCGAAATCCTCTCCGGACATAGCGCAATTCATGTTACAGGGTCACGAGAGTGGACAATATAATCCTAATCGTTTACAAATGTGTGTTTTTGAACCCTATTCGAACAGAGTCGTCCGATGTACATGGACATATAATGTCTATTAGGATTCGTTCGGTGAGAACGACCGAGAACTCGTCTCCGGTTTTGTACACTTCTCGACGGGTGTCGATCCGTGAACGCGGTCGAGTAGTCGGTACTCGCCGTCGAGATATCGAGCACCCGCGTACGAAAACTGAATACGAAAACTACCGTTCGAGTCCCCGTCGTCACCCTCGAAGCCGCGGTTTCGGCCTCTCGCGGAGCCGCTGAAGCGACGCCGGCGTATCGATCGCTTCGAGTCGAACCGGGTCCGTCCACTCCTCGAGACGCTCCTCCTCGAGGACGGCGATATCGAGTTCGTCCAGAACGTCGAACAGTCGCCGTCGGTCCGCCTCGAGGGCCGTCGTACACGCCTCGAGCGCTGCGGAGACGGTGTAGACCGCACAGAGCGGTTGCAGGTAGTCGTCGACGCGGGGGACGAACGCGGCCGCGTCGGACTGCCGGTGACCGGCGAACAACCGATCGACGAACGCCGTCTCGAGCAGCGGCAGATCGCAGGGGACGACGACGGCCGATTCGCCAGTCGCCGTCTGGAGTGCCCGTGCGAATCCGGCGACGGGTCCCCGATCGGGACGGCGATCGATCGCGAACCGGAGTTCCAGATCGGCGGCCTCGAGCGCGCGTTCGAAGCCGGGACGCTGATCGGCCCGACAGTTACAGACGAGTTCGCCGACCGCCGGCGCGACGGCACGGGCGACGCGAACGAGCATCGGCGTTCCCTCGAGCGCGGCGAGAGCCTTCTCCCGGTCACCGAACCGTCGCGAGTAGCCGCCGGCGACGATAATCGCACTCCTCGTCGTCATCGACGTCCCTCTCGAATCGACGATTGTGGAGTCGACTCGAGGTCCCAAAATCCGGTATTCGATCGCACCACGTCCATCGGACTCAGGCGCTGGCCTCCGCGATCGGCTTGACGTCGCGTTCGCGGGGCGACTCGAGACGAACCGCACACTGTTTGAAATTGGGTTCGTTCGAGCGCGGGTCGACCTCCGGTAGCGTGAGGTCGTTCACTGCGGGGTGGTGGATCGGCAGCCAGACGACGCCGTCGGGAATAGCCTCGTCGACCTCGATGCGGGCGAGGACCGACGCGCGCCGGGAAGCGACAGTCGCGTAGGTTCCGTCCTCGCGGTCGTCGAGTTCGGGTGTCAGCGAGGCAGCCGTCGCCGGGCTGACCCGTGCGATCGGCGGCTCGTCGTCCCGCGTTCGAACGCCCGTATTGTACGCGTCCGAGCGTCGTGCTGTCGTCAGGGTCAGCGGGTAGGACTCGGACGGCGGTTCCGGAACCGTTCCGGCGACGCTCTCGGAGAACCGGGCGCGGCCGGAGGGGGTGGGGAACTGCCAGCGGTCGTCGTCCACTTCGGAGTCGGCCTCGGAGTCGGCGGCCACGTAGTACCGATACCCACCCTCGTCGGTCGGCGACGGCGCGGGCCACCGCACGGCGACTTCGGCCTCGAGGCGTTCGTAGCCGATCCCCGAGCAATCCGCGGGCGTCCCCGCGGTGAGTTCGACGAACTCCTCGAAGACCGGTTTCGGCTCCGGCCGTTCCTCGAAGAGGCCGGGAACCACTCGGTTGCCGATCTCGCCGATCAGCGAGAGGTCCGTCTCGATCCCAGAGGGCGTCTCCGTGGCCGCGCGAACCCGCGAGACGGTCCGCTCCATGTTCATCACGGTCCCTTCGGACTCGCCCCAGGTCGCAGCCGGCAGGACGACGTCGGCGAGTTCGACCGTCTCGCTCCGGAAGGCATCCTGAACCACGAGGAAGGTGTCCTCGAGGCGCTTTCGGGCGGCGGAGGCGTCCGGGAGTCCGACGGCGGGATTCGTCGCGACGGCGTACACCGCGTCGATTTCGTCGTCGGTCGCCTCGACGATTCCAACGGGTCCGGGTCCGGGGTCGTCGGGTAACCTCGAGGGCGAGACGCCCCACGCTTCGGCGACCGCGTCACGGTGAAGGGGGTCGTCGAACGGCCGGTGACCGGGCCAGGATCCCTTCGAGGAGCAGACGCGGGTTCCCATCGAGTTCGCCTGCCCGGTCAGCGAGAACGGGCCGGTGCCGGGCCCGAGGTTGCCGGTCGCCAGACAGAGGTCGATTAGCGCACCCGCCGTGTCGGTCCCGTTGGCGCTCTGGTTGACGCCCATCCCCCAGTAGACCAGCGTCGGGAGACCGAAGGCGTCGGCGAGTCGATCGACGTCGTCCATCGAAACGCCGGCGGTCGCCGCTGCGGTCGCCGCGTCGGGCAGCGATTCACGAAGCTCGTCGAATCCCTCCGTCTCGTCATCGACGAACTCCTCGTCGATGGAATCGGTCTCGAGCAGGCGAGCGAGAACCGCCCGCGTGAGCGTGAGATCCGTGCCGGGGTCGGGTGCGACGTGGTGGTCGGCGACTTCGGCGGTCTCGCTGCGGACCGGATCGACGACGATCATCTCGGAGCCGTCTTCGGCCGCACTCTGGCGAATCCACCGGAACATGACCGGGTGGGCGGCCGCGGGGTTCGCACCCCAGACGAGATGCGTTCGAGCGTCCGGAATGTCGTCGTAGGTCGGCGGCGGTGCGTCGCTGCCGAAGGCGTCGTAGTAGGCCGTCACGGCGCTCGCCATGCACAGGGTCGTGTTCGCGTCGTAGTACCGCGTGCCGAAGCCGCCGCGGGCGAGTTTCCCGAGGGCGTAGGCCGCTTCGTTGGTCTGCTGGCCGCTTCCCAGGACGGCGACCGAGTCCGAACTCGATTCGAGGGCCGTCGAGAGTCCGTTCGCGGCCGCGTCGAGAGCGTTTTCGAGCGTCGTCGGGACGAGCTCGCCGTCGCGACGGACGAGCGGACGGGTGAGCCACTCGCCGTCGGGGTCGGCAGTCTCTCGGACGCCGCGCTGGCAGGCGAGGCCCTGGTTGACGGGGTGTTCGGGGTTTCCGCGGACTACGTCCAGCCCGTAGCCGCTGTCGACGGCTCGCTGGACGTGACCGCAGCCGACCGCACATCGCACGCAGGTCGTCGGGACGAACTCGCTCACGGGGACCACCCGATCACGATCGGGACTCGATCGACAGTCGCGGGTCGACGGATGTCCGTCAGTCGTCGACAGAGGGGAGAATTCATACAGGTTTTCACGTGTGTGGGTGATATCTTCCACTACTAAAACCCTATCCGTTTAAAAACACACAATTATGTCCCCGGTCTACTCATCTTCCCGCAATGTAGGGATGGATAGGGAGAATATTAGGACGTATAGTGTGCCGAGAGCGGCGGCTGACCAAACGAGCGTCAACGTTCGCAGAAAGGGAACCGAAGGTCGCTACTCCCGTCCGACCCACTTCAGGACGAGCAGTGTCCCCTCGAACAGTACGATCATGATGATCGCGACGATGATCGGAGCCATCCCCGTCGGGTCGAGCGTGAACATAAAGGAGAGTCCGAGGAAGGCCGCCCAGAAGTAGAGTCGCTTGTCGGCGAGCCACTTCCGGGTCGTGACGCCCATCATGATCGCGAGCATGATGAACAGCGGGATCTGGAAGACGACCGCGAGGAACCCGGTGAGCGTGATGATCATGTCGAACGTATTCCCGAGTCCGTACGCGATGTTCGCGCTCGCGTCGGAGTAGTACGTGAAGTATCGGAAGAGAATCGGCAAGACGAGAATGTAGGAGACGAACATCCCGAACGCCGCAAGAACGAGGCTCATCGGCACTGCCGAGATGTAGTACTTCCGCTCGTTCGGGTACAGTCCCGGTCGCATGAACGCGTAACACTCGTAGACGAACATCGGGAGCGCGACCAGAACTCCCGCCAGCGCGGCGACCTTGATCCGGGAGAGCCACAACTCGAGCGGGTGGTAGACGTGCGGCGGCGGCACCTCGTCGACCGGACCCGGGAAGACGTTGAACCAGATGAATTCGATGGCTTCGGACGCCCAGAAGAGACCGATCGCGGTCGCGGCCGAGCCGACGAGGATGACTCGCGCCAACCGCAGGATCATCTCCTCGATGTGGTCGGCCAGCGGCATCTCCTCGTCGTCTGGCGGTGTCGAGATCCCACCAATGTCGTCGTCGGGATCCGGCTCGGGGTACTCCGAGTCGCCCGTGCTAGAGTCCGGGCGATCGTGAACGTAGCCTTCGCCGTCGGTCTCGATGGTGTCCTCTCGCCCGCGCGACGAGTCGGGCGATTCACCGGTGTGGCCTTCTGGGGGCTGCTCACCGGCGTCTTCCCGCGGCTCTTCGGAGCCGTCGACGTCCGCACCTTCGTCCGACTCGTCCGGCATCTATCCAGTTATAGATAGGCCGCTCGTTATAGGCCTTTTTCTTACGGTCAGCTCTCGACAGGGAGAATCGTTCTCGCCTCGAGTCACCGCGGGACGGAATTCGGACTCGTACCGCCGGCTCTCGCCGTTCGTGGATTCGCCGAGGCCGTCCGGCGAATCCACCTCACTGACTGACAGCACAGCGTCTCGGGTGCCCTATTCACTCGAAAGGTTGATAACTGAATGTAAGCTACCCACGGGCACCGAATGAGCTCCGCCGTTGACGAAGACACCGTCCAGGCGATCAATAGCGGACGGGAAACGATCGGCGATATTCTCTCGAGCGCACAGACGCATCTCCAGAAGATCTTCATCGTCTTCGTCATCGGCTTTCTCGGCTCGTTTTACGCCCTCAGACTCTACGTCTGGGACTTCCTCAAGGCCACGGCGAAAGCGCAGATGGACGCCAACCTCGCCCAGACGACGGAGGTCATCACCCGAACGCCGTTCGAGGTGATCCTGTTACAGGCGAAAATCGGGGTCATCGTCGGGGCGATCATCTCGATTCCCGCCGTCCTCTACTACGCCCGCGAACCGCTGAAGGAACGCGGCTTCGAATCGGCGGTTCCGATCTCAAAGTTCCACATCGCCGGCTTCGTCGTTACGTCCCTGTCGCTGTTTCTCGTCGGGATCGTCTACGCGTACGGTGTCTTCTTCCCCTTCGCCTTCGAGTTCCTCGCCGGAAACGCGGACAGCGCCGGCGTCAAACCGAGCTTCGGGATCACGGAGTTCACCGAGTTCATGGCGCTGCTGACGATCTCGTTCGGACTCGCAGCGCAGTTGCCGCTGTTCATGGGTGCGCTCTCCTACAGCGAGATCGTTCCGTACGAGACGTTCGTCGACTACTGGCGACACTCCGTCGTCGGAATCACCGTCTTCGGCGCGTTCTTCTCGCCGCCGGATCCGTTCACGCTCATCATGTGGGCGATCCCGCTCGTCGTCCTCTACGTCTTCAGCCTCGGCCTCGCGAAAGTGCTGGCCAACATCCGCCGAAAAGGCGCCGCCGAAGCCGCGACGGGAACGAATTTCGTGAAACAGCGACTCCTCCAGTTCGCCGGCGCGATCGCCCTCGTCTGGGTCGCCACCGCCTCGTTCATCTCGATCGGCGGCTTCGACATCCTCGAGGACGAGGTCTATCCGTTCCTGCCCGAGTCGATCCAGCCCGGCGGGCCGACGGCCTTCGAGACGATGGCGGCCGAGTACGGCGCGTTCGGGCCGGTCATCGTCGGCCTGCTGTTCGGGCTCGGCGTCGGCTTCCTCGTCTTGCTCGGCTACACGGTCAAAGTCCTCCAGACGCCAGTGCACCCGCGGATCGACCAGATCCGAACCGGCGATCCCGAGGAGATCGACATCGACATCCTCGACGCCGACGCGATCGAGGCCGTCCCGCCTCAGGCCTTCCTGGCGATGGAAGAAGAGGAGGCCCTCGAGCACGCCCGGAAGGCGATGTACGACAACGACCGCGAGAAGGCACAGGCGATCCTCGACCGCTACGACACGTTGACCACGTCCAATGACGGTGACGGCGCGGGTGACGGTGCCACTGAAGCGGCTGCCGCGACGACCGGTGGTGACGCCGGCGGGGAAGCTGCAGGTGACGACGACTCCAGTGTCTTCTCGAGTACCGCCGCCGGCATCCTCGATTCCTTCACCGAGGAGGAGACCACCGAGGAGGACATCGGCGGCTACGCCTACGACCTGGCTTTCATCTTCCAGAGTCTGACCTCGAAGATGTTTCGCATCGTCGGCGTCTTCATGCTCGTCATGGGCGGGACGTTCATGTGGCTCTACAGCGGGGGCCTCAGGGACGTTCTCGAGCAGTTCGTCGCAAACGTTCCACAGGACTTGCTCGTTCAACTCGCCGAGTTGAACGACGCCAATCTGAGCAGCGACCCCGACCTCAGGGAACTCATCGTGGAAGGTGACTTCGTCATCGCGATCCACCCCGTCGAGGTCCTGATCTTCGAGGTGAAAGTGAGCACGCTCGCGGCGATCGTCGCGGTCCTGCCGATGGTTCTCTACTACGCCTGGCCGGCGATGAAAGAGCGCGGCCTGGTCCGCGGAGACCGTCGCCTGTTCATCGTCTGGGGCGGCTCGTTGATAGGCGGGTTCGCTCTCGGAACCTACCTCGGGTTCTTCTGGATCGCACCCGCGGTGATCTCCTACCTGATCGCGGACGCGATCAACGCCGGGATGATCATCTCCTACCGGATCAAGCACTTCATCTGGATGGTGATCTTCACGACGATCGGGATCGGCTTCCTGATGAACATCATCGTCACGATGGGGCTGTTCCACGTCGGCGGACTCGTCTCCTACCGGTCGATGCTCGCGCGCTGGCGGGTCGTCGTCATCGCCATCTTCACGTTCGCTGCGTTCGCCAGCCCGTCGGGCATTCTGACGATGCTCGTCCTCGCGTTCCCGATCGCGTTCACCTACTTGCTGGGGCTCGCGATCCTGTACGTGTTCACGGCCGGCGGTCGGCTCGGTGGTGGTGGCGGGGGCACCGAACCCGTTCCCGAACCCGAGACGGACGCGGTCGCCGAGTAACCGCTCGCTTCGGCCGTTGGGATTTCTGAACCGAGACGATCCGCGACCGCAGCCACAGCCAATCCCTTAAGAACGCCGCCTTCGAACGCACCCGCATGCCAAAGATTAGCGTCGAAATCCCGCAGGAACTGCTCGACGACCTCGACGACCACGTCGGCGACGACGGCAAGTTCGTCAACCGCAGCGACGCGATTCGCTCCTCGATCCGGAAGAACCTCGATATCTTGGACGAGATCGACCAGCGACACGACCGCCTCGAGAGCGACGAGTAGCGCCTCTCAATCGATAGATGGGTCAACGTACAATTGAACGAGTCCCACCCAAACCTTAGCGAAATACCATAACGGTTTTCGAACCCACCCCCGAAACCGTCGGTATGGGGTTTACTGACGTCGATTCCGATCTCGTCGCGATACTCGGCTTTATTCTCGCGGTCATCCTCGCCGGTCAGTCGCCGGCGCTATTGGCCGTCTTCGGCGGATTCCTCTTCGTCGGCTGGCTGCTCGTCCAGATCGGTGTCTTCGAGGACGATTCCGAGCGACGCACCGACCGATCGACGGACGACTCACAACTGGACCCCCTCGAGACGCTCCAGATGCGCTACGCCAACGGCGAAATCGACGAGGCGGAGTTCGAACACCGGCTCGATCGGATCATGGAGTCGTCCGAAGCCGTCGAGCAGGGTCGCGGGGGTCGGAACCGGGAGGAGAGTCGGGGTCGAAGCCGAAACCGAGACTCGAGTCCGCAGCGCACTCGTTCACCCACCGCCGATCGGCCTCGGTCCGACCGAACCGACGATCGCGAGTTCGATCTCGATCTCGAGGGGTGAGCACGCGAGCGTGGACGATGATGGATGGGAGAGGGTGAGACGGGGACGGGGGCGGAGACAGAGACAGGGATCGAAATAGAGATAGAATAGACGGCGATGCACCTCGAGTCCGCCGTCGAAATCTGTATCGATCAGGCGTTCGTGTCCGTGTCCGTGTCCGCGTCCGCGTTCATGTTCGTCTCCCCACCCGTATCGACGTCGTCATCACGGTCGATCCGCTGGGCGAACCCGAACCGCGGTTTGACGTCCTCGACGCGGACCGACACGATCTCGCCTTCCTCGGTCGAGGGGACGAACAGCCGGTAGCCATCGACTGAGGCGATCCCGTCGCCCTCGTTTCCGACGTCGACGATCTCGACCTCGAGTTCGTCTCCGGCTCTGACGGGAGTGGTCAGTCGCCCCTTCGCGATGAAGTAGATCTCGGAGGACTCCTGACGGGAGGCCTTCGGGCTGGTGGCGCGGACGTACTGGAACTCCGCCTCGACGTCCGACCGGAGGTCCTCGACGTCCGGCCCCTGGAAGACCTTCACGAGAAAGTCGCCGTCGGTGTCGAGGAGTTCGACCGCGGTCTCGAAGGCCATTCGCGCGAGGTACAGCGAACGGGCCTGATCCAGCGAGTACTCGCCGGACATGTTCGGGGCCATGTCCGAGAGCACGCAGTCGACTTTCCCGTCGGCGGCCTCGATGACGCGTTCGCGGGTTCGTTCTTCAGTCATGTCGCCGCGGATCGTCTCGACGCGGTCGGCGAGGGTGTCGTCCTCGAGGTCTTTGATCCGCTGGAGGTCGACGCCGATGACTCTCCCCTGGGGCCCGACGCGCTCGGCGGCGACCTGCAGCCAGCCGCCGGGGGCGGCCCCGAGGTCGACGACGGTGTCGCCACTGGAGATGACGTTCTCGAGGTCGTCGAGCTGCTGGAGCTTGTAGGCCGCCCGACTCCGGTAGCCCTCCTGTTTCGCTTTGTTGTAGTAGTGGTCTTTCCGGGACATCGATTCAATTGGGTCGAGCTACGGGCAGGAGGCGTATACGGTCTTCGTTCGGGCCGGGCCGTACCGCTCGAGCGGCTCCGGGTTCGAGCGACGGTTCGATCGGGTTCGAGTACGCCGTCTATTCTTCGGGCCGGTTCACTTTCGCCCCACAAAGGGTGGCTTTTTGTACCGACCGTTCGTAGCCCGACCTATATGTTCAAGGCCATCGTGAGTGCGGAAACGCTCTCCAGCACGCTCGATTCGGTGAGCGTTCTGGTCGACGAGTGCAAGATCCATCTCGAGGAGGACGGCCTCCAGATTCGCGCCGTCGACCCCGCGAACGTCGGGATGGTCGACCTCTCGCTCGAGGCGGCCGCCTTCGAGTCCTACGAGGCCGACGGCGGGCTCATCGGCGTCGACCTCTCGCGACTCGAAGACATCGCCGGCATGGCCGAATCCGGCCAGCTCGTCCAGCTCGAACTCGACGAAGAGACCCGCAAACTGCACATCCAGATCGACGGCCTCGAGTACACGCTCGCGTTGATCGATCCCGACTCGATCCGACAGGAACCGGACATCCCGGACCTGGACCTCCCCGCCGAGGTCATCCTCGAGGGCAAAGACATCAACCGCTCGGTGAAAGCCGCCGACATGGTCAGCGACCACATCGCGCTGGGCGTCGACGACGCCGACGAGTTCTTCTACGTCAACGCGGAGGGCGACACCGACGACGTCCACCTCGAGCTCACGCTCGAGGATCTCATCGATCTGCAGGTCGGCCCGGCTCACTCGCTGTTCTCGCTCGACTATCTCAAAGACATGAACAAGGCGATTCCCGCCGACGCCGAGGTCACCCTCGAGCTCGGTGAGGAGTTCCCAATCAAGATGCACTTCAGCTTCGCTGAAGGACAGGGGCGGGTAACGTACATGCTGGCGCCGCGGATCCAGAGCGACTGATCGGTCGACCGTTTCGACGTTCATCGTCACCCGGTTATATTTTCCACAGTCTATTGTCCGTGATTTTATAATGGCACCGATCGTTACTGCCGGTGATGGCTCTGATCGTCGAGTTCTCCGTTCCGACCGACGCGTTTCCACTCGGGCGAGCCTTCGAAGCGCTGCCGACGGGGACGACGGTCGAACTCGACCGAATCGTCCCGACGGGCGAGACGCTGTTTCCCTACGTTTGGATCCGTGACAGTTCCGTGCGAGCGGTCGAGCGTGCACTCGAGAAGTCGGGGGTGGATGTAATCGTCGCCCGGCGAGAAACCGGTTGTGAACGGGGTGATCCGAAAGCCGGGTCGTCCAACGATTCGGCGGCGAGTGCGCTTGTAGATGAGGGGGAGGGTCGGAATTCGAGTTCGAGTTCGAGTTCGAGTTCGTCTACGAATACGCACACTCGCACGGACACCGCATCCACCTGCTCGTTCACACTTCTCGAGGACCTTCAGGAGCGTGGCCTGCTCTTTCGAGTCGCCTGGGGCACCGACCTCGACGGCATCGTGACCGCGATCACGGCGTCGCCAGTGACGCTCCTCTCGGCCTCGTGTCGGAACCGTACCTGGACCTTCCGGCTGCGCGTCGACGATCACGCGGATATATCGCGATTTCGCGAGACCTGCCTCGAGAACGGCGTCAGTATCTCACTGACTCGCCTCCTGCCCCTCGGCGCTGCGGACGGTCGTGATGACGAGTTGACGGCACCCCAGCTCGAGGCGCTCGGACTGGCGTTCGAACGCGGTTACTTCGACGATCCGCGTCGGGCGACGCTCGACGAACTCGCGGCGGAACTCGATATCACCCGCCAGTCGTTCGCGGGACGGCTCCGTCGGGGCCACCGGAACGTCCTCGCTCGCGTCTTCGCGACCGAACGTCAGCCCTTCGTCGGGGTCGAGTAACGGACCCCCTTTAAAGGAACTACATAGTCAGGATCGATGCTACCAGTGAGACGAGCGTCCGTGTGCCTATGTCTGATACGAACTGGTCCGGCGATCCTCCAGAGGCGTTCGGTCCCACCCACACAGCCACGTTCGAACCGGACGAAGACGCGAGCGCGGCCGTCGTACTGGCCGTTTCGGAGGCTTCCGGCGTCGATTCCGTGGCGCTGTCACCGCTGTACGACGTCGTCGAACCCGACGCACTTGACACACTCGTCGCTCACGCTCGACACACGGAGACGCCAGCCAGACACCGTCTGGGGTTCACTTACGAG
Source organism: Halomontanus rarus (assembly GCF_017357405.1). GTDB lineage: Archaea > Halobacteriota > Halobacteria > Halobacteriales > Natrialbaceae > Halomontanus > Halomontanus rarus. The sequence goes on along the minus strand of NZ_CP071597.1, from coordinate 2,297,352 downwards.
GGATACGACGTCCTCGTTCGCGGCGACGGGTTCGTCGTTCTCGAGACTCTTCCCGATGGGACTACGTCATCGGCGGCGACGGCTCTCGACTCCGAGTGAGGGCAAGCCGTTGTGGACTCGAGTCTGTCCTCCGATTTCGACGTGGACTCAGACTCGGACTCGGATTCGATCCTGATCTCGAATCCGATCCCGAGAGTCGAATCACTGAACGACCCGTTCGTCCGCTCGCAGAAACTCCCGCAGATGGTCGTTCACGATGTCCGCGTCCTCGAGGAAGAACATGTGCGAGCCGCCGTCGACGATCTCGAGGCGACTGTCGGGAATCCTCTCGTGGAGCAGACGCGCGTTTTCGACGGGGACGATGCGGTCGTCGGTTCCGTGGAGGATCAACGTCGGGACGCGGAGCCGTCCGAGCCGGTCGCTGACGTCGAACGTCGAGGCGGCTCCGAGTTGCGCTTCGCGTGCGGGTTCGCTCGCGTCCTGCTCGAGTTGCCACTCGATGAGACGATCCATCAGGTGCGGATTTCGATTGGTAAACCGGTCGTCGAACACGGGACGCATCCGGTGGCGGAGTCGTTGGCGTTCCGAACCGCCGGGCGTCTCGAGGAGCGTTTCACGCGTTTCTTCGGGAAGCGGGACCGCGTCGGGTCCGCCGTGGGTCGTACAGCAAAGCGTCAGCGATTTCGCGCGCGTGTACTCGAGGGCGTACCGCTGGGCGATCATCCCGCCCATGCTCGCGCCGACGACGTGGGCCTCGCGGATTCCGGCGTCGTCGAGGACCGCCTCGACGTCGGCGGCCATCTCGTCGATAGTGTAGCTAAAGCGGCCGGTGAGCAGCGGCGACCGGACTCGCTTCGGTAGTTTTCGCAGGAGTCCCGAGATGGCGACGTCAGACCGGCCGGTGCCGCGGTTGTCGGGCGCGATCACGTCGAACTCGTTCGCGAGTGCCTCCCGTTGCCAGCGCCACATCCACCGCCCGTAGCCCAGGCCCTGGATGAGGACGACGGCCTCGCTGGCTCCTTCGTCGTCACTGTCGCGCTCGTAGTAGATCGTCACACCGTCGTCGTCGTTTGTCGCCCACGGCATATCCTGTGTCGATGAACGGGGCGGAGGGACTTGAAATCGGGCGTCGGTCGTGCCGACGGCGTCGTGAAACGGAGCCGTCAGTTCGACTGCATCTGCACAATATAACCATCGGGCTTAACATACAGTAGCGGGATACTCCGAGCGATGCAGCGACTGCACGCTCGCTACCCGTTCCTCGAGGCCGCCCGCGAGAGCGTCGCCTCTCAGACGGTCGATCTCGCCACGGTCGTCGAACAGGACCAGGCGGTCGTCGACCGCGCACACGAACGGGTCGTAGCCGCACTCGAGGCGGGGGACACGGGCGAGCCACACCGGGACACGCGCACGGAGTTGCTCTCCTACCCCGTCGCGCGCGTGCTCGTCTCGCTGGTGAACGAGCGAATCCTCGTGCGCAAGTACGCCCGCGCCGAGGCGGAGGACGCCTTCGAGCGCTTCACGAGCGACTTCGAGGAGACGGTCGAACTCAAGAGCGCGAGCAACGACGGCCTCTCACTCGAAACGTTGCTCTCGGAGTTCGATCTCGAGAACGCGGTTCGCGAGGTTTCGGACGGCTACCGGATCGACGTCGGGACGTACCTACCACTGGCGGCGGACTGCTGGGGCGACGAATGGCGGCTGGTCAACCGCGCGCTGGCAGACGGCGAGGTGCCGATCGACGAGCGAGAACTCCACGTCCTCGTCCAGGAGGCCGTCCGCGAGCGCGTCGAGGACGGATTGCCGTTCGACGTCCCCGACCCCATCGCGCAGGCGCTTACGGAGGAAGTCGAGGACATCCACGAGGTGCTGGCGAACCTGGAACTGACTCGCGAGATCGACACAGTCGTCCCGGATCTGTTCCCGCCGTGTATGAAGGCCTTACTCGACAGTATTCAGAAAGGTGAGCATCTGGCCCACCACTCCCGATTCGCCATCACTGCCTTCCTGACGAGTATCGGGATGAGCACGGACGAGATCGTCGAACTCTACCGGGTGAACTCCTCCTTCGGCGAGGAGATGACCCGCTACCAGACCGACCACATCCGCGGCGATAGCTCGCCGACGGAGTACTCGGCCCCGTCGTGTGCGACGATGCAGTCCTACGGCGATTGCGTCAACAAAGACGATCTCTGCGAGCGCATCGCACACCCGATGGCCTACTACGAGAACCGACTGGACGACGAAGACGAGGACGACCTCGAGGACTGGCGCAAGGCGGCCGAAGGCGAGGGCGAGAGCGAGAGTGAGGCCTGAGCGGGCGACTGCGTAGGTGTGAGTGTGTCAAGTGAGAGAGGACGAAGCGAAAAGAAGAACGCGAGCGGTCGAGAAAACACCCGGCTCCGGTCAGATTGCGTTTTTGTTCTCTACGTCCGTTTCGCCGTCTCCGCTTTCCAGTTCGTCTTCGGGGTCGTTCAGCGTGTAGGCCAGTGCGACGCCGACGATGGTCATGAGAACGACGAACCCGATGATCGCACCGACGAGTAACTCGCCTCCTTCGGCCTCGAGGCCGCTGCCGTTGCCGTCGCTGTAGGTGATCCCGATCCAGTACATCGTACTCAGCATTATCAGGACCGCACTGACGGCGGCGACGATTTCGATGATCCGCTCGCGCTCGAGCATTATGTGTCGGCTTTCTCCGGACCGGACAAAAGCGCTTCGAACGGACGATCGATAGCGGTCGTTCGCGGTTCGGGAGTTGCGGTTCGAGCGTCTCGATCCGTGCAGGATCACGCAGGCGCGACCGTTAGGTTCGTTGGGCACCTACCTCTACCGAATAGCCGACCGAATATCGATTACCGAATCACATCGCACATCGCACACCACACATGACGCACTCACTGAACACACCCGCGTCACCGAAAGCATCGCTCTCGTTGCCGGCCGACCGGAACCTCGACGATCGATCGCGGCGGGCGCGACTCGAACCGATGTCCGTCCTGCCACTCGGCGACAGTCTCTACGAGATCGAGTCGGGCGCCGGACACACGTATCTCGTCGACATGGACGCGGCCCGCTGTACCTGTCCGGATCACGTCTTTCGGGACGCTCGCTGTAAGCACATTCGCCGCATCGCGATCGAGATCACCGAAGGACGGGTGCCGCCACCAGGACGGCGCGCGGTCGTCTGTCACGACTGCGAGAGGTCGGTCTTCGTCGACGAGGACGCACCGGGACCGTTCTACTGCGAGGACCACACCCTCTACCCGGGGGATGCGGTTCTCGACCGCGAGACGGAGGACCGGCTCACCGTCGTCGACGTCTCCGATCGCCGAGCCGACAGCGTCCGGATCCAGTCTGCCGGCTGTTCCGTCGCCGAGTACGGAACGAACGAGAACTACGATCCGGACGTCCCGGTCGTCGGCGCGGTCTACCCGCACGCTCGAGTCGCTCGAAACGGCGTCGTTCCGGACTCGCTGAAGGTGTACGTCTTCCCGCGGACGCGCCTGCAGAAGGTGTCGGTCTCGTCCGACGAGACGTTCGCCGCGTCTCGGTTCAGGTCCGAGACGGAGTCCGAGTCCGAACCCGAGTCACAGACCCGCTCCCGCTCTCGTTCTCGTTCTCGTTCTCGTTCTCGGACGGAACGAACCGAACGGTCGGCTCAGTCCTGACCCGACTCGCCCTGACCTCTCGTAGCCACTGGACGTCACTGCACAGCTGATCGTACGACGGGAGCGCGCTTGGGCGCACTCCGTGAGCGAGAGCCGCGGACTGTGCGACGGGTGTGTCACCCGTTTCTGTTGGTACGATTCCGTTCCAACCACTCGAGTTCGGCCCGCAGAGTCGGTCTCGTCGATACCGCGCCTCGAGCGATAGGCTACTCGAGCATGGTTGCGGCTTCGTCGACCGACAGTTCGCCCTGTTCGACGGCCGTGAGCACCCGCAACACGTTCGGGTCGTGATCGGGGCCGCTGTCGCCGAGGTCGTCGAGGGTGACCTTCTTCGACGTGCCGACGAACTCCGCGAAGTCGGTTCCCTCCGCGACGGCGGTCTCCTTTTTGACCCGGTAGTTGCCGCCGTCGGTCACGTGCAAGTCGCCGGGGTGGAAGAAGTACCAGTCCTCGCGGTCGAAGCGGACGCCGATTCGTGGCTTCGCGCCGAAGTTCTGCGAGAAGTAGATCAGCGCCTCGACTTCCTCGCCGGTGAGGTAGATCGGCTTGCCCGAACTGGACTTGGCCTCGACAGCGTAGAAGGTTTCGCCGTCGCCAGCCAAGACGTCCGGCAGTTCCCGTTCGGTCGCGGAGCCGCTGGCGGGTGCGCGCATGACGGCGAACCCGGCCTCGTCGAGGAGATTGACGAGTTCGCGCTCGCGTCGATCACCCTTCGCTTGGGACATACGGGTCATTCGTCGAGGCGTGTTAATAAACGGGGCGAACCGCGGGCCTCGAGGTGGAGAGAGGGGAGCGGCGGAGAGGGTGGGGTGAGGTGGGGTGGGGGTGGGGATGAGGGTAAGGGGGAGAAGGCGGCGAGTGAACGTCACACCTAGAACGGGAGTACCGGAGCGAACTCGACGACCGCGGCCGTCGCGGTCTCGAGTTCTTCGGGTGCGAAGCGAAGCACGAGGTAGAGGACTCCGAACTGGACGGCGTTGAACGCGGCGTGGGCTGCGATCGGGACGAAGAGGTTGTCGGTTTTCGCGTAGAGGGTGCCGAAGATGATCGACCCGCCGAAGACGACGGCGAGCGAGACGCCGATCGCTCCCGCCGGGGCGAAGCTGCCGTCGGAAACCAGCGCGTAGGAGGGGATGTGGACCAGTGCGAAGATGGCGCTCGCGACGATGACCGCGTTCATACGGCCGAACGCGGCGTACAGGCGCTTCTGGATGACGTTTCGGAACAGAAACTCCTCCGCGGGGGCGTTCAGCAGGAACACGATGACGATCATCACCAGCACCATGTTCGGATCGTCTCCGATCAGCGTCATCACCTGATTTTCCGAGGAGGGGAGGTCGAACGCCGTCGCAACGACGTTGACGGCCATCACGAACACGATGCTGCCGAAAATTCCGACGAGGACGTAGCGCCAGCCGCGCCACGATGGGACGTCGAGGTCGAGCCAGTCCCAACTTCGGTCCGTCCACCAGAGATACAGACCGCCGGCGACGAAGAAGCCGAGGAAGTTCAGCGTCAACAGGGCAACTATCGCCGTATTCGACGCGTCTGCCGGCGATTCGAGGAGCGTGGGGTCGAGCAAGAACGCGGGTAGGGTTGCGAACTCCGCGGTGAGCAACCCCAACAGCGCGAGGCCGATGCCGACGAGAGTCGAACGAACCGGGCCGTCCGCCCGTTGACGCGAAGACGTTTCCATACCGTCTCGTTCACGGGCCGTCCCCTTGGGCGTTCCTCTCCGATGATCGGTGTACCGGCGACCGTGACGTCTCCTGGCTACCGCGAACTGATGCCCGTACCGACAACAACACCGCAACCCCCACCGACGCTCCGGCGACCGCGACGCCTACACCGACCACCGCTGCTCTCGAGACCCTTCGACCGCGACGCCTGCATACCACTGCCAGTGACGCCGACACCTACGCTCTTGGGACCGCGACCGACTCATCCTCGAACAACTGCTCGAGGAGCCGTCGCTGTCCGAGTCTGAGGTGTCGGTTGACGGTCGGTTGCGTGACCCCGAGCATCGCGGCGACTTCCTCGCCCGTGCTCTCTCTGGGCCAGTCGAAGAAGCCGGCGAAGTAGGCCGTCCTGAGGACTTCGAGTTGCCGGTCGGTCAGCGGTTCGACCAGCGAGGTGGTCACCTCGCGTCTGGTCTGGCTGTCCCGTTCGACGTCACGCCGGCCGGTGAGTTCGACCGACGGATATCGGTCGCCGAGCGCCTCGACTAGCTCGCGGACGTCGCTGTCCGTCGGGAGGTCGACGACCGCCTCGAGCCTCGTTTCGGTGGCGCGAATCGTTCGCGGCGTGGCGCCGTATCGGAGGAGTCTCGAGGGGACGGTCGGGCCGGAGACGGTCGCTTCGAAGCGGTATTCGGATTCCTCGTTCTCGCCCTCGGCCTCGCTCTCGCCCTCTCCGTCTGCTCCGGACACACGCCCCCCGATCAGCCGACAGTCGGTAACGGAGACGAGATTCTCGAGGAACGCGCAGACGGCGTCGGGATCGCACCCGGTCGTCGTAAAGAACAGACGCGTTTCGTCGGCCGAATGCGTCGCCAGTCCATCGTACGTGACGCGACAGCCGGTTTTTCGGGCGAGACGGCCGAGAAATGTCTCCGAACTGTCGAATTCGAGTTCGAGTTCGAGGTGGGTATCGGCGTGGAGCGCCTGTCGGGTATTCACGGCGGTAATCGCGTTCGCGATGCTCTCTCCCAGTTCCGCGAACACCGTTCGCTCGAGGTCTCCGAACGTCTCCGACTCCGTCGCGTACACCGTGAGAACGCCGTAGGAGTAATCGTCGACGGCGAGCGGAACGCTGAGACAGGAGACGAAGCCTCGAGCGAGCGCGGCCGTTCGCCAGGCGTCGGTTTGCAGGTCCTCGAGGACGTTCGCGACGACCGTCGGCCGTTCCGTTCGGACGGTGCTGACGGCGGGTTCCGAACCGCCGGCGGCGGTCGCGTCGAGCGAGATCTCGTCCAGATACTCCGGGCCGGCGCCGGCCCACGCTCGCGGGACGAGTTCGGTTTCGCTCACGTCGGGAGCGCCGATCCAGGCGAACGCGACCTCTTCGGTCGCGGCCAGTCGATCGCAGACGGTTTGCTCGATCTCCGCTCGACTGGTGGCCTCGACGAGCGACCGATCGATCGTTCGGATGATCTCGTTGATCTGGATCTGTCCTCTCAGACGGCGGTTTCGTTCCTGCAGTTCGAGGTCCCGTTCTCGCAGGCTCGCTTCGCTCTCGAGGCGGTCGAACGCGGCCGTCGCCGTCGCGACGAGCGTCTCGACCAATCGCCGCATCTCGCCGTCGATCGTCGACGGCGGTGTGACGACGACGAACACGCCGTGGTCGTCGATCGGGACGGCCAGACCGCTCTGCCCCTCGACGTCGTCGGCGTCGACCGACTGGCCCGACGACCGTCGTTCACCGTCGGTATCGACGGACCGACCGCCGATCTCGAGGTCGTCGAAGACGGTCTGGCTTCCCGCGACGAACGTGTTCCAGAGGGCGGAGTCACGGTCGCCGACGGCGATCGAGGGCACGTCGGGTTCGCCCGTGTCGTCAGCGCCGGATGGGTCGTCAGTTCCATCGGATCCGCCGATGAATCCGGACGTGGCTGCGGCCGGTTCGAGCGCGTTCGTCGCTGTGTCGAGCAGGTAGAGTCCGATACCGGAGACGTCGAGGACGTCGGCGGCGGCGTCGACGACCAGTTCGGCGACGTCGGGTTCGGTCTCAGCGTGGAGCAAGTCGCGAGTGGCCTCGTGGAGTGAACTGAGCGCCAGCTCCCGTTCTTTCTGGGCCGTGATGTCCTGTATCGAGCCGCGGTATTTGACGAGCCGTCCGTCCTCGTGGATCGGCTCGCCCATGGCTCGCACCCAACGCGTCTCGCCGACTCGAGTGAGCAGTCGCGCTTCGAAGTCGTAGCTCGTCTCGGTTTCGAGCGCACGCTCGAGTCGCTGGCGCACCCGCTGGCGATCGTCGGGGTGATAGCACTCGAGGACCGTCTCGAGGTCGAGGTCCGCGTCACGGGGCAGGTCGTGGACGCGATAGAGTTCCTCGGTCCAGATCGAGTCGGGCGGCTCGGACCGCACGTCGAGTTCGAACCCGCCGATGTCCGCCATCGCCTGGATTCGCTCGAGCAGGTCGGCCGTCCGTTCGAGTTCCCGTTCGTACCGTGTCCGTTCGGTCACGTCTCGACCGATACGACCACTATCGGGTCGCCATCGATATCCTCGAGACGGGAGGCGACGAACTCGTAGGGGACGTCGTCCCCGCTCTTGGTCAGGTACGGCAGGTCGACGCGAACGCGCCCCGTCTCGAGGACCGTTTCGATGGCGTCGACGAGCTCGTCCCGGTCGTCTTCACCGAAGAATTCGACGGCGTTCATCGACTCGAGTTCGTCGTCCGAGTAGCCGGTCACCTCGGTGAGCGTCTCGTTCCAGCGCTCGAGTTCTCCGTCCCGGTCGAGGATGTAGAACACGTCGTCGACGGCGTCGAGGACGTCGTCGATGTACTCCCGATAGTGTTCCAGTTCATGCTCGCGTTCGACGCGCTCGGTAACGTCCTCTTGAAAGCCGACGAAGTGGGTGACCTCGCTTTCGCCGTTGTTTCCGTCTTCGCCTTCGTCTCCGGTTTCGCGTTCGACGTCGCTCTCGCGGTCAGCTTCGACCGGCGCGACCGTCACCCGGTTCCAGAACGGCGTCCCGTCGCTGCGATAGTTGCGGAGTTCGACCGAGACGGATTCTTCCGCGTCGATCGCCGCGCGCAGTTTCGCGACGCGATTCGGATCCGTCGCCTCGCCCTGCAGGAACCGACAGTTCCGACCGACCGCCTCCTCGGGTGCGTACCCGGTTACGCGCTCGAATCCCTCGTTCGCGTACACGAGAGGGTTATCCGCCCGGTCGGGGTCCGTGATCGTGATGCCGATCGGCGCGGCATCCATCGCGCGCTCGACGAGTCGGAGGTCCTGTGTGTACTCGCGTCGTTCGCTCACGTAACTCACCCACCGAGTCACGAGGTCGACGAACGCCTTTTCCTCGTGGGAGAACGGCTCCTCGCGGGGCTCCCGGTCGACGAAACAGACCGTTCCGACGAGGTCGCCGTCGACCAGAACCTTTCCGCCCACGTAACATCCGATCGACCACCGCTCGGGGGCCGGGTCCGCACCCCACTCCCCATCGCCGGTGTCGTGAATCCCCAAAATGTCGTCCGAGGTGATCGTCTTTCGACAGATCGTGTTCGAGAGCGGGGCCTCCATTCCGGCCCGGACGAAGTCACCGCCAGCGGCAGTCCGAATCTCGAAGCTCCCCGTCGAGTCGTCGATCCGGGCGACGAACCCGGTTTCGACCCCCAGACGCTCGCACCCGAGTTCGAGCAGCGCCTCGCGTTTCGCCTCGTCGCTCAGGTCCTGACTCGAGGTGAGCCGGTAGAGCTCCTTGCGATATCGTTCGCTCTCCAGCGTGCGTCGCTCGCGCGTTCGCAGCGTCTCCCCCAGTTGGTCGACCGCTCGGGCGAGCGCTCCGACCTCGTCGTCTCGGTCGGTCGGGAGGTCCGCGTCTGCGTCCGCGTTCTCGTTCACGCCCGCGACCTCGCCCTCGCCGTCGTCGCCCGCCGCGAGCCGCCGAACTTCGGCCGTCACCCGCTCGAGATCGCTCCCGTCGTCGTCCCGGACGCTCAGTCCGACGAGGCCGAGCGGAACGGTCCACGGCGGCAGGGCGCTCGCGGCGTCGGTCGTGCTAGCCGCGACGACGACCGCGACTGCAACGGCGGCGAGCATCCCCGTCAGTATCGTCAGGGAACGGAACGATGTCACCCGTTCGGAACCCGCCCGTCGAATCGAGGGGGTAGCCATACTAACCCGTTCGAGTTGAACAGGGATTATTCCACGGCGGTCAAACGCGTGGCCGCCGGCTCGAGTGACGAGGATGCGGGAATCGGCCAGGGCGCCGTCCGTCGGTTTCGATCGCGACGCTATACACGTTACCCCCGATTTCGCGGTCGTACTACGCATATACTGGCCAGTCGGATGCCGGTCGCTCGCGTCTGTCCGACTGTGAACGCACCAACACCCACCCGAACGCACGACCCGATTAGTATCCGCGTCGTCACCGCCGTCGCCGAGGCTGCGGGAACCGATCCGATCGATCTCGAGCCGCCGCTGTACCGCTCGATCGATCCGGAAGCACTCGACCGGCTCCTGTGTGCCGGACTCGACGGATGGATCCGGTTCGAGTACAGGGGCTACACGGTGACGGTTCGGGGGGACGGAACCGTCTCGGTCGACGAACCCGCGTCCGGCAGCTAGTGACCGACAGTGACGCGTTCACTGGTGACGGTATGACCGGAGATAATTCGACACGGTCCGGCACGTCGATTCGTGACCGTTCCGAGGACCACCGCCAGCGAGTCGACGGGATCGATCCATCTCGTCTCCCCGCACTCCCGATCGAATCCACGCGCCGTCGAGCACTGAGTCCGAACCCGACCTCCGACCCGATCACCGTCTGCTATCTCGACGACGACCCAACCTTCCGCGACCTCGTCCGGGCCGCGTTCGAGGACGACGACCGACTCGAGGTCAGGACGGCATCGTCGCTTCAGGAGTCGACGAGACGCATCGAGTCGATCGATTGCGTGGTCAGCGGAAACGCGCCGACGAGGAACGAAGACGGAACCGGAACCGAAACCGAAACCGAACACGAACTCGAGAACCGGACGCTCGAAACCGTCCGCGAGCGCGACCCGGAACTTCCGGTCGTCTACTTCGTCGACGAGTGTAGCGAGGCGATCCTCACCCAGCTCTGCTCGACACGGCGAGTCGACTTTCTACAGAAAGGTGCCGACGAAACGACGATGGCGCTTCTCGGCTGTCGAATTCGCGCCATCGTCGACCGGCAGCGACGATCGGCGCTGGCTCGGCGAGCGTTAGTCGCGCTCGAAACCGCCCCGAACGGCGTCGCGATCGTCACGCCCGCCGGGACGTTCGAACTCGTCGATCGGGTGTTCGCGGCGGAGTTCGGGGCCGATCGCGACGACCTGCTCGGCCGGCCCTGGCACACCGTCTATCCCGACGAGGAGGCCGACCGCCTCAGGTCGACGGCGCTCCCGACGGTCGAAGACGGCTGGCGGTGGACGGGTCGATGCGTCGGGAGGCGCACCGACGGAACGACGTTCACCGCCCGAACCGGTATCGTGGGCCTCGAGGACGGGGGACTGGTATTCGTCCTCGGTGCGTCGTCCGAATCTCGCTCGAGCGACGGGGACGGCGCGTAGCCGAGCGCTTCACCGACGATCTCACGTCCCGTGGTCCCACGAATCCATGTACTCGTGTTGGACGTCGGTCAGGGAGTCGAACGCGACCCCCTCGGCCTCGAGTTTGATCTCGGCGATCTCTTTGTCCAGTTCGTCGGGGACGTCGTGAACCCCCGCCTCGTACTCGTCGCTGTTCTCGAGCATCTCCCGTACGCAGACCGCCTGCACGCCGAACGACTGGTCCATGACCTCGACGGGGTGGCCCAGCGAGATCGGTGCGGCGAGGTTGACGAGTCGCCCCTCGGCGATGACGTTGAGCTGTCGGCCGTCCTCGAGTTCGTAGGCTTCGACGCCGTCTCGAGCCTCGTGCCGGTCGACCGCGAGGTCGTCCAGTGCGTCGAGGTCGATCTCGATGTCGAAGTGGCCGGCGTTGGCGAGGAGGACGCCGTCGTTCATCCGCTCGAAGTGCTCGCGGACGATCACGTCCCGGTTGCCGGTCGTGGTGAGGAAGACGTCGCCGACCTCGGCGGCCTCGGCCATCGGCATCACGTCGTAGCCTTCCATGTGGGCCTCGAGCGCGCGTCGGGGCTCGACTTCGGTGACGATGACGTTCGCGTTCTGGCCCGAGGCTTTCTTCGCGACGCCTTTCCCGCAGTAGCCGTAGCCCGCGACGACGACGTTCTTGCCGGCCCACGAGAGGTTCGTGGTCATCGCGATCGACGCGAGCGAGGACTCGCCGGTGCCGTGGACGTTGTCGAACAGGCGCTTCATCGGGGTGTCGTTGACCGCGAAGACGGGGTACTCGAGGGCGCCGTCCGCGTCCATCGCACGCAGGCGGTGGACGCCGGTGGTGGTCTCCTCGCAGCCGCCGACGATCGAGTCGATGAGTTCGGGGTAGTCCTCGTGGATCGCAGCGACGAGGTCCATCCCGTCGTCGACGGTAACCGTGGGCTCGTGGCCGATGACGGCTTCGATCGCGGCGTAGTACTCCTCGTCGTCGACCTCGCGTTTGGCGTAGCTCGTGATGTTCTCGTGGGTATCGAGCGCCGCCGAGACGTCGTCGTGGGTCGAGAGCGGGTTACAGCCGGTGACAGCGACTTCCGCGCCGCCGTCGGCCAGCGTCTCGACGAGGATAGCTGTCTTGGCCTCGACGTGCATCGCCATGCCGATGCGCTCGCCCTCGAAGGGCTGTTCGGCCTCGAACTCCTCGCCGACGCGCTCTAAGATGGGCATGTGCTGGGCGGCCCAGTCCATCTTTCGTCGTCCCTCCGCTCGAGCGGTTTCGGTATCGTCCAGTTGCTCGCTGATCGGGGGATACTCGGATTCGGTCATACACCGATAGAGAGTGACCGCGCTCAAAACGGTACCGAAGCCGGTTGACATCGACGGGGTGTGAAAAAACGAGTGTCGGCTTCGAATCGTGCATCGAACCGGTTTCGATGCAGCGCCAAACGATGTCGGTGTCGGTGTCGGTGTACTCGAGATGGCGACCGATGTGGCGGTTACGGCTCCGTTACCGTCCGCAGACGATCGCGCTCGAGCGTGTTCTGCTGTCGAATGGGTGTCGTTCGACCGACGAACGGGGTGCCTCTGAAAGCTGGTGTTCGTCGGTAGTGGTGTCAACTGCTGTGTCGATTGTCGCGTTCGCGTGGGTGATCAGCTGTCGGCGTCGTCGTCACCGTCTTCATCCGTGTTCTCAGCGTCGTCTTCTTCTTCGTCATCGTCACCGTCCTCGACCTCGCTATCGTCCGCTTCGTCTTCTTCTTCGTCGTCAGCTTCGGTGTCGTCTCCGTGCGGTCCTGCGTGGCTCGGTGGACCGCCTTTGTCGTCTTCGTCCTTCTTGTCTTTCTTGTTCTTCTCGTCCTTGTCGTCGTTTCCGTTTCCAGCCCACGATGGCTGGCCACCGTTCTCGTCCTCGCTCTCGCCGTCGTCGTCACTCGGCGGTCCCGCGTGGTCCGGCGGTCCCGCGTGATCGGGTGCGTTACCCGGGTTGTTCTCGACCACGAAACTCGCGACCGAGAGTCCGAGCGGTCCGTCGGAGTTGTTCTTCGCGTTCTCGACGAACATGGAGACGAGCGAGCCGAAGCTCTGCGCTTCGACCGGCTCGAGCGTCGCCGTCGTTTCGGCGGAGTCGTTCCCGGACGTCGCGACGAACTCGACCTCGACGGCCTCGGTCAACGGCGCGGAGAGCGAGAGCGTCCCGTTCGCGTCCGTCTCGTACGATCCTTCGTCGGCGTACGACGCGTTCTCGTCGACCGTCGAGACCTCGACGGACGCGGCGTCGACGCCGCTGGCGTTCTCGGTGACCGTCACGGTTACGGTGTCGTTACCCTGGGTGACGTCGATCGAGAACTCCTCTTCCTCCTCCTCTTCGACCGCGAGCGTCACCGTCGTCGAGTCGGAGTTGTTCCCGTCGGTCGCGGCTACGTCGATCGTGACGGTTTCGTCGGGTGCCGGAAGTTCGATCGTTCCGTTCGCGTCGGTCTCGTACTCGCCGACGCCCGCGTACGTCACGTTCTCGTCTGTCGTGTCGTTGATCGACACCGAGACGTTCGCGTTCGATACTGCGGTGCCGTTATCGGTTACGGTCACCATCACGTTATCCTGATCGACGGCGACCGACAGCTCCTCGTCGACATCGTCCTCGACCGTCTGGGCAGCTACCGTTCCCAGTGGTGCGAGCACGGACAGGCACATGACGAGCGCCAGTCCAACCGCGAAGACTCGTTTGTTATTCATTGCAACCCTGACTTTCAGGGAATCGTGGATAAACCCCGTCAGCAGTTCGACTCGTTCGGGACGATATCAAACGACTCGAGAATCGTTTAGAGCGTTTATAGAAAGTTCTGAGTGTTCAACTCCCGTGATTATTCGGCTACGCGAGCGTCCAGCGACGACGCCCGTTCGAGCGCTCGCTCTCGCACGGCCGCCTCGTCGAGCGACAGTACGTCCCGATCGCGCATCAGGACCCGCCCGTCACAGACCGTGTGGCGGACGTCCGCGGCCGCCGCCGCGTAGGCGAGGTGGCTCACGAGGTCGTGGTGGGGCGTCAGGTGGGGTTTCTCGAGGTCGATCACCGCGAGATCGGCGGGAGCGCCCGCCTCGAGGCGGCCCGACTCGAATCCGAGCGCGTCTGCGCTGCCCAGCGTGGCCATCTCGACGACTGTCTCCGCCGGCACCGCGGAGGCGTCCTCGGCGGCGAGCTTGCCGAGCATGGCGGCGTCGCGGGCCTCGTCGAGCATCGAGAGGTCGTTGTTCGACGCTGCGCCGTCGGTTCCCAGCCCCACCGTCACGCCGGCCTCGAGCATGCGCTGGACAGGCGCCATTCCGCTGGCGAGTTTCATGTTCGAGGCCGGACAGTGGATCACGCTCGTGCCCGCCTCCGCGAGCAGGCCGATCTCGCTCTCGTCGAGGTGGACGCCGTGGGCGAGGAAGTCCTCGGGTTCGAGCATCCCGCGTTCGGCGGCGTAGGCCAGCGGTCGAACGCCCTCGGACTCGACGATCGGCGTCACCTCCTCGCGGGTCTCGTTGGCGTGGTAGTGGATCGGCACGCCGGCCTCGCGCGCCTTCGGGACGAACTCCTCTAGGTATTCGCTCCCGACGGTCGTCAGCGAGTGGGGCATGAAGGCCGTCGAGATGCGTCCGTCCGCCGCGCCGTCGAGGTCGCGAGCGACGTCGAGGCTCTCCTGGGTGTCCGCCAGCGCCGCCTCGCTGTCCTTCGCGACCGTCACGGTCGCGTGTCCCAGCAGCGCGCGCAGTCCCGCCGCTTCGACGGCGTCGGCGATCTCGGGAACCTCGAAGTACATGTCCGCGAAGGCCGTCGTCCCGGACTTGATCATCTCGAGCAGCCCCAACTCGGTCCCCGCCCGAATGTCTTCGGTCGTGAACGCGCCCTCGACGGGCCAGATGTCCTCGCGCAGCCACGCCTCGAGCGGTTTGTCGTCGGCGTAGCCCCGCAAGAGGGTCATCGCGACGTGGCAGTGGCCGTTGACGAAGCCGGGGGTCACGAGCGAGTTCGCGGCGTCGAGCGTCTCGTCTCCGTCACCTGCGAGGTCGGGTGCGATCTCGAGGATCTCGCCCGATTCCTGATCGACGAGGACGTCGGCGCGTTCGATCGTCCCGTTCGGTCGCAGGACCCGTCCATCGGTGATCGACAGCGTGGTCATGGCAGGTGGTTTTCGGGCCGGAAGCGTCAATCTGCCGTCTTTCCGACGGCGTCGGAGACGCGACTCGACAACGGTCAGTCCTCGAGGCCCTCGAGTACGCACTCGTCGTAGAACGTCGTGTCGGGCGACTCGAGGTCGGTGATCGGTTTCCAGACGGCGGTAATCTCCTCGTCGACCGCGTGTTCGTAGCCGGTGAACTCGTCTCGCTCGTAGGGCCAGTCCTCGACGATCGACGCCTCGTACACCCACCAGTGTTCGTGCCCCCGTTCCCCGTCGAACGAGAACACGTTCTCGTAGGTCCCCGAACGGGAGACGTCGGTGAGCGTCACGCCGAACTCCTCGTCGAACTCCCGTTCGACCGCGTCGGCGGCGTACTCGCCGAACTCCACGCCGCCGCCGGGAAGTCGGTAGAACCGTTCGTCCGCACCAGGGTCGTGGTCCTCGGTGACGAGGAGTTCGTCGTCGCGTCGAATCGCGCCGAGGGCGACCGGCCGTATCCGCTGCCAGCTTTCGGTCATCGGGACTGCTCGAGTACCGATCGATTCGGCAAAAACGCGTCGGTTCCCCCGTTCAGTCGACGCTACTGCGGTCTGCATCCGTGACCGGGGCAGTCGGCGGATTTATCGATTCCCTGATCTAACGGGGACGCATGAACGATGGCTCGAGGCGCGCTCGGTTCGGGACGTTCGTCCGAGAGTACACCGTCCGCGAGGCGCTGACCGACGCGTGGGACGAACACCGCCGGTACGTCGGCTTCGCGACGGCCCTGTTTCTGGTCGGCGTCCTCGTCGGTATCGCGCTCGTCCTCGCGGGGTACGACCTGCTCGAACTCATGCTCGAGTTGCTCGAGGAGGACCTGATGGTCGACGAGGAGACGATGGGCGGTGGACGGGGCGTCGAACTCTCGGCGCAGTTTTTCGTCCTCAACAACACGCCGCCGTTCCTGCTCTCGATCGTCGGCGCGGTGACGATCGGGTTGCTTACGGCGGCGATCATGCTGTTCAACGGCGTCCTGCTGGGGAATATCGCGTACGCGATCGGACAGGAGATGGGATTCGGCCTCATCCTCGCCTTACTCGTTCCCCACGGAATCTTCGAACTGCCGGCGCTGTTCGTCGCTGCGGGTGTCGGGTTCCGACTCGTCCACCGCTTCGCCCAGCGGATTTTCGGGAGACGCGACGCGTTCGTCACGAAACCGTACCTCTACCGGACCGGACTCTTCGTCCTCCTCGGCTATCTCATGCTCCTCCTCGCGGCGGTCATCGAGGCCTACGTCACCATCGAGGTCGCCGAACTGCTGTTCCCGGGCGAGTTCTAAAGAGACGGCGAGAGTTCCACGGATCACCCGACCTGTAGTCGTTTACTCGTCTCAATTGTCACTCTAGTACTGGCCCCTTCGCTCGTTTCTCAATCTGTCACTGTCTCCCAGTCTTCGACTCGCTCCTCGAGAAACCCGTGAACCGCTTCCGGCGGGTCATCGGCTTCGAACCACCGCGCCTCGAGTATCTCGTCGTCTCCGATCTGGATCGCCGTTTCGACGACGTCACCGGCGTCGACGTCGGCCTCGAAGATCACCGTCAGCATCCGAAACCGACGCTCCGGGTCGTCCTCGTGGACGACCGTCTTCTGCCGGGCGAAACAGACACCGGTCAGCGTCGGTTCGAGGCCGGTCTCCTCGCGGACCTCGCGGCGGGCGGTCTCGCCCATCGTCTCACCGGGTTCGTGGCCGCCGCCGGGCGTTCCCCAGCGCTCGGGATCGGCCTCGTGGCGGATCAACAGCGCGCGGTCGGCCGCGTCGGTAACCCACGCGCCGGCGTCGCCGATCCAGCCCTCTCTGGCCAACTCGACACCCTGCTCGAAAAATGAGGACTCGTTCGTCACCGTCTCCTCGCGGATCGGAAACGAGCCGTACTCGGATTCGAGGCGCTCGAGACGGCGGTCGACCTCGGCGCGCGTTCGCTCGTCGATCGACATACACTCTACACTCGTGTCGCAGACGACACTCAAAAAATCTCGGTCGATCCGAGAGTGAACACTCGCTGGTTCGGAATATCCGAACAGCGGGTACTGTGCGAGTAGCGAATCACCGATCCGATTCGAGCGATGTGAGAGACGATGTCAACTCGTCGACGACGAGTTGGACGACCGATTCGCGAAGCCGCCCCTGACGGCGGGCGATCGACGAGTGTTTGGGCGATGCCACGACCCACGGAGAAGCGAAACTTCGCCGGGTGAGCCACCGTCGATCCAATCGTCGTGACTTTGTGATTCTAGCCTCGCTGCGTTCGCTCGACTGTCTGCGAGAATGGGTGCCGGAAGAGACGGTGGAACGCCGTCTCAGAACCCTCGTGACAGGACCCTCCTACTCGGACGCTTCAGCGAGCCGGCGTTCGTATTCCCTTTTCAGCACTCGGAGTGTAACGGCTACCGGGAGTAGCAGCAGTGGCCAGAGTGACGGAATCACGAGGACGAGTATCGAGAACTGTACGGCAAACAGCATCGAAAGAACGTCTTTTTGTCTTTCAGCGCACATGTATCACTCAAAATTTCACTAATTACAGTATATATTTTCGATCACATTATCGCGTTATCTCACGTACTCAGAACGACTTCTCTGGGAGTACGTCGTAGGCGATCGGTCTCGGAGCGTGGAACGAATCCCCCGGTCGAGAGTCGTCGGGAGAGCCGTTCTCGAAATACTGACACTCGTCCGCATCGTACCGCCCCGAGCCACCAGCCCAATAGAAAGACAATTCCCATTCCCACCCGAACGACCGGTACATGCGTATCGCCGTCTCCAACAAGGGCCGCCTGCACCAGCCGACGATCGATCTCCTAGAGCGGGCGGGGCTCCACCTCGAGAACGGTGCCGACCGCAAACTCTACGCCGAGACCGTCGATCCGGACGTGACCGTCCTCTTCGCTCGAGCCGCCGACATCCCCGAGTACATCGCCGACGGCGCCGCCGACGTCGGCATCACGGGGCTGGATCAGGTCCGCGAGAGCGGCCACGACGACATCGTCGACCTGCTCGACCTCGCGTTCGGCCGCTGCCGGCTCGTCCTCGCCGCACCCGAAGACGGGGACATCACCGCGATCGAGGACCTCGGGGGGAAGACCGTCGCCACGGAGTTCCCCACCATCACGCGGAACTTCTTCGCGGACACCGGCGTCGACCCCGAGATCGTCGAGGTGACCGGCGCGACCGAGCTCACGCCCCACGTCGAGATGGCCGACGCGATCGTCGACATCACGAGCACCGGTACGACGCTGAAGGTCAACCGGCTCGCGATCATCGACGAGGTGCTCTCGAGCTCCGTCCAGCTGTTCGCCCGCGAGGACGTCGTCGACGACCCGAAAGTCCAGGAGATCCGGACCGCGCTCTCGTCGGTGCTGGCCGCCGACGGGAAGCGCTACCTGATGATGAACGTCCCGGAGGATCGACTCGAGGAGATCCGCGAGGAGATTCCCGGCCTCGATGGACCGACGATCATGGACATCGCGAACGGCGGCGAGAAAGTGGCCGTTCACGCCGTCGTCGACGAGCGGGACGTCTTCGAGACGATCACCGACGTCAAAAAGCGGGGCGCGAGCGGGATTTTGGTGACGGAGATCGAGCGGTTAGTCGAGTGAGATTCCGCGAACGCTGAATCCACCGTCCATCATCCGGGTGCCTGCCCGATCAGGAACACGAGATTGTAGATGACGAGTCCGAAGAGCAGGGCGACGGTGTAGTAGATAACCGTCACGAACGCCGTTAGTCTGTGACTGAGATCGTAAATCACGTAGATCAGGGTGTAGGCGACCACGACCGACACGCCGGCGGTGATCGCCGGCCCGGCCTGTTGCAAGACGATCGAGAACAGCGCCAGGATCGGTGCGACGCGAAACGCCTGTCGAACGCTGACGTCGCCGAGCACGTACCTGGCGGCGATGTGCAGGGTCAGACCGTAAAATATCGTGACGACTACGAACGTGCCGAGATACGCGAGGAGACCTCCCGAAGCCGGCTCGAGTTGTGCGACGACGGGGGACAGTGACGACGGCAGTACGAGCGCCGAAACCGGAGCCATACTCGAGTGTTCGACCCCACCGATTTGTGCCTGCCGAATGCGGTCTCAGCTTCGGTCTCGATTTCGGTTTCGAGCTCCTCCGACACCGACCCGTTTCGATTCCCGTTCGTTCTTCTCGACTCGACCGCGACACCGCTCGAGGGTAGACACGGTCGATCGCGATCGGAGTCGAGAAGGAGTGGGCGAGTGCGCGTTACTCGAGCAAGCCGAGGTCCTCGAGCCGGGAGACGATCTTGTCGACGGCGTGTTCGGCGTCGACGGGCTGTTTCCCGCCGGTGATGACGAGCTTGCCGGAGCCAAAGAGCAGGGCGACGACTTCGGGTTCGTCGAGCCGGTAGACGAGGCCGGGGAACTGCTCGGGCTCGTACTCGATGTTCTCTAAGCCGAGGCCGATCGCGATCGCGTTCAGGTTGAGATTGCGTCCGAGGTCGGCGGAGGTGACGATGTTCTGGACGACGATCTCGGGGTCGTCGTTGACCTGAATCTGGAGTTCGCGGAGCTTGTCGAAGACGATACGGAGGCTCTCGTGAACGTCGTCGGTACTCTTCGCGCCGGTGCAGACGATCTTCCCCGAGCGGAAGATCAACGCAGCGGACTTGGGATTTTGCGTACGGTACACGAGGCCGGGAAACTGCTCGGGATCGTAATCTGCCCCCTCGAGGTCCATCGCGACGCTCTGGAGATCGAGTTCCTGGCCGATGCCGGTCGACGCCACCACGTTTTCGATGTTGATGGTGTCCTTCGGATCCGTCATAAGTCGCTTAAAAAGACGTATTTAAGGTTTATAAAGGTTAGTACCGGCACCTGATCTGTCCGGTATTTAGGAAGTCACTAACTCGTCGAAAACGGTAGGCTCATAGCTCGCGGCCGGTGACGGTGGATCGTGTACTTCCTCGAGTTCGCCGGCGAGGACGACCGGTTCGCGGCCTGCGAAGCCGCCAGCGCCGCGGCCGACGTCGAGCGAATCGCGCCCGGACTGGCCGTCGCCCGGGCCGTCGCTCCCGAACGCGTCCGCGGACTCGCCTTCACCCGGTACGCGAGCGAACTGCTCGGTCGGACCGACGCCGACCTCGAGAGCGCCCGCGCCCTCCTCGAGGCCGCCGGTATCGACCGCGAGGGGACCGTCGCCGTCCGCGCGACCGACGTCCACGGCGCGAGCGGGATCGGCACCGGCCGCGTCGAGCGGACGCTCGGACAGGTGCTGGTCGACCGCGGGTTCGACGTCGACCTCGAGGAGCCAGACCACGTGTTGCGGGCGGCGTTTTCGGTGGGTGAACTCGAGAGCGAGCCCACGAGCCGCGACGGGAACGCGACCGAGACTGACGTCTCCGTCTGCGCGCTGGGCTGGCTCGAAAGCGAGAGCGTCCGCGATTTCGGCTCGCGGGCGCCGACGGACAAACCGTTCTTCCAGCCCGGCAGTATGGACCCCCTTCTCGCCCGCGCGATCGCGAACATCGCGGGCGCCCGACCGGGTGCGACGGTTCTCGACCCCATGTGCGGCACCGGCGGAGGCCTCGTCGAGGCGGGGCTCGTCGGCGCCGACGTGATCGGAACCGACGCCCAGCGAAAGATGGCCGCCGGTGCCGCCGAGAACCTCTCGTCCTTTCTCGACCGCGAGGATCCGTCGCCCGTCGGCGTCGCCCGCGGCGACTGGCACACCGCGCTCGGCGACGGCACGCAGCTCCCGCTTCGAGACGACGCCGTCGACGCCGTCGTCTTCGACGCCCCGTACGGTCGCCAGTCGAAGATCGCCACCCACCGCCTCGAGGACCTCGTCTCGGGCGCGCTCGCGGAAGCGCGGCGCGTCGCGGATCGCGCGGTCGTCGTCGCGGATCGGTCGTGGGTCGAAGAAGCGGGTGCTGCCGGATGGGAACTCGAGGCGACCTTCGAACGGCGCGTCCACCGGTCGCTGACGCGGTACGTGCTGGTGTTGACGGACGCGGAGTGAGAGTGAGAGTGAGATCTCTGGTCGTCCAGTTCTGCGGTCAGCGTCTCGCGTTTCGCACGCGGGGGTCCGTCGATCGACCCGCTACTCGAGCGACGTCAGCGCCCGTTCTCGAAGCTCCTCGCCCTCGTCGGTCTCGACGGTGAGCTCCGGGACGGGAACCGGCGAGCCGTCTTCGTCGATCGCGACGAAGATGAACGTCGACTCGGTCGTCAGTTCGGTCTCGCCGGTCCGCGGTTCCTCTCGCCAGGCGCGGAGTGCGACGCGGGCGCTCGTCGTTCCCGCCCGGTAGACGTAGCCCTCGACGAGCGCCGTGTCGCCGATGAGAATCGGCTGGTTGAAGTCCAGTTCCTCGACGCGAGCGGTGACGCAGGTCTCGCCCGCGAAGCGCATCGCCGACATCGCGCCCACCTCGTCGAGCCACTTCATGAGGTTCCCGCCGTGGAGCGTCTCGTAGTTGTTCGCGTGATGTGGCTGGACGCGGAATCGGTTCTGAATGCGCGTCTCGAGGACGGTTGGCATACGAGTACGTGCGTGGGGGAGGCGGATAATGGCTGTCGATAGCGGAAATCGACCCGTCTGCACCGCCCAACCACAGTCACAGAACTGGAGCGGACGTCTCTCCGTGATCGCAGAACGGAGTGAGAACAGACGCCGAGACTCTCGAGACGCTCACGTATTGCCAGCGGACGACGACCGACTCTCTACGTGTCCCGGCCTAACTCCGCCAGCAGGTGCGAGACGTGGATTCGGTCGCTCGTCCCCTCGTTCATCTCGAACTCGACGTCCGCGGCCAGCCGGTGGATCCGGGCGAGTTCGTCGCCCTGATACCGTTTGCGCGCGATCGAGAGGATCGAGTCGAGGACCTCGTTCCCGCTCAACCCCTCGTCGACGAGTAGGTCGTCTAAGGTCTTGCGAGCGTCGGTGAACTCCCCGGCCTCGGCGTCGTCGAGCATCGACTCGATCTCCTCGTCGAGGCCGACCGCACCGATCGTCTCGTAGGCGGTCTGCATCGTGATCTCGCCTTCCTCGAGCGCCGTCGTCTGGGCCGCCAGAATCGCCTGCCGGAGGTTGCCGTTGGCGTAGCCCGCGATGAACTCGAGGCCGTCGGCGTCGTACTCGACGCCCTCCCGTTCGACGATGCGTTCGAGGACGGCGACGGTCTCTTCGCTCGAGGGAGAACGGATGGAGACGGGGAAACACCGCGAGCGGATCGGCGGGATGAGTTTGGTCGGCTGGCGGGTGGCGATGATAAACTGGGTCGTCCGGTGGTGTTGCTCCATGATCCGCCGCAGCGCGTGCTGGAAGTCCTCGCGAATGTTCTCGGTGTTGTCCAGCAGGATGGTCTTGTACGTCCCGCTCGAGGGGGCGTAGCCGGCCTGTTCCTTGAGGACGTGGGCGATCATGTCGCGCTTGGACCACTCGCGTTTGTACTTGTTACGCTGGTCCGTTCCGCGCCGGTACTGTTTGGAGAACTCGGTCTGGCCCTGCAGGAAGTGTTCGAACCGCGGGTCCGAGCGGATCTCCTTTTTCGTGCGATCGAAGAAGTCCGCGACGTTGATCTCGACGAGGTCGTTGTCCGGGTCGTCGTGGATCTCGCGTGCTAGTGCACGCGCTGCCGCCGTCTTCCCGCTTCCCGGCGGTCCCTGGAGGACGAGGTTGATCGGCTCCTCGACGGCCCGCTGGAGGTACTCGCGGGCGTCGTCCTGGGGGAGTTCCGACAGCGTCGGCGCGTGCGTCTCGGTCCACAGCGGCGCGTCCATCGCCCGTCGGTAGGGTGTGATCGGGTAAGAATCGGTCGGTTGTCCTCGAGTTGGCCGAGTGGCGGTCGAGTGGCGGTCGCGTCTCGGTCGCGGGTCGCCGTCCTTAGTCGTCCGTGTCGGGGGCTTCGGTACTGTTGTCGGTCTCTGTGTCTGCGCTCTCCGTGCCCGCACTCTCTCCGCTCTCGGCGTCGTCAGCACCCGCATCGAGCTCCTCACCCACGACGACCGTCTGCTCGATGCGCTCGTCGCCCACGCTGTAGGCCGAGGCGTTCTCGAGGTCGTCGACGCTGCCCTCGTAGACGACGACGGAGACCGTCTCGCCGTCCTCGAGTGGCTCCTCGAGGTCGATGCTGACGTTTTCGTGGTCTCCCGACTCGAGCGACTCGGAGGTGCCGAGGATTTCGGGTTCGGGTTCGGTTTCCGTGTCGTTGTCGTCTCCGGTGTCGTTGTCCGCGTCGCTCTCGTTCCCCGTGTCGTTGTCTGTGCTGGTCTCGGTGCCGTTGCCGGCGGCTTCGACGGCGAGGAAGCCGTCGACTGTGAGCGTCGCGTTCGCGACGACGCGGTCGGAGTCGACCTCGCGGACCGTCACGCTAGCATCGTCGGGATCGACCTGTAACTCTCCGAGCGCGCCGTCGTCGCTCGTGTAGATCCCGTAGATGTGTTCCCCCGGTTCGACGCCGTCGAGGTCGACCGTGACGTTGAGTTCGCGCGTCTCGTCGGCACCGAGCGAGAGGACCTGTCGTTCGATCAACTGACCGTCGAGGCGGAAGTCGACGTGCTGGCGGTCGTCGAACTCGTTGGGATTGCGAATCTCGGTGGTGACCTCGACCGAGCCGTTGGCCGTTGCCGACTCGGGTGCGTCGACGGATTCGACGACGAACGAGGTGCTCTCGTTCTGGTCGGGCCGTTCGGACGCCGTCACGGTCGCCGTGTCGCTGACCGGGTAGCCGCCGTCGGTGTACGGTCGGTCGTGCTCGTCGATCTCCTCGTCCTCGCTCGCCTCGGCTTCGCTGACGAACGTTCCGCTGTCGGTCGTATCCTGGTGGGCCGTCGCGGTCAACTGGCCGAGCATCTCGACTTCCTCGTCGTCGCGTTGCTCGACGGTGACATTCTCGTGGGTGCCCGACTCGAGGTGTTCGGAGACGCCGACGATGGTGTCGCCGTTGGTGACGACGACGAAGCCGCCGTCCGAGAGCGAGACGGTGTCGACCGTAACGCTCGTCCCGTCGCTGCTCTGGTCGGGGAACTCGATCGACGCCTCGGGGTCGCTAGCGACGTCGGCGCCGAAGAGCATGGGTGCCTGCCCGACGACCGTCCCGGCGGCGAGGACGATCACGACGGCGATCAACACCGCGCCGATTTGCTTAATCGTACTGAACTCTAGTATCGTGCTCATTGTGTCGCGGGTACTTCCGGGTGGATTAGTCGACTGTTCGGTCCCCACGGATGTAAAATACACCCTCCGTTGCAGGCACACGCAAACCGTTCAGTGAGATTATAATCGTTTCACACCGGTCTTCGCTGACAGTTTCGATCGTCTCGAGTGTCTCGATTGCCTCAATTTCGAGAGCGCGGTCTCCGGCGACTGTCGAGATCGCGTATTCGGGCGATCGGACAACGACCGATTCGAAGGCGGTTTAGCCGCGCCCCACCGAGAGGTGGGCGATGCCACTGCGCGTGACGTTCCTGGGGACCAGCGGGGCCGTCCCGACGACGGATCGAAATCCGAGCAGTATCTTCGTTGCCCGCGAGGGCGAGGAGCTGCTGTTCGACGCCGGCGAGGGAACCCAGCGTCAGATGATGCTCTTCGGGACCGGCTTCTCGGTGTCCCACCTGTTCGTCACGCACCTCCACGGCGACCACGTCCTCGGGATTCCGGGACTGATCCAGACGATGGACTTCAACGACCGCGAGGACCCGCTCGCCATCCACGTCCCCCACGGAACGCGTCGCCAGATCAAATCGCTCGTCCGCGCGCTCGGGAACCGGCCGACGTTTCCCGTGCGAATCAGCGAAGTCGGCCCCGGCGACGTCGCCTACCGGGCCGACGAGTACGAGGTCCGCGCCTTCGCGTCCGACCACGACACGCGATCCGTGGGCTACGCCCTCGTCGAAGACGACCGTAAGGGACGGTTCGACCGCGAGCGAGCCGAAGAGCTGGGCGTCCCCGTGGGACCGAAGTTCTCGAGACTCCACGAGGGAGAGCCCGTCGAACTCGAGGACGGGACCGTCGTCGAACCCGACGAAGTCGTCGGCGAGCCCCGTCCGGGACGGTCGCTGGTCTACACCGGCGACACGAGACCGACTGCGGCCACGGTCGAGGTCGCGGCGGAACCCGACCTGCTGATCCACGACGCCACCTTCGCCGACGACCGCGTCGAGCGCGCGAGCGACACCGCCCACTCCACCGCCCGGCAGGCCGCCGAGATCGCCAGCCGGTCGGACGCGCGCCGGTTGGCGCTGATGCACCTCTCCTCGCGGTACGCGGGGTACACCGACGACCACCTCGCGGAGGCTCGCGAGGTGTTCGACGGCGAGGTGTTCGTTCCGTCGGACGGTGACGAACTCGAGATCCCGTATCCCGATGGGGGAGACGTCTCACCCGATGGCGACTGACGGAGTCCGCACGGCCTCGAGCTGACGGATCGTCCTCGAGCGGGAACCGAGTCCGTCGAGAGCCCGCATCCGCAATCTTCATCCGGGTTCTCGAGCGTCCGGTACTATGGGTAGCAACTGGAATCCGATACTCGAGGAGCGTGTCGGTGACGCGGAACCGGACCGAGAGCAGTCTCCGTCGTTCGCCATCGAGGACGCACCCGCACCGCTGTTTCGCGACCCTATTTTCGACGGCGCCGCGGACCCGTCGATGGCGTGGAACCACGAGACCGAGGAGTGGTGGATGCTCTACACGCAACGGCGTGCGAACGTCGACGTCCCGGGGAAAGGCTGGATCCACGGCTCGGACATCGGTGTCGCGACCTCCGACGACGGCCGGCGGTTCCTGTACCGGGGGACGCTCGAGTTGGACATCGAGCGGGGTCACAACACCTACTGGGCACCCGAGATCCTCCACCACGAGGGCACCTACCACCTGTTCGTGAGTTACCTCCGCGGCGTCCCCCAGACCTGGGAGGGCAACCGGTACATCGTTCACTTCACGAGCCCCGACCTCTGGAATTGGGAGTTCGAGGGGCGGCTCTCGTTGACCACCGAGTACGTGATCGATCCGGACGTCCACCGGCTTCCCGACGGGACGTGGCGGATGTGGTACAAGGACGAGGCCAACGAGTCGCACATTTACACCGCCGACAGCGACGACCTGTTCGAGTGGACCGCGAGCGAGGAGCCCGCGCTCGACGACAAAGCCCAGGAGGCGCCGATCGTCTTCGAGTGGCGCGACCGGTTCTGGCAGCTCACCGACTCGTGGGACGGGTTGAGCGTCTACCGATCGCCGGACGGCGAGGAGTGGGAGGCCCAACCCGACGGCCTCCTCACCGGCGAGGGGCAGCGCCCCTGCGACGACTTCCAGGGCGGCCATCCGGACGTCTTCGTCGTCGGCGACCGGGCGTACATCCTCTATCACGTCCACCAGCCTGCTGCGGGACAGCGCTACGAGACGGGGATGGGGAAAGCACGGCAGACGGTCCTGCAGGTGGCCGAACTCGAGGTCGAAGACGGGTGGTTGGTCTGTGATCGGGACCGGTACGCTGGCGACGTGACCGAGGAGTAGGCGTCGACGTCGGGTCCGCTCGAGGGGTCCGCCGACAAGGCTACGTTGACCGGTCGATCGACCCGCTAGTCGTGCCCGTAGATCGGCACCGGATGATACGGCTCCTCCAGATACTCGAGGTCGCTCTCCGACAACGAGATATCCAGTGCTTCCACGGCCTGTTCCAGGTGTTCGATGCTCGAGGTCCCGAGGATAGGCGCGGTGACGTGTTCCTTGTGGAAGTGCCACGCGAGGGCGATCTGGGCCATCGTGACGTCCTTCTCGTCGGCCAATTCCTGCACGCGGGCGTTGATCTCCTCGCTGCCGGGGCCCTCATGGTACTGCGTGCCGTAGTCGAGTTCGTGCTCGCCGCGGGCGGTCTCGTCGAAGTCCTCGTGCGGGCGGGTGAGATAGCCCGCGCCCAGCGGACTCCACGGGATGACGCCGACGTTCTCCCGCCGACAGATCGGGTACATCTCTCGTTCCTCCTCGCGGTAGGTGAGGTGGTAGAGGTTCTGCATCGTCTCGAAGCGTGCCAGTCCCTCGCGCTCTGCGATATCGAGCGCCCGCTGGAACTGGTGGGCCCACATCGAGGAGGCGCCGACGTGTCGGACCTGCCCGCGTTCGACGGCGTCGTCGAGTGCGCGAAGCGTCGTCTCGATCGGCGTGTCGTAATCCCAGCGGTGGATCTGGTAGAGGTCGACGGTGTCCATCCCCAGTCGCTCGAGCGAGTTCGAAAGCTCCTGCTCGATCGTCTTTCGCGACAGCCCCTGCTGGTTCGGTCCCTCGCCCATCTCGCCGTAGACCTTGGTCGCGACGACCTGCTTGTCGCGATCGTAGTCGGCGAGCACGTTTCCGAGAATTTCCTCGGACTCGCCCCGCGAGTAGACGTTCGCCGTGTCGAAGAAGTTGATACCGAGGTCGATCGCTCGCTCGATGATCTCGCGGCTCTCTCCCTCGTCGAGCATCCACTCGTCGCTCGAGCCGAAGCTCATACAGCCCAGACAGATCTCACTGACCTCCATTCCCGTGCTACCGAGTGTCGTGTACTCCATACGGAGATGCCACGGGAAGCGGGGTCAAATAATCGAGGCCACCGGCAGGACGCGAGTCGGGTCGACTCGACACCGACAGCGCGGCTTCTGCTCGACACTGTCACAGCTTCACACCCGCGTCGGATTTATACGTCACACGTCCCTATACGGAGTCGTGAGCACGCGAACGAGTGCGCTCGACGCAGTCGTCTTCGGAGTCGATATCCAGAGCGGCGACGTGCGCGGCGACGCACCTTCTTACGCACTGGTCCAGTACGACGGCGAGGACGTCACGCGCGACGTCGTCTCCCACCGCAAGTTGCGCCGACTGATCGAGGACGTCGAACCCGCGATCGTCGCGACCGACAACATGTACGAGCTGGCCGCCGACAAGGACCAGCTCGTCCACTTCCTCGGCTCGCTGCCCGCGGAGACGAAGCTGGTCCAGGTGACCGGCGCGGCGCAACCGGAACCGCTCTCTCGAGTGGCCAAACGACACGGGATCCCCTACGGGAAGGACCCGATGCAGGAGGCCGAAGCCGCCGCCAGACTGGCCGCCCACAACGTCGGCCAGGAAGTCTCCGCGTTCACCGACACCACCGAGGTCAAGGTCGCGAGAGGTCGGTCGACCGGCAGCGGCGGCTGGAGCGAGGACCGCTACACGCGTCGTATCCACGGCTCCGTCAGGAAACGCGCCCGCGAGGTCGAATCCGACCTCGAGGCCGAGAACCTCGAGTACGAGAAGGACGTTCGGGAGGCCTACGGCGGCCTCGCCAACGCCGTCTTCACCGTCGAGGCCAGGCCGAGCGACATTCCGGTCTCGCGGAACCGGTCGGGAGACGTCCGCGTCGAAATCGAACGAAAGCGTCGAGACGGTATCGAGTTCCACCCGCTCGTGAAACGCCGCGATCACGTTCTCGTCGGAATCGACCCCGGGACGACGACGGCGGTCGCGGTCGTCTCGCTCGACGGCTCCGTCCTCGACGTCTGGAGTTCGCGGACGAGCGACACCGCCGACGTGATCGAGTGGATCGTCGAGCGCGGGCGGCCGATCGTCGTCGCCGCGGACGTGACGCCGATCCCCGAGACGGTCGAGAAGTTCCGCCGGAGCTTCGACGCCGCCCCCTGGACGCCCCGGAGCGACCTCCCGATCGACGAGAAACAACATCGCACGCGCGAGGAACCCTACGACGACGACCACCAGCGCGACGCGATGGCCGCGGCGCTGTTCGCCTTCGACGCCCACGAGGACCAGTTCGAACGCATCGCCCGCAAGATCCCGCCCGGAACGGACCACGGCGAGGTTACCGCCCGCGTCGTCGCCGGTGAGGAGAGCGTCGAGGCCGTCCTCCGCGATCTCACCGAGGACGACGAGTCGGAGGAGGAGTCGACCGAACACGAACCGCGGGAACTCACCGACGAGGAAAAGCGGATCCGCGACCTCGAGCAGCAGGTCGACCGGCTCCAGTCACACGTCGGCACGCTCGAGGATCGCCTCGAGGCGAAAGACGACCGGATCGAGGAACTCGAGGGCGAACTCACCGCGACCCGTCAGGAGGAACGCCGCGAGGTACGACAGAACCGGGAGGTAACCCGTCTCGAGCGCCGTGCGAATCAACTCGAGCGCGAACGTGACGAGGCCCGCGAGGAGACCGAGGCCCTCGAGAAGAAAGTCGAGCGGATGAAGGAGCTGTGGAAACTGGACCACTCGAACTTCGCCGACGTTTCGGCGAAGAAAGCCGGGCTCATGCCGGTGAAGGTCGTCGAGAAGTTCACCAACGGCGCGATCCGCGAGGCCGACGACCAGTACGGCATCTCCGCCGGCGACGTGGTCTACCTGCGCGATGCCAGCGGTGCCGGGCGGTCGACGGCGGAGTTGCTCGCCGACTTCGAGCCGCGGGTCGTCCTCAAGGAGGGCGGCCTCTCTGAGATGGCCGACGCGATCCTCTTCGACCGCGATATTCCGGTCGGTCCGGCCGACGACGTGGCCATGCAGGAAGTCGACGAACTCGCCGTCGCCCGTGAGGAAGACGTCGAGGGCGTGATCGACGACTGGCACGACCGGGCGAAAGAACGACAGAAACAACAGAAGGCGTCGATGGTCGACCGGCTTATCAGCGAGCATCGGGCCGGCGACAACGAGGCCTGAGCGTCGGTTTTCACTTGGGCGTGTGCCGGACCGTCTCGAGAACGGCGTTCACCGACATCACTGACGCGTCGTCGATACCCCGTCCGACTCGAGCGGTGATCCGATCGTCCGGCCGCTCACATCATGCCGAACGAGGAGAGCACGTTGCTGACGAGGGCTTTGACGACGACGCCGAGGCCGGCGACGATCAGCGCCATTCCGGCGGCGATGAGGAGGTTCTGGGAGGCGATGAGCCCGATTCCGGCGATCATCACGACGATACCGACGATACCGACCGGGCCGAGTTTGTCGTACATAGGGCCGACTGCACGCTCCGGTGAATTAAACGCGATGATATGCCACCGAGCGAACGCGCGACGATATCCGCCGTATGGTGCGTTTTCGCACGGGAAAATCGATAAAACGTTAAACGCCCGGAAACCCAACGACGACGTATGAGTGAGGACAGCGGCGGTCGCAAAAACCTCCGAATGCCCGAAGACGACGAGGTGTTCGCGACCGTCACCAACATGCTCGGGGCGAATCGCGTCAAGGTACGGTGTGCGGACGGGGAAGAGCGCACCGCGCGCATTCCGGGGAAGATGCAAAAGCGCATCTGGATCCGCGAAGACGACGTCGTCCTCGTCGAGCCGTGGGATTGGCAGGACGAGAAGGCAGACATCACCTGGCGTTACGAGAAGTCCGACGCCGACCAGCTTCGACGCGAAGGCCACATTCAGTAACACGACCTTTTGACACCGAACTTTTACGCTACGGGGTGTCCGGCACCCCTCGGCAAAACTTCGATGAAAAGCACTCCTCTCTCCGTTCCGTGACGCTTCACGTCACTCCACATCGCTCGTCGGCCCGAGCGTTGAGCGGTCGGTGAACGGTGTCGATTCGATGCCGGCCGAACTGAGCTCCCACCGTTCGATCGACCCGTCAGTTACGTTTGCCCACATCATTCCGGCGGTCATCGCCGAAACGGCGGCGAGTGCGACGAACTCGCCGTCGGTGAACTCCCGAACGGACGGATCGTCGGCGCAGCACAGAAAGCTTATCACCTCGGTTTACATTCCGGAACGCATGACTCTCAGTCGTCGCCAGCTCCTGCAGGGCGTCGGAGCCGGCGTTGCTGCGGGGGTACTCGGGACGGTCGGGTCGGCGTCCGCGTCGGACACCAGCCGGGTGTTCGTCCACCCGAAAGGCGGGCTGCTCGGGGACCTCCTCGGCGTGGTCGAATCGGTCGGCGGGACGACGGTTCTCGAGTACGACAACTTCGATTTCGTGGTCGCGGAGATCCCGTCGAATCGACTGGACGACCTTCTCGCCGCCCCCGGTATCGCTTCCGTCGAGGACGACGACGAAACGGGGATTCCCGACGACTGGTCGCCGTCGCTGCTGGACGCGTTGCTGTCCCCGGACCGCACGGATTGTTCGACTCACCCGTCACAGCGGGCCTCGTGGGGGATCGAACGGATCGGTGCGGACCGCGTCGAACCGGACGGGACGGGCGTCGACGTCGGCATCCTCGACACGGGCATCCAGTCCGACCACTGTAGTCTCTCGGTCGCGGGTGGCCGGAACTTCACGGCCGCCGGGATGCCCGGCGATTACGAGGACCGCCACGGACACGGGACCCACGTCGCCGGCGTCGCCGGTGCGGTGGACAACGACCTCGGCGTCGTCGGGACGGCGCCGAACGCGAACCTCTACGCCGTGAAGGTGCTCGACGACGACGGGCAGGGTCGGTACAGCGAACTGATCGCCGGCATCGACTGGTGCATGGAGAACGAGATCGAACTCATCTCGATGAGCCTCGGCGGCGAGGCCGAGAGCGACGCGCTCGCGAAGGCGATCGAGACCGCCCACGCGGCGGGCCACCTCCTCCTCTCGGCGGCCGGAAACGAGGGGAACGCAGGGAACGGCTCCTGCGACGCGGAGACGATGACCTACCCGGCGACCCACGAGGACGTCGTCGCGGTCGCCGCGATGAACGAGGACGACACGCTGGCGTCTTACAGCAGCGTCGGCGCCGCCGTCGACCTGCTGGCGCCGGGGACGAACATCGTCTCGAGCGTCGCCGGGAACCGATACGCCGAGGCGAGCGGGACGAGCATCGCGTGCCCGTTCGTCACCGGCGTCGCGGCGCTGGTCTGGGGACATAGGGGCGCGGACGGGCCCGGCCCGAACGAGGCCGTTCGCCGGACGCTCACCGAGACGGCGGAACCGGTCCTCGGCACGTGTGAGGAAGGCCACGGTCTCGTGGACGCCCGCGCTGCGCTCGACGAGGACGGTATGGTCGAGGACGACGATGCGGTCGAGAACGAACCGACGACAGGTCGAGAGGGCGGCGTCACCGGCGACGGCTGGCTGAAAGCGGCATTCGAGTGGGTCGCGAACGTGATCACAGCGATCGTCGAGTGGCTCCGCGGGCTGTTTGGCTAACCGCGGGCGAGTGCGGACGGGAACGGATGCACCCACTCTCGAGGGCGGAATCGTCGGCTCCGACTACGACTACAACCCGGCGACGTCTTCGATGGCGTCGGTCAGCGCCTCGATGCTCTCGAGGTCGTGTTCGCCCATGTGGCCGATTCGGAACGTTTTCTCGCCGAGGGCCGAGCCGTAGCCGTTCGAGAAGACGAAGTCGTACTCCTCGCTGACGGCGTCGATGGTCTCGGCGACGTCGATGCCCTGCGTGTTCTCGATACAGCTCACCGTCTGCGATTCGTAGCCCTCCTCGGGGAACATATCGAAGTGCTCGCGAGCCCACTCCTGCGTGTACTCGGCCATCTCGCGGTGGCGTTCGTCCCGGGCCTCGTGGCTCTCTTCGAGCATGTACTTCATCTGCGTTCGATACGCGAGCATGACCGGAATCGCGGGCGTCGAGTGGGTCTGGCCCTTCCGATCGTAGTAGTCGAGCGTCCGCTGGAAGCCGCCGTACCACGACGCCGAGTCGGACTCGAGTTCGCGCTCGTAAGCGTCGTCGCTGACGGCGCAGACGGCGAGTCCCGGCGGCATGGCGAAGGCCTTCTGGACCGACGTGAAGATGACGTCGATATCGTGCTCGTCGATATCGACGTAGTCGCCGCCCAGCGCGGAGACGGCGTCGACGACGAAGTACGTGTCCGGATAGTCGGCGACGACGTCGCCGATCTCCTCGATCGGGTTTCGGACCCCCGTGGAACTCTCGTTCATGACGCAGGTGACGACGTCGTAGTGCGTGTCGCTCTCCTCGAGCGCTTCGCGCACGTCCTCGGGTTTGACTGCCTGCCCCCACTCGTACTCGAGCGTGTCGACGGTCTTGCCCAGTCGTTCGGCGACGTTGGCCTGTCGCTCGCTGAAACTGCCGCAGGTCGTCACGAGCACGTTCTCGTCGACGAGGTTGAGGATCGAACTCTCCATGAACTCGGTTCCCGACCCCGTCAGGACGATGACGTCGTTGTCGGTGCCGAGGAACGTCTTCGTGTCTTCGACGATGGTCGTGTACAGGTCCGTCATGCGGTCCATCCGGTGGCCGAACATCGGCTCGCACATCGCCTCGATGACGTCCTCGCGTACTTCGGTCGGGCCCGGGATGTACAGCGTCTTGTCGGGATAATCGTCTCTGTATTCGCGTTTTGTGGGCACTGAAACCACCTGAGTACGGCTTACTGCGGAGCGAGACGGTATGGTACTTTTGATGCCCTCTCGAGAACCGGACGGTGTCGGGTATCGTGTCCGTCGACGAGTCGGCGAACCGACGGGTGGGCTGGCCGCGAACACGAACGCGAACTCTACGGCTCGGTTTCAGCGGGTGACGACGAAGACGATGGCTGCAACGAAGAGGAGGACGATGGAGACGCTGAAGACGACGAGGACGAAGTCGATGCCCCCGTGTGACCGATCCACCGTCCGACACCAACCAGTGCGACCGCGACGAGAGCGCAGACGAATCCGGCGACCAGAAAGATACCGACTCTCTCGCCCAGACTCTGGTCCCCCGCGATCGGACTGAACGCGATGAACGGAACGGCGAGCAGCGAGACCGCCGTTCCGTAGCAGGTCACACGTCCCGCTCTACGGACCGTCTGCCGGCGATCGATCAGGATCGCCGTTCCGGCGACACCGTACACGAGCGTGAAGAAGGCGGCCCAATCTGGGAGTTGTGCGGCGACCGCGAGGAAGAACAGCACGCCGCCGATGACAATCGCCCCGCCGATTGCGACGAGTGGTTTCAAAACGACTTCGAGCGATCCCTCGAGGGCGTCTGGTATCGATGCTCGCGTTCTCGGTCGCGGTCGGTCTCCGTTGGTTTCCGCCGCCGGGACCGAGCCCGGTTCGGTGCCGGTGGGGTCGTCGAATTCCTCGCCACAGTGTACGCAGTGGATTGCGGTTGCACTCACTTTCTCTTCACACACCGGACATCGAGGATCGGACCGCGAATCCATTCAGTATCCTGTCATCCCAGGGCGTGAAAAAACGCTCGATCAAGGGTACGTCTTCCGCCGCGGGTACCTTTCGACGACGCGTCGTGCTGTCGGCGGATCGACTACCCGGACTGGACCTCGATATCGCCGATCATCGTACTGACGTGGACCTGACAGACGTACTCGGCCATCTCCGAGGTCGCCTCGAACGTCAGCGTCTGGGTCTCGCCTTCCTCCTCTATGATCTCGGTCTGGTAGTCCTCGACGATCTCCTCGTTGTCGTCCCAGATCTCGATGTTGTGGGGCTGTGCGTCGATGTTCTCCCACGTGATGTCGTACTCGGTACCCTCGGTGAGCTCGAGCGTCGGATTCTCCTCGCCCTCGATCGGGGCGGGCGCGACGCCTTGCCAGGCCGCGGTCTCGCCGCCGAGTTCGATCTCCTCGACGTCCTGCCACTCTTCGCTCACGCTTCCGCTCTCGTTGCCTGCGGATTCGTTACCTGCGGTTTCGTTGTCCGCCGTCTCGTTCGCGGTTTCGTTATCTGCCGTCTCGTTCGCGGTTTCGTTGTCCGCCGTCTCGTTGTCCTCAGTCTCGTTACCGAGACCGTCGGTTTCGTTGTCCTCAGTCTCGTTACCGAAGCCGTCGGTTTCGTTATCTTCGGTCTCGTTCATACCGCCGGTCTCGTTGTCCGCTCCGAGTCCGGTGTCGTTCGCTCCGGTTTCGTCGCCATCGGTCTCGTTGTCTCCCTCTGGTCCACCGCAACCCGCGAGGGCTGCGGTCGCCGCCGACGCGCCGACTAATTTGACGATAGATCGTCGCGAAAACCGAGTATCTCGTGTCATCACCAGCGCTTCCGGGTCGACGAAGAAAAGTCGACGGCCGTCACTCGCGGGGCCGATACGGGTAGTCCGAGCGTACGAGACGGCAATTCGCCGTTACGAACATCGACACGAACGGACGATCCGTACCGGAGTGGGATGAATCCGACACTAGCGCACCGTTCGAGCTCGACGGGACGCCACGACGGTCGACACTCGCTGAGAGTCGTATGATCGACGACGAGACCGGCCGAAACAATCGTTCGCGTTCGTCTCCGCGACTGATACGACTACAGTTCCCCGTCCTCGAGCGAGAAGCGCGCCGAGCGGTCGATCGACAGCCGGAGGAACGCCGGAACGGCCACGACCGCGATCGCGATCTCGAGGCCGCCGACGGCGAGGAAGGCGACGTCGTAGCCGTACGTGCCGGCAACGGTGCCGCCGACGAGGAAGCCGCCGAGAAAGCCGACGCTGCCGGCGACGTTGAAGCCGGCCATGGCGATTCCCCGTTCCCCGTCGGCGGCGAGGTCGGTGACCAGCGCCATCGTCGACGGCGAGACGAGCGCGCCGAGGACGCCGACGACGACCATCGCGATGGCGGCGGTGGCGACCGTCGGTGCCGCGCCGACGCCGACGATGCCGAAGCCGTAGCAGATCGAGCCGACGACGATCGGCGGCACGCGGCCGATGCGGTCGGAGAGCGCGCCCATCGGGTACTGTAGCAGGGCGAACGGGGCGAAGAAACACGCCAGTAACAGGCCGGTCGTGCCCGGATCGAGCCCGAAGGTGTCCTGAAAGTACAGCGTCCCGACGAGGGCGAAAAAGCCCGCCGTCAACCGATCGATGAGCCCGAACGCGAACGGAATGGTCAGCGCCGGCGTCCGGCGAACCCCCGACAGCACCGCTCGCGCCGTTCGGCGGTCGCTGGGTGCGCGGTCGGGAACCAGCGAGACGAGCCCGCCGACGCAGACGAGGAGGGCCGCGGCGGCGACCAGCGGCGCCAGCGGATCGACCGTCGTCAACTGCCCGCCGATCGGTGCGCCGAGGGCGGCACCCAGCCCGATCGCGATTCCGGCCGCCCCCATGTTCTTCCCGTGGCCGCCCTCGAGGTCCATAAGCATCGTCATCGTCAGCGAGAAGGCGCCGATGGTCATCGCGCCCTGAACGACTCGCAGGAGGAGGACGGTCTCGAAGGCGACGCCGCCGCCGATCGAGGGGGCGACCGCCAGCGCGGCGTAGCCGACCGCGCCCGCGAGCGCGCTGGCGACGATAAACGGTGTCCGGCGGCCGGCCACGTCGCTGGCGACGCCCCAGACGCCGACGAAGGCGACGTAGGCGGCGAACTCCGCGACGAGGAACCACATGCTCGCGTCCAGCGGCGTCGTGGCGAACGCCGACTCGGCCGCGTCGGCCCCGAGCGCCTCGACCAGCGTGGAGACGCCCGGGTAGAGCAACAGCTGGGAGAACATCACGGCGAAGACGACGCTCGCGAGGACGAACCGATCGCGCGCCACTCCCTCGAGTCGGCCGTCGGTGTCGTCCCGGTCGCGTTCGCGGTCGCTCGAGTACACGGTCGCCCGTAGGAACCAGGGGAGTATGAAGGCGTTCGTCTCGAGTCACGGGCTCGGATGTACAAATCTAACAGTTAGTCGAAACAGGATCTATCGATACCTCGTCACCATCTCGAGAGACGATCACCGAAGCGAACGCTGCCTCGGAATCTGCAGTATACAGGTCGCTCTCCACCCACTCGCCTGCGTCCACTCGGGCTCGTATCGAGAATTCACCTTCGGTATGTGCAAACGTATCTTCCGCTGGAATTCCAATACTCGTTTCCTGGTGTGAGCCCACAGTCACATCCTGTTCGAAGAGTAGCTCGTTGTCGTCAAAAACCTGCACAGACACGTCGTGGTTTTCGGAATGCCAATTGTAGATCCACGTCCCACAATATCGGATCGATCGAGAGCCAATCGTGAGCGAATCGAGACATCCACCACAGAGTACGGATACTACCGATCCAAAGCCAGTGAGTACGTGCCGACGGGTGAACTGGGACACGATATTATCATCGAAACCCTTCCTACTGACCGACGAAAACTGTTCGCGTTCCGCCATTCCGATCGTCGGGTGGATCGCTCGGAGGCGTAACTACTCGTCGTCTTCGTCGACTTCGGCGGCAAGTACTTCGACTGTTCTCTTCGACGTCTTTCGCCGTCTCTTTTTCACTATTCTCGTTCAGACCCATAACCGTTCTTTGTAATTATCGTCTCTGTAGCGTTGTCTGTAACCGCTGTCCGAAGGTCGACGAATGCGAGACAGTCACGCCCACGGCCAGCCAAACTTGCCGTTACTGGCAGTCATAAGACCGTGTGGAAGTATGCGTACAAAACATGAGCGACGACGAGCGCGAGCGGGACTCGAGTCCTGGATTCGGCACGCGGAGCGTCCACGCCGGCCAGTCGCCGGATCCCGCGACGGGCGCGATGGCGCCGCCGATCTACCAGACGACCTCCTACAGTTTTCCGGACGCCGATACGGCGGCCGACCTCTACGCCCTCGAGGGTGAGGGTCACATCTATTCGCGAATCTCCAACCCGACGGTCGAGACCCTCGAGGATCGACTGGCCGCACTCGAGGGGGCCGCAGGCGCCGTCGCAACGGCGAGCGGGATGGCCGCCCTCGACTCGGCCGTCCTGATCCTCGCGAAGGCGGGCGACAACGTCGTCTGTTCGACGGACACCTACGGCGGGACGACGGCCTACTTCGCAAAGACCGCGTCCCGGCGAAACGTCGAGACGCGGTTCGTGCCGACCCTCGAGTACGATCGGTACGAGGAAGCGATCGACGAGGACACCGCGTTCGTCCACGTCGAGACCGTGGGGAATCCGTCGCTGGTGACGCCGGACTTCGAGCGCGTCGCCGAGATCGCCCACGACCACGGCGTCCCGCTGGTGGTCGACAACACCTTCGCGACGCCGGCGCTGTGTCGACCGCTCGAGCACGGGGCGGACGTCGTCTGGGAGTCGACGACCAAGTGGATCCACGGATCGGGGACGACGGTCGGGGGAATTTTGCTGGACGGCGGGAGCTTCCCGTGGGGCGAACACAGCTACGAGGAGATCGCGGGGCAGAACCAGGCCTACCACGACGTCGACTTCTCGCGGGACTTCGCCGACGCGCCCTTCGCCGCGACGGCCCGCTTCCGATCGCTGCGCAGTCTGGGTAACCAGCAGTCGCCGTTCGACGCCTGGCAGACCCTGCAGGGACTCGAGACTCTACCCCTGCGGATGCGCCAGCACTGCGAAAACGCCGCAATCGTCGCCGACTACCTGGCAGACCACGACGACGTCGCCTGGGTGACGTATCCGGGACTCGAGGATCATCCGACCCACGAGAACGCATCGACGTACCTCTCCGACGACGGCGGGATGATCGCCTTCGGCCTCGAGGGAGGCTACGAAGCCGGGAAAACCCTCTGCGAGCACGTCGAGGTCGCCCAGTTCCTCGCGAACATCGGCGACGCGAAGACGCTGGTCATCCACCCCGCGAGCACGACCCACGGCCAGCTGACCCCCGAGGAACAGGAGGAGGCGGGCGTGACGACGGATCTGATCCGTCTGTCCGTGGGAATCGAGGATCCCGAGGACATTTTGGCGGACCTCGAGCAAGCGATCGCGGCGGCGACTCGAGCGAGCGAGTGAGCGGGTGAGCGGATGGAACAATCCGCAGTTGGATTCGGTTCTATTCTGACGACGATCGCTCTCGAGGTCGAGCGGAAACGCGACGTGCGAACCACAGCCACGGCGGGGAAACGCAATTGTCGCGGGCCTGCGGAGGGAGGATATGGAAACGCACGCGTTGACTTCGGACGACGAGGCGCTCGTCGCACACGCGACCGAGACCTGCGAGCGAACGTTCGATCCGGACTTCTTCGACGGAGCGCACATCGTCGCCGCGGCGGTTCGAACGACGGACGGCGACGTTTACGACGGCGTTAGCCTCCCCGCGAGCGTCGGTTCGGCCTCCTCCTGTGGCGAACCGGTCGCGGTCGGCTCGGCCGTCGCCGACGGTGTCGCTCGAGCCGACCTCGAGACCTGCGTCGCGGTCGCGTACCCGATGGCGGCTCACGACGCCGACGAGGTACGCGTCGTTCCACCCTGCGGAACGTGTCGCGAACTCCTGGCCGACTACCGGGACGACTTGCGGGTGATCGTTCCCGTCGACGGCGACGACCGAGTCGCACGGGCGATCGACTTGCTCCCGACGAGGACGTGGTGAGCGAGCTCCGCCACGATCCCGATCCGATCTCCGGATTGCGTGCGATGGGATAGCACGACATGCAGAAATTACCGTAACTACCAGTTATAAACTCTCGAGGTACTATGCATCTCACGTATGAGCGCACGGGAACAGCCTGCCGACCGTCCGACGTCTCTCTCTCGAGTGACCGCTACCGGTGACTCGTTCTCTTTTCGTCTCGAGTCCTGCGGTCGACCGACAACGACGATAGAACGTACGAATCCGCCGGCCGAAACCGCGATAGCAACAGTGACAGTGACAGTGACAGCGACGGAGACGGAGACAGTAACCCCCACATGACTACACAGGACACCATCGGCCTCGGCTCGTTCACCTTCGAGTCCGGGGAATCGATTCCGTCGCTCGAGGTCGCCTACGAGACGTACGGCGAGTTCACCGGCGACAACGCCGTCCTGCTCTGTCACGCGCTGACCGGCAGCGCCCACGTCGCCCGACGACCCGACGCGGGCGACGTCACGGCTGGCCAGGCTCGTGCGTGGTGGGGCGACGTCGTCGGCCCCGGCAAGGCCATCGATACCACCGAGTACTACGTCGTCTGCGCGAACGTCCCCGGATCGTGTTACGGGACGACAGGGCCCTCGAGTACGAACCCCGAGACTGGCGAGCCCTACGGCACGGACTTTCCGCCCGTGACGGTCGGCGACTGGACGCACGCCCAGCGGACGCTGCTGGACGAACTCGGCGTCGGTCGCCTCCACGCCGTCATCGGCGGCAGCGTCGGCGCGATGAACGTCCTCGACTGGCTGCGACGGTATCCGGACGACGTCGAACGCGCGGCCTCCGTCGCGGGGGCCGCCCGACTGGACGCCCAGTGTCTCGGCCTCGACGCCATCGCCCGGCGAGCGATCACCGCCGATCCGAACTGGAACGGCGGTCACTACTACGACGGCGACCCGCCTGAGGAGGGGCTCGCTCGAGCGCGCCAGATCGGCCACGTCATGTACCTCTCGAAGGCCTCGATGGGCCGGAAGTTCGGCCGTCGGTCGGCGGGTCGAGAGGCCGCTCGGGACGAACCGCCGGACGCCGCGGCGGCTTTCTTTCCCTACCGGGAGGTCGAGTCGTACCTCGACTACCAGGCCGAGAAGTTCACCGACCGCTTCGACGCCAACAGCTACCTCTACCTGACGCGGGCGATGGACGACTTCGACCTCTCGGCGGGCTACGAGTCCGACGCGGACGCGCTGGCGGCCTTCGAGGGCGAGTTACTCGTCTGTTCCTTCACCGGCGACTGGCACTTCACCGTCGAGCAATCCGACGCGCTCGCGGACGCCTGTCGCGAGGCGGGCGTGAGCGTCGCCCACCACATCATCGACTCGGACCACGGCCACGACGCGTTCCTGGTCGAACCCGAGAAGATCGGCCCGCCGCTGTCGGCGCTGCTCGACGAGGGGCTCTCCGGGCGGGCGATTTCGGACACGAAGGAACCGGACGAGGACGAGTTCGCACCCGTCCACACGAGTCTCTTCTCCGACTGACCACTGACCGTCGGCTCGTGCGCCGTCGAAACGGTCACCGCCGCTCGAGACACAGCGGTAACTCGAGTTTGACTTCCGTTCCGGCCGGTTCGTCTCGGCCCTCGCTGTCGTTTTCGGTACCGTCACCGTCATCGTCACTCTCTGCCCCCTCGAGACACGTAAACGACACCGAGCCGCCGAGCTGTG
Organism: Halomontanus rarus; assembly: GCF_017357405.1. Lineage (GTDB taxonomy): Archaea > Halobacteriota > Halobacteria > Halobacteriales > Natrialbaceae > Halomontanus > Halomontanus rarus. Next base: position 2,256,410 of record NZ_CP071597.1, on the reverse strand, counting down.
AGGCACCCCAGGAGATCAGCCACAGGCCGAGTCCGCTCCCGTGGTCGAGTGCCGTCTCCGTCCCGGTCTCGAGGGGTGTGCGTTCGACCTCGGGAAGTCCCGGTCCGTCGTCGGTGACGGTGAGTTCGACGCTCTTGTCCCGAAGGGTCGCAGCGATCCGAACCGACGGCCGGTCGCCGCCGTGGACGACCGCGTTTTCGACCGCATCCTCGAGAACGGTCTCGAGGATGGTCCGATAGGTCGAGAACTCGATGTCGATATCGGTATCGATATCGCCGTCGTGACGGTGAGCGCCGTCTGCGTCGAGAAACGCGTCTTGGGAGAGCGACCGTCCGCCGAGTTCGATCGTAAACGTGGCGTCGGTCTCGTCGTAGCGCTCGACGATCGGGGCGAGTACGTCCGCGACCGACACGCGGGCAGGTGTTCCGTCGGGAACGTCGAGGGTTCGCTCGATCCGTCGGGCTTTCTCGCCGAGTGCGGCCAGTTCGGCCGACTGTTCGACGATCACCGACGCGAGTTCGTCGTGGGGCGGATCGACGCTCTCCTCGAGTTGCGCCGCGTAGGACTGGACCACGTTGAGGTCGTTGCGGAGGTTGTGCCGAAGGACACGATTGAGGACGGTCAATCGCTGTCGACGCTGCGTTTCGGCGGTGATATCGTGGAACACCAGCGAGTGGCCGAGCGCGTTTTCGCGACCGTCGGAAACCCTCGAGATGGTAATCTCGTACGTTCGGTAGCCCGCGGTCGATTCGAGTTGGGTCGTGAACCGGCCAGGCTCGACACCGGCCGCGGTTTCGGACAGGATGACGTCGATGGACTGGCCGACCAGTTCGGTGCGCTCGGTCTCGAGCGTTCGTTCGGCGGCGTCGTTGGCGTCGACGATCCGGTCGGTGTCGTCGAGCAGGACGACGCTGTCGTCGAAGTCGTCGATCACCCGTCGTTTCCCGATTCGGCGGGCGGCCGGCGCGGAGTCGAAGAGGGTACTGCGAAAGAGGACGAGCGTGGCGACGGCGAACACGGGAGCGAACAGTAACGGGGTCGCCGTCACCTGTGGATAGGGTCCGACTTCGAGCAGCCAGATCAGGCTTCCCGCCACCAGCGGGACCGAAACCGCGACGAGTACGACTGCCTGGACGGTGTACAGCGAGTCGCGCGCGGCGAGCATCTGCCCGAGGACGACCGCCGCCGCGCCGACGAGCGTGTAACTGTAGAGCTTGTGAGCGTAGAGCCACGGCCCCTTGTCGTAGTACACTGTCGCCGCACCGGCGACACGCTCGAACTGGAAGTCCGTCCACATCAGGTGATGGACGTCGTTCGTGAGAACGACGACGACGGTCAGGAGCGGAATCGTCCACAACAGCAGGTGGTGGACGGCCGAGAGCGACTCGACGCGACCGGTGTAGCAGAGTACGAAGACGAAAAACGCGACCGGAACGATTCCGTGACCGATCCAGACGGGGATTTCGAACAGCCATCGAATCGAGAGGTCCGAGACCAGCATGCTGGCGGCGTACGCCAGCGACCAGCAACTGGCACCGACGGCACAGACGACGAACCAGTCCGCCCCGGGCTTGTGCCACCGGCGACTGACGAGTATCCCGCAGACGATGCTCGTGATTCCCGAGAGGAGTGCGAGCCCGAATACCGGTGACATCGCCGCCATGCAGGGTTCTTTCCCTGAAGCAGTATTGTCGTTTCGGCCGACTGGAAGGTTAACTCGACCGGTGAACCGAGACCGCCGACGGCGAACCGCCGCGACCGCTCGCTCTCTCCCCGTATCCGCTCGCTTACGCGGGTTCGCCCTCGAGGACACCCTCTTCGACCAACAATTCGCGGAGTTCGCGCATCGAGGTAACGACGACGTCGCAGTGGGGTTCGACGGCCGGTTTCGGATCGAAGCCAACCGCGAGCCCGGCGACCTTCAACATCGGCAGGTCGTTGGCTCCGTCGCCGACGGCGACCGTCTCGGAGAGGTCGACGCCCTGCGCGTCCGCGAGGTTCTCGAGCGCCGTGTCCTTGGTGCCCTCGATGAGTGATCCCTCGACGCCGCCGGTGAGTTCGTCGTCGGCGACTGGCAGGCGGTTGGAGACGATGTGGTCGACCGCGGTCCCCTCGCGCTCGAGGGCGCTTTCGACGCCGCGCTGGAAGCCGCCGGTGAGGACGGCGGTCGTGATGCCCGCGGCGTTGAGAGCGTCGATGAGGGCCGCTGCGTCCGGACGGAGTTCCACCCGTTCGTAGGCCGCCTCGGCCTCCGCGTTCGGAAGTCCCTCGAGCAGCGCCGCGCGCTGGCGTAGGCTCTCGGCGTAGCCGATTTCGTCGTTCATCGCTCGTTCGGTGATGTCAGCCATCTCGTCGGCGACGCCACAGCGGTCGCCGAGGAGGACGGTCATCTCCGAGTCCGATAGCGTCCCGTCGAAGTCGAAGGCGACGAGTGTCATGCTGCGCGCTTATCGCCGGCGGGATAAACCAGTTCAGGTTTCGACTTCGCGGCGTCGAACGGCGAACTCGCGGCGACGGCCCGATCTCCAATTTTCGAACGAACGGGCAAGTCACACGCTAACGCGGACCGAAAACTGCCAGTTCTGCACACAACGGAAGGGTTTACCCGCTCCGTACGATTGAGTCGCGCATGAAGGTGCTGGTCACGGACCCGATCGCCGATGCGGGTCTTGACGTACTCCGCGAAGCAGGCCACGACGTCCGAACAGACTACGAAATCGAGGGTGAGGACCTCCTCGAGGAAGTTTCCGACGCGAACGCACTGATCGTGCGGTCGGGAACCGAGGTCACCGAAGCGGTGTTCGAGGCGGCCGAGGAACTCGTCATCGTCGGTCGGGCGGGCATCGGCGTCGACAACATCGACAGAGACGCCGCCACCGAACACGGCGTGATCGTCGCGAACGCGCCCGAAGGGAACGTTCGCGCGGCCGCAGAGCACACCGTCGCGATGGCGTTCGCCGCCGCGCGCTCGATCCCGCAAGCACACGCCCGGCTGAAAGCCGGCGAGTGGGCCAAAAGCGACTACCTCGGGGCCGAGGTCAACGGAAAGACCCTGGGCGTCGTCGGCTTCGGCCGCGTCGGCCAGGAGGTCGCGAAGAAACTCGATTCGCTGGGGATGGACGTCGTCACGTTCGACCCCTACATCAGCGAGGAACGCGTCGAGCGCATCGGCGCCGAACTCGTCGAGTTCGAGGAGTGTATCGAGCGCGCGGACTTCCTGACCGTCCACACGCCGCTGACTCCCGAGACCGAGGACCTGATCAGCGACGAGGAACTCGACCTGCTCGAGGGCGGCTACTTGGTCAACTGCGCCCGCGGTGGCGTCGTCGACGAGGACGCCCTCGCGGCGAAAGTCGAGGACGGAACCGTCGCCGGCGCGGCACTCGACGTCTTCGCGGAGGAACCGCTCCCCGAGGATTCGCCGCTGCTGTACGTCGACGACATCATCGTCACGCCCCACCTCGGCGCCTCCACGGAGGCGGCCCAGGAGAACGTCGCGACCTCGACCGCAGAACAGGTCGTCGCCGCGCTCCAGAACGAACCCGTCATGAACGCGCTCAACGCCCCCTCGATCGACGAGAGCGCGTTCCCCCGCCTCGAGCCCTACGTCGAACTGGCCGAGACCGCCGGCAAGGTCGCCGCGCAGTTGCTCGACGGCCGCATCGAGTCGATCGAGGTCACCTACGAGGGCGACATCGCCGACGAGGATATCGACTTCGTCACCGCCTCGGCGCTCAAAGGCGTCTTCGCGCCCCTCGAGTGGCAGGTCAACGCGGTCAACGCGCCCCAGATCGCCGAGGACCGCGGTGTCGACGTCACCGAGTCCAAGACCAAACAGGCAGAGGACTTCCAGAGCCTGATCTCCGTGGCCGTTAGCGACGGCGAGGACGAGGTCTCCGTCGACGGAACCCTCTTCGCGGGCAACGATCCGCGGATCGTCCGCGTCGACGGCTACCGCGTCGACGCCATCCCTCACGGTCGGATGGTCATCACGCGCAACACGGACGAACCGGGCGTCATCGGCCTCATCGGAACCGTCATGGGCAACCACGGCGTCAACATTGCCGGCATGTTCAACGCCCGCGAAGCCATCGGCGGCGAGGCGCTGACGGTGTACAACGTCGACGGCGAAGTCCCCGACGCCGCGCGCGAGGAACTCGAGTCCGACGAGCGGGTCATCGGCGTCCGGTACATCACGCTGAACGGCCAGTCCTGATCGCGTTTCGAATCCGCTGTCATCCGGACGTTTTTTCGGACAGTTCGAACGCCGACGGTCACTGGTCGGTCAGGGTCAGTTCGAGTTCGACCTCAATCTATCGTTCGAACCCCATTCCGTCCTATCCCGTCTTCCATCACGACTGCAGTTTTCACGGGCAATCCGTCGATGGCTTCGTCGTGACTCTCGAGACCCGTGTCCGGGGCGTTCGGCGAGCGACCCGCTCGCGGTCTCCAGTCCTGTAGAGAGAAAAACGAACCGACCGGCGAAACGGGTGCCTCTGTGGGTGTGGAAATGGGGGTGTGGTGGAGCGGGAGACGGGGGTGGAACCGTCGATCAGCGAGCAACGGTCGCGAGCAACCGTCGAACGTGGGTGCCGAAATCGACGAGACGGCCGTTCGAATCCGAACTCGACCTCGAACTCGAACTCGAACTCGAGTCCGAACCAGCCTCGGTCCGGGACCGAGCGTCGTCTCCGGTACCCGCTCGCCGGTGTCCGGTGACAGCCGACTCCGTCTCGCGGTCTCGTCTCTCGGTGGGACACTCGCGGTCCTCGAGGACGCGTTCGTACTGGTCGACGATCGCTTGCTGGTTGCGCCGGCTCGCGGCGAGTTCTCGCTCGAGCGCGGCGACGCGAGTGCGTAATCGCGTGTGTTCGATCCGGGCGGCGAGTGCGTGCGTGTTCTCGTTCTCGTTCGTTCGTCTGTGCGTGTGACTGCGGGACCGAGACTGGGCCTGACTGTGATCGGTTGGCGGTACACTCGGAGGTGACGCGTCGTCGGCGCTCGAGTCGATGTGGTCGTGGGTCTGGGGTACCTCGAGGTGCGACGAGGAAGCGTCAGCGGGGCGATTAAGGTCGGGAGTGGTGTGTCGATGCGCGGCTGACATCGGGAATATTCCTTCGCTCCCAACCGACTAAAGTGTCAGTCAGTCGTCCGTCAGACGAGTCTGACGGGTGTCGTTCGAGCGTCCGAAAACCGAGTCGAAGCGGGAAGTCAGCGTTGCAAGTGCTCGAGGACGCCCTCCGTCTCCGCCGGCACCGGTTCCGGATCGTTGCCGGCCGCCGCCGCAGCATCCGGGTCCTTCAGCAGGTGGCCGGTCGTGAGACAGACGACGCGCTCGTCGCTCTCGACGACGCCCTCGGCGCGCAGCTTCCGCAGTCCCGCGAGCGAGGCCGCGGAGGCGGGTTCGACGCCGATGCCCTCGCCCGCGAGGTCGCGCTGGGCGTCGGTGATCTCCTCGTCGGTCACCGAGACCGCGGTGCCGCCGGTCTCGCGGATCCCCGGCAGCGCCTTCGGCGCGTTGACCGGGTTCCCGATCCGGATCGCGGTCGCCCGTGTCTCGACCTCGTCCCAGCGGCGGACCTCGTCGGCGTCGTTCTCGACGGCTTCGACCATCGGCGCCGCACCCTCGGCCTGCACGCCGGTCAGCTTGGGGACGTCCTCGAGAGCCAGCGCGCCCGACTGGACGAGTTCCCGGAACGCCTTGTACAGCGCCGCGGTGTTCCCCGCGTTGCCGACCGGCAGGACGATCCGGTCCGGGACGGCGTCGTAGTCGTCCAGACAGGCCTCGAGAATCTCGAGGCCGATCGTCTTCTGGCCCTCGAGCCGGAAGGGATTCAGCGAGTTTAGCAGATACGCCTCGCCGCGGGCGGCGAGGTCTTGGACGATATCGAGGCAAGCGTCGAAATTGCCGTCGACCTCGAGGATGCGCGCGCCGTGGAGGCTGGCCTGGGCGACCTTCCCGGCGGCGACCTTCCCGGCGGGCAGGAGGACGAGCGTCTGCATCCCCGCTCGCGAGCCGTAGGCGGCGAGGGCGGCGCTCGTGTTCCCTGTGGAGGCGCAGGCGAGTCGGTCGACGCCGAGTTCGCGGGCGACGGCGACCCCGACGGTCATTCCCCGATCCTTGAACGACCCCGTCGGGTTCATTCCCTCGTGTTTGATGCGCAGGGCCTCGACGCCGACGTCTTCCTCGAGTCGGGGCACGCGGTACAGCGGCGTCGACCCCTCCTGGATCGTGACGCCCGATTCCAGCGGTAAGGCGGTGTTGTATCGCCAGACACCGTCTCCGGAGAAGTCATCGAAACTCGGTAGATCGGTGTAGCGGACCTCGAGGAGGCCGTCGCAGTCGTCGCAGGTGTAGCGGACCGCGTCGAAGGGGGCGAAGGTGTCACCGCACTCGATGCACTCGAGCCAGGCGCCGTCGGCCGCCTCGGCCGGTGGCTCCCGTCTCTCGGCGGACAGGCTGAGACTCATTACGTGGCGAGAGGCGGGCGGGGAGGAAAAGTGGGTGGGTTTGGATCCGGCGGGGACGCGTCTCACTCAGTTTCCCGTTCGCCGTCGAAGTCGTCGATGACTCCGTGGACGGTCTCGGTCCAGACGTCCAGCGCCTCGTGGAGCATCGTTTTCACCTCCGGAAGTGCGATCGCGGTGTACTGGTAGACGTAGCCGCCGCCGTCGAGCAGCCGCCGATCCCGGCTGACGAGGCCGCGGTCGTCGAGCGTCGCCAGCGATCGATTGACCGTGCTCCGATCCCGGTCGAGCGAGCCCGTCAGTTCGTCGATCGTACACCCCGGCTGCTCGAGCACGGCGAGATACGTTCGCGTCTCGTGGTCCTCGATTCCGAATACGCAGCTCATGACCGCCTCGAACTGCGGGTTCGACCGTTCCATCAACTCCCCGAGTCGGTGCTTGGGTCCGTCGGCCATAGTTCCGGTACGGTCTCCAGTCAAAAAGTCGGTGCGACAGCAGTGCGTACTCGACTCGAGTAGCATCGTCCGACGGCTCGAACGGACGACGGCCCTACCGTCGACACTCCGGAGCCACTCCTCGTGTCGTGGGTGACCGGCCTTCGCGTCGCGTACGCGTTGCTCGAGTGATCGAAGACGGCCAAAAATGGTCGCCACCCGATGGTTCGTGATCCCGTCGTCCCATCGCTCACTCGCGCGAACCGTAGTACGACTGTTACTACGGCCCCCAGCGTAACGCGCGGCGAGCAGCAGCCCGAACGTCGTGCTGCTAGGTCGATGGAGACTCGGAACCAGTGTAGTAATGAAGTTGCTAACGCCCGCGGAACGAGACGCTGTGTCGCCCAATCACGACTTACTGTGGCTCGCACGGCCGCGATCCGAAACCGATTCGGCGGTGCGACGGGCCGATCTCGTCCCAGTACTCGAGGAGTGCCATTTCGGACGAAGCCCGATCGGTCGACCGGGAGACGATGTCTCCCGGAGAGGGCGTCGCTTCCTAAAACCCTAAAACAGGTCGACTCCGCTACTCGACCAGCGTCGCCAACAGCGCCTTCTGGGCGTGCAGGCGATTCTCGGCCTGTTCGAAGACGATCGACTGCTCGCTCTCGACGACGTCGTCGGTAATCTCCTCCCCGCGGTGGGCGGGCAGACAGTGCATGACGACCGGGTCGTCGGCCGCCGCGAGTAACGACTCGTTGACCTGAAAGCCCTCGAACCGGCGCAGGCGCGTGTCGCGTTCGTCCTCCTGGCCCATGCTCACCCAAACGTCGGTGTAGATGACGTTCGCGCCCTCGACCGCCTCGAGCGGATCGGTCGTCGTCGTCGGCGTCTCGCCGAGTTCGGCGGCGCGCTCGATGACGTCCTCGTCGACGGCGTGTTCGGGCGGCGTGACGACGGTGAGGTCGATCCCGGTGATCGCACAGCCGATGACGAGCGACTGGGCGACGTTGTTGCCGTCGCCGATCCACGTCACCGACACGTCCTCGAACCCACCGAAGTGCTCGCGGATCGTCAGTAGATCCGCCAGCGTCTGGCAGGGGTGGGCGTCGTCGGTGAGTCCGTTGACGATCGGGACGTCGGCGTACTCCGCGAGCACCTCGATGTTCTCGTGTTTGAACACCCGCGCCATTACCGCGTCCACGTACCGCGAGAGGGTTCTCGAGGTGTCCTTCAGGGGTTCACCCCGTCCGAGTTGGATGTCATCGGCTCCGAGGAAGATCGCGTGACCGCCCAACTGGGTCATCCCCGTCTCGAAGGAGACGCGGGTGCGCGTACTCGGCTTCTGGAAGAGCATGCCGAGGGTCTTCCCCGCCAGATCGGCGTGGTCCTCGCCGTTCTGCTGGGCGAGTTTGTACGCCGCCGCCCGGTCGAGAACCGCGAACAGTTCGTCTCGAGAGAGGTCGTCGACGTCGATGAAGTGTCTGACGTCTGTCTCGTCGGTATCGGTCTGTGTACTCATTCGTCTCCACCTACCAGCGTCGTCGCGACACGTTCCAGAACGGCGACCGATCGATCGAACGCCGAGAGCGACAGTCGCTCGTCGGGGGCGTGATCCAGGTCGGAGTCGCCGGGGCCGTAGGTAACCATCGGACAGTCCCACGCGCCGGCGTAGAGGTTCATGTCGCTGGTTCCGGTCTTGCGGAGCAGGCGCGGCTCCTCGTCTTCGGCTCGAATCGCGACGCGGAACGCGCGTGCGATTTCGGTTCGCGGACTCTCCATCACCGGCGGAATCGGCTCGTCCCACGAGACGGTGCCCACCTCGAGGTGGGCTTCGGCGGTCTCGCGGACCGACTCGGCGTCCAGACTCGGCGGGATCCGAAGCTGGACGTCCATCGTCGTCTCGACGGAGAGGCCGTCCTCGCTGGTCCCGCCGACGACGTCGACGGGTTTGGTCGTCACCTGCTCGAAGACGGGTTCGTAGTCGTCGGTCTCGAACGCGTCCTCGACGGTCGTCCACCAGCGCATCGCGTGCTGGATGGCGTTCGCGTCGGGACGCGAGGTGTGACCCGACTCGCTGGTCGCGACGTAGGTTCCCGCGAGGAATCCGCGGTAGCCGAGGGTGATACCCGTCACGCCGCTCGGTTCGCCGTTGACGACCGCCTCGGGCGCCTCGCGATCTTCGACGAGGTGGCGGGCCCCCCTCGAGTTCGTCTCCTCGCCGACGACGCCGACGAAGGAGACGCCGGACCGGACCGCCGCTGCGGCCATCGCCGCGAGCGGGCCGGTGGCGTCGACGCTGCCTCGTCCCCAGAGGATCTCCTCGCCGTCCTCGTCTTCGACTCGAACCGGAATCTCCCCCGGAACCGTGTCGATGTGCGAGGTCAGCAGGACGGAATCGTCCCCCGGCGCGCGCACGTTCCCGACGTCGTCGATCCAGACCTCGCGGTCGTGGGACTCGAAGAAGTCGGCGAGTCGCTCGGCCGCCGCCTCCTCCTCGCCCGAGGGCGAGGGGATCGAGACGAGGTCGATCAGGAGCTCGCGTGCGTCTTTGAGCGATACGTTCGCCGCGTCGGTGTCGGTCATACTCACGTTCATGCTTCTGACTGGGCTTCGGGCGCGATGACCGCGGTCAACGCGTTCACGAGGTGGTCGGCCACCTCCTCGTCGATCACGAGCGGCGGGAGCAGTCGCAGGACGGTCCGCCCCGCAGGTAGAGCCAGAATCTGGTGATCCATCGCCAGGTCGCGGGCGACGCGGTTCGCGCCGCGTTTCAACTCGATGCCGACGAGCAGGCCGTCCCCGCGGACTTCGCGTATCTCGTCGTCCAGCGCCGCCTCGAGTTCCGCCGCGAGGTACTCCCCCACGTCGGCGGCGTGGGCGGGCCACTCCTCCTCGACCAGCGTCGAGACGGTCGCGTGGACCGCCGCGGCGACGACGGGGCCGCCGCTGAACGTCGCGTTGTGCGAGGCCGCGCCGTCGGCGATCCAATCCGTCACCGCGACCGCGCCGACGGGCAGGCCGTTGCCCAGCCCCTTCGCCGTCGTGAGCACGTCGGGCGTGACGCCCGCCCGCTGGCAGGCCCACATCTCCCCCGTGCGGCCCATTCCAGTCTGGACCTCGTCTAAGACCAGCGCCGCGCCGGCATCTTCAGTGGTCTCTCGCGCGGTCTCGAGGTAGCCCGCGGGCGGAACGTTGATCCCGCCTTCGCCCTGAATCGGCTCGAGGATCACGGCTGCGGTCTCGTCGTCCACGGCGGCCGCGAGCTCCTCGCCGTCGCCGTAGGGGACGAACTCGACGTCGCCGGCCAGCGGCTCGAAGGGTTTCTTGTACTTGTCCTTCCAGGTCGCCGCGAGCGCGCCCATCGTCCGGCCGTGGAACGAGCGGGTCGCGGCGACGATCTTCGAATTCCCCGTGGCCGAGCGAGCGAACTTCAGCGCGGCCTCGTTGGCCTCGGTCCCGGAGTTACAGAACCAGGCGGACTCGAGGCCGTCGGGCGCCGCCGCGACCAGCGCGGCGTAGGCGTCCTCGCGGGCCTGGACGGGGTACGAGGAGTCGACGAACGTCAGGTCTCCGACCTGTTCTTGCACCGCGTCGACGACCGCCGGGTGGCTGTGGCCGAGTGGCGTGCACGCGAAACTCGCGCCGGCGTCGACGTACTCGGTTCCGTCCGTACTGTAGAGGTACGGTCCCTCGCCGCGTTCAATGGCGATGGGCTTCCCCCCGGAGACGAAGTCGAGGTCGCTCATTGGGCTACCTCCTCTTCCTCTCCTTTCTCGTCCGCGAGCACGCCCGGCTCGAGGGTCGTTCCCTCGCCGGCCAGCGCACTCGAGATCGGCTCGTCGGCGTTTGCGGTCGCGACGATCACCGAGGTCGCACCGCCCTCGAGCGCTTCCTCCGCCGCCATCACTTTCTTCGTCATGAAGCCTTCAGCAGCGTTCTTGACGGCCTCGAACTCCCCGGGCGTCGCCGCCGAATCGATCTTCGTCGACTCGTCGTCGGGGTCCTCGTAGATCCCCGAGACGTCCGTGAGCACGACGAGATCGGCCTCGAGCGCCCCCGCGATCGCCGCGGCGGCGCGGTCGGCGTCGGCGTTGACCGCGGTGTAGCCGCCGCCCTTCTCTTTGCCCAGCATGGGAACGGAGACGACGGGCGTGTAGCCGCCCTCGAGGACGGTTTCGAGGAGGTCCGCGTTCACGGACTCGATCTTCCCCGAGTGGTCGCCGCGCTTGATCTTCTTCTTGCCGTCTTCTTTCACGCGAACGGCTGACTTCCGCTTCCCTTCGAGGAGTTTGCCGTCGGTTCCCGAGAGGCCGACCGCGTCGACCTCGAGGTTCTGCAGACTCTCCACGAGGTCCGTGTTGAGCTTGCCCGGCATGACCATCTTGAAGACGTCCATCGTGTCCTCGTCGGTGAATCGCCCCACCACCCCTCCAGGGGTTTCGACGTACGTGGGTTCCTGACCGAGGTCCTCGAGCGTCTCGTCGACGGCGGTCGAACCGCCGTGGGTGAGAACGACGTCCTCGCCCTCGGCGACGAGGTTCGCGACGTCCGCGAGCGCGCCTTCGGGATTCACCGCGCGAGCGCCGCCGATTTTGACGACGGTCGTCATCTCAGGGTGCCCCCACGGGATGTAATCCGAGGAACTCGAGTCCGGCGGTTTCCTCGAAGCCGAGCGCGATGTTCGCGGCGTGGACGGCCTGCCCGGCCGATCCCTTCATCATGTTGTCGATCGCCGAGAAGACGACGATGCGCTTGTTCGAGGGGTCGAGTTCGAACCCGACTTCCGCCATATTGGTCCCGGCGACCGACTTCGGCTCCGGATAGCGGTAGACGCCGGAACCGCCGGCGGCCATACGGACGAACGGCTCGTCCTCGTAGGCCCCGCGGTAGGCTTTCCAGAGGTCGCCCTTCGAGACCGGTCCCGAGGGGAAGACGTGGCTGGTCGCGCTGGCGCCGCGGATCATGTCCACGGCGTGGCAGGTGAACGAGACGCTGGTTCCGAGGAACTGCTCGATCTCGGCCTCGTGACGGTGGCCCGTCGGCGCGTACGGGCGCACGACGCCCGAGCGTTCCGGATGTGAGGAGGCGTCGCCGCCGCCGGCCCCGCCTTCTGAGGAGCCGACTTTCACGTCGACGACGATCTGTTCGTCGCCCTCCAAAATCCCGTTCTCGAACAGCGGGTACAGCCCCAGAATCGTCGCCGTCGCGTTACAGCCGCCACCGGCGATGAGTTCGGCACCGGGCAGGTTCTCCCGGTTGATCTCCGGCAGGGCGTACTCGGCCTTCTCGAGGTATTCTGGACACTGGTGTCCGTCGTACCACTCGTCGTACTGGTCTTCGGTCTCGAGGCGGAAATCCGCCGAGAGGTCGACGACGGTGTCGGCGATCTCGAAGAACTCGTCGACCTGGCCCATCGAGACGCCGTGGGGCGTCGCGGCGAAGAGCACGTCGACGCTCTCGAGATCGTCGGGTTCGGTGAAGCGAAGGTCGGTCCCGCGAAGCGGCGGGTGGACCGAGCCGACGCTCTTGCCTGCCTTCGAGCGACTGGTGACCTCGCTAACCTCGAAATTGGGGTGGCCGGCGAGCAGGCGAAGCAGTTCGCCGCCCGTGAAGCCGCTGCCGCCGATGATCGAGGCGGTGACGGTCTCCGCGCTCGCGGCGTCCGACTCCTGCGTTTCGGTGCCGGCCGCCATCAGGCTGTCACCTCGACGGTCTCGGCCTCGGCGGCCTTCCGTTCGAGCCAGTCGACGACGGTGCCGGCGACGTCGGTTTCGACGGCGCCGTCGAGGGCTTTGAACTCGACGGTGTGGTTGACCTCGTGAATCGTGTAGTCGTCGCCGGCTTCCATGAGGTCCACCCCCAGCAGTCCGCCGCCGACGGCGTCGCTGGCCTGCTGGACCAGCTCCTCTGCGCGCGCGTCGAGTTCGAACGGCTCGGTCTCCGCACCCTTCGCGGCGTTGGTCAGCCAGTGATCCGAGGAGCGAGCCATCGCGGCGATCGGTTCGCCGTCGACCGCGAGCACGCGGATGTCGCGACCGGGTTTCTCGACGAACTCCTGGACGTAGAACACCTTGTGTTCGTAGTGGCCGAGCGTCGCCTTGTGCTCTAAGATCGCTTCCGCCGCATCTCGAGAATCGATCTTAGCCATTAGGCGTCCCCAGGAGCCGATGACCGGCTTGAGGACGCAGGGGTAGCCGAAGTCCTCGATGGACTCGAGGGCCGCCTCCGTCGTGAAGGCGACGTCCGTGTTGGGCGTCGGGACGCCCGCGGCCTCGAGTGCTAAGCTGTTTTTCACTTTGTCCGAGCAGATCTCGGCCGTCTCGTGGCTGTTGACGACGGGGACGCCGTAGGCCTCACAGAACTGCGTGGCGTAGAGGCTGCGGCTGGTCGCGAGACAGCGGTCGACGACGATGTCGAGATCCGCGAAGGCCTCCGGGGCATTCGCGAGGTTGAACCGCTGTTTGCGGACGTCGATCTTCTCGACGTCGTGGCCGCGCTCGCGAAGCTCGGACAGCAGGAGCTTCTCGTCCTTCCGTATCCGGGAATAAAGTAGTCCGACGTTCATGTTGTGTGAGTCCTCCGGTGGTCACCGCGTGCGTGTGTTTGTGTTCTCGTTGTGACTGTCTGCAAAGCTATTCACCCCAGTCCTCTTCGAGCTCCGGGGCTCGCTCGAGGACTGGCGGCTCGGTGTCGACGACTTCCAGTTCGGCTCCGCAGGTGGTACAGTCGACGATTTCTCCGACTTCCAGATCGTCGTGCAGGGCCACGTCCGCCCCGCACTCGACACATTCGGTCATTGTACCCCCAACTCGGAGGCCATCACCCTTAAACCCTTCGAACTTACCAGGAAAATTAAGTGATCGAGACTACCGTCTAATCGCGTGAGAGTCCTGCCGCGTGCCGGATGGTTCGTGACGTATCATCAGGTAGGTAGTTTGTCCCCGGAGGGGGACGGCGGCGGGCCCACGGCCCGCGCAAGCGGCCGCAGACGCGACTCCGCGGTTCGCGAACGCGGACGCGAATTTCCGATCCGCGGACGTAAACGCGAATCAGACATACGCGTTCACCTCCTCGCGAAGGGCCGCCGAGGCCGCTTCGAGGTCGTCTCGCAGTTCGCCGACCTGCGTCTCGTCGGCGCCGACTGCGTCCTCGGCGGACTCGAGTTGCGCTGCGACGGCCTCGGGTGCGGGCCCGCCCTGAGAGTTCCGTGAGGCGACGCTCTCGACGGGGTCGAGGGCCGCCTCGACGGCGGCCGGATCGACGTGGTCCTCGAGGGCGTCGCCCAGCACTTCCCGGGCAGCCGTCTCGAGGGCGTCGTAGTCCGAGCCGTTCTCTGCTGCGATCGCCACCACTTCGTGAGCCGTCCGGAACGGCAACCCGTTCGCGGCCAGCAGGTCGGCGACGCCGGTCGCCGTCGAGAAGCCGACCCCCGCCTCTGCGGCGAGGATTTCCTCGTTCCAGTCGGCCGAGGCGACCGCGCCCGCCGCGACTTCCGTCGCGTCGGTGACGGCGTCGACCGTCTCCCAGGCGTGTGGCGTCGCCCGCTGGAGGTCGCGGTTGTACGCGCGGGGAAGTCCTTTGAGCGTCGTCGTCAGCCCCTGCACCCCGCCCGCCGCGTCGCCCGCGATCGCGCGGACTAACTCGAGCGTGTCCGGGTTCTTCTTCTGGGGCATGATCGACGACGTCGAGGAGTAGTCGTCCGAGAGGTCGACGAAGCCGCGGTTCGCGAAGATAATCACGTCCTCGGCGAGTCCCGACAGCGTCGTCGCGAGCGTCGACAGCGCCTGCGTCGTCTCGAGTAAGAAGTCCCGACTCGAGGAGGCGTCCATCGAGTTCGCGAGGACGGCGTCGAAACCGAGCAGGTCGGCGGTGCGCTCGCGGTCGATACCGAACGTCGTCCCGGCGAACGCTGCGGCGCCCAGCGGCGACTGGTTGATCCTCGCGTAGGCCTCGAGCAAGCGTTCAGTGTCGCGGCGAACGGCCCCCTCGTAGGAGCACGCCCAGTGGGCGACCGTGATCGGCTGGGCGGGCTGGAGGTGGGTGTAGCCGGGCATCACCGTCTCAGTGTGCGTCTCGGCTACCTCGCACAGCGCCTCGCGCAGCCCAATCGTGGCCTCGAGGGCCTCGAGGACGTCCTCGCGGAAGCGATAGCGGATACACGTCGCGACCTCGTCGTTTCTCGAGCGCGCGGTGTGCATTTTCCCGCCGTCGCGACCGACGCGTTCGATGACGGCGGTTTCGATAGCCTCGTGGACGTCCTCGCCGTCGGGTAGGGAGCCGTGGCCGTCGACCTCGGCGGCATCGAGTGCGGTGAGGATCTCGCCCGCGGTCTCGCTCTCGACGATCCCCTGCTCTGTGAGCATCACCACGTGTGCGCGATCGACCGCGAGGTCGGCCGCGAAGATCCGTTCGTCCGCCGCGAGCGACGAGAGGAAACTCCGGGCGGGGCCGCCGCTGAAGCGGTCGCGGCGGACGACGCCCTCGCCCCCTGTGGAGTCCTCTCCGGTCATGTTACCGTTCTTGGTCGCCGCCGTCGGTCGCGAGTTCGACGGTCTCGTCGTCGCCGTCCTCGTCTTCGGTGACCTTCTTGGCCAGGCGACGCTGGAAGCCGTGGTACTTCGCGACGCCCGTGGCGTCTTCCTGCTTGATCTTGCCGACGGTCTCGGTGTCGAAGGAGGCGTGTGCCGCCGAGTACGCCGCGTACTTGCTGTCGCGACCGACTGGACGGGCCTGTCCGCCCTCGAACCGGATCTTCACCGTTCCCGTGACGCGTTTCTGGGTCTCGTCGATGAAGCCCTCGAGCGCGTCCACGAGCGGGGCGTCGACCAGCCCCTCGTAGCCCTTCTTCGACCAGCGCTGATCGATCAGCTGCTTGAACTCGCGTTCTTCCTGCGTGAGCACGAGCCCCTCGAGGGCCTCGTGGGCGTTGAGCAGCGTCGTCGCCGCGGGGTGTTCGTAGTTCTCGCGAACCTTGAGCCCGAGCATGCGGTCTTCCATCGAGTCGGTCCGACCGACGCCGTAGGAGCCGGCGAGTTCGTTCAGGTGCTCGATGAGTTCGACGGGGTCCATCTCGTCGCCGTCGACGGCGACGGGATAGCCCTTCTCGAAGGTGATCTCGATCTCCTCGGTCTCGCCCGAGGGTTCGTCGGTCCACTCGTAGATGTCCGCGGGGGGTACGTAGTTGGGGTCCTCGAGTTCGTCGCCCTCGACCGAACGACTCCAGATGTTGGTGTCGATACTCCAGTCGCCTTCGTTCCCGCCCTCGACGGGCAGGTTCTTCTCGGCGGCGTACTCCTGTTCCCACTCGCGCGTGAGTCCGAGTTCGCGGATCGGCGCGAAGACCTCGAGATCCGAGTCGCGCCAGACGGCCTCGAACCGGAGCTGGTCGTTGCCCTTGCCCGTACAGCCGTGGGCGAGGGCGTCGCAGTCGTTCTCGATCGCGACCTCGAGGATCGCCTGGGCGATCACCGGGCGTGCGAGTGCGGTTCCGAGCGGGTAGCCCTGATAGGTGGCGTTCGCGCGGACGCCGTCGAGACAGAGTTGGGCGAATTCCGCTCGCGCATCGACGACGTAGTGCTCGAGACCCAGTGCCTCGGCGGTTTCTTCGGCTTCGTCGAACTCCGACGCTGGCTGGCCAACGTCGACAGTGACGCCGATGACGTCGTCGTATCCGTATTCTTCCTCGAGCAGCGGGACACAGATCGTCGTGTCCAGACCGCCCGAAAACGCGAGTGCAACGCGTGTCATGTCGTACTCGAGTGGAATCGAAGAACGGCCTTAAATTCGTCGGTTTAAGACGTGAAAAATTTAAAGAGAGCGGTTGCTAACCGGAATATTCTGAACTCTCGGCAATTTGGTCGAATACGAAAGACGAAAGGTGAGATATTGTTGGGCCTACCGGCCCGGTCGCGGTCGTCGAGAAACGTCGGCCGCGTCGCTACCGAAGCGAACGTCGACGGTAGACGCGGATTCCAGCATATACTGAGAGACTCTAGTGAGCGTCATATTAAAACATTCCGGTGAGGCAAATGTTACAGCCCCGCCAGGGTCTCACGGGACCGTTCGCGGCCCGAATTGACGATCGTTCGTCCAGTTTATGTGGTGTGTTGGAACGTGTCAACCTCACGATTCGCCGCCGGTGTCGAGTTCGTCTTCGTCGACATCGGTGTAAGTCTCCGTATCGGTATCGATATCCGACCGGCTGGCGTCGTCGGGGAGCGACAGGACGTTCTCGCGTCCGATTCGGAAGACCTCGATCTGGTCTTCCTCGCGGAGTCCGCTGACGACCTGACTGGTCTTGGCTTCCGTCCAGTCGAGTTCGGTGACAACCTGTTGCTGTTTGATCCGTCCACCCTGCTCCTCGAGCAGTCGCATGACGCGTTCTTCGTTGCTCAGGAGTTCGAGCGGCGGTCCCGTCGGTTCGTTCGGTTCGTCGACGTCCACCTGTGGCTCCGCGTTCGTGGCCGGGCCGGCCGGGTGCTCGCTCGGATCCTCGCCCCCGTTCCTGTGGGTCGCCCACCACCAGCCGAGGGCGAGGGCAACCACCACCAGCAGGGCGATTCCGAGTCCGGCGAGCCAGGAAAGCGGCACGTCCTCGCGGGTGTCCTCCGGCGACTCGATCGGCTCACCGCCGGTCTGGATCAACTCGATCCGCGGTTCGCCGTCGACGAACTCGCGGGTTTCGTCACCGAACCAGAAGACGGCCGTCTCCCCAGTATCGTCCGGTTCCGGTTCGACCGAGACGTTGTTGTACCCGTCCGGCCAGGTGATGACGAGTTGCGTTCGCTCGTCCATCACGAACCCCTCGAGGGCGTCACCCGCTTCGATCCGGTTTACCTCGACGTGTGAGAACGAACCCCAGTCGAAGGTGAAGCGGACGTAGCCGTACTCCTGTGGGTCCGAACTCTCGTCGGTTTCGACGGCGAAGTTCTCCATCGTCATGTTCCGATCGGTCTCGTTTTCCGCGACGGCGAGGGTCTGCTCCCGGTCGGCCTCGAACGACTCGAGGTAGGCGTCGGGTCTGTTCTCGACGTCCGCTTGCAACGACTCCCAGTCGACGGTGTCGTTCCCGTCGTCGAGTCGATATCGGTACTCGACGGTCCACGTCGCGGAGCCGTTCCCGTGCAGATCGATCTCGACGCTGATCTTGTGGTAGCCGCTCAGCGTCAGTTCGTCGTCCTCCTGGAGGGTGGCGACGTTTGGGGCCGTCGCCGCTTCACGCTCACCATCGGTAACCGACCCCGTCGCGGGCTCTGTAACGGCTGTGACGGGTGAACCGCCCCCGTCGAATCCCGACCCCGTGACCGCGAATGGTGCCACTCCAGCACCGACACCCAGCCCACCGAGCACCACCAGACAACAAAGCAGCGCCCGAACCGCCCTGACGTCCATTACCACGAGATGGCATGGCCGCGTAAATAGGTCTTTCCGACCGCAGTTGCCCCGCGAGATTCTCGAGACCCGCTGACGATACGTTTTTCACACGTTCAGACGTTCGTGAACGTATGCGCAATCGAACCACTCGTGGCGAACTCGAAGTGGAGACCCTGCTCAAGATCGTGCTGGCGCTGATCGCAGTGTTGCTCGTCTTGCAGATCGCGGGCGCGCTCATCAACAGCATCGCCAGCCTGCTGGGGCCGTTCTTCTTCGTCGTTCAGCTCGCGATCGCCGTTCTGATCGTCCTCTGGCTGGTGGACCGACTCTGATCGCGGCGATACCGCGCTCGACGAGCGGCCGCCGATCGATCCGGGAACACCAGACTCATACTCGCTCCGACTCCTCTTTCCACATAGCACAGTGTACAGCGTCAACGTCCCCGTCCCCGGCCGCGTCCGCCAGATCGCGAACGATCTCTTCCCCGCCCTCCAGGGATTCGAGACCGTCCGCGACGACCACTCCTGTCTCCTCAAACGTCTCGGTGACGCCGACGAGGACCGCGTCGCCCAGCTTCAACACCGCGCCCACCGCGCACTCGAGGGCTCTCCCGCCGTCGAAGCCCGAATCACGGGGATCGACTACTTCGAAGACCCACCGCTGGGCAGCGCCCCCGTCGTCTACCTCGCCGTCGAGAGCCCCGGTCTCGAGGGGATCCACGCCGACCTCGTCGACGCCTTTGGGACCGTGGAGGGCCTCGAGGGATCGGACTACGTCCCCCACGTGACCCTCGCTCGCGGCGGCGACCTCGAGACGGCTCGCCGGCTGGCCGACCGGGAGATCGACCCCGTGCAGTGGACGGTGAGCGAACTCGAGTTCTGGGACGGAACCTACCGGTTGCCGGTGAGCACGGTTTCGCTGCCGGCGTAGCGTCGAGACTCGACGCTCGGGATTCGGAGCGTCTCGCCGCTCGAAGTTCGGGAGATCCGCTCAGGGAGCTGGCGGCTCGCCCTCGTAGGCGTCGTGATCGCCGAAGAAATTGAGCATCGCAAACTTGAGCTTCTCGGGGTCGATGTCGATCAACTCCTCGCGTTCGTCGTGCGGGAAGGTGCCGTTGACGCTGTACTTCCCGAGATCTGACTTCGCTCGCTTCGAGTACCGCCGATCCAGAAGGGCTCTGACGCCGACTTCCTCCGGCGAGCGGATCACCCGCCCGAGCGCCTGTCGAGTCTTGCGAACGGTCGGAATCTCGACGGCGTAGCGCCACCCCGTCTCGGTTCCGTCGAAAGCCGCGTCGTAGGCGTCCTGGACGGCCTCCGCCCGGTCGTCCAGGTGCGGGTAGGGGACGCCGACCACGAGCACCGTCCGGGCGTCCTCGCCGTCGAAACTCACGCCCTCCGCGAGGGTCCCCCACAGCGACGTCAGGAGCACGCCGTTCCCGTCGGCGACGAACCGCCGGCGGAGCTCCTCCGCCGCGACGCCCGGCTCGTCGAGGTAGACCGTCGCCTCGCAGTCGCTTCGCCGGAGTCGGTCCGCGTACCGCTCGGCCTCGGCGTAGTTCGGGAAGAAGACGAGCGTGTTGCCGGGCGTGAAGCGAACCGCGTCGCGGATGGCGTCGGCGACCCGCTCCTGGACGGCGGGGTCGTCGCGATCGCTCGAGAACAGCGCCGGCGTCTCGACCGCGTAGGTTCGGCGGCGATCGGCCGGGAACTGGAGACCGTAGGCCATCGTGACGGGATCGGAGAGACCGAGAACGTCCTCGGTGACGTCGAAGGGCTGGATGGTCGCGCTCATCAGGACCGTCGCGTACACCTCCTCGAACAGCCGGCCCGTAACCTGCCGGGGAAGGCAGGTGTACAGCTCCGCGCGGCCGTAGATCTCGTCAGTGCCGGCGTCGCGGGTGACGGAGACGACCGGGTACAGTCCCTGCTTGGCCCCCTCGTTCATCCACGCGCTGACGAACGCCGCCGCCTGCAGGGTCTGACACTCGGTGCGGGTCGCGCTCTCGCCGTTGCGGTAGGCCTCCTCGTACTCCTCGTCTAACTGCTGGCCGAGTTTCATCGCCGCCTCGAGGTCGCCGTCGATGCCCTGCCCGGAGTACTGCTGGAGGAAGGCGAGTGTGAGGTCGTCCCGGCGGTCCTCGTTGGTGACGGAGACGTCCTCCCAGTTCTCGCCGATCCGCTCGCGGTCGCCGAAGCCGAAGGAGTCCTCGTACGTCTCGACCAAGGCCCGACGGAACGCCGAGAGGACGTTCGCGGCGTCGCCCGCCCGCGGATCGTCGGTCTCCTCGCACTCGTCGAGCGCGGAGTCGAACGTGCGCTCCGAGCAGTGTCGGGAGGCGTGGTCGCGAGCGGCGTCCTCGACGTTGTGGGCCTCGTCGAAGACCGCGATGATGTCCTCTGGATCGCGGCCGATCCACCGGAAGAACTGCTCTCGAATGGTCGAATCGAGCAGGTGGTGGTAGTTACAGACGACGAGGTCGACGCCCTCCATTCCCTCCTTCAGCAGTTCGTAGCCACACAGCTGGCGCTCGTCGGCGTACTCGTAGACGTCGTCGGGCGTGCGCACGTCCTCGAACAGCCAGCCGAAGAACGCCTCGGTGTCTTCGCGCAGGTTGTTCCGGTAGTGCTCGCAGACGTTCTGCTCCTCCAAGTCCTCGATGTCGTCTTCGATCGACTGCAACTCGTCCATGACCGCGCTCCGGGCGTCCGCGGCCCCGCCGTCACCCTCCTGGCTCTCCGCTAAGAGTTCGCGCTGGCGGCGCTCTAATTGGGTCCGGTCGCGTTCGGCGTCGACGAGCGCGCGGGTGTTGTCCCGCAGCGCCTGACACTCCTCGTAGCCGACGTCGATGTGACACATCGAGGCCTTTCCCTTGAACACGACCGCGCGGATGGGTTCCTCGCGGGTAATCGCGCTGGCTTCCGCGACGAACTGGCGCATCTGCTGGTGGACGTTCGTGGTGATGACGACCGTCTTGTCCTGCTCGCGAGCGACCTCGAGGGCGGGGACGAGCGAGGAGAGCGTCTTGCCAGTGCCGCAGGCCCCCTCGAAGAGGACGTCCTGGCCCCGAACGAGGGCGTTGTGGATTCGGTCCATCGCCTCGTGCTGGTTCTCGTACGGGGTCTCGTACGGAAAGAACCGCATGTACCCGGCAGTCTCGGACACACCGGAGAGTGGTTCCTCATCCGATAAAAGGGTTCGTTCCGTTTCGGACCCGAACTCGGGTTCGGGGCCCGAACTCGATCGAGACCTCGAGGCGGCGATATCGGCCGCCCGCGGCGCGTTTCGAGCGATTTGGGACCCGGAGCGACCGAAGCCGTGCGGACCTCAATCCTCCGGCTCGATGTAGACGGACTTCACGTGCCCGTTGTGGTCTCGCAACTCGCGTTCGATGTCGCTAATCGAGCGGTCGATCTCGGCCGTCTCGAGGCCGGGCTCGAACACCACGTCGGCGGCGACCAGCAGGTGGCTGGGGCCGAAGTAGACGGTCCGGAAGTCGTCGATCTCGACGATGCCGTCGCCGGCGATGATGATATCACGGAGTTCCCGTTCGTCCGTCTGGGAGATGCTCTCGCCGATCAGGAGGCGTTTGTTCTCCCAGGCGAGCGCGATAGCGAAGCCCATCAACATGAGGCCGATTATCAGGGCGGCGCCGGCGTCGTAGACCGAGTTGCCGGTCTGGCGGGTGAGGTAGATCCCGAAAAGGGCGATCCCCGCGCCCGCGAGCGCGATGAAGTCCTCGGTGAGCGCCGTCAGCGTCGTCACGTCGCTGGTCTTTCGGAACGCCTCGCGGAAGGTCTCCCAGCCGTGTTCGTCCATCTGCATCGTGATGGCCACGTAGGCCTTCTTGAACGCGTAGGTCTCGAAGGCGATCGCGCCGAGCAAGACGGCGTAGTTGACGTAGACGGGATCGAACGTCGTCCCGAGGAGCGTGACCGGGTCGTTCGCGCGGTGGACGCCGCCGTGGGTCAGCGCCTCGTACCCGTGACTCGCGCTCTCCCAGCCGGCGATGCCGAATAGCATGACGCTGACCAGAAAGCTGTAGAAGAACTGTGCCTTCCCGTAGCCGAACGGGTGCGCTCTGGTCGCGTCCTGAGCCCCGTAGCGGATCCCGATCAACAGGAACACCTGATTGCCCGTGTCCGAAATCGAGTGGTACACCTCCGAGAGCATCGCCGGACTGCCGGTGAGCAAGAACCCACCGAACTTCATGACGGCGATCGCACCGTTGGCGAACAGGGCTGCGAGGACGACTGACGTCTGAGTTGCCACGAGAGGTCGTACTCAGGAGGGGATCAAAGAGGTACTGCTTTCCCGACAGGTCGGCACGATCGACCTGGACGACCGGTGCACCAATACAACGCCTGGCAACGACGTTTCTGGTATTCGGTGGTATCCTGACCTTCGTGGTGTCGTCGAAAACTCCCTCGAGTCGTGGTGCGCACCCGGGCAACTCGTAATCTTCTGTTCGCTCCGCTTTGGCCTCTTCGGGTTCGCGGTCGAGGTAAAATCACAACGGTCCAGGTAGGACATCGGTTCGGACTCGAACCCGTTCTTGAATATCGGAACAATTGTCTTCCCCACTACCGTACTAGCGGTCATGATCGCGATCTTTTCGGACACACATAGCAGCCGCGGCCACGAACTCGAGGGCCCCGCGCTCGAGGCGGTTCGCGAGGCCGAGGCCGTCATCCACGCGGGCGATTTCAACAGCGAGGCGGCACTCGAGGCCTTCCAGTCGGAGTGTTCGCGACTCTACGGCGTCTTCGGCAACACCGACTCGATGAGCGTCCGCGACCGGTTGCCGGAGGCTCGAACCGTCGAACACGACGACCTGCGGATCGCGGTCACCCACCGTCGCGACGGCGGGCAGACGGGACTCAGGATGTTCGGTCGCTCGCGCGAGGCGGACCTCGTCGTCTCCGGACACACCCACCGGCCGACGGTGACCGAGACTGACGACTGTGTCCTCCTCAACCCGGGCAGTCACGCCGATCCGCGCGGGAATCGGCCGGGGTACGCGACGCTCGAGCCGACCGCGAACGGGGCCGAGGGCCGACTGTTCGATCTGGACGGAACGGTGGTGGAGCGGTTCGAACTCGAGTGTTGATTACCGGACACGCTCGCTGCCACGACGAGTGTCTCATCCTCGAGAATATCGCGGCTGCGAGAACTGCGAGTGTCAGAGCAACGGTCGCGGAACGAATCGCGCGGAAACGGGGTTCGTCTGTTCGGCTTCCTTTTTATACATTCCGCGTAGAATCCTCTATGGGTACACTATTTGCCATCTGGACGAACGTCGCACACATCTCTACACGACGACTCTCTCGGCTCGAGACCGCAGAAACGCGATCGACGACCGGGAGCCGGCCAACGCGCCAGCGGGGACACGGACGGCGATGATCTGAGACGAGCCCGGGTCGGCGTGAACGACCCGGACTCGAGCGAGCCGGCCCGACTCGAGTGGGAGGGACGTCGGGCCGGTGGAGGGCTGGCAACGACCGGTTCCGCGCTCGATACCGGCATCGGCATCGATCCCGAAGTCCGGATCGGAAACGGGGCGGTCCGGGCGGCGGTGCGATGATCGGATGACGTGCGGGTGATCGGATCGATGGCCCCGACGGACGGCGGAACCGTCCACGACCGGGGCGCATCTTCGTGTAGGCCTTCGGTACCAAAGTAGTCTCCGTAAGGTGAAATACCGATTTTAGTTAGGGAGATCGAAGCGGTCTCCGCCACGAACCGGACTCTCTTTCACCGATACCTGAACGAACCGTACACTCCGACGAGCGATTCGGCGGCTAATCCGAGGCTGAACGGGACGAGCGCTCCGAGAGACGCCCGTCGAGAACTCGGCTGAGACACGTCGAAACGACTTTGCACTCGGACTGTGTACTCGGCGGGTATGGTTGATTTCATCCCGGACGATCCCGTCATCATCGCGATCGTTCTCATCCTGCTCTCGCTGGTCTTCTTCCTCTATCTCATGCTCCGGCGGACGATGCTCGAGTTCCGCGACGGCATGGACGGGAAGTAGGACTCTTCAGCCGACCACACCGGCGATCGCGTCGACCGCCGTTTCGACGTCCCCGCGGTCGACGTCGCGGTGCGTACAGAACCGGACCGTCGTCGGCCCGAACCGGGTACCCAGCACGCCCGCCTCGCGACACCGCTCGAGGACCCTCTCGACGTCGGTCCCCGTCTCGGCGACGTCGACGAGGACGATGTTCGTCTCCGGCTCTTGCACGGACAGTTCCGGGAGGTCCGCGAGCCCGTCGGCGAGCGCTCGGGCGTGCTCGTGGTCGGCCGCGAGGTCGGAGACGTTCTCGAGGGCGCACCGTCCGGGACCGGCGATCACGCCGACTTGACGCATGCCGCCGCCGAACAGCTTGCGAGTTCGGCGGGCGCGATCGACGAATTCCTCGCTACCGGCGAGCACCGAGCCGATCGGTGCGCCGAGTCCCTTCGAGAGACAGAACATGACCGAGTCGACGTGATCGGTGATCTGGGTGACGGGCACGTCGAGCGCGACCGCGGCGTTGAACACGCGCGCGCCGTCGAGGTGGACGGGGACGCCGCGGTCGCGGGCCGCCGCCGCTGTGTCGGCGATCTTCTCCGGAGCGATGGCGACCCCGCCTTTGCTGTTGTGGGTGTTCTCGAGGCAGAGCAGACCGGTTCCGGGTCGGTGGGCGTCTTCCTCGACGTACTCCTCGTGGACCTGTTCGGGTGTCGGAATCCCGCGGGGACCGCCGTCGAGCAGCCGGACCTGGAGCCCTGAGTGCTGGGCCAGGCCGCCGAGTTCGTACTTGACGACGTGGCTCTCCCGTTCCGCCAGCACCTCCTGTCCGTGCTCGGTGTGGACGCGAGCGGCGACCTGATTCCCCATCGTCCCCGTCGGCACGAAGAGCGCGGCCTCCTTCCCGACCGCCTCGGCGGCCCGGCGCTCGAGGTCGTTGACCGTCGGGTCCTCGCCGTAGACGTCGTCGCCGACGTCGGCGGTCCGGGACGCCTCCCGCATCTCGTCGTCGGGTGTCGTTACGGTGTCCGAACGCAGATCGATCATAGCCGGCGTAGTGGTGCGACGAGCAAATAGTCGGCGGTCGGAGACGGGCGTCGGTGGGTGATGGGCGTCTCGAGTCGTTCGGGCCGACGTCTCGTCGTTCCGCCGAACGCGCACATATAAATGGCCGATAGGCTTCGCAATCAGCTACTCCCCGTTCGCCGCCCGACGACGAGTATGAGCAGTGACGCGCGGGATTCGGACGTCGGTACAGGGGGCGATGCTTCAGGCCTCGAGACGGGAGAATACGCCGACCACCTCGAGCGAAGCCGAACCGTCTGGGATCGCTGGAGCGACTGGTACGAGATGAGCGAGACCGACCTCGAGCCGATGCGCGAGACGGCGATGGACCGTCTCGACCTCCGACCGGGTGACCGCGTCCTCGATATCGGCTGCGGACCGGGCGTCAACTTCGAGCGAATCCGAAGCGACATCGGCGACGCGGGAACGCTGGTCGCCGTCGACTACAGTCCCGAGATGGTCTCGGACGCGCGAGAACGGATCGACAGCCACGGGTGGGAGAACGTCGAGGTCCGGCGCGCGGACGCGACGACGGTCGACCTCGCCGAGGACGGGCAGTTCGACGCCGCGATCGCGACCCTCTCGATGAGCGTGATGCCGGACGTTCGCAGGGCCGTCGAGAACGTCCACCGCTCGCTCGTCCCGGGCGGGGCGTTCGTCGTCTTCGATATTCGGACGGTCCCGACGGGACCCGCGCGGCTCGCGAATCCGCTCCTCCGGCGGTTCCTCCGCTGGTACGCGAACTGGAACCGGAACGGCGACGTCCTCGAGTCGCTCGCCGCCGTTTTCGAGGAGTGCGAGATCGCCGACACGTACTTCGCCGGCGTCACCTACACCGCCGCCTGTCGAAAGGGGCGAACCGACGATCCCTGACCTTGATCCTGGTCCTGACTCTGACCCCGATCCTGGCTCGCTTCTGTTCCCGATCCGATCTCGATTCTGATCCTGGCCCCGAGTCGGACGCTCGATCAGCCACTCGAGTCCGGACGATCGGGTTCGAACTCTCGTGGCCGCTCGCTCGAAGTCGCGTCGACTCGAGTCCGAAGCGACTGCGAGAACGTCGCCGAGCGGTTCTCGAACCGGGACCCTGCGGGAGCGGTTCACGGGCTCCCGTCCAGCATCCGGCCGATCGCGCTCGCCTCGCCGCGACGCAGGAGTTCGGACGCCGTCGACACCGCGCAGTCGAGTTCGTCGGCGACCGTTTCGATTCCGTTTCGCCGCGGCACCTCGTAGAATCCGACGTTCCAGGCGGTTTGCAGCGCCGCTCGCTGTCGATCGGAAACCGACGGTTCGGTGACCGTCACGTCGTCGCTCACCCACCGGACGTCCATGGTCACGCCGTCGGTGAGGTCCACGAAGACGCTCGAGAGCGCCGTCGGATGGCCGACGACGGTCATTCGAATCGTCCGATCCGATCGGACCTCGATCGGCGGCACGACGACGACGGTGTCCTGTGCGAGCGCGTTCAGCAACGACAGCCCCTCCGGGCCGAGTTCCTGCCGGAGATAGAGGAAGAACCCGTCTTCGTCGTGCGCGATATCGTACTCGAGGACGGTCTCTCGTCCGGCGATTAGCGGCTCGTACGCGTCGGCGTCGCCGTCTACGAACGACGTGATCGTCTCGACGCCGTCGACCGATTGTCCGCCGAGGATGATCTCCCGCTCGAGGTCGGGTGACGTACAGATCCCCTCGTGTATCGGCGACAGCGCCTCCTCGTCGTGTGCGAGCGCGACGCGCATCGATTTCATGGCTCGACGTACCGTCCGATGGTATAAAAAGGCGATACGCTTCGGGAACACCTCGAGGAGCGATCGATCGCAATACTCACTCGAGAACGGTGCAACCGGTCCGAAGACGGGTCGGAAACGGCACAATCGCACCCTCGGTTCCGTTCAGCGGACCGGGACCTATAGTAGGCCACTGAACGTTACTGCACACCTGATCGCACGACAGCACCGCGGTTCGGAGCGAACACCGTGAGCAAGAACCGCGGACTGTGCGATGGGTGTGTAAATCGTTTCAGTTGTCACTATACGTGTTACCGTCCAGCAGGTACGAGAACGCTCGAAGCGTGTTTCGACCGCTGTCGGTGATCGAGACCCGTTTCGTCCGGCCGACGTCATCGACCGCAACGTATCCCCGTTCCGCGAGCGGATCGACGACGTGGCGCTCGAGCAGGCGGTACTTCCCCTTCTCGCCCGCGCCGTCGTAGTCGGCGATGAACGGCAGGTCCTCGTTCTCGCCGTAGGCGATGAGACGCTTCTTGGTGACGGGTTCGTGCTCGGCGACGTGTGCGAGGACGGCGACATGCTCGCGGCTGGGCCGGTCGATCGGGTACGTCGGCAGTTCGTAGATCGCCTCGACGCCCTCGCTGACCGAGTCGGCCGCCTCGCCGTAGCGTTCGGCGCGGACGTAGTAGGGCGTCGCGTCGGTGGCCATGCAGGCGATCGCGCCCGCGACGGCGGTTACCTTGCTTCCGGACGCGATGTTGACCGAGACGTCGTCGAACCGGGCGGCGACTTCCGCGATCGTCCCGATCGATTCGTAGAGGTCGAAGATGTCGCAGGGGATCGTCTCGTGGGCGATTCCGGCGTCGCCCAGTCGCTCCCGGACCGCCTCGGCGTACTCGCGTGCGTCGCCCGCTTCAGGCTCGAGGAGGACGACCCGGTCGGCCCCGAGTTCGATCGCCGGGAGGACGAGTCGATCGAGTTCGTAGCCGACGGGCATGACGTGCACGCGGTCGGGGACGGCCATGCGCTCCATGGGCGGGGCGACGACGGCCGACCCCGTAAAGTCTCGGTCGAGTGCAACTACCGTGACCGTCACGCGAGTATCGTGATAGAATATTTACCACTCTGCTGCGACGAAGTGAGTATGGACGGTTACGGAGACGACGCGACTGACGCCCACGACGGGACGCACGCTCACGACGCGGCGCTGGCCGACGCCGACCCGCGAACGGCCGCGATACTCGAGGCGGAACGCGAGCGCCAGCGCTCGAGCCTCCAGTTGATCGCCAGCGAGAACCACGCGAGTCGGAGCGTACTCCGGGCTCAGGGGAGCGTCTTCACGAACAAGTACGCCGAGGGCGTGCCGGGCGATCGCTACTACGGCGGCTGCGAGCACGCCGACGAGATAGAACGGCTCGCGATCGACCGTGCCCGGAAACTGTTTGACGCCGAACACGTCAACGTCCAGCCCCACAGCGGCAGTCAGGCGAACGCGGCGGCGATGCTCGCGGTGCTCGAGCCCGGGGACACGATCCTCTCGGCGGACCTGCGAAACGCCGGCCACCTCAGTCACGGCCACCAGGCTAACCTGGCCGGTCAGGTCTACGACGTCGAGCGCTACGGTCTCGACCCCGAGACCGGTCTGCTCGAGTACGACACCCTGCGCGAGCGAGCCGAGGACGTCGACCCCGACCTGATCGTCTCCGGCTTTTCGGCCTACCCGCGGACGGTCGACTGGGAACGGATTCAGGCGATTGCCGAGGACGTCGGCGCGTTCCATCTGGCCGATATCGCGCACATCACGGGACTGGTCGCGGCGGGCGTCCACCCCTCTCCCGTCGGCGTCGCGGACCTCGTCACCGCCAGCACGCACAAGACCGTTCGCGCCGGTCGCGGCGGCATCGTCGTCTGCGGCGAGGACCTCGCGGACGCGGTCGATCGGGCCGTCATGCCCGGCATTCAGGGCGGTCCCGCGATGCACAACGTTACCGGCAAAGCAGTCGGCTTCGGGGAAGCCCTCGAGCCCGCGTTCGAGGCTTACGCCGAGCGGGTGATCGCGAACGCCCGCGCGCTCGCCGGCGGGTTGGCCGACCGCGGGTGTCGACTCTCGACCGGCGGCACGGACACCCACCTCGTATTGGTCGACCTGCGGGAGACGCACGATCGAGATCTCCTCGGGAAGGCGGCCGAGCGAGCGCTCGAGGACTGCGGCATCGTCCTCAACGCCAACGCCGTTCCCGGCGATCCGCGGCCGCCGAAGGACCCCTCCGGCATCCGGGCCGGCGTTCCGGCGCTCACGACTCGCGGCTTCGACGAGGGAGCGATGGACGCCGTCGCGGAGTGTATCGTGCGTATGCTCGAAGACCCAGAGGACGAGGCGGTTCGGCGAGAGGTGACGGAGTGTGTGGACGAGCTGTGCGCCGCGCATCCGCTGTACGAGTGAGTGTGTGGATCTGGCCGAAACGGATCCCGACTTGTACGATCTCCTGTGAATTTTTCCGGGACAACCACGACCGACCTGCAGTTGCTCCGGAAAATCGGTACGGCACTCGGTCTCAATCCGCCCGACCGGGAACGTCCAGTGACCGGTCGGTCGCCGACTCGTCCGATCCGTCTCCCTCGAGAGCCACCGGCACGCGCCCGCTCGTCTCGTCGAAGACGTGGTGGGTGTGCGGATAGGCGATCTCGACCGCGACGTCCGCTCCGTTGAGCCTCTCCCAGACGTTCGCCTGCACAGCAGACCGGACGGCCGCCTCGAGATAGGGTTCGTCGACCCAGAACACGAGATCGAGCCGGATGCCGTGGTCGGCGAACTCGTCGATCAGCGCCCGCGGCCCGGCGGGATAGCGTTCGGCCCCGACGCGGATGTCCGGGCCGCCACCGATGACGCCGTCGACCCGTCGGGCGGCCCGTGCGAGGATCCGACGGGCGCGCTCGAGGTCGCTCTCGTAGGTCACCAGCAGTTCGATCGAGAGCCGGCTGCGTTCGTCCACCCCCGAGAGGTTGCGGACGTCGCGTTCGCGCATCGTCTCGTTAGGGACCACCAGCGAGGCGTTCTCGAGGGTGACGATCCTAGTATAGCGGAGCGTCACTTCCTCGATGTAGCCGCGTTCGTCTCCCGCCGCGTCGAGATCGACGAGTTCGATCATGTCGCCGACCTCGTAGGGACGGTTGAGGAGGACGAAGAAACCGGCGACGTAACTGCGACCGACGGGCGCGAGGATCGCCCCGGCGACGACCGAGAGCACCGTCACCGAGAGCAGGATGTTCCGCGGTCGGAATCCGATCAGCGTGGCGACCGGCGTGAGCGCGACCCCCACGACGACGATGCGGGCGAGTAGCAAGACGGCGTTCGTGACGCTCGGCCGGAGGAGCCGGCGCTCGAGTTGCGGTCGAAGCCTGTCGGCGAGCCGTTTCGAGCCGATCCAGGCCACGAGGACCAGCGCGATCGCGAGCACCCACGAGAGGTCTACGAGTTCGAGGACGCGATCGACGAGCATCGGCGCCGACGGTGATATCGCCGTCGGGACGCTCTCGAGAGCGAGTCCGGGCTCGGACCCGAGCCCGCTGGCGGGAGATCGCATGGCTACCCGTTCAGCCACGACGCGAAAAAGCACGGACGTGGCGAGAGCCGGGCCGTCGATACGGACCTGGAGTGTACTTCTCCCTCCCGATTTCGGGGGTCGGTGTGCTCTGTGCCGGTCTCGAGGTTGCGTTCGCCGTTACTTTCGTTTCCGCTCTCGCTCCCACTCTCATCCTCGCTCTCGCTCCCACTCTCGTCCTCGCTCTCGTTTCCGCTTCCAAAAGGAGTATGCAGACGCTACGATTCCATTCGCCTATGGACCCGCGTATTCGCGAACACGCACGGATCATCGCCGACCACTCCGTCGACCTGCAGGCGGGTGACAACGTCGTCATCGACGCCCATCCCGTCGCCGAGGACCTCGTCGCCGCCCTTCACGAAGTGGTCGGCGACGTCGGCGCGAACCCGGTGACGACGAGCCAGCGCACCGGCACGCGAAACACGCGCGCCTACCTCCGGGCTTCCGACGGCGAGTTCGAGACGCCCGAACACGAACTCGCGCTTATCGAGAACACGGACGTCTACATCGCGATCCGAGCGACCGACAACGCGACCCAGACGAGCGACGTCTCGCCGGAGGTGTCCTCGGCCCACCGGCAGGCTCACAGTCCCATTCTCGAGGAGCGACTCTCGACGCGCTGGTGTCTCACACAGTTTCCCGCCCCGGCGAACGCCCAGCTCGCCGAGATGAGCACGGAGGGGTACGAGAACTTCGTCTGGGACGCCGTCAACAAGGACTGGGACGAGCAGTACGAACTCCAGGAGAACATGGTCGAGATTCTCGACCCCGCGGACGAGGTCCGGATCGTCAGCGGCGACACCACCGACGTGACGATGAGCGTCGACGGCAACCCCACGATCAACGACCACGGCGAGCACAACCTGCCGGGCGGCGAGGTCTTCACCGCACCCGTCGCCGACAGCGTCGACGGCGAGGTTCTGTTCGACATGCCGCTGTACCACCAGGGTCGGGAGATCACGGACGTCTTTCTCGAGTTCGACGGTGGCGAGGTCGTCTCCCACTCGGCGGCGAAAAACGAGGATCTCCTGACGGAGGTTCTGAACACCGACGACGGCGCTCGCCGGTTAGGCGAACTGGGAATCGGGATGAACCGCGACATCGACCAGTTCACCTACAACATGCTCTTCGACGAGAAGATGGGCGATACGGTCCACATGGCGGTCGGCCGGGCCTACGACGATACCGTCGGCGAGGACAACGAGGGCAACGACTCGGCGGTCCACGTCGACATGATCGTCGACATGAGCGAGGACTCGCGGATCGAAGTCGACGGCGAAGTGGTGCAGCGCAATGGGACGTTCCGGTTCGAGGACGGATTCGAGGCCTGAACGACACTCGAGGCGTTCGAGCCCCGCTGCGAATGAATACTGGGACCGACTCGAGCGAGTTCCGACCGACCCACCAGTCGTCACACGAGACGTTCCGATATTTCTGACCGTCTCGATCAGCAGTATAACGGCGCTGTCCCCGAGATCTACGACTTGCGTACGAAAGCTCAACCCCTTCTTGTGAATCGCGTCTATCCGGATTCCGGTAGGGCGCGACGGCACCCCCGACAGGAGACAACTAACCAGCAGACGCCGCCGCGAACCCCACAGTCTACCGGAAACGGAGTCATCCAATGAAAACTAGCCTCGAGGTCGAGTACTGGGTCGTCACGGAAGACGGCGACCTCACCGCCCCAGGGTCGCTGTTAGACAGCTCCGAGCAGATCGACGCGGAGTTCGTCGAGCCGATGCTCGAAATCAAGACAACGCCGTGCGAGACGCACGCCGAACTTCGCGACGAACTCTACCAGCACGTCGGTCACGCGGTCGATGCAGCCCGCGAGCAGGGAAAGCGGCTCGTCCCGCTCGGAACGCCGCTGGACGCGACGCCGCGTGACATCCCGTACCGCGAGAGCAAAACCGAGAGTACCGAACTCCAGCGCGAGATCATCGGTCCGGCGTTCGACAACGCCCGCTTCTGTGCCGGCACGCACGTGCACTTCGAACAATCGAACGTCGTCGATCAACTCAACGCCCTGACCGCGATCGATCCGGCGTTCGCGCTCGTGAACACCGCCGCCCACCACCGCGGAACGGAACTGACCGCCTGCACACGGCCGTTTCTCTACCGGTCGTGTTGTTACGAGCACTTCCCCGAACAGGGCCAGCTCTGGTCCTACGTCGACAGCGTCGACGAGTGGGAAGAGCGCCTCGAGTCGGCGTTCGAGGCGTTCCGCGAGGCCGCCCGAGCGCGCGGTGTCGATCCGGCCGCCGTCGAGGAGGCGTACGATCCGTACGACGCCGTCTGGACGCCGATCCGGTTGCGCGACTCGTTCCCGACGGTCGAGTGGCGCTCTCCCGACACCGCCCTCCCGGGGCAGGTCCTCGAGCTCGCGCAGCAGGTTCGGTCGGTCGTCGAACGGGCCGACGAGTACGGTGTGAATATCGCTGCGAGTGATGGCGGTACCGAACGCGTGAGCGGTCGGAAGAACGAGACCGAGACCGAGACTGCGACTGCGACCGCGGTCGAACTGACGAGCGACCGGAACTCCCGCCGGCGCGGACGCGGCCCGATCACGCTCCCGTCGTTCGAGACGGTCGAGCAAACGGTCCAGACGGCCATTCACGAGGGCTGTTCCGACCCGGCCGTCGAGGGCTATCTCCGCAAACTAGGCTTCGATCCGACCCGGTTCGACTCGCCTGCAGACCGCCACCGCGACGGCCCGCTCTCACGACGGCGCGCACGACGACTGCGACTGCGGGCGGCCGACCGACTCGAGGCCGACGTTCGGCGAGCGACGGTCCGATCCCGAATCTGAGCCGAGCCCGAGTCACTGAATCGCAACGTTTCTCCGGGAGTGCTCTCACCGCTGCACGAGCGCCTTTCGACGGATCGGTGGCACCCGCTCGAGCCACCGCCGTCCCGACAGGAGGTCCTCGGGGACGTCGCCGCCGAGTTCGTAGTGAGCGAAGCCGTCGATGCACGGATAGCCGATCGCGGCGTCGACCGCGGCCTCCCCGCCCTCGAACAGCGACGCGCTGACGGTCGTCTCCTGGCCGAACGCTTCGGGACCGGCGGCGTTCTCGCCGGCGTGTCTGCAGATCGAGTACTCGCCGGGGACGTACTCGTGGTCGGTCGACACGCGCCGGAGGTCGCCCTCGGAGTAGGGCCCCTCGACGTCGGCGAGTAACGCCCGCGCTCGCTCGAGGCGTTCTTCGGAGCTGACCGGGATCGGAGACTCCGATTCGAGGAAGTGATTGGTCCGCGCGACGACCGGCTCGTCGACCGGCTGGACCGTCTCCGCGATCGGATCGACCTCGAGGAGGAGGCTCTCCTCGGCGTCGGCCAGCAGGAGCGAGTGCCCGGTGAACAACTGCGGCGGATACGACTCGACGAGGTCCCTCGCCTCGCCGACGGTCGAACACTCCTCGAGAATTCGCCTGACGACGGTGCCGTTTCGGACGCCCTCTCCCGGTCCGACGTCCTCTTGGGTGACGTCGATGTGGGTGTTCGCCGCGACGAGTCCGGCGTCGTTGGCGCCCTTGTAGAGCAACACCGTCCCGCAGGTGTCGACGGTGATGTAGCCGTGGTAGGGACCGATCGCGGGCTGTTCGACGATCGCGACCGGACGGGTTCCCCGGCCGACGATGTCGCGATTCTTGAACGCGAGCGGCCCGTCGGTCGTGGTGTGGGAGTCCGAGACGAGGACGTTCGTACAGCCGTCGCTTCTCGTTTCGGTTTCGGTTCCGGTTCCGGATCCGATCTCCGAACGCCCCCTCGAACTCGAGGACCCGCCGCTCGCGTCGGCCAGTGCGCGTGCGAGGTCGCTGAACGCGAACGCGTACGCCGCGTAGACGTCTCGGTCGACGTCGAGGACGGCGGCCATCCCCTCGAACGCCGCTCGATGTCTCGAGGGGACGGTCTCGAGGGTCGCCTCGGCCGTCTCGGCGAACGGAGCGAGGTCGACGTCGGCGTCGGAACACTGATCGTCGATTTCGTCGACGGCCCATTCGACAGCGTCGCGCTGGAGGCGACCCCGACGGCGGCCCAGCTCACGAAACTCTTCGTCCATATCACGGACTACGTCGGGACCTGTTTATCGCTTCGACACGCAGTAGAAAGCCGAAACGGGTGTACGCGTCGGCAGGGCAGAACGGTGTCGATCGGTTCCGTTCCCCAACTGTGATGCCGTTGGACGCGACTGCCGACGTAGTCGTCCACGCTCGGGGAGACTATCAATCTTCTCCGGATCGAATAAACGAACGCGGCCGACGCTCGAACCGAAACGGTTTCGAGTGCCATCGAAACGCTCGGCGAGCGATTAATATCGGTATCGGTATGGATATCGATATTAACATCGCCACTCCCATCTCGCGGTCTGAAACGAGTGCTACGGCATCGGACGATCGGTTGCTGTCGATCCCGACCGATGGGACGGATTCCCTCTAGTCGATCAGACGTATTCCCCGGGTTGGTCTTCGAACTCGTCTCGATGATCCGTCGAACAGAAGTGGTAATTCGTTCCCTGATATAGGGTGACGATTTTTTCGTCTCGGTTTTCGTAGAGTTCCTCGCCACAGACTGGACACTTTTCCATGATGTGGAGTCTCGTACCAAGGACGTCGGGAGACATCGTAAGGAAACCTCACCCTGCACTTACAGGGCTTCGTCCGACCGATCACGCCGGTCGGGAAGAGGCTCCTTCGAGGAACGGGCCGCTGTCCGAGGGCCGTCTCGAGCGTCTTTCCGTCGGTTGGTCCGACGTTCGAACCGCTCTGTCGGGATTCGAGATTCGAGATTCGAGACTCGAGACTCGAAAGAGCGAACCGGGAGACTCGCTGGTCGTGACCCCGCGGTCACTCGGTCAGCGTCACGACGTAGTCGTCGAAGTTGAGGATGACCTTCTGGGCGGTATCGCCGAAGAGAACTTTACCGGTCGGACTTCGTCGGCGGCCGACCAGGAAGATGTAGTCACAGTCGTGTTCCGCTGCGACCTCGAGGATCGCGTCCGCTCGTTCCCTGTCGCCTTCGACGGCCCGTCCGATCGTTTCGGTTTCGAGATCGAACTCCGAGAGGAGGTCGGAAACTGCGGTCTGGGCGACTTCCTCGGCGTACTCGCTTGCCGACAGGCTGTAGCCCGTTCGCTCGGTCTCTGCGATCTTGCCCAGTACTTCCGAGTCCGCTTCGAACTCGTCCCGACTGACGACCGTCAGTACGCGGAGCGGGACGCCTGCGTCTGCTGCGAGTTCTCCTGCTTCGCGAATCAATT
Organism: Halomontanus rarus; assembly: GCF_017357405.1. GTDB lineage: Archaea > Halobacteriota > Halobacteria > Halobacteriales > Natrialbaceae > Halomontanus > Halomontanus rarus. The sequence goes on along the minus strand of NZ_CP071597.1, from coordinate 2,220,459 downwards.
CCGGTGATCGATCGCTCGGATCGGTTACGACGAGTGGGCGGTCCATACTCGTAGTAGGGTGATTCCACACTAATAGCTTCTTACACGAATTGTCACACCGCTGTGATCGATCGACTCGCTTTTCGGTATCGCTGTGATCGACCGACTCGCTCTCTGTTTCGCGTCCGGTTTCGTTTCCGAGCTCCCGAGACTGTCCATCGCTGTGGCCGATCGCTTGTGTCTCCGTTACCGGTGCTGAATTCGAGCGTCGTTCTGGCTGGCTCCGGTCCATCGCGAGATGGCGACTGTCACGGTCGCGATGATCCCGAGGGCGGCGGCGGTACCGGGGAGCAACGGGAGCGACTGGAGGCCACCGGCGGACTGCGCCGGCGCGTCCGCTGCGGGGGCCTCGCCCGCAGCGTCGCCGACGACGATAGCTCCCTTCATCCCCATCGGAATGTGTGGGGTACAGCCGTAGATCGATACGCCCTCTTCGTCGAAGGTCTGTTCGAACTCGTGGCCCGCCTCGCCGACGTACTCGCTTTCGAACGCGCCGTCCTGATCGACGACGTCGTGACTGCCGCCCTCACCGGACCACTCCCAGACGACCGTCGTCCCGGGATCGACGCGAATCGCTGCCGGTTCGAACGTGAAGCCGTCGTTGGCACCCACGGTGACGCGAACCTCGTCTTCGCCCGTGTAGTCGACGACCCCGTCGTAGTTGGGGGCGTCCTCGAGCCAGCCGTCGAACGGATCGCTCTGGGCGCCGACGGCTGGGGTTCCGACCGTCAGCGCGACTGCGCTCGTTCCTGCGCCGGCGAGGAACGTGCGTCGGTTCATGGCGGGGAGCTGCGTCGAATCGTGGCTCATAGACAGGTGAACGTAGGCAGTGACAGACCATCTATACGTGTTCTCGTTCCCACCTCGTGGGAATCATTGGAAATATGCCAGTATTTGATCGGTCTGTCTGATCGTACGACCACGGAACCTGCCGCCGCCACTACTCGGTCCGTCTCTGGCGTCTCGACGCCAGGTGCTCCAGGGGACCGAGGCTACCGGTCTCGCGTCGGTAGCCGACTATCTCGCACCGTCCTCGACCGGTACCAGCCGGACCAGCACCGAGCGTCGAAGCCGATCCAGTCTCCGCCCTCGACGACATAGCCGGGAGGCTTCGTACCCGACATTGGCATCCGCTATCTCCAATGTAAACTATACGACAAGTATATCCGTGTCAGTCTCCCACTCTCGAGTGGGAGAGGAAGGCACCCTGGCAGTTCCGATCACCACCCATATCACACTGTGTACTGCACCCTCTTCCGGGTCGCTCGTCGAACGGGGGCTCCCTACTCGGCGAGCGCTTCATTACCGTACAGATCCTACTCATCGATAATGGACTTAAATGACGATCTGCAGAAAGTCGGATCGGAAATCAGAGAGGTGAGAAGCGTTCTTCGAGAGGAGACCTCGGATCTATTTGATTTCGACGTTGTCGTCGGGAACGTCAACTACAATGCCAACAAAAATAGCGTCTCGCTTACTGTCGAACCGACATCAAAAGCGCAAGACGAACTTTCGAAGAGGTTTGGCGGCGTGAACGTAAAGACCGGCGGGGAACTGGAGTTCGAATACGCGTTTACGACAGAGGAGAGCTAAACACGTATCCCGTCGAAATCTCGTTTCGTGCGGACACGGCCTGGAACCTGCTCCCGGACCGTCCGTCGCTGTCCTCACGGTCACCTCTGTCTCGTCCACTGTGTGAATTCTCTCCCCTCCGAGCGAACTTCACTGACGAGTCTGGACGAAGAACCCGTCCCCTCTCTACTGGTATCGTGATCACTGAAGAGGCCGGTTCCGTCGACCGTGTCAGTCCTCTCGATTCAGCTCGCTCGCCTCGAGTTCGCATGCGAGATATGCACGCCCTTTCTCACTGATCTGGTAGTATCCCGCTTCGTCGACCTTCTCGAGAAGGCCGTGGAGTGTACAGTCGGACGGGACTTCGCGTAGTACACGTGCGAAAATTGTCCCGACTCCACCTCTGTGTGGTCCGATTGGTACGCGAAAGAGTACGGGCTACAACCAGTCTATACGTCGGTTACACTGAACGTCGAAACGAGCCTTTTTTGACATTTTTTATACTTTTGAGGATGTGATATTCGGAACATGTCTGAATTGGGTTATATATGTCTGATGGTGGTCCGTCTCTCTCGGAGTTCACGGGAGCGGCCCGGACCGCTGCTTCGCCATCTATAGCTTACAGCGGGGATTCAAACATGACAATCGGGAATAATGACAGAAACGCGATCCCAGAATCGACTACTGAACGAACCACGTCACGGCGACGAATTCTCTCGGCGTCGGCCGTATTGGGTGCGGCCACGGTCGGCGGTGCACCGTTCGCCTCGGCCGACGAGGACCACGAGAAGGACGACGAGGACCACGAAAAAGACGAGAGCGAGACCCCTCAACCGCCCCAGGCGGTACCCGACGAGTTCGAGAGCGACGTCGACCTTCTCAACTTCGCTCGGACTCTCGAGTTCCTCGAGGCGACGTTCTACCAGCAGGGAATCGAAAATATCGGCGACGACGCGTTTCGACAGCACTTCGAGGGATGGGGACCGATTCAAGACCAGATCGCTAATCGCCTTCGTGTCATTCGAAACCACGAAGTCATTCACGCGGAAGTACTCGGTGCGACGGTGGAAACGCTGGGCGGAGAACCGGTCGCGAGTCCACAATTCGACTTCGGCACGGCCGTCGAGAACCCTGCCGAGTTCGTCGCCACTGGTGCATTGCTCGAGGACGTCGGCGTCTCGGCGTATGCCGGTGCTGCGACGGCGATCGAGAATCCGGATATCGTCGCGCCCGCGCTCAGTATCCACAGCGTCGAAGCGCGACACGCGTCGTTCCTCCGGGAACTGAACGGCGAAATCGGATTCCCGGCGGCGTTCGATCAGCCCCGCACTCGCTCGGAGGTTCTGGATCTGGCAAGCGGGTTCATCGTCGAATAGACTCGCCGTCGGCCATTTTTCGGCATGACACGCCATTTTTATCGGCTTCTGGGTCAAACGCTGGCGAGGCTGTTTCATCACTCGCCTGTACTACGTCCGAGAATCAGACCACAATCGGCTGCAAAGAAGAGATACGATTTGTTATGTGCGTCTGCGAATGTCTCGGTGTTCACTCGTCTGTATCAGACGTTGCTTCACGAGCCTGCTCGTACCAGTCGGGGCGTTCAAGCGTCTCGTTGGGAGTGACTCTGAAGATGCGGTCTGTCTCGTAGATTGTCGTCTTTCCAGATTCCTCTTCGAAGACCGAAGTCACCGAATAGTCTGTGATGAATCCATCTTTTCTGATGTGGATCGTGTGAGTCTCTTCAGTAGCGCGGGAGTGGCTCTCTACTGTCCGAGTAACGATGTACAGCGTCGTATCGTTTCTGACGCGTTCTTCGACAGTTATGTTGTCTTGGCCAGCTCTCACCGTTTCTAACAGCCCTGCAAGTTGATCCGTGAGTTCCGGTGGATGCTCCGGTTGAGGCCTCATATCTCGAACGCCGTACGTCACCGGTTCGTTGGCCTCGTCGCTGCGCGTCAGCATGTGTCCTTCTTCGACCCACTGTTCCGTGGTCTCAGTCGTGGTGTTGCCGTCGGAGAGTACGGTCTGTGAGCGGTACCAACGGTCGGGGTGCTGGACGATATCTCGTCTTAAGGTGGCCTTCTGCAACGTTCCGTTGACGGTTTCGTTATACCACGTCTCGATGGTGTACGTTTCGTTTTCTCCCTCCTGCTCGAGGAGTGTGAAGTGCTGGTCGAGAAGTAGCGTCCGATTTTCGACGCCATCGGTGGTCAGACCCGGCACGAGGTAGTCGGGTTGGGTTTCAGTCTCATTCTCTTCTGAGGGGTCTAGATCGTCTTCAACCGTGTATCGTTCACGATCTGCGTCATTATTCTCGAAGCCCGGAATGAATCCGGCACAGCCTGCGAGATTAACCAGCAGTGCAACGGCAACTACCGTGGACCAAGGCACGTCTGTGAGAGGGCGCTCCATACAAGTCATTTTCCGCTCACTTCACTAATAACTACCGTTGAAAATTTGGTATTGGAATGTCCATGGGCATTATTTCACTTCTTATTCAGTAAATACACACAAATAAATAAGCACCTTCCACTTTCACTCCGGTTCAATAGAAGAATTCAAATCTCTCTTGACGACTGGATTAGAAAGGAGTAACGCATGTGTAGCCCCATTGAGTACGATCGCTGGCTACTGACTGAAACACGCACGACTTACTCATTATTCGGCCTATATCAAGAGCGAATTTTACGGATAACTCTGAATACAGAAACCGTATTTTCATTCACTGGTGGCCAGCACTGGGGAACCAATTCCGACGACCGAGTCATTCCTCTCGATTCAGTTCGCTCGCCTTGAGTTCGCCTGCAAGATAGGCGTACCCCGTCTCTGTGAGCTGATATAGTCCATTTCCATCCGTTTTCAGTAGTCCGACATCCGTTAGTTCACCGCACCGTTTACTCACGTACTGACGGTCGTAGTCGATGTTTGCCGCCAACACCTTCGGAGAGACCTGGATATCGTACTCGTCGAAGAAGATCATGATCTCGTAATCCGCTGGTGTCATCCACGGAACCCGCTCGACCATTGCTGCAGGATACCCTGCGACCGAGATGGAAAAATCAGTAGTATCCGATGGTGGGAAAACGCCATACGTTGTTTCTATTGGACTACGTACGTAGTTAAGATTTAAGTCACAAGCGGATAACACACTCAGTACGGAAGCAAGACACAGTCCTGACTCTCTTGAGTCCTGAAACTGGCGGCCCGGTGTTTGGCCCACCGGTGCCGCGAGAAGCTCCCGTAACCCTGTACGGAAGCATGTATACCGACGATTCACGGGGTCTTGAAAGCCCCGACCGATCACACGCACCGACCGAACCAACCGATACTCGAGCCCTCCCGAACGACGGCACCGACGCGCTATCCCGCTACCGCCTTCACGTGATCGACCGGCAGGCTCGAAAGCTACTCGAGACCGTCGATAGAGACAGCGACGCCACGCGCCACTGCCGCGAGATCCGGGCGGAAGTCGAGTGCGTCCGGCGGGAATTGTTCGAGTTCGCAGCGGGCGATCTCGAGAACGATCCCGCTGGCATCCCGATGATCGTCGACCGCGACGAGCCGGTCACGGCCTGTCTCGGACCAGACCCGGATGTGTACGTGCGTGAGCACGCCAACAGTACGGATGAGCACGGTGATCGCGATGACTAGCCCTCGCCGCGACAGCACCGATCGCGAGCGTTTCGACGTCCGGTGGACGCCCGAGGGTGGCGTTCCACGGGCGGTTATCTTCGAGTCCCGCGACAGCGACTGGGTCCGCGCGACGTTCGAGTGGTCCGGCGAGCGATGGCGCGAACTCGAGCGCGAGCGTGTTACCGAGGTCGGTTGCTTCGGTGATCGCTGTGAGTTCGTCGACCCCGATAGCACACATCTCGCGGGAGGGTCGGACGATGGGTGACCTGTCCGATCGAGACCTCGAGTCACTCGCCGTGGGACTCGAGGCCCTGCGCGAACGGAACGAGCGTCTCGCCGAGCGCGTCGAGACGCTCGAGGACGAACTGTCGCGGACGACCGACCGCGTCGACGACCTCGAGACCGAAAACGGGGAACTCCGCGAGGAGGTCGAGCAACTCCGAGACCGTGTCGCCGATCTCGAGGCCGAAACCGCTCGAACGGGAGCGGCCGTCGACGCCGCCCACAGACGGTCGGGCGCGAACAAAGCCCGCATCGAGGAACTGCAAGCGCGGGAACTCGAGAAGGGCGCGCACCTCCTCGAAGCGAACGTCGACCACTGCGAGATCGAGGTCGACGGCGGGCAACTCGAAAAGATCGAGAAGGACGACGGAGAGACCTACTTTCGGCTGCCCGATTCTGCAGATCCCTTGGGCCGCGGCGGCAACGTCGCGCTGGCTCACGGCGACCTCCTTCCCATCCAGCAACTCGCCAAAATGGACGACGACATGTTGCGTTCGACGACCAACGCGCTCCCCTCGAGACTCGCGGCGAAACTCTGGAACGCGAGAACCGACCCCACCGTCGGCGACGATCCGTGGCGAGACGGCTGCAAGACCGTCCGCGAGTACGTCAAAGCGAGCGATCTGAAACACTGGATCCGCCGGCAGGAACCCGGCACCAGCGACGCCTACGCGAAGAAACTCGTTTCGGGGACGATCGACGCGCTGCTGGACCTCTCGAAGAACCGGCTGGCGGTCCGGCGAAAGCGAGAGCGGAAGAACGGCCTCGAGTACACGGAGCGACGCGTTCTCCTCACGGCGGACGCCGAGATTCCGGGCGAGACGGAGTCCGGCGGTTCCGGTACCGCTTCCGCGTCCCCGAAGACAACTGCCGTCCACGGCGGGGGCTGACCACGGACGCGTAACACCCACCCTCGAGCGAGGTCACACGCTCAGACGGGACCACACACTCCGATAGCGACTCTCTAGATGGGGTCGGTAGCGACGGGTCCGTCCCTCGAGCGGTCGTCGGCGGTCACGTTCGAGAGTCACGTCGGACACGTTGTCCGGAGACGTCACCTGTCCACGGACGGCTGTGCGGGTCGGTCTCGCCGACTCCGTGACCGCAGTCTGGCCGAAACCCCGGGCGGTCGCGAGGACTGGAGCGAGGCACACTTCGCGGACTGCTCGAGGCCGAGCCCTCGCTCACCGCCGATCCGGGGACGCTCGGGACTCGTAGACGAAGCGCTCGACCGCCGCGGCCGTCTCGCAGGTCGTCCCGCGACCGGTCGCGTAGGGGCCGAGGACGACGCCCGTGAACCCGGCCGTCACCTCCGTTGCGACGTAGCGGGTCGCCGCCGAACCCAGTTCCTCGCCGTCCGCGAGGAAGCGGTACGTCTCGGCGTCGGCCGTTACGGTGAGGTCGGTCGTCGCACCGACCGGCGCGCGCCCGACCACCTCCGTCGCGTCACCGATGCGGAGACGCACGAGAGCCTCTCGGCGGCCGTCGTGGCGCGTCACGCCCACCTGATACTGGTGGCGGTCGTCGGCCACCACCGCGAGGCCGGCCTCCTCGCCAGCACCGGGGTCGAAGGCGAGCGTCGCCTCGGCGCGGCAGTCGAAGGCCGTCTGCCGCCGGCCGACGAAGGTCGCACCGGGTTCGTCGAGCGTCTCCGGCCCGCCGTGGAGTCGGAGTCCCTCCGGTCCCGTCTCGTAGCGTTCGTGGTCGGGATGGCGGCGGAACTGCCACTCGACGCCCAATCCGTCCGCGAACGTCGTGTCGGTGCGCTCGAGGGCCGTCTCGCCCGTCCGTCGTTCGCCGGGCAGCGGACCGTCCATCTCGGCCGTGATCGGGTCCCCGCCGTTGACGACCGGCCAGCCGTCCTCCCACGAGACGGGCGCGAGGAACGTCTCGCGTCCGAGGTGGTGGAACCTCGGCCACGGACCCACCTGACGGATACCGAGACAGACGAGCCACCACTCGCCGTTGCCGTCCTGTACGAAATCGGCGTGGCCGGTGGCCCGGATGTCCTCGCGTGGTCGGCCCCAGTGGGTGAGGACCGGGTTGTCGGGACAGCCCTCGTAGGGGCCGGTCGGATCGTCGGCGCGCGCCGCGACCACCATGTGGCCGGCGTGGGTGCCGCCCTCGGCGAGTATCAGGTAGTAGGTGCCGTCGCGTTCGTAGATGTGGGGCGCCTCGACGTAGGGGTCGCGAAACCCCGTCCAGATGGTGTGCGCGTCGCCGAGTTCGCCCGTCTCCACGTCGAGTTCGGCCTGCCGGATGGGGTTCTCCGGATCGCCGGAGTGGTAGGTGAAGTAGCAGGTGTCGCCCTCGAAGAAGAGGTCGGGGTCGATGCCCGGCGCGTCAACCCACGTCGGGTCGGACCACTCACTGGAAGACTCGATTCGGTCGTCCTCCGAGCCCGCACTCGCTCCGCTCGCGCGGACGCCGGCCGGATCGTCGGCGGTGACGACGAAGTGGCCGTCGCCGCTGACGTTCGTGGTGACGAGGTAGAACGTGCCGTCGTGGTGGCGCAGCGTCGGCGCGTAGATGCCGGCGGACGCGCCGGCGTCGTGGACGGAGAGTTGGGACTCGCGAGTGAGCGCGTGGCCGATGGGCTCCCAATCGGCGAGGTTCTCGCTCCGGTAGAGCGGGACGCCGGGGACGTACTCGAAGGAACTGGTGGCGAGATAGAACGTCCCGTCGGCGCGACAGATCGTGGGGTCGGGGTGGAATCCCGGTAGCACGGGGTTTTCGTACTGCATGGACGGACCGTCTCGCGAAGAGGTGTTCACGCTGTTGGTTCGTCCGGTCCGTCGTGTCCGCACTTTCCGTCTTGCGAAGGGGAGCCAAACGACGAACCGTTGTCAATCGGCACCTCGATACCGCCGTTTCGGCTGCTTCAACTGGAGTTCTGCGTGCGGAAGCGAAAGCGGATGCACTGTGATTCCCTCGTGAGTGGAGTCCGTCGTCGCTCACCGCCGGTCACCTCCCGACTGTCGGGATCCGATCAAGTATGACATGTCATATGTCGGTCGTGGAAGACGTGTGAAGCGGTCAAAAGCAACGCTTTGCTTATGCCCGCTACTGACCCATCTACGACAGATGAACAGCGAAGACGGGGAAAGCCGGAAGATGGTCGTCTGCGTCGATTGCGGATCAGCGTATGCGGCACACGAGCGACCGGATGGGGCGTACCTCCCCATCGGAAGTCCGAGCGGATGCTCGTGTGGGGGAACAATATTTGATCCAGTGGATTCAGAAACCGCTCTCGAGTATGATGAGAGCGACCAGGCGAGTCCAGACGAGTGAGTAATACCGCTCGAGAACTGTTTTCTCACGCCGACCCACCCCTTTGGTTCGCGTGGAATTCTCAGACTGTGAGACGAACTGATCTTTCTGTTCGAGCAACTGCTCGAGCGCCGTCACAGGGACTGCCCTGTGAATATCCGACAGCGAAAATCGCAGGACGTGAAGAGGGGGCGTTCGACGACGTGACGGACACCGAAAGCAGAGAGCGAAGTTCGAAACGGAACTCTGCCGATCTCGAGCGGTAGCGCCGCTCACGAAGAACTGTACGCAGAACCTCTAAACCGACCGTTTTCGCACGGGAACGATGGGATTTAAACCACGGTCGCAGCGAGCTGCTCCCTGATTCGAATCCTGTGCCGTTACTGCTCACGGCGTTCGCAGAGAACGGGCACGATGGGATTCGAACCCACGACCGTCGGATTAGAAGTCCGACGCTCTATCCGGACTGAGCTACGTGCCCTCGAGTGCCTACTCATCGGTGGACCGGTATAAGCAGTTGGGATTCGTGTGTGTGTGTGTGTCCGCGATTACTCACCCGTCGAACCGGTACAGCGACGTCACGTACGGCAGTCGGTTGATCAGCCAGATCGAGATCGGAAGCCCGATGACGGTCACGGCCAGCAGCGCCGCGAGGTTCGCCCAGAGGAAGCTGAGCCACCAGCCGACGAGGACGAAGTAGATCGCTCGAACGACGAGCGAGGGTTGGCCGCGTGCGGCCACTGGGTCGACGAGCGATCGCGGCTCTTTCAGCGTGAGGACCGTCGGCACTAGGTTGATCAGCTTGATCCCGATCGGTAACAGGACGACCGTGACGTTCAGCAGCCACGCGACGTTGATCACGATGGGCGTCAGCCACCAGCCGACGAAGACGAACCAGATCGCGCGGACGAACAGTGATCGCTGGGTCATACCCGTCCGGATGCAGTCGAAACCGATAACGGCAGCGACAGCGCCCGAATCGTGATCTCTCACGTACACGATCGCACCGACCGTTCGCACTCGACTCGAGACCGCCGTAAAGACGGCCGCCGGACCCGACCGACACGAAAGACACAGTCCTTATGCACCCGACACCTGTATTCGACGCTACTACAATGCACGTCATCGGAACGGTCGGGCTCCCCGGCAGCGGGAAGGGCGAAGCCGCCACGGTCGCACGCGAGGAGGGCATTCCGGTGGTGACGATGGGCGACGTCGTCCGACAGGAGACCACGGACCGCGGGCTCGACCCCGCGAAGGACCACGGCACCGTCGCCCAGACCCTCCGCGAGGAGAACGGGCCGGCGGCCATCGCCGAACGCTCGCTCCCGATGATCGAGGACCGCCTCGAGGACCACGATACGGTGCTCGTCGACGGCCTCCGTTCGGACGTCGAAGTCGAGCGCTTCGAGGAACGCTTCGGCGACCGGTTCACCCTGCTGAGTATCGAAGCGCCGTTCGAGGTCCGACGCGAGCGGATCGACGCCCGCGGGCGCGACGCTAGCGAGGCCGACGGCGGCGAGGGACTCGCCGCCCGCGACGAACGCGAACTCGGCTTCGGCATGGGCGAGGCCATGGCCCAAGCCGACGTCGTCCTCGAGAACACGGACACGCTCGAGGCGTTTCACGATCGCGTCCGGACGGTTATTCGGGAGGGGCCGGATTTCGAGGGAGAGGTCGACTCCGAAACCGATCTCGACTCCGACTCCACCGGCGACTCCGAGACGCAGGTCCAGGGACGGAATTCGTAACCGCGAGAGACGACTGACATCCACAGCACACCACAATCGACCTATGACAGACATCTACCGCGTCGACGTCGAAATCACGGCACCGGTCTTCGACACCGAGGTTACCGCTCGCGTGGCCGACGCCATCGCGAACGTCTTCCCCAACGCCGACCTCGAGGAATCACACGGCGAGATCCGAGCGACCGCACACTCGCTCGAGCACTTCTCCGACCTGCTCCACCGTCAGGAAATCCTCGACACGGCCCGCGGCGAGTTCTTCGGGAACCGCGAGGGCGACGACACCTTCACGTTCGCACTGAAGAAACAGGCGGCCTTCGAGGATCGCGTGAACTTCTCGGTCGGCGAACCCGACGAACTCGGCGAGATCGCCGTTCGCGTCCGCGTGCAGGAACCGACGCTCGAGGAGTACGTCGATCACGTCGCCCCGCCGACCGAAGACGGGCGACCGATCGAACCCTGAAACCTTATTCTCCGCAGCGATCGGCGTCCTCGAGCAACGTTTCGGCGTCGTCCCACCGTTCGTCAGCGGTCGCGCGGTCGCCGTCGCCGGCCGCCGTCGCGCTGTCGACGTACGCGGTGGCCGCCGATTCGAGGGTCGTACTCCGACAGGAGGCCGTCTCGAAGTGATCGGCGAGTCCGTCCGGTGCGTCCGTTCGGCCCGCCTCGACCGTTCCGCTCGCATCCTCAAACGCGCCTCGAGCGGTTTCGAACTCTCCCTTCGCGGGCTTGTACTCTCCCTCCTCGAACGCGTGCTTGCCCGCGTCGAGGTGTTCGTACCCGGTCACGATCGACGCGAAGCCGGTTTCGAGCGCTTCGAGGCCGTCGAGAACTGTCGACAGCGTCTCCGCACCGGCCTCGAGATCGGCGATCGCCACGGTGTCGCGCGATTCGAGGCGTTCACGGTCGAGTTCCTCGAGCGTCTCGAACGCGGGCTCGAGTCGGTCGCGAGCGGCTTCGGTGTCGCGTTGCTGGTCATCCAGACTCGCCCGTGCCGCCTCGAATTCCCGTGCCTCGATATCGCTCTGGACTGTCTCGAGTTCGGCTTCGAGATCGCCGTCCGCGAGCGTCTCGGTGACGTCGGTCAGTCGAGCGAGGACGTCGGCGTACGATCGCAGTTCCGCGACGTCCTCGCGCTGGTCGTCGGTCGCCTCCGCGGTTGCTGACTCGAGGTGCTCGCGCCCGTCGTCGATCCGTTCGGTGGGTTCGCCTGCGTCGAAGTCGGCGGTTTCGGGGTCCTCGAGCTGTGATTCGACCGCCTGTAGCGACGCCGCAGCCTTGTTGAGGCTGCCGACGGCGCGTCGAATGTCGCGGTCGGCCTGCCGTTGCGCTTCCGAGTCGAAGCGGTCCGCCGGGTCGACGGTGTTTTCGTCGTCCATTCCGGGGACGCTGTCGAGACAGCCCGCGAGAGTTGCCGAGCCGAGACCGACGAAGAGAGTGAGATAGGTTCGCCTGTTCATAGGACATACTGAGAGTTCGTCCTGATGAACGTTCGGGCCTACTGTCAGTAGCGTGGCGACTCGGTGATGTGGTGATGTGGTGAACGCACTCGAAAGCCGAGTGTACGAAAAGCGATCTCGAACGCCTCGTCGCGGCTATGGCCGTCCGATCAGTCGCCGAACGGACCCATACCGCCCATGCCGCCGCCACCGCCACCGCCGCCTTGCTGTTGCATCTGCTTCATCATCCGCTGCATCTCCTGTTCGGAGCCCATACCCTGGAACTGCTTGATGGTGCGTTCCATCATCTTGAACTGCTGGAGGAGTTCGCGGACCTGCTCTTCGCTGGTGCCCGAGCCGCGGGCGATGCGCTCGATCTGACTGGCGCCGATCGCGCGGGGATACTCCTTCTCGGCGTCGGTCATCGAGTCCATGATGTACTCGAAGGTGCGCATGCGCTCTTGGGTGACGTCCATCGCGTCGTCGGGCAGCTGGTCTTTGATCCCGCCGCCGAAACCGGGGATCATGTCCATCACCTGGTCGAGCGGCCCCATGTTGTTCATCGCCTCCATCTGCTTTTGCATGTCGTTGAGCGTGAACTGGCCCGTGAGCATGTCTTCGGGGTCCCAGTCCTCCTCCTCGGTCTGGGTCTGCTCCATCGCGCGCTCGACGCGCTCGGCCAGCTGGCCGAGGTCGCCCATCCCCAGCAGGCGGGAGATGAAGCCCTCGGGTTCGAAGCGCTCGACGTCCTCGACTTCCTCACCGGTCCCGAGGAAGGCGATCGAGGAGTCCGTCTGATCCACCGCGGTGAGCGCACCCCCACCCTTCGCGGTCCCGTCTAACTTCGTGATGGCGACGCCGTCGATCCCGATCGACTCGTCGAACTGCTGGGCCTGCTCCTTCGCGCCCTGCCCGATCGCCGCGTCGAGAACCAGCAGCGAGGTATCGGGCTGGACGACGTCGTCGATCTGCTCAATCTCGGCGATCAGGTCGTCCTCCAGCGCGTGGCGACCGGCGGTATCGACGATGTGAACGTCGGCGTCGCTGGTGGCCTCGAGGCCGTCGCGGGCGATCTGGACGGGATCCTCGCCGTCGGGGTCGCCGTAGAAGTCGACCTCCGCCCGTTCGCACATCTGCTTGGCCTGGTCGTAGGCGCCGGGCCGGAAGGTGTCGGTCTGGATGACCGCCGGCTGGAGTCCTTTGGTCGAGAACCACCACGCCATCTTCGCGGACGTGGTCGTCTTCCCGGACCCCTGGAGGCCCGCGAGCAGGATGGTCTGTTCCTCCAGTGGGAGGTCGGTCGACTCGCCGATCAGGTCGACGAGCTCCTCGTAGACGATCCGCAGGACGAAGTCCCGCGCCGGCGTGCCCGACGGAGGTTCCTCCTCCAGAGCGCGGGTCTTGATGCTGTCCGAGAGGTCCATCACGAGCGAGACGTCGACGTCGGCGGAGAGCAGCGAGCGCTGGATCTCCTTGACGACCTCCTCGACGTCTTCCTCGCTGATTCGTGACTTCCCGCGGAGTTTGTCGAGCGTGCCCCGCAGAGAACTGCCGAGATCGTCGAGTACCATTTGCTCGGTGTACGAGACGGGAGCGTTAAAGGCTTTTTCTCGGGCGCCAGCGGGGTCGTTTCTCGAGTCTGCCCGGAGGCCGTCTCGAGCGGTCGGTCCTCGCTTCTCGAGTCCGCGGTGAGGTCGTCGTGACGGTGGCAGTGACGGTCCGTGGACGGGCGGTGGCAGTGACGGTCCGTGGACGCACGACCACAGTGACGATCACGGAGGAACGGCACCGCCGGCAGCCCGCTCCGCGAACAGAACGCTCAAACGTCCCAGTCGTCTGCCCGAGTGCATGGAGGTTATCGGTCGGCTGCTGTACCTCGTCGTCTTGCTGCTCGTCGGCGTCGGACTGCGAGCGGGCGGTCTCCTCGACGAGTCGCGGACGAACCGACTGAACCTCGCGGTCTACTACGTTGCGCTCCCGGCGCTCGTCTTCACCTCGGCGTACGACCAACCCCTCGCGGAACTCGTCTCGCCGGCGCTGCTCGCGGGCGTCTGGTTCGTCCTGCTGTCGACGGCCGCTCTCGCCTGGGTCGTCCACCGGAACCGGGACCCGAGCGCACGACGCGGCGTCGCCGTCGTCCAGTCCTATCACTCGAACCTCGGCTACCTCGGGCTCCCGCTCGTGGCCGCGACCTTCGGCAGCGAGGCCGCGGCAGTGGGCAGCGTCGTCCTCGGCATCGGCGTCTTGACGCAGGTGCCGCTGACGATCCTCGTCCTCGTTCGCCTGAACGGCGCGGCGGTCTCGATCCGCCGCCAGCTCCGACGGCTCGTCACGGATCCCGTCCTCACCGCGCTCGCGGCCGGACTCGTCGTCTCGACGGTCGGCGTTCCGATCCCGACGCCCGCCGTGGCTGGACTCGAGGGGCTCGCCGGCCTCGCCCTGCCCCTCGCGTTACTCTGTGTCGGCGCGTCGATCCGTCTCGAGCTGTCGGAGGTCGACGTCGGCGCGACCGGGTCCGTCGTCGCCTGTAACGTCTGCTTGATGCCGGTGCTCGCGTGGGCGGTCTTCTCGGTGCTGGGCGTGGGCGGAACGGCGTTCGCCGCCGCGGTGGTGATGTTCGGGACGCCGACGGCGGTGTCGACGTTCATCTACGCGACCGAACACGACGGCGACGAAGCGTTCGCCTCGCTGAACGTGTTCGTGACGACCGTCGTGTCCGTTGCGACGCTGTTCGTGCTGATCACGCTGGTGGGGTGAGCCGATTCGGACGGTCGGTCGGTTGGTCGGGACGGACGGACCGGTTCGATGGCTCGGACGGTCGGTCCTCGAGGTGTCTGGACTCGCCGACGGTTTTGGACGACAGTCTCAGGTCACTCGAACTTGACAGCGCTTATTGCAATCGTCCACGCACCGGATCGTATGGCAGACAAACTCGAGACCTACCGGCAGATCGTCGACGCGGGCGTCGTCGCCGTCATGCGTGGTATCGACGAAGAAGACATCGTTCCCGTCGCGAAGGCGCTCTACGAGGGCGGCGTGGTCGCCCTCGAGGTCACCGCGGACGCCACGCGAGCGACCGAGATGATCGCCGACGTCGACCGCGCGCTCGCGGACACCGACGCGGTCGTCGGTGCGGGGACCGTCCTCGACGAGTCGATGGCGGTGAACGTGATCGAAGCGGGTGCGGACTACATTCTGGCGCCGCACTTCGACGAGGGGATGGTCACGGCCTGCAATCGGTACGGCAAGGTCTCGATTCCGGGTGTGGCGACGCCGACCGAGGCGGTGCAGGCCGCCGAGGCAGGCGCCGATATGCTGAAGGTGTTCCCTGCCTCCGATCTCGGCCCGGGCTACATCAGCGCGATTCAGGGGCCGCTGGGCCAGTTGCCGATCGTCGCGACGGGCGGGGTCAGCCCCGACAACGTCGACGAGTTCTTCGACGCCGGATCCACCGCGGTGGGCGCCGGCTCGGCGATGATCGACTACGACGCGATCGAACGTGGCGACATGGACGGCGTTCGCGAGCACGCCGAGCGGTTCGTCGAAGCGGTCGAAGAAGCGCGCTCGTAGTCCGAGTCCGTCTACTCGCTCGAGCGCGGTGATCTATTTGTGATCGAGGAACACCTCGAGGGACCCGAGCGACGGTCGACGGGGGTCAGCGCCGGTCCACGATCGCGACATCGGCGTCCAGCTCGTCGGTCCGTTCGAACGTCGGCGGGGACACCAGTCGCGAGGCGGCGCTTCGGTCGCGGCTCGCGCCGACGATGAGCAGATCGTTGGCCGGTGCGACGCGTCGGAGAAAGCGCTCGATCGACGAGTTCGCGACGCGGGTCTCGAGGGTGCCGTCGAAGGTTTCGACGAGGTTGGCTAGCATCGTGTCGGCGACCCGTCGTCGCCTCTCCGAGTCGGCGCAGTGGGCGACGCTCACGCGGCCGGTCGATCCGGCGAGTCGAAGGCCGAAGTCGATCATGTTGTGGGCGGTGTCGCCGGCCCGTCTGACCGGGACTACGATCCGCCGCCAGTCGGTCCGTCCGGCGTGGGATCGGTGCACGAGGACGTCCACGTTCGACCGCAGCAGTCGCGTGACGAACGGCGTCAGATCGCCGTTTTCGGCCTCGTAGGGAACGGCGATCAGATCGCAGTTGGCCTCGGTCGCAGTCTGGCGGACCGTTTCGGCGGGCGACGATCCGCTCGTCGCGACGATCACCTGACACGGGACCTCGAGTTCCGATTCGATCCGCGTGGCCAACCGCTCCAGTTCCGTCACCGTCGCGACGATCGCCGATTTTTCCTCTTCGTTTCTTTCTGACTTTGTCTCCGTCTCCGTCTCAGTTTTTGTCTCTCCCTCTCTCCCTCCACCTCTACCCCCACCTCCACCGCTACCCGCGCCCGCAACCGACGCGCCGGACGCTCCTTCGATCCCGAGGTCCGGTTCGATGCCGGAGGCGGAATCCGGATCCAGCCGGTCGGCTTTCGCCCGCCGGAGTGCCCGTTTCGCGTTCGCCGTTCGATCTTCCTCGACGACGTCCAGCAAGACCACCTTCCCGGCCTCGTGTGCAGCCGCGAGTCGCCCGCCGAGTATCGCCGTCGCCTCCGCCGACTCCCGCTCGTCGCGGACGGGAACGAGTACGTGATCGTCACCCTCGGTCGATTCGTAGAGGTACTGGGCGCGTCGCTCGTAGAATAGGTTTCGCCAGACGGTGAAGGCGACGGCGACGAGACTCGAGCCGAGAAAGACGCTGACGACGAACGAGAACTGTCTGGTGGGATCGACCAGCAGACCGAGCAGTGCCGTCGAAAACGCCGCTGCCTCCTCGATGTCGAACGCCCAGGTGACGACGCCCGTGAGGAAGATTGCGAAGGCCGCTCCCGGAGCGTCGACTTCGATGCTGGTCGGCGGGAGGTCCGGGTAAACGATCCACACCGCCACTCCCACCGCGACCCACGCGCAGACGGCACCGGCGGTCAGCCCGGTGACGAACCGGATCGGCGAGGAACGCTTGCTCTCGGGGTGCGCGAACAGCGCGTACGTACCGGCGGCCAGCGGCGGAAAGAGGAAAAACGAGAGGTGCTCCCAGCGGGTCGAGAGATAGGTCAGTAAGCCGATCAGGAGCGGGACGAAGAGGAGAACCGAGACGTGGACTAGCGTCGCCGTCTCCTCGAGGCGTCTCCGTCCCCTCCGAAGCAACCGGCGTTTGAACCGCCGAAACCCCCGCCCCTCCTCCTCGAGGAACCGGTCGAACATAGCTGTCTACTCGTCCCCTCTGCGAGAATCGAGTTAAAGGTACTGTGGCTACTCCCCGGCCGGCGGACGAGCGGCCCGCCCGGCGAGGCCCTTCCTCGCGGCGGTGACTCGCGTTCGGAGACGCCGCCCATGCGGAGATCGTACACCCCGTGTCAGCACGGCGCTCTCGTACTCACACCAGATCGCCGCTCCCGCGACCGGACGGGTTTCGCTCGAGCGTCGGGATCTCGCCCGTTTCGGCGAGACTCTTGAACCGACGGAGTGCCGTCCCGACGAGCGTCTTCGGGACGAGATTCGTTCGGCTCATAATCGCGTCGCCGACCGCGCCGCCCGGCGGATCGACGTGAACGCCGAACGTGACCTCCGTCCCGCGATCGCCCGGCGCCGGCCGAAAGCGGATCGTCCCCGTGTGGGGGATCCGAGCCCCCTCGAGCGTCTCCCAGCGCAGGAATTCGCCGGGGCGTTCGTCGACGATCGCCGTCTCCCACGCCAGCTGTCGATCGAGCGGTCCGTCGGCGGTCCAGCGGTAGCGTTTCTCGCCGTCGCCCCGACCCTCGGACTCGCTTTCGTCGCCGTCTCCGTCTCCGTCTTCCGCCCCGGCTTCGTCCCCGTCTCGGTCTCCGCTTTCGCCTCCGGCCTCCGCATCGCTTTCGTCTACAACAGTCACCTCCACGGTGGGACCGAAGATGCGCGACAGGTGCTCCGGCTCGTGCCAGAACCGACCGAGTTCGTCCGCGGGTTTCTCGACGGTAATCGACCGCTGGACCACGGTCGGGCCGGACGGCGTCGACTCGGTCTCGTCCTTGAGTTCGTGTTCGTGTTCGTATTCGTGCTGGTATTCGCCACCGCCCGCGGAACGCGAGCCGACCAACCCGGCGAGACTACGCCCGCGAACGCCCCGATAGACCAGCCAGCCGCCGGCGAGCGCCATCGCCGTGCCACCGAGTGACCGTCGCCGCAGCCCGCTCTGTACGAGCGCTCCGCCGAGCGTCGCGGTCGCGAGCCGTTCCCATCGACCGGCGTCGGCGCTCGAGGTCGACCGACTCGACCCCTCTGACGCGCTCGAGTCGTCGGTCGTCGCGTCCGGCGAGTACGCGGTCATGGTCGCCCTCCCCCGTCGTCGGCGATGGGTGCGGTTTCGGACGTGCTCTGCCTGCCGTCGATCGAGTCGGTTCGAGAAAACGCGTCGGTCATTGACACGGAAGGCTGACCACGACTGCGCCATTGTAGACGAGGGCTGCACATGCAACGCCGGGCGCTCGAGGGCGAGGCTGATCAGGGGCGTCGCCGAAACGCGATCGGCGACGTGATCGACCGCTGATGTGACATCCCGTCCGCTCCCGGTTTTATACGCTCGTCCGTGGTTGATGAATCGGGAACTACTATGGAAGCGTTCGACATCGTCGTCCTCGGCGGCGGCTCCGGCTCGCAGGTCGCGACGGCGGCCGCAAACGAGGGCCTCGAGGCGGCCGTCCTCGAACCCGGTCCGCTCGGCGGGGCCTGTATCACCAGAGGCTGTGTCCCCTCGAAGGCGCTGCTCCACCGCGCCGACATCTGCGAGGAGATCCGTCGGGCCGAGCGCTTCGGCGTCGACGCCGAAATTCGGGACCTCGACTTCGGGGCCATCACCGACGCGGTCCACGACACCGTCTACGAGAAGGCCGACCGGCAGCGAGAGTCGCTCGAGGCGAACGAAAACGTCGCGCTCTACGAGGCTACGGGACGGTTCGTCGACGATCAGACGATCGCGCTGGGCGACGGCGACGGCGGCGAGTTCGACGGCGACGCCGACCGCATCCGGGGCGAGACCGTCGTGATCGCGGTCGGCACCAGCCCGCTGGTGCCCCCGATCGACGGCCTCGAGGACGTCGCGTACCTCACGAGCGACGACGCGCTCTACCTCGACGAGCGACCCGACGACCTCGTGATCGTCGGCGGCGGCTACATCGGCGCCGAACTGGGCTACTTCTTCAGCGCGGTCGGCACCGACGTCTCGATCGTCGGGCGCAGCGAGACGCTCGTTAAGCGCGAGGACGACGCCGTCAGCGACGCGGTAACGGATTCGCTCTCGGACCGCTGTGACCTATATACTGGCTTCGAGGCCTCGAGCGTCGTCGAGCAAGGCGGGTCGATTGCCGTCGAGATCGAGCGTAGCGATGGAAACGAGGACGGCGACGGCGACGAAGGCGACGGCGGCGACGCCACCCCCACGACGCTCGAGGCCGACGAACTCCTCGTCGCGACGGGCCGGGAGCCGAACACGGTCGACCTCGGCCTCGAGAACGCTGGCGTCGAGACCGACGACGGGGGATACGTCGACGTCGACGAGTTCCTCAAGACCAGCGCCGAGAACGTCTGGGCGCTCGGCGACGTGATCGGCGACCAGCCGTTCAAGCACGTCGCCGACTACGAGGCGCGCTGCGTGACGGTAAACGTCCTCGAGGAGACCCAGCAGACCGTCGCCTACGGGGCGATGCCCCACGCGATCTTCACGTCGCCGCAGGTCGCGAGCGTCGGCCGGACGGAGGCCGAACTGGCCGAGGAGGGTCTCGAGTACGACGCCGCGACGGTCGGCTACGACGCCGCGCCGATGGGGCTGATCCTCGACGCCGACGAGGCGTTCGTCAAGGTGCTCGCCGCCCCCGACGGCGAGATTCTGGGCTGTCACGTCGTCGGCCCGCAGGCTTCGACGATGATCCACGAGGTGGTCCTCGCGATGCAGCGCTGTTCGGGGACCGTCGACGACGTCGCGGACACGGTTCACGTCCATCCGGCGCTCAACGAGGCCGTGCTGGCGGCGTTCGACGAGGTGTCCGATCGGCCGTACTCGACGGCGCCGGACTGGCGGGACGCGGCGGCGGACGGGGAGTGAGCGGTCACCGCCGCTCGCTGTGGGCGTTACACCTGACGCCGACACCCGGTGGTGTCACACCCGTATTTGACACCGACCTCCAGTGCCGCCATAAATATAGCCCAAAAAACATTTAATCGGCTACACTAAACGCGACGTATGCGCTCAGGTCCCTCTTCGCCGTCCAATTCACCGTCTCGATCCCCTCGCGCGACCCACTCACGATCCGGGCCGGGACGAACGAACCGTCCGCTGGGGATTTCGATCATCTGCGCCCTCGGCGTACTCGGGTTCTTCCTCACGTTCCTTCCCATCCTCGAGATCGCCAGTTTCGGTGGCGGTGCCGGATTCATCGCACTCGTTCTTCTGGTGTTCAACTTCGGACATCTCGTCATCCTCGTCGGGCTGTGGAACATGAACTCGAGTATCCTCCCGTGGGCGTACCTCTTCTACGGGCTCGGACTGTTGTTCGATCTCGTGACCCTCAGCCTCGGCGGAATGATCATCTCGCTCGTCATCCTCGGCTACCTGCTGTCCGTCGCCGATACGTTCGACTGATCACGATCGTCGCGACGTCTCGTAGCCACTGAACGTCACTGTACACCTGATTGCATGAGGGGAGCGCGGTTCGGTGCGAGTACTGCGAGCGAGAACCGCGGACTGTGCGATCCGCGTGTAAATAGTTTCAGTTGTCACCCCCGAGCAGTAGGCGTCGACGAGCACCAGTACCCGCGGCGTATCACCCCTCCGAATCGGCCGACACCGGCCCGCTCTCGACGCGGCCGTCCGCCGCGAGCCACTCCGTGAGACTCCCCTCGTAGAAGGAGACGTCCTCGTAGCCGAGCGCCCGGAGGACGACGTAGGTGTGGCTGATCCGCCGGGCGGTGTTACAGTAGAGGACGAGTTCGCGGTCGGGGGTGATCCCCCGATCCTCGAGCAACGCCTCGATCTCCGCTCGCGGTTTGAGCCCTCGCGTCTCGTCGTCGACGACCTCGCGCCAGTCGAAGCGAACGGCGCCGGGGAGGCGAGCCTCCTCGAACTCGAACTGTTCGCGGGTGTCGACCAGCAACGCACCGCGGTCGATCGCGTCCTCGACGTCCTCGCGCTCGACCAGCGGGCTGTCCTCGAGTGCGAGCGGGGCGGGTTCGTAGGTCGACGCCTCGACCTCGGGCGCGTCGGACGTCGTCTCGTACTCGCGGTTCCAGGCGCTGTAGTCGCCGTCGAGCAGCCGGACGTCGTCGTGGCCGTACAGCAGGGCGGTGACGACGAACCGGGCGGCGAAGACGCCGTGGGTGTCGTCGTAGGCGACGACCGTGTCGTCGGGTTCGATCCCGGCTTCTTCCATGAGGTCGGCGAAGACGTCGGCACCGGGTAACATTCCCCGGTCGGCGTCGCCCTCGTCGCGAAATCGGTCGAACGGGACGTTCACCGCCCCCGGAACGTGTCCGATCCCCTCGAACTCCCAGGGTTCTCTGACGTCGACGATGCGTACCTGCGGGTGCGATTGCGGGTCATCGAGGCGGGCGGACAGCCACGCCGGCGTGACGACGAACTCGTCCATCGTGCGCCCCTATTCATCGAAGGCCCCAGAACGCGTCGATCCCGGCACAACTGTCAGTGGTTCCGAGGTGGGGGCAACTCTTGCCCACCCCGTGGACCGACGGTTGTGAACCGAGGGCCCCTCGTCGTCGTGTTTCGGCCGCCAATCGGTTCGTAGGCTGGTATCCTTTCGGCGGCGAACTGGTGGATTCTTCCAGGAACCGGCAACAATCACCGACACGGTAGAGCGACGACCGTATTGGCCGGTTGACGAGTGACTATGAAGAGAGGGTACCTGAGAACAGGTATGGCAGAACAAGACTACGCCAACGACGTGTTGGTCTCGGCCGACTGGGCGGAAGACCGGCTCGACGAGTTCCAGGACGAGGACTCGGACCTCCGACTCGTCGAAGTCGACGTGGACACGGAAGCCTACGACGAGGCCCACGCCCCCGGCGCGATCGGCTTCAATTGGGAGACACAGCTTCAGGACCAGACGACGCGGGACATCCTCGAGAAGGAGGACTTCGAGGAGCTGCTCGGAAGCCACGGCATCAGCGAGGACTCCACCGTCGTCCTCTACGGTGACAACGCCAACTGGTTCGCCGCCTACACCTACTGGCAGTTCAAGTACTACGGTCACGACGAGGTCTACCTGTTAGACGGCGGCCGCGAGTACTGGCTCGAGAACGACTACCCGACGACCGACGAGGTGCCGGACTTCTCGGCGGTCGACTACGAGGCCTCCGGGCCACGCGAGAGCATTCGCGCCTACCGCGAGGACGTCGAGAACGCGATCGACCGCGGCCTACCGCTCGTGGACGTTCGCTCGCCCGAAGAGTTCAGCGGCGAGATCCTCGCGCCCCCGGGCCTCCAGGAGACCGCCCAGCGCGGCGGCCACGTCCCCGGCGCGAAGAACATCTCGTGGGCGGCCGTAACCAACGACGACGGCACGTTCAAGACCCGCGAGGAGATCGAAGAGCTCTACGCCGAGGAAGGCATCGACGGCGGGTCGACGACCGTCGCCTACTGCCGCATCGGCGAGCGTTCCTCCGTCGCCTGGTTCGCCCTGCACGAACTGCTGGGCTACGACGACGCCATCAACTACGACGGCTCGTGGACCGAGTGGGGTAACCTGGTCGGTGTGCCGATCGAGAAGGGTTCGGGCGAGTAAGCAGCCGACGTCGAACATCGATATTTTTTCGCGTAGACGACACTTCGAGAGTGACTTCTTCGCCCCCTCTTCGGGCAGTCGCCCCCTCTCTGATCGGTCGACCACGACAGACCTAACTCGCGGGCACTCCTACGCCGACGCAGATCCATGACCGATTCCGAGACCTTCCTCGAGACCGTCGAGACGGAGAACCAGACGCCGCTGTCCCGATTGGGCTCCTCGAAGTCGCTGTACGCCGCGACGGAGGGGAACATCGACACCGAGCCGGTCCTGCGGGCGACCGCCGACGCGGAGTACGCCGCCTGGCAGACCTTCGCCGGCTGGGCCGACGACGAGGTTCACGACGACGTTCGAGAGGCGTTCGAAACCATCGCCACGGCGGAGGAGAGCCACTACGAGGCCGTCCTCGACGAACTGGGGATCGACGCCGACGACTTCGAACCCGAGGAGACGCCGGCGCTTCACGACTACCTCCGTGATCTCGAGGGGACGGTCGAGCGCCTCGGCGGATTCGTCGGTCGCACGCTCGCCAGCGATCGCTCGAAGAGCCAGACCGTCGGCTTCTTCGTCGGCAACGCCGACCCGCAGACGGCGTCGCTGTTCCGCGAGTTCGGTGACGACCTGGACGACCAACTCGAGCGTGCGCTCGCCGAACTCGAGGACGCCTGCGAGAGCGACGAGGACTGGGAGCGCGCCGAGGACGCGGCGTCGGGTGCGATCGAGGCCGCCTACGGGGAGTACGTCGAGGTGCTCGAGGGGATGGGTGCGAACCCGAAGCCGGTCTGCTAACTGTTCGTCGTTCGCCGTTGGCGATTTTCGACCGTCACTCGCGAGACGCTTCGTTCTCGATTCTCGATGTGTGTCTGCGAGCACAGGCGCGAGCGTGAGTGAGAGACACTCTCTCGAGGGGAAACCGCGACCGAAAACGAGGCTCTTCTCAGGCTTCAGGTTCTGGCGACAGACTTCAGACGCCTTCGACCGTCTCCCGATACGATCGGACCGCCGCGAGCGCCTCGCCGATGTGCTCGGCGACGGCGGTGTCGCCCTCGTCGTCGGAAATCGACGACAGGATGTGCTCGTGGCGCGCGAGTTGCCCGTGGTCGGGGCCGGACTCGGCGTCGGCGTGACGTTCGAACTGGTCGGCCTGGGACGCGAGGCGTTCGGTGACCTCGTCGTCGTCTGCGGCGTCGCTGGCTTCTCGAAGCGATCGGGCCGCGGTTGCGAGTGGTTCGGTGGTCATCGGTCGACATTCGTGGACCGCTCTCAAATTTGTGTCGACTGCGCGTTCTGACTGTCTCGTCTCGGACCCGCGTCTCACTCGTCGTCTCGCTCGATCGACAACTCGTCGATGACCGTGATCGGCGTCCCCTCGAGTTCGTCTTTGGCTCGGTCCGCATCACCGAAGCCGGCGCTGACGACCCGCGTGAGCGCCTCCTCGACGGTTTCGTCCAGTTCCGTGATCCGATCCGATTCGACTTCGAGGATGAAGCCCGTCGTGATGTTCGGCGACGTCGGCAAAAAGAGGGTGACGCGGCCGTCCGCGGACATCTGTCCGGTCTTGAAGGCGGTCATCCGAGCCCCCTTCCAGGTCTCGAGTTTGACCGGCGTCTGTATCGATTTTCCCTCGCCGAACGTCGTCTCGGTGGCCGTTTTCGACGCGTTGTAGACGAGACGCACGCCGGGAACGCGATTGGCCGTGTAGTCGACGAACTCCTCGATCAGTTCGCCGGCCGTCGTTCGGGTCAGGTTTCCGAGAACGAACGTCAGTAGCGCGACCAATCCGAGTAACGTCACCACGCGAAGGAAGCCGGCGATCCGTCTGCGGGCTTCCTCGCCGACGGGGAGAAACGGCTCGAGCGTCCCGGCGTTGAGGAGGATGCCCGGCGTGAAGTTCGCGACGAAGGAGTAGACGACGGAGAGAATGAACAGCGTCGTCAGGATCGGCCCGAGGACGATGAGGCCCCGGCCGAAATCTCGTTTCCACGAACTCATCCTTGTGCGTTCACTCGAGACTCTACCCACCCGACCTTTGAGTAGGTTGTGGACGACGGCGAGCGCGGATCGTCGACTCTCCGGCACGCGTCAGTACTCGAGACCGAACGCTTCGTTCGCGGCGAGCAGTGCGCAGACCCCCGCCAGCAGCGCGATCAGGAATCCGAAGGAAACGGCCCACCCGAACAGATCCGCGAGGAGACCGACGACGACCGACCCCGACGCGGCGACGACCATGTAGACGGTCCGGATCAGACCGAACCCTGAGCTTTGCTCGGCCGCCGAGAGGTGGTCCATGAACCGGGGGAACACCGCCGCCGACCAACCCATGCTCAACCCGAGCAGGACGATGCCGGCGCCGACCGCGCCGAGTTCGGAAGCGAACCCCGAACCGAAGCCCGGTGCAGCGACGGCCCCGGCCTCGGGCCCGGCGACGAGCAACGACAGGCCGGCGATACCGGCGACCATGCAGATCGCCGTCGTCACGTCGCGCCCGATTCGATCGGCGAGTACGCCGACACCGACCTGTAACACCCCCTGGGCCACGAAGTACGCCGCGAACAGTGTCCCCGCCAGCGTCCGGGAGTAGCCGTGGTACTGGACGAAGAAGGTCGGCAAAAAGGAAGCCATCGCCTGCCACGTAAAGTCCGAGATGACGGCGATGACGCCCGTGAAGACGATCGTCGGCCGGGAGAGCAACTCGAGGATGGGGCCCAACTCGAGGCGCTCGCGCATCGGCTGGTCGGGTCGGCGCGGTTCCGTCGGTCGGATGCCCCACGTGATGAGCACGAAAAGCGGCAGGGCGAGAGCCGCGGCCACCGCGACGGCGGGTCGCCAGCCGTAGGAGACGGCGACCTGAGAGACGACGATCGGCGTCACCAGTCCGGCGATGGGTGCGCCGGCGTTGTGGAGTCCGATCGCGGTCCCGATGTCGTCGTAGATCCGGGTGAGCAGTGCGGTCGCGACGCTGTAGTGGAGGCCGGCGACGGCGCCGAGCAGAACCGTTCCCAGGACGAAGACGCCGAAGGTGGGCGCGGCGACGATCACGAGCGCGGTCAGGCCGGTGCCGCCGACCGACGCGAGGATGACGAGGCGCTCGCCGAACCGGTCGGCCAGAACGCCGCTCGGAAACTGTGCGAGCGCGTAGGCTACCCACATGCCGGTCAGCGCGAGACCGATCAGCGTGTTCGAAATCTCGAATTCGGCGGCGATATCGGGGACGACGGGGCTGATCGCCAGCCGGCCGACCATCGTCACGAAGAGGGCGACGGTACACAGCGTGAGGACGGTATCCCGGTATCGCCAGTGCATCGGGTACGTGCCACTCCGACAGCCATTCCCCTTCCTCTTTGGAATCGCCCCGCCGTTTTCCGGGACTCGCCTCGGTGTCGGCGAACATGCGAGGTGTTCTCTGAGACTGTGACACACTGACACCCGTGCTGGATGCACCTGCAGGTGCCACGACCACGCCTATCCCGTTCAAGTCCCTCCCTCGAGTGATGAGTCGGCTCTTCCAGACCACTGACCGAAGCGACAGCCAAACGACCCGGCGGGCGGAACCGACGGCCGAGACCGACCAGCAATCGCACCCGCTCACCGAAAGCACGCTGTTTCGCGCCGGACGCGTCCTGTTCGGCGGGGTGCTCGCGTTCAACGCGCTCGACAACCTCCGGAACCTCGAGGGGCGCATCGCGTACGCCGAATCCAAGAACGCGCCCGCGCCGAACGTCTCCGTTCCTGCGATCAGCGGCGGGCTCCTGCTGGGCGGGATCGGCGTCGCGCTGTGGCGGATTCCGTCCGCAGCGGCCGCCGCAATCGCCGGGTTCCTGGTCAGTATCACGCCGGTGATGCACGACTTCTGGAATCACGACGATCCGGAACAGAAACAGCAGGAAGTGATCCACTTCCTCAAGAACACCGCGCTTCTCGGCGCAGCCCTCGCGTTCCTGAAAGTCGGTCAGCGAGAGGACTACCGTACCGACTGAGCGGTCACTATCGCGTCGCCTTCGAACCACCCCGAACCCGTCGTCTTCGTGCCTTCTGACGTTCCGTTCTCCACTCGCACTGTCTCCCTCGAGAACGATTCGGCCGGCGAACCGCCGGCGACCGTCCTCGAGCCGACGCCATCACCCGGGCCGAAGGTTCACGGTTCTGGGAGTTGCGTCCGAGTGTATGACATACCGTGCGGGGATCATCGGTACCGGCGGCGTCGCTGGCATGGGCATCTACGGCGGTTCCGAAGACGACATCGACGACGATCCGGTCGACGCGAGCCACGCGGGCGGCTACCGTGCCGCCGACGGCGTCGAACTCGCCGCGATCGCCGACGTCGACGCGGACGCCCTCGAGCGGTTCGGGCGCGCGTGGGACGTTCCGGAAGCGCGTCGGTATCGCGGCCACGAGGCCATGCTCGAGGCGGAGGATCTGGACGTGATCTCGGTCTGTACGCCGTCGATGCTCCACCGCGAGCACGTCGAGGACGCGGTCCGAATCGGCGATCCAGAGGTAATCTGGTGTGAGAAACCGATCGCGTGCTCGGTCGCCGACGGGGAGGCGATGGTCGAGACCTGCGAGGACGCCGGCGTCGAACTCGTGATCAACCACTCGCTGCGCTTCCAGCGCCAGACGCAGGCGCTCCGGGCGGCGATCGACGACGGACTGCTCGGCGAGGTTCACTCGGTCGTCGCCGGCTCCAGTATGGAACTGCTGCGCGTGGGAACCCACGTGGTCGACCTCGCGGTCTACCTGCTCGAGGCGCGCGCTGCGTCGATCGCGGGCCACGTCACCGGCGAGAACGAGGCCGCCGCACACCTCGCGGATCGACGGGTCGACGACGCCGGCGGTGGCGGGTTCGTCTGCACGGACGACGGGATCTTCGTCACCTTCGACGGCACCGCCCCTCGCGACGCGACCGGGTTCCACGCCCGGTTCACCGGGAGCGACGGTCGGCTCACGACGGACGTCGACGGCTGGCGCTACTGGGACGGCGACGGGACGGAGCGGGACTCGCCGTCCGGCGGCTACGCGGACGACCACGAGCAGGGCTTCGCTAACGCCGCCGCACACGCGATCGACCTCATCGAGGGAACGGCCGAAAACGTCTCGCCGGGCCGGCAGGCCTGTCACACCCTCGAGATACTCGTCGGGTTCTACGTCTCGAGCGCGACCGGCGGGCGCGTGTCGGTGCCGCTCGAGCGACCGCTGCGGGACGTGACGATCACGTCGTGGTGAGCCTCGACGGTACTCACACCCTCAGAAAATCGACTCCTCTCCCTCGAGGGCGTACCGCTCGGCGACGTCGGGATCGATCTCGATGCCGAGTCCCGGCCCCTCCGGCAGGTCGATGCGGCCGTTCGCGAGGATCGGGCCGCTTTCGCCGGTTCGACTCACGAGATCCTCCCACCACGGCACGTCGAAGGCGTGGTACTCGAGGGCGACGAAGTTGGGAACCGCCGCCGCGGCGTGGGCCGCCGCGACCGTGGCGACGGGGCTGGCGATGTTGTGTGCCACGACCGGAATCCCCTCGAGGTCGCAGAGGTTCGCGATCCGCTCGAAGTTCCGCAGTCCGCCGCAGTTGTGCGGATCGGGCGCGGCGACGTCCATCCCTTCGGCGTCGAGCATCTGCTTGAACTCCCCCGGGTCGCGGAGGTTCTCGCCGGTCATGATCGGCACGCTGGTCGCCTCCCGAACCCGTCGATGGGCGTCGTACTTCCGGGGCGGAACCGGGTCCTCGAGCCACGCCAGGTCGTAGGGCTCGAGTTTCGTTGCCAATCGCGTCGCCGTCTCGACTGTGAAGTTCCAGTGGAGGTCGAACCCGAGGTCGACGTCGTCGCCGATCTCCTCGCGGACGGCCTCGACGAGCGAGACCTTGTGCTCGATCGCCTCGTTGTCGAGTCGCCGCGCGGCGGTGTCGACGTCGGCGTGGGTCCGCACGTCGAGGTCGAACTTCAGCGCGTCGAAGCCGGCATCGACGACCTCGCGAGCGGCTTCGGCGTAGGAACGCGGCGTGTACACCTCCCGGGGATCGACGCTCCCGGACTGGGCTTCGCCCAGCGACTCCCCGCCGTGGGTGTCACAGTACACCCGCACCTCGTCGCGGTACTTCCCGCCCAGCAGTTCGTACACCGGCACGTCGAGGACCTTCCCCTTGATGTCCCACAGCGCCATCTCGACGCCCGGCCCGGGCTCCCACATGACGTCGCGCAGGCGTTCGACGTCGAGGGGGTTCTGCCCCTCCAGCCGACCGGGGTCGTCCGGCCCGCTGCCGTGGACCTCGCCGATGCCGGACACCCCGGCGTCGGTCTCGACCTTCACGAGCCCCCAGCGGAAGTTCCCCTGCAGAGTCATCGTCGAAACGTCGGTGATCTCGAGGTCGCGCTCGGGGGGTCGATGCGTCTCGTCTCTCGTGAAGTCCATCCACGGGACGCCGCCTCCCGGCGGGATGACGTACTCCGGCGTGTCCTCGGGTGTGTCGTCTGCCATGCCTGTATATCTCTCGCACGCCGGTTCAATCTTGGCCCGTCGGCCGGCAGTTCCGATTCTGCGCCCTCTCGAACACGGCCGATCGCGGCAGCCACCCCCGGGACCCACAGCCTTTCACCAGCTTGGAGAGTTGTCGACACCATGCGACTCGGTGGCCCAGTCGACACTGACGAATCGGATCCGAACGCGTGGATCGCCGACCTCGAGGAACGTGGCTACCGCGCTGCAGCTGCACCCGTCGGCCCGGACGCGAGCGACGAGACCGTCCGCGCCTACCGCGAGGCCGCCGAGGCGGCCGACGTCGAAATCGCCGAGGTCGGCGCGTGGGGCGCCAACCCGATCAGCGACGACCCCGAAACACGGGCGGCGGGCATCGACCAGTGTCAGCGCGCCCTCCAGCTCGCCGACGACCTGGGCGCGCGCTGTGCGGTCGACGTCGCCGGTTCTCGCGGCGAGACCTGGGACGGCCCCCACCCCGAGAACTTCTCGGACGAGACGTTCTATCGCATCGTCGACGCCGTCCAGGAGATCGTCGACGGCGTCGAGCCCGAGGACGCCGTCTACACGCTCGAGCCGATGCCCTGGATCTACCCCCACGACGTCGAGAGCTACCGACGGCTCGTCGACGCGATCGATCGCGAGGCCTTCGGTGTGCACTTCGACCCGGTCAACATGATCACGAGTCCCCGGCGGCACGCCCGCGACGCCGAATTCGTCCGCGAGTTCGTCGCCGAGTTCGGCGACGACATCGAGGTCGTCCACCTGAAAGACGTGACGCTGGCCGACGAACTAACCGTTCACGTCGACGAGGTCCGTCCCGGCGCCGGCGAACTCGACTACCACGTCCTCCTCTCCGTGCTGGACGACCTAGACGACGACCTGCCGGTGCTCCTCGAGCACTTAGACAGCGAGCAGGCCTACGAGCGGGCCCGCGCCTACGTCCGCGAGGTCGCCGACGAAGTCGGCGCGACGCTCTGAGCGGCGGCGCCGGTCGTCAGTGCCGGCTCACTCCGCCTCCGCCGGGAACCGCTCGACGAGGAAGTCCGCGAGCAGACGGAACACGCGGATCTTGTGATCGATGTCGGTCGAGCCGTGGCCCTCCTCGCCGAGTTCCCGGTACTCGAACTCCTCGCCCGCGGTCCAGCCGCGTCGAGTCTCGAGCGCGTCGCGGAACTGCCGGGCCTGCGAGATCGGACAGCGCGGGTCGTTGACCCCGTGGAGCATCAGTAGGTCCGCCTCGATGTCCTCGACGTGAGTGATCGGACTGCGCTCGCGCCACAGCGCCTCGTTCTCCTCGGGATCGCCCATGTTCTCGCGCAGGATCGTCTTGAAGTGGGGCATCGACTCCTCGAACAGCGACGGGAGGTCGGTGATGCCGATCCAGGCGATGCCGGCGTCCCAGAGGTCGGGATACCGGACTAACTGCCAGTAGGCGCTGTAGCCGCCGTAGGAGCCGCCGAACACGGCCATTCGATCCTCGTCGATCCACTCCTTCTCTGCGAGCCAGCGGGCGCCCGCCGCGATATCCTCCTGTTCCATCCCGCCCCAGTCGCCGTGGACGGCGTTCTTGAACTCCCGGCCGCGACCGGTCGACCCGCGGAAGTTCGGCCAGAGCACCGTGTACCCGCGGTCGACCAGAAACTGCGTGCGTTCGTCGAACGCCAGCTTGACGTCGCCGTGGGGGCCGCCGTGGACGGCCACCACGACCGGCGACGGGCGTTCCCCGCTGTCGTAGAGAACCGCACCGATCTCCGTGCCGTCCGTCGATTCGTAGGTAACGTACTCGGCGTCGGAGAACGCGTCCGGGTCGACCTCGCCGTACTCCGCCTTCCGGACCACACGGGTCTCGTCGGTCGCGGGATCGACGGCGAGCAGCTCGTCGCGAGTGGTCGGCGTGACCCGTCCGGCCAGCACGCTTCCGTCGGCGAGCACCCCGCTTCGGCGGCTCCCGATCACCCACGAAACGCCGTCGGTGAACGGCGTCCCCAGTTCGTTGCCCGCCAGATCGTAGACGACGAGCGGTTGCGTCCCGCCGTCGTTGCGCCCGGCGAAGACGTAGCCGTCGGGATGGACGAAGTAGGCCCACTCGTCGACCGAGTCGTCGCCGAACCACTCGAGTTCGTCCGTCTCTAGGTCGTACAGCCCCCACCGCGAGACGTTCGTCTCGTTGTCCGAAAGCACCAGCGCCTCGCCGTCGGGCGTCCAGTCGGCCACTCCGGTCTCGTAGCCCTCGGGGCTCACCTCGAGTCGACGCGGGGTTAGCCTGTGGCCGTCAGCGTCTGCGCCGTCACCTGCCGCCGGCTCGCTTTCCGTACCGCGCTCGAGGGTCGCGACGTAGACGTCCCTGTTTTCCAGATCGTCCCGCTCGTTGGTGACGTAGGCGATCCGCTCGCCGTCCGGGTCGTACTGCGCACCGAACACCGGCCGATCGTAGCTCGTCAACTGTCTGCTCCGATCGCGCTCGCGGTCGTACTCGTAGAGGTTCATCTGCTCGCCCGCGTCGCTGACGTACAGCAGCCGATCGCCCTCGGGAGAGACGTCCTGAAGCATACACTGCCCGTCGTCCGCGACGAGTACCCGCGTCTCGCCCTCGAGATCGAAGGCGTGGATGTCGTTTTGCTCGTCGCCGCCCTCGTCCCGGTGGAAGAAGACGGCCTCGCCGTCCGGCGACCACTCGATCGGATACCGGGCGTCCCGGGGCACGTCGCCGTCGCTGACCTGGGTGAGTTCGCCCGTCTCGGGATCCAGCATGCACAGCTCGTTGCGCCCGCTCCCGTCGTAGTAGCAGGCGATCCGCTCGCCATCCGGAGAGACGCGGGGGTGGTGGAGACTCGGCAGGCTGGCGAGTTCCTCGAGGGGGATCTGTGAGGACATGAACCTGTTCGAATTCCGAATGGAAATACAAAACTCCTGTGGTTCGTTTTCGAACGAATCGCGCGTTCTGGTGGTCGACTCCCCGTCTCCGACCGATAATCACGCTCTTTTCGTTGCGTACGTCCGATAGCAGAACGGTGATCGGCGACGCGGTGTTCTTCGCCCGGTTGGGAGACGCGAATACAGTCGACTGCGTCCTCAGTGGCCCTGATCGTGCGGGTTCAGTGCCGTCCCGTAGTTCTCGGCGTGATCCGTGTAGTCGATGAATCGCGGTGCGTCGGGATCGAACGGCCGCTGGAGGCTCTCGAAGGCCTTCTTCTTGTCCCAGCTCTGGAGGCCGCCGATCGCACCGCGGTCTTCGAGGTCGTGGTAGTCGAGGCTCGGCTCCGTGGCTTCCCACGCCTTCAGCCCCTGCTCGGTCCGGACGATGACGCTCGAGTACTCGTCGGAGGAGCCGACCGAGCCGACGGTGATGTCCGCGGCGTAGCCGGTGAAGTCCGCACACTCGTCACAGCCCTTGAGGGCGGCGTCGTGGAAGTTCTCGATGTCCTCCTCTAAGATCATCTCGCCGTCGTGGCCGTAGACCATCATCTTGCCGTGGAGGACGTCCATCTTGCCGATCTCGTCGGGGCTGATCCCCCGCTGATCCTCGATCATGTCGCCCATGAGGCTGTAGTAGTTGAAGTTCTTCGTGCACATGAGCGCGATCGTGTAGTCGACCGCGCGGACGCCCTCGTTTTGCTTCTGGTAGTCCCACTCGAAGTCCTGCAGGGCGCGGATGCCCTCGATCTCGCAGGGGGTGCCCACGAGCGCGAGGCTCATCTCGTCCCAGGACTTGTCGGGGAGTTTGTGCTCCCACTTCGAGAGGTCGAGGTGGCCCAGCGCCATCGTCTGGTTGTAGATCGTTCCCGCGTTGGCGATGAGGTCCTCGCGACTGGTCGCGAGGTAGCTCTCGGCCTTCCAGGCTTCCTCGTCGCTCTCGGTGGCGATGAGCGCGCCGTCGATCTCGCCTTCCTCGAGCAAGGTTGCGAGGATGCCGGTGACGACGCCGCCGTCCTGGGCGCCGTCGGTCCAGTCGTCGTCGACCTTCGCGGAGAACTCCGTGATGGGGTCGCCCGCGCCCTTGACGTTGTCGTCGCCGCCGGTGATCTTCCACTGGCGCTCGTAGCGCAGGCCGCCGCGGGGACAGAAGTCCCAACAGAGCGAACAGCCGGTACACATCTTGACGAGCTCCGGCAGGTCGTCGTCGCCGATCCCGATCGAGTCGGAGGGACAGGCGGCGACGCAGGTCCCACACTGGATACACCGACCCTCGTCGATGACCGCCTCGTCGAGCTCCATGAACCAGGTCTTCTCGTCGGGTGTCTCGATGTCGTTCATCTCCGACCGGATGGAGTAGGTCGGGGTCTCGAGGTCGACGCCGTCGGGAACGCCGACGCGCACCGACGGGTCCTTGCCCTCGATGTCCTGGCTGACGTTCTCGGCCGGTGGCGTGAACTCGATGTCGCCGAGGTTTCCGTCCTCGTCGACGTTGGCGACGCCGGCGCCATCCGTCATGGCCTTGGCTGGTGTCTGTTTCCGGCTTTCGCTCCGGCTCTGTCCCTGCTTCTCGCCACAGGTACAGGTGTTGGGGGAACAGCTGTCGTCGGTTGCTCCTGCTCCCTCGTGGCCGTGTTCGTGTCCGGACATCTCCATCGCCTTCGACGGCGCATCCGCGGACGAGTGGGCGTGCTCTCGAGCACCGTTCGTCGGCGGCACGCTCGCGTCGTCGTCGACGCCTTCGACGTCGGGCACGTCGGGGAACGGCTGACTATCGCCGCTCGCTCGATTCGAGGACTCGCTTCGCTCGTCCTCGCGGTCAGTCCCCATGGGCAACACCTCGAGTGACCGGCGCGTCGGCCCGTTGCATGATCTCGCGGAGCCGACCGTTGTCGACCCGGCGACACCACGCGTAGAACGGTTCGTCGTCGCGTTTCTCCTCGGCGAAGACCTCGAACAGGCGCTCGAGGGCCGGAATCACGGCGTCGGCGGGGACGGCGGTCTCGACCCAGTCGAGGAACTCGTTGTCCGCGCCGAGCGCGCCGCCGAGGCCGAAGTCCATTCCTTCGACGATGTTGTCTCCCTCGGCGTTGGTGCTGTTTTCGTCCTCGAG
This sequence comes from Halomontanus rarus, assembly GCF_017357405.1. Classification (GTDB taxonomy): domain Archaea; phylum Halobacteriota; class Halobacteria; order Halobacteriales; family Natrialbaceae; genus Halomontanus; species Halomontanus rarus. The sequence continues at coordinate 2,186,167 of NZ_CP071597.1, read as the reverse complement.
TTTGACCGTCTCGCCGCGGAAGCCGATGTCGGCGATCTGTGGCTGTGCACACGAGGCGGAACAGCCGGACATGTGCATTCGGATGACGTCGACGTCGTCGGGGACGTCGATGCGTTCGTCGAGTTCGCGCGCCCAGCGTTTGGTGCGCTTTTTGGTCTCGATGATCGCGTAGTTACAGAACTCGTTGCCCGTACAGCCCACGGCACCGCGCGAAAATGCGCCGGGGTTCGGGCTGTACTCCTGGGCGAACGGCTCCGTGAGGAGGTCGTCGACGTTCTCCTCGGGAACGTGGGTGATGAGGAAGTTCTGGTCCGTCGCGAGGCGGACCGAGGACTCATCGGTGCCGTACTTCTGTGCGGCGCGGGCGGCCTCTGCGAACTCGTCGCCGCCCATGCGGCCGGCGATGACGTTGAAGCCGACGTACTGCAGGCCGTCCTGTTTCTGGTCGTGGACGCCGACGTGGTCGCCCTTGTAGCCGGTCGTCAGCCCCTGCCCGCTCTCGGGGAGGTCGACGGTACAGCGGTCGCGGACGGCCTCCTCGAACTTCTCGGGGCCGAGTTGCTGGACGAGATAGCGCATGCGGCAGACGCCGCGGTTGTGGCGGTCGCCGATCTCCTTGAACGTCTGGGCGACGGCGCGACAGAACTCGACGGCGTGTTCCGGCCGGATGAAGGCGTCGACGTTCGACGCCATCCGCGGGCCGTCGGAGAGCCCGCCACCGAGGCGGGCGTGGAAGCCGTAGAGCCACTCCCCGTCGATTTCCTTCTTGGCGGGGACGAGTCCGACGTCGTTGATCTGGGACTGGGCGCAGTCGTGCGTACAGCCCGTGATCGTTATCTTGAATTTTCGGGGCAGGTTGGCGTACTCCCGATTCTCGGTGAAGAAGTCCGAGACGGCGTCGATGACCGGTTGTGCGTTGAAACACTCGTGGTCGTCGAGGCCTGCCGCCGGGCAGCCCAGCACGTTCCGCGCGGAGTCACCACAGCCCTGAATGGTCGTCAGGCCGACGTCCTCGTAGCGCTGCCACATGTCGGGGACGTCCTCGACGCGGATCCAGTGTTTTTGAATGTCCTGTCGGGTCGTGATGTCGAGGTAGGCGTCGCCCCACAGCTCGTTTTGCTCCTCGCCGCCGTGTTCGGGCGGGGCGGTCGCGTAGTCGACGGCGCACTCGCCGATCACTTCAGCCTGTTCGGGCGTGAGGTAGCCGCCGGGGACCTTCGTCCGGACCATGAAGAAGTCGTCTTGCTTCTGGGTGTACATCCCGGCCCACTTCAGGCGCTCCCACTCGCCGCCGCCAGCGCGCTCTTCGATTTCCTCGAAGGAGAGGCCCTCGTCGGCGTACTCTTGGAGGTCCTCGATGACGTCGAGGGGGTGTTTCTCCTGTTTGTGTTGTTCGACTGTGTTCACGCGAACCACCTCGAGAGAGCGGCCCGTCCGAACACGTTCGTGTCGTCTGCGTTCATGCCTTCGCTCCCCACCCGCTACGGATGGCTTTTTTGGAATCGGTCGATTCGAACGATCGCGAGCGAGCGATCTGCACGGTCGGTGCGTTCATTCTTACACCGCTAGTGTAATCCCGCACCTATACGCACGAGCAATGAGGCGAACACTGACGACGCTGGGACACACCGGCACCGTTTGCCGCAATATGGCGGGCTTTTTTGAACGGCGGCTCTCGAGGCGGGAGAGGGAGGGACCTCGAGAGCTATCGGGAGACGGTCTCGGAATCCGAAAGAGGAGATTGTTGCCGACAGTGGGGAGGCTGCGACAGCGACACCCGAAACCGGTTTTACGTCGATCGTACGACAGCCGTGCGATCGGCCGCACGCTGACGCTCGGCGGCGACTGTGCTCACCCCGACCACTCCCGGGCGAGGTACTCCTCGAGTCGGGAGAAGACGACGTGATGGTCGGCCTGCAGGTCGGCGATCGGCGACTCGTAGCCGTGGTCGTTGAACCATGCGAACATGTCGGCGTACTCCGCTCCCTGGTGTTCTTCGACGTCGTCGATCGAGAGGTGTCGGGCGCGGACCTCGGTGCCGAGGGCGTCAGCGAACCGGACCGCCATCGCACGCAACGTGAGTTCGTCGCCCGCGAGTTCGTAGGCCTCGCCGAGGTACTGATCTGGATCGGCGAAGACGTTCGTGACGAACGCGCCGAGGTTGTCGATGTCGAGCATCTGCAGCGGTTCCCGCGGTTCGAGTCCCATCGCGAGCGCGCCGTCCTCGATCGACTCGCGAAAGCCCTCGAGGTTCTGCATGAAAAAGACCGGTCGTACGATCGTCGCGGGCAACTCGAGGTCGCGGATGCGCTCTTCGATCTCCCACTTCGAGTCGAAGTGAGAGATGCCGGTGTCGCGTTCGGCACCGCCGACAGAGGAGAAGACGAAGTGGTCGACGCCCACCTCGGCCGCCAGTTCGGCGACGTTGGTTCCCTGCTCTATCTCGTCCTCGTAGCCGTGCTCCCAGAAGTTGGTCACGCAGAAGATGCCGTCGGCGTCCTCGAGCAGCGGTTCGATGGTATTCTTCTCGCTGATATCGCCCTCGACGATCTCGGCACCCTGTTCGGCGAGTCGATGTGCTTCAGGTTTGTCTTTGTCTCGGGTCAACGCGAGCACCTTGCTATCGCGCTCGAGGAGGTGCCGGGCGACCGCACCACCCTGCGTTCCGGTCGAGCCGACGACGAGTACTGTCTCTGCTGGCATAGCGGGGGAGGTACCACGACCAGTTACAAGAAGGTGACACTGATCGATCGGCTGTAACCGTTCGTGGGATTCGCCGAAATCACCCGGCGAACTCGTGACACCGGCTTGTAACAGTCGATCTGCCCCGCCTGTCGATGATCGATCGACTATTACTCTCCCCGAGAACGACAACAAAATTCACATTACAGATGAAAGTACTTTTATCTCTTACATCTCTTGGATACGGTATGCATCGTCGGGGGGTGCTCGCCACGCTGGGGGTGACACTGAGCGGAGGCTGTCTGGAATCCTTTCAGTCACGATCCGAGTCCCCGCCCGACGAGTTCGACCGATCGGCGTACGCCGACGGGTTCACGTCCCACGGCCCGTGGGAAGTGGATCGGTGTGACAGCGCGGGGACCGGACACAACCCGACGTCGCGACTCCCGACTGGAGACGTCGACACCGCTTGGCTCCGGACCGTCGACGGTACGATCGACCCACGAACCGTCCCCGTCACGGACGACCGCTTCGTCTACGTCGGCCACCAGCAGTCCACCGACGTCGGACAGCGGGGCGCGGTCACCGCACTCGAGGGCCGAACCGGAACGCGGGAGTGGACGACCGTTCTCAAACTCCCGACCAGCGGTGATGCTGGTGCCGACGACGCCGGGACCCAAACCCGATCCCAAAACCGAACCCGAAACTGGGACACCGTCGGCGGACTCGCACGCGACGGCGAGACCGTCTACGTCACCGGCCACTCCCGACGGTTCGAGGTGGTACTGCTCGCCGCACTGGACGCGACCAGCGGGGCGATCGACTGGCAGGTTTCCGTTCCGGGCACCGAGTACTGCCCGCCGGTCGTCGACGCGAACGGCGTGTACCTCCCGTCCGGACGGGCCGTCTCGAGCGAGGTCGAGAGCGGGGACAAGGGCGGAGGCGAACCCACGGTCAACGCTCTGTACGCGTTCTCCCACGGCGGCACCGAGCGCTGGACCCACCGCTTCGAGAACAGGAAGGAGAAGGGGATGGGGAACGCGATTCCGACGCGAAACACGTGCATCGCCGACGGCATCGTATACACGAGTCTCACTGACGGCCGAATCGTCGCGCTCGAGACCGACGACGGAACGCCGCGGTGGGAGCGGACGATCCTCGAGCGCACCGAGTCGATCTGCGACGAACGAAACGGCCACATCGCCGTCGACGGTGACGATGATCGACTCTACGCATCTGCAGACGGACGGCTCTCCGCGTACTCGAGGGAGGACGGATCACCGCTGTGGACGCTCGACGTCGCGGGAGGGGGCGCGACTCGACGACCACCGACGACCCTCGTCTGTCGCGAGGGAACGATCCACGTCGGCTGTGCGAACACACTGGTCGCCGTCGACCCCACCGATGGAACCGAACGGTGGCGTCTCGAGGACGCTGCGGTCGGCGAGTCGCTCGCCGGTACCGTCGACGGCCTCGTTTCCGCTTCCGTCTCCGCCTCTGATTCGGGATCGGGAACGACGGTCGCCGGGATCGACCTCGCCGGCGAGACGCAGTGGTCGGTCGATCCTCGAGGGGATTCCGGAGCCGAAGCGACGGACGACGTGAATCCGCGAGTGATTTCGGCCCACGACGTAGTGTACCTCGCGTTTGCGGACGGCCGAGTGTACGCGATCGGTGCACGGGGGGACTGACTTCGAGACCACTACGACCACGACCGCACGCAAGGCCTTCTGCTATGACCCGTCCTTCGAGTCGGAGCTCCACGTCACAACGAAAACAGAAACGCTTCCGAACCGCCGGCCTCACTCCTCGTCTTCGTCCTCGAGCAACCGATCGACCATCCGATCGGGGTCGAAGCGTTCGATGTCGTCGTAGCCCTGTCCGACCCCGAGAAAGAGGATCGGCTGTCCGGTGACCTGGGCCACGGAGATGGCGGCGCCACCGTTGGAGTCGGCGTCCGCCTTCGTCAGGATGGCGCCGTCGAACGGCGCGGCCTCGTTGAACTCGCGGGCGCGGTTGACGGCGTCCTGCCCCGCCACCGCTTCGTCGACGAAGATCGCCATGTCGGGATCGACGACGCGGTCGATCTTCTCGAGTTGGTCCATCAACCCCTCGTCGGTGTGGAGGCGACCGGCAGTGTCCCCGAGCACGACGTCGACGTCGTTCGCTTCGGCGTACTCGACGGCGTCGTAGAGCACCGCCGCGGGGTCGCCGCCCTGTTCGTGGGCGATCAGCTTGGTGTCCAGCGCCTCCGCGTGCTCGCGGATCTGTTCGTTGGCTCCCGCACGGTAGGTGTCGCCGTTGGCCATCACGCTCGAGAAGCCGCGCTCCTCGAGATAGCGGCTGAGTTTGGCGATCGAGGTGGTCTTGCCGACGCCGTTGACGCCGGTGAAGATGATCACCAGCGGCTTGTCGGCGATCGCGACGCGCTCGTCGAAGTCGAACTGACCGACGCTGATCACGTCGCGGATCGCCTCCTTGAGCGCCTCCTCGACGACGCCGCCGGTCGACTCGGTGAACTTCCGGGTCTCGCCGACCAGTTCGTCACGGATGTTGTCGAGAATCTCCTCGGCGACGCCCATCTCGACGTCGCTCGAGAGCAAGGCGAGCTCGAGTTCGTCGAGCGGGTCCTCGAGGTCCTCCTCCTCGATGACGAACTTCCCGCGGACGAGCGACTTCGCCTTGCGGCCGAAGCCGGTCGAGTTCGAGCCGTCGTCGTCGTCATCGTCCGTGTCCGCGTCCGCGTCCTCGGCGTCGGATTCGGCACCCGACTCGGCGTCGCCTTCCTCGAGTTCGGCCCCCTCACCGCCGACGGTAGCGTCGACGGACGGTGCGGAGTCGGCGGGCGTCGATTCCGGTTGGGACTCCGTTGCCGGCGTCGGCGTCGGTTCGGCCTCCGGATCCGGATGCGGTGCCGGCGCGGAGTCGGGTGCCGGTTGCGACTCGGATCCGGCCGCCGTCTCAGCGTCGGCTTCGAATCCGTCGTCCGCCGCGTCGGTCTCAGCGACCGACTCGTCGTCTGCCGACACCTCGTCGTCTAACTCCTCTTCGTCGACCGGCTCCGCCTTCTCCTCGGCGGTCTCTTCGACGTCTTTGCGGAAGCTCCCCAGTTTGTCTTTTAAACTATCGAACATGAAAAGGCTCCGGCGTTACTGGTCGGGGCCCGGGCCCTGACCCTGCTGCCCTTGCATCTGCTGCATCTGCTGTTGCATCTGCTGTTGTTGCATCTGCTGGGCTCGCTGCTCGATCTGCGAACTCTCGGCTTCGAGTTCGGAGATCTGCTCGTTCACCTCGTCGATCCGGTCGTCGAGGCGCTCTTTCTTGTTCTCGAGGGCGTCCATCGCACCCTCCTGTTCGAACTCCGCGGCGTAGTCCGCGCCGAGTTCGACGATGATCTCGTCGATGTCGTCGATGGTCGCTCGGACGTAGGCACCGCCGCCGAGGGGGACCTGAACGACCGAGTCGGTCTCGAGCGTCTCGATCGCGTCGATCGCTTCGTCGGCGTCGCTCTGTTCCTGACGGATCGACTCGACGTTCGCCTGCAGCTGCTCGATCTCGCCTTCGATTTCCTGTAACTGCTGGGAGAGCGCCTGCAGTTCCTGTTGTCCGCTCATTGGCCCGTGACCTCCGAGAGTTCGATCTCCGTTCGCTTGACGCCGTGGCGGCTCCCGAATTCGGAGAGCACGCGTTCTTCGGCGACGTCTTCGTTCGGTGCGTCGACCGTCGTCTCGAATGGAGAGTAGCCGTCCCGATTCTTGAACCGACCACTGACCGTAAACTGACTCATATCTCCCACTCCGGTCGGCAGTCGGAAGAATCTTCCCTTCCCGAGCGACCGGTGTCGATGCCCGATATTGCGGTGAGACGGGGCTGAGGACTCGAGGCGGGGTCGAACCCGGTCAAAAGAGAGAGCCGGGGTGAGGTGAGGAGTTAGTCGATATAATCCAGCGCGTCTTCGATCCGGCCCAGCTCCGGCCCGGTCGTCTGCTCGCCGACGACGTAGCCGTCGTCGGTGGCGACCAGTCCCGAGCCGACCAGCGGCGCGCCGTAGTTGATCGTGCCGACGTCGGCACGAACGTCGAGGACGTCCTCGAGGAAGTCGAGTTCCTCGTCGGTCGCCTTGGGGTGACAGAGCACCCCCGAGTTGGTCGCGACGGCGGCCGTCCCGACCGTTCGAACGCCCGCGAGGTCGCCGCGTTCGACGGGAACCTCGAGGGTTTCCTTGACGATCGACACTGCCTCCCGCGGCAGGTCGGCGTGGACGTAGGCGCCGTAATCGTTGGCGAGGACGACGTTCCCGGCGGCGTTGATACTCCCGGGCAACTCGGCGATCGGCAGCTCGACCGCCTCCTCGAGCCGTTCGCGTTCGTACTCGAGGACGCGGCTGCTGACCAGCAGGCCGTTCTCGTTGCCGGCGACGAGCGCGCCGACGGTCGAGGAACCGCCGACGGTCGTCTGCAGAGCGGGAACCTCGAGTTCGGTTTCGACGCTGGCGACGACGTCCTCGTCGGTGTCGGGGCGGATGAGCACGCACGAGTCGGTCGCGCGTGCGAAGACACCGACGTACGACGATCCGGCGAAGGCAGTACGAAGCACGTGAACTCGTCTCTTAGTCTGCGACTTCGGCTTCGACGATCTGTTCGCCTTCCTCGTCGAAGCGGGCCGCGCGAACGCGGAGTTTCCGCGGCGGGTTGGATCGGCCGTTCGACCAGACGGTCTCGTTGATCGAGGGGTCCAGTCGGACGGCGTCCTCGTCGACCGCGAAGTGTTTGGCCAGGTGCTGGCGGACGATCTTCATCGCCGTATCGGCGGCTTCGTGGTTGGCGCCCGCTTTGACGTCACGGAGCGGGACGGTCACGACGCGCTCTTCGAAATCACTGGTGCTCATGATTGTGATTACTCGTCAGTGTTGCTTCGTCGCCAGTTTCGTCGCTTCGGGTTGCGCTGGACGCTCATGTCGGTTTTGAGCATGACCCAAGCGGGAACGCGGCTGTTCTGGTTCTCGAGTTTGGCAAGTCGCTTCTTCTTGCCCTTCGATTTCTTACCCATAGTGGGCCAACGTAGCCTACGCTGGCTTAAAATCTTGTCCATCTTGCGGGCCGGCGACGAGCGCTCGAGAGCGGCCCTCGTACTCGATTCACCGCGGCGGTTCGGATCGGTCGTTTCAGTCGGCGGTTTCAGCGGGCCGGACCGCGACCGTCACCGGTACCAGTAGATCCCGGTCGCTCGATGCCGGTCGCCGTAGGCGTCCAGTCCCTCACCGAGGATCCGACGCATCCGCAGGTCGTCGTACAGCGTCGAGTGGGTGTAATCGAGGAAGGTGACGGGGACGATCAGTTCGCCAGTCTCGCTCTCACCCTCGCCGCCGCCAGCACGCCCGCGAACGGCGCTCGCGACGATCGTGTAGATGTGCTTGTGCCGATCGTCCTTGACGAAGCCGGCGACGACCGGCGCGGTCTGTTCGGGTGCCGGCACCGCCTGGAGCGCGTCGACCGACCGGCGCGTGAGTTCGTAACAGAACAGCCCGGTGTCCTCGCCCGCGAGAATGGCCTCGAAGTCCGTCTCCGACTCGAAGTGCTTGCGGAGGTCGCGAGCGCCGAAGAGCACGTTGTCCTCGACCGACCCGGCGAGGTAGCGCTCGATGTCGTAGCTCGTGTGCTCGCGGAACCCGCCGACGAGCCCCTCGGCGACGGCCTTCGGGTCGCGGGGATCGGCGTCGGCGAAGTCCCCGACGAGTTCCGGGTCCGCGTCCCTGTAGCCTCGCACCGCGGAGACGGTGTACGGACGGGGCTCGCGATCGGCGATCAGGTCGAAGAAGGCCGGATAGCTGTCGTAGACGAACCGCACGTCGCCGACCGCGATCGCTCCGAGGTCGGCGACGAGTTCCTCGAGCGGGCCGTCGGTCAGCCCGAGGTCGGCGTCGACGGCGGCGGCGTCGGCGGGGCCGTCGGTCGCGGGGTCGAGGGTCGCGACCGGGTCGCCGTCCGTCCCGGCCTCCCTGACCGAGAGAACGCCCTCGCGCTGTTCGATCCGGTAGCCGTCGACCGTCGCGACGTGCGTCTCCGAGGGGTGGAATCCGTCGGCGACCATCGGGTCGAGGTCCTGACGGAGCAGATTGGTTCCGGTGACGCGGTCGTAGCCGAGAACGACGTTGTAGAGGGCTCCGCCGCTGCCGACAGTGGCACCACCGCCGACCGCACCCGCGATGAGCTGTCGGCGCGTCAGGTCCATGTGATATGATTGTATTCGGGGCGTCGATCAAAGGCGTTTCGTCCGCTCTCGGTTTCCGTAATCGGCGTCTCGAGCCGTCGCGCACCGGGTGTTCTTCGCCGGTATACTTGGCCCTCTCCGGCGGACTCCCTGTTAGGAGGTCACGACAGATACCGCTCGAGGTACAGCGTCGTCGCCTCGAGCGTCGCCTCGCTCAACTCCGTCGTGTACTCCCAGTTCTCGACGCCCTCGTAGCCGTCGTGGCGGGCGAAGGCGTCGTGATCGTAACAGCCGGTCCCGTGCCAGCGCGTGCCGCCGCCGAACTCGTCCGGGCCGGCGTAGGCGGTCGCCATCGGCGACACCTCGAGCGTGCGCTCGTCGACTCTCGTCGCCGTCCCGAGGTCGTGGTCGCACCCCGAGTCGACGACCTCCTCGACGACGTCCGGCGAGAGAAACGTGTGCAGGGTCTCGTGGATCGCGATGTTCCGGGTTACCGCCCGCGAGTCCCACGCCTCGGTCGCTCCGAGGTTCGCGATGGTCTGGGCCCCCTCGTCCTCGAGGGCGCTGACGTGGTTGTTTTGGGCCCGCGTCCCCCCGTACCCCAGTTCGTAGTTCAACGCGTTCCACCACAGCAGCAGGTGACAGGCCGACCCCGTAGTTGCTCGTCGGTTGTGGACGTCCTCGCGGAAGGCGTCGGCCAGCGCCTCCTGAGAGAACAGGGAGAGCGAACCGGCCGAAACCAGCGACAGGTCGACCGGGTCGCAGGCCTCGACGGACGTCTCGACGCGCTCGAGCGAGGAGTGCGTTTCCGCGTAGGTCGCGATAGTCTCGATCGCCGTCTCCACCGCGTCCGTCGCGTCGCGGTGGACGTCGAACCAGCCGCTCACGAAGTCAGACCAGTCGTTTCGGAGCCAGGTGAACACCGACACCGGCCCGGGGTAGACGCGCACGTGGAGGGTCGCCTCCCGCACGCTGGCCTCACGCGAACCGACGACGTTCGTCGCCGAGAGCGCCGTCGCGCTTCCGGCGGCGGTGAGCAGTTCCCGGCGCGTGAGGTCCGGCGTTCGAATCGGTGGCATCACGCGCCTCCGGGCCGGCCCCCCGTCGCACGTTCCGGCGGGGGAGCACCGTCCTCGAACGTCGCCGTGGCTGCACGGAGAGCGCCGCTGGTGAAAGCGGTCGAACGTGTGTCATGTTCTGCCGTTTTTGCCACCATTGTGATCGGTGACTTACACCATCGAACGACATTATTCCTCGTGAGTTATTGTCGGGATAACGTGCAATATTGGGTCTGTACCTGACGATTTCTATCACAATAGGTGACGAATACTGGTGAAACAGTAGGGGATCAAACAATATGTTTGTGACTGACATTCTGCTGAGATAGTTCGGGAAAACGGTCAGTCGTCCGCGAGCGAAAATCGAGCGACCGTCGCGTACATCGGTCCCTCGTCGGTGAGGGTACTCTCGGTCAGGTGAACCGACTCGACGGTCGTCTCGCCCACCGCCGGCTCGCGCTCACGGACGAGTCGCTGGACCAGCTTTTTTCCGCCCGCGTGTTCCATCCTCGCGAGGGTGACGTGGGGCGTGAACTCGTGGGACTCCGGCTCGAACCCCATCGCCGTCGTGCGTTCCTCGATCGCCTCGTGCAACCGGGTTAGCTCCTCGCTGCCGTCCTCGACACCCAGCCAGACGACGCTGATGTACTCGAGGCTGGGGAAGACGCCGAGCCCCGAAAACCGGGCCGTGAAGGGATCGACGTCGGCGTCCGCGACGGCGGCGGCGAGTTCGCGACGCAGGTCGGGAAGCCGGGACTCGTCGACGTCGCCGAGGAACTTCAGCGTAACGTGAGTTTGTGCGGGATCCGTGAGGTTCAACCCCTCCGCGTCGGCGAATTCGTCCTGTAGATCGTCGACCGCGTCCGTGAGTTCGTCGGGGACGTCGACGCTGACGAACAGGCGCATATCTCGAACCGTGGACGGCGCGGACCTTGAATGTCGCCGATGGCGTCGCAAGGGCGTCTACTGGCGTTCGGCTCTCCGTATCGTGCGACCCGCGAACGCAGCCCTTAACCGGCGCGACGCCCAATTCGTGGCCAATGACCGATCAGGGCGACAACGATCGCCGTCACCCGTTCTCCGAAGGCGACGGCTTCGACGAGGACTACGACGAGTTCGACCTCGACCCGCCGGAACTCGACGTCGATCCGTCGAAGATCGACCCCGTCGACTCGCGGGTCGTCACCGACCTCCTCGACGACCACAACGTCCAGCGAGACGACGTCGACGCCGCGGACCTGCTCGACGTCGGCCTCAACTACATGCAGATCAATCGCTACGAGCAGGCGACCGAGGCCTTCGAGCGGACCGCGCGCTTCGCCGACGACGACCTCCTCGAGCAGGAGGCCTGGGTGAACAAGGGCGTCGCCCACGCCGAACTCGAGGAGTACGACGAGGCGATCGGTTCCTACCGCGAGGCGCTGCGTATCGACGACGACAGCGAGCACGCGGCCTCCGCGGAGACGAACCTCGCCTACGCGCTCTGGGAGTTCGGCGAGACCGCCGAAGCCTTAGAGCACGCCGAACGCGCCGTCGAGATCGACGAGCGGTTCCCGCAGGCGTGGTTCAACCGCGCGTTCTTCCTGCAAGAGCGGGGCCTCTCCGAGGAGGCGCTCAACTGTATCGACAACGCGGTTCGACTGGGGATGCGAAACGCGCAGGTTCTCGAGGAGAAAGCCCGCATTCTCGAGGATCTCGGCGAGTACGACGAGGCCGAGGAGATCGCCGACGAAGCCAACGAGCTGCGCGAGCGCGCCGAGGAGCGGATGATCGAAGAGCGCGACGACCACGACGAGAGTCAGCTGTTCGAATGAGCATGATCGTCAACGAACGCGAGACCGAGGAGGGGTTGCTGGTCGCCGTCTGTGACAGCGACGTCCTCGGCGAAACCTTCGAAGCCGGCGACATCTCGCTGACCGTCACCGAGGAGTTCTACGGCGGTGACGAGGTCGACGAGGACGCAGTCGTCGAGAGTCTCGCGCGGGCGACCGTCGCCAACATCGTCGGCGCTCGATCGGTGGCCCTCGCGATCGAAGCGGGGTTCGTCGACGAGGCGACCGTCCTCGAGGTCGGCGCGACGCGTCACGCTCAGTTGCTGCGGATGTGAGTATACGCGGCTCCGAACGCAGATCGGTTTTCTCGTCGATTTCTCACGCCGTCGCCTCGTGCGTCCTGCCGACCGGCCACGTTGTGTTTGTCCCAGCGTGACGAAAATCGAACGGAAATCGAAGCCACCAGAAGTTTTTTGCTGTCGACGCGAGATGGAATTACCATGCAATCCGGACTGTCAGACACTATCAACCGAGTTCGACAACCCGAATACACCGGCGAAAACCGTTGTATTCCGTGTACGACGGTCAACGTCGTCATCGCAGCCGTCCTCTCAGTCGGGGCCGGCTTCCTCTTCGCTCCGCTCGGGGTCGCCGTCTTCTCCGCGTCGCTGCTGGCGATTTACCTCCGTGGCTATCTCGTGCCCGGGACGCCGACGCTCACGAAACGATACTTCCCCGACTGGCTCCTCGCAAAGTTCGACAAGGAACCCGACGCCGACGAGCGCGCGGAGTCCTTCGGTGTCAACGCGGACGTCTTCGGAACGGCAGGCGGCGAGGAGAGCGGGGGCGAGACGGCCGAGTTCAGATCCGACGGCGGCCGACGCATCGAAACTGACGGCGGCCGACGCATCGAAACCGACGGCGGAGTCGAAACCGACGGGGACGACGCCGACGCCGATCAGCTCCCCGACTTCACCGACCTCGACTCCGAGGAACTGTTCCTCGAGCACGGCGTCGTCGAACCGACCGACGAGGACGACGACCTCCAGCTCACCGCGGACGTTCGCGAGGTTTGGCGCGAGCAGATGGCCGAACTCCGCGACGGCGACCGTATCGAACAACTCGCCGCGTTCTTCGACGACGACGACGTCGATATCGACGCCGAGGAACTCGAGTTGTCCCACCACGAGAACACGACCGCCGTGAACGTCCTCTATCAGGGTCGGCTGGCCGGCCGATGGGAATCCAAAGCCGCGATACTGGCCGACCTCGCCGCCGCGGACATCCTCGGCGAGTGGATTCCGAACTGGAGCTCCTATCCGCTCGAGCCAAAGAGTACGGTCGTCAGCGGCCTTCGCGCGTTCGCCGAGACCTGTCCGGACTGTGAGGGAAAAATCGAACTCGATCAGGAGATCGTCGAATCCTGCTGTCGAACACACGAAGTGTACGCGGTCACTTGCAACGACTGCGAGGCGCGCTTGCTCGAGATTTCCCGGATGCAAGGGAAGAAGCCACGACCCAAACAGTCGACGAAGTGAGCCGTCGGTTCGTTCGGTATCGTTACTGTTACTCGTTGCTCGACGCTCGACACCCGAGATTCGCGCTTCAGCGTCTCGAGTCGACTCGGGCGTGAGAGAGAGACGCGAATCCCGACGCGACCGAAGGAGTGTTTTATCTTCGGACCCTGAACGTACACAATGAGTCAGCAGAACCTCGAGCCGCTCGACGTCGAGCGTCTCCGCGAGGATTTCCCGATCCTCGAGCGAGAGTTCGACGGGCAACCACTCGTCTATCTCGACAACGCCGCGACCACCCAGACGGCCGACCCGGTCGTCGACGCGATGAGCGACTACTACCGTCGGTACAACGCGAACGTCCACCGCGGAATCCACCACCTGAGTCAGGAGGCCTCGATCGCCTACGAGGAGGCTCACGACCGCGTCGCCGACTTCATCGGTGCCGGCGGTCGAGAAGAGGTCGTCTTCACCAAGAACACGACCGAAGCCGAGAACCTCGTCGCGCACTCGTGGGGCCTCGAGGAACTCGGTCCCGGCGACGAGATCGTCCTCACCGAGATGGAACACCACGCCTCGCTGGTCACGTGGCAACAGATCGGCAAGCGCACGGGTGCCGACGTCAAGTACATTCGCATCGACGAGAACGGTCGCCTCGACATGGACCACGCCCGGGAACTCGTCACCGACGACACCGCGATGCTCTCTGCAGTCCACGTCTCGAACACGCTCGGCACCGTCAATCCCGTTTCCGAGCTGGTGGACCTCGCCCACGACCACGACGCACTGGCCTTCATCGACGGCGCACAGGCCGTCCCCAACCGACCCGTCGACGTCGAGGCCATCGACGCCGACTTCTACGCCTTCTCCGGCCACAAGATGGCCGGGCCGACCGGGATCGGCGTCCTCTACGGTAAAGAAGAGCTGCTCGAGGAGATGCAGCCGTACCTCTACGGCGGCGACATGATCACGAAGGTCACCTTCGAGGACTCGACCTGGAACGAACTCCCGTGGAAGTTCGAGGCCGGCACCCCACAGATCGCCGAAGCGATCGGTCTCGTCGCCGCGATCGACTACCTCGAGGGGATCGGCATGGAACGCATCGAGGCCCACGAACGGGAGCTGGCCCGCTACGCTTACGAGCAACTCTCGGCGCACTCGGACGTGGAAATCTACGGTCCCGAGCCCGGCCCGGACCGTGGTGGCCTCGTCGGATTCAACCTCGAGGGCGTCCACGCCCACGACCTTGCCTCGATCATGAACGACTACGCGGTCGCGATCCGGGCGGGCGATCACTGTACCCAGCCGCTGCACGACAAACTCGGGGTGGCGGCGTCCGCTCGGGCCTCCTTTTACATCTACAACACCCGCGAGGAGATCGACGCGCTGGTCGACGCGATCGATAGCGCGCGCCAGCTGTTCGCGTAGATTGGCCGCCATCACGACCACGAACAGACCGATTTATCGTTCAGCCGGTTCTAGAGCGGTCGTGACTGCAGACGAGGACGTGACCGAATTCGAGACATCTCCCTCCGATGCGTTCGCCACCCTGGGCGAGGAGACCCGCATCGCCATCGTCGAAGCGCTCGGCGAGGCTGACGTCCCGCTCTCGTTCACCGAACTGCGAACGCGGGTAGAGATGGCCGACAGCGGTCAGTTCAACTACCACCTCTCGAAGCTCCTCGAGACCGTCGTCCGCCGAACCGAGGACGGAACCTACGAACTCACCTACGCCGGCCATCGGATCGTCGGCGCGATCCACGCCGGGACTTACACCCGACGCGGTTCGCTAGGCACATTCGACCTCGAATCGACGTGCGTGGACTGTGGCGGAACCATCGAGGCGACCTACGAGGACGAACGGGTGACGGTTCGGTGTCCGACCTGCGACGAACTGCTGTCGGCGTTCGGGTTCCCACCGGGCGGCTTCGAGGGGCGAGATCGAGACGCGCTGACGCGAACGTTCGATCGGTGGATCGCGAATATCGTCGCGATGGCTGCGGACGGGATCTGTCCCCCCTGCGGGGGAGTGATCACCGGCCGCCTCGCGCACGGGAGCGATATCGAGAGCCTCGCGGACGAGGAACCGGTCGGCGTCCGATTCGATTGCGACCGCTGCGGCGAAACGATCACGCTCTCGGTCAACAGCTATCTGCTGGTCCAACCGGCCGTCGTCGCGTTCTACCACCATCAGGGGATCGATCTCGACGACACCGAGTCTTGGAACCTCCCCGCTCAGCGGACGGCGGATCTGTCCGTCGAATCGACCTCCCCCGTGACGGTAACCTCGAGGATCGAACTCGAGGGGGCTACGCTCGAGGCGTTCGTCGAGTCGGATTTGACGACGAGGACTCGCGTGCTCGAGGTGAACTGAGACGGATCCGGTGATCGGAAACCGCCGGACTGCGATCCGGTCGACGCATGAGATTTTTGTGACTGGCGGTCCTACTGTTTCCCGCCGAGGTGAGACCAATGAGTGACACGATCGGTACGTCCGTTTCTGATCGTGGTCGCAGGCAGGATCGAGATCGAAGTCGCAGTCGAGACCCGCTCGAGACGCTGGTCGATGCGCTCACCGCGGCGACCCGATACGACCTCACGCTCGGGTTCATCCCGGCCGTGTTCGCAGTCGCGATGGTCGTCGCGAGCGCAACCGGGCTGTCGGTGGTGCAGGCGCTGACCCCGGCCGCGTTCGTCGCGATCTGTGTGGTCGTCGACGCGCTCTACCTGAACCCGCCGATCGATCCCCGTTCCGGTCGGGATCGCAGGCGGGGTTCGGCCTGAGATCACGACTGCCGTCGTTCCGCGCAGTTCTCGACCTGGCAGTCCTCTCACCGCCATCGAACTCACACGCATTCAGACCGTCCACGACAACTGCTCTGTCCGTGCACGTCTCGACACCGCCTCGACCGTCGTTTGCGCCCCCGCCAGCTCCGTTCTTCGACGCCGAACTCGAGACGCACCCTCGAGGCTCGCGTTTCCGGTCGCAACCCTTTTCGGTCGGACGCGCGTATACCGCTCAACAATGGGAATGGGCTCGGACATGTACCGACAGCAGATCCTCGACCACTACAAGAACCCGCGTAACTACGGGGAACTCGAGGAGCCGACGTTCACCCACGTCGGCGAGAACCCGATGTGTGGCGACGAGATTCGTATGGACGTCCGCCTCGAAGACGACGGGGAGACCATCGAGTACGTCGCCTTCAAAGGCGACGGCTGTGCGATCAGTCAGGCCAGTGCGAGCATGCTCTCCTCGGAGCTCCAGGGGAAGACGCTCGAGGAACTCCAGGAGATGGACCGCGACGACGTCGTCGACATGCTCGGCGTCGACATCTCGCCGATGCGGATCAAGTGTGCCGTCCTCGCCGAGAAGGTCGCCCAGGACGGCGCCGAGATCTACCGCGGCGAACTCGAGAAGGAGAAGACGACGACCGAAGACTAGATTCTACCTTTTTACGCTCGAATCTGCCGAGAGCTGCCCGCTTCCGCAAAACATCTGGGCGAAAAAGGCCGCTCGCTCACGTCGTTCGCTCGCGGGTGTAACACCCGTGTCCACCGCACCGCTTTAGAACGATATTTTGGAAACCGATGGACGTGAAGTCGTTATTCCGGCTTCAGTCCGCCATCCTGAACCCGCATGACGGCCTCGCCGTCGGCGAGGTTCGGCGCGTCGACGAGGCGGACGATCCGCTTGTCGCCCTTGGACTTGCGGAGGTACATCCGGAAGGTCGACTTGTGCCCGAGGATGTTGCCACCGATCGGCTGGGTCGGGTCGCCGAAGAACGAGTCGGGGTTCGAGGCGACCTGATTGGTGACGATGACGGCGCAGTTGTAGAGGTTGCCGACCTTATCGATGTCGTGGAGGTGCTTGTTGAGTTTCTGCTGGCGGTCGGCGAGGTTCCCACGGCCGACGTACTCCGCACGGAAGTGTGCGGTCAGGGAGTCGACGCAGAGCAGTCGAACGGGGTACTCCGACTCCTCGTGCTCGCTGGCGAGTTCCTTGGCCTTCTCGGCCAGCAGCATCTGGTGGTTGGAGTTGAACGCCTTCGCGACGTGGATCTTGTCGAGGATGTCGTTGACGAGTTCCTCCATCGTCTCCTCGTCGCCGGGGCTGCCCTCGATCTCGCGGTCCTCGAGTGTGGCCTCGATGGCCTCTTCGGGGAGTCCACGGACCATGTCGTCGATTCGTTCGGGACGGAACGTGTCTTCGGAGTCGACGAAGATACAGGAGCCGTGGAGTCCGCCGACCTCCTTGGGGAGCTGGACGTTGACCGCCATCTGGTGGGTGACCTGGGACTTCCCGGCACCGAACTCGCCGTACACCTCGGTGATCGACTGGGTCTCGATACCGCCGCCCAGCAGGTCGTCGACCTCGTCGATGTGCCAGCTGAGCTTGCCGATCTCGTTTCGTCGCTCGAGGACCGTCGAACCGGTCTCGAAGCCGCCGATGTCGGCGGCGTCGCGGGCCGCGCGGACGATGTCCGACGCAGTGGACTCGCCGACGTCCGCCGTGTTCGACAGCTCGGAGGGGGAGGCCACGGCCAGACTCTGGAAGGAGTCGAAGCCCGCTTCGTGAAGTTTGTCTGCGGTTGCCGGTCCAACGCCGGGGAGTGTCTCGAGGTCTGCGTCTGCCATGGTCGGTTCTTGCGCCGGACATCACATAAACCCTCGTTAACAGGGGAGTGAAAGTGAAAGTGCGGGAGGGCGGTGGGGTCGTTTCGAGCACCGACCGCAGGTTTAGATACGAAGCCGAGGCTTCAGCAGTCCGCAGCGGTGGGTCGATCGACTCGAGGTCGAGACGATGTGAGACGAGTCGTCCGCGGTCCGAACTCGAGTCCGATTACACCCGTCGTTCGTCCCGATTCCACGCTAAACAGGCCAGCCGTCCGTCCTCGCAGCCGACGTAGAGTCGATCGTCGGCCAGTGCAGGCGTGGTCACGACGGGGCGGTCGGGGGTGAAGTGCCAGAGAAAATCGGCGTCGTCGACCCGGATCCCGTAGAACGTGCCGCTCGAGTCGCCGACGAAGAGGACGTCGCCGGCGACGACCGGACTGCCGCGGACGCTCCCGTCGAGGGGGACGCCCTTCTTCGAGAAGAGGAGGCCGCTGAGTTTGCGGGTGCCGAAGGTCGTCTCGATCACGTGGCAGTACTCGTCGTCGGCGCCGACGAACGCCGTCTCCCCGACGACGGTCACCGACGACGTGAACGCGCCCGAAATTTCGTACGCGAACCACGACTGACCGGTGTCGGCGTCCAGCGCGAGCAGCGTGCCCGCGTCGTCGGCGACGTACACCCGATCGTCCGCGACGGTCGGTCCGCCGACGATCGTCCCGTCGGTCGGCGCGATCCACGCCTCCTCGCCGGTCTCGAGGTCGACGGCGCGGACCGATTCGGCGTCGGTCCCGACGTACACCCGTCTACGGTTTCTGTCGTCGGCGATCGCCGGACTCCCGGCGACGGGTGTCTCGGTTTCGTGGGCCCACCGCTGCTCGCCGGTGGCGGTCTCGAGTACGATCAGTCCGGACGCGTCGCCGACGAAGAGCGCGTCGTCGGCGACCGCCAGCGGCGACTCGAGCGGTCCCGCCGCCGAGTACTGCCACTCCCGTTCGCCGGTGGCGGGGTCCAGTGCCGAGACGGTGCCGTCGCTGGCGGCGAGGTAGAGTCGATCTCGCGTCGCGACCGGCTCCGAACCGATCGCCGCCGTCGCGTCGAACACCCAGCGTCGATGACCACGGTGTCTGTCGACGGCGTGGAGCCGGCCGCGGTCGGTTCCGACGTAGACCGTGTCGCGGCCGACCACGGGCGAACAGCTCACCGCGCCGTCGAAATCGACGGACCAGTCGGTCTCGATCCGTTCGGGCCCCTCGAGATCGGGTCGGCGACCCGAGTTTCGACGGTCGCCCCTGAACTGGTTCCAGTCAGTCACGGGTCGGTCTACAGGAGCGACCGGAATAATAGCCCCGAACCCGGCGGGTACTGATTTCGTCACGGATCGCGGCGTCGACTCGCGTCCGCACCGAGAATCATTCCCAGGGATGACGACCGCCCGCACTCGGCCACAGCGGGTACCAGTACTCCTTCTCGCGTTCGATCTCGAGTTCGCCGTCCAACACCGACTCGAGTTTGAACTCCGCGCTCGAGTCCCGTTCCCGGCCGTCCCGGGGTGCGAAGGGGTAGTAGGCCCCCCGGCGGAAGGAGTAGATCCAGTAGGCGGGCCCGTCTCGATTCTCGTAGCCGAAGACCGCCGCCAGCAGTCGAGAGCCGTACCCTTGCTCGATGAACGTGTCCGCGGCGAAGTGGAGGCTCGTGATGAGGTCCTCCGGATCGGTGTCCTCGAGGACGACCCAGTGGTAGCCGTGGTCGTCCTCGGATATCGAAAAGTCGGTCTCGGTCTCCTCCTGTCCGGCCTCGAGGATCGCTTCGACGTCGTCGACGGTGTCGTGGAAGTCGCTCGAGTCGACGCCGGCGAAACAGAGCGCGCCCGCGTCCAGCGACTCGTAGCCCAGGTCGGCCTCCATCGTGAGGTAGGCGGTGCTCATCCCGAAGAGGTCCTCCGGGTCGGCGTCCCGGCGCGCGTCGGTCTCGGCGCGGATGCCGAGTACGGATCGCAGTCCGTCCAGCAGTCCCATGTGCGTGCAGATGGGGGCGATCACTTAGTAAGGTACTGTTCGCCGGTGTCGTTCGGTCGCCGGCAGTCGTTTCCCCATCGAACGACGAACCGAAGACACCCAGAACCGACAGACGGCGAGACGACAGGTGTAAAAATCACCCGAGAGAGTCGCGTAAGACACTCCCGACAGGAGAAACCGATACCCTGCGGACTGAGCGTATTGATTTCGTAAGACAAACACACGTAAATTGTCTGACAGGGCTTTATGATGCACGCTACCGTACAACCCACATCCTATCAGAAACGGTGACACTCACCGAGCGATGGGAATTCACATGACCGTATCAGAACCCAACACTCCGGCTCCGCAGGGAGATCCGACCGCGAAAACGGCTCACTTCCAGCACGACTGGGACGGTGATGAACCGCTCTCGTCGACGATCGTCTCGACCGTCGCGACGCTGTCCGGCACGGATCCAGCCGACCTCGAGGTACTGTACGATACCCTCGACCCGGATGCACTGGACGCGCTCTTCGAACCGAGGCCCGACAACCGACGCCGGGATGACGGCCGCGTGTGGTTTTCACTCGACGGCTACGGGATTACGGTGTACGGGGACGGATTCGTCGTCGTTCGCCGACTCGAGTGACCAGCGGGACGGGAATTCGCGGGGTCAGCCGACGGCCCAGCGCGTCTCGTAGGGGTAGCGCTCGGCTCGATAGAGTCCGACGTGAATCACGACCGCGCAGACGATCAATCCGAGGTTCACCGGGGTCGAGTCGTACGCGACGATGTTGACGATGACTTCCTCGCGATACAGCGGCCAGAGGGGTTCCATCGCCGCGTCCGGCGCGGCGGAGAGTAGGTCCACGAAGATGTGAGCGAGACCGCCGGCCCAGAACGCGGCCGTCGTGAACACGAACGTCGTCGCCGGCGTGATCGAATCGCTGTGAACGAGCCGGTTGGTGTTCAGAACGGGGGTCAACGCGTAGGCGGCGATGACTCCGAAGACGACGCCGACGACGACGACGAACGGGACCGTATGCGTGATGCCGTGGTGCTGGAGGAGCGGGTGTCCGAAGTGATTCTCGAGGAACAGATCGATATCCGGGAGCAACGCCGTCACTTGCGTCAACACGGCGAACGTGACTGCGGGACGGCGACCCCACAGGAGCCACGCGGGGACCGCGAAGAGCAACGCCATCGCGACGTGACCGATCGGCTCGACCATGCCGTATCCGCCTCGTCCGAGATTTATAAGTAATCACCCGAATGTGCCTGCCCGAGAGTACGCGTTCGAACGCGCGGTCGCGGTCTCAGAACGCTTCCATCTCGCGCTCTAAGTCGCGGAGCCGTTCGACCCGGCGTTCCGTCGAGGGGTGGGTGCTGAACAGCCGACCGACGATGCCGGACCTGATCGGGATGATGAAGAAGGCGTTCATCTCCGCCTCCTCGCGCATATCGTTCTTGGGAACGTTGTCCATCTCGCCGGAGATCTTCAGGAGGGCGGAGGCGAGCGCCGACGGCCGGCCCGTGATGGCGGCGGCACCGCGGTCGGCGGCGAACTCGCGGTACCGCGAGAGCGCCCGGATGAGCAGGTAGCTGATGATCCAGACGACCAGCGAGACGAGGATCGCGACGACGATGCCGCCTTGGTTGCGTCCCCGGCCGCCGCCGCCGAAGAACGCCCCCCAGCGGACCATCATGAACGCGATGGTCGAGAGGAAGGAGGCGATCGTCATCACCATCATGTCCCTGTTCTTGACGTGGGCGAGTTCGTGGGCGATGACGCCGTCGAGTTCCTCGCGGTCGAGCGTCTTCGTCAGTCCCGTCGTCACCGCGACCGCGGCGTTTCGCTGGTTGCGGCCCGTCGCGAACGCGTTCGGGACGCGCGTGTCCATCACGGCGACCTTCGGTTTCGGCAGGTCCGCCTGCTGGGAGAGTCGCTCGACGGAGGCGTGGAGTTCGGGGTACTCCTCGGCCGAGACTTCCTTCGCGCCCATGCTCATGAGCGTGAGTTTGTCGCTGAAGAAGTACTGGCCCAAGGAGAAGAGTCCGAACAGCGTGACGACCATGATTATGCCGCCGCTAAAGTAGGCCGTGATCACCCCCACGAAGACGATGTACAGTGCGAACAGCAAGAACATCGTTACCAGCATCCGAAACCGCAGTCCCCAGTCCGTCTGCCATTCCATACTCCACCGTATGGGTCGAGGCAAAATAAGGATACATCTCTCACCCGATACTCGGACGCGCTCGTCCACACCTCGGAGAACCCCCTCGTTTCGGATGGAACTCGAGTGACGTGAGTACGTCTGACAGTCACGTTCGGACGAACGTCTGACGGCTGTCTGACTACTCGGTGATGGCCGAAATTCTTCCTCGAGAAATCGTCCATCGCCGATGGACGTCGACTACGGGTGATCTCGCAAGCGGTCTTTGTGGGCACTCTATCCGCGGATATCGGCACCTAGTTCGTTCGAACGGATCGTTCTACGGTGGTCGTGGGGACGATTCCCAACCCCCTCGTTTCGGATGGAACTCTCAGATTTTGAGAAACGATTCGTGATCGCCAGCGTACAGGAACGAATCCCTACATATTCGAACGGCGGGTGCCCGTAGACACGACGTGGCGGCCAGGGAGCGCGCCGCTTAACACGCTGAGGGCCAAACGACGGGCAATGAGTGAATCGCGCGCGTTCTGCCCGCGGTGTGGTGATCCGGTTCCCGACCGGACGGTGAGCGAGGCGGACGGGGGTGTCGACGACCCGCTCTCCCCGAGCGCCGACGTCGACCTCTGTGACGCTTGCTACTTCGAGGACTTCGAGTTCGTCGACGCGCCGGATCAGATCGACGTTCGCGTCTGCGCCCGGTGCGGGGCCGTCCACCGAGGCCGGCGCTGGGTCGACGTGGGTGCCGAGGACTACACTGACATCGCGATCGAGGAGGTCAGCGAGGAACTCGCCGTCCACGTCGACGTCGAGGACGTCGCCTGGCAGGTCGAACCCGAGCAGATCGATCAGAACACGATCCGGATGCACTGTTACTTCACGGGGGTCGCCCGCGGAACGCCGGTCGAAGAACAGGTGACGGTCCCCGTCAGGATCGCCCGCCAAACCTGCACGCGCTGCGGGCGAATCTCGGGCGATTACTACGCCAGTATCGTCCAGATCCGCGCCGAGGACCGCACGCCCACCACCGAGGAGATCGAACGGGCGAAGACCATCTCGAACCAGATCGTCGCCGACATGGAGGCGACGGGCGACCGCAACGCCTTCATCACCGACACGACCGAGACGCCCGACGGGCTGGACCTGAAGGTCTCGACCAACAAGATCGGCAAGAAGATCTCGAACAAGATGGTCGAGGAGTTCGGCGGCACCGTCAACGACGCCGAAACCCTCGTCACCGAGGACGAAGACGGCAACGGCGTCTACCGGGTGACCTTCGCCGTCCGGCTCCCACCGTACACCCCCGGCGAGGTCATCGAACTCGAGGACGACGCGGACGACGACGGTCCGGTGTTGGTCCGCAGCGCCCGCGGAAACCTCAAGGGAACCCGCGTGACGACCGGCGACCACTACGAAGCAAGTTACGAAGAGGGGAACTCGCCCGACGCGCGCCGACTCGGCGACGTCGACGACGCCGTCGAGACGACGGTCGTCACCATCGAAGACGAGCACGCGGTGCAGGTGCTCGACCCGGAGACCTTTCAGGCGAAGACCGTCTCGAGGCCGGACTACTTTGATCCCGACGCCGACACCGTGCCCGTGTTGAAGAGCCGCGCCGGCCTGCACATTCTGCCGGACGAGTCGGACGACGGCGATGAGTGACGAGGACGCCGACCGGACGGTGACGCGAGTCGACGACGATCACCCGAACCCGCTCGCGGCCGTCGTCGAAAAACCCCGCTCGGAGACGGCGATCGAGTCGCTCCGCGCGGAGGGGGTCTACGACGACTCGAGGCGCGTCCGCGAGTACGACCCGGAGACGGTCGCGCTGCCGGTTACAGAACCGCCCGCCGAGACGTGGGTGCTCGAGGTGATCCGCCAGATCGATCCCGACCGCCGGAGCCCGAGTCTCGAAGGTCTGCTCGCGGATCGGGGCTGGACGGAGGCGGACCTCGAGTCGGTTCCCGGCTCGTGGGCGGTGATCGGCTCGGTGATCCTCGTGACGGTTCCCGACGGCTATTCGGCCGCACAGGAACGCGACGTCGGCGAGGCGTTGCTCGACCTCCACGGCGAGGCGACCTCGGTGCTCGCCGACGAGGGGATCGCCAACGACGGCGCGGCCGGAACCTACCGGGAGCCGCGGACACGACTGCTCGCGGGCTCGACGGACACGGAGACGGTCCACACCGAACACGGGACCCGGTACGGACTCGACCCCGCGAGAGTGATGTTCTCGCCGGGGAATCAGGCCGAGCGCGCGCGGATGGGTCGGATCGTCGAACCGGACGAGCGCGTCTTCGACATGTTCGCCGGCATCGGCTACTTCACGCTGCCGATGGCCCGCGCCGGCGCGCGGGTGACGGCCACGGAGATCAACCCGACCGCGTTTCGATACCTGCTCGAGAACGCGATACTGAACGACGTCGCCGACCGCGTCGACGCCTACCGATCGGACTGTCGCGACCTCGCCGCGACCGTCGAGGCCGACCGCGTCCTCATGGGTTACTACGGTGCCGCCGACGGGACCGACGACGCGGGCCACGGCACGCGCAGCGACGAGGCTGATGCCTTTCTGGCCCACGCCCTCGAGGCCCTCGAACCCGGCGGCGTGCTCCACTACCACGAGGCCACGCCCGAACCCCTGCTGTGGGAGCGCCCGCTCGAGCGCCTCGAGTCTGCAATCGAGCGGGAGGGAGCGGGTCGAGAACTCGAGGTGCTCGAGAAACGACGCGTGAAGAGCCACAGCGCCGGTGTCGAGCACGTCGTCGTGGACGTGCGAATCGTGTGAATCGCTCACGCTCTCGTTTACGCCGCGTCGTTCGCACTCACATCGGGCGTGAAATACTTGCTACAGTAGCCACAACGGACGAGCAAATGGACAAGAATCAGCTCATCGCGCTCCTCTTCGCCGCCCTGATGGTCACCTCGATGGTGGCCTGGAGCGCCTCGTTCATCTTCTAGTCGGTGTCCCAGACGTCCGCGAGCGGACTGTCTCTGGATCCCGATTTCGACCGGGAGCGACGGCTCGTCCGGGAGTAGCGTCGCTGCTGGCTCCCGTTTTGGCCCTCGCTCTCGGCCACACTCCCCCCGCTCGAGTCCCCGCTCCGGGTTCCGGATCCGGTCCCGTCCGTCGATCTTCCGGACCCGGATGCGCCACCCGCACCACCCAGCGCGGCGCGCGGCTGGAACGCCGGTAACTCCGGCTCGCTCATCAGGTCGACCTGCTCGGCGAACCAGTCGGGCATGTCCGACCGTGCCCGCTCGAACATATCGAGCAGACTCGAGTCCGCCAGGTACGTCGCCCCGTAGTCGTCGGGCGCGCGGACCACCCGGCCACAGCCCTGGATCACCGTCCGGAGCGCCGCCCGGAAGTACCACGCCCACTGCCCCTCCTCGAGTCGGTGGGCGACGCGGGAGTCGCTCGTGTTGAGGAACGGAGCCTTGCAGACGACCTGCCAGCGCGCGAGGTCGCCTTTCAAATCGAGGGCCTCCTCCATCTTCACCGAGAGGAAGACGTCCGGCTCCGCGGACGCTTTCCAGGCCTCGAGGTCGGCGTCGCGGTCCTCGCGAGTGTGCGCGCGAATCCGGTCGCCGACGCCGAAGTCCCGCAGGAGGTCCGCGAGGCGTTCCTGAATGTCGTAGGAGTGGGCGTGGATCAGCCCCTTCTCGTCGGGATGGGCCTGCATGATCCGAACGATCGTGCGGGCGATCTTCGGGATCGTCTCGTCGCGGTGCTCGTAGGTCATCTTCCCCTGGGTTACGTCGTACAGCGGCCGGTTCTCGACGGGAAACGTGTGGGGAACGTCGACGAGCGTGACGTTCGCCGGATCGAGCCCGACCTGTCGGCAGAATGCCTCCTTGTTGAGGATCGTCGCCGAGAGGAGCGCGAACTTGTTGCCCCGGTCCCACACCGTGTGGTGGAGGTAGCGTTCGGGGTTCATCGGTTTGATCGTCAGCGGACCGCCGAGGTCGGCGTCGTCCTCGCTATCGCCACCACTCGAGCCGGCACCCGCCGGTTCGGACTGATCGACCAGCCACGTCGTCGGGCTCTGTGGATCCCGATAGTCGGAGACGAACCAGTCGAGTTCGCCGATGAGTTCCTGGAGGCGGTCGCGTTCCCGGACGTCGGCGGGCGTGAGCTGCTCCTGTGCGAGGAGGTCGTCCTTGCGCCGCGTACAGACCTGTGAGAGGTTCTCGGCGTAGCGGGCGGCTCGCTCTACCCCCTCGACCGCCGGCACTCGCAACTCGTCCCAGAACGGGACCGTCCGGGGCCCCAGCTGGATGGTCGCGTACATCTCGGCCCACTCGGCGAGGCCGTGGGCCTCATCGATGACGACGACGTCGCGTTTCCGGAACACTTCGCTGCCCGCCGTCTGCATGAAGTACGCGAGCGTCATCGCAGCGATCGCTCTGTTGGAGGCGATCGCTCGATCGGAGAAGTACGGACAGCGGTGCTGGACCGAACAGTCGTAGCCGCTCTCTCGCACGCAGGGGGCCTGGTTGACCGGCGTGTCGAGTTCGTTCGGCAGGATGCAGGTGTAGTTGGACTTCCCGCGGATGACGTTGAGATCCGAGAGGAGGTCGTCGCCCGCGACGTCGTCCAACTGGGAGACCTGCGGCGTCGTGTAGTAGGCACCCGTCGGCTCGCTGGGCTCTGCGTCGTCGATCTTCAGGGCACAGCCCGCGATGGCACGAGCCAGCAGGGATTTCCCGCTGCCCGTCGGCGCCCGCACTAACACGACGTCGTTGTCGGCCGCGAAGGCGTCGCGAATGTCGCGCAGGGCCGTCTCCTGAGCGCCGCGGTAGCTGGGCGCCGGAAACTCCTCGAAGATCCGCTCTGTATTCACCGTTGGAGACCGCGTGCGGGGACGCCCTAAAGGCTCCGGACTCTCGCGGTCGGCGAATCCGACTCGAGACGGAACCGCCGGACGAAAGCGCCACCTACGGACACGGTAGGCGGCCGATTACTAATGCGATCCCCGCCTACCTGTGAGACGGGAAGGGTCGCTCAGCGGAAGAGCACCGTGGAGCCCTCTGGTTCCGCGGAGGCCGTTCGGCCTCGTGGCGTTCGAATCCCACCCCTTCCGTTCGTCGCTTTTCGCCGGTTCTCGAACCTCGAGTACGAGACCCTCGAGCCGTCAGTTTTCGCTCGTATCCGCATCCGTATCCGCATCTGCCTCGGGATCGTACTCCTCGAGCGCCGCGACGTCGGCTTCGCTCGGATCGTCCGGCAACTGTTCGATACAGGGATAACACAGCAGATGGTCCGACCCGTCCTCGAACTCGAGCATGATACCGGTGCTAGGCTGGTTCGAGAACGACCAGATGTTGGCGATACCGCCCGCGACTGTGATCGTGCGGCCGCAACCGTCGCAGGACTCCTTTGCCATGTTCTCCTATCAGTAACGGGTGCTGAAAGTCGTTCCCCCGTCGCACATCGTTATGGGTGTGGGGATCGTTCTCACTGTCATGGAGGTGAACTGTGTC
The DNA here is from genome assembly GCF_017357405.1 of Halomontanus rarus. Classification (GTDB taxonomy): domain Archaea; phylum Halobacteriota; class Halobacteria; order Halobacteriales; family Natrialbaceae; genus Halomontanus; species Halomontanus rarus. The sequence goes on along the minus strand of NZ_CP071597.1, from coordinate 2,158,659 downwards.
GGGTGCGCTGGCTGCTGTCTCGACTGGCGGCCGCTGGTCGACGGCCAGCGCGACGCCGAACCGACCGGTTTCGACCACGAACGGCGCGGTCCGCGAGCCCCCCTCGACGATACCTACAACCTCGTCGCGCTCACCCGCGACGAAATCCGTACGTTCCTCGAAGCCGGCCTCGGCGACGCGCTGACGCCGCGACTCTGGGAGGCCGACCTCGAGCGCGACGACGACAGCCTCGAGATCGACGGCCACCGGGTCGCCGCGGTCGCCGGCCGACCCGCCTTCTTCGTCGGGCTTCGGAAGCCGCCCAAACCGGTCGCGCCGTTCGACCGCGAGGAGCCCGCCTGGCTCCCGACCTGCGTCTTCCTCGATCCGTCGACGCTGCAGTGTCGGATTCACGGCGACGATCTGTACCCCGAGGAGTGTGCGGACTATCCCGCGCACAACCTCGCGCTCGAGCAGGAGACCGAGTGCGAGCGCGTCGAGGACGCCGTCGGCGGGAACCGACTGCTCGACGACGATCCGGGCGACGAGGACGACCGCTCGGGGCTCCTCCTGGGGCCGCAGGCGATCGGTCAGAAGCTGTTCACGCACCCCGAACCCGAGGCGCTCGAGGGGCTCGTCGACCGCGTCGCTCGCGACGCATCGACGCCCGCCGATCGCGCCGAGTTCGTCGCGACCGCCGCCGCCTCGAGTCCGGGGACCTTCGCGATCTCCGACCACCACTACGAACGGGCGAGAGAGCGGGTTCTCGAGGCCGATTCGTGGATCGGACGGGCGATCGACGAGTGGGGTCGGCTCGCGGACGAGACGTCACCCGACGCCGGACTCGCGAGCGACGTCGAAGACGCCCGCGGCGCGCCGTCGACCCCCGGCTGGGACGGACTCGAGACGGAGGGAGACGGCTGTGAAGGCACCGACTGACTCGAGTTGTGCAGTCCTCGACAGCGCTATAGTAACGACTGAAACGATTTACACACCCATCGCACAGTCCGCGGTTCTCGCTCGCGGTGTTCGCTCCGAACCGCGCTGCTGTCGTGCGATCAGGTGTGCATCGACTTTCAGTGGCTGCTCTAGTGGACCGTACCTGCAGTTCGGCGCCGTCGCTCCGAGAGAACGAGTAGTGAGCAGTGGTCGCGGGGGATACGGACCGCGACCTGCAGAAGTAACCGACGATCCGACACTAGTTCGACTTGATCTCCTCGAACTTGTTCAGGAGCGCCTCGGCGGACTCCCCCGAGTCGTATTCGACTTTCCCGTGGTAGATCGTCCGTTCGTCGTCGAAGTCGGTATCCACCCTCGAGACCTGTTTTTCGCGGCGCTCGTGTTCTGCTTCGTCATAGGCACCCATTGACATGGTAAGTACACACATAGTAGGCACGAGTGCCATATTAATGTAACGGTCATACACATTATCGGCGTCGTCGTGGCCTTGCGGCTAAAGGCAAGACGTATGCCTTCGCCACCCGTAAAATATCCCGTGGCGCGGCCACTTCGCTTTCGCTATTCGCCCGAGTCCTGGAGCGAGCAACGGGTTCGCCAGCAGATCCTGCAACCGCTTCGGAGCAACATCGGCGCTCGAGCCGTCTCCCCGTGGTTCGCCATCAGCGGCGACTGGGAGACCCATCGGTTCGAGATGGCCAACGGGGATCTCGCGCTGTTCGCCCGGCGGAACGGCGAGGCCTACTGGATGGGTAACACCGAAACGCCGAGCGCGCTCTGGAAGACCGACAAGTTCGGCTGGGAGGAGATCCCCTATCAGGTCGCCCGATGGGCCCAGCGAGAGCTCCTCGCGACCCTCCACGAGGAGGACCCGTGGCTCGCCGACTATCCGCACATCTCGTGGTTCTTCCTCCCGGTGTTCATGTCCAAAGACGGCCGCGAGTCGACGCGCAGTTTCTTCCGCGAGCACGCAGCCGGGTTTCCCGACGCCGGTCGCAGAGAGACGACCCGGTTCTTCGAGGACTTCTTCGCGACCGGAACGCTCGACGAGTACCGCGACGTCATGTCCGGGAAACTCGGGACCAGCAACCACGTCGATCGCGTGCGTATGAGCGCCGCGATGGGCGAGTTCATCGCCGCGAAGATCCTCGTCGACGCGGGCTACGACGTGGTCCCGGAGATCGAGGTGACGACCGGACACTCCCTCGACTATCGGGCGACCGACGCCGAGACGAACGTCCTCGTCGAAGTCACCCGTCCGCAGCCGCCGAACAACCGCGCGGCGTCGGGACCGGTCGCCGCCGTCAGGGATACCGCCGAGACGAAGACCAGCGGACAACTGGCCGAACACGGCGGCGGCGCGGTCCTCTTCGTCGACTGCTCGAGTTTCCGCGACGACCAGTGGGCGCCGGTCCGCGGCGAACAGCCCGACGTTCGCCACCGACCCGCCGTGGTCTATCGGGCTCGACCGAACGGCCACATCGAAGGTTACCGGAAGGGGTCGGTCCCGCTCGATCTCGGGGACGCACTCGAGTTCGTCGACTGATTCGGGCACCTGCAAATCAGCTCCGGCGCAACCGCGATCGATCTGCAGTTGCACTGGTAACTCAGGGACAACAAACCGTATGAGTCGACTGCTTTCGCGGCTCAGTCGGTCTCGTCGTTCACTCGGCGCTCAGTCGAGTTCGAAACTCGAGCGACACGAGACGCGTCGAAGTGCTATCACTGGCTTGGTTCGGGCACTCGATCGAAAAGGGAGAGAGACGACGCCTCAGAAGGACACGACGTCGGGTGCGTACGGGCTCCCCGGCGGCGTCGGGTCGCGGTCGCTGTACCCGACGCGCCCGATGGCCTTGTCACTCACCGCCGAGTAGATGGCGGCGACGGCTTCCTCCGCCGATTCGAAGGTCTCGTTCTCGAGGCGAGCGAGTACCTCCCCGACCGTCTCGGAGCCGTTCTGGAGTTCGAGGCGGCGATCGCCGTAGGCCTCGATCAGTTCCTCGGTGGTCGCGGGATACTCGTGCGCATCGACGAGCGCGTCGGTTCGGTTGAGCTGCATTACACCCGAATAGGTGTGAACGATAATTATAAACATTGTCCATAAATAACCTTCAGGTCGTGTGTAGACCTTAGTCTCCTTAATCGCCACCGGATACCGAGGCGTATCGACGAGGAAACGGCTTTACGGCGCCCGATACTCGAGTCCGTCATGCCCTACGCCGATCTCCACGTTCACACGACTCGCTCGGACGGGTCGCTCTCGCTCGAAGCCGTTCCCGACGCCGCTCGCGACGCCGACGTTCCCGTCGTCGGCGTGACCGACCACGATCGTCTGCAGCCGTTCTCGGAGCCGATCGTCGAACGCGACGGCGTTACGCTCGTCCACGGAATCGAACTCCGCGTGCAAGCTCCGTCGGGGATCCGCGTGGATCTGCTGGGATACGGCGTCGAACCGACGACCGCCCTGGAGGACGCCTGCGCCCGCATCCAGCGGAACCGTCGCGAGCGGGGGCGAGCCATCGTCGAGTGCGTCGAGGATCGACTCGGCGTCGACCTCGACGTCGACATCGAGGACGGACTGGGCCGTCCACACATCGCTCGCGCGATCGACGCCCACCCAGACACGGCCTACGACTATCAGGGTGCGTTCGCCGATCTCATCGGAAACGACGGGCCGTGTTACGCTCCGCGGGAGATTCCGACGTTCGAGGAGGGTCGGCGACTGTTGGCCGCCGCCTGTCGAGTCGTCTCGCTGGCTCACCCGCTGCGATACGACGATCCGGCGGTCGCGCTCGAGCTGACGGCGGACCTCGACGCCGTCGAACGCGACTACCCGTACGGTCGGGACGTCGACTATCGGCCGATCGATCGGGCGATCGATCGACACGACCTGCTCGCCACTGCGGGCAGCGACGCCCACGACGATCGACTCGGACTCGCGGGGCTCTCGGAACCCGCGTTTCAACGCCTGTTGTTGTCCGTCTGACACCCGTTGATGGCCGATAAGGCGAGGCTTAAATGCGACGCCACCCATAGACGCACGTATGAACTGCCACTACTGCGACCGCGAGGCTGCCTTTGCCGCCGAAACGGAGGGCGTCAAGGTCGGGCTCTGCGAAACCCACTTCCGGGAGCGGTTGCAGGAACTCGCCGAGGCCGACGGTCTCGAGGCGTTGAAAGAACAGGTCGACGTCGACCGTGCCGAGTAAGCGACGTTTCCGTCGATAGCGAGCGGTCGATTTCGTCACACTGATACTGGCGCTGACCTCGAGAACGGGAGTCCCCACTGAACGTCGCCGACCGTCCGACCGCCGTGTGACCGTCGACCCACTGTTCGCTGTCATCAGACAGTTTGCGACGAGAAAGTCGGTTCGCGAGTGCGGTTCTTCTCGCGACCGTCGGCGCGAGCGGGAATCGAGAGAACGCTACAGCCGATCAGGCCGTCCGTCCGGCGTCGACGTCGATCGCGTCGACCGGACAGACGTCGACACAGAGCATACAGTCGATACACTGGGCTTCGTGTGTCGGTTCCGCCTTCTTCTCGCTCTCGGGGTGTCCCGGCGTTTCGACCCACTCGAAGACGTCGACCGGACAGTCCTCGAGGCAGGCGCCGTCGGCGATACAGAGGTCGTAGTCGACTGCGACGTGCGTTCCGTGGATGCCGAACTCTTCGGGCTCGTCGACCGGGCCCCAGACGGCAACGCCGTTCTCCTCGCCGACTTTCTCTCGATTTTCGTGGAACTGCGGATCTATGGCCATTGCTAGCAGATGCAAACGGGTGTCGAATACTTAAAAGTACGCACTGGTTTAAGTACCGTCCGCGAGGCCCCTCGAGTTAGGGAGACCTAAAAACGCAACGAGTGAGCGGGGGTGATCGAATGTGACGACACAACGACGGGACGCGCTTTTATACCATCCGATCGAGACGCCGCTGCTCCTACTGGCGGTTTGGCGGCCGACCCGAAGACGGAGTAACCCAAACGGTCCGACCGGCGCTTTTCCGTCTACGTCCCGTCGTACACGTATGGTCACGAGGACGGCCGACGAGCCGCCGGCGCGGCTCGTCTACGACGACGACTGCGGGTTCTGTACGTGGTGTGCCGAGTACGCCGCCGCTCGCGGCGAGTTCGAACTCGTCGGCTTCTCGGAACTCACGCCGGACCAGCGAGCGCGGCTCCCGGACGAGTACGAGGAGTGTGCACACCTCCTCACGCAGGACGCAGTCTACTCCTGTGGGGAAGCGATCGAGGAGGCGCTCGCTCGCGTCGACTCGCCAGTTCGATGGCCGGTCGAAGGGTTTCGACTCGTTCCCCGCCGCGACAGGATCCGCGAGCCGCTGTACCGACTCGTCGCGGACAACCGCGATCTGTTCGGAAAAATCGTTCGTCGAGAGCCGCCGGCGCGGACGAATACGGACTCGTGAGATGCGAACGAGACGTGACCGTTAGTCGGTTACTCGCGGCGAGTGCTGGCCGTTTTCGATCACCGGAAGCCCGTTGATCTCGAGGTACGTGAACAGACGGGCGAGGGCCAGTCCAGTCAGGACCAGTGCGACTGCGCTGGCACCGATCAGCGCGACCATCTCGGGGTCTCCGATCGAGACGGCGAACAGCGACGCCGCGCTGGCGAGCAGTGCGAGCGCGATCACCGTCTCCATTGTTACGCTACCCAGTCTGAACCACGTCGACGTCGAAACGAACCGTTCGTTCGCGAGGCTATCGCCCATAGCGTCGTGTTAGATTTTGGCCATCAAAAGTGTTTTCATAGAAACATCTCGAGGCCGCGTACACAGACACTTCCGCTCCGGAGTCGAGAGACCACGTATGCCACACGTCCGAATCGCGAGCACCGGCGGAACCATCGCGAGTACGGCTTCGCAAGCGGAAGACGGTGAGTCGGGAAAGACACCCTCACAGTCCGGTGACGATCTCGTCGACGCCGTCCCCGAGATCGGCGATCACGCGACGATCGACGTCGAGAACGTCTGTCAGGTTTCGGGCTTCCAGATGAACGGCGAGGCCCTCGAGCGCCTCGCCGACGCGATCGATCGAGCGGCGGCCGACGGCGTCGACGGCGTCGTCGTCACCCACGGCACCGATACCATGGCCGAGTCGGCTTACGCGCTGGACCTCGCCTGCGAGGCCACCGCCAATCTCCCGGTCGTCTTCACGGGCGCCCAGCGCTCGTTCGACCAGCTCGGAACCGACGGTCCGACGAACCTGCTCGCGGCCGTCCGAACCGCAGCCCACGATCGGGTTCGTGACGGCGGCGGCGTCTATCTGGCGTTCAACGACACCGTCCACGCCGCCCGCTGGGTCGTGAAGGGTCACACGAGCGCACTCGAGACCTTCGAATCGCCCGGTGCGGGTCCTGTCGGGGAGTTCGCGCCGGACGGACTCCGGTTCTTCCGAGAGCCCGGGAGTTACTCGGCGTCGATGCCGGACGCGACGGTGCGTATCGATCCCGACGTTCGCGTCGAGATCGTCACGAACGCGCTGGGCGTCGACGGGCGGCAAGTCGAACGAGCGCTCTCGAATGCGGGTGAGAGCGAGAACGCGGACGAAAACGGGACCGAGACCGAAACGGGCGCGGACGGACTCGTCGTCGCCGGTACCGGCCTCGGAAACACGACCGCGGAACTCGGCGCGGCGCTCGAGTCGGCGATCGACGACGGCGTTCCGGTCGTGCTCACCTCGCGGTGTCACGCGGGACCGACGGCCGGCGTGTACGGCGGCGACGGGGGCGGGAAGACGCTGCTCGAGGCCGGTGCGATCTCGGGCGGGGACCTTCCGCCGTGGAAGGCGCGGCTCAAACTGTTACTCGCGCTGTCTCGAGGCGACGACTCGGATGCCGTTCGAGACCTGTTCATGGGCGTCGATTCGGTCGTGTGATCGGAACGGCTGCGATCACGATCCGTCCTCGACGGCTTCGAACACGAGACAGTAGCTGTGGTCGTAGCCGTATCCGTAAATGCCCTCGTCCGTCTCCCCGTAGCCGTCCGTCTCGTCGCCCTCCCACGCGACGATCACCTCGCCCTGAAAATCGAGTACCTCGCCGACCGAATCGGCGACGTCCCAAGCGAGCGTCGTCACCTCGCCGTCGTGTTTCAGGTTCGAGACCTCGAGGACGACACGCCCACCGGGTCGCATCCGTCGGCTCACCTGCGTGAAGACGTCCTGCAGGTCCTCTAAGTAGGTCTCGTAGTCGCTCTCGCCCGCGTAGTCCCGCAGCGGGTCCACCGTCGTGCCGTCGGTCGCGAACGGCGGCGAGGTGAAGCAGTAGTCGAATTCGGGAAGGTCGTAGCTCGAGAACTCGAGGGCGTCGCCGTGGCGGAGGGTCGGAGTCGGGGGCGAGGTCGATTCCGGTTCTGCGTTCGAATCCGAATCCGAACCCGAATACACACCCGCTCCCGAGTTCGAATCACCGTCGGAAACGGCCTCGAGTCGCTCCCTCGCGTAAGTGACCTTCTCCGCGTCGTACTCGAGGCCGTAGGCCCGCCGCTCGAGGTCCGCGGCGACCCGGAGCACCGTCCCGAACCCGGCGAAGGGATCGAGGACTGTGTCGCCAGCGTCCGTATCGCGCTCGAGGAACTCCCCGACGAGCGCGTCGGGAAATCGGAGGTCGTCCGGGAACGCCAGCGGGAGCGTTCCCTCGCGTTCGATGGGGACCGAGAGCACCGTTCGCGTTCGTGTTCGCATGGTCGGCGACTCGGCGGCCGTCGAGAAAAGCGTGCCGCCGGAAACGCGATTCGGGCGGTTTCCGCTCCGGTCACGAGTCGTACGAGCACCGATTGCCACACTCGTCCGAACACCCGCAGTCTCCGGACGAGCCACAGCTTCCGGCACAGCCGAACCGTTGATACGCGACGGCGAACGCCGCGAGTCCGACGATCCCGAGGAGTTGACCGGATACCGGTCCGACGACCGGGAGTGCGACGCTATCCGTGCTCAACAACGTGGTGACGACGTATCCCGCGACGATGCCGACACCGAGTAACCCGACGAATCTGCCGTCGAGCGTCTCTCGAACACTGGAGACGATCGTCTCCCGCCTCGTCGCGTGGTCGTCCGGTTCCGCTGACATACCTACACACTGTCAGCCGCCTGTTGTAAAACTTTCAATCTTCCTCTTTCGGTGACAGCACCAGATCGCACCCGCGTTTCGGTCGCTCTCGGAACGACCGATTCGGCTTCGAACGCTCTCGAAACCGTCCGTTTCCGTACACTCACTCGAAGGCTGCGATTCCGGTCAGATCCTGCCCCAGCACCAGCGTGTGGATGTCGTGGGTCCCCTCGTAGGTGTACACCGTCTCCATGTTCGCCATGTGGCGCATCGGCGAGTAATCCGTCGTGATACCGTTCCCGCCGAGCATCTCGCGGGCCGTGCGAGCGACGTTCCGGGCCATCCGGACGTTGTTGCGTTTGGCCATCGAAACCTGCTGGGGACGGAGGTCACCGCGTTCTTTCAGTTCGGCGAGCCGGTAGACGAGGAGCTGTCCCAGCGCGATCTGGGTCGCCATCTCCGCGAGTTTCTCCTGTTGCAGCTGGAAGCGAGCGATCGGGCCGCCGAACTGCTCGCGGTCGCCGGCGTACTCTCGAGCGACCTCGAAACAGTCTCGAGCGGCCCCCACAGCACCCCAGGCGATGCCGTAACGAGCCTGCGTGAGACAGGAGAGCGGCCCCTTCATCCCGGAGACGCCGGGGAGGACGTTCGTCTCGGGGATCCGGACGTCGGTCAGGTCGACGGTGCCCGTGATGGAGGCCCGCATCGACAGTTTCTCGTCGATCTCGTCCGTCGAGACGCCGTCGCGGTCCGTCTCCACGAGGAAGCCGCGGACGGGAGCGCTCTCGCCATCACCTGCACTCTCACTCGAGCGATCTCGCGCCCACACCAGCGCGACGTCGGCGATCGGGGAGTTGGTGATCCAGGTCTTCGAGCCGTTGAGGACGAACTCGTCCCCATCCCCGCTCCGCTCCGCGTACGTCTCCATCCCTGCAGGGTCCGAGCCGTGTTCGGGTTCGGTGAGCCCGAAACAGCCCACCGCCTCGCCCTCGCCGAGTGCGGGGAGCCACTCTTCCTTCTGGGCCTCGCTCCCGTAGGCGTGGATGGGATACATCACCAGCGCACCCTGCACGGAGGCCATCGAGCGCAATCCCGAGTCACAGGCCTCGAGTTCCTGCATCAGGAGTCCGTACGCGGTTTCGGACACGCCGGGAGAGCCGTATCCCTCGAGATTGGGCGCGTAGAACCCCATCTCGCCCATCTCGGGGATCAGGTCGGCAGGGAAGGTTCCGTTCTCGAAGTGGCCGCCGATCTCGGGTCGGACGCGGTCGGCGACGAACTCGCGGGCCGTGTCCCGGATCAGCCGTTCTTCCTCGTCGAGGTCGGCCTCGAGGGAGAGGTAATCGAGCATGACCTATCGTGCGACGGCGGCGATGAAAAGCGCTCCCGTCAGCGAGCGGTGGTGGTCTGGAGCAGGACTCCGGTGAGAACCCCCCAGATTGAAACCGCCTCGATCCGCTCGGTTCGTCCACTCAGTCCGTCTTCGCCGTCGGCGAGTCGAGAAGTGCGTCGGTCGACGTTTCGTTCGTCTCCACGCGCTGCGGTTCGGCCTCGCTTTCGTCTTCGTCTTCGTTCCCGACCTCGCCCTCGCTGTCGTGTACCGACGACGGAACGGCCGTGTCGGCCGCTCCCGACCGGACCTCGCGAACGTACTCGAGGTAGTTGTCGAAGACCTGTTTGGCCTCGCAGGCTCGCTCGTAGTTCTCGTCGGTGATCTCCGCGAGGACGGACTCGCGGCGCTCGTCGGTGAGCTCTTTCTCTTCGGTCAATTCGCGGGCCGTCCGCTGGTCGTACTCGGGGTGAAACTGGACGCCGAAGACGCTGCCCTTGCGGAAGCCGTGGTTCGAGTACTCGTTCTCGGCGAGGGGTTTCGCCCCGGGCGGCAGCTCCGACACCTCGTCGGAGTGGGTCGCGAACGCCGTAAAGCGTTGACTGATGCCGTCGAACAGCCGACAGTCGCCGGTGTGCTCGATCTCGTTGTAGCCGATCTCGTAGACGCCCATGTCCTCGACCGTTCCCCCGAGGACGTCTGCCAGCAGCTGGTGGCCCCAACAGATCCCCAGGAACGGCAGACCGTGGTCGATGGCGTCGGCAACCCAGTTCTTGGTCGCCGGAATCCAGTCTTCGTCCCAGTAGACCGACGATCTCGAGCCCGTGACGACGGCCGCGTCGTACTCGAAGTCACTGGGCAGGTGACCGCCGGTGACATCGAACTCGGCGACCGAGGCGTCGAGTTCGCGTCGGAAGTTTCGCGTCGTATTCGCGTCCCGGTGGGAGGCGTTCAGGACGGCGATTCGTAGCTGCGTCATTCGTGACGTGGGAAGCGGCGCTAACGGAAAAGGCCTTGTGACTCGGACCGAGGTTTGCCGCTACCTGCGACCGTTCACGCCCGTCTCGGGCGCGGTGTCGACATTTTCGATCGGGTTCCTCGGTCAGGATTCGTCGGCCAGTCGTCCTCGGTCAGGATTCGTCGACCGCACCGGCCACGTCGTCCTCGAGATCGGCCGGATAGTATCGGCCGTCCTCGTCGCGACGGAATCGGTTACCCGTGGCGACCCAGTCGGTTGCGGCCTCGGCGTCGTCGGATCCGCTCGCACCGTCGGCGACCATCGGCCCCGCCACCTCGAGTCTCCCTTCACCGGCACCCTCTACGACGGAGTCGTCGGCGACGAGCCGAACGCGACAGTCGAAGAGCGGGTAGCCGACGCCGCCGTCTCCGGGTTCGGTCTGGATCTCGGTTCCAGCCGCCGACTCGGCCTCGATCCCGGCCTCGCCCCCGATTCCACCGCCGACCGGCTGGGCCAGCGCGGTCGGACACGCGTGACAGCCGTAGGCGCCGGCTACGGGAACGCCGCGCTCGAGGAACGCGTTCCGAACCTCCTCGGAAACCGGACCCTCGCCGACGACCCACTCGAGCGCCCCGAGGGCGTCGGCGTCGTCGTTCGCAGCGAGGTCGCGGAGCTCCGCCGTGCGACCCGCGAGCCAGGTCACGGGTTCGCGCCGGATCGCCTCGAGCGTGTCTCCGGGGTCGAAGGCGCGGTCGAGCAGGAGCGTGCCCGCCGAGTAGAGCGTGGGGAGTGCGGTCCGTAAGAGCCCGTCGGGAGCCGACAGCGGGAGGAGCAGCGGCGTGCAGTCGGCCCGGCCGAGTCCCCAGGTGGTCGCGACGGCGCGGCAGTTGGCCTCGACGGCGCGTTCGGAGAAGGTAACGGCCGCGTCCGGGTCCGGGTCCGCGCCGCGATCCGAGTCTGTGGCCTCCGGGTCGTCGTGGAGGGTAACCAGCGGCGTTCCGTCGGGAACCGGCGTCTCCGTCTCGAGATTGGGCGCTGTATCGAACCCGGCGTCGGCATCGGAATCGGTTCCCGCGTCGCCACTCCGGCCCAGTTCGTCGAACGCCACCGTCTTCGCGTGCTGAACCGCCCGCGTCAGGTCCCGCTGGGCCGACTCGGTCACGACGATCGCGGGCTCGAGTCGCTCGAGCGGCCGGGAAACCGTCTTCGGCGTCAGTCGGTGCGAGAGCGGTGCGAACGTCGCTCCGAGTCGGCGACAGGCGAAGAACAGCGCGAGCACGCGGACCCGGTTTCGGCTGACGACGCAGACGGTGTCGCCGGCGTCGACGTCGCGATCGGCGAGGGAGGCGGCGAACCGCTCGGCGATCGCCGCGAGCTCCGCATACGAGTAGCGGTCTCGGTCGATCGTTTCCGCCTCCTCGTCCCGCCGGGCCTCCGAAACGTCGACGACCGCCGTTCGATCACCCCAGTGGGCCGCTCGAGCGTCGAGGGAGAACGTCATGGGGGCGGCTACGGCGGCCAGCGCCGTAGTGGCGGGGGTTGCAAGACGGCGGGTTGTGTTCGCTGCGGTCGACGACGGCGGCGACGGCCGTCGGACGGCGGCGAGCTACCCGTCCTCGTACGACTCGAGAAAGCCCAGAATCCGGTCGTTGACCGTCCGAGACCGCTCGACGAAACAGAGGTGACCGGCGCCATCGAGCGGTTCGAACTGCCCGCGCGGGAGTCCGCGGGCGAGGTCGCGGCCCGCGTCCGCCGGGACGAGTTCGTCGCCCGTCCCGTGACAGACGAGCGTCGGCAAGGTGAGCTCGACCAGCCACTCTCTCGCGTCGAACCCCTCGAGCGCGGCGAGCTGTGCCCGCCAGCCCGCCTCGTCGGCGTCGCCGTCGGCTCGCCAGTCGACGATCCCCTCACAGACCTCGGGCTGGGCGTCTCGAAACTCGGCGGAGAGTGCGGACTCGAGGGACTCCTCGAGCGCCTCGCGGTCGTCTGGCGGTGCGAGCAGGTCCTCGAGTTCGAAGGCGTCCTCGCGGGCGGCGGTCCCGAGCAGGGTCAGCGTCTCGATCCGACTCGAGGTGCGGGCGGCCGTGAGCGCGACGGCCCCGCCGAACCCGGCGGCGACGACGTGGGCCTTCCGGACGCTGCAGTCGGCGAGGACGGCCTCGAGGTCGCTCGCGAGCGTCTCGAGGTCGTACGGTCCCGACGGGGCGTCCGAGCGGCCGGTCCCCCGGAGGTCCCAGACGACGGTCTCGAACGGGCCGGTGAGTGCAGCGTGTTGCCAGCCCCACGACCAGCCGCCGAGGCCGGCCTCGGAGACGAAGACGACCGGTGTACTGCTCTCGCTCCCGTCCCCGTCGACACGATAGTACAGCGAGACGTCGCCGTTCGATGCGGTCGGCATGAGCGAGCGAACGGACCGGAGACCGACGATGGTTTCGATTCGTCGCGCTATCGGTGAAACATCAGCCACCCATGACGGTCGGCCTTTATTACAACAGGTGCACTGACTTCCGAATACGACGGCACAACTATCCACTATGTCCGCTACTCTCTCCGTTCGATCGCTCACCAGGGAGAGCCTGGCCGTCGGCAGTATCTTGCTCGGCTGGTACGTGCTGGGAGGCGCGCTGGCCCTGCTGAACAACGCGAATTTCCTCGGTCAACTCGGCGAGTACGCACGGGCAGGTGCGATCCTCACTGGGACGGCGATCGCAGCCCTCTACGTGCTCGTCCGGAGCGTCTCGCTCGCGGACTCGTTCTCCGATCGTGGTGCGCGTGAGGAGTCGGTGTCGTCCGTCCTTCGCGAGGGACTCGTCCTCGCTCCGGTGATCCTGTTCTGGTTCCTGCTCGCCGGCGCCGCGACGATACTCCGGCCGTCCGGTCCGCCGAACATCGCGGTCGAGACGTTCGTCCTCGCGTTCACCCGGACCGGCGTCGCGACCGCCTCGCTGTACCTCCTCGGTCGCACGATCGCGCTCGCGAGACCTGCGATCGATCGCGGTTCTCGAACGGTTCCCGCCGAGGACTAAACTCCTCTCCCGCCGGTTTTCCGTCTCTCGAACGTCGTGAGTCGGTGACGAACGGCTCTATACTTCTGTGAGAACTGCGCTAATCACCGGTGAAAAGAAAACGCAGATTTCGATTTCGAAGTTCCGCGGGTTCAGGCGTTCAGCACCTGCCGCAACACGTCGGGAGCGTCCTCGAGCGCCCCGTCTAGGGCCGCCTCGTCGGGACCGCCGCCCTGTGCGAAGTCCGGCGGGCCGCCGCCGCCGCCGCCGACCTTCGCGGCGAGTTCGCCGACGACCTCGCCGGCGTTGATCCCGGCACCGTCGGGTGCAGCGACGACGAACTGGGCGCCGTCGGTGCCGCTTCCGAGCACCGCGACCTTCCCGTCCTCGGCGAGGGCGTTCGCGGTGGCCCGGAGTTCGTCCATGTCGGTGTCGAGGCGCTGGATCACCGCAGTGCCGTCGCCGATCTCGACTTCCTCGCCGCCGCCACCGCCGCCCGCGCGGGCCTCGGCGAGCTGTTCTTTGAGGTCCTCGATCTGCTTACCGCGCCCCTTCCACTCCTCGAAGAAGCGCTCGGCGGTGTCGGGGACCTCGTCGGGGGCGACGTCAAGCACGGCGGCGGCGTCGTACAGCGCGTCTTCGGTGCGCTGGGTGGCCTCGACGGCCGCGTCGCCCGCGGCGAAGGTGATGCGCTCGACGCCGTCTTGCACGCGCTCGGTGTTTCGGATCTTGATCGCACCGATGTCGCCCGTCCGGGCGACGTGGGTCCCGCCGCAGGCCTGGACGTCCTCGGCGACGTGGATCAGCCGAATGTTGGTTCCCGGCGGGATGCCACCCTGGTAGAGGTCGAAGCCGTGCTCGGCCTCGGCCTCGTGGCGGTGGGGCCACTCCTGGGTGACGGTCGTGTTGTCCATCACCATCCCGTTGGCGACGAGTTCGATCCGCTTGACGTCCTCTCGAGAGATGCGCTCGTAGTGGCGCAGGTCGACTCGAGAGGATTCGATGCCCTTCTGGGCGCCGGCCTGGCGAACGTGTTCGCCGAGGACCTGCCGGGCCGAGTGCATGATGATGTGCGTCGCCGTGTGGTGGCGCATGAGCTGGCGCCGACGGGCGGCGTTGACCTGTCCGTTGACGAACTCGCCTTTGCCGGGGCTCTCGTCGGTTCGGTGGAGGATCACGCCGTCTTCGATCTGGACGTCGCGAACCTCGACGGTCGTCTCGTCGGTCGCGAGCGTCCCCTGGTCGGCGGGCTGACCGCCGCCTTCGGGGTAGAACATCGTCTGGTCGAGGACGACGTCGTAGCCGTCTTCGCGCTCAAAGACGTCCAGAACGACGGCCTCGAACTGGGTGCGCTGCTGGTCGTCGTAGTAGAGCCGTTCGGTCTCGGGGAGGTCGTCGAAGCGCTCGTCGCCATCTTCCTCCTCGTCCTCGAAGGCCTGCCCGCCCTCGTGGCGCTCGGCGACGAGGCTGTAGAAGTCGTCGGGAATCTGTACGTCCGCCCCGGTCTCCTCTGCGATCTCCGCGACCATGTCCGGCTGGATGCCGTGGCTGTCGTAGAGCTCGATCAGTTCGCTCGTCGGGATCGCCTCCCCGCGGTCGGCGTACTCTTGGGCCAACTGCTCGACGCGGCGACCACCGCGTTCGAGGGTCTCGCGGTACTTCTCGAGTTCCGTTCGGACGATGTCGCGAACCGTGTCGCGGTTCTCGTAGCCCAGCCGATCGGCCTGCATGTCCACGAGTTCGTCCAGCGGGGCGTCGACGCCGACGGTGTCGCAGAGTCGCTTGGTCCGCCGGAGGACCATCCGCGCGAGGTAGCCCGTCCCGACGTTCGAGGGGACGATGCCGTCGCCGAGCATGTACGCCAGCGTCCGGCAGTGGTCTGCGATCGCGTAGATCGTCTCGAGGGGTTCCATCAGGTCCTCGAGCTCCTCCCTCGAGACCTCGAGTTGGTCGGCGATCTCGCCGCGGGCGGTCTCCATGTCCTCGGCCTCGTCGATGTCCATGTGACCGGCGAGTTTAGCGGCGCGGTGGACGAGAGCGGCCTCGTCGTCAGTGTGTTCGATCTCCGCGTTGTCCTTGAGGAAGTCGATCATGTCCGGGTAGATCGCCTCGTACACGGTGGGGGTGCCCTGGGAGACCCACGTCCAGCGCTCGAGTCCGTAGCCGGTGTCGACGACGTAGGTGTCCATGTAGGAGTAGGAGTTGCCGTCTTTCATCTCGAACTCGCCGTCGGGGTCCTGTTCCATGCACATGAAGACGAGCGTCGCGAGTTCGACGCCCCGGAAGATAACCTCGATGGCGGGGCCGGCGTTGCCGCCGCCGACCCACGGGTCCTCGATGTAGATGACTTCCTCGAGATCGACGCCCAGCGAGGCGAACAGTTCGTCGCAGTAGCGGACGGCGTCGTCCTTCCAGTAGACCTCGCCCTCGAAGGCGTACTCCTCCTCGGCGTCCTCCCGGACGTTGAAGGCGTGGTGGGCCATCATCTCGAAGGCCATCGTGTGTCGGCCGGTCTTGCCGACGTTGTCGATGTCCTGCATCCGGATACACGGTTGGCTGATCGTCAGCGGGTTCGCCGGCGGCGGCGACCGCCCGCTCGTGACCAGCGGCTGGAAGTCGTAGATCGACGCCTGCGTCAGCAGGACGTCGTCACGCCAGCGGTTGGCCGCGACTGGATACGGGTCGATTCGGGTGTGGTCGTTGGCCTCGAAAAACGAGAGGTAGGCCTCGCGCATCTCCTCGAGGCTGTACTCGTCGTCGAATCCCGGGTTCTCGATGAACCCGTACTCTGCACACGGCGGTTCCCCACAGGTCGTGCGACCGTGGTCGCGCGTCCAGAAGTGCGCACCACACTCCGAGCACTCCTTTCGCTCGAAGCCCTCCTCCTCGAAATAGTCGAGGCGGTACTCCTCCTCGAGTTCACTCATTCCTATGTGTGGTTGGCCATGCAGAGAGTAAAACAGTTCCGCAACGTCCATTCGCGACGTATCGACGGCCGTGAGGGTTCCGACACCGGCGTTGCGTTCTCGAGTGTGTTCGACCGTGCTCACCTCGCCGGCCTCACACGGGTTACCTTCACTTGGCATCTCCCTCGGACGCATAAAAGCTCTCCACATAATATAGGAAATTATAACAGATAGGATACCTAAGGTTACCGCGAATGGATTCCGACGTCGCGATCGGCCAAACTGCAGGACGGCGGTGTCGGCGAGTGACGTACCGGTACGGTGAGCGTCGACCCGATCGGCGGTGCTGTGGCCGATGACGGGGCGGCGACCGTTTCTCGGAAAACTCGCTACTGCCGGTGTCGTGACGGCGGCCGGACTCGTAATCGTTCCCTCACCGCCAGAGTCGCCCGCGACGGTCAGTGGGACGACCGACGAGTCAGCAGATTCGGCGATCGAATCCGAGAACACGCCCTGGCTCGAGGCGGACCAGCCGATCACCGACGAGGACGCCACTCCGATCGCACGCTACCAGTTCCAGGCGACGAAGACGGGATTCGAACCGACCGCGCCGATCAACGTCGTCGTCCCGCTCGCGGACGCACCCGACGTCGACCTCGAGACGGTAATTGGCGTCTTCGAGGACGCCGGTTGGACTCGGGAATTCGAGGAGTACACGCGCTACGCGTGGGATCGATCGACGGAGCGCTACGTTCTCCAGGAGGCGACGGCCGCCGAGACCTACTACGGCACGAGCGGACGGCTCCACGTCCGGTGCTGGGAGTTCGAGAACGTCGTCTCCATCCAGGCCCACGAGGACGACGCCGCTCGACCGTTTCACGTCATCGACTCCTACGACCGCGGCCGGCGGGTGGCCGAGGCGCTGTTTCGTGCGAACGGCTGGGGTGTTTCGCGTGCGGCGATCGATCTGGACAACGCCGAGCATCCGGATCACGACGGCTACGCGTCGGTCGTGTGGCCGACGTCCCGCGAGGGTGACCGCGAGCTCGATGCCGACGCTGCGGACACTTCCGAAACTGGATCCGATATCGACGACGGCCCCGAGGTGAACCCGACGTGAGCACGGAACACCGATCGACCGTCGGCCGCGGGATGGGGCTCGTCACCGACCTCCTCGAGCACCCGCTGCTCGGCACCGACAGTCGCCGAACGCGGTACGCGATCGCGTTTCTCGTCGGCCTCGTTGCGCTCGTCCTCGCGAGTCACGCCGGAACCGTGCTCACGGTCGGCGGCGCGCCGCTCGAGACGACCTCTCAGGGGTTCGATCTGCTGAGTGCGGTCATCATCGTGATCGTGGTGGCGACGATTACCGTCGTCCCGATCGCCTACGCCGGGTGGAACGGCGGACCGGGGCTGGCGTTCGCGATCCCGCTCGTCCCCGTCACACTCGGTGAATTCATCTCGAGGCGGTACGTACTCGGACTCGACATGATGATCGCGCTGACCGTCGGCGCGGTCGGAGCGGCGGTCGCGCTGTACGCCACCGACGTCCGCGCTACGGGGTGTTTTCGGGTCTGGAACGCGCGGTCGATCGACGAGAATCTACTGGTGTTCGTCACGAGCGTCTCGCTGGTGGCTTCGCTCTCGGCAATTTCGTTCGTCAGGTCGGTTCCCGAGCACGTTTTCGAACTGTACACCCCGTTTCTGGTGCTCTGGCTCGTCCCGACCGTGATCGTCTGTACGTACTGGGGGGTCTGGGTTCGGGCCGCCGTCGGGACTGGACGCGACCACCGGCCGCTCGAGTCCTGACTCGGCGCGGTTCGCTCTCGCCCTCCACTCGTTTTCCGCTCCCGTTTCGACCCGCCAAGACTTACAGCCGTCGCCGGTGTCGTTCCCCCTATGCCATCGGATCACGCCGTCACGCGCTCGAACTCGAGTTCGAGTTCGGATTCGACCGCGAGCGATCCGTCCACCGCACGCTCGGTCGCAACGCTCCTCGCGTTCGTCGTCGGCGTCAACGTCGTCGGAGCCGCTCCCGCACTGCTCGCCGGTCCCGACACGGCGTGGTTTCGCGCGCTCGAGAAACCGTGGTTCTACCCGTCGGGCTGGGTGTTCGGCGCGGTGTGGACGCTGTTGTTCACGCTGCTCGGAATCGCACTCTATCTGGTCTATCGTCGCGACCGCGGACTCGAGGAGCGTGCATCTCGGATCGCGGTCGCCCTGTTCGGGCTGCAACTGGCGGTCAACGTGACGTGGACGCCCGCGTTCTTCGGCCTGCAGATGCCGCTACTGGCGCTCGGGATTATCGTCGCGTTGTTCGCACTCGTCGTCGCCACCGTCGTCGCGTTCGGCCGCGTCGACCGGCGGGCGGCGGCGCTTCTGGTCCCCTACCTGTGCTGGATCGGCTTCGCGACCGTGCTGAACTACACGATCTGGTCGCTGAACGTCTGACCGTCTCCGATACGTCGTAGCTCGCAGACGTTCGAGGACTCACAACCCGATTCGTCCAACAGATTAATAGCTGTGACACACACTTTGTAAAGACAGAATTCGCATCCTCGCCGACCGACACCCATCCCTCCACCCACGGAAGCCGGAGTCATGACCGACGTGCGTACGATCCTGTACATCGCCGCTGCCGAGACGGACGCCCGCGACGGAGCCGCTGCACTCGAGCGCGCCGCACCCGTCTCGACGGCGGACGATCTCGAGTTCGTCGTCGAGGGAGCGACCGACTTCGAGACGATCCGCGAGCGAGCACCCCGCGTCGACTGCGTCGTCTTCGCCGAGACGCCGACGACCGCGGCCGGCGCTCACTTGCTCGAGGTCGCAGACGCGTGCCGGGGGACGCCGCTGGTGCTCTACACCGACGGTTCGTACGGGCCGACGGCGGCTCGGTCGACCGACGGCGTCGACGGCTACGTCCGGCGCGACCGGGTCGACGACGAGGACGGACTGGCCCATCTGGTCGACGAGATCGCGTGGATCAGTCACGGCCGACGCACGCAGTCCGACCGAAAAGCGCTCCCCGAGGCCGGCACGGAGTCTGACACCGCCCTCCTCGAATCGCTCCCGGAAGGCGTGTTCACCGTCGACCATCGGGGGCGACTCACCTACGCCAACGAGTGGGTCGGCGACCTGCTCGACATCGACGCGACGACGGTTCGCGACGTTCCCCTCGAGGCGCTGGAAGCCGCGGGAACGCTGTCGACGGCCGATCTCGAGACGCTCGAGGACGCGATCGACCGCGTCGTCGACGGGGACGACGAACACACGACGGTCACGGCGACGGTGACGACCGATGGAACGGTGATTCCGCTCGCGTTGCGCGTCGGGGCTCGCGAGCAGCGACGCGGGACGGGGATCGAGACCGAAGCCGTCGTTACCGTCCGTCCGGACGACGAGTCTCGCGACTCCGATGTCGACACCAACACCGACGCCGATGCCGACGCTGCCACCGTCGCGCTCGAACGCCCGGCGACCGATGCCGAACCGATCGCAGCGCCCGCTGTCCATCAGGGCGGTTCGGCTACGGGGAGGGGTGGAAGTGACGGTGACGGTGGAGCCGAAGGTGGAGCCGGGGGCAGGAACGAGGACGATGACGAGAGCGAAAACGAAACCGGAGACGGAGACGAAGACGAGGACGAGGGTGAAGACGGAAACCGGAACCACCCAACGACAAACGGGAACCCAACACGGAACCCGCCGACTCGAGCGACCGAACGGGAAACGATCGCGACGCTCTCCGAGGCGCTCGACGGCGTCGTCGGTGCTCGAGCGCGAGCGCAACTGTACGAGCGTACGCTCGAGGCCGCAGAGACCCTCCTGGGCGTCGACCAGTGTTGGCTGTTGGCCGTCGAGGAGGGGCGTCTCGTTCCCGTCGCCGAAAGCGACGGTGCCCCGCCGGCGCTCGTCGAGTCGCAGTCGGTCGTTCTCGACGCCGACGCCGATGGTGCTGTTGACGCCGACTCCGATACTGACGTCGAGATCGCGGATCCGGACGCTGGTACTGGAAATCTCGATACTGACGATCGGGGAGAATCGAACCTGGAACGCGGGATCGAACGTGGAACCGGAATCAGAACTGAAACTGGAACGGAAACCGAAACCGAAGCCAGCATCGCCGAACGAACGTTTCGAACCGGCGAGAGCGCCGTCTTCGAGAACGGCCGGAACGGTCGCCAGCACCGCTCGCTCCTGAGCGTTCCCGTCGGCGACGAGGGCGTCCTCCAGGCCGTCGCCGAGGGCGCCGACGCGTTCGACGCCCCTGCCCGCGAGTCGGTCGAACTCCTCGCGACGATCACCGCGACCGTCCGCGCTCGAGTCCGTACCGATGCGACCCTCGAGACCGAACACGACCGACTCTCGGACCTGTTCGAGAACGTTCCCGATCCGGTGGTTCACTACGAGTTCGACGACGGCGACCCGATCGTCCGAGACGTCAACCCCCCGTTCGAGTCGGTCTTCGGCTACGACCGCGAGGCGATCGTCGGCGAGAACGTCGACGACTACATCGTCCCGCCGGGGCTCGAGGCGGAGGCCGAAACGCTCAATAGACGGCTCCGAAACGGCGAGAACGAGCAACTCGAGAGCCGTCGCCGGACGACCACAGGCGTCAGGGACTTCGTCGTCACGTGCGTCCCGCTCGAGTCCGGCGATCACCCCGGCGACGGCTTCGCGATCTACTCGAACGTCACCGACCGGAACCGTCGCGAACGGGAACTCGCCGCCAAAACCGATCGACTCGAGGCGGTCGTCGATATCGTCGAACACGACCTGCGCAATCCGTTGAACGTCGCCCGCGGCTATCTCGAACTCGCGAACGAGACCGGCGACGACGAGCACTTCGCGGAGGTCGACGCCGCACACGAACGGATGGTGGCGCTCCTCGATCGGTTACTCGCGCTCGCCCGCCGCGACGACGTGATCGCCGACACCGAACCCGTCGCGGTCCACGACAGCGCGCGACGGGCGTGGGACAACGTCGGAACCGATACCGCGGAACTCGTCCTCGAGCGCGACGACATCCTCGAGGCCGATCGGGTGCGATTGACCGAGCTACTCGAGAACTTGATTCGAAACACTGTCGAACACGGGCGGTCGTCCGACGCGGAACCGGCAACCGAAAGCGAGACCGAAGACGCCGTGACGGTTCGCATCGGCGCGACCGACGACGGCTTCTTCGTCGCCGACGACGGCGTCGGAATCCCGCCGGCCGACCGCGAGACGATCTTCGACTCGGGGTACACGACGGTCGACGACGGCACCGGCTACGGTCTCCGCATCGTCGAACGGATCGTCGAAGCCCACGGCTGGACGATTTCGGTCACCGACAGTGTGGACGGCGGCGCCCGGTTCGAGGTTCGGGACGTCTCCGTCACCGACTTCGAATCGCCCGATCCGGATGCAATGTTTCTCGAGTCCGACGCCGACGCCTGACGGCGCGGGCTGCGTTACGGTCGGGTTTCCTCGGCCGGCTGCGGGTGGCGAGTACGAGATCGGTTCGAGTCCGCACTCACTCCGACTCCGACCCACTCTCGAGCGCGAGTGACGCCAGCATCGCCTCGAGTTGCAGGCGCTCGTTCGCCCCCTCCGTGATCCGGTAGTCGACCTCGCCCAGTCGCTCGAGCAGTCGCACGGTGGCTTTCTCCTCTAAGTCGAACTCCCAGGCCGAGCGGTGGAGTTGGTCGATGACGTCGCCGCCGGCGAGCCCGCGCTCGGTGAGCAGGTCCTCGAGGCCAGCCCGCGCCGCAGTGAAGTCCCCGGCGACCGCGCGTTCGACCATCGCCTCGACCTCCTCGGGGTGTGCGGTCGCGGTAATCGTAAAGACGGTCTCCTCGTCGACGGTTTCGCCCATCACCGCGGCGGCCTGCAGGCCGTTGATCGCCTTGCGCATGTCGCCGGCGGCGGCGTAGACCAGCGCTTCGACGCCGTCGTCGGTGGTCTCGATCCCTTCCTCGGCGGCGATTTCGCGAACCTGCGCCTCGATGGCCTCGTCGGAGAGCTCCGTGAAGCGGAAGACGGCACAGCGCGACTGGATGGGGTCGATGATCTGACTCGAGTAGTTACACGAGAGGATGAAGCGGGTGTTGTGGGAGAACTGCTCCATCGTCCGGCGGAGTGCTGACTGGGCGTCGCTGGTGAGCGCGTCAGCCTCGTCCAAGAAGATGATCCGGTGGTCGTAGCCGCCGAAGGAGGCCCGCGCGAAGTTCTTGATCCGGTCGCGGACGACGTCGATCCCGCGCTCGTCGGAGGCGTTGAGCTCGAGGAAGTTGTCCCGCCAGTCGTCGTCGTACAGTTCGCGGGCGATCGCGACCGCCGCAGTCGTCTTGCCCGTGCCCGCTGGCCCTGCGAACATGAGGTTCGGCAGGTCGTCCGTCTCGACGTAGCGTTTCAGCCGCGGCACGATGTTCTCGTGGCCCTTGATGTCCTCGAGCAGTTCCGGCCGGTACTTCTCGATCCAGACTTCGGTCCGGCCCGCCGCGGACTCGGTGGGTTCGGTGTCGGCGTCGGCCTCGCTCATGTCGCGGGAAAGGGGTGGGTTCCCCATAAGTACCCCGAAGGACGTTCTCGTCGCGATCTCGAACGGACGTCCGGCGGCGGGATCGACGACCGTGTGGAGACGACGGATGCCGTGTAACGCCTTCTGACCGTTCCAGTTCCCTCGCGAACGACGACCCTCACTAATGATGTCATTCCGAATACGTCTTTATGCCGTCCTGGCGCGTATCTCTCGGTATGACTCCCTCGAGACCGTCTCCCAAACAACTCCTCGTACTGGTCCTGATCGTCGCCGTCGTCGTCGGGATGCTCCCCGGGTTCGCACTCGCGCAATCCGGATCGCAGTCGGGCGTCGGCGGCACCGTCGTCGTCGACGACGGCGAGACGGTCTCGGGGCTGAGCGGCGTCGCGGGGACGGTCGTCGTTCGAGAGGGCGGGACGGTCACCGGCGACGTGAGCGGGCTCGCCGGTAACGTCTACATTCACGGGACCGTCGAGGGTGACGTCAGCGCCGCCGCCGGCAACGTCGAGATCACCGGCACCGTCGAGGGTGACGTCGCAACCGGCAGCGGTAACCTCGTCGTCGCGGAGGGGGCGACCATCCGCGGCGCGCTCGAGGCCGGTGCGGGCAACGTCGACATCGACGGGACGATCGACGGCGACGTGACGGTCGGCGCCGAGACGATCCGGTTGGGCGAGGCCGCCGCCATCGGAGGTGACCTGCGCTACGACGGCAATCTGCAGGGAAACACGGCGACCGTCGCGGGTGAGATCACTCGCGACTCGACGCTCGGGTTCGACGTCGCGCCGACGATCCAGCCGATCGCGTCCTGGCTGTTCGCCGTCTACGCGCTCGCGCTGAACCTGCTGTTGGGGGCGGCGTTGCTCGCGCTGTTCCCGGGGTTCTCGCGCGGCGTCGCCGAGCGCGTCGCGAGTGACCCCGTTCGCACCGGCCTCGTCGGGCTGGGCGTGCTCGTGGCCGTGCCGATTCTCCTGATCGCAGCCGCGATCACGATCGTCGGGATCCCGCTCACCATCGCGGGCGCGTTCGTGTTCGCACTCGTGAGCTGGATCGGGATCGTCTACGGCCGCTTCGCGGCCGCGGCGTGGCTGCTCTCGCGGGCGGGAACGGACAACCGCTGGCTCGCGCTCGTCGTCGGTCTGGTCGGCGGCGCACTCCTCGCGCAGGTCCCGATCGTCGGCGGGCTGGCCAATCTGCTGTTGTTCCTGCTCGGCCTCGGTGCGCTCTCGGTGGGGTTGTACACCCACGCCCGGCGTCACCGAGGCCGGGACTCGCCTGTCGGGGTATCCCAGGGTGGCCCCGGCCCCGGCACTACCGCTCGCACTCGCTCGAGTTCCGACGCTGACGATCGGACGACGAACTGATCGGCCGTCGACGGTCGACCGACGGACACCGGACGCCGATCGCCACCCCTCAGCCACCGACCGTTCGAGGGGAATGCGAACACTGCACACGCCACGCCACACGAGCGACGCGCTCAAGTCCGGCTGGTCAAAAGGGAGACCATGCGCGTCACCGTCGACGTCAAAGGCGAGGACACCCACGAGATCGACCTCGAGGAGCCCGCGGTCTCGCCGGCTTCCGCAAACGCGGACGCGGGCGGAGCAGCCACCTACGCCGACCTCCTCGCCGAGGTCGACCTGAGTCCGCACGAAGTGAGCGTCCTCGTCGACGGCCGCCCCGTTCCGGAGGATCAGCCGGTCGAATCCGACTTCGTGACGGTCCTCCGGTTGATCAAGGGCGGATAAGCCGACTTTTGAACAGCATTCCCATGTCGAACCCACTCCCCGTCACCGTCCGGACGGCCACCTCGCGGGACAGCCTCGAGGTCAGACGAATCCTCGACGGCGCGATGCTCGAGATCGGAGACGTGGACGCTCGAATCGACGCCGGCGACGTCTTCGTCGCCACTAGTGCCCGAGAGCATCCGCGAGAGTCCGACGCCGAGCGCGTTCTCGGGGCGCTCGTCTGCGAACCGCGCGAGCACGAGCGGGGCGCAAACGTGTCGGCGGTCGCCGTCCGTCGTCGCCAGCGCGCGCGAGGGGTCGGAACGGCGCTCGTCGAACGCGCCCTCGAGCGCGAGGGTGCCCTCACCGCCCGTTTCGACGAGTCCGTCCGCCCGTTCTACGACTCGCTCGGCTTCTCGATCACCCGGATCGACGACCGGCGGTACGAGGGCGAGCGGCGACGCTCGGCGTGAGACGCGGCGTGCGAGCGTGACGTCTCTACGCGAGAACGCGACGGGAGGACGGTGCTGACGGATCGAACTCGAGCTCCCGTTCGTGAGTCGATCGCTCGAATCGAGCCTCGACAGTCTACGTTCGCCGTCAGTCGTTGGAGGGCGCGCTATCCGTCCCCGAGGCCTGCTCGTCGAAGTCGACGTCACCGGTTTCGGTCTCCTCGTCGCCGACTTCCGGATCGGCTGTCGACTCGTCGGGATCGGACGTGTAGACGAGCTCGAGCGAGAGCGCCGCCGAGCAGGCCATCCCTTCCTCGTCGAGTTCGGTGTCCGACTGTTGCTGGTCCATGTAGCCGTTACAGCGGCCGTGGTTGACGATGTTCGAGAGCGTCGCCGCCGAGCCACACTCCGGGCACTCGATGTAGAACTGGCCGTCCTCGTCCTGATGCCAGGCGTCGGAACCGAGTTCCATGCGGACGGCGTCGTCGCCGTTGTCGGTCATGGACTGTTTTTCGAGTCCGAGGTAGATAGTGGACCGGCCGGCGAGAGCAACCCGCTCGCGGTCCGGTTCGATCCGACGGTCGCCGTCGAGAGCGGTCACCGAGCCGTTCCGGTATCGCTCGAGTCGAGCCCCGTTCTGCTCTATTACGCCCTGTTCTGTCCTGCTCGTACTGTACGTGTCCACCTTCCGAGACGAGTCCTTATTGTGATTCGTGTGCAAGTACCACGGTATGGACTGGCTCCTTCTCTCTTTCTTCGCCACGACGGCGTTGATCGTCGTCATCGCGTACGCGCTGGGCGACCGATCGCGCGATCGATCTGCAGGTCCGGTCCTTCCCTCTCACTACGACCCACAGAACTACCTCCCCGACGAGTCGAAGATTCCCGGCTGGTGTCGTCACTGCGAAACGATGAACGATGCCGACTACCAATTCTGCCAGAACTGCTCGGAGAAACTCCCCGACGTCTCGGAGGTGAACGCGAACCACCGGCGGTACTGGTTCTCGAGAGGGGAGTGACGGCTGGGCGAGGAAGGGACAGAGGACGGCGGTTCCGTCGACGTTCTCGACCGGCTTTCGGACGACTGAGACCCATCAATTCAAGAACCTGTCGTTAGAACGCCATCACATCCAGCATGGTAAACGTGGCTGCACTCGTTATCGGGCTCGTCGTGCTCGGAATCGCAGCGATAATCGGACGCCTCGGGAGACGACAGCAGCGTCGTCGCAGGCTCGTCACGGAGACACCGACGACGGAGATCCGATCTCTCGATAGCGAAGGACTCGTCGAACTGAACGGCGAGGTCGCTGCGACGGAGACGTTCCGGTCGCCGATCCGGAACGACGAGAGCGTCCTCTCGGCGTGGGAGATCGACGAGTGGGACGAAAGCGGGACGACCGATCTGTGGGAAACGCGCGCAACCGGGATCTACGCGACACCGTTTTCCATCACCGACGGAACCGGCGAGGTTCGAGTCGACGTCGGGAGCCACGTGACCGGTGAGGACGGGGGGCATTTCGACATCGAACTGGGGCCGATCGATCTCGACCGAAAGCTATCGAGCGGCGTCTCCGTGGAGAACGTGCTCTGTTCGCTCGAGGATTTTTCCGTGGAGACGACGGTTCCCCCGGACGCGGAGCCACCGGACCGCATCGCCGAGTTCGTTCGGGGTGAATCCGGTCTCTCCTCGCAAACCGACTCGATCACGAACGTCGTCGACATCGGAACCAAACACGGCGAGCGACGCTACTACGAGGGAACGATCGAACCCGGCCAGGAGATCTACCTCCTCGGCGAAGCCAGGGCCGCGTCGGATGCGACGTATCCCCTCGGTCCCGACGACGTGGTCATCGCGCCGCCGGAGACCGGTGACGGCTCGGTAATCGTCTCGGATCGGTCCGAGGACGAACTGGTCTCCGAACTCGGCGCGTATCGACTCGCGTACGCGGCCGCAGCAGTTCTCGGTGGTCTCGGCGCCGTCTTGCTCATCGTCGGAAGCGGCGTCGTGTAGATCACTCTGCCGTCCTCTCACCCTCCGTCCTCCCAGCCCGTCCTCGTCCTCCCAGTCTGTCCCCCGCCACTCCTCGAGTGACCGTGCGCGGTCGGACTCGCCACCGGCATCCTCCGGACTCGAACGCCGGATTCAGACGACCTCCGCGAGCAGGTCCTCGCCGGCCTCGAGCAGCGCCGCGACCCGGTCGTCGTCTTCGGCCTCGGCGTAGACCCGGAGGACGGGTTCGGTGCCGCTGGGCCGGACCAGCACCCACGAGCCGTCGGCGAGTGCGAGCTTGAACCCGTCCGCGGTGTTGACGTCCTCGACGTCGGTTCCCGCGATCGCTCCGGGGATCTCGTCCTCGAGATCCGAGAGCACCCGGGCCTTCTCGTGGTCCGGGCAGGCGACGCTGATCTTGTCCTGAACGACGGTTCCGTGTTCGTCGAGCAATCGGTCGACGCGGTCGTCGAGCGGTTCCTCGGCGTGCATCGCCGCCGCGACCAGCGCCATGAGGACGCCGTCTTTCTCCCGGACGTGGCCGTCGATGGTGAACCCGCCGGACTCCTCGCCGCCGACGAGCGCGTCGTGCTCGGCGATTCCCCGAGCCACCCACTTGAAGCCGACCGGCACCTCGTGGACCGCCTCGCCGTGGGCCTCGCCGACGCGGTCGATCAGGTAGGTCGTCGAGACGGTCCGGATCGCCGGTCCGGAGCCGTCCTCGAGCAGGTAGTCGTAGAGCGCCGCGAAGAAGAGGTTCTCGTCGAGGTAGCCCCGCTCTGGCGTGACGACCGCGAGCCGATCGGCGTCGCCGTCGTTGGCGATGCCGAGGTCCGCATCCCCCAACTGCACCCGCTCTGTGAGTTCCTCGAGGTACTCCGGCGAGGGTTCGGGCGGCGAGCCGCCGAAGTCCGGATCCCGTTCGCAGCGCAGGCGGTCGACCGACGCGCCCGCTCGCTCGAGCAGCGCGTCCGTGGTGTCCCGGCCGCTGCCGTGCATGGCGTCGTAGGCGACGGTGAGATCGGTGAGGTCGCCGTCGACCAGTTCCATCGCGTGGTCGGCGTGGGGCGAGACGAAGTCGACCTCTCGAGCGCTGCCGTGGTCTCCGTCGGGGTGCTGTTCGGGTTCGGCGAGTCGATCCGCGATGGCGTCCATGACCTCGGGGAGGGCCGGTGCGCCGTCGCCGGGGATGAACTTGATGCCGTTGTACTCCGGCGGATTGTGTGAGGCGGTCACGACGAGCGCGCCCGCGAGGTCGCGCTCGACGATGCCGTAGGCGAAAAGTGGTGTCGGCCGATCGCGTTCGGGAAGCAGGACGTCGAACCCGTTGGCACACAGCACGCGGGTGAGTTCTTCGGCGAACTCCGGGGAACTCTCGCGGGCGTCGTAGCCGACCGCGACCGGTCCCTCCAGTCCCTCGTCGGCGAGGTAGGTCGCGACCGCCTGTCCGACCATCCGCACGCGCGGTACCGTGAACTCCTTGAGCGTCGCCCGCCAGCCGTCGGTCCCGAAATTGATCGTCTCCATACCTCCGCTTCGCTGTGGGGTGAGAAAAAGCCGATGGAAGGGGTGGTCGGTGCGTCGGGTTGGGCGAGAACGGACCGTCCCGCTATCGGGGGTGAAAGACGCGTTTGAGCTAGCCGAATTCCTATAAGGGTACTGCGAGACGTGCACATATGTCACGGAAGAAGACGGTCGTGGTAGTGCTCCTGGCGGTCCTCGCGGTGACCGCCGGCTGTATGGGGACTGGAAACGATGCGAGTCCCGGCGATTCTGCCAGTGGGAACGGAAATGGGGGCAACGGGAACGCCGCGGGTAACGGCGGAGCGGACACCGGCGAGAGTTACTCCTCGAACGGAGCTGGTGACGCGAGGCAGGCCGTCGCCAGCGCCCAGGAGACGACCCGACAGCTGATTCGAACCGCCGATCTCGAGGTGACGGTCGACTCCTACGACGCGGCGCGGACGGACCTCACCGCCGAAGCAGAAGCCAGCGGCGGCTACCTCAGCGAGTCCGACCAGCAGACGCGCGAGCGCGAGTTCGGCAACGAGACCGAGCGGTGGACGGTCGGGACGCTCACCTATCGCGTCCCGAGCGAGTCGTTCGACGACTTCTACGCGGCCGTCGAGGAAACCGGCAACGTCACCGACGCTAGCACCGGGACCGAGGACGTCAGCGACCAGCTCGTCGATCTCGAGGCCCGACTCGACAACCTCGAGACCCAGCGTGACCGGCTGCGCGGCCTCTACGAGGACGCCAACGAGACCCAGGACGTGCTCTCGGTCGAAGAGCGGCTGAGCGACGTTCAGGAGGAGATCGAGCGCCTCGAGGCCCAGCGCGAATCGCTGCGGGACCGGGTGGCCTACTCGACGGTGACGGTGACGCTGTCCGAGTCGCCCCCCGAACCGGAGACGGCGGCGACGAAGGAGACGGGACCGGCGTGGTACGAGACGAGCGTCGTGAGCGCGTTCGTCTCCTCGATCGGCGGGGTCGTCACCGTCGCTCGAGCGGCCGTCGTTCTGGGTGCGTACCTCGCACCGTACGCGCTGGCGTTCGGGACGCCGCTCGCACTGGCGATCGTCGGCAAACGGCGGTATCTGGACGGGGGAGACCCCTCGACTGCGGGGACGGAGACGACCGAACGCGCGACTCTCGATGCTGAGGAGTCCGAGGTGCCAGAGAAGCGCGACGAGCGCGACGAGTGAGCACGACACCGGCGATTTCGCCCGAATCGCGAACGGCGATGGGGCTTTACGAACCGAAACCGTAGTCGGCGTATAGCATGAGTTCGGCCCCGACCGTCGTCGCCGTCTGCGGGAGCGTCCGCGAAGAGAGTACGACCCGAACAGCACTCGAGTACGTCCTCCGGGCGGCCGCGGACGCCGGCGCGGAGACGGAACTCCTCGATCTCGGCGAGTACGACCTTCCCGTCTACGACCCCGACGCCGACGTTCAGGGCGACGAGGAGGCGGTCAAACGGATCGTCCGCGAGGCCGACTCGATCGCGCTCGGAACGCCGGTCTACCACGGCTCGTACTCGGGCGCGCTGAAGAACTTCCACGACTACTGCAGCTGGGACGAGTACGAGGACACCACCGTCGGCCTGCTCGCGACCGCGGGCGGCGGCAGTTACGGCTCGACGCTCGACCACCTGCGGATCACGGTCCGCGGCGTCCACGGCTGGGTCCTCCCCCATCAGGTCGGCATCCGCGGGGCCTCGAGCGAGTTCGAGGACGACCCGGACGCGCTGGACGGCCGGCGGTTCGTCGATCCCGACCTCGAGGAGCGCGTCGAGAAACTCGGCCGGATGCTCGTCGAGTACGCGTACATCACGCCCGACGTGACGACCTCGCGGGCGGCCGCCGACGACGATTGATTCCCTCGATGTTCGACGCTCGAGTCCCGCCACTCGAGTCCGAGTGTCGATTCGAATTTCGATCTCGATCTCACCGCTCTCCTTCGACCAACCGAACCTTCCGCGCGCGCGAGAACTGCTTGATCTCGTACTCCCGGGACATCGCCGCCGACCGCGAGTCATACCCCTCGTAGTAGACGAGCTCGACCGGCGTCCGTCCGCGCGTGTACTTCGCGCCCTCGCCCGCGTTGTGCTCGCCGACTCGTCGCTCGAGGTCGGTCGTGTAGCCGGTGTAGAGGCTGCCGTCGGCGCACTCGAGGACGTAGACGACGTGGTCGCGGTCGATATCACACTCGCTCATCGGTGCGCGTTGGGTGTCGAGGGACAAAAAGCGTCTCGAGGGGCGTGTGGTCGTTCGGGGACGGTGCGTCGGAGGGCGTCAGGTACTACGGGCGCGCTCTTTGGCTGCTTCGGCGATACCGGCGTTGGCCGAGCAGTTGGTACACGCGTGCACCTTGCCGTGCTCGTCGGCAAAGACGCGTGCGAACCGTTCTGAGACGTGCGCGCCGCAGTGGTCACACTTTGGCATGGTCGTGCCGGACGTCGCCGGCAATCGAAACTACTCGGTCAGTCGTTAAATAGCCTTTCCCAACAGCCACTTCGATTTTCGATCGTGAAAGAATTTTTTCTCACAATTGCCGGTTCGTGTTACTCACCGGAGCGATCGATCGCGCGCGCGATCAGCGCGGCCTGCGCCCCGGCGACGAACCCGGCGTCGATATTCACGACCGAGAGGACCGTACAGGACTGAAGCAGTCCCGACAGCGCCGCCTCCCCGTCCCCGCCGTGGCCGTAGCCGCTCGCGACCGGAACGCCGATGACCGGCGTGTCGACGAGTCCAGCGATCACCGTCGGCAGCGCCCCTTCGCGGCCGGCTGCGACGATCAGGACGTCGGCCTCGCGCAAGCGATCGGCCTGATCGAGCACCCGGTCGAGGGCGGCGACGCCGACGTCGTCGATCCGGTCGATCGTCGCTCCCGCGTCCTCGCAGACGATCTGGGCCTCGTCCGCGATCGGCCCGTCGACGGTCCCTGCGGTGACGATACCGACGGTCGCCTCGAGCGTCGGGCGCTCGTAGTCCGGGCCGTGGGCGAGCACCGACGACCCGCGACGCTCGAGGGTCGCGTCGGGATGTTCCTCGCCGAGGTGAGACTGGAGTGCGGCGACGTGATCGTCGTCGGCTCTGGTCACCAGCGCCCGGCCGGTCGTCTCGACAGCCGTTCCCGCGAGTGCGGCGACCTGCGCCGGCGTCTTGCCGGCCGCGAAAACCGCCTCCGGAATGCCTCGACGTTGCTCTCGCGCCGCGTCGAACCGTCCCGCGTCGCCGGTTACGTACCCTGCCAGTTTCGCCTCCGCCTCGGTCGGCGAGAGTTCGCCGGCCGCGACGGCCTCGAGTAAGTCGCGCATACTACGGGTAGCGACCGAGGGTACTCGAATCCGTCGCCACGACGCGGACACGACGACTGACTCGAGAGGCGCGTGAAAGCGCGCGCGAGCGGGTTTCGGAGCAAACTCGGCCGGTTCGAGGGTGCTCTCAGTTCATCAGTCATATACTTTCCGGTAGTTTCGGAGGCTAAACAGCCGCTGTGGCCCTCGAGACGCCCGCTATCCCGGGGATTAAACAGAACGCTTATAAAGGGGAAACGGGAACGGGTATATCGTATGGCAGACCTTATCGTCAAAGCCGCTGTGAAGGAAGCGCTCGATGACAAAAACGTTGCCTCGGACTTCTACGACGCCCTCGACGACGAAGTGTCCGAACTGCTCGACGACGCTGCACGCCGAGCCGAAGCGAACGACCGGAAGACGGTCCAGCCCCGCGACCTGTAAGGGACGCCACTGAGATCATTTTTTATCGACGCTACGTCCCGTAGCGACGGGTATCGCCGACTCTGACAGTCCGACAGCGGTCGGACCCGATCAGAGCGGCCAGCGTCCGTCGTCACGCTCGCGGATGCGTTCGGCGACGCCGTCGGCCAGCCGGTAGCCCGCGTCGGTTCGCTCGACGTCGCCGGCCCGGGCCAGATGCTCGAGGTGGGCGTACGCCTCTCCCGGACCGTGCAGGATGTGAATGTTCGAGAGGTCGCCGAACAGTCGGTCGCTGACGGTCCACGCGTCGGCCGGTCCGCAGGATGCGAGCGCCGAGAGTACGCGAAACGCACGCTCCTCGTGGTGGTCACGGATTCGTCTCGCTCGCTGGGCTGGCTCGTCGATCGGGGCGCGATGGCCCGGCCAGGCGCGTTCGAACCCGCCGTCTGCGATCGTTTCGAGCGTCCGGAGATACTTCTCGAGCGGCCGCTCGACGCGGACGTCGGCGCCGCCGACGTTCGGCGTGTACTCCGGCAGGAGGGCGTCCCCGGTGAAGATTTCGTCGTCCCTGACGAGACAGATGTGGCCGGCGGTGTGACCCGGCGTGTGGCGAACCTCGAGTTCGAGCTCACCGTCACCGCCGCCGAACGAGAGGCGCTCCCCGTCCTCGACGGCCGTCACGTCCACGGGCTCGCCGTAGATTCCCTCGTTCTCGCCGGCCGCGAGAAACGCCAGCAGTTCCTCGCGTGCGGGCTCGGGCATTCCCCACTCCTCGAAGAGTCGGCGCTGGGTCGCCTCGAGACCCTCCCACGCGTCCGTGTCGCCCGCGATCAGCGGCGCGTCGGCGGGATGGGCGTAGACGGTCGCGTCGCTCTCGGCCTGAATCTCGCCGGCGAGCCCGGAGTGGTCCGCGTGGTAGTGCGTGAGGACGATCGCGTCGATATCGGCGAACTCGACGCCGAGGGCTGCGAGTTCGGACTCGAGTTCGGTTCGCGTGTCGTCGGTGGCGACGCCGGTGTCGATCAGGACGGTCGCCTCGCCGTCGAAACAGTAGGTGCTGTTGGCACCCTCGAAGACCGTGTTTCCGAGAGAGATTCGTTTCATCGTCCGTCGATAGCGGGTCGAGGGTCTTAGCCGCTCGTGGTCTCGGTTCTAGAGCGGGGCCTCGAGCGGAGATCGGCGAACTCGGGTTCCGAGAGTGAAAACGAGCCAGAGCCGTCCTCCATTGGGAGGGGTAATTTCAGTCGCTCTCTACGGACCCATCACCGTCGAATTCACGTCCGCTCGGCGACGGAGGTGTATCACGGCGGCGGCGACGAGACCGGCGGCGAACGAGACGACGAGCGCCAGGATGGCCCCGATGGTCACGAGGCCACCGAGGACGACGAGTGTGACGAGGAAACTCACGCCAAAACCCGCGAGGGAAACTGCGATGCGGTGACGGTGTTGCGTGGCGTCGTCCGCCAGCCCGAGAGACACGGCAGCAGCGACGAACGTTCCGAGTGCGAGACCGGCGGGGATGCCGAGGAATAGTGAGAACTCGATCCACGGTCGGGCGACTTCGGTCACGGTAACGCCGCCGATCAGGAATGCGGCGATGCCGGCTGCGAGTGCGAGTACGATCCGTTTGACGTGGCTGCTCATCGACACGTGCCAGACACACCCGATCGAGATACTATCTGCCGTCGAATCCCGTTCACCGAAAACCGGAGGGTGGGGCTCATTAGATCATGTTGCTCCGTCGCTCCCGCGTCCCTCGAGGTACTCCTTCGTCCGCCCGAGAACCACGTATTCGGCGGTCTGCAGGTCGGCAACCGACGCGGAGCCGGTGACGAACATCGCCGTCCGCAGCTCCAGGCGGAGTTGCTCGACCATGTCGACGACCGCCTCGGGTCCACGCCCAGCGGGCGCGAGAAACGGCTTGGCGAGCCCGCCGGCCCGCGCGCCCAGCGCGATCGCTTTCGCCACGTCGAGCCCGGAGCGGACGCCGCCGCTGGCGATCACGGCGTCGTGGACGGCGGCGGCCTCGAGCGTGCTCACCGCCGTGGGAACCCCCCACGCCCGGAAGAGTCGCCCGACCTGCTCCTGTCGGTTCGCGCCGACGGCGGCGGCGCGGTAGGACTCGATGCCGGACCACGTCGTTCCCCCCTTTCCGGCGACGTCGACGGCGTCGACGCCGGCGTCGGCGAGTCGCTTCGCGGTGTCGCCCGAAATCCCGTTGCCCGTCTCCTTGACGATCACCGGGACGCTCAGCGCGTCGGCGACGTCCTCGATGGCCGCGAGACAGCCGCGGGCGTCGACGTCGCCTTCCGGCTGGACGGCCTCCTGCAAAAAGTTGAGGTGGACGGCCATGGCGTCGGCCTCGATCATCCCGACCGCTCGCTCGACGTCCGCGACGTCGTACTCGAGTAACTGAGCCGCGCCGACGTTGCCGTAGAGGAAGGCATTGGGTGCGACCTCGCGGACGACGGTGTACGACTCCAGCAGGTCGTCGTCGTCGAGCTCGAGGCCGGCGCGCTGGCTGCCGACGCCCATCGCGATCCCGGTCTCC
The DNA here is from genome assembly GCF_017357405.1 of Halomontanus rarus. Classification (GTDB taxonomy): domain Archaea; phylum Halobacteriota; class Halobacteria; order Halobacteriales; family Natrialbaceae; genus Halomontanus; species Halomontanus rarus. The sequence goes on along the minus strand of NZ_CP071597.1, from coordinate 2,123,995 downwards.
TCGGCGGCGATCGCGAGCGCGCGGTTGAGCTTCGTCGTGTTGGGGTGGCCGCCGGTCATGCTCTCGATGACGATCGGCGCCGCGAGTTCGTGACCCAACAGCGAGATCGACGTGTCGATCTCGTCGCGGTCGATCTCCGGAAGCGCCTCGTGAACGAGTTCGATGTCCTCGAATCCCGTCCCCGTAGTTTCGACGTCTTCTTCCTCGATGATGCGAATGTGGTCGTCTTTCCGGTCGGACGTTTCGGTTTCGGATTCGGGTTCGGGTTCGGGCATCTCCGTCTCATCGCAACTGTCGTAAAGCGGGGTGAAAAACGGTCCGTTCCGTCGCTGGTGGCTTTCGCCCGTTCGTTTTTGTCTTCGGGTCGCGTACGACGACTATGACGTTGCTCACCCCCCGCACACTGCTCGTCGCGTTCGGGCTTCTCGAGGTGCTCCTCCCGGAACGGATCGTTCGGTGGGGCGAACGCCTCGCGTTCGAAAACCCCGACGAGGGGATACTCCGTCCGTGGACGCTCCCGATAGCCCGCCTCGAGGGCATCGCGTTCGTCTGGCTCGTCCTGCGAGGCTCGATACCCTCTCCGTTCAGGAAGGGATTCGTCGTGATCGGCCTTCCCGCAGTCCTGTCACCGAAACCGTTCGTCACGGGCGCGCTCGGAGTGGCCTACGAGAACCCCGACGACCTCAAGTTGCGACCGTGGGTCGTTCCATTCACTCGAGTGCTGGGCGTGGCCTCCTTCGCAGTCGTGCTGTTTTCGGGCCGCGTCGACGCGCCGACGAACGCCGACCGGTCCGCGACGCCGGTGTCGGATCGGACGGACTCCTGACTCCCAGTTCGGTCGCGGATTCCCGAGTCGCCCGCGGACGCTCAACCGTCGCACGAACGGTCGGTCTCGCCGGCTATCGGGTCGGGGACGGCTTCGTCAGCGAATCCGACCGTTCGTCCGTCGACTCGTTTTCCATCTCCGTCTCCGTCTCGGACCCGGAGTCGACTTCACCCTCGCTCTCGCTCTCGCCCTCGAGCGCGAGCGCGAGGTCCGCACCGTCGCCGTCGACCGTGACGGTGTCCGTCATGGGGTCGTGTCCGCGCGCGTCGGCGGTCACGTCGTAGGTGCCGTTCTGGAGGGCGAACGACGCCGTTCCGTCCGAGACCGTCCGGATAGCCACGATGCCATCGGTCTCGGCGTCGACGACCTCCACGGTCGTCGTATTCGTGACCGGCTCGCCGTCTTCCTCGAGCGAGACGTTCAGATCCGCGGCCTCGAGGCCGAAGGCGGCGATTCTCACGGTTTCGTTTTCACTCTCGGTTTCGGCCCCGGTCCCGTTTTCGCCCTCGCTCTGGCCCTCGCTTCCGTTCTCGGCTCCAGAGTCAGCCTCGGAATCCGCCGTGAATTCGGACTCGCCGAGGGACACGGAGACGGTTCGGTTGTCGGGATCGACGCTCGAGTCGTCGATCCGCTCCCAGGCTGCGCTTTCGTCGTCGAACCGCCAGAATCCGATCGATTCCTCGTCGACGCTGCCGAGGCCCGCGCCGGCGTACGACGTCGTGAGATCGACGACCGACGAACCGCCGGTCGCCTCGAGTTCGAACGCGGGCCCGACCGCACCGTGATTCGGCGGTGCGGGCGGTGTGTCGTCGACACCGGCATCGACATCGCCACCACCGCTCGCGCGCAACCGAACGTTCTCGCCGTCGACCGAAACCGTCTCGTCCCCGAGCTCGAGGGCGGTTACGTCCGTGTCGGTCGAATTGTCGATCGTCAGGTCCCAGTCGCCGCTCTCGACGGTGTTCTCGGTCAGCGTGGTCCCGTGACTGGACGACGTCACCGAGACGCCCTCGGCGTTCCCGCTGAGCTCGTTTTCGGTGAGCGCGTTCAGGCGACTGGACGACTCGAGGACGATGCCGGAATCGCTTCCGGAGACGGTGTTCGCCGACAGCGTGTTCCCGCTCGAGCCGTCGAGGGCGATGCCGTAGACGGTGCCGTTTACTGTGGCGTCTGCCACCGTGTTCCGGTGAGACGATTGCAGGAACACTCCGTAGTCGCCGCCGTTCGCACCGGTGTCGACGACCGTATTCCAGTGGGCGCTTCCGAGGACGACGTTGTAGTAGTTCCCGGAGACGGCGTTGTTCGTCACCGCGTTGCCGCTGGAGTACCAGAGGGCGATGCCGTCGGTGTTCTCCGTCGCGGTCGTGTTCACGACCGCGTTCCCGTTCGAGTCCCACAGCGTGACGCCCGCGAAGTTCCCGGTCGCGGTGACGTTCGTCACCATACTTCGGGTCGCGTTGTCGAACGCGACGCCGTTCTCGTTTTCGAACGCGGTCACGTTGGCGACCGTCCCGTCGGTCACGCTCTCGAAGGCGATTCCCGCGGCGGCGTCGCTCGTTTCGCTGGCGTTCGATCCCCAGCCGGCGACCGAGACGTTTCGCACGGTGACGTTCTCGGTGTCGTTCGCGTGGATTCCGTACTGTGGGGACTCTGTCTCCGTCAGTCCGTATCCGCCGATCCCGTACCCCGCCCCGTCGACGATCACGTCGCTCGCCGTGATCTCGAGGCAGGTCGACCGGTTCGTGAGGTTCGACGACAGTTCGTACTCGCCCGCGGTCTCGATTTCCGTGCAGTCGTCGATTGCGATGGGATCGTCCGTCTGCGTGCCAGTCTCGTCCGCGCCGACTGTGACACCGACACCGATCCCGAGTAGCAGTAGCGTCCCGGCCAGTGCGATCACGCCCGTCGTGATCGCCGTGTCTCTCGAGGCGTCTTCAGTGATGCTCATTCCGTAATCGGACGCTCGAACACAGTCGCCGAACTTACCTATTGCGAAATAGATATTTTTAGTAATAATGGGTGTACGTCTCCGTCTTTGAAATGTATTTTTAAACAATAAGTTTCCGGTGTGGGTGGTTCTCACTCGCCCGATCTGGTCGGCAGGACCGCCGTCGGACGTTGGGTTTATTCGATGCAGGTGTCACTAGCTGGTACATGAGTAAACGGGGCACGACTGGGGATCCATTTTGGATCGACGTCGACGGTGGTGATGGCGCAACGGGGACCAACGGTGGTGGAGAGCGACTCCACCGCTATCGATCCCTCGTCAACACGATCGACGACGGCGTCTACCAGCTCGACGCCGACGGCCACTTCGTCGGAGTCAACGACGCACTCGTCGAGACGACCGGTTACAGTCGATCGGATCTCGTCGAGGAACACGTCTCCACTCTGCTGGCCGACGACGTTTCGGGACTCGAACTCGAGGCTTCCCCCTCCTCTCCACACACGACGACAGACGACAACGGTCGCGACGACCTGTTCGAGGCACCGATTCGAACTGCCGACGGCGAGACGATTCGCTGTGAACTTCGGGTGAATCCGCTCGTCGAAGATGGCACGCGTCAGGGAACCGTCGGAATCGTCCGCGATGTCAGCGACCAAACTAGAGAACGACGGGCCGCCACCGAACGTGAGATGCGGGACGCCACCGGGCCTGAGCAGGCCTTCGGGCGCGAGCAAGAGCTCACCGATCGGATCCTCGAGACCAGTCCGGTCGGCATCATGGTCCTCGATTCCGACGGCGAGATCGTCCGGATCAACGACCGGGGGAAGAAACTCCTCGGCATTTTCGAGGGCGAATCCGGGGAGTTCTCTCCGTCCGACAGGCCCGTCTACGACGAAGACGGTCGTTCTCTCTCGATCGGAGATCACCCCTTCGCGAAGACGCTCGAGACCGGCGAGCCCGTGATCGGAAACGTGCTCTCGGTCGTCCTCCCGGACGGCGAACGCCGATGGCTCTCGGTCAACGCCACGCCGCTGTTCGACGACGACGGCGAGATCGATCGCGTCGTCACTACCGGGAAGGACGTCACCGAGATCAAAGAACGCGAACGCCGCCTCGAGCAACGAGCGGACGACCTCTCGACGGAACTGAACGAGGTGTTCGGTCGGGTGTCCGACGCCTTCTACGCGCTCGACGAGGAGTTCCGGTTTACCCACGTCAACGAGCGCGCCGAGAAACTCCTCCGTCACCCCGAGGAGGAACTGCTCGGCGAGTCCCTCTGGGAGCTGTTCCCGGAAGCCGCCGCGGAAGACGAGGTCTGGGACGCCTTCCACACGGCGATGGAGACCCAGGAACCGACCAGCTACGAACTCTACTTCGACCCGCTCGACCTCTGGGTCGAAGCCCACGTCTATCCCTCCCGGACCGGCGTCTCCGTCTACTTTCGCGACGTTCACGACCGCATCCAGCGCGAACGCGAACTCGAGCGATCCGAGCGCCGATACCGGACGCTCGCCGAGTACTTCCCCAACGGGATCGTCACCCTGTTCGACGACGATCTTCGGTACACGCTCGCCGCCGGACAGGCGTTCGAGGATTTCCCCGTTTCCGCCGACGAAATCGAAGGCCAGACGCCGCCGGACGTGTGGGGCGAAGACGTCGCCGAAGTCCTCGAACCAACGTTACGAGCGGCCCTCGACGGCGAGGAGCGATCGGTCGAACTCGAGTACGTCGACCGGGAGTGGGTCGTCCACGCGGTCCCGATCACCGACGCGGAAGGGGACGTCTTCGCCGGGATGACGATGGCTCAGGACATCACGGAGCAAAAAGAGCGCGAGCGGTACCTGCGCGACGCCAAGGCCCAGCTCGAAGCTGCGACCGAAGCCGGTGCGATCGGTACCTGGGAGTGGGACATTCCCGCCGACCAGTTCGTCACCGGCGCGTCGTTCGCCAGACGGTTCGGGGTCGACCCCGAAGCGGCCCGCGAGGGTGTCCCTCTCGAGCGGATCACCGACTCGATCCACGAGGCCGACCGCGAGCGCGTCATCGAGAAGATCGAGGCCGCCATGGCGGACTGTGGCGAGTACGAGGCGGAGTACCGCGTCTGGAACGCCGACGGCGAACTCCGGTGGGTCGTCGCTCGCGGCCACGTCGAGTGTGACGCCGAAGGCAATCCGATCTCGTTCCCCGGTGCGCTCGCCGACATCACGAAGCGAAAGCAGGCGGAGCGGGCGCTCGAGAAACAACGACGGCAACTCGAAACGCTGTTTCAGGTGTTGCCCGTCGGCGTCGTGGTCGCGGAGGCGGACGGAAACCTCGTCAAAGCCAACGAGACGGCGAAGGAGATCTGGGGCGGTGACGTCTTCGACGCGGCTGACGTCGCCGACTACGATCGCTACACGGCGTGGTGGGCGGATACCGGCGAACGCGTCGATCCGGAGGAGTGGACGATGGCACAGGTCCTTCGGGACGAGGCGGTCTCGGAACCCAACGTGTACGAGATCGAGACCGTCGACGGGGAACGACGCGTCATCATGGAACACGGGATGCCGGTCAGAAACGAACGCGGCGAGGTGAGTCGTGCCGTCGTCACGCTCACCGACATCACCGAACGCCGCGAGTATCAGCGCAAACTCGAGGAGACGATTTCGAAGTTAGAGGAGTCCAACGAGCGGTTAGAGCAGTTCGCCTACGCTGCCTCCCACGATTTACAGGAACCCCTGCGGATGGTCTCGAGTTACCTGCAACTGATCGAACGCCGGTACGACGACGCCTTCGACGACGACGGCGAGGAGTTCCTCGCGTTCGCCATCGACGGCGCCGAACGGATGCGCGGCATGATCGAGGGGCTGCTCGAGTACTCCCGGATCGAGACGCGCGGCGAGGCGTTCGAGCCGGTCGACCTCGACACGGTGCTCGAGGACGTACTCGACGACCTCCAGATGAAAATCGAGGAGTCCGACGCGAAGATTACGGCGGACTCCTTACCTCGAGTGCAGGGGGATGCGGGGCAACTCCGGCAGGTCTTCCAGAACCTCCTGAGCAACGCGATCACCTACAGCGGTGACGAGCCCCCGCGTGTCCACGTCTCGGCCGAACGAGATGGACGGCAATGGACGGTTTCAGTTCGCGACGAGGGGATCGGCATCGATCCGAACGACGCCGATCGAATCTTCGAGGTGTTTCACCGGCTGCACGGACGCGAGGAGTACCCGGGCGCCGGTATCGGGCTGGCGCTCTGTCAGCGGATCGTCGAGCGCCACGCCGGGGAGATCCGGGTCGACTCCGAACCCGGCGCGGGCGCGACCTTCTCGTTTACGTTGCCGGCGGTGGGAACGCTCGAGCAGTAACCTACTGATACGAGAGGCGTCGCACCGACCGGACGAACGGGGTGAGAGAACGCGACGAGGTGCGTACGATACCGACGGCGCATACGGATACGTCGATCACTCGGACTCGAACCGGCGCACGTCGACTCCGTCCCTGTCCCCGTCCCCGTCGTCGGTTCCGACGTAGACCACGTCTGCCATCCCGACGAACAGCCCGTGTTCGACGACGCCCGGCAGGCTCGAGAGCCGCGTCGCCAGCGCCCCCGGGTCGGTGATCGGTCCGAACGCGCAGTCGAGTAGCAGGTTCCCGTTGTCGGTGACGACGGGGCCGTCCTTGTGACTCGCCTCGCGCAGCGTCGGTTCGCCCCCGCGCCCGCCCCCGTTCTCGAGAGCGAGAGCGGAGTCGGGATCGAGGTCGGCCACGCGGTCTGCGACCACGGTGTGCGCGTCGGGCACGACCTCGACGGGAACCGATCGCTCGAGTCGGGCGGACAGCTTCGAGGGGTCGGCGACGACGAGGAAGCGGTCGGCCGCGGTCGCGACGAGTTTCTCGCGGGTCTGTGCGCCGCCGCCCCCCTTGATCAGGTCGCCCGCCTCGGACACCTGATCTGCGCCGTCGATCGCGAGATCCACGCGCGAGACTTCGTCGAGGCTCGTCAGTGGAATGCCACAGTCGATCGCCAGCTGTCGCGACTGAAACGAGGTCGGAATCCCGCGCACCTCGAGGCCGTCGTCGACCGCTCGCCCGATCGCCTCGATCGCGAAGGCCGTCGTCGAGCCGGTTCCGAGGCCGACGACCGAGCCGTCCTCGACCGCCTCGGCCGCGCGTTCACCGGCGCGACGTTTCGCTCCGTCGGATCCGCCGCCTGTTTTCATACGTCTACGAGCGTGCGCCGGCGCTAAAAGCGTTGTATCTCTCGATCGATCGGGGTCGAACGGGCCGTTCCTGTCAACTGAACTGCAACTTCCACGCACGTAAGTGTTACCCGCTTGCCCCTCGAAACGGGTGTGTGGAGAGAATCAGGCCCCAACGCGAACGTGACAACGAAACGGAGCAAAACCAGAAGCAGCGAGGGAGCCACGAGTGCCCCGAGTGTGAGACGGACACGCTCGTCAAGAGCTCTGACGGCTCCGAACTCGTCTGTGAAGAGTGTGGCCTCGTAAGTGAGGAGGGCCAGATCGACATGGGACCCGAGTGGCGCGCGTTCAACCACAACGAACGCCAGCAGAAGTCCCGCGTCGGCGCGCCCATCACGAACACGATGCACGACAAGGGGCTCACGACCACCATCGACTGGAAGGACAAGGACACATACGGTCGCTCGCTCTCCTCGAAGAAGCGCAGCCAGATGAACCGACTGCGCAAGTGGCAAGAGCGCATTCGGACGAAAGACGCCGGCGAGCGCAACCTGCAGTTCGCGCTTTCGGAAACCGACCGGATGGCCTCCGCGCTGGGGGTCCCCCGCTCGGTCCGGGAAGTCGCCAGCGTCCTCTACCGGCGCGCACTCGAGGAGGACCTCATCCGCGGGCGGTCGATCGAAGGTGTCGCGACGAGCACGCTCTACGCGGCCTGCCGCATGGAGGGTATTCCCCGATCGCTCGAGGAAGTGTCGGCGGTCTCCCGTGTCGAACGAAAGGAGATCGGCCGCACGTATCGGTACGTCTCGCAGGAACTCGGCCTCGCAATGGAGCCGGTGGACCCGAAGAAGTACGTCCCCCGGTTCTGTTCGGAGCTCGAACTCTCCGAGGAGGTCCAGTCGAAGGCCAACGAGATCATCGAGACGACCGCCGAACAGGGGATGCTCTCGGGCAAGTCGCCGACGGGGTACGCCGCCGCGGCGATCTACGCCGCCTCGCTGCTCTGTAACGAGAAGAAGACCCAGCGCGCCGTCGCCGACGTCGCGCAAGTGACGGAAGTCACGATCCGAAACCGCTACCAGGAGCAGATCGAAGCGATGGGCATCCACGACTAGGGGCCGTCGGATACGGTTCGGCCACGGTCTCCATTCGTTCGTGTTCGCTCTCGGTGCGTCGTCGTTCGCGTTGGACTCGCTCGCAGTCACGCTCGAGCGAGGTGAGAGAGAGAGACATCGTTGAGGCCAGTGACGACTGATTTCACGGCGGGTGACGGCCGTCATCGTATCCGTTTCTGATCGTGCACACCCGTTCGCGCGACCGCCCGCGCCGACGCACTCGAGTTCGCGTCGAGGAATTCTGCCGACCGGGATGGATTTTCGCCCGTCGATTCTGCCGTCACTCGAGCGAAACGTATAGTGTACAGACCGTTCGATCCACAGACATGAACCTCGCGGAACGCACACAGCCCAATCGCTGGCGATCGACCGGAACGGTCGCAATCGGCCTCGTGCTGGCGTTGCAGGTCGTCTTGCTCCTCAGTTCCTACGCCGACGGCGGTGTTCGCCCGGTCGCGGCCACCCTCGCCGCGCCGTTCGTCTGTCTCGCGTTACTGGTCGGTTACGCGAGAGACCGGCATCGGACGATCGGCTTCAACGTCGTCGTCTTCACTGGCTGGGCCGTTCTCGTGGGGGTCGGATACGTCCTCGAGCCCTCGCGGGAGACGGCCCTGATCGGCGGACTCGTGACCGCGTTCGCGGTCTACTACGGATTCCGGTACGTCGGCGGCGGGTCAGAGGACGGCGGTGACTCGAATTCGGGTTCGGGTTCGGATTCGGATTCAGGTTCGGGTTCGGGAACCGCCACCGACTCGAGTCGGTCACCGAACCGCTCGAGCGCAGTTCCAGCACCGCTCGAACTCGTATTCGTCGATCGGTTCGCCACACGAGGGGCAGTTGCCGGGACGCTCGCGGGGGTCCCGAAACTGGGGCCCCTCGGACTCGCTCGAGTGGTGTGGATCGGGGCCGATCCCCCCGTGAGAGGCGACCGACCAGGCGTACTCGGAGATGCCGAGACGGGAGCGAACGAACAGAAACACCGCCCAGACCGGGACCATGACGACGACGAAGATCGCCAGCCAGTAGGCTGCCTCGAGATTCATGCCGTTTAGATGGACGTCCCGACGAAATAAATCTCGTTCGGGTGTGTCCCGTCGTGAGAGTTGGTGCAGTGTAGTGTGGTTCGGTTTGGTGCGGTGCGGTGTGGTTCGGTATGGTGCGATGTAGTGTGGTGTAGTGCCCTGCGGGATGGTGCGATGTAGTGTGGTTAACTACCCCGTATCGCAGTGGGTGCAGTGGTGTTACCGACCGCGTTATCCCTCTCGTTCGGTGACCGCCGGCAGCGTAAACGAGAACGTCGCTCCCGCGCCGGGCTCGGAGTCGACCCAGATCTCCCCGCCGTGGCGTTCGACGATCCGCTGACACAGCGCCAGCCCGATTCCGGTGCCGGCGTGTTCCGCCTGACTGTGCAGGCGCTGGAACACCTGGAAGATGCGGTCCTGATCGGCGGGTTCGATCCCGGGCCCCTCGTCGCGGACCGAAATCGTCCACGTCGCTCCGTTGCGCCGCTCGGCATCGATCTCGATTCGCGGCGGCCCGTCGTCGCTGTACTCGATCGCGTTGCTCACGAGGTTCTGGAGGACCTGTCGCAGCTGCCCCTCGTCTCCCCGAACCTGCGGCAGCGACTCCGCGGTGATCTCGGCGTCGTGCTCCGCGATCCGCATTCGAAGATCCGAACGGACGTCCGCGAGGACCGCGTCGAGGTCGACCGGTTTCACCGGCTCACCCTGTGTCTCGACGCGGGAGTACTCGAGCAGGCCCTCGATCATGCCGCGCATCCGATCGGCGCCGTCGACGGCGTACGCCAGGAACTCCTCGGTTTCTTCGGAGAGATCCTCGTCGGCCCGGCGCTCGATCAACTGGAGGTAACTCGAGACCATCCGCAGGGGTTCCTGCAAATCGTGGGAGGCGGCGTAGGCGAACTGCTCGAGGCGCTCGTTCGAGGCCTGCAGTTGGTCGACAGTCTCCTCGAGTTCGCCCTGCGTCCGCTGGAGTTCCTGATTGCGCTCCTCGAGTCGCGCCCGTATCCGTTCCAGTTCCCGGTTGCGTTCTTCGACCTCAAGTGCACGCGTTCTGGCCTGTGCGCCGTTGACCCCGACGCCGAAGCCGGCGACGGTGCTGAGCGAGGTGAGAATGAAGACCGTCTCGAGCGACCCGGAGAGGCTCTCGTCGGGCTGGATATGATAGAGCGCGAGAACGAGACCCATAACGCCGAATCCGGCGAGAGTCCTGACCGCGACCGCGGCGTAGAAGTCGGGATGGATGTCGGTTTGTGGGAGTCGATATCCGCCGTAGAGGAGGGTCGCTCCGGGGCCGCCGATCAGAAGCGAGACGATCAGGATGCTCCCGTACGGCGTGTCCCGAGAGAGCAGGACGAGCGCCCAGCCAAGCGTGATCGCGACGTAGAGTGCCCCGAGGGCGACGACGATACGTCTGCCGCCGACTGCGGACACGGACACGAGGCGGTTCCACCGAACCATTGCCGATAGTCGTCGGGTCTCGATTATAGCAGTTGTGGGTAATCTATAGTAGCCACTGAACGTTAGTGTACACCCGATCACACGACGGCAGCGCGGTTCGGAGCGAACACCGTGAGCGAGAACCGCGGACTGTACGATCGGTGTGCGAACAGTTTCAGTTGTTACGATCGTCTCTCTTTCCACGTTCGTCCCCGCTCCCGAACTCGTCTGAGGTCGCTCGTGATGGGCCGGTCCGAGGGTCGACGATGTAGGCGCGGCTCGAAGACGACTCGAGAACGACTCGGCACCCTGCCAAGATTTTTCGCTCCCGGTGGTGTCCGTGTCCTATGTCGAATACGGGTCCGGAAACTGGGTCGGGGCCGGAATCGGGATCGGGAACGGGTCCGAGAACACAGACTGCGACGGACGGTGAGACGGCGGTCACGCTCTCGAACGTCAGAAAGACCTACCTCCTCGGCGAACCGGTTCACGCCCTCGACGGCGTGACGCTCGAGATTCCCCGCGGCTCCTACACCGCGATCATGGGCCCCAGCGGCTCGGGGAAGTCGACGCTGATGCACCTCGTCGGCTGTCTCGATACACCGACGGAAGGCGAGATCACCGTCGGCGGACAGGCGGTGTCGGAACTGAGCGGCCGCGAGCGAACCCGGCTTCGAGGGACGGAGGTCGGCTTCGTCTTCCAGACGTTCAACCTCATGCCTCGACTCACGGCCCTCGAGAACGTCGCGCTCCCGCAGCTCTTCCAGGGGATCGGGGCCGCCGAGCGAACCGAACGCGCTCGAGAATTACTCGAGCGGGTTGGCCTCGGCGACAGGGGCGATCACCAGCCCAACGAGCTGTCGGGCGGCCAGCGCCAGCGCGTCGCGGTCGCCCGGGCGCTGGTCAACGATCCGGAGATCGTTCTGGCCGACGAACCGACCGGCAATCTCGACACCGAGACCGGCGACCGAATCCTCTCGCTGTTCGAGGACCTCCACGCCGCGGGACACACGATCGTGGTGGTCACCCACGAACCCCACGTCGCCCGGCGCGCCGAGCGGATCGTTCACCTGCTCGACGGCGAGATCGAACGCGTCGAGGAACTCGAGGGTGTGGGTCCGGACTCGGCGGCGGGTGAGGGAGCGGGTCAGAGCGGTGGATCGGCGTCGGAAACGGGAGCGGGGACGGGAACGAGCACGAGAACGGGTACGGGAACGGAGCCGGCGGAAACGACTGAGACTGAGACCGGGACCGAACTCGAGAACGAGACTGAGAGTGAGACCGAATTCGAGAACGAGACTGAGACGGAGTCCGACGACCGATGAATCCCCTCGAGAGCCTCCGACTCGCCTGGCGGTCGATCCGCGGACACAAACTGCGCTCGGCGCTGACGATGCTCGGGATCGTCATCGGCATCGCGGCGGTCATCGCGTTCGTCACGCTCGGCGCGAGCCTGCAGGCGGGGATCATCGGCGATATCAGCCCGGACGACCAGCGGAACCTCTACGGCTGGGCCGCGGACGAGGGCGCCGAAGGCGGCCCGCTCGCGGGCGCACAGCCGGTCTTCAGTCAGAACGACCTCGACGAAGTACGCAATCTCGAGGAAGTCGAGGCGGCCTACGGCTACGCCTCGATCCAAACGCAGGCGGTCTCGAACGGCGACGAGCAAGTCGCGCAGGGTGACGGGTTGATCGCGGCCGGGCCGTCGTACGTCCGAGAGGCCGACCTCCGGGAGGGCAGGCAGTTCGAGACGGGCGAACGCGAGGCGGTGATCAATCCCGCCGCCGCCGACCAGTTCGACGACCCGGTCTCGGTCGGCGACGAACTCACACTCACGATCCTCGGCGGCCAGACGACGACGGTCGAAGTGGTCGGGATCACGGACACGTCCGAGGGTCTGAGTCCGTTCGAGGGGTTCGAGGCGTCGCCGCGGATCTACGTGCCGACCGATCCCTACTACGCCGAACAGGCCGCGGGGCTGGGTGTCGGCGGAGGCGACGAAAACGAAGATGCGGACGGAAACACGAGTGACGGCGCGCGATACCTCGCCATCGTCGTCGAAGCCCACTCGACGGACGACGCGGATATCGACGGGGCTCGAGAGGCTGCGACGGCCTACCTCGAGAGCGACGAGTCCGACGCCAGCGACCTCATGAGCGAAGGGTACGCGGTCACGCTTCAGACGAGCACGGAGTTACTCCAGCAGCTTCAGGACGTCCTCGACTTGCTCCAGAACTTCATCGTCGGCATCGCCGCCATCTCGTTGCTCGTCGGTTCGATCGGCATCGCGAACATCATGCTCGTCTCGGTGACCGAACGCACCCGCGAGATCGGGATCATGAAGGCCGTCGGCGCGCAGAACCGGGACGTCCTCGGGCTCTTCCTCACCGAGTCCATCGTTCTGGGCGTCGTCGGCGCCATCTTCGGCACCGCGCTCGGACTGGCCGCGGGCTACCTCGGCGCGTGGTACATCGACCTCCCGCTGGTCTACCCCCTCGAGTACGTCGCACTCGCGGTCGCCGTCGGAATTCTCGTCGGCATCCTCGCCGGACTGTATCCGGCGTGGCGGGCCGCACGGACGGATCCGATCGACGCGTTGCGGTACGAGTGATCTCTTCGTGCTACCGCTAGCGCTGGGAGTCCCGCAAGATCAGCGGCCCGATCGCGAGCGTACGCTTGGCGATCGTCGCGATCCGCATCACGTACGACGTCAGCATCAGGAACGGGACGACGGTGATCGTGAACGCGATCCCGACGATCCAGAGGACGTTCGCCGCGCCCAGCGTCGCCCCGGTGACCGTCGAGGCGTCGACGAACGAGATCATCATTCCCGCGATGAGCAGCGACGGGATCGCCACGTAGAGGATCAGCCGAGAGAGGTTGATGAGCTCCCACTGGAAGTACAGCGTCTTGATGTGCTCTCGAGCCGGCCCGAACATGGTCAGCGAGGTCCGCAGTTCGTCGAGGACCTCGCGCTGATCGTCGTCGAGGACGTCGTCGTAATCGTCCTCGAGGCGCTCGATCTGAAAGATCTTCCAGGAGTAGTTGTAGTTCATCGAGGCGTAGACGACGTCGAAGGTGCCGAACCGAGCGCCGTCGAGCTGTTCGCGGACGGTTTCGGCGTTGCCCGTGAGGCTGTCGACGAACTCGTCGACTTCGTCTCGAAGGTCGGGATCGCTCCCGTCGACGGCGGCGCGGAGGTCGTCGGCGCGCGTCTCCGTGGCGTCGACGAGGTTCCGGAGGAACGCCGACGGATCGGCTGGCGCGGGTTTTCCGACGAGCTCCGCCGTGTACTTGCGAAAGTCCATCGTCTCGCTCATCCGGGTTCGCTGCTCGCCGAGCGGCCCGTTCTCCTGTGAGACGATCAGCTGACTGATGGTGACCACGAGGGTGACGCCGGTGATGAGCGAGCCGAGCATCGACGCGAACAGCGTCTTGATCACGGTCCGATCCCGAAGCATCGCCGGGAAGGAGGGATCGAGCGCCGCGCCGAGCATGAAGAGCCCGAAGAAGGCGAGCGAGAGGACGCCGGTGACGACGAGCCGGTTGGCCCCGAGGAGCAACCAGAGTTTGACTCGGCTCTCGTCGGCCCGTTCGCGCATCGTGTCCTCGGTGCTGATCTCGTCGTCACTCATCGCTGTCACCGCCGCCGTCGCCGTCTCCGCCGCCGTCGCGGGCCGGCCGCTTGAACACGAGGAACTTCGTCCCGCCGCCGCTGTAGTCGATGGTGTCGACGAGTTCCCACCCGTCGCTTCCGAGGTCGTTCAGAACCTCTTTCGGATCGTCGGCCTCTTCCATGGTCGAATCGCGCGGTGGCCGAACCGTCTCGTACTCCCACGCCGTGACGGAACCCGAGGTCATAGCACGCCATACCACGAAACCGCGGAAAACGGTTGTCCCTTCTCGCAACGACCCCTGCACGCGCCATCCGGCGCGTGAGAAACACCCTCGGGTTCGGGGGGTTGCTGTCGGAGACGGAGTCGGACGTAGACGTGCGAATCGATCGCCGCGGGTGCGATAACTCGTGTTCTGTCGGTGCAGCGGTACGGACGAAAACGAAACCGGAACTGGAACCGAAAACGAAGTGGAACCGAACACTGAGCGTTACCCTTGTGGCAGTTCTTCCCGGTAGTCCTCGGCGTACTCGAGGGCCTCCTCGATGTGCTCGGCGGTCTCGCCGTCAGCGTGCTGTTTGGCCTGCCGGAGCGCGTTGAGGTGGTCGTCCATCAGCGCGTGATCCGGCTGCTGGTTCCCGCTCGCGAGGTCCGCGAACGCGGCGGCCGTCTCGCGAACCGGATCGCGAACGCTCTCGTCGTCGGCCGTCTCGGCTGCCTCCTCGAGTTCGTCTCGAGCGCGGGCGAGTTGGGTCTGGTCGGGGGCCATACGGGGAATCACTACGCACTGGCTGAAAACGCTTGGCGGTGGTGGCGGCCGGTGAGAACCGGGTACAGGTGGGGAACGGATTCGGTGCTCTGGCAGTCACCTCTCGCTTCAAGGGTGACGAGGGATGATCCCGAACTGACTGTCGTTCGACGATTTCTCGAGTATTGTACACTGGATTCGCTGCAGGAGAAGTGAGTAGGTAGGTTAACGTTACACGAATTCACTCAAAAAGAAGTATGTAATACGACCGATAAGTAATGTTAGAGCGTTATACTCAATGGTCAATCTTTCAACGACGATTCGGTATCCGGAAGACGTACTTCTCCTCGTCGGAATCACTACCATGTTTCTCGGAAATCGGATCCTTCCGAGACTCGGATACGGTAACGAGACGGTGTTGAACGTCTCGAGCATCGGTGGCGGTCTTCTCCTCCTTGCAGGGGTCACAGCGATGGTGGTCGGAAGTCGGTGAAACATCGTTTCTATCGAGTCCGTTCTATCCCACTCGACGGAGACTGATTCTCGAACTGAACTATCTCCGCAACTCCCGCCAGCGAGTCACGCCACCGTCGCCAAGCGAGCGCGTAAAGTGCCTCCAGCCCATATCGAAATCATCGTGAGCGACACTCGAGGACCGCTGCAACCGGACCGTCCCGACGTCGACCACCCGTTCGATGTGGACGCCCCGTTCGACCCCGCGGGGGACCAGCCGGAGGCGATCGAGCAGGTAGCCGACGGCTTCGCGAACGGACTCGACAGACAGACCCTGCTCGGGGTCACCGGGTCGGGGAAGACCAACACCGTCTCGTGGGTGATCGAGGAGGTCCAGAAACCGACGCTCGTCATCGCCCACAACAAGACCCTCGCCGCCCAGCTCTACGAGGAGTTCCGGAACCTCTTCCCCGACAACGCCGTCGAGTACTTCGTCTCCTACTACGACTACTACCAGCCCGAGGCCTACGTCGAGCAGAGCGACACCTACATCGACAAGGACGCCTCGATCAACGACGAGATCGACCGGCTTCGCCACTCCGCCACCCGCTCGCTGCTCACACGCGAGGACGTCATCGTCGTCGCCTCCGTGTCGGCCATCTACGGCCTCGGTGACCCGCGCAACTACATCGACATGTCCCTGCGCCTCGAGGTCGGCGAGGAGGTCGGTCGCGACGACCTCCTCGCTCGGCTGGTCGATCTGAACTACGAGCGCAACGACGTCGACTTCACCCAGGGGACCTTCCGCGTCCGCGGCGACACGATCGAGATCTACCCGATGTACGGCCGCTACGCCGTCCGCGTCGAACTCTGGGGCGACGAGATCGACCGCATGGTCAAGGTCGACCCGCTCGAGGGCGAAGTCCAGGGCGAGGAACCCGCCGTCCTCGTCCATCCGGCGGAGCACTACTCGATTCCGGAGACGAAACTCGAGAACGCGATGGACGAGATTCGCGAGGACATGAACTCCCGCATCTCCTACTTCGAGCGAAAGGGCGACCTGATCGCCGCCCAGCGCATCGAGGAGCGGACGACGTTCGACCTCGAGATGATGGCCGAGACCGGCTACTGTTCGGGGATCGAGAACTACTCGCTGTATCTCTCGGATCGGGAGTCCGGAGAGGCTCCCTACACCCTGTTAGACTACTTCCCGGACGACTTCCTCACCGTCGTCGACGAGTCCCACGTCACGCTGCCCCAGATTCGGGGCCAGTTCGCCGGCGACAAGTCCCGGAAGGACTCGCTGGTCGAGAACGGCTTCCGACTGCCCACGGCCTACGACAACCGGCCGCTGACCTTCGAGGAGTTCGAGGAAAAGACCGACCAGACGCTGTACGTCAGCGCGACGCCCGCCGACTACGAGCGCGAGGAGAGCGACCGGATCGCCGAGCAGATCGTTCGGCCGACCCACCTCGTCGACCCCGCGATCGAGGTCTCGCCCGCCAGCGGGCAGGTCGACGACCTCATGGATCGGATCGACGATCGAATCGACCGCGACGAGCGGACCCTCGTCACGACGCTGACCAAGCGGATGGCCGAGGACCTGACCGAATATCTGGACGAGGCCGGCGTCGCCGTCGAGTACATGCACGACGAGACCGACACCCTGGAGCGCCACGAGATCATCCGCTCGCTTCGACTCGGCGAGATCGACGTCCTCGTGGGAATCAACCTGCTCCGAGAGGGGCTGGACATCCCCGAGGTTTCGCTGGTGGCCATTCTGGACGCCGATCAGGAGGGCTTTCTCCGATCGGAGACGACGCTCGTCCAGACGATGGGTCGGGCCGCCCGGAACGTCAACGGCGAGGTCGTCCTCTACGCCGACGAGCCCTCGAACGCGATGGAGTCGGCGATCGAAGAAACCCAGCGCCGCCGCGAGATCCAACAGGAGTTCAACGAGGAACACGGACTCGAGCCGACGACCATCGAGAAGGAGGTCGGCGAGACCAACTTACCCGGAAGCAAGACCGACACCAGCGGCGTCTCCGGGAAGGACCTCGGGGACGACGACGAGGCAGCGCGGTACGTCGCGGACCTCGAGGACCGCATGGAGGAGGCCGCGAGCAACCTCGAGTTCGAACTCGCTGCGGATATCCGGGATCGGATCCGAGAGGTCCGCGAGGAGTTCGACCTCGTGACCGACGAGGACGAGGGAATCGCGCCGCCGGCAGAGGAGTTCTGACGACGAGTGACGAGCGGTGTTCTGAGACGACAGTGCCGAGCCGTCATCGCGTACCGGTGTCCACGCGCGGATCGAGCAACGAATAGGCCAGATCCTGCAGGACGTTCCCCCCGACGCCGATCACGACGATCACCATCGTCCCGCCCATGAGCACGGGGAGGTCCCGTGTCCAGATCGCGTTGTAGAACAGCAATCCGAGGCCGTCGATAGCGAACAGCGCCTCGATCACGAACACCGCAAGCGCCAGCAGCGCCAGCGTCTCGGCGAACAGCAGTGAGACGAGCGGAATCGCCGCGTTTCGTAAGACGTGTCTGGCGACGTCCAGCTGACTCCCACCTTTCGCCCGGATCAGTTTCGTCATCGCCGACGAGCCGTACTGCAGCGAGTACGCCCGTCCGTAACTGACCACCGCAGCCAGCAGCGTCGTCGCCACGAGCACGACCGGGAGGACGAATTCGACGACGAACGGCCCCTCGGTGGGTTGGATGGCGGTCTCGGCGGTGGTCGAGTGTCGGTGGAGTCCACCGAGTGCGGCGACGCTGACGATCATGTATCCGATCCAGAAGTTCGGCAGCCCGAACGACAGGTACGACGCGCTTCGGAGGACCCCGTCGCCGATCGAACCGGGATTCAGTCCGGTGTAGAGCGCCACGGTGAGGCCGACCCCCGTCGCCAGTGCCAGCGCTGGGACCACGTACGACCCGGTTCGGACCGTCGCGTCGATCACCGCCGGGAGTACCGCGTGGCCGGTCTCAAACGACTCACCCCACTGCAGGGTGACCATGTCACCCATCCAGTCGACGTACTGCTCCCAGAGCGGTCGATCCATCCCTCGTTCGGCGAGGTACTCCTCGCGGAGTTCCGCGATGTCATCGGAATCCGTTCCCGGATCGCGCCCGGCCATCGCGACCTGTGTGCCGAGGTTCCAGTCCCGCGTCTGGGTGAACAGCACGAACACGAGCGTGAGCACGCCCCAGATGGTCGCCAGTCCGAGCGCGACCCGTCGGAGGAGCATCCGGGATAGGCTCACGGTCGATCACCGCTACCGGA
Source organism: Halomontanus rarus (assembly GCF_017357405.1). GTDB lineage: Archaea > Halobacteriota > Halobacteria > Halobacteriales > Natrialbaceae > Halomontanus > Halomontanus rarus. The sequence goes on along the minus strand of NZ_CP071597.1, from coordinate 2,105,356 downwards.
CGGTGACGCGAGCGCAGCGAACATGACACTGAAACACGGAACCTGTCGTTCTCGCACGATATGAATATTGTGTCTGTGAACATACCCCAATGTTTATTTTTTCACATCACACTCATCCGGACGACAGTTAGATGACGGACGCCGCCGACGACGGTTCCACGGTCTCGAGCGATGTCGCGGAGTTCGAACGGATCGACTGGGACCGCTACGAGGGCTCGAGGAGCTCGCTGACAGCCGAACGGATCGCGCTCGCCGTCGGACTGCTCGCGCTCGCGGCGACGTACCTGTACTACCGAATTCAGGACAGTCTCTATCTCGCGTGGTACTGGAACGTCGGGCTGGCGGACTGGCTGTTGTTGCTGTCTACTGTGGTCTTGCTCGCCTACGGCGTGGTCCCGCTCGCGCGGAACCGTCGCGAGTCGCGTCGCCTCCTCGGAGTGCTCCGCGCTCGTCGACTGACGGTGGTCTTTCTCGCATACCTCGGCGGCGTGCTGGTGGTCGGGATGTACGGCAACGCCGGCTTTCCCGCCGGTGGACTGGTGGATCTGACGCTGAATCGCCACCAGCCGCCCGTGTGGTCCAGCGTTCCCTATCAGTTGACACAGCACGATTGCGTCGGCCGGGTCGCCGACGGGTTCGATCTTACGCGTCCCTGTTACGGCACGTGGCAGCATCCGCTCGGAACCGACCGCTGGGGATACGATATGATCGACCTCCTGATCGCGGGGGCGCGGCCGGTCGTCTACCTGACGGTCGTCACGCTGGGCGTAATCGTGCCGCTCGCGAGCGCGGTCGGCCTCGCCGCCGGCTACTACGGCGGGCTGCTCGACGACGTCTTGATGGCCGTCGTCGACGCTCAGCTCAGCGTACCCGCGATCGTCATCTACCTGCTCGCGTGGATGTACTTCGGCGGGTCGATGTTCCTGTTGTTGCTCGCGTTCGGATTGCTCTCGTGGGGCGGGATCGCCAGGATCGTCCGCAGCGAGACCCTGCAACGCCGGGAGGAGGGATACGTGCTCGCCGCCCGCGCGGTCGGGACGCCCTCGGCGGATATCCTCCGGCGACACGTCCTCCCGAACGTCACCAACACCGTCGTCCCGGCCGCGTTCCACCTGCTCGCCGTCCTCGTGCTCACCGAGGCCGGACTGGCGTTTCTCGGATTCCGGGCCCAGTTCCAGTCGTGGGGTCTCACGATCGCCGAGGGCCTGTTCCACGGCCCGCCGACGATCGTGTGGTGGACCTCGACGCTGCCCGCGGTCGCGCTGGCGCTGACGGTCGCGGCGTTCAAGGTCGTCGGGGACGACCTCCGCGACGTGCTCGACCCGAGGTGGGGCCAGTGAGCGACCCGCTGTTGGCCGTCGACGACCTCCGGACGTACATCCCCGCCGACGGCGGCGTGATCCGAGCCGTCGACGGCGTGAGCTTCGAGGTCGACCGCGGCGAAACCGTCTGCCTCGTCGGCGAGAGCGGGAGCGGCAAGACCGTCACCTGCGACTCGATCCTCGGCTTAGAGCCCGCCGCGTCGGGCGACGTCTCCGGCGAGGTCCGCTTCGAGGGGCGGAACCTCCTGTCGGTCGGCGGGGCCGAGCTGCGGACGATTCGAGGGAACCGTATCGCGTACGTGTTCCAGCACTCGCAGGCGGCGCTGGATCCGGTGTACACGATTGGCGATCAGATCGTCGAGGCGATCGCGTTTCACGGGGAAGTGACGGACGACGCGGCACGAGAGCGCGCGATTTCCCTCCTCCGACGGGTCGGTCTCTCGCGGGCCGGCGAGCGAGTCGACCAGTATCCACACGAACTTTCGGACGGCATGTGCCAGCGCGTCGCCATCGCCGTCGCGCTCGCCGCCGAACCGGATCTGCTGATCGCCGACGAACCCGCCTCGGCGCTCGACGTGACGATCCAGGCCCGGATCATCGACCTGCTCGAGACCCTCGCTCGTGAGCGCGACCTCGCGATGTTGCTCGTCACCCACGACCTCCGGGTCGTCTCGTCGCTCGCCGACCGCGTCGTCGTGCTCTACAACGGGGCCGTCATGGAGCGGGGGCCGGTCGACCGCGTGTTCGCCCAGCCGGCCCACCCGTACACGCAGGCGCTGTTTCGGAGTTTCACGGACGACCTGCGAGGTGGTGAGGAGGTCGAGGCCGGGGCGGGCTCGAGGTCGAAGCCGGGGTCGGGGGTCCAGCCCCCGGACGACGGCTGTCCGTTCCGGCTCGAGTGCCCCCACGCGATCCCCGCCTGCAGAGATCGCCCGCCCCTCGAGACCGTCGCCGATCTCGACACCCACCGGGCCGCCTGCGTCTATTACGGGGTCGGACGGGACGCCTCGACGGTGCTGTCGGAGGCGACCGCGGTCGGCGTCAAGCGGGATCGGGATCAGGAACAGGGACGGGAACGGAAACTGGATCGAGAAGGGAACCGGGACCGAGACGAAGACCGAGATCGGAATTCGAATCCGGATCCAAATTGGGAGTGGAACCGTGGTGATGACGGTGACTGATCTCGACACCGACTCGGAGCCGCTGCTGTCCGTCAGGGATCTCGAGAAGTACTACCCGATCACGGAGGGGTTCCTCCGGCGGGAGGTCGGTCGCGTCCGGGCCGTCGACGGCGTGAGCTTCGACGTCTATCCCTCTGAGACGTTCGGTATCGTCGGCGAGTCCGGTTGTGGGAAGTCCACGACCGCGCTGTCGATCTTCCGCCTCGAGGAGCCGACTAGCGGAGAGATCCGCTTCGACGGCGAGGACGTGCTGGCATACGACGACGACGAACTCCGCGCGTTTCGCCGTCGCACCCAGCTCGTGTTGCAGGATCCGGACTCGGCGTTCAACCCGCGGCTGACCGTCGGCGACGCGATCGCGGAACCGCTGCGGGTCCACGGACTCGACGATCCCGAACACCGCCGGCGCGTCGTCGAGGACGCCCTCGAGCGGGTCGGATTGGAGGCCGCCGACGCCGACGGCTACCCGCACGAGTTCTCCGGCGGCGAGAAACAGCGCATGGGATTGGCGCGGGCGCTGGTACTGAACCCGGACCTGATCGTCGCCGACGAGCCGACCAGCGCCCTCGACGGACGCACGAAGGCCGAGGTGCTCGAGCTGATGGCCGACCTCGAGCGGGAGTACGGCGTCGCGATCGTCCTGATCAGCCACGACGTCGACCTCGTCCGGCGGTTCTGCGACCGCGTCGCGGTCATGTACCTCGGAAAGATCGTCGAGCGCGGTCCGACCGAGGCGGTGTTCGACGAGCCTCAGCATCCCTACACGAGGGTCTTGCTGTCGTCGGTGCCGAGTCTCGATCCGAACGCGCCCACCGCGAACACGCGAACCGGCGTCGGCTCCGACGAGTTCCCCGACGCCTCGGACCTCCCGTCCGGGTGTCGGTTCCACCCGCGCTGTCCCGCGATCGTTCAACCCACGGACGTCGAGCTCCCCCGCGAGCAGTGGCTCTCGGTCGTCCGCCTCCGGCGTCACCTCGCGGACGACTGGGTCGACGCGGACGCGCTGTGGGCTTCGCTAGCCGACGAGGGTGACGGGACCGCGAACGGAACGCTCGACCTGCGCCGATCGTTCGACCTCCCCGAAACGTTGGCCGATCCCGACGTCGACACTGCGGTCTCCGACGCCGTCGCGTCGATCGAGGCCGGCGATCTCGAAGGGGCCAGAACGCGGCTGGCGGACACCCTCGAGAGCGTCTGCGAGCGCGAGTCACCGCCGCTTTCGGAGTTCGAACACGCGTCCCGCCCCGTCGCCTGTCACCGGTACGATCCTGACCTCCCCGGCGAACCGGAGACGGGAATCGACGTGCGGTCGCTCGAGGACTGATCGAGCACGGTGGGGTTCGAACGGTGCGCAGGGAGTTCGAGTCGAACGAAACCGCTATTACGTTCTATTGTCACGTTTCGATACCCCATCGAATTCGGGGTCACCGTCGACACACCTCGAGAACAGACATCGAACCCGTGCCGGATCGAACGCCTGCTCCGGTTTCGCTGGATTGCGAGGACGAAGAGATGACGAGAACGAACCACTCCGACGCGAACTACGGATACGGAAAGGCGATACTCGCCGTGTGGGACGCGCCCACCGCAGTCGGCTACACACTCGTCGGTGGCATCCTCACGTTCGCAACGCTCTACACGCTGTACGCTGCGTTCCCACTGTTCGCTCGGGCGTTCGGATACGACATGCTGGACGTCGCCGTCGGAGCCCGGTTGCGAAACGTCCCGGTTCTGCTGCTGACCTTCGCGTACGCTGCGGGCATGCTGGTCGTCACGAGCTGCGTCTGGATGTCCTTCAAAGCGGCGGCGACCTACGTGATCGGCCGCCGCCACCGGGAGCCTGCCGGGAAGTCGGAACCGCCGTCGACGTTCGCGACCGTCGTCGGCGCGTGGCGGCTGCTGCTCACCTGGTCGCTGATTCGCGCGTTCTCGTCGGGATTCGTCGCCAAACTGTTTCCGCCGATCGCGCGGGTGGTTCGCGACCGATTCGTCACCCGCGAGCGCCACCTCGAGTGGCGGTCGACGGTCGCCTTCCTCACGCCGGTGATCGTTCTCGAGACGCCTCCCGACCTCGAAACGGCCGTCGAACGAAGTCACCGACGAGCGAACGCGGCGGGAACAATCCCTCGCCTCTTTCTCTCCGTCGTCGCGTTGAGTTGCGTCCTCGCACTGGTGACGATGACCGGCTTCCTCGCTGCGAGCGTTTCCCTCGAGAACACGGTCCTCGGCTATCTCGCTGCCTGCAGTGCCGTCGGCTCCATCGTCTTCGGGATCATCGGTGCGGCGACGCTCGAGACGGCGGTCCGAACCCGGCAGTACGTCGACCTCGACGACGTCGTCTTTGATGGCGATCACGGGCTTTCCGAACGTGTCTCAGTCGGCCCGCCTCGAGTCGACTGATCCGTCACAGCTCGAGCGTGTACACCACCTCCCGATACGTCTCACCGCCCATCTCTACCTCGCCCTCGCCGCTCTGCTCGAATCCCAGCTCCTCGTAGAACGATCGACCGTCCTCGTTCGAGGCGAGGTCGATCGCCCGAATCCGGTTCATGTTGAAGTCCTCGAGGGCCGTCCGCAGTCGTTCGTGTAGCGCCGTGCCGACTCCCTCACGTTGGTGGTCGGGGTGGACGTACATCCGGAGCACGTCGCCCTCGTCGTCGTGGACGACGCCGTGGGCGAACCCGACGATCCCGTCTTCGCCCTCGTCCTCGGCGACGAGGACCGCGGTGCCGGGTTCCTCGAGCGCGCTCGTAAACGACTCGTCGGCGTACCACTCGTCGACGGTGTCGTCGATGGTGTCGGCCTCGAGTTCGTCGTAGGTGTCGTGCCAGGTGTCGCGAGCGACCCGTCTGATCGCGTCGCGGTCGTCGGCGGTCGCGGGTCGAACGTTCATAGGTAACAGTACACAGACGAGCGCCAAAGCCGTTCTCTCAACTCAGGTTGACGGAGAAACAGTGCGGTTGTCGACACCTGTCCGGTCGTCGTGTGTCGAGAGCGTTCGTCGTTTACAGCACGCCGAACTCGAACCGCCATCCCTTTTGAATGAAGGTTTGCAACAGCAGGTTGCCTAAAGACTATCTGAGAATAGATTTACTTTGTCACTGTGAGACGTAGCGTACAATGGACGAACGGGTTCGCGAAGATATGGCTTGTCTCATCGACTCTCCCTACAGAGGCCCGCTGCTGTTGGAACTCCGCGATGGAACGGTAAAGCAGTCGGAACTAAAAACGAGGGTTGGCGCCTCTCAAGCGACGATAAGTCGGGCGTTGGGGGTCTTCGAGGAACGCGACTGGATCAGCCGAACCGGCCACACGTACCAACTCACCCGACTCGGCGAGTTCGTCGCTGACACGTTCGAAGTACTCGAGACGACGATGGCGACGGCTCACGACCTCCACGGCGTCGTCGAGCACGTTCCCTTCGACGAGATGGGATTCGATATCGGCCGGCTCCGCGGCGCGACGGTGATCCGACCGACACAGGCCGACCCGCTTGCGCCTATCCATCACGCCAGGGAGTTCCTCGACGGCTCGGAAGCCGTCGAAATGTTGTCACACGCGTTCTCACCGGGGGCGATCGACGTGACTCACCAGCGCTCACAGATGGAGCAAACGACGTCGATCGTCGTCACGACCGACGTGCTCGAGTCGCTGGCCGCAGATCGACAGTTCAGTCGCCAACTCCACGAGGCGATCGCGAACGGAATGCTCGATTTGTGGGAGTACGACGGACGAATTCCGTATATTTTGGCGATCGCTGACGACGCGGTCTCGTTCGGTGTCGACGACGAGGCGGGACACGTCATCGCGGTTATCGACACCGACGACGAACTCGTTCTCGAGTGGGCCGCCGAAACGGTCGAACGGTACCGGACCGAATCGACGAAGCTGGACGCAGCCCGTTTTTCTCTCGAGTAGTTCGACTATTTGTCGAGCATTTCTGAATTATATCACTCAGGTCCAACGTACCGCACGTCGAGCAGCGTGGACGGCCCTCGCGGTGTGCCGGGCCGCGAAATTGGAGCGTGTGTTCCCGAACGGGTCCGCCTCGTCTGTCGATTCGGACTACATTCGAACGACGAACGTGACGCGGGCGACTGTATCGAGAGACCGTCGTATTCACCTAGAGAATATTATGCATCCAGTGCAGTTATCAATACACTTTACCTTCATTTTTCTATGTATTCAGCGGACAGTTTTCAGTGTAGATCCCGACTCGCTATCGGACAACCGGAGTACGCGGACATCGCTCCGATGCACCGGGGGATCGTATGAAGCGTCGAGCCAGCCTGCTGGCGGCCGTGGTCGTTCTTTCGGCCGTCGTTCCGTTCGCGTTCATCGGCACTTCGGTCGCCGCCGGAGGGAGTTGTAGTCCCGTGACCGCACCGGTCGAAATCACCGACCCGGGATGTTACACGCTATCGGATGATCTGACCGATAGTGACGCCTCGCCCGCGGTGACAATCACCGCGAGCGACGTGGTGTTCGACGGGATGGACCACACGCTCGACAGCGACAGGACCAGCCGCTACGGCATCCGCGTCGGAAGCACCGGCGACGTAACGAACGTGACGATTCGCAACGTCACGCTAACCGATTTCCACACCGCGGTTTCGCTCGAGAATACGACGGAGAGTGAAATCCGGGACACGCACGTCACGGTAAACACGGATATCGGAAACGGCGTTCCGTGGGCGGTCAAACTGGCCGAATCGTCCGACAACACGATCGCGAACAACACGCTCCTCGGAACGGACAGCGTCCGCATCGGGCAGTCGTACACCCTCGAATCGCCGCGAAACGTCGTGACGAACAACACCATCGAGGGGGAGGTCAGTATCCGATCGAACGACACGATCGTCCGGAACAACGATATTAGCGCCTCTACTGAATACGGAATCAGCGTCACCGGTTTCAGTACGACCGTTTCCGATGGAACCGTCATCGAGAACAATGCCATCACGTCCAACAGTCAATCCGGAATCTATCTCTCGGGCACCAACGGGACGTCGCTCGTCGGTAACGAACTTCGGGGTAACCGGGAAGGGATCGCAACCGAGGGAGAGACGACGAATACGGTTATCACGGACACGATAAGCGCCGGTAACAGCGTGGATATCAGCGCGGATAACTCGGCCGGATTCCCCGAGCCGATCACCGCCCGGAACCTCGATGTCGGGACGGCAACCTTTTCGGCGGTGACGCTTTCGGATATCGATCTCAGCGGGACGACGCTCGCTTCGCCGCCGTCGAGCGTCGGCTCGCTCGGGATCAACTTCACCGCGACCGACATCCACGTCGACCAGTACTCGGAGCCCGACGGATACCTCGACGTCGACCTCCAGTACACGGACGCAGACGTCGCAACCCTCGACGAATCCACCGTTGCGCTGCTCCGCTACGACGAACAGAACGATTCGTGGGTCGACGAGGGGGCGACGGTCGACACGGCCACGAATACCGTCTCGGCGAATCTCACGTCGCTCGACACCGACAGCGGTTCGATCTTCACCGTCACAGCCGACGAGAGCCTACCAGGACCCGAACTCGCCGTTTCGCCGGGATCGGTCGCCTTCGGAACGGTCGACGTCGGCTCCTCGGCGGACGAGACGGTCACCGTCAGCAACACCGGCGACGAGGATCTGCAGGTGACCGACGTCTCCCTCACCGGCATCGACGCCGGTGAGTTCAGGGAGAGCGAGGACGGGTTCACCCTCACGCCAGGCGACACTCGAGACGTCACCGTCTCCTTTTTGCCGACATTCGACGGGACGAAAACAGCCGATCTGGTCGTCGAAAGCGACGACCCCGATACGCCGACGGTCTCGGTCGCCCTCACCGGAACCGGCGAGAGCGACGCGGGAACCGACGTCACGGGCTGTCGGGTGATCGACTCCGCCGGCGTCTATCAGGTTCGAAACGAGATTTCGGACGCGACTGCACAGCACTGCTTCGAGATCACCGCGAGCGACGTGGTTCTCGACGGAAACAACCTCCAGATCAACGGCGTCAACGCCGCGGATTCGAGCGCCGTATTCGTCAACGGGACGGCCGGCGCGCTGACGAACGTCACCGTCAAAGACGTGTACGCCTCTCAGTTCTCGCGAGGGTTGACCGCGACCAACGCAGCGGTCGAGGCTCGCGGCCTGTACGGGCTCCCGGATACGGGCGTGTGGACCTACGGTGCTGACCTCACGCTCGAGCAATCGACGTTCGACGCCGGTGCGGGCGTCGTCGCCGAACCTTGGAACGGGCGCGTGAGCAACGTGGCGCTCGAGGAGGTCAGTATAGACAGCTTCCGCGGTGCCTACGCCGACGAGGGGACGCTCACCGTCAGCAACTCGACGCTTCGACAGGCCGACGTCGTCGACGACGGGATCGTCCTGTGGAACGCAACGCTCGACCTATCGAACACGATCATCGAATCGTCCACCGACCGGATGGGGGTCGGCGTTCGTGCACAGGACAACTCGACCGTCCACGCGAGTCACAGTACCTTCACGAACAACTCCGAGGGCGTGCAGTTGGTCGACTCCGAGGGGAACATCACCCACTCGACTATCGAGAACCCCGGAAAGAACGGGCTGAACTACACTCGGTCGACCGGCGTCGCCAGCTTCAACACGATTACGAACAGCAGTCGGGCCGACAACTACCGATGGGCCGGCGGCATCTACGCCCTCGAGTCCGACGTGACCGTGTCGGACAACACCGTCGTCGGTGGAGATGAAGACGGAATCTTGCTCCACTACTCCGAGGGTCTCGTACACAACAACACCGTTGGAGACGTCTCTCACCGGGGAATTCAATTCGCCAGCGCTCATGGGAACGTCACGAACAACACCGTCGAGGGGACCATATCCATATTCGGCAATACGTACACTCCCGATGGCGAACCGACCGCGACGGCGAACGTGACCCACAACACCGTCACCACCCCGGACAACTGGGGTATCCACATCGACTCGAACGCGAATGCGCTCGTCGCTCGCAACGACGTTAGTGCAGCCATCGGTGTCTCGGTCAACCGCGGTGCGGGTGCGCACGTGCGTCACAACGTCATTCGTCCGGCTAACTCGTCGGTCCCGTGGATCACGCCAATCGGCGTCCAAATCGACGACCAGTATTCGTCCCATCCCGACCTCGAGCCGGCGCGCCCGGTCACCGTCATCGACAACGAAATCGACGCACAGCACGGCGTGTACGTCACCGAGGACGCACTGACCTCTCAGCTCGAGGTCCACCTCAACGACCTCTCGGCGACGGACGTCGCGTTACAGAACGATAACGAATCGTCCGCGGTGCTGTTCGCTGCCCTCAACTACTACGGACCGCGCGGCCCGACCGACGACCGCGTCGTCGGCAACTGGGAGAACACTGACCCGTTCCTGACCGACGCGAGCGGGATCGACGAGTACCTGGCGACGCAGAACACCCAGTCGTTCGGTTTCGACGTCGAGTTCGAGGCCGGAAAACAGTACGCCTTCGGCACGCCTGGACGGCTCTCGGCGAACCTCAGCACGGTGTTCGACGACTTCGACGGCGCGGTCTACCTGTACGATTCGGACGCCGAATCGTGGACGCTCGCCACCGGCGACGAGGTCCTCGGCCCGATGGACGCCGTCGCCGTCGTCCCGACGACTGACACCCGCGCGATGATCAATTTCGCCGATGCAACGCCCGCTCGAGCGACCAGCCGCCAACTCGACACCACCGGCTGGCACTTCGTCGCGCCGCGGATGTACGCGGACGCCGAGGAGGCGTTCTCCACGCGGACCGTGGGCGCGACCGACCTCCTGAACACCTTCGAGGAACCGGAGGACCCGGAGCTGGGGTCGGTGGCCGACTCCTTCGGACGGTACACGTTCGCTCCGGATCGAACCTCGCAGGGAGACGGTGCCCCGACCGTGAACCCGTTCACCGGCTACTTCGTGTACGTGGACGACCCCGGAACCATCCCCGGTGCCATCCCCGACGGCGTCGGCGTCTCGGATTTCATCGGCCTGATCAACGGTGGTTCGTAGATGGATCGCGGTGCGACCGTACTCACGCTCGGTTTCGTGCTCGTGGTCCTCGTCGGTGCAGTCGGTGCGGTTGGTTCGGTCGCCGGCGCGCCGACCCCGCCCCCGGCGGCATACTACGGGTCACTCACGGTCGACGGCGACCCGGCACCGGCCGGTCTCACCGTGACCGCCGAGATCGACGGCGAGCAACGAGGCTCCCTGACGACCGGCGACGCCGGCCGCTACGGTGGGTCCGGGGCGTTCGACCCGAAACTACAGGTCAACGGCACCGACGGCGACGAGGGTGCGACGGTTCACTTCTTCGTCGAGGGAGAGTCGGCCGGCACCGCAACGTGGCGGTCCGGCGACGTGCGCGAGGTGGCACTCTCGGCGACCGGCGTCTCGGTACCGACGCCCGAAGAAGGATCCGGTGGCGGATCGGGTGGTTCTGGGGGAGGACCGCTGGTGCCGCCGAGCACGCCCGCGGAACCCCCGACGGAGCCGGGATCCTCGAGCGGCCCGACGGTTACGGTGACCCGATCCGGTGACGAGGTCGACGTCGCCGTCACCGATGCGCGGGCCGGGGAAGAAGTCGAGGTGCAAATCGACACCACCTCCGACGGCATCGGACTGGACAGCATCGCGATCACGCCGCGCGTGAACGGCTCGTTCACGCTGAACGCGAGTCTGCTCGCGAATCCGCCAGCAGGGACGCCGCCGCTACCGGCCGGCGGGGACGGTATCGGATTCCTGCAGGTCGACCACTCTATTGCGGACGCAGATATCGACGGCGTCACGTTCCGGTTCCGTGCGAGCAAACAGCGACTCGCCGACGCGGGACTCGACGCCGACGCCGTGACGCTCTATCGACTGCACGAGGGTGACTGGTCCCCGCTGCCGACGACGCAGGTGGGCGAGTCGACGACGGACTACGTCTTCGAGGCGAACTCGCCGGGCCTCTCGCTGTTCGCGATCGGAGGGCCACCGGCCGACGAGTCGACGCCGACGGAGTCGGAAACGCCCGTTTCGACGTCGGTACCGGACGAAGACGAATCCCCGGCCACAGAGACGCGAACGGACGGCTCCGGCCCCCGGTTCGGGAGTCTCGTCGCAGTACTCGCGTTGCTGGGTACTGTGGCGTTGCTACGCTATCGTCACAGGTGAGTACCGGGTACACTCCCGGTCGAGGGTCGCTCGCAAAACTGAGAGTCAGAGCGGAGTCGACACCCTCCGTCGGCCGGAAGTCGCAGTCGGTCCGATCACAGCACGCCGAAGCCGAACTCCGGCATCCCGAGGACGGGACCCCAGACGGCGTAGGTGAGGAGGCCGACGACGACCGCAGGGATCACGTTGTACACCGTGGCCACGACGGCCGCCTTCTTGTCGATCGCCAGCAGCGGGAACAGCGCGTCGCCGTCTTGACTGATGGCGTTAGCGACCAGCGCCGAGAACGGCAGGCCGCCCTCGGCGTAGACGCCCGCGAGGACGATCTGGGGGCCACACCCCGGAATCACGCCGACGGCCGCGCCGGCGATCGGAGCCAGCGCGCCGGCCGCGGCGGCCGTCGCCGCGATGTCGATGCCGGTCATCACCAGTCCGTACTCGTAGATCAGGTACGCGCCGATCACCCACACCGTGACGAAACTCGTCTCCATCGCGGCGTGGAGCAGGGCCTCGTAGCCCGAGGCGAACGACTCTCGAGCGCGGCCGACGCTCCCTTCGCCGATGTAGTGGCGGCCGACGACGTAGAGGAACAGCGAGAGGAGCGTGCCGGTAATGCCGACGACGGTGAACGCGCCGTCGAACGTCGGGCCGACGGTGAGCGCGACCTCTGGCCCGCCCCGAAGCAGGAAGACGACGCCGAGGACGAGCCCCGCCGCGGCGGCGACCCACCACGCGACGTGTGCGACGTGCGAGAGCGGCGTGAGCACGGTCGAGTGTCGATCGGGACCCGTCTTGTGGGCGTGGGTCGGCGCTCCACCCGGGTACTCGTGGCCCGGATTCGGGCCGACCGTCTTGCGGACCGTCGTTCCGCCGTCGGTCGTCGCCGGCGAGAAGCGGGCGACGGCCGCGTCGATCCTCGAGACGCCCATTCCCGTGGTGTCGACGAGGTAACCGAAGCCCACCGCTGCGACGAACGCGAGCCCGTAGGCGTACAGCGCCGCCTCGGGCGCGAGGGCGATGATCACGAACGCGGAGTCGCCGGCGGTCGCCGCGAGCGTCGCGACGACGGTACCGAAGCTGACGGTCCCGCGGACGTACAGCGGCATCATCACGATCGCGCCGCCACACCCCGGCGTCAGCCCCATCAGTGCGCCGAACAGCGGTTGCAGTCGCTCGTGTTCCTCGATTTTCGCGACGAGCGCCCCGTTGGTCCGGTACTGGACGAACGCGAACGCGAGAACCGTCACCGCGACGAACGCGCTCACCTGTACGTAGCCGTCACGGAGCGACTCGAGGGCGATCTCGAGCCCGGCGTTCATCTTCGATCACGATCGGACCGTCCAGTCCGGAATCCAATCTTTAGCCGCATCTAAACATCTATTTAGTATCGTGATATTTGTAGCTACCGGTCGAGGAAAACGCACCACCGAACCCGAAACCGCGAGAAAACCGTCGCGGCCCCGGACGTGGACGATACCGGTTCGAACGGTTGCTCCCCTCCTCCGACAGTCGATCCGTCCGAGCCCCTTCGAAGCGAGACGGATCCGTCCCGCCGACTATCGGTCGCACGCGAGACTTTTACAGGGTAGACTACTCCCGTCGCGTCGGCCCCGGATTCGGACTCACTCGGTGACCGTGAACCCCTGATCTCGAAGCAACTCGGGGACGCGACCGCGGTGATCTCCCTGAAGCTCGATCCGGCCGTCGTCGACGGTGCCGCCGGTTCCCAGCGACCGCTTGAGCGTCGAGGCGAGTTCCGCCACGTCGGCGTGGGGCAGGTCGAACCCCTCGAGGATGGTGACGGGTTTGTCGTAGCGCCGGCGCTCCATCCGGATCGAGACGGACTGTTCGGTGCGGGTCAGATCGTCGTGCGTGTCGAGTTCGTCGAGCAGGTCGTCGATCGAATCGTCGTTTGCCACGGGTACAGGAAGGTGCCGAACGACCATCAATCCGTTTCGAAGCTGTCGTGACGGTCTGCGTGGGTGATACGTCGGTGCTCAAAGGCGCTCGTGAATCGTCCGGGCGGTCTTCGACCCGATTCCGGCGACGCTCTCGAGATCTTCGGGGCTCGCTTCGCGGACGTTCTCGACGCTCCCGAACCGACCGAGGAGTTGTTTTCGCGTCTCGGGCCCGACGCCGGGGACGTCGTCGAGCACCGTCTTCACTTCGTCGCGGATCGTCTGGTGGTACTGGACCGCGAAGCGATGAGCCTCGTCGCGGACCCGCTGGAGTAAGTGGAGGTGCGGAGCGTCCCGGGGCCACGAATACTCCCGATCGGGCGTCACGACTCGCTCTTCGGCTTTCGCGAGCGCTACGGCCGGGACGTCCCATCCGACCGCCTCGAGCGCCGCGCGCGCGGCCTCGAGCTGTCCCGCCCCGCCGTCGATCAACAGGATGTCGGGGTCGGGGCGGTCGTCCCGGCCCTCGACGGCCCGCTTCGCGCGCCACTCGATCAGCGCCCGCATGTTGTCGTAGTCGTCGTTCTGGTCCGTGAGCTTCTTTCGCCGGTAGTCGGCCGTCTCGGCGCTGCCGTCGACGAAGGTCACGTTACTTCCGACGGCCGATTTCCCCTGGGCGTGGCTCACGTCGAAGCCCTCGATCCGACTCGCCGCGTCGACGTTCAGCGCGTCGGCGAGCATCCCGCACTCGTCGCGCCGTCCGACGTTCCGCCGGGCGTTCTTCAGCGCGAGTTCGACGAGTTTGGCCTCGCGCCCCGCCCCCGGAACGCGGACGCCGACCCTCTCGGCCTCGAGCCACGCGGCCACTTCCTCGTCACCGTGGTGTTCGGGCAGGAGGATCGCGTCCGGCAACCGGCGCTCGGCGTAGTACTGGACGACGAACGCGGCCAGCACCGCGGGGACCCCCTCGTTCTCGCCGTCGGGTGCGGCCATCGTGTGACGGTCCCGGTCGACCAGCTTGCCACCTTCCGCGCGAAGGCGGGCGACCGCGGCGTCCTCGCCTTCGACCGCGACGCCGAGGACGTCGACCGCCCGCTCGTCGTCGTAGGATTGAACGGCTTCGCCGCCCTCACCGTGGAAGGCCTCGACCGCCTCGAGTCGATCCCGGAGGTTCGCCGCGCGCTCGAAATGCTGCTCCTGCGCCGCGGTCTCCATCGCTCGCTCCAGCGGATCGGCGAGTACGCCGGTCTCGCCCTCGAAGAACCGCTCGACGCTGGTCACGTCCTCGCGGTAGCTCTCGAGGTCGATCTCTCTCGTACAGGGCGCCGTACAGAGCCCCATCTCGTAGTCCAGACACGGCCGGTCGCGGCCGGCGTACTTGTGGTCCGAGCAGCCGCGGACGCCGTAGGTCTCCCGGAGTGCCTTCACGACCGTCTCGACGCGCCCCTTGTCGGTGTACGGGCCGAACACGGTCGCCGCTTCGTTCGGATCGCGGGTCACCTCGATCCGGGGCGCGTCGTGGTCGGTGAGTTGGACCATCGGATAGGACTTGTCGTCTTTCAGCCGGACGTTGTAGCGGGGCTGGTGGCGTTTGATCAGGTTCGCCTCGAGCAACAGCGCCTGGGTCTCCGTGTTGGTGACCGCGATCTCGATTCGCTCGGCGCGGTCGACCATCCGGCGGATGCGCGCGCTCCGCGGGTCGGCGTAGGATCTGACCCGCGAGCGGAGGTCGACCGCCTTTCCGACGTAGAGGGTGGCGTCTCCCGCCTGAAACTGGTAGACGCCGGGCTCTCGAGGAAGAGCCGTTGCGCGCTCGCGAACCGCCTCGGCGTTCATCGCTCCCTCCTAGCGACTCGACGGATTTGAGCCTGACGTCGGCTGTCAGTCGGCGGGCAATTCAGGAATCGAATTCAGCGTTCGTCGGCGGCCTTCCGTCGACCGGATCCGGCCGAATCGCTCGCTTGAGCTCGCCGACCGCGACGATCCCGTCGTCGCCACCGCCGATCGGTACCGCGACGTCGTCCCCGCCGGCGACCTCGAGGACGAGCCGTCGAGTTCGAGACCGGAGAGACAGCCCGACGAACGCCAGCGCCGCGGCGCTGGTGACGAGTCCACCGACCAGTATCAGTGCGTCGAGAATCGCCAGCATCGTCTCGATTTGCGCGAGCGCTCCGGTGATGCCCCCCATCCCCGGTGTACTCGAGTCGACGCCGGCCGACTCGAGAGAGGCAGGGGAAAGCAGCGACTCGAAGGCGACTGCAGCCGAGACCGCGAGCAAGCCGATGCCGACGAGCCCCAGTTTGAGCGCTCGCCAGCAGTACGTCGACCGGCCGGTCGTCGTGACGGCCACACCATCGACGTTCGGTCGGTCGACCTGCCGGAAGTTCGCGCCGTCGCGTTCGGGCGTGAACGCCAGGACGCGGTGGCTCGTGACGACGAGTGTCGTCGGCGCCGACTCGGACTCGGACCCGGATCCGAAATCGAACCGCCGCTCGCACGTCTCGCCCTCGTACAGCAATCTCTCGACGCGATCGGCCCACGGCACGATCGTGTGTGGTCCGTCGATGGATATGAAATTCGCGGCCGTTTCGGACGGAATTCGCGTCTCGGCCGACGACGATCATCGTACCGTCCGGACGGTAGTTTCTCCTGTTCGGACCGGGTAGGTGGGGTATGACCGCGAGCGACTCGACCGTGCAGTGTTGGCTCGTCGAACGATCGTTCGGCCAGCGAAACCTCGTGACGACTATCTATGCGACCCCCGACGGGAGCCGCTATCATCAGCAGGAACGTTCTTCGACGGCGCTTCGGACGGGCTCCGGCGTCACCGCCGCGATCGACGTCGACGAGGAGAAACTCCAACCTGTCGCCGACGAGGAGACTCGAGAGCGGTACGCAACCGAAGCGGAACGGACCGCCAAGCAGTACGAGCCGGACGATCCGATCTAGGTCGTTCGGTCTCGGACGTCCGGTTCGGACGTTCAGCTCGGGCGTTTCGTCTGATCGGTGCAGCCGTCGACGACGCGGCTATCGACGCCGACGTGCGACGAATCCGATCGAGAGGAGGACGAGAACCGCACTGACGGCACCGAAGCCGGGGACGCTATCGTCCGTCCCGATCGCGTTCTCCCCCGCGCGTTCGGTTTCGGTCCCCTCGTCCTCGGTCGGCGTTTCAGTCTCGGTCTCGATCTCCGTTTCGCCCTCGTCCGACGCGGCGTCGACCGTCACGTCGAACGTCTCGTCCGCGACGGACAGCGTGTAGCTCCCCGTTTCGGTTACGGCGTGTTCGAGGACGACGGTCGTCGACTCTCCCGGCGAAAGTGCGACCGTCTCCGCTCGCACCTGCTCGTCGTCGACGAGGAGAGATATCGTCCGTTCTCCCCCGGTATCGCCCGTATTCTCGAGCATCGCGGTCACGGTTACGTTGTCTCCCTCGACGACCGACGTCTCGGAGATGCTGACGTCTCTGACGGTAATTTCGGACTCTTGCCCCGAATCCGAATCCGAACCCGAACCCGAACCGGGCGCCGACCCCGACGGCGGCGAGAACGACGGTGGCGACGAGGACGCCGACACCTCGAGTCCGACGGTTTCCGAAAAGCCCGCCAGTTCCGCGGTGATCGTCGCCTCGCCGTCGTCGACCGCCTCGACGGTCCCGTTCTCGACCGTGGCGACTCCGGAATCGGAACTCGAGTAGTTCGCGACCGTCGCAGCCGTCGCGGTGGTCCCGTCGGCGAACTCGAGCGTGACGGTCGCTGCCGTCGTTTCATCGGCTTCGAGCTCCGTCGACTCGAGTGCCAGCGTGTAGTTCGTGACGTGTGAACGCAACTGCGGGTAGCCGTCGGTGACGACCCACGTCTCGCCGACCCGGAGATCGGTCGTCTCGGTGACGGTCGCCCCGGTCAGCTGACTCGTGTTCAGTCCGGCCGATGCGGGACTGCCGGCGGACGATGCGAGGCCCGTTCGCTCGCTGTCCCAGTACGAATCCAGGACCGTCGCGGAGGTCGACGATCCGACCAGTCCGCCGCGCTGGACGCTGTCAGCCGCGTCGGATATCGATCCGGTGGCGAACGAATCGAACACCATTCCCTGATAGTTCGATCCGACGAGTCCCCCCACCGCCGCGCTCGTTCCGCCGCTCGTGACGGTTCCGGTCGCCGCCGACTTGATCACGCCGCTGCGCTCGTTCTGTCCGATCAGTCCGCCGACGGAGACGTTACTACCGTCGCCCGTCACGGTTCCCGTCGCAGACGACCTGAGTACCTCCCCTCGGTCGTTCTGTCCGACCAGTCCGCCGACGAAGACGTCAGTACCGTTGCTCGTCACGGTTCCCGTCGCAGACGACCCGAGTACCTTCCCTCGGTCGTTCCAGCCAATCAGTCCACCGACGTTCGTTTCGTCGCTTCCGTTTCCGAGTACGTCTCCGATGGTGAACGAGTCGGATACCGTCGTATTGAGGCTGTGTCCGATCGATCCACCGGCGACCACGCGTTCGCCGGTACTCCTCACGCTCCCCGTCGCTGAGGTATCGGTTACCGTGCCGTCGAGGCTCGCACCCACGAGACCGCCGACCGTCGTCCCGTTCGTATCGCCGTGACCGCTCACGCGTGCCGTCGTTCCGGAGTTGGAGACGGTCCCCTCGGTGTTCAATCCTATCAGGGCCCCGATCACGTGTCCGCCGTTCGGACGCTCGCTCGAGACGTCTCCGCTCACGGTTACGTTCGACACGTTCCCGGCTTCGTTCCAGCCGACGAGTCCGCCGACGTAGACGCCACCGGTCACCGACGCGTTCTCGAGCGTCACGTTGGTGACCGATCCGCCATCGACTGTTCCGAACAGAGCGGTGTTCGCCCCGTCCGGTCGATCGATCGTCAGATTCGAGATCGTGTGGCCGTTCCCGTCGAACGATCCGGTGAACCGCTCACCCCCGTCTCCGATCGGCTCGAACCCTGCGCCCCCGTTCCAGTCCGCGGTCGCTCGAGCGTCGATATCGTCACCGAGGACGTAGGTCGCGCTCGGATCGTCCGCGACTGACTGTAACTCCGTCGCGTTCGTCACGACGTACGGCTCCTCCGCCGTCCCCGCTCCGTCGAGTTCCTCGACTCCGTCCGCAACGACCGGTGCGGACAGCATTGCTACCCCGACGATTCCACAGACGATGATCAATATGTGAGCCGACCGCCCAGAGCACATTCCCAAACTCATTAAAAGTAAAACTGAAAACTAATAAAATAAATATTTCGATGCAGAATATCATAGTGGAATAATACGGGCGGATTCGTGTCGGTGATCGAGAGTTGCCGATAGTGAACCCCTCGCGACGGCACTAACCGCTCCGATCCCCTCGAGTCGAAATCGATTCCGCGGCCGGTATTGGGCCGGTTATCACCGCCTACCGCGTTCGACTCCCGCGGTAACCGGCGCATACTTTCCCGTGGGATCGGTGTCGGTCCTTCCATGACCGAACGAGGACGGAATTCGCGACGGGGCGGTGGTGCGTAAGGATGGTTCTCTCCGCAGTCACGACCGCGGCGAACCGAGCGATCGACGGGTCGACTCCGACGGTCCTCGAGCGCTGTCGCCGATTTACGACCCGACAGCGGCTTCGGTACCGAACCTGGCGCCACTGCGGACGCGAGTACGCCGCACCGATCGATCCGTTTCGCGTGTGCCGGCTCGTTCCCGGTGCGATCACACACGTGCTGACCGAAGGGGATCGGCTCGCGCTCGCGAACGGCCGGCCCGGCTGGATTCAATCCGTCGACGACGGCGACTGGGACCGCGAGGCGGTTCGCTTCACCGAGACGCCGCTGTACGAGGCGCTCCGGGCGCACTTCGCCGATGGAACGCCGTGGGAGGAGACCGGGTACGCCGAGGCCCTTGAGCGGATCGACCGAGTCCATCGCGAGGCCGGACGAGACCCCCGGTACGACCTGTCGAACGACACCGACCGCAACGTCCGGTACGCCTACCTCGACGAACTCTACGATCGGATCGCGACCGAGGGGTATCAGTCGGCCGCAGCGGTGCGAGCCGACGAGGGCTCGAGTGCGGGGTTCCGGACTGGTGACGGGACCGACACGGAAATCGAAATCGAAATCGGAACTGGAACTGGAACTAGAACAATAACTCGGACCGCCGACGCACCGCTCCCGCCCGCGAAACGCGAGATCAGCGTCGCCGTCGGCCGCGACGGTCGGTTCATCCTCGAGAGCGGCCGCCATCGCCTCGCCATCGCACGCCTGCTCGGACTCGAGGAGATCCCGGTTCACGTCCTCCGCAGACACGAGCGGTGGCAGGCGCGTCGAGACCGGGTCGTCCTGACCGGCGTCGACGGCGGCGACCATCCCGACCTCGCGGACCTCACGCCGGGGCGGCTCTCCCTCGAGGCCGACTAACCGCTGGTTTCCGCCGGTTCGCCGTCGCCACCGAACTCGAGGGCCGACTCGATCCCGTACTCGGCGAGCAACTCGCGAAACTCGTCCTCGTCGACGATCGGCACGTCGTTTTCCTCGGCGTCCGCTCGCTTGGTCGCGCCCGGGTTCTCGCCGGCCACGAGGTAGTCCGTGTTCCCCGAGACGCTCCCGGTCGCGTTCGCGCCGTGGGTCTCGACGACCTCCTGGGCCTCGCCGCGAGTCACGTCCGAGAGCGATCCCGTGAAGACGAACGTCAGTCCCTCGAGTTCGTCGCCGCCGGTTTCGAGGTCGGATTGCTGTGGCGAAACGTGCTCGAGCAGGGCGTCGACGACCGCGGTGTTGGCCTCGCTCGCGAAGAAGTCGTGGATCGTCTCGGCGACCGTCTCGCCCACGTCGTCGACGTCCTCGAGTTCCGCGGGCTCCTCGAGCGCTTGTTCGCGAAACGCGTCGAAACTGCCGAACTCGCGGGCGAGTTCCCGCGCCGTGGTCGGGCCGACGTGGGGGATGCCGAGCGCCGAGAGGAAGTCCGCGAGCGGCGGCTCGCGGCTGTCCTCGAGTTCGGTCAGGAGGTTGTCGGCGCTAGTCTGCCCCCAGCCCTCGAGCTCGGTGAGCTCCTCGCGCTCGAGTTCGTAGAGGTCGGCGACCGTCTCCACCAGCCCGGTATCGACCAGCTGGCGGACGCTCCGCTCGCCGATCCCCTCGAGGTCGAGGCCGTCGTCGCTGGCGTAGTACTCGATCGCCCGCCGGAGCTGGGCCGGACAGCCCAGGCCGCCGGAACAGTAGGCGATCGGTCCCTCGCGTTCGACGGGGCTGTCGCAGACGGGGCAGGTATCGGGGAGTTCGTAGTGGCCCGTGCTCCCTTTCTCGACGACCTCCTCGACGTAGGGGATGACGTCGCCCGCGCGTTGGACGCGGACGGTGTCGCCGACGTTCACGTTCTTGGCCTCGATCTCGTCGGGGTTGTGCAGACTGGCTCGTGAGACGGTGACACCGCCGACGTCGACCGGCTCGAGCAGGGCGACGGGCGTCAGCCGGCCGGTGCGCCCGACCTGGACGGCGACGTCGACGATCGGCGTCACCTCCGCGCGGGCGGGGAACTTGTAGGCGAAGGCCCAGCGATCGTGTCTGGCGGTCTGTCCGAGTTCCTCTCGCGCCGCCCGCGAGTCGACCTTGATCACGACGCCGTCGATCTCGTAGGGCAGGTCGTCGCGGGCCTCGAGTAAGCGATCGCGGTAGTCGATCGCCGCCTCGATGGTGTCGACGCGCTCGACGCGGTCGTTCGTCCGAAGGCCGTAGGTCGGCAGGGTCTCGAGTTCTTCGGTGTGGGTGTCCTCGAGCTCGCTCGCGTCGAGGACGTCGAAGTAGAACACCTCGAGCGGGCGCTCGGCGACGACGCCGGGGTCGAGCTGGCGCAGGGTGCCCGCGGTCGCGTTCCGCGGGTTCGCGAAGGGATCGTCGCCGCGCTCGATTCGCTCGCGGTTGTAGGCCTGAAAGTCGTCTTTGGGCATGTAGACCTCGCCCCGGACCGCGAAGCGTTCGGGCGGGTCGTCGTGGAGTCGCTGGGGGACCGAACCGATGGTTCGAGCGTTTGGCGTGACGTCGTCGCCCTCGCGGCCGTCACCGCGGGTGACCGCGCGCTCGAGCGAGCCGTCGGCGTAGACGAACTCCATCGAGACGCCGTCGAACTTGGGTTCGCAGACGTACTCCACGGAGCCGACTTCTCGTCGCACGCGCTCGTCGAACTCGCGGACGTCCTCGACCTCGCCGCTCTGGTCGATCGAGAGCATCGGCGCGACGTGTTCGACCGTCTCGAACGCCTCGACCGGCTCGCCGCCGACGCTCCGCGTGGGGCTGTCGGGATGGGAGAGATCGAACGCCTCCTCGAGCGCTCGCAGTCGCGCGAAGAGCGCGTCGTAGGTCCGGTCGGCGATCGTCGGATCGTTCTCGACGTAATAGCGGCGGTCGTGCTCGCGGACGGCCTCGCGGAGTAACTCGACCTCCCGCTCGGCGTCCGTTTCGTCGATCTCCTCGAGCGGTTCGAACTCCGTCGGCGGGTTCCGGAGGTACGGGTTCTCGCTGTCTCCGTTACCCAATCCGTCCCCATCTCGGTCCCCGTCCCGATCCTCGTCCTCGTCGTCGGCAACTGGCATTATCGGACGTTAGAACGCATATCCGTTAAAACGACCCGTTGTCGAGTCGGCCGTCGGTCGGTGCGCTCGACAGGCGGTGACCGCCCTCGTGAACGATGCCCATGACTTTAGCCTCTCGAGTCGTTAGAACACGTAGATGGTCAACGACTTCGAACTGGTCGATCCCGAGGGTGGCGACATCGCGGGCGACGAGTGGGAACCGATCGACGTCACCGAGACGGAAGCGGACCGCATCGCCCAGAAGCGGGATCGGAAGTTCGAGCAGTTCGAAGAGCGGATCAAAGACGCCGACCAGTTCAAGGTCGAGCAGTCGGTGTTCGACGACGCGACGCTGGCCGCCCTCTACAAACTCGTCCAGGACGGCCACGTCGAAGCCTTCGGTGGCCCCCTCTCGACCGGCAAGGAGGCCAACGTCTACCAGGCCCTCGGCCCCGAGGACACCGAAGTCGCGGTCAAAGTCTACCGGATCAACGCCTCGAACTTCCGGCAGATGCGCGACTACTTGGAGGGTGACCCGCGCTTCGAGGGACTGGGCGGCAAGAAGAAGGACGTCGTCCTCGCGTGGGTGAAAAAGGAGGGCGCGAACCTAGAGCGGGCTCGGAAGGCCGGCGTCCGCGTCCCGACGCCGATCGCCAGCGAGCGCAACGTGCTCGTCATGGAGTACATCGGAAACGAGGCCGGTCGGGCCAAGCGACTGGGGGAGGTCCACATCGAGAACCCCGAGACGGCCTACGAGGTGCTCCGGGAGTACATGCGCCGACTCTACTCGGCGGGGCTGATCCACGGCGATCTGAGCGAGTACAACGTCGTCTTCCACGAGGGGCAGTTGGTGGTAATCGACCTCGGGCAAGCCGTCACCGTCCACCACCCCAACAGCCGCGGCTTTCTGGAACGGGACTGTCGAAACGTCGCGAACTTCTTCTCGCGGCAGGGACTGGACGTGACCGGCGACGACTTACTCGAGTTCGTGACGACGCCGGAGCCCGATCCCTCGCGGGACTGAGCGGGGTGGGTTCGGTCGACTCGAGTCGTTTCGGATCGTCGGCACACGATTTTTCGTCCTCGCGCCGGTACATCCACGCATGTCTCGCACGACCTACCGATGCACCTGCGGGGCTCGGATTCGGTTCAAACAGGACCTCGAGAAGGAGTCGGGAGGCCTCTCCCCGAACTGGGCGTGTCGCGACTGCGGGACGCCCGTTCCGGGCCAGACCGCCGAGAAGATCAGGCACCAGCATCCGTCGTGATGGTCTCGGCTACCGACCGTCACTGGTCGTTTTCGGTAGTCGGCAATTCGGTTCCGTTATTCAACGCACGGTTCGAAACTGGATTGCTCGCTTTGATACATGCACGTGTGACCTGACCCGAGATAGTGTTGTGACTATCTTGCCGGCTGAGAAAGCGAAACCGAGTTCGACCGAGTCTCCATTTTCTCTTCAATCGCCCTCATTTTGAACACGAACCGAGTTTTGGTTCACAGTCACCCGGCATCCGTTGAAGACGAAGGAAATAGAACTCTCCTCGACTGTCCTTCCGTTCTCTCGATCGTTGAGGATCCCATCTAAGTGACCTGGGTCAATAGTACGGTAGAGCGGGTCCAAGTCGAGGACTGGCGTGTCAGTCAGTGTTGCTACGGCACGGACGACAGCTTCGCTGGGTCGCTCGCTCGAATCGATTTCGTAGACGATACGCTGGCTCTGTGTCGCGTTGTTCGTTTCGGAATCGGCGTTTTCGTCAGTCATTACACGGGGAGGTCGCTTTGGAATTCGTCGTTCTGGTAGTCTAGGTGGTCGAGTCGCGGACCGAGTAATTCACGCACGAGAACGACGAGCGGGTTCTCTTCGCCGTCACCGACCATCGCTATCTCCTCGGGCGCATCCGTCCCGGACGGGGGTTCCTTGAGGACGGAAAACATGACTCTCCGTCGATCCGTGAGAATGAGTCGACCTACCCGCGGATACGTCGGCGTGTTCAGCCAGTCGAGTTGGGGCTCCCAAACGGTCGCCTCGGGGAGCTCTTCTCGACAGAGCCGACGAACTGTCTCGTTCTGTGAGCCGATGTAAATCGTCACCCCACGAGCGATCGCGTTTTCTCCGTGACGGACGCATTCGTCTTCGAGGAGGTCGGTAGTGGCGTACATACTGAACAATTCTTCGTCGGCTTCGTCCGCCAGCTTCCGTGCGTATTCGAAAGCCGAATCGAGTCCTTCGACCACCCCAATATCGCCCTCTTCGCTTTTGTGAGCGGTTTCGAGGTGTGTTACGAGTTCTTTGAGATCCGTCTCATCTTGCCAATCTACCTGGGATTCCGGTAACGGTCTGTAGGAGACGAGATTCTCGTCGGAGTCGTATTCGACTAGACCCACCTCCGCTAATTTCGGTAGCCGCTCGTGGTGAAATTCGATAACTGCCTCCTCGATTTTGTCGTCGTAGGTTGACGAGCTGACCATGGTCACGTCGCGAGCTACGAGCTGATCCGCTAGTTCCTCTACGTGGAGCGCACCAGTCGCCTCGTTGAGGATTTCACGTATAGCGCGATTGCGAGAGTCACAGAGAAGCTGAAGTTGATTCTCTGTGCGGAGATTGAATCCCATGCAATGAATTCACACACTAGTCCAGTTAACGATTTTGCACGGTGCAAGGTTTGTGCTGTTGTTAGCACTGCGTACATCCGGATACAAATTTTGTTCCCACAATAATTAATAGATCTGAAGTTATATCCCGATTCACCGTTATATAAGAATATATTTAACAGGAATTGGAGACGTCTCTGTACGCTTCGTTAATTGCTCGACCCGTACCGACCGCGGGTTTCGAGCAAAACACAGCTAAAGAAACGTCCCTTATCTACTGTCGTACTCCTCGAGTTGCCGCCAAAAATCGCGACCGTCGACCGTTCGCCTACCGGAGTTTCCGGGCCTCGAGTCGGCCGATTCGACAGCCACACGGCGACGCGAAGTGGGTGTCCGGTCCGGTGCTGGTGATCCGTACGACGGGCCGGTCACACCGCGGACACGGTGGTGGCGACCGGGAACTGGCACGGGGACTCGAGTCGGTCGCCGAGTCGTCGGTTCCGTGCTCGCTCACCGGTCCCCACCCCCGTTTCCGGTCGAACCGATCGGAGAGCGCGGTTGCTGGTCGATTTGCTGGTGGTACTGCCGTCTTGCGAGACGTTTATGTCTCGGGAGAAGCAATGCAATCATGGCTTCGAGCAGATCGCTTGGAAGCCACGTCTCGGGTGGTCCTAGCACCCGGGGCATTTCGGCGCATGCCCCTCGCGACAGTGTTGCGGACGTAGCTTCCATTATATTGATTGACACACTTCGACTTATAGCTATTGAAACTTGGTGGTGAAATAACGCCGGGAAGGGGTCCGTTAGTCCAACAGTTCCACCTGCGCAGCGAGATAATCTCGGAGGGACGTAATCGTCTCTCGGGAGACTGCTGACGCACCGAAATCACTTCGATATCCGTGCTTGAAGCCGTACACACAGGCGGAACTCGTATTGTCAAACGACCACACAATATTATGGCTCTCGAGCGAGAACCACCGATATGGGACTCCTCTCGCGAACGTCGGCCGTCCTCCGGTCGAAGGTCAACGCCGCCCTCGATAGCGCCGAAGACCCCGAGGAAACGCTCGAGTACGCCTCCGAACAGATGCACGACCAGCTCGCGGACGTCAAACGGGGCATCGCGAATATCGCGACCCAGAAGAAGCGACTGGCGAACCGGAAGGCCGACCTCGAGTCGGACGTCGAAACGCACAACGAACAGGCCCGGCAAGCGGTTTCACAGGGCCGGGACGACCTCGCGCGACGCGTCCTCGAGAAGAAGAAGACGAAGATGCAGCGAATCGAGGACATCGAGCGCCAGATCGACGAACTCGAGGACGCCCAGGCCGATCTGCTCGAGGAGCGAGACGAACTGGAACGGCGGATCGAGAGGTTCCGAACGAAAAAGGAGACGACGGTGGCTCGACACCGGTCGGCCGAGGCGACCGCCGGCGTCGGCGACGAAACGGGTGACGTCGCCCGGTCGATCGATCGGGCGAACGCGAACACGGAGGAACTGGAAGCGCGATCGCGGGCGCTGGAGGAACTTCGCGAGAGCGGTGCGTTCGACGACCCGCTCTCGGAGACCGACGACCTCGAGCGCGAACTCGAGGATCTCGAGGACCTCGAGTCCGGTGACGACATCGAGTCCGAACTGGAGACGTTGAGATCCGAGTCCGAGTCCAGAGACGAACTCGACACCGATTCTCCGTCCGGTCTCGAGACCGGGCCCGAGCCCGAAACCGAATCCGGCGTCGACACCGAACCCGATAGCGACTCCGAATCGAGTTCGGATGCGGAGAACTGAACGCGTTCACCGACGGGTGGCGCTGGCCGTCCCCTCGAGAGTGTGCCCGACCAAATCAGTGAAACGGGTAGCCACCGAGACCCGTCGCGACCAGCTTGCTACGGATGCTTTCGAGTGCGGAAACGGTCATACAGTTGTTTCACCTTGCTGAAAGTACTTGTGTGTCTCGTCCATCGTGAAGGGCATGAATCGCCGCACAGTCCTCGAACTCGTGGGCGTCGGTACCGTCGGACTCGCCGGCTGTCTCGGTAGCGAGCCCGACGACGGGAACGGGAACGGGGACGGACGGACCGAACCGAACGGTGACGCGGGTGAGACGTCCCGGTCGGACAGTAACGAAAGCGACGCACTCGATCGACCGTCGGCGGCGGTGCTCGCCGAGGCCGAGCACGCCGATTGTCCCGACACCGACGCAACACCGCCGGAGGAGTTCACGATCAGACGCGTCGAAACGTTCGCGAAGCGCTTCGAAGTAGCTCGAATGCACGATCCCGACCCGCGCGTGAGTCGGCACGTTTCGGTCCCCGTCGAAACGAGCGCGATCGACAACGGAATAGCCCGCGTCGATCTCAGAGTTCTGTGGAGCGAAACCGCCTGGGACGGCGACGCGACGCTCGTTCCGCTCGACGGAGACGACCCCGCCGTCGACGAGGACGACCTCGAGCGAGTCTCGACGTCCGAGGAACCCCTCGCCGACGTGGATCCGTTGCTCGAGGCGATCGAAGACGCCCTCGACTCGGGCGAGGAGGAGCGGACGGTTACGGACCCCGCGTTGTTGGAGGTGCTCGCGGACGCAGTCGGACGCGAATCGGCGATCCTGATCGAACACGACGACGAGTCGCTATACGTCGAGTACGACGCGTACGAAACGGCGAGCGAGGGCGAGAGCTACGCCGGCTACCTCCTCACCTCCACCGACGACAGTGTGTATCGTGTTTGGCACGATCCAGGGACGTGGCACGACGAGATCGATGACGGACCACTCACCGTCTCCGACGACGAGTGGGAACGGTTCGACTGCTGGTCCTGATCGTGCCTCGGATGCGATTCCATTTCGATTCGTCGGAGCGAAACCCATTTGATACGGCGGCCAATACTGTCACCTAATGCGCGCCGCTCTCGACTGGCGCTGGCCGGCCCCCTCGAGAGCGGACAGTGTCGTCTTCGCGTGCGGCGCGGCCTAACCCGGCGGGCGCGGCGGCGGGTGCTCCCTTCGTTCTCTCGGTTCTGAATCGCCAGCCAGCCGCATCCACGACCCACCAGACACATGACCGACACAGACGAGACGACCGACGCACAGCCAGAGTCCCAACCCCAATCCCACTTCCGGACTCGGTCCTCGCCCGAATCGGAGTCCGAACGGCCAGCGAGCACAGCCCCTAGCGACGCCGACGACTTCACCGTCACCCCCTACGCCGTCTCCGGGGAAGTCGACTACGACAAACTCCTCGAGCGGTTCGGCGCCGATCCGCTCACCGACGACCAGATCGCCCGCTTCCCGAACCACCCGCTACTCCGGCGGCACACCTTCTACGCTGGGCGAGACGTGGACGAGTATCTCGAGGCGGCCGATATCGGAGAGCCACACGCCGTCGTCACCGGTCGTGGCCCCTCGGGACCGATGCACCTCGGACACGTCCTCCCGCTGTATCTCGCCAAGCGATTTCAGGAGGAAACGGGCGCGACCGTCTACGTACCGCTCTCGGACGACGAGAAGTTCCTCGCCAAGGAACAGTCCTTCGAGTCGATCGGCGAGCACACTCGGGACAACCTCCGGGACATCCTCGCGGTCGGGTTCGATCCCGAGCGCACGCGGATCGTGATCGACACGGCTGACGCGGACGTAATCTATCCGATCGCGGTTCGGCTCGCGAAGCACCTCACGCCCGCGACGGTCGAAGCCGTATACGGAACGCAGGACACCGTCGGCCTCGAGTTCTACCCGGCGGTGCAGGCGACCCACCTCCTACTCCCGCAACTCGTCGACGGCCGCCGGCCGACGCTGGTCCCCATCGCCGTCGATCAGGACCCACACGTCCGGGTCTGTCGCGACGTCGCGGCCAAAGAGGCCCTCCCGGTCGAAAAACCGGGCGCGCTCCTCGGACGCTTCCTCCCGAGTCTCGAGGGCCCGGGGAAGATGAGTTCCTCCGGCGACGCGCCCTCGATCTCGCTGACGGACGACGCCGACACCGTCGCAGAGACCGTCCGGAATCACGCCTACACCGGCGGCCGCTCGAGTCTCGAAGAACACCGCGAGTACGGCGGTGACCCGGCTATCGACGTGCCGTTTCAGTATCTGCGATTCTTCTTCGAACCGGACGACGACCGGCTCGAGGCGCTCGCCGCGGAGTACCGCGCCGGCGACCTCCTGAGCGGCGAACTGAAGGAGGTCGCGATCGAGCGGATCACCGACTTCCTCGCCGGCCATCAGGAGCGGCGGGACGCACTGGGTGATCTCGGCGAGGAACTCGAGGCCTATCGGTTGACCGAGGAGGAGCGACGACGGGCGCTCGAGGCGGCGGGGGTGCCATCGCCGCAGTTCTGAGTGTCGTTTCGTTGACTTCCCGATTCATCTAATGAGGGGGTCTACTGTATACAATAGGTGTATATAAATAGGGTCGCATAACTTATACGGTTGAAATGGGATTAAATATAAACGAATTGTCTCTATTTGGAATACAAATAACGATAATTGGACTCATATGTTTTGAGCTCCTAGATTTGCTTGGTGAATTCACTTTCTTATTTGTTTTAGGAGTCGTTTTTTCAATAGTAGGGACTATAATCACATTCTATGCTTTATTCATTCACAGTAGATAATCTGATCCTGAGATTGTATTGGGTGTCTTAGAAAGATTCGGTGACGAACGGGCTCGGTATCCATTTATAATTGCGTTCAGAAATCCATTTACAGTCACTAGACAGGAAGCAGTCAGAGTTGTACTCAACACAGTAATCCAACTTAACGGCCAACAATAGTTACTGTATGCCGTTCTTGGTCCTGAAATCAACGAATTCTCCTATACCTATCTTTATTTCATGCACACACGGTCATGTTTAGTTGAGGCTGAGAAGTGAGGCACGGGGATTTTCAGCTGGTTCGTGGCAGAAATCGCACGTCTCAGTGGTCGTATCGACTGGATTGACTTGAGGTTTGTAGAGCGTGAGCGGACGTCGCGTCGGTTGATGGAACTCGGTCTTCGGCTGCACCTGTCCGGACTATCGCTTTCGAATACCGTTCGAGAATTTTGCGGCGACGCACGGGGTAAAACCTCACGGTGTCACCGCCGTCTCGAGATGGAGTCGCTCTCGGAACGTCGAACGTGTCGGCAGTCGGTTTCTGATAGACCTACGAGTGGAGCCGCGGGCGTGCTACGTCGTCTACCTGTACCGACCATCGTTCTCGACACCGGCTGCTCCTCGAGCGTTCGACGGGCCGATCGATCTTATTCGAACTCGCGAAACCGGACGGATTCGGTCTCCGTGTCGACGATCGCAACCGTGCGGTCTTCCGCCGGAACCGTCGGGAAGTGGGCACCTGGATTCAACACGGTCGTTCGGCCCGTCTCGGTCTGTTCGCGTTCGTGGTGATGGCCGTAGCAGACGTAGTCGTACGTCCCGGCGTCGGCGAGCGACCGGACCTCCGCGAGGGACTCGCCGTGGAGGACGGCGAAGGAGAGGCCGTCGAACGTGAGTTCGGCGAAGCGTCCGTGGAGTTCGCTCTCCCCGCCGAGCGCGTCGAACGCCGCGTGGAGGCCCGCGACCTCGCCGTCGTTGTTGCCGAGGACGCCGTGGACTTCGAACCCGTCGAAAGACGGGATCACCGGCGGTGCGATGTAGTCGCCGCAGTGGACGAGGACCTCGACGCCTTCCTCTTCGAAGATCGCCGTGGCCCGTTCGACCGCCTCGACGTTGTCGTGGGTGTCCGACAGGATTCCGATCTGCATCGTTACCGCTGCTTTTCCGCGAGTCCTAATAAGACACCGGTGAATCCTCTGGCATCCCGGGGCCATCACCGCACTCGATGGGGACGATCCACCGTCCGGTCGTCGTCGGCCCGTGAGTCACTCGACGTCGACCGTCAGCGGCTCCTCGCCCTCGAAGTCCTGCTCGGCGGCGGCGAGGTCCTCGAGTACCAGTTCGACGTTCCACTTGTTCGCCTTCCAGAACGCGTCGAAGATCGTGCCGAGGACGGGAACGGACCCGACGACAGTGTCGACGGTGACGTTGGCGAGCATTCGAAGCAGCGTCGATCGCGAAACGTCCATGCGAGCGGCTTCGAAGACGATGTACAGCGACACGGCGGTAGCGGCGACGTCACCGGCCCCCGGCAGGATACCGACGATCGGGTCGAGACCGAATCGGAAGTTCGTTCCCGGAACACGCAACCCGTTATCGAGTAGCCGCGCCACTGTGTGTATGCGCTCGATCGCGGCTTCGTCGACGCTCTTCGGGAGTTCGCCGTCGAAGTCGTCGAACGACACATCGGAGTCGGCGGCCGTAGATCGGTTCATTGGACTCGTGTTGGGAGACGTGATCGGATAAGGCCGCGGGCGTCGTGAGCAAGCGACGGTCTTCGGAACGTTGGACCGTAGCGACCCCCGAGACGCGCAGCTTCGGTTCGATTTCGGGCGGTGGTCGACCTCGAGGTCTCGAGGGTCGCGTCGAGAACCGTCGGTGGATATCCGCGGACGGTAGCGATCGTCGCTGCGAGTACGCGCTCTTCGGCCGTAGTGGGTTCGCCCGGTCCGTCGGGGCGGTCGACGAACGCGACGACCTCCACCTCTTCGATCTGGACGACGTCGTTTCGACTCTCGAGAGTGTACGATCGCGACCGCCGCTCCCCGATGCTCTGATCTCGAGTCGCGGCCTGCACGCTCGGACCACAGCCTTAACCTCTCCGAGCAAGTACTCGAGAATATGCAGCACGTGAAGATACCGCAGGACCGAATCGGCGTCCTCATCGGCGAGGGCGGCGAGACGATGCGCGAGATCGAGGCGGAAGCGGAAGTTCGCCTCGACATCGATTCCGAGAACGGCTCCGTCGCGGTCGAGACGGTCGGTGATCCCGTCAAGGGGATCAAGGCCCCGGAGATCGTTCGCGCGATCGGTCGTGGCTTTCCACCCGAAGATGCCCTGCAACTGTTGGCAGACGACATGATCCTCTTCGACGTCGTCGACATCGACGCCGCCGCGCGAAACAAAAACGACATGAAGCGGAAGAAAGGCCGACTCATCGGCGAGAGCGGCCGGACGCGCGAACTCATGGAGGAACTCAGCGGCGCCGCCGTCGTTATCTACGGCTCGACGCTAGGGATCATCGGGACGCCCCCACAGGTCGATGCCGTCCGCACCGCCGCCGAAATGCTCCTCGACGGCGCTCCCCACGGCGCCGTCTACTCGTTCCTCGAGGAACGACACAACGAGATGAAACATCAGGGAATGCAGTATCACCGATTCCCCGGTGGCCAACCCGAGTCCTGAGCGCTGCCCCTCGCGTTTCGACCTTCGTTTTGGATTCCAAATCCGACTTCGACGCGGTCCGGGCTGTCACTCCTGGTTTCGGTCGTGAGTGAACGCACCCACTCGTCCGTCTCGTAGCGCCGACTTCTCGACTCCGCTTCGATCGTTCGACGGAACGCGATCCCGTTTTGAGGTATAAATACGTCGGTGGTAACTGTTGTCGAATACTCCTGCCCCGGTCACGTGCGGCGATTATCTATACCCAATAACGAAGCATTTATATAGAATAGCAAACAATCTGTCTTTGACTATGGCGCAACAGATGGGTAACCAGCCCCTCATCGTACTTTCGGAGGACAGCCAGCGGACCTCCGGCAAAGATGCACAGTCGATGAACATCACGGCCGGGAAAGCCGTCTCGCAGTCCGTTCGGACGACACTCGGCCCGAAGGGGATGGACAAGATGCTCGTCGGCTCCAGCGGGAACGTCGTCGTCACGAACGACGGCGTCACCATCCTCAAGGAGATGGACATCGACCACCCGGCGGCCAACATGATCGTCGAAGTCGCCGAGACCCAGGAGGACGAGGTCGGTGACGGGACGACCTCCGCAGTGGTCGTCTCCGGCGAACTGCTCAAGCGCGCCGAGGAACTCCTCGAGCAGGACATCCACGCGACGACGCTCGCACAGGGATACCGTCAGGCCGCCGAAGAGGCGACCGACGCCCTCGAGGAGATCGCGATCGACGTCGACGAGACCGACTCCGAAATCCTCCACCAGATCGCCGCGACGGCGATGACGGGTAAAGGTGCGGAGAACGCGAAGGACCTGCTCGCCGACCTCGTCGTCGACGCCGTTCAGGCGGTCGCGGACGACGACGATATCGACACGGACAACGTTCAAGTCGAGAAGGTCGTCGGCGGCTCCGTCGAGAACTCCGAACTCGTCGAAGGCGTCATCATCGGCAAGGAGCGCGTCTCCGACAACATGCCCTACTTCGTCGAGGACGCCGACGTCGCCCTCGTCGACGACGCCCTCGAGGTCAAAGAGACCGAGATCGACGCCGAGGTCAACGTCACCGACCCCGACCAGCTTCAGGAGTTCCTCGATCAGGAGGAACAGCAGCTCAAGGAGATGGTCGACCAGCTCGTCGACGCCGGCGTCGACGCCGTCTTCGTCAGCGGCGCCATCGACGACATGGCCCAGCACTACCTCGCCGAGGAAGGGATCCTCGGCGTCCGCCGCGTGAAGGCCTCCGACATGGGTCGTCTCACCCGATCGACCGGTGCCCGTCCGGTCTCGACGCTCGACGACCTCTCCGAGGACCACCTCGGATTCGCCGGCTCCGTCGCCCAGAAGGACGTCGGCGGCGACCAGCGCATCTTCGTCGAGGACGTCGAAGACGCCAAAGCGGTCACCCTCATCCTCCGCGGTGGCACCGAACACGTCATCGACGAGATCGACCGCGCGATCGAGGACTCGCTGGGCGTCGTCCGGACGACGCTTCAGGACGGCAAGGTGCTCGCCGGCGGCGGCGCACCCGAAGTCGACCTCGCGCTCTCCCTTCGCGACTACGCCGACTCCGTCGGCGGCCGCGAACAGCTCGCCGTCGAGGCCTTCGCCGACGCCCTCGAGATCATCCCGCGAACGCTCGCGGAGAACGCCGGGTTGGACCCCATCGACTCCCTCGTGGAGCTTCGCAGCGAACACGACGCCGGCGAGACCGGTGCCGGACTCGACGCCTACACGGGCGACGTGATCGACATGGAGTCGGAAGGTGTCTACGAACCGCTGCGCGTGAAGACCCAGGCAATCGAGAGTGCGACCGAGGCGGCCGTCATGCTGCTTCGCATCGACGACGTCATCGCCGCCGGCGACCTCAAGGGTGGCCAGGTCGATAGCGACGACGACGACGCGGGCGGCCCACCAGCCGGCGGTCCCGGCGGCGCCCCCGGCGGCATGGGCGGAATGGGCGGCGGCATGGGCGGAATGGGCGGCGGCATGGGCGGCATGATGTAAGCCCGGCCGGTTCAATTCCTGCGCCAACCAGACCGACCCGATTCGACCCCACTCGACCGTCGAACCGCACTCGAGACCGACGTTTTTTCGACCGGTTCGCGATCCATCGATTTCTTCGCCTTCGTCTTGGTCCAAACCCGCTATCGATACCGGTGTGTCCGGATCCGAGGACGATAACGCGACAGAAACTAAGTGCCAGCCCGCAATACCTCCCGATATGGAGACGCTTCTTCTGGACAGCGACGACGTCGACGCGAACGCGGAGATGGCCGCGGTGATCGACGCGGTCGAGGCCGCCTTCGCGGCCTTCGAACGCGGAGACACCCAGATGCCCGCCAAGTCCTACATCGACCTCCCCCAGTACAACGGGGACTTCCGATCGATGCCCGCCTATCTCCGGACTGCAGACTGGGACGCCGCCGGGCTCAAGTGGGTCAACGTCCACCCCGACAATCCCCGCGATCACGATCTTCCGACCGTCCTCGGGACGATGATCTACTCCGACCCCGAGACCGCGTTTCCGCTGGCGATCATGGACGGCACCGAACTCACCATGAAACGCACCGGAGCCGCCGCCGCCGTCGCCACCGACCACCTCGCCGTCGACGACGCCGCGACCCTGGGCATCGTCGGTGCGGGCGTCCAGTCGTACACGCAACTCGAGGCCATCTCGCAGGTCCGTCCCATCGAGGAGGTGATCGTCTCCGACTTAGACGACGAGCGCATCGAGCGCTTTATCGACGCCTTCGGCGACGAGTTCGACGTCCGCGAGGGTTCGATCTCGGAGGCCGGTCACTGCGACGTTCTCTCGACGGTGACGCCCGTCGAGGAACCGATCGTCGGTCTCGAGGACGTCGGCGAGCGGACCCACGTCAACGCGATCGGGGCAGACGCCGCGGGGAAACACGAACTGACGGACGAACTCCTCGAGACGGCGACGATCGTCATCGACGACTACGAACAGTGTACCCACTCCGGCGAGATCAACGTCCCCTGGAGTGCGGGCGTGCTCTCCGACGAGGACATTTACGCCGAGATCGGCGAAATCGTGGTCGGTACGACGGCAGGCC
The DNA here is from genome assembly GCF_017357405.1 of Halomontanus rarus. Lineage (GTDB taxonomy): Archaea > Halobacteriota > Halobacteria > Halobacteriales > Natrialbaceae > Halomontanus > Halomontanus rarus. The sequence continues at coordinate 2,070,308 of NZ_CP071597.1, read as the reverse complement.
GGACCGACGAGACCGGAATCACGGTCTTCGACTCGACGGGACTGGCGATCCAGGACGTCGCCGCCGCCCACGTCACCTACGAGAGCGCCCGTGCAAACGACGCCGGCTACGACTTCGGGATGATCGATCCCGGACGGTAGTCGCGGTCGCCGTCACCGTCCGTCCCCGGGCGTCTAAAATCAGCTTTCTGTCGGTTCAGTCGTCCGACTTCACCGCGTCGGGCCGTCCGGTTTCGCTCCCGAACGCCGTCTCGCGCAGGTCGGCCTCGATCTCCTCGAGCGACCGCCCTTTCGTCTCGGGGACGAGCTGGTAGCAGAAGACGAGCGCGAGGAAACTGAGACCGCCGTACAGCCAGAACGTGCCGGACTGGCCGAACACGTCGACGAGTCGGAGGAAGGTCAACGAGACCAGCAGGTTCGCCGCCCAGTTGACGACGGTGACCGTCCCCATGGCCGTCCCACGGACCTGCATGGGATAGATCTCGGCGATCAGCAGCCAGAACACCGGTCCGAGGCCGATCGCGAAGAAGGCGACGTACAGCATCAGGCTCCCGGTCGCGATCCATCCGACGAGCCCCGAGAGGCCGGGAACGTAGAACGCGACGCCGAGAACGCCGAGCATGACCGTCATGCCGGCCAGTCCCGAGAGCAACAGCGGCCGACGTCCGGTCCGATCGATCAATAGGATCGCGACGACGGTCATCGCGACGTTGACGACCCCGATGCCGACGGTCGCGAGGATCGAGGCGGTGTCGGCGAAGCCGGTCGACTCGAGGATCGTCGGCGCGTAGTAGATGACCGTGTTGATGCCGGTGACCTGCTGGAACGCCGCGAGACCGACGCCGACGATGAGCATCGGACGGACCCACGGCTGGAACAGGTCGCGGAGCGTGCCCGACTCGGTCCGAACCGTCTCCTCGATCTCGCGGAGTTCGTCACCGACCCGGCTCTCGACGCGGGTTCGTGCGAGCACCTCGCGGGCGTCTTCCTCGCGACCCTGTTCGTAGAGCCAGCGCGGGCTCTCCGGCATGAACACCATCCCGACGAACAGGACGACCGCTGGAACCATTCCCAGACCGAGCATCCAGCGCCACTCGCCGCCGCTCGCGAACGCGTAGTTCACCAGGTACGCGATGAGGATGCCGCTCGTGATCGTCAACTGGTTCAGCGAGACCAGCGATCCGCGTATCTTCGGCGGCGAGATCTCGGAGATGTACAGCGGACCGACCACCGACGCGAAGCCGATCCCGACCCCGTCGAGGATGCGGCCGACGATCAGCACTTCGACGGTCGGCGCGACCGCCATGATGAGCGAACCGACGAAGAACACGACGGCGCCGACCAGGATGAGGCGACGCCGGCCGAGGCGGTCCGCGAGGCGACCGCCGAGGGCCGCCCCGACGATCGCGCCGACCATCGCTCCGCTGACGACGATCCCCTCGACGTAGGACGGATCGATCGCGTACCCGAAGAGTGCGGTCAGTTCGAACGTATCACGGATATAGAGCATCGCACCGGAGATGACGCCGGTGTCGAACCCGAACAGTAGCCCGTTGAGCGCGGCCAGCGCCGCGACCACGTAGACGAACGAGTTCCGTCCGTCGGCAACGTCTCCTGTGTCTGTCGTCGACATTGGTAGGTCTGTGAAGAATTTTTTCAGACCATAGTTAACAAATCCACCGATCTAGTACACACGTATCGTCAATTCATATGGAATTAATCGCCGTAAAAGAAGATAGAATCGACGGTATGACACGATTCTGTGGAAGTGATGTGTGTTTTGTCCTTCTAATCGGTCATTTTGCAAATCGGGCGGTGTACGTTGCGAACGGGCCATCGGTTCTAGTAGCTACCGTTCGTCGCCTCTTCCCGTCTCTCCCGGTGAGTCGTCGCTCGTTCGACGACCGTTACGGTCTCCCCCGTCGAATCTGCCGCGGAATCGACCCGGTCATCGAGAGTTCGCCGCAGTAGTAGGCGACCGGCTCGTCGTCCGGTTCCGGCTCCGGCAGGCCGTTGGCCGCGAACATCGTGTTCTCGTGAACGGTGAGTTCGACCGGCTGGAGCGGCCACGGCGCGTGGCCGATTTCGGCGGTCAGCATCCCCCGACCGTGGGGCGCGTAGAACCGCCGACGGGCGGTGAGCCAGTGGGCCAGCGAATCGGGTTCGGCGTAGAAGACCTCGCCGTCCGGCCGGTAGGTCGCCGAGAACCGCGCGTCGGATTCGACGTCGGGCGTCCGCGAACTCGAGAACGCGACGCGCTCGTCGTCGCCCCCGACGTGCATCATCGCGTGGTGACAGGGCAGTCGCGTCAGCCGCCCGACGGCCTCCGCGACGAACTGGTTGCCGAGGTCGACGCTAAAGAAGAAGAGACCGGGGTCGCCTCGGTAGCGGACGTAGGTTCGAACGTTGAGCTCCGGCGTCGTCACCCTCGTGAACGACGGCGCCCCGCGAATCCCGGCTCGAGCGAGGACGAACGGCAGCACGGAGAGCCACGCCTGTCCGTCGTAGGTGTCTACCTCGAGCGGGGCGGGAACCCGCGACCGGATCACGTCGGGATCGACGGGCCAGTGGATGAACGCGCCGTCGCGCCAGGTCATCGAGGCGACGTGGGGGAGCGGGGACGGTCGCGGACCGCCGGTCGCACCCGAACCCGGACGGGCTGACCGCCGGTGCCCGGATCGGAATCGAAACCGAGAGCCGCCGTCGGTTCGTTTGTGTTCGTCGCGTCGGTTCATCGTCCCGTTCCGAAATTGGACTGGCGACCGGCCCCGACATCGACCTCGATCCGGATCATCGCGTCCGCACTCAGTGCATCGCTTCCGTTACTGTTCCATCCGGTGTCCACGTTCTCACCCGTCTCGTTCGGCTCCCTGTTCACCTGACTCCCCCTCGACGACAGTACAGCGTGCCGAAATGTCGTCGACACCGACTCGTTCTCGATAGCCGCGCGACTCATATCCACTGTAACGACGAATGCGGCCATAAAACCGGCCGACGTCACTCAGTTCCTGTGACCGTAACACATCGAAGACCGATCATATCCGAACACGGTCACGTTCCCGCCGCCGACTACTCGAGGTGGATCGCCGGTCGGAACGGCTGGGCGTGTTTGGCCTTCCCGGCGGGATCGATCGGGTCCTCGTCTTCGGCGTAGACCTCGACGTCGGCGTCGAACTCGCGGGCGAGGAAGTCGGCGGCGCTCTCGTAGACCGCTCGCTCGTCGATCGCGGCGAGCGTCTCGAGGGTCTCGTCGTCGCGTTCGCGGACGAACGAGACGAGGTCGCCGACGAGGTCGTTGACGGCGTTCCCGTGCTCGCGCAGCTCTTCGTCCTGCATGACCGTTCCCATCACCGCACCCTGATTCGGCCCCTCCGAAACGACGGTGTCGAAGACCTCGCCCTTCCACTCGGCGGCGGCGTAGACGCGGATCGTCTCCGGATCGGCGTCGGTGACGTCGACGATGTCACGGACGTCCGCGACCAGCGTCTCGATCAGTCTCTCCTCGGCGACGACCGTCCGATCGTCGAACTCGGGCACCGGCTCCGGCCACGGGACGTCCTCGGCGGGTTCGCCCGTCAGGCGCTCGTGGAGCTCGTTCGCCGCGAACGGGACGAAGGGTGCCAGCAGCCGCAGTCGGGTCTCGAGGACGGTCCGTAGCGTCCAGCGCGCACCCGCTCGATCGAGGTCGGTGCGCCGGCGGTACCACTTCAGGTGCTCCTCGAAGCGGTAGAACGCCGTCTGGCTGGCGGCGCGGGTCTCGAAGCGCTCCATCGACTCGGTGACCTCGCGGACGGTTTCCTGAAGCTTCGCGAGCAACCAGCGGTCGGCCTGTTCCAGATTGCGCCCGCCCGCAGGCTCGTCTCGCGGGCGCTGCCCGCTCGCGCCTTCCGCGGAACTCTCTTCCGCGCGCTCGATAATCTCCACCGCACGGTTCCAAAAGCGCTCGAGTTGATCCCTGGTCGTCCCCACTTCCTCGGCTCGCCAGTCGTAATCCTGCCACGGCTCGGAGCTGTTCAGCAGGTAAAAGCGGACGGTGTCGGCCCCGTACTCCGAGATGGCCTCGTCCGGGAGGACGACGTGGCCCTTCGAGGAACTCATCTTCTGGCCCTCGAGCAGTCCCATTCCCATCACGGTGATCCCCCGGGGCCACTTCGACTCCTCGAACAACTCGGCGTGATGGGAGAGGAAGAACGTGAGGTGATTCGAGATCAGGTCGTTGCCCGAGCAGCGGTAGTCGACGGGGTACCAGTAGTCGAACTCCTCGCGCAACTCGAGGGCCCGCTCGTCGACTTCTCGCGGTTCCGTGCCGTCACCGCTCGACGCTTCCGAGGCGCGTGGCGCCTCGCTCCCCTCGCCCAGCAACAGCGTGTCGAAGAATTCCCGAGTGAGATCCTCGACCGGCACGTCGTCGATCCGGTGGGCGATCGTGTAGTAGGACATGTAGATTGTCGAGTCCGACAGGGGCTCGATGACGAACTCGTCGTCCCAGGGCAGGCGGGTGCCCAGCCCGTAGTTGCGGATGCAGGGCCACTCCTCGAGCCAGTCGACGGTGTGGTCGTACTGCTCGCGGGTGTTTTCCGGGATGGCGTCCAGATTCGAAATCGCCCGTTTGGTCTTCTCGCGCCACTCGCTATCGTTGTACCGCAGGAACCACGTCTCCTGTTTCGACACTTCGACCTCGCCGCCGCAGCGACAGACGACCTCCTCGGCGAAGTCGTACATCGAGTCGAAGTCTCCCCGCTCCCGATACTGCGCCTCGAGTTCGTCTCGGACGTCCTCGATTACCCGCCCAGCGTACTCGCCGTAGGCCTCGATCAGTTCGCCCCCGTGGAACTCCCGGTTGTACAGCTCCTGGGTCGCGGCCTCGAGAGCCGGGTCGCTCGCGGATTCGACGCCGTGTTCCTCGACCGCGTCCTTCGCGGGGAACTCGCCGTAGCCCTCGATCGTCAGGATCGCTCGCGGCTCGATCGCCCGGATTTCGTCGGGATCGACGCCGTACTCGGCGAGCGCGTCCGCGTCGGCTTTGACCTCCTCGAGTGCCACCCAGTCGTCGGGCGAGTGGGCCGGAACGGACATGACGACGCCGGTCGCGTTGTCCGTGTCGACGAAGCCGGCCGGAACGACGGGGAGCTCCTCGTCGGTGACGGGGTTCGTGACGTGTCGACCCACGAGGTCCGAACCCGGAATCGTTTCGCGGACTTCGACGTCTCGGGCCTGCAGTTCGAGCTTTTCGACGGCTTCGGCGGAGACGATCCACTCTTCTGAATCCGCTTCCGTGCCGTCCGAGCGGTGCTCGGAGACGTCGACCGCGGCGCGGACGTACTCCGCGTCCGGGTCGACGTAGGCGTTGGTGACCCCGCGGACGGTCTCTGGACGGAGCGTCGCCATCGGGTAGACGGTGTCGCCGTCGCTGAACTTCACCACCGTATACTCCTGGAACTCCGCGTCCTCGCCCTCGAGCAGGTCGTGGGTCGTCACCGGCTGCTCCTCGTTCGTACAGTAGTTGACCGGGTGCAGCCCCTTCTCGAGGAGCCCCCGATCGCGGAGCGTCTCGTACTGCCAGGCGATGAACTTCGAGTAGCGCTCGTCGTTGGTCGTGAACTCGCGGCGCCAGTCGATCGACAGCCCCAACTGGCGCATCCCCTTCTTGTAGTGTTCCTCGATGAAGTGCCGAGCGAATCCCATCGGCGTCTCGAGGTCCTGTAAGGTGTCCTCGGGGACGTTGTAGGTGTCTCGCAGCACCGACAACTGGTCCTCCTCGCCTTTCTTCAGGCGCTCGACGGCGCCGACGATCGGCGTCCCGGTGACGTGCCAGCCGATCGGAAACAGGACATTGTCGCCCTGCTGGCGGCGATAACGTGCGTAGACGTCCGGGACGGTGTACGTGCGGGCGTGCCCGATGTGCATCCCGCCGCTGGGATACGGGTAGGGCACCGTCACGAACGTCGACTCGTCTCCGTCTCTCCCGTCGGGGTCGGCCTCGTACCGCCCCGAGTCGGCCCAGCGCTCGCGCCACTCGGCCTCGAGATCCTGCGGGTCGTAGCTCATGCTCGCCACTAGTTCCGAGTGTGATAAAAGGGCTACCGCATTATCCGAGTCAGTCCTCGATCTCGATCGCGGGACGGCCGGGTTCCGCGTTCTTCAGCACGCTCTCGTCGACCTCGGCGGCGCCGACGACGCGGACCGGCGCGTCGAACTCGCGTTCGATCAGCCACGCGGCCGACTCGAGGGCCGCGTACTCCTCGTCGGACTCGAGCGTCCGCGAGAGCGCCTCCCGTTCCGCCTGCAGGTCCTGGCCGTAGCTCGCGGCCGCGTCGCCCTGCTCGCGGATGTGCGATTCCCCCATGAGTTCGCCGATCAGGTTGTCGGCGTCGCTCTCGACGGCGATCTCGAGGGCGTCGTACTTCCAGTCAGGTGCGACGACGACGTCGATCCGCTGTGGTTCCTCGATCCCGGCGACGTCGACGATGTGTCGGACGTCCTCGCGGGTGTTCTCGACCAGTTTGCGGCGTTTGCGGACGTGATCGCGGTCGACCTCGGCGGTCGGCCACTCGGCGTCGACGACGAACCCGTCTTCGTTCTCGTCGCCGAGGTGCTCGTAGAGCGCTTCCGCGAGGTGGGGTGCGACCGGCGCGAGCAACCGAACGACGGCCCACAGTCCTCGCTCGTAGGTCTCGGCGTGTGGCTCGGTGTGATCGGCGTACTGGCGCAGCGTCCGGACCAGATCCTGCGTCTCGCGCAGCGCCCGGTTGAACGTCAGGTCGTCGTACTTCTCGGTGGCGATGGCGACCGCCGCGTCGATTTCCGCGTCGACGTAGCTGGCGATCGCGTCGTCGTCGCCGTCCGGCGTGCTGTCGACGTACGCTTCGACCATCCCCTGCAACCGCCCGAGGAAGGCGTAGGTCGAGCGGACGCCCTCCTCGCTCCAGTCGAAGTCACGCTCGGGCTGGGCGGCCTGCATCATGAACAGCCGCGCCGTGTCGGCGCCGTACTCCTCGACGATCCGCTGGGGCGAGACCGTGTTCCCCTTCGACTTCGACATCTTCTCGCCCTCGAGCTGGACCATCCCCTGCGCGAGCAGGTTCGTGAAGGGTTCGCGGTGTGCGAGCCCCTCGTGGTCGGCCAGCACCTTCGTGAAGAACCGCGAATAGAGGAGGTGCATCACGGCGTGTTCGATGCCGCCGACGTACTGGTCGACGGGCATCCAGTCGTTCGCGCGCTCGCGGTCGAACGGCGCCTCGGCGAGGTCCGGCGAGACGTACCGCAGGAAGTACCACGAGGAGTCGACGAAGGTGTCCATCGTGTCGGTCTCCCGCTCGGCCGGTCCGCCGCAGTCGGGACACGTGGTCTCCTTCCACTCCTCAGCCGCGTCCAGCGGGTTGCCGGTCGTGTTGATGAACTCGGGGAGCTCCACGGGGAGGTCCGCCTCGGGGACCACGACGGAACCGCAGTCCTCACAGTGGACGACGGGGATCGGCGTCCCCCAGTAGCGCTGGCGGGAGATGCCCCAGTCGCGAAGCTGGTACTGGGTCGCCGCCTCGGCGCTCTCGATGTCCGCCGTCAACCGCTCGCGGGCCGTCTCGCTCTCGAGGCCAGAATAGTCGCCCGAATTCACGAGGATTCCGTCGTCGGTGTAGGCGGCGTCGCTCACGTCCGGTGGGTCGGGGATCGTCTCGCCGTCCCAGTCGTCGGGTACGGGGGCGATCACGGGCTCGACGTCGACGCCCATCTTCTCGGCGAAGGCGTGGTCGCGCTCGTCGTGGCCCGGGACGGCCATCAGCGCACCCGTCCCGACGTCCGAGAGGACGAAGTCGGCGACGTAGACCGGAATCTCCTCGCCGGTCACCGGGTTCGTCGCGGTCAGTCCCGTCGCGACGCCGTTGGGTTCGTCGCCCTCTGGGTCGGCTTCGTGCTCGACGAAGTGGCGGATCTCCTCGTTTTCCGCCGCGAGCTCCTCGCTGATCGGGTGATCGGGCGCGAGCGCGAAGAACGTCGCCCCGAAAATCGTGTCGACGCGGGTGGTGAAGGCCTCGACGGGTCCGTACTCCCGCGGCTCGCCGTGCTCCCCGCGTCCGTTCGAGGCGCGTGGTGCCTCACTCACCGTAAATTCGAGTTCCGTCCCCTCTTGGCGCCCGATCCAGTTGCGCTGCATCTGGCGCACCGAGTTCGGCCACCCCTCGAGGCCGTCGATCGCCTCGAGCAACTCGTCGGCGTACTCGGTGATCCGGAGGAACCACTGCTCGAGTTCGCGCTGTTCGACGGGCGTGTCACAGCGCCAGCACAGTTCTGCCTCGCCCTCGACCTGTTCGTCGGCGAGGACGGTCTCGCAGTGGGGACACCAGTTGACTTCGGCGTCCCGCCGTTCGACCAGCCCTTCCTCGTGAAACCGCGAGAAGAGCCACTGGTTCCACTGATAGTATTCGGGCGTGCAAGTGGTGATCTCCCGATTCCAGTCGTAGCCAAAGCCCATCGACTCCATCTGGCCGCGCATCGTCTCGATACAGTCGAACGTCCAGTCCCGGGGATTCGTGTCGCGGTCTTTAGCCGCGTTCTCCGCGGGAAGCCCGAACGCGTCCCATCCCATCGGGTGGAGCACGTCGTCGCCGCGCATCCGACGGTAGCGGGCGTATGCGTCGGTGATCGTGTAGTTTCGGACGTGGCCCATGTGGAGTTTGCCCGAGGGGTACGGATACATCCCGAGGACGTACGTCGGATCGTCGACGTCGTCGGGCGTTCGGTAGACGTTCGCCTCGTCCCACGCCTCTTGCCAGCGCCGTTCGACCGCCGCGTGGTCGTATCCCTGTTCGCTCATCTATTTATAAATGAGGCTATTACCCCCCTATACTTTTCCATACTTCACCACGCTCCGTTCACCGACGCTCGTCCGCTTACAGTGTTGAACCCGCTCGCTCGAGGTTCTTCCTTCTTCCACGGCGACCGGAGCCGTTCACGGACCGCGACGAACTCCGCTCGCTCACAGCGATTGGAACAACGTCACCACGTCGTCGACGCTGACGCTGCCGCTCCCGTTGAAGTCGAAGTACTCGGCGTTGTCCCGAACGGCGGCGTCATCGACGTGCTCGAAGAGCGTCACCACGTCGTTCGGATCCGCCCGGCCGTTCCCGTTGACGTCCTCGTAGTACCCGTCACCGTTCGGGTCTCGAGGCCGCCCGTCACTGTCGCCGATCACCGGAGGGTCCTCGTCGCCGCTCGAACCGTCTACCGTCCCCTGAGCGGCGTTCGTCCGGTGTGTGACGTCGGCTTTCCGGTCGACGAAGGTGACCGAGATGGAGTGTGCCGTCTCACCGGTCGAACCGACCTGTGCGGCGAGCTCGTAGGTCGCCTGGTCCACTTCGGTCACGGTGACGGTACTCCTGTCGACGACGGAGCCGTCGACCGTGACCTCGAACTGGTTGGCGGTAGGCGAGCCGAACGACCCGTACGCGTACCGGGTCCCGTCGCCGAACGCGAGCGAGACGGTGACGGTGAGCACACCGTTCTCGAGGCTCGCGCTGTCGATCGACGCGGCTGTCGCCAACTCGTACGTCGGGTAGTTCGTCGCGTGGAAGTACTCGACCGTTCCGCTCCCGGCCGTCTCCTCGACGAGCTTCCAGCCGCCGTCGAACGCCGACCGGTCCGTGACCGGATCCGACCGAACGACCGTGAAACTCGTCTCGAACTCGTCCGAAACCGCGTGTTCCGAACCCGCCGGGTCGAACAGGCGCAGGGTGACGTCGTCGCCTGCGTCCGCCCAGGATACGCGCGCGTCGAGCACGTCGTCGGTGTAGATCACGTCGCCGTCCCGCTGACTCTCCCGATGGGACAGGTCCGGCAACCAATCGGGACGACTCGCGTCCACGTCGACGGCGTAGACCGAGACACTGCCGGCCGACACAGAGCGGTGTGGTGGATCGTTGAACTGCAGGGTGCCGTAGGCCGTGGAGACGTCGTCCAACACGACGTCAGTCCCGATCAGCGAGGCGTCGAGCCCCGACTCGGTCGCCCGGAACGTACTGCCGTCGGTCGGCGGGGTGTCGAACTGGAGGTTCTCCGCACCCCAGTCGACGCCCATCGACTGGTAGTGGTGCCAGACGACGAGCCCCTCCTGGGACGGGTCGATCGCCGAGTCGACGCCGGTCCCGTCGGCGTACGCGAGGTAGTAGTGCTCGTGGAAGTCCGGGTCGTTGTCGGCCGGGTTCGATCCGCCGACGACGGTGTAAAACTGGTTTTCGACCGACTGCGGGGGAAGAATCCCCGGCTGGTCGGTCGGGTGGATCGGCGTCGTCTCGTCCCACCCCGTCGGTTCCGGCGTCCGATCGAGGCCGACGTTCACCTTCGACCACGGAATCATGTTCACGAGCGGTCCCGCACCCATGACGCCCATGTTTCCGGTTCCGGGCGCCTGGTAGAGGTCCGTGAGCCCGTGCAAGTGGAGGTACTCGTGAGACGAGTAATTGATGTCCTGCTCGGACGCTGAGGCCCTGGCTGGTGCCTGACAGAATCCGTTGATCCGCACGCCCTGGCGCTCGAGCGTGTTGCCGACCCAGGCGACGCCGCCACCGCCGCCGCCGGTAAAGGTGAGAGCGACGATCTGCGTCGGGTTTTCCTGATCGTACGCCGTGATGTCGAACCCGTCGGCGATCGCGCTGTCGATGGCCTCGGTGACCGCATCCCCAAGGTGAAAGTCGTCCGAGTTCTGCGAGACCTGGTACCAGCCGACGAGTCCGGCCGGTCCCGGACCGATCGAGAAGCGGCCGTCACTGACGATGTCGAAGTACTCCTGTACCGTGTAGTCGTCCGCTCCGAGATCGGAATCCGGGTCGAACATCGCCGCGTGATACTCTTCGATCGGTCCGGGAGGTGCGTTGTCCTGAAAGTAGATACCCACGAAGATGACGTCCTGGTGCCCTCGATGCCCGTGGTAGCCGGTCGGAAGGGAGTCCGGGGCCGCTCGAGTGCTCCCGATCGGACCGATCCCGAGTCCGAGTCCGGCGATCCCGACGGCCCCCGACACCGTTTTCATAAAATCACGTCGCCCGCGTTCGGGTGCACGATCGAACCGACTGTCCGCCGTCCGTTGATTCGTTCGCTCGATCCACTCTTCACACCTGAGGGGAGTGCTGTCCTTTGTCATGATTGTCTCCGATCGCACGCGTGATTGCCTCTCGACCCAGTCGACAGACGCCACGGTCTGCCCGGTTGTCGGACGGCGACGGCTACATTATCCGTGGACGGTCGGCGCCGACCACACCGTAAGCCACCGCCTCGATTGATCGATGCTGACCGTCCGAACTGACGTCGGGTGGCTTGTCGCAAGTCCGTGGGTCACTCCGCTATCGACTACCCGTATGATACACACTATAACGAATTAAATTTAATATTTTTGTAAACGTACCTAGGTGACCGATTCCAATAGTACACGTAGATAGACCGAAACCGAAACTCGGGCCCTACCGGGTACTTCTGACCGTCTCGAGTTCGGCGAACCGTGCGATTCTCCCGTCGAATCGGCGAGTTGCGCCACTCCCGGGTGCGTTGCTATCGTCCGACCGGCAGTCGATACCGGGACTGGCGTCCCCGCTGCGAGCACGAGCGGTTACTACAGTACTTACTGAACGTCACTGCACACCTGATCGCACGACAGCAGCTCGGTTCGGAGCGAACACCGTGAGCGAGAATTGCGGACTGTCCGATCAGTGTATAAATAGTTTCAGTTGTGACTATCGAGCTCGAGTCGGATCGTCGCGCTCACTCGATGTCGATCCGCTTCGATCCCTCGTCGGCGGACACCTTCGGCAGCGTCACCGTCAGCACCCCGTTGGTATACGACGCCGAGACCTCGTTCTCCTCGACGGGTTCCGGGAGGCGAATCCGTCGACTCACCGACCGGTGGGTCCGCTCGCGGCGCAGATAGCGGTTCTCCGTCTTCGGGGTGCTCTCGACGTCTACCTCGGTTCCGGTCCCGGTGTCGGAGTCAGAGTCAGAGTCGGATTCGGACCCTGTCTCGGACTCGAGTTCCGGATCCGACGTCGAAACCGACTCGCGCTCGCGCTCGGCCTCGAGTCGAAGCGTCCCCTCCGACAGCGTCAACTCGATGTCGTCGATCTCGTAGCCCGGTAGATCCGCCGTCACGACGTACTCCTCGTCGTGGTCGGCGACGTCGACGGCGATCGATCCCGGCACCGGGAAGCCGGTCCCGCTCGCCATTCCCTCTTCGACCTGTCGGCTGACGCGGTCGAGTAGCTCCTCGAGTTCTTCGAACGGATTTCGTCGCATAGTGTTCGGTAGGTCGTCGACGAGCATAAATTCTGCCCGTCGGGTGAGGACAGGATCCCGGCCCGATGGCGGGTTTCGTGACCAATCACTCCACGACGTGCTCGGTGTCGTACGACCCCAGCCACCGCACCCAGCCGTTCTCCGAAAGCGCCTCGAGATCCTCGATCGCCTCCCTCGTCCGCGGTTCGTAGCGGCCGGCGGCGACGTCGATGTGGAAGACGTAGTCGCCCAATCGCTCCCCGCTCGGGCGGGACTCGACTCGGGTCAGGTTGATGTCCCGATCGGCGAACGGCTCGAGCAGTTCCAGCAGGAGACCGGGGTAGTTGGTGTTCGGATAGACCACGAGGGAGGTCTTTCCGCCGGCCTCCGAGCGCTCGGACGCGGACGCGAGCGCGAAAAAGCGCGTCGCGTTCGAGGTCCGGTCCTGGATGTCCTCGGCGAGGACCTGCAGCCCGTCTCCGGCGTTGTCCGGGTGACCGATCCCCGCGACTGTCGCATCCGCCCGAGCGCGTTCGACGCCGCGAGCCGTACTCGCGACGGCTTCGAGGTCGGCGTCGGGGTACTCGGCCTCGAGGTAGCTCCGACACTGGGCCAGCGCCTGGGAGTGGCTGGCGACGGTTTCGAACTCGGGGCCCTGTGCGAGCAGGGCGTGTCTGATCGGCGTGACGATCTCGCGGACGACCGCGACGTCGTACGCCGCGACGGCGTCCAGACTCTCGGTGACGCTCCCCTCGATGCTGTTCTCGACGGGGACGATCCCGTAGTCGTACTCGCCGTTCGAGACGGCCTCGACGATGGCCACGAACGACTGGGCGAAGTCGATCTCGTCGTCGATCGCACGGGCCGCTCGATGCGAGTAGGTTCCTTCGGGACCGAGCGTAATTGCCGTCATTGCCGTCTTCTAACGGGGTCCGGTCCAAAAAGACCACCACTCACGACTCGCAACTCGAGGTCCGCTCGTACAGTCTCCTGTAACTCGTTCCGGTGAACCGCAGGTCGGTCGCGGTTGCACCGGTACCTCGTCGCAGCACCCCGTCTCAGTCGTCGGCCGGATTCCTCGTGGACGACGCCTCCTCGGTGTCGACGAACCAGAATCCGAACCCGTCGACGTTGGCTCGAGCGGCGATCTGCGGGCGGAACACCCAGGCGTTGAGCAGGAGGATCGGAAGCATCGTCGCGGCGACGACGACGTATCCCGCGTGGACGTCGACGGTGTATCCCGCGTAGGTGGTCTGGACGTCGGCCATCGCCGAGTAGACCAGCGGATAGCCGATGCCGCCGACGGTGCCGATCCCGCCGACCGCCCCCGCGGCGGCCCCGGTCCGGTTCGGGAACATGTCCGGTACCTGCGCGAAGATCGCGCCGCCGGCCCAGCCGCAGGCGGTTCCGAGCAGCGCGGTAATCGCGACCACGAGGGCGACGTTTCCGGTTCGGCCGGCGATCGTCAGCACGCAGAGCAAGGCGACGATCGAACACAGGCAGACGAACGTCCACTGCTCGCGGTACCGTCCCCGGAAGACGGGCAGGATGTTCCGCTCGCGGCGCAACAGCACGTCGCTGATGTAGCCGCCGAGAGGACGGAGGACACCCGTCGTGATCCCGAAGACCGCGGCGAAAGCGCCGGCGAGTGCGACGCTCGAGTCGAACCCGACGTCGAAGTACGTCGGCAGCCAGCCGTTCATCGCCAACACCAGCCCGAAACTCATGACGTATCCGAGCGAGAGGGCGACGACGCCGTAGCGGGTGCCGACGTGGGCGAGGCTTCGCACGGTTGCGCCCTCTGCGGCTTCCTCGGCGGCTGCCTGCGTGGCGGCGTCCTCGCCGACGACGTAGTAGACGATCCCGAGCGCGATCGAGACGACTCCAGTCCAGACGAACGCCGCCCGCCAGTCCGCACCGAAGAGGACGGGAAGCGCCAGCGCGCCGACACCTGCGCCGGCGTTTCCGATCCCAGCGTAGATCCCCTCCGCGGTGCCGACCTGCGCCTCGTCGAACCACTGGGCGACGTGCTGGATGCCGACGACGAACGTGATGCCCGCCGTGCCGACGACCAGCCTGAGAGCGAAGAACAGCCAGTAGGACTCGACGAACGCGCTCGCGATCGAGAAGACACCGACGTAGACGAGGACGATGCCGAACACCGTCGTCGCGCCCCACCGATCGGAGAGCCAGCCGGTGACGACCCGACCGGCCGGTGCCATCCACATCGCGGCGCTCACCAGCACCCCCACTGCACCCATCGAGAGTCCGAATTCGTCGCTGATCGCACCCATGAAGGGGGCGAACGAGAACCAGATCAGAAACGAGAGGTTGAGCCCGGCGGTCGCCAGCAGGAGCGTCCGCCACTTGGTCATCTTCATCGAGGCTCACCGCCCCTGAGACCGGGTGATCGGGTCCGCTCTCGCTTCACCCCTTTCGTTCAGGTGCTTCGTGTCCCACTTCGCCCGCCGACCGTGGATGTCGTACGACGTTTGACCGCCCTTCTCCCGAAGAACTGGATATACATCCATATATTCTGCATAGTACTGGCTCGATAGACGGGTATAAACTCGTTCGTTGTGGAATCCATACACTACCAGATAATCCACTGTGTATTATTGAATATAAGGTCCAGGGACTTTTCGATTTTTCTTCGACTATTCGCCCTCCCGTTTCGAACGCTGCCTCCTCGAGCGACGATTCGACGGAAACGCCGTTTCGGAGAGACGGTCGTCGAGTGACGTCGTCGCTAGTCGTCCGCCGCGACGGTGTCGGCGTTCGGAGGCGCGTGCGGTTCGCCGACGAACCAGCCGCCGGTGGTCGCCTCTTCGGCGATGTGGGGCTGGAAGACCCACGCGCTCAGTACCAGAATCGGGATCATGGTGGCGGCGACGATCGCGTATCCCGAGTGGAGGTTCGGGAGGACGGGCGCGGCGAACACGAGCGGGTAGATGGAACCGCCCGAGGAGCCGATGCCGCCGACGATACCGGCGACCGTGCCGGAGTTGTCCGGGAACATCGCGGGCACCTGTGCGAAGATTGCCCCCTCGGCGAACGCACAGCCCGTGCCGACGAGGAAGCCGGCGACGACGGCGATGTAGATATTACCCGTGAGCCCGGCGGCCGTCATCCCGAACATCGCGAGGCAGACGAACACGAGCGTCGCGAACGTCCACTGCTCGCGGTAGCGACCCGTAAACCACGGAAGGATGTTTTTTTCCTCGCGCGCGACGACGTCGCTGACGTAGCCGCCGATCGGCCGGAGCAAGCCGGCGGCGATCGAGAACGTCGCCGCGAACGTCGCCGCGATCACGATGTCGCTCTGGCCAAACGCTTCGCGGTAGTAGGTCCCGAGCCAGCCGTTCATCGCCAACTCGAGGCCGAAGGTCATGACGTAGGCGACCGAGAGGACGACCGCGCCGTAGCGGGTCGCGATGAACAGGAACTGCTGGACGCTAGTCCCCTCTCTGGTCGCCTGCCGTTTCTGCTCGCTCTTTGCGGCCTGACCGAACAGGAGGTACAGGACGCCGAGGACGAGCGCGAGGACCCCCGTGTAGAAGAAGGCCGCGCGCCAGTTCGCATCGAACAGCGGTCCGACGTACCCCTCGCCGAAGATCCGTGGGAGCGTAAAGTACGCTCCGAGGCCCGCGCCGGCGTTGCCGATGCCGGCGAAGATTCCCTCTGCGGTCCCCAGCTCTTCCTCTTCGAACCACTCGGAGACGTGCTGGATGCCAATGACGAACGTGATCCCCGCTAGTGAGGCGATAATTCGCGAGGCCGTGAACACCTCGTACGTCTGGGCGTACGCGCTGATGATCGAGAAGATCCCGACGACTACCAACGTCCCGCTGGCGGTCACCGGTGCGCCGTATCTGTCGGTCAGCGGCCCGATGACGATCCGGCCGAGCGGAACGGCGATCACGGCCGCACTCGAGACGATCCCGAGCTGGGCGACTGAGAGGCCGAATTCGTCGGCGATTTCCCCCGTGAACGGGGCGAAGGAGAACCAGATGACGAATCCCAGGTTGAACATCGCCGTCGCGAGCAACAGGTTCCGCCACTTCCCGGCGATCATGCCGAATCAGCCTCCGTGTGACGGCCCGACCGCGACTGGTGCTGGCCCGGTCTCGTTCGTTCGCCCCATCGATTTCGATCGTCCGTCACGTCACGATCCGATTCGAGAACACGATCGTCCTCCTTTATGCAACAAATACGCCCCTTCGTCAACATATTCTATTTCAGATTGGGCACTCGGGGGTGTATAAGCCTAATTATTAGTGTATACCTACAATCCAAGACAACTCCGTGAGTATTATCACGTATAAGGTATCCGCGATCGTTCTTCTTCGGTGGGAGATTCGTCTTTCTATTCGATTACATCCCGATTCACTACCGATCTTCCAGAAAGGACTCGATATGTCGGAACACTACCTTTTCGCAGCGATCGAACCCGTTCCGAGTCGAAATCGAACGACGGATGCTGGCCGTATCTGGACGTCCACATGTCGCCCACTCGGCTACCGCTGCACCAACGGGAGTACGACACAGTGGATGGTTACACGACCCCCTCGAATCCGCCGAACCTATAGTAGCCACTGAAAGTCGATGCACACCCGATCGCACGACGGCTGCACGATTGGTGTATGAATAGTTTCAGTTGTTACTATATTCACCGCTGCTCGCGCAGTTCGTGATTCTCGCTCACAGCACTCGCTCCGAACCGCACTTCACCCGACCGACCGGGTGTGCAGTGACCTTCGGATCCGATACGCACGACGCTCGGTGAGTCCACGTCGACACGAACGCGTCGCTCGAGCGATGGACAGCGAGAAAACAGTCGCGATCTCGGTTCACTCCTCGAGGTGTTCGATACCTTTCTTCGAAACGTTCGCCTCCGTGATGTCGCTTGGCATCCAGTCGGGCTTGTCGTCCGGCGCGGTCTCTTCCCACGCCCAGCCGTCGTAGATGTGAACCTTGTCGGTGCCTTTCTCCCGGAGTCTGAGTTCGACTCGTTCGGCGGCGTCTTCGCTCGAGCCGGGCTCGAGTCGTCGGGCCGCTTTCAGCGCAGCCTGTCGCGGTGTGTTCCCTGAGAACACACTCGACTCGTCGCCGCTCGATTCGCGCAGTGCAAAGTTTCGCTTACCGTCTTCACGTACCATGGTTTTGGCCCTCCGTGTCAATTCAGCACATGGCGTGACATAAAGATATCCCCGAAAATCGGCCGCAAGCGCCGGTATCTTTAAGTGTGTGGCCTCCGCCACGCTATGGCGAACAGTGGAAGACGGCGTCGGGGTCGACTCTCGGCGACCGCGAGCGGTCCGTGAACGAGATAGTCACTGGATGAGGCGTAGAAAACACTTAAGTATATCCTACGGCGAAGTTCGGAGTAGAATACCGCGATGGTACGGAAAAAGAAGTTGAGTCCGAGCGGGGCCAAAGACGAAAACGGTGACTACCACAACGTTCACCTCAACCTCCACGAGGATGAACTCGAGGTCGCGGGTATGGATATCGGCGACGAGGTATTCGTCCGGGTTCGTGACGGCAAAATCATCATCCAGAAAGCCGACGAGGACGAAGTAGAACACGAATTCTAAAACCCACCTTTTTCCGCTTCGGGTTCGCTCGAAGAGCGAACCACTCAGCGCAAAAATCTGGACCAAAAAGAGCCGCTCGCTCACAGTGTTCGCTCGCGGGACAATACGTTGGGCCGCACGTGAAGGAGCGCCAAATCAGTCGACGGAGTCGAGGTGACGTTCGACGGTTCCTCCGTCCTGTCTCAGTACCAGATTACAGAAGTGCAAGGAGAAAGCCCACGATTTCAGTCGTGGGTAGATGTCAAAGCCACTAGTCGCCTTCCCACGGCCGAGACAACGCTTCTTCTATCGACTCGAGCGTATAGTCTGGCTCGAACCCGTTCTGGGTCCGGTTCGGTCGCTCTACATCACCGTACGGGATCCACACCGATCGAATCTCGCTCGCTGACGCACCCGCGATATCGGAACGGAGGGAGTTACCGACGTATATCGTCCGTTCTGGCGAGACGCCGAGCTCGGCCATCGCCGTCCGAAACGGCGTCGGATCCGGTTTCGCCGGTGTGTCGTATCCCGCGAGAACTACGGTTTCGAATCGCTCTCGTATCCCCAGGGCGTCGATCTTCGGCGACTGCGTGTCCGGACCCCCGTTCGTCACGAGGCCCAGCCGATAGGTCTCCTCGAAGGCCTCGAGGACCCGTTCGGCTCCGGGGAGGAACTCTACGGCCGTGTAGTCCGTGAGCGCTTCGTACGCATCTGCGACTTGACGCCCGACCGTTTCGTCCCGGTCGTATTCACGTGCGAGCAGTTCGAAACACCGCTCACGCCGGCGAATGTCGCTGTCGGTTCCACCGACTTCGTCGACCAGCCGATGGTACTCGGCGGCGGTGAAGAACGGCTCGACTCCCGCACGATCGAACGCTGCAGTCAACCGCTCGGCGGGGCGTCTCGGCCGCTCACACAGCGTCTCGTCGAGGTCGAAGAGCTCGGCATTCACGTTGCCCCCCATAATCTCATTCTCGGCAGACAGAAGTAAAACATTTCTATCCGAAGGTTTCCTCCCTCGAACCGACCGCGAACACCTGTCAGTACGCGAACCCTACGCCAGCGCCTCGAGGTCGAATTCGAACGCAGCGACGGGTACCTCGAGATCGTGTTCGACGAGCACCTTCGGGTGGACCTCGCCGATGACGCCGACTTCCTCGCCGTCGATCACGACCGCGGCGGTGCGGCCGTCGATGAACGTCGGGTGCTCGGTCGCGGGCGTCTCGAGTTCGCCACCGAAGTTCCGGACGATCGCCTGCAGGCGGGCCTTGGCGTCCTCGTAGGCGGCGTCGTGGCTCGCGAGGGCGGCGGCGACGTGGCGGCTCTCGTCGACGCCCGTCTCCGTGTTCTCCTCGTTCTCGGAGTCGACGCGGGCCGCGAAGCCGATCTCCGCGAGATCCTGCGGGTACGCGCGGTGGGTGTTGTTCTCGAGGACCATCACGAGCGAGGGGAGGACCCACGTCCGGAGCATCGTGTAGTCCTCGCTGTAGGGTTCTTTGATGGTCGTTGGGTCGCCGGCGCCGAAGGCGTCGTCGTCCGACGCAAGTCCCATCCGCGAGAAGTTCTCCGCCTCGTTGATCATGTGGAAGTTCAACAGATCCTCGAAGCCGAGCCCCACGAGTTGCGTGCGGGCGGCGTCCTCGAGTCGCGTTCGCTCGTGGCGGCCGCCGACGGTGCCGACGTCGGGGTAGCGCGGCTCGAGTTCGTTGAAGCCGTAGGCCCGTCCGAGGTCGTCGATCACGTCCATCGGGTGGAGCACGTCGACGCGGTAGGGTGGGATCGTCATCTCGTAGACGAGGTCGCCGTCCTCGTTCTCGCCGGTCTCGGCGTCGAGGCCGGCCCGTTCGGCGAGGTCGACCACTTCCTCGGGGTCGAAGTCGATCCCCAGGATCGTCTCGACGCGGTCGTGGGAGACGGTCTTCGTCTTCGTCTCGAGGGTCGGGCGGACGAGGTCGCGTCCGTCGGACCGGCCGTCGGGGTACTCCACGGTCACCTCCTCGACCGTCCCGCCGCGAGCCGAGAGCGCGTAGCAGATGATCACGCACATCTTGTCGATCGTCCACTGGTCGGTCCCCGTGAGTTCGACGAACAGGTCCCGCGAGTCAGTCGAGACCTCCGTCCGGCGACCGTTGATCACCGGCGGGAACGAGAACAGCCCGAGGTCGTCGTAGATCGCGGGGTACCGGTCGTTGCCGCGGACGAGGTCGGCGTACTTCTCGCCGGTGGCGTGCTCCTCGAGCACTTCTCCGGGCGTCAGCTCCGCGTCGGAATCCAGCGGGACGAACCGGTCTTCGTCGGGTTCGACGCCGGTGTAGCGGACGCTCGGGTTCCCCTCCGTCGCGGGACTGCCCTTCAGCATCGTCATATCGTGGATCCCGATCGCGCCCTTCGCGCGTTTTCGCCCCATCGTCGCGTGGAGCTTTTCCTGGAGCTGGATGAGCGAGTCCAGGGCGTCCTCGTCGAGGTTCACGTCGCGGACGACCGCACCCGTGACGTAGGGACGCTCGTCGGGAACCGACTCGTCGACCGTGATCGTCCAGTCCGGCGAGTTCGTCTTCGGGACGTAGACCCCGCGAGCGTCACCGTACTGGTAGCGAAGCGAGCGGGCGACGCCCTCGACCGAGAGCCGGTCCAGCCGGTCGGGGGCGAACTCGAGTTCGAACTCTCCGTCTTCGGTCTCGCCCTCGTACTCGAGGCCGAGCGCGAAGAGATCCTCGATGAGTTCGTCGTCTGACTTCTCGTCGTGTCCGGTCAGGTCGCGCAGTTCGTCGGGTGCGATGTCGACGGTTGGCATCAGTAGGTCACCTCCGTTTCCCGCAGCAGTTCGAGGTCGCACAGCGTCCCGTGGATGTCGCGGATGTCCTCGAAGCCGTACATCAGCATGAGCAACCGTTCGAGGGCGAGCCCCCACGCCATCACGTCGCACTCGACGCCGAGAGGCTCGAGCATTTCCTCGCGAAAGAGCCCCGAGTTGCCGATCTCGACGAGTTCTCCCGTGGTTGGATGCGTGCCGAACAGCTCGAAACTCGGCTCCGTGTAGGGGTTGTAGTGAGGTTTGAACTCGATGTCCGTGATCCCGAACTGGGCGTAGAACTCCTCGAAGGTGCCCATCAGGTCTCGCACGGAGAGGTCGTCGGCCATCACCCAGCCCTCGATCTGGAAGAACTCGAGCAGATGGGTCGGATCCAGCGTGTCGTTTCGGTACACCTTCTCGACGCTGAAGTATCGCTGTGGCGGCTCCAACTCGCCGATTTCGGTCCCCGAGAGGTAGCGTGCCGATAGCGAGGTCGTGTGCCCGCGAAGCGCGAGCGCACGCGCGAAGTCCTCGTCCCACGGCGAGTGGTAGCCCTCGCCGTCGTCGCCGACGCCCTCCCTGTGGGCGCGCTCGACGCGCTCGACGAGATCCGTCGGCAGGTCGTCGATGTGGGTCGGGTCCTCGAGGGCGAACCGGTCCCAGTGGGTCCGCGCGGGGTGGTCCTGGGGCATGAACAGGCAGTCGTTGATCCAGAAGTCCGCGTCGGCGTGGGGGCCTTCCATCTCCTGGAAGCCCATGCCGACGAGCACGTCCTTGACGCGATTCGCGGTCTGGCGCAGGATGTGGACCTTGCCGCCCTCTACCTGTTCGGCGTCGGCTTCGACGTTGTACTCCGAGAACTCGACGTCCTCCCACTCGCCGCTCGTCAGCAGTTCCGGCGTGACCTGACCGACCGTCTGGCTCTCCTCGACGCCTTCCATCAGCGCCGTCACGCCCTCGTCGGTGAGCGTCGCCTCTCGAACCGTGGATTCGGAGCGCTCGAGCAGGCCCCGGCGCTCGAGTTGATCGAGGGTGTCGTCGTCGACGTCGGTCGCGTCCGCGGCGTCACCGTCGCCCTCGGCGGCCAGCGTCTCTAACGCCGTCGCCTCGCTATCCGAGTCGGGATCCGCGTCCGGATCGGCGGTGATCTCGCCGCTGTCGATGGCGCCGTAGCCCTTCCGGGCGTAGTTCGACAGCGCGATGTCGACCTGCGGCCCCTCGAGTCCCGAACTCCCGATGACCTGCCCCATCGAGACGGGATCGTCGTCCGCGCCGGCTGCGAGTGCGGCCCGGTACAGCGTCACCTCGGGGAGGTCGTCGGCGGCGTACGCCGCGCCCTCCTCGGTGAGTTCGATCGATTCCTCGACGCGCTCTGTGACGGCGACCAGTCCCTGCTCCTCGAGTTCGAAGACCGCGCCGGTGACGGTCTCGACGGGCAGGTCGGTCGCCCTCGCGAGGGCGTCGACGGGCTGTGCCTCGTCCGCGCTCGCGGTCTGTAAGACCGCGGCCTGTGCGTGGGGAAGTTGCATTCGCTTGGTTGAATTGCCGTGTGTCGGTCAGTTAGCGGTTCCGACTCGAATCGACGTAACTCGGCGCGGCCGGTTTCGACACGAACGCCCGGTGTGGGCGCTCGAGCCTCCACTGAGCCGATTACCGAGCGAAGAAAAAGCCGAATCCCTCCCGTAGTCGTGGTGACTGGCGGGCGACGCTGGCACGATGTGGGGATTCGGGTGCCATAGAGACAGTCTCTCACGGTCGGCGCAAAAACGTTACGGGTCCGTCGAAGCGGCGTCCTCGATACCGCTCGCGGAATCGTCTCGGTCTCACGACTCGTTCGAGACCCGCGTCGTCTCGAGCGACCCCGACTCGACCCACTCGAACCCCGACTCCTCGGCGGCGGCCTTCGCCTTCGGCACCGCGGCGGGATCGAACTCGTCGGCGAACTCGATGCGCGTCTCGACCGGATCCGCGGCGGGCAACTCCGGCAGGAACTCGTCGTCGTCGAGCAGGCCCTTCACGGAGACGTTCTCGCCCGTCCCGATCGCCGCTCCCAGCGCCCGGTAGCGGTCGTCGTCCGTCGGCGTCTCGACGTCGGCACCGAAGGAGTCGTTGGCGACCCGGGCCGTCTTCGTGCTTCCCGAGAGCGTCCCAAAGCCGTCGGTATCCGTCTCCCGATGCTCGCGCCTCGAGACGACCGCCGACCGGTCGTTTCGGTCCGTAGTCGAGTTCTCCGTAGCGCGTTCTGACTCGTCGGACGCTATCCGGCTCCGGTGGGCGTCGCGTTCCCGTTCACTATCGTGTTCGCTGTCACGTTCGCCACCCTCTCGCCCGCTCACCCTCGAGACGGTCGGCGAACCGCCGGCGATTTCGAGACCGTTCGACTCGTCCGCGGTTCCGTTTCCCGTCGACTCGCTCGATTCCTCCGCGTCGGGGACGAGAGTATCGATCGAGTCCGAACCACCGTTCGGTTCTGTCGTTTCGGCCTCGGCGACCGACTCTGCCGTTTCTCGTCGGGACCGAGATTCGGGCCCCGATCGATCCGGTTCCGCCTCTTCGATGAGACCGTCTGTGGAATCCGTGTTGGCCGATTCGCTCGAGTTCGTGTTGCTCGTATTCGCATTCGTGCTCGTCGACCGCCCCATCCGCTCGAGCGCCCACGCCGGCCACGGGCCAGCCTCCGAATCGCCACCGCTCCCGTGCTCACCCTCGGGTTCTCCCCCGGTCCATGACTCGTAGGCATCGATCCCGTACTCGGGGAGCAACGGCCGGTCGAACACCGGAACGCGATCGCCGTAGCGGTCGCGAACGCCCTCGAGTTCGTCACGCTCGACCAGGGCCGCCCGCCATCGATCGACGCCGCTCGAGAGCAGGACGAATCGCGCGTCGACGCCGTACAGGATCTCGTCGTTGAGTCCCGCGAGTACCGCCGGCAGGTTGTCGCGCTCGAGGGGCGTCTCGGGGTACCCGATCTCCGCGTCCCGGCGTCGGCCGGCGCCGTCGGTCGCCCGCACCTCGAGTCGGTCACCGCCATTCCGCTCGAGCACCTCGATCGACCAGTCGACGGCCGCGAACGTCGCTTCGAGTTCGCCCGCGAGCGCGCCCGTCGAATACCGCGCCGAGCAGTCGATTCCGCGACTCGAGCGACAGATAATCTGGCGCAACATCGCCGTCCGATCACGGGTGTCCTGCAGTGCGACGGAGAGGGTGCGCTCCAGCGATCGGTCCTCGGGTCGGGCGTCCGTCTCCGTTCGAACGTCGGCCGGTGTCACGCCGAACGCGCCGAGCACGTCGGCACAGACCAGAACGTCGCGGGTCGAGCCGTCGGCACGGTTCGGCGTCATCCTTTCCTCGTTCCACGAACTGAAACTTAAATATTTGTTCGATTCGAGACTACCTCATCTACTCCGTTTCGCGTCCGAACACCGCCTCGAGCGGTCCGTTCCGACGGACGTGGATGGAGAGAAACACTCGGACTGAAAACCGAATCCGTGCCTCTGGCCCTTGCCCTAGCCCTGCTTCGCCTCTGTCCCTTCGACCGCCGACTCGAGCGACTCGACTACCCCTGTCGCGGCGACTCGAGTTCGATCTCTGCGTCCTCGAGCAACGCTTCGACTTCCTCGCGTTTCTCCTGATGGTCGGCGAGGAACTCCCGCATGAGTTCGGCGGCCTGTTCCTTGCAGTCCCCACAGAGGCGCTCGCCGCCGACGCACTCGTCGTAGACTTCCTTGGCGAACTCGTCGTCGTCGCCGGCCAGCAGGTAGGCGTACAGCTCGTAGACCGGACACTCGTCGGCCCGGCCGCCGAGTTCGCGCTGTTTCTCCGCGGTCTCGCGTCCGCCGGTGGTCGCCGACTTCACCTTGTCGTAGCCGTCCTCGGGATCGTCGAGCAGGGAGATGTGTGAGGCCGGGATCGAGGAGGACATCTTCCCGCCGGTCAGCCCCGTCATGAAGCGGTGGTAGATCGACGACGGCGGGAGGAAGCCGTAGCCGTCGTACTCGAGTTCGACCTCGCGGGCGAGGGTCTCGGCGGCCTCGCGTTCGAGGTCGAAGGCGTCGACGTGACCCTCGAAGACGCGCTTTTCGCCGTCGATGGCCTCGATCAGTCCCTCGAACGCCGCCTCGGTCGCGCGCCGGTCGAGGAACCGGGTCCGCGGTCGCAGCGGTTCCATGCCCGCGTTCTCGAGTTTCGAGACCGCCGATTCGACGGCCCCGCCGGCGGTCCGGTTCGCCGAGAGCCACTCGGCGGCTTCCACACACCGGGGAAGTTCGGGGTCCTCGGCGTACTCCGCGCGGGCGTCGTAGGCGGCTTCGAGGTGTGGCAGTTCCTCGTCGGTCACCTCGAAACTCGCGTAGGCCGTGGTCACACCGAAAAAGCGCATCCGTTCGGCGAGGTCTCGAGCGAGTCTGACGTGGGGGTCCTGGTCCGGGCCGACCGGAATGACGGTCGGCTTCGGCTCCTCGAGTTGCGGGTAGAGGATGTCGGCCATCTGCGTGACGACCGACTGCATGTGGGAGACGTCGGTCTCGCCGTCGAAGCCGTAGATCGCCTGCAGTTCCGAGAAGTTGGCGTCTGCACCGAGTTCGAACGCTAGGTCTTGCACCTCGCGGTTGTCCGATTGGCGATACAACTCGCCTTCTTCAGGGTCGAATCCCAGCGCGAGCAGGGAGAGGAGGTAGTTCCGCGAGTGCTCGTCGATCTCGTCCCACGTCAGCCCACGGGCGGAGTGGGCCTCGAGGTCGGCGATCAGCGCGTAGGCGTCCCCGCCCTGTTGTTGATGCCAGATGATCTCGTCGAACACCAGTTTGTGGCCGATGTGGGGATCGCCGGTGGGCATGAACCCCGAGAGCGCGGCGAAGGGCTCGCCGTCGCGCATCGCCTCGGCGACGGGCCGGTAGTCGCGGTGGCCGAAGATCACGCCGCGGCGCATCAGGTAGTGGGGGGTGGGGACGCCCTCGAGGATCTCGTCGAACTCCTCGATGCCGAACTCCTCGAAGAGTTTGCGGTAGTCGTCGACGCTCGAGGAACCCCACGGGTCGAGTGCGACCTCGTCGGCACCCTCGGCGTCGGCTTCCGTGTCGGTGCCGGCCCCGCCGTCCGGCCGAAGACCGTCGTCAGGAGCAGGAGAATCGTCTGTCATGGATTATCAGTCACTCGAGTCGTGAGGCGCAAAAAGCGTTCGTTTTCACCACCGCAACGGTGAACAGTACGTCGCAACTACCGTGTGGATGGGGCTCGAGACCGGTCGCGTTCCGAGACTCACCAGTGCACAACGTCTCGAACGATGGGTGAGAACGGAACGGATCCGAGACGTGACCCGGTCGCGGACCGAGTGAATCGTTCGACGTCTCTCTCGAGAATCGGAATGCGATTCGAGACTGCTGTCACATTCCTCCTTTCAGGTGGACTTCTCTTCTCGGTGAACGGGAGTCGAACCGCCGATAACTCGAAACTCCGTCGACTCACACTGACAGCCGTTTCTCGTTCCAATCGGTTGAATCGTTCCGTCGGGCCACTTCTGCGCCGCGTAGGCCGAGCCGCAACCGAGACATTCGGCGACCGTTCGCTCGCTTTCCCCATCAGGCATTGTACGTCTCTATCTCGACTAACCAACACCGTTAGAATACCTTTTGGGCATACAATTCCTTTTTAAGTGTTCTGTCGAACGGATTCACTATTCGGGACGCCGGCCGCTCGAGCGACCACGACTCGAGTTCTCGCTCTCGTCGACGAGCGCGAACGCTATCGCTTCCGAACTTCCTGTGCATCGAATCGAACGAGAAGGGAACCGACGACTGACGTCGGGCCCTCGGATCGGACCACTGGCGAGACAATTCGAACCTGACTGGCTCCGGCGACGCGGGCCAGCGCACGGGCGGACGTGGTCTCACGTACTCGGGTCGATCAGGGCGTCAGTCGCTCAAGCGACCACCACTCGATGGCTGCGTTCTCGTCTCCATCACCGCCTCCTCCTTCGCTCCCGTTTTTCACTAGCGCGAACACCATCGTCTTCCGAACGCCGTGAGCGAGCCGCACGTCCAGTGCGAGGTCTCGCGGTTCGAAGACGTGGCTCGCGGGCAACACTCGGAGCAATAACTCGGAGTGACCGAGGTCGTCCACCGACTCCACGTCGGAGTAGGTCCGGAAGTCCGCCCCGAACTTGTACCCCGTCTTCGGAACGACGCCGCACTCGCGCAACGTCTCGTACACCGCCAGCCGGCGGTCGAACCGCTCGCCCTCGACCTCCCGCCCGCGCTCGAGGACCGTCTCCGCCTCGATGTCGATCGCCCCTCGCTCGGCGAGGTGAGCCGCTTCGACCAGCGAACACTGGAGCGTCGGTTCGTCGTACTCCCGACCCTCGAGCGGTTGGCCGTAGAACGTCCGCTCGTAGAGCTCCAGCGGCGGCTCCCAGACGACGACGCGGTCGGCCAGCAGGTCGGCCTCGACGCCGGTCGGCAGCGACCGCTCGCTGGTTCCCGAAATCTCCCGTCGATCGACCTCGAAGTAGGTAATCTCACTTTCCTCGTCGACGACCGCGAGGACGCCCTCCTCGAGTGCCCCTGCGGGGATATCGGTCCGTTCGCCGACGATCCGGAGCGGGTATTCGACCACGCCGTCGGTCGGCCCCTTCCCACGGGGGAAGACCGCGAAGTCGCACTCGAGCGTCTCGCCGATCCACGGCTCGCGGGCCGGCGAGAGGTAGAACCCGCGCGAGCGGAGGTCGGCGTAGACCAGGAATCGGACGCCGAAGGCGTCGCCGGGTTCGCGGGCGACGAACGAGCGGAAGTCGAGGCGTTCGGCTTCCGTATCGTCGTTCCCGCTCTCGTTCTCGTCTCCACTCCGACTACGCTCGTCGTACACCGCCTCGAGATCGCCCCTGTACAGCAGGTGCGCCGCCTCGACGGGGGCGAGCGCGATCTCGTTTCCCTCGAGCGGGTAGCCGTAGCCGCGCGCGTCGTAAAACCGCTGGCGGGCGTCGCCGGCGACGCGAACGATACCGTCGCCGTCGAACCGTCCCTCGAGCTCGGGTCCCATACTCGAGGCTCGCCCGCTCGTCACAAAGGGGCTGTGATCGGCGGCCGGTTCGCGTCGCGGCTCTGTCAGTCACTCGGCGGCGCCTCGAGCATCCGCTCGCAGGTCGCGTCGAGACACCGCCGGCCGCTCGGCGTTTCGAACGCGGGGAGACCGCAGCCGCAGTCGCCGTCGAGGACGCCGGAGGGAATCACGAACCCGACGTCGCAGTCTGGGTAGTGCTCGCAGCCGGCGAGCAGGCCACCTCGGCGGAGGATCCGGAGGTCGCCGTCGCAGTCGGGACACGACCACTCGCAGTCGAACGCGTTGCGGACGGCCTCGTCGAGCGACTCGCAGTTTCGGTCGAGACAGACGTGGAAGGCGAGTCCGCGCTCGATGCGCATCCGCGGAAGGCCACAGTCACAGTAGTCGTCGCGGACGGTGGCGTCGGCGGGAACACCGTAGCGCTCGCCGCAACCGACGCAGTGGACGCCCGAGGAACGGACGAGCGCGCCGCCGCAGTCGGGGCAGTCGCCGACTGGCGTCCCCGCTTCGGAGGCTGGGTACTGGCCGAACCCGTCCTGTTCGTGGGCGGCGATCCGGACCGTCTGGTCGCCCTTGTGCGCTGAGAGCGTGAAGCCGCTGGTGGTGTCGCTGGTGCTCGAGACGCTGTCGGCGCGGGTGAGCCACGCGACCGGCTGGTAACCGTCGACGTCGTGGACGAGGACGGTGTTGTCGGGTTTGACGATGATGGTAACGCGGCCGCGGTACTCCTCTCGATCGGTTCCGTCGACGATGACGGTGCAGTCGCCGGCGAGAACGCGAATGGTGTCCTTGAGCATGGACTGTCTGGCGCGGATTCGTATATAAACTTCCAGCGACGATGCACTGCTAGTCCGTTCTTCGATCCCGTGCAGGGCGACGGTAGATCTAACCGAATATATTTCGATTCGATACGTTCTTAGAGTTAACACACATCTACACGTCTATATGTCGTCAACTGGTCCGGACCCGCTGATCAAACGTGCATTCGAGCGGCTCGGAATCCTCGGCGGATTTCTGTTCCTTTTGTGGGTGCTATTCGTTCTCGTGATGATGTTCCAGCCGTTCTCCTATTTTGTCCTGCTGGGACTCGCCAGCCTTCTCCTGTTGTACCTTTCCATTTATTATTACGATCGTTACACCTCGTAACTCCGCTATCTCGGAGGCGTGAATCGGATTTCCGCACCGTCTTTGCCGACGCGGCGGTTCGTTCGAGGGCGTCGACGAACTCGTCACTCGAGAAGCGTTCGAAACGGACGGGTGACCGGGATCCCACAGGTACTCGCCAGTGGGGATGAGGACATCTTCGAGGAAATACGGTGAATTCGGAGGGTTCCGTACGGAATCGGCGTCCGTTCCGATCGGATCTCGTCCGTCTAGAGTCGCCACTGAAACACGGCGGACGCGTTCTTCGAGGCGGACAAGGAGATCGGTCTGACCTCGTGTAAGCCGTGATGCGAGACCGGTTTTGGCAGTCTTGTCTGAATATATTGTGCGAATTCATCGCTGACAAAAGTTCATAAGTTCGATGGATTTCTTGGGCTGTGACGAAGACTTCTTCCCGGAATAGACAATTTTAACACGCGAAAGCAGCAACTATCCGATGATGAATAGGTCCAACCAAGACTGGTGGCCGAATCAGTTGAACCTGAAGGTCCTCGACCAGAACGCTCGCCCGGTCGATCCGATGGGCGAGGACTTCGACTACGCTGAGGAGTTCGAGAAACTCGACCTCGACGAGGTGAAGGCGGACCTCGAGGACGTGATGACGACGTCCCAGGACTGGTGGCCGGCCGACTACGGACACTACGGGCCGCTTTTCATTCGGATGGCGTGGCACAGCGCCGGTACGTACCGAACCAGCGACGGCCGCGGCGGCGCGTCCGGCGGCACGCAACGCTTCGCGCCCCTCAACAGCTGGCCCGACAACGCGAACCTCGACAAGGCGCGCCGACTGCTCTGGCCGGTCAAGCAGAAGTACGGCCGCAAACTCTCGTGGGCCGACCTGATCGTCCTCGCCGGCAACGTCGCCCTCGAGTCGATGGGATTCGAGACGTTCGGCTTCGCCGGCGGGCGCGAGGACGCATTCGAGCCCGACGAGGCCGTCGACTGGGGGCCCGAGACCGAGTGGGAAGCGTCCGAGCGCTTCGACGACGAGGACGTACTCGAGGAGCCACTCGCCGCCACCGTGATGGGGCTCATCTACGTGAATCCGGAGGGACCGAACGGCGAACCGGATCCGGAGTGGTCGGCGGAACGAATTCGAGAGTCGTTCGGTCGCATGGCGATGAACGACGAGGAAACAGCCGCGCTCATCGCCGGCGGGCACACGTTCGGAAAGGTCCACGGCGCCGAGAACCCCGATGAACACGTCGGGCCCGAGCCCGAGGCGGCCCCCATCGACCAGCAGGGTCTCGGTTGGGAGAGCAGCCACGGCTCCGGGAAAGGATCCGACACGATCACCAGCGGGATCGAGGGGCCGTGGAACGCCACGCCGACCCAGTGGGACATGGGCTACATCGACAACCTGCTCGGCCACGAGTGGGAGCCCCAGAAGGGTCCCGGCGGCGCGTGGCAGTGGACCACGCAGAACGGCGAACTCGACGGCGCCGCACCGGGCGCCGAAGACTCGTCGGAGAAAGAGGACGTGATGATGCTGACGACGGACGTCGCCCTGAAGCGAGACCCCGAGTACCGGGAGATACTCGAGCGCTTCCAGGAGAACCCGAAGGAGTTCCAGGACGCCTTCGCGAAGGCGTGGTACAAGCTGATCCACCGCGACATGGGCCCGCCGATCCGGTTCCGCGGCCCGGAGGTTCCGGACGAGGAGATGCTGTGGCAGGACCCCATCCCCGACGTCGACCACGGTCTGATCGGGGACGAAGAGATCGCCGAACTCAAAGCGGAACTCCTCGAGTCGGACCTCTCTGTCTCCCAACTGGCCAAGACCGCGTGGGCGGCGGCGTCGACCTACCGCGACAGCGACAAGCGCGGCGGCGCGAACGGCGCCCGCATCCGCCTCGAACCGCAGAAGAGCTGGGAGGTCAACGAGCCGGACGAGCTGGAGACGGTCCTGGAGACCCTCGAAGGAATTCAAGAAGAGTTCAACGGCTCGCGCTCGGACGGGACGAGGGTCTCGCTGGCCGATCTGATCGTACTGGGCGGCAACGCGGCCGTCGAGCAGGCTGCGGCGGACGCCGGCTACGACGTGACCGTTCCGTTCGAACCGGGCCGGACCGACGCCTCGCAGGAACAGACCGATGTCGAGTCCTTCGAAGCGCTCGAACCGGAAGCCGACGGGTTCCGTAACTATCTCGGCGGCGAGCACGACCAATCGGCGGAGGAGTTGCTGGTCGACAAGGCCGACCTCCTGAACCTGACGGTCGACGAGATGACGGTGCTGGTCGGCGGTATGCGCGCGCTGGGCGCGAACTACGAGGGGTCCGAGCTCGGCGTCTTCACCGACCGGCCGGAGACGTTGACCAACGACTTCTTCGAGACCGTGCTCTCCATGGACTACGAGTGGGAAGCGGTCTCGGACTCGGATTCCCAGGGCGAGGACGAGGACAAGGATATCATGGAGTGGGAAGCGCCCTCGGACGCCCACGACATTTACGAGCTGCGCGACCGCGAAACGGGCGAACTCGAGTGGGCGGGGACCCGCGTGGACCTCGTCTTCGGTTCGAACTCTCGACTTCGAGCCATCGCAGACGTCTACGGATCCGACGACGCCGAGGAGAAGTTCGTGCGTGACTTCGTGGATACGTGGCACAAAGTGATGACACTCGACCGTTTCGACCTCGAGTAGTCGCGTTTTTCGCTCCTCTTTCTTCCGTTTTCCTCTCTTTCCCCTCTCGACCTCCTTCTTCTTCTCTTCGCGTGGACCCGTCCGCTCTTCCCGGGCTATCGCGGATTGTCTCGAGCAACAAACCCTTACACTTTTTAGACGACACGCGAGCATATTTGTCGGAGATCGATGGAAAAGGCGTTGTGGTACCTCATCGCCGGTACGCGCGGCGGTGAGAACAGGGCACGGATCATCCGGGCGCTCGACGACCACCCCCGCAACGCCAACCAGTTGGCTACCGAACTGGACGTCGGCTACAACACCGTCCGCCACCACCTCGAGATGCTCGAGGACCACGACGTCGTCGAGACGGGCGGCCAGACCTACGGGGAGTTGTACTTCCTGACCGATCAGTTCGTCCACCACTGGGAGGAGTTCGAGGCGATCACCGAGAAACTGGAGTGAGTGTGTGAGAGTGGGCGCGAGATTGAGAATGACAGTGAGTGTGATAGTATGGCAATGACGACGGAACTCGCGGTGGCGACGGCGCTTTCGGGCGGCAATCTGGTGTTGCTCGGCGTCCTCGCGTACGTCTGGGCACAGAACTACCGGCGGTTCAAGACGCCGCTCGTGTTAGGACTGCTCGCGTTTAGCGTCGTCCTCGCACTCGAGAACGCGACGGCGATCTACTTCTTCTTCTCCTCGGGGATGTTCTACGCCTCGGACCCGCTCGCCCAGCGGGCGGTAACCCTGTTGCGAGGGTTACAGCTGCTCGCGCTGTGTTTCCTCGCGTACGTAACCCTGAAGTAGCCGTCACTGGCGCTCGTTCCGGCGATACTGGTCCGCTTCTCGCCGCTTTCGGCGCCGAGTTCGCCGTTCTCCCGCCTGCTCCTCGCGATCGAGGCGTCGGTCCGCTACTGCAGCGTCGCCCACGCGAGAAAACACAGTGCCAGAAACTGGAGGCCGCGGAGCACGGCGGCGACGACGTACGCCTCGATCGCGTCCGCGTAAAACATACTCATGCTGAAGTGGAAAGCCAGCGCGGCGACGTTCTCGCCGGCGAGCAAGAGGGCGAAACACAGGAGCGCGAGCACCTGTCGGTTCCGAAACGTCCGATAGTTCTTCAGCCAGACGAACGCCAGTGCGCCGAGCAGGAGCAGGTTACTGCCCGAGAGTACGAGCGCCAGCAGTGAGAGCATCGCGGTCATCGGCTCTGGATGCTCCGTTCGGGGCTCGGGTCGCGGCTCAGACTCGAACCGGCGCTCGACGGTCGGTTTGGATACCGCTCGCCTCTACACCTGCCCCCACCCCAGTCAACTCGAGACGGATCCGCGTTCGAGACGATCCGTCGGTGTGCGACCGCGGCTCGCGCGCGGCCGATCGACTCGAGTCGTGGGAAGTGGGAGTATCCAGTCATGGGTTCGGTCGAATCGTCCGGGAAACCCACCCGCTGGCGCCGTCCGGCTTCGATCCGGATTCGTTCTCGGGTTGCAGTCGACCCTCGCCATCGATCGCTCGGACGAGGACTTCGCTCTCGTCGGCGGGCTCCCACGTGTAGCGCCACTGGCGCCAGACGTCGGGCGCCTCGAGGTCGCTCTCGCTCTCACTCTCGCTCGAGAGGTCCGCCGAGAGATCGGCGTCGGTCCACGTCTCGCCGCCGTCGGTCGAGACCTCGACCGCGCCGACGCCGCGTCGGCCCGCGTAGGCGTGCCCGCCCACGGTCACCCGGCCGTCCTCGTGGTGGTCGACCGACCACAGCTTCGCGACGGTGCGGACCTCGCCAGTGCCGTCCCAGCCGCGTTCCTCCCAGTAGCCGTCGCGATCCTCGAGTGCGAGTTCGATCTCGGTCACCCACTTGACGTTCACTTCGCCCCAGTTGCCCGGGACGAGCAGCCGAACGGGGTGGCCGTGTTCGCGCGGGAGCACGCGACCGTTCATCCCGTAGACGAGGTACAACCGCTCGAGTTCGTCGCGCGTGATCGTGTTCCAGTAGCCGTCGACGGCGTGAACGACGGCGACGGTCGCATCCGTGTCGGGGTCGCGGTCCTCGAGCAACTCGCTCACCGGAACGCCGGTCCAGACGGCGGTGTCCATCTCCCGATCGTTGAGTCCCTCGCCGACGCAGCGAAGCGTGCTGAAAAAGCGCTCCGTGGGCTGGTCGCGGAGTTCGTCGTAGTCGATCGTCAGCTCGTCGCCGACCGCGCCGGTGATCGAGAGTCGCCAGTCGTCTGCTTCGACGATCGGATCGATCGTGTTGATGTCGACCGTGTAGAACGACCCGATCTCGCTGACGAGCCCCGGCGCGCCCGGGAGGTCGAACGCTTCGCTCTCGGCCGCTCGGAGGAGCCTTCGCTCGCCGAGCGGCGGTCGACTCCCGCCCTCGAGAAACGGGACGCTCGAGTCGGGGGTCCGTCGGCGGCCGGCGACGTAGGCGATGCCGGCCAGCGAGAGGGTGCCGAAGCCCGCCTGGAGCGTCGCCCGCTTGGCGCGGTCGGGGGTCCGGTCGCGGCGAACGGAGAGCGGATCGTGGGCCGCCGCGTACTCGACGAGGCCGACGACGGCGGTCGCCGGGAGGGCCGGGGCGACCGCAGCGAGCGCTGCGCCGGTCGTTCCGGCAGCGAGCAACCACACGCTCAGCGCGGTCAGCGGGACCGCGAGGTACTGGATTTCGGCGGTGACTTCGATCTCGAGGGCGAGGAGGACGGTCGCGGTCAGCAGGGCCGTCACGATCGCGAGCGCGAGCAGGAAGCTCGCGGGCTGGGCCAGCGGGCCGAGGGTCTCGAGGACGGTGTTGACGACGACTGCAGGCGTAGTGTCCACGACGAAGGAGGAGGCAGGTTCGCCGACGAACGCCTGGGTGAGTCCGGCGACGGCGAACGATCCGCTGACGGCGGCGATCGCCGCGACGGCGGCCGTGACGAGCTGCCAGCGTGCCGGCGTGTAACTAGCCAGTCGAGTGTTCGGGGTCATGGGTTCGTGTCGTCTCGTCGTCCATCAAGAACTCAGACGGCGAACGGCGACGACGCCGACGAGGCCGGTGACGACGAGCGCCCCGGCGGCGATCAGTCCGACGTTTCCGAGGAGTCCGTCGTCGTCATCGTCCGTCTCGCTCATTTCGTCGCTTTCCATCTCGTCGTCGCTCGTGTTCTCGTCACCCATGTCGTCCTCGTCGCTGTCGTCCATTTCGTCGTCGCTCATTTCGTCGCTATCGTCCATTTCGTCGTCGCCCATTTCGTCGCTGTCGTCCATTTCATCATCGCCCATTTCGTCGTCGCTATCGTCCATCTCGTCATTGCCGTCCATACTGTCGTTCATCTCGTCGCCTTCCATTCCGTCGTCCATGTCGTCTCCGTCGTCCATTCCGTCGTCTTGCAAACTTGCGACGCTCGAGCCACCGTCAGCTCCACTTACAGCACCAGCGGCACCCGCGGTCAGCGCGAGCAGTCCGATCATCAGTACGACTCCGACGCGTGTACGCTTTCGAATCATGCGACATCCAGACCGACTCGAGACACCTTGAAGGAACTTTTTCGAACTCCGACACAACTCCCTTGTAACTTCGTTCGGTTCCGTTCGAATTCTCTCGAAATTCTATTGTAAATTCCCACCGCTGTCACGTGATTTTCCCGCTTCGAGTACCCGCCACTCGAGATGTGTACGACGACGTATCCCCGTCGAAATACGTTTAGCCGATCGAGTGGATCGGCTCACATGGTCGATCTCTCCGCGGAAATCGTCTGTTTCGACGGCTTCGACGAACTCGACGCGATCGGTCCCTACGAAGTGCTCGAGAACGGCGCTCGAGCCGGGGCCTCGATCGAGACGCGTCTGGTGACCCTCGAGCCGACGGATCGAGTGACGGCGAGCCACGGGCTCCGAATCGAACCGGACGGTGTCCTCGGGGACGGGAGCGGCCAAGGGACCGACAGTGCCGACCGACCGGATCTCCTGCTCGTTCCCGGCGGCGGCTGGGTCGACGGCGGCGGCGTCCGAACCGTCGTCGCGGACGGCCGACTTCCCGAGTTAGTCACGCAACTGCACGCCGACGGAACGACGGTCGCTTCGGTCTGTACGGGCGCGATGGTCCTCGCACACGCCGGTCTCCTCGAGGGCCGGCCCGCGACGACCCACCACGACGCGATCGCCGATCTCGAGGCCCACGCCGACGTGGCCGATGCCCGCGTCGTCGACGACGGCGACGTGCTCACCGCGGGTGGGGTCACCGCCGGACTCGATCTCGCGCTGTGGCTTCTCGAGCGGGAGTTCGGCGCTGACGTCGCCGAGCAGGTGGCTCGAGAGATGGAACACGAGCGTCGCGGCGAGGTGGTACGGTGACGAGCGCGAGACCGATCCGCCGCGAGCCGAACGGCTATACGCCTCGATAGAATACCGTCACGAATAGATGTCGAATACGGACACAGCCGTGCTGTTCGATATGGATGGCGTCATCGTCGATTCGGAAGACTACTGGGTCGACCTCGAGCGCGAGGAACTTCTCCCCGAAGTCGTCCCCCACACGGAGGTCCCGGTCGCCGAGATCACGGGAATGAACTACCGCGAGATCTACGACTACCTCGAAGCCGAGTACGGGACGGCGGTCACCCGCGAGGAGTTTCTCGACCTGTTCGAGGCGGCCGCCCGCGACCTCTACACCGAGCGCGTCGCACTCCTCGAGGGATTTCACGACCTGCTCGAGGAGCTCGAGGACCGCGACGTTCCGGTGGCGATCGTCTCCTCCTCACCCCACGACTGGATCGATATCGTTCGCGAGCGGTTCGATCTCGAGGGCGCCTTCGACGCGATCGTCAGCGCGGAAGGGATAGAGGGACCGGGCAAACCCGAACCCGACATCTACGAGCACGCGGCCGGGGAGCTCGGCATTCCGGTCACCGACTGCGTCGCGGTCGAGGACTCCCAGCACGGTCTCGAGTCGGCCGCGGCGGCCGGGGCGACCGTCGTCGCCTACCGGATCGACACCCACACCGACCTCGATTTCGCCCCGGCTGACGTAGTCGTCGATGACCCCGACGAGCTCCGTCGGACGGTGCTCGAACTGGTCGAGTGAATTCGATTCGGTTTCGGCTCCAGTCGGTCCCGGACGACCTCCGATGAGAGAGCGGCCGCACTCCGAAAGTGTCGGTGGTCGTCAGTCGAGGAACGGAGCACTCGGGAGGCAGGACGAGCACGAAGACGAGAACAGGAAGCGAAACCGAACGCGAACGACAGTCCCTACTCCGTTTGCCGATCGGATCCGAAGGTGAACGCGTCGTCGGTCTCGCTTTTCGATGGTCCATCCGTTTCGGTCTCCGAATCGTAGCTGAGCGTCTCTCCGCTGTTCTCGTTCTCGCTCTCGTTCTCGTTCGAAGTGAGCCCGGCCTCCGACGAGACGTCTCCGTCGACGTCGGTCTCGAACTCAGCGAGCGCGTTCGACAGCTCCGACGCCTGCGTCGTCAGACCGGATGCGCTCCGCGAAACTTCCGTGAGCGCGGCGGTCTGCTCTTCGGCGGCCGCGGCGACGGTTTCGCTCTCCGCGCTGGTTTCCTCGGAGATCGTGGCGACCCGGTCGACCATCGCGACGACCTCCTGGGTGGAGGCGGCCTGCTGTTCGCTGGCCGCGGAGATTTCCTGGACGCCGTCGTTCGTCTCCGCGGCGTACTCGGCGATCTCGTCGAGCGCGTCGACTGCGTGTTCGACCGAATCCGTGTGTTCAGCGACGCGCCGACTGGTCGACTGTACCTCCTCGGCAGTGCGTTCGGTCTGTCGTTGGATGCTGGTAAGACGATCTTCGATGTCATCGGCGGCCTCTTTCGTCTCCTGGGCGAGCGACTTGACCTCGCTGGCGACCGCCGCGAACCCGTCGTCAGCGCTCTCGGTCCGCGCAGC
The DNA here is from genome assembly GCF_017357405.1 of Halomontanus rarus. Classification (GTDB taxonomy): domain Archaea; phylum Halobacteriota; class Halobacteria; order Halobacteriales; family Natrialbaceae; genus Halomontanus; species Halomontanus rarus. Next base: position 2,032,961 of record NZ_CP071597.1, on the reverse strand, counting down.
CTCGATGTTCGCGTTCAGGGCCAGCATGTTCGTCTGTTCGGCCACGCTCGAGATGAAGTCGATCAACTCGTCGATCTGCTCGACCTCGTCTTCGAGGCGTTCGATCTCCGCGACGGCCTCGTCGGACTCCGCCTCGAGTTCGGTCATTCCCTCGATCGCCGTCTGGGCGGCTTCCCGTCCCGCCTTCCCGGTTTCGGCGGTTCGCTCGGCGATGTCAGCGACCTCGTTCGAGGAGGCGGCGATCTGTTCGATCGTCGTCGAGAGCCCGTCCATCTCGCGGGTAACCGACTGGAGGCTGTCGTTCTGTCGGTCGGCACCGTCTGAGATCTCCTGGATGGATGTCGAGACCTGTTCGCTGGCACCGTGGACTTCTTCGGCGGAGGCGGTCACCTGCTCGGAGGCCGTCGCCACCTCGTTCGCAAACGCGTTCAGCTGTGCCGTCGTCCGTTCGATCTCGGCGATCATCGCGTTGAACGTCGTCGCGATTTCCGCCATCGCCTCGTTGTCGCTCTCGGCGTCCATGCGGGCGGTGAACTCGCCCTCCCCGGCGGCCCGCATGATGTCTGCGTACGCGTCGGCTTTCTCCTCGAGATGCTCGTTGAGCCGTTCGGTTTCCACCCTCGCTCGTTCGGCGTCCGCTCGAGCGTCCTCCGCCTCCGTGATCTGTGCTTTCAGCGAATCCTGCATCGTCGCGAACCCGTCGTAGAGCCGTCCGATGCTGTCGACCCGCGGCGAGGACAGATCGACCTCGAGGTCACCGTCTTCCATCCGCGACGCTTTCGTCGTCAGTCGGTCGATCGACCGCGACGTGTTCCGTCCGATTACCGCACCGACGATGCCGACGAGAAGGACTCCAGCGATCGACGCGTAGAGACCGTACTGCTTGACGTCCTGGACGAACCCGTAGGCGTCCTCGGCGGGCGTGTGGACGAGGACGGCCCAGTCCGTTCCGGTGACCGGCGCGTAGCCGACGACGTACTCGCCCTCGCCGATCCCGTAGCCGGTCGTCGACGTGAGGATCCCACTCGCCGGTCCGGCGTGAAGCGAGCCGCTCTGACCGCTCTCGAGTGCCGCGGCATTCTCCATCGCGTCGTTTTCTTCGTCGTAGGTCTCGAAGAGGACACCGCTCGTCTCCTCGAAGAGGATCCGGTCTTGCTCGTCGACGATCATCGTCACTCCACTATCGCTGCCGCCGAGCTGACTCGAGTAGCGGGTCGCCGGGACGGTGTACGCGAGGACGGCGTCTTCGTCGAGGAATCGGTCGGTAACGTAAGCGACGCGGGGTTGCTCGCCGCCGAGTTCGCCGCTTCGGTACGCGTCGGTCACGTACGTTCCGCTTCGGCGGTCGAGCTCGTCGATCCACTCCCCCTCGAGCGTCGAGACGGGGTTTCGATCGACGTCCGTCATCGAACTCGCGAGGACGGTGCCGTCGACCGAGACGTAGTGGAGCTGTGGACTCGAGCGTTCGGTCTCCTCTCTGGCGCGCATCTCTGCGTCGATGAACGCCTGGATGCGATCGGCGTCGCCGCTCTGGACTGCGTCCGTTCGAGAGAGCGCTTCGACGGTCTCCTCGTTGTGTCCGTTCCACGCGTACAGCGACTGCGCCTCCTGTTTCGCCAGCGTCGCGTGTTCGCCGTGGACGTTCGATTCGACTTCAGACTGGATCTGTACCGTCCCCACGATGCCGACCGCACCGACCGCAGCCCCGAGCACGAGCAACGCGATCGCGAACTTCAGCGCGTAACTTCGCCGGATCGCCCCCGGTGTCAGTTTGCGCAGTAGATCTCTCATATACAACGACTCTCTCTACTGCACCAATAAAAGATTGATATATTATTTCATCACTTGTTCTACGTCTCGATGACAGGTACTCTAGGCTGTCGTCACTGGTCTCGCACTCCGAACCCGACCACACCGGACCGACCGCTCTCGACTCGAGCCCGGCTCGCCTCTCGAGAACGGTATGTCCGCTATCTGGCCGAAAACTGTGTCCGCAACTCACTCGACGACGACCGTCCGCGACTCCTTGAGCGGCACCAGCGGTTCGTCTGGGAACGCGACGCTGACGGTGAACTCGAGTTCGTCTTCGTTGGCGCCGAAGACGCCCACTGGAATCGTCTCCTCGTCTCGAAGGTAGGTGCTGACGCTGGACATCTCGACCCCGTTGACAGTCACGCGAACCCCGGCCTGTGCGGGTTCGCCGACGTTTCGGACCGTCACCTGGTGGACGTCGCTCTCGCCCGTGGCGACCGTGTCGGGGAACGCCCCCCACTCGAGTTCGGCGGCCGGAAGCGACTGCGCGCCTTCGTAGACGCGCTCGGCGACACCCTCCGAAAGCCCCGCGGCGACGAGCCCCGAGACGCCCGCGTCGACGACGTCGCCGGGCGTCGAGAGTCCCTCTTTCGAGAGCTTGCTCGCTCGGCCGGGCCCGACACCGTCGATGGCCGTCAGCCCCACGGCGTCGTCGGCGACGCCGTTCTCGATGCGGGCCTCGACGCGGCGAGCGAGGTTGGCAGCGTGTGGATCACAGAACCGTTCGAGGAACGCCTGCAGCGCCGACAACAGTCGAGTGGCGTTCTGGCGGATCACCCAGGCGTCGCTTCGCAGTTCCGACGGCGTCGTCCCGCTGGCGGCACCCCGCAGGATGGCGAGCACCTTCCGCTCGCCCGCCTCGAGGTCGCCGGTCTCCTGTCCGACGAGGACGGCGCTGATCGCGTCCCGCTCGGACTGGCGGGCGGAGACGGAGTCGAACTCCTCGGCCGTCGCCACCGCCTCGAGGAGGTCCTCGGCGGTCACCTCGTCTCGCTCGCAGACCGCGGCGAACCGCGCGGCGGTATCCAGACGCAGGTAGTACTTCGAGGCGAGCACGCCCAGCGGCGTCGCCTCGATCGAGAGGTTCTCGCCGGTCTCGACGAACCCCTGCTCGACCAGCCGCTCGAGGCAGTCCCGGACTCGCTGGCGGAGGTTCGGGAAGTCGTACGCCTCGGGCTTGGACTGCCCGCGGACGTAGTAGAAGGTGGTCTCGAGCCAGTCCATCACGTCCTCCAAGTCGGTGATGGTGCCCATCGCGATCTCGGCGTTGAGGTGGGAATCCAGACTGTCCGCGAGGCGGGACTCGATCTCCTTTCCGTCTCGCAGCAGGCGGCGGTACTTGTCGGCCTCCGCGCCGTCGCAGACGACCCAGCCGTAGCCGACGTCGTCGTAGCCCGGCCGACCCGCCCGCCCGAGCATCTGGAGCACGTCGAGCGGGCTCATGTCGACTTCGCCCTCGAGGGGGTCGTGATACTTCGTGTCCCGGATCACCACGCAGCGCGCCGGGAGGTTCACGCCCCACGCGAGCGTCGAGGTCGAAAAGAGGAGCTCGATCTTCCCCTGCTTGAACCACTCCTCGACGAGGTCCTTGTCGTTCTTCGAGAGCCCCGCGTGGTGGAAGGCGACGCCGTCGAGCGCCGACTTTCGGAGGGTGTCGTTCTCGAGGTCTTTGCTCTCGGTGTGGAAATCGTAGTCGCCGCGAGCCCCCATCGGAACGTCGCGCTCTGCGATCTCGTCTCTGGCCTTCTTGGCCGCCTGCATGGTGTCCTGACGGGAGGAGACGAAGACCAGCGCCTGGCCGTCCTCCCGGAGGTGCGGTTCCGCGAGGTCGAGGGCTCGATAGAGGCGGCGGTACTTGTCCGCGAAGGTGTTCTCGCCGTGCGTGTAGGTCTTGACGCCCGCGTTGAGGTCGACGGGGCGGTACTCGTCGCCGAACTCGAAGGTGCACTCCGGCGGGGCGTCCAGCCACGCCGCGACGTCGTCCACGTTGGGCATCGTCGCCGACAGCGCCACGACGCGCGGCGAGCACAGGCGACGGAGTCGGGAGATGGTGACCTCGAGGACGGACCCTCGGCGGTCGGCGTCCAAGAGGTGGACCTCGTCGATGACGCAGACGTCGATGTCGGTGACGAAGTCGTAGCGTCGGGAGTCGTGCTTTCGGGTGGCGGAATCCAGTTTCTCGGGCGTCATCACGAGGATGTCCGCGTGGCGCGCGCGCCGCGGATTCAGGTCTCGCTCGCCGGTGACGACGTACACCGAGTAGTCCAGACTCTCGAAGCGGTCCCAGTCCGCCTCTTTCTCGTTGGTCAGCGCCCGAAGCGGTGCGATAAACAGTGCGGTACCCCCGTCGGCCAGCGCCTTGCAAATCGCCAACTCGGCGAGCGCGGTCTTGCCCGACGCGGTGGGCGCGCTCGCGACCACGTTGTCCTCGCGCTCGAGCAGGGCGGGCAGGGCCTCTCGTTGCATCCGGTTGAACTCCTCGAAGGCGAACGCGTCAGCAAAGTCGGGGAGAACCTCGGCGACCTCCATTATCCGGACACGGGGAGCGCCCGGTGAAAGGCGTTTCTGTCGCGGCCGCAGTGACGCCGGTTTGACTCGGTCACCGCCCGTCGAGGACGGCGGCGAGAACGGCACCTGCAGTGGCGAACACCAGCGGATAGAGCACGCCGGCGAGGACGACCGCAGGACCCAACGCCGGTGCGGCCGACCCGCTTATCTCGATACCGAAGATCGCCCCTTCCCCGCTGGACTCGGCGACGAGCGCGCCGAGACCCACGACGACGGCGTACCCGATCGTCACCGGCGCGCCGACGGCGACGGCCTCGCCGATGTCGGCCGCGTCGAATCGGATCGCCAGCATCGCCCCCGTCCCGAGCAGGACGAGCGGCGGGATCACGTACAGCGCCGTCGCGCTCGTACTGCTCGACTCCGCAATGAGATTCACGGTGTCCGAGCCACCGATCGAACCGAACGAACTGCTGGTCTCGATATCGACCATGTGGGCGTTGTAGACGTACCAGGCGACGCCCTTCCACTCGGCGACGTCGCCGCCGAACGTGTCGCGAACCTCGCCGGCGATCAGTACGTACGACGTGAGATAGCCGATCGCGGCGGCCAGCACGCCCAGTCCCGCACTCGCCGCGATGCTCGAGCGCCGCGATACTGTGCCGCCGGTTGCCGTCGCTGATTGTGACGCCATTGTATCGGCTCCGGATGCCGCTTGATACAATAGGTCTTGTGGTCTGGAACACTGAACGTTCGAGGCCGTTGGTCGGAACGCGGTCTCGAGAGGTGGCACTGAGGCCGAATACCGGATATTGGAGACTGGATGTCGGATACCGGATACCGGACACAGGACACTGGACACCGGGAACCGGACATCGGACACCGGATACAGGATGACGGTTCGACCGACGACGCTCTCACACCGGCTCGGCTTCCGGAACCCGCTCGTCGCCGTCCGCGCCGACGAGTTCGGCACTGAGAACCTTCCCCGCCCGTTCGGGCTCTGGAACGTGCTCGAAGACCAGCTCCGGATCGCCCGACCCCGCAGTGTAGACCGTCAGGTCGCCGTACCCGAGCAACCGCCCCAGCGCCGACTGGCTGCGACTGGTGTTCTGGACGCGGTCGAGTCGGAACTGGGTGACGTTCCGCGAGACGACGCCGCGTTTCTTGTAGAGTTCGCCGCTCGTGATCACGTACCGCGTGGACGTCCAGTAGACGTACCTGACCAGCGCCATCGCCGCGCCGACGGCGATCAGGAGGAAACTGGCGAGGGTGATCAGACTCGAGTCGCCGTCGGTCATGCTCCACCCGGCGAGGACGATCCCGAACAGAACCAGTGCGATCGCGATCGGCAATCCTCTGCCCATGGCGACGAGGTGTGGACGGCTCTCCCAGACGATCTCCTCGCCACTCGAGAGGTGGAGCCAGCTCGGATCCGTGCGCTTGGGCTCCCGTCCCCGATCCATCCCCTGAGCCATCGACTCTCCGTATTCCGTTCGTCCCCGTAAAGTTACTGCACGTTTCCAGTTCGTGCAGTTCGAGTCGAAAGCGGTGACCGATCGACGGACGTGGTCGTCGAAACGGACTCAATTCACACCTCGGGGCGGGTGGCGAAACCGCCACGACTTTTCACCGTCGCCTCCTAATGTGTGCCCATGAGTCGCTCGAGAAAGCCCGACTGGCTGAAGATGCGGCCGCCGTCGGGCCGGGAGTTCGCCGGCATTCGAGAGACCCTCCGCGAGCACGACCTCAACACCGTCTGCGAGGAGGCCAACTGTCCGAACCTCGGGGAGTGCTGGAGCGGTCGGTCGGCGGGCCGGCAGGACGGCGGCGGGACGGCCACCTTCATGCTGATGGGCGATCGCTGCTCGAGGGGCTGTAACTTCTGCGACGTCGAAACGGGCGGGATGGAACCGCTAGATCCCGACGAACCCGCGAACGTCGCGAGCGCGATCGCCGAGATCGGCCTCGATTACGTCGTCCTGACCTCGGTCGACCGCGACGACCTCCCCGATCAAGGAGCCGGCCACTTCGCCGAGACCATCCGCGAGATCAAGCGTCGCCACCCCGGGATTCTGGTGGAGGTCCTCATCCCCGACTTTCAGGGGGAAGAGCGCCTCGTCGAGCGGATCGTCGACGCCGGGCCGGACGTCATCGCCCACAACGTCGAGACCGTCGAGCGCCTGCAGTTTCCCGTCCGGGACCGCCGCGCGGGCTACGAACAGAGCTTGAGCGTCCTCGAGTACGTCGACCGCGAGTCCGACATCTACACCAAGACGTCGATCATGCTCGGCCACGGCGAGTACGACCACGAGGTCTACCGGACGCTGACCGATCTGCGCGAACGCGGCGTCGACATCGTCACGCTCGGCCAGTACCTCCAGCCCTCTCGGAGCCACCTCGAGGTGAAACGGTACGACCACCCCGACAAGTACGAGACGTGGCGACGGGTCGCCGAGGAGGAGCTGGACTTCCTCTACTGCGCCAGCGGGCCGATGGTCCGCTCGTCGTACAAGGCCGGCGAACTGTTCGTCGACGCCGTCCTGCGAGAGGGACGGTCGGTCGAGGAGGCTCGCCGGCGAGCGCGCGAGCGGTCGGCGACCTGACCCCGAACTCGAGTCGCTCCCGGTTTCCCTTTCTCTCGAGTGTCGATAGTCGCTCTCGAACTGCAACCGGCCGATCGTTCTTCCCATCTCGATACCGTTCCGTGCGTCTCGTCTTTCGTGATCGCCATCCAAACGAGACAATCACGAACCATCTGTGGGATTCAGTGAACATATTTGTTCGTCACGTCGGGAATGGTTTCGATACTAAACAATCTACGAAACTCCTTTAACCCGAGCGATAGAAGATGAGGGTATGTGCAGGTGGGTTTACCCGTGAGTACGCTACAGCACGACCCCCGAGACCGCGTACAGGTGCTCGACGACACCGGTCGCGTCCTCGAGGGCGCCCGCGTGCCGGAGCTCTCCGACGATCGGTTCGTCGAGATGTACGAACAGATGCGCCTGGCTCGTCACTTCGACCAGCGGGCGGTGAGTCTCCAGCGACAGGGCCGGATGGGGACGTACCCGCCGCTGTCGGGCCAGGAAGGCGCCCAGATCGGAAGCGCTCACGCCCTCGCGGAGGAAGACTGGCTCTTCCCGAGTTACCGCGAGCACGGCGCCGGTCTCGTCCGCGGACTCTCGCTCGAGCGCGTCCTGCTGTACTGGATGGGCCACGAGTCGGGCAACTACATCCCCGAGGACGTCAACATCTTCTCCGTCGCGGTGCCGATCGCCACGCAGATCCCGCACGCGACCGGCGCGGCGTGGGCCTCGAAGTTGAAAGGCGAGAAGAAGGCGTTTCTCTGTTACTTCGGTGACGGTGCGACGAGCGAGGGCGACTTCCACGAGGGCCTCAACTTCGCCGGCGTCTTCGACACGCCGACGGTCTTCTTCTGTAACAACAACCAGTGGGCCATCTCGGTCCCCAGAGAGCGCCAGACCGCGAGCGCGACCCTCGCCCAGAAGGCCGAGGCCTACGGCTTCGAGGGCGTACAGGTCGACGGCATGGACCCGTTGGCGGTCTACAACGTGACTCGAGACGCCGTCGAGAAGGCCAAGAACCCAGCCGAGGACGAACGTCGACCGACGCTCATCGAGGCGGTCCAATACCGCTTCGGCGCCCACACCACCGCCGACGACCCCTCGGTCTACCGCGACAGCGAGGAGGTCGAACGCTGGAAGGGGAAGGATCCGATTCCGCGCCTCGAGACGTTCCTGCGGAGTCAGGGAATCCTCGACGACGAACGCGTCGACGCGATCGAGACGCGGATCGAAGAGCAGGTCGCCGAAGCGATCGACGCCGCGGAGGGGATCGAACGACCCGACCCAGAAGAAATCTTTACGCACGTGTACGCGGACATGCCGAAACGATTGCAACAGCAACTCGAGTGGTTCGACTCGATCCGCGAGCGACACGGCGACGACGCGCTGCTGGAGGACTGACGAGACTATGAGCACGGAATCCACATCGACGGCCGAATCCGAATCGGAAACGGAAACGGAATCGCTCACGCTCGTGCAGGCGGTCCGGGACGGACTGCACGCCGAGATGGAACGCGACGAGGACGTCCTCGTGATGGGCGAGGACGTCGGCAAGAACGGCGGGGTCTTCCGGGCGACCGAAGGCCTCTACGACGAGTTCGGCGAGGACCGCGTCATCGACACGCCGCTGGCGGAGTCGGGCATCGTTGGCACCGCGATCGGGATGGCCGCCTACGGGCTGCGCCCGGTTCCGGAGATCCAGTTCCTGGGCTTCATCTATCCCGCGTTCGACCAGATCGTCTCTCACGCGGCGCGCTTGCGCACGCGCTCGCGCGGACGATTCACCTGTCCGCTGGTCGTCCGGGCACCTTACGGCGGCGGCATCCGCGCCCCCGAACACCACTCCGAGTCCACGGAGGCGATGTTCGCCCACCAGCCCGGACTGAAGGTGGTGATCCCCTCCACTCCCTACGACACCAAGGGGCTCCTGACCAGCGCCATCCGAGATCCCGACCCCGTGATCTTCCTCGAACCGAAGCTCATCTATCGGGCCTTCCGCGAGGACGTCCCGACCGAGTCCTACGAGGTCCCCCTGGGCGAGGCCGCCGTTCGCCGCGAAGGGTCTGACATCTCCGTCTTCACGTGGGGCGCGATGACCCGGCCGACGCTCGAGGCCGCGGCCGACCTCGAGGGCGAGATCGACGTCGAGGTCGTCGACCTTCGGACGCTGTCGCCGCTGGACACCGACGTGATCGTCGAGTCGTTCAAGAAGACCGGCCGTGCGGCGGTCGTCCACGAGGCGCCGAAGACCGGCGGGTTCGGAAGCGAGATCATCTCGACGATTCAGGAGGAGGCGCTGCTGTACCAGGAGGCGCCGGTCAAGCGGATCACCGGCTTCGACACCCCGTTCCCGCTGTACAGCCTCGAGGACTACTACCTGCCCGAACCAGCGCGGATCACGGAGGGTATCCGGGAGGCAGTGGAGTTCTGATGGTTCGCGAGTTCAAACTCCCCGACGTCGGCGAGGGGGTCGCCGAGGGCGAACTCGTCTCGTGGCTGGTCGAGGAGGGCGATACCGTCAGCGAGGACCAGCCCGTCGCCGAGGTCGAGACCGACAAGGCGCTCGTGGAGGTCCCCGCGCCGGTAAACGGAACCGTCCGCGAACTCCGCGCGGAGGCGGGCGAAATGGTGCCCGTCGGGATCGTGATCATCACGTTCGACGTCGAGGGTGAACCGGTCGAAGACGCCGTCTCCGAGGACGAGAAAACGGAGTCAGAAGCGGTGCGATCGAGCGAACCGCCGGGTGTCGACGAGCCCGGTGACGAAGACGGAGACGAGGCCGGGGAAACGACTGCGGACGCCGACACCGAACACGCCGGCGATCTCGGCGCAACCGGCGGGGAAACCGACAAACCAGCGACGCCGGAGGGTCGCGTCTTCGCCCCGCCGCGCGTGCGGCGACTGGCTCGAGAGGAGGGTCTCAGCCTCGGCGAGATTCGGGGAAGCGGTCCCGGCGGACGGATCACCGAAGCCGACGTCTACGACGCCGTCGAAGAGGGAAGCGGGGAGTCCGCGGTCGCCGCGTCGACCGACGCCGTCGACGCGGGGGAGGAGACCGGAGAATCGGCACAGCCGGCCGACTCGACCGAACCTCGAGGGGAACCTGCAACCGACTTGCAGACGCGGAGCGAGCGACAGCCCCTCGAGTCCGCTTCGGAGGCCGCTGACCGCGAGCGAACCCTCGCCGCGCCGGCGACGAGACGGCTGGCTCGCGAGGAGGGCGTCGATCTGGACGCCGTCCCCGCCACCGAAGAGCGCGACGGCGAGGCGTTCGTCACGCCCGAGGCGGTCCGCGAGTACGCCGAGGCCCAACGACGGGCTCAGGAGGCCGACGCCGCGGCGGTGAGCGCGGGGGCGGGAGGCCGGGCAGAGACGGAGGCCGAACCCGGCCAGCGCGAAGAGCGCATCCCCTACCGGGGCGTCCGCAAGGCCATCGGTGACCAGATGGAGCGCTCGAAGTACACCGCGCCCCACGTCACCCACTTCGACGACGTCGACGTCACCGAACTGGTCGAGACGCGCACGCGACTCAAGGAACGCGCCGAAGCGCAGGGGATCCGCCTGACCTACATGCCCTTCGTGATGAAGGCCGTCGTTGCGGCGTTAAAGGAGTACCCGCTGCTCAACAGTCAATTAGACGAGGAAAACGAGGAAATCGTCCAGAAGAATTACTACAACGTCGGCGTCGCCGTCGCCACCGAGGCCGGCCTTATGGTCCCCGTCGTCGAGAACGTCGATCGGAAGGGGTTGCTCCAGGTCGCCTCCGAGATGAACGAACTGATCCAGAAGGCGAAGGACCGCTCGATCGCCCTCGAGGAGATGCAGGGTGGCACGTTCACGATCACGAACGTCGGCGGCATCGGCGGGACGTACGCGACGCCGATCATCAACCACCCCGAGGTGGGGATTCTCGCGCTCGGGTCGATCGAGGAGAAGCCGCGCGTGGTCGACGGGAGCGAGGCGCCACGCGCCTCGGACGATGCGAGCGGTGAAACCGCGAGCAAAGAGATCGTTCCGCGACACGTATTGCCCCTGTCACTGTCGTTCGACCACCGCGTGCTCGACGGCGCCATCGCCGCTCGCTTCACGAACACGCTCGCGGAGTATCTGCGGGATCCGGAACTGCTGTTGCTCGAGTGAGAAGATCCAGTGATTCGACGGCTCGAGCAGAGTCACGTGCGATGGAACGAGGAATCCAGCTTACTTCGAGTGTGTCGCGATATAACCGACAGTGAAGGGAACGATTGCGAGTAACATTGTCAGAAATAGCTCACGTATGGTTGGGATGTGAGCGTCCCAGACGGCCGCGAGTACGACGAACGCGGGCGGCAGGAGTGCACTCGCGATGGTAGCGCGGTGGCCACGTCGGGCCGCGACTGCTCCGACGACCATCGCCGAGACGGCGGCGAGTGCCACGAACTGGACGCCTGTGAGCTCGAATCGGACGATCTCGAGCAGCGAGGGGTCGGCCGTCGTTTGCTCGGTGTCACCCCACACGAACGGCGTCGCCCGAGCCCATTCGTACGTGAACCGCCCGACCCCGGCACCGATCCCGAGGATGCTCAAGAGCGGTGCCAGAAGCACGCGACGTGGCGTCAACGGGGTGAGGGTTCGGTGCCGAAGTGCGAATACGCTCCAAGTGAGGAGCATCGACCCGCCGATCACGCTGAAATATACGACGAGAGGGTCACTGACCCCGATGGCACCGGACGAATGAAACGGATCACTCCCCGGAATCGTCTCCGCAGGAGCGAGTGGATACACCAGTAAGCATCCCATCCCGACGAAACCCGCCAGTACTCCAAAGACACAAGCTGGTAACGACTCGATTCGTTGCAGGGCAGGTTCGCCTTCGACCATGTTGCCTAGGGACGATTTCTCGTGTTCTATTTTTAATACTTCGCACAGTCGGAACGTCTTTGAACTATCGTTCTTTGTAGGCCGTTCACGATCGCGATCGGCAGCATCGACGGCGCGTATCGATGTCAGCATCAGCTACCGCGAGTTAGAATTCTCGCGCTCGAGTCAGGCGAGGGGCAGGCCTGTATCGGTGGTGGGACTGAGGTATCACACGTCTCGGACGTGTTGCGGTAGACTCGTGAATAAGGTCGTCCTTTCGCGACACGTCTTCTCGTTCCCGTTGTCGTTCGACCACCGCGTGCTCGACGACGCCATCGCCGCTCGCTTCACGAACACGCTCGCGGAGTACCTGCGGGATCCGGAACTGCTGTTGCTCGAGTAGCTGAACGTTTGAGCCTCCGGGCCGCGTCTTTCCAATAGTGGTTTCGTCTCAGCACTACCCCGACCGTCGACGCGTTGGGTCGGTCGACGTAGATTCCGCTCTCATCGGTCGAGGGAGAGGATCACGACCGTTCCGGCAGCGACCACCCACCCGACGAGCGACCGGACGAACCGGTATCGCAACTCGTGATCGGAGTCGACGAAGAGTATCGCGGCCAGTACGGTGGCGGTTGTGACGGCGAACGCGAGTTCGCCCCGTCGAAGCGTGAACCCCTTCCACTGGACCATACTCCTCCTTGGAGGGGGACGTATTTGTACCTCGACAGTCCGACGTTTCGAGTCTCGGCCTGTCTCGTATTCGAGTGCACGTGGTGGACAAACGGCGACGCGGTGGCGGCCGACTCCCGACTCGTGACGCGGTCCCTGCGGCTATTTAGGCGTGGCCGACCCACTGTCGAGCATGGTCGTCGGGGACATCGCAACCGGAACGGACGTATTAGTAATCGGCGCCGGACCCGCGGGCTACGTCGCGGCGATCCGCGCCGGACAGCTGGATCTGGACGTCACGCTCGTCGAGCGCGACGCCTACGGCGGCACATGCCTCAACCACGGCTGCATCCCGTCGAAGGCGCTGATCACCGCCACCGGGCTCGCCTACGACGCGGGCCACGCCGAAGAGATGGGAATTCACGCCGACCCCGCCGTCGACATGTCGCAGCTGATGACCTGGAAGGACGGCGTGGTCGACCAGCTCACCAGCGGCGTCGAGAAACTCTGCAAGGCCAACGGTGTCTCGCTCATGGAGGGCACCGCCCGCTTTGCGGACGAACACACCGCCCGCATCTCCCACAGCGGCGATGGGCAGGGCTCCGAGTCCGTCGAGTTCGAACACGCGATCGTCGCAACCGGCTCGAGCCCCATCGAGATTCCCAACTTCTCCTACGGGGACGAACCCGTGCTCGACTCGCGACAGGCACTTTCCCTCGAGTCGGTCCCCGATTCGCTGGTCGTCGTCGGCGCGGGATACATCGGGATGGAACTGGCCGGCGTCTTCGCCAAACTCGGTACCGACGTGACGGTGGTCGAGATGCTCGACGGGATCCTCCCCGGCTACGACGACGACCTCGCTCGACCGGTCAAGAAACGCGCCGAGGAACTGGGGATCGAGTTCCACTTCGGTCGGACCGCGACGGAGTGGTACGAAGACGGCGGCGGGATTCGAGTCGAAACCGAATCCGCAGGACGGGCGGTCGAAGCCGATGCGACGACCGACGGCGGGCAGGCCGAATCCGAAGCCGAGGACGAGGGTAAGGACGAGACAACCGACGCAGAAGACGCGGACGACGCCCTCGAGCTGGCCGCCGAAAAGGTCCTCGTCGCCGTCGGTCGAACCCCGGTCTCCGACACGCTCAATCTCGAGGAGGCGGGCGTCGAAACCGACGAACGCGGCTTCGTCCAGACGGATGATCGCGCACGCACGAACGTAGATCACATCTTCGCGGTCGGCGACGTCGCGGGCGAACCCATGCTCGCCCACAAGGGAAGCAAGGAAGGGCAGGTCGCCGCCGAAGTGATCGCCGGCGAGCCCGCGGCGTTGGACTACCAGGCGATGCCCGCGGCCGTCTTCACGGAACCCGAGATCGGGACCGTCGGGTTGACCGAGTCCGAAGCCGAGCAGCAGGGGTTCGAGCCGTCGGTCGGCCAGTTCCCGTTCCGCGCCAGCGGTCGCGCGCTGACGACCGGTCACACGGACGGCTTCGTCAGAATCGTCGCCGACGGCGAGGCGGGATTCGTGCTGGGCGCCCAGATCGTCGGCCCCGACGCGTCGGAACTGATCGCCGAACTCGCACTCGCGATCGAAATCGGTGCGACCCTCGAGGACGTGGCGGCGACGGTCCACACCCACCCCACCCTCTCGGAGTCGGTGATGGAAGCCGCCGAAAACGCGCTCGGACACGCGATTCACACGTTGAATCGGTGACTCCGTGGCTCGGTGAGCCCCGGCGGGCTACTCTCGACGTATCGACTCGGTGAAGGGGTTCGATCCGGTATTTTTCTGCTGTTCGATCTTCAATCCTCGCCCCACCATCCCCGATCCTCCGTCCTCGTTTCTCGCTCCTCGCTCCGCGATCCTCGAGAGAGCGGCCCGTCTTCCGACCGATCGAACTCAAACCACGTCGACGACGCCTTTCATTCCCTGCGTTTCGTGTGGCCGACAGATGTAGGTGTACGTCCCCGTCTCGTCGAACGCGTGTTCGAACGTGTGCCCTTCACGGTGGGTCTGGCCGCTCTCGAACGCGCCGTCGGTGTCGACGACGTCGTGGGGCCCACCGTTTCCGGTCCACTCCCAGCGTACGGTCGTTCCTCGATCGATACGGATCGCCGCCGGTCCGAAGCGCATGGCGTTACTCCCGGTGCCGACGAGTACCGTCACCGTCCTCGCTCCTCCGTCGTCACCAGTACTGTCGCTCTCGCCGCCCTCTCCGCCCTCGCTCGTCCAGTCGACGGTTCCCGGATAGTCCACGTCGGCGAGGAACCCACCGTACTCCGGCTCGTCGTCGACGAGCGTCTCGTCTTCGTACACCTCCTCGTCGTAGCCGCCGCCTCCCAGACAACCCGCCAGTAATACGCTGATTCCACTCGCAGCCGCCAGCTCGAGTACGGTTCGTCGTCGAACGTTCTCGCTCGAAACCATTCTTGCAGTGCCGTACACGTTCGGACGATTACCCACTTTCGTTCCCACCGATCGGGAATCGCCGTGACGGGTCTTTATCGTGGAGTTCCTACGTTCAGCCATACCATGACGACCGACTCTCACGCCGAATCTGGGATGCGTCGACGGACCGTGCTGACGATGGCCGGTGCGGGTGCGCTGGGTGCACTCGCCGGCTGTCTGTCGCCGAGTACTGACGACGGCTCGATGGCCGCCGGTGACGAAGGCGGTGACAACGGATCGACCGACGACAACGAATCGGCCGACGACACCGCCGAAAGCGAGGGGCCGCTGACCGACTACCCGTACACGGCCCCGCCACAGATCGTCGAACTCGCCGATCAGGGATTCGAATCCACCCTTCGGACCGTCCCCGCCCGTCACCAGCTCGTCACCGACGAGGCGAAAGGCGGCCCCATCGAACTCCCCGAGGTCTGGGCGTGGCAGGCCGACGATCTAGAGCCGAGCGTCCCCGGGCCGATCTACCGGGTGACTGAGGGCGAGACGTTCGACCTTCACTTCGAGAACACCGAGCACAATCGCTCACACACCGTGCACATGCACGCTCTGGGCAAAGAGTGGAAAGACGACGGCGTCCCGTCGACGACCATGATGCAGGTCAACCCGGACGAAAACCACACCTACACGTACGAGGCGGACGTGCCCGGAACGCACCTCTATCACTGTCACTTCCAGACGCACAACCACCTCGACATGGGGATGTACGGCCTCGTCCGCGTCGACCCGGTCGACTACGAGGCGCCCGACCGCGAGTACTTCCTCACGCTGCGGGAGTGGGACGACCGGCTCCACAAACAGGAGGCGGGTGGTGACGCCGACTACGACCCCGCCCACCGCGACCCGACGCTGTACACCGTCAACGGTCGTAGCGCACCCTCGACGTTCAACCCCGAACTCGGCTCTCCGCTGGTCGTCAGCGAAGGCGACCGGGTCCGCGTCCACGTCGTCAACGCCGGCTACGACAACCACGCCTTCCACACCCACAACCACCGCTTCCGGGTCGTCGAGAAGGACGGCGGAATGATCCCCGCAGAGCAACAACACGAGATGGACGTCGTCGACGTCGCACCCGCCGAACGCTACACCCTCGAGTTCACTGCGGACGCCGACCCTGGGATCTACCCGACTCACTGTCACAAGGTCGATCACGCCACGAACGACGGTTCCTACCCCGGCGGGATGGTGACGGCGATCGTCTACGAGGAAGTCATGAACACCGAGGAGTTCGCCGCCGTCATGGACGACGCCGGCTTCGAAGGATAGCGTTCGATTTCCGACCTCGCGACCGCCACCGCCGATCGCTTACCGAACTTATCAACCCGCTCACTGTACGTACAGCGAGTACGCGATGACGAGAAACCCGACCAACACCAGCACGCTCTCGAGCAAGATCCCAACCACGAGATGGACCTCGAGCAGTTCGTAACTCAACCCCGCCAAGCCCAGTCCGACGGTCACGAGACCGAATCCCGTCGCCAGATAGCCAAGGGCTCGCTGTCTCGTTCGCCGATACGCCTTGAACGCGAAGTAGGTAATCACGCTCCCGACGACGAAGACGAGCGTCTTCACGACGGCCAGTGCAATCGCAATATCCGTTCCAGCGGTATCGTGTGGACTCATACTATGTCTCCTTTCGCACCTCCGACCACAGGTCTGCCAGCCGTTCGTCGGCCGTCCGCGCTGGCCGTTCGATCGTCACGTCCAGTGTCCGGTCGTCCTCGAGAAACAGCCTGATTTCGTCGAACGCGACCGCATACTTGCTGGCGTGATGACCGTCTCGCCGAATCTCAGTCGATTCCTCGAGCAGCGTCGACTCCGTGAGCAACTCGAGTTTGCGATAGAGCGTCGACTGGGGAATTTCACAGTGTGAGGCGAGTTCCGCGGCTGTCATCGGCTCCTCGAGTTCGCGGATGATCTCTCGGCAGTCGGGGTCGTCCAGCGCGGCACAGATCTCCGTCGCCGACGGTGCCCGTTCGGTGCCGATCGCGTCCCGGACCATTCACTTCCCCTTTGGAGGCTCGTGATTTAGTGGCATCGATAGAAGCGTGCCTCTCGGCTGATTCGACGGATTTCTTCGGGTGTTCGAACCCTTCTTCGATCTCGCCCGGGTCTTCCTCGATCGTCACCCGCTGGGTGAACAAAAACGAATGACTTCTCCTCGAGTCTCCCCGACCGATGGGCGGTGCAGTTCGAGTGTTTCCGGATCCTCGGAAACCGACGGCGTCACTCGATGAGGAAAGTGCGTCGATCTCTCGAACCACCTGCACTCGAGGCGGTTCACGAGAGATACTGATCGGGATTCATCTCGAACTTCTCTCGGCAATCGATCGAACAGAAATAGTACATGTCTCCGTCCTTTTCCGACTGGACTTCTGTGTCGTTCGGATTCACGTCCGTTCCACAGACTGGATCAGTGACCATCGTTCGACGACCTATCCCACACGGACGAAAACCGATTTGGCTGGCAATTGCTGGTTGGGACCGGTAACCTCGTCTAGACTGCCGCTCTCCTCACTGACGTCGGTGGAAAACACATTGTTCATACGCGTGCACGCCTTCGTGTCCGAACGCGCGGGAATCATCCGATCGGACCAGGTCTACGACGGACGGGATGAACGATCGACCTCCGCCCGCGCGATATTCTCAAAGCGGAACTCGAAACTCGAAACCACGCCTCGAGCTGTCGTCACCTTCCTTTATTAGTGTCATCAGTCTCACCGATCAGTGCAAAACCGTGCCATGGTAGCGCCTTCCGCGGCGACTATCGTTCGACGGCCTTATGTAGGAACCCGGTCCTCGTATTGAATGCGAACGACGTGGCCCACGCTGCCACGTCCCCTCTGGCCGGATTCCGGCACGGAGGTTGACACACATCCCTCGTGCACTGGGTCGTCGGTCCGATCCAACGACCTTAAGTGTGCGAGTCCACTCGGATTGGACGTGATTCCGGCCGTCGTCGAGACGGCCGACCCAAGACGACGCCCTTATATGTAAAGGGGGTCTACGATTGGGTACGCGAAACCCTTCGCCGGATGCGGTTTTCGGCGAGGATCACGATCCGAAGCCTTTAAGGATAACAGGGCAGTTGGATGTGAACGCAAAGAACGCGTATTCGACGGGGCGTTCAACTCGCTCCGTCAGCCGGACTCGCCTTCGAAGGGGTTAAGTACTCCTCGGGGCTTACAAAGAAGTCCGAAGGAGATGAGGATTCCACCCCTGCGGTCCGCCGTTAAGATGGGATCTGATGTTAGCCTTGATAGTTCGGTGACGCTCGATCGGTCGATACGATCTGGGTCACCGAACGGACCAAGTTACGTGTGAGTATGACATCATACTCCGCCAACTCCCCGGCTCTGCCGGGGAATAGCATTCCGGTTGATCCTGCCGGAGGTCATTGCTATTGGAGTCCGATTTAGCCATGCTAGTTGCACGAGTTTAGACTCGTAGCAGATAGCTCAGTAACACGTGGCCAAACTACCCTGTCGAGCACCATAACCTCGGGAAACTGAGGCTAATAGTGCATACGGCTCGATGCCTGGAACTGGCTCGAGCTCGAAACGCTCCGGCGCGACAGGATGTGGCTGCGGCCGATTAGGTAGACGGTGGGGTAACGGCCCACCGTGCCGATAATCGGTACGGGTTGTGAGAGCAAGAGCCCGGAGACGGAATCTGAGACAAGATTCCGGGCCCTACGGGGCGCAGCAGGCGCGAAACCTTTACACTGCACGCCAGTGCGATAAGGGGACTCCAAGTGCGAGGGCATATAGTCCTCGCTTTTCACCACCGTAAGGTGGTGGTGGAATAAGTGCTGGGCAAGACCGGTGCCAGCCGCCGCGGTAATACCGGCAGCACAAGTGATGACCGCTATTATTGGGCCTAAAGCGTCCGTAGCCGGCCACGCAAGTCCGTCGGGAAATCTGCTCGCCTAACGAGCAGGCGTCCGACGGAAACTGTGTGGCTTGGGACCGGAAGATCCAGAGGGTACGTCTGGGGTAGGAGTGAAATCCCGTAATCCTGGACGGACCACCGGTGGCGAAAGCGCTCTGGAAGGACGGATCCGACGGTGAGGGACGAAAGCTAGGGTCACGAACCGGATTAGATACCCGGGTAGTCCTAGCTGTAAACGATGCTCGCTAGGTTTGGCACTGGCTACGAGCCAGTGCTGTGCCGTAGGGAAGCCGTGAAGCGAGCCGCCTGGGAAGTACGTCTGCAAGGATGAAACTTAAAGGAATTGGCGGGGGAGCACTACAACCGGAGGAGCCTGCGGTTTAATTGGACTCAACGCCGGACATCTCACCAGCACCGACAGTATACTGTGAAGATCAGTGTGATGAGCTTATTGGAGTTACTGAGAGGAGGTGCATGGCCGCCGTCAGCTCGTACCGTGAGGCGTCCTGTTAAGTCAGGCAACGAGCGAGACCCGCACTCCTAATTGCCAGCAACACCCTTGTGGTGGTTGGGTACATTAGGAGGACTGCCAGTGCCAAACTGGAGGAAGGAACGGGCAACGGTAGGTCAGTATGCCCCGAATGTGCTGGGCTACACGCGGGCTACAATGGTCGAGACAGTGGGATGCTACGCCGAAAGGCGACGCTAATCTCCGAAACTCGATCGTAGTTCGGATTGAGGGCTGAAACTCGCCCTCATGAAGCTGGATTCGGTAGTAATCGCCGTTCAGAAGACGGCGGTGAATACGTCCCTGCTCCTTGCACACACCGCCCGTCAAAGCACCCGAGTGAGGTCCGGATGAGGCTGCCGCAACGGCAGTCGAATCTGGGCTTCGCAAGGGGGCTTAAGTCGTAACAAGGTAGCCGTAGGGGAATCTGCGGCTGGATCACCTCCACAGATCGGGACCAGGGCGACGCCCTGGCCCACCTATTCGGTCCGTTCGGTCACCCAACGCGTCGGCCGAGCGAGCACCTTAGAACTATCAAGGCTAACAGTAAGTCCCCCACCAACTCGATCGCGGCGATCGAGCCGGTGGGGGTGGGCCCATAGCTCAGTGGTAGAGTGCCTCCTTTGCAAGGAGGATGCCCAGGGTTCGAATCCCTGTGGGTCCATGTCTCGGAGCGGATCGAGACCGAGTCCCTTAAGTGGGACAGACGTCTTCGATCTAATCCGAACGAACCGATGCACCATCCCGCGCAAGTGTGGATGGGAAGGGTCAATGCAGGCCGGCCGTCTACCGGCGTGCAAATGAGACCGTGTGTACGTGTAGTCCAGGCGTCCACTGGACCCGTTCCCGGGTCACACGTCGTACATCCGTACGACACGTAACCGATCCGTAGAACGTGGCTACTGTGCCAGCTGGTGGATCGCTCGGCTTGAGAGCCGATGAAGGACGTGCCAAGCTGCGATAAGCCCAAGGGACCCGCATGGAGGGGAAGAACTTGGGATCTCCGAATAGGAATCCTCTTGCAATTGCTTTGCGCAATAGGGAACGCCGGAAATTGAAACATCTTAGTACCGGCAGGAAAAGAAAGCAAACGCGATGTCGTTAGTAATGGCGAATGAAGGCGACGCAGTCCAAACCGAAGCCCTCACGGGCAATGTGGTGTTCGGGCTGACAATCACTCCTCGGACCTCGATAAGAAGTCTCCTGGAATGGAGCATGAAACAGGGTGACAATCCCGTATTATCGAGCAGTAGAGGACGCGTCAGTACCAGAGTATCGGGGATTGGATATTCCTCGTGAATGTCGCGGGCATCGACCGCGAAGACTAAACACTTCTCAAGACCGATAGCGAACAAGTAACGTGAGTGAAAGCTGAAAAGCACCCCACAAAGGGAGGTGCAATAGGGCGTGAAATCAGTTGGCGATAGAACGACGGGGCATACAAGGTCCCGTGCACAACGACCGAGGCGCGAGCCTCTAGTAGAACGCACGGGAAGCCGATGTTCCGTCGTACGTTTTGAAAAACGAACCAGGGAGTGTGCCTGTTTGACGAGTCTAATCCGATTATCGGAGGAGGCGTAGGGAAACCGATACGGCCGCAGTCTTACGACGAGGGCCACCGTGTTCAAGCGCGGGGAGTCAAACGGGGACAACCCGAAACCGGACGATCTAGGCGTGGACAGGGCGAAGCGTGCCGAAAGGCACGTGGAGGCCCGTTAGAGTTGGTGTCCTACAATACCCTCTCGTGATCTACGTCTAGGGGTGAAAGGCCCATCGAGTCCGGAAACAGCTGGTTCCAACCGAAACATGTCGAAGCATGACCTCTGCCGAGATAGTTCATGGGGTAGAGCGACGGATTGGGGGACCTCACTCCGAGAGGAGTGAGCCCCCCTGTCCAACTCCGAACCTATGAACGTCGTTTGACGCAGGGAGTCCGGTGCGCGGGGTAAGCCTGTGTACCGTGAGGGAGACAACCCAGAGCTGGGTTAAGGTCCCCAAGTGTGGACTAAGTGCGATCGAAAGTGGTGCCGAGCCCTAGACAGCCGGGAGGTGAGCTTAGAAGCAGCTACCCTCTAAGAAAAGCGTAACAGCTTACCGGCCGAGGTTCGGCGCGCTGAAAATGATCGGGGCTCAAGTCCACCACCGAGACCTAGCGGCACTCTTCATAGAGTGATCCCGTAGGTTGGCATTCCGTTCGGGCGGAAGCACGGAAGAGATTTCGTGTGGACCGTGCGGTAACGAAAATCCTGGTCATAGTAGCAGCGTTAGTCGGGTGAGAACCCCGACGACCGAACGAGTAAGGGTTCCTCGGCAATGTTTATCAGCTGAGGGTTAGCCGGTCCTAAGTCTCACCGCAATTCGAATGAGACAAAAGGGAAACAGATTAATATTTCTGTGCCGGTGTGCAATAAAAGTCGACGCTTTGGGGCCGCTCAAGCCGGGCCTTCGCCCGGTCGAACTGTCCAAATTCGTGGAAGCCGTAATGGCACGAAGCGAACGAATGGCAGGATAGCGAAAGTTGAGTCAACCTGGAGCCCGTGAAAAGACGAGCACATCGTCCGTACCGAGATCCGACACAGGTACTCGTGGCAGCGAAAGCCAAGGTCTGTCGGGAAACAACCGACGTTAGGGAATTCGGCAAGTTAGTCCCGTACGTTCGCAATAAGGGATGCCTGCCTCGCAACGAGGCAGGTCGCAGTGACTCGGGCGCTCCGACTGTCTAGTAACAACATAGGTGACCGCAAATCCGAAAGGACTCGTACGGTCACTGAATCCTGCCCAGTGCGGGTATCTGAACGCTCAGTACAATGAGAAGAAGGACCCGTTAACGGCGGGGGTAACTATGACCCTCTTAAGGTAGCGTAGTACCTTGCCGCTTTAGTAGCGGCTTGCATGAATGGATCAACGAGAGCGCCACTGTCCCAACGTTGGGCCCGGTGAACTGTACATTCCAGTGCGGAGTCTGGAGACCCCCAAGGGGAAGCGAAGACCCTATAGAGCTTTACTGCAGGCTGTCGCTGAGACATGGCCGCTATTGTGCAGCATAGGTAGGAGCCGTTACACAGGTACCCGCGCTAGCGGGCCACCGAGGCAACATTGAAATACTACCCGATAGTGGCTGTGACTCTCACTCCGGGAGGAGAACACCGATAGCCGGGCAGTTTGACTGGGGCGGTACGCGCTTGAAAAGATATCGAGCGCGCCCCAAGGTTTCCTCACTCGGGTCGGAGACCCGAGTAAGAGCGCAAGAGCATACGGAAGCCTGACAGTGTCCGGCACAACGACGGACGCTGACGCGAAAGCGTGGTCTAGCGAACCAATTATCCTGCTTGATGCGGGAAATTGCTGACAGAAAAGCTACCTTAGGGATAACAGAGTCGTCACCGGCAAGAGCACATATCGACCCGGTGGCTTGCTACCTCGATGTCGGTTCCCTCCATCCTGCCTGTGCAGAAGCAGGCAAGGGTGAGGTTGTTCGCCTATTAAAGGAGGTCGTGAGCTGGGTTTAGACCGTCGTGAGACAGGTCGGCTGCTATCTATTGGGGGTGTTACGGTATTTGACGAGAACGTTCGTATAGTACGAGAGGAACTACGAATGGGTGCCACTGGTGTACCGGCTGTTCGAAAGAGCACGTGCCGGGCAGCTACGCACCACGGGGTAAGAGCTGAACGCATCTAAGCTCGAAACCCACTTGAAAAAGAAATACCACCTGAGATCACTCGTAGAAGACGAGTTCGATAGACTCGGGGTGTGCGTGCCAAGGCAACGAGGCATTCAGCCCGCGAGCACTAACAGATCGAGCCACCATTCATACGCATGGATCGTACGGACCCGGAAACGGGTCCAGGCGTTAACTGGACTACACGTACACACGGAGACAGACCACCGATACTGGTTCCCGGAACAGTGGTTCCGGGAAAGATGGTTCGATTCCATCGATCGGCGTTAAGGCGGCCACAGCGGTGGGGCGACTCCCGTACCCGTTCCGAACACGGAAGATAAGCCCACCTGCGTTACGGTCAGTACTGGAGTGAGAGATCCTCTGGGAAATCCGTTTCGCCGCCTCCACTCATACTATCATAACTTCGCGGAGTGGTATTGCTGCTCCGCGTGATCATCACACCTCAGAGAGCGACAGCGCTCTCTGGGGTTTTTTATTTATACCGCAATCCGTGTGTAAATCGTTTCGTACCGATACAGTTAACCACCAGAGGCATCTACTGCCTCTTGCGCCAAGGTGGCAGAGTCCGGCCGAACGCAGCGGCCTGCAGAGCCGCCCACCGCCGGTTCAAATCCGGCCCTTGGCTTATTCGTCATCTATCGATCTTGACCTCTGTTGGATATTCGCTACGACCCACGTATTCTTAACTCGGTTCCGATACGAGTACGGAATATGCCAGAACGTCGTCCCTGTCGACTCTGTGGCGAGACGATTCTCGTCGGTCACGAGGAGTGTCCGGAGTGTGGGTACAATCCGCGGCGAATGATGACGATCCTCTCTGGTGTGCTGTTTATTACTGGGGCGGCGCTCGTCCCGTTCGTCGGTGATATCGCAGCTGGAATCAGTTTGACTGGCGTCGTGTTGTTCGCGTGGGCTGCGGTCTGGGCGCGTCCGACGAGATGAATTTATGTTTCACACGCACGCGTACTCCGCGTCGACCCCAATTCGATTTCGCATCGATAACTCGAGTCCGGGCTGGATCGCAAAGTGGCGCGTTCAGATGGGGAATCGATCTACGACAGTAATGTGATAATCGGTGTGTTCCGGATGTAGTGCGTTTCTGTGACACACCTCGAGTCCACTCCGGGAACTTAGTAACCGTTATACGACGGGCGGGATACGCTTCACACATGCAATTCCGAGCAGGGATTCTCTACGTCGTCCTCTTCATGGTGGTCGCTGCGGGTGCGTATGGCGTCATCGCAACCGCAGAGTCACCCGAGGTGACGATCGATGAGGCAAACGCCGATCATGTACTCGAGGCCGGCCAAGAGTTCGAGGTCGATGGGCAGACGTTCAACGTTTCTCAGTTAAGTGACGGATCCGGAACTGTCGAGTACGTCAACGAAAGTGCAGTGCTCGAGGTTCAATGGGAAGGCCAGGGTGACGGTGACTGGGATAGTGGTGACTCGGTCATGCTCGGCGATAGCGAGGACGACGAGTATACCGTGATGATGATTCAGCCCGGGGGTGCTGAGGAGAACGGTGAAGACGACGGTGGGAACGAGAGTGAGGGTGGAAACGAGAGCGAAGGTGGGAACGAAAGTGCCGAAGGCGACGATGGTGCCGAACCACAGGCGTTCATGCTCATCGAGGCTTTCGACGAGGAAGAGTACGAGGTCGTCGAGCGTGAGGGGCAACCCTACGTTATCACCTCCGAGAACGGATCCGAGGAACTCGTCCACATCTCCGAGTTCGACGAGATCGATACGCAGGTTTACGAGACCGGTGACAGTATCGAGTTCTACAACGAAGACAGCGAGGAAATGGTCGAGGGTGAAGTCACGGATGTAAGCGCCGAAATGGTGACGGTCGAATACATCGGTACCGAAGTTGACGAATCCGAGCTCGCGAACGCAGAGACGGTGATCCTGAACGATCAGGAGTTCGGTGTGTACTTCCCGAGTGACGAGCAGGTGTATCTGACGAGTGATCTTGAGGCCTTCCAGGCCCAGCAGGACAGTGTTACGGATCACAGTGACCGCATTCGTGGTCTCTGGTGGGTCGTTTCGCTGGCTGTGTTGACGGCGATTGTCATCGCTGCACTGGCGTTTATGCCGGTCCGCGGATAGACGTCGGGAGTTCTGTTTGTCGTCGTTTTGTCCCGTATCACGGTGACGTGTCGATGTCGATAGCGAGGGCCGTATTCGATGTGGTCGGTTCGGTTTTCGTGTCGTCTATTGGTCGTGGGTCGCAGGTCGTAGGTCGGAAATCTCGCAAAAGTGGGTCGAGCGCAATTCGATTTGAACGTACGATTGGACGTGCTCTGCGCTATGTGCGACCTCTCTGCGATTCAAATTGCTCTGTCCGTTTCGCTCCTCACGGACTTGGTCGTGCAAAAGCGGGCTGGGCGCGATTTGAACATACGATCGCAGCAAAGCTGCTCCCTGCGTTCAAATCGCTGGTGGTTGCTTTGCCACTCGCGAGTTTGCTCGTCGTAAAAGCGGGCCGGGCGCGATTTGAACACGCGACCGTCTGGTTAAAAGCCAGACGCTCTGCCAAACTGAGCTACCGGCCCCGTAGTATCCTCTTTTGGTGAGTAGCGGTTAAACGTTTCTTTCTCCGGTGATTGTCGGCGAGTTCGGGTACGGTCGTTCGTTACTCCACGTGTTCACTTCGGTTGATGTTCTAGGCGTTAGTCGAGGAACGCGTCGAGGGCTTCGGCGACGAGCGTGTCGGGGGAGGTACTTTCGTTGGCTGCCTGTCGCCGGAGATCGCGATAGATCGAAGGTGGGAGTGTGACCTCGAGTCGACCGAGTGTGACGTCTTGATCGGCGAGCGCACGGTCGATGGGGGTGCCGTCGTTGACGGCGCTGGCGACGTGTCTGACCTCGCGGACGGTAAGGGTGCCGTCGAGTGTGGCCCACGCGAGCAGGAGGCGGGCTTCGCCACCGACGCGGGCGATGTGTTTGGCGGCGGTCGGAGCGATGTGTCCGAGGGCGACTTGGCGGCGGACGGATTGGGGGAGGTCGTGGACGCGAGCCCACTTTCGGATGAACGAGACGCTGACGGCGTCGTCGTCGCTTTCATTGCCGTCCTGTGTCTTACTCGCGCGTTCCGCCGCGGCTTTGTAGGATCCTTCGCCGCGGACGAGTGCGGCGCAGGCGGCTGCGCCGCGGAGCATGTAGAGGTTATCTTCGCTGCCGGCGGTTCCAGTTGCGAACTGTTGGACGGTCTCTGCGGCCGTCTGGAGGCTGTCTGGATCGTCGGGGTCGAACTGGACGGCCTCACGAGCGTGACTGCCAGTGACCGACTCGTCGCCCCGAATGACCGGTGCGCCGACGGGAGATTCACGATCTGTTGGGATCGATCGTTCGCGTTCACGCTCGCGTTCGCGGTTGCGACCTCGTTCGCGTTCGCGACGTGGACGAGTTCGATCACCGGGGCGGTCGTCCGTCATGAACTGACGATAGGTGCTTGCTGCTCAAAAAGGTCTTCACCGGGGCGAATATCTCTCTCCGGAGGACGATACGAAATAAGATACGATTCTGGCGGTTCGTCAGCGTCTCTCTTCTGTTCTCGTTTCCCGCTCTCGAATGAGACTACTCGTCACGCTGCTCGGCGAGGTGTTCCCAGATTTCCGTACATCCTGCGCCGACTTCGACGTCGTCGAGGTGGGCGTCTTCTCGGTCGGTGTCCTCCTCGGTGTCAGTCTCGGTGATGTCCACGTCCTCGGTACGGGTACGGGGTTCCTGGCATTTGCTGACGTCAGTCATCGGTTCCCCTCCCCCGTGACTGCGGCCGGTTCGTAGTGAGACGGCCTAAACCGATTACGCGTATCTGTTGTCATGCTCCTCCCTTTGAGCGTGAGCGGCATAAGTACCCCTACGGGAGCAAGCGATACCCGGGCTTTGGACTACCGGAAACGGTCGCCGCTATCTCGGTTCCGCTGTCGATCGCGAATTCGGATTCCGTCGTTCGATTTCCCGCCAAAATGTCGTCACACAATCGGGTATGCCTTCCACGCTCTCGTTTAGGGTCGTTTCGACCCGAGCGCTGTTGTCGTGCGGGCGGAGACGTGACTGTTGGGAGTCGGACGGTCGACCGCGCCGATATCGACCCGCGACGTTCCCGTGGGGCGTGAGGAACTCCCGTGAACGGTTTTGTGCCGTCGACGGTCACGGTCGTAACGGGGTATTCACTGTCGATGACCGAACCGTTATCTGCGACAGTGTCGTTCGTGTTGGCGACCGTCGTTTTCACGATGATGGCGTCGTCTCACCATCGATTCGTACTCGAGCGGCCATCGAATGCGAGTTTTTCCCGTGGTATTTGTTCCCGCATCGATCTAGGGGCAAGAACGGCCGTCATGAGCGAGATGCCTTTCGGCCGAGGGGTCGACTTCCGCTACTGTTAGGTCATCGGCCTCGAATGTGTGCGTATGGAACGGTCGTCGAACGGTTCGTCGTCGACGTCAGATTCGGATGCCGGTTCGTCCTCGTCCTCGTCTTCGGCTTCACCGTCGCCAGCTCCGGAGGCAGAATCGACGGACGCTCGCGAGGAGATCATGGAGGCGACCTATCACGTTCTCTGTGAGGAGGGGTACGCCGGACTCACGATGCGTGCGATCGCGGCCGAGGCGGGGACGAGCAAGTCACTGATCCACTATCATTTCGATACGAAAGAGGAGTTGTTGCTGACGTTTCTCGAGCGATTCCTCGACCGGTTGGACGAGTGGCTCGTGGAGATCGAATCGGAGACCGACGATCCGGAGGCGCGCTTGCTCGCGTTCGTCGATCGGTTCGTCGTCCAGCCGGCGGACGCGGATCGGCAGGCGTTCTGGCGTGCGGTACTGGAACTACGCCTGCAGGCGGCACACCAGGAGGTGTTTCGCGAACAGTTGAAGGCGAACAACGACGCCATTCGGTCGGCACTGGCGTCGATCGTCGCGGACGGGATCGAGGACGAGACGTTTCGCGAGGTCGATCCCGAGCGGACGGCGGATCTCGTCCTCGACGCGCTCGAGGGGGCGCGGACGCGACAGGCGACGCTCGGGCCCGAGGAGGCGCCGTTGACAGCCCGCGAGGCGGTCCGTGAGCACGTGATAGACGATATCGTCCGCGAGTGAATTCTGCGACGTTGCGAAGGCGGGATCAGTAACTGGTCGGTGCACCGGAGGATGGCTCTTTGCGAGGGTCTGTGTGCCTTGTTTGCAGACGCCACAACTGTTTTGAAGCTGGCTAACCGATCGGTCAGTATGTCTACTTCGAAACAGGATTCCGACCCGTTCGACGAGATGCGCGGTCGGGTCGACAACGCTATGTGGGAGTTGTTCCGCGATTACGGGCGCGGGTACAAACTCCAGTTCGCGGTGGGTGGGTTCGCGAGTGTCGTCGCCAGGCTGCTGGAACTCGTTCCGGCGCTGATAATCGGGGTCGCGATCGACGCCTTGTTTACCGGCGACGGGCCGTACACGCTGCCGCTCGTTCCGGACGGCTGGATTCCGGGGACCGAGACGGGCCAGTTCTGGCTCTCGGTCGGGATCATCGCGGTGACGTACGTCGCCGTCGCCGGCCTGAACTGGCTCAATAGCTGGGCGTGGAACCACTTCGCACAGAACGTCCAGCACGATATCCGGATCGACACCTACGACGTCGTCCAGCGACTGGACAAGTCCTTCTTCGACGAGGTGCAGACGGGGGAGATCATGAGCGTCCTGAACAACGACGTCAACCAGTTAGAGCAGTTCCTCACGCGGGATCTGAACAACTTCATCCGGATCTCCGTTCTCGTCGTCGGGGTGGGCGGGTTGATGCTCTGGCTCAACTGGCAGCTCGCGCTCGTCGGACTCGTCGCCGTTCCGGCGCTCATGCTCGCGAGTTACGCCTTCGTGCGGATCGTCAAGCCGAAGTACCAGACGGTTCGCTCCTCGGTCGGCCAGCTCAATTCCCGCCTGGAGAACAACGTCAGCGGCGTCGAAGTGATCAAGGCCTACAACCGCGAGGGGTACGAGTACGACCGCGTCGAAGGTGCCTCGCGGACGTACCTCGACGCCAACTGGGACGCGATCACGACTCGGATCAAGTTCTTCCCGACGCTGCGGATCATCACCGGCGCCGGGTTCGTCCTCACGTTCCTCGTCGGCGGCTACTGGGTGCTGTTCGGAGCTCCCGGTCCGTTCACGATGTCGCTATCGGCCGGCGTGCTGGTAACGTTCCTGATGTACAGCCGCCGGTTCCTCTGGCCGATGCGCCAGTTCGGCGAGATCGTCAACGACTACCAGTACGCACAGGCTGCCGCCGAACGGGTGTACGCGCTGATGACCGAGCCCTCCTCGGTTCCGGAAGCCGACGACGCCGTCTCCCTCGAGTCGGTCGCGGGCCGCGTCGAGTACGACGACGTCAGTTTCAGTTACGAGACCGATCAAGGGGTCGGCTCGAGCAGCCACGGAGCGGAAGAGGAAATCGTCCTCGACGGCGTCAGCCTCACCGCCGAGCCGGGCGATCTGGTCGGCCTCGTCGGCCCGACCGGCGCCGGAAAGACGACGCTCGTCAAGCTCCTGATGCGGCTGTACGACGCCGACGACGGCGAGATCCGCGTCGACGGGACCGACATCACCGACGTCACCCTCTCGAGTCTGCGGGACGCGATCGGCTACGTCAGTCAGGAGCCGTTCCTCTTTCAGGGGACGGTCCGGGAGAACGTCGCCTACGGTCGTCCGGAGGTCGACGAGGCGGACGTCGTCGAGGCGGTCAAACGGGCGGGCGCCTGGGAGTTCGTCGAGAAGTTGCCCGAGGGCCTCGAGACCACCGTCGGCGAGCGCGGGGTCAAGCTGTCGGGTGGCCAGCGCCAGCGTATCTCGATCGCTCGCGCGATCCTGAACGATCCGTCGATGTTGATCTTGGACGAGGCGACGAGTCACGTCGACAACGAGACCGAGGTGTTGATCCAGAACAGTCTGCAGGAACTGGTCGCCGATCGGACTACCTTTGCGATCGCCCACCGGCTGTCGACGGTCCGCAACGCGGACCAGATTCTCGTCCTCGACGACGGTGAAATCGTCGAGCGGGGGGATCACGAGACGCTGCTCGCACAGGACGGCCTCTACGCCAACCTCTGGAGCGTGCAGGTCGGCGAGATCGACGCCTTGCCCGAGGAGTTCGTCGAGCGGACCGCTCGTCGGCGTGCGAGTGTCGACGTCGAAGCAGGATCACTCGAGGACTGAGGTCGCTCGCCCGCGTTTCGTTCGGACGTGGCGCCTCTCGTCTCTCGTACCTCGTACTGGACGGTCAGCAGTCAGGAGCGCTGGGAGAGCGGAAGGACGTCGGGCACCTCGGTGTTCTCGGCTCGTTTGTACTGGTCGACGAACGGCTCGAGGTCCTCGAACCCGTCGGTGAGGACGACGTCGCCGCTTCGTAGATCGTACTCGACGATGTCGTGGTCGGCGAGTCGCGGCAGGTGGTTGTGGACCAGCGAGATGACGACCCGCTCGCGTGCGTCCTCGTCGACGGTTTCGACCGACTCGTCGTGTTCCCACGCGGCGATCTGCAGCGAGAGTTCCTCGACGTTTCCGCAGTCGTTTTCCATCAGGTGATAGAGCAGATAGCGCCGCTGGGACTGGCCGAGGAGTGTCTGGACCGTATCCAGATCGAGCGTTCCTCGCTCCGTGGTTTCCATACGAAACGAATTGTAGTGAGGTATGACAATGGTTACTCCAAACTGTTTTGGTCGAGGTGAGGTAAGCTAAGGGGAGAACGGGACCGGCGGTCGCGTTCGGATCGACTCACTCGGGTTCTATACAGTCGCCCGGTAACCGAACGACGGAGAGCCAGAACTCCTCGAGAGACCTGATGATTTCGATAAACGCGTCGGGATCGACGGGTTTCGTGAGGTAGGCGTTGGCGTGTAGTTCGTACGATCGGACGACGTCCTCTTCGGCTTTCGAACTCGTCAGAACGACGATCGGGATGTGGCAGTGGTCTTCGTCGGATTTGACTTCCTCGAGTACCTCGTCGCCGTTCAGTCGCGGGAGGTTGAGATCGAGGAGGACGATGTCCGGATGCGGGACGTCGGCGTACTCTCCGCGCTGGTAGATGAAGTCGAGCGCTTCGAGTCCGTCGGTGACGACGTGGAGCGTGTTCTCGATTCGCCCCTCCTCGAACGCCTCCTGGGTCAGTCGGACGTCGCCAGGGTTGTCCTCGACGAGCAGAATTTCCGCCGGCTCGCGACGGTCGGCATCGAAATCGTTCATTGCAATACGTCACTCCCGTTCACAGCAATCAAATCACCGATTCGACGGCGAACTCGGGCTCCGACTACTCCTTTCGGTCGATATCGTCTTCCGGTCGCTTTTTCGAAGGGTCTGACGGTTCTCTGCCCACGGTTTCGAGGGTTCGGCGTCTCGGTTCGACGACCTCCGAATTTCGTGTACGGTTCCGGTGACCTGTGCTCGAGGGTGTTCGACGTCACGCCTGACCTGATAGGCCGGCAACGACGATAACGTTTCTCTGATTCGTCGGGAGCGGTCGGTATCCAGTCGCTGCAGTACGTCGGTCCGCCGATAGTCAGCAGTGTCTCGGTCCGCCGACAGTCGACAGTGTCGAGGAGGGCTGTCGTGTTCGTCGTTTCTCGTCGTTCTTCTCGACCGCCAGCGAGTGATTCCGGGCCACGAGTAGACAGGGGGCAGCGAGGTCGTTCGACAGCGATCGAACCTCGGGGCTCACGGTTCGAGCGTCGGGACACTGATCCGCTCGCGAATTCGACCGTCGTCGCCGCGCCTAAGTCCGTCGACGGTCTCTATGGAGGTACGAATGCCCGACCGACTGATGGACGTCAACGCGTACACGACGCTCGACTTCGCCGAGGCGGTCATGACGGGGTACGACTTCGAAGAGGAGACGGCGGCCGTGCTCGACGTGACGACCGACCGCGAGGAGCCGAAGTGTATCCGCCTCCAGCTCGAACTCGACAACGCGACCGAGAAACACCTGCCTGCCCACATGGAAGAACTTCAGTTGACGCCCGACCAGGCGCGGACGCTGGCCGACGACCTCGAGAAGTACGCCGACCGGGTCGAGCAGGCCCGATCTGAGTGACCGAACCGCCAGCGACCGCCACTCGGAGCCGCCTGCCGTCGCAGGCTCACGACTTTTTCTCGTCTCCGGTGAAGCCACCTGCGTGGTCTACAATGAGCGTTGACACACTACAGGACCTGTTCGAGCACGGCCTCGAGGACATCTACCACGCCGAGCACCAGTTGCTCGACGCGCTGGACGATCTCGAATCGAACACCGAACGAGAGGAGATCGCACGGGCGTTTTCCGAGCACCGCGAGGAGACCCAGGGACAGATCGAGCGTCTCGAGGAGGTCTTCGAGGAGTTCGGCGAACCGCCGGAGAAAGAAGAGTGTGAGGGGATCGAGGGGCTGATCACGGAGTACGAGGGGTTCGTCGCCGAGGACCCGGACCAGGACGTGATGGACTACCACAACATGGCCGCCGCCGAGAAGACCGAACACTACGAGATCGCGGCCTACGGGAACCTGATCCCGCTGGCCGACCAGCTCGGTCTCGACGACGCGGCGGACTTACTCGAGAAGAATCTGCGCGAGGAACAGGATGCGCTCGACGAACTGAAAGAACTCACCGAGGAGTTCGACATCGACGCGATCCCGGCGTAAGTCGACGAGTTCGTCGATACCGATCGCGGAGTGCGGATCTGATACGATGACTAACTCCGATACCGACCCCGACGACGAGGACGAACAGACACAGTACGGCGGGACCGAAAACGACGAACTCGTCGGTGCCGAAGGTGAGGGAAAGACCGAACTCACCAGCGACGATGACGGTGAGGGTGAGGAGGACGACGAAGACGAGGCTGACGAGTCCTAGTGTCGTGGCCGCAGTCGGTCCGTCGTCGTTCTCTTTTCGTTGCCACCGTCGAGATACCGGGCCGGCCGTCTCGAGGGCTCTGGACGTTAGAGCGGGCGAACGTCGATATCACCGTCACCGGTGACGGTGATCCGGTGGTCGTAGTATTCGAAGGTCACCGAGATGGTCCGGTCGGTCGCGCTCTCGACGAGCTGGTCGAGCGCTTCGGGATTGATCGTCTCGTACAGCGTCGGGAGCGCGTCGATGTCGGTTTCAGTTTCGTCCGCGATCGCGAGAACGACTCGCGTGCTAATCGTGCTGTATCCGTCGGTGCGGTACGCCTGGGGGCCTGCGTTCGATCGATTGTACGGTCGCTTGGACATGGTTCGATTAGGGATAACTCCTCAGCCACCGGGGGCCTCGAGAGGATTCCAATCTACGTACCATCTACTGGAAGCAACTATCTAAGCCGTTTGCCTATACAGATTTATTCGGCCGTGTGGCCCGTCTCGCTGTCCGTTGAGGTCGGTTTGCCTTAGTGTATATTTGACGACACGAACGACACTCGAGTACGGATTCCGAAATCGCCGACGATACCTGTCGCCGGCCATCAGAAACGTTACATTACGCGTGTGGTTCTTGGTGTACAATAACACGATTATACGTTATCGACCGTCGAGTCCTGGTGCGTGATTTCGCATGGCTGGAACGGAAGTGAAGACTGCTCGAGCCGAGTGGGGAACGCGGTTCGGGTTCCTGATGGCGATGATCGGTGCGATGGTCGGTGCCGGGAACATCTGGCGGTTCCCGTACGTCGCCGGCAACAACGGCGGTGGCGCGTTCATCCTGGCGTTCCTGATCCTGTTGTTCGTACTGGCGGTCCCGGGACTGATGGCCGAAGTCGCACTCGGAAGATACGCGGGAAAGGGAGTGATCGGCGCGTTCCGTGACGTCGTCGGCCGCGGCGGACTGGTCGGCCTCGGCGTGGTCGTCTTGCTGGTCAACGTCGCGCTGATGTCGTACTACTCCCCGGTGATCGCCTGGACACTGTACTACGCGATTCACTCGCTGCTGTTCAGTTTCACCGCGAGCGGCTTCGAACCGGTCGCATTCTGGGAGGGATTTCTCGCCGACCCGACGTTGACGATCGGCCTTCACACGCTCGTCATGGGATCTATCGCGGCGATCCTCGCACTGGGGATCCGACGCGGCGTCGAACGGATCGTCGTCTACGCGGTCCCGGCGCTGGTCCTCTCGCTGGTGGTTATGACGATTCGCGGGCTGACCTTACCCGGCGCGAGCGAGGGAATCGCGTTCACCTTCGGCGTCGAGTGGGAGTACCTCACCTACAGCGGAACCTGGATCGAGGCCCTCGGGCAGGCGCTGTTCTCGACGGGACTGGGCTGGGGGATCGCGCTGACCGTCGGCAGCTACCTCCGGGAGTACGACGACGTCCCCCTCGGCGGCGGCGTCTTCACCGCCATCGGCGAGTCGAGTATCGGCATCCTCGCCGCGCTGGCGATCTTCCCGATCGTCTTCGCGGTCGGCGTCGCCCCCGACTCCGGCGCGAACCTCGCGTTCATCTCGCTCGTGCAGGTATTCCCCGAGATTCCCTTCGGCGGACTGGTCGCGGTCCTCTTCTTCGTCGGCTTCTTCCTCGCGACGTTCACCTCCGGGCTCCTGATCACGGAGGTGAGCGTCACGACCATAGAGGAGGAGACACGATTCGATCGCGCGCAGACGGTTCTCGGCGTCTGCGGGATCATCTGGCTACTCGGCATCCCGAGCGCCTACTCCGTCGAGTTACTGGACTACCTCGATTTCGTCTTCGGGAGCTGGGGACTACCGCTGGCGACGCTCGCGATCATCGGCGTCATCGGCTGGGTTCTCGGCCCCGAGCGCCTGCGCCTGCTTGCGGTCAACCGCAACGCAGGCATCTATATCGGTCGCTGGTGGGACCCGGTCGTGAAGTACGTCATTCCCGCCGTGATGCTGTTCATCATGGGCTACTTCGCCTACGACGAGTTCGGTTCGATCGAGATGATCGGCGGGATGGTCGTCTTGCTCACCTTTCCGATCGTCGGCTACGCGATCATGACCGTCCTCGAGGGCCGGGATAGACGGGTCGAACCGGTCGACGTACCCGGGGGTGACGACTGATGGCGACGTCCCTCTCGCCGAGCGTACTGGGGATGCTCGGGTTCACCCTGCTCGCGTTCTGGGGCGTCGCCGGCTGGGCGCTCGTCCGAACGCTGGGGCAGGAACGTCGCAAGGTCGAGATCCTCGCCCATCAGGATCGGATGGACACCTACTCTCCGAAGGCGCTCGCCGAACTCCGCGAGTGGATCGAGGACAACCCCAACGATCCGCTCGCCGACGAGGCCCGCGAGCGGTACGACGAGTGCGTGACCGTCCTCCGGACGACGGATATGCACTTCTACGATTGGTCTGGCGAGGAGATCGCCGACCTCGAGACCCTCTGAACCGATTCGAACCGCGCTGAGTCTCCGAATCGGCGATTCATCCACGCGCTGTACCCGCGCGGACGACCGCGCGCTCGCCGAGCACGTGACCGACGGGCTATATTTTTACCGCTCGCCATCCAATCTCGAGTGTGACGACCTTCGCACCGGCGACCGACGACAGCGTCTCGATTCGGACCGCAGAGCGTGCGGACCTGCTCGGCGTCGTTCGCATCGAGAACGCGTCGTTCTCCCAACCCTGGCCCTACGACGCCTTCGATACGTTCATGGGTGAACCCGGCTTTCTCGTGGCGATCGACGACGCCGACCGGGTCGCCGGTTACGTCGTCTCGGACGTCACGCCGAATCACGGTCGCAACCTCGGCCACGTCAAAGACATCGCGGTCCACCCCGACCGCCGCGGCGAGGGCGTCGGCTCGGCGTTGCTCTCCCAGTCGCTCGCAGTGATGGCGACTAACGAGGCGACGACGGTCAAACTCGAGGTTCGCGACTCGAACGACGGCGCGAAGCGACTCTACCGATCGTTCGACTTCGAGCCGCTTCGCCGAATCCCCCGGTACTACGACGACGGCGAGGACGCGATCGTGATGATTCGCGAGCTCGGCTAGTCTCGGCGCCGCTGTCGTTCCTTCTCGAGTCGAACCGCGTTCGCTGCCGATCCGAATTCTCGTCGTGTGAACGTTTCAAATCTCTGCCGAGCACGACATCGTGTGTTCTGCCGACTACTGACCCCTACAGGAAATTATGTTGAATCGAGGTGATTTTGCTCCTGTACCAGTCGGACGTCCGTAGAACACTCCTCTTTCTCTTTCTTTTTCTCTTTCTCTTTTTCACCTTCGACGAGAACCGTCACTGTAACTTCCCTCGGCACTGTTTCGACGGCGTCGTCGAAGTCGAATTTCGGATCCGGACAGAGATGGTACGACGTCTCGCCGTCTCGAGTACTTTTTTCGGCACGTACTCTGATCACCGCTATGTGTCGCTCGCCAGATAGTTGTACGCCTGTAGAAATCCAGTGAGATCGGTCAGTGAGCTCGAGGTCGAGCTGTTCTTCCAACTGCTCGAGAGCGACCTCTGCAGCAATCGTCGCACACGCTGCTCGGGAATCGTCAGCTCGATCGATTTCAACAGTTGTCTCGATTGGGTCTGCTCGTCCTCGGAGGCTCAGCGGCGGAAAATCACATTCGTCGGGAACGTTCTCTTCACGTTTCGGATCTTCGGTTGTCGTATCGGTTCGAGTACCACTGGAGTTACCATCGGAACCGTTTCCGAGGCATCCGGATACGATGCCGGATCCGAGGAGTCCGACGAGAGAACGCCTCGATAGACCGCCTGTCATATTTCCTCCTTCGGGTACCGGAAAATATACTTTCGGTTGATTTGTGACGTCGGCGATTCTCACCTCGCGGATCCGATACGCGAGTCAGTTCGGGTTCGGAGGGCGGGACGCGGTGTCGCGCGAGTTCGAGCGACTCAGTCCCGGGTTCACTCTCTAAGAGTTAAACGGCTCGCGTCACTCTAGGCGAGTATGGGAACGGGATACGCCTGTCCGGTCTGCGACGAACAGCAGGCAGACGCCGTCCACCTCGCGAACCACCTCGCGATCACCGCCTCGCTGGGCCGCCAGGACCACCTCCAGTGGCTCGAGGAGTACGCCCCCGACTGGGCGGACTGCGGGCCGGAGGAACTCGGCGAGCAGGTCGTCGAGTACGCACTCGAGGTGGAGACGCCGGAGTTCGAGGGATCGGCAGGGGGACACAGCCACGGCCATAGCCAGGGAAGGCCCTCCTTCGAGAACGAACTCGCTCGCCAGACCAGCCAGCCGGGTCGTGGCGGGGCCGCGATGAGTGGCGATACCGGACGTATTCTCGAGGAGGCGCGGGAGATGACTGCGCAGATGTACGAGGACGAGGAGGGGAACGAAGACGAGGAGGCTAGTGACAGTGAGAGTGGTAGTGGTGACGATGACAGTGAGAGTGGTAGTGGTGACGATGACAGTGAGAGTGGTAGTGGTGACGATGACGGTGAGAGCGATGGCGCTGCCGAGGACGAGCGCACAGACGACAGCGAAACGACGACCGGAGAGGAAAACCGGTAAACCACCCGCCACTCGAGTACTCGACCATGCACACCGAAGGGACGTTCGCACCCGACTCGGCGGCGACGGCACGCGACCAGTACGAGGCGGTCGGCCCGGCGGCCCAGACGGTCGTCCGCGAGACCGCCCGCGCCATGGAGTTCGACCGCGAGGAGTACGGCGACCGCGTGACTAGCGACGTCGTCGAAACCGCCCGCGACGCGCTGTTCGCGAGCCTGCTCGAGGTCACCGTCGGCACGCGCGAGGAGTACGAGGAGTGGCGCGAAGGGTACGACGGCGAAGTGGTCGAGACCGGTAACGAGAACGTCGACCACGTGGTCTGGCACGCCGGCCCCGAGGACGAGGCGGTGGCGGCGACGTTCCACGAGAAAGAAGACGCCGCGATCGCGACGCTGCGTCGGCAGGCGTTCGGCCGGATCTATCGCGAACTGGTGTAGACGACATTCTTTTGCGTATTCCCACCGTAGTGGGACTATGAGCACGGACAAAGATGAACGGAGGTTAGACGAAAAAGGGCGGATAACGATTCCGCAACGGATCCGAAACCAATTGAACCTCGAGCCGGGCGCGCGAGTTCGTCTCGAGGTTGACGAAGGAACGGTTATCGTTCGGCCACGGGTCTCTCGATCGGAATTTGTCGAAACGATGCGTGGCTGTATTTCAGAGGAAACTGCAGTCGAGACGACTCCATCGGTTACACCGGAGGAATTGAAAGCCGATTGGACGTCCGATCTGCCGACGCGAAAGAAGGACTGATGTACTGTCTCGACGCGAACGTCTGGATCTATTATTTAGATAAGCGAACCGACGAACACGAATCTGTCGTCGATACAGTTAGCGATATCGTCGAGGACGAACCGATATTCACTACGACCGTGCTCCAAATGGAAGTCGTCCACTATCTTCATACGCAACTCACCGATCCTGACGAGTTACTCGATCGGTTTCTCTTTCTCGATGAGACGCTCGTCGCCGAATTACGGCGGGAGGACATCGAAGCCGCGACGGAACTATTAGGCGACTATCCAAATACCGGTATCGGCGGTCGCGATGCGACTGTACTCGCTGCTATGCGTCGGTATGACGTCTCTCATCTCTGGACGCACGACAACGGCTTGAAACGGGTCGGAGCGGATCTCGAATGGCTCGAGGTAACCGATCCGGTCGCCGAACGCGGGTAACTGTCGTCGTCCGAACGCGCATCTCTTATACCGCCCCGGTCCCGAACCCTCACTCATGCGACGGCGTTACCTGCTGCTCTTGGTGGTCCCCGCGGTCGTCTTACTCGCCCTCGGCGCGCTGCCGTCCCTGCTCGGCGGCGGCGACGTCTACTACATCACCGCGACCGAGGCCGATCTCGAGAGCGGCGAGCCGGCCCACGAAAACGTGACCGAGGCGATTCCGGCCGACAACCTCTCGACCAACCGGTTCCCGTACACGACGAGCGCGCTCGAGGCCGACGACGGCGTCTCCGACCCCTACGAAGAGGGGCGCTTCGGACTCAAGGAGTCGTTCACCCACACGCCTTTCGACGAGTTCGGCGAACTCGAGATCTGGGAGCGGAACGCGTCCGCCGACGACGCCGTCTGGGTCGAACAAAACGGCACCTTCTACCGCCTCGAGATCACACGGACACCCGAGACTGACAATGGTTCCGCCGACCGATCCGACCGACTGGGAACTGCTCGAATCGCACACTGAGTACGAGACCGGCTGGTACGACGGCGGTTACGACCTCCTCAGACAGCCCGACGGTACCGAAAAGCGCTACTTCTGGGCCGACCTCCCACCCGCGGTGGTCGTTGTCGCCCGGGTGGACGGGACGGCGGTCGTCGAGTCGTCGGCCAGCGAGGGCGGCGAGGGCCGCGAGGATCGCACACGCGGCGAACTCGAGGTCGAAACCCCCGCCGTGGACCACCTCCTCTTCGTCGAACAGTACCGCCCCACGGTCCGAGAAACCCACCTCGAGCTTCCCGCCGGCATCGTCGAAGACGGCGAATCCTACACGCAGGCGGCCGCACGAGAACTCGAGGAGGAGACCGGATTCAGTCCCTCGAGCACCGCGCTTCTCCAGGAGTACGCGGTCGCGACCGGCGTGCTCCGCCACGAGCGAGCGGTCGTCTACGCCGAGGGACTCGAACTCGGTGAGCGGGAACTCGACAGCAACGAGTTCCTCTCGGTCCGGTCGATACCGGTTTCGGACGCCCTCGAGCGCGCTCGCGAGTCGCCGGCGAACGATTCGACGATCAGCGCGCTGTTGCTGGCGAACGAGGAGGGGCTGTTGTCCTGACGTCGTCGGAACCGTGTTTCCACCGTCCGTCTCGCCACTGTCTCGACCCGTCGCTGTCTGTGGTGACGACTCGGGACCTCGACCTCGACCCGCGACGGACACCACGGCACGGAGAACCCGTGGTGCTTATTCGGGTCGCGAGCCAACGTCGGCCCGATGGACGGCGAAATCTCCCCCGAGGCGGTCAACGACCTCCTCGAGGACGGCGACGAGACCCTCCGTGTCGTCGACATTCGAGACGCGAGTAGCTTCGACCGCGGTCACGTTCCCGACAGCGAGAACGTGCCGTTTCACGAACTCCCCCAGCGAGTCGCGGAGGTCGCCGACGGCGACGTCGACCGGATCGTCACCGTCTGCCCCCACGGTAAGGCCAGCGTGCAGGCCGCTCGACTCATCGGCTCTTACGAGGACTGTGCCGACACCACAGTCGAGAGCATGGCCGGCGGCCTCGAGGCGTGGACCCGTGAGTGTGCGTTCGAACTGGCGACCGATGCGTCTGCGGACGAGACCGACGAGGCGAATCCGAGCGCCGACGGCGGCCGTTCCACCTCGACGGATGACGACTCGAGGACGCCCGACGCACCGTTTTGATCTCGGTCTCGACCGCGGCGTGTGACGGGTTCTGGGCGACGAAATCGAACTGAAATCGAAACAGCCACGGCTCGATGCCTGGACACGAGAGAAGACGTTGGGTTCGGAAGCCGTTT
Organism: Halomontanus rarus; assembly: GCF_017357405.1. Lineage (GTDB taxonomy): Archaea > Halobacteriota > Halobacteria > Halobacteriales > Natrialbaceae > Halomontanus > Halomontanus rarus. The sequence goes on along the minus strand of NZ_CP071597.1, from coordinate 1,992,573 downwards.
CAGATCATCGGGGTAGTCACGCGACGTTGAAGCCGCGATCCCGAAGGAAATCCTCTATTCGGCCGGTGTGATTCCCTTGAAGTTCGATCTGGCCCTCTTCGACGGTGCCCCCGCAGGCGAACTTTGATTTGAGATCCGATGAGAGACTGTCCAGATCGACGTCCTTCGGGTCGAATCCTTCGATGATCGTTACCTCTTTACCGTATCTGCGCTCGTCAATGCGGATGTTGAGTTGCTGCTGGCCCTTGGCCACGTCCTCGCAGACGCAGAGCTCTTGAGGCAGCCCGCACGTCGAGCAGACTTCCGACATTACAGGTGATGGTACGAAAGGGCCATATTAAACACTATCGGGACCTGCACGCAGTCGTGCGGTTCTTTTTAGGGCTCGAGACGGCTACCGCCAGAATCGGCCGATCAGCGGCAACTCTTCGCGGGCCATCGCGTCGACGAGCGCGACCGCGTCGTCCGCCTCCTCGCGGCTCACCCCGTTGCCGTACGTCGATCGTTCGTAGAGCCGACCGACTCGCTCGATTCGATCGTCGGACGAGTACCCCATCCGCGACAGCGAGTCGAGATACTGGCGCATCGACTCGCCGGGTCGGCGCGACCGGTAGCGGCGCTCGAGGAGCATCTCGAGGCGTCGATAGGCGCGTTCGGTGTCGGCCTCGGGTGATCTCTGGAAGCCGTGCCACTGGAGCCGCGCTTCGCGACCGACCCGTCTCGTCGCGCCGGTTCGGTGTGCGCCCGCAGCGAGGCCGATGAGGATCGCGATTCCGAGGGCGGCGTTTTCGGGCGCGAACGGTGGCGCGTCGTCGTCCGTCTCGTTCTCGGCGGCCTCCGTCTCCAGATCGGTCGGAGTGGACAGGTTCTGTTCGAATCCCGGTCCGGTTCGCGGGTCGGTCGGCCGGTACTGCTCGGGGATCCCGTCGTCGGGACCGGGTCCGCCGGAATTCGGCCCGTTCGTCACGTTACTCTCGGTTCCGTTCTCCGTCTCCGACCCGTCGGGTCCGTCGAATGCTGGATCGTCGGATTCCGTCGGCTCCACTTCCGTCTCGGTAACGGGTACGTCTTCGCTCCGGTCGGTGTCCACGTTCTCCTCGCCGTCCGCGCGCGCCTCTTCGAGGCGCTCGTTGTGCACCGAATCGCGGGAGTCGCTGGGCGTCGGTTCGAAGGCGACCCACCCGTGGTCGGGGAAGTAGACCTCGACCCACGTGTGGGCGTTCAATCCGCGGACCACCCACTCGTTGTCGTCGACCTGCTGGCCGCTCGTGTAGCCGGTGACGTACCGCGCCGGAATCTCCTCGGCGCGCAACATCTGGGTCATCGTCGTCGCGAAGTAGACGCAGTAGCCCTCGTCCATCTCGAGGAGGAACTCCTCGGCGACGTTCCCCTCGGGCCGGGAGACGTTCAGCGAGTAGTCCTTCGAACTCCGGAGGTGCCGTTCGATCGCGACGGCCGCCTCGTAGGGGGTGTCCGCGTCGGCGGTGATCTCCGCCGTGCGCGCTTCGAACTCGCTCGAGGTGCCCTCGGTCCGCTGGAGGTAGCGATTCTCGACGGAGTCGGGGTAGTCCGTCCCCGCGTCCGAGAGTTCGTCGACCGAGGCGTTGATGACGGCGCTCTCGACGTTGTAGACGTCTCCCTCGATCAGCGGCTCGTCGGGGCGGAACTGGCCGTGAGTCGTCAACTCCGTGTTCTCCCTGATGTCGCCCTCGATATCGACTGGGTGGGATGCGGTCGGCATTACGTCGAGTGTGTCCTCGGCGAACACCGTCTGTCGGATCGTCTCCGTCTCGCCGGGCGGTGGGGCGATCGGCCCGCTGTAGGCCTCCGCCTGGCCGGTCCGCACCCAGCCGTCGCCGGTGAACCGATCGTAGACGCCGGTTCGCCAGTAGGATTCCTCGTCGCTGCGGACCGTAAAGCGGACCTCGGGCGAGAGGTCGACGTCGCCGGCGATCGTCGTTCGATCGGGTGCCGACGAGATGCTCCCCTCGAGAGTGCCGTCGTGGCTGCTCTCGACGAGGAACGTCGGCGCCGAGGTGCCGCCGGGAACGAGCGTGACCGACAGCGAGAGGACGATCATAGCGGCGAAGAGGATCGCCAGAATGTCGGCCTGCATGATCGTGCCGCGGTAGTGCTCGAGTTCGCCGAAGCCGACGGCGGCGATCGCGCCCATAGCGCCGAGCAGCGTGGGGAGGATGGCCGCGTCTCCGGTGAGCACCAGAAACAGCAGTGCGACGCCGCCGGGGATCACGCTCAGCGTGTACCGTCCCCGCAAAACGAGGTACCACGAGAGAAAGACCGGGCCGGGGGCGAACCCGAGCGTCCAGATGCCGGCTTCCATCATCTGTAACAGCGACAGCCCGGTCGCGAGGGCGATGGTGTCCGAGATCAGTTTGTCCGTCGCCGAGAAGACGACGCCGACGCCGAGTCCGGTCGCGGTGAGGTAGTACGCGAAGCCGAGCGCGCCGGCGGCGATCGAGACGAGAGTCGCCGTTCGAGGGGTGATCGTGTGTGCGAGGACCGTCGCCCCCGCCAGCATCAGGATGACGAGCGTGAACAGCTGTTGGGTGCCGCCGACGACCGCCGTGACGTTCTGGAGGACGGAGATGTACGACGCCGTCAGGACGCCGACGCCGCCGAGCGCCAGGAGTCGGAACGTCTTCGGCGACAGCCCCGTTTCCGCCTGGCCGTCGACGCTGATCGTCCGCGAGCGGTCGCCGGTTTTCGTACTCATGCCGTCACCCCCGCTGTGCCGTCGTCTGGTCCGGTTTCGGACTCGGTCTCAGTCTTCGTCTCTCGCTCGGACCCGCCCGGACCCGAATCGCTCGCTGCGTCTGTTCCCGTTCCAGTTCCCGTAATCGCCGTCCGAAGCGCGTCGTCACAGAGCCGGTCGAACGGGATTTCTCGGTCGTCGATGCGGACGAACGTTCCCTCGTCGTCCGCTCGAACCAGAATGTCCGCCTCCCGTCGTTCCCGGTCGGTCGCCTCCCCGGCACCGGTTCGGGCCAACAGTCGCAAGACGCTCCGGTGGTGATCGTACCCCGACCTGGGGGGACAGGACCCGTCCGGAGCCGCGACACCGACGACGACGCCCATCTCGAGGAGGTACGTGACGACGCTCGCCGCCGCCGACGCCATCTCGTCGTCCCGTCGCGGCGTCGATTCGGCGACGAGGTCGACCGCGCCGAGGTCCTCGTCCGCGACGAACTCCTTGACGACGAGTTCGCCGTCGGCCCGCTTTGCCGTCGACTTCCAGTGGACGTCGCGCAGCGAGTCACCGCGTTCGTACTCCCGCAGGTGGTCGAACTCCTCGCGGTTGTGCTCGCGGACCGCGTCGTCGAGCGCCTGCAGGTCGCGTCTCGAGGCTCCGTAGAGGTCGTAGACTTCCGGATAGACGAGCACCTGCTCGCGATCCTGGTTCCGGTCCCGGTTTCGGCCCAGGTTCAGTTGGCTCTGGCTCTGGCTCTCGCCTTCGAACCGCCGTCGAACGAGTCCGAGGACGTCCCTGACCGTAACCGTCACCGGGCCGACCTCGTGGACGCCGCGCGTCTCGAGTCGGGCCTCGTAGGAGAACTCGCTCCCGTCGGCGAGCGTGAGTTCGGCGACGTTGGCGCCGTCTTCGACGCTGAGGCCGTCGCCGACGGTGTCCTCGACGCTGGCGGCGATCGGTGCGTCCGCGGTGATCGACAGTCCGACCGTCCGTCTGTCGCCGATGAACCCCTCGTCGACGGGGTGGCGGTCGATCGACGGCTGGTCAGCCCGGTACACCGTGAGGACGGCTGCCAGCACGACGACGACCAGCGGTGCGACGAGCGCGTTCAGCGATCGGGCGCCGTACTCCCACCCCATCAGGAGACAGAAGGCGACGACGGCGACGACGGCCCAGCCTCGTCGTGTTACGTTCATCGCGTCTCACTCGACCGGAATCTGCTCGAGGGCGTCCGAGACGATGGCGGCGCCGTCACGGTGGCGGTCGTCGTTCGATCCGGCTCTCGACCTCGACCTCGATTTTGAATCCGATCCCGATCTCGAGGCCGTCTTGATCCGATGGCTCATCACGACGGGGGCCTCGTACTGGACGTCGTCGGGGATAACGTACTCCCGACCGTCCAGTATCGCTCGCGCCTGTGCGGCCCGCAGAAGTGCGATCGTTCCCCGCGGACTCACGCCGAGTCGGGCGTGGTTTCGCGTGTATCCCGCGAGTCTCGTCGCGTAGTCTCTGACGGGCTCTTTGACCGTGATCTGTGTCACGGCCTCGCGCGCCCGCCGCAGCGTCTCGATGTCGGTGACCGGCTCGAGGCTCTCGATGGGGTGATGACCGACCGTTCGGGCGAGCATCTCCGACTCCTCTGCGGGGTCGGGATAGCCCAGCGAGAGTTTCTTCATGAAGCGGTCGACCTCGGCGAAGGGGAGCTCGTAGGTTCGGTCGGGCTCGATGGCGTTCTGGGTCGCGATGACAGTAAACGGCTGGGGGAGCGCGCGCGTCGTGCCGTCGACGGTCACCTGCTCTTCTTCCATCGCCTCGAGCATCGCCGATTGCGTTTTCGGCGGCGCGCGGTTGATCTCGTCGCCGAGGACGATGTTGGCGAAGACGGGACCCGGCTGGAATTCGAACTCACGGGTCTTCTGATTGAAGACGTTGACACCGGTGATATCGGACGGAAGGAGATCGGGGGTGAACTGGACGCGGCGGAACGTACAGTCGACGGATTTCGCGATCGAACGGGCGAGCATCGTCTTCCCGACGCCGGGGACGTCGTCGAGTAAGACGTGGCCGCGGGCGAGCAACGCCGTGACGACGTGCTCGACCTCCGCGTCGTGACCGACGATGACGCGCCCGACGTTGTCGGCGACGTCGGTACACAGCTGTGCGGTCGCGTCTATCGAGAGCGGCTCGATTGTTGTCGCTCGTTTCGTCTGGGCAGCAGTCTGTGTGGGATTGGCATCGGTCATCGTTGTATTCCGTCGGACCAGCGTTACGGCACGGGTACGGGTACGGATACGGGAATCCCCGGGCGAGGGCGTCCGTATTTCTACTACGGAATCGGTGTCTCACGGACATATGTTTTGTGTCATCCACGTATCGTGTGGAACGTGACTGTTCGTCGCGAGAGAGATTCCGTCCCCTCACCCTGGCGCTACCGCCGTTCGATTCGTGACTGGCTACGCGGACGGACGGGAGCCATACATATATTGATACACCCAACATCGGGAACGCAGTCGCTCCGTGGTATGTGGTAATCAGAAAACGATACCTCCGTTCGAACCGGCCTACAGGCGCTCGACGTTCGTCGCGCGCGGGCCTTTGTCTGCTTGTTCGATATCGAATTCGACTTCCTGACCCTCCTCGAGGTCGGGGCCGCCAACGTCTTCCATGTGGAAGAACACGTCGTCGTCCGCGTCGTCAGTTTCGATGAATCCGTATCCGCCAGTGTCGTTGAAGAATGCGACCGTACCTTTCGCCATTGCATCCTCACAGAGTCATGACTGCGGTATAAATGTTCTGGGTCGTTGGACTAGATAATTCCGTGATCGACCCGGATCGCAGCGGGTCACCAGATTTTACACGATTTGCACACGAGGTCGGTCGCCGTCCCGTTCGCCTCGTCGTCGTCTTCAGCGTCCCCCTTCTCTTCGGTACCTCGCTTCCAGACGCGCTCGACCGACGATCCGCACGCATCACAGACGTACGAGCCCCACGCGTACGTCGTCGTCGCCGGTTCAGCACTGGCGACGACACTGCCGTCCTCGTTGTCGGTCTCGAGTTCGTCGCGCTCGTCCTCACTCACCGACTCGACCTCGAGGGCGCCGCGCTCGTCACTGCTCGTCTCGCCGCTGCTCGCGTCGCTCTCGGTACTGCTGGACTCGGCGGTGTCGTCCCCGCCGCGTTCCTCGAGAAAGTCCGTCAGCGTCGGGTCTTCGGTCACGGGTTCGCGTACGGAGGGCCCGCCCTTAGTCGCTGCGACCGCCAGTGGAGTCCTCGGAGAGTCCATCGAAGCCTCGCGGTTCGCCGGAGACCGCCACGGACCGTCACGGACCGGCACGGCCAAGTAGCACCGGTGACAACCCGCGACTAGCTATGGTTACGGACACCGTCGTTCCGCTGAACGTCATCGTGGACAACATCGTAGAGATGAACGAACTCTTCGCCGACGTCGCGACGGGCGAGGGGCTCGCACCGCTCCTGTTCCTCGTCGGGACGGTCCTCATCGCCTTCTCCCTCGGCGTCTTCGGATTCCTCACGCTGGGATCGGTCGGCTCGCTGTTCACCTTGGACTGATCGCCACACCCGCCCGCTCGAACGCTTCGGCGGCCAACTCGATCCCCGCTTCGAGATCCGGCCCCAGCGGCGACCCTACGACGATCCCGTCGACGTGCTCGCAGATCGTCTCGAACCGGTCGGCGACCGTCTCCGGCGTCCCCGCGACGCTGAAGGCGTCGATCATCGCCGGCGTCACGTGTCCGAACGCCGCACCGAGGTCGCCGCCCTCGAGTGCGCGACTAACGTTTTCCGCGGCCTCCCTGTCGATCCCGTGTCGATCGAGCACCGGCTCCGCGACGTCGCCCGCGATGAACGCGACGGGCGGCCGGGCTGCCTCCCGGGCCTCGGTTTCGTCCGTCGCGACGCTGACGCTGGCCCACGAGAGGGCCTCGAACTCGCTCTCGACGGCTCGCTCCGCCCGCCCCTCCTCGATCCGCGCCGCCGCCCACTCGAGGTCCTGGGGGTGGGAGTAGTTGATCAACGCGCCGTCGGCGTGTTTCGCCGCCATCCGGAGCATGTCCGGGCCCTGTGCGCCGACGTAGGCGGGAATCGGACAGGACTCGAGGTTGAGCCCCGCGTCCCTCGCGGTGAACGTCCCCTCGTGGGTGACCGTCTCGCCGTCCCATAGTCGCCTGGCGACGCGGACGGTCTCGAGGACGCGCCGAAGCGGTCGGTCGCGGTCGACGCCGAGGGTCGCCAGCGCGGAGCGGTCGCCGGCGCCGACGCCGAAGACGGCTCGCCCGTCGCTGACCTCGTCGATCGTGGCCGTTCGCGCGGCCAGCGCGACGGGGTGGGTCTCGTAGGGGTTGACGACGCCCGGTCCGAGTCGGATCTCCTCGGTCGCGTCGGCCATCCGCGAGAGGGTGACGAACGGATCCCGGTTGAAGTAGTGGCTGCTCGTGAACGCGGTCTCGAAGCCCTGCTCCTCGGCGAGGGCCGCGAGTTCGGCGATTCGGTCGGGTGGGTGTTCCGGCGTGAACTCGATTCCGACGTGGGTCATCGGTTATCGCCTCTCCTCCGGATCGTACCGCCAGTCCCGCAGGGCCTGCCGAACGAAGTCGCCGTCGAGGTCCCGAAAGAGGTTGTCGCTGCCCGCGTGGTCGCCGAACTCCCAGCCGCGGACGACGACCGCGGGCGTGCCGTCGTCGCCCTCTCCCGTGACGAGGTTCGCCGCCGAGGAGAGTTCGTCGACGACGGACTGGACCGTGACGCCCATCTCGCGGCCGTCACGGTCGGTCTCCCCGCGCCAGTCCCGACTCGCGGGCATCCCCGCCCAGCCCAGCGCGACGCCGCGCTGGCCGAACCGGAACGGGCGTCCGCAGGTGTCGGTGACGACGACCGCGAGCCCCTCTCCCTCCCCGTTACCCGGATCGATATTCGTCTCCTCGAGCAGCCCCGCTCGAATCCGTTCTGCCGACTCGGTCGGCCGTTTGGGCAGGAGCAACAGGTCGTGATCGGGAACGTTCGACCGGTCGATTCCCGCGTTGACGCAGACGTGGCCGAAGCGCGTCTCGGTGAGGAGGAAGGGCGCGTCGGTCACCAGTTCGGTGCTCTCCTCGAGGACGGCCTGTGCGAACCGGGGGTCTTTCTCCTCGCCGGAGAGGTTCTCGAGTCGCTCTGCGATCTCGCGCGCTCTCGGTCCCGCCGGGAAGTCGGCCAGATCCGCCTGTCGGCCCTCGGCTTTCGAGACGACGGTGCTCGCGATCGTTACCACGTCGCCGTCTTCGAGGGCGGTCCGCTCGGCGATGAGTGCGGCGAGGTCGTCGCCGGGGCGGATCTCGGGGAGGTCCGCCACTGCCTGAAGGTGCATACCTGCAGGTGGGGTGACCGTCCTCAAAAGGCCACCGTCACCGGAGACGGCGGCCGGTGTCTGCCGAAAACGACTTTCGGACCGCGGACCTCGCCTCGAGTATGCACGATGGCGACGGCACCGAGGCCAGCGGCGAGGGGTCGGGAGACGAAACGCGCGTCGTCACCGCCTTCCTCCGCAACCGCGGCGAGATCCTGCTGTTGCGCCGGAGCGACGCGGTCGGCACCTACGCCGCCCCAGCGGCCGGCGTCTCGGGCTACGCCGAGGGGAACCCGGACGAACAGGTCCGCGTCGAGATTCGGGAGGAAACTGGGCTCGCAGCTGAGAGTGGACGGACCAACGAGGGAGGGCTCGAGGTCGCCGCGTCCGTCGCGTTCGTCCGCGCCGGGCGTCCGGTGCGCGTCGAGGACCCCGACCTCGAGCGGACGTGGCTCGTCCACCCCTATCTGTTCGACTGCGAGGACCGCGAGGTGACGCTTAGCGAGGAGCACACCGAAAGCCAGTGGGTGTCGCCGACGGCGATGCTCGGACTGGGGCGCGGATTCGGATCCGAATCCGGCGACGAGTCGGAGTACGAGACGGTCCCCGGCCTCTGGACGGCGTACGAACGCGTCGCACCGACCGTTCGCTCCGTCGCGGCCGACGACGAACACGGCGCTGCCACCCTCTCGATCCGCGCCCTCGAGGTCCTGCGGGACCGTGCGGGGCTACTCGCGTTCGAGCGGGACCGGGCTGGCGGTGACGGCGAACTGGCCGACGAGGACGGGGACGGGGACGAGGGTAACGGTGAGGAGTGGGACGAACTCTTCGTCCTCGCTCGTCGGCTTCTCGAGGCCCGGCCGAGCATGGCCGTCCTGCGAAACCGAGTGAACCGGGCGATGGCCGGCGCGGACGAACATCACGCCGCGGCCGTCCTCGAGTCCGCGCTGGCGGGGATCGACCGGGCGCTCGAGGCGGACGCCGATGCCGCCGCGAACGCCGGCGAGTACGCGACTGGAACGGTCCTGACGCTCTCGCGGTCGGGGACGGTGCTCGAGGCGCTTTCCGGTTCCGACTCGCTGGACCGCGTCTTCGTCGCCGAATCCCGCCCCGCCTGCGAGGGGCGGGGCGTCGCGGAGCGGCTGGCCGCCGACGGCGACCTGCCGGTGACGCTGCACACCGACGCCGCCGCTGCGCACGTGCTCGCGCGCGAAGACATCGATCGCGTGCTGGTCGGTGCCGACACGGTCCTCTCGGACGGACGAGTGATCAACAAGACCGGAACGCGCGGCGTGGCGATCGCGGCCGCTCACGAGGGCGTTCCCGTCTACGTCGTGGCGGCCGGCGACAAGGTCTCGCCGCGCGCGACGGTCTCCCTCGAGTCCGGTACCGGCAGCGAGGTGTACGACGGCGACGCGCCGGTCGACGTGGCGAATCCGACGTTCGACGTGACGCCCGCCGAGTACGTCGACACCGTCGTCACCGAGGACGGACCGCGTTCGACGGACGAGATCGAGGCGCTGGCCGAGGAGTTGCGCGCGCTCGAGGAGTGGCGAGGGGAATGATCGACGGCCGGTGAGAGCGAAGCCGAGAGTGTGAGCGAAACGAAGGTAGAGGGAGAGCGGAGACGAACGCGAGAGCGATAGAGGGAAACCCCCCGATCGTCTACGAACACCAGGGCGGCGGTGACGAGGAGTTACCCCCTCCGAGCCCCTTGTGACGAGGGTTTTCACCCGAGCCGCCCATTCCGTTCTCAACGTTAATTTACCTCTCGAGCGTAGCGTTCGGCATGCAGGGTCCGTCCACACCCGACCGGCTCGGCGTCCACGAGTCCGTCCGTACGGTCTTCCCGCCGGAGCGGCTCGTCGACGCGCTCTCGGATCGTCCCGAAACCGACGTCGCAGTCGTCGACGACGACGGAATCACCGACTGCGACGCCGTCGTCACCCTCGAGCACCGCGGCGCCTTCGTCGGCCTCGAGTGGATCCACTCTATTCAGGCCGGAATCGACCGCTTCCCGCTCGAGACGTTCGAGGAACGGGGTGTCGTCCTCACGAACAGCACCGGCATCCACGGGCGGTCGGTTGGCGAGACGGTCGCGGGCTACCTGCTCGCGTTCGCTCGCCGGTTGCACGATCACGTGGAGAACCGGCGGGAGCGGCGGTGGGACCGCCCCGAGTGGGACGAGGCGTTCACCCTCCCCGGAACCACGGCCTGCGTCGTCGGCACGGGGACGCTCGGCCGCGGCGTCGCCGACGTCGTCGGTTCCCTCGGCGTCCGCGTGACGGGCGTCCGCCGGTCCGCGGACCCGGTCCCCGGCTTCGAGGAGATCTCCGCGACGGACGAACTGCTCGAGGCGATTTCGGGACCGAAGTTCGTCGTCGCGACCGTCCCGCTGACGCCGGCGACGGAGGGGCTGTTCGACGCCGAGGCGTTCGCCGCCATGCGCGAGGACGCCTACTTCGTGAACGTCGCTCGCGGTGGTGTGGTCGATCAGGCGGCGCTCGTCGACGCCCTCGAGGCCGGCGACATCGCCGGCGCTGCACTCGACGTCTTCGAGACCGAACCCCTCCCCGAGACGTCGCTGCTGTGGGATCTCGAGGACGTGATCGTCACGCCCCACTGTGCGGCGTACACCCGCGACTACTACCGCGACGTCGCCGACATCGTTCGGGAGAACCTCGAGCGATGTGCGGGTGACGGCGACTTCCGAAACCGGGTGGTGTGAGTGTGATGAGTCCCCGACCGACTGCGCGTTCGACGACGGGGAGCGGACGGCCGAAGCGATCGAACCGAACGGCGCGAATCGAGACGAGGCGAGACGAATCGAGACGAAACGAGACGGGGCGAGGTGTGAGATGACGACTGATGGCGACTCCGACCCCGACACCGACTCCCAGTCTGAATCTTCGTCCGGTTCCGAACCCGACCCCAGCTCCAACCCCGTGACACTCAGACCCGCCACATCCGAAGACGGCGAGGCACTCGTCGAGGTCCACGTCGCGTCGATCCGCGAACTCGGCCCCGCCGCCTACGACCCCGAGCAGGTCGAGGCGTGGGCGGCGAACAAACGCCCCGACCGCTATCCGCTCGAGGACGAGTCCACCCGCGCCGTCGTCGCCGACCGCGAATCACACGGGATCGTCGGCTTCGGCTGGGTCGATCTCGAGGCCGGCGAGGTGACCGCCGTCTACGTCCATCCCGACCACGCTCGGCAGGGTGTCGGCCGTTCGATTCTCGAGTACCTCGAGACCGCGGCGCGGGAGGCGGGCCTCGAGTCGCTCGGCCTCACCGCCTCGGTGAACGCCGCCCGGTTCTACGAACGGGTCGGATACGAACCGGTCGAGCACGTCGATCACGATATCAACGGCGAGCGACTCGAGTGTGTGCGGATGCGGACGGAGCTCGATGACTGAAACTCGTACTAGTGCTCAGTTCACCGACTTGGGTGACGGTTCGTTCGTCCGTTCCGCTGGCGACCGATGGACGGCCCCTGCGATCACGAGGAGAAGGCCCCCTACAATCGTCACGTACCAGCCGGGGGCCGGGACGAACGTCGAGTCGAACCCGGCGAGGGACGTCGATCGCAAGTAATAGATCGGCAGGAGAACGGTAAAGCCTCCCACGAGAAGTGTCGCTAGTGACCGGTAACGGGCTGTTCGTCCGAAAAGGAGTATCGACAGCACTGCCAGCACGGGAACGAGCAAGAGGAGGCTGTATCCCTCGAGTTCCGCGTTCATCTTCGGAAGGAGAATGGCCGGTATTGCGTCGGTTTCTCCCGTCAGACCCGGATTGGGGCGTATCCAGGGAAGAAACGCGCCCGTTGTAACTGCTATCAGCACGAGAATTGTCGGAATACTGTGTCCGAGACCCCGATCGGAACTCGCCATCGCCTTCCCGTACGGTTCTGTTCGACATATACATTCTGCTGAACAGTTCGAATCGGTGTGGGTCCTCCACAGTCGCCGTAGCGGGCTGTGTTCGTCTCCAACGAGCGACGGCAACCGATCCAAACGTCTCAGAAGAACTTGAACAGGTCGTCCCGTTGCTGGTCGTGCAGGTGGGTTCGGACGGCTTCGTTCATCGCCGAGAGCTGGCCGCGTTTGGCGGTGATCGGCGCGATGGTCTCCTGCCACTGTTTCCACGGCGAGGGGAGACCGAGTCGATCGCAGAGGTCGTTCAGCCGTTCGTCGCGGTCGTCGACCTTATCCATCTTGTTGACGGCGACGACGGTCGGAATCTCGAGTTCGCGGAGGAAGTGGAACATCTCGACGTCGTAGGGGATCTCCTCGCCGCCCGAGTGGCGGTCGATGATGTCGATCACGCTCTTGCCGTCGACGACGAGGACGGCAACGAGAATCTCGTCGGCGTTGTCCTCGAGGTAGTGGACGATGCCGGTTTTGATGTCCTCCTGTCGATCGCCCTCGACGCCGCTCATGAAGCCGAAACCGGGGAGGTCGGTGAGGACGAAGTCCTCGGCGGCCCAGTCGTAGTGGTTCGGCGAGCGGGTGACGCCCGGTTTCTTGCCGGTGTCGAAGCTGTGGCCGGTTAGTTCGCGCATGAGCGTCGATTTGCCCACGTTCGAGCGGCCGACGAGGACGACTTCGGCATCGCGGTCCGGGCGGGTGTCGAACATGGCTGTAATAGTGTGACGGGGACTAATAAGAGCCGCGAGCGGCGGACGAACTCATGGCTGTCGTCGATCACATCTCGAAGCGAGATGCGGTGTCCCGCTGGGATCGCTCGAGTGTGATTTCGTGGGGCGGACCCGATTGTGTTCCATCACTATCGTGACTTGATTCGGACGGGGGCTTCGTGTGAACGCTATTGGTGCCGCTACCGGTGTGACAATTACTAACGGAAATAGCCATAATAGATGATGATATAGTTCATAGATATAAATCCTTATCAGTCACTTCGGTAACGTGTGAGTATGGTTGTGTCCCCAACCAGACGACAGTTCGGTATTGGACTCGTGACTGCGTTGTCCCTCCCGCTCGCCGGGTGTTCCGCCCTCAGCGGCGACGACGATGAGGAAGAAGAGGACGGAAACGGCGACGAGAACGGTAACGGCGAAGACAACGAAACTAGTGACAGCGAAGACGACGAGAGCAACGACGGCGAAGACAACGAAACCAGTGACGACGTGGGCGGCGATGAAGACGGCGAAGACAACGAGAGCAGCGACGGCGTAGACAACGAGAGTAGTGACAACGTGGGCGACGATGAAGACGGCGAAGACAACGAGAGCAGCGACGACGAGTAACGCTGGCATCCATCGATAGTCGCCAAGCCGATTTTTTGACACCACATCGGAAGTGAGACGACGATCACGGCCGCATCCTCTCGCCTCGATGACGACATCGAGACTACCGTCGACGCTACACCGGGACAGTACTGAGTCGTGGCCACCGCCAACACCGGAGTTATGATCCCCCGTCCCGTCACCACACGAGTGTGCGTCTCGTCCAGTTGACGATCCCGACAGGTGCGCGAGAGGCGATCCTCGAGACGCTCGATTCCGAGGGCGTCGATTACGTCGTTACCGACGAAACCAGCGGTCGCGAGTACACGGGCGTCGTCTACTTCCCGTTGCCCGCACCCGCGGTGGAACCGGTTCTCGACGCCCTTCAACAGGAGGGGATCGAAGAGGACGCCTACACGGTGGTCGTCGACGCCGAGACGGTCATTTCGCGGAAGTTCGACGCACTTCGCCAGGAGTACGAGAACGGCGACGTCGAGGAAGACCGCATCTCGAGGCAGGAACTTCGCACTCACGCCGAGGAGTTGACGCCGACGCTCAGCATCTACGTGACGCTGACGGTCGTCAGCGCCCTCGTTGCAACGGCGGGACTCCTACTCGATTCGCCGGCGGTCGTCGTCGGTTCGATGGTGATCGCGCCGCTGATCGGCCCGGCGCTGGGTGCGAGTATCGGGACGGTACTGAACGAGCGAGAACTGTTGATCTCGGGGGCGAAACACCAGATTCTAGGCGTTGTCCTGGCGATCAGTTCGGCGGCGATCATGGCCTGGTTCGTCCGCGTGACCAACGTCGTCCCGCCGGGGATGGACATCGCTGCGGTCGACGAGATCGCCGAACGGCTCACGCCCGACCTGCTCTCGCTGGTGATCGCGCTCGGTGCCGGCGTCGCCGGCATCCTGAGTATCTCGACGGGCGTCTCCGTGGCGTTGGTCGGCGTGATGATCGCCGCGGCGTTGATTCCGCCCGCCGCCGCGGCCGGCATCGCCATCGCTTTCGGTCGGCCGACTGCGGCGATCGGCTCGACGGTCCTCGTCTTCGTCAACGTCCTCTCGGTGAACCTCGCGGGACTGGTGACGCTGTGGTACGCGGGCTACCGTCCCGAGAACCTCTTCGACCGCGCGTCGACGCAGACGCGCGTCCGTCGACAAATCGCCGCGCTCGCTGTCGTCGTTCTCGTCTTCTCGGTGTTTCTCGGGGGGATCACCTACAACTCGTACACGGCCGGGAACTTCGAACAAGACGCCCGTGAGGAAGTCGAAATGACCGTTCAGGAGGAGTACTCTCAGTTCGAATTCCTGACCCTCGAGGTCCAACTCGACGACAATTACCCGTTTCGAGATCCCGATCGCGTGGTGATCACCGTCGGCGGTCCGCCGGGATCGACGTCGGCGGCGGTCCTCGAGGAGTTTCAGACGCTGCTCCAGGAACGGATCAGTCAACACACCGACGAGCAGGTCACCGTCGAAGTGCGGTTCGTCAACCGTGTCACGTGACCGCTCGTCTCGGATGCGTCTTCTCGTGACGGATCTCGCGGGGAACGGGGCCAGTAGCGTTATCCCGTTCGCCTCCCCTCTCTCCGGAGAGGCCGCCGTATGGTCAGAGACTCGGTGACGCAGCTGATCCTGTTTATCGCCGTCGTCAGCGTCGCCACCCTGTTGGCCGGCACGATGGTCGTCGAAGTCGGACTGTACTCCCAGTCGATCGGCGATAAAGGCGACCGTGCCGCTGCAGCGATCGATGCCGACGTTACCATCGTCAACGATCCCGAAGCCGGCGCGACCTACGACAATCGCACCGAGACAGTCACGCTGTACGTCAAGAACGTCGGCGGCTCGACGCTCGAGCCGGCCGATCTCGACGTTCTTCTCGATGGTGAATACGTCACTCCAGTCGCTCGAGAGGTCCTCGACGGCGACTACTGGCGTTCTGGACACACCCTTGCAGTGACCGCAAATCACTCGATCGAGACGGGTGAACGCCGAGCGCTCGTGCGAATCGACGGTGCACGGGACGTCCTCGAGTTCGAACACCGGATTGCATACTGGCTCGATCCCGAAACCGGTAGCGGAGACGAACCCGCGTCCGACGAGTACACCGTCTCGTTGAACGAGGAGACGCTCGAGTTGACGATGGACACCGATCGGACGCAGGCGGACGAGACGGTCACGTACTGGGTGAACGACTCGACCGTCGCGACGTTCTCCGGGTCCGATACCGGTTCCGATAACACCACTGCAACCGGAACGACCGATTCAACCGGTCAAGACTCGGTCACGCTCGACCTTCGCGCGACGGGGACAGTTCGCGTGACCCTCGACATCGGCTGGGACGAGGACGAGATACTGATTCGGGTGACCGACGAGTAGCGGCCACCCGTATCCGAAAACCGCCGGGCGAGCGCATGGCCGAGGCTTTTCCCTCACTCCGTTGACGTCCATCTCACACCGTGCGCGTCCTCCACGCCGTCGTCTCCAGCGAGAATCGCGATGCCGCTCGAGAAGCCCTCGAAGAGCAGGACTTTTCGCTCGTCGCCATCCCCCTCGACGATCGGGACGGCGTCCTCCTCGAAGTGCCCTTGCCGAGCAACGCCATCGGCGACGCCTTCGATGCCTTAGAGGAAGAAGGAATCGAACTCGAGGAGTACACCATCGTCACCAGCGGCGAGGCGTCGATGACGCCGACGTCGGAGACGCTCGCGAATCGGTACGCGGGGACGTACCATCCGCTGACGGGCGTCGAACTCCGGTCGAAGGCACGGGATCTGAGCCCCGATCACGGGGCGTACGCGGCGTTGATGATCCTGAGCGCGTTGATCGCCACGGCGGGGTTGCTGGTCGACTCGCCGGCGATCGTCGTCGGTTCGATGGTGATCGCACCGATCATCGGACCGGCGTTGACGGCGAGCGTCGGGGCCGTCACGGACGACTGGGGGATGGTCGGCGACAGCCTGTGGATGCAATTGTACGGGCTGGGGCTGTCGATCGTCGCCGCGGCGCTTCTCGCCGGGGCGTTCAAGTTCGGCGGATTCGTTCCGCAGTCGCTAAATTTACCGTCGATCGAACTCATCGGCGTTCGCCTCGCACCGAACGCCCTCTCGCTGGTCGTCGCCGCGGCCGCCGGTATAGCCGCGGGGATCGCGCTCACGACCAAGGGACCGACCGCGATCATCGGCGTCATGATCGCCGCCGCGCTCATTCCGTCCGCCGCCGCCTCGGGGATCGCGATCGCCTGGGCCGACCCCGCGCTGGCTATCGGAACCGCCGTCCTGCTGATCGTCACGATGGTCGTCATCAATCTGGTTGTACTCGCCGTTCTCGTCACGCTGGGCTATCACCGGCGCGAACGGCCATCCTCCGGTGGTGAATCGAACTGGTCGCGGACCGGCGTCATCGCACTCTTCGCGCTCACAGTCGTGCTCTCGCTGGTCGTCGGCGTCGCCACCGCCCAGCAAGTGGCCGTCGACCGCGAGATCGCGCAGGTGACCGACGACGCGCTCTCGCAGCCCGCCCACGAGAACCTCACCGCGATCAGCGTGCAGACGCAGTACGCCGACATGTCGCCGTTCACCGGTCCGCGGGAGGTGACCGTCGTCGTCAGCCAGTCGGGGAGCGCCGATCCCGCCGCGCTCGCCGCCGATATCGCCGACGAGACCGAAGCCCGGACCGGCGAGGAGCTCGCCGTCCGCGTCCAGGCCCGGGAGTACGAGTCCGCGACCGCGGGCGGAGCGAACGAAACCGAGGCCGCCGTCGCGTCTCCGGCGGTCGCTCCACTGAAACCGGCGTCCGCGCTCCCGTCACCATCCCACCCTCAACCCTGACATCGAGAGGGACCTGAACGAACGATCGACGTCCCGTCCCCTCGAGCGGTCCGAACCTGATCTCGAGAGCCGTCGTCTCCTCGCTCGAGTTCGAGTTCGATACGGACTGACGAAGCGAAGCGAAGTGAAATCCTTTTCACGGGCGCGCTCGCGGTGCTACGCACACTGATGCCAGACCTCCGCGCACACCACGTCGGAATCACCGTCAGCGACCTCGAGGAGACGCTTCCCTTCTACCGTGACGTCCTCGGGCTCCCCGTCCTCGACCGCTTCACCGTCTCCGGCGACGCCTTCGCGACGGGCGTCGGCGTCGACGGCGCGACCGGAACGTTCGCCCACCTCGACGCCGGCGGCGCACGCATCGAGCTTATCGAGTACGACCCCGACGCCGACCCCTGTACGGCCGCGTCGGTCAACCAGACCGGGGCGAAACACGTCGGACTCGCGGTCGCCGATCTCGAGGCGTTTTACGACGGGCTTCCGGCGGCGGTCGAGACGCTCAGCGAACCGCAGACGACCGAGAGCGGCGCGTCGATTCTGTTCCTCCGAGATCCGGAAGGGAACCTGATCGAAGTGCTCGAGGCCTGACGTCCTACTCCTCTTCGAACGGCAGCCCCAGCACGTCGATCGCGTCGATCGCCGAGTTCGCAGCCTGCGGCACGTCGTCGACGTTCTCGCCCGTCTCGACGCTCGTGTAGTCGCCGGCCTCGACAGTTTCGTCGCGACGTAAAGCCCGACGAGTCGTCTAGACGACCGACCCGATCGTGGGAAACCACGTTCGGTCCTCACCCCGACGAATGCCGAGATCGGCGTTTCCGACGACGACCGATATCGCGGTCGGACCATCGATCGCGAGGTCGATGTTCGTCGTCGACCTCGAGTTCATCGCTCGAGGTGATTCGCCCTCGGTACCGTGTCTGCCCTCGGTCTCGCTGCGATGTTCTTTCCGTCGTACTCGGCGAGCGACCGCTTACGATTCTTCGCCGGTCTCGAAGCGCCGGAGCCGGCGCGCGAGCAGGTAGCCGACGCCACCGAGACTCGTTACTGCGGTGGGGATTCCCATCCCCGGTGAGCCGTCGTCCCCGGCCGCGTCGGGTTGCTCGGTCTCGTTCTCGTCGTGGCCTGCCGAAGCGTCGTCGGCAGCGGGCGAAGAATCGTCGGATTCGTTCTCACCGGCGTCTGTCGACCCACCGTTCGATTCGTTACTCGTGGTCTCGGTCGAGCGATCGTCGGTCGACTCCTCAGGATCGGCCTGGGACTCGTCGGTGTTTGTCGAGTCGTCCTCGGATTCGTTCTCATCGGTCGGGGTGTCTTCGGACTCGTTTTCGTTCGCTGAGTCGTCCTGAGACTCGTCCTCGGAGTCGTTCTCGTCCGTCGAACCTTCTTCGGGATCGGAAGCCCCAGCATCCTCGCTCGAGTCTGATGTGCCGGCATGTAGCGCGTACAGGACGTCGTCGTCGGTCGAGACGAAGAGCGTCTCGTCCACGAGGTACGACGACCAAATCTTGGAGTCAGCGGTGAACTGCCACCGTTCCTCCCCGGTGACCAAATCCAGCGCGGACAGGGTCTCATCGGCTCTGACGAAGACGGTCCCGTCCGCTACCTGACCCGAGTGACGCAGCGAATCAGTGTCGGCGAGCCACCGTTCGTCACCCGTCGGCGCATCCAGCGCGTACAGAATGGCCTCGACCGGGCGAGGCGAGACGAGAACGGTGTCGTCGACCACCTGAAACGAATCGAGTCGGACCTCGGCGTCGAAGCGCCACCGTTCTTCGCCCGTCTCCGCATCGAGCGCGGCCAGCGTCGAGTCGGATGGCGTCAGGATGTAGAACGTCCCGTCTACGACCGTCGCCTCCCGGTTACTATCCGTTTCGAAGTGCCACCGCTCGTCACCCGTCGCCGCATCGACGGCGAATATCTGGAGGGGAGAGCGAATGATCTGTCGGTCGTCCTCGTATTCGACCTCCCAGATATTGCTTTCGACGAAGAGGGTGTCGTTCGCCATCGTCAGTACGCGGGTGAATCGATCGGCAGCGTCGAAACGCCACACTTGCTCGCCCGTGGCCGCATCCAGCGCGGACAGGGAATCTCCGGTGCCGACGAAGACGGTGCCGTTCGCGACGGTCAGTTGGTCCGACCGCGGCGGCCAGTCTCTGAGCCGGCCGAAGTCGACGCTCCACACTTGTTCACCCGTCTCCGCATCCAGCGCGCACACTCGATTGTCGTCGTAGTCGCTGGAAACCGCGACGAAGACGGTGCCATCGACCACTACCGGTTTCGTTTTCGAACCGTCGAGATCGACGCGCCATTGCACGCCCCCCGTCTCGATATCCACCGCAAACAGGGAGTCGGTGGCTTCGGCGAAGACGAGCCCGTCCGCGACCGTCACCGAGATGGGCCGATTGTCGGGGGTGAGGTCCCGCTTTTCACCCGTGGCCGTATCCAGCGCGGACAGGGTATCGTAATCCAATGCGAGAAGCGTGTCGTCCACCACCGTTGTCGATCTGAGGTAGGTCTCGAGTTCGGATCGCGACTTCTCCTCGCCCGCGGTCGCATCCAGTCGGTACAGGTACTGCCAGTAGCGGTCGTCCGAGTGCAGTTGCGTGGTCGCGAAAAAGAGGGTGTCGTTCACGACCGTTATCGTCGACGGTCTCGGTCGGGAACCGGCTTCGAAGCGCCACTTCGCGTCACCCGCACTCGCGTTCGCTCCCCGTCCGTTCGCCGTCGCCGAGCCGGCGCTTCCGAGACCTGCGGTCGACGCGATACCGGCGCTCGCCGCGGCCAGCAGAAATCGGCGGCGATCCAGCGCACTCACGACCGGACGATTCGACCGCCCGTCGATTCGTCTATCAGTCATTCGGTACGCAAAGAATGCCAGGAGAACATTAACTATCCGCTCGGTAAGCAATCGATCGGTTTCGCAACCGTCTGCAACGCTCTTTTCGAACGCCACCCGTATCGGTGTGCGGTGATTCTTCCGCCGTCGGGATCGCTTCCGGATCTCTTTTCTTCTCAAGAAGCGCGCTACGAGGCGGGAGGAAACGTCAAACGAGCACCGGCATTCGCGGGCGTTCGCATAGCCGACTCGGGCAGCGTCTCCGCTTGATAGTTGGCAACGTTCTCGCAACAGTCATCTCGGCGTTCGGTCGAACGCCGGAGCCACGCTCGTTGAGTCTCGAGACGATCCGGTAAACCCGGCAGTTCGGGATTCGGCGATCGGGGGCGAGAGCTCCGACACGCGGACCGACCGGACGGCGACGTCCGCCTCGGGCGTCGGGATTCACCCCTCGAACGGCAACTCCGGTTCGTAGTCGATCGCGTCGATCGCCGCCTGCAGCACTTCGTCGACGTTCTCGCCCGTCTCGACGCTCATGTAGAAGTCGGCTTCGACGTCCCGCGAGCGGTCGGCCTTGTTGGCGACCGTGAACACCGGCACGTCCTCGAACTGCGCCTCGATCGCGTCGCGCAACTCGAGTTGGGACTCGAGGGGGTAGCCGCACTCGCCGCTGGGATCGAGCAGGACGAGCACGCAGTCGCCGAGGTGTTCGAGGGCGCTGACCGCTTGCGATTCGATCTCGTTGCGTTCTTGCGGTGGCCGGTCGAGCAGTCCGGGCGTGTCGATGAGCTGGTAGCGGATGTGCCGGTCCTCGAAGTGACCGATGCCGATCCCGGTCGTCGTGAACGGGTAGGAGTCGGTCTCGCCGCGGGCGTTGGTCACGTCGTTGACGAACGAGGACTTGCCAACGTTGGGGTAGCCCGCGACGACGATCGTCGGCTCGTCGGGGTGGATCTCGGGGAGATCGCGGAGGTCGTTTCGCGCCTCGTTGATCCGCAGGAGGTCCTCGTCGACCTGTTCGACGATGTCCGCGAGGCGGGCGAAGGCCTGTTTGCGGTGCTTGCGGGCGGTGTCGACGTCCGTCTTCCGGAGTTTCGACTGGTACTCGTTGTGGATCTCGCGGGTCTGGCGACTCGCCCAGCCGACCTGCGAGAGGCTCTGGCGGAGCGCGTCCACGTCGACGATCGCGTCCGCGAGTTCGTAGTAGAACGGATCGATCCGCTCGAAGTCCGGCCACGCGGTCACCACGTTCTCGAGGTTGTCCGACATGATGTTCGCCGCCGTCTGGAGCATGGACTGCTGGGCGTCGAGGCCCTTCTGGGCCCTGCCTGCGCGCGATGCCCGCGAGAACGCCTTGTCGATCAGCTCTTCCGACGTGGGCGTCGTCGGAAGGTCTTCGAAAATCATGCTCGTGGCTAGGAGAGCCGGTCTTAAAAGGTCGTCCGTTACGCGCCGAGTGTTTTTCACTGCGCCTGTCGTCTCTTCGTCTATGACTGACTGGCAGGCCGTCTTCGTCGGATTCGTGGTCATCACCGTCGGCGGAATCGTCGGGCTCGCGTTCCCAGGGCTCGGGCAACTGACCGCCGGACTCCTCGGCGGCTTCGTCGCGGGTTACCTCGCAGGCGGCAGCCTCGCCAGCGGCTTCTGGCACGGTCTGCTCGCCGGCGCCCTCGGCGGACTCATCGGCGGCTTGCTCATCTGGGTCGCCGTCAGTATCGTCGGGCTGACGCTGGGCCCCGTCGGTGCCGGACTCGGGACCGTCGTGGGCGCCAGTATCTTCGTTGTCGCCGCCGTCGTCGCGATCATCATGGCCCTCGAGAGCGCGATCGCCGGCGCGGTCGGTGCTGCGCTCAGTAACTGATCCTCGATTCTCGGCCCTGGCCCGACTCGACTTTCGGCCCCGACTTAACTCGAGTCGGATCGAGTCGCCTCGCCTTCGTTCCCACGCGCAGGTCTTGCTTCCCAGCCGGTGTAGGCGTCGGACTCTTGCCGTCTGACCTCGACGACTCCGTATGGGAGACCGCGGTCAGCGACTGCGCTCGTGGGTCGACAGCCGCACGATCCAGCCGCCGCCGCGGCTCGTCGACTGGTCGCTGTTCGTCCTGATCTGTTTCGAGGTCGCGAGCGGCCTCCTCTCGTTCACCGTCGGCCGGCCGGAGGGCTGGGACCGGTACGTCTTCCCGGCACACCGAATCGCCGGCCTCACGTTCGTGATCCTCCTCGGATACAAACTCCACCGCGTTCGCTACCGGCTCGCGAACCGCGATCAGTGGCGGCCGTCGACGCTCCTCTCGGCGCTCACCGCCGTCGCCGCGCTCGGTGCCGTCGGTACGGGCGTCCTCTGGGTCACCGGCGCGGCCGACCCTGACGCGCGCATCGCCTACTGGACGCTGTTGAGCGTCCACGTCGGCTTCGGACTCGCGCTCGTCCCCCTCGTGGTCGCGCACCTCTCGACCCGGTTTCGCCGTCCGCGACGGGTCGACTTCCGGGACCGGCGCACCGCGATCCGGTTCGCCGGCCTGTTCGTCACCGGCGCGGTCGTCTACCGGGGACAGGAACTGTTCAACGCGCTCCTCGAGACCGGCGGTGACGACCGGCGATTCACCGGTTCGCGTCCCGCCGGATCTGACGGGAGAGACGACGGCACCGGAGACGCCGACACTACCGGCAATGCCGGCTTTCCCGTCACCTCCTGGGTCGCAGACGACCCCGCCCCGATCGCTCGCGACTCGTGGTCGCTGACCGTCCGCGGACTCGTCGAGCGTCCGCTCGAGATCGGACTGGCTCTCGACGCCGACGGTGACGGGACGAGCGATCGCCTCGAACTCGCGTCCGTCTCCGACACCGAACGCCGCGCCCTGCTCGATTGCACCAGCGGCTGGTACACGATCCAGGAGTGGTGCGGCGCTCGCGTCGGCGACATCCTCGAGCGGGCCAGCGTAACGGAGGCGGCGACTCACGTCCGGTTCGTCTCGGTGACCGGCTACCGCTGGACGCTCCCGATCGACGAAGCTCGCGACGCGCTGCTCGCGACCCACGTCGGCGGGGAGCCGCTGAGCCACGGCCACGGCGCGCCGCTGCGGCTGGTCGCGCCGGGGCGGCGGGGCTTTCAGTGGGTGAAGTGGATCGAGCGCATCGACGTGCGCGACCGCCGAGACCCCGCCCAGTGGGTCGTGACGCTGGTCAGCGGGCTCGATCTCGAGTCCGATTGAGCGACGGCTGCGAAACCGGAACCAATACCGAAACCCAAACGAACCGAAACAGCCGACCTACCGCCGCGCCTCGAGTTCCGCCTCGAGGTCCTCGAGATCCATGTCCTTCATCGACAGCAAAACCAGCATGTGGTAGACGATGTCGGCGGCCTCGTAGGCGATCTCGTCGTGGTCGTCGTCTTTCGCCGCCAGCACGAGTTCGGTCGCCTCCTCGCCGAGTTTCTCGAGGACGGCGTTCTCGCCTTTCTCGTGGGTGAACAGCGAGGCGGTGTAGGAGTCCTCGGGCAGGGTCTCCTTGCGGTCTTCGATCACCGCGAACAGCTCCGCGAGCGTGTCGTCCATCTACTGCTCACCCATCGTCACGTCGCGGATGTCGTCGAGTTCGTCGAACTTCGACCTGTCGTCGCGCCCGCTCTCGAAGACGCCCTCGGTGACCTCGATGGGGGCGTTCGTCCGCGCGGCCAGCGCCAGCGAGTCGCTCGGACGCGCGTCGATGACGACCGAGTCGCGGGGGGTGTTCACGTGGAGGTCCGCGATGTAGGTCCCGCCCGGCCCGTCCTCGCGCGTCTCGATCTCGGTGACGACGACGCGGTCGAGCCGACCGCCCAGCTCTTCCATCACGTCCAGCAGGAGGTCGTGGGTCATCGGCCGCCCGATGTCCTCGGCCTCGAGGCCCCGAGCGATGCTGGCGGCCTCCTCGAACCCGATGAAAATGGGCACCACGTCGTCTTCGCCGTCGACCGCGAGGACGAGGACGGGAACCGGTCCCTGCTGGGTCCCCGCGACCCGAACCGCGTCGATTTCTGCGTTCATACCTGCACGGATGGGGGCAAACGGGAAAAATCTGTGCGACTGCGGGTCGCCGTCCGCCCTCCGGGAGATTACCGGTTATCGCCGGCCGTGACGACCGCGTCCGCATCCTCGGACTCGAAGAACGCCAGTCGGTGTATTCGGTCGTCGTCGGTCAACTCGGGGTGGAAGGCGGTCGCGACGACCGGCCCGTCGCGGACCGCCACCGGTCGCCCGTTCCACTCGGCGAGCACCGTCGCGTCGCCGACCTCGTCGATCGCCGGCGCGCGGATGAACACCGCCGGAAACGGGCGCTCGGTTTCGGTTCCGTCTTCGCTTTCTTCCTCTCTCCCCCCATCGAGTCCGTCGACCGACAGCGGCGCCTCGAAACTGTCCTTCTGGCGGCCGAAGGCGTTGCGCTCGACGCTCGCGTCGATCAGGTCCAGCGAGTCGATCCGGTCGTCTCGCGGGTCGCTCGAGGCGACGATCAGGCCAGCGCAGGTCGCCAGCAGCGGCTTGCCGGCCGCGACGTGAGCTCGGATCTCCTCGGCGATCCCCTCGTCGTGGACGAGCCTCGAGATGGTTGTCGATTCGCCGCCGGGGAGCGCGAGCAGGTCGCAGTCGGGGACGATTCCGGACTCGCGAATCTCGCGGATCGTGACGTCCT
The DNA here is from genome assembly GCF_017357405.1 of Halomontanus rarus. GTDB lineage: Archaea > Halobacteriota > Halobacteria > Halobacteriales > Natrialbaceae > Halomontanus > Halomontanus rarus. The sequence goes on along the minus strand of NZ_CP071597.1, from coordinate 1,967,938 downwards.
CGCCGTGGGCGGCGGCCGCCCGCTCGATGGCGGCCGCGTGTTCCGCGACGTTGCCCTGAACGGCGACGACGCCTGCGGTGAGTGACATGGGTATAGCTCGAGGTAGGAAACCGGTGTTGAAAAAGACCGCGTCACGGCCGGGTTCGCGGGTTCGTTGCTCGCTCTCGGGGGTCCCGTCGCTGTGCGATGTCGGTTGCGGTACGAGAGAAGGCGGGTGTGCTTAGGAGACGAACGTCAGCAACTGGACCAGCACGCCCAGCAGCACGCCGAACGCGATGACCGTCTTGGGGTCGATGCGAATCGCGTTCGAGTCTTCCGAGTCGAAGTACCGGACGAGCCCGGCACTGGACATCAGCCCGCCGGTGTTCTGTCCTTTATCCATACTCGCCGTATCGTCTGCTCGGAACTAAATCTTTCGACCGCTCGCCGGTTCGAGGTTCGAGCGAGCCCGACTACGAGTGCGAATACACCTCCGCTCGCGGCAAGAGGACACGGGTGGGAAACTCTTATGCGCGACGGGCGGAAAATACCGGTGAACGGCATGACTGTTACGCTCAAGGACTTCTATGCGGACTGGTGTGGCCCCTGTAAGACCCAGGACCCGATCCTCGAGGACCTCGAGGACGACTGGAACGGGCGCTTCGAAGTCGAGAAGATCAACGTCGACGAACAGCAGGACATCGCCAACGAGTACCAGGTACGCTCGCTGCCGACGCTCATCATCGAAAACGACGACGGCGTCGTCGAACGCTTCGTCGGTGTCACCCAGCGAAACGACATCGAAGACGCACTCGAGAGCGCCGGCGCGTAGCGTCGGTCGTCGGCTCGCGGTTCGATATCGTCTTTCTCTTTCACTCACGGCCAGACACCTCTCCGAGGCGATCCGCTCGCACTAGAAGAACTTCACGCCGACGTCGTGCATGTCGTCGGTGAATCGCCCGACGTTGATGACCAGCGGGACGATGCTCTCGACCTCGGGGGCGTTCGCGATCGGCCCGGCGTCGAGCGCGCGCAACCCGTTGATCTCCTCCGAGAGGGTTCGAACGGTCGCCTTGGCGTCTTCGTCGTCGCCGACCACGAGCATGTCCAGATCCAGTTCGACGTCGAGCGTCGCGAGGCGGTCCGCCGGGAGGTTGTGGAACGCGCCGACGACTGGCACGTCGTCGGGTGCTCGCTGGTCGACGAGCGCGGTGACGCTGCCGGCCGGCGGCGGGTGGTAGTGGACGCCGTCCTCGTCGCTTTTCATCCCGACGGCCGGGGAGACCAGAATCGTCTCCGAGTCGAGCTTGTCGGCGACGGCGTCGACCGTGTCGCCGACGTAGTACGGCGGCACCGCGAGGACGACGACGTCCGCCCGATCGGCGGCCATCTCGTTGACGAACCCTTTGATCGTTCGATCGACGTCTCGAGCCTCGAGTTCCGCCTCGTACTCCGTCGCCGCGTCGCGCGCCTTCTCGGGATCGCGCGAGCCGAGCAGGAGTTCGTGGTCGGTGTCGACCGCCCACCGCAGCGCGAGTCCCCGACCGATGTCTCCCGTTCCGCCCAGTAGTGCGAGTCGCATGTCAGCGAGTGTGTCCGGGGGGCGAATAAAACAGTCGAAGATCGTCCCCTCTCTCGCTCAGGGAGCCTCGTCGTCCTCGGGATTCATCGCCGAGCCCAACCCGCTACCGTAGGCGTCGCGGTTTTCGATCTCCTTGATCCGCTGGTCGAGTCGGTGCTCGAGTTGCTCGCGTCGGTTGTCGTCGATATCGTCGGACTCCTCGACCTCGATTCGACCGTCGCGAAGGTCCGCTCTGGCCGATCGCAACAGGTCGACGGCGGCCTCGGCCTCGAGGTCGGTCGCTCTGTCGAGATCGGCCTCGATCTCCTCGAGTGTCCGGTCTTGCATGTGGTTCCCTACCACGGATTCGGGTATGAAACCTCGCCCGGCCGCCTCGAGATCGGTGGCGTCGATCGGTCGGCGACCGTTCTCGAGTGTCGCAGGTCCCGCGGGCTCCTGCAGTTCGCGACACCGAGGACCGCATGCTATACGGATGGAACGCGTACCCGCGGCTGAGATGGGAGACGAGCTCACGATTCCAACGACGCACGTCGGCAGCCTCCCGCGGTCGGCGGCGATTCGGAACCTGTTGCAGACCGAGCCGAAAGACTCGGCCGCGTTCGATGCCGCGGTGACCGACGCCGTCCGCGAGGTCGTTCGCAAGCAGGCCGATGCGGGCCTCGACATCGCCAACGACGGCGAACAGAGTCGACTCGCCTATTCCGTCGACGTCACGAACCGCCTCTCGGGGTACGGTGACCGGTTCGCCGAACGCGAACTGCCCGCGGACCTCGAGGAGAGTCCCGGTCTGGCCGAGGCGGTGCTAGGAGATATCGACAACATCGGCGGACCGATCGCGGAAGGTCCCATCGAGTACGTGGGTGCGGACCAGCTGCGACGCGAACTGGCTCGATTCGACGAGGCCGTCACGGCCGAAGGGGTCTCGTTTCGGGGTCGGTTCCACACCGCCCCGTCGCCGGGAGCGGTCCTCAGATTTACCGAATCCGAGTATCACGACTCGCGGGAGGCGTACCTCTTCGACCTCGCGGAGGCGCTGCAGACCGAGTACGAATACATCGCCGACAGCGGCGCACAACTCCAGATCGACGCCCCCGAGTTGCTCGCCGGGTTCACGATCGCCTACAAGGACGCTTCGGTCGCGGAGTTTCGCGAGCAGGTACGGACGTACGTCGAGGCGATCAACCGGGCGCTCGAGGGCGTCCCGAGCGAGGACGTCCGCCTGCACGCCTGCTGGGGCAACTATCCGGGACCGCACCACCACGACGTGGAACTGGGCGAGGTGATCGACCTGTTCTACGAGGCGGACGTCAGCGGGCTGGTCGTCGAAGGCGCGAATCCCCGCCACCAGCACGAGTACCGGACGATTCGCGAGCACCCTCTCCCCGAGGACTGGACGCTCGTGCCGGGCGTGATCGACGTGAAGACGAACGTCGTCGAACACCCCGAGGTCGTCGCGGACCGTCTCGAGCGATTCGCCGACGCGGTCGGCGACCCGTCGCGACTTGTCGCCGGAACCGATTGCGGATTCGAGACGGTGATGAGCGCGAACCTCGTCTACCCCGACCTCGTCTGGACGAAACTCGAGGCGCTCGTCGAGGGGGCGGCCCTCGCCTCGCGGCGGTTGCGGTGAGGGTCGTTCGGCGGTGATCCGCCGGTGAGGACGCCGAAAACACTCCCGGCGCTTCGAATGCGCGCTCGAGTCGACGCCGATCCTCGCTCGATATCGGTTACTCTCGCGGCTCCCGGCGCGGTAGATCCTCGACCGCCGGCCCCTCGAGGACCGCGCCGTCGGGCGAGAATCGCGAGCCGTGGCAGGGGCAGTCCCAGCTACACTCGGCGTCGTTCCACTCGACGAGACAGCCCATGTGCGTGCAGACGGCGGAGGTGGCGTGAAGCTCGCCATCGTCGTCCCGGGAGAGTGCGACCGGTGTGGCTCCCTCGCGGACGACGGTTCCGTCGCCGCGGTCGATCGCCTCGAAGTCGGACGCGAGCAGCGTCCGGAGCCAGTCGGTGGCGAACCGGCTGGCCGAATCCGCGTTCTCGGTGAGCGTCTTCGGCGCGGACGTCTTCGGGGTGAACCGGAGCGGGTCGAACAACTCGAGGGCGGGATTCTCCACGCCGGCGATGGCGTCGGCGAGCAGCGAGCCCGCGGCGACGCCAGTGGTCATGCCCCAGCCGCGAAAGCCGGTGGCGACGTAGACGTTCGTCGCGCCGGGGCCGACGCGTCCGATGAAGGGCACCTCGTCGGCGGGCACGTAGTCCTGCGTCGACCAGTGGTAGTCGATCGATTCGACGGGAAACCGCTCGCGAGCCCACTTCTCGAGCCGTCGGTAGCGTTCCGCGGTCTCTCCGCCCTGCCCAGTTTTGTGGTTCTCGCCGCCGACGAGCAGGAGGGTCCCGTCCTCGTCGCGGTGGGTTCGCACGGAGCGGTAGGGCTCGCCTGGGCTGTAGTACATCCCTTCCGGCGGTTCGCCCTCGATCCGCATCCCCAGCACGTAGGATCGCTTCGGGTGCATCCGGGCGAAGTACCCCGCCCGGTCGAGGATCGGAAAGCCCGTCGCGAGGACGACGCTGTCGGCGGTCACGCGCCCGTCGGGGGTCTCGAGCCGGCACGGCTCCCCCGGCTTGACGTCCGTCACCCGCGTGTGTTCGTAGATTCTGGTGCCGCTTTCGGCCGCCAGCTCCGCGGCGAGTGCCAGCAGGTACTTCCGCGGGTGGAAGCAGGCCTGGTCGTCGAACCGGACCGCACACGCCGCGCGCTCGAACGGTGGCACCGAGGTGACGAAGGACGCGGGGAGCCCCGCGGCTTTGGCGGCGTCGACCTCGCGTTCGATCTCGTCGCGGTCGTCGCTGTAGACGTAGGCCGGTCGGCGCTCGAAGCCGTACTCGTCGTCTTCGCCCCACTCCCCGATCCGACCTGCGATCTCCTCGATCGCCTCTTGATTCACCTCGGCGTACTGCCGGGCTTCCCGTCGTCCGAACTCCCGACGCAGGTGGTCGTAGATCAGTCCGTGCTGGCTGGTCACCTTCGCCGTCGTCTTGCCGGTGACCCCGGCCGCGAGCCGGTCACGCTCTACGACGGCGACCGACTTCCCGCGGTCGCGGAGCGCGCGCGCACTCGAGAGTCCGGCGATGCCGCCGCCGACGACGGCGACGTCGACCTGAATGTGGTCCTCGAGCGATTCGCAGCCGGCGTCGTCGGTCGTCGCGAGCCACGGCGAGGTCGCCTCGCCGGGGAGGGAACTGGGACAGGAGAACTCCAAGGGCATGTGTCGTCTCGACACACGACGACCAGCGGCAAAAAACGGGGCCTCGAGTCACGAGGCATCGACAGTCTCGAGAATAGCGGCGCTCGTTCTCCACACCCCCGACGACTCAGTCCTCGCCGCCGACGTACGTCACCTCGAGTCTGCTCCACACGCCGGTTAGCAGGGCGAGGCCGACCAGCGGTGCCGCGTAGGTCAGGAGTCGGTCGATGGCCCACAGCAGCGGCGTCGTGTCGTCGGTCGAGCCGTTCGAGTAGACGCGATAGTAGGTGTCGGTTCCGTCGTCGTCTTCGAGCCGAACCGGCGTCTCGGGGACGTCGACTGCTGCTGGCGCATTGGCGGAACCGCGTCTGGCAGCCTCCTCGACGACGTCTGGAACCTCCTCGTGGGGCTCGCCGACAGAGACCGAACGGAGGACCTCGCCCGGCTCGGCGGGCTCGAGTGCGAGGTAGATTCGGTAGCTTCCGTTGTCGTTCTGGGCCGAGCCATTGACGACGTAGGTCGTCTCGTAGACGGTGTCGTTTACCATCGCGTACCGATACCGTTCGTTGCCACTGGGGGCTGGACTCCCGGTCGAGTTTTGGCTCCCACTGTACCAGTTGGTCGGGACGGTGGCGCCGCTGGCGACCAATCCTTCCAGTGCACACGGACGAATATCGAACTGGTCAGAACAGGCGATATCGTTGCTGATGGGGAGACCGCTCAGGCCGTTCATCGAGTCGTCTGCATACGCGATACCGTCGCCGTCGGTGACGACCTCGGCCCCCTCGTAGTGGTAGGTCGGACCGCTCAGATGGAGTAGCGGGGTCCACAGCGGCGCGGCGAGGAGTGCGAGGGCGACCAGCGCGAGGAGGGCGTCGCGGGTAGCAGATGCGGGGATGTAGTCGGGCATCGTCCGCACTTTTTCACACGGTTATGTATATTTTCGGATGTTTGGACGACGTTCAGAACCTGTTCCGCTCTTCGAAGGATCGGTTTCGAAACACGCGTCAGGACTCGAGCAACGCCGGCACGTCGTTGACGGAGTCGACGACGGCCGCGGCACCTTCAGCCTCGTACTTCTGCCGTCCCGCTTCGCCGGTGAGTCCGCCGGTGAGGACGCCGATGCCGTAGTAGTCGCGGTCGGGATCCGCTTCGCTCGCGTTGACGGCCGTCCGAACGTCGTCTAAGGTGTCGCCGACGAACGCCACCGAACCCGCACCGAAGCGTTCGGCCAGCGTCGTCAGCGCGCGCGGGTGCGGTTTCCCCTCCTCCCAGTCGTCCATCGTGAACCGGTTTTCGGGGGCGACCTCGAGTCCCACCCGCTCTAAGGCGATCTCGGCTTCGGCTTCCGGGCGACCGGTGAGCACGCCGACGTCGTAGGTCGCGGTCAGTGCCTCGATCGTCGCCGGTTCGAGGACGACCGGCTCGTCGTGGATGAATCCGCGCGTCTCGATGTCGGGATCGCCGCCCTCGAGGCCGCGGTACAGTTCTTCACCGAGGTACAGTTGCTGGAAGACGTCGCGAAGCCGCTCGCGGTCCCAGCGTCCGAGGACGCGCTGGGTCGCTCTCGCGCCGAGGTCGTCGCGGATCACGGATTCGGCGGCCTCGAGACCGCCGCCCTCGCTCGCGATGGCGTCGGTGAACTCGTCGATCGACCGGCGGTACCCCTCGCCGGTCGCCAGCACGTAGAGGGCGGCGGCGTAGGTGAGTTCCCAGTCGTTGTTGAACCCGCCCGCGTCTTTGAACTGTTGGATGTCGTCCTTCCGGATGGTGCGGTCGTAGACTCGCTCGACGGACTCGACGATCGCCCGCCGGTAGGAGTCGGCGACGTCGACGAGGACGCCGTCGATGTCGAGGACGACGCTGTCGACGTCTCCTGCTATCTCGTTCATGCGCGACTCCACGCAGTCGACTGCCAAGGGGATTCTGATCGTCTCCGACGAATGGAGACGACGGTCCCATCAGTTGCCTCTCTCCTCCATCTGGAACAGGTTGAAGTAACGTCAACGCCAGCGTCAACGTAACGTGGGAACGGCGAACGAACAGATCCGCGTCAGTGGAGTGGTCAAGCGAGAACTCGAGAGTCGGCGCCGCGAGGGCGAATCCTACAACGACGTCCTCGAACGAATCCTCGAGGAGGGTGACCGTGATCTCCTCGCCGGATTCGGTCGGTGGTCCGACGAACACGCTGATCACGTTCGCCAGCGTCGCGAGACCTCGAAGGAGAAGTCGAAAGAACGACTGGAGCGACTCGCTGAGGACGGATGAAAGTCCTCGACGCGACGTTTTTGATCGACTATCTCGACGGCGTCGACGCGACCGCGGACTATCTGCTCGAAAACGACGACGAGACGTTCGTCCTTCCAGCACCGGCTTACGCCGAAGTTCTGGTGGGAGAGGGAAACGCGCCAAACGGCGACGTCGCCGCGGCAGCAGCCGACCTCTCGTGGAGTGGGGTCTACGAAACTGACGAAGAAACGGCCACTCTCGCCGGAGAAATTGCAGACGAGATCGGGGCAGACGGTCCGTTTCTCGCGGGTATGAACGGGTCGATCGCCGCGACCGGTCGAGAGCTCGGTGCGCCCGTCGTCTCGAACGACAGTGATCTCACACACGACGCGACGAAGCAGGTCGTCGACATCGAAGAATACCGTACGTGACGCTCGTCTCTCCGTCTGCGTTCGGTTCTATCCAGCGACCGCTTAGAGACGATGGACGCCGAATTCAGACCGCGAATTCGCTGACGGCGTGCCAGGCGAGGAACAGCAGTCCGATCGCGTAGAGCGTGTCGAGGTAGAGCCGCGAGAGCAGATTCGCGAGGTAGAGCAGCGCGACTACCGGGAGGCCGACGATCACGGTCGGCGACCGCCGCCACTCACCCCGCGCTCGCGTCCAGAGGGTGTTCGCGTCTCCGGTGCTCGGAAACGCGTGGATGCCGACGCTCGTCCCGACCCACCATAGCACGCCGGCGGCGACGACGGTCCCTCTCGAGGCCGCCTCGAGACTGCCGATCTCGAGAGTGTGGACGAGCCACGCGAGGCCAGCGAAGGCGGTCAGGGCGACGACCGTGTTGACCAGAAACGGGGCGACGCTGATCGCGAACGACGCGCGATACCTGTCGGGTTCGACGTGCTGGACGTAGCCCGGCGGGTTCCCGAATCGGAAGTAGACGACGTCGACGACCGGAACGCCGATCCAGTCACAGGCCTTCTTGTGGGCGAATTCGTGGACCACGACGCCGGGCATCGAGAACAGCGCGAAAACGACACCGACGATCGCCAGCGTGGTCATGGATTATCTCTCTCGCGTACTGGTTCATAATTTCTTCTTCCGTTCGAACGCTATCGATCGCGCGGTCCGTGTTCGGTCGTCTCCCCGACTCGGCGCTGACTCCTCCAGATATATAATGAATAATAGTGATAAATTTATAGTCTCGCGTGCGGTGAGTCCCGCTATGGGAGCCAGATCCAGATGCAAACTGTGCCAGCGACAGATCGACCGGGCGGGCCATCAGGTCCGGTGTGAGTGTGGCTGGGTGATGGACGAACGGTGCGACGAGAATCACCACTCGTGGTGCCCCAAACACGGCGACGACCGGTGGGTTGGCGCGGTCGAACTGTAACCGCACCGACGGCGACGTCCACGCTCGAGCCCGTCAGGGCGATTCGAGTCCGTCGACAGCATACGGGAGATCGATCACGGTCGGCCCCCTCGAGTCGTCGCCACGTACAGCGTCTCCCCGACTCCGTCCGTGGCGATCGTTTCGCGTCGAACCGGCACCGCCGGCTGGTCGCCGCCCAGCGTCGTGAACAGGAACTCGGCGTCGACCTCGCGGGCGACCGCGAGAGCGGGGCGGTGGAGTTCGGGCGGGAGATTCAGCGCGTAGATCGCGTCGCATCCCTCGTAGACCTCGAGTCGCGGGGTCACGATGTCGTCCTCGACGAACCGGACGCCGTCGGGGACGGGTCGTGGGTAAACGTCCGTCGCGGTTACTGCGACCCCGCGGTCGGCCAGCGCGCGCGCGAGATCCGTTCGCCGGCCGATTCCGACCTCGACCACTCGGTCGTACTCCTCGAGTCGATCGGCCAGCGCATCGGTATTTCGACGTGAGTGTCCCACGGCGGGACGTTTATGCCCGGGGCCGCCATATCGTTTCGTATGCTCGTCGATATCGTGCCGGTCGGAAACGTGCCCGCGAAGGTCAAGCGGGCAGCTTCTGCTGCTTTGCGGTCGGTCTACGACTGCGACGTAACCGTCAACGATTCCCAGGCAGTCCCCGACGGCGCGTACGACACCGGGCGAAACCAGTACAGCGCGGAGAACTTCATTCAACTGGCCGAACGCGTCGGTCGCGGTGACAAAAATATCGCCATCACGCCCCTCGACCTCTTCTACCGCCGCCGGAACTACGTCTTCGGGCTCGCCTACCTCGACGGCAGCGGCAGCGTCGTTTCGACCTACCGCCTGCAGACGTCCTCCGACGGCGGCTTCTCGAACAAGAGCGCCGCCGACATCTTCGAGGACCGCGTTCGCAAGGAGATCGTCCACGAGATCGGACACACCTACGGCTTGGAACACTGCGACAACAACCGCTGCGTGATGAACTTCTCGCCGACCGTCCGCGAAGTCGACATCAAAGAGCAAAACCTCTGTGGGAGCTGTCAACGGCTGATCAGCTGACGCTCCGGACCTGTCGCCGTGTTTTCGCCATCCCAGATGACGATTCGACACCGAGTGAAATGCTTACCCCGCCAGACGCAGTACTCTCGAGCGATATCCCTGTGACGAACACGTGGATGCGGGTGAGGTGGACTACCGAGCGCCGATCACGACCGATCGCTCCTCGAGGTCGAAGCCGAACTCGAGGACGACGAGCCGCACGTACGCGTTCGAACCCCCGTCTCCGTCTGGAACCTCGGAACGTACGCCGCGGAGGTGGGCTGTGATGGACGACGACCACCGCGTCGACGACGATGGCGAAGTCGAGATCGACATCGAACGCGGTGACGAACGCGACGGAGGCGACGACCGGTCCAGTGGGGTCGACTCGGTTGGGACACACTCCGAGGAGTATACGCCTACTCAGCCTCACGATCACGATCACGGTCACGGTCACGATTACGATTACGGTCACGACCAGAGTCGCGATTACGACTCCGATCCTCTCGAGGCGGAGACGACACACGAACGCCAACTCGAGGACGAACTCGGCCGGATCGACCTCCTCACGACACCCGAAGGCTACGTCGAGGGGCGGGTTACGGACCTCACCTCGATCGACGAGACGACGGTTCGACTCGAGGTAACCCTGCCCCACGACGAGCGGGTGGACTTCACGCTCGAGAAACCGATCCCGTGGTCCGAAGACTTCCTGCTGGCGCGGATCGTCGAGGACGTCGGCTACGACGCGGCGTCGATCGGCCACCTCCTCGGCGAGACGGTCTACGTGACCCGGACCGACATCGGGCCCGACGCCGACGACGCGGACGACGACTGGGTGACGACGTCGCTTCACGCTGCGAGCGACGCGGTGTTGTCGCTATCACCGCCGCTTCGGGACTTCTTCGGGACTGAAGATCGATCGCCCCAGTGGCGACTCGTCGACCCGCTCGAGCGGCCGGAGCCGGCTCCCGACGGCCTCTCGGAGGGAACGGTCGCAGCGCTGGCCGCCGGTGCGATTCTCGTCGGCGTCTTCGCCGCCGTCGTCGGCGCAATCGTCGGTGCAACCGGCGGCCTCGTCGTTCCGATCGCGGCGCTGGCCTACGCCGTTCCGGGCTTCGTTCTCGTCCTGCTCGGACTCCTCGTCGCGTTCACCGCACGGTCTGCGGACTGAATCGTCACGCGAACGCGACGCCGACTCCTTCGTACCCGTCACTCGCCGGTTCATCTGCGTCGCCGTCGCTCGAGAGCCTGCAGCCGTTCGAGTCGCGCCTCGGTCGTCGGGTGCGTCGACGGGCGCCACCCGAGTGCTCGTCGAACCTTCGTTCTCGCCGGGAGAACAGTTCTCGCGTAGAGCCAGACCAGCATCCGGTTCACGCCGCTTGGATCCTCGGGTCCCTCGAACGAGACCGCCGGCAAGTACCGTTCCACCCAGTGTTCTTCGTCGTCGTCACCGTCGTCCTCCTCGACTAACAGCGGTCGCGGTACAATTCCGAGCGTCGCGCTGGCGTACAGCCGTGCGTCCCGGTTCGGGCGTTCGGCCTCGAGCGTCTCGAGGGCGGCCGCCAACGCGGCCGGGTCGCCCGTGAGCTGGCTCGCGCCGCGATCGGCGGCGTACTCGCGCGTCTTCGAGAAGAGTCCGAGCGCGATCGCGTTCGTTCCGAGTAGTCCCCGTGCAACCGAACTCACGACGAGGCACGCCAGCCCGATCACCAGGATCGGAATCGCGAATACGACGATGCCGATTCCGGTGACGAGGGCTATTATCACCGTATTCCCGAGGACGCGGCGGAGCAGTCGCTCGCGCTCGAGCAACCGATCGCCGATCGCGACGCTCGCGGCGACGGCGGTCACGACCGGGAGGTCGCGGTTCGCGACGTGGGCGACCTCGTGAGCGAGGGCCGCGTCGAGTTCGTCGTCGTCGAGTCGCTCGAGCAGCCCCCTCGTGACCACGATCGTCGGCGATCGTTGCGTTCCGACGGTCAGACAGCCGGGGTCCGCCCGATCGGCGACGGCCACCGACGGGAGCGGGACGTCGGCCTGCGCCGCCAATCGTCGGACTCGACCGGCGACGTTTCGCGGTCCGTCACCCTCGAGTTCCTCGAGGTCGAGCCCGGAGACGACCGTTCGCGAGCCGTATCGAGCCTGCACGGCGACGAGGCCGACCGCGCCAAGGAGGACCGTCCCGACGGTGAGCGGAAGGCCGAGTTCGATCGACGCCGATCGGCCGCTCGCGGAGAGGGCACGGCGGACGCTCCAGGCGAGTACCGAGAGCACGAGTCCGTTGACTCCCACGACCAGCACGAGCGCACCGGCGATTCGAACCTGAAGCCTCCGGTCTGGCGACAATGGCACGTTGTGATGTCGTTCAGGAACTCGTAACAGTGTTTTGACTCCTCTCGAGTGGAGAGCGCCCGTTCGGATGGAATCGGCCGAACCGACGACGAGGTCTCGAGTGAACGGTGAGACCTGTTCACATCGGTTCGGAGACGGGTCCGCAGAGAGAGACCACAAAGCATATTCCCCCTACCCCCAATTGACCTGATAGGAAGGTGGACCGCGGGTAGGGGTACTCGTCCTTTGTGTCCACCGATTTATCACCCCTCGAGAGGCGTCTCTCGCGTCGTTCGATACCCGTTCGAGTGAGGGTCTCGAGTCGTCATTTTGTCCGTCCCCATCGATTCGAACGGTCGCGTCGCGATGGTGTGAACTGTTCGTAGACTCACCGTCCGCCAACTACGACAACTCTGGCAGGTAATCGGCGTTGGCCGCCAACAGCTCGTCGACCAGTTCGTCCGCCTCCTCGAGCGTGCAGACCGCGCTCGTCAGCGGGTCAAGTTTCACGGCGCGGCGGAGCGCGTCCTCGTCACGGTCGAGGGCCGCTCGGACGCCCTGTTGCTGTACGTTGATGTTCGTCCGGTTGAGCGCAGCCAGTTGCGACGGGAGCGCTCCCACGGAACAGGGGTTGACGCCGGTTCCGTCGACCAGACAGGGGACCTCCACGAGCGCCTCGTCCGGGAGGTTCGAGATCAGCGCGCCGCCGTCGCCGTCCGGCCCCGCGTTCGGCACGTTGAGGTTCATCCGCCGACCCTCGCCGGTCTCGAGGGAGTGGACGATCCGCGAGGCGTACTCGGCGCTGCGGTCGAGCGAGCGGTCCATCTCCTCTATATCGAAGGCGTCGGTCGGATCGATCGAACTCCACTGTTTCAGGTACTCGCCGGTGGGCATCCAGCAGACGGGCGAGTACTCGAACTCGTCGGGATCCTCCCGATAGTTGCTCCGCTCGGTGAGCTCGTCGATCTGGGCCTCGCTCGTCCGGAAGTACGGGAGGTACTCCGAGAGGTGTTGGCTCGACTCCGTGATGAAGTGGCCGAAGTGACGCATCGTCTCGAACCGGACGACGTCGTCGGCGTAGGCCTCGCTCTCGCGGTCGTTCATCACCGCCCGCAGGTCTGGATACAGGTCCCGACCCTCGGACTCGAACTCGAGGAACCACGCCATGTGGTTGATGCCGGCGACCCAGTACTCCACGTCCTCGAACGGAACGTCGACGTACTCGGCGAGGTCGTGGGCGGTCCCCTGCACGCTGTGACAGATGCCGTAGACGTCGATCTCCGTCGCCTCCTCGATCGCCCAGCAGACCATTGCCATCGGGTTCGTGTGTTGCAAGAGCGGGGCGTCGGGACACAGCTCCTCCATGTCGCGAGCCAGGTCGACCATCGTCGGGATCGTCCGCAGGGCCCGGAAGACGCCGCCGGGTCCGAGGGTGTCGCCGACCGCCTGGTTGACGCCGTACTGCTGGGGAATCTCGATCTCGTTGCGGAACGGCTCCTCGCCGCCGACGTGGATCGCACACATGACGTAGTCCGCGCCCTCGAGGGCCTCCCGCCGGTCCGTCGTCGCCTCGACCGTCGTCGGCAGGTCGTGCTCGTCGACCAGCACCTGCGTCATGGCTCGACTCTTCTCGAGGCGATCCTCGTCGATGTCCATCAACGCGAGCGTCGACTGCTGGAGTTCGGGGAAGGAGAGGATATCTCGAACGAGCCGTCGCGTGAACGAGATGCTTCCGGCACCGATGAACGCGATTTTCACCATGGGTGTCGTTTTCTCACGGGGTGTATAAAAGCACCTGAGGCGGAACGTGCGGCCGCTACTCGGGGACGGCGTGTCGTCTCGCTTTTCACCGACGTACTCGGGTCCGTATCCACTCGGGGAAGACCGCCGCGAACGGTTACGTCTCCGGTGGGAGCGTCCGACTCCTGCTTTGCCGTACTTGCTGCCCGCCGTTCACGCGGGATCGACCCGGATGACGCGGTCGTCGGTTTCGGTCGGGTGTCCCGGCGGCGACCAGTCCTGCCGGTTTCCGGTCAGCAAGAAGAGTTCGCCGTTGGGGCCCTGTTCGACGTGTCTGAGGCGGCCGAACTCCCCCTCGAGCAGTTCGTGAACCACCGCGGTGTAGCGTCCGTCGAGCCAGTCGGCGTCGTGGACGGTCGCGTCCGGATCGGTCGGGACGTCCGCGCCGGCCGGGTACAGCGAGACGGCGAACAGCGTCTGCGACCGGAGGCCGGCGACGAGGACGCGGTTGCGGAACTCGGGAACGGCGTCGTCGGTGTAAAACGCCGCTCCGGAGGGTGCCCACGTGTCGAGTGGGTCCCACGTCTTCTCGCCCTCCTCCGGCCCGGTGTTGACGATCGGCGCGGCGAACTCGTCGTGATCGGTATACGACTCCAAATCGGGGTCGTCCGGACCGCCGCGGGCGATCCCCCAGCCGTAGTTCGATCCCGGCGCGAGGACGTGTACTTCGTCGCGGCCGTCGGGGCCGTGCTCGGTGAGCACCGCCTCCCCGTCGGGCGTGAAGGCGAGTCCCTGTGGGTTCCGGAACCCGTACGCGTACGCCCGCGGATCGGCGTTCGGTCCGATGTTCGGGTTGTCCGGCGCCGGCTCTCCGTCGGTCGTGAGCCGGAACACGACGCCGCGCCGGGAGCCGGGATCCTGACTCACCTCGACGCCGGTGGCGTTGTACTCCTCGACGGCGTCGCCGATGGTCACCCAGAGGTACCCCTTCGGCCCGAACTCGAGGCGACCGCCCTGGTGGATCTCGCCCGCCGGGACGTCGTCGAAGAGCGTCGTGACTTCGTCCGCGTCGAGATCGTACCGGATCAGACGGTTGTGGAGGTCGCCATCGTCGGCGGTGTAGTAGACGAAGATTTGCCTCGGATCGGGGTAGGACGGATGGGCGGTCACGCCGAGCGCACCGCCCTCTCCGACGGCCTCGAGGTACGGAAGATCCTCGTCGAAGAGCACCTCGCCGTCCGCGAGCCCCAGTCCCTGTCCGGTGACGAGCTCGTCGGCGTCCAGTCGGCAGACGCTCCCGCGGCGCTCCGTGAGGAAGACGTCTTCGCCGGCGAACTCGAGATCCCAGGGGATCTCGAGGTCAGTTATCGCCGCGGTGGTCGTCACCGACGCCTCGGTCGGCGGGTCCTCGGCCGGCCGCCAACCGGGTTCTCGCGGATCGTAGCCCTCCGAGGGGGCGAGATTCCCGATGACGCCCGTCGAACCGAGGACGCCGCCGATCGCTGTCAGTCCGGTCGCGGCCAGCAGCCGTCGTCTGGTCAGTGGATTCGTTCCTGTCATCGTTGGTCACCGTCTCCGTCGATCGTTCCCACCAGTTCGAACAGCGCGAGGACGTCCGAGACGCTGAGCTGACCGTTTCCGTCGAAGTCGAACGCCTCGACGTTGTTCCGGACCGCCTCGTGTTCTACGTGCTCGAAGAAGACGACGACGTCCTGCGTGGTGACGTCGCCGCTCCCGGTGACGTCCTCGTGGCGGCCGTCGCCGGTCAGGTCTCGCGCGGTGTACCCGTCGAGTTCGATCCCGTCGCTCGGTTCGGCGGAACCGTCTTCCCACGCGAGGGCCGGGTACCCGTCGGCCGTCTCCCAGGTGCTCTCGAAGTCGAAGCCCTCGAGAGTCGTCTCCGCGCTCGAGCCCTGCAGTTCGTCAGTCGACCGAGCGACGCCGGCCGCGGAGTCGTCCCGTCCGGTCGCGTCGACGTCCCAGTAGACGCTCTCGACGCTCCCTCCGAGGTGCTCGCCGATCGCGCCGCCCCCGTCGGTTTCGGCGTCGACGGGGCCGACCGCGTACGACCGCAGCACGGTACACCGGTTCTCGCCGATCAGCCCGCCGACCGTGTCGACGCCGGACACCTCGCCGCTGGCTCGGGAGTCCGTCACCGGTCCGCACGCGCTGATTCCGACGAGACCGCCGACGACGCTCGTGGCGTTCACGTCGACGCGGGCGGACGACCGCGTGAGTGCGCCGTCGGTGACCCCGACGAGACCGCCGACGTCGGACGTCCCCTCGACCGAGCCACCGGCAGTCGATTCGCGTATCGTTCCGGCGTTGTGACCGACGAGCGCACCCACCTGTTCGCCGCCGACGACGCTGACGCCCTCGAGTGCCACGTTCTCGACGGTCCCGCCGTCGACGACGCCGAATAGTCCGACGTGTCGCTCCCGGGGCGCGTCGATCGAGAGCCCCGAGATCGCGTGGCCGTTCCCGTCGAAGCGTCCGGTAAACGGTTTGTCGGCGTCGCCGATCGGTTCGAACGTCTCTTCGGTCGCATCGACGTCGGCACCGAGTTCGTAGTGTGCCGCGGGCTCCTCGCCGACGGCACGTAGTTCCTCGACGTTCGTCACGACGTACGGGTCGTCCGCGACGCCCGCTCCCTCGAGTCCGGGTTCAGGGGCTGGCTGTGAGACGCTCGAGACGTCCGCCGCGACGCCGAGCCCCCAGACCGATCCCGCGGCGAGGGTGAGCACGGCGAGTAGCAGTATCACGCGTGTGTGTCGGATCATCGCACGTACTATACGTAAATATTACACTTAATAAAAGTAGATGAAAATACAGATATTAATGATTACACTGTGCCAGTTTAGTGGCTGGCCGCGGCGAATACTGTCGTCCGATCACCTGACGGTGGCGAGAGAGGGCCGTGACACGTCGATCGGTGGCGCCGTTGCGTTTTCCGAGGGCGGGAGGCCGGCGAAACGACAAACGGGTCGGTAACACATTTGTACAAGCTAACTGAATAGTCCGGCCGTGACGCTGGACGGCTCCGACGGAACGAACGTCGACGTCTCGGCCGAGCGGGAGCCAGCAGTGGTCGTCCGGCCGCTGAACTACGTCGCGGACGAGCCGGTCGTCCGCCGAATCGGCGATCGCGACCTCTACATCGGTAATCGACTCGCCGCCGACCCCGACCGACACGGCCGGTCGTTCGAGTTCGAGTACGTCCTCTCGGTGGGGAGCGACGAGTACCCGCTTACGACCCACCATCGCCCGCTCGAGGACGGTCCCGATAACGAGTGGACGGTCTTCGAGGCGGCCGTCGACACCGCGAGAGAGTTGTTTCGTCGGGACGGTTCGCTACTGGTCCACTGCAAGGCCGGGATCTCCCGGAGTTCCACGCTGCTCGCGACGACCCTCGCTGCGGAGGAAGATCGGACGTTCGCCGACGCGCTCGCACTCGTCCAACGGGCGCGACCGCACGCGATGCCCCATCCCGCACTCCACGAACAGGCGATATGCTACTTGGCAGCCCGTCGGTGATTACGTTGGGGGAGTCTGGAAGTGGTTCGGTCTTGGAGTGACACGCTGTCTTGCGGGTACAATCGTGGGTTTCCGCGTTGCGTTGCTGGATGGACGGAAAAGGGTCACTATCGCGGATATCTGCAAGCGAAGCGCTCTCGTCGTGGGGAATTCTCTCGATTTTCCAGCAATCCGCGGCAAAACGGTGTCGCTCAGGGCGCGTAGTAGTACTCGCCCTCGCGTTTCTGCTGACTGTCGAGTTGGGAGTCCGGCTTGTTGATCCTCGGCCTCGAGGTTCGCTCGTCCCGGCGGAAGGTGATGTCGAGGTTACTCAGGAAGTCGTTCATCCCCTCGCGCATCTCCTGGGGCGTGCCGGCCTGCCCGTGGTTGGCGGGTTCGCCCTCGAAGACCATCAGCCGATCCGCCAGCAGGTCGATCATGTAGATGTCGTGGTCGATGACCAACACGGTGGCGTCCTGCTGTTCGGCGTAGCGGCGAATCGCGCGGGTCGCCTGCACCCGCTGTTCGACGTCCAGGTGTGCGGAGGGTTCGTCGAGCAAGTAGAGGTCCGCCTCGTCGGAGAGGCAGGCGGCGATGGCCACCCGCTGGCGCTCCCCGCCGGAGAGGTCGGAGAGGTTCTGCTCCATGATCCGCTCTAACTGCAGGGGTTGGGCGATCTCGGTGTTCCAGTACGACGAGCCGAACTGGTCGGTGATCGACGAGAGGAACGCGTCGACGCGCATGTGCTGGTCGATGGTGACGTACTGGGGCTTGTAGGAGATCTCGAGGTCGAGGTCGGCGTCGCCCGCGTCCGGTTCGAGCGCGCCGGTCAGCAGCTTCGCGAAGGTGGACTTCCCGATCCCGTTCGGACCGACGATGCCCAGCACCTCGTTGCGGCGGATTTCGCCGCTCTGGACCTCGAGGGAGAACTCGCCCTCGCCGTAGCTCTTCGCGATGTCGGGGTACTCGACGAGGATGTCGCCGCTGGTAACCGGCCGCGGGGCGTGTTCCTCGAACTGGATCGGGTTGGGGCGGATCCGCATGTTCTCGTTCTCGAGGTAGCCCGCGAGGTACTCGTTGATACCGTTTCGAACGGACTTGGGCGTCGTGACGACACCGTAGGCCCCGGGCTCACCGTAGGCGACGTGGAGCGTGTCCGCCAGCAGATCGAGGATCGCGAGGTCGTGTTCGACCACGAGCATCGACTTCCCTTCCTCCTCGGCGAGTTCGCGGATCAACTGCGCCGCGGTCACCCGCTGGCCGATGTCCAGGTAGGGGGTGATCTCGTCGAGGAAGTAGAAGTCCGTATCGCGGGCGAGCGTGGCCGCGAGGGCGACCCGCTGGAGTTCCCCGCCCGACAGGTTGTCGATCTTCTGGTCCATGACCGGGCCGATCGACAGCCGCTCGACCAGCGCGTCGAGTGCGTCGCGTTCGTTCGTCTTCTCGAGCAGTTCTCGCGTGTTGCCGTCGAACTGTTCTGGGATCTGATCGACGTACTGGGGTTTGCGAGCGACCGTGACCTCGCCGTCGCGGATCGCCGAGATGTAGTCTTGAATCTCGGTGCCGCGGTAGGCCTCCAGCACCTCGTCCCAGCCGGGGGAGTCCTCGTGGCGGCCGAGGTTGGGCTCGAGTTCGCCGGCGAGGATGCGGACGGCGGTGGTCTTCCCGATGCCGTTGGGGCCGAGGATGCCGGTCACCTTGCCCTCCTGGGGGGCGGGGAGTCCGTACAGCGAGAAGGCGTTCTCGCCGTAGCGGTGGGCGGGGTCCTCGGTGAGTTCCTGCGGGAGATTGATGATCTCGATGGCGTCGAAGGGACACTTCTCGACGCAGATCCCGCAGGTTTCGCCTAGACAGATCTCTTCGGAGATCCGAACCTGATCGGGTTGGCCTTCGGGGGCGTCCTCGCCGCGGAGCGTGATGCACTCCTTTCCCGTCCGATTCGGCGGACAGAAGTTCTTGCACTCGTAGTTGCACCGATCCGGTTGACAGCGGTCCAGATCGACGACGGCGATGCTGTCGTCTGCCATGTTAGCCAGTGAACTCCGAGGTGAGCAGGATACCCCACGTGATGAACCACAGCGAGAAGGTCATGAACGTGATGAACAGGTAGTGTTTCACGCCGAGCTCGTCGTCGTTGTAGATGCCCGTGAGTTTGATCAGCGGGAACTGGACGAGGATCGCCCCGACGACGACCAACAGCGCCCGCTGGTCGCCCGCGGCCTCGGCCGGGCCCAGATCGCCCGTGAGCATCGACGAGGCGATCGCCGCGCCGATGCCGAGGAAGGCGGCGAACGCCGTCACGCCGATCGAGCGGACGTGCTCGTGTCGGTCGCTAATCGATTCGGTCGACATACTGGTGTGTCGGTGGGCGGTGCTAAAAAGGCGTTCGCATTGGGTGGCGAATCGATCAACTGTTCATGTGGCTCTGACCAGTAGTATAGCGCACCCGAGGGTCGCGTACCGTTCCGTTTTCCTTGATTATCACTGAATCAGACTCATTCCCAACGAGAACGATGTGTGTTGTGAACGGCGTTTTTCTTCCGATAGTGAACGTCGTAAGTCACCGCACAACCGATTCGATGACGGTTGTTCAGCAGCGTATAATCCGTTTTGGGTGTTTTGATGGCCGTCTTTCGTATACTCGTCTCCTATATCGAACACGAATTCGGACATACTGTAACTGTTAGTGTACTCCCGTCTTCGAACTCGAGGGTGAACTTCACGTCTTCACCGCTCATTTTCGCGTTCTTATCGTCGGCTGTACGGAATCGATCAAAGGCGAAGTTCTTCGTCATACCCGTGTTGAGATTCTGATTTCCGTCGAATGACGTCAACTCGTAGTTATTGTCAGCGTTACCCACGGTATCAGGTTCAGTGTTGTCGATGGGAATCGAAGTCGAAACGATACTGCCACCATCGACTTTTAGAATCGAATCGTTCTGTCCCCCACCAACCTTTGCTGCGTTCCCATTGGAGGTCTGATTTATTCCGAGTTTGGTAATAGTCACGTCGATATCTCCGGTATTTTCGAGTTCGAACTCGTACTTCCCGCTTCCACCGATTTCCTTGAAATAGGGCGTGAGATCGACTTGACCCGCTTGTGGAATATCGAACTCACGCTGGAGTTCGATGTTCCCAATCGCGTCTCCGTCCGACTCGAGGTGTGTAATCATGTCGACGGTGATCGTTTCACGCGGGGCTTGCATTGCGACGACTTCGCTTTCGCCGACTGTGAGCGAGAATTGGACCGGAGGTTCCATCCACGTCTCGTCGTCACCAACGTCGAACTCGATATCGCTCTCCGACGAATCGAGTGTGACGATCATCTCGTGGTCCGTTCGATTCGTGAACGTCGGCGTCGTATCAGGGTCAGTAGCACCTTCGATTCCCAAAAGCGCGGCTGGATCATCAGCCACACCCATATTCGTTACCCGGTTGGCTGATACGTGAGAGTATCCGTAACTTTCCGATGCCATGACGAACGCACCACTAGCTATAAAACCCAGAGCGGTACGGCGCGTCACTTTTGACGTGTCTACCATGTCTACGGTGTCCCCTCTAGACAGACACTAGTCGTATTCACGGCGGACGCTCCATCTCTCCAAGTTGCATCTGACGGTTCTGAACCACGTGAACGACCGCAGAGACGGCGAACAATGATACGACGAGGGACGCCCATCCAAGCTGTGGAATCGTTTCTACTGGGATCCATTCAAGCCATAATCCGGCCATCACGGCAAATCCAATCGCCGATAGTCCAAGATAGTACGAACCCCACGCGATCGAGTCGCCTGGGACGACGTCCAAATAGACCTCCAGTTCTTTCGCGTTCTCGGTCAACTCGATCGTTCGATTGTCGAACTCGATCATGTCCGCGCGCTCGAGCGTCGGTAGGTGGGTTTGCTGCAGTGATGTGTACACCCGCTTTCGCTCCGTGGACGTGATTGCCTCGACGTCCTTGTCGAGTTCCCAGGCGGCGACGTGTTCGGCGAGGTCGCCGAGCGTTACGGGTTCGTCTTCATGCTTGCAGTAGTGGATCGCATATCGCCGACGGTGATTACTAAGAAGACTGAAAATTTCGCCAGGTTCCGAATCGATATTTTCGCCGGTTTGCGTGCTCTGAGCGCTCTGGGCCGTTCCCTCTTGTGTTGTCGCCATCCCCCTATACGTAGATAACTATCTGCTCTATTGATATATAACGCTTATTGCCGATTTCGCATCGTCGATTGGTGTCGGTTAGCACGCTCGAGACAGTGCCCTCTCGGTCGCCGCTCGATCCTCTCTCCTTCAGTTCGATTTCTCTTAGATCGCCAATTTCGGCGTTTCAGGCCCGGCTTGAAGGATGTCTCGCCGGCCTTTCGGGGGTTCTGGCAGGCTAATACAAAGGGGGTGTGGTATCTGGTATGGAGTAAGAACCGCACCGGTAATCGACGACTACGATCGCCGGTTCGGGTCGAACGGAGATTCCAACAATGAGAATGAACAGACGCAACGTGTTGCTCGGACTCGGGACAGTTGTCACAGGTGGCGGAGCCGCCCTCGGCACGGGCGCGTTTAGTAGTGTTGAGGCAGATCGCGACGCCACTTTCTCGGTAGTTAACGATGACTCTGCACTTCTTACGCTGACTGGTGATGGAACTTACGTTACTGGGGAATCAAGTGGTGCAATCAGCTTTTCGTTCACAGAATTAAACGATAACGCCAAAACTATATTTGAGGGCGTACTGACCATTGAAAACAACACACAAGACGCTGCTTCTAAAGATGTGTACATCAAAAATAATGGCAATGTTGATGGAACGGTTATTGACTTTCAAGACAGTGCTGATACTGAGGGTTCAATCGTCGGAACTGGGAACGCGGTGACCCTATCTGATACTGGAACTATTACGCTCGATATTGAAATTGATACGAGGGAAGGTGACCCAAGCTCTGTTGACACTATCACAGTTGTTGCCGAAGATAACAATTAATCACTAAATGAGCGTCTTCCCCTCTAAAGTATAATATTAGTATAAACCACCAATATATTGAACACAGACATTCGACAGTCGCAGGTCTATACATAGATGTTGTCTCTCCCCCCATGGCTGTCGCTCATACTCATCGTATTCTTCACTATCGGGCTTATAGTTCCGACAGTGGCAGTATCAATCGAAGATGACAGTGAATCTACTGTAGGCGCTTCCCCTATCCTCGAGTTATCTCCCTCTCAATCCACAAACGGCAATTATGTCATCGTAGAAAACGGCGAACTCGAGCTTGCTCTCGACAGACTCAACGATCGAGCCTCTACCACTGCCGACGATGTGTTCACGATCACGGCCACCGAGAGGGCCGAAGAACTCTGGATCGAACACGAACTCGAGGGCGTCACCTTCTACGAGGGAACCGACCACGGTGCAGAAATCTCCCGTTCCAACCGCCTCCACCTCGAGCCCGGCGAAACGGCACATATCGGCGTCTCGGTCGACACGCATATCGCAGAGTCCACAAACGGCTCCTTCGAGATCCACGTGCTGACCGAGAGAGACGATCGCTCCTCGGATATCTCCCTCGAGGACGTCACCCTCTCCCAGACCGACCTCACCGCCGGCGAGAACCTCACGGTCACGGCGACCTACGAGAACCGGGGCGATGCCACCGGTATCCACACGGCCGAACTGCTCGTCGACGGTGTCGTCGTCGATCAGCGGCGAGTAGCGGTCAAACCCGGCAAGTCCCAGACGGTCACCTTCGAGCGGACGATGTCGCAAACGGGCACGTTCGAGATCGGTGTCGACGACGCACCGACCCGGACCGTCACCGTCCGCAAACCGACCGAGCCCGCGCCAGACTTCGTCGTCTCCAACGCCACACTCGAGGCCGACACCATTACTGCCGGCGAGTCGGCGGTCGTCTCCGCGACGGTCGAAAACCGGGGGAACGCGACGGGGACGACGACGGCCGAACTCGCAGTCGGCGAGTACGTCGTCGACACCAGACGGGTCGAACTCGCACCGAACGAATCCGCGACGGTGACCTTCGAGTGGCGCTTCGACGAGCCGGGCGCGTACGCCGTCGCGGTGAGCGGGGCCGACGCGGGGGCGGTGACCGTCACGGAACCGCGGTCGTACACTGCCGAGGTCCGGAATCTGGTGACGCCGACGACGGCGGCGGTCGCCCCACCGCTCGCGGTCGGCGCGTTCTTCTTCGTCACGGCCGCGAACCGTCGCCGGGATCTGTGGCCGGTCTGGCATTCGGACGAGGGCGACCCGTGAGGGGTAGGTTCGAGTCCGGTAGTGATGTGCCCTCGAGGTGCGTTCCAGCTGCGCCGAGTTCGGGTACGAACGGACCTGCTCGGCCAGAATCTTTACAACCGGCCCCAACACGACAGATGTACGAAACGTATCGGACGGGGGATGCGGATCGGGGGATCCGTCGTCACGAGACTCGAGCACGGGCGGGGTCGATCGAGATCGAAAGTACGGTCGCGTTACGCATGGACATGGATATGGATTGGATATGGAGACGCTCACACGCACACGAGTGACGCGCGAATGACGGCCCGCACCGTCCTCGAGCGGACGTTCACGATCGTCGTCGCGATCGTCGTCGTCGCACTCGTTCTCGGTCAGGTTCTCGGCCAGCCGATTCTACTGGGCTACGTCACGACCGGGAGCATGGAGCCGACGATCGACGCCGGCGACGGGTTCGTCGCGATTCCGAGCGCCGTCACCGGCTCGCCCGAGCCGGGGGACGTCGTCGTCTTCGAGGCGACGGAACTCCACGACGGCGGGCTGACGACCCACCGGATCGTGGACGAAACTCCAGACGGCTACGTCACTGCCGGCGACGCGAACCCGTTTACCGATCAGGACGGCGGCGAACCGCCGGTTTCCGACGGGCAGATCGTCGCGACCGCCCTACAAATAAACGGTCACGTGGTGACGATTCCCCACCTCGGGACGGCGGTGATGGGCGTCCACGGCGTCGTTGGCGGCGTGTTCGACGCCATCGTGACGCCGCTGGGCGGGTCGGGACCTGACGACGGGACCGACGCCGGTGCGATACTGGTCGCGATGGGCGTCGCACTGCTGGGTCTAGGGGTACTCTTCGACCGGACCGGTGTCGAGCAGCGCCAGGCCACGCGGTCGACCAGCCGCGAGAACGTGCTCGCGATCTGGGCTGCGATCGCGGTCGTCCTGTTCGTCCTCGTCTCGCTCGCCACCGTCGCGATGGTGGTTCCGTCGGGGACCACAGCCTACGAACTCGTGAGTACCGACGACTCCACCGACGACCCGCAGGTGCTCGCACCCGGCGAGACGGGTGACCTGACACGAACGGTCGACAACGCGGGCTACCTCCCGACCGTCGTCGTCTTCGAGCCCTCGAGTAGCGGGGTCGCGACCGATCCCGCGTGGCTGACCGTCGGGAGTCGCGACACCGCCGAGGCGACCGTCTCGTTGACGGCACCCGACTCGAGCGGTCAGTACACGCGCTACGTCGGCGAGTATCGCTACATCGCGGTGCTTCCGCCGACGGTGCTCGTGTGGCTCCACGGACTCCATCCCCTGCTCGCCATCGCCGCCGTCAACGCGGTGATCGTCGGTGTCGTCGTCGCGATACTTCTCGGACTGTACGGGACCGGCGACCTCCGGATCAGGCGGATCGGCGGGCACGTCGCGCCGTCGACGCGACTCCGTCGAAAGCTCCAGAAGTGGCGCTAACGCTGATTACTCGACCGAAACGATGGATAGAACCACTACGATTATACTATTGGACTGTCTGTTCGAACTCGTGATGATTTCGGGTGGGGGACTTATACCGGGGCTGATACTACGGACGCGAAGTCCGAGCGCGCGTACTCGTTCTACCGGGGTCCGATCTCGAGTGCAGGATCTCGAGTCACCCGGATCCGATGGAGTGCCAGACGTAGATACAGTCGCAGTCGCAATCGCAATTTCGGTCGCGAGAGCGGGCGAGGGTCTGGAGGTGACCCTGACGTGATCGACAATCCGCGTGTCGATCTAACGATCGCCAGATACGGCCGGTCGCTGGTGATCGCCCTGGTCGTGATCGGCGTCCTCGCGACCGCCGCAACGGGCTGGGTCGTCGCGAATCCCGACACGTCGACCACCACACAGCAGATCGGTTCGGACACCGTCTCGACCGACCTCCACACGAGCGCTGTCGTCGTTCAGGACGGGCTCTGGGAGGAGGGCACGGAACTCGAGGACAGCTCCGTGTACATACTCAACGCGACACCGGAACTCACGGTCGAACCCCGGACTTCCGTCCCGACCGACGAGGCGTCGGTATCCCATCGACTGACTCTCAGATACGAGGCGACGCGCGACGGCGAGGTCTTCTGGGAGGAGACTGACGTGATACTCGACTCGAACGCGACAGTCGAGGACGGCGTCGCGACCTCGCGGGCGACGATCGATATGGCGGCGCTCTTAGAGCGCAAGCACGAACTGCAGCGGGAAGTCGGCGGCGTCGGCTCGATCGACGTGACACTCGATCTCGCCGTCGAGTACGATATCGGAACTGCGGCCGACGAACAGTCGGTCTCGGCGGACGTCCAGCTAACCGAGCGTGCCTACTCGCTCGAGGGGGCGCTATCGGACTCGAAGTCGCATCCGCGGAGGGCCGAAGTCGAGGTGACCGAGTCCGCGAACCCGCTTCTCGTCGGCGGGTTGGCGCTGCTCGCAACGATCGCCTTCGGGGCGGCGACGCTTACCGTCCTCCGATCGCCGGTCGACGCCGAGGCCGCACGACAGAAGGTCCACAAGCGTCGGTACGCGGAGTGGATCTCCCACGGATCGATCCCGATGTGGATCGGCGACCACCACGTCTCACTCGACAGCCTCGAGGACGTCGTCGACGTCGCGATCGACACCCACGAGCGGGTCGTCCACGATCGCCAGCGCGGCCTGTTCGCGGTCGTCAGCGACGACGTGGTCTACTACTACAGCAATCGCGGGTTCTGGGAGGAGACGGCGTGGCCGGAGATCGATCTGGATACGCAGCAACCGAGGTCCGATCTCGGAGCGGGCTTCGACGCCGATTCCGAGTCCACGCCGCCCCAACAGCCGCCGATCTCGTCGGACGACTTGCCCGATCCCGACGACGAAGACGCCTGGAACCAGCTATGACATCCTCCCCGGCGTGAACGCCGGGGTTTCCTCCGTGGATTCGACTGACTGGTGGAGACTAACGCACGTTCAGACGACCTGACGCAAATTATTTCCGACACAATTGCGACCGACCTGCGATTGTACCGGTAAATCGGTACAGTGATCCGTATCTGTCACCATCTCCACACGACTCGAGTCGAACCACCGAAACAGCTATCCGACACCGGGCCGGGATCGTTTCGATACTGGCAGGACGAATCCAGATCCCGCTTCTTCGGAAGGCTCAACTTTTATACTGCTGGGGCGTTTCGATTCGTAACGATGGTCGATACCGACGGGGAGCAAATGGCGGACCTACCACCGAGCGCGAAACTTGTCTTTAAAGTGCTCGAGTACGACGGCCCGCTGACCCAGAAACAGATCGTTGAGGAGTCGATGTTATCCGCTCGAACCGTCCGGTACGCACTCGAGCGACTCGAAGATATCGGGATCGTCGACGAGGATATCTACTTCGCCGACGCACGCCAGAGCCTCTACGAAATCACCGAACCGGTTGCAGCGGACGGCTGTGGCGTCGAGGAGTCCCGACCGAAAGAAGACGCCTGCTGTGCGGAGTGAGTTCGCCGTTCACCGCCACTTCGACGCCCTCACAACGGCGACCGCCTGAGTCACCCGGTCCAGCCGAGAGCGCTACAGTTATTTTCCGCCGGTAACCCAACCCAGTATGGACAAGGAGTCGTTCCCTCGCTGGGCGTGGTTGTTAGCCGGACTCGTCGCCGCAGCGATGGTCTCTCAGGTGATCAACCTCGCGGCGTTGCGTCCGCTCGGTCTCCCCGAAGCCTTCGAGGTCGTCACGACGATCACGCTGATGTCGCCGGTCCTCATCTACGTCGGCCTCTGGTACGACGACCACCGACAGGAGTACTGGGACCACTCTCGAGCCCGGATCGTCGGTGACGTCCTGTTCGTGCTAGCGGGTGCGTTACTCGGCTCCGCGACCGTGCTCGCGATGATCGTCGACACGGGATGGTCGCGTCTGATCCTCGATGTCCTCGCGATGTTCGCCGGGTTCGTCGCTGGCTGGGCGCTGTTTTGGTGGCGAAATACCGAGTTGTACGGTGGGGAGAGCGAGACTCGGTAGCGACGTCGGTCCGTTTTCGGTCTCGAGTCACGATTCACTCGCTCGCATCGATTTTCGTCGACGCCCGCCGGCTCGACCGAGGCAGCCGACTCGTGAGGATAGCTTTATTAGTCCCCGATAGTGATGTCCCATCGATATATCACGTCGTACATGTCCCTCCACAGTTCCGCCGACGCCGATATGGACCGCCAACTCCGCCTCCGGATGGCGATCGCGCTCGTCTTCCTGGTGCTCTTCCCGTTCGCCTTCGTCTACACCTTCCTGTATCTCGCCAACACCGTCGGCCTCGCGCTTCTCGAGTGGGCGGACGGACAGCCCCGACACGGCGAGTTCTACGTCGATCCGATCCTTTTGACGGTCGCCGTCCTCGGCGGACTGGCGGTGCAGTACTGGATCGGTCCGCGAACGGTTCTCACGTCGGTCGACGCCCGCCCCGTCGACGCCGACTCGCATCCTGACTTGCACGCCGCCGTCACTCGGCTGGCGGCACAGACCCAGATCCCGGCCCCGAACCTCGCCGTGATCCGGTCCGACGTCCCCAACGCCTTCGCGGTCGGTACCGGCGACCGAGGGACGATCGTCGCGACGACCGGCCTCCTCGAGTTGCTCTCCGACGAGGAACTCGAGGCGGTCCTCGCACACGAACTCGCTCACCTCTCGAACCGCGACGCGAGTCTGATGACCGTCGCGTGGTTGTTGCCGACGATCACCTACTACCTCGCGATCGTCGCCTTCTACGTCCTCTACGGGATGGTTCGCGTCCTCGGCGCTGGCGGCGGCTCGAGTTCGGGGTCGAGCGGCAACCGCGACGGGAAGGGCATCGTCGTCGCCATCGTCGTCATCACGGTCTGTGCCGTGCTCACGCTCGCCGTCTCCGCGATGTTCTGGCTCGGGAGCGTCCTGCTGTATCGGATCCTCTCGCGGTACCGCGAGTACGCTGCCGACCGCGCCGCGGCGGCGACCACCGGTTCGCCGGCCGCGCTCGCGGGCGCACTCGAGAAGATCGACGAGACGATGCCGACGATCCCGGACCGCGACCTCCGGAAACTCGACGGCGGCGTCGAATCGCTCTACCTCGCGCCGCTGGATACGCGGGCGTTCGACTCGAAGGAACTGATCAGCACCGACATCTTCCCGGAGACGCATCCGCCGACGGAGGAACGGATCGACCGATTGCGCGAGCTCGCTCGCGGTCCCGGAGGTGAATAGGGTGGTGGATGGTCGACTCTCCGCTCGCGACCGCGGTCGGTTCGCGCTCACTCGCCGCGGCCTGCTCGCGACGCTCGCCGCCGGATTCGCGACGACGCTGGCCGGCTGTGGCTACCAGCCCGGTGCCGGAGAGTTCGCCTGGGACAGTCGGACGAGTGCCGGCTCGACGGGCCCATCGTGGGGCGGCTCGTCGCTCTCTCACTGGCTCTGTGACGGGGTCCGTCTCGTCTCGATCCACAACCAAAGCGGCCGGACGTACGACGTCGACGAACAGGGATGGGTTGACTACGAAAACGCCGGACTCTCCGTCTACGACTCGAGTGGCGACGCGTGGAGTGCGACGACCGAGCGCCAGTACGCGGGAACGCCTACAGTGGACGCCGAGACCGTATACGTCCCCCTCGAGGACGGCTCGCTGACCTGTCTCACCGCCGGTTCCGAACTCGACGACGGCAGCCCCGAGGACAGACCGGTCGAGACGCGGTGGACGACCGAGCCGCTCCTCGAGACCGCGGGCGACGACGAGGACAGTCCTGCACTCCACCTCGCCGCCGCCGACGGATCCCTGCTGGCCGCACACGCCGACGGCATCCTCGGTATCGACGCCGAGAGCGGGGACCGGCTCTTCGTCGCCGACCTCGAGGTGGGCTCGCTCGAGGACGACTCGAGGATCGCCGCCGGGAGCGAGTTGGCGTGGGTGGCCACGACCGGAGAACGGACGCCGACGCTGTACGGGTTCGATTTAGACGGAGCTGAACGCGTCGCGCTCTCGCTGCCGTCGACGCCGGATTGGCTCGAGACGACGGCCGTCCCCGGAACGGACGACTCCGAACGGACGCTGGCGCTCGTCCACGTGGGCGCCCAGCTGTGGGCGGTCGATTCCGGGGGAGAGCGGCGGTGGTCGCTCGAGGTCGGACCCCTCTCGACGCGACTCGTCGTCGACGGATCCCGACTCTATCTCGCCTCGAGTCGCACGCTCACGGCCGTCGATCCGGCGACCGGCGACCGTCTCTGGGAGCGTGACTCCCCGTTCGACGACGGCTCCGTCGTCGCCGACGCCCGCGGCGTCTACGGCGTCCGGACCGTCTCCAGCGGGTTCGACACCGACACCGAGTACCGACTCGTCGCGATCACGTTCGAGGGCGACGACCGGTGGGACGTCCCCACCCACGACGACGTCGACGGAGTGGACGAGGTCTTTCTCGTGGGTGACCGGCTCGTCCTCGCTGACGACGACCGACTGTACGCGTTCCGGACGGCCGAGGGGAACCGACGGACGATTCTGTAAGTCTAGTGTGCCTCGGTAGGGGCGCCGTCACCACGTCCGTCGGGTCTCGGAGGCGGTCAATACTTGAATCTGGACCGACAAGAGAGGGTATGCCCCACGACCAAGATGTCGAAGGCGATACGTCGGAAATTTCGTCCGAGTACGAGTGTCTTCAGTGTGGGAAGATCGTCGGGGCCGAGACACATCCCGGTAGCTGTCCCGACTGTGACGGCGAGTTCCAGAACCGGGCGAAATCACTGGAGTAACGCATCCGTCCCCGTATCGGCGTGTAATTGCTGTCACCGCAGTTCAGCCTTCCTTGTTCGGTGCTGCGGGCAGCCGCACGGAAAACGTCGCGCCCTCGCCGGGGTCGGAGTCGACCCAGATATCGCCGCCGTGGCGCTCGACGATCCGCTTGCAGAGTGCGAGGCCGATGCCGGTGCCCTCGTACTCGTCGTGCGTGTGCAGGCGCTGGAACACCTCGAAGATGTACGGCTGATCGTCCGGATCGATTCCGATTCCCTCGTCGCTGACCGAAACCACCCGCTCGTCACCGTCCCGGCTGGCCGAGATATCGACCCGCGGCGGTTCGTCGCCGCTGTAGGTGATGGCGTTGCTCAGCAGATTCTGGAAGAGTTGCCGGAGTTGGCCGGGGTCTCCCTCGACGGTGGGCAGCGGTTCGCTCTCGACCTCGGCGTCGGTTTCCTCGATTCGGAACTGGAGATCCTCGAGGACGTCCTCGAGAACCGCGTCGAGGTCGACCGACTCGAGTGGATCGCCCTGCGTTTCGACGCGGGAGTACTCGAGTAACCCATCGATCATCGTCTTCATCCGCTCGGCGCCATCGACCGCGAACGCGAGGAACTCCTCGCCGTCCTCGTCGAGGACGTCCGCGTAGCGCCCTTCCAGGAGCTGGAGGTAACTCGAGACCATCCGCAGGGGCTCTTGCAGGTCGTGGGAGACGGCGTAGGCGAACTGCTCGAGTCGCTCGTTCGACGCCTCGAGTGCGCGTTCGTACTCCCGGCGTTCGGTGATGTCCTGGGACATCCCCATGGCGGTGAAGACGTCGCCGTCCTCGTCGCGAACCGGGATGAAGTGGAGCTGGTAGTCCTTCCCGCCGATCGTGTGCTTGAACGTCGCGGTTTCGCCCTCGAGCGCGGCCTCGTAGTGCGGGACGACGATATCCGCCAGTTCCTGCGGGAGTGCATCGCGAAGATACGCTCCCTCGAGATCCGCTCTCGTTACGTCCGTGTCTCCCCCCGGCGTCCCGCCGAACGTGACGTAGCGGAGGTCCTCGTCGACCAGCGCGACGGCGCCGTTGGGAAAGTTCTCGATGAGCGTCCGGTACCGGCGCTCGCTCTCCTCGAGTTCGCGCTCGTAGGCCTTGCG
The DNA here is from genome assembly GCF_017357405.1 of Halomontanus rarus. Lineage (GTDB taxonomy): Archaea > Halobacteriota > Halobacteria > Halobacteriales > Natrialbaceae > Halomontanus > Halomontanus rarus. The sequence goes on along the minus strand of NZ_CP071597.1, from coordinate 1,936,755 downwards.
CTCGGTGATGTCCTGCGAGAAGATCGACACGCCCGTCTCGGAGGGGTAGATTCTCGTGTAGACCCAGAGGTCCGCGTCCTCGTAGTATCGCTCGTAACTGACCATCTCCTGGCGCTCCATCGCCTCGTGGCAGCTTCGGTAGAGCTCGGTTTCCCGTATGTCGGCGTCGGTCGTGTCGGGGTTGATATCCCACAGGCACCGGCCGACGAGCGCGTCTTTGGGGAGGTCCTCCTCGAGCGGTGCGACGATCGCCTCTCGACTGGCCTCGTTGAGGTGAGTGATCCGCCAGTCGGTGTCCAGTACCGTGAAGACGCCGCTCATCCGATCGAGGATCTCGTTCAGCCCCGTCTCGAGGTGTGCGGGTGGTGCGGACGGAGACGTGGTCGTGACCTCGGACTCGGATCCTGTCCCGGTCTCGGACACGGCTCCAGTCTCGAACTCACCACCCGTCGGCGGCCGCCACCAGATACGGCTTCGCGCACCCGTCTTTTTCGTCTCGAGTTCGCCGCGTTCGGCGAGGTCCTCGAGTTTGCGATGTGCGGTTCGTCGGGTGCACGCTAATTCGTCTGCGACTTCGGTCGCTGTGAGCGGCTCCCACGGGCGCTGGGACTGCGTGAATACGCGGAGGGCGTCGTCCGTGGTGACGTCCGGATCCGGTCCGGGGGTTCCCATAGCCCGTAGAACACTCTGAGAAGGATAAACGTGTCCGTTGTGGGAACGATCGCGTCGCTGTAACGAAGTTGGATACGCTACGTAGGGTGGCTGTGTCCCCGAATGATACCGAGTTCGCTCGCGTCGCTCGCTCACCTCGCGCAAAAACCTCCACCAAAAAGACCGCCCGCTCGGAAGGTATCGGTCTACGACGGGACGATCGTGATCGGATCCTTCCGGTCGATCGCCCGCTCTAACTCGTCGGCGATCGCGCTGCCACGCGACACCTGAATCTCGCCGCCGCGACTCACCGTCGCCGTGAAGAGGTACTCGCCGTTGGCCTGAACCTCGACGGTCTCGCTCTGGTGGCCGTCGACGGGGACGACGATGTGTCTCGAGGTGATCTCCGGGGTGACGATCTGGCCGGCCGGCTGGCTCTGACCGCCGGCGTTGCCGCCGCCGGAGTTCCCACCCGAACTCGCGTTCGCTCCGTGGTGCGGATTCTCGTCGTGGGTTCGGACGTCGATGTCGATCCCGAGGCGGTTCTCGACGTCAGAGATGCGGCCGCCGCCCTTGCCGATGACCGTCGAGATGTCGTTGTCGTCGACGTAGACGACCGCCCGGTTCTTGTTCTTGAGCTGGACGTCGACGTAGCCCTGGGCGATCGAGCGGATCTCGCGTTCGATCTCGCCTTTGGCGAGTCGGTCGACGCCGGTCTCCTGATCGTCGTCCTGGTCGGCCAGCGGCACGGTGACGACCTGGCGGTTGAACGTGTAGATCTCGTACTCCGGCTCGCCGGTCTCGAACTCCGAGACGAGGATGACGGGCCGAGCGAGGTCCTCCTCGGTGAGTCCCGCCGGGACCTTGACCTCGGTCGTGACGTCGTAGACCTTCGCGACCTCGCCGGCCTCGATGTAGATGACGGTGTCGACGACCTGCGGGATCATCCCGAGTTCGACGCGGCCGACCAGCCGCTGGAGGGCGTCGATCGGACGGGTGGCGTGGACGACGCCGATCATCCCCACGCCCGCCAGTCGCATGTCCGCGAAGACCTCGAAGTCGTCGGTCTTGCGCACCTCGTCGTAGATGGTGTAGTCCGGCCGGACCATGAGCAGGGCGTCGGCGGTCTTGGCCATCTCGCCGCCCAGTTCGGTGTACTGGGTGATCTCCGGGCCGACCTGCAGGTCCCGGGGCTTTTCCATCGTCTTCACCGCGTACTCGTGGTCGTTGAGGTGGCGGGCGACCGCCTGCGCGAAGGTGGACTTCCCGGCCCCGGGCGCACCGGAGATGAGGACGCCGCGCTGGCGCTCTAAGAGCCGCTCTTTCAACTCGTCGGCGTGCTCGTAGTCCTCGATATCCGTCTGGGCGATCGGCTTGACGGCGGTGATCTCGATCCCGTCGGAAAACGGCGGCCGGGCGATGGCGATCCGGTAGTCCCGGAACTGGACGATCTTCATCCCCGGCTCCGAGAGTTCGATGAAGCCGCCGCTCGCCTCCTTGGCCCCGTCGACGATCTCGCGGGCGTACTCGTCGACGGTCTCCTCGTCCATCGGTTCGTCCGCGATCTCCTCGTAACGCATCTCGCCGAGTGCGCCTCGCTTGGCCATCGGGACGGTGTCCGTCTTGAGGTGGACGCTCATCGTCTGGTCGTCGAAGAAGTCCTCGACTCTGAGCTTGCCGACCTCGCGAACCTCGGGCGAGATGTACTCGACCTCGAGACCCTTCGCCTGTGCGACTTCCGCCTGGACGATGTCGCTCGTGACGAAGGTGGCCTCGAGGTCCTCCGCGAGGTCGCGAATGAGGGCGTCGATCTCGCCTTCGGAGGCGTGACCGCGTTCGATGGCGTTCGGTCGCTCGCCGACGTACTCGAGGTCGATGACCTCGTCGTCGGCGAGGTCGGCCAGTCGTTTCAGCTCGGAGAGGCCGTCCCAGCCGCTGTCGTAGCCGTCGTTGGCCTGCGCCTCGAGTTCTGCGACGACGGCTTCCGGCACGCATACCGTCGCTCCCTCGAACTGCCCATCCTCGTCTTCGATCGCCTCTGAGACGCGGCCGTCGATAACCACGCTCGTGTCCGGCACGACGTTCATGGCGGACGATTCGACCCTCGCGGATAAAAGGCTGCGGGACGCGCCGTTACCCGTTTCAGATCGCTCGAGCGGCGTGTCCCACCTCACTCTCACCCTCTCCCAGTGGCGTACAGTCTCCTGTAACTCGTTTCCGGTGCAACCGCAGGTCGGTCGCGATCGCGCCGGTACATCGTCACAGCGAACTGTCTCAGGCGTCCGGACCGTGTTCGGCTACCGCTTCGAGCGGAACGGACGTGGACCGCTCGCGATAGGTTTCGTAGACGTCGGCGACCCACTCGCGAAACGCCGGGTCTTCGCTTTCGATGCACACGACGAACGTTCCGTCGTCGTAGCCGCCGACGAACGCGGTGTCGTCGGTTAGCGTCACCGCGAACTCGAGGGTGCGTGGCTGCTCGAGGACGCGCAGCGTGAACATCGACGGCGGAACCGCGTCGACCGCCGGTGCCGATTCGAGGACGTGCTGGGGAACGAGCAACTCCGTCTCGACGCCGTCGGCGAGGAGGTCGCCGTGAACCTCCGCGAGGAGTGCACTGAACACGGGAAGAATGCCGCGGATCGACGACGTCGACGTCGACGCCATCGCGTTTCGATAGTGTGTCAACGGTTCGTGTGGACTGTTCGAATCCGCGACGGAGACCGTCACGTCGGTGAGCAGACCCGGATCGAACGAGTCGTCGAGTTTCGAGAGCGGACGAACCACGCGCTCGTGTTCTTCGAGTATCGAGAGTCGTTCGCAAAAGTCCCCCGCAGCCCGACAGACGGCGGCCCCGATCGGCGTGAGTTCGTACTGTCCGTTCGTTTTTTCGACCCACTCGAGGTCCTGACACTGATTGAGGTGGCGCTGGACGGTTACGCGCGACGCCGTCAGCGTCTCGGTGAGTTCGCGTGTGTCCGCTGGCTCCGATTCGAGCGTTCGAAGGAGCTCGAGTCGGTGTGGCGACGAGAACAACTGCGTTCCCCATTCGTAACACATCGTTGAGATCTCCACCCGGGACGATAATATTGCTTATGGTAACTCCCTCGAGGCGTGTTTCGATCGGTCGCCGTGTTCTCCCCGTGAACAACCGTTCAGCAGGTAAGGTAAGGTGTTCGACCTCCCAAGCCACGGATGGCGACAGGACACCTCGTTCGACCGTGTGTCACTTCGTGTGCGCTCACGCGTGAACCGGGTGTGGAGTCGTAGGCCTCTGACACATCGGGGCGGGCTCTCGAGCCCGTCCTATGGTGCCTCGACCGATTCGACCCTGTCCTGTATTGGTCCACTGACGCTCGAGTCGCTCTGTTTTCGGTTCCGTCCACTTCGTAACGTGAGTGGTCGGTCGTCCTCGTTCATCCTCGTCGGCCGCCTCGAGGTGGTGGCTCGTCAGGTCGGTCTGATCGACACCGAACCTGCTCCGGGCCGATGCACTCACGGTTCTGGCGACGTACCCGTTATTCGTGACATCCACGCTCATCGAGTTGACCCGGGAACTGGTCGCCGTGCCGAGCCACGAGGATCCGACCGCCGCCGGCGACCGCATCGAGGCGTGGCTCCGCGAGGAAACCGCGGCTCGAGTGCGTCGAGATGCCGTCGGCAACGTGATCGCGCGCAAGCGCCGCGGAGGCGACGCCGTAGCGGACGGAACCGGCGACTCGCGCTCGCTCGCGCTCGTCGGCCACCACGACGTGGTGCCGCCGGACGAGTCGCAGGTTCGAGACGGGTTGGCAAACACTGATCCGGACGCTTCGGAGTCGACTCCCGAGTACGTCGTCGAGGAGCGCAACGGGCGCATCTACGGCCGCGGCGCAGCGGACATGAAGGGTGCGGTCGCGGCCGCCATGCTCGCGTTCCGGGAGGTGACCCCTCCCGAGGGCTGCGAACTCGTCTTCGCCAGCTTCGTCGGCGAGGAAGTCGGCGGCGTCGGCGCTCGCCACGCCATCGAGGAGGGATTCGCACCCGACCACGCCGTCGTCTGCGAGGGGTCGACGAACTACTCGAAACCCGGTGTCACCGACGTCGTCGTCGCCCACCGCGGCCGACGCGGAATCACCGTCACCGCCCACGGCGTCGCCTCCCACGCCAGCGAACCCGCGGCCGGCGAGAACGCCATCTACCGAGCGACCGACGCGATCGATCGGGTTCGAGACCTCGAGTTCCCCGCGGTTGACGTGGCAGGCGAGACCCTCTCGGGGAGCGTCGTCGTCACGGAAATCGACGGCGGATCGGCGATCAACGTCGTCCCCGAGCAGTGTTCGTTCACGGTCGACGAGCGAACCGTTCCCGGCGAACGAGCCGATCTCGAGGCCTTGGCCGAGATTCCGGACGTGGAGTGGACGATCGATCAGGACCTGCCTCCGATGGAGTGCGAGGACGAGGCGTTCGCCGACGCGGTCCTGTCGGCCGCCCGCGAGTCCCAGCCGAACGACCCCGAATTCGTTACGAAACCCCACGCGACCGACGCGGGATGGCTCTCGGAGGCCGGCACGGAGTGCGTGATCTGTGGCCCCTCAGAACCCGGCGAGGCCCACACGAAAGACGAGAGTGTCTCGATCGCGGTGCTCGAGCGGTGCCAGGAGACGTATCGACGTCTCGCAGGGTCGTGGCCCAGATGAGTCCCCGAGCTTAGAGTTTAAACCAAAGAAGAATACTTGGGAATTTTTATCGTCGTGGCGGTCGCCGGTCTACGCAGACACTATGAGGAACCGCGATCACGCCACCGGAACCGACGAGGAAACGGCGGAGAGACGGGCGGTGCGCTCTCGACGGGACGTCTTACGGGCGTCCGTCGCGACGGGGATCGGGGCAGTTACCCTGGGAGCTAGCTCGCCGACGTCTGCGACCGTCACGGACGTCGACGCCGACGACGACGATTTTCACGTCTACCTGCTGTTCGGCCAGTCGAACATGGAGGGAACGGGAGAGATCGCACCGGAGGACAGGGAGACGAACTCCCGCGTTCAGGTGCTACAGAACAAGACGTGTCCCAACCTCGATCGTGAGTTCGGCGAGTGGTACGTCGCCGAACCGCCGCTGAACCGGTGCTGGGCCGGCCTCAGTCCGGGCGATTACTTCGGAAAGACCATGGCGGCGGAACTACCCGAGGAAACGTCGATCGGACTGGTGCCGGCAGCCGTCGGCGGCTCCGATATCGCCCTCTTCCAGAAGGGCGCGCCGATCGGCCGGAACGGCCGCGACATTCCGTCGCAGTTCTCCGGCGGCTACGAGTGGCTGCTCGACCTCGCCCAGCGGGCACAGGACGTCGGGGTCATCAAGGGGATCCTCTTCCATCAGGGTGAAACGAACACGGCCGATCCGGACTGGAAGCACCAGGTCCAGGAGATCGTCGCGGACCTTCGGTCGGATCTGGGGATCGGGGAGGTCCCGTTTCTCGCCGGCGAACTACTGTACGGCGGCTGCTGTGACTCTCACAACTCAGAGATCGCGCAACTGCCCGACCTCGTTCCGAACGCCCACGTCGTCTCCGCGGAGGGGCTCGACGGCGCCGACGAAGCCCACTTCGACGCCGAGGGCTACCGGGAACTCGGACGGCGATACGCCGAGGAGATGCTCGAGCATGTCGACGCGAACGCGGACTGTGAACCGACCGAGATCACGTCGACCGTGCGGACGCCGGCGGGAGACTGGGTGGAGACGGACGACGTCTCCGTTTCGAGCGGCGACGAGCTGACGCTCGCACCCGAGGTCGCGGACAGGGACGGGAACGGAGACGCGGACGCGGCGGGAACGTGGCGCTGGAGCGGTGACGTCGACGCCGAGACGCGCCAGGTAACCGTCGAACCGCTCGAGTCGACCACGTACACTGCGACCTATACCAACGACTGCGGTGAGACGTCGAGCGTCGACGTTTCGGTGACCGTCGAGAACGGCTCCGACTGTCCCGTCGGCGCGACCGATCCCGACGGCGACGGGTTGTGCGAAGACGTCGACGGGAACGGCCGCGCCGATACCAACGACGTGGTCCGGCTGTTCACCGAAATCGAAGACGAGGAGTACCAGACCAACGCCGCCCGGTTCGATTTCGACGGGAACGGATCGCTCGCGATTTCCGACGTCATCGAGTTGTTCGACCGGCTGTGAGCCGTTCGAGCCAGCGGGATGGAGGGAACTCGACGGCGGGGTACTCGCGTGCGATTCGCGTCGGCAACCCGGTAGTCTCTCGGTGGCGGTTGCTCTCGTCCGAACTGCGCGTCGAACTCGAGGTTTCGTGACGAAATTCGAGCGACGACTGAGGCAATCTCGTGTCGAATCGTGAGCGTCGGAGCGACCGTGGTCCGGGTAGCGAAAGCGTCGGCGTTCCGTGGTCTGGAACCTGAACCGGACCAAACGGTTACGGAACCACGACGTTCTTGGCCTTCGCGTGCGATACTCCGATGATGGCGACAGAACAGGATTCGGCCGCCGAAGGCGACGCCGACACCTACGACGAGTTCGAACAGCGAGTCGAACGCATCACCAACGTCGGCAACGCCGCCGGCATCCTCCAGTGGGACCAGGAAGTGATGATGCCCGAGGGCGGGACGCCGGCGCGGGCGAAACAGCTGTCGACGCTCTCCTCGATCAGTCACGAACTGCTCACCGACGAGGAGACCGGCGAGTTGCTCGAGGAATTAGAAGGGAGCGAGACGACGGAGTCGTCTCGAAATACGAGCGGTGAAGCCGCGAGTAGCGACCTCGCGGAAGACCAGCAGGCCGTCGTCCGCGAAGTCCGCCGGCGCTACGACCGCTCGATGAAGGTCCCCGAGGAACTCGTCGCGGAGATCTCCGAGACGACCTCGAACGCCCACCCGACGTGGGTGGAAGCGAAGGAGGAAGACGACTTCTCGATCTTCGCGCCGACCCTCGAGAAACTCGTCGAACTCAAGCGGGAGTACGCCGACCACATCGATCCCGACGCGGACCCCTACGCCGTCCTCTTCGCCGACTACGAGCCGTACATCGACATCGAGACCGCAGAACGAATCCTCGAGCGCCTGCGCGAGGAACTCGTCCCGTTGATCGAGGCGATCGACGAGAGTGACGCGGAGTTGGAGACCGACGCCTTCTCTGGCGAGTTCGACGACGAGACGCAGGAGGAACTCGCTCGAGACGTCCTCGACACGCTCGGGTACGACTGGAACCGGGGGAGACTCGACACGGCACCGCATCCGTTCTCCTCGGGGACGCAGTTCGACGCGCGGGTAACGACCCGGTTCGACGAGTCCGATCTGCTGGGTTCGATCACGTCGACTATCCACGAGTTCGGCCACGCCAACTACACCATCGGCCTCCCCGACGAGGGGTACGGCACCCCCCTCGGAGAGGCGCGGGACCTCACCGTCCACGAGTCACAGTCCCGGCTCTGGGAGAACCATATCGGTCGCTCCCAGCCCTTCTGGGAGCGGTTCCTGCCCGCCGTTCAGGAGCGGTTCCCCGCGCTCGAGGACGTCACGCCCCGCGACGCCTACGAGGCCGCGAACCAGGTCTACGACGACAACCTCATTCGCGTCGAGGCGGACGAACTCACCTACCACCTCCACATCGTGATCCGGTTCGAGGTCGAGCGCGACCTGATCCGTGGCGACCTCGCGGTCGAGGACGTGCCCGAAGTCTGGAACGACAAGTACGAGGAGTACCTCGGCGTCCGCCCCGACACCGACGCGGAGGGCTGCCTGCAGGACATCCACTGGTCCCACGGCTCCTTCGGTTACTTCCCGACGTACTCGCTGGGGTCGGTGCTGGCGGCCCAGCTGTACGCCGCCGCCGAAGCGGACCTCGGCGATATCGACGAGCATACCCGCGAGGGCGAGTTCGACGATCTCAACGGCTGGCTCCGCGAGCAGATTCACGTACACGGCAAGCGCTACACCACGCCCGACCTCATCGAGCGGGCGACCGGCGAGGAGTACACCGCCGATCACTTCCTCGAGTACGCGAAGAACAAATACGGCGAGTTGTACGATCTCGAGGAGTACTGAGGCTTTCCTTGCAGTCCGGTTTTCCGTCTTTCGAGAAGACGGAACACGAAGCACTCGTTTCGATATTGTGGGCCAATCGAAGAGCCGGTTCGACGGGCGGAATCAGCTATGTGATTAGCAGTCGAAAATCTGGCAGTTTACGGCGTTCACGAGAGCAAGCTCTCGTGCACCCCATCAGAAATCTTTGATTTCTGAGGACGGGGATACACGCCGTCACGGAATTCCAACTCGAGGTGAAAGCCGACGACTGGCGTCGTCGGAGGGGTTACGACTGGTACTCGTAGAAGGACTGCGTTACGTGCATCGGTCCCCGTGATTCAATCGTCGATTGATGATCAACACGGGATGTAGGGTGAGAGTGAGTCCCGTAGAGTACGTTCTATCCACTCGTACAGACGTTTTCCGACGTGATTTGTGCGGCGACTCCGCGTCGGTCCCGTTCGGTCGGATTACTGATGGAAATATTCGCGGTAGATCCGGTCTAGTAGAGATACGTTACGAGTAACAATCTGACATCGGCGAATCAGCGTGCTTGTCACATGAGACGACGAACGTATCTTACGAGTACGACGGCAACAGCGCTCGCTCTTTCGGTCGCGGGATGCTTTGGCAACCAAGATCCCGACGACGAGGGCAACGGCGACGACGAGCCGAGTGACAACGATACCGATGACGTCGAACCGGACGAGGAAGTAGAGGACGACAATGAATCGCAAGCGGAGGGTGAAGACGAGGACGAAGACGGAGACGAGGAAGAAGACGACGAGGGATCCGACCTGGTCGGCACGTTCGACGACTTCGAGGACCTAGGCGCGTGGGAGGCGGTCGCCGGCACGCTCGAGGCGGACGGAGAGCGGGCGTCCGTCGGCTCTCAGTCGGCCCGCCTGACGGCGTCCGAATCCGAGAGTCAGATCAGGATCAAGCGGGAGTTGTCCGGGCCCATCGACGTCCGGGAGGTCGTCCCCGGTCTGGCGCTGGCGGCCACCGGTTCGGCGAGTCCGATAATCCAGCTCCACGACGAGGACGGGAACTACCTCCAGTTCCAGCAGTTCGTCCACGAGGAGCGGCCGTTCGACAGGCTCGACTTCGGGCACACGGACGTCTCCGGCGACCCCGACCTGAGCGCGATCACCGAAATCCAGATCGGGTACTGGACGGGCGAGGAGAGCGAAGGTGAGATCTGGGTCGACGATCTCCACTTCACCTCCCGGGTCGAGGAGGGCCGGGTGATGATACAGTTCCAGGGCGGGTTCGAGTCGGATTACACGCGAGCGTTCCCGATTATGGAAGAATACGACCTGACGGGAACGACCTTCGTCGCGACCTCCAGAATCCGCGAGAGCGAGGATGCGACCGGCGATCGGATGACCGAGGACCAGCTGGTCGAGCTCGTCGACGCCGGCTGGTCGGTCGGCACTGTCGGCGCGCGTGGCCTTCACCTGAACCGAGTCGAGGCCGACGAGGTCGAATCGGACATCCTCGACCCCCTCGAGTGGTTCGACGAGCAGGGATACGACGACGCGCAGTACTTCGGCTTCTCCGGCGGATGGTACACTCCGGAGATGTACGACCTCGTCGCGGAGAACTACGACATCGCCTGGGCGGGGCGACACATGTCCCAGGGGGTCGCGGCCAACCCGTACAACCTCACGCGCATCTCGGGACACGAGGGCCAGCGAAACCTCGACGCCGAGGAGATGATCGCCGCGCTCGACTGGACCGCCGAACGCGGCGGCATCACGACGATCGTCTTCTACGAGATGGACGAATCGGACGCCGCGGCGCTCGAGGAGACCGCGGCACACCTCGCAGAGCTCCGGGCGGCGGGCGACCTCGAGTTGATCGCCCCGAACGAGATCGCCGACGAGTACGTCATGTAAACTCGTCTCAAACGGAAATACGGCGCATTCGTCCGCTCACGGCTCTGGTAGAAGCAGTTCCGTGAACTTGCAGTTGGCTGTCTCACTCACAGCATCGACAAGGCACTCTGAACGTGAGATGTAGAACGCCAAATCAACTCTGCTGACTCGGGAGCCAGCCGATACCCATTCCGATACAAATCAAATATCAACTCTCACTGTTTTTCACTCGCTCCTTCACAATGGGGAACTTGTCATTGAGTTCCTGAAATACGTCTTCCTCCCCGATATATGGTTCAGATTTCTCAATGAAATATTCCATCTTTTCGATCTGATTCTTTTGCAGTTCTTCCGAGTCTCCCAAGCCGTAGTAGTCACTGTTGTCTAAAATATCCGCAGCTTTCACAGCCACCGCACTTCTTCCCAGTTCGAAGCACCTTTCATACATATTGTACTGCCTTTCGAGATAGTCGCCGATATTCTCGTCAAAACTAGTGGCGTCCACGATATTTGCAACGTCTTCTCCGAACTTCGAACGAATCTCATCGGAAGTCACATCCGTATCCTCTACTAGGTCGTGGAGAAGGCCAGAGATGACGATGCGCTTTTCGTAATCTCTGTCGTAAAGATCCATTCCCACTCTTGTGCTGTGGAGGATCACCGGTTTCTGGTTATCTCCCGAGGATTCGAACGAATGCACCAGATATCGAATAGCTCGTTCGATTTCTTCATCTTCCGTTAGATCTCTCATCTCTACGACTAGAGTGGGGGTTCGCCAGTAAGCTCTTACGGGTTAAGCAGGCGCAAAGCCTCGCCGTTCACGGCGGGGATACGCGCCGTCACACGATGACGCTATACACCGACGATAGCACGACTGGATATTCCACGCAAACACGAAACCGAACCTTCAAGTAAATTTACAAACATAGGTTACGTATGGCGAATAAGGTCGTCTCACGCACATTTATAGCGAGTATCCGTAACCACTCGCAAGTGGGAGACGACCTTAATGCCCTCGGGCTCTCCGGTTCCAAACTCTGGAACGTCGGAAGATGGACCATTCAACGCGTCTGGGACGAAATCGACTACATTCCAGAACACGACGAACTCACGTCGTACCTCAAGAAACACGAACGCTATGATGACCTACACTCGCAGTCAAGTTCGTTCGAGACGGCGAAGCCGTCTCGTGATGCCAATGAGCTTTGCTCATTGAGCACAGCGAATTCTGCAAGAACTCGCTGAAGCGTTCCACTCGTGGTACGGCAAGAGAAACAACGGGGACACCCGAGCCAAACCACCCGGCTACCGCAAACACGGAGACGAACACCCACGCTCCACCATTACGTTCAAACACGCTGGGTTCAAACTCGACGCGGACAACAACCGCGTCCGCCTCTCCAAAGGCAAGAACACGAAAGACTACTGGTCCGACTTCACCCTGTGCGAATACCAAACTCGGCCAGATATCGATCTCTCCACCGTGAAGAGTGTCCAACAAGTTCGCGCAGTATGGACGGGCGACGAGTGGGAACTCCACTTCGTCTGGCGCGTCGAAATCGACGTCTCCGACGCTCCCGGTGAGTCCACCGTGGGCATCGACCTTGGCATTTGCACGTTCGCTGCACTCGCCTACGAGGATGAGACCGCGGAATTGTACCCGCTCGGTTGTCTGAAAGAAGACGGCTACTACTTCGGCAAACACATCGCGAATTGTGACGACTCTTCGTCAGAGCGGGCGGAGCAACTCCACCGCAAGTGGTCGAATCGCCGCACCCACTACTTCCACGCCCTCGCAAAGCACATCGTTGAACGGTGTGTGGAGAAACGAGTGGGCTCCATCACTATCGGGGACTTGAGTGGCGTTCGTGAAGACAAAGATGGCGAAGTGAAGAACTGGGGAAAACACGGCAACCTCGATTTGCATGGCTGGGCGTTTGACCGGTTCACGAACGTTCTCACGTACAAGGCTGAGATGCAGGGTGTCGACGTGAACCCGGTGTCTGAGCGGGACACGTCGAAAACGTGCTCGTGTTGTGGACAGGAGCGGGATGCGAATCGTGTGGAGCGTGGGTTGTACGTGTGCGATTCGTGTGGATTGGTTGCGAATGCGGATGTGAATGGTGCGGAGAATATTCGAAAAGTACCTCTGAGTCCGTCGGCTGTTTCGGCCGAGGATAGGAGTAACGGTTGGTTGGCGCAGCCTTCGACGGTCTTGTTTGACAAGGAAACTGGCGCGTTCGCGCCTCAAGAACAAGTCCGCTCGTAGACCTTAAATACCCCAACCGCGGTCGGGAATCCTCGCGCTTCAGCGCGGGGAGGACGTCAAACATTGATGTATACACGCGAGCCACTTCGACGTTTTCGGGTCGACTTAAGAACCCGTGTGATCGATGGAACCGAGTTCGTCCTCGCTACACTGGCTCTCACCTCGAGCAGTACCCACACCCACCACCCGTTCGAGGGAAAACAGTCAACTCGATAGCCTTCAATGTACTCCCATGAGAGCGACTGAGCGGTTAGACGGTCGAGCGGTCATCGTCACCGGCGCGAGTTCGGGGATCGGCGAGGCGACGGTCCACTCACTGGCGGCCGAGGGGGCGAACGTGGTTCTGGCTGCCCGACGCGAGGGCCAACTCGAGGATATCGCCGACGACGTGGCGGCCGAGTACGGAATCGAGACGCTCGTCGTGTCGACGGACGTGACCGACGACGAGGCGGTCGATCACCTGATCGAGACGACGGTCGACACCTTCGGCGGGCTCTACGGGTTGGTGAACAACGCGGGACTGGCCCGCGGCGACGAGGTCGAGTCGCTGTCGACCGAGGACTTCGAGACGATGCAGTCGGTGAACGTCGACGGCGTCTTCTACGCGACGCGGGCGGCGATCCCCCACGTCCGGGAGAGCGGCGGCCACCTGCTGTTCGTCGGGAGCTTCGCTGGCCAGTATCCCCGACCGGCGAACCCGGCGTACGCGGCCTCGAAGTGGTGGGTCCGCGGGTTCGCCCACAGCGTCGCGGCACAGGTCGGCGACGACGGGATCGGTGTCACCGTCGTGAACCCCTCCGAGGTCCGCTCGGAGTTCGGCGGCGACGACGGCGAGGCGTTCGAGGACCGCTTCGACGCGGGCGAGGTGTCCGAACCCGAGGAGATCGCCGACGCGATCACGTTCGCGCTGACTCGAGAGCACTCCTCGGTGAGCGAACTCGACCTCTTCCGACGGGACAAGTTCAGCGAATTCTGAGACGGCCGGTATTCGTCGTCATTGCCGGTCACACACCGAGACCATGTCTCCGAACGTGACCGATACCGGACCCCACAAAACGGGGGTGGGTATGCCGGCGGTGTGCTCAGGGCTCGAGCGGCCCTCGACCGATCCATGAAAGTCTCAATTCCCGGATTACCGGGCGTCTACTACGATACGAACGCCGAGTCGACCGCGATTTCCGCGACGATGACGCTCGCAGGTCGGCGCGCGCCGAAACCGTACGGGTACGCCGCCCAGTTGCTGCCGATCCTCTGGTCGTTCGATATCGACCTGCGGGAGGTGCCGTCGGATCACCCGTTCCAGTACCTCCACCCCGAGGGCGCACACAGCTTCGACGAACTGGCACGCGACGACCGGCTGGCCGAACTCGGTCGCGAACTCGACTTCGCCCTGCAGTTCGTGAACTCGGTCAACGACGAGACCGAAGCCGCTGTGTCGAAACTCATCGGTCGGGAGGACGACGGCGAGGAGATCGTTATCGAAGTCGAAGCGGGCGACGGCGAGCTGGTGAACGTCGAGCGCGACCGTGAGCGCGAACGCGAACGCGAACACGAGCTCGACGTCGACGCCCATCACGATTCCAGTCCCGACACCGCCTCCGACATCGAGGACGACGGCGGGTTCGGCCGGACCGACGATCCGTTCGACGGGTCCGAATCGCCGACTGAAAACGAGGGTGGAGAGAGGGAGGAAGGGGACGGTAAAACCGATCTCGACGATAGCACGTTCGATTCCGACCGCGACCGATAGCGCCACTCCTTTTGTCCGCACGGTCCGTACCGACCGGCATGAACGTCGTCACGACGCTTCCGTCAGCGACGGAGGTCGTCGCCGCACTCGGAATCGAGCCCGTCGGGGTCTCCCACGAGTGCGACTATCCGCCGGACGTAACGACGGTTCCCGAAGTGACTCGCTCCCGTATCGACAGCGACGCCTCGAGCGCCGAGATCGATCGGCAGGTTCTCGAGGCCGCCGCGGATGGTGACGACCCCGGCGTCTACGACGTCGATCACGAGACGCTCGAGGCGCTCGACCCGGACCTGATCGTCACGCAGGGAATCTGTGACGTCTGTGCGGTCGACGAGGCCGTGATCGAGCGGGCGGTCTCCGAGATCGGCGAGGCGCGAGGCGCCTCGAGCGGTCGAGCCAACAGCTTCGCCCCCGAGATCCTCACGACGGACCCGCACACGATCGGCGACGTCCTCGCGGATATCCGCCGCGTCGGTCGGGCGACCGGCCGCGAGGAACGCGCCGAGTCGGTTGTCGAGGACCTCGAGGGCCGAATCGAGGCGGTCCGAGAGCGCGTCGCCGCGGCCGACGACCGGCCACGGGTCGCCATCTTCGACTGGACCGAGCCGGCGATGGTCGCGGGCCATTGGATGCCCGAACTGGTCGACGCGGCGGGCGGCGAGTACGGCATGGCCGAGCCCGCCGACCGCTCGCGACCGCGCGAGTGGGCGACGGTCCGCAAGTACGACCCCGAGGTGATCGTCGTCGCGCCCTGCGGCTTCGGCCTCGAGCAGACGGCCGCGAACCTGACCGACCTGACCGACCGCGAGGGGTGGGACGACCTCGCCGCGGTTCGGGAGGGCCGGGTGTGGGCGATGGACGGCCACCACTACGTGAACCGTCCCGGTCCGAGGCTCGTGGACACCCTCGAGGCGCTCGCGCCGATCGTCCACCCGGACCCGGATCTGTTCGACGCCCCGCCGGACTCGGTCGCCCGGCCGCTGGCCGACCTCGGTACTCTCGAGAGCGAGGGCCGTCACAGTGAGCTCGAGTCGCCGTGATCCGTACTCGACAGCGCATTCGACCGGGAACGGCCACGTTCGCTCGCGCTACCCGGCCGAAAACGTCGTGAGCGATCCGCGGACGCTACCGAGTCGCGCCGCGAGAGACGAACGCGCTCGAATACCGACCATTTAGGAGCGGACCCTGAGAAGGGTGCCTATGGAACTCTCGATGTCGGACGTCACCGTGTACGTGTACAACGTCGCCGTGCTAATCACGGGCGGATTTCTGGTTATGGAACTTCAGATCACGGATCGGGCGGTCCTGATCGGACTGGCGTTCGTGCTGGGACTGTTCTGGACGGCCTACTTCCGGTACAGTATGGCACCGAAACTCGCGGCGATGTCCGCGGAAAACGACGAGGGTGAGGGCGAGAGCGAGGGTGGGAGCGGGGACCCCGACCGACTCTGACCGCTCAATCGGCCGAAATCGTACAGGTACCCTCGTAACCGACGTCGCGAATCGACTCGATTTCGGGGTCGTCACCGCAGACGGGACAGTCCGGATTCCGCCGCACGTCGACCGTCTCGAACGACAGCCCCATCGCGTCGTAGATGAGCAGTCTCCCCTCGAGGAGGTCGCCCTCGCCGAGCAGATACTTGACGACCTCGGTCGCCTGGATGCAGCCGACCGTGCCGGGAAGGACGCCGAGCACGCCCGTGGTCGCGCAGTCCGGGACGGTGCCGGGTTCCGGCGCCTCGGGGAAGAGACAGCGGTAACACGGCCCATCGCCGTCGTTGGGAAACGTCGTGACCTGTCCCTCGAAGCGGTAGATCGCGCCGTGCGAGAGGGGGATTCCCTCGAGCGTACAGTAGTCGTTGCAGAGGTAGCGGGTCGCGAAGTTGTCGCTGGCGTCGACGACGACGTCGTAGCCGCCGTCGGCGGGTTCGTCTCCAGCGTTGTGGGACCCGCGGACGAGGTCGTCGATCGTCTCGCTGGTCACCCTCGTTTCGTGTGCGCGGACGTCGACGTCGGGATTCAGCCGTCGGACGTAGTCGGCGGCGCTGTCGACTTTCGGTCGGCCGACGTCGTCGTCACCGTGGACGATCTGGCGCTGGAGGTTCGACCGCTCGACGACGTCGTCGTCGACGATTCCGAGTCTACCGACGCCCGCCGCCGCGAGGTACTGGATCACCGGCGAGCCGAGGCCGCCGGCACCGACGACGAGCACGGCTCCCTCGAGCAACCGCTGTTGGCCCTCGGGGCCGACCTCGTCCATGATGACGTGTCTCGAGTAGCGCTCGAGTTGGGTCGCATCGAGGCGCAGGTCGGTCATGGACGTCCCTTGGGCGGAACGCGAGAAAAGTGCGCGGGTCTTCTCTGACCGCGGTCCGGATGAGGCAGTCTGTGACAGCATCCCCACGTTTTATTACTGTGGTGTGCTATACCATGACTATGGCATCCTCACCCAACGGTGCCGGCGACGAGGCTTTTGACCAGTTCCTGACGGACCGCGGCCACAGTGTCGAGCGAGCTGGGTGGGAGTACGATCACAACAAGAAACAGTGTCCGGAGTGCAGCGGGTTGCACGACTCCGCCGCGACATCCTGTACCGTCTGTGGGTGGGACCCTCGGAAGTAGCAGTCGTCGATTAGCCCGAATCGTCGACCGTCCTCGTTTTTTAGACTCGTTTCGTCGAGCCGTGCGTTTCGTGTTCGACTAAACTGGTCGGTTCGCGTCCGAATCGACCGATTTCGCCGATACTCTCGGTTCTGTCTCTCCTGTCGATACAATTATTACCCCTTATTTCCCATGGACTCACTGGAGAGACAAAATGCCGGAATGCCAGAACTGCGGTGCTTTCGTGACCGACGCGTACGCTCGAGTGTTCACCCCCCGCGGCGTCGAGGACCCGCGCGTCTGTCCCGAGTGTAAAGACAAGATTCGTGACGGTGCGGACGTCCGACAGGCTCGATCACCGCGAAACACCTGATTCGTCCGGCGATAACGCTTGTTGACATCCACCCACGATTTCAGTCGTGGGATTCCTCTCGCGGGAGTCTCAGTCGTCTGAGTCCCCGGGAGCGATATTCTCACTCGGTGTGATACTTTGGTTTGTGTACGCCTCGTTGACCGTTGTCTCCACTGTGGAGGGCGAGCTGTGGTGTTCCCGCCACTCGTGATTGTTCCACTTGAGATACACGGGCCGTGCCATCGACCTTACTTCGGTCGTCTGCCGTCTCAGGAACGATTCCGACGCGACGAGATCAGCGTGTCCTTCGAACCCGCAGGAACACGTCAGCGCATCCTCGTGGCGAACCGTTTCCTCGCGTTCGCCACACTCGGGACACGTTTGACTCGTCCACGCTTCGGATTCTTCCGCAACGCTGATTCCGTATTCCTCGCAGACGCATTCGAGACGGGTGATGAACCGGCGGTACGCCCAGAAGCTGTGTGTCTTCTCGTTCACACGCGCCGACCAGTGTGTCGATAAGACTCCCTTGATATCGCCCACATACAACGTTGAGATGCCCTCGTCGTACAACCGGTCGACGATGTCTCGGACGAGGCTGTCTTGCGCGTGGTTGCGCCGGTTCGTGCGTTTCCGGTACAGTCGGTCGATCCGGTTGCTGGACTTGCGCTGGTCTTCGAGGAGTGCCTGATAGGACGCGATCCGTTCCGTGACTTCACGGAACTCTTCGAACAGGTCACGTCCTTCGTACAGGTATTGCGAGCCGGTCGTAGTCGTGCAGGCGACGAGGTTGTTCGCGCCCACGTCCAGAGCGGCCTCTTCCGAGGCCAGTGGTGAGTCCAGTCGAGAATCATCGATGGTGACTGGTTGATAAGCCCTGAACGTGTCGGTGAGTTGGTCGTACACGAGTTCGAGTCGGCCTTGCTCGCCGCTCCACTTCGGGTCGCCCGCAACTTCAACGCGAAGGCGTTGGTTCCGATTCAATCCGAGTTCATCTTTGAGCTCTGTTCCGATTGGAAGTTCGAGTCGGGACCGCTCCCCGTATTCGATGGTGTACTGGTCGTTGCGGACGTACGTGCGAAGCACGCGTCCGTCTTCTTTATTGCCCCAGTAGCCGGGTGGACTCGGTTTCTGATCGAGTTTTCCTGCGTGGTACTTCTCGTTACTGGAGAAGAACGACCGCCACGCCTCGCTGTTCTTACGGATGACTTGCTGGGCGACACTGCTGCTAAGAACGTCTTTGTACCGGCCTTCGAGTGTGCCTGTGTTCACGCTCCAGACTGATTCGTCGTTGAGGAAGGCTTGGCGGCGAGCGTAGTTCGTCTCGTTCCAGAGACTTGCAGAAGCGTCCAACCAGCGCACGACCACCCGATGCTTCTTGCGTGAAGCAGGGCGGACGCTAAACTCGTTGGACCGCTTCATTAATCATCGATACGGGAGAAAGATATGTAAAACTATTGTATAGAGTGGGAGACTCGGACCTGCGATCGTACGTGGATTGTGGAGTACGTTGTCGGATTCATCCCACGACTTCAGTCGTGGGCTTTCTCCTCGAGTATATGTAATCTGATCCGTTTTTCCGTCGAATGAAACCCACGTGACTTATGGGTATCGGGGCCCTGAACAGGGATAATGGCTACTACGGAGACGCAGGTGACTCGGTTGTTCGGTGGGCCGGGCAGCGGGAAGACGACGGCGCTGCTCGACCACGTCGAAGAAATCCTCGAACAGGACGGGGTTACGTTCCGAGACATTCTGGTCGTCTCATATACGCGCGCTGCCGCACAAGAAATTCGCGAGCGACTCGCCGACCGTCTGGACGAGAGTCCGCGGGCGCTGCAAGGCAACGTCTGTACGATGCACGCGAAGGCCTACGATCTGCTGGATCTCTCTCGCGGCGACGTCATCGGCGAATCGGACAAGGAGGAATTCTGCGAGGAGTTCGGTCTCGAGTACGAGGACGAGTATTCTGGTGCCGGCCGGCGAACGGCCCGGTCGACGACGATCGGGAACAAGATCATCGCGACGAGCCAGTGGCTCCAGCGAACCCGTCGCGACGTCGCCGACTGGTACGACGTCCCCTTCCAGTGGGACGTCGAGGAAGTACGGCTGCCACCGGAGATCGACCCCAACGCCCAGGAGGGGAACAAGTACACGCCGACCTGGCCATCCGACGACGACCGCATCGACGTCCCGGAAGCGATCCGGGGCTGGCGCTCCTACAAGGGGAGCGAGGGCAAGATCGGCTTCGCGGACATGTTAGAGCGGGTCCGACAGCGATCGCTGCTCCCAAGCGTCGACTACCTGGTGATCGACGAGTTCCAGGACATCACGACGCTGCAGTACGACGTCTACCAGGAGTGGAAACCCCACATGACCCGGGTTCTCATCGCCGGTGACGACGACCAGGTCGTCTACTCCTGGCAAGGTGCCGACCCCGCACTCTTGCTCGAGGAGGAGGTCGACGAGGACATCATCCTGCCGAACTCCTACCGCCTCCCCTCGAACGTGCTCAACGCGGTGAACAAGGAGATCCGCCACATCGAACAGCGCCAGGACAAAGACCTCAAGCCCCGCAAAGAGGGCGGGTCGGTCGAGGCCTACCAGAACGCGTCGATGCTCGACGTCGTCCGGATGGTTCGCCGAACGCTCGTCGAAGGCGACGGGACCATGATGATCCTGTTCCGGGCGCGCTACCAGATGTTCCAGTTCATCGACGAGTTCATCACCGAGGGAGTTCCGTTCACCGCCCTGACCGACCAGCGGATGTGGACCGACCGGCTCACCCAGTACGTCCGCGCCGTCGAGGCGGTCGACCGCGGCGACGACGTCGACGGGTTAGAGGCGCGCCGACTCGCGGACATGCTCATGGAGTCGGCGTTCGGCACCAACGAGCGCGACGACCTCTTCGACACCATCGACGAGCGAGAGGAGGAGGAAGGCGTCGACGACCTCACCGACCTCTCGATCCCCGCGTCGGTCATCACCGACCACGCGCCGTTCATGCCCGGTCCGGCCTCCGCCTCGGACATGGTTCGGAAGGTGACGAACTTCCAGAAGAAGAGCATCCAGGCCTACTTCGCCATCGGCGAGTACCAGGGCATGGAGACCGACCGCATCCGCGTCGGTACCATCCACTCCGCGAAGGGTCGCGAGGCCGACCACGTCTTCATGGGGACCGACCTCACCGAGAAGGTCGTCGAACAGATGGTCGCGACCGTCGACGACCCCGAAGACGTCCCCGGTGTCGAGGAGTTCACCAAGACCACCTCGCCCGTCCCCGTCCTGACCGACAACGAGCGCCGCGTCTTCTACGTCGGGATGTCTCGAGCCCGGGAGCGCCTCGTCCTCCTCGAGAACCTCGTCGACGGCGCGCCGACGCTCTCGATCGACGTCCTGTTGAACAACCGCCACACGGACGCCGATCTCGAGGAACTGATCGAAGAGGCCCAACGGCCGCAAGATCCGGACTCTGACCCCGACTCTGACTCCGACTCCGACGAACCCGAGGTCGAAGCCGGAGCGCCGTGAGCCGGCAGGCACAGCTTCAGGGAGTCGTTCGCGACGCCCTCGCAGAGCGTGCCGGACGGGCACGGGCGTTCGTCCTCGTCGGCACGGGAGCGGAGCCGGCGATTCGGTACTGTCTCTCGGATCTCGAGTCGGACTCGAACTCGAGTCCTAATCGAACCGATCTCGCCCTCGATCGCAACGGCACTTACGCCGTCGCACTCGACGGCGAGACCGTCCTCGAGTGCGGACCGTCGACCGACGACCGTCATCCGGCCGAGCGACTCGCGAGTTGGTTGCTGGAGTCCGATGACTTCGGTCTCGATTCTACGGAACTCGAACCCGAGTCCGAACCCGAACTCGAACCGGGAACGCTCCTGACACCCCGCACGATCCCCCACGACGCCGCACTCTACCTCGAGGGGGCCGGTTTCGAACTGTCCTCGAGCGACTGTCTCGAGCGGGCACGCGAGCGGAAGACGCCTCGAGAGCGCGAGCGAATCGAACGCGCACAGACCGCGGCGACCGCCGGTCTCGAGCGGGCGCAGGAACTCCTCGCCGAGGCGACGGTCGGCGGAGGCGACCGAGCGCGGGAACGCGAACTCGCCTTCGACGGCCGCCCCCTGACAGCCGACCGGTTGCGGATCGCGATCGACGAGGCGATCGTCCGCGCGGGTGGATTCCCCGCCGGAAATACGGCCGTGCACGTTGGGGCCGAGAGCCGAACCCCGTCGGACGCACTTCGAGCCGGCGAGCCGATCACGCTCGAGGCGGCTCCACGCGACCCCGACGAATACTACGGCGGGCTCGCCCGGACCGTCGTCGTCGACGGCGACGGCGGCTGGGAGCGCCGGGCTCACGTCGCCGTCACGCACGCGTTCAAATCCGCGGCGTCGCTGCTTTCAACCGACGGGCCGACCGTCCACGCCGTCGAGGCGGATCTCGCGGCCGAAGTCCGCGCGTTCGGTTTCGAGGACGGGATCGAGACGTCGGTTCACGGCGTCGGTCTCGAGCCTCGCGAGCGCCCGCTCCCGGGCGACGAGATCGGCGAGGACTGCGTGCTCCGGCTCGAGGCCGCCGTCGTCGGGGCCGACGGCGGGCAGGTGCGTCTGGCCGACTGTCTCGAGCGGAGCGGGTCGAGGTCAGGATCGGCATCGAATTTGGAGTCGAAAGAGGGCCCACCCGTCGAGTGGCTCCCGCGGCCGTCGCAGTCGCTCGAGGCGTCGGTGCTCGAGTAGGAGTCGGTGTCCGGCGATCGATGGTCGACGGTCAGTGATCCTGAAACAGCAACTCTTCACTTGGCGTCGGACTCGTGCTGGACCGCTTCGACTCGCTCCGCGTCGTCCGCGTCTCCGTCCGACTCTCCGCTCTTCACGACGGAGCCGATGGCTCGTTTCGCGAGGAGACCGGGAATGTCCGACGGGAGCGTCATGTAGTGCTGGGCGATCACGAGGGCGGCTGCGAAGAAGAGCAAGGCAGCGCCGTAGAAGGGCTGTCCGCTGATGAGGAGAAAATCGAGCCCCGTGAGCGCCGCGGGAAGCGCGAGAACGAGCGTCCCGGCGAGTTTAATCGTGTCGATGATTCCTGCCATTGCCGGGGCGTAGTGTCGCGACCGGCAAAAGTGCGCCGACGATCACCCGCTCGAGAGTGTGTTCGGAACGCGACCAACACGACCGCACCATTCTCAGTCCGTGCAGAACGTCACAACGCCTTCTATAGTGACCGCCGTCCCTTCGAGTGCAGAGCATCCGTGTCCGGGTTGGGGTAGTGGTTATCCTTCAGCCGCGTGGAGGCTGAGACGCTGAGTTCGATTCTCGCACCCGGACTTCTTCGCTCTCGTTCACGTTCCCGTTCTCGTTCCCGCACCCCCCTCTCCTCCGCTTCCTCGAGTCCCGAGTGTCGGGACCCACAACGGCTTTCACCCGTCGCCGACCACCCTCGAGTATGTTCACTGGGATCGTCGAGGAGACGGGAGAGATCCTCGAGCGGACGCGCGACGACGAGGGGCTTCGACTGCGAATCGGTGCCGACGAGGTCGCGGACGGTCTCGTCCACGGCCAGAGTATCAGTGTCAGCGGCGCATGTCTCACCGTCGAAGAGTACGGCCCGGACTGGTTCGAGGTCTTCCTCGCGGACGAAACCGTCTCGAGAACGTACCTCGGCGACCTCGCGACGGGAGATGTCGTCAACCTCGAGCGGGCGATGGCCGCCGAGGGTCGGTTCGACGGCCACGTCGTCCAGGGACACGTCGACGCGGTGGCGACGGTGTCAGCAGTGGAGTCCGTGGGTGAAGACTGGACGTTCGAGTTCGACCTCCCCGAGGGATACGACCGCTACGTCGTCGAGAAGGGCTCGATCACGCTCGACGGCATCAGCCTCACGGTCGCCGAGCGAGACGGCGACCGGGTCTCCGTCGCGATCATTCCCACGACCTACGACTTGACGACGCTCTCGGAGAAAGAACCCGATGATCCGGTCCACCTCGAGGTCGACGTGCTCGCGAAGTACGTCGAGCGGCTGCTCGAGTCGGATGCGGATTCCGTTCGAGACGGTCCCGCGCTCTTACAGTGATCTCGAGTCGGACGGCCGATGTCGGTCCGTTCGTTCCGCGTGTCGACTTCGACTTCGACCTTCGACGGGTGACGCGATCTGCGTCCTCGAGGTCGCGACGGACGGTGAGTGGGTCGATCGGGTCGATCGGATCGACCGCTACCGTTGCGAGGGGTCGAACTCGGTTCGCTCCGGCCTGATGTCGTCGACGTCGGCTGTCATCCTGACGTCGCTATAGGTCCGGCGATAGCGCGAAATCTTCCGGTAGAGGTAGAAGCCGGCGAGGAGGTCGTAGAGTATCACGTAGCCGACGAAGGCGATATCGGGTCCGACGGGGTAGAATTCGGCGACGAGGCTGGGGACGAGCTGGACGGTCGCGTTGTACGTGGCGTGGATTATCGAGGCGACGAGCAGTCCCTTGACGACCAGCGGGCCAGCGTATTCTGGGTTGAACTTCGCGAGACCGAGGTAGTAGCCGGCGATCGCGGAGTAGATGACGTGACCGGGACCGACCAGCGCGCGGACGGTCGCGATCCCGGTCGCGGCGGTGAACAGTCCCATCCCGGAGTCGAGTTCGGAGAGTGTCCCGGAGATGTAGATCGCGTTCTCGATCGCGGCGAAGCCGAGGCCGGCGACGGCCCCGTAGACCGCACCATCGATGACGGCGTCGAATGACGCGCTCCGGAACGCCAGCACGCGCACCGCGAGGAGTTTGACGCCCTCTTCGATGGGGCCGACGATCAGGTAGAAAAAGAGCAGCATCCCGATCGCGGCGGGGAGCGGCGACAGGAGGTAGCGGCCGACCTCGTTGACGATGCCGGCGAAGGTCGCGAAGAGGATCGCGAGGAAGAACGTGGCGACGAGCAGTTTCAGCGGTTCACTCGTCGTGATGTCGGCGTACCAGATGTACGCGGCCAGTGCCAGCGCGGGGACGACCGAGAGCCCGAAGAACGCGCCCAGAAACGGCTCGTCGACGACGAGGACGGCGGGCGTCGCCAGCAGTGAGAGCGTGATCGCAAGCGTCGCGAGGAGAACGACAGTCCGTAGTCCGTAGCTGATCCCCGCGTACAATAGGGCTGCGAGTCGATCGACGGCCGACCGCGGTTCCCACGTCGAGACGTCGTAGAGGTCCACCGAGTCGTCGGCGGACCGTTCGACCGGATCGCGCTGTGGTGTCATACGTCCACATACGGATTCTCTCCGGGTAATAGTTCACCTTCCCTGGGGGGTTTGCTCCGACCGAGCGCCGAACCCCGGTCCGGATTTCCGATCGCCGTCTCGAGTGTGGGGCAGTCGACGCCTCGGCGAACACGGACACGTTCGAGGAGGCGACCGCTCGAGCACGTGGACACTCGGCTCCCAACCGGCTCCCTCGAGCGACCGAACTCGGTACGCACAAAGCCCTCGCGTCCCAACCGCCTCCCATGCACTTCGATCAGCGGACCCAACGAGCGCTTCGGTCGGTCGGCCTCGAGACCGACGACCTCCGAGCGGCCTCCGAGGCCGTCGTCGACGCCGTTCGGGCCGACGCCGACGAACTGATGGCGTTTTTCGACGCACACGAAGCCGTCTACTCGGACATGGAACTGGCCCACAGCACGGCCGAATTTCCCGAACACACGGTGGAGTACCTGGACGTCACGACCCACGCCGCGGAGATGCGCGGCTGGCTGCGATTCGACACGTGGGGCGTATACGTCGAGGACGGACGGATTCTCGAGACGGACGACGGCGAGCCCGTGCACGTCGAACTGACGCTTGGGCCGACGATCGACGGTCGCGTTCGGTTCGCCCCGGAGCGGGAGCTCCTTCGATGATCGGCGGCCCGACACTCGGGTCGAGAGACGCGACGGAGGTGTCCCGGTCGTGACCACCGCTCGAGTGCGCGGGATCTACACGACGGCGATCACCTACCTCCTCGGCGAGAACGGCATCGAGGTCGTCCAGGCCTCCGAGCCGATCCGGGAACGCTTCGACGGCGAATACGAGTTCGCGTTCGACCCCGCAGACGTGACGATCGAGACCACTCGCGACAGGCAGGGCGTGGGTATCTCGGGGACGCCCGAAGGCGTCGACGAGGTCGCCGCCGTCCTCGAGTCGCTCGCGATCGACACCTTCCGATGGGACGCCGAGGCTCCCCGAAGCGCCGTCTTCGACGCTGACGTGGACGAAACGCTCGGCGGCGGCGCGGTCGTCGACCTCGGCGACGGGGGCCGGGGGTACCTCTCCTACGACGACGCCGACGGCTACGTCGACGACGGAGATCGGTACCGCGTCCAGGTGACCGACCCGACGCCGCCGTGGGACGACGACCGTCCGCGCGTCGAACCCACCCTCGAGATCCGGAGCGGCTTGCTCACCCTCTCGCGCTCGCGAAGCGGCGTCTCGGTCGCGGCGAGCGGCGAGCGCGCGACCGAACTCGTCGGGATGACCGACCTGCTCTCGATCGACCTCCCGGACGGGTGGGGGCTGCGCTGGCAGCGGGCGGCTCTCGAGGCCGATCTGGACACGATGGGGACGGCCCTCGAGCGGGCGGTCGAGCGGGCCGAGACGCTCGCGGAAGAGCTGCCGGAACCCGGGGACACCGACGCCCCGGCCGAACTGGCGACCCCCGAGGCCACGACCTGGCTCTGGTTCGGCCGCGAGTCCCGGACGGCACTGGACGAGGCCCGCCGAGCGGTCGAGACGACGATGCCGGGCCACCACCGGACCAAGGCCGCGACGCGGGCGGCGAGCGCGGCGGTCGACTTCGTCGAAGCCGTCTGCGATCCGTCCGACGGCGAGTTCCCCTTCGGCGCCGTCTCCGACCAGTTCGGCCCCACCTCTGGCGATCGCCTCTCGATCGGTCACGGCAAGCCCGACGGCCGACTGCTCACGCTCGGCACCGGCGACGTGACCGAGTGGGATCCGGAGGGGAAGGTCACCCTCGAGCGTCGGATGCGCGGCGGCGGCAGCTACGACGCGCTCGGCGTGCCGAAAGAAGACGGCGACGTCGCGGTGACGAAGTTCCGGGAGGGGCGGTGGTGGTACCCGACGACCTACCGGGATTCGGAGGGCTCGGCGAAGGGAACCTACGTCAACATCTGTACGCCCGTGGAGCTCTTTCCGGACTGCGCGCGGTACGTTGACCTCTACGTGGACGTGATTCGCCTGCCCGACGGAACCGTCGAAATCGTCGACGAGGACGAACTCGAGGACGCCATCGCGGACGGGCTGGTTTCGGACGAACTGGCGGAGAAAGCACGCAGCGTCGCGAGTGCGGTCGAGCGGGCGCTCTCGAAGTAGTGTCGGCGGTCCTCGAGCGTTCCCGGAGTTCCCGTCGAGTCGACGGAATTCACGGTTCGCGAATCTCGGCAGCGTTCCACCACGGATCGTCGGGATCGACGTCCCACCAGTCGACCGCCCGGTACAGCGCCCACGGCCCGAGCGTCGGCGGCGGCGTCGGGAACCACGCCGCGCCGCGGAGCTCGCCCGTCTGGAGTCGAACCGACCCGCCCTCGTAGGTCGCGTCGAAACTGACCCAGAGCGTGTGCAAGCAACGGTCGCGGCCGTCCTCGGGGACGTGACGAACCCGATAGATCAGAAACGGCGACTCCAGACCGATCTCGAGGCCCGTCTCTTCGCGGACTTCGCGGACGGTCGCCCGGGAGACTCCATCGATTTCCGCTCTCGTCGCCCCGATCGACGATCAGCAGGACGTGCGACCCCTCCTCTCGGGCGTCCGTCGGCATCGAGCCGCTCAGTTCCGGCGCGTCCTCGGGATCGCGGACGATCCACGCGTACCCGCCGCCGGTGTATCCGTCCTCCCCGCGGGACTGGAGTTCGTCGAACCGTTCCGTCGAGTTCGTCTCCTCCCTCTCGAGCACCGGCACGTCGCCGTACGCCGATCGCAGGCGCGACAGTCGCCGTTCGACGGCCTCGCGGTTGATGTGCGTCGTGGACATGGATTCGATCCCGACTCGGGGATTCGACAAAATCGTTTTGGGTTCTCTGCGCCGTCTCCGGCGGCGTACCCGGTCGTTCGAAGTTTACCGCAGTTCGTTCGAAACGTCCTCGAGTTCGAGGGGCACGTGCGTCTCGTCCTCGAGGACGATCTGGAATCGATCGTCGTCGATCAGGCGATCGATCCGGTCGTGGGTGAACGTCCCGTCGCACTCCGCGCCGACGAACGCGACGTAGCGGTCGGTTCGTTCGACGACGGTCGCCAGGGAGTTTCCGCCTCGGTAGTGGTAGCGGACGGTGGCTCCGGGAGCGAGGGCGTCCGCGGTAACGCGGAGGGCGGTCGAACTCGAGCGGCGGCGGGTTACGTATCGCGACGTTCGGAAATCGATAGAGTTCTTGTGGCGAGTGCGGCGACTCGAGTGGCCTCAGGCTGTCGGTTTCGGTGCGGTTTCGACCCTGTTTCTTATCCCTGCTCGAGCCCGCTTCTCGACTATGAGTTCCGACGAGCGACCGACCCAGCACTCGATCCGCGACGCGGCGGCCGTCACTCACGCCGGCGGCATGCGGGCGACTCGCGCGTTCCCGACGAACACCCACTCCCACCTCGACCCGTTCGTCCTCTTCGAGCGTTTTCACATTGAACCCGACCAGGGGTTCGACACCCATCCCCACGCCGGGTTCGAAATTCTGACGTACATGCTCGAGGGCGGGATGGCCCACGGCGACTCGCTGGGCTACGAGTCGACGCCCCGCGCGGGTGACGCGATGCGGATCACTGCGGGCGACGGAATCCGCCACTCGGAGTTTCCGGCCGACGATGCCGCCTGTAGCGGCCTCCAGCTCTGGGTGAACCTGCCCGCCGATCGCAAGGAACTCGACCCCTCGTACGCCGAGGCCTCGAGCGACCAGCTGCCGACCGAGGAGCGAGCGAGCGCGACCGTCACGACCGTCGTCGGCGAGGGGTCGCCGCTCGACCTCGAGACGCCGATGGAGTATCTGGACGTGTCGGTCACCGGGTCGGAATCGGGCTCGGACGCAGGCTCGTGGACGTGGGAACCGCCCGCGACGTGGGTCGGGTTCTGTTTCGTCGTCTCCGGGTCGGGAACGGTCGACGGGGACGAGGACGGAGCGAAACTCGAAGCGGGCCAGTTCGTCACGCTCGAGGGCGGAGATTCGCTGACGCTCTCGACGGAGACCGAGTGTCGCGTCGTCGCGGTCGCCGGCGAGCCACACGGGCAAGAGATCCATCAGCGCGGGCCGTTCGTCGCGTAGCTCCGTTCTCGTCGAATGCAAGCGACTTCGACTATCAGAAGAGACGCTCTTCAGTCCGCGGCGAGCTTGTCCAGCCCGGCGTTGGCGATGTCGTCGCCGTCGACCGACGAGCGCAGACTGTCCATGCCGTCGTCGCGGTCGATCCCGAAGTCCGCGGCGTACAGTTCGGCGACCCGGTCCAGTTCGTCCTGGGAGAGTTTCGGGACGTCGCTGGCGGCCGCCCACTCGTCGATGTCCGCCTTGGTCCGGAACGTCGGCGTCACGCTGGCGACCGGCTCGTGGGAGAGCAGCCACGCGATCGATGCCTGTCCCATCGTCCGTTCGCCGTCTCTCTCTCGCGGGCTTCGCCCGCTCGAGTTCTCCGCGGAACGTGGTTCCGCGCGCTCCAAAAATCGCAGCGCCTCGAGTTTCTCCCAGCCGGTCTCGTACCACGCGTCGGGCCGGAAGCCGCGGTGGTCGCCCTCGCCGAGTTCGGTGTCGGGGGTGACCTGTTCGTTGAGGATGCCCGAGGAGTGTGGCACGCGGGGGATGAGACTCGTCGACGACCCCGTGCGCTCGATCGTCTCGAGGAAGTGGTTGCCGACCTCCTGTTCCAAGACGTTCCAGACCAGCTGGACGGAGTCGAACTCCCGCTCGATGGCGAAGTCGCCCTCGGCGAGCCAGCCGATCGACGGGCCGAGCGCGAGCCCCGTGGCGCGGATCAACCCTTCCTCCTCGAGTTCGTCCAGCAGTTCGAGCACGTCGGGCGTGATCTCGTCGACGTCGGCGTTGTGGAGCTGGAGCACGTCGACGTACTCGACGTCGAGGCGCTCGAGACTCTTCTCGACGGCCTCCCGGAGGTACTCGGGATCCATCTCCTTCGGTAACTCGCCGTGGCCGGCCTGAGGGTTGTTGTAGAAGTCGTAGCCGACCTTCGTCGCGAGAGTGACCTCGTCGCGGACGTCCGCGAGGGCCTCGCCGAGCAGTTCCTCGCTGCGGCCGTGGCCGTAGACGTCGCCGGTGTCGATATAGGTGATCCCCTGATCGACGGCGTACTGGACCATCTCGATGGCGTCGTCTTCCGAGCGGTCGCCCCACCAGTCGGTGCCGACGACCCACGCGCCGAAGCCGATCTCACTGACCTCGACGTCGGAGTCGCCGAGTTCACGGTAGTGCATGTTCGCCCCTTCGTAGCGGGGGAACTTATGGTACGCGGAACGCTCACGCGGCCGATCCGAACGGGTTCGGGAACGTCGGTCCTGCGGTCGGTCTCGGGCTCTCGCGGTCCGTGCTCGACGATCGTTTCCGGTCGACCCACGATTCGAGGTCGTGTCTGGGATCACCGTGACCCAACAAACGCTTGGTATGGCGGACCACTGCAACCGTTTTCATCCGATGTTCTGTCGTTCGGCGAGGGCTCGAGCACTCCAGCCCCCGTACACGAGCAGCGCAACGCCGGCTGTATAGAGAATACCGCGGCTCAACAGGAGGACGACGCCGTGCATCCGCGTACTGGTCGCTCGAAAGCCGTCATTCCAATAGTGACATCCACCCACGACCGAAGGCGTGGGATTCCTTCCGTGGGACAGCAGGTCACCCTAATCTCGAGCTCGATCCGTTTCCCCGACCCGAGCCGATGGAACACTTCGGTACCGATGGAACCGACAGTAAGTATTATATCCATTGGTAATGCCCATGGGAATGGGCACTGCCGACCGAACATCGAATGGTGGCGATGCCTGGTTCGAGGACGTTCGACGCGCCACCTCGAGCCCGTACCCCTCGAGTACCGGCGTAGAGACGATTAACTGGCTATCAACCCCCTAACCCCGAGCGGCACGGGCACTGTTCCCGTTTCGCTCTTCAGCACACTTCTAGTGTCGAGTCAACGACCACGGGCCGGGTGATCCGTGGAATCCTGCCTACTATCCGTTGAACCAGCGGCGACGCAGACGCCGGTTCCACCGACGCCGGACGCCCCAATCTCGTTTCGGAAGCAGTCGGCAAAGGCGAACGCACAACCGAATGCCTATCAAGCCCGCGGCAGTACGGGCACGGTATGACAAAGCGGCACGTCTCGCTCCCGGACGAGGCTGAAGCCGGTATGCACGCCTTCGTCGAGGAGGTCGATCAGCGGCTGGCTGGCGACGAGGATACCTGTTCGGTCGTCGAAGACGTTCTCATCGATCTCTCGGGCGATCGGGACGCCTACGAGCGCTGGCAATCGGGCGCGGACGTTTCGGCTGCCGAACGCGTCCGTCTGCAGAGTTACGATCCCTGCAACACGACCCTCGAGAGCGAGTACTACGCCGAGAAAGACGAGGAGAAGTTCCGTCGGTCCAAGCACTTGCAGTGGCTCTGGCGACAGTTCGACAGCCTCCCGATCGCGGACAACGTCGAGTTCGCACTGCGATTCCGTCGGATGCTCGCCGACCACCTCTTTGAGGACTGCGGGGAGGACTGCCGATTCTTCAAGGGGATTACGTTCACCTACGGACACAACATCACCATCGGTGACAACGCCGTCGTCCACGACGAGGTCCACCTGGACGACCGCGGAAAGCTGACTATCGGTGATCGGGTCTCGATCTCCGACGGCGTCCACATCTACAGCCACGACCACGACGTCGTCGACCAGACCGAGGTCCGCAACTACCACACCGTCGTGGAAGACGACGTTCGGCTCACCTACGATTCGATGGTCCGGGCGGGAAACAAGGTCGGCGAGAACGCCATCGTCGGCGCCCGCGCCATCGTCCAGCACGACATCCCGGCCCACCACATCGCCGTCGGGATGCCCGCCCAGAGCGTCAAGATCAAACCCGGCTGGGAGTCGACCGCCACCCCGCTCGAGGACGCCGGCGTCACCCGTCAGGACGACCGCCGCCTCGAGTACGACCTGCCCGACGACCTCGAGCAGTTCGACGAGTTCCAGCGCGACCTGACTCCGCCACGCTGATCGTCGCTTTTCGACTCGTTTAGCCCCGAGCGGCAGGTGAGCGCACAATATCCAAGTGGGTTGAGAACGTATCTCATACCGATGGAGCTCTGGGGCTGGCTCGCCGGCTATCTGGTCCTGTTCGCCGTTCTCCACCTGCTACTGTACTACTACTACGTTCGCCGCGACGACGACCGGACGCCCGCGTCGCCCTCGTTCGCCGACGGCAATCGGTCGGGAGTCCGTTACTCATCGAGTTCCGACGCGTCCCCTCGAGCGACGGACGATTCCGAGGTGTCGCCGGAAATCGACGGTGAGACCGTCGACTGTCCACACTGCGGGGCGGAAAACGAAGCCGATCAAACGTACACGTACTGCTGGAACTGCATCTCCACGCTCCGAACGTGAGCGGACTGGCTCCGTCGTGTGTACTCTTTCGGGCCCCGCGTCTCTCACCGCTGCGGTGTGGCTGCCTCCGATCGGACCTGTCGAGCGCTATTCGAGGCCGTTCGTGGCCGGTAATACACTATTACCAATCAATCGGCGGACCGTTTCTGTACAACGAGATATTACTGTACGCAACGAATACGTTTTTACCCTCGAAATGCAGACCCTTGATCGACGTCAACTCTATGCACGGACAGAATACCGATCCTGCATCCTCCGTATCGACCCCGCCCTCGAGCCCGCCAGTATACCGCGTCTATCACGATCCCGATGGGACTGCGACTCTCAGTACGACCGTCGCACACGCCCTCGCCGACTGTCTCGGTATCGACGTGACCGAAAGCGCCGCGTACGTTCACGACAGCGTCGATCCCGACGCACTCGACGCCCTCTTTCGCCCGCGTCACGACGGCGCCCCGCGTACCGGCGGCTCGCTCGTCTTTCACGTCCACGACTACTGCGTCACCGTCTTCAGCGACGGCGAAATCGTGATCGAACCGCCGACGGGACCCGGACGGAGATAGCGAACGGACTCTTTCTCTTCGACCATCTCCGACGACGCTGTGTACGGACACCGACTCGGAACGAAAGCCCGCTCTCCTCCTGGATTTGCTGGTCCACGTTCACGCTCGAGTTCGGCGATCGCTCCGCTCGAACTCGGTTGTAACGCTAGAAAACTCACACCACGCGGTCGTCGTGGGCTCACGGGTTCGTCCGGCAGACGTCCGCGACGTTAGTCGCGGGTCGCCGACGCCGTCAGCCCGTCCTCGAGCGCCTCGAGGTGGTCGACACCGACGACGGCGACGACGTCACCCTCGGCGCGACAGGACTCGAGACGGTCGATCATACACTGCTCGCGGGTCTCGTCGCGATAATCGAGCGCGCTGGCGGTCCCCGCGGTCGCGCCCAGCAGCGCCTGGACGCCGGCGACGTGGCCGCGTTCGTGCTTGGCCTGGCGTTCCGGGGTGTCGTCGTGGCCGCACTCGTACTCGATCGGGTCCTCGTAGGCGATCGTCATCGAGGTCGCGTTCGTCAGCGTCGCCGCGACGCGGCAGGTCAACGCTTCTCGCGTCGCACCGCCGAGACTCGAGACGACTCGACGGGCGATCGACGGCGAGGCGCGGTCGGCGACCAGCCGCGTACAGAGCCGGCGCAGGAACGACCAGTTCGGGGCGTCGATACCGACGGGGTCCGCGTCGCTGGTCTGGAGCGCCGCGCTCATCTCCCCGCCGAACCGCGGTGGCGAGGCGTCTTCGCGTGCGTAACACCGGTAGAGGGGGAGGGCGGCCGGCGGCAACTCGAGGGCGAGGCGATCGTGCTCGAGCGTCTCGAGGACGGTTCGGACGCGAGCGACGCTCGCCGGGTGGTCGTGGACGACGCCGACGAGCGTGACGTCGCCCGCGCCCTCAGTGTGGACCTGACGGAGGAACTGGGCGGTTATTCGCGGATCGTCGACGGAGTCCGCGAACGAGGAGGGCTGTGCCATGAATCGAGTGGTAATACGTGACTACGAGTATAACCCTTGTGTTGTCGCCGACAAGTGTTCATTGACTGTCCAGTCCGATGCGAACTGAACCGTGCCGTGACGGTCGGAGTCGTCAATATCCGATCGCGATACCCACAGCCAGTGAGGATCGACGGGTAATTCCCTGTTACCCATTGTTCCCGATTGAAGTGGCGTCGCATGATACGAACGATATCCTCGCTTTATGATCGAACTGTCCATCGTGACCGCCGGCAGGGGGCGACCCGACCGCGATCCCGTCG
Source organism: Halomontanus rarus (assembly GCF_017357405.1). Classification (GTDB taxonomy): domain Archaea; phylum Halobacteriota; class Halobacteria; order Halobacteriales; family Natrialbaceae; genus Halomontanus; species Halomontanus rarus. The sequence continues at coordinate 1,902,829 of NZ_CP071597.1, read as the reverse complement.
GTTTCGACCGCGCGGTCGACCGACCCGGCGCGTAACGGTCGGTTCCGTCCTCGAAACCCGGGTTACAGAGCTCGATTCCGCCGCTGTCCGCTCGGGATCCTCGACCAACGCGACCGAAATTCGACCGCGAACGTCCCCTGACACGACTCGAGACGCGGATTCGATCCACCACGATGACTAGAAACTGCATCACGCCCGAAGACGAGGGGAAGCGAGTACTGAACGCGGACGGCCTCACGATCGGCCGTCTCATCACCGTCGAAGACGGTCTCGGCTACGTCGATCCCGATCCGTGCGTCACCGACACGATCAAGGCGAGACTCGGATGGAGCGACGTCACTGACACCGCCCACCCGCTTCACGACGACAACGTCGAAACCGTTTCCAGAGACGCGATTCGACTGCGAAGGCGAAGCCGCATTCCGTGACCGCCGATTCCGACGCCTCGACTTTTGTGACACGCTCGATCGACATTCGCCAGCCTCGAAAGATCCCAGACGCTTCCGAACGGGGGGCGATCTCGAGAGGTATCGAACGCTCTGTCGTTCGCGTAATCGAGCGACGGCGCGTATCCACCGCTACGAGGGCGAGTGTTTGCGCCTACTCTCCCCAGAACAATAACAATAATATTTCTCGAGTTCGGTCACACACATATGTGCCCGTCGCTTTCGCGACTTCTCGAGCACACCGGTACCACCCTCGGCGTCGTCGTTTTGTTCGGTATCGGCCTCTATCAGGGTGCCAAGACGGAGACACTCACGCTCGACCTGTTTCTGGTGACCGTTCGGTTCGTCTTCCTCGAGGCGCTCTCGGCGGTCCTCGTGTTCACGCTCTTCTTGCTCGTGACGGGTGCCTTGCTCGTTCACGAGGTGTGGACGACGAGAGACCCGGACGCTCGTCTCACGACGGGGCCGTCGCTGTCGGCGATCGTGCCGGTCTACCGCGATCACGACGTGCTGGTGATCAGCGTCGAGAGCCTGCTCGAAAGCGAGTACGAGAATCTCACGGTGACGGTCGTCACCGAACCCAACGACGAAGAGACGCTCGCGGTCGCTCGCGAGCTGGCAGCACGATACGACCGCGTCGAATGTCTGATCAACGGAACCCCCGGCTCGAAAGCCGGGGCGATCAATCACGCCGTCGACGTCTCCGACGCCGAGTACTTCGCCGTCTTCGACGCCGACGAGTGGATCGCTCCCGAATTCCTCCCGCGAGCGATGGGAGAACTGCAGTCGGGATCCGACGTGTTTCAGGGTCGGCGAGTGCCCCGACCCACCGGTCCTGTCGAGACGCTCGCCTACTGTGAGCGGGTCGTCTTCCACGCCAGTTACAAGATGGTCGAACTGTTCGGGTTCTCCAACTGCCGGAGTTCGTCGACGGCCTTCACGCGCGAGGCGTTCGACCGCGTCGGCGGTTACCGGGATCTGCTGACCGAGGATCTGGACTTCGCCCACGCGTGTTATCGCGAAGGGCTGGCCGTCACCCAGGCCAGAGGGTGTACGAACACGATGGAAGCGCCACACACACTCGGTGACCTCTGGGGCCAGCGCAAACGGTGGCGCGTCGGCCAGGTCGAACTCCTCCACGCCACGATCGGCGACTTGCTCCGCGGCCGACTCGGCCGCCGCGGACTCGTCTCTATCGGCCGCATGTGCTCGAGTCTCTTGGGATGTCTGCTCATCCTCGCGATCGTCTCCAAGATCGTCCTTCTGTTGGTGCTCAACGTCGAATCGACGTTTCTCGTGCCGGCGACGATTCTACTGGCGACGATCGGTGCCGTCGCGATCAAGGACGCTCGAGACGGTCGCATCGACGGACTCTCGTGGACCGTCGTGCTGGTCCCGGTGTTCTATCCCGGCTTCGGCGTGCTCACGCTCAAGTCACTGCTCGAGTACTGTCTCAGCTGGGACGGCGAGTGGTACCGGGTGCACAAGTCCGGGGCGTGACGTCGGGACTCGACGTATGTACGTGTGGTCAGAACTCGGAATCTGGTGCGTTACAGCCGTCCTCGCAATCCACGGTACCTATACTCAACGAGACAGACCAACAGGAACTCACTCGTTCTCGTCTCGGTAGAATTCCTCGAGGAGGTAGAAGGCCTTCTTCTTCCGTCCCCGTTGATCGAGGAGACCCTTTCGGTTGTACCCCCGCTGGTAGGGGTTCTGCCGGGACGGTGACCGGAAGTCGAACAGAACCCAGGGGGTCATTCCGGAGATTTGCTCGTTGTCTTCGATCGCATCGATCTGGTCCCGGTAGACGGCGGCCTGAAACTCCTCGGTCCATCGCTGGTCCTCCGGACCGTGGTGTCCCCACTTGGCACCAGCACCCACCTCGGAGACGATCACCGGGATTCCGTCGGGGTGCCCCCGAAACGCCGCTATGTCGGCCGCGTCGCCGTGGTACCACCCGTAATACTCGTTGATACCGATCACGTCGAGGGAGTCCACCAGGGAATCTTGAACGACCACTCCGTCGTCGATCTCGTCGGCGAAGCACGCGGCGGTCACGAGCCTGCTGTCGTCTAACTTTCGAACGAACTCCGCGATCTCGGGCAACACACGATTCCTGGTGGCGTCCTCGTGGTCCGTCTCGTTCGCGATAGACCACAGCAGTACTGACGGTCGGTTCCAGTCTCGCTGGACCAGTTCGCGCAGCTGCTGACGGTACAGCTCCTGAACGTCGTCGTCGCCGAAGTCGACGTCCCAGTAGGCAGGGACCTCTTCCCAGAGGAGGATTCCCTCCTCGTCAGCCGTGCGGGCCATCTCCCGAGTGTGGGGGTAGTGTGCGAGCCGTGCGAAGTTGCAGTCGAGTTCGTTGAGCCATTGGAAGCGGGTCTCAACGTCGGTGGCGTCGAGGGCTCGTCCCTTCCCGGCCGCCTCCTCGTGGAGCGAAACCCCGCGCAGCCAGAGGCGCTCCCCGTTGAGGAGTACCTCGCCGTCGCGGACCCGAACGTCTCGAAGTCCGATCCGATCCTCGATCGCGTCCGCGCCGCACTCGAGTACGATCCTGTACAGCCGGGGCGACGTCGGGCTCCAGAGCGTGACGGCGTCCGTTTGCAGGGACAGCTCGGTACTGTACCGTCCGTCGCCAACCGAGGAGAGTTCCGCTTCCCGGTCCAGTTCCGGGAGGCGAACCGAGACGGAGTCTCCCGCGTCAGGGCCGTCAGTCCACGCGGAGACTCGAACGTCGACCTGGCCGTCCGCGAGCGTCGTCTCCACCTTGTAATTCCGGATGAACGTTTCGGGCACGGGAACTAACTCGACCGACCGCTGAATACCACCGAAGTTGAACCAGTCGGTCTGCTCGTCCGGAACCCCGTCTTCGCGGCGTTCGTTGTCGGCCCGAACGACGAGGACGTTGTCACCCTCCTCGAGGTAGTCGGTCACCTCGAAGGCAAACGGCGTATAGCCCCCTTCGTGACTGCCGAGGCGTTCGCCGTTCAACCAGACCGTGGCCTCGTAGTTAACCGCGCCGAACCGGAGGAACGTTCGATCGGCGTCTCGGGGTCCGGACCAGGTGAACCGCCTGGTGTACCACACCCACCCTTCGTAGTGGCGGAATTCGGGCACCGCCTCGCCCAAGCACGAGGGCACCTGAATCGAGTATCCGTCGTCGACGTCGAAGTTGAGTAGGTCGTCCTCCGGCGCCTGCGGGAGGGCGAACGAGTTCGCGATCGGGTGTTCCTCGAACACCTCGTACTGATCCGGAATCGCTTCCCACTCGCCGTCGAGAGAGACAGTCTCGCGAGTGTAGTCGAATAAATGCATACCGGGGAATCCGCCGGTCACTCAATAAGAATTGTGATCGTCGGGATTCGGGTCTGGACACGTGTTCGTAGCTGCTCGCCGTTACTGATCGCGTCGTGGTGCAGCCGAGTCGGTGGCTACCGTCCCTTGCAGCTCACGGGCGGTCCGTGATCTTGCGTACGGGCTGGTACTGGTGTCCGGATGGGACCCACGTAACGAGCTTCCGGAATCACTTTCGTTCATCTCCGGATGAGCAGAAAATTGGGGCCACAACGGAGTTTCGTATGCACCGACCGGGAGTTGAACCCGGGCTATGAGCTTGGGAAGCTCATGTCCTGCCACTAGACCACCGGTGCTCGTTCATTGCGTTTACTCGCACCGTCGTTCGCAGTTCCGCCTGAACTGCTCACCACCGGTGCTCGGTCACCGCGTTCGCACTCATTCTTCCCGTCGATGCCACTTGAACGTAGCGCTTCAAACTCCACCTCGAGTCCATGTTCACCGATACCCACAAAAAAGACACACGTCCACTTTTTCGCAGAGAGGCGAGGCTATTTGCTCCCCGCCGCCCAACAGACGCCCGATGCTGGATCTTCGCTTCTCCGAAGAGGAACTCGAGGTGCACCGCGAGCACATCGTCTCGTTCATCGGCGAAACAGTAGACGCCGCGGGTGCCGAGGGCGCCGTGCTCGGTCTGTCGGGCGGCATCGACAGTACGCTCACCGCCTATCTGGCCGTCGAGGCGCTCGGAACCGACAACGTCCACGGACTCGTCCTCCCCGCCACGGTCAGCAGCGAGGGGAACATGAGCGACGCCGAACGCGTCGCCCAGGACCTCGAGATCTCCTACGACGTGATCGAGATCGAACCGATCGTCGACTCGATCCTGTCGACCTATCCCGAAGCCGAGGGCGACCGCGAGGCGGTGGGCAACGCTCGAGCTCGCGTCCGAGGCGTCCTGAACTACCTGGTCGCCAATCACGAGAACCGACTCGTGCTCGGAACGGGCAACCGGAGCGAGGCCGCCGTCGGCTACTTCACGAAGTACGGCGACGGCGCCGTGGACTGTCACCCGATCGGCAACCTCTACAAACAGCAGGTTCGGCAGCTGGCCCGCCACGTTGGCGTCCCCGAGGAACTGGCGGCCAAAACCGCGACCGCGGAGCTGTGGGCCGACCAGACCGACGAGGAGGAACTCGGCCTCGAGTACGACACGCTGGATTCGATCCTCGCGCTCCACGTCGACGGACCGCTCTCCGTGGCGGCGACGTGTCGCGTCCTCTCGGTCGACGAGGAGACGGTGCTGAAAGTCGCCGCGCTCTACGAGACCAGCGAGCACAAGCGCAACGCACCGCCGGCTCCCGAACCGCTATCCTAAATCCGCTCCCAGAGTCGGCGGCCGCTCACCGGTACCGATATTCTCTTTACAAATCGTGTGCTATCACACCGCATGGATGGCTCTCTCCTCGAGGCGACGTTCGCGGACGAACTCCGGAGCGTCTGTCGGACGGCGGTCGGTGACGAACTTCGAAGTATCACCTACTTCACCGACGACGGCGTCGAACAGCTCTATCTCAGATCCGATCTCGACCGGACGGCCGACCTCGTCGGGTTCGCCGAACTCGAGCGGGCGGGATTCCACGCGCAGGATGCGTACCGAAATTCCCAACTCGGCGAGTACCGGGCGACCGTTCGGATGTTCGAATACGGCTACCTGACGCGCGTCGTCGACGACGAACACGAACGCGGCGTGTGGGTGACGACCGATTCCCTCTCGATGGAACGGTTCGAAGAAGTCGCCGCCGCACTCAAACCCGTCCTGAAAGAGATCGCGAGCGAGTCGTAGACGGCGGTCGATTTTCGCCTCGATTCGTCTCGAGTCCTCGAGTCCTCGAATCGCTACACACCACCGAAAGCCCTTCCCGCCGATACCCCTTCGTCACCGTCGTGAACGTTCTCGAGCGATTCCAGCCGGTTCTCGTGATGGCCGGCGTCGGTGCCGGCCTCGTCGCCGCGCAGGTGTCCGGCGTGGCGGCGCTGGCCGACGCGCTCGTCCTGCCGTTCCTGATGGTGATGCTGTTCGCCGCGTTCACGGCGATTCCGCTCGGGGGGTTTCGTCACGCCCTTCGCAATCGCCGCGTCGTTGGCACGAGTCTCGGGATCAACTTCGTCTGGAATCCCCTGTTGGCCGTCGTCCTCGGCGCGGTCTTTCTGCGCGACCAGCCGGCGCTCTGGATCGGCCTGCTCATGTTGCTTGTAACCCCCTGTACCGACTGGTACCTGGTCTTCACCGACATCGCGAACGGCGACGTCCCGTTGGCGACCTCGCTGTTGCCGTACAACCTCGTCCTGCAGCTTCTCTTGCTTCCGGTCTACCTCTACGCGTTCGCGGGAACGACCGTCGACCTCCCGCTGGACGTGCTCCTCGAGAGCATCGTCCTCGTTCTCGTCGTCCCGCTTGCCTTCGCCGTGATCGTTCGACGCGGCGTCCGTCGGTTCACGGGGTCTCGGTCCCGGTGGTTCGAGCGGCGCGTGCTCCCGGCGCTGGGACCGATTCAGATCGTCTTCCTCGCGCTGGCCGTCGCGGCGATGTTCGCCTCCCAGGGCGCGGTGATCGTCGAGCGACCCGACCTTCTGGCGCTGCTCGCGCTCCCGGTTCTGGCGTTCTACGCGATCAACTTCCTCGTCGGACTGGCCGTCGGGCGACTCCTCGAGTTCTCTTACGAGGAAGTGGCCTGCCTCGAGTGTACGATCCTCTCGCGGAACTCGCCGACGGCGCTGGCGATCGCGGTGGTCGCGTTTCCGAACGAGCCGCTGATCGCGCTCGCGCTCGTGATCGGGCCGCTGCTGGAACTCCCGTTGCTCTCGGTCGTCTCCGCTTTACTCCGGCGGATACAGCGACGAGGGTGGGGAGCGGCGAGTGACGGACGGAGAGCGCGCCTCGAAGGTTGAGAGTGAACGGACTGTTTCCGTAAACCCTTAGGGAAACTCGACAGTAAAGTCTCCAGTTGCACTATAGTCCGTTCCCCAAAAAGAATCAGTCGAAAGCGTGGCCTCGGTTCCGATCCACAGTTCTTGAGGGTCCTGTTCGCGATCGGTAGTAAGGAGAAGATCTACCTTCACGCTTCCGTGTCCGATGTCGGTGGTATCGGGCATGTCGAGGATGGTCGTCGATGGGTTGTCACCATCCTGAGAGAGTGTCGCCTTGTGTGCGTGAGCATCTTCTCGAAGGGAGATTCCAGCCGGTGAGAAGCCCGCGGTGTGAGGTGGAGAGCGAAACTCGAGTTGGAGTGAGTCGAGTCGCACCCCGTCTGGTTGCCACGAAGCCACAAAGAACGGATAGTACTCACGCTTCTCGTCGCCGGTGAACTGTTTTTGAAACTGAATCCTCAACACGTCTTCGCCGTTCTCGCTAAACGGCAGTACGACACTTCCACCGTCCTCGATTACGTCTCCGGCTGTGAGTCGTGTCTCACCCCCCACCGTGGTACACCCAGCTAAGGGTACAGCAATCAATCCACCTGTAGCGAGATACTGCCGTCGGTTCATATGATTTCGTGATTGGATGTGAGCAAATGTCTTCTGCTCGACAACCGCCGACACGTTCGCAGGTGTAGTGTCAGTAATCTCACGACAGTGGGTGTCTAAAGAAGTGGATTTCGACAGAGCCACTGCTGATCATTCTGATTCGACTCCCGCTCCTACTCTCGCGAGGCCGCGATCTCGTCGCCGTGGGCGTCGACCAACTCGGCGAACGCCTCGGCCTCGAGGCGCTCTTTCGTCTCCCGGTCGCTCCCGTCCCGAAGCCGCCGCTTGAGGACGGCTAGCGTATCCGCCGGATTCGCGGCGATCTCCTCGGCGACCGCCCGCGGCTCCGCTTCGATCCGCGAGATCAGCCCCATCCGCAGGGCGGTCTCGGCGTCGACCACACGACCCGAGAGCGCGAACTCGAGGGCGTCCCCCTCGCCGAGAATCCGCGGGAGGCGGACGGTGCCACCCCACGCACCGAAGAGGCCGAACGTGACCCCCGGCTCGCCCACCGTCGCGTCGGGGGTCGCCACGCGGACGTCACACGCCAGCGCGAGCTCGAGGCCGCCGCCGCGGGCCGCCCCGTCGATTCCGGCGACGACGACCGCGTTCGAGTCCTCGAGCGTGCGGGCGACCCGCTGGCCCCGTCTCGCGAACGCTTCGGCGCCCGTCCGGTCGAGCGCCGCAACCTCGTCGAGGTCGGCACCCGCACAGAACGCCGCGCCGGCCCCGTGGAGGTAGACGACCGGTTCTTCGACGTCGTGAACGGCCGCCTCGAGTTCGTCCAGTCCCGCTCCGGTGAGCGCGTTTCGGGTCGCCGGCCGATCGAGTTCGAGGACGCGAACTCGACCGTCGCGATAACTTCGGATCACGATCCGGCGTCGACCGGCGTTTCCAAAGGTCTTTGCCTCCCCCGCCGTAACCATGCGGCGATGGATAGGGCCGCCAGCTGTCGGCGAGCCGCCCGCGACGCCGTCGCGGACGTCGAGCCGCCTCGCTTGCACGACGTCATTGTTGGCACTCTCGACGGCGCTTCGATGACTCCCGGCGTATTGACCCTCGAGAGCGCCGCCGCGATCGATCCGACCGCCGACTTAGAGCTCGACTCGATCGCCAACCAGGCGGCGGGCGTTCAGCTCATCTACGAGGGACTCCGATTGACCAGACGACTGGCACACGACGAACCCTGGACGAGCGGCGATCCCGAGACCGAAGCCGACGGCGACCTCGAGATCCTCGCCGCCGACATCCTCGTCGCCCGCGGATTCTACCTGCTCGCTCGCACCGACGCTGCCGGCAAGGCCGTCCGTACGGTCCAGGCCTTCGGTCGCGATCAGACCCTGCGAGACGACGTCGATTCGGACGCCGAATCGGCGACACTCGACGCGAACCTCGAGCGCGACGTCCTCGAGCTCGCGGTCCTCGCGGGTGCTGCAGCGGTCGACGCGACGCCGACGGCCGCGTTGATCGCCGTGGCCAACGACGTCGCGGATGCGGTCGGAACGGAGTTCCCGCCAGCGTCGGCGTGTCTCCCCGTGATCGGACCAGTGGAGGCCGACGGCGGGACCGCCACCGGGAACGCCGGTGATTCCGGTGACGGCGAGTCGGAGCCCGCGCTCGAGGCGGAGGGGGAGTCGAAAACGGAAACTGAGGCGGAGGGCGACACTGACACAGACACAGACACGGGAACAGCGCCCGACGACGGTATACAGACCGATCGTGCGACGTCGGCGACCGATCCCTGAGTCCCGGTCTCACGTCCCGATGACAACCATCCGCACGCCCTACGCGGAATCGAAACCCGCAAATCGCTCTCGTATCATATTCGTCTTCAAGGTCATGCTTCGAGATATTTTCCTGTACCCCTGATAAAGATGGCTCCGAACGACGAAAGCATGCCTGCCTGGATGACATCCTCCCCGGTGTGAACGCCGGGGTTTCCTCGCGTTGGGAGTCTCAGCTATGCCGACCCACGGAGGCAACTTGCGGGTTCGTGCGCTCCTCGTTGGGACGGGAAGAGTGTGATGACTCCGACCATGAATGGTCGTCCCACTTGAGGCACACGGGCCGTGCCATCGGCCGTGCTACCGATTCGTGCTGTTGATGAGACACTTCCTGTCTCGTTCGCCAATCAGAAATCTCCAATTTCTGATGACGTCTCAGGAACGTCTCGGATGCTGTGAGGTCCGCGTGACCCTCGAAGCCACAGTGACAGGTGAGCGTGTCTTGGTGACGTGTCGTGTCCTCGGTTGAACCGCAGTTCGGGCACGTCTGCGAGGTCCACGCTTCTGTTCGCACTTCAACCGTCACACCGTACTCTTCGGCGGTACAGACAAGCCGGTTGATGAACCGCCGAAACGCCCAGAAGTTGTGCAGTTTCGAATTCGTCCGAACCGATCAGTGCGTTTCGAGGATGTCAGTGAGATCGCCAACGTGCACTGTCGAGACACCATCGTCGTACAGTCGTTCGATCAGGTTGCGAGCAAGCGCGTCTTGAGCGTGATCACGGCGTCGCGTTCGACGCCGGTGCAGCAATTCGATCCGGTTCGACGTGTACTGACCGTCCTCAAGTTTTGACCGAAGTTCAGCGATTCGGTGGGTCGTCTCGCGGAACCGTTCGAATAGATTTCGGCCGTCGTATAGGTACTGCTCGCCGGTCGAAACCGTACAGGCGACGATGTTGTTTGCGCCGATGTCCAGAGCGGCGGTTTCGTCCGCCAGTGGTTGTGCCAGTCGGGAATTGTCTTCGTTGATTGTGACTGGCTGAAAGGCCCTGAACGTCTCGCTCACGTCGTCGTAATACAGTTCCAATCGGCCCTGTTTGTCGTACTCTTTCCAGTTCGGATCGCCTCGAACCTCGAGTCGAAGGCGTTCTCGGTCTCCGAGACCGTACTCCTCTTTCAAATCTTGGCCAACGAGAATCTCGAGACGAGAGTATTTGCCCCATTCGACCGAGTACGACGTGTTTCGGATGTACATCCGGAGTTCGCGATCGTCTCCACTCCCCCAGAAGCCAGGCTTGCCGTTGGCTTCGCCTTTCTCCCGGAGTGCGAAGAACGAGTGCCATGCTTCTCGATTCTTGCGTTCGATCTGTTGAACGGTCGAAGCGCCGAGGGTACCGCCGTATCGACCACGGTACTCGTCGATTTTCCAGACATCTCCATCCGAGTCGTCGAAGTTCGTTCGGCGCTGATAGTTAATTTCGTTCCAGAGAGCGGCTGAAGCGTCCAAGAGTCGGCGAAGTAGTTCCTCGTCTGCGTCGGACTGAGGCACAACTTCGAACTCGTTGGTACGCTTCATTCTCCGTAATATTCACCACGATCGTCCGCCTATTAAACCCCGTGTATTCAAATAGGGCTCGTCTACTTACATTTCCGCAGTTGCTACACTCGGCTTTGCTGCGTTGAGTGGGGAAGCGTAAGCAAAGTTTCCGTAGTTCACTGCGTCACGATGCGACACACCCAGAGGAGTTTCATCACATACTTATACGGCCATGCAGTAGAATCGACCGCCGAAGGCAGCAAACAGGGTGTACATGCCCAAATGCGCCTGGGTAGCTTAGCGGTAAAGCGCGTCCTTGGTAAGGACGAGAGCCCGGGTTCAAATCCCGGCCTAGGCTTCTTTCATCTGTTCAAAATCGTCAGCGACTGGGTTCTTCTTCCCTCGAGCGGGCGGTTTCAGCCCACGGTCTCGGATTTCCGTTTCGCGGTGGACCCGTACCGTAATCCCGGCGATCGTTTTCTACAGAGAAAAGCAGACCGAGTGACTCATCATCACGAAAATCGGAGACTTTCGAACGATCCCGAGGCACTCGCCTTATTCATTTGTAGCAGTTATACCTTTGACACCATCCGAAAGTCGTCCGAACTCACGTCCGGCGAGCACTCGAGTAGTTCAAACGGCCGTTTCCCGGGAACGTAACGGGCTCTCGGCCCGTTCTCTCCACGAGGCTACCGGTTAGGATCTGGGCACCCTCGGTGAAGCCCCCGAATATTAATGCCTGTGCTAGCGATTGGCACACTATGGGGAACGCAGCCAGGACCGCGTGGGATAGAACGAAAGTGATGGCTGCGTCGATGGATGCGATGGCCGTCGTCGATGGCGACCAGTACGTATTGGTCAACCAGGCGTACGCCGATCTGCACGGCTTTACGCGACCGGACGACCTCGCCGGCGAGTTATGGGAACGCCGCCTTGCGGATCACGAACGACTGCGATTCAAACGAGACATTCTTTCGGCGTGCCGCGAAGACGGACAGTGGCGAGGCACGATCGCGGGCCGGCGACGCGATGGTAGTACTTTCGTACAGGATCTGTCACTCAGCCAGTTGGAGGACGAGCGATTCATCTGGATTAGCCGGGAGGCCGGTCACGGGAAACGAACGGCGAGTGACCGCGAGACGAACCAACCCCGGTTGATAAAACGCGTCTTCGATGCGATCGACGACATCGTGTACGTGATAGACGGAGACGGTGATGCCGTCCTCTGGAACGCGACACTCCGCGAGGTGACCGGCTATACGGATGCAGAGATCGAAGCGCTCGATCCGAAGGACCTCGTTCCACCGGAACAGCGCGACTACGTGCCGGGCACAGCCGAAGCCATCGACCAGCTCGGCGATCGACGTGTCGACCTCGACCTCGTCACCAAGGACGGGAAGCGCATTCCTCACGAGTTCCGCGGGGCGACGTTCGAAGACCCCGAGACCGGGCGTGTCTACCGGTGTGGTATCGCCCGCAATATTACGGACCGTACGGATCGTGAACAGGAACTCCGTAACGCCCGCCAGTTCAACGAGGAACTGGTCGAAAACGCCCCGTTCGGAATGTTCCGCCTCGACGAAGACCTCGAGATCACGTACGAGAACCGGCGGGCGGAGGAGATCATCGGCCTTCCCGATGACGAGGATGCTTCAGCTGCGATCGGGGTCGACATCCGCGACCTCCCATCGATCGTCGAGACCGGCCGAGCGGACCTGTTCACGCGCCTGCAAGACGGCGAGACCATCGAGTTCGAATTTCCGTTCGAATCGATCTACGGGAAGGAGGCGTACTTCACTGGACGTGGCGTCCCGCTCTATCGAGACGGGGAGTTCGACGGTGCGGTTCTGATGGCGATCGACATTTCGGAGCACAGACGACACGAGCGGAACTTGGAACGCCAGCGTGACGAACTGGCGACGCTGGCTCGGATCAACGAACTCCTCCTCGAGATAACCCGCAACTTGTTCGAATCACCGACTCGAAACGAGATCGAACAAACCGTCTGTGATCGGTTGGCCGCATCCGAGTTGTACCAGTTCGCTTGGATCGGTGCTCCCGACGCGGACGGGGATCGAATCGTCCCGCGAACCAGCGCCGGAATCGACGATGGGTACATCGAAGCAGCAACGATCACGACGACGGAAACGGAAACCGGGCGAGGACCCGGTGGCCGAGCCTTCCGAACTGGGGAGTTGCAGGTCAGTCAGGACGTTCGATCTGATCCAACGTTCGAGCCGTGGCGCGAGGAGGCGCTGAACCGTGGCGTCGAAGCGGCTGCTGCCGTCCCGCTGGTTCGCGGCGACACGACGTACGGCATCCTCGCCGTCTACGCGACTCGGCCGCTCGCGTTCAGTCGACGCGAACAAGCAGGATTCGAAACGCTCGGCAAAGCCGTCGGATTCGCCATCAATGCGATCGAGAATCGCAAGCTCTTGTTCGCCGATACGGTGGTCGAACTCGAGTTCGAGGTTGCGGATTCCGAACTGGTGTTCGTCCGGCTGTCCGAGCGCCTTCAGTGCGAGCTCACGATTACTGGCTACGTCGAATCGACGTCCGAAACGTGGAGCGTGTACCTCGCCGTCGAAGGAGCGGCCCCACTCGCTGTTCGTGACGTGGCCGTGGACGACCAAGATGTCACTCGAGCGCAGGTCATCGCAGACGAGGATACAAATGGATTGCTCGAGCTCGTCGTCGATGGGGCAGCTCTGACGGAACTCACGGAACACGGGGCCGTCCTTACATCAGGTCACGTTGCGGACGGCCGAGGTCGATTTTGCATCGAAGTTCCGCAGACCACCAACGTTCGTCAATTGGCTGGGAGACTCCAGGCCGTGTATCCGGAATCCACGCTGGTAGCACAACGTGAATTCGACCGCCCCGTCCAGCAAGCTGGTGAGGTGCGCCAATCGATCGACGACCGCCTGACCGATCGGCAACAGGAGGCGCTCACGCGCGCTTATCACGCCGGATATTTTAACTGGCCGCGCCAGAGCACTGCTGGCGATATCGCCGATTCGATGGACATTGCAGAAACGACCTTCCACTATCACCTGCGCAATGCCCTCGATGCGCTCTCTGCGACGCTCATCGATATCGGACAGCGATAACTGCGCGATCTCTTCCCGCTACGTGGCACCTAGTGCTATCTAGAGACGGTTTTGAAGGAGAAGAGCCGCACACTCCACCATATGGCAGAAGTTACCACAGATCGTGTTCGGTCCGGTCGATGGAGGTCGCTCGAACAATGGAGTCGGACGGCGTTCGTGGTCGGCGGCCTCCTGATGATCGTCGATGCGAGCTTCGTGGCGGCGAGCATCGTAACGGCTACTGAAGGCTTTTTATTAGTGGGTCAGGCGTTCGTCGGTGCTGCGTGGACCGTCGCCCTCCTCGGATTGCTCGGGTTGTATCCCGGACTCGCCGACCGGAGTCGGTGGTTGGCTCGCGCTGGTGCCGTGTTCGCCATAATCGGCGTGGTAATCTTCGCCGTCATGACCGTGACGGTGCTGGTTTACTACGCCGGAATCCCAGCCGGCGAATACGATGCTGTTAGCGTGTTCTTCATCCCGGGCGTGTTCATCGGGAGCGTCCTTGGATTCGTCGCGTTCGGCATCGCCAGCCTTCGAACGACGATCCACTCGCGGACTCTCGGTGTTCTCCTCTTGGTACCGCCCATCCTCGTCGTCACGAATATCCTCAGATTCGTCGCCGGGATGGAAGCCGCGACGATAACCCTTGGCATCGTCGTCGGAGACGCGCTGGCGATGCTGGCCATCGGGTACGTCCTCCGAGCAGAATCTGAACCGGCGGACCGTACGGAGCCAACGCTAACGGAGTCCCGCCATGGCTGAAACAGCCACCCGTGCGATGCGGTGGGAGTCGCTCGAACGCTGGAGTCCAACGGCGTTCCTCGTCGCTGGCGTGTTGTTGGCCCTCTTCGGGGCGCTTCTCGGCGTCGAGGCGTTCATGGATCGGGCCGCGCCCGAGGACATATTCGGTCCCGCCGGATTTCTCGTCGCGATGGTCGGAGTGCTCGGGATATGTCCCACACTTGCCGATCGGACGCCCGCGTTGGCCCGTGTTACTGCCGTCTTCGCAGCAGTCGCTGCCGTCGGATGGTCCGTAATCACCGCGTTGAGTATCGTCGAGGCCATCGGGGTTCTCCCCCCACTCGAAGACGTTGGCGTACTCGGACTAACCATCATCTTGGTGGTGGGTGTGGCTATGGTCCTCGCGTACATCTCGTGTGGCGTCGCCAGTCTTGGCGTCGACGGTCATTCGAGGACTGCCAGTCTCCTCCTGCTCGGGCCGCCCACTATCTTTGCCGTGATGCTCACAGGCGGGGCCATCGGGTACACACCTGCGTGGTCCGCCTTCGCCCTCGGCAGTGGACAGGCCCTGGTTCACCTGGCTCTCTGGGCCACACTCCGTACCGAGGGCAAGCCGACTGACCGCGCGGAACCGACACCGACCGAGGTGCGCCATGGCTGAGACAACTCCCGATACGACGCGGTGGGAATCGCTCGAATAGCGGAGTCCACGGTTGGTTCTCCTCGCGGCCGTATTCTCACCTCGCACTACTCGGAATCGGATTCGGTTGGCAACTCTCTGCGCTCGGGTTTCTAGGCTGATGGACACAACCCGTTCCGTAACGCGTGATCTCCGCTCCCGGTCACGCCTCCGGATCGTGTGCGCTATTCGTCGTCACCGTCCGAGAGGGCGACCCGTAATTGTTCGGTGCCACCGACGAGGATACCGACGAATCCGACCAATAGTTACATTCTTGACGATACCCGACGATGCACTTCGTATGGATTGGCCCTCCGACCGCCGTCTCCAGCGACGAATGCTCCTCGCGCTCGCGCTCACGCTCGTTGGCTACGCTGCCCTCATCGGAATCGTGTTCTCGCTGGTTCCCGCCTCCGTTGCGATCGTGATATGTGGCCTGTTAGCACTCGCGTTGGTCGGGTGCATCTC
This sequence comes from Halomontanus rarus, assembly GCF_017357405.1. GTDB lineage: Archaea > Halobacteriota > Halobacteria > Halobacteriales > Natrialbaceae > Halomontanus > Halomontanus rarus. The sequence goes on along the minus strand of NZ_CP071597.1, from coordinate 1,887,317 downwards.
CTACGCCGACCTCATCGCCTACTGGGTGACGAAGGCGATCGCCATCGATCGCGAACAGTATCCGCTGGTGTTCGATACCACCGAGCGACTGGCTCAACAGGCGGACATACCGACGCCGCCGATCGCCGTGATTCCCTCCGACGAGGCGAACGCGCTCTCGGCGGGGACGGGCCAGCGGACGGTCATCTGCGTGACGACCGGTCTCCTGCGGACGCTCGAGGACGACGAACTCGAGGCGGTCCTCGCCCACGAACTCGCCCACCTCAAGAACGACGATTCCACCGTGATGACCGTCGCCGGGTTTCCGATGACCGTCTCCGCGATCGTTCTGTCAATGGCCGGACGGTCGTTCACCACGGTGTCGTTTTTCCTCGGATGGCCGCTCTGGATTGGCCTGTACCTGCTGTTCGTCGGCCTCCCGGTCTATCTCGCCAGTCTCCCGGGGACGCTGGTGCTGTCGCGATACCGCGAGTACGCCGCCGACCGCGGCGCCGTCGCGATCACGGGGAAGCCGTTCGCCCTCGCCAGTGCGCTCGCGACGCTCCACACGGAACCTGCGCCTCCGGACACCGACCTCCGGCGCGTCGCCGGATTCAACGCCTTCTGTATCGTTCCGACCGACTCGATGTTCTCGCTGATCGCGACGCACCCGCCGACGCACAGGCGAATCCGGCGGCTCCGAGAGCAGACGGTCGAACTCGAACGGGAGTCGGAGTGATCGACGGTCGTGAGCCGACCGTCGAAACGGAGAACGGGAGGAGGAAGAGGAAGAGGAGGTAAGAATCACGAAGAGCCGATCGACGGCGGCACCTCGAGAGCGACGAGTTCGTGGCCGGTCTCCCGGCGGTGGTCGTTTCCGACCTGCGTTACTTCCTCGCGGCCGGCGGTCGTCTGTTCGAACGAGCAGGCGTTGCACTTCACGAGGAACTGTTTCGTCTGCCCCGGGTCGGCAGGGTGCTCTCTGGTATCCATATCACAGTAGTCGACGACTCTCCGTTTGAGCCATTCCCCAAAAGGATTTGGCTCTCGGTCCACGGCGACTCGACTCAGATCCGAAATTCGACGGCTGTGATGGCCGTCGCTCGAGTCCCCTTCGCTACCGAAGACAGCGATCGAGTTCCCTTCACTATCGAGGACGCAATCGAACCTCGACCGTGCTCTCGGACACAACGTATTTTTCGAGCGCGGGCGACGACGTACGCATGCCAGGCGCACGCATCGAGAGCGGCGACCGGGTGACGCTACGAACGCTTGAGCGCGAGGACGTTCCGTTTCTCCAGCGGGGCTACGCCAATCCCGAGATCCGCTATCCGATCGGCAACCAGCGACACAAGAGTCGGGCGCAACTCGAGGAGCGATTCGAGGAGGAAGACAGGGTGCGGTTTCTCGTCTGTCTCGAGGGGGACGAAATCGAGGAGAGCGGTCTCGAGGAGCGTTCGAGTGGAGACGAGAGGGTGGACGAGGATGAACCGGCGGACGACGTGCGACCGATCGGCGTCGTCTCCGTCGCGGGGACCGACTGGCACCGCCCCGAACTCGCGTTCTGGCTCGCTCCGGAGGTCCAGGGTCGGGGCTACGCGAAGGAGGCGGTCTCGCTCGTCATCGACTACATCTTTCGTGTGTACGACACGCCCGCCGTCGGTGCGGGTGCGTACGCCTACAACGAGGCCTCCCGCGGATTGCTCGAGTCACTCGGTTTCACGGAGGAGGGGCGACTCCGCAAGTTTCGGTTCATCGACGGCGAACACCGCGACAGCGTCGAGTACGGGTTGCTTCGCAGCGAGTGGCTCGAGAGGGGCGAACAGTAGTTTCCTCAGCGTCCCCGCCGTAGTAGGAGGCAGTACACGGCCGCACAAGACAGCACGCTCTGTGCGATCCTCCGAGGCAAGCGTTTATGGGCCCCTGACAACAGGTGAACCTATGGAAACTCCAGGGGCATCTCCGAATGGAACCGAGGGGGCCATTCGGACTATTTTTGCAGGTCTAAACCAGCCGTCGACGCCGCTGACGACCGGCGAAGTCGCCGACGAACTGGAGTGGGAGTGGACTCGTGAAACGACGCGGCAGCGTCTCGAGGAACTCGCCGAACGCGGCGCGCTCCGGTCCCGACAGCTCCCCGACGAAACTCGGGTCTGGTGGTGGCCGGGGGCGTCCGGACCGGACGAAGAGGAATCGGGTCAGGAGGTCGGAGCGTCCGGACGGGGGGCCGGTGAATCTGGCCCCAATAGCGGCCAGCAATCCGATCAGAGGGCGTTGAGCGATTTCGTAAACGCGGTCGAAGACTACGCGATCTTCAGGCTCGAGCCGAGCGGTGTCGTCGCCAGTTGGAACGACGGTGCAGAACGGATCAAAGGGTACGCGGAAGACGAAATCGTCGGCGAACACGTCTCGACCTTCTACACGGACGCCGACGTCGATACGGGAGTTCCCGAGAACAACCTCGAGATTGCGATAACGGAGGGTCGCGTCGAGGACGAGGGGTGGCGAGTCCGCGCGGACGGCTCTCGCTTCTGGGCGAACGTGACGATCACGGCCATTCGAGACGACGACGGCAGGCTACAGGGGTTTACGAAGGTCACCCGCGACATGACCGAACGGCGCGAGTACGAACAACGGCTCCAGCGGGAACGCGACCTCACCGAGCAGATCCTCGAGACCGTCCCGGTCGGGATCGGTCTGCTCACGTCCGACGGGGCGTTCGTCAGAGCGAACCGGCGGCTGCTCGAGCAGATCGGTCTCGAGGAGAGTGCGCTCGCGGAGGACGGTGATAGCGTCGATCCCCAGGATCTGGACTGGGAGGTCTACGACGCCGATGGAGAGCCGATACCGACGGACGAATTGCCGTGGTCGCAGGTCGGCGAATCCGGAGCGCCCGTCCACGATTTCGAGTGTCAGATCGACCTCCCGGAGCTCGGCCGCCGGTGGTTCTCGATCGACGCGGCACCGATCACGGACGGCGACGTGGATCAGGCGACCGACCGGATCGTCGTGTCCATCGACGACGTCACGGAGCGTAAAGAACGTGAGCGAAAACTCCACCGCGAGTACGACCAGACGGAAAAACTGCTTCAGACGGCGCCGATCGCGATTTCGGTCACGAACGCCGCGGGCGAGACCGTGATGGCGAACCGTCGGGCACAGGAGGCGCTCGGCCTCTCCGAGACGGAGATCATCGCGGACGACCGGACGGACGGCTGGACGATCTACGATGTGAACGGGGACCCACTCGAGCCGGCGGAGACGCCGTCCGCACGCGTTTTGGCGACCGAGGAACCGGTGTACAACGAAGAGGTCAGCATCGAACCGTCCGAGGGCGACCGGATCGTGTTCCGTATAAACGCCACCCCGATTTTCGGCCCGGACGGCGCCCTCGAGCGCGTCGTCACGACGGGGGAGGAGATCACGGCGCTCAAAGAGCGCGAACGGCAACTCGAGCGACGGAAGACGGAACTCGAGACCGAACTGAGCGAGATCCTCGACCGGGTCTCCGACGCGTTCTACGCGCTCGACGACGAGTGGCGGTTCACCCACCTCAACGAGTCCGCCGCCGACGTTCTCCAGTTCTCCGAAGAGGAGTTGCTGGGCCGGGAGATCTGGGACGTCTTCCCCGAGATGAAATCGGGCGTCTACTGGGAACGGTTCCGGTCGGCGATGGAGACGCAGGAGCCGGTCAGTTTCGAGGTATACGACGACCCGGCCGACTCCTGGCTCGAGTTCAACGTGTATCCGTCCGAATCGGGGCTCTCGATCTACTTCCACGACGTGACCGAGCGCATCGAGCGCGAACGGGACCTCCGGCGGACCGAACGGCGCTTCGAAGCGATCTTCGAAGACCCGAACATCCTCGTCGGTCTGCTCGAGCCCGACGGGACGGTGCTGGACATCAACGGGACGGCGATGGAGTACGTCGACGCCGACCTCGAGGCGGTGACCGGCGAGCCGTTCTGGGAGACGCCGTGGTGGGGGGAGGGAGACGCCGACGTCGAATCGTGGGTCGAGCGCGCGGCGACCGGCGAGTACGTCGACTTCGAGGCGGACCTCACGCGGCCGGACGGAACCCGATACACGATCAGTGGGCACTTCAGACCCGTCACGGACGACGACGGCGAGGTCGTCTCGATCATCGTCTCCGACCGGGACGTCACCGAGCGCCGCGAGTACGAGCGGGCCCTCGAGGAACGTGAGCGACAGCTCTCGACGCTCGTAGACAACGTCCCCGGAATGGTCTACCGGTGTCGCAACGAGCGGGGCTGGCCGATGGAGTTCGTCAGCGACGCCTGCCGAGAGATCACCGGCTACGAACCCGAGGCCCTCGAGACCGGGGCGGTGAGCTACGGCGAGGATATCATGGTCGAGGCCGATCGTGAGGAGGTCTGGGAGGAGATTCGACGGATGATCGACGAACAAGACCTGTTCTCGGTGACCTACCGTATCGAGACCGCAGACGGCGATCGCCGGTGGGTCCGGTCGTACGGGCGCGGGATCTTCGACGACGAGGGTACTCTCGTGAGCCTCGAGGGCATCGTCGCCGACATCACCGACCGCAAGCGTCTGGAGACCGAACTCGAGGCGTCCGAACGGCGTTACCGGACGTTCGCGGAGTACTTCCCGAACGGTGCCGTGGCGTTGTTCGACGACGAGATGGTGTACACCCTGGCGGCCGGGCAGGGGTTCGACGACGTCCCCGTGGATCCGGAGGAACTCGAAGGACGGTCCCTCCGTGCGGTCTGGGACGAGGCGGTCGCCGACCGCCTCGAACCGACCTACCGGGCCGCACTCGCGGGCGAGGAACGATCGGTCGAAATCTCGTACGCGGACCGCGAGTGGGTTTCCCACGCCGTCCCCGTGACCGACGATCGGGGCACCGTCTTCGCCGGGATGACGATGGTCCAGGACATCACCGATCGGAAGGAACGCGAGCGAGAACTCGCCAAGTACGAGACGATCGTCGAGACGATCGACGACGGGATCTACGTCAAAGACGACGACGGGCGGTTCACCATGGTCAACGACGCCTACGCCGAGTTGACCGGTTACGACCGGGAGGAACTGGTCGGCGAACACGCCTCCCTCGTCGTCGACGAGGACACGATCCAACAGTCGTCGGCGATGGAAGCGGCCCTGACCGACGGGGACGGCCCCGACTCGACGCTGGAGGCGATGATCCAGACCGCGGACGGCGATCTCGTGCCGACGGAGGGAACCATCGCGACGATCCCGGCCGATGACGGCGAAGACAACCACGTCGGTGTCGTCCGGGATATCACGGAGCGAAAAGAGCGCCAGCGAAAGCTCGAGGAGTCCAACAAGCGCTTGGAGCAGTTCGCCTACGCGGCCAGTCACGACCTGCAAGAGCCCCTGCGGATGGTCTCGTCGTATCTCCAACTCATCGAACGACGGTACGAGGACGAACTCGACGAAGACGGTCGCGAATTCCTCGGATACGCCGTCGACGGGGCCGACCGAATGCGCGAGATGATCGACGGCCTGCTCGAGTACTCGCGGGTCGATGCGCGCGGCGATCCGTTCGAACCGGTCGATCTGGCCGGCGTTATCGCGGACGTCCGCGAGGACCTGCAGGTGAAGATCCGGGAACACGACGCCGAGGTCACGGCCGCATCGCTCCCCCGCGTCGAGGGTGACAGCGAACAGTTGCGACAGGTGTTCCAGAATCTGATAGACAACGCCCTCGAGTACAGCGGCGACGAGCCGCCGCGGGTTCACATCGACGCCGACCGCGACGGCGACTGGTGGGAGCTCTCGGTTCGCGACGAGGGGATCGGGATCGACCCCGACGATCGAGAGCGGGTCTTCGAGGTGTTCCAGCGCCTACACACTCCCGACGAACACGACGGAACGGGGATCGGGCTCGCGCTGTGCAAGCGGATCGTCGAGCGCCACGAGGGGGACATCTGGGTCGACTCTGAGCCAGGCGAGGGAGCGACGTTTTACGTGCGGCTCCTCGCGGCCGACGATCGGGATCGTAACCGCTGACGGGATACGAGTGGAAGCCTCGCCCTTCAGGGCGGGGAGGAACTCGACCCCCCGAACCTTCATACTCGCTCGTCGGGCACCTGTCTCCATGGAGTTCGGCTACCACACTACGTCGTACGTTTACGAGGGCGCCCCGGCGCCTGAGCAGCCCGTCGCCGAGAAGCTCGTCGGTCACGCGCAGTTGCTCGAAGCGGGTGGCTTCTCCTGGTTCACGTTGATGGACCACTTCTGGCAGCTTCCGGGCATCGGTCACCCCGAGGAGCCGACGCTCGAGTGCTACGCGGGCCTCTCCGCGCTCGCACGGGAGACCGACGAGATGGAATTATCGGGGCTCGTTACGTGCGTCCACTACCGTAACCCGGCACTGCTGGCGAAGGAGATCGCATCCCTCGACGCACTCTCGGGCGGACGAGCACTGCTCTCGATCGGCGCCGGCTGGTTCGACGACGAGTACGAGGCTGCGGGTATCGAGTTTCCGGATCCGGCGACCCGCGTGCGACAGCTTCGCGACGCGGTCAGGCTCGTCGACGCTGCACTCACGCAGGACTCGCCTGTGGACTACGACGGGGAGTACTACGATCTCGACGGGTTCTACTGTGAACCCTCCGCCGACGTACCGGTCATGATCGGCGGGGGCGGTGAACAGCTCACGCTCCGTGTCACGGCCGAGTACGCGGATCGCTGGAACATCCCGGGCGTCGGTCCCGACACTTACGAGCACAAACTCGAGGTGCTCGCAGACCACTGCGAGGATCTCGGCCGCGACTACGACGACATCGAGAAGACCGTGACGGTGAACGCACTTCTGCGGGAGGACTCGGCGGCGGCGAGATCCGCCTATCGAAGCCACCTCGAGGAAACGCCCGACGGACCGCCCGCGCCGGACGACGTTCCGGCGGCTGTGGGGACGCCCGCCGAGGTCGCGGCGGTCGTCGAGACGTTCGGCGATCTCGGCGTCGAGATGTTCCAGATCGAGGTGCCGAAAAACGACCGACGGACGGCCGAACTGTTCGTCGACGAAGTCCTCCCGCAGTTTTGATCCGGCGACACCGATAGGGGACGATCCAGTCAGGTCGCGTTCCCGCCGTCCTCCGGATCGCCGATACTCTCGGCCGTACTCTTGTAGACGCGCTCGGTGAGGAACTCCTGCAGTGCCGTCGTGAAGAACTCGGGATTGTCGAGGTTGGAGGCGTGACCGCTCGCGGGAACGACGAGGACGGTGGGGTCAGTGTTCGAAAGCTGGCCGATCAGTCGCTCGGTGGTTTCCTCGTTGGCCGTCGGGAGGTGCTCGCCGTGCAGAACGAGCGTCGGTGCGGTGACAGTAGAGAGGTCGATATCGGCCTTCGGGAACCGCGCGGTCGCGTCGGCGACCTTGACGAACTCGGCGTGGGGTATCGTCGGTGCGTCGTCGACGAGTTGCTGGACGGTCTCTCGGTCGCCCGAGATCCCGGGGAGGAGCCGGTGACCGACCCGGAGCTGCCACCGGTTCAGGGTCTTGTAGTCGACGAAGCGGTCCAGTCGGGCGAGGAACCGGATGTTCGCCATGGCGAGTCGCCCGGTCGCGGGTAACGGGCCCGCGGGGAACGTATCGGCGAGCACGAGTCCAGCGATCTTCTCGGGGTGGGCGGCGGCGAACGCCTGCGCGATGGCGCCACCCATCGAGAGGCCACAGATGATCGCTCGTTTGATATCGAGCGCGTCCAGTAGCGCGTCGAGATCCGACGCGAAGAGGTCCATAGAGTACGGCGTCGTGTCAGAGCCGCCGGTGTGCCCGTGGCCCCGGACATCGTAGGCGATGGTCGTGAACGCGTCACTGAGCGCGTCCATCTGGGGTTCCCACATGGTGGTACTCATGATCATACCGTGGACGAAGACGATCGGTGGGCCGTCACCACGACTGACGTAGTACGTCTCGATATCGTCGGTCTGAACGGTTGGCATCTACTATCGGTACGACCCCTGTCGGGATGAGTTCGCCGTCGCGAGACGCGATGGAACTGAGCTCTATTCGCTCGAGGCCGCCTCGATCTTCTCCACGGCAACTCCCTCGGGCACGACGGGGGAACGAATTCACGTCGTGGCTCGAGGAAGCGTAAAGTGAAACGTCGTCCCCTCCCCGAGTTCGGAGTCGACCCAGATATCGCCGCCGTGATGGTTGACGATCTTTCGACACAGCGCGAGACCGATCCCGGTTCCTCGATACTCGTCGTTCGAGTGAAGTCGGGTGAAGACTTCGAAGATCTGGTCGACGTACTCCGACTCGATGCCGATCCCGTTGTCCGCGACCGAGAACACCGCACGGTCGCCCTGCCGGTCGGCGGCGACCTCCACGCGGGGCGGCTCCTCGCCGCTGTACTTGATCGCGTTCGAGACGAGATTCGAGAACAACTGCTCGAGCTGGTTGGCGTCGCCGGCGACTGTGGGAAGCTCGTCGACGACGACTGCGGCGTCGCTCTCGTCGATCTGGAGCTGCAGATCTGCCACGACGTCGTCGAGGACGGCGTCGCAATCGACCGGTTCGAAGTCCGCATCCTGCATATCGATTCGCGAGTACTCGAGTAATCCGTCGACCATCTCCCGCATCCGATCGGAGCCGTCGACGGCGAAGTCGATGTACTCTCGCGCGTCGTCGTCGAGGTCGTCGGCGTAACGATTCTCGAGCAACTGGAGGTAACTCGAGATCATCCGCAGGGGTTCCTGTAAGTCGTGGCTGGCGATGTACGCGAACCGTTTGAGCCGCTCGTTCGATTCCGCCAGTTCGTCGATCGTATCGTTGAGTTCGACCTTCGCTTCCGTTCGGTCGACGAGCGTCCCCAGCATCCGATCGACGTCGCGAGCCGGCTCGTCGGGTTCGAAGTATTCCTGCGGCGGGGTGTAGTAGAAGTTGTGACAGAGCGTCCCGTCGTAGACGAGGTGCGGGTGCGTCCGAACGATGTCCGTGAGGACCTCGGGCGAAAACGCGTCGCGGTCGTACTGGCAGAGCGCGATACAGTCTTCACCCTCGAAGAGGTCGTTTACCCGGCTCTCGTATTCCATAAAGTCCTCGATCGAAGTCTCCTCGTCGAGGATCCATCGCGTGTCCGCGGTGATGCGAAGCCCCGGATACTCCGCCGTCGCCTTCTCGAGCGCCTCGCCGTAGAACTCGAGCATCTCGTCCGGATCGAACGTTCCGTTGCGAAGGTACGTCTCGTCGATGCCGTGGAAGGTCAGCGCGCCGGAGTCGACGGCGGTGTCGACGTCGATTCCCGCGTCGTCCAGCGCGGCGAGCACCTCGTCCTCGTCGTGCTCCTCGAGGACGTACATGATCCGTTCGCCCCGCTCTAACCCTTGCCGGACGAACGGAACGACGGCCGCGAACTGTTCCTCCTCGGACTCGTAGAACAGCGCGATGTGTTCGTTGGCTACCACGTCGTCGAGCGGTTCGACGGGGCCGCAAAACTCCGGACTCGAGCGCAGCGCCTCGAGTCCGCTCTCCACGCTCAGGGGTTCAGAGTCGTCGACACGTTCCTCGGACGGTTCGGATTGTGGAGGATACTCTGTTTCCTGGCTCATTGAGGGCAAGTCGGTGCCTGTCGATAAGAAGGTTCTCCCGTTTCGTTCTTCTGAGGCGCATTTTTCGAATGCCTGTCACCGTCGTCCGTATTACTGTTAGATCGCCACGTTTCGAGTCGATTCGTATTGGACCGGGCCGTTTGGACGGGTTCCGAAGTCGTCGCGAACGGGGGGTCGTGGACCTCGGATTGGAGGGTGTCGATCGTGAGTGAGGATCGGATTTCCGAACACGTGTGAGGCGACGATCTCGCCGGCGGCGTCCACGGTCACCCGTCGAGGCCCATATCCAATACCTTTAGGCGGAGTCAATTTCCCCCTCGAAGCGTACGGTTCGAGTAGAGTTCTTATGGAACAGACGGAGGCGTTTCGAATTCTCGCCAGCGCCGACCGTCAGCTCGTGCTCCATACGCTAGTTGAACGTGATCGAGAGGCGAGTGTGGAGGAGCTTTCCCAGCAGGTGGCCGCCCGAAGACATCGCGTCCCTCCCGAAAAGATCGACGACCGGGAGGTCGAACGGGCTCAGGTCCGATTGGTCCACACGCATTTTCCACGACTGGTGGACAGGAACGTTCTCGAGATCGATTGGAGTGACAGGACGGTCGCGCTTAGCGACGACGAGTGTCTGGATAGACTGTTCGAAGCCGCCGAAGAATTAGACGGCTGGCCCCCGACTGATCTGTTGAAACACCCGACCGATTGACTTTCTCTCGAGGACGTGAGCAGAGACGAGATGGGGAGACGCGGACAATCGATGCGCATCGACTCGTCCAGCCGCGCCGTCCCGATCACGTGCGGTCTGCAGACGGCGTCGACGCATCTCCGGTGACCGCTCCCGAAATGTCTTGGAACGCCGTTGCACCGCATCGACAGCCGTCTTTTCGGCCGATGATGTGAATCGAGCTATCGGGATGGATCCACGCCGAATACACGGTCCCACACTCACGACACCTCGCAGCCGCTTTCAGTCGCTCGTCTGACTTCGACATATTACTCCACTGTGAGCAGTTCCTGATACTGCTCGACCTGTTCGACGCGTCCCGAAAGCACGACCGAATCCCGATCCTGATCGTACTGAACGAAGCCTGCATCCTCGAGTTTCGGAATGTGCGTGTGATAGAGCGACAGATAGATGCGCTTGACCGCCTCCGGTGAGATTTCGGTAATGGGCGCTTCGTTCTCCCGAATTGCCACTTCGTCGGCCAAATCGGCGAGCGCCATCGGATTGTCGTGCATCCGCAATCCGCGGAGTGCGTATCGACGGCGATGATGGGCGAACATCTCGAAAATCGCGTCGATGTCTCGTTGGGCCTGTTGGAGGTCCATTATACTCCGTTCTAGTCGTCCGTCCCCAATGGGAAAGGGGGTTGTATCCACCACTCGATTAAGTGTCGGACACGGATATTCTCGACTGGTTCCGCGAGAAGCGGGTGCACAGCCTCGCCGTTCACGGTAGGCGCGATCACTCGTCGTCCGGATGACTGATCGTCAAGGTGCTCGTGATGAGATTTCGGTGCCCGGCATGAAACCGCTTCGAGAGCGCCTGCTGGCTGACCCCCAGTTCCTCGGCTAGTTCGCTCATCGTCACCGCTTGGGGCACGTCGTAGTAGCCCGCCTCGAGTGCGGAAACGAGCGTCTCCCGTTGTTTCGTCGTCAGATCGTACTGGGCGCTCGCCATCGGCTGTTCCTGATCCTGGAGGCTGTTGAGTTCGAACGCGATGTCGTTTTCCTTGCAGTACTCCCGAAACTCGGAGAGCTTGTCCCGATCGTCGAATCGCATCCGCAGTTCCCAGTACTCGGCTCGGCCGATCGCCTGCAGGATCGTCGCCCCGATCTCGACGTACGCGTAGACGATCGACTCGATGTTTTCGGTCCACTCGGCCCGGTAGAGTCTGGCACCCTCGATTTCGTCGATCGCCGCGATATTCTGGACGGACTCGTCGTCGCGAAACGCGTCTTCGAAGTCCGCCTGATCGCCGCCGCTGACCCAGAAGTACGGCATGACCTTGTCCTCGAGCGTCGCGACGACGCGCTCGATCTCGACGATCATGTCCGGCGCGCCCGTCAACGCGTGGTACAGGGCGAAGTCGTCCGAATCGACGGTGAACTCCGCGATGATGCTCATAGCGAGGGTTCGGCGTTTGCGGTGATAAGGTCGTGGCTCGACGTGATCGCCGCCAGTCTTCTGGGGTTGTAGTCGCCACAGAACGTCACTTACACCTGATCGCACGGCAGGAGTGTGGTTCGGAACGAAGACTGGGAGCGAGACCCGCGGACTGTGCGATGGGTGTGTAGATCGTTTCAGTCGTTACTGCCGGTTCGGACACGCGACTCGAGTCGCGTCTCCGGTCGTCCGTGACGGGGCGTCGGGACTGCTCGTCGGGAGTCCTGATCGAGTGGAGGGGTGTCGTCGCCGGTTCACTGTGTCCGTCTTGAGTAGCAGAATGTGTTACCCCCGGCCCCCATCGTCCGCGTAATCTCCTCGTGTGAGGTGCTGTAAAGCGGAATAATACCGAAGTGACTGTCAGCGGGGGGACCCCCTTACTAGTGAGAATTCATCCGGACATGGGGGGTCCCGGGGTAGTTCTTTAGATATTTACGCAGACCTAGGGGGTCCGTGTCAGTACAACTAGTTCCATCGAGAACCCCGTTCCATGAATACGCTCGGCGTGGACAAGGCCGTATGGATGACGACGCTGCTCCCAGGATCGACCATCCGGAGCGACTGTGCAACGCGGTGATCGGGATCGTCGACGACCTCGAGGAGAACGACGTGATCGACGACGAGCGGGCGGCCGAATTGCGGTCGGAGGTCTACCGCGCGGTCGATCTCCCCGAGGAGTAGCCGCTCGAGGACGGATCGGGAGAGACGACAGGTACTCGAGAGCAGCCGCTCGAACTCCGTAGACACCTGAAAGCGCGAAGACGACAGCTATCGACCGAGGGGGCTCACTCGAGAGACGGCGCTGCTGTGGACGACCCTCACCCGCGACGAATCAGGCCCTGAATTCGGCTTCGGACGTCGTCGGCGGACTCGTACGTTTCGTCGTCGACCGGAGTGAGCACCTCGTCGACGGATTTCCACCCTTCCTGTGCTTCGACCTCGTGATCGCCGTGGGCCTCGATCACTTCCTCGGTAGTCGTCGGATACTCCTGTTCCTCGAGCGCCTCGTCGAGGTCGCCGAGTCGTTCGCCGGCGGCGCCGTCGACCGGTTCGGGTTCGGCTTCGTCGCCTCGATCGCGCGCCTCCTCGAGTTCCCGTTTTCGCTGTCGGCGCTCTTCGTCGTCGGCTTGCTTGTTTCGGCCCTTTTTGTCGTCTGCCATCCACGATAGTACGCTCGTAAGCGACAAAACGGTGTTGTCGCTCGCAAGTGACTGTCATTTTGCGAGTGAACTCGTCCCTCGAGTGACGCTCTGAACCTGCGTTGTTCGATTCATAGCACCGCCAGTGCGACCGCCAGCGAGAGGACGCTCGCGAGCACCATCGCGGCGAACACGACGAGCGCGGGGCCGATACCGATCCGCCTGAGATCTCCGATCCGAATTTCGGTCCCGAGTCCGACGAACGCGAGCAGGAACAGCCAGTCGACCGCCTTCGCGATCGAGGCCTGCTGGTCCGGCGAGAAGGCGCCGGCACTCGCGAGCACGACGACCGCGAGAAATCCCAGGACGAACGTCGGGAAGTTCGCCCACAGCAGTTTCCACGAGGTCGACCCACCGGATCCGCGGCGCGCGTAGTAGCTCGCGTATCCGAGCGCCACGGCCCCGATCAGGGCGTTGCGGGCGAGTTTCGTCATCGTCGCCCACTGGCCGGCGACCTCCGAGTGGGCGAACCCGACCGCCACCACCGGTCCGGTCGAGAGCATGCTCACGCCGGCCCAGACGCCGAAGACGATCCCGGAGAGCTCGAGCTGGGCGCCGACGATCGGGTAGACGACGATCGTGATCGCGTCTACCACCAACACGACGCCCGCAGCGTAGGCGATCTGCGTTTCTCGGGCCTGGATCCCGCCGCCGACGGCGACGACCGCAGAGACCCCGCAGATCCCGGCACCGGCGGCGAGCAACGAGCCCAATCGCTCTGGAAGTCCGGCGACGTTTCGGGCGATCCCCTCGACGGTGATCATCGTCACCGCCACCGTGGCGACCATCAAAAGGAGCACGGAAGCGCCGGTTTCGAGGATCGAATCGATCGTCAGCGACGCGCCGAGTAAGACGATCCCCGCGGCGAGCCAGCTCTTGTGCGTCGCCAGCCCGGGACGGAGTCGTTCGGGAACGCCGACGCTGTTCGTCAGGAGGACGCCGAGCCCGATCGCGAGCAGCAACTCGTTGACCCCCACGACCGCCGACAGGCCTCGAGCCAGCACGGCCCCGAGACAGAGGACGACGAACCCGGGTAGCATTCCGGTGATCGCGGCTCTCATGGACTGGCGACGGCGAAGGCGATTCTCGCTCCGACGAAAACGCCGTTCCAGTCGGCCTCGAGGTCACTCCGGCGGTCGATCGCTCCGTCACTCACCCCGTCGCATCGACCGCCCGTCATGAGAGTGTCTGGTCGATCCAGGGGTGTATATGTACTGTTCTGCCGCCCGTCTCGATTCTCGTCTGTTCTCATCGACTCGATAGGTGCGAATAGCTATGCTACTGGCACACGTACGTGTCATATGTTATCAAGAAACACTCGATCCCCTATCGACGATATCGAGTTCCTCGCGCGGTCGGACCACCGCGTCACTGCGCTCGTCGCCTTAGCTGAACGTCCACGGAGTCGGGCCGACCTCCAGGAACTGACCGAAGCGTCGACGTCCACGATCGGACGGACGTTACGCGAGTTCGAACATCGACGGTGGATCAGGCGGGACGGACACCAGTTCGAGGCGACGCAACTGGGTGCGTTCGTCGCGTCGGGGATGCAGGACCTGATCGAACTGATCGAAACCGAGCAGACGCTTCGGGACGTCTGGCAGTGGCTCCCGCCCGAGGCGAGCGGGTTCACCCTCGAGATGGGGACCGATGCGGTCGTGACCGAGGCCTCGATCGACGATCCCTACGGTCCGGTGAACCGATTCGCCTCGCTCCTCCGGGAGACGGACCGATTTCGGTTCGTCGGGTTCGACGTCGCCTTGCTCGAGCCGTGTAAGGACGAACTGTCCCGGCGAATCGTCGATGGCATGGATACGGAGATCATCGATCCGCCGAGCGTCGCCCGGTACATCATCTCGACGTACTCGGAACACTGCGCCGAGCCCCTCGAGAGCGGCCACCTGACGGTCCGATTGCACGACGACTTGCCGGCCTACGGAGTCAGTCTCTTCGACGATCGGATCGGAATCAGCGGCTACAACGCCAACAGCGGAACGGTGCAGGTATTTCTCGACACCGACGCTCCGGACGCACGCGAGTGGGCGGAATCGACCTACGACAGCTATCGACGCGAGGCGCGGCCGCTCGCGCTCGAGACGGCCATCGAGTGACCGGATTGCAACTGGTGACTTCCGGTCACCGGTTGCGAGACGGTCAGTGAGTGGTCGATGCTCACGAGATGCCTACATCCGTTTCCCGCTCGTTGTTTGACGCACCGAACTCGAGGCGAATATTCCAATGGCGACGATCCCGAGACAGGAGACGGCGACCGTATCGTGTCCGCACTGCGAGCGAGAAACGACCATTTCGATTCCCGACGACGACGTCGATCTCGAGATCAGACGCTCGGTCGCACTCTACGGCGACCACACGACCGTCGTCTGCCCGGCCGATCACGAATTCTGGGTGTACTTCTGCTGATCGGTGTCCGCGCGACATCGGCTCACGAGGGGTCGCTTTTCCCGACGCGAACGGCGGACGTTCGACGAGGACGAGAGCGGTCGCACTCGACTCGAGCGCACGTCGTCGTCGTCGTCGTCGTTGCAACCGGTGACCGCCGTGCACCGGCTGCACGGCGTGCAGCGAGTGGCGAACTGTCACGCGGTGCCTACCTAATCCGCGCCTTCGTACCGTCTACTCGGGGCGAACCCACATGGCACAAGCACGCAAACTCGACTGTGAATCGGCAGCGGCCGATTGCCGATTCATCATCCAGTCGGAAGACGAAGACGAAGCGGTCGAACTGGCCAGGAAACACATGAAAGACGTCCACGGGAAAGAATTCACGGACGAGGAACTCAGGGAGGAGCATCTACAGGTCGTCTAGCGACGTGGATGGCTCTGGCACCGTTTCACTCCATTTTGACGGTGAATTTTCGACCGTCGAATCGTACGAGTAGTACGGAGTTCACTGTTTGCGGGTTTCGATTCTCTTGCATCGGCTGCAAGGCGGCCAGTGGCTGCTGGAATATCACCAAATGCCTACATACTCACCCGAATCGTAACCTCTCTCGTTGACAATGAGTGTAGAACAACCAACGATTGACGGACACGGGACAGACACCGACCACGAACTCGGACGCGGCGTACGGACCGGCTCGCTTCTGATGGCACTCGCGGGTGTGGCCTTCATCGCCTACGGAGTCGTCTTCCTCATCAGGACGTTCTTCGGTAGCGGCTTCGAACTCGGCGTCGCAACCCTGAACGGAGTCACTCGAGCGGAGCTCGACGCGCTCGACCCGGCCGTCGTGCACTACATCGACCACCTCCACGTCGCCACCGCGGCGTTCATCATCGCCACCGGGGTCGCGATCACGGCGCTCGCGTGGTACGGGGTGCAGAGTGGGCTACTGTGGGCGTGGGCGACCGCGGTTGTCGCCGCCGTCGTCGGACTGGCTCTCGCCCTTCCGATGCACTACATGGATCTCTTCACTCACGATTGGGTGTCGCACCTCGGCCCCGTCTACCTCGCGACGATCGTCTTCGTGGTGGGTGCCGGACTCGCGTACCGGGGAATCCGATCCGAACCCCGGCCAGCGGACACCGGCGAGAGTACTGGCACCTAGTACCCGTTTTTTTCAATCGTGTCAGATCGTCGGCCGAGCGGCTCGATCTGTACAGCGGACAGGGCACGCGCTTGCAGTTGATGACCGCCGCTCACCGTCTGCAAAGCGGTCAGTGACCGGCCGAATATCACTAGATGCCTACATACTCGTTTCACTCGTAGCTCTATCCGGTGAGCCACAATGGTGTCAACCGAAACACGGACGGAAATCGAAGCGTCGCTCGGACAGGTTCCGAGCTGGATGGAAGACCTCGCAGAGCCGGCCAGCGACCACAGTTGGGGGATCTTTCGGGATCTCACGTTCGGGGAAACAGAACTCTCCCCGCGGGAGAAAGCCCTCATCGGGGTCGGGGTCGCGGCCGCGACGAAGTGCCCCTACTGCGTGCACTTCCACAAGGAAGAGGCGCGACTGGCGGACGTCACGGAGGCGGAACTCGAGGAGACCGTCACCCTCGCGGGCTCGACTCAGTACTTCTCGACGATCCTTCACGGAAACCAGGTCGATCTGGACGACTTCGTCTCCGAAACGTCGGAGATCGTCGAGTACCTCGAGAAGCAGGAGGCCGCACAGGCGGGTGCCGACTGAATCGTCCGGTCGACCAGTACAGACCGGTTTCACCAGCAAACAGTCACAAGAAAGAGACGAGATCATGTCAACTACAAACGGCGTAGACGTAGCGCAACTCGGCCAGGCGGTCGAAGCAATTACGGGCGACGAGACGATCGGCCAGTTTCGGTTCCGAGCGGAAACAGAGTGGACCGACGGCCTCCAGTGCGTGACGGCGATCGACGACTTCGATCAGGCGGGCGAGCGAATCCACACCCAGGAGTTCAGGATCGAGGGCGACGAACCCGAACAGATCCTCGGGAAGCGGACGGCTCCGAACGCGGTCGAACTCCTCCTCGCCGCCCTCGGATCGTGTCTGAGCGTCGGTTACGCGGCCAACGCCGCCGCCATGGGTATCGAACTCGAGGACCTCCGGTTCGAACTCGAGGGTGACGTCGACCTCCGAGGGTTCCTCGGCATCTCCGAGGACGTCCGTGCCGGGTACAACTCCGTGACCTGCACCGCGTACGTCGACGCGGACGCGTCAGAGGCGGAACTCGCCGAACTTCGGGACCGGGTCGAAACCACGTCGCCGCTGATGGACACCATCACGAACGCGGTCCCGGTCGAAACCGACGTCGTCGCCGTCAGAGACGGTGCGTGAGACCGTCGAGGTCGCTCGCGGTCGCTCGCGGTCGATCGCGATACGACCTGAATTTATAGGGTAAGGGTCCGTCGGTGGGTCCGGTGACAGGAGTCCCACTCAGCGTATCGATACTTTGGAGACCGCTCCAGTCCGACAGCCCCTTCGACGAAACCGTAGCGATCGTCGCCGTCGCCATCGTGATCGGCGCGATGATCTGGCACTTCGGAAAGCGTCTGCAGACCCAGTTTCAAACCGAGGACGCGGAGGTCGTGCGGGCGGGGCTGATGCTCGTCCTCACGAGCGTCGTCGCCACCGTCCTGCTGGCGAGGTGGAACGCGACGAACGAGATGCTCTCGATCGTCGGCATCATTCAGTACGGCGTCGACGCGGGCGTTCGCGTCCTGCTTACGGCCGTTCTCTTCGCCGCCGCGTACACCGTTACCCGCGTCTTGAAGCGATTGCTTCTCGGCGGGAAACGCTCTGCGAGTCGGACGACGTCCGAACACCAGCGTCGCGTCACCTTCTACGTCAGTCAGGTCGCGATCTACATCGTCGCCGTCTTCGGGACGTTTTCGCTGTGGGGAATCCAACTGAGCAACCTGCTGTTCGGGGCCGGCGTCCTCGGCATCATCCTCGGTCTCGCGTTCCAGAACACGCTCGGGTCGATCCTCGCGGGGTTCGTTCTCATGCTGTCGCGACCGTTCGAAGTCGGCCATTGGGTTCGAATCGGCGATCACGAAGGATTCATCACCGAGATTACGATCAACCACGTCCGACTTCGCAACCTTGACGGCGAACACGTCGTGCTCCCGAACGAGACCGTCGGGAACCGGACGATCATCAACCGGAGCGTCGAAGGAAAACTACGCCACCGCGTCGAAGTCGGCGTCGACTACGAGGTGGACCCGGCCCACGCCGAATCCGTCGCGCTCGAGGCGATCGAGGAACTCGACGAGATTCTGTCACAGCCCGCTCCGCAGGTCTTTCCGGTTCGCTTCGACGATTCGTCGGTGATACTCGAGCTTCGTTTCTGGATCGGGAACCCGACTCCCCAGCGAAAGTGGCGAGCCGTTCAGGCCGTCATCCACGGGGTCAAAGCCGAGTTCGAAGCCGAGGGCGTCAAAATTCCGTTTCCGCAGCGCGAACTTACGGGACGGACGGAGGCCGGCGGCTTCCGCGTCGTCGACGATCGCTCGAGCGAATTCGCGTATTCGGAACGGTCAGAGCTGTCGGAACGGTCAGAGCTGTCGAAGCGTCCACACGAGTGAACTCACGCTCTCGCCGCGGACGTTACCGTTCGGCCGCTGCTGGGAGGGTGAACGAGAACGTCGATCCATCTCCGGAGTTCGATTCGACCCAGATGTCTCCCTCGTGGCGCTCGACGATCCGCTTGCACAGCGCGAGCCCGATCCCCGTCCCGTCGTGTTCGTCGGAGGTGTGCAGGCGCTGGAACACCTCGAAGACCCGCTCTCGATCGTCGGGGTCGATCCCGCTCCCCTCGTCGCTTACGGACACGATCCACTCCGATCCGTCGTTCCCTGCGACTTCACCGCTTCGTTCCGAGTCGCGCGACGCCTCGCGTCGCTCGGCGCTCACGTGGACGCGGGGCGGTTCGTCGCCGCTGTACTCGAGGGCGTTGTCTATCAGGTTCTGGAACACCTGACGGAGCTGCCCTCGATCGCCGTGTACGCACGGGAGCGATTCGGTCTCGATTTCGGCGTCAGTCTCCTCGATCTGGAGTTGCAGGTCCGTCATCGTCTCTTCGAGCACCGAATCGAGATCGACCGGTTCGAACGGGTCGCCGCGCGTCTCGACGCGGGAGTACTCGAGTAGACCGTCGATCATCTCGCGCATGCGCTCGGCACCGTCGACCGCGAACTCGAGGAACTCCTGGCCGTCGTCGCCGAGTTCGTCGGCGTAGCGGCTCTCGATGAGCTGGAGGTAGCTCGTGATCATCCGCAAGGGTTCCTGCAGGTCGTGGGACGCCGCGTAGGCGAACTGTTCTAAGCGTTCGTTCGACTCCTCGAGTTTGCGTTGGTACTCCTTGCGTTCGGTGATGTCGGTCAGCGTCACGACGGCACGGCTCACGGTACCGTGCTCGTCCGTGACCGGCATCCCGTGTTCCATGATAATCCGGCGCTCGCCGTCGAACGCGCTGATCTCGTAGGTGTTCGGCTCCATGACCGCTTCGCCCTGGAGCACCCGAGACATCGTCCAGTCTTCGGGTCCGACCGACTCACCCGTATCCGCCCACTCCGCGATGAACTTCTCGTACTCGTCGACGGACTCCGCCTCGAAGACGTCGCCGCCCCAGATCTCCTTGGCCGTGTCGTTCGCTCTGCGCAGTGAGCCGTCCCCGTTGGCGACCACGACACCGACGGGCAGGACTCGAAACAACGTCTCGAGTTGCTTCGTATGCTCTTCGACCTCGAGTTCGGCCCGTTTGCGTTCGGTGATGTCGGTGAGTGCACCGGGGAACCGCTCTGGGTTCCCGTCCTCGTCGCACTCGACGTGGCCACGGGCGACGATCCACCGGAGTTCGTCGTCGGCGTTCCAGACCCGATACTCCTCCTCGTACTCGCCGCACGCTTCGACTGCCTCCTCGATCCGTTCGACGATACGGTCCCGGTCGTCTTCATGGATCGACGACAGGTATCGCTCGAGCGGAACGCCCTTCCGGGCGTTCTCCGGATCGATCCCGAACGTTCGAGCGAAGGTGGTTCCGGAGACGAACGTATCCTCGGGAATGCGCCACTCCCAGGTGCCGACCGCACCGGCCTCAGTCGCGGCCTCGAACCGTTCGTTGGCTTCCTCGAGGCGTCGCTCGCGTTCCTTGCGCTCGGTGATGTCCTGGACCACTCCCACTGCACGAACCGGCTCTCCATCGCTGTCGAACGAGAACTCCCCCCGGCCCGAAATCTCCCGTCGCTCGCCGTCGGCTCGTACGATTCGGCACTCGAAGTCCCAACTGCCCGTCTCGAAGGCTTCCTCGAAGCGCTGCGTGACTCCCTTTCGGTCGTCCGGGTGGACGTGATCGAGAAAGGTCGCGAGGTCCCAGTCCTCGAGGGGTTCCTCGTAGCCGAAGATCCGGTCGTGCTGCGGTGAACGGGCGGGTGACTCTTCGGTCTGCAGGTCGAGTTCCCACGTCCCCATCTCTCCGGCCTCGAGTGCGAGACGCAACCGCTCTTCACTCTCTTGTAACTCTCGAATCATCTCGTCGCGCTCGGATTCCCGTTCCTTGCGTTCGGTGACGTCGCGGAAGTACACCGAGATGCCGGACTCGGACGGGTAGAGATTCGCCTCGACCCAGAAGTCGAGCGCGTCGTAGTAGAGTTCGTAGCTGGTCGACTCCTGCGTTTCTAGCGCCGTCTGGAAGGCGTCCCAGACCTCGTCGATTTCGGCGGCAGAGGGAAACACCTCCCAGAGGGTTTCGCCGAGTAGGTCCTCCTCCGCGTGCTGGAGGAGTTCCTCGGCGCGCTCGTTGACGTGGGTGAACCGAAAGTCCTCGTCGACCGCGTAGAAGGCGTCGGTCACGCGCCCGAGGATTTCCTCGAGCTCGCTCTCCACGTCCCGCTGCTCGGTGACGTCTTCGAACACGAAGACGGCACCCTCGAGGTCGTCGTTCTCGTTCCACTCCGGCGCACCGCTGACCGACAGCCAGACGCGGTTACCGTCGTGACGGCGAAGACCGACGGTCCGGTCGGAGACCGCCACTTCGCTGTCGACGACGCGGGTGAACGGCGACTCGTCCGCCTCGAGTCGCTCGCCGGTTTCGTCGACGAGGTCCCAGCGCGGATCGTCGTGGGTGGTCCCAGCGAGCGCTTCGCGAGACCGCCCGAGGAGTTCCTCGGCACGCTCGTTCGCGAACGTCAGCTCACCGTCGGCGTCGACGACGGTGACCCCGTCGTCGATCGCGTTAACCAGCGTTCGACAGCGCCGGTGTGGGTCGGGACCGTCTCCGTCGTCCCAGAATGTCCGGTCGGTATCCCCGACTCGGTTGCTCATATAGCCCAAAAGCCGCCGAGTCGAATAAATTACCCGCCGGACATCGCGTGGCAACGAGACGGGTTACCGGATCGGTCGGGAGGGTCCGTGTTTTCGGCTTTTTCGGTAGGGCTCACTCAGAAGGAGGTAATTCGGACAGCGTGCTTCCGAGGATCGAATCGATTCCGCGCCGGAGTCGGGACGCAACTGCTTGCTGGGAGATGCCGAGTTCGTCGCCGAGGTCTGCCATCGTCACGTCGCGCGGAGAGTTGAAGTATCCCCGTTCGTAGGCGAGCAGTAGCGCCTCTTGCTGTGAGTCGGTGAGCGCGGCCTCGGTCTCCGACTCGATCGGCGTGAGCGCGTGAAGCTTGGAAAGCGTGATCGGAATATCCAACTCCAGACAGCGTTGTTGAAAGGTTGCGATATCCTGTCGATCGTCTCCTCGGATGTCGAACGTCCACTGCTGGTTCGTCCCGACGGCTTCGATGAGCGCGATTTTCGTCTCCGTCAGCGTGGTCAGGACATCGTCGTAGTCGAGTGCCCACTCGACGCGTAACAGATACTCGTCTTCGACGGAATCGATGAGCTGGATACGCTTCACGCCCGGATGGTCGGAAAACGCTCCCTCGATGTCGTCGACCGCCGTTCCCCGAACCCAGAAGTACGGGATCACCACGTCTCGTGCGGGGATGATTCGCTCCAGTTCGACCGTCACTCGCGGGAGTCGCTCGAACACCGTTCCCAGTGGGAACTGATCGGACGGAACCGTAAACGTCGCCTCAGTAGCCATCGTCCGAACCGTCGCGCTCCGTCGGTAAAGGACTGCTGTCGGTACACCCGAAGCGAGCGCCGATCCGTCCGAGACGGAGGTGTCGGTTCCGCCTCGAGAGGAGCGAGGCCGTCACCTGACGATTTCGACGCCGGTGAGCTCGAACCGCGCGCCGCCTGCATCACCTTCCGTCACCGAAATCTCCCAGCCGTGGGCCTCGACCACCTGCTCGACGATCCGCAATCCGAACCCGGTCCCCGTCGTCGACGTCGAGTAGCCGACGTCGAACACGTCCCCGCGCTTCTCCTCGGGGATGCCGACACCGTCGTCTTCGACGGAGAATCCGTCCTCGAGCGGGCCGACAGTGATCGTGACGGTGCCGTCGTCCTCTCCGCTGCCGTCGGGAGGCTGCGATCGACTGCCTGTGGAACCGTATTCTACACTGTCGTCGGGAGGCTCCGACCCACTACCCGCGGAACCGTGTTCCACGGCGTCGTTAGTGCGAGAATCGCACTGACTGCGTGTTGAACCGTGTTCGACACTGTTTCGAAACAGATTCTCGAGGAGTTGTTGCAGGCGGCTTCGGTCGGCGACGATCGTTCGGTCGACCTCGACCCGGAGCGTCGCACCCGGCGTTTCGACGTTCTGCCAGCAGTCGTCGACGAGCGCCGCGAGTTCGACCGCTTCCAGTTCGCTCACCTGCTCGCCCTTGCGAGCGAGCGTCAGGAGGTCGTCGATCAACTCGTCCATGCGGTCCAGCGCCCACGCAATGTCGGCCAGCTGCTCGCCGGAATCACCGTCACCGTCCTCCCGCGCCAACTCGAGGCGCCCCTGGGCGACGTTCAACGGATTGCGCAGGTCGTGACTGACGACGGACGCGAACTCGTCCAGTCGGTCCTTCTGTCGCTCGAGTTCCAGCTCGCGTTTCTTGCGGTTCGAGATGTCCCGTGCGATGCTCAACACCGCCGTCTCGCCCCGATAGTGGATCAAACTGGAACTGATCTCGACGGGGATCCGCTCGCCGTCTCTGGTCTCGTGGACGGTCTCGAAGACCTGAATCTCGTCGGCCGGCATATTCCCGATGAGAGTCGAGATCGTCTCGGCCTCGAGCCCGGCGTCGATATCGTGGGGCGTCATGGCGTGCAGTTGCGCTCGCGAGTAGCCGAGCGTTTCCACGGCGGCGTCGTTGACGGCTTGGAAGTTCTCGTCGAAATCGATGACCCACGCCGTTTCGTTCATCCCGTTGATCAGTTCCTGAAACTCCGCCCGGGACCGCTCGAGTTCCCGCTCGTGTTCCATCCGCTCGGTGATATCCTGAATCGCACCGTGAACCCTGACGACCTCGTCGTCTTCGACGATCGCTTTCCCGGTGGTTCTGACCCAGCGCAGCCGACCGTCGGCCGTGACGAGCCGCAATTCTTCGTCGTAGGGATCGCCGGTTTCCAGACAGCGGCGCACGAGGTCCTCGATCCGCTCCCGGTCGTCGGGGTGGTAAAACGCCACGCCCGAATCGATCGTCGGGTCGAAGTCAGAATCGGGCGACAGTCCGTGTATTCGGTAGGTCCCGTCCGTCCATCGTTGTTCGCCGGTCTCGACGTCGGCCTCCCAGCCCCCGGTGTTCGAGAGTTCTTCGGTGTGTCGAAGCAGCTCTCGCCGTCGATCGAGCTCGCGGCGCGTGCGGACGCGCTCGACGTGGTCTCGGATGCGGCCGGCCAGCAGCCGAAACTGGTCCGTCTCGGGGTCCTTCCGAAGATAGTCGGTGACACCGGCGGCGATCGCTTCGCTGGCGACCGCTTCGCTGCCCGCTCTGGTGAACAGGATCACGGGCAGGTCCCGAGACGCCTCGCGGATGCACTCGAGGAACTCGAGGCCGTCCAGTCCGGGCACGTCGTGGGCAGAAACCACGCAGTCGAACTCGCCTCCGTACTCGGCGGCCTCGAGTCGATCCAGTCCGCACTCGACACTCGTCGCCGTGGTGACCGCTATCCGCTCGTCGAGACGTTCCAGCGCGTTCGCAGTCCGGTCGGCGAAATCCGGTTCGTCGTCGACGTAGAGTACCCGGATCGATGGAGACACGTCTTCTGAATGCCAGTGAATTGGGATAACGATTTGGGAACCTGATTGCGAACGTCAGCGGCGTTGTCGTCTCGAATTGCTGTACTGACGGATAGCAAGCGGAAGCCTCGCCCTGAAGGGCGGGGAGGATGTCAAATTCCTTTTACGACAACTTCGAAACCGATTCTCACCTCACGTTCAGTTCGTCTCCGAGGTTCTCGATGGGGTCGCACGTACGGCGCGGTTTCGAACTAGAAGCTTGCAAATTCACCGCACATTTTCATTTCAATTCGCGTGGAGGTCGCTATCGGAGAACTCGGGTGACGATTCCCCTCGAATCCGAATTTCTCCGGTGATTCGAGCGATCAATCCACATTACGGAGATCGAACTTCATCGCCAATGTTTACCCTATCGACGCGGACGCTCCTGATCCTGATCGTCGGTATCGCCCTCATCTTGAACAGTTTCGCAGCGGCCGGCATCGCGTCCGCGGAACCGACGGGCGAACGCGACACGCACGCCCATCACAGTACGGGCGCGGTCGACTCGCCCGGCGACTCGTTCGACTGCCCGTTTTCGTCCGGCGCTTCCCTCTCGCTCGCGAACTCGACGGTCACGTCCATCGTCTTTCTCGCCGGTCACAGCCGTTCGGACGGTCCGGACCCGCTCGAGCACGACCTTCGAAAGGAGCTTCACGACGACATTCACCAGACCTCGGGAACCTACGTCAGTGATCTCCGAGAGACCTACGATATCCACCGATCGACGCTCCGGTATCACCTCGACGTCCTCGAACGACGGGGACTGGTCTCCTCCGATACGATCTTCGGGCAGCTCTGGTACGCTCCAGTCGGAAGCGACGGGAACGAGTTACGCGCCGCGCTCACCAACGACACGATCGGGGAGATCGTCGACAGTATCGCCCTCCTCGAACCCGTCAGCGTGACGGAGCTCGCGAGCGAAGTGGAGCGATCCCCCAGCACGGTATCGTACCATCTGGAACGCCTCGAGTACGAAGGGGTGATCGAACAGGAACGTCGCAGCACGACCGTCCTCTCGCGGTTAGCGTCGGACGTTCGTACCGAACTCGAATCGCTCGAGGATTCGGCGGACCCGTGAGGAACGGCGTATCACCGCGACCCCGTCCGGTAATAATTCATTTGATAATTACGAGGATCTGGTCAGAACGCACTTATCGAACGGATCTGAACATCGAGACACGTGCGGTATTTCGATGAAAATTGTGAACAATCAGACGCCTTCCGATCGAGATCCGGCGCCCATTTTGCTCGTCGAAGACAACGCCGGAGACGTTCGTCTCACGGAAGAAGCGTTCAAGGACGGCCGAATCGCGAACACGCTCTACGTCGTGACCGACGGCGGTGCTGCGCTCGACTTTCTCTATCGGCGCGGTGACTACGCGGACGCGCCGCGTCCCCGCATCGTCGTCCTCGATCTGGATCTCCCGAGGAAGAACGGCGACGAGATCCTACGAGAGCTCCGCTCCGATCCCGAGTTCGAGCAGCTCTCGGTTATCGTACTGACGGGCTCGGAAGCACAACGGGATTTCGTCGAATCGGCCGCCCCCGACGCCGACGCCTATCTCACGAAGCCGGTCGATCCCGACGACTTTCTCGAGACCGTCCGCACGTTCGAATCGGCGTGGCTCTCGGTCGTCTGGGCATCGGATCCGGACGATTGACGACCGAGACCGTTCGGAGGTCGATCCGGCGCTCCGTTCGCTCACCCCCTCGAGGAAGGGCTCTCCGCCTCGAACTGTCCGCGAGTGATCACGGGTCGGGTGACCGGTGGAACTCGCACTGTACACACGGCACAGGCAGCGATCGCCGTTGCGGTAGCCCTCGAGGGTGATGGTTCTCGAGCCGGTACAGTCTCGGATCACTGTGAGTACGCGTCCGTATTCGGTTCTCCCGCCGGAATTTCGTCGCGTGTCTTCACAGAATTGCGAGGCGGATGCCACGGGGCTCAACCCCGAGGCGGTTGACAGCGCGTCCGATCGTATAAATATGGTAACACCCTCCCGGATATCGTTACACTAAACATGTCGTATTCGAAAGGTGAGTGACAGTAAGTGAAATAATGGCAGACGAACCAATCGTGAGCGAAACACAGCTCCAGACGGTCGCGGTGATCGGCGCGATCCTGTTGCTGGTGGGTGGTATCGGCTATCTCCTGATGGTTGCGAACGTCGACGAGGGAGACCGGGGCGTCCTGAAACAACAGGGTGCGGTAACCGGCGACATTCTCGAGCCGGGGTGGCACTTCCCGCTCGTCCCGTTCTACCACTCGGTCGAATACGTCGAGGTTCGTCCGCAGACGTACACGATGACCGGAAACGTCCACGAAGGCGACGTCAACGAAGAGGACGCGGTCGACTTCCGCTCGGCGGACCAACAGCACGTCGGCGCGGACATCACCGTCCGCTACAGCATCGTCGACGACGAGGTCGACGAGTTCCACCGCGAGTGGAACACGATCGACCAGTACGAACAGCGGTTGCTCCGCCCCGAGACGATCGACACGGTCGCCCGGGAGGCCTCCGCGCTCAACGCCACGGAGGCGAACTCGGACGAAGGTCGCGAGATTCTGAGCACGATCATCGCCGAGCAGTTGCGCTCGGAATCTCCCTCGTACGTGGACATCGAGTCGATTCAGGTCCGAGACATCCACTTCGATCCGACGTTCGCTCAGGCGCTCGAGGACGTCCAAATCGCCCAGCAAGAGGCCGATGCGGAACGAACGCGAGCCGAAGGTGAGGCGGACGCCGAACGGATTCGCGCCGAAGGTGAAGCCGACGCCCTCCGGGAGGTCCAGGAGGCGTTGACCGAAGAGAACCTCGCGCTCGAGCAGATCCGCGCCTACGACGAGGGGACGGTCTACGTGACCGACGGCGGGACGCCGGTCATCCTCGACCCGAGCGAGATCGACTCGGGGGGTAGCGCCGACGATCGAAACGGATCGACCGATGATTAGAGCGATCTTCCTCGCCGGTCTCCTCCTGCTCGGACTGGTGGGCGTGATCCTCCTCTATCGGCTCTCGATGCGAAAGATCGAAGCGCGAAAAGAACTCGAGGAGCGGAAGATGGAACACGAAGAGCGCAAGGAACTGTTCGACGACGAGGACCTCTAGACTCGGCGCTCGAGAGGTCGTCGCGAAATCGGTCTTTTCGACGTCGCCGAAGACGTCTGTGATCGGTTTACCGCGTGTCTCGGATTCCTCGAGTCCACTGTCGAACGGGAGGATCGATATTGACTCCCTCCCGTCTACGAGCGGACTCTCTCTTCGAACCGTCTCCGGTTTCCGCCCGCTCGAACCACCGCTCTCGAGCGTTCGGCGACCGTCATTCGTGCGTCGCAACCTGACGGGCAACTCCCTCTGTGGACTCGAGAATCGACGTCTGCTCGTCGATGAACGTGTGGTACCACGCGACGTACGTGAGGATCTGCCAGAGCGTTCGCCCGTCCGACCGCTCGCCGCGGCGGTGACCGTCCCGTAGCGCCGTGGCGCTCGCGGCGTCGACGTACGGCGTGTTCTCGAGTTTCTCCGCCGTGAACCAGGTCTCGATCGACTCGTGTTCCTCCCGGAACCAGTCTTCGACGGGCGGTCGCATGCCCGCTTTCTTCCGCTCTACGATTTCGTCGGGAAGGAGGTCGCTGACGGCGCGCTTGAGCACGCGCTTGACGTCCTGCTCGGTCGCCTTGTGTTCGATCGGCAGCGAACGGGCGAACTCCGCGAGCTCGGTCGACAGGAACGGGACGCGAGCCTCCAGCGAGTGGGCCATACTCATGTGGTCCGCCTTGTAGAGGTGGTAGTCCGGGAGCGTGTACCTCGCCTCGAACGCCGACATGTGCTGTTCGGGTGCCGGATCGTCGATCCGCCCCGTGAGTTCGCTCACGTTCGTCCGGAGCCCCGACGTCTCGAGGGTCTCCCCCGTCTCGAGGAACTCCTCGGGTTCGGGTCGGAAGGGCATGAACCCGCAGGTGTTGTGTAAGACCATCTCGGTGTTGTTCTTCAGCCACGAGTAGTACCGGAGATGTCTGGTCCCGACCGGTGCGATCGGGGCCACGGCGCCGGCGATATCGTGCGTGAACTCCGGGAGGAAGTCGACTTTGCGTTTGTACCGCGGGGCCTGCTGGTACCGCGAGTAGCCCGCGAACAACTCGTCCGCGCCTTCGCCCGCGAGTGCGACCGTGACGTCCTCGCTGGCGCGCTGGGAGAGCGCGTAGATGGGCAGCATCTGGAGGTGACCGGTCGGCTCGCCGAGCGACCGGATCATCTCGCCGAACAGGTCCATCGACGAGAGGTCGACGTGAACCTCGTGGTGATCGGTCCCGAAGTGCTCGGCGACGAGTCGCGCTTCGTCGCTCTCGTCGAGTCGTTCGTTGGAAAAGGCGATGGAGTACGTCTTGAGCGGCTCGTCCGTGAGTTCCGACGCGATCCCGACGATGGCCGAGGAGTCGAGGCCGCCCGAGAGGAACGCCCCCACCGGCACGTCCGCCATGAGCCGCTGCTCGACCGATCGTTCTAACAGGTCCGATACCCGATCCGCCGCACTCTCGAGGCTCATCGTCGCGCTTCCGGTCTCGACGTCGAGGAGGTCCCAGTACTTCCGTTCTCGAACGCCGTCGGGGCCGATTCGCACCGTGTGGCCCGGCTCGACCTTCCAGGCGTTCTGCAAGAGGGTCTGTGAACCCGGCGTGTACTCGAGCGAGAAGTGATTGAACACGGCCGCCGGATCGAGCGTTCGGTCGACGCCGCCGAGCAGCAGCGCCGGCAGTTCGCTCCCCCAGACGTAGCCGCGGTCGGTCCGCCCGTAGTACAGCGGTTTGATGCCGAGTCGATCGCGGGCGAGGAAGACCGTCTCCGCCTCCCGATCCCACAGCGAGAACGCGAACATCCCCTCGAGGTGGGTGACCATCTCCTCACCGTACTCCTCCCAGAGGTGGACCAGAACCTCGGTGTCGGACTGGCTTTCGAACCGATGACCCCGCCGCTCGAGCGATTCTCGGAGGGTAGCGTGATTGTAAATCTCTCCGTTGAAGACGACGCGAACGTTCCCGTCTTCGTTGACCTTCGGCTGGGACCCGCCGGCGAGGTCGACGATCGAGAGTCGCCGCGCCCCCATCATGACGCCGGCGTCTCGGTCGACGTAGGTCCCCTCCTCGTCGGGTCCGCGGTGTTCGATCCACTCGAGCATCGACGAGAGCGTGCGCTCGTTGGTCCAGCCGTACGCACCGACAATACCACACATGAAACGGTGTCCAACTATCGTCCTCATTGTAAGGTCCCGAATTACGCACGGTAATGGGATCGTAACTGTCCGAAATTCGGGTATTTCGTTCCCCCGTGTACCGGGGATGTCGGCGTTCGCTGGGGCTCTGTCGCGCGGTCAGTTCGTCTCGAGATCGATCCCTCTCGAGGGCGTCTCAATTTCGGTCTCCACCCGAGGTCTCTGTTTCGTGGACGTCTCCACTCGAGAGCGTCTCAGCCTCGCGACCCGTCGCAATCCCCCAGCAGAACCAGCACCGACGCCTCGGGCCAATCGCCCGTCACGACCGTCACGCTGTGACAGTCGTCGCGCTCGCCGACTGCGGCGTCGATCTCGGCGGATCGCCACTCCCCGGCGTTCGTTCTCGCTCGAATTTCCCACGAGCGGGCTTCGGGATTCTCGGCCCACTCCTCGAGGACGACCTGCGTCCGTTCTTCGGACGAGCCGGCGGCGAGTCGGTGCGAGGACTCGTGGACGGTCGTTCCGTCCCGTCTGACTTCGACGTCGACGTCGACCGGTTCGTCGATGCTGTTCGCGAGTTCGACCCGTCCGAGTCGCTCCGTTCGCAACCCGAGTTCCGCTTCGATGGTGGCACAGCCTGCGAGCGCGGAGAGGGCCGCGACACCACTCGCCCGGAGGAGGGCGCGTCGGTCGAGCGGACCGATCATACGCCACGATTGACGCGGAGCGAGAAGAAAGCCACGGACGGGGCTGTGTGGCCGGTCTGGTGGTACCGTTTCGACGACGCGCTCGAGTCGGCTCCGTTCGTCGGTCGGCCGTGCGATCGTCCTCGACGATCGACTTCGACGGCCGTCACTCCTCCAGGGTCACCTGATGTCCGTACTCGGTCTCGTGGACGGACTTGGCGTGTTCGGCCATCTCGCGTCTCGGCATCGGCTGTTCCCAGTCACAGTCCTGACAGACCGCCACGTACTCTTCCATACGGGGGTTACGACGTCGGGCCACAAAACCGTGGGTACTCGAGGCGATAGCTAGGGTGGAATCGACGCGCGAACGAGCGAGGGTGGGATGTCAGAATCTACGGCCCCGGACCGACGGGCCGGAACTGGGCGCAGTTCGGACACCAGACCGACCCGTCGTCTCGCAGCAGTTCTTTGCCGCCGCACTCGGTACAGCGGTCGTCCGAATAGCGAGCCATACACGTGTAGACGGGATCACAGTTGTAGGCCTTCCGGTATGACATCGCTTCGCAAGGGTCGCCGATCGCCTTCGACGGCGTCACGATTCGTTCGGCTCGTCGCCTCGTCGTGACTGCCACCACCGCGTGGCCAGCGCCGGGAGAAACAACAGCAGTCCAACGACCACGACGAACGCCGCGATCGCGAGCGTCTCGAGCATCGGTCTTCGAGACGGTACTCCGAGTGTTATTGTATATTTAACGTCTACACACACTCTCTCGAGCGATCGATACTCGGTTCGGAACTGCTCTTCGGGTGGAGTCTCACGTTTCTCGACTGTCGCCGATCAACTCCACGTCCAGACCGTCGACGCGCTCGAAGTGGTCGTCTCGAGTGACGACCGTCCCGCCCGCGTCGCGAACGACACCGGCGATCAACGTGTCGAGCGCGCCGATCGGCTCACCGGCGTCGTGGAGTTCGCCGTCGATCCGAGCGGCTTCCGCAACACCGTCGACGGTCACCTCGAGGGGTTCGACCCAGTCGAGATCCGAGCGCGCTCGCTCGAGTCCCTCCTCTCCTCGCGTCCGGACGGCACCGATGAACGTCTCGTAGAGCGCTGCTGTCGGTGCGAACATCGGTTCGCGTTCGTGGGCCTGGACGAACTCTCCAACGTCCTCGTCACCCTCGAGGTAGTCGATCAGGACGTTCGTATCAAGACAGTTCATCGACCGTCTCCTCGAGCTCGCGATCGACCTCTTCTCGGTGTTCGTCTACTTCCTCGCGGAGGCCAGTACCTTCCCACGAACCGAACCCCTTCATCACGTCTCGTTCGTCTCCCGTGATCCGGAGAATCGTCTCCGTGAAGCTCTCGTCGCTTCGCTTGTAGGCTTTCAGACGATCGTAAGCGTCTTCGGTGATCGTTATCGTCTTCGTACCCATACACGTACTTGTACACGTACAAATTTATAGATGGCTGTCTAATTCCACGAACAGAACCAGAAATAAAGGCCGCGGATTGCGACGTCGATATGCGCGTTTCAGGTGGTATTTCACGAGGAGATTTCGTGCGACGATTTGCCGCTGTGAGTGCCTGTACTCGCCGACGAGAGGGTTGTGCTGGTCGCCGAACCCGATCGATGGTGACCGAGCGGAAAGCGAAACGAGAACAGAGACGTTCCTGCGGCGACACGGGCGCACAGTCCTCACGGTTTCTCTTTCTTTCTCGAGTCCTTTCGGAGCGTATGCCCTCTTTCGAGTGCGGGTGTGACTTCCGCACGGTTCGACGGAGTCCAGACGACGGATCAACTCGCTCAGAGACGGGATTCGCATATATCATCCGCCTCGGGAATGCATGTTCGAAAACCTCGATAAGTGACTAATACGACCGAGACGTTCACCCGCTCAATAAATGTCCGAAAAAGAGAGGCGGTTCCGGACGTCGCGCCGCGGCGTCCTGTCGGCGGTCGCGGGAACCGGCGTCGCCGCCGCGTTCGGGACGATCGCGTCGAAACACGCGGCCGCCGACGCGATTCTCACTGACTCGATCGACGAAATTCTCCTCGGCACCTTCGAGTCGGCGCTCGACGGTTGGGTGGCCGACGGCGATCTCGCGCTGTCGAGGGTCGCCCGACGCGACCGTCCCGTCGCCGTCACCGAGGGCGAGTACGCCCTCGAGGTCGCCGTCGACGGCGATCCGACACCCGGTATTTCGCGGCCGATCACTAGCCTCGACCTGTCGACGCACCCGTACTTCGTCGCCGACGTCGTGCCGGGCCGAATCGACGGGACCGACGCACCCGTCGCCTTCCGATTCCGACTCTCCCGTCCGACGACTCTCCTCGACGACTCGTCGTGGGAAACGGTCGCCGAGTCCGGCCCAATAACGGTCCCGCAGGTCACGCCGGGACGCATCTACTGGGACGCGAGCGACGTCGAAATTGGCCTCCTCGAGACGGTTTCCCGTCTCGAGATCGATTGGTATCCGGCGGATCGAGATCCCGATCCCGATTCGTCGGACGAGAACGGGAACGAGGCGTTCGCCTACCGCGGCGGCGTCGTCTTCGACGCCATCCGCGCGACCGACTCGGTCGACCCCGTGGGAAGGGCTCGACTCGCGGCGACGATGCGGGACCTCCAGTTCGACCACGGAGCCTACGTCCGAACCGAGGTGACAGAGGAGTTCGAGGCCGGGGAGGCGGGGGCGTTCGTCTTCGCCGACGGCGCGACCGAGCCCTACCGGTTCGAAACCCTCGCCGCCGATCGGTTCCGGCTCGAGATCGCGGGTACCGAGATCGACTTCGGCGGAGGGTGGTCCTGATGGTCGAACGTTCGACGTCGGCGACGACCGTCACGCTGTTGCCCGGTCACAGCGAGAACAGCACGGAGGGTGGCGACCCCCTCGCCAGCGCGATGCCCGACTACGACGGCAAGACCCTCGACGCGTGGTTCGTCGCCGACGCCGTGACCGAGCTCCCCGACGACCTGGAGGCGGTCCGCGAGATGCGAAAGCACCTTCCGGAGTACGACGAGGGGCTCCGGCAGTATCGGCTCGCGAATCGGATCGAGCTCTCCTTTTCGACGCCCGATGGACGGACCATCGTGACGCCGAGCGTCACCCGGGAGACGAACGCGGACGAGGAGCCGTCGTACGTCGGCGTCGAGGGCGAACCGGGCGAGGAGAACGTCGTCAGGGACATCGTCGAGCGCGACGACCTCGACTGGTTCGACGGCGCGGACAAGCTCCGAGCCGACGTGACGAACAAACGGTTCGAGAGCGACGTCGCACACGAGGAGGTCGACGGGGTCGAAGGCGTACGCGCCGCCGTCATCTTCGGCGGGAGCGACACGTACATCGAGATCATGCGCGAGAAGTTCTACGAACTCGGTCCGATCGAGTTTCTGGAGACGACGGGGATGGACGTGGAGGCGGTCCCCGCGTTCATCGTCCAGCCGCCGACGATGTACACGTTCCTCGAGCTCGCAGCGATGGCCGACGGGACGACGCTCGCCCGCGTCTGGGACGTGAGCCCGTATCCCAAACACTACCTCTACGTCGACGAGCGAAAGCGCGACGAGACCGAGTTCGAGGAAGGCGGTCGGCTCTCCGGCGGCGAGTGGCGGACGAACGAGAACGCCAACGAGCGGTTCGGGCAGTGGGTCCTCGAGGAGCAGGATCTGCGATCGCCGTTCTCCCCGCACACGAGGGCGGGCTACGAGCACTCCGTCGGCCACGTCTCCTCGGTCGGCCCCTCCCCGGCGATGACCCACGGCGAGGACGGTGACGACCTGACGGCGTCGGCGGTCGCGTCCGCCCTTCCGCCGCTGTTCCCGTGGTAGGCCGTCGGTCGCCGGGTTCTCACTCGAGAGACGAGGCACATCGCCGGTGTTCGCGGTCGCTCGTTCGACCGGCTCACGAACTGGCCCCGCTCGTCTCGCCTACCACTCGACGTAGGCGAGATACTCGACGCCCTCGTACTCGAGAAGCCACGTTCCGTAGGAATTGGCCACGCTGAGACCGTCACGTTCTCGAATGCGGTCGACGACCGACCGGAACGAGTCGTCGTCCTGGAAGTAACCGTCGGCGATCGCTTCTTCGACGACCGAACGCTCGGCGTCGGAACGGGCTGTGAGTCCGAACAGGTACTGCTCTCGAATCCGATCGGCGAACGATTCGCCGGTGGAAGCGACTTCCGTCACCTCGTATCGATACTCGGTCTCGGAGACGGTTTGGGAGTGGACTGTGACCCAATACCGGTCTCCCTCGTGAACGACGATGTCGTACTGGTGTTCCGGAACGAATACCGACCCGTCTCCGACTTCTTCGGCAGTTCCGTACTCGATCACGATTTCGAATCCGTCCCCGTCGGACGGATCGTCCGCCGAAGCGATTGGGTCGAGTCGCCGTCGATCCGTCTCGGGGAGGTCGCCGTATTCGATCTCGTCGAGTTCCGACGTCGAATCGACCGGGAGGTACTCGACGAGAAGGTCGTAGACCGTCACCTCGGTGCTCCCGAGTTCCGTCTCCGTGACGTCGTAGAACGAGTCCTCGACCCGGACGGTATCGGTCCGACTGAACAGTTCGTACCGTCCTCGCCGCGTCGCCGAACCGTTTTCGCGGGCCGACGAGACGACCGTGTACTCTTCCGAATCGGGATCGGCCGTCGCCGACACTTCGGCGGCGATGTCCTCCGCCGTCGCCTCGTCCATCTCGAGGGCGACGGACGGGTGACCGCAGCCGGCGATACTCGCGGAGAGGAGGGCTGCTCCGCTCGCGAGGACCTGACGCCGTCTCATATACGGATTGACATCTAGGCCGGGCAAGTATTTTCTGGTTCGCTTCGTCGACGGCTGCTGCGACGCGGGCGTTCCTGATCGCTGGCGCTACGTCCGTCTCTATTGGACCACCGGTTCGATCGCCAGCCACCGTGCCGTCAGTCGCGGGATTCTGTTCGTCGGAGAGCACAGATCGAAGCGGATCAGACGAGACGGAACGAGGCCGCATCTCACTGGAACGAAATACAGAAGCACTATCTAACTGGCATCACTTTTGGAAGGCTATGATGCCTCTCGACCGGTTTCTTTCGGACTTCGGCGGGCGTCGTGCGATCCTCTCTCTCGGGGGGTTGTACGCCGCGACCGGTCTGATCTGGCCGCTTACGCAGGTCGGCGACAGGTTGTCACTTTCGGACGCTCTGATCGTTGCCGTTCTGGTCGGTGGCTCCGGGATCGTCCTCCTCTACGGCGGCTATCGACTGCCCCGGACCGACATCCACCCGACGTTCTTCACCACTATCGCCGGATGGTGTCTCCGCGCCATCGGGGTGATCGTCGGCGTTCTTCTCTTCATCAGTCTCGTCGGTCAACAATCCGATCCGGTGACTAACGCCCTCATTCTCTCCGCGCTCGCCGGCGTCGCCGGCTTCGGCGCCGGGACTCACGATGCGCGGGCGAAAACGCGAGCGTACGTTCTCGAACAGCGCAATCAGGAACTGCAGGCCACGCAGGCGAAACTCGAGGAGACGGTCGATCGCCTCGAGGCATCCGAGCAGCGCTACCAAACGTTGACGGAGAACTTCCCGAACGGAGTGGTCGCACTGCTGGACGACGAGTTACGTCACACGCTCGTCGCAGGACAGGGCCTCGAAGAAACCGAGTACAACCCCGACGAGTTACGTGGAAAACGAATCCACGAGGTTTACCCACCGGAGACTGTGGCAGTTATCGAACCACACTACCGCGCGACGCTCGAGGGCGAATCGACCGTCTTCGAGTTGAACGTCCAGGAACACACGTTCGAGGTTCGCGCCCACCCGTTGACCACCGCCGGTACCGACGAAGACGCCGTGTTGGTGATGACTCAGGACATTACCAACCGGAAAACCCGCGAACAGGAACTCACGAACCGGGTTCGCCAGCAACAGGTCGTCGCCGATCTCGGCCAACTCGCGCTCGAAACGGACGACCTCGACGAACTCATGCGCGAAGCAACTCGGCGAGTGACGACCGCGCTCGAGATCGAGTACTGCAAAGTGCTCGACCTCGACGAGCAAGCAGACGAACTGCTCCTCCGCGAAGGTGTCGGCTGGGATCCCGGCCTCGTCGGTGAGGCGACGGTCTCCGCCGTCGAAGACGACTCCCAGGCGGCGTATACCCTGAAATCCGACCGCCCGATCGTCGTCGAGGATCTCGAGACTGAAACCCGGTTTAGCGGCCCCGACTTGCTTCGCACCCACGGCGTCCGCAGCGGGATCAGCACCATCGTCGGACCCAGCGACGACCCGTGGGGGGTTTTGGGCGCCCACGATACCGATCCTCAGGTCTTCAGTGAGGAAGACGTCACCTTCGTCCAGAGCGTCGCCAACATCCTCGCGGAAGCGATCGAGCGTCACCAGTACCAGGACGAACTCGAACGGTCGGTGGCCAATCTGAAAGAATCCAACAAGCGACTCGAACAGTTCGCCTACGCGGCCTCCCACGACCTGCAGGAACCCCTGCGGATGGTCTCGAGTTACCTCCAGCTCATCGAGCGGCGGTACGGCGAGGCCTTCGACGAAGAC
Organism: Halomontanus rarus; assembly: GCF_017357405.1. GTDB lineage: Archaea > Halobacteriota > Halobacteria > Halobacteriales > Natrialbaceae > Halomontanus > Halomontanus rarus. Next base: position 1,850,358 of record NZ_CP071597.1, on the reverse strand, counting down.
GGGAAAGAGTTCCTCGAATTCGCGATCGACGGGGCCGATCGAATGCGAGGGATGATCGACGGATTGCTCGCGTACTCGCGAGTGGAGACCAGTGGCGAGCCGTTCGAGACGGTCGATCTCGACGCCGTGTTCGAGGGCGCTCGCGAGGATCTCCAGATGCAGATCGCACGGAACGACGCGACGATCACGACCGAGTCACTTCCCAGTGTTCGGGGTGATTCCGATCAGTTGCGACAAGTCTTCCAGAATCTGGTGAGCAACGGGATTCGCTACAGCGGCGACGAACCTCCGTCGATCCACGTCTCGGCGGATCGAAACGGTTCCGAATGGGTGGTTTCGGTCCGAGACGAAGGGATCGGGATGGACCCCGACGAGACGGAGCACATATTCGACATCTTCACCAGACTGCACAGCCGCGACGAGTACGACGGTAGCGGGGTCGGACTGGCCGTCTGTGAGCGGATCGTCGAACGACACGGCGGCGAGATCTGGGCGGAGTCCGAGCCCGGCGATGGTACCACGTTCTCGTTTACGCTGCCCGCAGTCGACGAGCGCACCGGGTGAGAGCGACTGTGACTGCGCCGATACCGTCCGCGTACTCCCCCTCGAGGACAACCCGGGTGGTGTACGACTCATTGCAGACGGACCGCCAGTGGTCGATGTACGCTCGAAAACCCTCGGTCTCATCTCGAACCTGGAACCGAATTCCCACTCCGCTCTGGTCGTGTTTGTGACGCACGTACTCGTCCCCGCGCGACCGGTCAGTTCTGCGTCCACAATGATGATCGTAATATGAATACGGAGCCGGGCGCTTTATCTTCTGAATCGAAGTACGACAATTGCAAACATGAGTGACACGGAGACAATCTCACGGCCGGCCGATACGATGCGTGAACGGGTCGGCGAGACTCGTGTGAAGATCTGGTTTCTCATTAGCGCAAACCGGTGGTTCGTCACCGGTATCATACTTCTGATCGCGTATCTCGTCCTGCTCTTCGTTCACGTGGTCGGCCCGACTTCATCACAGAAACTCGTGACGACCAGTGGGATAGGATCGTTATTCGGCTCGATGGTCATCGCCATCGTCACGAGTGTCACCCTCGTCCTCTCGATCTCCCAGTTCGTGCTCGCCGAGGAAATCGGCCCACTCGGTCAACAGCGCGAGCGCATGTCGAACGAAACCGAATTCCGTGAAGAGGTAGAGAAGGCCGCGGGCATCGGTGTAAGTCCCGCCGAGCCATCCCGGTTCCTCCGAACACTCATCGAAATGGCTGATACGCACGCGAGAGGGCTTAGCAATGCGATTTCCGAGAGTGATAACCCGGAGCAGTTCGAAGAAGTTGCTGAATACGCAGACGGTCTCGTCGCTCACAGCCAAAAAATCAGCGACGAGCTGGAAAACGCGAAGTTCGGATCGTTCCAGACGTTGCTTCCCGTATTGGACTACAACTACTCGTGGAAGGTGTTTGCTGCACGGACGCTCCGAGACAAGTACGCCGAGTCGCTCCCGGAAGAGGCAGACGATGCGTTCGGCGACCTGATCGAGGCGCTCCGATTCTTCGGTCCAGCCCGCGAACACTTCAAGACACTCTACGTTCAGTGGGAGATCATCAATATTTCACGCGGAGTGCTGTACGGGGCGATGCCGACCCTCGCACTCGCCGGTTACATGATACTCGAGTTCGACGCTGCGAAAATCACTGGCACAGTGTTCGGCGTCAGCACTGCCTACCTCGTCGTCAGCGCCCTCTACGTACTTACGCTCATTCCGTTCGCCGTATTGCTCGCCTACCTTCTTCGCGTGCTCACGGTTATGAAGCGGACGCTCGCGATCGGGCCGTTCATCCTCCGAGAGACCGAGCAACTAGAAGCAATTCGCAACGAGGAATCAAGCGAAATACAAGCGGAAAAATGAACCGAGACGAGAGTACAGTACCACGATTATTTCCCATGACGCCCTGTAACGGTCACTGTGTCTGAATCAGAGAACATCTCGCCGGTGAATTCGGCGACCGACCGGCTGATGCGGTGGATATTACTTACCGGTGATCGATTCCAGGTTACCGCCGCTATCACTGGGTTGCTTCTCGCCATTTTTCTTCTGTTCGGGTTCGCCGGATTCATTTCGCTATCCGTTTCGGAACGGGCGGTCTGGTTTCTCAACGGGACGATCAACGGTCTCCTCACGCTCATCCCTATCGCCGTTGGTCTCAATCAGATCGTTCTCTCGCAGGAATTGGACTCACTCGATGATCTGTACGACCGCACGAAGGGAACGTTCGATGTTCATCGGCAAATCGGGGACACCACGAACGTCTCCGTGAGTTCGCCACAGGCGTCGGAATTTTTCCTTCAATTATCAAACACCATCCACGACCGAGCGGTGGAGCTCGAAACGGCGGGTGAGAATGTCACTGACGAACAACTGCAAGAGGAGATCAGTGACTACACCAAAACACTCACTGAACAGACCGACGACATCAGCGCCGATCTCGAAGACCTTGGTTTCGAGCTGATCGATACACTGATCGTCCTGCTCGATTATCACGATTCATGGCAACTCCACACGGCGCGTCGACTCGATGCCACTTACGAGAATGAGCTTTCGGAGACCGCGACCGAGGCGCTCGACGAATTAGAGGATCTCTTCTTGGAACTCGACGCAGCGCGCGATTATCTCAAAACGTTGTGGGTACAGCGAGAACTCGCAGAGCTGTCGCGAATGATGCTGTACACCGGACTTCCGGCGGTCATCGTCGCCGGGCTCGGCATCTTTATCGCCCCAGAAATTTCCGGTCTCACGATTGCACGCCCGATCATTGTCGTCCTCCTCAGCGCGACCATCGCTGTCTCGCTCGTACCGCTTTCGGTCCTTCTCGCGTACGTCGTGCGTATTGCGCTCATCGCCCAGCGAACGGCAGCGTTCGGCCCCTTCATCCCGGAAGACGAACAGCAGCGAATCAGCGGTCAGGTCATGACGGAATCACAGAAATTAGACGAATAACCCGATCGGCTCAACTAGACAGTGCCCGTCTTCCTGTAGCGAATTCAGGTGAGCGTATTATCCATCTATCTCTCATTTCGTAACTCGTGTCCGGAGCCCCGACTCCCACGGAAATATTCGATCGAACGGTCGAGGAGGGTGAACGTCGCCTCGATCAGTCGACGCTCGAGCTCGCCTCGACGAGTTTCATCGCGGGATTTACGATCGTCTTCGGTATCGCCACGCTCGGGATCGTTCACACGCTGGTCGAACCGCACGTCGGAGACGCCGCGAAGATCGCGGGTGCACTCACGTTCGGTATCGGCCTCGTCTTCCTGATCGTCGGCCGATCGGAACTGTTCAACGAAAATTTCCTCGACCCGGCCGCGAAGGCGGTCGATCAATCCGGATCGTGGCTGGTCTGGCCGCTCTTTCGCCTGTGGATCCTCACCCTCGTATTCAACCTTCTCGGCGGCGGTCTGTTCGTGTTCGTCTTCGCCGTCGAGGGCGTGCTTCCCTCGGGAACGTCGAGCGCGTTGAGTACGATGGCGGAGGATATCGTCCATCGGGGACCACGACCCAAGTTCGCGAGTGCTATCGTCGGTGGCGCACTCGTGAGCTTACTCTCGTACCTCCTACAGGCCGTCAATTCCGTCCGGAGCCGGATCTCTGTGGCCTATCTCGTCGGATTCTTGTTGGCCCTCGGCCCGTTCGACCACGTGGTCGTCACCGCACTTCACGTCTTTTTCGGAATTCTGTTCGGCGCCGAGGTCGGCTACGGCGGACTGGCTCAGACGATCGTCATCGCCACCGCAGGGAACTTCGTCGGTGGCATCGGCCTCGTCACGCTCACCCACGTCGCCCAGGTGCGAGGTGCGCGGAAATCCAATTCCTCCTGAGCTCGAACGAAGCTTCAGAACGAGTCGACAGATGTCACGTTACAGATTCTCGCTCGTGAACAGCGTGTTCGCTACGCGTATTCATCCCCCACACAAACGCGGAGTACCCGCGGCCGAACGCCGATTTCGACGGTCGCGTACTCCCTGCGTTCCCCGTCGAGACTGAACTGCACCGGGTCGTCCTCGAGAGCGACGATCTCGAGTTCGGAAGCCTCGATCGACGTGCTGTGAGGCGTCTCCTGATGGAACAGGCGTCGTTCGACGGTTTCGGCGATCGCGTCCATCGGCGGCAGCCGGTCGACGACCGTCACCTCGAGCCGTCCGTCCTCCGCGTTCGAGGGCTCGTCTTCATCGGTGAACCGTCGAAGGGTGCCAATTAGGAGACACAGCGCCTCTCCCTGCCAGACGTACTCCTCGTCGTCGGAGACGGCACCGATCGCAACCTCGAGGCCGTCGAACTCCCGCGCGGTCCGGATGCCTTCGACCACGAACGCAAGCGTACCGACTCGCTCTTTGAGCTCGGCGGAGGCGGCCGTACTCACCGATGCGGGAAGACCCGCGATAGCCGACATCACGAACGGTTCGCCGCCGGCGACACCGAGATCGAGTCGCCTCGTCGCACCACGCCGCGCAGCCGCGAATCCGTCATCTATGCTCTCGATTCCGATCCCCGACGCGTATATGTTGGCCGTGCCGGCCGGGATGACACAGAGCGACACATCCTCGAGTGCGTCGGCCGCGACGAGCCCCTGAACGACTTCGTGAACGGTTCCATCACCGCCGCACGCCGCCAGAAGGTCGACTCCGTCGTCCGCAGCTTCCTCTGCGAGTTCGACCGCGTGTCCGGCGCGTTCGGTTTCGACGGTCCGGAACCCGCGAGCGGCGGCGAGACGACGGACCCGCTCTGCGTGATCGGCCTCCCCGCTTGTCGGATTCAGGATGAGCCGACGCGCCTTCTCGGTCGGTTCATCTATCGAAGCTGCGTCTTCACTCATCGTAGTAAAATTGAACGGCTCGAGCGTTCAAGTATTTCGGGCCGGATGTAGCCGGTCGCCTCGGCGGCGGATCGCGGTCGCCGCAATCATTCCTCGCCGTCGCCGCCGTGATCGAAGAACCGATGCTCGAGTTTCAGTCTCGACCTGGGGAACGCGAACTCCCGAAGCGGTCCGAGTTCGACGTCGACCGGTGTGGGATACTTGATCTCGATCACCGTATCGTCGGCCGGATAGCTGGGATTGTGTTCGGCGATCGTCTTCCCCTTCGCCGTGAACTCGTCGGCGTCCTCGAGCGGCAAACCCGTAACGAGCATCTTCGTCCCGTCTTCCTTCTCGCGATCCGTGACTGTGTCACCGAGGGTGAGCTTCGGTCGCTCCTCGCTCTCCATCAGCTTAGACTGGATCCGACCCTCGGACCGCCCGTTCGGTCGGCCTTCGACTCGAGTTGTTTCGACCGTTTCGTTATCGGTCATTCTAGCGGACCTCCTCCGGGTCGAACTCTGGCAGCTGGTGAACGATTCCGGCGCCGTAGCCGCGTCCCGTGACCGCTTTTCGGATCGCGTTCCAGTCGTCGACGTCGAGAAAACCGACGAGCTCTCGACCGGTTCGGGTCGAGCGTCCGAGCACCGTCGAGTACTCCTCGAGCGGTTCGAAGACGAGCGTGCCGCCGCGGACGGTCCGAAACTCGTAGGAGTCCGTATCGGTCGCCGGTCTCTGTGAAATTCGGACAACGGTGCCGCCGTCGGTTGCGACCGTCATAGGACGAATACAGGTGTGCGAGCACCTTCACGGCATCGGCTCGTCCTTCGACGGTGAAGTGCGACTGACTGTCCCTTCGGGAAATCGACGTGCGACGCGTATCGTGACTACGGATTCGGTGAGATGGAGTCGATCACTCTGGAGTGGCCTCGAGATTGCCCACTTTGTACTCGGAGGCGATGTATTCGACCAGTTCTTGGCTCGTATGATCGCCGATCAAGTGCGTTTCGAGCTGTTGGTCTGGAGCCAACACGTCCCGACAATATGGACGTTCGATTTGGGGATGGTGCTCCATTTTCGCGGAAAGAACTCCCCGAATACGAAAAAGAATAGAGCCAGTATTTTTCGAGAATTACCACGGATCGGGTGGTCCGTGGAATTCCGATCGTGATGCTTGACTAATACTGTCATACTCTGGTTATAGCATTATCGCGGTGGGTACACAATGTCTGAATATGGTTAACGCTAACAAGGTAGAAACCGAAGACGAGTACATCCACGTCCGGTTTAGAGACCCGGATCAATTCGACGAGATCCGGACACCCGAGTGGGCGGAGGACCCCGCCCACTCGGTATCCGAAGGGAGCGAGGTGCGAATGGGACAAGAAGAAGGGAGCGACGATTGGCAGGTGGAGTCCGTCCTCATCAAGAAAAACGTGGGCGAGGACAAAGCGAAGGATCAAGCAGAAGAGATCGTCGAAAAGATCGAATCGTAATCACGAACGACATTTCTCGCCTGATCGATGTAAACTGGGTTCTGGTTGGGTGTTCGACAGACATCTGGAAGACTCCGACAGGAACACGACCGTACCTAAATCGTGATGAACTACATTTCGAAACTTCGCTGTTGAACTGAGCCCTCGTTGTTATTACCCCTCATCGGTATTCTCGGGTAATGGATCTGCAGGAAGAAGAACTCGTTCGGCTGCTCGCGGACAGCACTAATCGTGCGATTTTATCGCTTCTCACAGACGCTGATCGGGAATTCTCGGTGGCCGAGATCGCTGATCGAATCGTTTCGGAAGGAGCGACTCCCGTTCGCTCGTCGGACTTCGAGAACGAACTCGAGCAAATGACCATCTCGTTGCATCACAACTACCTTCCCCGACTCGACGAGGCGGGTCTGATCGAGTACGACTTCGACGAAAACCTCGTCACCGATCGTACTCCCTCGGCAGTCGATGCCGAGTGGATGGACGTCGAGGTATTCGACGAATTTCTCTCGCGATTCAGGACGGGCTGCAGACTCGACGGTGCCGTTGGCTTACTCGAGGGGAGCGAGGACATATACAAATATTACCGAGAAGCGACCGATAAGGCCGAGAACGAACTCTTTCTGATCTACGCTTCCGACGAGTTGCTCGACGAGGAGTGCCTCCCGCACGCGGAGAACGCGATCGAGCGGGGAGTCGAGTTCTACGCTGGCACGAAAAACCAGAACGCTCGGGAGTTCTTTCGAGAGTCCCTTCCGGAAGCGACAATATGGGATCCACAGATGGATTGGCTGTACGATCAGTCGAGCTGTCCGAAAATAAGTCGGCTCATCGTTACCGACCGCGAGACGGTCGCGGTCGGTCTCTGGAACGAAGCTTCCGATGGGACGAAAACGGAAGTTGCGATGATCGGTGAGGGAGCGACTAACCCCCTCGTCGTCCTCGTCCGCGAGCTGTTAGGTTCGCGGCTGGATCATCTCGACTACCAAAGTGACGACTTCTTGGGGAACCTTCCATTTGGGAGTGACTGATCTGGGTTTAGAGTAAGAGACGTCTCAGAACTCCCGTCCTGAAATCCAATTGCTTCGTCACGCCGGCTTCTCGAGGTTGTGACCAGAATTGTGCCGGCGTAGTGCCGTACGTGGGTGGCGCTACTCGAAACCGCGATCGCACACCGCTTCGACGATCATCTCGTACACTTCGGGGAAGTGCTCCTCGAGGACGTCGACGTCGTCGCCGAGTTTCTTCTCGGAACACGACCGTGAGCGGATCGCGGACGCAGTCCCGCGGTTCCGCGTTGGTGGTCCGGTGGTACGCATCGACGATCTCGACGAGACGACGGCAAAGACGTCGGTGACTGGATCGTGTTTGTCGAACGAGGTCCCGTCGGCTGGGCCGATCATCCGGTCTCTCCAGTGGACACCCTCGTGGACGTCCTCACGGAGTTGAACGGCGATGATTGACCGCGATGTCGTCGTCCGCTGGCGCGGCACCGACGGGATCGTTCGGAAAGTCGCGTTCGAGCGTACGGACGAGGGTCACGATCGAGCCACCTCTCGGTGGTCCGGCTGTCGATGGATCCTCGAGGGGCGTGAGCCGGTGACCGACGTCGAACCGGGTCTCGAGGGATCGATGTCGACGTCGACGTTCGAGACGCGAACAGAGCCATAGGTGCGGGCTGCTTTTCGTCTCTGGCGGACGCTTTTTGCGACGGTTTTGATGGACATACTGCTCGAGTTTCGCGACTCGCTCGAGCGATCGAGCCGCTCGAGGAGTGACCGCCTTCCAGTGACCAGCGATCGTCACTGCAGGGAGGGGAGGGGAATAGTAACGCCGAGTCGGTCTATCCTCCTCCTGACTGTTCGACGAGTTGCGTCCCGATCAGCGGTGCGCCGACGACACCGCCGACGGCGATCGCAGTGCCGAAAAACGTGACTAGCAGTGGTGGTTCGATGGAATACAAGAGGACGAAGAGACCACCCGCGAGTCCGAAGACGGCGAGACCTGCGACAATCTCTCGGCGATTCGATGGGTGGGCTGGTGTCGAATCAGCGACGGCACGCCAAACGAGCCACGCGCCGACGGCGCTCCCGACTGCGGCCACGCTCTCGAAGGTGAATCCCTGAAGCAATCCCAGCACTCCGATACCTGCGGCGACGACGAGTACCCGGCCGGGGGCAGTACCGCGATTAGCGACCTCGTAGAGTACCCCCAGCACTACGAGCCCGATGACGGTCCCGACGACGACGTCGATGATGTAGTGAACTCCCAAGATGACTCGTGCAAGTGAGACGATAACGATCACGACGCCCGCGAGGGCGAGCCACGAACGCGACCGTTTTCCCTTTCCGACAACGAGCGCAAATCCGCCCCACACGAGCGAACTCCCGAGGGCGTGGCCGCTCGGAAACCCGTACCCATCAGCCGTCGAAATATCAGCGAACACCCCGTGAAGGACGGGCGGAATCCACTGAATATCCGGCGGGGTACCAGCTCCCGGCGGTCGCGGGAGCATGAAAAACTGCTTGAGCACTCCGATGAGAGCAACATACGTGAGTAAGAGTCCGAGGACGAACAAGCCATGTCGACGTTCGATTCCCCACTGCGGGAGTTCGTCGCCGGCGATGTAGTGTACACCGCCCAGCAGAAAGAGAAACCAGACGTCGCTGAGTTGGGTCAACAGCGCAAAGAGAACGATAACGGGGTCCTGTTCCAATCCGCGAAGTGCCTCGCCGATTTCGGTTCCCCGGCCATCGCCGAACATCTCTATGCGCCACTGTGCGACCGGACCACTGTTAATACTTCGACCCGTATGCGTACCACGGTGTCCAGAATGTCAAAAATAAAAGACGGCGACTCGTACACTGCCAATGCGGACAAAAAGCCGGTCCGACGCTCGAAGCGCTCCGCGAGCGGCCGACGGGAGAGCGGGCCGACGATCGACCCGTAGGGGAAGGGAAGTACTTTTCGTCGAAGCTAAGCGGAGGCTTCGATCCTGCCAGCTCCGAGAGAGCTTTGCTCTCTCGAGATTTTGCCGAGGGCGCGTCCGCAGAGCAACAGTTCGGTTTGTATGCTAAACTACGCAAAGGCGACTCTTCTGTCTCAGAGTTCCTGAGTGAACCGCCTCGGGGTCGAGTATCGAGACGTTCGCCATGTCCATCTGTAGATGCTCGAGGTCCAGTCCCTACTCAGCCAGAACATATCAGTTGGTCCTACACTGAACTTATTTTCTTGCTTGACGTGCGATGTGATCATGTTGGACAATTGTCGAGAGACGGGAGGGAGACCGTAGATGTGTACCCGATTGGTGTATCTCGGACCGGAGGACATCGTGCTCACCGCTCGGTCGATGGACTGGCACAGCGAGATTGGGACCAACATCTGGGTATTCCCGCGCGGAATGGAGCGAACGGGCAACGTCGGCCCGGCCTCGATAGAATGGACTGCCGAGTACGGCAGTGTTATCGCGTCCGCGTACGACATCGCGACGACCGACGGAATGAACGAGGCGGGTCTGGCCGCAAACATCCTGTGGCTCACCGAATCGGAGTACCCCGAGTGGGACGGTGATACACCCGGATTGGCGGTCTCGCTGTGGGCGCAGTACGTCCTCGACAACTTCGCGACGGTCGCCGAGGCGGTCGAGAACCACCGGAAAGAGGACTTCGTCGTCGTTTCCGACGAAATCCCAACCGAAAACCGGTTCGCCACCCTACACCTGTCTCTCTCGGACGCCACGGGTGACAGCGCCATCCTCGAGTACGTCGACGGCGAATTAACGATTCATCACGACCGGGAATATCAGGTCATGACGAACTCCCCGCCGTTCGACCAGCAACTCGCACTCGACGAGTACTGGTCGGCGATCGGCGGAACCGTCATGTTACCAGGAACGAGTCGTCCGGCTGACCGATTCGCCCGCGCAAGTTTCTACGTGGACGCAATTCCGCAAACTCAGAATCGTCGAACCGCAACGGCGAGCGTCTTCGGCGCGATCCGCAACGTTTCCGTGCCCTACGGCATCAGTACACCGAACGAACCACATATCGCCTCGACGCGTTGGCGCACGGTCGCCGATCACCGAACTCGACGCTACTACTTCGAGTCGGCGCTCTCACCGAACGTCTTCTGGTTGGATTTCGATGGAATCGACTTCGCCTCCGATGCCGGAGTTCGATCGCTGCCGCTCGGTGAGAATCAGGCGAACGTCTTCGCTGGCGATGTCGCCACTGAACTCGTCGAGACTGGACCATTCGAGTTTCTTGGCGTTTCCGCTTCATCGGGTTGATCCGAACTGCGGGCACGTCGGCGGTCACGGACCTAACGGTCTGTGACGACCTCGCCTTTGTTACAGTGTAGTACATCAATCTCTATACGATATTTCTCAATATTTCCGAGCGTAATAATATTGGTGACACGCCCAATAATACTGGAAGGAGATTGACGTCCAGTGGCTTCGTAGCACTGTTTGACCGAAGAGTCTTTCCGCAGAGTGCTCCGACAACTGCGACTAACTCAAAGGGACGTACCGCTAGTCGTCTCTATGGCCATTGAAGCCTCATTCACCATCGACCAAGAAGACTTTCCGCTGAGCGCCGTTTTCGATCAACTGGCCGATGCCACTATCGAACTGGATCGAATCGTTCCCACGAACGAAGCGATAATCCCCTACTTCTGGATTTATGCCGACAACACCGACGACCTCACGACCGATTTGAGTGACGACATCGGAATCGACCAGTTGAAGATAATCGATGAAGTGGAGGGGCAGATGTTTGTCCGGATTGAGTGGAACCTCGATCACGAGAGTGTTCTCACGGCGATCACCAACACGGAGGTCGATCTCCTTTCCGGGATCGGAGACGCAGAAAAGTGGACATTTGAAATCCGCGCCGATGAACAACAAGAAATATCGGATTTTCAAACATACTGCCGGGAACACGATATCCCTATCGAACTCACCCAGCTTCACGCACTCTCATCACTCAAATCGGATCGTGAGTACGATCTGACAGCGGGGCAACGGACAGCGTTGGTGTTGGCGTATTCTCGCGGGTACTTCGATTCGCCACGAGACGCGACCCAGGACGATCTCGCAGCGGAACTCGAGATCACCAGGCAAGCGGTTTCGTCACGGTTGCAGCGTGGCATTCGACGGCTCGTCGCGAGCACGTTGATAACGTCTCAAGAATAACACTTAAAACGGTACTTAAAAGAGTGTTGCGAGAGCAAAACCCGACGTCAACCCGGTGGCGCACGTCGTGAGTTATGATGAGGCCCTCTCAAGAAACACCCGGAAGCATCGATGTCGTTGACTCTCTGAGCGCTGTTGAGTGCGATCTCGAGGAGGAACTCTTTCAGGCGACGTACGATGAGAGTTCTGATTCGACAACCCTGGCAGTAGTTACCGTGATTGCAGCCGCCACCAGTAAAGATCCGCTCGAATTAGCGCCCCTTCATTATACTATCGATGGGGATGCACTCGATGATCTGTTCACGAATTCGATCACCGGTACGGAGAAGCGTGGCAGTACTTCCTTCGAGTACGAGGGATTTGAAGTGACAGTATTCAGCGAAGGAAGAATCGAGGCCGAACGAATAGCAGGTGCATAGTCGGCAGTACGGTTCCGTATCGAGCGATATGTTTCACTGTGGAATGCCACGGTTAGGGTGAAAACGAACACCTGATGGTGAAATCACAGTTGAGAGGAGAAGGGTTCCAACTGACTGAGTTTCTCCGTTGGTTCCACGAGCTTCCTCTCTCGGTCGTAGGTGGCGACTCCTGCCTCGACCAGTTTTGGGATGTGTACGTGGTACAGGTCCACATGAACCCCGTTGACCCGTTTTTCGGGGATCTCCGTGATTTCTGTGTCCCGCTCCCGTGCAACGACTTCGTTTCGAAGATCGGTGAGCGTCAACGGTCGGTCGTGCGTGAGAAGTAAATCGAGCACTGCGCGACGGCGGTGATGAGAGAGCAAATCGAAAATACTGTCCAGTGATGCACGTTCTATCGGCCCGGACGCCTCCTCTCTAAAAGAACGATATCTGGGAGAGAGACAGTTGTGGTCTGCTGAGGCGGAAGACATATTCTCTCCATCTTCATTTACGGAGATATGCCCCGAGGTCGGTCATTCCGCCTTGAAACCGTTCTGGGTATCGGAGGGGTCACAGTATTGCTCCTTCTTAGCGACTCTCTCAGCGACCTTGTTGTAGTTACCCTTCTCATCTCTCCGTTTGCAGTGCTCGGAGGTATCTACATCGTTGGCTTGGCTATTGAACGCGTTAACTTGTTTTAAACTCCCTGACAAGTTCGCACGTGCACTAAGCAAAGTCCTCGTCCGACTGTACGTGCGATCTCGAACAAGGATGATTTGTTTAGTATAGGGTGAGGAGTTACCGCCGCGGTCGGGCCACAAGCGCAGCACCCGCGAACGAGCGAAGCGAATGAGCGGCCTTTTTAGCGTAGATTTTTGGAGGAGTGGTGAGCGAGCAACGCGAGCGAACCCGACGAGAAAAAGGTACTTCTGCGAGACTGGCCGTTCTCAGACTCGGGGCCGACGCCGAACTCGACTACGATTGCTGTGGAAGTCCGTCCACCGATCCGGTATCGCTCGGACGGGGCGGCTGCTGGCGCGTCGTCGACGTCAGGTGGTCGACGACGTACTCCGCATCCCTGCCGACGCCGGTGAACAGCCCCGACGTCATCGCGTACAGGAAGAACAGGCCGACGAAGTATAGTCCCGGCTCGTCCGGGACGACACCGCGCACGTGGACGGGCTCCTTGGGCTGTTCCTTCCCGTCGAATATCGGAAGGTCTATCCACGAAAAGTCAGGGCGGAAACCAGTGCACCAGATGACGTTCTCGACGTCGAGAACGTCATCGTCCCCGACGACAGGGCGACCGTCGCGGACGCCGGTCGTGCGAGGCACCCGCTCGACGCCGGCTGCGGCCAGGTCACTCGGCTTCGTGCGCACCAGCGGGCCACCCTGTGAGAGCACCTTCGGGCGAATACGGCGCCCGATCAGCGTCCCCGTGGTGAAGATCCGGTGGAAGAGCACGCCCATCACGAACGGGACCCCGAGGTGACGGCCGACCCACGAGTCGATGTGAAACGGCACGTGGCCGACGTCCCGGCCCGACAGCCACGTTTCGTGCTCGTGGGCGCCGAGGCGAGAAGCGCCGGCGACGTCGAGGGCGATCTCGGCACCGGAGTTGCCCGCCCCGACGACGAGCACGCCCCCGTCCTGAAGCTGATCGGGGTTGCGGTAGTCGCTCGTATGCAACTGGACGATATCGTCGGAGAGCTCTGCCGCGAAATCCGGGACCGTCGGGATCTGATAGCTCGCCATCGCCACCACGACGTTGTCCGCCTCGATCCGTCGGTCGCCCGCGGTGACGAGCAAGCCATCGCCGCTCCGTTCCAGCCCGTCCACGCGGACACCGAGTTCGACGGGTAGGTCGAACCGCTGGGCGTAGGTCTCCAGGTAGTCGGCCACCTCGTCCTTCGTAGGGAAGGCGTACTGTGTACCCGGAACGTCCATCCCCGGCAGGCTCGAGTAACGGGCGGGGGTGAACACCCGGAGGGAGTCCCAGCGGGCTCGCCACGCGTCGCCGACGCGGTTGCTCGCGTCGAGGATGACGAAGTCCTGGTCGTGCTGTTGCAGGTAGTACCCGGTCGCCAGTCCGGCTTGGCCGCCGCCGATGACGACGGTGTCGTGTCGTTCGATCATGTGTCCGTTCCTCGGTACGCGTACGCGCCGGAAGGAAATGATGATGCCGCGTGCAGGATTTCACGCCCTGAAATCTCGGGTCGGCCAGGTGGCTGCTCCGTCAGAGGCGCTCGGCTGACCGGGTTGCCAGACCGATGGCGGCGGTCGTCGCTAGTGGCGCTACGACGGCGCGCGGGACTCGAAGGCCGCGGGGTCTACCGGGGTCGCCTCCGCGCGAACCTGCTCGAAGACCGAGATAGCCCAGTCACGGGCCTCCGGGGCGTCGGTGTCGATGACCGCCACGAGCGCCCCGGTCCCGGCGTCGTGGCAACAGATTCCGGCCCGGTCGTCCACGATGCCGAGGCCGCAGCGATCGCCGTCGGGGAGGTGGTCGTGGACGAGGACGGTCGCGTTCTCGCAGGCGGTGACCTCCACGATCCGATCCGGGTTCCAGACGAACATCCCCTCTAGGGCCTCGGGCGTGAACACGTACTCGAACGTCATTCCTTCGAGGACCGCACCGCAGGCCGTCTCGAGGTTGCTCGACTTGTAAACGATGTTGTCGAACCCGCGCAACGACGAGGTCGACGCGATGAGCTGGCTGAGACGATCGACGGGCTCGTAGGGATAACCCGGTCCGGGGTAGGAGACCACCGCGTCGGCGAAGAGGTCGACGGAGAAGCCCGGCATCTCGACCGGCAGCCACTGCCAGACGTCGCGGAGCTTCTCTTCGATCTCCATCGCGTCCCGGAGAGCCAGAAACCGGTCGGCGACGTACTCGCCGAGGGGGGTCAGCCCGTACGTGTGGCCGTCCCTAACGATCCACTTGCGCTCTTCGAAGTCGGCGAGCACCCGTCCGACGGTCGGCGAGGAGGCGCCGGTAGCCTCACACAGTTCTCGACGGGCGGTCGGTCCGTCGCGTAACGTTTCGAGGACGCCGACGCGGTGGGCCGATGCGGCCAAGAAGTGGATGGTGTCGATTCTCGCAGTCATAGGCTATGTAGGGGCGCGAAGAGCTTAGCGTTTCTACCGTGGAGAGAAACAGCCGACTCTACATTCGAGGGCCTCGAGAGGATCGAGTGGCGCGTCCTACGGCTTTCCCAGCCCGCCCCAATGTAGGCGACGCACCTCGATCGTGATCTAGCATGGCAGCCACCACTCGCTGCAATCGCGCCCTGTCTATTTAGTACGACTCCGTCAACATCTCCGATAGATGGCAAACGTAACAGCGTTACGTTCGCAGTCTATACGACACGAGAGAATCGGTCTCAGACCGGGTAGCAAAGAAGAACGAGATTTGCAATGTGTATGCGGATATACTGTAACCTGAACGGAAGAATTATTGGCTGATAGCTAATATGTTTGCCAAATGAATAACTATAGTTCCACGAACAGCTCTGCCTCAATTGGGATCAAAATCGTATCCGTCTACTCTCTTTTGATCGGGATTGGCGCTCTCGTATTAGCTACTCAGGGTTCGCTGTTACATCTCGTACTCGTTCCTATTTCGCTCGCAGCTGCATATGGTCTGTGGAGGCGCGCTCTCTGGGGGTTGGGGGCTGCAATACTCTTATTCCTCGTTGAAACGGTTCGCAGTGGTATCGAGGCTTTTGCCGGAGATACTGGTGCGATAATCACAGTCGCACTCTCCCTTCTTCTTATTCTGTATCTCTCTCAGAGAGTCAGACAGAGATGTACTTAGTCTAGTAGCCACTGAAAGTCAATGCACAGCTGTCGTGCGATCAGGTGTGAATAGTTCCAGTTATTACTATATCGCCTATGGAGTGAACGCCGGTCTGTGCCGATCATCGGAACCGAAGTCAAACTACTGACCGACTCGTTCGACCGCCACTCTTGTCTCTCCCGAACCCCATCTGACTGTATGGGAGGCTCGAGTCCCGAAAACACGATGCGAAAACGGATTGGAGATCGACACGATCGATTTCGGCTGTACGCTCTCCTCGATCTCGATCGTCTCCTGCTCACGATTGCATTGGCTATCGGGGTATTCGTCTGTTTTCTCGTACTCGGTGCGTTCAGTTCGTTTCGCCAATTCATGGTGAATATGGGGCCAACACGGTACATGTTCCAAGCGCTCGTCGGGGCGCTCATTACCGGTGTGACGCTCGTCGTCACGATCACCCAACTCGTTCTCTCCCAAGAACTCGGTCCGCTTGGAGCGCAGCGAAAGCGGATGAGCGACTCGATGAGTTTTCGCGGGGATGTCGAAGATATTTTCGAGTCGATCAGTCCACCCGAACCCGAGTCGTTCCTTCAAGCGTTGATCGACAACACGTCCGAGAAGGCGAAGGCATTCGAACAGGCCGTCGATAACCACTCGAACAGTGAACTCGAGGAGAACGTCACTCAGCTCACAGACGATATTACCGACAATGCGAACGTCGTAACCGACGAATTGGAAGGCAAAAACTTCGGCGAGTACGCTGTCGTGAAAGCCGCTCTCGATTACAATTACAACTGGAAAATATATCAAGCGAGACGGATCAGAGCCGAGTACGACGGTGATTTCAGCGAAGAACAACGCCGTGCCCTTCTCGAGCTCCTCAACATTCTCTCGTTCTTCGGTCCGGCGCGCGAGTACATCAAGAACCTCTACTTTCAGTGGGAACTCATCGATTTGTCTCGGAACATCATCTACACGACGATTCCGGCACTGGTAGTCACCGGGTCGATGGCCCTCTACCTTCGACCGACGATGTTCCCCGGGACGACACTCGGAATCGGCAATCTCGTCTGGATCGTTAGTATCGGTGTGACTGCCGGGTTGTTCCCGTTTTTGCTCCTCTCGACGTACATTCTCCGACTTGCAACGATCGCACAGCACACGCTCGCGATCGGCACATTTATTCTCCGAAGCTCGGATCGATCCAGTGAAATCGACTGGGAGTGACAGTGACCGGTTCTAAGAGTCTACTCGTTCGAGTCCTCCGGCGAATCGACCGAGCGCCGAAACACGAGCAGGAACGCCGAGCTGTCAATTCGGAGCGTGTTGTCGAGTATCCATCCCTCGTTTGCAGCCTCGTTGAGCGTATCTTCGAACTTGAACCGTTCGTTTCGCAACTCGTCCGGTGCGATCGACATCGGTTCCACCTTGTACTCGTAGTGCTGCGGCGACATATCACTGCTACCCACGAGACTACGTAAATTCTGTTTGGTGCCACGTATCTCGACGGATCACTCACTCAACCGATCTCGAGAGCGAACTCGAGGCGAGCGAACGTGGTGCGATCGAGGCTACGCGGCTTGGACCACTATCTCGAGTGTCACGAACTGAACGCCCGTCTGCCGTATTTGTGTCGGCTGTGTTGAGCCTCCCAAAGCATGACCAGTTTGACACCCCTCCGCGGTGAGTACAGGGCACGTATCCAGCACAGAAGTACAGTGACACAAACGGCCGCTTCGGTTGGCACTGCTCGCAAAAAGCAGATAGGCTTGTTTGCCTGGATGCTCTTGTGGGTAGCAATGGTAGACGTCCTCGGCCACCTCGGCATGGCGTTGCTCTGGCTCGCACCTGTCTGGTACTTCGTCGAACATCGCAAAACTGCGGCGTTGATCGTCGCCGGCGGGTTCTGGTTCGGCATGCTACCGGACGTTGACCTCCCCCTCTCGAACTGGGTCGAAGGCGTTCACCACCACGGCATCGTCCATACGGTTCTGGTGGTCACGATACTTGCAGTGGTTATCGGGCCGCTAGTCGGGGTGGCGTTCAAACGTATCGGCGAGCGAACGGACTGGTTCTCCGCACGAGCGGCCAAGCGCGCGACCGTCATCGGCTTCCTCGCCGTCTGGATCCCGGGCCTCTCGCATCTCTTCGCCGATATGCTGTCGGCGCCCGACATCTCAACGCAGATCGAACCGCTCTGGCCAGTCGTGACCGGCCCCGTGGTTGTACTGGACGTGCTCTGGTACCAATCGTGGTGGGCGACCTGGGGACTGTTCACTCTCGGCGTTACAGTCAACGTGCTAGCGTGGTACTGGTCGAGCGATCGACGTCCGACCGATAGTTCTACTGCTTCGACTAGGTGATTATTAGCGTTGTGCATGGTGGTTCTGAATCTCACTGCCCACTATTTCCATCGAGGGATCACGGAATCACCTGCTCAACTTGCACTCTGTACTGAACACGGTATTCTGACCGGAGCTGGCTGTAAAGAAGAGCGGCCCTTTGCGTAGTCTAGCCTGCTTACTGACCATGCTGTTCAGACGAATCAGTGAATGTGCGGTTTGCGAAGACCCTATATCCCTACGTATTAGAAATCCAACAATCAATCATGGGAACACCGACAACTGTTATACGAATCCTTGCGGTCTTTTCAGTTATTATTTTAACAATAGTAATGATACGGTTAGCACTGAGGCCACACTGGCCACAAACTACCCATCAGGTCCTATTTTTGACTGCTATTATCGGATTTGGATGGTTCGGTGCTATCGGGGTAATCACGAATCGGATTTCTGTTACGGTGATAGGTGCAATCGGACTCTTTCTCCTTGGGTTTTGGCAAGCAGTCTTATCGGTGGTCATGTTGCCAACAGCCTTCTTACTCATCGTCGCTGGTGTTGCGACGCATGCTGTCACTGGAGATCTCCATGAAAGCTAACGTTCTACATTTAGTTGAGTATATCTGCCTTCGATAAGTCCACTGCCTGTACTGATCGTTCCGTTCGCGTCCGCTTTCGAACGCAGACTCCCGGTCTGTCCGTGGACACCTGTTGTCCGTCGACGACCGTTCGCGACCCGTCGTCGAACCCGACCGACGACGACCGAGCGAGAACGGACATTCCTGTACTCGTCCGAGGCTCGCCACCGCAGCCGGCAGGGTCTCGAGTGGTCCGTGAGAGCGTGGCCTCTCTCGAGGGTCAACGTGACTCCGTGGTCACCGCTCGCCGGTGACGTCAGTTGTCGTCGGGTCGGTGCGTCGGTTCGCGTCGGTGGACCCGGTCTCTCCGGGAATCTCCGCCTCGGCGGTGAGGAGGACGCGGCGTTCGGTGTACTCGAGGCCGTTCTTTCGCTCTCTCTTTCGGCGGATGGCGAGGCGGTTCTTGGAGAGGTCCAGCAGGGCGTCGATCGTCCGCGAGACGAGTTTCTTCGCGTAGGCGTCGCTGGTCCCGGGTTCCTGTCTGCGGATCCAGTGTTTCAGATCGCTCGCCTTGACGTACTCGCGGACGTTCTTACAGCCCGATCGCCACGGGTCGTCTCCCGCGGTGGGATCGGTGCGAGCCTTCCAGAGTTTCGCGGCGAGCCTCGAGGGCAATGCGTTCGTCGTGGATCGCAGCATGTCCTCGTCCATCCGGGCGAGTTGCTGGATCGGGAGGAGGTCGGCGTGTGCCAGCGAGACGGTGTCGCCGCGTTGGAGGGGATCGTCGGCGTCGGGGAGGCGGTAGTAACGGCGGTCGTCGTCCTTGCGGATCTTCTCGAGTCGGCCGCCGTCGAGCTCGAGGTCGTGACGGTCGACGTTCTCCTCGCGGAGGTGGGCCCCCTTCTCGAGTTCCCGGGCCTGGAGTTCCTCGATCCGCTCCTTGTTCGCGCCCGAGCGATTGATCGCCGCGGTGGTCCGGTTCTCGAGGCGGTCGGTTTCGGTCTCGAGTTGGTCCGTGTGGGTTTCCAGCCGGTCGGTTTTCGACTCGAGGGTGGTGGTCCGATCGTCGAGGTCGGTCGTCCGCTCCTCGAGACGGTCGGCTCGGAACTCGAGGTCCGCGGTCTGATCCGCCAGACGGGTGGTTCTGGACTCGAGACCGTCGGTCTCTGACTCGAGTTCCCGAACCCGGGACCGGAGCCGAGCGTTTTCGTCCTCGAGGGTGTCGTTCTCGGTCTCGAGTTCGTCGACGCGGTCGGTCAATCGGTCGGTTCGCCGGCGGAGGGTCTCGAGCGCGTCCGTGAGCGTCCAAACGGTGGCCTCGAGCGAGCGGTCGGTTCGCGTCTCGCGCGATTCGGCCTCACTCGTCATCGCGATCACCTCCATCGTGGGGTTGGGTTTGGTCTCGAGTGTCGGAGCGCTCGGGTGTGGGTTCAGTGTCGGTGGTGTCGGTGGGAGTGTCACTATCGTCGGTGTCGATGGTGTCGTCGACCCCACCAGTGTCGTCGAAGACGTCGGGATCACTGGTATCGATAGTACCATCGGTACCGTCAGTATCGTCCGTGCCATCAGCGTTGTCGGTACCGTCGGCACCGTCGACACAGTCGGTGCCGCCACTTCGGGAGTCGCCGGTCTCTCGAGCCCCGCCGGCACCTCGACCCTCGCCGGCACCTCGAGAGTCGTCTCCGTCGGGGGCGTCGTCGTCGGTGTCACTCCCGTCTTCGTCTCCGTCTCCATCTCCATCTCTATCTCTCTCGCCATCACCATCACCAGCATCCGGACCGCCCGACTCGAGCGAGCGCTCGTAGGCCGCGGGGTCGGGGCCGAGGACCGTCGTCACGTGCGGGCCGCGACGGACGACCATCGGGACGCCGTCGTCCGTGCTGTACGCAGTGTGGTTCGCGCCGTCGGGATCGTCCTTCGCGTTCTCGTCGTTCGCGTCGCTTGCGTCGCGTCCGGGTCTCGCGCTATTCCCGGAGATCGTGTCACCGTTGGAATCGTCCGCGCGATCTTCGGACTCGTCCGTTCGGTCCTCGAGATCGCCCGCACGGTCGGATTCGTCTGTCCGCGCCTCGGAATCCCCAGTCGAGTCCGCAACCGATCCGGACTCGCCCGGTGACTCGCACAACCCCTGCCGAACCCACTCCACCTCTGCGCGAATCTCGCGGAGGTGGCGCGTCGCCTCGTGGGGCTCGTCGGTTCGATCGTCCGCCAGCGCCTCGAGTAACTTCGTCGCCTGATGGTCGATCACCTCGAGGCGATAGCCGGCGGTGTCGGGATCGACGTCGTTCGGATGGGTCGAATCGTCGCTCGAGTCCTCCGGGGCTGGCGTGCCGCCGTCGGGGCGGGCTCGAGTATTCCAGTCGTCGGTCGATGCGTGCGGTCGGTCGGGGCTTTCAAGTCCCCGTGAATCGTCGTCGTACATGGCTTCCGTACTGCCTTACGGGAGCTGCCGCGGCCGGTGCAGCCACACCGGTTCGCACTTTCTGGCAAATCAGCCTCTAAGTTCCACGAGTAGCTTCCGTTATCTAATCCGTCTGTAATCTACAGTAATAAAACCACCACACTAATTGTTGTGGCTACCTGTATGTATTGTTGTCCCTTTAGGGACATATCGGCAGTAGTATGACTCTGTATCCGGTCGCCGCAGTCATGCGGAGTCCCGGCAAATGGATGCAGTTGCCTATCGATGATCGAATCCTCGAGGCACTGGAATCGTCGGGAATGATCCTCTCACCGGCAGTAATCGCGGAGAATATCGACAAGTCGAGACACGAAGTCAATCGACGTCTCTCTGTTCTCGTTGAGTATGGGCTCGTCATACGTGTCAAGCGAGGATACTACGAGATTGCCGAGCCAGGTCGGGAGTATCTCGAAGGAGAACTCGATGCGAGTGGATTGGATGTTGATGAAGAATGATACCTACGACCTCTCGTTTCAGATATATCTACCATAATCAGTTTAAACAAGTAGTCTAATAGTCACGAACGGTGTCGATGTCCAAAAACAAGTACAAAATCGCCGTTAGATTCTTCGGGGGAGCGGGGGACTACACCGAAGTTCTTGAGGACATGTTTGTCTACATCGTCTCTTCTAACCCGTCCGAACAGGACCTCCTCGAGTGGATCAAAGACCATACTCGAGCAACGAGCGATGATGGCATCCGACGCCGACTCCAGTTTCTCGAGGGGATCGGTCTTCTTGAGATCCAACCGTCCAAAGTCCAACTCACGGAAGACGGAATCACGTGGCTCTCTAACACCTCACCAGCAGTTCTCTACGAGATCCTCACCGCGAACGTCTACGGCTTCGACGCAATTCTTGAGGCCCTCGACGAAAGCCCCAAAACGGACAGCGAACTCGGTGACGCAATTGCATTAACCCACCCCGACTTCGGGTGGACGGACGATTCGGGACCGGCCCAACATCGCGGCTGGCTCCAGAGTCTTGAGTACGTTGAACGGACAGATACCACCAACCGTCTCACCGAACAGGGCAAGAACGAACTCGAGCGACGCAGACACGCGACTGAACCACAGCTAACCATCGGCGAGACCTATGCCCAAAGCGAACTCGAGGAGGAACTCGACACGAGCTTCGGGTCGTACATCAAGGGTATCAACCCGCGGACGGACGACAATAACGAACTCGAGTACATCCTCATCAAGGCCAGAGAGGACGGCCCCTACAGCGACGATCTCGAGGGCGACGACGATGGACGGTTTACCTACATCGGTGAAGGCGTCCCGGAGAAGGGCGATCAACCGCACTCGGGGGCGAACAAACGCCTCCGTGAACAGGCCGACCGTTCTACTGTCCCGATTTACTTTTTCGTCCAGCCAGCGGACAGCGACGAACTGCGATACGAGGGATTGATCGAGGTCACCGACGCCGAATACGTCTCCGACGGCGAGCGTCGCGTCTACCAGTTCACTATGGAACGACTCGAGATCGAGAGTCAACGAGAACTCGAGGAGCTCCGCGAGTCGGTAGAAGACGAACACGAAACCGAGGTGCCGCCGCTCACGGAAGACGACGAGGAGTTTACCACGACCCAACGACGGGTTCGCTCGAGCGGGTTCAACTCCAAAGTCAAAGCGGCCTACGACAATCGGTGTGCGATCTGTGACGCGAGACGCGAGTCACTCGCCGGCACGTTCGAAGTGGAAGCAGCGCACATCTACCCGAAGCGCGAGAACGGTCGAGACGTGGTTACGAACGGCCTCGCACTGTGCAAACTCCACCACTGGGCGTTCGACTGCGGCTGGCTCGCAGTCTCCGACGACTACCGAATCCTCGTCGCGGACGAACCCGACCTCGAGGGCTACGAGGACTTCGCGCCACTCGAGGATAACCGTCTAACGCTCCCAGCCAACGAAGACCACCGTCCACACGCGAAATTCCTCGCAGCACATCGAGACCGCCACGGGTTCGAAAGCGGCTAACCCGGAGAGAATTGGATCCCATCTCCAGAGAATCACCCGGGTAGTCGGTCAACAGTATAGACAGTCACGCCACCCCTCGAAAACATCCTTTAGTGTCGTGGTTCTACTCCGCGTGGAGACTACCTTCTCCCTCACTAACTATGACACGAAAGCAATCTTTCTCACGTCGAGCGATTCTGTGCGGCATCGGTAGCGCGAGTCTCGGAACGCTCGTCCCGACCGTCGCGGTCAGCGCAACAGGAGACGCCCCCTCGGAGACCGACCTCGCCACCGCCATCGAAACCGGTGTCGTGGAAGGCGCTGAACTGGTTCAAGAACAGGACGTGCAGATCACGCAAGAACAAGTACAAGCCACGGCAGACGGGATCGCCACGGCCGTCTCCCAATCACAGGACGTTTCCGTAGAACAGGTACAGGCCGTCGCCACGGGGGCAACCGAAGGTGCCCTGCTCCAAAACCAGTACGTGAATATCGATCAGATTCAGGCAGCCGCTGGCGGGGCGACGGAAGGGGCGTGTACCACACAGGTGCAAAGCGTAACTGTCGAACAGTATCAGTTCGCAACCGCGTACGGTGCCGCAGACGCACTCTACGATCACTACGATAAAGACGCGGACACGGTTTACGATGCCGCAAAAGACTGCGTTACCGAAGAGATCGACCACTACGAGAAGCACGAAGGCAAAATCACAAAGGAGATCCGGGAAACGGAAGTGAAAGTCGAGGAGCGCAAACGAGTAGAGGTCGAAGTCGAAGAACGACCCAAGGAGCATAAAGAACCGAAGAAGAAACAGCCGAAGAAACAGCAGCCCAAGGGAGAGCCGAAGAAAAAACCGAAGAAAGAGAAGAAGGGGAAGAAAAAGAAACCGAAGAAGGGATCGAACGTTGAACAGTCCCAATCGGTAGATGTGTCGCAGAGCCAGAGCGCGGATACTGGGAAGGGTGGGTCAGTCGATCAGTCCCAGTCGGTGTCCGTCGACCAACAGCAATCGAGTTCGGGCGGCGGCTCGACACAACAGTCACAATCCGTCGACGTGTCCCAGTCTCAGTCAGTCAGTACCGACGACGAGTGAGACTTCTTCGCTTTTGTTTCCTCGATGGCCGCTACGAGAATCTCGAGTGACTACTTCGGGAGGGAGTTTCGCGACCACACGGGACGACCCGACGTCATCGTCCTCGAGATCGTCTCCGAGGCGGACGACTACCACGAGTACCTGATCACGGAGGTGAAAAACAGCGCGAACGAGAAGACGATTCGACAGGGCGTAAAGGAGACCCTCGAGTACCTCGCCTTCCTGCAGGTCGACGACGAGTTCGTCTTCGGAGCCGACGAGGAGGACTACTTCGGGTCGGGGTACAACGGCCTGCTGGTCGTACAAGATCTCGATCGGGAGACCGCCGCGCCCGCAGGCGAAATCACGATTCTCCAGGCCTCCGAGCTGGAGGTGGAACTGGAGGGGATCCTCCGGAACGTATTGTGATGGATTCATCCCACGACTACAGTCGTGGGCTTTCTCCTGTTTTCCATGTAAGCCCTGCTCTCTGTACTGATCGATACCTGCACTACCTATACTACGTGAATCATCCTTGTTCAAGATCGCTCGCAAAGTCAAATCGGACTGTGCGTAGTACGGAGTGCTTACTGAGCGACTGCCACAACTGTCTCTCACTTAATCAAAAACCGGAGTGGTGTGAAAATCTGTAGTGTTAATCCGTATTCGAGACGTTAATTCTACTATGCCCAATGGAGACATTGAACGAACAGTCGCTGCATGTCGCACCTGCGATTCCGTCTATGCGGCTCGAAAATGGAGCGACGGGACAATTCAACCGATCGGGACGACTGGCTGTCAATGTGGATCAACACAGTTTCGAATAGTCAAAAATACGGGTACTCCCGTCATCCCAGAGAAGAAAATCAAATAATCGCTATTGTACATCCTTCACATATACTGTGCGAATCAGGGGAACCTACTTATTGGCGACTCCATTACGGTCCTTGACCATGGCCTCGGAGGAACTTGACTCGGTTGACAAAGGTATCCTGTATCTCTTGCAGGAAGATGCCAGGAATAACACGACGAGCGCCATCGGGGAACAGGTCGGCGTCTCGTCCAGCACGGTCGCCAATCGTATCACCAGACTCGAAGAGAACGGCGTTATCACGGGATATCACCCAACGATTGACTACGAGCAAACGGGGATGGGCCATCACATGCTCATCATGGCGACGATTCCAATTGATGACCAAGAGGAGATTGTCGACGACCTCGTTAGCGTCCCTGGTGTGGTGAGTGTCAGTGAGTTATTAACGAATAACGCAAACCTCTCAATTGAGTTAGTTGGGCAGAACAAGCAAGAAATTGAGAAGAGCATCGGTGAGATGAGCGCGTTGGGCGTCGATATCGAGCGCATAGATATGCTGAAGCGGATTCGAGCGTTCCCCTACAACCACTTCGGAAAAGAATTCACGAACGAGGACGACACTGGATGATTTCCAGACCCTATTTAAGACACTATGGGAATTATCAAATTGCCGATGTGTTTATCCGAAACGAGAGCATAGTCGTTTCCGATGAGTCAAATTCAGACCGTCGAGACGGATAGTCGAAGTGTAAGTCAGGCAGTAATAGATGCAGTAGCTGCCGTTGAAGGAACTCCACCCACGGAATTGACGCCGCCACTGTACGACGTAGTTGACCCCGAGGCGTTGGAGAACGTGTTCGCTGGAAAGGCATCTCTGGGGAAGGTGGTGTTCAACTACAACAGTTACGAGGTGAGTGTGGAAGCCGATGGCTATGTGGCCATCACGGACCACACTCGATAGCTACCGTCAGCAAGAAACCGACGGCGACCCTCGCGGGCCACTGGATACGTAAGTTCCATGCACTGAGCGTTACGTCTACCACCTGTACGTACCGCGAGTTTCACGCGACCTTCTGAATAAAGAAATCGTACTACTACAGAACACCTCGAGTCGTTCTCGCTGCGGGCAGTCTCGAGTCGTGATCGTCACGGAACGCCTCGAGCCGCGACCGTCCCGAAACACTCGAGCGAACCGCCGAGCGCCCAAGCACCGTCACCAGCCTTTTTGCCGACCCGCGATAGATGTCAATCGAGAACGAACGCGCCGGGAGCCGACCTGACCGGTCAGGAGTTCGCCGATGCGGAGCTGACGGACGCGGATCTCAGCGGTGCCGATCTGATGGGTGTGGACTTTCGTGGTGCGCGTCTCGTCGGTGCGGATCTCAGTGAAGTGGACCTCACCGGCGGGGATCTCCGCGGTGCGGAGCTGACGGATGCGGATCTGAGCGGTGCGACGCTCACCGGGACGGACCTCCGCGAGGCAGACCTCACGGACGCGACGTTCACCGGTGCCGACGAAGAAGCACTCGAGAGCGGCCACGAGTCCGACGACGCTCGAGACGGTCCGCGAGCGGTACGCGGCCGGCGAACTGACCGACGCGGAGTTCGAACGCCGCGTCGAGGGGTTGCTCGAGACCGACTCGGTGTCGGATGCGGAGGGGGTGTCTCGAGCGTCCGAGGCCGAGTTCATAGACGCAGAGCGCGAGGTCGAACCCGCGTATCGAGAACGCGAGACTGAACGGCGATGACCGGTGTAGTGGTAGCCCGAGACCGATACCCTCTGGAACCTCGAGACGGCGACCATCGAACGCAGTCTTCGAGAGCCGGCATCCAGTCGCACGATGTCGATGGATCGAATCGACGACTCGAAGTGTGAAGATGTGGGTGATAGTGACCGATATGTGCCTGCCGCTCGTCTAGCGACCTATCGTACTCGAGTAAAAAGAGTGTGCGCCCGCTTTGAAAGGCAGTGGACGTGTCGGTGACGGTGAAACTGCCGTTCACTCCCGTGGGTTCGCCACGTGGTTCGCATACACGGACGAAAACGTGCGCCAGCGAACTATAAAATGGAACATCAGCAATCACTGCACCCCGAGAAGAAGACCGAATTCCTGACACTACTCGCGGACCATCACCGTCGGATCGTCCTGTCGACCCTTCGCAACTCGGCGGACGACGTGGCGACGGTTCGCGAGCTCGCAATCGAAGTGAGCGATCGGGGGTCCGTCGGAGAGGAACAGGCGACCGTCGAGTTACGTCACTCGATGATTCCCCGACTCGTCGATTCGGGTCTCGTCGAGTACGACGAGCGCAGTGGGACGGTCCGGTATCAGCCCCACTGTGGACTGGATCGGCTGCTGGACTGTGTGGTGGACCTCTGAAGGACTGGCGGCGAACCACGCTCGACACGAACGGTCCCGAACACATACTCCCCCACTGGACGTGTCGCTGCGACTGGCTCGCACTCACCGGCGACCACTCCGGGTTCGAGAGCACTCGTGTCCGTCGTGCGGGTTCGAGTTGGATCGGGAGTGGAACGCGGCGGTAAACGTGACATCTCGTGGTCTGGAAGAGTTAGGAGTGGGTCACTCCGAAGAGCGTCCTCGGAATCGCATTACGCTTCTGATGGGCCGCACGAGAACTCCGTTCTCGTGAACGCTGTGGACACTCGTTGTGTGTCTGCACGTCGCGTTTGTCGAGGGAACCTCGACAGGCTGTCAGACGCAGTTTGACAACGTCGTCGAAACAGGAAACGCCTGCCTCAAGGAGCCGCCAAAGGCGGCGAGTAGGCAGGTAGTTCACTCCCTTTCATCAATCCTCGTAGCTAACGATCGAACGGAAGCCACCGTACGCCATGCGCTCCGGGTCGAAGGGCATCTCCTCTTCGTAGCTGTCGGGGTCCATTGTGGGATCTTCCATCACCTTCGCGTTCACTTCGTCGCGGTGGTCCCGCGATTCGAAGACGATAAATGAAAACACGACCGTCTCGTCGTCCCCTGTGTCTGCGAGCTGTGGGAAGCTCATCATCGACATGCCGCCCATGTCGGGCTCCATGTCGTCTCCGACCCCTTCGAAATACTCGAGAGCGCCGTGTTCGATCCAGAGCTTTCCGGCCTCGCTGGCCATTTCACGGTATGCATCGAGCTGTTCGTTCGGAATCGGGATGACGAATCCGTCGACGTATCGCTCCATAGCTTACGTACGGAGGACGTGAGAGGAGTTGAACTTTTTTCACCGATCGTGATCTATCTCACCAATGGATTTTCCCCTGCATCAGACATCCTCTGTATTCCCTACGGCTTCTATCAAGTGTGACGGATTTCGACAGCGCCGTAAATCACTCCTTCTGTTCGGTCGGTACGCAGCGGACAACCGCGTCTCTACCCCAGCCTCCTGACGAACGAAATTTCAGATGGATGGCTCCCTCGAGCCATATTCGAATCGATCCGTGGTACGGACTCGAACACGGATCTAAACGTGAGAGCGGTAGTATCGTCCCGTTCATAATCGGCTGCAGCCACCGCAAGAACGGCTGTGCCCTCATTTCAGATCAAAACGAGGACGATCGAGTTGCGAACAGTGTGGGACCTCGAAGCCCCCTCTCGAGGTCGCCGACGAACTCGAGATCGGAGGCGGCATCGAGCTCGAGACCGAGGTCGCGGTTGCAGTCGCCCTCGAGTTCGACGTCGGGGATCGGTTCTCGGTGGCCGTCACCGCTCTTCTCGAGCGACGCCGACTCGAGACGTCTCTCCGTGGGTGGCTTCGCGCCGGAAGTCACGGTGACGCGTCGGCCGGGTCGGTCCCACACTCGAGGAAGCGCCAGAACGGTTATGCCCCGGGGAGGCCGGTGTATGATGTAATGACCGGGACCGTCCGGATCCTCCACGTCGACGACGACCCGAGGGTCGCCGAGTTGGCCGCGACCTTTCTCGAGCGGGAGGACGACCGATTCAGCGTCGACACGGCGGCGAGCGTGAGCGAGGGGCTCGCTCACCTCGCCGAGAGTGAGAGTGAGAGTGACGTCGACTGTATCGTCTCCGATTACGAGATGCCGGGCCAGAACGGGATCGAGTTCCTCGAGACCGTCCGCGAGGAGCGGTCCGAACTCCCGTTTATCCTCTTCACCGGAAAGGGATCGGAGGAGGTCGCCAGCGAGGCCATTTCGGCGGGGGTCACGGAGTATCTTCAGAAGGGATCGCACACCAGTCAGTACGCCGTGCTCGCGAATCGAATCGCCAACGCGGTCGAACAGAATCGAGCGCGACGGGCCGTCGAGGAAGCGAAGCGAACGCTGTCACAGATCGCGGACAAGTCGGAGGACGTGCTCTTTCAGTTCGACGCCGACTGGCAGGAGCTGTTGTTCGTCAACGCGGCCTACGAGGAGCTCTGGGGTCGGTCGACCGAGCTGCTCGAGGACGACCCCCGGTCGTTTCTGGACGCCATCCACCCCGAGGACCGAGAGCGGGTTCGGCGATCGATGGATCGAATCTCGAACGGCGCGGCGGCGGAACTCGAGTATCGGATCGTCCGTCCCGACGGGGACCAGCGGTGGGTTCGAGTCGAGACCAAACCGGTTTTCGACGACGATGGGGCCGTGAGCCGGATCGTCGGGTTCGCCCGTGACATCACGGAACACCGGGAGCAGGAGCGAGCGCTCGAGGACGCCAGGGAACGGTTTCGGGCGCTGATCGAACACGGGTCGGATCTAATCACCGTGATCGACGAAACCGGGGAGATCACGTATCAGAGTCCGGCGATAGAGCGTGTTCTCGGGTACGACCCGGACGAACGGATCGGCGAGAACGCCTTCGAGTCCGTTCATCCCGACGACAGAGACCGCGTTCGGGAGGCGTTCGCCCGGACGATCGAGCGACCCGAGTCCGCGACGGAGCGAGTCGAGTACCGATTCGAACACGCCGACGGCTCGTGGGTCTGGCTCGAGACGATCGGGAGCAACCAGACCGATACGGCGGTCGACGGTTACGTTCTCACCACCCGCGATATCACGGATCGGAGGGCGCGCGAACGCGAGCTCGAGCGGACGAACGCGTTGCTCTCGACGCTGTTCGAGACGTTGCCGGTCGGCGTGCTCGCCGAGGACGGGTCGCGACGGGTGTTGGCGGTCAACGAGCAGCTGATCGGGCTCTTCGAGCTGTCGGGGACGCCGGAAGCGCTCGTCGGCGCCGATTGCGAGGCGATGGCCGAGGAGGTCAGTCGCACGTTCGTCGATCCGTCGGCGTTCGTCGACCGGACCGCCGAACTGGTCGACAGCCGCGAGCGAACGACGAACGAGGAGTTCGCGCTTCGAGACGGGCGGACGTTCGCTCGAACGTATCGACCGATCGAACTCCCCGACGGAGACGGTCACCTGTGGGTGTACCGGGACACGACCGAACGCAAGGAACACGAACGGACGCTCCGCGAGATGAAAGCCCAGCAGGAGGCCGCGATAAACGCCGGCTCGGTCGGGACCTGGGAGTGGCACATTCCGTCGAACGAACTCGTCACGAACCCGGAGTTCGCCCGAACGTTCGGTATCGATCCCGACGACGCTCGAGACGGCGTCCCCCTCGAGTGGTTCGTATCGTCGATCCACGAGGCGGACCGGGATCGAGTCCGGCGAGGGATCGACGCGGCGGTCGAGTGCGGTGGCGAGTACGAGGAGACGTACCGCGTCTGGAACGTCGACGGCGACCGTCGGTGGGTTGCGGCACGCGGCCACGTCGAGTGCGACGAGGACGGGACGCCGATTCGGTTCCACGGGGCCCTGACCGACATCACCGATCGAAAGGTACGCGAGCAGCGACTCGAGGCCCTGAGCGAGACGACGCGGGAGCTGATGGCCGCGGACACCCGGGAGGCCGTGACCGAGATCGGCGTGAACGCCGCCCGTGAGGTACTGAACCTCGAGGCGAACGCGATTCACCTGTACGATGCGGATCGGTCGGCTCTCGTTCCGGTCGCGAAAACCGAGGCCGTTTCCGAACTCGTCGGCGAGCTTCCGACGTTCACCGGCGACGGGAGTATCGCCTGGCGCGTCTACACCGAGGGCGACCCGCTCGCTCGAGACGATATTCGCGACGATCCGGATATCTACGATCCGGAGACGCCCATCCGGAGCGAACTCCACCTCCCCCTCGGCGAGCACGGTATCTTGATCGCGGGCTCACCGACGCCCGCTGCCTTCGATCACCAAGATCTCGTTCTCGCCGAGATTCTAGCCGGCAACGTCGCCACCGCCCTCGAGCAGGTCGAGCAGACCGATCGGTTGCGCGCCCGTGAACGGGAACTCACGCGACAGAACGACCGTCTCGACGAGTTCGCGAGCGTCGTCTCACACGACCTTCGGAACCCGTTGAACATCGCGACGGGTCGACTCGAGCTGGCCCGCGAGGAGTGTGAGAGCCCGCATCTCGACGACGTCCAGTGGGCACACGAGCGGATGAGCGACCTGATCGACGATCTGCTGACGCTCGCCCGCGAGGGCAAACGCGTCGGCGAGACCGAGTCAGTCGAGCTGGCGTCTCTCAGTCGACACTGCTGGCGACACGTTGCGACGACCGACGCGACGCTCAGAATCGAGACGGATCGATCGATCGAAGCGGATCGAAGCCGCCTCGAGCAATTACTCGAGAACCTCGTGCGCAACGCCGTCGAACACGGCAGTGAGGGCGTTACGGTGACGATCGGGAACGTCGAAACGGGGTTCTATCTCGAGGACGACGGGCCCGGAATTCCACCCGAGGACCGCGAGAAGGTGTTCGAATCCGGCTACTCGAGCGCCGAGACGGGGACCGGATTCGGCCTCCCGATCGTCGCGCAAATCGTCGACGCCCACGGCTGGGAGCTGTCCGTCACTGACGGCACTGACGGCGGTGCGCGGTTCGAGTTCACGAATCTCGAGTGTACCGACGAGTAGCTCATCCTTTTTCCTCCCCCCCTTTCCTCTCTGTCCTCTCCCCACCCTGACGCTCCCTCGAGACGCCCCGTGATCCGCGCCACTGAGTGTACACCGTGAGCAGAGGGTGGGTCCTCTCTGTGTGAGGACGCGAGGTGAAAACGGTCGCAGCTACTCGGAGGACTGTGCCGTCTCGATGGCGGTTGACGATTGGGCTTCGATCGTGCGGACGATGCCCTCGAGCAAGAGCTGGACGCTCTCTTTGTGGGCGGATTTGGGGTGATAGACGGTGGCGGGAGTGACATCGTTCGCGTCGTAGTCGTCGAACGCGTCAGGTGTGGGTGTCTCTCCGTGAGAGGAACAGATGTGTGTCCGCAGTTTGATGGCCAGAGCGTGCATGTGAACGAGTTCTTGTTTGCGCATCGATGGGAGGAGATGTTACCCAGAACTCGGCGACAAGCCGTCGGTAACCGGACCGGCCCGGTAGATCCGAATCGGTCCGGTGGAGGTGACGACGATGGTGTAGTCGTCGACCGTGAACTCGACGCTGACGTATCGGTCGTCTCGCCGGGCGTGTTCGAGGAGAGAGTGCAACGCCTCCAGGTCGATGTGGTTGTAGAGGGGAGCGAGATCGGATTCGGGAACGCCTTTCATCGTGGCGAGCCCGTGCAGAAGTGCGTTCGTTACGGTCTCGATATCGTCGAACGGTGGCCCAATTTCGATTATCCCATCATCTACGACGCGGACTTCACTTTTTGAGGACATAGCCGGTGAATGGTGGCGATTTCAAATAGTCTCCACACCCCATATATCAGGTACGACGCTCGATGGTGACAGTCGTCGAATAGTATTGCCGGGCCGGATGCCGAAAACCGACGGTAATCTCTATTACACCGGTGGGCTTTACGGGAGTCGAGAACCACTTCTCTTCGAATGGATTCTCCGTCCAATCGCGAGCGCCGAACACAGGCTACCCCACAGGAGTTCGTCGCCGATCTCAGTCGACGGGCGCTCGAGGCCGACGATCTCGAGTCCCTGTTGGACGATGCGTCGACCGGTGTCGCGACGGTGCTCGAGGTCGAGTACTGCAGCGTGTTCGAAGTCGTCGACGACCGGCGGCTCCGCTTGAGAGAGGGGACGGGCTGGCCAGCGGAGCGCGTCGGCTGCGAAACGGTTCCGGCGGACGGTCGGTCGCAGGCGGGGTACACGTTGCGCGCCCGGGAGCCGGTGGTCGTCGACGATCTGCGGACCGACGAGCGGATTTCCGGCGCCGAGCTGTGCACGTCGCGCGGGATCGTCAGCGGGGTGAGCGCCGTCGTCGGTCCGGTCGACGACCCGTGGGGCGTCGTCGGTGCACGGACGACGGCACGGCGTACGTTCACCGAGGACGACGTCACGTTTCTCCGGACCGTCGCGAACGTCCTCGCCTCGGCCGTCGAGACGCTGGACGCGGAACGGTCGCTCGACGGGGAGGCGACGTCGAAAGAGCGGCTCGTCGAAACGACGCCGGTCGGAATCGTCGGTTTCGACGCGCGCGGCGAGATCCGGTTCGCCAACGAGCGCGCGGAGCGGGTCCTCGGCCGGAGTCGGGAGGAGATCGTGACGTCTAGGTACGACGACCCGGGCTGGGGACTGACGGACGCTGCGGGGAATCCGTTGAGCGAGGAGGAGACCCCGTTCGAGCGCGTCGTCGACGCCGGGGAACCGCTCGAGACGACCATCGGCGTGCTCCGGCCGGACGGACAGCGCGTCTGGCTCTCCGTCGACGGTGCGCCGCTGGATACAGGTACAGGTATGGATACCGACCTCGAGGGCGCTCTCGGGGAGACCGAGAACGCCGATGACACTCCAGCCGGCGCCGTCTTCACCCTCACGGATATCACCGAACAACGCCGTCTCGAAGCCGAGTTCGAGGAGATTCTGGGGCGCGTCTCCGAGGCGTTCTACGCGGTCGACGACGAGTTTCGGTTCGTCCACGTCAACGAGCGGGCCGAACAACTCCTCGAGCACCCGGCGGCGGAGTTACTCGGCGAGCGCCTGTGGGACGTGTTTCCGGAGGCCGCCGAGGAACCGATCGTTCGGGAGAGTTTCCACGCGGCGCTGGAAACCCAGGAGCCGACCAGCTACGAGCTGTACTACGACCCCCTCGAGTTCTGGGTCGAGGCGACGCTCTATCCCTCCGAGACCGGCGTCTCGGTGTACTTCAGCGATATCACGGACCGCAAGGAGCGCGAGCGCGCGCTTCGGGAGGAACGCGACCTCGTCGAACGGATCGTCGACACCAGTCCGATCGGGATCGCGACCCTGGACGCAGACGGATCCCTCGAGCGCGTCAACGATCGCGCCGAAGCGATCGTCGGATACGCGGCCGAGGACTTCGAGGGGATCGAGCAGGTGATCGACGCGCTCGAGCCCGTGACGCCGGACGGGGAGCCGTACCCCGCCGACGAACACCCCGTCCACCGCGTGTTCGCCGAGGGAGAGACGGTTCACGACGTCGAGGCCGGGATCACCCGAAGCGACGGCCGGCGGGTGTGGCTCTCCGTGAGCGGGACGCCGTTGCGGTTCGAGGGGCGGGACGCCGGTGCGGTGATCACGTTCGCCGACGTCACCGAGCAGCGAGACGCCGAGCGGGCGCTTCGCGAGCGAGAGCGCCAGCTGTCGACGGTGATGAGCAACATCCCCGGACTGATCTACCGGTGTCGCAACGAACGCGGCTGGCCGATGGAGTTCGTCAGCGAGGGGTGCGTGGAACTGACCGGATACGACCGCGATGCGTTCGAGCGCAACGAGGTTCGTTTCGGTGACGACGTGATCGTCGCGGAAGACCGCGACCGTCTCTGGGAGACGGTTCAGACGAACGTGGGCGACGGCGAGCCGTTCACGGTGACCTATCGTATCGAGACCGCCGATGGCAACCGCCGGTGGGTCCGGGAGAAGGGGCGAGTGATCGTCGACGAGGACGGCGCGCTCGAGTCGCTCGAGGGGGTCATCATCGACGTGACCGAACGGAAGGAGTTCGAGCGGGAACTGGAACGGTCTCGAGCCGAGTTAGAGCGACTCAACCGGATCAACGAACTCGTCCAGGAGATCGTCCGTCGACTCGTCACGGAACGGTCTCGAGCCGAGATCGAGCAGACGGTCTGTGACCGTCTGGCGGCCTCCGATTTCTACGAGATGGCCT
This sequence comes from Halomontanus rarus, assembly GCF_017357405.1. Classification (GTDB taxonomy): domain Archaea; phylum Halobacteriota; class Halobacteria; order Halobacteriales; family Natrialbaceae; genus Halomontanus; species Halomontanus rarus. The sequence continues at coordinate 1,815,308 of NZ_CP071597.1, read as the reverse complement.
GGATCGGGAACCGCTCGGTCGTCCACGAAACGGTCACCGCCGGTGCCTGGGCCGGAGTCGACGAGGAAACGGCGACGGCGATTGTCGACGCGTGTGACGAGGGAGAACACGAGCGTGAAGAGAAGGTCGAACGCGAGGGTGAGCACGAGCACGAGCGTGACCGCGAGACCACACCATCGAAGACCGGCGCGCAAGGGCTCGTCCAGCGAACCCTCGAGACGCGCCAGCTACAGGTCGTCCAGTGTCTCGAGACCGCAGCTCCCGCCGACGCGTGCTGTCGGCGGCTCCGGGAAGACGGCATCGAATCCGCACTCGCCGTTCCGATCCAACACAAGGACACGCTCTACGGAGTGCTCGTGGTCTGTTCGGACCGTCCCGACGCCTTCGGGGAGCGCGGTCGGACCATCCTCGAGAAGTTCGGCGAGACCCTCGGCTTCGCGATCACGGCCGCCGAGCGAAAAGAGGCGCTCGTGACCGACGAGAGCGTCGAACTCGAGGTTCGCGTCCGCGATCCGGATCACTTCCTCTTTACCGTGACGGCCGACACCGGGACCGCGCTTACGATTCAGGGACTGGTCGCCCACGCCAGCGACTCGTATCTCGTGTACGCGACGGTGACCACCGAGTCCGTGGAGACGCTGCTCGAGCGTGCCGCCGACGCCCCGGATATCGAACGCGCACGGCTCGTCGAGGAGCATGGCGACGAGTCTCTCCTGGAGTTCGTGTCCACCGTCCCGACCATGATCACCACGTTCGCGGAGTACGGTGCGACGGTGACGACGGCGACCGCCACCGGCCACGATGCGACCGCGACCGTGATGCTTCCCCCGTCGGTGAACGTGCGGACCGTCGTCGACGCGTTCCAGACGACGTATCCCGATTCTGACGTGCTGACCAAGCGGACGGTCCACCGTTCCGACCGGACGCCACAGGGCGTTCGAACCGCGTTTCTCGACCGGCTCACCGACAGGCAACTGGAGTCGTTGCAGGCGGCGTACTTCTCGGGGTACTATGACCGTCCCCGAGCCACCAGCGGAAGCGAACTCTCCGAAGCGCTGGGCGTGACCCCGTCGACGTTCCACCAGCACCGCCAGGCCGGACTCCGGAAACTCCTCGCCACGATGTTCGACGAGTTCTCGCACGGGTGACCGTCTCCCGCCGCTGACTGACCGGAAACCCAGTACGAAAATTGAAGGTAGCCCCCTTCACTCTACGTAATGGGGTGATCGCCATGCGCGACCACGACCGCGTTGTGGCCGTGTGTGAACGCTGCGACTCGGTGTACGCAGCGAAAGAGTTGATGAACGGAACGATCCGACCCATCGGAACGGCCGTCTGTTCCTGTGGGTCCGAGAACTTCCGTCCGCTCAGGTGAATCGTCCCGCTCGCAACCGATGCGGTCTTTTTGTGTCCGTTTCCGACGCAGATTCGCCGACGCGATCGCTTTGTGCTCGTCGATTTCGAACACCCTCGAGTCGGCACTCGAGTTATTACCGATGGAAATAAACCCAAAACAACTGGGGGACAGACTGATACCCGCTGTATCGATAGGTTTCCGTGAATGAACGCTCAGTGTCCGGACTGTGGCAGTGGGCTGGGAGAACTACTCGAAAAGTACGTCGCTGAGGGTTCGGTGTTCGCGGATTTCTGCTGTCCGGAGTGCGATCACGAGTGGTCGATCCCGCTGTGACCGGTCCGGCAGCGAGCCGGTCGTCGAAGCGACCACTGCTGGCAGCACTCCGTCCCGAGGATCGTCAAGAGAGGTGAGCGAAGTACCAGTTCCCGTCGTAGTAAACGAGCGGCGCGAATCCGTCTTCACGCGTCGAAAGTCGTTCGCGGAGCTCGCTGAACGGCTCCGAATACGGTTCGCACTCGGTGTACGTTCCGTCGATCGCTCGAGCGACGATGTCTCGTTGTTGGCTCGTGAGCGAATCGAGAACGACACCGCGCTCTCCGCCGACGTACTCGACGAACTCGCCCTGAGATTCGGCGACGAGTTCGGTCGAGACGGTCGTACTCGTAATCTCGACCGTTCGTCGCTCCTCGAAGGTCAATCGGAGCAACGTCTCGTCCCACTCCAGGTAGTGGCTGTGCACACCCGGTACGAACTCGGATTGGTCCCGTACGTCACTGTGTTCGTACGCGAACACGACCGAGAACGACGTGTAGTGCGGTGCGTGAAGGAGCCCTGGATTCCCTATCGCACTGCGCAGCGACTCACGGTCGTGGGTGGGTAGGTCAGTAAACGAACGGACCTGGTCGTCGTCCGAGAGCGCCGATTCGTCGACGTCGATTTCGACCGAGTACTCGTACCCGGTCGTCTCCGCTCGATCGCGGTCGGTCGTTTCGACGCGATAGTAGTGCGCTTCGGGCCCCGTGACGACGTATGCTGTCCGTAAGTGCGGAGAATAGTAGCCTCGAGAGGTAGATTCACCGGTGTCGGTGTCGAGCGCGTCGGTGACGACGGTCCGGGCGGCGTAGGCTAATCCGTCGAGCGACGTACTGAACTCGTTGGAGACGTGCGCATCAGCGGCTTCGTCCACTGAAAAGTCGGCGCCGTCCGAACACGAGTCCGTTCGAGACAGCGACGTGAGACAACCGGCGGCGGCGATACTGCCGACACCTCCGACCATCCGAAGCGCTCGTCGTCGCGGCCAGTCACGGGGAGGGCGTTTCATGCAACCGTATTGTCGTTTCCAGTGATAAATACACGGGGCGAATATTTCAGCATCGACGACACGAGCGTGAGCGTGCGACACCGACGAGAATCGATGCACTCGAGAGCCCTGTCGAATCGCTCGCCCGTTCGTTCACGAATCGCCGTTCACTGTCCCGACTGGGGTGTGATTTTTTACGTTATCGTCTCGAGAGGGAGTGACATGACTGCTGGTCTGGATCCGACGGAGGAGTACGACGGGAGGATCACGGTCTCCCTGCTGGACGACGGCGGCGAGACCGAGCGCATCACGTGTTCGTCCTACGAGCGTGCGATCGAACTCGTCAAGGAGAACCAGGGGACGGTGACGGTCGTCAAGATCGTCGACAGGGACGGAGACGTCGTGTTCACGTCGGCCGAGATGGACATCGAGACGTGGGAGACGGAGTGGCGACACGCCAAACGCCGCCTGTCGGTCGACGTCGAGGAGTACGACTGCCCCTACGACAACCGGGCCTGTTTCGCCGACGATCTCTGCGTGCAGTGTCAGATGGACGCCGTCCAGGAGCAGTACTGACCGGTCGTACTCGAGGCCGATGCCGAACGCAGTGTTCGGCCTCGAGCGTCTTGCCACGTACTCCCTCGAGTCGGCTGCTCGACCGCTGTGAGTGTCGTCGCGGTCACTCCGTCGCGATCGGTCGAGCCTGTCCGACTCGAGAGCTGGATGCTGCGAATCGCCTGGCCTCCGAACCGACCGACGGCCGATCCGGTGCTCTGGATCTCCGATTGGTCACTGGTACGTACTGTATGCCTCTTTGATAATAAACAGTTAACTCGGATAATCACAAACGAACAACGGAAGCGAGAATGGCATCTGACAACGAACCGCGGCGGGCGGCGGCGGTGTGTCGAAACTGCGGGACCGCACACGCGGTTCGAGTCGGCCCCGACGGGGAGATTCGACCGATCGGAACCGGACACGGAACCGAGTGTACGTGCGGCGACGGCGACCTTCGCGCCATAAGCGACGATGCGGCCGTACTCGAGGACGTGAACGCGAGCGATTTGTAACCGAGACGGACATCTCACGCGGTTCGGTGACTCGTCTGTCACTCGCCTCAGGCACGATACCGGCGGTTTCTCACGGGGAAACGACGATCACGATCCGTCGTGAGACTCGAGGAGATCGGCGACGAGCGTCGACGCGGCGAGTGACGGGACGTCCGGACGCACGACCGTCTCGGAGGAGTCGACCGCGTGACCCGTTTCCACGTGGTGCTCGAGGGCTTCTTTCGACCGTTCTTGGGGCGTGAACCCGTCGGATACGCTGACGGACCAGTCACAGTTGAGGCAGTATTTCATCGACGATCGCCCGCGTTTTGATCGCTCGTGTGTTCGATTTCGGTTCCGGTTTCGACTCCGTCTCCGTCTTCGATCTCGATTTTGACGCCATCGTCGCTCCTGACGGTCACTCGCTGTCCGCAGTACGTAAACGAGACCTGCCCGCACCGGGGGCCGTGTTTCGTCGGCGCAAAGAGGTCGTTCAGTGCCTCGGTGTCGACGACGGTGTACAGCGGCGGCTTCAGTTCCGTCGGGTCCGCGTCGCGCTCCGTTGCGATCGCCTGCACGATCTCGGCCGTGACGGAATCGCTGGCGAGGGGCTGTGGGTGGGAGCTCATGCATCCGCTGTAGGGCAATGGAACGGATAAATAGCAGGAAAAAGATAGTTTCCAGCGACCAGAATAGAACCGCTACAGTGGCTACTGGCCAACGGACGATCGAATCGTTATATATATACGGCGACGATCGTCACTCGTCGTCCGATTCGTCCACCAGATCGGAACCGAAATGATCGAACGGTCGAGCGTATTCGCGGCGAAGGATCTCCGAGTAGTCGATCGCCAGTCCGATCTCGTCCAGTTTTCGGGCCACGGTTTCGATGCTCTCCGTATCTACACAGACCACCTCGACGTGCAGATTCTGAGTTCCGACGAGCAACTCGCGGATATTGACGACACTGGAGACCTCGAGGGCTTCGTTCGCGAGGTCCGACCGCCGGGAGATCGGCGCCGTGCAGACGAAGAGCACGTGGTATGGAGCGCCCGCCGCCTCGTAGTCGATCGTCGGCTGGTAGCCGACGAGAATCCCGTCGTCTTTGAGCCGGTTCAACCGGTTGCTGACGGTACTCGAGGAGACGTCGATTCGGTCTGCGATCTCGTCGTGGGTGAGGTTCGTCCGCGTCTCCTTCTGAAGGAGGTAGAGTATCGCCTTATCCGTATCGTCGAGATTCATGTGTGAACTCGAATCATCGGTGAAGTGATCTTTGTGTCCGTTCGAGCGACAGTCGCCGATCGGTGAGAGTTCGGGTTCGGGTTCGGGTTCGGGACTCGAAGGGGCGATCGGATCGGACGGGTCGTCGCAACCTCGAGATCGGTTCGGTTCGAACGGCCTGCCCCAGACCCGTCGGACGACGAGCGACGGTTCGTCGCCCCGTCTCGCCGATACCGAACGCCGTCCGTTCGTGAACGGATCCCATCGATCGGGTCGCCGCGGTACGATCGTCTACGGGTCGTGAGCGAGGCGGATGTGGCCGTCCTCACGTACGGTGACGGTACACCCCTCGAACGAGAACTTCAGGCGAAGTTCGCGGTCGCGTTCGTCGGCGTGTTCGACCAGCGTTTCCAGCGCGTCCGGGTCGATATCCTGATAGAGCGAATCGAGATTCGTCTCGTCGACGCCTTTCAACGCGGCGATTCCTCGGAGTATCGTCCGCGTCGTCGGTTCGTTCGGTTCCGATTCGATCTCGATCGTCGTCCCACCGTCGCTCACCGGGTGGCCGGATCGTCGAGCTCGTCTCACGTAGACGCGTACACGCCCCAGTGGCTTCAGGTCGAACACAAAACATTTTGGTTGTACTGATATGAGCGTCCGGCTGAACGTCTGCGCAGCGTCGCGGGGCGTCCCTCTACTGAGCCACCGTCATTTCGGATCGGTTCCCGGCGGTGACGGTCACGGACGCTCGTCTCGAGAAGGGAAATCGAGCCCTCGAGATCGAATCGAGAACGATACGGATACCGCTACAGAGATCGCCTGCGGAATTGACAACCGGCTGGAGTGCATCTACACGCCCGTGACGGGCACCGACGTCGGCCTGCTGAACGCGCTCCCGCTCGGACTCGCACTCGCGCTCGCACTCGTACACCTCCTCGCGGGTCGCCTGCGATCGCTGACCGTCGTCCCCCGGAGTCGGTGGCTCTCGATGGCCGGCGGAGCCTCCGTCGCGTACGTGTTCGTCCACCTCCTCCCGGAGGTCCAGGAGGCCTCGGAGACGGTCGACGCCCGCGGTATTTTCCCGGCGATGCTCGATACACACGTTTACATCGTGTCGTTGATCGGGTTCGCGACGTTCTACGGACTCGAGCAGTACGTTCGCCGGTCTCGAGCCCGCGACCAGCGACTCGCGGAGACGGACGTTGGCGTCTTCTGGATTCACTGCGGTTCGTTCGCGGTGTACAACGCGCTCATCGGCTACTTGCTGGTCCATCGGGAGGTTCCCGGCGCGACGAACCTGCTCACGTACACCGTCGCGATGGGGTTGCACTTTCTGGTCAACGACGTCGGGCTTCGCGAGCACCACGGAAACGCCTACCACCGTCGCGGGCGGTGGCTTCTCGCGGGTGCGATCGTCGCCGGGTGCGGACTGGGCTACGCCGTCGCCGTCGACGAGTTCGTGCTGGCGCTGCTCGTGGCGTTTCTGGCCGGCGGAATTATCCTCAACGTGATCAAGGAGGAACTCCCCGCGGATCGCGAGAGCCGGTTCTGGGCGTTCGCCGCCGGTGCAACGGGATACACGCTGGTGCTGCTCGCGGTCTGAGATCGCTCGGGTGTCGGCGTGACCCGCGGGTGAACACGATGCTCGAGACGGTCGTGAGCAGGTCGCAACCTCGTCCTGTCTTTTCCTCTCTCCATCTCCCCTTCTATCTGTATTCTATCATATTATGACTACTTATGAGTTCGTTCGAAGGTGTATCGTCGACGCTCGAACGATTCACCGACAGAATTGGTATTTAACGCCATCATACCCTCTCGAGAACGCTTTCGGTCCCGTTCGAGCGATCGTTTCGATTTCGAATGGCAGTTCCGCTGAATATCGTTCTCGAGTCTGGTGCCTGCGGGGAGACAGTCGTTACGGCCGATATAGCGTCCGTATAGCGGCGATGGCCCCGCTCTACTCTCGAACCAAATAGTCACCCAGACAAAAGATAGGAATTAAAATACAATGCGAAACACTTCAGTGAAGACCGATTACAGAGGCGGTGATCTTTGGCTCCCGATGGCGTCGTCCGCCGCCGACTCGACCGAACCGCGGCGTTGTGACCTCGAGTTCTTCCGTCGACCGCTCGAGACTCATCACCCCGTGTACTCGTCCGATCATTTAATATCCTGTGAGAGAATGGAACACACGTATGGAAGTCCGCGAAGACACGTACCAGCGGATCGGAATCTTCGGTGTCGTACTGATCGTTCTTCTGGTCGGCGCGTACGGAGGGCTGAGTTACATTTACGGGGAGGGGTACGGATTGATCTACGAGATTTCCTACGCGATCTTGCTGTTGATCGTGCTGGCAATCGCCTTCGATCGACTATTTGTCAGGTGACACGAACACGATGCGAGGAATTATTCGTCCGTCGACGAAGAGGTGGTAGCAATGGGTACGATCGAAACGAATCCCACCGACTGGGATCAGCTCTCCGCCGAGGAGACGAGGGCGATGATCCGGCGAGCAGCCGGAGAAATGGGAGAGTTGGTTCGGACGACGCTCGGTCCGTTCGGCCGGGACAAGATGGTCGTCCGTCGAATGCAAGACGACACCATCCGTTCGTTCGTCAGCAACGACGGGATCGCGATCCTAGAGGAGTTCGAGGGCGAAACCAGCCACCCGGTCGCCGATCAGTTCATTCGACTCGCGGAGGACCACGAGGACGAGTACGGCGACGGGTCGACCGCGGCCGTCGTCTACGCGAGCGAACTCCTCCAGACCGGGATGGACCTGATCGATCGGGGCGTCCCGCCGGTCGACGTGATCGAAGGGTTCTCGATCGGCGCCCAGCGAACCCTCGAGGTGTGGACCGATCGAAGCCTCCCGCTCACGAGCGCGGCCCGGCCGACCGCGCCGGCTGACTTCGACGCCGACCGGATGCGATCGGTCGCCTGGTCCGGCATGACCAACGGCCGGACGGGCGACTGGCCGCTCGAGGGGGTGGTCGACGACGTCCTCGAGGCGACCTATCGCGCCTGGGAACCCGCGCGCGGCTCGGTCGACCTCTCGTACGTCCGAACCGAGGCCATTCCGGGCGGCGACAGCGCGACGACCGAGTTACTCCCGGGGGTCCTCCTGCCCGCCGAACCGATGCGGGCCGAGTACCTCCTGCCGGTCGACGGCGACGTCCTGCTGATCCACGGCGACCTCAAGCCCCGCGGCGTTCGATCGAATTCGCTGTCGATGTCGGTCGACGACGCCGCGGTCGTCGAGCAACTCGAGCGCGAGACCGAACTGATCGCCGACTCGATCGCGGTGTCGGGGGCGAGCGCGGTCTTCGTCACGGGCGACGTCACCCACGACCTCGCCGTCGAACTCGCGCGACACGACGTCCTCACGTTCCGAAACGTCAAGCGAAATCACCTCGAGTACCTCTCGCGGGTGACCGGTGCCCGCATCCGCGGGACCGTGAGTTCGGGCGAACCGGCGACGGCCGCGGAGGTCGGTCGCGCGACCGTCCGCACGATGGCCGCACAGGGGGAGAAGACCTGGCTCGCGGTGACGGCGCCCGACGGCGCCGACCCGGGCTGTGTTCAGCTGGTCGTCCGCGGCGGGACCGAGAGCGTCGCCGAGGAGGCCGAACGTCGCATCAAGGGCGGGCTCAACGCGACCCGCGCGGCGATCAAGCGCCCCGAGGCGCTGGTCGGCGGCGGCGCGGCCGACCTCGAGGCGGCCGCGGCCGTCCGCGAACTGGCGCCGCGGTTCGACGGCCGCGAACAGCTGGCCGTCGAGGAGTTCGCTGACGTCCTCGAGTCGATCCCGCGGACGCTCGCCAGAAACGCCGGCCACGATCCGATCGACGCGATGGTCGACCTCCGGACCCGCCACGACGCAGGCCTCGAGCGGGCCGGTATCGACGCGGCCGGCGATATCGTCGACGATACCGTCGACAGCGGTGGCGCGCTGGACGCGTTCGTCGTCCGGACGAGCGGACTGGTCCGGAGTCTCGAGTTCGCGAACTCGCTGCTGACCATCGACAGCGTTCTGATCGATCACCGGCCGGCGATCGATCCCGAGGATATGCCGTGGTCGTAGGGTTTGGAGGGGTGCTGTGGTCGTAAGGTCGGGGAGATACCGTCGTCGTAAGGTCGGGGAGATACCGTCGTCGTCGTCGTTCCCCTCGAGTGACCGTCGGCAACCGGTTTTCCGCTCGAGATCGATCCCATTCCGCCGGCAAACCGATCGTCACCGTGGCGTTCGGACCCGTGTTTTTTCTCGTCGAACGGGTCGTACTCGAGCGACTGTCTCACACACCGTATCGAGTGCCGTCACCGGCGCGCCGTGCTCGAGTCGCTGTGTCGACGGACGGATTCCGATCGAGCGAACAACGGAGACGCCGAGCCTCGACGCTCAGACGAGGAACGCGGCGAACACCGCGACCAGCGTCACGGGGAGGACGGCGGCAACGCTCCCCTTGGCGTCGATCGCGTAGAGTTTTGCGACGACGGGGAGCATCAGAAACCCGGTGACGATCCAGGCGGCCGCCTTGAGCGTCTGAACGATCTGCATCTGTATCGTGTCGTAGACGGCCGCGTACGCCTCGCTCTGGACGGCGATATCGCCGCTCTGTTCGGCGGTGATCTCGGCGACCGATTCCGGCGCGGTCACCGTCGCGATCACGGCCGAGCCGACGAGAAACACGGGGGCGAACAGGACCGTCAGGTAGCCACCCGCCTTGAAGATGTCCGGTGCCATGATCCGTTCTGTCGAGATGAAGCCGGCGATGACGCCGATCGCGCCGAAGTAGATGAACCAGGCGAAGACCACGAGGAAGAACGCTTCGAAGCCCGTGATGGCCGCGGCGACCGGCCAGCCCTGGAAGACGTACCCCTCCATCATGATGAACGGATCGCTGACGTACTGAAAGAGCCCGCGGGCGAGTGCGTGCACGAGGAGCCCGACGGCGACCGGCAGCCAGCCGTATCGACCGACCGTGTCTACCGCGGTGTCGACGTCCGCTGCGCCGACGAGTTCGCGCCACGGGACTGTGATCGACTCGCGGATCCCGAGTTCGTCCTGTGTTGCGTGCTGGCTCATGTGCGTGTACACGTGACTCCGACGTTGGGACTGATATCGCTACTGGTACCGGGATCGGCCCGGACTCACGAGAGCGCCCCTCGAACTCGAGTCCCAGGTCAGGTCGTCGACGCCGGCTGTTCCTGCTTCGGTTCCTCGAGCATGACGTTCTCACCGGTCTCCGCGTCGAAGATGTGGACGTCCTGCGTGTTGATCGTCAGGACGATTCGCTCCCGGGTCGGGTCGACCGAGTCGGCCTCGATAAACGCCTTGTGATCGTCGAGTTCGATGTCTCCGGACTCCGCGTCTTCCTCGACGTCCAACTCGGAGACGATCTGTTCGCTCGACTCTCGGTCGAGGCTGAAGTACAGCAGGTCGTCACGACCCAGCGGTTCGATGAGATCGATGAACACTTCGACGCCCTGCGCGCTCGTCTCGTCGCGAGTGACGTGGATGTTCTCCGGCCGGATCCCGATCTTGAACCGATCGGTCTCCCGGGCTTCGAGCATCGGTGCTCGATCGCCGATCTCGAGGTCGATGTCGCCGGTGAGTCGGCCCGTGCCGTCGCCGGTCGACTCGTATCTGACGTCGAAGATGTTCATCGAGGGGCTGCCGATGAACTCCGCGACGAAGAGGTTCGCGGGGTGGTCGTACACCTCTCGCGGCGTCCCGACCTGCTGGAGTTCGCCGTAGTTGAGGATGGCGATGCGGTCGGACATCGTCATCGCTTCCTCCTGGTCGTGGGTCACGTAGATGCTCGTGGTGTCCAGTTCCTGCTGGATGCGCTTCAGTTCGGTCCGCATGTGCTTGCGGAGCTTCGCGTCGAGGTTGCTGAGCGGTTCGTCGAAGAGGAAGACCGCGGGTTTGCGGACGATCGCGCGTCCGGTCGCGACCCGCTGGCGCTGTCCGCCCGAGAGCTGTTTGGGGCGGTCATCTAGCAAGTCGCTGATCCCCATCATCGACGCGGCCTCCTCGACGCGCTCGGAGATCTCGTCGTTCGAGAGGTTCGTCGAGCGCTTCAGCCCGAACGACATGTTCTCGCGGACCGAGAGGTGCGGGTAGAGCGCGTAGCTCTGGAACACCATCGCGATGTCGCGGTTTCGCGGCGGCAGTTTGTTGACCGTCTCGCCGCCGATCGCGATCGTTCCCTCGGTGACGTCCTCGAGGCCGGCGACCATCCGGAGCAGCGTGGACTTCCCCGAACCGCTCGGGCCGACGAGCGTGAGGAACTCGCCGCTCTCGATAGTCAGGTTGAAGTCGTCGACGGCGACGACGTCACCGTCGTACACCTTCGTCACTGATTCGAAGTCGATCTGGCTCATTGGGTATCACGTCTCCGTCCGTTGCTAATGATTTTTCGGTCGTATCGGTTCTGTTGCGGGCGACGGCGTCTGTCCGAGCGTCGAGACGGACGTGGGTTCTGTGTTCGGAACATGTGTGGTGGATTTGGTATCGATGTCGGTTCCGGTCCGAATCCGAGCTGTGCTGGTGTCACTTGACCGCCCCCTCGGAGAGTCCCTTGACGATGTAACTCTGGAGGAAGAAGAAGATGACCAGCATCGGGAGGGTCGCCCCGAGGGCACCGGCCATCAGCAGGTCCCAGTTGAGCGAGTACTGGCCGATCCACTCGCTCATTCCCGGCGGCAGGGTCTTCTTGTCGGGGTCGTTGATCAGGACCAGTGCGAACACGAACTCGTTCCACGCGAGCACCCACGTAAAGATCGCCGTCGTCGCGATCGCCGGTGCCGACAGCGGCACGATAACCCGGAAGACGGCACCGACGCGGGTACAGCCGTCGATCATCGCCGCCTCCTCGAGGGAGGTCGGGAGGTTCTCGTAGAATCCACGGAGCATCCAGATCGCGAAGGGAAGCGTGAACGCCACGTAGGCGATGACGAGTCCCGTGAGCGTATTGAACAGCCCGATGTCTCGGAAGACGAGGAACAGCGGGATCGCGATGAGGATCGCCGGGAACATCTGCGTGATCAACAGGAACGTCGCGACCGTCTGTCGTCCGCGAAAGTGCAGTCGACCGATACTGTAGGCGCCGAGCAGACAGACGACGATGCTCACGACCGTCGCGCTGACGCTGACGATCGCGCTGTTCGTGAACCAGGTCAGGAACCTGGTCTCGTTGACCATCTGGTCGTAGGCGCTCATCGAGGCGTCGGAGAACCAGGCGGCTGGATCCGACACGAACGTGTCGAAGGCGATCTGGTTGACCGAGACGACGATCATCCACAGCACCGGGAACAGGACGATCGTCACCAGCGACCACAGCAGCGCGTGGAAGCCGATGGCTTTGCCGAGCTCGACGTAGCGTTCGGTGAGTAGTCCGGATTCGGACTCCGATCCGGTTTCGGGTGCGTGTTGTGGGTCTGTCTCTGTTGCCATGGTTATTGCCCTCCGACGTCTTCGCGGTACAGCCGTAGGTAGATCAGCCCGTAGGTGAGCATGATCGTCAGCATGACGACCGCGATCGCGCTCGCGAGACCGTACTCACGGAGGTGGAACGCCCGTCGGTAGATGTAGACGGGTAACACCATCGAGGACGTTCCCGGACCGCCGCCGGTCATCACGTAGATGAGCGTGAAGTGGTTGAGCGACCAGAGGCTCATCAACAGCGTCACGACGATCGCGATCGGTTGCAAGAACGGGAGCGTGATGTGCCGGAACGTGTCCAGTTTCGTCGAGCCGTCGACGCGTGCGGCCTCGTAGAGATCGTTCGGGATCCCCTTCATCGCCGCGAGGAACGTCAACATGAAAAACGGGAAGTTCCGCCAGATCCACGCGAGCGCCACGGAGAACAGCGCGTACCGCGAACTCGCGAGCCACGGGACGCCATCGCTGACGCCGATCATCCGTAACACGCCGTTTAGCGGCCCCAGTTCGAAACTGTACATCAACCGCCAGTTGAAGGCGATCGCGATGAACGGGACCGCCCAGGGGAGCAACAACAGGGTCGTCGCCACTGAACGGCCCTTGAAGTCGCGGTTGAGCAGGGTCGCGAAGCCGAGGCCGACGAGCGCCATAATCACGACTGCGGCGAAGGCCCAGACTAAGGTGTTTCGGAGGACGATCCACATCTCGGTCCAGCCGAGGATACGAGCGTAGTTCTCGAGTCCGATCCACTGGGGATCGCCGATACCGTCATACTGCGTGAAACCGAGGTAGATTCCGCGGAAGATGGGATAGACGCTGACGAGCCCGAGCGCGAACAGCGTCGGTAACAGGAACAACCATCCCCAGACGCTCTCCTTCGAGAACCAGTGGTAGTACTCTCGAGGGAGGTCGAAGGAACGCATGTCGTCCGATTTGTCTTTCGTTGCCATTTGTGTTAAGGGAAGACGTGTGTGTAGTTGTGAACCGACCCGCGTCAGTACGTACGGTGTGTGAATTGTGAACGCAGCCCTTTAATCTATTCGTACGGGTTCCAGATCTGCGGGGCGTCACCGTCGCCGGTGATCCAGTCTTGGACTATATCCGGCGCGTCGTCGAGGCTCGGTTCCTCCGAACTCTCCGAGACCTCGTAGTCGACCTGCTCGTTGAGTTCCTGGCGAACCTGATTCGCCTGGTCGACGATCGCCTGCTTAGGGTCGTTGCCCGAGCCGAGGATGCCCGAGATCGCGATCGAGTACGCGTCCGTGTCTCCCTCGAGCGATCCCAGGAACGGTGCGGCGCGGCCACCGCCGCTGATGCCGTAGCGTTTGGAGTCGCTCGCCTGATCGAGGCGGGTCTGGATCCACTCGTCGGGGATGTTCGTGTTGTTTTCCGTGTAGGGTTCGATCTCTTCTTGGCCCTCGCGGACGGGCAGGAACGTCGGCGTCGCCTCGGGCCAGTACTCGTTCATCGTCTCGGGGATCGTCATGTACTCGATGAAGTCCATCGAGAAGTCGTTGCCCGAGTCGTGCTGGGTGAACTCCTGCGTGAACGCGGACAGACAGCTGCCGCCCATGAACGAGGTCCGCTCTCCGTTCGGTCCTTCGGGCGTCATTACGAGTTCGGTGTTTTCGAAGAGCTCGCCTCCGTCGTCGGCCAGGTTTCCGGCGGGGTCGCCGGTGTTGAGCATGAACGCGAGGCGGTTGTTGTTGTACAACTGCTCGATTTCGGTGTTGGTCATCCCGGACCAGCCACCCGGCGTGACGTCCCACGACTCCTGGAAGCTCGCGTACCAGAGGTGCGCGAACAGGGCGGCGCCGTCGTCCATCGTCACCTGCCACTCTCCGGCGTCTTCGTCGTAGTCGAACCACTGGGCGCCGTTCTGTGTCGCCGTCGAGTACAGCGACTGGCCGGTCGCCGTGTCGCGTGCGGCGCCGGTACCGAAGCCGAAGGTGTCCTCGTTGTCCGAACCCTGGACGTCTTGGGCTGCACTGATCAGCTCCGCCCAGGTCTCCGGCATCGAATCGATCCCGACCTCGTCGAGGATGCTCGTGTTCGCGTAGAGGTGGCGAATCTCGATGAACCAGGGGAAGCCCCAGAAATCGTCTTCGTACCGTCCCCAGATCGACGGCGTGTCGTACCAGTCGTCGAACTGCTCGTAGAGGTCCGTGTTCTCGCGGACGACGCCCTCCGCTCCGAAGTCGACGGCGTGTTCGTTGGCCATCTCGCTGACGTTCGGCGTGTTCTGGCCCGAAATCGACGACGACCATTGTTCGAATACGTTGTCCCACGTGATGACGTTCGTGGTGAGGTTCACCGGGTCGTCCGAGTAGTCTTCGAACCCGGCCGCGGCCTCTTCGATCGCTTCCTGTTCGGCGGGGACGTACCCGCGCATGGTCCACCAGAGGAAGTCTGGCTCGCCCGACCCGGACGAGTCGTCGCCGCCGAGACTGTCGAGACACCCTGCGAGTCCCGTGGCAGCCCCCGCCGCTCCCGCCGCACCGGCCGCTTCCATGAATCCTCGACGAGAGTACTCCTCGTCGTCGGATGCTGCCGTTTCTGTATCGACCTCCCGTATACTCTCCTCGGACGCCTCGTCCCCATATGAAGGCATAGATCAGTATACACGAGCCGTGACACATATATCTTGCTGCGGATCTTATGTCACTTTAGAATGTCATGTCGAAATTAATACTAATATACACGCAGTGATAGCTGGGGATTCTGTGCTTACCAGACAAAATTATGTCATCACAGATTTGCAGTTGTTTATAGTCATTATTGCACACGATTCGATCGACGAACAATTGACCACCCTCCCTCGCGGCGATACGGGTTGGAACACGACCGGTCGACTGTTCGGAGCCGACTCGAGGGTTTGAACGCGATCGCTCCCACCGTGTTCTGGAGTGGAGAACAAGACCTCAGTATAAGAAAGTTCTTGGTGAGCGTACGATTATGTGCCATTATCCGATATAGTTTATTAATAATAGTGGACTATTGGTCGGGACGAGGTGGTCCACACTTAGTAATTGGTGAATACCAAAGTAATAGTGCGATGTCTGCACCGCGTGATACAGAACGGACGGTTAGTAGAGGGTCTCTAGGGGGGCAGTTCGTAACCGGTGGAGACGCGGTGGCCGACCCGAACTGGAAGCGGCTGAAGCCCGTTCCCCGTCTCGTCGACAGATCCGTAAGATGATCCTAAGATAATAGTTCTCGAGCGTAGCGTAGAGTTCGTCGGTACGGAGAACTGAACGGGTGTCTCGACGGCCGTCTATCCACGTAACCGCCGCCTGTCAGTATTGTCGACGGCAATACCTCGTATACCGGGCCCACATTACATCCATATTCTTGTAATGGACTTCGCTGATGACCGTTCAGAATCACCGCTATCGTTCTAACTAAAACTCGAATTACCGGTCTGCTCGGCGGTATTCACGTTGCTCGACAGTCGCCGCTTCGCCGATCACTACGTCAGTTCGTTCGTCACTTCGGATTTCTCGAGTCAGAGCCCGTCGACGACAGGGTCGATTGGAGAAACGGAGACATCGAACGACAGAGAGAATATACTTATATTAGACTCTTCTCGAGAATGGACAGATAATATATGTATGTGTGTGATACGAGAACCCCGTCGGGACGAGTCGACCCAGAATCGCCGATCGAAACCGGTTCGCGGCTGCGTCGGGTCGAAGTGCGACCGGAACTGGGGGCGAGCGTGTGTCACCCGAATCGCTCAGAACACGTATTCCGTCTCACACGCGAGTGTCGTACGACATTGAGGTGGCTGAGAGCGGATGCTCGTGTGGACGTTCTAGCGGACGTCGGCGGGGCGGGTACACCTATCCTTTCGAGCAATCTCGGACGGCGAATATCGACGTGAATATACACTCGCTTCGAGTTCTCACGACAGTCATAACTAATTTTCTATATACATTTTGTTCTGTCATATTTGGCACTTCTAACGATCATTCAGTGAGACGTCGGACGAACCGATCGGTTCCCGGTCGCGAACACAGCACGCGTCGGGACGTCCGAAAACGGCTGCAGAACGCGAGGTCCGCCGTCACCGGCACACTCGAGCGCCACGGCGCGAAATCGAACCGAAAACTCGTTCGATACCGGAGACTGCTCGGCACCGCTACGGTGCCAACTGATACGAGTGACACACCTATAGTAACAACTGAAACGATTCACACACTGATCGCACAGCAGTCGTGCGATCAGGTGTGCATTGACTTTCAGTGGCTACTACATCGTACAGTCTGCAGTACTCGCTCACCGTGCGCTCCGAACCGCTCTCGTCGTGTGATCGAGTGTGCAGTGACGTTCAGTGGCCACTAGAACCGGGACTGGTACCGTTCGACGATCGACTCTGCGACGCCAGTCAGATGAGCCTGCCCCCAGGTCGCGACCACGAGCGCTCCGAGCGCGTTGAACATCATGTCCTTGACCGTGTCGTCGAGGCCGTGCTGGGAGAGGGGCATCTCGAGTCCGGTCCGGGCGCTGACGACGTCCAGTCCGAACTCGAACAGCTCCCAGAGGACGCCGAAGGCCATCACGAACAGCAGAATGTAGACGAAGAAGAACCGATGCGGGATCGCAATGTCGTCGTGGTGGACGTCGATCGAGCGCACCGTCGTGTAGCCGACGGCGGCGACCAGCGACGCCGACAGTCCGTGGGTGACGTGGTCCCACCAGTCGATCGAGTTGTACAGCCCCGACGATCCCATCGTGTGTAAGAAGACCGCGGCGGTGATCCAGAGGGCCAGCCACGGATCCAGAACGACCTCGTAGTTGCGCTCGAGGATCGACGGGAGGGCGGTCACGGCCAGCGCCAGCGCGCTGTTGATGGCGACTTTCGGGGAGCCGGTCGCCACTCCGGCGACGAACAGGACGACGAGAACGCCCTGCATGGCCCTCGAGAGGCGCGCTTGCGTCCGTCGAGACGGCCGGCGGAGACCGATCGCGCGGAGACTCGACTTCATCGTCGGACCACCCGCCTGAGCAACGTCCTGAGACGGCGCGACCGACGGCGGAAGTAGAGGTCGAAGACGGCCCCCGCCGCGAGGCCGGCGAGGGCGATCCAGCCGAACTCGACCATCAGCGCCTCGTTGGTCGTCAGCGACGCCGTTCCGCGCCAGTTGTCCACGTTCCAGCGGACGATCGCCCAGGCACCGCCGGCCGCGAGCGTCGCCATCACGACCGAGAGGACGGCGAACCAGTGGGTCACCTGCACCCGCTGGAGGACGTGCAGTTCGACGACGATCAACAGCGCCAGCGCCGCGAGCGACAGGTAACTCGCGAAGATCGAAATTTCGCCCGCGCCAAGTGCCCGAGCCGTGATCGGCAACAACGCGAGTGCGAGCACCTCCCACGGTAACATGACGTAGAGACTCCCCCGGTACAGCGGCGGCAACAGGACGACGACGGCGGTCACGGCCGTGAACACGATCCACAGCAGGTCGACGTCGAGCAGACTCTCGAGGAACACCAGTCCGAGAAACCCGGACAGGAACCACGAGATGGCGGCGTTGACTCGCCCGTCCTCGAACAGCGCCTCGAGCGTTTCTGACTCGCGATACTCCATAGTCCGTGGCGTGACGGGCGGCACTTATACGCATCGGCTTTCGGACTCGACGCCCGTAGCGGCTGGAACGAGCGGTATGGGTAGACGACATATCGAAGGAACCGACCGGCGGAGCGGAATGCGAAACAGTTGACAGTAGCACGGTTCTTCGTTCAGAAATACGTTCGAAACCGAATCGAGTCGTTCGGTAACTCCGTGTGCGACTGTGTGGATTTCGCTATACTTTTCGCCACTACTCAGTAATGGAGTGTAATGGGTATCCAAGATCACTTCGAATCCGATCTCCGGTTCTACTACGCGGTCGGTGGATTTGTGATATTAGTCTTCGTCAGCGGGATTGCCGTATTGACACTACTGGACCTCCTCGTCATTGATCATCGGCTCATTCCGCTCACCGTTGGATTCTTCTTGTTCATGTTCGTCTACTTCATCTCGATAAGTGTGCAGGCTCTCGAACCGGATTTGTGACGCACGATATATTCTTTGTCTCTACTGTTTCGCTCGTTCACCCGTATTGAGTGATTTGTGAGTCGTCTACACTGAACTTCACGGCTTCCCTACCGGCGGTACACTCAGCTCAGGGACTCGGTTTCACCACCCGCCACAGGATGTCCGGACGGAACAGCGACGTCGGTCGGTTTTCCATGGCGACGACGCGAACGAACGCGTCGGTCAACCGGCCATCGGTATGCGCTTTGCGGAGCAATCGAGCGACGTATCCGTTCACGAGATCCGTTCCGAACGGTTTCGGGCCGGTCGTCTGTGAAAACTCGAAGTCGGAGCCGACCGCGAGTCCCCAGGCGTCGTCGACGACGTTCGCGGCCCGCTCGAAAAACCGGAGCGCGAGTTCGTCACGGGTGGCCGTCGCCAACGCGTGATGCAACTGGACGGCCTCGAGTGCAGCCACGGACATTCCCTGACCGTAGATCGGATTGAGGCTGGCGATCGCGTCGCCGACGACGATCAGTCCGTCGGGGAACCGGTCGAGGGCTTCGTAGCGTCGTCTGACCGAAGACGGAAACGGGTATCGGGAGACGTCCTCGGAAAGCAGCGCGTGCTCGTCGAAGAGGCGACTCACGTCGTCGATTGGAAGGCCGGAGGCGTAGTCGACGAACCCCGCCGGATCCGTCGGGGGATGGTCCCCGTGCACGCCGGCCAACGTCAGCAGCCATCGCCCGTTTTCGATCGGAAACACGGCTGCGCCGCGCGTACGAGGGGCGTCGGGCAGGACGAGGATTGCGCGGCGGGTATCGATGGGCCGCTCGAGGAGGACCGTACCGTACGCCAGGTCGATCGACACCTCGTCGAGCGGCGGGGCCGTGTAGCCGTTGTGTTCCAGCCAGACCGGCGTTCGAGACGTTCGCCCGGTGGCATCGACCACCAACTCCGCGTCGAGCTCCCGTTCACCGTCGGTCGTTCGCACGGTTACGCCCTCGACAGTCGATGCCCGATCGTCGAGGAGGAATTCCCTGAAGTGACATTCGTCGCGTACGGTTACCCCGTCGAGTTCCGCAACTCGTCGCCGGGTTACCTGCTCGAACACCGGCCGACTCGCGTTGTACTGGGGGATTCGAGTGGGTCCGTTCGCGAGTACGCCCCCCTTCTGGTATATTTCGAAGTCGCTGGCGAAATCGAGCACCAGTCCACCCGCGTCGGTCACTTCTTCGCTGTAGCCGGGGAAGAGGTCATCCAACGTGGCCTGTCCGGCTTTCTGCATCGCGTGGATGTGGTGGCCCTGCGGGACGCCCGGGCGAGCGAGCGCCTCGTCGGGGAGCGGATCTTTCTCGACGAGCGTGACCGTCTCGAATCGGTCACGCAAGACTCGAGCTGCCAGAAGTCCCGCCATACTCGCTCCGACGACCACGGCGTGGCCTCTTCTCTCGGTGATCTGACCGGGCTCGTACGGGCGAACGGTCGCGACGGTCATTCGTCGACTCCCGTTTTGACTCCCGGGGTGTTTGAAGGCGTCGCAGCAAGCCGTACAGATGCGCCGAGCATCGAGGCGACCAGCGGAATATCCGGCGGTCCTCCCACGACGTTCATCGGTACGAACTGAACCGCCGACGATCGCGACGTGACCGTCGTCGATCCGTCGTCACAACTGTTCACGATTCGCACCGCCGTCCGTCTGAGCGGACGGCGTGACGTTCTGGTTCATCCGGAAGCGGTTCTCGGGATCGTACGCGTCCTTGACGTCGACCAGGCGATCGTGATTGTCGCCGTAGGCGGCCCTGACCCGCTCGTCGCCCTCCTGGCTGAGGAAGTTCACGGCCACGCCGTCGCTCGAGAACGGTCCCATCGCGGCGTGGAACTCCCGGGCCCACGAGACGTGAGCCTCGTCCGCGGCGGGATCCTCCCACCGGGAGAAGACGTTGAACGAGAACGCGGCGTTCCGGTTCCGGTACGCCGTCGCGTCCGGTTCGACTCGGGAGATCGCGCCGCCCAAGTGCTCGAGGACGATCTGCGACATCGGTGAGGGAAGCGTGTCCGCGCGTTCGACCACCGCGTCGATCGCCTCGTCGGGGAGAGGGTCCACCATCTGCGACTTCCAGTAGTTCCGGTACCCCGGCGCTTGGGGCTCGTCCAACATCTGTTGGAGGGCTGTATACGGCATGGGCTGGACCATGTCGACGATCGGCTCGCCGAAGTCCCGGAGCGGCTGGAGGACCGCTTCGCCCGCCTCGACGGACCCCGAGTAGAACGGCGCGAGTGCGGCCACCTTCGTGCCGTGTACTTCCTCCGGGAGGAACGGTGCCGGCGGCGCCGTCATGATCGCGGCGTAGCAACAGCATTCGTCCGGCGCCTCGGCCGTGAACTCGCGGTGGAATCGGAGGAGGTCGGCCGCGTCCTCGAAGGGGTGGATGACCATCCCGCCGAGCACCGTCGGTCCCACCTCGTGGCAGTCGAACTCGAAGGCGGTGACGATGCCGAAGTTGCCGCCGCCGCCCCGGATCCCCCAGAACAGGTCCGGGTTTTCGTCCTCGCTGGCGTGGACGAGTTCCCCCCTCGCGGTGACGACGTCCACGCTTCGAAGGTTGTCGACGGTGAGTCCGAACCGTCGACTCAGCCACCCCCACCCGCCACCCAGCGTGAGGCCGGAGACGCCGGTAGTCGAGACGGTGCCGCCCGGGGTGGCGAGCCCGAACGCTTGGGTTTCGCGGTCGAGGTCCCCCATCGTGACGCCGGGTTCGACCCGGACGGTTTTGCGATCGGGGTCGACCCGGACCGACGTCATCGGAGAGAGATCGACCACGAGGCCGTCGTCACAGATCGCGTTTCCCGCGACGTTGTGTCCGCCGGCCTTGACGGACAGGAGGAGGTCGTTCTCGCGGGCGACGTTCACGGACGCGATCACGTCCGCGACTCCGGCACACCGGGCGATCATCGCCGGATACCGGTCTATCATCGCGTTCCAGATCCGACGGTGTTCGTCGTAGTCCTCGTCGTCCGGGAGGACGACCCGGCCGCGGAACGATTCTTCGAACGCAGTTACGGTTTCCGCATCTATCGCCTCGATTTCGGTCTCGGTCTTCATGGCTCTGTCCCCATCGAGTGACTTCGGTTGCGACGACGGTATAGGCATCTACTGTAACCGTTTCACGCCGTGCAACGCCTACACCGACACCTACACCTTCTCTCCCTCGTCCGTCCCTCGACGCGGGACGGAGACGCTTCTCATCGGAAGACCGCTTCGGGCAGCCGACTATCCGGAACTGGTGCCGTCCGCGGCCTCGAGACCCCGGCACCGAAACCGTCGACTCGAGTCGCCGCTACGTCTCCGCCCACGCGGATTCGTGGCCGTCGCGCAACGCCGACGCGGTGAGGCGGGTCGACGCTCTCTGGTACTCGTCGAACGTCTCCGCGAGCCGATCGACGAGGACGGAATCGTCGGACTCGATCAGGCCGACCGAGACGTCCTGGTCGTCGAGAACGATGAGGTAGGCCGTCCCGTCGTAGACGCCTCCGGGCGGGACGTCACCGTCGTGGACGTACACCGTAGCGCGGTCGGCGGCGACGATGTCTTCGAACTCGTCGGCGCACGGCGACGCCATCACCGACTCGACCACGGCCGGGGTGGTCACCAGTTCCATCGTCTGCGTGCCGTCGACGATTGCCTCGTGTCTCGCTTCGATACACGGTTCAGGGAATATGTTCGCCAACGTGTTCGTCCGGGTCGACTTCCGTTCGATATCCAGCACGCGGGCCACCGGCGCCATCGGATTGTCGGGGGTCGCAGCGGTGATCCTGGCCCCGGTCACGACCTCGAGGTCGCCCTCGAGATCCAGTTCCTCCAGCGGAAACCACGGGAGCAGTTCCCGCAGCTCGCTGGCGGTCTTCATGTGGCCGTGGAGGTCGATGAACTCGCTCGCAACGTACTCTCCGAGCGGCGTCAACGCGTATCGCTTTCCGTCCCGGGCTACCCAGCCGCGGTCCTCGAAATCGCCGAGAAGGCGGCTGATCGTGGCCGAAGATGCCTCGGTCGCGCTCCGCAATTCCGACCTCGTACGGGGGCCTGCCGCGAGGGCTTCGAGCGCGGTGAATCGGTTCTCCGAATCCGCGAGAAAGCGGATGTCCTCGAGCGGAGTGAACATGTAATCCACAACGGTCGATGATTACATAATTGTACTGTTACTGTGTGGCACACTCTCGAATTCACAACGACCGCTCGGTGCGTTCCCGTCCCCGAAATCTCAGATGAGAGCTCGATTCCCGTCGCGTCCGGGTGAACAACGCGATGGTGTCGGTGTGCTCGCCGGCGTCGGAGATGACCGCCGAGGTGTACGAGCGCGTCACCGACGTGACCTCCCTCGGTGACGAGTCGGGGGGACCGCGAGGAGCGAACGGCCGCGACCGAACCGGCTACCGACGGAACGCCGTCTCGAGCGGCTCCGGGTCGGCGCCCACGCAGGCCGCCACGTCGGCGACCGACTTCGTCTCGAAGACGAAGTAGTCGGCCGGAACGGCCTCGACGATCGGCTCGTAGTCGGGCAGCGGCTCGTGTCGATCGGCGCTGCCGTCGTTGTCGTGGAGGTGACAGACCCGGATTCGGTCGCCGAATCGATCGACGAACGCCTCCCACTCCTCGCCGTTGACGCTGGCGTGGCCAACGTCGAGCGTGACGCCGACGGACTCCGGCGGGACGTCGACCGCCTCGAGGGTCGCGGCCAGTTCGTCCGGCGTCGTGGTGTAGCGTCGCTTCCCCTCGTCGCGCGGCTGGTTCTCCAGACAGAGCGGGACGCCGACGGACCGCGCGTACGCGGCGCACTCGGCCAGCGATCGGAGCGCGTTCTCTCGAGCCGTCGCCCGGACCCACTCGGGGTAGCGCCGGGGGACGGAACCGCCGTGGAGGACCACGGCGCCCGCGTCGGCCGTCGCGGCGTCGTCGAGGGTTCGCCGAACCTGTTCGACGGACGACTGCCGGACGGCGTCGTTGAAGCTCCCCGGATTCCAGTCGCGAAACGGG
This sequence comes from Halomontanus rarus, assembly GCF_017357405.1. Taxonomy (GTDB): domain Archaea; phylum Halobacteriota; class Halobacteria; order Halobacteriales; family Natrialbaceae; genus Halomontanus; species Halomontanus rarus. Next base: position 1,791,879 of record NZ_CP071597.1, on the reverse strand, counting down.
GCGTGGTAGGTGACGGAGACGTCGTACTGCTCGGCGAGCTCGCCGACGGTCTCGGCGTCGGGCGCGTCGGGGTGACCGTGGAGGTACTCGCGTTTGAGTTCGACGTGGTTCAGGCCCATGTCGGTCAGGTGCGTCAGGAACTCCTCGACGGTCGCCCCGAAGCGCACGTCCATGGCCGCACCCAGCCTCGGCTCGCTCATCGGCTCCCCTCGACGTCGACGTCGCCGACCTCCGCACGGTACACCGGCCGTCCGCCGACGAGCGCTCGAGCCACCGTCGGCGTCGGGTCGCGGTCGACGACGACGAGGTCGGCTCGAGCCCCGGGTTCGATGCGGCCCCGATCGTCGAGGCCGGCGGCGTCGGCCGGATTCGCGGTGACGCGCCTGACGCGCGTCGGCAGCGGTTCGCCGGTGTCGACGAAGGTCGCGGCCAGCAACGACGGCGGGTGGTAGTCCGCGACCAGCGCGTCGACGACGCCGGCGTCGATCGCGTCCGCCGTCCGCAGGTTCCCCCACTGGCTCTCCCCGCGGACGAGGTTGGGCGCGCCCATCGTGACGGTCATGCCAAGTTCGTGCGCGCGCTCGGCCGTCTCGAGGGTGATCGGGTACTCGCTGACGTCGACGCCGATCTCGCGGAGTCGTTCGACCTCTCCGACGTCCTCGTCGTCGTGAGACGCCGTCGGCACCCCGCGTTCGGCGGCCGCTTCGACGACGCGAGTGACGCGCTCGCGGACGGTCTCGAGTTCAAGTCCGCCGCGTTCGTCGATGATCGCCTCCGCCTCCTCGATCGTGTGTTTCTGGGAGTCCCGATAGTACTCGATGAACGCGCCCTGATCGCGAAACTGCCCCTTGCCCGGGATGTGACTCATCACGGAGACGAGGGCGGCGTCACCCGCGGCGACGACGTCCTCGACGGCCTCGATGCAGCGAGACTGGGTCACCTCACAGCGCGCGTGGATGCGGTGATCGATCACGAGATCGTCGGCGCGGTCGACGGCGTCCGTTATCTCGGCCCCGAGTTCCGGCGACCGGTTTTCGTCGGGATCGAGTTCGAAGGAGATCGCGTGGAACTTGGTCGTGATGCCGGCGGCGACGTTCGCCCGATCCGCGGCGGCCAGCGCCATGTGCGTTCCGACGCGCGCTCCCGACCGCGGGTGGAGGTGTGACTCGATGTCGTCGCCGTGGAGGTCGATCAATCCGGGGAGGACCAGCCGACCCCCCACGTCGACCACGGTGTCCGCGCTCCGTTCGACGTCGCCCACGTCGACGATGCGATCCCCTTCGATGCGGACCGAGCCGGACACGACGTCGTCGGGCGTGACGAGACGGGCGTTCTCGAGAACCGCGGTCGACTCGCCGACACCGCGCTGGGAGGGGGAACTCACGCGATCACCTCCCGGTCGAACGCCTCGACGGGACCGATCTCCCGGACGCGGGCGTCCTCGAGGACGACCACGCGATCGGCTACCGCCTCGACGACGTCGCGGTTGTGGAAGACGCCGACGATGGTCGTGCCGTCGTCGAGGAACTCTCGGAGCAGGTCGATGGCGGCCGCCCGCGTCTCCGGATCGAGCGCGCTCGTCGGTTCGTCCAGCAAGAGCAGGCGCGGCTTCGGCGCGATGGCCTGTGCGAGGTTGACCCGCTGTCGCTCGCCCCCGGAGAAGGTCGCGGGATAGGCCTCCCACAGCGCTTCGGGGAGGCGGAGCCGCGACAACAGCATTTCGGCTCGCTCGCGGGCCGCGTCGACGGCCATCCCGCCCTCGTGAAGGGGGCGGGCGACCACGTCGACCGCCGGCACCCGTGGAATCTCGTCGAGGAACTGCGAGGTGTAGCCGATCGCTTTCGTGCGCAGGTCGATGACCGTGCGGTCGTCACAGGAGGCCAGATCGACGGTCCCGTTCGGCCCGGCGTAGAGCACTCGACCCGAGGAGGGCTCGTACGTCCGGTAGAGACACTTCAGAAGCGACGACTTGCCGCTCCCGGATTCGCCGACGACGGCGAGGAACTCTCCTCGCTCGACCGCGAACGAGACGTCCTCGAGCCCGACGACCCGTTTGTCGCCGAGCGCGTGCATGTCGAACGTTTTGTGCAGGTTTTCGACCGCGAGTAGGGGTGTCGATGCGGGTGCGGATTCGAATTCGGACATTTATATCACCGAGTTGATGAGCGTCTGCGTGTATTCGTGGTGGGGGTCCTCCATGATGCGGTCGGTGAGGCCGGATTCGACGACCCTGCCGTGGCGCATCACGAGCGTTCGGTCGGCGAGCAACCGGACCACGCCGAGGTCGTGGGAGACGACGATCGCGGCGACGCCCTCCTCGCGCTGGACGCGCCGGAACGTGTCGAGCACGCGCGCCTGAACGCTCACGTCTAACCCGGTCGTGGGTTCGTCGAGGACGACGACGGCCGGGTCGTTGGCGAGCGCGCGGGCGATCTGGACGCGCCGTTGCATCCCGCCGGAGTAGGTGTGAGTCGGATCGTCCATCCGGCCGACCGGAATCTCGGTCTCCTCGAAGAGCGATCGGACGCGCTCGCGAACCGCTTCGTAGTTGCGCCAGCCAGCCGAGAGCAGTTTCTCGGCGACGTTTCCGCCGCCCGAAAAGTCCAGTTCGAGGCCGTCGCGGACGTGCTGGTGGACCAGACTGATGTCACCGTTTCGAAGGCGGTGGCGCGTCTCGTAGTCGACCTCGAGGAGGTTCCCCTCGTGGCCGGCGTAGCGGATCTCGCCCTCGATTCGGCTCCCGCTCTCGCCCTCGCCCCCATCGTCGGCGGCGAGCGCGAGGGTCTCGGCGAGACTCGACTTTCCGGAGCCCGACTCGCCGACGATGCCGAGCACCTCGCCTTCCGCCACCGAGAGGTTCACGTCCGCACACGCGACGACGCTCCCGCAGACGGGACACTGGTTCGTCCCGGCGGAATCGCCGGTTCGCGCTCGACAGCTCTCGCAGCCGTCGCCGTAGATCTTCGTCAGATCCGCGCCCTCGAGCAGGCTCACGTCGACTCACCTCCGCGGTCGGCGGCGGTCGTTCCGGGACCCCAGTCGACGTCGTCGCGGTCCAGATGGTGGTCTCTGGGGAGGTCGGGGTTCGACCGGCGCTTGTGACAGAACGACGTGTCGTTGCAGACGTAGCGCCGGCCGTCGTCGCCGGCGTCGGATCCGGTTTCGGTTTCGGCGGCGTCGCTCCCGCCGTCATCGTCGATCCCGCCTCGAGACCCGCCGGAACCGTCGATCCCGCCTCGAGACCCGGTGGAACCCGCGCTCTCGCTCGCGTCGTCGACCTCGGTGAGGTACGTGTCGGTCGACCCGCAGACGTCACAGGCCTGGTCCGGGAAGCGCTCGACCTGAAACGACCGGTCCTCGAAGGCGAGCGGTTCGACGGCGGTGTGTGGCGGGACGGCGTAGATCCGTGCCTCGCGGCCGGCGGCGAAGACGAAGAGGGCGTCCGCGTCGTCGAGTTTCGGAACGTCCCACCGCGGGATCGGGGAGGGGTCCATCAGGTACCGGCCGGCGACCATCGTCGGATACCGCGCGGCGATGTTGATCTCGCCCCACTCGACGACGTTCTCGTAGAGGTGGACCCACATCTTGCCGTAGTTCTTGTGCGCGTGGCGTCGTCGATTGGCGGCGTCGCTCGAGTCCACCGTCCGCAGGGCGTCGGTGATCGGCACCTGCAACACCAGAATCTGGTCGTCGGTCACGACTTCCTCGGGGATCCGGTGGCGGGTCTGGATCACGTCCGCGTCGGTGGTGTCCGTCGTCGTCTCCACGCCGGCGGTCTCCGTCGCGAGCCGACGGATGTTGGCGGCGTTGACCGACTCGTCGGCACCCTGGTCGATGACCTTGAACGTGTCCTCGGGGCCGAGGATCGACAGCGAGGCCTGAATGCCGCCGGTGCCCCAGCCGCGAGCGAGCGGCATCGGACGGGACGCGTAGGGGACCTGGTGGCCGGGCACCGCGATGGCCTTCAGGATCGAGCGCCGAACCTCGCGCTTGGTGTGTTCGTCGAGGTAGGCGTAGTTGTACCCCTCGAGACCGTCGTCCGACAGGGACTCGAGGGCCGAATCGACGGCGTCGGTCGGAGTCGTTTCGGGGCGGTCGGTCTCAGTCATCGGTCTCGACCTCCGTCGGAGCGGGGTCGGAACCCGAATTCGCCCCGCCGTCGCCCTCGAGGGTTCGCTCGCGGATGCTCCGGATCCGGTCGAGGATCGACTGGAACGTCACGTAGTGGGGGAGTTTGAGGTGTTCGATGAAGCCGAACGAGTCCATCCCGTCGATCACGTCGAGGACGAACTCGGGGTTCTCCGCGGGTTCGTCCCGTCCGTCGAGTTGAATCGACGCGTCGAGGATGGTCATCGCGATCGCCTTGCGCTCGTTGCGTCCGAACGTGAGCCCGTAGCCGAAGGCGAACTGCGGATCGTCGCGCTTGGCGTAGACCGGTACCACCGCCTCGCTCTCGCTGACCTCGACGTCGGTGACGGTCACCACCTCGCCCGTGTAGGGGTGTTCGATCTTCACGGGCAGTCGTCCGACCCTGACCTCGGCGAGCGTCGGGTGGACCTGTCCGTAGCCCCGAAGCGCGGAGTACCCGAGCGCGGTGAGCGCGCCGGTCTCTCCCCGGGCGAGTTCCTGCAGGACTTCGTCACGGCCGGCCGGGTGCGTCACCGGCGTCCGCGTCGTGTCGCTCGGCTCCGTCTCGCCGACGGCCGCCGGTTCCTCGACCAGCCCCTCCTCCCGGAGGATCGCCATCACGTTGGTCACCGTCTCGGGGTCCTCGTCGGCGACGTCCCACTCGGCCGTGGGATCGTCCGGTTCGCCCTCGCGCCCGTCCTCGGCCTCGAGGTCGAAGTCGAGCAGCCGCTGGGTGTAGTCCTTCGTCGGCCCGAGGAGCTGGCCGCCCGGAACGTCCTTGTAGGCCGGCGAGACCCGCCGGGTGGCGAACAGTTCGCCGTGATCGACGGTCACGGTCTCGTCCCACCGCTCCAGCGTCGACCGGTACGCCCGCAGGAGAAACGAGGCCTCGACGGTGTCTCCCTGAGCCTGTTTGACGGCGAGCGCGGCCAGTCGGGGCGCGTAGAGACCGCCCTCGCTCGCGGCCTGCGCGGTCAGCCGTTCGAGTTGCCCCTCGAGCTGGACCACCGAGAGCGTCTCCGCGTCGCCGTCGAGACGCTGCTTCTCGAACAGGTCCGCGGCGCGTTCGATGATCTCTTCGCCGGCGGTAACGGCGACGTACCCCATCTCAGACCACCTCCACCTCCGCTTCCACCGACATCGACGCCGACCGGGGAATCGCGACGACCCGATCGCCGGCCGTGAAGATCGCGTCGACGCCGCGGGGGGCGGTCGACTGCGCGTCGGCGATCGCCTCGAGTTCGGCGGCCGGCAGGCCGATACCCACCGTCCGCGTTTCGGGGACGCCAGGGCCGGAGACCGTGACCGTAGACAGTCCGTCTCCGTCTTCGTCTTCGTCCTCGGGGTCGCTCTCGAGCGATTCGACGCGATAGAGCACCGTCGCCCCCTCGCTCGGTTCGACGAGCGAGCCGCGCTCGAGGTCGCGGACGTCCCACGGGGGGACGCCGCGGGCGTGGACGATATCGGCGTCGGTCGGCTCGGCGGCCTCGTACCGCCCCTGTGCGGCGAGGGCCTCGCGAAGGTCGTCGTCCGGCGTGTGCGTCGTCACCTCGTGGTCGACGAGCGTCGCCGCGACGGCGTGGTCTCCCGGCGCGACCGGGAGCCGGCGGACGGTCGCCGGCCTGCTCGTCGCGTCACAGAGCGCGCGGAAGGTCTCCCGGGTGTCGTGGACCGGATCGAGTCCGAGCGCCCTCATCCGTCGTCCTCCAGGGTCTCGAACTCGACCGCGGTGTGTCGACTCTCGTTCCACGCGCGTCTGCGTTCGGCCTCCCGGCGCTCGGCCGCGGCCGCAAGTTCGTCGGTCATGGTGGCACGTCGATCGTGTCCGCCCGCGATCGCGGCGTCCACGATCGCCCCGGAGAAGGCGGCACGTTCGGCCTTTCCGGGCCGCATCGCGAACCCGCGCTCGCCGCCGAGTTCGACCTCCGCGGGCGTGACGACGACCTCGCCGAGGTTGAACGGTCGGCGCTCGACCGGCTCGCGAACCCGCTGCATGAGCAGCTGCGGTTTCGGCTCCTGTAACACGTCGAGCGGCGGGTCTGACTCGAGGATCTCGTTCGCCAGCCGCGCGAGGACCGCCCCCTCGCAGGCTGCGATCAGTTCGAACCGGTCTGCCCTGTCGTTCGGGTCGTCCATGCGATCGAAACGACCGACAACCGCGACTTAAGACTACGCTGGGTACTCTCTATGGTCGCCCTCGAGCGTCGCTTCGATACCCGACCCGAAATTCGGAGTCCGTACCCGTCCGGACCGCAGCGGACGAGTCCCCCCTCGACCCCCGCCCCCGGACCTGGGCTCGAGACCCTCCGGACTCTACGCAGGCAACGGTTATTCACCGTCTGTCTGAGGTACCTATCGATGGCTGACAAGACTGACAGGGGGCGATCGTCGAATGGACAGCACGGGACGACGAACGAACCGGCGGATTCGGGCCGTCGCCGATTCCTCGCGGGCGGGGCGAGCGCCGTCGCCCTCGCCGGTTTCGCCGGTTGTACGGGTGCGCTGGGATCTGTCGCCGGGGACGCGGAGGAGGTGACGATCCTCCTCACACCCGAGAATCCGACGGACGTCCGGAACGATTACATGCCGATGAAAAACTACCTCGAGGGCGAGATCGACGGCCTCGAGATCACCTACGAGGTCCCGCAGGACTACTCGGCGATCCGCCCGGCGCTGCGAAGCGAGCAAGCGGAGATCGGGATGGACGACATCACCCTGATCTCCGATCCGGACATGATGGACGTGTTCGGGACGGCCGTCACGGGGGGCACGGCGTGGTACTTCTCGATGATGCTGACCAACCCGGGCTCCGAGGTCGACGAGCGGACCGACCTCGAGGGCAAACACGTCGGCTTCGCCGACAAACTCTCGACGAGCGGTTCCATCTTCGCCGTCTACACCCTGATGGAGGCCGGCCTCGACGTCGGAGACGCCCCGCAGGGCGAACCCGTCGACTTCGAGGGGACGTGGTCGAACCACGCCAACGCCGTCGACATGCTCGTCAACGAGGAGGTCGACGCCTGCTGTACGTGGTCCGGCAACGGAATGCAGTACGTCGACTCGAGTTCGATTCCACAGGAGGTTCGGGAGAACGACGCGTTCGTCGACGAGGCCGGAACCGCGGACACCACCCTCGAGCCGATCTGGTGGTCGTTTCCCATCCCGAAACAGCCGATCTACGCCCGAAGTAGCTGGGAGTCGGAGATGAAAGGCGAGATCGAGCAGGCGCTGTTGGACTCGAGCGAGGAGGCGCTCTCGGAGTACAAACCCGACGACTACGACGCGACGATGCCGTTTACCACGCTCGAGGCGACCTCGATCGACGCGTACGAACCCGTCATCGAGCGGCTCAACGCGCTCGAGATCGACCTCGGATAGCGTTCGCTGTCCACTCACCGTTCAACCACCACCGATACCGATTCTTCACTCAGCATGAGCACATTAACTGTCGAAAACGTAACGAAGACGTACGGGGACGTAACCGCACTCGAAGACGTCTCCTTCGAGATCGAAGACGAGTTCGTCGTCCTGCTCGGCGAATCCGGCGCGGGAAAGTCGACGATGTTACGGTGTATCAACGGACTCACCGAACCGACCAGCGGCGGCATCTATCTCGACGGACGGCCGATCGAGGAGTCGCAGCCGTCGATCGGGATGATCTTCCAGCAGCACAACCTCGTGGACGGCGTCTCGGCGTATCTCAACGCGCTCACCGGCTCGCTCGAACGCACGGGGTTCGTCTCGAGTCTCTTCCAGTGGCAAGAGCCGGCCGACAAACGGCGAGCGCTCGAAGCCCTCGAGACCGTCGGCCTCCTCGACGAGGCCCACCAGCGCGTCTCGCAGATGAGCGGCGGCCAGCAACAGCGCGTCGGCATCGCGAGAGCGCTCGTTCAAGACCCCGGACTGTTGCTCGCCGACGAGCCAGTCGCCAGCCTCGACCCCGCGAGCGCCGAAACCGTGATGGGATACCTGCGGAAAGCCGCGGGCGTCCACGAGGTGACGGCGCTCGTGAGCCTCCATCAGGTCAACATCGCCGCGCACTTCGGTGATCGGTTCATCGGACTCCGAGACGGAGGGCTGGTCTTCGACGTCGAACGGGGCGGTCTCACCCCGTCGCTGATCGACGACCTGTACGGCAGCGTCGAAACGGTCGGACTCGCCGACCGCCGCGCCGTCGACCGAACCGAACGGCCGCTCGAGGCCGAGCGGAGGGTCGAGGCGTGAGCTCCGAGTCGCCGTCCAAACCGCGGGGACTGCGCTCGTACTTCGGCTTCGTCGACGGCGGAGAGTCCGCGGTCGAGCGGAAGATGACCGAGCTCAAGCGACGGAAAACGATCCGACGGCTCTGGGCCGTCCTCGGCGTCGTCGTCGGGGGAATCGCGTTCTACCTGAGCCTCCTGGCGACCGAGTTCACCGTCAGTCAACTGCTCACCCAGTTTCCGTTCTTCCTCGACGCGCTCACCGAGTACTTCCCGCCGACGACGTACTCCGGGATTCCGTTCATCGACGTCGCACAGTACTGGAACTTCATGGTGGATGCGGGACTGTTCCGCGCGGCGGGTGTGACGATGGCTATCGCGTTCGCCGGCACCGTACTCGGCCTGCCGGGCGCGTTACTGTTCGGCATTCTGGCCAGCGAGCGCGTCGTTCCCTACCCCTTCAACTTCCTCTTCCGGGCGACGATGAGCTTCATCCGCGCGATTCCGGCGCTCGTCTGGGCGCTCATCTTCATCCCGCTCGGCGGCGTCTCGCCGTTTACCGGCGTGCTCGCGATCATGGTCGACACGACTGGCTATCTCGGCCGGCTGTTCACCGACGAACTCGAGGAGATCGCCGACGGCCCGATCGAGGGGATCGAGAGCACGGGCGCGACCAAGCCACAGGTCATCTCCTTCGGCATGTTGAGCCAGGTGTTCCGCCAGTTTATCGCCTGGATCGCCTTCGACCTCGAGCACAACGTTCGGGTCGCGATCGGCCTCGGGTTGATCGGCGCGGGCGGTCTCGGACTGGAACTCGACATCCAGCGAAAGACGTTCAACTACACCGAGATGATGGCCTGCATCATCCTGATCGTCGTGCTCGCCGGCTCGGTCGAACTCATGAGCCAGCGCGTCCGATCGTACCTGCGTGACGACGACTCCGAGGAGACCGGGGTGCTGGAGGTCTTCTTGACGGCCCCCAGAAAGATACTCGACTCGACGGCCGGCCGGCGGTGATCCGGCTCCGATGACCGTCGACTTCGAACGACGAGAAGACGGGTACTACGCCGCCGCTCACGGCGGCTCGCGGGTCGGCACCCTCTCGCCGGAACCGACGATTCACGAGCCGGTGCAGATCACCGAGAGCACGCTCGGCGAGTGGACCGAGATTCGCCCGCACACCCGCCTCCACGAATCGGCGCTCGACGACTACACGTACCTCATGGAGCGCGTCCAGCTCGACTACACCACCGTCGGCAAGTTCGGCAACGTCGCCTCCGACGTCCGCCTCGGGCCGACCAACCACCCGATCGACCGACCGACGGCCCACCACTTCACCTACCGAGCGGCGATGTACGAACTCAGCGAGGACGACGCCGACGTCTTCGAGTGGCGGGCCGACCAGCCCGTCGAGATCGGCCACGACGTCTGGATCGGTCACGGCGCGACGGTCCTCCCCGGCGTCACCGTCGGCAACGGCGCGGTCGTCGCCGCCGGTGCGGTCGTCGTCGACGACGTCCCGCCATACGCGGTCGTCGGCGGCGTCCCCGCCGAGCCGCTCCGTCGACGGTTCCCCCCAGACGTCGCCGCGCGCATCGAGGCCACCGAGTGGTGGCACTGGGATCGCGAGACGCTGTCCGACCGGCTCGAGGCCTTTCGCGACCTCGAAACCTTCCTCTCGCGGTACGCGCCGGAGGAAGCCGACGCGTCGCAAGGCGAGTGATCCGCGCGGGCGGGTCCGGCGGTCTCGCTCGGCCCGTCGGTGCACTCGGGCGACGACGAGACGACGGCCGAATCAGATCATCGCGTGATCCGGCTGGACGCCGGAGTGAAGTCTGACCGCCAGCTCGGCCGCGTGTACCCAGTAGTAGATCGAGCGCTCGAGTGCCCGCGTCACGGTCACGAGCGAGCCGTACATCTCGGGATCGTACGCCGTGACGAGTTCGAACAGTTCGTCCAGGTCGCGGTGGACGGTCTCCTCTCTCGCGATGAGGTCGTCGTAGGCGGCGAGATCGCACTCGAAGAGGATCGACTCGAAGTACTCGTTGATCCGCTCGCCGGCGTCGAAGATGTCACAGACTCGCTCCTCGACGACCCCCGTCGCGGTCACGTTCTGGCTGTCGACGACGTCGGCGACGAAGCAGGCCCGGTCGCCGACGATCTCGAGGTTCGTCGCGATCGTCGCGAGATCCGAGGCGACCCGGTTTCCTGGCCACTCGGTCGTCAGCGTGTAGGACTTGAGTTCCGAGAGCACGGCCGAGTACCGCTCGTTGGCCAGCGACTCGAGGGCGGCCGCCGGTCGGTCCGGTTCGTCGCCGACGAACGACCGGTGGGCGGCCGCGTACTGCGTCGACGTCACCTCGTCGAGCCTGTTCAACAGTTCGAGGACGTCCGTTCCCCGGTACTCGGACGGCGCCGTCTCCGAAATCGGGTTTCCGCGGCCGTCCGCGTCGCCGTGACGACACCCCTCGTGGAGACGCGAGACGGCGCTCGCGTTCGCGTACACCGCGTCGTCGTCGACGACGTAGGCCTTTCGAACGACGTCGTCGCGTTTCAACTCCTGGAGGAGCTCCGAGAGGTACTGCTCCGAGATACCGACCTCGGTCGCGAGACGCGCTTTCGTCGCCGGTGCGGTGCGGTCGATCGTCTCGATGATCTGTGCGAGGGTCGCCTCTCGCCCCTGACGAACCGCGTCCTGCGGTCGAGACCAGGTCCTGCGGGACATACCCGACGGTCTCGGCGCTCGAGAATAGGCGTGTCCACCTTACTGTCCGGACCTCTCTATAGGGGTCCGGACGTCGCGGCGGCGTTTACCGACCGATCCCGGTCTCGGTATCGCTCCTACCGATACACAGTGTTCAATAGCTGACTGTACCCCTCATATAAACGATAAGGTGCGTTCGATCCGGACCCGTTTCTCAGATGGAAACTCGAAAGGTACAGCTCTCGGGCGGGACGACGTACACCGTTTCGTTACCGAAGGCGTGGGCGCAAGAGCACGGTATCAACTCCGGTTCGGTCCTCACCTTGCATCCGAACGGAGACGGCTCGCTGCTCGTGGAAGCGACCGGCGGCCGCGATGCACTCGAGCGAACGACGACCGTCGACGTCTCCACCGATGCCGACGACGAGATTCGCCAGCGGATTCGCGCCGCTCACACGATCGGCATGGACTCGATCACCCTCGTCGACACGATGGGGCATCCGGACGACCGCCGCCAGCTCGTCGAGCGAGCGTTGTCCGGGCTTTCGGGCTTCGAAGTCCTCGAAGCATCGGACAACCGCATCCGGCTGACGAACCTCATCGACGCCGAAAACGTCGACGTCAGAAAGAGCACGCTCCGACTCCGGCTGGTGATGCTCGCGATGCACCGGGACGCCACGACGGCGGTCCTCGAGGACGACGACGAACTGGCCCGACGGGTCGTTCGGCGCGACGACGAAGCCGACAAACTGTTCGCGATGATCACGCGGCACTTCCGCCGCTCGCTCTCGGACCTCCACGAGGTCGAGAAACTGACGTGGAACCGGGACGACCTCTTCGAGTATTACTACGCCGCCCGGCAGTTCGAACGCGTCGCGGATCACGCCACGAAGATCGCCGGCTTCGCGCTCGATTCGGACGCCTCGATTCCGGCGGAGTACGCCTCGGTCCTCCCGGAACTCGCCGCCGCGTCCCGGCAGGTCGTCGACGACGCGGCCGACGTCATCCTCACCGACGCCGGTCTCGAGACGGCCAGCGGTGCGATCGCGAAGCGTGATCGACTGATGGACCGCCTCGCCGATCTCGACCGCGACCTCTACGATCACGACGTGCCCGGCGAGGCCTACGTTCTCGGCCTGTTGCTCGACAGTTTCCGCCGAACGGCCGAGTACGGGTCGAACGTCGCGAAAGTCGGGATCCAACAGGAGACCAGACGACGGACCGGCGAGTGAACCCGAATCGCGGTCGTGGACGCGATCTGCGAGGAGAGCCGCCGATCTGGGTATCGAGACGGACTTCGCCGAGGTGCTTCCCGACGACGAGGATACGAAGACCACCCGGCTTCAGGAGGACGTCCGAAACGATCCGCGGGACGTCGTTCGACTGGTCGAACTGAGTTCGGCGAGCTACCGGATGGTGACGGAGAACCTCGTCTGGGCGGCCGGCTACGACGTGTCCGCCACTCCGCTCGCGGCCGGCGTCCTCGCGCCCGTCTTTGCTGTCGCCCAAGTGTTTGCAGAGAAGGATTTACGGTCTCTGGCTCACTACGACAGGAAAATGGAACCGTCTGCGGAGGCGGACGGAGAACTTCGATCCCGTATCCGCCAGCAAGCGGTCGTCGCCGACCTGAGCCAGCGGGCGCTCGAGTTCGACGATTTCGATCAGCTGTTACGCGACGCTGCAGTCGCCGTCAGCGAGGCGCTGGACGCCGAGTACAGCGCGGTCTTCGAACGGGTTCCCGGTCGCGACGGACTCGTGCTTCGAGACGGCGCCGGTTGGCACGCCGATCTCGTCGAGGCTGCGACCGTCCCGTCGGCGCCGGATTCTCTGACGGGCTACGCGCTCGACTCCGACGGCCCCGTCCTCGTCGACGAGTTGGGCACCGAAGATCGCTTTTCCGCCCCCGCCCTCCTCGCGGACCACGATGTCGTCAGCGGAGTGAGCGTCGCCGTCGGTCCCCTCGAGGAACCCTGGGGGATACTCGGGGCGTACACGACCGACCGGCGCGAGTTCGCCGAGGCCGACGCGACCTTCCTCCGGAGCGTCGCGAACGTCCTCGCGAACGCGATCGAGACGGCGGAGGCGAATCGACAGCACGAAATCGGGGCCGAAACCGAGACCGAGACGGGAACTGAAGCCGAAACCGACGGCGAGTGCGCTCGAGAACTGAAATTACGGCGTTACGAGACGATCGTGGAAACCGTCGACGACGGCATCTACGCCGTCGATTCCGACGGCCGGTTCGTCGTGGTCAACGAGGCGTTCTGCGAGATGACGGGGTACGACCGCGAGGAACTGCTCGGAAGTCACGCGACCACCGTCCACGCCGACGAAATCACGCCGCGGGCCGAACGATTGACGGCGGAAATCGCGGCGGGCGAGCGAGACGACGCGGCGATCTCGCTCGATCTTTGGACGAAGTCGGGCGAGACGGTCCCCGCGGAGAGTCGACTCGCCCCGTTCTCGGTCGGCGACGAGTCCGGCCGGTGCGGCGTGGTTCGCGACGTCACCGAACACGCCGAACGCGAGCGGGAACTGGCGCGGTTCAAGCGAGCGGTCGAAGCTTCGGGCCACGCGATCCACATGAGCAACCTCGACGAGGAGATCACCTACGTCAACCCAGCGTTCTGTGAGACGACCGGGTACGCGGCCGAGGAAGTGATCGGGGAGAACCCGCGGATCCTCGAGTCGGGCGAACACGACGACGCGTACTACCGAGCGCTCAGGGAGACGGTCCGCGCCGGCGACGTGTGGGAAGCCGAAATCGTCGATCAGCGAAAGAACGGTGAACTGTATCACGCCGAGCAGACGATCGCACCGGTGACCGACGAGGACGGCGAGATCGACCGTTTCGTCGCCGTCCAGAACGAGATCACCGAGCGCAAAGAACGCGAACGTGAACTCGAAGAGAGCGAGGCGAGGTTCCGACTGCTCGCCGAGACCCTCGAGGAGATGGTGTGGATCTCCGATACCGACACGCGCGAGATTCTGTACGTGAACGCCGCCTACGAGACGATATGGGGGCGCGATCGGGAGTCGCTGTACGACGACCCCCGTTCGTTCCTCGAGGCGGTCCATCCGGACGACCGCCGACGCGTCGAGCGAGCGTACGCCGCCGTCCCGGACGAGGACTTCGACGAGGAGTACCGGATCGTTCGACCCGACGGCCGGACCCGGTGGCTCCACGTTCGAGCCGTCCCGGCCCACGACGGCGAACGGCAAGCTCAGCGTGTCGTCGGCATCGCGGAGGACATCACCGAGCGCAAGGAACGCAAACGGGCGCTCGAGGAGTCCGAGCGACGGTATCGGACGCTCGTCGAGAACTTTCCCAACGGCGCAGTCGGTCTGTTCGACGAGGACCTGTGTTACACTGCTGTCGGCGGGGAACTGATGAACGCGGCGGGCGTCGCTCCGGACGACCGGGTCGGGAACCACGTCTCCGAGATCTATCCGAACGAGATGGTCGCCGAGATCGAACCCAACTTCCACGCCGCACTCGCGGGCGAGGCGAACTCCTTCGAGGTGGACTACCACGACCGTCACCTGTACGCCCACACGCTGCCCGTCAGAAACGCCGACGGGGAGGTGTTCGCGGGTATGCTGGTGGTCGAAGACGTTACCGAACGCCGGGAGTACCAACGTCGACTCGAGGAGTCCAACGAGCGCTTGGAGCAGTTCGCCTACGCCGCCTCCCACGACCTGCAGGAACCCCTGCGGATGGTCACGAGTTACCTCCAGTTGATCGAGCGTCGGTACGGCGACGCCCTCGACGACGACGGCGAGGAGTTCCTCGAGTACGCCGTCGACGGCGCCGAGCGGATGCGCTCGATGATCGAGGGGCTCCTCGAGTACTCCCGCGTCGAGACGCGCGGCGATCCGTTCGAACCGGTCGAACTGGAGAGGGTTCTCGAGGACGTCCGCGAGACGCTCCGGATGAAAATCGACGAATCGGACGCCGAGATTACGGCCGAATCGCTCCCTCGCGTCGAGGGCGACGCGGGGCAGTTGCGACAGGTGTTCCAGAACCTGCTGGCCAACGCGATCGACTACAGCGGCGGAGAGTCGCCACAGGTCCACGTCGCCGCCGAACGCACCGACACGGAGTGGACGGTGTCGGTCACCGACGAGGGGATCGGTATCGATTCGGCCGATCAGGAGCGGGTCTTCGAGGTCTTCCAGCGGATACACACTGACACGACCGGGACAGGAATCGGCCTCGCGCTGTGCAAGCGGATCGTCGAACGCCACGGCGGCGAGATCTGGGTCGACTCCGACCCCGACGAGGGCGCGACCTTTTCGTTCACGCTGCCGGTGCTCGAACTCGAGGCGAGCGGCGGCAGGTGAGCGCCGGGGTACCGGGTGTCAAGTCTCGAGCGTACGGCGAGCACGTCGCTCGCGCACTCGATTTTTAGAACCGACAGTCTCGTCACGGACGTCTTGACTGGCTACCCAGTGAACGGATACTACTTTACGTCGTCCATTTTTAAACAGAGTATCATGGGTTGGAGACTGTGACTATCTCGAGAACGCGAGCGAATCCACGATGATCGCGGGAGAACTGTCGACGGGTGCGCTGGTGGTGTTCGGGCTCATCGGCGTCGCCCTCGTACTGTTCGTCTCGGAACTCATTCCGAACGACGTGACGGCGATCGGGATCATCGTCGCGCTGGCGGCGTTACCGATGACGGGCGTGAGCCAGCGCGAGGCGATCTCGGGCTTCGCGAACACCGCGACGATCACGATCGTCGCCATGTACATGCTCAGTGCAGGCATTCAGGCTACCGGACTGGTTCAGCGACTCGGCTTCTCGCTCGCGAAGTTCACGGACGGAAGCGAGACCCGCGCGCTCGCGGCGACCATCGGGACGACGGGACCGATCGCGGGCTTCATCAACAACACGCCCGTCGTCGCAATCTTCGTCCCGATGATCTCCGACCTTGCCGAGAAAACCAGCATCTCGCCGTCGAAGCTGCTCCTGCCGCTCTCGTACGCCGCGATCCTCGGCGGGACGCTGACGCTCATCGGCACGTCGACGAACCTGCTGGCCAGCGAGTTCGCCGTCGACCTGCTCGATCGCGAGCCCATCGGCATGTTCGAGTTCTCGCTGCTCGGCGTCGTCGTCCTCGCCGTCGGCCTCGCCTACCTCATGACCGTCGGTCGGTGGCTGACGCCCGCGCGGATTCCGGTCGACGCGGACCTCGTCGAGGAGTTCGACCTCGAGGATCACCTCGCCCACGTCCGCGTCGGCGCGGATTCGCCGGCCGTCGGGTCGACGGTCGACGACCTCGAAGCCGGAACCGAGGCGGACGTTCGCGTCCTCCAGCTCCGTCGAGGCGGCGACCAGAACGGACGGTCCGAGGCGAACGAAACCGAAACCGAGCGCGTGCTCGAGTACAGCGACGGCGACCGCGGCGAACGGTCGGGGGTCGATTTCGAGGCCGAGGCCGAACGCGGACCCGAACCGGGACCGGAACACGAACCCGAACTCGAGGCGACGGCCCGTGAGGAGCGACTGCAACGGGACGGCGAGACCGAACCGCGAACACGCGACCTCGAGGCGGCGAGGAGCGGGACGGAACAGCTCCGGGATCAGCGCCAGCCCCGACCCCTGTACCACCCGGACGGCGAAACGTTCACCGCAGTCGAGACGGACCAGCGCATTCGGGAGAATGACGTCCTCACGGTCCACGGCACCTTGCAGGCGGTCAACCGATTCGTCGAGGATCGAGGACTCCGGCAACTCGTCCGGGCGTCCGTGACCGAGGAGACGTTCGACGACGCCCCCAGCGAAGACCTCCTCGCCAAGGCGGTCGTGCCCGAGGAGTCACCGTTCGTCGGTGAGACGCTCGCCGAGACCACCCTCCGGGAGTTCTACCGGACGACCGTCCTCGCGATCCGCCGCGAGGGCGAGCTGCTCAGGGCCGATCTCGAGGAGACTCGCCTCGCGGCCGGCGACCTCCTCCTGGTCCAGACCGACTCGAGCGCGATCGAGCACTTCGCGGACTCCGGCGACCTCGTGGTCGTCGACGACGCCCTCGACCGGCTGGCCGACGCGGATCTCGAGACGGTCGCCCCGCTGTCGCCGAAGACGCCGATCGCGATCGCCATCATGGCCGGCGTGGTCGGGTCGGCCGCACTCGGCGTCGCCCCGATCGTGATCGCGGCGCTCGCCGGCGTCTTCTGCATGATCGTCACCGGCTGTCTCTCGACGGCCGACGCCTACGACGCCGTCTCGTGGAACATCGTCTTCCTGCTCGCGGGCGTGATCCCCCTCGGCGTCGCCCTCGAGGCGACCGGCGGGTCGCAGTTCATCGCCGCCGCCCTCGTTTCGACCGGCGACGTCCTCCCGCTCGTGCTGGTCCTGTTGCTCTTTACCGTCGTGACGGGGTTGCTCGCGAACGTCATCACGCCCGTCGCCACGGTGGTGTTGATGATCCCCGTCGCGGTCGACGCCGCGACGAGTCTGGGCGCCTCGCCGTTCTCGTTCCTGCTGGCCGTGATGTTCGCCTCCGCGACCTCGTTCATGACGCCGGTGGGCTACCAGACGAACCTGATGGTCTACGGCCCGGGCGGCTACGAGTTCACCGACTTCCTGAAAGTCGGCGGTCCGTTACAGCTCCTGCTGGCGGTGGTCACGACGGTCGGTATCGTCCAGATTTGGGGGCTATAACGGACGAACCGCCGCCCTCGAAATCGAGACCGAACCGAACCCGAAGCCGTCCCGTTCAGAACCGCCGTCGAAGCTCCGAGATCACCGTCGGCTCGAGCGCCAACTCGGCCAGCAACGCCTCGCGTCGGTCCGCCTCGCCGTGGCCGGCGACGAAGCCGTTGAGCCGCGCGACGACCGTCGAGTCGCCGAATGCGTCGCCGTACAGTTCCTCGAGTTCGTCGCTGACGACCGGCGTCGACCGCAGTTCGTACTTCTGGTGGTAGTCTTCGGCGAGCGTGAAGCTTTCGAGGGGCTCGATCTCGGTCGCGGCCGAGCGGCCGGTCCGCTCCTCGAGGGCCTCGCGTCTCCGTCGGGCGGTCTCGAACTGCTCGTCGTCGTGTGCGAGCACGACGCTCCGATACTGCCGTTTCGGGGCCGGCGACGACCACCCGTGGTTCGCCCAGAACACGTCCAGTAGGTCGTCGTACGACAGTTCGTCGAGGTCGTACTCGATCTGCACGACCTCGGTGTGGTCGCCCAGCGCGTAGTAACTGGGATCGGGTTCCGTGCCGCCGGCGTAGCCGACGCGCGTTCGGACGACGCCCTCGAGCGCGCCGAATCGGGCGTCGGGGCCCCAGAAACAGCCCATTCCGAACGTCGCGGTCCGCGTTTCGCCTCTGTCAGCACCCGCGCTCGAGAGGAACGACGTGTCGCGATCGCGAAGCGCCGGTTCCGCGGGTGCTCGATCCGTCCGTGCCATACCCGTTGGTCGTCCTCTACGAGGATGGGTCCTTCGCCGTGGCCCTCGTCCTGGTCGATCCCTCGAGCGTAACCGGTCGAGGCGTTCGAGAGATCACGGAACGAGGGACCAGTCACTCCGAGTGTGCTACCGCTCGAGCGCGGCCGATGAAACGAAAAATGACGGGAGCCGTGTTCCGGTAGTACCCGATTTACGGGTTGTCAACTGTTCTCTCCCGTCGAGAGATGTTCCACGTTTCGTGTTCGTGTTCGTCTTCGGTCCGACCTACCGATCGACGATGTAGTAATTGACGTTGCTGTCGATCTCCTGGACGGTAACCTCGTCGGGTCCGTTGTAGAGATACTCGTCCTGATTGGACCCCGAGAAACCGTTCGCGACCTGGCCGCTGACGGTCGCCGTATCGTTGTGATAGTGACGGTCGACGTCGTCGTCGTACCACTCGAAGTCCTGCGTTTCGACGTCCGCATCCGGCACGATGATCGAATAGCTTCCTCGTCCGCTCTCCGCTTCGACGACGAGCTTTCGCTCACTGTCCGCTGTCGCTGCGGTACTGGCCACGGCAGTCCCACCGACGACCATCGTGGCGGTGGCGGCACTCTTTTTCAGGAACGATCGCCGATTCGTTTCGGTTGCATCGTCTTTCGACATGCAATAACCAATAGATATTACCACTACTTTACCTTATTTCTTGTTGGATATAATATCCATGGGATTTGCAACTATTGCCTTGTTAATGATTATAATTTGGAGGGCACTCGAGTTCGCTATCGGTACAACTGCCGTCGTCGCCCCATCCACGTCGAACGACGTTCGGACGCCGGGCGATTCGGGACGATACTCGAGCGGTCGGCGTCAATCACCGGGCGAGGGCTGTGGCGTCGCGGATCGCGTCGCGTCGGCGCGTCTCGAAGTGACGACGAAGGCGGCCGTCGCGACCGCGATGAAGCCGGCGGCGAGGACGAACCCCGCCTCGGTGGAGACGAAGTCCATCGTCGTGCCGACGAGGACGGGACCGGCCACCTGGCCGATCTTCCAGGAGACCGAGCGCAGCGACATCGCGCTCGCGACCGAGTCGTACTGCTCGCCCTCGTCGACGAACAGCGACATGCTGGCGGGCAAGCGGATGGAATCCGCGATCCCGAGCAGGCTGAACGCGGCGAACAGCGTGAAGAAGGCGCCGCCGAGGACCTGCGTATCGCCGAGGAACGTGACCGAGACGGGATCGATCCGCCCCTCCGCGTACGCGGCCAGCGGGATCGCGGCGGTGCCGATCCCGTACAGGAACGCGCCGGTGGCGACGAAGTAGTGTTCCCGGCCGAACCGGTCGGTGAGGTTCCCCACGAACCCCTGCGTGAGCGCCTTCGCGAGTTTGCCGCCGGCCATGATCCAGCCGATGGCGAACGCGGAGATGCCGAACGTCGTCCGCGCGTAGATCGGGAGGAAGATGATCACCGCCATCTTCCCGACGCTGAACAGGAATCGAAAGCCGACCAGCGCCCGCAGCATCGGGAGCCCGAGCAGCGACCGGAACGTTTCCACGCCGCCCGCCTCCTCGGGATCTTTCCGGCCACCGGGGTTGTCGCGGAGGCTGACGAAGACGAGGACGAAGGCCCCGAGCGTGATCGCCGAGAGGACGACGTAGGTCGTCGAGAACCCGTGGGCGTACAGGAGGTAGCCGCCGAGCAGGTCGCCGGCCAGCGAGGAGAACGAGGCGAACTGATTGTAGGAACCGAGCCACAGCCCCTGTTCCGCGTCGGGGCTAATCTCGCCGATGACCGTCGCGCCGGTGATCCAGAGGATGCTGGCCCCGAGTCCCTGGACCATCCGCACGAGGACGACGTGAGCCGGATTGGACACGAACACGAACCCGACGAAGACGCAGACGTTGAGGAGAAAGCCCGCGAGTAGGTAGCGCTTGGCGTTGCCGGTGTCGACCTTGCGTCCGAGCGGCAGGACGATCACGAGCTGGACGAGCGCGAACGCGGTTCCGAACAGCCCCTCGACGAACCCTGACGTCTGGAAGAGGTCGGCGTACAGCGCCAGCGCGATCAGAATCGTCGAGTACGCCTGACTCCTCGCGAACGCCGTCCCGGCCAGTGCCGCGAACTCCCGATCTCTGAGGAGTGCGACGGAGTTGAACTGCATCGCTCGAGTCGATTGTCGATTCGACGGACCCGACGCTCACTCAAAAACCTCTCGAACGCGGAAGATGCGAACGGGAAGTCGCGGAAACCGGCGTTCGTCGGCGGGTTCGCGGTCGTCTTCGAGTCGAACGCGAGAGCGGATTCGAACCGATCCGATCCCGAGGCCTCGCAGCCGGTGGAACACCACCGTCGTCGCGAGGCCGAACGCGGAAGACGGGTCGTCGACGGCTTCGGTCGCCGGCGTCGAGAGCGGGCGTCGGGGACGGCGCCTGAGCGCGTTCCGACGAGCGAATCGCCCGCCGACGGCGACCGGCTTCCGTTCGGTGGGCGTGCTACCACCCCTCTCGACACCTACACTCGTTGGAATCGCCCTCTTGCCCGTTCGATTTCTACCGCGTTGTACATGCTCGGCCTCGAATCGATCCACGCTCACTCCGACTCTCGAGAGGACACGACCGACGACCGCGCCTGGCAGTACAGGCACACCGAACCGTGCGAGCTGTGCCGGTCCAGAAGTTACTCTCTGAAAGAGTACGGGATGCGGGTCTGTCACACCTGTAATCGGGAGTTGCTCCCGTGACGTCCTCACCGCTACCGTTCTCGAAACGCCGTACCGCTCCGCTACCCGCTCAAGGCTGAACCCACGCCGCTCACACTGACACCGACCACGCCGCTCACATCGACACCGATCACGTCGCTCACACCGACACCGAGGTTCGGTGCCAGCCCGTGGCACCGCTCGGTCGCGGGCTGCTCTCCTCGTCGGTCTGGACCGTCCCGTCGGCTTCGATCGCCCGGACGACGACGTCGAACTCGGTCTCGTCGGGGGCGTCGAACGCGTACCGCCAGCGCCGCCACGCGTGCGGTGCGATCTGGGACTCGACCTCGGCCTCGTGCCACTGGTCGCCCCCGTCGACGCTGACCTCGACGGCGGAGATCTCTTCGACGCCGGTCTCGAGTCCGGCGAACGCCACGCCGCCGATCTCGACGCGGTCCCCGTCGCGTTCGGCCCCGCGCACGTACGCCATGGTCTCGACGACGGCCTCCTCGTCCCAGCCGCGTCCCTCCCAGTAGGCCTCGTGATCCCGGTCCGCAATCTCGATTCGGGTGATCCACTTGGTCATCTTCATCCCGTACCGTCCGGGGATCAGCAACCGCGCCGGGAAGCCGTGTTCCGTCTCGAGCGTCCGACCGCCCATCCCGAAGGCGACCAGGATATCCTCGCGCTCGACGAGCTCGATCGGAATCGCCTCGCTGTAGCCGTCGGCGGCGTGGGTCACGACGTCGACCGCGGACTCGGTCGGTCCGGCGTCGGCCACGAGTTCCGAGAGCGGGACGCCGGTCCAGTGGCCGGTCCCGATCAGGTCCCCGCCCACCTGATTGGAGATGCAGACCATCGTCATCGGCTGCTCGAGGCTCCCCTCGTGGGCGAGCAACTCGTCGTAGGACAGCTCGTAGGGCTCCTGGACGGTGCCGTCGATCTGGAGGGTCCACTCCTCGGGATCGATAACCGGCTTGTTGACGGTGATGTCGACGACGTAGTGCGAGTCGGGCGACGTGATCGCCGGCGGCATCCCCTCGAAATCGAACGCGGGGTCGCCGCTCGGCGGCGACACGCTCCGTTCTAAGGGTTCTTCGACTCGCGGGCTCTCCTGCGGGCCGACGATCCAGCCGGCTCCCGCTCGGAGGCCGCCGAGCGAGACCGCACCTCCGACGGCGACGGCCCCGACCCGCTCGAGGAAGCGCCGACGGCTCGACGCCACCCGGGGCGTCGTCAGCAGGTGCGCGACGACGTACGGCGGGACGAGCGCGACGAAGAGTCCGCCGACGAATCCGAGCGAGCTGTCGGTTCCGAGCGCGAAGAACAGCGCGGCGGTCGCGACGGTGCCGAGTCCGACGGCCACCGGTCGCTTGCCCCGGGCGAACCGCGGCCACGCGAGGGCGGTCGCAGCGCAGACGGCGATCGCGCCGGCGACGACGGCCGCGACGAGCACCGGCTTGGCGAAGAATCCCAGCTGACTGACGGCCATCGTCGAGAGCCACCCCGGCGACCGGACGATGATCCACTCGCCGGCGGCGGCGAGGGCGAACCCGCCGACCAGCGGCCCGGCCGCGAACAGGCCGCCGACCCACGCGACTCCGACGAGCGCGCCGACGGTGGTTCGGTGTGCCGTACTCGAGGTCATGTGTGTACGGTTGTCACGCCATGGTAAAGAGTGGTGTGGCGACCGTCCGGCATTCGGGAATCGGTGTGACCACCCCTCCTCGAGGAGCGAACGACGTCAACCGAAATCTTCGGGCGCTGGGAAAGCGATAGACGCGACAGCCGTCCCGCGATCGCGTCGTAACCGTCTCCACGGGGTTCGGTTCGGAGACCGATCGCTCGAGGCACGGTAACCACGCGTACGACGGTATCCGGTCGCTCGGACGAGTGCGCGGCTCTCAGGTCGGCAGGTGCGGATCGGGCGTCACGTCGGGCACTAGCCACTCGGCCGGCGTCGGGGTCGGGTCGGCCGGATCGTACGCGCCGAACTCCGGGCGCAGGAACCGGGCGAGCTCGAGGTCGTTCTCTCGGATCCCCGCGACCACGCAGCGCGCCAGCTGGTCGCTGCCGTAGTCCGTGTGGTGCGTTCCGTCGACGAAGGCCGCGGCTGACCCCTCCGGGCCGAGCGCTTCGTACAGCGTCTTACTCGCCGCGTGGAGGTCGATCAGCGCGACGTTCTTCTCCCGGGCCACCCGGCGGACGGCGTCCGGATAGTCGCGGTGGGTGTCGACGACTGCGCCCCCGTCGAATCGACGGCGGTGGGGCGGCGTCAGGAGTACGGGCGTGGCGTCGCGCTCGCGCGCCGCCTCGACGAAAGTCGACAGCCCGTCGCGGTAGCCCGTCTCCTCGGGCGTCCCGTTTTTCATGTCGTTGTGGCCGAACTGCACGAACAGGTAGTCACCGGCCTCGAGCTGGCTGCGCACCTTCTCCCACCGGCGCTCCGCGACGAACGATCGGATCGTCCTGCCCGACTCAGCGTGGTTGGCGACCGCGACCGCCGGTCCGAAAAACCGCGTCAGCATCTGCCCCCAACTGTTCCACGGAAAGGCGGGCTGGTCGGTGACCGTGGAATCGCCCGCCAGGAATACGGTGGTCGCGTCGTCGATCCGCTCGAGTTCGATCGCGCACACGCCCGGCCGCTCGTCGGAGAACTCGAGGGTGAGCTGGTCGTCCCAGTGGAGCGCGTCGCGCTCTCGGTCGTTCAGGTCGACCCGGCCGCCGTCGGGGAGGGCCGGGTTCCGGACGTTGACCGTGAACTGCGCCGTCCGGAACCGGCCCGCGTCGGTCCGCACCCGCGGGAGGACGAGCCGGCGGGATTCGGCCTTGACCGTCGTCCGCGTCGCCGACTCACGATCTCCCAGCACGACCGTGACGCGGTAGTTGCCCTCCGGGACGTCCGCGGTGAACCAGAACGGTTCGTCGGCTGTAATCAGCTCGCGGTCGAGCGCCTCGTCGCCGCCACGACGGACGGCGGTCGGTTCCGTCGCGCCGAGCCAGCCGTAGCCTCGATCCGACGTGTAGTCCATCGTCGGAGCGAGTCGTTCGTATCCCGCCGCCACCGGGCCCGATCCCAGATCGAACCGGCGGTGGTTCGCATTCGCGCACGCGAGCAATCCGACGACCCCCAGAAGGAGCCCCACGATCGACAGCTCGTGAACTATCATACGTCCTCCACCGAAGACGAGAGGATAAAGGCCGCGAGAAAGGGACGAAGCGGTCGCCGAACTCGGCGCCGGATCGAATCGAGGTGGTCACCCTCGAGCGTCGCGTCGCCGTGACCCCGAATCGCCCTCGAGATCGGCCCCAACGGTCGAACGTCGGGCGGGGCCGTCATACGGACTGCTGTCACTGTGTACCGGTGCAAGCGCAGTGATCACGGTTGCACCGGAAACGACGTAACAGACCGTCCCTGAATCTCTCGGCGTCTCTCGGCCGCATTCGTCGGGTCGACGGCCAGGTTCGTCTCTTTCGTGCCGTCATCGAACTGGGTGGCTTCGATTTCGGAGGGATTCGAGCTTCGGGGCTCCCACTGCCGTGCTGGCGCGACCAGAGCGAGGTCGCCGCCGAACCGAGCAGGCGACGAGTGCGATCGGAGACGTGTGCTGCGTGTCGACGTCCGCTCATAATAATGTGAAGAAACCAATAATTATATCAGTCTGACGTCCCGAGCACTACTCGGGAGAGGGCGACACACCGATACCGATCACCACCACATCGTCATCACCTCTCCCGGGGTTTCTCACCGGTCGTTTCGGCATACTCGAGCGGACGTTGTCTCTCCGTTACACGTATTACCCCTCGAATAGACGTGACTACAATGGGACAGAAGCAGCGATCCCCGCTCTCGGACGCCCTGCTCCGATACGGGCTCCTCCTGGGTTTTCTCCTCCTCTACGGCACCGTGTTCGTCGGGGGATTCGCGGCCGTCTTCCTCGCGATGTCGTGGGTCGATACGATCCTCCTCCAGCCGCGATTCGGCGTCGATAGCCTCGTTTCGTACGCCCTCTTCGGCGTGGCCCAGCTCGGCTACATCGCGCTCGTCTTCTACCTCACTACGTCCGGGTCCGAGACTCGAGGCCCGGAGGGGGCTGATACGCAGGCGATGTTTCAGGACCGGTGACGAGCGAAACCGTACGCGAGTGGTACTCTCCTCCGCTTTTCGGGAGTTCTGTGGTACAACTTCTGTAACTTCCCCCGAGTCGTCACCGTTCGTCACAGTGGCAACTCGAGCGGGTGAACGCTCCTGCGCGTCGTCGCGTCCGTCATCCCCGTGATCCGGATTCTCAGGAACGGTTGGCGTTGTATCCGTGACATCCTCCCGGCGCAACCGCCGGGGATTCGCTTCTCGAGTAGCGAGCCGAAATCTGGGACGTCACCCTCACCGTTTCAGCAGGGCTCCATTCTTGAGCATACCGTAGACGGGATACAGTGATTTGTAGACGGGGTAGGGGACGATGCGCGCCCCCGCACGAACGAGTTTGAGGTGGGCCGGTTCAGATGCCGATTCCGTGATTTCGTCGATATCGACGGTTGCTAACCACTCGAAGAATTCGGTTGCGCCATCGACCGGAACGTCGCGGTTACGTCCGGTATGGTTCTGTATATCTCGCCAGTGAAACACGGTGTGATCGTCCATCACGAACGCTTGCTGTTCGAGGGACTCACGAACCCGTACGAACGTCCGTTCATCCATCTCGTACCCGAATCGATTCGGATCGAGTCCCGCGAGAACCATCCCACACATGGTTCGGTAGCACTTTTCGCACTCGTTGCAGTTGCCTCCTCGCTCGTCGTGAACGCAGGTGCGGATCGGGAACGGTTGGGACTCCGATCGCACGTAGTCGGCGATGAGGTCGATCTTCTCCTGTCTGCTGAGTTCGTATCCGTCGTGGTTGCCCTCGGTGTACGCCCAGCGAACCTTGTCGTCGATATCGGGGTGGGAGCCCCAGGGTTGGTCGAACTCCGCGGTGTGGCTCGAGGCGATGTGGATGGTATCGAGTCCGAGTGCGTCCGAGAGTGGCGCACAGAGCGCGACTAATCCGAGGCCGTGACCGACGGAACTGTACCACGCACCGTCGACGTACCGCTTATAGTGTGCCTGTAACATCGGCATGTCCAGGCACGATTTCATGTTCGATCGGATATTTTGCACGTCGAGTCCGCGATCGGCGGCGAACTCGTCGATATGCCTTCTCGCACCGTCCCAGCGGTCGTCCTGTTCGACGCCGACGACCCAGCCCTGGACGCTGATCAACGTCGGCTCTTCGTCGCGGTGTCTGACGTAACTGGCCACCGAGTCGATGCCGCCGCTGAACAACAATCCACTGTCGTCGAACTCGGCAGGTGATCGGTCTGCCCGAGTGTCGACGACTTCAGAGGCGCGTATCTCGCCGCCTTCGATGAACGTCGGATACATCCGACGCAGTACCCCACGAACGTCCTCGAGGGCGTCTAAAAAGGTCGCGTCGATCGTCGGCACCCGCACGTCGATTCCGTTCGCCCACGCCACCGGACAGACGTGGGCGAGAGCGGGAATCACCGCGATTTCCGGTGAGAGGGACGTCATATCGACGTCGTACTCGACGCGGAAGGGGTCTCCGGTGAAGAACCGGCGAAGTTGCTTCGGTGGTGTCACCTCACACTCGATCGTCGATCCGTCGATCGTGGGTTCGTGAACGACCACGCTCATGAACGATCGACCCCTCGACCGCGGTGTGTGAGTTGTACTCTGATCCCCATAACTGCCGATACGGTAGTCATGTAATCACCCTTCGAATTAATCTCGACCACAGTTACATGGTTATCCGTACATTACCGGCGGAACACTCTCAGAATGTGCTCCCAAATTACGGTGTGAGGCTGATTTACAAGGGATTCACATTAGTTCATACACATTTCAACTCACAAGAGAGAGACGTATGCACACTATCTGCTCGCTCGTCTATCCGATGATAGCACCGAGACGTACGAAATTACGTACGAATTCGACGAGGGAGACACCGAGGTTATCGTTCCCGACTGGGTCGAGAACGCGCGTACTGAACGGTGAACGTTCGTGTAACTCCTAAGCACCTGAACACGTAGCGGGCGCGACGGGATTTGAACCGCGGTCGCAGCGGAGCTGCTCTCTGATTCGAACCTCGTGCGGTTCGCTATTCGTGTTCGCTGTCGCTTACACAGAATAGCGGGCGCGACGGGATTTGAACCCGCGACATCTTGGTCCGGAACCAAGAACTCTGTCCACTGAGCTACACGCCCTTACTCGAGAACAACCCCCATAACCCCATAACAGTTGTCACTGTCACTGTCTTCTCTCTCGCACTCGAGTACCGAACCCGTCCAAAAAATGGCCGCCTGCCCTTACTGCAGATTCGCAGCCTCGAGCCGCCCGAGCCGACACCCGCACGGAGACGCGAAGTGCGTCTCCGGGCCGGTCGTCGTCGTCGCGACGACGGGCCGTCCGCAGCGAGGGCAGTCAGGAAGCGTTCGAGCGGTCGTGTCGGCCGGTTCGTCCGCTATCGGGTCGTGATCGGGATTGTGCTCGCGCTCGTACTCGTGCTCGTGCTCGTCACCCGAGTCCGAACCCGGCTCACTTCCCATCCCTACCCACCCGACTCTCGAGCGAATACGGCGATCGCTGTGCGGTCTGAGAACGATACTCGAGTCGTTCGAGACGTTTATGTCTCGGTAGAAGTAATGCAATCATGGCTTTGAACCCTTGCGGGTTTGGAAGCCGCGTCTCGGGTGCTGGTTCCACCCGGGGCATTTCGACGCATGCCCCCTGGCTCGCTGGAGGACGCAACTTCCAGTATTATCGTGTCCACGTATTAACTTATAGCTACTGGAATTCAGCGTGGAAAATACGGTCTTCGACCCGAAACGGAGCGTACTCGCGGTCGCGAACGGTCCCGACTCGAGCGCGGGTAGTCGTCGCAGTAACGGGCTCACTACGCAGTACGACGTCTCGTCGGTCGCCGGTTCGTCGACACTCGAGCTCGACCGGGACTGTCCGAACCACGACCCCGCCGACGGTCGGTGAATCCCCTGATACCGACCGGCGTATTCACTGCTGATCGGCGGAAAACTGACCGTCACGGCAGCTGGTTTAGCAGGGACCGTAACTCCCTCGCATCCTCGAGCCGTTTCCGTCGAATTTGCTCTCCGATACTGGGAGAATCCAGCCCCTCCAACGCGTTGAGAGCGCGATCGATCCCGTGGATGCTCTGGACGAGCCGCTCCCCCTCCTCGACCGCGAGGTCCTCGCGGGCGATCCGCTGTTTTCGTTCGAGGCGCTCCCGCCTGAGGTCCGTTTTCACCGTCTCGATGCGCTCGCGCTCGTGTTTGGGGATCGTCTCGAGTCGTTTGCACTCGAAGACGAACGCCTTCAGATCGATCGTCGTCCCCTGAACGGTGAGTTCGTCGGGGACGTCCTCGCCGATCGTTTGCGAGGGTCGGTCGACCCGCTCGAGGAGCCGTCGTCGCTGTCGGTCGTTCATCTTCCTCTCTGATGGTTGACCCGACGGGGAGATATGCGTTCGGAGCACCTATTTGCTCTAACAGAACTGACACCAATACTTACCTCTCGAGGGTTGTACGTCCGAACGATGACAGGCGGCGACTCGAATCCGACCGCGGTCTTCGACGTGGTCCGCAATTCGACTCGGATCGACATTCTTCGTGCACTGGCGAGTGCCTACAGCGACGCGCCGACCGATCCGTGGCTCGAATACAGCGAACTCCGAGAAGCCGTCGGGGTCCGCGACAACGGAAACTTCAACTACCACCTCGATCAACTCGGCGACCTCGTCGTGAAAGAGCCGGCGGGATATACGCTTTCGCGCGTCGGGATGGAGCTCGTCTCGGCGGTTTCCTCCGGCGTCTTCGATTCCGACTGGGAGTGGGGTCCGATCGACGCTCCCGGGGATTGTCTCTTCTGTGACGACCCGGTGCAACTCCACTACGAAGACGGAATCCTGTGGCTCACGTGCGGCACGGACGAGCACGATCTGGGCCTCTCGATCCCGCCGAGTCTCCTCGAGTCACACCCGGAGGAAGACGTGATCGAGCGGATCGCGTTCTTGCAAAACCAGTGGGGTGCGCTGACTCGCCAGAGAATCTGTTCGGAGTGCCGAGGATACGTCGACGGTCGCATCGAGTTCGGCGACGTCGAACCCGAGCACTACCACTACCACGGCCACTGTCACCGGTGCGGATTCCAGCACGGAATCCCGCTCGGACTGTTTCTCATCAGTCACCCGGCCGTGAACGCCTTCTACTACGACCATGGCGTCGATATTTGGACCACTCCGTTCTGGACGGTCGACTTTTCTACGCCCGGCAGCGAGACGGTGCTCTCTACGGACCCGCTCCGGTTGGGCGTCGAGATTACTCGAGACGGTGAGACGCTGTCTCTCACGCTGAACCGGGACGGATCGGTCGTCTCGACCGATCGATCGCCAGTTCCCGTCGAAAAACCGTAACGCGGAACGTCGTGGTTACCGTTCCGGCCTGCCTCCCGTCTCGAGCGGCCCGCGACCCGCGCTGGCAGTACCGATTCACTCGCCGAACTATCCGCCACTTCGACGAAGACGAACCGCCAAAAAAGCGATCGAAGTCAGTCGAACTCGGGGAAGACCTGCTCCTCGAGGACGTCACAGAACGCCTGCTGGTCGGGGCTGTGACTCTGGTAGACGATGTGGTTGAAGCCGGCGTCGACGTACTTCTGGGTCACGTCGAGGAGGTCCTGCGGGTCGGTCGTGATGGTGAAGATGTCCCTGAGGACCTGCGGATCGACCTTGTCTCCGTGGGCCTGGACGACCCGCGGATCGGCGATGTCGGCCTCGAAGAAGATCGGAAGCTGAGTCCCCCGCCAGGGCAGACACGGCTGCAGCGCGGCTTCCTCGCTGTCGGGGTCGTAGGAGACGTGGATGTGGATCGAGCGGTCCATCTCCTCGAGCGAACTGTTCCGATCGGACTTCTCGATCCCGCGTTCGACGGCGGGGAACAGCTCGTTTTGCACGCGGTCGGGTTCCTCGAAGACGGTGATGTACCCGTCGCCGAGGTCGCCGGCCATCCGGGCGAGCGTCGAACCGTTGCTCGCGATGTAGATCGGCGGCGCCTCGTCAGGACCGGTGTAGAGGTTCGCCTCCTCGAGGGTCCAGTAGTTACCGTCGTAGTCGACGAAGTCGTTCTCGAAGAGCGCCCGAATGATGCGGATCGACTCGGCGGTCCGTCGCGCGCACTCGCCGAACTCGGGCATCGGGAGCCCCAGCGGACTCTCGTTGAGTGCTTCGCCCGAGCCCAGTCCCAGAAAGACGCGTCCGGGATACAGTTCCTCGAGGGTCGCCAGCTGGTGGGCGACGTTCGCGGGGTGATAGCGGTGGATGATGGCGCTGACGCCCGTGCCGATCACGAGGTCGTCGGTGCGCTCTAAGGCGGCGGGGAGCCACGACCAGCCGTTGCCGCTGTTGGCGGAGGAGCCGTCCTGTTTGTGGTCGAACCAGGGGTGGAAGTGGTCGTTGACCCACGCGGTGTCGAAACCGGCCTCCTCGGCGATCTCGACCTGGTGGAGACACTCTGCGGGGGAAAACTCTTCGAGGGATGCGAACCAGCCGAATCGAACCATATCGCTCTGACCGAGGGTGCGCACCTATACTTGTTTGTTTCTCTCGGCGAAACTGACCGCCACCCGTGACGCCGATTTTCGTCCGATCCGCCCGTTCTGAGTCGATGGAGGACTCGAGGACGGATTTCGGCCCGGCGGTGCGCGTCGGAGGTTACAACGGAGTCGAAGCCGGAAATGGTGTGACGACTAGTAGTCGATGTTCGACAGCCGATCGACCGCCGGATCGGTGAACACGTCCTTCTCGTCGACGCTGCGCGAGGAGAACTCCGAGATGACCGCTCCCTCGTCGCCACCCTGAAACCAGTGGTTCGTGTCCGGCGGGATCGTGTACTGGTCCCCGGGCTCGAGGACGATCTCCCGCCCTGCGGTGTAGTGTTCCTCGCGGTTCGGCGGTGTCCGGGTAGGGGGTTCTGTCTCCCTCTCCCCCTCCTCACCCTCACCATCGCTCTCGCTCTCGACGAACAGCGACACCTCCCCCGCCCGACACCGGAACGTCTCCTGTTTGCCCGGCGTCCCGTCGAACGGCGGATGCCTGTGCTCCGGACAGGTCTGGCCCGGCAGCTGAACGAGTTCCTTCGCGCAGTAGCGGTCGGTGTTGACGTAGGTGTGGATCTGCGTCCCGACCTCGGAGAGGTCGTCGAACCCGAAGTCGACGATCTCGAGGCCCTCCTGCTCTGCGTCAGTCAGTACGATTCCGGCGTCGTCCAGCAGTTCGAGCGCACGTCGCTTCGCGTCCTGTCGACTCGTATCTGTGGTCATCGATCGATCGATCTCGAGTGGGGATGCGACACGCGATCTGAAAAAGACGCGGGTCGGTGGCAGGTGCAGTGAGATCACCGGAGCGAATCTCGCGCCGAGAGCCCGCCTACGACGTCGGCCACCGTGAAGGTTCGTAAGCGCCTCGAGATGTTCCGTTCGACCGACGAACCTCTCGGCTACCATACTCTCCGGTTCGTCGGCTAGATCCGAATAGGCCAATTGCAAAATCTGGATTTCACTAATCACGATTTCACTAATCACGATTTCACTAATCGCAATTTTGCTATCTGATCCGCGGCTGGCCGGGTCACCTGCCACTGTGTCTCCTCGAGAACTGACTCGCGTCTCCCCCCGAATCTATCGAACGGAACACTCGCGGCCCGAAACTGTTAGTCCTCGGCACTCCCGACGGCCGCCGGTTCGGCCTCCCCGCGGTCGATGTAGGCCTCCTTCCAGGTGCCGCGCATGAACCACGCGACGCCGACGGCCGCGCCGAGGACGTTCCCGACGGCCATGCCGACCCAGACACCGGTCGCGCCCCAGTCGAGGACGAACACGAGGGCGAAGACGCTCGCCACGCGGCCGACCCACAGCGTCAGCATCGAGATGACCATCGCGATCTTGGTGTTGCCGGCGCCGCGGAATCCGCCCAGAATGACCTGCGTCACGCCGATGAAGGCGAACTCGACGGACCGGATGCGGACGTACTCCACCCCGTGTGCGATCGTCGCGGGGGCGTCGGGGACGTCCCCGAGGAAGACGCTCACGATGGGTTCGGTGAAGACGGCCATGATCACGGCGACGAGCAACATCACGCCGGCACCGGTCGACGCCGCGAGCCACACCGCCCGCTCGGCTCGATCGCTTCGACCGGCACCCAGGTTCTGCCCGACCATCGTGTCGATCGCCCGGCCGAGTCCCATCGCGGGCAGAAACACGAGCGAGATCAGCCGATTCCCCAGCCCGTAGGCAGCGACCACCGGCGGCGAGAAGGTGACGATCATCGCGGTCAGCGTGATCAACGCCATCGCGGACGTGGTCTGTTCGACCGTACTCGGGACGCCGAGTCGGACGATGTCGGCGATGACTTCGAGGTCGGGAACGAGGTGTTCGACCTCGATAGCGGGTCCTCTGGTCGTGAAAAAGAGGATCCAGAGGCCCAGCCCCGTAGCGACGCCCCGAGAGAGGATCGTCGCCCCGGCGGCGCCCTCGATCCCCCAGCCCGCGAAGCCGGTCGACGCGAACAGCGACGCCTCGAGGCTCTCGAGTCCGAGCCAGACGAAAAGCGGGTTGCTCTCGAAGCCAAAGATGAAAAAGGGATCGAGCAGGACGTTCGCGAGGACGCTCACGAACATGACCAGCATCGGCGTCCGCGTGTCGCCGTACCCGCGCATGAGCGCCGAGAAGACGAAGAAGCCGAACATCAGGGGGATGCCCAGAAAGATGACCTCCATGTAGTCTGCCGCCAGCGGGATGACCGAGGCGGCGGTGTCGGCGTCGCTCGGCAGGAGCTCGAGGGCGGGCCGGGTGTAGAAGTAGCCGGCGATGCCGAGGATCACGGCCAGAATCCCGACGAACGAGATGGTCTGGCCGGCGACCTGTCCCGCCGATCGGTCACCCGCCGCGCCGGTGTACTGGGCGACCAGAATTGCGCCCGCGGTCGTGAAGCCGCCGGCGACGGCGATCAGCAGGAAGATCAGCGGGAACGCCAGACTGATCGCGCCGACGGCGTCCGCGGAGAGCCGCCCCAAATAGAGGGTGTCGACGACGTTGTAGGTGACCTGCAGGAGCTGGATGACGACGATCGGCCAGGCGAGGTGAAAGAGCGGTCGGACGAGGCTCCCTTCGGTGATCGACTCGCTGGTGTCGACGTCGTCGGAGCCGTCACCTGATCCGCCGGGCGGCCCGTCCGGATCGTCCCCCGACGGGTCGTTCGAGGCCGCGGGACCGTTTGCCATACCCTCGCCTCCGGCCGCTGCGTTCGTCTCGCCTTCGGAATCCCGCCCGCCGTCCGTGACGATCCGCGATTCGGGACGGCAGTCGGGTGAGTCGTCTCGCTCGTCGCGCACTGTCTTTCGAAACGAAATAGTCGCTAATCAACGTTGTGTTCGGTGCGGACTCCCGCCGATCGCACGCCGTGTCGATCGCTCGAACGAGCGTGTACACGGACTCGAGACTCGAGACTCGAGACTCGAGATTCGAAATTCGAGCGAAGTCAGCAATCGAAACCGTGATCGAAATCGAAACAGAGTCGAAGTCGAAGGTGGAGCCAGAGCCGAAGGCGACGACTCGAGAACTCGAGAACTACGGCGTCTCGCTCGTCTCGATCGAGAACTCCCCGCGCGGGTAGGCGACACAGGTGAGCACGTAGCCGTCGCCCATCTCGTTCTCGTCGAGCATCTGCTGGTCGTCGTGTTCGACGAGTTCGTTCGCGTCGCCGGAAATCTGGCCACCGCAGGAGACACACTGGCCCTGACGGCAGGCGTAGGGGAGGTCCCAGCCCTCGTCTTCGCCGGCCTCGAGCAGCGGTTCGTTGTTGGCGACTTCGATCGTCTCGCCTTCCTTGACGAACTCGATCTCGTAGTGTTCGATCTCGTCTTCGGGGATGTCGGCGGGACTGGAACTCCCACCGTCCGCGTCGTCGCCGCCTTCCTCGAGTTCGCCGCCGGCTTCGCCGCCGCCGACTGCGACGGCGCCGCCGCCACCGCCGATCGCGCGGTTCATCGGTTCGGGGAAGTCGGTCTCCGGGACGCTCTTCGCACGGTGCTCGAGAACGTCCTGAGCGATGTCCGTTCCCGGCGACCACGGCGTCCCTCTGATGTAGTGCAGCGCCACGGCGGTAATCGTGAGGAAGGCTCCGATTGCGATCCCGGCTGTGCTGACCTCCAGCGTGGACTCCGTCCCACCGCCAGCCGCTGCGATCGTCCCGGCGAGCCCGATTACGCTGATCTCCATATGCGAGGAACTTGGGCGAGGTGGTTTAACTCTATTGTGATTCGGTCGGTCGCGCAGCCTC
This sequence comes from Halomontanus rarus, assembly GCF_017357405.1. Taxonomy (GTDB): domain Archaea; phylum Halobacteriota; class Halobacteria; order Halobacteriales; family Natrialbaceae; genus Halomontanus; species Halomontanus rarus. The sequence continues at coordinate 1,757,351 of NZ_CP071597.1, read as the reverse complement.
GCGGGGCCGTCGGGAACTCCCGCTGTATCCAGTGGCGTCTCGAGTGTCGACGAATTAAGTCACCCTCCTGTGTAGGCCAACCCGATGGTCGATCCACAGACTGCGATTCTCGGGGTGTCGCTGGCCGGCGCGATCGGCCAGGCGGCCGTGACCGTTCGGTGGTACGACCCGCCGAAGATCGACGACCGCGAGCCGAACCCGCTGTTCGAGGCCGGGCTCTTCTTCGTCGCGTTCGGTATCGTCTTCGCGCTGGTGGGCGTCGTCCTCTCGCGGGTCGCCGCGCTCGCCCCGCCGTACACCTCGGCCGGGCTCCTCGTCCTCGTTCCGGTCGGCTTCTACTTGGGCTACGCGACCGCGACGGGGCGACTCGAGACCGGCGCGGATCGAGCGACGAGGATGATGCAGTCCGTCGCCGGGTTCGTCGTCGGCGTCTATCCCATCGCACTGCTCGTCGTCCAGGTCTGAGACACGGCTTCGAGGCGCACCCCGCACCGACGTTCCAGCAAACGGCACTGGTTCGACAGTACTTATGCGTGCGTCGTGAACACGTCCCACAATGACGACGACAGAGCCGACCGACGAAGTCGCGACGCTGTGCGAGAAACTCACTCGAGAGGAGAAGCTGCGACTCGTTCAGGGATCGCCCGACCCGGAGGGGACTGCGACGGGGTACATCCCGGGGATCGAGCGCCTCGAGATCCCGCCCGTTCGCCTCGTCGACGGGCCGATGGGCGTCCGCGCCGGGGGATTCGAGGAGGGGCTGCCGGCGACGGCGTTTCCGGCGTCGATCGCGCTCGCGGCGACGTTCGATCCGAACCTCGCACGCCGACAGGGGGTGGCGATGGGTCGGGAAGCCAAGGCACGGGGTCAGGACGTCGTCCTCGGACCAGGCGTGAACCTGATCCGGGTACCCCACTGCGGGCGCAACTTCGAGTACTTCTCCGAGGATCCGACGCTCGCGTCGGCGCTGAGCGCGGGCGTCGTCGAGGGACTGCAAGAGGAGGATGTCGTCGCAACGGTCAAACACTACGTCGCGAACAATCAGGAGACCGACCGCGTCACGGTCAGCGCCGAGGTCGACGAGCGGACGCTGCGCGAACTGTACCTCCCCGCGTTCCGCGCGGCTGTCGAGGCCGGCGCGGGGTCGGTGATGACCGCCTACAATCGGATCAACGGTACGTACGCGAACGATCACCGGTACCTCGTCCGGGAGGTGTTGAAAGACGAGTGGGGATTCGACGGCTACGTCGTCTCCGACTGGTTCGCGACCAAAGACACCGTCGGCGCCGCGAACGGTGGCCTCGACCTCGAGATGCCCGGCGGATCGGTCGCGGACGCGTTTTCGTTCGACGCGCCCGACGAAGCCGGCGGGAAGGACGAAGACCACCCGGCCGACGGACCGCCCGCCGACGCCGATTTCGACCTCGAGTCCGTCGCCACCGGCGGCATGCCCGGTCCGGACCAGGGCGGGGTCTTCGGCGAGCCGCTGGCCGAGGCCCTCGAGTCCGGCGACGTCTCGCCCGACCGTCTCGACGACATGGTCGCCCGAATCCTCGGCCAACTCGAGCGGATCGGCTTGCTCGAGGGAGTGGAAGCCACGATCGAACGGGACGACAGGGGAGGTGCACTCGACACCCCCGAACACCGCGACCTCGCTGAACGGATCGCGACCCGCGGGACGGTGCTCCTGAAGAACGACGACGTCCTGCCGCTGTCCGACGACGACCGCGTCGCACTCGTCGGCCCGAACGTCGACGCGGCGACGGTCGGCGGCGGCGGCTCCTCGGCGGTGACGCCGTTCCGCGAGGTCAGCCCGCTCGAGGGGCTTCGCGACCGCGCCGGCGAGGTGAGCGTGGCCCGCGGCGTCCCGGAGATCGAATCCATGTCGTTCGAGGATCTGTTGCCGTTCGGGGACGATTCGGATGCGGATCAGGATGCCGACGACGCTCCCGAACCGACCGTCGAGGACGCCGTCGCGACCGCCGCGGCGGCGGACGTCGCCGTCGTCTTCGTCCGGGACGCGACCACTGAGGCCCGCGACCGCGAGAGCCTTCGGCTGCCCGGCGAGCAGGACGCCCTCGTCGACGCCGTCGCCGACGCCGCCGAGCGGACCGTCGTCGTGGTCAACTCGAGCGGCCCCGTCGAACTCCCCTGGCGCGAGGACGTCGACGCGATCGTCGAGGCGTGGTACCCGGGGCAGGCCGACGGCGACGCGATCGCCTCGGTGCTGTACGGCGACGTCGATCCCGCGGGGCGATTGCCCGTCACGTTCGCGCCCGAGGACGAGTATCCGATCACCGACGAACGCCGGTACCCCGGCGTCGACGACGAGGCCCACTACGAGGAGGGACTGTTCGTCGGCTATCGACACTTCGACGACACGGACGGAGAGCCGACGTACCCGTTCGGTCACGGGCTGAGTTACGCGGCGTTCGAGTACGGGGAGTCCGAGGTCGAGAGTACCAGCGGAACCGGCGCGACGCTCCGCGTCCCCCTCGAGAACGTCGCCGACCGCGCGGGTCGCGAGGTGGTGCAAGTGTACGTTCGGCCGCCAGACGCCGACGGTCCGGAGCGCCCGGTCAGAGAACTCGCCGGCTTCGCGTCGGTCGAACTCGAGGCGGGCGAGACGCGGACAGTCGACGTCGAACTCGAGGAACGAGCGTTCGCCCGCTACGACGAGGCCGACGGCTGGACTGTCGACCCCGGCGAGTACGTCCTCGAGGTCGGCCGGTCCTCGCGGGATATTCGGTCGACGGCGACGCTCGAGCGGTGAGCGGTTTCGGGCGGAACGCGAGTCACCGAAGCTCGGCCAGTTTCGCACCCATCACGTACCGGTACTGATCCACCAGGCCGTCTACGACGAGTCGATCTCGCGGATTGATCCCGAACGCCACCAGCAGCGCCAGGAACACCACCAGTCCGGCCACCGTTCCGACGCCGACCGCCAGCGCTCCGTCGAAAACCGTCCGAACGACGGCCATGACCCCGACCATGCCGAGGCCCGCGCCGAGCGGCTTGAGGAACGTCGGGTGGAACGGCCACAGCCCTTCGAATCGCCGTAACAGAAGCACTTGCAGGAGGTTCTGGACGGCGATCGCAACGCTCGTTCCCAGCGCCGCGCCGATCAGGCCGAACTCGAGGACGAACAGGTAGGTCAACACGAGGTTCGTGACCGCGAGGAACCACTCGAGTATCATCTTCGGATAGTGGTTGTTCGTCATCGAGAGGAGGATTCCCGTGGCGCCGACGGCGTTGCCGACGAACCGCCCGGCGAGGAACACGAGGAGGACGCCGTACCCGCGGCTGAACGTCGGGCCGAAGACGGCGAGCAGCTCCTGACCGAACACGGCCAGCACGGCGAGCAGCGGAACCGTCGTGGTGACGACGAGCCGAGTGACTGTCCTATAGACGTCGTTGAGCGTTCCGATTCGGCCGCTCGAGTAGAGATCCGACGCGACCGGGGGCATCAGCTGGTTGAACGCGTACAGCGGGATCGCCGCGATTCCGACGAGCACGAGCACGACGTTGTAGATCCCCGCAGCCGTCGCGCTCAGAAAGACCCCGATGAGGATCACGTCGACTCGAGTCCGTAACAGGGCGCCGATACCGCTCAGCGCGCTCGGAATCGCGTGATCGTAGAAGTGGCGCGCTTCCGACTGAAAGCCCCGAAACGAGAAGGAGGGGCGGATCCCGGTGACGCGGACCGTCGCCGGGTAGGCGGTGACCGCCAACACGCCGAACGCGACGACGAGCACGCCGACGACGCCGACGACGGAGTAGCCCAGCGCGATCGCCGCGACCGCCGACAGTAAGCGCAGTCCCGGTCTGAGAATCCGATTGAGGAGCACCTCGCCGTTGGCCGACAGCGCCGCCTTGAGCGCGGTGGCGTGCAACTGGACGAAGGCGATCAGGATCAGTAACACGGCGAACAACCGGAGCGCACGCGGAAACGTCGGGTGGGAAATCGTAGCCTCGTCGATCCAGTTGGCCGAGAGCCCGATCGCGACGGCGAGCGCGAACACCGTCGCGGCGGTCGTCGCGTACGACAGGCCGAGCACGCGACGTTGTCGATCCGGATCGTCGGCGAACGCCGGAATATCTCGCTGGAGCGTCATGTTCGCTCCCATATTCGCGAACCGAAGCAGCATCGTCGTGAGCCGCCACCCGAAGGCGTAGACGCCGTACAGTTCGGGGCCGAGCCCGCGCGTGAGGACGAGTTCGATCCAGACCGACAGCCCGCGCTGGAACGAAATCCCGCCGCTCGTGACGACGGCGCCGTGGGCGATCGAGAGCAGTGCGTCGCGTTCGTCGTCTGAAACCGCGTCGTCCCTCGAAGCCGATCCGTCGGTCGCAGCCGCGTCGTCGACTGACGCCGCGTCGCCGATCGATCCCTTGTCAGTGTCCCTCCGCTCTGAGTCTGCCTTCACGATCTCCAATCCTGACCGGTGCTTCTCCTCCGAATAAATAAGCTCGGGGATCTGCGACGCTTTCGAAAAAACGATCGTCGCCTCGAGTCGTCGCTACTCCCGTCGCGGGACCTCGTGACGTCCGAACCCGTACCGGAGTCGGTTGGCGAGCCGCCGCGAGAAGCGCCCGTCGTCGGCTCGCGAGCCGAACCGTTCGGACAACGCCGTGTAAATCAGCGGCACCGGAACCTCCTGCTCGAGTCCCTCCTGGACGGTCCACGTCCCCGTCGAGCCGCCCTCGACGCGGTCGGCGACGTCGCCGAGGTCGGTTCCCTCCTCGCGGAACGCCTCCTCGCACAACTCGAGCAGCCACGAGCGAATGACGGCGCCGTTGTTCCACACGCCGGCGACCGACTCGAGGTCCAGGTCGTACCGCCCCTCGTGGAGCAACTCGAAGCCCTCGCCGTAGGCCTGCATCAGGGCGTACTCGACGCCGTTGTGAACCATCTTCACGTAGTGGCCCGAGCCCTCGGGGCCCATGCGGGCGTGGCCGTCGGGGCCGGTGGCGACGGCGTCGAACACCGGCGTCAGGTCCTCGTAGGCCCACTCGGGGCCGCCGACCATCAGCGAGAAACCGGCCTCCGCGCTGGCGGGGCCGCCGGAGGTGCCACAGTCGAGGTAGGCCGCCGGACACGACTCCGCCCGCCGAACCGAGTCCTGAAAGAAGGAGTTGCCGCCGTCGACGACGACGTCGTCCTCGTCGAGGTGGGCCTCGAGGTCGTCGAGCGCGGCGTCGACTGCGGGCCCGGCGGGGACCATCAGCCAGATCCGTTTTCGTCCCTCCTCGTCCTCGAGTCGCTCGACGAGGTCTACGACCGACTCCGCCGGCTCGGCGCCGGCGTCCGCGGCCGTCGCCACCGCTTCCTCGTCGAGGTCGAAGGCGACGACGTCGTGGCCCGCCTCGAGCGATCGTCCCGCGACAATCTGTCCCATCCGTCCGAGTCCGATTACGCCCAGTTGCATGGTGCTCGATGGGCGGGCGGGTGAAGTAGTGGTTGTGATTCGTGATTCTCGAACCTGGTTCACTCTCGTCGGGAGAAAGAGCGCGGACCGTTCGACGTTCCCCGATGACGGTTCCTGCCGAATCCTCTACCGAAAGTCGTCAGTAAAGCGGTTCCTCGACGTGCGCCCACCCGATCGCGTCGAGGACGACGATGCTGCTCCCGTAGCGAACGTAGACCCCGTTGTACTCGCCGTCGTCGCCGTCGTGGTACGGCAGCGATCGTCGGATCCCGTCGACGACCTCCCAGGCGCCGTTGGTCTCGAGGGTGACGTGTTCCCACTCCTCGCGCGCGTCGTTGCTGACGGCCCGTTTGATCGCCCGTCGAGCGCCGGGAAGTTCCCGGAGCCGGCGACTGGACACGTCGACGACCGTCGCGTCGGCCGGAATTTCAGTCTCACTGACGATTCGTGCACCGACATCCGCTTTCGACCGCGCGTGGCTGGTCCGTGATTGTCCGTTACGGAGAACGTAGCCCGCGATAGCTGCCGTTCCGACCGCGAGCATTGACATTGCCACGTCTTTGCCCCTGATCATCATGGATTCACGTTACAGCAATCGACTAAGTATCTTTCGAAACAATGTTGGATGTTGACATTAACGACTCGAGATCGACTCGCGGCCCGGTGACCTCGGCAACTCAAAAGAGTCGGCCCACGTTCGTCGTGATCAGTCCGGCGACGACGAGAAGCCCGATCGCGACGACCGTCGCCGCCTGGAAGATCGGCAGCGCTCGGTGGGCGGGTTCGCGAAGCTTCTTGCCGTTGAGACCGGATTCGAACCGCTTGGCACCGATCTCGACCAGCGCGGTCAGCGCCAGCCAGAGGGCGACCATCGCGAGTACCAGTTGCCCGTTCAGCGTCGAGAAGAGCGTCTCGCTCGTGTAGATCGTCCCTGCCATGTGGCCTCCCGTAAGCAAGAGCGCGAGGGCGCTCACTCGCGAGATCGTCGTGAGCTGTCCCGATATCGACTCGAGCGGTTTCGTCGTGTTGAACGCTCCGTCTCTGGCGAGCGGGAGGATCACGAGCGCGACGTAGAAGACGCTCCCGGCCCAGATCGACGCGAAGACGAGATGTGTGGTTCGGGCGACGACGGTATCGACCATGTGGGATTGCTCGTAGACCCCCAGTATCAGCGTTGCGACTCGTGGTCGTGTGCGGTCGTGGCACCGTTCGGTCCCGTCTCCCGGCTGTTCGACCCACTCCCCATCCTGTCGTCTCGGGATTCCAACTCCTTCTCAGTCGGTGTCTCGGACCGGTCGTACACTTCGAGTGAGCGTCATGGGTCACGCCGTCGCGGTCTCGAGCAACCACAAAACATATTCCCTCGACCCAGAACGACGGTAATGACATCCTCCCCGGCGTGAACGCCGGGGTTTCCTCCGTGGGAGTCTCGAACAGTCTACGAGTCCCCGGAGGCAACATTCCCGTCACAGTGGACGGTACTCGAGTCTGTGCGCTGTTCTTTGGGACGGTGAGAGCGTGGTAACTCCGACCATTCGTGGTCGTCCCACTCGAACCGCACGGGTCGTGCCATCGGCCTAACTGCCTGTTCTAACTGCCGCTCTAAGAACGTCTCCGACGCTGTAAGGTCAGCGTGCCCCTCGAACCCACACGGACACGAGAGCGTCTCCTGATGCCGTGTCGTTCGGTCTGTCGAGCCACATTGCGGACACTCTTGACTCGTCCACGCCTCAGACCGAACCGTTACTGAGATACTGTATTCCTCAGCAGTACACGTCAATCGCTCCGTGAATTTCTTGAACGCCCAGAAATTGTGCGTTTTAGCGTTGGTTTCGACCGACCAGTGCGTGTCCAACACGTCGGTCAAGCCACCGATATACACCGTGTCTACGCCGTCCTCGTACAGTCGTTCGAGCAGGTCACGACACAATGCTTCTTGTGCGTGGTCCCGGCGACGGGTTCGCTTGCAGTACAGCTGCCGGATACGCTCGCTACTGTATCGCCCATCTTCGAGTTTCGACTGTAACTCGGCAATATGGCGTGTGGTGTCGCGGAACCGTTGGAACAACGTGCGACCCTCGTACAGGTATTGCTCGCCGGTCGTAGTGGTACAGGCGACGAGATTGTTTGCACCAATGTCCAGAGCGGCCTTCTCGTCAGCCAGTGGAGTATCCCGTGCATCGTCAGAAACAGTCACGGGCTGCGAAGCTCGGAAGGTGCTGTCAGTCTCGTCGTACCACAAGTCCAACCGACCCTGTTTCTCGTAGTCGAGCCAATTCGGGTCGCCAGCGATTTCAAACCGGAGACGCCCAGTGTGGTCGTATCGGTCTTTCAACTCGCTCCCGACCAGTATCTCCAGTCGAGAGCGGTCGCCCCACTCGATAGTGTACGACGTGTTGCGAATGACGGTCTTGAGTTGTCGTCCTTCGTCCTTGTTGCCACGGAAGCCCGGCGGTTCAGGGTGTTCCGTGACTGACGTGTTCGATGTGTCGTGATACTGCTTTTTCGTCTCGAAGAACCCTCGCCACGCTTCAGAGTTCTTCCGTATCACCTGTTGGGCTGTGGACGCACCGAGAACGCTTTTGTATCTGCCTTCGAGTTGGCCTGTATCGGCGTCCCACACGCCTTCGCCGTCAAAACCATCTTCGTCGTTGTACCGCATGAGACGTTCGTAGTTGGTCTCGTTCCAGAGAGCGGCGGAAGCGTCCAACAAGTCCCGTAGCAGTCGCTCTCCCTCGTTGGAGAGCGGTCGTACGGCGAATGTGTTGGTACGCTTCACGACAACAGCTACTTATACTTTTAGTCTTAAAGTCCTTTCGTCATGCGACCCAATATCGACATTTCCCACACGCTCGGTGGCCGAATCAAAGACTACGCAGAAGCGAACGACCTGGACCTCTCAGAAGCCTATACAGAAGTGTTAGAAGCAGGTCTTGAAGCGTTGGAGACTCAGGACCAGCAGTAACGTGGCGGTTTCACACTGGAGCGTACGCGATTCACGCCCACCGTGAACGGCGGGACTCTCTCGCTGTAGACAGGTAGGACGGTGGACAGCGGGTAGGGGTACTCGCGATTCGTGTCCACCGGTTTATCACCCCTCGAGAGCCGTCTCACCGCCGTTCGTCGGCGATCTCGAGCGTGCTCGCCCGGTTCGGGACGCCCGATCGCGGCCACAGTCACTTCGCGCCTTCGACCACGCACACGCTCACTCGAGCCACTCCGGCGTCCACTCCACCAACCGCCGGCGGAGGAGTGCGTAACCCAGCGAGAGCGCGACGCCGCCGGCGACGACCGTCCGAATCCAGCCGTCGAAGACGAGCAGCGCCGGAATCGCGAGCGCCACGGCGAGGGCCGCGTCTTCGGGGGCCCCGTCGTAGCGGATCCACCGGCGTGGACGGATCCAGGTGCCCCGAACGTGGTCGTAGACCGCCCGCTCGCTCGAGGCGTTCCAGGGGTCCATCTCGGGACCGCCGCCGAGGGCGTCGCTGGCCGCGTGGAGCCAGGCCGTCAGCGCGAACGCCGCGACGCCCGCGGTGAGCGTCGAGGGTGAGAGGACAGCGATCGAGATGGCTGGAAGCGCCAGCAGACTCCCCGAGGCCGGGAAGTGGAAGGTCCGCCGGTGTTCGAGCACGAGATCGAAATCGGGTGCCAGCCCGCCGACGATCGCCCCGACGGCCAGCGGAACGGCGAGTGCGGGCTCGAGGGCGGCGACCGGTGCGACGACTGCGAGACCCGCGAACACGTGCGTCGTCGCCATCATGCGTTCGCCTACGCCGGCGACGCTCAAAACGGTACGTGAACCGGACGTCCGGTTCGTCGGTACGGATCGCTCGCTTTCTTCGGGTCCGGTCACTCTTCAGGTCTCGCTTCGAGCCGGAGTCCGTCTCAGTCTCTCAGTCTCGAACGCCGTCTTCGCCGCCGACCAGGTTCTCGCCCTGGTACGACCCGTCGTAGACGTCCTCGTGATCGGCCGACGCGAACACCAGCTGGGCGATGCGGGCCCCGCGCTCGAGTTCGATATCGTGGTGGACCTGCAACAGTCCCTCGCCGCGGCCCTCGTAACCGGCGTCCCAGACGGCGGTGTTGAGCATACAGGAATTGCGCATCAGCGACGACCGCGGGTAGACGAAGCCGACGTGTTCCTCCGGGATTTGGATCCGTTCGCCGTAGCGGACCACGTACGATCCCTCGGGGAGGTAGTAGGTGTCGGGAGCCTTCTGCTCGCGCTGCTCGAGCGGACGGGCGACGCGGTCGCCGATCTCCTTACCGTCGGTGGTGATCCGTCCCGGGTCGCGCTGTTCGAAGACGATGTCGACCGTGAGGTCGACGCCGTTAGGCTGGACCTGCTCGTCGGTCGTCGGCGACACGTGGTCGGCGACGAACGTACCGGAGCGATACATGTACTCGAGTGCGCGCCGCGGACGGCAAAAGCGTATCGTCGTCGGTGGGCCGTGGGGCTGGCTCCCGTTCCCCGCGGCGGCAGCTCCCGCGGTGGTTCCCATTCTAACGCGTAATCGGCAAGAGTTGCGATAATACTGTCCGTTTGGGGAATTCTACACGGTCATCCGGAACAGAAACACGCTGGTTTTATCAGGGCGGGAAGCCGAGTTTCGGACGCTATGGGACAGACACTTACCGAGAACATTCTCGAGGATCACCTCGTCGAGGGCGACCTCGAAACCGGCGAGGAGATCGGCATCGAGATCGACCAGGTACTCACTCAGGACACCACTGGGACGATGGTCTGGCTGCAGTTCGAAGCGATGGAACTGGACGAGGTCCAGACGGAAATCGCCGCCCAGTACTGCGACCACCAGACGTATCAGTTCGACTTCAAAAACACCGACGACCACCGTTTCCTTCGCTCTGCGGCCGGTACGTTTGGCGCTCACTTCTCTCGACCAGGCAACGGCATCTGCCACCAGGTTCACAAGGAACACTTCGCCGCACCCGGCAAGACGATGCTCGGATCGGACTCGCACACCCCCACGCCCGGCGGCCTCGGCGAACTCGCCATCGGCGCCGGCGGGATCGACGTCGCCGTCGCGATGGGCGGCGCGCCTTACTACATCGAGATGCCCGAGATCGTGGAGATTCGCCTCGAGGGCGAACTCCCCGAGTGGGCGACCGCCAAAGACGTCGCACTCGAACTGCTGCGTCGCCTGACCGTCAAGGGCGGCGTCGGCAAGATCTTCGAGTACACCGGCCCCGGCGTCGAGGCGCTGACGGTTCCCGAGCGGACGACGATCACCAACCTCGGGACCGAACTCGGCGCGACCACGTCGATCTTCCCGACCGACGAGAACACCAAGGACTTCCTCGAGAAACTCGGTCGCGGTGACGAGTTCGTCGAACTCTCGCCCGACGAGGACGCCGAGTACGACGACCAGATCACGGTCGACCTCTCCGAGATCGAGCCGCTGATCGCGGAGCCGTCGATGCCCGACAAGGTCGTCCCCGTCCGCGAGGTCGCCGGTACCGACGTCGATCAGGTCATGATCGGCTCCTGTACCAACGGCGCCTACGAGGACATCCTCCCCGGCGCGAAGATGCTGGAGGGCCGCGAGGTCTCGAAGACGACCGAGATGATCGTCGCCCCCGCCAGCAAGCAGGCCAGCGAGATGCTCGCCCGCGAGGGCTGGGTCGCCGAGATGATGGCCGCCGGCGTCAACTTCTCCGAGGCCACCTGCGGCGCGTGTATCGGTAACGGTCACGTGCCCGCCTCCGACTCCGTCTCGCTGCGCACCTTCAACCGCAACTTCGAGGGCCGCTCGGGGATCGAGGACGACAACGTCTACCTCTGTTCGCCCGAAGTCGCCACCGCCGCCGCGATCGCCGGCGAGATCGTCGACCCGCGCGATCTGGCCGACGAACTCGGCGACCTCGAGGACCCGGGCATCGAACTACCCGACGAGTACCTCGGCAGCGACGCCGACCTGATCGCCCCCGACGAGGCCGTCGACGACGAACTCATCAAGGGCCCGAACATCGGCGACGTCCCCCTCAAAGATCCGCTCGACTCGGATCTCGAGGGTGAGGTCCTGCTGAAGATGGTCGACAACATCACGACCGACCACATCAGCCCGGCCAACGCCGACGTCCTGATGTACCGGTCGAACATCCCGAAACTGAGCGAGTTCACCCTCGCCCGCGTCGACGAGACCTTCGCCGACCGCGCGCTCGAGGCCGACGGTGGCTTCCTGCTCGCCGGCGAGAACTACGGACAGGGATCCTCCCGGGAACACGCGGCGCTGTGCCCGATGTACCTCGGCGTGGAGGGCGTCCTCGCACAGAGCTTCGCCCGGATCCACCGCGCGAACCTCTTCAACTTCGGTCTCATTCCGCTGACGATCGACGAGGAGACCTACGACGCCATCGAGCAGGGCGACGAGGTCGAGATCGTCGACGACGTTCGCGAAGGCGTCGAGAACGGCGACGAGGAGTTCACCATCCGCGTCAACGGCGATGAGGAGTTCACCGCGACCCTCGACGCCTCCCAGCGTGAACGCGACATCCTCGCGGCCGGCGGCAAGCTCTCCTGGACGAAAGACCAGGTCGACGACGCCGGCGCCGGCGCTCCCGCCGACGACTGATCGGTTCGTCGTTTCTTTCTTCTCTTCTCTTCGCGTTTCTCCTCTCGTTTCACTTCTCGCTTCTTGCCTCTGGCCCTCACCGATACTGAACGCTACAGACCGCGAGCGCCCGCTCGAGGGGCCAGTCAGCGACCGTCCCGTCTCACCCGTTCGGCGGGGCCCCGAGGCGCTCGAGTGAGGGCGTGTGAGTGGCGGACCCGTGTCACCGCTTGCCGAACCTATTAGGACCTCCTCGAGGAGACACCGGTATGGAGTTCGGCTATCACCACTCTTCGTTCGCGACCCCCGACGACCGACCGGCGGCCGAAGCACTCGTCGACCGGGCGCAGCGACTCGAGGACGACGGTTTCGAGTGGCTCACGCTGATGGACCACCTGTGGCAGTTGCCGTTCGTCGGCCACAAAGACGAGCCGTTCGTCGAGTGTTACACGGGGCTGTCGGCGGTCGCCGCCGCCACAGACCGAATGCACCTGAGCGGCCTCGTCACCTGCGCTCACTACCGCAATCCGGGCTATCTCGCCAAGACCGTCAGTTCGCTCGACGCGCTCTCGGGCGGCCGTGCGGTGCTGGGGATCGGCGCGGGCTGGTACGAGGCCGAGTACGACGCGATCGGGATCGATTACCCGCCGGCGGACGAGCGTATCCGGCAGTTGCGAGACCAGATCGAACTCTGTACCGCCGCCTGGACCGAGGAGTCGCCGGTCAGCTACGAGGGCGAGTACTACTCGCTCGAGGATCTCTACCTCGAGCCCAAGCCGGACGACATCCCGATCCTGGTCGGTGGTGGCGGCGAGCAGTTAACGCTCAGAGTGACCGCCGAGTACGCCGACTGGTGGAACCTCCCGGGCGTCACTCCCGAGGAGTACCAGCACAAACTGGACGTCCTGCGAGGTCACTGCGAGACCGCCGGCCGCGACTACGACGAGATCGACAAGACGGTCACGATCACGACGGTGATCAGGGACGAAACCGAGGCCGCTCACGAGGCCTACGAGGAGCTGCAGTCGGCGACCGACGCGGAGACGACGCCGCGCGAGGAGTTCCGCGGATTGATCGGCACGCCCGAGGAGGTCGCGGCGGGCATCGAGGAGTACCGCGAGCTGGGCGTCGACCGCTTCCAGATCGGGCCACCCAAGAACGATCCGGAGACGATCGACCGGTTCGTCGACGACGTGATGGACGAAATTTGAACGCGACGTGCGAACGGAATCTCGTTCTTCAGAATCGATCCAGCGAGAACATCCCGATCTCGTGATCCGTCTCGCCCTCGAGCGCCAGATCTGCCAGGATCTCGCCGACGACCGGGGCGAACTTGAATCCGTGTCCGGAGAATCCCGCGCCGACGACGACCTCCGGGTGGTCGGGGAGCGTGTCGAGGACGAAGTCCTCGTCCGGCGTGTTGGTGAACAGGCAGGTTTTCAGGCGCATCGTCTCGCCGGCGCCCGTCGGGAAGTACCGCTCGGCGAACTCGCGGAGGACGCGCTCGTCCTCGGGCATCGGCTCGCGCTCCATCTGGTCGGGATCGACGGTTCCGCCGCGGTGGTGGTAGCGACCGAACTTGAACCCGGGCACCTCGAAGACGGGGAAGCCGTAGTAGCGACCCTCGGGGACCTCGAGGTTGAACACCGGGAACGACTCGGGCTGGAAGTGCGTCGGCTCCGTCGGCTGGAGCCACGCCAGCACCTGCCGTTCGGGGACGGCGACTCCCTCGAGGGCGTCGACGAACCGGGCGGCCCACGCGCCGGCGGTTATCACCAGCTTGTCGGCGCGATACTCGTCGTGGTCGGTCTGGACGCGGACGCCGTCCGCCGTGGACTGCCAGGACGCCACCCGCTCGCGCGCGCGGATCGTCGCGCCCGCCTCGTGTGCGCGGTTGACGTGGGCGACGATACACTGCTCGGGGACCAGAAAGCCGCCGTCGGGCTGGAAGATCGCCTCGTATCCCTCCGGCAGGTCGTAGCCCGGGTACCGGTCGGCCAGCGTCGCACTCGAGAGGGTCTCGTACTCGAGGTCGTGTTCTTCGCAGGACCGACGCGACCCCTCGACCAGCGATCCGTCCGGCGGCCCGGCGTCCAGCGATCCCGTCTCGTACAGCAGCCGTCGGTCGTGAGAGTCCTCGAGGTCCCGCCACAGTTCGTACGCACGGTTCAACAGCGGGACGTAGGCGGGGTCCTCGGCGTACGCCCGGCGGATGATCCGGGTGATTCCGTGTGAGGAGCCGTAGCCGTGAGGGACGTCGAAGCGCTCGAGGCCGAGGACGTCGACCCCGCGGTCGGCGAGCGTGGCGACGGTCGCGCTTCCCATGCCGCCGACGCCGAGGACGATAACGTCGTACCGATCGCTCATGCGCCCGGATTTCACGGCGGGGGTGAAATGGTTCCCGCTTGCGGCGATTCGTCGGCGTCGCCGTTGGTTCGCCGTCGACGACCGGCAATCGTCCGTCGGCGGTCAGCCCTCCCGTCCCTCGGCCCGCCTGCGCAACCGACGCTGGTGTTTCCGTTCGGTCACGTGATCGATCCCGTCCGCGAGGTCGTCGCGAACCGTCTCCTCGAGGTCGGTCATTTCGGCGAGAAAGTCCTCGGAGAACTCCCCGACGAGTTCGTAGGTCCACCGGTCTTCGACCGCACCTCTGGGGAGGTGATCGTCCCGGAGTTCGTCGGCCCACCCCTCGTGACCCGCCTCGCGCAGCAGCGCTTCGGCGTCTGCCATCCGATCCATCGCGTGGCCGAGTTCGTGGTGGAAGGCGAGCAGGTCGCCGTAGGCGCGGTGGACGTACTCGACGGCGAGTTGCAGGTCGTGGAGCGCGTCCTGTTCGGCGTCGGTGAGATCCAGGTCGTCGACGTCGGGGCGTCTCGCGTCGGTCTCTCGTCCTCGCGTTCGCTCTTCGTCCCGTTCCCGTCCGCACGTTCCCGTTTCGTCTCGGTCTGGATCACGATCGGGGGACATACGGTGACGACGACCGCGAGGACAAAAGTGGTTGACCCGGCGTCGGCCGACCCGACGCGCTGGATCGGTCGCGCCACGCTGGCACCCGTTCGAACCAGCGGCGAACGCGGATCGAGATCGAAGCGGTCTCCCACGGGGGATTGATGAGGTGCGCCGTCGTCGACGGTCGTATGGGTACGGACGGAGAGACGCGTTCGTCGGCCGGCCGCTCGAGGTGACCGTCGTGTCTGAGAAAGTCCTCTTCGGGCTGGTGTTGGCCGCGATCGTGCTTCTCATGTTCGCGACCGGGTTCGTTCTCGTGACGATGTGAGGGCGGTCGTCCTCGCGACTCCGCTTACGGCCGCGACCGCTCCCACAACTCGATCAGGAGAACGCCACGATCGCGTAGACGAACAGAAAGCCGAAGTAGATCCCGACGAGCGCGAGCACTACCGTGAGCTTGAACCGGCGGACCGTCGCGGCCTCGGCCTCGGCCGCACGCTCGTAGGCCGCCCGTTCCGTCCCGTCGAGGCGGTCGGCGTGGTCGATCCCTCCGTGGAGGGCCGCACGGTCCTCGGTCGCGAAGCGGCGGTCGCAGTACGGACACCGCGTCGCCGAGTCGGGGTCGAGACTGGGATCGGAGTCGAAGTCGGGGTTGGGTTCGAAGTCGAGGTCGGTATTCATCGTTGTCCGGCGTCCACGTCGGTTCCCTTCGCTTCTCGCTCGCCCTCCCGCTGATCGCCTTCGATGACCTGAATTCGGCGAGCGACGACGTACGTGACGAAGAACAACAGCGCCGCGAAGCTCCCGACGAGACCGAAGACCGCGAGTCCCGGGAGAACTCCCCATCCCCACGGCGTGTCGACGACGAACCAGACCACGAAGAACAGCAGGACTCCGAAGGGCACGAGGTTGCCCGAGATGTCGCGGATCGATTCCCGCGTGAGTCCGGCGAGCGCCATCGTGGGGTCACCACCACGACGATCCGGATAAAGGATGGGGGCGCATCTCCCTGTGACTGTCGTCGCGGACTCTCTGACTGTACACAGCGATTTCGGGAGGCGCGTCTCGAGTCGCCACGAACCGATCACTCACGGCCTTCGGGCTACACTTCCCTGAACGCGAACCACGCGAGTACCGTCATGAACACGACGGGGACGAAGACGACGAATCCCCACAGCGGATTGACGCCCCACAGCACGATCAACGCCACGTTCGCGACCCCGACGGCCAGGAACGGCGCCGTCGCGACGGCTGCCCGCCGTCGGTCGCGGTCGGTCGAGTCCGAACTCGCGTTTCCGTGTCTGTGACTGTACGAACTCGAGGGTAAATCCCGACTCGAGGCCGAGTTCGAGTTCGAGTTCGCCTCACCATCAGCGTCCGACCGACGGCTCGAGTGCGGTTCAGACGCCATCGGTCGGGACACCTCCACGAGCGGAGACGGGGTCGGGTGTCGATCGAGTATCGATCGAACCACGTTCGTCACCCGTTGGGACGTCCACGTCGCCCGTTGTCACAGCACTCACACCGTCGGTCGCTGCGTCACTCCCCTCGCCCTCGTTCGCCGCGAGCCACTCCTCGTACGTCTCGCCGTCGACGACGGTCACGTTCGCCCGCATCTCCGCGTGGCGCGCGCCGCAGAACTCGATGCACATGGCCTCGTACTCGCCGGTCTCGTAGGCGTGCGTTCGGATCACGGTCTGCGATTCCGGGAACACGTCCTGTTTGACGCCGAGTTCGGGGACGGTAAACGAGTGGACGACGTCCCGCGAACTCATTACGAGATAGACGTCCCGATCGGCCGGAATGACGAGTTCGTTTCGCGTCGTCACGTTCGCGTCGGGATGCGAGAACTGCCACTCCCACTGGTAGGCGACGACCTCTACGACGACGGCGTCGTCCGGAATCCGATCGACGTCGTTGCCTTCCTCCGCGAGACTTCCGTCGGCTTGCATCTGTGGCGAGACGTACGGGTTCGCGAGGACCGAGTACGCCGAGACGCCGACGAACAGCAGGATGAGTCCCGTCGCGACGGTCCAGGTGATCTCGAGGGGCGCGTCCTCGGCCGTCGGTCGCGGCTCGTCGTTGTCCCGGAAGCGGACGACGGCGTAGACGAGGATCACCATCACGAACAGGGTCAGCGGGAGCGCGACGTAGATGTACTGGGCGTTCAGCCGCTGGATGAGGTCTCGGTTGATCGACTGAGCCGTCTGGGCCGCGGCCGGGTTCGCGGCGACGGCGCTGAGGGCACAGAGTGCCCAGCACAGGGTGGCGAGGGCGCGAGTGCAGCGAGAGCGAACGAGACTGCGAACGCGGACGAAGGTTCGCATTTCGTGGGTCTCACGGCAATCGCGGCCAAATAGCTCACCACTGGTCCGGTTCACGGAGTGTCCGGAACTCGTGTCGATTCGGGTCGCTCTCGCCGCTCGCAAACCGTCGACCGGTCGGATTCGCGAACGGTTTCGTCGGAAACGACCGACTTCGTCGGCCGGGTTTCATGAGCGTGGTCGTGGTAGCGAGGTCGATCCGATGTCGACTCGAGACCGCCGAGCGACCGACCGCTCACCGTGCGTGGTTCGCGATCGCCATCGCGGAGGTGACCGACCGTGGCCGTGAGTCCGGACGTCGTTCGCGTCGTCGCCTTCTTGACGATCGTCGCCGGGTGCCTCGCGCTCGCCCACCGTGCGCGAACGTCCAATACTCGCCCCGACGGCGGCGCGTACCGTCGTCGCCGCGGATTCGACGTGGACCTCGAGTCGGCGCGGGCGGCCGCCGTGCGGTGGACGACGACGACGAACCACCGCGAGATCGGCCTGCTGTACATCGTCTTCGGGACGGTCGCGGCCCTGTGGGGCGGCCTCGACGCCATGATGATGCGGACCGAGTTGCTCACGGCGGAGGCCGCGGTCTGGAACGAGACGACCTACAACGAGTTGTTCACCGTCCACGGGCTCACGATGCTATTCTTCTTCGTCACGCCGGTGTTCTTCGGCATCGGGAACTACTTCCTCCCGCTCCTGATCGGCGCGGACGACATGGCGTTCCCGCGGGTCAACGCCATCGGTTTCTGGCTGCTCCCGCCGTCGCTGTTGCTCGCTCGAGCGGGGCTTCCATCGCAGGTGACCGCCCAGCTCGTCGGGCTGGTGACGTCGGCGTCGAACCCGTTCTTCCGGTTCTTCGAAGCGCTCAGCGAACCGGGCATCGGCTGGTACATGTACGTCCCGCTGTCGGTCGAGACGGCGAACCCGCAGATCGACCTCCTCTTGCTCGGGCTCCACCTGAGCGGCATCGCGACGACGCTGGGGGCGATCAACTTCGTGGTGACCATCGTCTACGAGCGCAGTGCGGACGTCACCTGGGGGAACCTCGATCTCTTCTCGTGGAACATACTGGTGACCAGCGGGCTCGTCATCTTCGCGTTTCCGCTGCTGGGCAGCGCCATCGTCATGCTGTTGCTCGATCGGAACGTCGGGACGACCTTCTACGCGGTCGAGGGCGGCGGGCCGCTGCTCTGGCAGCACCTGTTCTGGTTCTTCGGCCACCCCGAGGTGTACATCATCTTCCTGCCGGCGGCGGGGCTGATGAGCTTCCTCCTCCCCAAGTTCTGCGGCCGCGCGCTCTTTGGCTACCGGTTCGTCGTCTACTCGACGCTGGCGATCGGCGTCCTCAGTTTCGGCGTCTGGGCCCACCACATGTTCGCCACCGGCATCGACCCGCGCATCCGGGCTGGATTCATGGCGACGACGGTCTCGATCGCCGTCCCGAGCGCGATCAAGGTGTTCAACTGGATCACGACGATCTGGGACGGCGACGTTCGGCTGACCGCACCGATGATCCTCTGTGTCACCGCGATCGGTATGTTCGTCGTCGGCGGCGTCACCGGCATCTTTCTCGGCGCGATCCCGATCGACATCCAGTACCACGGCACCTACTACATCGTCGGCCACTTCCACATGATCCTCATGGGGATCATCCCGTTCATGATGGTCGCCGCGAGCTACTACTGGTACCCGATCATCACCCACCGCATGTACGACCGGCGACTGGCGCGCTTCCAGTCGTGGCTGTTCGCCATCGGCTCGGCCTCGACCTTCGGCACGCTGATCGCCCTCGGGTTCATGGAACTCCCCCGGCGCTACGCCTCCTACCCCGCCGAGTACCTGGCCTACCAGCGGTTCGCGACGATCGGCGCGTATCTCATTGGCCTCAGCGTCCTGCTCTGGCTGTACAACATGGTCTGGTCGTACTGGGCCGGCGATCCCGTCGAGGACGCCGACGTCTGGGGGCTCAAGCGGACCGAACAGTTCACCAAGGAGTGGCAGTGGTTCGAGGACAAACTCGAGCGCGAGTACGGCGTCGAGCCAACCGTCCCCGAGACGACCCGGCCCGCGCGGACGACCGACCCCGAACTCGGCAGCCCGACGATTTCCCGTCAGTTCACGACGATCGGCGGGTCGGTCCTCGAGAACGTCGGCGTCGGCTCGTTCGCCGGACTGGTCGGCACGACGCTCATGACCGGCGTGCTCTTCACGGCGACCGTCGTGGGCGTCTTCGACCTCGCGGCGTTCGCGGAACTCGCGGAACTGATCGGCGCCCCCGAGAGCGCTCCGATCGGCTACCTGGTCTTCCTGCTGGGCGGGATGACCGTCTGGCCGTTGTTGTTCCTGACGCTCTCGCAGTACCTCCCCGGGCCGACGCTCATCTCCTCGGCCGTCTCGTTCGCGACCATCGTCGCCGTCGGGTTCGTAGTCGCGTTCTACACGGGACAGGAGGGGCTCGGGCTCGTCGGCTACCTCCTGTTCTCGATGATCGCCCACTGGGCGTACGGGCTCGGACTGGGCGGCACGCTCGAGTACGCCGCGTACCGCTGGGACGTGGATATCCGAACTTAACCTCGACCTCGACTATGACCGACGAAACCCGTACCCGATCCTCGTCCGATCCCTCGAGAGTTGGTTCCTCGGCTGACGGTCCCTCGAGAACCGATCAGTCGACCGACGAGCTCTCGAAACCGAGGCCCGAACCGGAACCGGCGGCCGACGGCGGCCGATCCGACGACTCGTTCGTCTTCACGTACGCCGTCCCGTTCCTCGGCGCGGTGTTGCTCGCGCTGGGGATCGGCGGCAGCGTACTCGGCGCGTGGACCGTCGTCCAGCCCGCCCTCGGCGGTTGCGGGTCCCCCGCGATGGGCGTCGACTCGCCGGAGACGACCGCAGATATGCTCGACGGCGAACCGAAGGCGCAACTCGAGCGCCTCGACTACGCGGACCTCTCGCCGGCGGAGCAGCGCGCGTTCGACGAGGCCGTCGCGAGCGTGCAGGGCGACGCGCCCGTCGAGGGGGCGTTCGAGAACCGCGGGGCGTTCGAGCGGGGCGTGATCGTGACCCACGAGGGGACCGACCGCTACGCGACGCTCGTCGCCGAAAACCGGTGTCTGTCCGTCGATCCGCTCGTCTTCCCGCTGGCGATCACCGGGCTGTTGCTCGGCCTCGGCGTCTTCGCGTTCATGTGGTACCGCAACACCGATCTGGCGCGGGCCCGCGTGGCGCGGTGATCGGTCCTCTACCCTCCGTGCTCCTATCCAGACGCCTCGAGCCCGCTCAGAACGTGACGACCGCACCCACGTAGAGGACGCCGACGAGGACGAGCCAGACGGCGTCGACGAAGTGCCAGTACAGCGCCACCGTCTCGACCGACGTGTCCCGCTCCGGACCGTACTGGCCTCTTCGGGCGCGGGCGAAGACGATCGAGATGAGGACCACGCCGAGCGCGACGTGGAGGCCGTGCAGTCCCGTGAGCCCGAAGAACGCGCTCGCGAACACGCCGTCGGTGACGGTGAACCCCTCGTGGACGACGAACTCGTAGTACTCGTAGGCCTGTCCGACGAGGAAGACGACGCCGAGGACGAGCGTGGCACCGAGCAGCCGCTCGAACCGGCGTCGGTTCCCCCCGACGAGCGCCTCGTGGGCGACGTGGAACGTGACGCTGCTCGAGAGCAGGAGTATCGTGTTGATCACTACGAGCGACCCGAGCAGCGGCGGGAGGCCCTCGGTCGACCACGCGCCGACGCGGACCGAGGCGTAGTAGATGAAGCCCGCGGCGAACGTCGAGAGGTCCGTTCCCAGAAAGATGAGCATCGTCGTCACGGACAGTCGCCGCGAGCGCCCGTCGGGGGTGCGCCGCTCGTACCCACGGAGGTAAGCCTCCTCGAGCCAGCCAAACAGTCCGGCCGCGGCGACGAGCGCACCGACGACCGCGAGCACGACGCCGACGAGCGGGGGAACCACGCCGGCGGCGGAGCCGAGAACTGCGAGCGCGACGCCGACGTACAGCGCGCCCGCACCGCCGGCGCTGACGAGCGGCCACCGACTCCGGTGGTGGTCGTGGTCGTCGTGATCGGACGATCCGCCGTGCTCGTCCGTCGGCGGTCCCGACTCGTCGGCGGTGGCTGTCGAGGGCAACGTAGATGCTCCGCTCGCGACTCCACCGATCCGAACCAAAAAACTGCCCACCGTTCGGTTCTCGAACGGGTTTCGGCGTCTGCTCGAGTCTCTCGGGAGGTCGCGAACGCCACACTCGTCCCCTCGAGCGAGAGCGTCACGCCCCGCAAACCGCACGTCTACCTACACCTCGAGCCGCTCGCCGAGTTCCGGCGCCGCCGCGTCGATCCCGTCCGCCCGAAGGTCGTCGGCGAACCCCGCGCAGTCGTCGCCGTGGTTGACCAAAACGGAGGCGTCGGCGTACGACTCGAGGAACGAACGCAACCCGTCGTCGTCGGCGTGCGCCGAGAAGTCGTACTGCTCGACCTGCGCGCTGACGGGCATGATTCGGCCGTCGATCTCCGCGCGCCCGGTCTCGAGCAGGTCTCGCCCGGGCGTCCCCTCGACCTGGTAGCCTGTCATGGTGATCTTGTTGGTCGGGTGCCCGCGAATCGCGGGGATGTAGGTCATCGCGGGGCCGCCCGAGAGCATCCCGCTGGTGGTGACGACGGCCGCCTTCTGGTCGACGATTCGCTTCCGCTGGCCGTCCCGACCCGTAACGAACCGCGCGTGTGAGGTCGCCCGGCGGAGCGCGTCGGGGTCCCGGACGAACTCGGGATACTGTCGAAGCATCCGGGTGACGCGTTTCCCCATGCCGTCGACGTAACACGGGATGTCGTGGGCCTCGCAGACGAGCAGGAGTTCCTGGGTGCGGCCGATGGCGAACGCCGGCACGACGACCGAGCCGCCCTCCCAGAGGGTGGTCTCGACGCTCTCGACGAACCGCTCCTCGACGGCGGCGCGGTCCTCGTGTTCGACGTCCGAATACGTGCTCTCGCAGATGACCACGTCGGCGTCGGGCCGCGCGGTCGTCCCGGCGACCAGCCGCTGATCGCCGGTGTGAAAGTCGGCGGTGTACAGCAGTCGCGTCTCGCCGTCGTCGACGAGGACGTGGGCGCTCCCCGGAATGTGGCCGGCGTTGTAGAACGTCACCTCGTGGCCCGCCGCCTCGAACGGCTCGCGGTAGCCGTGACGATTCGAAACCTGCGCGACCCGCTCGAGTTCGGCCTCCGTGAACGGACAGTCGTAGGTGCCGCCGTGAAGCTTCAACGTGTCTCGAGCGAGCGTGCGCGTCAGTTCCTCCGTGGGCGGCGTCCAGTGGATCGGCGGCCGGGCGTCCCCGGAGAGCAGCGACGGGAGGGCCCCGACGTGGTCGAGATGGCCGTGGGAGACGACGACCGCGTCCGGATCGACCGAGTCGACGGGAAACTGCGGCGGGTTCCCCGTCAGCATGCCGTAATCGAGTAATAACGAGTCGTTGACGAGGATGGCACTCCGCCCGACCTCGCCCGTGCCGCCGAGAAACCGGATCTCCATTATCCGTTCGTGGGACTCGAGGTGTTTCCGTCCGTCGGTTCGTGTTCGGTGTCCCGTGTTCAGTTCGATCGGCGACCCGGTTCGACGGCTCTTCCCGCGACCAGCGTCGCCGCCTCGAGTCGCTCTCGAGGGGCCGTCTCGGGGAGCCGATCGAGCGCCGACCGCGCTCGCTCGAGGTGTGCCTCGACGGCGGTCGGTTCCGAGTCGCTCGAATCCGGAACGGACGCCGGGTGGCTCGGAGAGTCGGCCGACGGGGGCTTCGCGTTCGGGTCCGTTCGACGACCGAGTAACACCTGTTCGACGGTCTCGAGGGTGGCGACGTGGTCGTGGTCGTGGTCGCCGACACCGGCCCCGTCGGCGTCGAACGACTCGCTGACGGCGTCGATCGCGGCGACCAGCGACTCTCCGTAGGTTCGCATCGCTTCGAGAGTCTCCCGGGAACTGCCGACGACCGCCGCGCCGAGGGCGCTGCCGGTTCCCGCGAGAACGGCTGTCGGCGTCGACGCCGGCCGTTCGGGAGCGAGTGCGTGTTCTCGCTTTTCGCTCGCGTGTGAGGGGGACCCAGAGTTCGAGTTCGGGTTCGGGTTCGGGTTCGAGTTCGAGTTCAGGTTCGGATTTAGATTCGAATCCGAGTACGAGTACGAAACCGACTCGAGTGTACCGCTTCGCTCGAGGAAGCTGGTCGCCAGCGCGGCCGAGCCGGCGGTTAGGGTCCGGTACAGGGCGACGTGACGATCGCCGGAAATCGAGATCCTGGCGAGGGTGGCGTGTGCGGCGGCGTGAAGGTAGTCGCTCGCCAGGATCGCGACGTCGCGCTCGCGGTCCGTCGCTCGCGCGGCGCCGAGGATGTCCTGTCGAAGCCTCGCGTACCCGCCGAGAAAGGCCAGTGACGTGCACACCTCGAGGAGCGTCGCTCTCGAGGGGGCACCCGCAGTCGACGCGTCCGTCCGCGGCGACTCGTCGTCGTCGCCGGTTGCGGCAGTCGCCCGAACGAGTGCGATCGGGACGGAGAGCGAGGGTGAAGGAGAGGGAGAGGGAAACCGGAAGCAAGAACGAGAGGGCGACTCGGTCCGAGAGTCCGGATCGAGGGTCTCGGTCACGACTGACCGAACCGTCGGCGAGAGCGACGCGTGGCTGCTCGGAGACGTCAGTCGGGCCGTCAGTTCCGCGGTGAACGCGTCGCGATCGTCGTCGCTGGGTGGGTTTGTCGGATCAGTCATGACACGAGCTGTCGGTGGCGGTGTCGGCGTCGGTGGCGGTGGCGGTGGCGGCGTCGGTCCTAGAAGGAGCGTCGGTCGACCGAAACTCGTCGGGGAAGGTCACCCCTTCTGCGAGCAATCCCTCGAGGATTTCGTCCGCGATCGCGTCGCGAACGTCCGTGAGGTACTCGTCCCGTCCGAGGGTGAGTTGGCGGACCCGGGCGCCGTCGAAGGCGGCGACCAGCATGGTGGCCATCTTCGCCGCGTCGTGTTCCCGGAAGTCGCCCGACTCCTGTCCCGCCCGGAGGATCTCCTCGAGTGTGTCTCGGAGGTGGTCGTCGCTCTTTCGCAGTTGTTCGCGGTACCGGTCGTTGTAGGGTGCCTGCGCCCGGAGCTCGAGCAAGGCGGTGTGAAAGGCGACCTGCTCTGCGTCGTCGGGTCCGTAGAGGAACCAGTCGACGAACGCTGCGAGCCGTTCGATGGGCGGCCGCGACTGCATCCGTTCGGCGTGTTCGTCGAACCGCTCGAGGAGGAAGTCGACGAGGTCGACGACGAGGTCCTCGACGGAGTCGTAGTGGTAGAAGATGTGCGATTTGCTCTTGTCCGTTCGGTCGGCGATCGCTTGGGCCGTGAGGTCGGTGTAGCCGTACTCGCACAGGGCGTCGTAGGTGGCGGTCAGTATCGCTTCGCGAACGCTCGGTTCGGTCACTGTCTGACTAGTTAGTCAGGCCCGGTTTAGGTGTTTCGATCCGGTGTGTCTGTTGACACGTCTTCGAAGGCGACGCCACCGTCTGCAGCCGCTCACGAGCGAAAGCGCTGGATTCCGAACCGTCCGTAACCGGTGTACGCGACCTCGAGGGAGCCGATCCACCAGTTCCACCGATCGGCGGGGGTCCCGTTCGGCGCGTCCTCGAGCTCCGAGATGACGAGGTCGTTCGTGAGTTCGGCGCCGACGTCGGCCTCGTACTGTCTCGACTCGGCGAGGTCGACGGCCTGACGAACGACCACGCGCGACTCGCCGCGCGTCCCGCCGAACTCGCGGCGAAGGCGCAACTCGAGCCGACCGGGGTCCAGTTCGATTTCCACAGGTTCGATAGGGCCGGGGAGTACTTGACTGTTCGAGCCGACGATCGCGAGTTCGCCGTCGAAACCGGGATCGAAGTGGACTGTGACGTGTTCTCGAGACTGGACCGTCCGGGGGCGGGACGTTCGACCGCCAGCACGAACGCACGAACGGTCGGTCCGGATTCGACGTATTTTTGACCGCCGACCGTTTTTCGTCCTGTATGGCAAGTTTCACTGTCGTCGTCGGCGACCCCGATTCCGGGGCGTCGTACCAACTCGAGGCGGAAGAGCAGGACGCGAACCGATTCCTCGGCAAGTCCATCGGCGAGGAAGTCGATGGCGGCGCCGTCGGCCTCGACGGCTACACGCTAGAGATCACCGGCGGGTCGGACGAAGCGGGCCGCCCGCTCAACGAGACGGTCGCCGGTTCGAACCTGAAGGAAGTGCTGATGTCGGGTCGCCAGACGGGCTACAAACCCAAGCGTGACGGCGAACGCCGCCGGATCACGGTTCGCGGCCGCGAAGTCAACGATACGGTCGCACAGGTCAACGCCGCGGTCGTCGGCCGTGGTGACACGTCCGTCGAGGAACTGCTCGGCCTCGCAGACGGCGACGACGACGCTGACGAGTAACTCACTCCACACTTCTATGGCTGACCGTATTTCGAGCGACCACTCGTCGGTCCAGACCGTTCGGGCGACGCTCACCGAGACGACGACCGGCGTTCGCCTCGAGGTGCCGTCCGAGGACCGCGAACTCGTTCCGGTCGACGAGGTCGTCAGGATCGTCCTCGACGGCGACGAACTGTTCGCCAAGCCCGAGCGACAGCTCGGCGGCGAGGACGTCCACATTCCGGGCGTCTACGAGACACCGGACTTCGCTCGCGACCCGCGTCAGGGGACCGATCGCCTGTCGGAATGGCGCGAGGACGAGAACGTTCGGCTCGGCGGTTCGGTCCTCCTCGACGTCGTCGAGTCCGACTTTCTCTACGGCGTCCGATCACCGGGCGAGACGGCCTACTACGACGCTCGCGAACCGCCGTCGGACAGTTTGGCGTCGATCGCGAAGGATCTCGAGGAGCAGTAGCGCTATCGGTATCGGTAGCAGTAACGATCACGCCCGAGTTCTGAATCGCAAATCCCGAACTCCGACTCTCGCCCGTTCGAGACCGATCCCGTCTCGAGTCCCGTCGCTGATCGAGATTGGGCTCGTTCGAATTCGAAACCGGTGCGAAGAGCGATCGATCGACTAGAGTCGCGGCAGGAAGGCGTACAGCAACAGCCCGAACGCGAGGTGCTGGACCATCGTCTGCTCAACGGTCGCACGGACGAACTCCTCGTCGGCGATCGAGTACTCTTTGGTTCGCACTTTGGCGTGCATCGAGAGCACTTCCTGTTCCTCGAGATTGTGGAGGCTCGGGTAGACCGTGCCCGGACTGAGCTGCGCACCGAAGAGGTGCGTCAGGTCCGAGAGCAGCTCCTTGCCGTGGGTCTCGCCGTGTAAGGAGATGAGCATCAGCAGGATCTCCTCGAGGTTTTCCTTGATGATTGCCTCGTCGAACTGGACGTCGTCGGTCGGGAGCGAACTGTTGACCTGCGCCATGAGCTCGTCGAGTTCGCGCTCGATGTCGTAGCCGTCGTCGTCGTTCGTTCCGATCGAGATGTCGTACGATTCCGACTGCTCGGGTGCAGTCGCCGCCCTCGACAGTTCGTCGAGCACGGATTCAGGTTGCTTCGTGTTTTCACGCATTTCCGATCACCACTGGGGTACTCGTGATCAAGCGCAAATCTCGAACGGGTTGATCGCCGATGTCACGCACATGCCATCGAGCGCCGCTGAGAAGCGGTTCTTAATCACGGATTAACATCGTTGAGGAACTACCACCTAATAAAGAACAGGGAAGTAGCCGGCCGTCATATCGCTAAATCAAACACACATCATATACAGAATAATCAGATAACGATACATTTTCACAGAGATCAATTACTACGCCATTGTTTTGTGATGTATCGTCGACTTTTGCCAAGAATACCTTGGAGTTAGTCCCAAAATGGGGGCCAAGGATTTGTATTAATATAGGTTTCGGCCGACTTCCCGTGTAATCGTTCAGTGCACCTGTGACGCACTGTCACGGATGATACTCACCATCTCGCTCGACTGATCGGACTCCTCTTCCTCCGCGAGCTGTCGATCGATCCGACGCTCGGCCATCCGCGCGATCATCACGTGCTCTTCGAGGTCGTCGTCTCTGATCTCCGCGATGTACTCGAGGCTCTGGGCGTGTGCGCCGAAGAGCGTCCCGCTGAGCGATTCCAGCGGGTACTCGAGGGTCGTCGGTTCGTCGTATCGTTTGTTGTGGATCTCGCCGATCGAGAGCCCGCGAAGGTAGGACACCATCTGTTCGCGCACGAGGGGGCTGATCCACTCCAGGTCCTCGTAGTAGCGAAGGCAGTTTAGCGCGCCGGTAGTGCCGAACGTTTCACCGAGGAAGCGAGCCCACTGGATCGTGGCGTCCGTCCGCCCCGCCGACTGTTCGAGCGTTTCGAGGTACGGTTTTTCGACTGACATAGTGGTAGGGTAATCGTGATCGGGATCGGGACTGTGACTGTAAACGCGACCGATGGCGGCCCGACGTCTCCGGTCTATCCGAGAGGTGTCGTGGCGTTCGCTTTAACGTTCGTGTCATTACGAGTCGTGAGTCGAGCGGTGTGGTCTCGACCGCGGCTGCTCGAGTGGATTCGAGAGAGCGGTGAGGGTGGAAAAACGGGAAAACGAGCGCGAGGTGGAAACGCGGGAGACGAGGAACGGAAACGGGTGACGAACACGAACGGGGGAGAGCGAGAGAGCCGGGCGAGAGTGGAACCGAAGGTTCAGACGGAAATCACCGCGTTCACCACGTACGTCGTGAGGACGGCGATGATCGCCCCCATCCAGGTCATCAGGACGAAGTGAACCAGCGAACTGACCATGTGGCCGCGGTCGGTGAGTCTGATCATGATCGCCGAGAGCATCGCGTTGATGAAGATGGTCATGATCAACAGGTACTCGATCGCGACGATGTTGTATCCCGCAGTGGTCAGCAGGTTGCCCGCGATCTCCTGGTCGAGTTCCATCTCGTCGGTGACGTCCATCATGATCTCGACGACCTCGAGACCGATGAAAAACGAAAAGACGCTCGCAGCGGTGATCCCGTAGAGGACACCGGTGAGCGTCGTCGCCGCCTGCTGGCGCTTCTCTCGCACCTTCAACACCTCGTTTTGGTTCTTGCTGATGACCTGTCCGAGCAGCCGCGGATCGCCGCCCATCTGCCGACCGATGACGTACATGTCGCCGAACTTCTGTATCAGAAACGATCCCGTCTCCGCGGCGAACAGCCGCCAGGCCCGAATGTCGTCGATCCGCATATTTAGCCGCTTGTACAGCGCGTCGACGTTCCCTGTGAGCGACCCGAAGTCCTTCTTGCGCAGGCTCTCGAGAACGCTTCCGGTCGAGGCCTGTTTGACGCTCTCGACGGCGCCGAGCGCGCGGATAAAACTCGGAAACTCCTGATCGCGGTCCTTGACCTTACTCTCCTCTCGGCGCATCTGCCAGCCGGGGACAAAGAGCGGCGTGACGGGAATCGCGGCCATGATCGGCAGGGGAATTCGGTCGGGTGCCAGCGGCGTGTACCCGAGCAAGACGACGAGAACGGCGGCGCCGAGGAGTAGACTCGCACCGAACCCGATCGCGAGCGTTCGGGGAATCCGCGTGAGCGGTCCCTCACCGGCGGTTTCTTCGATATACCAGATCGGATCGTTCGGCGAGACGACGTGGACGGCGTAGACGAACCCCGCCTGGACGAACGCGAACATCGCGATCGTGCCGCCGATCAGCAGCGTCGGGCTGATACCGATCAGGATCGGGATGACGATGGCGAACACGAGGACGAACGCCGTCGAGAGCATCATCGACATGTACAGCTCTTTCATCACGTCGAGTTTCGCGAGGTCGCCTTCGTAGCGCGTGACGAACTGCTGGATGATGCTGTCCTGTTCGTCCATCAGGAACTCGCTGATCTGCTGGCCGCCGCCGACCGTGTACGCCAGCCGCTCTAAAAAGTCCGTCAGGAGCGGGCTCCGACACTGTTTGGCCCGCATCCGACAGGCGTCGTCGAGGCTCACGTTCCAGGTGTCGACGAGGCCCACCAGGTAGCCCATCTCCTCGGCGAGCGCCTCGTACTCGTCTTCCTCCGCCAGCGTCCGGAAGATCTCGACACGGTTGATGTTCGTCATCGAGAGGACGGTGATGTGGGTCAAAAAGAGGTGAAACCGCTGGCGGATCTGCTTGCGCTTGCGGTCCTGAGCCGACTTCGGGTAGACGATGGCGACGAACACGGCGAACAGCCCGAACACGATCAGCGGAGCCGCGATCGTCAGCGGTAACCCGAGGACGATCGTCGCGACGATCGACCCGACGAAGAGCGCGAACGCGGGACCGATCGCGAGCAGGAGGTACCGCGAGAGCGGCATCTCCATCGTCTCGTAGGCCTCGTTGAGCGATGCGAGCGCGGATCGCGCACCCATATCGGGCTGGGATTCGGCTGCCATGGTCAGGCGAACTGAGTGAGACCGTGGATCTGGATCGGCAGCCCCTGAAGGCCGTCGCGCTGGAACCCCGCGATCGCGTCGTTGACCTCCTGATAGCCCAGCACGTCGGCGTCGATCAACTGCCGGATGATCTCGGCGCGTCGGTCGAGTTCGTCGTATATCTTTCGGGTGTCCTGATACCCCAGCAGCGTCGCGATCTGTTCCTCGAGGACGAAGGAGTTGTTTCGCCCCGTGAATTCGACGTTGTCGTCCCGCGGGTCCCAGCGGAACGCCTCGCGAGTGACGACGCCGCCCTCGTAGTCGGAGTAGCCTTCGATCTCCTGGACCGAGGTCACCCGTCGCAGAATGTCGTCGCCCTGTTTGACGCGGTTCTGGAAGAGCGCGACGTCGCAGTTGTCCATGAACGTCTCGGGAACGTTGATCGGGTTCCCGGTGAACCGCTGGATCATCGAGACGATGTTGCTGGCGTGGAAGGTGAGGATCACCGGGTGGCCGGTCTGGGCCGCCTGAAACGCCATCTGTCCCTCCGCCCCGCGAACCTCACCCACGATGATGTAGTCGGGTCGCGACCGGAGCGCGGCCGCCACGAGGTCGAACATGTCGACGTCCGCGCTCTCGTCGCCCGACCCCTCCCGCGTCAGCAACTGCTGCCAGGTGTTGTGGGGTGGCAGCACCTCCGCCGTGTCCTCCGCGGTGTAGATCTTCGAGTCCTGCGGGATGAACGAGAGCATCGCGTTCAGCGTCGTCGTCTTCCCCGACGCCGTCTCCCCGACGACGAACACCGTCTGCTCGTTCTCGAGGCAGAGCCAGAGGTACGCCGACAGTTCCGGACTGAGCGTCCCCCACTTCGTGATCTGGAGGATCGTCAGCGGGACCTCCTCGCCCTGACGGATCGTCAGCGAGGGGCCCTGAATGGAGACGTCGTCGGAGTAGATGATGTTGATACGCGAGCCGTCGGGCAGGGTCGCGTCGATGATCGGATCCGAGTCCGAGATGGGGTGGTTCATCCGCTCGCCCATGTTGCGAAGCCACTGCTCGAACTCCTCGGAACTCCCGAAGTCGACGGTCGCCTCGACCATCCCGTAGGTGCCGTGATCGATGTAACACTGGTGGGGCCCGATCACGTGAATGTCCTCGTTGGCGGTGTCGGTCATGACCGGCTCGAGCGGCCCGAGCCCGACGATGTCCCGTTGCAGCTGATAGCGAAGTTTGTCGTATCGCCCCTCCGAGACGCCGATCTTCCCGCCGCCCATCGATCGCAGTCGGCCGATCGACTGGCCGGTGAGTCCCGACGTGATCTCGACGACCTCTCCCAGCAGTTCGTCCAGGTGGACCTCGAACTCGGCCTCGTCGCTCGGTGCCGGCCGGGTGACGCTCCGATCGAGGATCAACTGCCGGATCCGGTCGTACAGTTCCTTGTCCGTGTCGTCCAGCGTCGGCTCGACGCAGTAGTAGGTCGTGTCGATCCCGACGTCGCCGTGGACGTGACAGAAGATGGGCGCTTCGGCCTCGTAGATGACGTTCGGCCGATGGGACTCCCACTCTCCCGAGGGTTCGTCGATGAGCGCCGGATACTCACCGTACTCCCCGTGGAACCACTCGAGGTGTTCGCGCAAGTGCGGGTACTCCCGGGTGAGCGCCTCGAGTTCGCTCGAGAGCCGAGCGGTGCCGAAGTCCGACATTTCAGGCCACCGTCCTGCTCACGATCGAAATCCCTCTGCCCTGCTGGACGTTGAATCCGATGGAGTCGTCGACCGGGTTTTTCATGTTCTGGAACCGGCGGACGCGAATGCTCCGCCGGATCTCCTGTCCGACTGCGTTCGTCTCGATCTGGAAGTAGATATCGGCCACGTTTCGAAGCGGGCGCAACGCGTCGTCGCCGACGCTCGTCGGGTCGACCGTCATAACGATCGTCTTGTCTTTCAACGTCATCTGTCGCAAGAACGTGACGAGGCGCTGAATGACGTGATCCTCGTCGCCGTCCTCGAGGACCGCCTCGAAGTTAGGATCGTTTCGCAACAGCGCCGAGAGGGTGTCGATGTAGACGACATCGGCTCGCCAGAGGATTTCCGCGTCCGCCAGTCGGGCGAGCAGCTGGCGCTTTTTCCCGCCCTTGTGGGTGTCGACGTTCGCGTGCAAGAACAGCAACTGCTCGTCGAGCAGGTGATCGACCACGTCGTAGGACAGCGAGTGCATCTGCTGGACGAACTCCCAGGACTCGAGTTCCGTCGAGATGTAGGTGACGTAGTTGCCCTCGTCGGCCATGCCGTAGGAAAAGCGCTGGCTGATCGCGCTCTTGCCCGCGCCGTCTTCCCCCTCGACGAGGACGATACTCCCCTCGGGGAAGCCGCCGCCGATGGCGTTGTTCACGCGGTCGCTGTCCTCCAGTCCGATCGAGTAGTGATCAACCATAGTAGAACTCGAACACCTCCCTGTCACCGCTGGTAGTGACGACGATCCGATGCTCGCCGGTCTCGAGCGGCTCGCCGATCTCGAGTTCGGCGACCGTCCCCTCGCGCCACGTCTCGCCGTCGACGACCGACAGCGTCAGTTCCGATCGCGAGACGTACCGACCGTCGACCGTGACGTCGAGGTGTGCCGGATCGGTCGAGAGCGTCCGTTCGCCGGTGTTTTTGACGAGGAGGGTGATGGTTTCGTTTCCGTCCCCCTCGGAATCGTCGTACACCGCACCGCTCCCGGGATCGCTGATGATCTCGATATCCGTGTCGATCTGCTCTCTGACGTCGCTGCTGTGCGTGTCGATCGAACTACTGAGTTCGTTCACGTTCGTCACGAGCGTCCCGGCGACGCCCGCCGCGACCAGCATCGCGGCGATGAAGAGGATCAAACTCGAGATGGATTCACCCGCCATCAGTTCGTCACCTCGATTTCGGGCTCGGTCACCGTCTCGGCGATCCCGTTCTCGGTGACGATCTTGACGCGAGTCGGTTCGGTCTCGAGGTTGGCGGTCATCCGCAGCGTCTCACCGGGTTGCCAGACGGTGCGGTCGGCGTTGCCCTCCACCGCCGTCTCGTACCCGGACCGGTAGACGCCGTCGACCAGCAGATCCGTCTCGGAGACCGACAGCGTCGTCGATCCGGTGTTGCCGATCTCGACCGTAAGGGTTCCCGAACTGCCGTTGTACACCGCCGACTCCACTGCCACGTCCGTATTCCGAATCTCGAGCGCGCGCTGATCCCGGTCTTCCATCGCCGTCATCCGCCGATCGTTCGCCGTCTCGAGGGTCGGATAGGCGATACCGACCGCTATCAACAGCCCGATAAAGAGGATCGCCGTCGCGCCACTGGTGCTGAATCCCACGTGTGTTCACCTCACCTGTCTCCGTCCGCGATCGAACTCGAACTCAAGTTCGAGGACGAGTTCGGGATTCCATCTCCCGTCACCGCCGTCGGCACTCCACCCATCACGACTCGACCTCTTGGCGCGTCGCGTGGATCTCGTTCAACTTCATGATGTAGGTGTAGCTGTCGGCGTGGTCCTCCGCCGTCAACTCGTCCGGCGTCGACGCCGGATCGACGTGAATGTCGAGATCCGGGCCGCTGAGCACGCTCTCGAGGTGTTCTTTGACACCGCGACCGATCCACCCGATCTCGTGGTAGTAGGAGATCGCCCGCAGGGTCGCGGCCGGCCCGCCCGTCCGAACCAGTTCGGTCAGCCACTCGAAGACGAGGATATCCGTCGCGAACGTGTTCGCGAGCGTATTGAGCGTGACGTCGTCCGCGTCTTCGTCTTCGACGTCGTCGTCGCTCTCGTTCTCCGTCTCTGTCTCCGTCTCCGCACTCCGAGCCGCATCCGCACCCTCGGTCGCCTGCACTTCGACGCGGGTTCCGTCGCCCTCCCCCTCGAGTCCGCTCTCGACGGTCTCCCCGCCGATGTACGCCTCCTCGTCGAAGGTGATCTTCTGGGCCGTCGGCTCCGTGCGGTTCCGTTCCTCGGTTTGGGCCGCTGCCGCGTCCTCGATGGCACCCTTGAGATCCGCGAACGACACCGTCTCGTCTTCGTCGCCGGACTCGGACTCCTCGGGCTCTCGACGCTCGCCCAGCCCGAAGCCCTCGTCGTCGTCGTCGGCACCGAAGACGCCGAACCCGCCCTTCTCCTCGCCGTCACCGGTGAACGGGTTCACGTCGTTGGTCACCTGATCGTAGATCCCCAGTAACTGCCGGATCGTGTCGTCGACGTCGTCCACCTTGTCGGCGACGTGCTCCTGGGAGTCCTGGATCGAACCCAGTTGGTTGCCGTTGCTCTCGAGTTCGTCCTCCAAGGTCTCGATCCGGTGGTAGAGATCGTCGACGACCTCGTCTTCGTCCACCTCGTCGGGGTCGGGGCGTTCCTGACGCTGGAACGTCGATCCCTGCTGTGCGGTCGCGTGTTCTCCGGGTACGCCCGCGTCCGCGTTGGCGTTGGCGGGGTCGCCGGGTTGACCCTGCGCTTGCCCCTGGCCCTGCATCGGCTCCTGACCCTGGCCCGCAGCAGCTCCCGCCTGCGCTCGCTCCTCGCGTGCCTGCTCGCGGTCACGACCTCGGCGACCGCCGGTATCACTCAGGAACCGTTCGAGCAACTCGCGGAAATTGTCCAGTCCGAGATTCATACCTGTGTCCAGTCTCGTCGTCCGCCGATGGGGAGCGTTTTTCCGGATCCTGCCACACGGCGCACAATCATCTACACCTCACTACCCAGCAGGGCCGTATATCTGTACGGACGAGTTCAGCCCCCGATTCGGCCCGCGTATCGAGTCGTGAGTCGAGGCTCGAAACGCCGGCTGAAACGATACGGAGATTGATACTCTATCTAGGTGATGGGTCTGTTGGGGTACATCCCCAGATACTGTGATGCCAACGAACTCGCCTCACTCCGGCCTTCGACGGGACTTTCGGATCGGTACAGTCCCGTCGCCACGTTCCTCGTGGACGGGTGCGAGTTCGGGTGCGGGTCTGGATCCAAACACGAACACGGATCCGAACTCGAACTCGACCTCGAACCGAACTCGACCTCGAGGGAGCGACGGGCTGTGCTCGTCGGACCGGAGAGTCGGTAACGCTCGGTCTCGCGTCGGGTCGACGCTCGAGTCGACGTGAGGGTGGTGGGCGAGCTGGGCACGCAGGGTGTACGCAAATGTTAGGAAATACAACGATTACGAGCGATACCGACTCCGACCGCGGTCAGGTCGGGATCGGGACGTTGATCATCTTCATCGCGATGGTCCTCGTCGCCGCGATTGCGGCAGGCGTATTGATCAATACAGCCGGTGTGTTACAGAGTCAGGCCTCTGACACCGGCTCCGAAACGCAGGAAGCTGTGGCGAACCAGATCGAAGTGGTGCACGCGAGCGGGAACGTCTCCGAATCCGGTGACGGCTACGTCGATTCGGTGAACCTCACCGTCATGAAGTCGGCGGGATCGAACGCGATCGATCTCTCGTCGATGACGCTCCAATACACGAGTGACACGACGGATCAGACGCTCGTTCACGGTGGAAATGACGTCGGTGTTATCGGTTCGGTCGATTATAGTGCTACAGCTGGCACCCTCGGTAATGCCAACGATTCGCAATTTGTAACCAATAGTATTGCGGGAGACGGCGGTGACGACGAGCTTATCTACACCGATGACCGCGTCACTGTCACTCTCCACATCGGTGCGATCGAGGCTGGTATAGCGGGCGATACCTCGGTGAATACAGGAATGGTTACTGAAGCCGACCTTAATGGCGACGAAGGCCTCGAGGGTGGGGACAGCGCGACGATCAAACTCGTCGATCAGTCGGGTGCACAGTTCTCCTACGGTGTGAGCGTGCCGTCGACGTTCGGTGACAAGAAAGTGGTGAGCGTCTGATGTTCGAGATGCTCACAGACGCAGACGAACGCGGTCAGGTCGGAATCGGAACGCTGATCATCTTCATCGCGATGGTCCTCGTCGCCGCGATTGCGGCGGGCGTGTTGATCAACACCGCTGGTGTTCTGCAGAGCCAGGCCTCTGACACCGGCTCCGAAACGCAGGAAGCAGTGGCGAACCAGATCGAGGTGGTACACGCGAGTGGGAACGTTAGCGCTGGTAATACGGTCGACGTCGTCAACATGACGGTAATGAAATCGGCGGGGTCGAACGCCATCGACCTTGGTGCGATGACGATTCAATACACCAGTGACACGACCGATCAGACGCTCGTTCATGGCGGTGACTCGAGCGGTGTAGGTGCCATCAATTACAGTGATGGTGCTATTGATGCAACTGCTGGTGGAACCTTCGATGCTAATCACACTCACTTTGCGACAGACGATATTGCAGGTGACGGAGATCACGATGAACTGATCAACACCGATGATCGCGTGACGATCTCGCTCTTCGTCGCAGCAATTGAGGCAGACGACACCACAAACGTCGGAAACGACGAAGGCCTCGAGGGTGGGGACAGCGCGACGATCAAACTCGTCGATCAGTCGGGTGCACAGTTCTCCTACGGTGTGAGTGTGCCGTCGACGTTCGGCGACAAGAAAGTGGTGAGCGTCTAAATGTTCGAGACGATCACTGACGCGGACGACCGCGGTCAGGTCGGGATCGGGACGTTGATCATCTTCATCGCGATGGTCCTCGTCGCCGCGATCGCTGCGGGCGTGCTGATCAACACTGCAGGTGTTCTGCAGAGCCAGGCCTCTGACACCGGCTCCGAAACGCAGGAAGCCGTGGCGAATCAGATCGAAGTGGTGCACGCGAGTGGAAACGTTTCTCCGACCAACGATGGGACGGTTGATTCTGTCAATTTGACGGTAATGAAGTCGGCGGGGTCGAACGCGATCGACCTCTCGGCGATGACGCTCCAGTATACCAGTGATACGACCGACAAAACGTTAGTCCACGGTGGAAACGACGTCGGTGATATCGGTGCTGTCGCGTATAGTGGTACGTCCAACCTTGGTCAGGCGAACGCCAGTCACTTCGTCACTACTGATATTGCAGGGGACGGTGATGCTAACGAGCTCATCAATACTGATGACCGCGTCACGATCACTCTCCATTTGGGGGCGATCGAAGCTGGTGAGGACGGTACAGACGGTACCGAACCGTCTATCAGCACTGGAAACGGTAACCTTGCAGCTCTCGACGGTGAAGGACTCCACGGCGGCGACAGCGCGACGATCAAACTCGTCGATCAGTCGGGTGCACAGTTCTCTTACGGTGTGAGCGTGCCGTCGACGTTCGGCGACAAGGAAGTGGTGAGCGTCTGATGTTCGAGACGCTCACTGACGCGGACGAACGCGGTCAGGTCGGGATCGGGACGCTGATCATCTTCATCGCGATGGTGCTGGTCGCCGCGATTGCGGCGGGCGTGCTGATCAACACTGCCGGTGTCCTGCAGAGTCAGGCCTCGACTACGGGGTCCGAGACTCAGGAGGCCGTCGCGAATCAGATCGAGGTCGTCCACGCCGTCGGGAACGTCTCGACGGATGCGGACTACGTCGATCGGCTCAACTTCACGATCAAGCAATCCGCTGGTGCAGGCGCGATTGACATCAGTTCGATGACCGTCCAGTACACAAGTGACGAGGAAGATACGACGCTCGTATACAGAGGGGCTGATGTAACTTACGACGAGGCGACAGAGAGTGATATCACGGCCGGTGATACTGTGAACGATCACCCCGAACTCGATCACGCTTCGGATAGCGATCTGGGTAATGTAGCAGGTAACTCAATGGGCCTGTACGCAGCGGACAGCGGCCACTTCACCACCTTCGGGGTCAACAACGGTGATGCTCACCTAACGAACACCGACGAGCGGATCACGATGACGATCAACGCGACGGTGATCGAAGCACCTTCGTCCCACGACAAAGGTCTCGAGGGCGGTGACGACGCGACGATCAAACTCATCGATCAGTCCGGTGCGCAGTTCACCTACGGTGTGAGCGTGCCGTCGACGTTCGGTAACAAGCAGGTCGTCGAGGTCTAAACAGATACCTCACGACACTCGAGTCGGACACTCGAGATACGTGAAACGAAACGGTATCGTACGATCCCGACGAGCTAACACGACGGTGTGTCACCGCCAGCGTGCAGGGAGACCTGCTCGACGAACTGGTGGCGACCGCGGTACGGTTCGAGCGGGCGGTTCGGCGACCGGCGATGATCGACGTCGTCCGGCGTCCGCTCGAGTTCGGGGGCCTTCACGCCCCTCGAGATCGAGCGCTTCGCGATCGACACCGAGACGACGTCGGTGCAGCCGTACCCGAGGCGGGTACCGATCGCGGTCACGGCGACGACGCACACGCACATGTGCTACGTCGCGAGCATCGAACTGCGCGGGATCGAGATCACGTTCGAACCCGACGGCGAACTCGCACACCACCGACGACGCACGGCGTCCAGGTGGGTATCGAGAGACGGACCGACCAGATCCGAGCTGGGACGCGACCCAGTTCGACGAGGACCGCACGCCCCGACGGGCGCTCGCGGTCACACTGGTGACGGCAACGGCGACTCTCGAAGCGTTCTACCCGTCGACTTCGGACGCAGGAAGACAGGGAAACGGCGTGCTTGCGTTCTTTTTTGGTGACTCGACACTCGAGCGCAGCCGACGGTTCGATCGTGTCCTCCCGAAATTCGGCCCGAACCCGCCTCGAGTCCGACGCCGTCTCTCCGGTGGAAGACGAGGCTGTTGTCGTATCCGTGAGGACTCACGACTCGAGTTCGGCCACGACTCAGCGTTCGATATCGTCCGTGTCTTTTTGCGGGTTCCGTTGCGAGAGATGAGTATGACTGACGATTGCAGTTCGTCCGCCCGGTCGCCGTCTCCCTCGCCGTCCTCGTCTCGACGGCGGTTCCTCGGTGCGGCCGTCGGAACGGCGGCGATGGCCGCGACCGCCGGCTGTCTCGACTCGGTACTGAGCACGTCGGGATCGAACGCCATCGAACCCGAAGAACCGTCGACGCCGCGGAACGGATCTCCCGGCGAGTTCTACTACTTCCTCGAGGACAACGGCATCACCGTCGAGAGCCTGACTCGAGCGGACGACGACCTGTCTCTGACCTATCGGTCCGACGCGGAGACCGTCGAAGAGTCCGACCAGGAAATCGTGATCATCTACGAAGTGTACAAACAGGCGTTGATTCACCGCGGTTCGGATATCGGCTTTCTGTACGCCGAGCTGTCGAACCCGTTCGACGGACAGGCCCTCGGCTGGGGGATCAATTCCGAGTGGATCCACCGGTTCGACAGCCAATCGAACGGAGACGATGCCGGCGACGTCGAGGCGACCAACGAAACCGACGGCGAGAGCGAGGACGGGATCGACATGAACCGGGTCACGCTCTGGAACAATATCATGAATACGAAAGTCTATCAGGAGGACGTCGACGCCGTCGGAGCGGAGGCGGACAACGCGACTACCGCGAGCGTCGACGACAACTCGAGTTCCACCGACGCGGGCAACGAGACTGAAGGCGACGACTGAGCACCGAGGTTCAGCCTCCGCTCGAGAGGCGGACACCGCTCACTCGTACGCGAACACCATCTCACTCTCACTCTCACCCATGACCCCCGATTCAACGCAAGACGCGGACGACGGCGTTCTCACTCCCGACGACCTCCGGTTAGACGACGATCGCGTTGACGAGCTGGGCGACAATCGCTATCTCGTCCGCTCGGAGGGGTCGGCCGCAGCGAGTGACCCGGCGGTATCCGAGACCCTTCCAGCGGTGGATATGAACGCCAACACGAACGCGAACGCGGGCGGCGGCAAACCCGTGGACGCAGACACGTCCTCGAGTAACGTCTCGGTCAATCCGTTCGATTTTCCGCTTGCCGATGCCGGCGTCAACGTCGATGGCGACGCCGACCGCGGACTCGAGTCCGTTCCCGGATCACGCGAGTCCGACACCGCAGCCGAATCGAGCGGACCCGAACGCACGCGCGAACCGCACGGACCGGAGATCACTCCCGAACCCCACGGACCCGACCCTACATCCGAACACCCGCTCGAGTCCACCACCGACCCCCACGGGATCGATATCACGCTCAAGACCGACGGCGAACTCGCGCACCTGCAGACGACCTCGAAGGACGTCCGCGAGGTGTTCGCCGAGATGCTGACCTGGTACGCGGATCAACTCGACGACGACCTCTCGCCCGCGCAGGTGCTCGAGGTCATGCTGGCGACGACGGATCTCGAGGCGTGACGGTTCGGTTGATGGCGTTCTCTCCGCGAACCCGGTGACTTCTCGAGCGCTCGAGTGCGGACCGGCACTCTGAAACACGATATAGAATGCCGCCAGCTTGCGTTCTTTTGCCCGGTTTCACACCTGCTGCGCTCCCTTCTCCGCTAAAATCACCGGCTGTACAACAGTAAATATATGTCTCTCGAGCACAACGATCAATCTGGAAGTCAGGGTTCAGAACTGACGCGGGGGGCGTGCGCTGAAACGCCCCGGGTGGTGCAACACCCGAGACCTGGCTTCCAATCGAGCTGATCCGAAGCCATGTTTGCATTGCTTCTACCGAGACATAAACATCTCGCACGAGTGGCGTATCGATTCCAGACCAGTAACGACACCGTAGACCGCACCTCTCGCTCCACTCGAGGGGACCACCACCCCATCGATGACTCCCGCTCGAGTCCCACGGGTGAGCCGCGATGAGCGACTCGGAGCGCGACCAACCGACGGATTCGACCGACGGTTCGAACTCGAGTTCAGCGGATCCACGATCACCGACCAGCACGACGCTCCCGCCGTGTCCACGCTGTGACCACCCGGTCGTGGCCGTCACGACGCGAGGCCCGAACCACCACGTCGCCTCGCCGTGTGGCTGTCGGCTCTCGAGCGGGACGCTGGATCGGTCGTCGGACGGCTAACGTTTCGTCCGTCTCGTCCATCGTTTTTCAGACGATCTCACCGACTGCCTCGAGCGCCCCCTCCCACATCGCCACGCGGTCCCACGCAACGCCGCCGTTCGCGTCCTTTTTCCCCCTCGAGTCGCAATCTTCGGTATGACCACGACCGACAAACGGGAGTCGTTCCTCGCCGGCGAGCGGCCCGAGGACGTCGCGCTCTTTTTAGCCGAGTCGTACGTCTCCGACGACCGTCTCGAGCAGTTCGGCGAGCGGATCGACGACGGCGTCCTGATCGTCGTCGACGGCGAGCGCGGGCGCAATGCGTTCAAGGCGGCGACGGGGACCGGCGCGATGGAGTTCGCCGGCTCGGCGATAGGAACCGAGGGGATCGTCGACGGCGATCTGACGGGCGGGACGTGTCCCGAGGCCGCGGGTAGTGAAGACGAAACTGCGGACGAAGACCACCACGCGCAGTTCGTCTTCGCCTTCGCCGAAGAACAGAACGAGGAGGTCGGCGGCCTCTACGCCGACGGCGCCGTGATCCACGCCTACGCCCAGTGTGCGTGTGGCACCGCGTACTCGGATCGCTGGACGCTCGAGTCCGAGTCCGAGTCCGAGTCCGAAAATTGACCGCTCTCGACCGGTCGATCCGTTCCGTACCGGTCTCGAGAGTATTGCAGTCGTGACGCCCCGACGAACCGCAAGTTGCGGCTCAACGCTTACGTAGCTCACACGAGTAGTAAACCCCATGAGTTCCTACGAGACATCGACCGGCACGGAACAGGGCTGGCCGCTCTCGAGTCGGGAGTGGACGGTCGTCGGTGGCTCGAGCGCGCTGATGGCGATCAACGTACTCCTGATGTACGTGTTCGTGGTGACGCCGCTGGCGCAGGTCAACGACTACCTGTTCGCCTACCCGATCGTCGGCGTGCTCGTCTACGGGGCGGCGATCACGGGCGGCGAGATGGTCGCCGAACGCGGCGTCGAAGGCGGCGACACGGGAATCGCCTTCGTCGGGCTGGTGATCTTGCAACTGGCCTTCGGGATCTTCGGCGCCGGCGTGCTCTCCTTCGCCCCTCGAGACCAGCAACTGTACATCCTCGGCGTCACCGCGGTCGTCACCGGCGTCCTCACGGCGCTGATCGCGACCTACGTCTACGCGCGCTCGAAGAGCTTCGAGAACTGGGGGTCGTGGGCCAACTACGCCTTTATCGGGGGTATCGTCGCGATCTTGGTCGGGACGTTCTTCGAGCCGGTCCTGATCGTCGGCTTCGTCCTGATCTTCCTCGGCTTCATGCTCCGACTCGGCTGGGAGATCTGGCGCGTGCGCGACCAGCGGAACGCCTCGGCCGCGTTGCAGACGATCGGCGTCTACATCGCCGTGGCCGGCGTGTTCGTCCACGTCCTGCAGCTCGTGATGCGCGTGCTGGCTCGCCGCTAGGTCCAGAACGCGAGGGCATTCGCTCGAGGCCGAACAGTTTCCGTCTTTCCGTCACTCCTCGCTCGAGATTCAGAGACGTCTCGCATTCGTAGCCGCGGTCTCTCGGTGCTCGTCTCGCAGAAAGAACCGTCGAACCGGAACTCGAAGGCCGTCTACGTGTCCGTCTCGTCGGTATCGGAATCGTCCGCTTCCTCGGCCTCGGCTTCGGCTTCCTCGACGGCCGCCTCGAACGCGTCCAGAATGACCTGCTTGGTCACCGCACCGCGGGAGGTCCAGTGGTGGGCGTAGTCGAGCATGTCGTCGTAGATGTCGGGCTTGCAGCCCGCGGCCTTGGGGTGGCCGCCGCCGTTGACGCGACCGGCGACCTCGTGGCACAACTGGAACTCGTCGGTGCCGCGGATCGACGCAGAGCCGGCTGGCTTGACGATCACGGAGG
This sequence comes from Halomontanus rarus, assembly GCF_017357405.1. Classification (GTDB taxonomy): domain Archaea; phylum Halobacteriota; class Halobacteria; order Halobacteriales; family Natrialbaceae; genus Halomontanus; species Halomontanus rarus. Next base: position 1,714,974 of record NZ_CP071597.1, on the reverse strand, counting down.
CGTCGGCACCCTGCTCGCGCATCGCCTCGGCGACCTCGTTCTGCGAACAGCGGCCGTAGGTGATCCCGACCGTGTAGTCGCCGACCTCGCGAAGCTCCGCGCGACTCACCGCGCGCTCGATCAGCGCCTCCTTCTCGACGCGTTGCTCGGCGAGGAAGTCCTCGGCCCACTCGGGGAGGTCCGCACCGTACTCGCGAACGACCTCGACGTACTCCGCGGGATCGGTCCAGTAGGCGTAGTCCGCCAGATCGTCGCTGCGTGGATCCTCGCGCAACCAGAGATCGTGGTCGCGCGTGACCGCGGCGAGTTCCCGGTACTGGTCGTCGAACTCGTACTCGAGCGAGCGGAAGACGACGTCCGCGCTACACTCCTCCTCGCTGTCGCCGACGACGAGGTCGACGCCGGCCTCGCGGACCGCCTCGGCGACCGATTCGTTCCACTGGTGGTGGTCGTACCAGGCGACCGAGGAGGCGGTCTCGAGTGCGAGCGCGAGTTCGTCCTCGACGTACTCGTAGCGGTCGGGCGCGAGGTCGCAGACGAAGAGATCGATGCCCTCCGAGCCGTACTCCGCGACGCGCGCGAGGGCGTCCTCGACGTTGTGCGGGCTCGCCGGGACGAGCGCGACGCTGTGGGGTGTCGGCTCTGGTTCCTCGAGGGGGTCGTCCGTCTCCGCACCCGCGCCGGCGACGACGGTGGGGTCCGCGTCGGGGGCGACGCCGACTTCGGCGTCGGCTCCGGCTTCGGCTTCGTTCTCACCCTCGTCGTCCGCATCCTCTCTCTCTTCTGCACCCTCCGGCTCCGGCACGTTCTGTACGTCGCCGTAGGCCTCTCGAATCAGGGCGACACAGGCCAGTCCGTCCGCGTCCGGGTCGGCGACGACGGCGGCTTCGGCCCCCTCGAGGGCGGCCTGTGCCCGCTCGTCGTCGAGGTCCTCCTCGAGGTCGTCGGGGAGGAAGAAGCCGGTTCCCGGGAGGATAGACTTGCGGGCGATCGGGAGATCGGCCGCGATGAGGTCGTCGAACATACTCCGTTCTGTGGGACGAAGCGAGAAGAAAGCGCCGGTCTGGCCGTTCGACGCGACGGTCCGTCGACCGTCGAGGCGTCTAGGCTTCGGCGCGGTCGCCCTCTCGAACCGCCTCGAGCTGTCGGACCGACAGCACGGGCACGGGCGAGGTCCGGACGACCCGTTCGGCGACGCTTCCCAGCAGGAGTCGGTTCTCCCCGTGGCGGCCGCGGGTACCGGTGACGATCAGGTCCGCGTCGTGCTTGCGGGCGTATTCGCAGATCTCCGGGGCTGGACGGCCCTCGCGGACGGCCGTGGTGATCCCCGGCCCAGCACGGTTTCGGACCGTCGCGAGCGCGCTCTCGGCGTGGGTCTCGAGGGCGGCGGTGAGTTCCTCGCGCAGTTGTGCGGGCGAGGCGTCGACCTCGCCGGCGTCGATCACCGAGAGGGCGTGGACGTCGGCGTCGAACCGCGCCGCGAGGTCGAGGGCCACGTCGATGGCCCGCGTGACGCTTTCGGAGCCGTCAGTCGCGACGACGACTGTGTCGAACATGGCTGAGGGTTCCGTATCAGAGCGTATAACAGTTGTCGTGAGTGGCTCGACTCGAGCGCGTTGGTCGCATACGGAGGAGAACGCTCGTCAGTTCCCTGCCGTACTAACCGAGAACAGTCCGGCGAACCAACCGGCCAGCCCCAGAAATATCAGCGCAACTGCACCCGTGGTAACGACAGCATCTATCTGGGTACTGAAGAGGGCACCGACTGCCAACACCGCCGAGAGGCCTCCCATCACGCCCAGAGAACCGGCAACCCCGCGCCGCCAACCGGCGACGCGGTCTTCGGGTATCCACCGTCGAACGACGCGAACGGCGGCGGCGCCGACCGCCCCCAGAAAGACGAGGTAGATGCCCAAGAGCAGGGGAAACAGAACTTCTGGGCCGACGGCACCCCCGACGGTGCCGAACCCCACGATGAGAATGTAGCCCGGGATTTGGAGTAGACGGAATTGAATCCCGTAGGCAAGACCGTACAGGCACGCGAGAAGTACCGTCGCGACGATCGTGTCGCGGACGAACGATCCTCGATCGGTGCTGCCCATACCTGTTCATTCGTCTACCATTACCAAAAGTATATCTCTCGTCCCGACCGCAGCGGCTGCTGTCCGATACACTCGTGCGGGTTGGAGGAGAGCCACAGTTCAGTCCACACTCGAGCGCGAAACGCGCCCCGCAGACCGGGAGACGGGGCGAGGCTTTTTCACGGCCGCCCGCACATCATCCCGCATGGACGTTCGCGAGTCGTTTTCGGTCGAGACCGTCCTCGTCCCGGTCGACGGGAGCGAGGAGTCCGCCACCGCCGTCGAGTACGCCACCGCCGTCGCCGATCGCTACGACGCCTCAGTTCACGTACTGTACGTGCTCGGACGCGGCGTCGTCAAGGGAATGGACGCCGGAACCGTCGAAGAGGACGCCGTCGCCGAAAACGCCCAGCGCTTTCTCGAGGAGACCGGCAGCGTCGCCGACGCCTACGGCGTCCCGATGGCGACCTCGATGGCCCACGGCTTCTCCCCGACGCGGAAGGCACGCCACCCGGGAATCGTCGTCCTCGACACCGCCGATGCCGTCGACGCCGACTTCATCGTCGTTCCGCGGGAATCGGTGATCGAAACGCCCGCGGAAGTCCTCGAGCAGACTGCAGAATACGTGTTGTCCTACGCGAGCCAGCCCGTTCTGTCGGTCTAAACCTCGCCGTTCTGGCGCACCGAACCCGGCTCAGCCCAGCCGAATCGACATCTCCTGTTCGAAGCTCTCGGCCCCGCAGACCTCGAACCCGACGCGCTCGTAGAGCGCGATAGCCGGCGAGTTCCAGCGCTCGACGGTCAGCCACACGTTCTCGACGCCCTGCTCGCTCGCGTAGCCAAGCAGCGCCTCGAGCAACTCGGTCCCGATGCCGGCGCGCTGGTACTCCTGGAGGACGAAGATCGCGAGTTCCCACGCGATCTCGCCGGCGTCGTCGACGGCTGCTGGATCGTCGACGTCCGGGACCAACGTCGCGTGACCGATCACCGAGTCGTCGTCCCAGGCGGCGACGTTGAGTCCGTCCGCACAGATCGTCTCGAGCCAGTCTCGAACCCGTTTTTCGCCGGTCGGCGGAATTCCCTGGGCGCGATCCGCGGGATCGAACTGAACGTACATCTCGGTGAGTGCGTCGAGCCGTGGCTCCTCGGACTCGAACGGTCTGACGACGATCGATCGGCCGTCGCGATCCTCGAAGGTCACCGGTGGCGAGGGAAACGAACCGGCCGGTTCGTCGGGATAGACTCGCGTTCCGTGCATCGTCATCTGACCAGTTTGACCGTCGTCGGGGCGTTCAACAGGACGAACTCCGTGATCGGTCCCAGACGAATCTTCCCCATCGGACTCTCGGTTCCGCCGCCGATCACCAGCTGGTCGAACTCCCCTCGCTCGGCGAACTCGACCAGCGCGCTCCCCGGATCGCCCTCGAGCATCGTCAGTTCGGCGTCGACGCCCGCCTCCGCGAGGAGTGTTTCGGCGTGCTCGCACATTTCCGCTTGCGATCGTTTGGCCTCCGGTTTCTCGACGACGGCGACGGTGAGCTCGTCGCCGACGTCGCTCGTTCGCTCGATCGTCGACCGGAGCGTCTTCATCGACTCGTCGCTTCCCTCGATACCCAGCAGCACGTTCATGTAGGAGTCTCGAACCCGACGGACGAAAATAATTGCGCCGCTGACGGTCGTGGTCGCTGGTATCGACCTCGAGTTGCTCCCCGCCGCCGTCGAACGTCGTGTCGTTCCGTTCGATCCGACGCGGCCCCCTTTTCCTTTTCGTCCCTGCACACGTTCGAGGCGTCGCTCGAGCGGTCTCGGGGTCCTCTCTATCGTGCTCTCTGGGGACACGGCACAATCGTCCTCTTCGGACGACGGCGTTAAGGCGGTGTAGCAACAACGTCCGGGGAATGACTGATGTGGCGCTCGACGTCGTGGAGTTCTTGCTCACGACGAGCGTCTATTCCGACGACCGATCGCTAGACGAGAACGATCTCCCGCCCTCGTATCGCCGGGTGTTCTGGACCGGTGGTCCCGAAGCGGACGACGAGGACTCCGACTCCGGACCCAGCCACCGCACCCGCGGCATCGAGCGGCCGCTCTCGGCGACGAACACCACCGCCCGCCAGGCGACCGGTGCGGACCAGCCCTGGGAGGCCGTCTCCGACCTCATGTTCACCGACCGGGACGAGTTCTCTGGAAGCATTTCGCTCACCGAGCGAGGGATGGCCGAACGCTGGTTCCTAGAGCGCGTCGACGACGAGCGCTTGCTCGAGAACCCGACGCTCGCGGGTCACTTCGAGGACCACGACGGCGTCTCCGACGCGGTCGACTACGAGACCGCCCGCGAGAACAACCGCCCCATCCAGGCCGATCGGGTGTGGATCGACGGCCTCCTCGAGGAGTACTTCGACGAGGAAGACGACGAGGAGATGCTCGACCTCGTCGAGATCCGCGCGCCCGAGGAGGTCGATCTCACGCTTGACGATCTCGTGTTGACGCCGGATCAGGAGGCCGAGATCGAGAAGATCGCGAAGGCGATCGAGCACCGCGACTACCTCGCGAGCATCGGCCTGCGCGAGATCGGGAAGCTGCTGTTCGTCGGTCCGCCGGGGACCGGGAAGACGTCGACCGCCCAAGCGCTCGCGCGGGACATGGACCTCCCGTTCGTCGAGGTGAAACTGTCGATGATCACCTCCCAGTACCTGGGCGAGACGGCCAAGAACGTCGACAAGACGTTCGAGGTCGCAAAGCGACTCTCCCCCTGCATCCTCTTTATCGACGAGTTCGACTCCGTCGCCAAGACCCGCCGCAGCGACGAGCACGCGGCGCTGAAGCGGGCGGTGAACACCCTGCTCAAGAGCATCGACAACATCTCGCTGATCCAGGACGACGTGTTGCTGATCGGCGCGACCAACCACCCCGACCAGCTCGACGCCGCCGCCTGGCGGCGCTTCGACGAGATCGTCAACTTCCCCAAACCCGACTACGGAATGCGCCGGGACATCCTCCACGTCATCACCCGCGCGATGGACATCGACGAGTTCGAACCCGAGGCCATCGCCGAGGCGACGGAGGGACTCACCGGTAGCGACCTCCGGATGGTCCTCCGGGAGGCGGTTCTCGAGGCGCTGACCGAGAACCGGACGACGCTCACCCAGCAGGACCTGGTCGACGCCGTCGAGGACTTCGAGGAGCGGGACAACCTGAAGAACATGGACATGATCGAGGGCGACCACGACGCGCTGGTCGCGGGCGGCGATCTCGGGAAGGCGAGCGACGGCGGGCACTCGCACGACCACGACCACGATCACAGTCACGACCACTGAACACCGTCCCGGGTAACATCCTTATGGTTCGCCTGTGAATCTTCTCTTATGAGCGACTCGTCGCCTCACGAAGACGCAGCAGACGTGTTCGCGGAACGTGCTCGAGCCGAGTACGGCGATTCGATCGCGCACCTCGTCGTCTTCGGGAGTACCGTCCGCGGCGAGACACGCGGCATCGATTCCGACGTGGACGTCTTTCTCGTCCTTTCGGATCCGACGGTCGAACGGCCGCTCAGGGACTTGGCGTACGACGTCGGACTCGAGTACGGGCTCGTCTTCTCGGTCCATACGTTGACGACGGAGCGATTCGATGCTCGGAAAAACCATCCGTTCGTTCGAACCGTGTTCGAAGAAGGGCGGTCGTATGCCTGAGCCGGAGTATGCGACGGAGGAACTCGAGCAGGCGCGGAACGCGGTATCCGATGCAACCGTTCTCGTCGATGGTGATGCGACGGAAGACGCAATCGTGAACAGATTGTACTACGCGTGTTTTCACGCGGCGAACGCTGCCCTCTACGCAATCGGTGAAGAACCGACATCTCACCGCGGAACGCTTGCACTGTTCGGTTCCGAACTCGTTATCGATGGCCCCGCGACGAGAGACGACGGACGCTTTCTCAACCGGATGCGCGATTATCGCGAGCAGGCAGACTACGGGTACGATTCGATCGACGTCAATACCGACGCACTGTTCCAACGAACCACGGATTTCGTCGACTCGATGGTACAAATCGTCGAACGAAACGTAAATGACTCGAAGCGATAATCGCTGCGAGAAGCACTACCCGACTTCTACTCCGCGACCGCGACGAACCGCAACCGCCGATACGGGGCGATCCACGTTCCGTCCCGGTAGTACTTCTCGTCCCCGATCCGGTCCTCGCGAAGCGCGTCTTCGACGGCGTCGACGATGTCCGCTCGCTCGTCGGCCGGCACCGACGCCGACGCGAACAGCCGGTCGCCGAACTGTTCGAGCCAGTCTCGAAGCCCGTCCTCGCCCTCGAGTTCCGTCGGCCGGTCGAACAGCGTCGCGTCCCGGACCTCGAACCCGTGGGCCTCGAGTCGCGGCGCGTACTCGCCGATACTCGGGAAGTACCACGGCGATTCGATGTCGTATCCGTACGCTTTTCCCTCCGCTCGGACCGCGTCGACGATCGCGGCGACGTTCCCGCGACCGCCGAGTTCGGCGACGAACCGACCGCCCGGTTCGAGCGCGTCGCGGACCGACGCGAGTACCTCGTCCTGATCCTTGTCGGGGATCCAGTGCAGCGCCGCGTTCGAGAAGACGGCGTCGAAGGTGCCGTCGACCGTCCGATCGATCGATCGGGCGTCGCCGTGGACGAACTCGAGGTCGGGACCCGGATACGTCTCCCGCGCTCGCTCGATCATCGCCGCCGAGGAGTCGAGGCCGACGACGGTCGTCCCGGCACCCGCGTCTGCGATCTCCCGCGTCAGGTGGCCGGTGCCGCAGCCGAGATCGAGAATTCGCTCGTCCGCCGCGGGCTCGAGTACGTCGACGACCGACGAGCCGTAGGCGGCGACGAACGACTGAGCGTCGTCGTAAGTCGTGGGATTCCACTGCTGGTCGTCACGCTCGCTCGTCATCGTTGGTTCCGGGATACTCGCCGGTGATACAATTGTCCTCCGTTCGAGTCGCGAGCGTAGCACCTATTGTGCAGACCCTCGATGCTCGACGTGAATGCGCGTCACCTTGCTGGGTACCGGCGACACCACTGGCACCCCGACGGTTGGCTGTGACTGCGAGACGTGCCGCGAGGCGCGCGAACGCGGCGTCGAGCGGACGCGATTTTCCGTCCACATCGAAAACGAGCGCACCGGCGAGACCCTGCTGATCGACGCCAGCCCGGACTTTCGCTACCAGTTCCTCCGCGACGAGGTCGCGCTGCCGGACGCCGCCGTCATCACGCACATCCACTTCGATCACCTCGACGGGCTGGGCAACGTCTTCCGCATCCTCCGCTCGCTCGAGGTCTACGCGGCCGACGAGACCGATCCCGCGACGGGCGAGAGCGTCGCCGAAACCGTCGACGACGACTACCACTACCTCGACGCCGTCACCGTCCACCCGACGACGCCGCTCGAGACCGTCCGAATCTGCGGACTCGACGTGACGCTCGTTCCGGTCGAGCACCCGCCGCTTTCCTGTTACGGACTCACCGTCGAAGATCCCGAAACGGGTTCGAAACTGTCGCTCACCGGCGATACGAGTTACGCGATCCCCGAGCGCTCGCGCCGCCAACTCGCCGAGCCGGACCTCCTGCTCGCGGACGCGATCGTGCCCGCGAGCCTCTGTGCGTCCCACCGCGCCGGCGGGCGCCACGAGAACGCCGACGGCGTCCCCCGGACGTTCGGGACCAAGCACATGACCCGAGAGGGGGCCCTCGAGCTGGCCGCGGAACTCGATGCGACGGAGACGCGGCTGGTGCATCTGGCGCACTTCTATCCCGCGGACGAAGCCTTCGAGGAGCCGTTGGCTATCGACGGGGAAGTGTACGAGCTGTAGCGCGTCGCGGTGGCGCGCGGTACGGAGACTACACTACAGGAACTGGTCGAGTCCCGACTGCCGACGCGCACCGCCGGGATCGGCGACCCACGGCGTTCGTCCCTCGCGCTCGCCCTCGAGGTCGACGTCCGGCGTCTCGGCCGCTTCGAACCCGTCACACGCCGACCCGCACTCGGAGGCCGGATCGACCACACGCCCCTTCCACGAACAGTAAGGCAGCGTCGCGCCGCGGTCGGTCGCCGACTCGTACGCCTCGCAGTCGGGGAACGCGTAGGTGCGCCACCCCTTGCCGTAGGCCCGCTCCGCGAGGCGACGGCGTGCGCGCGCCTTCTCGGCGGCCGAGACGACCGCGACGTCGGTTCGTCCGGGGCGCTCGGCGAGGGGTTCGATTCCCGGTTCGGAGACGGGAAGCCGCGTCGGTTCGCGGATCACCTCGAGGTCGCCCGTCTCCGGGAAAAAACGCCAGACGCCGATCTCGTCGGGAATCCGATTCAGGTGCGCTCGCGTGACGTAGCTCTCGGTCGCGAGGATCGCCTCGTCGACCAGCCCGAGGCTCGCGTCGGTCCGGAGCTGGGCTTCGAGGTCCCCCGGCGTCCCGAGGTCGGGTTTGTTCTCGATGCCGACGATCGTCCCGTACCAGTCGGGATAGCGGGCGATCTGGCGGACGTAGTCGCGGCCGCCGCGGCGCTCGCGCTCGAAGAAGCCGATCTCGCAGGCCCGCTCGACGATTCGGCGAGCGTGCTCGGGATGGCAGTCGAAGGCGTCCTTCCAGAACCGCGCCCGGCCGGTCCCGACGTCGCTCTCGATCGCGGCCTCGGGGATCGTCTCGCCCGTGATGGCGACGCGCTCGGCGAACTCGGGGCCGGGTTCGACGCAGACGATATCGAGGATCCGGCCGCCGGGATCGGCGACGCTGCCGCCGAGTTGTCGGGCGACGACCGAGTCGCCGTGCTCCCCGTCTTCGAGGGCGGCACACAGTTCGAGTTCGAAGGCGAACTCCGACACGGGAGTTGAGAGGGTGCGGGTCGAGAAAAGAGGTCGGGTTCAGTCCGACTGCGCGGTGACGTCGTCGGGGGGTGCGGACGGTGACAGCTCCCGGTCGGAATCGAGATCGGTATCGGGGTCGCGATGTCGGGTCGCGATCGCCTCCCTGACTCGGCTCGCGACGAGCGGAGTACCGAGCAGCACTGCCAGCCCGACCGCGACCGCGGCGGCGGACCCCGCCGCCGACGCCGCCGGGAACGCGAACTCGACGACGCGGGCGGTCGCCACCGCGGCGAGCACGGCGGCGACCAGCAGGACGTCGACGAGGAGTATCGTCTCGAGGCTGTAGTCCTCGAGCGGGCGATCGATCGTCGGTGGCGCGGATCTGGACGTCATCTGGTTTCCTCCTCGAGTGATCCTACCGTCGCGACGCCGATAAGTGTAATCTGAAATTCATTTCTGTAAGCGACGATACTGAACTCAGTTTCAGTCGACGAGTCGGACAGTCGGACGCGATCGACGGGCCGAACCCGACGTGGTGGAGCGATACAGTCGGCGAAAGAAAGCGAACGAAAAACGGTCGGCTGACGCTCAATCGGCGGTCTGCACGCTCGTCTCCAGGACCGAGAGATCGCCGTCCAGCGTCACCCGGAGTTCGTCGCCGTCGACCGGCATCCGAACCTCGAGCCGCCAGGGGTCGCGCTCGAGGACCTGGGTGTACTCGTCGGAGACGCACCACGGCAGGGTCCAGTAGGAGCGTTCGTCCAGCGGCACGCCGCGCTCGCGGTGGAAACTCACGACCGCGGAGTGGTCGAGCAGTCGGAGGCCGGCCGCCGAACAGAGCGTGTGTCCGCACTGGGCGCACTCGTGGTCGACGCGCACGCGGACGCCGAGACAGCACTCGCCCTCGTCGACGATCTCGGTCTCCATGCGGCCGCTGCACTCGGGGCAGACGCCGTCGGCGGCGAGACAGTGGAGGTGGCGCACGCGCTGGTCGAACGCGTCGGCGATCTCCTCGGCGGTCCGGTCGTTCAGTCCGCCCGGCGGGAACGAGTACTCGCCGTGGGCTTCGCCGCAGTCGGTACAGACGATCGTCAGCCGTTCGTCGTCGTATCGCGCCTCGAGGGCACCGTTACACGCGAAACACGACCCTTCGACGGCGAACGGCTCGAACGTCGGATGTTCGTTGAACGAGCCCGCGATCACCGAGCGGACGACCTTCTCGCCGGCGTGTTTGAACGCGTAGCCGTCGTCTCCGGTTCCGTCCTCGTCGCTCGCGCCGTCGACCTTGGTGATGAAGTGTCCCGTCAGCTTCTGTAAGTGGTAGTTGAACTGCGCGGAGTCGCGCATCCCGACCTCCCGGCGGAGCGCCGAGAACGGGACCGGCCGGTCGTCGGCCGCCCACAGCGCCTCGAGGATAGCGAGTCGCGTCTCGTTGCCGATCAGCGCGAACGCGTCGGCGGGGTCGAGACTCGCGGGCGTCGACTCGAGTGGCGGTTCTCCCTCGCTCGACACGTCTGGTCTGCTCATGATCGTATCCAGAACGTCGTCCGGCTAAAACGTTGGCTTGATCTCGTTTTTGTACGCGAGTTTACCTTTCCGCGTTCGAGGATGCCGCTCCGGGCCGGACGACCCGAACGCGACACGACGGCGAGGCAACCATCCGCGTCGACGATACGACGAGTGATCGCTCGAGAAACGGACGGTGGAAAGCGGACGGCTGGGACGAGGACGAACGGTCTGTCGACGGTTCGATCGACGTTTCCGACGACGGTACCTCGGCACAGCTCGTCGACCGCTAACTCTTTGCGCCCGTGGGATCCGTGTGAACGACCGCCCTCGCGCCCTCAGAACAGTAGGTTTATCAAGCGCAGCGGGGAAGCTGTATCCAAGATTACTCACTCTCTTATGGCAGGAAACCGACAACCGGAGGTGAACATCGGACTCGTTGGCCACGTCGATCACGGAAAGACGACGCTGGTCCAGGCCCTGAGCGGCTCGTGGACCGACCAGCACTCAGAGGAGATGAAACGCGGTATCTCCATCCGGCTGGGCTACGCCGACGCGACGTTCCGGCACTGTCCGGACGTGGACGAGCCCCAGTGTTACACCGTCGAGGAGGAGTGTCCCGACGGCTCGCCGAGCGAGCCGTTGCGAACCGTCTCGTTCGTCGACGCACCGGGTCACGAGACACTGATGGCGACGATGCTCTCGGGCGCAGCGATCATGGACGGCGCGGTGCTGGTCGTCTCCGCGTCCGAGCCCGTTCCCCAGCCCCAGACCGAAGAGCACCTGATGGCGCTGGACATCATCGGCATCGACAACATCGTCATCGCACAGAACAAGGTCGACCTGGTCGACGGCGAGACCGCACGAAACAACTACGAACAGATTCAGGAGTTCGTCGAGGGGACGGTCGCCGAAGACGCACCCGTCGTTCCGATCTCCGCCGGGCAGGACGTCAACATCGACCTGCTCATTCAGGCGATCGAAGAGCACATCCCGACGCCCGACCGTGATCCGGATGCCGACCCGCGACTCCACGTCGCGCGCAGTTTCGACATCAACAAACCGGGCACCACGTGGGAGGATCTCACCGGCGGCGTCCTCGGCGGCAGTCTCGTCGAAGGCGAACTCGAGGTCGACGACGACTTGGAGATCCGCCCCGGCCGCGAGGTCGAGGAGGGCGGCCAGTCGGAGTACGTCCCGATCCAGACGACGATCCGGTCGCTACAGGCCGGCGGGTCGAACGTCGACTCGGCGACGCCCGGCGGACTGCTCGGCGTCGGAACCGCACTCGATCCCTCGCTCACCAAGGGTGACGCCCTCGCGGGCCGCGTCGCCGGGCCGCCGGGCTCGCTCCCGCCAACGTGGGAGCAGTTCACCATGGAGGTCGACCTCTTAGAGCGCGTCGTCGGTGTCGACGGCGGGGAGACGGTCGACGAAATCAGTACGGGCGAGCCGCTGATGATGACCGTCGGCACGGCGACGACGGTCGGCGCGGTGACGAGCGCGCGCGAGAACGAGTGCGAGGTCAAACTCAAGCGCCCCGTCTGTGCCGAGCCGGGCGCGAAGATCGCGATCAACCGCCGTATCGGTGCGCGATGGCGGTTAATCGGCCTCGGCACGCTCACGGACTGATATGACGGTGCGGGTCGCCCTCGACACGAGTGCACTCATGATGCCGGTCGAACTCGACGTGCGATTGTTCGACGAACTCGATCGACTCCTGGACGCGTTCGAGCCAACTGCGCCCCAGGCGGTCGTCGAAGAACTCCGTCGCCTCGCGGAGAAAGGCGGCACCGAGGGTACCGCAGCGAACGTCGGCCACGATCTGGCGATCGAACGCTGTCTCGTGGTCGACACGGAGGCATCGTACGCGGACGACGCGCTCGTCGAACTCGCCCGCGAGGGCACCGTCGACTACGTCGTCACGAACGACCGTCCGCTTCGAGACAGAGTACTCGAGGTGGACAGACCGGTAATTGCATTACGCGGGAGAAACAAGTTGGCAATCACTCGACCATAGATGTACAAACGGGTTAGATTAAAAGACACGGTGGAAGTGCCCCCAAAGGAACTCGGCGACGTCTCGCCGAATCTCGTCAAGCGACTGCTTCAGGACAAACTCGAGGGACAGATGGACGAGGAGGTGGGAAGCGTCGTCTCCGTCGTCAACGTTCAGGATATCGGCGAGGGGACCGTCCTCCCCAATCGTCCGGGCGTCTACTACGAGGCGGAGTTCGACGCGGTCACCTTCGATCCGGAGATGCAGGAGGTCGTCGACGGGACCGTCGTCGAGGTCGTCGAGTTCGGCGCCTTCGTCGGGATCGGTCCGGTCGACGGACTCTTGCACGTCTCGCAGATCTCCGACGAGTACCTGGCCTACGACGGGGAGAACCAACAGCTGGCCTCGAACGAGTCCAACCGCACGCTCGGCGTCGACGACGCCGTCCGCGCGCGGATCGTCACCAAGAGCATCGACGAGCGCAACCCGCGCGACTCGAAGATCGGTCTGACGGCCAAACAGCCCGGACTCGGGAAACACGGCTGGCTGAAAGAGGAACGGGAAAAACGCGAAGCTGCCGCGGGTGAATAACGATGGCATCCGACCGACTCGTCTGTCGCGAGTGTCACCGCGTGAACGACCCCAACGAGAACACCTGCGTCGCCTGCAGTTCGTCCTCGCTCACCGAGGACTGGGCCGGCTACGTCGTCATCGCACACCCCGAATCGAGTGCGATCGCTCGCGAGATGCAGGTCGACGAAGCGGGCGCGTACGCGCTCAAAGTTCGGTGACGTGACTCGCGATCACGACCGCAACCAGAACTCGCCGCCCGACGACGCGGACGACCAGCCGTTGCTTTCCTTGCCGACCGACGTCCGCGACGAACTCAAGGAGCCGTTCGGCTCGATCGAAACCGACGCCGAGGAACTCCTCGAGCGTGCCGGGACGCCCCTCATCGCCGTCGGCGACATGGTCACCTACCACCTCCGAGCGGCCGGAACCGCACCCGACGTGTCGGTCGTCGACGGCCGCACCGAACGTCAGGCTGTCGACGCGGAGATCCGCGAGGCGGTCACGACCGAGACCGCACTTTCGGTCGAGGTCACCAACCCGCCGGCCGTCCTCACCGAGGCGCTCGTCCTCGCGCTCGTCGACGCCCTCGAGCGCCCCGAACCGACCACGATCGTCGTCGACGGCGAGGAGGACCTCGCCGCGCTGCCTGCAATCGTCGCCGCGCCCGACGGCGCGAGCGTGGTCTACGGCCAGCCCGGCGAAGGAATGGTTCACGTCGAGGTGACCGAAGACGTGCGAGAAGAGGTTCGAGCACTGCTCGAGCGCTTCGAGGGGGACGGCGAGCGGTTGTGGGAATTGCTCTCCTGATCGGAGTTCCCGTTTCGAGACGGTCGCTAAAAAGACCGAGTACGGACTCAGATGCCGCCTTTCTGGCCGAGCACGCCGCCGGAGCCGCGTCGGGAACTCGAGCCCTCGTCGCTTCCGAACAGCGAGTCGAAATTGAACTCGTTGAACTCGTCGGGCTGGATGTCCTCGGTCGCGTAGACGTAGAGGGCCGTTTTCGCCACGCCCGTGATGACGCCGCCGACGAGCATCGCGGCGACGATCGAGAGCACGGCGATGACGACCGCGGTCGCGACCGTCGCGCCGGTCGGGAGGACGAAGACGAGGGCGACCGCGAGCGCGATGCCGGCGACCGCGATGAGCATCGGAACGACGTTCAGGCCGACGTTGGCGCCGGCGGACTCTCCCCACGTTTCTTTGAAGATCGAGGCGCTCTTCGTGAACATCCCCTTCACGCTCACGTCGTCTTCGAAGACGATCACGGGGATGATGAAGAACGTCGCGATGGCCCAGCCGACGCTGAAGAGCATCCCGGCGATCTGTGCACCGATCTCGCCGCGGGACTCGAGGGCCTGAATGACGATGCCGACGACGGCACTCGCGAACGCCCAGACGAGTAGCGTGCCGGACTTTCCGGAGGCGGCGCGGAGGCCGTCGCCGATATCGGGGTCGTTACCCCGGAACACCTGGCCGACCGAGTAGACCAGTCCGGCGTTGAACAGCGCCGCAATGTACGTCGATCCGAGGTAGACGACGAAGAGGGCGGCGTACTCGAGGCCGCCGATCGAGGTCCCGCTCACGAGAAAGAGTGGGCCGAGGAGCGCGAGGACGAACACGATCGACGCGATCCCACTCAGCAGCGGATACACTGCGAGTTTCGGGTGCGATCGCAGTACGCGGAGGCTGGCGATCGACAGCACGAATCCTGTCTTGAGTCGGCTGAAAAGTCCCATGATCTTCTGTAAAAGTACTACTAGTATTAGTATTTGTGTGTTCGAATCGTGAGAAACCGCTCGGTCGAGTCTCGACTCTCTCACTCGCAGGCGCTCGGCTTCGCGACTGACTCGAGAAGCTATTTACTGGTCGGCGGACACGTACCGGTATGTACGATTTCGTCGTCGTGGGTGTCGGTCCCGCCGGGGCGCGCTTTTCGCGTCGAGCGGCCGAGGCCGGCTACGACGTGCTCGCGTTCGAACAGGGAGCGGTCGGCGAGCCGCTCGCCTGCTCGGGCCACGTCAGTACCGACATCTGGGAGTACACGGGCGAGGGCGCCCGCGAGGAGTTGTTCCAGAACGAGGTCTACGGTGCGCGGTTTCACGTCGGTGGACCCCACGATAGCGACGCCACCGCCAACGGAGGCTCGATCGGCGGCGACGAGACGGACACCTACCCCTTCTACAAGCGCGAGGCCGTCTCGAACGTCATCGACCGCGTCGGCCTCGACCGCCACCTCGCCGACCTCGCACGCGAGGCCGGTGCGGACGTCCGCGACCACCACACCGTGACCGACGTCCGGGAGTTCCACGACCGCGTCGAGGTGACGGCGAAGGGACCCGACGGCACCGACACCTACGAGGCGAAGATGATCGCCGGCTGCGACGGCCCGCGCTCGAGGGTGCGCGACGCGCTCTCCCTGCCCGAACCGGGCGAACTCCTCCACGGCGTGCTCGCGTTCTCCGACGAACCGGACGACACGGATTTCGTGGACGTCCACCTCACCGCGCCAACGTTCTTCGCCTGGCGGATCCCGCGCCACGAGGCGGGCGTCGAGTACGGCCTCGCCGCGCCGCCGGGCGTCCAGGTGAACAAACACTTCGAGGAGTTGATCGACGGCTACGAGATCGACGTCTCCCACCGCTGTTCGGGGCTGATTCCGATCGGGCCGCCGGATCGGGTGACCTCCCGCCGGGGCTTTCTGATCGGCGACGCCGCGGCCCAGACCAAGCCGTTCACCGGCGGCGGCATCCTCTACAGCATGACCAGCGCCGACCACGCGGCCCGAGAGATCGATCCCGACCGACCCACCTCGCTCGCGGCCTACGAACACGCCTGGCGCGAGGATTTAGAGCGCGAGATCGAACTGGGCCACTGGCTCCGCCGGGCCTACTCCCTGCCCGAGCCGGTCCAGCGCGTCGGGCTGCGTGCGGCCTCGGGGGAGATCGGCGTCCACATGGACCGACCGACGTCGGTGTTCTCCCTCGAGCACCTGAAGGCGATGCTGGGCGGTGAATCGGGAGCGTCGTCGGCGTCCGGCGGCTGAACCGACCCGGACCGATCGATTGAAACGCCTGTTCTCGAGAACGGTACGATATGGACACCGGCCGATCGACACCGCCCTCCGAACTGCGCCAGTCGGTCGCGCCGCTGTCGAGCGAACCGACTGTCGTCAGCATCAGCGACGTCCACGGCTACCTCGAGGCGGCCCGGAGCGCGCTGTCGACACTCGCCGATCACCCCGACTTCGAGCCGGTTGTGACCGTCGACGCGGACGGCCGCCTCGAGTGGGCCGGCAACGACTACGTCCTCGCGTTCAACGGCGACCTCGTCAATCGAGGGCCGGATTCGGCGGCCGTGCTGGCGCTGGTCGATCGCCTGCGCGAGCAGGCGCCGGCCGGTCGCGTACGCTACAATATCGGGAACCACGAGACCGGCTTGTTCTTCCGCGACGTCTATCCCAGCGAGGACTGCTTCACGGCTCGAGCGAGCGAGTCGACCGTCCGGGCGTTCCTCGAGTCCGTTCTCGAGGGGTCCGTGACGGTCGCGTTCGAGGGACACCGGTACGTCCACACCCACGCGGGCCACCCCGACGGCGTCGACCCGGCGACGGCGAACGCCGCGCTAGTCGAGGCGGCGACCCGGTTGCTCGAGGGACTCGGGACGGCGGACGACGAGCGGATCCAGCGGGAGGTCTACGACGCCTTTCCGGACCTCTTCGCGACCGGTCGAGACGCGAGTGCGGGCTGTCTCTGGCTCAAACTCGAGTGGCTTCCCGCCGACGCGCCGCGCCAGCTCGTGGGTCATACGCCGGTCGAACGTCCCCGACGGAACGGGAACGTGATCGCCGGTGACCTGATCGGCGCGAACCTCGAGCGCGACGGCGGTGAGGGCGTGCTTCTCGAGACGCCCGCCGAGGTGCTCGCGCTGACGCGGTCGGCTGACGGCAGCGTGGATCGGACGGTTCTCGAGGGGCGGTGATCGGTGCGGGCCTGATACAAGCGTCTTCGAGTGTGTGTCCGTAGGCTCGACTCAGGTCGCCTTCCCGACCGTCCCGCAGGCGACCGCACTGGGGTCTGCGATTTCGCTCCCACTAACTGCGTCCGGGTCCATGAACAGGATCGCGTCCTCGGGCATCCCCTCCTCGACGCGAACGCGCTGGCCGAGTTGCTCCTCGAGCGCCTCGAAGTCCGTCGCGTCCGCGTCCTCGAGGACGCGCTCGGCGTTCGTCGGCGAGAGGTAGAACGCCAGCTTTCCGGGGTCGACGTCCTCGCCCTCGCCCTCGAGCGCCGAGCGGAGTTCCCGAAGTCCGTCGTAACTCACGTCCTCGAGACTGCGGATCGTCACGCGGTCGGTGTCGGAGCCGGGGGCCGCGGACGATTGCGTTCGAACGTTCTCGACGAGTTCGTCGAAGTCGGCGTGAATATCGGTGTCGCTCTCGCTGTCGCTGTCGACCATAGCTAGGGAGGCATGCTCGAGTCTCTTGATGCTATTCCCGGCGAGTTCCGCTCGGGAGCGAATCGGTGCTCGGGGAGTCCGACGTAGGGTGAGCTTCTGTGACGCCTCCGAAATAGCTATGCCTAGCGATACCGTGGGTATATATACCATATCGGTGCGAACTCGACGACTCGAGACCTGATCTGATATTCATGACGGAAAACCGGATTCGGAGGAACCCATGGCGGAGAGGATAACCAACGTCACGGTCGTCGGCGGGGGTGATGCGGGCCTCCTCGCCGCGCTCGCCGTTCGGACGGCGAACCCGGACCTCGAGATCGAGGTCGTCGACGACGTCGACGAATCGCCGACGAACGTCGGAAAGAGCACCTACCAGGCCATCGTTCCGTTGCTTCACAGCGTTCTCGGGATCGACGAGGGTCGGTTCTTGCGGGAGGTCAAACCGGTCTGGAAGGGGTCGGTCTACTTTCAGGACTGGTGCGGAAACGAGCCGTTCCACTACGCGTTCGACATCCGGTCGGTGAAACCTGACGTCGGCGACCCGCGGTCGGTCGAGTCCCTGTATCACTACTACGACACGCAGGCGATGTCGACACCCGCCGAAGGGATCGTCGAACAGCGAAAGACGCCGCTCGTCTACTCGCCCGCCAAGAACTCGTACGTCGGCTATTCGAACATGGCGTATCACCTGAGCATCGATCGCTTCAACGACTTCCTGCGCACCCTCTGTCGGGAACGAGATATCGCGCTCGTCGACGACCGGATTACCGACGTTCGGACGAACGCGGACGACACCCGGATCGAGCAGGTGAGCAGCCAGTCCACCACGTATCGGTCCGACCTCTACGTGGACGCGACCGGTTTCAAGCGCCTGCTGATGGGGAAACTCGAGGCTGCATACGAGAGCTTCGATATCCCGCTCGATACCGCGCTCCACGCCACCGCGGACCTGTCGATCGAAGAGATCGTGCCGGCGACCGTCGTCGAGACGGGGGAGTACGGCTGGTTCTGGCAGATCGACACGTTCGACGATCGAGACCTGGGTTACGTCTTCGCCTCCGAGTACGTCTCGGAGACGGAGGCACTCGCAGAGTTCGAAGCACACCGTGAGGAGGAGGAGTTACGCGACGTCGAACGCTATCAGTTCGACTCGGGATTCTACGAAGACGCCTGGGTCGGAAACTGCGTCGCGACCGGAAATGCGCTGGGATTCATCGAGCCCCTTCAGTCGACGGCACTGACCACCCACCTGTCTAACTCGATCCGGCTCTCGCACCTGCTCGCCTCCCACGGTCGAATAAACAACGTCGATATCAGGGACTCGTTCAACAGGTACATCCGCGGAACCTGGAACTCCGTGTACGACTTCATCAGCGTTCACTACGCGTTCGCGGACGGAGACAACGCCTTCTGGGAGGCGATGCAATCGATCCCTCTCAGCGATCGAGTCGAACAGTACATCGAGTACTACGACAGGAACGGGATCGAACTCTACGACTCGGAACTCGTCACCGAGGAGGGGACCGAGCTGAGCATGCTCACCTTTCCGACCTCCAGTCTCTACCTCATCATGCGGAACATGGGGGCGACATCCAGTTTCTACGAGACCCACGACTTCACCGTGAGCGAGGAGATCAAAGAGCGGTGGCGACGGCGAAACGCGTTCGTCGAGCGACTGGCCGACGAGTGTCTCACCTACGAAGAAGTCTACAAATCGGGACTGGTCGAGTCCTACATCCGAAACGAGCGGGCGTTCGCGCAGGCCGCTGCGCCGAATCGCCAGTAGGGACCGCCCGTCTCGAGGGACCGTTCTCACAACGGTGCCGCGTGGAACGAGCGAACCGCGCTCGCCCGATCAGACGGCCGGTCTATCGCTCGAGAGTTCGCCGCCCCGTTCGGCGGTCGGGAGCGGGTGCAGTTCCTCCCAGGTCTGGCCGATGACGTAGTAGGCTGCGACCAGCGCGTAGAACGAGACGATCGCTCCGAGCAGGAGGCCGATCATCGGGATCTCGTTGAGCGCGGCCGTGACGATCGATCCGGCGAGGATGATCCCGGCCGACAGCAGCCAGCGGGTCGCGTACGTCCTGTTCCAGAGGACCGGACGGATCGTCTCGAGATCGAAGCCCGCACCGAGTCGCCGTTTCTCGGCGAAGTGTGCAAGGGCTGCGGGGAAGGCGTACGCCGCCGCCAGTAACAGCCCGAGTGTGAGCAGTCCGCTGAAGACCAGTCCGGCTCCGCCGACCGACCCGATGGTCTCACCCGAACTCAGCAAGATCCCGCCGAACAGAATCGCGCCGACCACGATCGGGACGAACGAGTACACGAGGCCGATCGCGATCGCTTTCGCCCCGTCGATCGTCAGCTGGCTCCAGTCCTCGAAGACCGGCGCCTCGTCGTCGCCGCGGGCCGTCCGGTCGACGACCGCCACAACGTATCCCCACGCGACGAACAGCGGGATCAACAGGAAGCCGAACAGCAACAGCACGCCGCCGATGATGCTCGTCTTCCAGACGTCGTCACTCTCTCGCAAATATCCGAGTGCTTCTCGTATCATAGTACACCTCTCGTCCGTCTGCAGTTGCTCGCGGTACGATTAACGTATTATACGCTCGACAGGTATATAAACGCTCCATCCGCCCGATATCCGATATGTGGGGGCTCGAGAAGCGAAGCGAAGCAAAAATAGAACTATTTTTGATATTAGGGGCGGATTCGGCGGCTCACTCTATCGCCGCGAGTTCACCCGCCTGCACGCCCCAGAGGTCGGCGTACCGTCCCTCCGACGCGAGCAACTCCTCGTGGGTCCCGCGTTCTTTCACGCGACCGTCCTCGAGGAACAGGATCTGGTCGGCGTCCTTGATCGTCGAGAGGCGGTGGGCGATGGCGAGCGTGGTTCGGTCCTCGGTGAGGACGTCCAGTCCCGCCTGAATCGCGCGTTCGGTCTCCGTGTCGACGTCGCTGGTCGCCTCGTCTAGGATCAGGACGTCGGGATCTTGCAACAGCACGCGGGCGATGCCGACGCGCTGGCGCTGGCCGCCGGAGAGTTTGACGCCGCGCTCGCCGACCTTCGTGTCGTATCCCTCGCTCAGTTCGGTGACGAATTCGTGGGCCTGGGCCGCTTTCGCGGCCTCGCGAACGGTCTCGTCGCTGACGTCGCCCTGTCCGTAGGCGATGTTGTCCCGGACCGACCCCGAGAACAGGAACGTCTCCTGGCTCACGTAGCCGATCGACCGCCGGAGGCTGCCCAGCTCCACCTCGCGGACGTCCTGTCCGTCGATCCGGATCGCACCCCGATCGACGTCGTGAAAGCGCAACAGGAGCTTCAACGCGGTGGACTTGCCGGCCCCCGTGGGACCGACGAACGCCAGCGTCTCGCCGCCTTCGAGGGTGAAAGAGAGGTCTTCCAGAACCCGTTCGTCCTCCTCGTAGCCGAAGGTCACGTCGTCGTACTCGACGCGGGCCTCCCCGACCGAAAGCGGCGGCGCGTCCGGATCGGTCTCGAGTCGGTTGGGTTGTTCCATCAGGCCGAAAATCCGCTCGGCGGAGGCGCGAGCCTGCTGGTAGAGGTTGATCAGCTGGCCGAACTGGGCCATCGGGAACACCATCCGCTGGCTGTAGAGGACGAAGACGACGAACGTCCCCGCCGTCAACTCGCCCGAGAACGGTCCCGGTGCGCCGAGGAAGACCCAGTAGCCGCCGACGACGAACGTCAGCAGGAAGCCGGCGCCGCCGATCACCCGCAGCCCGGGGAAGAAGGCGACGCTCAGCCGGATCGCGTCCCAGTTTCGCCGGTAGTACTCGTCGGAGGTTTCGGCGACGCGTCCGGACTCTAAGTCCTCCGTATTGCTGGCCTTGATGACCTCGATGCCGCCGAGGTTGCCGTCGATGCGGGAGTTGAGCGTCCCGACGGTCGAGCGGACGTCCTCGTAGATCGGCTGGACCTTCTGGACGAACCAGTGGGTGAAGACCGCGATGATCGGCACCGCGATCAGCGTCACCAGCGCGAGCTGCCAGTTCTCGACGGCCATCAAGAGGGCGACGCCGCCGACGGTGAACGTCAGCATGCAGGCGACGTTGAACCCGCCGTTGAGGAACTGCTCGAGTCGGTTCACGTCGTTCGAGAGGATCGACGTCATCTCGCCGGTCTCCTTCTCGGCGAAGAAGGCCATGTCGAGGTCCTGCATGGCGTCGTAGGTGTCGGTCCGGACTTCGTGCTGGATCCGCTGGGCGAAGGCGTTCAGGCCGAGTCCCTGAATCCACGCCGCGACCGCCGAGAGGGCGAACGTGGCGAACACCAGTCCGACCGACAGCCAGAACTGGGCGATCCGGTCTTCGGGCACCCACGCCTCGGGCACCCCCGGAAACGCGTAGGGGCGCGTCTCGAGGAAGACCGCGTCGAGGGT
This sequence comes from Halomontanus rarus, assembly GCF_017357405.1. Classification (GTDB taxonomy): domain Archaea; phylum Halobacteriota; class Halobacteria; order Halobacteriales; family Natrialbaceae; genus Halomontanus; species Halomontanus rarus. The sequence goes on along the minus strand of NZ_CP071597.1, from coordinate 1,693,129 downwards.
GACCCCGAGGATCAGGATGGGGAGCAAGCCGAGGACGTGCGAGGCCGCGCTCGCGACGACGCCGACGGCGAGCGGGCGCCAGTTGCGCCGGCCGTAGGTGCCGAAGAGCCGTCTCATCGGGGCGTCGATCCGCTCGCGCTGGCCCGCGAACGCCTCGTCGTCGTCTCTCATCGAGACCACCCGCTCGAGTCGGTGCCGGTGCGCGCTGCCGGTCGCGGTGCGTGTCTGTGGGACTGCGAGTTCGATTTTCGGAATCGATAGCGATACGCCTCGTTTCGTCCGTGGTGATCGTCGTGCATACTCCGTCGTAGTCGAATCGTCGGTCAGTGTGCGATACCGCCGGAGCCGTCGTCACACGCGAGGAGCCGAGGCTCCAGCGGGGTAGGCCACGAGTTGCCCAGCGGCGCTACGGGCGCGAGGACGGCGGCGTGCTACGCGAGTCGAAGAATCGAGAGCATCGGTCTGTGACAGCTTCTGCCCGGTCTCACATAATTGTTCCTCTGGTATCACAACCGCTGACAGGGACGAGCGGAAAACAGCCAGCGGGAGACGCGAACGATACGTTCAGTACACCGGCAACCGACCCGACCGATCCGACCCCTCGACGAACGGCAGCTCCGTCCGCGTCGCGGGAACCTCCTCGCCGCCGACGCGCACCGTCACCGCGTCGGCCTCGAGGCCGAACTCGACGACCGCGAGCGCGATCGGCGTCTCGAGGATCGGACTCGTCTCGGCGCGGGTCACCTCGCCGACGGCCGCGTCGCCGGCGAAGACGGCCGCGCCCGACTCCGGGACGGCTGACCCCTCGAGTTCGAGTCCGACCAGCCGCTTCGACGGCTGTCCGCGGTTCTCCACGCGCGAGACGACCTCCTGGCCGACGTAACAGCCCTTCTCGAAGTCCAGCGCGCTCCGCAGTCCCAGGACGTTCGGAATCCGACCCTCGAGTTCGGTCTCGAACAGCGGCGTCCCCGCCTCGAGCGTGAGCGTGTCCCACGTTCGGTAGCCGAAGGGGGCGGCGCTCATCCCGCGGTTCGCGAGCGTGTCGTAGACGGCCTCGGCGTCGGCGCTCGCACAGATGATCTCGTAGCTCTCCTCGCCGCCGAGGGCGTCGGTCCGGACGACGGTCACGCCCTCCGTGTCCATCGTCCCGCGGACGAACGAGAAGCGGTGATCTGGCGTCGAGGCGCCGTTGAGAACGCCCGCGACCTTCTCCGTCGCCTGCGGGCCGTGGACGCCGAAGACCGCGAAGTCGTCGGTCGCGACGCGGATTTCGACGTCCTGGATGAAGACCTTCCCCGACCAGTCATCGGCGAGGGGCTCGGCCAGGTTCGGCGGCGTGAACAGCAGCAATCGTTCGCCGGCGTTGTAGACGTAGAGTTCGATCTCGATCCCGCCCTGCGGGTCGAGGACGAGCGCGTAACAGCCCTGTCCGTCCTCGTCGGGGACGCGGTTCGAGACGACGTTGTCGACGTACTCGAGGCGGTCGTCGCCCTCGACGACGACGACGCCGTAGGCGCACTCGAGCAATCCGACGACGTTTCGGACCGCGCGGTGGGCCCGCTCGGGTCGACCGTAGTGTTCGACGACCCGCCGGCCGGCGCGGTCGCCGAACGTCGCGCCGTGGTCGGCGTGGACGGACTCGATGACACTCATGGATGCAGTGAGGGTCCTGAGGGTATCAGGCGTTTCGATGTTTCGGTGTCTCGACGCGTCGTCCCGCAGCGACTCGTCGCTGTCGTACTGGCTCTTTTAGGTTTCAGTTTCAGTTTCTCGTTCGAGGCCTCTCCACCGTTCAAAACGGGATCCGCTTTCGGATCCAGTCGGCGATCGACTCGTCGTCGTCGTCGACCGTTTCGTCGGGAACCACCCGGTCGTCGGGCTTGATGACCGTCTGACTCTCTCGATATTCGGCAGTGATGAGGTCGTCCTCTTTGAGGTCGGCCAGCGCCTCCTCGAGCGCGTCGATCTCGACTTCGACGGCCGCGCGGAGTTCGAAGACGGTCATCCCGTCGTCGGTTCGATTGACGAGTTCGTCGAGTACCGCTACCTCCGTCGACTCCCGGTCTCGGTACTCTTGCTTCGCTCGCATCTACCAGCGTATTGGTCGACCCGGGATTTTACGTTTGCCGTTGCTCACGGCCAGCGAGCGAAGTCAGTCACGGCCGCGTATGCAGTACGTTTTTTATGCTGTGACTGGGTACGGTGTGACAATGGTCCTGCGATGTTCGCTGCTCGGGCACGACTACGGCGAGCCCGAAGTCGAGCGTGAGCGCGAAGAACGGGGCAGTGAAGTCGTCGTCAGCGTCGAGGAGTACGAGGAGTGTGCTCGCTGTGGCGAACGAAACGTCCTCAGTGAAAACACCGAAGTGACGAGCCTCCCTCCCGAATCCGAGACGTCCGGTTCCGCGTCGACGTCGACTTCCCCCTCCACCGAACCCGAGACAGCCGCCGTACCGAACGAGCCGTCCGCCGACGGACGAGACGACCCACCGTCGCCCGAATCCGGTTCCGCCGTCGACGCCGGTGCGAGCGATGGCGGCCCCGACCCCGACCCCGACCCCGACTCCGACTCCGACTCGGACCTCGAGTCCGATCCCGACCATCCCACCGACGAGAACGGCGACCCGATCACCGACGACGCCGAAATTCTCGAGGACGATGACGAGGACGAGTCACGCGATCCCGAGCGGGAACGCGGCGAGTGGCCCGACTCCGACGACGTCGGGCCCCCGGTCGGGGCGGAGAACGAGCCGACTGCGTGGCCCGAGACGGACGCGGACGCGGATGCGGACGAAGGGTCACTCGACGCCGACGACGAGGTCGGAGAACCGGGCGCACAGTCACCGCCCGGATCACGGTCCAATCCGGCACAGATTGGTGAATCCGACTCGGAGACGACGCTCGAGTTCGACGCGTCGACGGAGGACTCCACTGAAAGCAACTCCGGCTCTGGACCCGAACACGACACCGCGACGCCCGATCCGACCGACGACGCGGTCTTCGTCGACGCGGATCCCGAAGCCGATGCAAGTCGTCCGGCGGCCGATACCGGTGTCGGTGCGGAACCCGACACTGGACCCGGCTCCGACTCCGTCTCGAACCCCGAAACCGGGATCACGAGCGCACAGTCGGCACCCGCACCTGGCGAAGGTTCGTCGGCACCCGACGGCGTTCCGTCCGAGTTTTACTGCCCTCGCTGCGAGTTTGTCTCCCCCGGAGATCGCGGCTCGCTTCGAGCCGGCGATATCTGTCCCGACTGTCGGAAGGGCTACCTCGGCGAGCGAGAACGATAACGGCCCGTTTCAGCCGTCACGTCGACTTTGCTGTCCTCCCGTACACTCCTGACTCTCGACTTTTCCGACCCGTCCCAGTACTGGCACGTCCCTCGACGCCTCGAGGTTCCTGTCATACTGATGGTGGCAAACGTCGATTATGAAAAAAGGTAAACGCTCCCCCGTATATGCTCGATTCATGAAGGAGTACAAGATGCGCCGCGGCGAACATCTCGAGGAGCGAATCCCCGACATGAAAGCCACAGTCGAAGACTACTTCGGCCCAATTACCGAGACCGAGGAGTACAAGGGGAGCGACCTCTACGTCGTCGGCGAACCGGACAATCCCGTCTTCGAACGCATCACCGCTGGCACCGTCGAGTACTCCGGAAAGAAGGACAAACTCGGCGTCGACTTCGTCGAACGCGACCCGACCGAACTCGGCCCCGACGAACTCGAGGCCGCAGGCGAAGCCGTCGACGCGAAGAACAGTTTCCTGCTCGAGGCGACCGGCCGCGACGCCAAGTCCCGCCGAGAGTCGATGAAGCGAACAGTCGAGGACGATCCGGACCACGACTTCTAGACGCTGACGATAGTTTCGGTGTTGATATCGGCGACCCCACTGGTGAGTCTCGCGAACGCCGCGTGGATTCACGAACTCGCAGTCCGGGATCGGCCGTTTGACGACGAATCACCCTCGAAAGATCCGATGTGACCGTCTCTCGAGGCGAATACCGACGGTTTCGCCGTCGGGTGCAGTTAGTCGTTGACGGAGACGATCCCGGACATCTCCTCCCCGTATCGAACGTCGACGACGTCCCCGACCTCGAGGTCGTTGAAGTCGTCCAGAAAGAGCCACGTGTCCCGACAGTCCGAGTCGTCACCGTCGAGCGACCCACAGCCGCGCATTCCGTACCGGACCACCTCGAACGACTGCTCGAGTCGCTCGGTCGTCGCCTCGGAGATCGTCAGCGGACCCGCCGGTTCGATGTCGTCTGCGAGGCGGTCGTGAATCGCGTCGTAGGACGGCCCGGACGACGGGTCGTACCGCCGTCTGGCCAGCTCGATCGGGTCGTCGGCTCCGTTTTCCTCCTCGCTTTCGTCTCTGTTCCCGTCCACGTCCCTGTCCCCGTCCTCGTCCTCGTTCCGGCGCTCACTAACGACGACGTACTTCGCTTCGACCTCGACGCGATCGGCCAGTCCCAGTCGGGTGGCACAGCCGGCCAGCGCGAGCGTGGACACCGTCGTCAGGAACGCGCGTCTGTTCACGGTCTTCCTCCCAGATTCGACGCGGTAGCTAGTGTACTTTTTGTTCGAGTCCAGTCGGATCACGACGTCTCTCGGATGCCCAAATCGCGGGACGAAATCTATTTGCACGTGCCTGCGTGTGGTCAACCCGCACACTGATGACGTACGATATTATTCAGGTCGGCACCGGCGGGCAGGGCGCGCGATGGTGCGATCGATTTCTGCCGCCGAACGTGGACGACGACCTCGTGAACGTCGTCGCCGCCGTCGACGTCGACGAATCGGCCCACGAGAACGCACGGGACCACCTCGGGCTGAGCGAGGACGCGTGTTACACCGACGCCGCGGACGCGTTCGCCGAACACGACGCGGATTTCTGTACGATCGTCGTGCCGCCGGCGTTCCACGAGGACGTCGTCGACGCCGCGCTCGCCCACGACCTGCACATCCTCTCGGAGAAGCCCATCGCCGACACCCTCGAGGCCTCGGTTCGCATCGCCAAGAAAGTCGAGGCGGCGGGCGCGAAGATGGGTGTGACGATGAGCCATCGCTTCGACCGGGACAAGACGACGCTGCGGCGGCAGTTGCGTTCGGGCGAGCACGGACCGCTCGACTATCTCGTCTGCCGATTCACCTGCAACTGCCGGAGCTACGGCAGCTGGGGCGCGTTCCGTCACGACATCGAGGACACGCTGATGGTCGAGGGCGCGGTCCACCACCTCGATATCCTCGCCGACCTCGCCGATTCCCGGTGTGAGACCCTCTACGCGCAGACGTGGACGCCCGAGTGGGGCGAGTATGCCGGCGACGCGCAGGGGCTCGTCCAGTTGACGTTCGAGGACGGCACGCGCGCGACCTACGAGGGAGCCAAGACCAACGCCGTCGGCCTCAACGGCTGGGGGAACGAGTACGTCCGCGCGGAGTGTCGAGACTCGACGCTCGTCCTCGATAGCCGTGAACTCGAGGCCTACAGCTACGATCCGGACGGGGAAGCGCAGTTCGGCGACCGTCCCGGAAGCGGCGACCGGATTCCGCTCGACGAGGGCGAGAAGTGGGCGAACACGTGGTTGATCGAGCAGTTCGTCGACTGGCTCGACGGCGGCGAGCCGATGGCGACGAACGTCCAGGATAACCTCCAGTCGATGGCGCTGATCGAGGCGGCGATCCGCAGCAGCGAGACGGGAGAGGCGGTGGCCGTCCAGGAACTGCTCGAGGAGACGAAGCAGTCGGTTTCGATCTGAAGCGGTCTCAGGGATCGCTCACGAAAAACTGATTCTGCCGACGATCAGGCGAGGAAGACGTGTCGCGGTCGATCAGCGAGGACATTCCGGCCCCATTCGACGGTCTCGGAGAAGGCGTCGCTGCGGAAGAAGGCCATCGCGTCCTCGCGGGCGTCCCAGCGGCTAGCGATGAACATGTCGTTCTCGTCCTCGCGATTGGCCAGCAGATCGGTCTTGCGGTGGCCGTCCATCTCTCCTAAGACGCCGCCGACCTCCTCGAAGGTCCCGACGAAGTCCTCGCGGTGTTCCGGTTTGACGGTGTAGAACATGCCCATCGTGCCCCAGGAATCCGTCTCGTCGTCTCCGGCCTGACGAACTATTTCGGGCAGGTCAGCGAGGAATCCTGCAGCCGTGTTCGCCGCACGGTCGGTCTCCCAGAGGCTGACGACGGCCGTCTCCGACTCCGGATCCTGGGATTCGTAGACCGCGGTCTTCACGTGGGTGTCGTAGTGATCGAAGTTCGCCCGCAGACCGGACACCTCCTCGAACAACTCGTCGGGATCGGCCGCCGAGTAGAGGACGACCGCGTGGACGTCTTCGCCGTGGGGTTTGCCCGCGTAGACGCCCATCTCCTCGAGTTCGCCGCGAATGTTGTCCTCGTCGTGTTCGGTCCCGGTTTCGTCTTCGGTTCCGTGGTCGTGGCCGTGTCCGTGATCCGTCCCGCCGTGGTGGTGACCGTCGCTCTCGCCGCCGTGTTCGTGGCCGTGTCCGTGCTGTGCGCCACCGTGGGCGTGCCCGTCTCCGTCATCGTGACCGTGAGCACCGTCGTGACCGTCTGAAACCTCCTGGGACACCGACTCGCCCGCCAGATACCCCGCGAGGTTCTCGGGGGCGAACCGCCGTCCGAAGCGGAACCGACCGAACTCCGCGAACCGCGACGTAGACGGATCGAAGCGCATCTCGTAGAGCAAGTCCTTGATGTCGGTCGGATCGTCGGCGAAGAGGGTGACGCCCCACTCGTGGTCGTCGAAGCCGACGCTGCCGGTGATGATCTGGGTGACCTTTCCCGCGTAGTCGCGGCCGATGTCGCCGTGGGCCGAGAGGTGTTCGGCGCGCTCGTCGAAGGGGAGGTCGTACCAGTTGTCTTCGGGGCCGCGGCGTTTGTCCATCGGGTAGAAGTTGACGTACTCGCTGTCGGGGATCTCGGGGTGGAGTCGCGACTGGATGTATCGCCCGATCCCGGTATCCTCGACCTCCGCGTCGTCGTCGAAGTAGTCCTGGGACATGTAGCCCGAGACCTCGGTCACCGAAACGTAGGAGTCGGTCCGCTCGGTGAACGCCGCGAAGGCGGTACCCTCGAACCGACGCTCGAGGACGTCGAGGTCGGCCATCGACGGCCGCAGGTGGACGAACAGGAGATCGGCCTTGTGGCCGAGGACGGCGTAGGTCGCCGAGTCGCCCTCGCTCGCGTCCGCGAGTCGCTCGCAAGCGGTCAGGTACTCGATCCCCTCCTCGATCGCGCGTTCGCGAGTTCGTTCCGGTGCGTTACGCCAGGCGTCCCAGTCGATCGACCGGAAGTCGTGCAGGACGTACCAGCCCTCCTCGGTCTGTGGCGGTTGCCGTCGTTCCATACTCGCGCGTTGGGGTGGGGACCGTAAGAAGGAACGGGTTCGCTCCTCGGACGCAGCCGGTCGGCGTTCGTCTGTGAAACGTCACTCCCACTCGGACTCGATTTCCGCCTTCGCCTCTGCGAGCCACTCGGGTTCCTCGAGTTCGAGGTCGTCGTCGGGTTCGAAGCCACCCTCGTATTCGGTGGTGCGACCGCCGTCCGTCACCTCGATGGAATACGACTCGACGTAGCCGCGCTCGGTGAGCAGGAGTTCGAAGGTGGTGTTGCCGTAGGCGTTGAGGTCACCCGTTCCCTCGAGTCGGTAACGTTCGCCCCCGCCGTCTCGTTCGACGGTGACGGTATCGACGGTGCCGTAGAGGGTGAGCAACGAGACCGGCGTACTCGGTTCGAACGAGACGTAGCTGGGCGCTGGCCGGTAAGAGACCGCCCCCGAGCGGTCCTCCACTCGAGCGTACGCCGAACTCGTCGTACCGTCAGCCCAGACGCGGTACGAGACCGTCGTATTCTCGTCGGACTCGAGATACGCCGGGTCCAGTTCGTCGACGATCAGCGCCGTTTCGTCGACGACCGACCGGTTTTGAACCACGAGGTACTCGATCTCGCCTGTTTCTCCGCGTTGCGTGATCCGTTGTCGTTGCCGATAGGAGTCGTCCGTCAGGGCGTCGACGTGGGCGTTCCGGAGGGCGACACGATCGGTAACACCGTCGTCGGTCAATCCGGGCAGCAACTCGGAATCGATCTCGACCACCTCGTCGACGCCGTAGGGCTCCCGGTCGTCGGACGACTCGAACGCGCTACAACCCGCGGTCGTCACGACCAGCGCGACGAGGGCGAGTGCGACGACCTTACGCATCCTCACTCGCTGCAGCGGCGGTGACTTCGTCTCCCCTCGCGGTGATACCGTACAGCCCGTCGATCACGAGGGTGACGAGCCGGGACAGGGGACGAACCATCATGCGATGATGATGATGTAACTGATCAGTAATAAACTCACTCGTTACCGCCGGAATGAACGTCGTCAACCGAGCTGCGTTTCAGGTGAACCCGGTGAATCTCGGTCGATTGCACTGTACTGGGACGAGTGAGTGCCAGCGCCCCGCTCCACGCAGACTCGTCCGTCAGATCAATTCGCCCGATCGAGCACTTTTCCTAGTATTTATTACAGATATCGATATTCGAACTAACCCAATCGCATATCTGGCCGTTTCGATCGCTCTAAACCGCATATTCCCGTATTGCTGCTGACCGAAACCCTTTACGTATCCCCGTTTAAATCATCGATCACATGCGGAAAAGTGGGCCGCCGAAGGGGTTGATTGCCTACCTCGTCCTCGAACTACTCGAGGAAAAGCCGAGGTACGGCTACGAGATCCTCAAAGAGATCCGCGACCTCAGTGGGGGGCACTGGGAGCCGTCGTACGGATCCGTCTATCCGATCCTCTACAAGTTCGAGGAGAAGGGATGGGCCGAGCGAATCGACCGCGAAGACGAACCCGATCGAAAGTACTTCGAACTCACTGATGCGGGCCGCGACGAACTCGCAGACCGGCGCGAACGAGGTTCCGAGAAGGCACACGACTTCGCCGACGTCATCCTCGGATTCTTCCACGTCTACGCCGCCTTCTCGACCGACGATCGGTTCGAAATCCCGCACCTCGAGGGGGAGTGGCGCTTCGACGAGGAGTTCAGCGCCTGGATCGTCGAACAGCTGGTTCGCCACCACGAACACTACTTCGAGACGGACTTCGAGCGAATTACCGAGACGCCCGAAGAGTTCTACGAACGCCACGAAATCGACGACGAGTAGCCTCGAGTTCGACTGCATTTTCGGTTCTCACCGCTCGTTTGGCTCGGGTCGGCTTCGGGTTACTGGACTGGACTGAACTGGACGCCACCCACTCGAGTCGCGACTGCCTCACACGATATCCGCCCGGTAGCGGTCAGCGAATTCGTGGTTGTGGATGGATTCGGCGTCCGTGGTTGGTGACGGATTCGAAGCGATCGATAGTGAGAGCGACAGCGAGAAACGCGAACACGAACACGAACACGAACGAACACGAAAACGGCACTCGGCGCACGATCAGCCGGCGAACAACTGCGGCCCGAACAACATGAGCAGGAAACTGGCCAGCATCAGCAATCCGATCGTCGTCGTCACCGAGCGGACCATCCCTCTGTTCGCGTCGATCGGGAGTCGAGAGACGATGGCCTCGGTGCTCGTCCGGAGGATGTGCCCGCCGTCGAGCGGGAACGCCGGAATGCAGTTGAAGAAGCCGAGCTGGACGTTGATCCAGCCGGTCCAGAACAGCAGGTTCGCGACCATGAAGATCGTCCAGTCACCGAACGCGGCGAGCGAGCCCTGAACCTCGTAGAAGTTCTGGATCCCGCCGGTGAAGCCGGCGAAGTTGAACGGCATGTCGCCGGCGAACGCGAAGATCGGCAGGAACAACGCGATGGCGATCTTCCCGAGGAACGAGTCGACGAGCGGGCCGAACGCCTCGCCGTCACCGCCGCCCAGCGCCGCCAGGAACGTCTCGGCGGGGTACAACTCGAGGCCGAAGGTGTCGCTCAGGGTGAACCCGGAGATGCCGGCCGTGGGCGTAATCCCGAGATAGCCCTGTTCGCCCCGCGGATGCTCCGCGAGGGTTACGTCGTACTCGGCGCGGTCGCCGCCGTCGCCGTGATAGCCGGCGACGGTCACCTCGTCGTCCGGACTCGTCTCCTCGAGCACCTCGAGGAGGTCGCCGTCGGAGAGCACGCGCTCGCCGTCGAACGACGTGATCACGAACGACGCGCCCGAGGGCGCACCGGCCGACTCGAGCGGATCGTCGCTGACCCGCGTCGCCGCGCCGATCGCGACCGTCCGTTCGACCGTTTCGCCGTCGTCGCGATCGATCGTCAGCGTCGGGCGTTCCGTCTCCGCGACGGCTTCCCGGAAGCTCCCTTCGGAGACGACACGTTCGCCGTCGACTTCGAGGATCGCGTCGCCGACGTCGACGTTCGCCGGCCCGTCCTCGATGGTCGCCGCGACGATCGGCGCTCGGCTCACGGTCGTCGTCTCCTCGCCGTTGCGTTCGACCGTGATCTCGGTCGGTCCGTCCTCGGAGAGAGTCGACTCGAGGGCGGTGTTGTTCTCGACGGTCGTCCCGTCGATGGCGGTGATGCGGTCGTTCGCTTCGATGCCGGCGTCCGCCGCCGGCGAGCCGGGGAGGACGCCGCCGACGGCCGCGCCGGGTGCGACGGCGATCGCGCCGGCGATCGGGCCAAATAGGAGCGCGAACGCGACGACCGTGATCGCGAAGTTGTTGGTGACGCCGGCGGCGAACATGCGGGTCTGGCCGCCGCGGCTGGCCGACCGCTGGCTCTCCTGGTCGGGTTCGACGAAGGCGCCGATCGGGAGGACCGCGAGCATCGCGACGCCCATCGAGTCGATGTCGATGTCCTCGACGCGACAGAGCAGTCCGTGGCCGCCCTCGTGAACGACGAGTCCGACGAGGAGTCCGAAGACGATCCCCGGCGTCGCAGACAGCGGCAGGAAGTCGTTGACCCCCGGGATGACGAGGACGTTCCGCGGCTGCTGGACGGCCGTCGTCTCCGTCGTCTGGAGGGCGGCGTAGGCGGCGGTGATCAAGACGAGAAACATGCTCACCATGACGACGAGCGCCATGCCGACGCCGAGGTTCGCCCACGCCCGCCAGAACCGTTTCGGGCCGGCGAGCCAGTCGAGGAAGTCCCGGCCGCGTTTCGTGTGAATCGTCAGTACCGGCCCCTGTGTCCCGACGTAGTCCGGCAGGAGGTCTCGCTGGCGGAGTAGAACGATTCCGAGCCAGTAGGCGGCGATCCCGGCGAAGACCCACGTCACCGGACTCGAGGCGTACGCCTCGATGAACGCGACGAAGACAGCAACAGTGAGAGAACCGTCGTCCATTGCTACACTCTCGGGCGGGCGTTCTCAAAGGGCTTTTGTCTGGGGTGGGGCCGAGGCGGGTGCAGTTGGAGTGGTATCTCAGCGCTCCCGGCGCAACCGATCGACGACGAACTCCCGATCGACGTTCGAGAGGAAGGGACCGAGCTTGGGCCCCTGACTCTCGTCGAAGAAGAGCCGGTAGCCGGCCGAAAAGAACTCGCCGACGGGGACGTCGTGGCGCTTCGCGCTCTCGTAGATCTCGCCCTGAATCTCCTCGGGGCCGTGGCCCTCCTCGACGAACGCCGCGAGGTCCGCGAGCGCCGCCTCGGTCGGCTCGTCGAAGTCGTGATCGGGAATCTCGCTGCGCTTGAGTTCGTAGTCGAACTCGTTTTCGGTCCGGCGAGCCCAGTTGCGCGCTCGAGCGACGCGGGCCAGCGCACCTTCGATCGCCCACTCGGGATCGTCCTCGGAGATGTGCCCCTCACGTCGCGCGATCTCCTCGCGCAGGTCGGGGTCGTCGGTCATGCCGAGCACCGCAGCGAAGGTGTAGGGCAGGCGGATGCGCTCTTCCCGAGGTTCGTCTACGACCAGCGGATACACCCGCTCGGCGAACGCCCGCTCGTCCTCGCTGGCTTCCACCTCTCCGAAGTAGATCGCCTCGAACCGGTCGAACTCGTCGACCAGCAGGTCCAGGCGCTCGACGCTGAAGTCTCGCGCCTTCGAGGGGTCCTTCGCGAAGAAGTAGCGCAGGACCTCCGGCTCGAGTAACTCGAGGACGTCCGAGACGAGGATGACGTTCCCCTCCGAAGACGAGAACGGCTCGCCGTCGAGTGTGAACCACTCGTAGACCATCGGAACCGGCGGCTCGATCTCGAGGACGTTCCGGGCGACGTCCTGGCCGCTGGGCCAGGAGCCCTCGGCGTGGTCCTTGCCGAAGGGTTCGAAGTCGACGCCGAGTACCTGCCATTGGGCGGGCCACTCGAAGCGCCAGGGGAGTTTCCCCTCCCGGAGCGTCGCGGTTCCCTCGTGGCCGCAGCCGCTGATCGTCTGGTCGCCCGCTTCCATGTCAGTACAGCGGTAGTCGACCGTGCCGGCGTCGACGTCGACCGCCGTCACCGTCTCGGTCACCTTTCCGCACTCCTCGCAGATGGGGTTGAACGGAACGTAGTCCTCGTCGACCTTGTCCTGGTACGCCGAGAGTACCTCGCGAGCGCGATCCTGGTGTTCGAGGACGAACCGGGTGACGTCCTCGAGTTGCCCGGTCTCGTACAGCTCCGTCGTCGAGACGAGTTCGATCGGCACGTCGACGGCGTCGGCGCTGTTCTGAATGATGTTCGAGAAGTGGTCGCCGTAGGAGTCACAGCACTCGAACGGGTCCGGGATGTCGGTGTACGGCGAGCCGAGGTTTCGACCCAGCGCGCTCGCGTTCACCTCGCCGAGATCGACGAGATTGCCCTCGAGATCACAGAGCGTCCGCGGCAGCTTCCGGAGCGGGTCGCGGTCGTCGGCGGTGAACACCTGCCGGACCTCGTGGCCGCGTTCGCGCAGGACTTCGGCGACGAAGTAGCCGCGCATGATCTCGTTGACGTTGCCGAGGTGGGGAACGCCCGACGGCGAGATGCCGCCTTTGATCACGATCGGTTCCTCCGGCTCTCGTTCTTCGACGCGGTCCGCGACGGCGTCGGCCCAGAAGACGTGGTGTTTCTCCCCTTCGTCGCGCTGGACGGTGTAGGGACTCGAGGTCGTCGCGCGCTTTTGTTCCTCGTCGGCGTCGACGTCGTCGGGGCTCTCGGCGCTCATTGCTGGGTCTCTGGTTCGGTTTCCTGTTCCCGATTCTGTTCCTGATCCTGATCGCGGTCGTGGTCGTCTTCCACCTCCTCACCCGCCCAGTAGGTCGGTTCTTCACCCACCCCCGCGGGAATGACGTCCGTGCCCTCGTGGTCGCCGTACCTGACCGCGCGGGCGATCCGTTCCGGGTCGGTGCCGTCGAGGACGATCGTACGCATCCCCGAGCGCTGGATGATCTTCGCCGCCAGCAGGTCGACCGGTGCCGAGGAGCCGGCGTTCATCTCGAGGCCGGCGATGGCGTCGACGAGGTCCGTTGCCGAGAGCGTATCGTACTTCGTCGCGTCGTCGGTCTCGTTGGGGTCGTCGCTGTAGACCCCGGAGACGCTGGTGGCGTAGACCAGCAGGTCCGCGTCGACGTACTCCGCGAGGGCGGCGCCGACGGCGTCGGTCGTCTGTGCGGGCGCGACGCCGCCCATGACACAGAGGTTGCCCCGTCGGAGGGCTTCGCCGGCCTCCTCGTAGTCCTTCGCGGGTGCCGTCACTGACTCCTCGCCGAGCGCCGCGATGAGTAGGCGGGCGTTGAGCCGGGTGACGTCGATCCCCAGCTGATCGAGTTCGATTTCGTTCGCGCCGAGATCGCGCGCGGCGCCGATGTACTCCCGGGCGACGCCGCCGCCGCCGACGACGGCACCGACGCGACAGCCATCCGCGACGAGATCTTCGACGACGGCAGCGTGTGCGGCCACCCGATCCGCGCCGGGTTCGGGCACGAGCACGCTTCCACCGATAGAGACGACCACTTTCATACTACCGCGGTGTAACCGGGATGCGTTCTTAAGGGTTGCCAACTCTGTGGCGTGCATCCTCGGGACGCCGACACTTAGAAGGCGTATCCACGCGACGGATCTCACATGCACGTACTCGGAGTCCTCGAGCGCGGCGCGGGTCGAGAGACGCTCGAGCGGGCCGTGGATCGGCTCGTCGGGGAACTCTCCACCCGCGGGCGCGTCGGCGTCGTCCACTACGACGCGACGATCGCTGACGGGACGTCCACCGTCGACCACCCGTCGCTGACGATCGGCGGCGACGTCACCTACGAACTCGGCGCCGACGGCGACTGGCTCGCCTCTGGGACCGGTCTCTCGGTCCAGGAGGCCCTCGACACGCTCGCAACGAACTGCGACTACGCACTCGTCACCGGCGTCTCGGAGTTGCGGTATCCGTGCGTCGTCGTCGGTCCCGACCGGGATTCCGTCCCCGAGGAGACCGACGTCCTCGCGACGGCCGCGACCGTCGCCGACCTCGAGAGCGACGTTATCGCCGATCGCCTCGAACGGAGCGAGCCACACGAGACCCTCGAGTCGCTCGTCGATCGGGTCAAAGACTCACCGCTCGCGGACCGGGCCGGTGCGATCGCTACGTTCACCGGCCGCGTCCGTGCGAAGGACTCCGCGGACGACGACCGGACGGAGTACCTCGAGTTCGAGAAGTACGAGGGCGTCGCCGACGAACGCCTCGCCGCGCTTCGCGAGGAACTCGAGTCGCGAGACGGCGTCTACGCCGTCGAGATGCACCACCGAACTGGCGTCGTTCGCGACGGCGAAGACATCGTCTTCGTCGTGGTCCTCGCGGGCCACCGCAGAGAGGCGTTTCGGACGGTCGAAGACGGCATCGACCGGCTCAAAGACGAGGTTCCGTTGTTCAAGAAGGAAGTCACGGTCGATGATGAGTTCTGGGTTCACGACCGCGAATGAATCGTTCGTTCCGTCCAGAACGTTGTTGCTTTCCCGAGTGATTCGACTTTCATAAATGCGAAATTCATCGGTCCGTATACATCGGCGATAACGTATTAGATCGGCCTTTAAAACGTCTCGGCCGATCTCGGAGCGTCGTGAAAATTCAGCTCGACGGGAATAAAAATTCGGTTACCGACTCGAGCGATGAACGCAACCGAAAATTACCAAACCATCCGTCCTTTATAACATGTCCCCGGAAATACGGGTTACTGTCGATGAGCACGACAGCCCAACCCTCCACGGAAAGCAAGGAACGCCGCCTCAAACGCTACCTGCGCGAGAAAGCGGACGACGGCGAACTGTACTTCAAGGGCAAGTTTATCGCCGACGATGTCGGATTGTCCCCCAAAGAAATCGGTGCGCTCATGGTTAAACTATCGAACTCCGCGACTGACCTCGAGATCGAGAAGTGGTCGTACACGAGCGCGACGACGTGGCGCGTCGCACCCGCCTGAGCTCCACTACGGTCACGATCGCGAGTCCAAGCGGTCCACGCACGCGATACCCGCCCCGCACTCCCCCGCAACCTCGCATCGCCCGTCGAACATCCACACCCTGTCCCGGCTGCCCTCGGCCCGGACCCCCACCCGATACCCTGCGCGTGCGGCCCGACTGGTCCCCCCGTCGCCGGCCCGCAGGATTTTTGACGCGCGAATGCCGTCCGACGCTTCAGCACCGCTCTCGAGTCGTCGACTTTACACCGGTCACGGATATCCGCCTCGTCTCCCACCCGCCTCGGTAGCTCCCATCGTTTCAGCTGTGGCTCTCGTCCTCACCGGTGACCGGTTACGGGCGCTTCGCCCGCCAGCACACGATTCGTCGACTCCGCTCGAGACGACTTCCCACTGACACTCGACGCTCGACGCAGTCGATTTATACCACGGGCTTCCCAATTCCGGGTGATGGACGACGTGGACGCACCCGACGCCGGTCCTCCACTCGAGACGATCGACCCGTTGTTCTCCGTCTACGACACGCGCGTCGACGGGGACGAATTGGTCTACTACGGCGATCCGATGGTCGCGCCCGAACCGTTGATGCGCCGGCTCTGGCCCGCGTTTCGCGACGCGGGCTACGAGGCGCAGTTGACGATGCGCCACGGCGAGTACGTCATCGTCGCGACACCGCACACCACCGGCATCGACGGGATCCCGTGGACGAACGTCGTGTTGTTCGTCGCGACGGTCCTCTCGACGCTGTTCGCGGGCGCTCAGTGGTACTACATTGATCCGATCGCGAACCCGCTCGAGATGCGCCACGCGTGGCCGTTTACCGTCGCGATACTGGGCGTGCTCGGCGTCCACGAGATGGGACACTACGTGATGAGCCGGTATCACCGGGTCGACGCCTCGCTGCCGTACTTCCTGCCGGTGCCGACGCTGATCGGGACGATGGGCGCGGTGATCAGCATCAAGAGCCGGATGCCCGACCGGAAGGCGCTGTTCGACATCGGTGTCGCCGGGCCGCTGGCGGGGCTGATCGCGACGGTCGTCGTCACGATCGTCGGCCTCCACCTCGATCCGGTGACCGCTCCGGCGGGACTCGCCAACGATCCCAACGCGATCGAGCTTCGGTTGGGGTATCCGCCCCTGCTCGAGTTGCTCGCGGCGGCGTTCGATCAACCGCTCTACCGCGACGATCCGGCGACGGTCGTGAACCCGGTCGTCATCGGCGGCTGGGTCGGGATGTTCGTCACGTTCCTGAACCTGATTCCGGTCGGCCAACTCGACGGCGGGCACATCCTTCGGGCGATAACCCGCGAGTACCAGGAGACGATCGCGAGTCTGATTCCCGGCGTGCTGTTCGCGCTGGCGGGCTACCTCTACTACGTCGCCGACTACAGCGGCCAGTCGGTGTTCGTCTGGTTCCTCTGGGGTCTGATCGCGGTCTACCTCGCACACGTCGGTCCGGCGAGACCGGTCAACGACGAACGGCTGGGGACCGGCAGGGTGGTTCTCGGCCTGGTAACGTTCGGACTCGGTCTGCTCTGTTTCATGCCGGTGCCGATCGAGCTCGTCGGGTGACGCCTCTCCCGTCAGTGCGTGTATCCTCGATCGGCCAGTTTCTCGCCGTCGAGCGTGATCTCGCCCGACTCGAGGACCGATCCGATCACCGTTATCGGAGTCGGAACCGCCGTCGCATCCGCGATCGCCGCGGCGGCATCCTCGGGCACCGTGAACACGAGTTCGAAGTCCTCGCCGAACGTCGTCGCCAGCTCGAGGGCCGTCGCCTCGTCGTCGGCCACCTCGCGGACGGCCCCGTCGATCGGCAGTCGATCCGACTCGACGGCGAACCCGCAGCCGCTGGCTTCGGCGAGCTGGTGGAGCGACCGGGCGAGGCCGTCGCTCGAGTCCATCATCGCGGTCGCGTGGTCGGCGACCGCCCGCCCCGCCGCGACCCGCGGCTCGAACCGGAACAGCTCGTTCGCGCGCTCGAGTTCGCCGCGCTCGAACAGCTCGAGGGCGGCGGCGCTTCGGCCCAGCGTACCGGTGACGCAGACGGCGTCGCCGGGCTGGGCACCGTTGCGGAGAACGGGGTCGTCCGTCCGGCCGAGGACGGTCGTCGCCACAGTGAACTCGGTGTGGTCGTCGAGGTCGCCGCCGACGTACTTCGCGCCGACCGCCTCGCAGACGTCGCTCGCGCCGCGAACGAACGCCGCGAGTTCCTCGCGATCGAACGCGGGCGCGGCGTAGGCGGCGACCGCCGCCGTCGCCTCGGCACCCATCGCCGCCACGTCCGACAGCGAGGCGCCAACGGATCGCCAGCCCGCCGTGTAGCGAGTCGTCCCCCCGGGAAAGTCCGTCGTCTCGTGGAGCATGTCCGTCGTCATCACCTGCCCGTCGACGACGGCGGCGTCGTCGCCGGCTGGGCCGAGTTCCGTCTCTAACAGCGCCAGTGCGGCGCGTTCGTCCATACCGGTCGTTTCGAGTCCAGTGCGAAAAGCCAACCGGATGCGTTCGCGGTGTGTTCACATTTTCACTCGCGCTAACGCTGATACCGCGCCTCGACCCACAACACGACGTACCACAACGTAACACGATATACCGCAACGCGACGCGACGCGGAGCACTGCGCCACACCACACCGTAACGCGGGGCGACAACGACGGGCTTAAATGCCGCGGCAGGGAACGAAACGCCAATGGCTACGATGTACGACGTTCCGGTGGATGCCTTGCTCGAGGCAGTCGCCGAGGACCTCGAGGACCGACTCGACGAACCCGACTGGGCACAGTTCACGAAGACCGGCGTTAACCGAGACCTGCCACCCGAACAGGAGAACTTCTGGGCGCTTCGCGCCGCAAGTCTCCTCCGCAAAGTCGCCGACACCGGTCCCGTCGGTGTCGAGCGACTCGCCACCGAGTACGGCGGCGCGAAGGGCGGCTCGAACCGCTACCAGGTCGCTCCCGACCGCCGTGCCGACGGCTCGCGCAACCTCATTCGAACCATCCTCCAGCAACTCGAGGAGGAAGACCTCGTCGAGACCGCGGACGGCGAAGGTCGCCGAATCACCGCCGACGGTCGCAGCCTCCTCGACGACACCGCCGGCGACGTCCTCTCGGATCTCGATCGACCGGACCTCGAGCGCTACGCGTAGACGTCTGCTGCTTTCGCGGTCGGCCGACGCGGCCGCTCTCCGTCCGTAATCATTTTCCCCCGTGCGAAACTACACTGTCCTATGAGCGATAGTCCCGACGACGACCTCGAGGAACTTCGACAGAAGAAGATGGAACAGTTACAAGAGCGCGCCGAATCCCAGCAGGGAGACGAGGCCAGAGCCCAGCAGGAAGCCGCCCAGCAACAGGCGGAAGCCCAGAAGAAGGCGATGCTTCGCCAGCATCTCACCGACGACGCTCGGAAACGGCTCAACACGGTGAAGATGAGCAAACCGCAGTTCGGCGAAAAGGTCGAACAGCAGGTGGTCGCACTCGCCCAGAGCGGTCGTCTGCAGGGGAAGATCGACGATTCGAAGATGAAGCAACTGCTCAACGAACTCAAACCCGAGAAGCAGAGCTTCGACATCCGCCGGCGCTGATTCGATGCGGCTCGGCTTGCTCTACAGCGGCGGCAAAGACTCGACGCTCGCGGCGCTCCTCCTGTCGGAGTTTTACGACGTGACCCTTCAGACGGCCCACTTCGGGATCACCGACGACTGGAAACACGCTCGATCGACGGCCGAGGCGACCGGATTCGACTTCGAGCGTCTCGAACTCGACCCCGACGTCGCCCACGAGGCCGTCGACCGAATCCGCGAGGACGGCTTTCCCCGCAACGGTATCCAGTTGGTCCACCAGCACGCCCTCGAGACGGCTGCCGAACGGGAGTTCGATGCGGTCGCCGACGGCACCAGACGCGACGACCGGGTTCCGACGGTTTCGCGGGCACAGGCCCAGAGTCTCGAGGATCGCCACGGCGTCGATTACATCGCACCGCTGTCGGGGTTCGGCCGGACGGCCGTGGATCGACTGGTCGAGGAGACCCTCGACGTCACCGTCGGACCGAGCGGGCAGATCACCCGCGCCGACTACGAAGCGGAGTTACGGGCGATCATCGCCGAGGAGGACGGCATCGACGCCATCGGCGAGTACTTCCCGGATCACGAACAGACGCACGTGACCGACGTGCGGTAGGCACCCGTCGACCGAGACCGCTTCTCGCTTCGCCCTCGCTCTCTCACCCGCGGGTGAACTCGAACCGCGCACCGCCCGATCGACTCTCCGTGACGGTCACGTCCCAGCTGTGAGCGTCGGCGATCGCGCGGACGATCGCGAGGCCCAGTCCCGAGCCGTCGTCGCCGGTCGAGTACCCCTGCTCGAGGACGTTCGACCGCTGTGCCGCCGGAATACCTGGGCCGTCGTCTTCGACGAAGAAGCCGTGTTTGGACGGACCGACGCGGACGGTGACGTCGTCGCCACCGTGCTCGACCGCGTTTCGATAGAGGTTCTCGAAGAGGTTCTTCGCTCGCGCGTAGTCGACGTGGATGGCCCGATCGCCGGCCGTCTCGAACCTCGCCTCGTCGGTGTCGACCGACTCCCAGGCGTCGCTGGCGAGTTCGACGAGCGGGACTTCCTCGGACTCCTCGACGTGAGTGCCGTTGCGGGCGACCGATAGCGACTCCTCGATGAGTTCGTCCATCCGCTCGAGCGCGCCGTCGACCGACTTCAGGTGGTCCGGATCGCCGGTTCGAAACGTCTCGCGCAGCCGGCCCTGTGCGACGCTGAGCGGGTTTCGAAGGTCGTGGCTGACGACCGAGGCGAACTCCTCGAGGCGGGCGCTCTGTCGCCGGGCGTCACGGACGGCGGCCCGCTGGCGGATCTCGTAGATGCCCGCGATGGTCCCGGCGGCGACGCCGACGGTGCCGCTCATCAGCGTCAGATACAGCGGTTGCGGCACGGTCGTCCCGTGGAGATTCATGACGTGGACGTGGAGGGCCGTGACGAGGGCGGCGGCGAGAAAGCCCCCGAGACCGTACGCGAACACGGTAATTCGATCCCGAACGCCGACGTCGTTCTCGACGAGCCAGCGATCCGCGACGACGACCGCCGCCGCGGCCAGAAACGGGAAGAGACTCTCGAGGAGCGCCAGACCCACGACGCTCCGGGCGGCGACGCGGACCCCGATAACCGTCGCGAGGACGAATCCGAGCGCCGACAGCGGCGAGACCGGTAGCTGTTCGCCGATGTCGGCCACCCAGTCGTCTTGCAGATCGTCCGCGACCCGTTGCATGTAGCCGTGTCTCGTCGGCAGTTCTCATCAAACTACGGGACCGTCTCTCCAACCGTCGGATACAACTAATGCCAATTTGCTCCGAACCAAACGTTCGGTGGCATCGTTCGGCCGAACGAAAGCATAGAAGTGCCCCGTGACCGAACGAACGGCCATGTACGACCGAATCAAGGGTTTTCGAGACTTCTATCCCGGCGAAATGGCCGCTCGCCGGGCCACGATCGACGGATTGGAGGATACGGCACGCCACTACGGGTTTCGCGAGATCGCCACGCCCGCCGTCGAGCGCGCGGCGATGTGGACCGACAAGAGCGGCGACGAAATCGTCGACGAACTGTACGCCTTCGAGGATCAAGGCGGTCGCCACGTCACGCTCACCCCGGAACTCACGCCGACGGTCGCACGGATGGTCGTCGCCAAACAGCAGGCGCTCTCGAAGCCGATCAAGTGGTTCTCGACCCGCCCGTTCTGGCGCTACGAGCAGGTCCAGCAGGGCCGCCAGCGCGAGTTCTACCAGACTAACGTCGACATCTTCGGCTCCGCGGAACCGGAAGCGGACGCCGAGATCCTGGCGTGGGCCGCCGACGCCCTCACCGGCCTCGGACTGACCGGCGAGCACTTCGAGTTTCGCATCTCCCACCGTGATATCCTGGGCGGCGTCCTCGAGACGTTCGACACCGACGTCGACACCGAGGCGGCGATCCGCGCTGTCGACAAATCCGACAAGATCGAGCGGGCGGAGTACCACGACCTGCTCGTCTCGGCCGGTCTCTCGGCCGATCAAGCCGGCCAGTTCGACGACCTCGTCGCCGGCGGCGACCTCGAGGAAGTCGTCGACTTCGCCGACACCGAGACGGTTACCGACGCCGTCGAGAACCTCCAGAACGTGCTCGCGGCCGCGGAGGACTTCGGTGCCCGGGAGTACTGTACGATATCCCTGGAAACCGCGCGGGGACTGGACTACTACACGGGCGTCGTCTTCGAGTGTTTCGACTCCACGGGCGAGGTCTCGCGGTCGGTCTTCGGCGGCGGTCGCTACGACGACCTGATCGAGAGCTTCGGCGGCCAGCCGACGCCCGCGGTCGGCGTCGCGCCAGGGCACGCGACCCTGCCGTTGCTCATGCAACGGGCCGGCGTCTGGCCCGACGAGGAGGTTTCGACCGACTACTACGTGCTCCAGATCGGCGACACGCGGCCGACTGCCGCCCGCATCACCCGCGACCTCCGCGAGCGCGGGCACGTCGTCGAGACCGACGTCTCCGGGCGTTCGTTCGGCGCTCAGCTCAACTACGCCGACTCGATCCACGCGGAGACGACGGTGATCGTCGGCGAGCAGGATTTGGAGAACGACGAGGTGACGCTCAAGGACATGGTCTCGGGCGACCAGATTCAGGTTCCCGTGGATACGTTCCCGGGTGATCACGACCGCCCGACGCTCGAGGACTTCGACGCGTAACTATTCGGGTCGTCCTCCGTCGAGGAGGGCTCGCGCGTCCGTACTGATCCGATCCATCACCATCGCTTCGGATCCGTCGGGGAAATCCAGGTGGTGGAAATCGTTCATGATCCGGATCATCGCGACCGCCTCGTAGAGCGGTTCGGGAGTCGATACCGCCTCGGCGCGGTCCGGCGCCGTCGTCCGATAACCCGACAGCATCGCTTCGCGGACGAGGGTCCGCCGGTCCGGGACGTCGGGAAGGCCCGCCAGAAAGACCCCGCTGTAGAGGTAGACGGCGAACTCGAAGTCGAAGGCCGCCGGGACGGCGAGCGTGTAGGCCCAGTCGAGCATCGCCGTGATCTCACCCGTGTCGGGATCGACGAGGAGGTTGTGCAGGCCGTGGTCGTTGCGCCCCAGCACGGGTTCGAACGGTCCGTCCAGGTTCTCGATGCCCGATTCGATCCACCGGTTCAGTTCGGACGTGAGATCCGAAAACCGGGAATCGGCGTGACGCTCGAGTTCCCGGTCGACGTAGTCGTCCAGGAAGGCCGGCCAGGTCTCTCGAGGGGTGCCGACGGTCAGGGTCGCCGGATCGCCGTCGGGACGCTCGCCGGCCAGTTCGGGACCGTCGTGGCGGACGTCCCCGAAGGTATCGACCGCCGGAATCGGGATCGAGTGCAGTTCGCCCAGGTACTCGCCGGTCTCTCGAGCGAGCCGCCGGAGCGAGTCGTCCTCGAGTCGGCAGACGCGCTCGTAGGCGAGTTCGTCGCCGGGCAGCGCGCGCGTGAGATAGAACGGGCTCGGAAGGGTCTCGTGATCGTCGACGGCGCCGAGCACCTCGGGAACCGGAATCGCCGAGCGGGACTCGAGGACCGCCAAGATTCGCGCTTCCATCGGGATGCCCCAGGCCTGCTCGTCGGGTGAGGCCTTCAGGTACAGTTCACGCGTCGTTCCGTCGTCGGTGCTGGTTACAACCCGGTAGACCGAACAGAAGCCCCGTTCGGCCGGAGTCACCGTCCGGATCTCCCGACCCGGCTCGACCGACCGGACCATCTCCTCGACGGTCGAGTCCGGAATCTCCCGCGCAGAGGGCTTGCCCATATTCCGGATACCGAATCGTCCGGTAGAATCCTTTCGGTGGTGTGGTCCCGCTTCCCACGCGCCCGAATCAGGCGGCTCGGTTTCGAGTCCGCCCCGAAGGGTTCGTACTCCGATTGCTGCGATAGTGACGGTCACTCGTCCGTGAATCACCGTTAACTGGCGGAGCGATGTAGCGTTCCGCGATGACTGCCAGTCCCGACTCGAGCGCCAGTTCCAGTCGTCCGAACGTCCTCCTCGTCCTGACAGACCAGGAACGATACGACTGTTCCGCCGCCGACGGCCCGCCGGTCGAAACGCCGACGCTCGACCGCCTCTCGAGCGAGGGCATGCGCTTCGAGCGGGCGTTCACCCCGATCAGCATCTGTACGAGCGCACGCGCGTCGCTGCTGACCGGGCGGTTTCCGCACAATCACGGAATGCTGAACAACTCCCACGAGGCCGACGCCATTCAGGCGAACCTCCCGACGGAATTGCCGACGTTCTCCGAGGAACTGGTCGACGCGGGCTACGACCTCACCTACACCGGCAAGTGGCACGTCGGGAACGACCAGACGCCCGAGACCTTCGGCTTCGAGTACCTCGGCGGCAGCGACAAACACCACGACGACATCGACGAGGCGTTCCGCGAGTATCGCGCAGACCTCAGCGCGCCGGTCGAGGAGACTGTCCTCGAGGACGAGATCTACACCAGCACCGGGACCTTCGTCGCCGCGACGACCCCCGTCGACGTCGAGGCGACCCGGGCGTCGTTTCTGGCCGATCGGACGATCGACGCGATCGAGGCCCACGCCGAGAGCGACACCGACGCCCCCTTCTTCCACCGGGCGGACTTCTACGGGCCCCACCACCCCTACGTCGTCCCCGAGCCTTACGCCTCGATGTACGACCCCGACGAGATCGAGCCCTGGGACTCCTACGCCGAGACGTTCGACGGCAAGCCCGCGGTCCACGAGGAGTTCGTCGAGTACCGCGGCGTCCGCGAGTTCGACTGGGACACCTGGGCCGAGGCGGCCGCGAAGTACTGGGGGTTCGTGACGATGATCGACGACCAACTCGAGCGAGTGCTCGACGCCCTCGAGGAGACTGGACTGGCCGACGAAACCGCCGTGATACACGCCTCCGATCACGGCGACTTCGTCGGGAACCACCGCCAGTTCAACAAGGGGCCGCTGATGTACGACGACACCTATCGAATCCCGTTGCAGGTACGCTGGCCGGGGGTCGTCGAGCCGGGGTCGGTCTGCGAGCGGCCCGTGCACTTGCACGACCTCGCGCCGACGTTCCTCGAGATGGCCGGGACGACGGTTCCGGAGGGGTTCGACGCCCGGAGTCTAGTGCCGTTGCTCGATGGCAGTGACGAGGGCGGGGATGCGGACGGCACCGACGACGACACCCGCCCCGACAGCGTCTTCGCCCAGTACCACGGCGACGAGTTCGGCCTCTACACCCAGCGGATGGTCCGCACTGCGGAGTACAAGTTCGTCTACAACGGCCCCGATCGGAACGAGCTGTACGACCTCGAGGCCGACCCTGCAGAGCTCCAGAACCTGATCGACCATCCCGGATACGACGACGCTCGCCGGGAAATGCAGGACCGACTCGTCGGGTGGATGGAGGAAACGGGCGATCCGAATCGGAAGTGGGTTCCGGGGACCTTCGACTAGCGTCGGGGATCCAGAGCGTTCGAAGCGGTCGATAGTCGAACGCTCGAGCACTCGTGTGTGCGCAGGCGACCGTCGGCGACACCGCTTTCCGCGCCGGTCGACTACCACCGACATGGCCGACACTACCGCAAAACCGACTCGACTGAACGACGGCGAGGACCTCGAGCGCTTCGTCACTACCCACGGCGTCGCGCTCGTCGAGTTCTACACGTCGGGCTGTGCCATGTGTCAGGCGATGGAACCCGTTCTGGGCAACGTCGCTCGAGCGACGGACGTCGCCGTCGGGATGCTCAACCCCGGCGACGACATCGTGCTCGTCGACCGGTTCGATATCCGGTCGGTCCCGACGCTCGTCGTCTTTCGCGACGGCGAGGAAGTCGCGCGACTCGCGGAGGGATTCCAGGGCGGCGACGAGGTCGTCGGATTTCTCGAAGAGCACGTTCCCGAGGCCGTGAACGTCGCGTGAGTGCGTGTGAGGTCGTGATCACGTATATTTTCTCGACGCTCCGTCGAAACTCACTTTCTGAAAAGATGGATTCGAAGCGGGTAGGAAGACCCGGTATCGCTTATTTCAGTTGTTCGAGTAACGCCGCTGTCTCAGGGATGACTTCTTCGACGGGCGCTGCTGGTGCGGTTCTGGTTTCCTCGAAGAACGCTTTCTCGCCAGCAGCTGCACGCCACATCGTGAGGCCGTTGTTCACCGCTCTGTAATCGTCGGCCTCCCAGAGCACGATACCCCACTGGTCAGGAGTCACATCCCAGCGGATGACCTCGGCCCCCTCGGGTGGGAACAACCCTTCCTGGGTGAGCGACGTAGCTATCTCGTTCGTTTCTTGAGCCGATAACCCTTCGTTGAGCTTCCAGTATGTGAGGAAGAGCATGTCTTCAGTGATTCCGTTCTCGGGTGCGTGGACTAGGTGTTTTACTTATGATTTAATTCAATGGCACTGTTATGATTTGGCGCCATCGGCCGGTTCTGTCCTCCGACGATATCTTCCCGGCCGACTACGTGATAGCAACGAGGACGCATTCCTGCCATTCGTTACCACACATCATAATTGTTGTCCTCGATATTGGAGTCACGTTGGAAACGCTATTCAGCACGGATGAGAAAAACCAATCGTCGACCTGAGTTTCGACAGACCCGTTCTCGAGGAATTCGCGTTACCTCTTTCTCAGCGCGAGTTTGTAGTGATGCGCCCAGTCGCCGGTCCCGGGGTTCACGTCGACGACGTCCCAGTCGGTACCGACGGTCGCGTCCCGAATCCGGTCGGGTGTGAACAGCCGATACAACCACGGTTCGCCGAGCGTTCCGTCGTATTCGAACTGAAGGACTCGGTACGCGAGACCTCGTGCCGGGTCGGCGTAGTAGTCGATCATCTCGGTCGTCTGCTCGTGTTCGGGATCGAATCCATCGACCACTGCCGTGGCGTCGGGAGCCGTGACGAAAGCGAGATCACTGAGGAACTGTCTCACCCCGTGGATCGACCGTGCGAGACTCATCTGCGTACCGAACACGAGGACTGACCGGAACCGATCGCGCTCGAACGTCTCACGGAGGGAAAACATGTCCGCGACGCGCGCATCTTCCACACCGCGATCGCGCATCGTCTCGACGAGGAGCTCACTCTGATCGACGGCGACCGTCTCGAATTGCTGCTGAAAGTAGAGCGTATGGCGTCCCGCCCCGGCCCCGAGGTCCAGCAGGGGTCCATCGAGCCACGATTCGAACCAGGCACCATCGTCCCCCTCGGCGGCAAACTCGGAGAAATATAGCTCGAGGGGGTGTTCTTCCATCTCTTCGCCGCGGTGAGAGACGAGCGGGCCGCGCTGTTGATCGAGATGGAAATCGCGGACGGCCTGCGCGAAGGGCATCGACATGACGCTCGAGAGTGGTGCGCCTCGTTGCAAGTATCTTCTCGCAGTGTGGAACCGAATACCACACCTGAACGACGGGATCGAATACCCGTCTTTCGACTACGGTTACAGATAGCCGAGATCCGCCAGCCGATCTTTCGTCGAATCGCGCATTTCGACGCTTCCCGTCTCCGCATCGTCGGCGATGCCCTCGAAATGGGCCTCGAGGCGCTGACCGAGCGCCTCGGTTCGCTCGACGCTCTCCTCGGAGAGGTCGAGTTTCTCCAGCGGGTCGCTCGTGACGTCGTGCAACCGTTCGAAGCCGTCGTCGCCGACGACGTACTTTTCCTCCGGCGTCCGAATCGTCCGCAGCTTTCTGTCGAACTCGTATACGCGCTCGGGGAGTTCGCCCTCGCCGAACCGGGCCTCGAGTCGCTCGATTGACGGCTGCGGAGCGACGTACTCGGCGAAGACCGCCTCGCGCGGGCGGTCGTCCGTTTCCGGGTGGAACGAGCGGCTCCGGCCCTGCGTCTCGAGTTCGGGGTCCTCGATTCCGGCCGCCTCGCACAGCGTCGCCGGCAGATCGAGCAACTGGACGAGGTCCTCGCGACGGCCGCCGTCGGTGAACGGGCCGCCGTGACAGACCAGCGGGACGTGGAGCAGGGTGTCGTAGAGATTGTACTGGTGACCGAAGAAGTCGTGCTCGCCGACGTGCTCGCCGTGGTCGCCACAGATCACGACGAGGGTGTCATCCCACTCGCCTGCCGCCTCGAAGTGGCTCCGGAGCGTCGCGATGTGGTCGTCGACGTACGCCTGTTCGCCCCGGTAGAGCGCTCGGAGGAGGTCGAACTCCCGGTCGGTGATCTCGTAGTCGCCGACGTCGTAGGCCCGTGGGTCCTGTCGGATCTCGAGGGCCTCCTCGTAGCTCCCGCCCTCGGGGAGGAACGGCTCGGCGTACTCGCGGGCCGGCTTGTACTCGACGTGGGGTTCGATGTAGTTACAGAAGAGAAAGAACGGACGGTCGTCCTCGCGGTTCCGGAGCCAGTCGCCGACCCACTCGGTCGTTCGCTCGGCGCCGTCGTCGTGGGTCGGCTGGAATAGTTCGCTGTAGAGGATATTTGCCGTATTGACGAGGGGATTTCCCTCGAAGAGCCGATCGCGCGCCGCTCGGATCTTTCCGCCGAGGTACTCCGCGCGAATGACCGTTCCCATGTCCACGTCGGACTGGACGTACTGCCAGCCCCGCCGGAGCGTGTCGAAACCGCGGTCGAAGCCGAACTCGTCGGTGATCCAGGTGTTGTTCGAGACGCCGACGGTCTCGTAGCCGGCGTCGGTGAACGCCTCCGGCAGCGTCCGGAGGGTGTCCGTGAGATATGTGTGTCCCCCGTGAGCGCCGTGTTCGGAGGGATAGGTCCCGGTGAACATCGACGCGTGAGAGGGAAGCGTCCACGGGGCGGTCGCGAACGCCCGCTCGAACGCCGTCCCCTCGTCGGCGATCGAGGCGAGTGTCGGCATCGTCCGGTCGTCGATGCTCTCGAACGCCGCGTTCGAAACCGATTCCTGACCAGAATCCACGTTCGAAACCGAATCCGAATCGGAAGCAGAAGAACGCTGATCCCGCGCTACACCGCGTCCGCCGATATTCGTCGCTCGAGCCGTGTCGAGTACGATCAAAGCCACGTTCCGCACAGTTTCATGTGATGCTCCGGAGTCACTAGCAGAAGACTCGGCCATTGTAGGCACACATCCATCGGTTGCGGGGAAGGCCACCACCCCGGAGTATGCAGGCCGTTCACGAAGAACAACCGTCGTGTCTCGCAGCCGAATTTACCCGAGAGAGACCGTCAGTTCTGGATATTCGTCGCTCGATGAATTATCCCTTACCCGCTTCGGCCCGTAGACGACTCCGATGACCGTTCCGAACGTCGTCCTGATCCACTGTCACGACCTCGGAAAGTACCTCGGTTGTTACGGGGTCGACGCCGAGACGCCGCGACTCGACGTGCTCGCTTCGGAAGGGGCCCGGTTCGATCGACACTTCGTCACCGCCCCGCAGTGTTCCCCCAGTCGAGGCAGTCTCCTGACCGGAACGTTCCCGCACGAGAACGGCCTCATGGGGCTGGCACACGGTAATTGGGAACTCGGCCCTGGCGAACGCGTGCTGCCGGACTACCTCTCGGAGGCGGGGTACGAGACCCACCTCTTCGGCCTCCAGCACGTTACCCGACACCCCTCCCGGCTTGGATACGATCGAATCCACATCGACGACGCACTCACACACGACGCCCCGACGAGCGTCCACGAGCAGGCTCGCGCTCGCAACGTCGCCGACGAGTTCGCGACGATGCTCTCCGACGGTGACCACGATGATCCGTTCTTCGCCTCGGTCGGCTTCTTCGAGTGCCACCGCGTCGAGGAGAACGGCGGATTCGGCTTCGACGCCGAGCGCTACGACCCGCCCGATCCCGAGGACGTCGAACCGCTCTCCTTCCTCCCCGACCTGCCCGGTATCCGCGCCGATACCGCCGGGCTAGTGGGCATGGTGGAGGCGATCGACGACGGTGTCGGAACGGTCCTGGACGCTCTCGAGGACGCCGGGCTCACCGAGGAGACGCTCGTCGTCTTCACGACCGAACACGGGCTGGCGTTCCCGCGAGCGAAGGGCTGTTGTTACGATCCCGGCATCGAGGCGGCGCTCCTGATGCGCCATCCCGGCGTCGTCGACTCGCAGGTTCGCGACGAACTGGTGAGCAACGTCGACGTCTTCGCGACGCTCCTCGAGGTCGCCGACGTTCCGGTTCCGGACGACATCTCCGGGGAGAGTTTCGCGTCGCTCGTGTTCGACGGTGACGGCGACTGGAGCGCGTACGAGCCGCGCGACCGGATCTTCGCCGGTATGACCTGGCACGATCGCTACAACCCGATCCGAGCGGTTCGGACGGATCGCTGGAAGTACGTCCGGAACTTCTGGCACCTGCCGCTGGTCTACCTGACAACCGACGTCTACACCAGCGACGCCGGTCGGGAACTCCGGGAAGAGTACTACGGCGAGCAACGGCCCTACGTGGAACTGTACGATCTCGAGTCCGATCCGCACGAACGCGAGAACCTCGCGGACGACCCCGCATTCGACGACGTCCGCGAGCGGCTTCGAGACGACCTCGTCGAGTGGATGGCGGAGACGGGCGATCCGCTGTGCGAGGGTCCCGTCTTGCCCAACGACTGGGCCGAGATCGACGTCTCCGCGGGTGACGGCCGTCACAATATCGACGTGCCGGACGACGAGTGATCGACGACTTGCAGTCGCGTCCTCGCCTGCGGCGAACGACGAACCTAACACCCGCAGGAACGTGCCTCGAGACGATACCGATGCGCGCCTTTCGCGTCGCCTACGACGGCACGCCCTACTACGGCTTCCAGCGCCAGCCCGACGTCCCCACCGTCGAGGACGCGCTCTTCGACGCGCTTCGGGCGCTCGAGGTGTTCGACGACGGGCACAGACCGACCGGCTACGCCGCCGCCGGCCGCACGGACGCCGGCGTCTCGGCACTCGCCCAGACCGTCGCCCTCGAGGCTCCCGACTGGCTCACGCCGCGGGCGCTCAACAGCGAACTTCCCGAGACGATCCGCGCGTGGGCCCACGCCGACGCTCCCGAGGACTTCCACGCGACTCACCACGCCGACTCGCGGACCTACACCTACCACCTCCACGCACCGCCCGCCGCCGTCGACGACGACCGGTTCGACGCCGCACTCGCGGCGCTCTCCGGTCCACACGACTTTCACAACCTCACGCCCGACGATCGTCTCACCGAGCGTGCGCCGACGCTCGAGGCGGTTCGCGAGGAACACGGTGACTATCTCCTCCTCACCGTTCACGCCGGCGGCTTCTGTCGGGAACTCGTCCGACGCCTCGTCTCGCTCGCCCGCGCCGTCGGCACCGGGGACGCCTCCCTCGAGAAGATCGACCGCGTTCTCGGGCCCGACCCGCTTCCCGGCCACGAGGGAATCCCGCCCGCACCGCCCGAGCCGCTCGTCCTGACCGACGTGTCGTATCCGGGCCTCGCGTTCGAACGCGACACCGAAGCCGCCGCGAGCACCCGCGAGATCTTCGACCGACGGCGGATCGAGCGACGGACCGCCGCACGGGTCTCGAGGCAATTGCGAGACGGGATGGAGTGAGCGGGGCGCTCCACACTGCCCTGCAGACGCTCACTTCGACTCCGACTCCGACTTCGATCCCCACCCCTCGGGCCAGATATCCGCGGCGCGCATTCCCGGCTCGTACGCCTGTTCTCGCAGGGCTTCCCGGAGTTCGTCAGCGGCGATCCGCGGTACTTCGTGTCGAGTGAGCGCCCGCACCAGCAGCGCCGTCAGCATCGCGTGCTCCCGGAGGTTCCGCCGGTCGACCTTGTCGCGGGTGTCGGCTGCGGTGTGTCCCCAGCCGCGACCGCGCTCTCCGCCCTCTGGCGGCTCGCTGTGGAGCTGCAGAGCGGGGACGCCTCGCTTTAGAAACGGCCAGTGGTCGCTGAACGGATGCGGATCGGGCTCGTGGACGACCGGCTGGCCGACCTCGCTCGTCACCCGATCGACCAGCGTCTCGAGGGGCTCCGACGCGTGACTGTACGCCTTCAGATTCCGGAACCGACCGGCGCCGTCGACGTTGACGACCGCGCGGACGTCCTCGAGGTCGAGTTTCTCCGCGAGAGTCTCCGCGCCCAGTAGTCCGATCTCCTCGCAGCCGACGCCCGCGATTCTGACTCGACGCTCGAGACCGGGGAGATCAGCGAGGATCTTCGCTGCTCCGACGATGGTCGCGATGCCACAGCCGTTGTCGAGCGCTCCCTCGGCGACGTCGTGGGCGTCGTAGTGGGCCACCACGAGCACTTCTTCGTCGGTGTCCGGGCCGACGGTTCCGTGGACGTTCCGGCTCGTTCCGTCCGTCGTCTTCGCGTCTACCCGCAGCCGAACGCGACCGCCCCGTTCGGCGTACTCCGTCAGCCAGTCGTGAGTCTCTCGACTCACGCCGACGCCGGGTATCGCGGCCTCGCCGTCGAACGTGAGCGCCCCGGTCGGCGGGAGCTGACCGGGAACGTGGTTAGCGAAGACGAACGCCGCCGCACCCGTCGCCGCCGCGTGGCCGAACTTCTCCATCCGGTGGACGAACCGCTGGCCCGGCGGCGTCGTCGTACTCGCCACCGCGATCGCACCCTGCAGTTCGTCGCCGACCGCGTCGATTTCCTTGGGGGTTCCGTAGCCGACGTCGACGACCGGCCCCTCGAGGTCGCCCGCGGGCGAGTACGGGAGTGCGATCGCCGGGAACGATCGCTCGACCGGTTCGACCACGGCCAACTCGGTCGTTCCGCGTTCCCAGCGGCGCATCGGGAACGACTCCCGCCGTACTCCCTCGACGCCGCCGTCGGAGAGCGCGTCCCCGACGAGTTCGGCCGCCCGTTGCTCGCCCGCCGAGCCTCCCATTCGATCGGGCAGTTCGGTTAGCCGCGTCAACAGGTCCCACGCCCGGTCGTCGGACCAGGCACGGCCGAGCACGCTCTCGAGATCGGCCTCGTCTCCAGTCATGGTGTTCGCTGCGCTCTCGAGGCAGATGAATGCTGGTCCCGAACGTGAACGTGCATAACTGTGGTTCGGCCCGGTCGATACCGAAGCCGATCTTCTCGGCTCCGGTCCGATTCCGGCCACTCCATCGCTGTGAGCGGACAGGAACAGGACTTTGCTTCCGGGGTGTCCACGTCGGGGCATGAACCTCTCGCCCGAGGAGTACGGATCGTACTGGCAGGCGTCGATTCGCCTCTCCGCCGGCGTCCTGCTCGTCGTCTTCGGCTATCGGTTCGTCACGCCGCTGTTCGCTCACTCGGCGTTCGGCGCACAGGCGCTCGGGTTCGCCCTCTTCGTCGCGATCGTCGCCGCCGGCAGCTTTCTCGCCGTCCTCGGTCTCGCTCGAGCGGTCCGGACGGCCGTCGACGCGGAGATGCGCCGGTAACGGGCGTCCGTACGCGAGTGACGTTCGGTTTCGCGACTCGGCGGCCGTTCGACGATCGACTCTCCGGCTCGAAGGTCGTCTCCGTGCCGTCTCGACGAACAGTAGCGGTGCTAGCTCCACCGACTGTTCGAACAAATATCAGAAATACATATATGATATGCAAAAATAATAGCGACGCTCGAAATCGAATGGCCTATCTTGGGCCTGTGTGGTAGTAAAGGATATAGACCCTCTCTAACAGCGGTTCTCTCCAAGTACTGTCGATCCACTTCCGCCGATCATCGAACCGACGTGACGATGGTGGAGAACGATCCTTCGAATCCGATATCAACCGTCAGCCGGGTATATACGCGATATTTACTCTTCTACTTCGATAATCCGATCGGAGTGGTGTCGAACCTCTATAGAGTTACGATAGTGTATCATTTAATATGGTTTACCAATTATGTAGGAAATATGTTGAATATGTTGTGGACTTCCGATCAGTTCGTTTGACTCGAGTTCCGTTCGACCAGACGAGGGAATTTCGTTCGAATCCGTTTACGCGAGCACTCCTCCCTTCCGTACCCGGCGTCCGCCCGTTCGTCGCGATTCGACGCGTGACGCTGGACCGCCGTGTGGACCACGTTCGGAGAGACCGATATCTTCGACACGTTCGTCGACTCTCTGTCTCGAGCGTGAGTCTTACAGGCTATCGAAGAGTTCGACGACGTCCGTCACGCTCACCCGACCGTTCCCGTCGAAGTCGTAGTAGTCGGGGTACTCCGTGACGGCGGGGTCGTCGACGTGTTCGAAGAAGACGGTCACGTCCGTGGTCGTCGTCGAACCGCTGTCCGTGAAGTCGTTGGAGAGACCGTCACCGGTCGTGTCGGCAGGCTGCGTCCCGTCGATCGCCGGTGGACCCTCGCCATCCGCTGGCAGGGTGCTGGCAGTGACCGTCTCGGGGTCCGATTCCTCCGCTCCTGCGACCGACGAGACGCCGATCTCGTAGGTCGTGTCGGACTCGAGGTCCGCGATCGTCGCCTGCGATTCCGTGACCTGCTCTGCGAGTGTTCCCTCGAGGTAGACGTTGTAGGACTCGGCTTCGGAAACCGACTCCCAGTGCAGGTCGATCGACGTCGGGGTCGTCTCGGCAACGTCCACGTCTTCGGGTGCTGCAGGTTTCTTCGGACCGGGGGCGTCGCCTGGCTCGCCGTCGAACTCGAGCCAGTCGAAGTTCCAGCCGCCGGACTCGGCGACGACCCGGACGATGTGCTCGCCGGCCGAGAGGTCGACGCTCCCGACGCGAATCTCCGTGAACTCGCTCCACCCACCGGTCGGCCACACGACGGTGCTCGCAACCTCCTCGCGATCGACGTGGACGCTGAGTGCCGGGTCGTAGGTCGTATTCGAACCGTTGGCGACGCGAACCGTGAGCTCGTAGGTCGCCGGCCCCTCGACGTCGACCGTGTACTCCCACCACTCGCCGGCGTTGATGTTGCCGATATTGTACCCCGTCTCGCCCGATTCCTCGAGCGTCACGCTCGTCTCGCGGTAGTCGACGTCCGTCGTGGCCTCGGATGCGGTGCTGTAGTGGGCGATCCCTCGTCCGCCCTCGTCGAAGTCCTCGGCCGGAAGTTGCCCGGGAATCGCGTTCGGGCCGTCGAACGGCGTCTGCGCGCTACCGTAGGGGATGGTCTCGACCGTCACCGTCGCGGGCTCGGACTCGTTGTCCACGTCGTCCACAGCGACGATCGAGACCTCGTAGCTCGAGTCGGGCTCGAGTCCCGATATCGTCGCTCGCAACTCCTCGCTCGGGAGGACCAGCCCCTGTCGGGTACCCTCGAGGGCGACCTCGTAGTGGGAGATGCCGGCCTCGCCCGGATCCGTCGCGGGTTCCCAGCCGATCCGGGCGCTGACTTCGCCGGCGCTGATGACGCCGATGTCCGCCGGCGGGTTCGGCGGGACGTCCTCGCCGATCGGCGACTCCGGTACCAGCTCGTCTCTCGTCTCCGCGAGCCACGATTTGATGTAGCCGCCGTGTTGGTCTTCGTCGTCCTTCAGCGCCCAGGGGCGGCCCGCCCCCTGCTGCGGATTGTCCGGCGGCGACTCGAACATCGCGGGGGCCCACGAGTCGTCGAAACACCACGCCGTCCAGCCCATGTTGTCGTAGGACTCGGCCCACTCGCGAAACGGTGCGCCCCACTCTGCGGTCGTCGCCCCGTCGATCTGGCCGCCGTCGGGGTCCCAGCCGAACTCGGTGACGATCACTGGTACCTCCTCGGCGGGCGCGCCGTACTCCTCGTCGAACTCCTCGGGCTGGCCGTTGGCCGGGTAGATGTGACTGGCGTAGATCAGGTTCTCGCCCTCGAAGGGATACTCGGGGGCGAACTGCGTCTCGGAGGTCCAGTTGGGCGAGCCGATGACGACCGGCGTCTCCGGTGCGTGCTCGCGGACGAGGTCGACCCACGGCTGGGCGGTGTCGCGCCAGAGCAGCCACGACTCCTCGCGGTCGACCGTCTGTCCGTACTCGCCCCACTGCAGCGGGTAGGTCGGCTCGTTGAACAGTTCGTAGAGGACGTGTTCGTCGTCGGCGAATTCGGGTGCGACCACGCTCCAGAACTCCCTCACGACGTCGTCGATCGGTTCCAGTTCCTCGTCTTCTCCCTCGTTGTAGTCGTCGGTCGCCGCCTGCGTGTAGGGTCGAATGAGGTGGAAGTCGATCATCGCGTAGACGTTCCTCGCGGCGAGGTAGTCGACAGCCGGTCGGAGCACCTCCTCGACGAACGGCTCGACGCCGCCGTACTCGTCGATTCCTCCCTTCTCGCAGGGCAGTCGAACGTGGTTCGGATGCCAGCCCGCCTCGCGATCGGTCGCCATCTCGAGAATCTCCCTGACCGACCACGGGTACCAGTCGTAGGCGATGTAGTCCAGACTCGCCGTCGCGAACCCGCGGAGTTTCACCTCGTTTCCGAGCGGGTCCGTGATCCACTTGCCGTCGGTCTGGAGCCGCGGCGTCGGAACGCCCGCAGCCGACGCCGTTCCGGGAACCCCGCCGAGTGCGAGTCCGCCGACGCCGACCCCCGCCGCTTTCAGGAACGTTCGACGCGTCGAGTGGCTCCACCGTTCGTTCTCCCCTCCCGATTCGTCGCCACTGCTCTCGAGTCCTCTTGCCATAGAACACTGATCACAGTGGCTGACGATAATATTTTTTGAATAAAATAGATATATTATCAACTAAAATCTGGGTGGATAATTTGACCGCCGACGATCCGCCTCTCGGAGTGGTACCCGACTACGGGTCGGGTGGCCCATGGAACTCTCGCTCTGTTCGTTAGATCGACTCGAAGAGGTCGACGACGTCGGTGACGGTCACCTGCCCGTTGCCGTCGAAGTCGTAGTACTCCGGGTACTCCGTGACGGCAGGGTCGTCGACGTGCTCGAAGAAGACGGTGACGTCCGTCGTGGTCGTCTCTCCGCTTCCCGTGACGTCGTTGTAGAGCCCGTCACCCGTGGTATCGGCGGGTTCGGTGCCGTCGATCGACGGTGGCCCGTCACCGCCCGCCGGGAGCGTACTCGCGGTGATCACCTCGACCGCCGACTCCTCGCCGTCGGCGACCGCCGAGACGCCGATCTCGTAGGCGGTATCGGGTTCGAGCCCGTCGATCGTCGTCTCGGTCTCGCCGGTCTCGATTTCGGTCTCGGTCTCGGTCTCGAGGCTCCCGCCGAGAGAGACCCGATAGGCGTCGGCCTCGTCGACCGCCTCCCACCCGATCGCGACCGTCGTCTCGGTTGCTTCGACGACCCACACGTCAGCGGGTGACGCCGGCGGTTCGGGATCGCCACCACCACCACCGCCACCGCCGCCGGTTTCACCGGTTCCCGCGGTCGCGCTCCCGGATACCCCGACGTCACCGACGTCGGTGTGCGCCCACTCTTGGGTTGCGAGCCAGGCGACGTCGTCGAACTGGACGGTACAGCGATCGCCCGCCGAGTTGCTACTGACGAACAGTCCGAGGAACACCTCCTCGTCGAAGTCGACCTGCCCGCTCTCGAGTTCCGTCCAGCTCTCGCCGTCCTCGGAGGCGTACCCCGTGACGGTATCGTCGGTGCGCTCGAGTCTGAGCCACAGCGGCGGCGCCCGGTCGTCGCGCAGTCGCTGGCGCCAGGTCGCCGTCGTCTCGTCGTACGCCCGGACGAGTTCGGTCCCCTCGCTCGGCGAGACGGCGACGCCGCCGATCGCGCCGTCGGCCTCGAGATCCGCCAGCGCCACAATGCCGGCCTGAGCCGATGGATCGGTCGAGTTCATCGTCGCGACGTTCGCTTCGACGTCGAAGTCGCCCGACTGTGTCCCGTAGGCGACGTGGAACTCGGTGATCTCCTCGTGAATCTGTCTGCCGGCGCCTTCGACGACGAACGAATCCTCCGGAATCCCCTCGACGGTGACGGACTCCGCGTTCGTGGCGCTCACGCCGCCCTCGTCGGTCACCGTGAGCGTCACCTCGTACTCGCCGGCGGCGTCGAACGCGTGCCCGACGAGTTCGCCGGACTCGGTCGTGCCGTCGCCGAACGCCCACTCGTAGCTCGCGAGCTCCCGCCCGCCGCCCGCGGAGTAGGCCGCACTGAACTCGCCGGTTTCGCCGACGCGGAGCGTCTCGGGCGAGACGGCGTCGGCGATCGGGCCGCCGTCGCTGCCGCCGGTCTTCGACGCGACGGCGTCACCGTACGCTTCGACGATGTGACCGGATTCGCTGGGATAGAGCTGGAAGCCGTCGTGGTCGTCGGTGTCCTCGAGGACGATCTGCCAGGGTAAGGCGGCATTCGCGTCGTACTCGTCGAAGGTATCGTACCACCGCTCGAGCGCCGAGTTCCTGACCTCGAGGCCCTGTTCGGCGTTGACGTTGAACTCGCCGCAGTAGACGGGTTTGCCGACCTTCTCGTGAGCGTCGACACTGTGTTGCTGGATCCACTCGACGCACGTGACGAAGTCGTCCTCTCCGAAGTGGCCTTCGACGCCGAGGCCCGGCCACCAGTGGGGGTACATGTGGAACGAGCAGGCGTCGATCGTGTCGATCGAGTGGTTCTCGATGTAGTCCGATCCCGTCCAGTCGTCGTACATCCAGTTCTCGCCGTCCTCGCGAGTGTAAAATCCCTCCGCACCGGTCGACACCAGATGGTTCGAATCGAGCTCTTTGATGTACGCGGACATGTCCGCGAACCAGTCGTGGAGCGCCCCGTGGTGGTCGTCGACGCTCGCCGCCTGATCCGACTCGAGGCGCGGTTCGTTACACAGTTCCCACATCGCGATGGCGGGTTCGTTGCGGTACTCGATCCCCGTGATCGTGTTCGTCCGGGTGAGGATGGTCTCGACGTGGTTCCGGTAGGCCTCCCGGCCCGCCTCTTTCGTGTAGAAGTCCCCGCGATCCTCGAGGCCGTCGATCCACTCGACGTACTGTGGGATCCCGCCGTCGTGGTCCCAGTTGTCCGCCAGTCCGAGGACGAGCCTGATCCCGTGTTGCTTGGCCTTCGCGACGATGTAATCGAGGTGTTGGAGGCCCGCCTCGTCGTAGACGCCGAGTTCCGGTTGGATGCAGTGTCCGTCCCCGCCCGCACAGTGGGCCCACGTCCGTAAGATGTCGAGGCCCAGTCCGTCGAACAACTCGATCAGGTCGTCGACGCGCTGCCTGTCGGCGTGACTGTTGGAGATCCAGAAGTTGTTCGTCCCGTTGAAGTAGATCGGCCGTCCGTTCACGACGAAGTCCGTGCCGTCGGTCTCGACGAAGTCGGTCATCTCCGGCGCCGCACTGGCGGTCGTCGCCCCCAGCGTCCCGACGAGCGCACCGGCACCGACCGCCTTCAGGAAATCGCGTCGTCGTGTCGATCCGTACCAGCCGCTCTTGGTCGTTTCGGTCGTCGATTCGTCCGTCTGTGGTGTCGGTTCGTATCTCTCTGTCATGGTAGGGTTCCGTTCTCCGTTTCGTTCCGCTCTCACGCATCTCGGTGACGAGTGTGAGCACTGGCTGATTAGCGCGCGGTCCGACTAATCCGAGTACCGCCGAGCGACTCGCCGTGACGACGAGACGACAACTGCACCGACCTTGTGCCGTCCGGTAGCAGGGTCGCGTTCACTCCCTCTCAGTACCGCCGCACCTATCATTTCTTCCGCAACTCAACGTATATTAGGACGATACGCTACGATAAATACTGTGTATGAAGCGTGATAATTCAGCGCCTCCGTTCTCTCTGTGATCGATCGAGAACCACACGTGACGCGGGTCGATACGCTCTCCCTGACCGACGTCCGTTCGACAGTCACACTCGTCTTCGCTGGACCCGACGACCGAACGAGTGTGATCCGATCCGGCTCTCGTCGGGTTCGTCCCGCCGCTCTTTCAAACGCGCCCGAACGGAGAACCTCGAAATTCGCTGGCTCGAGGGCCACAGCCCGTCGAAGGACGCGAAGCATAGCTTCGCGAGTCGAATTAAATAGAATAGTCACGAGCCCGTATCGCAGACCGCAATTCGAACGGAGTGGATCGAGGAGTCGCTGGCCCGACTCGCTCAGAGGCTGTCGAAGAGTTCGACGACGTCGGTAACGCTCACCTGGCCGTTGCCGTCGAAGTCGTAGTACTCGGGATAGTCGGCGACGTCCGGGTTGTCGACGTTCTCGAAGAAGACGTTCACGTCCGTGGTCGTCGTCGAGCCACTGCCGTCGAAGTCGTTGGAGAGACCGTCACCGGTCGTATCCTGCGGGACGGTCCCGTCGATCGCCGGCGGCTCGTCGCCGGAGCCACCGTTCGAGTCACCGCTCTTTTCGGCGGCGATCGACGAATAGTTCTCGATGATGTCGCCCGACTCGTCCCGATAGAGCTGGAAACCGTCGTGGTCCTCGGTATCGTCAAGCACGATCTGCCACGGCAAGACGGCGTTACAGTCGACTTCGTCGGCCGTGGCGTACCACTCCTCGAGGAGTTCGTTCCGTCGCTCGAGACCGTTGTCGATGTTGACGTTGAACTCGCCGAGATACGCGGGTTTACCGAGTTGCTGGTGGGCATCCTCGACGTGTTCGGTGATCCACTGTGTGCCGTGATCGAGATCCATGTTCCAGTGGTCGGGATACCAGTGGAACGACGCGGCGTCGATCGTGTCGATCGCGTGGTGGTCGATGTACGACTGGCCGTCCCAATTGCCGTACGGGTACTCGTCGTCGTACCCACCGTAGTAGTGGCCTTCCGAACCCGTGGAGACGAGGTGGTTGTCGTCGAGTGATTTGATGTACGAGGACATGTCCGCGAACCAGGCACCGAGAATGTCCTTGTGCTCGTCCGTGTCACGGTCGAGCTCGCCCTGATCGGTATCGTCGGCCTCGAGTCGGGGTTCGTTGGCGAGTTCCCACATCATGATAGTGGGATCGTTGCGCCACTCGACACCGGAGATCGAGTTCTCGCGAGTGACGATCGTTTCGACGTGGTTCGTGTACAGGTCCCGAGCCTCCTGATTCGTGTAGAAGTGATGGCGCGTGCTCCCGCCGGTCCACTCGGCGTACTGGAGCATCCCGCCCTCGTGCTCCCAGTTGTCGACGAGCGTCACGATGAGTCGGATCCCGTGTTCTTTGGCCGTCTCGATCACGTAATCGTGGAGCGCCAGCGCCTCTTCGTTGTGCTGGCCGGGTTCCGGCTGGACGCCCAGTGGCCCCTCTTTGGCCTCACCGTGGGCCCAGATTCGGACGAGATCGATCCCGAGGTCGGCGAACAGCTGGAAGCAGTCGTCGATCCGCTGTTCGCTCATCGAGTAGTGATCGGTAATCCAGAAGTTGTTCGTCCCGCTGAAGTACACCGGTTCACCGTCGACGACGAACTCCGTCCCGTCCGTTTCGACGAACGAATCCATATCGGCACTCGCCGCTCCTGTCGCCGGTCCGAGGCCGACCGTTCCGACCAGCGCACCGGCCCCGACGGCCTTCATGAAGCGTCGACGACCCGTCGCCAGCGCGTTCGTGTCCCTGTTCCTCGGTGCGTCCGCGTCTGTGTCCGTGTGATCGTTTGCTGTCATCGTCTGTAATGTTGTGAGATGATGTGGCTCCGTGTGCCGGAGAGCACGACGAGTCGCTACTCAGACAGTCGTGTGGACCTCGAGTCGGCATCGATCGCCGGTCGCTATTGGTCCGAATCCGGAATCGACTCTTCGTAATCTTCTCATCCGTCGTCCGTTCGACGTTCGCCTCTCCGGTTGGTGAGGTATCCAGCGACGAGAGCGCACCGCGTATCAGTACCGGTTGCTGTCGCTTGATCAGCCACTCCCAGTAAATTACTTAGAGGACGTGTTAAATTTTTCTTCTGGAAAAAATCATTTAAATATAATAGGTTCGCCCTCGAGACCGGTTTCTCGGTTCTCGAAACGGGACGGTCCGCAGAGAGCCATGTAGAACTGGGAACGGTATCCGGGTCCGAATTCGGACTCGAGTCCGCGATGGACTCCCGCCGAAAGGTTAGTTCGACATCCGATTGCGCAGGTTGACGGCGTCCAGCAGGTCGTCGTTGCGGTCCATGTCGGTCTCGATTTCGACGTGGCAGGTCTCGGCCATCGTGTCGACGAGTTCCTGTCGTTCCTCGGCCGTCTCGAAGTGCCCCTCGGGTTTCGACGTTCCCTGCTCGAGACCCCAGCGCTGGTTCGGGTAGGCCGTCCGCATGTTGTAGGGTTCGTCGTGGAAGGCGAGACGGACCGCGTAGGCAGTGAGGGCGCGTTCCTCGTCGTGGGAGACGGCGATGATGTCCCGCTGGGGGTGGCCGTAACCCGGTTGCGGACGCTGCTCGTTGTTGTAGTGACCGGTTCGCAAGTCTCCGTTCGCGCCCGCGGGACCGATCCACATGATGACCGCGGCGTTGAGGTAGTACGGCACGTTGCTAACGTTTTTGAAGTTGAGAACCTGATACCAGAAACCGTCGTTCTCGACGTGAATCTTCGCTTCGACCTCCATCGGTGCGTTGGCGGTGAAGCCGTCGCCACCGAGGGATTCGCCCGTCGCGGGGTGGATACCGTCCGCGATATCGTGGATCGGATTGTCGTCGTCGTAGTACCGGTCGTCCGGGAGGTTGTCGGCCGTCGTCCACCCCTCCTGATCCTCGTGTTGGGGCTGGTCGTGGGCGCGGTCGCGGATCGCGACCTGATCGGGCTCGTAGCTCCGTGCGTCCGGCGGCCACGGGTCCTGAATGAGCTGATCGGGGTCGTTCGTCGCCGCGATCGGACCTGCGGTCTCGTCCCAGACTTCCTGGGGCTCGTTGTGGTAGGTCAACGCCTCGGTCTCGTCGGGGAGCAAGGAGAGGCGCGGCAACAGCTTGGCGCTGGCCTGACGGGGAAAGCCTTCGGCCTCGTACTGCTGGACGTGACCGAGCGCCTGCGTTCCCATATCGTCGAACGTCAGCGTGGCGTCGTCGTTCGAGTGTCTGTTCTCGATCATGTCGAGATCGACGTCGAACTCGTCGGCCTTCTCCGCGTCGGGCCAGTTGACCTGCGACCCTGCGCTCCCGTGGCCGCTGCTCAGGTCGCCCGGAATGTACTCGGTCCATGCTCGAAGGACGTCTTCCTCCCGATGTTCCGGATAGAACTCGTCGAGGGTCGTCTCGCCCGTGATATCGGTGCCACCGCCGGGATCGCCCGGATTCTCTTCGAGCCCGCCGACGAACGCGATCTCCTCGATCTCGACGGCGCCGCTGCCGTACTGCCAGAAGTTGAGCTGGACGTCGTCGACGAACGAGCGATCGACGCCGATCTCCTCGAGATCGACCACCACGGGCGAGAACTCGGCCCCGATCGAGTCGTCGGTCAGCTCCGAGAGTAGTCCCTCGACGCTCCCGACCTCGAGTTGAATATCGTCTTCCTCGCCGCCGTCGTCCCCGCGGACGACCAGCACGAGGTGGGAGTACTCCGAGAGGTCGTCCATGACGTTGCTCGCGAGAAAGCCGCCGTCGTCGTACTCGAGTCGGAGCGCGCCGTCCGCGATCGAGGCGTCCTCGAACGCGACGTGTTCGGACCACTCCTCGAGTTCGTTCTGGCCCGGATACGCCCCCGACTCGAACCGGTTTACGGTTATCGACGTCTCCGCGGACAACTCGTCGTCGGTCTCGAGCGGATCCGCACCGACTGTGACTGTGCCGCTGGAACCCAGCCCGACCAGGCCGGCCGTTCCGATCACGATCCCGTTCCTGAGGACGGTCCTTCGTTTCACCATGGGCGTTTAATGCACACTATATCTAATAAGTATTATTATCGATCAACACAATATGTGTCTCTATTGCGACGTCGAGTGCGAAGCTACGCCGGACTCTCGGAGACACGCGAACAGCGTGAACCGAAGGCCCACCGACTCGAGCGAGAGCGCCTCAGAGACTGTCGAAGAGTTCGACGACGTCGGTGACGCTCACCTGACCGTTCCCGTCGAAGTCGTAGTAGTCGGGAT
Organism: Halomontanus rarus; assembly: GCF_017357405.1. Taxonomy (GTDB): domain Archaea; phylum Halobacteriota; class Halobacteria; order Halobacteriales; family Natrialbaceae; genus Halomontanus; species Halomontanus rarus. The sequence continues at coordinate 1,650,046 of NZ_CP071597.1, read as the reverse complement.
AGTCGGCGACGTCCGGGTTGTCGACGTTCTCGAAGAAGACGTTCACGTCCGTGGTCGTCGTCGACCCGCTGTCGGTGAAGTCGTTGTACAGGCCGTCGCCCGTCGTATCGGCGGGCTGGGTCCCGTCGATCGCCGGCGGCTCCGACTCGGTTCCGGAGTCGTCGACGAACCGAATCTCGTCGATCTCGATCGCACCGCTGTCGGCCTGCCAGAAGGTCAGCCAGATGTCGTCGACCGACGACCGGTCGACGCCGATATCCCGCAAGTCGACGCTGACGGTCGAGAACTCCGTGCCGATCGAGTCGTCGGTTAGCTCCGAGAGCATCCCTTCGACGCTCCCGACCTCGAGTTGAATCCCGTCTTCTTCACCACCGTCGTCACCGCGGACGACCAGTTCGAGGTGCGTGTACCCGGAGACGTCCCGCCGAACGTTACTGAGGAACCAGCCCCCCTCGTCGTACGCGAGCCGGAGTGCACCGTCGACGACCGCTCCGGAGCCGTCGCCGTTGGCGACCGCCCCCGCGCTCGAGTACTCCTCGAGAGTGTTCTCGCCCGCCCACGACGTGAAGTCGTCGACGAGCAGCGGTTCGTCGCTCTGGGCTGTCGCGCTACCGGATGCGGCCGCGCCCGCGAGGCCGATAGCCCCGGCGGCGAGTCCGCTCTTGACGATGGTTCGCTCTTCGACCATACAGAATACTCTACCTTCTAGACCATAAAAATAACTACATCTATAACTCAATAAATAGGTGTCCGATTATGCTATTCGATCGCCAAAATGAGGTGTGTCAACAGTTGGTGTCTTCGGGTTCGCCGGCTCGAGCGAGAGCGCCTCAGAGGCTGTCGAAGAGTTCGACGACGTCGGTGACGCTCACCTGACCGTTGCCGTCGAAATCGTAGTACTCGGGATAGTCGGCGACGTCCGGGTTGTCGACGTTCTCGAAGAAGACGTTCACGTCGGTGGTCGTCGTCGACCCGCTGCCGGTGAAGTCGTTGGAGAGACCGTCACCTGTCGTATCGGCGGGTTGGGTACCGTCGATCGCTGGCGGCCCCTCCGGCTCGCCGGTACCGTCTCCGAGAAACATGTCGTCTTGGGTGTCCTCGAGCCACTGCCTGACGAACTCGCCGGACTGTTCGGGGCCGTCCTTGAGTTCCCAGGGTTCGCCGACGCCCTCGTCGGGAGACTCGAAGAAGGTCGGGGCCCAGGTATCGTCGAAACACCAGGCGAACCAGCCCATGTTGTCGTACGATTCCATCCACTCGCGGACGGGTTCTCCCCACCCGGAGGTCGTGCCGTACCCCTCGCTGTCCTCGGCTTCGTCGGGATCCCAGCCGAACTCGGTGATGATGACGGGGACGTCCTCGGCGGGCGCACCGTACTCGGGATCGAACTCGTCGGGCTGGCCGTTCGGCGGATAGATGTGGCCCGAGTAGATCAGGTTCTCGCCCTCGAAGGGATACTCGGGGGCGAACTGCGTCTCGGAGGTCCAGTCGGGCGAGCCGATGATGATCGGCGTCTCCGGGGCGTGTTCGCGGATCGTATCGACCCACGGCTGGGCGGCGTCGCGCCAGAGTAGCCACGACTCCTCGCGGGTGGTGACGTCCGCGCCGTACTCGCCGTAATCGGCCCACGTGAGCGGAAGCGTAGGCTCGTTGAAGAGCTCGAAGAGGACGTTCTCGTCGTCGGCGAACTCCGGAGCGACGGCGCTCCAGAACTGCTCGAGTAGGTCGTCCGTCGGGACGTTCGCGTCGAATCCGAGACCGCTTATGTCGTCCGCCCAGCCGTCCTCGACCATCCCCTCGGCGTTCCCCATCGCGTCGATGTACGGACGGATGAGGTGAAAGTCGATCACGGCGTAGACGCCGCGGTCGGCCAACAGGTCGACCGCCGGCCGCAGGAGGTCGTCGACGATGTAGTCCATCCCCTGTTCGTGGACCGGGTCCTCCGTGATCGGTAGTCGGACCGTATTGGGGTGCCACTGCTCCCCGTCGGTCGCACGCTCGAGGACTTCCTCGACCGTGAACGGGTACCAGTCGTAGTCGATGAACTCCAGACTGGCCGGTGCGAAGCCCCGAAGTTTGACCCGGGTTCCGTCGGGATCGACGATCCACCTGCCGTCGGTGTGCAGTCGCGGTGTCGGGTTGTCGACCGCCGCAGCCGATCCCATGAACCCGCCCAGCGCGAGTCCGCCGACGCTGATACCGGTCGCCTGCATGAACGTCCGTCGCGTCGATTTCGTTCGTATTCGATCCGCGCGCGATCGAACCCGTTCGCCGTCTCGAGGACGATTATAGTCTCCCATGACGAAATATATTTTAGACCAATGAATAATGAATATTTTCCTCACTCGAGTATCATTTGAACTCATTTTATACCCGATCACAATTCACACCGGACGTGATCACCGCACGCGGTCGCCATCGAGTGATTCGCCGTCCGGTATCGGCTATGGTGATCGTCGATGTCACCACACGATAGCGTGCTTCTCGAGGACGAACGTCGAGTCCTCACCTCACTTTCGGTCGAGAACACTCGAACGACGCAATCGAGTCGTCGACTCGAGTCTCTCAGAGCGACTCGAACAACCGGACGACGTCGGTGACGCTGACCTGTTCGTTGCCGTCGAAGTCGTAGTACTCGGGGTACTCCGCCACTGCGGGCTCGTCGACGTGCTCGAAGAAGACGGTCACGTCGGTCGTCGTCGTCGAGCCACTGTCCGTAAAGTCGTTGTACAGTCCGTCACCGGTGGTGTCGGCAGGCTGGGTCCCGTCGATCGCCGGCGGCCCGTCACCGTCCGCCGCAAGCGTACTGACCGTCGTCGTCACCACGTCGGACTCCTCGCCGTCGGCGACCGCCGAGAGCCCGATCTCGTAGCTCGTGTCGGCCTCGAGGCCCTCGACCGTCGCCGTCGTCGCTGTGGTCTCCGTCTCGAGGCTCCCGTCGAGATAGACGCGGTAGCCGTCGGCTCCGTCGACGGCCTCCCAGCCCATCTCGATCGACGTTTCGGTGGCCTCGTTGACCCACTGGTCGGCTGGTGACGTCGGTGGTTCCGGATCGTCCTCACCGTTCCCCGGCGGCGACTCGCTCTCGACCTGGGGCAGGTCGTCGTCGGCCCACTGCTCGAGGTGGTCTTGGACCCACTGGCCCCACTCGTTTTTGATCTCGTAGTCCCGGTCGAGCATCGAGGGCTCCCAGTCGAAGTCGAAACACCACGCCGTCCAGTGCATGGTGTCGTACTCCTCGTAGAGGTCGGTAAACTGCTGGCCGTGGACCTCCCGGGTCCCCTGAAGGTACGGCTCGGGGCCGCCGAAGCCGAACTCGGTCATGAACACCGGCACGTTCTCCGAGGGTTTCCCGAAGTACTCGCCGAGCGGTCTGAGGTTCTCCTGAGTGTAGACGTGGCCGGTGTAGGCGAGGTTCTCGCCCTCGAACTCGTGTTCGTCCGCCCAGTAGGTCCACTGTGACCAGCTGGGCGAGCCGATGAGGATCAGGTTGTCTTCGGCGTGCTCGCGAATCAGGTCGACCCACGGTTGGGCTGTCTCGCGCCAGTCCAGCCAGGTCTCTTCGCCCTCCGGGTCTCGGATGTCGATGTCCGAGCCCCACTCCTGACCGGCGTACGGCGTCGTCGGTTCGTTGTACAGTTCGAAGAGGACGTGCGACCGGTCGTTGTACCGCGGCGCGACGGTATTCCAGAACAGCCGGATCTCCTCGTCGAGTTCCGGCGAGTCCCAGCGAGGGCCCTCCTGATAGTGGCGGTGGTAGTCGAGGATAATGTACGCGCCTTTCTCCCTCGCCTTCTCGACCGCCGGATCGACGTGCTCCTCGAGGTAGGTGAGTAACTCGTCTTCGCTGAAGGCGACCGGATCGACTGCGCCGGAGCCGTGTTTCCCGATGTCCTGGGGCTGCATGGGGAGGCGGATGAGCCGGGAGTACCACCCTTCGTCCTCGTTCGTCGCGAGGTCGACGTAGTCTTCGATGAACATCTTGTAGTAGGGGGCGTCCCGGTTCGCCCGCCACGCGTCGACGACGTTGACCCCGCGAAGAACGACCTCGTTGCCCTCGGGGTCCTTCACGAGGTTGCCGTCGACGTGGAGCCACGGCGTCGGCATGTTCTCGCCGGCGGCCGCACTGCCGGCGAACGCCGCCGACAGTCCGGCCGTGGCCGCGCCGACACCCGCCGCCTTCACGAAGTTTCGCCGCGTCCACGCATCGGTGTCGCGTCCTCGCGTTCGTCCGGCGTCGCCGTCTTCTCGAGTGCTCACTTCCCGATCCTGTCCGTCCGATCGATTTCGCGGCCGTTCGTCCGTCTCGTCTGGTGTGCTGTCGTCACTCATGGTGTGGTCTCGCACGCTTCTATCGGTTACCTCACGCGCTCGTGGACGTGATACGTTCACAATCTACACTGAACACGATTAAACCTTTCTAGACTCGGCAGAAATCATGCCTGTACCGGGTCGAAAATAGGGGCGTGTGGATTCGGTATTCGTGCTCGAGCACCGTCCGGACGTTCGAACGGGACGAACCGTTGGGTCGCTGGCTCGAGCGAGAGCGCATCAGAGGCTGTCGAACAGGTCGACGACGTCGATAACCGTTACCTGACCGTTGCCGTCGAAGTCGTAGTATTCCGGATACTCCGTGACAACGGGGTCGTCGACGTGCTCGAAGAACACGGTCACGTCGGACGTCGTCGTCTGCCCGCTCCCGGTGAGATCGTTGTACAACCCGTCGCCGGTCGTATCCGCAGGTTCGGAGCCGTCGATCGCCGGTGGTTCGTTCGGACTCGAGGCCTCGTCCCGACTGGTCGCCATCGCGTTCGCGGGGACGGCGAGTTCGGTGCCGTCGGAGAAGGTGACCGTCGTCGAGGTGTCGTCGGCGTTGTACGCGACGTACGTGTGCTCGGCACCTCCGTTTCCGTTTCCGTTTCTGTCTCCGTCTCCGTTTCCCTCGCCTCCGCCTCCATCTCCGCCCTCGAAAACCGCGTACAGCGGCGTATCCGCCGTCACCGACGGGTCCGGCGATCCCAGTTCGTCGATGGTGGACAACCAGTAGTAGGTGTGAGCGCGTTCCTGCGCGTCTTCGGGCTGATACGTGTCTTTGCGGGCCTCGAAACGCTCGAGGGCGTCCTCACTGTCCGAGAACGACCGGTACAGCCAGTGAACGTCCGGCCAGTATTCGAAGGTGTCGCCGGTCTCGTTGTACGCGACGAGTTGTTCGAAGGTCCTGTTAGCGAGGGCCTCGTCCCAGCCCAGATACAGCGAGTGGCCGTCGACCGGCAACACGTTGATCCCGAAGATCGCCTCCGTGTCGGTCGTCCACCACGTCGAGAACGCGTAGCCGTTCCCCCAGACGATACCGGCGAAGTCGACCGCCCAGCCGTCGGGCTGGTTCTCGTCGTCCCGGTCGAACCAGTACTCCTGGATCGCCCGGATGTGGGTCGTGTACAGGACGATTCCGAAGTCCCGGATCCCGTCGTTGTCAGTGTACTCGCCCCACTCGATCATCGCGGCGTAGGCCGTCAGTGCCTCCGACGAGGACTCCTGATTGTTCCCCAGCGCGAACGCCCCGGAGCCGTGGGCCCACGAGTGACCCGCGTAGACGCTGAAGTTCCGATTGAACGGATACCGACCGTCGTCGCGGTTGGGGTTCGCGTAGTCACAGATCAGCTCCTCGACCATCCCGCCCCACTCACTTTCGGCGGCCCACTCGGGATCGTATCGGGCGATCGCTGCCGCCGCCTTCACGTAGTGTCCGAAGTGGAAATGGTGATCGTTGAGCTCCGTTACCGAACCGTGGCTCCCCGGGACACCCTGTAGTACGCCCAGCGAGTCGTCGTAGTAGAACGTGGCTCGATCGCTCGGCGTGAACCACTCCTCGAGCCCCTCGCGGACGCGCTCGAGCAGCCGATCTCGCTCTCCCTCCATTCCGACCTGGTCGGCGACCGCGGCGGTTTTGGCGAGCCGGGTGGCGACGTCCTTGCCGAACCGGTAGGTGTCCTGGACGACGCCGCCGCCGACCGATTCGTCGACGTCCTCGAAGAAGCCCGCGAGTTCGTCCGCGTCGTAACCGCCGACGTCGGGGAGGGTGGGAAGGATTCCGCGGAACTCGTCGGTCACGGCGAACGACTCGCCGGCGGTCAGTCGCATCTCCCCGCGCGCGGAGGGATAGGTCCCCTCGAGCGCCCCGACACTGCCCTCGTCTTCGTCTCTGTCTCCGTCTCCGTCTTCATCTCCGTTCTCACCCTCGCTTCCGTCCCTACTCGTCGCGTCGCTGTACTTCCACTGATGGGGATACAGTGCCGCGATCGTCCCGGTCGTCGAACTCTCGGGTAGCGACGCGGTCTCGAAGCGAAAGGTCGTGGTGACCTCGGCGGTAGACTGGTCGTACGTCCAATCTATCCGCGTGTCGGTGACGACGTTGTACGCGTATCCTTCGAACGCCTCGAGGACGGTTTCCCGCGGGCGGTCACTCGAGGGAAGCACCGCGAGCGTACAGTAGTCACCGTCGGTCGTGAGGGTCCTCGACCCGACGCCGCTCCACGGCCGGCCGTCGGGTGCGAACAGACCGTAGTCGGTTTCGCGGACCGTGACGCCGAGGACGGTCCCGCGATCCGCCCACACGGTGGGTGCGGCCTCGAACTCGAGTTCCGCGCCGCCGCCGTCGACCTCGCAGAAGACGAACGGCGAGCCCTGTACGATCGTCGCCCTGAGCGTCGTGGCCGTCCCCTCGCCCCACAGGATGCTCGCGCACCAGTCGCCGTGGTCGTCGAGGGCAGCCTCGGCGAAACCGCCAGCGTTCGCGTGCCCGATCCGCAGGTCGGGCTCGGCGTCCATCGAGGCGTCGCCGACCAGTTCGTCGCGGTCGAAGTTCGTCGTCCACGTCGTCGGGTGGCCGACCAGCAACCCGTTCTCCCGCGTCTGAAAGACGAGCGGGTGGGCGACGATCCGGTCCTCGTCGTTGAACGCGGTTAGTGGAACCGTCGAGTACCAGTCGTTGGTCGGCACCGGCCGATCGCCGAAGGCCGCCGTCGTGTGGCGACCGTAGCCGTGCGTGTCGGCTCCCGCCGGCGGCGAGTCGTGATAGCCGCCGTTTCCGACCGTCGGCGTCGCTGCGGCCCCTCGAGTGCTACCGGTGAGCCCGAATCCGACCCCCGCCATGGCGGTGCTCACGGCCGTACAGTAGTTTCGACGCGAGAGCGCTCGCGTCATCCCGTTCACGTCCACGTCCGCGTCCGCTTCCGTATCCGTATCTCTGGTCGATTCGTCGTTCGATCTCTCATCTGTATCATCTGTCTGTCCGTCCGTCATGTGTGGTGTGTTCGTGTCGTTCGTGATTCCGGTCGACCCGTCTCGACTTCAGTCTGCAGCGCAGTTCGACGTGACCGACTCGACGCCGTCGTTCGTGGACGGGCGCCGCTTACAGCGACTCGAACAGTTCGACGACATCGGTCGTCGTGACCTCGCCTGTGCCTGCGAAGTCGAACGCTTCCGGGTTCTCCGTCACCGCTTCGTGTTCGAGATGATCGAAGAGGGTAACCACGTCGTTGGTTCCCAGTTCGCCGTTCCCGTCGACGTCACGATACAGGCCGTCACCGTTCAAATCCTGCGGGGTATGGCCGTTCAGTTCGATCCCCTCGCCCGGTTCCAGTTCGTGGCCGTCCACGGAGACGAGTCGGGTCCCGTCGACGGTCGGTTCGACCGCACTGACGCGTCGGAGGGACTCGACGTCGGTTCCGATCGGAACGCGAAGCTCGTAGCCCTGGAACCCGGCTGCGGCCGGACAGGTCTCCCCCGGGTCCATCTCGAGTCGCGTATCCGTCACCTCGACGACGAGCCGTCCCCACGTCTCGTCGTAGGCGATCAGCGCCGGCTCGAGGGTCTCACAGCCGATCGTCGACAGCTCGATCGTGCCGGCGACGACGACCGTTCCGCCCTCGAGTGTCACCTCGGGGTCGTGGTCGGCGTCCTCGGGATCTCTGAACTCGCGGTCGACGAGGGAGAACTCGTAGTCGTCGACGCCGCGAACGGCCGGTCGAGCGTCGTCGCGAGCGACCACACTGGTGCCGGTTCGCGCGTAGGCCCGTTCCGTCAGGCGAACGGTTTCCACGGCGTCCGATCCCTCCTCGAGGGTCGCGATCAGTTCGTAGGAGACGGCTGCGACGTCGTCCGTACACGCACCGAACTCGTAGTCGGGATCGTTCGGCCCGGAGACGGTCGCCGCCAGCGCGCCGTCCGCATCGTCGACGGCGAGTTCCACGAGTTCCTCGCCGCTACAGGCGCTCGGGCCCATGGTCGACGAGCCGTGGACGACCACGGCGTCGTTTCCGATCGTCACCAGGGGCGCGTCGCGTTCACGCTGGACAATCCCTCGGCTGTCACGCGAGTACGCGTACCGGTCGATCCCTGTCCCCCACTCCGGGGAACGGGCGACCGTGACCGGGTCGGTATCGCCGCTCGCGTCGACGGTCGACCCGTCGTCGTCGATCACCGACTCGACCGTGACGGCGACTCTCGTCGTGAGCTCTTCTCCGTCGTCGACGGCGGCCATCTCGTCCGTGGCCTCGAGTTCGATCGACGCCAGCGGGACGAACCGCGTCGCAGACGGGACGGCCGCGGTCGTGTCGACGGCTTGGAGCGTCGCCGCCGACCCGTCCGCTGCGATCTCCGGCGAGTCGCCCGCGTCGAACGCTTCGTCGTACTGGACGTCCGCGATTCGGAGGACGTCCGTGTCGTCGACGGTCACCTCGAGGTCGTACTCGCTTACCCCCTCGGTCGTGTACGTCAGGAGGAGCTCAGCCGTCGTCCGCTCGCCCGGTTCGAGGTGCTCGCTCTCGCTCTCGACCCCGAGTTCGAGTTCGACCCAGGGCGAGGAGTACGCCTCGGGGTCGAACTCGCACCGCGCGAGACCGGCCACGGCCTGGGCGACTCCCACGTCACCGTCTTCGCCGATCTCGACGCTGGTGAAGCCACCTTCGGTGACGTAAAAGCCGTCCTCGACGCGCTCCCCGTCTTCGGTTTCGATCCTTAGGTCGTAGGTGCCGATCACGTTCGTTCCCCAGACCGTTCGCTCCTCGCCGGCGTCGATTTCGACCGGACCATCGTACAGCACCTCGGGTTCGGATTCCTCGTCTTCCGCTTCGTTCCCGCCTGGCGCCTCGACACGCACCGTCAGCGTCCGCGACTCCGCGCTCCGGTTCCGAATATCGAGCGTCCGCGGCTCGCTGAGCGTCGGATTCGGCTCCTCTTCGAGGGTGAGCACGTACGCTCCGCCGCCGGTCTCGTCGACCACCGGCGTGTAGACGGTTCCATCGATACGGACGTGTGATTCCTCGATATCCATCGTCTCGAGCACTCGCGGCGGTCGGTCGGATTCGTACCGGCCGGACTCGAGCGCCTCGTCGAACTCCGCCTGGACGGCCTCCGGGAACGCCCCGTGATTGATCGTCGGCCGACTGCACTCGAGGTACCGTCTGTCGGTCGTCGGTACCGATTCGGCCCCGCTGGCACCGGTCGCGAACGCGCCGGAACCGGCCACCATTCCGGCACCGACGGCCGCGAGAACGGCCCGACGCGAGGTCGCCGAGGGTGTTCCGCTCCCCGTTTCAGTAGCTGTATGGTCGTGTGTCGATTCGTTCGGTTCGTCGGGTTCTGTGTCTTTCATGGTCCGTGTTCGTCTCCGTCTTTCTCCCCGTGTCCGCGTTCGTCTCGCCGGTATCGAGCCCCATCACCGTCGGTACTGATCACGCTCGCACCCGCCGCCGTTCTGACGGTACGGCCGCACCTCTCGACCGCTCCCTCTTCGGCTCGTTCGTCCGACCAGCCTGCATCGTGTCGTACCGTCTCGTGTGGTCTCTCATTCGGTCGATTCCGAACCCGCGAGCAGTCCTGTTTCGCGGGTCTCGGTATGCCTTTCCCACACATAATACCAGAACAAAACTAATAAAATTTTATCTGGAATATTGTTGTGTCGGCGACGGTCGATTCGATCTATCGGCGCTTGCGTAGCGTGTTCCGGTCGGGAGCGCCGTCTCGAACGGAATAATTCAGAATCTGACTCGAGACGATTAGAGCGAGTCGAACAGTGCGACGACGTCGGTGACGCTGACCTGCCCGTTGCCGTCGAAATCGTAGTACTGTGGGTACTCCGTCACCGCGGGCTCGTCGACGTGCTCGAAGAAGACGGTGACGTCCGTCGTGGTCGTCTCTCCGCTACCGGTGAGATCGTTGTACAAGCCGTCACCCGTAGTGTCGGCGGGTTCGGAGCCGTCGATCGTCGGCGGGCCGTCGCCGTCCGAAACCGGTCGGGTAATCGGGTTCGATTCGTTCCCGTCCTCGTCGATCGCCGTCACGCCGACCTCGAGTTCACCGGTCGAATCCACGGTCACCGTCGCTTCAGTATCCTTCGTCTCCGCCTCGAGCTCGCCGTCGACGTAGATTCCGTAGGACGACGCGGCGTCCACGGCGGTCCAGGACAGTTCCAGCGTCGTCTCGCTCGAGCGGGTCACCGACAGTTCCGCCGGCGCCGGCGGAGACTCAGTTCCACCGGACGCGAGCGGAACGTCGTCGTCGCGCTTCTCGGCCAGATAGTCCCGGAGGAACTCGCCCTGATAGTCCCCGCCCAGCAGCTCCCACTCGTGGGTCGAGTCGTCGAAGTCGAACATGATCGGCTGCCAGAACGGGTCGAAACACCACGCTTGCCAGTGGATACTGTCGTACTCCTCTAGGAACTCCCTGAACCCCGTGCCGTGTTCTTCGGGCGTCCCGACGAGGAAGTCGGCGTTGAAGTCGGTCGTCCAGCCGAACTCGGAGAGGAAGACGGGCACCTGCTCGGACGGCTCGCCGAAGTATTCGTCGAGCGGCCACAGGTTCTCGTGCGTGTAGACGTGGGCGGCGTACGCGAGGTTCTCGCCCTCGAACTCGTGTTCCGGTGCCCAGTAGGTCCACTGGCTCCACCGCGGGGAACCGATGATGATCACGTTGTCCGCGGCGTGTTCGCGGATCGTGTCGACCCACGGCTGGGCCGTCTCGCGCCATAGCAACCACGTCTCCTCGCCTTCGGGGTCGAAGACGTCGTACTCCTCGTTCTGTCCCTCGCCGGCGTACGGCCCGATCGGTTCGTTGTACACCTCGTAGAGGACGTGGGAGTCCTCGGCGAACTCCGGTGCCACGGTCTCCCAGAACATCGTCACCTCCTCGTGGAGGTCGGGATCGGTGTACTCGACGCTCTGGTCGTCGTGACGGTGGTAGTCGACGATGCAGTAGACGCCGACCTCCCGACAGAAGTCGACGGCCGGACGGAGGTACTCGTCGACGTAGGCCTCGAGTTGAGCCTGCGTGAACTCGCCGGGGTCGACTTCGTCGGTCGGCGAACCCAGAATGCTCCCGTCGTCGGGATCGACGTTGGCGACGTCGCCGGTCTGGACGGGGATCCTGATGATCCGAGCGTACCAGTCCCTGTCGGGGTCGGTCGCGTGCTCGATGTTCTGCCACAGCGGCGATCGCCACTGCAGCGATTCCGCTCTGGCGGGATCTGTCACGTTCACGCCCCGCAGGACCACCGTGTTCCCCTCGGGGTCTTTGAGTTCGTTGCCCTCGCGGTGGAGCCACGGGGTCGAAATTCCTCGATCTCCGAGTTCGACGGAGTCGCGGGGAATCTCGTCATGATCGGCGGCGACGGATCCAGCGCCGAGAGCCAGCGCGCCAGCACCGGCGCCCATCGCCGCGAGGAACGCGCGCCTGCTCCGGTCGGCGGCGTCCGGGACGTATCCAGTGGTGTCTCCTGTGGTCTCCCCAGGTGCACCTCGAGACGTCGTCCGCTGGATCGATCGTCGGTACTCCGGTGTCTCGTCGTCGTAGGGGTCGTTGTCCGGCATGGATCTGTCCTGATCGGATTTCTCAGTCACGACTGGTCGCAGCCTCCCAACGCGACACACGGCCGTTCGTCGGAATCCGTGTCACGGGATCGGTCGAGACGCCTGCCCAGTCGCGTTTCAGTCGATCTTTCACAGTTTACACACAGTACGATATTGAATGTATTGGTCGTACACGTCCGTGAGCAGTGACCGAATCGGTTACGAACTCCCGAACAGGCCGACTCGAACGGCGTGAATCGAAGATTCGCTGGCCCGGCTCGCTCAGAGGCTGTCGAAGAGTTCGACGACGTCGGTGACGCTCACCTGGCCGTTGCCGTCGAAATCGTAGTACTCGGGATAGTCGGCGACGTCCGGGTTGTCGACGTTCTCGAAGAAGACGTTCACGTCAGTCGTCGTCGTCGACCCGCTGCCGGTGAAGTCGTTGGAGAGACCGTCACCGGTCGTATCCTGCGGGACGGTCCCGTCGATCGCCGGGGGTTCGTCGCCGTTGGAATCACCGTCGCCAGTCGCGACCACCTCGACGGTGGTCGTCCCGTCGGCGTCGGTGACGGAGATCGTCTCGGTCGTCGACTCCTGATCGGTCGTCACCGTGATTTCGTGCTCGCCGAGGAAGGCGTTGGTGGTGTAGCTCCCGCTCGAGTCGGTGGGTCCGGACTCGTCGGTCCACCACTGATCGAACACGAGATCACGGTACCTGTCGAGTGCAGGCTTCTCGGACCAGTCCTCTCGGTAGAACGGCGCGTTCTGGGGGGAGCTGTCGTCTCCGTAGTCGTCGCCCCAGTGCAGCGGGGTCCAGTGGCCCCACACGAGGAAGTCCTTGGAAGCGGGGTGGCTGAAGAACGTCTTCAGGTACTGGTAGAGGAAGTCGGCCTCCTGTTGCTCGTCCCAGCCGTCGACGAACATGTCGAACTCGGTCGTGTTCAAGTCGCCGTACTCGGCGTACCGGTCTAGCATCTGCAGGATTTCGTCCGGACTCTTGCGCTCGTCGAGCGAGAAGTGACACTGCATCCCGATGCCGCTCAGATCGACGCCCCGCTCGTTGACGAGGTAGTCCATCTGGTCCTCGTAGCGGTCGGGCTCGCTGTAGTTATTTTCCGCCATAATGTTGTAGTCGTTTATGGCGACCCCGCAGTCGTACTGGCTGGCGGTCTCCTGGGCCTGCAGGTACCAGTCCCCGAGGATCTCCGCCGTCTCGGGCGTGACGTCCTGTCCTTCGATCGCCTCGATGATCGAGGGGACGTGGAGGACCTCGTTGACGACCTCCCACTCTTTGATATCGTCTCCGTAGTGGTTGATGATCTCGTCGATGTGGTTGCTGGCCTCGTCGCGAACCATCTGAATGTCGCGGTTGGGCTCGCCGGCTTCGTCCCACTCGCTGGCCCACGGATCGCCCATCGCCTCGACGACCCGCGGCGGAAGCGCGTAGGCGCCGAGGTTGCCCCAGATGCAGACGTGTCCTCGCACGTCCATACCGCGGTCGCGCGCCCACTGGACGGCGTTGTCCGCGTGATTCGTGTTGGTCTCCCAGAGATGCCACTTGTGGAGGTTCTCGAGGACGATCTCGTTGAACAACTCCTCGATGGTCTGCTGGTACTGCTGTTGGTCCTCGGGCGTGTGGATCGAGTTCCCCCACTCGGTCTGGTTCGTGAGGAACTCCGCGTGGACGGCCGTCCCGAAGCCGAAGTCGTGTTCTTGCATCTCGATTTGCACCTCGGCCCCGGAGATCGGATCGCCGTTCTCGTCCTCGACGACGACCTCGAGGTCGCTCGTCCGATGCTCTTCGATGTGCTGTTCGGCCGCCGCCTCCCAGTCGCCGTCCTGTGCGGCGACGCTTCCGGTCGCCCCGGAGAGTCCCGCAAGAGATCCGAGCGCGCCGGCGACCCCGATCGACCGGAGATACTCGCGGCGCTGTACTGGGATCGTGGCGGCCGTTTCGTCGGTTTTGTCAGTTTCGTCGGTTCGGTCGCGCCCCTCCTCGTGGTCGGGCCGCGATAGTCGGTTCGCTCGAGGCTTAGATTCCGTCGTCGGTGTCTCGTCGTTTGCTGTCATGGTCGTTGTCCGCTCCGAAGGTGGTGCTTCGACGACACGCGCTTTCGTCGTCCGCGATGGATAGTTCCAGTCCATCCGGACCGCGCTGTCGGGTCGAACTCGACGGGCCGTCCGCTCGAGTGAGTCGTCGTCGGTCGCACTCGCGTACGTCCACCCGTTCGGACCGATGACCCGTCTCACTCGGTCGCCCTGCACTCGTCCGAAAAAACGATCCCACACAATTAAAAACTATCTATATTTTTCTGAATTAATTGCTATAGAGGCCTCACGCTCGGATTTCTGGCCCGGTCTCGCGCTCGAGTGAGCGCCGATCGATCGGCGCTGACGCCATCGTCGACGCGCCGCTACAATCCGTCGAAGCGGTCGGCGACCTACTCGAGCGGAATCGGGGCTCCCGTCACAGAATACTACGTAACTACTCGAGCGAATCCGACTCCTCGACGGCCGTTTTCCGCGAGTTACGATCCGGATCTCGTGCAGTGAGTCGAACACTGCGAACCGGAACTCGGCGTCCGAAGGGCTGACATCCGAACGGTCCGGTTCGGAGCGCCGTTAGGGATTCTCGAACAACACAACTCGAGGATTGCTCGACGGACTGTACCCGTCGAACGATGCAAATCAGAGATTTGCTAGCTCGAATCGCTTACAGCGATTCGAACAGTTCGATGACGTCGGTGGTCGTCACCTGCCCGTCGCCGCTGAAGTCGTAGTACTCTGGATCGGAGTACTCGTCGTTGAAGCCGTCGAAGAACTCGGTGACGTCGGTCGCCGTAGTTTCACCGTTGCCGTCGATGTCGTTGTAGAGACCGTCACCGGTGGTGTCCTGCGGATCGCCGTCGCCGTTACCGTTTCCGTTCTCGTCACCGGGACCCGTCGTCTCCAGATCGAACGGTACCGAGACGTCCTGGTACGTCTCGAGTCGATCCTTGATGTACGCACCGCTGTCCTCCCCGTCGAGAATATTCCACTCGCAGGGGAGCTCGGGACAGGGTGACGGGATGTCCTCGAGTGGCGTGTCGTAGAAGTTGTCGTTGACGAGGTCGAGTTCGCCTTCAGCGGCACCGTCCTCGTACTCGAACATCGTCGGGTGCCAGCGGACGTCGGCGACCCAGGCGACCCAGCTGAGTCGGTCGTCCTGTTCGATCGCGTCGAAGAACGGCACGCCGTACTCGTTGGTTGTGCCCAGACCGGTCGTGGAGCCGCGCAGCCAGTGGGAGACG
This sequence comes from Halomontanus rarus, assembly GCF_017357405.1. Taxonomy (GTDB): domain Archaea; phylum Halobacteriota; class Halobacteria; order Halobacteriales; family Natrialbaceae; genus Halomontanus; species Halomontanus rarus. The sequence goes on along the minus strand of NZ_CP071597.1, from coordinate 1,634,910 downwards.
TCCGTGTTGTCGACCCAGCCGAACTCGGTGACTGCGATGGGATGATAGTCCATCGCCTCCTGGAGGCCCGCAGCCTCGTAGCCTTCCCAGCCCCAGCACTCCGGCATGTCGACGGAGTCCGGCGGAGCGAGGTACGGATCCTCGAGCGACTCGCCGGTCTCGGCCTCGACGCCGTCGGGGCTCTGGTAGTTCGTGTCGTTGAACCAGTTGTGCATCTGGCTGACGTCGTGACCCGCGTAGTTGTGCCAGGTACAGGCGACGTTATCGTAACCGGCCTGATTGAAGTCACGCCAGTGGAGCCCCTGAAGGGACTGACACCAGCCGGGGACGCCGACCAGGAGGAGTCCGTCGTAGTACTGCCTGATTGTATCGAGGATCGGACCCATGAAGTCGTCCTGGAACGTCCGCCAGAGGCCGTGTTGCTTCTCGGCGCCACAGCCCTCGACGGGACCCCAGATACCGGGCGAGGTCGGCTCGTTGTACGGCTCGAAGATCACGTGATCCATGTCGCCGTATCGGGACGCGGCTTCCTCCCAGAACAGCTGTGCTTCCTCGAGCAGTTCCTCGTTGACCTGCCAGTACTCGTAGGCGTAGGGCGTGCCAGAGCCGGTCTGGCCGTATCCCATCGCGTCGATCCAGGTCTGGTCGACGTGGCCCCACGAGCCCGGATCGTCCTCGGTGAAGGAAACAGTACCGTCGTCGTACGTGTTGCGCGCCCAGTAGTTCGTGTACGGGCTGTTGTACGGCAGGTGGTTCTCGGCGGCTGCGTCGCTCTTCTCCGGGTCGCCCGGCGGCTGTTCGTGCCAATGTCGGTGGAAGTCGACGATGCAGTAGACGCCGCGTTCCGCACAGCGCTCGACGATCGGGTCGTAGTAGTTGTCCAGGTAGTCCTCGAGTTCGGCCTGCGTGAACGCGACCGGCTGCGACGGCCGCATCTTCCGTCGGTCGTCGGCGACGACGTCGGGCGACTCCAGCTCACCGGGCTCGTACTCGGGTCCGGTGTGGCCCATCGGGTGCTCGCCGATGTCCTGGGGCTGGGCGGGAACGCGAACGACTCGCGGATACCAGCCGGCCTCGTTGTTCGTGACCATGTCGACGAGCTGCTGTCCCGACTTTCCGCGGAGGTGCTTTGTCCGCTCGAGTCGCTTCGGATCGGGGATGTTGACCCCTCGCATCACGAACGTGTCGCCGTCTTCGTTGACGATCCGGTTGTCGCTGCTGACCGACAGCCGCTGGAATTCGCCGTCGGAGAGGTTCCCGGCCGCACCGCCACTGAAGGCGCTCAGTCCGAGTGCGGCGACGCCCGCGCCGGCAGTCGCTTTCATGACGCCACGCCGTGTGAGTCTGCTCATCGGTGTCGATTCGCCTGTCTTCGGTGTGCTATCGTTGTTTTGCATTGTGTCCTGTGATTGGATCTGCCTGTGTTCGCCGCGATCCCTTGTTCGCTACGTATGCGAAGCTGCATCTAACATACTTAATCAGACGATATTAAAACTATTGACTCTAGTAAAAAATATTAGCTGAACTATCGAAAATAGTGTCTCCACTCACGCGGCATTGGGGGCGTACTCGTTGTACACTCTCCTGCGGACTGTTTCAGTTTCTCTGACAGTTGTATGAACAATCGTCCTGGTTGCACAAAATAATATCTTCGCTCTCCTAATTCGTTCACTACTATAAATGAACTTTATCTGGAAGGTCGGGAGATTCTCGTTCGGTCAGTCGGGATGTGAGTGAGGACGGGCGACTCCGAGAATCGACCATCGATTGTCACGCCGCGTCGCGGTTCGAACGGACCGATTCCAACAATCGACGATTCGACGGCCGTGGTCTCCAACCGGCGAGCCGTCGCCGGTTGTCGACCGAGCGACTCATAGACTCTCGAAGAGGTCGACGACGTCGGTGACCGTCACCTGCCCGTTGCCGTCGAAGTCGTAGTACTCCGGATAGTCCGCGACGACGGACTCGTCGACGTGTTCGAAGAAGACGGTCACGTCGGTCGTCGTCGTCGACCCGCTCCCGTCGAGATCGTCGTACAGTCCGTCGCCGGTGGTATCGGCGGGCTCGGAGCCGTCGATTTCGGGTGGACCCTCGGGACCGTCGGCCGACCGTGTACTCGCGGTCGTCGTCACCACGTCGGACTCCTCCCCGTCGACGACCGCGGAGAGACCGATCTCGTAGCTCGTCTCCGCCTCGAGCCCCGCGATCGTCACTTCGGTATCGGCCGTCTCCGCCTCGAGCGTCCCCTCGAGATAGACGCGATAGGCGTCGGCCTCGGTGACCGACTCCCAGCCCACCTCGAGTTCCGATTCGGTGGTCTCGTCGATCCAGATGCCGGCGGGTGCCGTCGGTTCCGCTGGGTCACCGTTGTCGGAACCGGTGTCGGTGTCAGTCTCGCCAGATCCGATTACGCGGACGAACTCCCACGCATAGCCGTTCTCGAATCGGGGCTCCTCCTCGTCGGTGTACCACTGCGCTTCCCAGACGATGCCGTTCCAGACGACTCGATCGCCCTCTTCGTAGACGGTTCCGTACTCCCACTCCGGATACTCGACCGTGTTCGACCCCTCCGTCGTCGCCATCGTTGTCGCGGTCGCGGTCTCCTCACCGCCGGTTCCGACCGCCGTGACGCCGACCTCGTACTCGACGTCCGCGTCGAGTCCCTCGAGAACCGTACTCGTCTCCGACGTGGTACGTTCGACGGCCCCATCCAGCGAGACGACGTACTCGGCGGCGGCGCTCACTCGACTCCAGTCGACGGCGATCGACGACCCGGTCGTCGTCGCGACCACGCTCGTCGGGGCCGCGAGCTCGGCGCCGCTCCCGGCCACGCTCTTGGCGCTGGTCGCCTGCGCGTACGCCTCGAGGACGTCACCCGTCTCGCTTCGATAGACCTGGAACCCGTCGTGATCGTGCATCTCTTCGAGGACGATCTGCCAGATCATCGCGGCGTCGGCGTCGGTCGCGTCCAACATCTCGTACCACTCGGTGAGGACCTCGTTTCTGGTCTCGAGACCGCTCTCTCTGTTCACGTTGAACTCGCCGCAGTATCCCGGCTTGCCCACCACTTCGTGGGCGTCCCGGACGTGTTCTCGGACCCACGTCGCCCCGTACTCGAGCGGGAAGTTCCAGTGGTAGGGATACATGTGGAACGAACAGGCGTCGATGGTGTCGATCGAGTGATGTCTGACGAAATCCTGCCCGGTCCACTCGTTGTAGAACCACTCGGTGCGGTCCTCGCGCGTGTAGAATCCCTCCATCCCAGTCGACACGAGGTGGTTCGAGTCGAGCTCCTTGATGAACCCGGACATCTCACGGAACCAGTCCTCGAGGATCGACGCGCGCTCCTCGTAGCCCGGATCCTCTCCCTCTCCGAAGGCGTCGCCCTCGAGTCGGGGTTCGTTGCAGAGTTCCCACATCGCGATCGACGGTTCCTCGCGGTACTCGCGGCCGGTGATCGTGTTCTCTCTGGTCAGGGTCTCTTCGACGTGCCACTTGTAGAGATCTTTCGCGTCTTCGTTCACGTAGAAGTCGCTGTGAGCTTCCGCACCGTCGATCCACTCGACGTACTGGGGGATGCCACCGTTGTGGTCCCAGTTGTCCGCGAGGATGAGGGTCAGCCTGATCCCGTGGTCCGCAGCGCGTGCGACGATGTAATCGAGCGTCTCGAAAGCTCCCTCCGAGTGCTCGTACGGTTCGGGAATGTAACAGTCGCCGTCGCCTCCTTCGCAGGTGACGAACGTCCGCAGGAAGTTGATGCCCATCTCCTCGAACTGCCCGAAGAGGGAATCGATTCGGTCCTCGGTTCCCCTGTAGGCGTCGGCGATCCAGAAGTTGTTCGCGCCGTGGAAGTAGATCGGGTCCCCGTCGACGACGAACTGGGTGCCGTCGGTTTCGACGAACGACGTCGAACCCGCCTGCGCCGTCGCCCCCGCGCTACCGAGGATACCGACGAGCGCTCCGGCGCCGATGCCCTGCAGAAAGCGCCGGCGCGTCGCCCCGACCCCTCCGTCTCCGCCTCCATCGCCGTCACTTTCTCTCTCTCTGGAGTAGTCGCCGCTCGGTACGTTCGAATCTCGTGTTTGCACGCGTCGTCCGGTCATGGGTGGAACTGTTCTGATTGGTGTGATCGATACCGACCGCTTCCCGAACCGTCGCCACGACCGCTCGATCTATCCGTCGGTCGCCATCTCCGGATCGTGATCTGCCGGTCGCTCTCTGGTCGAGACGTTCGTCGTTCTCGCCGCGACACTACGTCGTCGGCCAATAGCTAAAAGTTTACTCTCCTCAGAAAGGAATAAAACGCCCTCAATCATTCCAGACGTCGGGATCACTTACCGCGGTAACACGGTCGAAACGCCCGCTCGAGTTCGACGCTGGAGATGCGTTCCCCGGATCACTCTCTCGACGCCCGGCCTCGCAGGAGGTACGCGAGACCACCGACGATCCCCGCGACTGCCCCGCCAACCCCGAATCCCGGCATCTGGCTGGAACCGCCATCACCGCCCGACTCCGGACCGTCGCCGACCGTGAACTGATCGCCCTCGAGGTCGACGTCGTAGAACGTCCCGTCACTGGCTTCGATGAGTTCGTCGAACACGAGTTCGGTCTCGCCGTGGTCCTGTCCCTCGAGTTCGAGCGTGAAGAGCTCGAGGTCGGTGTCGCCCTCCGAGAACTCGCCGTTGATATCGGCTGCGACCAGTTCACACGTCGACCCGTCGTCGGAGAACTCTGGGTCCTGCGCCATCCCGAAGTCCTCGTCGATGCTCGCGCCGACGATCGTCGCAACCTCCGGGTCCGCGACGCTAGCATCTCCGAGCAGTCCGGAGAGTCCGCGAGGAACCTCGGAGATCGAGACCGTGGCTTCGATCGTCTCTCCGATATCGGTCTCGTCGGCGGTCAGTTCTACGGTCACCGTCTGCGTGTCCTGATTCTGTTCCTGTTCCTGCTCTTGCTCTTGGGCTGTGACAGCACCACTGATCGCACTGGACACCCCCGCACCCGCCGCGACCGTCAGGACGGACCGACGTGAGAGCCGTCGTCCCGTTCGTGCGGCTGTACTACTATCGTTTACGTGCTGTTCACATCGGCTCATCTGAGTCGTCTCTTCGTTCTCTTCGTTCATCTTCGAAGCACCTGCAGCGTGGATACCACACCCGACTGACGCGGGCGTCGACGGCACCGATTAGCACGAAGCCGCGCGGGCGTAATATCGTTCACGCGGTAGTAACGAGCACCCAGTGTTATAATTTTTTACGGTTGTGTTCTGGTACTGACTGTTCGCGATCCGGAACGACGCCTCATGTAGTGGCGCTGACGACTCGAGAGCGGTCTCTTTCGGCGTCCCGTCTCACAATTGGCGGCCGTTATCGAGCCGCGAAAAAAAGCGTTCGACGTTCGATACGGATTCGAGGCCGCGTAGCCTCGAGTCGGGTCCGTCGCTATTCGAACCGGATCTCTTCGATGTAGACCGTGCTACTGCCGCCCTGCCAGAAGTTGAGGTTCAACTGGCCGGGCGAACTCTGGTTCGCACCCAGCGCATCGAGGTCGATCCGCAGGTCGCCGGTGCTCGTGGACACACTACTGTCGGCGACACTCGAGGCGAGCGCGTTGGCTCCGCCGAGCGAGACGGTGAAGTCGCTCTCCTCGCCGCCGCTGTCTCCACGGATGCTGAAGACGAGCTCGTCGTACTCGGAGACGTCCTCGTCGACCTGGCTGGCGTACCAGCCAGCGTTGTCGTACTCGAGGACGAGTTCGCCGCTTGCGATCTCGCCTTCGCCGTTCTGGAAGCTGCCGCCGCCGCGCCAGCGGCCCAGCTCGTTCCACTGGCCGGTACTGCCGAAGCTGTCGACGACGAGGGCGTCCGGAGACGGTCCGGGTCCATCGCCGTCCGTGACGGCGAGCGTCGGTGAGTCGAACTCGAAGTCGTAGAAGCTGCCGTCGCCGGCCTCGATCAGGTCCTCGAGGACGATCTCGGTTTCGGCCTCACCTTGGCCGGTGAGCTCGAGGGTGAAGAGTTCGACGTCGGTGTCGCCCTCGGAGAAGTTACCGCCGGTGTCGGCGGAGACGAGGTTGACCATCGAGCCGTCCTCGGAGATTTCGATATCCTGGATCATATCGAAATCGGAGTTGATGGTCGCGTCCGTCACTGTCGCGGCGTCGGTGTTGCTCACACCCGCATCGCCGAGCAGACCGGAGAGGCCGCGCGGGAGTTCCGAGATGGAGACCGCGGCTTCGGCGGTCTCGCCCGCTTCGATCTGGTCCGCCGAGAGGTTTGCGGTAACGACCGGATCGTCGCCAGTGACGATCCCCCCGACTGCGAGGGTCGGCGAGTCGAACTCGAAGTCGTAGAACGTCCCGTCGCTGGCTTCGATGAGATTCTCGAGGACGATATCGGTCTCGCCCTGTCCCTGACCCTCGAGAGTGAGGGTGAACAGTTCGACGTCGGTGTCGCCCTCGGAGAAGTTACCACCGGTGTCGGCGGAGACGAGGTTGACCATCGAGCCGTCGTCGCTGATTTCGATATCCTGAATCATATCGAAATCGGGGTTGATCGTCGCATCGACGACAGTGGCTGCGTCGGGGTTACTGACGCCGGCGTCACCGAGGAGTCCGGAGAGCCCGCGCGGGAGTTCCGAGATGGAGACCGCGACTTCGGCGGTGTCACCAGCATCGATCTCGTCGGTCGAGAGGTCGGCGGTGACGACCGGATCGTCGCCAGTGACGATTCCCCCGACTGCGAGGGTCGGCGAGTCGAACTCGAAGTCGTAGAACGTCCCGTCGCTGGCCTCGATCAGGTCCTCGAGGACGATATCGGTCTCGCCCTCGTTCTGACCCTCGAGGGTGAGGGTAAACAGTTCGACGTCGGTGTCGCCCTCGGAGAAGTTGCCGCCGGTGTCGGCGGAGACGAGGTTGACCATCGAGCCGTCCTCAGAGATTTCGATATCCTGAATCATATCGAAATCGGGATTGATCGTCGCATCGACGACAGTGGCTGCGTCGGGGTTGCTCACACCTGCATCGCCGAGCAGGCCGGAGAGGCCGTTCGGAAGACTCGAGATGCTAACGTCGACTTCGGCGGTCTCGCCCGGTTGGATCTCGTCCGTCGAGAGGTCTGCGGTGACGGTAACGTCGCCGGGTCCGTCACCGGTGACCGAGAGGGTCGGCGAGTCGAACTCGAAGTCGTAGAACGTCCCGTCGCTGCCCTCGATGAGGTCTTCGAGAACGATGTCGGTCTCGCCCTGACTCTGACCGGTGAGCTCGAGGGTGAAGAGGTGGACGTCGGTATCTCCTTCGGAGAAGTTGCCGCCGGTGTCGGCCGAAACCAGATTGACCATCGAGCCGTCGTCACTGATTTCGATATCCTGGATCATATCGAAATCGGGGTTGATGGTCGCGTCCGTCACTGTCGCGGCCTCAGGGTTGCTCACACCGGCATCGCCGAGCAGACCGGAGAGTCCGTTCGGAAGTGCCGAGATGCTGACGTCGACTTCGGCGGTGTCACCTGCTTCGATCTCACTTGTGGAGAGCTCGGCAGTGACAACCGGGTCATCGCCGCCGGTTCCGTCGCCGGTAACCGAGAGGGTCGGCGAATCGAATTCGAAGTCGTAGAACGTCCCGTCGCTGGCTTCGATGAGATCCTCGAGGACGATGTCGGTCTCGCCGTCGCCCTGACCGGTGAGCTCGAGAGTGAACAGTTCGACGTCGGTGTCGCCCTCGGAGAAGTTGCCGCCGGTGTCGGCGGAGACGAGGTTGACCATCGAGCCGTCGTCGGAGATTTCGATATCTTGGATCATATCGAAATCGGAGTTGATGGTCGCGTCCGTAACCGTTGCGGCGTCGGTGTTACTCACACCTGCATCGCCGAGCAGACCGGAGAGTCCGTTCGGAAGACTCGAGATGGAGATTGCCGCCTCGGCGGTCTCGCCCGCCTGGATACTGTCTGTCGAAAGATCGGCGGTGACGGTCACATCCTCGTCGCCGCCGGTTCCGTCGCCGGTAACCGAGAGGGTCGGCGAGTCGAATGCGAAGTCGTAGAACGTGCCGTCGCTACCCTCGATGAGGTCTTCGAGAACGATGTCGGTGTCTCCTTCACCCTGGCCGGTGAGCTCGAGAGTGAAGAGGTGGACGTCGGTATCTCCTTCGGAGAAGTTACCGCCGGTGTCGGCGGAGACGAGGTTGACCATCGAGCCGTCGTCGGAGATTTCGATATCTTGGATCATATCGAAATCGGGGTTGATGGTCGCATCGGTGACCGTCGCGGCGTCGGGATTGCTAACGCCGGCGTCGCCGAGCAGGCCGGAGAGGCCGTTCGAGAGTTCCGAGATGCTGACGTCGACTTCGGCGGTCTGGCCCGCTTCGATCTCTTCGGTCGAGAGGTCGGCGGTGACGACCACATCACCGCCACCACCGGTTTCGTCGGTGACGGTGAGGCTCGGTGAGTCGAACGCGAAGTCGTAGAACGTGCCGTCGCTACCCTCGATGAGATCCTCGAGGACGATGTCGGTCTCGCCCTCACCTTGGCCGGTGAGCTCGAGGGTAAAGAGGTGGACGTCGGTGTCTCCCTCAGTGAAGTTGCCGCCAGTGTCGGCGGAGACGAGGTTGACCATCGAACCGTCGTCGGAGATTTCGATATCCTGAATCATATCGAAATCGGGGTTGATGGTCGCGTCGGTGACCGTCGCGGCGTCGGGATTGCTGACGCCGGCGTCGCCGAGCAGGCCGGAGAGGCCGTTCGAGAGCTCCGAGATGCTGACGTCGACTTCGGCGGTCTGGCCCGCTTCGATCTGGTCCGTCGAGAGATCGGCGGTAACGGTCGGCCCGTCACCGGTCTCCTCCTCGTCGTCTTCCTCTTCACCGTCGTCGACGTCGCTGTCGACGGAGAGGGTCGGCGAGTCGAACGCGAAGTCGTAGAACGTGCCGTCGCTACCTTCGATCAGGTTCTCGAGGACGATGTCGGTGTCTCCTTCACCCTGGCCGGTGAGCTCGAGGGTGAAGAGTTCGACGTCGGTGTCGCCCTCGGAGAAGTTGCCGCCGGTGTCGGCGGAGACGAGGTTGACCATCGAGCCGTCCTCAGAGATTTCGATGTCCTGAACCATATCGAAATCGCTGTTGATGCTCGCGTTAGTCACCGTTGCGGCGTCGGGGTTGCTGACGCCGGCGTCGCCGAGCAGTCCGGAGAGGCCGTTCGAGAGCTCCGAGATGGAAACGGTGGCTTCGACGGTGCCGCCCACGTTGATCTGGTCGGCCGAGAGGTCGACGGTGACAGTCGGTTCGCCACCGGTCTCCTCCTCGCCATCGTCGACACCATCGCCGACAGCGAGCGACGGTGCGTCGAGAGCGAAGTCGTAGAAGCTGCCGTCGCCAGCCTCGATGAGATCCTCGAGAACGATGTCGACCTCACCGTCGTCCTGGCCCTCGAGGGTGAGAGTGAAGAGTTCGACGTCGGTGTCCCCCTCGGAGAAGTTACCGCCAGTGTCGGCGGAGACGAGGTTGGCCATCGAGCCGTCGCCCGAGATTTCGACGTCCTGAACCATGTCGAAATCGCTGTTGATGCTGGCGTCGGCGACGGTGGCGACGCTGGGGTCGCTCACGCCGGCGTCACCGAGCAGGCCGGAGAGCCCGCGCGGGAGCTCCGAGATAGTCACGGTCGCTTCGGCGGTGTCGCCCGCGTCGATCTGGTCCGCCGAGAGATCGACAGATACGGTTACCTCGCCGGTCTCGTTGTCCTCCTCTTCTTCTCCGTCGTTGCCTTCTTCTTCCTCGCCGTCGTTCTCTTCTTCGTTGTCCTCTTCTTCCTCGCCATCATCGACACCATCACCGACAGTGAGGGACGGACTGCCGAGGTCGAATTCGTAGAACGTCCCGTCGCCGGCCTCGATCAGCTCTTCGAGAACGATCTCGGTCTCGCCATCGCCCTGGCCGGTGAGCTCGAGGGTGAACAGTTCGATGTCGGTATCGCCTTCTTCGAAGGCACCACTGATGTCGGCGGAGACGAGGTTGACCATCGAGCCGTCGTCGCTGATCTCGATGTCCTGGACCATGCCGAAGTCCTCGTTGATGCTCGCATCGGTGACGGTAGCGACGCTGGGGTCGCTCACACCGGCGTCACCGAGCAGGCCGGAGAGCCCACGCGGAATCTCCGCGATGGAGACGGTCGCCTCGACGGTGTCGCCCGCGTCGATCTGGTCCGCCGAGAGATCGACGGAGACCAGGGAATCGTCTCCGGACTCGGAACCATCGCCGGGACCGGCCACCTCGCCGGCCGGAACGCCGTCGTCCTGATACTCCTCGAGCGTGTCCTTGATGAACGCGCCCATATAGTCGTCGTAGGCGCCGACGTCCGCGCCGAGCAAGTCCCACTCGCAGGGAAGCTCCTCACAGTGGGTCGGGACCGGATCCTCGTATGGATGACCGGAGGATTCGCTGCTCTGAATCTCGAATCCGCGTTCGAACATTTTCGGCGTCCACCAGATGTCCGCACACCACGCGGTCCAGTGAATGCCGTCGTGTTCTTCCATCCACTCGACGATCGGCTCTCCGTATCCCGAGACGGTTCCGTCTAAGAGGTCCGAGTCGGCGCCGTTCTGCCAGCCGAACTCGGTAACGACGACCGGGTGTTCCTCGTGAACGGACCCGATCGTCGAACCGCTGTTGTCCCAGGTCGGGTCGTCTCCCCAGGCAGTCTCCGAACTCGCAGCGTGCCCCGGGTAGACGTGGTACGTGTACGCCATGTTGTCGTCGTCGAAGGGCTCGATGAGCGCGCCCTCTGGCGACGCAGTCCACCCTGGAGAGCCCATCATGAGGAGCGTCTCCGGTGCGTGTTCGCGGATCGTGTCTACCCACGGCTGGGCCGTGTCGATCCAGGTGCTCCAGAGGGATTGCACCGCTTCGTTGTCGGTGGGACCCCACATCCCCGGCTGTGTCGGCTCGTTGTAGACCTCGTAGTGGACGTGTTCGTCGTCGGCGTACCGCGGCGCGACGACGTCCCAGAACATATTGACTTCGTCCTGAAGTTCCGGATTCGGCACCAGCTGATCCATCTGTTCTTCGACGTCGTCCCACGCGACGGATGCGCTCGGATCCTGATCCTGAAGTTTGGCCCAGTACAGGGTCTCCTCGGCATCGTAGGCACCGCCGGACTCATGCCAGTGACGGTGATAGTCGACGATCGCGTAGACGCCCCGTTCGCGACACGTCTCGATCACTGGATCGAGGTGGTTCTCGAGGTAGTCCTCGAGTTCGCTCTCGGTGAACGCCGGCGGCTGTGCCGCAGTGCCGCCCTCGTGTTCGCCGATGTCCTGTGGCTGGATCGGAATACGGACCACGTGGGTGTGCCAGCCGTTGCCCTTGTCGGTGAGCATCTCGACCGTTTGGACTGCGTTCTTCCCTCGAGTCGGTGCGAGGGTATCCGCACGTTTGGGGTCGATGATGTTGACCCCGCGCAGCGTAACTTGGTTCCCTTCGGGATCCGTGATCAGGTTCCCTTCGACTTGCAGCCGCGGCGTCGGGATCTGTGGCTCTGCACTGGCCAAGCCCGACATACTCGCGCTCCCGAACGCGAGCGCACCGGCGCCGGCACTCGCCGCCTTCATGAAGGTACGGCGTGACGTGTCCCAGCGTGTACCGTTACTCGGTTCTTCTTCGTCTCGGTCGGTTTCTGTTGTGTTTTCGCTCATGCTATTGAAATCCCCGATAGGGGCTGTCGCCCTGAACACCCCACTGCGGTCCACGAGCGGTTCGGATTCGGTGTGCCGTTATTCTCGTGAACGTACGCGTGGTGCAGTACATTGCTCTAATTAGCCACTGGTATAGATAAAATTTTTCATAAGCAGATTATATAATAGTTACAGTCGAAATAATTGATATACGACGCTCGAGTCGCTGTACTCTCGACGCTCGAGTGTCGCCCGTCGGTCGTATTTCGAAGAAAAATCGCTCTCCGCGCTCCGTTGGCGGAGAGCGGCGGTGATCGTCGCTTGGCGACGACCACTCCGTCGGAAATCGCCAGCGATAGTCGTGGTCGGTTGATCCGTTCAGCTCCGCGAACCGCCGGTGGACGGTCGCGGTCGGCGAACAGAGCGATTTAGAGAACCGCGAACCCGACTACGGCCCGTCGAACACCACGACGGAACCCGTCGGGGAACTCCAATCGCTTCCGTCGATTCGAACGGCGCAAATCGAAGATGTGTTGGCTCGAGAGATTACAGGCTGTTGAACAGTTCGATGACGTCGGTGGTCGTCACCTGTCCGTCGCCGCTGAAGTCGTAGTACTGCGCGTCGGAGTACTCGTCGTTGAAGCCGTCGAAGAACTCGGTGACGTCGGTCGCCGTGGTTTCCCCGTCACCGTTGATGTCGTTGTGGAGGCCGTCACCGGTGGTGTCCTGAGAAGTGCCGCTGGTACCGCCATCGCAGTCTCCAACGTCCTCGTACCCGACGTGCATCGAGTTGGGTCCGCCGTCTCCGTCGTAGGCCGTCGAGCCGGAGGTCGGCTGGTCCCGGTCGCCTTCTTTGTCCTGAACCCACTCGTGCCACCACTGACCCGGCGTGGTGTCGAGAAGGTGGCCCATCCAGTCGTCGGCGCCGACGGCACCGTTGCCCTGGCCCGGTTCGCCGTGATCGAAGAAGTTCGGCTCGTACGTGTGATCGAAGTTCCAACAGATCGGGTGGACGTCGTACTCGTTGAGGAACTGCTCGAAGCCTTCGATGTAGGGACCACAGTCGCCATCGTGTTCGCCGGAACAGTCCATCCACGGCGTCTCCACCAGCCCTTCGTGGGACATCCAGCCGAACTCGCTGAAGAAGATCGGCACCTGCTCTGCCGGATCGCCGAAGTAGTCGCCCAGCGGGCGGAGATCGTCCTGCGTGTACACGTGACCCGTGTAACACATATTCTCGGCCTCGAACTCGTTGTACGGCGCCCAGTGGGTGTACTGGCTCCAGCGGGGGTTGCCGATCGTGACGAGATGGCCCGGTGCGTTCTCTTCGACCGTATCGACCCACGGCTGTGCACGGTCGCGCCAGAGGTCGTACCACGCCTTCATCTCACAGTGAGCCACGTCGTAGTTGCCCTCTGCATCGCCGGGAGCAACTGCGGGCTCGGAGAGTTCGCCGGCCTGACGCTGCGGTCCGCCCCAGTCGCCGCCGTACGGTCCGGTCGGCTCGTTGTAGACGTCGAAGACGACGTGCATGTCCTCGGCGTACCGGTCCGCAACGGTCGACCAGAACATCTGGAGCTCGTCGTCGAGCGCGTTGGTGATCTCTGCCGGCTCGAGGTAGATGTCGTCCTCGGAGAGGTCGAACGCCTCGAGGATGTTCTGTTCGTCGATCAGATTCCAGATCTCGTCGACCTGGTCCTCGCCGTGCCAGAGCACACCGCGCTCCCCACAGACTTCCGGATACCGCCAGTCCTCGCCGCCGTCGGACGAACAGACCCAGATGTCATTTGGGACGCCGTGGTTCTGGTGGTCTTCCTGGTGGAAGATCGGGTAGTGACGGTGGTAGTCGAGCATGACGTAGGCGCCGCGCTCGCGCCCCATCTCGACGAGTTCGTCGATGTAGGTTTCGAGGTACCACTCGAGGTCGCTCTGCTCGAGCGCACCCGGAAGGACGGGACCCCAGTCGTCGCCGTGTGCCATGTCATTTTCCGACGGGGCTACGGTACCGGAGGAAATGAACTGAGGCTGCATCGGAATGCGGATGATCCGGTTGAACCACCCTTCGTTCGGGTCGGTCGCCAGTTCGAACGTTTCGGGAGCCGTCTGACCGCGCCACTCTCGACTCTGTTCGCCGGGATCAGCGATGTTCACACCGCGGAGGATGACCTCGTTGCCGCTCGGATCGACGATTTTGTTACCGTCACGCGCCAGTGGCGGGAGGTTGATTCCCGCTGCACCGGCACTGCCCATCATACTGGCACCGAATCCGACGGTGACCGCGCCAGCACTCGCCGCTTTCATGAAGGACCGGCGTGTCGTTCCTGTATCGCTATTCAACTGCTTTCGCCCGTTCTGATTCGTATTCTCGCTCATGTTGTGATCGAACGTACACCGTGGTCAGTGACGCCTGTGATCGCCACCGTCACGTAGTGCGTGAGGTTCGTTCGAAGCCTCACCTCTCTTATTAGGAGAATCACCTTATAAAATTTTCCATGCTGAGAATTTAGATATAATGTGGAACATTTTGATTGTGAACCGCCACAGTAACGTACGAGCGTGGAGGCACACGTGGGTCGAGTAAGGCGAACGATTCGAACGATTCGTGCGTTCTCCTCCTGTAGACGCCAGTAGATTCCCTCGAAGCACTCGACGATGTCGGTGACACAGCTCTAGTCGTTGCCGTCGAAGTCGTAGTACTCGAGGTACTCCGCTACCGTGGGCTCGTCGACGTACTCGAAGAACACGTTCACATCCGTAATCGTTTCTCCGCTAGTGGTGAACTCGTTGGAGAATCGGTTACCAGTGGTGTCGGCAGGTGGATCCCGTCGATCTCGGGCACCCCTTCCCCGTCTGCGTACTCACTGTCACGTGTTCGGCCGTCTACTCTGTGCGTACCATCTACTGATCGAACGAGCGTCGGTCGTTACTCGGTTACCTTTCGCAGCGGTAATCGTTATCGAAATGTTTTTGCGGCCGTTTGATTGCGTTCTATCTATACCGTAATTTCCTTATATATTATAACTGTCCATTTTGGCCGCGGGGTAAGATTCCGGTAAACGCCAGACTGCGCCGACTCCTACAACAAAAAATTTTATATATACGGTAATAAAAAACAACTCGGTTATAATTTCAAAGTACATTAGTTGTGATCTTGATACTGTATTTTCCATAGACTAAATTATTAAATTAACCACCACAAAGCGTGTTCGTGGGGCACAGCACTCATTATAGATATTCTTTGATGTATATTCATATTAATGTTAAATACTAATCACATGGCCCGAAATCAAGTGGGGATTACACTCGTATGGTTGTAATCCAATTCGCACAGTTAGCTCCCCGTCGTCGGATGATCGGTTATCGACTCGATCGCAACCGCAACGATTTCGTCGATCGTTCGTTCTTGTTCATCGAATAATAATCAATTGGATTGGAAGACGTCTAAAAACCCTGATTAAAATAATACCTGTGTATCTGTTATATAGCTCCTCCCTACTGTGCGTTCGAGATCTCCCGAGAACCGTGCTTCGAATATCTGACCATAGGTCCATTTATATTGCCTATATAGAATTAAATGTGTGTATCCTTCCACAAATAACGCTAATATGTGCCATACAATCATCTCGATGGTCGTTCGAACAACTCCTCTTCTTGTTCGAACTTTTTCAATCAGATTGGTATATTGAGCGAAGCAATTCTCTAGATTACTTCTATCAACTCTGTCTATTGTTGTTGCGACGAACTATATCCCACGTACGTCACCAGTAATTAACGCTTCCCTCTCGACGAGTGTTCCTCGAGTCGTCTCTCACGGGCGGCGCTTCGCCATACTTTACCCGTTCCGTTTCGAAACACCGCGTATGAGTTCCGTTCCCGACCGGTCCGATATCGACGAGGACTACAAGTGGGATCTCGAGAGTATCTACGCGACCGACGACGATTGGGAAGCAGCCTACGACGCCGCTACCGATCGGATCGAGGACCTCGCCGCCTACGAGGGTCAGGCGACCGACGACGCCGCCACCTTACTCGAGGTTCTCGAACTGCGCGACGAACTGATGCGTGAGATCTCGATGATCGCCTCCTACGCTCGCATGCGAAGCGACGAGGATACGACCGATCAGGAGTATCAAGCCCTGTCCGCCCGCGCGCAGTCGCTGGCGGCCGACGCCCAGTCGGCGGCGTCGTTCCTCGAACCGGAGATCCAATCGCTCACCCGCGAGGAGTTCGAGTCGATGCTCGAGGACGAGCCGGCCCTCGAGACCTACGACCACTACGTCGACGACGTGTTGCGAATGAAACCGCACACCCGTTCGGCTGAGGTCGAGGCGCTCTTGGCCGACCTGAGCGAGGTCACTGGCGCGACCGGTGAGGTGTACAACATGCTCTCGAACGCGGACATGACGTTCCCCACGGTCGAAGACGCCGACGGTGACGACGTCGAGATCACCCAGAGCAACTTCGTCAACCTCCTCAAGCGTCCCGACCGAGACTTCCGCAAGCGCGTCTACGAGGCCTACTTCGACGAGTGGGAGTCGATGCGGAACACGGTCTCCGCCGCGTACAAGAACAGCGTCAAAGCCGACGTCAAACTGGCGCAGGCGCGTAATTACGATACCGCTCGCGAGGCCGCCCTCGACGGCCCGAACGTTCCCGTCGAAGTCTACGACACGCTCGTCGACACGGTCAACGACAACCTCGAGACACTCCACCAGTACGCCGAACTCAAACGCGAGGCGCTGGGCGTCGACGAATTACAGATGTGGGACCTCTACATGCCACTCGCCGGCGACGAAGGACCGGAGATCTCCTACGACGAGGCCGTCGACCACGTCGTCGCCGCCGTCGCCCCGCTCGGCGAGGAGTACCAGTCTCGCGTCGCCGAGGGCTTCGACTCCCGCTGGGTCGACGTCTACGAGAACGAGGGCAAGCGCTCGGGCGCGTACTCGGGCGGGACCTACGACACCCAGCCGTTCATCCTGATGAACTACCAGGACGACGTCTCATCGATGTACACGCTGGCCCACGAACTCGGCCACTCGATGCACTCCGAACTCACCACCGACGAACAGCCCTACATTTACTCGGGCTACGAAATCTTCGTGGCCGAGGTCGCGAGTACCGTCAACGAGGCGTTGCTCACCCACCACCTCCTCGAGACCGTCGACGACGACCTGTTCCGCAAACACGTCCTCAACGAGTTCCTCGAACGGGTGCGCTCGACGCTGTTCCGCCAGACGCTGTTCGCCGAGTTCGAACACAGAGCCCACGAACTCGAGGAGGAAGGCGAGGCGCTGACCGCCGATCGTCTCGACGAACTCTACCGCGGGCTCAAAGCAGACTACTACGAGCCGGCCGTCATCGACGACCGCATCGCGCGCGAGTGGATGCGCATCCCCCACTTCTACCGCGCGTTCTACGTCTACCAGTACTCGACCGGTATCGCGGCCGCGCTCGCGATCGTCGACGATATCGTCGGCGACGGTGACGTCGACGCGGACGCCGCCGCGGACTACCGCACCTTCCTCCAGCAGGGTTCGCGGGAGTACCCCCTCGAACTCCTGCGGATCGCCGGCGTCGACATGAGTACGTCCGACCCGATCGACCGCGCGCTGTCGACTTACGGCGAGCGGCTCGACGAACTCGAGACGCTTCTGTAAGCGTCGCCTGTCGGACGCCGAAACCCGTCCTCGACCGATCTCACACGCGGTATCCCTCCGTCAACGAACAAACCGACAAATCCGTCGGGACCCAAAAGCACATTTACGGTCCATCTCTTATCCGTGTACGTCAGGATGTCTCGAAGCCCGTCTCTCCCAGACCGACCTAACCGCGAAATCGATCCGGATATGCCGGATGAACAGCGGTTCGAGGCCTTGCGCGCCCATTTCGAGGACATTGTCGATGTCCACGCACAGCTCTCAAACCAACTCGAGGCCGCAGAGCAGCGCCGGCAGGAACTGCGCCAGCAGACCGACCGCGTCGAGCGTGAGAACGATACGCTGAAGAGTTCCTCGCTGTACATCGCGACCGTCGAGGACACCTTCGACGACAAAGACGAGGTCGTGGTCAAGCAACACGGTAACAATCAGGAAGTGCTGACCGAGGTCTCCCCGCGAATGGGCGACCGGGTCGAAGCCGGCGACCGCGTCGCGGTCAACGACTCCTTCGGTATCCAGTCCATCCTCGACGCCGAGACAGACGCTCGCGCACAAGCGATGGAGATTCAGGAGAGTCCCGACGTCGGCTACGAGGATATCGGCGGCATCGACGAACAGGTCCGCGAGGTCCGCGAGGCTGTCGAACAGCCGCTCATCGAACCCGAAGTATTCGAGACAGTCGGTATCGAGCCGCCGAGCGGCGTCTTGCTGTACGGCCCGCCCGGCACCGGGAAGACGATGCTCGCCAAAGCCGTCGCCAACCAGACCGACGCCACCTTCATCAAGATGGCCGGCTCCGAACTCGTCCGGAAGTTCATCGGCGAGGGCTCGCGGCTCGTCCGCGACCTCTTCGAGATGGCCCGCGAGCGCGAACCGGCTATCATCTTCATCGACGAGATCGACGCGATCGCCTCCCGCCGAACCGAGTCAAAGACCAGCGGCGACGCCGAGGTCCAGCGGACGATGATGCAACTACTCAGCGAGATGGACGGCTTCGAGGCCCGCGGCGAGATCCGCATCATCGCCGCAACCAACCGCTACGATATGCTCGACCGTGCGATCCTCCGCCCCGGTCGGTTCGACCGCCTCATCGAGGTCCCCGAACCGACGCGCGAGGGCCGCGCCCAGATTCTCGAGATCCACACCCGCGGCATGAGCATCGACGACGACGTCGACTTCGAGGAACTCGCGGACGACACCGAGGGTTACTCCGGCGCCGAACTCGAGAGCCTCACGACCGAGGCCGGGATGTTCGCCATCCGAAGCGACCGAACCGACGTTCGCATGGTCGACTTCGAAGAGGCGCTCGAGAAGATCGAAGACGACGACGGGGCCGACGTCATCTCCTCGGCGGGCTACTTCTACGACTGACGCGTTTCGTCGTGTTCTGTCGGGAACACAATACGTCGTATTCTCGCTATCGCGCTGTCCCCACGAGCGGGCGCTCGAGGCGGCGTGTGTGTCCGCACCCGAATCGCAACATCTTACGCGGACGGTCCCCGAGGGGCGGCTATGAACCCGAACGCGAATCCGGACTCGAGCGCACGGTCGAAGACGATCCGGATCGTCTGGGGGTCGGCCTCGGCCCCGACGAAGATGGCCTCCTACGACGCAGCCCTCGCGGAAGCGGGGATCTGTAACTACAACCTCGTCTCCGTTTCCTCGGTGATCCCGGCGGACGTCGACGTCGAAGCCGTCGGCACCGCGCCCGACCTCGGCCCCGCGGGAGAGCGACTGACCGTCGTGGAAGCTCGAGCGACGACTGCGGGACCGGGTCGCGTGAGCGCGGCGTTGAGCTGGGTACAGTCCGCCGACGGCGGCCCGGGCCTGTTCTACGAGACGGCAGGCGAGATGGACAGTGCGGACGTTCGGACGCGGGTCCGCGAGGGGCTCGCGGCGGGCCAGGAGTTGCGCGAGTGGGAGTTCGGCGAGCCGCGGGATCAGGTCGAAACGCGAGCGGCGAAGTCCGGTCGCTACACGACGGCGGTCGTACTGGCGGTCTACGGCGAGAGCGAGCCGATACTCTAGTCGTTCCGGAAGACACTAATCTGAGGCGAACCCTTTTCACTCCCCATCACATTGGGACGCATACCGAACTCTTATGAATGGAAACACGCCGTACGCAGGGCTGCCGGGGGAGACGCAGGCTGGTCAGCGAGCCGCGGCGGACGTCCCAGAGCTCTCGGGGGCACAGAAACGCGCACTCCATAGGGACGTCTCGCGGATCGCCGCCCGAACCCGCGAGTTCCTCCCGGACGAGTACATCGTCGACGCCGACGTCGCCACCGGTGTCGGTGGACCACAGGTCCGCGTCGCCGTCCAGCCGCCGATCGGCCACCCCGTCAGCGCCGGGTTCACGCCGGATATCGAGGAGGCAGTCGACACCGATACCGAGCTCATCGAGGAGGCGATCACGGCCGACGAACGCAACGAGGTCGCCCGCGGACTGGCAGCCAGCGCCGCCTTGCAGGTTAAACAGGCGATCAGCGATAGCGTGACGCCGACCGCTCGGTAGCGACGCGACGACCGGACGCAGTCCGCGACCGACATTTGATTCGATTCGTTTTGAGCCGACTCGAGCGTTCCCAGTCGCGACTGCGCGATCGTGTGGTGGTACTGTCACTCTCGAGGACGAGCTAACGTGAACCGAGCGGTGTGGACGTGAAAACGGGTGAGCGTCAGGCGGTGTGCGTCAGTGTGAGCTGTGTGGACGTGAGCGGTCGAAACGTCGCAATTCGATTCGACCTGATCCGATTCCTCGAGTTCGACCCGATCCGACCCGACTCAGTTCACTTGCCCCAGAAGGGATCTCGCTTGCGCTGCTTGTCGAGATACATGTTCAACGCCTCGAGTTCGTCGCCGGGGATCTCGCTCGCGAGTTCCTGTTCTAAGATCTTCGCGTGTTTCTCGGGGAGTTCGGTCCAGAGTTCGTCGTCTTCGTCGATCTGGCGGCCGACGGTCGGGCCGTCGATCGCGACGGAGACGCGCTCGCCGGCGCGGGCCTCGTCGACGTCCTCGCCTTGCTCTTGAATCCCCTTCACCTGGCCGACGCGCTCGGGTTCGTTGCCCGCCCAGCTGACGACGAAGGTGTTGTTCTGGAGGGTCCCGGAGTTGACCTCGACGCCGACGACCGCGGGGTCGTTCTGCCGGAAGACGTGGTCGGGCAGGATACGAAACCGCGCCGGACGGGTGATGTTGTCGAGGATGGTGTCCTGCTGGGCGCGCTCTCGCTCCTCGACGAACGTCTCGTACTCGTCGATGACCTGATAGATGACGTCGTCGGTGAACAGCCTCACGTCGTCGATCTCGGCGCGCTGTTCGGCGTCCGAGAGGACGTCGACGTTGAATCCCAGGATGACCCGCTCTTTGTGGTCGTCCGCGGTCGACGCGACCGAGATGTCACGGGGCGCGACGTCGCCGACTTCGGCGCGGACGATCGGGACCTCCGCCTCCTCTAAGGCGTCGGCCATCGCCTCGAGACTGCCGAGCGTGTCGGCTTTGACGACGACGCCGTTGTCGGCGGTGTCGACGGCGATGTCGGCGAGCTCGGCCTCGACTTCTTCGATTACGTCCTGTCGGTCGCGGTCCCGGACGACGCGGACGGGTGCGCCGGCCATCGCGTCCGCCAGATCGGGTGCGGCGACCTTGACGCCGGCCGCCGCCGACACCGAGTCGACCTTCTCGAACCGGTTCTCGGTGCGGATCTCCGCGAGCGGCCGTGGCTGCAAGATTGCGCGCACGTCGGTGACGATCGGTTCGTTCATGCCGCCAACGACGAGTTCGTCGTCGGCCCGGATGGTGCCGTCGTAGAGGACGGTGTCGATGGTCGTTCCGAATCCCTTCTCCTCTTTGACCTCGAGGACCGTGCCGACGCCGGGGCCGGCGACGTCGATCTCCATCTCCTCTTTCATGTACCGCTGGGAGAGGCCCATCATCACCGCGAGCAGGTCGGGGACGCCCTCGCCGGTCATCGCCGAGACGGGGACGACGCCGACGTTGCGCTGGAAGTTCTGGACTCGCCAGTAGAGGTCGGCGGAGAGTCCTTCGTCGCTCAGATTGCCGATAATCTCGTAGAGGCTGGTGTCCAGTGTCTGGCGGACGCGGTCGGTCTGTGCGTCGTAGGTCGCGTTGATCGGCGAGTCCTCGTTCGGGTTCCAGCCCGGGACCGTGTCGATCTTGTTCGCGGCGACGATGAAGGGCGTCTGGGATCGTTTGAGGATGTCCAGGGCCTCGAGCGTCTGGGGCTGGAAGCCGTCGTTGACGTCGACCACGAGGATGGCGATGTCGGCGAGTGCGCCGCCCCGCGAGCGAAGCGTAGTAAAGGAGTGGTGCCCGGGCGTGTCGATGAAGAGCAGGCCGGGCAGGTCGAAGTCGTCGGGATCGACGAGTTCGCCCGCGATCTCGGAGATGACGTCGAGCGGGACCGCGGTTGCACCGATGTGCTGGGTGATGGCGCCGGCTTCGCCTTCGATGACGGCCGAACCGCGTATCTTGTCGAGTAAACTGGTCTTGCCGTGATCGACGTGTCCGAGAACGGCGACGATCGGCGTTCTGAGAGAGGTTGGGTCGCGAGTATCCGTATCAGACATGATGAACCACCAGAGAAGGTCTTTGCTGAAAAATCCGTTGCGCGGTAGTTAAAGCCATCGTCACGGCCCGGAGACCGTCTCACTCGCTGGTCGTTCGCCGTCGTTCGCACGAGAACTCGAGTTCGGTCTCCGATCGCCTGTCTCTCGTCGGTCTCGTTCGAGGCGTATCGTGTCGTCGCCTCGACGGTGCACTCGAGGGCGTCAACCGCGGATACGGACCCATCACACGCGAGAACGACCGCTCGCTCTCGAGCGGTGACGGATGGCTGCCACTCGTCAGACAGCCCGTGGCGTTTAATAGTGATAAGTAAGAACGGGAATGCATGAGCGATATACTCGCTGAAAACCTCTCGGGGAAGTCCGTAATGGGATCGGACGGCACCGAGCTGGGACTGCTCTACAACATCACGATGGACCTCAAGTCCGGCAAACTCCACGATCTCGTCATCGAACCCGACGACGAACTGCCCGCTCGCTCCGTCGACTTCGACCGCAACGAGACTGGCCAGTTTCTCATTTCCGTCAGTCGTGTTCAGGCCGTGAAGGATTACATTGTCGTCCAACGCTAACGGTACCGGTATGCACATTCTCGACTCGTCCGCTTTTATCCACGACTTTCACACGACCGCACAGACAGCCACGATTCCGCTCGTCCGCGAGGAACTCGAGGACGAGAGCGCCTATCGCTACGACGCGATGGAGGGGTCGGGCATGCACATCCACATTCCGAACGACGACACGACCGAGAAGGTCCGTCGCGCGGCCAAGGAATCCGGTGATCTCGAGGTGCTCTCGGATACCGACATCCGGCTCGTCGCCGCGTCGTTCGAACTCGATGGCGTGCTCGTCACGGACGACTACGCGATGCAAAACGTCGCCGAGAAGTTGAACGTCGACGTGGAGTTCATCGCTCGGGAGGGCATCTCCGAGCAGCGTGACTGGCTGTTCCAGTGTCAGGGCTGCGGTCGCGAGTTCGACGAGGAGAAAGATCGCTGTCCGATCTGCGGGTCGGCACTCACGCGGAAGAATCCGTCGTAGGTCGCTGGGACCTGTGTTCGACCTGCTTTCGGTGTCGGTTCCGCTTTAGGTTTCGGTCTCGATCTCCGTCCTCGTCCCCGTCCCCGTCCTCGCTTCGTTTTTTTCTCGTCTTCGCGCCACCATCCCCGTCACTTCGCTCTCGAGTTCGCGGAATCGCGTCGCTCTCGAGGAATCGAGACGGTCGACGGACGAAATCAGAACCGAACTCAACCGTACGTCAGATAGAGGTTCGCGAAGACGATCGCGTTGTAGACGCCGTGGACGAGCGCGGGGACGACGAGGTTGTCCGTCCGCTCGTAAATGAACCCCAGGACGAGCGAGAGGCCGAAGACGACGCCGAGACTCGCGATGAGTCCCCCGAGCGTTCCCGTATCGTAGGCCATGAGGTGGACGCTGGCGAAGACGACACTCCCGACGACGACGGCACCGGACCGCGAGAACACCTCGTACATCGTCTTCTGGATCACGTTCCGGTAGAGCAGTTCTTCGAAGGGGCCGATGATCAGGATCGCCGCCGGAACGAGCACGAGTAGCACCTCGGGATTGTTTTCGGCCAGTTCCGTCGTCGAGTGATTCGAGCTCTCGACGCCGACCGAACTCATGACGACCGAAATCGCGAACAACGTCCCGAACAGGACGACGATGCCGCCGACGATCCATTTGACGTCTCTGAGCGACGGCACTCGGACGTCGAGAAACGACCACTCGCGATCGGTCGCAACGAGGTAGCCGACCGCGACGAGCATCGTACCGATCGCCGTCGCGAGCTGGCTGAGGACCGTTCCCTGGAGATCGGTGATGCCGCCGAATACGAGGTACATCGGAAGCGCGAGGACGGAAACGACGAGATACGCCGAGAACAGCCCGACGATCCCGACGACTGCCAGTCCGACGGTCAGTCTGGTCCGCTCGAGGACGCCCCGTCCGCGGATTCCGCGCCGATCCGCGACGGCCATGCCGATCGCGCCGCTCGCCGCGAGGAACGTTCCGAAGACCAGCGAGAGGGATATCGATCCCACGGGGAGCGCGACGTGACCGGTGATCCCCTGGTTCAGCGCGTATCCCGATAGCAAGACGACCCCGAGGCTCGCACCCGCTGCGATCGCTCCGCCGGTCGACCGCGACAGGATGCCGTACCGACGCGCGAGGAACGCAGCGGTCGCGAGCAACGCGAGGACGACCGCCGCCACGATCGCGGGGTCCCGGACGCCGCGCTGGATCGGGACGAGTATCCCCGCCATCGCGATACCCGAGAGCCCGGTTCCGATCGCGGGGACCACCTCGAGCGCGAACGGGCTCTCCTCAGGCCGCACTGTGTCTCCCATAGCTACCCCTTCGACTCGCTCCCCAAAGCGTCACCGCATCGAACCTGGTCGGGTTTGGAGCGGAGTCGGACTCGTCGGTTCCCCGCACCGTTACCGATCGACGCGCAGCGTCGTCTTTTCGGCGACGGCGTCGGCCTCCTCGAGTCTGTTGCCCGCCGCGTCGGTGCCGCCGAGGAGCCCTCGAGTCGCCTTCTTCGCCCACTCGACGGCGGGCTGGTCGAACGCGTTCACGCCCGCGAGTTCGCCTGCGAGCACGCACGCGGCTTCCATGCCGTACAGGAGGCCGCCGAGTTCGAAGGCGTCGACACGCTCGAGTTCGATCCTGACGTTCGGCCGACCGGCGGCGGCGAGGCTCGCTTCGGTCGCTTCGAACTCCGCTCGCAGGAGTTCTCCCAGGCTCGCGTCGCCGAGATAGGCGAGGTCGTCGACGTCGGTCGTCGGAATCGCTCGGTCGTCACGGTCGCGGGGCGTGACGAAGCTGACGAGCGTGTTCCGCGGGCCCGCGCGATAGAGTTGCAGTTGGGAGTGCTGGTCGGTCGCCCCCAGCGCGCGCACCGGCGTTTGACCGAGTTCGTCCTTGCCGAGGCTCTCGGCCCACAGCTGGGCGAACCACTCGGCGTAGGTCTCGAGCGATTCGGCGTAGGGCATCATCGCGTTCACCGACGCGCCGCGGGCGGCGAGGGCGTGAGTCGTCGCGCCGTAGGCGTAGGCCGGACACTCGAACAGCGAGCCGGCGAGCGTCTCGGCTTCCGCGCTGGCTCCCGTGAGGAGGGCTTCGAGGTCGTGACCGCAGACGGCCGCGGCGACGAGCCCGACGGGCGAGAGTGCCGAAAAGCGGCCGGGGACCCCGTCGGGAACCGCCAGCGCGGGCAGGCCGTGGCGATCGGAGAGCTCCCGGAGCGGGCCCGCCTCGCCGGTCGTGACGATCGTCCGCTCGGTCCAGTCGACGCCCGCGTCCTCGAAGGCCTCGCGGACGACCAGGAAGTTCGCGAGCGTCTCCGCCGTCGTTCCCGACCGGGAGACGACGTTGACCGCGGTGTTCTCGAGCGGGAGGCTCTCGAGGCGGCTCGTGATCCACTCGGGGTCGACGTTGTCGAGGAAGACGGTCCGCGTGCCGTCGTCCGCTTCGGCCCCGGAGAGCGCGTCCGCGATCGTCGCGGCTCCGAGCGCACTGCCGCCGATTCCGACCGTGACGAGCGCGTCGGCGTCGGCGATTTCCGGTCGGTCCACGGCGCGGTAGATCTCGTCGGAGTCAGTTCGACTCGGCAGGTTCAGCGCCGCGTAGCCGTGTTCGGCGTCGTCGCGTCCCGCTTCGATCCGCTCGTGGGCGCGCGCGACGTCCTCGTCGAGTCGCTCGAGCGCCTCTCTCGAGATCCCTGGCGAAGCGACGGTGGCGAGCGCGTTCCCGATGTCGACGTCCATGCGCGTTTGCGCGACGGCCGGGCGTAAAGGCGTTCCGTCCCGTCCTCGCACACCCTCTCTCTCGGGTCTCTCGGCAGAGTCGATCGGTCTCTCCGCGACTCACCGCGAACCCCGAAACGGCCCTGAACACCGCGGGGCGTTCCCGAGATCACTTCGAACCCTCCTCGAGATCATCTCGAGACCGACCCCAGTATCGCATCGCTTATTCGAACCCGCTTCCTACCGTCGGGCAATGACCGAGGCGGCTGGAAAATCGTACAACGGGTTGCCGGGGGCCTTTCGGTTCGCCTTCCGCCGCAGCGACTCCTTGCTGTTCAAACTGTACGCCGGCGTCGCGCTGGTGCTCGCCGGGCTGGTGACGATCATCTTCGCGCTCGCACTGGTCGTCCTCATCGGAGACACCGTCGGTGGGGGCGACGGAACGATCTCGCTGTTGCGCTCGTTTTTCATCCTCGTCGGCCTCCTCGTCGTCCTTCCGATCCTCGCACCCGTCCTGTTCGTCGCCCGCCGTCACCGACGGGCGATCGGCGACGACGTCGGCTACGACCGTCGACTCGCGAGCACCGGCTTCCTCTTCATCTTCGCCGTCTACCTCGGACTCGTCGTCTCGACGCCGCCCGAACAGCAAGCGAGCGTCGACGGCGCGCTCGGTCCCGTCCTCGAGGTGCTGTACGGGCTGCCGTCGATCGTCGGGTTGGTCCCGCCCGTCGTCGCAGTGGTGGTGCTCTACGGGACGCATCGGCTCTCTCGGTAGGTGCTCGCGGGAGTCATTACAGACGACGGCCCGCGCACACGATTGCGTCTGTCGACGCGATCGCTCGACGCTCACAATCGAGAACCGAAGACGAAACCTCGAAACCACCGCACTACCTACCGCCACCCATGACCGAACAGACCGGAACCTACGTCGTCACCCACGCCGAGGACGACTCGGCCGTCGTCCGCGACGTCGAAACCGCACAGGTCCTGACACTCTCGTCGAACCCCGGCCTCGAGGTCCACGACGTCCTCGAGGCCACCGTCGCACCGGATCCGCCGCTCGAGGTCTCCTGGCAGGTCGTCGAGGTCGCCGACCGCCGATCGATCGACGTGATCGACAGCGACCTCGCGCCGACGACCCACTCGAAGGAACTCGCCGCCGAGGCCGACGTGGGCGACCTCGTCACGAACGAACGCGCCGGCACCGGCGAGATTCACGTGCTCTCGGTGCCGACGGCGGACACGGAGGACACCGCGCGCGACGTCATAGAGGACGTCGAAACGGTCGCTCGAGCGGCCAGACTCGAGGCGGTTCGCGTCGAAGTGCGCCGGTCGCCGGAAGACGGCGTGGTGAGCGTTCGGTATCTGCCGGATTGATCGAGCCAGCCGAGCCAGTGCCCGCTGGTCCGGCACTCAGGCCTGCTTCGGTCCGCCTTCGCTTTGGACCTGCCAGCTTCCCCCGATGCCACAGGCCTCGCGAACCTCGTAGGTGAGGTCGGTCTCCTCGTCGAGTATTGACCCGCCCTCGACTCGTTCGACCCGCAGCGGGACGTCGAGCGTACTGCCACAGCAGCCGACGTCGACGAACTCCTCCCAGACGTCTCCCTCGCTCACCCGGTCTCGAGTCTTCAGCAGGAAGGCCACGAACGACTGTTTCTCGACCTGAAACCGCCCCCAGTCGGAGAGGTCCTCGGGGTAGGAGACGACCACTCGCTCGGCTCGCTCTCCGTCTCCCGCTGTGTTCTCTCCCTCGTCCGCTCGAGTTCGATCGGTGTTCTGTGCCATGTAATTACTACGGACTCGAGGGGCAAAGCGCGTGCGGTCGTTCGATTCACGACCGTAGGAATTGAGAAAGCTTACTTGGCCTGCATCCAAGTCCCGGGTATATGGGTTACTTCGACGTACCGGAGATCGATTACACCCGGTACAGCAACCGCCAACTTGCGGCGGTTCCGCTCGCGGTCCTCGCAGTCGCCCTCGCCATTCTCGGCGGGTGGTACGTGTTCACCGGTGCCCCCGTCGGGTTGGGCATCGAGTTCGCCGGTGGCACCGAACTGACCGTCGACACGGCGACCGACGAAGCTGACATTCCGGACGCCTTCGACGAGGAGGTATCGATCCAGTCCGTCCAGACCGAGGACAACCGCTACATCCTCCAGTTCACGTCGACCGACGACGAAGCGTTACGTGACCAGGCCAACGACAACCTCGAGTCGCTCGAGGATGCAGACGAAGACGAAGACGGTGTCGTGGTAAGTGGGTCGTCGACCTCGGCGAGTTTCGGCGCACAGACCCAACAGACCGCGCTGTACGGGGTCGCGATCGCGTTCGTCGGGATGAGCGTGTTCGCGTTCATCCTGTTTCGGACGTTCGTTCCGTCGCTCGCGATCGTCGTCTCCGCCTTTTCCGACATCGTGATTCCGATCGCGTTCATGAATATCGTGGGTATTCCGCTCTCGATCGGGACCGTCGCGGCGCTGTTGTTGTTGATCGGGTACTCCGTCGACTCGGACATCCTGTTGAACAACTCGATCCTCCGCCGGAGCGGTGACTTCTACGAGAGCACCTACCGCGCGATGCGGACCGGCGTGACGATGACGGTCACCTCGATGGCGGCGATGCTCGTGATGGCGATCTCCGCGACGCTGTTCGGCGTCGGCCTGCTCGCCGACATCGGACTGATCCTCTTCGTCGGCCTCGCGGCCGACCTGATGAACACATACATGCTCAATCTCAGTCTGCTTCGCTGGTACAAGTTCGACGGGGTGAGCCGCTAATGGGCCTCCGCGATTTCGTCAAAGCCTACTGGCGAATCATCCTTCTGGTCGTCTTCGTAGGCGTCGCCCTCGTCGCCCTGTTCATCCCCGGCGGCATCTTCGCCGACGACAGCATCGCGGGTGACGGCACCGCCGCCGCCCAGAACGGGACGGTCGAAAACGGAACCGAGAACGGAACTGGAACCGCAGCAACCGTCGAGACCGACCAAGGGTGGACCAACCTCGTCTACGGCCTCAGCCTCGACGGCGGCACGCGGGTGAGCGCCCCCGTGGTCGGGATGACCGCGGAGGGCCTCGAGATCGATCCCAGCCGCGAAACGGAGGTCACACGAACGCTTCGAGACGAACTCGACCTCGATCGCGAGAACGTCCTGCTCCGACAGGACGCTCAGTCGAGAACCTACACCGCGGAGGTGTTCTCCGAGAACGTCTCGCAGGCGGAGTTCGCTGGCGCCTTACAGGCCGCCGGGGTCGACGCCACCGAAGACGACGTCAGACCGGGCGTGACGCAGGCGACACGCGACGAGATGATCAGAACGATCGAGTCGAAGATCAACGAGGCGGGCCTCTCCGGCGGCCGCGTCTCGCAGGCGGATATCGGTGGAGAGTACTATATCGTCACAGAAGTTCCCGACTGGACGCCCCAACAGCTTCGCGATCAACTATCCGACCGTGGTATCGTCGAAGTTGTCGCTCACTATCCCGGCGAGAACGGCACTCAGGTCAACGAGACCGTCCTCGAACAGGGAGACTTCGGTCGGGTCAGCCCACCGGAGTATAATTCGGAACGAGACAGCTACGAAGTCCCGGTGACAGTCGTCGGTGGCGGTCAAGAGAACGGAGGTCCCGCCACGGAGTTCCAACAGCGGATGAACGATCTCGGGTTCACGACGGAGGGCGTCGGACAGTGTAACTACGGAAACCCCAACGCAGAGGGCGAGAGCTACTGTCTACTCACGGTCGTCAACGGTGAGGTCGTCGACTCGCACAGTATGGGTATCGACCTCGCGAACAGTATGCGAGCCGAGCAGTGGGACGAAGACCCACGCTTCACCATGGGCGCACAGACTCAGCAGGAGGCCCAGTCGCTCTCGATCAACCTCCGAGCCGGCAGTTTGACCGCCCCACTCGACTTCGAGAACGACCAGTCGTTCACGATCCAGCCGGCGCTGGCCGACCAGTTCAAGGTCTACTCGCTGCTCATCGGAATCATTTCGGTGATCGCCGTCAGCGGCGTCGTCTACCTGCGCTACGCCGACGGACGCGTCGCCGCGCCGATGATAATCACGGCGCTGGCCGAGGTCGTCATCCTCCTCGGGTTCGCCGCGGCGATCAGAATGCCGCTCGGACTCCCGGAGGTGGCCGGCTTCATCGCCGTGGTCGGGACGGGGGTGGACGACCTCATCATCATCGCCGACGAGGTGATGTCCGAGGGGGACGTCAACTCGAGGCGCGTCTTCGAGTCCCGATTCCGGAAGGCGTTCTGGGTCATCGGCGCGGCCGCGGGGACGACGATCATCGCCCTGTCGCCGCTGGCCGTCCTGAACCTCGGTGACCTGCAGGGCTTCGCGATCATCACCATCCTGGGTGTCCTGATCGGCGTCCTCATCACCCGACCCGCCTA
This sequence comes from Halomontanus rarus, assembly GCF_017357405.1. Classification (GTDB taxonomy): domain Archaea; phylum Halobacteriota; class Halobacteria; order Halobacteriales; family Natrialbaceae; genus Halomontanus; species Halomontanus rarus. Next base: position 1,604,839 of record NZ_CP071597.1, on the reverse strand, counting down.
CGGTGACATCCTCCGATACCTACTGACGGATCGCTAGCCGATCTCCAGGGGTCTTTTTCGAGGTCTATTCTTCGGTTTCAGAGCTGGTCGCAGACGCACAGAGCCGCCCCCCGAGCGCCCATACAATCTCGTGTCTATACCAGAAACCACCGGTGTGAACGCTCGAGACGCTCTGTTCGGCGAGCGACGAGCGTGGACTCGGGTGTTGCTACTCGTCGTCACGCTCCCAATTCTCCCGTCAGCGGCGTTTCTGCTCGAGTCATACAGACTCACTCGTCGCGACAGCGCGGACACCACTCCACCACTTCGTCCTCTCCGTTCGCTCGAGCGAAATCCAGCGAGACGGGACTGTCGCAGTTCGTACACCTCGGCATACGGGCCGTCGCTACTCGTCCGTCGGGCGTCAGTGGGTCGCTTTCTGGTGCAAGCGGATTCGAGCCACACCGCTCACGTCGGCACGACGTTCGTCACCCCCACACTCTCCGCGAGCAGCCACACCACGAACACGCCGTAGAGTCCGACCAGCAGCCACGCCTCGCGTTTCGAGAGCAGCATGTCGGTCCGCATAACGGTGAAGAAGACGACGGTACCGAGGATGAGAAAGCCCATCATCGGAACGACGTACTCGAACGTGATGTCCATCGAGCCGGCGACGAGGACGCCCGCTGGCACGGCGATCAGCAGGTCGAAGACGTTGCTCCCGAGGACGTTCGCGAGACTGACCGTCGTCCGTCCGGCCCGGGCCGCCGCCACGCTGACGAAGGCGTCGGGGATGCTCGACCCGGCGGCGACGACGGTCATCCCCCACAGGAACGCGGGGGTGCCGAAGACGTCGCCGAACCCGATCGCGGCCCGGACGAGCCCCTCGACGCCGACGACGATGAACGCCAGTCCGACGAGGAACCAGAACCACGACCGGGCGATATCGATGTCGTTCTCGACGTCGACCTCGTAATCGGCGGCCTCGAGGTACTGGGTGAACAGGTACAGGACGTAGAGGCCGATCGGGAACAGTGCGAGCGTGCGCGTGACGGAACCTTCGAGTGCGTTTTCGGTCGGATTGTAGATCACCGCGAGTGAGAAGGTCAACAGGAGCGCTGCGACTGCGAGCATGTAGAACAGCGCCTCCTTGAACACCAGATCGCGGGTCGTCGAGATGCCGCTGGTCGCCAGTACGGCGATGGCCGGGATCACCATCAGGTTGAATACCGCGGAGCCGACGACGGCGCCGATGCCGAGTTCGAACTCGCCGTGGAGCGACGCCGCGAGGAGCACGCTCACTAGTTCGGGCATACTCGAGCCCGCCGCGGCGATGATCGCCCCCTGAACGACCGTCGGAACGCCGTAGCCGACCGCGAGTTTATCGGCAGACGTCTCGAGCCAGCTACTCCCTTTCCAGACGATTCCCGTCCCGACGAACGCCAGCGCGAGAAGCGTCGCAATCTCGATCATATCAGATCGTTCGAACGGAAGCGGTTAAAATGGTTGAATGGTCGTCGTGAGCCGGATCCTCGTACGGCCGTGGGCGGTAGTGGATAGTGACGGGGGTCGGGGAGCCGGGTCGATCAGGTGCCGCGGTCGGTCTCGTTTGCTGAGTCCGAACTCGAGTCGGCCGTCTCGACCGTGGCCGACCCGTCCCCGTCGAAGATCGCCGTCGGTCGATACGTGTTGCCGTCGAGGAGATCCTGCACGTCATCGACGGAGAGATCGACTGCAGCCTGGTCTGATTCGTGACCGGCGACGCCGCTCGTGATCACGTTCCGGACCCCCTCGTCGACGGTCATGTCGACGTCGATGAGTTGATCCTCGCACGCGTAGGTCAGGAAACCACCGGTGACTGGATTCGGCGCGAACGGGATGAACATCGTCACGACCTCCCCCTCGAGGGCGTCGCTAATGACGGGCGGCGAATCGCCGACCTCGAAGCCGATGACGTAGCTTCCCTCGCCGTGTAACTCGACGAGTTTGACCTCTTGGAAGTTGTCGACGTCATCGTCGATCATGATGTCTCCCATCCGGCGGAAGCTCTTGTAGACCGTCCCGACGCCGGGGATCGACGCGATGAAGACGTCGAAGTAGTCGACGAACCGCTGGCCGATCGGGTGGTAGGCGACCGTCCCGACCAGCACTACGATTGCCAGTAGCGCGACGAGTGCGATTATCTCGGTCAAAAAGCCGATGACGCTGTCGTAGACGCCGGCCTCGACGAGGGCGGTGACGAGTCCCAGGTCCTGCAGCAGTGCGAACACGCCGGTCACGTGGAGGAGTTCGACGAGCGGTTGGAGCGCACTGTTGAGAAACGACAACGCGACCGTCAACACGTAGATCGTCACGACGATCGGGACGATGATTGCGACGCCGGTGAGGACGACTTCGCTGACCGTCTGGTAGATCGACCTCCTCGCCGACTTCGTACCGGGGCTCTGAGTGGATTGCGACGCCATGATCTGGGGATTCTCGAGAACTGAGTAGTGTCGTGTCGGGCACTTTCTCGTCGACTGCAATACGATCTACTGTAACCGTAACAACCCGTAAATGGACTGGGCTTGCGTGATCCGTCAGTCGTCTTTCGGCGCTCTCGCGTCGCGTTCCCGCCCTCTCGAGTCGGTTCGCCGATCAGTCCTCGCCCCGACCGAATTCGGGCCGATCCGCTCGTCTTCCCGTTCCCCTCGTTCGGCACTCGGGACTCAGCACTCAGAACTCCGAGACTCGAGGTTCAGAAGTCGCCGAGCCCCGTCTGGCTCGCACTCGCGAGGACGTCGGCGCAGGTCGACCACGATTCGCGGGCGAACGGCGGGAGGTCACCGTTCGCCGCGACGTACTCTTCGAGGAACTCGCGAGTCGTGGGATCGCTCGGGTAGCCGCTGCCGACGTCGCCGTGTTCCGCCGCGATGGCGGCGACGTGTGCGTCGCGTTCGACTTTGGCGACGATACTCGCGGCGCCGACGAGCTGCGAGTCGTCGTCGGCACCGTGGCGGGCGTCGACGGCAACGCGACTCTCGCAGGCATCGGCGACCCGTCGGGCGAACCGGTCCGCGTCGGTGTCGCAGGCGTCACAGAGTCCGTCGATTTCGGTTTCAGTTTCGGTTTCGGTCTTTGGCTTCGACGCTGATTCTGACCCGTCTTCGGGTTCGAATCCGGGCTCGGTCCCCTGCGCGCTCGAGAGCGTCACGGCGGCGTCGATCGCCTCGGCGTGGGCCGCGACCGCGAGGCCGTTCATGTTCGTCTCGGGATCGTCGATTCTCGCGGGCGGTATCTCGCTGACGCCGATCCGAACCCGGTCGTCCTCGCGGAGCGTCGCGGCGAGGGATTCGCGCCGGGCCGGCGACAACCGCTTGGAGTCGGCGATTCCCTCGGGCAGGATCTCGGGGTCCTCGACGCACACCGCCGCGGCGAACATCGAACCGAACACCGGCCCCTTGCCCGCCTCGTCGACGCCGAACGTGGTCATGTCCTCGAGTGCGGTGACCGACGGCAAAATCCTTCCTCTCTGCGGCCGGTCGGATCGACCGTTCGGCGGACGTCGGTGAACGCGAGGGCGATTGGTCGACTCCGTCGGTGTCACGGTTATCGACGAACTCGGTCTCACACGGACCTCGAGACGGCAACTCAGACGGGTGACTGCGACGGCTATCGCTGGTTCCCCGGATCGCTCTCCCGCTCGAGTTCTGCAGCCTGCGTCCGAATCTCTGCGAGCGCCTGCTCCTGTTCGTCGCGGGTGAGGCCACCCGATTCGGCGTGTCGGCCGCCGTACTGCCACGGGGGGATCGCGTTCCAGACGGAGTTGGGAGCGGTGTCTTCGGTTCCGTCGCCGTCCCCCTCGGCGTCGACCCCGGTGCCTGCCGCCTCACCGTCGCCCTCGCCAGCCACGTCGGTCGACCGTACCGAAACGACGTAGAACGCGACGACGAGAACGAACCCGGCAAGCACGCCGAGTGGCCACACGGGTCCACTGACGGGTGTGACCCCGGCGATATCGAACGCCAGTCGACCGACGAGAAGGACGAGCGCGACGGCCACGGCTGCGCGTCCGACGCTCAGCCGCGTGTCCTGAGTTCCCATACGTGCACTTCGATCCAGCCGACAAAATATCTTTCCACCAACAAGACGCACCGTCTGATTCTCTCGGACGAGAGCGAAATCGGGATTGAGTGGGGGCTGAGATCAGGATCGGGGGTGGGTCGAGATCAGGATCAGGATCAGAGCCGGAATCGGAATCGCTACTGAGGCCCCGTTTCAGACCACCCTACGACCGCGGCTCGTCCCGAAAGAACTCCTCGCGTTCGAACGGCTCGTCCTCCCCTTCGACGCCGGTCACGTCGAGGGCGGTCACCTCCGCGCCCGTCTCGAGCAGGCCCGCGAGACTCGGCTCCGTGCGACCGCCGTCGCTGCTGATGAGTTCCTTGACGTAGAGGCCGCCTTCGCCGTGGAGGGTGACGACCGCCTCCGTGGGCGCGAGGAGTTCGCCGTCGATATCGTACACCGTCCGCGTGCGCGTGAGACTCGCCCGTCGGTGGTCGACGCGCTCGGGCGTGTACTGCTCGAGCGTCGTCCCGTCGAGTTCGGCGAGTGCCGCCTCGAATCGATCTTCGGAAACCGGGTCGTCGAACGCGACCTCGGCGCGGTAGTGCTTGCTCGCGTCGTGTTCCTTGACGCGCTCGACCATCTCGTAGGTGGCCAACCGGAGCCCCTCGACTTCGACGCTCCCCTCGGCGGCCTCGTTGATCTCCCGTTCGAGGGACTCGACGTCGGGGCTGCGCTCCCGGGGCCGTTTCACCTCGAGGACGAACGGACGGCCGCCCTCGAGCATCCGCGCGTCGACGTCCTCGCGGCCGGCGCCGTGGAAGGTGCCCTCGTCGCCGTCCATCGCCTCGACGACGTGGGGACGGACGACCTGCTCGACGCTGGTGTCGTACAGGTAGCCCGACCCGCCGCAGTAGTCACAGGGTTCCTCGCCCCCGTCGCCGAGTTGAATGCCGGTCCCGCCACACTCCCGACAGGGCCACTCCGTCTGGGGAATGTCCCGCTCGAGTTTGCGGTAGCGGCCGTAGACGAACGCGGGGTTGATCTGGACGTCGATCGCGTGGGTCGTCACCGTCCCGTCCCCGTCGAGATCGACCTCGAGTTCCAGCGGGTCGAACGCCGCGAGATCGATCACGACGAGGACGTCCGGTCGATCGAAGTCGACCTCGGCGCCGGTCGCCGCACCGACGCGGCGACCGACCTCGCGGTTGACCTCGCGTTTGAGCGTCTCGCCCGAATCGATCTCGAGGCCGGCGTCTTCCCGTAGCAACTCCTCGTTCTCCTCGAACAGCGGCGGAACGCGGCTCCCGAGCTGGTACGTGTCGAAGTCGAGGCCCTCAAGGGCCTCGACGATCGTTTCGGCGAGGACGTCGAACGTTCCACAGTACCCCTCACAGACCCAGCAGTCGGCGGGATCGACCGACTCGTACGGGTCGTCGTCGGCGAGTGCGAGAGTAGTTCGCAGTGCTCGCCCTCGTTCGGCGTTGGTCAACCCGAAACTCCGTGCGGCGAACGGGCGCCCGAGACACGAGTCGCAGATGGGTCCCGTCGCGAGCAGCGCACGGGCGTCCTCGGTGATCGTCATGTTCCAGTACTCGGTGTGCCGGCGGTAACACGTTTTCCCTTCGTCGGTTCGCCCGCCGCTTAGTCTCCCAGTCTCCCGGTCTCCCGGTCTCCATCTCTTCTCCTCTCCGTGTCTCCCGCGCTCCCAGCCGGCTGAGACACCGGTTCATCAGCTTGCCTACGATAGGACGCGACGAAACGCACGGAGCGGGACGGCCTCGGACCGCTCGAGGGAGCCGGGGGTTCAAGTTCGGCGCTCCCTTGCCACCGATATGGACGAAACGAACCTGAATCGACGAGGGTTTCTCGCGACGGCAGGCGCCGGCCTGCTCGGCGCGACCGCAGGGTGCGCGAGTCCGCGAACGATCGCCCAGCAGGTCGTCGATATCGACCAGGACGACCGCGCCGACGGCTCGGTCTACACCGACGTCTACGAGCAAACGATCGACTCGGTCACGTTCCTCCGGGTCTCCGGCATCGAGAATCCGTACAGCGACACCCCGGGACAGGGGCAGGGATCGGGCTTTCTCTACGACGAGACCCACGTCGTCACCAACGAACACGTCGTCTACGGCGGTGACGAGGTCGACGTCAGGTTCACCAACGGCGAGTGGGCCGGGACCGAGGTCGTCGGCACCGACTTCTACAGTGACCTCGCCGTCCTCGAGGTCGACACCACACCCGACGACGCCGGGGCGCTCCCGATGGCCGAACAGCTTCCGGTCACCGGTCAGGAAGTGCTCGCGATCGGCAACCCGTTCGGCCTCGAGGGCTCGATGTCACAGGGGATCGTCAGCGGCGTCGACCGGTCGCTCCAGATGCCCGGTCGATCGTTTTCCTTCCCGAACGTCGTCCAGACCGACGCCGGAATCAACCCCGGCAACAGCGGCGGCCCGCTCGTGAACCTCGACGGCAAGGTCGTCGGCGTCATCAACGCCGGCGGCGGCGACAACATCGGCTTCGCGATCTCCTCGGCATTGACCCGTCGGGTCGTCCCCCCGCTCATCGAAAACGGCGAGTATTACCACTCCTACATGGGTATCTCTCTCAATACCGTCGATCCCCGCATCGCCGAGGCGAACGATCTTCCGGAGGCGAACGGGATCATCGTCACGACGGTCGATCCGGACGGGCCCGCCGGCGACGTGTTGCAGGGAAGCGACGACGAGGCCCGACGTAACGGTGAGGCCATCCCTATCGGCGGCGACGTTATCCTCGAGATGGACGGCGAATCGATTCCCGACCGCCACGCGCTCTCGACGTTTCTGGCACTCTCGACGAGCCCCGGCGACACGATTCCGATCGACCTGTATCGCGACGGCGAGCGCGAGACTGTCGAATTGACGTTGGGCGCCCGTCCGACCCCTGAGGAAACCCAACGTGGGGTTCCGTCACCGTAAGTGGAACCGACCTCCTCGAGGTGGCCGACCGTCCACCCTCGTTCGCCTCGATTTTCGGTCGAAACCGCTGCCTACTGGGCTGTTCGTTCGACTCGCGCTCGCTCGGACTCTGTATTGGAACCGTACACGTCGGAATCCCTCGAGTTCTTTTTCCGATGGGTGAACGGCTCGAATTCCCTCGGAAACCGGTGTAAACGGCGTGTTCGATTGCGGTAGTCCGTCGATAACAATAGGTCAGTCTTCGGTAGTCGGTACCGGCGCGAGTCCCACGCCAGTTACCCATGAGCAACGATATCAATACCCATTCCCATCCCGATACCAAGACCCACACTCGTACTCACACTACCCCTCACGACCGATCCGCCGAACTCGGTCCCGAGGCCGACGACCACTCGTGTCCGCCCCTCGAGCACGTCACCGTCGAGAACGATGGAGCACCCGACGAGTGTGCACTCTTCCCCTGTGAGGCGACCGAGACCGAACTTCACACGACGTGGATGACTGCCCAAGGGGAGTCATTCGTCGACCTCGAGTCGATGCGCTGAGGACGATGAGCGCCGGAAGCTCTCTCACCGCAGTCGGTTTCTGGGTCGGTAGCCTGCTCCCGTTCGTCTACCTACCGGTGTTCGCCACCGGTATCGACTCGGCCTCCCGTCTGTTGCTGTTCGTCGGGTTCATCGCACTCAACGTGGTTGCGCTCGTCGTCGGCCACGACTATCCGGAGACGCGGTCGCGATAGTTTCGTGTGCGGGTGCTCTGTCTCTCTTTTGTCCTCGCTCCCACTCACACTCACACTTACACTCTCTCTCACTTTCCCTCGACTTCCGTCTCGAGCGTTCGGATCGATACGCCCTATCCAGCCGGTTCTCGCGGCGTCTCTCGCGAAAGCGGGCTGTCGCTCTCGTCGACTCTCTTCCTGTTTCGCTCCAATACAGCTGCAATCGAAGCCGTTTCGTCGACAAAGAGTACTCTCCTACCGCTACCAGCTCTGTGCGGTCGGTGTACCGCACTCTTCGCAGATAACCGCCGCGTTACCCTTGTAGACGCCTCGAACGAGCGTCCCGTCCGAACAGAATTCGCACTCCCGCCCGTCGAGTCTGCTGAGTAACTGCTGACCTACCGTGTCTGATTGCGCCATCGTTGGATTGACACCCACTCGACGGTAAACGGTTGGCCGTGCGTATGCAACGCCGCGGATACTGACTGTCACTCACGGCGACCGGTCGGCTCCACCCTCGTCGAACCGTCAGTCGAAGCGGCTATCCCACCCGCTACCGTCGATCCGATATGCGCCAGTTCGTCTGCATCGGCCACGACGTCCCCACCGAACCCGACTTCTCGCTCGACGATCTCGCCGGCGGTGCCGGCCGCCTCGACGCACTCTGCCGGTCGATCACGGCCGCGTTCGTCCGTTCTCACGGAATTCGAACCGACGTCCGCGTCCACCTCGTCTGTCAGGACGAACTCACGATCACCTTCGACGGCGGCGACCTCCGCAACTTGAACCCCGACGAACGCAGCACCGCCGCCCGCGTCCGCACCGCCCTCGAGCACCGCGAGGAAGCGATCGGCGCGCTCCCGGCGGAACCGAGCCCCGGCGTCGAACTCTACCGCCGCGGATTCGAGGAGACGCTCGAGGCGGTCGCGTCGGCGGGAACGATCGTCCAACTCCACGAGGACGGCGAGCCGGCCGTCGAGACCGACCTGTCGGACGACGCAGATCCGGTATTCGTGCTCTCGGATCACCACGACTTCACCGACGAGGAGGAGTCTACCCTCGCCGCGGCGGCCGACCGTCGCGTCCGTCTCGGTCCGGAACGACTCCACGCCGATCAGGCGATCACGGTAGCTCACCACTTCCTCGATACGGACGGTTACGACCGGTTTTGAGCGTCGAGCGGTGAGGTCGGGCTCTCTCGAGTGTCCGCGTGTGGCTGGCTGGCACATTCGCCCCGACAAAGCAAGAATTATACGCTGTCGTTGCCTTCACTCAGGTGCGGGCCGGTGGGGTAGCTTGGTATCCTTCGGCCTTCGGGTGGCCGTAACCGCAGTTCGAATCTGCGCCGGCCCACTTTTCCCGCACCCAACACCGCTGAGCGGCGCGTAGCGATGCGAGGCAATCAGCGTGCGGGAGTCGGTGACGGCGCGTAGATTCGAATCAGGGAGGAGCTTCGCTCCGACCGTGGTTCGACATCTGCGCCGGCCCACTTTTCCCGCATTCACCGACACCGAGCGCCAGCGAGGTATCCGAAATGGGGCAAAATGCAGCCGCACAGCAACCGGTCGCGTAGGGGTCGATGACGACGTTCGTAAGCGGTGAGCGCGTTCGTATAGGACAGAGAAACTGGGAGTCGACGGAGAGTCAGCCCCGTTCGAACGGTCACGTCTCGAGTCGTGCGGCGAAGAACGTCCACGGGAAGTCGTCGTCATCGTCATCGTCTTCGTCCCCCGCGAGGACTTCGGGAGCACCCCACTTGTCTTCGATCGCAAAGCCGGCGCTCCGCAACTGGTCTCGCGTCGTTTCCGTACCGGCGATGTTCCACGCCATCGTGACACCGCTCTCGAGCCAGTCCGGGTTCTCGCCGACCCACTCGTTCGTTCCCTCGCAGAGGAGTATCCGCCCGCCCGGACGCAGGACGCGCGCGAACTCGTCGATAACCGCCCGGTGGTCGTCCATCGGAACGTGGATCAGCGACCAGTAGGCGACGACGGCGTCGAACGCGGCGTCGTCGAACGGGAGCGTCATCATATCGCCCTGTACGAGGGCCGCGTCGGGGACGTTCGCCGCCGCCAGTCGAAGTTGTTCGCGCGAAAAATCGACGCCGAACGCGGCCGTCGACGCGCTCAACTCGTCTAACACCGGCGTCCCCTGTCCACACCCGGCATCCAGAACGGACGACGGATCCGAGAGCGAATCGAGAAACTCCGTCAGTATCTCCGCTCCACGACCGTTCCCGTTCTCGGACCGTTGCGCGGCGTACACCTCCGACACGTCGTCGTAGGCCCGACGAACGGCGTTTCGTTCGACCATCACGGGAGACTCTCGAGTCGAACCAGTTCAATCTTCGCACGAGGGTGCAGACCGTCTCACTCCCCGAACCGCTCTGCGATCCGGTGGGAGACGTCGCCGAGGTAGACCGATCCCCAGGTCGCGGCGACGACGGCGCCGACGAGGTCGAACACGAGGTCCCCGATCGTGTCGTCGATCCCGTGCTGAGCGAGCACCGCCTCGAGTCCGAACTCCTGTGCGACGGCGTCGATCGCGAACTCCATGATTTCCCAGAGAACGCCGAATGCCAGAACGAACACGAGGATGATCCCGAACATCATCTTCGGCGGGAGGTACACCTCGTCGCTGTGGAGGTCGATAGCCCGGACGACCGCGTAGCCGCCGGCGGCGACGACCGACGCCGAGAGCGCGTGGGTCAGACTGTCCCACGGTTCGATGAGGCCGTAGAGTCCGGCGGAGCCGATCGCGTGGAGGAAGACCGCCGACGTGAGCCAGAAGACGAGTCCCGGTTCGAGCGGGAGCCGGCGGTCGCGTTCCAGGATTGCCGGGAGAAAGGTGATCGCGAAGGCGATGCCGGCGTTCGCGACCGTCGTCACGTCCCGGTTTGCGAGTCCGTACAGCAACAGGCCGCCGAGGGCGAGTTGCATGGCTCGAGAGAGCCGCGTGATGGTGGCTTCGGAGACGGCCAGTCGTTCGCGGACGAACGAGGGGGTGGGATCGGATTCGTTCTGGGATGGGGCGTTCCGGTTCTGGCTCGAGTTTCGGTCCGGGTTTTGGCCGGGGTTTTGCTCCGGGCTCTGATCCGGATTCTGGCTCTGACTCTGGCTCCCCGGACGGCTCCGACCGTCGGCTCGCGCATTCGGAACGGACATCCGCCCGACCGGTGTAAACGATCGCCTCTCGAGGTAGCGGTCGAACACGATCCCGGCGACGAGGCCGGCGACGGCCGCGTAGATAAAGTCGATCATCATGGCGTGATTGGCTCCGTCTTGCGAGCGGTCGCCGACGATGTACGTCGTGTCCAGCGTGGCGTCGGAGATCCACTGGGCGACGTTCCACCCGCCGGCGACCGCCAGCGTCGTGAGGACGACGAAGCCGATCGCGAACGAGTGGTTCATTCGAACCGGTGTGAAGTAGTGAAGTTCGATGGCGACGACGAGCGCGACCGCGGCGACGGCGACGTAGACGGCGATCTCGGTCAGGAGCGTCTGACCGAGTATCGTCGCGTCGACGACGGGAATCGCGACGATCACCAGCAGCTCCCAAGGCGGCATGATCACGGGATCGCGAAACCGAATCGCCGGAGCGAGGACGAGCACGACCGCGAATCCCGTGAAGACGAACCAGCGATAGGACCCCTCGAGCGCGTATCTGAGCGCCAGTCCGGCGAGTAGCAGCGTCACCATCCAACTGAGGGCGGCGTTCCGGTGCGTTTCGTCGAGCAACCCGCCGAATCGGTCGTGAGCCATCGAGAACCGTGTTACACGCTCGAGCGACTAAACGAGTGAGCTTGAAACCTGCACGACGCCCACTCGAGCGGGTGACCGCGTCGCAGGGGCTCGCTCGAGGGGTGGAACCCGACGACTGGAGTCCGCAGACGACTGGCGTTCTCGTGTGGAGTGGCGGCATCCTCGCCAGCGCTCATCTGTCCGTCGCGACGTGACCTCGAGAACTCGTTTTCGACCGTGAACCGGATCCGAAGGTCGGCCCTCGACGGAACGCACTGACTCGTCACCGAACGTGAGGAAGGCCCTAGAGATCGCGGACCGTGTCTTTTCCGAGCAGACTCTGTCAATGGCGGTGGTTTGCACCGAACGTGAACGGCCGCTAACTGTATTCGTCTCGAGACCCACTTTTCATCTACGAAACGACACGTACATCCTGTGCGCCCTCCGGATTTCCCGGAACCGACGACGACGGCCACCCGTCGTCGACGACCGTGACGGCGACCGGCGCTCGACTGATGCGGGACCACAGAGAATCACCGTGTCCGTTCCGACACACACGTCCCATGGTCCGAATTACCCCGTTTCGCGCACGTACCGTTCTCGGTTCGACCCGACCGACCCGCTCGAATTTCGCTTCGCTTTCACTGATTCGATGCGTCCGTTCGAGCCACTCACGGCGGACGAGGAGGTGTCGATGAGCGTCATCACGGAGGTCTCGCTGCCGAGCGGATCGTTCGAACTGGGACGGGTCTTTCGGGAGGGGACCGACGCTCGAATCGAACTGTTGCAGCTCGTCCCGACCGGCGGATCGCTCGTTCCGTATTTCTGGGTGGAGACGGACGACGCAACCGCCTTCGAGACGACCGTTCGTGCTCACGACCGGGTCGATAGCCTGACCGTCGTCGACACGGGGCCCGAGCGGACGCTCTTCCAGATCGAGTGGGCCGTCGAACGGGATCCGTTTCTCGACGCGATCGTCGACCACGGCCTCCTGATCGAAGCCGGGACCGGAACCGACGAGTCGTGGCGGTTCCAACTTCGCAGCACCGACCGAGAGAGCCTCTCGGCGTTTCAGCAAACGGTTCGCGATCACGGCCTCTCGGTCGATATCGAGCGGGTCTGGACGCCGAGCACCACGAGTATGGACCGGTACGGGTTGACCGCCAAGCAACGCGAGGCGCTGCAACTCGCGTTCACCCGCGGGTACTTCGACGTCCCTCGAGCGGTGTCCCTGTCCGACCTCGGCGACGAACTGGGTATCACCGGCCAGTCGTTCTCCCGTCGACTTCGGCGCGGGGAGTCGACCCTGCTCTCGAACACGATCCTCGAGGAGTAGTGGCGCGGTCTGAGGCGGCTGCTCGTCGGGTCGGTACTGGAGCGTACCGTGTGATACACGGTACCATGAGACGCCGTTTAAACGGTGTTCATGAGAACCCCTCGCACCCACCTTCGTCAAGCGATTACTAGTTGGTATGTCGGGTGACTGTCCGGGCCACGACGATGAACCGATACCGGAAACGGCACACAAGCCGCGGACGACGGACCAGTCGCCGGAGTTGACGCTCTCTCAGATCTTCGCCGCGCTCTCGAACCGGCGTCGGCGAGTGCTCCTCGAGTGTTTTCGACGGACCGAGGAGTCAGTCGAGCGGGCGGATCTCGTCGAGTACGTCGTCGCGTGCGAATCGTCTTCCGAGTCGCGGGACGAGCATCGAGAGCGGGTCGCGGTCGATATCCACCACACTCATCTGCCGAAACTCTCCGGTATGGGACTCGTCGAGTACGACGAACGAAGTTCGGCGGTTCGCTACTACGGCCATCCGTTACTGGAGTCGATTCTCGAGGCGGCGATCGACGAGGATCGAGATCGGGACTGGGACCGGGACCGAGACCGAGACTGAGATCCCATCGACCGTCCGAGCCGCAGCCGTTAACCCCGTCGCGCTCCTGGCTCCGACGATGACTGAGGGACTCGAGGCGGCGATCGACGGTGTCGGGGACGTTACAGCGAAACGCGACGACGTCGTCCAACGGGTCCGCTCCCACGCGGGACAGATCGCGCGCGAACTGGCGGTGTTACAGGGCGGCGATTACGGGCAGGAGACGTTCGATACCGACCGCGGCAAGTGGACGCTGAAGTACGAGGCAGGAGACATCCAGTACCTCCGGTACAAACCGCGATCGGGCAGCGAGACGTACGTCATCTCGACGAAGCAGCCGCCCGAGCCCGAACCGCTCGCGGCAGCGATGGCCGACTACGGTGCGTTCGTCGAGGCCTACAACGAACACGTCGCGTCGTTCGACGGCGTGCTCGAGGACGTCCGGACCGAGTTTCCCGAGCCCGCCTCGACGGAGGCGCTGGTCGCCGAACGCGATCGGATCGTCGCGAAGATCCGGGCCGTCGCGGACGCCATGGCCGGCCAGTTACACCGGTACGACGGCGATTACGGGACCTACTCGACGACCGTCTCCGGAACGCGCTGGGAACTGAAGTGGGACGGCGACGTCGCGGCCTACGTCCGCGTCGGCGGCGAAGGCGGCACGTACCTCATCTCTCAGTACGGCCCGCCGCCGGCCCCCGAGGTGCGTCGCTACGCCGAGGACGTCCCCGGGTTCGTCGACGCGTTCAACGGGTACGTCGACGACCTCGAGGCGGACCTCTCGAGGGTGTCGTTCGAACGCGGCGGTTCGCAGTCCGATTGAGCGCGGTCACCGTGCGCTCGTCGCTGTGTCCGTCGCTCTCTTGTGCTTCCGTATCGCGTTCTCGGTTCCCTGTTTCCGGTTTCGTTTCCCGTTTCCCGTCTCTCGTCTCGTTGCACTCTCGGTCCACGCACTCGAGTGAGGCCGGTCCCTCGGTGTATCAGAAATCGAGACAGTCGACTGTACGAGGTGGTTTCCGTCGTTCACGCGGACCCTACAGCGAACCGATCGAATAAACGTCACGTCACTCTCGCGAACCGACCGCGCTCTTTTTCGGTATTCCTCCTGCTATCCCGCGTACACGATGACGATGACGATCTCACGGCGCTCGACACTCGAGACGCTCGGTGCAGTCGGTGCGGGATCGGCGATGACGGGGTCCGCACTGGCGGTCGACGAACACGAGACCGACGACGGGGACGGCGAGACACCGGCTGACGACGGTCCCGAGGCGGTCGCGGCGGTTCGTGTCGCTCACTTCTCGTCGGACGCACCCGCCGTCGACGTCTATCTCGACGACGATCGGGTGCTCTCTGACGTCTCCTTCGGCGAGATTTCGTCCTATCTCGAGGTCGAACCCGGAACCGCCGCGGTCAGGATCACGGCCGCGGGCGACCCCGAGACGGTCGTGTTCGACGACGAGGTCGCCGTCGGCCGCGCGTTCTATACGATCGCAGCGATCGGCACCCTCGAAGACGAGACGTTTCGCCCGCTGGTCCTCACGGACGCCGGCTCGGCGCTCGTTCGACTGCATCACGCGGCGGCGGACGCGCCCGCGGTCTCCGTGACCGGAAACGACGGCCAGCTATCGCTGTACGAAGGCGTCTCGTTCGGAGACGTGACCGACTACGTTGCCCTCCCCGCTGGGCGGTACACGCTCGCCGTGACGGCGGCGGGAGGCGGTGACGACGCCACCGACGGCGACGACACCGACGATACCGCCCCCATCACGACGTTCGACGTCGATCTCGAGCACGGTGGTGCGTACACGGCGTACGCGGTCGACGATCGGGAGTCGGCTGACGAAGCCGGTCCGCTGTCGGTGACCGTCGCCGAGGACGGCCCGAGTGCGGGATAGACGAGTCGGGCGAGCCACTCCTCGAGCGATCGCGTCTGGCATCACGACGGCCGAGCGAACTGGCGCCGCGAGCCGTTTCTCCGACACCGTTTCGACGTCCGGGATCGGACGAGTATCGTCTCCGTTCTCGATCGATGCTCGCCTGCAGCTTCGTCGTTCGTCGGGTACGGAACGCTCCCGGATTCGTATTCGAATCACAATACGAACTCACCCTCGACTCGATCCAAACTCGAGCACTTTCGGCCGCGCTCTCACGCGTCCTTCCGTGTTATATCGTCCGTGTATGCACCCGTTTCTGCTGTCAGGTACCGCTTACAGCCTCCCCACTCGAGTAAACCTAGGGAAAGATGTGAGAACGGAGCCAGCACTTTATTCGAGCGGGCCACACCCATCGTGTCATGGATACGTCAAGAAGGGCGGCGATCACGGCACTCGGAACGGCAGGCCTCACGACGGCGATCGGTGCGCTCGCCATCGGTGAATACGCCGACGATGACCGGAATCGAACCGGTCGCGGCGTTGCGGTTGCCGACGACGACGCCGATGCTGATGCTGACGCCCTCGCCGACGGGTTGGGTGCCGTTCGGATCGCTCATCTCTCGCCGGCGACACCGACCGTCGACGTCACCGTCGACGGCGAGCAACTCGTCGCCGGTGTGGCCGTCGACGACCGCACGCCGTACCTTCAGTTCGAACCCGGGACCTACACGATTCGATTCACCGCGACCGACGACCCCGAGACGATCCTCTTCGAGGACGAGATCACGGTCGAGACGGCCTACTACACGATCGCGGTGACGGACGACCTCGAGTCCGACAGCGTCGAACCGACCGTCCTGGTCGACGCAGGAGCGGCGCTCGTTCGGGTCGTCCACACTGCCTCGGACGCGCCGCCGGTCGACGTGACTACACGACGCGGTCGCCTGCCGTTGTTCGAGGACGTTTCGTTCGGGATGCCGACGGCGTACGCTCCGGTACCGACCGGATCGTACACGCTCGAGGCGGTGGCGACCGAAGCGTCACCCGACGAGTCGACGACTGACGGGACGGACGAGTCCGATGTCGCGGACGATTCGGAGTCGTCGGATTCGGAGGACGGAGCGGATGCTGCGGAAAACGACGCTGCACCCGCCGAGACCGACGATTCCGACGAGACGCCGGCGAACGACTCGAGCGGCGACGAGACGGGAGACGCGGAGACAGAAGACGCGGACGACGCCACCGACGAGAACGAATCCGCTACGGAGACCGATGACGACGAGACGCCGGCGGAGGCTGGTCGAGAGAACGCGTCCGACGCTCCCGCCGACGTCGACGAGGAGGATATTCCAGAAAATGTCGACGAGGAGGACGTCCCCGACGACATCGACGCGGACGATATCCCCGAGGACATCGACGAGGAAGACATTCCCGACGACATCGACGCGGACGACATTCCCGACGACATCGACGCGGACGACATTCCCGACGATTTCTCTGCAGACGCGTTACCGGACAACTCCTCTCGTCGCCTCACTGGCGAGCCGGACGTTTCCTTGCTCTCGGCCGACCGGAATCAGGCGGATTCGACCGCCTCGATCGACGTCACCCTCGAGCGCGGACGGGCGTATACCGGCTACGTGACCGACGCGCTCGAGTCGGCGGATCGACAGGGTTCGGATCGTGACCTGGCGCTCACCGTCACCGTCGACGGCGAACCGGGGGCTACCGAACTGGCTGACGAGTCCGGCGAGTCCTACTGAACGTCCCAGGAGAGAAGCGGACCGACCGGCGGCCGTCGCCGGTCGTGAGAGGGACGGGAGCAGTCGAGAAATTCGACTCACGGGTGCTTCAGACGTACTCCGTCAGCGGTCGCCGACTGGATGCGGGGCGTCGGTCGTCGACGTGGTCGCAGTACCGTCTCGAGTACCCTGCGTCTCGAGACAGGATTCGATCTCGACGGTCTCGAGTGCGAACACGGAGCCGGGTTCCCCTTCGAATGGAGTCGAGTTCGAAATCAAAATCGAGATCGACAGCGAGAGTTCGGTTACGGACGTTACGCAGCCCAAACCCCGCGTTTCGCGGCGGGGTGGGGTATCAAGACTGGGGTGCGTCGACGTATCGATTCACCCACTGCTGTCGATCCTCGAGTTCGCGTCGCCCTTTCGGGGTCAGTGCGTAGTAGTTCGTCCGTCGGTCGAGTTGCCCCTTTTCGACGAGGTCGTGTTCGACGAGCGTGTCCAGATTCGGATACAGCCGGCCGTGCGTGACCGGCTGATCGATGTAACTGTTGATGTCGTCGAGTATCTCTTGACCGGACGGGCGGTCCATGCCCGCGATGACGTACAGGAGGTCGCGTTGGAATCCAGTTAGCTGATCCATAGATCACCCTCTGAAAACGAACCTTCACCGATCTGTGGCTTTGTTATTCAGCGAGTACGTCACAGTAGTCGATCCACGGTCGATCGTAACCGATGCGAATACCGCTCGTCTCCGCTCTCACGGTCACCGTGCCGGATCGGGACGGGGAACTTTTGGACACCACCTTCGTAGCGGTCGACATGCCCGCAGACCCGCTCTCTTGGGAAACCGTCGACCGCGAGACCGCCTACACATGCCCCGGCTTCGACATCGTTAACGAGACCGTTCGGCTGCCCGATGGAACCGAGACGGACTTCGATTACCTGTCCGAACCCGCGAGCGTTTGCATCCTTCCGTTCACACCCGACGGCGACGTCGTCTGCATCGAGGAGTGGCGTCAGGCCGTCGGCCGCGTCAACCGCGGCCTCCCCGTCGGCGGCACCGAACCGGACGACGACGACCTCGAGGCCGCCGCGCGTCGCGAACTCGCCGAAGAGACGGGTCACGAGGCCGAGTCGCTCGAGGAACTCGTGACGGTCGAGCCGTCGAACGGGATCAGCGATAGCGTCATGCACTTCTTCGTCGCCCGCGGCTGTCGGCCAACCGCAGAGCAACGACTCGATTACAACGAGAGCATCCGCGTGGTCCAGACGTCGCTCGAGGAGCTGTTATCGTCGATCGAATCCGGCGACCTCCGCGACGGACGGACGGTCCTCGGCGTGTCGTACTATCAGCTGTTCGCCACGGAGGCGGAAAAAAGCGGTCAGTGATCGACCGCGGTGACCGGAACCGTCGAATCGAATCGGACAGTTCCCGAGTAGCGCTTAGACCAGGGCGAGGCCGGTGTCGTTGTCGTCGCTCTCGTTGTCGTCACCGAAGCCGTCGTCAGTCGCGTTGTCGTCGGTCTCGTTGTCCATGCCGTCGGTCTCGTTACCTTCGACTGCTTCCTCGAGACCGTCGGTTTCGCCGAGCGTCATGGATGCGGCGTTCCCGTTCTCGATGGTGATCGATTCGGCGGAGGCGTTTTCGACGGTCTCTCCGTCGTCCATGCCGCTATCGTCGAGGCCGGTGTCGTTGTCCTCGGTGTCGAGGCCGGTGTCGTTGTCCTCGGTGTCGAGGCCAGTGTCGTTGTCCTCGGTGTCGAGGCCAGTGTCGTTGTCCTCGGTCGCGTTGTCCTCGGTATCGAAGCCGGTGTCGTTATCCTCGGTCTCGTTATCGGCCATTCCGTCCTCGGATTCCTCGACCGACTCGATGTTCATCGATTCGATCGTGACCTCGGAGACGTCGAACTGCTCGATCGTCAGGTCGTCGATCTCCTGTGTGGTCGTCTCGTCTTCGGCAGTCGCGTTGTCGTCGGTGGCGTTGTCCTCGGTAGTTGTCGCGTTATCTTCCTCAGTGGCGTTGTCTTCGCCACCATCGTCACCGATGAGACCGCTGAAGAAGTCGCTGATACCCTCGAGGACGCCGCCATCGTCTTCCTCGACGGTCAGCTCTTCGATGGTCATCTCCTCGACGTCCATCGATTCGATGGTCAGGTTCTGGATCGCGAGTTCGTCAGCGTCTTCGTCGATCAGATCCTGTTCACTGTCACTGGCGTTGTCGCCGAGACCGATGTCGGACTCGTTGTCTTCGGACTCGTTGTCGTCGAGACCGATATCGGACTCGTTGTCTTCGGACTCGTTGTCGTCGAGACCGATGTCGGATTCGTTGTCGTCGAGACCGATGTCGGATTCGTTGTCCTCGGACTCGTTGTCGTCGAGACCGATATCGGACTCGTTGTCTTCGGACTCGTTGTCGTCGAGACCGATGTCGGATTCGTTGTCGTCGAGACCGATGTCGGATTCGTTGTCCTCGGACTCGTTGTCGTCGAGGCCAATCTCATCGGACTCGTTGTCCTCGCTCGCATTGTCCATCCCGCTCTCTTCGGTCTCGAGTTGGTCGAACGAGACGTTATCGAGTTCGAGGGTCTCGAGTTCGATATCCGAGATCGTCACCTCTTCGGACTCGTTACCGACGTCGTCGACACCGTTCTCGCCCACTCCGGTGTCGTTGCTCGCATTATCTTCTGTCCCGTTCAGTTCTTGCTCGAGGTCTTCACCGTCCTGAATCTCGAGATCCTGGACGGTCAGCTCCTCGATCGTCACGTTTTCGACCGTGACGTTTTCGAGCTCGAGTGTGCCCACCTGGACGTTCTCGAACCCGACCGTTGCGCTCATGTCTCCGGTGTCGTCGTCGTCGGCAACTGCCGGCCCTGCGAGGGCGGCTCCGCCCGACAGGGCAACCAGCAGTGCGACGAGTACGGCACCGAGCTTGTGTGGTCGTGAAACCATGCGCTACGGTCTTGGTCGATATCACTGCTAAAACGAGGCGACTGTTTCGAGATTATCTCGAGGAAAAACACAATTACAATTCCCGCGACTGTTGCTAATCAGCTCTTCACCTGTCGAGTCGAGGGACAGTCTACGCTGTCGGTCGTCTGGCCTCGCATCCCCGTTGTGCTTGCAGACGCTGACAGGGATATCGTTGACGGGGAGAACGGAACGTTTACCGCGCTTCTCACGAACACACAGCCGATGCGCGAGCACTTCGAACTCCGGGACACCGACGCCGGCGGGCGAATCGGCGAGCTACGCGTCCCGCGAGCGGACGTCACGGTCGAAACACCCGCGCTCTTGCCGGTGATTAATCCGAATTTGCAGTCGATATCACCCCGTCGTCTCGCCGACGAATTCGGCGCGGAGATCCTCATCACCAACTCCTACATCATCCACAAGACCGACGATCTACGCGAGCGAGCGCTCGAGGATGGACTCCACGAGGTGCTCGACTTCCCCGGGGCGATCATGACCGACTCGGGCTCGTTCCAGCTCTCCGAGTACGGCGAAATCTCGGTCACCACCGAAGAGATCCTCGCGTTCCAGCGCGACATCGGCGCCGACATCGGCACGCCCGTCGACATCCCGACACCGCCGGACGTCCCCCGTGAGCGCGCCGAAGCCGACCTCGAGACCACGAAAGAGCGCCTCGAGATCGCCGAGACGGTCGACGTCGGCGAGATGCTGATCAACGCGCCCGTCCAGGGATCGACGTATCCCGACCTGCGCGAGGACGCCGCCCGCCACGCCGACGCGACCGACCTCGACGTATTCCCGGTCGGTGCTGTCGTCCCGCTGATGAACGAGTACCGCTACGACGACATGATCGACGTCGTCGCCGCCGCCAAACGGGGTCTGGGCGCGAACGCACCGGTCCACCTCTTCGGCGCCGGTCATCCCATGATGTTCGCGCTCGCGGTCGCGATGGGCTGTGACCTCTTCGACTCCGCGGCCTACGCGCTGTACGCCCGCGACGATCGCTACCTCACCGTCCGCGGCACGCGCCACCTCGCGGACCTCGAGTACCTCCCCTGCTCGTGTCCCGTCTGCACCGACCACTCGCCCGACGACCTCCGCGCACTTCCGGACGACCGCCGCGAGCTGGAACTCTCCGCGCACAACCTCCACGTCACCTTCGAGGAGATCCGCCGGATCAAGCAAGCCATCCGCTCGGGGACGCTCCTCGAACTCGTCGAACAGCGCGCCCGCGCACACCCCACGATGCTCGACGGCTACCGCACCCTGCTCGACCACGCCGACCAACTCGAGCGGTCGGACCCCGTCTCCAAGGGCGCGTTCTTCTACACCTCCCACGAGAGTGCTCGCCGCCCCGAAGTGCTTCGCCACCACCGCCGTCTCGAGCGCCTCGCGGTCCCCGATTCGCTGTTTCTCACCGAGGGCGACTCCTCGGGAAGCGACCGGTACGACGACACCTGGCGGCTCCTCGCGCCGTTCGGTCCGGTTCCGAACGCGCTCTCGCGGAGCTATCCGCTGACCGCGGAGGTTCCCGCGCGAACGGACGCGGCGGCGCTCGAGGCCGCCGCCCGCGGCGTCGCTCGACTCCTCGAGGCGAATCCCGACGTCGAGTGCACGCTGGGTCATTACGACTGGCCGACAGGTGCACTCGAGATCGTTCCCGATCACGTCGAGACGATAGATCTCGCCGGTGAGCAGTGACACACAACGGACAGACACACATCGAAACCGCCGGTGAGCAGTCGATGAACCGTCGTCGATATTGGTATTCTCCCCTCGACGAGAGCAGCGGGACCACGAACCGTTCGAAGCGATCGCCACAAACCGACACTACGTACCGAATGGCGTCATCTTCTGGCCGGTTCTTTCTTGTAAACCCCTCACCAAGTCGTGGCGAGTACAACCCTGATGATTTCACCCGTCTCCAGTCCGATTCGGATACTCCTCGTCGCGAGTGACGAGATCGATCGGTCGCAACTCGCCGACGAACTGTCCGACGAGACGGTCGTTTCCGTCCCGACGACGACGGCGGCGCACAACCGGCTCGCGGGCGGCGGTGTCGACTGTCTCGTCGTCGGCTCGCAGCTCGTCGGTGGGGACAGATCGTTTCTGGCGACGGTCGACGCCGACTATCCGACCGTGCCGGTCGTTCGATTCGCCGCGCCCGACGTGCCGACCGGGGACGAGTCGGCCACGTCCGCCGAGTGCGTCGATCCATCGACACCGGGTGCGACGGCGATTCTCGCCGCCAGAATCGAGGCGGCGGTCGCGAAGCGACGAGCGGCGACGCTCGAGACGGTCGCCGATCGAACCGCCGACGTCGCGACCGACGGCGTCGCACTCGTCTCGAGGACGGGTCGAATCACGGCTCTGTTCGGCCGCTTCGCCGAGATCGTCGGTCGCGACCCTGACGACCTGCTCGACCGACCGGTCGCGTCGCTTTACGGGTCCGAAACCGAGGGGCTCGAGGCCGTCTGTGCCGGCGAGCGCGAACGGTGGTCGGGGAACCTCGTCGCCCGGTCCGCGACTGGTTCGTCCGTCGAACGAGAGTACACCGCTATTCCGGTGACCGTCGACCGTACCGCGGTCGTCGTTCACACGGTCCCCGGTCCGAGCGACCGAGAGACCGTCCTGACCGATCACCTGATCTTCGAGTCGATGATGGAGCGCCTGCCGCTCTCGCTGTACGCAAAAGACGAACACGCTCGTCACATCCGCGCGAGCAACGACCAGGTGGATCCGCCGATCGAAACGCCCGACGGTGAACGTCTGACTGACCCCGAACAGTTCCTCGGAAAGACCGATCACGACCTCTTCGCGTCGAATCTCTCGGACGAGTCGTACGCGGACGATCGACGCGTCATCGAGACCGGTGAGCCGATCGTCGACAAGGTCGAACGCTACGAACCGGCAGACGGCCCCGACCGCTGGACGACGACGTCCAAGGTCCCGTGGACCGACGACGACGGCACGATCCGCGGCCTCGTCGGCGCAACCATCGACATCACCGCAGAGATCGAACACAAACGAGAGAGCGAACGTCGGCGACAGCGCCTCGAGGAGTTCGCGAGCGTCGTCGCTCACGACCTCCGCAACCCGCTGAACGTCGCCCGCGGCTACGTCGAGCTGGCGCGGCAAACGGACGATGTCGACCGCCTCGAGCACGCCGAGGACTCCCTCGAGCGAATGCAGCGGCTCATCGACGACGTTCTCTTGCTCGCCCGACAGGGCAACGCGGCGCTCACGGTGACACCGGTCTCCCTCCGATCGACCCTCGAAGAGGCCTGGACACGCGTCTCGAGTGACGAGGCGACGCTCCACGTCGCCGACGACGTCCGACTCGAGGCTGACCGCGATCGACTGTTACAGCTCGTCGAAAACGTGTTCCGCAACGCGGTCGACCACGGTGGTGAGACCGTTACCGTCACCGTCGAGGCGCTGACAGACGACGACGGAACCGCAGTCGGCTTCGCCCTCGAGGATGACGGCCCCGGAATCGATCCCGACGAATGGGAGACGGTGTTCGACTCCGGATACACGACCTCCGAGAACGGAACCGGATTCGGACTCGCGATCGTCGAACAGATCGCCGAGGCACACGGCTGGGAGATCGGCGTCGGCGAGGGGGCCGACGGCGGCGCACGGTTCGAAATTCGCGGTGTGACCGTCGTCGATCGGTAATTCCGGTTTCGGCTCGAGCCGTTCGAGTTCCTGTCACCGGGTCGCCTCGAGCGCGGCGGTTGGTCTTCACCTCCGACACTCTCGTTTCTCTCGTTCTTTTCTTTCGGCTCCGCTTCGGTCACGCTCCCCAACCGAACTGCCTCGAGTGAGTCCGGACCACCGCCCGCGGGCCCGACCCGAACCTCGAACCAGAACAGCGAAGAGGGCCGAGCGGAGTCGATACGGACATGCTTCAGACCGGGTCGCTCGTGATCGGGATCATCGTCGGGATCGTCGTCCTCGCCTGGCTGGTCAGACGCGTCTTCGGCGGTCGCTCCGGGACGCACTCGCGGGAACTGAGCGAGGCCGAACGCGAGTCGCTGGACCGACATCGCGACGCTCAGGGACGCGAGCCGCCGGTCGAACTGGGCGACGTCAGGGAAATCGGCGTTCAGGAGTTCACGCGCCACCACTCGGGCGAGCGCCACGCCCTCGGCAAGGTCGAGGGATTCGTGATCTTCGTCGAGGACGTTCCGGACGACGTCGAGGTCGGGGACGTCGTCCGCGTCAAGGTCCTCTCGTTCAACCGCGGACACACGTCGGCGACGGCGACGTTCCTCGAGCGGGCGTAGCGACCGCGGTCCCGTTTCTCCGACGGTGACGGTGCGCACCGCTCGAGGGGGGAACTCCCGCTCGCTATCGACAACCTCTTTCGCGCTCCCGGTTCACTTCGCGTATGACCGAGTACTTCGAGGTCCACGAGCGCGACGGGGCCGCGCGCATCGGCGAGTTGCGACTCGCCGAGGCCCGGACGACGCCCGCGCTCGTCGGCGACCTCCTCGCAGACGCCGGCTCGCTGTGGGCGGCCGACCGCGAGCTTCCCGAGGGTGACGACTCACAGCTGACCGTCTTGCCACACCGCGCCTTCCCCGGCGGCACCGCCCCGGAGGTACAGGAGTCGTTCGCCGTCGACTCCCCCGCCGTCGACTATCCGAGTGCCGCCGTGATCTCGAGCGAGAGCGCCACGACGCAGGGCACGGACGCCTACATCCTCTCGAACGTCCAGTCGGCGATGGGCCACGGCGCGGCGCTCGTCGAAGCCGTCGTCGACACTCGGGAGGCGATCCCCGTCGACACCGCCCTCTGTTTCTCGGGCGTCGCGACGCCCCGAAACGTCGCCCTCCTCGCCTACGCCGGCGTCGACTGTTTCGACGCCGCGAAGGCCGTCGTGAAAGGCACGCAGGGGAAGTACCTCACCACCGAGGGCGAGTACTACCTCGAGGACCTCGAGGAACTACCCTGCGCGTGTCCGGCCTGTCAGTCCCCTCGCGAGGAGTTCACTCGCGAGGACTGCGCCGACCACAACCGCAACGCCCTCGAAGCCGAACTCGCCGTCGTCCGCCGGCGCATCCGCGACGGTCGGCTCCGCGACTACATCGAGGGGCAGGCCCGCCACGAACAGTGGCTCACCGCCGCCATGCGGGAACTCGACTCGCAGTGGCGCTACCTCGAAGAGCGGACGCCGATCCTCCGGGAGGCAGACCTCGACGCCGCCACCGAGGACACCCTCCGCCGCGTGGAGATCCAGCGCTTCGCCGACCGCGTCACCACCCGCTACCGCAATCGTTTCCGGAACCCGCTCGTCCTGGTCCCCTGTTCGGCCCGGAAACCCTACAGCGAGTCACAGAGCCACGGCCAGTTCCACGACGCCATCCGGTGGCGGGGCCACCTCGCCTCGATGACCTCCCCGATCGGCGTCGTCCCGCAGGAACTCGAGACCACCTACCCCGCACAGCACTACGACACCGTGGTAACGGGCCGGTGGTCCGAAGACGAGAAGGACTTCGTCGCGCGCGTGCTCCGGCGCTACCTCGAGCGCAACGAGTATCCCGAGATCGTCGCCCACGTCCCCGACGAGGGCTACCGCGAGATCGTCGAGCGCGTCGCGGCCGACCTCGACCTCGTGGACGAGATCACGTACACCGTCCCCGAGGGCGGCCACCCCACCGACGACGAGTCGCTCGCGAACCTCTCGAGCGCGCTCTCGGGCGAGTCGAAGTACTCCAAACGCGAGCGCGAACACAACACCGTCAGGGCGATCGCCGACTACGTACTCGGCGACGGCGCGGGCGACAACCTCTTCGAGGACCTGCGGACGACCAGTCGCTACCCGAAGATTCAGGTTCGAGACGACGAGGACACGCAACTGGCGACGATGGTTCCCCAGTACGGCACGCTCTCCTTCACGCTCGAGGGTGCCAGGCGGTGGGCCGAGAGCGACGCGCCGACGAAACGGGTGGAGATCGACGGCTTCGTTCCTCACGGCAGCGTCCTCGCGCCGGGCGTCGTCGACGCCGACGCGGACGTTCGAGTGGGCGACGAGGTCGTCGTCGAGGGGCCAAAGGCCTTCGGCGTCGGCCGCGCCGAGATGTTCGGCCGCGAGATGGCCGAGAGTACGCGCGGGATCGCCTGCGAGATTCGACACGTCGAAGAGAAGTAGTCACTCGCGTTCGCCCGGACACTCCTTGAGCAAGTGCTCGTGATACGCTGGCGCGGGCACTCGACTTCCACAGATTTCGCACTCTCGCTCTCGCTCTCGTTCTGGTTCTCGTTCTCGTTCTGGTCCCCGTTCTCGTCGCTGTTTCCGTCCCCTCTCTCCCTCTCCCCCTTCCTCTTGGTTCCCGTCTCGCGCACCCTCATCCTCGGACACGGTTCGAACGTGGCTCCCGATCGAAGTAATCGTTCGGGAACGTTCTCTAGGAAGGGGGCGACACGGAACGGTTCAACATCCGATTACCGATTCTAATAGCTCACTGCGGCGCTTCGATCGATACGGCCGCTTCGCTCGTCGATGGAACCGACGACTGCTCGGTATCCGTCCGAACGCGTGGCAACTCGACGGTGAACACGGTTCCCTCCGGTCCGGTTGCCGTCACCTCGACCGTCCCGTCGTAGCGGTCGGCCAGTCGTCGCACGAGGTACAGACCGATACCGTGATCGCCGTTCCCGGCGATATCGCGCTCGAACAGTCTCTCGAGTTTTCCCTCGGGGATTCCCGGTCCGTCGTCTTCGATCCGGACGCGGACGGTTTCGGGACCCGTCTCGACGGTGACGCGAACCCGCGGCGTCGGACTGTCGTTGTGTTCGACCGCGTTTGCGAGCAGGTTCGAAAACAGTCGGGGCAGCAGGTCGTCGGCGCGCACGAACGCCGACTCCGGAATGGACGCCTCGACGTCGACGTCTTCGGGCAAATTTCGAAGACTCTCGACTTCGCGTTTCAACACTGCAGAGAGGTCCGTCGCTTCGAACGTCGGCGGTTCCTCGAGGGACTCTAACAGGATCCGCACGTCTCGAACGACGTCGGCCATCTCTCGGCTCTGTCGGTGGATCACCGCCAGGCGGTCGCGGGACGACTCCGGGACGTCCTCGTCCTCGAGCAGGACGGACGCGTAGCCGCTGATGACGTTCGCGTTGTTCAGAACCTCGTGTCGGAGCAAGGCGTTCAGGTAGTCCAGCCACTCCCGCTGGGCGTCGATGTACTCGGCCTCGAGAGCCGCCTGCTCGGCGGCGACTTCCCGTTCGATGGCCCGAGCCTCGATGATTCCGATGAGGAGCGCGATCGCCGCGCTGGTGGAGATCGCCCAGCGAAGCCAGCCGACGGCGTACCACAGGCTTTCGGGCGAGATGATCGCCATCAGCACGAGGTTCATCAGGGTAAAGAGGACGACGCCCGCGACGACCCACGCTGCGATCCGGAGGCTCCGATCGAACGAGTACTCGCGACGGGAGAGCCAGTAGCCGCCGAACACGATCGCCACGTTCAACGGCAGTGTGAGGGCAGTTCCGAGCAGCATCGCTGTTAAATCGCGCGCAAAAAACAGCCACTCGCCGACGAGCATCAGACCGAGGAAAACTCCGAATCCGACGAGGAAATATGGAACCGTGTTCTCGCTCGGAGTGAACGAAACGCGCATATTTGTCGCTCGATTCGGCCCTTATTATCACTATCGACAGACGATTTGGCGATAGTAATGACCAAATGTCCTCATGCGTTGGCGGCGTGGTCGTCGTTTGATCGAATGTCCACTCACGTTCGATAACTACGATTCGAGCCGACCGTATTGCGGTCGTCTGCTCGTCGCCCCCGGATCTTCGCTTGGGACGGGACGGTTCGCTGTCATTTCGGATTCGTTTTCCTGCTCGCTCCTACTGGTTGCAGAGTGAGTTCGCCCCGTCTGAGCGAAGCGCCAGTCCGGAACGGCTCGGTTCCGGTTTCTGACCGGTCCGTTCTCCTGAGATACTGTCAACCCGTCTATCTGTTTTATATCCTCACACGTCGTAAGAGTATTCGGTGAATTCAATGACCACGACGACTGAAACCCAACGATACGGTGACTTCCGAACGAGCTGGCGCACGCTCGCACTCACGGGCGGCGTGATCGCGCTGGTCGGCCTTCTCGCGATCGCGTTCCCGCTCGTCTCGGGACTTTCGCTGGCGTACGGCCTCGGTGCACTGCTGGTCGTGAGCGGGATCGTCCACGGCGTCCACGCGTTTTCCGCCGAAAGCTGGGCGGGCTCGTTCTGGCAGATCGCCCTCGCGGTCGTCGGCGTGATCGCCGGCGTCCTCGTACTCGCGAACCCAGCCCTCGGACTGGTGAGCCTGACGCTCCTGTTCGTCGCCTACCTGCTGGTCGACGGCGCGACCGAACTCTGGATGAGCCTCCGGATGGGCAGCCGATCGGGACGGGGCTGGATCGCAGCCAGCGGTGCGATCTCCGTGCTCTTGGCCGCCTTCCTCTGGGCCGGCTTCCCCGCTGACGCCACCTGGGTCGTCGGACTGTTCGTCGGCGTGAGCCTCCTCGCAACTGGACTCTCGATGGTTTTCGTGGCCATGGCGAGTCGCACGATCGACGAGGACGTTACGTCGCCCGCGACCGAGCCTCGCAGCGCGTGAATCGACTTTTTTGCCGAGTTCGAGTTCGTACCCATAACATCACACAGACACATCGACACCCTATCGACGCACTCGAGTGTCGACTCCCGGTTCGATTTCGTCGATCGACTCGAGGACGGGAGAAGAGAGGAGCGAGGTGCAAAGAGCGAGGAGTGGTGAAACGAAACGGGAGTCGATCTCGACTGCCTGTGACTACGATTCGTCGCCTTTGAACACGCTCTGGAAGAACTTCTGTTCGGCCGCCCGCAGATGTTGGGTGAACGTCGCCGGCGAGATATCGAGGCGCTCGGCGATCTCCTCGCCGGTACTCGCTCGCGGCCAGTCGAAGTAGCCCGCGAAGAAGGCCATCTCGAGGGCGGTCCGCTGTTTGTCGGTGAGCTGTGACTCGAGCACCGAGTGGTCGAGGACGCTGGTTTCGGCCCGATCGATCGTCCGCTGGGCGACGTAACTGGCCTCGGTACAGGTGTCTTCGACCCGTTCGATCAGCTGGCGCGTATCGCTGCTCCGAGAGAGTTCGACGAGCATTCGAAGATCACCGTCGTCGATCGTGATCGTGCGGATTCGGCCGCCGTGGGTCGCGATCGTCTCGAACAGCGGGACGCTCGTCGTCGTCACGATCTCGAAGTCGTACCCGTTCTGTCCCGGCGAGAGGATGCGAATGTCGTCGATCGCGATCGCGTCGATCTCCTCGGCTCCTTCCTCGAACCGCTCGCGAGGCAGGCCGGTGACGGTGCCGTAGAGGTGGAGCGTCTCGTCTTTTCGAACCAGCTGGTTGATCCGGACGGTTCCGTCTTCATCTCTCGAGAGGGAGACGAGCGAGTCGGCGACGCCGTCGAGCTGAAACTCGAGTTGCAACACGGAGTCGCTGACCAGCGCGTCCTTTCGCTCGAGGGCGGTGATGGCGTGGCCGACGACGTCGCCGAGCCGGCCGAGGATATCTGTCTCCGGCGTCGTGAAGGCACGCGGGGAGGTGGAGTAGATGTTGATGACGCCGTAGATGAGTTCCTCGTAGACGATCGGGATCGCGACGCTCGACTGATAGCCGCGTTCGATCGCCTGCTCGCGCCAGGGTTCGAACTCGGGATCGGACTGGATGTTTTGCATCGCGTGGACCTCTCTGGACTGGATCGCCTTTCCGGCCGGCCCCTGTGCGGTCTCGCTGTCGTCGACGGTGATCGTGACCTCGTCGAGGTATCCCTCGTCGACGCCCGCCGATGCGCGCGGGGTCACCTCCTGGCCGCCGCGGCTCACCGCACCGATCCACGCGAAGCGATAGGCGTCGGACTTGACGAGCCGTTTGCAGACCTGCTGCTCGAGTTCCTCGCGCGTCGACGTCGTGATCACCGCGTGAGTGATGTCCTGTCCGATTCGGTTGAGCTGATTGAGCGCCTCCAGCTGTTCGCGTCGTCGCGCTCGCTCGAGTTCCTGGCGGTGTCGCTCGATCGCGTGGTGGATCGTCCGAATCAGCAGGGAGCTGGTGACGTCGTCTTTGACGAGGTAATCCTGCGCGCCACGCTGGATTGCCTGTACGCCGGCGTCGCCATCTCTCACGCCGGTCAGGACGACGATCGGCGTCTCGTCTACGGTTTCGACGACCGTGGTGACCGTCTCGATACCGGCGCTGTCCGGGAGGTTCAGATCGAGGAGGATCACACTGATCTCGTCGCCGTTCGCTTCCAGATACTCGAGACCGTCCTCGAGTCGCGTCTCGTGGTGGGTGGTCGGCGGTCCGCCGCCGGTCTCCGCGTGTTCGGGGTCGATCCGCTGGACGAGTTCCTCGGTGTCGCGGAGCATCTCCTCGATGAGACGCGCGTCGCCGGGATTGTCCTCGACCAGCAGGATCTGGAGTGAATCTGCGTCCGCCATCGTCACTCACCCTCGTCGACCGGCGGGAGACGAACGACCGAGAACCAGAACTCCTCGAACGAGCGGATGGTCTCGATGAACTCGTCCGGATCGATCGGTTTCGTCAGGTAGGCGTTCGCGTGGTGTCTGTACGACTTGACGATGTCCTCTTCGGCTTTCGAACTCGTCAGTACGACGACCGGGATGCACTTGAGGTCGTCGTCGCCTTTGAGGACCTCGAGAACCTCGTCGCCGTTTTTCCGCGGTAAGTTCAGATCCAGCAAGACGAGATCGGGACGTGGCGCGTCCTCGTATTCTCCCTCGTTGCGGACGAACTCGAGCGCCTCGATCCCGTCTTTCGTAACGTAGATGTTGTTCTCGATCCGCCCTTCCTTGAACGCCTCTTCCGTGAGCCGAACGTCGCCGGGATTGTCTTCGACGAGCAGGATATCGATCGGCTCGTTGCTGTATGTCTTAGTATTCATTGTCATCCTCTCCACTCACGTCTTCGCGGCCCTCTCTGCCTCTATTTCCGGCCTCATCTCTCGCTCGCTGTGCATCCCTCCTCGTCTCTGCATCCGCGTCCAGAGCCGGTAACGTCATCGAAAACGTCGTTCCCTCCCCGAGATCGGATTCGGCCCAGATCTCTCCGCCGTGACGTTCGACGATCCGCTGGCACAGCGCCAGCCCGATTCCGGCGCCCGGGTACTCCTCGAGGCCGTGAAGGCGGTGAAAGACGTCGAAGATCCGTTCGGTATCGTCGGCGTCGATCCCGATCCCGTTGTCCTGGATAGAAATCACCCACTCGGTCTCTCTCTTCTCGGCGGAGACTCGTATTCGTGGCGGTCCGTCCTCGACGTACTTGATCGCGTTCGAGAGCACGTTCTGGAGCAGCTGGCGCAACTGGTCCGGATCGCCGCGAACGCGGGGGAGCGACTCCCTTTCGAACGCGATTTCGGCGTTCGTCTCGGCGATCCGGATCTGGAGATCCGCGATCACGTCCTCGAGGATCCGGTTCAGGTCGACCGGTTCGAACGGAGCTCCCTGCGTCTCGATTCGGGAGTAGGTGAGCAGGCCGTCGATCATCTCGCGCATCCGGTCGGCGCCGTCGACTGCGAACGCGAGGAACTCCCGGCCGTCTTCGTCGAGTTCGTTACCGTACCGCCGCTCGATGAGCCTGAGATAGCTCGAGACCATTCGAAGCGGTTCCTGCAGGTCGTGTGAGGCCGCGTAGGCGAACTGCTCTAAGCGCTCGTTGGACGCCTCGAGTTTCCGGACCGTCTCCTCGAGTTTGCGGCGGTTTCGCCGTTGCTCGGTGACGTCCTGGAGCATGATCAATCCGGCGAAGACGTCGCCCGTGCGGTCCTCGACGGGAAGGGTGTAGGCGTGCCAGTGTCGATCGTGATACTCGAAGTCGAAGGAGTTCGTCTCGCCCGCGAGTGCGGCCCGGAACTTCGGCTCGAGTCGTGCGGCGAATTCCTCGGAATACCGTTCCCAGATGTTGGTCCCGACGACGGCCTCCGTCTCGACTCCGACTTCGTCGAGCATCTCTCCGCCGACGACCGTGTACTGTAGGTCCTCGTCGAACAGCCCGACGGCACCGTTCGGGAAGTGTTCGACGAGCGTCCGGTAGCGCCGCTCGCTCTCCTCGAGTTTGCGCCGGTTTCGCTTCCGTTCGGTGATGTCTCGGACCACGCCGATCCGCTCTTCGCCAGTCGTCTCGCCGGCAGTGAGCGTCGTCACCGTCGCTTCCACGGGAACCCGCTCGCCGTCTGCCCTCTCGATTTCGGCTTCCAGCGCCGAGGTAGTCGGATCGTTGGCCCGTTCTCGCGCTTGCTTCTGGACGTTCTCGTCGACGACGATGGAACTGTGTGTCCCGAGTAACTCCTCGCGGGAGTAGCCGGTCAGCTCCGTGTACGCGTCGTTGACCATCGTGAAGTGTCCCTCCTCGTCGATGACGTAGATCCCGTCGTTGACGGCTTCCATGACCTCCTCGTACTCCTCTAACTCCCACTCTCGCTGCTTGCGTTCGGTGATATCCCGAAAGTAGACCGAGAGGCCCGACTCGGACGGATACGCGTTGACTTCGAACCACGTCTCGAGCGGCTCCGGATAGTACGCCTCGAACGAGGTCGTCTCCTGGTTCTCCATCGCCGTTCGATACTCCGTCTCGAACGTCGAATCGACCGCTTTCGGGAACTCCTCCCAGATATTCTTCCCGACCAGTTCGCGTCCGTCGGGGGCGATCAACGATGCCGCCTGCTCGTTGACGTACGTGAAGTTCCACGTCGAATCGAGTCCGAAGAACGCGTCGGTGATCCGGTCGAACGTCGTCTCGAGTTCGCTCTCGAGGCGTTTCTGGTCGGTGACGTCTTCGAGGGTGAAGACGACGCCGGTCACCGCAGCCTCGGTCTCGTCACCGCCTTCGCCGTCCAGCAGCGGCGCACCGTCGACCGAGAGACAGACCCGCTCGTCGCTGGGCCGGCTGACGTTCAGTTCGACGTCGAAGACCGGTTTACGGGTCGTCATCACCCGGTCGAAGGGCAGTTCCTCGTCGCCCGTTCCCTCCCCGTCTCCGTCCTGCCCGTCACCCGAACGCTGCCAGCGCGGATCGTCGTGTGAGTACGTCAGGAGTTCCGATCGACTTCGTCCGAGCAGTTCTTCGGCGCGTTCGTTGACGAACGACACCTCCCCGTCGACGTCGACGACGGTGATGCCGACGGGGCTCGTCTCGACGATCCGGTCTGCCACCTCGGCCTCTCGAACCCGGTGTCTCGCCCGCTCGTTGTCGATCGCCGTCGCCAGCAACCCCGCGACGTTCCGGACGAACGTGACGTCGTCGTCGGTGAACGTTCGCTCGTCGGTCGCGTAGACTCCGAACACCCCCCAGGGATCGTCGGGCGTACCGACGACGACGGTCACGCCGCTGACGACGCCGTATTCGCGGAGGGCGTCGAAATCGGCGATACGAGCGTCCGTCTCGAGGTTCTCGACGACGATGGGTTCTCCGACCGCGAGTGCGTACCCGGGAAGGGTCCGTTTGTCGGCGGCGATGGTTCGCGTTCCGACGACCTCGTCCGGCCAGCCGGCTCCCCGTCGAAACAGCAGTTCGTCCCCGTCGGAGCGCCGCTCGAGTACCGCACAGTAGTCGGCGTTCAGTGCGTCGCCGACGGCGCTGGCTGCGTCGGACAACAGTCGGTCGAGAGTGGCGTGTTCCCGTTGGAGTTTCAGCGCCTGTTGACCGAGTTCGGCGACGACCTCCTGCTGTCGAACTCGTGCGTCGAGTTCCGCCGTGTGGTCGGAGGTTGCCATGATCGTAGCTGGTCTCACTAAAACCTCCACCCGGTGTAAATCTGGCGCTTGGCCCGATTAGCGGCGACGAAACGTCGAGAGCTGAACCGTCCGTCCGTCGGCCAGATACCGACGAATTCGCGTCCGGTCCCACCCCAATGGTGACGTGACGCTCTCGGCCGCACGGACGAGACGGTCGGCGTAGTAGTCGGAGTCGTACGTCGGTGATGAGTCGGATTCGGATTCCGGGTCCGGGTCCGGCTCGAGTTCGAACTCGAGTCGAACTCGCTCCGGATTCCGCGCGTCGTCGTCGACCACGATGTATCGGACCGTCTGACCGGGGTGGCGCTCGATATCGTGGCGGTCGTACCGCCGCAGCGCCGCGACGGTATGGGTCCGTTGCTGGTAGGCGTCGACCGGCTGCGAGACTCGCTTCGTCAGAACGAGATCCGACGGATCGACGTCGCTACGGCGCAGTTCTCCGAGCCGCCGGCCGAGCTGATCGCACACCGCCTCGGGGTCGCGCGTCTCGTCGAGTACCTCGAGGAACTCGTGCTGGCAGTCGGCGACGAACGCGGACGTGCTCCGCTGTCGGCACTCGATTCCCCGGCACTTGAATCCGCCGCTCGTGCGTTTGCCGAAGTATCTGGTGAGCGCGCCTGCCGGCGCGGAAGAGAGCGCGCCCGCCGGCGCTCCGGTTTCCGACCGTCTGCCACCTCGACCGGCGGAACCGGAACCGGAACCAGAACCGGAGCCGGACTCGGACCCCTGCAGCGGCACGAAACACACCCACTCGTAC
Organism: Halomontanus rarus; assembly: GCF_017357405.1. Lineage (GTDB taxonomy): Archaea > Halobacteriota > Halobacteria > Halobacteriales > Natrialbaceae > Halomontanus > Halomontanus rarus. The sequence goes on along the minus strand of NZ_CP071597.1, from coordinate 1,570,380 downwards.
GCCCCGTCGTGTTCGAGTTCGATGCCAATCTCGCAGCTGATCCGCTCGAGGACGGTCTCGAGCGGATCCGGCTCCGGCTCCGGCTCCGTTTCCGTTTGGCGGTCGTCTCGCCCTCGCGGCGTCACCCAGAGGCTGTCGACGATGCCGTGGACGATGTGCCAGCCCGCCGATTCGAGGAGGTGCTTCGAACGGAGCATGATCTCGCGAGCGTAGGCGTTGATCGCCTCGTGGCACTCGATTCGGCCGTACTTGGCGTTGCGGTAGCCCTGGTAGCCGAAACAGGAGACGAGAATCCACTTGATCGCACCCGACTTCGCGCGGAGCCGTCGTTCCTCCGCCTCGTCGGGGTCCTCGCGAAGCTTCCGCTTGAACTTCGCTCGGTCGTCGAGCAGCGGGCGCAACACGCCGGGGAGAAAGCCGTCTTCCCGACAGATGTGATACTCGAGTTCGGGAACCCGCTCTCGAATTCTTCCGTCGTCGCCGGCACAGCACGCACAGCCGACCGTCTCCGGGCTCACGTTGTGCTGGCAGATGATCCGCGGGTACAGCGACGCGAAGTCGATCTCGTGGACGTTCTCGTGTAACCCGACCTCCGGCGCGAAGGTGAATCCACCTCGGTCGGCTGCGTGCAGCGTCTTGACGTCCGAAAACGACTCCGGTTCCCACTTGTTCCACGGCGCGAGCACGTCTTGCTCGCGGGCCAGTCGGATCTGGCGCGAGGTCAGGAGCGTCCCGATACTCCCCCACGCCGCCTCCTGCAGGGGTCGTCCCGTTCGTCGGACCATGTACACCAACCCTTCGAGTCCCGACTGATGCCAGAGAAAGCTGTTCGACTCGTCGACGATCGCCCGACCCGGCACCCTGTATCTGGCGGGCGAGTGACCGACCTGTCCGTAACTCTCGTACGTGTTCGAACCCGCCACCCGCGTCGACCCCGGAAGGCGACCGAGGTGGAACCCGTCCAGTCCGGCCTCGGTTGCGGCCGTCTCGAGGAACGGAATCAACTCGCCGTGGCTCACCACCAGCACGTCGGGATCCTCGCGCTCGAGACGACGTCGGAGCGACCAGCAGAGCTCGGCTGGTTCGGCGTCGACCGGTTCGCCGTCGAGTCGAAGTTCCGAGAGGGAGCGGTTCGCGAGTGATCGATCGTCGATCCCGATTCGGAGCGTCCGGAGTTCGCGTACCGGCGTCGGGTCGATTCCCTCGTCCAGACAGTACCGGAATCCCGGCGCGAGGTCGACGTCGTACAGCCGGTAGGTTCCCGGCGCGGTGGCCTCGCACTCTCGCTCGTGGACGCCGCGAATCTCGTCGGCCAGCGTCCGGACCTCCGCGAGGCGCTCGAGCGAGACGCGAAGCACGCGCGACCGATCCGATTTCGTATCGTGTAATGAGGTGTATCGCTTTTCGAACCCCAGCGCACACACTTTCGGATCGGATGCGAGACGGTCTGCCAGCGACTCGAGGGCGGTCGCCGGTCCGTCGACGACCAGCGACGGCGTGTATTCGACGCATTCCGACTCGGCACCGTCCGCGGTCAGGTTCCAGGCGCGAACGCTCCCGTCGTCGAATTCGAACGTGTAGGTCACGATTACTCCCCGTCCCCGCTCCCTTCGCTCTCGCTCCCGCTCTCGCCCTCATCGACACCGCCTTCGACACCTGCTTCGACCCCGTCGTCACCCCTCGCCTCGAGCGGTCTCTCACGGGACACGGCCTCGAGCGTCTCGCGCAACTCCCGGAGTTCGACCTCCTGGGCGAGCAACACGGAGAACACCAGCGCGCGCTCCGGATCCGGCGGGTTCGCGTAGCCCGCGGCGTCCGCGAAACCCCGCGCACGCGCGAACAACCGATCGAAGTCGTCCTGGTACTCCCGTCGGAGTCCCCGGCGCATCGGTTCCCACTCCTCCTCGAGTCGCCGGAGGGCGTCCCGATAGGTCGGGTTCGTCCGCCCCATCAGGCGGTCGCCTCCGTTTTAGCCTCTCCGTCGACCGCCGCGAGCAATCCACGGTCGTGCGCGCGGACGGCGGGATCGATACCGCACCCGAGGGCACCGCAGACCTCGACCCAGTAGGGGATCGTCGTCTGCCAGTACGACCCGTGCCAGTAGCCCTCGGTTTGCACCCCCTCACCCTCGAATCGAATCCCCTCGCGAGTCTCGAGACACTCGATCTCGCGGTCGGCGTACTCCGAGACGATCGCCGCGGCGTCTTCGTCCGCGGCCGTCACCAGAACGGGGCACTCGAGAGCGTGCCCGAGTTCTCCCAATATGGTGAGCGTCGCCGCCAGCAGCTCTTCGCGCTCGTACTCCCGGAGGTCGTCGTCCCGGTAGAGGTCGACGACGTTCGGGGCGACCAGTAGCTCCGCCCGTGGGTCTGCGACGCGGGCGACCCGGCGGACCAGCGAGTGGTGCTGGTAGGCCGTAAACGCCCGGGCGATCTGCAGTCCCGCGAGCGCTCGCGGGCTCGGTGCACAGTCGTAGAGGACGTGGGTCGATGCCGTGTTTCGCGCGTCGATCCAGTAGCCGCGCCGGCCGTCGGCCAGCTGCGAGCACGCCAGGTGGTGGATCGCCGTCGATCGGGTGGACGGAACGCGACACATCGTCAGACCGGCGTCGACCTCGAGTGTCAGTCGTGTCATAGTGCGATTCACGCCGACGGGTTGCATAAGCAGCGGCGCACCGTTTCCGATAGTTCCGATAGTTCGCCTCTCAGTGAGAACCTCTTTCTCATCCTCTCTATAGGGAGATTTTCGCACTTCCTCCGATTTCCGAAACCGTTTCCGAAACGTGACAGGGCGCGGGTGTAGACCGCACAACCTAAACCGGCCCCGTTCCTATGCGAGGACGATGAGGGGGCCCGGAATCATCCAGATGCTCGAGATCGCCGCTGGTCTCTCGATTTCAGCGCCGATGTTCGTCGTCGGGTTCGACTTCCTCCGGTCCGGCCAGCTGTTGTTCGGTGTCGGAATGTTCTCGTGTGGGATGGTCGCGATGTTTCTCCCGTCGTACCTGATTCGGAGAATCGGTTCCTACGTTCGGAATATCGGCGGGCCGAAAACGTGGATTCTCCGGGCGCTCGGACGCACTGGTGGGACGGATCCGGATCCGGACCCCGAATCGACGGCGACGGCCGACTCGCAGTCTTCGCGTTCGAACTCGAGTTCGGGACTGCTCGGTCGATTCCGAAACGACTGAACGGCTCACTATTAGCTGCAATCCGACGAAAAACCGCTGGACACGGATTCGTTCGATCCTACCCGCTGTCGTTCTCGCGCACACCGCTCTCGAGAACGCGATACGTCCGTCCACGCTTTTGACCTACGGCTTCGATCAGGTCGTAGTGGATCATCTTCGTCAGATAGTTTCGGAGGGTTCGAGTCGTCTTCGGGTCGTCGACCCGTCGTTCGTACTCCTCGTAGAGGTCGCCGGGTTCGATCTCCTCTGCGTCGTCGATCACGTCGTAGAGCACCCGTTGGTGTTTGATCAACCCCTCGACGGTTTTCCGACGGATCGCGGTCCGGGCGTCCGGAATCGCCGCTGTGACGACCTCGTCGGTGATCGATTCGAGCCCCTGCCGTGTCGCCCGGCGTGCGGCCGAGCGGAGAACCCCGATTCCGACGCGGGCGTCACCCGCTGCGGCGTCGGCGATCGCTCGCAGCTGTGAGTCGGTGACGACCTCCGGTTCGAGTCCCTGACTCGCCCGTTCGGCGAGAATCGCGACGAGTTCGCCGGTGCCGTACCGGTCGAACTGCACTCGCGTCCCCGCGCGGAGTCGCGACCGAACCCGGTCGTCGAACTGTGCGAACAGTTCCTCCTCCCGATTGGCGATCAACACGAGCGAAACGTGGCGGAGTCGATGGAGATCGTACAGCGCTTCGGTCTCTTCGAGCTGGTCGACTTCGTCCAGGATGACCACCACCGGCTGGTCGTCGGTTCGAACGAGACGCTGGAACAGCTCGTCTTTCGGCGTCGATCGGTGGACGTCGATCTCCCGTTCGGTCGCCTCGAGTACTCGGTAGAGCACCCGAAACCGGGTGTACTCCTGCCAGCAGTTGATGTAGGCGGTTCGAACGTCGGGGCGCTGTTCCCGAAGTTGCTCGAGGGTGTAGCGGGCGATACACGTCTTGCCGACACCGGTCGGTCCGAATAGGAACGCGGTTTCGGGTCGGTCGCCGTAGAGCAGTGGCTCCAGGGTCTCCGAGAGGTGGGTCACCTCGTCGTGGCGGTGGACCACCTCGCTGGGGACGAAGTCCTCGCGAAGGACGCGGCCGTCGACGATCACGTCCGGCTGTTTCCTATCCAGCGACTTAAGCGGTTCTGGGGCCGGTCGGACGATGTGATCTCTCGGAGCGTGGACGCGCTCGCCACTGTACAACTCTCTTCACGCTCGAAACGGATTTCATATTTCGCCATATGGTTTATCAGGTCGTGGCCGTCCACCGATCGTTCGGCTCGAGACCCGATAATAGAGTTCACACGTGCGGATCCGTAGGATCGACGCCGAACCGGGCACTGTTCGACACCGGTTTCGACGGTCGCAATCGGCTGGATTCCAATCCGGTCGGTACACGTGGAAGCGGACATCTCCCCTTTCACCAGGGGTATTCGACGACCTAACACACCTCCAGATCGGGTCTCGCGAGTACGGATACACGGTGGTTCGAATTCGCCTATCGATAGGGGCTTCCACGCGACGGTCGGTGCGAGCCGTGTGAGGAAACTCGAGGTCTCCGATGAGCGACTCACGGCATTCCGCGTGGGATTCCGGAACGTGTGGTCGGGACCGTTCTTCCACCACGTCGATGCACTCCAGTTTGTGCAAACGGAGCGTTCGTCCGGTGAACGGGCGGGTGCCGTCGAACGCCACCCGGAATCGGTCACGACTCGAGTCGCGTTTCGGTCCCGACGCGAGTATCTCGGGCCGTCTGATGCTCGGCGGCGTCTTACCGTAGGCGATCGGAACGTTCCGTCCAGTTCGTTTTAGATCCGGGTCGTGGCGGATGTCCACGAATACTCGAAATTAGACGTCCTCGAGAGACGAGCATCTGTATGCTCTCCGCTTCCGATGGCGCTATCGAATCGGTGCCGTGGTCCGTCTACCGCGGTCACGCCGGTCTCCGTAGAGCGGTTTGTATCGAGAATCACGTCGCTCAGCGGTCACTCTGCCGGTGGGTAGGCGTTAGTAACAGGAGCTCCCTCTGTGATCGACCGGGCCAGGTAAACCGTATGAAGCGATACAGAATTTGGAGAGGTGGGATCTGAAGCGACGATTCGTCTCTGGGAGTCTCGATCGCGATGAGATCCGCTCCAAGCGCGTATTTCGATTCTAACGCGTTCTCCTCGAGACGAACGATTACGTCAAGTAGAAAGCCACAACGATTTTGCTTTCGGACTCACTAGAGCTCCCCGTGGCGACGAACAACGACGGTGGCGTCGATCCCCGCGACCACTCCGCTCACGCACTCGACTGGACGACGCGGGTTCGACGTCGCGTTCTCCCGACGCTTCATCGAATCAAGGAACCGCTCGGTGGATTCGCACAGTGTACGATGCATCCCTCGGAGTACGTCGGGACCGTTCAGCGAGAACTCGGCGAGTTTCGACCCGACCTCGAGGCCATGGAGTTCGCCCCCGAGCCGATCGCCTCGCTGAAGGTCCACGAGGACGGCCGACAGTCCGCGGGCAGCTGGGTCCGCCGGCAGTCACCGCTCGCGAAGTGGCAACTCCACGTCACCCTGTTTCAGGACGGTCGTGACGCGGTCGAGGTCTTCGCGCACCGAGAGCACTCCTGGTTACGCCACCCCTACAAGCACTACACGTCAGCGGGGTGGGATACGGCGACCGGCGTCAAACGCATGCGGTCGCTGCTGTCCGACCACGACGTCGCCTTTCGGATCGACTGAAACGGTATCGGCGTCTGCGACTCGAGCGGTTGTCCTGTCTTTCTCTCTAGTCACTCCGCTGGTGTCGAGTGACTTCTGACGCATCGATCGAAATTTGTCGATTACCTACGGTTTTGTACACCCTCCTCGTACATCGCCTATGAACGCCACGAGCGTCCGACTGACGACCGTCGCGATCGGATTCGTCGTCGCGGCCGTCGTCCTGACCGGGATGCTCGCGCTCGTCGGCTTCGAGGCGACGTTCGCTGCCATCGCCACAGCTGACCGTCTCGTTCTCGCCTCGCTGCTCGTCGTCGTCGCGTGCTGGTTCGGCGTCTGGGCGTACACGCTTTCGGTCGTCCTCGGGATACTCGAGGTCGAACACACACCCGTCGACGCCGTCGTCCTGTTCGGCAACGTCGTCTTCGCCAACAGTGTCGCACCCTCGACGTACCTCGGCGGGGAACCGCTGGCGGCGCTCTTGCTCTCGAGATACACCGGTCGAGACTACGAGACCGGGTTCGCCGCGGTCGCGAGCGTCGATCTGTTGAACTACGCGCCGATGCTTCCGCTCGCGGGGATCGGGCTACTGTACGTCGTTACGACGGCGGTGGTCGGTCGGACGGTCGAAATCGCGCTCGCGTTCGTCTTCCTCGTGCTCCTCGCGCTGATGGCGACCGTCGTCGTCGGCTGGCGACGCCGCGACCGGCTCCTCACGGTGGCTGCGGTCGTCCTCGGCGGTCTCTCACAGAAGATGGACGCGGTGGTCCCGGGCGTCCACGCAGTGTCGCCAGCGACGTTCGAACGCCGACTCGGTCAGTTCGCCGCGAACGTCGAACGGGTGTCGGGCGACCACTACAGTCTGGGATTGTCGCTCGTCTACTCGACTGCGGGTTGGGCGTTACTCTCGGGGGTCTTGTGGCTCGCGCTGTACGCAGTCGGTCACGCCGTCGAACCCGAGGTCGTCCTGTTCGTCGTCCCCCTCGGCGCGGTTTCGAACGTCCTTCCCTTGCCGGGCGGGCTCGGGAGCGTCGAACCCGTATTCGTCGTGTTACTCGTCGCGATGACGGGGATCACCGCGCCCGACGCGACGGCGGCGACGCTGTTGTATCGCAGTGGGACCTACTGGCTCCCGCTCCTGTTCGGGGTCGTGACGGTCGCGGTCGCCAACGTGCCGGTTCCTCGGCCGACGAACTAGCGACGCTGCGGGTGTGCGTCTGTCCCGTCCGCTTTCGTCCGCGCCGCGTTCCGACCGAACGTATTATTCTCCCGGCGTTGAACTACCGCACACATGTCACGAACGGAGACGGTCGCCGCATTCACCGACCTCTACTTACCGACGGTCAACGGCGTCACATACACCGTTCGCCTTTGGCGGGAACACTGGCCGAACTGCCGAACGGAGATGTCCGTCGTCTACCCCGAGATGGACGGCTACGACCCGTGTGACGGCGAGCATCCCATCCGCAGCGTTCGTGCACCGATGTACCCGCAGTACCGACTCGGGTTGCCGACGATCCCCGACGATCTCGAGGTCCCGGACCTCGTCCACGTCCACACGCCCTTTACCGTCGGAATCGCCGGTCTTCGGTTCGCCCGCCGCCACGACGTGCCGGCGGTCGCCTCCTATCACACGCTGCTGGGCGACCGCGCGAACCAGCACGCACCACGAGGTTTCGTGGGCGGCCTGCGCGCGACGTGTCGGGCCTACGAGCGCTCGTTTTTCGAACGCGTCGACCACGTCGTCGCACCGACGTCCTTCGCTCGTGATCACCTCATAGAGCACGTCGACGCCGACGCGTCGGTGACGGTCGTCTCCAACGGGATCGACACCGAATTCTTCCGACCGGTCGACGCGACGGCGTTCCGACGGCTGTACGACCTTCCCGAGTCTGGAGAACGCCCCGTCGTCGGCTACACCGGCCGCCACGGTCACGAGAAGAACTTGGAAGAGGCGATCGACGCCGTCGCCGGCACCGAGGTCACGCTGGTTCTGGGCGGCGACGGTCCCGCCCGCGACGACCTCGAGGCCCACGCCGCCGACGTCGACGCCGACGTTCGGTTCCTTGGCTTTCTCGAGCGCGAGGACTTGCCGGCGTTTTACTCTGCACTCGACGCCTTCGTCTTCCCGAGCCCGGTCGAGACGCAGGGGCTCGTCGCGCTCGAGGCGACCGCCTGCGGAACGCCGGTCGTTGCCGTCGACGAGGGAGCGCTCACCGATTCGGTCATCGAGGGCGAGACGGGGTACCGGTACGAACGGGGTAACCTCACGGACTTTCGATACGCCCTCTGGCGGGTCGTCGAGGAGCGCGACCGATTGTCGGACCTCTGTCGTCGCCGTCGGTCGATGTTGTCGGTCGAACACTCCCTCGAGCAACTGGCGGGAATCTACGATCGCTTGCTGTAGGGGGTGTCGTTCCGACGGTCCGAACTGGGAGGTAGCATCACCCTGACGAATATCAACTATTCTGACAGTCACAGTGTCGTTTGCATACTGTGAGAAGGAACCGATGAAACGCCGGTTACAGTCCCGTACTCGGTACAATCCGGCACTCGAGGTAGTCACTCGTGCTCGAATATCGATCGAACGTGTCCTTCAGGTGGTGGACACCGTCTACCGATCGTTTATCTCACGATTACTAATCAATACGGCAAATGAGCCTGCGGATATGGAGCGACGTAAAATCCTCCTGGGAAGTGGCGTCACGCTCGCAACTGCACTCGCCGGTTGCATGGGTGGTGCCGATAACGATGGTAACGGCAACGATGAAAACGGAAACGGAGACGACACGAAAAACGGAAACGGCGACGACACGAAAAACGGAAACGACGACGACGACGGCAGCAAAGATCACGACGACGACGCGCCCGGAATCGACGTCGACGAACTCGACGACACGTTGTCGAAATTCGACGTCTCGGTTACGGTCGACAAACGCGACGGCGACGAACTCTACGTCGACGTCGTCGTCGGAGAGTCCTACGACAAGGACTCGAAATCGGTTCCCGAAGGGATCGGAGACTCCGCGGCCAAGGCGATCGAGGACCGCGCCGAGTTCGCGGCCAAAATCGACACGGTGTACGTGACCGCGCGGAACGGGGACGATGTCGAAATCGCCTCGTTCAGGATCGAAGTCGACTGGCTGATCGACTACAGGGACGGCAAGCTGTCCGAAGAGGAACTCGGTGAGAAGATCTACGACACCATGTCGTCCTGACGGGTGCCGGCCAACGACGGACTCGATCTCGAATTCGAACCTTCACGCTCGACCACCGGCCTTCGAACTCTTTTGGTACTGTGGCGATTCCAGCGATGAGTGACAGTGCTAGGACCGCTCGCAACTAGAGCGAGGAAGTCACCAAAGCGTTCATCGTCTCGTACCCGATAGCGTTCGTATGGATACGGACGCAGAGGTGGAGGAAGAGCCGGAAACGGACGCGACACTGTCGTTCACCGTCTCACGCACCGGACGGTCGCTCGTCACCCTCCACGAGGGAACCGATACGACCGCCCGTTCCGAGGCGACGGCCCAGTTGTCCGACACCCTCGAGGGACTCGTCCCGTCGACACTGGTCTCGGATTGGACGGTCGGCGACGCCGACGTCTACGAACACCCCGCCGCACCGTTCGACCCGTACACGGTCGCGGTCGAGTTCACCGTGACCGTCACTGTGACGGCGGACGACGCTGACAGCGCCGAATCGATCGGTGCGGACGCGATCGACGACGCGCTCGAGAGCGCCGGACTCGATGGAGTTTCCTACGCGGGCGCACCCGTGGTTTCGACGCTCTGAGATCGAACCGATCGCAACCGAAACGCCGTCGATCACGGACGGTCGAAGAACCGCTCGGAAGTGTTCGTTTCCGAACGTTATTAGTTGTACAACGACGTGTTGCTATTCATGAGAACCTCGATCGGTACCGCACTTGCAACTGGAACTGACGGACGAAAGGTCGGAAGCGAGGCGGCCGCGTCCGCGCTCGCCGACTTGCCGACCGATCGCGTCGACTTCTGTCAAGTGTTTTGTTCGATCGAGTACGAGTACGAGGGCGTCCTCGAGGGGATTCGCGAGATCGTCGGCACCGACGCGGCGTTGATCGGCTGTTCGACCGCGTCGGCGTTCACCGAACGCGAGGTCGCCGAGGGTGCCGTCGCCGTCTCGCTGGTCACAAGCGACACGCTAACGTTCGTCACCGGGTTCGGAACGGGGCTCCGGGAGAACGTCTCGCGAGCGGTTCGCGAGGCGGTCGAGGACTTCCCCGCCGCGGTCGACGGCTACCCGTACCTGTCGGCGATCAACCTCCACGACGGACTCAGCAGCGTCGGCGAAGAACTGGCGCTGGTCACCCAGCAGAAACTCGGTCCCACGGTCAGCATCGTCGGTGGCTCCGCCGCCGACGACCACCAGCTCGAGGCGACCCACGTCTTCCACGACGATACCGTCGCTCGCGACGCCGTCGTGCTCGCACTGATCGCGTCGAAAGAGCGGCCGATCGTCTCGGTTCGACACGGGCACGAACCACTCTCGGACCCGGTCGAGGTCACCCGTTCGGCGGGCTCTGACGTCTTCGAACTCGACGGAAAACCCGCCTTCGAGGTCTGGAAGGACGCCGTCAGGGAACCGGTCCGCGAGGAGTTCGGCGTCGAAATCGACGACCTCGAGGCGGGGGATCAACTCCTCCAGCGGATCATGTGCGAGTTCGAGTTCGGAATCGATCAGGGCGAGGGTCGCTACAAGATGCGGTGGCCGTGGGTCGAAGACGACTATCAGGTCCTCCGGTTCGCGCTCGACATTCCGGAGGGCACCGTATTCAGGGTGATGCACGGCGCGTCCGACGCCCAGATCGAATCCGCGCGTGAGGCCGCCGAGACCGCCGCCGAGAAAGCCGAGACGGAGGGATCGGGGATCGCCGGTGCGTTCGTCTACGACTGTGCCTGCCGCGGCATCGTCCTCGGCGAGGAGTTCCCGGTCGCCGTCGAGGCGATCGCCGACGAACTCGAGGTGCCGTTCGTCGGGTTCGAGACCTACGGAGAGATGTGTATGGGACTGGGACAGTTTAGCGGGTTCCACAATACAACGACCGTTATTTTACTCCTTCCAGAATGATATGAACCACCGGGAACTCGTCGCGAAGTTCAGTCAGACCGTCGGCGTCGAAAAGGCCGAATCGCTGATCGCCGACGCGCTCGCGGAACTCGAGATCGAACGCGCCGGGTCGTATACGCACCACGAACTGGCGGATATCTGTGAGACGATCCAGCGGACGAACGACGGGTACGTCGGCCTCGTCGCGAACGAGATCCGCGTCTATGAACAGGCCCAACAGCGATTCGACGCGTTGCTCGACGAAATCACGGATCCGATCGTCACCGTGACGTTCGAGGACTCGATCCCGATCGTCGCGGCGATGAACCCCGCGTTCGAGGCGACGTTCGACTGCGACGCCTCCGCGGTCGGTCAGCCCCTCCCGGCCGTGATCGAGACCGACGAGACCGACGACCGCGGCGACGTGATCGATCGCTGGTTTCGATCCGACCGCAGCGACGGCACCGAAATTCAGTATCGGACCGACGGCGAACTTCGAACCTTCCTCTTTCGGTCGGTCGTCGTGACTCGCGAGAACGGCGACGTCGAAGGCTACGGCATCTACACGGACATCACCGACCGAAAACACCGCGAGCGCCGCCTCGAGCACCAGAACGAACAGCTCGAGCGATTCGCCAGCGTCGTGAGCCACGACCTCCGCAACCCGCTGACGCTCGCCGAAGGACACCTGGAGCTGGCGACGGACATGGTCGAGGACGAGGCCGCACGCGAACACCTCCGGAAGGTCGACGATGCCCACCAGCGTATGAGTCAACTCGTCGAGGATCTGTTGGCCCTCGCCCGTCAGGGACAGATCGTCGACTCGCCGGCGGTCGTCTCGTTCGCGGACGTCCTCAGCGAGGCGTGGTCGACCGTTTCGACGGACCCGATCGAACTCGAGGTCGAGGTCGAGGACGGGACCGGGACCGGGACCCAGACCCAGACCCAGACCCAGACCGATACTGAGACTGAGACCGACGTTGGAAACGACGTCCACGTCGCCCTCGAGGCCGACCGACCTCGATTGCGCCAGTTGCTCGAGAACCTCTTTCGCAACTGTGTCGAACACGGGTCGACGACCGACCGAGCGGCGTCCGACGATCGACTCGGACGTTCGTCTTCGTCTTCGCCGCCGACGACTCGAGGCGCTCGTGACGAAAACAGGCGACCGCCCGCTGATCGGGCCCCGGTTACGGTTCGCGTCGGGCTGCTCGAGGGCGACCGCGACGGCTTCTACGTCGCCGACGACGGCCCGGGAATCGATCCCGAAGATCGCGAGACCGTCTTCGAACACGGCTATACGACCCGATCGGAGGGGACGGGATTCGGTCTCGCAATCGTCAGCGCGATCGTCGACGCCCACGAGTGGTCGATTTCGGTCACCGACAGTCGGGAGGGAGGGGCGCGGTTCGAAATCGACGGCGTCACGTTCGCCGACGGGTGATCGACGTCGGCACCGTCGAGGCTCTATCGTGCCGATCGAAACGATTGACACTCCCATTGTACAGTCCGCCGTGCTCGCTCACCGCACCGAACCGCGCTCCGGTCGTGCAATCGGGTGTGAACCGACGGTCAATAGCTCCGAGAGCACTCGAGAGCGGCCGACCTCGACTCACTCGAGGAAGGCCAGAATCGACTCGTTCACCCGGTCCGGGCGGTCGGCGTGGACCCAGTGACTCGCGTCCGGAAACCGCTCGACGCGCAGGTCGTCGACGTAGCACTCGAGGCCGTCGAGCTGATCCAGCGTGAGCGTGCTGTCTGCTTCGCCCCAGAGAACCAGCGTCGGCGCGTCGATCGTCTCAATCGGTCCCGCCAACCGGTCGCCGATGACGGGAATCGAGCCGGGAAGGTGCTCGCCGATCGGCCCGCGGCCGTTCGCCCGGTAGTAGTTGATCGCCGACTCGAGGGCGCCGGGCCGCGCGGCCGCCTGTTTGAACCGGCGGACGTCGTCGTCGGTGAACGCGCCGGGCCGGTTGGGCGCTTCCCAGAAGAGGACCTCGAGGGCCCGATAGCCTCGGGCCGCGAACAGCCGTTCGGGGAGCCACGGCAGCTGGAAGAAGGCGGCGTACCACGACCGTTTCGCCTGCGAGAGGGTGAGTTCGCGCGCGTACTTGATCGGATGCGGTGCGTTGAGTACGACGAGTCGGTCGATCGCGTGCGGGTGGGAGAGTGCGGTCGCCCACGCGATCATCCCGCCCCAGTCGTGGGCGACGACGTGGGCGCTCTTTGTCCCCGTCCCCGTCTCCGTTCCTGCCCCGGCTTCGGTAACCGCGGTCGCCGGTTCGCGACCGAGCGCTCGAATCAACGCCTCGACGTCGGCGGTGAGCGTCTCGAGTCGATACGCGTCGAGCCCGTGGGGTTTCTCCGAGCGGTTGTAGCCCCGGAGGTCGGGTGCGACGACGCGGTAGCCGGCGTCGGCTAGGGCGGCGAGCTGGCGACGCCAGGTCCCCCAGAATTCCGGAAAGCCGTGTAAAAAGACGACGAGGTCGCCGTCGTCGGGTCCGGCCTCGACGTAGTGGAGTCGAACGCCGTTCGCGATCGTCTCGCGGTGGGTGACCCGCAGGTCGTCGTCGATCGTCTCGGTTGCCGTCATCGGTGTCGATCCCCCTCGAGTCGCGGCCTGCCGTCGACGGCGAGCGAACCAGCCATCGGTTCCGGATTCGGTAGCCCGTAACTAAATCACTCCGACTGTCCCTCGAGTGTGCCCTCTTCGACCGGCAGAAATCGAACGGGGACGTACGCGTGTACCGTTTCGGGGAGCCGATCGATCACGAACTCGGCGATCCGGACCATCGGTTTCCGGGCGAGGGTGTAACCGATCGAGACGGCGAGGAAGACGAGCAGGACGTCGCGAACGCGTCCGTCGAAGACCAGTAAACCGGGGACCGCGAGCACCGACGCGAGCAGTAGGTCTTCGGGAGCGCCGTCGTACCGGACCCACCGCCGGGGGCGGACCCACCGCTCGTGATAGTGGCTGTACACCGCCTCCTCGGAGGTCCCCTCCCAGGGCTTCAACTCGAGGCCGCCGCCGAGGGCGTCCATCGCCGAGTGAAGGGCCGCGGCGAGAAAGAAGACGGCGGCGGCGACGGTGACGGTCGTCGGGGTGAGCAAGACGAGGCTGACGCTGGCGAGCGCACAGATCGAGTAGTAGACGGGAAAGTGGAGGGTCTTCCGGTGACCGGCGTAGAGGTCGAAGTCGGGGAACGCGCCGCCGAGGATCGCGGCACCGACGGCGACGAGGGCGAGTTCGGGTGCGAACGCGGCGACGGCGGTCGCGAGTGCGACGCCGGCGAACACGTGGGTTGTGGCCATCACGGATAGGAACGATAGGACCTGTCGGTACATATGTTCGTCGCGTGTGGTAGGTTCGCGTTCGCCTCCCGTTCGATTTGTCTGCCACCGTGAGGGGTGCCCTCTCAGAATCGGTAGACGGTGTGACGGATCGACTCGAGGAGCGTCCGATACCGACAGCGGTGACGCCGTCGCTCACCGGCCGATAAAACCGAGAAGGTGAACGCGACCGACGGGACGGTTGGCAAACGACACGTGATCGGCGTGGTGGCCGTTACAGTAACAGCGCGACGATCGCCAGGATGATGAAGATCAACACGAAGATCCGTGCGATCTCCATCGAGATCCCGGCGACACCACGGGCTCCGACCGCCGCAGCGACGATCGCGAGGACGAAGAAAATTATCGCCCAGTACAGGAAGCCACCGCCGCCCATCTGGAGTGGGGTTGCGTACTCCAACATGGACCAGCCTATCACAGCATGCTACATAAACGCAGGCGACCCTCTCGGCCAGTTTGTTTCGCTAAGAGGTGACTACACTCGAGTAAGCAGTGCTTCAGCGACTTCGTCGAGAACTGACTTCCGTTGCATTCGAACGGTTTCGTCCTGATTACACGTTCACCTGTCGGTCCCGAATCGCGTGCGTCGGTCGGTCGTCGCGCTCTCGGCGATGTTCGCCGTGCATACCCCGTTTCAGTTGTCACGAGCGGGCTCTTCGAACAGCGCCCGGCACAGTTTGGCTTCGGCCGTCCGAAGGTGTTCGTGGAACGTCGGTCTGGAGATGTCCATCGACTGTGCGAGCTCCTCGCCCGTCGCCGGCCGCGGCCACTCGAAGTAGCCGCCCAGATACGCACGGCGCAACGCGGCGAGCTGGCGGTCGGTGAGGTCCGCCTCGAGTCGCGCAGCGAACTCCTGTCGGGTTTCGTCGGGCCGTTCACGCTGGCGAAACGAGACGACGTCCGTCCCCGGATGGCGCTTCTCGAGCGCTTCGACGGTGGCGCGCACGTTCGCCGACTGGGGCAACTCGAGGCGAACGCGAGCCGTGCCGTCTACGGCCCGGATCGAGCGGGTGACCGCCCCGCGCGTCGAGAGCCACTCGACCAGTCCCGGTTCGTCGGTCCCGAGTTCGACGAGCAGTTCCTCGCGCCCCTCGCGTTCGACGACCGGTCGAACGTCGACGCCGTCGAGGGCCGACGCGGCAGCCCCGAGCTCGTCGGCCGACGCCCCGGTCACCGTGTACAGCGAGGCCGTGTCGCCCTCGAGACGGTGAACCGACCGATTGTACTCGAGCGTACACGCCGCATCCGCCGAGAGCGCGACGGGAGCGACCGCCCGATCGGTGACGTCGCACTCGACGACGACCACGTCGTCGGTCTCGAGTATCCGGCTGGTTTCGCGGGCGTTGATTCCGCTGGCGACCGCTCGCGCCAGCGCGGAAAGGACGACCTCCTCGCGCTCGTCGACCGCGTTTTCCTCGCGCGCGCAGACGGTCAGGACGCCGTACTCGACGTCGTTGTGCGTGAGCGGGAATCCGGCGTGTTCCATCCCGTCGACGGTGCCCAGACGGACCGCCTGGCCGTCGATCGCGCGCGTCGCGGGGTGGTCGGCGTCCATCGCGACGTCCTCGACCGCGACGCCGGCGCTCGCACGCACCTCCAGCGTGTTCGTCGCGGGATTGTGTTCGCCGATCCAGGCGCCGTCGTAGGCCGATTCGGCGGCGATCCGCTCGCAGACGTCGGCCTCGAGCGTCGACCGCGAGGTCGAACCCGCGACGACGCCGGTGACGTCCTGGACGAGTCCCTCGACGCGTTCGAGGAGGCGTTCGAGTTCGTTCGTTCGCTCCTGCAGGGCGATCTCCGCCCGTTTTCGGGCTGTGACGTCGTTCTGGAAGCCGACGAAGTTGGTGACCTCGCCGTGGTCGTCGTGAACGGGCGCGAGCGTGACCTCGTTCCAGAACCTCGTCCCGTCCTGACGGTAGTTCTCGAGTTCGACGGTGACCGGACGTTCGTCCGCGATCGCTTCGCGCATGACGTCGACCGCGGCCGGGTCGGTCCGCGGTCCCTGCAGGAAGCGACAGTTCTTCCCGACGACGGTCTCGCGATCGTAGCCGGTGATCTCCCCGAACGCCTCGTTGATGTACACTAGCGGATTGTCCGCCATCGAGGGGTCGGTGATCGCGACCCCGACCGGCGCCTCGTTGATCGCCCGATCTTTCACCCACCGATCGCGCTCGAGCGGCGGCAGCTCGCCGGCGGGTTCGAACGTGATCGTCGCACCGTCGGTGCCCCGGTGAACGCGCGCGTCGTACCGTTCGTCGCCGAGTTCGACGATTCGGTCCGTTCCGGCCGCCGTCTCCGTGATCTCCCGTTCGAGTGTCCCCCACGATTCGAGGACGCTCGCCGGCGACCCGCCGACGTCGTCCGGAAGATCCAACCCCTCTCGTGCGGCGGCGTTCGCGTAGGTGATCGTCCCGTCGTCGACCGATACGACGGGATCGGTGACCCGCTCGAGGGCTGCCGTCGCCAACTCACCACCCGCCCCGTACTCGCCACGGTCGGATTCGGTGTCGTCCATAATCCTACCTATGTAGGCTAGTCCTATGAAAGCTGGCGGCCGTGGGTCTCGAGTCGTCCCCGCTCGTACGCAGGTATTATATCGATTGATGATGTATGTTAACACACGACCATGAACCGATCACGATCACCGTTCGACCGGCTCCGCCAGAAGTTCGATCGATCCGAACTCCGGTGTCGTGAATGTGGCTACGTCGACGCCGACGGAACCTGGCGCGTCACGTCGTCCGGCCGCCGCATTCGATACCAGCACATCTGCCCCGCGTGCGACGCCATCGATACCAGAGAGATGCGTCTCGAGTGAGCGA
This sequence comes from Halomontanus rarus, assembly GCF_017357405.1. GTDB lineage: Archaea > Halobacteriota > Halobacteria > Halobacteriales > Natrialbaceae > Halomontanus > Halomontanus rarus. The sequence goes on along the minus strand of NZ_CP071597.1, from coordinate 1,553,242 downwards.
CGGGGACCCGAAAGCGATTGCGCTACCGGTCGGTCCGGAGCGCTCCGTCTGTTATCGGATCCGGTCGAGCATCGGTCCGTTTCAGTGCGCGATACGGCAGCGGCCGCTCTGAATCGAGACCCCCGGAGTGCCCACCGGCGAGTTTCGAGCGACCAGACGAAGCCGCTTTACGCGCGCGGGCGCTTCTCCCGACAATGAGTCACCCCACGCCCGAGGTCTACGAGCAGGGCAAGGGCATGGACGCCCACAACCAGGTCATGCGGGAGATCCGTTCGGAGAAGGAAGCCAGCTACGACCCCCACGAACCGACCCGGGTCTGGTTGGACGAGGACAACACTCCCGGTGGCGTCAAGGAGAGCCTGACGATCATCCTCAACACCGGCGGCTGTCGGTGGGCCCGCGCCGGCGGCTGTACGATGTGCGGCTACGTCGCCGAGAGCGTCGACGGCGGCTCGGTCTCTCACGAGGCCCTGATGGACCAGATCGACGTCTGTCTCGCACACGAAGCGGAGAACGCGGACGACTCCGCCGACCTCATCAAGATCTACACCTCCGGCTCGTTTCTGGACGAACGCGAGGTCGGTGCGGAGTCCCGACGGGCGATCGCCGAAACCTTCGCCGACCGCGAGCGCATCGTCCTCGAGTCCCTGCCGGACTTCGTCGACCGCGAGAAGATCGCCGACTTCACCGACCACGGGATCGATACGGACATCGCGATCGGCCTCGAGACCGCTACCGACAGAGTCCGCCACGACTGCGTGAACAAGTACTTCGACTTTTCTGACTTCGAGGACGCCTGTGCGGAGGCAGCGGTCGCGAGTCGGGAAGCCGACGCCGCCGCGGCCGGCATCAAAGCCTACCTCCTGATGAAACCGCCGTTTCTCGCCGAGTCCGAGGCCGTCGCGGACATGATCTCCTCGGTCGAGCGCTGCGCCGACGTCGAGGGGTGTCACACCGTCTCGATGAACCCCTGTAACGTCCAGCGCTACACCATGGTCGACGAACTCCACTTCCGGGACGGCTACCGACCGCCGTGGCTCTGGTCGGTCGCCCACGTCCTCGAAGAGACCGCGGACGTCGACGCGATCGTCGTCTCCGACCCCGTCGGCCACGGCTCCGATCGCGGCCCACACAACTGCACGGAGTGTGACGACCTCGTCCAGAAGGCTATCAAGGACTTCGACCTCCGTCAGGATCCGACCGTCTTCGAACAGGTCTCCTGTGCGTGCGAGGCGACCTGGGAGGCCGTGATGGACCTCGAGTGCAGTTACAACCAGCCGCTCACGCGATAATCCCTGCGCTCGTTTTCTCACGTTCACGCTGACTCCTGCTGTCGCTCTTTCTACACTTTCACTGTCGCTCTCACTCTTCGTCGGTGACCGCCGACGCACTCGATCCCCGCCGACACACTCAGTCCAGTGCCGACACACTGCTGTGAACCGTCTCCGAAGCGGGCACGTCGGCGCTCGGAACCTCGAGCGTAACGACGGTTCCCCGGGGATCGTTGGTCCCGAAGGAGAGGGATCCGCCGGACTGGGTGACGACCCAGTTGACGAGCCAGAGGCCGAGCCCGCTGGCGTGGCGGAGTTGCGTGATCTCCTGTTCTTCCTGAAGCAGCTCGCGTTCTTCCTCGGAGATCCCCGGGCCGTTGTCGGCGATCGAGAGCAGCAGTGTCCCGTCCTCGTGGTTCGTCTCGAGGGCGATGTCGATCGTCGCGGTCGGCATATCGTTGTGTTCGACGGCGTTTTCGACGATGTGGAAGATCGCCGTCTGCAACATGTCGTCGGCCCGCGCGTGTGCTCGGTCGGGAAGCGAGCAGGTGATCGCCGCCTCGGGGAAGTCCGCCTCGACGCACTCGACTGCGCTCTCGACGCTGTCGACGACGTCCACCGGCCCCGTTGCGGCGTCGCCGCGGTCGAGCGTGCGTTCGACGGCGCGAGTCTTCTCGGCGAGGCCGATGAGTTCGCCGGCGCGTTCCTGAATCGCCTCCGCGTACTGGACGCTCGCGTCGTCTTCGACGACGTCGGCCAGCATCTCGGCGCAGCCGTTGACGATGTTCATCCCGTTTCGAAGGTCGTGCCGAAGGACGCGATTGAGGATCTCGACTCGTTTTTGACGCTGTTTCTGTTCGGTGATGTCGGTGTAGACGCCGAAGGTTCGATCGCTCGATTCGTCCATCTCCATCGGAACGATACGCATCATGAAATCGCGAAGGCCGTCGGTCGTTCGTCGCTTGACCTCCTGTTCGACGATCTCACCCCGCGCGCCGTGTCGGTTGATCGTGTCGGCATCGGCGACCGCCTCCGAGGGCACGATGAATCGGTCGAGCGATTCGTCGACGAGTTCCGACTGTTCGTAGCCGAAAACGCGCTCGAACGCCGGGTTGACGCGTTCGACGATCGGCTCGTCGTCGGGGTGGTGGGCGCTGACGACCGCGTCCGGCACGTTCTCGAACAGCGCGGCGAAGCGGTCACGCTCCTCTTTGAGCCGGCACTCGAACGCCAGCCGCTCGAGTGCGTCCGAGGCGTGAGAGAGCAGTAACTCGGCGAGTTCCTGGTCGTGTCCGTCGAACGCGTCGCGTTCCGTCGAGACGGCCTGAAAGACGGCGAACTCGGCGACCGGAACGCTCAACAGCGATTGGAACCCCTTGGCTACCAACTCGGCGTCCGGGTCCCCCTCGTCGGTTGGAACGCCGTCGTCCACCGCGATATCGCCGGTCCGATACGTCTGTCGAGTTCGGTAGACCCGTCCCGCGATGCCGTCGATCGGCGTCCGTTTCGGCATCGTTCGACTGAACTCTCTCGGAGCGACCGCTTCGGTGACGAACGCGTTCTCCTGTGCGCTTCCGAGCAGGCAGACGTCGAAGTTCAGGACGCTCATCGCCGCTACGACCGTCTCCTCGTAGATCTCCCGTTCGGTTTCGCAGTTTTCGAGCGTCGAGGCGACTTCGTGGAGGGTCGTCGTTTTCCGGGTCTGGTCGACGATCCTGCGCTCGATCGCCTTTCGGTCGCTGATATCGCGAACGATCCCCGCGGTTCCGGCGAACTCCCCGTCGGATCGAAACGCCGTCGCGGTGACCTCGCAGGGGAGTCGTTCGCCGTCGCTCGTCTCGAGCGTGAGTTCGTGGGTCGCGACGTAGTCGTCGCCAGCCCCCAGAACGTCTCCGGCTACGCGGGTGCCGCGTTCGAGACTCTCGTCGGTGAGTACCTTCGAGACGTGTTCGCCGAGGAGTTGGTCTCGAGCGTACCCGGTGACGGCCGTCAGGGTGTCGTTTACCGTGACGAAGTTCCCGGCGGGATCGAGGGCGTAGACGCCGTCACCGACCGCTTCGACGATCGTCTTCGCCCGCTCGAGTTCCTGCTGGCGCGTAGCTCGATCGAGGGCCGCCTCGACCGTCGCAGCGAAGACGTTCACGAGATGGACGTCCGAAACGTCGAATTCGGTGTCGTCGGGGGATGCCACGACGAGAATTCCGTGTTCCCCCAGCGGCTGGATCGCGACGCTTCCGAGCGAGAGATCCAGCTCGTAGGGGACGACATCGGTCGACGCATCGTCGACGACGATCGGTTCCCGGCGCTCGTAGGCGTCCCAGAAGGGGCCGTCTCCGGGACCGATCGGTGCGAGTTCGGCGTCGGTTCGTCGGAGTTCGTCGCTCATCGCAACGATCTCGAGGCGGTTCGTCTCCTCGTCGTACAGCCGCAGTGTAGCACGCGGTTGTTCGATGGCGTTCTGCGTCGCTTCGACGACGATCGCGCCGATCTCCTCGACCGAGTTCGCCCGCATCAACTCGTGCGCGGTCTTCTGGAGTTCCTCGAGTGCGTCGGCACGGGTACGGTCGTCTCCGTTCTCGCTCTCGTCCTCGTCAGTATCGCTGACGGCACTCGATCCCACACTGCCGAGACGGGTCGACTCGAGATTCGCGTTCGAGTTCGAATCTGAACTCCCTCGCGTGTCGCGTCGTTCGACGAGCAGTTCGACGACACGTGTCACGAGGGTGTCGACGCCCTGGGACTTCGGAACGTAGCCGTCCGCTCCCGCAGCGACGACCTCGCCCGCGAGCGTTTCCGTTCCGCAGTCGGTGAATACCACCAGCGGCACGTCCGGTGCTCGCGCGCGAATCCGCTCGCAGATCTCGGCACCGGCCGCGTCGGGAAGGTCGGACTCGGTGACGACGACCGTCGTCTCGTCGAGTCTCCCGAGACAGTCGGCGAGCGTGGTGACGTGATCGACCTTCCCGTCGAGGCTCTCCAGCGCCGTGAGGACGTCGTCTCGAGCGGTCCTGTCGACGTAGACGACGTGCATCGATTCGTTCATAGTGACGATCACTTCGGGCCGTGTTTCGTGCGGTCAAGGAACTATACCCTCTTTAATGTTCGAATTGACTCAATTCCTGAGTCGTGACGAATCGTGCGATTCGATCCCGCTGTGTGCCAAATTGTGCCGACAGTCGGTCGAGGAGAACGGGCCGGGCTGGGCGGAGAGTGAACGTATCGATCGGTGATCGGAACCCCTCTGTGTTCGGACCGTTTGACCGTGAGGCGGTCCACGGTGTGCGATTCACGGTGAAGCAGTCCGGATGAGGGAGGGTACCGACGAGCGGTGTCGGTGATCGGCTGCTGTCGTGGCTCGCACTCGAGGGTGTCTCGTGACGGTCTCCCGAAGGAAAACATATAGACCGATGCGCTGGGTAGTACGACCAACCCGAATCACCAGTCGCTGCACCGCGACACACGATCGTCTCTCCGTCGGGGTCCGACGTCGTCGCTTCGTGTTCGTCCCCGTCCGACGATCGTATATCGTGTGTCTGCCGAGTGGTGTCGTGACCCCCTCTCAGAGTTATGCCCGACGATCCCCTCCTGTCGATACGCGACCTGCAAACGTACTTTCACACCGACGAGGGTCTCGTCAAGGCGGTCGACGGCGTGAGCTTCGACGTCGACCGCGGTGAAACCGTCTGTCTCGTCGGTGAGAGCGGCTCGGGAAAATCCGTGACGTGCGAATCGATCACCCGACTGATCCCCACCCCGCCGGGCGAGATCGCCGGCGGGAAGATACGCTTCGACGGGACCGACGTGACGACCCTCTCGGACGACGAGCTTCGAGACCTTCGCGGCGGTCGAATCGGCCACGTCTTCCAGAACCCGCAAGGGGCGCTCAATCCCGTCTACACCGTCGGCGACCAGATTCGGGAGGCGATCCACGCCCACCGGGAGGTCGCGGAGACGACGGCCCGCCGGAAAGCGGTCTCCCTCCTCGAGGCCGTCGGTATTCCGGAGGCGGGCAATCGAATCGACGACTACCCGCACGAGTTCTCCGGCGGAATGAAACAACGGGTCGCGATCGCGATCGCGCTGGCCTGCGAGCCGGATCTGCTCGTCGCCGACGAGCCGACGACCGCCCTCGACGTCACGATCGAAGCGCAGATTCTCGACCTCTTCCGCGAACTCCAGCGGGAGTTCGATACGAGCATCGTCTTCGTCACGCACGACCTCGGCGTCGTCGCCGAGATCGCCGACCGCGTCGTCGTCGTGTACGCGGGGAAGGTGATGGAAACGGGTCCCGTGGAAGCGATCTTCGAAAATCCGGCACACCCGTACACGCGAGCGCTGCTCGAGTGTCTCCCGGGCCGACCCGGCGGTCTCGAGCCCATTCCGGGTTCGCTCCCGAGCCCGACCGACCCGCCGAGGGGGTGTCGGTACCATCCGCGGTGTGACTACGTCAGAGAGGCGTGTCGAACCGGCGAACAGCCGTCGCTGTCCGAGCCAGACGAGGACCACGACCACTGCGTGTCGTGTATCCACTACGAGGGCGGTGATGGCCGACTCCCGGAGCCCGCTTCGGGCACCCCCGTTGCCGATCGGAAACCAGAGCGGGAGACGGGTGACGGCGAATGACGGACGGTCGACCGCTCCTCGAGGTCGACGGGCTCGAGAAGCACTTCACTCTGACCGAGGGGATCACGAACGCGGAGGTCGGCCGCGTGAAGGCCGTCGACGGGATCAGCTTCGAGCTCGAGGACGGCGAGACGTTCGGGATCGTCGGCGAGTCCGGCTGCGGGAAGTCGACGGCCGCTCGGACCATCCTCCAACTCGAGGAACCGACGGCGGGTTCGGTTCGCTTCGACGGGCGGGATCTCGTCGAGCTCGACCGGTCGGAACTCGAGCGGTTCCGCCGGGAGGCGCAGATGATCTTTCAGGATCCGGACTCGAGTTTCGACCCCCGGATGAGTATCGGGGAGTCGATCGCCGAGCCGCTGATCGTCCACGGAATGACCGATCGAAAGCGGCGGCGTCAGATCGTCGAGCAGTTGCTGGTGCGCGTGGGATTACAGGCCGAGGACATCGACCGGTACCCGCACGAACTCTCCGGCGGGCAAACACAGCGCGTCGGTCTGGCACGCGCGCTAGTGTTGAACCCGCGGCTGCTCGTCGCCGACGAACCCGTCTCGGCGCTCGACGTGTCGATCCAGGCCGAGATCCTCTCGCTGATGGACGACCTCCAGACGGAGTTTGGCCTGAGTGTCCTCCTCATCAGTCACAACCTCGGCGTCGTCCGCGAGATCTGCGACCGCGTCGGCGTGATGTACCTCGGCGAGTTCGTCGAGGTCGGGCCGACCGAGGTGCTGTTTTCGGACCCCCAGCATCCCTACACGCGAGCGCTGCTCTCGGCGATTCCGTCCGCGGATATCTCGGCCGACCGCGATCTCGATCGTGATCGCGACCGAGTGCGACTCACCGGCGACGTCCCCGACCCGTCGAACCCGCCGCGAGGCTGTCGCTTTCACACCCGCTGTCCGGCGGTCATCCAGCCGGACGAGTACGCGTTCGACCAGGCCACCTGGCGCGCTGTCCTCGACTTCGAGCAACGAGTCGCCAGCGGAAATCTGACGGTCGGCAAGCTGTTCGAACTGCTGTCGCCGGAACAATCGATCGACGAGGCCGACGTCCCGGACACGCTCCCCGTCGACGAGGTCGAACGGCGACTCCGCGCGGCCTACGAGCTCCCCGAGACGCTCGAGGATGCGCGCGCAGACGAGGTGTTCACGACGGCGGTCGACCATCTCGCGAACGGTCGGGGCGACGACGCACTCCGGGTGCTTCGCGAGGCGTTTCCGACCGTCTGTCAGGAGTCGAAACCCGAACTCCGCGAAGCGGTGTCCGGTCGTCGGAACGCGTGTCACCTCGACGAAGACCGGCAGGACGCGCCCGCGGACGAACCGACGACGTCGGAGTGACACCGGGCTGGCGTCGCGTTCGGTTTCGATAGTACGACTGTGGCCCTCCAGCGTTGTCGACTACCGGGCGAACCCTTCGAGAATCCCCTGTCCGTCGACACCGCCGACGTCGGGCAGCGTCGCCCGTTCGGGGTGGGGCATCAACACCGCGACGGTCTCGGAGTCGCCGAGGACGCCAGCGACGTTGTGTTTCGATCCGTTCGGGTTCACGCTCGGATCGTCGACGTCGCCGTTCTCGTCGCAGTAGCGAAAGAGCACGCGACCCTCCTCCTCGAGTTCGTCGAGGCGGTCGTCGTCGATCTCGTAGCGACCCTCGCCGTGGGCGATCGGGACCTCGATGACCTCGCCGGCCTCGTAAGCGGCGGTCCAGGGGGTGTCGTCGCGTTCGACGCGGAGATAGACATGCTCGCACTGGAAGCGGGCGCTCTCGTTGGTCGTGAACGCGCCCTCCGTCAATCCGGACTCGCAGCCGACCTGCGCGCCGTTGCAGACGCCGAGGACGGGAACGCCGTCGGCGGCGGCCTCGCGAACCTCGTCCATGATCGGCGAGCGCGCGGCCATCGCGCCCGCCCGGAGGTAGTCACCGTAGGAGAAACCGCCGGGAAGCAGGATGCCGGTCGTCTCTGCGGGGAGGCCGTCCTCGTCCTCGTGCCAGACGATTTCGGCGTCGATGCCGAGGTACTCGAGGGCGCGCTCGGCGTCGCGGTCGCAGTTCGAGCCGCCGAATCGGATGATGGCGACCGTCACAGTCGCCACCCCTCGGTGTGGCGACCGCCGGTCGACGGCAGTGTGATCGAGACCGTCATCCTATCGCTCCGCGATGTCGACGTCGTAGTCGTGGATGGTCGGGTTGGCCAGCAGCCGTTCGGCCATCTCGTCGACGCGGTCTTCGGCCTCGCCCGTCGAGTCGGCCTCGAGGTCGATCTCGAACCGATCCGCGGAACGCAGATCGGCGAGTTCGAAGCCCAGTCGCTCGAGTGCGCGCTGTGTGGTCTCGGCTTCCGGATCGAGGACGCCGTGTTTGAGTCGAACCGTCACCGTCGCGGTGTAGGCGGTCATTATCTGAATCCCCGTATCCGTGCTCAAAAACGCTTTCGCCTTCGGTCCGTGATGCACGTTCGTGGATAGTGGGTGGGCGTGAACTGTTGGTGGCGCCCGCGTCCTCGATCGTCGACTGCGCCACTCCCGTCCCGTCGCTCGAGAGATCGCCTCTGTTTATCGCCGCTGGAATCGTGACCGGGCTCTGTCTCTCTGACCGTGGTGGACGGAAGGATCGTGATTACGACTGAATTCGGATACCGATACTACACCAATCAGAACGATATCACTTCCTGTGCCGATAATCCAGTACTCGAGGTGCCGTATTGGAACTGTGGAATACAGCAACAACTGAAACTATTCACATCCTAATCGCACGACGGCTATGCGATAAGGTGTGCAGTACCGTTTAGTAGTTTCCATCGAAGCGTCGCTTTCTCCCGCTCGAGACAGAAATGAAGGCTTTTACCCCCCGACCGCTTGAGAAGGGAGTGATGTCTCGAACTTCGCTCGAGCGGAGGTGGCGCCGATGACGACCGACGTAACCGAAATCACGGTCATCGGAGGAGACGACACCGGGCTGATCGCCCGGGTGACGAGCCTCCTCTTCGAGCGCGGAGTCAACATCGAGGACCTCGATCAGGCGGTCCGCGACGGCGTCTTTCGGATGTACCTCGCCGTCGACACCTCGGAGATGGTCTGTACGGAAGAGACGCTCCGCGAAGACCTCCACGACCTCGGCGACGACCTCGGACTCGACGTGCAGGTCCGGTTCCCCGCCGACCGCGAGAACCAGCAGATCGCCGTCCTCGTCACGAAGGAGAGCCACTGCCTCGAAGCCATGTTCGAAGCGTGGGCGAACGACACCCTCGGCGCCGACATCGGCGTGGTGATCGGCAACCACGACGACCTCCAGCCGCTGGCCGAACACTACGGGGTTCCCTTCCACGATATCGGGACCGAGAGCGGCCAGCAAAACGAGGAGCGACTGCTCGAGTTGCTCGCGGAGTACGACGCGGACCTGATCGTCCTCGCCCGGTACATGCGCATTCTCAGCCCGAACGTCGTCTTCCGGTACGAGGACCGCATCATCAACGTTCACCCCTCGCTGCTGCCGGCGTTCCCCGGCGCGGAAGCCTACCGTCAGGCCATCGAGGAGGGCGTCCGCGTCGCCGGCGTCACCGCCCACTACGTGACGACCGACCTCGATCAGGGGCCGATCATCACCCAGCGGGCGTTCGACGTCCCCGACGACGCCGACCTAGATGCGATGAAAGAGCGCGGACAGCCCCTCGAGGCCGACGCGTTGATCGAAGCCGTTCGCCTCCACCTGAACGGCGACGTCTCCGTCCACCGCGGTCGGACGACCGTCCGCGAGAACGGCACCCGCTACCAGCTGGGCCTTCCCGAAGAAATCGAGGAGTTCACGCCGGATCGGCCGGTCGACGGCATCGGGAGCGTCGTCGCCGACGATCACTGACCGGTTCCAGTTCGGTTTTCGGTTTTCGGCTTTCTTTCTCGCCCTTCGTGTTTTTCGAGCCGAGAGGCACCCTCAGACCGTCTCCCGATCGATATCGACGCCCTCGAACAGCGGGTGGATCCCGGCGTCGAGCTGTGCCTTCACGTCCCGCAACTCGTTCCGTGTCAGCGCCGCCGCCAGCGCGTCGGTCACGCCCTGCGTGTACCGCTCGGCCTCGTCGGAATCCAGCTCCGCCTCGCGAAGGCGCTCTCCCACGCGTTCGACGAACGCCTCGCGGTCGTAACTGGAACCGTCGTGGTCGGCGTTCTCGAGGTGGGTCGCCAGCTCACCCGGCAGCAGGGTGGCGACGTTCTCGGCTTCGCCCGCGGTGAGCGTTTCGCCGAGCGTCTCGAGGACGGCCTCGCTCGCGATTTGCGCGCCGTCGGTCGTGTCGGCGTGGCTGGCCTCCTGGACGAGTCCATAGAATTCGGTGTCTTCCATACGAGTAGGCTACGGGTACTGTCGGCTTTCGTGGTTTGGTGTTCACGTGCAAGCCCCGGTAGATCGAAGATGTCGCTCGAGTCGCTAACGGACGAGAGCGGTGAGTCGACCGTCTATATTTAGAGCCCCTGCACCGATCCGATGGCACTCGAGAGCGGCGGCGCGTCGAACAGTTCCCGTCCGGTGTAGGCGTTGGTCCCCGCACAGTACATGTTGCGAGCGGTCTCGAGAACGCGTTCCTCGAGCGGGTCGGGGTCGACCGCACAGAGGGACTTCCAGTCGGCGACGTCCTCGCGTTTCGCTCTCGTCTTGGCTTCGGCGACGGCCTCGACCCACTCGGGCTGGGTGCGCTTGTGATACTGGCGGAGCACCTCCTTCGAGAGCTGCGTTCCCTCGTAGCCGAAGCGGTTCTCGTCGAAGGTGCCGACGACGTCGGCGACGCGGATTTCGTCGCTATAGTACAGACACTCAATCTTCCCGTCTTCGTGGGTGAGCCCCGCCGACTCGGCTTGCTCGGTGACGATCCGGTTGACCTCGAGTGCGACCGCCTCTAACTCCTCGATATCCGCGACCCCGGCGATCGAATCGGCTTCCTCGCGCGCGAGGTACCGATCGCCCTCCTCGTACTTCGTCGAGAACTCGACGATCGGCTCCGCGAGGTCGACGGCCTCGTCGGGCCACGCTTCGAAGTCGAGACCGTGGTCTGCGGGCTCGGTCCGTCGGCGGAGACTCGAGCCGACGGGGACGCGATTGCGGAAGACGATCTCGAGGGGGACGAGGAAGTTCTCGCCTGCGGCCTCGTGGTAGGCGTCGTAGTCGTAGTCCCGGCCCTCGTGCGGGAGGTCCGGAACCTGCGTGAGGTCGATCGCCATCTCCCAGGGCGGACGGGAGGCCTCCGCGAGGGGGACGACCTCGCCGTTCTCGACCACGCCGCGGTAGTGGGTCGGGACGCCCTCGGACTCGAGCAGTTCGAAGTTGAACGCGCCCATCGTACAGAGGCTCGCGCCCTTGTCGGGGATCTGGTCGGGCATCTTCCCCCAGTCGAAGACGGAGTAGTCGTCGGTGAAGACGAACGACCCCGATCCCAGCGAGTCGGCCGTCGCCTCGGTCTCGATACGGAATTCCTTGACGCTCGTCATCCGAGCCACCCCCGACTGAAAGAGCCACCGCGTATCATACTCGAGATGCCGAGGTCGGCCCCTAAGAAGGTTTCAGTATCCGTTCGCGAGACCGGTCGACCGACTCGTGATCGGCAACCAACAGTATCGCGGCCTGACACCGGCCGCCACCGCCGAATCCACCACGCTTTTCTCCCCGCATCGGAATCGTATCCACGATGGACCGACCGGTGACCCAGGCGGATCTCGACTTCGAGCACGTCCCCGAGACCGATCAGTCGTTCGAGAACGCCCTCGAGAAGGCACGCGACGGTGATCGGCTCACCGTCGACGACGGCGTCGAACTCCTCACGACCGGGACCGACGGCGACGGAATCGATCGACGACGAAAAGAGCTGGTTCTCGAGGCCGCAGACCGCCGCCGCGCCGAGGTCGTCGGCGAGGAGGTCACCTTCATCGCGAACCTGAACAACAACGTCACGACGGCGTGTAACGTCGGCTGCCTGTTCTGTAACTTCAAGGACGCGGCCCACACCTTCGAATCCGAGTACGACGAGGAGACCGTAGGCTTCACCAAGACGCCCGCCGAGTCCCGCGAGATCGTCCGCGACGCCGTCGAGCGCGGAATTTACGAGGTGACCTCGGTCTCGGGGCTCCACCCCGGATTCGCGCTGGACGACGAACACCTCGAGATGCTCGAGGACCACCCGTTCCCGAAGGCAGTCAACTACAAACCGCCCGAGACCTACGACACCGATCCCGGCACCTACGTCGAACAGATGTCGGCGATGAGCGTCGACGGCGTCCACGTCCACTCGATGACGCCCGAAGAGGCCTACCACGCTCGCCGGGGGACCGACTGGAGTTACGAGGAGGTGTACAGCCGATTGCGGGACGCGGGCCTCGACACCGTCCCCGGCACCGCGGCCGAGATCCTCGTCGACGAGGTCCGCGAGGTCATCTGTCCCGGGAAAATATCCACGGACGGCTGGCTCGAGGCGATGGAAGGCGCTGCAGCGGCCGGCCTCGGCATGACGTCGACGATCATGTACGGTCACGTCGAAAACGAGATGCACCGCGTGATGCACCTCGAACGCATCCGCGAGTTACAGGACCGCCTCGACGGTGCGATCACGGAGTTCGTTCCGCTCTCCTTTATCCACCAGAACACGCCGCTTTTCGAGCACGGCGTCGTCTCCGGCGGTGCCTCGCAGGACGAGGACGAACTCATGATCGCCGTCGCGCGGCTCTTCCTGGACAACGTCGACCACATCCAATCCTCGTGGGTCAAGTACGGCGACGAGGGCGGCCTGAAGATGCTCAACTGCGGGGCCGACGACTTCATGGGGACCATCCTCTCGGAAGAGATCACCAAGCGCGCGGGCGGCGAGTACGGCGAATTCCGCTCGTTCGACGACTACGTCGAGATGATCACCTCGATCGGCCGCGTCCCCGTCGAACGATCGACCGACTACGAAAAACGGCGCGTGATCGACCCGGGTGCGGACGGCTCGCCGTTCGGTCCGCGGCTCGGTCCGAAAGCCGACGGGACGCCGATCCTCGAGGACGCGCCCTCGAGGACTCGGACGCCGACGGAAGCCGACGACTGATCTCACGCGGACGTTTCTGACTGAATAATCCCAATTGGTACTATATCGACGTAGGCATCCGCTATCGGCGGCACTGGCTCCTGTCAGTTGCTCTCGACGATGACGGGTGGGGCCGAATCCTTGTCGACGCGGATTCGGGTTCGGCACACCGTACCACGGACGCGTCGACGGGTTCTCTGTGCTTAACAAAGATATCCGGTGAGGGATCATCCGATAGTCGAATGCCCAGAGACTCGGATCGATCGGTTGCCATCACGCTCTCCCTCATCGCGCTCGTCCTCCTCACCTTCGTTTCGATGACGGCGTTCGCCCTACCGGCACTGGGGATGGGATCGACGCCGGCGATCTTCGACGTCACTGACGGTGAAAGTCCCCTCAGTAACGTCCTCGGCGGTGAGGAGGACGGCGACGACGAAGATCGGACCCAGAACGAAGACGCAGAGGGGACCGAAACCGACGAGGACGAAACTGACGAGTCGACTGCCGAGGACACCGACTCGAGTGAGGAGAGTGACGAGAGCGAGGACGACGAGGATAGTTCGTTCGAGATCGTCGTTTCCTCGGCCGAGGATGACGGTGACGACGGCGATGGCGATAGACGAGCGATCGATGATTCGCCCGAAGCTGACCGCGGGCCGTCAGCCGACGACTCCGATCCACCGGATCGCGCTGGGCCGCCGGCCGATGGCGACCGCGGGAACTGAACGACCGATCGTCGCACGCGTTCTATCGTACCGTTCTCTCCTTTTTTGCGTCGCTCACCGCGGCCGTCGCTTCGCCCGCGGCGGCAACTCCGGGAACGACTCGTGTGGCTCGTCCTGATACCAGTAGGCGACCGACGAGACATCGTCGGAGCGCTCGAACAGTTCTCGACCGTCGTGTCCGATCTGCTGGACCGTCACGCGGAGGTCCTCCGTGAACCGGACGGGGTCGGGAACGTGCCAACGGTACATCCCGTGACGCGGCGGCCGCCCCTGAGCGTCGGTCCCGTCGTCGAACAGCGGATAGCCGAGAAACGGCGTCGAGTACGTTTTCGGCCCGTCGCCATCCGGCGGATCGAAACACCACGCGCCACCCACGTAGTCCTCCGTTCCCGTTCCGCAAATGGTCGGATACTCCTCGTCACCGTCCACGTACGCCTTCACCTCGCCTTCCCCCCACCAGTGGTCCTCGAGCGCGGTCCACGCGAGGTACGTCCCGACGTAGTGGCCCCGGCCCTCGATTCCCTCGACGATCGCATAGTCTTCGGTCGGCGTGGTCGGGTTCTCCCGACGCCACTGCGCGTGGAAGTACGCGGTGTCGGCCGCGAGGTCGTCGACGAGTCCGTAGTCGATCTGGAAGAAGAACATCGGGAGCGGACCCGGATGCTGGTTCTCGATCTCCACCCGTGCGGCCTCGCGAAACGGCATCGGCCAGTAGCAGTTGAAGCCGCCGCTGGGGGCGACCACCACCGGCATCGAGTTCACGTCGCAGCGCTGCCCGTGGCCGTTACAGAAGAAGTCCCCGATCGGAACCTCGACGGACGGGTCGTCCTCGTCGTCCCAGTACATTCGGAGGACGACGTCCCGGAGTGCGTGATCGCCGGCGTCGGTTCGATCGGGGAGCGTGATCCAGACGTGCCTGATGACACCCGGACCGTCGATCTCGGCGAGCGTCTCCGTCGCCCCCGACGGAACGTCGCGGAGACACGGCCGTCCCTTCCGTCCCGGACCGAGATCGCTCGCCGCTCGTCCGCCCGCGCCGGGTTGTCCGTCGGGGTTCTCCGCGGTGATCGATCTGCTCTCCTCGTCGCTGAGCCGCGCGAGCCGCTCGAGGCCGAACCCTGGTTGCATGCGGTGAGTCTCTCCCTGTTGCGTGTTAACGTTCGGGGAACCGGAACTCTCTCTCTCTCTCCGATCTCGGGTCTCCACGGGAACAATCGTTAACCCGCCGGCGTCCTACTCACTCCTATGCTCGAGTTTCACGCCGCCTTCTTGCTCCTGTTCGTCGGCACGACCGCCTTCTTCACCGCGCTCTCGATCCTGAACGTCCGCCACGGTGCGCGCGTTCTCGAGCGCGAGCGCGAGTGGGTCCGCGACCGACTCGGGCTCGAGGACGTCGACCGAGTCACCGCCTACCAGCGAGCGGGAGTGCGTCTCTCGCAGGTCCGGACGTGGGCGTTCGTCGCGCTCGTGCTGGCAGTGCTGTACACCGGGGCGCTCGCGAGCGCGGTCGAGTGGTTCGAGGGACTGGGGTACGGTCCCGTCCTCACGGGAACCCTGTTCGTCGTCGTGCTCGTCGTCGCGATGCAAGTGTTCTCGCTGCCGTTCGACGCCTACGAGACGTTCGTCGTCGAGGAGCGCTTCGACTTCAACCAACAGTCGCCGGGGCTGTTCGTCAGGGATCTCGTCGTCCAGACGGCCATCTCGGCCGCCATCACCGGCGTCCTCGCGGCCGGCGTTCTCTGGTTCGTCTCGAGCGTGCCGACCTACTGGCCGCTGGCCGCACTCGCGCTGTTCGCCGCCTTCTCGCTGGGGATGCTGGTGATATACCCGCGGTTCATCGCGCCGCTTTTCAACGACTTCCAGCCCGTCGAGGAGGGCGACCTCCGCGAGTCGGTCGAACGGGTCTTCGACCGCGCCGGCTTCTCCTGTGACGGCATCTACGTGATGGACGCGAGCAGGCGCTCCTCGCACTCGAACGCCTACTTCGTCGGCTTCGGCAGGACCAAGCGCGTCGTCCTCTTCGACACGCTGGTCGACCAGATGGACCTCCCGGAGATTGAGGGTGTCCTCGCCCACGAACTCGCCCACTGGAAGAAGGGACACATCTGGACCGGGTTCGCGGCCGGGATGGTCCGCGTCGGTGCCATGCTCGCCGCGCTGTGGTACCTCCTCGAGTCCGCGTGGCTCTACGAAATGTTCGCCCTCCCCGAAACCGCGTACGTCGGTCTGCTCGTCGGTATGCTGTGGCTGCAACCGTTCGTCAAACTCTCGAGTCCCCTCGAGAACCGGCTCTCGCTGGCCCACGAGCGCGAGGCCGACGCCTTCGCGACGGACGTGATGGGAAGCGGCGAGCCGCTGATCGACGCGCTCTGTCGGCTCACGGGCGAGAACCTCTCGAACCCGTTCCCCCATCCGTGGTACGCGACGTTCCACTACACGCACCCGCCGATCCCGGACCGGATTCGCTACATTCAGGGACTCGGCGAGGGGGACGGCGACGCCGAGCGGGAGTCCGGCGACGCACCGCCGACGGCGCAGGGTTCCGACTGATCGCTCGCTCCTTCGAATCCCCCTCTTCGACCGTCCTCGGGCCCGACTCGAGTCGCACGAATCGCGATCTCGAGCAACGATTACGGTTCTCGCCGTGGGACGACCGATCATGCGCGAGCGTGAGGACGGCACCCCCGGCCGCCAGACCGGTCCCGCGACCAGCACCACGCGCCGGAGCTGGTACGGCCACGGAACGCTCACCCGCGTCGAGAAGCCGCCGTTCAACCGCTATCTTCACGACGTCACCTACGTGTTCGCCGACGTCTCGATTCCGAGCCTGCCGGTGCTCTTCGTCGTCATGCTCTCGAGTATGGAGCCGGGGTTCGGTCCGGTCCCGGCGACGATGGTCGCCTGGGCGACGCTCGTGGTCGTCGCTGCCGCGATTCGGGGCGGCTGGATTCAGCCCCTCGCCACGGACGCGCCCGGTTGGGTCGCGGTGACACCGTCGCTCGTCGTGTTACGACTCGTCTATTACAACCTCCTCCTGTTCGCGGCCGCCTACGGAAGCGTGGCACTCGCCGACGCCGTCGGCACGCCGGCCGCCTCGCTCGGATTCGCGTTCGCGATCGCGCTGCTGGCGACGTTGCTGTTTCCGCGAGTCGCCGAGTCGGTGTATCGGTGGCTATCGGAGACGGGAGATGTGTGACGTGCGTCACATAAATTTGAGGAGAAAATCCACGACTGTAGTCGTGGCAGAAGTCACTCTGACTGGAGCCTGGACGTGAGATGCGACATAACTTCCCAGACGACTCGTGTCGGGTTCTCCGCGGAGAACGCGTACGGCTCGTAGGAGTACGCTGTTTCCGAGCGCGATCGTTCTTGAAAGTGACCCCACCCCTCGACGTGTTCTTGCGGGTGATGATGCCATCCGAAGTCACCCGTACTGTCGCTGTAGTGAAACGAAAATTCGGGACGGGAATCGGACGTTTCGCCTGCGAACCAGCTTACAGTGAGCGTCGCATCGTCCACGTCGATATCGAGACGGTCTATCGCGATCTGTGCGACGACTCGTGTGTACTCACTCGAGGGGAACCCGCGAACTGTGGTGACCGCCGGGTGCCGTTCGAGTTCTCGTTGGATGCCACGGAGTGCCCGATGTGACGTTTCTGCAGGATCGTACGAGCCGTCGCCGCCCATGTCTAGGCGAACGCCCGATGATCTCGGCTGTACGTCGCATAGTTTTTGATCGCGTCTTCGACGGCGTTGAGACGATACTGAACGAGTTCCCAATCGTGCACGGTCTTCAGTACGTCCCGCGTCTCTGCAGCCGTGGCAGTTTCGACAGCTCGTTCACGGAGTTCGTCCGGCGAGTCGACGTCGTACTCGGTACGCCACATCTCCGTTTGTTCCTGCATCTCCGCCTTCAACTGAATGAGTTCGTCGCGACTGTGAGACTCGAGGAGGTCTCGTAGCGTTTGCATCCGCGTATGGAGGGGATCTGGCGAGTACACGACCGTTCCTTCTTGGTTGCCTTTCAAGAGGAGATTCATGTCCACGAGGCGTTCGAGGTGGTCTCTCGCAGTGTTCTCAGCGACGTGTGCTTCGTCCGCAATGGCGGACGCTGGACGGGGCTGTGAGACCGTTTCTGCGACTGATCGGACTCTGTCGAACGCGCTCGTGTGTTCTTTCCACGCTTCGATTCCGGGACCGTCTTCAGCCATACTCGTGTCTTCTCGCCAACAATCAATAAATCTACCTCCAGATAAAATAGTTGAGCTATGGGTGTGCGAACGAGGCGAGTCGTCGTTCGAATGCCGGTCGTCAATCGCTCGAGTTCGCCGTCGGCACGTCCGCCGCCTCGCCCTCGAGCACCGTCCGATACCGCCGCCCGGCCTCGTTCTCTCCTTCGAGCGCCTCGCGAATCCGAGGCGAGATCCACCCCGGACCGCCCTCGGTTTCGACCGCCGGCCGCCCGTCGAACCCGTCGGTTCGCAGGTCGGCGGGGAGGAACCGCTCGTACACCGGCAGTCGCTCGCCGAGCGGAACGCCCGCCTCGTCGGCGATCGCCTCGAGTTCCCGGAGCGCGGGCCACTTGTAGTCGGGGTTGATGTGATCGTCGGTCACCGGCGACACCCCGCCGAGGTCGTCGACCCCGCAGTTGACGAGGTCTCGAGCGGGCGCGAGGTTCGGCGGGACTTGCACCGAAATTTCCTCGGGGAGGGCGACGCGCGCCATCGCGGTCACCCGGCGCATCGTCTCCAGATCGGGCGTGCCATCGGACCACCGCTCGTTGTTCACCACCGGCTGGACGATCACCTCCTGGACGTGGTCGTAGCGTTCGTGCATCTCGCGGATGGCGAGCAGGCTCTCGGCCCGGTCGCGCCAGGATTCGCCGATCCCGACGAGAATGCCGGTGGTGAAGGCGACGTCCAGTTTCCCCGCGTTCTCGATCGTCCGCAGGCGCTGGCCCGGTTCCTTCCGGCGGGGGCCCGCGTGGGCGTCGACCTCGGCGGTCGACTCGAGCATCACGCCCATGCTGGCGTTGACGTCGGCGACCGTCGCCATCTGCTCGCGCGTCTGGTCGCCGGGATTCGAGTGAGGGAGCAACCCCTCCTCTAAGGCGACCTCGCAGGCCTCTCGCAGATAGGTGTGGATCGAGTCGTGTCCCCACTCCGCGAGCTGGTCGTAGATTGCGGTGTAGCGGTCGTCCGGATCGTCGCCGAACGTGAACAGCGCCTCCGTACAGCCCGCCGCCGCCCCGTCGCGGCAGATTTCGCGGACCTCCTCGAGCGAGAGGAGCGAGGCCTGACCCGGCGGATCGAAGTAGGTGCAGTAAGTGCAGGTGTACCGGCAGGCGGTCGTCAACGGGATGAACACGTTCCGGGCGAACGTGAGTTCCGGCGCGGCCGAGACGTCGTCGGGTGTCACTTCGAGTAGTCGCTCGATGTCCGTCTCGTCGACCGACAGTTCGACGCCGTACTCCGTCGCACCGGGGATCATTACGTCGGAGTGTCGGTCCCGAATACATAAGTGCTTCACTGCGTCGTCGACTCCGGTTGGCTCGGTGACCGGTTTGCGGTCACCGAGCGGTCGCGATACGCAGTCTATCGACGCTCGACCCCCACGCGCCCCTCGCTGATCGAGAGTTCGAGACCGAACTCCTCGAGGGTCCTGCGGGCTCGACCGTCGGTGTGTAAGAGCACTTCGACCAGGTCCGTCGGTTCGTCGATATCCGTACTCAGCCGGAACGAGTCGACCGTCTCGAGGGTGGCACCGACTGCTCGCGATCGGTTCCGGTGATCGAGGTACGACGCGCCGTGGTAATCGACTCGAAAGTTGGGGTGCCTGACGACCAGCGCGTTCGTCCCGCCGCCGCGTCCCGGTGCGATCACGACGTCGCCGTCGGTCGAAAACAGGGTCTCGAGGGCGTCGGGCGTCGCGAGTGCGAGGTCCGCCATGACGACGGCGACGCCCTCTCCGGTGTTCTCCGACACTCGCTGCTCGAGCGCTCCGTTGACGGCCGCCGTGAGCGGTCGGTCGTCGACGACCGTCGGGACGTCGACCGCCTCGTCAGCCTCGAGCGGCCGGGTCGTCAACACCGTCGGCGTTGCACCCGCCCGCTCGGTCGCTTCGAGGACGTCCGCGAGCATCGCCCGCGCCAACCGCTCGCGCTCGAGCGGTTCGAGGACGCCTGCGAGGCGGGTCTTCGGATTCTCGATGGCGAACGGAATGACGGCGTGCATCTGCGTGGCTCGACGTTGCGGATACGCGTGCAAAAGCACGTCGAACGGCCCTGCTAAGACGTGTGTTCGGATCCGATCTCCGACACAGCACCGCTCACAGAGGCGAAAACTGCAAACCGTACGTGCAACAGCAACCGAAATCGCTGGCGGGATCGGTGTTCGATGGAGAGCGCTAGAACAGCGGCTCGAGTTCGTCTTCGTCGTCTTCGACCAGCGTCTCGAGGTTGTCCTGGCTCTCGGCCTGGATGTCTTCCATGTTGTCCTGGGCTTCGATCGCGACCTGCTGGAGGCGCTTGATCCGCGGGACGTTGGTGACGCCCGCCAGCAGGATCGCCGCGGAGACTTCCGGTTCGTTGCGCGGGAAGTCACCGCCGCGGACTTCCATGCTGCCGGTTTCCTCCTCGAGCCACTTCCGCCCGCGTTCGATGCCTTTTCGGTTGAGGTATTCGGTCGGACCGGAGAGGACCAGCAGGGCCCGCTCGGCACCGTCGATCTCACAGGGTAGCGTGAGTCGACCCAATGCGGCCTTTCGAACCAGACTCGTGATCCGGTTCGTGGTGTTCGCAGCGTCGAGTCCGTCGCCGCCGTCGGCGTTGCCGGTAAACCGCGAGAGTAAGCCGCCGCTGGTGTTGAGTTCGACTTCCTCGCTCGCGTAGCCGACGGTGGAGACACCGCCACCCGAGAGGGTGTTGATGATCTCCGAGGAGTCGACGACACTCTCTGCGACTTCCTGTCCGTCGCCGACTTCGCCGGCGCCGAAGAGGACGCCGAAGCGCCGGACGATCTCCTCGTTGATCTGGTCGTAGCCGCCTTCGACGGACTCGCCGGTCTGTCGCCACGAGTCGTTGTCGAAGACCAGCAGGTTGTCCACTTCACGGACGAACGTCTGGAACGATCGGGCGGCGTTGAGCGTGTAGATGCCGCCCTCGTCCGTTCCGGGTAGGACGCCGAGTCCATATACTGGGATCGTGTAGATCCGCTTGAGATGTTTCGCGAGGACCGGTGCGCCACCGGATCCGCTTCCGCCACCCATCCCGGCGACGACGAGGAACGCGTCGACTTCGTGGGTCGGAATCGCATCGATCGCGTTTTGCACCTCGTCGATGTCCTCCTCGGCGACTTCCGCGCCGAGCTCGTTGTCTGCACCGACACCGTGGCCCTTCACGCGGGCCTGGCCGATGAGTACTCTATTCTCCTGGGGTATGTTGTCGAGACCGATGAGATCCGCTTTCGCGGTGTTGACGGCGATCGCCGCGCGGACGATTCCGCTGTTCGTTCGATCGTCGTAATCGAGGAATCGATCGACGATTTTCCCTCCGGCCTGTCCGAATCCGATCATCGCCAGCTTCATAGTTGATTTGGGGGCTCCGTTGGATTGAAACCAGAGCGATCAGGGATATAAACCTTGTGATGAACTGAATTTCTTCCATTCTGTTGTGTTGTCCGTAACCGTATGAAGAGAGGCTGTTCATAGGACTTAACATCAGTTATAAGATACATTTTACCGTTGGCAATCTAATTCTTTAAGAAAAAGGTTTGGGCCAACGTGTGTCGGCGTTATTACCCCTCTGATAACGTGGCCCTCCCGTGATCATGGCTCGAAGGTATCGAATCTATACAACTTCTCGTTCGGCCTCGTCGGGCGGTGACCGCTCGAGGCCGAGGTACGAGCCGAGCGTCCGCAACTCGGCCTCGGTTCGACCGAACGCCGTCACGTCGTTGTCGGCAATCGTGTTGTCCATCTTCAGCGATCGCGCCTGATCCGGGCCGAACGGGACGAACGGGACGGGGCTAAGCGCCGTGAACCCGATTTTCGCCAGCGACAGCGGCACCGGGAGGATCGTGACGGATTTCCCGTCGGCTTCGTACGCGAGTTTCGTCACGTCTGCGAGGCTCAACACCTCCGGACCGCCGATCTCGTACGTCTCGCCGACGTGTTCGTCCCCCTCGAGTGAGTCGGCCAGTATCGGCACCAGATCGCCGACCCAGATCGGCTGGAAGCGCGTTTTGCCGCCGCCCGGAAGCGCCGTGACGTACGGCGTCGTCACCAGTTTCGTAAAGCCGACGAACTCGTCACCGTCGCCGAAGACGACCGAGGGGCGAAAGATAACCCACTCGAGGGCCGACTCGCGGACGACGCGTTCGGCCTCGCCTTTCGTTCTGATGAACTCGATCGGGCTGTTCGGATCGGCTCCGTTCCCGCTCATCTGGACGAATCGCTCGACGCCGCCGTCTTCGGCCGCCCGGACGAGATTTTCGGTTCCCCGCAAGTGGACGCCCTCGTGGGTCGCGTCGCCGCTGGGCTGGAACAGCGGCGAGAGCGACACGAGGTTGACGACCGCGTCGTGGTCGGCGACCGTCTCGGCGATCGACTCGTAGGCGCTGACGTCCCCCATGGCGGACCCGACTCCCGGCGGAAGCGACCCGTCGTCGGGACTCCGCGAGAGCGCCGTTACCTCGTGGTCGCGGTCGGCCAGTTCTTCGCACAGATTGGATCCGATGAAGCCCGTTCCGCCGGCGACGAGGACCTTCATGGGTAAAATGTGCGTCTGAACGTGTAAATAGTTACACGGTTACATTGGTAGGTTCGGTGTCCTCAGGCCATACCCGAACCCGTCGCCCGCCGTCCCGACAGATTGTAGTACACACCGCGGCCACGTGAGGCTATGCTCGTCACGCTCGAAGGACTCGACGGAAGCGGGAAGACGACGGTCTGGGAGGCCTTACACGACGTGTATTCCGACGCCGTGTTCACTCGCGAACCGACCAACTCCTGGTACGGTGACGCCGTCTACCGGTCGATCGGCGACGACGACGCCGATCCGCTGGCGGAACTGTTCCTCTACACCGCCGACCACGCCGACCACCTCTCGCGGGTGATCGAACCCGCCATAGAGCGCGGCGACCTCGTCGTCTCCGATCGGTACGCCCACTCTCGGTACGCCTACCAGGGGGCGACGCTCGAGGGAGTCATCGACCGGCCGATGGAGTACGTTCGCGGCGTCCACCAACCGTTTACGATCGAGCCAGATCTCACTATCTACCTCGATCTCGATCCTGAGACGGCGGCCGCGCGCGCCGGAGCGACCAACAAGTTCGAGCGCGCCGAGTACCTCGAGTCCGTTCGATCGAACTACAAGCGATTGCTCCGCGCGGAGCCGGAGCGGTTCGTCCAGGTGGACGCAAGCCAGTCGCCGGAGGCGGTCCTCGAGCGCGTCGAGACGGTACTCGCGGAGGTCGTCGGTGACGAGAACGGCGACGGTGACACGGTCGCCGACCGGACGTAGTCGCCTCGGATTCGCAGAACGCGCGTCATTTTCTATCGGTTCTCGGTCGTTTCGGGCAACTCGATTTCGTCGGGATGGGGCATCCAGAAGACGTCGATCGTGTACCCCAGCGCCAGCGGCAGGGCGATGACGACGGTGAGGACCATCTCGCGCGAGCCGAGGTCGCCTCCCAGCCCCAACACGCCACTCAGGAGGATCGTCGAGCCGACGAGGGCGACGGGGATCAAGAGCAGCGAGTAGATCACGGCCCCCCACTGCGTCTCGAGTCGGATGCGGAAGAATCGGGTGGCGACGGCGGCGAAGAGCGTGTGGACACCGACGATGAGGAGCAATCCGACGGCCGAGGCGAGCGACACCATACCGGCTCTAGCGACCGAACGCTTTTTTCGCTATCGGAACACCACCGCGAGCACTTTCTTCGCCGACGGTAATGGATGTGGTATGCACCGCGTCATCGGCGACTCTCCGACCGACGCCGCCCGCGATCTCGAGGCGACTCCGTTTACGATCGACGAGGCGATCGCGTGTTACCGAGATCTGGTCCGAACCCGGCGGTTCGACGAGCGAGCGCTGGCCCTGCAGCGACGGGGGTGGATGAGCGGTTATCCCCCCTTCGAGGGACAGGAAGCGTCGCAGGTCGGCGCGGCCCGCGCGCTGGCCGACGACGACTGGCTCGTTCCCACCTACCGCTCGAACGCGATGCAGATCGCTCGCGGGGTCCCGATGAGCGATATCCTCCTGTTCCGTCGCGGCTACCCCGAGTACGCGTCGGACCACGACCTGAACGTCTTCCCGCAGTCGGTGCCGATCGCGACCCAGCTCCCCCACGCGACCGGACTCGGGATGGCCGCCGACTACGCGAACGACGACTCCACGGCCGTCCTCTGTTACTTCGGCGACGGCGCGACGAGCGAGGGCGACTTTCACGAGGGGCTCAACTTCGCCGGGGTGTTCGACGCGCCCGTCGTCTTCTTCTGCGAGAACAACGACTGGGCGATTTCGATGCGACGGGACCGGCAGACCGCGAGCGCGACGATCGCCGGGAAAGCTCGGGCGTACGGTTTCGAGGGCGTGCAGGTCGACGGCAACGACCCGCTCGCGGTTCGCGAGGTCGTCGGGGACGCACTCGAGGACGCTCGTCGCGGCTCGCCGGTCCTCGTCGAGAGCCTCACTTACCGCCAGGGTGCCCACACCACCAGCGACGATCCCTCGCGCTATCGCGAGGAGCGCGCCGACCTGCCCGGGTGGCGGACCGCGGACCCCCTCGAGCGCTTCGAGACCTACCTCCGCGATCAGGGCGTCCTCGACGACGAACTCGTCGCGGAGATCGACGCGGACGCCGAGGACGAACTCGAGGCGGCGGTCGAGGTCGCCGAGGCGGAACCGGAACCGAATCTCGAGGACGTGTTCGACCACGTCTACGAGCATCTCTCGCCGCGGCTTTCGGCACAGAAGGAGTGGCTCGAGGACTTCGCGAGCGACCGCGACGTGGGGGAGGGAGACCTCGAGCGGTGACGGGGGGCCGGTCCCGTCGCGACCGCTCACCCGCCGCTGCTCGCCGTCCGAGCGCACTCTCCCGTACTCTGGCGGTAGATCCCAGTCCGTCCGGTCGTCAGTTCAACCCGATGTACGTCTTCGTATCCACGACGCCGTCCAGCCCCTGAATATCGTTCGAGACGGCCTGAAATACCTCGTAGACTTCGCCGGCGTCGACTTCCGCGATGATGTCGTAGTTTCCGGCGACGATGTGAGCGTCGCCGACGCGCTCGATGTCCCGAATCGCCGAGAGAAGGCCTTCGGACTGTCCGGCTGCGGTCTTCACCATGATGAACGCGTGAACCATCTGTCTCGGAGGTGTGATACTCCCTCACACGACTAAAGCCTTTGCCCGATTTCGGTGCGGGCGTGGGGCAAACTTATTCACGGGAGCGGGTGTAACCCAGTAGCATGCGGTTCGTGATCATTGGTGCTGGACGGGTCGGTCTGCGCACGGCGCGTGTCTTGCGCGAAGAAGGCCACGAGGTAACGCTCATCGAACGGGACGAGGGAAAGGTACGCCGCGCCCGGAGTCAGGACTTCGAGGTCGTCCAGGGTGACGGCTCGCGCGAGGAAATCCTCGAGCAGGCGGGCGTTCGGGACGCCGACAGCGTCGGCGCGCTCACGGGCGATCTGAACGTCAACTTCGCGGCGTGTATGATCGCCAAACACTACGGCTGCCGGACGATCATGCGCATCGACGAGGACTACCGCGAGAACATCTACCGCAAGTACGCCGACGAGGTCGACGAGGTCATCTACCCCGAGCGCCTCGGCGCGATGGGCGCGAAAAACGCCCTGCTCGGCGGGACGATCCGCGCCATCGCCGACATCGCACAGCACCTGCAGGTCGTCGAACTCACGATCACGGACGACGCACCGGTCAACGGCTACACGATCAGCGAACTGGAACTGCCCGCCGACGCGACCGTCCTCGCCTACGGCAAGCGAGACGGCGAACTCGGGATTCCGACGCCGGATATCTCCCTCGAGGAGGGAGATCGGTTGGCCGTTCTGGCCGACTTCGAGGTGTTGAGCGACGTCCGACAGATTCTGGTCGGCGAGACGGCGAGTCGAGCGGCGGCGAACTCGGGACACGGAGGTGTCAACTGATGGTTACAGCATTCGTCATGGTGAAAGCGAACACGGGCGAGGCGGATCGATTACGGGACAGCATCGAGGGAATCGACGGCGTCGTCTCCGCGCACATCGTCGCGGGTGACGTCGATATCATCGCGAAGGCGGACGTCGAGACGCCCGCCGCGGTCAAGGATATCGCCGCGACGGAAATTCAGGGCATTCGTGGCGTCGAGGACACCCAGACGTACATCGCGATGGACTGATCGATTCACGTACGCCTCGTTTCGAGTCGAATCCAGACCCGTTCTCCTCGACAGCGACCACAGCGCTCGATTTTCCGGACTGGCGTTCCTCCACGTTACTGTCTCGACGAACTGAAACTCGACGGTATCTCCATTCACCGTTCACTGTTCACCGCTTATCGTTTACCGTGTACAATTCTCCGTTCGCCGGCCACCGTTCATTCCGGTCCGGCCGAAGGACCTACAAACCTACAACGGCGCTCCGCTGCCGTTCTCACTTCCTTCTTCGTTCGCAGCACGTTGCCCGCGTTGCTGGGCGTTCTCGAGTAACTCGCCGGCGGGGCCGCGATACTCGTATCCCGGGATGATCCCCTGGGCGTAGGTCCCCTCGACGTACTCGACGAGGGTCTTGGCGTCGGCGACGCCCTCGTCGGCGTCCCAGGTGACGTACTCGAGGTGGACGCGGACCTCCTGCTCGTCGCGTTCGACGACCGGTTCCTCGTGCGTTCGCAGGTTCGTGACGCCGAAGGTGTCCTCGAGGCGGCGTTCGAACGTCTCGAACCAGCCGTCCTCGACGACGTCTGCGACGGGTTCGTTCGCGACGGCCGCGTCCAGCGTCGGAACCGTGATCGTCACGTGGATGGTCCCGTCTCGCGACCCGTCGGCGTCGGTGGCCGTCACGGCCGTCTCGAAGACGGTCGTTGTGAGTTCGTAGGGCGTGTCACTCGTATCCGAATCTGTGCCGACCGGTTCGAACGCGTCGTGATCCTCGAGCGCCCGTTCGACGGGCTCCGGGGGCGTCTCTGTCATTGCCGGAGAAAGGGTGCTCCCGGAGAAGGGTGTTACGGAGGGCGCTCCCGCCTTCGGGACGGATGGGAAACTCGCCTTTCGAACGAGTGCGGTCCAGCGGGAAAACGCCCTCCGGTGGTGGATCGTTTCACGCTCTAACCGATCGTTGTGTGGGCTAACGAAGTCCATAACTACGGGGGCGACGCCCGTCACCGGAAAGGATGACACCCGACAAGCACGTCGCAGAGCGGTTGCGGTTCGCACGCGTCCTCGGTATCTCGTCGGACGGGGGATCCGGTCTCCCGGTCGGCTCGTCTCTCGAGAGTGCAGGGCCCCGTCGTCATCGTGATGGGGACTCCGATTTCGACCCGAACGCGGACCGGACGTCCGATCCGATCGTCCCGGATACTGAGACGGATTCGTCTTTCGAGACGTAGTCCGCGCGCGGACGGTAATTTTCGTCTGCTGTATCGTCGATCAGGATACGTTGGTTCGAACGTCACGTCACAGTTCGATCTCGAGATTTCTACTGATACTCGAGTTCGGCCGGTGTGCGAGCTGAACGGAAACGAGAACAGGAGCGGGAACGAAAACGAGAACGGAAACGCAAACTCAGTCCCGATTTCGGTCCTCGAGAACGGTACTGATCGCGGTCGCGACCTCTTCGAAGTCTTTCATGGTGAGTCCATCGGTTGTCACGAAAATTCCCTCACGTTCCGAGGTCACGCGGATCAGGAATCCGTTTTCGAAGACGCGGATCGTATACTGGTAGTCACCCAGTTCCGAGCCCTCGTAGGCGGTCTGGGTGGTCTTGAAGCCGCGCCACTCGTGACCGATGAACGTCGAGAGATCGGCGTCGCGCTCCAGGTCCTCTCGAAGGTAGAGCTGTTCGAAGTCGTCGCGCGTGAAGTACATAATCGAGCGGAGACTGTCGCCGATGGCCGTACGACAGGTTGTCTCGATCTGATCCGCGGTTTCAGCCGAAAGCAGCCCGGATGCCATATCCGAATGTTGTCGCCGGGGGCCTTAATGACCGTGGCTCGGCTCAGCGTACGAATCGGTACGTCCGCGTGGGCACACTCGAACTCTCTCTCGTGGCCGTGTCTCCGGCGGCGACGACGTATCTCTCGTCCGGACTGTCGGTTCTACGCGATTTTATATCGAACATACCTCTCGGTAATATATTGGTGGTTGGACTCGTAGAGACGCCTATGCACCGACGCCGTTACCTACTCGGCATCGGAACGGGGATCGGGGTGCTCGTGTCGTCCGGCACCGAGTCCGGGGCGACGGCCAAACAGAGCAGCGACCTCTCGCTATGGGTCCTCGAAACGAACGCACCGGTGGACGCAGGCGACGTCCTCGAGGTGATCGCTCGACTCGACAACGCGGGGTCGACGGCGGTGTCGCGGGACGTCTCCCTCGTCGTCGGCGGTGATCGGTTAGACACGGCATCCGTGACAGTCGACGGCGGCGAGACGGAGACGGTGACGCTGGGCTACGAGACCTATCCCGTCGAACGGAACGTTCGATTTCCGGTGGCCGTCGAGAGCGGCGGGCTGTCGGACGAACGGACCGTCGGCGTGTTCGGCACCGAGGATTCCACGTTCGACTACGTGAGTCCCGCCGACGAGATTACCGTCCAACCGGGGACGACGGTCATGTTCGAGGTCGATTCCGTCGCCCTCGGTGAGTACGGCGGGGAGACGTCGTGGTCGCTCGACGACGAGCACCTCGGGCGATCGTTCGGCCCCTGGTACGCCGCGTACTACGCCACCACGGGTGCCGACTACTGGCACCACACGTTCGAGTCGTCAGGGACCTACGAGGTGACTGCGGCCGTCGCCGAGGACTACACGACGAACTGGACCGTCCGCGTCTCCTCGGCGGGCAACACTGCACCGACCGTCGACGACGCACGGCCGAGTCCCGGCACGCTCGTGCTCCCAGCGGACGAAACCATCGACCTCGAGATCGCTATCGACGCCGCCGATACCGACGTCGAACTCGACCGCGTCGTCTGGTGGCTCGGCCACGCGGACGTCGTCCTCGACGTGACCGACGTCGACGGCACCACGGCGACCGCGTCGACGACGGTCGATTTTTCGTGCCACGGCTGTCCGATCATCGCCTGGGTGATCGACGAGCAAGGGGCCGTCGCCTCCGAACACCTGTGGACGATCGACGCCGTCGGGGAGCCGACACTGAACGTTTCGATCCTCGAGACGAACGCTCCGGTCGCGGCGGGCGAGGTCCTCGAGGTGACCGTCGAACTCTGGAACACGGGCGATACCGACGCGACGCAGGACGTCACCCTCACGGCCGGCGACGAGCAGGTCGCGTCCGAATCCGTCACTGTCGCATCCGGTGAGACGATACAGCTCACGGTAGGCTACGAGACGTACCCCGTCCGGCAGGACGTCGAGTTTCCCGTCACCGTCGCGACCGACGACGACGCGGCTCACCGGACCGTCACCGTCCTCGCCGACGCCGACTCGTCGCTGGACGTGACGATCCTCGACGCCAACGATCCCGTCGCCGCCGGCGAATTTCTTCAGGTGACCGCCGAACTCCGGAACACGGGTACCGTGACGGCGACACAGACCGTTCGGCTGGTCGCCGGCGACGAGCAGGTCGCGTCCGAATCCGTCTCCCTCGCTCCCGATGAGACGACACGACTCACGTTGGGATACGAGACCTACCCGGTCCAGCAGGACGTCGAATTTCCCGTCACCGTCGCGACTGACGACGATGCCGACGAACGCGTGGTCACGGTGCTCGGTGCCGGCGAATCGACGCTCGACGTGGCGATCCTCGAGACGAACGCACCCGTGGCCGCCGGCGAGTTTCTTCGGGTGACCGCCCGACTCGAGAACACCGGATCGGTCGATCTGACTCAGACCGTCGTGCTCGTGGTCGGTGACGAACAGGTAGACGGTGAATCGGTGACGGTGCCCGGCGCAACGGCGACGACGATCACGCTCGGTTACGAGACCTATCCCGTCGAACGAGACGTCTCGTTTCCGGTGACGGTCGCCTCCGACGACGACGCCGACGAACGGACTGTCAGCGTCTCGGGGACGGGCTGATCGAATTACCGAACCCGAACTCGAGTTCGGTTCAGTTCGGTTCGGGATGGTCGCTTGTCGAGTTCGACTCTGCGGGATAGAACGCGACGCTCGGGAGACGAATCAGGAAGTGCGAGGGTTGGGATTTGAACCCAAGGACCTCTACAGGAGCGGGTCTTAAGCCCACCGCCGTTGGCCTGCTTGGCTACCCTCGCCCAGAACGCACGCGATGGTTGTCACCGGTTCGGGTTGTGCGTTTCGATGTGGAACCGTCGTCACGGGGGTTCGTTTGCGACCATCGACGAGACGTTCGAGGGAGTCCGCGTGAGAGTGACCGCGAGAGAGACACGCTACCAGTCGACGCTCAGGGTTCCGTCGCCGTGGGGATTCGGGGCGATTTCCCGATCGGTCCGCCGATCGACCACGTGAATACAGCCCTGGTCTTTCTTCGCCGGACAGACCTCCGCTGCACGGACGTTCTCGTCTAACTCGTCGTCGTCGATGAAGTACGACCGCGCTCTCGCGAGTCCGGTCTCGAGGTCCATCTCCCAGTTGTCGGCGACTTCAGCGCACTTGCCCGCGCCGAAGCACTTGTTGGCCTCGAAAATGATCTTGTACGGTTTTTCCTCGACCGGCGGCGCGTTCGTCGATCCGACGTCGCTCGGCCGCTGGATCCCGTCGTGATTGTCGTCCCCCTCCTGTCCTCGTTCTCGCGCTCGTGATCCGTTGCCGCGGTCGTCGCTCATACATCGACAGTTAGTACGAGTAGCCTTTCGCGTTACGGTCTCCTCGCAGATGCCGTTCGAGTTCGTCCGTGCGTGCCCGGAGGGCCAGGGCCATCGACTCGGGTAATTCGAATCGGTGATGGGGTCTGCAAACGAACCTCTGACGGTGGTCGTCCAGTGGATCGGCCGTGAGTGTTCGATGGCGACCGTATCGGGCCATCGAACGGAGTCACGGCGCCCGTTACTCGAGGTCGGCAGCTGATGCCATCCGACGGTGGTTTCGGTGGGGTCAATGGTGGTTTCGGTGGTTTGGTGGTGATCTGGTGGTGTGCCATTGGCCTCCTCGAGTACCTCAACGCGGTCCGAGAGCGTGTCGAGACTGTCGGCAATCGTGTCGCCATCAGATTCGTCCCCTCGCGTGATGGTCGATGTCCCGCGGTTCGAGTGCGGAACGGGTGCGAGAGACGACGAGGAACGCGATGTGCCTTGCCGGTCGTGATCGCGTTTCTAGCGTGTGACAGCTGCGATACTGCTCCGATAGCGAAGCGATACCGACGGAGCCAACCCCCATCGACTCCGTCGGTTCCCCGCCCCCTGACTCGCGTCAGGCAATCACACGGTTTACTGCCCAGACACATTAATATTTCCCTCTACAATGAGGAAATTTCTAGGCCCGTGAGAGAAACACGATCGCCGTGACTGCGGTGGGTCGCTACTCGTCGTGGACGGTGACGGACTCGAGGAGGATGTCGGATTTCGGTTTGTCGTTCGGACCGGTATCGGCGGAGCCGATTTCGCGGACGACGTCCATCCCGTCGATGACCTCGCCGAAGACGGCGTGGCGGCCGTCGAGGTGTGGCGTCGCGTCGAGCGTGATGAAGAACTGCGAGCCGTTCGTGTTCGGGCCCGAGTTCGCCATCGAGAGGATTCCCTCGCTGTCGTGGGTGAGTTCGTCGTGGAACTCGTCGTCGAACTGGTAGCCGGGACCGCCGCGGCCGGTTCCGGTCGGGTCTCCGCCCTGAATCATGAAGCCCTCGATGATGCGGTGGAAGAGCACGTCGTCGTACAGCGGTTCCCCTTTCACGCGCTCGCCGCTTTCGGGGTCGGTCCACTCGCGTTCACCGGTCGCGAGGCCGACGAAGTTGCCGACCGTTCGCGGTGCTCGCTCTTCGAAGAGTTCGACTTCGATGTCGCCCTCACTCGTGTGGAGAGTTGCCGTTGGGTTTCCCATAGTATCGCCGACGGCGGGCCCCGTGAAAACGGTGATGGTCTGTCGGTCTGCTCCGTCGCCGACGGTTCGAGTGGCGCGTCGGCCCTACCTTCATTACCGTGATCGTTGAACGGAGCACAAATGGCTGCATCGGGCACACATACGACGGAAGACGTCGTCCTCGCTCGTCTCCCCTCCGGAGTCGAACTCTCGACGACGGTTCACACGTACGAGGGCGTCGACGACGGGCCGACCCTCTACGTCCAAGCCGCCCAGCACGGCCGGGAGATAAACGGCACTGAAACGCTCCGCCGGGTCCACGAGCGCCTCTCGCTTCGAAACCTCTCGGGAACGCTCGTGACCGTCCCCGTCGCGAACCCGCTCACGTTCGATCGCGTCTCCTACACTACTCCCGAAGCCCTCGACAGCGTCAACCCGAACATGAACCGCGTCTGGCCGGGCGACGACACCGGGACCCTCCACCAGCGGATGGCCGGCCGCCTCTGGGAGTTCGTTCGGGACGCCGACGCCCTCGTCGACCTGCACACCGGAAGTCCGGACATGCTCCCCCACGTCGTCTACCTCGAGGGCGACGAGCGATCGCGAGCGATCGCGGAGGCGTTCGGGACCGGACTCTTGCTCTCCGAACAGGCTGACGAGGACGCGACCGAGGAGTGGTTCCGCCGCGGCTTCGACGGAAAGCTCCGCGTCGCCGCCGTTCGGGAGGGGATTCCGGCGATCACGCCCGAGCTCGCCCACAACAAGCAGATCCTCGAGGACCCCGTCGAACTCGGCGTCGACGGTGTCTTCGACGTGCTTCGGTACATGGACATGCTCGAGGGTGAGGTTCCCGTCCGTGATCAGACGGTCGCGCGCAACCACCTCGGGCAGGTCACCGCCACCGCGTCGGGGCTGTTCCGACCGAGGCCCTCCCTCGAGGTGGGACAGTTCGTCCCCGACGGCGCCGATCTGGGTACGGTCTACCACCCGACGACTTACGAGTCGCTGCAAGACGTGGCCGCCGACCGCGAAGGGATCCTCTACGCGCTGACCAGAGAGGCGACGGTGAAAGCCGGCGACCAGCTCGCGAGCGTGGCGCTGATTCGAGAGGAGTCGTAATCGCCCTCAGAACGCCTGCAGGTCCTCGAGCACCGCCTCGGCGCTCCCGTCGGCGATGACCTCGCGAGCGCGCTCGAGGCCCTCCTCGAGTGATGGCGGTAGGAGGGAGAACGTTTATTGACGCTTCGACACAACTGATTCCTATGGCCGCAATCGAGATCTCGGATGAGGTCTACGACGCCCTTCGGCTCCCGGAAGACGAACGCGAGGGAGTCATGCGGGAGGAGCTCGCCGTCTCGCTCTACGCCCGCGGCGCGCTTTCCTTCGGCAAGGCGCGCGAACTCGCCGGACTCTCGACCCGCGATTTCGGCGATCTGCTCGGTGAGCGCGGCGTCGAGCGCCACTACACCGACGAGGAACTCGACGAAGATCTCGCGTATGCCCTCGAGTGAGGTCGTCTCGGACACGTCGCCACTTCTCAACCTCGCGCTCGTCGACCGACTCGGCGTGCTCTCCGAACAGTTCGAGTCGATCACCGTTCCCGACGCCGTCCGGACCGAACTCTTGGCGGGCGAGGACGGTGCCGACCGACTCGAAACGCTCCTCGAGAGCGACTTCGTCTCCGTCCAGCCCGCCGGGAAATACGAAACAAATTCGACATATCACCTCGATTGTTGTAAACTCATTAATATTATTATTGGTATCTAAAATACACTTACTCGTTGTTTCGTATCCGAATTACCTGTGGAGTGTAGTTCTCAGAGCTCCCCCTCACGAACCTTCGAGTGCGACGACTCCGTTCGAGTGGTTCCCGAGTGGAAGGTTCGTCAGTGCGTACACGCGCTCGCCAGCGACGGCCACGGAGGTGACGACGTCGTCGGGATCGAATTCCCACTTGAGCGAACCGTCCTCGACGGCGAACGCTGCAACGTCACCGCCGTGGGAGACGCAGACGAACTCGCTAGTTACCGCCGGTGTGTGCACGTCGGTACTGTCAGTCTCTGAGACCCAGATCGGTTCTCCCTCCGTCGCGTCGAGGGTGACTAACGCGCCACCGTCCATCTCGGGGTGGGACGTGCCGAGGAACAGCACGTCCTCGGCCAGCGCCGGCGGATCGTGAGCGTGTCCGGGAACGTCCCATCGCCAGTCGACCGATCCGGACGTCGTGTCGAGGGCAATCAACTGCTGCGTGGCGTCTGATCCCGATCTGCTGTCGTCTTCTCCCGCCAGGGAGTGAGCGGTCGATTCCGTCGCAAGAACGTAGACGTGATCACCACCGGCGACTGCGTGACCAGTCAGCCACCGGTCTTCGTCGAACTCGAGGGTCGCTTTCCACTCGCGCTCACCCGTCGTCGCATCGAACGCGTACACCGGTATCACCTCGTCTGCGTACTCTCGTGGAAATGTGAACACGCGACCGTCCAGCACTGCGGGCGTCGATCCTCCCTTCGTCGATCCATCGCCGTCGAAGTGTTCTCCCCAGCGGACGGTTCCGGAATCGGCGTCGACGGCGCAAACCCCGCCCCACGTACCGGCGACGATCCGGCCGTCGGAGACGGTCTGAGCGAATGGCGGTATCTCGGGGTGGATCGGAAGACCGAACTCGAGTTCCCGGGTCCACGCTGTCGTCCCGGACGACGCATCGAGGGCGTGGAGTGATTGTGGTTCCGTTCGCGCCACGCTCAGGATCCCGTCGACCAGCGCAGGGGTGACGTGTGCCTCCGCCTCGCTCGGGTCGCGCCACAATTCCGCTCCGTCGTCCGGAGCCAGTGCGTACGCCGAACTTCCGTTCCACCGCTCGATGAGGTAGACCGCGTTGTCGATCACCGGGTGGGAAAGTGGCCGATCGCCGAACTCCCGCCAGACCACCTCGACGTCACCCGTCGGCACCGACGCTCCGGGAGCGTAGCGCGAGTTTCGGGCGTCGTGTGCCAGCTGGGGCCAGCTGTCGTCGCCCCCGGTTGCCGACAGCGAAACCGTCCCGCCGGGATTCTCGAGTGGATCATCACTCCCGAGACAGCCTGCGAGTACGACGATCCCGCCTCCGACTCTCTGGAGGTAGGCCCTTCGATTCATATGTGTCATATTGGATGTTGAAATAAAAACATCCTGCGTCACATTTCGAGAAGTAGTTTGTACGCGACCTCTAGTCCGGTCGGACGAATTCGGCCGAAAGCGCCCATACGAGACGGAAACTCCTGTCGCCAGTCAGAACGCCCGCAGGTCCTCGAGCACTTCCTGCGCACTCCCGTCGGCGATGACCTCGCGAGCGCGCTCGAGGCCCTCCTCGAGCGAGTCGACGTCGCGGCGAGCGTAGATCCGGAACGCCCCGTTGAGCGCGATGGCGTCGGCGAAGGCGTCCTCGCGCTCGCCGGCCAGGACCTCCTCGGTGATCGCAGCCGAGTCGGCCTCGAGGTTCGAGACCTCGAGGTCCTCGCTCTCCATATCCATGCCGTACTCGGCGGTTTCGATCTCGTAGTCCTCGAACGTTTCGTCGCTCTCGTCGGTCCCTCGAGTCCACTTGGCGACCTTCGTGTACCCCGGCCGAATGTCGTCGTAGCCTTCCATCCCCTGGAACATGATGACCCGCGAGAAGTCGAGTTCCTCGCTTTCCTTGACGAGATCGGTGGTCTTCTTCGCGAACGCGAGGTGGTAGAACGAGCCGAGGTGGACGTCGGCGTCGGCGGGGTTGGCGACGGTCTCGATCGTGTTGACGAACGTGCGCACGCCCATCTGATCGCGCCGCTCCCACAGCGCGTGGATGCCGGGGTTGAAGTTCGGCTGGTAGTAGAAGCCGAAGCCAGTCTCGTCGACCATCGCCGCGCTCTCTTCGGGCTCGAGTTCGGTTCGGACGTCGAGTTCGTCGAGGACGTGTTTGTACGCACACGCCTTCTGGGTCGGGACGCGGTCGCCGGAGTGGACCACGACCGGAGTCCCCGCGGCGGCGGCGACCGCGCCGGCGCCGACGCCGAGGACGGCGGACGTGTGTTTCCCGTCGTAGTTCGCGCCGCAGTCGACGGGGTCGCAGTCGGGTCGGGCGGCCTCGACGGACTCCTCGAGCATGACGTCTGTGTAGGCGGCCAGTTCCTCGGAATTGTTGCGCTTCCAGCGGTTGGCCAGCCAGAACGCGCCGAGGGTGAGGTGGTCCGGTTCGTCCGCGAGGATGCGCTGGAACGCCTCGCGTGCCTGTTCGCGGGTCATGTCGTCGGCGGACTTGTGACCCGACCCGACGACTTCCGTCATCAGGCGTTTCAGCGGCCACTCGCCGAACTCCTGGGTTGCCTGCGCCATGTGAGTGTGTTGGGAGTGGCGTCGCAAAAGTGTCCCGTTTCCCCTCCCCGGCCCGGCACGGCGACCGTTCGTCGAGTTCTAGTCGAAGAAATTCGGATATCGGTAACCGAACGGACGAGAGATGTACGCCCCGTCTCCGATCCGAGCCGAAAGCGATACCTTTCGTTCTTCCCAAGACCAGCCAATGAGCCACCAGTCGGGCGATTGGCGTGCCACGCTGGACGGCGTGGACGCCGCACTGATCGACGGCTACCAGAGCGGGTTCCCCGTCGAGGAACGACCCTTCCGAGCCGTCGGCGACGCCCTCGGGGTCGACGAGGACGAGGCGCTCGAGCGCGTCGAACGACTCCGAAATGCGGGAATCCTCCGGCGGTTCGGCGCGGTTCTCAACCCGCCGGTGATCGGCTCTTCGACGCTCGCGGCGGTCCAGGCGCCGGCCGACCGCTTCGACGAGGTCGCCGACGTGATAAACGGCTACCGGCAGGTCAACCACAACTACGAGCGCGACCACGAGTGGAACATGTGGTTCGTCGTCACCGCCGGTTCGCGGGCCACGCGCGATCGCATCCTCGAGGAAATCGAGGAGCGAACCGGCTGCGAGGTGCTCGTCTTGCCGATGTTGACCGACTACTACATCGACCTCGAGTTCCCCGTCGTCAACGCCGATCAGTTCGCCCGCGAGAGCCTCGAGTTGGCGTCGGCCGTCGAGGCCGGCGGAACCGACGAGGCACCGCTCGAGCCGTCGACCGACGCCTCGGCGACGCGTATCAGCGAGGACGCCGCCAGCGACCTCTCTACGTTCGACTGCGACCTGCTGCTGGCGATTCAAGACGGGTTTCCGCTCTCAGTGACGCCGTACCGGGACGTCGCGGACGCGCTCGAGGCGCCGGTCGAGGACGTTCTCGAGGCGATCGATCGATTACAGGGCGACGGTTGCATCAAGCGGATCGGCTGCATCGTCAACCACGTCGTCACCGGGTTCGACGCCAACTGCATGGTCGTCTGGGACGTCCCGGACGAGGAACTCGACGAGCGAGGGGAGGAGACGGGCGAACTGCCCTACGTCACGCTCTGTTATCATCGGCCGCGGCGTCACGAACAGGGTTGGCCGTACAACCTGTTCACGATGATCCACGGGCGCGACGAGGCGGCCGTCGACGCCAAAATCGACGAGCTCGCCGCGGCGTATCTGCCCTTCAGTCACGAGCGACTCTACTCCGCGGCGACGCTGAAACAGACCGGCGCACGCTACGACGACCTCGTCGGTCAGTGACCGACAGACGGTGGGTCGGACGACGACGAGTTCGTCGTCGGTTTCGACCGACACCTCGAGTCCTCGGTGCGGTTTCCGCTCGTCGTGATGTGTTCGACAGTCAGTGACGACGGGAGCCGACGACGACCTCGAGGTGAGTGCGTTCGACGGGCGGAAAAAACGGGCTTTCTCTCGGAGTGGAGGCGATCTATGGGCGACCTACAGGCGTTCGGACGCGTTCGTCCAACCTAGCTCTAGCTGTCGGCGATGGCGTACAGCATCGGGCCGACGAGAATCAGCACCAGCCCGAAGATTCGAAAGAGGATGCTGTCGCCGGCCATGTTGAGCGGGAGCAGGAGGAAAATCGCACCGAAGGTGATCACGTTGAGTCCGACCACCTTCATCGATTTCAACGGCAGCGAACCCAGAACCGCCACCACGAACGCGCCGAGGAGGATATGCCCAACGGTAAACAGCGACAGTATGTTGTCGATTGCCTGGAGAGGTACCTCGATCATTCCTGTTCGTAACTCCCAACGATTCGGCCTTTAACCTTGCGATGCGGGGCGCTACGTGGCCTTCCGATCTGACTCTCCGCTGATTCTGCAGTCGTGGGCCGTTCCCCCAGCGCTCGACACTCGACTCGAGCGGTCGACGCTCTCGTTTTCGCCCCCGTGGTGGTGCTCGCAGTCGAGACGCCGTCGCGTCACTCGAGCGCGTCGGCGAGCACCTCGATCGGCGTCGGCGGCGACGACGCGGCACCGGGACGGCCCTCGAGTTGCGTCCGACAGGATGCGCCGGGTGCGACGACGCGGTCGCCGTCGCTCTCGTCGATCTGGTCGAAGAGGATCGCGGCGATGGCGTCGCTCATCGAGGCGTGTTCGGACTCGTAGCCGAAGCTGCCGGCCATGCCACAACAGCCCGAGTCGAGCGGGTCGACCGCGTACCCCGCCCGTCGGAGGACGCCGACGGCGTGGTGGTCTTTCGCGGTCGCCTTCTGGTGGCAGTGGCCGTGATAGGTCAGCGCCGTTCCATGAGTCTCCGTCTCGAGGTGTTCGTCCAGTCCGAACCGGTCGAGGTACTCACAGACGCCGTACGTGTTCGCCGAGACCGTCTGGACGTCCGACCCGGAGAGGAGGTCGCGGTAGTCCAGCTGGAGCATTACCGCGTCGGAGGGTTCGATCACGACGACGTCGCGTCCGTCCTCGATCAGCGGGGCCAGCGTGGAGACGTTCTCCAGCGCCGTGTCCCGGGCGCGCTCGAGGAAGCCCTTCGAGAACGCCGGACGACCGGTGTCGCCGAGCCCGTCGGGAACCGTGACGCGGACGCCGGCGGCCTCGAGCACCCGAACGGCGGCCTTCCCGGCCTCGGGGTGGCTGTAGTTGGTGTAGGTGTCGGGGTAGAGGACGGCCGTTCGCCGAGCGTCGGATTCGGGGACCGTCGAGCCGCCTCGCCGTTTTCGCGCCTCCTGCGCTCGTTCTTTCGAGGCGGCTTCGCCGCCTCGCCGCTCGAACCAGTCGCGGAACGTGTTCGGGTAGAACGTCGGCAGCGGTCGGTCGGCGGCGATGCCCACCGTCTTCTCGAGGAGCCACCGACTCCCCGGAACCTTCGTCGCGACGTTCGAAACGGGTGCGAGCGCGCTGCCGAGTCGAGAGAGGTCCGCGACGCGGGCGAACAATCGGTCGCGGAGGGTCGCGCCGTTGCGCCGGTGGTACTCGTGGGTCACCTCGGCTTTGAGCTTCGCCATGTCGACCTCGCTGGGGCAGTCGATCGCACAGCCCTTGCAGCCGATACAGAGCCCCATCACCTCCTCGACGAACTCGTCGGAGGTGGCTTCGTCGGGCTCGAGGTCGCCGCTCATCGCCTGCCGGAGCGCGTTCGCCCGGCCGCGGGTGCTGGTGATCTCTTCGCGGCTCGCTCGGAAGGTCGGACACATGACGCCGCCGGTCGTCTCCTGTTCGCCCCGGCAGCCGCCACAGCCGTGACAGAGTTCGACAATGCCCTGCATCCCGTTGTCGTTCTCCCAGTTCAGCGTCGGCTCGAAGCCGGCTTCGAACTCGTAGTCCGGGTCGAAGCGAAGGTTCTCCCGGAGGTCCACGTCGCCGCAGACCTGACCCGGGTTGAGCAACCAGTCGGGGTCGAACGCCGTCTTCAGGTCACGGAAGGTCCCCCAGAGATCGTCGCCGTACAGTTTCCGGTTCCACTGCGAGCGCGCGCGCCCGTCGCCGTGTTCGCCCGACACCGACCCGCCGAGTTCGACGACGAGGTCGGTCACGTCGTCGGCGATCCCGTGGAGTTGCTCGAGGCCGATCTCGGTCTTCGTGTTCACCAGCGGGCGGACGTGCAAGACGCCGGGCCCCGCGTGCGCGTAGAAGCTGGCGTAGGTGTCGTGGGACTCGAGGATGGCCTCGAATCGCTCGACGAACTCCGGCAGCTTCTCGGGTGGTATCGCGGTGTCCTCGATGAACGAGATGTGCTTCTCGTCGGTTGTCCGCGAGAGCAGGATCGGCAACCCGGACTTGCGGAGTTTCCAGAGTTTCGCCCGCTCGGCGTCGTCGTAGGCCTCGAGGGCCTCGAGGGCGATCGCGTCGGCGTCGGCCCGCGGTGGGTCTACCGCGGCCGTCTCCGCCGACTCGGCCGTCGGACAGCGGTCGGCGAGCAGGCCGGCGATCTTCTCCCGGCCGTCCGCGTCGTCGTCGGCGTAGAACTCGACCAGCAGGACGGCGTTGGTTCCCTCGGGGAGCATCTCGGTGACCGGACCGAACTCCGCGGTGGCGCGGGCCAGGTCGATCAACACGTCGTCGAGCACCTCCACGGCGGCGGGGTCGTGGGCCAGAATCGGCTGAACGTCCGCCATCGCCTCGTGGAGGTCCCGATAGCACAGCAGCGAGACCGCCTTCGTCTCCGGCACCGTCTCGAGGGCGACCGTCGCCTCGGTGACGATCGCGAGGGTCCCCTCGCTGCCGGCCAGCAGGCGCGCGAGGTTGACGGTCCCGGGATCGCCGGTCTCCTCGCCGCCCGGGAGGGTGTCCCCGCGGGCCTCGGCGATCAGCCGATCGAGGTTGTACCCCGAGACGTTGCGCTTGAGGTCGGGATAGGCCGCGTCGATCGCGTCTCCGTCCTCGTCGATGATCCGCGAAATTTCGGCGTAGATTCGCTCCTCGAGGTCGCCCTCGGGGTCCCCGCGAGCGTCGAGTTCCTCGAGGGTCACCTCGCCGAAGCGGGTGACAGTGCCGTCTGCGAGGACGACCTCGCACTCCTCGACGTAGGCGTCGGTCTTTCCGTACTGCAGGGAGTGTGCGCCCGTCGAGTTGTTCCCGATCGCGCCGCCGACGGCGCTCTTGTCGCCCCAGGCGGGGTCGGGTGCGAACTTCAGATCGTGGGGCGCGAGCGCCTCGTCGAGTGTCCCGAGGACCGTTCCCGGCTGGACGGTCGCCCGCCGCTCGTCGGGATCGATCTCGCGGATCTCGTTCATGTACCGAGTGAAATCGAGGACGACCGCCCGGTTGACCGACTGGCCCGCGAGACTCGTCCCGCCGCCTCTCGGGAGGACGGGAATCTCGCGGTAGGCGCAGTACTCCATCACCCCCGCGACGTCCGCGGTCGACCGCGGGAAGACGACGCCGATCGGCGTCACCTCGTAGGGGCTGGCGTCGGTCGCGTACAGCTCTCTCGAGTACGAGTCGAAGCGTACGTCCCCGTCGACGACGCGCTCTAGGTCGTCGACGAGCGCCGGCCTGTCGACGTCGTCGCTGGTGTAGTCGTAGTTCGCCCGTCGGTCGGCGGCCGGGTCGTCGCTCGGCTCCGTGGCCATACACCGTCATAGCGCCAGCGGGCAATAAAGCGTCCCGGACTCGCGGTCGTAGTTATAGTCGTGTCTGTGCCCGACACGGCCGGTTCGTCGGTCTGTGAGATCCGAACCGATCGGGCGCCTCTCTGCCCGGTACCGTCCGATCGACGGCGACTCGTCGTTTTCCCACCGGGTGCCCCTCTGAGCCGCCGTCGGATTCCGGACGGTAGCACCTCTTGGTTCCGAGGTGACACGAACTGAATGCCTACGTGGGTAGGGTCTCTCGAGGGCCGACCCGCTACCTTCCCCGAGCGTGTCGGCCCGGGCACGCAGGTCGACCTCCGTGCGGGCTCCGACGAACTCGAGAAGAAACTCGACGGGCTCGCCGACGAGGCCGAGGACCCGACGCAGGACCACATCGAATGGGTGAGAGGCCACTTGCAGTCGTATCGGGGGTCGGCGTCAGGGCGAGGTGTGAGGGCGAGGAGTGAGTGAGCGCGTTCGGAATCCGGATTCGATTTTCGGCCTCGAGAACGACCGCTATCGATCCACGCTTCCGAGGACGATGTCCAGACTGCCCAGCGAGGCGATCATGTCCGCGACGAACTCCCCTTCGGCCATCTCGGGCAGCGCCGAGAGGTTGTGGAAACACGGACTGCGGATCTTGAACCGCGCGGGGGAGTTCGACCCGTCCGCGCGAATGTAGACCCCGAGTTCTCCCTTGGCGATCTCGACGGCTCGATAGATCTCCGCGTCCGCCGGCGGCTTGAGCGTCCGGGGCACGTTGCTCTGGACGGTCCTGTCGTCCTCGGGCCAGTCCTCGAGTAAGTCGACGCACTGCTCGACGATCTTCGCCGACTGCTCGACTTCCTGCATCCGGACGAGTACGCGCGCGTAGTTGTCGCAGCCGTCCTCGGTGATGACGTCCCACTCGAGCTCGGGGTAGTAACCGTAGGGGTCGTCCCGACGGAGGTCGTAGTCGATCCCGGAGCCGCGTGCGACCGGCCCGGTACAGCCGTAGTCCTTGGCGACTTCCGGTTCCAGAACCCCGGTGTCGACGCAGCGAATCTGGAAGATCTCGTTGCCCGTGAGGAGGTCGTCGTACTCGGCGAGTTTCGTCGGGAGGTCGTCGAGGAAGTCTCGGATCTTCTCGAAGAACTCCTCGCGGGGTTCGGGCAGATCCCAGCAGACGCCGCCGAGTCGGAAGTAGTAGAACATCATCCGCTGGCCGGTGAGGTCCTCTAAGATGTCCTGGACGACCTCTCGGTCGCGCATGGCGTACTGGAAGATGGCGGTGAAGTCGCCGAAGACGTCGAGTGCGAACGTGCCGAGCGCGAGGAAGTGTCCGAGCATCCGGCCGAACTCGGTCGACATGGTCCGGAGTATCTGTGCGTACTCGGGGACGTCGATGTCAGCCAGATCCTCGATCGCGCGAGCGACGGCCCACTCGTTGGGGAGGTTCGCGGTGTAATCCCAGCGGTTCGAGTACGGGATGATCTGGTGGCGGTAGGTCCCCTGCTGGCACATCTGCTCTTCACAGCGGTGGAGATAGCCCACGTCGGGGTCGACGTCCGCGACGGTCTCGCCGTCGAGGACCGTCTTCAGGTGGAGGACGCCGTGGGTCGCCGGGTGGTGGGGACCGATGTTGAGGAACATCGTGTCGGATTCGGCCCCTCGCTGATCGGCTTCCAGCGGGTTGGCGTGCTCGGCGAACTTGACGACCTGCGGTTTGTCCTGGTTGTAGTCGAGGCTCAGCGGGTGGCCCTGCCAGCCGTCCGGAAGCAGAATCCGGCGGAGGTCGGGGTGGCCCTCGTACTCGATCCCGACGAGATCGTAGGCCTCGCGCTCGTGCCAGTCCGCCGTCCGGAAGACCGGTTCCGCGCTCTGACAGACCGGATCGTCCTTCGGCAGGGGGACGACGAGCGTCACCTCCCTGCGGCGGTCGTCGTAGGTCGTCACGTGGAGAATCGACTCGTACCGGTCTTCGTACTCTTGGGGCGTGATACACGAAAGGTGGTCGAACCCCGCCTGATCGCGCAACCGACCGAGCGCGCGCTGGACGTCGTCCGGGCGGATCACGAACGCGGGTGCGTTCACGTGGTCGTCCGTCCCGATGACCACGTCGCCGAGTACCGACTCGAGTTCGTCGGCGTCGACCGGTTCGGCCTCGGGGGCGGTGCGACCGCGTTCCTGTTGTGGTGTCTCGCTCATTGAACTCGCCTCGAATTACGTTCCGTGGTCGCCGTCGAATGTCCGTACCGCCGACTACACTTGACACGGAAATGAGGGTTTTGGTGGGTCAAACCGACAGTCGTCGCGCGGAACCAATCTGCGAGACTGTGCCTCGCTGAGCACCGACGGTCGGTGGTGAAGACGGCGTCTTGCAGCGTCGAGAGTTAAGTCGCGATCCGTGGTACTCGAACTCGATCGAGAGTATGTCTGACCGATCGATACAATCGCGACTGCTGCCGTCGACCGACGAGGGAGAGGCGATCGATCGATCTCGCAGAGAACATGTCGTGTACTCGTCCATCCGCGGCCTCCAGGCGGGATTCGTCGCCACGCTCATCATGACCGCGTTCCGGCTTCCGATCATGCGTTCGCTCCCGCCGTCGGCGAACTTCTGGGCCCGCTATGTCGGCGACGGCGACGCCGACGAGTACCCGGGCATCGGGTTACTCTTGCACCTGATCTACGGGATCAGTGCCGGCGCGGTCTTCGGCGGGCTGTTCGCCTTCTGGGACGCCGAACGATCGATCGAGGCCGAACAGCGCGGTCTCGTCTGGGGGTCGGTCTACGGGATGGCTCTCTCCGCGTTCGGTTCGCAGTTCATGCTCAAGGAACTCCTCGAGATCGAA
Organism: Halomontanus rarus; assembly: GCF_017357405.1. Taxonomy (GTDB): domain Archaea; phylum Halobacteriota; class Halobacteria; order Halobacteriales; family Natrialbaceae; genus Halomontanus; species Halomontanus rarus. Next base: position 1,509,158 of record NZ_CP071597.1, on the reverse strand, counting down.
CTCGAGGCCGACGAACTCGCGCTCTTTCACGCCGGCCACCTCGTCTACGGGCTCGCACTCGGCGCGTGGGTCGGCTCCCGAACCGAGGGCGTCAGTGACCCCGAGGAGTACGATTACGACGAGGAGAACTGAGCGCTTCGAGGAGCGTCCGTTTTCGTTTTCGTTCTCGTTTTCGTACCCGTTCTTGGCCCCGTTCACCTCGCCCAACGCGGACCGCCCGGGACGTCCCAAACGACTTCGGTATCGGCCGCCAACGCTCGGCCATGAGCGACGACGCCGACCCCGACCCTGACGCCGACCTGTCCGTCGACGAATTCATCGACTACTGCCGGACGCAGATCGGACTCCTCTCGGGGAGCGTCGAAACGATGCGGACGGAAGCGGACGACCTCATGGACGACATCGACGAGGAACTAGCGACGCTGCGCTCGCACCTCGAGACCCAGTCCGACGACCTCGAGGGGACCGCCACGCCGCCGTCGACGGACCGTCCGACCGAGGTCGGCTCCGAGATCGACGTCGACACGCTCGAGGACCTGGAAGCCGAGATCGAACGAAAGCAGACGCTCGTCGAGGTCAAACAGGCGCGGATACGAGCGTTTCAGGACCTCATCGCCGGATACACCGATCTCCTCGAGGAGTTCCAATCGGTAGACGACGGGCGAGAGGCGCTGGAACGGCTCGTCCATTTCGAGGCCGACCGCGACGCGCCGGCGTACTTCGGGGACCGGCAGACGGTGCTCGAGGCCGCGACCGGGTCGGGGTCGGGATCGGGGTCGAGTGAGTCCGCGGACGAGTACAGTACCGACTGAAACGAGTGATATACCCATCGCACGGTCGCGGGCCCGATCATAGTGCGCTCCGACCCGCCCTCGTCGTGCGATCAGGTGCGAAGTGACAGTCAGCGACTACTATCGCTCCCGCAGTCGGTACACGCCGTGCTGGTTCCGTGACTTCGATCCGTTCGCCGACGGACACCCTTCTCCCGTGCCCCTCTATAAAATTCAGTACTGGAGTTTATAACGGAAAGCGAACCGATCCCGCGTATGGGAGATTCCACCGGAACGAATCGTCGAACGGTACTTCGAACGCTCGGCTCACTCGGCCTCGCTAGCCCGTTCGTCTCGAGCGCCGGCGCACGGGAGGGAGCGGACTCCGACTGTCCGGACGGGTCTGGCCGCGTCGGCCGTCCCGACCGATCCGACGGTGCGGACAGACCCGAGCGTCCCGACCGAGCCGCAGCCGAGGATCGCCCGGAGCGATCGCCACGGCAGTTCCCCAAAGCCAGAGCTCGGGCCCTCGCGAACCGTCCCGGTCGGTACGTGACCGTCGTCGACCGAATCGTCGACGGCCGACACGCCGTCCTCCTGCTCGAGGACGGCGACGACGTCGTCGATCAACTGGTCGTCTCGCCCGACGAGTTGCCGGCCGTCGAGGGTGGCGACGTCCTGCTCGTCACGCTGACCGACGACGGCGAGGAACTCGAGTCGGTTCGGCGACTGGACGGTGAAACCGAGCGACGCCGACGAGCGAATCGGGAACGGTTCGACTCGCTCGCCGAGGATTGTTGTTGAATCACGGGGAGCTCGGTACTCCCGACCAACGCGACACCCGGTCGGGTGGCTACGATCGACGACGATCTCGAGGTCCATCCAGTGTATCCTCTCGAACCGTCCCATTGTGGTCTCTCGACCGCTAACACGGTCTTTCGAGAGGACGCGCTAGCGCTCCTGTTCGGTGTAACGAACCACCACCTCGGGACGGTGGGATTCGAGGAGCGGTCCGGTCGGCAGGTGAATCGCCGACTCGGTGCGGACGCTCTCTCTGGGCTGGAGCTCCTCGGCGACCGGCGGCGGGTCGGTGCCGAGCGGGTAGCCGACCGTAACGACGATGCGTTCGGGCTGGCGAAGCGGGACCGGATCAGTGTATTCGATCGTGACGTCGATGAGCGTGAGTTCGGCGTACGCCGAGGACTCGAGAACGGCGGTGACGTCGGCGTTGACGGCCTCCTCGTACGAACCGGTTCGATAGGTGTCGTAGGTCACGCCGCCGAGAAACCCTGTGAGGACGACGATCGCGACTGCGAGGACGACGGCGCGTTTTTTCGTGGCGACGCGAGCGTCGTCCTGCTGGTCCCAGCTATCCGGTCGATACCCCTTGTACCACAGGACGGCGAGGCTGGTGATGTTGATCGTGAGGACATTGACGAGGACGAGGACGCTCGCGGCGAGGGCGACTCCCGGAAACCCCCACGCGATACCGATGCCGACGACGCCCAGTGGCGGGACGAGCGCGGCGGCGATCATGACGCCGACCAGGGCGGCCGACGTGCCGGCAGTGAGCGTCCACGCACCCGCCACCCCGGCACCGACCGCGATGACGAGCGAGAGCAAATCGGGAGTCAACCGACCCTCGATCTCCGAGATCGCGAAGAGGTCGATCATCGGCGAGACGAGTCCGGTCGTCCGGACGACGAACGCGAAGACGGCGGCGGTGACGACGCTGATGCCGAGCCCGATCGCCTGAAGCGTGATCCCCCGACGAAACAGCGCTCGGTCGTCGATGACCGTGCCGACGCTCGCACCGAGGGCGGGTCCGATCAACGGCGCGATCACCATCGAACCGACGACGACCGCCGGCGAGTCGAGCAACAGCCCGGCGGTGGCGACGACCACGCTCATGACCGTCATGACGAGATAGGTTCTGAACCGGGGGGTGAGATCCTTCGCTCGAGCCTGCATCTCCTCGCGGGAGATACGCGGCGTGTTCTGGGCGTATCGCTGCTCGAGGTCGTCGAACCGATCGGAGACGACGGTCTCAGCGTCGACGATCACGGTGTACGAATCCTCGTCGATCCCCGTCTCCCGAAGGCTGTCGAGGACGGACTCGACCGCCGGCGTCGGAAGCGGGAACGTGATGACGACCGAGGGTTCCTGTCGACTCCCCTCCTCGATGAGGGTGTATTCGATCCCCTCGTCCTCGAGCACCCCTTCGACGGTGTCGCGCTTTCGTTTCGGGATCAGGATCTCTACGAGGCGCATGGGTTCATCACCACGATGCCGTGGAAAAGCGTTCGTCCTGACTCGTTCTCTCGGTCACTTCGTGCCGGCAGAGCCGACCTGCGCTCAGAACAAGACTCGAATCGAATCGCTTTCAAAACTCGAGTCGAGCCGATCCGGATTCGAACTGCGGTCGGAGCGAGTCCCGTCCCCGATTCGGATTCGAATCCGGGTTCGATTCTATACCCACGGCTCACGAGTTTGTTCGCCGCGAGAGATGGGCCAACTCGGATTTGAACCGAGAGCCTCCACCTTATCAGAGTGGCGCTCAACCTGATTGAGCTATTGGCCCGCTTCGCATCTCACCCTTGCGTGGTGTACTGTTTAAACGTTTCTTTCTGTAGGGGGCGTGAGAACCGCTACCGAGCGTCGACCTCTCCGTCGTCGTCGCGGTCGTCTTCGGTCGACGCGTCGCCGAACTCGATGGTGTACGTGTCGTCGTCACGGTCGGAATCGACGGTGTAATCGTCTTCGTCGAGGTCGACCGTTCCGGTGGATCCGCCGCTCGAGCCGCCACTGGGGCCGCTATTCTGGCCCTGTCCCGGACCCGGACCCGTCGATCCCTGATCGGGGAACCCGAACGTCCAGACTTTGCCCGTCGCGAAGCCGTCGGACTTCTTGTCCACGTAGGGGACGACGACGAACCGTTTGATCGCGGCGCGGATCGGGATTCGCGTCAGCGGGACTACGAGCAGGAACCCGATCAGGTCGGTGACGAGCCCCGGCGTGAGCAGGAACGCGCCAGCGGCGATCAGCAGCGCGCCGTCCAGAAGTTCGTTGGTCGGCGGTGTTCCCTTCGCCAGCGACCGCTGGATCTTCCGCATCGTCCGTCGTCCCTCGGCGCGGACCAGCAGCATTCCGACGAGGCCCGTCAGGACGACCAGCAACACCATCGCCGCCCAGCCGAACTCGGTCCGGCTGAAGACGACCGCGAGGAGCACCGCGTCGAGAAACGGGATGAACAGCAACGCTAGGATCCACCGGAGCATGCCCGAAGGTAGCTGCCGAGGGGTGAAAACGTTTTAGTCTCGTGTCGAGTGCTGTGATCTCGAGCGTCGGTCGAACGAAGGCCTTACGCCGGCCACGCGCCTCGGCGGAGACATGGAAGACGTCACGCGGGTCGAGTGGCGCGAGTGGGGCGACGCCGCCTTCGAGGAGGCGCGGGCAGCCGACGCGCCGATCTTGCTCTCGCTCACCGCGACCTGGTGCGATCACTGCCACGAGATGGACGAGGAAACGTACGCCGTTCCGGCGATCGCGGCGAACATCAACGACGACTTCGTCCCGATCCGGGTCGACGTCGATCGCCACCCGCGCGTCCGCGACCGATACAACATGGGCGGGTTCCCGTCGACCGTGTTCCTCGCACCCGACGGCGCGTTGCTCACCGGCGCGGGCTATCTCGGCCCCGACGGGATGCGACAAGTTCTCGACAGCGTCCGCCAGCTCTGGTCGACCAAGGGCGCCGAGGCCGGTCGCATCCCCCGACCGCTTCACGAAACCGAACCGCCGGCCGGCGAACTCACCGACGACATCCCCGCACAGATGCTCGGCCAGCTGTCGGGAACCTACGACGAGACCGCCGGCGGCTGGGGCGACGGCCCGAAGTTCCCCGTCCCCGACGCCCTCGAGTTCGCGCTCAAGCGCGACCGGCAGATGGCGCTGCGCTCGTTCGACGCGGTCGACGCCAACCTGCACGACGAGCACGACGGCGGGTTCTATCGCTTCGCGACCGAGCCAAACTGGTCGGGCGTCCAGCACGAGAAGCTGCTCGACTCCAACGCGGCGCTCGTCCGGGCGTTCGCCAACGCCTACCTCTCGACCGGCCGCGAGGAGTACCGCGAGCCCGCCGAACGAACGATCGAGTACCTGACGACCACCCTCTGGCTTCCCGACGAGGCGGCCTTCGCCGGCAGTCAAGCCCCCGGACAGGACGACGCGTACACGCTCGAGGCCAGCGACCGCGAGGCGGCCGCCACGCCACCGATCGACGAGACGGTGTTCGCGGGTGCGAACGCGCTCGCGGTCGACGCCCTGCTGACCTACGCGGCTTACACTGACGACGACCGCGCCCGCCGTTACGCCGAGCGCGCGCTCGAGACGGTTCGCGAGACGCTACTCGAGGACGGGGTCGTCGTCCACTACCGCGACACGCGGGACGACCGAAACCGAGACGGCGAACGGTGCCTCCTCACGAATCAGGCTCGCGTCCTCCGCGCACTCACGACCGCTGCGAGCGTCCTCGGCGCGGACGCGAACGCCCTCGAGGATGCACGCGCGGTCGCCGACGTTACGATCGAACGACTCCAGGACGGCGATTCGTTCGTCGACGGCCCGCGATCGGGGCCTGGCCTGCTCGATCGGCCGCTTCGGCCGCTGGACGCCAACGTCGAACTGGCGGACGCGCTGCTCGATCTCGCGGTGCTCACCGGCGAGCAGGAGTACCGCGAGATTGCCCGCGAGACGATCGCTGCTTTCGCGGGCGCGAGCGACCGGTTCGGTGTTCAGGTCGCCCGGTACGCCTCGGTCGCGGCCCGTCTGACCGGCGAACCGCTCGTCGTTCGCGTCGGGACCGCCGCCGGTTCGGATCTCCACCGGGCCGCGTTCCGATTTGCGGATCACGAGAAGGTCGTCGTCCCAGCAGCAACGGACGAACTCGAGTCGGGCACGGCTCGAGTCGAACGCGGAGACCGTCTTTCCGAGCCGGCCACAACTCCCGAAGAGTTGGGCGACCGTATTCGGTCGATTCTCGAGTAGTGAGGGGTTCTCACGGCCCGAAGTCAAACTACCGCAGCGTTTATGGTTGTCGGTCGGATTCGTGAGGATATGGCCAGTCTCAGAGATCTCGGGCTCTCCGAGTACGAAGCGCGGGCCTATCGAACGCTCTTAACCACCGGCCCGACGACGGCCAAGGAGTTGTCGCGGGCGAGCGACGTTCCGATGGGACGGATTTACGACGTGCTCAACAGCATCGAGCAGTACAACCTCGTTCGGAGTCAGACCGCCAGTCGGCCGAAAAAGTACGTCGCCGTCGAACCGGCGACCGCTCTGGACAGGCTGTTAGACGACAAGAAACGCGAACTCGCGGAGAAGGCGGATCAGTACGAGTCTATCGTCGACGATCTTTCGGACGAACTCGACGCAGCCGAACCGGTCGAAGAGCAGTTCTGGACCGCCGCCGTCGGTCCCGAGGAGACGATCGACCTCCTTCTGGAGCGACTGACCGCGGCCGATCGGGACATCGTCATGGTCGCCGCCGATCCCTCGCCGCAGATGGACATTCGCACCGTCGGTGAGGACGTCCTCGCTCACCTCGAGGACGCGCTCGACCGGGGCGTCTCCGTCGACGTTCTGATGAGCCGCGATCTCGTGAGCGCGCTCTCGGAGAACGTCGGCCACCGATATCAGGAAGCGCTGCAGGCCCGGGACGACTTCTCGGTCCGGACGAGCGTGAACGTAACAGGGACGTTCAACATCATCGACGGCGTCGAGGTGTGTATACAGGTGCCGAACCCGCTCGGTTCCGGCGAGGCGTTCGGGATGATCGACCTCAAGGATCCGGAGTTCGCCGCCGACGTCCACGAGGAGTTCCTCCCGACGTGGGAGGCAGCGACGCCGCTCGAGTTCTGACGGGGTCGGGTTCGAGAGCGAAAGCCAGAACCAGAATTAGAATCAGAACCGAGAACCGGCGTTCGCGACCGTCAGTGGTCGCCGTTGACTTCCTCGCGCAGGGTCGCCATCTCGACGACGCGCTCGGCGTGAGCGTTGTGCTGATGGATCGACTCGTCGTTGGACTGTTTCATCGTGATCACCGCGTCGTCTTCGAGCTGGTCGAACTCGTCCACGACGCCCTCGGCCATCGAGCGAACGCAGTCCTCGACGAACTTGGCGTTGCTGTGGGACTCGAAGGTCATGTGATCCTCGTCCGGCCGCTTCGCGAGGTTGTAGATGTGGGCGCTCATCGAGTCGCGGGCGATGTCGATGATCTCGTTCAGATCCACGTCGGGGTCGCCGTTCGCTTCGACGGTGAGCGTCGCGTGGCCGCGCTGGGAGTGGCCCGGTTGTGGAATCTCGTCGAGGAACTCCGTGATCTTCCCCTCGTCGACGTTGAGGTCCTCGAGTTTCTGCTTCGCGCGGGCGACGGACATTCCCTGCGAGCAGGGGCAGACGGTCATGCCGACGACGCGGGCGCCGATCTCCTCGCGGGTCCCCTCCCCGGTCGCCGTCGCGGAGGCGATGATGTCGACGCTGTGTTGAGTTTCTCGGTCCGATTCCGGCGTCTGCTCGCGGCGGATGAACTCGGCTTCCATCGAGACCTGAGCCTTGGTCGTGTAGTCGTGTTTCTCGAGCAGTCGTTCGGCGGCGTCGCCAACGACCTCCTCGGTTTGGTGGGCTTCCTCGCGGGTGGCCTCCTCGAGGATCTCGTCGATGACCTCCATGTTGCGGCTCATATCGGCGCCCTTGCGCCAGGCGGGGAGGTCGACGAACACCTCGAACTCGGCCATCAGGACGATCGGTCGTTTGCCCTCGCGGGCGATCTTGACGAGTTTTTCGACGCCGGTGACGCCGACCCGACTGAGGCCGACGGTGACGTCGGGGGCCGTCGCCTGTACGTCCGGCAGTTGCTGACTCATTGGCTGGTACTCGGGACAGCGGGCGATTAGGCCTTTCGGAAGGAGCAGTTCGATCAGCGCCGGTCGCTGCCGATCGTCTCTGTCGTCCGCGTTCGTCGATTCTTCGCCTGCGTTCTTTAAGTACCTCTGGTAACAAGGTAGAGCTACGAAGGGATTTTCCTGCGAGAGTAACTCCGAGAGCGACTGCACAGTCCGAGCATTCGTTCGAGTCGACCCTACGCCTCCGCGTCACCGTGGGATGCTCGAGAACCGAGACGGGTTCTGTCGGCTGTTTCCGGCCCTCTCGTCCAGTCGTCCCGTTCGATGAAGTGATTGCGCGAGCCGTCCGACCTTTAAGTGCCTCTGGTGACAAGGTAAAGCTACGAAGGGATTTTCGGGTGCGCCACTCTCGGAGAGCGGAGCGGCCCTGTCGGTCATCTCGTCGGTGGACGGTACTCGAGGTCGCTCTCGGGTCCCGCTCAGCCGATGGCGGTTTAAGTGTCTCTGGTGACAAGGTAGAGCTACGAAGGGATTTTCGAGCACTCACCGTCCGCGAGCGGCGCTGCTGACGATCGGTTCGTTGGACGTACCGTTACTCGAGGGACTGCCATTCGAGCGACGGTTCGTTCGATCTTCCTTTAAGTACCTCTCGTAATAAGGTAGAGCTACGAAGAGGTTTTCACGGCTACTATTCCGGAAGAGCCTCGGGGTTGGCTATCTCGAGCTACGACGAAGCGTCGAACTCTCTGTTTCCGTTCTTCTCCCGTCGACGAGGCGTCGCTTCGGTCGAGAGACTCGAGAGATTCCTCCCGTCTCTCTTTAAGTGTCTCTGGTCACAAGGTAAAGCTACGAAGGGATTTTCACGAGTGCTACTGGTCGAGCGACTGCACTGAGCCGGCTGTTCGGCTGGACTACGCTCAGTACGGACTTCGTTCCAGCACGAAACGTTCAGTTCAGACGACTGCTCGTCGTGAGATGCATTTAACCGTCTCTACGTGTGACCACCGTACGTATGAGAGGCGACACGGCGGGTCTCGAACCTCCACCGGACTCCGACGAGGCGCCCGAAATCAGACGCCTCGAGATGCGTGCCGGCGCCGGTGCGCTCTCGCGGGCCGCAGTCCAGCGCGACGGAACCGTCCGCCGCTGGGGGATCGTCACTCCGAGCGCGACGATCATCGGACGGGCGGAGTCTCCGGAATCGGATCTCTCGGAGAACATCCGGCGGCTACACGACGAACAGCACACGGCGACTGCGGGCCACAGCGCGCGCGCCCACCAGTTAGACCGACTGCGGACGACGCAGGCGCTGTGTAACGCCCTCGAGTTGACGCCCTGGCAGCGAGACCTCGCGCTGGGGATCATGGACGAGATCGATCTCACGGAGTTCGGCAGCCAGCGGGCCATTCCGAAGGTCGCGCTGGTGGTCATCCGGCACGTCGTCGACGTCGACCGACAGGCGTACTTCGGGCTGGACGATGTCGATGCGGGAGCGCTCTCGCCCGAGCGCATGGACGAACTGTTCGGTCGGTACAAGGCCCACGATATCACCGACGAGGAGACGTTCAAACACCTCGCCGCCCAGCACGGGCTGGACACGACGAGCCTGAATCGACTCCGACGCGTCCTGAAGTCACAGCTCGACGAGGACGCGCTCCCAGCGTACGGTCGGAACCCGAATCGGGATCCGAATTTGCCGTCGCTCACCGACCGAGAGTTCGACGAGTCGGCGTCGAACGAGGAGTGAGAGTGAGAGTGAGGTGAGTTCGAACACCGACTCGAAATCGAAACGAGACTCGGCGACGACCGCCGTCAGCCTGCGACTTTTCCGTTATCGTCACCTATGACGGGTATGCCAGACTCGTCCGAAGCTGACCGACTGCTCGTCTACGCAGACTACGTCTGTCCGTTCTGTTATCTGGGCCGCAAGTCACTCGAGCGGTACGAGGAGACCCGAGAGCGTCAGTCCCCCCTCGAGATCGACTGGCAGCCGTTCGATCTGCGTCGAGGCAAGCGAAATCCGGACGGGTCGATCGATCACGCGGTCGACGACGGAAAGGACGACGAGTACTTCGAGCAGGCGAAACAGAACGTTCGACGACTGCAGGAGCGCTACGACGTCGAGATGGCCCAGGAGATCGCGACCGACGTCGACTCGCTCCCGGCCCAGCTCGCGTCGCTGGCGGTCAAAGAGGAAGCGCCCGATCAGTGGCGAGCCTTCGACGACGCGATCTACGAGGCGCTCTGGCAGGACGGCCGCGACATCGGCGACGCCGACGTGCTCGCCGAACTCGCCGCCGACGTCGGACTCCCGAGCGACGTCGTTCGAGCGGCGCTCGTGGACGACGATCGCCGCGATCGACTCGAGGAGTTGTTCGCCGAGGCCCCTCAGCAGGGTATTACCGGCGTCCCGACGTTCGTCTCCGGCGGCTACGCCGCGCGCGGTGCCGTGCCGCCGGCGCAACTCGAGCGGCTGGTCGAGGGGGCCTGAACTCCCGGTCGAGGGTGCTCAGTGTCCGTCGTCCCTGTGTTCCTCTCGCCCGTCTCCGTCCTCGACGTTCTCGACGTTTTTGCCGCCGTCTTTCGGTTTCGTCTCGTGTGGTACATCGATAGTGACCGACGAGATTCGAGCGCCGTCGACCTCGTCGACTCGCAGGACGTGGTCCGCTTGTTCGACCGAGTCGCCGACGGCGGGAGCGCGTCCGAGGTGGCTCAACACGAGTCCGCCGATCGTCTCGACCTCGTCGCTCTCGAACTCGGTCTCGAGCGTCTCGTTGACTCGCTGGATGGGCGTCCCCCCGTCGATCGAGTACGAGCCGCCCTCGAGTTCGTCGATCGACGGTTCGTCGTCGACCCGATCGAACTCGTCTCTGAGGTCGCCGACGAGGACCTCGACGATGTCCTCGACGGTCACGATTCCTTCGAAAGCACCCCACTCGTCGATCACCGCGGCTATTTGGCCCTGCTGGTCCTGAAACTCGACGAGCAGTTCGTTGATCGGGCGGGTCTCGGGAACGACGAGCAGATCGCGAGCGAGGTCGCCCGCGGTGACGGTCGTTCCATCGGCGTCGCCGCGTTCGCCCGCCCGAACGATGTCCTTCGTGTCGACGAAGCCCACGATCTGGTCGTCGTTCTCCTCGTCGAGGACGGGATACCGCGTGTGGCCGGTGTCGCCGACGACGGTGCGAAGTTCCGCGAGCGACAGCGTCGCGGGGACACTGACTACGTCCGGACGCGGAACCATGACCTCGCGAGTGATCGTGTCGTCCAGGTCGAAGACCGCCTCGATCATCTCCACTTCGTCCGTGGCGACCGTCCCGTGATCGCCGGAGCGGCCGACGATCAGCATGATCTCCTCCTCGCTGAGCGTCTCCGCCGACTCCGAGGCCGGGGAGATTCCGATCATCCGCGTAAAGAAGTTCGCGGTGCCGTTGAACACGATGATTCCGGGAATGAAGAGATAGTAGAAGAACTTCATCGGGACCGCGACGATGAGTGCGATCCGTTCGGCCTCCTGAATCGCGATCGTCTTCGGCGCGAGTTCGCCGAAGACGACGTGGAGGAACGTGATCACCGAGAACCCGAGTATGACGGCCGTGAGGTGGATCGCATCCTCCGGAAGGAATCCCTCGAGAATCGGGCTGATGAGCGCCGCTACGGCGGGTTCGCCGATCCAGCCTAAGCTCAGCGAGGCGAGGGTGATGCCCAGTTGGGTCACTGCGAGGTAGTCGTCCAAGTTCTCCATGGCCTCCTTGACCATCCCCGCGGTCCGTCCCCCCTCCTCGGCCATCGCGTCGACTCGCGTCGATCGGATGCGGACGAACGCGAACTCCGCGGCGACGAAGAAGCCGTTCAGAAATACCAGAAACAGCGCCGCGAAGAGTCTGCCGAGCGAGAAGACGACGTCTACCATGTCTCTGCTCGCTCTCGTCTCGAGTCGGCTTCGGGGCCGAAACGGCATCGAGAGACGTCCGTCTTAGTTCCCCGTGACGCGAGCCGAACGCGTCGTTCGATCCGTTCGCCCGATCGTTCGCCAGTAGACGACATATTACTGTCTTTCGGACCGCTTCACAAAACGGTATCGACGGAGTCCGAGGCGGGCACGACGTTTTTCGTCCTTCGTCCCTTCGACGGTGCACCCGACCCACGCTGGCAGTCCGATCCACGACTCGTCAGTTGTTCCGTGATCGAGTATTCGAGTACCGAGTATCGATTTCCCAGTGTGGATTACTCGAGTTTTTCGAGGGCGTCGAAGAAGTTCACCCGCGGTCCGGCCAGCGTCACGGGATCGTCGGCGACGGACACTGTGACGGTCGCCGGGAGCTCGAGTCGCTGTCTGTTCCGGCCGTCGCTGATCACGTAGCCGGTGTCGGCACCCGAGACGCGGAAGGTGAGTTCGCTGTCGGCGTCGACGACCAGCGGCGGCATCGACTCCGTCGCGCACATCTGTGTGACGACGAGCGACTCGAGGGTCGGGCACACGAGCGGGCCGCCTTCGCTCAGATTGTAGGCTGTCGACCCGGTCGGCGTCGCGACGAGGACGCCGTCGGCGTGGCTGTTCGCGTAGCGTTCGCCGTCGACGAGAACTTCGATCTCGGCGCCGCCGCCGTGGCCTCGCTGTGGCCCGTGGACGACGACCTCGTTGAGCGCGGGTGCGAGGTTCCAGCCGTCACCAGTCGCCTGCAGGCGATTGACGCGCCGGCTCTGGATAGCCTCACCCGCACGGAGCGTTTCGACGAGCGGAACGACCGTCTCGACGGCCTCAGCAGGAGGGACGGCGTTCAAGAATCCGACCTCTCCGAGATTCACCCCGAGGATGGGTGCGCTCCCCGCCTCGCGGGCGACGAAGAGGAGGGTTCCGTCGCCGCCGATACTCACGACGAGGTCGCAGTCGCCCATCGCGCTGGCTGGGACGCTCTCGTGGCCGGTCGCGTCGCCGGTCTCCTCGTCGACGGTGACGGCGACGTCGTCGGCCGCGAGCGTCTCGCGGAGCGTCGTGGCGAGGTCCTGTGCTCGCTGGTTGTTGCGTTGGGCGACGATTCCGACCGCGACGGTGACGTTCGTGTCTGTTCGTGTCTCGGTCTCCGTGGGCGTCTCCGTATCCTGAATATCCCTCTCCGCACCCTCGTCCTCGTCCATTGCTCGCCGGTTGCTCCCCTGTACGCAAAAAGTTCCCTGTCGCCGCGCGGCAACAAGATTCATTTGGGTCGCTCACATCCCCTGTTCTGAGCGGTTCCACGACGACATCGTCTCGAACCGCGAGTCCATGGACAACTGTGTCGTGACGTGGCTCTGGCGAACCGGGCCCACCGTGATCGAGTCGCCCCGTCAGCGATGCCTCGAGCAGGAGGTCTCGCGTGTTGCGCTTGTTTTTGTTCTCGTTCTCGTTCTCGTCCTCGTTCTTGCCCTTGTACGTGTTCTCGTTCTCACACTCACGCTCGCATCGGTTCCCGGCCTCGTGTCTACGCTCGAGGATTGTCGTATACGTCTCGAACGAACGGTCGCGCGGACGGGTCGGGGGGCCGAAACGTGAGTGATGAGTGCGACGACCACCGCGAACGCGAGCGTTCCGACGACAGCGACGGTGGCCTCGAGGACGACGTCGGCGGGCAGCGTGAAGACGGCGCGGACGAACGCGACGACTGGTTCGAGCGGGCGTTGCGAGAGGACGGGACCGGCGACGGTCGCGGACGAGAGTCCGACGACAGTGACGGCGGGGTCTCCGACGAACCCGCAGCCGACCTCCACGCCGATACCGGTGTCGCTCCGGATACGGGAACCGGGCCGAAGGGGTCCGATACGGGCTCGAACCCGAACCCGAATCCGAATCCGAATCCGAACCCGAATCCGAATCCGAATTTGGACACGGATTCAGACTCGACTTCGAACTCGAGTGACGATTTGGACACAGATTCGGATTCGGATTCCGACCCAGACTCAGATTCGAACGCGGACTCGACTTCGAACTCGAGCTCGCTGTTCGACGAGGACTTCGGTGCCGCACTCGAGAACGTCGAGGTTCCGACGGTCGACGACGAGGAGGACCCGGCGGGGTTTTCGGACCTCGAGTTCGGTTTCACCGACCCCGGTGAATCGAACTTCGACGAGGAAGTCGAGTCGGCGCTTCCGCGAATCGATATCGGGATCGAGGGACTCGATCGGATGATTCAGGGCGGCGTGCCCGAATGCTCGTTGCTCGTCACCATCGGCAGTGCGGGAACTGGGAAGACGACCTTCGGCCTGCAGTTCCTGAATCACGCCCTCGAGAACGGTGAGAACGCGGTGTTTATCACGCTCGAGGAGACTCGAGAGCGGGTGATCAACAGCGCGGTCGAGAAGGGGTATCCGTTCGACGAGTACTGCGAGGCGGGTCAACTGGCGGTCGTCGATATGGATCCCGTCGAGATGGCCAACAGTCTGGCGTCGATCCAGAGCGAACTGCCGCGGTTAATCGAGGACTTTGACGCCTCGCGGCTGGTGCTCGATTCGGTTTCGTTACTCGAGATGATGTACGACGAGCGGGCCCAGCGGCGGAACGAAATCTTCGGTTTCACGCAGAGTCTCAAGGACGCCGGCGTGACGGCGATGTTGACCAGCGAGGCCGCAGAGCGGACGACGTACGCCTCCCGGTTCGGTATCGTCGAGTATCTCACCGATGCGGTGTTCGTCCTGCAGTACGTCCGGTCGGACGCTATCAGCGAGACGCGACTGGCGATCGAGATTCAGAAGATTCGGGACGCCAATCACTCTCGAGAAACCAAACCGTACGAGATCACGGACGAGGGAATTTCGGTGTATCAGCAGGCGAACCTCTTTTGAGCCCGTTTTGGGGTCCACGGATCGGTGAGCGAAAGAGAGGGAGAGTAATAGTCGCTTAGTTGCTGTTGGTCGCCCATACTTTTCCACTCGACGGTGGTACGATCGGACATGGCAGATCGAACGACAGCCGAGCAGGAGTTGACGCGTTCGGAACTGGCGGCGTACCTCCGAGGACTCGCCGAGGAGTTCGAACGGGAGTCGGACGACATCGCGGTCGACGTCGGCAACAAGACCGTGTCGCTCTCGCCACCGGAGATGGTCGACTGCAACGTTGAGGTCGTCGAACGGTCGTCGGTCCTCCGGGGGCAGCGCGAATCGATCGACATCGAACTCCGCTGGAAACCCTAACACATGGCTGCCGTCGATGCCGCCCTGATCTTCGTCGTGAGCTTGGTCGTCGGGACCGTCGGCATCCTCGCGGGTGCACGATTGGTCGTCGATAGCGACGCGGGGATCCCCAACGCCGCCTTTACCGCGCTCGTCGGTGCGGCCGTCTGGGCCGCGACGAGTTTTCTCGTCGACTGGCTCTCGATCGTCGACTGGGCACCCATTCTGGGAGTCGCCCTGATGCTCGTGGCGTGGATCGGGATCATCAACTGGCGGTATCCCGGCAACTGGGGCTCGGCGATCGCGATCGGATTCCTCGCGTGGCTCGTCGCCGTCGCGATCGTCTACGTCCTCTCCACGTTCGGTATCGTCGCCACCGAGGCGCTGGGCATCCCGGGCGCGTGAGCGGCGGCCCAGATTCGGCGGCGAACTGGCCGGTCGTTCCCATCGCGCGGGAATCGCCTGTTCCGTTCTTTCCCGTTGGGCGTCTCGTCTCACGCGTAGTTGACGATGTACGAGACGATCCTCTTTCCGACGGACGGGACCGACCACGCCACCACGGTCGCCGAGCACGCGATCGACATCGCCGCGACGAGAGACGCGACGCTACACGTTCTCTCCGTGGTCGACGATCGGGCGTTCTTGATTCTCTCTGACGACCGCGTCGACGACGTCCGCGCGGACTTCCGTGCACGCGCCCTCGAGGCCGTCGACGAGGCCGCGACGGCGGCGGTCGATCGCGGCGTCACGGTCGAGACGACCGTCGACGACGGCCGGCCGGCCGAGTGCATCCTCGAGTGTGCCGACGGCGCGGACGCCGACCTGATCGTAATGGGGACCAGCGGTGACGACTACGAGCGGAACGTGGTCGGCAGCGTCTCCCAGCAGGTCGTCCGAACGTCGCCGGTGCCGGTGTTGACCGTCGGTCCCGACGCGTGAGCGTGGGCGGAAACGTGTGCACGGACGTGAGTGTGATCGCGGTCACAGTCCCGGCCTGCAGCGTTCGACGACGGTCGCGTGATACCGCGTCGGTCACAGTCCCGGCCCGCAGCATCCGACGACGGTCGCGTGATACCGCGTTGACCATAGTTTAATGAATCATCCGTCGCTTTTGTCGTTCGAATGCGCCGCTCTCTCGTGATCGGGGCCGTCTTGCTCACACTCGCACTCCTCTTCGTCGGTGGTCCCTCGCTGTTCACCTCGCCGTCGACCAGCGACGTCGCACCGTCCGAAGAGCCAGAACCCGAGTTCGTCTCGTTCGAAGACTCCGACAGTGGCTTCTGGCCGTACTTGAACGCTCGAGAGTCGTTCGAAGAGCGGAGTCCGATCAATCTCGTCGTTCGCGGCAACTCCGAGGACATCGTTCGGGTGATGATGGATGCCTCGGAGTCGGACTGGAACGAGACCGATCAGGACCACTTCGATTCCGAGACGCTCACGAATCAGGTTCAGCCGGGTGTGGATCCGAACAACGAGAGCGTGAACGAGAACGAGACCGACTCCGCAAACGAGACCGAGGCCGCCTCGGACGAAAACTCCTCGATCGAGTTCTTGCCGACGGAGATTCCGTGGGCGCAGACGACGGGTGCGACCCGGTACGCCCACGTCGATCCGGGTAACGGAAACGAGAGCCACTGGACGACCGAGACGCTCCAGATCCACGACGGCGACTACTACGGGCAGCGGTATCACATCCGTCTCTACGAGAGCCCCAATCCCGAGGACGAGTGGGTCGCCATGCAGGCTCACACCGAACACTTCGACTGGTTCACGCTCCGCCACCGCGTCGACGGCGTCGAGGCCGCCCAGTCGCGCGCCGAAGCGGACTTCATGAACCACCCGCAGGTCGACCAGACGGACGACGTTCGACGAATATATCTCGACAACGCCGGGCCGTCGGACGCGAACGGCTGGGCGACGATCGTCGAACTGACGGAGACGGGATCGCGAACCGCCGTGATCGTGACCCCGCTTTTCGTCGGTCTCGCCGCCGGTCGCGGGACGCTCGACCGCACCCGAAGTGCGATCGAGAGCCACCTGACCCACGCCGATCGTCGTCGACTCGAGACCGCGGTCGGCCGACTCGAAGCCGGGCATCTGATCCTCGCCGCCACCGTTCTGGCGCTCTTTTTGGGCGTCCGACTCACCGGCGTCGCGCTCGAGCGCACCGTCGACTCCCTCACGATGCACGCGATCGCGGCGATCCTGTACCCGGTGATCGCGGTCGGCATCCCGATCGCGACCTACGCCATCGCCAGCGGCCTCGAGCGTCGCCTCGACGCGGCTGTCGTGGCCTCGCTCTCGCTGGCGGGCGCGATCTGGCTGGATTACGGGCTGTTAGGCGTGGATTCGCTGCCCATCGACGTGGTCGTCCAGCGAATACTGATCGTCGTCGCTCTCGGCCTGATCGCGGGCGGTGCAGCCAGACGCGCGACCCGGGAGTCGCGGCTGAACGGCATGGTCGGCGTCGGCGTAGCGTTGTGGGTGCTGGTACTCGTCGGAACACTGTTCGGTTACCTATGACTGTGACTGTGTTCGTACTCGCGGCCGTGCTCGTCTCGTGATCGAACGCAATTTGGTTTCGGGTTCGGCCCAGACCCCTCGATAACGTCGCGTCCTGAGCGCTCTTTTAAAGGAAGCAGCGAGAGTTCCTTGGGTCACTAGACCGTGGTCGTTCAGAGCGAGGCGGACTGAGCGACGTTAACCCCGTCGACTTCGCCGTCTGTTTCGTACTCTTTGTACCCGGCCGCCCCCTATTATTCGAAAATCCACGAAAAACTATCTTCACTTTCGAATTTCTATTTCAACACTCTCTCGGGGATGCTGATCGAGCCGACATCGATGTCTCCTTTCGGTGCTCACCGCACTTTAGATCTGTTCGTCCGGTTCAGAGGACAATTCGAATATTCCTCCATACGGTTCTATATTTGTGGAATATCGAATCAGCCTACCAAACATTTATACGTTTCAGGGGCGTCGAATCGTTGTACAATGACCGATCCGATCACCACCGTAACGAAGCCGTCGTCCCTCTCGAGTGAATACGCTGCGAACGACCACGTGAGTACGACGGTCGTCGAAGCGGTGGCGAAGGCGGACGGGATCTCACCGCTCGAGGTGTCCCCCTCGCTGTATACTGCGATCGACCCCGACGCGCTGGACCAACTCTTTGCCGCGTCCGGTTCGGGGGCGAGTTCCGAGTTCGGTCTGCGTTTCGACGACGAGTGGACGCCGACGGAACTCTCGTTCACTTACGCGGGCTACGACGTTACCGTTTCCAGCACCCGAGACGACGGGATTTCGGTTTCTCTCCTCGAGAAGTAGGACTCGGAACTCGGAATTCGGAATCGGTTTTTGTTCTGCGTGATCCGTCGAACGGCGAGTTCGTCGACTGTCGGTCACGCGGTCAGTCTCTGCCGTGTCTGGTCAGACACCTCGAGAGGCCGATCAACTCCACGGGTTCGGAGTTGTCCGGCGAGTAGACCACCATCTGTCCTTTCTCCATGTACGGCACCTTGGACTCGAGATTCGAGGGGATGTTCACGCTCTTGATGGCGTCCTCGTCGCCGAGGTTGAGGACGACGGTCGTGTTGATCTGTTTGAAGACGGGATCGGCGATGTCCTGTGGGTCCTGCGTGATCAGGAACAGTCCTAGCCGCTCCTTGCGGCCCTGTTTCGCCGCTTCGGTGAACTTTCGGATCACCTTCCCCGCCTGAACGCTGTCGGCGTCGGTGAGGAAGTTGTGGGCCTCGTCCATCCCGACGACCAGCGGCGTCTCCTTGATCCGATCGTACGCGGGATCGTTCGAGAGCTTCTGGTCGATCAACAGCGAGGAGACCGCGAGCACGATGGCTTCGGTCGCCCGCGTGTCGTTGATGTGGTAGGTGGGAACCACCGTGAGCCCGCCGGGCCGAACGAACTCGGAGACGAGGTCCGTGATCGCTCGGGCGTCCTGATCGAAGACGTGGCTGAAACCGAGCACGCGTCTGCGGACGGCGTCGAAGGTCGCCTCGTGGACCCGGCCGGACTCGTCGAGTTCTTCGCGCAGGGCGGGGTCGTCGAGGAACGTCGTGAACTCCTCGTAGGTGCCGCCTCGTCCGTACTGGTCGCGAAAACGAGGCAGGAGAACGCTCACGAGCGCGCCGTACTGATTGTCGTTCAACCCGCTGCCCGCCACGAGCCACGGGTTGTCGTAGACCATCGAGAACGGGATCGTGAACTCGACGCACTCCGCGCGGTGGTGGCTCGCGGCGTAGGACGACGTTCCCACCTTCGGGACGAACGCGACCGTGTCGTCGTGGCCGCCGTGAGCGATTCCCTCGCGCTCGAGACGACGCTCGAAGTCGTCGGTCATCTCGGGATTGTCGTCGTGCATCTGGGCGTACTCGTCTTGGGGGTCGAACTGGACGACGGCGGTCTGGACCGAGCGACCGTCCTCCATCGGGTAAGTCCGTTCCTTGCTCAGGTACTGGCGCAGAATGTTCTTGGCGCCGTGGGTCTTCCCCGAACCCGTCCCGCCGGCGATCAGAGAGTGGCGAAAGACCAGCGGATCGCCGGCCTCGTAGTCGTCTTTGATCCGGTAGTCGATCGTCGGCGGCGACGCCGCGGTCCTGACCTTCTCGCCGCCGACCGAGAGGTGTCCGAGGAAGACGCCCTCTTCGGGAATCTTCAGCCCCGTCTTGATCTCCTCGGTGTCGGTCGCCTCGCGGACGATCGTCTGCGGTTTCGGAACGCGGTCGGTCATCCGCCGTTTGAGTTCACGGTCAGCGCCGGACTGTGTCCGGCCGCTCGCCGAGCGTTGCTCCGCACTGTCGTCGTAGAGGATCGCGACCGGCTCGAGCGTCGCCATGAACTTGTAGTCGGATTCGTCGACGCCGTTCTGTCGCATCGCCCGGCGCGCGTGGATCTCGGTCGCGTCGTCGGCGTGGTACTGCTGGGCGTACTCGAGGCCGGCGATCCGACAGAACATCGATTCCCCGTCCGGATAGGGGGCGAGAAGGTACTTCCCGATCCGGATCGACGACCGGTTCCCCTTCGTGATGTACGCGCGAAGGTTCGTCTCGTCCTCGTCTTCGCTGACGCGCAGCCCCTGTGAGACACACAGTGCTCCGATTCCTGAGTCCTCACCGCGCGGTTCGACCGCGGTCGTCTCGAAGCCGTCGTCCGTCTCCGTTTCGGAGCCCACACTCGGCGCGTCGGTCTCCGTCTCGGCGCTCTCCGACGCCGTCGTCGCGTCACTCCCGCCGTCGAGGTCGGTTTCGTCCTCGTCCTCGTCGTCGGCGTTGAACTCACCGAAGTCGCCCAGTTCGGCCATACCCACGTCATCCGGCCCGACCCACAAACCCGTTTCCCCTTTCGGGTGGCGTCTTCGAGACGGTCGGCTCACGACGACGACGCACGCACGGGTCCGATTCGGGACCGATCGAGTCCGTCCCCGTCCGGGGTCGGGCGAGACGGTGCCGGGTGCAGCCATACCTCGAGAGTCCAGTAGTGGTCGCTCCCGCGAACCGAGGCGACGTTCGTCTCGTCCCCGTGGCCTTTTGGATCCGCGACGCGTACGGTATCGGTATGCTCCTAGTACGCGGTCGCGCAGGTGGGACCGAGCTCACCGGGACGCTCTACGAGCGCGGCGAACGGTCGCCGTCGTTCCGCGGCGCACCGGACGAAGACGCCGCGTACGTCTGGGTCTGCGACGAATTCTACGAGGTCGACAGCGGCGGGAGCACCCAGACCGTCGACGGCCGGACCGTCAACCTCGCCTTCGAATCGCCGATGCCGCGCGGCTTCGACACGCGCGATCAGGCCCTCGAGGCCGCCAAGGATCACGTCCGGACACAGTTCGCCCGGATCGGCCTCGATCCCGAGGGGGTCGAACTCGAGGTCGAAAAGAACGAACCGGGGACGGAGGCCTGAGACCGACGCGGTCGCTTTCGCCGGTCCCGGTCGCCGCTCGCTTCGAGCCGACTCGAGTCGCCGGTGACGAGTACGCCCTCGCCCTCGTTCTCGTTCTCGACTTCGACCTCGACCACGCCCTCGATCTCAGGCGAACTCCTCACCCCACCGATGATCGTCGTAGGTTCGATCCTGCGCGGTGTCGAATCGCTCCTCGAGCGTCTCGCGGAGCGAGGACTTCTCGGCGTTGCTGATCCGGGCGAGTTCGTCGGCCTTCTCGACGATCGTCGGCGGACCGTGGGCGACCGCGATGTCCTGTAACAGCTGGCGGGTCAGATTCTCGCGAACGTCCGGATCGCGCGTGAACGCGTACGGCGCCTCGACCCGGTAACAGAGGTCGTCCCGCGGATCGTAGACCACGCAGAAGGTCACCTCGTAGTTCTCGAGAGCCAACTCGCGGTCGACGCCCAGCGCGTCGCCCTCGGGCGAGAGCGGGCGGTCGACGCCGCCGCGCGAGCGGAACCAGCCGGTGTGGGTCAACGCGTCCGTGTCCCGTTCCCAGCGATCACCGCCTCCGCCTCCACCTCCACCTCCGGCGACGTCGTCGACGTACTCGCCGCACTCGAGGATCCGGGTGAAGAAGGCCGAATCGTCGTTCCAGGGGGCGTCGATCGACTCCTCCTTTCGCTTCAGCGTCCGCGTGAGCACGCGCGTCGCCGGGTTCTTCACGAACCCCACGAGCGGCACCTCGCGGTCGACGAAGTCCTCGACGAGGCGGACGTAGTTCTCCAGTACCGTCGTCGGCCGCGGATCCTCGAGGAGGAAGTCCGCGAGATCGGGGTGCTGGTCCGACCAGCGCAAGAGTCCGCGCGGATACAGCGGGCCGTCGAGGACGAGCAGGTCGGCGACGTCGTCGGCGTGGGCCAGCGCGTGTTCGCTCTCGGCGAGGTAGAGCGCCAGCGCGTGGACGACGCCCTCGGCGAACCGCGGGAGCGGGGGGACCTTCACCGCCCGACTGCGACTGTACCCCTCGTCGAACCGGTCCCACCGGTCGTCGACCGTCGCCGTCTCGTCGCTCGAGTGGACCGTCGCGACGACCGTCCGCGAGCGGTGGAGGTCCAGTTCGCTCGGCGTCGCACTCATCGCCGCCTGCGCGATGTCGATGACCAGTCCGTTCTTGAACGTGGTCGGGTTGATCGTCCCCGAGTCGAGGCCGTGCTGGCTCTCGAAGGGCGTCTCACAGAGGGCGACGGACTCGAGATCGACTCGGTGGCGCGAGACGTCGTCGACCGGCTCGAGGACCATGCGTCCGCGTCTGTCCTCGAGGGGATCGAGAAACGTCTCCCAGACGGTTTCGGCGAATTCCCGGTGGTCGCGTTCGTCGGCGCCGTGGTCGATCCGTCGCGCGAGTCGCGCGATGCCGTCGAAGTGGACCGGATCGAGTGTCATACCCGCCCCCAACAGAGGGCATCGAGAAAAACCCAGTGATCCCGACAGTCCAGTTGGCACGTGACTCGGGTCGAGGCGACGGTGTGTTCGGTGGTCCAGCCGCCGTCGTCGACGACGTACCAGTGATCGAGAGTCGGCGCGGCGAGTGCGAAGCGGTCTGACACCGTCGTCTGCCCGACCGGCCGCTCTTTTTGCCCTCGAGACGAAGGACCCTCCATGGAGGTTCGCGAAGCCGTGCCAGCCGACGCGGACGCCATCCGACACGTCCACGTCGAGTCCATTACCGAACTCGGTCGAGAGGCGTACGCGCAGGAGCAAGTCGACGCGTGGGCGGCGGGGTGTCGGTCGGCCGACTACACCGCGAGCATCGAAGCGGACGATAGCGTCTTCGTCGTCGCCGAGGACGACGGTGACGTCGCCGGATTCGCCTCGCTCGAGTACGACACCCCCGACGGAGACGGGACGGACGCGGTTGCCGAGATTACCGGCGTGTACGTCCACCCGGCAGTTGCTCGACGGGGAGTCGGATCGAAACTCTACGCGGCGTTGGAACGGCGAGCACGGGGTTGGGGCGCAGAGACGCTCGAACTCTCGGCGTCGCTCAACGCCGTTCCGTTCTACGAGTCGCTCGGCTACGAGCGCGTCGGGCGATACTCCCACGAGTTTTCCAGCCACGAGTCCACCGGCGTCGAGGGTGACGTCGTCGAGATGCGGACGGAACTCTGAGCGTCGTCCGGCTCTCGTCCGACCGTCCGTCTCACGGCGTGACCGCTACCTGCTCCTCTCCCGCCGGTCCGGTCCCCGTCGTCGACTCTTCGGTTTCGGCCTTGCTCGCGAGTTCCTGGAACCGGTCCGATCTGCCCGCGATCCAGTCTGCCGTCTCGCTGTCCGGCGTCTCGCCCTCGATCTCCACGAGGAAGGTCGTGATCACGACGGTCTTCACCCAGGGTTTGAGGAAGCCGGTGTACACCGTGAGCGTGATCCCACCGACGACTGCCCAGCCGGCGATCTCGAACACGCTCGAGAGATCCCCGAGAACCCCTGCGATCGGCGTGAAGGCGATAAAGAGCAGGAAGGAAGCCACGTACAGCCCACTCACGATCAGCATCGTCGATGCGAGGACCGGCTTCCAGTTCTTTCCGTAGAGGATCACGCCGTCCCTGGCCGATTGCCACCGGTTCTGCTCGCCGTCGACGAACATGTAGGCGATGATCGCCTCGTCGATGTAGGACGCTGCGAGCGCGACGGCCTTCCCGAGCAGTCGGACGAGTTTCTTCAGACTCGGGACGAAACTGAAGAGTTTCGAGAACGAAACTACCCCTTCGTTGAACTGTTTGACGACGGCTGTGACGACTGTATCCACGGCGAACAGCGTACTCGCTTCCACGAAGTGTTCCTTCACCTGATCCTTCCCGTACTGGATCTGATTCGGCGGGACGTCGCCGGTCTCGACGATGTGTGCGATCACGGCGATGTGTCCCGCTTTGATCAGGTAGAGGACGTACTTGCTGAACAGTCGCCATCCCCAGACGAACAGGCCGACCGAGAGGAGCAATCCGACGATTGCGATTCCACCGGAAATCGTTCCTGCGTCGACGAGCGTGTACCCGAGCCAGGCGATGAATCCGAAGTAGACGACCGTGAGAACGCCGAGTAGGAGACCGACGCCCAACCGTAGCAGAACGAACGGTATCGTTTTTCTGAAGATGCTC
The DNA here is from genome assembly GCF_017357405.1 of Halomontanus rarus. Taxonomy (GTDB): domain Archaea; phylum Halobacteriota; class Halobacteria; order Halobacteriales; family Natrialbaceae; genus Halomontanus; species Halomontanus rarus. The sequence goes on along the minus strand of NZ_CP071597.1, from coordinate 1,485,287 downwards.
GTCGCCTTCCTGAAGTGAAGTCCCATAGACGCCTTTCGCTTCGTATTCCGATTTAAACTAGAGGCTCGAGCGTGAGTTATATTCTCTCGCTCGGCATCTCATCGGCGACGTTCCTCGGGGAAGATACTTTCCGGAAGGTACGCCGAGACGACCCAGTTCGGTGCGTTGACCACCTCGTTGATCTTCAGGTCGACGGCCGCCGAACAGAGGATGTAGGCCTGTTCGCGCGTGAGTTCGCGCTCCTCGTGCAGGTGATCGATCATCCCTCGAACGGCGTTCTCGGTCGCGCCTCGGAGCGTCTCGTCGATTCCGGTGGTCCCGAACGTCGGTTCGTCGCGACCGGTCGGCGTGAACGGGCCGTCCGTTTCGAACTGTGGCTGTTCGATTCTCCGGTCCGAGCGCACGTCCAATCGGCAGGTGACCGACATCGGGGCCTCGATCCCGGTCCCACAGACCTCTCCGTCTCCCTGGGCGGCGTGACCGTCGCCGACGCTACACAGTGCGTCCTCGACTGCAACGGGGAGAAAGAGCTTCGATCCCGCCGTGAGGTGTTTGATATCTATATTCCCGCCGACGGACCGCGGCGGAAACGTGTCGTAAGTACCCGCCGCTGCGGGTGCCACGCCGACGATGCCGGGAAACGGGTTCAGCGGGACTTCGATTCCGTTCACGAAGTGACAGACATCGTCGTCGAGCTCCCAGACGTGTACCGCCGGCTCCGGAAACGAATCGGCGAGCAACCCGTGGCCGATCTCTCCCGGAAGAACGAGGGTGTATCCCCATCCACGGTGCTCGAGTTCGAGGAGTTCGATCTCGAGGACGTCGCCCGGATCGGCACCGTCGATCGCGACCGGCCCGGTCAACGGATGGACGGGATCGATGTCCAGTTCGGCGACGTCCGCGGCCACCGAATCCGGATCGAGTTGCCCGTTCGTGGCGTCTCGACACTCGAACCGAACGACGTCGCCGGGCTCGATCGTACACACCGGCTCGAGTTCGTTGTTCCAGGTGCTGTGAACTGTCGTGTCGTCGGCCGTCACTCGGTGGTCTACCGCGTCGTACTCCGTCGTCATGTGCAAACAATGCACGCGACCGTGGTAGATAAAGTGGTCCTCGCACCGCTACACTCATAAGTCGCTTGAACATGGAGGGTCGGTGCGTTCCCCTCGTGGACCGCTACGTGAGCGTATGCTTGGTGCACTCTCGGCCGGCAAGAAGGCTGCCACGTACGGGTACAAGAAATACGGCGTTCCTGGGGCGGTCGTCGCCGGTACCGGCGGTGCCGTCGGCGTCGTCGTGGCGAAGAAAGGCGCGAAGGCGCTCGTCAAATCGAAGGCAGAAGACGTGGCCTCGGACGAGGAGGGGTCGAACGACGTCGAGACCGGCTCGAGTTCCGAAACGCACGACGACTCCGCGGGTCTCGAGTAGCGACGGTCGCGGGTCAGTTTCGGCTCTGGTATCGGCGTCGACCCCTCTGTGCTCGAGCGACGGGCTGTTTTTCACGACGGTGGCTTCCGGCTCGAGTCACGACTGCGGACCTCGAGTAGAACACACCACTCGACCGTTCGACCGAGCGTCCTCCGTCGAGCGACAGCTAATTAGGCTCCCCAGACGACGCCACGCACATGGACGCGGCACTGATCGTCCTCGACGGCTGGGGACTCGGCGAGCACGATGGGAGGAACGCGGTCGAAGCAGCCCACACGCCGGTGTTCGACCGGCTCACCACCGCAGGTGCCTCGGGGAGACTCGACGTCAAGGGACGGCGCGTCGGCCTGCCGGACGGCCAGATGGGCAACAGCGAAGTGGGCCACCTCAACATCGGCGCCGGCCGGGTCGTCCACCAGGAGTACACCCGCATCTCGGACTCCGTGGCCGACGGCAGCTTCCGGGAGAACGACGCGATCAACGCCGCCTTCGATCACGCCAAGGAGAACGGCGGGAGGGTACACTTCCTCGGACTCGTCAGCGACGGCGGCGTTCACTCCGACCACCTCCACCTCCACTCGCTCATCGGAATGGCCGCCGACCGCGACGTCGAGGCGGTCACTCACGCGATCACCGACGGCCGGGACACCTCGCCGACCGGCGGCCGGGAGTACCTCGCGGAGCTCGAGGACGTCGTCGAGACGGCGGGAACGGGCGACGTCGCGACGGTTACGGGCCGATACTACGCGATGGACCGCGACCAGAACTGGGAGCGAACGAAGCGAGCCTACGACGCGATCGTCGAGCGGGAGGGCGAGTGGACCGCCGACTCCGCCGTGGCGGCCGTCGAGAACTCCTACGACCGCGGCGGGACCGATGAGTTCGTCGAGCCGACGCTAATTACGGACGGACCGGCGCTCGAGGACGGCGACTCGGTCGTCTGGTTCAACTTCCGATCCGACCGCGCTCGCCAGCTCACCCGAATGCTGGCGAACATCCGTCCGGAGTGGGAGTTCGACCTCGAGCCGCCGGAGACGGAGATCGTGATGATGACCCAGTACGACAAGACGTTCGACCTGCCGGTCGCCTACCCGCCGAATCAGCCGACGCAGGTGCTCGGCGAGGTGCTCGCGGATGCGGGGAAGACCCAGCTTCGGATCGCCGAATCCGAGAAGTACGCCCACGTCACCTACTTCCTGAACGGCGGCCGCGAGGTCGCCTTCGAGGGCGAGCGCCGGGAGATCGTCGAGAGTCCGAACGTCCCGACCTACGACCTGCAACCGGAGATGAGCGCGCCCGAGGTGACCGATACTGCGATCTCGGTCGTCGAATCGGACGATCCCGACGTGCTCGTCCTCAACTACGCCAATCCCGATATGGTCGGGCACACGGGCGATTACCGGGCCGCCGTCGAGGCGGTGGAAGCCGTCGACACGCAACTCGGACGGCTCGTGGAGGCCCTCGAGGCCGCCGGCGCACACGTCCTCGTCACCGCGGATCACGGGAACGCCGACGATATGGGAACTGAGGAGGAACCGCACACGGCGCACACGTACAACGACGTGCCGTTCGTCTATCTCGCCCCCGACGGAACCGGCGGCGGAAGGACGGTCCGCGACGGCGGGACGCTCGCGGACATCGCGCCGACGATGCTCGAGTTGATCGGCGTTCGCCAGCCCCCGGAGATGACCGGGGAGATGCTCCTCGAGTAGAACCGGCTGGTGTCGCCACTCCATCGAGCGCTCTGCGCTCTGTGCTCGTGCGACGTTCGGCCGTGATCGTACGGTTCTGAATGCGTGTGAATGACAGTCATGGAAACGTGACTGACCGAGGAGTATATAATACGTGAGTCGGAACCTCGAGATATGGATCACGATACGAGTGGCAGTGAATCACTCATGGCCAGCGACGACGAAGAGTTCACCCGCGAAATCATCCGCATCATGATGGTCTGGACGGTCGTCGTCGTGGCGGCGGGGATCGCGCTCGTCGTATTTCGAGACGCGCTCGTCGGATTGCCGATCTTCTGAGCGCCTCGATCGCTCGTCGATCGTTCTCTCCTCCTCGGTAGTGGGTGGTTCGAAGGGCGACTATCGACTATCGAGTGTCGACTGAAACGATTCACACACTCATCGCACGGTACGCAGTGTTCGCTCATAGTGTACGCCGAACACCTATCGTACGGTCCGCGGTGCTCGCTCACAGTGCGCTTCGAACCACACTCTCGTCGTGCGACCGGCTGTGCAGTGATTTTAGTGGTGACCATAGCGCTCCGGTGCGTTCACGAGCGAACTATAGCTCTCATATCAACGTTCAATACCGGTTCTCGCTCCGTTCCTTTTGGAACGACCGATATGTCCACGCACGATACCACCCCCGCAACCGACGACTCGATCGTCGAGGAGTACGTTCTGGGCGTTCGAATCCTCGAGGACGGAGTCGACGATCGCTACCGGTTCGAAGCACCCGAGCACACGGAAATCGCGTTCGACGACCTCGCGGACGCCCGGTTGTACGCCGACGTCTACTTCGACGTCAACGGCTTCGTCGAGGACGGAACCGGCGAGCGGGGCGTCCCGCCGGAGGTCGTTCAGGCCGGCAAGGATACCCTCGCCGCGTATCTCGTCACGCTCCCCTGGGCCGACGTCAACTGGGTCGCCTCGTTCTACGGCGCGACGCCGACCGAGATCGAACGCTACCTCTCGTGGGTCCGCGACCGCGCCGAGGAGATTCGGGCCAGAGTGAACGCCCAGCAACTCGAGTAGCGTCGCCAAACGTCGCCCCCGCGAGCGGACTTCCTTTCGTTCATTCCTCGAGAGCGATGGGTGGAGATGCCCTCGTCGGACAGGAATTCCGGATCCCGTGACACCCGTCCGCAGTGAACGGCGAGCGACAGGTCGAACGAGGTGCCGTTACAGCGGTACGTACGGCTACGGATCGATCAATAGCCGGTGTACCGATCAGTGTCCGCCAATAGTCGAAATAGACGTTCGATTCCTACACAGTCATAAATACATATATTATAAAACCTCATTAAATAATCACCAGTCGATCCGATCGCATGGTCGAATTTACCAGGCGGAAGCTGATGGCGACGTCAGCGGCGGCGGCGGTCGGGACCGGAATGCTCGGCGCGACGAGTGCCCAGGAGGACGAACACGATACGCTGACCGCTCCGTACGTCAACGGAAGCATCAAGCGGTTCCTGACGACGGCTCGAGGTGCGGAGGTCACGGGGCCGTTCGTCTTCGAGACGGGTGAGCTCCTCTACAGCGTTCAACACCCGAGCCGGGACAACCCGGAGCCATTCGACCGGGCGGGAGTCGGCGTCATCGAGGGATTCCAGTTCGAGTTCGACGGGACGAACGACGAGTTCGACGAACTGGAACCGCCGCGTTCGGAGCGCGAACGGGGCCGGGTACGCTCCTCGGCGGGTGAGTACCGCTATCTCGCTGCGGAAGGCGAGTCGATCAACGGCGGCACCGAGCGGTGGGGCCACCCGCAGACCCCCGACGGGACGGACGTCGCCGACGTCGTCGACGAGAGCTACGAGGGAGTCGGACACAACCCCGACATGAACTTCTTCGTCTCGACGAACGACGACGGCACCGAGGGCTACCTCTTCACGAACAACGAAACCACGCCCGGCTGTATCACCCGGACGCCGATCGGTCGTGCGGACGGACGCTGGGAGGCCGACCTCGAGAACGCGATGGAACTCGAGAACACCGACGCGTTCCGCGAGATCGGCGGGACGAAGATCAACTGCTACGGGGACCTGAGCCCGTGGGAGACGCCCCTCTCGGCCGAAGAAGACTACGCTCATCCGCGTGTAGGCGGCCTCGCGACGGTGAGCGACATCGTCGAGGCCGGAAGCGGCGTCGGGCTGCGCGGCGGCAACGAGTTCTGGAACCGCCCCAACGTGGGCGAGCTCCCGAGCGCGCTCGAGGACATCTTCGGCGACGACGCCTGGACGCCGATGGGTATCTGGGCGAACACCGGCACCGAGAAGCTCGCCTACTACCTCGGTGCGGAGCCCGTCGATCGGGTCGAGGGTGAGAACACGCGGGAGCCGATCGGCGACGTGTTCCCCAACCGCTATCGCTACGGCCACATCGTCGAGATCACCGAGCCGGCGAGCGACGACCCGGTCCCGGTCAAGCACCACGTCTTCGGCCGGGCCGCCTGGGAGTGTCCCGAGGTCCTCGCCGACGAGAAGACCGTCTACCTCGCCTCCGACGGCGGCGCGAAGGGGATCTACAAGTTCGTCGCCGACGAGCCGATCCCCGAGTACGAGACCCGCGCGGACGTCCGCGGTACGCTGTCCGCGATGAAAGCGACGGAGGTCGGCGAGGGGCCCGTCGCCGAGACGGACCTCGAGGTCGAGTGGCTCGAGTTGGGAACGGCGAGTAACGCCGAGATCGAGTCCTGGATCGCCGACTACGACGACGTCACGCAGGTCGACTACCTCGAGACCCACGCCGAGACCGACTGGCGGGAAGACCTCGAGGGGGCCCTGATGGAAGCGGACGAGACGGTGGCGATCGACGGCAACCGGGACTACATCACCGACGAGGAGATCGTCGAGTGGGCCGCCCAGTACGACGAGCGCGGTCCCGACGGCGTCGACGAGGACCTGCGTCGCGTTCCCTTCCTCGAGACCCGCGCGGCGGCGAAGGAGATCGGTGCCAGCGTCGAGTTCAACAAAGCCGAGGGGATCGACTCCCACGACGAGGCCGAACCTGGCGACTTCGTCTACTTCGGTATCTCGTCGCTCGGCGGCTACATGACCGACGACCGGGGTGACCTCCGGTTCGACGAGGTCGACAGCGGCGTCGTCTACCGCGCGGAACTCGAGGACGACTACGACGTCTCCCGTCTCGAGCCCGTCGTCGTCGGTCCGAACGCGAGCGACGCCGAGTCCCTGAAGGACGCGTCGCTGATCAACGTCGACAACGTGATGGTCATGGACGACGGCCGCGTCCTCCTCTGTGAGGACAAGGGAAGCTTCGGCCGTTCGTACCCCAACGACGCCATGTGGGTCTACGAACCGCCGGCGACGCTTCGCGTCGACTCGCTGGCGGTCAGTCACGACGCGACCGGCGAGGTCGACCTGACGCTCTCACGGATCCCCGACGGCCTCGCGGGCGGCCGCGTCACCGTCTCGGTCGAACACGCCGACGTCGCCGAGATCGTCGACGCCAGCTACCACGACGCGCTCGAACTCACTGCGGACCCGGCCGTCGGCGACGACGGCTCGAGCGTCGCGTTCCGCTTCGCCGACCTCGACGACGAGTTCGAGGCCGGCCTCGAGGAGGGGACGCTGGCGACGCTCGAACTCGAGGGAACCGGGACGGGGACGACCGACATCACGATCGACGTCCACGCGATGGACGACGATTCAGGAACGCCGATCGAACCACAGCCCCGTCCGGGTATCGTCGTCACCGGACCGCCGTCGATCGGCGGCGGCTCCGGTTCCGGCAGAGCTCCGACCGACGTCGACGGCGACGGACTGTTCGAGGACGTCAACGGCAACGGTCGACTCGACTACGACGACGTCGTGCTCCTGTTCGAGCACCTCGAGGACGAGTCCGTCCAGTTGAACGACGGCGCCTTCGACTTCAACGAGAACGGCCGCATCGACTACGACGACGTCGTCGCACTGTCCGACGAGCTGTGAGTGTGAGGTGGTCTCAGATGCACCGTCACACTGCCGACGAGTCGTCAGCGTCCGGCGGCCGATTGGCACGATCGAGCCGACGCTGGCAACCGATCGCGGCGCTCCTGATCGTCGGGATCGTCCTCGCGTCGGCCCCGATCGGGCTGGTTACCGGCGGCGGATCGACTGCGGATGGCGTTTCAGTCGCCGATAACTCGAGTCCGGCGGCCGAAGGTACACTCGTCGTCTCCGACGCGTCGACCGACCTCGACGCCAGCGCGACACACCGCGTCGCTCTGACCGACGTTCCGGACGGCCTGGCGGGCTTCGAGATCACGCTCGCACTCGACTCCGAGGACGTTGCGACCGTGACGGGTGCCAGCTACCCGGATCACTTCGGGATGACGACCGATCCGGCCGTGGGTTCGGACGGTCGGACGATCGCCGTCGAAGCGGTCGATCTCGCCGACGAAATCACGGCCGGAAAGTCGAACGTCACGCTAGCGCGGATCGACGTAACCGGCGTCGACGCCGGCGAGACGGACCTTCGCGTCGTGGACCTCCAAGCGGACGCCGACGGCGGTAGCCCGATCGAGCCGAGTCTCGAGGCGGGGACGCTGACCGTCGGCGACGGTTCGAAGACGGATGCAGACGCGGATACCGACGCGGGTGCAGACGAGAGTGAGTCGGATCCGGGCACAGACTCGGAGTCGAACTCGGACGACAGGACGGACTCGGTCCCCGGTTTCACCGCCGTACTCGCTTCGCTCGCCGCGATCGCCGCGATCGCCGCGATCGTCCGCCGGACCTGATCGATCACGGTCGGCTTCCCCGTCTCGTCGGGGTCGGAGACGACACTCGAGTCCGACGTCAGGACACGTGTCGTGCCGCCTCGATCGCCTCGAGTCCGAACGCGACGACGTCGTCCTCGAGGTCGGATTCGTTCGCGGTCTCGTTTCGGGTTTCGTTCTCGCTCCCTCGGAGAGCCGCCGGAGCGTACCACGTCCACCCGTCGGCACTCACTTCGCCGTCGGCCGGGTCGATCGCCCGGCTCGGGACGGTCGCGTAGTAGATGTGATCGACGTGCTGGTGTGCGACGCGGCCGTCGTGAACGTCGATGTCGTAGAGCATCTGGCGTCTGGGTTGGGGCAGCGGACGGCCGGTGTCCGTCTCGACTGCGAGGTCGCGGTCGCCCGCGTCGTCGGATTCTGAAGGGGGTGACTCCCGTACGGGGATGATCGTCGCCTCGAGACCGGTCTCCTCGCGACACTCCCGGATCGCCGTCTCGTGTGGAAGTTCGTCGCGGTCGACGTGACCGCCGGGCGGGATCGTGATTCCCAGCCGCCGGTGGTCGTGCAGTGCCGTGGCCCCGTCGTTGACGATGTAGACGGTGGCGGTGAAGTGGCGGGTCGTTTCCATGTGCGCTGGCTGGATCGACGGCGGGATAGGTTTCCCGGTGTTCGTTCCGGCGAGTCGTCACGACGAGTCATAGTGACCGAAACCGTCACCCGAATCACCGCGCCGTTCGACTGCAGTTTTACATACCCTCGAGTCAGTGTACCCCTCATGGCAGACGACGATTCAGCCGACCGCCGATTCGCAACGCGCAGCGTCCACGCCGGCCAGGACCCCGACCCGACGACGGGTGCGCGGGCACCGCCGATCTACCAGACCACGTCCTACGTCTTCGAGGACACCGAACACGCCGCGAACCTGTTCGGTCTCGAGGAGTTCGGCAACATCTACTCGCGGATCATGAACCCGACGAACGCCATGCTCGAGGAGCGCATCGCCGACCTCGAGGGCGGTGTCGGGGCGCTCGCGACCGCCAGCGGGATGGCCGCCTTCGATCTGGCGACGTTCATCCTCGCGGAGGTCGGCGACAACATCGTCTCGGCCTCGTCGCTGTACGGTGGCACCTACACCTACCTCACCCACACCGTCGAGAAGCGTGGGATCGAGACGAAGTTCGTCGACACGCTCGACTACGAGGCCTACGCGGAGGCGATCGACGACGACACCGCCTTCGTCCACCTCGAGACGATCGGCAACCCCGCCCTCGTGACGCCCGACATCGAGCGGATCGCGGACATCGCCCACGAGAACGACGTCCCGCTGTTCGTCGACAACACCTTCGCGACGCCGTACCTCTGCCGACCGATCGAACACGGCGCGGACCTCGTCTGGAACTCGACGACCAAGTGGATCCACGGCGCCGGGTCGACGGTCGGTGGCATCCTCGTCGACGGCGGCACCTTCCCCTGGGACGAGGGCGACTACCCCGAACTCACTGAACCCAACCCCGCGTATCACGGCATCAACTTCCACGAGACCTTCGGCGAGATCGCCTTCTCGATCGCCGCCCGCACCCGCGGCCTGCGCGACCTCGGGAACCAGCAGTCGCCGTTCGACGCCTGGGTCACCCTCCAGAAACTCGAGTCGCTCCCCCTCCGGATGGAAAAACACGCCGAGAACGCCATGGCGGTGGCCGAGTTCCTCGAGGACCACGCTGCGGTGTCGTGGGTCAACTACCCCGGCCTCGAGAGCCACGAGACCCACGAAAACGCCAAAAAGTACCTCGAGGGCGGCTTCGGCGGCATGATCACGTTCGGGCTCGATGGCGGCTACGAGGCCGCCGAGACGGTGTGCAACGAGGTCGACCTCGCCAGCCTGCTGGCGAACGTCGGCGACGCGAAGACGCTGATCATCCACCCGGCGAGTACGACCCACCAGCAGTTGACCGACGAGGAGAAACTCGCCAGCGGCGTCACCGACGACCTCGTCCGCATTTCGGTGGGCATCGAGGACGTCGACGACGTGATCGCGGACCTCGAGCGGGCGATCGACGCGGCCTGACGGTCCGCATCGTCCATCAGGTGGTGTCGAAGACCTGGTCGTGAACGCGGTGAGATCACTGTCGAACCGATCGAACTATTCGGAGAGGAACTCGGCGACGCCCCTGCGGACGAACGTCAGATCGGCGCCGATGAGAAAGAATCGAAACCCCCGTTCGGCCCGTTCGGCTCGAGTCACCGGCGTTCGACCGGCGATACCCGGATATACGTCGGCTTCTCGAGCAACCTCGAGTACCCGATCGACAACCGTCGTGACCGCGGGGTGATCCGTCTCTCCCGGTCGTCCGACCGCCGACGAAAGATCGTTTTCGCCCACGAATACCACGTCGATCCCCTCGACCGCGAGGATCTCTTCGATCCGTTCGACCGCGGCAGGAGACTCGATCTGGACGGCGACGAGCGTCTCGTCGTTCACTCCGGCGACGTACTCGTCGAACGCCTCCCCGTACACGTTCGCTCGAGTCGTGCCGGCGATGCCGCGTTCGCCATCCGGGGGCACGTAGGTCGCCCGAACGACGCGTCTCGCGTCCGCGGCCGTTTCGACGTTCGGGACGATGACGCCCCTCGCGCCAGAGTCGAGCGCGTGCTTCGCGCCGCCCGAGATGGCCGTTTGGACGGACGGGAGTCGCACGAGCGGCGTGGCATCGGGTTCGACCGCGCGGACGAGCGCTTCGACGTGCTCGGGCGAGTAAGGCGAATGTTCGGTATCGATTCCGATCCAGTCGACCCCCGTTCGCGCGATCACCTCCGCCGTGCGCGCGCTTCCCGAGAGAAGCCACGCACCGTCGACGGCACTGCCGGACTCGAGTTTCCGTAACGTCTCGTTCGAAGAAAGCATGTCCGCCTATTTCACGACGCTCGCATAAAATTGCGATCCCAGTATACGTGTCTCCCGAGCGTCAAGGTACGAGGACTGACAGAACGCGTTGATCGAGAGGTACGGTTCGGTCGACGACTGAGACGGTCCGGTCAAGACGGCAGACTCCGAGGCGATCACTCGCTCTTCTCTTCTCACCATGATCGCTCTCACCCCTCCTCAGAAACGACCGCCTCCGCCTCCACTTCGACGATCATCGCCGGATCGACGAGTCGCCGCACCTCGAGCATACTCGTCGCCGGTCGGATCTCCCCGAAGCACTCCTCGTGGGCCCGGCCGACCGCCTCCCAGTCGTCGATGTCGGTGACGAACAGCCGCGTCCGCACGACGTCCTCGAGACTCGCTCCCGCCCGCTCGAGGGCCGATGCGACGTTCTCGAGCGCCGTTCGCGTCTGTTCGTACGGATCGCCCTCGCCGACGACCGCACCCGAGTCGTCGGTCGCGGTGGTCCCGGAGACGTGAACCCGACCGTCGACGACGACCGCTCGCGCGTAGCCGACGGTCGACTCCCACTCGGTTCCCGAGGTGATGGTACGCCGTTCCATGCGCTCGGGTGGTCGCGCCGCCGCCTTAATTTCATACGATTCGATTTCGCATCTCCTCGAGCTCTCCGTCGACGAAACACTCGAAGTTCTCCCGGAAGATTTCGCCGATGCGCTCGAAGTAGTGAGGCGTCGAGCCGGCCATGTGGGGCGTGAGGAGCACGTTCGGCAGGTCCCACAGCGGCGACGCTTTGGGGAGCGGTTCTTCCTCGAAGACGTCCAGCGCCGCCCCCGAAATTCGACCCTGCTGGAGCCCCTCTACCAGCGCCTCCTGATCGGCGACCTCGCCGCGTGCGATGTTCACCAGGACAGCCTCCTCGGGCATCGTTTCGAGCGCCGCGCCGTCGATCAGGCCGCGGGTCTCCTCGGTGAGCGGGCAGGCGAGCACGAGGTAGTCCGACTGGCGAAGTACCTCGTCCAGTTCGTCCGGCGGGTAGACCGTCTCGGCCGCGTCGGGTGCACTCGAGGGGTCGCGTTTGGTCCCGATCACCCGCGAGCCGACCGCCGAAGCGAGTTCCGCGACCCGGCCGCCGATCGCACCCAGGCCCACGACGCCCACGGTCTTGCTCGCGAGTTCGCCGCCCTCCGTGCGGAGCCAGACCCCCTCGCGCTGCTGGTCGCGAGCCCGGAGGAACTCACGTTCGAACGACAGCATCGCCCCCAGGACCTGTTCGGCGATCGGCTGGGCGTGGACGCCCGTCGCGTTCGTCAGGACGATCCCCCGCTCGGAGAGCGCGTCGAGGTCGTAGTGGTCGACGCCGGCGCTGGACGCCTGCATCCACTCGAGGGCGTCCGCGCGCTCGAGCCACTCGTCGGAAAGTCGGGGCGTAATCGCGACCGTCGCCGTCTCGAAGCCAGCTAGCGTCTCGTCGGGCGTCTCGGCGATCGTCAGGGTGGCGTCCTCGAGGCCCGCGAGTTCGGACTCGAGGCTCGCTCTCGTCTCCGCCGAGTAGGGGTGGGGGACGAGAATCTCGTGATCGTGGGTGGCCATAGGGTGATATCCACCGGCGGGGAGTTCGACCTTTTCCTGGCGGTCCGCGTTGCCCCTTCTCGGGGGACAGCGGCAGGTCGCGTTCGACGGGACCGACCGATCGACCGCCCCCTTGTCAGTCACAGACTGGCAGACGACGGCGACCTCGACAGGTACTTCACACACTGTCTCCTCACTTGACAGTATGTCCCCGACCTCCTGGTCTCTCGACCGCCGCGGCCTCATGCGGTTCCCCTCCCGCGTGGCGGTTACGCTCACTGGAATGCCGGTTTCGCTGTTCTCGCTTCTGTTCGTCGTCCTCCCGCTCGCCGGCTACGCCGGGATCGTCGCGATCGGTCCGACTGCACTCGAGTTCGCGGTGATCGGCTGGTCGCTGTCCCTGCTTTTCGTCTGGCTCACCGCGAGAGGCGGAGCCCGAATCGAGTACGAACTCGATCCGGACCGACGAGTGATCGCCGTCGACGACGCTCCCGGTAGCGCTCGCGCGCTAGACGACTCCCTCGAGATCGATTGCTCGACGCTCGATCGCGTCCGTGCGGTGTCCCTTCCCGGACTCGGCGTCACGGTGGTCCTCACCGGCGGCGGCTGGACCGAGACGACGCCGACGTGGCTAGCGGTCCCCGACGGCGATCGGTCGCGCGTCCGGTCGGCGCTGTCCGCGGCGGGCGTGTCCGTGCCGACGGACGCGTCGGGAGCGCTCGCGGATCCGCGGACGACGCGGGTTCGAGGGACGCTGCTCGTCGTCGGACTAGTGCTGACGATCGTCGTCCCCGCGGTCGCGATCGGCGTCCTTGTGGTCGCCGGTCACGTCTCCCCGACGCTCCTCGGCGGCATCGGGTTCGTCTTCTCGGGCCTGTTCGGACTCTTCACCCTCGACTCGAGGGGTGTCCTTCCCGAGTACGGCGACGCCGATGGACTCCTCGCCACCGGCTGGATTGCCGTGACGCGGTACGCCGTCTCGCTCGTCGGAATCGGTCTTGGCGTGGGCGCGTTCTCGCTGGCGGTTCGTCTCGGATCGGCGCTGTTTTGAACGGCTGCACGTGTCGTGTCGAGTCGAGTCGAGTCCCGGTCTCACGTCTCCGACTCGTCGGTGACCCGCTCGAGGAACTCCGATGGCACGCGATCGGTCGTGTACGTCTGTGTCCCCCGCTTCGCGATCCGGTGGCCGTCCGCGAGCATCGCCGCGGCGTCGACCGCGAACACGACCGGGTTGTCCGAGTGACGACGACCGACGCTCGCCGCCGTCTCTCGGTCCGCGGAGAGGTGGACCTGCTGGCGTGACATCGGTCGCAAACCTTCCTCCCGAATCGAGCCGACGTGCGTCGGAGCGGTCCCGTGAAAGAGTTCGTCGGGAACCGGCGACTCGGTCGGCTCGAGCGTGACGTCGACGGAGTGGCCGTACGCGGCCCTGACCCGACCGCTCTCGGTGTCGTCTCCGGTCGTTCCCGTCCGTTCGAACCGACCCTTCGGATCGGTCGCGACCACCCCGTCGACGTGAGCTTCGGTCGCCCACCCGTATTTCTCGTCGGCCGCCGCGACGAGGTCGTCGTCGTCGGTCCAGCCCCGTTCGTCGAGGTCGAGTCCGGCGTCCTCGGGGAAGTGCCTGAGCGCGCCGCTCATATATTTCGAGAGCTGGCGTCGTCGCTCACCCGACAGGAGGTGCGTACCGGGTTCCTCACAGACGGGACACCGGTCGCCCGAGAAGGGGCCGTGCTCGTCGCAGGTGCGGATCGTCTCGGTCGCCATCGGTAGACCCGTTCGGTTGCGAGCGGGAAAACTCGCCCGTCCGCGATTGGATTGGGTTGGACCTGCGTCAGCGTTCGGGGCCGCCGGCGTCCGCACTCGAGTCTCCGCTCGAGCCCGTGTAAAACGAGAGATCCAGCGACGGCGCCGAGTGAGTCAGACTCCCCATCGAGACGACGTCGACGCCCGTCGACGCGTACTCGGACACGTTCTCGAGCGTGATCCCGCCGCTCGCCTCCGCGAGGACGCGCGGATAGTCCGCGAGCGCCTCGACGGCGTCTCGCACCGCCGCCGGGCGCATATTGTCCAGCAGAACGATATCTGCGCCCGCCTCGGCCGCTCGCGACGCGTCGGCGACCGTTTCCACTTCGACGTCGATCTTCGTCGCGAACGACACCCGCTCGCGGAAGTGGGAAATCGATCCCTCGAGACCCATCTCGGCGACGTGGTTGTCCTTCACCATCACCATGTGCGAGAGATCGAGGCGGTGGGTGTCGCCGCCGCCCGCGACGACCGCGCGCTTCTCGAGTCCGCGGAGACCGGGCGTCGTCTTGCGCGTGGCGGCGATTCGCACGTCGTCGGATTTCGTTCGCGCAACGTCGACGACCCGTCGCGTTCGCGTCGCGATACCCGAGGCGTGTCCCGCGAGATTGACCGCGACGCGCTCCCCGCGAAGAACCGCTCGAGCGGGGCCCTCGACTTCGAGGACTCGGTCGCCGGGCTCGACTCGAGTGCCGTCCTCGACCGAGTCGGTCACGTCGCAGCTGAGGTACTCGAAAACGGCGTGTGCGGCCTCGAGACCGGCCACGGTCCCGCCCTCTTTGGCGACGAGACGACCGGTCGTCTCGCCGGGAACCTGATTGGTGACGTCGTGGTGGCCGACGTCCTCGCGGAGCCAGCGTTCGATGTCGGCGTCTGTGATCATGATGTTTGCTGTGTCTGGTCAGTCGTCCGCCGGCCCCGTTTTTGGCGGTTCAGTTTCGCCCGATCCCCCGCCGACCACGTAGTGACACCCCTTCGACTCGGGGTTCTCGCTCGCCGCACGAGCGATCAGCAACGCGGTGACACTGGCGTTGCGGAGTTCGTAGAGGTCTCGAGCCGTCCGCGTCCGAACGTAGGCGTCGACCTCGCCCTTGAGCCGGCGAAGGACGCCGCCGGCCCGGGCGACCTCGTCGAGGTCGCGCTCGAGTCCGAGGCACTCGTCCATCGTCCGTTTCAGTCGGATCGCCTTTTCGGTCGCGAACCGTTCGGGCAGCTCGGGGTCGCTATTGCGCAGCTCCGGGGCCTCGACGATCTCGGGGGCCGCACCCGTCGTGACGGCGTGTTCGCCCGCGCGCAGCCCCCAGACGAGTCCCTCGAGGAGGCTCGTGCTCGCGAGGCGGTTCGCGCCGTGGACGCCGGTTCGGGAGCACTCGCCGACGGCGTAGAGCCGATCCAGCGATGTCCGGCCGTACTCGTCGACGTCGACCCCGCCACAGAGGAAGTGTTCGCAGGGTGCGACCGGAATCTCCTCACCGTTGATCCCCCGGTCGCGACACGTCGCCGCGAGGTCCGGGAACTCGGCCTCGAACTCGAGGGGGGAGACGTCGAGGACGACCTCGCCGGTCGCGTCGCGCTCGCTGGCGACCGCGCGCGCGACGACGTCCCGCGGTGCGAGTTCCGCGTCCTCGTGGTAGTCGGGCATGAAGCGCTCGCCGTCGGCGTTCCGTAACAGCGCACCCTCGCCGCGGAGGGCTTCCGACAGCAAGAACGGCTCTCCGGCCTCGGTAGCTTCGCCGCTTCGCTTCGAGGGGCGTCGGGCCTCGCCAGCGTACGCGGTCGGGTGGAACTGCACGTACTCCATATCGTCGACGGCCGCACCCGCGAGGGCGGCCATCGCGATCCCGTCGCCGGTCGCGTTCTCGGGATTCGTCGAGCGCGTGTACAGCGCGCCGATCCCGCCGGTCGCGAGGATCGTCGTTCCGGCGTAGATCGGGTGCCCTCGCGGCGCTTCGTCCGAGAGCACGCCGTGGACTCGCCCCTCGTGGGTGAGCAACTCGAGGGCGGCGGTATCCTCTCTGATCTCGACCCGGTCGTGTGCGTCGAGGTAGTTCAGGAACGGCCGTAAGATGTGCGTCCCCGTCGAGGCGTCGACGTGGAGGATTCTCGGTTCGGAGTGGGCGGCCTCGCGGGCGTAGTCGAAGTCCGCGTTCGCGGTCGCTGCGTCGTCATCGTCACCGGTATCGGTATCGGTATCGGTATCGGTCGCACCCTCGCCGACCGAATCGAACCCGACCTCGAGCGTGTCGACGAGCACGTCCTCGACCGCCTCGTCGGCGTCCTCGACCAGCACCTCGACGGCGTCGGGGTCGGCGGTCCCGTCGCTGGCCGCGAGGATATCCCGCTCGAGCGACTCCGGATCGCCGCGGGTCGTCGTGATTCCGCCCTGAGCCCAGTCGGTACTGGCGCCGTCAGGCCGTTCGGCTTTCGTGATGACGAGTACCTGGGCACCGTTCCGTGCGGCCCCCAGCGCCGCGGCACAGCCGGCGATCCCGCTGCCGACGACGAGGACGTCGGCGGTTTCGGTCTCGCGTGCGGTTTCGTGGTCCCCCATCTCAGACCTCCAGCATCCGCTCTAAGGCTACGCCGGCCAGTTCCTTCTCCTCGGGGGCGACCTCGATGACGTTCCGTTCGCGTCCCGCGACGAGTTCCTCTAAGACCCACGTGAGGTAGTTGGGATCGATCTGTCGCATGGCGTTGCAGTCCATGCAGGCGTCGCCACAGAGCGGGAGGACGTTCACGTCGGGGTGCCAGCGCTGGAGGTGGTTCGTCAAGTGGATCTCCGTGCCGATCGCCCAGGTGTCTCCGGGGTCAGCCTCCTCGACGGTCCGGCAGATCTCGGCCGTCGAGCCGGCTTTGTCCGCGGCCTCGACGACCTCGCGGCGGCACTCGGGGTGGACGATGACCTTCGCATCGGGGTTCGACTCGCGAACCTGCTCGATGTGATCCTCGCGGAAGCGTTCGTGAACCTGACAGTAGCCGTCCCAGAGGATGATGTCCGAGTCGGCGACTTCGTCAGCGTCCTTTCCCTCGGGGTCCCACGGGTCCCACTCGGCGATGGCGTCTTCCATCCCCAGCCGATAGGCGGTGTTCTCTCCGAGGTGCTTGTCGGGGAGGAACAGCACCTTGTCGCCGCGCTCGAAGGCCCACTCGAAGGCGCGGTGGGCGTTCGAGGAGGTACAGACGAGTCCGCCCTGACTCGCACAGAAGGCCTTCAGATCGGCGTAGGAGTTCATGTAGGTGATCGGAACGATGTTCGCGTCGGGGGCGGCCGCGGTGATCTCTGCCCACGCGGCGTCGACCTGCAACGCCTCGGCCATGCCGGCCATCGGACACGACGCCTCCATCGACGGCAAGATGACCGTCTGGTCGTCGTCCGTGATGATGTCCGCCGACTCGGCCATGAACGTCACGCCGCCGAAGATTACGTACTTCGCGTCGGCCGCCGCGGCCTGCTTCGAAAGCTGGTAGGAGTCGCCGATGAAATCGGCGTGTTCGACGATTTCCCGCCGCTGGTAGTTGTGCCCCAGTACGACGACGTCCTCGCCTAGGTCCTCGAGTGCCGACTCGATCCGTCCCCGTCGCTCCTCCTCTTCGAGGTTTCGATACCGAGGCGGGAGTTGCTCGAGGTTGTCGTACTTGAAGAGACTCAAATCGGTCTCGATCTCCGCAGTTTCCATTTTGACCATTCACGTCACCTGTTGGTACTTCCACGTCACACGGCAATATTGAAAAGATTTTTCCTTCAATCTGGCCGTTCGGTAGTACCCAATCGTGTTGATCCGCTATCGAGTGGTCTTCGTTAGTCGAACAGGCTATTGAAGATAATCCCCTCGTATACGTGATCGTGATTGTCTCGTCACCACGTACGACCCATTTGTTGCAGGCCAGCGTACGCCCGACTATGGCGCTCGCGGACTACTTCGTGGCGTTTACGGAACGTGACTGGGAAGACGGATGCGTCACCGACCTCCGCGTCATCGAAGAAGAGTGAGATTCTACTGACGCGTAACGGTCCGTGGCGCTCACCTCGAACAGCGCTCCGCTGACACTGCGGACGACCTGTGCTGAACGGGAAGCCGGTGTATCCCGCGACACTGGACAACTCGGCGAGCGACACGTCTATTTTACTGGATATACAACTGCTCTTTCGTCGTGAGTCAATTTACTGTTGCAATCGTCGGTACGGGACCGGATCCGGCCAATCCCACGGTCGAGGGATTCGCGATGGGGTATCGCCACGCCGAAGCGTATCGGAACAACGATCACTGTCGCGTCGTCGCGTGTGCGGACATCGTCCGCGAGAACGCCGAGGCCTTCGCCGACGAGTTCGACATCGACGACGCCGCCGTCTTCGAGGACTACGCCGAGATGCTCGAGGCGGTCGAACCCGATCTCGTCAGCGTCACTGTCCCGCCGGCGATCCACGAGGACATCGTCGTTGGCTGTGCCGAAAGCGGCGTCGTCGACGCCGTTCACTGCGAGAAACCGATGGCTCACACGTTCGCGAGTGCGACGCGAATGGTCGAAGCATGTGACGGGCGGGACGTCCAGCTCACGTTCAACCGCCAGCGTCGCTTCGGCCGACCGTTCACCGAGGCCAACCGATTGCTCGACGAGGGGGCGATCGGCGACTTAGAGCGAATCGAGATCGGCTGGGGCGACTTCTACGATACGGGCGCACACACCGTCGACCTCGCGGGGATGTTCAACGACGAACACCCCGCCGAGTGGGTCATCGCCCAACTCGATTACCGGGAGGAAGACCTTCGTTTCGGTGCCCACCAGGAGAACCAGATGTGGGCCCAGTGGCGCTACGACAACGGCGTTCACGGCGTGATGGCGACCGGCGAGGGTGCCTCCCTGACCGATGCCGCGTTCGTCCTCCGGGGCACCGACGGCACGGTCCGTATCGACGTCGAGGACGGACCCATGCTCGAGCTATCCCAGGACGGCACGCGCGAAGCGATCGACGTCGGCGAGGAGAACATGCACTGGGCGCCCTCCGACTCGGACTCGGACTCGGACTCGGACTCGGACTCGGACCAGGAGCGGTTCGGGTCACCGTTTCAGGACCGCTCGATCGCAGACGCCGTCGATGCGCTTCGGACCGGCGAAGAATCCCAACTCAGCGGCCACAACGGCCTCAAGACGGCCGAAATCATCTTCGGGGGCTACGAATCGGTTCGTCGACGTGCACGAGTCGACTTCCCCCTCGAGACCGACGACAATCCGCTCGAGACGATGGTCGAGTCCGGCGCCCTCTCCCCGACTGCACCGGGGTCGCCCGACGAGAGTACCGACTGAAGCGATTCACGTCGATCGCACGGCAGTTGTGCGTCGAGTACGCGATACCGTTCGACAGCGACCTCGAGTCCGGTCACTGCACTCGACTGTCTCCCGTGTTCGAATTCCAGTTTCGATCTCTCCTGTCCTAGCATCTGCCTTGCTCTCCTGTACGAGTTCACACTATTATCTGTACGAGTTCACACTATTATAGACAGAAAAAATATATATGGGTGATTCTACT
Source organism: Halomontanus rarus (assembly GCF_017357405.1). Lineage (GTDB taxonomy): Archaea > Halobacteriota > Halobacteria > Halobacteriales > Natrialbaceae > Halomontanus > Halomontanus rarus. Next base: position 1,465,620 of record NZ_CP071597.1, on the reverse strand, counting down.
AAAATACATATGTATTTAGAGGGCATCTAATACAACTCGTTTGTGATGGCTACTTCGTTGTAGTGTCGCCATTTGAACCGTCTATTACACCGAAATACGGACAAGAGCCCGATCGAACGTCGCTCGTTGGATCATCGTTCGACGAGAGCAGATCGATTCACCCGTAAACTCGTTCTATTCCTTTTATCGGCCCCTAACGGATCTTTCCGTCTAAAAATCCCAGATATCTGTATCCAATCCTCCGCAAATAGTGGTGAGTTAACATATTTTATACATTCATATACTATACCTGCCTATAATTGGTATCGACGGGGTCACTTCGACTCCCGGTATCGGGGCGCAGACCGTTCCTGTGACTCGGCGGGCCACACACAATTACAAACGTATGATTGTAATCTCTATTCACCGTCCTCGTCGTGTGACTGGCGTCACTGAAGCACACCGGTCACCACCCTGAGAACGGGGCGTTCTCCTCTCTCTGTGCGTCTTCGGACCGATCGGTGCTGTCCCGTTCGACTGGGCCGTACGTGATCGCGACTGCCAACTCCGACCAACCACTCTAAAAACAGACTTCTTTTTATTTATACTATAATTATGGAGGTGCTATCTGCTGCTATCGATTTCATTTTTGAATATCGTTTTAGACTCACAGATACATAATATATTTGTAGATATAAACTATCTGATCACGGTCGATGCGCGTTGCCGAAATTGCGTCGTCGAGCTATCCACTAGCCCGTTCACCGGTTCAGAATACTCGCGTTCGTATCCGCACAGTATCGACCGTCGAGACGGCAGCGGATTCCTTATCGAACCGCGAACGTCGTCGACTCGCCCTCGCAGGTGAGTTCGAACTCGCCGGATTCGACGGTCGTTCGGCCACGGGAGTCCGTTACCGCCATCGCCTCGTTCGGAATCGTCGCCGTCACCGTCGTCGACTCACCCGGCTCGAGCTCGACCTTCGTGAACGCGACGTGTTCTCGGACGGGACGGACGCGCGAACTGACCCGATCAGTCAGGAAGAAATCGAGTGCGTGGGCACCGGTTCGGTCGCCGACGTTTTCGACGGTGATCGTCGCCTCGACGGACTCTGCGGGACCGATCGTCGACGCCGAAACCTCGAGTTCCTCACAGACGAATTCGGTGTAGCTCTCGCCGTCACCGAACGCGAACAGCGGGTCGTACGTGTCCGGATGTTCGTCGTCGCCGATCGGAGTCGGATGCGCGTAGTGATTGAACCGCGTCGGCAGATCGCCCTCGGAGCGAGGGATACTGATCGGGAGTCGTCCGGACGGGTTGTGATCTCCGAACAGCACGTCCGCGATCGCACGGCCGCCTTCGCTGCCGGGATAGTACGAGTAGAGAATCGCCGGAACGTTCTCGGCGGCCCAGTCGACCGCCAACGGCCGTCCCGTGATCACCGCGAGGACGACCGGCGTTCCGGTCGCGTGTACCGTCTCGAGCAGTTCCTGCTGGGCGTCCGAGAGGGACAGTTTCGATCGCGTCGGATACGTTCCCGTCTCGCCGGCGACGTCTTGCGGACCGAACTCGTGGAAGTACCAGTTCTCGCCGACGGTGACGACGGCAACGTCCGACTCTGTTGCGGCCTCCTCGACGGCCCCGAGATCGATCGTCTCGGTCATCGTCGCCCCCTGCTCGTAGCGGACGGTCGTCTCGTCGCCGACGGCCGATTCGATCCCGTCTTTGACCGTCACGCCGGAATCCCTCTCGGGATGCTGGACGCTCCACCCGCCGTACTGGTGGCGCAGCGAGTCCGCGTTCGGCCCCGTCACCAGAATCGAGTCGAGATCGCGCGAGAGCGGCAACAGGTCGTCCTCGTTTTGCAACAGCGTTTGTGACTCCCGAGCGACCTCCCGTGCGACGTTTCGGTGCTCCGGCGTTCCGATCTCCTCGGTCACCGTCTCGACGTCGACGAACGGATCCTCGAACAGTCCGAGGCTCTCTTTCAACTCGAGAATGCGAAGCGCTGCCTCGTCGATCCGCTCTTCGGACAGTTCGCCGTCTTCGACCAGTGAGACGAGGTGATCGGCGTACTCCTCTCGTCCGATCGAGATCTGGTCGAGTCCGGCCTGAATCGCCTGCCGACCGGAGTCTCGCTGTGAGGCGGTCACACGGTGGTCTTCGTGGAGCATGTCGATTCCGCCCCAATCCGAGAGCACGGCCCCGTCGAAGCCGAGACGCTCGCGGAGGAGTTCGGTGAGGTATCGGGTCGATCCGTGAGCCGGCTCCCCGTCGATCGAGTTGTAACACGGCATCACGACCGACGCGCCCGCGTCGATGGCCTTCTCGAACGGCGGGACGAACAGCTGATGGATGGTACTCGTCGAGCGATCGACGACGGCGGCGTCCTCGCCCGCCTCGGGTTCGCTGTAGGCCGGGAAGTGTTTGGCCGTCGCCGCGACCCGCGGTCCGTCCGTCGACGACTCTAACCCGCGGATCGCTGCGGAAGCGAACGAACCACAGAGCAGTGGACTCTCGCCGTAGGTCTCGAACGTCCGACCCCATCTGGGATCGCGCGCGACGTCACACGTCGGTCCGTAGTTGAGGTTCGCACCGGTCGCGCGCATCTCGGCCGCCGTAATCTCTCCGCCGGTCTCGGCGAACTCGTCTCGTCGAGTCGCGGCCATCCCCAGTCCGTGGGGGAACACCGTCGCCTGGTTGACGTAGGCGTGACCGTGAACGGCGTCGACCGGTAACAGGAGCGGAATGCCGTGGCGCGTCTCCTCGAGTGCAGTCTCTTGCAGTTCGTTCGCGAGCTCGGTCACGCGCTCGGCGTCGTGATAGAGGGAGACGCCGATTCCGAACGCCGCGACCGTTCCGACGTGGGAGTCGACGACGAGCTCTTTGGCCTCTTCGATACTGATATCGCGGTCCATCGAGCCGATGTACGTTCCGACGAGCTGTCCGACCTTCTCCGCCAGCGTTAGCTCTTCGATCAGTTCCGCTGCTCGAGTGGTCTGTTCCCCTTCGGGAGAACGTTCTCGCACAGTCATCCCTTATTACTTCGTCGGATAGTACTTAAAACTGGAGACTTTCGTCCGACGATTTGATACAGCGTTCCTGGAATCTTCGGCATCTGTTTGATTTTATCAATTCCCGCGTCGGCATCGGTGGTATCGTTTTACCGCGGTGCGGCCACGACACTGCCGAAGACGAAACATTCTCCACTTCGGCAATTGAATACTGCGCATAAAAACAAATATAAACGACCTTTGACCGAGAATTCATCCTCTTCGTTTGACATTGTCAATGCACTCAGAAGGGGGCTGGGGCCGAACGGTGACTGTCCCCGTCAGTCAGACGATGCGGCGGGCGTCGTTTCTTCTTCGTCCGTAATCTCTGGACTCTCCCAGTACTCGTGATCCGAAACCTCGCGGAAACACGCGGCCTTGTGATCGTCGTCGATCTCGTACTGAGCGGGCTTTTCCTGTCGGCAAGCCTCACGAGCCTCCGGACAGCGTGTGTGGAAACGACATCCCGACGGTGGATTCTTGGGATCGGGAATGTCGATTTTGCGAACCGGTGGTTCGCCTGCCTCTTCGTCCTTGAGGTTCGGAGTCGCCCACCGGAGTACCTTGGTGTAGGGGTGTTTCGGATTATTGATGATCTCTTCTGCCGGACCGACCTCGACCAACTGGCCGAGGTACATCACGCCGATTCGTCCGCCGCCGTGGGCGGCGAAGTACCGTGCGTTCGAGAGGTCGTGGGAAACCGCAACGAACGAAGTGTCGAACTGGTCCTGTAGTTCGAGCATGAGATCCATCATCTCGACGCGTAGCGAGACGTCGAGCGCCGAAATCGCTTCGTCGGCCAGAATGACGTCCGGGTCCATCAACAGCGCTCGAACGAGTGCAACGCGCTGTTTCTCACCGCCGGAGAGCTGGTGGGGATACCTGCCTGCGTAGTCGTCCGGCGGGGTCATCCCGACGCGCTCGAGCATCGTGAGCACCTGCTCGCGACGGTCCCCGGCGCTCATCTGCTTGTGCCAGCGCCGGAGCGGCGCTTCCAGGATCTTCATCACTCGTCGGTTGGGATTGAGCGAACTCCCCGGGTCCTGATGGATGATCTGCAGTGATCGGCGGATTTCTTTGTACGGAATTTCGACGTTCCCCTTCTTGTCCTTCGCATCCCAGATGTCCTGACCCTTGTACTTGACGCGTCCGCCGGTCGGACGCTGGAGGCCGATCGACGTCTTTCCGAGCGTCGTTTTTCCACAGCCGGACTCCCCGACGAGACAGACGACATCGTTCTCTTCGATGTCCAGTGAGACGCCGTCGACGGCACGGACGACATCCGGTTCGCCGAAGAACTCGAACATCCCCTTCTGTTCCTCGAAGTGTACCTCCACGTTTTCCAGAGAGATCAGCGGTTCGTCGCTACTCATCGTCCACCTCGTGAGCTTCCGGGCGGTCGATATTGAACGGAATTACCTCGGCCGAATCCTGCCAGTGGAAGCATGCGACCTGATGGCTTTCCGTAAACGTCGGTCGGAACGCGGGGTCCTCCGCGACACACTCCTCGTCGGAGAGCGGACAGCGCGGATGGTACGAACAGCCTGTCGGGACGTTTACCGGATCCGGTGCCGCGCCCTCGATCGCTTGCATCTCCGATAGCGGTGCGTCGAGATTCGGTGTCGCGTTCAACAGCGATCGAGTGTACGGATGGGCCGCATCGTTGAGGATCTCGTCGGACGTTCCGATTTCGACGAGTTCGAACGCGTACATCACGGCGAGTCTGTCCGCCAATTCGGCGATCAGCGGCAGGTCGTGCGTGATGAACACGAGCGTCAGATCGTACTTTTCTTTGAGATCCTCTAACAGTGTGAGAATCGACCGCTGCATCAGCAGGTCGAGTGCGGCCGTCGGCTCGTCCATCACGAGTACGTTCGGCTCGAGGACGACCGAGAGCGCGATCAGCGCGCGCTGTTGCATCCCGCCGCTGAGTTCGTGCGGGAAGGAATCGAGGACGCGCTCGGGTTCGAGATAGAGGTCTGCGAGGAGTTCTCGAGCCCGTTCCATTCCTTCGTCAATGTCGTAGTCGTGGGCTTCTAACGTCTCTTCGAAGTGCCCGCCGACTTTCATCGTCGGATTGAACGAACTCATCGCACCCTGAAAGACCATCGAGATGTCTTCCCAGCGCAGTTGCCTGAGTTCCTCTTTTTCTAACCCGAGTACGTCGATGGCCGATCCGTCTCCGGGACGATAGGTGACCTGTCCCGAGAGAACGCCCGGATCGACGACGGCGTCGAGGAGTGCGGACGCGAGCATCGACTTGCCGCTCCCGCTCTCGCCGACGATCCCGAGTACTTCACCCCGTTCGATGTCGACCGAGACGTTGTCGAGTACTCGAGAGACCCCTCGGTCCATCTCGAAGTAGACTTCGGCGTCACGAATCTCGAGGATCGGATCCGTCACCTCGGGAACGTTCGTACTATTCGTCTGGGTGGTTTCGTGTGTGCTCATTATGTGATCGTTGTTGTCACTTCGTCGTCGCTATCCTCTTCCTGCTTGGTCGATCCCGTCCCTCGCTGTCTGACGCGGGGGTTGAACAGTCGATCGGTCCCCTGTGAGAACAGGATCAATCCGAACGACAGTCCGACGATCGCCGCCATCGGCATGAGCAGCTGGTAGGATCGGTCTGGAATGAGGAGCGCGCTCGCGTGAGTGTACGCGAACTGCATCATCACACCCCAGTTGTCGGAGTAGGACCCGTGGGCCAGAACGCCGAGGAAGTACAATCCGACACCGTTGAAGATGACCTGTCGTGCGGACATTACGAAGTTCACCATGATGTACGGCATCAGGTTCGGCAAGATATCTTTCTGGATGATTCGTGGCGTCGAGATCCCCATCGTCCGGGAGGCCTCGACGTACGATTCCTCGCGGATCGATAGCACCTGCGAGCGGATCGTTCGAGAAAGACCAGCCCACCAGCCGATGACGAGTAGCGGACCGACGAGGTACGGGTTTCGCGGATCGATCGTCGTCGCGAGGACGATGACCAGCGGCAGGCCGGGAATCGTCATCACGATGTCTGAGACCGTCGTCAGGAAGGAATCGACCCGCCCGCCCTTGTAACCGGAGACGGTTCCGACGACGGTGGCGACGACGACGACGTAGATGCCGCCGGCGAACGTCATCTTCAACATGTCCGGCGTTGCGTGAACGATCGCGGCCATGATATTCCGTCCCGTCGAGTCGGTTCCGAGCGGATAGTCCCAGCTCTGGAACGGTCCCTGATTGTTATATTCGAAACCACCGAACTGATTAGAGGTCGGGAATTCGACGAGGGTTACGTCCGCTAAGACACCGAACTCCGACGAGGATACCCAGGCGACCAGTCCCATCAGTACGTATCCGAAGATGATGATGAGGCCGACTTTCATCCGCCAGTCGCGCCACGCTTCTCGTGCGGGCAGGTAGAACGCCTCGTAGAAGAACTCCCGGTACCGTTGGGACGTGGAGATTTCTTCGGACGCCTCGAAGCTGAAGACGTCGCCAGTACCGCCGTCCGTCGATTTTTCTGAGCTGTCAGTACGACTCATCTTTCCCTCCTGCCTCGACGCGTGGGTCGAGCTTACCGTAGGTCATGTCGGCGACGAGCACCGCGATGACCACACAGACCGTGATGACGAGGAACGTTCCCATCATCAACGGATAGTCCCGGTTGTCGATCGAATCGAACATGTAGTACCCGATTCCACGATACGAGAAGATTTCTTCGAGGATGATCGATGCGCCGAACATGAAGCCAACCTGGATGAGGAAACTCGTCCACATCGGAAGGATAGCGTTTCGCCCGACGTAACGCAGTGCAATCCGCCGGTCGGCGAGACCACGGAGCTTGGCGACCCGGATGTAGTCCTGTCCGAGCACCTGTACGCTGTTACCACGCATTCCGAGTGCGAACCCGCCCCAAGTCGTAATGACGAACGAGGCAGCCGGCAGTATCACGTGATACAGTGCTCCCCCGATGAACTCGAGGGTGAACCCCGGATCGACGCCTTTCGGATACCGTCCGTTCAGCGGGAACAACGAAAGCTCCAGCGCCAGCACATAGATCAGTACGACCCCGGCAACGTAGTACGGCACCGAACTGAGAAAGATCGCGATGATGCTCGACCCGACGTCGAACTTCGACCCTTCCTTGTACGCCATAATCGCACCGAGCCCGATTCCGAGAATGAACACGAACAGGAGGCTGATGGACATGACGAACGCCGTCCACGGCAGTGACCGGGCGATGATGTCCGCGACCGTCTCCGGGTGGTACTGGATCGATTGTCCCAGACTCCCCCCGGCCAGGTTCAGCATGTAATCGATGTACGCTTCGTGTATCGGTCGATTGAGGTCGACACCGATCCGCTGTGCTGCCATCACGTTGAGCTGTTCGGTGCTGAGTGACGGCTGGCGCTGTCTCATGTCTGCTACCATCTGCTGTGCTGGCCCTCCGGGCATCACGCGAATCAACACGAAGGTCAGCGACGCTACTGTAAAGATGGTGAAGACGCCCTGTCCAATTCGCTTTATGAACCAGTTCATACAAATTATAAGGTGGTGACGGCTCCGCGCTATTCTCCGGTCGCCTGCAGATTACCCTGCTTCGCCTGCCAGTAGAGCGGCCACAGGGCCTGCATCTCTTCGGACTCGGGGTCGGGGTACTCCCACCCGTCGTTGGACAGGAACGACTGCTCGAACTTGCTCTGGACCGGCATGATCGGCAGATCCTGATTGACGACCCACGCCAGTTCCTTGATGATCTCGTTTGCAGCGTCTTCGTCGGCTTCCGACGCGAGGTCGTTGAGGCGCTGGACGAGGTCTACTTCCATGGTTCCGTCGCCGTCTCGCGCCGGAACCTCGACGCTCTCCGGATACTTGAAGAACGACTCCTCGGAGTTCAGCTGCCTGTTCTGCAGGTTGTGACGCAGCGAGTAGTACGGATGGTTGAACTGAACGGCACCTTCGTTCCACTCGAAGTTAGCGAGTTCGAAGTCGCTGTTCCCGAGGTTCTCCTCCAGCGTCCCGCGCTCTTGACCTTCGAGTTCGAGTTCGAATCCGAAGTCGTTGAGCTGAGACACGACGGTCTCGGCCGCCGCGACGAAGTCACTCCACCCGGACGGGTAGATGACCGTCGCGGAGATCGGGTCCCCGTTCTCGTCGACCCAGGTATCGCCGTCCTGCTCGAATCCGGCTTCTTCGAGTAACTCGGCTGCGCGCTCCTGGTCCTGATCGTAGGACTCGAAGTCGTCGATATCGTCGCCGAGGTAATCCTGAATGGCTGCCGTGGTGATCCCACAGGGCACTTCCGGAACCTGTTTCGAGGATGGGTCGGCGTTCTGTGCAGCGAGTTCCCAGTCGGTCGCGAACGCGATGGCCTGACGGACCTCCCGCTGGCCGAAGACGTCGTGATCGTGATTGAAGTGGATCCCGGCGCCGAACGTGCCGGGGATCTGGATCTCGTCGACGGTATCCGGGAACTGGGCGTCGATGAGTTCGGCGGGAACGAACAGACTCAGCAGCCCGTCGAACTCCCCGTTGATCAGCGAGGAGTGATACGCTTCGTTGCTACTGCGCTGGTACATGTGGTACCCGCTGAAGTTGATGTTGTCCGCGTCCGGGTGATCGTCGAAAGCCGGTGCGGCCATGTACTGGTTCGTGGAATCCTCGTCCGAGAACTCGAACGGACCGCAGGTGATCGGTTCGCGGTTGTTCCACGACGCCAACTCGGACATGACCTCGTCTTCGTCCTCACCGTCTTCGAGTCGCTCGAGGTACTCGCCGTACTCTTCTTGCGAGGCGTTGATGTTACCCGTGAGCAGAACCCACCGAACGATCTCCGAGTTCGCGGATCCCTCGAGCGAGATTTCGACGGTCGTGTCGTCGGGGGCCTCCACGGATTCGGCGAAGTCCCAGATCTCGCCGTCCTGATACTCCTGCAGTCGCATTCCGGTGACGACGTCCTCTGCCGTAACGTCCTCTCCGTTGTTCCAGACGAGATCGTCGCGGATCTCGAGGGTGACGCTGTCTTCGGCGATATCCCAGTTGGCCGCAGCCCAGGAAACCCACTCCCCCGTTTCGATGTTGTACTTCGCGAACTCTTCCCAGACTGCGTTCTCGAGCTGTCCCCCAAGACTTGCAGGATTGTAGGGGTTGAACTGAACGCTTGTCGGATCGTTCCAGTTGCCCGTCTCGAACCAGACGTCGTAATCCTGGTTGCCGTCACCGTTATCGTCGCTGTTGTTGTCCCCGTTATCGTCGCTGTTGTTGTCCCCGTTCCCCTCGTCGTCCCCACCGGTACAACCGGCGAGTGCTGCAGCACCCGTTACACCAGTGAGTGCTACGAACTTTCGTCGCGAAACTACGTCGTCGTATTCCTTATGCGATTGGCTATCAACCATACAAGTATTCTGTTCCAAGCTCATGGTATATAAATATTCCTTGATCAATAGGGATCCTTTTGGGTTAATAACTACTTTTTGATTGGAATCGACGTTTGCGGCGACTTATTTCACCAATAGAAATGGCTATAACGGATAGTGGATCGACGGAGAGAATAATTTCCTAGGGTTGATACGAATCGTGACGGCACCGGCCACCAATAGTCGCACTGAACAGCAGTACACTTCGCACGACGACTATCTGATCGGTGTGTGAACGGTATCAATTGTTGTGACCGCACTTGTTCACTCCAGCAGACGCCCGTGGAAACTGCGACCGTTGCGGACGCTGGTTCCGTGTTTGCAGGTCGCGTCCTGAAAACAGAAGATCCGCTTTACGAGACGAGCGCAAGCGAGTGAGTGAAACGGAAGTCGTTCACGCGTTCGCCTCGAGCCAATCGGCCGTTTCCGCCGCGAGGTCGCGGACGTCCTCGTCGGGATCCGACTCGGCGACCGTTCGAAGGGGATCGATCGCATCGGTGATTTCGGCGAACCCGAGCGCTCGAATCGCCCGGGCACGAACGAGCGTCGTATCGTCCTCGAGGTGCTCGAGCAGCGCGTCGATCGCGACGTCCGAAGCGTCGGAATCGGCGGTCGCAACGTACCGAATAACGTCGATCACGGCACCACGGACGTGAGGAACTTCGTCGTCGTTTCGGAGTACAGGGAGCAACGCTTCGAGTCGTTCGGTACAGAGAGCGGGGTCTTCGCGCGCTACTTCGACGAGAACGTTCGCGGCGACCTCTTTCGTCGCGGCCGACCGTGCGAAGTCGGGTTCTAACTGCTTCATCTGTTCCTGGAACTCCGCTCGCCGCGACGGATCGTCGGGGGGGTTCGGCTTCGATACCGTCGGTCCGTCGACCAGCAACTCGATCAGTTCGTCGGTGTGTTCGACGAACGAGCCGGGTGTGGACTCCGCCAGAATGGCGACAGCTCGTGCCGCACGGTATCGGTACATCGGTGTTTCGTCGGTGAGGTTCTCGACGAGCTGTGGTATCGCCGGTTCGACGAGATCGGCGTGATCTTCGGCGAGCAGTGAGAGCACCAGTGCCGCGTGGCTACGTGCGATGCCGTACGATTCGTCTAGACAGTCGATAACGTCGTCGACGAGCGCTACGACACGATCGGGGTCGTCGACGGCTACCCCGACTAACACCTTCAGTCCGGTATTTCGCATCTCTTCCCAGTCGTCGTCGAGAAGTGCTTCGATCTCTTCGAGATCGATGGCGTCGGGATCCGATTTCGCCGTATCGACGAGGTGGAGCGGGACCTCCTTCGTTCGATTCATACCTCCTATTCTACGACGTGAACGTTAAATAATTCCCGATTCCGTAGATCATCGGCGAGAGATGACGGGTATCAGGTCCGTTCTTTCCGCTTGGAGCACCGCCGGAGACAGTAGCCGACGAGAACGAATACCAGAGCGAGGACGCTCAGATTGAACACTGAAATGACGTATTCGGCAGTCCCTCGCTCTGTCACGGCGATCGAAATGACCGTGAGAACGGCGAGAGCGACGGCCAACGCGAAGAGATACCTGAGCAATTGTCGGTAATCACACAGCAACTTCCAGAATCGGTCGCCCGTATTCATCGTCGGCAGTGAAGACAGCGACGGCGATTTCCGGTCGATTCTCGATTCATAGCCGTTCTCGAGTGGCATCCGTATAAAATCCATCGAGATTCCGTAGATTCACTCGAAACGGAAAGGGCAGTGCTCTCCTTCCAGAGGACGGTTTCGGTTGCAGTTGCGATAGGTGCAGGAAAAATCACCCGGCTGACGTTGGCGTCTCGGTCCTCACGGTCGTGTACTCCGACGCCTTTCGAATCCGTTCTAACTGGGGGAATAAATAATCCGACTGAGGGGTTCTGTAGTGATGTGCCTCGGAGTCAAGCCCCGTGGCATTCGCCTCGACAACCTGTAAACGGCTGCTATCGAAATAGTTCCTCATTGTTCGATACATTTAATACGGATTGAATACGTCGTTTATTGAAATGTACCGTGCCAACCGGTCGTCGAACAAGTCACTTACGTGGTAATCATGTCGAACAGCTCGTCACTACTCGTCCCGTCGGCCCTCAAACGAAGCTACAGCACAAAGTTCGTGGTGTCGTTTCTGTTCGTTCTCGTCGTCATCGGTTCTGTCGGTGCCTACGGATACGGACAGGTAGACTCGACGATCGAACAGGACGCGACGGACAATCTGGAATCGTCCGCCACGATGCAGGCCGACTCACTCTCTGCGTGGTCGAACGGAATCGACGGCCAGACGAGATCGATCGCCAGCTCGGAAGCGCTCGAGCAGGAAGACGAAGCCCAGATATACACCGGCCTCACCCGGCAGAGTCGCCATCACTCCGAAGTCATGGCGATCCATTACTTCGACGCGGAGTCGGGCGAGATGATTACCAGCACGCTCAGTGACTTTCGAGAGGAGGGAATGGCTCTCGAAGAGATCGACCAACCGTGGGCCGATTCGGACGTTCGGGAGGAACTGATCACGGATCGAACCGTGTGGAAGTCGGACATCGCGTACGACTCGGCGGACATCGGGAGTCGTGTTATGGCGTTCGCCGTTCGGGATCCGAACGATCCGAACAAGGTACTCGTCACCGAGGGTCGAATCGACCTGCGTGTCAAACAACTTCACCAGCCAGGAGTGAACCACTCGACGACGATCGTGAACACCGACAGTGAAATCGTCCTCGGAGACGAGGAGCGGGAGACCGACGTGCTCGACAACGGCGATGCCCGCACAGCCCTCGATCGTGCTGTCGCGAACGGGACGGTCGATTCCGTCCACCACGGCGGTGTATTACAGGCGTACGCGCCCGTTCCAGGCACGGAGTGGGTCGCCGTCACGAGCGTCCCAGCTGACGACGCGTTCGCCGTCCGAGATGCCATCGGGTGGAACATCATATTCATCGTTGCCGCCGGTCTCCTGACACTCTCCCTCGTCGGCGTCGTCCTCGGCCGTCAGACCGTGCTCCCGCTCGCTCGGCTCCGACGCGAAGCCGAGCGGATGGAAGGCGGAGATCTCGAGGCCGACCTCGAGACGAACCGGACCGACGAAATCGGTCAGCTCTTCGGCGCGTTCGATAGTATGCGCAATTCGTTGCGCAACCGCATCGAGGAGGTCGAGGCGGCCCGCAACGAGGCCGATCGCACGAATCGACACCTCGAGACGAAAGCGACCGAGTACAGTTCGGTGATGCGGGCCTGCGCCGACGGTGATTTCACCCGGCGGATGGACCCCGAGAGCGAGAACGAGGCGATGGCAGACATCGCGACGGAGTTCAACGAGATGGTCGCCGAAATCGAGGGGACGACGGAGCGGCTCAAAGCGTTCGCCGACGAAGTAGCCGTCGCCAGCGAGCAGGTAACCGCCAGCACGGAGGAGGTTAGATCGGCCAGTACGCAAGTCTCCGAGTCCATCCAGTCGATTTCGAGCGGTGCCGAGCGACAGAACGACAGTTTACAGGCCGTCGAACACGAGATGGGCGGACTCTCGAGTACCGTCGAGGAGATCGCCTCCTCCTCGAACGAGGTCGCCGATCTCGCCGAACGGACGGCTCAGACGGGCGAGGGCGGTCGGGAGGCCGCCAACGCTGCGATCGAGGGGATGGACGAGATCGAAGCCGAATCCGAGCAAGCCGTCGCGGAGATCGAGGCGCTCGAGGCGGAGATCGACCAGATCGACGAACTCGTCGAGTTCATCTCCGAGGTCGCCGAGCAGACGAACATGCTCGCACTGAACGCGAACATCGAAGCCGCTCGGTCCTCGGAAACCGGCGGCGACGGCTTCGGCGTCGTCGCCAACGAGGTCAAGGATCTGGCCGCGGAGACCAGAGACGCCGCAGAGGATATCGAGGATCTCATCGAGGAGATCAAGTCCCAGACCCACCGGACGGCAGCGGAAGTCCAGCAGACCAGCGAGGAAGTCGCCCGGCATCGCGACGCCGTCGAGAACGCGGCCGAATCCCTAGAGCAGGTCGCCGAGTACGCCCAGGAGACCAACACCGGCGTACAGGACATCTCCGCGGCGACCGAACAGCAGGCGGCCTCGACCCAGGAGGTCGTCGCGATGGTCGACGAGGCCGCGTCCGTCTCGGAGGAGACGTCCGCCGAGGCCGAAACCGTCGCCGCCGCCGCCGAAGAACAGACCAGTTCGCTGACGGAAGTCTCGCAGGCAGTCGTCGACCTCGCACAGCAGGCCTCGCGACTGTCGACGGAACTCGATCAGTTCGAAACGGATGCCGATATCGAGGGAGAGGGCGAGGGCGAGACCGGAACCGGGGACAGTGTCGAATCGGAACCCTCGACGGACGACGATCGAAACGCCGACGAAACGTTCTCGTTCGTCGAGACAGACGATACCGCCGAGACCGAGGACGAAGATGCGTCGACGATGAACTCCTCGAGCGGGGAGTGACGGCGTCGGGGCACTGCGTCGTCGACGTATTACGTCGTCGGGTTCCAGGGTTCGTTCCGGTTGACTCCGGTCGCGGCCACGCGGTGAGTTCGTATTCTTGTCTCTGAACGGAGGGTCACGTCACGCCGTCGCCCCCCAAAGCTACCAGATTCAGTAGTATATAACTAATCTATTATAAACGCTCTAGGTCCCCTTTCAAGGATCAACTCCCTCTTCGAGAACTATTCGTGTACCTGGGGCGCTTTATCGGGATATATCGGGTGAATATCGGACTCGTTCCAACGGAATAGTTCCGTTCTCGGAGATGGTCTGTCAATGTCGCTTAACGGCGCCTAATCCCTCCTTTATGTGCCCTATATGCTGTTTGGGATCTCGTGATGGTGGCGGTCCGAATTGGCTTCTTCTGTATTCATTATATTTGTTATTTTCGATTTCCTATAACCTAGAACATAATAACTGGGCGGTTATTCTCGTGTGTTCGCGTCGGCGCTGACAACGTGTTCGTCTTGACGTGTCGTTACTTAGTGGCCGGTCAGCCGTCGCAGCTGTCGAAGACGACGTCACCGTTCACGACGGTCATCGCGACGTCGATCTCGTCGATCCGGTTCGATCGTTCCCAGGGGGACTCCTCGAGAACGACCAGATCCGCCCGCTTTCCGACCGCGAGCGTTCCGAGTCGATCCTCGTCGAACCCCGCGTAGGCGCCGCCAGCGGTGTAGGATCGCAGGGCCTCGGTCACCGTGAGCCGCTGACCCTCGACCGGGGCGGTGACCGCGTGATGGACTCCTAAAAGCGGATCGAGGGGCATGCAGTCCGAACCGAACGCGAGGGGGACGCCGGTCTCGAGAACGTCCCGAAGCCGATTGGATCGAGTTCGACGCTCGGCGCCGAGTCGGCGGTCGTAGAGGCCGCCCTCGTCCGCCCAGCGGTGGAAGTTCGGTTGCATCGAGGCGACGAGTCCCGCCGCCGCCATCCGCTCTATCTGGTCGTCGGTCGCGAGTTCCGCGTGTTCGATTCGATGGCGAGCGCCCTCCGGGTCGGCGGTCGACTCGAGTGCGTGCACCGCCTCTTCGATGGCTTCGTCGCCGATCGCGTGGATCGACAACTGGAGTCCGGCGTCGTCGACCCGGTCGACCAGCGAGCGGAGTTCCTCGGGTTCGACGACCCACTGGCCGCGGTCCGCCGCCGCCGTCTCGGTGTCCGCGTCTCGGGATTCGTCGCCGTCCTCGGTCCCGTCTCGATCCGCAGCGTCCGCGTACGGCTCGGACACCTTCGCGGTCCGGGCACCGATGCTCCCGTCCGTGAACGTCTTGATCGCACCTACTCGGACGAACTCGCTTCCAGCGTTCGTCACCAGTCCGGTCTCGAGGACGCTCTCGAGGTGGTCGCTCCAGTAGTTCAATCGCACGCGGATCGGGAGGTCGCCGTCGGCCGCGAGGTCGCGATACACGCGGGGTGCGTGCGAGTCGCGGACCATGTCGTGGACGCCCGTGACGCCGCGAGCAGTCGCGTACTCGATCGCGGCGTCGAGCAGTTCTCGCGTCTCCTCGAGGTCGGGTTCGACGACGTCCCAGACCGCGTCGGTCGCACGTTCGACGACGACGCCGGTCGGTTCTCCACCTGCGGTTTCGACGTCTTCCTCGGGAAGGTCCTCGCGCAGTCGCTCGAGTGCGACCGAGTTCAGCGAGGCGGTGTGCATGTCGACGCGAACGGCGACGACCGGTCGGTCGTCGCTGACCCGATCGAGGTCCGTGCGGGTGAGGTGGTGGGCATCGTCCCAGTCGCTCTCGTCGTAGCCGAAGCCGAGGATCCACTCCCGGTCCGGTTCGGCGTCGGCCTGCGCCTCGAGTCGATCGACGCACTCACCGGCGCTCCCGGCGTCGGCGAGGTCGGCGTGGACCTCGTAGCGGCCGAGGGTCTCCACGTGCGTGTGCGCGTCGACGAATCCCGGCAGGACGACTTCGCCGTCGCAGTCGATCACCTCGGTTTCGACGCCTGCGAGGAACTCGATATCGTTCGTCTTCCCGATCCCGACGATCTCGCCGTCGCGGACGGCGATCGCTTCGGCGTCCGGCGCTGAATCGTCATCACTGTGCCCGTCGTTAGTCTCGTCCGGATCGGCGAGCGTGTACACCTCTCCCCCGACGAAGAGACGGTCTGCAGCCTCGGTCATGCTCGAGAGCGCGCCGGCGAGGGCCAAAACGGTTGGGTCCGAGTCCGGTTCTGGACCGAATCAGCAACTGTTACACGGGGGGACCGCCACAGCAAACGCATGACCGACTCCGATCTCGACTCGGATTCCGACCCCGCCGAGCTCGCCGAACGGGTCCGAACGGGAACGCTTCGTTTACACGAACTCGAGGACCACGTCGATCCCGACACGGCCGCCGAGGCCCGCCGTCACCTGCTCGAGGCCGAAACCGGTGCCGACCTCGAGACGGTCGGCGACTACGGGTTTCCCGCCGAGGAGGCGGACCCGAACATCGAGAACATGATCGGCGCGGCGCAGGTGCCGATGGGCGTCGTCGGTCCCGTCCCGATAGATGGCGGCGCCGCTAGCGGCGATTATTACCTTCCGCTCGCGACCACCGAAGGCGCACTGCTGGCCTCCGTCAACCGCGGCCTCTCCGCGATCCGTTCTGCGGGCGGGTCGAACGCACGCGTCACGAAATCGGGGATGACCAGAGCTCCGGTCTTCCGCGTCGACGGCGTCGTCGAGGCCGCCGAGACCGTCGAGTGGATCGAAGACGCGGACAACCTCGAGACGCTGCGCGAGGCCGCCGAATCGACGACGAGCCACGGCGAGTTGCTGGGGATCGAACCCTACGTCGTCGGCGACTCCGTCTACCTTCGGTTCGCCTACGACACCAAGGACGCGATGGGGATGAACATGGCCACGATCGCGACCGGCGAGGCCTGCGAGATCGTCGAGCGGGAGACGCCGGCGTCGCTCGTCGCCCTCTCGGGGAACCTCTGTTCGGACAAGAAACCCGCGGCGATCAACGCCGTCGAGGGTCGGGGCCGCTCGGTGACGGCGGACGTCGTCGTCCCCGGCGAACTCGTCGAGGAGCGCCTGCACACGACCGCCGACGCCATCGCCGAGGCCAACACCCGAAAGAACCTGATCGGCAGCGCCAAGGCCGGAAGCTTGGGATTCAACGCCCACGCCGCCAACGTCGTCGGCGCCGCGTTCCTCGCGACCGGCCAGGACGAAGCGCAGGTCGTCGAGGGTGCCAATACGATCACCACGATGGATGCCCGAGAACGCGAGGACGGGACGACGGATCTGTACGCGAGCGTGAGCCTCGCGAGCCTCGAGGTCGGAACGGTCGGCGGCGGAACGAAACTCCCGACCCAGTCCGAGGCGCTCGACGTCGTCGGCCTGCGCGGCGGCGGCGATCCACCCGGCAGCAACGCCGACGCGCTGGCGGAAGTGATCGCCGTCGGCGCGCTCGCCGGCGAACTGTCGCTTCTGGCGGCGCTGGCCTCGAGACACCTCTCGAGCGCCCATCAGGATCTCGGCCGGTGACGCGGTTCTACTTTCACTTTCACTCTGCGCTGTTGGCAATGGTATTTTTCCGACGAGACGGTAGTCGGTACTGCGTCCGACCGGCGAGCACCGGCGGACGTTCCACGTTCACACCATGTCCACCGATCGTCCACACTCCGTCCTCGAGTTGCACCGTACCTACCGATACCTGCTGCTGATCGAGGTGATCCTCACCATCGTCGTCCTGACGTTGACGATCGCCGCGAGAACGGGCCTACTCTGAGGGGGCCGTTTCCTCCGGTGGGTCTTTCACTCCCTCGTTCGCTCCGTTTCGCTCCATCTCTCGTGTTTGCTGTTCGGCACGCGCCCTGATCGTCGTCCGGGCGATGTACCCGCCGCCGACGGCGAGGAAGAAGAGACCCATCAGGACGTGGACGCCGGTCGAGCCGACGAGGACCAGCCCCCAGCCAACGGCCGCACCGCCGTGGGCGAGGGCCAGGTCCGTCCGACCGGTTGCGGCGTGGAGGGCGGCGAGGACGGCGAACGTCGCCGCGAACGCCCACGCCGCGGCGGTCGCCGTCGACACGCCGAACACCGATCCGCTCACGACCGTTCCGTAGGCGAGAAATCCGATCGCCAGCAGCGTACCGACGCCGATCGTCACCGCCTGCAAGTCGACCGTCTCGTCGGCTGTCATTGGCTGCTCTTCGTCTCTGGTGTTCAAAACACTCCCGTTGCTCGTCGCCGTGGGGAGTCACGATGTTAGAGCAACCGATACCGCCCTCGACTCTCGCTGACCGCGCCCCGCCGGGCGAGTTTCTCGAGCGCCGACTGCACGTACTCTGCGGGAACGCCTCGCTCGCTGGCGTACTCGATCACCTCTTGTTCGGTGGGTCGATCGAGGTCTTCGAGCGCCGACTCGACGATCTCCTTGCGACTCCCGCTGCTGGCGGGCTGGCGCGGGTCGCGGTCGCCGGCGGCCTCGATATCGTCGACGTCGAGGCCCGACGCCTCGAGGTACTCGTCGTCGCTGACGACGCCGTCTTCGACCCGGGACTCGAGGTCGGAAATCGACTCGAGTTCGGCGAAGGCGTCGCCGTGGCCCTGCCGGTTCGCGAGCATCGAGGCGCGGACCTCGCGGGCGTGATCCCGGTCGTCGGTCTCGACGAACTTCTTGCGTTTCTCGTACTTGCGCCGGGAGCCACAGCGGGGGCACTGGGACGTCTCGGCCCGGCCCTCGATGAGCCAGAGGTTCGAACACTCGCTACAGCCGACGACGGCGTACATGTCTCGGTCCCAATTGGGTGGCCCTCGAAGTTCAACCTTTGCCGGGCGGAGCGAAAGTGGTCGATGGCGGGTCCGGAGGAGAAGAGCAGACGGGAGCGGAAGGCAGCGGTTTTTGATCACAGCGCGTGTCTCGTCGGTATGGAACGCGTTCCACTATCCGAGACCGACTCGACGGAAGCGGTCGACGGCGTCCACCTGGCGGTGCTCGCGGGAACGGAGTCGATGAACGTCCAGCACTTCGAAATCGAACCCGGTGCGGTCGTCGAAGAGCACAGCCACCCGAACGAGCAAACGGGAATCGTCTACGAGGGCGAACTCACTTTCCTCACCGGGAGCGAGGAGATCGTCTGTGGCCCCGGCGATTCCTACGCGATTCCTGACGACGAACCCCACGCCGCGGAAAATCGTGGCGACGAGACCGTCAGGGGTGTGGATATCTTCAGCCCGCCTCGAGAGAATCCGAGTTGGCAGGAGTGACGCGACGATTTCCCCGTCGAACGGGACATGTGAACTACCCCACCCTACTCGCTCGCTTACGCTCGCTCCTTGAGGGCGGGGCTTCCTGCTTCTACGACGCGCTTTGCAGGAACCGAATGGGTTCCCGTAGGGAGCGCAGTCTCCACAGGCGTTGATTCGGAGCGTCCCGCTCCTAACTGCTTGATACCACGAGAAAGAATGTTCCAGGCTGCGTTCCAGTCCCGGTCCGCTGTGAAACCGCACGAAGGACACGAGTGCTCGCGAATCCACAACGGCTTGTCTGTCGAGATACCACAGGCTGCACACTCTTTGGTCGTTCCTGCTGGATCTACAGCGACGAAGTGTGTTCCTTCGCGTTTGCATTTGTACTCAAGCATCCGCAGGAACGTTCCCCACGCTGCTCCGGCACGGTTCCGTGAGTTGCCGTCAAGTTCGACCAACCCTTTCGCGTCGAGATCTTCGACTGCGACAAGATCGTACTCTCGAGCGTAGTAGTTCGAGAGCTTGTGTAGAAAGTCTCGGCGCTTTCGCTTCAGATCGGCGTGGCATTCGGCCACGCGACGGCGGTGTTTCTCCCAGTTGTTTGAGCTATGCTCTTTGCGCGAGAGTTTTCGTTGCTCGCGCTCAAGGCGGTCACGTTCGTCCGAGAGGTCAATCGATTCGATCGCGCACCCGTCAGTGTCGTGGGCGTACTTGAGAATTCCAACGTCGATACCGACACACTTCTCAGGGACTTCCGGCTTCTCTGGTGGGTCGTCAGGCGTTTCGATGCCAAGAACAGCGAACCACTCGCCCGTAGGCTCCTTTTTCACCGTTACCTGTTTGATCGTAGCGCCGTCGGGAAGATCTCGGTGGAAATGAACGGGTATTTCTCCGATCTTCGAGAGTCGCAGGACAGTCTGACCGCTCGTACTCTTGAGCTCGAAGCTGGACTGTCGGTATGTGAACGATCGGTACTCGTTCAGTGCTTTCCACTTGAGTAGACCAACCGCACGACCATTGTCCTTCTGATCTTTTAGCCTCGAGAGGTTGTCGTACAATCGCTCGACGACATTCTGAAGCGTTCGAGAATACAGGGCGGTGAGCTCGTCCCACCATTCTTTGATCGATGGGAGTTGGTTGATCTCGTCGTACTTCGCCGTTCCGTCGTTGTGATTGAGACGGTAGAGGAAATGATTGTACACTTGTCGATACAGATCTCGATGTCGGTCCAACGTCTCACGGAGAGTATCGGACAGCTCGAGTCTGTACCGGTAGTTGTAGTTCATTCAGATCGTTCTTCGATGAGATCATCGAGTTTCTCACGGACGAACGATGAGAGGTTGAGGTGTTGTTCCTCGATCCACTCATCTTGGTCCTCCCGAATGGTGATAGTCTTCCGCTTCACAGCATGCACACATTACACTCTATACGTAAAATATTACCGATTACGTAGGCCTGTGGGCCAGCTGTAGAACAGTGGATGAAAGACGAGCGGTGCCGTATCCCCTTCCTGCTCGTGCCGTCGGCACTCGCTGAGGAAGGGGTCTTGGCACCTCAATTTAGATAAAGTCACGCGATATCAGGAAGGGCTGAGGTGGGTGCTTACTGTGCTCCGAGTTCAGGATCCTCGTATGGCTGGTACGTCTGACGATGAAGAGCGAGGACTCCTTCCCGAGCACAGCATCCTTCCGCTCGAGGCGTACCTCGAGATGCAACGCGCGATCGGGAACGAACATCGCGTTCGAATCCTGAATGCGCTCGTCGAGGAGGGGGACATGAGCGCGACCGAACTGCGCGAGGAACTCGGCGTTCGGGGAAATACGCTTCGCTACCACCTCGACGAGCTGATCGACGTCGGTCTCGTCGAGAATCGGAACCGAAAGACGCCGAGCAACCGCGGGCTGTACTCGTACTACCGAGCCAGCGCGATGGGAGAGGCGATCCTCGAGCACGGACGTCGCGAACTGCTTCGACGGGAGTGGGAGTCGCTCGAGACGTACGGATAGCCGGTCGGTCCCGACGCACCGGCGTTCGTCACCGGGTGCGCTTTCGAGCGTCGACTGCCGGGGAATACCGGACTCTCGATGTTGGTCTCCCTCGCAGTGCGGACCGTGAACAGCACTGGGAATTCTCGCGGCGTCTCGGCGTACCGACCCCGCACTTCTTGAGACCGCCGTGCGTGGAGCCACCATGGAGGGTAGTTGGAACGTGGACCGCTCGAGCGACGTGCCGGAGGAGCCGGTACAGGTACTGTCGGTCGACGGGCAACCGATCGACGGCTACGAGCCGGACCTTTCGGACGAGACGCTCCGCGGGATGTACGCCGACATGCGACTGTACCGCCGCTTCGACGAGCGGGCGATCAGCCTGCAGCGGCAGGGACGGATCGGGACCTACGCCTCGCTGGCCGGGCAGGAGGCGACGCAGGTGGGCTCGACGTACGCCCTCGCCGCCGACGACTGGATCGCCTACCAGTACCGCGAACACGGCGCGGTCCTCTCCCGGGGCGAGATCGAATCCTACCTCACCTACTGGATGGGCCACGAGGCGGGCAACGCCGCCCTCGCCGATATCAACGTCTTCCCGCTGAACATCTCCATCGGGAGTCACATCCCGCACGTCACCGGAATGGGGATGGCCGCCCGCTACCGCGGCGACGACGCAGTCTTCTGCTGCCACTTCGGCGACGGGGCAACCAGCGAGGGCGACTTCCACGAGGGGCTCAACTTCGCCGGCGTCTTCGACACGCCGACGGTCTTCGTCTGTCACAACAACCGGTGGGCCATCTCGGTTCCCAGAGAGCTCCAGACGGCCAGTCCGACGATCGCGGGCAAGGCGGCGGCCTACGGTTTCGCGGGCGTACAGGTCGACGGGATGGACCCCCTCGCGGTCTACGAGGTGACCCGACAGGCGGTCCGGAAGGCTCGAGCGCCAAGCGACGAGCAGCGACGACCGACGCTGATCGAGACGCTCACCTACCGCTACGGGGCCCACACCACCGCTGACGACCCCTCGGTCTATCGGGAGGAGAGCGAGGTCGAGGCGTGGCGCGCAAAGGACCCGATCGACCGCCTCGAGCGGTACCTGCGAGAGACCGGCCGGCTCGACGACGAGAGAATCGACGCCATCGAGACGCGAGTCGAGGAGCGCGTGGCGGACGCGGTCGACGCCGCGGAATCGTTCGAGAGCGACCCCGAGGCGATGTTCGAGTACGTCTACGACGAGCCGACCGACCGACTCGAGGAGCAACGAACTGGGTTCGAGGAACTGCGAGAGCGGTACGGCGACGAAACGTTGACTCGAGACGAGTGAGCGCTCGAGCGGTCGCGTCACGTCGGTCGGACGCCATCTTTTTATTCTGTCCTGACATCTATGCGCGTATGTACGGTCGATCTATCGCCGCCATCGGTGCTGGCGCGTACGCTGGCGGGATCGGTGCGACGGGGCTCGTCCTGAGCGCCGTCGCGTTCGACCGGCCGTCGCCGGCGATCGTCGTGTCGGCCGCCCTTCTGCTCGGTGTCCTCGCGGCGCTGGCGGTCGCCGGTGCCCCTCACGAGGTCGAACGCTTCCGCCACCGCCGACGCGCGATCCCGTTGCTCGTCCTGCCGGCCGCGGGTGTCGTCGCGACGATCGCCGTCGCGGTTGAGCGGTCCGGAACCGTACTCGGACCCGGTCTCGTCCTCTCGATCGTCGCGTTCCTCGGCTGGACCTGGCTCCGCCACGGCGCAGAGACGCGTCACGCGCGGCGAGCGCTCGAGGACGGCTGTGAACGGCTCGCCTCGCTCCCGGAGATCGCCGACCGGACGGTGTCGCGTCGGCTCCGCGCTCTCAACGCCGCGTTCGGCGTCTCGCTGCTCGCGTTGGGAATCGTGGCCGTCGTCCGAGACGCGACGTACGTCTACCTGCTCGTCGCACTGGGCCCGCTCGCGGTCGCCCTCGAGCCTCGGCGGTCCGTCACCCTCACCGACCGCGGCCTCCTGTTCGAGTCGCGGTTCGGGGCGAAGCTGCTCGAGTGGTCGGCGTTCGGCGGGTACTACGTCGGGGATGGTGACGATCCGGACCTCGTCCTGCTTCGATCGTCGGGGTGGCGCGACGACCTGACGTTCGAGGGTCAGAGTGAGGCCGTCGACGAAACGGTCGTCGCTGCGGTCGACCGGTATCTGCCGCGGTCGGCGTCGCCCGCTGTTCCGGCGGGTGGACTGGTGCGAAACGGGAACGGCGACGGAGACGGGAGTCTGGAATCGCCCCCGTCGGAAAGCAGTCCGGAGTGAGAGTACGGAGGCGTCGGAGGACGTTCCGTGACGATAGAAAGACGGGCTCGAGTCGTCGATTCGCTCCCTGTTCGACTCGTTTCGTTCGTTACGAGAGACCAGTCTCGACGATCGACGAACCGACTGCGGATAGGGGGTTCGATCGGTCGCCTCGAGACTTCTAGGCGTCTCTCGACGCACCGGCGATGGTGACTAGTTCCAATAGGTATATGTCCCTACAGGAGTAACATTTAGGTGGAAGCCACCGATCCAAAACGGACGCAGGGGGCATGCGCTGAAATGCCCCGGGTGCGCCAACACCCGAGACGTGGCTTCCAAACGAGCGGTTTGAAGCCATGATTACATTGCTTCTCCCGAGACATAAACGTCTCGCACGACCGGCGTATCACTCCCAACCGAGAACCATCGCTCACCGAGAGTCACCGCGGGCGATCCGGTGGTTCGCGTGACCGAGGACGACGGGCCCGATCTCGAGGCGTCCGACGAGGCTCCGACTCACACGTGTCCGAACTGCGGGGACCCGGTATTCCAGGTGACCGTGAGAGGGCCGTCCGATCGGGCCTTCGGTCCCTGTGGCTGTCGGATTCCCGACGTCGGCCGGTAGTCGACGGCCGATACCACAGGCACTCTCGCGTTCGAACCCACCACCGTTTCTGGATGCGATTGGCGGACGTCGCGTCGCTCGTTCGGGGTCGCCCCGCCGAGGTGGTGACCGTTCGGGTGACTCTATTCCCGAGACGCTCGAGCGTCGCTTCGGTTCGACAGCGACCACTCGACAGTGCTCCGGATCGCAGATAAAAAACGAACTATCGAACTGAATACCGCTCGAGGCCGATCTACGACAGCTGCTCGATATTGGCGACGATCTCGTCTGCGAACTCGCTGGTGGCGAGTTTCTCGCCGCCCTCGATCTGGCGCTCTAAGTCGTAGGTGACCGTCCCGGCGGAAATCGTCTGCTCGACGGCGTCGCGGACGAGGTCCGCGGCGTCCTCCCAGCCGAGTCGCTCGAGGAGGATGCGGCCGGAGAGGATCATCGCGGTCGGGTTGACCTTGTCCTGACCGGCGTACTTGGGCGCGGAGCCGTGGACGGGCTCGGCGAGGAAGCGGCCGTCGCCGTAGTTGGCGCCGGGCGCGATGCCGAGACCACCGATCTGTGCGCCGGCGGCGTCGGAGAGGTAGTCACCGTTCAGGTTCATCGTCGCGATGACGTCGTACTGGTCGGTCCGAGTGAGGAGTTGCTGGAGCATGTTGTCCGCGATGCGGTCGTTGACGACGACCGCGTCCTCGGGAGCCTCGCCGTCCTGTTCCTCCCAGAGGGTGTCCTCGGTGATGACCTCGTCGCCGTACTCCTCTTCTGCGACCTCGTAGCCCCAGTCGCGGAACGCGGCCTCGGTGAACTTCATGATGTTGCCCTTGTGGACCAGCGTGACGGAGTCGCGGTCGTGTTCGAGGGCGTAGTCGATGGCCTTGCGGACCAGCCGCTTGGTTCCGAACTCGGTGATCGGCTTGACGCCGATGCCGACGGGGCCGTCGTGGATGGTGTTATCGTAGCCCATCTCGTCCTCGACGAACGCCTTGACCTGCTCGACTTCGTCGGTGCCGGCCTCCCACTCGATGCCGGCGTAGACGTCTTCCGTGTTCTCGCGGAAGGTGACCATGTCCATCTGTCCGGGCTCGGAGACGGGGGACGGAACGCCGTCGAGGTGGTAGGTCGGGCGGACGTTCGCGTAGAGGTCGAGTTTCTTGCGCAGCGCGACGTTCAGCGAGCGGAAGCCGGCGCCGACGGGCGTCGTCAGCGGCCCTTTGATGGAGCAGCGGAACTCCTTGAGCGCCTCGACGGTGTCGTCGGGCAGGTTCTCGTCGTACTTCTCGCGTGCGGCCTCGCCGGCGTAGAGGCGCATCCAGTTGATGTCGTGTCCGGTGGCCTGTGCTGCGGCCTCGAGAACCTGCTGTGCGGCGGGTGCGACGTCCTGACCGATGCCGTCGCCGTAGATAATCGGGATAATCGGGTTGTCCGGGACCTCGAGCGTGTCGTCGGTTCCGTCTTCGAGGGTGATCTTCTCACCGTCGGCGGGAACCTCGACCTTGTCGTAATCGTAGCTCATCTCGTTTGATGATTTGCAGAGGGCGGTAAAAGGGCTACCATTTGCTTCTACGAAAGTACTCCCTGCCACGCTCACTGGACGGGTGTTGTGTTGTTACTCGAGACTGTACCGGTATGCACAATCACACTTCGTGGAAGGATCGGCCGCTACCAGTTTCTCGTGATCAATCCGAGTCCCACGGCGATACTACCGAGGCCCACGACGGCGAGTGCGACCGCCACGGCGGTGATCGAACCGGCGGCGTCGACGACCGCCCAGCAGAGTGTCACTGCAGCGATCCCGGTCACGACCGCGGCCGTTCCGATATCGACGCCGTCCCGATCGTTCGCCAGTGCCAGTTTCCCGAGGGCTATCGCGGCCATCGACGTACAGAACCCGGCGAGCAGCACTGGCGTCATCGTCGTCACCGATACTCGAGCACCCGTGGTAAAGGTAGTGATGATCGCTCTCGAGCGAACGAGTTCTCGAGCGCTTTACACCCGCCTGAGTTCGACGGCGTCACAGCCGCAACTTCCGGTACGTCCTTCCGAAGCTATTCCCCGATCCACATCGAGACCCTTCTATGAACGTACTCGTCCACGGCGGTGCCGGTGGCAGCCCCGACGAACCGGAGTCGAGACAGGCCGTCCTCGAGGACGCGGCGCGGGCGGGTTCGGCGGCCGAGTCCCCGGTCGAGGGCGTCGAAACGGCCGTTCGCCACCTCGAGGCGTCGCCGCGGTTCAACGCCGGCGTCGGAAGCGCCGTCCAGAGCGATGGCGTGATCCGGACCGATGCGGGGATCATGACCGACGACCGCGAGGTCGGTGCGGTCTGTTCGATGCCCGGCGTCGAACACGCGGTCTCGGTGGCCCGCGTGGTTATGACGGAGACGCCGCACGTGTTCGTCTCCGGGGAGCACGCCGTTTCGCTCGCCGACGCATACGGCGTTCGGACGGACGCCGATCTCTGGAGCGATCGGACCCGCGAGCGCTGGAACGAGCTAACGCCGCCGAGCGGCGATACTCGGAGCCACCTCGAGTGGATCCGAGATCGGTTCGGTCGGACCGATCCCGGCGGACGCGAGGATGGGGTTGGGGTGGGTGTCGATAGCGACGGCGACACTGACCCGGACCACGAACGGGGTTCCACGTCCGACCTCGACCACGACACCGTCGGCGCGGTCGCCTTCGACGGGGAACGGCTGGCCGCGGCGACCTCGACGGGCGGTCGCTGGCTCGCCCTCGCGGGACGGGTCGGCGACGTTCCACAGGTCGGGGCGGGGTACTACTGCTGTCCAGCCGCGGCGGTGAGCGCGACCGGCGCTGGCGAAGACATCGCCCGTGTGACGCTCTCCCGTCGGGCCGCCCGGCACGTCGAGGACGGATTCGAGGCGCAACCCGCCTGCGACCTCGCGATCGAGGAGTTCGCGGAACACACCGGCTCGAGTGCGGGCGTCATCGCGGTCGACTCCGACGGGACGGTCGGCTCGGCGTTCAACAGCGACGCGATGCAGACGGCGTACGCGCACGAAAATCGGTAATCGGTAGTTCCAGCGTTCGGACGAACACCGGCCGAGTCAGCCCCGCAACTGTTTCGACAATCGTCGTCGGTTGGTTTTAATATCGTCGATCCCGTCGATCGGTTCGATGCTTCGACAGCCCCAGCACACCGTGCGACGATGTCCGGACTGTAAGGCGATTCTCTCGAACGTTCAGGGGGTCGACGCCTGTCCGGACTGCGAGTGGATCGACGAACCGTCCGGGAACGGTGTGCGCCGGGACCGCTAACAGCCGTCAGTCGACGGGTTCGGTCGACGAGATATTCGGCGGACAGAACGGGTGGGAGACGCAACCTCTTTTTGCTGACCGGTATAATGGGGGGCCATGAGTAGCGAGGTCGACCTCGAGTCCGAGCAGTACGAGAAGCATCGCGAAGCGGGTCGGATCCTCTCGCAGGTTCGCGAGGAAACCGCGGATCGTGTCGAGGTCGGCGTGAGCCACCTCGAGATCGCCGAGTACGCCGAAGATCGTATCCGCGAGTTGGGAGGCCAACCGGCGTTTCCGGTGAACATTTCGATCGACGAGGAGGCCGCTCACGCCACGCCGTCGATCGACGACGAGTCGACGTTCGGCGAGGAGATGATCAACCTCGACATCGGGGTCCACGTCGACGGCTGGCTTGCGGACACTGCCATCACCGTCGACCTCTCGGGCCACGACGAACTCGCCGAAGCCTCCGAACAGGCCCTCGAGGCCGCGATCGACGTCATCGAACCCGGCGTGAACACCGGAGACATCGGTGCCGAGATCGAGGGCGTGATCGACGGCTACGGCTTCAACCCCGTCGTGAACCTCACGGGCCACGGGCTGGGCCACTGGGAACAGCACACTGCGCCGAACATCCCGAATCGCGCCGTCTCTCAGGGGACGACCCTGGAGGTGGGTGACGTCGTCGCGATCGAACCGTTCGCGACCGACGGAAGCGGCAAGGTAACGGAGGGCAGTTCCGAGGAGATCTACTCGCTCGAGCACGAGCGGTCGGTGCGCAACCGACAGGCGCGGGAGGCGCTCTCCCAGATCACCGAGGAGTTCCGAACGCTGCCGTTCGCGACCCGGTGGCTCGAGACGGATCGACCGGAGATGGCGCTCCGCCGGCTGAAGTCCAGCAGTGTGGTCCACGGCTATCCGGTTCTCAAAGAGGACGACGGCTTTCTCGTGAGTCAGAAAGAGCACACGATCATCATCACCGAAGACGGCTGTGAAGTGACGACCGAGTAGCCCCTGGAGTCGGTGTCTGTTTTCAGTTCTATTCCTATTCCTGTTTTTCCGCTTCCTCGCATCACCGAAACGTTCCGTGGCGAGTCGATCCGAGACAGAAGGCTCTCCTCGGATTTAGGTCGTGCGAGATATGGAACTGCGATACGCTGGTAAGTCCGTATTAGGCGTTGTTCATCCGCTGACTCTTGCGGTGGCCACACTGCTGGCACTCGGTTACGCGATACGGTTCGCGAGAGAACTGCGCGTTTTCTTTCTTCAGGCTCTCCGTCCTGATCTGGACGGACACTTCGTGGAGCGTGTCCAGTTCACACTCTGGACAGTGTTCGGTCATCCCGTTAAATGAGTTGTCTGTCGTTGCCATTGAGAGATTACTTTCGTTAGGGGGATCATAAACCCATCCTTCATTTCGAGAATTGTGCCCAAAAAACGCCTGACTGCGGCGACTTCGGCGAGATACGCCACGAGAACGTTCTATATCGTTCAGAACGCGATATACGGCCGTTTGAACGGAAAACTATCGGTTAATGACAGCGAATTAATTTGGTATTACCGGCTTCGAGCGGTGCGGTATCACGCGTCTAGAGTGCGTACATCGACCACACTCAAACACTTTTGGGCTCCGGTCGAGTCCATCGATCATGGACCAGGTATTCGCGCCGTGGCGCATCGAGTGGATCCGACGAGAGGACGATCAGGGTGACGACAAGACGTGTGTCTTCTGTGAACTCCCCGGTCGGGACTCGGATCGGGAGAACCGGATCGTCGCTCGAAGCGACCACGCGTTCGTCCTCCTGAACAACGCTCCGTACAACCCGGGCCACGTCATGGTGATTCCGTACGCTCACACCGGCGACTATACCGACCTCTCCGACGCACGACTGCTCGATCACGCTCGCCTGAAACAACGGACCCTCTCGGCGCTCGAGTCGGCCTTCGAGCCGGCCGGCTTCAACACCGGCTTGAACCTCGGCGACGGTGCCGGCGGATCGATCGACGATCACCTTCACACGCACGTGGTCCCGCGCTGGCAGGGCGATACCAACTTCATGCCGGTCGTCGGCGACACCAAGGTGATCGTCGAAGCGCTCGAAGAGACCTACGATCACCTCCACGAGGCGTTCGCAGGTCAGGACGGGGCGACGGTCTCCGACGAGAACGAGGCGGTCGTCCTCGATTTGGAGTCCGATTCCGATCCAGATCCAGATCTGGAGCCCGATCACGAGTGAGGTCTCCGAACCGTCCCCAGAGACGACCCTCGAATCCACGAGCCGGCAGATCCACGCCAACGTCGGAACGCCCTTACCCCACCCACACATAGCTCGGCGTGATGAACCGAGTGCGGGCGATGCGACGGGTCGGGCTGGTCGTCCTCGGCGTCAACCTGTTGTTGGTCGTCGGCAAACTACTCGTCTGGTATCAGTCCGGCAGCCTCGCAGTCGGCTCCGAGGCCGTCAACAGCCTCACCGACGTCGGCTACAGTGTCGTCATCGTCGCCGGCCTCTACCTGACGACCCAGCCGCCGGACAGCCAGCACCCCCACGGCCACGAACGCATCGAACCGTTCGTCTCGCTGTTCGTCGCCGTCGCCATCTTCGTCGCCGGCGGACTCATTCTCTGGCGCGCTCTCGAGTCGCTGTCCACCGGCGACGTCACCGTCGCGACGGGGCCGTGGGCGATCCTGATCCTCGCGTTCACCGGCGGAGCGAAGTTCCTGCTGTACCGGTACTGCCTGCGTATCGGGGAGGTACACAACTCGCCCTCGATCGTCGCGACGGCGATGGACAACCGGAACGACGTGCTCACTGCCGGCGCGGCGCTCGTCGGCGTCGCCGGCGCACAGGCTGGATTCCCGATCCTCGATCCGATCGCCGCGGTGGCCGTGGCCGTCGGTATCGTTTACTCCGGCGTCGACATCGTCCGCGACAACATCGAGTACCTCGTCGGCGGTGCGCCGCCGGAGAACCTCCGTCGGGAGATCATCCGTCGCGCGATCACTCACTCTGAGGTAGAGGGCGTCCACGACGTCATCGCCCACTACGTCGGCCCCGAGATCGACGTCAGTCTTCACGTCGAAGTCGAGGGCGACCACACGCTCCTCGAGGCCCACGACATCGAATCCGATATCGTCCAGCGCATCCAGGAAATTCCGGAGGTCGACGACGTGTTCGTCCACGTCGACCCGAGGGAACTCGGCGAGTGGAAAGACGACGAGACGTCTCGTCTGGCGGAATTCACGGACGAGAGGTGATTCGACCGCCCGTCGTCGATCTCGTCATCGTCGAACGACTCGAGTTCGCCACGTCACCCAGTCAGAGTACCGACAACCGACGCGTGCGTGGCGAACCTTTGTCCCTCGCGACGTCATCTGAACCCGTGTGTCTGCGCTGACTCGATTCGAAGAACTGCTCGAGGTCTACTACGCGTTTCTCGACAACGCCGCGACGTTCCTGCTGACGCTCGCGTTGGCGTACGTCCTCGGCCGGTACGTCGTCAAGCCACCGATCAGCTACGCGCTGGAGTTTCGCGGCACCGAGCGAACGCTCCGCCAGGGAATCGAGCGCCTCGTCTCCGTCGGGGTGATCGTCGCTGCGATCGTGATCGCGCTGACGATCGCCGGACTGGATTTCGTCCTCGAACGGACGGCGATCCTCGTCGCCGCCCTGACCGTGGCGCTCGGGTTCGCCGCCCAGAACGTGATCGGAAATCTCGTCAGCGGCGCGTTCATCGTTACCGACTCGAAGTTCAACATCGGCGACTGGATCCGCTGGGAAGAACAAGAGGGCGTGATCGAGGACATCAGCTTCCGGGCGACCCGCGTACGGACCTTCGACAACGAGGTCATCACCGTCCCCAACTCGACGCTCACCCAGACCGCCGTCACCAACGCCGTCCTCAACGAGTCGTTGCGCCTCGAGGTCACTCTCGAGATCAACTACGACGACGACGTCGAGGAAGCGCTCTACATCCTCCGGACGGCGGCTCAGTCTCATCCGGAGATCCTCGAGAACCCGGACCCGGTCGTCCTCGTCACGGAGTTGAGCGAGGCGGTTCAGCTCGCGGGGCGGTTCTGGATCGCCGACCCGGATCGCGGTGCCTACGGACGAATCCGCTCGGAGTACGCCCGCACCGTCCTCGAGCGATTCGAAGACGCCGGGATCGACCTCGGGCGAGCGAACCCGCAGGCGCTCGAGGGAGACATCGGCGTGGTTCCGAAGGACGGTGACGACGAAAACGAGAGCGGATCGGAGTGAGGGCGAATCAGAGCGGTCCGGAGAGCCGAGCTCGACGTCCGTCTCAGATCGGCTCGCCGAACGCGTACATCGTCTCGTGGCTCGTAACCGCGAGGTCGACGAAGTCGCCGGGTTCGATGTCGTGTTCGCCGGCGTTTCGGACGATGAGCTGCCGGTAGGCCGAATCGCGACACTTCACGGAGTCGCCCGTCCCTTCTTCGACGACGAGGACGTCCTCGCGGACCTCGCCGACCATCGACTCGTAGACCTCGCCGACGATTTCGCGTTTGAGGGCGCTCATTTCCTTCGAACGGTCCTTCTTGAGCTGGCCGCCCAGTCCCTTCATCTCGGCGGCGTCGGTCCCCGGGCGCTTCGAGAAGCGGGTCACGTTGAGCTTTTCGGGACGGGTCTCGCGGAGGAGGGCCATCGACTGCTCGTGGTCGCGGTCGGTCTCCGTCGGAAAGCCGACGATGAAATCCGTCGAGAGCGTCCAGTACTCGAGGT
Source organism: Halomontanus rarus (assembly GCF_017357405.1). Lineage (GTDB taxonomy): Archaea > Halobacteriota > Halobacteria > Halobacteriales > Natrialbaceae > Halomontanus > Halomontanus rarus. The sequence continues at coordinate 1,433,629 of NZ_CP071597.1, read as the reverse complement.
GCTCGTCGAACGTGTCGACGACCTCGAGGTACTCTTCGACCTGATGTTGGCGGCGCATATCGCCGAGGACGTCGTCGCTGCCCGATTGGACCGGCGCGTGCAGAAAGTTGTAGAGTTTCTCGTTGTCGGCGAACACCCGAGCGAGCTCCTCGCGGATGCCGTGGACGCCCTTCGGGTTTGCCATGCCCACGCGCACGCGAAAGTCGCCCTCTATGTCGCAGATTCGCTCGAGCAACTCGTGGAGCGTCCGCTCGCCGGTGTCCCAGCCGTAGACGCCGGTGTCCTGGCCCGTAATTCTGAGCTCTTTCGCGCCTGCGTGGACGAGCGCGCGAGCTTTCTCGACGTTCTCCTCGATCGGCGGCGAGTCGATCTTGCCGGTCGCACGCTTCGTGATGCAGTACGAGCAATCGGACATGCAGCCGCGGGCGATCGGTAGGATGCCGACGACGCCGTCGAGGATGGGCGTCGAATCGGGCGTCGTCGTCGGACACTCGCCGTTGGTCACGGCCTCGGGGACTTCGTCCCAGTGACGGACCTGCGCGTCGATCTCGGCGAACTCCTCGCCCTGAGCGAGGGCCATACAGCCGGTGACGATCAGGTCGGCGGTTTCGTCGGCGAGTTCCTCGGCGCGTCGAAGCATGTTGCGTTCGGTCTTCTCGACGACAGTGCAGGTGTTGAGGATCGCAACGTCCGCCGCCGTCGCCTCCGCCACCTGGTGGTGGCCCGCGTCGCGGAGGCGACGCTCGATCTCCCGGCTTTCTCCGCGATTGGACGTACAACCGTACGTCTCGATGTGATAGCGAGCCATTCGGGTGATCGATATCCGTCCTCGGCAGGCAAAAACGCGACGGATTTGGCCTGTGGATGACGAACCCACGATCGATCTCGCCGACGATCAGGGCGTTTGTCACGCGGTACCAAACATTTCAATTGAGCAAAGTATTTGGTGATCGAATAATTACGAACACCTACGATGAGAACCACAAAAATCTGTGCGGCCCTGCTCGCCCTCCTGCTCGTGACGAGCTCCGGAGCAGCCGCACTCGGTTCGAGCGGTGGCGTCAGTCAGGCCACCGCGGACGACCCTGATACCGCTGACGAAGTGTACGTCGAGGAAAACGGTGACGCCGTCCTCGTCTACGAAGAAAATCACGAAGAAGACTTCGAGGAGGAGAACGTCTCCCTCTCCGGTGACTTCGGTTTCGACACCAGTACCGGCCTGATTCACCTCTTTTACGAAGGTGAGTTCGCCGACCTCGTCGAGGACGGCGAGGACGAACCGGAGTGGACCGGTGACGCGACGGCCCGGATGACACCGGATCTCGTCTCCGGTGACGTCGACGTCGCCGGTGACGCACCCGAGGAGATCGAGGACTTCTCGGCGACGGTCGACCATACGCAGACCCACTCGACCTACGAGTCGTCGACTGACTTCTCGATGACCGTCCAAGCGGACAACGAGTCCGACGAGATGGGCGCCGCTGGTACCGCCGGTGCCGCCGGCCTCTACTCCTCGGTCGAGTTTGAGGCGGACACCACGACGTCGGCCTCGACGCTCGAGTCCTCGGGGACGATGACGAGCGTCACCGACGAGAACGCGACGTTCGGTGCCGCCGCGGACAACGAGGAACTGCTCGACGTCTCGCTCACCGAGACCGACGGCGACTACGACCTCTCGGTGACCGAGGAGACGACGATCACCGAGTGGCAGAAAGACCGCTGGGACACGCGCGAAGACGCAGCCGAAACCCTCGAGAGCCGCTATAACGGAATGGCGATGCAGTTCGGCGGCACGATGGACTTCTCTCTCGAGTCCTACGAGTTCGAGGAAGCCGAGGGAGAGAACGAAACGCACTCCGTCGCCGTCGAGTACGACGTGACCTTCAGCGGCGTCAAGGAGCAGGTCTCCGAGATGCTCGCCGACGAACTCGCCGACGACCAGGAACTCGACCTCTCCGAGGCCGAAGCGAAGTCGATCGCCGACAGCATCGCAGCGTTGCAGGTCGAGAAACTGGAGTTCTCGACCGAAACCGACGGCCTCGAGGAATCCGTCGAGTGGGACGTCGAAATCGACAACTACGACGAGTTCGTCCTCGGTCTGCTCGAGATTTCCGAGTCGATCGACGAACTCGACGACCAGATGGCAGACCAGCTCGACGAGACTCGCGACTTGCTCGAGGCCCAGAACGAGGCCGACCTCGTCCAGCAGTCGTCGATCGAGTTCTCCGCCGAAACGAACGACGGGGAGACGACCGTCGAGTTCTCGAGTGAGTCCAGCGCCGACAACTGGGCCGATTACGTCGACGAAGCCCAGGACCGTGGCCTCGGTGAATATCTCACCGAGACGACGACCGACCTCGAGATCGAAACGGTCGACGACGACCTCGAGATCGCGGGCTCTTTCGAGGTCGAACACGAGGGCATGCTCGAGATGTACCTCGACGACATGATCGAGCAGGCCGAAAACGATCCGACGCTCGACGACGAGTTCACCGAGAGCGTTCAATCGTTCAAGCAGACCGAGTTCGAAACCGCGAAAGTTGGCGTCTCGCTCAGCGAGACCACGTTCTCGGTCGAGTCGGCCGCGCAGTTCGGTAACCTCTCGGCTCCCGAGAGCGAGAACCTGACGATCACTGCCGTCCACGGTGAAACCGAGTCTAACACGACGACGATGTACGTGTCCGTCTCGGAATTCGTGGGTGAGGACCCGTCCGAGGACGAGGTCCGTGCGAGCGAACACGTCGACGAGGACACCGACGTCTACATGCCCGGTGAAGGCGACCGTGACTTCCCCGAGACCGACGTCGATAGCGTCAGCGAGTTCCTCGAGGAAGAGGAGGACGATTCGCTGTTGCCGGTTGGAACGACCGGTATCGCCATCGGTGCAGTCGCCGTCCTCGCCGTAGTCGGCGGTGCGGTCGCGTTCCGTCGGTTCTCCTGATCGCGTTCACCTTTCACTCGATTTTCCTCGATTTGATCAGTCGTTGAACGGTTCGCTGAATACGTCTTTGTTGCCGTGCGTGCTGACGTTCGACTTTCGTGAGTCGCGCCGGTCGAACGCGTGCACGTGCGTCTCGAGCCGACTGCCCGAGGCTTCCACTCGGGACGCTCGGGACACTCGGGACACTCGGGACACTCGGGACTGTTCACACGGACGTACAGATCCGTGGAACCGCCCACGTCCACAGATACACGGGTCCGTCCGTGATCGAACGTGCGTAGTAGCGGCTAGGATCGCGGTAAATCGCGTTCGCTGTCTCCGTCCGGCCCGTTCTTACCGACTCGATCGTGAAGACTCGTCCCCGAGTCGGTCGTAGTGTTCGTTCATGACGTTGAGCGTAGCTTTGAACGCGCCGAGAACTACCGGTCCGAAGAACAGACCCATGATGCCGAATGCGTAGACGCCGCCGAGGACGCCGAGAATGATGACCGACGGGTTGAGTTCGGCGTAGCGATCGACCACGATCGGTCGAAGGTAGTCGTCGGAGATGCCGACGATCACCGTGCTGTAGGCGAACAGCGCCACTGCGAGCAGAACGTCACCCATGGCGAAGAGGTAGACGACGGCGGGTGCCCACACGAGAAAGGACCCGATCAGCGGAATCAACGAGAGGATGACCATCACGAACGTCCAGAATCCGGCGTTCGGGATCCCGGTCGCGAAGAGTCCGAGCCCCGCGAGCGCCCCCTGAATGACCGCGATCAGGACGTGTCCGACGAGGACGGCCGACATGACGTCGTCCAGCTCCGCGTAGAAGTCGTCCTGGACGGCGTCGGGAAGCGGCGTCGTCGCTCGCATCCACGCGAGGAGTTCGTCACCGTCTCTGAGCAAGTAGTAGACGAGAAAGAGTGCGACGCCGAGTCCGACGAGGGCGTGCGTGAGCGTACTGAACCAGCTGGTCGACTGCTCGAGCACTATTCTGCCGATCTCCTGGCCGGAGCCGGCGACCTGTTCGGCCAGGTTGACCTCGATTCCGATCGTTTCCTGAATTCGGTTCTCGAGTTGGCTGAATTGGAGGGTTTCGGGGTCGATCTCCTGGAGGATCGCGACAGCATCGCCGGAGATCGCGATCACGACTACGAGGAACGGAACGACGAAGCCCGCGATCGCGAGCAAGACGAGTGCGAACGCGGCGATCGTCGGTGACGTTCGCGGCTCGAGGTACTTCTGGAGCGGATAGAGGATGTACGCGATGAGTATTGCACCGAGTACGTACTGGAGAAATGGCAGTACGAGTATCAGTGAGAGCGCGCCGAAGACTGCGACGAGCGCCAGTAGATAGCCCCTGCTCAGGTTCACATGTGTCAGTTCGAGGAGCAGACGAATAAACCCCGCCGTCTCTTTCAGTTCGGCTAGCCCGGGTACTATGACGGTCGTCGGTGGAGCACCTGTCATGAGTCAGGGCGACGACGGGTTCGATCCCATGAGCGACGAGGCGCGGGAGATCGGTGAGCGGGCAGCGACCGATCCCGACGATTTTCTCTCGCTCTTACCGCACTTCTACCGGGGCGAGGTATCCCAGATGAACGCGGCTCAAGATCGCATCGATCGAACGACCGACTGGGCGATCGCGCTCATGGGCGCAATCCTCTCGGTCGTGTTCTCGAGTCCGGATATGCCGGCGTACCTGCTGCTCGTCGGTCTGGTCGCGCTCTGTACGTTTCTCGCGTTCGAGGTCCGCCGGTATCGGTTCTACGACCTCTGGCGCTCGCGCGTGCGACTGATGCAAGAGGATATCTTCGCGAACGCGTTCGATCCGCTCGGCCCCGAACACGACGACTGGCGCGTGGAGATGAGCGACGACCTTCGGCATCCGACGTTCAAGGTGTCGGTACTCGAGGCGCTCTCCCGCCGGATACGACGGGTGTACGGGCTCCTCCTGACCGTTGTCGGCATCGCGTGGGTGTGTAAGGTAACCCTGTTTACGCCGGAGGCCGATTGGCAGGAGGCTGCGGAACTGCCCGGAATTTCCGGTCCCGTCATCGCGGGTGCGCTCGCGCTGTTTTTCGCCGGCGTCGTCGTCCTCGCCTACTGGCCGGCCGACCGCCGAGCCAAGGGTGAAATCCACGGCGTGCGCCCGGGAGAGTGGAAAGACGAGGATGACGATGACGAGGAACTCGAGTAGCGTCGCGACCGGGAGAGTTGGATCTCTGTCTCTGTCTCTATCTCAGTTCCGATCACGATCACGATGCCGTTCTTCGCTCACCTCACGTGATACCGTGTCCCGTTTCACCCGATCAGGTGTGATCCCGGTGGTCGACCGTCGCACCCGGCGCGTTGTGTCTGACGCTCTCGAGGCCGTTGACCGCGCTCCGGCGCGTCGTGTATCCTTCGCCGCTGTCGGCGATGATGTTGCCGTTCCAGTGGACGAGTCGCCAGCGCCACTCGTCGGCCTCGTCGCGGTACACTTCGAAGCGCGACCGTCGCTGGTCCATCACCGACGACTGGTCTGCTCCACCCTCGACCGGTTCGTCCCCTTCCTCACCCGTCGCTTCGCTCGCCGCGTCTTCCGTCGTCGCCTCGTCGCTCGTTTCGTCCGCGCCGGTCCCCCCGACCAACTCGTCGGTTCGAATCGACGTTCCGCTCGAGTCCTCCCACTCGAGTTCGATCTCGAACTCGACGGTGGACGAGTCGTCGTTTTCTTTTCTTTCTTCTCCGTTTTCTTCCCCTTCAGCTTCGAACTCGAACTCGAGTCCGAGTTCGAGTTCCGCACTCACCCGCTCGGGAACGTCCATCGACACGACCCCGTCCTCGGTCTCGACGGTGAGCGGCTGGCCGTCGGTGAGTGCCGACGCGAACCCCTGGAAGAGGGCGGCGAGTTCGGTCCGTTCGAACGGCCGCTCGAGTTCGAATATCTCCTCGGGCATACCTCGAACCACGCGCTCGAGGATGGTAATGGTATGCAGTCGTTGCACGCGCTGCTGTGGCGCGAGCAGTGGGGTCGGGGAACGAAACGGGGGGCTACGAGCGACCGAACAGCCGGAGCGTTTTTCTCGGCCCGTTCCGTTCGCTCGCTCGTGGCCTCCGAGGATACGCGATCCGAGCTCGACGACGCGGTGTTCGAACGCGACGACTTCACCTGCCAGCACTGTCACGATCGGCTCGACGCGCCCGACCTCGACTCGTACGCAGTCGATCCGGCGCCGGCCGGCGACGGCCCTCGTCCGGCGTCACTCGTCACCATCTGTGCGGACTGTGCGTCGGTACTGGCGGGAACCGCCGCCGCCGAGTCGCCGGTGACCGATCGAGCGCTCTTCGAGACCGTCCGCGATTGTACCGTCGCCCAGAGCGAGGCGATCTCCGACGTCGTCGCGTTCGCGGATCGCGCAACCGCGCTGCCGAGCGCACTCGAGGCGGGCGAACACGACCCGGCGGCCTACGCCGCGGCCCGGCGAGAACTGTCGGTGACCCTCGACGTCCTCAAGGTACAACTCGCCAGCCTCGAGGCGCTCGACCCCGCCGATTTCGCCGTCGATCCGGCGGCGTTCGAGGCGTTTCGGACGGACGCCCGACAGCTTCAGGCCGATCTCCGGGAAATCGTTGCGACGGTCGAACGGATCGCCGCGACGCTCGATCGCTGTCACGTCTGTCTCGAGGCGGTCGATGGAGGCGGTGTCGACGCCGACGGAAACGGCGACGCTGACGGTACCGTCGGAGCGGGCGGACGGTGCCGGACGTGTGCCGTCTCCGGGCCCGACGCGAGCGAGTGGCGCGACTCGGCCGGCGACGTCGACTTCGACGCGCTCTTCGGCTCGATCAACGGGACGCTCCAGACGGCTTCGAAGACGACCGAGCGACTCACCGACAGGGCGAGTGCCGTCGCCGAGTCGCTCGTCAGGTGATCGATCGAAATTCGGTCAGTCTCGGAGAAAAGACCGCTATCGAAGCCTTACAGTTGAGTCGTCGCCTCGAGCGAGATGTCGATCGCACGGGCGACGTTGTTCTTGGCCTTTTCGGGGAGTTCGTCGTCTTCGGTGTCGGTCCCCTTCTGCGTTCCTTCGACGAGATTCCCGTCGACGGTACAGATGGCGCCGGCGCGAAGGCCCTTCCGCCGGGCCAGCGAGAAGACGGCGGCGGCTTCCATCTCGACCGCGAGCAGACCCGCCGCCTCCCAGTCGTCGACGTACTCGTCGGTTTCGGCGTAGAAGGCGTCGTCGGAGGCGATCGGGCCGACGTGAACGTCTTCGTCGTTGGCTTCCGAAGCATCGACGAGCGCCGAGAGGACGTGATAGTCCGGAACCGCGGGATACTCGACGGCCTCGTAGCGTCCGGTCGTTCCCTCGTTCTTCGCCGCGCCCGTCGCGACGATCATGTCGCCGATCTCGATATTCGACTGGAGCGCGCCGGTCGTCCCGACGCGGACGAACGTCTCGACGCCGACGTTGGCGAGTTCCTCGACGGCGATCGCCGCCGACGGACAGCCGATACCGGTCGAACAGATCGTCAGGTCTCGTCCCTCGTAGGTCGCGTTGACCAGTTTGTACTCGCGGTTCTCGGCGATCGTCTCCGATTCGTCGCAGTGACCGGCGATGCGGTCGACGCGTCCGGGATCGCCCGGAATGAGCGCGATATCGTGGACGTCGCCGTCGTCGACTAACAGGTGAGGCTGGGTTGCCATACTGGCGCGTTTCGCAGGTGGCGAGAAAAAAGGTGCGTTCTGTACGCTGTCTATCGCGGATCAGTCGGCAGAATACACTTGAATACTGGCCGGGCGGACGACGACCGTCGCACCCTCGACTTCGAAGCGGACCTGGCCGTCCGCGCGTTCGTCGCCGTTGTACCGTGGGGCGAACAGTGCGTCGAGCGCTTCTGGATCGATGTAGTCGTACAACTGCGTGCTCGCAGTCTGGACATCTTCACCGTTGTACTCCGCGAGTGCGGTTGCGACGGCGACACTCAGTGGTTCGCTGTCGTCTCGCTCGTAGCGTACTCGGTGGTGATGTCCCCCGTTCCCCGAATCGAATCCGCGTGTAGTTTGTCTACTCATGCTCTCTCGGTCACGTCTCCGTGACATCTATTCGAGTGGCCAACGGCTCGAGGTATATATCTACCGTCAGACAACGTCCGATGAGAACGAATGCCTGCGCTGGCGCTCGAGTCACTGCTACGATCGGATGTGATAAACGCCTGCTGGTCAGTTTCGCCGTTCGAGAAATGCCCGGATATCGGCCGTCGTCGACACGCTTCGCGGCCCCTCTCGGCTCGCCGCCAGCGCCCCGCAGGCGTTGGCGAACTCGAGGGTCCGTCGGCGGGCGGAATCGTCAGCGTCGTTCTCGGTGTCGCAGTCCGGACCGAGACCCAGACCCAGACTCGTCGCGATGAATCCCGCGGCGAAGGCGTCTCCCGCCCCGGAGGTATCGACCGGGTCGACGTCGAACCCCGGGTGAGACACCCGGCCGTCGGGGGCGTGTAAGACGGCTCCGTCAGACCCCGCGGTCACGGCGACCAGTTGGTCGTCTGCTCTCGCTGCGTACTCGGACTCGAGGATCGCCTCGGCCTCGTGGTCGGTCGCGAAGACGACGTCGGCGCGGACGAGCGTCTCGGTGTAGTCGCGGTCGCCGAGGCGCCGTCCGGGGTCGAAGCTGACCGGGACGCCGGCCTCGCTGGCGACCGTTGCGATGTAGCTGGCGGTCTCCGGTCGCTGGCTCGTGAGGTGGACGTGATCCGCCCGCCGAACGCGGTCGGGGTCGACGTCCGCTGGTCGAACAGCCTCGTTGGCACCGTCGTTGCCGAGGATCGAGACCTCGCCGGCGTCGTCGACGAGCAGATACTTCACGGCTGTCGGCGCATCCTCGACGACTGCGAGGCCGTCGAGGCAGACGCCCGCGTCCTCGAGTTCGCATTTGGCGAGGCGACCGTTGTCGTCGTCGCCGACGCTCCCGACGAGTTCCGAACGAACGCCGAGGCCGGCGAGTGCGACGGCGACGTTCGCCGCGCTTCCGCCGCCGGACTGGTGTTGTGAGCGGATCGACGCCTCGCCGTCCGGTTGAGGCAGTCGATCGACTCGGAGCGTGACGTCCCAGTTGACGTGACCGGCTGTGAGTACCGTAACCATTCTGGTGTCTCGTGTTCAGCGTTCTGCGTTCCGTGTTCCGTGTTCCGCGTTTCGCTTCTGTGTTCCGCCTTCCGCGTTCCTCCTTCCGTCTTCAGCCTTCCGTACCGTCACGTCTCCGACTCGCTCGAGCAAACGAACCCCGCCACCAAAACGCTAGCGTCTCCGTGTTTCAACGGGACGAACGCGACCCGGACTACGTGACCGCAAAGAGCAAGACGTTGTGAACTCCCGGTCCGAGTCCGACCGCCGCCACGAGCCCGAGAAGGAGTCTGGCCTGGCGGGGTTCTTCCCGAACGTAGTCAGTAAAGAGGCCCACGACGGCGAGCGCCAGGGCCACTTTCACGAGGACGAACAGCCAGCCGGCACCGATGTAGTCGGCGGTCGGCAGCATCTCGCCGAACTCGAGGATGACCCGCGAGGCGGGAACCTGTTCGTGGACGCCGATCCGGTCCCAGCCGATGGCGGTCGTGACGCCGTCGAGACTGTGTGAGAAGACGACGAACACGCCCGTGAGACTGGTAATGGCGGCGACTTCGGTGAACCAGAGACTCAACGCGATCCACGCGATGGCGGTGACGACCCCCGCGACGACGACCGAGATAACCGGCCAGAACGGGCTGAACGTCCCCGCCTCCCAACCGAGGTACAGCGCGAACATGGCGAAGACGCTGACGAATCCGGTGCCGCCGATGCCGACGAATCTGGCGATCGAGCGCTGTAACCCCGCGGCGTAGAGGAAACTCCCGATGATCCAGGTGGCGCCGGCGACGACCGCCGTCGTCAGGTAGACCGTCGGCGAGCCGAACAGCGGCTCCAGCGTCGACGGAAACGCGTCGATTTTGTAGAGAACGTGGAGCGTCGATCCGAGCATCATCCACGGTGCGAACGCGATCACTGTCTCGTCCGTTATCGGCGGCTCGAGCGCCCACAGGAGCGCGACGACGCCGGCCAGCACGAGTACCAGCGGGACGAGATAGAACAACGGTGGCAGGGCGAATCCCTCCGGTAAGACCATATACACAGTAGGCACGTACCACCGACTAACACTTTCCGGTTATTTGTGATGCTGTCGTATCGATGACTCTCGAATCGACTCGAGTCGGTCGGACGACCCCCGCTCGTGATCTGTGAGTCCTTCGCACACCGGTCCCCTTTTTGGTCACCGGGCGAGTCGAACTCGACATGAATCGCAGCGAGCTCGCACCTCTGATCGATCACACCGTCCTCGGCCCGACGACGACGCCGAGCGACGTGACACGCGTCCTCGAGGAGGCCGCAGATAACGGTATGAACGTCTGTATTCCGCCCTACGCCGTCGAACGGGCTGCCGAGTCCTACCCCGAGCTGACGATCGCGACCGTCGTCGGCTTCCCCCACGGGCAACACGACCACGACGTCAAGCGCCGGGAGGGGGTCCTCGCGTGGAAGGCCGGCGCGGACGAACTCGATGTGGTGCTCAACGTCGGATTGCTGAAAGCCGGCGAGGACGACCGCGTCGCGGCCGAACTCGAGGAACTGGTCGCGGCCGTCCCGATCCCTGTCAAGGTGATCATCGAGACGGCGCTGTTGACCGAGACGGAGAAACGCCGCGCCTGCTCGGCGGCCGTCGACGCGACCGCCGCGATGGTCAAGACCTCGACCGGTTTTTCCGGCGGCGGCGCGACCGTCGCGGACGTCGAACTCATGAGCGAGTACCTCCCCGTCAAGGCCAGCGGCGGCGTCGGCAGCTACGAGGAGGCGATGGCGATGCTCGAGGCCGGTGCGGAACGGATCGGGGCGTCGAGCGGCGTGGCGATCCTCGAGAGTGCACCGGAGTGAGGCCGGGTCACTCCCCCTCGAGGATCCGCTCGACGAGCGCCGACTCGTCGCCGCCGAGCGCCGAGCGAACGAGCAGATTCCCGCCCAGCAACGCGGGACTGACGACCGCGTCGGCACCCGCGCGCTCGAGTTTGGCCGTGTTCTCTCGGTCCGTCGCGGCGGCGACGATCCTGACCTCGGGGGCGAGTTGCCGCGCCGTCAGGACTGCCAGCGCGTCTTGGGCGTCGTGGTTGGTCGCGACGACGACGGCCCGCGCCGACTCGATTTTGGCCTGCTCGAGTGGCGCTTCGTCGCTGGGGTCGGCCGTAATGACGGGCACGTCGCGGTCGCCGAGCATGTCCGCGGCCTCCCGGTTTGTGGTGACGACGGCGAAGTTCGCGTCGTTGGCGGCGAGTTCGTCGACGATCGGTTCGGTCAGTTCCCCGTAACCGAGGACGAGGACGTGATTCTCGAGGAGTTCGATCTCTGAGTCTGTCATTTTTCCGAGTGTCTTGGTGAGTCTGGCCTGAATCGCGGGGCCGACCAGCGCCCCGATGGCGATACCGAAGCTGGCGACCCCGAGGACGACGACCGACATCGTAAACAGGATCGCCTCGTTGGTCTCGGGACCGATGTCTCCGTAGCCGACGGTGCTCGAGGTGATGAGCGTAAAGTAGAAGGCGTCCAGCACGGTGTCGATATCGTTGAATTCCTCCCGGAGGGCGTAGGCACCGAAGGTCCCGTAGGCCTGGACGCCGACGAGTGCGCCGCCAGCGGCCAACTGGGTCGTGGTCAGCGAGAGGGATCTGGTGAACCGCCGTCGACTGACCAGGAGGGCCGGAATCGAGAGCACGGAGAGAACGACGAGCGGGAGCGAGTACACGCTCGCCTGGAGCAGTCCCTGTGCTGCCGTGACGGGCAAGAGGACGAGCGTCGCCCACCAGCCGGCGCGCAGGCCCCGTCGCAAGGCGAGCGCGCTGGCGAGCATCAGGAACCCGGTCAGCGCGCCGGTGAACCCGACCGCCTGCTGGACGGCCAGCGGCACGTGCGGTGCGATCGGTCCGAAATCGGCGGCCGCCTGATCGATGTTGATGATTCCGGTCGCGACCGAGAGGAGCGCGACGAGCAAGGCGAGGCCGATGGTCGCTCTGGTCGTCACCACCCACCGCCAGTTGTCGGGCACTCGCTCGGTCACCGATTGGCCGACCATACTCTCCGCTGGGTGTGGGGGTGAGTTAACGTCGTTGTCTTGGAACGGCGGTGTAGACCGCCGCCGTTCTACGGTCGGTTCCACCGACAGCCATCCCTGCGTTCGGCACCACAACCGCGGTCGGTACTGGTTTATTCGACCGCCGATATGTCCCCGTATGACTGCGTTGCCCGTCGCGTTGCTTCTCGAGGTGCTCCTCGGCATCTATCTCGGTCTACTGACCGGCATCGTCCCGGCGTTCGTCGCCGGCGCGCTCGGGTTTCTCGTTCGGTACGTGACCGGCGTCACCCTCCCGGGGTTCGGTGTCGTCGTTCTCGCGCTCGCGATCGCCAGTATCAACGGCGGGCTCCTCGTCCTCGCCGAACCGGAGATCATCAATTCGCCCCGGTTGCTGGTCGCGGTTCTCGTCGTCATCATGCTCGCGCTCTACGCCCACAGTCAAGGCGACAAACTCGGTTCGGAACTCCCCCGTCGCGTCTCTCTGACCTCCGTTCGAAAACGCACGCTCTCGGCCGACGTCGTCGAATTCGTCGGCTCCGTCGGACACGTCACCGTTCGACCCGCCGGCGAAATCCGCGACATGGAGGGGTATCCGCCCCTCTCGACGGATCTCCGAACGGTGATCGGCGAGGGTTCCTGGCATCTGCCCGCCGACTTACCGCTCTCGGAACTCGAGATCCGTCTCGAGGACCGATTGCGAACCGATCACGACCTGGCCGACGTGTCCGCGACGATCGACGAACAGGGGCGGGCGACCATCGCCGCCGCACCGCCCTCGAGCGGGCTCTCCAGACGCGTTCCGGCGGGGAGACGAGCGGTCTCGATCGACGCGCTCGTTCCGGCCGGACTGGCTCGCAGCGACGAGGTGCGGATCGTCACACCGACCGACGCCGTGTCGGGGACGATCCTCAGTGCTCGCACGAGCGGCGATGCTCCGACGGCGACTCCCGACCCCGACCCCGACGACGACGACGCGGCCACCGACGGTGGCGTCGACGACTCGGTGACGGCGGCCCCGCCGCAGACCGCGGTCGCGTCCGGCGGCGAGGGTCGGGTGACCGTCGCCGTGACGCGTCGGGACGCCCGAACCCTGTTGCGCGCCGACCGCGGACAACTCCTCGTCCAGTCGCGGGGAACGAGTCGAGAGTTCGAGGCGCTGGCGCTGCTGGGGCGGGACGACCGGACCGTCCGCCGGGTGACCGTCGGCCCCAACCCGCCGACCGAGCGCCCCGACGAGTACGACGCCGTGACGGTACTCGCCGTCCGCCGGCAGGGAACGCCGTCCCCGGAATCGCGCTCGGAGGCGGAGACGCTGAACTGGAGACAAAGACGTAAACGAAGACGCGAACGCGTCCGAGAGCAACTGGAGAATCGCCACCGTGGCTGGGTGTTCGCCCCCGGCATCGAACGTCGTCTCGAGACGGGTGACGAAGCGTTCGTCGCCGGGTCCGAGGGGGCCCTCGACCGGTTCGTGGAGGGGATGGAATGATCGAGATCGGACTCGGATACGGGTTCGTATTCACACTCACACTCACACTCGGACTCGAGTTCGGATTCGGAGCGTGGCTCCCCGTTTCCCCCGCACAGTCCGTCTCGACCGACCTCGTCGTCTCCGCACTGCAACGGATCTTCGGCTTCGCCCTGCTCTCGGGAGGCACCGCCGCGAGCGTGGCCGTCGTCTATCGCTGGTACAGCGCCGAAGCGGTCTCCGACGGCATCGCGGTCCTGACGGGCGTCGCCGTCGTCGCCGCCTGGCTGAACACTCGAAGCGCGCTCAACAACGCAATCATCGGCGAAACGCCGTTGTTCGCCCTGGAGACGGCGGTGTACACCGTCGTCACGTTCGTCGTGAGCGCGATCGCCGCCGACGCCGGTCGTCGACTGGGCGATTACTTCGCTCGGGACGTCTTCGCCGTGACCGCGCCGCGGTCGATCGACGAGATGACCCAGTTCGTCCGCGCCGCCGGTCGGGTCATCACGGTCGAGCTCCCGGAGACGATCGAGGACGTCGACGGCTACGATCCGGTAACCGAGGAGACGAAAGCCGACCTCGCCGGGACGACGCTGCTGTTTCCGCGCCGGCTCACCGTCGAGGACCTTCACTCGAGACTGGTCACCCGCCTCGAGCGCGACTACGGCGTCGGCCACGTCGACGTCGAACTCGCCGTCGACGGGACGGTGGAATACCTCGCCGTCGGGAGTCGACCGGCCGGACTGGGGCCGACGCTCGCACCCGGCAACGTCGCGGTCGCGATCCGCGCAGATCCGGCCGCCGACGCGAGTTCCGGCGACGCGGTCGAAGTGTGGCGGACGGGATCGGCCGTTCGGCCGGACGGCGACGGTGGGGGCGGGGGAAGTGGTGGGGGCGAGAGCAAGGGCAAGGGCGAGAGGGTTGGTGTCGGGAGAGATGTGAACACCGGCTCTCGCCCGGAGACTGCACCCGCACCGACCGGGACGAACACCCCCGCGCCGACCCGCGTGACCGCCGCCGAACTTCGCGCGACGACCGAGGACGTGGCGACGATTTCGATCGCGGCCGACGACGCCGCCGAGATCGATCCGGACGCCGAATATCGACTCGTGACGCTCCCGGGGACACCCGACGCCGGCCGGGAACTCGTCTCACTGCTCCGGGCGGTCGACGAGACGGTGACGACGATGACCGCCTCGGAATCCGACGGTCTCGTCGGCCAGACGGTCGGTTCGCTTCCGGTCGCCGTGCTGGCACTCGAGCGAGGCGGAACGGCGATCGGCCTTCCCGACGACGCGGAGCCGATCGCCGAGGGTGACGTGGTGTATCTCCTCGGACGGCCCGAGGCGTTTCGACGGTTGAACGAGTCCTGATCGGCGCGAGCGGTAGCTACTTGGGTTCGGCACGGAAACCGTCGATCATGACTTCGACGACGAGTATCGAGTGGAGGCTCTTCGCCGACCTCGCCGAACACGCAGGCGACCGCCACGTCGCCGTCGACGGGCCCGGCGAGACCGTCGGCGACGCACTCGAGGCACTGCTCGCGGACCGACCGGCGCTCGAGGATCGCGTCCTCGGGGAAGACGGCTCGCTGCGCTCGCAGATCAACGTGCTCCGAAACGGGACCGACGTCGGTCAGGCGGACGGCCTCGAGACGCCGCTCGCCGACGGCGACGAACTGGCGCTGTTCCCGCCGGTCAGCGGCGGGTAGTCAGATCGATCTCGAGGACGAAATCGGGTTCCTCGGAGATGCCGCCGGCGGTGTAGGCGGCGTCGCTGACCGCCGTCGCGGTCTCGGGAATACAGACGCGTGTCTCGTCGGCCCCGCAGTCGGCGGCGTCGCGGGCGATCGCCGCGAACAGCGCGCGGGCCGCGTCGACGTCGTCCCAGGCGCCGACGCCGTACTCGACCCACTGGGTGACCTCGCCGTCGTCGGTCGTCCGCTCGTACGTTCGGTTTCGATAGGCCATCGCGCAGACGCCGCCGCCGTCGACGGTGGCGAGGACCGGCAGGTCTTCGAGGTCCTCGCGGGTCAGTTCCCGCAGTGCCCAACTCTCTTCGGGTGCGAGCGCGAGTCCGCCGAGGTGCTCGCGGGTCGCGCTGTCGGTCCAGTAGCGCCACGCGGCGGCGGGGTCGTCGGTGGTCGCGTACCCCTCGAGCTCGTTCGCCCCCGGATCCGGATCGGGGTCGGGATGGGCCCAGCGAAACTCGGTCACCGGCTCGAAGCCGCCGGTGCGGGCGGCGCCGAGCGAGGGTGCGTTCCAGGAGAAGATCATAACGCGACCGACGGTCGCGCCGCGGTCGGCGGCCCACTCGAAGCAGGCCTCGTTGAGCCGCTGGCTGACGCCCATCCGGCGGTACTCGGAGTCGACGCGCATGCTCTGGAACCACGCCTCCTCGGGCGAGAGCATCACTGCCTGGACGATACCGGCGAGGTCGCGGTCGTCCTTGTCTCCGTTTTTGTCTTCGTCTTCGCCTTCGCCTTCGTCTTCGTTCTCACCTATCTCCACAGCCTCGCCTTCGCTCTCGTCCTCGCTCCCAGTCTCACCGAGCTCGGCGACGAACGTCTTCTTGTGCTCCTCACCGTCGTCCTCGAGCCAGTCGTGGTAGATCTCCGGCAGGTAGTCGCCGCCGCGATCCGCCCAGATATCGCTCGTCATCTCGACGACGGCCTCGTAGTCCTCGGGGGTCGCGCGGCGGATCTCGATTTCGCGCTCTCGGTTCAGGTCCATGGCACGGATCGCCGCTGGATCTCGCCGGCGAGCGAGGTTCCCATCGCCTCCGCCGTATCCTCCGCGTTCGCCAGCGCCCACATCAACTTCACCTTCGCCGTTCCCGGCAGCGTATCCTCGCCCTCGATCACGCCCGCCTCGAGCAGGTCGCGACCGGTGTCGTAGACCCGATCACAGACCCGGCCCTCGAGACACTGGCTGGTCATGACGACCGTCGTTCCGTCGTCGACGAGTCCCTCGATCTTCGGGATCAGGTCGGTGTGGACGTGGCCGAGCCCGGTTCCTTCGAGGATCAGGCCGGCGCTTCCCTCGGCGACGTCGAGGAAGGCGGGGTCCATGCCGGGCGTAAACTTCACCAACTCGACGTCGCTCTCGAGGGCCGGCTCGATCGCGAGTTCGGTCTCGCCGCGCTGGCGGTGCTCCCGGTGAAACGTGACGTCGAGACTGTCGTACTCGACCGTACCCAGCGGCTCGGCGCCGACGGTCTCGAAGGCGTCCCGGCGGGAAGTGTGGTTCTTGCGCACGCGCGTGCCGCGGTGGAGCGCGCACTCGTCGTCGGACTCGGAGGCGTGCATACAGACGAGCACCTCCGCGCAGTCGCTCTTGGCGGCTTCCACCGCGCTGACGGCGTTCATCACGTTGTCCGAGGACGGCCGATCGGCCGAGCGCTGGCTGCCCGTGAAGACGATCGGAACGGGCGTCTCGAGCATGAACGAGAGCGCGCTCGCCGAGTACTGCATCGTGTCGGTGCCGTGCATGACGACGACGCCGTCGGCGCCGGCTTCGATCTCCTCGTAGACGGCTCGTGCGAGGTCCTGCCAGACCTCGGGGGTCATGTTCTCCGAGAGGATGTTGGTGACGACCCGACCGCGGTAGTTGGCTAAGCCGGCGAGGTCCGGGACGGCTCGGAGGACGTCTTCGGCGTCGAACTGTGCCGTCACCGCCCCCGTGCGATAGTCGACCGTCGAGGCGATCGTCCCGCCCGTCGAGATCAGCGAGATCGTCGGTAGGTCGTCGTCGAATTCGACTTCGGACTCGGCGTCGGCGTCAGTGTCGGTGTCGGACCCGCTCTCCGCCTCGGCGTCCTGCGCACCCTCGATCTCGTGAACGCCCTCCTCGAGGACGTCGACCGCTGCGTCGGCGCGATCGACGCCGACGTTGTAGCCGCCCTCGAGTTTGACGACGAGGTGCTCGTCGGTGCTCGATGGGAGTAACACGCCTTCGTACGTGCGGTCCGCGCGCTCGACGCGGACGCGGTCGCCTGGGTTCATGGTTGGTCCACGGTTGCGCGTGGGCGGACTTGAAGGCACGCTTTCGCCGTCACTGGCGTCGTTCACCGTTGACCCTCGAGCGAGCCGTCACCACCCGAGGTACGAACTCACTGCGAAGCCGAGCAGTATCGCACCGAAGACGCCGGCGCTGACGGCGATCAGACCGCCGATCACTCTGATCGTGTCCGTCATCACCGTCGGGTACTCCGGCTGGGGCTCGAGACTTGCGACCAGCGTGGCGACGAACGCGGCGACGCCGAGCGAGATCACCGCGAACGTCAGTAGTGCGAACCAGGCCATCGTGTTCACTGACGCGGCGGCGGTCGTATAGCCACCGGCCGTTTCGACTCGGTCACCTCGTGCCCTCGTGACAGCGCACTGACGGGGAAAGGCACATGAACCCCCGCGTTCTCACGTCGAGTATGAGCGACCGTTCGGACGAGGCGACCGCGAGCCGCGAGTCGACGACCGATTCGGGCTCGCAGTCGCGCTCGACCGACGACCTGCTCGAGGAGACGGAGCGCCTCCTCGGCGGGAGTGGGAGTTCCGGGGCCGGAACGGAGAGCACGGGAACGGGAATCGAAGGCGATGCGGACGTCTCGAATCTCGAGCTCGACGCCGAAGACGGAACCGGAAGGACCGACCGAGCCGACGACTCCGACTCGAGCGGTCGGTCGTGGCTGCCGTCGGTGCTGTCGCGTGACTCCGCGACGTCCGCTCGGTCGAACTCGCGGTCGCGCACGGGATCGGTTCTCTCGCGGTTCTCGCTCTCGTCTTACTTCTCCCCGAAGGCGTTCTTGGCGTTCGTGCTCACGATCGGGGCGGCCCTCTTCGTCGGTAACCTGACCGTTCCGATCGCCGGCGGACTACTCGGTATGCTCGCGATTACGTTCCTGCTCGGTCTCGCGACCTCGCGACGTCGGTACGCCGAGATGACGGCCGCCGGAATCTCCGTCGGCGCGGTATCCGCACTGGCCGATCACGCGATTCTGACGTTCGCAAGCTCTCTGCAGGGATCGACGACGGTCGGGATCACGGCCGGTCTGCTGGCCTGTCTGGTCGGCTACTACTTCGGGCGGGATCTGCGGGCAGGGCTCTCTCGTGACGTCGACTGAGCCCGATCGAAGCGGCTTAGTACGGCCACCCGGTGGTATTCCCCATGAATCCATCGCAGTGGCGGACGTATCTCGTCACGCAGGCCCCGCTCTCCGCGGGTCGGTCGACGCCCGAGATCGTCCGCGAGGCGATCGCCGGCGGCGTCGACGCCGTCCAGCTCCGGGAGAAGGGAACCGACGCTCGCACGCGGTACGAACTCGGCCTCGAGCTCCGCGAACTGACCGCCGAAGCGGACGTCGACCTGATCGTCAACGACCGGATCGACATCGCTCGAGCGATCGACGCCGACGGCGTCCACCTCGGCCAGTGTGACCTTCCGGTGACCGTCGCACGCGACCAACTCGGTTCGGACGCCGTGATCGGTTGTTCGACCTCGACGGTCGCTGAGGCGACGCGGGCCGAAGCCGACGGCGCGGACTACCTCGGCGTCGGCGCCGTCTACGGAACCTCCTCGAAGGACGTAGCGAGCGGCAAGGATGGAATCGGCCCCGACCGGATCGCGGCGATCGCCGATGCGGTGTCGATTCCGGTCGTCGGGATCGGCGGGATCACCGTCGAGAACGCCGGTGCCGTCGTGGACGCGGGAGCCGACGGTGTAGCCGTGATCAGCGAGATCACCGCGGCCGAGGAGCCGACGGCGGCGACCGAGCGCCTCGCCGCTGCGGTGGCTGGCGATGAGGGTCCCGATACCATCGAGGAGGTGCGTACCGATGACTGAGCCCCTCGAGGGAGCCGTCACCGGCGAGTCACTCGCGGAGTCAGTTCGGGCGGTCCGATCGACGGAACCGCTGGTCCAGGCGCTGACCAACACCGTCACGATGAACGACGTCGCCAACTGTACGCTCTACTGGGGTGCGTTACCCGTGATGGCCGACTCCCCCGGCGACGCGGCCGAGATGGCCGATCTCGCGAACGCGCTCTTGCTCAACACTGGTCAGGTTCCGGAGACGAAAGTCGAGGCGATGTGCGAGGCCGGTCGCCGGGCCAACGAACGCGGGATTCCGGTCGTACTCGACCCCGTCGGCGTCGGTTCGACGCCGACCCGGCAGGCGGTCGCCGAGCGGCTCCTCTCGGAACTCGAGTTCGCGGTGATCAAGGGTAACTACGGCGAGATCAGCCACCTCGCGGGCGCGGAGGCGGAAGTCAAAGGCGTCGAGTCCGTCGGCGAGTACGACGAGATCGGCGAGACGGCCCGCGCCCTCGCGGACGCGACCGGTGCGACCGTCGTCGCCAGCGGCGTCGAGGATATCGTCGCTGACTCCGAATCGGCCGTTCGCGTGAGCGCCGGTCACGAACTGATGGGCGAAGTCGTCGGCACCGGCTGTCTGCTCGGGACGACCGTCGCGGTGTTCTGTGGCGCACTCGAACTCGAGTGCGAGGGTGAGGGTGAGGGTGAAGGTGAAAGTGAGGACGAGGGCACGGACGGAGTCGAAGACGACCTCACGGCCGCCCTCCACGCCGCGCTCGCCTACGGGATCGCCGGCGAACGGGCGACCGACGGAGAGTACGAGGGGCCGGCGAGCTATCGAATCTCCTTCCTGGATTCTATCGCCGGGTTCACGCCGGAGCGCGCCATCGAGGTGGATTTCGAGGGCAGACTCGAGCGGATCGTTTGAAATGCGACACGCTCCGCGTGACTCACCGTTCGTCACTCGTCACTCGTCGCTCCCGCTCGCGGTCGCCAGCTCCCACCCGCGCTCGGTTCGGCGAACGATCCCGTCGTCGGCCATTTCCTCGAGCAGATTGGCGATGACCTCCTGTGGTGCCTCGACGTCTCGGCTGAGCGTTCCGACACCTTTTGGCTCTCCGCGGATGCTCGCGAGAATGTCGGCGTAGATCCGGCTTTCCGGCCCGGTTCCGACGGTTTCAGAGATCTGATCGAGGACGTTACAGAGCCGCCCCTGAACCCACCGCTGGGCCAGCGACAGTTCGTTTTCAAGCTGCTCGAGGCGCTCGAGTGTCGAGAGGAGTTCGTCGAGTTCGCCCGTCTCGTCGTAGGTGACGTTCAGCGAGAGGTGTCGACAGGTCGTGATATCGAAACTGCTGTTGGTGGGGTAGGCGCTCTTCGCACCGAACCCGTACGGCGAGACGTTGACCTCGAGACGGACGTTTCGGGCGATGTGGAAGTACTTGCGTCGCTGGTCGTCCGTTCGGCTCTCGATGAGGCCGGCTTCCTCGAGTTTGCGAAGGTGTTCGATGACTGCCTTGGGACTCACGCCGAGGTAGTCAGAGATTTCGGTCACGTAGCAGGGTTTCCGAGACAGAAGTCGGAGGATTCGCCTCCGGTTTTCGTTACCAAGAAGATCCAACAACGCGGCGGAGTCCATCAGCCGATGCTAGGGTGTGAGCGCTGAAAAGGGTGTCTGCTTCTCCCCGTTCGCCGGTCTCGGTTTTCGTTCGGAATCTATTCAGTTGACGTTTCGGTTTCGGCGTCGGACTTCGGTTTGCTCTCTGGTTGATTGCCGTCGGGAGCGTTCTCGTTCTGGTTCGTTTTGTCATTGTTCTTGGCCTTCTCGGGTCCCTGAGCTGGATTCTGATTCGTTTCGTTTCCAGATGCGACAGGTGGGCTTCCGTTTTCGTTTCCATTCCCAGAACCGCGATCAGTCGCGTCTCCCGAATTTCTGGGACTGTGGTCACTCTCATTTCCCGAATTTCCGGGATTAATAGGTGCGTTCTCTCCGTTTCCACCGGCATTCGAACCGGGCCCGGCATCGTTTCCGGGGACGTCTTCGGGCGGACCCCGCGGGGGTTCGACACCCGAGATATTTCGAGCGATCTCCGCGACGTCCGGTCCGGAGAGGGTGGATGCGTTCGTCCGCAGTTTTTCGAGTGCGGCCGTGTCAACGCCCGCCTCGGCAGCACGAGGTTGGGTCTCGTTGATCGCTCGTTCGAGCGAACTGATTCGGACTGCCAGGGTGGCTAGCTTGGCCTTGCGTGCTGCCGGGTTGAGCTCGTCCTCCTGTTCGTCGAGTTCCTCGCGGTCAGCTTCGAGACGCTCGAGTTTCGCCTCGAGCTGTGTCGTTCGTTCACTAACGAGTTCCGTTCGCGTCTCGTTGTCTCCGTTCTCGAACGCGACGATGAACATCTCGGCATCGACCGTCTCGTCCGCGTCAGCGGCACTCGCTTGCATAAACGTCGAAACGTCCGCCCCCGTCGTTTCGTTGGTCGTGGTCGACTCGTCGAGTTCGGCGGACTCGCTGCTGTCGTCGATGAGTTCGCCGACGAACGCCGTACTGGCGACGGGCGCGATGGCGAGTCCACCCACGACCAGCAATACGACGAAGACCGACGCACGGATCGCAGTCATTACTCTCCCTGTAGCGCCAACATCTTAAAAAGGAAGACCTTCGTTCGAACCGTTCAATCGCAAGATCTGGGGATTCACGTCCGTTTTTAGCGTTCAAACCGCCGTCCACGGGCGGGTCGGGGCCTCGAAACTCGCGACGAGTGTCGACGGATCCACTCGAAAATCGATACTGTTTATCGGATCGTTCAGGACGGTCGTTTCGACGATTGAGTGTTTCACCGTCGAGAGACAGTTGGCCAGCTAACCGTTTCGAAGCAAGTAGTCGTTGCCGGACCTGTCGTATGACGAACGAACCCGAGTCCGAATCCCGTTGATAGCGGTCGGACTTAAGCCTACTCGCGGAATAGTTATGTCATTCCAGGCCATGGGTACTGTTACCATGTTCGAGGTGTTCTCTCGTGGCTACTATCTCGGACGCCTTTACGTGACGCCGACCGACGGCAGTCGCGCGCTCATGCACAGCGATCAACACGAACGCGTTAACGAGGAACTGTACGCGACAGGCGAGGGACTCGAGCGCCTCGACGCGCCGCTCGTGATGAAACTCGAGTCCCGGCACTTCCCCGTCCACGGCGGCGAGGACGTGCCGACGAACACGCTCGCGGTTCCCGAGGAACTGCTCGAGGACACACGGGTTCGGAATCCGCCCTCGCTTCGGGAGGTGTTCCTCGCTCGCCGAGAGCGAGTCCAGCAGTTGCTCTCGTTTTCGGGTGGGGTCCACACAGACGCCGGAACCTGACATCCACGCCGGAATCTAAAAGTAACCGCGTTACGCGTGTTCGCCCGATGATCGACCGGTTGCTCGGTCGCGCGTCGCTGAAGGCGCGGATCGACGAACTCGAGGACGAGAACGAGCGGCTGCAACGGCGGTTCGAGGCCGAATCCGAGCGTCGCTCTGACGCCGTCACCGCCCGTCAGGAGGCCGAAGAGCGTCAGAACCGACTCGAGGATCGCATCGCCCAACTCGAGGGCGAACTCGAGCGACTCGACAGCGAGGACGGTCTCGACCTCGAGTATCGACGACGGGAACGGCTTCGCGGCGAGCGACTCGAGGCGGTACTCGATCGCCTCTCCTCGTTCCGAACGGGGCCCGAAGGAGCGTTGACTGCAACAGTTGGCAATGGCGAGGGTGCAAGAGAGAGAGGGGGAGAGGGAGAGAGCGGGAACGACGTTCCCAACCCCGTCGCCGACGCGCTCGGCGATCGCGCCGCGCTCGCCGGTGAGGCAGCTCCGTGTCTCGTCTGCGTCGACGACGCGACGCTCGTCTCGGTCGCCCTCGAGGGACCGCTCGTCCCCCCCGTCGAACCGACCTGGAGCGACCGGTTCTCGCTCGAGGCGAAGTGGTTCCAGCCTTCGGGAACGTACGCGCTCGCGCTCGTTCGCGCGGACCTGTTCGCGGTCGGCGTCTACGAGGACCGAGAGCGGGTGGACTACCGCGGATTCGAGAGTGACGTCAAGGGCAGTCACTCGAAAGGGGGGTTCTCGCAGGCGCGGTTCGAACGGATTCGAGACGACCAGATCGACGATCACCTCGAGCGGTGTCGGGAGGCGATCGCCGACGTCCGGCGCGACGTCGACGGTGACGTACCGCTCTACCTCGTCGGCCAGCGCGGCGCCGTCGACGCCGTCGCGGAGGACGTCGATCCCGACGCGACCGCCGCGGTCGACGCGACCGGAGATCCGAAGCCGGCACTCGAGGACGCGTTCCGGTCGTTCTGGACGACCGAGTTGCGAGTACTGTAGTCCGTTTTCGTCACCGTTTCCGATCGTGGCCGTGGTCTACGATTAAGGTCCCGCCGGACGACGTTCGAGTATGCGCATCGCAATTCTCGCACACGAGAAGTTCCCCCACCGGGCGAAGACGGCGCTCGGCGTCCTCCGGTACACCGACGACGAGGTGGTCGCGGTGCTCGACCGCGACAACCCCGGGCGGCGAGTCGCCGAGTTCGTTCCGGACGTTCAGGACGCTCCGATCGTCGAGTCGATGGCCGATCTGGTCGGCCGCGACCGGGACGGGGATGGGGACGTCGACGCCCTCCTGATCGGCATCTCACCCATCGGCGGCGCGTTCGACGAGAGCTGGCGCGCGGACGTCCGGACCGCCCTCGAGGCCGGCTGCGACGTGATCTCGGGCCTGCACTACTTCCTCGGCGAGGACGAGGAGTTCGCCGCGCTGGCCGCCGACCACGGCTGTGAGATTCGGGACGTCCGCGAACCGCCCGAAGGGTTGTCGGTGAGCCGAGGGGTCGCCGACGAGGTGAGCGCGGAGGTCGTGCTCACCGTCGGCACTGACTGCTCGGTCGGCAAACTGACGACGACGATGGAACTGGCTCGCGCCGCACGGGAGGCGGGCCACGACGCCGCCGTGATCCCGACCGGCCAGACCGGGATCATGATCGAGGGCTGGGGAACCCCGGTCGACCGCGTTGTCAGCGACTTCGCCGCCGGCGCCGTCGAGGAGATGATCCTCGAGACGGGCGAGGATCACGACTACCTCTTCGTCGAGGGACAGGGAAGCATCGTCCACCCCGCTTACTCGGGCGTGACCGCCGGGATCCTCCACGGCTCGATGCCCGATCGACTGGTGCTCTGTCACGCAGCAGGGACGGAGGTGATACACGGCTACGAGTCGTTCGCCCTGCCCCCGATCGAGGAGTACGTCGAACGCTACGAGTCGTTCGCCGCACCGGTACGAGAGACCGAGGTCGTCGCCGGCGCGCTCAACACCGCCGACCTCGAGTCCGAAGCGGACGCCCGCACCGCCCTCGACGAGTTCGCGACCGCCATCGACGGGCCGGCGACCGACGTCGTCCGGTTCGGAGCCGACGAGGTTCTCGACGCGGTGATCTGAAATGAGCCTCGCAACCAGTTTCGAACGGGTCGACCTCCCCCTCGAGTTTCCCTTCCGGATCGCCCGCGGAACGACGTCGGTCGCGGCAAACGTGATCGTCAGGATCGAAGACGACACGGGGCGGGTGGGAATCGGTGGGGCGGCCCCGAGCGCACACTTCGGCGAGACCGCTGCGACCGTCGAGGCCGTCCTCCCCGCCCTGTTGGCGATCGTCGAGGACGTCGACGACCCCAACCAGCTCGAGCGGATCGAACGCCGGATGGGAGAGGTGATCGGCGGTAATCCTGCAGCCAGGTGTGCCGTGAGCATCGCCGTCCACGATCTCGCGGCGAAGCGACTCGAGGTGCCCCTCTATCGCTACTGGGGACTCGATCCCGCGAGGTCGCTGGAGTCGTCGTACACGATCGGCATCGACGATCCCGAGACGATGCGCGAGAAGACGGAGACGGCAGTCGAACGCGACTACGGGACCCTGAAAGTCAAACTCGGCACCGACCGCGACCTGGAGATCGTGGAGACGATCCGCGACGTCGCGCCGGGCGTCCGACTGTTCGTCGACGCTAACGAGGCCTGGTCGCCCCGGGAAGCGGTCCGGAAGATCGAGCGCCTCGAGCGCCATGGCGTCGCGTTCGTCGAACAGCCGGTACCAGCGGAGGACCCCGAGGGACTGCGCTTCGTCTACGAGCGCTCGTCGCTGCCGATCGCCGCCGACGAGTCCTGCGTGACCCTCGCGGACATCCCACAGGTTGCCGACCGCTGTGACATCGCGAACCTGAAGCTGATGAAGTGCGGCGGGCTGCGCGAAGCGAAACGGATGATCCACGCCGCCCGCGCTCACGGCCTCGCGGTCATGTGCGGCTGTATGACCGAGTCAAACGCCTCGATCGCGGCGGCCTGCCACCTCGCGCCGCTGCTCGACTACGCCGACCTCGACGGCTCGCTGTTGCTCGCGGATGACCCCGTCGAGGGCGTCCCGATGCCCGGCGGTCGGATCGATCTCGAGGGGGTCGGGCGGTCGGGAACTGGAGCCGTTCTCGACGAGTGATCGCTCGACGCTCGAGCGACGACCGAACGTATATCGTATCGATCCGGTCGACGACTGGTTTATCCGCAATTCTCTCACGTCCGATCGCAACTGTGGTTTACAACCGTCAGGGTGTGACAGTCACACATGGAAGGAGACGACCGCTCGGTATCCCGACGTGCGTTGCTGGCGGCGACGGGCGGTGCAGTCGCGCTCTCGACCGTCGGGAGCGCGGACGGAGACGACGAAGATCGTGGGACCAGCGACGAGTCCGACTCGGCGTGGTCCGACCGTCTTCGACGCTGTCCCGAGGCGACGGTCCGGCCGTCGACGACCCACTGTCGGAGGGCGAGTACGGACGGTTGTTCGGACGACCACCCGGCGACCGAAGCGCTGCAGGAGGAGGTTCGGAAGTCGCTCGAGCGGCAGTACCCCGACGTCGGCGCGATCATCGAGAAGGGATACAAGCCGTACTTCGACACCGTCTTCGACGGCGACGACGACGATTCCGGCGGCTGGTCCCACTGGCTGAATCCCGAATACATCGGCGACGACGAGACGCTGAACCCCGACCGCCCCGAGTCGATCCTCGTCGACAACGAGTGGTGGCGACCGATCGGCGCCATGTTCGTCGCCGCTCGAGACGGCGAACCGATCGAGCGGCCCCCGGCGGTGTACGGCGAGAGCGGCGGCGGCGAGCGCTGTTCGCCGTGGCACTCCCACACCGGCCTTCCCGGTCGGTTCGCGTGGTGGTACTACCGGCAGGTCTACGGGGACGCCTACAGGAACGTCGACCTCCGCTTGCCCTGCCGGACGCCGTGCCTGCTGCACGTCTGGACGGTGCCTCACCCCGATGGCGTCTACGCGCACGGCGGGCCGCCGCGGGGGAACCGCGGCGGACCGCCCGCGGAAGACCCCGGTTTCGACACCGACGCCCGACCCGGCGACGACGAACTCGGCTGGGACGTCCTCCCGGAGGAGGTCGTCCCCGAGACGAAGCCCGACGAGTGGCGAGCGCGACTGGGACTGTAGGCCGTCGAGCACGCTCGTGTTCGAATTCGGTCCGCCGGCTGCGCTCGTCTCACTCACTCGTTGCGCGCTTTCGATCCGTTTGCTGTCCTCGTCGCCTCCTCCCCCACACGCCACGCCCCGATCGCACGAACGATCCGTTCGACGACTTCCTCGGCGGACAGTTCGTCGGTATCGACGACGAGACCGGTGTCCGGTGCCGCGAACTCGTGGTGGATCACGTAGACGCCCCGCTCGTCGATCGCGTCCGCCCGCCGACTGTTCCGCTCGAGGCAGGTCTCGAGGCTCGCGGTGACGTGCACGAATCGGACGTCCTCGAGCGTCCGAAACGCCCGTTGCCACCGGGGCTTGTAGAACGTCCCGTCGACGAGGTGGACGCTGTGGCCGTCCGGTTTCGATTGCGGCGGGTCGACCGCGACGTCCGCGTACAACTGCTCGTAGGTGTTCCTCGAGAAGTCGTCCGACCGCGAAACGCGAACGTCGTGGCCGCAGGTTGTGAGCCGACGGCGGACCCGGGAAGCTATCGTCGTCTTCCCCGCTCCCGCCGGACCGCAGATGACGACGATCACGGCCGCCGCTATGGATCCGGCGTACTAACGCGCTCCGATCGGGCGGTGTTCGTGTCGGCGCACGAGCGGGTGATTTCGATGCGAGCGGCTCGACGGGGTCGCGCCGTCTTTCGGGGGCGAGGTCGTCGATACGAGGAAGAACGGCTGTACGGAGCTGCGTCTCGAACCCGGAACCGCCACGCCTAACTCGCCGGAACGGCGACTCGACCCATGCGATTCGCACGACTCGCGACGGCGGACGGACCGGTCTCCGGACGGTACGAATCGGGCGTCGTCGACGCCGCCGACGGGACCTACGAGGTCGGCGTCGACGGGTATCTGTTACCGCCGTGTGAACCCTCCGCGCTGTACTGCATCGGCCGGAACTACGCCGAGACGCTCGAGCAGATGGACTACGAGCGGCCCGAGGAACCGGACTTCTTCATCAAGCCCCCGACCGCGCTCGTCGGTCACGAGTGCCCGATTCCCTCCCCGACGTTCACCGACGAACTGACCTACGCGGGCGAGCTCGCGGCGGTGATCGACCGGCGGTGTCGAGACCTCTCGCCCGACGAGGTCCCCGACGCCGTCCGCGGCTACACCGTCATGAACGACGTCGACGCGCTCGACCAGCAAGGGCGAACCGCGCGGAAGGCCTTCGACGGCTCCGCCCCGCTCGGTCCGTGGCTCGAGACGGACGTCGATCCGACGGCGCTCGAGATGTGGACCGACGTGGCGGGTGAGCGCCGCCAGGAGGCGAGTACGGAACTGATGTTGTTCGATCCCTTCGAGGTCGTCTCGTTCCTCTCGAAGCGGTTCACCCTCAGACCGGGTGACGTCGTCGCCTTCGGGAGTCCCGCGAATCCGGGACTCCTCGAGCCGGGTGAGACGGTCGAGATCACCTACGAGGGCGTGGGGACCCTCCGGAATACGGTCGGCGACGGCGGTATCGGCGAGACGCCTCGAGTGTGAGCGAGCGAAGCGGGTGTTCGGGTGACAGAGCTCGGGGCGAGCGGGACGGCGACATCGGTTACCCGTGACCGGTTCAGAGCCACCGCGGTCGAGACGTCTCCGTCTCTTCGGCGTCGTACCAGGCGTGGACGGGCTCCCAGCCGAGTACCTCCTCGGCCTTCGCGTTCGAGAGGGCGGCCTCGTGTCCCTCGAGATCACACGGGTCGGGCAGTTCTCCCGCGGTCGCCTCGATGATCTCCGCGGTGTTCTCGCCGAGGTAGTTCTCGTCGGCGACGCAGAGGAACGCGTCGTGGCCGTCGTACTCCGCGGCGAGGGCAGCCTCGACCATCCGCACGACGTCGCGGACGTCGACGTAGGACCAGAAGTTGCCGCTCAGTTCGTCCGTCGAGAGGTCGAAGTTCTCCCGCTGCGGGCGGGTTCGGTAGTGGCCGGGAGCGTAGATGGTCGACGGTCGGAGGGAGGTGACCGGGACCCCGTAGCGACGGGCAACCATCTTCGCGACTTCTTCGCCACAGACCTTCGAGGTTCCGTAGGGATCTTCGGGCCGGAACTCGTGTGCCTCGTCGATCGGCAGGTAGTCGGGGAGCCAGGGTTCGTCGGCGAACAACGTCCCGTAGACGCCCTGCGAGGAGGTCCAGACGATTTCCGCACCCGCGCGACCGGCGGCGACGAGCGTGTTGTACGTGCTCATCACGTTGTTCTCGAAGATTCTGGTTCCGGGATCGTCGAGCGTCCCGGAGATGGCCGCGAAGTGGATCACGGCGTCCGGGTCGACCTCGTGGATCGTCTCCCACGTCTCGCCGTGGTCGGTCAGGTCGACGGCGCGAAACTCGGCGTTCGGACGGGTACCGCTCGGCCGGTCGACGTCGATCCCGACGACGCGTACTCCGCGATCCGCCAGCCGATCGACGACCCAGCAGCCGACGCCGCCGGTCGCGCCCGTAACGACTGCGGTTTCGACGTCGTACTCGAACTCGGCGGCTCGGTCGGTGTCCCTATTTTTATCGCTGTTACCCGTACTCGACATACGCTCCGTCCAACGGCCGTCGCCTAAAGTGTACACCGACTTCAGCACTCGAGACGCGAGATGGAGGCACAACACTTGTCCGAGCGTCCGTGGTAACCGGTTACGAGTTATGAGCGAGTCCGCTGGCGGCGACGAGACGGCGAACACGATGCGCGAACGGGTACGCGGCGGTCGGCCGATGTTCTGGTTTCTGGTCGGCGGGAATCGCATCCTCGTCGCCGGCATCATGCTCGCGGTCGCCTACGCCGTGCTCGTCGTCCTCAGCGAGTTCGGCCCGGGATCGATCACGAAACTGTTCGAACCGGATCCGATATTCGCGCTGTTCACGCCGGTCGTCATCGGGATCGTCATGGGGGTGAGCCTCGTGCTGACGTTCAACCAGCTCGTTCTTTCACAGGAACTGGGGCCCGTCGGCGATCAGCGGAACCGAATGGCCGACGCGATGGCGTTCCGGAAAGACGTCGAGGACGCCGTCGGCCGGGAGACGAGTCCGCCCGAACCGTCGGCGTTTCTCCGCGGGCTCGTCGAGACGACCGGCGACCTCGCGCGGGACCTCCTCGAGACGCTGGAGCGTGACGCCGAGGCACCGACGGACGTCCTCGAGTACGCCCGAAACGTCGTCGCGGACGCGGACCGTGTCAGCGACGACCTCGAGGGCCAGCAGTTCGGCCGGTTCGAGGTGGTCGGATCGGCGCTGAACTACAACTACTCCTGGAAGATCTACGACGGTCGGCGCGTCCGGAATCGTCACGCCGAGTCGCTCTCCGCGGAGGCCCGCGAGACGCTCGACGACCTGATCGAGGTCCTGAAGTTCTTCGGGCCAGCGCGGGAACACTTCAAGACGCTGTACTTCCGGTGGGAGATAATCAACATCTCGCGGGCGCTCGTGGCGATCTCGCTCCCCGCGTTGGCGGTCGCCGCCTACATGATCCTGATCTTCGAGACGGGCGACGTCGCGGGGGAGACCGCGGGGATCGACAACGGGCTGTTGATCGTCGGCCTGGCGTTTACCATCGGCGTGACCCCGTTCGCGATCTTCCTCTCGTACATCCTTCGTATCGTCACCGTCGCGAAGTGGACCCTCGCCATCGGCCCGTTCATCCTCCGGGAGACCGATCGCGGGTCGGATATCGACTGGGAGTGAGGTCGCCGGTTTCCCTTCCCTTCCCGTCGCGTCCGTCGTCATCGTTCGTCCCGAAATTACGCTTCTTTCCCGTCCCCGTCGGTGCCGAATCCACCCATATGCGCACCAGCGTCGCAGTCGATAAAATGGCGCGTTGCACACGTGCCCCTGTATTGGTTCGTCTCTGTCGAACTTTCGACTTCGTCTCACCGATTGCAGGGCCCACACTGAAATGGGTTCGTCGCGTCACAGCGGACGTGATCGTTTCCAGAAGCGATTCCCGCCATCCTCGTCCGAACCGATGACTCGCACCGCTCTCGATATCACGCGGCGTCGACTGCTCGCGACGTTCGGCGCTGGGGCCACCCTCTCCGTCGCCGGCTGTACGGGAGGCGGCGGTAAACCCAGCTACGAGGACGGCACGGTCGACGTCGACGGAAACGCGAGCGGTCGGTCGGCGGGAGAGGTGGTCGCGGCGGACGCACTCGCCACGCAACAGGTTACCGAGAGCGCGACGCCGCTCGACGCCCTCTCGATCGAGACGCATCAGTTCGTCCTCGAGGACGGCTTTATGGGTTCGACGGTGCAGGGCATCGTCGCGAACACCATTGACGACCCCATCGAACTCGCCGAGATCCGCGTTCGCGTCTACGACGACAACGGCGATCAACTCGGACGGTACGTCGCCAGCACGGGCGATCTCGCCGGTAACTCGAGGTGGTCGTTCACCGTCGTCGTTCTCCAGTCACCCGGCGATATCGCTCGGTACGACATCGCCGTGCTCGGCATCCCGAGTTAGTCGGAATCTGGAAAATGCGACAGAACCGCGTCGAAATCGACGAATCGAGACCGGACTGGTGCTAGAGAACGCGCTCAGTTCTCTTCTTCCTGTAACTCGGCCAGTTCCGCCTCGACGTCCTCGTCGACCGGCTCCGACTCGAGGTCGTCGAGGTCGAGGTCTTCGTCGACGTCCGACTCGGTCGCCGTTTCGCTTTCGGTTTCGACGTCGGTCTCCGCTCCACTCCCGCCCTCGCCCATCTCCGCCTTGAGCGTCTCGAGTTCGGCGTCGACGCCGCTGCCGGCCGCCACCTCCTCGAGTTCGCGGTCGATGCTGTCCTTGTCCGAGAGGACGTCGTCGAACGCGCCGGACTGGTGGAGTTCGTCGAGCGCGGCCGAGCGGGCTTCCATGTCCTGGGTGCGCTCTTCGGCCCGTTCGATGGCTCGGCCGACGTCCTCGAACTCCTCCCCGGTCGCGGTCATCGCCTCCGAGACCGTGGAACTCGCCTCGGCGGCCTCGTAGCGTGCTTTCATCGTCTCCTTCTTGGTGCGGAACTCCTCGATGCGCGACTGGAGTTCGTTCTTCTGCTCGATGAGTTGATCCTGCTGGCTCTGGAGTTCCGAAACCTGGCGCTCCAGATCCTCGATCTGGTTCATCTTCGCCTTCTTCTTCTCGAGGGCTTTGCGAGCGAGGTCCTCACGCCCCTGCTGGACGGCGGTTCGGGCCTGTCCGTTGTGTTTGTCGACGTTCTCCTCGAGACGGCGTTTTTGCATCTCGAGGCGCTTCTTCTGGGTCGTGAGATCCGCGATTCCGCGTTTGACCTGCTGGAGCTGGTCGCGCATCTGCTCGTAGGAGTAATCGAGCGTCTCCGTCGGGTCCTCGGCCCGATTGAGGATCGAGTTGATTTTCGAGCGGATGACGTACGAAGTCCGAGAGAGGATGCCCATACTACGTACGTGTCGCTCCCCGCCCTTAAAAACATCACTTTCTCAACAGACCTGAAGGTCGGCGTAATCTCCATGGCGGAGGCTCACGGCTGACAGACCGCCGAACTCGAGCGATCGGTTCGCCGGTCGATGCGACGCTCGACGAACGCCGCGATTCATGATCCGTTGCGTCGTAGGTCGTTCCGACTTCCGAACCATGACCGACGTCCTGATACCCGGCGGTCGCGACGTCCGCGGAACGCTCGAGTGGCCAGAATCCGACGACGCGAGTTCGATCGTCGTCGCCTGTCCACCGCATCCCGAGCACGGCGGCCACCGCGGCGATCGGCGACTCGTCGCGGTGAGCGACGCCCTCCGGGACCGCGAGGTCGCCTGTCTCCGGTTCGACTACGGCGAGTGGGACGAGGGCTACGGGGAGCGAGCGGACGTGCGGAACGCGATCCGGTGGGCTCGCGACGACGACCGATTCGATCGCGTCGGCGTCTTCGGTTACAGTTTCGGCGCTTCACAGGCGATACTGGCGAGTGCGTCCCTGAACGAGGGTGACGAAGGGGCCGGACCAGGTACCCTCGTCGACGCCGTCGCTGCACTCGCACCGACGGCGCGGTTGGGACGGCGGTCCGAACCCGACCTCGACGTCGTCGCCGCACTCGAGGAACTCGCCTGCCCGGTAGCGATCTGTTACGGCACTCGAGACACGACGGTCGAGTGGGAGCCGGTCGTCGAGCGTGCGCGCGAACGCCGGGACCGAGACGGGGGCTCGCTCGACTCCATCGAACTCGTCGAACACGCGAGCGACCACTTTTTCGTCGGTCGACACCCGAAAATCGCCGAGCGGGTCGGTTCGTTCTTCGAGCGCGTTCTCGAGTGAGCTCCGCCCCGTGTACTGGCTTGGAGTGTCATCTCCGCCCCGCGTCTCCCTCCGTTCGTTACTAGCAGCCAATTTGATATGTTTCGAGGACCGAGTATCCGCCGATGCCCTCCACGACATCCCCTCGCCGACGGACGTCACGTACGCTTCGATCGGGACGCTTCTCAGTCTCAGTCTCGATCCCAGTCAGCGGTCGATCGACCCGACCGTGGTCGCCGTGACGCGAGTCGCGTTCCGATCGGTGCTCACGGACTCCTGGGAGCGAGCGACAGGCGGGTTGCTCCCGCTCGCGTTCGTCCCGCTGCTCAGCGGGGTGCTGGGTTTCGAGAACGTCCTGCGGATCCTGGCCTACGACGGATACCACGCCGGGGTTCGGTTCGCGTTACCCGCGATGGTCGTCGACGTGTGGACGTTCGTCTCGGTCCCGACGCCGGATGGCGGAGTGCACGTCTTACCGTACCTGCCGCTGTACCCGATCGTCGTCGCACTTCAGGGGCTGCTCGGTGCGGGATTGCTCGGCAGCATCCACCAGGCCCAGTCGACGAGCGAGTACCGGTTCCTCGAGAACGTGAGTCGCTACGGCGGTCGGTTGCTCCTGTACGCGGCCCTCGTCCACGCTCTGACGGCGCCGTTCCTGTTCGCGACGCTCTCGAATCCGGCCGGCGCGGTCGGCCTGCTCCTGCTCGCGTTCCCCGTCGGACTGGCGCTCTGGTACTGCTTTTTCGCCGCGCCCTATCTGGTGGTCGTCGACGACGCTCGGCTGCTCGAGGCGCTCGGTCGGAGCTTCGAACTGGCCGTCGACGGCGGCGCGTACTTCGAGTACGCCCGGAAGTACTTCCTGTTCGTCGCCGCCGTTTCGCTGTTCACGACGATCGTCGCGGTCAATCTCCCGATCGTCGGACTGTTCGCCGCGCTCGTCGCGACGGCACCGCTCGCGCTGGCGCTCACCGTCGCGACCGTCCGGGTCGTCACCGACTTCTTCGGTGATCGGTCCACGACCGCTGTGTAGTTCGGTGCCACGACCGTCGATCAGTATCGATTTTTAAGTGCTCGAGCGGACGACTCTTCATATTCGATACAATAGATTTTTATTCTATAGATTATGTTGTTGTAGTATGTCCAAAGGGATCGATCAGATCGCGGCGTCACTGGGAACGGTCGTCGCCGACGGCGACCTCGAGAACGTTCGGATCGCGGCGGTCGAAGAGTACCGGGAGTCGGTCGACGTCGTCCTCGAACTCCCGAGCTGTGACCGGTTTACGCACACGCTGGAGAAACCGCCGGTGTGGGGGAGCAACTGCGCGCTCGCGACCGTACTCGAGGCGTTCGAGCTGGGTCGAGACGAGCTCTCGGCGTTGACCGGCGAGCGCGTGCCGTGTACGCGCGATGTAGTCGACGGCTCGCTGGCGATCGAGATCGACGTCGACGCGCTGGGCGAGCAGCGGACGACGAAAGCGGTGACACCCGACGGATTTGGCGACCTCGAGCTCTGAGTTCCCACTTTCCTCTCTCTTACTTTTGGTCTCTCTTTGCTCTCTCGCTCTCTTGCTCTCTTGCTCTCTTGCTCGATTTCGCTCGCAGCTTCGGAGTCAGGAACCGTCGGCTATCGCCTCGAGTCGAAGGGTTGTCCCTCCCGCCCCCTCTTTCTCCACCCCCTCGAGTTCCGAGAGCGACGACGGATCCGCGACCGTCGCGACGACGTTCACGGGCGACGCGGCCCGCGGTTCCTCGTCTACGCTCGCCGGCGTCGGCCCCCAGAACAGACACAGTGCGTCGCCGGTCGGCCAGTACGCGATCGCCCCTTCGGGGACCTCGAGACGAGCGTTTTCGCGGTCGAGTTCGACGTCGACCGGCGTCCGAACGTACAGTTCGTCTCCCCAGCGCGTCGCCTCGCCCTCGAGCGGGAGCGCGGCGGCGACCGCGTCCCGGATTTCGGGGGCGTCGTCGGACCAGTCGACCGCGAGTTCGAGGTCGAAGTCGATTCCGTCACCGTCTATCACGAGTCGGCAATCGGCCATGGCTCGCCGGACGAACGCGATCCACTTGTGGGTTTCTTCGTGCGATCGATCGACGTTCGTCCAGTCCCAGCGACTGACGTCGCATACTCGAGCGTGACAACCCCTCCCGTAGCCGTTGCAGTCCCGAAATCGTTTTCAACTCCTCGCGCGCACACTCGGTATGCCGACGGAATCGGACACTCATTATGATCCGTCCCTGGGGAACAAATTCATCTTCGTCACCGGGGGCGTCATGTCGGGACTCGGAAAGGGGATCACGGCCGCGAGCACCGGTCGGCTCCTCAAGAACGCCGGGTTCGACGTGACGGCAGTCAAGATCGACCCGTACCTGAACGTCGACGCCGGGACGATGAACCCCTACCAGCACGGGGAAGTCTACGTCCTCAAAGACGGCGGCGAGGTCGACCTCGATCTGGGGAACTACGAGCGGTTCCTCGACATCGACATGACCTCCGATCACAACGTCACCACGGGGAAGACCTACCAGCACGTCATCGAGCAAGAGCGTGCGGGCGACTACCTCGGGAAGACCGTCCAGATCATCCCCCACATCACCGACGACATCAAGCGCCGCATTCGCGAGGCCGCCGAGGGAACCGACGTCTGTATCGTCGAGGTCGGCGGCACGGTCGGCGACATCGAGGGGATGCCCTATCTCGAGGCCTTACGCCAGTTCGCCCACGAGGAACCCGAGGAGAACGTCCTCTTCACTCACGTCACGCTCGTCCCGTACTCGAAAAACGGCGAGCAAAAGACCAAGCCAACCCAGCACTCGGTGAAGGAGGTCCGCTCGATCGGCCTCCAGCCCGACATCATCGTCGGCCGCTGCGACGACGAACTCGAGCCGAGCACGAAAGAGAAGATCGCACTGTTCTGTGACATTCCCACCGACGCCGTCTTCTCGAACCCAGACGTCGACGACGTCTACCACGTCCCGCTGGTCGTCGAGGAGGAGGGTCTCGACCAGTACGTCTTAGAGCACTTCGAACTCGCCGACGAGGCGCTGCCGGTCGGCGAGCGGACCAACGAGTGGCGCGAGGTCGTCACCACCGAGAAAGACGGCGACGTGACCATCGCTCTCGCCGGCAAGTACGACCTCGAGGACGCCTACATGTCGATCCACGAGTCGCTAAAACACGCCGGCTTCGAACTCGGCGTCGACGTGAACGTCAGCTGGGTCGACACCGAGGAGATGGACGACGAACACGCCGCCCGCCTTCGCGAGGCCGACGGGGTCGTCGTCCCCGGCGGGTTCGGCATGCGCGGCACCGAGGGGAAGATCGAGGCCGTCAGGTACGCCCGCGAGAACGACGTTCCCTTCCTGGGGCTCTGTCTGGGCTTTCAGATGGCGGTCATCGAGTACGCCCGGAACGTGCTGGGACTCGAGGGCGCCCACTCGACGGAGATGGAAGAAGACACACCCCACCCCGTCATCGACATCCTGCCCGAACAGTACGAGGTCGAGAACATGGGCGGGACGATGCGGCTGGGCGAGCACACGACCGTGATCGAACCCGAGACGCTCGCTTACGACCTCTACGGCGACACCTCCTGTACCGAACGCCACCGACACCGCTACGAAGTGAATCCGAAGTACTTCGACGACTTCGCGGACGAACCGCTGGTCTTCTCCGGCACCGCGGGCAACCGGATGGAAATCCTCGAACTCGAGAACCACCCGTTCTTCTTCGGGACCCAGTACCACCCCGAGTACACCTCCCGACCGGGCGACCCGAGCCCGCCGTTCGTCGGCTTGCTCGAGGCGGTTCTCGCCAAGGACCGAGAGGTAGCCGTGGGCGACACGCAGGTGTGATTCGGTGACGTTTACACGGTGTGACGACCCCCTCGGCGGTTTCCCACCGCGCTGGGAGGATTCAAACGATTCCTCCGGTACAGTCCGACTCGCGTTCGCTGCCAACTCACGGTAGGTGCCTGCGTCCGACTCGCGTTCGACGGTCCACTGTGACCGTCCCTCGTACCCAAACTGGCTATCCGTTCGAACTCGACGAGCCCCCGCCCTGACCGTTCTCAACGTCTCTCCTGTGAACCTGCTTGTACGGGCTGCTGACGATACAGTTGAATACTACTGCCGATAGTTCCATATTGAAATCAATTCATATAATGAAGATACAACAAGTAATTAATATTGTTAGTACGGTACTACCGTGTAGGCTCGACTCACTGAGCCAAGTGATACCATGACAAACCAGAACGGGAAACACGAGAGAGCGGGTTCGTCGGAGCGGAGTGCCCTCGGAACGGTCACTCGGCGGGACTACCTGCGGGCGGTCGGTGGAGGAAGTGCTATCGGCGCTCTCACTACTGCAGGCGTGGGTACGGTTGGCGCCCAGAGCGACGACTGGGAGGCCGAGGCCAACGAGCGGATCGCCGAGCACCGGCAGGGAAGCCTCGAGGTACAGGTGGTCGACGAGAGTGGCCAACCCGTCTCGGGCGCCGACGTCGACGTCGAGATGCGAGAACACGAGTTCGGCTGGGGGACGGCGCTCTCGGCCTCTACGATCACCGGCGACGACGACGATATCTCGGCAGAAGATCGCCAGCAACTCCTCGAGTACGTCCCCGAACTGTTCAACACTGGCGTGTTCGGCAACATCCACAAGTGGCGCTTCTTCGAGAACGACCAGGACGTCGCCGACGAGGCCACCGCGTGGGCTGTCGAACAAGGCCTACGGATGCGCGGGCACGTCTGCCTGTGGGGCAACGTCGACGCCTGGGCCGTCCCGGGTGACGTCGTCGACGCAATGGGCGTCGAGCACGAGAGCGGCGACGGCAATCCCCAGCTCGATCCCGAATACGTCTACGAGCGCTCGATGGAGCACCTCGAGACGATCATCTCCCACTACGCCGACTTCGAGTACGACGGCGTCCACTACGGCAGCGTCATCGACCAGTGGGACGTCGTCAACGAGGTGGTCCACGTAACCGAGATGATCGAGGTGATCGACGGCGAGGACGTCGAGGCCGTCGAGGCGCCGGTCCTCGCGGAGTGGTACGAGCGCGCCGACGAGGTCGCCCCCGACGACGTCGCCACCGACGTCAACGACTACAACACCCTCGCCGGCCCCTACGAGTACGCCCGCGAGCCCTACGAGCGCCAGATCGAGTTCCTCCGGGCGGAGGGGACCGGCCTGGACGGCGCCGGCATGCAGTGTCACTTCCACGAGGACGAGCAGCTCGCCCCGGAGGAGATCTGGGAGGGACTCGAGCGGTACGCCCAGCACGGCGTCGACCTGCGGATCACCGAGTTCGACCTCGATGGCGACGAGTGGGTGTGGGAGGACCGCGCGGCGTTCTTCTACGAGTTCCTCAAGACGATCTTCAGCCACCCCTCGGTCACCGACTTCGTGATGTGGGGCTTTTGGAACAATGACAACCCCAACTGGGATCCAGAGCCGCCGCTGTTCCACGAGGACTGGACGCCCACGCCCTGCTATGACGTCTACGTCGACCTGGTGTTCGACGAGTGGTGGACCGACGGGTCGGGTACAACCGGGACCGACGGTACGTTTGAGGTCGACGCGTTCCTCGGTGAGCACGAGATCACGGCCAGTGTGGAAGGCGAGACGACGACCGAGACGGTCTCAGTGACCGACGCCGACGGCGTGACCGAAATCGTCGTGGAACTCTCGACCGACGGTGGAGGTGAGGAGTGTGCGGCCGACGAGATCGAGATCGCCGGGGAGTATTGTGCCGCCGACACCACGGGCGACGGGCTGTACAACGATCTCAACGGTGACGGGGCGACGACGACCAACGACGTCGTCACATTCTTCGAGAACGTCGAGAACCCCGCCATCACAACTAACGCGGAGTACTTCGACTTCGACGGCAATGGGCAGGTGTCGATCAACGACGTAATCGAACTCTTCGGGGAGATGTAGCGTGACGGGACGCAGTCGGATCGACTCGATCGATCGCCGACGCCTATTGAAAGCGATCGGTGGCGGCGCGATCGGCGCGGTTGGCGTGGTCGCCTCGGCCTCGAGTGGTACCGCGACGGCGAGGGGTCACGGCGACGCCCACTACGAGAATCCGTTGTACGGTCCTGACTTCGCGGACCCGACGATCCACCGCGCCGACGACGGGATCGGGTGGACGTACGTTCGAACATGGCCTGCGACCAGTCGGACTGCGAACGGTTGGTACCGATCCTCTTCTCGTCGAACCTCGTCGACTGGACGTTCGACGAATCGGTGGAGATTCGGGAGCGTGAGAACGGGGACCGGGACACAGAATGACTGACCCACTTCGATGGGAACTGGAACGGCTGGGATTTTCCGACGCCGAGATAGAGGTGTACCTCGGCGTCATCGACGTCGGAGAGACCCACACGTCGGAACTCGCGGATCTGACGGGCGTCTCGAAGCGCCACGTCTACCGGAGCTGTGAACGCCTCGAGAAGTGGGGACTGGTTGATGTGCAGGATCAACTGCAACCCACGATGATACGAGCGAGCCCGCCCGAGGAAGTAGCGGCCATCATCGAGGACAGTTACGACACGATACTCGACGAGGTCGAGACGAGGTACGACCGTTCACCGGACGGCTTCGATCAGTTCGAGGTTCTCAAACGCGAGATAACGATTGTCGCTCGCTGTCGGGACTTGATCGCGAACGCGGAGGAGTGGGTGATCGTCGTAGCCCCGGAGGATCTGGTGGCGGAACTGGTCGAGGAGCTGGCAGCCGCCAGGCAACGCGGCGTTTTTTCGCTCGTTCTCACCGACACGACGAGCGACGTCGAGGGACGACCGACCGAGGAGATAACGGACGTGTTGCGGTACCGGGAACGGCTCGACGTGTTCGCAGAGTTTGCGGTCGCCGCCGACTACACCCTATCACTCATGATCCGAAACGGGGGCGGTCCGATCGACACCGAACAGTACGGCCCCGGCCTCTTCTTCGACCAGAAGGGGCTGTCAGGCCGGATCATCGGGTCGATATTCGCCAACGAGTGGCGCCTCGGGACCGAAGAGTGGGCTCTCGATCCGGTCGCCCTCCCGCACACCTTCGAGTTGTATCCGAGAACCGTCACCCACGCTGCGCTGCATCGTCGGGAGGGAACGCCCCTCCGTGCGACCGTGCAATGCCGGCGCGTTCAGGACGGAGAGTTCACGGAAATCACGGGTGAGGTCGTCGGCGTCCACCAGGGGATCGTGGATCCGTACGAGAAATCGTTCATGTCAGAACAGACGCTCATTCTCCGAACCGACGACGGTCGCGTGACCGTCGGCGGGCCACCCGCCACCATCGAGGACTACGCTGCACAGCGTGTCACGCTCGAACGAGGCGTGTCGGACGACGACCAATCCGCTCCACAACTGTTACTCGCTCTCCACCCGTCGAGGATTTGCTGATCGGGGAAGCCGCTCGCTACCCGGCCGGGTTGCAATCTGTGACGACACATGACACTCAAATTTTCCGGTAGATTAATACACTCGAAGATTGTGTTAATGTTTTGCATGGCAAGACATCACAATGTCGTGGGAGGCCTCGACCGACACCGGTGAGGCCGGGATGGACCACTACGCGGTGTCCGTCGACGGGTCGCACTTCGCGGACGTGTCGGCAGATACGACCAGTACGACGCTGTCGGGGCTCGCGCCGGGGACGAGCTACGAGGTGAGCGTCACGGCCGTCGACGCCGTGGGCAACGAGTCAGACGCTGCGACGACGTCGGAGTCGACGACGAAGGGGTCGGTGGTGACGGCGATCAACGCTGGCGGCGACAGCTATACGTCGGGCGGCTTCACCTACGAGGCGGACCCGCTGACGGAGGGCGAGACGACGTCGACGAGCGACGACATCAGGGGAACGAGTGACGACGCGCTGTACCAGACCGAGCGCTACGGCGAGCAGTTCACGTACGACCTGTCGGTGCCGAACGGGACGTACGCGGTACAGTTGCTGTTCGCGGAGATCTACCACAACAGCGCGGGCCAACGGGTCTTCGACGTCGCCGTCGAGGGAACCGAGCGGCTCTCTGATTACGACCTGTACGCTGAGGCGGGCCACGACGCGGTACAGGTCGAGACGTTCCGGGACGTGAGCGTCTCGGATGGTTCGCTGACGATCGAGTTCACGGCGAGTGCGGACAACGCGAAGGTGAGCGCGATCCGGGTGCTCAGCACCGACTTCGATGGCGGAGAGGAGCCTCCTGCCGTGGGTGACAATGCGAATCGGCCGACGGACCCGGACGGGGACGGCCTCTACGAGGACGTCAACGGCGACGGGACGGTCAGTCCCAATGACGTCACGACGTTGTTCGAACACGTCGACGATCCCACCGTCACGAATAACGTCGACGCCTACGACTTCACCGGAGACGGGAAGATCGGAATCAGTGACGTCATCCAACTGTTCGATAGTCTGTAAGCGGTGTCGAGGTAATCTCGAGTCACCGATTCGTAACCGTTTTGCCGCATCCTCGCAGAGATTCGGTATGCCAACCGCGAGCGATTCTCTCCGGAATAACCGTACACACCTACTGGACGCTGGTCAAACGCGACCATCCGGCCGCGCCGAGGTGACCGCCTGATGGTCGACACCGACACCTTCGTCCCCGAAGCAGTCACCGAGATCGGCGACGAAATCGGCGACGCGAACGCCGTGATCGCCCTCTCGGGCGGCGTCGACTCCTCCGTGGCCGCCGCCCTCGCGTACGAGGCCATCGGCGACCGACTCACCCCGGTCTACGTCGACACCGGCCTGATGCGCAAGGGCGAGACGGACCAGATCCGTGAGACCTTCGACTACATGGAGTCCCTGCGGATCGTCGACGCGAAAGACCGCTTCCTCGAGGCCCTCGCGGGCGTCACGGACCCCGAGGAGAAGCGCAAGATCATCGGCGAGCAGTTCATCCGCGAGTTCGAGCGCGAAGCGAAAGACGCCGACGCGGACTACCTCGTCCAGGGGACGATCTACCCCGACCGAATCGAGAGCGAGGGCGGGATCAAGTCCCACCACAACGTCGGCGGCCTCCCAGACGTCGTCGACTTCGACGGCATCGTCGAACCCGTTCGCGACCTCTACAAGGACGAGGTCCGCGAGGTCGCTCGCGCGCTCGACCTCGACGAGCTCGTTGCCGAACGGATGCCCTTCCCCGGCCCCGGACTCGCCGTCCGCGTCATCGGCGAAGTGACCGACGAGAAACTCGAGGTCGCCCGCGAGGCGTGTCACGTCGTCGAGGACGAACTCGAGGAGTACGAGCCTTGGCAGGCGCTGGCGGCGGTGATCGGTAAGGCGACCGGCGTCAAGGGTGACAACCGGGTCCACGGCTGGGTCGTCTCCGTCCGCTCGGTCGACTCCCGGGACGGCATGACCGCCCGCGCCCAGGAGATCGACTGGGAGGCCCTCCAGCGCATCCAGTCGCGGATCACCGGCGCCAACGACAACGTCGCTCGCGTCGTCTACGACGTGACGCACAAACCGCCAGCGACTATCGAGTACGAATGAGTTCGGATCGACGCTCCGCGATCGTCGCCGGCGACGACGAGGAAGGCCTCGCCGAGGCGCTCGAGGCCGAGGGCGTGACCGTCAAACGACTCGAGGGCGTGCTCTCGCGCCCGGTCCTCGAGGAGGCGGGGATCGTCGACGCGGACCTGTACGTCCTGACCGACGTCTCGCAGGCGACGACGATTCCGATCGCCCGCGACCTGACCGACGAGTTGCGGACGGTCGCCTACGCCCGGGATACGATTCCCGAGTTCGTCCGCGGCCAGATCGACCTCGCGATCGATCCGCAGGTCGCGTCGCCGACCATCGTTGCCGAGGAGTTAGCCGGGACGGGCGAGTGAGCTAGTTCTCGGTTTCCGTCTCGCTCTCGCTCTCGCTCTCGGTTTCGCATCTCCGCGGTCTGTCCGTCGAGAGTCACGCCAGCCAGACCCTCTCAGAAATTCACACGACTTTCGCCGAACCGCTCGTTAAACGTTCACACGCACGATTTCGGCGAATTGAATTGGGCTAAATCGTCACCTAATTCAATCCAAGATAGTGGACCGTCGCAGCGGTTGAAGTAGTTCCTCCGGATAGCTACGGGTGGAGGTCGACGGGTAGACCCCAAACGACGGCATCCACCGCTTCGTCGCCCGTGACTTCCAGCAATCCCACCACAGCACCCTATCCCCACCATTGCCACGCCGTTCCGACGCGGGCCTTCCCCACCGGCTCGCGTCACACCCTGCGGGACGACCGCCGGTGGCAGGCGGTCGCCCATTCTGCCGTTTTCCGGATCAGACTCGTGAGAGTGGCTGTCGTCGCCTCAGTAATCGATAGCCACCGCCTCAAGTCGGTCAGTCCGCTCGCTGACGCAACCGCTGGAGGACGGGGATTTCCTCCAGTCGCTCCTCCTCGAGTATCTCCCAGTCGAGACCGGTCGGTTTTCGCCGCGAGTCGGGTCGAACCACGCGCTCGGGCGTGACGAGCAGATCCATCGGGACGTCGTGGGATTCGATTTCCACGCTCTCGCCCTCGGCCTTTCCCTCTCCTTCCCTTTTCCCTCCACCTTCGCTCTCGAGCAGTTGCCGTTCGTGGACGGTCGTCGCGACCGGCGTCGTATCGTCGACCAGCCCAAGTTCCCGGAGGATGGCGTACTCGAGGTCGCTGTACCCTTCGCCTTTCCCGATTCGGCCACCCTCTGGGGTGACCGCGACGCTCCCGGAGACGATCAGATCGATCCGGTCGACCGCCTCGGGGCCGACCTGAACGCCGTACTCGCCGATTCCCGAGACGGTCGTCGCCGGGTCGTACTCCTCAGGAGTGAGTTCGGCCGGGTCGAGCTCGAGAAAGCATCGCTCGTCGCGGAGGCGGGGAACGGCCATGTAGAGGGTCTTTCCGTCCCGGAGGGCACGCCGTCTGACCGGCAGTTGGGGAGCGTCGGGATTGGCCTTGATCGTCTCCGC
Organism: Halomontanus rarus; assembly: GCF_017357405.1. Taxonomy (GTDB): domain Archaea; phylum Halobacteriota; class Halobacteria; order Halobacteriales; family Natrialbaceae; genus Halomontanus; species Halomontanus rarus. The sequence continues at coordinate 1,389,564 of NZ_CP071597.1, read as the reverse complement.
CTCCTCCCACTCCGGCTGGTCGGCCAGCCGGTCGGCCGCGTCGTCCGCGCCGGCGAAGTTGGGGATTCGGTCGTGGGGCGGGAACGGAAATCGGGCGATACCGGATTCCTCGAGGTCGTCCCAGACCCGGTTTCGGATGGTCTGTTTGGATATCATTTCGGATTCGGCGTCGGATTCGGACCCAGTTTCGGACGCCGACTCGTCGTCGCCGTCGGGATCCGCGTCGGTTTCACTCACTGGTCTCCCTCCCCCGGCGACTCCGGCGACGCTCGACCACCGACCGCTTGCGAGACGAGTGTGGGTGCCTCGGGCACGATAATCGACGCCGCCGCGAGGTCGGTCGCCGCGACGTCGTCGGGGAGACAGAAGATCGGAACGCCGTCCGCGACGCCGGCCATCGAACGGGTACTGAGGACGCCAGTCCCGACCTCGTCGTAACTGAGTTGGGTGAAGAGGTCGGCGAACGCCGGCAACTCCTTATCGAGCAACGGCGTGACGGCCTCGAGCGTGACGTCGTCTGGCGACACGCCGGTGGCGCCGGTCGTGACGATGACGTCGACGTCGTCCCGGTCGACGAGTCGCGTGACGACCGACTGGACGTTGTCGTACCCGCTCTCGATCAGCTCTCGCGTGGCGAGTTCGTGACCCGCGGCCTCGAACGCCGCGACGATCGCGTCGCCGGGTTCGTCGTCGTCGAGCGACCGCGTCGACGAGACCGTGACGACGGCCGCACCGATCGTTCCGTCGTCGCCGTTCGCGTCCCCGCCACCGTCCCCGTCGACTGCCTCGCTCCCACCGTCTTCGCCGTTCGTCTCGTCCGGAACCATGTCCGCCCGTTCTCCCTCGAGAGAGTAAAGCGCACGGCAGACGCGCGGGCTCGAGGTGGGCCTGCTACATGTGTACGTGACCCACACGATCGGCAAATTCTTGGTCCGCGACTGTCACAGCGAAGACATCACTGCCATGAGCGACGACCCGACCCCGACCCCCGACCCCGAACGGTACTACGACGAGTACGACCACGAGGAGTGGGACCGCCTCGAGGCGACCCTCGGCGGCCGACTCGAGTTCGAGGGGACCGTCGACTATCTCGAGCGATACCTCCCGCCGTCGGGTCGGGTCCTCGACGCGGGCGGCGGCGCAGGCCGGTATTCGATCTGGCTCGCCGAGCGGGGCTACGACGTGACGCTGGTCGATCTAAGCGCACGTCAGTGCGAGATCGCTCGCGAGAAGGTCTCCGAACGTGATCGGGAGGATCGGGTCACCGTCCAGCGCGGCGATCTGCGGGCGCTGCCCGTCGACGGGGACGCCTTCGACGCCGTCTGCTGTACCGGCGGCCCGCTCTCGCACGTGGTCGACGAGGACGAACGAGAGGCGGCGATGACCGAACTCCGGCGGGCCGGGCGACCGAACGCACCGGTCTTCGTCTCGGTGATGGGGCGACTCGCCGTCCTGCAGAACCTCGTTCGGAATCCGAAGTATCACACCGGCATGTCCGAGATTGCCGACACCGGTGCCTACACCCGCGAGTTCGCCCTCGAGCAGACGGACGAACCCGGGTTCACCGAGTGTCACTTCTTCCGCGCGGCGGAACTCGAGGCCGCCCTCGAGACGGTCGGGTTCGACGTCGAGACGCTAGTCGGACTCGAGGGGATCGCCGCGAACGTCGGCGAGCGACTCGAAGACGAGGTTCTCGAGGACGGCGACGAGGCCGAGATTCACGACGTCGTCCGCGAACTGCGGACGGACCCGGCGGTCGTCGACTGGTCGAATCACATTCTGGCGGTCGCTCGCGTGTGAGCGCTTTCTCGGTCGTCCATTGCTCTCTGACTCAGCTCACTCGGACGACGGTGTTCCCTCCGTATCGTGGACCGCAACCTCCACGGCGTTCGGTTCGTATGCGTTCGCGGCGAATCCGCCAACGTTCCACGGGAACTCGTCACTCTCGAGTGCGTCACGCCAGGCGTCTGGCTCGGATATTCCCGTTGGCTGTCGTCTGCCCCGTTCGTCAGTTGCACGCGACAGCAACACGTGCCGTCCCGGGTCGGCGTTCCAGTCGTACCGGAACAGCCGCCACGCGCCGGCGTACTCGGGGCCGAACAGCTCCGCGTCGTTCCATGTGTCGCCACCGTCGGTCGAAACCTCCACGCGATCGACCGCGTCGTCACCCGCCCACGCGACACCGCGAACTTCGACGGAGCCCTCGGTTCGCGGTAATACGGGCGATTTTCCGTCCGGTGTTCCGACGAGCGACATCACGTTTGCGTCGAACGTGTACGGGTATTCGACTGCGCCCTCGAGTTGTTCCCACGTGTCTGCTGTTTCGATCGTCTCGGCCGTATCCGGTTCGATTCCCTCGGGGTGAATTCGGTAGGAAACCTGTTGCCAGTACGCGTGTTCGCCTGAACGTTCGAGTGATCCTTCGACCACCATCGAATCCATGAGTCTGAGTTCCTCGACCCACTTCACGCTGTTCACGCCGTACCACCCGGGAACGATCAGTCGGACCGGATAGCCGTGTTCTCGCGGAAGCGGTTCGCCGTTCATTTCGTACGCGAGGAGACAGTCGTCGAACACCTTCGTCAACGGGATCGACCGCGCGAATACGTCGTCGCCGTCCGACGGATCGCCCCCGATCGCAGTGAGCCACATCCCGTCACGCGATTCCACACCGTGTGCGCGGAGAATCGCCCCGACCGGAGTTCCGGTCCAGAACGCGGTGGCAGCGGCCTCGAAACCCCACTGAACGCTCCCCGTCTCGGGACGGTGCTGACCGCGACCGTTGCCTGCACATTCCATCGTGTGTGCGACCGCCACCGTCGGGTACTCGTCCCTGATATCGCTCATCGAGAGCATCCCCTCGATCTGGCCAGTAAGAGAGACGGTCCACGTGTCGGCATCGATATCCGGAATGTCGTTTCGGTGGCAGACGAAGTGTTCCTCTATCGGCGTCAACCAGTTCGCGTAGGTGCGTCGCTCGGCAGCACCGACCGCGGTGTACTTGTCGGCCTCGTCTCGGACCGCTACCACGCCGCGCGCTTTCCCCTCCACTATCGCGTCGATCTCCTCGTGGCGGCTCTTTCGTGGGTGCTCGGTGTCCATGGAATTCACTGAGGTCGTTATAGATAGTTATGGATCGTCACCGCGTTCGAATCGCTCGAGGATGCACTCGCCTTCTACGTAGTGAACGTCGTTTCGATCCGCGTACGCCTCCGCGGCGACCGGTGAGAGCGCCCGTCCCGTCTCGTCGTCGAGCATCTCGCAAACCACCACGGCCGGTGATAGTCCCGCCGCTTGCGCTACCGTCACGCCGAGTTCCGTATGTCCCTCCCGGTCAGCCAGCAGGGCGGGTGCCCCACGCTCGGATGGGGATCGTGTTTTTCGCCCCCTCTCCGAGCGCGACGATTCGATACGCTGCTCGAAGCGACTCATGGTGCCGGCTCGATGTTCTGATTCACGTGGAAGAAGTTGTCCGGATCGTACCTCGCTTTGACTGCCTGCAGTCGCTCGTAGTTGTCGCCGTAGGTGGCCCGAATTCGGTCCCGTCCTTCCTCCATCATGAAGTTGACGTAGGACCCGCCAGCGGTGTGGGAGTGGACTGCTTCCCAGTAGCTGCGAGCCCAATCCGTGATCTGCTCGCTCTTGTACGGGTCCCGGTCGACCCCGACGATGACCATCGACCAGGTGGCGTCGCGGTGGCTCCAGGCGGTTTCGTCTTCGTCCACGCGGTGGACGGCGCCGTCGACGGGATAGAGGTGCATCGTCGACTTCGGCGTCGGCACCTCGGCAAAGCGTCGATGTTCGGCGATGGCTTCGTCGGTCAGTTCACGCACGAAGTCGCCCTTCCAGTACCACTGGTCGCCCGGCGGATAGAGGTCGTCGAACATGCTCTGAAGCGCCGGATACGGCATCGGGTCGACGTGTTCGAACAGCGGCTCGGCGACGTCACGGGCCAGTTGGATCACGGCCTCGGCCTGCTCTTGCGGCCCCAGATAGCACCACATTAGCCCGCAGACCTTCTCGCCGTGGATCGCTTCCGGAAAGGGTGCACCCGGAATCTCGGCGACGAGGTAGAAGGCGTAGACGTCCTCCGGTGCCTCCGGCAGCCACTCGCGGTACCAGCGCATCGTGGACTCGAGTTCGTCGATCGGCCAGAACAGCGGCCCCGCGACGACCGTCTCGACCGAATGCAACTGGAACTCGAACGAGGTGACCACGCCGAAGTTACCGCCACCGCCGCGCAGCGCCCAGAACAGGTCCGAGTTCTCGTCCTCGCTCGCGTGGACCAACCGTCCGTCGGCCAGCACGACGTCCGCGCTCACCAGATTGTCGATAGCCAGACCGTGCTTGCGGCTCAGATAACCGTGCCCGCCGCCGAGGGTCAGCCCGCCGACGCCGGTCGTAGAGATGATTCCGCTGACGGTCGCCAGCCCGAACGCGTGGGTGGCGTGATCGACGTCGCCCCAGGTGCACCCGGGTTCGACGTGGACGGTCTTCGTCCCGGGATCGACACGGATGCCGGTCATGTTCGAGAGGTCGATGACCAGTCCGTCGTCGACCACACCCAGACCGGGCCCGCTGTGACCACCGCTGCGAATCGCGGTCTCGAGGTCGTGGTCGCGTCCGAAATTCACGGCTGTAACCACGTCCGCGACGTTGGCACACTGGGCGATCAGCCGCGGGTGCTTGTCGATCATCGCGTTGTAGATGGTGCGTGCGTCGTCGAACTCCGTGTCGTCTGGTTGGAGTAGATTGCCTCGAAGCGCCCCTTCCAGTTGCTCGATTTCCGCGCCGTCGTCCGTACCTGCTGTTGCCATGGTTTCGTTCCTCCCGTTCTTCCGGAGAACTATCGTGGATCCTCGGAAACGATGGATGTTACCAAGGAGCATATTAGGTTCCATATTGGGAGTAAAGTAGTTATCCGGTGACGCATTATCGGGAACTGACTTGTGTGCAGATGCTGCACGGCGGGCAGCAGTTGCACGCGGAGGGCGGCCACGAAGGATCGCTTCCTCGTACCCGTTTCGAACACTTTTAGATCGTGACAAATACCGGATCGCCCCGTCGACCGATATGCGACGTTCTGACCTCGTACCGGTCGCGCGTTTCACGACGAACGCTAAACGAGATCTATATAAAATCTTATAAATAACTCGTCGGATCGACTTACGACTCGAGACCGTCGATCAACGACTCGAGCGTCTGTACGTGCGCTTCGAACAGTTCCTCGCCGTGGTCTGTGAGGCGGTAGGTCGTCTGTGGCGTCCCGTCGACGAACTGTTTTTCCGCGGCGACGCAATCTGCCTCCTCCATCTTCCCGATGTGACTTGCGAGGTTTCCTTCAGTGATCTCGAGGTCGTCCGTGAGGGCGGTGAAACTCGTTTCGCCGTTGGCGTAGAGGTGAGCGAAGAGCTGGAGCCGGGTCGGTTGGTGGACGAGTTTGTCGAATTCCATCGTGTTCGTGTCTCGTAGCTTCGAAATTCCGGCGTCTTAGATCCTCGAGAGGACGACGTACGATCCGATATTGTGGACCGCGAGGCCGAGTCCGAGGACGGCGAAGGCCCAGCCGCGCAGGAGTGGGACGTGCGGCACGACGGCGACCAGCACGAGTAGCCACGCGCCGCCGACGTAGAAGGCGTACCGGTCGGCGGCTCGAATGTTGTAGCCCTCGAGTAGCTGACCCATGAACAGGTACGCGACGCCGGCGATCGAGCCGGCGGCGACGAAGAGCGCCGTCATCGCGTATTCGAACGCGAGCTGGTCCGTGACGGGACCGAGTCCGACGGCGACCGCCACGATCCCAGCGATGAAGGTGACGTTCCAGGCGTCCCAGCTCGGGACGCCGGTCGTCGGTTTCTCGTACCCTTTCAGCACGCGCCAGAGCGCGAGCTGGTGGCCGAGGAAGACGACGACGACGAGCGCGATCAGCGGATAGGAGAACCCGTCGCGCAATCCAAACTGGATGAGCGGGAAGAGCAACCCGACGCCGATCCCCTCGACGAGCCACCAGCGCCACCAGTAGGGGTACTCCTCGCGAAGTCCCATCGCAGCTTTGATCTGTCCGAGTTCCGCCCGTAACGCCGCCTTGTCGGGGTTCGTCTCGGTGTCGTCTCCGGACGCGGGTTCGGATCCGGATCCGGGTCCGGATCCGTTTTCGTTTCCGGTGTCAGCGCCAGTGCCAGTACCAGTCATGGGGATCATCGATCGTCCGTCGTCGAAGCAAGTTTCGTGTAGTAGTTAAAGAGGTCGGTGTACCCCGGCGAGACGATCTCGTACTCGTCGTCCGATACGTCGAGGTCGACGGCGCCGTCCGCGTCCGTCGACAGGAACCCTCGGATCCCGCCGTTGCCCTGAAACACCTCGCCGCCCCGCGCGATCTCCGCGAGGGCCTCCGCGTTCGACAACGTCGTCTCCACGACCGTCGGGACGGCGTCGAACAGGTCGTCGGGCGTGCCGGTCGCGACCACGCGTCCGTCGGCGACGAACGCGATCCGGTCGGCGATTTCGACGTCCATCGGCCGGTGACTCGAGACGACGACCGTCTTCCCCTCGGTCTGCTTCTCGCGGATCAGACCGTGGACCGCCTGAATCATCGTGAGGTCGAGCGCGGCGGTCGGTTCGTCCAACAGGTAGAGCGGGACGTCGATACTGAGCGCGATGGTCAACTCGAGTTTGCGTTTCATCCCGCCGGAGTAGTTCTCGACGCGCTTGTCGAGGTCGTCGGCGAGGTCGAGGATCTCGACGTACTCGTGCCAGTCGTCGGTGACGTTCGGGTGCAGCTGTTCGTAGAACCGGAGGTTCTCTCGCCCGGTGAGCCGATCGACGCACAGAGCGTCCTGCAGGAGGAAGCTGGTGGTGTCAGATCGCGTCGTGGGGTCGGCGCCGAAGACTTCGACAGTGCCCGACGAGGGATGGTCGCTGCCGGCGAGACAGGAGAACAACACGGATTTCCCGACGCCGTTCGGTCCCATCACGGCGAGTAGTTCGCCGGTCTCGACGGTGAGGTCGACTCCCTCGAGGACGCCCTCTTCGCCGAAGGATTTCTCGAGGTTCGACGTCTGTATGCACGGGTGGCTCCGGCGTTGCTCTCGATCCGGCTTCTGTCCCTCGGTCTGATTTTGACGCCGGTCACGGTCCGTACCCTGCCCTCGTCCCTGACTCTCACGCTGACTCACGGCCACCACCCCCGCTTGTACAGCGCCTTGTTGACGACCACCGTTCCGACGGCGACCGCGATCAGCGCGTAGACGACCATCAGGACGACGTACTCGGGACCGGTCGGCATCGCCGGCGGCGCGACGCCGATCTCCGCCCAGTCGCCGGCGGGGACGAGGTGGTAGACCAGCAGCCGCGTCGGAAGCGTATTCGGCAGGTAGTTCAGGACCTCGCCCTCGATCGGTGCGAGCTCCACCATCACGCCGTTGAACCCGGTTCCCATGTATCCGAGCATGCCGATCATCGGCACCGCGTACTCGGCGACGCGCTCGTTCTCGGTGTAGACGACGAACGGAACCGCGAGGATCATCCAGAACACGCAGGTAAGCAGGAACGCCAGCACCGCGATCGGAACGGACGCGAGACCGCGAATCGCGAACGAACCGCCGGTGACGACACCCGCCAGAATCGTCAGGACGAACGCGACCGCGGCGAGGGCGATTCCGGCCAGCATTCGGCCGGACAGGTCCGCCGAGGGCGACAGCGGCATCGATCGGTAGGCCTCGTACCGTCGGTCCTCGAGGTCGCCGGCCAGCAGGTACCCGAAGATGTACAGACAGATGTACATCGCGCCGAAGACGGCCGTCCCGACGGTCGCACTCGAGAGCATGGTGGCGGGCATGTCCTCCCACATGACGCCGTAGAACAGTTGCAGCCCCGCCGGCAGGGCGAGCACCGTCAGGAGCATCGTCCAGCTGTTCATCACCTCACGCAGACACCGTTCCGTGAACGCCCTGACCTGACTGAGCCAGACGCTCGATCCGGAGTCGGTGACTCCGCCGGTATCCGTTTCGTGTCGGTCCGTCGGTGTGTTCGTCGCCATCGGTTTCTGTTCACCAACTCCTCGCCGAGGCTACATAATACTTTGCGGTTCAAAGTAACATTGCAGTACAAAGCCCTCGAGTGAATCGCAACCGCCGCGCTCGACTCGGGACCGCCTCCGTTCTCGTCGTGAGCACCGCTTGGCCGCCGAACCGGACTCCCTCGAGTCGCGTCCCTCGAGTGCGCTCTCGAGAGTCGCCTCAACCGTTTTCACCGCCCGCGTGGACGGTCCGTCCATGCAGGCGGTCAAAATCACCGACCACGGCGACACGGACGTTATCGAGTACGGCGAGTATCCGGACCCGGAGATCGACGACGACGAAGTGCTGGTCGACGTCAAGGCGGGCGCGCTCAACCACCTCGACGTCTGGGTCCGCGGCGGGTTACCCGGCATCGACCTCGAGTTGCCCCACGTCCCGGGCAGCGACGCGGCGGGGATCGTCACTGAGGTCGGATCGGACGTAACGCGTTTCGAGGCGGGCGACCGCGTCGCCGTCGCCGCCGGCGTCTCCTGCGGCGAGTGCGAGTTCTGCCGGGACGGCGACTACGCCCTCTGCGCCACGTTCCACATCATCGGCGAACACGTCCAGGGCGTCCACAGCGAGTACGCCGCGGTCCCCGAGGACAACCTGATTCCGGTCCCCGAGGGCGTCGACTGGGAGGTCGCCGGCTCGAGTACGCTCGTCTTTCAGACCGCGTGGCGGATGCTAGTCGACCGCGCCGACCTCGAGCCCGGCGAGTCGATCCTCGTCCTCGGGGCCAGCGGCGGCGTCGGCCACGCCGCGCTCCAGATCGCCGACTACGCGGGTGCGGAGGTGTACGCGACCGGCAGCAGCGAGGAGAAACTCGAGTACGCCCGCGACCACGGTGCGGACCACGTCTGCAATTACGAGGAGGAGGACTTCGCCGACTGGGTGCGCGCGGAGACGGGCAAACGGGGCGTCGACGTCGTGGTCGACCACGTCGGCGGCGAGACCTGGCGGGACTCCATTCGTGCGCTCGCGAAGGGCGGACGGCTGGTCACCTGCGGCGCGACGACGGGTCCGAACCCCGAGACGGACATCCGCCGGATCTTCTGGAACGGACTGTCGGTCCTCGGCTCGACGATGGCCACGCCCGGGCAGGTCGACGACGTGATGACCCTCGTCTGGGACGGCACCTTCGAACCCGCGATCCGGGAGGTCGTTCCAATGAGCGAGACCGCGCACGCGCACGAACTCCTCGAAAATCGGGAGGGGTTCGGGAAGGTGGTCGTGAAGCCGGACGGCGAACTCGAGTAGTCTCGGTCGGCGGGCCCAGTCGTTCGACGAACCGTGAGTGCTATGATGCCGCAGTCGCAACTATCGCGTGTGAGCTCGAGCGACGACGGTTACGTGCACGATCCGTCGGGATTCGACGCGGAGGGAGACCGGGTGAGTTCCGAATCCGGTTCCGACTCCGACAGTGACGCCGACGACGGCCGGTTCTCGGAGCCGGTCCATCCCGACGCTGCCGACCGGTCGTTCGACTGGCGCGGCTGGGTGCTCGTCGGCGTTATCGTCGTCGCGTTTATCGTTGCCCCGCTGACCATCTTGCTGTGGCCGCCGAGTTACAACTACTTTTTCGCGCTGTTGATCCTGCCGCTCGCGCCGGCGTTCCTGCTGGCGGCGACTGCGGTGTGGGCGACGACGCGTCCCTGAGAACGGCTACGGTCGAAAACGGAAACGAAACGGATCGCGAAGAACTGAGCGAAGACAGCGGCGGATACGGCGATTCGCACACGCGTCTCGGCGTCGATTCTGCCCCCGACTACCACGCCTCCAGCGTCGTGTTGAGTTTGCTCGTTACGGTGGTCGCCGGTTCGACGTCGCGGTCGGGCGTCCCGTCGGCCGTCGCGTAGCGTTTCAGGGCGTCGTGGAGTTTGCGTGCTTGGTGATACGTGAGTGTCTTCTCGTCCGATTCGATCGTCTCGACGAGCGTGAGCAGCCACGTTGGAGGGGTGTCACTGTCGTCGATCGCTTCGTCGGCACGCGTGGTGAGAACGTGGTGGACGACCCACTGCTGTTCGCGCGAGAGGTCGATCGTACACGTCTCCGATTCCTGCGGTTGGGAACTCATGTCGTGGGTGGACCGATTGTGTCGGTCGCTACCCGACGCTACGAAGTGGAGGGGCATAAGCCTTGTTGGTTGTTAGCATGGGACGAGAATCGGTCGAGTTGGCGCGTCTCGACGTCCGCAGCTGATCCCTCGCTACTCTTCGCGGCCGATCGTCTCGCTCGTACCGACCGGTCCGTTCGAAGGAACCGGCGTGAGAGACGTGAACGGATCGTCGAACTATCGAACGTCCCGGCGCATCGCGATCTCGAACCACGGACAGAGCCGGAGCTGACGGTACCACTCCGGGTTGTCGTGCAGGCGCTCGTAGGGGACCCACATCAACCCCGCGACCTCCTCTTCGTCGGGGTCGAGGGACGTGTCCGACAGCGTCAACTGCAAGACCGCACAGACTTCGTGTTCGACGCCCGCGTTCTCGAAGTAGCGCTTGTACTCGAACTTGTCCGTCACGCGAAGGTCGTGATACTGGTCGGGCGTGATCCCGAGTTCCTCCTCGAGGCGCTGGCGCGTCGCCTCCTCCTGGCTCTGCCCCGCGACCGGATGGGAGGCGACGGTGCCGTCCCAGTAGGTCCCCCAGAGGCGTTTACCCGGTGCCCGCTGGGCCAGCAGGATGTTGTCGTCGTCGTCGAAGACGAGCGACGTGAACGCGCGATGGCGAATGCCGTCGCCGGTGTGGGCTTCGAGTCGGTTGACGGTCTCGAGTTCGGTGTCCTCCTCGTCGACGGCGATGACGTCCTGTCCGGCGTTCTCGTGTGTGAGTTCCTCGTCGGGCTGGCTGCTCATGGACGTACAATCGAACAGGCCCTTCAAACCAGTATCGCTCCTGCGTCGCGTTTTCGGGCGCGAATTCCGGTTTCAGTTCGGGTTTCCGTTTCGATCTCGAGTCCGAGTCCGATCCGTACTCGCGGTTCGTGAGTCCTCGAGTCGGGCTACGACAGTCTCGATCCCGAATCCGAGTCCGAGCCTGAGTCCGAGTCTGCGTTCGCCCCCGAGAGCAACCCGCCTGCCGACTCCGACTTCGATTCCGACTCCGAACCCGGATCGGAATCGGGATCCGGCCGGTATCCGTCGCCGACGGCCACGGTGAGCACCCTGTTTCTCGTCTGCATAGCGAGTCGGTCCGCCGCGAGCATCTCGCCGTCGAGGCTGTACTCGACGGGCTCGCCGTCCCGGTGCTCGACGGTCAGCGAGGACGTCCGTCGACGAACGATGTGCTCCGCCTCGCGGCCGAACACCTTCTCGAGAGTCGCGTCGCTCATCAGCTTCGTCGTCGGCGCCTGCTCGACGATCGTCACCTCGAAGAGCCCGTCCTCGACGTTCGCCTGCGCGCGTCGGGCGGTCGTAAAGCGCCGGCAGTTGCCCACGAGGACGAAGACGGCCTCGCCCTCCCACTGATCCCCATCCTCTCCGCCCATCTCGACACACAGCGAGAGCGGGTCGAAGTCCGTGACCGTGCCGATCGTGCTCACGACGTACGCGAGCACGCCGAACTGGCTCTTCCCCGAGGGCGTCGTCGAGCCGCTGGCTTCGGCGGTGATCCCGCTGACACAGGAGTTGACGAACGTTCGCTCGTTCGTGAGCCCGACGTCGATCGCGCGCCGATCGCCCGTTTCGATCACCTCGAACGCGTGCTCGAGTCCGTCGATCCCGACGTTCGACGCGAAGTTGTTTCCCGTTCCCGCCGGAACGACGCCGAGCGTTGTTCCCTCGAGCGCGTCGGCGGTGACGAGTCCGTTGACGACCTCGTTGATGGTGCCGTCGCCGCCCGCCGCGGCGACGAGGTCCGCCTCGTCCGCGACCGCTTCGGCGAGTTCCTCGGCGTGACCCTCGTGATCGGTCGTTCGAACGTCGAACCCGTGGTCCTCGGCGAGCTCGACCACCCGATCGACGTGATCGCCGCTTCCGCTTTCGGGATTCAAGACGAGAACGCGGCGTTCGCCACCGTCCGTGTCCGTATCGGCCATGCCCACCGATAGGAGGGGCAAGAGCAAAAGCCCCGGGCGTGGTCACACAAGCTGTGTACGCTGTCGACCTCCACTCGCACACGCGCTTCTTTCACGACCGACGTTCACTGGGAGATCGGTTCGACCCGATCGGCGTGCGCCTGCTGGCGTGGACGACCGGTCGACGCGGCCTCGACGGATTCGCGACGACCAACCACGACTACTACACCCCGTTCTCGTCGTCGCTCGTGACCGTCCTCCCGGGGATCGAGATTACGACCACGCGCGGACACCTGCTCGTGATCGGCCCGGACCCGCCGGCCGAAACGGAACCCGGTAAACTCACACCCGCCGAGGCGGTCGAACTGGCCCACGACCGCGACTGCGCGGCCATCGTCGCCCACCCGTTTCGGAACAGCACGATCACCGACCTCGAGGAGCTGGCCGTCGACGCGATCGAGATCAACGGGAAACACCCGCGGACCCGGCCGCTCGTCGCGGAGATCGCCGACAAGCGCGGGCTACCGTTGGTCGGTGGGAGCGACGCCCACTACCCCTTCGAGGCGGGGCGGGCGTACACGTTGATCGACGCCGAGGAACTCACGCCCGAGTCGGTCGTCGCGGCGATTCGGGACGGCCGCGTCGAGGCCCGCGTCGTGGACGGCCGGTTGGACCAGTTACTTCGCCGCGGATATCAGGAAGTCCACCGACGGAAACATCCGGAGGACATTCTCGGCAAACCGACGCCCGGGATCGGCGAGCCGCCCGGGGAATCGGACGCAGACGACCGCGGTTCCTGAGGCAACTCTTTCTCTCTTTGCGTATCGTCCGCTCGAGTACTCGTGACCCGTTTCGACGCTCGAAACTCGACGCGATCAGCCGAGTTGCTCGTCCAAAATCAGCCGCGTCTTCGTACTTACGACCTCCTCCTGCTCGCGCGCCTGCGTGATGAGGTCGTTGACGCTGCGCGTGTCCGCCGCGTCGACCACGAGAACGATGTCCTGTTCGCCCGAAACCTGCCACACGAAGTCGACTTCCTCCCACTCGGCCATCCGCTCCGAGACGCTCGCCGTGTCCACGTCGACCGCGACGCTGATCTCGAGCATCGCCTTCACGTTTCCCGTTCGGGTCGTCACGGTGAAGCGCTCGATGACGCCGTCGTCGATCATCCGTTCGACGCGATTCCGTACCGTCCCCTCGCTCGTTCCAACCTCGTCTGCGATCTCGGTGTAGGGCGTGCGGGCGTCTCGTCGGAGGCTGTTGAGGATGCGCCGGTCCAGATCGTCCATGGAGATCGGACACTTCGCGTGACTCGCACTTGATGATTACGAATTTCGTAACTCAGCTTCGAAGACAACACTTATGAGGGTCGGTCTAATACGTATCTCGTAATGACAGCGGCCTACGTAGCGCTGGAAGGTGGCCACGTGATCGAGGGACGTGGTCGTTCTCCAGGGACGGCTCGTGGCGAACTGGTTTTCACAACAGCGTACTCCGGCTACGAAGAGAGTCTCACCGACCCCTCCTACGAGGAGCAGGTCCTGACCTTCTCGTACCCGTTGATCGGTAACTACGGCGTCCGTGAAGAACGGTTCGAATCCGATCGCATCCACCCGCGGGCGGTCCTCGCCCGCGAACTGACCGACGACGTCGTCGACTGGCTCGACAGCGAGAACGTCCCCGCGGTCGACCACCTCGACACGCGGGACGTCGTCACCGACGTTCGCGAAGAGGGTGCGATGAAGTGCGGGATCGCCGTCGGCGAGAACGCGACCCCCGACGACGCGCTCGCCGAACTCGAGCGCTGTAAAGCGATGAGCGACCACACCGAGATCGGCGAGCAGGTCAGCGTCACCGACACGACGACCCACGGCGCGGACAACGACGGCGAGACCGTCGCCCTGATCGACTGCGGCGTGAAAGGATCGATCATCGACTCGCTGGTCGCCCGCGACGCGACCGTCCACGTCTTCCCGCACGACGCGACCGCCGCGGACGTCGACGCGGTCGACCCTGACGTCCTCTTCATCTCGAACGGCCCCGGCGACCCCGCCAACTACCAGGCGGCCGTCGACCTCGTCTCCGAGTTCGTCGAGGACACGCCCGTCGCCGGCATCTGTCTCGGCCAGCAGATCGTCGCCCGCGCGCTCGGTGGCACCACCGAGAAGATGGCCTTCGGTCACCGCGGTGTCAACCAGCCCGTCCTCGACCTCGAGTCCGGGCAGGTCGTCATGACCACCCAGAACCACGGCTACACCGTCGCCGATCCCGGCGACCACCTCGAAGTCACCCAGATCAACGTCAACGACGACACGCCGGAGGGCCTCGACGGAACCGACTACGCCGTCATCACACGTCAGTACCACCCCGAAGCCAATCCCGGCCCGGAGGACACGCTCGACTTCTTCGACGACGTGCTCGAACTGGCCGCAGCCGACACTCCTCGAGCGGTCGTCGCGGACGACTGATCGAGGCTTCGCTTCTTTCCGCTCTTCGTGCTCGTTCTCTAGTCACTACTGACAGTCAGTGCACACCTGCTCGCACGACGAGCGCGATTCGAAGCCACACTGCGAGCGAGATTCGCGGACTGTGCGATGTATGAATCGTTTCAGTTGGTACTCTCGTCTCCGTCGACGGTCGACCGTTCACCGCACAGTTCACAGCTCGGTCTCCACGCTCGAGTCGGCCGATCGGTCGACCCCGTTTCCGAACTCGAGCGACGAACGCACCGAGACCGCACGTGAGTGGCGACGCGCCGGACCGGTGGGCCAGCGTCTCAGTGCTCGAACCGGTAGACGACGGTGACGGTCGCGGAGACCGTAACCGGGCCGGAGTCGATCTCGGTCGACTGGCCCGTCGCGGCGCCGTCGGCGGCCTCGTGGGCGGCGTCGTACCGGACCGGATGGACGTTGACGTCGCTCGTCGAAACTGAGTGGGTCGCGACGATGTCGACCTCTCGGTTGGCGGCGATGTGATCGGCTTCTTCGTCCGCGTTCGCGAGCGCGTCGTCGAGGGCTTCGTCGCGGAGCGTCGCTCGAGTGTCCTCCTGAAGCGTGAAGTTCACGCGTCCGACGTCGTCGGCACCGGCGTCGACCGACGCGTCGATGATCTCGCCGACCCGGTCGATGTCGTCGATCTCGAGTTGGAAGGCGTGAACGCCTTCGAAACCGGTTTCCTGTCGACGTTCGTTGATCCGATAGCTCGCCGTCTGGACGTTGTCTTCGGAAATGCCGAGCTCCTCGAAGGTCTCCTGTAGCGCCTGTGCACCCTCGGCGAGTTCCGACCGGACCTCGGCGGCCGATTCGCCTCGCGCCTCGACGCCGACGTGGACGACCGCCCGGTCGGGATCCGTTTCCGCGCTGCCGCTCGCGCTCACTTCGATCGTACCGCCGTCCTCGTCGTCGCCGGTCGATCCCTGTGCCGGATCCGATTGCGATTGCGATTCTGGATCCTCCTCGAACGCACTTCCCACACAGCCCGCCATCGCGGTCGTAACGCCGATACCTGACACTGCGAGGAACTGTCGTCGGTTCATACCCGAACTATTCGGCCCCGACAATATAGCACCACTCCAAGGTGAAACGAGTCTTTGAACTATCGAATCGACGCTTCCCGTCGTCCCGAGGCCGTCTTTCCGCGTCACCACCCGACGTGGCCCCACCGTCTATAGTTGCCACTGACAGTCACTGCACACCCGGCCGTACGACGAGAGCGCGGTTCGAAACGCGCTGTGAGTGAGCACCGCGGACTGTGCGACGGGCGTGTCACTCGTTTCAGTTAGTACTATAGTTCCGCCGCCGTTATCTCAGCCCAGCAATATCACTCTGTCAACCATCGATTTCGGGGAGAAAAACGTACAAATTGTAAACCCGATTCCGGTTGGTAGGCGAAACTATTGTTATTATCCATGCAGAACGTGTGGGTAGCATGCCTACAGATCGCTCTCTCGACGTAGATACGCGCTGTGAACTCCTGTGTGCCCGACAGCGCCGGTATCTGCTCACACAGCTGTGCGAACGCGATCGCCTCACCATCGACCAACTCGCCCGTCAACTCGCCGCACTCGAGCGGGACACCGTCAGCGAAGACGCTCGAGACAGCGTCGTCGTCGCGCTCGTCCACAATCATCTGCCGCGGCTCGCAGATTACGGCGTCGTCGAGTACGATTCCCGGAACGGGGATATCGTCCCCGGCGACGCGTTCGAGGACCTAAAGCCGTACCTCGAGCGCCTGGACGAGCGTAAAACCACGCCTAAATCGTCGTGTTCGTAACGGTTTCCGTTGTGCCGCACTGGACGCTGCCGGACCGATAGTGACCGACCGTTCGGTATCGGTGCGCGAACTCGTCGGTCAGTCGTGTCGGAACGACCGCTGGCCCGTAAACGCCATCGCGATGTCGTGGTCGTCCGCGGCCGCGACGACGTCGTCGTCGTTGACCGACCCGCCGGGCTGAACGACGGCTTCGATCCCCGCCTTCGCGGCCTCTTCGATGCCGTCCGGGAACGGGAAGAACGCGTCCGAGGCCATCACGGCGCCCTCTGCGTCTTTCCCTTCGGCGTGCTCGTCGGCCTTCATCGCCGCCAGTCGAACCGCGTCTACGCGTGAGACCTGACCCATGCCGACGCCGACCGTCTCCGTCCCTTTCGCGAAGAGAATCCCGTTGGACTTGACGTGCTTGAGCGTCTGCCAGGCGAAGACCATCGTCTCGAGTTGCTCCGCGGTGGGTTCGCGGTCGGTGACGACCTCGAGATCGTCGACCGAGATCGATTGCAGGTCCCGCTCCTGGACGAGGCGGCCGCCGACGATCGGTTTCTCGGTGAAGCGCTCGCTGCTCTCTCCTATCTCTCCGACATCCAGCACGCGCAGGTTGTCCTTCTCGAAGAGCACCTCGAGCGCATCGTCGGTGTATCCGGGCGCGACGACGACCTCCTTGAAGGAGTCGATCACCTGCTCGGCGGTCGCGGCGTCACACTCCCGGTTGAGCGCGACGATGCCGCCGAAGGCGCTCATGGGGTCCGTCGAGAGGGCCCGCTCGTAGGCCTCGGACAGCGAGTCCGCCGTGGCGCAGCCCGCCGGATTGGTGTGCTTGATCACTGCGGCGGCGGGCTCGTCGAACTCCTTGATCAAATTGAGCGCGCCGTCGGCGTCGTTGTAGTTGTTGTACGACAGCGCCTTCGCGCCCTCGTTGAGCTGGTCGGCGTGGACGACGCTCGCCTCCTCGCAGGTGTTGTCGATGTAGACCGCGGCGTCCTGGTGGGGATTCTCGCCGTAGCGGAGCGTGTCGTACCGGTCGTCGGAGACGAGCCGGCGCGTCGGCAGACCGCCCTCCTCGTCGGCGCCGTCGGCCTCGACGGTCACCTCGCCGGTCTTGCGAGTCGCTTCGCTCCCCGCGCGACTATCCGAGGCACTTTGCGCCTCGCTCGCCTCGAGGTCGACGTCGACGGCACCCTCGGCGAACCACTTCACGGCGCGCGGGTACGCGCGGAACTCCCCCTCGTAGAGCACGCGTTCTTTGAGGTCGTCGGCGTCGTCGCCCTCGTAGATCGGAACCGGCTCCTGGGTGACGATCGGGCCGGCGTCGACCTCGCTCTCGACGACGTCGCCCTCGTCGTCGGTCGCGTCCGTGACGACGTGGACGGTACAGCCCGTGACGGAGACGCCCGCCTCGAGCGCGTCGCCCCAGGCGTCCATCCCGGGGAACGCGGGCAGCAGCGACGGGTGGACGTTGAGCGTCGTCGGGGCCGCCTCGAGGAACGTCTCCGAGAGGATGCGCATGTAGCCGTCCAAACAGACCAGGTCGAACTCGTAGTCGGTCAGCGCCTCGAGGACGCGCTCCTCGTGGTCGCGTCGGCTCTCGCCGTCCTCGCGGGGGACGACCTCGGTCGGAATCCCCCGCTCGGCGGCGGCCTCGAGGACGGGTGCGTCCTCGGCGTTGGTCAGTATCACCGCAAGTTCCGCGCCACCTGGCGCGCGGTCGGCGACGTTCAACAGGTTCCGCCCTCGGTTGCCGGCCATCCCGGCGATTCGCGTCATGTGTAGACGGGCACCCGCGAACGGGAAAGTGATTGCGGTCTCGAGCGGAGATGTATCCACGTTCGTGCAATATAAAATCGTATATCCACCGGAAGGCGGTTCGTGTATGCACGCCCGTGGCACAACGTTTCGACACGCTTTTGCACGGCGGCGGGGCAGGATTTCACATGACCGATGCGCTCTACGCCGTTTCGCCGCTGGACGGCCGCTACGGAACACGAACCGCGCCGCTGTCGCCGTACGCCAGCGAAGCGGCGCTCATGCGCGCCCGGATTCGGGTCGAAGTCGAGTACCTGATCGCGCTCGCGGACCTCGAGGCGACGCCGCTGGAACTCGACCTCGAGGAGCGCACCCACCTCCGGGGCCTCTACGAGAGTTTCGCCGAGGAGGACGCCGAACTCGTCAAGAAACTCGAGGTCGAGGGCCACGGCGAGTTCGAGGCGACCAACCACGACGTGAAGGCGGTGGAGTACTTCGTCCGCCACCGGCTCCCCGGGGACAGCGACGCCTCCCCGTGGATCCACTTCGGGCTCACCAGCGAGGACGTGAACAACCTCGCCCACCGGCTGCTCGTCCGCGACGCCGTCGACGAGGTGCTCCTGCCGGCGCTGTATGAGGTTCGCAATACGCTGGCGGAGATGGCCCGCGAACACCGCGAGCTCCCGATGCTGGCTCGAACCCACGGTCAGCCCGCCACCCCGACCACGTTCGGCAAGGAGATGGCGGTCTACGCCGCCCGACTCGGCCGCGCGACGGGACGAATTCGCGAGGCGACCGATCAGTTGCGGGGCAAACTCGGCGGTGCGAGCGGAACCTACGCCGCACACGTCGCCGCCTATCCGGGCGTCAACTGGCGGACGTTCGCCCGCGAGTTCGTCGACGAACTCGGCCTCGGATTCGAACCGCTCACGACGCAGGTCAACCCCTGTGACGATCTCTCGGCGCTGTTCGACGCCGTCCGCGGCGCGAACGACGTCCTGTTGGACCTCGACCTCGACGTCTGGCTCTACGTCTCCGACCGCTACCTCGGACAGGAGGCCGTCGCCGGCGAGACCGGCTCCTCGACGATGCCCCACAAGGTCAACCCGATCGACTTCGAGAACAGCGAGGGGAACCTCTCGAAGGCCAACGCCGACCTCGTGTTCCTCGCGGACTACGTGACCACCTCCCGGCTCCAGCGGGACCTCTCGGACTCGACGGTCAAGCGGAACGTCGGCGCCGCGTTCGCCCACTGCCTGATCGGCTACACCAAAACGCAAAGCGGCCTCGAGAAGGTCGTCCCCAACGAGCAGGTGATGCGCGACGAACTCAACGCCACCCCCGAGATCATCGGCGAGGCCGTCCAGACGATCCTCCGTCGCGAGGGGCGAGACGACGCCTACGAACAGGTCAAGGAACTCACGCGGGGCCGCCGCGTCGCGCTCGAGGACTTCCGCGAACTGTTCGACGACCTCGACGTCAGCGACGAGACCCGCGCCGAACTCCGGTCGTTGACCCCCGAGACGTACACCGGTGTCGCGAGCGAACTCGTCGACGACCTCGAGTGAGTGTGGGGTGGGTGTGGGTGTGAGTGGGCACAGCGCCACGAGCACGGACACCGTCCGTAACTGTGATTGCGAGATCGGAACTGGAGGTGACACCGGGGCGACACCGTCCCCGGTAGATCGCACTACACCGTCTGTCGGTAGTGACAGCAGGGACAGTACAGCATCCCCTCCCGGATCAACAGGAGGCTTCGATCACACTTGAAGCAGGGATGCGTGACCGTGATGTCGCCGGTTACTCTGGCAACACCGTGTAGCGTGTTCTCCAACTGAACGATTCGCCGCTCGTTGGCCTCGAGTTGAGCACCCATCTCCTCGAGTTGTGACCGGAGCGTTTTCTGGCGGTGCTCGTTCGCCGTCGGTGGTGGGAGGGGTATCATGTTGATTGAGAGGCGGCCGTCGGAGATAAACTACGCCCTCACCCGTCAGAAATCGTGAAATCGGCACCTGACACGTTTGGGTACCGTCGTCGTCAGCGTCTCGGTGCCGCTCACTCCTCGCCGATCTCACGGACAGTCTCGTCCAGTAGCTCGCGCAACTGACGGGCCTCCTCGAGCGTGAACTCGATGTCCGCGTGGCCGGTTCCGTGGTCGCCGGCCATCGTGTTGAGACTGAGCAGAACTCGTCCCTCCCGAGCCGGTTCGACCGAGACGTCGGACCGATCGGGGTAGTCGCGCGGCCGGCCGATCGAACGGGCGGTCTCGCCGCGGGTCACGCCGACACGAACTCGGTCGGCGTGTTCGAGGTCGATCGAGTTCGTCGGATCGTCGGTCATGATCGTCCCTTCGCTCGCGCGAGACATAGTGCTGTGGCCGTTTTTCATTGGAACGGTCTCTTCTCGCACACCTCTCACCTTACCGAACCGCAGATCGGTCACTCGAGTCGGCGTTCGATCGGTGACGGGCCGCAGACCGTCCGCGCAGACGTAACGAACACTCTTTGCAGTCGACGGTGACGAGTTCCAGCATGGGCATGGACGTCACCGACGCGATCGAGACGCGCATCGAACTCCGAGAGTATTCCGACGAATCCGCCGACGACGAGACCAAGCGCGCGATTCTCGAGGCCGGTCGTCTCGCCCCGAGCGGCAAGAACACCCAGCACTGGCGGTTCGTCCTCCTCGACCGCACGGACGACCTCGAGACCCTCGCCGACAACTCGCCGACCGGGGGGTGGGTGGCCGACGCCGACTTCGCGATCGCGATCTGTACCGATCCCGCGTACGGGTACAACGAGATCGACGCCGGACGTGCGGCGACGCACATGCAACTGGTCGCCTGGGAACGCGGCGTCGGTTCCTGTATGTTCACCGTCGACCGGGCTGCCGCCCGCGAGTTCCTCGAACTCCCCGACGAGTACGATCTCACGGCGCTGCTCGGCTTCGGCTATCCGGATCGGGAGATTCGGGGACGAAAAAGCCGCGAGCCGCTCTCCGACATCGCGTTCGGCGGACGGTTCGGTCGGGAACTCGACCTCGAGGGCACGGGCGAGGACGAACGGTAGTCCCGAAGACGATGAGCGAGTCCAGCCGACTCGAGCGGGACGCGAAAAGCGATGCCGCTCTCAGTCGTCGTTCGAGCCCTCGGACGAGTCGGCGGACGACGTCTTGATATCCGCCGACAGCCCCTGTGCCATCCGAATCTCCTTCGAGTTGTTCATCGTCCAGGCGGTGCGCTCGGTGACGGCCTCGATGGCTTCTCGAGCGGAGGGGTACCCGTTCCCGGACTTCTTCACGCCGCCGAAGGGCAACTGTACCTCGGCGCCGATACACGGCAGGTTCGCGTACGCCAGCCCCAGATCGGCCCGGTCCCGAAAGTAGTTGAGCTGGCGGTAGTCCTCGGAGATCACTGCGCCCGCGAGTCCGTAGGGCGTGTCGTTGTGAATCTCGACCGCCCGCTCGATGTCGCCGCTGTACTCGAGCAAGGCCACGTGCGGGCCGAAACACTCCTCTTTGAGACACCGGAGGTCGGTGTCGTAGTCGATCTCGTAGACGAACGGGCCGACCCAGTGGCCCTCGGTGTGTCCTTCCGGAATCTCCTCTTCACCGAGCTCGAATCGGTCGACCAGCACCTCCGCGCCCTCCTTTCGAGCGAGCTCATTGTGTTTGCGGATCTTCTCGACGTGATCGGCCTCGATCGCCGGCCCCATGAAGGTGTCCTCCTCGAGCGGGTCGCCGACGGCGACGTCCTCCGCGATGTCGACAAAGCGCTCTTTGAACTCGTCGTAGACCTCCTCGTGGACGATCAGTCGCTCGCTCGAGACGCAGCGCTGGCCGGTGGTCTTGAAACTCGACATGATCGCCGAGTGGACGGCGATGTCCACGTCCGCATTTTCGGTGATGACGATCCCGTTCTTGCCGCCCATCTCGCAGGCCGCTAGCTTGCCGGGTTCGCCGCCGACCTTGCCCGCGATCTCGTGGCCGACCTCGGCGGAGCCGGTAAAGAGGACGGTGTCGACGCGGCCGTCGTCGGTGATCGCCGCGCCGGCGTCGCCGAAGCCCTGGACTAGGTTGAAGACGCCGTCGGGGATCCCGGCGTCCTCGAACATCTCGGCGATAATCTGTCCGCACCAGGGGGTCTGTTCGGCCGGTTTCCAGACGACCGTGTTCCCTTCGACGAGCGCGATGGCCATGTGCCAGAACGGAATGGCGACGGGGAAGTTCCACGGCGTGATACAGCCGATCACGCCCCGCGGTTTCCGGCGCATGTAGGCGTCCTTGCTCGGGATCTCCGAGGGGACGACGTCGCCGTGGGGGTGACGGGCGTTGCCCGCCGCCCACTCGACCATGTGCCAGGCCTCGGTGACGTCCGCCTTTCCTTCGGAGATTTCCTTGCCGCACTCTCTCGTAACGACCTCGCCCAGCTCGTCGTGGCGCTCGCGGAGTTCGTGGTAGATGTCCCAGAGGTACTCCGCGCGATCGATGTAAGAGAGCTCTCGCCACTCCTCGAAGGCAGCGTCGGCGGCTGAAAGCGCCTCGTCGACGTCCGATTCGGTCCCGCGCCGGAAGGTCGCGAGTGACTCACCGGTTGCCGGATTTCGGCTGTCGAACGTCTCCGATCCGCTCCCGTCGGTCCACTCGCCGTCGATGTAGTGACCGTACTCGCGGTCGGTGGTTCGCTGACTCATGTCGTCTGCTTCACCGACCGACAGCAAAAAGACTGGTACTGCTCGAGGAACGAAGAGGCGACGGTGATCGAGACGCTCGACCGTCCCGGCTAGTTCTGCCCCAGATCGGCGACCTTCTCGACTTCGCTTCGTAACTGGGTCGAATCGAACTCGTGATCCGGTCGCAACCGAACGAAATCCAGAAATTCGCGCGCCGCAAGCATGTCGTCGGGCTCGTACGTCGCCGCGGCGATCTGGACCGCCTCACGCGCACCGACCCGCGGCTCGAGGACGGCCAGCGCACAGGCCAGATCGTAGGCCTTCGTCTCTCTGGCCCGCCCCTCCTGCAGACGAGTGGCGTCGATGAAGTAGAGTTCGTCGTCACAGAGCAGGATGTTCTCCGCGCGCAGGTCGCCGTGGGCTAGCCCGTGGTCGTGGAGCGTCGCCAGCATCTCGAGCAACTCTGGCGCGCGCACTCGAACCTCCGCGGTCGAGAGGTCCCCCAGAGTCTCGAACTCGGGGAGATACTCGAGGACGAGCACGCCGAGCCCGTTGACCTCGAACGCCTCGATGGGTCGCGGTGCGTTCAGGCCGATCTCGCGCATCTTTCGGGTCGCCTCGTACTCGTGTTCGACCATCTGCAGCGGCGTCTCGAAGCGGTCGAAGAAGCCCTCCGTCCCCGAGGAGAAGGCGCCGACGTTCCGGCCCGTCGTGAGCAGCGCGTGGACCAGCGCGTTCTGTCTCGAGACGATCTTGACGAACCACTCGTCGTCGATCACACAGGGCGTCGAGAGCCAGTTGTCGGCCTCGAGAAACTCCACGCGGACGGTTTCACGACCGTAGCGCTCCGCCAGCGTGCGAACGACACGCTCGATTCGACTCCACTCGACGGTCCCTCGAGCGAGCTGGCGGATGTCCATGTCGTCGACATTCGAAACCCGACGTTAAATGTATCTCGGACTTTCGACCTCCGAACCGATGCGGCCGGCCCACACGACGAACCGTCCGCTCGGACAGTTTCGAAATCGAGACCGTCCGCTCGCCGGACCCATCAGTATCATTTTACAGTCTCGCGACGAATTCGGACTCGAGAGCGATGTACGCAATCGACGATCTGGGAGATGCGATCGACGTTACTCGAGATTTTTTAACGCCGGTGAAGCCGCGGATGTGGCTCAAACTCGCGTTCGTGGTCTTTTTCATCTCGGCGCTGGGGTTTTCGGGGCCGCCGACGACACCGACCGGCGACACTACCGTCGAGGACGAACCGTTCGCAGGGACCGAATTCGAGGGGACGCTTCCGGACCTGACCGGTGAGGAACTGCTCACGATCGTCCTCGCCGTCGTGGCGCTCGCCCTCGCGCTCTGGCTGTTTTTCGCGATCGTCGGTTCGATCATGGAGTTCGTCTTCCTCGAGTCGCTCCGATCCCACGAGGTCCACGTTAGACGGTACGGGATGGCGAACCTCGGACGGGCCGGACACCTCTTTCTCTTTCGGGGACTGCTCGGCCTCCTCGGCTTCGCCCTCGTCGGTATCCCCGCGCTGTCGATCGTCACGTCGGCGTCGACCGTCGACGAAATCGCGGTGGGATCGCTCGTCCTCCTCGCGTTCGCCGGATTCGGGTACTTCCTCCTGTACGCGCTCGTGATGCAGTTGACGACCGAGTTCGTCGCGCCGATCATGTTGCTCGAAGAGCGCGGCATCCTGAGCGCGTGGAAGCGCTTCTGGCCGACGCTCACGGGGTCGTGGAAGGAGTATCTGGTGTACGTCGTCGTCGTGGTGATCGCCCAGATCGTCCTCGGGATCGCCGTCGGATTTCTGTCGGTGATCGCCGCGCTCGTCGTCGGGATTCCGACGGCCATCGTCGCCGTCGCGCTGGCCGTCTTCGGCGGCACGGTCGGACTCTATCTGGCCGTCGGCGTCGGACTCCTCGGCCTCGCGGCGTTCGTCCTCGTGCTGGCGCTCGTTCAGGTGCCCGTCGTCTCCTACTTCCGGTACTACGCGCTGTTGTTACTCGGCGATACGAACGCAGACCTCGATCTGATTCCCGAGCAGCGATCGGCCGTCCGAAGCGGTGACGGGAGCGGCGGTGTCGGACCGGCGACCGACACTCGAAACGGCTGGAACGATTCCGACGCCGGGTGGGGGAACTCGAGGGGAAGCGGGAGCGGGAGCGAGAGCGAGCGTGAAGGTGGTTACGAGAGCGACTGGGATAGCGACTCCGACAGCCGAAACGACAGCGACGAGGGCGACGGGAACCGCGACGACTGGCGATAGCACGACCGCCGGTGCGTTTATTTCTCGGGTCGGTGAAGAACCGATATGGACTTCGAACTGCCCGACGAACACCGGATGATCCGGGAAACCGTCCGGGAGTTCTGCGAAGAGGAAATCGAGCCCGTCGCTCAGGAGATCGAAGACGATCATCGCTTCCCCGAAGAAATTTTCGATCAATTGGCCCAACTCGACGTGATGGGCGTTCCCATCGACGAGACCTACGGCGGCCTCGGCGGCGACCAGCTCATGTACGCGCTCGTCACCGAGGAACTCGGGCGCGTCTCCGGCGCGATCGGACTCTCCTACGCCGCCCACGTCTCGCTGGCGTCGAAACCGATCGAACTGTTCGGTACCGACGCCCAGAAGGAGGAGTGGCTCCGACCGCTCGCGGAAGGCGAGTACGTCGGCGGCTGGGCGCTGACGGAACCGGGCAGCGGCTCCGACGCCTCGAGCATGCAGACGACCGCCGAGCGAAGCTCGGCTGATCCCTCGGAAGTCGAAGCTTCCGAGGACGGCGACGAGTGGGTCCTCGAGGGAACGAAACAGTTCATCACCAACGCCTCCGAAGCGGGTTCGATCCTCGTCAAGGCCGTCACGGACCCCGACGCGGGCTACGACGGCATCTCGACGTTCATCGTCGATCCCCACGAGGACGACGGATTCGAGGTGACGACGGTGTGGGACAAGATGGGGTTGAACGCCTCGCCGACGTGTGAGATCACCTTCGACGGGGTTCGCCTCCCCGAGGACCGACTCCTCGGCGAGGAAGGGGAGGGGTGGGAGCAGACGAAGAAGACCTTAGACGGCGGCCGGATCTCCATCGCGGCGCTCTCGACGGGCCTCGCACAGGGGGCCTACGAACACGCCAAACGCTATGCGACCGAGCGTGAGCAGTTTGGCCAGCCGATCTCGGAGTTCGACGCTATCCGGGACAAACTGGTCGATATGCACCGCAAGACCGAACGCGCGCGGCTGTTGACCCGGAAGGCCGCCTTCCGCTACGACGAGGGCGTACCGGTGACGGAGGCGTCGGCGCTGGCGAAACTCGACGCCAGCGAGGCCGCCCGCGAGGTCGCCGAAGACGCCGTGCAGGTCCTCGGCGGCTACGGCTACACCACCGACTTCGCTCCCCAGCGGTTCTACCGGGACGCCAAACTGATGGAGATCGGCGAAGGAACGAGCGAGATACAGCACCTCGTCATCGGCCGGGAGATCGGGCTGTGAATCGAGTGGACCCATGGTGTTCTCGATCGTCGTCGCGGTGATCGGCGCGGTTCTCGCCTGCTTCGGTCTCGTCGGCGTCTACTCCGCTCGATCGATCGTCGAGAAACAGCGCGAGGAGGGACTGTCGACGTTCGCCGACGGGACGATCGACGACCGGAAGCGAGTGCAGGCGACTCGAGGGATGGCGGTCGTCTTCGTCGCGGTCGGGCTCGGGCTCGTCGCCTACGGGATCGGTGAGACGCTCGTTTGATACGGACTGCTGTCCGTCATCTCCGGCGCAATCGCGACCAGTATGGGGTTACACCGGTAACTAGTGACAGCAATCCGTCTGAGGTGTTTCGCCAAAACTTGTCCGACCCGAGAGCCAGTGAAACTAATATACTCCGAATCCAACGACACATAGTGTCAGTACGGAAGTTCTGGGATATCGACCGGTCACCGGTCGTTCTTCTCGTCGACGGGGACGGCGGCGACGACGATCCGTGTGACTCCCTCGAACTAACGCTCCGATCGGAGACGGACTACTGCGTGGAGACCGCCGGGGACGCAACCGCCGCACTGGATCGTCTCGATCGGCGGCCCGCCGTCGAGTGTCTGTGGATCTCGGCCACACCGTCGGACTCGACTCGGCTGGAACTCGTCGACGCGGCGGCGGACCGGGATTCTGCGTTGAGCATCGTGTTCGCGCCGACCGATGGGGACGGGAACGAATGGATCGCCGGGAAAGCGACGGCTGCGGGAGCGACCGACTACGTCCCGGCCGCCGCCTCGACCGAAGAGCGGGTCGAACGTCTCGATGTCGCAGTCGACCGCGCCATCGACCGACGTCACGACGCGGAGAAACGGAGCGTCCTCGACGCCATGTTATCGGGACTCGAGGTCTCGATGTACGCCAAAGATGAGCAGGCGCGACACG
Organism: Halomontanus rarus; assembly: GCF_017357405.1. Classification (GTDB taxonomy): domain Archaea; phylum Halobacteriota; class Halobacteria; order Halobacteriales; family Natrialbaceae; genus Halomontanus; species Halomontanus rarus. The sequence continues at coordinate 1,362,390 of NZ_CP071597.1, read as the reverse complement.
TCCTGTTCGCGGAGATCGAGGACGGCCTCGACCCCGAGAAAGTGTTCGGGAAGACCGATCCCGAGGCCTATCACGGATACCACAGCGATCACGAAGCGATCTACGAGGAAGACCTGGAGATCATCGAGGAGGGAACGCGAATCGAGAAACGCCTCGAACCGTCCGCCGACACCGATCAGTGGATGCAAACCACGAAAGTCCCCTGGATCGAGGACGGAACGACTCGCGGGCTCGTCGGGATTACGTTCGAGGTCTCCGAGTTCAAGCGCCGCGAGAACGAACTCATCCGACAGATCGCCCGTCTCCAGCAGATACCCGACTACGTCGAGCACGATCTCACGAATCCGCTGAGCATCGCTCAGGGCTACTTCGAGATGGCCAGAGCAGGTGACGAGGACGCGCTCGACGCCGTCGAAGAATCCCTCGACCGGATGGCGGTCCTGCTCGACGACTTTCATTCCCTTGCAACGCAGGAACTCGATTCGGCGAGCACGCGGCGTCCGCTCCGGTTTATACCTCTCGTCGAGGAGGTCTGGGAATATGTCGCCACCGAGGGCGCGACGCTCGAACTCGACGTCCCGCCGGAAACGATGGTAGTCGCAGACGAGTCCCAGTTTCGGCCGTTGCTCAAGAACCTCATGGGAAACGCCGTCGAGCACGGTTCGGCGACGTCTCGATCCCGGTCCCGGTCGCCCGGTTCCGTGGCTGACGGACGATCGACCTCGACGGTGACCGTCAGCGTGGGCCATACCGAGGGCGGGTTCTACGTCGAAGACGACGGTCCCGGAATCCCGGAGGCGGAGCGCAAGGATATCTTCGAACAGGGGTACACGACGTCGGCCGACGGCACCGGATTGGGGCTGGCGATCGTCCAGGAGTCGGCGCGACTTCACGATTGGGACGTCTCGGCCGCCGCCGGCGAACTCGGCGGCGCTCGCTTCGAGGTGAGCAACTGTATGGTCGGTACACCGCTGAATTCGACACCCACGGGACGAACCTTCGAACTGACCGAGAGCGTCGACGTCGGCGACGTGGTGGTTCCCGGTACGGCCAGCGGTCGCGATGGAACGTATCGCGTTACGGGTGCCGGCGACAACATCTGGGGGCTGGTCAACGAGTTTCACTTCTTCCACACGGTCGTCGAAGACGGTGTGCGGATTCAGGGCCGACTCGTCGACCTCGAGCGGGCCAGCGAGTGGAGCAAAGCCGGATTCATGATCCGGTCGGGACTCGAGGAGGATGCGGCCTACGGTTTCGTCGGGAGAAACGTCAAGGGAGATCCCGACGTGAACTGGCGATGTGAACCGGCGGAACCGGGACACAACCATCAGATCGAGGGTCTCAGGGACCGATACGAGTGGTTCCGGATCGATCGACTGGGCGATCAGGTGAGTTGTTCGATCTCCGTCGACGGCGAGCACTGGCAGTTCGTCGATCGACGGACGGTCGCCCTCGACGAACGGGTCGCGGTCGGCATTGCGGTCTGCAGCGTCGCCAGCGGTGAGTCGATCGAAACACGGTTCGAGGACGTCTCCGTCGTGGAGCTCTCCGAATAGGTTCGAGACCTCGTCTCGAGGCGCGTCGCTCGCTGTCGCGTCACTTTCGCCACTGCTGTATCACCGACGCGAGAGCGGCGGGTGGCGAGATTTTGTCGGACCGGTGGTGGCGGTCGCGATGTGCTCGCGTCAATCGAAATACGACGGCGTAGCTGAGACCGGCCAGTGCGAGTGCGATCAAGACGTTTCCGATCAGGAGAACCTGACTCGCGCCGACAAGCCAGTTCAGGACGGTGATATCGAACGTGACGACCGGCTCGGTTCCGAGCAACAGGACGCCCAGACGATAGCTCGCGACGTAGACCAACGGTTTTACGAGCGGGTTGAGGACGGCGACCGACGCGAAGATCGCCGTTTTGCTGACCCAGTCCCAGTAGTAGACGAAAACGAAAAAGAGGCTGATTCCGAGTCCGCCCGTCGGCATCGCCGTAACGAAAATACCGATCGCGAAACTCGCCGCGACCGCTCGAGGCGAACACTCCTCTTCGAACGCGTCGGTCAGTTCGCGGCGGACGCGCGCTCGATAGATCGACAGTCGCTCGCGGAGCATTCGGGCTGGTTCGGCATACGTCGCCGACGAGAAAAAGATGTCGACTGGAGACTCACGGTGTCAACTGTCATCACCGTGTCGCCATCTGAACGATGTCGTTCAGATTCGACTCAGGGGAACGACCCGGCCTGCTCGTAGGCGTCGGCGACGCGCTGGATCGCGACGACGTACGCGGCCGTCCGGAACGAGGCGAGATCGTTCTCCTCGTAGGTGTCGGTCAACGCGTCGAAGGCGTCGACGATGATCGTCTCGAGTTCGTCGTTGACGCGTTCTTCGGACCAGTGGAAGCGCTGGCGGTTCTGGACCCACTCGAAGTAGGAGACGGTGACGCCGCCGGCGTTGGCGAGGATGTCCGGAACGACGTAAACGTCCTTCTCCGCGAGCACGGCGTCCCCGTCGGGCGTGATCGGTCCGTTGGCGGCCTCGGAGATGACGTCCGCCTTCACGTCGTGAGCGAGCTCTTCGTCGATGGCGTTCTCGAGTGCGGCCGGGATCAGTAAGTCGACGTCGAGCGTGAGGACGTCTTCGTTCGTGATCTCCTCGTTGGCACCCTCGAAGCCGACGACGCTGCCGGTTTCGCGTTTGTGGCCTTTGACGGCGACGGGGTCGAGTCCGTCTTCGGCGTAAACGCCGCCGCTCGAGTCGGAGGCGGCGACGACCGTCGCGCCCATCTCCGCGACGAGTTTCGCCGCGATCCAACCGGCGTTTCCGTAGCCCTGAACTGCAACTGTGGCGTCCGAAACGTCCTCTCCGAGGTAGTCGAACGCCTCGCGGGCGGCGATGACGGTCGACCGGCCCGTCGCTTCGACGCGCCCCTCGCTGCCGCCGCTGTCGATCGCTTTCCCGGTGATGACTCCGGGTGCGGTCGTGTTCTCGAGGGTCTCGTAGGTGTCTTTGATCCAGTTCATCTCCCGCTGGCCGGTGTTGACGTCCGGCGCGGGGATGTCTCGATCCTCTCCGATGAGCGGTCGGAGTTCGGTCGCGAACGCGCGGGTGAGCCGCTCGAGTTCGGTTTCGCTGTACTCGTCGGGATCGATGACGATGCCGCCTTTGCCGCCGCCGTAGGGGATGCCGACGGTCGCACACTTGTAGACCATCCAACCCGACAGCGCCTTCACTTCGTCGCGGGTGACGCCCGGGTGGTAACGAATGCCGCCTTTGTAGGGGCCGCGGTCACCGTTGAACTGCGAACGAAACGCCTTGAACCGCTCGAGTTCTCCGTCGTCGCGCTCGATCGTCAGGTTCGTCTCGAGGACGCGTTCCGGGTGTTTCAGCCGCTCGATGACGTCGTCACCGACGTCGAGGTACACAGCGGCCTCGTCGATCTGTTCCTGAAGACTGTTGAACGGATTCGTGTCCGTGCCCATCGTACGAAACAATCGTCCCGTTCGTAAAATAAGTGTGGCGAATATGGACGCATGATGATCGAACAATGCATCCTAGGAGTTAATACACCCTATTATTCTAAACGGACAGTCGGTACGCGATGTTACTCGAGGTCAGTCTCCCCGTCCAACTCGAGGATCCGTTCGGCCCGCTCGATCAGCGGCCGGTCGATCATCTCCCCGTCGACCTCGAAGACGCCGCGTCCGTCCGCGTCGGCCGCCTCACTCGCCTCGAGAACGCGTTCGGCCCACGCTACCTCCGCCTCGTCCGGCGCGAACGCCTCGTGGATCGGATCGACCTGGCCGGGGTGGATGGCCAGTTTGCCGTCGTAGCCCAACCGGCGGGCGACGGCAGCGTCCTCGCGGAGACCCGCTTCGTCCTCGAAGTCGGTGTGGAGGGTGTCGATGGCCGTGCAATCGTGTGCCGCCGCGGCGATCACCACGCGCTGGCGCGCGTAGAGGACCTCCGCCCCCTCGACGGTTCGCGTAGCGCCGATGTCGGCGGCGAGGTCCTCCGCGCCGAAGACGAGCGCGTCCGTCGCCGGGACGGCCGCGATCTCGGCCGCCGCGAGGACGCCGCGAGCGGTCTCGATCAACGCGAAGATCGGCACCGTTCTGTCGCGGTCGGTCAGGAACTTCGAGACCCGTTCGACGTCGCCACCGGCGGCGACCTTCGGAAGAACGACACCGTCGAGACGGAGCGACGACGCCTCGAGCAGCGCCTCGAGATCGTCGACCGCCCGTTCGCCGGAATCGACCCGAACGCAGACCTCGCAGTCGGGGTCGAAGGCGGGATCTTCGAGCACCTCACGAACCGTCGCTCGCGCGTCTTCCTTGCGGTCGGGGGAGACGGCGTCCTCGAGATCGAAGACGACGACGTCCGCGCCCGATCGCGGGGCCTTGCGGAGCATGTCCGGGCTGTCGCCGGGCGTGAACAGGACGCTTCTGCGGCTCATGGTGAGGTGGTCGTCGACCGCGGGTTTCAAACTACGGGGCCAGCGCGTGCCTCGAGTCGGCGTGCGACGTGACTCTCGAGTCGGCGTGCGAACCTCGAACCGATCGAGTCGACCCCCTCCGCTTTTCTCACTGGTCGGTGACGCGTCGAGCATGGTCGGGCTGTACTACGAGGAGTTCACGGTCGGCGAGACGATCGAGCACGAGCGTCGGCGGACGATCTCGGAGAGCGACAACCAGCGCTTTTGCGATCTGACGATGAACCAGCAGCCGTTGCACTTAGATCGGGAGTTCGCCGCCGACACCCAGTTCGGCGAGCGACTCGTCAACGGACTCTACACGATGTCGCTGGCGGTCGGCATCTCCATCTCCGAGACCACCGACGGGACGATCGTCGCGAACCTCTCCTACGACGACGTCGAACACCCCCATCCGGTCTATCACGGCGACACGATCCACGTCCGGTCGACCGTCACCGACAAACGGGAGACCAGCGACGGCGACCGCGGCGTCGTCACCATGCATCTCGAGGTCTTCAATCAGGACGACGACCTCGTCTGTTCGTTCGATCGGACGGTCCTCGCCGAGAAAGGAGACTGACTCGCTCGAAAGCGGGACCGACGTCGTCCTGTGGCATAGTACCACACCCGCGACAACGCTTTTGTACGGCCGTTCGTCGTCGCTCGTATGGCGGAACTCTTCCCCGAAACGATCGCGACCGACCGACTGCGCCTCGAGTCGCTCGGACCGGACGACGTCGACGTCTTCGAACTCTACGACATCTGTTCGTCCGACCCGGGCATCGAGGACGTCACCGAGTACGTCACTTGGTCTCCACACGAGACGCCGAAGGAGACCCTCGAGTTCGTCGAGCACGCCGAGGAGAAACGTGAGGACCACGAGGGCGTCTCGTACGTGGTTCGTCCGCGAGAGGGCGAAGACGGCGCGGGTGAAATCGCGGGAACCGCGGGCGGCGGCATCGACTGGGACAAGCGGACGATGACCCTCGGCTTCTGGCTCCGGAAACGCTTCTGGGGACGGGGCTACTCCGGCGAGCGCGCCGCCGCGTTCATGGCGCTGGCGTTCGATCGGCTGGACTTAGAGCTCGTCGCCGTAACCGCGCTCGAGGACAACGAGCAGTCCAACCGAGCCATCGAGAAGTACACCGAGGCCCACGGCGGCGGTCGCGAGGGACTGCTTCGGAACTACCACCTCGACGATATGGACGACGGCGAGCCCGTCGACTGCTACCGCTACAGCGTCTCACAGGCGGAGTGGAACGAGAACCCGACGGACGTGGCGGTGACCTTCGAGGAGTGAGTGTGACCTTCCGATTCGGATCCAGATTCGAGTTCGGGTACCGATTCGGATTCGAACTCGAGTTTGGGTCCGGGACGGGTCCAGTCCGGTTCTCGAAGTCGATCCACATCCCGTCCGGAGAACTCGAGGCGCTCAGAACGTCAGCGAGATCATGTAGAGGTTGATGAACACCGCCGCTAGCCACGGAACCGCGAGCGCAGCGGGAACGATCGGTCTGTACGGGCGATCCAGAAGCAATCGACACGCGAGTCCGACACCGACCGCGAGCGCCTTCAGGACGAGCATGCCGAGTACCCCGTAGCCGTCGATCGCGCCTCGAGCGACGGGGTTGGACTCGGCGAGGCCGAGGTGGAGGCCGGCGAAGGTCGTCGCCACGTCCCCGACGAGCGAGAGCGCGACCACGACCCAGAGGGCGCGCTCGAGGTCACCGGCGTCGGCGCCGAGCAGGTGCGGGTGGAGTCGCTGGTGCCAGTGTACGCCGTCGGAACTCATAGACACGCCACCGGAGTCGAACCGGTCGGGAATCGCGGGGACCATCGGCGCGTTCGGGGTCGCTACGCCGAGGTTCCAGCGTCGATGGCATTGTTATGGTCGCCGTAGGGCAGTCGAGTTCGCAGTAAGACTCGCGTACTCCGGACCGCCGTCGGCGAAACGACGGCCTGCCCGGTTCGACCGAGCATTCCGTTCGACCGGGAAACGGCGCGCACGAGCCGTTGGACCGATCGCATTCACGGTTACCGAACGCCTTCGACGCCGCTGTTCGTCCGCGGCGGCGCCGTCGCCAACGCCCCCACCGGGAACGCCGCGATCGGTCGCCGGGCTGGTCTCGATACGACGCGACGGCGACGGTGACGACGAAATCCGGACGGCGGTCGAAGGGGAGACGAGCTGCGAACCCGACGGTCCGGGTAATCTTCGAGCGCGCCGCACACCCGCGAGCACAGGTACGGGGCGATCCGCCGACTCTCGAGTCCGAGTCCGAACGGCCTAGAGAACGGTCCCGTGTTTCTTGCTCGGAAGCTCCTTATCGACGTCGGCGTAGAACTCGAAGCGAGCGGCGAGTTCCGCCCGGAGCCGACTCGGCGGGATCAGTTCGTCGATGACGACCTCGCTGGCCATGCGGTGGATGTCGATGTCCTCGCGGTACTCCTCTCGGAGTTGCGCTTCTTTCCTCGCCCGCTCGTCCTCGTCGTCTATCTCCGCGAGCTTGCGCGCGTAGACGGCGTTGATCGCCGCCTCCGGACCCATGATCCCGATCTCACCCGAGGGCAGACCCAGCACGCTCTCGGGATCGTAGGCCGGCCCGCCCATCGCGTAGATGCCCGCGCCGTAGGCCTTCCGAACGACGACCGTCTGTTTGGGGACCGTCGCGCTCGAGGTCGCGTAGATCATCTTCTTTCCCTGCTCCAGAATCCCCTCCTTCTCGACCTGCGAGCCGGCCATGAAGCCGGGGGTGTCACAGAGGTATAGCAGGGGAATGTTGAACGCGTCGGCGGTCCAGATGAAGCTCGCGGCCTTCTCGGCGGCGTCGGGGAAGATCGCACCGGCGCGGTGGGCCGGCTGGTTGGCGACGATGGCGATCGGCCGGCCGTCGATGCGAGCGAATGCGGTGAGGATCTCCTCACCGTACTCCGGTCGAAGCTCGAAGTACGACTCCTCGTCGACGATCCGTTCGATCACGTCGACCATGTCGTACCCCTCGTTCGGGCGCTGCGGGACCACCGAGTCGATTCCCTCGGGAGACTTCGCGGGCGCTCGAGTCTCGGCCGTCGGCGGTTTCTCGTCGGCGTTGTTCGGCAGGTAGGTGATCAGTTGGGCGACCAGTTCGCGGGCGTGTTCCTCGTCGCGGGCGACGAGGTCGGCCGAGCCCGATTCGCGGGCGTGGACCGCCGGTCCGCCCAGTTCCTGCATGTCGATGTCCTCGCCGGTGACCATCCGAACCATCCGCGGGGAGGCGATCGCCATCGCCGACATGCCCTCGACCATGATCGTGAAGTCGGCGAACACCGGCGTGTACGCGGCACCGGCGATACACGGCCCGTAGAGCACGCAGATCTGTGGAACCCGACCGGAGAGCATCGAGTGGTTGTAGTAGTACTTTCCGATCCCCTCGCGATTGGCGAAGAAGCCCGTCTGCTGGTCGATCCGCCCGCCGGAGGAGTCCATCAGGTACAGCACCGGCTTGCCGGTCTTCAGCGCCCGCTGTTGCATCCGGAGGAATTTCTCGACGCCGCGTTCGGCCATCGACCCCGCCTTGACCGTGAAATCGTTGGCCATGAAGTGGACGTCCCGGCCCTCGAACTCGGCCGCACCGGTCAACAATCCGTCCGCTGGGAGCCGGTCGTCCGACACCGCGGCCTCGTCCGTCGGCGAATTCGGATGCCAGGCGTCGAAGTTCGCGAACGTGCCGTCTTCGAAGTGGACGCCGCCTTCCGCAGCATCACTCTCGCCAGCATTTTCGGCCGCATCGGTCGACACGCTCGCGGTCGAGTTCGAGGAACCGAACCACAGCTCGAGGCGGTCCCGGACGAAGCGTTTTCCCTGACCGGCGAGGCGGTTCCGGTATTTTTCCGGGCCACCCTCGTGGATGTCCGCGATTTCCTCGCGGAGGCGCCGCTCGCGGTCGGTGGGTCCGGACGGCGTCGGTTCGCGGTCGGCAGCGGTCGCCGGGTCGCGTTCGCTGCCGTCGTCGTCACTCTCGCTCCCGCTCGAATTGGCCCCGCGGATCGCGGTCGGCTCGTCGGTATCGCCGACGTACACCTCGACGGCCTCGCCGAGGTGCTCGGCGAGTGCGGTCGCGATCGCCGCGGCTTCCTCCGCGGAGGCGTCGGCCGCGATTCGGACGTTCATGTCAATCCGTGCGACGGGGCGCTCCAAACCGTTTTCCCTTCGACAGGTGTGTTCGAATGGCCATCTCTCCTGCTACTGATTTACATCTCGACTGAACGGCCGTCGCGAGCGCGTATGCACTGCCTGTCGGTTGTGATACCGATACTGTCGTTGTCGGCGGATCGGACGGCTCGTCCGTCGTAGCCTCTCGAGTCGGCAGCGGCGGAAAGGAAAGTAAGTAAAGTAGAGTAGAGCGCGGTCCCCGCAGACACCGGCGAAGCGAAGGCCGTCCAACACTCGCCTGCGACGGCAGGGTCGAGGAGGGTCGTCGCGTAGAGACGCGGGGACCGGCGTGGGAGTGCCCCCGTGGTCACCAACACGGGGACACCGTTCTGTCATCGCTTCGGGGTGACCAACTCTCGGGTGTACTCGTACAGCTATTAAATCGAGAGTGGCGAGCGAACGGCGTCCGTCTACCCGACCGAACTCGGACTCTGTCAAATGCAGGCAGAACCCCCTTCGTTCCGGAAGTGTACGTACGGAGTACGGCGTCGACGGACACTGTAGGTGAATATTAGCTTTGCCGGTACCGCCCGCATCGACGAACGATTAGGACACACGTGAGCATGCCAGACGAACCCGAGAACCGAACCCACCGACTCGCCACGCTTCGCGACCGTCTGTCGCCCGATATGGACCGACGGACGTTCCTCAGAACGGTCGCCAACGCCGGGTACGGGCTCGGGATCGCCTCTCTCCTCGGTGTCGAAGACTTCCTCGCCGTCGGCGACGGGGAGGTCCCGGTCGTCACCGCTCTCGCCCGCGAGGACCCCGACGATCCGTGGTCGACACGCGAGCGAACGAAATCCGTCCCCGCCGAGTGGTACGCCCGAGTTTCGAAGGCGTTCGAACTCCACAACCATCTGGCGGAAACGTCGATAACGGGTTACCTGGGGAGTGCGGTGAAACCCGGAACCTACGACCGCGGGACGGCCTCGATATCGATCGAAGCCTCGGCGAGCGAAATCGGTCGAATCGAAGACTTGCTCCAGATACTGGTCGACGGCGTTTCGTTCGATATCGAAGCGATCGACGACCTCGACGAACTCGATGGGGAGACGTTCGAGGGTGAGCCACGGCTCGCGACGGATATCGACGACGGCGTTCCGGGCGGCGTTCGCTGTCAGACCGAGAACGGGTTCGCGACGCTCGCGCCGGCACTGTATCACCCAAACGAACAGCGAGCGTTCTTCGCGACGGCCGAACACGCGTATTCCAGCGACGACCCGGTCGGCGCGCCGCTTTCGCTACCGCACGAGGAGGGGGAGACGATGGACCTCGGAACAGTGCGGTACGCCCATCCCGTAGAGGATATCGTCGCTATCGAACCGACCGGCGAACTGCAACCGGCGAGTCGAATCGACGGCGCCTCGACGCAGGTCCTCGGACAGTTCACTCGCATCGGACTCGCCGACCTCGCCGCGCGCGGCGAACACCTCGAGAAGATGGGTGCCGAGACGGGTTACTCGAGCGGCAAGATCGAGGGGATCGACGCGGTCACCTGTTTCACCAGCGACGTCTGTCGGACGGGCCAACTCCGGTGGGGCGAAGAGCGCGACCTCACCGACGGCGATAGCGGCTCGGTGACCTACCATCGCGATCCGGAGAATCCCAACGACGGGGTCCTCGTCGCCGGATTCAACAACGCCCGAACGTGGTGGCCCGGACAGAGTTACGTCTGGGGCGTCTCGGCGTACCGGCTGACCAACGAGTACGGCTATCACTTCTGAATACCGATGCACAGTACACACGAGGTCGACGGATGACACGGACCGAAACGGGCGAGACGAACGGGACGAGAGCCTGGGGACGCTTGCGAGCAGTCTTTTCGCTCTGGCGGCGGGTGATCACCGATCTAGTGGTCGTCGGACTCTGGGTCGTCGTCCTGACGCTCGTCTTCCTCTCGACGGGCGGTCCGCGCTGGCTGTACTACGTCCTGTTGCTCGTCGGCGTCGTCAGTTACACGCAGTTGACGACGTCTGCGTCTTCCGCGTCATCTTCATCTTCGTCGTCCACGTCCAAATAGACGAAATCAGCCGTCGGTGACGGTTCCGTATCGAGTCCGACGGTGACACGTCGAGGGAGTTGATCACGCACGATCCTCGACGACCATCGATTCGAGATATCGAACGCGCGTTTCGGTCTCCGGATGCGTTCTGAAGAGCCCGCCGAACCGCTGCTGGTCCGCCGCTGGGAGGATATCGAGTACCCCCGCGGATCGCTTGAAATCTCGAGCGTCCCGAGTCGGTCGACTCCGGACGTCGTGGAGCGTCTCGAGCGCGCTCGCGAGCGTACTCGGCTCTCCCGTGAGTTCCGCTGCGCCTCTGTCGGCTGCCAATTCACGTTCGCGCGAGAGCAGTGTCACGCCGAGTCGACACGACAGCAGTTGAACCGTCGTCACGAGCGTGATCGCGGCCCAGGCGACGAGACGGAGCCCGTAGCTGAAGACGCTTAGTCCGTAGTGGAACCCGAATTTCGGACGGTCGCCGGCGCCGACGCGCTCGGCGACGAGCATCGGGACGAGCAAGAGGGACACGAGACGGCCATCACCGTTGGCCAGGTGGCTCACTTCGTGTGCCAAGACGGCCTCGATTTCGTCGTCCGAGAGGGTTCGTACGACGCCGCGAGTGATGACGACCGTTCCGTCGGATCGGCCCCCGAGTACGTACGATTCCGGACGACGACGATTGACGATCCGGACCGTCGGCTCGGAAATCCCCGCCTGCTGGGACAGCCGCCGTCCCATCGCCGAAATCTTGGGATGGCGCTCCGACGCCGGCTCGCCGGTCGTACCGACCTCTGAGTTGAAGTCCCGAATCTCGTCTCTGACGGGCCGGACGTACAGTATCGGGAGGAGAGCGACGCCGATTACCAGCAGGATCGGCCCGGTGTTCGATATCCAGAGGTTCCATATGTCCGTTATCGGTGCCACGTCAACGAACTGGAGAACGTACGCCCGCACGAGAAAGAATACGGCGGTAATTCCGAGGTATACCCCGATACCGACGACAGCGACTGCAACGACCGCGATCGTGATCGACACGACAGCAACGAATCCGAATGCGACGATCATCCGGGAAAACAACGATAGTCGCGCTCCGGTGTTCAAAGACATGCCCGCAGCGAATCTATGCGCGGTTATCACTATTATACTTTTGTTCTGTGACATCTAGTGGGCGAACGAAGAGGATGGATATCGGCAGTCGACAACGCGACGAAGACGAAGGGTGCCTCGAGTGCTCGGTTCCCCGTCGGACGCGGTTTCGACTCGAGTAGCGGACAGAGCGCGGCCGATCGTACCGATCAGCACACCGCGCGCGAGACGCTACGCGAGTGCGCCCTCGAGCCGGTCGACCAGTCCGTCGTTGCCGACGTAGACCGGCGTCCGCTCGTGGAGGTCGGTCGCTTCGGCCTCGAGTAACGACCGGCGGCCGTTCGACGAGCGCCCGCCGGCCCGTTCGACGATGTAGCCGATCGGGTTCCCCTCGAACTGCAGCCGGAGCTTTCCTTCGGGTCGAGACTCGAGGGTCGGATAGGCGAAGATGCCACCGTAGGAGAGCACCTGATTGACGTCGGCGACCATCGCACCGCCGTACCGAAGTTTGAGCTCCGACTCGATCTCGCGGGCGTAGGTTCGAAAGTCCGCGGGCCAATCGGGAACGCGACCCCCGAAGCCGTAGACCGTCGGCTCCGCGGGGAGCCGAACGTCCTCGCGGAGCGTCGTCGCGTCGCCGTCGGCCAGTTCGTACTCGGCGACGCCGTCGTCTGTCGCGAGAATCATCGTCGTGATCGGACCGTAGCAGATGTAGCCCGCCGCGACGAGGTCCCGTCCCTGCGCCGGGATCGGGGCGTCGTACACGCCGAAGATCGTCCCCATCGGATTGTTCGAGGCGAGGTTCGACGAGCCGTCGAGCGGGTCGACGGCGACCGATAGTCCGGTACTCGAACTCGAGGCACAGTCGACGACCTCGGCGCGCTCCTCGCTCGCGTACTGGACGACGCCCTCGAGCGCCGAGAGCCGGTCGCCGAGGAGGTCGTCGGCCCAGACGTCGGCTTCGGCCTGCGTCTCGCCGCTCGGGTTCTCCCCTTCCCCGTCGGCGGTCCCGCGCCGGCCGACCAGCCCCCCTCGGATCTCCGGCGCGGTTCGGACGATCACGTCGACGACCTCGCGGACGACGTCCTCGTGGCCGTCGTCGACGGCGAGCTCGCGGTCGTACGCGAGTCGTCTCCCGTCCTCGCTCATCCTTCGACCGTCGCGTCGGCGGTCTCCGTTTCGCGTTCGATGTCTCGCTCCGGTTCCGACTCGGTATCGTCGTGTCCGAGCGCGGCGTCCGCACTCTTTCCGTCGTAGATGACGCGCTCGAGGGCGTCGAGAATGCGCGTCGGCTCCTCGCGCTGCCAGACGTTGCGGCCGACCGCGAGCCCGCAGCAGCCGGCACTCGTCGCCTGTTCGACCGTCGAGAGGAACTCGCGGTCGTCGGTCTTCGACCCGCCGCTCATGACGACGTTCATGTTACCGGCGGCCTCGCAGGCGTGGGCCATCGCCTCCGGCTCGCCGGGGTACTTGACCTTCGCGATGTCCGCGCCCAGCTCGAGGGCAATCCGCGTCGCGTAGGAGATCGTCCCGGGCTTGGTGTCGTTTTTCAGTCCCTGACCGCGGGGGTACGACCACATGACGACCGGGAGGTCGTACTCGCGGGCTTTCTCGTGGACCTCGCGGAACTCCTCGAACATCTCGACTTCGTGGTTCGAACCGCTGTAGACCGTGAAACCGACGGCGTCGGCACCGATGTCGGCGGCGTACTCGACCGAGCAGTTGATCGCGGAGTCGGGTTCGCCCATCCACATGTTCGAGGTACCGTTGAGTTTCACGAGGAGGTTAACGTCGTCCTCGTAACTCGGATAGTACCCCTCCGCGATCCCCTTCTGGACGGCGATCGACGTGACGGCGTCGTGGGTGGCCGTCTCGAATACCGCCGCGGGATCGAGTTTCTCGGGAACCTCCTCGAAGTCGACCGGTCCGTGCTCGAGTCCGTGGTCCATCGCCAGGATCAGTGACTTGCCGTCGCGGACGATCGGGGAGTCGTCGATTGGTAGCATCCAGTGGATCATCCAACAGCCCGGTATATATTTTTGCCGCTCTTGACAGCTGAAAGATACTTCCTCGAGTAGTAAATTCTCGTGGGAACGCTCCCGAGGAGACGGTTCTCTCGAGAGAGAATACTCACGATTGAAAATACATCAATTTCTGATGAGTTCTCGAGCGTTGTGTCGCCACGTTCGAACGTGCAACACGTCGAGGTCGAGCGCCGACGCCACCTCGCCGGCGTTGATCGTCGCGAGCCGTTCGGCCGAGACGATGCCGCCCTCCGCGAGTCGCGCCGCGTTCTCGGAACTGACACCCGTCACGGCGGTCACCGGTGTCGGACGAGGCCACGGCCGACCGGCGTCGGCCTCCTCGTTCGATTCGGTCGGTTCGGTCGCTTCCGCACGTTCGCGGGCCGCCTCGAACCCCTGCCAGTTCTCGTCGGCGCTCGCGGCGATCCACGCGCGCTCCGCGTCGCCGAGTCCGCGAACCTCCGTCGACCGGCGGTCGAGGTCGCCGTCGGTCTCGTAGGACCACGGCAGCGAGAACTGCCGGCGCAACGAATCGGCGACCGATTCGTCGACGCCGGCGTCCAGTAGCATTCGATACGAGTACGTTTTGTTCGCGACGCCGGCCGGATCGACGTTCGCCTCCTCGAGTGCGGCGCGCGCGTCGGGATCGACCGCCGTGGCGAACCCGCCCGTGTCTTCGACGACGTTTTTATTACTCACGCTGTTCACCGAAACTGGTTGTATGTCAGACGCTCTCGTCTTGAAACTTCCCCTCTAAAAGAACGAATCGGGTCGTCGGTAGCTGCGCACGTGTTGGATCGGTAATATTATTCGCCTACCAGTAGGCTTACCATCGCCTTCGATGAACGATCCGTTATGGTTCGCGTTCGCGAGACGATCGATCGGATCGGCGTCGTCGGCGCGGGAACGATGGGGAGCGGAATCGCACAGGTCGCCGCCACGACCGGTCACGAGGTCGTGATGCGCGACATCGAACCCGACCTCGTCGAGCGGGGGTTCGACGCGATGACCGACAGCCTCGAGCGACTCGCACGACGGGACGCGCTCGAGGACGACCCCGACGCGATCCGCGAGCGTGTCGAGGGGACGACCGACCTCGAGGACCTCGCGGAGTGCGATCTCGTCGTCGAAGCGGTCGTCGAAAACGTAGACGTCAAGCGCGAACTCTTCGCGGATCTCGACGACCTCCTTCCCGACGACGTGCTCCTCGCGACGAACACGAGCACGCTCTCGATCACGTCGATTGCGGCGTCGACCGACGCGCCCGAGCGCGTCGTCGGGATCCACTTCATGAATCCCGTTCCGATCATGGAGGGCGTCGAAATCGTCGTCGGGGAGAAGACCGACGACGCCGTCACGGCCCTCGCCCACGAGTTCGCGGAGACGCTCGGCAAGACGACCTGGGAGGCCGACGACAAACCCGGCTTCGTCACCAACCGAATTCTGATGCCCTGGCTCAACGAGGGAATTCGCGCCTACGACGAGGGAGTCGCGAGCAAGGAAGACATCGACCGCGGAATGGAACTCGGAACGAACGTTCCGATGGGGCCGTTGAAACTCGCAGATCACATCGGTCTCGACGTCTGCTTGCACGCCTCGGAGACGCTCTCCGAGGAACTCGGCGACCGCTACAAACCGGCGTACCTGCTGAAACGGAAGGTCGAAGCGGGCGACCTCGGGAAGAAATCGGGTGCCGGATTCTACGAGTACGAGTGACGGTCGCGGCGGCGACGCGCCGCGTTAGACCACTCGGCGAGCCCGCCGTCGTCTCCCGACCGCCAGTTGGCTGTAATCGACGCATAGCCGACCGTAGTCGTTCGAAACTGGACCGTAACGTGAACCCAGGTCCCGGACCGTCCCGCCGACGTCTCGGCCGATCGGACGTGTGAACCGGCCCAGACGGAGATTCCGCTCGAGGCGCCTGTATAAATACAATATTACATTTCTCCCCAGATCTCCAGTTCCCGTCGCAACCGTTCGTCGAGGACAATTTCGGCTTGCAGGCCGATCCTACCGACGGAAACGTAACTGATCTATGATACAACAGCCGCGTTACAATGTGTCGTGTCGTCCTCGGGGATTGTATGTCACTGTTCGACCTGACCGGATTCCAGCGCGACCTGCTCGTCGTTATTTCGGGATTAGAGCGACCGTCCGGCCAAACGATCAAAGAACACATCGAAGACGACGCCGATATCGAGGTCAATCACGGCCGGCTGTATCCGAACCTCGATACGCTCGTCAATCAGGGGTACGTCGAAAAAGGGGAACTCGATCGCCGAACGAACTACTACGCGATCAGTGATGCGGGAAAACGCGCCCTCAGAGAACGCGACGAGTGGCAACACACCTACATCGACGAGGTCATCTGAGTCGATCGTCCGCTTCCCTTCCTGTTCTCTCTCAGTCCGTCTCTCACGGAATCAGACTCGAGAACCCGTCGTCGAGACCCATTCGCATCCCGACACGCCGCTACTGATGCAGCGGTCGTTCTGCCATCTCGGTCCGTAGCTCCGACAGGTGGGCCTGCGACATCCCGCCTTCGAACTGCTGGAGGACCGCGAACACTTCGGCGCGAGAAATCTTGACGTCTCCCTCCCGGACGACGTCCTCGGGACGCTCGCGAAGTTCCCTGAGCGTTCCGACCGCGAGCAGGTACGGAATCGCCCACGCTGCGAGGGTATTCCCGCGTTGCTCCGGAACGATCTCGAGGTACCGATGGGCGTCGTCGAGGTAACCCTCGGCGCGGTGGGTCACGCGCTCGATGACCGCCGTCACGCCGCGGTGGTTGTCCTCGTCGACGACGGACTCGACGTCGACGTCCTCTTCCGCGAGCCACTCCGCGGGGAGGTAGACGTTGTTCTCCTCGCGGTAGTCGGTCTCGACGTCTTTGGCGATGTTGACGAGTTGCAAGAGCAAGGCGAACGAGCGGGCGTTCGAGCGCAGTTCCTCGGCACGGTCGGGCGAGACGCTTCGAGAGACCAGTCCGGTGATCAGCGTTCCGACCGTCCCGGCGGCGTACCAGCAGTACTCCTCGAGTTCTTCCAGCGTCTGGAGTCGCAATCCACCTTCCTCGGCGTACCGATCGGTGAACATCGCCATTCCGTCGACGAGTTCGCGCACGGGTTCGCGCATAATTTCCCGCGGTTCGCGCTCGAGCGATTCGAACGCTCGAATGACCCGCGGTGTCTGTGCGACGACCTCCCAATCGTCGTTTCGCTCCTCGGGAGCGGGAATCCACGGCTCGGCCTCGTCGACGAACGTGTCGACGCCGGCGGGGTCCTCGGGGTCGAGCAGTCGGTCGTAGGTTGCCAGAAGATCGGTCTGCTCGGTGGGAGGGATGTGACCGGCGTCCTCGATCGTGTCGGCAATTCGACAGAGGAGATAGCCCAGACAGATGTGTCTCGCCATCGGTTCCTCGAGGCGGTCGATCGTGATCGAGAAGGTCCGCGAGACGCCGTGAACCGCCTCGTAGCACCACTCCAGGTCAGCGTCTGTCGTCGGTTTGGACTGGCCCGTGGTCATCTACTTGTCCATCCCTTCGTTGGCGTACCGGAAAAACACAGTGGTCACCGGTTCGATACGCCGGTTGTCACACCGTCCTCGGCGCTCCGTCGGAGAATGACGTACCTTTTTGCCGGCTACCACCCAACCTCCGCGTATGAGAAACGCGAAGATCGTCTGTACGCTGGGTCCCGCTTCTCGCACCCAGCGGACGATTCGAGACCTCGCCGACGCGGGCATGTCCGTCGCCAGGCTCAACGCCAGCCACGGCTCGACCGCCGATCGGGCCGACCTGATCGACCGCATCCGGACCGTCGACGAGTCGACCGAGATGCCCGTCGCGATCATGCTCGACATGCAGGGACCGGAGATCCGCACCGCATCGCTTCCGGAGGGTGAGACCGTCACTCTCGAGACCGACTCGACGGTTCGGTTCCGCGAGGGTACGGACGCCACTCCCGAGGAGGTCGGTCTCTCGCTGTCGATCGACGGGGCCGGCGTCGGCGATCGAATCCTGCTCGACGACGGACTGATCGAGACGACCGTCGAGACCGTCGACGAGGACGGCTCGATCGTCGCACACGTCGACAGCGGGGGCGAACTCGGCGGTCGGAAAGGAGTCAACATCCCCGGCGTCGACCTCGATCTGGACGTCGTCACCGAAACCGATCGACGGGAACTCGAACTCGCCGCCGAGAAGGACGTCGACTTCGTCGCGGCGAGTTTCGTCCGCGACGCCGACGACATCTACGAAGTGAGCGAGACGCTCGAGGAGTTCGGCGCGGAGATTCCGATCATCGCGAAAATCGAACGGGCGGGCGCGGTCGAGAACCTCGACGAACTGATCGAGGCCGCCTACGGGGTCATGGTCGCCCGCGGCGACCTGGGCGTGGAGTGCCCGATGGAGGACGTCCCGATGATCCAGAAACGGATCATCAGAAAGTGTCGCAACGACGGGACGCCGGTCATTACGGCGACGGAGATGCTCGACTCGATGGTCCACGCCCCTCGCCCGACCAGAGCGGAGGCCTCGGACGTCGCCAACGCCGTCCTCGACGGCACCGACGCGGTAATGTTGTCGGCCGAGACGGCGGTCGGCGACCATCCGGTCGCGGTCGTCGACGCGATGGACAGCATCATCACCGAGGTCGAAGGATCCGGAGAGTACGCCGAGTTGCTCGAACAGCGGGTTCCGTCCTCCACCGATGCACGGACGGATGCACTCGCTCGTTCCGCGAGATTCCTCGCTCGCGACATCAGGGCCGACGCCGTCGTGACGGCCACCGAGTCGGGGTACACCGCACTGAAGACCGCGAAGTACCGACCCGGCGTGCCGGTCGTCGCGTCGACGCCGAACCACGCCGTTCGCCGCCAACTCGCGCTTTCCTGGGGCGTGACGCCGCTGTACGCGTCGGTCTCGGATCAAGGTGCCGACGCCGTCATCGAGAAGGCCGTTCAGTCGGCCCTGGACGCCGGCGTCGCCCAGAGTGGGGACACCGTCGTCGTCCTCTGCGGGATGATGACCGAACTCGAGGGAGCGAACACGACGAACATGATGAAAGTCCACGTCGCGGCGGAGTCGCTGGCGACCGGCCGAGTCGTCGTCGACGGGCGTGTCTCCGGCCCGATCGCGCGTGTCACCGACGGCGACCTGTCTTCGATTTCAGACGGCGCGATCGTCGCACTGGACAGCGAGTTCGACGAGGAGTTCGAGGGGGACCTCGAGAAGATTGCCGGAATCGTCGATGCGCGTCGTGGAATGACCGGCTATCCGGCGCTCGTCGCCCGCGAGATGGACGTCCCGATGATCAGCGGTGTCGATCTCTCGGCGTTGACCGACGGCCGAGCGGTCACCGTCGACGCCGAGCGCGGTGTCGTCTACGGCGGCGGCATCGACGATCGATCCACTCGTCGGTGACCACGCAGTGTCGTCGGCACGCCGCGGGTTTTTTCGTCTCGGCGACCGACGTCTTCGTATGAACGAGGAAGGATCCGACTTCGACGCCGGTTCCGATTCCGATTCCGGCTCAGGCTCGAGTTCGGGCTCCGGCTCCGGCTCCGGCCCCCATTTCGACTCGACCAGCAACGAACCGACCTCAGATTCCGGGGCGTCGACCGCCGAGAACCGCCGCGACGAATCGGATCGCGAGTGGGGTCGAATTCCGATCGACACCGACGAATACGACTCCGACTCGGACTCGGAAGGCGGTTCCGACGACGAACCCGACCCGCCGGAAGACGACGACCCCTTCGCTCCGGAACCGAGTTCGACACCGATCGAGCCGGGCGAGCCGACGCTCGAGAACGCGCTGTTCGTCGTGCTCGGTGCGGTCGCGATGGTGCTGGTACTGTTCCAACTGGTCTCGCTCGGCATCGGCGGGTAAGTGACCGAGACCTGTAGTTCGCAATAAACATTTAATCGGGGCGAGACCTTAGCACTTCACATGGTCGAATTCCTCGTCGATAATTTGCCGCTCACGCTGCTGGCTGCAGGCCTCGTACTGATGGTGATGGAGGCGGTCTCTCCCGGGGCGCATCTGATCGTGATCGGCGTCGCACTGGTTGGGGCGGGAATAATCGGGATGTTGTCCCCCTTCGGTGGGCCGCTGGTTCTGGCCGCACTCACCCTCGTGATCGGTGCGGCCGCGGCCTGGGTCTACCGCGAGTTCGACTTCTACGGCGGGAAAGGGACCGCCAAGACGAGCGACTCGGACTCGCTGTCGGGCCGAACGGGATACGTCACGCAGACCGTCAGTGCTCGAGGCGGCGAGGTCAAACTCGACGAAGGGGGCTTCAACCCGAATTACAGCGCTCGAACGACCAGTGGCACCATCGAGGAAGGCGAGGAGATTATCGTCCTCGATCCCGGCGGTGGGAACGTCCTGACCGTCGCACGAATGGGTTCGATCGAGGAGGACGAAATCGATCGCGCACTCGCCCGCGAAGCAGCGCGAACGAACGCCGATTCCCAGCCCGAAACGACGGCCGAACGCACCGGTTCTCCGACAGAGTCCGACTCCCGGTCGGCGGTCGAGGGAGCAGAGACGGAAACCGAATCGGAAAAATCGAACTGATCTATGGGTGTGTGTGGGTGTGTCTCGCATATGTTGGCGAAATAAGGGAACGCTTTTTACGGGTCACCCGTAAGATGATATCATGGTATTAGAGACAACTGTCTTACAGGCTGAAATTGGTCTGTTCATCGGCGCACTCGGACTGATCGTCGTTCTCGCCGCGCTGTTGAGCGCGGTCGAGATCGTAAACGCGTACGAGAAGCGTACGTTGACCGTCTTCGGGGAGTACCGCAAACTGCTCGAGCCGGGGATCAACATCGTCCCGCCGTTCGTCTCGAATACGTATCCCTTCGACATGCGAACCCAGACCCTCGACGTGCCACGACAGGAAGCGATCACGCGCGACAACTCGCCCGTGACCGCCGACGCCGTCGTCTACATCAAGGTCATGGACGCCAAGAAGGCGTTCCTCGAGGTCGACAACTACAAGACTGCCGTGTCGAACCTCGCCCAGACCACCCTGCGTGCCGTGCTGGGCGACATGGAACTCGACGACACGCTCAACAAGCGCCAGGAGATCAACGCACGCATCCGCAAAGAACTCGACGAACCTACCGACGAGTGGGGCATTCGCGTCGAGAGCGTCGAGGTCCGCGAGGTCAACCCCTCCCAGGACGTCCAGCGTGCGATGGAGCAACAGACCTCCGCGGAGCGCAAACGCCGTGCGATGATCCTCGAGGCCCAGGGTGAACGCCGCAGCGCCGTCGAGAAGGCAGAGGGTGACAAACAGAGCGACATCATCCGCGCGCAGGGTGAAAAACAGAGCCAGATCCTCGAGGCACAGGGTGACGCGATTTCGACCGTCCTTCGCGCTCGCTCGGCGGAGTCGATGGGCGAACGCGCCGTCATCGACATGGGGATGGACACGCTCAAGGAGATCGGCCAGAGCGAATCGACGACGTTCGTCCTCCCGCAGGAGCTGACCTCGATGGTCGGCCGCTACGGCAAACACCTCTCGGGTAGCGACGTCAAGGAGAACGGCACCCAGCTCGATAGCCTCGACTTCGACGACGAGACCCGCGAACTGATCGGTCTCGACGACATCGCCGAGATCATCGGTGAGATCGACAAGGAAGCCGAGATGGATCTCGAGGCGATGGAACAGCAGGCACAGGCGATCAAGGAAGGAAAGGATACGGCGACGATTTCCGATCCCGACGACGTCATCGAGGAGATGGATCAGGAGTTCGAGGGCCAGACCGACGGCGGCGAAACGAAGTGAAATGAAGTGAGCTGAGAGACGATCAGTAGTTGTCTCGGGCCGTTCACGTCTAACTAACTGTCATTTGTTCTGTAACAAACATCTAGAAATCACAGTACGAAGTGGAGCGAAACCTGTTTTACCCAGTAGCCCTTTTGCCGTCGTAGGTACAGAACGCATGACAACACCTGACGGGGTCGACGAAGAGAAGCGGGCGACGCTTCGACGATTTGCTGCCGTCGGTGCGGCATCACCGCTCGCTCGCTTTTCGGATCCGGCAGCGGCCGACACGGGCGAAAGCGACGCTCGAGACGCCATCGCTGGCTATCTCTCGACGACGCCCGGGGCCCACTTCTCGAAGATCCGTGACGATCTCCAACTGGGCACCGGTGAGACCCAACATCACCTTCGCCGACTCGAGGAACTGGAGGCGGTCGAACGGTTTCGCGACGGGGACTACAAACGATTCGTCCTCGCCGATCGGTTCGACGACTTCGAGAAGAACGCACTGGGTTACCTCCGACGGGATACCCCGCGAGGGATGTTGATCGAACTCCTCGCCACCCCGGATGCGACCGCAAGCGAGCTCGCGAACGCACTCGAGGTATCCGCACCGACGGTCAGCAAGTACGCTGGCGAACTCGAGGATGCAGGATTACTCTCCCGCGAAGACGGCTACGCGGTCGAGCGACCCGAAACGGTGTTGTTGTTGCTCGTTCGTCACGCCGACTCGTTCGGAGAGCGGGCGATGTCGCTCGCGACGGGAGCGGATCGCCTGATCAGTTACGACGGGTAGCGATCGTCCTCGGTGAGAACGCAAATCGCAGTGGCTGCCGATATGGTTTTTCGGCGACAGTAATACCGACTTCGGGTTCGGATTCGGTTGCTGAGAGACCGGTTCGAGAAGAACGCAACGAACGGAAAGAATAGATCGAACGCGACCGCTGGTGGGTCGTTCGTCTAGGCGTCTAGACGTTCACTTTCCAGGTCGTACTCGAGGAGTAGCCCCACTTCTCGATCTCGACGTCGTAGTTGCCGTCCTGGAGTGCGGTGATGTTCGAGCCGACCTCTTTCGCCGTCATCCCCAGTTCCTCGCCGATGAGCCGCGATTTGAAATACGTCTTCGTTGCGGCGTTGTTGCGAAGGTATTGAAGGATCTGTTGTTGCTTGGTCGTGAGGTCGGGGGCCATTGCGGTGCTCATACATTCGAAATCGATAGGGACTACCTTAGGGGGTTTGGTACACACGGTTAATGGGCTGCCGTCTTGCGATTTGCGGCCGGATTAATGACGGAATAATCAGATGGGGTGGGTCAGTTGGTACGAGCGGTTAATGTATTATTTCAGATGAAAGTTAGGATGTTGAGAACATTACTGGGGTAGTCCAGAAAGTTCTTACGAACACGAACCCCACCCGAAAGCGATGACAAGCCGGTCGGTGGCGGTAAGTGTCGTTCTTCCCGCGTACAACGAGGCGGGGACGATCCAACATGCGGTCGAGGCCACACTCGAGACGCTCGCGTCATTTCTTCCCGACGGACGCTTCGAGGTGATCGTCGCGGAGGACGGGTGTAATGACCGCACACCCGAAATCGCGAGTGAACTCGCTGCAGACGACGAGCGGATTCGCCACGTCCACAGCGACGAGCGACTCGGACGCGGTGGCGCCCTCGAGTACGCGTTTCGGGCCGCAGATGGCGAGACGCTCGTCTACTTCGACACCGATCTGGCGACCGACATGCGACATCTCGAGGAACTCGTCGAGGCCGTCCACTCGGGTGAATACGATATTGCAACCGGATCGCGACGCATGCACGGGCGGAAAGTCGACCGACCGGCGTCGCGGGATATTCCGAGTACCGGGTTCAACCGACTGGTGCGCCTCTGTCTGCGCTCCGAACTCCACGATCACCAGTGTGGGTTCAAGGCCTTCGACCGCGAGGCGCTGTTTTCGATCCTCGAGGACGTCGAGGACGCCCACTGGTTCTGGGATACTGAGGTTCTCGTGCGCGCACAGCGTGCGGGCTATCGAATCAAGGAGTTCCCCGTCGACTGGACGCCCAGGGAGGACACGAAAGTCGACCTGATCCGTGACGTCGTCGGGATGGGGAGTCAGATCGCCAGAACGTGGTGGCAGCTGTCCGTTCAACCACGTTTTACTCGCCGGCGGAGCGTCGTTGCCGGCGCCCTGTTGACGCTGGTCGCACTCGCGTTGATGACGGTCTATCTGGATCCGGAGGCGGTCCTCACGGAGATGGCCGCGGCCGACCCCGTTCTCGTGGCGGTCGCGGGCGGAATCTACGTTCTGTCGTGGCCGCTACGAGGACTGCGATACCGGGATATCCTCGAGCGATTGGGCTATCACGAGCGCGTCGGGTTTTTGACCGGTGCGGTCTTCATCAGTCAGACCGGTAATCTCGTCTTTCCCGCGCGTGGAGGTGACGCCGTCAGGGCATACGTCGTCAAAGCTCGCCGAGGCATTCCGTATCCCTCGGGGTTCGCGTCGCTCGCAGTCGAACGAGTCTTCGATCTGCTGACGATCGCCGCGCTGGCCGGTACGGTATTCGTGGGGTTGGCACTGACGGGCGCGACGGGTGACCTTCAGGCTGCTCTATTCGGTTCCGGTCCCGAAGCCCAGCAAAGCGGTCGCGTCGCCGTCACCGTCGCGGCCGTCGTCGGCGTCGCTGCGTTCCTCGCTCTCGGCGCGATTATCGCGAGCGCCCGTCGTGACACGAACTACGTCCGGACCGCCCTCTCTCGGCTCAGCTCGGACTCCTACGCCGACTACGTGGCGCGTCTCCTCGAGCGCTTCGTCGGTGACGTCCAGACGGTCGCGAACGACCGGCGAGCGTTCGTTACCGTCGGAACGACCAGCGTCCTCGTCTGGACGCTCGACGTTCTGGTCGCCGTCGTCGTCCTGGCGGCGTTCGGCGTCGACGTGGCGCCCGCTACGCTCCTCGTGGTCGGTTTCTTCGCGGTCAGCGTCGGCAACCTCGCGAAAGTACTCCCGCTCACGCCGGGTGGGATCGGTCTCTACGAAGGTGCGTTTACCGTCCTCGTCGTCGCGCTCACGCCGCTTTCCGCCCCGGTTGCCCTCGGCGCCGCCGTCGTCGACCACGCGATCAAGAACATCGTTACCGTCGTCGGCGGGCTGGCTTCGATGATCGTCCTCAACGTCTCGCTCACTACCGCCGTCGAGGAGAGCGCCGGCGTGTCAGACTCGAATCCCGAGCCGGACGCCGAGGTGTCCACGTCCGGAAACTAGTGACATCCTCCCACGACTAAAGTCGTGGGCTTCCCACACCCACCAACGGGCGGTTCGTTGGTCTCTTAGGGTTTCCGACCCGACGTGCCGGTGGGAGTGCCACGCCCCCGTTACTCCTATCCCGCGAAGGACTCGGAGTTACCTAATTATTTGTGTCGGTTCTGCTATCCACGGGCTTACTTTTTGATGGGGCAAACACCGAGTCAACTGCCAGTTTGTGGACTGTCGAGAATCGATAGGAGTCCATCGTCCCGACACCATCAGATACGGCAGGTGGGCAATCAAATGTTGCGGTTTGAGCAGTTGTGAACCGTGCGGCGATTCATCCCACGACTTCAGTCGTGGGTTTTCTCGCCTAATTTCTATAATAAGACGTCACGAACGGCCCGAACGCACACGCCACTGCCTCAGCGAGGGCTCGCTTCCGATCGGTCAACCCGTCCGTGAGCGCCCCCGCCGCCCCCTCGTTCTCCGCGACGTTCGTCGTTCCGAGTACGTCGTCCATCACCGGGCCGAGTTCCTCGCCCGACTCGACTCGCGTCGCCACGCGGTCCGGGAGTTGCAGACTCGGCCCGCCGCCGCGCCCCATCGTTTCCCCGTCGGTCGCCGCGGCCCACATGATCAGGTACAGTCCCGGCGTTTCATCGAGTCGAGCGACGCCGCCCTCGAGTCCGACGCCGTACTCGCTCTCGCTTTCGCACTCCCCGGCGACCTCGAGTGCGCGACGGGCACGGTTCTCCGCCCCCGCGATCGTCTCGGCGGTCGACCGCGGCTGCTCGGCGACGCCGGAGTCGACCGCCTGGACGGCGACGGTCGGCTCGAAGCGCTCGAGGGCCTGTTCGACGGCGGCTCGTTTCACCGGGTTCGTGCTTCCGACGGCGACGTGCATACGCTCGCTTGTCGGGGTGACGGCTTGGAAACTGCGGTCCATGTGATCCTATATCAATGTTCGGATTTTTCATACCACTTCCGACGAATAACCAGTTTTTCGGCGCCGTTGTACTGCAATTTCGAAACCCTTAAATGCAGAGTGTCTGAACGGAGTAGGTAACGAATCCGTCCGGACGTTTCCGATCGGTTCGGCCGGTTACTCGCCACCGTTATGACTAACGCATCAACACCCACCCGAGTACGGCGTAGCGAACAGGAGACGGGCGACCAGGAGTCCGACCGACAGCGCCAGCACCAGAACCAACAGGAAGACGAACACGAACACGAGGCGAGCGACCTCGTCTGTCCCGAGTGCACCGGTCAGCTCGTCGTCGACGACGAACACGGCGAGACGGTCTGTGACGACTGCGGCCTCGTCGTCGACGAGAAGTCGGTCGACCGCGGGCCGGAGTGGCGCGCGTTCGACGCCGCGGAGAAGAACAAGAAGTCCCGCGTCGGTGCGCCGACGACGAACACGATGCACGACAAGGGACTGTCGACGAACATCGACTGGCGGAACAAGGACGCCTACGGCAACTCGCTCGGATCCCGACAACGGGAGAAGATGCAACGGCTGCGCAAGTGGAACGAGCGCTTCCGTACTCGCGACAGCAAGGAGCGCAACCTGAAACAGGCGCTGGGCGAAATCGACCGAATGGCCTCCGCGCTCGGCCTCCCGACGAACGTCCGCGAGACCGCCAGCGTCATCTACCGCCGCGCGCTCAACGAAGACCTCCTCCCCGGTCGTTCGATCGAGGGCGTCTCGACGGCCTGCGTCTACGCCGCCGCCCGTCAGGCCGGCGTCCCCCGCAGCCTCGACGAAATCGCCGACGTAAGCCGCGTCGAGAAGAACGAGATCGCCCGCACCTACCGCTACGTCGTTCGCGAACTCGGTCTCGAAGTCCAGCCCGCCGACCCCGAGAGCTACGTGCCCCGCTTCGCGTCGGGTCTCGAACTCTCGGACGAAGCCGAACACCGCGCACGCTCGCTGCTCCAGAACGCGAAGGAAAAGGGCGTCCACTCGGGTAAGTCGCCGGTCGGCCTCGCCGCCGCCGCGGTCTACGCAGCGGCCCTGTTGACCAACGAGAAGACGACCCAGGCCGCCGTCAGCGACGTCGCGGACATCTCCGAAGTTACCATTCGGAACCGCTACCACGAGCTGCTCGAGGCCGAAGAGACGATCGGCGTCGCCTGATTCACTCTCTCGATTTGGCTCTCGAAGTCGACCGTTTTTTCTTCTCTTCAGTCGTCGCTCGAGTATGAACTTACACTTCGACTCGTTCGTACTCGCGGCCGCGACCGCCGACCTCGCGGACGAACCGCTCGCTCGCGACCACGCAGACGCCGTCGAGTTTCGGATGGATCTCGCGGACGATCCGCGCGCCCAACTCGAGGACTACGACGGCGAGTTGCCGATTCTCGCGACGAACCGCGCCGAGTGGGAGGGCGGTAAAGCCGGAGCGGACGGGAGACTCGAGACGCTGGCCGAGGTGACCGCCCTCGAGTGCGTCGCGGCGATCGACGTCGAACTGCAGTCGATCCTCGACGGGGACGCGGAGAGGTTACTCGAGACGGCCCGCGACCGCGGGGTGGCGGTCATCGCGTCGGTCCACGACTTCGAGGGGACGCCGCCCCGACCGGAGCTGGTTCGGACGTTGACGGAGGCGGGCAAGTACGCGGACGTGGCGAAGCTGGCCGTGACGGCAGAGTCGAAGGCGGACACGCTGGCGTTGCTCTCCGCGACGGAGCAATTGACCAGCCACGGTGATACCGTCGCGACGATGGCGATGGGCGAAGTTGGCAGTCACACGCGGGCCGTCGCGCCGGTGTACGGTTCGAAGATCGGCTACGCGCCCGTCGACCCCGAAGAGGCGACCGCACCAGGTCAGTACGATTTGGAGACGCTTCGGTCGCTGGTCGACGAGTTACGGTAGCCGGTGAACCCGGGTTCGCCTTCGTGTGCCGACGTCTGTGGTCGCTGTCGTGAACGATGGCGAGCGTGTAAAAACGGGAGAATTAACCCGCCCCGGTCGAGAGTGTGCCGTATCGATATGAGTCTGATTCGTGCGCTCTTCGCAGCTGCCCTCTCGCTGGTACTTCCGGGTGCCGGCCACGCTCTGATTCGTGACTGGGTTCGCGCGCTCCTCTTTGCTGGCCTGTTTCTCTCGGCGACCGCACTCATCATGCCGATCAACGACATCGCAGCCGCGGGGTCGATGGCAGAGCGGATGACGATCGTCACCGACGAGCCGCGAACGAGCCAGTTCGTCCTCTCGTTTATGCTCCTGTTCACCGCCGTCGACGCCGGCTTCCGCGCCCTCGGGTTCCCGCCGGGATCGAACGGCGCCGACGGGCCGACGTGTCCCAACTGCGGACGCGAACTCGATCCCGAAATCGAGTTCTGTCACTGGTGTACGACCCGACTCGAGTACGCCGATCCCGACGTCGAGTCGGAGTCGGAAGCCGAATCGACAGCAGACGCGGATGCCGATATCGAGATCGATACCGATGCGGATGTCGACGTAACTGACGAATCGAAGTCGAATACGGAGTCCACACCGGACTCGAACGCGGAGTCTGAATCGGAGCCGGAACCGAAGACGAAGTAACCGAAGTACCGACGAATCGGCAGACACGGATACGGATACGGACACGGACTCCGATTCGAACCCAACTACCGTTCTACAATGTGGCTCGACAGACCGAACGACACGGCATCAGGATACGCTCTCGTGTCCGTGTGGGTTCGAGGGGCACGCTGACCTTACAGCGTCGGAGACGTTCTTAGAGCGGCAGTTAGAACAGGCAGTTAGGCCGATGGCACGACCCGTGCGGTTCGAGTGGGACGACCATGAAAGGTCGGAGTTACCACGCTCTCACTGTCCCAAAGAACAGCGCACAGACTCGAGTACCGTCCACTGTGACGGGAATGTTGCCTCCGGGGACTCGTAGACTGTTCGAGACTCCCACAGAGGAAACCCCGGCGTTCACGCCGGGGAGGATGTCACTTCTCGATAATACTCTCTTCGACCGCCTCGCCGAAGTGCCGGGCCGTATCCTCGTAGTACAACAGGAGTTCGTCGCCCGCCTCGAGTTCCGTCACGGGCTTGCGGCCGTCACTGGTCGCGACCTTGATCGTCTCCGCGTTCTGCAAGAGCGTCTCCACCCGGTCGCCGTTGGGCGCCTCGAGTGCGACGCGGAACATCGGCCGTTGCTCGATTTTGACGCGACCGACGATCGCCTCGCGGGTGTGGCCCGCGCGGTCGACGAGCTGAACCTCGTCGCCGCTTTGCAGCTCCGAGAGGTACTTCGTCCCGCCGTCGGGGGTTCGGATGTAGGCGTGGACGGCGCCGGCGTTGACACGGAACGGCCGGGAGGCGACGTAGGGCGACTCGGCGGTTTCGGCGTGGACGAAGACGAGTCCGCGAGCCATCGACCCGATGAGCATCCCCTCGTCGTGTTCGAGGAGGCTGCCGGTGTCGACGCAGACCCGGTCGGCGCTGCCGATCTGCTCGACGTCTACGACCTCGCCCCACTCGAGGTCGAGGGTCTCGCGTTCGGCCTCGTCGCGAACCTCGACAGTGCGTCGGATCTGGTCGGGGTCGTCCGAGTCCAGCAAAACTGCGTCCGCACCGATCTCGAGGGTCTCGAAGGCGGTCTTCGCCTCTTCGGCGTTCGTGACGCCGGCGACGAGGTCGGTCTCCTCGCCGATGCGTGCGATAAGGTTCTCGAGGGGGATGATCGTCCAGTCCTCGCCGACGACGATCGTGTGTTCGGCGTCTTTCGCGGCTTCCTCGGCGAAGGACTCGTAGTCTTTGCCGAGGATGCGGACGTAGGCGCCGCCCTCGAGGTCGCTATCGCGTCGCAGCGTCGAGAGGTCGGCCGATCCGGAGAAGTCCGAGGGCAGGTCGATCGTGCCGTCACCCTCGCCTTCCTTGCCGACGACGAAGGCGTCTGGCTGGGCAGCCACGTCTTCGTCTTCGGCGTCGTCGATTACCGTTACGTCGCCGTCGGTACGGAACGCGGCGACGTTGATCTCTCCGAGTTCGCGAACGCGTTCGACGTCCGCTTCGTCGACCAGTACCCAGTCGGCGCCCGCCTCGAGCGCGGTCGTGATTCGCGCTCTGCGCACGTCCCAGTCACCGACGGTGTCGTCGGCTTTTACCCAGACTGCTCTCGTCATGACTCGACCGTCGAACGGAACTGGCTTGAACGTGGCGGAATCGACAGCCATCGCCGAAGTCCGTGCGATCTCTCTCGAAACGAACAGGACGGGTGCGTCGATCTATTGCCAGCGGGATCCGACGAGCGGCCGAACGAGAGTCGAGTGGATCATCGACGCCGTACCCGAACGTCGAGCGGACCCGCCGGTCGCAAGTTCGCCGCGGTCGACAGTTCGAGATCGGTGGTCAGCGCCTCGAACCGGTAGGTCGAACACAGCGTCGCGAGCGCGAGGCGTAACTCGAGGCGGGCCAGTCGCATCCCGATGCAGTGGCGCGGGCCGCCGCCGAAGGGATAGAAGGCGTACTCGGGGCGGTCGGACTCGCGATCGTCCGCCCATCGATCGGGATCGAACGTCTCGGGCGCTTCCCACCAGCGTTCGTCCCGGTGGACGATCCACTGGGGCATCGAGACGGTCGTTCCCGCGGGGAGGCGATAGCCGCCGAGTTCGACGTCCTCGACCGGTTCGCGAAAGAACGTGAACACCGGCGGGTAGAGTCGGAGCGCCTCGTCGATCACGCGGTCGGTGAACTCGAGGGCCGGCAGGTCGTCGACCGTCGGCCGGTCGCCGTCGATGACGGCGTCGAGTTCCGCCTGTAGGCGGCGTTGCTCCTCCGGGTGGCTCGCGAGAAGGAACAGCGCGTAGGTGAGTCCGAGCGAGGTCGTCTCGTGACCGGCGAACAGGAACGTGACCATGTCGTCGCGTAACGTCTCGTCGTCGAGTTCGCCGTTGGCCGTCGCCGTGACGAGCAACGAGAGCAGGTCGTCGCCCCGCTGGTCGGGGTCCTGTCGCCGGCGGTCGTCGATTCGCGAGTCGACGCGCTCGCGCAACTCGGAGATACGGCGATTGAATCGGAGGTTCCGAGGCGTCGGAACCCACGTCGGAAGGTACGCGGTCGGTGCGGACGGATCGAGTTTCGCCCCGATGGCGCTCGCAGCCTCGCGGACGACCGCCTCGTCCGCGTCGGCGTCGAAGCCGAATAGCGCGTCGGTCAACACCGACAGGGTGAGCGCGGAGAGTTCGTCCGCGAGCTCGATCACGCCGGCGTGGGGCCACCCGACGTCGGCTGCGTGGTCGACGACCGTCTCCCCGTACTCGAGGATTCGCTCGCGGTAGAACGCCGGCTGGGCGACCTGACGCTGGGTGCGCCACTGCTCGCCTTCGGCCATGAACATCCCGTTGCCGAAGGTGTCGCCGAGCTGGTCCTCGATGAGTCCGCCCTTCACGTACCGGTCGTCGTCGCGGACCAGAATCCGTTCGACATATTCGGGATGGGCGACGATGGCACCGTCCTTCCCGCCGACGGTGATCCGAACGACGTCGCCGTACTCGCTCGTCACCTGCTCGTAGAACCCGAGCGTGTCACGGGCGAGCTGGTGAGTGTTGCCGAGCAGCGGAACCCCGTCCGGTCCGGGCGGCGTCGGTCGTTCCCGACTCGAGTGTGTCGCCATGCCTGAGAGATGGTCCTCGGTCGACCTCGGATTTCTGACGGACACACTAGTGGATTTATATGAAAGAGACGTGGCCGCTTCGGTTCGCGTCTCGAGTCCGCTGGAGGCGGCCGTGCGAAACGTTCAGGCCGGCGGGTACCCTATCGACAGCTCATGGCCGCTTACGACGCGATCTGTTTCGACCTCGACAGTACGCTCTGCGAGTCGACGCAGGACCCGTCGGCGCTGCTCGAGTCCACCTGCGACCGCGTCGGCGTCGACCCGTTCTGTACGACCGACGACCTTCGGGACGCCGTTCCCGCCCTCCCGACCGCCGAGACGGATCGGGAGTTCTACGAGTTGCTGTTCGCGGAAGTAGCGAGTCGCGTCGACAGGGAGCTCCCCGCCGACGTCCCGCCGGCGCTCGCCGACGCCTATCTCGAGGCGAGCGATCCGACCGCCGTCCGGTTTCGACCCGGCGCGAAAGCCGCCTTCGAACTGGCTCGCGATCGGGGTCCTGTCGGCCTCATCACGAACGGCGGTCGGCCGACCCAGACCCGGAAACTCGAGGCGCTTGGCATCGCGGACGCTTTCGACGTGGCGGTCTTCACCGATCCGGCGGCGGGTATCCATCCGAAGCCCGACACGGTCCCCTTCGAACGCGCGCTGTCCGCGCTCGAGGTCGACCCCGCCGACGCGGTTCACGTCGGCGACTCGATCCACGCCGACGTCGCCGGCGCGAACGCGATGGGAATGGACTCGGCGTGGGTCGATCACGGCCACGAACCTCACCTGACACACGAACCGACGTACGAACTCACCTCGCTCGAGGAGTTCGAGTCGATCGTCTCCCCCTGGTGAACCGAGTCACGCACCGACCGTACTGTCGCGCGATCGAACGGATCGCCCCGCGACGACTCCCCTCGGCAGTACTCGATTTGGCGGATACTCGATGGCGATGAAAGCGGAAACGACCCGTTTTCCAGTCCGGCGACACTCGAGTCGGTTCGTCCGCTCGTCCGATCGGAACGCCGGCGATCGCATCGACACGGAACGCCCTATTGTCGCCATCGGACGCGATTCTCACTCGCTGGCACCGACCCGACGGCGGCCGCCTCGTCGGCCGGTTCGACCCGGTAACGACTGATTGTTTCTCGGTTCGATCGCCGTCACCGACGATCGATTCGCCGTCGTTCGTCTGTCACTCGCTCGCAACGTCATCTGATACCGAGCAGGTTATTACCGCTGCGCAACCTCGAATTTACTATGATCCGAGTTCTGATTTCTGCACAAGACACGTTCGACGGTGAGCACCGATGATCTGGCAGGATCTCGTCTTCCTCGCCGGCAGCGTGTTTTCGATCTTCTGTCTCGCACCGACGCTCCGTGATATGAACGCTCGCGTTCCGCTGGCGACGAGCCTTCCGTCGATGACGATCGGGTGGATCTACGCGATGACGTTCTTCTCGCTGGGAATGACCTTCTCGGGGTTCGGCTCGCTCGCTGCGGGCACGATGTGGTCGCTGATCGCCGTCCTCCGATCGCCCTCCTCGGACGGTCCACAGTTGACCCGACGCGACGAACTCGTCCTCTTCGTCACCGACGTCCGCCGCTGGTTCGAGAGCGTTCGCTCCGGTTCCCGTATCGACGACCGGTACGTTCTCGAGTGAACTATCGGTCTACCCTCGAGTAGACGGAA
The DNA here is from genome assembly GCF_017357405.1 of Halomontanus rarus. Lineage (GTDB taxonomy): Archaea > Halobacteriota > Halobacteria > Halobacteriales > Natrialbaceae > Halomontanus > Halomontanus rarus. The sequence continues at coordinate 1,329,294 of NZ_CP071597.1, read as the reverse complement.
CTCCTTTTCACTTTCACCACGACCGCGGCTCGAAACGCTCGTCCGGCACCGACGACGACTAACTGCCGTGTTTCACCGTCGCCTCGAGAGTTCACACGACCGAACGGACGACTCACCACTCCTCGCCCAGCGCCGCCTTCACGCCGCCGTAGCCGCTCGCGGTCGTCCACGTCCGACCGCTCTCGGCGTGTTCGACCTCGTACTCGCCGCCGCAGACGCCGCATCGGTAGCCGTCGGGCGCTCGAATCGGTTTCGAGGCGCGGTGGCGCTTCGCTCGCCAGTCACACTCGAGACACCGAATCACGTATCGCGGCGACGAAAACGACTCGCAGTGTCTCGAGACGTCGAGTTCCGTCGCTCGCTCGCGAAATCGCTTCCCGTGGCTCGATTCGCCGAACTGCTGGAACTCCCAGGCGTGGATCAGCTCGTGGCGGACGACCGCCTCGAACGCCTCACGGTCGTACGCGCGGTAAGCTTTCCTCGAGAGAACGATCGTCGCCGTTTCCGAACTCGCGTGCCAGCGACAGACGCCGGCGCGTCGGCGTGCCCGTGCGGACACCTCCCACTCGATTCTCGAGAGGTCCACCGCCAGCGCGTCGTTCGCGACGGCTCTGGCGTGGACTCGCGCATGGGCGACGATCTCCTCGTCGGTCGGTTCGTGCCCCATCGATAGACGGCGAAAACGAATGCGTCCTACGTATTCCTTGCGTTCCGCAGTAGACCGCGCCTCTCAGGCCTCGAGCGCCAGCCCCGCCGACTCGAGCGCCTCGTCCGTCGAGAGGTCGTCGTGGACGACGCCGGCGACGGCGCGCGTGATCGCTTCGGGGGTCTCGTGCTGGAAGATCGACCGGCCCATCGAGATCCCGGCGCCGCCGGCGTCCATCGCGCCGCGGACCATCTCGATGGTCTCGCGGTCGGTCCCGCGGGCGCCGCCGGCGATCACGACGGGGAGACGCGTGGACTCGACGACGTACTCGAAGCTCTCGCTGTCGCCGCTGTAGCCCGTCTTGACGATGTCGACGCCGACCTCCTCGGCGAGGCGGACGGCGTGGCCCAGCGCTTCGGGATCGTCGCCCTCGACGTCGGGACCGCGAGCGTAGGCCATCGCCAGCACCGGAATTCCGTACTCCGACGCTTCGGCGGTGAGTTCGGCGAGTTGCGTGATCTGGTCCGGTTCGTGGTTCGAGCCGACGTTGATGTGAAAGGAGACGGCGTCGGCGCCGGCGCGGATCGCCTCTTTGACCGTTCCAGTCGGGCGCTTGTCGTTCGAGTCCGGACCGATCGAGGTAGAGGCGTTGAGGTGCGTGATGTAGCCCTTCCCGTTCTTGTTCGGGTGGACGCGCGGGGCGATCCCCTTCTGCGTGAGGACGGCGTCCGCCCCGCCGCGTGTGATCGCGTCGATCGTCGATTCGATGTCCCGGAGGCCGTCGACGGCCCCCAGTGTGATGCCGTGGTCCATCGGGACGATGACGTGTTTCCCGTCAGTCCCGATCCGTTCGAGCCGCGCGTCGATTCCAGGAGTCATGTTGAGAGAGTGTAGCAAGCTTTCGGTTATGGCTGTTCTGGTTCCGGTACGTCTTCGGCCCCCCGTCGGGCACCCGCCTTGAGCTCCTCGGCTTTCGCCTCGAGCGCGGTCGCCGGACCCTCTTTCTCGGCGATCAGGTCGACGAGCGCGCTCCCGACGATGACGCCGTCGGCGCCCGCCTCGACGATTTCGGCGGCGTGATCGCCCTCGCTGACGCCGAAGCCGACGGCCTTGGGTACGTCGTACTCGGAGAGTCGCGTCAGGCTGTCGTGGGTCGCGCCGGAGACGTCCGCGCGCGCGCCGGTCGTGCCCAGGCGAGCCTGGACGTAGGCGAAGCCCGAGACCTGCGACATGATGGTCTCGAGGCGCTCGCCGTCGGTCGTCGGCGCGACGATGAAGACGAGGTCGAGGCCGTGGTCCTCGCAGGCCTCACGAAGCGGCTCGCTCTCTTCGGCGGGGAGATCGGGGACGATGATCCCCGCGAGGCCGGCGTCGGCGGCGCGCTCGACGAAGGGCTCGACAGCCGGTTCGGAGCCGTACTGGAGGATCATATTGTAGTACGTCATCACCAGCAGCGGCGCCTCCACGTCGAGGTCGTCGACCAGTTCGAAGAACGAGTCGGGGGTGGTCCCGGCCTCGAGCGACCGATTGATCGCCGCCTGGATCGTCGGTCCCTCCGCGATCGGCTCCGAGAACGGGAGCCCGAGTTCGATCAGGTCCGCGCCGCCGCGGTCGAGCGCTTCGACGTACTCCGCCGTCTCCTCGAGCGTGGGATCGCCCGCGGTGATGTAGGCGATCAACGCGGGATGGTTCTCGCGGATGGCGCGTTCGATGTCCGAATCAGTCGTCATCGGTCGAACACCTCCACGTCCGGCGCCGCCTCGAGATCGCGTTTCTCGGTCTCCTCTAACACCGTCTCGAGGTCCTTGTCGCCGCGTCCGGAGACGTTGACGACGACGAGGTCACCCAGGTTCTCGTGTTCCTCCGCTCGCGGACGCTGTCCGCTCGCGTCATCCGCGGCGGGGCCCGCCGCGCGCTCTAGGTATCCCAGCGCGTGACTCGACTCGAGGGCCGGAATGATCCCCTCGAGTCGCGAGAGGCGGTGGAAGGCGTCGAGCGCGGCCTCGTCGTCGACGCTGACGGGGGTCACTCGACCGATATCGACGAGATACGAGAGTTCGGGCCCGACGCCCGCGTAATCCAGCCCTGCGCTCACGCTGTGCGATTCCATGATCTGGCCGTCGCCGCTCTGGAGGAGCTTGGTCATCGCGCCGTGGAGGACACCGTCCGTGCCGGTCGAGAGCGTCGCGGAGTTGGGCGCGACGCCGCGTTCCTCGTCGATCTCGAGGGTGGAGCCGCCGGCTTCGACGGCGTACAGGCCGACGTCTTCGTCACCCACGAAGGCGTGGAACGCACCCATCGTATTCGAGCCGCCGCCCGCACACGCGAGGACGCTGTCGGGGAGCCGTCCCGCCTGCTCCCGAATCTGCTCTCTGGCCTCGGTTCCGATGACCGATTGAAAGTCACGGACCATCTTTGGGAACGGGTGGGGGCCGACGACGCTTCCGATCACGTAGTGGGTCGTCTCCACGGATTTCGACCAATCGCGTAGCGTCGCGTTGATCGCCTCCTTGAGTGTCCCACGGCCCGTGTCGACGGGGTTGACCGCCGCGCCGTTCATCCGCATCCGGTAGACGTTCGGCCGCTGGCGGTTGACGTCGGTCCGACCCATGTAGATCTCGCAGGGCATCTCGAGGTGAGCCGCCGCCATCGCGGTCGCCGTCCCGTGCTGGCCGGCTCCCGTCTCTGCGATGATCCGCTCTTTGCCCATGTACTTCGCGAGCAGCACCTGTCCGAGCGCGTTGTTCAACTTGTGGGCGCCGCCGTGGACGAGATCCTCGCGCTTGAGGTACACCTCGCAGTCGTAGCGCTCGCTCAATCGGTCCGCTCGCTGGAGCGGCGTCGGCCGACCGCCGAACTCGCGCATGCGCGCTCGAAAGTCGTCCATGAAGCCGTCCTCGTTCTCGAGGACGTACCGTTCGTAGGCGTCCTCGAGTTCCTCGAGGGCCGGCATCAACGCCTCAGGTACGTACTGTCCGCCGTATGCGCCGAAGCTAGTCTTGTTGTCGCTGTCACTCATGTCTATCTCTGTGTCTCCGTTTCCGTCTCCATCTCGCTCTCTGCATCTGTATTCGTCTCCGCCGTTGTCAGCCTTCGCGTTCCCGCCGTCACGTCCCCCTCGGCCATGATCGCGCTGCCGACTAACAGGGCGTCCGCACCCGCTTCCCGCATTCTGCGGACGTCTTCGGGACTCGAGACACCGCTCTCGGCGATCAGCGTGACGTCCTCGGGGACGTGGGGGGCGACCGCCTCGAAGGTCTCCAGTTCCACCTCGAGTTTCGCCAGATCGCGGTTGTTGACGCCGACGATATCCGCACCCGCCTCGAGTGCCGTCTCGAGTTCCGCGCGGTCGTGAACCTCGACGAGCGGCTGGAAGCCGCGCTCGCGAGCGGCGTCGATCAGGGCCTCGAGGTCGTCGCGACCGTCGACGAACCGGACGATCAGGAGGATCAGGTCGGCTTCGACGACGTCGAGGTGCTCCTCGCGGAGGAGGAAGTCCTTCCGGAGCACGGGGACGTCGACGGCCTCGCGGACCTGCGTGAGAGCCTCCGGCGAACCGCCGAAGTGGGTCGGTTCCGTGAGGACCGAAATGGCGCTCGCACCGCCCTCGACCATCGCCCGAGCGAGTTCGGCCGGGTCGTCCTCGCGGGTGCCGTCGGTCGTCGGCGACGTCGGCTTGACTTCCGCGATGACGGGGACGCGGCCGTCGGATTCGGCACGCGCCAGCGCGTCCGGCAACGATCGCGCCGAGACCGAGACGTCCCCCGGCTCACCGCCCGTTCGCTCCCGCGCAGTCTCGAGAATCGACCGCACTGCGGGAGCCAGTTCTTCATCTGGGTTCATTGTTGTACATCAACGTACGCATATGTACAAAAGCCTTGCGTCATCGGGGTGTGAGCGACTACGGCCGTGACCGGCGACTATTCAAGTCTGCGTTGCGATGACACACCGTATGGACGACGAAGCGGTCGCAGGCATCTACGCGCGACAGTCACCGTACCTCGAGCGGTTCGTCCAGCTCGGTGCAGCGAGCGGGCGGGTATTGAGCGTCTCGTTCCCCGAGCAGCCGCCCGAGGACGCCGGCGAGGACCACCAGGTGCTCGACCGAATCTTCGAGTACCTCGAGGGAGTGAGCGAGGTCACCTTCGAGGACGTACAGGTCGCCATGACGATGCCGACCGACCAGCGGGCAGTGCTCGAACAGGTCCGCACGATTCCCTACGGCGAGCAGCTCGACGTGAGTACGCTCGCAGGCATGACCTCCGATCTCGATCCCGACGACGACGACGATATCATCCTCGTGCGAACGGCGCTCGACGAGAACCCGGCTCCGATCCTGATCCCCGATCACCGCGTCCGGGACGGTCCCAGCGCCGCCCCACCACCGGTCGAGCAGAAGTTGCGGTCGCTCGAGGGGTTGTAGTTTTTCTACTGTCAGTCCGCGATCCAGACCGCGTACACGTAGAGTCCGACACCCACGAAGACGGCGAGGGCTGCGACGAGATCGAGCAGCGGATCGCGCGTCACGACCAGTCCGAGCTGTGCGACGCCTCCGGCGACGAGACAGCCCCCGGCCGCGACGATCGGCGACAGCTCCCGCGGCGACTCGAGAATCAGGAACGTCCCGACGCCGAGCGCGATGATGCCGAAGAGGACGTCCGCACCGATCCGCGCGGTCGGATCACCCGTCACGCCAGCGTAGATGAACACCGCGAAGTAGAGGACGACACCGGCGACCATCGCTCGCTGTACCGTCTCGGACGCGTTTTCGAGCGTACTCATACCCCGACAGAGGTGCGGTCGGTCCTTAGCTTTCGGTGGTCTCGCCCCCATCGCCACCCCCACTCCACTCGAGTCCGAACCCCTCGTGGACGACGAACTCGAGGGCGTTGATCAGATAGTGGGCGACGACGACCGCGAGGAAGCTCCCGGTGAGGACGAACGCGCTCGCGAGGACGAACCCCAACAACCCGGTGACGAGGATGCCAGCGGTCCCCTGCATGCCGTGGCCGAGCGCGAACGCGACCGACGAGACGACGGCGAGGAGCCAGGGCGAGACGCCGAAGCCGACCGACACCGCGCCGATCAACGCCGCCCGGAAGAGAAACTCCTCGAAGACCGCGATCATCGGCAACACGACGAGCAACAGGATCAGCCAGCCGCCGGCGGAGTCGGGCGCGAGCAGCTCGCGCAGGTCCTCGTTGTGGTCGATCTCGAGTCGTTTCGCGACCATCGAACCGGACTCGTTGGCGACGTAGAGTCCGAGTCCGATCGCCGTTCCGACCGCGAGTCCAGAGAACAGGTACGCGCCGGTGAACTCGATACCGAGCGCCGCCGCCGGGATCTCCGTGTAAAACGCCGCCGCGATCAGGACCGCGGCGAACAACCCCTGCGAGAGCGCGACGTTCGCCAGCAACGCGCCCGCGGACATCGACTCCATCAGGGGGTCTTCGTCTTCGGGATCGAGATCGAGATCCGCTCGTGGATCGGCGGGAGTGGGATCCGGATCGCCGTTCCCGGAACGCTCGAGTGACGGGTCCGCCGTCGAGTCCGTCTTCGAGGGCTCCGAACCCATCGATCGTGATCCGACCTCGTCCCGTCGACCGGTGACCGGCCGAGTCGAGGGCTCGAGGTCAGCGGATCGTGGGTACGCCGACGAACTGGACGCGGACGGGACCCGGTCGCCGCTCGTTTCGGTCGAGTCGGTATTCGGGTTCGAACTCGAGGCCGCCTCGGTGTCTGCGTTCGCGTTCGCGTTCGAGTTCGAATTCAAATTCGGTCCCGAGTGTCCGTCCGACACCGCAGTCGGCTCGGTCAACGTCGTCTTCGTCGCGTGAGAAAGAGCGAGCAAGAGCACGCAGACGACGCCCGAGAGACCGACGAACGTCGTCCACTGGGTCATACGGGACTCTACTGCGGACTCGGGTTCGACCCGCTGGCGGAACTGCCGGGGCTGACCTGGCCCTCGAACGCCGAGCCGGTGATCGATTTCAGTCGGTCGAGCAGCGAGTCCTTCTCGGGTTCGCCCATCAGGGCGACCTCGAGAACCTCGCTGATGTTGTCACAGGGGATGATCTCGATCATCTCCTTGTACTCGTCTTCGATCATCACGTCCTGTTCGTTGGCCTTCGGGATGATGACCTTCGTACAGCCGGCTTTCGCGGCGGCTTCGATCTTGTGGGTGACGCCGCCGACCGGGAGGACGTCCCCGCGCACGGAGAGCGAGCCGGTCATCGCGACCGACTGGTCGACCGGGATGTCCTCGAGCGCGCTGATGACGGCGGTCGCCACCGTGATGGAGGCGGAGTCGCCGTCGACGCCCTGCTGGCCGGCCTGGACGAACTGGATGTGGACGTCCTTTTCCGAGAGGTTCACGTCGGAGAACTTCTTGATGATCGCGGAGACGTTCTGCACGGACTCCTCGGCCATCTCCTTGAGTTGGCCGGTCGCGATGACCTGACCCGGACCCTGTGCGGGTGCGATCTCGGCCATCACGGGGAGCATGATCCCCGAGTCTTCGCCCATGACGGCGAGGCCGTTGACGCGGCCCTCGACGCCGCCTTCGTTGACCTGCAACTCGTAGTCCTTGCGGCGCTCGATGTAGTCGTCGGCGAGTTGCTGTTCGATCGAGCGCGAGCGTTCTTTGGCCTGCAGGACGTCTGCGCGGGTGGTGTGATCGCGGTCTTCGGCGCGGGCGATGTCACCGGCGACGCGGACCAATCCGCCCAGACTGCGGAAGTGCAGCGTGAGGTGATTCTTCCGACCCGAGCGGCGCTTGGCCTCGAGGAGGACCTCCTCGACCGCCTCGCGGTCGAAGTCGGGGAGACGGCCGTCGCGTTCGACCTCCTGAGCGACGAAGCGGGCGTACTTGCGCCGCATTTCGGGAGTGTCCTCGATGGTGTCCTCCATGTACACCTCGTAGCCGTAGCCCTTGATCCGCGAGCGCAGCGCGGGGTGCATGTTCTCCATGGCGTCCAGATTCCCGGCGGCGACCATGACGAAGTCACAGGGGACGGGTTCGGTCTGGACCATCGCGCCCGAGGAACGCTCGGACTGGCCCGTGATCGCGAACTCACCTTCCTGAATCGCGGTCATCAGCTTCTGCTGAGTCCGGATGTCGAGCGTGTTCATCTCGTCGACGAACAGCACGCCCTTGTTGGCCTGATGGATCGAGCCGGGTTCGACGCGGTCGTGGCTCGGCGTCTCCATGCCGCCGGACTGGAAGGGGTCGTGGCGGACGTCGCCCAGCAGCGCACCGGCGTGGGCGCCGGTGGCGTCCTCGAAGGGAGCAACGCGCTGGTCGCCGTTGTTGACGATCATATTCGGCACCATCGCGTCGGTGCCGCGGGACGTGTAGCGGAAGATCAGCCAGATGATACCCGCCGCGAGGATGCCGAGCAAAATGTTGCCGGCGACCAGAAGCGCGTACGCGATAACGATCGCGATGATGATCCACATCAGGATCGAGCGCATCTGATTTCGCTTTCGGGCTTCCTCTTTGTGGGCGTCGATGATCTGCTCGCCTTTACCGGCGGGGACAGTCCGGACCTTCGGCTCGTTGCCGTCGTCCGGGTTGTGGTAGACGAGAACGTCCTGTAGATCTTCCTTGGGAAGCAACTGACTCATCGCCTTTGCCAGCATCGATTTGCCGGTCCCCGGCGAGCCGATCATCATGACGTGTCGGCGCTGCTTGGCCGCCTTGATGATGATGTCTCGTGCTTCGTCCTGTCCGATGACCTGATCGACGAGTCGGTCGGGGACCTCGATGTCGCCGGTCGAATCGATCTTGAGTCCGCCGAGCAAGTCGTCTTCGGCGTTCTCTTCGTCGACCTCGACGCCGGGATCGACCTCGACCGTACTGCCGAGATCATCGACCGTCTCGCCGACGCCGTCGGTGCCGTCGATATCGGTGTCGGTGTCGGTGGTAGCGCCGTTGGCGTCACTCCCGAAGTCGTCGGCGGGACCGTCGGAGACGGGTCCGCTGCCGACGTCCTCCCAGTCGTCGGACTCCTCGGACCCGGTGGATCCGTGGGTCTCGTCGACGTCCGACCAGGTGTCGTCCTGCCGTTCGGTCGGGTCCTCCTCGGAACCCTCCGAAGCGGTGTCGTCGGGGGTGTCGTCAACGTTCGTATCGTTGCTCATAGAACTGTGTTCAGTACGTGGACCGAAGGGATTGCGACTGATATACTTTCTCCCTCTTATCGAACGCTCTCCGGGGTTCTCGAGGGTCAACGCAACCGAAATCGTGACTTCCGGATCGCGCGACACCTCGCCACGCTTAAGAGCCAGAGGTGCGAGTTGGCGAGTATGACGCGGGGGTTCCTCATCGGTCGATTTCAGCCGTTCCACAACGGTCACCGAAGTATGGTCGAAGAGATCGCGAACGATGTCGACGAACTCGTACTCGGGATCGGGAGCGCGGGTGACTCGCATACATCTCGGAATCCGTTCACCGCCGGTGAGCGGATCATGATGATCACGAAGACGCTCGTCGACATCGATCTGGTGACGTACGTCGTCCCGATCGAGGATCTCGAGCGGAATTCGGTGTGGGTGAGCCACGTTCAAAGTATGAGTCCCGATTTCGAGATCGCGTACTCGAACAATCCGCTGGTGATCCAACTCTTCAGGGAAGCCGGCGTCGAAGTCAGACAGTCGCCAATGTTCAACCGAGGAATATTCGAAGGAACGGAGATTCGCGATCGAATGATCGAGGGCGGCGACTGGGAAACGCTCGTTCCTGACCCGGTCGCGAAGGTCGTCGACGAGATCGACGGAATCGAACGGATGCAGATGATCAGCGAGACGGACGCCAACGGCGGGTAGGGCCGTTCGACTGTCCGCTCTCTTCGGTACGTTTCGAGGGCCGCTTATTTTGAGCGCCCGCGGCGTACGCCCACGTACGCGTATGATCACACTTTCTTCGGACTTCGGTTCGCCGTACCCCGCGGCGATGAAGGGCGTCGTCCTCGAGCGCGCCGGAACGGACGTCCAACTGATCGACGTCTCCCACGAGTTCCCCCGCGGAGACGTGCGGTCGACGGCGTTCTGGCTCCGCGAGGTGCTCCCGTACTTTCCGCCGGCGGTACACCTCGCCGTGGTCGATCCGGGCGTCGGCACCGACCGCAACGCGATCGTCGTCCGCGCGGGCGACCACGCGCTCGTCGGGCCGGACAACGGGGTGCTCGTTCCCCCAGCGCGGCGGCTTCTCGAGGGGGATCGAAACGACGGCGCACTCGAGTGGTACGCGATCGACGACACCGACGCCGCGAGCAGTACCTTCCACGGCCGGGACGTCTTCGCCCCCGCCGCGGCGGACGTCCACGACGCGGGCGTCGACGGGCTCGAGACGGTACCTTCGCTGACGGCCGTCGACCGCGAGGAGATCGTCGACCTGACGCTCCCCGAGGCGACGGTCGACGGAGGCCGTGCGACGGGAACGGTACTCGCCGTCGACGACTTCGGGAACGTGATTACAAACGTTCCCGGGGAATTTCTCGAGGGTCCGGAGCGGATCCGGGCGAACGGCGAGGCGGTGCCGGTCGGAGAGACGTTCGCGTCCGTGCCACCCGGCCGGCGGCTGGCGACCGTCGGCAGTCACGGGTGCGTCGAACTGGACGTCAACGACGGCCGCGGCGACGAGGCGTTCGGGCTCACGGTCGGTGACGAGGTCCGGCTCGAACGACGGGAGTGACGGAGAACTCGGGGGGCGGTCAGACCGCAGTGTCCGAGTGATCCAACGGATCGATCACGATCTCGCCGTCGGCGTGGACGGCGACCGCACAGTGTGCGAATCGAAAGGAGACCGATCCCTCGCCGACGCGCGGTTCGTCGCCGCGCCAGTGGACGAAAATGTCGTTGAGTGCGTCCGAATCGACGCACTCGTAGAGCGCCTCGAGGTCCGTCGGTTCGACTCCGAGCACTGCCGACACGGCCATCAGCAGTGCCGTGCTCACCGGTTCGTAGTCCTCGCCGTCGTACCACGTGTGGTACGTCTCCCGGTCGTCGTCGTAGTAGACTGTTCGTTCGCTCACGTCACCGACGGGAGTCAGTCGATCGGACGGTGCGGTTCGGGCCATGCTACCCCACCCAAAGGAATGTTAACAAATAACACTGCCGGCCCGACCGATATCGTCCGTCACTCGACACCGATAAAAAAACGGGATGGGATCGACTTCGAACGATCGACCGGACTTATTCGGCGGCGATGACGTCGTCGATGCGGGCGATCATCGTCGCGGCTTCGGTCGCGCTCTCGATCGCTTCGCGCTTGACGTCGGCGGGATCGACGACACCGTGTTCGATCGGGTCGGCGATTTCGACGGACTCTCCGTCGGTGATCAGCCCGGCTCGGCCCTCGGACTCGTGGGCGGCCCGAAGGTCGACGAGGACGTCGATCGGGTCCTGACCGGTGTTGGCGGCGAGCGTGCGCGGAACGATATCGAGTGCGTCGGCGAAGGCCGTGACGGCGAGCTGTTTGCGGCCCTCGACGCCGGCGGCTTCCGAGCGGACGCGGTCCGCGATGGCGATCTCGGTCGCACCGGCACCGGGGACGACCTCGCCGGAGTCGAGTGCGGTCGCGACGACGTCGAGCGCGTCGCCGATCGTCCGCTCGAGTTCGTCGACGACGTGGTCGGTTCCGCCGCGGACGAAGATGGTGACGGCTTCGGCAGCGGCGCCGCCTTCGACGAACACGAGGTCCTCGCCGCCGTAGGATTCCGTGCGGATGCGGTCGGCGTGACCGAACTCCGAGTCCGCGAGATCGTCCAGCGCGCCGACGCGGGCGGCGCCGGTCGCGGAGGCGATTTTGCGGGCGTCCGTGTTGTTGAGGTCGTCGAAGACGAGAACGTCCTCGTTCGCGAGGAAGGAGGCGACGCGGTCGTCGACGCTGTCGGTGGTGAACAGGACGTCGACGCCGGAGTCGGCGACGGTCTGTGCGTAGCCGCGCAGTTCGCTCTCTTCTGCGTCGAGGGCGGTGTTGAGTTGGTCGATCGACTCGATCGAGTACTCCGCGTCGACGTCACCGGTCCGGACACCGAGTTCGACGTCGAGAATGGAGATGTCGGCGTCTTCGACCGTCGTCGGCATCTCGTCGTGGGCGGGTTCCTCGTCGACGACGATGCCCTCGATCATTTCCGTCGCGTTCGAGGAGGCGCCGACCTCCGTGTGGACGTTGACGTTGTCGCGTGCGACCCCGTCCTCGCCGTCGACGTGGCGAATCGCCGAGACGACCGTCTCCGCGAGCGCTTCGGCGGTGAGACCGCCGGTCCCCTTGCCGGTCATACTCGATTCGGCGACCTGCTTGAGAACGTCGTCGTCGACGTCGCTTCCGACGACCTGCTCGTCGATCGCCTCGAGGGCGATGCGGGCGGCCTCGTGATACCCCTCGACGATCGTCGTCGCGTGGACGTCCTGGTCGAGCAGGTCCTCGGCTTCGCCGAGGAGATTCCCGGCGAGTACTGCGGCCGTCGTCGTCCCGTCGCCGACCTCGTCCTCCTGGGTTTCGGCGACCTCGACGATCATCTGTGCGGCCGGGTGCTCGATGTCCATCTTGTTCAGGATGGTCGCGCCGTCGTTCGTAATGACGACGTCGCCGGACGACGAGACGAGCATTTTGTCCATGCCGCGGGGGCCGAGTGTGGTCCGGACGGACTCGGCGACGGCTTTCCCCGCCATGATGTTCGACGACTGTGCGTCGCGACCCTGTGTTCGCTGACTGTCCTCGCTCAAGATGAACATAGGCTGTCCGCCCATGCGTCGCTGTTGTGCCATCGTTAGATCCTCACTAAGGTATCGTCAGCACTTCTATATAAGTGTTTCTCTACCACCTCGCTCCCCTCTGGCGATCGGGGGTGTGAACGACCACCGTGGGGTCGTCGTCGGGGACTAATCGGTAGCAAAATATGGGTCGAGTGGATTATCTCCACCGAATGCTCGAGTTGGAACACGGGTTTCGCGTCGTGGACGTCCATACCTGTCTGACCCCCGACGCGGTCGGTCCACGCGGTCGTGCCATCTCGCCCGACCGACTCGAGCGGGAGATGCATCAGGCCGGGATCGTCAGGTCCGTCGTGTTTCCCAGTCCCGACCCGGGTCGGAGCTACGTCTCGGCGAACAACGGGGTCGCCCGTCTGAGCGTCGACCGACCGTTCGTCGCGTTCGCCCGGATCAACGGCACCCGATCTCCCGAGCACACCCCGACGAACCGACTTCGAAACGTTCTCAGTCAGCGAAAAGAGTGGCACACGACGCCCAGTGACGTCGAACAGTACGCCTACGACGACCGCTTTCACGGCTTCACCCTGAACCCCGACGTCGACGGCCTCCCCGACGAGGACGTCCTCGAGAAACTCGACGAGGTCGGACTCCCGCTGCTGATCCGCGGCGGTTCGGACGCCCCACCCACGACACTCGCCGAGACCGTGCTCGGCCGCTCGTTTCCCGTCGTCGTCGCCCACTTCGGCGGCCACCCGCTCGATCGCGAACTCATGGACGAGATGATCGACCTCCTCGAGACCTACGACGACTGTTATCTCGACACGAGCTTCGTCAGGTATCGCGAACAACTCGAGCGGGCGCTGCTCGAGCATCCCGATCGGGTTCTCTTCGGGAGCGGTGCGCCCGCGAGTCACCCGAACGTGGCCGTCATGGAGATCCTCACGCTCGACGTCTCTGAGGACAAACTGTGGCGGGCGTTTTCGAAGAACGCGTGTCGCGTAATCGACGTACTGGGCCCGAACGTCGAGTGAGCGTCCTGGTATGACCGATACAGAGCACCCCGTCAGGGTCGACCGCTACTCGTCTCGCCGGTCGTACACCTGCACGGCGCGGTCGTGGCGCGTCGAGATTCCGTTGGGGTTGCGTCGGTTCGATCGATCGTCGAAGCGAGCCCGAATCCCGTCTTTCAATCCGCCGAGCGCGTTGGCGAAGACGTCCGTTCCGTTCCCGAACCAGCCAGTCGGCGTTCCCTCGCCCGTGGCGACGGCGCAAGCGCCTTTGTAGCCGTCTCGAACGGCGCTCCCGGCGGTCCGACCGACGACGGACGGCCGCAGCCCGTAGTTCTTCGCGAGCCGGTAGCCGAGCGAGCGGTAGGTGTCGGCCCAATCCGTATCGGGTTGCCCGCCATCAGTTTCGACCTCGTACCGAGCGGTCATCTCGGCGCTCCACGTCACGTCGAACGACATTCCGGCCACGCGGTGTGCGCAGTCGCGGGCCCCGCCCGCACAGAGGTACTCGTCGAACCCGTCGAGGGCCTCGAGTACCGATCGATCGAACGCGACGTTGTCGCCGTCGAAGGGGGTGATAGAACGGCCGGCGACGGTCTTCGAGTCGGTCGGGTCCACGTCCGGCCGGCGGGCACCGGGCGACCCGCCGACGATCGGTCCGGTGACGATATCGGCGTCACTGGCCACGGCGACGCTGATCGCGTCGTACCACGAGGGTTCGACGGCGTACTCGTCGCCGAGGAACGCGACGACGTCGCCCGAGGCGGTCTCGATGCCGGCGTTTCTCGAGACGTTGCGGTTCCGTTCGGAGATCTCGACGAGCACGTCGACGTCCTCGCGCTCCATGACGGCGCCGGTCGTGCCGTCGGAGGACGGCCCGTTGACGACGATGATTTCCGTCTCCGCGGGGACGTGCGCCTCGAGCGCGTCGAGACACGGGAGCAACTGCTCTCGGTCGTTCAACGTGGAGACGACTACCGAGAGCTTCATACTGGTAGGTAGATTCGGGGAGCAGTAAAAATAAGCTGGGTTTCACGCGTCCTGTGATAACTAACTGATGTGTTCCTGTCACCCGCCGTGTCAGCGAACGCGCGTATTCCAGTAAGAGACCGACGCGAGGTGATCGCCCACGGTCGATCGACCGATCACACGGTCGACCGACCGAATCGGCGACGCGAGGACGTTCGGAATCGACCGATACAGTCCGTAGGGAGCGATGAAGTCGTCTTCGACGTCGACCAGCGTCAGATCTGTTTTCGCCAGCAGTACGCTCACTTCGCTCTTGGAGTACAACCGCGACCCCATCGGCAACGCCCAGTTGTAGACGCTGCGAGCCGAATACCTGTTGAACGTATCGAAGACGATCTGGTCGCTCGAGACGCGGCGCATTTCGCTCAGAAACCCTTCCGGATCGTCCGCTAGATGGAAAAAGCGCATCGCGATGACGGTATCGAAGTGATCGTCCGGAAACGGTAACCGACCCGCGTCTCCTCGGAGGAACTCGAGCCGATCCGAGACGCCCGCCGCCCGTGCTTTCTTCCGCCCTTGCTGTAACATCGCTGCCGAAATATCGAGTCCCACGACGTCCGCACCGCGGTCGGCGATCATCGTCGTAAATCGCCCGGTACCACAGGCGATTTCGAGGACGCGACGGTCCTCGAGGGGTTCGATAGCCTCGAGGACGGCACGTTTCTCCCGTCTGTCGATCAGCTGTCCGCCTTGGGAGAATCGCTTGTCGTCGTACTCCTCGGCGACGTCGTCGGCCTGGTACCACTCCTGTCCTTTCACACTGGACGCAACTACACGGCCCGGAGAATAAAGAGGTACTGGAGTCGGACGGGGAGAACGGCTTTTGGTGAATGGTAACATAGATCATACTATGCCTACCTGTAAACAGTGCGGTTCGATCCTCGAAACCGACGACCTCGTCCGACACGAGGCGGGCGATCTCCTGCTGGTTCACTGTCCGGAGTGTCAGGGCCTCATGGGGACATACCGCGAGCCGGGATACAACCGCTGATCCCGAACGGTCACGGCTCCGGGCCCGTTCTTACTGATCGGCGGCGATCACTCGATCGGGACGGATACGGAAAATAACCCGCTCACCGGCCTCGTCGCCGTGGTTCGGATACGTCTCGACGCCCATATATCTCTGTGCGAGCTGGTCGATGTGCTCGACGGCACCCTCGGGCGTTATCTCCTCGACTTCGCCGCGGATCGAAAGGTATCGGTACGGATCGTCTGGATCCGGAACCGAGAGCCCGACTTTCGGCTCTCGCTTGACGTTCCGCTCTTTTTGTCTGTTGCGTGCAGTGTTGACCAGCAGATACCCTTCATCGTCGAGTCCGATCCAGACGGGAGTGACCTGTGGTGTTCCGTCGGGCATGACCGTCGCCAGCTGGGCGAACGACTTTCGCTCGAACAGATCCTGGTATTCGGATGGAATCGTTTCCATACTCCTCCACGGACTCGAGCGAACTAGTCACTTGGGGAACCACCGATACACAGTATAATCCTTATATCCATACAAGGCCTTCATATGTGCCTTTTATAAACAAGATTGTACGTATCCACATATAGGGAAGCTTTACCAACACCGAATCCAGTTCTCTCGTATGAGCACGAGTACCGCCGACGACCGCGTCGCTGCCGAAGAAACCCTCTCAGAAGCCGAATACCGCGAGCGTCTCCGTGAGCTCCCGCCGAGTGCCAAACTCGTCGCCAAAGTTCTCGAGTCCGACTCTCCGCTCTCGCAGGGCCAACTCGCCGAGGAATCGCTCCTCCCCGACCGGACCGTCCGATACGCACTCAATCGCCTCGAGGACGTCGAACTCGTCGGTTCGCGCTACAGTTTCCGCGACGCACGCAAGCAGGTCTACTTCCTGAAGCGGTAGACGTAGACAGTAGACAGTCGACACGCCCTTTTCCGTCGGCGGTGACCTCTCAGTCGTACGCATGGAGATCACCTGCTGTTCCGTCCCAACAACGGCGCGCGCTCCCGACGGCCGGACGAACGTCTACGTCTTCGGCCGCGATCCGGCGGTCCTCCTCGACCCGGCGAGTCGGACGTCCGAACTGGATCGACTGGTTCGTGACCGCGGCGTCGAACACGTTCTGGTGACTCACACCCATCCCGATCACGTCGATGCCGTCGAGGAGTACGCTCGCGAGACGAACGCGACCGTCTGGGCTCGAGCGGGCCGAACCGATCGATTTCGCGAGGCGACCGGTGTCGGTCCGGATCGCGTGTTCGTAGAAGGGACGGCGATTCCGGCCGGCGACGGCAGGGTCGAAATTCTCGAGACGCCGGGGCACGCGTCGGACCACGTCGGCGTTCGGGCGGGCGCGGACGGTCCGATATGCTGTGGCGACTGCGCCGTCGCCGAGGGGAGCGTCGTCGTCGGCGCACCCGAAGGCGATATGCGTGCGTACCTGACCACCCTGCGACGACTGCGGGCGATGACCCCGCCGCGACTCTATCCCGGCCACGGGCCGCCGATCGACGACCCCGGAGCGACGCTCGAGCGACTCATCGCTCACCGCCTCGAGCGCGAGCGGCGGATCCGCAGGGCGGTCGACGACGGGGCCCGAACGCTCGCGGGGATTCTCGACGCCGCCTACGAGAAGGACCTCACCGGCGTCCGCGACCTTGCACGAGCGACCGTCCTCGCCCACCTCGAGAAACTCGCCGTCGAAGGCCACCTCGAGTTCGACGGTGAGCGTGCGCGGCCGAGGTAGTTCTCGGCTTTCGGCCCCGGGCCCTCGGAGAGCGGCGGACTTTTCTCCTACCGGACGTAGTGACACTCGTGACCGCAGACTCCCCGCTCGATCTCGAGGACGAACTCGAGCGCGCCGAAGCCCTCGACACCGACGCGCTGGCCGACGCCATCGAGTCGATCGGCTTCGAGTGTACGCGCTGTGGCGCCTGCTGTACGCGAGACGGCGACGACGAGCACACGGCGACCGTGTTCCCGGACGAAGTGCGCGAGCTCGAAGCCGCGACCGGCGACGAGTGGCGAGACGTCGCCCGGCCGATGCCCTACGGCCTCCGCGAAACCGAGGGCGGCGATCTCGCGGGTGAAACGTTCGAGTGGGCGCTCCAGACCGACTCCTGTGGCGATTGCGTCTACTACGAGGAAGACGACACCGGAACCGGCACCGGAGCGTGCGTCGCCCACGAGGATCGCCCCCTGATCTGTCGCACCTACCCCTTCAGCGTCGCGCTCGGGGGCACCAGCCAGCCCATGGGCGAGGCCGTCGACAGCGTCGCACTTCCAGCGCAACGGGAAGTCGGCGAATCCGACGACGAGGAGATGATCGTCCGCGCCCACGAGTGCGAGGGACTGGGGCGGGATATCTCGAGGGAAGACGCTACGGATCTCGCTCGAGCGCTCAAAGAACGGGCGGTGCGCGAACTCGAGGAGGCGATCGCGGTGCGGGACAACTACGAGCCCGCGGTATTCGGCGACGAGAACGAGAACGACCCCATCGTCGTCCACGACTCGGAAGGCGCGAAACGGATCGACGGAACGCCGCTCGAGGAGTGACAGCTGTCGGGACGAGCGTCGACGGAACGGAGACTTCGCCGACCGGTCTATAGTAGCCACTGAAAGTCAGTGCACACTCGATCGCATGACAGTTGTACGATCGATGCGTACTCCGTTTCAGTTGTTACTATAGGAGCGTCGACGTTCTACAAAAGTTGTCGAAGCCACGGTAGCGATAGCAACATCCTCCCACCGCCGTAGCGATAGCAACACCCCCCACCGCCGCCAGCATACGGCGCGCTTGCGCGCCGTTTCACCGAGCGCCTCGTGCTCGGCCTTTTTGGTCGAGATTTTTCACCGGGTCCTCGGCCACCGGAGGTGGCCTCGAACCCGGTGAAAAAGGTCGCTTTAGAAGGTTTCTTCGATGATCTCGCCGACCGCGAAGTTCGATTTGACCTCGGTTACCTCGATCTTGACGCGTTCGCCGACTTCGGCACCGGGGACGATGATGACGTAGCCGCGCTCGACGCGAGCGATGCCGTCGCCCTGTTTCCCGATGTCTTCGATCTCGACGTAGCGCGTTTCGCCGACCTCGACGGGCGGTTGCGGTTCCGACGGCGGCGTTGGGCTCGAGGTTGTGCCGGCACTCGAGTTCGTGGTCGACGTCGAGCCTGACGCCGAACTCGAGGTCGAACCCGTCGACGTCGAAACGGCATCCTGTTCGCGATCACGAGAGATGAGTGCGACGCGGTAGATCTCGTCCGGATCGATATCCCCAGTTTCGACTTCCTGTCGCGGTACTTCGATGACGTACCGGTCGTCCTCGACCGAGATGTCAGTACTGAACAAACACAGGAGCTTATCAGATATTTCCACAGTTAGACCCTCTATTTGCAGTCTGAAGCCCATCCATAATAGAACTACCGACAGGGGCCAAATCGTCGGTTCGCGGGACTGTCACTCAGTCCGCACGGTTTGGCGTCCCGACGGTCGCGAACTGCGAGAGGTCGATCTCGGCGTCGACACCCGTGTCGGAAAGCGATTCGTACGGACGGTTGACGACGATGTCACCGGCGCGGCGATTGCCGAGACCGGGGATCGCGGTGAGCTCGTCCATCGACGCGCCGTTGAGATCGAGGGGGTAGGGGACGCCGGTCACCGATCGGTAGCCGTGGTTGACGACGGCGACGTCGATCGTCCGACCCAGTTCGCGTTCTCCGGGGATGCCGACGAGCAGCGGGTAGGTGCCCAGCTGGCGACCGAAGGTCGTGCCGTCCTGGTGGTACTCGAGGTGGACGTCCGGCAGGACCGTTCCGGGCGGGGCGACTCGCTCGAGCATGGGGTTGTCGATCTCCTCGCGGACCTGGCGCTTGTATCGTTTGAACAGCTTCTTGTGGTCCTGTGCGATCTGCGCGCCGGTTTCGGACATCTCGGTGCCGGCGAAGGCCATCACCTGACGGATGTTGATCCGACGGAGCATGTACCCCTCGTCGTAGACCCGGTGGAGGAACTCGAGGTTGCGCTCGTAGGTCTCCTCGCGTTCGCCTTTGAGGCCGTGGAGGAGGTTGATGCCGGGGAGGAGTTTTGGGAGGCGGGTGGGTCCGCTTTCGGCGGCGTTCGCGGCCGGGCCGCTCGCACGATCGGAGGGCCTCGGGTCCCTCGGCCCTCCCGGTCGCCACCCCGCTTCCTCGTTGACGATCCGGACGGCTTCGAAACACTCCTCGGCGGAGACGTTGAGGTTGTTCTCCTCCTGAACGACCGGGTCGGCCGACTCGAGGCCGAACGCCGCGGTATCCCCGGGCGTGTTGTGCTCGGCGATGATCCGGATCCCCTCTCGAGCCTGTTCGGGCCAGTTCACGACCGTAATCGGGTTGAGGTTGTCGAGGTGGAGCGTCTCGAGGTCGGGCGCGACCTCCCTGATCCCGCCGTACAACTCTCGCAGGGCCTCGGGATTCGGCGCTTCGCCGTCGCCGCCGTAGGCGAGGATGTCAGCCTGTCGGCCGATCCGGAAGTGTTTCACGCCGTGGTCCGAGAGCGCGTCGACCTCGCCGACGACGGTCTCCGGCGGCCGGAAGGTGGGATTGCCGTAGAGCGGTTCGGTACAGAACGAACACCGGTAGGCGCAGCCCCGTGAGGTCTCGAGTTCGCAGATGAGGTACTCGGGATGGTTGGGGTGTTGTTCGACGACGAACGCACCCTCCCGGGCCCAGCGGGTGACTTCGGGAACGTCACGCATCCGGTCGTTGAATCCCTCGAGACCGCTCTCGACGAGGTCGTAGGCGGCCGCCTCGACGTCGCCTTTCGCGACGAAGTCGAAGTCCAGGTCCTGGCGTTCCGTTTCGGTCGCCCCCTCGTTGGCGTCGCCGACGCCGAACTTGACGGGGCCGCCCATCAGGCTGGTACCACCGGCGGTCCAGGCCAGTTTTCGGACCTCGTCGGGTTCGGCGGGCGTCCCGCCGACGTACTTGCCCGGGACGGTCATTCCGCCGAGGTAGATCATGAGGTCGGCCTCGTCGACGTCCTGCCAGCGCCCCGGTTCGTCCCGGAGTCCGTCGATCGTGTGATAGGTGATCCGTTCTCGTGGAACGCCAGCGTCGACCAGCGCACCGGCGGTGTACCGGGGATACGTCGAAACGTACGGCGGGACCCCGAAGTGTGCGGGCTCGTCGACGTAGCCGTCGACGATCGTCACGGAGAGTGTCTCGGGGTCGGTCATCGTATTGGCTCCGGATAGCCGCTCGAGGCGTAAAACGATGACTACACGTTGTCGAGGCGAAGTCGCTCTCGCCTCTGAATCGGGTTCGCGGACCGCCGCTACCCGTGCGTTGATAGGTCTCGCACCTGTAGCCCCATTCATGCCACCGACCAAAGAGGTCAAGTGTACCGACGAGGAGTGCGTCCTCGACATGTTCGAAAACCATTACACGTACG
The DNA here is from genome assembly GCF_017357405.1 of Halomontanus rarus. Lineage (GTDB taxonomy): Archaea > Halobacteriota > Halobacteria > Halobacteriales > Natrialbaceae > Halomontanus > Halomontanus rarus. Next base: position 1,308,505 of record NZ_CP071597.1, on the reverse strand, counting down.
AGGTCTCGGACGACCACTCCGTCTCTGATCTCTCCTGTCCCGTCTGTGGAGGCACGGAGTGTCTCGAGGAAATCGAATTATAATTGGATAAACGTCCATAATTATCGGCCGAACGATTGTCACGTCAGACATTTATTTTGGCCACATCAAAAACAATATGAACAGGGACGTTGTAGCCCGTAGAGAGGTGGATTACTCCATGTTCCATCAGGTCTGTCTCCCCCGCCCACTCCCCGATCGAGGTGATGTTCCGTGAGTCTCAACGACGTTCGAAAATCGATCAGTAGTACGCTCTATCGGCAGATCGGGCGCGCGAACAGCCGCGTGCAAGAGCATCGATCGCTCCCGGTCGATATTCTCGAGGACGACGACTCCTATCTCGTCGTCTTCGATGCGCCGGGCGTCGAGATCGACGACGTACAGGTCCGATATCTCGACGGGAACGTTCGCATTCAGATCGATCGGTTCCGCGAGTTTCACGAAGGATACGAGATGCGTTTTCCCGGTCGCGGACTAGCCCTCGACGGCGAAGCCGAACTGCCCGATGACGCGGTCGTCGACCCCGACGCCGCGACGGCGCGACTGACCGAGCTCGGCACGCTCAACATCGAAATTCCGAAAGAAGACCCGCTCGAGGAGGCGGAGGCCGATTCGAACTCTGACTCGGTGTTGGAATCGCGGTCGGAAACGGAAACAGAGACGGAACGGATTACGATCGACGACTGACCGCAGTCGTCTCAGGAACGTCTACTGGACGTCACGTTCGTCGAGCGTCATTCCCTCCACGATTTCGAACGCTTCGTCGCCGTCGAATCGCGTCGGATCGAACGCCTCGAGTGTCGTCTCGGCTCCGGATTCAGTTCTCGGGAGCCCGAGGATCTGTCCGGCGACTCGCTCACCGATCGCCGGCGCACGCATGAAGCCGTGGCCGTGGAACCCGGTCGCGACGTAGATCCCGTCCGCGAGTTCGCCGACCAGCGGGTCGCGGTCGGGCGTGGCCGTACAGAGGCCAGCCCAGGAGCGATCGACGGCGTCCGGTGCGAGCTCGAGGTCTGGAAACCGGTGGGCGACGCGTTCGGTGAGTCCCGTCGCGAATCCGTCGTCGGCGTCCCGGTCCCACTCCTCGAGGTCGGCTTCGATTTCTTCGGTCCCGTCGCCGGCGAGCAGGCCGTCGAGGTGTGGTCGGACGTAGAACTCGTCGGTCGCGTCGTAACACATCGGCTCGGTGAGGTCACCGTCGGCGACCAGCGCCTGGACGCGATACGGTTTCATCGCGACCGAGAGGCCGGCGGTCTCGAGGACGCGCCTTGTGTGGGCGCCCGCCGCGACGAGGACGGCGTCGACCTCGCGTTCGCGAGCGGATCCGGCGGGAACGACCCGCGGCGGATCGGTTCTGATTTCGACGGGCGTGTTCGTCTCGAGTGTCGCGCCGGCACCGTTTGCCGCGGCGGCGAGACAGGCCGTGTACGAGGTCGGGTCGGTGTAGCCAGCCGCGCCTGCGATTCCCGCGACGGCGACGTCGTCGGTCCGCAGTGACGGGAAGCGCTCGGCCAGCGCCGCGGCGTCCATCTCGAAGGCGATGACGCCGTGGTCTTGCATCCGCGACACCTGCTCGCGGATCGCGTCGGCGTTTCGGTCGTCGCCCTCGCGGGCAAGCCAGACGTAAGGGCACTCGACGAACGGGAACGTGTCGTCACCCGAGAGGTCGCGGAACCGCTCGATCCCGTCGCCCGCGATGTCGGCGTCGAGCCCGTCTGCGAACGCGTCGTAACAGATCCCCGCCGCGCGGCCGCTCGAGCCGCTGGCGATCGGCCCGCGATCGTACACCGTCACGTCGGCTCCCTGCCGGGCGAGATCGTAGGCCGCCGTCGCGCCGACCGCGCCGCCGCCGACGACGGCGACCTCGAGGCCGGTTCCGGGTTGCTGGAAGGCGTCGGCGCCGACGGCGAGTTCGGGGTCAAAACCGGAATCGGTGTTGAAATCAGGGCCGTCGGTCGCGAGACCGTCGGTTCCATTTCTGTTCATTGGTGATCACGCTCTTGCTTTTGCTCTCGCTCTCGCTCGTGGTTGTGCTCGGACTCGGACTCGGACTCGAACGTCCGCTTCCACGCACAGTGTTCGAATCGATCGCCGCCCGTTCGCGAGGGCGTGGGCCACCCCTCACCACACAGTCTCATAGCGTTCCGTGGGAACGGAGACCACTTACGTGTGGGTGGTTCGACAGGCTACCGATCTCGAACTCGCTCGAGCAGTTCGTCGAGCCCGCGGGCCGGATAGCCGACGATCGTCGTCGCGCCGGCCGTCCGGAGTTCGGCGACGCGGTCGCGAATCTCGGACTCCGTGCCGACGAGTGCGTAGTCGCCGGCCGCCTCGAGCAGCACCTCGCGCGTGCGACCGGTCGCGCTCGAGTCGGTCGCCCCGTCGGACTCGGGAAGAGCCCGTGCGACCGGACGACGGCGAGCGACGTAGCCGCCGACGGCGTCGAGGACGGCGTCGGGATCGTCGGTGAGTACCGTCGGCGCGTAGACCGCGATGTCACCGCCGAAACCCGCGGTCCGGAGGGCGTGCAGGGTGCGTTCGGTCGACCGGGTGAGCAGGTCGTACTGGGTCGCGCCGGTCGCCATCGCGATCCGTTCGACGCTCTCGGTGCCGACCCAGGCGTCCGGATCGGTTTCGAGGGCGGCGCCGAACCGGGGTGCAATAGCCCGTCGCTGCTCGTCCGGGGAGAGGTACGCCGGATGCCCTGCGACGAGGACGCGACCGACTCCTTCGGGCAGGGATTCGAGGAGCGAGTCGTCGCCGAGCGGGTCGAAGCCGTCGGCGCGAACCGGCGTCGTCAGGCGGATCGTCGCGTTCGACTCGGCGGCCAGCGTCGCTAGCGTCTCCTCGTCTGGGAGGTGTGCACGTCCCTCGTAGTCGATAGCGAGGGAGTCGACTGCGGCGTCGGCTGCACTCGAAACGTCGCATTCGGCCGGTTTGAGGGCGATCGCGTCGAGGCCGACTCGAGAACGGAGTGGCGGGTGTCTGTGTGTACTCACTTGAAATCAACTCGCAGGCCGGAGAAATACTTAGAAACGTCGCGGAACTCGATCCATCGTCTGTGCGACCATACGGTTCCTGTGGCAGGTGGGCGCAAAAAGGTGACGTTTCGATCGACACTGAACGACCGTGTCCGCCGTCCGACTGCGATGCTACCGCCACGGGGGTTTATATCGCAACAGTTCGAACAGTAATCATATAATGGACGACAACCTCGCACGCTGTGCCGTGTTGACGATCGTCGCGCTGCTGGTCATGGAGTGGGACGCGATTCTGGAACCGATGGGAACCGCGGTGATCATCGGCTTCGTCCTGACGCTGGTCTGGGCCGGCGCCGAGTGGTTCTGGTTCGGGTATCGGTCCGAGACGGAAGCGGCCGCCTGAACCTGGACCTAAACCGGAACCGGAATCGGAACCGGAAGCTCGTTCCGATCGTTCTCCGAGCCGCGACGAATTCCTCAGTACCGCGACCGATCGACGCGCTCGGGAGCCTCGAAGTCGGTCGTCAACTCGAGTAGTTGAACCAGAATTCGGCCGGTCGCTCCCCAGACGGTGTAGCCGTCGACGTGGAAGTAGTGGATGACGATGTCGCCGTAGTAGGGATGGGATCGACGATCGTACTCGTAATTTTCCGGATCGAGCAATCCCGACAGCGGGAGACAGACGATCTCGGCGACCTCCTGTTCGTCGGGGTCGTACTCCCGGTCGGGGATTCGCGCGACGAAGGGGGTGACGGCGTACTCGGTGACGGTACGGATATCGTCGAGTTGGCCGACGACGTCGACCTCCTCGCGCTCGAGTCCGATCTCCTCGTAGGCCTCGCGGAGGGCGGTGTCGAGGATGGTTTCGTCCTGGCGTTCCGCGCCGCCCCCGGGGAAACTCATCTGGCCGGGGTGCTCGCCGAGGTGGTCGGCGCGTTTGGTAAAGAGGAGGGAGTGGTCGCCGTCGCGGTCGACGACCGGGGCGAGAACGCCCGCGTCGTACTTCTGGTCGTCGATCTCGTCGGGGTCGTGTGCGGCGACCGGCTCGAGGTTCATTCGTGTCACGGGTTCTGGGTGGGATGTGGAGTCGGATTCGAATCGGGGCGCTCGGTCTCGAACGACTCACGCACGCTCGAGTGCCGCGTCCAGTCGGTCGCGTTCGGCCGCGAGGTCCACGGGGGCCCAGGCCTCGAGGTCGTAGCTCGCGTCCAGCAGTTCGGCGATGCGGTCGTCGTCGCCGGCGTCGACCGCCGTCGCGGCCGCCCGGGCGAAGCGGTCGTGGGCCTGGTCGCCGAGGGCGGCGCGGTCGAGGGTTCGGGATCGGGAATCGATCTCGAGGATGTGCGGGAGGTCCTCGGCGGCGTCCGGTGTCGAGGGAAACGCCGTGGGTCCGGCGACGAACAGGTCGGGTGCCGTTTCGTCTTCGGCTTCGCCTCCGTCGACGGCCGACCGCTCGTACCGAACCAGCGCGAACGATTCGAGCGCACCGTCGAGCGTCTCCTCGAGGGCTGCGTCGTCGACCGAGCCGCCGTCCTCGCGGAAGGCGGCCTCCGAGAGCGCGCGCTCGAGTTCCGGTCGGGTCAGTCCGCCGAAGAGGTCGACGATGCCGGCGAGTTCGTCGGCGGTGACGTTCATGCGACGGCAAACGGTACGAGGTCGGATTAGTCTTGTGAGCCGTCGTCCCGCATCCGGACCATCGTTGCGAGTGAGATCGCGAGAGGCCCCGCCGTCGGTCGAATTCACTCGAGCCACGGCGTCGCCGCGGTCCGGACCGTCTCGGGGGCGAACGGGGCGTCGGTCCACGGCGGTAGTCGCCGGTCCTCCTCGGGCGGCCGGATCGAGTCGGCGTAGCGGTCGACCTGCTCGCGTTCGGCGGCGGCGTCGTACGCGAGGCCGTTGAACCGGGCGTCGGCGCGGTACTGCTCGATCAACCGTCGACCGGACTCGCGGTACCGGTCCGGCAGCGTCCCGTAGTCGGGGTCGACGCCGCCCTCCTCGAGGACGCCCAACAGCGTGGCCGCGACCTCCCGACTCATCCCCTCGAGGCCGGTGTCGCCGCCGACCGAGCGGTGATCGTGTTCGTGACGACCGAGGTCGACCTGTGCGGTGCCGTCGAGCCCGGCGTGGGCGAAGGCGTCGCCGAGGGTGCCGACTTCGAGTCCCCACGCTCGGGGCGCGCGAAGTCGGTGAGCGAGGTCCGCGGTCATCGCGAACTCGCCCGCGAGCGCGTAGCGGAAGGAGCCGAGGTAGTCGAGGATCGGGGCGTCGTGGGCGTCCTCCAGCGCGCGCAGCAGCGGCTCGTAGAACAGTCGGAACAGGCGGCCGTAGAGGCGGCCGTTCTCGACGCGGGCGTAGTAGCCCTTCGAGAAGTCGAAGCCCATGGTGAGGGGTGCGAGCAGGCGGGAGACGTGTGCGGCCTCGTAGCTGCTGGCGTCGGCGTCGTGGACGACGACGTACTCGCAGGCCGCGGCGGCGGGACCGAGCGCGAGCCAGACGTCCCGCCCCTTCCCGAAGCCGTTGGCCAACCCGGCCTCGACGAGGAGGTCCTCGACGGCGGGGGCGTTACACCAGAGGACGGACAGCGAGAGATCGAAGGACTCGAGCCACTCGCGAAACGGGCCGATCCGCTCGGGTGCGGCGCGGACGGGGACGAAGACGTAGGCGGGGTCGACGGCCTCGAGTTCGGTGAGGACGCGTTCGGCGGCGAGGCTCGCGTGCTCGCGGTCGGTCATCGGGACGACGACGGCGGTGTCGTCGACGATGCGGCCGTCCGGGCCGAGGTCGGGCGGCGTCCCCGTGAGCTGGTGGAGCGTCGCGATCCGCTCCTGGGTGTACTCCATCAGTAGGTTCTTCGAGCGGAGCGTGAAAACGGCGACGACTGCGGCGAAGCGTTCGCCGGTCGTTCTACGGTTCAGCGGCCGTCACCGGTCGTGCTCGGTGGCTATCGCCGTGTCCGCGTCTGCCGCCGCAGTCAGTCGTTCGCACCGGCGGGGAGCCGACCGGTCGTCGAGAGCGCCCAGAGGACGACGACGGTCGCGAGCAGGATCAGGACGAACCCTCGAAAGACCTCGTCGAAGCCGACGCCGAAGTCGACGAGGCTCCCGACGAGGTAGGGGCCGACCGCGTGGAAGGGCATCATCGTAGCGCTGAAGATGGCGTAGCCGCTCCCGCGGTGGTCGTCCGACAGCGAGGCGAGGACGTAGGTGTCCGAGACGGGGAAGAGCCCGTGGATGACGAACCCCGTCACCGCGCTCACGGCGATCACGCCGAGCAGGGAGTCGACGACGGTGAGCGCGAACAGGCAGACGGCGAACCCGGCGGTGATCGCGAGCAAGAGCGGGACGAACGGGAGCCGATCGGCGAGGTTCCCGGTGAACCAGAAGGCGGGGATGCCGGTCGCGAACATGACGGTCAACAGGGTCAGCGCGACGCTCTCGGAGATCCCCTTCGTCTCCACGAGATAGGTTCCGTACAGGTTGAACAGGGCGTTCCAGACCAGTCCGATGAACCCGACCAGCGCGACCGCCGTCACGATGAGCCGCCAGTTCGCCCGGAACGCGACCCGCAGGTTGCGGTCCGTCCCGCCGGCGTCGGGAAGCGTCGTTCGTCTGGCCAGCACGTAGAAGGCGATCGTCGAAATCGCCGTGGCGAGTGCGATCAGCAGGAAGATGACGCGCCAGGCGGCCAGCGGCCACACCGTGATCGCGAAGACGACGCCGACGATCACGGGCGCGAGTACCGCGGCGATCTGGGACGCGACGCCGTGGATGCCGATGACTCGACCGACTCGCTCCGGAAACAGTTCGCTCACCAGCGGGTTCGCCGCCACGAAGTAGACGCCGCTGGCGACCCCCATGAGCAACGCGCCGACGGACAGCATCTCCAGCGACCGGGCGCTCGCCGCGAACAGCGACGACCCTGCCAGGACGATGCCGCTCCAGGACACGAGCGTGTGACGGGGGAACTTCGTGAGCAGGTAGCCGGTCGGCAGGCGAGGGACGGTACTCCCGATCCATGCCAGCGTCGCCAGCAGCCCGATCTCGGCCGTACTGGCGGCGAAGATGGTCCGAAACGGCTCGAGAAGTGGCGCGTAGACGAGGCGTCCGATGTTGACGAGAAAGACGAGCGTACACAGCGAACCGAACACCTTCGTTCGTCCGTCGACGCCTCGAGTCGCCGTCTCCATAGCCGTTCTTGCGTTCGATCGGTTTCAACACTTTCGAATCGAAATAGAACTGTTCGAACGAAATGAACGTCATCGATCGACCCCTGTCTTTTTCTCCCCCACCTTCGTAAGGAGCGAACATGAAATCAGTCCGGAAGGCCCTTCGAGACGGAGAACTCGACAAGGACACCTACGAACGGGTCACCTGTGCCGAGTGCGGGAAGGCGCTGAAGACGAAGAACGACCCGGACACGATCACGACGATCCGGATCTGTCCCGACTGCGGCGAGGAGTGGAAGGAACTGCGCTAATCGACTATTCGAAGACCGCGTCGAACGCCTCGGCTCCCAGCGGGTCGTACTCGCAGGCCGCAACGTTCTCCCTGACGTGCGTCGGGTCGCTCATGCCGACCAGTGACGACGTCACCCCCGGCGCCGATCGCGCGAAGTTGATCGACCGCTGGACCGTCGTCTCGCCGTTCAGCCGAGCGGCGACGTCCTCCGGGATGTCTCGAGCGAGGTCGCCCTGCGCGATGCTCGCGCTCGTAAAGACGTTCAGTCCGGCGTCGGCGGCGAACCAGAGCGCGGATTTGGCGCCGGTCGGCGTCTCGTGGGCCTCGACCGTGAACGCGTCCGCCATCGCCACGTTGAACGGCAGCTGGATCGCCCGGAAGTGCGTCCCGCCCGTCTCGGCCTCCGTCGCGGCGGCGCGAGCGCGCTCGACGACGGCCGGCAGCGACAGGTAGGAAGGGTGGTCCTGCGGAACGCGGAAGGCGTCCCACGTGGCCACGCCGTAGTGGCCGATGTCGCCCGCGGCGGCGCGCTCCTCGAGCCTGACGAACGTCTCCTCGAGTTGGTCGTAGACCGCCTCCCGTGAGCGCTCGCGGAGCTGAGTCTCGGGGTTGTGAACGTAGTAGAGATCGATCGTCTCGAGGTCGAGGTTCGCGAGCGAGCGCTCGAGTTGGTCCTCGACGTAGTCGGGGGCGATGCAGTGGCTCCCCATCACGAGGCCGTCGCGGTCGACGAGGCCGGTGTCGACGTACTCCTCCTTGACGTACCGACCGGGGTCGTCGGGTCGCTCGCCGTCGAAGGGGACGAACCCGCCCTTGGTCGCGACGAGGACCGCGTCCCGGTCGACGTCGCTCTCCTCGAGCGCGCGGCCGATCACGCGCTCGCTGCGCTGACAGCGGTAGTTGATCGCCGTATCGAGGACGTTACAGCCGCGCTCGAGGGCTTCCAGGATCGCGTCTTCGTAGCCCTCGTCGACGGTATCGGTCGGCTCACCGAGGTAGGTGCCGAGGCCGAGACTCGAGACGAGGCCGTCACCGTACCGGCGGAAGTGCGTTCGCCCGAAGTCGTCGTGATGGGTGTTGCGGTAGTCCCACGTCGCAGGACCGGTTGCCATGCGCGTCGGTAGGGTCGTCGAGGGTAAAACAGGGGCGGTGTGCGAGTCGCTCGAGTCCGCTCATTCGCGTAGGGCCTCGAGGTCGACGGCGGCGAACGGGACGAGCATCTCGTCGGGGTGGAGCCCGCCGTGCATCCCGATCAGTTCGAGTTCGTCGCTCTCGGCGCCGTACCAGAGACCCAGGTCGCGGTGGGTGCAGACGAGGTCGCCGACGCGTCGGCGGATCGCCTCACCGGGGTCGCGGTCGCCGAACAGACCGCGGTCGAGCGCCGTCTCTCGCGGAAAGACGCGCGCGTCGAGGGTCCCCAGTTCGTCGGCGACCGTCTCGACGGTCCCGTCACGCAGGTGCAGGTGAACGTTCCGCGGGCTCCCGGCGAAGCGGATCGGGTCGCCGTTCGCCCGCCGGGCGAGGTTGTCGGTCAACGCATCGATCGACTCGAGGTCGACGTTCCGTTCGGGATCAGTGTCGACGTGGCCGTGATCGGCGGTGAACACGACCAGCGTCCGTTCGTCCTCCTCCGTCGACTCCTCGAGGACGTCGAGCGCTCGCTCGAGCGCCTCGCAGACCTCGGCGACAGTCTTCGCGTACGTCTCCGAGCGCGTCCCGTGTTCGTGACTCGCGTGATCGACGTGGGGGAGGTAGCCGTAGAGGTACGACGGCGTCCGCGCCGCCCGAGTAGCCTCACCGACCGACCCGACGAACGAGGTGAGGTCTTCGGTGTCGTAGGTGTGGCATGTCGCGCCGTCTTCAGTCGTTTCGAACGGGACGACGTGGCGGCAGTCGACGCCCTTCTCCCGGAGGTCGGGATAGATCGGCTCGCACTCCGAGACGTCCGCGCGGTCGAGCGGCGGCTCCTCGCCGTCTTTGGTCCGGAAGGGCAACACCTCGAACTCGGTATCGACGGACGGCTCGTAGACGTTCCATCCGATCACGCCGTGTTCTGCGGGCTGGGTTCCCGTGTGAAACGTCGTGATCGCCGCCGCGGTCTCGGAGGGGTAGATCGACGTCAACGGGGTCACCGTCCCCCGTTCGGTGATGCGTTCGAGGAGCGGGTTCGTCGCGGTCAGTCGCTTCCACCCCTCGAAGCCGAAGCCGTCGATCAGGAAGACGACGACGCGGTCGACGTCGGCGGTCTCGTCCCGGCGACCACCGAGAACGTCGTCCGGGAGGGGACGGCGCGCGTCGGAATCGGTTCGATCTCGATCTTGACCCCCGTCGGGAGCGAGCACCCGCCGAACGGTATCGGGAACGTTCGAGAAGCAGTAGTCCTCGTAGGCTGGGAAGAGGAAGCCGTCCTCCGTCCGGCGCTCGCGGAGGTCGGCCTCGAGGTCGGTTCTGAGCACGGTCTGCCCTTCGCCGTCGGGTGAAGTAATTCCGGCGGTCGGACAGTTCGCGATGTCTCATCGAGTGACGGTACCGACGACGAACCGCCGACCAGCGGTCTCCGTCGCCGTTCGAGCGTCTCAGTCGCGGCGCTCGAGGTCGTGGTCGACGCCCATGCCGCCGAGCATCTCGAAGAAGCCGGGGAACGAGACGTCGACGTGCTCGGCGCCGGCGATGGTCGTCTCGCCGTCGGCGACGAGGGCGGCGATCGCCAGCGACATGACGATCCGATGGTCGCCGCGGCCGTCGACCGCGGCACCCGAGAGACTCGAGTCGTCGCCGTGGATCGTCAGCGAATCTCGCTCCTCCGTGGTCTCGACGCCCATCTTGCCCAGTTCGTCGGCCATCGCGCTCACGCGGTCGGTTTCCTTGAACCGGACGTGCTCGGCGTTCGTGATGTGGGTATCACCGTCGGCGACCGCGCCGAGGGTCGCGATCGTCGGCAGCAGGTCGGGCGTATCCTCGACGGAGACCTCGATCCCCTCGAGATTGGAGCGTGAAATCTCGATCACGCCGTCCTCGCGGTGCCAGTCGATCTCGGCGCCCATGCGCTCTAAGATCTCGACGATGGCGCTGTCACCCTGCGCGCTCGGGTAAGCGCCGTTAACGCGGACCGTATCGTCGCCGGCGACGGCGCCGGCGGCCAGCAGGTAGGAGATCGAGGAGAAGTCGCCGGGGACGTGGTACTCGCCGTCGGCTGGGTCGTAGGACTGGCCGCCAGCGACCGCGAAGCCTTCGTCGGTGTGTTCGGCCTCGACGCCGAAGTCAGCGAGCACCTCGATGGTGACGTCGACGTAGGGGGCGGACTTGAGTTGTGTCTCGAGTTCGATGTCGATTCCCTCCTCGGTGACGGCGCCGGCCATCAGGAGCGCGGAGATGTACTGCGAGGAGACGTCGCCGGGGATCGAGACGGGACCGCCGGAGACGGGGCCGGTGACGACGAGCGGCGCCTGGCCGTTTCCTCTGGTGCTCTTGGCCTCGCCGCCGAGGTCTCGAATGGCCTCGAGCAGTGGCCCCTGCGGACGCGATCGGAGGGATGCGTCGCCGGTGAGGACGGTCGTGCCGTCGGCCAGCGCCGACGTCGCGGTGACCAGTCGCATCGTGGTGCCGCTGTTGTCGCAGTCGATCACGTCAGCGGGGACCTCGGGTCGGCCGCCGAAGCCGTCGACCGTGAGGTGGCCGTCGGCGACGTCTCGACTGACGTCGCCGCCGAAGGCCGTGACGGCCCCCGCGGTCGCGCGCGTGTCCGCGCTCCAGAGGGCGTCGTAGACGAGTGCGCCGTCGGCGTAGCCCGCGGCGAGGATCGCCCGGTGGGTGTAGCTCTTCGAGGGCGGTGCCTGTGCCCCGCCGCTGACGCGAGACGGTGAGATAGTGACGTCCATACCGGCCCTGTCGGACGGCCACCCTATACCGATATCGGTACCTATTGCCCACCCGCGGTCTCGCCCCAATCATCGTCATTATACTTCCCGCCCGCACACACGGAGGTATGGACGTCGACCTCTCGCGACTTCGCGACTACCTCACGGACGAAGACCTCGACGGCTACCTCGTCGACGACGACGCGACCGACTCCGACCAGCGGTACCTCTCCGGGTTCGACGCGCCGGATCCCTACCAGACGCTGGTGACGCCAGAGGAGACGCACCTGCTCGTCTCCGGCCTCGAGTACGGCCGCGCGAAAAAGGACGCCGACGCGGACACCGTCTCGAGACGCGCCGAGTACGACTTCCAGTCGCTTCTCGGGGAGTACGGGCCCTACGAGGGCGGCGTTCGATGTCTCGCCCGGTTCCTCGAGGATCACGGCGTCGAATCGATCGGCGTCCCGCGATCCTTCCCGACGGGGACGGCGGACGGGCTTCGCGATCAGGGTGTCTCGGTGACCGTCGAAACGGACGACATCGTCGGACAGATCCGCGCGATGAAAACCGACGAGGAGATCGGGCACATCGGCGAGACCCAGCGGGCCAACCAGGAGGCGATGGCCGTCGCCGAGTCGCTGATCGCCGACGCTGACGTCGAAGACGGCGTGCTCGTCGCCGGCGGGGAGCCGCTCACCAGCGAGCGCGTCAAAGAGGAGATCGAGGTGACGCTCCTTCGACACGGCTGCTCGCTCGACGACACCATCGTCGCCTGCGGTGCCGACGGGGCCGATCCCCACGACAGGGGGAGCGGTCCGCTCGAGGCCGACGAACTCATCGTGATCGACATCTTCCCGCGGGACAAGGAGACGAAGTACTTCGGGGACATGACCCGGACGTTCGTCCGCGGCGAGCCGACCGACGAGATGCGCCGGCGGTACGACGCGACTCACGAGGCGTTCGAGGCTGCGCTCGAGACGGTCGAAGCCGGCGTGACGGGTGCGGACGTCCACGACGCGACCTGTGACGTCCTCGAGGACGCCGGGTTCGAGACGCGACGGACGAACCCGGCGGCGGAGACCGGGTTCATCCACAGCACGGGTCACGGCGTCGGGCTGGACATCCACGAGGGGCCGAGCGTGTCCCCCGCCGGCGGCGAACTGGAACCGGGCCACGTGATCACGATCGAGCCCGGCGTCTACGACCCGGCGGTCGGCGGCGTCCGAATCGAGGACCTCGTGGTCGTCACCGAGGACGGCTACGAGAACCTGACCGCGTATCCGATCGACCTCGAACCGGTCTCGAGGTGAGGTCCCCGTCGGTCGTCGCCGCCCGACGGCGAGTACGGGTTCGCGCCTCGCCCTCGAGTCCGGTTCTCGATCGCCATCACGCCCGTACGGTCATCTGTTTTCCAGCCTCGGACGCCTCGGCCGGTGGGCTCGCCGAACGCACCAAACCGCTGGCTCTACTCGCCTCTCAGTCTCGGTGAAGCCTGTCACCGCACCTCGTGCGAACAGTTCACAATCCTGCAAAATGACTATCATGTTGGCGGCTGCACGGGAGAGTACACGCCGGTGATTCCGATGACTGCCGATCGCACTCCGCCGACGCTCGCCGCTGCCGACAGCGGACGAGCCGGTATTCTGCACACCGATTCCGATAGCGGGAGACGGCAGTCGGTTCCGCGAACTCGACTCGCGTTCGTCCGGGCCACCTGAGATCGGACCGGCGGACGGCGAGCATTTTTCCCGTCCTCGAGGGTCTGGGGCTGAGCGTGTCCCGTTCTCCGTCTCTCACTCCCTCCGAGCGGTGAGACCGTTTCGATCGGGTGGGTGATCGTGGGGATGACACGCTCGGACTCGACTGCACTCAGACTCGAATCGATACCCAGCACTGCGAGGCGCACTGGTAGCGGCGGTTCGACTCCGCCGGCGCCTCCTCCGGGCCACCGGAATGACGACAGATGAAAGACGGACCACACCACGAGAGTCTCGATTACGACCACCCGGCGGCGTCGCGCCGGGCTCCCCCCGTGACGGTCTCGCTGGGACTGACGGTCGCGCCGTTTGCAGTGGCGTACGCGGTCGGCCATCCGTATCTGGCCGCGGCGGCAGTGACCGTCCTCGTCGCCCTCGCGGGTGTGCGAGGACGGCTCGACGGGTGACCCGAATCCGAACCGAACTCCAACAGGATGCGCCCGCTGGTGCGAGTCCGATCGCGGTTCGATTCCGCGCGCGTCCCGTGGCGAATCCGGCCGTCGCGACGCCGACACGCTCCGGGGAAAGATACATTCATCCGGCCCGACTCACAGCAGTAATGGCCGAACTCGAGCGCATCAAAGCCGATCTCACGGGCCAGCCGGTCCCCGAGTGGGCCGCGGGCCGACAGTGTTGTTCGCTCTGTGCGGACGTCAACGACGCCGTCGAGAGACACGATGCGCCGCCGATGGTCGAACAGGACCTCGCTGACGGTGACGAGGTCATCTTCTTCGTCTCGCGCAAGAGCGCGAGCCACCGACACGGAGCGGAAGACTCCTACACGCTTTCTCGAGGGGTTCACCACCGGCGACACGACGGCGAGTACGGCGAGCAGTTCCGGCTGGGCGAGGGACGGGGGACGATCGGCTACCACGACGCGATCGTGACGGCGGTCGTCGAACGGACGGGCATCGACTACGGGAAGCGGGTCACCGAGAACTTCGACGTGGATTACCAGCCCGACGTCGATCCGGACGCGCTCACCTTCGCGCAGGTCGAGAGCGTGCTTTACTCCGCACCGCAGTGGGGCGACGAAGAGGACACCGACGACGATCCGTTCGTGACCGGTAACGAGCTCCCGGAGCCGATCGTCCCGCTCGAGCACGTCGACCCGCTGTGGCCCGACGGACTGCAGCGAGCGGTCTATCAGCACGTCGAGGACCACCGGTAGACCGCGAGCGACTCGAGCGTCTCGTAAACCCTGTCCGTCGGGAAGACGGTTCACCGAGCGTGTGTCGGGAGCGCCGTTAGGCGACCGCGAGTCGTGACGATCGTCGTCAGCACGAACAGGACGGTGATGATCACGCCGAGAGCCAGTCCGGGGATCGCGACCACGCCCGCCACCGCGGCCAGTAGCAAGCAGACGCTCACCGTGGTCGCCAACACGTAGTGGAGGCCGGCGGTTGCCACGTCGGACGCGGACGTCCGCTCGTCCGCAGCCCCGGTCGTCCGGTCGTCGGCGTTCGCGACCTCGAGGTACGGACGGAATTCCTCGAGGCGCTCGGTCGTGTACACGATGCCGGCGGGTTTGTCGTACTCGATAGCACCGACCTCGTCGAGTTTCGGGAGGTGAGACTGATAGAGCGGAATGTAGACGCGCTGACGCTGGGCGGAGGTCAGCTCCGCGACGGTCGTCTCGTTCTCTCGAGCGGCGACGTGTTCGGCGACGTCACCCATCTTCACGGGCTCGTCTTCGTCCAGCAGATAGGTGACCGTCTCTCGCCTGCGAGTGGTCTGAAGGATGTGAAAGAGATCGTCGCGGGAGAGGGCCGTCGGTTCGTCGCCGAACGTCTCGGTGGAGGGGTCGTCCGAAGAGCGGGATGGGCGATCACTTGTCGAAGTCATACTGTTCACTCGATACAGGGAAGTATGCCAACGTAAGTCTTTTCTTCTGTTGCTTTACTAGAAATTTAATAGAAATATCTAAGAATGCAAAATTCTCACCGTTTCGATCGCGGACGAACGATCGTGATCACTCGGTTTCCGTCGACTCGACGAACGACATCGGACCCGTCACGTCGTCTGTGAGGGGACCGGCGACTGTGCTGTTACAGCAGGGACCGTATTCCGTCGTTCACGTCCGGATTCTCCCCCGAATCACTATTTCTCACTCACACGAAATTGTGATGAGATTTCCCCCAAAATAACGAGGTGCGGTGCCAAATCAGCAATTCCAGTGTGGAATTATCGGCCACCGACGGTTTCTGTTGCGAATATCGAAATCTCGGTTCCGGCAGTTCGTACCACAACTCACTCTACTTCCAGGAACGAGTCACCGTCGCGACACGATCGGCCCCACGGTCTCGAGTCGGCGACGGTTACGACGGCTCGAACCCGGAAGTCGTCCGAATCGAACCGCTTTTGGAACGTCACTGGCTACGTGACGGTAGATTCGATGGAGGGAGACGGAGCTGTGGACGGAGATGTCCTGATCGTCGGCGCGGGATCGATGGGGCGGTGGATCGCCGACGCGATCGACGCACCCGTCGCCTTCACCGACGTCGACGAGACCGCAGCGCGCTCGGCAGCCGACGCGACCGGCGGCCGCGCCGTCCCGCTCGAGACCGACGAGTCCTTTCTGGCCGTCTGTCTCGCCGTCCCGATGACCCACGTCGCGCGGGCGATCGAGACGCACGCCCCGAACGCCGAGCGCGCGATCTTCGACGTTTCGGGGGTCATGGGCCCAGCGCTCGAGGCCATGGGAACCCACGCGGCCGACCGCGAGCGAGTCAGCCTCCACCCGCTGTTCGCACCCGAGCGCGCGCCCGGTTCGATCGCGATCGTCCGCGAACAGGGCGGGCCGGTGATCGACGCGATCTGTGCGACACTCGAGACGCGAGGAAACGACCTCGTCGAGACCACCGCGGCGGAACACGACGGTGCGATGGAGACGGTGCAGGCGGCGACCCACGCCGCGGTCCTCTCCTTCGCCCTCGCCGCAGAGCCCGTCCCCGAGGGATTCGAGACGCCGGTCTACGAGCAACTGGGGGGACTCGCCGAACTCGTGACCGGCGGGACGCCCCGCGTCTACGCCGACATCCAGGACACGTTCGACGGTGCCGACGCCGTCGCCGACGCCGCCCGCCGGCTCGCGAGCGCCGATCCCGACGAACTCGAGGCGCTATATCGGGAGGCCGCCGCGCAGTGGGGGCCGACCGGGACAGCGAGCTCGACACACACGACCGAGACTGACCAATGAGTGACCAACGCGAGGCCGTCGTCTCGAACGCCAAGTACCTGCGAAACGTCAGACCGATCGACCCCGAGGAGATCAGCGACTACGTCGAGAACCAGCCGCATCCGGCCGTCGTTCGCCAACTCCTCCGCGAGGAAGCCCCCTCGCTCGGCCTGATCGAACGCGAGGACGGCACCTTCGTTCCCGTCGAGGACGACCCGGTCGCCCCGCTTCGGAGACCGATCGAGCGGTTTCCCGACCGCTACGCGAACCAGCTCGAGGAACTGCTGGCCGACCGCTACGGCCCGAACTGGCACGACGGAGCCAGCGGCGACCTCCTGCGGTCGGTGATCCGCCGGGTCAAGTCCGAGTACCTCCACAGTCAGGGCAAGTCCGTCGACTACGACGAGGACGTCGCCGCGGGGTACGCGATCTACCATCTGCCGGGGTACTACGCCGCCGTCCAGTACGTCCTCTCCGATCTCGCCGAGCGCGGATTGCTGGGCCGGGAGCTACGCGTGCTCGACGTCGGCGCCGGCGTCGGCGGCCCCGCGCTCGGACTCTGTGACTTCCTCCCCGAGGACGCCCTCCTCGAGTACCACGCCGTCGAACCGAGCGCGGCCGCGGACGTCCTCGAGACGCTGCTCACGGAGACGGGACGGAACGTCCACTCGACGGTTCACCGGACGACGGTGGAATCGTTCGAGTTCGGCGGGAGTGCGGGCGGAAGCGAGGACGGGGATGGGGACACTCACGGCGAGTACGACCTCGTCCTCCTCGCGAACGTCCTGAGCGAACTCGACGATCCCGAGGCGGTGCTCCGGTCGTGTCTCGGGGCGGTCGCCGACGACGGCGCGCTCCTCGCGCTCGCACCCGCGGACAGGGAGACGAGCATCCAGTTGCGGGAACTCGAGCGGGCCGTCGAGTCCGACGCGACGATCTACAGCCCGGCGGTACGGCTCTGGGCCGGCGAGACCCCCGGTGACCGCGGCTGGTCGTTCGACGTCCGTCCCGATCTGGCGGTTCCGCCGTTCCAGCGCCGACTCGACGAGGCCGCCGGCGACGACGAGCACGACCCGGGCGAGTTCGTCAACGTCGACGTCCAGTTCTCCTACTCGATCCTCCGCCGAGACGGCACGCGCCGGATCGACGTCGATCTCGACACGGACCGGTGGGCCAAGATGGCCGAGATGGAGCGCCACGTCACGAACCGGGTCGATCTCGTCGCGGCGAAGTTCAGCCGGTCGCTGAGCGGCGACGGGAACGACGGCGGATCGACCGCCCGCGCCGGCGGTTCCGACCCGAACCCGCTCTTCAAGATCAGCGACGGCAGCGAGGCCGTCGACCACTACGCGGTCCTGACGAACGAGACCGCGCTCAACCGACCGCTGCTCGAGGCCGACTACGGCGACCTGTGTTCGTTCGAGCAGGCGCTGGTCCTGTGGAACGACGACGAGGAGGCCTACAACCTGGTCGTCGACGAGGAGACGGTCGTCGACCGACTGGCCTGAGACGGCTTCGTTCGGTCGTCTCCGAGAAACGGTGACCTTTTCGCGCCCGCCTCCGAGCGGTGGACTATGAGCGACGCCCTCGAGATCCTGCTCACGAACGACGACGGGATCGACAGCACCGGCATCCGGGTCCTGTACGACGCCCTCTCGGAGATCGCCAACGTGACCGTCGTCGCTCCGGCCGACGATCAAAGCGCCGTCGGGCGCTCGATCTCACACGAGGTCGACGTCGTCGATCACGACCTCGGCTACGCGGTCGTGGGGACGCCGTCGGATTGCGTCGTCGCCGGGCTGGGCGCACTCGGGCCGTTTCCCGATCTCGTCGTCTCCGGCTGTAACAGGGGCGCGAACCTCGGCGAGTACGTCCTCGGACGATCGGGGACGATCAGCGCCGCCGTCGAGGCCGCCTTCTTCGACGTGCCGGCGATCGCGACCTCGCTGTACGTGCCGGCGGGTGACCTCGCGCTCGCGGACGTCGAGACCGGCCCCGGTGACTACGCCGAAGCCACCCGCGCGACGAAATTTCTCGCCGAACACGCGCTCGACGCCGGCGTCTTCGAGGAAGCGTCCTATCTCAACGTCAACGCGCCGCTCCCCCGCGAGAGCGAAGGCGAAGGCGGGGGCGAGGGCAGGAGCACCGATCCGGCACCGCTCGAGATCACCCGGCCCTCGAAGCGCTACGAGATGGACGCCTCTCACGAGGGCGACCGCGTCGTCCTCCACGACCGGGTCTGGGAGGAGATGGACGCCGAGGCGATTCCCGATCCCGACGGAACCGACCGGCGAGCCGTCGTCGAAGGGCGCGTCAGCGTCTCGCCGTTGACCGCACCGCACACGACCCACCACCACGACGCGCTCGACGGACTCGTCGAGACGTATCTCGAGGCGGTTCCGGAACTGTAGTCGGTGGGGGGACGTGGCGTCGAGGTGCCGTGACGTGTGACGCCGATGTCGCGTCCACGAGACGTGGTCCGTATCCGCTTTCCACCCTCATCTCACACTACCGGGACCCGGGAGAATTTGTACCCCGCCGACGAACAACGACCGATGACTGTCGTCGAAATCGAATACTGCGTCCCGTGTGGCTTCCTGACACGCGCCGAGGACGTCCAGCACGCGCTCCTGACGAGTCTCGGTGAGAGCCTCGAGGCCGTCACCCTGCGTACCGGTGACGACGGCATCTTCGTCGTCCGAGCCGACGGTGACGTCGTTTTCGACAAGACCGAGGACGAGTACGACGTCGATCAGATCGTTCGAGACGTTCGTGATCGAGTGTGAGTGTGAGTGTGCGTGCAGGTGCCAAACGGCACACGAGATCGTACGAAACGGAACTGCCGCCACAGCCGGCACAGTCGGCCTGCTTGCACTCTGCAAGGGCGTTACTATTCCCTTGCGCGATACATTCACTACACGAAACAGCACGCGAACGCGGCGGTACTAACATATAATCGGCCGGGCATACCAGCAAGGGAGGAGCGTCCCACCGACGACAGACGCACGGATGGTGATCAACACAGATGGTATTGAATACACTTTGGACCCGCATCTCGTCTCTCTGGCGATCGGACTCGAGCGCCGATTCGTCGACGACAGAGTCCGCGACGACCGATCGAGACGAGACGAACGAGGCGACCGAAACAGCGGACGAGACGTTGAGCTACGCCGAACAGGTCGAGTACGGTGTCGACGAACGAGAACTGCCCGACGAAGATCATATTCTTCGCCTGCTGGTAAAGCGCGGCGGACGGGTCGACGAAGCAACGATTCTCGAGGAAATGGGCTGGTCGAAAGACCACCTGCGAGAGGTTATCGACGAGATGGAAGCCGACGATCAGGTCAGCGCCATCACCGTGGGTCGGAAACGGGTTATCTGTCGGCGCGGATTCGAACCGAAGGGGTATCGCTCGCATCTGAACGAGTAGCGATCCGGCCTCGAGTTCTGCGGACGGCGATCGTTTCCACACGTTCCGTTGCTACTGGTGTTCTACCGCTACCGGCCGACGATCGGTCCGCTCCCCGCTCTCGTCGGTGAGGGCCGCATACGTCCGATCAGAGACGGATCCGTTCACGCTGTTCCGAGTCGTTCGCTCGACCTTCCGCGATGAGTGCGACGACTTCGCTCCCGCGCACCACCGGTCGAATCGTTCCGTCGATCACGACGCACTCCCCGTCAGGGTCGTAATGTGACGCCTCGTATTCGACGTACTCGCCGTCGGCCGCTCGCCGAATCCACTCTCGAAGCTCCGCCTGTAACTCCGCGGAGTGGTTCCACCACGGTAACTCCCAAAACGACTCTCCCAGAAGGGCCGTCCGCGTCGTCCCCACGAACTCGAGTGCCGTTCGGTTCACGTTGGTGAGGGTCCCGTCCGGATCGAGAATCCCCAGAAACGTCATCGGGTCCTCGAAGATCGCGTCGAACAGTAACTCGCTGCGCTCGAGTGCTCGCCGAGCGCGATAACTCTCGACGGCGTTCCGGACGCGATTTGCGAGGACGAGGTACTGGTCGGGACTCGTCTGCTTCTGGAGGTAGTCGGTGACGCCGGCGGAGATCGCCTCGCTGGCGATCTCTTCGGACCCCTTCCCGGTAAACAGGATGAACGGGATATCGCTGTCGAGCGCGCGGACGGCCTCGAGAAACTCGAGTCCGTTCGTGCCCGGCATATCGTAATCGCTGACGATGCAGTCGATCGTCGGCCGTCCGGTTCGGGCGCTGTTTTCGGTGCTCTCCGCGCTCTCCACACTCTCAGGGCTCACACTGCTCGCCGGGATTCCGAAACGGTCGTCTCCACTCTCGAGTCGCTCGATAACGGCCTCGACGTCAGTTTCGGCTCGGGCGGTGACGGTCTCGTCGTGTCGCTCGAGAAACGTCGCGGTGAGGTCGGCGAGGCTCGCGTTATCGTCGACACAGACGACGGCGATCGAATCCTCGCTCGAAGACATAGTCCGGATGTATCTTCCAGCGTGTTGAGTCTACCGGCAGATCGGGGTCCGGTGAGACGATTTACGACCGCTCGCCGGAGAGCGCTGCGAACAGTCGCTCTTCGAATTCCTCGTCGGAGATCCCGTCGGAGGGACCGATCCCGTTCATGTGATCGATCGAGAGCTGGCCGCCTCCCATCCGGGCGTGACCGCCCGCGTTGGCCATCGGGATATCGCTGACGGCGTGGCGCAAGGTCTCTCCCATGTGGACGCGGTCGTCACGCGACCGTCCGGAGAGGTGGAGCGTGCCGTCGTTCTTGCCGAAGACGACCACCGCCGTCACGCCCTCGAGTTGCATGAGTTCGTCGGCGGCCTGCGGAATCGCGTCGACGTTTCCGATCTCGCCGACGTCGCAGATTGCGAACGAACCCTCGACTCGCTTTTCGGTGATCGCGTCGGCTTTGATCTGGAGGACGTCGTCGCTCACCTGCGGGTTCGCGATTCGATCGAGGAGGTCCTCGTCGATCGCCGAGAAGAGGAACGCACTCGCGTCGAACTCGGCCCGCGAGCAGCCTTTCGTCAGGTGATTGGTGTCCGACTGGATCCCGTAGACGAGCCCCGTCGCGAGCTCCGGCGAGATCTCGATTCCCGACTCCGCCTCCTCCGTGTGAAGCGTCGCGCCGAGTTCCTCGAGGTACTCGACGACGATCGTCGAGGCGGCACCGTACTCGGTTCGAACGTCCGTAAACTCCGTTCCGGCGCCGTTTCCAGGGTGGTGATCGACGACGACGAGCGGTTCGATCATCTGCGCGCCGGTAAATCCGCGCGGCGTGTTGTGATCGACGAGGACCACGTCGTCGCTGGCGAGTTCGCCAGCCGATTCGATGGACTCGAGATCGAGATCGAGAACGGTCCGAAACGCCCGATTTTCCTGGTGGCGAATCTCGCCGGAGTACTGCAAGGTGACCTCGGTCTCGACCGAGGTCGCGATCTCGGCGACTCCCATCGCGGTCGCCATCGCGTCCGGATCGGGGTTCGGGTGCATCAACACCGCGACTTCGTCGCGTTTGGCGAGCACCCGCTGTAGTCGAACGCCCGGCGGGCGACGGACCCAGCGGACGAGCCACCACCCGCCGATGACGAGTGCCAGCACGCCGAGGAGTACGAGCGACAGCACGAGCGGATCGGCCGACTCCAGCGAGTCGACCACCCCATCGACCACCAGTGGCCTGTCACCCCCGCGCCGGCCAAGCCAGGCGATCCGATCCATCATACGCCACACTCAAAGTCAACGACCAAGAACTTTCCCCTCACGGTGAACGAGGGGAGAAATCAACAGCGGGCGCTCCGATACGACTCGATCGCGTCCCGATATCCCTCCCGGAACGTCGGGTACGAGAGCTCGTAGCCGAGCGCTCGAAGCCGGTCGTTCGAACAGCGTTTGCTCGTCAGAATCCGTCGTCGGGCGGCGTCGGAGAGGTCTCCCGCCTCAAGTCGCTCGACTTTCGTCCGCTTGGGCGGCCGGTCGACGCCGCACTCGTCGGCGAGCCAGTCGGCGAACGCCCACTTCGAGACCGGTTCGTCGTCGACGACCTGGACGACATCGTCGCGGGCGAGGTCCGCTTCGAGGAAGTATCGGACCGCTCCCGCGGCGTCGTCGCGATGGACCATGTTCAGATAGCCCGCCGTCACCGGGCCCTCGAGATAGCGCTCGAGTCGGTACCGGTCGGGGCCGTAGAGGCCGGCGTAGCGGGCGACCGTGCCCTCGATGCCGTACTCCGGGGCGTACTCGAGTGCGACGCGTTCGGCCTCGGCGAGGACCTCGGTCTTGTCGGTCGTCGGCTCGAGCGGCGTCTCTTCGTCGACCCGGTCGCCGTCGTGATCGCCGTGGACGCCGGTCGAGGAGGTGTAGACCAGCCTGTCGGGTGGGCTGGCTCGCGATCCGAACGCTTCGATCGCGGTCTCGAGGCCGTCGACGTACACCCGCCGTGCGGCCTCGGCCCCGCGTCCGCCGCTGCTGGCCGCGAACACCACGGCGTCGACGTCGGGAACAGCCTCGAGGTCGGCGGTGTCGGTGACGTCCGCTCGCACCGCCTCGAAGCCGGCGTCCTCGATCGCGTCGACTCCCTCGCTCGAGCGGCGGACGCCGATCGGGTCGTGGCCCGCCTCGTCCAGTTGTCCCCCCAGCTCGAGTCCGACGTAGCCACAGCCGAGAATCGCGACGCGCATAGTGGATCTCGGGAGGCGTGTCGTATAATAACACCGTTCGCGCTCGTGCTCACGTCGTGTACTCGTCGACGAGCCTTCCGAACTCGCCCGCCGACCTCTCAGGGCGACCCGCTCGCGATCACGCGCTGGACGCGCACGAACTCGTCGAACGACATCGGCGCGCGGCGCTCGATCTTCTGTTGGACCTCCGTGGCGTCGAGATCGATCTCGAGCTCTCCCGCGAGCGAATCAACGTCCAGCACTGCCGTCGTCATCCCCAGCAGGAGGTGCTCACAGGCCATCTCCACGATCGTGTCCGGATCCGGCGTTCCCTCCGCGAGCGCCTGAATCTCGGCCGCTTCCTCGAGTTCGAGATCGGGTGACCCTCCCTCCAGGAGCATTTCGAGTCGGTCGGCGTCGACGGACGTCGTGTCGGCGGCGGCCTCGAGACCGACGGCGTCGACGGCCTCGCGCAGGTCGTCGTCGTACTCCGTCCGCAGGGCAGCCGGCGAGTCGGGCGCCTGCATTCGCTGCTCGTAGAACATACGCTCCCGAACGAACGGTGTCGGGAAAGGGATTGCCATCCAGCGGTCTCGAACCGTAGTGGTTCGTGTCCGGCCTCGAGTCGCTCGGAGCCGTGAGCGGGTCACCCTCATAGTATCGAAATCTGATATCCGAAACGTTCAACTTCCCGTCGTAGAATGTCATCGTCATGAAAGTAGCCCTCATCGGCGTCGGTCAGGCCGGCGGGAAGGTGACCGAACGGCTGGCTGGTTTCGACGCGGAGATGGGATTCGGTGCGGTACAGGGTGCCCTCGCGATCAACTCCGCACAGGCGGACCTCCAGTCGCTGTCCATCGAGACGCAGCTCATCGGTCAGGACCGAGTCAACGGCCACGGCGTCGGCGGTGACAACGAACTCGGCGCCGAAGTGATGCAGTCGGACATCCAAGAAGTGATCAACGCCCTCGACGGCCACGTCACCTCGCGGGCGGAGGCGATCTGGGTCGTCGCCGGCCTCGGCGGGGGGACCGGAAGCGGCGGTGCGCCCGCGCTCGTCCACGAACTCCAGCGGGTCTACGACGTCCCGATCTACGCGCTCGGCATCCTACCGGGGCAAAACGAGGGGTCGCTCTATCAGGCCAACGCCGGTCGGTCGCTGAAGACCGTCGTTCGCGAGGCCGACTCGACGCTGCTGATCGACAACGACGCCTGGCACGAACAGGGCGAGAGCGTCGAGGGCGCCTTCGACACCATCAACGACAAGATCGCCCAGCGGGTCGGCCTGCTGTTCGCCTCCGGCGAAGCGATCGAGGGCGTCGGCGAGAGCGTCGTCGACTCGAGCGAGGTCATCAACACGCTCCGACAGGGCGGTATCTCGGTCCTCGGCTACGCCAGCGCGGTCGCCGCCGAAGACAGCGCGGAGAACATCAACACGGTGATGAGCGTCTCCCGACAGGCGTTACTGACGGGGACCAGCCTTCCCGACGCGACGACGGCGGAGGCCGCGCTGCTGGTCGTCGCCGGCGAACCCGACCGGATTCCGCGGAAGGGTGTCGAGAAGTCCCGGCGGTGGCTCGAGGACGAGACCGGAAGCATGCAGGTTCGCGGCGGGGACTTCCCGCTGGGGAGCGAGCGACTGGCCGCGCTCGTCCTGCTAGGCGGTGCGGAACGGTCGGATCGGATCGGCGACTTCCTCGAACGGGCCAAGCAGGCCCAGACGGAGCAGGACGAACCGGAGACAGATCCCGCGGAAGCGTTCGCTGACGACCGCCTCGAGAATCTGTTTTAGCGTCTTCGTCATCATCTCTCACCGATGATACGACATTTCTTCAGTTACAGATCCGTCCGTTGACTCAGCGGTGACCGTTGAGATGTTGTCAAGAAGTCACACAGTTGGCACGTTTCTGCCCCGCGGCGAGCCCAGCCGGTTGTATAGTCGTGGTTGCGCTGATTAAATACCCATGGCTTTAAAACTTTATATATAAATGATATATTTAATAGTATAAAGATATATTTTATATTCGGGGGTAGTGAGTTTTGCGATGCAGAACAACCACGATACTGGTAAACCGACCAGGAGAGACGTATTGAAACGAGGAAGTATCGCAGCAACAATGATGGGAGGAGTAGGCGTCGCTTCAAACACCGCCGTAGGAGAGAGTGACATCTCTCCAGGAACGATAGTGGTTCCCGATATTGATGATGATACTCTGTATCCTCGGACAATCGAAGCGTTCGGACCCGGTGACGCATGTAAACCTGAGACTGGCGGCGTGCAGATCTGCGAGAAGGCGTATGGGAAAGTCAAAAGTGAGTGCTGGAAAGCAGAGATAGGTGATCATACGTTTATCCGCGTCGGATGGATAGATAACTGTTATTTCCACACAGCGGATTCTTGGGTCCGTATCGAGGATATTACCGCTGAATAGTTAGCACGGTCCGTAACTTATCTCGATCTCCCCTCGAAGTGATAGATCAAATCTTCAAGAGCACAGAAGTGTAAGTCCCGGAACAGTTCGCCGACGACCGCCTCGAGAATCTGTTTTAGTTCTCTTTTTCTCCCCTTCTCTCCGCCTCACCGCACGTCGTCTCCGACGACGGTAATCGTCACCGCCCGACACGAACACTCGTAGGCGCGCCGCGTTCCCGCGTCGGTCGTCATCGAGAGGATCAACTGCTCGTCACCGAGCGGCATGTTACAGTGGTCACAGGTACACGAGAGTTGTTCGAGCATGTTCTTCTCTGGAACCGCGAGCTACGTCAAGGTACGTCAACAGGAGAGTGAAAGTGAAAGTAAACGCGAACTGTCTGTCCGTCACTGCTGAACGTCGCGTGCGGCGGAACATCTATTTCGTCGGGGTTCGGTTCCTGTGGTAATGGCTGGCAAGTGGACCGGAGGAATCGTGACCGAGGCGGGAGACGAAGGGCCGCTGGCCGTCGAGGAGTGGATTCCGGTCACCGTTCCGGGGCGGTCGCCGACTTTCGCCGGGGCCGACGGACCCATCGCGTACCGGACGACGTTCGCCGATCCACGCAGTCATCCAGCGGAACGCACGCGTCTCGCCTTGCGCGGCGCGTACGGACGGACACGCGTCTGGCTCAACGGTACACTGCTGGGCGAACACAGCCCCTACTTCGTCCCGGCCCAGTTCGAGTTCGATCCACGGGAGACCAACGAGGTGCTCGTCGTCTGTGAGCCGCCGGACGAAAGCGGTGCCGGCGGGATCTACGAAACCGACGCGGTACCGGCCGAAACGGGGGTCCCCGGAATCTGGTGGGACGTCGAGGTGCAGGTCAGGCCGACGACGTTCGTCAGTTCGCTCGACGTCAGGCCCCGGACGACCGACGACGGAGCGGTGATCGAGACCGAGGTGACGGTCGACGCCGGTGAGGCAATCGACGACGCCGTGACGCTCTCGTTGCGCCCGGAGGGGTTCCGCGGCGGCGGTTCGATGGAACGGGTGGCCGTCCGGGCCGACGCCGGCGAGCGGGTGACGGTCTCGAAGTCCCTCGAGGTTCGAGACCCGTCCCTGTGGTGGCCCCGCGGGTACGGCCCGCAGCACCGCTACACCGTCCGGGCGAAACTCGGCGAGGAGAGCGCCGAGCGAACGGTCGGACTCAGAACGATCGAGCGCGACGAGGAGGGACTGGTCGTCAACAGCCGTCGCGTTCGGGTTCGAGGGATCAACCGTCGGCCGAGTGTGGGCGAAGACGCGTCCGAGGACGTCCGGCGAGCGATCGACGCGAACGCGACTCTCGTGCGTGCCCGCGGACACGTCCCATCATCCGACTTCTACGCGGCGTGTGACGAAGCCGGGTTGCTCGTCTGGCAGGATATCCCGCTCGCGGGAGACGAATTCGAGTTCGACGTCGACCGGGCGACGGCGCTCCTCGAGTCGATCGCGACGACCTACGGCTCGCATCCAAGCCTCGCGATGTACGGGATTCGGGACGATCCCCACGAACCGTTCGCCGATCCGCTGGGGTCGGGGACGCTGGCGAAACTGCGATTTCGGTGGCGGGCGTGGCGGGCCTCGGGCGACCACGCCGACGCCGACGCGGAGGCGGTCGCGGCGACGGTCCCCGACGACAGACCCGTCGTATCCGTCGCCGGCCAACCGGGACTCGACCCGGCGGCCGCGCACCTCTCGCCGGGCTGGCGCTACCTCGAGGCCGACGATGTCGACTGGTTGCTCGAGCGGTATCCCGACCTCGGTCGGGTCGTCGGCGACGTTGAGGCCGGATCGCTGTCGGATACCGCCGAGAGCTCGGATCCGACGTCGATCCCCGGACTCGACGCGTCGATCCTCGAGCGCCGAGCCGACGGTGTCGAGGCCTCCCAAACAGTTCAGGCGGCGACGTTGAAGACGGTCGTGGAGGCGCTCCGACGACACGGGAGCGGGATTCTCGTCGCCGGAACGCTCCGGGACGCGGCGACCGGCGGCGGAGTGGGCGTGCTCTCGGCCGACGGGACGACGAAGCCGGCCTTCGACGTCCTCGCCGACGCCTACGAACCCGTACAGGTGGTTCTCGACGGTCCGGCCGAGCCCGGTTCGGTCGGGCTCGCGCTGTGCAACGACACCGACGAACGCGTCGAGACCACCGTCGCCTGGCGGGCCGGCGACGAGGGGGGAGAGATCAGTGCGGTCGCCGACGCCTTCGTGTCGACCCCCCTCGAGACAGTCGAAATACCGTCGACTGCATCCGAACTCACCCTCGAGTTCGCGATCGACGGCCGACCGGTTCGGAACAGCTATCGTTTATAACCTCCGCCCACCCCCATGTGAATCGATTACACGGTCCGAGGGGGCGCCTGCTAACGGTTTTCACGGTTGCGTACACCGGTACCTTTAAATGGTGTGGAGCAATAGTTACGGGTACCAGAACGCCACCGGGGCGCGTATCGCTCGATGATCGATGACAGGAATCTTACTCACCGAGGTTTCGCAGATCGTGAGCCGACGCGCCGTCCGGTGCGGGTATGGCACAGAGGTTTGACTAACACATGGTAGACGAATCGAAAAACGTAGAACTCACAGAGGACGATCTCGAGAACAAATCGAAGGGGCAGCTCATCAAGATGGCCGGGCAGCTCCGAGACCGACGAAACGAACTCAACCAGATGGCTTCCGAGCGCGCTTCCAAGCGCGACGATCTGAACGCGAAGACTCGCGAGAAGGTCGACGAGGCCCAGGAACACCGCGAGAAGCGTGACGAGCTCAACGAGCAGGTTCAAGAACACAAAGAGAGCCGCAACGAGCTCAACGCGGAGGCCAACAAGCTGTTCGACCGCGTCGAGAAGCTCAAGTCGGACATGGAACTCGACGAGGGAAAGGACCTCGAACAGCTCGAGGAGGAGATCGAACAGCTCGAGTTCAAACAGCAGACCGAGGTCCTCTCGAGTGAAGAAGAGCGCGAACTCATCGAGAAGATCGAGGGCAAGCGCGAGGAGTACGCCGACCGCAAGGAGAAACTCGACCAGAACGACGATCTCGAAGGACTCGTCGAGGAGGCCGAGGAGGTCCGCTCGGAAGCGTCCCAGCACCACCAGAAGGTCACGGAGCTCGCGGATCAGGCCCAGGAACACCACAACCAGATGATCGAGGCCTATCGTGAGGCCGACGACATCCGTGACGAGGCTGACGAGATGCACGAGTCTTTCGTCGAGGCCCAGGAGGCCGCCGACCAGCACCACGAGGACTTCGTCCGCGTCCAGAAGCGCCTGCGCGAGATGGACAAAAAGGAAGAGAAACAGCGCAAGTCCCAGCGCGACAAGAAGAAGGAAGCGGCCAAAGAGGAGGCCGAGGAGATCTATCAGAAGTTCAAAGAAGGCGAAACCCTCGACACCGAGGACCTGATGAAACTCCAGAAGACCGGCCTGCTCTAACTCCGCTCGTTTACCTCGTGTCTTTCTTTCTCCCGTTTTCGCACCTCGAGCCGTAGGCTGTCGTCGGGAATTCTCGAGTCGGTTCCGTATCCGAGGTCGGATTCGAGCGAGAAATCACTGATGAGTGACCATTATCAACAGCCACGAGTCTTTTTACACGAAGCGCGAAACGTGTGTGTATGGCAAGCGAACGTGTGACCGTTCTCTCCCTCGGATTGACGCCCGAGGAACGCGATGCGGTCGCCGATATCGAACGCGTGAGGTCGGTCACGTGCAGTACGTCCGACGCTCTTCACGATCGTCTCACGGCGGATCGACCGCCGTGTGTGGTGGTTGGCCACGACCCGCCGGCCATCGACGGCGTCGACATCGTCGAGCGGGTCGTCGACGTGGACCCGGATCTGCCGGTCGTGGTCTTCGCAGAGAGCGACGACGACGCACTCGCTGCTGACGTCGTCTCGGTTGGCGCAACCGAGTACGTCCCCCGGCGACGTGGGACCGGAGCGCTCGCAGAAGCGATCGGGGCCGCCCTCGAGACGGGCGAGCGTCGTCGACGGCAGGCACGCGACAGCGCGATGCTGACGGAAATTTTGAATCGCGCACCGTTCGAGATTTACGTCAAAGATGTGGACGCTCGTCACCTCCGGTCGACCAAGACAGTTCGACACGACGACGCGGCGGGGAAGACGGAACCCGAATTTGCGGACGAAGGACGAGCGGAGGAGATATACCGCAAGGATCGACAGGCGCTCGAGCAGCGGGAGGCGATCGTCGGCGACCTGAGTCGATACGAGGTTCAGAACCACGCGATCGACAATCACGACTCGGGGTGGCTCCGGACGTGGAAGTACCCATGGTACGAGGACGGCGAGTTACAGGGACTAATCGGGTTCACCCAGGACGTTACGGGTGTCGAAGAGACGAGTCGGGAACTCACCCAGAAGAACCGCCTCCTCTCGCAGTTCGCCAGCGTCGTCTCTCACGACCTTCGAAATCCGCTGAACATCGCGCAGGGATATCTCGAGATAGCACGCGAGACCGGCGACGAGGAGACGTTCGACGATATCGAACAGTCCCATCAGCGGATGAACGAGATCATCGAAGATCTCATCCGTTTGACCCGAGACAGTAGCCCCGGATCGTCCCAGTCCTCGCTCGAGATCGCGGCGGCGGCCCGTCACGCCTGGGGAACGGTCGACACCGGCTCGGCGACGCTGCACGTCGACGCGGGGGCGGAGCTGATCGTCGCGGACGACGGACTGCTCCAGCAGATCTTCGAGAACCTGTTTCGAAACGCCGTAGAACACGGCGGTGAAGACGTGACGGTCACCGTCGGACTCGAGCCGGATCTGAGAGGGTTCTACATCGCCGACGATGGTCCCGGATTGCCGACGGACGTCTGCGAGCGGTTGAACGCGGGCGAGTTCACCGAAGGTGGACTGGGCGTCAACATCGTCCGGACGATCGCGGACAGACACGAGTGGGCCCTCGAGGCGAGTGAGAGCGAGGGTGGCGGTGCCAGATTTACGTTCACGGGGTGTCTGCTCATCTCGAACCCGGGAACCGAAACCGTCGACCGACGGTCACGAACGCTGACCGACGCCCACACCGTCGGTGACGTCGATCCGGGTGAGCATCGCCGCAATAGTAACGGATGGTCGGTGACGGGGACGGGCAGAAACCTTTGGCGAAACGTCAACGAGTTCTACTTCGTCTCCGGGGTCGCCGACGGCGACGTCGACTTCGTCGGGCGGATCGCCGACTTCTCGGCCGGAAACAAGTCGGCAAAGGCGGGATTGATGGTCAGAAGCGGTACCGAGCCCGGTTCCCCGCACGGATTCATCGGCTGTACTCACAACATGGGCACCGAGGCGCTCTGGCAACTCGAGTCCGACGCCGGCACGCAGAGCCAACTCGTCAGGGACGACGCCACGCCGCCGATCTGGTACCGGCTCAAACGCGAGGGGAACGTCGTGACGACGTTCACCTCCGAGGACGGCGACGATTGGCGCCCCGTCGCGGAACAGCGACTCCCGCTCGAGGAGCGTGCGCTGTACGGGCTCGTCGTCGTCGATCACAGCCGCGACGAGCACGCAGTCGCACGGTTCGAGGACGTTTCGCTCGCCGAAGTCTCCTGGGGGTAGTCGATTCTCGCCAGGACAGTCGCTGGACGGGTCCGGCGTGTCGCGCGCAGTTCGGGCGACGACCAAGCTTAACACATCGGCTCCCTCAGATGCTGGCATGACCCGTGTTCGACCTCGAGGTGTTCGCCCGAAATGAGTCGGGCCCGCTCTCTCGGACGGCTGGCGGTCGTTTTGCTCGGAGCAGGGCTGTTCGCCATTGTCGGTATCGCACTGTTCGTCGTCTATCCGGAGACGCTCACTGACCTCTTCGGCATTCTCGCCGCGCTCGCGCTCGTCGTCGTCGGCGTGAAAGTCGCGGGATCGGTCGCCGGCTCGCTGTTTCCCGGCTACGACGTCGCCGAAGTCGCCGTCGAGGGGCCGATCACACGCGATGGGGGCGGCGGCTCGTTGCCCTCGAGTCCGCGCGGGACGCCCGCAGACGATATCGTCGACCAGATCGAGCGGGCGGACGAGGAAGACCACGTCGACGCGCTCTTGATGAAACTGAACACGCCCGGCGGCGAAGTCGTCCCGAGCGACGACATTCGGCTCGCCGCCGAACGGTTCGACGGGCCGACGGTCGCGTACACGACCGACGTGTGCGCCAGTGGCGGCTACTGGATCGCCAGCGGCTGCGACGAACTCTGGGCGCGGGACGCGAGCATCGTCGGTTCGATCGGCGTCATCGGTTCGCGGGTGAACGCGACGGACCTCGCGGACAAACTGGGCGTCTCCTACGAGGGATTCACCGCCGGCGAGTACAAGGACGCCGGCACGCCACTCAAGGAGATGGACGACGACGAACGCGCCTACCTGCAGGGACTGATCGACGACTACTACGACCACTTCGTCGACCGCGTCAGCGAGGGCCGAGACCTCGAGCCCTCGTTCGTTCGCGAGACCGAAGCCCGGATCTACCTCGGCGAGCACGCACACGAGAACGGACTCGTCGACACGATCGGCACTCGCGAGGACGTCGAGGACGCCGTCGCCGACCGCCTCGGCCGCGACTCGATCACCGTCGAGGAGTTCCAGCCCCACCGGTCGCTGGTCCAGCGCGTGGGAACGAGCGCCCAACGCGTGGCCTACGCCTTCGGAGCCGGGATCGCGGGACTCGCGAGCGATCGCGGGTTCAGGCTCCGAACCTGAGTCGCTCGCGGCGAACTCCTCGGACTCCTCGAACGAGTACGAGTACGAGTACGAGTCGGCGGATTCGACCGCCGGAGGCGGTCCGAACGAGTAAGTGGTTTTATCGTCACGCAGAATGCATCAGCGACCGTGACCACACTGGTCGTTTGCCTCGACCGGACCGACGACGTCGGCCGGAAGACCGGGCTTCGCTCGCCCATCGTCGGTTGGGAGGCAGTGCGCGCGCTCGTGACGGACGTCGGTCTCGCAGACCCCGAAGACTCCGGAGTCAACTCGTTGCTCGAGGCCCTGCGGGTCGCCCAGAGCCTTCGCGACGACGACGAGGAGGTCGTCGTGGCCGTCGTCTCGGGCGACCGCGAGTCGATGGTCAGTGCCGACCGGGCCGTCGCACACCAGTTAGACGACCTCATCGCGGAGTACGACCCGGAGTCCGCCGTCGTCGTCATCGACAGCGCCGAAGACGAGCGACTGGTGCCGATCGTCGAGAGTCGCGTTCGGGTCGACTCGGTCGATCGCGTCGTCGTCCGTCAGGCCCGGGACATCGAGTCGACGTACTACCTGCTCAAGCAGTTCCTCGCGGACGAGGAACTCCGGCAGACGATCCTCGTTCCGGTCGGACTCACGCTGTTGGTCTTTCCGATACTGGCGACGGTCGTCGGCCCCGCGGAGGGCGCGGCAGCGATCACGGCCGTCATCGGCCTGTTCTTGCTCTACAAGGGTTTCAGCATCGGCGAGCTCTTCACCAGTCTCGCTCGACGGACGCGGGAGTCGCTGTACACCGGTCAGGTGTCGGTCGTCACCTACGTCGTCGCCGCCGGACTCACCCTCGTCGGCCTGTTCGTGGGCGGCCTCGGCGTCTCGAACCTGAACGAGACGCCCGGCGTCTTCCTCCCGGTGATGCAGTTCGCCTTCGACAGCGTCCCGTGGCTCGCGATGGCCGCGCTCACCGCCAGCGCCGGCCGCCTCCTCGACGAGGCGATCCGCGAGGAGCCGATCCGGAACTCGTACCTCAATCTCCCCTTCATCGTCGTCTCGGTCGGACTCGTCGTCCGGGGCTTCTCGGCGTACTTCCTCGAGCAGGCGGGCATCGTCGAGCCGATCTTCGTACCCACGTTCGAGGGAGGAGTGCTGACGGTCGAGAGTTTCGTGATCGGCGGCGGCAACCGTCTCGCGATGTTCGTCCTCGCGGGGTTCCTCTTGAGTCTCGTCGGCGTGAAGGTCGCCTCGACGTTCAGCGGGGTCGAGTCGTCTCGAGAGGACTCGAACTCCGAATCCGGATCCGAATCCGGTCCCGACCCGGAGACGGAACTCGTCGACCGTGGCTCCGAGTCGGACTCGACGCGGTCGCCCTGAGGAGACGAGACTCGCCAGTCCTTTACTCACGGCCCCGTAGATTCGGGTATGGGTACCGACACTGACGCGGATTCCGACCGTGACTCCGCACGGGACGGTGCGTGGATCTCGCTGTTCTCCGGCGGCAAAGACTCCTCGTGGGCGCTCTATCGCGCCCTCGAGACGGGCCTCGCGGTCGATCGGCTCGTCACCGTCCACCCGACGGGCGACTCGTACATGTATCACGTCCCGGAGACGGACCTCGCAACACTGGCCGCGGAGAGCATCGGTATCGACCTCCTCGACGTCGAGCCGGACGACTTCGACGCGGCCGACGCGACCGACTCGGGAACGCAGGGCGACGACGAACTCGAGCCGCTCGAGGCGGCGCTTCGAGACCTCGACGCCGAACTCTCCGAAACGGGATCGGGTGGTATCGCGGGTGTCACCGCAGGCGCCGTCGAGAGCGAGTACCAGACGAGTCGAATCGAGGCGATGTGCGAGCGACTCGAGTGTGACCTCTTCGCGCCGCTCTGGCAAGAAGACCCGCGCGAACTCGCCGACGAAATGCTCGCGGCCGGGTTCGAGATTCTGATCGTTCAGGTGGCGGCGCAGGGCCTCGACGAATCCTGGCTCGGCCGTCCCCTCGACGAGGACGCGCTCGCCGATCTCGAGGCGCTCAACGAGGAGTACGGCGTCCACGTACTCGGGGAGGGCGGCGAATTCGAGACGCTCGTGGTAGACGGTCCACACATGGACCGACGGATCGACCTCGAGTACGAAACCGAGTGGGAGGGAACGCGGGGACGGATACGGGTGAGCGAGGCTCGACTCGAGTGACTCGCGCGACGAACGGAAGAGGGGTGAACGCGTTCGTCGGTTACAGCTGTTGAGACGCCAGCGCAGCCTCGCGTTCGTCGGCGCCGGCGCGGAGCCACCACGCGAGTTGATCGATCTCGATGGTTCGATAGGAGGAGGCGATCGCCAGCCACTCACAGGATGCGACGGCTCGACGCGGATCCGACGCGTCCAGAGACGGCGACTCGATCTCGTCGCCGACCGTCTCGACGAAGCTCGTCACCGCCGGATCGGGCTTGGCCGTATCGACGCCGGCGAGCATCCGCAGGTACTGAAAGGTCGCCGGGCCGACACCTCCGATTCGTCCGATAGGGTCCTCGTCGTACCGATAGTAATCCGCCGATCCGGCCCACGACTGTAACGCCTCGAGATCGTCAGCGGCTGGCCGCTCGGCGAAGACGCGAGCCGCCTCGAGCAGGACGTGTCGCTTTCGCTCGGCACCGAAGACCTCGACGAGGGCGTCGTCCTCGAGTCGGAGGGCGGCGAGTTCGTCGAACGTCTTCGCGCGTCCCGCGTCGACGAACGTCTCGCGAAACCGTTCGACGGTCGGTTTGACGCCGGTGAAATAGCCCTGTCCGGTCGTCGACGCCGCCGCCTCGGCGAGCAGGAGGACGGGATCGTCACCGGTCCAGCGCTCGAGGTCGAGGAACGCGGCCGCCAACTGCTCGTAGGGCGTCCCGTCGGCGTATCGGTCGAGGACGGTTTGGACGCGACACATGTGTCACGGTACCGTCTATCATGTTCAGAACAGATAGATGTATCGACTGGCGTGAGTGTAGTCGTGACCGGAACGTTCAGTCGAGACCGAAAACGGAGTCGAGGTCGCTACCCGCCGTTCGAGATCGTCGTGTGTGCACCGATGAGCGCGCCTGCCAGATCGAGGTCCTCGATCAGCGTGTTCTCGTCGATG
The DNA here is from genome assembly GCF_017357405.1 of Halomontanus rarus. Lineage (GTDB taxonomy): Archaea > Halobacteriota > Halobacteria > Halobacteriales > Natrialbaceae > Halomontanus > Halomontanus rarus. Next base: position 1,273,339 of record NZ_CP071597.1, on the reverse strand, counting down.
ATCGAGCGACGGATGTCGCCGTTTTTCACCGTCGCGTCCGGGAAGACGATCGAGTAGTCGACGTGACTGTCTTCGAGCGTCGCGCCGTCCATGATGTGGACGTTCTCGCCGATGGTCGCGTTCTCGAGAGTTGCGCTCTCGGCGACCAGCGACTCTCCGTCGAGGTGCCAGGCGACGGCGTCGAGGTAGCTCTCGGGGGTGCCGATGTCGAACCACGCTCCCTCGAAGGTGTAGGCGTAGGTCGGTTGGCGGTTTTGCAGCCACTGGACGAACCAGCCGGGTTCGTCGGGGTTGTTCCCGTCTTCGAGATACGTCGAGAGCAAGCCGAGAGAGTCTCGTGGGAAAGCGTAGCAGGCGATCGAGACGAGCGTGCTCTTGGGATCGTCCGGTTTTTCCTGAAAGTCGACGACCTGATCGCCCTCGAGGGTGACGAGACCGTAGGATTTTGCCTTTTCTCGCGAGCCGACGTCGTAGGCGGCCAGCGTCGGTGCCGCTTTCTGATCGAAGTAATCGACGAAGTCCGAAATGTCGAAACTGATCAGGTTGTCCCCAGCGATCACGAGCAGATCGTCGTCGACGTTTTCCCGGTCGACGAGCTGGGCGAGTGCGCCCACGACACCGAACTTGTCCTCTTCTTCGGTTGTCTCTTCGATCGAGAGGCGCGGCTTCTCGAAGTCGCTTTCCGCGAGATGGGCATCGAAGTCCGGGGCGAAGCGCTCGTTCGTACTGACGAACACCTCGTCGATCCGATCGTCCGCCTCGAGTTCGGCGAAGATGTGATCGATAACGCTCGACTCTCCGATGGGGAGAAACATCTTTGGCCGATGTTTGGTGATCGGCCACATCCGTGTCGCGTACCCGCCAGCAAGCACGACGGCTTTCATGGGATACCGCTTTGCCCCCCTGATGTAAGTCACTTGCCCTTTCAGTTTCTCTATATCTATATTTATATTTAATACGCCTTGGTAAGTATAGAGAGCTCGTTTCGAACGGGGATCGAAGTCGACGAATCGAATCGTACGTGGGTGTCCGTCACATGGAGAAAACGTATAGTTTCGCAACCCCTTCGATACCAGTATGCGCGAGGCCGAAGAGACGACGCGTCGACGGATACGGGAGGCGCTTCGAACGGAACCGGCGACGCCCAGTTCGCTCGCCAGTCAGTTCGATCTCACCCCGGGGACGGCACTGACCCACGTCGAACACGTCGCCCGATCCGTCGACGGAGACGAGACGGACGAAACGGTACTGGTCGCCCCGCCGACGTGTCAGGAGTGTGGATTCGACGATTTCGACGACCTGCTCAACCGCCCGTCACGGTGTCCGGAGTGCAAGAGTGAGTCCGTGAGCGAGCCGACGATCACGATCGAATGAGACGGCCCCGGTAACTGCAAGAGAGCGACCGCTCACGCCGAGGCGATGTCGACACTCATATTTACGGCGATGGGTAGTATTCCGTACGAGCCCCGAAACGAGTGGCCAGCCCGTTTCCGCGGTGACCGTTGGCGTTCGAGACGGTGCGTGGCTGCGTGTTCGACGGGCTATCGGAGGAACGAATGACAACTACCACGCCCTATTCCGACGGAGAGTACGCCGAGATCGTGTCGAAGGTCCTCGACTGGATGGACCGGGAGGACGCATCGCCAGACTTGCTCTCGGATGCCCTCCAGCTCCTCTCGGTTCGTCGCCGTCGCGTGACGCTCAGGGTCGTCCGCGAATACGACGACGAGCTCACGCTCCCGGACCTCGCGGAAGAGGTCGCAATTCGGGAGAGTCACAAACCGATCCCCGAAATCTCCCCGGAGACCGTCACCGAAGTCTACATCTCACTCTACCACGATCACATGCCGCGGATGGTCGATACGGGTCTCCTCGAGTACGAACAGGAGCGCGACCTCGTCTCTCCCGGAACGCTCTCGCTGGCGCTCGATGGACTCGAGGAGAGAGGGGGACAGAGTCAGGATCGGGATCAGGATCAAGATCGGAATCGAAACCGGGACCGGGACTCCGACCCCGACGGAACGGCCGACTGATACGGACTGCGGTCGCTGTTTACCGGCGTAACCGCGCCCCATCTGAGATTGGACCGGAATGACTGACACCAGGCCGTCTGAGATTGGATCCCCGATCAGAACTCGATGTTCGACGTCGACGTCCGGTCGAGACCGTCGGTTTCGATCCCGCCGCGACCGACGTACTCGTACTCCTCGTCGGTCAGAAACACGCTGCCGCCGTCGACCGTGACGTCGATCGAGTTCAGATACGCGCCTTCGCACGGGCCGAAGGTACACAGTCCGCTGTCGGACTCGAAGTACGCGCCGTGGTTCTCGCAGATGAGTTCGCCGTCTCGCATGGTCGCTCCCGTTCCCTTGTCCAGCTGAATGTGGGTGAGGTGCTGGCAGTAGTTCAACCAGCCGGCGACGTCGCCGTCGAGCCGAACGAGAATCGCCTCCTTCGTCCCTTCGTCACCGGATTCCTCGCCGATTTCCGCTTCCGTCTTCGTCTCCGACTCCGTCTCGAGTTTCGCCTCCCGTTTCGACGCCAGTCGGCCTCTCTTTCGAACGCGAAAGAGCAACGTCGTCTCGTCGGGAACGTCCTCGAGCGACGCGATCCGCCGTGAGTCGTCCATTGTCGGGCGATTCGGGTCGAGAATCTTGAACATTCCCATCTCGGTGTCTCGGCGTCCGGTTCGTGTTCGCCTTCGAGTTCACACCGGACACGGTTCACCGGGTACCGCGGCAACGTCGGCAGCGACCCGTCGAGAAGTGCGACGGGAGTGGCTTTAACCACTTCCCGGTCGAACGCCCGAAGGATGGACTCCCTCCTCATCTACGGCTCCTACGGTTATACCGGCCGACTGATCGCCCGTGAAGCCGTTTCGCGGGGAGGCTCGCCCGTCGTCGCCGGCCGCGACCACCGGCGCGTTCTCGAGCACGGCCACGAACTCGGCGTCGAAAGTCGAACGTTCGACCTCGAGGAACCGACGAGTGCGATCGAGCGGCGAGTCGAGGCGTTCGACGCGGTTCTCAACTGTGCCGGCCCGTTCGAGGAGACCTGTGAGCCGCTGGTCGAGGCCTGTCTCGAGACGGGGACGGACTATCTCGACATCACCGGCGAGTTTCGGGTCTTCGAACGCCTTTTGACGGACGACCGACGCGCCCGGGATGCGGGGGTGACCGTGCTCCCCGGCGTCGGCTTCGACGTCGTCCCGTCGGACTGTCTGGCGGCGTTTCTGTCCGCACAGCTCCCGTCGGCGACCGACCTCGCGCTGGGTCTGGCCGGCGTCGGGTCGCTCTCTCGAGGAACCGCGCGAACGGTGGTCCGGAACCTCGGGACGGGGGGTGTCGTTCGGCGGAACGGCCGGCTCTATCGGGTTCCGACCGCCCACGACACCCGCGAGATCGACTTCGGCCGCGGGCCGACGACCGCCGCGACGATCCCCTGGGGCGACGTCGTCACGGCCCACCACAGTACGAGCATCGAGAACATCGCCGTCTACGCCGCCGCCCCGCCGATCGCGATCCGCGCGATGCGGGCGACGAACGCTCTCGAGTCGATCGTCGGGTCTCGACCCGTGAAGGGTGCGCTCGAGCGGCTCGTCGAAATCGGTATCGACGGCCCCGACGAGGACGAACGCGAGTCCGACGAGGCCGTCGTCTGGGGCGAGGTGACCGACGGCGATCGAACCGCGACGGCGCGCCTTCGGACGCCGAATCCGTACGCGCTGACCGCCGACACCGCCGTCACCGCCGCCGAGCGTGTCCTCGAGAACGAGGCACCCGCCGGCTACCAGACGCCGTCGACCGCGTTCGGAGCGGACTTCGTCCTCGAGTGTGCGGACGTCGAGCGGGAACTCGTGTCGGCGCCGGGGATCGATCTCGAGGCGGAGTAGCTCGATAGATAGCGCGGGAGAAGGGGAACAGAGAGCGAAGGAGAAACGGACAACCCGCGCAGCGTCTGCCGTCGGAATCGATCACTCGGCGGGCCGACTGCGGGTCTCGGTGATCTCCTCTCGACGCGAGGCGGTGTCAGTTTCGGTTACGAGACGGGTGATTTTGCCGTCCCGGATCTCGTAGTCGTGCGTGAACGAATCCTCGAACGGCGACTCACCGTTGCCCACGAACGATCCTTCGACTAACATCGCCCCCTCGGCCGCCGTGACACGCTCCGGGACGGCCTGTACGTGGCTCTGATCCGGACGGTCTCCCTGCAGGAAGACGCCCTCGAGGATCGATTCGGCGCCGTCGGAGACGATCGGGTCCGACTGTCGCTCCGTCCGCCGGACCCAGTCGACGGAATCGGCCAGCAACTCCTCGGCTCCGTCCACGTCCCCTCGGTTGAGTCTGCTGTAAAACTCGAAGAGAATCCGTTCGGGACTTCGACGAGCGTTCCCCCGTGTCGTATCTGTCATCGGCGTTCTACGTCACCGTATGTCGGATACGATTATATACGTGAAACGACGTCTCACACGCTGAGAATAATTTCAGGTACGCGTGATACTCCGTCTCGACTGTCGTGGTGGGGGGGGAGGGGGTGATCGAACGATCGAGCGTGAGTGAGAGGAGACGGCGGGAACGGACTCTCAGTAACACGTCGTCTCGACGCGCCGATCGAACAGACGGGCGAGCAGATCGGTAACGGGTCCGCGGCCGACGTCGATGCCGTCGACCGACGCGACCGGTCGCAGTTCCCACGTCGAGTTCGTCAGAAACGCCTCGTCGGCGTTCCGGATGGCTTCGGGTTCGTAGACCCCTTCGTGGGTCGGTACGTCGGCCTCGGCGGCCAGTTCGAGGATCACGCGACGCGTGATTCCCGGCAGGACCGGCCCCTCCGTACTCGGCGTGTGCAGCCCCTCCTCGTCGACGAAGAAGACGTTGCTCGTCGCACCCTCGGCGACGTTCCCCTCGAGATCGCGGACGAGGGCCTCGTCGGCGTCGTACAGTTCCTCGCGGGCGAGAATGCCGTTGAGGTAGTTGTGGGTCTTCGCCGACGCGGGGACGGCCGCGTCCGGAATTCGTCGCGTCTTCGTCGTCTGAACCGTTGCCGGCCCGTCCCAGACGGGATCGCCCTCGAGGCCCCCGCGGGGTAACGGTTTGACGTAAACGACGACCGTCGGATCGACCTCCGGATCTGGCGTCAGTTTCCCCGGCTGGACGCCGCGGGTGATCGAGAGCCTGACGTAGGCGTCCCGCAGGTCGTTCGCCTCGAGCGTCTCGTCGATTCGCGCCCGGAGGTCCCGCCGCGAGAGGCCGTGCTCGAGGTGGAGCGTCTCGCAGGTTCGCTCGAGGCGGTCGGCGTGGGCGTCCCACTCGAAGACGGTTCCGCCGTAGGCTCGCAGGGTCTCGAAGGCGCCGTCACCGTAGCGAAAGCCGCGGTCGTCGACGGAGACGGTCGCTTCGTTCCGCGGAACGAGTTCGCCGTCGACGTGGTAGTGGAGGGTCATATCAGGAGTGTGGGTGTGAACGTGAACGTGAACGTGAGTGTGAGCACGAGTGGGACGCTGCGAGCCCACAAAAGTTCTCGATCAGCCGTTTGCCGACGGCGAGCGTGATCTCGCCGCCATCGGACTCGTCGTCACCGCTCTCGCTCCCGTCACCTCGCTCTCGAGTCAGGATACTCTCCGGGTGAAACTGGACGCCGATGTGCGGTTTCTCGCGGTGGCGAACCGCCATCAGAACGTCGCGCTCGTCGGTCGTACTGGCGGTCTCGATCAGGTCGTCGGGAAGATCCTCGCGCTCGACGGCCAGCGAGTGATACCGGCCGACCTCGAACGTTTCCGGCAGCCCCTCGAACAGTCCGCGGCCGTCGTGGGTCACCGCCGACGGCTTGCCGTGGACGACCTCGGGCGCGTGGACGACCGGCGCGCCGCTGGCCGCACACAGCGCTTGGTGGCCGAGACAGACGCCCAGGATCGGATACGACGTCTCCGCGAACAGCGGGACCGAGATGCCCGCGTCCGCCGGCGTCCCGGGACCGGGAGAGACCACGATGCCGGTCGGGTCGAGGTCGCGAACGTCCTCGATCTCGAGGGCGTCGTTCCGACGGACGATCACCTCGTCGGCGATTTCGCCGACGTACTGGACGAGGTTGTACGCGAAGGAATCGTAGTTGTCGACGACGAGAATTCGGGTGTGCGCGTCGCCGTCGCGCTCGAGAGGCACCGTCTCGGCCGTGTCGTCGCCCTCGACCTCGTCACTCATCGCGATCTCCGTCGTTCTCGCCGTCACTGTCACTGTCACTGTTACCGTCGCCGAAGGATTCCCGACGATCGCTCGCTCGAGGGTCCCGTTCGTCGGACTCGAAGTCGGTCGCCGCGGCGGCGTCCGCTCCCGTCCGGTCCGCCTCGTCGGCGGCCGCTTCGACCGTCATCGCCGCCCGTTCGCCGAGCGCCTCGTCGACGGCCGCGATCAGCGCCCGCGCCTTGGCGAGGGTCTCGTCGTACTCCCGATAGGGGTCGGAGTCGTGGACGATCCCCGCTCCCACGCGGAGGTGGTACTCCGCGTGCTGGCGGACGAGCGTCCGGATGACGATGTTCAGCGTCGCCCGGCCGTCGAACCCGAAGATCCCGACGCTGCCGGTGTACGGCCCTCGTTGGGTCGCCTCGAGCTCGTCGATGATCTCCATCGTCCGCGGTTTGGGAGCGCCGGTGATCGTGCCCCCGGGGAAGACCGCCGCGATCGCGTCGGCCAGCGTCTCGTCGTCCCGGAGCCGCCCCGTGACGTTCGAGACGAGGTGCATCACCTCGGAGTAGCGATCGACCCGGCGGTACTCCTCGACCGCGACGCTGCCGTACTCGGCGACCTTACCCAGATCGTTGCGCTCGAGATCGACCAGCATCGCGTGTTCGGCGCGCTCTTTCTCGTCTCCTAGGAGGTCGGCCTCGAGCGCCTCGTCTTCCTCGAGGGTCGACCCGCGCGGTCGCGTCCCCGCGATCGGTTCCGTCCGCAGGAAGTCGCCCTCGCGCTCCAAGAGGAGTTCGGGGCTCGCGCCGATCAGGTCGGCCGCACGGAACTCGAGCAGACACGAGTAGGGGGCCGGGTTCACCCGTCGGAGCGCGTCGTAGGCGGCCACCGGGTGGACGGCGGCGGGCGCCACGAGTCGCTGGGAGATGTTCGCCTGGAACGTGTCGCCGTCGCGGACGTACTCCTTGACGCGACGGACGCGGTCGGCGAACGCCTCGCGACCGCACTCGCTCTCGAAGCGGGCCTCGTCGGTCGCGGCCGGCGGCGGGTCGATTCTCGGTTCGCCCTCGAGGGCGGTCCGTGCGAGTTCGAGGGCCCGTTGTCGGCCGCGTTCGTAGGCGTCCCCGGGGTCGCCGTCGACTCGCGGACAGGCCGTGACGCGCAGCGTGACTGCACCGTCCTCGCCCGTCCCGTCGCCGCCCTCGGTCGGACCCTCCCACGACGCCAATCGATCGAAGACGCCGACCTCGAGTCGCGGCAGACCGCGATCGTCCACGGCCGACTCGGGGAGGTCCTCGAGTTCACGGACGACGTCGTAGGAGAGCCAGCCGACGACACCGCAGGGGTAGGGGACCTCGCAGTCGCCCCGGACCAGCGTCTCGCCCGCGAGCAGTCTCTCGAGCGCCTCGAGGGTGGGTGACGACGGCTGGGGGCGATCGGAGGCGGCTGCGGTGGCGGCCGGATCCGCAATCGAAACCGCGTCCGGTCCGACCGTCAACCGTTCGACCGGCTCGAGACCGAAGTATCCCCAGCCTCGTTGTCCGCCGGTGGTCTCGAGGAAGACGCCGGCGGGATCGGTGCCGGTGCCGGAGTCGGAGTCGGGGTCGGATTCAACGTGGGAGTCAGCGTCCGAGTCGGTGGACGAGCGAGGGGCGAAATCGGAGCCGGATCGAGAGCGCTCCCGTCCGCGCGCGCGACGATAGGCGAGAAACGGATCCCGAACGCGGACGCGGACTTCGACGGGAATTCGGGCCCCGTCCGGCGCGTCGGCGGCGACGCTTCGGAACGACTCGAGCGTGGTGTGGACCCGGGGCTCGTTCATTGCTGGAAAAAAGGGCGTGCCGGACTAATCCTCTTGCGGTTCCCGCGGATCGTACCGGCAGCCCGGATCCGCGGTCGCAGGAATGATGACACACGTTCGAAAGAAAGTCGGAGACGATCGATCACCGATAGTCGGCCGTGGTTTCCAGCAACGGCCGACAGTTCGCGATGCGGCCGTAGCGGCTGTCGTCCGACGATATATGCGACGAGTCGGGAGCGGCGAATCCTCAGCGCGCTTTCGCGCGATCGATCCAGCCCTGAATGCGCTTGGCCGAGATGTCGGTCTCCTCGCCCAGTTCGTCGGCGTCGGCGGTCGCGAGATCGCTGACGGTTTCGATACCCGCTTCCGTCAATCGGTCGGCGTAGGCCGGGCCGATCCCCTTGATCGTATCGACCGGGTCGTCCGGAATCTCTCCGCCGGACTTGTCGACTTCGGGTGTCGCGTCCGCCTCCGACGGATCGGTGGCCTCGGCCGGCTCCGCGGCCGTTTCGCTCGCGTCCGTCGGATCTACCATCGAGCCGGTCGAGGCGGCTGCCGTCGTCCCGGCGGCCGCGGCGTCCTCGAGTTCGGTATCGGTGTCGTCCTCGAGTTCGCTCTCCGCGTCGGTGTCGTCAGCGTCGCCGTCTTCCGCGTCCTCGATTTCGACCTCACCCTCGTCCGCATCTTCGTCTTCGTCCGTTTCGTCCTCAGCTTCGGCAACGTCGGTCGCGTCACCGTCGTCCTCGAGTTCACCTTCGTCCGTATCCGCGTCCTCGTCCTCGGTCTCACGCGCCGATTCGGACTCGTCTACACTCGAACTCGAGCTCGAGCTCGCGCTCGCGCTCGGACTACTCGGACTCGGTGTACTCGGTGCGCTCGAACGGTCGCCGCCACCGTTCTCGCTCTGTTCACGGTCGGCACCCGATCCCTGCCGTTCGACGGTCACAGATACGTCGTGGTCACCCTGCGGCTCCGAACCCGACTCGCCCAACCCCAGGAGGGACTTCAGTTTCTGGAGGATTGCCATTACCTGAGGATTGTTGGTACCCACACTTAAAGACGGCTGGTAGCGGACAAGTGCCCACCCATCGAGAGACAGCTGAACCGGTTCGGTCGCACGACCGTCCTGCGACCGAACCGGTACATCGGTCCAGCGAACCGTATCAGCGGCTGTGGGTGCCGTTATAATCGAGCGCGAAGCGCCTCGTTCATCGCACCGACGGGTGCCGACTCGCCCGTCCACAACTCGAGCGCCTCGACGCCCTGGTACAGTAACATCCACGCGCCGTCGACCGTCGTCGCGCCGACGGCGGCCGCGTCCCGGAGCAGTCGCGTCTCGAGCGGCCGGTAGACGGCGTCCATCACCGTGAGGTCGCCGTGCAGGGCTTCGGCGGGAACCGGCGTCGCGTCCTCCTCCATCCCGACGCTGGTCGCGTTGACCAGCACGTCGGCGTCGGCGAGCAGCGACTCGAGGGCCTCGAGTCCGTGCCCGGTCGCGTTCGGAACCTCATCCGCGAGCTCGTGTGCCGTGGCTTCCGTGCGGTTGGCGATCTCGACCGTCGCACCCGCGTCGGCCAGCCCGAACGAGATCGCCCGTCCCGCACCGCCCGCGCCGACGACGACCGCGCGCGCTCCCTCGAACGCCACGTCGTGGTCACGGAGCGCGCGCAACGCACCGGTCGCGTCGGTGTTGTGGCCGGTGACCCGCTCACCCGTGAAGTCGATCGTGTTCACCGCGCCGATCCGCGTCGCCATCTCGTCGACCGCGACGGCGTCGCACGCGAGGGCGTCCTGTTTGAACGGAATCGTGACGTTCAACCCCGTGATTCCCAGCGCCTGCGCGCCGTCGACCGCCGCCTCGAGCGCGTCGCGGTCGGGTTCGAAGGTGACGTAGCGGGCGTCGAGTTCGAGTTCGTCGTAGGCCGCTTCGTGCATCGGTGGCGACAGCGAGTGACCGACCGGATTACCGAGTAAACCGAAGACGTGCATGAGTGTGCCTGTGCAGGGGAGGGGTATAATCGGTGCGGACGACGGCCGTCGGGTTCCGACCGCTCGACTCGAGAACGGGTCGCTCGCGACCAGTATCGAGTGACCGACTCGAGTCTCACGCGTCGCGTTTCGTACCGCTTATACACCGTTCGGCTGTATCCCGGCGTATATGGTCCTCGGGCTCGAGGGATTTCCCCTCTACGTACTCCTGCTCGCGGGTGGCGTCTGCTGTCTGTACGGCGGCGCGGAGTTACTCGTCGCCGGCGCGGGCCGGCTCGCGCTCGGCCTCGGCTTGCGCGCGGCGACCGTCGGCGTGACCGTCGTCGCGTTCGCGACGACCGCGCCGGAGCTGTTCGTCTCGACCATCGGGGCGCTCAACGTCTCGACGGACATCGGCCTCGGCGCGATCGTCGGATCGAACATCGCGAACATCGGGCTCGTGCTCGGGATTTCGGCGCTGATCCGCCCGCTCTCGATCAGCACGGTCGCCATGCGACGGCACGTCCCGTTCATGGTCTTCGCAGCGTTCCTGCTGATCGCCTTCGGTGCCAACGGGACGATCGGCCGGCTCGAGGGGACGATTTTCCTGCTCGCGCTCTCCGGATTCACGGCCTACTTGCTGTACTACGCCAACGCCGATCCCGCGCCGATGGTCGACGATCAGCCCGGCGGGGAGGAAGGGACGGGTGAGAGTGGGAGTCAAAACGGACGTGATATCGCCCTCAAAGACGTCGCGCTCGTCGTCGCGGGTCTGGTCGTCCTCGTCGTCGGCTCCCGGTGGCTCATCACCGGCGGCCGCGGCATCCTCGAGGCGATGAACTTCTCGGACCTGTTTATCGGACTCACCGTCCTCGCACTCGGAACCTCGCTGCCGGAGCTGGCGGCGTCGGTCGTCGGGGCGATCCGGGGTGAGACGGCCTTCAGCGTCGGGAACGTCGTCGGGTCGAACATCTACAACATCCTCGCCGTGCTGGGGATCGTGGCGGTGATCGTCCCGATTTCTGTCGAGGCGAGCACCCTCCGATTCGAGCTTCCGATGCTGGTCGCGTTCACCGTCTTGCTGGTCGCGATGATGGCCTACGGACGGAAACTGACTCGGTTCGACGGCGCGATTCTCGTCAGTTGTTACGCGGGATTCGTCTACCTGTTGTTGCCGTGAGTGCTCGGCCGTCGTTCGATTTCGCCGTTCTCGGTTCCGCGATGGTGAGATAACGCACTGTCGTAGCGGGGGAAAACGGAGCGTATTCAGGCCCGCAGCACGCAGGGACGGCCGTGACCGTGATCGCGATCGTCGAAAGCCGCGCCGACCGCGCCTCGACGCACATCTGTAACGAGCTTCGCGACCGTGCCGACTGGGAGACGCTCGAGGACGCGACCCGCCCCGACGCCGACGGCGGCGGCACCTGGTACCGGACCGATGGCTTCGAACTGCGCTCGTTCGACGACCTCCACCTCGAGCTCGAGTCACCCGTCGACGCCTTCGACTGCGATCCCGATCTGCTGGTCTTCGCCTCCCGTCACGCCGGCGACACCGGCGCGCTCCTGACGGGCCACTTCACGGGGAACTTCGGGCCCGCGGAGTTCGGCGGCGAGGACGGGGCGCTCGCCGAAGCGTGTCCGAACGCGCTCGCCGTCTTGCGCGAGGCGTTCGAGGAGTACGCACCGCCGGCGTACGACGTCGGACTCGAGTGCACCCACCACGGCCCGACCGACGTCGGCTGTCCCTCGCTGTTCGCCGAACTCGGCAGTAGCGACGAGCAGTGGGACGACCCCGCGGGTGCCGAGGCCGTCGCGCGATCGATTCTCGCCTTGCGAGACACCGAACCTCACCGAAAGACACAGCTCGTCGGCTTCGGCGGAAACCACTACGTCCCGCGGTTCGAACGGATCGTCCGCGAGACGCCGTGGGCCGTCGGCCACGTCGGCGCCGACTGGGCGCTCGAGGCGATGGGCGACCCCGACGCGCATCGCGAGGTAATCGACCGGGCCTTCGCGGCCAGCGACGCCGACCTCGCGGTCGTCGACGACGACCGTCCGGCGCTCGAGGCCGTCGTCGAGGACCTCGGCTATCGCGTCGTGAGCGAGACGTGGGTGCGCGAAGTCGGCGACCGATCGCTCGAGGTCGTCGACCGCGTCGAAGCCGAGCTGGGTTCGATCGACGACAGCGTTCGATTCGGCGACCGACGCGAGGCGTCGTTCACCCTGGTCGAGTTACCGTCGGAGTTGCTCGGCGCCGCCGAAGGGATCGACCCCGACCGCGTTCGGACGGTACTCGAGGCCCACGCGATCGCGTTCGAGACGACGAACGGAGGGAGTCGGATTGGGGCGCACGCGGCGGTGCCGGTGGGTTCCGATTCGTTCGACACGACGGACACGCGCGGATCGAGTTCGCTCGAGGCGGTCGAGAACCTCCTCGCGGAACTCGTCGCGATCCTCCGCGAGAAGTACGACGAGGTGCGCCTCGAGTCCGACGGGGTCGTCGCGAGAGAGGAGGCATTCGATCCGGACCGTGCGACCGAACTGGGCGTCCCCGAGGGGCCGAAGTTCGGTGCGCTCGCCGGCGGCGAGTCGGTCACCGTCGACGGCGAATCGATCAGTCCCGAGGACGTTCGGACGGAGCGGCGGTCTCGGTTCTCACTTCCGCGATACGTCGACGACGAGTAAGTCGTTCTTACCACTGGAAACAGCGGGTCGTCGTCTCGTTGTATAAATCGGTAAAGAGTGTATTAATCTGTCAGACGAACGTCTGACGATCGGGGGGAAAGATAATTACGCTCCGTATTATAGAAGGGGGCAAGAATGGACTCTATTGTCGAGAACGCCATCGACGAGGCCGAAGATGGGGGCGAGGACGCGTTCCCCGAGGCGGCCGACTCGGACCACGAACAGGAACAGGGCGAGGGACAGGAACCGAACCCCTCGGGGACGATGACGGACGACGAATTAGCGGACGTCCTGCAGGATCTCCAGACCGACATCACGGTCGTCGGCTGTGGCGGCGCCGGCGGGAACACCGTCAACCGCATGGACGAGGAGGGAATCCACGGCGCCAAACTCGTCGCGGCCAACACCGACGTCCAGCACCTCGTGGAGATTGACGCTGACACCAAGATCCTCATGGGCGAGCAGAAAACCGGCGGCCGCGGTGCCGGTTCGCTCCCGCAGGTCGGCGAGGAAGCCGCCCTCGAGAGCCAGCAGGACATCTACGACGCCATCGACGGCTCGGACATGGTCTTCGTCACCGCGGGGCTGGGTGGCGGGACCGGGACCGGTTCCGCGCCCGTCGTCGCGAAAGCCGCCCGCGAGTCGGGCGCGCTGACCATCTCGATCGTCACGACGCCCTTTACCGCGGAAGGCGAAGTGCGGCGGACCAACGCCGAGGCCGGCTTAGAGCGCCTGCGCGACGTCAGCGACACGGTGATCGTCGTCCCCAACGACCGCCTGCTCGACTCCGTCGGCAAGCTTCCCGTCCGCCAGGCGTTCAAGGTGAGCGACGAAGTCCTGATGCGCTCGGTCAAGGGTATCACGGAACTCATCACGAAACCCGGCCTCGTCAACCTCGACTTCGCCGACGTTCGCACCGTCATGGAACGGGGCGGCGTCGCGATGATCGGCCTGGGCGAAGCCGACTCGGAGGCGAAAGCCGAAGACTCCGTCAAGACCGCGCTGCGCTCGCCGCTTCTGGACGTCGACATCTCCGGCGCGAACTCCGCGCTCGTCAACGTCACCGGCGGTAACGACATGTCCATCGAAGAAGCCGAAGGCGTCGTCGAGGAGATCTACGACCGGATCGACCCCGACGCCCGCATCATCTGGGGGACCTCGATCGACGAGTCCCTCGAGGGCAGCATGCGGACGATGATCGTCGTCACCGGCGTCGAGTCCCCGCAGATCTACGGCCGACCGGAGGACGAAACCGAGGCCGTCCAGCCCGCCGGCGACGATATCGACTTCGTCGACTGACGCCGCATCCGTTTTCGATCGGTCGCACGTCGACGGGAGGACCGCGTCGACACTCGAGTCCGCTTTACGTTCACACGCGTTCTTTCGGTCATTTTCGTCGTCTGTCCGTCTCCGACTCGCCTTCGAGTCCCGGCACAGCCACGTATCGGTCTCGGTCTCGAGTTCCGAGTTCCGAATGTTACGTTTCGACGTTCGTTCCCTCAACAGATCGGCTTCGGATCGACGCCGAGGCCCTCCAGCGAGTCCGCGTACTCGTCGTAGGCGCGCTGGATCACGCTCTCGGCGGCCTCTCGCGCCCGACCCCAGTCCTCGTCGGTCTCGCAGACGTCTGCGAGCAACTCGAGCGCCCGTTCGCGAGACGCGTTCGTGTCGGCGCGTAACTCCCGGAAGAGCTCGGCTCGGGTCTCGTCCCCTTCGTTGACGAAGAAGCTCACGAGCTGTAGGTGGGTCCGCTCGCCGACCAGCGCCCGTCCGACGAGCCCGCCGAGTCGGGCCGTCGTCGTCTCGAGCGAGCGGAGTTCGGCGTGTACGGCGCCGTCTTCCGGGGTCCCGTCGTGGTCCCCCTCAAGTGCATCCGTCACGCGGTCGTAGTGATCCCGTTCCCGTGCCGCGAGTTCGGCGAACGCTTCGCGAGCGCCCTCGTCGGTTTCGTCGTCGGCCCACGCCTCGAAGGTCCGCGCGGCCGCGTGCTCGCCGTCCGCAGCGGTCCGCAGGACCGTCGGCTCGTCCAGTTCGGCGTCGGTGAGCGCGACGAGAAGTTTCGACGAGCCGAGGCGCTCGAGTTCGACGTCCATCTCGTCCTCGAGTGTTTCGGAGAAGCTGGTCGCGTCCATACCGGTCGCACACCGCGGGTCGTGTTGAACGTTCGCGTCGTCCGCACGGTCTCGAGATCGGCCGCGAAGTTAACTGGCGGGCGGACGTAGCGGTCGGTATGAGCGATCGGACCGGCGATACCGAGCGATCGGCCGACGAAACGCCCTCGGTCGACCCCGAGACGCTGGCCGATCGGCTGCGATCGGGGGCCGGCGACGGCGAGTCCCGGTCCCGGCCCCGACCCCTGACCGTCCTCGACGTCCGCGACCGTGACGAATTCGAGCGCTGGCACCTCGAGGGGGACGGCCTCGAGGCCGTCCAGATTCCGCACATGCGGTTCGTGCAGGCCGAAGCCACGGGTCGCGTAGCCGATCTGGTCGACGACCACGACCTCGTGGAGCCGATCCTCGCGGTCTGCGGGCGCGGAGAGGCCAGCGCCCACGCCGTGTCCCTCCTCCGGGAGGCGGGTTTCGAGGCGCGAAATCTCGCCGGCGGGATGGACGCGTGGGCCGAACTGTACCTCGTTCGCGAACTCGACGTCGGCGGGTCCACGACGGTATCGGTCCTGCAGTACGACCGCCCCTCGAGCGGCTGTCTCGCCTACGCCGTCGTTAGCGGCGGCGAGGCGGCGGTGATCGATCCGCTCCGGACGTTCGCGAACCGATACGTCGAGGACCTCGACGACCGCGGCGTCGAGATGCGGTACGCGATCGACACGCACGTCCACGCCGACCACGTTAGCGGCGTTCGCGACCTCGCGGCGCGAACCGACGCGGAGGCGGTCGTTCCCGCGGGTGCTCGCGACCGCGGTCTCGCGTTCGACGCGACGACCGTCGCCGACGGCGACGAACTGCAGGTCGGCGACGCGACGCTCTCCGTGTTAGCGACGCCGGGGCACACGCGCGAGTCGCTCTCGTTTCGACTCGAGCGTGGTGCGAGTGGTGACACCGACGGCGACGGCGACGCCGGCACTGCGACCCTGTTCACCGGCGACACACTCTTCCTCGAGGGGGTCGGCCGGCCCGATCTCGAGGGCGGACGCGACGAGGCGCCCGCCGCGGCTCGACGATTGTACGAGACGCTCCGCGATCGCGTGCTGGCGCTGCCCGACGACACGACGATCGCGCCGGGGCACTACGGCGACGCCGACCCCCGCGAGGACGGCAGTTACGTCGCCACTCTCGAGACGCTTCGCGATCGACTGACCGCGCTGTCGATGGACGAGGCGGCGTTCGTCTCCCACGTCACCGACGACCTCCCGCCGCGGCCGAACAACGACGAGCGCATCGTCCGCGTGAACCTCGGTCTCGAGGACGTCGACGAGGGGACGGCGTTCGAACTCGAGTCAGGGCCGAACAACTGTGCGGTCGCCGAGTGACCGAAGGGGGTCACGTGGCGTCGAGGAAGTCCGTGCGAAATAGAGTCGTGGACTGAGTTAGCGAGAGCGATCCGAGCGGACGGCCGTTTAGCTGAATTGAGGCGCTAAGCCCCCTTCCTCAGCGAACGAAGCGAGTAGGGAGGGGATATAGCGTCCCCAGAAATCTTCGATTTCTGGTGTGCGAACGAGACGCGAAGCGTCTCGTCAACGCCGCTCGTTTTTCATACACTCTACTACGGCAGCCCCACAGGCCCACGTTCCGCAAGATTTGTGCGCACAGATACGCATAATGCGCATATAGTGAGACGGAAGAACATCACCATTCGAGAGGACCAAGCCGAGTGGGTAGAGGAGAACCATCTGAACCTCTCATCGTTCGTCCGCGGTCAACTCGACGAGCTCATTGAGGAACGCGAGAGCTGATGTACTACGCCTACAAGTATCGTCTCGAGCCGTCCGACGCCCAACGCGAGGAGTTGGACCGCCACCGCGATATCTGTAGGCAACTGTACAACCACACTCGCTACCGACTCAACGAGTATCGAGAGAACCACGGCGAGTTACCGTCCATGACCACACTTCGGTCGGAGCTTCCCGATCTCAAGCAGTGGTGGGATGGTCTCTCGGACGTGTACTCAAAGGTACTCCAAACTGTCGTTGAACGGCTATTCAATAACCTCCGTAGCCTTTCTGCGCTCAAGCAAAACGGCTACGGTGTCGGTCAACTCAAGTGGAAGCCGCCACGGGAGTTCCGCAGTTTCACGTACAATCAGTCTGGCTTCAAGCTCGACAAGAAGGGCGGTCAGACTGTGTTGTCACTCTCGAAACTCGCGGACATTCCGATCCGACTCCACCGAGAGATCCCCGACGACGCCGCACTCAAGCAGGTCACGCTCAAGAAGGAACCGACGGGCGAGTGGTTCGCTACCTTCGGTGTCGAAGTTGACCGAGAGTCACCACAAAAGCCCGACCGGCCGAAAAGCGCCGTCGGGATTGACGTAGGTATCCTCAAGTACGCACACGACACCGACGGCCACGCGATCGAATCACCCGATCTTTCGGCCGAACGCGACCGACTCGAGCGAGAGCAACGAAAACTCTCGCGCAAAGAGCACGGCTCGAACAACTACGAGAAGCAACGCCGTCGCGTTGCCGAGTGCCACGCCGACCTGAAGAACAAGCGCCGGGACTTCCTTCACAAGCTCTCGAACCACTACGCTCGAGAGTACGATCTCGTGGCTGTCGAAGACCTCGACGCCAAGGGGTTGATGGAACTCCCATCGAACAGCCGCAATCGTGCCGGAGCGGCGTGGGGAACGTTCCTCCGGATGCTCGAGTACAAGTGCGAACGCGAAGGCACGCACTTCGTCGCTGTCGATCCGGCCGGAACGACCAAAGAGTGTGCGGCGTGCGGTGTCTCGACCGACACACCGTTGTGGGTCCGCGAACACTCCTGTCCCTCCTGTGGCTTCACGGCCGACAGGGACTGGAACGCGGCTTGGAACCTTCTTTCTCGCGGTATCAGGCAGTTAGGAGCGGGACGCTCCGAATCAACGCCTGTGGAGACTGCGCTCCCTACGGGAACCCATTCAGTTCCTGCAAAGCGCGTCCTCGAAGCAGGAAGCCCCACCCTCAAGTGCGAGCCGTCAGGCGAGCGGTAGGGTGGGGTAGTTCACACGGCCGACGATCCCTCCCAGTACGATTCGAACAGTCGCTCGCCCCACTCGATCGCTCCGGGGTCGTCGGTGTCGACGAACACCGTCAGCAGGCCGGTTTCGTCGTCGTAGCCGCCGATGCCGACGCGGTCGTCGAACAGCGCGAGTCCGAACGGGACGTCCTCGTGAACCCGGAGCACGAGGTTGTCGCGGTCGAACGCGTCGGCGGCCAGTTGGGCGTACTCGGTCGCGAGCTGGTCGACGATCCCGTAGTCGTAGACGACTTCGACCGACATCCCGTCGGCGATCTTCGCGTGGATGTCCTCGACGTACGTCGGCGCGACCGAGGTCGTGTCGAACCCGCGAAGCGACTCGGTCTCCTCGAGCAACGTCGTGAACCGGTTGAGCGGGCCGTACGGGTTACCGTGTTCGGCGACAGTCACCGTCGCATCGGCGAACGTCTCGATATCAAACGTGCCGTCGAGATCGACGGCCGAAAAGAGCGGCTCGAGCCGAAGCGCGGTTTCGACGCGCGCCCGATAATCGCCGGCCGCGCGCCCGATCTCCGTGCCCAGCGGCGTTACACCGTGGCCCTCGTCGGATCGCTCGATCAGCCCCCACTCCCGAAACGATGCGAGGATCCGGTGGGCGGTCGCTCCCGACACGCCGACGGTCTCGGCGAGTTCCCGCTTGCTCATCGGTTCCGACTCGAGCGCCTCGAACGCCGCACGCCGTCGAATGACCTCGAGAAGGAGCGTCTGTACGTCGTCCTGTGTCCCCCGCCCGTTCATGGCAGAGATACCCGGTCGAGAGCGCAAATAGGTTCCGTCGCCGACCTCGAGTTCAGTCCGTGGCTCGAGGTCTACGGGGTGCGGTTCTCTTCGTCTTTCGCACCGCCGGTCGAACACGCTCTCGTCTGAGAGATGGGAACCTAACAGTCGTTTCAGCTTCTGGCAGGTAGTTCAGTTCCTGAACCACGGTCCACATTTTGAAGAATGTCCAATAAGAAACTATATTTTGGCATACTGTCTTTCGTACGTATTGATATGAATACAGATATAAAGTTATTGGGGAGAGGCGGACGGAGCGAGATTTTCGCGCTCGCAATCGTCGTACTCCTCGTTCTTTCCACCGTCGCCGTCCCGGTCGGAGCCGCCCTCGGATCTACGGAACCTGCACACACGGCCAACGGGGCGGCCACGCCAGTGGACGCGTCCGGAACCTCTCACGTCTATCCCACGTTCGGGGACGACGGTCTCTCGGGGACCATCAGTTCCACTGCTGTCGGACCGTCGCTCGACGCCGGCGATTGGGGAACCGCTGGCCGAGATCCGGGCCGCTCCGGGCACAACCCGAGCGCCTCTGGTCCGACGACCGACCCGGATGCCCGCTGGACATACGAGTTCACGGACGACGACAACGATATTCCGGCTGTCGTCGCAGCTGGCCACGTGTACGTTCCGGGGGAAGACAGTCTTCGAGCGATCGACAACGACACCGGTGAGGAAGTCTGGAACGTTAGCGAGCCCAGCCTCGGGTCGGTGACGGCCGCTCAGGATGTGGTGGTCACCACGGCGACCAGCTACACGGATGGCGACTGGATCCGTGGCTATCACGCGACGAACGGCACCGAGGCGTGGAACGTATCGAACTTCGAAGCCGACACGTCGGTCGCCTTCGACGGAACGTTCTACGTCACCCGGGGAGAGTACCTCTACGCCTACGATCTCCAGACGGGCGAACAGCTGTGGTCTGCCGACGTCAACGAGGACGTTACCGGCAGCCTGTCGGCGGCCGACGGGACGATCTACGCGACCGGCCAGGTGAACGGTCGCGACTACGCCGTGTACGCGCGGAACGCCAGCGACGGCACCGAGGAATGGCGCTTCGAGATGGAAGGGGAACTCTCGATGCGACCGACGGCAGTCGACGACTCGGTGTTCGTCGGTGCTGGAGACGAAACCTACGATCCGAAGTTCTACAAACTGAATGCCACCGACGGGCACGTCGAGTGGATATTCGACGTCAACGCTCAGCCGAGGGGTGCAGCGGTCGCGGACGGGTACGTGTACCTCGCAGCGGGCAACACCGTTCACGCACTCGACGAGACCAGGGGTCAACGGGAGTGGCGCCACCGCTTCGCGGGGAGCATCGAATACGGCCTCCACTACCACGGCATGCACGCACGTTCGCCCGCGGTCGCTGATGGGACCGTCTACGCGGTCAACGATCGGGGCTTCCTCGTCGCCCTCGACGGCGCGACCGGAACCGAACTGTGGGAGTACCGGCTCGAGGGGTGGGCGATGGGCCCTGCCGTCGCCGACGACCGGCTCTACGTTCACGTCACCGATACCGAAGATACCAACACCGATTACTCACGCGTCTACGCCCTCGAGGAACCGCCGTTCCAGTTCTCGGACTTCGCGCTCTCCTCGACCGCAATCGAACCGGGTGAGTCACTCACGGCGACGCTGAACGTGACCAACGTCGACGACGAGACACGGGCCTACGACCTCTCGTTGATGGCCGACCCACCGCTGCACGCCGACTGGCGAGCGATCGATCGGGCGAACGGGACGCTGGCTCCCGGCGAGTCCCGCGAACTCACCTTCGTCGGCACGGTCTACTCCTCTGGATCGTGGACCGTCTCCGTGAAGCGGCCACTCGAGAGCGATCCCGCGGTCGATCCGGTGACCGTCGCGGTCGAGACGCCTGGACAGAGCGACGACTGGCCGTCCGTCGGCTTCGATAGCGGGCGAACGGGCGACAACCCCGATACCGTTGGGCCGATGCGTAACGCCCAGGAGGTCTGGAACCTCACGTACTTCGACGATGACGCGCGGCCGGTGATCGCAAACGGGAGCGTGTTCGTCGTCCAGGAACAAACGGTGTACTCCCCGCACAGAGTCATCTACACGCTGGCCGCCTACGACGAGGCGACCAGCGCCCTCGAGTGGGAGTTCAACGTCTCGGCCCGCGATCGAGCAGCCGCCGGGTCGGCGACCGTCGATGGCGACACGGTGTACCTGTTCACGCGACCGATGAACTTCGACGGGGAGGGCCCGGCCGTCCACGACAACTCGCTGTTCGCGCTGAACCGCTCCGACGGGGCACTCGAGTGGAGCAGCGACTTCACGCTGAACAAGACGCTCGGAACCGTCGATCAGGCGCCCGTCGTCGCCGACGGGCAGGTGTACGTCGCCGGTGGGATTCCGGAGGATTCGTACGGCGACTCGAACGCATCACTGATCGCTTTCGACGCCGATTCGGGGGCGAAAGCGTGGGACTACACGGTGGCGGGAGATCGCGAGAACGAGCTGTTCTACTACGTGACGGCAGCCGACGGAATGGTCGTCGCGACGCTCGCGGACGAGGACTACGACAGTAGCACCGGATCGACGTACGACGACCGGCTGGTCGTCATGAACGCGGGAGGCGGAATTGAGTGGTCGACCAGCGGGCTGCAGATCGACGTCCAGGAGCCTCCGGTGATCCGCAACGGGACGGTCTACGCGATCTCGGAGACCCAGCAGGGGGACGGCGATCCGATCGAGGTGCTCCACGCGTTCGACCTCGCGGACGGCAGCACGCAGTGGTCGTTCAGCCCGACCTATCGCGAGGACGAGGCCAGCGGCTGGACACTCGACAGTCCGATCGTCACCGACGACGGGGTCTACGTCCACCAGCGGATCGACCTCGTCTACGACGCGTCCCAGCTCTACCGGCTGGACCCCACTACCGGAGATATCGACTGGAACCGATCCGTTCCGAACCTCCGGACCACGTTCGCCGTCGGCGGGCTGCTCTACGCCGGCGACGCCGCCGGGGACTACACCTTCGTCTACAACGCCGAGACGGGCGAGAAGTACACCGAGACCGACTTCTTCTCGCGAGGGCGGGGCACCGCCCAGGCGATCGCCAACGGAACGATGATCACCTACGCGGATACGACCACGCCGAACGAATTCCGGGTTATCCGCGAGGGTGGAATCATCGAGTACACCGATCTCTCGGTCGACACGCACACCATCGGCGAGGGCGAGAACGTCACCGTCACCGTGACGGCGACCAATCACGGCGCGTACGCCCGGAACTACGACGTCAATCTCGACGTTGCGCCGGACAACCACGGTGACCGCCACTTCTGGAACTACGCCACCCGCGAGGGGACGCTCGCTCCCGGCGAGAGCACGACGATCACCTGGACGGTGCGCCTCGACGTTCGTGACGACTTCGTGTTCTTCCTCGTTCCCCTCAACGACGGGGACGGCAACGAAGACGACGACGTCGGCGCGATGAATATGCACAAGTACGATCGCGCCGGCACCGAGACGGTCCACGTCGGGGACGCCGACGACGGCACCGTCTTCGACCTCGGCGATCCGCGCGACCTCGCGCCCGACGCCGCCTCCTGGCCGAAGGAGAGCTTCGACGCCGGGAACACCGGGAACTACACCGGGACCGGCGCGCCGACCGCGGTCGGCGACGACACCGTGTCCTGGGCTGTGAACCACTCCTCCGAGTGGACTAGCGGTCCGATGCTGGCTGAGGATACCGTCTTCGCCGGCGGATACGACGGCGGCGACGAAGCGATCTACGCCTTCAATGCGACCGACGGCTCGTTGCGCTGGGAGTACCCGACCGAGCGCGACGTCGAGGTTGCACCGACCTACGCGGGCGGCTACCTCTACACCGCCGATGGAAGCGGTCGCGTCTACCAGTTCGACGCCACGACGAGCGAGCGTCTCTGGACGTACCAGGGCATGGGAGACGTCGGCGGGATCACCGTCGTCGACGACGTCGCCTACGTCTCTGGGGACGTATACGCCGACGGCGAATACTCCGGTACTGTCCACGCCCTGAACGCGACCACGCGGGAGGTCCTGTGGACCTTCACTCGCGCGAGTTCGAGCTACGGCATGGATGTCACGCCAGCCGTCGAGAACGGCACCGTCTACGTCACGAGCGACGACGGGTACACGTACGCGCTGAACGCCACGACTGGCGCCATCGAGTGGAGCGAACAAATCGCCGGCACCGGCTCCACGCTCCACTCTCCAGTCGTTGAGGACGGCGTCGTCTACGTCGACGACACCGCCTGGGATAGCACCGACGCGCACCTCTACGCCCTCGACGCGACGGACGGGAGCACGATCTGGAGCATCCCGGCGAACGTCGACGGGTCCACCGGCTCCTCGCCCGCGCTGGCCGACGATACGCTGTTCTTCACCGCCGACAGCGCAGTTCGGGCCGTCGACGCGACCAACGGGGACGAGCTGTGGAGCACCACCATCTGCTCGGCTGCCGAGTACTCACCGGTGCACGCTGGCGGCGTCGTCTACGTGGGGACGACCGATAGCGCCATCCGGGCCTACGACGCCGACACCGGCGATCTCGTCTGGCGCTACGACGCGTATTACGAGTACGCGTTCACTCCGGCGGTCGTCGACGGGATGCTCTACACGACCGGCCTCGAGAACACCGACGACGTCTACTCGCTGATGGCCATGGAGGGCGGTCCGACGGACGAGCTGAAGACGCTGTTCGAGTACGACGGCCTCTCCGTGTCGAACGAGGCGGTCGCGGTCGGCGAGCCGGTCACCGTCTCCGCGACCGTCCAGAACCAGGGCGACGCCGCCTGTGACTACGCCGCCGACCTCGTGATCGACGGTACCGTCGAGGACACCGCAACCGGATCGCTCGGTGACGGATCGGACGAGACCGTCGAGTTCACCCACAGCTTCGCCAGCGTCGGCACGTACAACGTTACCGTCGAGGATCTGCCGCCGGTCGAAGTGACCGTCACTGCCTCGAGTCCCGGCATATCGGCGACTCCCTCGACCGTCGAGTACGGCGAGGTCGACGTTGGAGACACGCACGGGACGATCGACGTTCTGATCGAGAACGACGGAACGGCACCGCTCGAAGTGAGCAGCCGTTCCATTACGGGACCCGATTCGAGCGACTTCGGATTCTCGTACCGCGGCCCGAACTCACCGATCGCACCCGGCGGTTCCAGTTGGGTAGGCGTTTGGTTCGCACCGAGTCACGAAGGGGCTCATACTGCGGCGATCGAACTCGAGAACAACGCCACACAGGACCCCTTCGAGATTCCACTCACCGGGACCGGCGTCGTCGATGTCGACCCGCCCGCGGTGCAGGTAACGCCGAGTGCCGTCGACTTCGGTGACGTGACGAGCGGCTCGAGCACCGAAGCCAACGTGACCGTCGAGAACGTCGGTGGATCGGCGCTCTCGTTCGACGGCGTGACGGTTAGCTCCTCGGACTTCGGGAGCTTCGACGTCGTCGCCGGAGACACGCAACTGTCGCTAGATCCCGGCGAATCACACGACGTGACCGTGGAATTCGCGCCCACGTCGGCGAACCCGGATACGACGACGTTGACGGTCAACACTGACGATCCGAGTACTCCGGCGGTCGACGTCACGCTCTCCGGAACCGGCGTTCCGGAACCGGAACCCGATATCAGCGTCACCCCGACCGCACACTTCTACGAGAGCGTCCCCGTGGACGATACGAGAACGACGACGGTCGCGGTGACCAACACCGGAGACGCCACGCTGGACGTTACCGAGTTCACCGCCGGTGGACCGAACGCGACCGACTTCACCGTACAGTCGAGTCCGTTCACGGTCGCACCCGGCGGAACCGAGACGTTCGATATCGAATTCGCACCGACGACGCTCGGAGCGAAATCCGCGACGGTCGACGTCGCGAGCAACGACACGGACGAATCGACAGTAACGATCGAACTCGGCGGTGGAGTCGTCGATACGACGGCTCCAGTCGTCGACAGTATCGACGTCGTCGGGAGCAACGAGAGCGGGTCCACCGTCTACGCGAACGAGACCGTTGCGGTCGAAGTGAACGCGACCGACGACCACTCGGAGATCGATCGGGTGTTCGTGGGTCTGAACGCCACCAACGCGGCGTTCGTCGCCTGGGAGAGTGCGACGTTCGATCAGCTGTCGGGCACTTGGACGGCGACGTTCGATTCGTCGGCCGTCCCCGACGACGGGGTGTTCACCGTCGAAGCAGTAGCGATAGACGTCGCCGACAACGGCGACCAGACGACTGCACCGCAGACGGTGGTCGTCGACCGGACGAACCCGGTGCTCGGTACGAGTCTCTCGCGACTCGACGAGACGACGGCGGAAGTTACCCTCACGGCGAGCGAACCGCTCCGGTCGGGATCGGTCGACGTGAACGTGGCGCTGCCGGACGGTACCGAGACGTCGGTTCCGATGACCGGCTCCGGCGAGGACTGGACGGGCAGCTTCTCGATCGGCGAGGACGGTCAGTACGAAATCGACGCGACGGGCGTCGATCACGCGGGCAATTCCGGGACCGACAACGCCACGTCGACCTTCCAGGCGATCCAGACGACGAACGAGACGGTTACCGTGGTGCTGGAACCGTCAGGCACGTTCGTTCAGTTCAACACGAGCGACGACGTCGAGAACACGTTCGTCGTCCTCACCGATAGCCGGGCTCCGCTGGCACCGCTTGGAAACGACAGGGCCGGCCTGAACTTCCTGCGCGCCCAGCTCGGAGCGGCGCTTGCGGACAACCTCACGGACGCGACGATCGGCGTCCCGGTGGACGAATCGAAACTGCCGCGAGACGCCGGAACGGGAGACGTACGTCTCAGCCACTTCAACGAGACGACCAAGCAGTGGGAGGATCTGTCGACGGAGGTCCGGACGGTAACGATCGACGGCAGCGCCAGCGACTACTGGGTGACCGACGTCGACCACTTCTCGACGTACGGTGCCGTCGTCACCGACACCAGCGCGCCAACGCTGGACGGAGTCAGCCCGACCGAAACGCTCGCAGCGGGCACGACCCAAACAGACGTTCGCTTCGAGTACAGCGACGACATCAGTGGCGTAGACGCCAGCACCGTCACGTTCACGTTCGACGGCGACTCGGTGAGTGGGCCACCGCTGTCGGTCACCAGCGGGTATGTGTCCTACACGGCGACCGACCTCTCGGCCGGCACCTACACCGCGACCACAACAGTCACCGACAGAGCCGGCAACGACGATACCTTCACCCACACGTTCACGATCGAGTCCGCCTCGAGCGGTGGGAGTGGCGGCGGCAGCGGTGGAAGCGGTGGCGGAAGCGTACCCGTCGGTGGGAACGCGGAGATCACCGTGACCGACCTCACGGCCTCGCCGACCGAAATCGAAACCGGCGAGACAGTAACCATCACCGCGATGCTCGAGAACACCGGTGAGAAAAGCGGCGATCACACGGTCGAGTTGCGTCTCGACGGCGATACCATCGCCGAGGAGTCCGTCACGGTCGCCAGCGGCGAGACGGAGACGGTCACCGTGACGCACACGTTCGACGATCCCGGAACCTACACGATCTCCGTCGACGGGACGGAACTGACCCTCGAGGTCGGTGACGCGGTCACTGCTCCCAACGACAGTTCGGACGACTCGGACGACCCTGATGGCACCGACGACGATCAGGACGGCCACGACGATGGCGACGGCTCGGACCCCGACTCAGACGAACGCGACGACTCGGAGACCGAGCTCGACGAGTCCGACGACACGAACGACGATAACCCAGACCCAGCGGACGACGACGGACAACCCGGCTTCGGTTTCGCGTCCGCGCTCGTCGCACTGTTGACTGCTGGACTGTTCGCACACCGCTTCGACCTTGGCGGCGGGAATCGGCCCCGGCGGTAGGCTGACGGCGACGTCGACGGTGAGTTCACGTTTTCGAACCGCTGATCCTGCAGGTCTCCGAAACGTTCTCGAACGACACCGAACGAACCGTCACCCCTGAACTCCGAGTCGATCGGAAGCGCCGGTTCTATCAAACGCGAGAACGATCCGTTCCGGAGACTGGAGACGCTATATTCAACCGATTGACGGGTCGTGACGAAAGTTCACGATTCAGAAACGAAGAACCGAGCCGGAGAAATCACGCTACAGTCCGAGAGACCGGATAGCTACCGCCCGACAGTCAGCCAGCGATCGCACCGATCAGTCGTCCGCGGTGGCCGCTCCACCGTCCGCATTCGCCTCCACGTCCCCCTCGATGCTCGGCGGGTACTTCCCGCGGTCGAGTTTGAGATCCGACTGCGGGCGCGCCATACACGTCAGCGCGTAGTTCTCCGCCTCCTCTTCGGTCAACCCGCGGGCGGCGGGTTGGGTGACCTCTCCCTCGAGAATCTCCGCCGAACACGCCAGACACATCCCGACACGACAGGAGTACTCCTGAGCGATTCCCTCCTCGAGACAGCGGCTGAGAATGGTCTGTTTTTCCGTGCACGTAATCGTCTCTCCGGTGCCGACGAACTCGACGGTGTACTCTGTCATACGGGCCGATACGGCGGACCTCACTAAAACTCTTTATTACGCTTGTGTCGTCCTGATAGCGACGAATTTCTCCCGAACCGAATCGACACGGCCGCTGAACGGACGCCGGCGTCGTTCGAGCGCATTTCTGTCGCGGGCAGCCGGTCAGGATCCGGTTTCGACCGTTCGGCGACCGAATCGCACATAAAACGTTTTCTCGCCTCGGCGAACACACACGGACCATGAGTACAATCGAAGGGGCCGCCGACGCAGCAGCCGGCGGCACGCAGTCCCCGGACGTGGTCGTCGTCGGCGCCGGGACGGCGGGTTGTTACGCCGCCGCGACCATCGCGCGAGAGGGATACGACGTCGTCGTCCTCGAGCGAAAGACCGAGGAAGAGGCGGGACACATCGCCTGCGGTGACGCGCTGAAGGGGGCGGACGCGTTTCCGGAGTCGATCCCGAAGTCCCAGATCCAGTCGGCGTTCACGAACACCGACGTCGACCACGGCCGGTTCGAGATCCCGCAGGAAGACACCGTCCTCGAGATTCCGGTCCCCGGAGAGCTCGCGGTCATCGACCGCTGGGAGTACGGCCGGAAGGTCATCGAGGGAGCTGGAAAGGCGGGCGCGGAGTTCCACTACGACACCGTCGTCCAGGACGTCGTCCAGCAAAACGGCACCGTCACGGGCGTGACGGCGACGAGGCGGGGCACGCCGCTCGAGTACGAGGCCGACCTCGTCATCGACGGCGCGGGGTCGCTCTCCCTGCTGCAGGACAAGGTCGACTTCGGGCGTTCGACGTTCGACACGAACGTCAGCTACTCGCAGTTCTGTTCGGCCTACCGGGAGATCGTCCACGTCGACGAACCGGTCGAGTGGTCCGACGCCCTCGTCTTCAAGCCGACCGAGCGCGCGGCGGGCTACCTCTGGTACTTCCCCCGCACCGAGACGGAGATCAACGCCGGCCTTGGCTTCCAGATGACCGAGGAGCCGATGAAGTTAGTCGAAGACCTCAAACGGGACCTCCGGGACCGCCCTGAGTTTCAAGGCGCTCGCGTCGAGGACAAACTGGGCGCCGCACTGCCGACGCGTCGACCCTACGACTCCGCGGTCCACCCCGGATTCGTCGCCGTCGGCGACGCCGCCGGCCACGTGAACCCGACGACCGGCGGCGGGATCGCCGGCGCCGCCTACGCGGGCAAGTACGCCGGCGAACAGGCGATCGGGGCCTTAGCGGACGGCGACGTGAGCGAGGCCGCCCTCTGGGAGTACAACGAGCGCGTGATGGACCACTACGGAGCCCGTTACGCCGCGCTGGACGTCTACAACATCCTCTCGACCGCCGTCGACGTCGACGACCTCATGGGCCTGCTCGCCGCGATGCCCGGCGACAAACTCGCCGAAGCGCTGTACTCCGGCAGCACCGACATCGGCCTGAAGCTCAAACTCGAGGCCCTGCTCAAGAGCCGCGGCCACTGGGGCACCATCTGGAACCTCTACCAGACCAAACGGCGAGCCGACGAGGTGCTCTCACACTACGAAAAGTACCCCTCGAGTCCCGACGACTTCGCGGCCTGGCAGGCCGAGCGCGACAACCTGATGGAGTCGGTCTACGAGACGACGGGTGCAGACCCCAAATACTAGAGATCCACCTTTTGCGCTGTACGTGCGAATGACCGTCGCGTTTCGGTGGCCACTCGCGGACGGTGAAATCTGGATCGAAAGACCGGACGACCCTCCGCACCTTCCGAACGCTCGTTTACTTCGCTTGCGATACGATCTCGCGCACCATGTTCTCCTCGAGTCACGCGACCTTCGCAGCGCTCGATGTGCGCTCGTGGCCATCGGCGACTCGAGGTGGGTTCGTTCCTGAAAGACCGCTCGTGGGTCCTCGAGAAAATGTTGGAGAATAGAAACAATTATTCCTATTGCCATTGGATATATGGGTTGATGGTAGGGAAACAAACCCGCCGCCACGCCCTCCGCGCCGGTGGCCTGCTCGGCGTCACTGCACTGACTGGACTCGCTGGTTGCCTCGCAGAGAGGAGTTCCGAGACTGACGAACCGACGGCGGACTCGGCTGACCCGACGGTGACCGAAACCGCGAGCGAATCGAACGATTCAGTTACGGATCTCGACGACGGAAAAACAGAGACGGAAACGAACACGGACCCGGACGACGACGCCGACGAACTGGTCGACGCGACCGGCCAAGACACCGTCGAAATTGCCGTCGGGCCCGACTCGAAACACGTCTTCGCGCCCGACTCGGTCGCGATCGACCCCGGGACGACCGTCCAATTCGTCTGGGAATCCGAAGCGGACCACAACATCAATCCTCGCGAACAACCGGACGACGCGGGTTGGGGCGGTCACGTGGACCTCGAAGGGAGGGGTCACGAGTACGAGCACACGTTCGACGTCGACGGCGTCTACGAGTACCAGTGTGACCCCCACATCGCCATCGGAATGGTCGGAACGATCGTCGTCGGGGACGTCGACTGGAATCCGTCTACTGACGAACCGGACGAGGCCGACGAAACCGATACTCGAGGCGATCCGATCGACTGGACGGATCGGGACGAAGCGCAAATCACTGTCGGTCCCGACTCGAGAAACGTCTTCGAGCCGGAGGCAGTCACTATTTCGCCGAAAACGACGCTTCGCTGGGTGTGGAAATCGGACACTCACAACGTCAACCCGACGAGTCAGCCCGAGGACGCCGACTGGACGGGCCATTCGGACATCGCTGACGAGGGCAACGAGTACGAGCATCACTTCGCGGTCCCCGGAGAGTACGACTATCAGTGTGATCCACACATCGGCCTGGGGATGATCGGAACGGTGATCGTCGAAAACGACTGAGCGCTCGCGTGTCCGTTACACGCGTCTTCGGGACCGAAATCGAACGATCGCTCCCTGCTTCGGCGCTCTCCACTGCACACTCGAGACGGTCACTCCTCCTCGAGCCCTAGCCGCTCGATCGTCCCTGCGAGTACGTCCACGCCGTGGGCGAGACTCTCCTCGTCGACGTCGAACGTCGCGGTGTGGTGGCCGCCGGGGTGGTCGGTACCGATCCCGACGTAACACGCCTGCCCGCCGTTCTGCTGGACCTCGCGCATCAGAAACGTGGCGTCCTCGCTGCCCCCGAGGTCGTCGCGCTCGAGGACGGTGTGGACGCCCTCGACCCCGCCGGCCACGTCCGCGACGACCGCCGCGAGCTCGTCGTCGCTGACCGCGCTCGGCGCCTGCGCGCCGAGGGTAATCTCGACCTCGCAGTCGTGCATCTCGGCGGCGGTCTCGAGGACGTTTCGTGCCTTCCCCTCCATGTACTCCATGAGTTCGGTCGTCTCGCCGCGGACTTCGGCGACGATCTTGGCCTCTTCGGCGACGATGTTCGCGGCGCTGCCGGCCTCGACGACGCCGACGTTGACCCGGGTCGCACCCTCGGAGTGGCGCGGGATGGCGTAGAGGTTCTGGACCGCCGTCGCCATCGCCTGGATCGCGTTGCGCCCCTCCTCCGGGCGGCCGCCCGCGTGCGAAGGTTCGCCCGCGAAGGTCGCCTCGAGGTGTGAGACCGCGAGGAAACCCTCGATCCCCGCGACGACCTCGCCGGTCGGGTGGTCGAGGCCGATGTGGACCGCCAGCAGGGAGTCGACGTCCGCGAGGTGCTCGCTCTCGGCCATCGCCTTCCCGCCGCCGATGACCTCCTCCGCGGGCTGGAAGAAGACCTTCAGCGTCCCCTCGAAGTCGCTCTCGGCGACGGCCTCGAGGACGCCCAGGCCGATGGTCATGTGCGCGTCGTGGCCGCAGGCGTGCATCGCGCCCTCGTGTTCGGAGCGAAAGCCCCCGGCGGCCGGGACGTGGTCGGGGTCGTCGGACTCCGTTCGGGGGAGTGCGTCGATGTCGACCCGGAGGCCGACCGTCGGCCCCGCGTCCGCGTCGCCCTGCCGGAGGACTGCAACTGCGCCCGTGTATCCCCCTTCGAGTTGCTCGAGGACCGCTTCGTCGGCGCCGGCGGTGCGGGCGCGTTCGTACCAGGCCTCGAGTTCCGCGTCGTCGGGAACCGCGAGCCTGTGGTCGCCGTCGATCGCCTCGCGACCGACGTGGAGTTCGTCGAGGTCGACCTCGAGGGACTCGAGGGCTTCGACGAGGCGCGCTGTCGTGTAGAATTCTCGCCAGGCCGGTTCGGGGATGCGATGGAAGTCCCGTCGCACGGCGCTGAGTTCGTCCGCGTCCATATCGACCCGGTCGTCGGGCGGACTGAAAGATGTACCGAGAGATGTGCCGACGGTGGGACGGGCGGACTGACGGAGAGCTCGACGAAGCATCCAGCGGGCTGAAAACTACCCCGAGAGTGCCGAGAGCGATACCGAGCGCCGGAACCCGACCCGCTCGAGCGGGCGCCGCGCACTCGTACGGTCTGTTGTCCGTCACTTCCGGTGCAACCGCGCCCCGTCTGCGGGTACACCAGTAAACAGTGACGGCCGTCCGTATCAGTTGATCTGCGGGCCGACCAGAAAGATCGCGAACAGAAAGACGACCACCGCGAGGACCAGCGAGGCCTCGACCCACGTGTTGTACTCCGGGTCCCCGAACATTCGGATCCAGTCGTCGAAGACGTCGTACAGCAACGAGAGTCCGAACAGGACGAACGCGGCGACGGCCATCGCGAGGACCGAGCCGATCGGATCGCTCTCCGGGACCTCGACGACGACCGTGAGCAACAGCACCAGGAGGACGAGATAGGAGAGTCCGAGCGTCGTCAGGGAGACGAACTTCCGGTAGCTCCGTTCCATCGCGTCGACTCGAGGGACGAGCGCCGCGAGGGCGTACGCGAGTACTGTGACGACGAGCAACGTGAGCGCGAGCGAACTGTCGACGGTGACCATACGAACCCTTCTATCAGAAAGGAAAAATATCTTCGGGACCGACCATCCCGTCAGCGCTAGCGCTGGCCTTGCCCCATCCCGCGAATCTGTTCGACTTCGGCTTCGATGTGGACCGAGTCGGGGAAGTTCTGGGACGCGATATTTCGCGCGAGGGAGTCGTGGCCGTGGATCTCGAGTTCGCGGGTGAAGACGGTGTACTGCCACGAGGGGAACTCTCGGCCGTCGTCCGCGTGCAGCCGCTGGTGCTGGGGGACGCTGAGATTCGTCGGCGGATGAGAGTGAGGGCCTTTCAGCGCCGCACCCTTGCGCTCGGCGGACGTTTTGATGTCGTCGACGATACCATCCAGCGCGGCTCTATCGCCGCTCTGGAGGGTGAGGCGGGTGACGAAGGTCATACTGGTAGTATACAATCGTGCACGGTCGGCGCGTAAAAACCTGCTGAGATGCATTCAACGGAGACGAACAGTCCGATATTCTCTTAACGGTTCACCCGGTATCTTGTGTAATGGCAGTCGAAGCTACGAGCGCAGGCGCGATCCTCTTCCGCGACACGCGGGGCCGGCGCGAGTATCTTCTACTCAAGAGCCGCCCAGGCGATTGGGAGTTCCCCAAGGGCGGTGTCGAAGGTAACGAAGAACTACAGCAGACGGCTATCCGCGAAGTAAAGGAAGAGGCAGGTATCGGACAGTTTAGACTACTCGACGGCTTTCGCGAGGACTACAACTACGTCTTCGAGGCGAACGGGACGACCATTCACAAGACCGTTCACCTCTTCATCGCGAAATCCTACGAGGCGAGCGCGGAACTCTCGAACGAACACCGCGACCTCCAGTGGCGCGATTACGAGCAGGCGATCAACACCGTCACCCAGGATGGCCCCCGAGAGATCCTCGAACAGGCCCACGAGTACCTCGACGAACTCGAGGAGGAAAACGAGATCTAAGTCGGCACCCCGAGACGGGTACCCGACGCCCCGTCGAGCGGATTCGACTCGCAGCGTTCTCTAGTCATCACTGAATACCACACGTCACTGGACACCGATCGGACGGCTCTCGTGCGATCAGTGTCCGGCGTTCCGGTTAGTAGTGGTCACGTCGTCCGTCGCGACCACCGGGCGGGGCGTCCACCGTCTCGCGCCCTCGTCCGGCCGTGTCGTACGAGACTCGAGACCCGAGACCCGAGGCTCGAGGTTCAGTCCCGCGATCCTCCGGTGTCGTCCCCGGCCATCCCCGAGACCGCAGGGCACTTATCTCCGCTTTCCCTACCCTCGGCAGTGAGTTCCGGCGGCGACACCGAATCCGAATCCGAATCCGAACCCGAACCCGAATTCGTCTTCGAGTTGCGGAGCTGTCGGTGGGTTGAATTGTCGTGGCCGCCCGGTGAGGGTGCGGACGGCAACCAAGCGAGGACGGCAACCGAACGTCCGATCGTCGTCGCCCGCCAACTCGGCACGAAACGCCGCCGCTGGGACACCATCGTCCTCGAGTGCGATCCCGAGGGCCTCCGCAGGCGGGCGCTGTTCGGACCCGACCACCTCGATAGCGATCTTTTACACGTGATCCAGCACGCGCCCGAGGAGTGGACGTACTATCGCGACGCCCTCCCCCACCCCGGCTACCCCTGGCGGTACGTCCGCGAGGCGATCCACGAGGCCGACGATCGGGGCATCCTCGAGACCCGGCGCGACGGCAACAAGATCCAGATCCGCCGACGATGGGCCTACCCCGACTGGCTCGAGCGGATCGTCGCCATCGAGAACAAACCCGATCTGGACGCCAGCGCCGCTCGCGTCCTCGGCCAGCAACTCGAGTACGACGTCGCGATGGCGCTGGCCGACGAAGTCTGGGTCGCCACCCGCACAACCGGCGACCGGGTCGAACCCGCGCTGCTCGAGGATCTCCCCGTGGAAGCCGGAATCCTCGCGCTCGATCCCGACACGCTCTCCGCCGACGTCGCGTGGTATCCGCGGACGCTGGCCGTCGACGAGCCGGGGACGCGCATCACTGACCGACCCGCCGGCGGGGACCGGGACGCGTCGGCCGCCCAATTCGAGTACGTCGAGCCCGCCGAGAAGGCGGCGACGAGACTCGAGATCGCCGAACGCGCCTACGAGCGCGGGTGGCGGTCGTTCGTCGAGACGATGCGCCCAGACTGTCGACACTTCGAGTTGCGAGCCGAGACAGGTTCTGGGAAGGGAACTGGAACAGGAACGAGAACAAAAACAGACACTCGAGATCCCGCGAACGGACACTCACAACTCCTCCCGACCTGCCGCGCCAAAGGTCGGTGTCAGACCGCCGCGGAGTGTTCGGGATCGTGTCCGTCCTTCGAACCCGAACCACCCGTCTGGCGCCAGTACGGCTGGCCGATCGAGGGCGGCCCCGGGCGACGCTGCCGGGCGTTACTCGAGGATCGGCGACGGAGACGGCGGCCGGGGCTGGCAGACAGGGAGTAGCGAGTCGGAGTCGCGGATCGAGAAAACCGAGTTTTGGGAAACAGAAACGATACGAATACGATTACGAAGAAACACGAATACCGAAAACGAGTCGACCGCACCCCGTCAGTCCGCGACACTCACCTCGAGATCCTCTCGGAGGACCGTCAGTCGGAACGTCGGCACCGTCCGATACTCGACCTCGACGACGTCCTTCCGTCGGAGGCTCTGGAGTCCGGATCGGACGTCCTCGGCGGTCGGGTCGACGTCGAACGCGTCGCGGACCTTGTGGAGCACCGAGACGACGCTCTCCGATTCCTCGTCGGGACCCGCCAGCACCTCGACGATGCGTGCCTGGAGCTCCGGGACGCGAATCCGCGAGGGCGGCCCGTCGGAGTCGGGATCGGTCTCGACACCTGGCTCGACGTCGACGAGCTCGGCCGCCTCGCTGGTCGCGCGAATCAGGCTGTTGTCGTCTCGAAAGTAGTACTCCTTGAGTTCGTTCTCGAGATACTGGTGGACCTCGCTGCCACTCTCCATTTCCCACCGGTCCTGGAGTTCGGAGTTCTTCGTCGGTTGCAGTTCCACGACGTCGGCCAGCCGCGATGTGGCCTCCTCGGAGAGCGTCATCGTTCGCCGATAGGTCGATCCGGTACTTTTGCGTTGCGCCCCGTCGCCGTCCGCGAACGCGTTGCGCTTTTTCTCACCCGCGACTCCCCGACAGCACGAGTGCCGACGCGAATACCGACATCCCTACTCTACTGTACTCAACCGGCGCGGGAAAGGGGGAAGGGGGGAGAGGGTAGCCATCGGGGTCGCCATCTCGCGGTCCGCTCGAATCGACGTGTGAGACGAACGGAGAGTCACGCAATTCGTCCCAGTGGTTCAAGCCGTTCGATACCGTACCACAGGGTATGTCGGAAGTACTGCTCACTCACGTCGACACGGTCCTCGAGGACCTCTCGTATCCGGTCGATCGAACCGACGCCCGCGACGAACTCGAGGGAACGACGCTCCTGCTCGCCAACGGCGAGGTCGACCTCGGTGAGCTAATCGAGAAGTCCGGCAGCGACTCCTTCGACTCGATGGCCGACCTCGAGTCGGAGTTGAACAACGTCTTGCCCCGCGAGGCCGTCGGCGAGCCGTATCAGTCGGAAGGGGAGGGTTAAGGGTAACCGGAGGCCTCGAGCGGTCGAGAACGCACAGCGCGTTCGAATTCGGATCGAACCGACTCGAGAGATCTGGATCGAGAACGAGAACAGGAACGGGAACGGGATCGAGCTCGAGAGCGGGCGCTATCCGCGCCCGAACCGGTCGGACCGCCGGTCATCGTCGCCGGCACCGTCCTCGCGTTCGTCGGCGTCCTCCAACTCGTCGTAGATGTCGATGTGGTGGATCGCACTCGGCGAGAGGAGGCGGTGGCCCTCGAGTTCGATCCATCCGTTCGGGTGGACGACGATCGGACCCTCGTAGAGCGGGTCGTCCGCGGTGGCCTCGTCGTAGATCACGACGTCTCGGTACGCCAGTGTGAAGGGGTTCAGGTCGTCACCGACGATCGACTCGGTCGAGAGCGGTGGCGGGAACATGGTGTGGTTGCACTGAACCGGCCGGTGGATATAAACCGGTCGTGGTTGTTCCCTGTCACCAGGCGCGAGCAAGGATCGAGGGACCGCTCGAGGTCGGGTACGACCGAGATCACGGGTCGACGGCGACGACGTCGAGGGTCTCGTCGAGTTCTACCCGGACCTCCTCGTCGTCGATCTCGGTCGTAACCCGCACGCGCGGCGGATCCTCGGACAATCGCTCCACGGTCGAGCCGCCGAGTCGCAACCGCCGGTCGATGTGCTCGAGATCGTTGAATCCGTACTGCAACTGGAGCCCGTGGTCGTAACAGAACGCGACGACCGAGGGGTGATACTTCGCGACGGTCCCGAGCGGCGTCTGCGCCCACTCCTTACAGACGGTACACCGGAATCGGGCGATGGTCCCGAGCCGTCGCTCGCAGTTCGAACACAGGCCCTCGGGATCGTGGTCCGAGCAGATCTCGAGCGCCCCTTCGATCGACCCCGAACAGGTGGGACAGACGCCCTCGATCATACTGTATATTCGTTGGTAGCTGTGCACCCACGCGGCGGCGTAGATCTCGTTCGGCGATCGGCCGACGAGCCCCGCGGGATCGAGCGCAAATTGGGCGAGGTGACCGTTCGGATACTCTCCGGGCTCGGTCCACAGCCCGTCGCACTCCGTACAGTAGATGTAGACCCACCCGTCCTCGTACATGATCTCGACGGTCCCGCCGCAGAGCTTGCAGGGAATATCGACCGCGGTCGGTTCGAGCGTCGGCTCCTCGATCCCCGCACCCGCGATCACCGACTGAACGAATTTGCGCCCGGCCTCGCTGAGTTCGTACCCGTCCGGACTCGAGCGGACGAAGTGTCCCTCGAGTCGATCGAGATGGTAGTTGAACTGGCCGCTGTCGGTGGTTCCGACGCGATTTCGCAGTTCCGAAAACCGGACGGCAGTGTCGTCCTCGAACGGATCGTCGCTCTCCCAGAGGGCCACCAGAATGGCCAACCGCGTCTCGTTGCCCAGTAACTCGAAGGCGTCCGTCGCGTGACTTCCGGCAGAGAGTGATTCGAACGGGGACTCGGGTGAGTCGGAATCAGTCATACCAGATGGACGGCGGAAGAACGGTATAAAACCGGAGGTCGGACGGGGCGCGTCTCGAGTGAGTGGTGGTTCGAATCGGTGGTGGCCGCTCGAGCGAGCGGTCGGCGGTTTCTCGAGACCCGATCGACTCACCTCAGCGGGTCCGCGCCTCGTGAGCGGAGAGCCGACAGCCACAGGGCGATGCGCGGTGGTCGTGTGGGCCCCTGGTCGAGACCATCGTGATGGGAGTGCCACACCGCGGGCAGGGTGTGGGCGTGGTGGCGGTGGGTTGGGGGTCCGGATCTCGGTCTGGATCCGGTTCGGATGGTTCGGGCGAGAGGCCGAGCTCGAAATCGAAGTCCGGTTCCGGGTCGGAGTTACTCCGCTCCGACTCCGACCCGCCGTCGCTCGAGTTCGCGTTCGACTCGTTCGAGTTCGACTCCGACTCGTTCGAATTACTGGAGTCTCGCCCCGAGTCCTCGCTCATCGTCGGCCTCCGGTGGCTTCGAGCGTCTTCGGAGAGGCCGGGGAGCGCCGTCGCTGGTGGTGTGGGTTCTCTCGAGGATTGTGCACTGATCGTTCGAGACGTTTATGTCTCGCTAGTCTGTATGGAATCATGGCTGCTAAACCGCAGTCGGTTTGGAAGCCACGCCTCGGGTGGTAGGACACCCGGGGCATTTCCGTACATGCCCCCGTTCTCAGTGGAGTCGTCGCTTCCACCATAATAATCGAAACAGAGTATCTTATATCTATTGAAATGTGCAGGGAATAAGCGGCGGGGAGGGCCAACGTGGTGGTGCTCGAGCTCGTGGGAGATGGGGCGAGAGGCTAAACTCAGTGACGGCGCATGTGTCGTATTGGCGCGGGCTCGAGTAATTCGAGGGGTTTATCTATTCCCGTGGGAAAGCACAGAGTGCGAAGCGGGCTCGTAGATCAGTGGTAGATCACTCCCTTGGCATGGGAGAGGCCCCGGGTTCAAATCCCGGCGAGTCCATTCGAAATTAACTGGCATTCTCGGGGTTTCTACATCCGAAGTAGCTACGCTATACTCTCGGAATTCGTCGGAATTACCGTTAGAAAACGCTCCCTCAAAATTAGACTCGATAAGTAATTCTTACGCGGGTCCACGGAGTCGAGCGGTTAGTATAGGGAGGTGGTCTGCGTGAATCGTCTTTCCCGCGGGCAGAACTCCCAGCGCTGTCTGAAGTGTGGTTCACATGTCACCCCTGAGTTCCGACGCGGCTACGGCGATGAGGACGATCGTGCTCACCGCTGTCCCGAGTGCGACACGGTGAACCGAATTGCGAAGGGAAGCGCAGCTGGACTCGACGTCGTAATCGTCGATCCGCTCGAGCAACCAGGTCGCTTCGGCGGTTCGTTCGAAGAGCTTCCGAAGAACGTCCAGGTCCTCTGTCACGAGATCGCGACCGACGGAGGTGAGGAGCGGTGAACGATCGACCCTCGGGCGGAACTGGTCGGTCGTTCATCAGCCGTCTTGCTGATGAAGTTACCGAGTGGATGATCGAAGATCCGTCGCGAGAAGACATCTGTGATGAGGTATGGGCGTTTGCGCTTGCTACGTTCGTCGACGGAACTGCGATCACCCCACGCGGATTTGACGAAACCGGGCGGTACACGCAGACGGCGACTGAGCAAACCGGAGGTGCGGACTCGTGAGCCTCGAGGACTTCGGGGTCACGAGCCGCGAATCGCTCCGTGACGTTGCGACGAATCAGCACGGAGAGAAAGCCTGTCCAGTCTGTTCGAATCCTATCGGCCACACTGAAGACGTCATGGAGATCCCGGTCCGCCGACTCGCCGACGACGATCTCCGAGAGCGGCTCGAAGATCTCGGCCGTGTCTACGTGCGCTCGCGCGGCTGGCAGTGTCACGTCGACGACCTACTGTTACCACGAACCGTCGCCGGTCCGAAGGCTGCTGGATTCGCTTCGAGCACGTGGACGGGCGTTCGCGCGCAATTTGGCGACGGATCGACTGGGTGGGTTCCAGTCCTAAACGAGGATCTACCGGATGTCCCGCTCGAGGAGCTCGACGACCTGGACGACGCGAGCGACGAGCGAACTCGAGTCGGGATGTGGATGGAGGATGATTGCGACGTCTACGCTGGTCGCGCGAAGTCCGGAGAATCGGACCTGCTCAACACCGAACCCGGCGACCGTGGCTGGTTGGGGAACCCGTACTCGGTCGAACGGTTCGGTCGCGAGCAGGCGATCGCGATGTACACGCACGCGGTTTTACACCGGTGCGAACAAGACGTCGAGTTCCGAAACGCCCTCGGAGACCTCCAAGGCACGGGAACCGTGCTGGGGTGCTGGTGTCGTCGCCTCGAGGACGACGAGCCGGCCTGTCACTGCGACGTCCTGGTGCGGATGATCGACGACGTCCTCGTTCCCCGAAATCGCAACGGAGGTGAGAACGCGTGAGTCGGTCCGCAAACGCCGACCGCGGTCGTCTCGCAGAGGAGTTCGCCTGCGATCGGTGGGGTCTCGAGCACTTAGCGCCCGACGCGAGTGCACCGGACTGGCTCGATACCCGTGTTCGTGACAACATCGTCACAGACCTTGGTTTTATCGTTGTTTCACGTGGAACGCCAGTCGACGTAAAGTCGTGCTGGGACGTCTACGACGGTCGTGCCGGTCGAATCAAGATCAAGAAATCGAATCACGACACGCTCCTCGAGGAAGACGGCGAGTACGTTATCTCGGTGTTGGATCGTGAAGCGTCCGACGTCGAAGACGAGAGCATCTGCGTCCTCCGTGCGGCACTCACGTCGGCGAAAACGGTCGATGCGATGGTCGACACGTGGTGGCCGTGCGGTCGATCGCAACGTGACGACGGTCCGTTTGTCCAGTTGCCCTGGACGAGATTCTTCGACGACCTCCGAGGTGACGACTCGTGAGCTCCGACGCACGATCGGGAGCAACGCCGACCGTCGTTCCGGGCGGTGACTACAACCTCCCGCGAAACGAAGGCGTCGAGACGAGGACGAAGACCTACCCGACACCGTCGGGTCACGGTGGCGGTGGGAAGTTCGTGCTGAACGACGCGCATCGGCCTGTCGAGCAAATTCCGTTCGACGCCGGTGAGACTCGCGAGATACCTGACGGCTCGCTCTACCAGCACGCACGCGCCGCGTATTATGCGCACGAGGACGCGATCATCACCGATCCGGAGGGGAACGAGCGGATCGTTCTCTCTCGAGAGTTCGTTATCGACGGCGTTCCTCACGGCGTGATCTTCACCTCGAGCCGCTGGCGTGGCGGTCGCGGGAAGGGGGATCGCTACCGTCCGTTCTACAAGTACGACGTGACGGTGAAACCGCTCGATAACGATGGAAACATCGAGTGGAATCGAACGCCGCTGAACGCGCTGTCGCTGAAGATCCAACCACAGTACGAGGGACTCGTCGATAGTAGTGGAAACCCGGTAAATCTCCCGTACGGAATCGGGACACTCGTGCACGTTCAGACGACGTGGGTCGAGCACCCCGAGGTGCTCGCCGATCGCGCTGCCGACTTGGTCGCACACGTCTTCGACTACGACCTTGAGATGAGTTCGATCAATGAGGATAGCAAAGGATTCTGGAAGGCCGAGACGCACGTCCGGTACGACGATGCGAAAACCGACGACGTCGTGCACACGGTTCGACAGAGTGCCGATCTCCTCGCCGAACACGCTGCCGACGTCGACACTGGCGGTCTCGCCTCGGACGGACAGTGGCTCGAGGCGAAGATCACGACTCGAGACTGGCACGAGCTCGGGTTCCCACGCCTGAATGCGAACATTTTGCTGAAGGTGTACTACCCGGACAACCCGCAAGCCGTCGAGTATCCGTTCGATCAACCGAAGATGGAAGCGGCGCTGATGGGAAATCCGAACGGCGACAACTATCACTGGAACGAGTGGGACGATATCATGCGCGCGCTTCGCGAGATCGTCCTGTCGCACCTGGTGTGGGCCGACGTCGGTGTGACCGAGCTCGTCGGCGACGACGTCTTCGACGGACCGACCGGCGATCCGTACGAGTGGCAGCACCCGGAAGGCCGGCGCTGGTGGCTCAGACGACACTACGAGTCGCTCGTGCCGGACCTCTACCGCGAGGTGACGAAGCCGAACACACAGCTCGTCTACGATATCATCCAGTGCGTCCGCCGGCACGGAACGGTGTCGTATCAGACGCTCATGGACGAAACCGGCGGTGCCTACCGAACCGTTCGCGAGCACGTTACTCGATTGTGCTACCCGAACGGCGATCGCGAAAGCGACGAGCCGGGTATCCTCAAGAAGATACAGGGCGTTCAGACGTGGGTCGCGTTCTCCTCGAGGTTCTTCGAGGACTGTGCCGACGAGGCGCTCGACCAGGTACATCCCGATGATACGCCGGAAGATGAGCGTAAACGGGCGGAAGAGCGTCGCGAAGAACGCCAGCAGCGGCAGCAAGAGAACGACGCCGACAGTGAAGAGGATAGTGAGGGCGGTCGCGACGATCGGGGCGACACCTGGACGCTGATCGACACGCTCAACTACCAACCGTCGAACGTCGGGAAGTTCATCGAGCGCGGCGATATCGACCCGCAGGACGTAAAGGTCCGGACGTCACCGTACGATTGGCTTCAGGCGACGGGCTAAGCCGGCTCGTCGCCTCGTGTTCGCGTTTTCAGTAGCTACAGCATTCGTTGACGTCGCTGTTTTTCGCGTATTCTTTCGCTTCAGTTTCATAACGCTAGTGCTATGTCTTTATTCGCGTACTCTAACTGCCGTCTCTTTCGTGGTGTGCCTCAAGTTGACGACGATCGCGAGCGTGAGCGCGAGTACGCGCTCGCCTTGGACCGGTGTTTTAGCGGGTATTCTGCCGTCTCAGGGGCGTATCTGTCATGGTCTGTCGGCAGGGTCGGGTGCCAGCCCCCCATAGCCTATAGTGCCGCTGGGGCGGCAGGGTAAAACGGCCGGGGGCATAGCGCCCCCGGCCTACCGCACAAGGTCGGATTTGCTATTGAACACTCTTGGACGGCACTCACTTCGGTATTGAGGTATTATAGAGGGTGGCAGTGGATATCGCCACATGTGGCTACGAGGGTCGCATCAAATCTCGCAGATTCTCGAGATAGCTCTCGGAAGTTCGATATACATCTTAGTGAAAGTGTTCCTGATTGCTTAGTTTGGACTGCGAATGTGGCACGAGCTGAGAGGCAATCAATGTGGAAGAGTGACTGCTCAGTGCATAGTGTGTACAGCTCACTAATTGGCCAACCAGTGGAACGTCGATCCCCTGTTTAGACCGGACAGTCTTCTACCAAGTGAACACACGCATTTATCTCATATGTGCCCCGTATCTTCTATTATTCGCCACACGCTATTTGGAAAATGACGGTTCAGCCGACGTTTTTTCGACTTGCTGGTGCTGGCCGAAGTCTACTGTCTGTAGGAGGCAGCGATATTAATCGATGTCACGTAAACCAGACATAGCCACTCCATACGAGGAGACGACCAGATACGAAGAGAGAAGGAGAAGCGATGAGGAAATGGTGACCAGCGATGGGGAGAGAACGACTACTGAGAAGGAGAGATCTCGCCCCCGTCTAATTGATGCAGTCACTCTCATCGGCCTTGGTTACGTCCTCCGAGATTGGTTTGGTTCAGAAAGCGAAAAGGTCGGTTCTGAGGAGGACGGCTCCTCAAAGCAGGGTCATGGAGTCATTGACACGGTCAAAAGTCGTACGTGGGGGACGACCCACGGTGCGGCTGATCATGTCCAGAAGGGTGGTCAAAAAGTAGCAGAAAAGACGGAGAGGACGACGGAGAACGTCGCCAATCGAATTAGAGAGTCCAGCGAGGGAGTCAGCGATCAGATCGAAGAGGGAAGTAAGCAGATCGGAGACATGGTCGAAGAAAGTGGTGAAGAGGCAGGAGAGATGCTCGAAGAGGCGGGCGAGAGGCTCAAAGAGAGTGGTGAGGAGACCGGCGAGATGGTCGAAGAAAGCGGTGAAGAGGCAGGTGAGATGGTTGAAGAGGGTGGTAAGGAGACAGCTGAAATGGTCGAAGAAAGCGGTGAAGAGGCAGGTGAGATGGTTGAAGAGGGTGGTAAGGAGACAGCTGAAATGGTCGAAGAAGGTGGCGATGAAGTAGGCGGGACGTTCCGAGAAGGCGGTGAGGAGACAGCTGAAATGGTCGAAGAAGGTGGCGGTGAAGTAGGCGGGACGCTCCGAGAAGGCAATGAGGAGACAGCTGAAATGGTCGAAGAAGGTAGCGATGAAGTAGGCGGGACGCTCCGAGAAGGCGGTGAGGAGACTGGTGAAAGGCTCGAAGAAGGAGAAGACGATGGTGAGGACACGAGAGAAAAGATGAGGGACGGCGGGGAAGAAGTAGTCGAAAAGACTGAGGAGCAAGCAATAATAGAACGTATCCGTAAGACGCTATCAAAATAGGAAACTCCCGAGATGTCGATATTACATGTGCCCAGTAAGTAGGTCTACTGAGTAGTTGGTTTCTTGTCGTCGACGCGAAACAAACGAAGCCTCTCTGCGGAACGCATCTTCTGTACTAAGCACCCATTTCAGTAGAATACAGGATAAAAGAAAGAGTGGCTAACTACTCTCACTCACCGATTTGGGCGTTTGATCCGTGCGAAATCATCTCCTTCATCACACTGCCATAACGCTGGTTCACCTCGCTCGAGTTCCAACTCTTCGGCGATATCTCTCGGAATCGTGACCGAGACGGTATCATCGTAATCCCGACCCTGCACAGTCGTCGTCGTTGCGAACGTTTCGTAGACGGGCATATCACGCTCTGAGTAACCTTCCGAGTGATAAATATAGGGTATTATGAGAGTCTCAGACGGTTGTTAGAAGATTCAACAATATTACATTATCTGGTCTAGAGAGTACTCGAGACGACCGGTCGCTCCGGTCGTGGAAACCAATGAGTTTCGACAACGAGGCCCCTAACGGGCCAGAAGCCTCCTTTTC
Organism: Halomontanus rarus; assembly: GCF_017357405.1. Classification (GTDB taxonomy): domain Archaea; phylum Halobacteriota; class Halobacteria; order Halobacteriales; family Natrialbaceae; genus Halomontanus; species Halomontanus rarus. The sequence goes on along the minus strand of NZ_CP071597.1, from coordinate 1,229,248 downwards.
GGAGGACAAGACGGCAGAGAGCATCGACTACGAACACGGCGCGTCGCTTACTCGCCGACAGATGATGATCGCGACCGCGGGAACCGCCCTCGCACTCAGTGCGACGGGGACGGCAGCGGCCGCGACCTACAATTACGAGAGCGAATACGCACCGACGCCCCGCATTCCGGGTTCGGTGACGATCGACGAACACACCGACGCCATGACGTCGGCGCTCGAGTACCTCGCCGACGACGAGAGTACCACCGACCTCCGAGACGACGGTGCGATGCTCGCGCCGCGCGACGCCGACGACGAGCCGCACAATCCGGTCCAGTACCGGCCGGATCGACTCGACTCGAGCGAGCTCCGCAAATTCCCTCGCGGCGAGACTCGCGAGGTCACGGAAGACGGCGAGACGGTCGAGGAAGATGTCAGCTGGACGGATATCGACGAATGGGTGATCGAAAATGGGACCGGAAGCGTCGACGCGACAACCGCTGCGAGCGGTGCCGACGCGATTACCATCTCCGACGACGGAGCCGCAACAGTTGGTGGCTTCGACGCTTTCGATATCGATTCGGGTGTCGAACGAAAGTATCTTCAGGCGATCGTCCGCATCGAAAATACTACTGCCGATGCCGGGGCAGAATTGTTGCTCAAGGATACCAGTGGTGAGTCTCCCGTTGGCATAGGGCCTGTTGTAATCGAGGTTGACGGCGACGGCACCTATGTTGTCCAAAAAAACATCGGTGAGCTCATAGAAGACGGTGGCGGCGGTGATATCGAGCAATTGGGCGCACTTGAGGTATGGGCTATCGAGTGCGACGTGACGATCGTCGGGTTGAACTTAGACCGTGCAACGCGGTGGTCGTTCGGCGAGACAGAGGAACTCATCACGGACGACGACAGCGACGAGGTCCTCGAGACGACCACGGTTTACGAGCCGGTCGGCAAAGTCGCACTCGCGGACGTCGACGACGGACCGCTCTCGACGCTCGACGATGCGTTTTCGGACGCGACGATTCGAGACCTCGACGTCGATATCGAACTCGACGTCGGCGGACTCTCGGACGATGCGGTCGACCTCGCATTCGAGGACGCGTCACGGCACACACCGGACCGTCGGATGCGTCTCGTGACGAATTTCGAGCTGCCGACGGCGTACGCGCTCGAGTATAATGCGCTCGCGCTCGAGGACACAGTCGCACATACGGGCGATCGCTATCGAACCGTCGAGTTCGTAGCTGGCGTGGAGGACCCGGTGACGCTCGAGGCGATCGACGACGAGGACGTCGACGGGTGGGTCCAGCGGACGGTCGACTATCGCGACGCCGAGCTCGAGGACGAGCTCGCGCTCACGTCGTCGGTGAACGCAGGCGAGGTCGTCGCCGTCTATTACGAAGTTCTGGTCAGGGACTCGGAAGAAAACGAGCTCGAGGACACGTCTTCGATCCCTGCTGGACCGACTGGCAGTGAGGGTGGTGGTATCCTGTCGACGCTATTCTCGCTGCCGGGAATAATCGTCTCGGCGCTCGGTATTGCCGGGCTTAGGCGCTGGCTCGCGAATTGGAGGGACTGAGGATGAGCTCGAGCGACGACTACCTCGACCGGGGCGAGGGAACAAACCCTGCTGCCGCGATGATGAGCGGTATCTCGGGCGCGATTTATGCCATTTTCGGCGGGGCGATTATGGTGATATCATCGGCGTTCGACGGTATCGCGGACTTTCTGGACGTGTTCGCGGCGTCGCGTGACTTTTTCGTCGCGTTCCTCACCGAACCGACAATCCTCCTCTCGGGGGGCGCTCGATACTCGCTCTACTCAATCACACAAGGCGATTGGGCATTCTTCGGGCCGGCGACGTTCATGGTCGCGGTCGTCTCGATCGCGCTGGGTTGGGCCGCGTGGGAGTTCTTCGACCCGGAGATACCGATCGTCGACGACCTTCTTCCGTGGAGGTGAACGATGGTCGACGCCGAGACGTACGTGAAAAACGGGCGGATTCGGGCGACGGCGTTAGTGACGACGATGGTGTCGTCGCTGGTCTATGCGATGTGGGACGGCTACATCGGGTTTCTCACCGCGGCGTGGTCCGTACCGGCGGATATCGCGGACGCGGGCTTTAGTGCGGTCCGGATTGCTGCCGTCTCACTGTTCGCGCAACCGAGACAGACGATGGGGCTCGCGTGGCACATAGCGGCGACCTCACTGCCGAATATGGGGCCGCTGACGTTCGTTGCCGTGGTGGTTCTGGTCGTCCTCGTCTTCCGGTTGCTCGAGGAGATACTCGATTACATTCGCGGGGTGTGGTCGAATGGTTGACGTCACGTGGGGCGACCTCCGACCAGAGCTGCCGGAGCCACTGGTCGAGCTCGCACAAGACCCGTTCGGCTATATCTGGACGATAATCGTCGAGGGAATCCTCGCAATGTGGTCGATCGTCCTCGCATACGTCGAGGTGCTCTGGCGGCAAGTGGCGGTAGTTCCAACGACGGCGATCGCGACGCCGATTATCACGATGATCTACGGCGTTTTGAACGGTCTCGTCGGTGCATGGACGGCCGTCGGCCGGGAGATAAATTCGGTCGTCCTCGAGCTCGGGTTCGCCGCGCCGATCGCAGCGCTGGTCGCGTGGACGGTGCCGGTTCTGTTGGCCGTTGTGCTGTTGAGCGCTGTTGAGAGCGTCGTCTCGACGTACATCCCGCTCGACGCGCTGCCGTCGGTCTCGCAAATCCCGTACGTCGGAGAGTGGTTCAAAGAATGATCGACAGAGAAAACGCGCTATTCGGGAGCTCGCTGGTGGTCCTCGGCGACGTGTTCATTAATTCAGCTGATTTAGTGTTCGCGCTCTCCGGGTCGTTACTGCCGGCGCTCTCGTTACTTAGCGGTCAGCTCGGTGCGGAATTGGCGTTTATCGATCAGGACCGAATGACGACGGCGCTGGTCGTCGTCGGCGGACTGGTCGTGCTCAATCAACTGGTCAAATCAGCTGAAACGGTGATAGATTATGTCAAACGTTAGGACGACACGAGTACAGAGCTCTCGCACTCGAGCGCGATCGCGCACTCGAGGGCGAGCGGAACAGAGAGCGGGCGCGCGGGGGCGACCATGAGCGCGCTGACAACCGTTCTCGGTGTCGTCGCGCTGTTGGTCGTCGCATCGTTGATCCGAGCCGACCCGGAGAATCGCCGAGATAGAGCCGTTGCGCTGTTCTACGGTGGGATTCTGGCGGTGGTCGGCTATCTCGTGTGGGACACTTTCACGCTCGACGACCTCGACGGGTCGATCGCATGGGCAACCGGCGAGGGACTGCCGGTGTTCGGCGCTCTATTCCTGTTGCTGGTCGGCTATCTGTGGTGGGAATCCGCCCAAAATGCGGACACGGGCGAGGAGTTCCTCGACGAGCTGCGCGAGCGCACGACGGGGCCGATTATGCAGGCGACGGGCATCGTCACGGCGATCGTCGTCACGCTGATTACGGTCGGCTGGACCGGCGGGGCGTCGGTCGCGATGATTCTCGGGATGATTGGAGACGTCGCCGCGGCGAATCCGCTCGAGCTGGCAAACCTCGGAACGCTGGTAATCGGATGGGTCGCGATGGATGGGTCGATTCCGCTCGTCGATTCGCTCTTACCAGCGGACGTCTCTCGAATGTGGTTCGTCGGACTCTCGATTGCGCTGTTCGGCGCGGCGCTAATGGTCAAAAACGCGGGTGAGGACTCGTAAGAGCCATGAACCGAGATATCGTTCTGACGGCGCTCGTGGCGCTCGTGTTGGTTCTCTCGCTCGGGACTGGTCTCGCAATCGCGGACGGGGCGGGCGCGAGCGTGCAGGATAACGCGACGGACGACGATCGCGTCGACGAGCTCGAGGACGACCTCACGCTCGAGGAGTTGCGTCGCGACGGCCGAAGCTATTCCAATTCGCCCGCGAGCGTGCGTATTGCGGACGAACGGATGTGGTGGTTGATCCACTGGCCGGCCGATGCGATCGGGTCAAATCCCGGTGACCCATCCGACGATAGCTGGCGGTATCTCGCATCGGACGACACAGTCGACCGCAATTCGGTGTTTCTCCGGACGATTCACGTCGAGGAAACGACCGAGTCGGTGACGGCGTACGTGGCGTATTACGACGTCGAGGAGCGTGACGTGCGTCGCGGCAACGAGACTGTTCGCGAGACGGTCGCAACGGACGTCGTCGTCGACGAACAACAGCTTTCGTTTAGTCCCGGTTGGCCGATGCTCGAGGTCGACCTCAGAAATTCGGACGACCGGCAACACGTCGCAATGTGGCTCGAGGACGACGAGGGCGCGATCGACGGCGCGCGCTGGACGTTCGACCATGAATCCGTGGCGACCACACAGAGCGCCGGCATCGCGAGCGAGGGCGACTATCTGACGCGAGCGAGTCTCGAGTTTCTGATTCCGATCGTGTTTGGCGGGTTCGGGATGGGTGTCGTCTGTAAGCGTGCGATCGATCGCGCCGGCAGCGGACCCGGATTTGGGTATGGAAAGTGGATTTTCCTGCTCTCTCTGGGGCTCGGGGTGGTGGTCGTCTCGCAATTCTCGACGCTCGCCGAGTTACTGGTTATCGCACCACTGGCGGCAGCGGCGTTCGTCGTCGGTATCTTCGGTATCATCATCCTCGAGACCTACGAAGCGCACCAACAGCGAACGTTGTTCTTCCGGCCGGTCGTGCGTGATGCGACCTCACCGTCGGGCGAGGACGCAATCGATTCGTTCCTAGGTGACGTCGAGGAGGAAATCGTAATTGACGGCGACGCCGGACCACCGTCAGTAATCCGACCCGGCCTATTCCCGTTCCTTGCCCGTGTGTTCGGCGCTCGAGCGCGTCTCGAGGGCTATCAGGGGCTCGAAATGGCGATCAAACTGCCGTCGTCGAAGTGGGACCAACTGGTCGTCGTCGATCCGGACGCCGACGCTGTAATCGATTACGAGCCGGAAGGCTGGTCGTTCGAATTGCCGTCGATCGACGACCGCGACGACGCGCTCCGAATGGGCGGGCTCGCGCTCGTCGGCGTCATGGCAATTTCGACGATCGGGTCGGCGCTTTCGTGGGCGTGGGCGCTCGGCGTGGGCGCGATCGCGCTCGCTGCATTCTGCGCGACGCCGACGGGCGGGCGGGCGCGGATTGAACCCGCACCGGGTCACTTCCGCGCGGCGTTCATGTCCATGATGTTCCTCGCCGACGAGCTCGACGACGCGCGGACGATCGACGACGCTCGCGAGCGCATTATCGAGCTGCAGGCGTCGAGCGAACAGGAGAAAGACGACGTCCTCGAGAAACAGGACGCGACGCTTATCGAGGAAATGTTCGGCGGCGAGGTCGACCGTCGACTCACGACGGGCTCGCCGTCGACATCCGCGACGTCCTCGAGCGCGACCACCGACGACATCGACCAGGAGGTGCCGGCCGATGACTAACGATGACGTCCTCGAGTCCCACCGGCCGGCGCTGAAAAAGCTCGCGCTCGATATCCAAGGACTCCGTGAAGAACTGTTGACCGGATTCGGATCGCGTCGCGAGGTCCTCGAGTGGTCGCAACGACTGACGGTGCGGACGTTGGGGGAGATCCGGACGTCGTGGTATCACGAACTGGCCCGGCAATTCCGGGGCGTTCCTTCGAGCGGTGACGAACGCGCGCTGTTGTCGGCGTTACTGACTCCCGCGGCGCGCTCGCGAGAGTTGGATCCGGAGACGGCTGACGCACTTCGGGAGCGTCTGGCGGCCGTTCTGTTGGGTCCTTCAGAACACCGGGCGTTCCGACGTCTTCGGAAAGACGCGACCGAGTATGTCGACGAGAGGGGTGCTGGCGATACTTCGGGACACGACCCGCTGAAACAGCGATACATCGCCATGCGGCCGGCACTCGACGAACTTGATGCGTATCAAGGCCGAGTGCTCGCCCAGTGCGTCGACGGGCTCGAGGACCGATCGACAATCCTCGAGTGGGGTGACGATCTCGAACTGGCGACGCACGGCGAGCTCGACGACGACTTTCTCGAGCGATGCTATCGCGAGCCGTCGACCGTGACGATGCTCACGTCCTCGAGTGACGACCAGAAACGGGCGCGTGAGCTATTCGCGGCGACGTACCTCGTACCCGCGTATAATGCGGGCGTGCGCGACCTCACGGGTCGCGCGAAGGAACTGCCAGACGCCGAGAAAGCGACCAAAGAGGTGCATTTAGCGTGAGTATTCAAATTCCAGAATCAGCGACGACTGACAGTGACGAAGCGAAACGGGAACTCCTCGAGCGATTCGAGGAGCCGAGACGAGAGACGCGCCAGGCGCTCGCGATCAGTGGCAATCTCGACGAGCGCCGGCACACCGACGCAGACAGCATTCGGCGACACTTCGGGATTCCAGCGTGGGATCGCTCGAAGTTCGAGTACCCGCAAGTAGTTCCGAACTTGATCGAAAAGACCCACGATCCGCCCGCGTTCGAGGCAGAGGGCGGGACGGACTTTTTCGCCCGTGGGAAGCCGGGTTCGGGTAAATCGACGCTGGCGAACTATCTCGCCGCACGCGAGCTCGACGTCAACGACGCGATTGTCGTCTGGCGCGGCTCGAGTGCGCGCTCGGAGTGGCTGCCGCTCGCGCCGTGGACGCGGCTCTGTCTCCCGAAGGGCGTCGACGTCGAGGTCCGGCTCGAGGCAAAGAATCCAGCTGACCCGTCGGTAATCCTCGACGTCGAGGACCTCGAGCGGATCGTCCGCGAGGTCGTCCGGTACACCGATCCGATCGATCTCAATCACCGGGTTCTCCAACACGGTGCATTTCACGTGGTCTATCCGGACCCGCGAATGCGTGGGTGTCAGGCGCTCTACGAGGAGAGCGACCGGACCGTCGAGCCACCAACGGGTCGTGAGCTGTTCGACCGCGAGGACCCGGCCGACCATTGGTGGTTTGCGTGGGTGCTCGCTCGAGTCGATCACGGACCGCACCACTGGACGACGTGGATCGCTGACGAAATCGGCGATATCGCACCACAGTCAGTTCAGAAAGACCGGTTCGGATCGTATCAGAAAGTCACGCTGTTACGGGACTCGTGGGTCGACCTCCGAAAGATGGGCGTGACGGTTCACGCGTACGGTCACGCTGAGGAGGACGTCAGCGACCTTATCCGCCGGAAACTGCGCTGGCGGATTCAAATGCCGGGGCAGGCAAATCCGACCTCGCCGTCGAAAGTGGTCGGCTTCGACTCGGTGCCGATGAACGCCGACGTCACGTCGAAATTCCCGGTTGGAAAGGCGCTGTGCTATACTGAAACGAAGTTCGACTATCTCGGTTGGAAGGACATGCCGAGAGCAACGAATCACAATCTCAAAATCAAGGTGAGTTGAGATGTTCGACGATTTTTTCGAAAAAATTGGGCTTAGATCGACGAATGGAGTTCCACCCGGTGGCGACGATCGCGACGAAAATCGGCGTTCTACGCGCGGGCGCGTGTCAGATAGGATCACAGGGGTCCCCCCCGTGACGCGCGCATTATTCGCGCGGATCGCGAGTGCGGACGCTCGAGCGGTCGCTCTCGCGTTGGTCCTCCTCTTGTCGGTGCCAGCAATGGCGGTCGGCTCGGTCGGCGCGACGATGGGAGAGGCAGAATTTGACGAGTCGAGCTCACTGGACGCACAAACTGTGGGATCGCTTAATCTCAATCTCTCAACGCAGGCGCAATCTGGCGGTACGGTGTACATCGGTTCAGACGACGGGTCGTTGTATGCGCTCTCGGCGGACACGGGCGACGTCAAGTGGGAGCACTCGACGGTCAATAGCGTGCGCTCCTCGCCGACGGTCGCAGACGGCACGGTGTACGTTGGGTCCTACAACAACTCGGTGTACGCGCTCAATGCGTCGTCGGGTGACGTCGAGTGGGAGCACTCGACGGGAGATAACGTTCACTCCTCACCGACGGTCGCAGACGGCACAGTGTACGTCGGGTCCTACGACAACTCGGTGTACGCGCTCAATGCGTCGTCGGGTGACGTCGAGTGGGAGCACTCTGTGGGTGGCGGTATGGAATCCTCGCCGACGGTCGCAGACGGCACGGTGTATTTCGGGTCTCTCGACGACTCGTTGTATGCGCTCTCGGCGGACACGGGCGACGTCGAGTGGGAGCACCCGACGGGCGGTGCCGTACAGTCTTCCCCAACGGTCGCAGACGGCACAGTATACGTCGGATCTGGGGACGATTCGGTGTACGCGCTCAATGCGTCGTCGGGCGACGTCGAGTGGGAGCACTCGACGGGCGGTACTGTGTATTCCTCGCCGACGGTTGCAGACGGCACGGTGTTCGTCGGATCGTGGGACAGCTCGTTGTATGCGCTCTCGGCGGACACGGGCGACGTCGAGTGGGAGCACTCGACGGGCAGTACCATACAGTCTTCCCCAACGGTCGCAGACGGCACGGTGTATGTCGGGTCCCAAGACAATTCGTTGTATGCGCTCTCGGCGGACACGGGCGACGTCGAGTGGGAGCACTCGACGGGAGATAACGTTCACTCCTCGCCGACGGTCGCAGACGGCACAGTGTACGCCGGGTCCTACGACAGCTCGGTGTACGCGCTCTCGGCTGACTCGGGTGACGAATTGTGGAGCTCTGCAACTGGCGGCAGTATTGGTCACAGCTCGCCAACGTTCGTCCCAGACGGGGGAAACCAAAGTGAGGGGTCGCGTGTGGCACTCAAAACGTTAGGGCACCACAATTCGCCAATTGACGACGGCGACGGCGGCGACGACGAGAATGTGACGTTCACCCAAAAGTACCGTCTCCGTGACTTCACGGACACGTTCGACCCGGCACTCTCGCAGGTGGTAATCGAGACGCCGTCCGGCGATCCGGTCGACGTCGATCAATTCGGACCGGAAAACAGAGCCGAGGTCGAGCTCGAGCACTTAGAGACGTACCGTATCTCCGTCACGAATCAGAACGGGGACAAGTACGTGTGGGGTGAGCGAAACGCAACGAAACCGATTGAGATTGAGGTCGGTGGCGAGACGACCGTCATTGGCGACCTTGATACGATTTATATCGGCAGCGGATCGGATATTGAAAACGACGACGACGGCAATACGTGGGTCGACCGCGAGCCGGGCCCGGGCGACTTTAACCAACCACCGATCGCAATGTTCGAACCGGACCCGTACGCACCGATCGTCGGCGAGACCGTGACGTTCGACGCGAGCGGCTCGTCGGACGTCGACGGTGAGGTCGTCTCATACGACTGGACGTTTAGCGACGGCTCGAGCGCGACTGGCGAGGTCGTCACTAAATCGTTTAGCGAGAATGGAACGCACGACGTCGATCTCACTGTCGAGGACGACGACGGCGGAACGGCAACGTGGGAGATTGGGATTTACGTCGCCGAGACAGAGGACGGCAGGGCATTCCCGCCCGAGCCGGTAATGTCGATCCAACCGGAAGCGACGCCGACGGGTGAGCTGGTCACGTTCGACGCGAGCGGCTCGTACGGGGTCGAGGGCGAGATCGTCGAGTACAACTGGCAAATCGGCTCGGTCGAACGCGAGGGCGAGGTCGTCGACGAGTCATTCGGTGGCGCTGGTATCAAAGAGGTCAAATTGACCGTCATCGACGAAAACGGCGCGCATCAATCGGTCCGAGGTGAGGTAATCGTTTACGAGGAGGCAGACGAGGGGAGTTTCATGGCGGTTGGTCCGCCACTCGAGCCGGGTGACGGGATTCTGCCGGGCTCGCTGACGGGGCTCGGTTTCGTCCTCCTGGTCGGCACGGTCGCGACGGGCGGACTGTTCGCGATCGACCAGCGGACGTCGATCACTATCCCGAAATGGGCGTACGCGCTGCCGGCCGGCGCAACAGCGTTCATGGTCGCCGAGTCGGTCTCTCCGGGTGTTCTGACGCTGCCGATTATGCGGGCGCTGGACGTCGTTGGACCGCTCCTCATCATCGGGGCGCTCGCGATCGTCTATTTGATCTTCCGGGGGTGGCGCGACGCTCGAGCGGCCGACCGGATTCAGTCGTTGCAGAACCGATGAATGGCGAGCTCGAGGACCTCGCGGTCGCGGGTCCGTACGTCGCGCTCGCTCTGGCGGGCGCGATCGTCCGTGTGACGGTCATACCCGAGCGATACAAGGGCGCGCTGGCGCTCGCGTTATTAATGGTGTGCGCGCTGGCGGGCGTCGCGGTCACGAGAGCGGCCGGGCTCGAGCTCGAGAGCGGGCGCTGCCGGGCACAGACGAACGACGGCTCTCGGTGCCGGCTCGAGCGTGATGCGGGCGCGGACCTCTGTCACGTTCACAAGCGGACGCACGAGGTCGAGTTACACGAGAGCGCGATCGTCGAAAAGAGCGGAACGGTGCCGGTCGGTGAAAACGAGAATCAATCGTAGTGTTGGTCAACGAACTCAGTCTTCGTGAAAAAGTGTCCAGAAAGTCAGATGGGGACTATGCTTGATACAGACTGCAAACAGAACAAACTGCCTTGCAAATAAGACAGTGCCCGCTTTGCGTATAATTAACAGATAAACAAAACAGCGGTCAATTTACGCGCGAGTACGAGTCTGCTCGGGAGCGTCGGCCCTGCTATTGGCGTAGGCGTTGTACGCCGAGAGGACGGCAACGGCGAGACCAGAGACCGCGGTCCCGGTCGCGAGTTCGTTACTCCCCATCTCGATGACGGCGGGGGCAACGACCAACCACAGTCCGAGCAGGACCGTCAGCGAGGCGATGCCGACGCTGGCCAGCCGATCCCTCGAGAGCCGGACGAAGTTGTACCCCGCGAGCACGAAAATCCCGGTCCCGACGAGCGTATCGTTCCACGTCGCTGTATCAGTCGCCTCGAAGATGAATGGCGAGGCGACGACGTACAGCCCGATCAGCGCGACGAGGGCGCTCACCCACTGCATCATGTCCGTGTTAAGATGGTCACGGGTCGATCGCGTCTCACGGTTTGCGTCAGCATTTGGTGTGTTGCTCATGGATACACGCATAATTGACGCCGTTCGGAGAAAACAGGAGTGCCTGCACCTGTCTGTACCTGTACTAAGCAAATCATTCCTGATCGAGATCGCACGTGCAGTTGGACGAGGACCTTGCTTAGTGCACGTACGTACTGATCGCGAGGAGATCGGTAGCGACCTCATTGGCGAGTAATTGTCAACTCCTCACCGTCGATCCGCACCCGATAGTCGTCGATCAGGAACGACAGGTTGACGCGTTCTTCGCCAGCGACAATCGTGTCTAGCGCTTCGGGATTGACGTGGTCGTACAGTGTGGTATCGAGAACATCGGAGAGTTCCACCGGATCAACCTCTTCGAGTGTGCCGAGGGCAGTGAGCGTGGCCATACTTGCCGCTGTAGCTGACCAATCGTACGATCGGCGGAATACTGGCTCGCGTGCATCGGCAGATTGATCGGCATCGTCTCGTTCTGCGACCATACGCGTCGCACGGGATCGAGAAACAAGAGTGTGGTGTGAGTTTCTGAGTGAACGATTGGGTGGCCTTACGACGGCTGGTTCTCGTTGAGTCGCCAGGTGAAAATCGCCCGCAGGACGACGACGAGACTGTTTCGCTCGCCGGCACCCCAGATCGCCGTCTCCTCGATCTCTTCGGCAGTGGAGATATCGTCCACGAGCGCGCTCACGAGCGCCGTCTCTTCGTCCGTGATCAGCAGGCTTCCAGCGGGCGTCTCCTCCCACTCCCAGAGGGTCTCGAACAGTTCGGCTTCCGGCACCGATTCCTGGATACGTTCCTGGACGTCTTCGGAAATCCCCGCCAAGTGAATCTCGACGCCACGCTCCGCGGCAGCTTGAAGCCTGTCGAGTTGTTCGTCGGTGAGCAAGTCGTCGATAGTCATGTAGACGATCTGCTCGTCAGCGTCGGCGATGAACTCCTCGACGCGGGACGACACCGCCTCCCGTCCAGTGACCGTCCAGACGCCGAACTGTTCGCGTTGTGGCTGGGCGGGGCCGATCTCCTCCAGACACTCCGCGAGCTCGGTAATCGTATTCTCGCGTTTGATGTCGAGCATTCGGATGAGCGTCTCCTCGGAGGTCACGGTGAACTTTCGCGGCGTCGTGTGCTGGATGTCGATGAGTCCCAACTCGTGGAGTCGCTCCGCCGATTCGTACACGCGAGTCCGGGGGACACCGTTGATTCGCGTGATGTCCTGTGCGGTTCCCGTCCCAAGCCGTATGAGGTTGATCAGTGTTTGAGCCTCGTACTGGGACAACCCAAGGTCTTGCAATCGCTCCAGCGCCTCGGCTTCGGCCTGCTCCTCCTCAAAACTCACCATGGTGACAATAGACTCGGAGGAGGCAAAAAGGCCCCTACCGCTTTGAGTTTCTATCCCAGCTCTTCGGAAGAGTACGGAGAGTCTCTGATCTATCGGTCGACGGAGATCTCAGTTTCAACCTCGAACGAGACGACGCGGGTCGAGAGTGTCTCGGCGATCTCTCTGCGCTGCTCGTCGGTCAGATCGTCGCGCTCGAGGACACGACGAGCTGCGGAGACCAAGAGCGGGATATCGTCGCAGGCGCTTACGATGGCCTTCGTTTTGTTGCAGTCGTAGAAATCTGCGGCTCGCTCGATTGCATCACACCGGTATGCGTAGTCACCGTCGGTTCGGATTCGCATACTCGTACACACGACCCCCGATATCCTAGTTTTTTCGTCTCACTCAACGGGTCTATTCGGCCTAAACCGGCTGTATATGTCATACTATCAGAGAGCTTTCGCCCTTCGTCGGCCCGGTCGCCGCGAGATATGCACACGAACTTGAGCGTCTCGTGTGCATATTCGGGAAACCCATTCTCGCGACGTGCAACCCCCTGGGGGTGGAAGGGAGAGGACATTTACAGAGTTCAACCAGATTCATCAATTGGAGATCCTACGTTCCGAGATATCTTTCTTTGATACAGGATTTGAAGATCTCGTTGACACTTTCCTCATCGTATTTCGACTGAACCTCATCTATTAGATACCGTTTGCATTCATCCCCATTGGCTTCTTTGGGGCCATACTCTCCAGTAATTTCACGCAGTTCCGATAACCACAATTGTTCTAATTGGAGGCGTGAATCTAACCTCTCTTGGCAAGATGGTTCTTGTATAATATCGAAATCGAATTTGGGAAAATCATAGGACAAAACACCAATGTCTTGGGGTATCTCGTCTGTATCTATTTCACTCTCAAGAGTGACAATATATACATATTCAAAAGCTCGTTTATATGATTGTAATTGCTCATCGAGTCTTCTGAATGAATCTCTAGGAGATTTTAGCTCATAGGTGTATGAATTTCCGTTGAAGCGATTGACATCAGACCGGTTGCCAGCAATAGGGAACTCGCAAAAAATGGCTTCATTTTCTACATCAATAGAAGACTCTAGATAAGAGAGGAATTCTTCGCGAAGTACATTCTCATCAGGCCTATATTCATATTTGAACCTTTCAGCAGCCTCAACTGGCCCTAATCCACATTTGTATGATCCATTAAAGAACTCACATTCTTCCTTAGTTAGATAATTCACAAAACCATTAATGAAATCCTCATGCGTAGATCGTGTTGAATTATTTCGAAACAGGTTGGCGTGTGCTGAGATATGCTTGAGATATCTAAATTCGATATCTGTAATCAACTCTCGTTTTGTCGTCATGGAGTTCTTACGGGATGTCGCTATATCCCCGCTCATCTAAATCACGACCGGTTTCGGTTTCCATACGGTCGAGTGTATCATCCACCACAGACCACATATAATGCCCCATTCTGACACGCTTCCAAGTTGAGGGATCTAAATTCGGATCTCGAAATGCCTTTTCTACAAATGGAGAATCGGATGGGTTCCAATCTCCAGAATCAAGAACGGATTCAAGCGCTTCTTCATAGTTTGCGCCCCCATAATTCATGATCTCATGAGTTTCTGAATCGTATAATCTGATATAGGAGACTGATGGCGCGAAATTCATTTCCTGTGGGAACCTCATATTGATAACATAGTCACCAAATCCATTTGCACCAAGGGACTGTGAGGCGATCGGACCATAATTATGGTTTGAATCCGTATATTTGAAAGCATTCAATATATATGCATCTTGGTCCTCGATTTGATTCATAACCCATTCCAGATTTTCATAAGCTGTGGTATCCATACCGGCAACGTCAACTAAATCTAGTAAAATCAAATCGTCTTCCCGAAGCGTATCGATCAATTCTCTAATGTCCTCTTTTTGGTGTCGGTCAAGTTCCACCAATCTTATGAATAGTCGAACAGCAACTTCAGGATAGTCACTATTTATTCGCAAATAGCGGCTTCGATGATTTCCATAATCAACTGGTCGTTGAGCCGACCCAGAAACGACAGGAACATCACCTGATTCAAGTACATCGTCATAAAAATCGTCTAATCCACTATAAGGCGAAAACAAGGATTTCACATCATTTGAATACTTGTTCTCTGAATCTTGAAGGTGGAACGGATATTCAACCAGTATTTTTTCAAAAGATGCTCTATATGACTCGAGTTCATTTACATCATCCGTATCTGTCAATTCGAGTATCGGTAGGATCTTGCCATTATATTCAAGCTCATTTTCCGAGCTATAATCTTCAAATTCTTCGACTACCCTTTGTTCGTTGTACCCATGGCGAATAACGGGAATGTAACTGTAAGTGGACATCGTACTGACCCATTAGGGCCATCTGTCTTATTTCTTATTGTAATTAACAATAGAGATCAGGTAGGGGTATTTCAATACTAAGTCCGACCAGTGGTTTCTTAGTGTGACAATTCAAGGTCACAATATCATGAGTCAGGCGACGCTGTCGGATCGGTCATACGTGAACTCGAATCTCTTTTCTGGATATTACCTCGATGAGCGCATTCAGGATCGCGAGGAATGGGATTGTGACAAGGTTGCACAGGAGGCGATGGACGAACTCCAATCATTGTACGACCTTGAATCAGGACTTGTTGACGGCTATTCGGAAGATTCGCTGATCGACAATTGGATCGATGAGGTGCTGGATATCCTCGACTTCGGAACAAACGTCGAAACGACGTTGCCAGACGGCAGCGGCTACGTCGACGCGCTCCTCTTTGAGGATACTGCAGCTCGCCGGGATGCTGCAGAAGTCTACTTACGAACAGAGGACACGACTGACCTGTTTGAGCGCGGTATCGGACTTGTGGAGGCAAAGCAGTGGGACGCTGACTTCACGACTCGATTTAGCGAACAGCGACCGTACCGGAACGCTTCCCACCAGATCAAACACTACCTCGAGCGGACCCCCGAGAGTATCCAGTGGGGCGTCCTCACCAACGGCCGCAAGTGGCGACTGTACGGGACAAAGGATTATGAGACTCAGACCTACTACGAGATTGACCTGCCGGAACTGCTGAAGCGCGGTGATCTGGAGGCATTCAAGTACTTCTACGTCTTTTTTCGCCCAGAGGCGTTCCAGGAACGCGGCGAGACAACGTTTCTCGATTCAGTCTGGTCCGAGAGCGAGACCGTCGCGCAGGAACTCGGTGAGGACCTCCAGGACAATATCTTCACTGCGCTACGGGTGCTCGGGCGGGGGTTCGCCGAGACGAACGAACTCGAGATCGAGCCGGACGACAACGAGGGGCTCGAGACGCTCAAACAACAGTCGCTAGTACTGCTGTATCGGTTGATGTTCGTCCTCTATGCGGAGTCGCGAGGACTCATTCACCCCGAGGGCGGGGACGCGGTGACCGAATACGAGGAGAATTTTAGCTTAGATGAGTTACGCCTCGAGATACACGAGGAGATTGGTGAGGTTGACGACGGCTTCGACGCCTACAGCGAGTACTCGACGACGATGTGGAGTCGGCTTGAGGATCTGTTCCGGCTGATCGACGAGGGCGAGGAGTCACTGGGGATTCCGCCATACAACGGCGGGCTGTTCAATCGGGAAAAACACGCGTTCCTAACAGACCATGAAGTAAGCAACCGGTATCTGGCAGAGGTCATCTACCGGATTTCGACGACAGAAAACGACGCAGGGCGGTATGTGCTTGCCGACTACGCAGATCTGGACACTCGGCATCTGGGCAGTGTCTACGAGGGACTACTTGAGCACCAGTTTCGGATCGCGCCAACAGAGTACGCAGCAGTCGCCGAAGACGGTGGGCAGGTCTGGAAACCCGCCACGGAGGTATCAGTCGCGGACGCAGTAGAGACAGTCGACGAAGGCGGGCTGTATGTAGTCAATGACGAGGGCGAGCGCAAGGCCACTGGCGCGTACTACACGCCCGATTACGTCGTGACCTACATCGTCGAGGAAACTGTCGGCCCACTGGTCAACGAAATCAAGGCTGATCTTGAGGACCAGGGCTTTGAGCCGGGAACCCACGAGTACCTCGGTGCGTTCTACCGGCGGGTGACCGATCTGAAGATCCTTGATCCCGCGATGGGCAGCGGGCACTTCCTGACCCGGGCTACGGAGTACCTCGCTCAGCAGGTGATGAAGGAGGTCCGCGAAATTGAGGAGGCGACAGCTTTCGACGAGCAGCGGGTGCGCCGGGACGTCGCCAAGGAGTGCATCTACGGTGTTGACCTGAACGGGATGGCGGTCGAACTCGCAAAACTGTCGATGTGGCTTGAGACGCTCGCGGCCGACCAGCCCCTCGCCTTCCTCGATCACCATCTCAAGACGGGCAACTCGCTCGTGGGGTCGGACGTGACGGCAGTACTCTCGAGTGACACGGAGGAAAACGGCGGTCAGCTAACCCTCCAGCAGGCACTGGCTCGCGTGCGTCAGGATACACTTGAGCACGTGATGGAACGGATGCAGGAGTTACTCGAGATCGACAACGAGTCGCTCGAAGACGTCAAATCAATGGAGGAAATCTACGACGATGTTCGCAGCGATCCGTTCTACCAGCGACTGTTCGAGTTGACGAACGTCCATACGGCAGAGCGGTTCGATCTGGACGTCCCCGAGGGCGCCTACGAACGGATGGCTCGAGCGATCGACGACGAGGACGAGTGGGCCAAGGTACGCGAAGAAGATTGGTTCCAGACCGCGCAAGCGATGAGCAGTGATGAGGTGTTTTTCCACTGGGAACTTGAGTATCCGGAGGTCTTCTTCGATGAGGACGGGGAGAAGCGAGAAGATGCCGGGTTCGATGCAGTGATTGGGAATCCACCCTATGTTCGACAGGAACAAATCACCAAACAAAAACCATTCTTCAATAGATCCTATAAATCATATCATAGTGCGGCAGACCTCTATGTGTATTTCTTTGAAAAAGCGACCAACGTCTCCAACAATAGGGGATCCGTGGGATACATCACCTCAAATAAATTTATGCGCGCGAACTATGGTGAGAACATACGGAAATACTTGACAGAAAATACAATCCTGAAAGAAATTATTGACTTTGGAGAACTACCTGTCTTCGATGATGCATCGACGTTCCCTGCTATCGTTGTAATGAATAATGAGTTGGTTGAAAAGCAGCCTGTATATGTCACAAAAGTAAAAGATCTTGAATTCAATGATCTAAATGAGATTGTTGAGGAAAAATCATATCAAGTAACGGAAAATGGATTACAGGAATCTGGGTGGTCCTTGGCGTCTACAGCTATCACTGAAATCCAATCGAAGATTGACGAGAGCTCTATAACATTAAACGAATATATAGAGGATGATATTTACTGGGGCGTGAAGACCGGACTGAATGAAGCCTTCGTAATAGATAGAAAAACGAAAGATGAATTAGTTGCAGCAGATTCGGCAAGTGAAGACCTAATTAAACCTCTCGTAGTCGGCGACGATATCAGACAGTATCGAATTCGTGAGCGAGATCGGTATCTGATCGTGATTCCTTCTGGGTGGACGTCACAAGAAAGCGGTTATAGTACCGAAGAAGAAGCATGGCAATGGTTCCACCAATCATACACTAGCCTCTCAGAACATCTATCAAAATTTGAAGAAAAAGCTCGAGATCGTTACGATCAGGGAGAGTTTTGGTGGGAGCTTAGGCCATGTGATTATTATGATGTATTTGAGGAACCCAAAATCATCTATCCGGAAATTGCGATGGAGCCTCGATTCACAATTGACTACAAAGAGTATTATCCTAATAACAAGTGCTTTGTTATACCTCAGAATGACCTTTACTTGCTTGCAATACTCAACTCTGAACTCATGTTTGAGTCTACGAAATTGCGCGTGTCTGTGTTAGGAGATGCCGAATCTGGTGGAAGGCTTGAACTTCGCACAGTACACATCAAAGAGTTACCAATCAAACCACCCGAATATATTGATCAGCAACAGGTGAAGAACGTAGTCTCAATGATTTCCGAATCAGATGTCAACGTTAATTGGAAGGCTAACAAAATTACTACGGAAAATAAAGAAGACGCGATTAGATCACTCCTGGGATCACTGTCAGAAAAACAAATGGAAAGCCATGATTCTCACATGGGGCTCAATTTATCGCTTCTTGATCACTTCGGTTCCTACTCTAACGGCCCAACCCTCGCCGACATTGGCCTCGCCCAACCCCCCAAGGGTGCGGTAGATTCCCCACTCACCGATACCGCCGAGGACCGCGAGAACCTCCGGATCAGCACCTGCAAAGTGGTTCGTAAATCGTCTACGTCTCTCGAGATACAACTCACCGGCCGCTACAAACCCGAGAACGAGGACGAGTACGAGACCGACCAGTGGGGCTACACCGAGACCGAATCACTTCCGGCGCTGCGGATCTCTGACCTCACCGAAACCGAGGCCGACCTGATCGAGGCGTTCGTCCCTGTCGCCGTCGACGAGGCCGGCGGCTTCGCGAACTTCCGGGAGACCGCCACCAAGACCAACTCGCTCGTCGATCGGCTCCGGAAACTCACCCTCCCCGCCGTCGACGACGTGCAGGACGGCCTCGAGAGCTACCTCGAGACCAAGGCACGCGCCGAGGAACTTGAGGAGAAGATTGAGCGGACAGATGAATTGATCGACGAGATTGTGTACGAGTTGTATGGGCTGACTGACGAAGAGATCGAGATTGTTAAAGAGGCTGTTGGAGGAAAGTAGTATCGCTACCGAGCACGAGAACCTTTCAAGCCGTTCGAAACACGATAATCACAGAGCCCTCGTTTCATGTGCTTCAACTGGAAATTGTGGAGATGCGGGGGTGGGACGGTGTGATTTTTTGGCGCTATCCCCTTGAGAACAGGACAGAGTCAGGGCGCTTAATTTGGGACCTTGTCCTTAGCCACATTATATAAAATCAAGATATAGTATATCTTTATTATCTAACTGTATCCACACTATAGATATGATAACCGATGCCCGTGCTCTTCGTTCATCATATCTTCCGGCAGATCTCCATCACCGAGACGGCAAGATCAACCAGTTGGCCGATGCACTTCGACCGATCACAGATGGAGATATCGGTGAGGACGCGTTCATATTTGGTCCCTCTGGAGCCGGGAAAACGACACTCGCGAAGTACGTCGTCCGGAAACTCGAGCGAGAAGCGCTGGATCTTCGGTGGGGCTACGTCAACTGTATGTCCGACTCTTCGAAGAGTGACGTCCTCCACAGATTAGTTCGGGATTCCGGTCTCGGTGCCGACCTGCAAAAGGAGGGAACGCCGACGAGTGCGTTTCTCGACCGGCTACGTGAGTTCGACGACCAGATCGTTGCGATCCTCGACGAGGTCGACGTCCTCGAGGACGAAAGTACGCTCCACTCGCTCTACGATCTGCCGAACTTGACGTTGGTGCTAATCACGATCGACGAGGACGACCTCTTCGCGTACTTCGACGGGCGTCTTCGCAGCCGATTCATGGGTTCCGAGATGATCCGTCTCGAGAAGTACCGACACGAAGAACTGTGCGACATCCTCCGAGCGCGAATCAAAGCCGGGCTCGCTCCTGGCGTGATCGACGAGCGGACCGTCGAGTACATCGCGGATATTGCAGCTGGTGATGCACGGATCGGGATCGGAATTCTTCGTCGCGCGACGAAACGAGTCAAGGGCGAGGACGAATCGTGGATCACCTTCGACGTCGTCGACAGTGTCCTCGATGAAGTTTTAGAAGAGATTCACCAACAGCACGTCGACGATCTCGGGACTCACAAGCGACTCCTCTACGAGATCATCAAGGCTGCTGGCGAGATCGGCGTGAGCGAACTCCACCGAACCTACGAACAGCGAGCGCCGAAGGTGAAGTCAACGAGTACGAGACGCCGATACTTATCAAGTCTCGAGAGTAAATATGATTTGATCACGTCCAATGGGAAAGGAAAAGGGAAATCGTACGCCGTCCCCGACTTTTGAAAAACGGCTCATTTTTTCCGCCCATTTTCCGCCCACGGGTTAGACGGACTGTAAGTCACAATATCGTAGGGTAGAGCGATTTTAGAGGTTTTCCGCCCATCTCCGCTGTAGACCTTTATCTGACAGGTGTCTTCGAGCGAGTATGCTCCGTAGGCAATCGGCAGCTGAGTACAGAACGGAACCGAGTTCCGGCAACGAACTTTCGATCGACCTTGAGGACGGGCGGACCGTCCGGCTCGAGATAACCGGCAATCGCGCGCGCATTGACGTCCGGCTGGATCGGCACTGGATCTTCGGCGTGAACGACAACGTCGCGAAGTTGGTGATGGTACTCAACGAAAACGAACGGCGCGTCGACGACGATCTCCCCGAATGGATCGAACCGGTACTACAGCGGCTCGGGCTCGAGGGGGTCGACGCATGAAATCAGTGATTCCCGTCTGTAACCGGCTCACCGTCACTCTCGTGCAACTCGAGCGCTTCTGCGAGCATCGCCAGCGCTTCGGGTTTGGTGTCGCCGTACGAGGCGACTCCCGTCTCGAGATCGACAGCGGTGATACGACCGTCGTCCTCGTGGATGAACTCGACACCCTCGGATCGGTCGTTGCGGTTCGCGCTCGGCATCTGGTGCGGGATACAGGTGAGGCTCAAATAAGACTTGGTACCGGGCTGGTAGTGAGATGGAGAGGACTATTCTTCGTCGGCGTCGAGCTCGCTCGCGTCGAGTTCTCCCTCGAGGTACTCTTTACCGAGCTCTGCGATCTCGTAGTATCCTTCCTCAACTTGGACGACGAATCCGTACTCGACGAGAACAGAAAGCCGTCTACTGACCCACGACCGAGACCTATCAATGTTCTTTGCGATGGCTGTTGGGCCGAGCATCAACCCGGTATCGAGAACTTCGAGAACCCTTTCATCTGTGGGGTTCTCCATCCATTTCCCGGGTTTTCTCATTACCTTGCACTATTCAATCAGATTCTTACGTCCATCGATAAGTTAGAATCTGTGGACGATAGCGTGTCTTGCAGTTCACGCTATCGTGAACAAGCTTATTACAAAGGACTCCAGAAGTGTTGGGTAACGGGATCTATACGCGGACCTGACTGTCTGTCGGGTCCATTGCGAAAATGCGGTCCGGTGTTAAGGCACCGGGTCCGCGGCAGCTCCCGTATGCAAGGTACGGAAGCCATGTACGACGACAACTCGCGGGGTCTTGAAGGCCCCGAACGACCAGTGGAATCGCCGGAAATTGACCAGCGAATCATCGCGGACGGCGGAACGTCGTGGGCCGACCTCACCGGATTTCAGCGTGACGTGCTGACCGCGATCCGCCAGCTCGAGCGCGCCGACGAGACGAGATCGGGCCAGGCGATCAAACACGAACTCGAGGACCAACAGGGCGAGGTTCTCCACGGCCGACTGTACTCGAATCTCGACGAACTAGTCGACGCCGAGCTCGTCGTGAAAAGCGAAATCGACGGCCGGACGAACGGCTACACGCTGACCGAGAGCGCGCGGACGATGCTCGAGGAGAGCGCGAAACGGCTCGCGGACGCCTGCGGAATGCAGGTCGCCGCGACCGACGGGGGTCGATCCGAATGAACTGGATCAGCGAACCCGAAACGACCTGGTGCGCGGCGTGCCAGCGATACCGCGTCTCGTGCGCGCACGTTGAGACCGGCTCTCGAGGTGAGCGCCGATGATCGAACTCACCGAGCTCTCCGACGAGGAGATTGAGGCGGTCGTTAACACGCGCGGGTTCCAGAAGATGCTCGCGTATCGCCGACTCTCTGACGGAATCGAAGTTCTCGAAGACGAGGACCAGATTTTCGAGTCGATGGTCTCGTCGATCACGAAACAGCACTCGCAGGTGCGGTCGGAGGATTCGACGCGTGAGTTCTTCCGACTGTTCCGCTCCGAGGTCGAGACGTTCACCGAAGGACTCGCCGACGAGGAGAACAGCGCTGATCAGGGAGACCTCGAAGACCTCTACGTCGACGACGGTGGTCGCGATGAGTGACGAGTTCCTCTCACTCGAGCGCCAGGCCGACGCGATGGAACGGCAAGCGGACGCTCTCGAATCGGTCGCCGACGAGCTGCGCTTTCAGAACGCGGCGCTCGTCGAGATCGCGTGGCGACTGCATCACCTCGAGTGCGGAACCGATCCGCACGCGAGTGAGCACACGATGAGCCACCGAGCGTTCATGACCGGACTCGATGATCACGATTTCGAGCGACGCGAGCGGGAAGAGGATTCGAGTGCTCGCGAGATCGTCGGGGGTAACAGATGAGCGATCTCGAACCACTCGCACCTGCGGAAGCGGTGAACCACTATCTGAACCACCGTGAACCGGAACTCTCCGAGAAGAGCGTCGAGAATCACCGCTATCGGCTCAATTCGTTCGTGGAGTGGTGTCAGAAACACGGTCTCGAGAATCTCAACGATCTCACCGGCCGAGACCTACATCAGTTCCGAACGTGGCGACGGAGAGAGGGTATTTCGGCCGTCACGCTTCGGGGTCAACTCGCAACGGTTCGCGTCTTCCTCGAGTTCTGCGCAGACATCGACGCCGTCGAGCCGGGAATGCGCGAGCGTGTTCGGTTACCGGAGGTCGACCCTGAGGAGGAGGCTCGTGACGTGAAACTCGAGGAAGAGCACGCGAATGAGATTCTCAATCACCTACACCGGTTCGAGTACGCGTCTCGTGAGCACGTGATTATGGCGATCCTCTGGCACACGGGAATTCGGCTCGGGAGCCTCCGTGCGTTCGATCTCGAGGATTTCGATCCCGACGAGCAATGTCTGGATCTCAATCACCGGCCGGAGTCAGAAACGCCGCTGAAGAACGGAAAGAGCGCAGAACGGTCGATTGCCGTCGGTGAGTCCTATTGCTCGGTGATTCAGGACTACATCGACGTCAATCGCTACGACGTTACCGACGATCACGGTCGCAATCCGCTGATCACGAGTCGACAGGGTCGGCTGTCCGGAACGGCGATCCGACTCGCCGTGTATCAGACGACGCGCCCGTGCGAGTACGGACCTTGTCCGCACGACCGCGATCCTGCCGAGTGCGAAGCTGTACAGGAAACGGCTCATGCGAGTCGTTGCCCGAGTGGCCGATCTCCACACGGCGTGCGACGTGGGTCGATCACGAGGCATCTTCGCGACGGGACGCCCGAGGAAATCGTCTCCGATCGAATGAACGTTTCGGGAGATATCCTCGACCAGCATTACGACCGACGGACCGAACGCGAGAAAATGGAACTTCGCCGTCAATTCATCAAGGATTCATGAACGCCAATTACGCGGAATATTCCACGGACAGTAGTCGAGAGTGCAGTTTTCAGAATTCCGAGAGTAACACCATCACAACTTTACCAAAGTTTAAAGTGTTCGCACCCCGGCGAGTCCACTCGAATTTCTCCGGTATAGTCAGGGTTGGAAACCGCAAGGTACGAACTCTGAGGCGAGCGGACTCTCCACGCACCAGAAAACCGGATGCAGGTCTCCGTCTGGAGGCGGTTTTCTAAGGGAATCGAGTGGTCGACGCGATTCGCCGCCGAGACGGCGTCGATGCGGCTTATTGATCGTCTAACGCAGGAAGCGTGAACGAGAACGTCGATCCGTCACCGGGTTCGGAGTCGACCCAGATATCGCCACCGTGACGCTCGACGATGCGTTCACAGAGGGCCAGTCCGATGCCCGTCCCCTCGTACTCGTCGCGGCTGTGGAGTCGATCGAAAACGGTGAACACGCGGTCCTGATCGTCCGGGTCGATCCCGATTCCGTTGTCCTCGACTGAGATAACCCATTCTCGTCCTCGTCGATCTGCGCCGATGTGAATCCGCGGCGGGGTAGCGCCGCTGTACTGAATGGCGTTGTTGAGCAAGTTCTGGAACACCTGCCGTAACTGGCTGGCGTCGCCCATCACTCGAGGGAGTTGTTCGGGCGTAATCTCCGCGTCGGTCTCTTCGATTTGAATCTGTAAGTCTGCGACCACGTCGTCGAGAATGACCTCCAACTCGACCGATTCGAACGGATCGCCCCGTGTTTCGACCCGGGAGTACTCGAGGAGGCCGTCGATCATCTCGCGCATCCGGTCGGCGCCGTCGACCGCGTATTCGAGGAACTCCTCGCCGTCCTCGTCGAACGCCTCGCCGTATCGGTTCTCGAGCAACTGAAGGTAGCTCGTGACCATCCGCAGGGGTTCCTGCAGGTCGTGGGAGGCGGCGTAGGCGAACTGTTCGAGGCGCTCGTTCGATTCCTCGAGCGTCTGTTCGCGATGTTTTCGTTCGAGTTCGAACTTGACCCACTGCGCCATGAGATGGTGGAACGTCCGCTGGGCGTTCGTGAACTCCCGGTCGCGCGGGTCCGTCGACACGAAGAAGAACGTCCGGTCGGGCTCGTTCTGGAGGTTGATCCGCGTTCCGAGGTACGTCTCTATGTCGAACTCTTCGTACGCGAGGGTGTCCTCGAACCCGGATCGTTCGGGGTCGGTAATGCCGGCTATCGTCCCGTTATAGACGGTCGACCGACAGTACGTTTCCGAGAGCGGCACCTCTGTGCCGGGCTCGAGTTGGTCGTGGTCGCCGTTTACCGCTTCCACCTTCAATGAATCGGAGGCCGGATCGACTTGTGCTAGGCCACCGATCTCCAGACCGAATCGCTCACATCCTAACCCGAAGATACTGTCCAGTTTCTCTTCGAACGAACGATCGGGATCGGCCGCGATCCGACTCAACGTCTGTTGGTGGTGTTCTCGCCGTTCACGTTCGAGTTCGTAGCTGATCCACTGGCCCATCAAGTCGATGAACGTGCGCTCGGTCCCGGAGAACGGCCGATCTCGAGGCTCGGTGCTTCCGAACCAGAACGTCCCGTACGGTGTCGACCCGTCCATTACTCGCGTTCCGAGATAGCTCGTCAATCCGAACTCGCGGTGGACCTGGTCGTCCTGCCAGTCGGTGCCGCGCACGTCCTCCATGGCGACGGGGTCTTCGGTTTCGATAGTGCGACGACAAAAACACCCGTACCCGGGGTTGGACCACAGTTCGTCGTCGGGGTCGACGCCGAGACCGACGCCCTTCTCCAACCGGAACTCGCCGCCCCACGACGGCAAGTGATTCAGGCCCCCCATCTCGAGGCCGAACCACTCCCGGCCTAACTCGAGCAACGCTTCGAGTTTTTCCTCGAAATCGTGGTCGGAATCGGCCGTGATCCGGTAGCTCTCGCGGAGGAAGCGTTCGCGACGCTGGCGCTCGAGTTCGTATTCGATCCACTCGCCCATCAGATCGAGGAACGTGCGCTCGGCGTCGGTATAGGCTCTCTCACGCGGCGTTTCGGAGGCGAAACAGAGCGTCCCGTACTCCTCACCGCCGACGTGGACGGTCGTCCCGAAGTAGGCGTCCAACCCGAACCGCTCGTAGGCGGGGTCGTCGGACCAGCCCACTTCCGCCGCGTCTCGGACGGAGATCGGGCCGACTGCTGCGAGTAGCTTCTCGCAGTACGTATCGCAGAGCGACTCGGTAGCGCCCGACGTGATACGCTCGTGGTCGCCGACGGCCTCCACGACTTCGAACGTGTCGTCATCGAGGGTTCGAGTGAGGTATCCGATCTCGAGACCGAGACGGTCGCAGCCCAGTTCCAGCAGCTCCACGGTTTTCTCGCTAAACGAACTATTCGGGTTGGCGATCGTCTCGTACAGGTCTCGCTGATAGTGCTCGCGAGTTGCTACCGTCGTCCGCGCGTCGGTCCGATCGACCAGGGATGCCAACTTTCGGTCGAGTTCGCGCGACGGCTGGTCGGGACCGAAGTACTCCTCGGGCGGCGTGTAATAGAAGTTCTGACAGATCGTGGTATTGTCGTAGATGAGAAACGGATGGGTTTCGAGGACGTCGTGGAGGACGTCGGCCGGGAATCGGTCACGGTTGTACTGACAGAGGACGGTGTACTCCTCGCCGTCGTAAAGTGGGTTGAGCAGTTCTTCGTATTCACAGAGCTGGTCGAGGCCCGTATCGTCGTCGTCGAGCGCCCACGTCATCTCAGCGGCGGCTCTGAGCCCCGTGAACTCGTCGGCAGTTGCATCGTCGAGGGTTTCTTGCCAAAACTCCAGCATCGCCTCGCGGTCGAACTCACCGGTCCGACGGTAGGTGTCTTCCTCCGTGTGCACCGAGAGCGCCCCCGATTCGAGGGCGCTCTCGACGTCGACGCCGCGAGTTCGCATCGCATCGAGTACCTCGTCGACGGTGTTGTCATCGGCGACGTAGATACATTGTTCGCCACGTTCGAGCCCCTCTCGGATGAACGGGACGACCGTCTCGAACTGCTCGACCTGATTCTCGTAAATGAACGCGAAGTGGTCGTTGTTCTCGTAGCTCTCGGGCGATTCGATGGGGCCACGAATCTCGAAACTCGATTGTGAGGCTTTGAACGTGCTCCCGGGGTCAGGCGCGGTCTGCTGTTTAGTACGGTCTGATAGATGTTTACTCATGAATCACCCTCCGATCACCCGGAGATTGTGAACGCATCATCGGCTTCGGTATCCGAGCCGCTCGCTGATCTGGGGTTTTACTCGTTGGACTGGTAGAAGAGAGCAAGGATAAAAAGGGTATCGCAGCTCGTGTCGTTGTTCTAATAACGTTCTCGAGGGTCTCCGGTTCTACAGAAAGAGAATCGCCGAGAAAGATGCGGAAACGAGGGGTGTCTCCACGTACCTCGCTGAGGTTGCAACGGAAAGAGAAGTACTATCGGTATTACTCGTACTCGCGGGCCAGCGGGGTGTCCGTCCCCGAGTCTCTGAAACCGGTGTAAAACTCGTAGCCGACGAGACCGAGGAACGCAGCGCCGGCGGTCCCAATGATAAGCCGACGCTGAAGCGGATCCGACGTGTCGGCGAACACGGCTGCGAAGATCACGGTGGCGAGGACGGCGGCTCGCATCCTGCTGTGCGGGTCGACCTCGGTATCGGTTTTCGCGAGGTACAGCTGAGGAAGGGCGACTGCCACACCGGCGAACGTGAGAAACGCGAGCAACGAATACGCGCCGAACGGAATTCCCAGCCACAGTTCCGCGACCGCGACACCGGCGAACACGACGGGGACGAGCAGGAACGAACCGAGGATGACGCGATTTTCGCGGGAGACCATATCCGACCCGTTCGATCGCTGTGAGCTAAACGTTTCGTCTCGCCGACAGTCGGCGGTGGACGACGGGCGTCAGATACTGCTCTGTGCCGGTCTCGAGATGTTCATCGCCAGCGTGCGCGGATATCTGAGACACAGTTGATCGCCGCTCGAAGGGCGGTGTCTTCACCGGCCGATCCGACACTTGAACGTCGAAAACCGGCAGCTAGTGAGTGTGAGAAACGTGAAGACGGTATCGAACGTCGGGGGAACGTTCGAACCGATGGGGGGTCACGGGTTGCGTGTATGGCGCAGTCCCGTTGCTTCTCTGTAGAGTGGAGGAGTGGATAGGCGTGGCTCCAAAACAGATTGGTATCACCGGTTCCGGTGGAGATGCCCCTCGAGCGGTCTGCCACGGGTGCTGGCTCGCGACCGTCGTTACAGGGGCGAAAGCGGTGTGACCCCGACTCTGAGTCTGCTGTCCGCCCACTGACGTGAGGGATCCTGGTGAAAAAGATGCGGAAACGAGGGGTGTGTCCCGGGCAGCCATCTCCAGAATCGACGTGTCACACACCCGCCGAAAGAATATACGAGCGTCCCCCGACGATGCACTATGACCGAGGAAGTCGAGGACTGGTGGGACGCGACCGCCGACGCCTTCCAGGAAGCCATCGATCTGGACGTCGGAGTCAACTGGACCGGATTCGGGCACGGTGATCTCGAGCTCCTCACGGACGTCGAAGACGACGCCGTCCTCGAGCTCGGCTGCGGCGGCGGCCAGTGTTCGGTCGCGCTCGCCAAACGCGGCGCAGACGTCACCGGCATCGATCTCTCCGAGAACCAATTGGTCCACGCTCGAGCCCTCGCCGACGGGCACGACGTCGATATCGACGTTCGGAAAGGGAGCGTCACGGACCTCGAGGAGTTCGACGACGGGAGTTACGACGTCGCGTTCAACGCCTGGGTCTTCCAGTGGGTCGAGGATCTGGCCGCGTGTTTCGAGGAGACCCACCGAGTGCTCCGACCAGGCGGACGCTTCGTCTTCTCGCTGCCCCATCCGGTCTACGACGTGACGGAGGGTGGCTCCCACGAGGTCAGCGAGAGTTACTTCGAGACCGGTCGCGTCGAGATTACACACGACGGGATGGACGTCGATCAGGTACTGTTCCGCCACACCGTGAGCGATATCGTCAACGCGCTCGTCGACGCCGGGTTCGTCGTCGAGCGAATGCACGAGCCCGGCACCCCGAACCCGGACGATTACGAACCGGGGCCGTGGGGCGAGTACACGCCTGCGTTGATGAGCAAACTTCCCGCGGTATTGATTCTCGAGGCGCGGAACGAATAGTCGGCCCGGCAGTGTCGAATCTCGAGACTCGAGACTCGAAACTCGAGAGGACGTTTGCGGTGGGACTCGGGGAGAGTGACGGCCGGATGATCCGTCTCCCACACTCGGCAAAACGCACCTGATTCGAAGGGACCCGGGACTGACTCGACGACGGTCCTTCCGACGGATGCTACCCCACCGTCGCCGCTCGGACGAGTATACCGAGTCCGACGACCAGCGAGACGAGGCCGAGTCCCTTCGCGAAGAGGCGTCCCCGGGGAGCCACCTCGGCGACGGAGCGACGTCTCGTCGGTCACTTCCAGGGGTTCTCGAGGAGTTCGGCCTGTACGTCGGGCCCGACCTCGAGGCGGCAGTCCGTCGTCGGCGTCGCGATACACGTCAGCACGTATCCCGTTCGAAGGTGGCGCTCTTTGAGCGCTCGAGGTGCCCGGACGTGCTCGATCTCGCCGGAACGGAGCTTCCCGGTGCACGTCGAACACGCGCCCGTCCGACAGCCGAACGGAATGGGAACGCCCGCTCGTTCGGCGGCGTCCAACAGTACCTCGCCGGGTTCGACCGCGATCGCGGTCCCGCCCTGACTCTGACTCTTACTCGCCCGATCGGCCGCTTGAACGATTTCGACGCGCATTACTCCCAGACGTCGCTGGTGCAATCGCCGTCGGGCCAGCGGATCTCGTGGGCTCGGGCGGGTCCCGCCGGCAGGTCGCCGAAGTCGACGAGGAAGTCCTCGTCCAGCGTCATCGTTCCGCGTCGGGGATCGACGTCCGCTTTCAGCATCACGGTGCCGCGGTCGGCCTCCTCCGGAAAGAACTGGTTGTCCCACGTCGAGTACAGCGACGTCGTCCAGTAGAGCCGTTCGCCGTCGAGTGACA
Source organism: Halomontanus rarus (assembly GCF_017357405.1). Taxonomy (GTDB): domain Archaea; phylum Halobacteriota; class Halobacteria; order Halobacteriales; family Natrialbaceae; genus Halomontanus; species Halomontanus rarus. Next base: position 1,199,605 of record NZ_CP071597.1, on the reverse strand, counting down.
TCTGTACCATCTGCGGGCCGGCCACGAGTTCGCGGTCCTGGACGGCCCTCGTTTCGCCGAAGTAGCCACCGATCGATATCGAATCGGCGCGACGCGGGTTCGCCGGGTCGGAAACGTCGTACATCCAGACCTCGCCGTGGAGCCAGTTCGCCCCGATCAGGTACCGGTCGTCCATCGAGAGCAGGATGTCGGTCGGCAACGCGGGGACCGGCATGTCCCAGTCGTCGTGCTCGCGGCCCTCGAAGTCGATGACTTTCTCGGCCCGCCACTCCCCGTCTTCCTTCCAGAAGTGGAAGATGTTCGACGAGAGCGCGGCGTTGACGAATCCGTGAGTCGACACCGGACTGTGCAAGAACCGAACCTCGAGGGGGATCAGCCCCTCCGCGCCGAGATCGACCGTCTGTTCGACGGTCCGATCCGTCCAGTTCCAGAAGTGCAACTGGTGGCCGTACTTTCCGGCTTCGACGTCGTCCATGTCGAAGCCGGGCTGGTAGGTCGAGGGTGCGGCCCACTCGCTCGAGACCATCACGTCGTGGCGGGGCTGGTACCAGAAGTCGTAGTTCATGTCGATTTCGCCGGACTCGTCCCAGCGCTCGTACCCTTCCAGATCCTCGTGGAGTTCCAGAAAGCCGCCGGGAAGCTCGCCGTCAGCGTCACCGAGCATGCTGAGCATGACCGACCCGCCCGCCGGACAGTGGACCGTGTGGGGTGCCGAGAGGTCGAGATCGTGGATCGCGTCCGGTTCGATCACGTTCACGAGCTCGGGGTTTCGACGATCCTCCGTGTCGACGACGTGGATGCGCGACGATCGATTGCCGGGGACGATGAGGTACCGACGTTCGAGGCCGCCGATGTGACAGGACGACGAACACGCGTTCCAACCGAAGTGGTGGAGTTCGTCGCCTTTGGTCGGCATTTTCTGTCGGTCGACGATCTCCCCGTACGCGTCGGATTCGGGGTCGACGTCGACGGTCGCCAGAAAGTCCGGCGCGTCGACGTCGGTTCCGACGTACAGGCCCAGTACGTAGGCGATTCGTTCGCGTTCGGATTTCTCGATCGCAGCCTGGGGCGTTACGTATCCCGGGCCCTCGTGGTCGTGGTGAGCGTGGTCGTGTTCGTGCTCGTGGCGGTGCTCGCTGTGCTCTCTCGATGAATCTGTGTCACTCATTTTCGGATTCCTCGCTCTCCGTCCGGTCGGACGGGGACGAAATGACTCTCACCTGCCTATTAGAGGGACGAGATCGATTACGGTGGAGTGGTCACATTAATTGTGGGCGGCCAGCGATTGCGGAACGGTAACTAACTCTGGAGCGACATCCGTATCCATCGCCCCCGCGTTCAGAACGCGTCTCTCTTGTGGATCTGGTCGATATTACAGCGGCGCAGAACGTCGAAACGTGATCGCTGGACTAAACGACCGGCGCGGTCGCGCCGCCGAACGTATTCGCACGCCGCCGCGGAGTCAAACGGCTATTATTTCCACTCGTTCGAGATTTATGCGGTGAAACGTGAACGACGAACGGCGGATCGGCGACGAGACGCGACTCCGGACGCCGTTTCGAAGCGTTCGAATCCACTCGAGCGCCCGCCCCGAACGACTTCCGACTCGTCTCGAGAGACGGGCCCGGGCACCAGCGGCTGGACGGCGAGTCGACCCGTGATCTGACGGATATCCGTCCGACAGTACGAGAGACGATCGGAACGGCCGAAGATGACGCGCTGTCGCGGTACCGTTCTCCCCGCGTCTCACGGATCCGCTCGTGTCTCGTACAACTGTACCATCCGCCGGAAAAAGACGAGTATGAAACCGGCCTAAACAATGACACTATTACTAATTGGTGTCGGTCTCCGTTCGAGACCTGCTCGAGGATCGGTACGTCGATCGGTAGTCGAACGCTCCCCGCTCTCCGTCTCGGAAATGCCTATCGGCGTCGGGAGAGCGACGAGCGAACCGGTCACGCGGTCGTCCGGTCCGTCGCCCGACTTATCTATACGATTGATCGTATTGTAAACCGTCCAACTATTTTATCTCCGGCAGAAGCGTCCTCTACGACATGGGAATCACAGGCCGAACATCGGGTGAAGAATCGTTCGCTGCGCTCTCGAACGACGCGCTCGACGCCTTCGAGGCGTCGTTCCGCGGCGAGATCTACCGTCCCGGCGAGGACGAGTACGATAACGCTCGTCAGGTCTGGAACGGCATGATCGACCGGTATCCGGCGCTCGTCGCCCGCTGTGCTGGCGTCGCCGACGTCGTCGCGTCGGTGAACTTCGCCCGCGAGCAGGGGCTAGAGGTGTCGGTCCGAGGAGGGGGACACAACGTGGCCGGGACGGCCGTGCGCGACGGTGCCATCGTCGTCGACCTCACCGACATGAACGCCGTCCGCGTCGACCCCGAGGCGCGGACGGTTCGGGCCGAAGGCGGTGCGACGCTGGGCGACGTCGACCGCGAAACCCAACTGTTCGGGCTCGCGACGGCCCTCGGCGCCGTCTCCGAGACGGGGATCGCCGGACTCACGCTCAACGGCGGCTACGGCCACCTGAGCCGCGAGTACGGGCTGGCGATGGACAATCTGGTCAGCGTCGACGTCGTGACGGCCGACGGGGAGGTCTACACGGCGAGCGCAGACCGGAACGAAGACCTGTTCTGGGCGATCCGCGGCGGTGGCGGGGCCTTCGGCGTCGTTACGTCCTTCGAGTACGCCCTCCACGAGGTCGGTCCGGAGGTGTACGCGTTCTTCGCGTGGTACCGCGACGACGACGCGGCGACGATGATGGCCGCGTTCCGGGAGTGGACCGAATCCGCACCCCGAGAGGCGGGCCTCCTCGCGTTCACCGCGCACGTTCCGGCCCTCGAGGAGTTCCCCGAGGAATCGTGGGGCGAACCCGCAGTGGCGTTCCTCGGTTCCGCTCGCGGCGACCTCGACGCAGACGACGTCTTCAGACCGCTGTCCGAAGCCGCGACCCCCATCGTCGACCTCAGCAGGCCGATGGACTATGTCGACCTCCAGTCGATGCTCGACGAGGACTACCCGGACGGGCTGCGCTACTACTGGAAGTCGGTCTACCTCACCGAGCTCACCGACGAGGTCGTCGACCTCGCGATCCGGTACAACGAGACCGCGCCCTCTCCGCTCTCGACGATCGACCTGTGGCATTTAGGCGGTGCGGTCGGCGAGGTGTCTCAGGACGAGACCGCGTTCTGGCACCGCAACAAGCCGTACATGCTGAACTTCGAGGCGAACTGGGAGGACTCCGCGGACGACGACGCGAACGTGACCTGGGCCCGCGAGGGAATCGCCGAGGCACGGGACCTGCCGGTCGCCGCGGGCTGGTACGGCAACTTCCCGGGACTGAACGAGGATCCCGCGAAGCAGCTCTACGGCGACAACGACGAGCGGCTGGTCGACCTGAAGACGGAGTACGATCCTGAGAACCTGTTCCCGACGAACGGCACCATCGGCCCGCGAGCGCGAGAGCGATCGGATGAGTGAACCGACGGTGAGGTGCTCCCGGCGGATCGGCCGAGTCGAGTTCGAGCGCTCGAGACCGCGGTCCGCGACCGACTCGCGGAAACGGGACGGATCGACGTCGCGGACGACGCCGTCGACCTCCGCGGACGCCACCCTCGTAAACGGTACGAACTCGTTCGAGACGCGTTCACGGCCCTCGAACCCGGCGATCGGATGCACGTCGTCAGCGACCGCGATCCAACGGCAGCCGGCGAGTTCCTCGTGGACTTGCTCGACGCCACGGGACCGCCCGCAGACGTCCTCGAGGAGTTCACCGTCGAGCGGCGGGGCCCCGACGAGTGGGTACTCGTGCCCCAGCACCCGTGACCGGGCGAGCCGGTCTCGTCCTCGCCGGTGGCCGGTCGCGTCGGTTCGGCCAGAAAGACAAGGCGTTGGCCACGCTGGACGGTGACCCGTTGCTCGGCCGAGTCGTCGACCGCGTCTCGACTGTCGTCGACGAGGTAGTCGTCAGCTGTCGTCCGGCACAGGTCGATCCGTTCACGGACGTCCTGTCGTCGACAGCAGCGGACGGTGTCGTCGAAGATCGGATCGCCGACGGCGGGCCGCTCGCCGGACTTGAGGCGGGTCTCGATTCGGTGTCCGAACCGTACACGGCCGTCGTCGCATGTGACATGCCGCTCGTCGAACCCGCCGTCCTCGCGGACCTGTTCGAACGTGCAGTCGACGCCGACGCTGCGGTCCCAAAACACGCGAACGGCCAGTTACAACCCGTTCAAGCGGTGTATCGGACGAGAGCGATGCGGGCAGCGATCGGCCGGATGGGGTCCTGTGACGGGAGCGTCCACGGCGTTCTCGAGTCACTCTCGGTCGTAACCGTCCCCGTCGAGTCCTTCCCGAAACGGAGCTTCCACAACGTGAACACTCGTCGAGATCTCGTCGCTGCCGAACACCGGTTCGACGGTGAGAATTCGGACGGAGAGATCCGTCTCGAGTAACGATTCCGTGACGACGATTCCGAGCGTGACGAGTCGTTTTTCGCACTTTCGATTGCCGGGTCACCTCTTACGTGTGGGGAAGAATTATCAACACAACGGAGGATCCGAGAGATGACCCGAAATAACGATCGGCGTCGATCCCGCGAGGAGTCTCGAGCGGAGAGACCACCCGAAGAGCCTCGGGAACCGCGTGCCGGATTCGGGGCGTGGCTCACCTCGACCGTCCTCCAGACGGCCGTCGCGATCGTCGGCCTGGTCGCCGTGCTGTTCGCGCTCAGCATGGCGCTCGGCGTCGACCTGCTCGGCATGCTGGCTCAGGCGCTCTCGACTCAGGCCGGTCAGTGGCTCGCGATCGCGTTCGTCGCCCTGATGCTAACCGGTGTGGCGATGCGGGCGCTGTCGTACACCCGGGCGCCCCCGTAGCCGGTGCGTCCGGCAGCGACGACTTCCGCAGGCCGTCGCCGTTTTTCGACGTCGGAACGAACTCGAGGGAGGGAAGGGGAGGACCGCATCAAGGACACCGATAGACTCGAGAAAACCAATACTCTTTGGCGACACTCTCTTCAAATATACTGTAGTACACGTAACCACACTCGCGGACGAAAACCGGTGGTGAATGACCTCCTGCTGGTGCGACGTCTCCCCCGTCGCGTCGCACCGCGGTGTGTAGCTCCTCCGCGAGTGTCTTTCCGTCCTGCTCCCCGCTTCCTGTCCCACTTCCGTCGATCGGACCAGTCTCCGATCGCTTCGAACCGAACTGAACGACTCGGGAGACGAGACCGCAGCGACCGTACCAGTGACGTGTGGCCGATCTACCAGCTCGGCTACGGTGACGACGAGTCCGAAGAGATCGCTCCACCAGCGTAATTTCGGTCGGCCGACTGCGCGCTCGGGCCTTCGTCTCGAGAGGGAGTGAGGTTGAGAGTGGAGTGAGAGGGAGTGAGGTTGAGAGTGGAGTGAGAGTAGAGTGAGGATGAGAGAAAGAGTGAGAGGGCAGTCGACGAGTTCACCCGTCCATCGAACGCACTCTCTGCTCCCCTCTCGGAACCGTCCTCGCGATTCACGAAACCGACGTGAACGCGTCGCCGTGCGGGTACACCGAGTCGGTCGACGAGAGCCTCACTCGGCGTTCGAAGAGCCAGCAAACCACGAGTAGAAACGGTCGACGACGACCTCGGCGACGGCGTCGGCGATGCGGTCAGGCGACTGGGTCAGGTCCCAGACGTAGTCGCCGGTGCGAGTGACCGAAACCCACTCGACGTAGTCGTCTCTGTCCAGTTCGAGGAGGAGGTTCTCGAGCACCTCTTCGTCGAACTGGCAGTCGAGCGTTCCCTCGAGACGCGTCGCAAGTTGCTGGGTCGTCAGGCGGAGGCGATCATGCTCGTCGGCACTGACGCCGCTCTGTGTCGTGATCGTCGGCGTCGGTGGCGACGGCGGTCGGTTGGACATGGTCGAACCACTGGTTGGAAGTGCGGTTTTATTAATCTTGGTGACTATCACGGACGGAGGGCTGATCGTGAATACGGGCCCGTATTCGTCCGAATCCCGTCGACTCGGATTCGATTCTGACGGCAGATGACGCGCACATAACATTAAATGGCCGCCGGGAGAGCACTCCACTATGGTGACGACAGCGCTGATACGGACACTGGGACCGGGGCCCACGGCGGTCGCGGTCAGCGCGGTGATGCTCAGTCAGTGGTGGGGCGGAGAGAGCCAGTCGCTGGCCAACGACGCACAGACCGCGTTGGAGAACCGACAGTTCGGTCGGGACGCCGACCTGTTCGCGTCGGCGCCGACGGTCGACGACGTCGCGAGCGTGAACACCCACCGGGACGGCGAGCCGATCTACGTGCCGGTGATCGATATCGACCTCGAGTCCGCCGAGGAACCCGATCGAGCGGCCGCCTACCGGATCGCCGCCGGTGCGGTCCGAGCCGTGAGATCCGCACTAGCCGACGTTCACGTTCGCCACTACGACGTCCTGTTTTCCTACGGTGAGACCTCTTGGACCGGCCCTTGGACGAAGGAGAAACGGCGAATCGCCGTCACCCCACGACTGCTCGAGCGCCTCGAGCGGGAGCCGTCGTTCGACGCCGCCGCCCTCCGGTCCGCGATCGAGGAGCGAGACGACGGCGACGACGAGATCCCGCCGGTCACGTGGGGTGACCCACTCCCTGACTCTTACTACTACGATACCGACGACTGGTCCGGCGCGGGAACGACCGGAATGGGATTCTGACCGCACCGAGGCAGTCGACGGGAACGAGTCGGATACTGATCGCTGTCGTCAGGTGATCCGGTCGCCGTCACGGAGCGAACTCGATTACCGACGATCGAACCGATCACTGATTGTGAACGAATAACAACACTCATTATGACACGCTAGAATGTGACATACAAGCATGCATCTCTACGGTGGTGTAACGAAGGTCGAAGGCGTGTGTGAAAACTGCGAGGAGGAACTCGTGATGCTCGTTCGGACCGACGGCGAGCTCGTCCCGACCGGCTCCGACGAGTGTCGCGACTGCGAGACGACCGCGTTCCAGCTCGCCTGAGCGGGGCCTCCCGTCTCCTCGTCGCTGTCAGCGGCGGGTACCCCCGCGGCCGCCACTGAGTGGAGACGGGTTTTCGACTCGAGTCTCGATCAGCCAGACGGGTAGTGAGTGCTCGAGACGAAGTCGACCGGCGATCCCGACGGTAGACCCAATATCCCGGAGACGGACCCACACCTACTGATGGCAATCCAGAGCGCCCTGCGCGGAATCACCTGTCCGATCGTGACGCCGTTCGACGACAACGCCGTCGACGAGTCCGCCCTCGAATCGCTCCTCGAACACGTCCAGACCGGCGCGGACGCCGTCTTTCCGTGCGGGACGACCGGCGAGTTCGCGAGCCTCGCTCCCGACGAACGCCGGCGAGTGCTGGAGGCGACCGTCGACCGTGCGGACGTCCCGGTCGTCGCGGGTGCAGGGGCGACGAGCGTCGAAGAGACGGTCGGGTCCGTTGCCGACGCCGCCGCGGCGGGTGCGGACGCCGCCGTGATCGTCCCGCCGTACTTCCACACCGCGAACGCACCGGCCGGAAATCGACGGTTCTTCGAGGCGGTCGCCGACCGCGCCTCCCTCCCGCTCCTGCTCTACAACATCCCGCAGTGTACGGGCCGGCGGATCGACCCCGAGACCGTTGCCGCGGTCGCCGACCACGACCGGATCGCCGGGCTCAAGGACTCGAGCGGCGATCTCGAGTACTTCCTGTCGATCCAGCGTCGAACCCCCGAGGACTTCCTGTGCCTGCAGGGGTACGACGCGCTCCTCGTGCCCGCACTGCGGATGGGTGCCGACGGCGGCGTCAACGCGCTGTCGAACGCCCTGCCGGAGTGTTTCGCTGAGGCAGTCGAACGCGCTCACGACGACCGCGGCGTCGAACTCCAGCGCGAGGCGATCACGCCCGTCTTCGAGGCCTGCACCGAGTTCGGATTCGCGCCGGCGGCGAAAGCGGCGCTCGTCCACCGCGGGGTCCTCCCGACCGACGACGTCCGACCGCCGCTGGTCGCCATCGACGACTCCTCGACGCTCGAGACGGCCGTCGATCGCGCACTCGAGGTCGCCGGTACCGAGCGCGACTGATCTCGAACGTCACCTCGATGATTCCCGACGCGCACGCTCGCCGGTACCTGAACCGTGATACCACTGCACGTGAAACCGACCGATTATGGACGTTCTGATCACCGGCGGCGCTGGAACGGTCGGCACCGCGATCACGGACCACCTCGCCGATCGCGACGCCTACGACATCACGAGTCTCGACCTCGAGGAACACCCCGACCCGGACGTCGAGTCCGTGGTCGCCGACGCTCGAGACGCGGAGACAGTTCGCTCCGAACTCGAGGGGATGGACGCGTTGATCCACCTCGCACGTGTTCCCACGGACGGCGGCGGCCCGAGCGATCAGGCGATCGCGTGGTCGGACGCCCACGGCGAGAACCTGCGGCTCCACGCGAACGCGATCGGTGCCGCGGTCGACGCCGGCGTCGACTCGATCGTCTACGCCTCCTCGAACCACGCGGTCGGGCTCTACGAGGTCGAGAACGCGCCCGAGATTTACGATCCGAATTTCAGCTTGACGGTCGACCACACCGTTCAGCCTCACCCCGATTCGATGTACGGCACCGAAAAGGTGTACGCCGAGGGACTCTGTCGGCTCGCCGCGGACGCCCACGACGTCCAGTGTTACGCGCTCCGGATCTGTGCGGTGCGAGATCCCGAGTACGACCATCCCTATGGCGACGCCGAGCGAGCGGTCGACAACGGCGACTTCGAACGCGGGAGCGACGCCTACGAGACGCAGGTCGCACGTCTGAAAGGCATGTGGCAGTCCCGGCGCGATCACGCGCACATGGTCGATCGATGTCTCCGAGACGACGGCGTCGACTACGACGTCTTCTACGGCGTCAGCGACAACGATCGGCGCTGGTTCGACATCGACCACGCACGGGAGGTTCTCGGATACGAACCGCAGGATAATGGCGACGACGAGCGGTGGGACTCGCGACCGGCGTAGAACCCCTCGAGACGTCACCGCGCCGTGACCGGCCATCGATCGACGCCGCTCGAACCCGGTCGAACTCAGAGATCGACGACTCGCACGCGGTCGAAGACGGTCGTACAGGTCCGCTCCGGGTCGTGACTACAGACGGCCAGCCCGACCATCGCGGTCCCCTCCTCGCACCGGATCGTCCGCTGGTCGACCGGGACCCACTCCTCGCCGTCGCTCGACCGGTAGCAGATGACCTCGTCGTCGAGGCGATCGATGCGGTACCAGTGGGGCGCGGTCGTCTCCGTCTCGAGTTGGTAACTGACGATGTTGTCGGTCGGGTCGGGTCGCCAGAGGACCTCGGATTCGTTACAGGGTGTCAGCCCGACGTACCCGAGCGGCGACCCCGCCTCGAGATTGCCCCGGAACATCATCCCCGCCTTGCTGTACTCGTTGACCGTCTCGATATCCGCGACCCGTCCGACGATCCGCGCGTCGCCGTCGACCTGCGTGTAGACGAAGTGGCTCTCGTCGGTTTTGTGCCAGAGGTTTCGACCGCCGCCGCAGACGGTCCACTGGTCGGTCGCCTCGTCGTACTGGGCGTCACCGGGTGGTGCGGTCGTCCCGATATCGACGTGATCGCAAAGGTCGAGCGGTGACCCCCCGAGACCGCCGCCATCTCTCACAACGCCGGTTCCGGTGCCGTCTGCGATCTCGTCGGCGACCGCCGCGTCGTCGTCGACGATCGGACGGGTGACCACGAGACAGTCCTCGAGGTTGAACCGTGCCCCGCCGGAGGTCGCGGTGGACACTGACAGGCTCCAGTCGTGGGCGTCGGCGACTTGATTGACGATGGCGAGCCCGATTCCCGTCCCGCCCTCAGCGTTGGTGTAGCCGTATTCGAATATCGCGTCCTGATCACCCTCCGGGATCCCAGGGCCGTCGTCCGCGACGAAGAAGCCGGTCTCGGTGACGCCGACGGTGATCTCGACCCGATCCCCAGCGTGGTCGAGTGCGTTTCGAAACAGGTTCTCCAGAAGCTGTCGAAGGAGACTCTCGTCCGCGCGAATCACGGTCTCCTCGGGGAACTCGGTCCGAAGCGTCGCGTCCGTCGCCATCCGCTCGGCCCAGACGTCCTCGACGACCGCCTCGAGGGGAACGGGACCGACCGACGCGAGTCCGACGTCGCTCTGGGCGGTCGACAGCAGGTCGTCGATCAACTCGTCCATCTTCTCGAGTGCGCGCTGGACCTCCTCGAGTCCCGCGACGTCGCCGTTCTCGACGGCGAGTTCGAGATACCCCTGCGCGATGTTCAGCGGGTTTCGGAGATCGTGGGAGGCGAAGCTGGCGAACCGGTCGAGACGCTGGGTCTGTAACTCGAGTTCCTCCTCTCGGCGTTTCAGTTCGGTGATGTCGCGGGTGATCCCGACGAGACCGCGGACGTTGCCATCGTCGTCTCGCCACGGAATTTTCGTCGACCGAAGCCAGAGTGGTTCGGCGTCCGGCTGATCGATCGACCAGACTTCTTCCTTGTCGATGATCGGCTCCCCGGTTTCGATCACCCGCATATCGTCTTCGTAGGATTGGCGGGCGTGAGCACCGATTTCCTCACCGTACACTTCCGGATCGGTCTTGCCGATCGGATCCAGCGACATCGTCGGTCCGACCTCTTCGGAGACGCGAATGTGATGGCCCTCCCGATCCTTGATATAGATGGAGACCGGGACGTTCGACAGCAGTGTATCGAACATGTCCGCCTCGAGACGCAGCCGTTCGGTCCGTTCGTAGTCGGCGACCGCCTCGGTTACGCGCTCGAGGAGCGTCTCGTAGCCGTCGTCGAGCGACTGGGGGAGGTAGCTCGTCGCCCCCGCACCGAGGGCCTCGCTCGCGAGCCGCTCGCTCCCGTGTTCGGCGGCGGGATACAGAATAACGGGCAGGTCGGTGTCGTCTTCCCTGAGGAGGCGGAGCAGCTCGAATCCCGTCCCGTCGGCGAGTTCGTACGCGCTGACGAGACAGTTGATACCGCGTTCGTCGGCGGCACCGACGCTCGCACTCGCACCCGAACGGCCACCCTCGAGATGGCGGACTGCCTCGGTGCTCGTCGATGCGGTTACGACCGAGACGGCGTCGCGGTCCGCGAGAGACCGCGACAGCTGGTCCCGAGAGCGGGGATCGCCATCGACGTATAGCAACGATACCGACGCGTCGAACTCGTCCATGAAGTACTTCTGAATGTGGCAGTCGCAATGTAATGAATTTTTGCCTTGCTCTATCTGAATTCCGGATTGTTGTTAAAATATGAACCACTGGGGTGGGGACAACGTCCACTCTCGTATCGAGGTCGCGGTCGGGACGAACTCGAGACGGATCGTCACGATGGAACCGTGTTACGCACCGGTCGCACGGTCGTCCTCCGATCCGGTGTACGGTGACTCGGCGGGACGATCGACGAACGCAGCCGATTCCAAAACCGACGGTCGTCCGATCGGTCGGGCCTCGAGACGTCGCCCGTGAGGCGAGCATTCTGAAAGCCTAAATGGGAGGGCCACCCACGACAGGACAATGAACGGCAACCGCTTCGGTCGCCTCTTTCAGGTGACCACGTTCGGCGAGAGCCACGGGGAGGCGATGGGCTGTACGATCTCGGGCTGCCCGGCCGGCCTCGAGCTCTCCGAGGACGACATTCAGGGTGACCTCGACCGTCGCAAGCCCGGTCAGTCGATGATCACGACCAGCCGCGGGGAACCGGACGCGGTCTCGATCAAGTCCGGGATTCAGGACGGCTACACGACCGGGACGCCGATCGGGCTGGTCATCCAGAACAAGGACGCTCGCTCGGGCAAGTACGAACCCTTCATCACAGCGCCGCGACCGAGCCACGGCGACTTCACGTACTCCGCGAAGTTCGGGACGCGAAACTGGGGCGGCGGCGGCCGCAGTTCGGCCAGAGAGACCGTCAACTGGGTCGCCGCGGGCGCCATCGCGAAGAAACTCCTCGCCCGCGAAGGGATCGAACTCAAGGCCCACGTCAACCAGATCGGCGACGTCGAGGCCCCCGAGGTGAGCTTCGAGGAACTCCTCGCACACTCCGAGGAGAACGACGTTCGGTGTGCCCACCCAGAGACGGCTGAGGAGATGCAGGAGTTGATCGAGGACTACCAGGAGGAAGGCGACTCCATCGGCGGCAGCATCTACTTCGAGGCACGCGGCGTTCCCGTCGGTCTCGGAGCACCGCGGTTCGACTCGCTGTCCGCCCGCCTCGGACAGGCGATGATGGCCGTCCCCGCCACCACGGCCTTCGAGTTCGGCCTCGGCCGGGAGGCCCGCGAGTACACGGGCAAGGAGCGAAACGACGACTGGGAGTTCGGCGAGGAGGGCGATCCGACGCCCGTCGAGAACGACCACGGCGGCATTCAGGGCGGGATCAGTTCGGGCGAACCGATCTACGGCGAGGTCACCCTCCACGCGCCGACGTCGATCCCGAAGAGCCAGCAGACCGCCGACTGGGAGACGGGCGAACTGAAAGAAGAGCAGGTCATCGGCCGTCACGATCCCGTCCTCCCGCCGCGGGGCGTCCCCGTCGTCGAGGCGATGCTCGCGCTCACGCTCGTCGACTTCATGCTGCTGTCCGGCCGACTCAATCCCGACCGCGTCGACGGCCGACCGGGGCAGTACGATACGGACTATCACCCGAGTAATCCTCGAAACGAATAGCTGCGACTGAGAAGTCAAACAGGTGATAGACCCCCTCAGCAGGAACAGTCCCAGCGGGCACTCGAGCACTTCCTCGAAACGGGCCACACCGTCGACTCGAGGGATTCGTTCGGACGCCTCCCCCGACGCCGGTCTCCGGACGTCTCGAGGTCCTGACGACGGTCCCATCCGAAGAGACGCCGTCCGACACGATTTCCAAGTGAAACAGCTCACGTACTGATCGCACAGTGGTCGTACGACCAGGTCGACAGTGACGTTCAGCAGCGACGAACGACTGCCACCGATTCGATTCGAAACACGTTCGGCCCCTCCGTTCGATCGTTGCGATCGTAGATCGACGTTCTCGAGATCTGAGACGCCGAATCCCACTCGAGGACTCACAACCCGCTGCGTTTTTCACCATCCACTGACGACTCGAGGCTGAACCAGTGCTCTCGTCGCTCACCACGCTCACCGTCGGAATCGTCTTCGGACTCGCACTCGCCGCGCCGCCGGGACCGATGAACGCCGTCATCGCCGAGGAGAGCGTCACCCGAGGGTGGACCGCCGGCTTCCGCACCGGGATCGGTGCGATGCTCGCAGACGTCGTCTTCTTCGTTCTCACGGTGCTCGGCGTCGCCGCGGTCGTCAGTCGCTACGCGACACTCGAGTCCGCGCTCTTCCTCGTCGGCGGACTCCTGATGTTGCTGTTCGCGGTCGACGCCGTCGGCGAGGCGACGGGCTCGACGTCGTTTACGGCCGACGCCGTCGCGGACACCGCGACGGGTTTCCAGAAGGCGTTCGCGCTCTCGCTGACGAACCCCTACCAGCTCACCTTCTGGCTCACCGCCGGCGTCGGACTGGTGCGACCGGGAACGCTCGTGGTGACCGACTACGCACCCGCACTCGAGCGGGTCGTCGGCTCGCTGGCCGTCGAGACCGGAAGCCCGGCGCTGCTGATCGGCTTCTTCGGCGGTATCACGATCTGGATCGTCGCCTACCCGGCGACGCTCGTCACCGTCGGTCGCCGGATCGACGCCTTCGCGCCGGCCGTCGCGGTCGCCAGCGGCCTCGTGCTCGCGGGCTTCGGGTTGCTGTTCTGCTGGCTCGGGATCGTCGGGTTACTGTAGGGTGGACGATCACTGCGCGGCCCGAGGCGACGTCGTCTCGGGAACGACCCGCAAGAGCTGTCTCGCCCGTTCGTATCCGACGTGTTCCGTCGAGGATTTGGTCGCGACCAGCGTCCAGAATCCGGGTTCGCGAAACGTCAACCGACACTGTCCCGACTCGTCGGTCCGCGTCCCCTCCGCGTCACTCCGCACGAGCGCCCCCTCGATTGGCCTGTTCCACTCGTCTCGTACGCGAACGGTGACGGTGTCGCCGACGACCACGTCGTCTCGATCGATCTCGAGAACGAGCTGGCGGTCGACTTTCATGCTACTATGTAGCACCCCCAGCGCGAAAAATCTCACTGACACAGGGAGAGCGGAAGGCACCCCATCGCTTCGGTCAGTCCCTCACTGACCCCACGGCCCGTCGCGCACCCGTGTTATCCAGCGTCGAACCGAGAGACGTATTCGACGCCACACCGACAACGACGGCTCTCGCTCCAGAACGGTCCGATAGTCGCCGGGGAGCCAGTCGATGATTTCGAGCAGCGCCGGGTTGAGCCAGTAGCCGTCGGCACGACCCCGGCGCCTGCTTCGCTCGTCTAAGGCCGTCCGTTCGTCGTCGGTCATCGCCCAGTGGGTCAGTTCGTGGAGTTCGTTTAGGACGATGAGTTCGGTGACGCCGACGTTCCACCGCGTCATCCCCAGTTCGTAGTACCGAACGTTGTGGACGATCACCGGAATGGTGGTCGCGGTCTCGCCGTCGCCCTCCTCGAGTTCGACGTAGAGCGCCGGCGCTGGCGGGTAATCGTCGAACATGGTGTAGATACGGTGGGGGAGGGACACGCCCGTCTCGTCCGTCTCGAGCGCTCTCTCGACGGCAGACTCGAGTCGATCGTCGGGGAAGGGTAAAGGTCCCATTCGTTCGTTTTCGTGTGCGCTGGTACTGCTCTCTTCTCGCGTCGCGCTGGGATACCGTGGGTGTCGTCTCGAGTACGCGGGACGGTGTCGGAGGTGTCGGCCCGACGGATCGGGTCCGATCGATCGGTGACGCGTTCGGACCTGAACCGGGGTCCGAAGCCGAAGTCGAAATCGAAATCGAAATCGAAGCCGAACATCGACCCGACGAGAACCGACGAAACGAGACGGTCTCTTCGCACCAGTGACCGCTCGAGACCCGCGTTTTACGTACCGCGTCCCGTTTCGGTTCCGCCTCGCCTTGGGTTCGAACGACGGGGTGTGCGTCGACCGCTATCGTCTACGTCCCGTCGGTTTCTCGGCCGTCCATCGCGGCGATCTCCTCTTCGAGCCACTCGCGGAACCAGCGAACGCGTTTGAGTCGCTGGTGGGCGATGCTCTCGGCGGTGTCGCTCTCGACGCGACTGGCCGCCTTGAGGCCGCGGTCTAACACGCGGTCGACCATCTGATCCGATTCCATGTGGGTGCGAGCCTCGTAGCCCATCCGGAGCAACATGAGCGCCGTTCCGTTGGCGCCGATCTTGTCCAGCAGGTCGGCCTCGATGAGACACTGGGTCTCCAGCGAGACGTCCTCGAGGTCGCCCTGGTAGGAGTGTTGTTCGACCGCACGACACACCTGCGAGACGAACGACTCGGGGAACTCACCGCGAGACTGCAGGTACTCTCTGGCGACGCGGGCACCGGCCTCGGCGTGCAGTTCCTGGTCGGCCTCGAGTTTCGCGACGTCGTGAAAGAGCGCGGCGACGCGGGTGACGTCGACGTCGGCGCCTTCCTTGCGCGCGATTCGTTCGGCGAGGCCGACGACGTTGAGGATGTGGTTGTGGCGGTACTCCGCGGAGTGCCACGGGTACCAGCGCATCCGGCCACCCTCGCTCTCTTTCTCAACGCTGGCCGCGAGATACTCGAAGACGAACTGCTTCATCTCTTCGAACTCGGCGTCGGAAACCTGCGTCTCTTTTATCTCGACGCCCACGAGAGATCCCTCCGCAGCAAACGAATGATAGTCATTACACGAATGTTAGTCAGTTCCACTCTTTAGCATTGTGGTGAGGGCTCCATTCCCCGTCTGACTCACACTTCGTTCACGTCTCGATGACAATGCTCAGGATTTACACGTCGGCCACGGGACGAATTCGAAATAGAGACGTCGGAGACCACTCTGCGGGTGGGCATCCCCCCATAAATCTCCGTTAGAGTCAAACAGACGGCCGGCGAATGACCGAGTATGAGCGAACAGGATCCGGACGGGATGCAATCCCAGCGATCGATCCGATGTCTCGTCGCCAAGGTCGGACTCGACGGCCACGACCGCGGCGCACACGTCATCGCCCGCGCGTTCCGCGACGCCGGCTTCGAGGTCATCTACTCCGGACTCCACAAAGCGCCCGAGGAGATCGTCCAGGCCGCCGTCCAGGAGGACGTCGACGTCCTCGGCATCTCGATCCTCTCGGGGGCCCACAACACCCTCGTCCCGAAGATCATGGACGGCCTCGAGGAGTACGGCGCCGCGGACGACACGCTCGTCCTCGTCGGCGGCGTCATCCCCGAGGAAGATCGGCCCAGCCTGAAAGCGGCGGGCGTCGCCGCCGTCTTCGGCCCCGGGACCTCCATCGGAGAGACCGTCGAATTCGTCCGCGAGAACGCGCCCACATACGAACGCGACCGATGACGGCGGCGCGTTCGACCCTCGATCCGGACGACCGCCGACTCCTCGAACAACTCCTCGAGGGAGACCACCGCGCGCTCGCCCGAACGATCTCCAAGATCGAGAACCGCGCACCGGGCTCCCGGGCGCTCGTCGCCGCGCTCTACGAGCACACCGGGAACGCCGACGTGATCGGGATCACCGGCAGTCCGGGCGCGGGGAAGTCGACGCTGGTGGACAAACTGGCCGAGACGTACCGCGAGCGGGGTGAGACGGTTGGAATCATCGCGATCGATCCGTCCTCGCCGTTTACCGGCGGTGCCGTCCTCGGCGACCGCATCCGGATGGCCTCGACGATCGGCGATATGGACGTCTTCGTCCGATCGATGAGCGCCCGCGGCACCTTAGGTGGACTCTCGACGGCCACCGCCGACGCAGTGAAAGCGATGGACGCCTTCGGCAAAGACAAGATCATCGTCGAGACCGTCGGCGCCGGCCAGAACGAGATCGACGTCGTCCGCACCGCCGACACGGTCGTGGTCCTCGTCCCGCCGGGTTCGGGCGACGCCGTCCAGACGCTGAAAGCGGGCATCCTCGAGATCGCCGACGTCTTCGTGGTCAACAAGGCCGACCGCGACGGCGCCGACCGGACGGTCCAGGAGTTACTCGAGATGATCGAACTCGGCGAGGGTGGCGGGTTCGGCGGCGCCAGCTCTCGCGCACGGTCCGATCAGCATCACCACCGCGATGGGGTGGATCATCACGACTCGAGTGCGACGGATGGGAGTACAGCCGATTCGGATTCCACCACCGACGACCCCGCTCCCGCCCGCTGGACCCCGCCCATCCTCGAGACCGTCGCCACCGACGGCACCGGCGTCGACGAGGTCGTCGACGCGCTCGCGGACCACCGGACCTACCTCGAGCGCTCGGGAGAACGCGACGTGAGAGCCCGGGAGCGCTACGCCGAGGAGATCCGGACGATCCTCCGGGAGGACGTCCACGACTTACTCGCCGAGGAACTCGAGGACCGGGGCGGCGTCGCCTCGCTCGCCGACGCCGTCCGAGCGGGCGAGACCGACCCCTACACCGTCGTCGACGAGATTCTCGAACCGCTCGAGGCGTGTCTGGCCGAGGTCGAGCGATCGGAGTCGGCGGTCGATTCCGGTTCGAGTTCGGATGTGGAGACGCGACGATAGCCGACTCGAGTCACACTCCGGTTTCGGTCGGAACGGCATCCGGTAGAATACCTTATATTCTCGGCTCGAGAAGCCACGGAAAATGAGCGAGACTCCGCTGCTGGTTACCGTCTCCGGGCCGCCGGCCAGCGGCACCTCCACGCTCGCGACGCGACTCGCCGACGAGTTCGATCTCGAGCGCCTCAACGGCGGCGACGTCTTCCGGACGATGGCCGCCGAGTACGGGATGGGCCTCCCCGAGTTCTCGCGGCTGGCCGAAACCGACGACGGCATCGACAGGGAACTCGACGATCGACTCGAGCGCGAGATCGACGCGCACCTCGAGGGGCGGCGCTCGTCCGCCGACGGAAGCCGCGGGTTGCTCGTCGAGTCCCGCCTCGCGGGCTGGCACGCTGACGGCCGGGCGACGCTCGCGGTCGGACTCGTCGCCCCGGTCGCGGTACGGGCGGATCGAATCGACGATCGGTCCGAGACCGCCGCGGAGCTTCGAGCCCGCGAACGCAGCGAAGCCGAGCGATACCGGTCGTACTACGGACTCGAGATCGACGATCTGTCGGTGTACGACCTGGTCGTGGACACGCACGCGCTGTCGACCGAGGGCGCGTTTCGGACGGCACGGACGGCGCTCGAAGACGCCGCTGCGGTCTGACGATCGATTCGAAGCCCCCCACCGTCTCCCGCTCCGGTCTGCCGATTTCCTGGCGAAAGCCCCACCACTAAGTTCGTTCCCACCGAACGCCGGATATGAACCTCCGAACAGTCCTCGGCGGTGCGGTCGGTGCGGTCGGCGCTGCGGCCGTCGGCAACCGACTGCTCAGCCGTCGCTCGCGCGACCTCGAGAACCCGTTGCCCGGCGTCGAACGAACGTATCGCTGGCGGGGAATGGACGTCTCCTACACCGTCGCCGGCGATCCGAGCGATCCGGACATGGTGTTGCTCCACGGGATCAACGCCGCCGCGAGCAGCTACGAGTTCGAACCGGTGTTCGAGACCCTCGCCGAGCGGTTCCACGTCGTCGCGGTCGACCTCCCGGGGTTCGGCCGCTCCAGCCGACCGCCGCTCGTGTACTCGCCGGAACTCTACGAGGAGTTCATCCGCGACTTCACCCGCGACGAAGCCGACGAGCCGATCGTCGTCGCCTCCTCGCTGACCGGATCCTACGCCGCGGCTGCGGCCGACGACGCCGACATCGAGCGCCTCGTGCTCATCTGCCCGACCGACGAGACGACCGCGGCGCGTCCCTGGGTCCGGACGCTCCTTCGGACGCCGCTCGTCGGGACGGCGCTGTTCAACCTGCTCTCGACGAAACCCTCGATCCGCTTCTTCCTCGATCGCGACGGCTACTACGACGCCTCGAGCGTCGACGACGACGAGGTCGAATACGCCTGGCACAGCGCCCACCAGCCCGGCGCACGGTACGCGCCGGCGTCTTTCACCGCCGGGATGCTCGATCCCGACGACGAGTTCGACCTCCGGACCGAACTCGCCGCCCTCGAGGTCCCGGTGACGCTCGTCTGGGGCCGCGACGCCGAACTCGTTCCGTTGCGCGAGGGGCGAACGCTCGCGGAGGCGGCCGACCTCGATCTGGTCGTCATCGACTACGCGACGCAGCTTCCCCACGCCGAACACCCGGAGAAGTTCGTCGAGTACCTCACGGCGGAACTGCCGCGGATCGACTACGAGTCGCAGTAAGGGATCGGATTCGACTCACAGTTCGACGCTCGACCGATTTCTGAAGTACAACCTCGGCTGTCCGGTTCACTGCGGGTGAAATACGAGCAGTCGCTCGCCCGTCGTCTCCGACACGCCGACGTCCGGACGCACTGTCAGTCCGGGCTCGACGTCCTCGAGATCCACTCCGACGACCTGCCCGGTCAGTCGTACGGAGCCGAAGTCCGCGATACCGAGCGCGAAGGGCGCGTCGTCCTCGAACGACGGCGTCGGGACGTGCGTGATCGTGATCGTCTCGAGGTCGCCCGTCTCGGGCAGCGGCCGTTCCTCGAGACTCGTCGCCCCGCAGGTCGGACACACCCGTCGCGGCGGAAGCGAGCCGTGACCGTCGGGACACTCGAGGGAGTACGCCCGACCGTCCTTGAGGGCGTCGAGCCAGTCGTCGAAGCCGGCGTCGGCGACGCCGTGGTCGTTCTCGCTTTCGTTTCCGTTCCCGTTCCCGTTGCTGCGTTCGCTCATTCGACCACCTCCAACACGTGAACCAGCGCACTCGCGACCGTCCCACCCGCGTTGTGTGCGACCCCGATCGTCGCGTCGGGGACCGACTCGCTGTTGACGTGATCGCCCCGCAGCAGCTGCGTCAACTCGGCGATCTGGGAGGCACCGGTCGCCCCGACGGGGTGACCTTTCGCCTTCAACCCTCCGGAGAGGTTGACCGGGCGGTCGCCGTCCGCGGTGGTCCGGCCGTCTCGAGCCGCCGTGATACCCTCGCCGACGGGCGCCAGGTCGAGTGCTTCGATCGCGAGCACTTCGGCGATGGTGAAACAGTCGTGAACCTCGGCGACGTCGACGTCGCCGGGCGAGCGGCCGGCGTCCGCGTAGGCCTCCTCGCCGGCGATTCGGGCCGCCGGCGACCGTGCGAGGTGCTCGCGGTCCTGCAGCGCCATGCGGTCGCCGCCCTGCCCGGTCCCCGTGATGGCGACCGGCGCGTCGAGGTCGCGGTCTCGAGCGTACCCCTCGCTGACCAGGACGAGCGCGCTCGCGCCGTCGGAGATCGGACAGGAGTCGTAGAGTCCGAGCGGCGAGGAGACCGTCGGGGCCTCGAGGACGTCCGCGACCGTGATCGCGCGCTGGTACTGGGCCTTCTCGTTCGGAAGGGCGTTCTCGTGGTTCTTGACCGCGATGTGGGCCAGATCCTCGTGCTCGCCGCCGAACTCCCGGAAGTACGCCTGAGCCATCAGGGCGTAGGCGCCGGGGAACGTCATTCCCGAGCGGACCTCCCAGAGGTCGTCGGCGGCGATCGCGAGCGCCTCGGTCGCACCCGCGGTTCCCAGATTCGTCATGCGTTCGGCGCCGCCGACCAGCAACACGTCGTTCTCTCCCGTTCGAATTCGTTTGACCGCCTCGCGGACGGCCGCGCCGCTGGAAGCGCAGGCGGCCTCGTACCGGGTCGCGGGTGCGTGAACGCCCGCGGCTTCGGCCATCAGGGGTCCCTGATGGCCCTGGTGTTCGGCCAGTTCGCCCATGAAGTTGCCGTAGAAGACGCCTTCGACGTCCGTGCGTGGAACGTCACCGTCGTCGAAGGCGGCGGCGCTCGCTTCTGCAAAGAGATCGCGGCCCGTCCGTTCGGGCGTGTTCCCGAACGGAGTCAGTCCGACGCCGGCGACGCGTACCTCGCTCATATCCGTGTCTAGGGTCCGACGCGCTTAATTGTACTGCCGACTCGAGGCCTCGATCGGCGGTCTGTATTGCGATTCGAGGGTGGCACAATGGGGTATCGTACGGTAGTCTATTCATGTGTATACAGTGTTGTATACGATTGGGCACTCCTGAAACACGCGGCGCCGTTCGGCACTCGAATTGTAGTCGAAGACGACAAATTTCCGCACGTTTATCGTCATCGGTGCCGGAATAGGGCCTATGTCTACACCACCGTTCGAGTTCGATATGGATCTCCTCACGGAACTCACGGAGACCAGCGGTGTCCCCGGCTACGAGGACCGCGTTCGCGACCTCGTCGAGGCCGAGTTCGAGGAGTCGGTCGATCGCGTTCGCACGGACGCGATGGGGAACGTCGTCGGGACACTCGAGGGCGAGTCAGACTACTCCGTCGCCGTCGCCGCCCATATGGACGAGGTCGGCTTCATGGTCCGCCACGTCAAGGGAGAAGACGACGGGAGCGGCTTCCTCGAGGTCGATCCCCTCGGCGGGTGGGACGCGCGGGTCCTGAAAGCCCAGCGGGTCACGGTCCACACCGAAGACGGCGACCTTCCGGGCGTCATCGGCTCGCCGCCGCCTCACACCCTAGACGAGAGCGAGCGCGAGAAGCCCGCGAACGTCGAAGACGTCGCGATCGACCTTGGACTTCCCAAAGACGAGGTCGAAGAGCGCGTCTCGCCGGGCGACCTCGTCACGATCGATCAGTACACCGAGCGCGTCGGTGAGACGATCACGGGTAAAGCCCTCGACGATCGCATCTGTCTGTTCGCCATGCTCGAGGTCGCCCGTCGGATCGACGACCCCGACGTGACGATCCACTTCTGTGCGACCGTCCAGGAGGAGGTCGGGCTCCGCGGCGCCCGCGCGCTCGGCGTCGACATCGACCCCGACCTGGCGATCGCACTCGACGTCACCGTCGCCAACGACATCCCCGGCTTCGAGGCCGGCGAGCACGTCACCAGGCTGGGCGAAGGCGCCGCCATCAAACTCAAGGACGCGAGCGTGATCACCAGCCCGAAGGTCCACCGCCGGATAAAAGCCGTCGCCGAGGAGGAGGGGATCGACCACCAGTTCGAAATCCTGCCCGCCGGCGGGACCGACACGGCGGGGTTCCAGCACACCCACGGCGCGAAACCCGTCGGGGCGATCTCGGTGCCGACCCGATACCTCCACACTGCGACCGAAACCGCCCACGTCGACGACGTCGCCGCCGTCATCGACCTGCTCGAGGCGGTGCTCGTGAGCGAGGACGGCACGTACGATTACACGCTCTGAGTCCGAGCGACCCGCGACCGAGTCAATTCGGTACGAACGGGACCGCGAGAACGAGAGACCGACCGACTCGGGCCCGACGGATGCGTTCTCGAGCGTTTGACGGCACTCTCCCGGCGATTTTTCGGCTCACGGTCTGTCAGAGTGGGCGAGCGACGGAATCGAAGATTTCAGTACCGGGCGTTTCTAACCATCGCCCATGAACCCACTCGAGGACGACGAATCACTTTCACGCCGGGGGTTTCTGGTCGGGACCGCCGGTGCGGTTGCTGCCGCAGGTGCGAGCGCGACGGCAACGGCTCAAGAGGACGGGAACGAAACGGGGAACGAGACCAGCGGCGGCGAAGGCGGTAACGAGACCAGCGAAGACGGCGGTGGCGGTGGCGGCGGTGGTGGCACCGAAACGGTCGAAGTCATCGACAACGAGTTCCAGCCGGCAGAACTCGCCGTCACGCCCGGAACGACCGTGGAGTTCGCCTGGCAATCGACCAGCGCCGATCACAACGTCAAGCCGACGTCTCAGCCCGAGGGGGCCAACTGGGAGGGCCACACCGACCTCGAGAGCGGCGACTTCTCGTTCGAGTCGACGTTCGACACCGAGGGAGACTACGAGTACCAGTGTGACCCCCACGTCGGCCTCGGAATGACCGGTACCATCACCGTCAGCGCCGACGCTGCGTCCGGTGGGGGCGGTCCGATCCAGATCGTCCCCGACGCGGCGTGGACGCTCGTCATCGCGACCGTCGCCGGGATGCTCTCGACGCTGTCGCTCGTCTACTTCTTCATGCGATACGGCGGCGCGTCAGCGGAGTGAAGCGGTCGTTTCCCACGACGGGTGTCGATATCGACATCAACCTCGCTGACCGAACCTAACTCGCCTCGCGTTTCGACCCCGACTCTTCGTGACGGAATCGAGAAGAACGTCCTGTAGTCGCGGAGAGACGTGCCCGATTCATCGGGAAGCGTCGGTAACGACCCACTGGCGAACTATCGTGATTGGGATCGGAATCGAACTCGGAATCGAACCTCGAGACGTGCGACCGGGATCGGGACGAAGACTGGACTGCGACTAAGACCGAGACCGAGACGATCACAGGGCAGCGGTAACTTCGTCGAGGACCTCGGTGTCGACGAAGACGACCACGTGATCGCCCAGTTCGACGACGGTCTGTCCTCGAGGCGTGATCAACTCCCCGTTTCGCGTGATCGCCCCGATGACGATCCCGTCGGGAAGTTCGGTCATCGCGTCCATGATCCGGTTGCCGAACAGCAGACTGTCCCGGTCGATCTCGATCTCGAGGACTTCGGCGCGGTCGGACTCGAGGATCGCGACGTTTTCGGTGGTCTCTTCGCGCGTAAACCGGGTGATTTCCTCGGCGGTGACGACCCGCGGATTGACGGCGACGTCGACGCCGACCGTCTCGAAGAGGTCGACGTACTCGCCGAACTCGACGACGGCGACGGTTCGGTCGACGCCGATCCGTTTGGCCAGCAGCGACACTAGGAGGTTCTTCTCGTCGCTGTCGAGGGCGGCGACGACGATGTCGCTCTCGTCGACGTGTTCGCGCACGAGAAAGTCGATGTCCGTCGCGTCGCTCTCGAGCACGAGCGTGTTCGGCAGGCGTTCGGCGATCTGGCGCGCCCGGTCGTGATCGCGCTCGACCAGTCGCGGCGAGAGTCCCTCTTCTTCGAACAGACGGGCGGTCTGATAGCCGATCTCACCGCCGCCAACGATAACGATCTCGTTCGCATCCTCGAGTGTCGGCGCGGGAGTCAGCGTGCCGGCGAAACCGCGGACGCTCTCCGCGCTGCCGATGACGACGATGTTGTCGCCGGACTCGATGACGGTATCGCCGCGGGGGACGATGATATCGTCCGGTCGGATGATCGCGGCGAAGGTCAGCGACTCGAAGCGGTCGGCGTCGGCGACGGTTTCGCCGGCGATCGGGCTATCGGAACCGACCTCGAACTCGGCCATGTGGACGCGCCCGTTGGCGAAGGTCTCGACGTCGTGAGCGCCCGGGAGCCCGGAGATACGGACCATCGTCTCCGCGGTGTGGAGGTCGGTACAGACCATGAAATCGACGCCGAAGGCGCCGTTCGAGCGTTCCCAGGTCCGCAAGAAGTCCGTTTTCTTGACGCGGGCGATCGTGAACGGGTCGTCGACCGTCTTCGCCGTCCCGCAGACGACGATGTTCGTCTCGTCCCTGTCGGTGCTGGCGATGACCATATCCGCGTCGTCGATGCCGGCCTCCTCGAGGACGTCGAGGGAGGTCCCGTCGCCGTGGATGGTGAGGACGTCGAGCGAGTACGTGATCGAATCGACCCGGTCGGCGTCCTGGTCGATCACGATGACGTCGTGATCGTCGGCGAGGCTGGCAGCGATGTTCGAACCGACTTCGCCGGCGCCGACGACGATCACGCGCACAGTCGAGTCACCCGTGACATATCACCCGTAATTTTTCATCGACGGGTAAGTGGATTGCTATCCGAGCGCCGTGGCCAGCGGTCGTCGGTCGTGCTAGGGGGACTCGTGTACCGTCAACTCCACGTCCCGGGATTCCCCCTCGATGTCCGCGACGAGCCGCGTGACGATCCGTTTCGCCTCCGTGAGGAGTCGCGGTTGGACCTTTCGAACGACCCAGCTCAGCGAGACGAACCGCGGGAGACTGAGCGCGTCCTCGTCGGCCGAGTGCGGGTCGTAGGTCGCCTCGAAGTAGATCCGACTCGCCGTCTCCTCGCCCGGCGGCGCCGACTCGGGTTCGGACTCGACGCGCCACTCGCCTTCGGCGTCGATGTCCTTCAGCAACCGCCACTCGAGCGAGTCGGGCGGGCTGATGTCGACGACCTCCGAGTGAGCCGTGTAGCTGAGTTTCCACCAGGTGAGCGTGAGGTCGTACCGCGGTCCCACCGCTCCCCGGCCACGTTCGGTGACCGATCGCAGGTGCTCGGTGTAGCGCGGGTACTGCGTGAACGACTCCAGATACGGAAAGACCTCCTCGGGCGACCGGTAGACGACCGTACTGACGACGATTCTGTCCACGCATCGGCTATACAGGGAGTCGAAGGTAAGATTTGCTATCGACGGTATCGTCGGTCGCTCGAGAGTCCCCTCGAGTTCGAACCGAGAGTCGCGAGCCGACACGGCCGTGCCGCGCGGGTCCGACTCGAGCTCACGAACCGCAACTCGTCGCGGACGACTCGAGGTCGATCAGGCACTTCAATACGCACCCGCGACAACTGACGCGCACCAATGAGAGACGTACTCATCGTTGGCGGCGGCGTCTCCGGACTCGCCGCCGGCATCTTCACCGCTCGCGCGGGACTGGACACGCTCGTCGTCGACGGCGGCGAGTCCATCCTCGCACGCAACGCCAGCCTCGAGAACTACCCCGGCTTCCCGGACGGCGTCGACGCCCGTCTGTATCTGCAGCTGGTCCGCGAACAGGCCAAAAGCGCCGGCTGTGAGTTCGAACTCGGGCTGGCGACGAGCGTCGAACCGATCGACGACACCGACCTCGAGGCGGGCTTTCGGATCGAGACCGAAGGCGACGGCGGCAATCCGCTCGAGACCCGGCGCGTGATCGCGGCCTCCTGGTCGGACAGCGAGTGGCTGACGCCGCTGGACGTCGGCCGGGAACAGCGCGGCAGCAAGTACGTGGTGAGCGTCGACGACGGCGGGCGAACGGCGGTCGACGGCGTCTACGCCGCGGGGCGGATCGCCGGCGAGCCCCACCAGACGATCGTCGCGGCCGGCCACGGTGCGAAGGTCGGCCTCGCGGTGATCCACGACTCCGACGCCGCGTTCTACCACGACTGGGTCGCGCCGGAGGGGTACTTCACCGGCCGCGGCCGCGAGGTACCGCCCGGCTGCGAGGAGATCGACGACGAGGAGCGACTCGAGCGCGACGAGCGCGCCCGCGAGACGATGCGCGAGTGGCTCGCCGAGCCGTTCGACGACGAACCGACGATGCACCCGAGCGTGGAGACGGATTGAGACTGCGGTCGAGACCGGGGGCGACTCGAGATCACGAGCGCCGACAGAAGGGAAACGTATACTCATCTGGGACTCAATCGAACTGATATGAGCGCGACTACGACCGCGAGTGCAACTGACGAGCAGACCTACACCGCAGGAATCGTCGTCGGGACGTTGCTGGTGATCCTCGGCGTCGCCGCGTACGTCGTGACTGACTTCGCCAGTGTGACCGCACTCATCCCGTCGTTCTTCGGCATCCTCTTCGTCGTGTTGGGGCGACTCGGCCGCGACGCGGGGCGGCGATCGGTGGCGGTTTACGGTCTCGGACTGCTGGCGTTGCTCGGTATCGCCGGGAGCGCCATGGGTATCTCCGACGCCATCACGCTCGCGACCGGCGGCTCCGTCGACCGGCCGGGTGCCGCTGTCTCCCAGGCCGTGATGGTCGTCCTGAGCCTCCTCTTGCTCGTTCAGGTGGGCCGATCGCTCGCCGGCGACCGGTAGTCGGTGAGCGGCCGTCTCGAGAACGTCGCCGAATCCGTCCGCCGAGCACCGAAACGTGTCGATGAGAAGACTTATTCTGACGGATAGATCACCCGCAGACGAATGCGCCGTCGCACACTCTTGACCGCGGGCGGCGGGATCGTCGGACTCGGCGGTCTCGTCGGCGCCCACCAGCGCCGACGGCTCTCCCGCTGGTCCGACCGGGACGCCCTCCACTCGGCGCTCGAGGTCGAGCGACTGCCGGCGGTGCTCGAGCTGGTCGCGGGCCGGCGATAGCGTCGGTCCGGTCGGATCCGCTCGCGCCGACCGACAGTGACACCCTCGAGCCGTGGAATTTCCGTAACTGTAAACCGATGACGGCCGTACGTGGAGGCGAATGCTCGAGGGAGTCAACGTCGCGCTCGGCGTCACGGGATCGATCGCCGCGGTGAAGACGGTCGAACTCGCCCACGAACTTCGGCGGCGCGGAGCCACGGTTCGTGCGGTGATGACCGGAAGTGCCCAGGGGATCGTCCACCCGTGGGCGCTCGAGTTCGCGACCGAATCGGACGTCGTCACGGAGATTACGGGCCGGGTCGAACACGTCGAGTTGTGCGGGACCGACGGCTGGGCCGACGTCTTCCTGATCGCCCCCGCTACAGCGAACACCGTTGGGAAGATCGCGGGTGCAGTCGACGACACGCCGGTCACCACCTGTGCGACGACGGCGCTGGGGGCCGACACGCCGGTCGTGATCGCGCCCGCGATGCACGAGCCAATGTACGACCATCCGGGGGTGCTCGAGGCGATCGAGCGCGTCGAGTCCTGGGGGGTCGAGTTCGTCGAGCCGCGCGTCGAGGAGGGGAAGGCGAAGATCGCGACCGAAGAGGCGATCGTCTGCGACGTCGCGCGGGCGGCCGGCGAGCGGCCACTGGCGGGCGAACACGTCGTCGTCACCAGCGGAGCGACCAGCGAGGCGATCGATCCGATTCGCGTGCTGACCAACCGTTCCTCGGGCACGATGGGGCGAGCGGTCGCCCGGGCCTGTTACATCCGCGGTGCGACGGTCACGCTGGTCCACGGCGTCGTCGGTCCGCACCCGATCGGCCGGGAATCGTCGATTCCCGCTGGCGCCACCGTCCCCTACGCCGTCGTCCGACAGACCGAGAGCGCGGCCGAGATGCTCGAGGCGACCGCGGAGGTCTGTGCGACGGCCGACGCGCTCGTCTCGGCGGCGGCGATCGGCGACTACACTCTCGAGGCCAGCCCGGAGAAGATCCGCTCGGGTCAGAACCTCACACTCGAGTTCGAACCCACGCCGAAACTGATCGACGAGATACGCGATCGGCACCCGGACCTCCCGATCGTCGGCTTCAAGGCCGAGACGAGCGGCGACGAGGAGGCGATGATCGAGGCGGCCAGGGAGACCTTAGAGCGCGCCGAGCTCACGTTCGTCGTCGCCAACGACGCGAGCGTGATGGGCGAGGCGGAGACGTCGGCGCTGCTGGTCCACGCGAACGACGCGGCACGCTATACGGGAACGAAGGACGGACTGGCCGCGGAGATCGCCGCATCGCTCGCCGTCGTCCTCGAGTGAGTGGTTGGTAATCGACGTTGGTTTCGAACTCGACTTTCCTCCGAGTCTGACAATCTCCTCAAGAAATAGGTATTCTCTCCAATCGGTCACGAGAGTTATATAGGATGCGTCCCTGCCACGAATTAATGGGTCGGAGATCGGTATCGACCAGGGAACGGATAGCGGTCGATCGAGGTGGCGAACGATGTTGAACGGTCAAACACGCGCAGAGACGCTTCCGAAAGGCGAAATATTCGAAGTCCTTCGCAATCAACGCCGCCGGTACGTCCTCCAGTATCTCAAACAGGACGGGCGCGCGGTCGAACTCGGTGACCTCGCCCAGCAGGTCGCCGCCTGGGAGTACGAAACGACGCTCGAGGAGGTCTCGCCTGCCCAACGCAAACGGGTGTACACGACGTTACAGCAGACGCACCTCCCCAAGATGGACGAGTCGGGTATTCTCTCGTTCGATTCGGACCGAGGTGTCATCGAGTCGACCGCCCGAACGGGTGACATCAGTGTCTACCTCGAGATCGTCCCCGGTCGGGAGTTCGCCTGGCGCGAACTCTACCTCTCGCTGGGAGCGATCAGCTGTGCGCTCGTCGCGGCGCTCTGGGGCGGAGTGTATCCGCTGACGGAACTGTCGGATCTGACCTGGATGACGGTGATCGCCGTGACGTTCACGTTCACCGCCGCCGCACACATCTACTACGAACGGAACATGCGATTGGGCTACGGCGAGCAGCCCCCGGAGCTGAGTTACAGCGCGGACGATTGACACGACCGGGACCGACGGGTCGATAGCCAGACAATTCCACTTGCGTGGACGGTACGGGCGGAACTGCCGGTCGTATCGTCAGCTTTTACTCGGTTACCGCACGACCCACGACATGGACCAGTTGAAGCAGTCGTTGCTCGAGGCCCCCATTATCGAGAAGAACGGCTATCACTACTTCGTCCACCCGATCAGTGATGGCGTTCCCAAACTCGATCCCACGCTCCTCCGGGAGATCGTCATCCGCATCATCCGCAAGGCCGAACTCGAGGAGGTCGATCGAATCGTCACGCCCGCGGCGATGGGGATCCACATCTCCACCGCGGTCTCGCTGATGACCGACATTCCGCTCACCGTGATCCGCAAGCGCGAGTACGGCCTCGAGGACGAGGTCGCCATCTCCCAGCAGACGGGTTACTCGGAGAACGAGATGTACATCAACGACGTCCGCGAGGGCGAGCGCGTGCTCGTGCTCGACGACGTGCTCTCGACCGGCGGGACCCTCGCCGCGGTGCTCGAGGCGCTCGACGAGATCGGTGCCGACGTGATCGATACCGTCGCGGTCATCAAGAAGTCGGGCGGCGAGAACAAAGTCGAGGACGCGGGCTACCACGTCAAGACGCTGATCAACGTCGACGTCGTCGACGGCGAGGTCGTGATCGTCGACGAGGACGGCGACGACTAGGCCGGACGGTGCTGTTCTCGCGGAATTTTGTCAGGCGTCGAAGTCAGTAACACTGTCCGCACTCTCCGACGTTCGCGCGCTCGACTCACTCGTCAGCGACCTTGAGCTGTGATAGCCGAATCGACGATCTCGAGTGCCTCGTCGAGCTCGACGACGAGTTCTTCGTCGCCGAGTGGAATCCGAACCGAGAACCGCCACGGATCGGTGTCGAGAACGGTCGTGGTCTGGCCGGTTACCGCCCACTCGAGCGTCCACTCCGGGATGGTCGTGAGGTCCGTTCCGCGGTCGTAATAGAAGGAGATGGTGACGGGGTGGTAGAGCAATACCTGAGAGACCGGCATGTATTGAAACCCCGTGCAGTCGGTACAGTGGTAGACGACGTAGGCGTCGAAGTCTCGCGTGTCGTGAAGCGACGGAAGCGGGTCGTCGCCGGCGTGCACGTCGGCAGTCACCTCGCTGGCACACCACGGACACTGGCCGGACGTCATCGAATCTAAAATCGTTCTGCTCCGTCGATGAACCGCCCGAAGCAGCTCTTCCTCGCTCCGACCGCTGAGCCCGTGAGAAGGGAAGTAAATATCCGTATAATTCGCATCACAGGAGCGACAGCGGACCCTGAACAGCGTCTCGTACAGGTGTGCTTCGATAGGGTCTCCGCATCGGTGACAGTCCGTTCCGACGGCGAATCTCTCGATCGAGGGGCCGGTATTGTCGGTGAGTAGCCCTGCGACGAGCGTCCGGTAGAGAACCATCCCCGGCCACCGAAGCCGGTACCCGTCGTTTTCTTTGGCGACGTAGTTCCCGACCAACTTCTTCAGATGGTAGTTGAAACGGCCGGAATCGCGTATTCCGACGCGAGACTTGAGCTCGGCGTAGGGGAGCGTCGGAATCCCAGTTTCGGGTGACGCGGTCGCCCGTCCCAGCTCCCGTATGATCCGGACGCGGGTGTCGTCAGCGAGTAGCGAGAACGCGGTATCCTGATCGAGTTCGTTTTCGGACATTGTCGGCCTCTATCTCTATCTCTATCTCTCTCACTCTCTCGAGTACTAGTCGACAGACTGGTTCTGGCGCTTTCAATCCTCGGCCGAGCCGAACGGATGCTGTCTGACTATCGTTTCGTCTCGACCCGGTCCGATGCCGACCGCGTACACGGGGGTGCCGAGTTCCGCGCTCACGTATTCGACGTACGTTCGCGCAGCGTCGGGCAGTGCATCGTAGCCGTCGTTGCGTATTTCACTCCAGTCTCGGTCCGCCCACGTCTCGAAGGTTCTGTATTCGGGCGTACACCTGGCCCACTCCGCCGTCGTCGACGGAATACCCGTCAGCGTTTCACCGTCGAGTTCGTAGGCCTCGCAGACTTTCAACTCCTCGAAGCCGCCGAGCGCGTCGACGTGATTGAGAACGATCCCGGTAAACCCGTTCACTCGAGCCGCGTGCCGGAGCATCGGCACGTCGAGCCATCCGATTCGACGAGGGCGGCCCGTGACGGTGCCGAACCCACCGACTCGCTCCCGAACCGCCGAGGCGGCGTCCTCGGACAACTCGGTCGGCATCGGTCCGCTCCCGACTCGAGAGAGGTAGGCTTTCACCACGCCGATAATTCGACCGTCCGCAACCGCGGACGGGTCGACTCCGGTCCCGGTTATCGCACCCCCGGCGGTCGGGTTCGACGACGTGACGAACGGGTAGTTCCCGTGGTCGACGTCGATGTGCGTCCCCTGAGCGCTCTCGAAGAGGACGTTCGCTCCGTCGCGGTCCATCTCGGCGAGGAGGGAACTCGCGTCGACGACCATCTCCTCGCTCTCGAGTCGGTCTCCGAAGCCGCGGAACGTCTCGAAGAGGTGGTCGACGTCGAACTCGACCCCCGTATCGATACCGAAGACGTCCCGGGCGAGTCGGCGCTTCTTCGGGACGGAGTACTCGAGACGGTCGCGGAGAACCGCGTCATCCAGCAGTTCTCCGACGCGAATTCCGCGGCGACCGGCTTTGTCCTCGTAGGCCGGCCCAATGCCGTTCCCGGTCGTTCCGACCTCGAGACCGCCGTCGGTCTTCGACGCCTCCTCGGCCCGATCCAGCACCCGGTGATACGGGAGGACGATATGAGCGCGGGCGGAGACGCGCACGTCGGGGTCCAGTCCTCGCGCTCGAAGCGTCTCTATTTCGTCGAACAACGTCTCGAGATCGAGGACGCAGCCGTTGCCGAGGACGCCGGTCTTCCCTCGAATAACCCCGCTGGGGATGAGACGGAGCTTGTACTCTTCACCGCGGCGGACGACCGTGTGACCGGCATTATTACCGCCTTGATACCGGACGACGACGTCCGCGTCTTCGCTAAACAAATCGACCACTCCGCCTTTCCCTTCGTCTCCCAACTGGGATCCGACGACAGTTGCGTTCACGAACCGGAGTACGCCGGTATTTACAATAGCCGTTCTGTGAATCGCGCTTCACACGGACCCGCGGTCGACGAGAAATCCGTCGTCCGGTGGGCCCGAACTATCGTGGCCGGTTGACCTCGTGTCGCGGATCGAGCGCGTCTCGCAGCGCGTCCCCGAGGAAGTTGAACGCGAGGACGGTCAGGAACAGGAAGATCCCGGGAATCGTCGACACCCACCAGGCGGTCGCGAGTTCGGTCTGGCCGTCCGCGATGATCCGCCCCCACGACCAGACGCCGGGGTCGCCGAAGCTGAGGAAAGCGACGACGGCCTCGTAGAGGATCAAGACCGGGATCGACAGCGTCGCCGCGGTGATGATCGTGTTCGAGACGTTTGGAACGACGTGGCGTCGAATGACGAACCAGCGACTCGCCCCCGCGGCTTCGGCGGCGGTGATGTACGTTTCCGTGCTTCGCTGGAGGGCTTCGCTCCTGATCAGCCGCGCCTGTCCGCCCCAGGTCGTAACCGCCAGAATGAGGATCAGGACGAACAGGTTCCCGCCGTAGACGTAGACCAGAAAGAGGACGAGGAAGAACGACGGGAAGGTCATGACGAGGTCGACGACCCGCATCAGGACGTCGTCGACCCGACCGCCGACGAACGCGGCCGTCGTCCCGACGACCGTCGAGAGTCCGATACTGATCGCCGTCGCGACGAGGCCGACCTGCATACTCACCCGCATTCCGACGACGGTGATCGCGAGGACGTCCTCGCCGTTTCGCGTCGTTCCGAACGGATGAGCCCACGAGCCGCCGAAGCCGACCGGCGGCACGTGCCCGAGGTCCCACCGGGCTTGCGGGTATCCGAGGACGAACGGGCCGACGAGACCGACGACGAAGACGGCGGCCAGAAACGCGAGACTCGCCACCGCGACCCTGTTTCGCCCGATCCGCCGCCAGTAGTACCGCGTCAGCCGCGGGTTCGCCCACAGCGGCACGACGACGGCCCAGAACCCGGCCAGCAGCGTCAACCCGAACAACCAGTCGACGTTCGTCGGCGTCAGGTCCAGCCGCGACAGGCCGAGCAACGGCTCGTGACTCGAGCGGACGACGCGGTCGGACGCCCACAGCGCCGCGTACAGACACAGCGAGCAGACGGCCGCGAGGTTCCGGCGGGTGAGGCGACGGGAACCCTCGTACTCGGTCCAGTCGACGGTGTCGAAGGTTGGAGTGGCGGGGTCTGGAGCAGCGCCAGAGGGTGAATCTGACCCGGACTCGGAGACGGAATCGCCGTCGAACTCTCGACTACGATCGGTCTCAGTCCCGTTCCGAGTCATCGAGAGCCCCCCTCGTAGTCGATTCGCGGATCGAGCATCGTGTACGCGACGTCCTGACACAGGTTCGCGACGATCGTGAGAAAGACCGGAATCAGCGTCGTCGCGAGTACGAGCGGCGTGTCCATCCGAACCAGGGCCTGATAGCTCACGTAGCCGAGTCCCGGAATGCCGAAGATCACCTCGACGATGTACGCCGTCGCGAAGATGATCCCCACGACGTCGGCGATCAGGATCGTGATCAACGGAACCAACGCCGGACGGAACACGTGTCGCACCGTCACCTGCAACTCGCTGATGCCCTTCGCTCGAGCCGTCTTGATCCACGCCGCGCCGACGTACTCGAGCGCTTCCGCCCGCGCGTAGCGCATCTCGGAGGCGATCGCCGACGTCGCGAGGACGGTGATCGGCAGGACCAGATACGACAGGTGCGCGAGCGACCAGAAGGGAACCTCGCTGTCGTAACTGATCGGCGTGAGTCCCAGCAGTTCGCCGAACACCAGCACGAGGACGATCGCGAACCAGAAGTTGGGGATACTGATCCCGAAGAAGGCGACGAACGTCGCCGCGTAGTCGGTCTTCGTGTACTGGTGGGTTGCCGAGTAAAGCCCGATGGCGAATCCGAGGACGACCGCGAGGACGGTCGCCGGGATGACGGTTATCGCGGAGTACACCCAGGCGTCGGCGATCACCGTCGTGACGGGTTCGTTGTAGGTGAACGACTCACCCCAGTCGAAGGTGGCCATCGAGACCATGTAGTCGACGTACTGCTCGGCGATCGATCCCGTCTCCCCGCGTCGTTGCTCGAGAATCTCTCGGGTCTCGGTCGGGTCGCCGCCGCTCTGGGCGGCCTCCCAGGCGGCCTGGCTGGCCTCGGGGTTGGGTGAGGCCGACAGAATCCCGAAGGTGACGGTGAGGACGAAACACGTCGCGACCACTGCCCACAGGAGTCGCCAGCAGACGTACCGCGCCATGTTCCGCTGCGGATTCGATCTCGTACTCACGTCCGATCACCTGGGTCGCCGTCACGCCGTCGCCGGCGTTACACGGTCTCTCTGCCGTTCCCTGTCTCCGTTCTCACTGCCCTCGCGCCCGCCGTCCGGACGACCGCTCCACTCGACCGTCGGTCGTCCCGTTCGTGTGGTCGAATCGATCGCGTCCTCGACGGTTAAACCCGTTGACACACGGTGGCCCCGCGGTCGATCACTCGTGGAGTTCTTCGGTCGCCCAAAAGGTCTGGTCCTTGTACCCCCAGGACGGCGAGATCGATTCGGTGTGGACGACCTCCTGTCGATAGCCGTGAATCCTGTTGTCGAACACCATAAAGTTCAGCGGTTGATCGCGACTCAAGATGCCGAAGATCTCCGCGAACGACTCCCGCTGCGTCTCGAGGTCGTTCGCAGCGATCGCATCCGAAAACAGTTCCTCGAGGTCGTCCTCCGGGACGTACCCGAAGAAATTGAACGAGCCAGTTTCGGTGAACACCGGCGCGTTGCTTCCTGGGGAGTTGGGATAGGTGTTGAGACTGATCGACCACATGAGGTCCCAGTCGTCGCTACTCGTGTATTCGTCGCGATCACCGGCGTTGTAGACGGCGTTTCCGCTGTCGTCTTCTTGTTGGGCGTATCGTTGGAACAGGACGTCGGCTGGCGTCGCCCGCTGGTCGACGGCGATCCCCAGTTCGCCCAGCGCGTCGGCGATGTAGCGGCCGGTATCCTCGTAGACGGTTTCGCCGGTCTGGTACACCAGATCGAGCTGGACCTGCTCGCCGTCGGGACCGAGGAGTGCGTCGCCGTCGTAACCGTACTCGCTCGAGAGTTCCTCGGTCAACAACGAGCGCGCCTGTCCGGGATCGTAACTCTCCCCCTCTCCGAACGGCGTGACACGCGAGTCGTCGTAGAACTCGGAGTAGGTCGGCTGGAACGTGTGGGCGACCTTCGCGTTTCCGTCGAAGATGTCGTCCACGACGGTCGTCTTGTCGATGGCCATGCTCAACGCTTGGCGGACACCGCGGTTCCGGAGCGGTTCCCAGCCGTTTGCCCGTTGATTGTACACGACGATCCTGTTGTACGGTGTCGGTACGGAGACGACGGTAATCCCGTCGTCGTCCGCGAACGACTGCGTCTGATCGGCGGGCAGTTCCGTGTACGTGAGCCCACCCGATCGCAATTCGGCGAGGCGAGTACTCTGGGTCGGTAGAATTCGAATTACGTACCGCTCGAAGTAGGGAGCATCGGCCCAGTCGTCGGCGTCCGGCTCGGTGCCCCGACGATAGTAGTCGTCGTTTCTGGTCGCGACGTATCGATCCTCGATCTCCCGACGTTCGAACCCGTAGGGGCCGAGGTTTCCGGCGTACTGAAACTCGACGACCTCGTCTGATACGTTCAACGCCTCACCCGCGCTCTCGTCGCCGTCCTGCCAGTCCTCGTAGTACGGCTCGGTCAACGCCCGCGGGAGAATCGACGTTCCCCACATCGCCGGTCGCTTGACGAACAGCGGATCGGGCTCCTCGAGTTCGACGACGAACGTTCGCCGGTCTTCTGCTTCGACCGACTCGACGCTGCTCCAGTCGGTCCGACCGAGGTACCCGATCCAGTTCTCTTCGGCGTCGATCACGTTGTGATAGAACCAGACCCAGTCGTCGGCGGTCATCGCGCCGTAGTCACGTCCCCACTCGAGGGTGTCACGGAGCGTGAACGCGTAGGCTTCGTCGCCTCGGTTCTCGTAGTCGTCGACCCAGAGACTGTAAAAGTCGCCGTTCTCGTCTAACGTGTAGGTTCCGTCGAGGTGGAGACCGATCCGGAGCGAAGACGCGTAGTCGCTGACCCAGTACGGACTCAGATTGCTCGCTTCCGACGGAACGGCCTGTATCCACTCCGATCGGATCGCTCGATCGCCGTCGACCTCCCCGGGTTCCGTTCCGTTATCGCTTCCGTCTTCGTCTCCGTCTCCGCTGGAATCGTCGTCGGTAAAACACCCGGCGATACCAGCGATTCCACCACTGGTAGCCGCGAGTATTGTCCGTCGAGAAAGGTGGGACGGTCCAACGGAAGGCATTACCCAGTGATCAAACCAAACAAGTATATAGGTTGTGCTTCGGAAGCACAAATCCACGAGAGAGCCGATCTGTAACTCGTTCTCCGGAGAATAACGACATAGTTATATTATTTTCCGGTTCGTAGGACGTTTCCGTTGCAAACGGTTTCGCTCTTGTTTGGTGTGGTCTCTCTCGGACCGAAATCATCGACGAATATTTTCCTCGAAAAGATTATATTTATGAGTAATTCGGCGGGTTTCGTGTCGATATGTCGACGGAACTCGAGAAACGATAGTAGCCATCGACATCCGTGCACACCTGGCCGCGCGACCGCTGTCCGATCGGTGTGTGAATGATTTCAGTTGGGACGATAAGCTGATGGCTGTAATCACGCCGGGGTCGGACGGACCGACAGCCGCGCTCGGCTCATCGCCGCCCTTTCCGTCGAAACGTAGTGAGAAGAGTTTTGAACCTCGGTCGCATCGAGTTGCTCTCTCGTTCAAAACGTCTTGGTGCCATACTCGCCGCCCACGAATCTGCTCGCGGCAAAAGTATAGCGGGAGGTAGATTTGAACTACCGATCTGCGGGTTATGAGCCCGCCGGAATCTCCTGGCTATCCCATCCCGCTATCACTTCATACCCCGGTGCACTAGTTAAGGGTTATGATTCGGCTACCGTATGCGGGTTTCTACCGCTCGTCGTGGTGGACCCGCCAGGTGTAGAGACTCTCCAGACTGTAATTGACGAAGAATCCGACGCCGATCCCGACGACGTTGGCCGCCATGTACCAGACGCCTAAGCCGTACACGAGGCCGGTCAAGACCGACAGCGTCACGAGAAATCCGCCCACCCTGACCGCGTTCGACCGCAGAAACCGCCGTCCGATCGCGTCGGTATCGGTGCTTCCGTAATCCGAGAACGTCCAGCGTTCGTTGATCACGAAGATCACGACGATCGCCAGCTCCCAGGCGATCACCTTCGCGAGGACCGGACCCAGAACGGTGAGTTCGACCAGCGCGAACAACGAGAGGTTGTCGACGATCATTCCGACGAATCCGACCGACGCGAACTGGCCGAGCCTGACCGAGTACAGCGTCTCGAGGCGTGCTCGAATCGCCCCGAGAAGCGACTCACTCATCGGTGGTGTCCGAAGGGCTGCGGTCGCGGACGAACCGCTCGAGAAGCGAGACGGGCTGTGAGCGACGGTTCGCGATCGCGGTGTGGACGCGATCCCCGCGGAGGTGTTTCGCGCGGTGGCGCGACCGACACAGCGAGAGCCCGAGTTCGATCGACGTCCCGACCGGCGAGACGGTCGACTGCGGGTCGTCTTCCCACGTCACGGGCACCTCGAGAACCCGATATCCGAGGGCGTGAGTGAGCGCGACGAGTTCGATGTCCCAGGCGAAGCCGGGTTCGCACAGGTGCGTTCGGACGCCCTCCCAGGTCTCGCCGTCGATCGCCTTCGCTCCACACTGGTAGTCGTACAGCGAGACCTCGAGTAATCGGCTCGCGGTCCAGGCGAAGACGTCGCCCAGACGCTTCCGAGCGAAGCTCTGGTGACTCTCGACGGTGGCCGCCGGGTGGCGACGCGAGCCGACGGCGAGGTTCGCTCGCCCCTCGAGGACCGCCTCGACGACGTCCCCGACCGAGGACGCCGGCGTACTCCCGTCGGCGTCGGCGAACGCGCGGACGTCCGTCTCGAGCGCTTCGAATCCCGCGGTGATCGCGGCACCCTTCCCACGGCGGTCGTCGACGGCGTTGATCGTCACCGAAACCGGAGCCGACGTCGACAGCGTCTCGAGGGCGGCCACGGTTTCGTCGGTCGCGTCGTCGAGTTCGATCCGGATCACCGTCGGGGCCGGCGTGATCTGCGCTGCGAGGGCCCCGACGTACGCCGAGAGCGTCTCGACGTCCGGTCGATAGGCGGGTACGACGAGTCCGACCGTCCGAGTCATTCGTGTCTATCCCTCCTTCGGATCCCATAAAAGCGTTCTGTCGCCAGCCGGTTCGGGGCTATCGGTCGATTCGGTTCCCTCGAGACGGGTCTGTGATCACCGCCTCGAGACGGTGCGTTCGAATCCAAACACGTTTGATGCAGGACTCGGTTCGTTCGCCTAATGCTTCCCGACGGTGGGTACGCGTTCGCCTGGCTCCTCGTCTTCCTCGCGCTCGGGGCGCTCTCGGTGCCCGTCGCCGGGGCCGTCTTTCCGCGACTGGGCGACCGGGGTGCCGGGCTCGCGATCCCGCTCGCGCTCACCACGATCGGCGTCGTCGGCTACTGGGTCGGTCGTCTCGCATTCGGCCTCCCCGCGGTCGGGATCGCCCTCCTCGTGCTGGCCGGCGGCTCGATTACTGCGATCCGCCGCGGGGTCACGGTCGACTGGCGGCGGTACGCCGAGGTCGCGACGGTCTTCGCCGCCGCCTTCGTCTTTCTGATCGGCGTTCGCGCGGTCGACCCGAGCGTCGTCGCGATCGGCGGCGAGAAGTACCTCGATTACGGACTGCTGAATTCCCTCTCGCGGACGGACTCGATTCCGCCCGAAGACCCCTGGTTCGCCGGGGAACGGGTCCGGTACTACTACGGCGGCCACCTCGTCGCCGCCCTGCTCGGTCGGCTCACTCTCACGCCGCCGGCGTACACCTACAGTCTCGCGCTCGCGGGCACGTACGCGACCGTCGTCAGCGCCGCCTACGGCCTGACCGGAGCGATCGCCGACGACAGAGACCTCTCCCGTGTGCGAGCCGGTCTCGTCGCGGCCTTCTTCGTCGGCGTCGCGAGTAACCTCGTAACGCCCGTCAGGGTACTCGCGTGGCTCCTCCCCGGCGGACGCTCGCTGGCCGACGCGTTCGGACTCCCGCTCACCCGAAACGGTACCGAGACGGTCGCCTTCGGGCTCGATGCGTTCGGGTACTGGGACGCCAGCCGCGTGATCCCGGGGACGATAAACGAGTTCCCGCTCTTCGCGTTCCTCAACGGCGATCTCCACGCGCACATGCTCTCGCTACCGTTTCTGGTACTCGCCGTCGGCGTCCTCTACAGCTACTGGCGGACGCCCGTCGGCGAACGCCGGCGACGGCGACTGCTCGCGTTCGTCGCGACGCCGGTCCTCGCTGGCTGGCTCGCCGTCGTCAACACGTGGGACTTCCCGACCGTGCTCGGACTGACGTGGCTCGCGCTCGCGCTCGCCCCGGCGACTCCGTGGTCGTTACTCCCCCGGCGGCTCGAGAATGCCGTCGATCGACGCCTCGAGCGCGGATCCCCCGGGCGCTCGCTCTCCGTCGAAGTTGCCCGACCGCTGGTCGCCGCCGGACTCGTCGGTATCGTCGGTTTCACGGGCGTCCTGTTCGTCCTCCCGTTTTTCACCGGTGCGGCCAGCACCGGCGGGCGGACGATCGCGTTCGTCACCGACCGCAGCGAGCCGGTCCGATTCCTCCTCGTCCACGGCGCGTTCCTGCTGGTCGCCTGCCGGTATCTGCTCTCCCGGATCGACACCGGTCCTGAGACGCTCGACGACGCGACGATCGGACTGACGGCCCTGCTCGTCGCGATGTGCTGGCTCTTCGAGGCGCTCGCGTTCGTCTTCGTCGTCCCGATCGTCGCGGTCGGCTGGTACGTGATCCGACGGGGCCGGGGCGGCTACGAGACGCTGTTGTTCGTCGCCGGTGCCGGCCTCGTCGCGACGGTCGAGGTGCTCTACCTCTCCGAACAGGCCGGACCCGGGCGGCTGAATACGGTGTTCAAGACCTACGTCCACGTCTGGGTGTTCTGGTCGCTCGCGGCCGGCATCGGGATCGCGTCGATCCTCGAGGGGCGGTCGTGGCCCGTGGCTGCTCGGGCCGCCGGCGAGTACGTTCGCGTTCGGACGGCGTCCGTCGCAGGGACGACGACGAATCCGACGACTGCGGCTGGCGTCGGCGATGGGGGTAGTGACGAGGACGCGAACGCGAACGCGGACGCGGTCACGGGTGCCGACGGCGGCTCGAGGACGCACGACTCCGACGCGGATACCGCCTCGTCCACGAGGACCATCGCGCTCGTTCTGGTCCTCCTCGCCGGCCTGTCGCTGTACGGGGGGCTGGCGCTCGCCGAGCACGTCGACGGCCGGGACGCCCTCTCGCTCGACGCCCGCGAAGAGATCCGGGCGACGGCACCGGACGAGGCCGGAGCGTTCGACTGGCTCGCCGACCGCGAGGGCCAACCGCGCATCGTCGAAGCGCCGACGCCGCCGAGACACACCTACGGCTCGACCGATGCGAGCGGGTCGCCCCCACCCTCTCGAGCCGTCAGCGGCGCATCGACGTTCTCGGGACTGCCGACGCTGGCCGGGTGGACCCACGCGGCGGATTACCACGGCGAAGACCTCTACTGGGAGCGCGTCGACGACGCCGAAACCGTCTTCGAGGGGAGCGACGAGGAACGAGCGGCCGTGCTCGCCGAGTACGAAATCGGGTACGTCTACGTCGGTCCGAACGAACGAGCGTGGTACGAACTGGCCGATCTCGAGGGTGATCCGACCCTCGAGGTCGCCGCCGAGTTCGGCGAGGTGCGAATCTACGAGGTCGAAGTCGAGGCCGATCCCGAGGAAACGAGTCGATACCGGTGAGGGTTACTCGGGACTCGAACGTGGCCGAAACCACGAGAACGTAAGAAACAGGTACACAAGTCCGTGCAGCCGTCAGACCTCGAGTTTACCTTTCTCGCTGAGGACCTCGATCTCCTCGGCATCGGCGCGCTCGACCTCCATGAAGTGCGGGACGTAGTTTCGTTTCTGGTAGTCTTCACGTTCGCTCTCGTCGCCGACGGTACACCAGAGCTGGACGCGTTCCGGGCCGTGCCACTCCCCGTTGCGGTTGATACCGAAACACGTCAGCTCCTCACCGTCGTATTCGATGACAGCGTCCTTCCGGATGCCCGGGTCCCCGTGGATGATGAGCCGTTTCATAGCCGTCGGTTCGGACGACGGGGAATTAAGCGCTTCGAAGGCTGACTCGTCGGCAGAACCGACTCGAGTGAGGGTTCGATTCGTCGTCGCTGCGAGAGTCGTCGCTGTGAAAGGATCGACACCGTCCTCCCTTGAACGAGAAACCAAACGGGTTTTAAGCGGGGGTATCCAACTCCTCTCCAAGAGTTACCCATGCAGATGCCACGCCGATTTAACACGTATTGCCCGCATTGCAACGAACATCACGAACACGAAGTCGAGAAGGTTCGTCGAGGTCGCTCCTCGGGGATGAAGTGGGACGCTCGCCGCACCCGCCGCAACAAGGCGGTCATCGGAAACGCCGGTCGTTTCTCGAAGGTGCCCGGTGGCGACAAACCCACCAAGAAGACCAACCTCAAGTACCGCTGCGGTGAGTGCGGCAAAGCCCACCTCCGTCAGGGATGGCGCGCCGGCCGACTCGAGTTCCAGGAGTAAATTCATGGCAGGAAATTTCTATCTCGTCCGCTGCGGTGACTGCGAGAACGAACAGGTCGTCTTCGGCAAGGCCTCCACGGAAGTCGCGTGCGCCGTCTGCGGCACGACGCTCGCGCGACCGACCGGCGGCAACGCCGAGATCGAACACGAAATCGTCGAAACGGTCGAATCACGAGCCCCCACACAATGAAGTACAGCGGCTGGCCTGACCCCGGTGAACTCGTCGTCGGCAAGATCGACGAAATCGAAGACTTCGGCGTCTTCGTCGACCTCGAGGAGTACGAGGACAAACGCGGCCTGATCCACATCTCCGAAGTCGCCAGCGGCTGGATCAAGAACGTCCGCGATCACGTTCGAGAGGGTCAGATCGCCGTTTGCAAAGTGCTCGACGTCGACGAGTCCTCCCAGCAGATCGACCTCTCGCTGAAGGACGTCAACGACCACCAGCGCTCTGACAAGATCCAGGAGTGGAAAAACGAACAGAAGGCCGACAACTGGATGGAACTGGCCTTCGGCGAGGACCTCGAGGACGACCGGTACGTCGAGATCACCGGCGAACTCCTCGGCGCACACGGCAGCCTCTACGACAGCTTCAAAGAGGCGGCGATCCACGGCGAGGAAGCCCTCGAGGGAACCGACCTCTCCGACGCTGACGTCGACGCGATCGTCGAAACCGCCCGCGAGAACGTCTCGGTACCGTACGTCAACGTCACCGGCTACGTCGACCTCGAGAACGCCTCCGAGGCCGGCGTCGACGGCATCCGCGAGGCGCTCAAGGCCGCCGAAGGCAACGGCGACATCCCCGAAGGTGTCGACCTCGAGGTCACCTACGTCGGTGCCCCCGAGTACCGCATCAAGGTGCAGGCACCGAACTACAAGACCGCTGAGGCGTCACTCGAGGAGAGTGCCGGTCGCGCCGTTGCCGCCATCGAATCGGAAGGTGGCGAGGGCGAGTATCACCGCGAGCGACACAGCGACGACGAATAGTCGGACACCGAAATGAAATCCGACATCCGGGTCTGTTCGGCGTGGCGCGACGTCCACGACCGTCCGGTGTACACCCTTTCTGAAACCTGCCCGGAGTGTGGTGCCGACAGCGAGAACACCGCCCCCGCACCGTTCGATCCGGCCGACCCCCACGGCGAGTACCGACGCGCTCTTAAGTATCGGAATCGCGATTAGGGGTATGGACGAACTCGAAATCGACGAAGTCGCGGAGGTGTCCCTCGACGACCCCGTCTTCGTCGAG
This sequence comes from Halomontanus rarus, assembly GCF_017357405.1. GTDB lineage: Archaea > Halobacteriota > Halobacteria > Halobacteriales > Natrialbaceae > Halomontanus > Halomontanus rarus. The sequence goes on along the minus strand of NZ_CP071597.1, from coordinate 1,156,408 downwards.
GGGTTGCCCGGCGTCGGTCACGTCGGCAAACTCGCCGCGGAACACGTTTTGGAGGAACTCGACGCCGAGAGTACGCTCGTTCGACGACTCTACTCGCGGGAGTTTCCACCGCAGGTCACCGTCGAAGACGGCGTGACGGAACTGACGTGCGCGGAGATTTACGCGATCGAAGTGCCCGACGGACGAGACCTGCTGGTCCTGACCGGCGACCATCAGGCACAGACCAACGACGGCCACTACGTTCTCACGGACGCCTTCCTCGACATCGCCGAGGAGTTCGGCGCCGACGAAGTGTACGCCCTCGGCGGCGTCCCGACCGGCGAACTCATCGACGAGTACGCCGTCCTCGGGGCCGTCAACGAGGAACCGCTCGTCGAGGAACTCGAGGAGCTCGGCGTCGAGTTCCGCGAGGACGAACCCGCCGGCGGCATCGTCGGCGTCAGCGGTCTCTTGCTCGGACTCGGTTCCCGTCGCGGGTTCGAGGGAGTCTGCCTGATGGGCGAGACCAGCGGCTACCTCGTCGATCCCAAGAGCGCGCGCGCCGTCCTCGAGGTGCTCGAGGAGCGACTCGGATTCGAACTCGAGTACGAGTCACTCGACGAGCGCGCCGACGAGATGGAGGACGTCATCGGGAAGATCCAGGAGATGGAACAACAGCAGCAGGCGATGGACGTGCCCAGCGACGACGACCTGCGGTATATCGGCTGATCGGGTCGATTCGAACTCGTTCGTCGTTTTCACGTCTCGCCGTCTCTCCACGTCGATCGCGATCGTTTTCACGTCTCCTCTCTCGGCACCGAACGGAGGTGGCGACGAGCAATTCTTTAGGCGTCGCTCCCTACTTCGAGGCGTGCCTGCGAGCGTCGTCGAGTCGATTCCGTCAGTGATCCTCGCCGGGTTGGCCCTGGCCGCCCTCTTTACGCTCTTCGCTGCGGGACTGTTCGTCGTCGGCGAGCGGTGGTTTCCGAGCCGACGGGCCGCGGGGACGCGGACCGACTCCGGTGTCGACCGTCGGCGCGCGGAGATTCGAGAGTACCTCCGCGAGATCGGCGAACGGTACGCGGAAGACCACCCCGTCGCCGGGAACCCGGTCGCGTTCTACCTGCCGGAGCGCGACGTCGCCGTCACCTTCGACGCCCACGCGTTCTTCCGGATCCAGAACACGACGGACACGTACGTCATCCTCGTCGAACACGAGATGCCGGGCCGACACCTCGGACGGCGCCTTCCCTTCGATGTACCGGAGGTTCGCACCGATCCGGCGAACTTTCAGGAGACGGTCCGGATCGCCTACGAGGCGCTGGGGCTTCCGCGGACGGCGAGTCGGACCGAGATCAAGTCGGCCTATCGCGACCGCGTCAAGGACGTCCATCCCGACCACGGCGGTGACGAGGAGTCGTTCCGGCAGCTTCAGGAAGCCTACGTGACGGCCAAAGAGCACGCCGAGTGACCGCGACGGATCTCGATGAACATGGATCTGATTCGCCGAGCGGCCAGTCTCGATGGCGATTCTCGAGTCTCGAGGTCGCGAATTGCGAGTCGCGGGTCGCGAGTTGCGAACCGCATCAGCTCGGACCGATCGAAACTCCTCGTCGGCGTTCACGCTCGAGCGGAAGCGTCTTTATCCGGGTTGCCCTCGGTCGAGGGAGATGGCTACCGACATCAACGAGGCGGCGGTCGAGCGCCGAAAAGAGCGGGTCCGGGAGTCCTACGGAGACGTTCCAGTCCAGCGGCGACGGTGGACGATCTCCGAGGACGAGTTTCGTTCGTGGGTGCGCACCTCGAGAGACGGGTACGTCGGCAGCGCGTACGTGCTGGTTCGAAGACCGCCCGAAGAGACGCACGAACTGACGCCGACGATGAGCGTCGACGGGCCTGAACGGGAGCGGGTCCTGCTCGTCCTTCCGCGGGGCGAGCACCGATGGGGCCTGCCAGGGGGCGGACTGGAGGGAGACGAATCGTTCGAAGACGCGGCGGTTCGAGAGGTGCTCGAGGAGACGGGGATCGACTGCGAACTGACCGGGCTCGCGTTCTGTCGACACGACGTGACGACGGGCGACGGCGACTCACCGGAGCGCCTGCACGCGCTCAGGGCGTTCTTCACGGGCCGATACGTCGACGGAACGATCGCGATACAGCCGGGAGAGATGAACGGGGCCGCGTGGATCGCCGAGCCACCGGAGCGCTTGCTTCCGGGAACGGAACGAATGCTCGAGTCGTCGTGGACGCGGCGTCACTCGCGAGACTCGAACACTTCGTAGGAGACGTCGCCGTCCCGGAGCACGTCCGTGACGCGGCCGACGACATCGGTCGTCGCGAGGACGGTCACCGCGAGGCCGCGTTCGGCGGCGTCGGCGGCGACGTCGCCGACGGCGAACGTGATGTCGGGGTCGACGTCGGCCCGCTCGAGTGCGACGACGGCTTCGATGCCGGCGGCGGCGATCAGGTCGGCGTCCGCGCAGACGTCGGCGACAGTGTCGCTATCGACGGCGCGACTGCCGCCCGAGCGGACCGCCGGGACCTGGAGGACGGTGACGGAACCGGGCTCGAGGTCGATGACGCCCTCGAAACTCGTGACGCCGACGTCGGTGCCGGCGGCGGCGTCGGTCGTCGCGACGCCGGTTGCGGGTCCCTCGCCGCCGGGGCTGGCGTGGAGGAGACCGTCCTCGACGGTCAGCGAGACGGTGTCGCCCTCCTCGATGTCGTCGGTCGCGATGTAAGCGTCCTCGCTCATGGCGTCGAGGATGTCCTCGGTGACGTGGTCGGCGAACCGACGGACGTCGTCGGACGCCTGGAAGAGCCAGTCGACGCCCTCGTTTGTGACGCGGTAGCGCGAGCGACCTTCCTTGTCGACGAAGCCGTCCTCGACGAGTTCGCGGATGTATTCGCTGACCGCCTGACTCGTCACGCCGACTTCGTCGGCGATCTCCCCCTGGCTCACCGCGGGCTGGCGCTCGGCGATCTCGACGAGGATTCGAAACCGCGTCGCGGCCCGCTTGTTGTCGAGGACGTCGACCATACACCGGTCTTCTCGAGAGGGGAGCAAAAAGGTACGCGGTCTTCCGGCCGTCGGCCGTGACGCGAACGGCGGCCGTCCGTCCGCGTCTCGGCACGGGTCCGCGATATTCCGAGGCGTCAAGTTGATAGCCCGCGCGTCCATCACATCGGGTAGTGAGTATGTCGTCTCCGTCAGCATCGACCGGTCCGCCGTCACTATCCTCGACCTCGACCTCGAGCGCCGTCGGCGTCCCGACGGATGCACTCGAGACCGCTACGATGCCACTATCGCTGCCCGACTTTTACACGCTCGCGGTCTCGGACGTCATCGGCTGGATCGTCATCGGGGCGTTCCTCCTCGCGATGGCCCTCGAGTGGCGGGGCCTGACCGACGGCGCCCGGTACCTCGGCGCGGGCGCGTGGGTGTTGTTCGGCGTCTTCTGGCTGTGGCTCGTCCCGCACTTCCTCTACGAGGTCCAGAGCCCCCTCGAGACGATTCTGAGTCTCGCGGCGCTCCCGCTGTGTGTCTACGCGGGCTACCTGCTCGTTCGGGGACGGACGTCGCTGCTGGTGCTCTCGAACGCGGTCGCGTTCATGGGGCTGATCTACCTGCCGGTGGAGACGATTCCAGTCTTCCGGACGTGGCTGATCGAGACGACCGCCGCCCAGACCCACGTCGGGATGGAGCTGCTGGGCTCGGGTCCCGGCCTGAGCGAGGGATCGAACGGCTACTACAGCCGCTTCGACTTCGATCCCGACGAAACGGCGACCGGACGAACCACGTACATCGTCCTCGCGTGTACCGGGATCGGGAGCATGGCCATCTTCGGCGGCCTGATCGCCGCCGTCGCGGCGCCGCTCCGGCGGAAGGTCGCAGCCTTCGCGCTGGCTGTCGGCGTCATCTGGTTTCTCAACCTCATCCGGAACGTCTTCGTCGGCCTCGCGACGCCACACGGCTGGTTCCAGTACGATCCGTTGATCTACGTCGCGACCGCGTGGATGGGGTCGGTGCCCGAGCGCACCTCCTTTCTCGTCGCGCACAACTTCATCGCCCAGACGCTGTCGGTGTTCGCGCTGATCGGGATCACCTACCTCGTGATCAAGATCCTGCCGGAGATCCTCGAGCCCTTAGAGGAGGCGCTCTTCGTCCTGACCGGGACCGAGTACGACCTCGGCGAGGCGCTCGAGGGCCAGGCCGACGTCGACCCGCAGCCGGTTCGAGCCGACGGCGACGGCACGGAGGCGGACCCGGACGCGCCCGACCAGCCCGGCAACCGATCGTGACCGACCTCGGCGTCTCCCTTCCCGTCAGGCCCCTCGAGCGCGCCGTCTTCGTCCCCGCCGCGGGGGCGCTCGTCCTCGCCGACACCCACTTCGGGCGCGGTGAAGCGGCGAACGTCGAGGCCCCCCTCGGAGACGGGACCGACGTGATCGAACGCCTTCGCGAGTTGCTCGAACGGTGTTCACCCGAAATAGAGACGGTCGTCGTCGCCGGTGACCTGTTGCACTCGTTCTCGCGGATCCCTCGCGGCGTCGAGGAGTCGCTTCGGACCCTTCGATCGGTCGTCGACGACGCCGACGCGACGCTCGTCGTCACGCCGGGGAACCACGACACCATGCTCGAGGAGGTATACGACGGCGAAACCGTCTCGGAGTACCGACTCGCGGACGACGAGACGGTCGTCTGTCACGGCCACGAGGCCCCCGAGACGTCGGCCGAGCGGTACGTCGTCGGCCACGATCACCCGGCGCTGTCGATCGAGGGGCGAAAGCGGCCGTGTTTCCTCTACGGGCCGGCGGCGTACGACGGGGCCGACGTGCTCGTGCTCCCCGCGTTCACCCGGATCGCACCCGGTTCGACCGTCAACGGGATGCGCGGGCGGGACTTCCAATCGCCGCTGGTGGGCGACGCCGACGCCTTCCATCCCGGCGTCCGGGACGACGCAGCCGACGAGACGCTCTGGTTTCCGCCCCTGGGGGAGTGTCGACGGTTGCTGTGAAGATCGACGGATTCGCGAGCGCGACCGAGACGGCAGTCGATCGCTCGCCGACCCGAGCGACGATGGCAGGCGTTTTGTCCGCAGGGCCGAAACCCCCGCGTATGACCACGACGGACGCGTTTGTCGGCCTCGAGTGCGTCGAGTGCGAGTACGAGCGGGCTGTCGACGACGACTCCCGCGGAACCGAGACCGAGACCGAGATCGAAGACGAAACGGCCACTCGACGGTGTCCGGACTGCGACGGCGTTCTCGAGGCGAGCTACGACCTCGAGGCGATCGACCTCGACCGCGAGAAACTCGAGTCCCGGCCCTTCGACTCGCTGTGGCGCTACGAGGAGTTGCTCCCGTTCGCCCGCGACAGCGCGGTGACGACCGACGAGGGAGCGACGGCGCTAGTCGAGTGTTCGAAACTCGCCGACGAACTGGGCGTCCAGCGGGTACTGATCAAGGACGAGGGACGGAACCCGACGGGTTCGATCGCCGACCGCGGCCAGTCGGTCGCGGTGACCGGCGCACGCCGTCGGGGCGCGACCGACGTCGCGCTCGCGTCGACGGGCAACGACGGCCAATCGGCCGCCGCCTACGCCGGCCGTGCCGACCTCGAGTCTCACGTGTTCGTCCCCTCCCGAGCCGGCTTTACGAACAAGGCGATGGTGAACGTCCACGGCGGGGACATGTCCGTCGTGGGTGGGCGCATGGACGCGGCCGAGGCGGCCTACGAGGAGGCGACGGCCGAACACGAGGACTGGCATCCGCTGGGCGCGTTCGACACGCCGTATCGACTCGAGGGCGCGAAGACCCTGTTCTACGAGATTGTCGAGGGACTCGAGTGGGAGTTCCCGGACGCGATCGTCGCGCCGACGGGAAGCGGGCTGGGCCTCGCCGGACTGTACAAGGGCGCCCGAGAGTTTCGCGAGCTGGAACTGATCGACGACCTCCCGAGTCTGTACGCCGCGCAGGCCGCGGGCTGTGCGCCGATCGTCGAGGCGTTCGACGAAGGCCGAGACGATCACGAGGCAGTCGAGCACCCGGACACGATCTGCGGCGACATCGAGATTCCGGATCCGGCGGGCGGGAGGCTGGCACTCGAGGCGATCCGGGAGAGCGGCGGCGGGGCCGTCGCGACCGAAGACAGGGCCATCCTCGAGGCCGCCGTGGCGGTCGCGAACGGCGAAGGACTCGAGTTGGCCCCCAGTTCGGCGGCGGCGCCGAGCGCCGTCTGGAAACTCGCCGAGGGCGGCGCGTTCGACGGGAGCGAGACGATCGTCCTGGTGAACACGATCGCGGGGAACAAGGAGGCCGACGTGTTGCGGAGCCACCTGATGGGACAGGGAATCTAGCACGATACCCCGCGTTCGTGTCCACGAAGAGACGGGTGTTTTCGCAGGGCTTTTGCCGAGTACCGAGAAACGGAGCGGTATGACTGCGCCATGGGCTGACTGGAACCACATCCTCAAGCTGGACCCGGACAAGGACCTCCCCGACGGCGTCACTTACGGCGATCTCCTCGCGACGGGCACCGACGCCGTCGAGATCGGCGGGACGATGGGCATGACCGAAGAGAACATGGCCGCCGTGATCGAGGCCTGCGCCGAACACGAGGTCCCCCTGTATCAGGAACCGTCGGATCCCAGCGTCGTCGTCGAGGACGACGCGCTCGACGGCTACCTCATCCCGACGGTCTTCAACGCCGGCTCGCCCTTCTGGATCACCGGCGCGCACAAGGAGTGGGTCCGGATCGACGGCGACTTAGACTGGGATCGAACTTGGACGGAAGCCTACATCGTGATGAATCCTGAGGCCGACGTCGCGACGCTGACGGAGGCCGACTGCGACATCACCGCCGAGGACGTCGCCTCCTACGCGACCGTCGCCGAGCGGATGTTCGGCCAGGAGATCGTCTACGTCGAGTACTCCGGGACCTACGGCGACGTCGACGTCGTCGAAGCCGCCAGTAACGCCGTCTCGGAGTCGACGCTGTTCTACGGCGGCGGCATCCACGACTACGATTCGGCCCACCGAATGGCTGCCCACGCCGACGTCATCGTCGTCGGCAACCTCGCTCACGACGAAGGTGTCGACGCTGTCCGCGAGACGGTCGAGGCCGCGAACGACGCCTGAGCTCGAGACCGTGGTACGTCCTCAACTGTTTTACACTCCCGTTGTGATCGGGTGATATGAGCCTCGTTGCGGAATACGACGCTGCCTCGCCGACGCTCGCCCTCGGTCCGACCCTCGAGTCGTTTCCGGCGCTCGAAGTCGAACTCGAGCGCCAGTACGCCCTCGACCCGGACCGGCCCGTCGCGTTCTGTTGGATGGGCGGCGTAGACGCCGACCGACTCGAGGCCGGTCTGGCCGCGGACGAGACGATCACCGAGGTCGAACGCTACGAGACGGCCGCCGATCGGATCCTCTATCGGGTTCGAGAGAGCGAGAGGAACGCCGTCAGCGCGTACCGGGAGTGGGTACGTCTCGGGGCGGAGCTCCTCGACGCCCGCGGAACGAACGGCCACTGGGAGATCAGGATGCGCTTTCCCGACCGGAACGCCTTCGCGACGTACCACGACTTTCTCGAGGCAAACGGTATCGCATTCGATCTGTATCGACTCTCCGACGGCGATCGGACAGGTCACGACGACGTCGTCACGCCCCGCCAGCGAGACGCGCTTCGCGCCGCCTACGAGATGGGGTTCTTCGACGTTCCTCGGGAGACGACGCTCGGCGAACTCGCGACCGAACTCGGAATCTCGGATCAGGCGGTCAGCGAGCGGCTACGGCGAGGCCAGTCGCGGCTGCTCGAGCAACACGATTTCTGACACCGTCGTTTCTGGGCGATCCGTTCACGGCTGTTCGAGATGGGTCGTCGTCCCCTGTCCGTGCTACATCTCGTCGTAACACTCGAGTTCGAAGACCGCCGTTCATCACTTCTCGCGACCGGTCCCGACCCACCGCTCCCAGAACGTTTCGAAGTCGGACTCGTCCTCGGTGAGCCGTTCCCACTCCGCGAGGCCGCGCTCCTCTCGAGTGCCCGGAATCGTGTTGTCGAGGAAGAGTGCCGCGAGGCCGCCGACTGCCATGCCCGTCGAGCCGACGATGAATATCGTGTCCACGACCGCTTGGGCAGTCACTTCGATCCATCCTGCGACGACAGTTCCCGCGATGGGATCGAACTCGACGAGCGGAGCGACCGCGGCCGCGAGGTCGACTGTCGCTCGGAACCCGGCGGTATCGAAGTTCGCCATGTACTCGGGGATCGCTAACCCGACGAACATCGCGAAGCCGACGATGAACACGTTCCGCGAGGAGTCGAGATCGACGTGCTTGAGATTCGAGAGCCCGACGGCGACGATCTGGCTGAACATCGCGATGAACAGTCCGCCGATGATGGGGTTGGGGATCGTCACGATCAACTGGCCGAAGTAGCCGACGAAGCCGGCGATCAACATGACGACAGCACCGACCTGAACGACGTACCGCGAGGCGACGCCGGTGAGGCCGATCGCGCCGATGTTCTCCGAGTACGACGTCGACCCGCCGGTACCCATGATTCCGGAGAAGACGTTCATCAGTCCCTCCATCCCGATCCCGTGGTTGATGCGTTTCTCGCTGGGCGCGGCCGAGCCGGTCAGGTTCGCGACGGCGTAGTAGTCTCCGATGCTCTCGACGATCGAGGCGAGCACACCTGCGATCATCCCGACGACGAACGCGGCCGTGATCTCGGGCGTCCCCCACTGGAACGGATAGATCGGCAGGATCAGCGACGCGTCGGTGACGTCCTCGAGCGGGACGTACCCCGGCTGGCCGTCGACGAGCACGTTCCCCGCGGAGAGGCCGGCGGCGACGAGCCAGGCGATGGCGATCGCCAGGATCACCGGATAGAGGCGGAACGCTTTGCGTTTGACGTCGAGATACTGGGAGAAAAGCAGGATGAGCCCGAGCGTGAGTCCGAGCAGCCACCAGTTCTGGTTATCCGAGGTGATCTGAGTGACGTCGAACAGCGCCAGTCCGATCAGTGCGATCGTCGGCGCGATGACGACGGGGGAGAGAAAGCGCCTGAGTTTCCCGACCAGTCCGAAGTAGCCGAGCGCGACCTGAACGGTTGCGGCGACGATGATCGCGCCCTGTAACTGGACGAGTATCACCTGCCAGTCGGCCCCGCCGACGGCGCCGGTTTGCACGGCACCGATGATCGCGAGCGCCGGTGCGAGCATCGAGAACGGCGCGCCCTGGACGATCGGATACCGGTTCCCGAACGTCGTCTGTGCCAGCGTCGCGATGCCGGAGACGACGAAGAACGTCCCGACGAACTGCACCGTGATGTGGTCGGGCATTCCCATGGCATCCGCGAGGATGAGCGGCACCGCGATGTTCGCCCCGACCATCGTCAGGTAGTGTTGTACGCCGAGGACGACCGATTCGTCCAGCGGCGGTCGGTCGTCGATCCCGTACTCGACCCCATCTGTCCTCCCCGAATCGTCGGCGGCTGGTTCGTCTCTCGTCATATCCACCTGTCCACCGGATAACTGCAGAGGTGGCTCAAATGGCTATTGATCCGCCATCGGTGGACGTGACGGACGACTGTCTCGAGGCGCTCGTCACGTCTCGTCGGCGACCGATCGGTCCGCTCCCGAATCGGTAGGCGTATAGTATTCGGTATCGATTCTTCGGTAACTATGACCGCTGGGATTGGCGCCCATCCGCTGATCTCTTTCGATGTCGGTTCAGAGACGATTCGCATCCGCGACGAGTTAGAGCAACAGGATCTGACACTCCGGACGACCGCCCCCGACGAACTGGACCCGCAGCCGGCGCTGACCGACCTGTTCGTGTTTCCGGTCGACAACGCCATCACGGTCACCGTGTCGAAACTGCGCGTCGAAACCCCCATCGGAACCGCGGTGTGGAACGGCGACGGGGACCACCTCGGGGAGTTCACGACGACACCGTGGGAGTTGCCCGACGGGACCTACTTCGTCAACATGCAGAGCACCGTGAACGGCTATCTGCGGATCGACGACGCGTCGTTCACCGGCGTCCATCGACGATCCGGAACGCGGACACAGAACTCCCCGCTCGAGCTCACCTTCGCCGAGCCGACGTCGGTCACGATCGGCGGGCGATCGTTTCACACTCGACCGCAGACGACGATCACGGTCCCGGACGATCCGCAGGCGATACTCGAGGCGCTGGCGTACCTCGGCTCGTCGATCAAGGAATACTCCTGCGAACGCTCGTGGCCGACGCTTCGCGGCCATCCGCCGGCGATCGAACGCGGCGATCGCCTCGAGATTCCGGCCGAACTGTCCCGCCCGAAGACGGGCGTGACGATTTCCGTTCCAGCGACCTACGCGGACGTCTATCGGGTCGCCCCGCTGGTGTTCTACCTCGGCGCCGACGTCGAGGTCGGTGACCGACCGGAGCTCCGTCTCGAGGACGGCTACGGATACGTTCAGCCGCTGCGGACCGAGTCACGGTCGCTCGAGGAGACCGTCGACGAACTCCTGGAGACGTGTCTGGTGTTGGATTCGCTGACCCGAGTCGACGGCTACCTCTCGGGGCCGCGACACGAGTACGACGAACTCGCCCCGCACCTCCCGTTCTATCCGCCGAACCTCTACGGCGAACCGCTCTCGGCGCAGTTGCTCGAGTATCTCGAAGTGTCGCCGTCGCTGCTCGAGCCGTACGTTCCGCGGTGGCCGATGACCGCGGTCTTCCAGCCCCGCCCGGACGACGTCGAACTGCTGCCTTCGGTTCTCAACGTACTCTCGAAGGTCCACGTCGACGACGGGTCGAGGGGGGCGATGGAGTCGACAGTGTCGGGTTCGCTAGCGACGACAACGACGGAGACGGTCCCCGAAACGATGAGGGACGGCGAACCGGCGCTCGAGTCGCTCGAACACGCACCACAGTCGAGCTCACCCATCCTGACGTGCTACACCGACGCGCAACCGCCCGCGGGTGCCGGCTGTTTGCTTTCGGAGGGATTCGAGCACGCGCTCTCTCACAGCCTTCCGGAGGTCTCCGACGCGCGGATCGCGTACGTCACTGACGTCCCCGACCGAGCCGACCGCGTGAGAACGGCCATCGACGACGTCGCGCCGACACATCGGCTCGAGTCGGATGGAATCACCATCGTCGACCGGCCGTCGAAACGCGACCTCGAGCGCACGCTCGAGTCGGATGTCGACGTGCTGTACTGTGATCTGCCGGTTTCGAACGACGGAATCGAGTGTCCGGACGGCCCGCTCGATCCGGACGGCGTCGACGACGTCGGCGTGAAGACGTTCGTCGTCTACGGTCCTGCCAGTCTGGCAGCCGGACGCGAACTGATTCGCCGAGGTGCCTTCGCGGGACTGGTACTCGAGAACACCGTCTCGCCCGTGCAGGTCGTTCGACTGACGAAGACCCTGTTGCAGGGACATCCGCTGGCCGACGGCGTCCGATTGACCGGAATCGACGAGCGATCCACCGTTCGGTTCGTCGGCAATCCGGCGCACCCGGTCGTCCGTCGCGATGGCGCGGCGATACCCCAGCGAATCGACGTGGTATCCGCGAGTACGGACGAACACGACCTCTTCTTGTACTGCCAGCTGACGGATATTCACCAGGTTGGCAGCGTCTCCCGGTTCATCGGTGACCGCTCGTCCGACGCCTACCAGTTGAACGGCACGACGGTTCGACAATCCCGTCGACTGTCGACCGCCGAGGTCGTCTCGTTACTCGAGGACGACGACCACGTCTCACGGGTGAACGGCCAGCCGTACTACGGTGAGAGGGACCCGGAAGCGTTCGTTCGCAAGTCCGTTCGACGGACGCTGACGGACGTACAGTAATCGTTGCGGAGGAGTTCCGGAGCCGCTCGATATCTTCGAACGAACGAACGTGCGTTCGTCTCTCGAACGCTCTACCGACGACGAGACGAGTCGAGAGAGGGCGGCACGAAAAACGAGAGCGAGAGCGAGAGCAAGAACGACAACGAGAACGAGAGCGAGCGAACGCGGGCACGATCAGCCGGGAGCGTCGCTCACTCGTCGTAAGGATTCTCGAGGACGATCGTCTCCTCTCGGCCGGGACCGACGCCGACCGCGTAGATCGGGGCGCCGAGTTCGTCCGCAACGTACTCGAGGTAGGTGCGAGCGTTCTCGGGGATCGCTTCGTAGCCCTCCGCGGCGACCGCGGCCCAGTCGACCTCGGACCAGCCGTCGAACGATCGGTAGGTCGCCTCGCAGCGACCCCACTTCTCGGTCGTCGGCGGCATCGTCAGCAGTTCCTCGCCCTCGAACTCGTAGGCGTGGCCGACCTTTACGTTCTCGAGTCCGGCGAGGACGTCGATGTGGTTGATCGCGAGGCCGGTGAAGCCGCTGGCGCGGGCGGCGTGGCGCAGCATCGGCATGTCGAGCCAGCCGACGCGGCGGGGGCGTCCGGTGACGGTGCCGTACTCGCCGCCCTCGTCGCGGATGTACGTCGCGAGTTCTTCTTCGCTCTCGTCTCCGGAGCCGTCTCCCGTGTACTCGGGCGTCTGCCCTTCGACGCCGCCGAGTTCCGTCGGGAGCGGACCGGTCCCGACGCGCGAGAGATACGCTTTCACGACGCCGATGACCTCGCCCTGACCGACGACCGTGGGGCCGAGTCCGCTGCCGACACAGGCACCACCCGCGGTCGGGTTCGACGAGGTGACGTAGGGGTAGATTCCGTGGTCGATGTCGATCGAGGTCCCCTGTGCGCCCTCGAGCATTACGTTGTCGCCCTCGTCGATCCGGTTCTGGAGGTACGTGCCGGCGTCGACGGTCATCCCTTCCGCGGCGAGGCGCTCGCCGTACTCCCTGTAGGTCTCGAAAAGGTGCTCGACGTCGAACGCCTCGCCGGTCTCTTTGCCGAAGACGTCCTCGGCGAGGGCCTTCTTCTGGGGGACGACGTACTCGAGGCGCTCGCGAAGGACCTCGGGATCGAGGAGGTCGCCAATCCGGATCCCGCGCCGCCCCATCTTGTCCTCGTAGGTGGGACCGATGCCGCGTTTGGTCGTGCCGGCGGCGAGGTCCTCTTTTTCGTCCTCTTCGATGCCATCGAGGACGCGGTGATACGGGAGGATCGCGTGTGCGCGCTCGGCCACGCGGATGTCCGGGTCGAGCCCGCGCTCGCGGAGCGTGTCGATTTCCTCGAAGAGCGTTTCGGGGTTGACGACGCACCCGTTGCCCAGAATGCCGACCTTGCCGCGGACGGCGCCGCTGGGAACGAGCGAGAGTTTGTACTTGTCGCCGTCGTAGACGACGGTGTGTCCGGCGTTGTCGCCGCCCTGATAGCGAGCGACGACGTCGGCGGCGTCGCCGTAGAGATCGACGACCCCACCCTTGCCTTCGTCGCCGAGTTGCGACCCGACGATAGTGACGGTCATAACAGCGGCGGATTCTTGCCGGGTCGATAAACAGATTACGGTCCGTCCGTCTCGAACGCTAGATCTATGCACGATAATGGATACCGATCCGTTCGTTTCCCCGGGCGAAATCGACGGGTTCGAGGCCTTCCACGACGTGTGCGCAGCGAACGGGCTCACGGAATCGCACGCCGACGCAGAAATCGATATCGAATCCGAAGCGTTAACTACTCGCAAACGCAACCTTCGAGTTAGCAGTTCGCAGACGGTTTCTCAAGGGGTAACCTTTAAAAGGTGGAAAGACAAGTTAACAAATGCCATGATAGACCGACTTGAGAAGGAAGTCGATATGCTCGAGCGACATCTGCAGGTACTGAAGATGGTCATCGAGAACGAGCCGATCGGAATCGTCAAGATGTCCAACGAGACCGGCTACCCACACCACAAAGTCCGCTACTCGCTGCGCGTCCTCGAAGAAGAGAACCTCATCGAACCCTCCAGTCAGGGTGCGATCAAGACCGAACGCACAGTGGAGTTCGTCGACGACCTCGACGGAAAGATCGACGAGATTATCGACAAACTCGACGGCATGAAGATCGAAGACGTCGCCGAGATTCAGGGCTAAACTGCGTCTGGAATACTGCTCTCGCCTGCGATCAGAGCTCTGGAACGTTCATGTGGAACCCGCCGCTTCGGGACTCCACCAGACACATGTGATACCCCTGTTTTCTCGAGAGGTTCACGTAACTGAGCTTCGAGCCGCGGCTCAAGAACCCGCCGCTCGTCGCCTGTTCTGCGATCTCGAGCGCGCCGGGATCGAAGAAACTCGACGTGACCACGATCGCCGCACCGAGATCGGGGAAGTTCGCGTTGACCGCCGACGCGGTCTCCTCGAGTTCGATCAGCATCTCTCTGGTCGCGGGGTCGCGCGAATCGTTGAGGTTCGCGGCGACCAGCGGCGTGCCGCGTTTGTCGAAGGCGACGACGTCGAAGGTGACCTGATCGGGGACCTCGTCGGTGTCGTCGTCCTCGAGCGAAATCGACGCGTGTAGTTCCGCGCGATCGATCCGTGGGATGACGTCGTAGAGATCACCGAGGGACGTGGCGTGGCCGGTGTCACGGATCTCGTAGAGCAACGTCCCGGTGAGCCAGTCGACGAACTGGTACTCCATCGTCGACGCGAGGAACTCCTCGTAGGGAACCCCGTCGACTGAGACGTCGGTCTCGTCGAACTGCGTGTGATGTTCGAGCAGGAGGTTCGAGTTGACCGACGCCGCGTCCACGTCGCCGTCGTGGGCTGCCTCGAGGGTCGGCTGGCTCTTCGATCCGTATCGGACGAAGAGGTTCGTTCCCGCGAGCGCCTGCTGTGGCGAGAGTTCCGTTCCTCGAGCGTCCGTGGCTTCGGCCACCGCTCCGGTCGCATCGGCCGACCGCACGCGTTCGAGTTCGGTCTCGAGTTCCTCGATCCGACTCTCGAGTCGCTCGACCGTCTCCGTCAACTCCTGGTTCTCCGACTCGAGTCGGTCGCGTTCGTGCTCTAAGTCCGCGGCTTTCGTCTCCAGTTCGTCCCGGCGCTGTTCGAGGTCGTCGACTTGCTGGGTGAGCCGGTCGATCTTGTCCTCGCGCTCGAGCATGTCCGACTCGAGAGCGTCGGAGTCGGCGGGAGAGCGAGCGCCGGCGCCGCTTCGACTCCGGGACGATTGCCGCGTGGCGGCGTCGGGTTGTGACTGCTGTCCGGTGTCCGGACGACCGCCCGGAGACGACTGCGATTGCGCGGTCCGGTCGGTTCGCTCCGCGTCGGTGCGAGTCGGTGAACTGGTCTCCGATCCGGCGCTGGTTCTGGAGTCGGAACCGGAACCGGATTCGGCCCTCGACTCCGCGCTCGGCCCCGATTCCGAGTCTCGGTCGGGCGACTGACCGGTATCGGTACTCGAGCGACCACGACTGCGTCGCTGGGTCCGTTTCTGTTGCTTTCGCGTCCGTTTCTTCGCCCCTCGTCGGTTCGACTGCGGAGCCGCCGACTCGGCCGTCTTGTCCGGATCGATCGACGGAATGCTTCTGGTCTCGCGCCACTGCTCTTCCTGTTTGAACCGCTCCTCGAGTTCGGCCGTGCTCTCGTCGGCGTTGGCAATTTCGTCGACGGTGAGGTCGATCTCCTCCGCGGTCGGCGTTCCAGGCCCCGTGTTCGTCTCCGAACTGGGGCTCGAATCCGAGTTCGAGTTCGAGTTCGCGTTCGAGTTCGCATCCACACCCGAATCCGACGACCACGGCACACCGCTCTCACTCAACTCCTCTGCTGCAGCCTCGAGATCGTCCGGGTTCGGCGACGAAGACGTAGATGTAGATGTAGACGAAGAGGGTGACCGGTCGGTTTCGGCTTCGTCGACGGGCGTCGAGTCGACGTTCTCGTCGGCCGCTCGTGCCGACGCGGTCGTCCCCTCGTCGTCCGACGGTCCGTCCGGCTCTGATTCGGACACGTCGGTCTCGTTCGTCGACGTGTCCGTGGCCTCGTCGACGAGCGGTTCAGAGAGATCGTCGGTGATGCCGGGCGGAGCGGACTCGGCCGACTCTCCGTCGGCCGTCGTGATCCCGTCGGGTGTCTCCTCGAGCGTCGAGTCCGGGTTCGACGCGGGATCCGACTCGAGTTCGGATTCGGGTTCGGGTTCGGGTTCGGCACCGGTATCGGACCGTGACTCGAGGTCGATACCGAACCGCTGATCGACCGCCTCGTCGTCGGTCGTCGCCGACGTCGACGGTGAGGAGGACTCGACCGTTCGTTCCGAGCCAGTCGTCACGTCGTCGGTTGTACCCTCGGCCTCGGCCACGGAACCGGTTTCCGCGGTCGTATCGGTGTCCGTAATCGATGTCGAAGGCGAGGACCGCGACGCTGGCGATGGGGTCGTCGCTCCCGAATCGGTCGCTTCATCCGTTTCCGCATCGGTGGCTGTTGGCTCACCGTCGGCGGTCTCGAGACCGGTCTCGCCGTTCGCCGGCGCTGTCTCAGTGGGGGACGGGTCCTCGCCCCCCGGAACGTCGGTCACGTCGACGTCGACGTCGACGACCTCGTAGATTCCGACCTCGTCCGCAGCGCGCTCGAACGCCTCCTCGCCGGTGAGCAGTCGCTGTGCGTTCCCGATGTAGGCCGCAGCCATTCGACGACCGCCGTAGTAGACGGCGTAGTAATCGCCGCTGAGCACGCCCTCGCTCAGTTCGACGTAGCCGGTAAACGAGCCACTCGAGAGCGTGTTGTCGACCTCTTCTAAGGGCGTTTCGTTGGTGTAGTACTTCGCTCGAGTCTCGCCGCCGGTCTCTTCCATCGAGCAGAGGAGTGGCAGCGCAGGATCGGGTGCCTCGTACGTCGTGCCAGTTGCGCCGTCGAAGTCTTCGATCGTGCCGTCGACGATGCCGACGATGCGGCCGTTCAGCATGAACAGCCACGTCCCGGCGGCGGTTACGGCACCCGAAAACTCTCTATCGGCGAGATCGGAAAGCCCGTCGTAACCGTCTGCAAACGGGCGAGAATCCCACCGTTCAACGCGCTCTGTCGTGCGCGGGTCCATACTCCAACAAGCGGGAACCGCACCAAATACGTTTCGCCTAGACTGTTACTACTATATCACAAGAATATCGGTAAACGAACCCGCCGCACTCGGCGACTGCCGCCGGTCGCTCCGCGAGCAAAGGGAGTCAACGCCTATTTAATTTACAGTTAAATCTTCGACTCGGCGTCGTCCGCGAGTTCCTGCATTCGCTTGCCGATCCGGCCCGCACTCGAGAACTCGTCCTCGCTCATCGCGCTCGCGAGTGCGTTCCCGAGGACGAAGACGGCGTGTTTGTGTTCGCTCTTGGATTTGTGGACGTGTGAGGGGTCGACGTCCAGTTGGCGGTAGGGATCGAACAGGGTCTCGTCGACCTCTTCGCGATCACTGAAGTACTCCATGATCACTACGAGTTCCTCGTGGAGCCGCAGAAGCTCGTCCTTGTGCATGGTCCCGTCTATGAACGGTTCCAAGTTAAGGTTTGTGTGGCGGGAGATGCCAACGTTCGCGGGTCGAACGGTCGGTTCGACGACTCGGTCCGAACCGGTCTCGAGGGAGGGCGGTCACGAGACGCTGAACGGGGACGGAAACGGGACCAAAAACCGACGCGCGGCCAGCACCGTCCAGCCGCCGAACAACGCGGCCGCACCCATCTCCGGAACCGCGAACCACGCCATCGGTCGCGTCGCGACCGTCGTCACGTACAGGATCCAACTCGCCCAGACGAGCACGTGCGCGATCCCGACCCCGACCGTGAACAGTCCCCACTCCCGGTCGCCGGCGCGGACGGCCCCCGCCCCCAGAACCCAGTTCGAAACCGGTGCCAGTCCGAAAAACAGGAGCGCCGCCGGTCCGTGTAACTCCGTCTCGAGGTACCACGCGGTGTGCTCGAGGAAGAAGATTCCGACGGAGAACATGCCGCAGATCGCGAGACCGTAGCAGACGGTGCCGGCGCGCTCGAGCGTGTTCCGAGCGGCGATCCAGAGCCGCCAGACGAACGGGGGCCCGAGGAGGCCGCCGGCGACGAGGCCGCCGTTGAACAGCCAGAAGGTGCCGGCGTCGGGGCGGCCCATATCCGACAGGGCCCGATGGGACCAGGTGAACGTCTCCGGTGGAGCGACGAGCGTCGCCAGCAGTATTGCACCGAGGGTCACGACGGGTGTCGCGATTCCGAACCCGGCCGCGATGCGACGCGTATCGGCCATACCAGTAGCTGGTCGCCGACGAGCTATCAAAGTACGGGACACACGGGCACAACGTCACCTTCCGGAGCGAAAGCGGGGGACTGTCGACCGTCGATCCCCTCTCGATCGGCCCTCGAACTGATCCGCACTCGAAACCGACGTGAACTCGAGACGTGGCGTCCGAAAGTCGATCGACGGTGCCGTTTTCAGGATCACCGAGACCCGCGCTCCGGAGCCACCATCCCGTTCGTCGGCGTCTGAGCGGCGATCGCACCGACCACGGGGTCGGGGCCGGGGTCGAGGTCGGGAGCCGCGACCGATCGGGTCGTCGCCGTCGCGTTCTCGTCTCGAGCGTCGCTCACGGAGAGACTGACGTCCGCGTCCGCCGTCACGTCTACCGAGGCGGCTTCGACAAAGGCCTCGGGACCGCCCAACAGCGTCACCGTCCGTTCGTCCGGTGCTGCGACCGCGAACGCGTAGTCGTCCGTGTACCACGTCGCGTTGACCACGCCGCTCGAGGTCGTTGTCGTCGAAGCGTTCCCCGCTCTCTCGCTCGAGTCGGCCCGCGCGTCCAGATACGAGGTCAGCGCACTCGCGTACGTGGACGCGTTCGCTGCGTCCTCGAATCGAACCGACCAGGCGTGGCCGTCGAGGGATTCGTCGGCGTTCGCGACCCGAAGCTGGCGGTCGTAGACCCACCCGCTCGCGGCGTCGGCGCTCGTCTCGGCTGTGAGTTCCGTCTCGAGGACGAGTCGAACGACGAACTCGCCCATCGTCTCGCTTCGAGCCCGATTCCAGTCGCCGGCGTCGTAGCTGCCGTCGGACGCGAGCGTCGCCTCGAACGGCTCGAGCGCTCCGGTTCCGGTTCCAGTTCCGCCTCCGGACTCGCCGTGGAGCACTTGCCGCATCGTCGCCGGGGGTTCCTCGTAGACCGCCCAGTGGGACTCCGGATCGGTCGCGACCGAATCGATGTACTGAGCGCCGTAGTGATAGGGGCCCCACACCAGTTTCGTCCCGACCGACGCGTTCGGGTAGAGTCGCTCGAGGATCTCGCTTTCGGGATCGATAGGGAGGTCGTAGCGCTCGGTGTAGGCCGACGAGCCGTAGACGGCACCCCCCTCTGTCATGCTCGTGACGACGAGTTCGGCGTCCCTGGTCGTTCGATGGGCCTCGGGAATGCCGGCACGCACCTCCTGGGGAGCGCGGTGTTGAAACTGGGCGACGTGAACGAGTTCGTGGGCCAGCACCTGCTCGATTTCGGCCGCGGAGGAGTCGTCGGCGGGAGCGACGTAGACGGCGGCGAACGGGCTCGCCGCACCGCCGACCGTGAGTTCGTCGCCGACGTCGTTCCCGTCGGGGAACGGCATCCCGACGAGTGCGTCGAAACTCGAAGGGTCCCGAACCCCGCTCGCGCCCCCCGCCGACGAGTCGTCGACGTGGACCACCGGCGGGTCGATGGGGACGCCGAGCATCGCCGCGGTTCGATCGAGCGTCTCGTTGCCGTCGATCGGGAGCGAGCCGGTCCGGACGTCGAGGCCGGCATCGGCGCTCTCTCCGTCACCGGTACCGGCGTTCGGTGTCGGGCTCGAGTCCGCGATCGGGGCCGCACACCCGGCGAGGACGAGGACGGCGGCGACCGCGAGGACGAGGACCAGCGTCGGCGCGGCTGCGGGCACCGATCGGTTCATGGACGATGCTCGAGACGGAAGGCCGATAAACGTATCGGGATTCCAATCGGTTCTTCGAGCCGAGAGCTGAGACGTGCTGCGAAATCGAGACTGAGATGTGCTGGGACCGAGAGAACCCGTCGCGTGCGAGTCCGCCGGATGAGCGTTCCGGTCGCTACGAACCGCGCTGTTCGGCGGGGAACCACGCGAGTTCGTGGTCGGCGGTCACCCGAACGGCGACGCGTTCGTCGAGGTCGATTCGATCTGAGTGGTTGTGCATACACTCGATGACGTCGCCGTCGTCGAGTTCGACGCGGTAGAGGACCGTCGGGCCGAGATACCGGCGGTAGACGACCGTGCCGTCGGTCTCCGCGCCGGTCGCCGGGTAGGCGGTGACGTCGTCGGGGCGAACGAGGAGGTCGATCCGGGTCCCGTCGTACTCCTCGGCGAGTCCGTTGACGTCGTCGCGAAGGACGCGACCGAGCGCGGTACCGACGTGATCGCCGTGGACTCGCCCGGAGAGGAAACTCGCGTGTCCGAGAAAGCCCGCGACGAATCGCGACTCGGGTTGCTGAAAGACGTACTCGGGGGCGTCGATCTGTTCGATGTCGCCGCCGTTCATCACCGCGACGCGGTCGGAGATCGAGAGCGCTTCCTCCTGGTCGTGGGTGACGGAGACGGCGGTGACGCCGGTCTCTTTGATGATCCGCCGGACTTCCTCGCGCATCTCCACCCGGAGGTCGACGTCGAGGTTCGAGAACGGCTCGTCGAGCAACAACATCTCCGGTTCGGGCGCGAGCGACCGGGCCAGCGCGACCCGCTGTTGCTGGCCGCCTGAGAGTTCGTCCGGATAGTCGTCGGCGTGGGCCGCGAGCCCGACGAGCTCGAGCATCTCGTCGACGCGGGCCTGACGTTCGTCGTCGGACCACTCGCGGAGGCCGAAGGCCACGTTCTCGCTCGCGGTCAGGTGCGGAAAGAGTGCGAACTCCTGAAAGACGACGCCGACGCCGCGTCGTTCCGGTGGGACGAAATTTCCGTTCCCGGCGACGGAGGCACCGTTCAAGTTGATTTCGCCCTCGTCGGGTCGCTCGAGGCCGGCGATGAGTCTGAGCGTCGTGGTCTTACCACAGCCGGAGGGACCGAGGAGCGTGAGAATCTCGCCGTCGCGCACCGACAGCGAGAGCTCCGGAATGACGCGTTCGCTCCCGTAGTGTTTCGCGACGTCCTCGAGTTCGAGGACGATGTCGGAACGCGTCGGCTCCCGACCCGTCTCGTCGGCCGTCGTGGTGAGAAGTTCGCCCTTCGACATCTTCGATCCCCGTGCGTACAGCAGTCTACTTGTTTTAGGTGTGCCTAAATAACTTATAGCTGCCGGTTTCGAATTCGCGAGCGAGAGCGAGAGCGCCCGGGCGTCGGTTCGGACTCAGAGTTCGACGCCGCTCGGGATTAGACTGTGCTGGCGCAGGAGGTTCCCCTCGTCGTCGTAGACGAGGAACGTCTGCTTGTCGTAGGTGACGAACTCCTCGCCGTCCAGCGAGATCGTCACTTCGTATCGACCGTCGTCGGTCGACCTCTCGCCGTAGCCTCGAGCGGCGCGGATGAACTTCAACACGTCGTCGGCGTCCTCGTTGAGTTCGAGAATGAAGTCCCCGGTGATTCGGTTCGTGACGCTGACCACACCTGTGGTATCTTCCCCGAGCGAACCCTGCAGTCGGAGCGAAGCGTCCGTTTCGCCGGCCTCGAGGACTTCCCCGTCCGGGCCAGTAAGGCGCTCGCGAAGCATTGTCGCCGGGCCGGTAAAGTCGATGGCTACCGACGGCTTTCTGGCTTCGTCGTCGGTGTCGACCCAGTCGATGTTGCTGACGTCTAGCGTGAAGTGCTCGCGCCTCATTACGTACCTCTTACTTGGGACTCGCGCGGTATGAACGTAACGCCCGAGGAAGTCGCGGAACCGTCCCCCGATCGGACAGACCTATCACTATTCGTTACAGTCCGATCGAGGTGACGGTGATCGACGATCGGACTGGTCGCACGCCCTCCTGGCCGTTTCGGCCATCTGATTTAAGACGGTCCGGTGCCGATACCTGTCAGATACGTTCCGTCACCGGCATTCACGGACGAGTTCCCACCGATGGCATCCCATAACGAGTCGACCCGTGGACAGAACGACGACGCGACTGACGAGCACGACGACTCGAGCGAACCCGACGACGACAGCGGCGGTGAACGCACCGAAAACGCGTCCGATCGACGCGACGACGCCACCGAAACGACTCTCGAGCGCGTCGAACGGATCGCTGGGCGCGTGATCGATCTCCTCTCGGGTTCACAGATCGACCTCGAGAACTACGATCCGTCCGCTCACGGGACCCTATTCGCTTCCGACGAGGAATCCGCGTTCGACGACCTCGAAGAAGTCGACCGCTACTGGGTCGACGCGCCGTTTTCCTACATCACGATCGCGTACGATCCCGAGCGCCACCGCCACGAGTACCACACCGTCGAACCCGCGCTCCGCGAGGACGAACAGGTTCTCCTCGAGACGCTGTTCGCCGACGTTCGCGATCCGCTGTTGTACCGGGACCACACCACCGACGACGTCGAAACGTTGCTGGTCGAGACGATTCACGAGCACCTCGAGCGCTACGGCGCCGAGGTCGATATGCCGACGTTCTACCGGCTGTTGTACTACGTCCACCGGGATTTTCGGGGCTACGGACGCCTCGAGCCGGTCATGCACGACCCTCACGTCGAGGACATCTCCTGTGACGGCTACGACCTCCCGATTTTCGTCTATCACGACACCTATACCGACATCCAGACGAACGTCTCGTTCGCGAAGTCGGATCTCGATCGTTTCGTCGTTCGACTGGCCCAGCACTCCGGGCGTCATATCTCCATCGGCGACCCGATGGTCGAGACGACGCTGCCCGACGGCTCGCGCGCCGAACTCGCCCTCGGCGAGGAGGTCACGCCCCGGGGCTCGGCCTTCACCGTCCGGAAGTACGCCGACGACCCGTTCACACCGGTAGATCTGCTGAACTACGGGACCTTCAACGTCGACCAGTTGGCCTCCCTCTGGCTGGCGATCGAGCACAACAAGAGCCTCGTCTTCGCGGGCGGTACAGCCTCGGGCAAGACCACCAGCATGAACGCTATCTCGATGTTCATCCCGCCGCGGTCGAAGGTGCTGACCATCGAGGACACGCGCGAACTCCAGCTGTACCACGACAACTGGCTCTCCTCGGTCACTCGAGAGCGCGTCCACGAGGGAACGGACGTCTCGATGTACGATCTCCTCCGCTCGGCGCTGCGCCATCGTCCCGAGTACATCGTCGTCGGCGAGGTCCGCGGCGAGGAGGCGATGACGCTGTTCCAGGCGATGAACACCGGCCACACCACCTACTCGACGATGCACGCCGACTCGGTGCAGACGGCGATCAATCGCCTCGAGAACGAGCCGATCAACGTCTCGCGGTCGATGGTCCAGAGCCTCGACATCCTCTCGGTCCAGACGCTGACCCGCCTCGACGACGAACGCGTCCGCCGCAATCAGGTCATCGCCGAGATCGAGGGGATCGACAGCCGAACGGGCGAACTCGACTACTCGACGGCCTACGAGTGGGACTCCGGCACCGATACGTTCGAGAAGACCGGGAGCCACGTCCTCCAGGAGATTCGCGACGAACGCGGCTGGAGCCAAGACGAGTTGCTCACCGAACTCGAGAACCGGCGGACGTTCCTCGAGTACGTCCGGGATCGGGGGATCGACGACTACCGGCGGTTCACCGCGCTGGTCAACGAGTACTACGCGGACGGGGCGGCGGTGCTCGAGATGATCGGCGAGAGTGAGAGTGAGAGCGAGAGCGAAAACGACGACAGTCGAGACGTCGGCGACGCGGGTGGCTCGGGGTCGAACGGGGATCGGACACGGACGGAAATCAAGACGGAGACAGGCACAAGCACAGACGCGAACCCGTTCGAGTCCGAGTCCGAGTCCGAGTCCGAATCCGAATCCGAGTCCGACCCATGACACCGGCGACAGTCCTCCCGCTGGTGTTCGCACTCGCACTGCTCGTTCCCATCGCGGTCGCGCGGTACCACGACGGCGCCGACCGCGCGCTCACTCACGCAGCGATCGGCCTCTTCGGCGACTACGTCGACGCGTTTCGGAGCGAACATCCCGACCGACAGGCCGCGCTCCAGGCCGCGCACGTGCCGCGAACCTACCGCGAGTACGGCTCGAAGACGCTCCTCTACGCGGGGCTGTTCGCCGTCGTCGGCAGCGTTCTCGGGATCTACGTCATCTGGCTGGGACTCGCGGTCCTTTCGATCAGTCCCGAGATCATGCGCGAGTCGCTCCCGAGCGCGCTCGCGTTCCTCGCGAACCTCGGCGGCGTCCCCTCGCTGTCGGCCCTCGAGTTGGCCGTCTTGCTGTGCTCTTCGGGACTCACGCTCGGCGTGGCGACCGGCGGCGGGACCTACTGGCTCCGCTGGTGGTACCCCTCCCACGTCGCGAGCAACCGTGCGCGCCGGATCGAGGCGACGCTCCCGGGGACCGTCGCGTTCGTTTACGCCCTCTCGCGCAGCGGCATGGAGTTCCCCCGGATCGTCCGCATCGTCGCCGACAACAGCGATACCTACGGAACGGCTGCCGCTGAGTTCGACGTCGCCGTCCGGAACGTGGACACCTTCGGGATGGACGTCGTCACGGCCGTCCAGACCATGGGCCGTCGAACCGCGAGCCCGCAGTTCCGCGAATTCTCCGAGAACCTCGTGAGCGTGCTCCAGAGCGGACACAGCCTGTCGACGTTCCTCGAGCGCCAGTACCACGACTACCGGGAGGAAGCCGAATCGCAACAGGAGAGCATGCTCGACCTGCTGGCGACGCTCGCGGAGGCGTACGTGACGGTGCTCGTCGCCGGCCCGCTGTTTCTGATCACCATCCTCGTCGTCATCGGGTTCTCCATCGGCGACACGCTCGAGCCGTTGCAGGCGCTCGTCTACGTCGTCCTCCCCCTCGGCAACCTGGCGTTCGTGGTCTACCTCAGTACGGTCACCGACGCGATCGATCCCGGGCGAACGGACGTCGAGAACCCGAAGACCGACGTCGAGAGGCGCATGTCGTCGGTCCTCGAGACGGCGGGGGAAGCGCGAACCGACGG
Organism: Halomontanus rarus; assembly: GCF_017357405.1. Classification (GTDB taxonomy): domain Archaea; phylum Halobacteriota; class Halobacteria; order Halobacteriales; family Natrialbaceae; genus Halomontanus; species Halomontanus rarus. Next base: position 1,131,485 of record NZ_CP071597.1, on the reverse strand, counting down.
CGGCGTCGGCTCCGCCCGCGCCTCGACGACGGCGACCCGCAATATCGACCGCGTCCAACTGTACCGTCGGTTCCGGACGATCCGCACCCGGATCGGGACGCCCGTGGAGACGATCCTCGAGCGTCCGACGTGGCTGCTGGGGCTCACGATACCGCTCGCAGCGGGTGCTGTCCTCTGGCGGCTCAGCGCGACCGCCGGCGGCGGCCTCGAACTCGCGGCCGTCGACGATACGATCGCACTCGCCGCGCTGTTCGTCCTCGCGACGTTCGCACTGGTCTACGAGATCCACCGCTATCGCGTCGACGCGATCGAAGCCGCCGTCCCGGACTTACTCGAGCGCCTCGCGAGCGTCAACGAGGCCGGTATGCCGATCGTCACCGCGATCGATCACGTCCGCGGGTCGGATCTGGGTCCCCTCGACGCCGAACTCGACCGTCTGTGGGCGGACATGCGGTGGGGTGCCGACCTCGAGACGGCCCTCCGTCGGTTCGAATCCCGCGTGCGGACCCGGACGACGGCTCGCGTCGTGACGCTGCTCTCGGCGGCGATGAACGCCAGCGGGAACCTCTCGACGGTGTTACGGATCGGCGCTCGACAGGCGAGTGCCGACCGCCGACTGCAACGGGAGCGCAGACAGGGGATGCTCGAGTACATGGTCGTCGTCTACGTCTCGTTTCTGGTCTTCATTTTCATCGTCGCCGTACTCTCGGCGTACCTGCTGCCGAACATGCCGACGGAGTCGGTCGGCACGGAGATGGGTGGGATGGGCGATACCAGCGGATTCGGCGGCGTCGGAGAGGTGGACGCGGCGACCTACACGCTGTTGTTCTACCACGCGACGCTCGTCCAGGGGTTCACCTCGGGGTTCATCGCCGGCCAGTTGAGTACCGGCGACGTGAAGGCGGGAGCGAAACACGCCGCCGTCATGGTCGCCGTGGCCGTCCTCCTGTTCGCGGTCGTCGTCTGAACGGGAGATTCGCGGTCCGGCCAAATCGGTTCCGATCCCGGCTACTGACCGACAGTGACCACTCTCGTTTTCCGCTGTTAGAGTTACGCGTCCTCGAGTGCTTCCCATATCCCACCCGAAAACGGACCGAATTCGGACGGGCGTTCGATTCTCAGAGTACCGCTCCGAATATCTGTCTCGCGGCCAGACGCGGATGTTTTGGGTGGTGACACCGGAGTATCCCTATGATACCGCCAACGATCGAAACCGAAAATCTCACTCGCGTCGTCGGGGAAGAGACGCTCCTCGAGAGCGTCTCAGTGTCCATCGATCCGGGCGAGGTTTTCGTCATCGTCGGGCCCTCCGGTTCCGGGAAGACGTCGTTACTTCGTCTGCTCAATCGACTCGACGAACCGACTGGCGGAACGGTGTATATAGACGGCACGGACTACCGCGAACTGCCACCTCGTGAGCTTCGTGTTCGCGTCGGTCTCGTACCCCAGGATCCAGCACTCGTCCCGGGAACGGTCTTCGAAAACGTCACCCGAGGGCTCTCGCTTCGAGGCGAGTCGATCGACGAAGAGCGGGCCACACGCACGCTGGAGCGACTCGGTCTCGGTGGATACGCTGACCGCGACGTTGCGGATCTCTCGGGGGGTGAAAAACAGCGCGTCGCCATCGCACGGACGCTTCTGAACGACCCGGAGGTACTGTTGCTCGACGAACCGACGGCGAGCCTCGACTCGGCGTCCGAGGCGCGAGTCGAGAGACTGTTGACCGAACTCGACGTCTCCATCGTTCTCGTTACCCACGACGAAGCGCAAGCCCGTCGAATCGGTGATCGCGTCCTGAAACTCCGTGATGGACGAACGGTTCGCGTCGGCTCCGTTTCGCAGGTGCTCGCGTGATCGACCTCACCCCACTGTCGGACCTTCTCGACCAGTTTCGCGACCCGGTTCTCCTCACCGGGCTGGTCCAAGTCGGCGCCGCATCGATACTCGCAGCACTCGTCGTCGGACTCTCGCGGTTTCGAGGGCTGGCACTCGAGCGCGAACTCGGCGTCGCGCTCGTACGGGGACTCGTCCAGATCGTCGCCATGGGAATGATCGTCGGCCTCCTGCTGACGGTCGATTTCGTCTGGAGCGGCGTCATCTTACTGTTCATGATGGGCGGGGCGACGTGGATCTCGAAGAATCGGGGTGAGGGATTGCCGGGAGTCGTCAGGGTATCCTTCTTCGCCATCGTCTCCGGTTCGGGGATCGTGATCGTGACGATGACCTTCGCGGGTGCGATCGAAGCGACCGTTCGAAATCTGGTCCCCGTCGGAAGCATGATCATCGCAAACGCGATGCAGATCAACTCGCTGGCGCTCGACCGATTCAAAAGCGAGATCGAATCGAATCGGGCGGAGATCGAAGCCGGATTAGCCCTCGGCGCACCGCCCGCCGCGGTCATCTCCCACCACGTCGAAACGGGGGTCCAGGCGTCGCTCATTCCCGTCATCGATTCGCTGAAAAGTCTGGGTTGGGTGTGGATTCCAGGAATCATGGCGGGAATGATCCTCGCCGGAGAGAACCCGATCTACGCGGCTCTGTACCAGTTCGTTATCATGGCGATGATCTTCGGTGCCGGCGGGCTGACGAGTATGACGAGCAGCCTGCTTATCGGCAAGTACGTCTTTACCGACGCCGAGCAACTGCGAGAAATCAGTCACGCCGGTGGCGAGTAGAACCGGTCGATCGGAACACACGATCGTTCTCACCCGCCTCGAGTACGCTCCGGATTACGACGTTCAGATCGATAGTCGTACCTTCCGTCTTCCGAATTGATTCGATCGACAATCGGGCTCGGTGTCGAACGTACGGACCGATCTCCTCGCGCTCTCGTCGTCGACGGCCTTCCGAACGCTTTTGCGATCCGGGCGACCACCTCGAGACGATGACCAACCGGCGCGTCGACGTCCGCGACACCTACGACCGCATCGCGACCCACTTCGCCTCGACGCGCGAGTACGCCTGGCCGGAGGTCGAGGCGTTCGTCGACCGCGTCGAGGGCGGCGCAGTCGGCCTCGACCTCGGCTGTGGCAACTGCCGGCACGCCGAACTGCTGACCGCACGCACCGACCGAGTCGTCGGCCTCGACATCAGCCGGGGGCTGCTCGAGACCGGTCGGGCCCGCGCGGCGGACCGCGGGTTCGCCGGCCGCCTCGAGCTCGTTCAGGGCGACTGCGCACAGCTCCCGCTCGAGCGCGACGCGGTGGATCTCGCTGTCTACGTCGCCACGCTGCACCACCTCCCGACGCGCGAGGCCCGGATCGCGAGTCTGGACGAACTCGAACGCGTGTTGACGACCGACGGACGAGCGCTCGTCAGCGCTTGGAGCACCGCCCACGACCGATTCGCGGAGTACGACGGAGACGGCCATCCGATCGAGGGTGGAGACGCGGCCGACGACGACGGAAGCGAGGGCTTCGACACCACCGTCGAGTGGACCCTCCCCGGCGGCGAACGGGTCGATCGCTTCTACCACATCTACACGCCCGCGGAGTTCGCGGCCGATCTCGAGGCCAGCGCCCTCGAAACGGAGCGACTGGAACTCTCGAGCGGAAACTGTTACGCCGACGTCACGGCGGACGAAAACAGAAACTCCCTTAAGCGAACGCCGAAAAGAAGAGAGTGACTTCGTGACGTGCGCCGATCTCGCCGGCCGGTGTCCGGTCCGGCGGGACTCGAGACGGACGACGAAGTGCTCGCGCCGGTGGTCTAGTGGCAGGACCTGAGCCTTCCAAGCTCATGGCCCGGGTTCAAATCCCGGCCGGCGCATTCTTTCCAGTTTCGTGACGAACGGAGCGACGGTGAACGGACGCGAATCGAATGCGTCCGCTCGTCTCTCGTCTTCCGTTCGAGTCGGCGACGCCTGCGGTCGCGCGACGAACTGGCGAACTCGAGGGTCGACTCCAGAAGAGAGTGTCGGAAATGCTTCTCGATGCCGTCGAATTCAACGATCTCACCGTCGCGTTCGAGATGCTCGTCTATCGAACAAAAGAGTGGTCGCGTCGGAGGGGTGCCCGACAGATCAGGCACGGGTCCCAGTTCGCTCGGGCGTGTCGGCCCTGCTGTTGGCGTAGGCGTTGTACGCCGAGAGGGCAGCGACGAGCAAGCCGGATACGGCGGTCCCGGTCGCGAGTTCGTTACTTCCCATCTCGATGACGGCGGGGGCAACGACCAACCACAGTCCGAGCAGGACCGTCAGCGAGGCGATGCCGACGCTGGCCAGTCGATCCCTCGAGAGCCGGACGAAGTTGTACCCCGCGAGCACGAAGATTCCCGTCCCGACGAGCGTGTCGTTCCAGATCGCCGTCTCCGTGGCCTCGAAGATGAACGGCGAGGCGACGACGTACAGTCCGATCAGCGCGGCGAGGGCACTCACCCACTGCATTACGTCCGTGTTGAGGGTATTACGGGTCCGATCGGTTCCGGTAGTGCGGTTCGTTTCCGTGTCGGTTGGTGTATTACTCATGATTCACTCCACGCAGGATAGTTGGCGTTCGTAAAAAGCGGTAGTGCCTGCACGCGTCTGGAAGGGGGGGGATCGGTCGTCGTCGAGGATCAGTTTGTCTGTGCGCGACGGCACCGAGTCAGCGTGTCAGTGCCGGGTCGGATCTCGAGTGAAATCGCTGCGAGCCGAGACGAAAACGCGTCGACCCGAGTCAGAAACGTGGTCTGGAGAACTGATCGCGTCTTCCGCTCGGTCAGTCGGAGAACGGACGTTCTCCGTCGGCGGGACGCTCCGAGCGGTCCATCGTGTCGTTCGTCGCGTTCTCGCCCAGTTCGATCGTTCGCGCACGCTCGACGAAGGGACGAATCTCGGCGAAGCGCTCGGCGGTCGTGACGTCGCCGGTCTCGGAATCGACCTCGAGAACATCGTGATCCGTGAGGCGTGGAAGGTGCGTGTGGACGAGCGTGATTTCGACCCGTTTGCGGTCGTCCTCGTGAACGGCTTCGGTCGAGACGTCGCGTTCCTGCGCCGCGATTTCCAGCGACAGGTCCTCGGTCGTCATCTGACTATCGTCTCCCAGACAATAGAGGAGGTGACGACGTCGGGAGTCGGACAACAGTGTGTACGTGGCGTCCAGCGTTTCCGAGTGAGACTGCTCAGAGATCATATACTATGAGACGATCACGCATTCGGACAACAGTTACCCCAAAATGTTTTGGTCCGCCTCTCTCGGCCCGCGGTCTCGACGAGCCGGCGGTTCGCGAAACCGTGTCGCGGGTCGACGCTGGATTCGTGCGTTGGCGACCGACTCGCTGGGTTTCCGTCTCAACTGGATAGATCTCGAACGGTCCGCGAAAGCTCGGCGACGAGCTCGGGATCGTAGGTCCAGAACCCGACGAACTCGTCCGGCGTCCGTTCTTCGGCCAGGAGAGCCCCCATCTGCCTGTCGTCCCCGCCGCCGTCGAACGAGAGAAACCAGAATCGACCGATATCCTCGTGTGAGTCCCCGTAATAGGCGAATCCGGGCGACGACGCCGGCTTCCACTCGTCTTTGCTGTAGACGTGGATCTCGAGGTCGGTCTCACGAGCGAGGCGCGTGTAGACCGGCAGTTGCGTTTCGAGCGCCGAAAACCGCTGAAAGCCGGCGCGGAGCGTTCCCGAGCCGACGTGCCAGGCTCGGTTCTCGATCTCCCGGCTCGCACCGAGTAACTGGCGGCGGTCGAGCGAGGTGAACAGGATGTCGTCCAGCAGTTCATACAGTGCGCAGTAGGCCTCTCCGATGATGGTCTCGTCCCAGGGCGGGGCGAACGGGGGCTCGAGAAGCAGTTGTAGTTCCTCGAGTCCGATCGAACCGACGAATTCGTCGTTACGGACCACGGCGAACCCCTGAGCCGTCTCACCGGGAAGCGATCGGCGTTCGACGGTGACGTTCCGGAACGTAAACCGGTCGAGGATCTCCGGACGGTCGACGCTCGAGTAGACGACCAGCGTCCGTCGTCGATCCTCGACGTCGGCGAGGATGTCCGCGAAGGTCATGGGTTCGAGTCGGTCACCGCTCCGGTCGTCGATTCGCTGTCGATCTCGGTCCGTGCCCCGTCCCGTCGCCGTGTCGAACGCCGCTGCGGTTCGCTCGACTGCAGGGGAGATGGTGGCGACCCGCGTCGGCCATCGGTGGACAACTCAACCGGCATGGACGTTGGTCTCCGCGTTGTGAGTTAACCGAACGATTCGAAAGAGCGGGTCGGACCACTCCGTCCGCTCGATCGACCCCTCGTTTCGGTCGAACACGAGCAGGTCCGCATCCTCGAGCATCGGGAGGTGCTGGTGGAGCAGTGTCGTGTAAATCCGTTTCCAGTCGGCCCGACCGACCATCCCGTACTCGCCGACGTGCGTCCACCCAGTGACGATGTCCGTCAGTTCGGTGAGCGAGGTCGAATCGTGCTCGAGGAGAAAGTAGAGCGTGTACCGGCGATGGCGGTGTTGCATGGCGGTGAAAACGTCGTCACTCACCGCGTCGGGGCGACCGACGGGGTGGTCGCAGACGTCGTCCACCGTCATACGAGAACTAACGACGAGGAACTAGTTCAGTATTCGGCCTGCAGCAGAGGACGCGTTTCGCCCCCGCCGAAAGCACGACGAACTGGCCGCCGGGAAGCCCCGCTCGGGACGGTCGTGAGCGCGTCGGACGGGATAGCAACGCCGCTCGGAACGATCATCGTTCGTGGAATTCGACGAGGGCATTCGGGGAATCAACACACTGACTTACAGCCGCCGGTATACCCTGGGCATGGACACCATCGGCGTGGTCGTCAATCCGATCGCCGGAATGGGTGGCCGGGTCGGACTGAAGGGGACCGACGGAAAACTCGCGGAGGCACGCCGACTGGGCGCGGAACCGCGGGCGCCCGATCGTGCACTCGAGGCGCTCACGGCGCTGTCCCAGCGTCGCCCCGACCTCACGGTCTACGCGGCGGCGGGTGAGATGGGTGCTGACCAGGCTCGAGCGGCGGGGTACGATCCCGAGGTCGTCTACGCTCCCGCCGACGAATCCGAAGACGGTGCCACGACCGCCGAAGACACCCGGGCGGCGGTCGAGGAATTTCTCGAGCGGGGCGTCGACCTCGTCTTCTTCGTCGGCGGAGACGGGACGGCCGTCGACGTGGCCGAGGTGTTGACGGCCGCCGAAGATGGAGACGGGGACGGGGACGGGACCGAAGACGGGGACGGGAGAACGCCGATGCTCGGCGTTCCCGCCGGCGTCAAGGTCTACTCCTCGGTCTTCGGCGTGAGCCCGACTGAAGCGGGCCGGATCGCCGCCGAGTTCGAACGAGTCGAATTCCGAGAGGTCAACGACATCGACGAAGCAGCCTACCGCGAGGGAGAGGTTCGCGCGGAACTGAAGGCCGTGGTCCCCGTCCCGGTCGCCGAACAGCTCCAGGCGAGCAAGCAACTCGCGAGCGGAAGCGTCGACTCGCTCGCCCGCGGGTTCGCACGCGAAGTCGAACCGGGGACGACCTACGTCTTCGGTCCCGGGAGCACTGTCGGCGCGATCGAGTCAGAGTTGGGAATCGACGCCTCGCCGCTCGGCGTCGACGTCTGGCGGGCCGAGTCGGACGAGGGGACGGACGCGGACGGTCGGGACGGCCGGCTCCTCGCTCGAGACGCGTCCGAGTCGGAGATCCTCGACGTTCTCGAGGAGCCGGTCGTGATCGTCGTCTCGCCGATCGGCGGCCAGGGGTTCGTCTTCGGGCGGGGGAACCACCAGATATCGCCGGCCGTGATCGACCGGGCTCGAGACGTCGAGATCGTCGCCTCCGACGAGAAACTCGACGGACTGGATTCGCTTCGCGTCGACACGGACGACGATCGGATCGACGACTCGCTCCGCGGCTGGCGGAAGGTCCGAACTGGACGATTCACCACTCGTCTGGTGCAGATCGTTTGAATCTCAGTACATCACCTAGGGGTATTACCATAGTAGTCCATGTATAATGGCCATATAGTCAAGATTAAGGGGCACTAAACCCTATCCAAGGGTATGGAAACGCGGAAAGTACAGCGATTGGGCCCCTCCACGCTCGCGATGACGCTCCCGGCGGAGTGGGCGTCCGAACACGACGTCGAGAAGGGGGACGAGGTGTCGATTCGAATGAGCGGCAAGGGGACGCTGACGGTCATGCCCGAATCGGCCAACTCGGAGGAGACGGAGGCGATCATCCACGCCGACAACCTCGACGCCGACGCCGTCGAGCGAGCGATCGTCGCCCAGTACGTCCTCGGCCGACGGGTCATTCGAATCGAAAACGAAAACGGCGCACTCAACTCCGAGCACATCAACGCCGTGTACAAGGCCGAGACGCAGCTCATGGGACTCGGCGTCATCGAAGAGACCCCCGAGAGCATATCGATTCGGTGCTCGGTCGACCCCGAGGACTTCACCCTCGACAACCTCTTGGAGCGACTCGAGCGAACCGGACGGACGATGCGCGGTGAGGCGATCAAAGCGTTAGCCCACGGTAATTCGGATCTCGCACAACGGGCGCTCAACCGCGAGCGACAGGCGAACAAGATCTTCGTCCTCCTGCTTCGCCTGATCTTTACGGCCTACCAGAATCCGAACCTCGCGCGTGCAGTCGACCTCGACAGCGGCTTCCCGCTGATCGGGTACCGCTCGATCGCGAAGAACTTAGAGCTCACGGCGGACAACGCCGAGGACATCGCGGACATCGTCATGGAGACCGAGGGTCACACGCTCAACGTGGACAACGCCACCATGCGCGAGATCCGCGAGTTGACCGAACAGGTCGACGAGATCACCTCAATCGCCGTCGAAGCGGCAGTCTCCCGGGACTACGATCGGACCATCGAGGCCCGGCAACTGTTCCACGAGATCAGCAATCACGAGCGCGAGATCCTCAATGGGCTTCCGGAGATGGAAAATCAGGACCTCCTGCAGGTTCGAGAAGTGCTCGTTAGCCTCCAACAGACCGCACAGTACGCGATGCGAAACGCCGAGATCGCGGCGAACCTCGCGCTCAACGAGGAGTCAGAGCACATGTCGATCAACTAGCGGTTCTCGATCCGTTTCGTTTCTCTCTCGATCTCGTCCTCGTTCTCACCCCTCCCCAGCCTCGAACGCTAGCCATACCAGGCACCGATCAGTGGATAGGAAAGAGCATCCGAGAATCCGACCCGGAACCGCCGATCAGGAGCGGCCGAGAACGGGAACGCGAGCGTCGGACACACTCGAGAGCGGGAGGCCGGAGAGGATGCCACCGTCGTCCTCCGTTTCGCTCCGTTCGCCGCCACCGTCCGTTTCGGACTGCTCCGTCTCGGTCTCTCGGTCCTCGTCTGTGGTCCTCTCGTCGGCCGTCCGTTCGGAGGGCGCCGGCGTTGTGTCGGTCTCGTCGGCCGCGGACTCGTTCTCGTTTTTGTTCCCCCAGATATCCGTCTCGATCGTCTCCTCGTACGTGAGTTCGTCGAGCGGGAGCGTGATCGTCGTTCCGACCACGGGAAGTCTAACTCGAGCGTCGAACTCGATCCGGAGGTCGGTCTCCTCGCCCTTTTGCAGGTGCGTGACCCACCAGTCGTCGAGGTGCTGGTTCTGAATGTGCGTCGACGTGTCGACCGGCGTCACCTGCTTGGATCGCAGGACTCGCTCGCTGGTCGTCTCACCCTCGCCGACGACGATATCGTTCATGTAGATGGTGTACCCGAGTCGGGTAACCGGAATGTCGTAGGATTTGGGATTGTACATGTCGAACCGGAGCTCGAGTTCGGTGGTCCGTTCGTCGACGTCGCCCCAGTTGGCACGGGTCCCGTTGACGTAGAGGACCGGGTCGCTGGTAGCCGGGCTGTTCGCGTTGATCGGCCGCGTCTCGTCGGAATCGAACTGCGAAATCAGGTCTGTCTCGATGGTCCGCCGATCGGTCACGTCCGTACTCCGCCCGAGCGCACCGCTCGAGACCGTCGCGTCGATGGCGACCTCGGTCTCCTCGCCGTTACGGATGTGCGTGACCCACCAGTCCGGGATTCGCTCGTTTTGCATCCGTGTGGTGAACGTCTCCGTCGACGTCCCCGGCTCGAGGGCGACGTCCGAACCGCCGCCGCGGGCCATTTCGACGCCGTTCATGTCGACGGTGTACTCCGCCGACACCTCCGCGGCGCTCGCGCCGATCGGATTCGGATTCGTGACCGTCAGGAACGTCCGGATCTCGGTCCGGTCGTCGGTCACCTCGCCGAACTCGTTGTCGACGGACTCGAGCGTCGGAACGCCGACCAGTCCGGCCGCGAACGCGCCGGCGGCGACGACGACGAGCGAACAGACCGCCGTCACGACGATACGGGCTCCGCTTCCGAAGAGAAGCGACCTGACCGTCCCGATGTCGATACTCATCGATGATCGAAGAGAGGTAGCCAATGCTGACGTATATGTTTCGTGGTACGTTTCGGGTGAACGAGATGAGGGGAGTCTCGAGCGTGAATACGGCACTGTCCGAGGGTCTCGTACCCTCTGTCGTCAGTGTCGAGAATGAGTGTGTTTAAGAGACATGCGACACAACGCCGGCGTATGGCGACACCTGCGGACACGACGACGGACAAGGGGATCGGATTCGCGATACTGCTCGGCGTGATTGCGACGGTCGGCGCGGTCGGAATGGCCGTGACCGCTCCCGAAACCGAGGCCGGTTGGGCGTTCGCGGTCGCGATGTTCTTCGCCTCGCTGGCAGTCGTCGGCATCCATCTCTACTGGGACTAAGTGGAAATTGTCAGATAGGACATCAGTGTCGACAGTTGTATTGGCGGCGAGACGGCGTGAACACACTGGGATTTCGCCGCCGGAACGGCGGGTCACGTTCGCACATACTCATCGTTCTACCAAGAGTTAAGACGACGAACGACCAAATATAGCCCATCACGATGACCGACTACTCCGACGAAGAGCAGCGGATCGTCTCGTACCTCCGCGAGAGCGCAGCCCGGGGTGAGCAGTACTTCCGCGCGAAGAATATCGCAGACGCCATCGGACTCTCTTCGAAACAGGTCGGCGCGAGACTACCACACCTCGCAGAGAAATCAGACGAGGTCGACATCGAAAAGTGGGGACGCGCCCGCTCGACGACGTGGAAAGTGACGGTGAGCTGAATTCACACGCACGCTTTCACGGTCTTTTTACCCGCGACTCCCCCTACCTAGTGGCATGACTGTGCGGGTTGAGCGTTCCTTCGAGGTCGATACCTCACCGGAACGCGTCTGGGAGTTCATCGCCGATCCCGAGTTTCGCGCTCGAGCGATCAGCGTCGTTCGCGAGTACAGCGTCGACGATCCTGACGGCCGCCGTGCGACCTGGCACGTCGCCCTGCCGATTCCGTTCGTCACCAAGACGATCCCGATCCAGACCGAGGATCTGATCCGTCGGCCGCCGGAGTACGTCAAGTTCGCCGGGACCTCCTCGGTATTCGACGTCACCGGCGAACACGAAATCGTCGAGACCGAGGACGGATCGCGCCTCGAGAACACCTTCGTCGTCGACGGAAACGTTCCCGGCGTCGAACGCTTTTTCAGGCGGAACCTCGACGACGAACTCGAGAACTTGCGAACCGAACTCGAGGCGCAGTTGCGAACCCAGCGATGACGCCGAACGCGTCGCGGTCGAACGAGTCGGAGTCCGCACAGCTCTCGGCCTCGACTTCGACTTCCAGTACGTCCCCGACCTCGTCTTCGACTCGGACCCTCACACTGGCACTCGCCCAAATTCACGTCGAGGCCGGCGACGTCGACGGCAACGTCGACCGCGCGCTCGAGGCGATCGGGCACGCGGCCGAAAAGGGGGCGGATCTCGTCGCACTCCCCGAACTGTTCACCGTCGGTTACTTCGCGTTCGATCTCTACCAGCGGGCGGCCGAACCGCTCGAGGGCGAGACGATCACGCGAATACGGGAGGCGGCGGCCGACCACGGGATCGCGGTGCTGGCCGGGAGCATCGTCGAGGACCTCGCAGCGACCGAATCGGTCGAGACGCCCGCGGACGAGGGACTCGCGAACACGTCCGCCCTGATCGACTCGACAGGTGACGTCGCGCTCGTCTACCGCAAACACCACCTCTTCGGCTACGACTCCGCCGAGAGCGAGTTGCTCGTCCCCGGAGAGCGTCTCGAGGTCGCGTCAGTCGGCGAGTTTACGGTCGGCGTGACGACCTGTTACGATCTCCGGTTTCCGGAACTGTACCGGCGGCTCGTCGACGAGGGTGCAACCCTCCTGCTCGTCCCCAGCGCGTGGCCCTATCCGCGGATCGAACACTGGGAGACGCTCTCACGGGCCCGATCGATCGAGAACCAATGTTATCTGGCGACGATCAACGGGAGTGGATCGTTCGACGACGCGACGCTGCTGGGACGGTCGACCGTCCACGATCCGTGGGGCGTCTCGGTCGCCTCGAGCGGCGACGAACCGACGCTGGTCACCGCGGAACTCGATCCGGGAAGAGTCGACCGCGTCCGGGCGGAGTTCCCGGCGCTTCGGGATCGGCGGTTGTAGCCGGTCTCGATTCGAGACGAAACCGAATCGAATCGAACTGACCTGAACCGAACTGGACGGGTCGTGATACCACGAGTGTCAGCCGATCCAGACCGCTGTCTTTTTGTGGTCCCCAGCCAATTATTAGACGCCGGTACCCGACGCTTTTCACGTCGATCCGGCAACACAACTGCGCGTCGCTCCGGCCCGTCGCCGCTCGTCTCCTAGGAACGAGCGGACTCCGCACTCTCGTCGACCACCTTTCGCCTCTCCCGTTTCTCACCCCCTCTCGAGGGCGCCCCTCGAGTCTCCGACGCCCGGGAGTCGCTGACGCGGTCGGAACGCACCGATCAGTCACTGCCGTCGACACCACGACCGGCCTCTCGATCGTTCGACAGGATTCCGAGCGGATCCGCCATCGTCTTCGCCCAGTCCCGTTCGATCTCGATGAGCTGAGTCCAACTATCCCTAATACGCCCGGAGAGTCGCTATCGACGATAGAGTGTCCGCTTTTTCGGACACAGCAGAAACGTGCTGGCTGCAGGTTCAAGGGGACGCTATATTGACCTGCCCGACGTGGATTGGTACACCCTCGCCGAGAGTACGGTGAACAGGGACGTTCGGTCGAACACAGTCACACGAATTCCTCGACCCTTCGAGGAGGCACCCACCCGTGATCCCACTTCAGAACTCAAGTTCCACTTCACGATCGACGTCGTATTCCGTTCGTCAGTTTCGAGACGACGATAGAGCGTCGTTTCTATCGCTGTACGATACCGTCTTCGATCGCAACCGCGACGCTCGCTGGTTCGACTGGAAGTACGAAGAGAACCCCTACGCCGACCACGTCCCGATCGTCGTCGCCGAGCGAAACGAGACGATCGTCGGCTGTCGGTCGTTTTTCCCGATGGAGATGCGCGTCGACGGTGAGACGCGGACCGCATTCCAGCCGTGTGATACGATGGTCCACCCCGATCACCGGCGACGTGGCCTCTTCAGCCGGATGAACGAGTACGCACTCGAACGATACGGCGACGGTTCGCCGTCGTTTTTCTTCAACTTCCCGAACGAGAACTCGAAACCGGGGAATCTCAAACACGGGTGGCGAAAGATCGGAATCGTTCCGATGTACTACCGACCCCAGAACCCGGTCGCCGCACTGGGGACGTTACTCGAGTCCCGGTTGTCTCGTTTCGACTCCGACGCGGACTCCGACTCGAATGCCGACGCCGGAGACGGAACCAGCGTCGACGCCGCCTCCGACGGCGCGTCGAACCCGAACACCGGTCGCCTCCCGATCGACCCGGTCGACGGTCGAACGGTCGAATCGATCAACCGCGCCCTCGCTTCGACGTCGGCTATTTCGCATCGCGTCCGGGACCGGCTGGTCACTCCCTCGACACCCGAGATGACCGTCGAGCGTCACGAGACGCCGCCAGCCAGCGCCCTCGAGGCCGTCTATCGGCAGTCGATCCCCGACGCCGTCCACGCGAACCGGACGGCGGCGTTCTATCGCTGGCGACTCCAGAACCCTACCAAGGAGTACGTGACGTACCTCGCTCGCTGGGAGGGGACGCCGGTCGCTGCGCTGATCGTCTCGCCGGTCGAGGACTACGTCCGAATCGTCGATTCGCTCCCGCGGGCGACCGGCACCCACCAGAAGCCCCTCGAGCGACTCCTCGTCGACGTCCTCGCCGAGTACAGCGACCGGAGTTTCGTCACCGCCTTCGGAGATACGCTCCCGGCACCGCTTCGATACCTGTTCTATCCCGACACCCGACGGCCGCTCTCGTCGGCGATTCAACCGACGACGCGGACGTTGCTCGCACGCGATGTCGGTTCGGAGCGTGCGATAGAAGACACCACGACGGCGGACTGGGCGCTCTCTCGGTTGGATCTTGATACGACGTGACGAGTGTAGTGCAGTGCAGTACGATAAGGGACAGGACGGGAGAGAACGCCGACTCCGAAAGATCGACAGTTCGACGGACAGCGTCAGCTAACGATCGACCGAACCGCCTCGGTGACCGCGTCGGCCGCGCGTTCGACGTCCTCGAGTCGCACGTACTCGCGTTCGGCGTGGGCGACCGCTCCCTCGTCGTCGGCGAGGACGCCCGGTCCGAAGACGACCGTCGGTGCGTCCGTCGCGAAGTAGGACGCCTCGGTCGCCGCCCCGAACGCTCGGACGTCGCCGCCGCTGGCCGCCTGCAGTACCTCGACGAGGTCGTCGTCCGCGTTGGTCACGAACGCGTCGGGAAACGGCGTGTCCGGTCGGACGAGGTCGACCTCGAGATCGACGTCGGAGACCGCCCGCTCGAGGTACTCCTGCAGCGTCGTCCGAAACGAGTCGCTCGTCTCCGGCGGGACCGACCGCCTGTCGAACGTCACTCGACACCGCCCCGGTACTCGATTCGACGCCTCCCCGCCCTCGAGTATCGTCGCCGTCAGTTTCGGCGCGCCGAGGACCGGATCCGCGTCCGGACCGGCGTCCTCGTCGTAGCGCTCGAGGGCTGCCAGCACGCGAGCGGTCGCGTAGACGGCGTTGGTCTCGGCGGGAACGCTGGCGGCGTGGCCGCTCTCTCCCTGGACGGTGACGGTCCCCTCGCACTGGCCTCGAGCGGCGATACAGACGTCGAGGTCGGTCGGTTCGCCGACGATGTAGCCGTCGGCCGAGAGCGTGTCTCGGAGGTGGGCGGCGCCCGTCTGGAGGGTCTCCTCGTCGGAAGTGATCGCGAGCGTGAGTCGGCCGTCGGTCGGTTCGACGCGGCAGAACGCCGACAGCAGTGCCGCCAGCGGTCCTTTGGCGTCGCAGGCACCGCGTCCACGGACGACACCACCGTCGCGTTCGTACGGGACGTGGGGTGCCACCGTGTCGATGTGGGTGTTGAGCACGAGGTGGGGGCCGCCGGTGTCGTTGGGATCGCTCTCGTCACCGCCGCGAACTGCCAGCACGTTCCCGAGTTCGTCGACTCGCGGTTCGTGACCGGCATCTCGGAGCGTCTCGAGGAGGAGTTCGCGCATCTCGTCGACGCCCTCGTCGTGGTGTGAGGGCGTCCGAACGGCGTCCGCGTGAAACCGTTCGAGGTCGAACTGGAACGTCATCGCTCGCGATCCGCGTCTGCGCTCGCCTCTCGTTCGACTCGAGTGACGTCCTCGAGCGACTCTCGGCGCCGAACCACACGACTGTCACCGTCCTCGATGGCGACCTCCGCCGGTCGCGGCTGGGAGTGGAACTGGCTGGCGAGTTCGTAGCCGTAGGAGCCGGCGTTGCCGATGGCGATCACGTCCTCGCGCTCCGGACGGGCGATCGGCCGGTCGTGAGCGAAGACGTCAGCGCTGGTACAGACCGGGCCGCCGACGGTGACTGGATGGGGCTCGCGGTCGGGCGCGCTGACGTTGTACATCGGATGGTAAGAGCCGAACATCGCCGGCCGGATCAGCGTCGCCAGGCTCGCGTCGATGCCGACGACGGTCGTGTCAGGGGCCTCCTTGATCGTGTTGACGGTGCTCAAGATGAGCCCCGCGTCGGCGACGACGTACCGGCCCGGCTCGAGTTTCAGCGTCGCGTCGAGGTCGCCGACCGCCTCGCGGACCATGTCGGACGTTCGCTCGAGGTCTAACGGCTCCTCGTCCTCGCGGTAGGGTACGCCGTAGCCGCCGCCGACGTCGACGAACTCGAGGTCCCCGTCGCCGACGCGGCGGGCCATCTCGCCGACGCGGGAAATCGCGCGGCAGTGATCCTCGAGGTCGTCGGTGAGGACGCCGCTGCCGGCGTGTGCGTGAATGCCGACGAGGTCGAACTCCTCGCGGACGCGGTCGGCGACCGCGGGCACTTCCTCGTAGGGAATTCCGAACTTCGCGTCGGCACCGGTGGCGACTTTCTCGTGGTGGCCAGTTCCGATGCCGGGGTTGATCCGGATGGCGATCCGGCCGTCGTAGCCGCGCTCCTGCAGGCGGTCGAGGGTGTCCGTCGCACCGATGGTGATCGTCAGGCCGGGATAGTCGGCACCGAGTTCCGCGGCGTAGTCGAGGTCGTGATCCGGCGGGTTCACCGCCGTGTACTGCAAGGTGTTCGGGTCCGCGCCCGCGTCGATCGAACGCTGGAGTTCGCCCCAGGCCGCACACTCGATGTCACCGCCGGCCTCGAGGACGGCCTCGAGAACCGCCTTCCCGGTGTGGGCTTTCGCCGCGTACATCACGTGAGCGTCGGGGAACGCGGCCGAAAAGCGCGCGTAGTTCTCCTTGACGCGGTCGAGGTCCATCACGTACAGCGGCGTGTCGTACTCGGTCGCGAGGGACTCGAGGCGGTCGTCGTCCCAGTCGGCGAGGCGCCGAACGAGCGGCGAGTCGGCGAGGTCGGTCATTGTGCGACTCGACGTAACTGCGGGGATTGAATCTGTTGGTTCGGGTGGTACAGTCAGTGTCGTCGGCGACTGCTGTGATCGATCGCCACACGCTCGTCACCGCGACCGCCATTCGTTCGACGAAATCAGCCGGATGCGCTCCGACCGGCGATCCCTCCGAAAGGTGTCACGCTTGCACCATTCATTGGCCTCGCTCGTTTTTCTCGGACGAGACGGTCGATCCCTCGAGACGTCGTGCTACACAGGCGAGAGACCACACCAGCCGCGGGACAGTGGTCGTCTGCCCTCCTTCAGACGCGGTGTGCTGTGGGATTATGGATCGGGGCAACGTACGAGCACTGCTATGCCAGTCGTCCAGTGCAACGGTGCAGACATCTATTACGAAGAACACGGCGAGGGCGATCCACTCGTCTTTCTCCACGGGGCGTGGGCGGGCTGTCGGTACTTCGAGCCGCAGTTGACGGGTCTTTCGGACGAGTATCGGACAGTGGCGTTCGATTTCAGGGGCCACGGTCGATCGGCAAAGACGGAACTGGGACACACATTGGCCCAGCACGCCCGCGATCTACACGTCGTTCTCGACCACCTCGAGATCGAGGACGCCGTCATCGTCGGCTGGTCGATGGGCGCGATCGTCTCGTGGGAGTATTTCGATCAGTTCGGCAGTGATCGAGTGCGAGCGCTGGTTGACATCGACATGGAGCCCTCGCCGATGCGGCGCGACGACTACGACTACGGATCGTACGATGTCGACGGACTCGCGGAGACCCTCCGCAGCATCCAGGCAGACCCGTTCGACCTCATCGAACGCCAGACCGAGGCGCTGCTCAAAGAACCTCCGTCTCGAGTGCTGCGAACCATGATGCTCGACGAGGGGTCACGAACACCCCCATCGATCAAGGGGGCGATGCTTCTGGAGTTGCTCTGTGATTACCGAGCCGTGCTCACCGAAATCGACGTTCCGACGCTCGTGTGCGCCGGAGCCGACGAGAAGTGGCGAAACGTTGAATCCGTCGAGTACGCCGCGGACCTGATCCCGGACGCCAGGTTCGAACTGTTCGAGGAAAGCGGACACTGCCTCACCGTCGAGCAACCGGACCGGTTCAACCGAGTGCTGAGTGACTTCGTCGAATCCCTGTAAGAAATCGTGAGCTGGCGGCTCGCCGCTGACAGTTCCTCCGCGATCACCTCACTCCCGCAGCGCGTCCTCGCGCTCGGTCGCTTCGAGCGTCTCCTCGGCCAGATCGGTCGCGACGACGGCGGGCTTGTAGGCCCCGCCCTCGAAGAGGTCGTGGTCGCTGACGGAGGATTCGACGAACCGCGTGAACGCGCGGCGGTTCGCCGGCAGTTCGCCGTAGACGATTTCCTCCTCGACGAGGTCGTAGACCGGGATTCGCGGCGTGAGGAGGGTGTTCTCGCCGACGACGCTGTTCTCCCCGACGACGAAGCCGGAGGTCACGCGACAGCCAGCGCCCAGCGAGACGTTGTCTTCGACGACGACCGGCGCGTTCTCGACCGGTTCCAGCACTCCTCCGATGAGGGTGTTCGCGCCGAGTTTGACGTTCGCGCCGATCTGGGCGCAGGAGCCGACGGTGTCACAGGAGTCCACGAGCGTGCCGTCACCGACGTACGCGCCGATGTTGACGAACGCGGGGCTCATCAGGATGCAATCCGAGCCGACGTGAGCGCCCTGTCGGACGACGGTCCCGTCGGGGGTGTTTCGCGATCCGCGGTCGCCGTAGTCGCTCGTGTCCGAAAGCGGCAGGACGTCGTTGTAGGTGACGCCGCCGTACTCCCTGGCTTTCGTCTCGCGCAGGCCGAAGTTGAGGAGAATGCCCTGTTTGACCCACTCGTTGGCCTCCCACGTGCCGTTTCGCGGTTCGGCTGCGCGAACCTCGCCGGCCTCGAGGACGTTGAGGAACTCGTCTAACGTGACGAGTTCGTCCTCGCCCGCCGAGTCGGCGTCGAGTTCGCCGTTCTGTTTGCGGTCCCACAGGTCGGTGACGTCGGTCTCGAGTGCGCTCATTGTCGTCTGTCCGGAGATGGCGAGTGCAACGCTAAAATTCCATCCCTTCTGTGCTCACTCGGCGATGACGTCGGCGAACTCGTAGCTGCCGGGGTCGCGGTCGGCGAGCCAGACGGCGGCGTCGAGGGCGCCCGCGGCGAAGACCCCGCGGTCCTCGGCGCGGTGGATGAGCCGGAGTTCCTCGTGGTTGTCCGCGATGACGATCTCGTGTTCGCCGGTGACGTTCCCGGCACGGAGCGCGTGGACGCCGATCTCGCCCGCCTCGCGCGGGGCCTCGCCCTCTCGGCCGTGCGTGCGGCCGGTGAAGTCGCCGTTGGCCTCGATCTCCTCGAGTAGCCGGTTCGCGGTCCCGCTTGGCGCGTCGCGCTTCTGGTTGTGGTGGGTCTCGACGACCTCGACGTCGTACCCCGGTAAATTCTGAATCGCCCGCCCGACGACGTTCACCAGCGCCTGCACGCCGCGAGCGAAGTTCGGCGCGTGCAGGAGGGGAATCTCGCCGCTGGCGGCCTGCAACTGCTCGAGTTGGTCCTCGTCGAACCCGGTCGTTCCGGTGACCAGAGCGACGCCGGCGTCCGCACAGGCGGCCGCGTACTCGACGGCCGACTCCGGTCCGGTGAAGTCGATCACGACGTTGGGCTCGCGGTCGACGACGAGCGTCTCGAACTCGTCGGCCGGTTCGAGGTCGACGTTCGCGACCGAGTTGCCGTCGTCGGCGCTCCGACTGACCGCGAGGACGACCTCGCAGTCCGCACGGTCGTCGGCGGCAGCGAGGACTTCCCCGCCCATTCGGCCTGTCGCACCGGTGACGCCGAGGCGGATCGTCATCGGTCGGCCCCCGTTCCGGCCCCCGTCTCGGTTTCCCCCTCGCTTCCGGCGACCGCCGACTCGGACTCGAGGTCCGCGAGGACGGCCTCGACCTCGTCACGGTATTCCTCGGAGAGTCGGGTCAGCGGTGGACGGAGCTCCGGCGACGCGCCGGTCCGGATCGCCATCGCCTCCTTCACGGGGATCGGATTGGTCTCGACGAACAGCGTCCTGACGAGTTCGCCTAGTTCGTGGTGGAGTTCGCGGGCGAACTCGTAGTCGCCCTCGAGCGCCGCGCCGACCATCGCGCACGTTCGCTCGGGTTCGACGTTCGCGACGACGCTGATGGTTCCGGTCGCGCCCACGGAAATCATCGGCAGGGTGAGCGGGTCGTCGCCGGAGAGCACCGCGAAGTCCTCCTCGCGTGTGCGCTCGACGACCTCGCTGATCTGGGCGAGGTCGCCGCTGGCGGCCTTGTAGCCCGCGATGTTCTCGTGACTCGCGAGTTCGACGGCCGTGTCGGGTTCGATGTTCTGGCCCGTCCGCGAGGGGACGTTGTAGACGATCTGCGGGAGGTCGACCGCGTCGGCGATCGTCCGGTAGTGCTCGAGGAAGCCGCGCTGTTCGGGTTTGTTGTAGTACGGCGAGATGAGGAGCAACCCGTCGGCGCCGGCCTCGGCGGCGCGCTCGGAGAGCTCGAGGGCCTCACGGGTGTTGTTCGAGCCGGTGCCGGCGATGACCGGGACGTCGGAGACGGCCTCGATGACCGCCTCGACGACGCGGACGTGTTCGTCGTGGGTTAGCGTCGCCGATTCGCCGGTGGAGCCGACGGGGACGAGCCCGTCGACGCCCGCCCGCTCGAGTCGCTGGGCGTCGGTCTGGAGTCGATCGAAGTCGATGCGTTCGTCGTCGGTGAACGGCGTCGTCATCGCGGGGAAGACGCCGGTGAAGTCGATGTCGGAGGTGGTGTCGGAGTCGGTGTCGGTGTTTGCTGTCATGTGTTGGGTGGTCGTCTGCTCGCTGGTCGTTGTTGGTCGTCAACTAGCGGTCGCGTGTGAAGTACGATACGGTCCGGTACGGTAGAGAGGATACCGACCGGCTCGAAACCGCGCCCGAAACGAGGGTGCCAGTCTCGCAGCGAGCGCTCGTTACGGGCGTTTTTTCGATTTCGGTTTCGACGTCGAAAAGGGGGCGGCGCCGCTCACGACAACTCGAGTCGGCGTGGGAGCGACGCGACGCATACGAGAGAGGGTGTTCTCGAGGAACTTATCGGTTGTGTCTTTCGTCGCTCTTCCGTCGATTCCGTTCGGAATGCGTGTGTGAACGCATCGCACGACATCCCGCGTCTTTTATACTTCCGGATTGCTTACCAGCGTCCATGGAACACTTCGGATTGAAAGTACGAATGGCGGTCGTCGGCTCGATCCTGTTCGCCTTCTACATGCTCGTGGGGGCGTTCGGGCTGGCGACGTTCGGCACCGGTGCGTGGCCGCTGGTCCTGCTCGGCTTGCTGGCCTTGCCGTTCATCCAGTACAAGATCGGCACGTGGTCGGCGACGAGGGGCGCCGAAGACATGCCCGAAGAGGGCCAGTACCAGGAGATTCACCACATGACCGAATCGCTCAGCCGCGACATGGGAATCGAGAAACCCCGGCTGATGGTCATGCAGATGGGCGTCCCGAACGCCTTCGCGACCGGCCGGAAGGGCAAGGGCGTCGTCGTCGTCTCGACGGAGCTCATGTCCCTGCTCAGCCGCGACGAACTCGAGGGCGTCATCGCCCACGAACTCGCCCACATCAAGAACCGCGACGTCATCACGATGGTCATCGGGAGTTCCATCGCCTCGATGGTCGGGATGGTCACCTACTTCGTGTACATGTTCGCCGGCGACAACAACCCCGGCGGATTCATCGTCGGCTGGATCCTCTCGAGTGTCGCCCAGATGTTCGTGATGATCTTCGTCCTCGCGATCAGCCGCTACCGCGAGTACGTCGCCGACGACGACGCCCGAAAGGCCATCGGGAGCGGCGACCCGCTCGCGCGCGCACTCGAGAAGATCTCCCGGGGATCCGAAGGTCGAGAACCGAGGGTCAACGACAGCGTGAACGCACTGTGTATCTTCAACGCGGACAAATCGCTGCTGGCGAAGCTGTTCGCGACCCACCCGTCGACGGAAAAGCGCATTCAGAAACTCCGCAGCTGATCGGTTCGATCGCTTTTTTCACTCGAGTGCGAGGGGAAGCGGTTTTGGGCCTTGCGCGCACACGCTAGTCCATGACGGACATTCACCCGGGGCAGCGCGTCGCCGTCCTCGTGGACGCGCAAAACCTCTATCACACCGCTCAGAGCATCTACAGTCGGAATATCGACTACTCCTCGCTTCTCGAGAAGGCGGTACAGGACCGCCAGCTCACCCGCGCGATCGCGTACGTGATCCGCGCGGAGTCGCCCGAGGAGGAGAGTTTCTTCGATGCGCTGGTCGATATCGGCTTCGAGACGAAGATCAAGGACATCAAGCGCTTCTCCGACGGCACCAAGAAGGCCGACTGGGACGTCGGCATGAGCCTCGACGCGGTGACGCTCGCGAACCACATCGACACGCTCGTGCTCTGTACCGGTGACGGCGACTTCTCCCGGCTGTGTTCGCACCTCCGTCACGAGGGCGTCCGCGTCGAAGTGATGGCGTTCGAGTCCTCAACCGCGGAGGAACTGGTCGAAGCGGCCGACTCCTTTTTGGATCTGGGTGAACGCCACGAGACGTTCCTGCTCTGAGCGGAGCGGTTTCGCCGACGCCGCGAGGCGAGAGAACACAAGGGCTTTCGACCGTCTGGTCTAACGCTCGCCAATGAGTGTGAACGGGGACGAGAACGAAGACGAGAGCCGAAACGAGCGTAAGAGCGAGTCCGGAACTGTGAACGGAAACGAGGACGGGAACGGACGCGAGAGACAGACAGCAACCGGCGGCGCGGATCTCTCGAGCCTCCGAATCATCGCAGACTACCAGTTCGGTGCGGGAGCCGGCGAGGCACTCTTCCCACCCGCGGAAACGCTCGAAGTCAGGCGAACCAGCTCGGGTCGCCCACAGCAGATCCACGCCAACGCCGACGGCCGAATCGCCTCCTTCGGTACCGACGGCCGCTTCACGTTGGGTCTGGAAGGCGGTCGACGGCTCGACACCGTCCTCGAGTCGCCGGCCTACCGCGTGATCGTCGACGACGAGAGCGAGCCGTTCGTTCGCGACGGGAAGAACGTCTTCGCGAAGTTCGTCTCCGACGTCGGACGCGACGTTCGGCCCGGTGACGAGGTGCTCGTGACCCACGAGCGAGGTGAGTTGCTCGCGGTCGGTCGGGCCGAACTCGCCGCCGACGCGATCCGCGACTTCGAGACGGGAATGGCGGTGAAGGTCCGCGAAGGTGCGGATGAGTCTGCCGAAAGCGATGAGGGCCAGTGACTGCAACGGTCACGATCACCGTCGCTATCGGTGTTCATGGGTAACGCGGCGGTCGTGTGATCGGTGTGTGAGAGTCGAGTGGGACGGAGACCAAAGCTGTCCAACGGCCTCGATCGACAGTTCGTGAGAGAGTGCCCGCCGTTTGGCGATAGCAGCCGCGGTATACCCACGTAACGAACAATCGGGTTCGGTAGTCTTTTGGCCGCTGATAGCAACGTGTCTGGTATGTTTGGAGGAGGCGGTGGCGGACTCGATCCGCGCAAGATGGAACAGATGATGAAACAAATGGGTATCGACGTCGACGAACTCGACGCCGAAGAGGTAATCATCCGGACCGAAGACACGGAACTCGTCTTCGACAATCCCGACGTGACCAAGATGGACGCTCGCGGGCAGGAGACCTACCAGGTCATCGGCTCGCCCGAGGAACGCGAGGCCGGTGCCGGCAACGGCGCCGGCGCGAGCACCGACACGTCGGACGCCGGATCCGCTGCCGGCGAAATTCCGGACGCCGACGTCGAAATCGTCGCCACGCGCACCGGCGCGAGCGAGGACGACGCCCGCGCCGCCCTCGAGAACAACGACGGTGACCTCGCGGCGGCCGTCGAAGAACTCGAGTGAGCGTTCGCGTGGCGACCGGACCGACCGAGACTGAACGCGGACGAACGGGTGTGACCGACGCGTGACGGTCCTGCTCATCCAAGAAGACGAAGACGAGAACGGCACCCGCGAGTACCTCGTCGAACCCGGCGAGGAGTTCGGAACCGACCTCGGCGTTCTCGAGGTCCCCGAAGACATTCGACCGGGTGAGACCCTCGAGACGCATCTCGGAACCGAGTTCCGGGTGCGCCGACTCCGCGGGCCCGACCTGTTTCACCACTTCGAGCGCACCGGCGCGCCAATGGTGCCTCGAGACGTCGGGCTCGTCATCGGCGAAACGGGTGTCTGTCGTGGTGATCGGGTCCTCGACGCCGGCACGGGAACCGGCGTCCTCGCGGCGTCGATGGCGCGGGCGGGGGCGACCGTCACGACCTACGAGCGCGACCCGGAGTTCGCCGAGGTCGCTCGCGAGAACATGGCGCTTGCGAACGTCGCGGATTCCGTCGAGGTCCGAGCGGGAAACGTCCTCGAGGAGCTCGACGAACTCGTTTCGTCCGGGGTTCGCACTGATGGCGACACCGAGATCGAGACCGAGTCCGAACTCGAGTCGGACACGGATGCGAACACGGACTCGAGTACGGAGGCAGATGCCACTGCCACTGCCACCGCCGACGGTCCGTTCGACGTCCTCACCCTCGACACCGGCGACGCACCCTCAGTCGTCGAACGGGCCCCCGAACTCCTCGTGAAAGGGGGCTTCGTCGCGGTGTACAGCCCGTTCATCGAGAGCACGCGCGAGGTCGTCGCGACCGCTCGAGACGTGGGACTCTCGGAAGTCACCACGCGAGAGACGATCCAGCGCGAGATGGACTTCGACGACCGCGGCTCGCGGCCGTCGACCGCACCGGTCGGACACACGGGGTACTTGACGGTCGCGCGGAACGACTGATCTCGCTCGCTATCGAGAACCGAAACCACCTGTATTTGTACACCCGAGCGGTACTCGGGACTCTCCGTGAACTGAGCGAGCGGACCGACGATCGACGTGGAGGACGCTCGGTGAGCGTCCGGAGCAGAGAAGAGTGCTTTCGATCGACTCTCGTCGATTTCAGTGATCGTCTTCGCGCCACTTGTGCTTGCACTCGGTGCAGACGAAGAATCGGGTCTCGGATTCGTCCGCCGAGCGGATCTGCTGGAGGTACCAGTAGGCCTTGTCGTTGCTACACTCGGGACAGCGGGCTTCGGTCTCGGGGAGCGCACTCTCGTCGGACGATTCGATAACTTCGGAGGCTTCTTGGCCTTCGGTGACGGTGTAGACGTCTGTGTCTCCTTTCGGCTTCGTATAGTCGCAACTGCCACAGACCCAGAGGCCGTCGTCCGCTTTCATCATCGAACCGCATTCGTCACAGAATTCCATGGGGCCTGCTAATAACTCTCTGCGCTTAAAGAACTTGATAGCAGAATTGCCCTCGGCCGTCGCGCCCGTCGTTATTCACGGAACCCGCGACTGGATTTGCTTTCTCGGCGAGTCCCCGTTCGTCAGCCATCACTCCGGCAGGAACGCCATCGTCTCCTCGATAACTCGCTTGTGGTCCCGCAGGAATGAGTGGTCCTCGTCAGGGAGGACCACTAGCTCGCCTTCGGGCAACCCCTCGGCAATCCGTTCAGCACTGTCGACTGGGATGTTGTCGTCGTCACCCTGGAAAATTCGGGTGGGGACGTCGACGTCGAACTCGCCGGGGGTCACCGACGGCAGGTGTTCCCACGCCTCGTCGGGGACGTTCTCGGCATCTTCCGCCAGGACCGCGGGCGCCCACAGCACCAGCCGATCAACGTCCTTCGGCAGATGCTCTAGGGCCACTCGACCACCGAAGCTCTTGGCGACCACGGTGACCGTCGAACAGCCTCGCGAGCGCAGGAAGTCGACGCCAGCCTCTAGTTCCGTGCGGAAGTCCTCGTCGGTCTTGTTCTCCAAGTCGTCAGGGGACATCCACGTCTCAAACCGGGCAACGTGGTGGCCCTCCTCGGCCGCTGCACGGGAAAAGCGGAGAAACACGTCGCCGAACGGACCGTGTCCCGCCCCGGGAACCACCAGTATCCCGCGTTCCGAGGGCTCCTCTGCCGTGTTCAGTCGTCCCGGATACGCGCTGTCGCCGACTTCAAGCGTGACGTCTTCGGACATCGCTCGACACAATCGGAGCAACAGGCACTAAAGAGTTTCTACCTTCTGAAGAATCTCACACGTATTAAAGCCCGTCGTCCCTCCTCCGGATACACTGATATCCATCCGAGTCACGACCGTGACAAGTTCTCCGACCCTCGCGATCTGCGCTAGCGTGGACGCTCTGAGGGTCGTCCTGTCGACAGTTGGCTCGCCCGCGATAGGATGGCTACTTCGCTGGCAGAACTATGCGATCGACGCCACCATAGCGGTACAGAATTCTGCACGACCCTATTACTAAAACTTCGAAAGAACGACCCCCCGCGAGACGCTATCACCACTCTCGGCTCGAAATCCGCCGGCTACGGCGCGACGGGCGGCAGCTCCGCCTGCTGGAACCAGAAGTTCTCGATCGCGGTCCCCAGCGAGGCGAACTCGTCGGGACTGGTCGGTTTGGTTAGATACGCGTTGGCAGCTCGTTTGTAACTCTTGGCGATATCCTCGGCGTCCTCCGAACTCGTGAGGACGAGGACGGGGGGTGACGGGACCTCAGGGTCGTCACGCATCTCCTCGAGGACCGCGAACCCGTCGACTCGCGGGAGGTTCAGGTCGAGGAGGACGAGGTCGGGAATCGAGGGTGAGTCGAATTCGGACTCTGACTCGGACTCGGTTTCCTCCGAATCCGACTCCGGATTCTGACACGCTCGAAGGAAATCAAGTGCTTTTCGTCCGTCGTTGGCGACGTGAAACGTCGTCTCGAGCGCCGCTTCGCGGAACGCTTCCTGAACGAGACGGACGTCGCCGGGGTTGTCTTCGACGAGGAGGATTTCGATCGGTGTGGAAGGTGTGGGGGTCACAGAGTAGCTCTTGTGAGTAATCTGTCCCTTCGGGCATTTAAACCTGCTTGCTAAATGGATTGGATATTTTGGCTGTAATCGGTGTGGAAATTAGTTAGTGTAACCGTCGCTGGTGATCGATGATCGGTCCTCTGTCGAAGCGGCGCGATTCTCGACCGAAACGGCGGCGTCAGCCCGATCGGTGGACACAGAGCCGTATTCGTGGAGTGAGACTGTTTGTCTGTCGAACCGGGCCATCGGAGGGTCGGCCGACAGTATACTTATTGGTACTCACACCGACCACCGGATATGCAGACGCGCGCACTCGGCGAGACCGGCCACGACAGTACCGTCATGACCTTCGGCGCCATCGCGCTCAACTGGCTCGAGCAGGAGGGTGCGAATCAAATGGTCGAACTCGTCCTCGACCGCGGGGTCAACCACTTCGATGTGGCACCGACCTACGGCGACGCGGAACTGAAGCTCGCACCCAAACTGAACCAGTACCGCGAGGACATCTTCCTCGGTTGCAAGACCCAGGAACGGGAGTACGAGGGTGCCAAAACGAAACTCGAGCGGTCGCTCGAGCGCCTCGAGACCGACCACATCGAACTCTACCAGATCCACGGTCTCGAATACGAACACGAACTCGAGACGATCGCGGGAGAGGACGGCGCACTCGAGGCGTTTCGGGAGGCCAAAGACGAGGGAACCATCGACCACATCGGCCTCACAAGCCACGGTAACCCGCAGCTCATCCTCGAGGCGATCGATCGGATCGACGACCTCGAGACGCTGATGTTTCCGATGAATCCCGTCGTCGCGGGGAAGGACGACGACGATCACGATTACGAGGCTGTCCTCGAGCGCGCAGACGAGGAGGGAATCGGCACGCTCGGTATCAAGGCGTTCGCGAAGGGGCCGTGGCCCTCGACCGACGAGTTGCCCGAGGCCGACCGTCCGTACGCGAACTGGTACGAACCCGTCGACGCGCCCGCCGAGATCGAAGAGCGGTTCGACTTCGCGGCCTCGAGCGGCTTGACGAGCGTCATCAACGCGGGCGATCCGAAGCTCGTCGCAATGATCCTCGACGCCGCCAGCCGCTACGACGGAATGGACGAGGGGGCTCGCCGCTCGCTGATTGAGCGGCTCCGTCACGAGGAGAGTCCGGTTCCAGAGCAGTTACACCACTGACGCTCAGATCCAGCGTCCGAACTGCTGAATTATCGAACTGTCGAGTCGTCGAATCGAGCCGTCAAACCGAACCCACGAGCCACGACAACTATCGACACAATGGACGTTCCGACTACCGTTACGACGGCACTCGAGGACCAGCCGATCGACGGAGCGACGTGTCTCGAGGCCGGCGCGGGTGTCGGGAACACGACGGCCGGATTGCTCGCCGCCGGGGCCGCCCGCGTCTACGCGGTCACGAACGACGCGGACCACGCCAGCACAGTCCGCGATCGAGTCGGCTGTCGAGCGCCCGACCGGACCGCCGTGGTAGAAGCCGATCTCCGGGCCCTCCCGCTGGCCGCGAATTCGGTCGACGTGATCACCGCACACGGGCTCTGCAACGTCCTTACACCGCCGGCACTCGAGACGGTCGCGACGGAACTGACGCGGGTCGCCGTGCCGGGTTGTCACCTCGTCGTCGACGACTACGAGCCGCCGCCCGCCGACGCCGCCGTCCGCGAACTCTTCGCCCTCGAGAACGCGGTCACCGAACTGGCCGACGGTCGTCCCGCGCTGACGTTCTACCCGGCGACGATGCTCCGGCGGCTGTTCGCCGGCCACGGCTGGACTGTCGACCGCGAACGGACGCTGCTGGATCCGGTGCCGTGGACGCGGGCGCACGTCGAGGCCCACGCCGAGGTCGTCCGCTCCGAGGCCGCGGAGCTCCCGGACGAGCTGCGCGACCCGCTGCTGGCCGAACTCGAGCGCCTCGTGGCGGCGATCGGTGAGGAGTCGATTGGGGAGATGTACAGTATCGCGATGCGGTTTCCCGGGTGATACGACGTGACGAGTGCAGTATCGCGATCGTCGGGACCGTCGTTCTGAAGTCCGCCTTCGAACTCAGCTGAGTCGCCGGTACGCTCGAAGGAGCAGCGACACGGCCGTCCCGATGCCGGGAACGCGCGAGGAAAGCGCGGCGGCACCGAGCAGCAGGAGACCGCTTCCCCGTCTGCCCTTTGCGAATTCCATCAGCGCGTCGATCACCGTCGTCACGGTACTCGCGTTTTTGAGCACGTTCGATCGGTTACCTGTTGCTGCCATTGGTCTCGAGCTAGACGACGTCCGCGATCGACAAACAAGGGAGACTTGCGATTGCCGCGACCGGGATGGTCGACGTGTCAACCGATCTCGAGGCGCAGTTCTCTCTCCGTTCGACGCCCGCCGAAACTCGTGTAGAAACCCTTTAGTCTCCGACCCGGGAAGGACGGGTGGGAAGCGCACGGCCGCAAATCTGACTCGCCGTCTCGCGTCTGTTGTAGACGGCTCGGGATTGCGGAAGTGCACCCGGCAGCGGTAGCCGGATTCACGACTGGGCGGTCAGTGCGATTCCTATCCTCAACAATGGCACGAATGCACACCCGCCGTCGGGGAACGTCCGGTTCGGACAAACCCGCGGCAGACGACCCACCGGAGTGGAGCGACGTCGACGAAGACGAGATCGAACAGCGAGTCGTCGAACTCGCAGAACAGGGCCACGACCCCAGCCAGATCGGCATGAAGCTGCGCGACGAAGGCGTCACCGGCACCCCCGTGCCCGACGTCAAGCTGGCGACCGGCAAGAAGATCACCGAGATTCTCGAGGAGAACGACGCCGACGCGGACATCCCCGAGGACCTGCGGAACCTGATGGAACGTGCGATCCGCCTACGAGAGCACGTCCGCGAGAACGGCCAGGACTACCAGAACAAGCGCGCACTCCAGAACACGGAGTCGAAGGTGCGCCGACTGGTCGACTACTACCGCGGCAAGCAACTCGCCCCCGAGTTCACGTACTCCTACGAGACCGCCAAGGAGCTGCTCGAGCCCGACTCCCGGTAAACCGAAGACGACCACACCACGTCACACCATGTCCACGACGGGCCGTCAAGCCGACGTCGAATCCCTCGCCGCCGCCGTCGAGAGCGCCGACTTCGTTCGCGTCATCGCGCGGGCGGACGGCGACTCGCTGGCGGCCAGCGGCGTGCTCGCGAGAGCACTCGATCGGCGGACGATCCCGTTTCAGGTGAGCGTCGCGACGACGATCGGCGAGCGGACGACCCGCGCGACGGACGGCGACGACCTCACGCTCGTCGTCGGCGTATCCGACGCCTCGTCCGACCGAACGCGACACCTCGAGAGCAGTGATCGACCCACGAGTCTGCTGGCTTGCGATCTCGTGGGCGAACTCGAGGACGAAGGCGAGGCCGAGCAAGAGAAAGAGCAAGAGCAAGAGGGAACGGCCGGACCGGACCCGGTGCTCGCACTCGCGGGCGCGTTCGCGGCCGGCGTCGAACCGGGCGCCGGCGAAACCGAGTGGCTGCTCGAGTCGGCAATCGATCGCGGACTCGTCGTCCGCCGACCCGGCGTCGCGGTCCCGACCGACGACCTCGCCGACGGCCTCGCGTACACGACGCAGTGTCGAGCGCCGTGGTCGGGCGACCTCGAATCCGTACGCGGTGTTCTCGAGGATATCGGCCTCTCGCAGTCGAACTCCCGCTCGAGTGACGGATCGGACTCCGACATCGATGCCGACTCGAACACCGTTCTCGAGGACGACGACCACCGCCGACTCGGTTCGGTCGTCGCCCTCGACGTCGTCGGCCACGAGGACGTCTCGACCCGCGGGGCGACCGCGATCGGTCGCCTGTTGCGGCCCTACGAGACGCCCACTGCGAGCGCGGGATTCACGACGATCGGCGGCTACGCCGACGTCCTCGAGGCGACCGCAGAACACGCGCCCGGACTCGGCGTGGCGCTCGCGATGGGCCACGACGTCCGCGAGAGCGCACTCGAGGTCTGGCGAGACCACGGTCGCCGCGCACACGCGGCACTCGACGCGGCCTCGACGGGCCGATACGACGGCCTGTTCGTCGTCGGCATCGACGACGGCCCGGTCGAATCGGTCGCCCGACTCGCGGCCGCCTTCCGGTCGCCGGAACCGCTCGTTCTGGCGATCGGCGACGGCGAGGCCGCGGTGGCGACGCTCGACGCGCGCCCGCTCGACGGTGCGCTCGAGGCGGTCGCCCGCGACCTCTCGCTGGGGGCCGACTACGACGTCGGTCGCCGGCGCGGGTACGTTCGCTTCGGCTCGAACGACAGCATCGACGACGCAGCGATCATCTCGGCAGTGAGGGAGACGCTATGACCCGTCGAGCGACGATCCGGACGACACACGACGATCCGGAACTCGTCGCGGCGGCGATCGCCCCCGACAACACCGCGGAGATGGAGACGACGGTCGACGGTAACGCGGTCCGTACGCGGATCGAACGCGAGACGACCGGCGGCTTGCACGCGACGGTGGACGATTACGTGGTCAACGTAGACGTCGCGACGACGGTAGTACAGCACGCAGACGAACATCGACATCGACACGCGGATGCGGATGCAGATACAGATATAGATTCAACCCATGAGTGAACGATCAGTTTCACGAAGCAAACAGGAGAAGCGGTGGTACACCGTGCTCGCACCGGAGCAGTTCGACCGACAGGAGCTCGGCGAGACCCCCGCTGACGAACCCGAACAGGTATACGACCGCACCATCGAAACGACGCTCGGCGACCTGACGAACAACGCCAGCGAGAACAACACCAAACTCACCTTCCGGATCACGGACGTCGGCAGCGACGCCGCCTACACCGAGTTCGAGAAGCACTCGCTGACCCGCGATTACCTGCGCTCGCTGGTCCGCCGCGGCGCCTCGAAAATCGAGGCCTACGTCACCGTCCTCACGACGGACGACTACCGCGTCCAGATCCAGCCGGTCGCGTTCACGACCAAGAAGGCCGACGCCAGCCAGGAGAAGGCCATCCGCGAACAGATGGTCGAGATGGTCGAAGACGCAGCCGAAGAGCGCACCTTCGACGACCTGATCGACAGCGTCGTCGAGGGCCGTCTCTCCTCTGCGATCTACGGCGAGGCCAAGACGATCTACCCGCTGCGCCGCGTCGAGATCCAGAAGACGACACTCGAGGCCCACCCCGAGGAAGTCGCCGAGGAAGAGGCGACGGCCGTCGACGTCGACGAAGAAGACGTCGCGACCGGCGACTGAGGTTTCCGGCGCGATTCGATTTCGTTCGCACCGACCAGATTCGTTCGTTTTCGTGGCTCGTCTTCGCTCGCGAGCGTGATCGCCGGTGTCGCCGATCCCGAGAGAAATTGCTCGGCCACCGCCCGACCGCTCACTCGCTGACGACGACCGTCCCGACCATCCCGCCCTTTTCGTGCGGAACGCAGACGTAGTGGTAGGTCCCGGGTACCTCGAAGGTGTGTTCGAACGTCTCGCCGGGAGTGAACTCGCCACGGGTTCCGGTCGACCGTTCCCAGGCGTCTCGAGCCGCGGCTTCGGTCTCGAAACCGCCGGTTGCGAAGTAGGCCGCGTCCTCGGGGATGGCGTTTTCGTACGCCGTCACGGTGTGGTTAGCGCCGCTCGTGTTCTTCCAGACGACGGGCTCGCCGACGGCCGTCTCGTATTCGGCGGGCTCGAAGGCGTTCCGGGTCATCCCGATGTCGAACTCCGCGCCGCCGAAGACGCTCTCGCCGACGTCTCCGAGGGCGGTACAGCCTGCGAGGCCGACCGCGCTGGCGCTTCCGAGGGCGGCGAGGTAGGCGCGCCGGTTCATACGCGGGGGTTAGGACAGCCGAGATATAACGACCGCGGTTCTCTCGAGTCGCGAGTTCGAATCGGATCACCAACGCGGCGGTGGTTGTCAGTGTGGCCACTCCGCCGCGTCCCTCGAGAAACGAAAACACGTAAGGTTCCCGGTTGCGGATTTCGCGAGTATGCTCCCCCGGTTCGTCGGTCGTCTCGGTGTCGCCGACGTGGTGACGATCGCGAACGCGGCGCTGGGATTCGTCGCGGTCGTCGTCGCCTTCGTCGACATTCATCTCGCCGCCCGACTGATCCTGCTCGCGGCGATCGCCGACGGCCTCGACGGCATCCTCGCCCGACGGTACGGCGGCACGCCCGCCGGCCCCTACCTGGACTCGCTGGCCGACGTCGCCTCCTTCGCGATCGCGCCTGCGGTCCTCGCGTTCGTCGTCATCAGTGGCGGCCTCGAGATCGGCTTCGACTCGATAACCCTCGAGTTAGGGCTCGTCACCGTCGTCTGTGCGCTGTTCGTCGCGATGGCAGTCGCCCGACTCGGGATGTACACGGCTTACGATACGGCCGACGACTACACGGAAGGGATTCAGACGACGCTGGCAGCGACGATCATGGGTGCGGCGATCCTCGCGGGTGCGCCGGTCGACGATCCGTGGCTCGTCCTCGCGATCACCGGCGCGTTCTGTTACCTGATGGTCTCGCGGATCCAGTACCCCGACCTCCTCGCACGCGACGCGCTCATCATGGGCGTCGTCCACGCGCTGGCCATCCTGATCCCCGAATTCGCCGGCCGAACGTTCCCGTACGCGTTGCTCACGCTCGGTATCGCCTACATGGCACTGAGCCCGTGGTTCTACTGGCGCGAGGAGCCCCCGTCGACCGGGGCCGACGCGTATGGAAACGCTTAGGAGCGTCCTGAAACGACGAGTTCGTATGAACGCAGTCACGGCTACGGCCACGGCCATCATCACGAGTCTCACGTCGGCGGCGTCCCGCCGGGTGACAGTATGAGCGACGAGGACGCGACTGCAGGCGACGAGAGCGAGGGTGAGAGCGAAGAGATCACCGTCGAATCACTCCGCGAACGCCTCGAGGCCATCGAAGACCAGCTCGAGGCCGCCGAGACCGAAGCGGACCTCGACGAGGTCGAGAACGAGATCGACGATCTGCAGTCGGATGTCGACGCCGCCGACCTCCCCGAGGCCGACGACGAGGACGAAGACGACCCCGCCGAGGAACTCGAATCCGACATCGAGGCCCTCGAGTCCGATCTCGAGGGCGAACGCGGCCCGTACGCCGAGGACGTCGTGAGCGAGATCGACGACGCGAAGGAACAGATCGCCGAGACTCGCTGGACCGAACAGGGAGAGGCCGAGTTGATCGACACCGTCGATAGCTTCGTCGACGACCTCGTCGATATTCTGCAGGTCGATATTGGGCTGACCAACGACGGCGAGGACGTGATCGAGCGGCTCACGGCGACCCTCGAGGACGCGGGTGCCGCCGTCGAGCGAGCGGATCTCGATCCCGACGACGACGGCGAGACCATCGCCGCACTGCTCGAGGCGACCGACGACCTCCAGTCGGGCGTCGACGCCGCCCAGGAGTGGAGCGACCTCTCCGTGCGCGAGCAACTCGAGGTCCAAGGCTACTACGACGTCCTCGATCACATCAAGGACTATCCGCCGGAGTGGCACGCGCTGAAGGTCCACGAGAAGCAGGGCAACGTCGAGATGATCCTGCTCGCCTTGGAGACGTTCGACTCGGACTTCATGGAAGAGCACTGTCTCGAGTCCCTCGAGCGCATGGGCCCCGAAGCGGCGCTCGAACCGATGCTCGAACGGGCGGGAAAACGTGACAAGGACGCGATTTCGATCCTCGGCAAGATCGGGAGCGACGAACCGGTCGACACGCTGCTCGACTACGTCGACGCCGACTCGGATCCACTCCTACAGAAGGCGACGTTCAAGGCGCTCGGCGAGATCGGCAGCGAGGAAGCCGTCCAACCGCTGGCGAACAAGCTCGTCGCCGAGAACGGCGAGATCCGGAGTCAGGCCGCCCGGTCGCTCGGCCTGATCGGTGACACGCGGGCGATCGACCCGCTCGCGGACGTCCTCGCCGACGACGACGAGGACGCCGTTCGCGCCAGCGCCGCGTGGGCGCTCAACCAGATCGGAACCGAAGACGCCCTCGAGGCCGTCGGCCAGTACGCCGACGACCGGGCGTATCTGGTGCAGGCGGAAGCCGAGAAGGTCGCCTGACCGGTCTGTCCCCCCGACTCCCGTTCTTTATATACGATACCGCGGCCAGTGTCGACGATGCGCGCCCGTCTGGTCTATGGTCTCGTCTTCCTCTCGCTGTTCGCCGGTCTCGTCGGCCTGGTGGCAAGTAGTGAACGTGGTATCCCCGTCGACAGCCTCGCCAATCCGCTGGCACACCCGTCGGAGTCGGACGACTCGAGCGCCCGTGATCGGATTACCGACCCGGAACCCGCCGTGGAACCCACCGAAGCGGACGTTTGCCCCGACGGCCCGACCGATCGGACGCGAGCGACGGCCCGCGAACTCGAGTCGGCGACCGGGACCGGGACCGGCTCCGAACCCCGAATCGTCGAACTCTACCCGAACCCGACCACCGACGGGAACGTCGGCGAGTTCGTCGTCGTCGCCGTTCCCGACGGCGGGGGTCTCGAAGGCAACTGGACGCTGACCGACGGGCACACGAGCGCGCGACTTCCCGCGGTGACTGAGACGCAGTCCGGCCGGGTGGCGTTCAGCCTGTCGCCCGAGGAGACGGCGGCGATGACGTCCCATCCCGTTCGCGAACTCGAGGATCACCTTCGGCTGGCGGCCGACGGCGACGAGTTGGACCTCCGAAACGGAAGCGGAGTCGTCGACTGGGTTTCCTACGATCGAGCGCCGGAGGGTGAGCGGTGGTATCGCGCGGGTGGAACCGCCCCACCGGACGGGAATCCGGTGACGGGGCGCTGGTGGCCCCACGGCGCGACCTGTCTCGAGGCGCTGACCACCGACGCCGAGTCGGCGACAGCGTTCACGCTCCCCGACGCACCCGACGTTCCTCTCGAAGCGTTCGCATCGGCTGACGACCGGATCGCACTGGCGGGGTACACGTTCACCTCCGAGGCCGTCGCCGACGAACTTCGAGCGGCCGCAGCGCGTGGCGTCGAAGTCGAACTCCTCCTCGAGTCCGGGCCCGTCGGCGGAACGCCCGATCGGACGGCCGCCGTGATCGACGAGCTCGAGGACGCCGGAGTGTCGATCCGCGTCCTCGGCGGCTCCGGTGCCCGGTACCGGTACCAGCACGCGAAGTACGCCGTCGTCGACGACCGTGCGATCGTCACGACCGAAAACTGGAAACCGTCGGGGATCGGCGGGACGTCGAGTCGAGGCTGGGGCGTCGTGGTCGACGACGCGGACGTCGCAGTGCACCTCGAGTCCGTCTTCCGCGCCGACTTCGAGGGCCGGGATACGACGTCGTGGGCCGATTACCGGCGAACGGCGACGTTCGTCGAGACGGAGCCGGTCGGCGAGCGGTTCGCCGGCCGGATCGATCCCGAAACCGTGTCAGTCGACTCGGTCGACGTCCTGCTCGCACCGGACAACGCCGAACCCCGCCTCCGCGAGCAGCTCAGGGCAGCCGAGGAATCGATTCTGGTCAAACAGGTCCGGATCGGGAGTCGGAACCAGCCGCTCTTACAGGAGACCCTCGAGGCCGCCCGTCGCGGTGTCGAGGTCCACATTTTACTCGACGCCTCGTGGTACGTCGAAGACGAGAACCGCGAGCTCGTCCGGTGGCTCGAGCGGACGGCCGACGAGGAGGACCTGCCGCTCGAGGCGCGGCTCGTCGACCCGCGAAACCGGTTCGAGAAGATCCACGCCAAGGGTGTCGTTATCGACGAGGAAACGGCGGTCGTCGGCAGTGCCAACTGGAACAACAATTCGCTTCGGGAGAATCGCGAGGTCGTGCTCGTCCTCCACGGTGACGAGGTGGGCTCGTTCTACGCCGACGTCTTCGAGGCCGATTGGGAGGGCGGGTCGTGGTCGTTACCGGTCGGACTGCTGGTCGTCCTCGCCGTCGCGCTCGTTCTGGCGGGACTCGTCGGGCGGCGATACGTTCGATTCGACGAGGAGGGCGAGGATGGGGGCGGCCGGACGCTGGCACTCGAGTCCGGTAGTGGCGGTTTCGACTTCCGTTCAGACCCCGAATCTGCCCCCGTTCTCGACCACCCGGACCCGGACGGCGACCAAAACGACCTCGAGACGGACGCGAACGTCGAGTCGACGTCGGGTGAGGCGGACTCGGGGACGCTGGCAGAACCAGAACAGGAGGTGGAACTCGAGGGTGAGGTTGAATCCGAATCCGAATGCGACTCTGAAACTGAAGGTAAAACTAAAACCGAGTTCGAGTTCGTCTCGACGGGAGAATTAGCGTCCAGCTCGGAGTTTGAGTTCGGATCAGAGACGGAGTCGGAATCAGAAACGAAATCCGACTAACGACTAACTATCGATCGGCGCCGCACTCGAGAGCGCCTCGTCGAGATCCGCTGCGGCCATCTTCTCGACCAAGGCGTCGATGACTTCCTCACGTTTTCCTTTCACGAACTTGATCGAGCCGACGACGAGGTGGCCGCCGCCGCTGACGCCGCCGCCGGAGACCTCCTCCTCGAGTTCAGTGACCATGTTCGGGATGTCCAGTCGGACGCCGTCACTGCGGAGGACGGCGAAGTCGGGGCCGTATCCGACGGTGATCACGGGATCGCCGGTTTCCTGAATCTTCCGGTCGTGAATCTCGCCGGTGGTCTTCCCGGGCGCGGGGTAGGTAAAGCGGTGGGCGTAGTTCTCGACGTCGATCCGGTAGAGGTGGGCGTCGTTGTCGAGGGTTTCGTGTTCGACGTGGGTCATCGCGGCGTCGAGTTGTTCGTCGACCTCGTCGCGGGCGCGGTCGGCGAAGAAGTCGACGAGATTGCGGTGGAGTTCCTCGTCGGAGCCGACCTCGAGTAAGTCCTGAATCAACTGGTCGCCGGAGTTGTAGCGCAGCCAGAATGCGGCGTAGTCCAGCGCCTCGCTGACGTCCTGAAGGCGCTTCTCGTCGTAGCCCTCCTCGGCGGCGAGTTCGAGGTAGTCGTCCATCGCGTCGGCCTTCGATCGGTCGGAGAGACCGGCGACGGCGGGGACGTGGCGGAGTTCCTCGCCGAGTTCGGGGTAGATCATCCGTGCGAGTTCCACGCAGAGCATCCCCGTCGTGATGCGGTAGTCTTCGTCGTGGAGGTAGGGATTAACGTGGGCGTCGAGGAGATCCTCGACGGCCTCGGGGTCGGGATGATGGTGGTCGATCGCGATGATCGGGATGTCGTAGTGAGCCAGCGTCTCGTAGGCCGGGACGTCCTCCGCGGTCGAGCCGTTGTCGAGCATGAGCAACAGCGGCAGTTGCTGACCGTGACGCGAGCGATCCTCGAGCGCGAAGTTCAGGTCACGGGTCGCGTCCTCCATCTCGTAGTACGGCGCCTTCGCCGGGAGGCGTTTGATCAGGTGCTGGGGGGCGTTGTCGTCCTCGTGGACGTCGGCGATGAATCGCTCGAGTGCCAGTTGCACCGGCACGGCGGCGCACATTCCGTCGCCGTCGGCGTGGTGGCGAACCCGGATCGGCCGCCCCTCGAGGACGGTCTCGCGGAGGCGTTTCGCGACGGCCTCGAGGTCGGGTCGGAGCTTCTCGAAGGCGGGCCAGTCGATCAGCGGTTCGACCTCGTGGGGCTGGGCGCGGGCTTCCAGTGCCTCTTCGAGGCGTTCGCGAGCCTTCGCTTCGGTCTCGCCGTCGAGTTTCGAGAGGCCGTCGACCTCGATCTGGACCGAGCCCTCGTGGCGCTCGGGGGTGCCGGTGACGCGGACGAGGTCGCCGACTTCGATCGTCGGGTAGGCGCGGACGCCGGCCTCCTCGAAGGCGGCACAGGGGACGACGCCGTACTCGTCGCTGACGTGGAAGATGGTCGGGCCGCCGGTCTGTTTGACCTGAACGACCTCTCCCTCGAGGTGGATCTGTTCGCTGACGTTGCCCTCGAGACGGTTGGTGCCGGTCAGCGCGTAGTCGTGGGCGATCGATTCGAGTTCGTAATCGTCGTCGAGGTTGATATCGGCGGGTTCGAACGCGAGGTCGCCATTGTCGCGGACGGTCTCGAGTTCGACGACCATCTCGTCGCCGACGCGATAGGTTCCTTCGAGGACGGACTCGTGGACGAGTCCGGAGACGGAATCGGAGAGATCGACGAAGACGCCGTAATCGACGATACCGTTGATTTCGGCGATATAAGGCCGGTTTTCTTCGACGTCAGCAGCGGTACAGTCAGCATCGAGATCGTAGACGACGGAAACAGTTCCGTCTTCGCCGGCGTCGCCGGCGGGCTCACGTGTCATCGTTGGGCGTATTTTGGGGTGGTCGCGTATAACCCTTGCCAAGACGAATGTCGACGGACATCGCCGGTGTCGGGTGATCAGCGTCGGACCACGCGATCCCCGTTTCCGCGCGTTCCGGAACGTTTAGCAACGTTAGGCTCGGATGGGGTGCTATGGGGCTGCTCGACGCGCTGTTTCGCTCGAGTGAGATTCTCGGCATCGCCGAAGAGACACTCGAGTTCGCCCTCGAATCCTCCGAGGCGAGCCATCCCAACGAGTACATGGGGTTGCTTCGCGGGACCGAGGCCAGCAAACTGGACCTCGATCGGGACGGGCTCGTGATCACCGACATCCTCGTCATTCCGGGGACCGAGTCAAACAGCGTGAGCGCGACGCTGAAGACGAGTCAGGTGCCAAACGACGTGCGTGCGCTGGGCAGCGTCCACTCCCATCCCAACGGCGTGTTGCGGCCAAGCGACGCCGATCTGGGGACGTTCGGCCGGGGATCGGTCCACATCATCATCGGTGCACCCTACCGCCGGACCGACTGGCAGGCGTTCGACACCAGAGGCGACCCGCGCCGACTCGACGTGCTCGACGTCGACCTGCCGGACACCGAGGAGTTCTTCGACTTCACGCAGGCGGATATCGACGACGAATTGCAGTGGGAGTGACGATGA
This sequence comes from Halomontanus rarus, assembly GCF_017357405.1. Taxonomy (GTDB): domain Archaea; phylum Halobacteriota; class Halobacteria; order Halobacteriales; family Natrialbaceae; genus Halomontanus; species Halomontanus rarus. The sequence continues at coordinate 1,091,872 of NZ_CP071597.1, read as the reverse complement.
ATCGAGTAGCTATAACGCGACGACCGACGAGAACAGAGACGATGCATCATTGCACGGTACTCGAGCACACGTACGAGACCACATGACCCAGCACAACACCGTTATCGCACAGGGAACCTTCGATCTCCTCCACCCCGGTCACATCCACTATCTGGAGGAGGCTGCCGCGATGGGCGAGGAACTCTGCGTAATCGTCGCCCGCAAGAGTAACGTCGACCACAAGGACGCCCCCATCTGCGCCGCCGAACAGCGCCGGGACGTCGTCGCCGCCCTCGAGACGGTCGACGAGGCGATTCTGGGTCACGAGGAGGACATCTTCGTTCCGATCGAGGAACTCGAGCCCGACGTGATCGTCCTCGGCCACGACCAGCACCACGACACGGCGGCGATCGAAGCCGAGCTCGCCCGACGCGGCGTCGACTGCGAGGTCGTTCGCGCGAGCGGGCGCGAACCGCGCTACGACGAGGAGTTACTCTCGACGCGACTGATCATCGATCGCGTACTCGAGCGTCGCGGGTGAGTGGGGAACTCTCGAGCGGGTCGTGGTGACAGTCGATACGCAGTCTTTTCGTGCCTCCTGACCGAGTTCGAATCGTGTCCTCTGCCACCCTCGAGACCGACTCGAGTTCGCACGGCTCCCAACCGAGACGATCGATCCGCTCGCGTGTCCCGATCTGACCTCGAGACGGAACAGACGATCGAGGCCAGACGGAGTTCCTGCCACGGACCTCCACGAAATCGATCGGCGATGTAGTGGAGCGCCTCGAGGCGTTCGACCACCACCGGTTCTCGATCAGTCGCGAAGCGCCCGGCGCTCGAGAGGTTCTACGTAGAACCCGGCTCGTCGTTCGTTTCACGACGCCGAACACGGGCAGAGACCACGCGAGAAGTCAGAGGAGATCGGCGAGGAAGAACGGTTTTTCGCCGTCCTCCGTCGTCGGGTCCGGAACGTTCCAGACTCCTCGGACGTCGAACCCGCAGGCCTCGAGATCCTCGTGAGTCGCGTCGGGGCCGGCCATCGACCAGCGCATCTCGGTCCCGCTGTCCAGCCAATCGGGGTTGGATCCGGTCCACTCGACGCCGCCCTCAGTGACTAACAGCGTTCCGCCGGGGCGAAGGACCCGCGCGAACTCCGCGAGGACGGTTCGGTGCTCGTCGACGGGAACGTGGATCAGCGAGTAGAGCGCGGCGACGGCGTCGAAGGAGTCCGCGGCGAACGGAAGCGCGGTCATGTCCCCTTGCACGAGTGCCGCCGGGACGTTCGTTCGCGCTCGAGCGAGTTGCTCGCGGGAGAAGTCGAGGCCGACGCCGGTTTTGCCGGCCGCCTCGAGAGCGGCGTCACCCCCGCCACAGCCGGCCGCGAGCACGTCGTCGTCGGTCTCGAGAGCCTCGCAGAAGCGTTCGACAGGGACCGGTCTCGACTGAGCCCGTTCGGATGTCGATTCGTCCGTCGTCGCGTCGGCGAAGTGGTCGGCTATCTCGTCGTAGGCGGTCTGCACGGCCTGACGCTCGTCCATACGAAGTCAACTAAACGACAGTACTTCAACGTTAGTTAGACCCACATAATTTTTGATGAATGGGTGGCTGACACAGTCGTCTACCGACTCGCCAGTAACCGGGAGAAGCGATCGAATTACATCGGTGAGCGTATCCGCTGAAAACCGACCTCGAGAGACAGGTAACGGCACAACTGCGTAGTATGGGTGACGGAGTTACTGACGTAACGAGTGGTGTTTTCGGTATCCGTCTCGATATCCGTCAGGCCATATGTTACGATAGTGCCAATTCCGGCTAGTCTTCACTCTGGCGGACCCAGTACCGATGAACGACGACCGGAAGAACGGCAGTGTACTCGTCCGATTCGGATGCGACAGTCACAGTAACTGTTCGCGGAAGCTGTGAGCGTAAAGTGTCAAGCTTTACCGGGTCCGGTTGCGTAACGAGGTCACCGCCTTCGTCGTAGACGTATCGTTGGTTCACGACCGTCGCCAGTGGTTTTGCCCGTTCGAATTCATCCTCGTCCACTTCGTCTTCGATCTCGTCGACGGAGACGTAATCGATCCCGAGGGACACTCCCGCTCCAATCAACTCCTGTTCCCCTAACTCTGCGCCGATATAGTCGTGGACCTGCACATTTGCCCGTACCGTTGCCTCCTCTTCGAAGTCCTTCGAACTCTGAGTCGAGAGCTCCATCTTCCGATCCAACGAGATGGACTCTGCGGTCCCAAGCCGAACTGTCTCGGAAATATCCGGTTTGAACGGTTCGTCTCCATCACTAGCGCAGCCAGCGAGGACGGTAGTTACCGTTCCGGCGAGTACGCCAATCAACTTCCTTCGCTTCACAACGTTAGTTGGGGCACTACTGACATAAATTTCAACTGCTGATTGGTTTTCACTCCCCCTTATTTTTGCGTTCTCTCTCATCATGCTCTGTATCTGTCAGACACACTGTTAGACACACGAGCGAGCAGTTGGCGTCCTCACAACGCAACCGTTTCACGGAAAATAGGGTCTGAGAAAGAGGATCTCGACGAAGTGTCGCGAGACCGATCGGCTTCTTCGTCTTCGGCGGGACCGATTACAAGTAGCCTTCCTCGGCTAACCGCTCGATGCCCTCACGCAGGCGCTCCTCGCTGGCCGCGTAGGAGATCCGCGCGTAGCCGGGCGTCCCGAACGCGCTGCCGGGAACCGCCGCGACGTGGGCGTCCTCGAGCGCGCCTTCGCACCACGCCTGGTCGTCCTCGTCGACCGGCAACATCATGTAGAACGCGCCCTCCGGAACCGCGACGTCGACGCCCTCTGCTGCGAGCAGGTCGACGACCAGATCCCGGCGCTGCTCGAAGGCTTCGACCATCTCCGCGACGGCGTCGTCGGTGTTCTCGAGGGCCTCGATACCCGCGTGCTGGACGAAGTTCACGGCCGAGGAGACCGAGTGGCTGTGGAGTTTCCCCGCCTGTTCGACCAGTTCCTCGGGTCCGGCGAAGTAGCCCAGTCGCCAGCCGGTCATCGAGTAGGCCTTCGAGAAGCCGTTGACGGTGACGGTGCGCTCGGCCATCCCCTCGAGGGTCCCCAGACTCGTCGGTTCGACGCCGTAGGTAATCTCCTTGTAGATCTCGTCCGAGATGACGGTGATGTCGTGTTCGACTGCCAGGTCACGGACGCCCTCGAGTGCGGCGTCGGAGTACACGGCACCGGTGGGGTTCGACGGCGAGTTGACGATCAGGAGTTCGGTGTCGTCCGAGACGGCCTCGGCGAGGTCGTCGAGACCGGGCTCGAGCTGGAAGTCGTACGGCGAGAGGTCGACCCGGGAGAGCGAGCCGCCGGCCATCTCGACCATCGCCTCGTAGGAGACCCAGGCGGGGTCGAGCAGGGCGACCTCGTCGCCCTCCTGGATCAGCGACTGGACGATCTCGTACAGCGCCTGCTTCGCGCCGGGCGTGACGATGACGTTCTCGGGGCCGTGCTCGAGGCCGTCCGCCTGAAGTTTTTCGGCGACGGCCTCCCGAAGTTCGGGAACCCCCTTCGCGCTGGCGTAGCCGGTGTGACCGGCGTCCATCGCGTCCTTGGCCGCCTGCGAGATGTTTTCCGGGGTCGGGAAGTCGGGTTCGCCGACGCTCAGGTCGATGATATCCGCGCCGGCGGCGGAGAGTTCCTTCGAAAGCGCCGAGATGGCGAGGGTTGCTGACGGTTCGACACTGGTGACGCGGTCGGTGAAGTCCATGGTCATGGTAGGTACTTGGAGTGGTTGTCTCGTCGATTACGCACCGGCTGCATCGCCGTCGGGCTCCGCTGCCGGTAATTCCTCGAGTAACTCGAGTGCACCGTCGACCGCTTTCGCGGCGTTTTCGACGCGTTCGCGGGCCTCCGCGGCGGACATGCCGGGGCCGGTCACGCCGAGGGTGACGGGAGTGTCACGCTCGAGACTCACGTCGGAGAGGCGCTGGGCGGTGGCGTCGGTGATCACCTGGTCGTGGTCGGTGTCGCCGGTGATCACGCTCCCGAGGACGGCGACGGCGTCGACCGCTTCGCGGCGTGCGAGTCGATCGGCCGCCAGCGGCGCGTCGTACGCGCCGGGGACGCGAACGACGTCGAAGACGTCCGCACCGGCGTCGTCGGCGGCCTCGAGTGCCTGCGCTTCCATCTGCTCGGTGATCGGACGGTTGAACTGTGCGACCACCAGTCCGAGCGTGGGCATACGCGAGCGGTGGTGAGGGGGATTCAAAGAGGTACCGCTATGTGGCGACTATTGCGGCCGGTCGCCGAGCACGTTTCGATTTCGACTTCGTCCGAGCGTTCGGACCGATCACCGTGTCGAAACCGAACCCGAACTCGACTGTCGCCACCGGGTTCCAGCCGCGACGGGCCGGATCGGAACAAAAAGCGTTTGACCCTCTACGGTAAGTGGCGAGTAATGGATCGAGACGAGCGGTCTGCCGCCCCTCCCCCCTCTCAGTCCTCGTCCTCGCCACCGACCTCATCCCAATCTCGGCCGCGATCCGAGCCTTCTCCGTCTCAGTCACCTCCGTCCTCAGCCGCCGAATCGGCAGCCGATCCGTCCGCTCCGGCCCGACCCCAACCCGAATATAGATCCCGACTCCGCGAACGGGTCGGCGAACAGACGCTCCCGATCCTCCTCGGGATTACGGCCCTCGCGCTGGTGTTGCGAATCGTCAGCCTCGGCGAGCGTGTCGCCCACTGGGACGAAGGTCGGGTCGCATTCGACACCCTCCGGTACGCAGAAACCGGAATCTGGGAGTACCGGCCGATCGTCCACGGTCCGTTCCTCCCACACGTCAACGACGTCGTCTTCTCCGCGCTCGGGCCGACCGACTTCGCGATGCGACTCGTGGTCGCCGTCGTCGGCGGCCTGCTTCCGCTCGCGCCGTGGCTGTTCCGCGAACACCTCCGGGACCTCGAGGTCGTCGCCGTCGGCGCGTTTCTGGCGTTCAATCCCATCCTGCTGTACTATTCGCGGTTCATGCGAAACGACGTGCTGGTCGCGACGTTCATGCTGTTCTCGCTCGGCATGTTCGTCCGCTTCGCCGACACCAGACGTGTTCGATACCTCTACGCGGGGTTCGCGTTGGCGGCACTCGGATTCACGACCAAGGAGAACGCGATCGTCTTCGTCCTCTGCTGGCTCGGCGCCGGCGCGCTCGTCCTCGACACGACGCTGTTCCGACCGCACGCTCGACGGCCGACTCGAGCGTACCTCCGCGACCGATACGATCACGTCCGCGAGCGCACGCGAGACCTCGATCTCGGTCGCGTCCTCGGCTACTACGCCGGCCACCTCGTGTTCGCGGTCGCACTCGGGGCGTTGATCCTGATCTACTTCTACGCGCCCCGAACGGGCGGGACCGGCGTCGGCTTCGAGCGACTCTCGTCGCGGCCGGATCTGTTTCCGGCGGTCGCAGATCAGGCGTTCGCCGACTTCTGGGAGGGGATCACGGACTGGGGCGACAAGAGTGCCGACGACGAGGGGTACGATTCGGTCATCGACCGGTTACAGGACTACGTCGGGCGGTTCGGCCGGGCACTCGCGGCGTACGCGCCCGCGCTGTCCGTCTTCGCCGTCGCCGGGATCGTCGGCGAACGCTATCTCGCCGATCGACCGCGTTCGATCGTGCTATTCTTCGGGTACTGGGGACTCGTGAGCGTCCCCGGCTACGCCCTCGGAATGGACATCTGGGCGACGTGGGCGCTCGTCCACGCGCTCGTCCCGCTCGCGTTCCCCGCCGGCGTCGCACTCGCCTGGGTTCTCGCACGGGGGCTCGAGTCGATCGACGACGTTCGCGACGGTCGACGCAGTCGGAGCGTCGACGCCGTTCTTTCGGTGACTATCGCGGCGATCCTTCTCGTGTCGATGCTCGCGATCGCCGGCGGGACGGCGTTCGATCCGGGGAACACGCGAGAATCGGGAGAAGACCACATCGTTCAGTACGCCCAGCCGAATCAGGACGTCCGCGAGACGCTCGCGGACGTCGAGTCGGTCGTCTCGACGACCGACGACCCCGTCCTCTACTTCGCCGAGGAATACGCGATCGACAACGAGAGCGCGGCGTATCGACCGCCGGTCGCCGATCGCTGGACCGAAAACGAAGACGGACACAGAGAACGCCTCGAAGACAACGGGAACTGGTATCGACGCCTCCCCCTCCCCTGGTACATGGAACGCGCCGGGGCCGAGCGGTTGAGCGCCCACGACGAGGACGAACTCGACGAACTGCTGCGCACCGAATCGCCGGCCGTGGTGATCACCCACGAGGAACACGACGGGGTGAACAACGAGGAACTCGTCGACCGGCGTACCGGCGAGTACGTCAAGGTCGTCCACGAGATGCGAAGTCCGGGCGACGAGACCGTCTTCTACGTCCGAGCCGACGCGCTCGAGGCCCTCGAATCCGACTCGCCGTCCTGATTGGACCCTCCGCTCGAGACTTCCAAGCGCCTTCGACGACCGTCCGACTGACGAACAGCTCGCTCGAGTGCGGCCGCCGTCGATACCGATTGAGAATCCTTAAGCGCCGGTACGGACAACCGCCGACCGATGACGACGCTCCAGACGCCGGGACCGACCCTCGGCGTGGTCGGTGGGGGACAGCTCGGACGAATGCTCGCCGAGGCGGCGGCCCCGCTCGGCATCGAGGTGATCGTCCTCGATCCGACGCCGGACTGCCCGGCTGCACTCGTCGCTCGCGACCAGCTCGTCGGCGACTTCGACGACGAGGCCGGCATCCGGGAACTCGCCGAGCACGCCGACGTCCTCACGTTCGAGATCGAACTCGCCGATCAGGACCTCCTCGAGCGGGTGAGCGAGGAGACGGGGACGCCGGTCCATCCCCGGCCCGAGACGCTGCGGACGATCCACGACAAACTCGTCCAGAAGCGCCGGCTTCGCGAGGCCGGCGTTCCGGTCCCGCCGTTCCGGGCCGTCGACGACGCCGAGGACGTCCGCGAGGCGATCGACGAGTTCGGCGCGCCGGTCATGCTCAAAGCGCGGACCGGCGGTTACGACGGCCGGGGGAACGTCCCCGTCGAGTCGGCCGCCGACGCCGCGGACGCCCTCGAGTCGGTCGCCGGGCCGGCGATGGTCGAGTCCTTCGTGGACTTCGCGCGCGAGATCTCCGTGATCGCCGTCAAGGGCGACGACGAAGTCGCGACCTTCCCAGTCGGGGAGAACGTTCACGAGGAAGAGATCCTCCGGGAGACCGTCGTTCCCGCCCGCTCGAGCGAGGATGTCCTCGAATCCGCTCGAGACGTGGCGGCTGACGTCCTCGAGGTGATGCACGGGCGCGGCGTGTACGGGATCGAGTTGTTCGAAACGAGCGAAGGGGAGATCCTCCTCAACGAGATCGCCCCTCGTCCGCACAACTCGGGCCACTGGACCATCGAGGGCGCCCAGTCCTCGCAGTTCGAACAGCACGCCCGTGCGGTCCTCGGCTTGCCGCTCGGGTCGACCGCACTGCGGAGTCCGACCGTCTCGACGAACCTCCTCGGCGACGTCGACGAACCTCGGGAGGCGGAACTCGCGAACGTCGACCGACTCCTCGAGACGCCCGGCGCACACCTCCACTGGTACGGCAAGCGCGAGGCGCGGCCGCTGCGAAAGATGGGCCACGTCACGGTGTCCGGCGACGGCGTCGGCATCGACGACCGCGAGGAGTTGCTGGCGACGGCGCGCAAGCTCCGGGACGCGGTTACGTTCGAGTGAGCCTCGTCCCGGTTTCGTGACCGCATTCGGAGGAGCTCTCGGTTGCGACTCTTTTCGCGTCGAATCCGTCCATTTCTTGGCATCCGGCGAGCAACCCGAAACCATGACCGCCGATTCCGTCACCGAACTCGTCGATCGATTGCACCGCGAAGCCGAACAGGACCGCCCCAGCGAACAGACGCCCGACGTGGGGATCGTGATGGGCAGCGACTCCGACCTCGAGACGATGATGACCGGCGGCCGTCGACCGGGAGCCTACGACGCGTTCGTCGAAGAGTTGGGATTCGAAGAGCAGACCGACTTCGAGACCCCGCCCGAATCGCGATTCTCCTTCGAGACCTACGTCACCTCCGCCCATCGGACGCCGGACCTGATGTACGCCTACGCCGAGACAGCTGAAGCCCGGGGAATCGACGTCATCATCGCGGGCGCGGGCGGGAAGTCCGCGGATCTGCCGAACATGACCGCCTCGATCGCCTACCCGCTGCCCGTGATCGGCGTCCCCGTTCAGGAGAAGTCCGTCGACAGCGTCATCGGCATGCCGACGGGTGCGCCGATCACCGCCGTCGACGCAGGTAAGTCGTTCAACGCCGCCCTCTCGGCGGCGCAGATTCTCGCGCGCGAGCACGAGGAGATCCGAGATCGACTGGTCGCCTACCACGACGCCCTCCAGGAGGACGTCGGCACCGTCTCTCGCGACCTTCACGACGGCGGGACACTCGAGTTCTCTCGAGAGTGAGCAGTTCCACCGCAGTCGCGTTCGCCGACGGTCCCGATACCTCTTCGTTCCGTGATGTGTTCCGCCGACCGACGCTCACGTCCCCCGTCTCGTCTCGAGTCGGGTTTCCGCGCTCGAGTCGATCGGTTCTCTCGGCTTCGCTTCTCGCGGACACGACACCACCCCCCACCGCTCGAGAAAACTCTCAGTTTCACTGACTCTCCGGATCGTGTATCCGCGTCGATGGGCGTGCAGGGTGTCGAATTCGGGCGAAAATCGAAGAATCAACCCTTATATGGGTGCGTTTCCAACCCCCGAACGTTACGGAGATGAATGAATGGATAGCCATCGGGGCGCTGGCGCTCGTGGGGTTACTGATTCCGCTCGGCATGATGGCGGTGTCGTACCTCCTGCGTCCGAGTGTGCCCGAGACGAGTAAACGTGCCACCTACGAGAGTGGCGAGATTCCGACGGGAGGGACGCGCATCCGCTTTAACATCCAGTACTACATGGTTGCGCTTCTTTTCCTCGTCTTCGACATCGAGACCGTTCTGCTGTTCCCGTGGGCGGTTATCTACCGACCCGCACTCGAGTCAGATGCCGTGACGCTGCTCGAGGTACTCGGTCCGATGCTGGTGTTCGTCGCCATCCTCCTCGTCGGACTCGCGTGGGCATGGCGCAACGGCGCAGTACAGTGGGCCACGAGCCCTCGACAGGTCGAACCTGAGGCCGATCGACCATGAGTAGCGACCAAAACAAACCACGTCAATCGATCTACGACAGCACCGCACCATCGACAGATACGCGGGACTCCCGCATCGGTGAAGGTGCCGACGACCGCTTCAACTCCAAGCTCCGGGAAGCGTTCGGCTCCACACCCTTCATCCTCACCAAGTTCGACAAGTTCATGAACTGGGTTCGAGGGTCGTCGATGTTCATGCTGCAGTTCGGTATCGCCTGCTGCAGCATCGAAATGATGCACACCTACGCCATCAAACACGACCTGGACCGCTTCGGTGCGGGTGTGCCGCGCGCGTCACCGCGACAGGCCGACGTGATCATCGTCCCCGGGACGATCGTCTCGAAGTTCGGCCCGCGCATGAAGCGCGTCTACGACCAGATGCCCGAACCCAAGTTCGTCGTCGGGATGGGGTCGTGTACGATCTCGGGCGGCCCGTTCCAAGAGGGGTACAACGTCGTCAAAGGGGCCGAGGAGATCGTCCCGGTCGACATCCACGTCCCCGGTTGCCCGCCCCGTCCGGAGGCGCTCGTCTACGGCATCGCCAAACTCCAAGAGCGCGTCGCCAACGGCGAGAGTTCGCCCGTCGTGGTCAAACCGTACGAACTCGAGGAGTTCGGCGATCTGCCACGCGACGAGTTAGTGCAAAAACTGGCCGACCAGATCGACGAGGACGACCTCGTCATGCGGTACAACTGGAGTGATTCACCATGAGTACGGGCCTCGAGCCACGACGGCAGGTCGGCGTCGACGTCGAAACCACCGAGGAAGAACTCGAGGAACTGATCGGTGACCGCGCGCTCGCGCGAGACGATCACAAGAACGCGCCCGGCTTCGTCATCCGACCGGACGAAGTTCAGGACGTACTCTTCGATCTGCGCGACGAGGCCGGCTTCGATCACCTCTCGTGTCTCACCGCACAGGAGTACGCAGATCGGTACGAGTCGATCTACCACCTCAAGAAGTACGCCGATCCAACCCAGGAAGTCAGCATCGTCGTCCCGACGACGAGCGACGAGCCGACCAGCCAGAGCGCGGAACCGGTGTTCCGGACCGCCGACTGGCACGAACGCGAGGCGTTCGACCTCGTCGGCATCGACTACGAGGGCCACCCCGACCCGCGACGGATTCTGCTCCCCGAGACCTGGCAGGGCCACCCGCTCTCACTGGACTACAACCAGACCAAACCGCAGGTCGTCTCGCTGACCGAACACGCGAACCCGATCCAACCCGACCAGAAGGGCGCCGAGTCGGACACGATGTTCCTCAACATCGGTCCACACCACCCGGCGACCCACGGCGTGCTCCACATCAAGACGGTTCTCGACGGCGAGACCGTCGCCGACGTCGAACCCGACGTGGGCTACCTCCACCGCTGTGAGGAACAGATGTGCCAGTCGGGAACCTACCGACACCAGATCATGCCCTACCCGGACCGCTGGGACTACGTCTCGGCGGGACTGTTGAACGAGTGGGCCTACGCCCGCGTCGCGGAGGACCTCGCGGACCTCGAGGTTCCCGAGTACGCGCAGGTCATCCGGACGATGGGCGCCGAACTCTGTCGGATCGCCTCGCACATGCTCGCGCTGGCGACGTTCGCCCTGGACGTCTACGGCGACTTCACCGCCATCTTCCAGTACGGAATGCGCGACCGCGAGATCGTTCAGGACATCCTCGAGGATCTGACCGGCCAGCGGTTGATGTTCAACTACTTCCGGCTGGGCGGGGTCGCCTGGGATCTGCCCGAACCCCGCGAGGAGTTCTTCGAGAAGATTCGGGACTTGCTCGACGAACTTCCCGCCAAAGTCGCCGAGTACGACGACCTCCTCACGGGCAACGAGATCTTCCAGGTACGGTGTGTCGACACCGGGATTCTGGAACCCGAGGTCGCCAAACAGTACGGCTGCACCGGGCCCGTCGCCCGCGGCTCCGGGATCGACTACGACCTCCGTCGGGACGACCCCTACGGCTACTACGAGAACTTAGAGTGGGACGTCGTCACCGAGGACGGTTGCGACAACTACTCGCGCGTGCTCGTCCGGATGCAGGAAGTCGAGCAGTCCGCGAAGATCATCGAGCAGTGTGTCGACTTGCTCGAGGACTGGCCCGAGGACGACCGCGAGATCCAGTCGAACGTGCCCCGGACGCTCAAACCCGAGGCGGACACGGAGACCTACCGTGCTGTCGAGGGTGCGAAGGGTGAACTCGGGATCTACATCCGCGCGGACGGGACGGACAAACCCGGCCGATTCAAGATCCGCAGTCCGTGTTTCCACAACCTCTCGGCGCTACCGGAGATGTCCGAGGGCGAGTACATCCCCGACCTGATCGCCTCGCTTGGCAGTCTGGATATCGTGCTCGGGGAGGTGGATCGATGAGCGGGGCCTCGTTCGCTCCCGTCCCGCTCCAGCAGGACTCCGACACGGTCTTGCTCCCCGAACGGGTCGCCGATCTCACCGGCCTCGGTGAACTCGGTGTCGCGGGCGAACTCGTCGCCGCGTTCATCGCCGCGTTCTTCGTCGGCAACCTGATGCTCGCGATGACCGGCGTCGCCGGCCCGTGGGCGAAGCGAAAGATCACCGCCGCCTTCACGGACCGCATCGCGGTCAACCGCATCGGTCCGTTCGGACTGTTCATCATCGTCGCCGACGCCGTTCGCCTGCTCTCGAAGGAACTCATCATTCCGGAGAACGCGGATCGACCGGCCTACGACCTCGCGCCGATCGTCGTCGCCGGCTCGGCGATGCTCGGGTTCGCCGTGATCCCGATGGGAAGCGGCATCCAGCTCGCCGATCCCGAGATCGGCCTGGCGTACGTCTTCGCCGTCTCGGGTATCGCGAGCGTCGGTCTGGTGATGGCCGGCTACTCCTCGTCGAACAAGTACTCGCTGCTCGGTGGACTCCGTGCGGTCGCCCAGAACATCGCCTACGAGATCCCGCTCGTCGTGACCGGGATGTCGGTGGTGATCTTCACGGGGACGCTCCAACTCGGCGGCATCGTCGAGGCACAGACCGAGCCGCTGATCACGCTCGGCGGCTTCGCGATTCCCGCGTGGTACGCGTTCATCAACCCGTTCGCGTTCGGATTGTTCCTGGTCGCGAACTTCGCAGAAGTCGGTCGAAACCCGTTCGACACGCCCGAAGCGCCGACCGAGATCGTCGCCGGCTACCAGACCGAGTACTCCTCGGTCTACTTCGTCCTGATCTACCTCGGGGAGTTCCTGCACATCTTCCTGGGCGGGGCGGTCATCGCGACGCTCTTCCTCGGCGGTCCCGCCGGTCCGGGGCCGGCGGCGCTCGGCATCGTCTGGTTCCTCGTCAAGATCTGGGCGGTGTTCTTGCTCACCCAGTGGCTGCGCTCGGCGCTGCCGCGGGTTCGAATCGACCAGATGATCGAAATCGGCTGGAAGGGCATGCTCGTCCTTTCGTTCGCTAACCTCGTGCTCACCGCACTCATCGTGGGGATGATCGCATAATGATCGGACTACTCAAATCCATGGCAACGACGATGAAACACGCACTGGACGGGAACACCTTCACCGTGGAGTACCCCGAGACGGCACCCGACGTGTCGCCGCGCTTTCGCGGCGTCCACAAGTTCAGCCAGGAGCGCTGTATCTGGTGTCGCCAGTGTGAGAACGTCTGCCCGAACGACACCATCCAGATCGTCACGGACGACCAGCGCAACGGCGAACAGTACAACCTCCACATCGGCCAGTGTATCTACTGCCGACTCTGCGAGGAGGTCTGTCCCGTCGACGCCATCCTGCTCACGCAGAACTTCGAGTTCACGGCCGACACGAAGGCCGACTTCGTCTACAACAAAGAGCAGTTGAAGGCCGTTCCGTGGTACAAGGATATCGATCCCCTCGAGTCACGCGAACCGGACCGCGGCGCGTGGATCGGCGAGGGTGAGGGTGCGGTCGACTATCAGTAGTCGGGAACCAGAGCGGGCTGCCCGTCCCGTCTCGAAATCTACAAAGGGCATACCCAACCAGACAGAACTAATGACATACGACCTGATCGCGTTCGCGCTGTTCGCGCTCGTTACGTTGAGCAGTGCGATCGGCGTCGTGCTCATGCGGGATCCGTGGCACTCGGCTCTCCTGCTCGGCGTGGCGCTGATGAGCGTCGCGGTCCACTACGTGATGTTGGCGGCGGAGTTCGTCGCCGTGATGCAGGTCCTCGTCTACGTAGGCGGGGTCCTCATTCTGATCACGTTCGCCGTGATGCTGACGCAGACCGAGGAGTTCGAATCCGACGAGGTGGTACAGACATGACGAACGGCCCGCAACTCCGGCTGGGCAAGACCCTGCTCCCCGGTATTCTCGCCGTGGCGCTGTTCGGGATCATCGCGGTGACCGTATTGAACACCGGGTTCGGTGAGATGGCTGGTTTCCCCGAGGGAATCACCATCACGGAACAGATCGGCTACGCCATGTTCGATCTGACGGCGTTGCAGTCGACGGAAGGCGGACTCGGCGCGACCGAACAGTTCCTCGCCTCGTTCTTCCTCGCTGCGATCGTCCTCGACGCGGCACTCGACGCCTCTCTCGTGCTCGCAAAGCGCGAAGAGGGTGGCGAGCCCGTGACGGCGCTCTCGAGTACGGAAGCGGGATCGACCCGCGCGAACGAGAGTGAGGGTGCGCGTCCGGCGACCGACGGTGGTCGAACGACGGGTGGAGGTGACGACGCGTGACAGTCGAGATTCACTACTACGTCCTCCTGTCGGCGGCCCTGTTCTGTATCGGGCTGTTCGGCGTCCTGACGCGTCGGAACGCACTGATGTTCCTGATGTCCGTCGAGATCATGCTGAACGCGGCCAACATCAATCTGATCGCGTTCGCGTTCTATCACGGCAATCTCTCCGGGCAGGTGTTCGCGCTGTTCACGATGGCGCTCGCCGCCGCCGAAGTGGCGGTCGGACTGGGGATCATCCTGGTGTTGTACCGCAACTTCCGCGACGTCGACGTGACGGTACCGTCGGCAATGAGGTGGTAAGATGGTAAGTGCATTCGAATTCGCTCCGGCGATCGCGTTGCTCCCCCTCGCGGCGTTCGTCGTCGCGCTCGTCTTCGGGAACGGTATGCCGAAGAAAGGCGCGTACGCAGGCATTCTCGCGACGGCAGGCTCGTTACTGCTCTCGCTGTGGATGTTCGCGACCGTTGCAGGCGGTGAAGTGTACAACGAAGGACTCTACGATTGGGCGATCGGCGACGAGATCACGTTCCACTTCGGGGTCCTGATCGACCCGCTGTCGGCGCTGATGCTGGTCATCGTCTCGCTGGTCGCCTTGCTGGTCCATATCTTCAGCCTCGGCTACATGAACGCCGAGGGCGAGACCGGACTCCGGCGATATTACGCCGAACTCGGTCTCTTTACGTTCAGCATGCTCGCGTTCGTCCTCGCGGACAACCTGCTGATGGCGTTCATGTTCTTCGAACTCGTCGGGCTGTGTTCGTACCTGCTCATCGGGTTCTGGTTCCGCACGCGGAGTGCGCCCTCGGCGGCGAAGAAGGCGTTCTTGGTCACCCGATTCGGTGACTACTTCTTCCTGATCGGGGTCGTCGGGATCGGTGCGACCTTCGGGACGCTCACGTTCGCGGGCGACGCCTCGTTCGTGGCAGAAGCCCAGAGCGCAATCGAGGCCGGCGAGACGTTCCACGGCCTCGGCGCCGAGACCTGGGTGACGATCCTCGGACTCCTCGTGCTCGGCGGCGTCATCGGGAAGTCCGCGCAGTTCCCGCTGCACACCTGGCTGCCCGACGCGATGGAAGGTCCGACGACGGTGTCGGCGCTGATCCACGCGGCGACGATGGTCGCGGCCGGCGTCTACCTCGTCGCCCGGATGTTCGGCTTCTACGCCCAGTCACCGACGGCGCTCGCGATCATCGCGTTCGTCGGCGGGTTCACCGCGCTGTTCGCGGCGACGATGGGCGTCGTCAAAGACGACATCAAACAGGTGCTGGCGTACTCGACGATCAGCCAGTACGGCTACATGATGCTCGGCCTCGGTGTCGGCGGCTACGTCGCCGGCGTCTTCCACCTCATGAACCACGCCTTCTTCAAGGCGCTGCTGTTCCTGGGTGCCGGTGCCGTCATCATCCTCATGCACCACGAACAGGACATGTGGAAGATGGGCGGCCTGAAAGACAGAGCGCCCGTCGCATACTACACGTTCCTCGCGGGCTCGCTCGCGCTCGCAGGAATCGTCCCGTTCTCGGGCTTCTGGTCGAAAGACGAAATCCTCTACGACGCGCTCATCCTCGGCTTAGAGGAACCGATCTTCCTTGCGGCCTACGCGATGGGGCTCGTTGCAGTGTTCTTCACCGGCTTCTACACCTTCCGGATGGTCTTCCTGACCTTCCACGGGAACCCGCGGTCGGAAGCCGCACGCGACCCCCACCCGCTGGGGATGAACGTGAAGATTCCGCTGATCGTCCTCGGCGTGCTCGCGGTGGTCGCCGGTGCGGCCAACCTCGCACCCGTCTACAAGCTCGCCGGACTCGACATTACCTTCCTCGAGCACTGGCTCGACGGTGCCTACACCGACGGAATGGAAGGAATGACCTACCACGAATACAGCGAGATGACCGGCTACGAGACCGGATACATCGGCTCGGAGACGATCACGCTGCTCATCGGCGCGGCGCTCTCGCTCGGACTGGCGTTCGGCGGGGCGGGACTGGCGTACATCCTGTACAACGTGCCCGAACCGAAAGCGCACACGGAGAACCTCGGAAGCGCTCGAACGGTTCTGCGCAGCAACTACTATCAAGACGAGGTGCAGGTCTGGATCGCGGAGGGGCTGACCCTTCCGGTCGCACGAATGGCCGATCGCTTCGACCAGAGCGTCATCGACGGCGTCGTCAACGGCGTCTCGAGCGTGAGTCTGTTCGGTAGCGGTGGCATGAAGCGACTTCAGACGGGTGTCGTGACGAACTACGCGGCGTTGATCGTCCTCGGATTCATCGCGTTAGTTGTCGGTCTCGGCGTGTACGGAGGGTGGTTCGTATGATGATTGAAGCACTTATCGCAGTCGCACTGGCCGGCGCGCTCGTGACGTTCGTCGCGCCGAATCGAATCGCTGGCAAACTCGCGTTCGCCATCAGCCTCGTGCCGGTGGCGATCAGCCTGTGGATGTTCGCGACCTTCGACGGCAGCGGAAACGCCCTGATCGACGGCGAACTCGCCTTCGAGTCCCAGATGGAGTGGATCCAGCTGGGCGACTACGCGATCACGTGGTTCGTCGGTCTCGACGGCATCAGCCTGCCGCTGGTCGTCCTGACGACGATCCTCGTCTCGCTGGCGATCATGAGTTCGTGGACGCCGATCGACATGCGCGAGTCACAGTTCTACGGACTCGTCCTCTTCATCGAGGCGAACCTGATCGGCGTCTTCGTGGCGCTCGATTTCTTCGTCTGGTTCATCTTCTGGGAGGCCGTCCTCATCCCGATGTACCTGCTGATCGGTATCTGGGGCGGCCCGCGCCGGAAGTACGCCGCGATCAAGTTCTTCGTCTACACGAACGTGGCGTCGCTCGTGATGTTCGGGTCGTTCATCACGCTCGTGTTCGCACTCGGAGACGGCGTCTCGAGCTTCGCGCTGCCCGAGATCACCGAGGCGATGCTCAACGGCGGCCCCGAGAGCTTCGCCGGCATCGGAGCGGGGACGTTGACCTCGCTCGTGTTCGTCGCGATGTTCCTCGGCTTCGCGGTCAAGGTTCCCGTGGTGCCGTTTCACACCTGGCTGCCGGACGCTCACGTCGAGGCACCGACCCCCGCGTCGGTGCTCCTCGCGGGCGTGTTGCTGAAGATGGGGACCTACGCCCTGCTCCGGTTCAACTTCACGATGTTCCCGGATCAGGTCTCGCAGTTCGTGGTTCCGATCGCCGCCATCGCGGTCATCAGCGTCATCTACGGCGCGATGCTCGCGCTGGCCCAGACCGACTTGAAGCGGATCGTCGCCTACTCCTCGGTGTCGTCGATGGGCTACGTCATCCTCGGACTGGTCGCCTACACCCAGTTCGGCGTCGGCGGTGCGACCTTCCAGATGGTCTCGCACGGCCTGATCTCCGGACTGATGTTCATGGCCGTCGGCGTCATCTACAACGCGACGCACACCCGGATCGTGACGGACATGTCCGGGATGGCCGACAGAATGCCGATCGCAGTCGGCGTCCTCATCGCCGGCGCGTTCGGTTACATGGGGCTGCCCCTGATGAGCGGCTTCGCGGCGGAGTACTTCATCTTCTTCGGCGCGTTCGGCTCCGAGGCGTCGACGTACATGCCGCTGTTTACCGGCCTGGCGATGTTCGGCATCGTCATCGTCGCCGGCTACCTGCTGTTCGCGATGCAGCGGACCCTGTTCGGCCCATTCCGACTGGAAACCGACTACGAGATCCGCCGCGCCCCGCTGCACGACGTCGCGCCGATGTTCGTCCTCCTGGGACTGATCATCGCGCTGGGCGTGGCACCCGAGTTGATCTTCGAGATGATTACAGACGCAGTCGATCCGATCGTCGATCTCGCCGCGTTCGGAGGTGACGCCTGATGGCGGTCCTCGAGATGCCGGAGTTGACGGCGCTCGCACCGCCGATGATTCTGGCGCTGACCGCGCTGGTGTTGTTCACCTACGACAGTATCAACCCGCGTTCGACCAACCGACCCGTGATCGCGGGCGTCGCGACCGTCGGGTCGCTGGCGTCGCTCGGCGTCGCCGTCTGGTTCATCCTCTCGGGCGTCGGAACGCCCCTCGAGGAGGGTGGCAACGGTGTCTTCGATCTGTTCGAAGGACAGCTGATCGTCGATCAGATGGCCCTGTTCTTCATGATCATCGTCGGGGTCGTGACGGCGCTGGTCTCGATCGCGAGCTACGACTACCTCCGCGATCACACCTACCAAGCCGAGTACTACTCGCTGATCTTGCTCGCGGCGACCGGGATGTCGACGATGGCGTCGGCCAACAGCCTCGTGACGATCTTCATCGCCCTCGAGTTGGCCAGTCTCCCCTCGTTCGCGCTCGTCGCGATCTTGAAGAGCAACCGCGGCAGCGTCGAAGCGGGACTGAAGTACTTCCTGATCGGCGCAATGTCCTCGGCGATCTTCGTCTACGGGATCAGCCTCGTCTACGGGGCGACCGGCCACATGCAACTCGACGCCATCGCGAACAATCTCGACGCTGCCGAGGAGATGAACGGACTGCTCGGGATCGGCGTCCTGATGTTGATCGGCGGGTTCGCGTACAAGACCGCGAGCGTGCCCTTCCACTTCTGGGCGCCGGAAGCCTACGAGGGTGCGCCGGCACCGATCTCGGCGTTCCTCTCGTCAGCCTCTAAGGCCGCCGGCTTCGTGATCGCATTCCGTGTCTTCACGACGGCGTTCCCGTTAGACGCCATGCAGACCCTCGGCGTCGACTGGTCGATCGCGTTCATCGTTCTCGCGATCGTCACGATGACCGTCGGGAACTTCGCGGCCGCGACCCAGGACAACGTCAAACGGATGCTGGCGTACTCCTCTGTCGGTCACGCCGGCTACGCGCTGATCGGTCTCGCCGGCCTGACCGTCGACGGCGGCGAACTCGTCCTCGGTGCGGCGATGATGCACCTGCTGGTCTACGGCTTCATGAACACGGGTGCGTTCCTGTTCGTCGCACTCGCGGAGTACTGGGGCGTCGGCCGGACGTTCGAAGACTACAACGGGCTCTCGAAACAGGCCCCGGTCGCCTGCGTCGCGCTCGCAGTCTTCATGTTCAGCCTCGCCGGCATTCCGCCGTTTGGCGGCTTCTGGAGCAAGTACTTCCTGTTCACGGGTGCCCTCGAGGCCGCGTCGACCAACGTCTGGTTGCTCGTCGTCGCGGCGGCGCTCGTGATCAACAGCGCCCTCTCGCTGTACTACTACTCGCGGCTGGTCAAGGCGGTCTGGATCGAGGACGCCGTCCTCGAGCGAGAGAGCCTCTCCCAGCCGACGGGACTCTACGCCGCGATCGTCGTCGCGGCCGTGATGACCGTCCTCATCCTGCCGGGTTTCGGCCCGGTCGCCGATGCGGCGATCAACGCGGCCGGAGCGATCGTCGCCTGAGTTCCTGATTGAGCCGGTTTGCGGTGCGGTGCGGTGTTGGTTTCGATCTCGGCCTCCGTCTCGTTTTGCGTTCCGCGTTCGATCCCCTGTCCGGACCGAGTCCACGCTCACGGAACTCGGAGACCACTTCGCAGTCCGGTAGATTTTACCCGTGTCGGTCGTAAGCCGCGATATGGTTTCCCGGCTCGTGCTCGGGTGCGGGAGTGTCGGCCAGCGCATCGTCGAGCAACTGCCCGAGCGCGACGGTCCGCTCTTGGTCATCACGGAGAACGAGGACGTCGTCGAGACGCTTCGGGACGACAACATCCCGGCCCAACAGGGTGATCCAACGGATCCGACCGTCTTCAGCGACGTCGACGAGCCGATGGTCGTCCTCGTCGCCGGCGATCGGACCGACAAGAACCGTCTCACCCTCGAGCGGGCCCGCGACCGATTTCCGAACGCGACGCTCGTCGCGTACGCGGGCGGGAATTTTACGGGCGAGAACCGGGCGGTGATCGAGGACCTCGCCGATCGAGTCGTCGATCCGACCCAATCGCTCGCCGACCGGATACTCGAGGAGACGACCAGTAGCGGAGCGTCGAAGGTGTTGGCGTTGCGTCGCCAACTGTCCCGAATCGAGGGGACGCTAGCGGTCGTGATGCACGACAACCCCGACCCGGACGCCATCGCGAGCGCCGTCGCGTTGACGGATCTCGCGGCTGCGGTCGGCGTCGACGCTCAGGCGTGCTATTTCGGCGACATCTCCCATCAAGAGAATCGGGCGATGGTGAACCTGCTCGATCTCGATCTGCGAAACCTCGATCCGGAGGACTCGCTG
Source organism: Halomontanus rarus (assembly GCF_017357405.1). Taxonomy (GTDB): domain Archaea; phylum Halobacteriota; class Halobacteria; order Halobacteriales; family Natrialbaceae; genus Halomontanus; species Halomontanus rarus. The sequence goes on along the minus strand of NZ_CP071597.1, from coordinate 1,071,803 downwards.
GGAGAGTACGCGGCGTTCGCGCTGGTCGACCACTCTCGCCCCGGCGTCAACGACCAGCTGCCACCGGAACTGCACGTCGACATCGTCATCGATCATCATCCACCGCGAGGGCCGGTCCCGGGGGAGTTCGTCGATCTCCGGGAGAACGCGGGGGCGACGAGTACCGTCATGACCGAGTACCTACAGCGGTTCGGTCTCGATTTCCGTCGTCGGACGGCGACGGCGCTGTTGTACGGGATCCGTGTCGATACGAACGACTTTACGCGGGAGGTGTCCGCAGTCGACTTTCGGGCGGCGGCGACGCTACTGCCGGCCGTCGACCAGAGCGTGTTAGAACAGGTCGAAGAACCGACGATCGAGGGCGACACCCTCGAGACGATCGCCAGAGCGATCAAGAAGCGTACCCAGCGAGGAACCGTCGTCGTCTCGAGCGTGGGTTACATCACAAATCGTGACTCGTTGCCGCAGGCGGCCGAACAGCTGTTGAACATGGAGGGAGTGAATACGACCCTCGTCTACGGGTTTCTAGACGAGATGGTGTTCCTCTCGGCCCGGTCGCGTGCGAGCGAGATCGACCTCGGCGAGACGCTTCGAGACGCGTTCGACCAGATCGGAAGCGCCGGTGGCCACGCCGATATGGCCGGCGCACAACTCGAGGTCGGGAGTCTCGGTGGTGTCGACGATCAGGAGCAGGTCGATTCGATCCTGAGCGTCGTCGAGGAGGTGATTACGGACCGGTTCTTCGAGGCGATCAAGACGCGGCCGGGAACGCCGGTCGGGGCGTACAGTCAGGCCAGTCAGTGGTTGTTTCTGTCGGGTGATGGGCAAGCGGAGGGAGACGACGGGGTGAGTACGAGTACGAGTGGGAGAGGGAGCGAGCGGGTAAAGAAGACTGAGACTGAGAACGAGAACGAGAACGAGAGTGCGGGTGAAGGGAGCGTAAACGGGAGGACGGAGACAAATACCGAGAGTGAGAGAGACAGATAACAGCGCGGTCGTTCGGAGACGGGTGGGTTGAGTGAGGTGAAGACGTTACACCATCTCACGTTAGATCGGGTGACATCAGGTCAGGTCACGTTACACCATCGGAGCCCGACAACGGACTGAGAGCTGACGGGAAGTTTTTGTCGACCGGTTCCGTTGTGTCGCTATGAACGCGGTCGACGGAACCGGGACGAAAGCGCAAGTCGAGGAGTACATGACTCGCGACGTGGTGACCGTCTCACCCGACGCGAGCGTTCGCGACGTCGCGGTTCGGATCGCAGAGAGCGACGAACACAGCGGCTTTCCCGTTTGCGACAGGAGACGCGTAGAGGGGTTCATCAGCGCCCGCGACCTGTTGCTGGCCGACGACGGCGAACCGATCTTCAAGGTGATGACGACCGACCTAATCGTCGCCCATCCGGAGATGAAAGTCACCGACGCAGCCCGGGTGATCCTCCGATCGGGCATCCAGAAGCTCCCGGTCGTCGACGACGCCGGCAATCTGGTCGGAATTATCTCCAACGCCGACGTCATCCGCAGCCAGATCGAGCGCGCGACTCCCGAGAAGGTCGGCAAACTGATGCGAACCCTCGAGAACATTCACTCGATGGAGTTGTACGAGGAGCGCCGGACGGTCGCCCTCCAAAACCTCATCCCGACGCAGGGCCGAGTCTACGCCGACGAACTCGAGGGACGACGGTACGAACTCGAGCACGGCCTCGCCGAGCCGCTGGTGGTGATCGACAACGGCGGGACGCTGTTTCTGGCCGACGGCCACCATCGGGTGCTGGCGGCCGACCGACTGGGTATCGACGAGATGGACGCCTACGTGATCGTCATCGAGCACCCGATCGATCTCGGCATGGCGCGGACGGCCGCCAAGGAGAACCTCGAGACGCTCGGCGATATCGAGGTCGTCGATTACGCCCGGCATCCGCTGGTCGAGACGACCAAGCGGTTACAGTCCGATGAGGCCTGAGTCGGGCGGTCGAAGCCGAGGGCGGTGCCGGTGGGTTCCTCTGTATCGTTCGAAGACGTCGAGATATCGACCGACGGCCGACGGTGACGAAGCTAACTCCCGAGGAGACCGTTCGTACTGGACGGGGACCGGGAAACTGCTTACGACGCCCGACACGACCGCTGATCGTCGGCGAGTCGAGATCGGGGCGTCGATCGCCGTACTACCGTGACCGGCCGACGGGTCGGACTCGAGTTCGGCCGGCACCGACCACATCCGGACCAGAAACCCTTATCCAGATATCTCGTTTACTAGTTCAGAATGACAGACTCGACGGACACCACGGAACCCCCGGAGTCGGCGATCGATCGCGGTGGGGCGGCCCGTTCCGAGGTTCGGACGGGTGAGACGGTCGTCTCGGTGTCGGGCCTGACCAAGACCTACGGGAGCGGTGACGACCGCGTTCTGGCGGTCGACGGCGTCGGCTTCGAGATCGACCGCGGGACCGTCGTCGGGCTCCTCGGCCCGAACGGCGCCGGCAAGACGACGGCGATCAAGGCTATGCTCGGGCTGGTCGTCCCCGACGAGGGCTCGGTGACCATCGAGGGGATCGAGACCACCGACGCCCCGCGAGCCGTCTACCGACACGTCGCGGCCATGCTCGAGGGCGCACGAAACGTCTACTGGCGGCTCACGGTGCGGGAGAACCTGCGGTTTTTCGCGCGTCTCGGCGGCCACGATCCGACCGAGACCGCCGTTCGGGAACGCCACGACCGATTGCTCGAGGACCTCGACCTCGTCGCGAAGGCCGACGTTCCGGTCAACAAGCTCTCCAGAGGGATGAAACAGAAGACGTCGCTGGCGTGTACGCTCGCCCGGGAGACGTCGGTGGTCTTTCTCGACGAACCCACGCTCGGGCTCGACGTCGAGAGTTCGCTCGACCTGCGGGCGGAACTGCGCCGACTCGCCGAACGGGAGTCGATCACGATCGTCCTCTCGAGTCACGACATGGACGTCGTCGAGGACGTCTGCGATCGCGTGATCATCATGGACGAGGGACGGGTCGTCGCGGACGACTCGCTCGAGGAACTCGTCGACGTCTTCCGAACGCAGACCTACCGGGTGACCGTCGACGGAACGCTCGCTCCGGAGCGCCGGGAGCGCCTCGAGACCGAGTTCGGCGCGGACGACTGGACGAGGGTGGGCGACCACCAGCGGTTCGACGCGACGCTCCGGCAGGGCGACGACTTCTACGCGATGATGGACGTCGTCCGGGAGTCGCCCTGTCCGCTCGTGACGGTGACCGCGCTCGAGCCGGATCTCGAGGACGTGTTCCTCGCGTTGACCGATCGCGAGAGCGGTGCGAGCGGGTCCGGCGGTAGCGGAGAAGCGGCGGAAAACGGTGCGGCGGGCACGGAGACGGAAACGGATGCGGGTTCCAAACCCGTCGGCGACGACGATCCGCGAACGCGGACGCCACGAACGGAGGCGACCGACCGATGACGACGACCGGACGCGGACTCTTCTTGCTGGCCCGCGCGGTCCTCGAGAAGAAGGTCATCCTCTGGCGGCGGTACTGGATCAACACCGCCTTCGGGTTCCTCGGCGCGTACCTGTTCTTCGCGATGATCTTCTTCGGCGGGCAAGCCGTCGCGGGCGCCGCGATCACCGACACGCTCGACGGGATCATCGTCGGCTTCTTCCTGTTCTCGGTGGCGATCTCGGCCTATCACAGCACCTCTGGACAGGTCACCCGCGAGGCCCAGTGGGGGACCCTCGAGCAGCTGTACATGTCGCCGTCGGGCATGGGGACGCTGATGGCCGTCAAGACGGCGGTGAACATCTGTACGAGTATCGCCGGCGGGCTGGTCCTGCTGGCGATGATGCTCGCGACGACCGACCAGACGCTGTCGATCGACGCCGTGACGGTCGTTCCGCTGGTCGTGGTGACGACGCTCTCGGTCGTCGGCCTCGGCTTCGTCTTCGCCGGGTTCGCGTTGTTGTACAAGCGAATCGAGAACGTCTTCCAGTTGCTCCAGTTCGGGTTGATCGCGCTGATCGCGACGCCGGTCGACGGCCGTGCGTGGCTCAAAGCGCTGCCGCTGAGTCAGGGGAGTAGCCTGTTACAAGAAGCGATGACCGAGGGCACCCGTCTCTGGGAGTTCCCCGCGGCCGAACTCGCGGTTCTGGTCGCCAACGGCCTGTGTTACCTCGCGGTCGGCTACCTGACGTTTCACCTGTTGCTCCGTCGGGCTCGGAAGTTGGGCGTGATGGGCCACTACTGATTATCGGCGTCCAGCACCCTCGCTACCGTCGCCGTTCTCACCGCGGGTGTCGTCGTTATCGTCGAACGTATCGTCCGCGTCGCCGCTCTCCTCGAGGGCGTCGGTGTCGTCACCATCGGAAGGCCCCTCGTCGGCCACCTCGGTCGACGACGTTCGGTTCCGGTCCTCCGCAGACGGTCGATTCCTATCCGTTACCGGAACTTCGTAGCGTGACTGTGTGGACTCTCCACCAGTCTGCGTCCCGGCGGACGGTGAGGTCCCGGACCCGACCTCGAGTCCGTCCCCGTCCGCGAACTGCATCGCGCGGACGAGCACGTACAGGAGTGCGACGAACCCGCCGAGGGTGAACGCGAACTGCTGGGCGAACAGGAACAGCTGGTGGAACAACCCGACGTACTGGAACAGCTGTGCGAACACGAAAAGGACCACACCTGCTCCGCCGAAGACGAGGAGGATCAGCGCGATCGGTTTCGCTTCGAAGAGGAGGCGATCGACGTCGAGGTCGAGTTCGTTCGAGTCGGGGTCGATGAAGAGTCGGTTCGGGGACATTGCAGTCCCGTTTTTCCCGTTCCCCATTGATCCTTTCGAAGAACCGACAGGGGAAAGACGGTCAGTTCCGGGTTACAGTCGCGGAAACTGACCGCTGGAGACCATTATAGGTACACACGAGGTACGACCGATATGTCTGCAACCGCCGACCGCGTTCTCGTCGCAGGAGCGAGCGGAGACACCGGCCGCGAACTGCTCGCCGTCCTCCGACCGACCGACCTGCGGGTTCGGGCGACGACGCGGTCGTACGCCGACGTCGACGCGCTCGAGCGGCTCGGGGCCGACGAGGTCGAAGTCGTCGACTTCTTCGACTCGGCGGACGCGGTCCGCGCCGTCGCCGACTGTGATATCGTCCTGTGCGCACTGGGGACGTCGCCGGGTCTCCGCCACGCCGTCGGCGGCAAACTGGTCGATCGGACGGGCGTGGTCAATCTCGTCACGGCGTCGGTCGGCGCGGACGTCGATCACTTCGTGCTGGAGAGTGCGATCGGCGTCGGGAGTTCGAAGGCGGGGATGCCGCTCCCGGGTCGGTTGCTGGTTCGCGCCACCTTGAAGGCTAAACAGGACGCCGAGGCGGCGATTCGCCGCTCTGGGATCGGCTACACGATCGTCAGGCCGGGCAAACTCACGGACGACCCGCCGAGCGAGGACGTCCTCGTCGGAGAGGGCGGCGACTCCGTCTCCGGATCGATCCCCCGCGCCGACGTCGCTCGCGTGATGGCCGCGGCGCCGTTCACCACCGAAGCGAGAAATCGGACGTTCGAGGTCGTCAGCCGAAGCGGACTCGCCGGTACGCCGTCGAACCTCGTCGAGATCGAATGGGACAGAGAGCGGCTCGGCCTCGAGCACGAGCGAGCGAGTCCGTAGCCGGACCGCTACTCCCCGTCGACGGGGAGACCGTCGCATCCCCGGAATCCTTAATGGTTCCTCCGGCAAATATTACGGATACGACTATGTACGACGACGAGGAACTCGCCGACATCCGCGAGGCGCGTACGTCCTGGGAGGGAGAGACCCTCGAGCCGACTCTCGAGCGCTACGGCGAGCGCCGCGATCGGTTCGCGACCGTCTCGAACCTCGAGGTCGACCGCCTCTACACGCCCGCGGACGTCGCCGACCTGGACTACCTCGAGGATCTCGGATTTCCCGGCGAGGAGCCTTACACCCGCGGACCGTACCCGACGATGTACCGCGGGCGGACGTGGACGATGCGGCAGTTCGCTGGTTTCGGGACCGCCGAGGAGACCAACGAGCGCTTTCACTACCTGATCGACGAGGGCCAGACGGGGCTGTCGGTCGCGTTCGACATGCCGTCGCTGATGGGACTGGACTCGGACGACCGGATGAGCGACGGCGAAGTCGGCAGGGAGGGCGTCGCCGTCGACACCCTGCGGGACGTGGAGATCCTCTTCGACGGGATCGATCTCGAGGAGATTTCGACCTCGTTTACGATCAATCCCTCCGCGCCCGTGATCTACGCGATGTACGTCGCGCTCGCGGACCAGCGTGACGTCCCCCGCGAGAAACTCCGCGGGACGCTCCAGAACGACATGTTCAAGGAGTTCATCGCGCAGAAGGAGTGGGTGATTCCGCCGGAACCCTCCCTGAATCTCGTCACGGACGTCGTCGAGTTCGCGACGGCGGAGACGCCGAAGTTCCACCCCATCTCGGTGTCGGGCTACCACATCCGCGAGGCCGGCTCGACGGCGGTTCAGGAACTCGCCTTCACCCTCGCCGACGGTTTCGGCTACGTCGAAGACGCCATCGAGCGCGGACTCGACGTCGACGAGTTCGCGCCGCGCCTCTCGTTTTTCTTCAACTGCCACAACTCATTCTTCGAGGAGATCGCGAAGTACCGGGCGGCGAGGCGGATCTACGCTCGCGTGATGGACGAGTGGTACGACGCCGAACGCGCCGAATCGAAGCGCCTGAAGTTCCACACCCAGACGGCGGGCCAGTCGCTGACCGCCCAGCAGCCGCTGAACAACGTTGTCCGGGTCACCATTCAGGCGCTGGCGGGGGTCTTCGGCGGCACGCAGTCGCTGCACACCAACAGCTTCGACGAGGCGCTGGCCCTGCCGAGCGAGCAGGCGGTTCGGGTCGCCCTGCGCACCCAGCAGATCATCGCCGAGGAATCGGGCGCCGCCGACATCGTCGACCCGCTCGGCGGGAGCTTCGCCGTGGAGTCGCTCACCGACGAGACCGAACGGCGAGCGATGGAGTACATCGAACACATCCGGGAACTGGGCGACGGCTCGGTTCGCGACGGCATCCTGCAAGGGATCGACGACGGCTACTTCCTCCGGGAGATTCAGGACGCCTCCTACGAGTATCAGGAACGCGTCGAGAACGAGGAGGAGGTCGTCGTCGGTGTCAACAAATACACCATCGACGAGGACACCAGCCCCGACATCCTCGACATCGACGAGACGACACAGGATCGGCAACTCGAGCGCCTCGCGGACACCAAGGCAAAACGCGACGAGGCGGCCGTCGAGGAGGCGCTCGAGGAGCTCCGGGAGGCGATCGATCGTGAGGAGAACGCGATACCGTACATCGTCGACGCGGTCAAGACCTACGCGACGATGGGCGAGATCATGAGCGTGTTCGAAGCCGAGTACGGGGCCTACTCCGAGGAAATTGGACTGGCCTGAGTGGGCTTCTCACGAGTTACCGTATTCGTCGAGAAACTCGCGAATCCGCTCGGCGAGTCGCTCTCGACCGGCACGCGACGGAAAGTGCGCTTCGCCCTGCAGGAGGACGTCGCTCACGAGGTTCGGAATCACCTCGCGCGCTCGCGGGCCGACCGCTCCCGGTGGGAAGAACAGATCGTCTTCCGCGAGCACCAGCAGCGTCGGCGCGTCGAACGCTCGTAGTTCGGCCGCACTCGCCCGCGCCGGGAACTCCCGCTCCAGTTTCACACCCCGAAAAACCGCTCCGATCCCCTCGACGAGGTCGTCCTCGAGTTCGGCCGTCGAGTCAGTGAACATCGGCTGGATGGCGCGCTCGAGACGCCTGCGAGAGGGTGCGAGTCGATACCACAGCATCGGAACGACGATCTCGGAGAGCAGACGCCAGACCGACCCCGTCGCGAGCCCTGCGGGTGCGTACAGCGCCGCCGCGTCGATCCGGTCGGGTGCGTAGGCCGCGGTTCGGAGGACGATCCCGCCGCCGTAGGAGGGACCGATCATCGGCGCGGACTCGAGGCCGAGTTCGTCGAGGATATCCACGGCCCACTTCCCGTAGCTGGTATCTGCGGGAGAGAGCCGTGTCTCGGCACTCAGTCCGGGATGGCCGATGGTGTCCGGTGCGTAGAGTCGGTACTCGTCAGCGAGTGGAAGGAACCACTCGAAGCTGACGGGATTAGTGACGTTTCCGCCGTGGAAGACGACGACCGGTGGCGCGTCCTCGGGACCGGCGACGAGGAGGTGCGTACTGCCGTACCGGGTCTCGACTCGTCTCGAGCGGACGTCCACGTCGCCGGTCCGTTCGAGGTGATCGACGCCGCGCCGGTAGTGGTCCTCGAGTTCACGTTTCCAACCGGGCGTTCGGTAGATCGACCCGTCGGTCATACCCATCTCGACGACCGCCCTCGAGAAGGTGATTGTGGTCTCCGGGTGACGATGGTCGTACTCACAGTCACCCGAGCAGAAAATCGCCACACGAAGCGACATCGAGGGGAACGTTTATTTCGATCATGATCTATTCGGTGACCATGGCGGAGGAATCCGGCGACACCGACGGAGACGTAGAACTCGAGGCACGACTCGCAGATCAGGAGACGTTCGACCCTCCGGAATCGTTCGTCGAGCAGGCGAACGTCGCCGACGAGGGAATCTACGAGGAGTTCGAGGAGAACTGGCCCGACTGCTGGGAACGGGCCGCGGACCTGCTCTCGTGGGACCGGGAGTACGACACCGTCCTCGAGGACGACGATGCGCCGTTTTACAAGTGGTTCACCGGGGGAGAGTTAAACGCCTCCGCGAACTGTCTGGATCGCCACGTCGAAGACGGCGCGAAGAATCGCGCGGCGATCAAGTGGGAGGGCGAACTGGGCGAGACGCGGACGTACACCTACGGCGACCTGCTGAACGAGGTCGAGGAGTTCGCGGCGGCGCTTCGTGATCTCGGCGTCGAGGAGGACGACGTCGTCACGCTGTACATGCCGATGATTCCGGAACTCCCGATCGCGATGCTCGCGTGTGCCCGCATTGGCGCGCCGCACTCGGTGGTCTTCGCCGGCTTCTCCGCGGACGCGCTGGCGACGCGGATGAACGCCGCAGATTCGGAATACCTCGTCACCTGCGACGGCTACTACCGCCGCGGCGACGCGCTCAATCACAAGGAGAAAGCGGACAATGGACTTCGAGGCGTCGACCACGAGGTCACGAGCGTCGTCGTCGACCGGTTGGGCGACGAACTGAACCACTTCCTGGGGAACTCGGCCCACGACTACGACGAGTTAGTCGAGGAACACGCGGGCGCGTCAGTCGAGCCGGTCTCCCGGGACGCGGAAGACATGCTCTTCCTGATGTACACCTCCGGGACGACGGGCCAGCCCAAGGGTGTGAAACACACCACCGGCGGCTACCTCTCGTACGCGGCGTGGACCAGTCACGCCGTACTGGACGTCAAACCCGAGGACACCTATTGGTGTGCTGCCGACATCGGCTGGATCACCGGCCACTCCTACATCGTCTACGGCCCGCTCGCGCTCGGAACCACGACGATGATGTACGAGGGGACACCCGACTACCCCGAGCGGGACCGTCTCTGGGAGCTGGTCGAGAAGAACGACGTCGACATCTTCTACACCGCACCGACGGCGATTCGGGCGTTCATGAAGTGGGGCAGCCAGTACCCCGAGGAACACGATCTCTCCTCGCTTCGACTGCTCGGAACGGTCGGCGAGCCGATCAACCCGCGGGCGTGGAAGTGGTACTACACCCACATCGGCGGCGAGGAGTGTCCGATCGTCGACACCTGGTGGCAGACCGAAACCGGTGGCATGATGATCACCACGCTTCCCGGCGTCGGAACGATGAAACCCGGCTCCGCCGGTCCGCCCCTGCCGGGAATCGACGCGCAGATCGTCGACACGAGCGGCGAGCGGATCGACGCCGGCGACGCCGGGTACCTCACCGTCCAGAACCCGTGGCCCGGCATGCTTCGCACGCTCTACCAGAACGACGAGCGCTTCCTCGATGAGTACTGGCGGGAGTACTCTGACGAGGACGCCGACGAGTGGGTCTACTTCCCCGAGGACGGCGCGAAGATCGACGACGACGGCTACATCACCATTCTCGGGCGAGTCGACGACGTGATCAACGTCTCCGGCCATCGCCTCGGGACGATGGAGATCGAAAGCGCCATCGTCGGCGTCGAGGGCGTCGCCGAAGCCGCCGTCGTCGGCGGCAGCCACGAGGTCAAAGGCCAGGCCGTCTACACCTACGTCATCCTCGAGGACGGACAGGACGACAGCGAGTCCATGCGCGAGCGTATCGTCGAGGGCGTCGAGGACGCCATCGGTCCGATCGCTCGCCCCGAGGAAGTCGTCTTCACGCCCGAACTCCCCAAGACGCGCTCGGGCAAGATCATGCGTCGCCTCCTCGAGGATCTCGCCAGCGGCGAGGAACTCGGCGACACCTCCACGCTGCGGAACCCGGAAATCGTCGACGACATCGCTGCACGGATCGGAGACGGCGATGGCGACGATGACGGTGAGGGAAGCGATAGCGATAGCGACACCGACACAGACAACTAAACGCGATCGGACGATCAGGCCGCACCCTCGTCGAATCGCGGGAGTGCGACCGCGACACCGAGACCGGTCAGCAGAAACGTTCCGACCGTGACTGCACCGTACAGCGCGAACGCCTTCGGCGACACCGTGAACGCGATCTCGGCGACCGTTACCGCCTCGAGACCGGTCCGCCTCGAGACGACTGACCCGACGACACCGCCGAACGCGCCCGAGAGAACGACGAGAGCGAGCGAGAAGCCGGCGATACGGAGCCAATCGGGCCTCTGATCGTCGGTCATCAGCACTCGTTTCAGCCACTCCGAATAGAATTTTGCGTTTTCGGATCTACCGGTCGCCGTGGGAGCAGAACCGAAACCCTAGACGTCCCGCTCGACGACGAATCCCGTAAACTCGGTCAGTTGTTCGGCCGCCTCCGACTCTACGTCGAGCGCATCGACGTGTGCTCGGGCCTGCTCGGCCAACCCGAGTGCGCGCTCGCGAGCGTACTCGACGCTCCTCGTCGCCTCGAGCATCGAGAGCGCCTCGAGCACCTCCTCGTCGGTATTGGTGTCGGCCTCGAGGATTTCCTCTAACCGGTTCGCGTCGTCGGGATCGCTCGCTTCGATCGCGTGAATCACCATGAGCGTCTTCTTCCCCTCCCTAACGTCGTTGCCGAACTCCTTTCCGAAGTCGCCGGCGCGTCCCAGTGAGTGTTCGACGTCGAGGATGTCGTCGCCGATCTGGAAGGCGACGGACGTCAGTTCGGCGTAAGCCGCCGCGTGGCGCTCGACCGCTTCGGGCTGGTCGGTGATGATCGCGGCCAAGCGGGCGACGATCCGACCCAGACAGCCGGTCTTGCACGCACACATCTCGAGGTACTCGTCGAGACTGACTCGAACCTCGCGTTCGTTGTGCCAGCAGATGTCCATCCCCTGGCCGAGGTGCGTCCGGTTGAGTTCGTCTATCAACATCTCGTAGGCCGCCAATCGCGTCTCTGCCGGGAGATTTCCGGGATCACGAGCGAGGATCTTCAACGGCAGGAAGTACATCGCGTTGCCGGCGTTGAGGGCGACGTCCTCGCCGTAGATGTGGTGAAGTGCCGGCTCACCCCGTCGCATCGACGCTTCGTCTTCGACGTCGTCGACGATGATCGTCCCGTTGTGGAGGATCTCCGGAATGCACGCGTAGGGCAGGTATTCCGCCGGGTCCTCGCCGAAGGCGTCGACGAATACCAGAAAGAGGACCGCACGCCAGCGCTTTCCGCCGCGGTCGAGCAAATCCCAGATCGGATCCGAGAGCGCCCGCTGGATCCCCGCTGGATCGTATTCGTAGGTGGGATCACCGAAGAACGACTCGAGGTACTCGGTGTCGACGTCTCGTGGAAGGAAGTCGGCGATCGCATCGTCGATGGCCGGCCGCCACTCGGCAAGCGTCTCCCGCATACTCCCCGGTCACGGAGGGAGGTGAAAAAGATTCAGTTATCCGTTTAAACCCACAACGGTATTTCATGTTTGCGGCGCGATTGGCTGGCGATTCACTGCAGCAACACCCTACGGGTGTCGGCCCGCTCGCGTCGGCCGCTCCGATCAGTGTTACCGAACCGCCGGCCCCCGATCGGTCGTCTCCGCTCCCCGGAATACCGCACCCTTTTGGTCGGTGCGCCGGAACTACTCGCTATGGAGCGCGCGGAGTGGACGAGACCCGACGACGACACGACACTCGTCGGCATCGTCGGTACCACCGACGGCATCGATTCTGCTGCCATCGACCGAACGGTCACCGACCACGACGCGACAGTCGTCGCTGGGCCGCTCGAGGAGATTCTCGAACGGTCGCCTTCAATCCTCGTCTGCGTCGGTCAGACGGCACTGTGTGCGGTTGCTCGAGCCGATGTCAGCGTCCCCGTCCTCCCGGTCGACGCAGGTGACGGCGTTCGGTCAGTGTCGACGGCCCGCTTGCCCGCGATTATCGACGCCGTGCTCGCAGGGGCGGGCCTCGAGCGACAGTACTCGACGCTTCGCGTCGAAACCGCCGATCCGGTCGTTGGTTCCGATTCTAATTCTAATTCTGATTCCGGTTCCAGTTCAGATTTTAGTTCCGACTCCGACTCTCCCTCTGAATCGAGACCGCGACAGGCCTTCTTCGACGTCGCACTCGTAACCGAGGAACCCGCCCGGATTTCCGAGTACAGCGTCACGAGCCAGGGAGAACGGCTCGCGCAGTTTCGTGCGGACGGCGTCGTCGTCGCCACGCCTCAGGGGAGTCACGGCTACGCCAGCGCCGCTGGTGGGCCGCTGCTATCGAACGGGCTCGACGCCGTCGCGGTCGTTCCGGTCGCTCCGTTCGTCACGCAGACGCGCCAGTGGATCGTCCCCCACGACGGACTCGAACTCACCGTTGAACGGGACGAAGGTCCCGTTACACTGCAGGTCGACGATCGGTCGATCGGAACCGTCACCGCTGGCTCGCCCATCTCGATCACCACCGCCGACCCGCTCTCGATACTCGTTCCCGACGGGGAGTGGCCGACGAGCGAGACAGGGGCAGGGACGACGCTGGACTGACCTCGATCGAGTACGCCGACGGGAATCACTCGACGTGCCAGCATCCGCCGTTTCGTTATCTCGCCGCCGCTGACTGTCAGTGCACACCCGATCGCACGACAGCGTGCGATCGGGGTGTGAACCGTTTCAGTTGTCACTACCGCTCGAGGATACCCCGCACGTCGATACCGAACACTCGACGTCATTGGAAAAACTCTAATGGTCGAACCACCGTGTTTCAGGTATGATCACACCTGCGCTGCTCGGGCCGATCGATGTGCTGGCCGAGGAGGTGGCCAGCGGCGTGACGATTATCGAATTCCTCCTACTCGCTCTGGTAGCGGTCAACCTCGTCGTGCGGGCGTTCGCCCACCGGAGCTACGTTCGCGCCGCTCGCCGAGACGGTGCCGACGGAATCTCCCGCAGTCTGTTCCTGGACGTGACGAACGTTCTGATCGTCCTCGGCGGGTTCTACTACACGACGATCCACCTACACGGCGGCGTCGTCTTCACGACCCTCGCAATCGGACTGCTAGTCACGGACTTCTTCGAGTTCGAGGCCCGTCTCGTCGAGGCTCGCAACGAACTGCCACTCGAGCGACCCAAGGGCGCACTCGTCGCGTCGGCGCTGGTTTTCGTCTACATCGCCTACCAGTCGCTTTTCTTCGTCGTCGCGCCGGTCTGGGACAAAATCGTCTGAGCCCGGTCGAATCGCGTTTCGTTTTCGCGTCGAATCTGGATTCCACTCCACACCATACCACCCCACCGTACCGGCTGGACCGATTCGCCTCCGTTGTAACTGGACTGTGTACCCATCGAGACGACCGACGAACCCACCGTACTGACAGCAGCGCCGGCCCTCCCGAAGACGGCGGTGTACGACGGTAATTCCGATTCCGAGCTCGTTCTAGACCGATGGAAGACACAGACAGGAAGCGAACCGGGTGCTGTCACCAATAGCGGGAGAGTTGTACGTCGGGGACGGGATCGGCACTCCCTGGCCCTCCGCGACCGTCTGCCGTCGAGAGCGAGTCGGACTCGAGAAGGCACTCGACAGTGCTGAAAGCGAGGCGCGTGCTCTGGGCAGTCTCGAGAGTACCGTATTCGGGATCGACTACTGCGCTTCGCGGACGACGAGACACGGAGATTCGGATTGTCCGTTCGGTCAACAACCCGACCTCAAGGGTCGGGCGTCCGCCTCGATCACCGATGAACTGAGAGGAAAAGTGTGGGTGACACGGATCCGAATCCAGTCTCGGTTCCGAATCGGGATCGGGATTGGGATTGGATCTGAATCCGGCCTCGCCGACCGTAATCAGTTCGCTGCGTAATACTCGCGCGCGTGTCGACCGGCCGGAATGAGAATCCAGAACGTCAACGCTCCGAGAAGCGAAAACACGAGCATCGCGTCTTTGACGAGCAGACCGATCGACGCGTATTCGCTCGGATCTTCCGGATTCGGGCCGAGTAACTGTACGTCGAAGAAACTCGGCGTGTTGAACCAACTTGCGAACATCATCCACACTAGCAACCCAGCTGTGAGGATGGCGAACCCTTTGACGAATTCGTCAGCCATTATCGGAGTGTTCGTCGGTGTCGTCTTTAGCGTTTCCCATTTCAGTGGTTCGAAACCGGGTCGAGAACGCGTACGTGACAGCACCGGCGACGATCATCCCGACGCCGAGAATCGCCGCCGCGATGTTCACCTCGGAGAAGTCGGCCTGTGCTCGGTTCGTCGCGACGTCTAAGACGATGAACCCGCCGAGAATACCGACGACTGCGATGAGCGTCGAAAAGACGGTGATCGTCTTGTACAATCGAAGCGGGACGACCACCTCGCGTCGTCCCGATGTACCCGATTCGGGTTCCATTTCTGTCCGATCGTTCGAATTCGAACTCGAACTCGAATCAAAACCAGACCCCGAATCCACGTCTCCGTCCGAATCGTCGTCGGTTTCGTCGGGTGCAGTTCGGTGATCCATTCTCTCTCTGGGACTCGAGGGTAGGTCGGGTCGGCCGAGTCGCCTATCGTGGCGGCCTGAGCCGGTAGTACCGCCGGTTCAGGTCGTACATGTACCCTTCCCGCATCGTCTTCAACACGGCGTAGGTGATCGTCGCTGCGACCAGCGGGAGCAAGAACGCCAGGTCGAACGTGATGTTCGGATCGATCGGTGCCAGATTCTGGACCGCGACGACGCTTGTCGTGAACGCGAACATGACGCCACCGACGCCGATTGCCGCCCAGAACGGCTGCTCGACCGGACGGCGGGCACTCCCCTTGTTGAGGAAGGGGACGATGGCGATCGCGCCGAAGACGACGGCGTTCGCGAGAACGCCGTAGAGTTCGTCGGACATGATCTTATCGCCGCCGAGGATCGACAGCTCGGGGTTGATCGGACCGAGCTTCAGCAGGCCGAACGACCAGTACAGATACCAGTCGGGGAGGATAATCTCCGGCGTCACTGCCGGGTTCGCCGCGTCCTCGAGCGTCGGCGGCATCGTCGCCGCGAGGAACAACAACATCCCGATGAAGAAACTCGAGATGGCGAGGTTGCGGATCGTCTCGTGGGGCCAGGCGGGGAATCCGAGCACGTCGCGTTCGACGTAACTGGATTCCTGTCGCAGGTCCTGATCCTCGCGACGGGCCCGCTCGAAGTACTCGTAGGTGAGCCTCGAGAGGCCGGTGGTTCGCTCCTTGCGTTCGCGCCAGGAGGGGACTTCGTCGTCCGGCGCGACGATCCCGGGGCCGCTTCCGTCAGTCGCCGGTTCCGATTGTTGTGAGTCGTTGTCGCTCATTGTTTAGTTGGATCAGTGTGGTTCCGCGATGCCCTGCATCCAGACGATGCCGATGTGGAGGGCGATCAACGCCGTCACCACGAACGGCAGGACGAACACGTGCAGGATGTACATGCGCTGGAGCGTCGGTTGGCCGAGACTGAACCCGCCGAAGACCATCTGTGCGGCCCACTCGCCGACCAGCGGGACCGCGAGTGCCATCTCGACACCGATCTGTCCGGCCCAGAAGGCCAGCTGGTTCCACGGCAGCAAGTAGCCGGTGTATCCGAAGCCGACCGTCAGGGCCAGCAGGATGACGCCGATGATCCAGTTGACCTCGCGGGGTTCCTTGTACGCACCCGTGAAGTAGACCCGGAGCATGTGCAGGAAGACGGCGGCGGTCATGACCTGAGCGGACCAGCGGTGGATACTCCGGAGCATGAACCCGAAGTTCTGGTCTGCCATGATCGTGGTCAGCAGCGCGTACGATTCCGGTGGCGTCCCGGCCGTCGACGGCGCATAGTAGAACCCGAGGAGGGCTCCGGTCAGGGCCGCGACGAGATACGCGATAACGGAGAACGAACCGAGCGCGTATAGGGGATACCAGTACCAGAACTTGTTGTCGAGGTTGTACTGTTCGGTGTGGCTCTTTGGCATCTGGAGATTGATCTTGTAGTACATGTTCTCCAGAATCTCGAGGTAGTCGACCAGACGGAATCGGCGGTCGAACCAGATGAGCGTCATCAGGTACGTCTTCTCGACGACCGAGAGGTCCCGCTCTTTGAGCCACGCGTTGTGATCGTATTCGTCCTTGCGTTCGAGACTCATTCGTCGCCCTCCGGTCGCGGTAGTGAGATGAGCTGTTGCTGGGCGATGTCGAACGGGTCGTAGACCGACTGGTGACAGTTACAGTAGATCTTGTTCTCGGCGTTGTAGTTCGACGCCTCGCTGAGTTTCTTGTAGCCGGGCACGCAGCAAAAGTGCGTACACTTGTTGACGAAGGCGATGAATCCCTCTGGACACGTCTGGGCGATCCACTCGTCATCCTGAGCCATCTCCTCGATTCGGGTACTTCGGATGACCAGAATCGGAATCTTGCTCTCCGGCGAGACGTCCTGTGATCGCCAGGTGCCCGCGGCGGGCTGTCCGACGCCGGCGTCACCGACATTGTTCCCCCAGTCTTCGTAATTCTCGAAGTCGTCGACGTGCATCTGATTGCCCGCCGTAACCTCCTCGAGCCACGGGTAGTCGGCCGTCGGCAGCGGATCGTCGTAGCGGAGGTATTCGTCCTGACCCTCCGCGTCCGGTCGAATGCCCTCGAACGTCTGGAGGCCGCAGTACTGGAACCATTCCGTCGAATAGGTGACCGACTCTCCGCCGCCGATGTCGATCTCGGTCCGCGAGACCTGATACTCGACACCGCCCTCTTCGACCGTCTCCGGCTCGGGCCACAGACCCTGAAGATAGCCCTCGTCGTCGATCTCGATCGGGATCTGCGGGAGCCCCCGCGGAGCCGGACCGAGCTCTCTGACCGCGCCGAAGTAGTCCATCGCCCCACCGCCGCCACCCGACGGCTTGGTCGAGAGCGTTACACCGGCGGCTCCCGTAGTCAGGAGGCCGGACAGAACCGAGCCGCCGACGACCCCTTTCACGAAGCGACGGCGATCGGATTCGACTGGATAGTTATCGTCGTTTGCCATAGTTATCGTTTGTAGTATGGGTAGATTGCGCGTTTGACGGTGTCCCAGGCACCTGTCTCGTCGACGAGCGTCTCTCCCTCGGCCTGTTCCTCGCGAACGTAGAGGTCTTCCCACTTCCGCCGACGCTTCTTGACGATCATCACGTCCGGCAGGAACTCCTTTCGGTACAGTAGGAGAATGAAGCCGAGGTTGACGAAGATCGCGGTCAACAGAAATCCGAGGACCATGTTCCCGACACCGGTGTCCTGTCCCGCGATCGCCCATCGGTCGGCCAGCCCATAGACGAACAGCGCGACGAAGACGATCTGGACGAACGTCAACAGGACGATGGCGATCGCTGCGGCAGTACTCTCTCGAGGCGGTTCGTATCGGTGAATATCGCCGTACGTACTTCCTGATGATGACATCGATTATCGCCTCCCTGGACTGCTCGAGTGAGCCGATTCACCGTACTTCAGCACGTAGAACGTGAAGACGAGTGAGACGAAGATGGCGAGTAACGTCGCGATGCCGAGGAAGTGTTTCTGGAGCGGAACCCCGATATCGTGGATGTCGACGTCGGCTTCCGCGGCGCCTCCAGCGTCGGCGCTGACGGTGATGGTACCGGTCATTCCGAGGCCGACGTGGGGGTCACACTGGTACTCGTAGTCTCCCTCGGTGTCGAACGTCGACTCGAACGAGAAGTCGCCGCTCTCGAGGTCGGTGTGGCCCTCCCAGTTGGCCCCCTCGGGCTGGGACGTCGGGTTGACGTTGTGATCGGCGCTGGTCGATTGCCAGGCGAACTCCACGGTCGTCCCCGGCTGGATCGTGAGCGAGTCGGGCAGGAACTCGTTGTCGACGACCTCGACCGTCTCGGTACCACCGCCACCGCCACCGCCGTCTGCAGCGGTGGCGTTTCCGTCTTCGCCGTCGCCCTCCGCTGCTGTTCCGTTCTCGGCACCTCCATTGCCGTTTCCTTCGGCGGTGTCGCTGCCGGGGTCGTCGGCACTGTCGTTGTCCTGTGCGCCGACAGGTATCGTCGCAGTCGCGACTGCGGCTACCCCGGAAACACCGCTGGCCGCTACCATAAACTCCCGCCTATTCATACATGCTGGACTCGGGAACGGGTTTGCTTAAACCCACCGATGCCGCCGGACAACGGTTTAACGACTGTGAGTGTCATCATCGATCGGTCGCGATTCCGTTCCGACCGGTGCCGGCTCGGTCGCGGTCTCGAACGCTTCGTCTTCGATCGGGAGGAACGTCGGTCGTTCGTCCGAGGCCGTTCCGATCGACCGCAACCGCTGGCGATACTGCTGGACGCGAAACTTCTCGGAGAGCCGGGCGTTGGCGACCATCGTGAAGAGGACGAGTCCGATAAAGACGAACCCGAGTCCGACCGCCAGCAGAATCAGGTTGTCTCGCGCGCCGATGATCGGCCAGATGACGAGCGCGGCGATACCGATCAGCAACTGCGTCGCAGCCAGCAACTGGAGCATCCAGTTGCCGAGTTCGCTCCCCGACTCCGGAATCTCCTCCGGATCGGGCAACTGCCAGCGGTCGGGGGGCTCCGCGACGTCGTACTCGTCCATCGAACAGAGTGCGACCGTCGGTTTGACGTCCCTGACGACGGTGCCTCGCCCTTCGACGGTACCGTCCGGGTAGATGATCGCGTAATCCGTATCCGAGTACGCGACCAGCGCCCGTTCGCCGTCGACCTCGGCGTACTCGAGAACGGCGAAGACGTCTCGGTCGGCGATACGGGTCTTCAGTTCCGCCTCGACGCGCTCGAGCAGTTCGTCGCCGGTGATCCAGGTGTCGGGGTCGAAGGCGACGTCCCACTCCTCGGGTGACATTTCAGCCATGTCCTCTGGTCCGAAGTTGTCGAAGTCGTACGTCTCCTCGACCCGTCGCCGGAGCTCGTCCTCCGTCAGATCGCGGTCGCCGTCGGCGGTCGACGACGCGAGTTCGGATCTGCCGGAGGGCCCGGACGGCGGTGGCTCGGCGTCGGGTTCCCGGTTCCCGTCCGTCGACCGGTCGTCGTCCGAACCGCCGGTCGCAGCACCACCGTCCGCGTACGGGTGGCCCGAATCGGCGCCCCGGCTATCGTCGGACGCGCCGGGATCTCGAGGGTCGGGATCGGCCATTGCTGGGGCCTTGGGGGCGGATGCTGAAAACACTTTTCGACCCGTCTCCGTCGAATGTCCCCGCCGCCGACTCCGACTCCGACGCCGACACCAGGTCGGCAACCGAATGCGAGCTTTCGGTTGGTTTATTCGTCGGCCACCCAGAGGTCGACTCGAGAATGGTGTCGGATCTGGCGGTCGCGACGGTGATTGCGGTCCTCGTTACTGCGAGTTTTCCGTTCTATCTCTACGGCGCGTGGATCATGATCGACACCGAAATCGTCACCTGGGGTGTGCTCATCTACCATCTCAAGTTCATCGCCGTCGGATTGACACTCAATACGGTTCCAGTGGTCGTCTGGATGATCCCGCGAGTGGCCGACCAGTTCGGCGGCCTACTCGCGGTCCACGCTTTCTTCGGGTTGCAGGCGTACGCGATGCTACTCGTCGCACTCACCGGGATCGTTCGCATTCTACAGGTCAAACTCACCCACGATCTCTACGCCGAACCCGATCGAGAGGTCGCACTCGACGACCTCCACGAAAACATGGGCGGGTGGCGACGCCGGCTCCGCGTCGGCGTCTTCGGATACGTCTTCTTCTGGCTCCTCGCCTGGATTCTCGGAATGATCAGGTACGCTCTCCGGTACTCCGTTTTCTGGTGACCGGAATCTAGCCGTTGTACGGCTCCTCGTCCCGGTGGTGGTCCGGATTCGCGTTCTCTAAGGCGTCGTTCTCCCGTTCGTCGGACTGGTGTTCGATGTCCTGGCGTCGCTGCTCTTCGTCCTGTTCGCGGCGGGCTTCCATCTCCGCTTCCGTGAGTTGTTCTTCGTCGATTTCCTCTTCGTCCTCGTCTTCGTCCTTCTCTTTGGCGAGTTCGACGTCACGGCCGTGTTCAGTCTTGTCGTTGTCGGACATACTCACCACTGACCGAGCGTACCGTCGTTCAGTGAAAAGGACTTGGGCTTGCGACAGCCGGTGGCCCCACTAAGCGAAGAAAACGGCCTCCAGCGGACGGTTACCAGGAGTCACCGGAGGCGAGATCGATCTCGCCGTCGCCGCGCTCGGAGGGACAGATATCGGCGAGGACGCAGTCGTTACAGTCGGGGTTCCGCGCGCTGCAGGTCGCTCGCCCGTGATCGATACAGAGGTGGGTAAACTGCTGCCAGTAGCCCTCGGGAACGATCGGCATGAGGTCCTCCTCGATCCGTTCCGGATACTCCTCCTCGGTGAGTCCGAGCCGCCGCGAGAGCCGCTGGACGTGCGTATCGACGACGATTCCCTCGACGACGTCGTGGCCGTGCTGGAGGACGACGTTCGCCGTCTTCCTGCCCACGCCCGGCAGGTCGGTCAGTTCGTCCATCGTGTCCGGCACCTCGCCGTCGTGTTCCGTGACGATTCGCTCGCACGCGGTACGAATGTACTTCGCCTTGTTGTTGTAGTAGGTGATCGAGCTCAGCGCTTCCGCGAGCTCCTCCTGGGGGGCGTTCGCGTACGCTTCCGGCCCGTCGTAGGTCTCGAAGAGCGCCTTCGTCTCTTGGTTGACGCGCTCGTCGGTACACTGCGCCGAGAGGATCACCGCGATCAACAACTCGAGGCGGTTCGAGTAGCGCAACGAAATCGTCGAGTCCGGATACGCCTCCTCGAGTCGGTCCACGATCTCGACGGCCTGTTCCTCGCGGGTCTCGAGCGGGGTTCCCATCGCATCCTCCTTTCGAGAGAGCGCATTTCAGCGGTTCGGTTCGGACCGAGAGCGGCGGTCGTTCCGTCGAGCGGTCTATCGAATTCGGCGCTCTCGATCCTCCCGCAACAACCGGACCGATTTACGCATTGATCGCACGGTCGCTGTCCGATAAGGTGTGTGTTGGCTTTCTATTGTTGCTGTGATTTTCGACATAGAACCGTCGACGGCTCGGTCAGGTTTGTGACTCCTGTCGACCGTTCTCAACGTTTCTTTCCGAGAGATAGATTTATCATCTAGTAAAACAAGTGTGAGAAAAGGATCCTGGGGGGAGCCACGGCCCAGTGTGGGTTACGTCGGGTCAGGCGGTCACTCGAGTACTCGACCTCGACTCCGGACCCCGACCTCGACCTCGACGATCGCACACGATGCCGTACGGAGTGATCTGGCAATGACAACACGAAACGACTCTATCACGATCTCGGACGGCCAGTCCGCGACGTTCACGGACGATCTGGTCGACGAACTGCTCACGGAACTGAAAGACGATCAGGGGGGCGCACGGAAGATGGCATTGCGGCGTGCGCTGGACATCGATACCTCGACTAGCAACGAGGTGCGAATCGAGCACCTTCAGTCGACGGTCGACTCGCTGTCGGCGTACACCGACGCGCTCGAGGCCTTTCTCGACGAGGAAGGAACGGCCGAAACCGTCCTCACGGACGTCCAGACCGAACTCGCGTCTGCAACCGACGAGATCGGACGGCTGGAGTCGGCGGTCGAGACACTCGACGAGGACGTCGACGGCCTCGAGACGACCGATTCGAAACTCGACGCTCGACTCGACGACCTCGAAGAGACGGTCGACGGTCTCGACGATCGTCTGTCAACTCTCGAAACCGAGACCGACGACCTCCGGACCGAAGTTACCGCCGCCCGCGACTCCATCGAGGATTCGGTCGCCGAAATCGGGGCCAGACTCGATACCTTGGAAACGCGTCTCGAGGAGACGACCGCGGACCTCGAGGCGCAAATCGAGTCGCTCGAGCACACCCTCGACGCCAGACTGACGGCGTTTCGGTCGCACATCGACGCCTACGAGACGGACGTCGACGAGCGGATCGACGGCGTCGAAGCCGACATCGACGAGACGGTGGCGACGCTCGAGGCGGACGTCGAGTCGCTCGAGGAGCGCGCGGACGCGGCCCGGGAGTGGCGCGAGTCGCTCGAGCGTGCGTTCCACTGAAGCGCGTTCTACTGAACGTTCTCGAGGTCACGCTGGTACGCAGACGACACCCACATCCAGACTCGCACTCGTACCCACACTCACAGCGGACGGATGGCGAAGGGGAACGGAGCGAATATCGGGACGAGTCATACGCCGTGACCGTGACATTTAAGCGGCCATCACTCACCTGTGGGGCTATGAAAGCGACGGCGATGGCCCACCCGATTCAAGGGCTCGTCAAATACCACGGGATGCGCGACGACATCGAGCGGCAACCCTACCACGACAGTATCAGTCTCTGTACGGCGCCGAGTCACACGCGGACGACCGTCGAGTTCTCGATGGACTACGACGAGGACACGTACATCGTCGACGGCGAGGAACTCGAGGGTCGGGCGTTCGACCGCCTCGAGGCAGTCGTCGAGAAGGCCCGTGGACTGTCCGACGCGGCCCACACGGTCTATCCGGTGCGCATCGAGAGCGAGAACAGCTTTCCCTCGAACGTCGGCCTCGGATCGTCCTCTTCCGGGTTCGCCGCCGCCGCGCGGGCGCTGGCCGAGGCCGCGGAGATCGACGCCACGCTCCCGGAGATTTCGACGATCGCCCGCGTTGGCTCCGCGTCGGCCGCTCGATCGGTCACCGGCGCGTTCTCCCAGCTTCACACTGGTCTCAACGACGAGGATTGCCGGTCGCGACGGATTCCGACCGACCTCCACGAAAACCTCAAGATCGTCGTCGGCCTCGTGCCCTACCACAAGGAGACCGAGGACGCCCACCGGGAGGCCGCGGACAGCCACATGTTTCAGGCGCGCAACGCCCACATCCACGGCCAGATCGCGAAGATGCGCGACGCGCTCCGCGAAGACGACTTCGAGCGCACGTTCGAACTCGCCGAACAGGACTCGCTCTCGCTGGCAGCGACGACCATGACCGGACCGTCGGGCTGGGTCTACTGGCAGCCCGCGACTCTCGCGATCTTCAACCGCGTGCGGAAACTCCGCGAGGAAGAAGACATCCCGGTCTACTTCTCGACGGACACCGGCGCCAGCGTCTACGTCAACACCACCGAGGAACACGCCGAGCGCGTCGAGGAGGAAATCTCCGACTGCGGCGTCTCGACTACCACCTGGAGCGTCGGCGGCCCCGCGCGATTGCTCGAGGAGGAGGACGACCACCTGTTTTAGACCCCGCTTTTGGGCTGCGTTCTGTGACGCCGGTGGATTCGCCACAGCGTCCAGTCACTCGACAAAACCCGAACCCAACGGAAGACACTCCGCGCCTTCCGCGCTCAGCCGCCGGCTTCGCTCCCGGTACAAATCGGCGAGGCCGACCTGCCTTCCCCCAGATCGCGGGGTGCTCACCGGTGTTCGCACACGCTCCCGGCTCCCCCTCTCTCGGTCGAACTCGAGCGTACGGGTACTCGACCGCCCGACCGCTCGACCGCTCGAACGCGGGCGCGAGGCACACCTTTACCGCTCGAGTTCGTACCCCCAGTCATGCACGTCGTGGTTCTCGGGGCGGGCTACGCCGGATTGACCCTCACACGACTTCTCGAGCGGAATCTCCCACCGGATGTCGACATCACGCTGGTCGATCAGTCGCCGAATCACCTCGTCCAGCACGAGTTACACCGCGTGATCCGTCGTCCGGCGATCGCCGACGAGATCACGGTCTCGCTGACCGACGCGGTCGAGCGAGCGACCGTCCGCGTCGCGCAGGTCGAGGGTATCGACGCCGACGAACGGACGGTCGTCCTCTCGGACGGCACCCTCTCCTACGACGTCGGCGCGATCTGTCTCGGCGCGCGGACGGCCTACTACGGCCTCGAGGGCGTTCGCGAACACGCGACGCCGCTGAAGCGTCTGGAGGACGCCCAGCAGATTCGAACCGACTTCTGGACGGCTTGCGAAGGAACCGGAGAACCCCGAATCGTCGTCGGCGGCGCGGGACTCTCCGGCGTTCAGGTCGCGGGTGAACTCGCCGAACTCGCCCGTGAGGAGGGGGGAAGAGAGGGAGTCGACGCCTCGGTCACGCTGCTCGAGCAATTCTCGGACGTCGCGCCGAACTTCCCGTCGAACTTCCAGCACGCCGTCCGCGACGCCCTCGAAGCGCGCGGCGTCGACGTACGCACCGAGACGACGGTCACTGCGGCCGACGAGGACCTCGTCTCGCTCGAGGGCGCGGCGGCGCTTCCGTACGACCTGTTCGTCTGGACCGGCGGAATCCGCGGCCCGGACGCACTTAAGGGCGATCGGCCGTCGGTGCGAAGCGACCTCCGGCTGACCGATCGCACGTTCGCCCTCGGTGACGCCGCTCGGGTCGTCGACGCGACGGGTGAAGCGGTGCCGGCGAGCGCGCAGTCGGCCGTCCGCGAGGCTCGCACCGTCGCGGAGAACGTCTCCCGGATCGTCGCGGCCGAACGCGACCCTGGGGCGGTGTTCACCCCGCGACTCGAGTCGTTCGAGTTCGAGTCGCCCGGGTGGCTCGTCAGCGTCGGCGACGGGGCCGTCGCGCAGGTGGGGCCGGCCGTGTTCACCGGCCGGGCGGCGAAGGCGCTGAAGACGACCGTGGGCGTAGGCTATCTCTCGTCGGTCGGCGCGATCGGCAACGCCGTCGACCTCGTGAGCGAGGAACTCCCCTTCGACCGGTCTCGGTTCGGGTCCGGGTGAGCGGTTCCGCTCGGGGGGTGTACTCGAGTGGCACCTCCTTCACGTCGAGGACGCGGACGCCCGTCACCTCCGATCGACCGACGCGACCACCGTTCGAATCAAGGGCGGAGTCCGCCACGATACTCCCGTAGCTTCGCCGTCGCACAGCTGGAGAAGGCGTACGAGAGCTTCCGTCTGCCGTCGCGGTCGACCGGATAGAGCGCGCCGCAGGCGGAGTGGTCGGCGTCGAATTGCCGGCGCGATCTCGGGTCGCTCGCCCACGCGTAGGTGCTGATCATGGGACTGACGACGGTCGCCTCCTCGACGTTCCTGATGGCGCCGTGTTCGTGTGCCAGTCCGAGCGCGTGGCCGACCTCGTGGATTAGCACCTGCATGACTCTCGCGGGTGTCGTGTACGGAACGACGTCGTCGACCGCGTCTCGAGGCGGTGTCTCACCGATGTAACGGGCACCGCCTACGGAGGCCAGATGCGGGATGCCGGCACCGGAGGGGGCCTGCGACATCGATCCGTCGGTGACGAGCAGGTTGACGTCGACGGGACCATTCCCGTCTCGATCGGTGAGTTCGGCGGCGACGCGAGCCGGCCACTCGCCGGTTCGCATCACGTCGTACCCGTGCTCGGACTGGGCCGGAACGACACCCCCAGCGGAGACGTCGACCGTATCGTAGACCGGGTCGAACGCCGCCTCGAGATACGAGACGATCCGCGGTTCGATACTCTCGTAGCCGGCGGCGCGAGCGCTGAGCCAGAACCGAACCTCGATCGTTCGCTTCGGCGGCCGCTGGACGTACCAGAGGCCCCCGACCGAACAGCTCCCACAGAGGCCGGCGAGGAACTGGCGTCGTTTCACGGGGACGCATCTACGAGGGCGTCGATTAAAAGTGGAATGGTACTAAGTAACATACACCACGGGCCGGGCGGCTCGACGCGCTGCCGACGGGTCGAAATGAGTGATTACTGGCGGTATCAGGACCAGCGATCGAGTCCCGTCTGGACGACGCTCCCTTCGATCCGCTCGAAGCCGCGGGCGACCTCGTCGGCGTCGACGCCCCACTCGTCGACGACGTAGGACCGGGCCGCGTCGAGATCGGGGTCGAGCGTCGTGTCGAACTCGTACTCGTCCGTGACGTTCGGGTCGCGAAAGAGCTGGCGAACCCGGTCGCCGTATTCGACGGTATCGCCGCGAGCCTCGAGCACGCTCCAGAGGTCGCCGTGTTCCGTGATCGCCGAGATGGCGGTCTTGGGACCGATACCCGAAACGCCGGGGTTGAAGTCCGTCCCGATCAGGATGGCCGCGTCGATCAACTGCTCGAGGGTGAGCCCGTGTTTCTCGAGGGTGGCCTCGAGGTCCATCAGTTCGGGATCGCCCTTGCTCGTCAGTTGCCGGAGCGTGCGTGGAGCACCGAAGAGCAGTGCGTCGTAATCCTCGGAGCCGACGTAGTCGGCGTCGCCCCGACGGACGATGTGTGCGGCCTGGGCCTCGCCTTCGGCCGGGGCTTCGACGACCGGCACGTCGAGCAACGAGAGGAGTTCGCGGCTCGTCGTCTGGATCGTTTCCGTGAGCCGCTGAGTTCGGGACTCGAGCTGGGCGATCGCGACCTCGTCACCCTCCTCGCGGGCGGTCTCGAGTTGCTCCTCGTAGGTCCGTCGTTGCTCGCGGCGAGATTCGATCTCGTCGGTCTTCAGGTCGGAGGGGCCGCCGTCGAAGACCATCACCGGCGTGATGTCGTGTTCGAAGAACTTCGGCAGGCCCTGGACGATGCCGAGCAGGTTTGCGACTTCGGTTCCCTCGGCCGTGGTGTACTTCTCGCTCGAGGTCCACTTGACGGTGGTCGTCAGGTACCGGTAGAGCCAGTTGTGTGCGTCGACCGCGACGACCGACCCGGCGAGGTCCTCGAAGGGAACCTCCTCGATGACGGCGATGTCCCGTAGTGCTGCGTTTCCCATTACCGGCTATTGGGTGGAGTGGGATTTCAGCGTTGGCTTCCCGGTCGGCGTTACGCGTCGTCGTCTCGCTGTCCGTCGCTCTCTCGCGTCGCGTCGCCGTCGTCGAGCGTCTCCGGCGGTCCCCGATCCAGTTTCGACTCGAGAAACGACACCTCTTCACCGGTCAGTTCTCGATCGGCTTCGAGAAACGCCTCGAGACCGCGACGGTAGCGTTCCTCCCGAGTGCCGAGGTCGTCGTCGCGCAGTTTTGCGGGCCCGGGGTACTCGAGGAGCAACTCCGCGATGCCGGTCGTCTCACCCGTATACTCGAACCCGACTCGAGAGAGCGCCTCGTAGGCGTACGGGTTGTTGACCGCGATCCGGAGCCGATCGTAGCCGCGCTCGAGGGCGCGGTCGCGGACGTGCCGGACGAGTCGCGGACCGATGCCGTTCCCTCGACGGTCCGCTCGGACGGTCACGTACCGGAGCCAGAGCGCGTCGGGATCGGTTCGATCCTCGTTGAACGCGACGGCGGCGAGGATGTCGGTTTCGAAGTCCTCGTCGGTTCCGTCGGTCTCGATCGTCTCCTCCTCGAGGCTCTCGCTCTCGCCGGCACGGACGACCGCCTTCCCCGTGTTCGACATCACGAACTTGCCGGCGTAGCTGAACCGCCGGTAGTCGAGTCTGAGCGTCGGCCCGTCGGGTGGCCAGCCGAGGGTTTCGATCCGGCTCTCGAGTTCGGATTCGGTCACGGTCTCGTCCTCCACGAACCACCGTTTCTCGCCGACGGGTAAGTGCGTACGGGCTTCGGTCGCGACGGGTGCTCGGCTGTGCCGGACCGATGCAAATTATGCCGGACGAATCCTTTTGGCCCCCATCGTGGTACGGCCACCCACAATGAGCGCCGAGTCCAACAACACGTCCAGCTTCGGAGTCCGTAGCGCGATCGGCTGGCCAATCGGGGGTGCCGTCGGTGGCGCTATCGGGGCTGCTGTCTTCGGATTAGTGATCTGGCTGTTCCAACCCGAGGCCATCGAAGCCGCGATCCCGTCGGCCTACGGAATCGATCCTGCGGGAGTCACCGGTTGGTTGATTCACATCGGCCACGGGGTCTTTCTGGGTCTCGTCTTCGGGTTCGTCGTCACGAGACGGCCGATCCTGAGTGCGATCAGGATGAACCCCGAAACAGACGTCATCTCGAGCACCTCCGTCGCGATCCGCGTCGTCGGTGCCGGCCTGGCGTACGGAATCGCGGTCTGGGCGGTCTTGCCGGTCATCGTCCTGCCGGCCTGGATGGACGCGCTCGGGACCGGTGACGGGGGCTTTCCGATCGTCGCCGTCGAAAGCCTCCTCGGCCACGCTCTCTTCGGCGTCGTTCTCGGCCTCGTCTTCGCCGTGATCGTCGATCTGACCGACCGCGAGACGGGCGAACCGCTCGAGGGGTAGTCGACCGTGCACATCCGCGGCTCACTCTCGCAGTCCGAAATCGAATCCCTCCTCGAGGAGACGGTCGTTCCGATTCGACTCGCCTGCCGAACGCCCGCAGGGACACTGTGGATGCTCTCGTTGTGGTTTCGGTACCGAGACGGAACGATCCAGTGTGCGACCGCGGCGGATGCCGATATCGTGTCGTTTCTCGACGAGGACGTTCGATCGCGCGAGCGCGACCACGACCACGGCCATGGCCACGCCCACGTCGCGTTCGAGGTTTCGACGAACGAACCGCCGTATCGCGGTGTCCGCGGGAACGGAACCGCGACGGTCGACCCCGATCCGCAAAAGGACGTGTTGCGCGCGCTTCTCGAGCGCTATCTCGGAACGACGGAGTCGGACTTCGGCCGGTGGTTGCTTCGAGACGACCGTCGAGAGGTCACGCTGACGATCGATCCGGCCGTCGTCTCGGGCTGGGACTTCACGGATCGAATGGCCAGTAGGACCGACCCGTGATCCGGTCGACGAGTTTCCGAACCGCACGACTTCTGAAACGTTAAGAGGGCCGCGGACACACCGACGAATATGAACGAACTGACCTACACGATCCTGGCGACCGAATCCGAGACCGCCCTGCCGATGGAGATCGTCGGCTGGGTGGTGTTGGGCGCGAGCCTGTTGCTCACCGTCGCCTGGCTGTTCTCTCTCTACCGGTAGTCCGCAGCGATACCGCTTCGGCGCAGCCGACGGGACAGAACCGGACTCACGACGGCGGTTCCGAATCGCGCTCCTCGACTCGCTCGCGTACCCACGCAGCGGCCGCTTCGGTCAGATCTTCGTCCGCGCTCTCGATCGAGATGCGAACACCGTCGCCCGGATAGCTCCCGACGGTAACGTCGAATTCGGTCCGAAGCTCCTCGATCCGACCGACGAGTGCGCTCTCGGGTTCGTCGGCGACCACGACCTCACGAAACAGCGGTTGACCGGTGAACTCGTCGGCGACGAGCTCGAACATGGTCTTCATCTCCTGTGGGACGCCCGGGAGGACGTAGACGCTCTCGACCACCGCGCCGGGTGCGACGCCGACCTCGTTGTGAAGCGGGCGAGCGCCTCGCGGCAGGTCGGCGGTGCCGGTCGTCAGCTCCTCGCGCGTGTATCCGCCCTCCTCGGTGAGCCAGGTGAGCGCCTCGTCGTTACGCTCGAGCGAGCGACCGAAGGCGGCGGCGATGCCCGCCATCGTCACGTCGTCGTGCGTGGGGCCGAGACCGCCGGTGACGACCACGGCGTCGTACTCCGCGCGATACTCGTTGACGACGCGAGCGATGTCTCCGACGCGGTCGGGAACAGTGGTCACGCGCTCGACGGTAACGCCGCGGTCGTGAAGTTGTCGACAGAGCCACGTCGCGTTCGTGTCCGCCGTTCGCCCCGCCAACAGTTCGGCACCGACCGTGACGACTGCTCCGTTCATAGCCGCCGTTCGGGCCGGGAGGCCAAATGCGTCTCGCCACAGGTCGTTCCGGACGCGAAATACGAAAGGGTATATGAACTGCAACTTCAGATAACCACAAGATTCAATTTTGATAATTGGATATGGTATATCGTGATGTCACGTGGTGGTTGGACGGAACAGCCAGATCAAGAATCGAACGCGCTCCTCTCGGCACTGGGGAGCAAGTACAGCGCGGAAATTCTCTGTGCGGCAGGTACGCCGAAATCGGCGCAGGCGCTGAGCGAGGATATCGAGATTCCAATCGCGACTTGCTATCGACGAATCGAGGAACTCGTCGACGCCGGACTACTCGAGTGTGAGGGACGCCACCTATCAGAAGAGGGGCGACGGACGAATATCTACCGTCGAACGCTCGACGAAATCGAAGTCGACTTCAGCGACGAGGAGCCGCAGTTCTCGCAGAAACGCCGGACGGAGGCCAAGAATCGATTGCAGGATCAACGCACCGATTGAGCGGGTGCTCGTCCTCGTCTTCGCCGCCGTTCTCGTTTTCCGTCGTCTTCGTCGATGGCTCACGCGAAGTCGATGATCGGTACGTATCCTCGTGAGAGTACGCCAGTGTGGCTGGCCAGTCGAAACGGGTCGAACGCTCCGCCGACTCGCCGCGCCCCTCGACGCCGCGGACTTTCTCCGGGTCGAGACCGGCCACCTCGCGGCGATCGGCGACTCGTGTTCCTTCAGACTCGAAGCCTTCGAGACCGTCGGCATCCGCGATCCGACCGTGTACGCCGAGCGACCGCAGTACGTAGCGGCGGATCAGTGATCGGACTCACTCGGGGTCGTCGCTCTGCCGTCGCTCTCGTTTAACCGTCGTCACGTAGATTCCGGCGAGCGCGACCAGTCCGCCGACGACGGTGATCGCGTCGGGAACCTCCGAGAGCAAGACGAACGCGAGCACCGTCGCGCCCACCGGTTCGCCCAACCAGGCGACACTCACGACGACCGACTCGAGGTGCTTCAACACCCAGTTCACGATCGTGTGACCGAAGACGCCGGGGCCGATCGCCATCGCGAGAAAGAGGAGCCACTCGCGGCCCGGGTAGCCGAGGAAGGCGTGGCCTTGCACGGCGACGATCGCGACGAGGGTGAGCGCGCAGGCCGCGTAGACGACGGTGACGTAGGGAAACAGCGAGACGCGCTGGCGGATCGATCGCCCGGCGAGCACGTAGCCCGCGACGGTGATCGCGCCCACTACCGCCAGCGAGTTGCCGTACAGCGTCGCGTCCGAGATCGGCGCCTGCCCGGCGTCTCCGAAGGACATCGCCGCGGCACCGGCGACCGCGATCAGGATCCCGAGTACCGTGACGCGGTCGACTCGCTCGCCCAACACCGCTACCGCACCGATCGCGACGAAGATCGGCTGGGTCTGGACCAGCGTTACGCTCGCCGCAACGCTCGTGTGATTCAGGCTCTCGAACCAGGCCGCGAAGTGGACCGCCAATGCGACACCCGCTATCGCGGCGAAGACGACGTCTCGAGACGAGAATCGGTCGAAATCGGCGCGATCTCGAGTGCGGACGAGTGCGAGCGGTGCGATCAGCAGCGTCGTGAACACGACCCGGTAGAGGGCGGCGACCGAACTCGGGGCCCGACTCCAGCGGACGAGAATGGCGCTCGCACTCGCGGCGACGATGGCGAACGCGAGCGCTGCGACGGGGGTCACTTGCACGTCGAAGTCGAAATCTGACCGCGGGTACACGTCAGTCACGTGTTCGGGTCGATCCAAAGCGGTGACGGTCGCGGCACGCACGGAGGGGAGCGACGGCCGTCTCCCGTACAATTATCCATACCGGCTTCGTAGTTCGTGTATGGGCAGTGACACCGGTGGACGGAGCTACAGTCTCACGGAGATCTTCGCCATCAAGTTCGTCCTCGCCGACGTCGTGATCATCGCGGCGTTGCTCTTCGCCGGCCCAATCTACGCGCTCGCGATCACCGCCCTCCTCGTGGTCAGCGTCTTTCTCGTGTGGTACCTCGTGCGACGGGTCGAGTCGGCCGAGACGGAGACGAAGGTCGAGGGCGGACACACCGCCAGTTCGAACGCGGAACCGACCGAACTCGATCCCGTCACGAAACTCCAGAACCGGTACGCCGACGGCGACCTCACCGAAGCGGAGTTCGAAGCCAAACTCGAGCGGGTGATCGACGCCAACGAACGGGCCGAACGCGCGGGAATGGAGACGAAGGAGTTGTCGCTCGAGCGGGGGTGAGTGAATGGTGACGGTAGAAGATCGGAATGAGACGCCCCGGAAATCGCCTCACTCGGCGTCGTCGGGAACGTCGAAGTCGTGGAACCGCTCGCCTTTCTCCTTGCTCAGGATGTCGAGTGCGGCCGCGGCGCCGTCGCCCGCGGAGATGATCGCCTGCCACTTCTCGGCGCGGGCGGTCGCGCCGGTCGCGTAGGCGTCGTCGACGCTGGTCTCCATGTCGATGTCGACGTCGACCGTTCCGTCCTCGGTCGTCGCACAGCCGAGTTCTTCCGCGAGGCCGCGGTTCGTCCCCGTCGCGAAGACGACGTAGTCGGCCTCGTACTCGTTCTCGCCGTCTTCCGTCCGGACGGTAAATCCGCCGTCACCACTCGTTTCGACCGCCGTCACCTGCTCGCCCTGGACACGCTCGACGCCGAACGACTCGGCCTGCTCGCGGGAATCGTCCATGAACTGCGTGCCGTCTTCGCTCTCGATCCCCAGATAGTTGTACAGGTGGGCCTTGTGCATCCACGTCTTGTCCGTATCGAAGACCGTGGTCTCGAGGCCGTTTTTCGCAGTGAACAGGCCGGCGCTCAGGCCGGCGGGGCCGCCGCCGACGATGATAACGTCTGTCATACGCGGGTCGACGATGGCCCCGCTGATAAAAGCTGGGTCCGCCGTTCACTCGCGGACCGAGGCGTGGCGTCGCTCCTCGAGCAGTTCCTTCGTTTTCTCGTGGCGACCGCGGAACATCCCCTCGAACCCGATCGGCGAGAACGGTTCGAGCACGTCGCCCACGGGGCCGAAGGGGAGTTCGTACTCGACGTGATCGCGAAGGAGGGTCCGCTCACCGTCGGCGTAGAACGAGTGGACGTGGACCCACCGATCGAACGGGCCGTCGATCATCTCGTCGCGAAAGTACGCCACCCCGTCGGTTCGCTCGCGGTCGGTGATCTGCGAGGTCCAGTACTGGCGCGGCCCGACGCCGCCCGGACGCATCGACATCGAGATCTCCGATCCCGCCTCGAGAACCTCCGGATTCGACTCCCCGTCGGGGCCGACGACTGCCTCGACCTGTAGGCCCAGCCACCCCGGCGTCAGCGCCTCGAGTCCCGAAACTCGTGAGTGAAAGTCCCAGACGGTCTCGAGCGGCGCGTCGATACGGGATTTGCGCTCGTAGCTCGCCATCGAGTCCCGGTACGCGCTCGGTACAAAAAACGATGCGGGCTGTCTTATTTCAGTCGTTCCTGCAAAAACGACGGGTGAGCCGCCGTCACGCCGTCTATCTCGAGGATCTCAGTCGAGATGATGTCGCCGAGTTCGTCGCCGTCTGCCGCGCGCACCTCCGCCATCAGCATGTGGTCGCCGCTGGAGCTGTAGAGGGCTTCGACCTCCGCTAAGTCCTTGAGTGATTTCGTCGCCTCGACGTAGCGCTCGCTGGCGACGTCGATGCCGACGAGGGCGATCGTCTGACTCGAGAGTTTCTTCGGATCGACGTCGGCCGAGTAGCCGACGATCACTCCGTCTTCCTCGAGTTGGTTGATGTACTTTCGGACCGTCGGCTTGGAGACCTCGGCCCGATTCGCGATTTCGGCGTAGGACGCCTGTGCATCCTCCTCGAGAACCTGGAGGATGCGCTCTCCCGTAGATCGGCTACTCATGTCGTTCTATTTTGCTCGGGCGGAAAAATATCTTTTGTATCCGAAAACCCATCGTCGATGACGTGAACGGTGGTTCAGTCGACGGTGGGCACCGTCAGACGGGGAGTCGACTCGAGGAACGATCGTCGGACTTATTCGCCCGCTCGACCCACTTCCGCCGATGGTCGATTTCGATCTCGTCATGGGGGCCTTCTGGATCTGCGGTGGGGTGGTGATCCTCGTTCCAGCGACATTGATCGCCCGAGGACGGGCCGATCTCCACGTCCACTACGACGAGCGCGTCGACCCCGCGTACGTCTCCCGGCGGGCCGGAACCACCGCGCTCGCGATGGGACTCCTCCCGATCGCGTACGGGTGCTTCCAGATCGTCTACGGCTACAACACCTACGCGTTCGGCGGCTTGCTCCTCTCGCTTTTCGTGTTGAGTTCGCTCACCAAGCGGTTCGCGCAGGGATGGGGCGCGAGCGAGAGTACCAGTATCGACTGAGACGACTCACGCACTGATGGTGCGACCGCCACGATCGGCTGTGCGGTGCCGACGGGAGACGGGAACTGGGAGCGGGAAACCGAGAACCGAGAACCGAGAGCGGCCGCTCGAGAGGTATGACTCAGTTCGGTTCGATTCGATTCGGTTCGACGTTCGCACTCGGGGTTCGAGTTAGTTCTGGGTCGGGTTCAGGTTCAGGGTCAAAAAACGATTCGAGAGAAACCGAGGCCGGGGTCGAGGTCGAACCGGACTACGTGTGACGGTCGAGGAGGTCGTAGCTGCGCTCCCACTTGGCGTCCTCGTCGAAGTAGCGCTCGGCGAGGGGTTCTCGAGGCATCTCACCGAGGTCTTTCTTCTGGTCCTGGTAGGACGGTCGCTCGTCGACGAAGAACCGACCCGTGAGGACGGTTCCCTCGTGGAGCGCGTTCTCCGCTTCGAACATCATGTCCTGGGCTTGCTCCCGATCGGTGATGTCGAAGTCGTAGTCCTCGGACTCCTGGACGTCGACGTAGGGGACGTACTGGCGGGCGTCCTTGTTCCAGGTCGGACACTGGGTCAGGAAGTCGATGTGAGCGAAGCCGTCGTGCTCGATGGCTTCCGCGATGATCTCCTTGGCCTGGTTCGGATTCACCGCCGCGGTTCGGGCGATGTAGGTCGCACCCGAGGTCAGTCCCAGCGACAGCGGTCGGATCGGCGACTTCGCGTTGCCGTGGGGCGTCGTCTTCGACTTGTGGCCCTTCGGCGAGGTCGGCGAGGTCTGGCCCTTCGTCAGGCCGAAGACCTCGTTGTTGAACACGATGTAGGTCATATCGTGGTTCTCGCGGGCCGTGTGCATGAAGTGGTTGCCACCGATCCCGTAGCCGTCACCGTCTCCGCCGGCGGCGATCACTTCGAGGCCGTCGTTGGCCAGTTTCGCCGCACGAGCGACCGGCAGCGAGCGGCCGTGGATCGTGTGGAACCCGTACGTTTCGAGGTAGCTGTTCAGCTTGCCCGAGCAGCCGATACCCGTTACCGTGAGCACCTCGTCGGGCGTGCGCCCGACTTCCGGGAGGGCCTGTTTCAGTGCCTTGAGGACACCGAAGTCGCCGCAGCCCGGACACCAGGTCGGCTGGGGCTCGTTATCGGCCGTGAACTCCTCACGGTCGATCTCGCGTTCTTCTCCGATTGCGTTGAATGCACTCATGATTAATCACCTGCGGCGGGTTCGATGTGAACCTGTGCCGTTGGTTCCTCGTCCGAGTCCTCGATGCGGAGCTCGCAGCTCTCGACGATCTCGGCTGGCTCGAACGGGTTACCGTTGTACTTGAGGAGACTGGTCAGTTTCTCGCCGTAGCGGCCGAGTTCCTTCTGGATGTGGCCGCGGAACTGCGCGGTCGCGTTCATCTCGACGACCATGACCTCGTCGACGCTCTCGATGAACGCCGTAATCTCGTCTTCGGGGAACGGCATCATATCTGAGACACCGAGACCCTTAACGGGACTGCCGGCGTCGTTCAGCCGTTCGACGGCTTCTTTGACGGCACCCTGGGAGGAGCCCCAGGTGATGATGCCGTAGTCGGCCGACTCGTCGCCGAAGAAGGTCTGGTTGGACTCGTGTTCCTCGTCGAGTTCCGCTCGGATCGAGTCGAGTTTCTGGAGGCGTCGCTCGAGCTGGAAGACGCGGTTGTCCGGGTCCTCGCTGATGTGGCCGGTCGGGGTGTGTTCGTTCCCCGTCGCGAGGTAACGTCCGCCCGACTGCCCGGGCAGCGAGCGCGGACTGACGCCGTTGTCGACGTCCGTGTCGGGTTCGTGCTGGAACCGCTCGAACTTGCCGGAGGCGTCGTGGGCGGCCTCTTTGAGCTCCTCCTCGGTGAGCGTCGAGCCCAGATCCGGCTCTGGCTCGCGGTCGAAAAAGGAGACGGGAACGTTCGTGTTCTCGCCCGAGAGCTTCTGGTCGTAGATGATGATCGTCGGAATCTGGTACTCGTAGGCGATGTGGAACGCCAGTCGCGTCTGCTCGTAGGCTTCCTCGACGTTCCCCGGCGCGAAGACGACCCGCGAGGAGTCGCCCTGGCTCGTGTAGAGGACGAACTCGAGGTCGGCCTGTTCGGGTTTCGTCGGCATCCCGGTCGAGGGGCCGGCGCGCATGGACTCGACGAGGACGATCGGCGTCTCGGTCATCTCCGCGAGGCCGAGCGGTTCGGACATCAGCGCGAAGCCACCGCCGGAGGATCCGGACATGGCTTTCGCGCCGGCGTGGCTCGCGCCGACGGCGAGCGCCGCGGCGGCGATTTCGTCTTCGACCTGCTCGGAGATCCCGCCCATCTCGGGTAGGTGCTGGGACATGATCGTGAACACGTCGGTCCACGGCGTCATCGGGTAGCCGGCGATGAACCGACAGCCGGCGTCGATCGAGCCGTAGGCGATCGCGTTCGATCCCGAGAGCAGCGCCTGCTCTTCCTCGTGTTCGCCCTCCGGAATCCGGAGGTCGTGGGTAAACTCGAACTCCTCGTGGACGATGTCGTTTGCTTCCTGGAAGATGTCGAGGTTGGCCTGCAGAACGTCTCCCGTCATCTTCGAGTCTTCCATCGCCTCGACGAACGGGTCGAGGTCCATCCCGAGCAGTGCGGCGGTGACGCCGACACCGGCGGTGTTGCGCATGACCTCGCGGCCGTGTTCGCGGGCGAGCGAGCGTAGATCCATCGGGAAGAGGTGCCAGTCGTTCTCCTCGGCACGCTCCTCGAGGTTCAGGTCTTCGACGTCCTCCTCGCTGATGAGGCCCGTGTCGTAGACGATGATGCCGCCTTCGCGGAGTTCGTCCAAGTTCTCCGAGAGGGGCTTGATCTCCTCGTTGCCGTAGTAGGCGTCTTCCTGCGGGTTGCGGGCGAACGAGTCCCCCAGTGCGAGGAGGAAGTTGTAACCGTCGCCCCGTGACTGTACTTCGTGCCCTGCGGCTCGGATCTCGACGTACGTGTGACCACCGCGAATCCGTGACGGATAGTGTCGGTGGGTAAAGACGTCCAGCCCCGAGCGCATCAGCACCTTCGCGAATGTCTGACTCGTCGAGTCGATCCCGTCTCCGGAACCGCCTGCGATTCGCCAGATGAGTTCGTTGTCGCTCATAGGTAGGATGTGGCCTCGTAGGCCAGCGGTACCCGAGATTTTGCCCTACCGAACCTAAAGCCTTTGCTATACATTACCAAGAATCTTTCGTGAAGAATGAATGCGCCGATCACACTGAACATGTTATTTGAAAGTCCGATACTACAATATATAGACATATCGTCTAAAACGGTACCCGATTCGGCCAGTTCAATCGGTGTGTTAGTTACCACTAATTAGCCACTTCTATCGCCCTGACGGCGTCTTACCTGCATACTCCAACGCCCGTGACGTTTAACGTACTGGGCGCGCATCCGTACGTCTATGTACGACCCGGAGCACAGAGACGTTCGGGTACTCTACGTGGAAGGGGCCGCCGAGGAGCCCGAAGTTCTACCGGCGGGACTCACTAGTGAGGACTCCGTATCGGTCGATCGAGTTGTCGGAATCGAAACGGCCCTGACAGCGATCGAGACCGATGGCTCCGTCGACTGTCTCGTGATCGCATGCGATCTCGAGGACGCCATCGATGCCGTCTCCGCCGTACGCGAATCCGATCCGGATCTCCCGATCGTCCTCTTCCCGCTCGAGCCAGCTCCCAGGGCAGCCAGCGAGGCGCTTCGGGCCGGTGCAACCGACTATCTTCCCCGCACGGTCGACGGACACGAGACGATGCTGTCCAGCGTCGTTCGCGACGCCGCCAATGAATACGCTGATCGTCGTACCCGTCGTCAGGAGAGCGAACGGTATCGTGCACTGATGGAGACGATGCCGATGTCGATCTACTTCAAGGACGAGGAGGCCCGGTTCGTCGACATCTCCGAGTGGAGCAAAGAAACCGTCGACGAGCCGATGATCGGTAGAACCGACGTCGATATATGGGGAGACATCCGCGGCGTTCCAGCCGTCGAGTCCTACGAGGACGACCTGCAGGTCGTCGAAACCGGCGAGCCACTGGTGGACAACGACAGACATCACGAGATCGGCGGGGTGTCGAACTGGCAGCGGAAGACGAAGATGCCGTGGCGCAACGAGGACGGAGAGGTCGTCGGGTTGGTCGGGATTACGGTGGACATTACCGGTTTCGAAGAGAGGGAGCGAGAACTCCAGAAGCGAGTCAGACAACTAGAGGGATTCGCCAGTTTCGTTTCTCACGACCTGCGGAATCCGATCATGATCGCGAACGGGTACCTCCAGCTTGCGAGAGAAACTGATGACCCGGCCGACCACGAGGCAGCCCTCGACGACGTCGAAACCGCCCTCGAGCGCATGGAAGAACTCGTCGAGGATCTGCTGGCGATGGTCCGACCGGAGGAGACGGACGCCGCGGCGGATGGGGTCGACCTCCCAACCCTCGTCGACGACGTCTGGGGCGTCTTGGATACGGGAACAGCATCTCTTCGCAACGAGGTGCCAACCGGAACGACGATCGAGGCCGTAGAGGGCCAACTTCGACAGCTTTTGAGTAACCTCTTCTGGAACGCACTCGAGCACGTCGGTCCGGACGTCGAGGTCGTCGTCGGCCTCTCTGACGAGGGATTCTACGTCGCCGATGACGGCCAAGGACTAGACGTCGAGGACGCGGACGTGGTCTTCGAATACGGTCACACTCGCGGCGGGACCGGCGTCGGTCTGGCGATCGTCCGAGAGATCGCGGAGGCTCACGACTGGACCGTCTCTGCGGGTGAGAGCGAACGTTCGGGCGGTACGCGGTTCAACGTCGACGGTTGCCTGCTCCAGACACCGGTTCAGCAGTACGCAATCGAAGGGGACCCGATCCAGCTCTCGGCGTCGACCGACATCGGCGACGTGATGTCGGCTGGCGAATCGACCTTCGATACCGACCGCAACGTGTGGTCGCTGACGGGGGGCGGTCGCGACGTTTGGGAGGATATCGACGAGCACCACTTCACGTACGCCACCGTCGATCCGCCAGTACGCGTGGTCGCTACGGTCCACGACTTCGATACCGTCCACGAGTTCAGCAAGGCCGGTGTGATGATCCGGGACGATCCGACGGCGGGGTCGCCACTGGGT
This sequence comes from Halomontanus rarus, assembly GCF_017357405.1. Lineage (GTDB taxonomy): Archaea > Halobacteriota > Halobacteria > Halobacteriales > Natrialbaceae > Halomontanus > Halomontanus rarus. The sequence continues at coordinate 1,032,260 of NZ_CP071597.1, read as the reverse complement.
TTCGTCGGACTGCTGCCACAGCACGGAACCGAATTCGGGTGGCGATCCAACCCGGAGGATCGGATCAGGACGCGACCGTCGTGGGAGTACGCCGGAGCGTCCCAGCGATACCGGTTGGACTTTCTCGACTCCCGCGTGACCGGCTACGTGTCGACCGACGACGGGTGGACGGTGATCGACCAGCAACCGGTTCGGGCGACCGGCCCGGTGGCGGCAGGACTGGCAGTCTGTAGCCACGCTCGCGACAAAATCTGTGAAGCGGTCTTCGAGGACGTCCGCATCGTCGAACTTCAGCCGGAGCCAGAACTCGAGTCCCACTGACCGGAGGTCGACCGCGGCGGCGGTCGCCTCGAATTATTAATCGGAGAATCGGAAACGGGGAAGACACCACCTGCCATCAGGTGCCGTCGCTCGAGCATCGATACCACGGAAAAACGCACGACGACTACGAATACCCGGATCCCATCGTCCCCCCGTTCTCAGTTCCGTTTCGCGTCGGAACTCAGTCCTCGAGCACTGTGCCGTCAGCTTCCGGGCTGTCCAGTTGACGGGCAATCTCGAGAAACGGTGCGAGGTCGTCGGCGCGCGGCGTCGGCGTCACGACTCCTCCGGCGCCGTCGTACTCGACGAAGCCGTACTCCTCGAGTTTCGGGAGCGTTGCGTGGACCAGATTGATGACGGTCTCTTCGACCGCGTTCTTCGGAACGCTATCGACCGTCGTCTCGGACTCCCAGGCCGTGATGGCCGTTGCAACCGTGTCGACCGTCGTCGTCCCGCCGTGATCGACCAGATAGTACAGCACGTACCGCGATCGGGTGGTGGCGAGGACGTCGAACAGCGCGTCGGGCGAGAGGTCGGACGCGTTTCCGTCGCCGTCGTCGTCCGCCGGCCCATCCGGCGGAACGGGCAGGCGAGTATCGAGTCGAGTATCGGAACGGCTCCATCGTGAATCGTGGTTCGGTGGGGTCATAGTTGGGTGTGGGTTGGGTGTGGGACAGGCGAGGCGGTGTTCAGCGTCGGACGACCGAGAGCGATCGTCGAGCCGAAATCATCGACGGCTGCCAGCGAAGGGAACGCACACCGAGAGCGTTCCATTTCCATCCCGTATAGAATCACTCCACCCACATAAACATGCGGAAAGAACATTACGTTTATTGGCCAATGTGTTCCCCCAAGGCGAAGACCGATTCCTTTCGCTCCCGAGTGCAGTCGTCGGTCCGCCCTCGTCGTGTCACCGTCGCTGACCGGTCGAACCGTCGCTCGAGAACGCGGTCGAACTCGAGACGAATTCGAGACGAATTCGAAACGGGGCCGCGGATCGCCTCGCGTGCTCAGGCCTTGGCCTGCCAGCTCCGAACGCGATCTGCACTGATGCCGTCGACGTCGGCGGCGACCGAGTCGGGATCGGCGTCGGTGAGATCGTCCAGGCTCTCGATGCCCGCCGCGGCGAGTTTCTCGACGGTCTTCGCGCCGACGCCGTCCAAACTCTCGAGGTCCGAGCCGCTCTCGCTCTCGCGAGCCTGGAACTCCTGGTAGTTACAGATCGGACAACCCAGTTCCCATGGCTCGTCGCCGCTGTGAATCAGCAGTTCGGGTAAGTCGTGTTCCTCGCACCGCTCGTCGGTTACCTCGATCTCGCCGCGTCGCGGCAGGGGAAGCGAGTACTCGCAGTCGGGATAGCGTGTACAGCCCACGAGCCGAGACCCGCTCTGAAGGGTTTTGACCGCGAGTTCGCCGCCGTGTTCGTCACCGCAGTCGGGACACTCGCCGAGCACCGGCCCTTCGCCGGCCTCCTCGGCCTTACAGAGCGGACAGCCGTGGACGAACGTCTGTCGACCCGCGAGCATCTTCACCTCGTGCAAACCGTGGTCCTCGCAGGTCTCCTCGAGAATGAGCGGCTTGCCCGTCGAGGGAAGTGGAATCGTGTGCTCGCAGTCGGGGTAGCCGTCGCAGCCGACGAAGTACGAGCCGTACCGGCTGCGCCGGACCAGCAGATCCTCGCCGCACTCGGGACACGGCCCCAGCCGCTTGTCGTCTTTGAGCGACTTCCGGATGTGGTCGCCGATCTCCTCGCGGGAGTCGGCCAGCTCCGCGAAGATGTCCTCGAGCATCTCGCGGGATTCACCGGTGACGTCCTCGAGGGTCGCCTCGCCGCCCGCGATGGCGTCCATGTCTGCCTCGAGCTGGGCGGTCATCTCCTCGCTGACGACGCGGTCGGCGTAGTTCTCGGCGGCCTCGACGACGGCCATCGCCAGCCGGGTTGGCCGCGGCGGGTCGCTCTCGACGTAGCCGCGGTCGTAGAGTTTCTCGAGGGTCTCGTGTCGTGTCGACTTCGTCCCGATTCCCATACTCTCCATGGTCTCGATGAGCCGGGACTGGCCGTAGCGCCGGGGCGGCTGGGTCTGTTTCGCCTCGAGTTCGACGTCCGTCAGCGCGAGGTCCTCGCCCTCGGCGACGTCCGGAACGTAGTTCTCGGTGGTCGAGAAGTACGGGTACACCGCGTGGTAACCGGGCTCGACGAGGCGCTTGCCGTTCGCCTTCAGCGAGCGGTCGGCCGCTTCGGCGACGACGCGCAGGTGCTCCCAGACCGCATCCTCGGCGACGGTGGCGTAGAAGCGCCTGACCACGAGTTCGAAAACCTCCCACTCGTCGTCGGAGACGTCGCCGCGGGTCGGAATCTCGCCGGTCGGGTGGATCGGCGGGTGGTCGGTCGTCTCCTCGTCGCCTTCTGTCGGACGGATCTCGTCGGCCTCGAGCAGGTCTTCGGCGTCCTCACCCAGCGTGGGGTGGCCGACGAAGTCGTCGAGCAGCACCTCGGGGTCGAGGTCGTCCGGGTAGACGGTGTTGTCCGTTCGCGGGTAGGTGATGTACCCCGCCGTATAGAGGTCCTCGGCGATCGACATCGCTCGCTTGGCCGAATACCCGATCGCGCTGGCCGCGCGGATGAACTGGGTGGTGTTGAACGGTGCCGGCGGCGTGTCGGTCCGCGTCCGTCGGTTGACGTCGACGACCGTGGCCGAGGACGCACTCGAGAGGTCCTCGAACGCCGCCTCGGCGTCCGCTTCGTTCCAGACGCGTTCGGCTTCGTTGTCCTCCTCGTCGAGGTAAAAGTACTGGGCGTCGAAGGCCTCCGCGTCGTCGTCGGCCTTGGTGAGGTCGACGAACAGTTCCCAGTAGTCTTCGGGGTCGAACGCCTCGATCTCGCGTTCGCGGTCGACGAGTAGTTTGAGCGTCGGTGACTGGACTCGCCCGACGGAGATGAAGTCGTTGCCGAGTTGGCCCGCGGAGAGCGAGAGAAACCGCGTCAGTGCGGCCCCCCAGATGAGGTCGATGATTTGGCGGGCCTCGCCGGCGGCCGCGAGATCGAAGTCGAGCTCTTCGGGTTCTGCGAAGGCGTTCGTAACCTCGTTTTCGGTAATCGAGGAGAATCGAACGCGACGGATGGGAATCTCCTCGTTGACCTCGCGAACGATCTCGTAGGCCTCCTTCCCGATCAGTTCGCCCTCCCGATCGTAATCGGTCGCGATAGTCGCCGTCTCGGCCTGACGGGCCAGAATGCGAAGCGTCGCGACGATGTTCTCCTTCGTGGCCTCCTTCTCGATGTCCGCGTCGATCAATTCGGCGGGTTCGACGTCGCGCCAGTCGGAGTACTCCGGCGGGAAATCCACGCCGACGACGTGTCCCGACAGTCCGACGCACCGCTTGCCGCCCCACTCGTAGACGTTCACGCTGTTCTCGCGCGTCGCGTCCATCGAACCACCGCTCAGAATGTCGGCGATCCGCCGTGCAGCGTTGTCCTTTTCGGTGATAATCAGCTCCACGGAGGTTCACCTCCCGCTACTCGAGTCTCGATCATCGTCGCTCGCTACGCCGGTTACTCGGATAACCTTTTCGCCCAGAATCGACCGACGGCGCGGGTGTGCGCGCGCTCTACCGCGAGCGCGCACGAACGAGTCACCGACTCAGGTGGTGTGACGATCGGGAAAACCGTTCGAACCGCGAACGGTGATCAGAACGCGAAACGAGAGTGAATCGACAGAACAGCGGTGACTGACGACCGGAAAAACCGCCGACTCAGAGCGGCACGTGTCGGGGTTCCTCGCGCGGGCGACGCGTCACGAGGTGCCCGCATTCCGGGCAGTTGTACTGGACTTCGTCACCGTTCGGGGACTCGTTCCAGTCACCGGTGGTCGGACTGTCGTGACCGCACTCCTGACAGTAGAGGACCATCTTTCGGCCGTCGGTCGGCGAGTGTGGAGGACTCATGAACGAACCTCGGAGGTCGGGCGGTAAAAGCGATTCGCATATGGAGGGATGTGGCATTAATTAGTATGTTAGTGACTCGTATGCCCACTGCCTACTTAAAATAGGAACAGAATGTTCAATACTTGCGACAGACAGTGACACGCGGGAATCATCTCTCGTCGCTCGACGACGCGTCGCTCTGATCGACCTTCACGCGAACGCGAGTCACGACGAGTCGTAGCCGCCGACCCTCCGTGCCGTAGCTACCGATCGTCGCTGCACACCCGGACACGGTAGCTGTGCGATCGGTGTGGGAGTCGGTGCGAGACCAGCTACCGCCGATCGGATCGACTCGAGTAGAACAGCGGGATCAGTAACACGAGGAACACGGTCCCCATTGCGGCGATCGCCAGCCAGATGGCCGCGATCGTGGTCTCGTTGAGATAGCCGGCGAGCTCGAGGACCCAGAGGAGGCTGTAGACGCCGGCGACGGTCAGGCACGTGACGTACAGGCGCAGCCCGTAGCCGACGATGTAGTAGAGGTGTGTCTTCGTAGGAGTTCGGGTATCGAACATGGATTCGTCACCCGCTTGTCGGCCGTCGTGAGGGCGACGATACACCCAGCTTTCTCTGCATCACCGATACCATTTCTTTCCGAGAAGGTAACAGTATCGACCGTTTACGGTTCCGCTCCGGACGCGTTCGATCGCCGTATCGACCTCAGATCGTCGCTCCCGCCCGTCGTCTCTCTCCTGATCGTACGATCGCAGCACGATCGGAGTGTCCGCCGAGTCAATCGTTTCGTTCGGTATCGACCCCGATCATCCGTCGGTCGGCATTCTCGACGAGATCTCGAAAGGCCTCCCCCGAAAGCGCACACTCGTAGGCCGGCTTGTACATCATGTTCGTCCCGCCCGATACGATCGAGAACGCCTCCGCGATCGACTCTCGCAGGTAGTACTGCGCTCGCTGGTTCCCCGTTTTCACGTAGTAGTCGCTGAGCCGAATCGGATCCCGATCGAACAACCGACCCGGCACACGGCCGTCGACGAGGACCACCGGCTTCTCGGCGTGGTACAATTCGCCCTCGCGCGCTCGCTTCGCGTGTGCGTTCGTCGAGTGCGCCTCGAGGAGTCGCTCGCGCTCTTCGACATCGATGTCCGGCGTGAGTTCGTCGACCGCCGTCACCGTAAAGTAGCCGATCAGGTACCGGTGGGCACGATCGCCGGACGGTCGACGCAACCCCGCGTAGAAACCGACGGCGTCGCCGGGCTCGAGCGACCGCAACAGTCGAACGTAGCCGGGTCGGTGTTCCCCGTAAGTGAGTGCCTCGAAGTTCGGATCGCGGTGTAGGGGCCAGGACTCGAGTTCCGACCCGGTCACCGCTCCCAACTGGCCGTCACCCGGTCGGGGCCGGATCCGCGTCGTTAGATCCGCCGCGACGCCGTCTCCATGTCGAAGCGACCACGACCCGAGCGTGGCCGCCTCGCGAGTCTCGCGAGTCTTCTCCGGGATCGGAACGTACTCGAACCGCCCGTCGTCGTACAGCGGTGCGAGCGCACCGACGTTCGTGCTATCGGCGCCGATTCCGGCGAGAACGACCGTCATGTGCCTATTCGACCGTTCCCGTGGATAAGTTCAGCGGTAAATTCCGTCGTCGCCTCGGCGCTGCCGACCGACTCACGTCGGGGTGGGACAACGGACACGGGGGAAATGGAACGTTCCGCAGCCCGCGCCGGTTTCGAATGCCGGGTGCAGGTTTTTCCGTCGGTCTCGAGTGAATTACACTGTCGAATCGAACGGACGGCCCGCTCGTGACTACATCTCCATGAGTCCTTCGTACGTGGCCGTCCAGTTGCAGTCGTCGCAGGCGAAGTCGCGTGATCGCTTTCCGAGGCCGATGTTTTCCGAACCGCACTTTCGACAGGTAGTCACGGTGGGCATACTACTGTATTAGTTGTACTGGTTTATAAAACTCCGTTAACTACAGTTCGAGTCCCTCTTTGAGCCGGCGTCAGTACGTATCGGAATCCGCTCCATCGGAACGTCGTCCCTCCGCCTCGAGGCCGTCCGCGGATAAGTGCCGGCCACAGCCTTTTGCAGTCGGGTCGAGTACAGTACGGGATGGCGACCAAACCACCGACCGTGTGTCCGCTCTGCAACGAGGAGATGGGGGCTAGCCAGTGTCTCGAGGACCATCTGGTCGACGACCACGCGAAACGAGAACTGGCCAAACACGCCGTCTCCTACTACGAGATGGAAGAGCTCGGAAGCGTTCAGGAGTAGCCGAGGAACACTGTGTCTCTTCGTATTCGGATCGCACCGACTTCGAAGGAGAGCCGATCCGGTAGCCATCGTAAGCCAGTACACTCCTGAGTACTGTGCGACCGAACGTACACCGACGACGGTCACTCACCTCCACCAACTAAGCAGAGCCAGTCTTCTCCACCCGGTTTATAATGTGATGAGATGTCCAGCCGACCTTTTTTATTCTATTATGTACAATGATGAGGTATATATGGATCCCGTTAGTGTGCTTCCAGTGAACCCGATGTGGGTTGCCATTACGGCGATCGTCGCCTTCTTCGTCGTCGCACTCCTAAGCGGTTATTTCATGCAGTTGAAAGCCTACTCGATCGCCGAGGCAAAGAACTCCGAGTCGTAATATCCGATCAGTGTGTTCGTCGCCCGGACTTGAGTCGTCAGGAGACGAGACGGTTCTTCACGCTCGAGACGAGCAGCGGTCCGGGTTTTATTCATACCATCAAGAGGTGACTTTTGGTCTTTTGGATGGTCGAGACTGCCGACAATGACCTTCCGCAAAATATCTGATGGGACCGCCGAGAGTCGAACTCGGGTCCTACGGACCCCATCCGCAGAGGATACCACTACCCCACGGTCCCGCATACGATGCGACGAGTGTGTGCGGTTTAAGGGTGTCGTTTCGGGTCCGCGGATACCCGGTTCGTCGCTGTCCCGACCCGAGTTGTACACTTCGCGAGAGAGAGTTGGTCCGCTCGAATCCCCCGTCGAAACGTCGACTCGATCGCCGAACGCAACTCGATCAGGCGAACAGTGGCGCCGGCTCCTCGCCGTCCTCGAGCGGGCCGACGAACTCGACGGAATCGCCGATCCCCGCGTCGCCCTCGAGTCGCGCCAGAACGCGTGCCTCGCCGAGATCGATGACGGCGACGCGGTAGCCGCCCTCGAATCCCGCCGGAGCGACGGCGACCGTCGTCTCGCTGTAGACGACACCCTCGGTGGGAAGCGAGACGGTCTCGAGCGACCGGGAACCACAGCGGGCGCAGGCGGCTTTCGGAGCGGCCGTCTCGTGACCGCAGTCTGAACACCGCTGGCCCAGAAGTTCGCCGTCCGCGAGCGCCGCGGCCCATTCGGCGTGAGTGAGCACCTCGTTCGCTCGGTCGTCGTCGGAGGTAGCGCTCATGCCATCCCCTCCAGAATCGTGACGACGGTCGTCGCGGCGTCGCCGCCGAGGTTGTGCGCGAGTGCGCGCTCGGCCCCCTCGACCTGTCGCCGTCCCGCGTCACCGCGAAGCTGTTCGGTCAGTTCGACCAGCTGGGCGACGCCCGTCGCACCGATCGGATGCCCCTTCGCCTTGAGCCCGCCACTCGGGTTGACCGGGATCCGACCCTCGAGCGCGGTGGTTCCCTCGACGGCGGCGCGGCCACCCTCGCCGTCTTCGACGAGGTCGAGCGCCTCGATGGCAAGCACCTCCGCGCCGGTGAAGCAGTCGTGGACCTCGACGACGTCCAGTTCGTCCGGGCCGATCCCCGCCGCCTCGTAGGCTTCGCTCGCGGCGTCGCGGGCGGACCGAGTCGCCGTCAGGTCGGCCTTGTCCGCAAGCGGGATCACGTCCGTCGCGTGTCCGATGCCCGAGACGCCGACCGGCTCACCGTCGAACGTTTCCGCGAGTTCGTCGCTGGTGACGACTACCGCCGCTGCACCGTCGGAGAACGGACAGCAGTCCATCAGTCGGAACGGCGAGGCGACGACGGGACCCTCGAGGACGTCGTCGACGCTGATCTCTTTGCCGAACTGTGCTCGCGGGTTCAGGGTGCCGTGGCGGTGGTTCTTCACCGCGACGGCGGCGAGATCCTCCTCGGTGGTTCCGTACTCGTGCATGTGCCGGGTCGTCAGGAGTCCGAAGACGCCGGGGAACGTCAGGCCCGTCGGCTGCTCGTACTGTCGGTGGGCCGCGCTCGCGAAGACCGACGTCATCTCGGGCGTGTCGAGGCCGGTTACGGGCGTACAGCGTTCGACGCCGCCGACGAGGACGACGTCGTGGTCACCCGCCTCGACCGCTCGAACGGCGTGTTTGAACGCGTTCGAGGAAGTCGCGCAGGCGTCTTCGTAGCGCTGGCAGGGCACGCCCGCGATCCCGATGTGGGTCGCCAGCGTCGGCGCCAGATGTGTGTCACGTTCGGTCTGGCCACCCATCGCGTTCCCGAGGTAGAAGGCGTCGACGTCGGCGCCTTCGACTCCCGCGTCGTCGAACGCCTCGAACGCTGCGTCGGCGAACAGCTCGGGTAACGGTTGCTCGTGGACGCCAAAGTCGGTCATGCCGACTCCGACGACCCGTACGTCTGTCATGTGTGCACACAGGGCGTGAGCGGTGAAAAGCCGTGTGAAACTCGAGACAACGGTTCCGGTGTGCACTCGATCGCTTTCGGTTCGATTCCGATTTCGATACCGGTCAGCGAGCGGTGAGGAACGACGACGCAGCCACAGAAACAGGATCTCAGACCAGCACACGCTCGAGTTCGACGACAACACCCTCCTCGGCGTCGGGGTCGCCGACCAGCCGCCCGAGACAGACCGCCGCGCCGTCGGGCGTATAACAGGCCACCAGCGTGCCGCGATCGACGTCGTCGGCTGCGATGACACCGGGGGCGTACACCTGTGCGCCGTGGGCGACCTCGCGAGCGGCGCTCTCGGCGATCGTCACCGACGGAATGTGCTCGAGCGTGCGTTCGGCCGGGTCGACGACCTCGCAGAGGAGGTCCGGATCGTCCTCGTCGGCCCAGAACGCCAGCGCGTCGAGGAGGTCGTGGGCGGTCCGGAGCGTGCGGTCGTCGAACGGGTCCGTCGCGGTTCGCCGGAGGTGACCCATGTGGGCACCCGTTCCGAGCGCGAGTCCCAGGTCGTGACAGAGTTTCCGGACGTAGGTGCCACTCTCACAGCGCATGCGGAGCAGTACCTGCCGGTCGGTCGTCTCGAGGACGTCGAGTTCGTAGATTTCGCGTACGCGAAGGCGACGCGAGACCGCGCTCTTTCGGGGCGGCTTCTGGTAGATCGGCCCCTCGAACTCCGCGACGACCGATTCGACGTCGCTCGGGACGGGCCCGTGACACTCGAGGACGGCGACGTACTCCTTTCTTCCCTCGAGAAAGACCGGCGCGAGTCGGGTCGCGTCGCCGAGCATGACCGGTAGACAGCCGGTGACTTTTGGATCGAGCGTCCCGGCGTGGGCGGCTCTGTCGATCGATACCTCTGCACCCGCCGTCTCGAGTGCGTCGGCGACGGCGTCGCGGATCCAGCCGCTGACCTGATGCGAGGAGGGGCCGGGCGGTTTGTCGAGGTTGACGACGCCGAACGAGAGGCGTTGGGCGGGTGTCCGATCCGCCGGTGGGCCGCGAAGCGTCATCAGAAGTCGTACTCGATGCCGTCGACCGGATACTTGCCCTCGTCACCGGCCGCGTCGTACTCCTCGACGGCGGTCACGAGCATGTCGAGGACGGCGTCGGGTTCCCATCGGGCCGTGTTTACGGACAGGTCGTAGATCTTCAGATCCTCGATGTCGATCCCGTAGTACTCCTGGTACCGCTGGGCCTCGCTGGCCTCGCGGGCACGAGTTTCCTCGGTCGCCCGATCGGCGTCTTTGTCCTCGCGGTCGGCGATCCGCTCGCCGCGAACGCCGGCCGGCGCGTCGAGCCAGAATCGAAAGTCCGCGTGCTCGCCCGCGAGCCACCCCGCCAGACGGGACTCGAGGACGAGATCGTCGCGTTCGCGAGCGATCTCGCGCAGCCGACGGTCGAGGTCGCGGTCGATCTCTTCGTTCTCCTCGGCGAGTTTGTTGAACTCGAGAGGTGTATAGTCGCGTTCGTCGGCCAGCTGGCGAAAGATGTCGCCACCGCTGACGTGCTCGAGCTCGAAGGTGTCGGCGAGCAACGCTGCGGTGGTGCTCTTCCCGCTGCCAGGCGGGCCGGAGACAGTAAGGAGCATATTCGAGAGTCGAGGCGGGTGGTAAAATGGGTTTTGAAACGGTCGAACCGAGACTGGACCAAAATTGGCGTCCGGCTCGAAGGCGAATTCGGATTCAGACTCGGGTTGCGCCTCGGATTCCCGAATCGACTGATCCGATCAGCCCGTCGGCGTCATGTCGATGTTGATCGACTTCCGGAGCAGCTGGGTGAAGCCCATCGAACACAGGAAGTACCAGACGATCCACGCCTGCATCGGTCCGATGATCCCGGAGTTCCACTGGACGACGCCGGCGATCGGCATGACGACCTGGTTTTCGGCATCGGAGATGTTTCCGTCCCGAATCATCCAGTACATCCAGAGGAACAGCGGGATGGTAAAGAGCATGATCCATACCATCGGTCGGAACTGCTCTTTGAACATTCCCAGATTGTCGGCCATCGCCTCCATCTGTTCCTCCTGGACGCGTTGCATCTCGTTGTCCAGTCGTTCGAGTTCGGCCTCGTCGGCCCCGCGTTCTTTCGCCGCCTTCTTTCGCTCCTGGACGTCCTTTCGCTTGTCCTGCATCCCCTTCATCCGTTCTTGGTACTTGGAGATCCGATCCATGTTCATCAGGTTCGCCTGCAGGAGCGTCGAGTAGAGACCGGTGAGCATCGCGACCGAGAGGATCACCGCGTAGAACGGGAGCGCCGCGTCGAGCGGTGACAGTGCGATATCGATCGTGCCACCGACGACACGTCTGACCGAGTCGAACCAGTAGCCGACCATCAGGAGGAGGGCGGCCATCCCGGCCATCTTGTCCCACTGGGACCACTTCGACGCCTCCTCGTCGATCTCGACCTCGGGCGTCTCGTCGGCGTCGCCGTCGAGGGCGTCGTCGAACGCTGCACGGTCTTCGATCCGGAAGCCCTCTTCGCCGTCGATCAGCACCCCTTTTTCGATGATCCGACCCCACTGGCCGCTCGAGAGGTCGTCACGAACGTCGGCCCACTCGACTTCGCCGCCGTTCTCGTCGGCGGCCGCCCGAATGGACTCGAGCGCCTCGAGCATCGAGGAGTCCTCGCGAACGAGGGCGTCGATCTTCTCCGCTGTGCGCGTCATCTATCTCGAGGCTAGGTCACGTCCGGTATACAAGTGTTTATCTTCGGGCGTCGCAGCGGGTCGTCCCAACGTGGGGGACGTCGAACCGGCCAGCTGGACTGCGGGAGACGAGTGGGGCCCGTCTTGGAGTCGAACAGCTACTTTCGCCGATGGAGGCGGGAGATAAACGGACGTGAACGATCGGATTCGTCATCAGAGAGTCAGTCATTACTATCGGTACCGGTGAAAATCAGTCACAGGAGACAGTATGGGTACGAGAACTGACCCGTTATCCGGAGGGAGCGGGAGTCGGAGATAAACGATAGCGAACGATCACGACGGACGGTCGTCTTGATATGGGTGATCGAACGTTTCGTACTATGAACGCGGGGAGCCACTGGATGGGTGATCGATAGTGGGTTATCGTTTTCGAAACCGAGCTCTTGGTCGGAGTCCGAATCAGGATCGGGACTGGGACCGGGACCGAGATCGGAGTCGGGGTCGGAACCGAGAACGAACACAGAACCGCGGACAGACCGCTGTTCTCGGAATCGTCCTCCTGATCGGTGTGGTCGCGATCAGCAGTCTCGGAATTCTGCTCGTCGCCGGCGAGACGACGGATCAGATTCGGGATCAGAGCGAACGGGAACGAGTCGAAGGAGCGTTCGTCGAACTGAGTACGGTCATGGCGTCGTCGTCGACGAACGACGACATCTCACAGACGATGGACCTCGCTGCGGGACAACAGGGTGCGGTTGCCAAGAAAGACACCGGCTGGATCCGTGTAGAGGCGAACGGTAGCGAGCTCGTCAACGAAACGATCGGCACGATCGAATACGAGGGCGACGACGGCACTCGGATCGCCTATCAGGCCGGTGGTGTCTGGCGTGAAACCGGTAACCGGACCCAGATGGTTTCCTCACCCCCCATCCACTACGATCCTCGGACCGAAACGTTCTCGTTCCCGGTCGTGACGGTCGGTGGTGAACAGACGCTCGGGTCGGGTGACGTCTCCGTGACACACAACAGGACTCGAACCTTCCGAAACGCCAGCGTGATCGAGAATAGTAGCGTCACGATCACAGTCAAAAGCGAGTACTATCGCGGCTGGGAAGGGTACTTTGCACGGCAGGCTGGTGCGCCGGTTATAGAGGACGTCGATCACGACGAGCGAACGGTGACGGTTCGACTCGGCTACCTCGAAATTGAAGACGCGTTCGACTCGGGAATTACCGTGTCGGAACCGCCGGGGTACCAAGGAAACGCTGACGTCGACGATACCGACGTCACGGTTCAACACGGGTCGATGCCCGAACTTGACGGGGTCGTCGCCGAGATGATCGCGGACATGAACACCACGGAAAACCGTCAGTGGTCGGACACACCGGACAATGGCCCCTGGATACTCGACGGGAGTGGAACACAAGGTCCCTTCGAGAACGGAACGTACTTCGCCAGTGGCGTCAACCTCGACGACGATATCACGTTCGATTTGGCCGACGGAAACGCGTCGCTCATCGTCGACGGAGACATCAACGTGACTGGAAGTCTCGAGGTGATCAACTGGGAGCAACCCGGTGACGAGAACCACACGTTGAAGATCTACTCGACCGGTAACCTGGACGTTCACGGGGGTGGACTGTATCCTGAACCGAACGGAAACGATGCGAATGCCCAGCAGGTCCAGGTGTACGGAACCTCCGATATGTCGATCGGGTTCCACGGCGGAACCTTCGAAGGAACGCTCTACGCGCCGAGCGACGACTTCAGTGGGCCCAACGAAGTCATCCAACAGGGTCAATGTAGTGATCAGCAGGCCTGTTTCCACTCGAATCCCGATTTCCACGGCGCAATCGTCGTCTCGACGATTCACTTCCAAGGAGGTGCGGGGAACACGTTCCAGTACGACGACCAGCTCGAGGATGCACCGATCGACATTCACCCCGAGGGATACACACTCCCACCACAGCTCACCTATCTCAATATCTTCCACCACGAGGTCGACGTCGAGAACAGCTAACTCGTCGATTCGATCTGACTCTTTACTCGAGTTGTATAACACTGGACAGTTAGTCCAAACAGCGGTTTTAATAGATTAAGTTTAACGCATATAGATCTATACTTTCTAACGATATCTATCTGTACCATACAGTATATTATAGATGAGGTTCTAATGTACCGATAAGATGGAAGCGAAACGTAGGGTGCGAACAATAGGTCCGATCCAGTACCATCGGGGGCAGATGGCTGTATTGGGACTAGTTTTACTTATTGGGGTCGTCGTGATCGCCAGCATTGGAATCTTGCTCGTTGCGGGTCAGTCGACCGATGACGTCGAACAACAGGCCGAGACTGACCGAGTTGAACAGTCGTTCGTTCAGATGAGTAAGGAACTTGAGACGGCATCGTCGTCACACGACGTTTCTCGAGGGACTGACTTTTCACTTGACGGTCAGAACGTCCGCGTTGACCCATCGGCGGGCAATATGACAGTCGAAATTACGGGAGATAGTTCGTGTATGATTGTCGACGATCAACAGTTGGGTTCGGTTCAGTATACGCAGAACGGAAACGAGATCGCGTTACAGGGCGGCGGTGTCTGGAGACACGACGGGTCGACAAGTACGATGGTCTCGTCACCCAGTATTCATTACCGGCCAGGAATTGACGAGAGAGAACCGACGCTTACGCTTCCGATAGTCACGATCACCGGTGATGAACGAATTACGGATCGAGCCAATATCAACCATCTGGGGACAACGAAGAAGTATCCATCTAGCAGCGCCTGTGGGGACCTCGGGCAAGATGAGTTACTCACGAACAGCGATGTCGTTATCACTATTCAGAGTAAGTATTCCGAAGCATGGGGACAGTTCTTCGAGGATAGCAGCAGTAGTAACGTGAAGTATCCCAGTGATGGTACCGTACAGATTACGCTATCCGGACCCATCGAATCTGGAGAGATCGAAGGACCGATCGTTTCCGATGCGCCGACATTAGCGCTCAGTAACAATGGAAAAATCGACAGCTACGATTCGACTGATGGCCCGTATACGTCCGGCGGCGAAAATGCACCTGTTATAGTCGAGGGTGATTTCAAGCCATCGAACTCTGTAGAAATAGGTGGAGACGTTCGAGCGGGTGGGGACGCGGACATCAGTAATAATATTCTGGTATCCGGAAAGACGATTGTTGCTGGTGAGAGCGATATCAGTAATAACCCTGAGTTTGGAGGACTCTATTCGTCTGGTGGTGATTTGAGTGCGTTTGGTGGAACGTTCAGAGGCGATTTAATCGTTGACGGTGATTTGACACAAATTCAGGGGGCGACAGTCGAAGGGACTGTTCACGTCAACGGTGACGCGACTGTTGGAAAGAACACAGAGATACAGGGAGATCTCATCGTTGACGGTAACGTATCTCTTGCGAAGAAGGCGACGGTAGACGGCGAGATTCATGCGAGCGGTGACGTAACGCTCAATCATCAGGCAGAGCACCGGAACGATATCTATGCAGGTGGATCGGTCGCACTCGAATCCTCTGGATCGACCCTCGTTGGTACTGTGAGATCAAATGAAGCGGTGGAGCTTTTCTACAATGCTAAAGTTACTGACGACGTATACGCAAGAGATGACGTCAGTATCGATTCGAGCGCAGACGTAGACGGAGACGTAATCGCGGGCGGTAGCGTTGATCCTGGACGAGTCAACGAAGACTCCATTTCAGAAAATGTCTCTCCGAAGCCACAGACGACGTACCGTTCACCGAGTAGTTCGGTTGATCCCGGTATCAATTACCCCGACCCAGTCACCGACGAAATCATAGATACAAAATCACGATTGGCAGATTCAAACGATAACGATGAGACGTTGACGGTCGTCAACGACGAGCTCGTCGGCTGTGAATTGACCTGTACGCTCGAGAGCGGGTCGTACTACCTCGACCACGTGACGTTCGATAGCGATGATACGCTCGTGTTTGACACGAGTGATGGTCCGATCGACCTCTATGTCGACGAAGATATCGCGCTCACCAATAAAGCGGAAATCGAAATACAGGGTGACAACGGTGTCGAGGTGTTTCTGAACGGCGATCTGGATATGAGTAAGCAAGCAGCGATAACCGAAGCCGGTGACCGGTCGCCGTTGTTTTGGTTAAATATGAACCCCGATAGTTCGGCCAAGTTCAGTAATAGGGCGTCGTTCGTCGGTATCGTCTACGGACCCGGTTCCGAAACCAGAGACGGTGTCGATGTCCATATCTCTAACCAGGTCGAGATATTCGGCGCAATTGTCGGAAACGTCGGCGGCACGTCGAATAAAAATAGTATTCACTTCGATGAGGCGCTGATCGACTCCGAACAGTTCGGTAGCGGAAACGAAACTGGCCGACTCTCGTATCTCAACATCGCACACCACGAGGTGGACGTTGGAACGAACTGATCGTGTGACGACAGCCGTACTGACGCTTCTGCTGTACTGACGCTTCTGTTCCGTTTTCCACGCTAATTATTTCGGTATCGTCTGATTTTGGAGACTGAGCGTACCTTCTCGAGAGAGATTGCCGCGTAAATGAATTGGAAACGTATACTCGAGAAACGCAATCTCGGATCTCCGAACCTCAATGCCGAAAAGTGGAGTTATACTGCGTCTTCGATCGTCGCCTTCACGTCCTCCCACACCTCGTCGGGCGACTGCTCGCCGTCGACTGTCTCGAGCACACCCTCTTCCTCGTAATGTTCGATAACGGGCTCGGTACTCTCCCGGTAAACCCGAAGCCGCTCTTTGACCGTCTCCTCGGTGTCGTCGTCGCGTTGAACCAGCCGTTCCTCGACCTCCTCGTCCGCCGGCGGGTTGTACTCGAGGTGATAGATGTCGCCGGTCTCGGGGTCCATCCGCCGACCGGTCAGTCGGTGTACGAGTTCGTCTTCGCCGACCTCGAGCTGGAGGACGACGTCGAGGTCGGTCATGCCCTCGAGTTCTTCGGCCTGTTCGAGATTCCGCGGATAGCCGTCGAGGACGAAGCCGTCGGCCTGGCTCAGCGCCTCCTCGACGATGGCGTTGACGACCGCGTCGGGGACGAGTTCGCCCTGATCCATGTACTCGCGAGGGGTGTCGTACTCGGTGTCCATATCGCTGATGTCCATGTCCTTGTTCGCTCGCAGTGCGTCACCCGTGGTCACGTGCTCGATATCGAAGTGATCGGCCATGCGCGCGCTCTGTGTTCCTTTGCCAGCTCCCGGCGCTCCGAGGATGAGAATCCGTGGCTGTGAGTCTGCCATACCCGCTCGTTCGCCGGCGTCACATAAAGGCTTAAAGAAAGGCGGTCGACGGACGACGTATGGGACAGACTCGGTTCGACGCGGCCGATCCTACCGACCGTCGAGCACTGTTCGTCGACGCGATCACCGCCCACCGCGAGCGGGCCAGTCCGTTTCTCACGCTCGAGATCGATCCGACTGCGCTCGAACGTGACCACGAGGGTGAAGGCGAGAACGGCGAAGCGAGCGAACCCGCTCCAGACTCCGAACTCGGCGTTCCGTGGCTCCAGTTCGGCGACGACACCGTCAACCTCGACTGTACCGACGAGGAACTCGAGGCACTCAAATCACTACTTCGTGAGTATCCGGCGTTTACGATCGACGAACTCACCAGACCCGAAGAAGCCGAGGGGATCAACGTGCGGGTGAGCGCGCGGGCGGACGCGAATCGAATTTCGCAGTTTCTCGACGCCGTCTTCCAGCGAGTGTACGGTCTCGACGAGGAGTTTCGCGTGTGGGTCGTCGCCGTCTAGCTGGCGGGCGGAGACAGGTCCTGAAACGAATTCGAACTCGAGACCGCGCGAGAAGCGGGTGTCGCCGTCACTCGATCGTCAGACTCCCGTCGGCGCTCGTACCGTCTTCACCCGCTCCCTCCGTCCACTCGAGTTCGAACTCGATGCTGAGTTCGGCGGGGTCGTCACTCGAACTCGAGGACGTCTCGCGTTCGGCTTTGATTTCGAACGTCGGCCGACCGGGTGGCGACAGCGTGACGTTCTGGTCGGCCGCCTCGAGAACGAGGTCCTCGTCGGACTCGAGTCGATCGGCGACGGTTCTGAGGTACGAGGCGATTTCGGTGCGCTCCATCGATCGTTCGAACTCGAACAGGACTTCTTCGGGCATACCGGAGGTACGTCAGTCAATCATATGAACCGTTCGCTCTGTCTGATCGACTAGCAGTGATCGGGGATCATACCACCTGGCTGGCGCGTGATCGGTCCCGTGTCGCGTCGAATTTCGACGGACCGAGAGCCACGGTCCTCGAATCCCGTACCTCGAACGCCTCTGAGACCGGTGCGCTCGCGTCGTCGGTCGAAAGACTGACTTGGAATCCGTGGACCAAAATCGGTTCGACGCGGGAACCGGCGACGTATAACTGTCGTATCACGTTGCCGGCGGCAGAACGATAAGCAAAAGGTGGGTCGGCCGAAGGTCCATCTAGAGGATCGGACGCGGGGACGAAAACCGTCGGTCGACTGCGACCGGCTATCGGAAAAACCGGCTCACGGCGACCGAGAAGGGAGATGCCGTCGGGGCGTTTCCAAATAGATAAGTGTCCCCAGCAAGCATCGTCCGATATAAAAGCGGCTTACAAACGAGGTGAATACAATCTTCAGCGCATTTCCGACCCCGATACCGTTGCAAACGCGTGCCGAGGTGTTCGAGCAGATCTTCACTATCTTCCTCGGACTCGGAACGCTCGTCGGGATCATCGTCGTCTCGTATACGTTGTACAACGCGTACAAGTATCGTGACAGCGATGCACCGACGGACGACGACGAGCTGCCAACGCTCGGGGAGTTACCGACAGGTGGAAAGGGCGGCAAAAAGCTGTTCGTATCGTTCGGGATGAGTGCGATCATCGTCCTCGGACTCGTCCTCTGGACGTACACGTGGCTGATCTACGTCGAGACGGGACCCGAAGAGCCCGGAGAGGACGCACTCGAGGTGGACGTGGAAGGACAGGCGTTCTCCTGGAGCTTCGAGTACGAGAACGGCGTCGAGACGTCCTCGAACGGAGAGGGATTAGTCGTCCCCGAAGACACAGCAATCTGGGTGAACGTCACTTCAATTGACGTCTGGCACGCGTTCGGCATCCCCGACCAACGGGTGAAAGCCGACGCGATTCCGGGCGAGACTGACGTGACGTGGTTCGCCACCGAGCCACTCGATGAGAGCGACGGTGAGCGGGTCGTCAACGAAGACGGCATCGAGTGCTTCGAACTCTGCGGTCCCGGTCACTCCGGCATGACGAGCAACGTCACGGTGATGGAAGAGGAAGCCTTCGAGGAGTGGATGGCAGAGCAAGAAGCCGCGATGGAAGACAACTCGAGTGGAGACAACGAGACGGATGATGGAAACGGCGAAAACGCGACGAAGGTGCGGGGGGTGACGCTTAATGTCTGATAACTTCCCACCGATGACCTCGGTCAAGCGCTGGCTCGTGACGACCAATCACAAGGACGTCGGAATCCTCTACATCGCAACGGCGCTGTTCTTCCTCCTGTTCGGAGGGGTCCTCGCGCTCCTCTTTCGCGTCCAGTTGTGGACTCCCGGGCAGTCGATTCTTTCGGGCAGCGGGTTCAATCAGGCCGTCTCGATGCACGGGCTCGTGATGGTGTTCTGGTTCCTGTCGCCGATCGCGTCCGGATTCGCGAACTACCTCGTTCCACTGCAGATCGGCGCCAAAGACCTCGCGTTCCCGCGATTGAACGCCTTGAGCTACTGGTTCTACCTCTTCTCGGGGCTCCTCGTCGGAGTCTCGTTCTTCCAAGGCGGTTCGTTCGAAGGCGGCTGGACGATGTACGCCCCGTTGAACGTCCCGATGTACACGCCCGCCCTAGACGCATCGACCGGTGGTACCGCGACGATCCTCGCGTTGACCCTGTTCGTCTTCTCGATCACCCTCGGGACGGTGAACTTCCTTACGACCATCCACCGCTCGCGTGCGGAAGGCATGGGACTGTGGAACATGCCGCTTTTCACCTGGTCGTGGCTCCTGACCATCTGGATGATGCTGTTCGCCTTCGCAGCGCTGCTCGCTGCACTGCTGTTGCTGGCGACCGACCGCATCCTGTTGACGCAGTACTTCGCGACCCATCAGGGGTCGAGCCTGTTGTGGGCGCACATATTCTGGTTCTTCGGCCATCCGGAGGTGTACATCGTCTTCTTCCCCGCGTTAGGGATCATGTTCGAGACGTTCCAGACGTTCACCGGCCGACGACTGGTCGGACGCAAGTGGGTCATCATCGCGATGGTCCTCGTCGCCGTCCAGTCGTTCCTCGTCTGGATGCACCACATGTTCTTGACGACCATCAACCTCGAGATCAAGACCCTCTTCATGGCGACGACGATCGGGATCTCGTTGCCGTTCGACCTGATGGTCTTCGCGCTGATCTACACGATGGTCAAAGGACGGGTTCGGTTTACCACGCCGTTCCTGTTCTCGCTGGGTGCGCTCGTGTTGTTCATCCTCGGCGGCATCACCGGGGTCTTCCTCGGAGCCGTCGTCCTCGACTACGAGTTCCGTGGGACCTACTGGGTCGTCGCCCACTTCCACTACGTGATGGTCTCGGGTGTGACGGCGCTGATCGCCGGCCTCTACTACTGGTGGCCGAAGATTTCCGGGAAGATGTACAACGAGACGCTCGGGAAGGTCCACTTCGCGGTCTACTTCATCGGGTTCAACCTGCTTTACTTCCCGATGTTCCTCGCCTGGGAGACGCCGCGGCGTGTCTTCCACTACGGCGAGGGAATGCAGATCTACCACCAGATGGCGACCGTCGGCGCGTTCATCCTCGGTGGCTCGTTCCTGATCATGTTCTACACGCTCGGGAAGAGTCTGGTCAGCGGCCCGGACGCCCCGGACAACCCCTGGGAGTACGCCCGAACGGCCGAGTGGGCGATCCCCTCGCCGCCACCGCTCGAGAACTGGCCCGGCCGTCCCTCCTATCGGAGCGGTCACCTCGAGTTCGTCGACGACACGGCGGAATCGGCGGCGGCGACCGACGGCGGGACCGCCACGGCGACCGACATCGTCCAGACCGGCCACGGTCACGAACTGGACACCCACGAACACGACGAAGAACACGCGGATCACGCCAGTATCTGGCCGATGGGTATCGGATTCGGCGTATTCGTGTTCTTCCTCGGAATCAGTGGACTGACGTCGTCGGTCGCAGCACTGATCGAGTCGCTCGACCCCGAATACGCCGAGGCAGCGGGACTCAGCGGCGCGGTCAGCTATCCCTACATCGCGATCACCCTCACCGGTGTCGCGATTATGGGGTACACGCTGTTCCAGTTCGGCCGCGAGCAGTTCACCGCCCCCGAGATGGCGATCGCCGAACGCTGGCCGTTCGAGAACGTCGGTAACACGAAACTCGGCGTCTGGTTCTTCCTGGCGTCCGACGTCATCGTCTTCGGCGCGTTCATCGGTGCGTACCTCTTCATGCGCATCTACGAGGGCTGGAGTTCGTGGCCGACCGTCCCGCCGAGTGCGATTCCCGGACTGGTCAACACGTACGTCCTGCTCACCTCGAGTTTCACCGTCATCCTCGCACTGGTGATGGCCCAGCGCAAGAACAAGAAGGGGCTGCTGGCGACGCTCTCGATCACGGTCTTGCTCGGGCTGACGTTCATGTCCATCAAGGCCTGGGAGTGGGGTCAGGAGTTCGCCCATCACATCTTCTGGTTCACCGACATCCACTACTCGATGTACTTCGTGACGACCGGGCTCCACGGCCTGCACGTCCTGCTGGGACTGTTCATTGCCGTGTTCATGATCTACCGGGTCATCACGGTCGACGCCTATCTGGAAGACTCCCGACCGGTGGAGTTCTTCGGACTCTACTGGCACTTCGTCGACATCGTCTGGGTGTTCCTCTTCCCACTGTTCTACCTGATGTAGTCGCACGCGGTGTCGCGTGCGGCTTCGGTTTTTCTTTCATTCGTTTCGCGTCGGTGTGTCCAACGTTCGCTTCCAGCCATCTTGCTTCTCGAGTCACACCGCTCCGTTTTGCTCGAGTCGACCGTCGCCACGAGCCGTCTCCCGGTGACGCGGTGACGAGTTCGCAGTTCGACTCCCTCTGTATCGGTCGAGGCACCGCGATTCGTATTCGTCCTCGAGTGATCGTGAGGTGTCTCTCACCTGGAACGGGTCCGAGACGACCAGCGACGCTCGAAAAAGTTCGAAAAAGCGTGCGGCGGACTCGAGGTGTCTTCGACCATCGAACGAGAGTGGAGTCGACCCAGCGGTTGAGTGGTGTGCCGACCGCAGGACTCGAGAACCAACCCAGAACCGAACCGGCGTCACCGACGCTCGAGACGGCGAACGAACAGCACCGCGAGGACGACGCCGAGTGCGCCGACCGCACCGCTCGCACCGAGTCCTGGGGACGATTCGTCAGCGGGAGATTCGTGGGCCGCGGCCTCGATCTCGTCGTCGGCTCGCTGAGGACTTACACGCTGAAGACTCACATTATGAGTTACCCTCGAGCCGGCGACCGCCGAAAGCGCCGTCTCGTTCGCGTGGTAGTCGGGGGCCTCGACCGAGACGGTCGTCGTCCCGGGCGTGACCGTGAGCGCGTACGACCCGTCCGCGTCAGTCGTGATCGACGTGACGCTGGTCGCGGACGGCCCGTCCCCTTCGACGTCGACCGCTGCGCCCGCGATCGGTGCTCCGGACTCGCCGGTCACCCGCCCCACGAGGCGGGCGCTCGCGGTCGCGTCGACCGCGGCTTTCGCGTCGACGATACCCTGTCCGTACCGCGTTCCCGGTCCCGGGTCGACGCCGTCGGGATACCACGTCGTCTCGAGCAGCGCCCCTTCGAGGGTCGGCGGCGAGTGGTCGACACTCGTCGCCTGGACGAGCGCGAGGACGCCGGAGACGTACGGCGTCGCCATCGACGTCCCGGAGAGATTTCGGTACTCTCCGCCCGGAACCGCACTCTCGACGGCGACGCCGGGTGCGACGACGTCCGGGACGACGTACGAGGCGGGCCACTCCTCGGGCGGGTCAGTCCACGCCGCGTCCGTCTCGATGACTGAGCCGCCCGAAAACGGCGGCACCTGCCACTCTGCATCCGTCGCGCCGACGGCGAGCGCGTCGTAGACGTTCGCCGGCGAAGCGGCGACGTTCTCCCCGTCGTTGCCGACCGCGGCGACGACCACGACGCCGTGCTGGCGGGCGTGACGCACCGGCTCGATCAACCGATCGTCGGTGCCGGCCGATCCGAGACTCATGCTGACGATGTCCGCGTCGTTCTCGAGCGCCCACTCCATCCCCGCGATAAGCTGGGCGAACGTCCCGCCCTCTTCCGAGAGGACCTGTCCGGCCATGAGATCGACGTCGGGTGCGACGCCGAGGTAGCGTCCGGTCGCGTTACCGCCGGCGAGGAGGCTGCCGACTGCCGTTCCGTGTCTCCCGCTGTCGTGTGGCGTCGACTCGAGCTCTCGCGTCCCGTCGGGGGCGAACGACGCCCAGCCGCCGGGATACGTCGGGTCGGACGGATCGTCCGTAGCGAGCTCGAGGTCGGGGTGGGAGACGTCGATTCCCGTGTCGAGGACGGCGACCCGAACGCCCGACCCGCGGGTGCCGTACGCCCGCCAGACGTCGGGGGCGTTGAGCCGTGCCGGGGCCGGCGCGGTCCGGTAGTGAGCGTCGGACGGCGGTTCGTAATCGTGAGTCGGTTCGCCGTCGGCGACGGATGCGTCCGGCGGCTCGGGTACCTGCAACTCGAAGTTTCGATGAACGTCGACCACGTCGTCGAAGCGCTCGAGCGACGCAGGGTCGACTCGATCGACGTCGATTTCGACGAGGACGGCGTTGGTTAGCCAGAACCGATGTTGGACGGTCACGCCGGGGGTCGTTTCAGCGTAGTCGACGAGTTCGGCCTGGGTGTCCTCGGCTTGCTCCTCGAGGATCGCTTCGACTTCGGGTTCGGGTTCGGCCTCGTCCTCTGCTCCGGCTTGGACGTTCGCCTCGGAGTCGGTCACTGACGGGGGAACGTCGGCTTCCTCGAGTCGGACCACGAGTTCGATAGTGCCGTTCGAGGGTGCGTCGAACTCGACCTCAGTCTCGAGTTCGGCCCCAGTCTCAGTCTCGGTCTCGGTCGAGAACTGGGTACGGACTCGGTCGTCGTCGGCCGCGTCTTCGAGTCCCGGGTGAGCGATCGCACCCGCGGGTCCCGCGGATAACGCGAGCGCGAGACAACAGAGGACGAGAAGGATCGCACGGAGGTGACAGACCGGGATGGAGACTCGAGACGAGGCCGGGCGAGACATGTACCCGGACGTGAACGGTCACGCACCAAAGATATTCTGGAGCGCGTGGTGGTCTCCGTTCGTGGTCGTCGTTCGATCGTTTCAACCCGCCCAGACGAGTCCGTAGATGAACGTGAACATGAAGTAGACCAAAAAGACCGAGACGGCCGCCTTGAGGTGGAACGTGAACAGATCGAACTCCTCGTCGTCGCGCTCCTCGTCGAACCGCTCCCGTTCGGCCTCGGTACACTCGTCGGGGTGACGAACGCCGACGTGGAAGGTCGCGAGCCGTTCGGTCCGGAACGGCCGGTCGCAGTACGGACAGCGGGTCGTGGGTGTCTCATCCACCGGAACGTCGTACTCGACGTCGGTGACCTGTTCGGCGTACGCTTCGGTGCGTGCGGGCAGGGTGTTGGTGTTAGTGTTCATGTCCGTGTTCGTGTTCATGGGAACCGGTGTGTGAGTGCTGTCCCGTCGATCGACCGCATCCTCATCCCGGAACGTACGGCGCGCCGAGTTCCGGCAGCGAGAGCAACCATAGGCTCACCATCGTAAACGCGATCATCACTGCGACGAACGGATACTGGCTCCGGATCGCCTGTAACTTGCCCGGAAACAGCTCGAACGAGACGGTGTGAGCGACCCAGACGGCGAGGATGTGTCCGAGGAGGATCCCGGCTATTTCGACGTACCCGAACCAAGAGGTCAATCCGAGTACCGTCGGGTTCGGCGGCGCTGACAGCGGCTCGAGCAGCGTGTCGATCAGCGACGGCCACAGCGAGATCGAGAAGCCGACGTAGTGGGCGAAGTGATAGCCCGCGGCGATCGCGAACAGCGGCGGCGCGAATCGGATCGCCAGATAGCGCTGGGAGATGTACGTCTCCGCGCGCGAGCGAGTGCGCCCGGCGGCGATCCAGTACACCCAGCAGAAGCCGACGAAGCCCACCAGTAACATCGCGAGGTAGACCAGCGACGCCGGCAGTCCGAACCCGACCAGCGTCTCGACCGTTCGAACGCCCGGCGGCGTCACGACGAAGGCGCTGTAGGTGAGTTCCCAGACGAGTACGATAGCGAACGCGACGGCCGAGAGGTCCGTGAGAACGTCGTCGTCGGTCAGTCGCGCGCCCGGTGCGCGGAGCTCGACCCCGTCGTCTGTCCGCTGGATCGGTGCGACCGAGCCGTAGAACCGGAACCAGACCGACAGCGGATCCGCCTTCCGGAACCAGATCGCGGGTGTGAACGTTACCGCGCCGGCGATCGTGAACGCGGAGTAGCCGAGGATGGCGACGACGAGCGCGCGCGGCGACGTACTCAGGGGACCGACGAGTTCGATCCAGACGAGTCCCAGCAGTGCGCCGACGGCCGGCCAGGAAGCCAACCGGTCCGGGTAGGTGACGTCCGCGCTCGGCAACGCGTCGGCGATCCGTCGCCAGGGATTGAGCGCCGGCCACGGGTCCCCGACGGTGTAGGCGACCATCGTCAACAGTGCGCGAGCGCCGACGAACGTCACCAGGACGGTCGCGCTCACCTGTCCTCGCTGTGGCCCGGCGATTCCGACGGCGAGGACGAACACGAGCCCGACGACGCCGAGCGTGCCCAGCAGGAGCCCGCCGATCCGGCGTGCGCTCTCGATCGGTGCGTCGAACGTTCCGTCGTGGTAGCCGTCGATGAACTCGCGATCGGTGACGAGCATCGTGAGCAGCGCCATCGCACCGACGGTCCCGCCGCCACTCGCGAGGTAGAGCCAGGTGGGGACCGAGATGTCGCCCCGCGAGTCGGACAACCCGGCGGCGACGTTGCTCGCGGCGGCGACGCCGACGCCGACGAGTAACGCGGCCCCGATTACTGCGACGGCGATTCCGAGCCGGCGACCGGTGACGACACTGGTTGTCGAACGCCCCCTCATTCTGTGTCGCGAACGAGGGACCGAACGCCCATCTACGTGTCGTTCTCGAGCGATGGCGGGACCCACAGATTCGTGTCTCTCTCGTCGACGATCGAATCCGAATGCCGAGGTCGCCGAGCGATCTGCGAGCGTATTGAGGAAGGTATAAGTGCGCGTCACACGGAATCCGAACCAATGGCGGGAGTTCGGACCTATACGCTCATCTACATCGCGTTAATAGCACTGGCGACTGGCAAGTTCGTCTTCTTCGAGCTCGACCAGATCTTCAACTACACGATGGCAATCGGCGGGACACTAATCCTCGCGGTGATCAAGGTCGGCCTCATCGCCGCCTTCTTCATGCACCTGCGGGACGAGCCCAGATCGATCAGTTACCTGATGGTGACCGCCGTGTTCATGGTGTTCCTGCTCGTCCTCGCCGCAGGATACTCGATCCAGTAAGGTCGCGGTCTTTGCGACACGTACGGTAGCGCTCCGGCGACGACGCGTCGACGACCGATGATTCCGGTCCGATCCGGAGCTGTTTTTTGTTCTCGACTCGAGTTCGGGTCCCTCAGCGGGCGGCTTCGCACGTCTTCGAGTCGGTCACTCGAAGAGGGGCTCGGACGGCGTCCACTCGGCACGCGATCGGAGTACTGGCCCTCGCCGTCCGTTCGATCTTCCGTCCCACGGTCGGTGTTATACACCGGTGCACGATAGCTGTACGATCGGGTGTGCACTGACTTTCAGCGGCGACTATACACTGACGTTCAGTGGCTACTATAACTCGTGACCTCGGGACTCGAGTCGATCGGACGAATCGCCGTCGAGAACGTGAGTGACGGGCTCCGAGACGGGTAGTCGAGCCCTCGGAGACGGCACCACAGACCAGATTTACGGACGAGATCGAGGGCGGTGTCCGATCGCGAGGCCGGTCGGAACGAGTCGATACGATACCACTGACGTTCGTTCGTCGCCGAGGGACGCGGATCACGGGACCGATATGGACGGGCCATGCCGGCTCTCGGTCGAATCCGGTTCGAGTCGGCACGAGCGTGCAGAATACGAGGAGATTGTCCGGGGCTTGACCTCGAGGCGATTCGCGTTCACTGCGAGGTCGTGGAAGCGCCGTTGGCCATTCAGCAGTCGATCGTACAGACGAGTGACATCCTCCGCGCCGTAAACGGCGCGGCTTCCCGTACCACAGTTGGGATATTTGCTGGTCTACGATACGACCTGTTCTCTCGTGTGAAACGTCCCGCTTTCGCGGTCGAACAGGTGTACCGATGGCTGTGCCACACAGCCGTTACTCCTATCCTCGCCGTGAGGACTCGGAGTTATCTTCTGTCGCATATTCTCCGCCCCGTTGCAATCGGCGTTGGCCACCAACTCGCACGACGAGCAGACGTACAGGCCACGTTCGACCCGGTTTGACTTCGTGTCGTCGCCACAGTGCGAGCAGGTCTTCGAAGTGTCCCACTCGTTCTCCTTCAGCACCTCGACGCCACGTATCTCTCCTTTGTATTCGAGATACTGGTAGATGCGGTCGAACGCCCACGAGTGCAACTTTTTGTTGCCGGTCTTGCCCCAGTCCGAATCACGCACGTCTTCAGGCCAACTCACCGCGAGCGTGCCAACACCGCGTTCGACACATTCAGTGATGATGGCGTCCGTGAGAACGTGGTAGAAGTGTGTCTCACGGTCAGAGAGCTTTCTCCGTGCCCACATCGACTTCTCCGATGGGCCGTTCTCACCTTCAGTATCGTACTCAGCTCGGGTGAAGTAGTGCTTGTCCTGCTTGAGCGAGTTGCCGGGATACAGAACGTACTCGTCGGGAAACGCGACCGTCGCAATATTCGTGATACCGAGGTCGATACCTGCTACGCCGTCGCCTGCCGAGTCACTGGTTTCGAGTTCGACTTTGCAGACAAAGTGCAGTTCCCACTCGTGACCGTTCCAGACGGCGCGAACGTTCTGCACTCGGGCGACTTCCGAGAGAATGACGTCTGGCCGGGTCTGGTACTCGCAGAGGATGAAGTCCGACCAATTCTCTTTCAGGTTCGACCCTTTCGAGAGTCGGACACGGTTGTTCTCTGGGTCGTGTTTGAACCCATCTGCTTTGAACGTAACCGTGGAACGTGGTCGTTTGTCGCCATGTTTGCGGTAGCCGGGTGGATTCGCCGTGTCGTCTTGTTGTCGCAAATCGAACCACGACTGGAAAGCGTCAGAAAGTTCTTCGATGACTTTCTGACTGGATTGTGCGTTCAGATCTTTCCAGCATGGTTGGTTCTTCATATACGATTTCAGCGTGCCTTCGTCTGGGATTTCGCCTATTGCGCCCCAGATACGGTCTGCCGTCCATCGTGCGACGTTCCAGATTTTTGAGGCGGAATCTCCGAGCGATTCGAGGCCATCGCAGACCTGTTGGTGGTTCTGGATGGAACCAACGTAGGTGCGAGTGACCTTAATCGCCGTACATAGACTATATTGGCAAACTAACTTAATGGTATGGATTATCGTAGAATATCCAGCCTGCTACCGACGGTGGTTCTTGTAGTTGAGTGACGCGATTCACGCCCGTCGTAAACGACGGGATTCTCTCGCTGCTCGAAGATAGAATTCGAGTAGTAAAGGACAGGTACTGTTCGATCCGATTCGAGCGGAGAAAGTGCGACGTTATGCCGACAGCAGCATGATCACGACACCGATCAACAGCAACAGGCCGATCGCGACCGCCGCGATCGCAATACCGGCGGCCGCATACCCGATCCGATCACGGGCCGAGAAGTACGAACCGGCGAAGACGAACCCGAGCAGCAACGCGCCGAAGAGTCCGAGGACACCGGTCTCCACGACCGAACTGTCGATCCCGAGGCTGTCGGGCAAGCCCTGAAACATCAGAACGACGCCAGCGAGGAACACGACTGCGAGCACGATGAACGATATGGTCCACGTCATCGGGTTGGACACGATGGTGACGACTCGACTCGAGTCCGGATCTGCTCGCCCCGACCACTCGGCGAAGCCGCTTCGACTGCCGGCGTGTCCGCTCGGCGTCGCTCGCTGGCCACTTCGGCTGATCACAGTTGCGACGGCGATCAGGAGCAAGCCCATCAGGAGTGTACTTAGTAGGTAAATCTCTGGCATGGAACCGCCTCTTTGCTCACGCTTGTTTCTTCGCCCATATATAACCTACACTTGTGGATTTTCCGCCGTACGGCCGATAGTGATCGATGCTAACGCGGAACGGGCCGTCCGCGTCGAGGTCGGTCACTCAGTGTGACCGGTGGACACGTTTCCGCGAGCGCCGCGACGCCGGTGATTCTCGCGGTAGTGTGAGCGACGACGAACGGACGTCGTTCGACAACTCGGCTGAAGAAGGGGTGGTCGACCGTCGTTCGCGCGTGAATTAGAGTCGAAAAACTGGGGTGAACGGACTAGTTCCGTCCGGCGACAGCGACGAAGGTCACCGGCCGGTCCGTGTCGAACGCACCGTACACCATCGCTAGATCGTCCTCGTCGAGCGCACTCGAGGCTCCGCTCTCGCCGAACTCGACCTGTAGGCTGTCACTGTCGCCGGAATCGGAATCGGAATCGGAGTCGGAGTCGGAGTCGAACTTGGCCGCGACCGACGTCGTCTCGACGTCCGTCCCGGCGATCGGGGGCCCGATTGGCGCGTATCGGGACACCCGGACCGAGTCTTCATCGACGTCCTCGAGACTCACGCCCACGTTCTCGTCCGTAAACGAGAAACTGACTCCACCGTCCTCGAAACGCGGCGTCATACGGAGTATCGCAGGAATCGGTTTCGTCTCGTCCGAGACCTGAAACGAGTCGTAGTAGACGTCGCTGACGGCTGGTCGGAGGAGTCGACCGGTTCCGATGGACGCCGCGAGCACCTCGGTATTTCCGCCGAAGCGGCTGACGACGTTCCGGTAGGGCTCCTGCTGAGCGAGGGACCCGATCCGGTCTTCGATCGCCGCCGTCGTCGTCTGAACCAGTTCGGATTCGACGTCGATTTCGTCGGTGGGGACCTCGATCGCTCGCCACCCGTCTCTGTTCAGTTCCGAAGAGACGTCTCGAGTCCGCCACTCACCGGTCGTTCCCTCGTCGAGTGTCCGATACGTGACGAAGTAGTTCTCTCGCTGTCCCCGTCGCTGGCGCAGTATCAGGAAGATTTCGTCGGGACTGGCGTGATCGTGTGTCTCCCCCGTGTAGTAGTCGTACGTGAGCCGACCCGACTGGTTCAATCGCCCGAGCTGGAGGTCAGCGTCTCGGAGATCGACCGTCGTACAGACGTAGTCTTGGGTCTTCTCTCCTCCCGACGTGACGTGGACAGCGCCGTCCCGATCACCGTTCGTCGGGCCCCCGAGTCGCATGCGGTTATCGAACGATCGCTCGGAACCGCTAATGGCTCCGTCAACGTCACAGATCAGCGCTGCGTTCGGTCGTCTGGCGTCACTGGAAGTCGTGCTCGTTCGGTCGTCATCGGTATCGTCGTCCGAGTGATCGTCCGCGAGCACCGTCGAGCCGGATACCACCGTACCGAGGAGCGCGGTGCCGGCAGCCCCGCGAAGGAACCACCGTCGGGTCGTCTTCTCACTGGAATTTGGTGTCATCGTTCGATCATGGTCTCGAGAATGGACTGGAAAAACGAGGACCATCGTTACGGCGGATGTGATCGCATTATATCATGACGGCGACCACGAACGTTCCTGTTCGCTTTCCCTACTGCCAGCGACGCCGTCGGGTCCGCTCCGAGCCGTTCCCCTAATTCGCCGTTTCTCCTCTCGGACGCGACTAACACTCAATTGTGCGTATGTGTAGCTAGTAGTAATAACCAAGAGAATGGGAGATTCGGTTCGTCTTCGTTGGGGGTGGTTCGATCTCTCGGCTACGATACCAGGACCCACTACTCGTCACCGGTCTGGATCGATTGCGGTCATCGTCCGACGGGAACGTATCGCGCGAGCGTCAGCCGAGCGTAGGCGAATCCAGGCATTCCGTCACGATACCAGAGCGCGATCACGACGACGCACAGTCCGAGTTGACCCCACTCGTAGGAGCCCATCGAGTATCGCAAGAACCCCTCGAGGATGCTTCCGACCTCCTCGTACTCGGGTTGTTCGAGAACGGGCCAGAAGAGAAACGTCAGTTCGGCGGGGCCATTGGTTGTGACATCCGGCGGAATATCGGTGAGGAGGTGACAGACGTGCCCGAAAACGAACGCGACTGCGAGTTCGACGTGGTCGAACCGGAGTGCGAGTGCGTACACTACCGGAACCAACAGCGCGGCGAAAAAGACCGAGTGGGCGAGCGTTCGACCGCCGGGAAGCACACCCAGCGACCAGCCGAGCGGTTTGTCGATCAGGTCGGGAAACTGTGACCCGACGGCGAGTGCGATCACCGGGAGTGCACGCGGCGGACGTCCGTATCGGCGGCGTGTGTAGAGAGTGTACAACAGGTACGCGACGGCGAGATGTCCCCAGGGCCACATCGGTATCGGCCCTTCTCGAGGCGGGGGGATAGACGCTTCGACATCGGTCGTGGTCGCCGCACTCGAGACGGAAACGTCGTCCTCGACTCCGTTCCCGTCGCGTCTCCATCGCCGTCAATTTTCGATCCAGACTGGTTCGACCGGTCACGAATCGACTCACAATCACCCAATATTTTTCAGGATTGTAGTATGCCATATTTAGATAATATTGACATGCACTGTAACACGATGGCAACCCAGCGACGAATGCAGTTCGTCCACGGACAGGTCGCGTGGATGCTTGCAACAGTACTCGGGTTGGTACTGCGACTGACGACACCACCGACACGTAGCGGCGAACGAATACGGGAACGAAAACGGAACGCGAATCCGGTGAGACGTCGATGAGTTGGCACGCCGACGTCCTCGGCGATGGCGGGATCGATTGGCCACGAGCGGTCCTGCTCGGACTGGGACTCGCGGTCGTCCTCGCCGTCGGCGCTGTCGCCACCACCTCGACGGCCGCGTTCGGTCCCTACAATCCCTCGTGGGACGGCTCGAGTGACCTGCGTGAGCGACTCGAGCGCGAGTCCGACGTCGAGGTCGATCTGCTTCGGGATCCGAGCCGCTACGAGGATACCAACGCCGAGGGGACGACTGCGTTCGTGGTCGCTCCGGGCGAATCCTACCGCGGAGCGGATGCCTCGAGAATCCGGCGTTTCGTCGAGGACGGGGGCCGACTCGTCGTCTTCGAAAACGTCGGAGAGGCGGGCAATTCCTTGCTCGCCGACGTCGGCGCCGACGCTCGTATCGATGGCCGAGTACTTCGTGACGACTACCGTCACTCCAACGGACCGACGATGCCGATCGCGACGGGTGTTCGGAACCACACACTGACGGGCGGCGTCGAGCAGTTGACGCTCAACTACGCGATGGCGGTCGAACCGAACGCTGCGACCGTCCTCGTCATCACGAGTGATCTCGATTCTAATCGCTGTGGGCTCCGTGGGTTACGCCGTCGCCGTCCCACAGCCGGGCGAGCAGTTCTCGGCAGTGTACCTCCTGACCGAAGACGACGATGGGGAGCTCGTCGCCGACGACTTTCCGACCGAGTTCGAATCCGGCGAGAGCGGAGAGCTGATTCTCGGGATCGACAACAACGAGCACCGGACGACGGAGTACACGGTCGTCATAGTCGAACAGAACGTCTCCGTCGATGGCAATGAAACGGTCGTCCACGACCAACGAGAACTCGAGCGACTCGAGACGCGACTGTCTCACGACGAAACGTGGCACCATCCATACGAATTCGAACCGACGATGACCGGGGAGAACGTCCGTGTCGCGTGGTTGGTGTACTCTGGTGACGTCCCGGACGAGTCGTCTCTCGAGAACGCCGACTATTACGCTCACCTGTGGATGACTGTCGACGAATCCGACTGATCCACACACAATTCAACAATTCTAGATCCAGTACGGACACACGCTGAAATTACGCACATCGATCATGTAATCCAAACACCAAAACTTGAAGAGGTTCTGGGGTGGGAGTATACCTATGTCTACCAGGGGTCTCACAGCGGTCGTCTTAGCTGCTGGAGAAGGGACGCGGCTCCGTCCGCTGACGAGCAACCGGCCGAAACCGATGTTGCCGGCCGCGACGAAGCCGATTCTCGAGCACGTCTTCGATCAGTTGATCGACAGCGGCATCACGAACATTACCGTCGTCGTCGGATACGGTCGAAACCGCGTTCAGGCACACTTCGGGCCGACGTATCGAAACGTGCCACTGACCTACGTCACACAGGAGAAGCAACTCGGAACCGGCCACGCGCTTCTGGCCGCCGAGTCGTCCGTCGACGGCCCGTGTCTCGTCGTCTATGGGGACCAGCTCGTCGACAGTCGACTCATCGAGGATGTCGCGACGACGCACGATGCCAACCCCGGTTCCGTCGCGACGCTCGGACTCGTCCAGCAGTCCGACGTGACGGGATACGGTGGCGTCATTCTCGACAAGGACGGTCGCATCTCGGATCTCGTCGAGGACCCCACGGACGACCGGAACTACCGTCTCAATGCTGGTGTCTACGTCGTCGAACAGGACATTTTCGACGCGATCCGTGCAGCGAAGCCCCGGACTGGCGAGCACTCCTTTATCGACGGGATTTCGGAACTCCTCGAGTCGGATCGAGAGGTTCGTGGCGTCGTCTCGGACGGCGTCTGGGTCGACGCGACGTACCCGTGGGACCTCCTCGACGTCTCGTTCGAACTGTTCGAAGAAGGAATCGTCGACGGCGAGGGATCCTCGGCCGTCAGTTCGTCGGCAACGGTTCACGAATCGGCCGTGATCCGCGAACCGGTCGTCATCGATGCCGACTGTGAGATCGGTCCCGGCGCGGTCGTCGGCCCGTTCGTCTGTCTCGGCGCGAACGCGACGGTCGGTTCGAACGCCGTCGTCGAACACAGCGTCGTCGACGCGGACACGCGAATCGGTCAGAACGCGACCGTCATTGGCTGTGTTACCGGCGTCGGTGTGACAGTCGGCCCCGGGACGACGATCCCCGGCGGTCCCGGCGACGTTCGCGTCGGCGATCGCGTCTTCGAGGACGAAGATCTCGGTGCGTTGCTGGCCGATCGGGTCCACGATCAGGGCGGAATCACGTACGTTCCGGGCGCGATCGTCGGCTCCGATACCGTCGTCGAGGCGGGGGCGACCGTCCGTGGGACCGTCTCGGAGGGAACGGAGGTTCGATCCTGATGTGCGGGATCATCGGCTACACTGGCGGTGGATCGCAAACGCCCGACGGCGGAGACGTCCTCGACGTCTTGATGACCGGTCTCTCCGGCCTCGAGTATCGCGGTTACGACTCTGCAGGTGTCGCGCTGGCGAATTCGTCGATTTCGGTCCACAAACGTCAGGGCGAAGTCTCCGCACTCGAGGAGGCACTTCCAGACGGGAGCGTCGACGGGTACGCCGGTATCGGTCACACGCGCTGGAGTACTCACGGCCCGCCGTCGGACGCCAACGCGCACCCGCACACCGACTGCAGCGGAACCGTCGCGGTCGTCCACAACGGCATCATCGAGAACTATCAGGTGCTCCGCGAGGAACTCGAGACGGCCGGCCACACGTTCGAGAGCGAAACGGATACCGAAGTGATCCCACACCTGATCGAGGACGCACTCGAGGCGGGTGCCGACCGCGAATCTGCCTTCCGGCGCGCTGTCAACCGACTCGAAGGGAGTTACGCCGTCGCAGCGGTGTTCTGCGAGAGCGAGACGGTGTACGCAGCGCGTCACGAATCTCCACTAGTGCTGGGAATCGGCGAGGACGGTCACTACCTGGCGAGTGACGTTCCCGCGTTCATCGAGTACACGGACCGGGTCATTTACCTGGACGACGGCGAGTTCGCGACCGTCTCACCGTCGGGCGTCGTCGTCACCGACGAGCGCGGAACGGTGGTGGAGACGTCGATCGAGACCATCGAGTGGGACCCCGAAGACGCTGGCAAGAGCGGGTACGACCACTACATGCTCAAGGAAATCCACGAGCAACCCCAGGCGATCCGCAAGTGCCTGCGCGAGCGCGTCAACGAGATGGCGGGGACGATTACGGTCGACGATCTGGCGGATCTGGAGTCGTCGGGGCCGGTCCAGTTCGTCGCCTGTGGCACCTCCTATCACGCGGCGCTGTACGGTGCGCAGATGCTCCGCAAACGGGGGATTTCGGCTCAGTGTTTCCTGGCCAGCGAGTACGACGCCGATTCGATTCCGGTCGGCGAGGAGACGCTGGTCGTCGGCGTCACGCAAAGCGGTGAGACCGCCGACACCATGAGTGCGCTTCGCGGGGCGAATCGAGTCGGTGCGACGACGGTCGCTCTGACGAACGTCGTCGGGAGTTCGGCCGCTCGGGAGTGTGACCACGCGATGTACATCCGGGCTGGTCCGGAGATCGGCGTCGCCGCGACGAAGACTTTCGCGACCCAACAGGTCGCACTGGCGTTGTTCTCGAGCGTGTTGTCCGGCGAGAGTTCACAGGCGTTCGTCGAGGCGCTGCGTGACCTCCCCGATCAGGTCCAATCCGTCTTGGACAATTCGACGGCACGCGAGGTCGCACGAGCGTACGAGGACGCCGATGCGTACTTCTTCATCGGCCGGGGATACAACGCGCCGGTCGCACTCGAGGGCGCGTTGAAGATGAA
Organism: Halomontanus rarus; assembly: GCF_017357405.1. Taxonomy (GTDB): domain Archaea; phylum Halobacteriota; class Halobacteria; order Halobacteriales; family Natrialbaceae; genus Halomontanus; species Halomontanus rarus. The sequence goes on along the minus strand of NZ_CP071597.1, from coordinate 996,849 downwards.
AGAGATCACGTACAAACACGCGGAAGGGTTCGCGGCGGGAGAGTTGAAACACGGGCCACTCGCGCTGGTGACGGAACGGACGCCCGTGTTCGCGATGGTCAGCGACGACGAGACGGCCGCGAAAACCCTCGGTAACGTCAAGGAAGTCGAAGCCAGGGACGCACCCGTCGTCGCCATTACCGATTCGCGCGAGACGGTCGAGCGATACGCGGACTTCGTCCTCGAGGTGCCCGAGACCCATCCCGCGTTGATGCCGATTCTCGCGAACGTCCAGTTGCAGCTGGTCGCTTACTGGGTCGCGAATCGACTGGGGCGGTCGATCGACAAGCCGCGGAATCTGGCGAAGAGCGTCACCGTCGAGTAGTTCGAGCGGTCGTCGCGGCGCGCGCCACGGAGGTGTCGGTATTTTTGCTCTCGGGATCCGCCGTTCGACTCCGATCTCGAGTTGCGGTACCTTGGGCAGTGGTGACGGGCGATCTATCTCCTCGAGAGACGAACTCCGAGACCGGCTCGTCGTTCTCTCGGTCCACTCGAGGACGACAGACTTGCAGAGAGGTGGATCGATGCGACGGACGAAGTCTAGTCTAGCCGTTGATCCCACCTCGAGTGTCTTCGCTTCGAGGGTGGCGGCCGTGTCTCACCACTGTCGCTACTCGTCGAGAGCGGTAACCGCGAAAAATGATGATCGTTTGAGGTACTCGTGAGTTGGAACGATCGGCGACCTACGAGTCGTCGGTCGTCCGGACTCGCAGTGCGATCGTGCCCAGGAGGGCGACGATCGCGATGAGTGCACCGAATCCGGGAAGGCCGTCGTCGTCGCCGTCGTCATCGTCGTCGTCGTCTTCAGCAACGACGGTCAGCGTTCCGGCGCTGCTGTCGTCGACAGCGACGTCGTACTCACCGGCGTCGTCGAAGGTCTCGGTGAAGGTCACCGTATCGGACTCGCCACCCTCGAGCGTGACGTCCTGTTCTGCGACGACGTCGCCGTCGACGGTGAGTTCGGCGGTGTGCGTACCGGATTCCTCACCAGTGTTACTGACGGTCGCCGTGACGTCGACGGAGTCGCCGGCGGCGATTTCACTCTCGCTCAGGTCGGCGTCACTCACGTCGAAGGCCGCAGGTTCTGGTTCGGGCTCCGGCTCGACCACGGTCAGCGTACCGGCCGAGGCGCCACCGATCTCGATATCGTACTCACCGGCGTCGTTGAACGTTCTCGTGAACGTCACGGTTTCCGAAGCGCCGGCCTCGAGTTCGACGTCCTGTTCCTCGACGACGTCGCCGTCGACGGTGAGTTCGATCGTGTACGTACCGGCTTTGTCGCCATCGTTGGTGGCGGTTGCCGAGACGTCGACCGAGTCACCGACTTCGATTTCGGAGGTGCTCAGCGACGCGTCGGACACGTCGAGTTTGTCTTTCTTGTCGCCGTCTTCGTCACCCGGTGGTGGACTCCAGCCGCCACCGCCGCCATTATTGTCATCGTCGTCATCGCCGTCATCGTCGGAACTGTCGTCCGCTTTGAGGGCGAGCGTTCCGGTCGAGGTCGTAAGCTGCTCGGACCCGTTTATCGAGACGTGGATCCAGCGGTACTCGGTCTCGTCCCAGTCCTCGAGGGTTCCGACGTCGATCTCTGCGGTGTCGGACGTCCCGTTGTGGTAGAACGACGTTGCGGACGCGTTCAGGATAGTATCTCCGCCCGTGCGTTCGGGCAGTTCGTTGTCGTCGAACTCGCCGTCGACGAGGATCTGGTCGATGACGCTGTTGATCGACCACATGCCCGTAACCGAGTCGTTGTAACCGAGGTTGTCCGCAGCGGAAATGACGCCGTTGATCTCACCGATCGAATGTTCGATAGTCATGTTTTCCATCGAAATATCGTCGTCGGTGAGATGCAACGTCGTGTTGGAGCTCTCGAACGTTTCGTTGTCGTAGAGGACGATCGCGTGCTCGGAGAATTCGTCGTTCATTTCGGTGTCGACTTCGAAGGTGACGTTGTCACCGAGCGTGGCTTCCGACGGGTGCTCAACATCCGAGGAATCGTGATGGACGAGCACTGGTTCGACACCGACGATTTCCGAGTTAGCCTGCAGGTCGAGCGCGTCGTCGTCAGTAAGCAGTTTCTCGTCGTTCTCGTAGGTCGCTGCGAAGACGACGTGCGGACCGGGGCTAGCGTCGAACTCGACGTCCCCGTTAACGAGTTCGCCATTCCCGTCGATTTCAGTATCGTTAATCTCCTCGAAGGTCAGGCTCTCGTTGAGCGCTTGCAGCCCGTCCCCGTTCAGAGAGAGATTGTTCAGAGCAGCTGGCGTATCCGCAGTGGGACTCCCGACGAAGAACTGGACATTAGTGTTCTCCGGAGTGTCTGATAAAGACGTGATCGTCCGGTAATCGAGGGAAATTGTACCCGAATCGAACACAGCTAACTCGGGTCGGTCAGCGTTCTTCTGGAATTCATCATCCGTTTCGATCTTGATCTCCTGATTCGGGACGACCGTCGCGGCGTTACTCGTGTCCGCGCGAAGGGACAACACCGACCCCTCCCACACCGAGACGTTCGTCTCGATCGATGAGTCATTTGTTGACTGTACAGTAGTCGTTGATGCCGATGACGTCGCCCCAGCGACGCCTGCAATTGGGGCGAGTATCAGCATGAGTGCCATCGCGACGATGGCAATGTATCTAGACATTATCTGAAGATACTCTCAGGGTAAGTTATTCTTTTCCCTTCATACGCCAGACATCCACTGTGTGATTATCGATAAATATACTATTTCCCCGTAACGGAAGTTATATTATCGGGACCAAGAGCGTCTCAAACCGTGGAATACGAGGCCTGCTCGATTAGTCCGTGATCTATCGTATCGAAACGGTTAATTTATTCCCCAAAATAGGTTATGAGAGACAGGCATACTGGTATCGTTTGTATCCGCCACTTACCCCTCCAATGATCCGCAATTCAATCTACCACGACTCGAGAATCGCTGCCACCGGACTGATCGTTGTAGTCGTCCTCGCACTCGTGACTCTATCTGCCGGTCCCGTCGTCGCGTCCGACTACGAATTGACGGTCTCGGACACGACCGAGACGCCCTCGGAGACCGTCTCGTTGGAGGGCGGCGAGTTCACTATTGACGGTCTCGCCGACCGCGATCCCGGCCAGTCCCTTTCCGCCTCCGTGAACGCCCCCGACGACTCGAGCGTCGCCGTTCATCTCTACACCAGCGACGAACAGATCGAAACGACCGAGCGCGGCACGGAAGTCGAGTTCGACACGTCGTCGCTCGAGCCCGGCAGCTACATGCTCGCTCTCCAAGTCGACGGCGATTACGTCGACGTCTTTCCGGTCGTTATCAACGGCTACGATCTCTCGGTCGAGTACGCCTCCGAAGTTCATCCGGACGACGAGCTCGAGGTGACCGTGGACGTCTCAGAGATGGCCGCCAGCGGTTCGCCGGAGGGTGTTGAAGTCGCCGTCTGGAACGAGGACACGACGGAGCGTGTTCCCGCACAGCAGACCGACGACGGAACGTACCAGGCGTCGGTCTCTGGACTCGATGAGGGATCGCATAACGTCTATGCAGTCGCACAAGGTGACGAAGAGTACCGTGGCGAACCGGAAGTCCTCGGTGTGGGTGATGGTGGCTCGCTCGAAGTGACCGAGTCGGCCAGTACGCCCGAACCACCGGCGAACGGAGATGATGGCGAGAACGACGTGACCGAGACGCCAACGGATGAACCGACGGAAACCGAGAACGCGACGGAAACCGAGAACACGACGGAAACGGATACGACGCCGACCGACGATGGGACGGAAACCGAGGAAACACCGGAGTCGACCGAGACCGAGACTGAAACCGAGACCGAACAGTCCGTGGTGATGCCGAACGAAACGACTGACACGGAGACGAACGGTACAGACGAGAACACCAAAGCCGACGATTCACTGCCGGTGATGGCGGTCCCGATCCTCGCACTGGTGGGCCTTCTGGTCTCGCTCGGTCTCAGGATCAGGTCTCGCCGATCGTCCTGAGAGACGACTCTCGCTGTCTCGTTCTCGTCATCGTCACTGTCGACCGTCGGGGTTCGATCACTTCGCACGACGAATACGAACGACCTCGGCCACCGTCGACGGCGCGGACGGTTCGTTCGCTCGAGTCATCGGAGGACACGCGGAGACCGACTGGAACGTCGCGGCAGTGATCGGGGGAGGAACAAATCCTTTTACCGCCGAATCTCGCATCCGGTGGTATGGATTCACACGCACACGACGTTGCACTCATCGGAACGGGCAGCGACCCCGACGATCCTGACTTCTCCGGGTTCGCGATGGCCTACCACCACGCCGAGGTCTACCAGCGACTCGAAAACTGTGAACTGGTCGCCTGCGCCGATATCGTGCCCGAGAACGCGGCCGCGTTCGCGGAGACGTTCGACATCGACGAGGGGCACACGTACGAGGATTACCAGCGGTTGCTCACCGAGGCCGAACCGGACGTGGTCTCCATCTGCGTGCCGCCGGCGATCCACGCGGACATCGTCGTCGACTGCGCACGGGCCGGCAGTGTCGACGCGATCCACTGCGAGAAGCCGATGGATCTCACGTGGGGTGGCGCCCAGCGGATGGCACAGATCTGCTGGCGCCGCGACGTCCAGCTGACGTTCAACCACCAGCGACGATTCAAGCCGTCGTGGGCAGAGGCCCGCGACCTCGTCGACTCGGGGAAGATCGGTGACGTCGAACGCGTCGAACTGGCACCGCCGAACATCTACGACTGGGGGACCCACGCGATCGACTTCGTGGGATTCGTTACCGGCGACCGCCCTGCCGAGTGGGTCATCGGCCAGATCGATTACCGCGAGGAACAACAGTGGTTCGGCGCGCACAACGAGAACCAGGCGTTCGGCCTCTGGGAGTACGACGACGGCGTTCAGGCGGTGATTTCGACGGGTGTGGGCGGATCGTTCGTCCCCGCTCTTTTCCGGTTCGTCGGGACAGAGGGCACCCTGGACGTCGATCCCGACGGCGAGAGCGAGACGATCCGCTGGCGCCAGTACGGAGAGGACTGGGAGTACCGCGCGATCGAGGAGGGCGAGTGGACCGAACCGATCGGCGACGCGATCGAACACGTCGTCGACTGCCTCGAGACCGGCGCGGAACCGGAACTGAGCGCCCGAAAGGCGCTGAACACTACGGAGATCATCTTCGGAATCTGGGAGTCCGCTCGTCGGCGCGGTCGCGTCGACTGTCCGCTCGAGATCGACGACAACCCGCTTCACGCGATGGTCGAGTCCGGTGCGTTGGTGCCCGAACCCGAGCCCGAGTCCTCGTCCGAATAGTTCGACCACCCGTCGAATCGTCACTGGCTGACGAATCGCCGATGGGTCGTTCTCGAACAGCCGAGATCACGAGGCGTCGTCCGCTCGAGTTGCAGTCGGCCGAGGGGATCGGACACCGTTCTCGCCTCCACGTCGACGACTGAAGGCGATCGGTTCCCGAGAGCACGTTTCCGAATTGGTCCACCGACAATTGACTCACTTCCGAGGGAATTTTCTATCGAATCTCGAACACATACGATACGAATATATGCCTCACCGTGGGAGTTGTGGGTAGCTAAATGAGCGAGCATATCCGCCGCGGCGAGCAGGCGTTACTCGAGCAGTTCGGCGACAGCGACCGGGAGATCACGATCGCATCCGCACCGGGACGAGTCAACCTAATCGGCGGCCACACCGACTACAACGAGGGGGTCGTCCTTCCGGCGGCGATCGATCGACGAACGGTGATCGCGGGGCGCGCGCGAACTGACGACGTGGTGAACCTCTACTCGCTGTCGCTGGACGAACGCAGATCGATCTCGCTCGCGGACCGCGACCGCGACGGCGAGACGAACTGGTCCGATTACGTTATCGGCGTGTTCGATCGGCTCCTCGAGCGCGGCTACGAACCGGGTGGAATGGATCTCGCGGTCGCGGGCGACGTGCCCATCGGCGCGGGCGTCAGTTCCTCGGCGGCGCTCGAGGTCGCAGCTGCGACCGCGATCGACTCGATCGCGGATCTCGGGCTCTCGGAGGACGAGATCGCGAAGACCGCCTGGGAGGCGGAGACGGAGTTCGTCGGCGTCGGCTGTGGCATCATGGATCAGTTCGCCGCCACGTTCAGCGAGGCCGACAGCGCGCTCTTTCTGGACTGTCGGACGGAGACGTTCGAACTCGTCCCCATCGACGCCGAGCGGATCAAGATCCTCGTCGTGGATACGGGGGTCCAACACGACCTCGTCGAGGACGCACACAACGAGCGGGTCCGCCAGTGTCAGGAGGCCGTCGACGCGTTCGATCGCCTCGCAGACGAGTCGGTGTCGTCCTTGCGGGACGTCTCTCCCGAACTGTTCGAAGAACACGCGGCCGAACTCCCCGAGACCATCCGAAAGCGCTGTCGACACGTCCTCGCGGAGAACGAACGCGTGAGAGAAGCCGCCGAGGCCCTCGAGAACGGCGACCTCGAGACGGTCGGTGCGTTGATGGCCGAGTCACACGAGAGTCTGCGCGAGGACTACGAGACGAGCTGTGCGGAACTCGACCTCGTCGCCGAACTCGCCGGCGAGCACGACGGCGTTCTCGGCGCTCGAATGACCGGCTCCGGCTTCGGTGGTAGCGTCGTCTGTCTCGTCGAACGCGACGCCGTCGCCGACGTACGGGAGACGATCCGCACCGGCTATCGAGCGGAGACCGGGATCGACCCCGAGAGTTACGTGTGCGAACCCGCGGCCGGCGCGGGTGTCGAGCTCAAGGTAGAGGAGGGAGGAGGACAGGGGCGAGGAGACGACGCGGTCACGCTCGAGGCTGAGACGCGCTCGGAGTGAGCGAGTCTGTCAGGACACTGGCTGAGACGCGCTCGGAGAGTCGGTTCGTCCGAGCCCCCACCAAACCGGCTCGACCCGCTTTCGATTGGCGGACAATCGTGAACTATTACTCGTTGCCCGGAAAGTGACGCCGCATGGAGAAACGAGAAGTCGAAAACGAGAACGGGAACCGTCTCATTTATTATGAGTTCGACGACGACGAGCGCGACGACGTCGACGCAGACAAGACGGAGATCTAACATGTCTGAACGACGATGGAACCCCGTCCTGCAGGAGTGGGTCGTCACGGCGACACACCGCCAGGCACGGACGTTCAAACCCCCCGCGGACTACTGTCCGTTCTGTCCGTCCCACGAATCGGGACACCCGACGGCGATCACCGAGGACGATTACGACATCGCGGTCGTCGAGAACGGGTTTCCCTCCCTCCAGCGCGAGCCGCCGGCGCCCGCGATCGATGGCGGTGACGAAGACGACCTCTTCTCGGTCGGCCCCGCGTCGGGGGTCTGTGAAGTCGTCCTCTTCACGTCCGATCACGACGGGGTGCTCTCGGAAAAGCCAGTGTCGCAGTTTCATAAACTCGTACAGGTCTGGCAGGACCGTTACCGTGAGCTCGGCAGCGAGGACGACGTCGAGTACGTGTTCGTCTTCGAGAACAAAGGTGAGGAGATGGGCGTCACCCTCCAGCACCCTCACGGCCAGATCTACGCCTACCCCTTCGTCCCGCCGGTGATCGAACGGGAACTCGAGTCCAGCGCCGAACACGTCGCCGAGACCGGCGACTGTCTGTTCTGTACGGTCCGCGACCGCGAGGAACGGGAGGGCGAGCGTGTCGTCGTTCAAAACGACTCGTTCACCGCCGTCGTCCCTTTCTTCGCCCGCTACGCCTACGAGGTCCACGTGTACGCCAACGAGCACCGGCCCTCGATCGACGACCTCGACGCGGGCGAGCGGCGCGATCTGGCCGCGATCCTGAAGCGCCTGCTCGTGGCCTACGACTCGCTGTTCGACGCCGAGTTCGACGAGTTCCCCTATGTGATGGCCACCCACCAGCAGCCGACCGATGGTTCCCACGAGGAGTCCGCGCACTTCCACCTCGAGTTCTACCCGCCCTACCGAACCGCGGAGAAGCTGAAGTACCTCGCCGGAAGCGAGCGCGGCGCGGGAACCTACATCAACAACACGCTCCCCGAGGAGTCGGCGGCGGCGCTCCGGGAGGTCGCGCCCGAGTCGGACGATCTCAAGTGGTAAGGCAGTCACCGGCGAACCGCAAGCAGGGTATCTGATCGCCCACTCGAGGTCGCGGTGTGGCTCATCGGATCACCGGACGGGTACGCTATCACGGACGACGTTCACTTGGTGGCTCAATGTAACCAGAATAGACAAATACCGGCGGACAGTGTATCGTACGTACATGAAAGCAGTCGTCCTCGCTGCTGGCGAAGGAACGCGACTTCGGCCGCTGACGGAAGACAAACCGAAAGGAATGGTCGAAGTCGACGGAAAACCGATTCTAACGCACTGTCTCGACCGGCTCGTCGACCTCGGTGCGACCGAGTTCGTCGTCGTCGTCGGCTATCTCAAGGAGAAGATTATCGAACACTACGGCGACGAGTACCGCGACGTCGGTATCACGTACTGCCACCAGCGCGAGCAGAACGGACTCGCGCACGCGCTGTTAACCGTCGAGGAACACATCGACGACGACTTCATGCTCATTCTCGGCGACAACGTCTTCGAGGCCAACCTCGAGGACGTCGTCCGTCGCCAGCAAGAAGACCGCGCGGATGCGGCCTTCCTCGTCGAAGAAGTGCCGTGGGAGGAAGCGAGCCGGTACGGCGTCTGTGACACCAACAAGTACGGCGAGATCACCGACGTCGTCGAGAAACCCGACGATCCGCCGTCGAACCTCGTGATGACCGGCTTCTACACGTTCTCGCCGGCGATCTTCCCAGCGTGTGAACTCGTCCAGCCGTCCAATCGCGGCGAGTACGAGATCAGCGAGGCGATCGACCTATTGATCCAGAGCGGGCGGACGATCGACGCGATCGCACTCGAGGGCTGGCGCATGGACATCGGCTATCCGGAGGACCGCGACGAGGCCGAGCAGCGATTGCAGGAGTCGGTCGTCGCCGACTAGGGGCGATTTCGACCCCTCTCGCCCGGTTGCGCTCGTTCGACCACTCCTCGACAGGTCGGTTCGTCGCCCGAGCCGTCCGCCGGCAAGAGGCTCGAGTTTCTCGTCCGGAGCGGCATACTTTTACACGGCAGTACAGACGTGACGGTGTGGGACGATATCAACCGGGCCAACACGACTCGTTCATCAAGTGTGACACGCCGAGGTGCGGGGCGAGCAACGCCCCCGAAGGGTCGGCGCAGTACGATGCCGACTGTTGGCGCTGCGGCGAATCCCTCGGCGGCAAACCCGAACCGGGCGACGAACTCGTCGTCGACATCGTCGACGAGAAACACGACGGCACCCTCGTCTGCAAGACCGACGGCGGGTTCGTCCTGTTTCTCGAGGCGGAGATTGCGACGATCGAGGCGACAGTTCGCGTCACCGCCGTCGACGAGACCCATGGGGAGGCCGAGCTGGTCGACACGGAGTCGTAGCCGCTCTGGCAGTCGCGAACCGTTCGATTAGAATCGTATCGTTCTATTTAAATATAATTATCATCATTGGATACTAGCCACAAGTGATAGTTACGGGGAGCGAGATATCTCGCAGGGAGAGAGACAGTGAGATTGAGACAGCCGACGGATTTCCGTATTCTCGAGGCGCTCGAGGAACACGGCCGCAACGTCGCGTCGAATCTGGCATCGCACACCGAAAAGAGTCGGAAAAACATTAATACTCGACTACCAGTCCTCGAGGATTACGGTCTGGTCAGAAAGATCGGGCCGGCGGACCGATCGGGCCTGTACGAAATCACGTCGCTCGGAAAGGCGGCACTCGTCCACCGGGATCGGTACGAGGAAGTCGACGATTTCGAGTCGTTGATTCGCGACCCGAACGTGGGCTTCGCCCGCTGCGAGGACGACGAAAACGACGGAACGAACTGAGCGGTACCGCGTTCGGATCGACAGTGTGGCCGACCGGTTCGGGAGACGCCAACCAACGCGGTTGGGGAGTGGAGACCGTATCGTCCGACGAACGGCACGTCAACGAGCGAGATTTCCGATATAATTCACCACGCCTGTCAAAATTCTAGACATATGTACGAAAATAAGATAAATATATACAAATGCATTCGAATATGTCGTTCATGTCGCACAGACAGTCGTGGACTATTAACTTTCCGTCTCTAGCGACGGTTTTCACCGTGATGGGGGTGGCGCTGATCGCAGGGGCTTCGTTCGGCGGTATTCTGCACGCGACCGGACAACTCGAGTCGGTGGCCGCGGTGTATCGACTGGACGGACTCGTAAACGACTGGGCGCTCGTCTTCGTGCACAGTCTCGTCGCGACCGTCGTGTTCATCGCGACGAGCGCGCGTCTCTCTCGCGGACGGTACACCCCAATGCCACTCGCAGAGGTTCCCCGAAACGTCTTTCTCGGCGCCTGCACCGGAACCGCTTACGGCATCGTACTCTGGCTCGGAATCGTCGCCTACGGGGTTCCGCTCTGGTTGGGGTTCGTCACCGACCTCGAACTTTCGCTCCCGTATCGCCACCTCGAGAGCTTTCCGGCGTTTCTCTGTTTCGGGGCCGTTCTCGGCGCGTGGTATCCGCTCCTTCGCGACACGTTCGGTGCGTGAGTGATCTCGAGCGGGCACCGAGTACGTCGCTGGCGCTGCATATCCGTTCTATTGCGGGTCCGTCGTTCGAACGAACGGCACTCTTCTACTCGTGATTCGAGATTCCGGTCAAAACGGTTTACCCGCAGCACGCATCGGAACCGACGATCGACGCTCGACGCGGACTACTGCTCGGCCGAACGGTCCCGTGGCTCCGCGTTCTGGTCGCCGGTTTCGGATGGCGACTCGTCCCGGTCTCGGTCTCGGTCTCGGTCTTGGTCCCGGTCGATGGTCGAGAACACCTCGGCAGCGTCACGCGAGGACGATGCTCCATCCCTATCCTCGTGGGACTGTTCCGATCGGTCGGTCGACTCCGAGTCCGGATCCTCGGCACTGACTGCCGACGTCCGATTCGAATCGTCGTCGACGTCGGTTTCGAACTCGTCGAGCCTCGAGGAGAGCGTCGATGCCTGCTCCGAGAGGTTGCTGATCGACTGGGAGACTTCCGTGAGCGCGGTGGTCTGTTCTTCGCCGGCGGCGACGACGGTTTCGGCCTCTGCGGTGGTTTCCTCGGAGATCGTCGTCGCCTGATCGACCATCGAGACGACCTCCTGCGTCGAGGCCGATTGCTGTTCGGTCGCCGCGGAAATCTCCTGAACGCCGTCGCTCGTTTCGGTCGCGTACTCCGAAATCTCCTCGAGTGCTTGGGCGGTGTTTTCGACCGCGTCTCGGTACCGGGAGATCCGTTCGCTGGTGAGTCTGACCTCGTCGGTCGTTCGGTCGGTCTCCTCCTTGATGACCTCGATTCGTTCCTCGATGTCTTCCGCGGCGTTTTTAGTCTCCTCGGCGAGGTCTTTGACCTCGGACGCGACGACGGAGAAGCCCTGACCGGACTCGTCGGATCGAGTGGCCTCGATGTTGGCGTTCAACGCCAGCATGTTCGTCTGGTTGGCCACCTCGCTGATGAATTCGACCAGTTCGTCGATCTGGGCGATCTCGGACTCGAGCGATTCGATTGCCTCGACGGCCCGTTCGGACTCGGCTTCGACTTCGTTCATGCCGTCGATCGCCTCGGTCGCGACTTCCCGACCCGCTCGCCCGGTTTCTGCGGTCCGTTCGGCGAGATCGGCGACGCTGTTCGAGGAGGCGGCGATCTGTTCGGTCGTCGTCGAGAGGTTGTTCATCTCCCTGTTGACCTCCTGTAGGCTCTCGTTTTGTTGCTCGGCACCGGCGGAAATCTCTTCGATCGATTGGGTCATCTGCACGCTCGCCGTGTGGACCTCCTCCGTGCTCGCGGTGACCTGTTCGCTCGAGGCCGCGACCTCGCCGGCGAACCGGGAGAGGTGATCGACGGTCTCTTCGATCTCGGCGATCATCCGATTGAACTCGACGGCGATATCGGACATCGCCTCGCTCTCACTGTCCGAATCCATCCGCCGGGTGAGATCCCCCTCACCGCACGCTTGCATCACCTCGGAGTACGCCGCTGCTTTTTCCTCGAGGTGGTCGTTGATGCGCTCAGTTCGGTTCCGCGCTTGCTCTACCTCCTCGATCTGTTCGCGAAGCGAGACGCGCATGTTGTCGAACGCCCCGTACAGTTGACCGATCTCGTCGGTCCGGTTCGTCTCCAGTTCCGTGTCGAGGTTTCCGGACTCGAGTTCGGACGCGCGCTCGGCCAGTTGCGTGATCGGCCGAGTCGTGTTGCGCACGATCACCGCGCCGACGATGCCGAGTCCGAGCATCGAGAGGAGTACCAGCGCGGAGACCGAGCGGGTGATGTCGTCCTGGAGCGCGTAGGCGGCGTCCGCGGGAACGTGGGTCATTATGACCCAATCAGTTCCAGGCACCGGCGCGTACCCCATGGCCATCGTCCCCTGGTGTCCGTGGCCCATCTCCATTTCCATGTAGCCTGTCTCACCCATGAGTCCCATTTCGACAGCCATCGAATCGACTCCGTATTCGTCCGCGGACCCCACGTTCTGGGTGTTAATATCGTCGAGGTGGTGGCTCATCACGACCGTACCCCGGTCGTCGACAATGTGCGTGAACGACTCGTTCGTCGAGGAGGGCCGTTCGAGTCCGTCGACCTGCGCCTCGAGATCGACGACCAGAACGATCGCACGGTCGGGTTCGTCCGGCACCTGACTGACGAACGCGACGGATTTCGTCTCCGTCGTCGGATCTAGGTACGGGTGGGTCACTCGAGTTTGCTCCGCGCTCTCGACGGAGAGGTCCTCGGTCGCCCACTCGACGCCGGCGTCTCGGTAGTTGGTGTCGGCCGCGCCTCCATCCGTGCTCGCGAGGACCGTTTGTTCGCTCGTATCGTAGTAGTGAATACCCGCGACGGAGGCGGCGGCATCCTGATGTTCGGACCGGAGGTACGACTCGACCGTCGGGAGGTCCCCGCTGGCGACGGGGCTCGAGGCCGCCATGTGTCGCGTATTGTCTCGCGTCCGGTCGACCCACTCTCCGACGGTATTCGCCTGGAGCGTCGTCGACTGCGTCATCTCGTCTTTGGTGCTCTGCTCGAGTGCCGTTCCGGTCTGAACGTAGATGATCCCCCCGACTGCTGCGATGAGCAGTAGGACACACAAGAACAAGACACCCAGTTTCCTCGAAAAACTCCCCCGAAGCGCCGTTATCGGTGACGCCGAAAAACCATCGCTCATGTTTACTGGCACCAATACAGTAATGGATTAAATAATTTCTCGTCAGCGAACGATATGATTCGGGATATGACACGTCTCTCAGTGGCTGAATAGGCAGAACCGTCGAATTCCGGTCTGGATACCAAACCGCGGTTTTATACTCGTATCGTTCGTCTCGAATGTTCGACAAATTCGCCACTGGACACACCTATAATTCCATATGTCACCATCCAGCCCTTGACTTTGCGGGGCTGAGTCGGTATGTATCTTTTCCGAGAGGAGAGATGTAGATGACAATCGAAGAGGACCGTTCACTATACGGATATCCACTTCGTATCTACGCCAGTATTTTCCCGCGATCCGAGTTCTAATGTTTGGCTAAATAATAAATACTTCTAGCAAATAGCCAACCAATTAGAAGATATTCACTGGCAAACTATATTACATGGGGCTACAATTATCGATTGAAATGACTGACCAGATATCCAGAAGAAAGTTGCTCGCTGCAGGGGGGGTGGCTGGTCTTCTCGGAGTTACGGGAGTTTCAGGTGCGGTGGCCATGGGGGAGGAATCGTCGCCCGATCTCGAGAAGTACGTCCAGTCCTTGCCGATTCCAGAGGAACGGGAACCCGACAGTAGACGATGGGGCGTCGAGCATCACGAGGTCGAGATACAGGAAACAACGCACAGTTTCCATCCCGACCTCCCGGACACCGTAATCTGGGGATTCGACGGCCAGTTCCCCGGCCCGATCATCGCGGGTCGTCGCGGACGGCCGCTGGCGGTCGAAGTCGACAACAGCCAACTTCCGGACGAGCACCTGTTCGAGGTGGACGAGCGAATCGACGGGACAACCACGGAGAACTACGTCGGCTACGACGGTGAGGTCCCGGAGGTGCGCAACTCCACTCACTTTCACGGACTCAACGTCCCGCCCGAGAGCGACGGTCAGGCCGACATGTGGATCTCCCCCGACGGGGTCGAGGGTCCCCGACGTGCCAGGGACGTCCAGGTGCTCCCGAACCGACAGTCCCGACTGACGTCGACGTACCACGATCACACTCGAGGACTGACCCGACTCAACAACTACGCCGGGCTGGTGGGTCCCTACTACATCCGAAGCCGCGAGGAAAAGCGACTCAACCTGCCGGACGGCGAGTACGACATTCCGCTCGTGCTGGCTGATCGGTCGTTCGACGAGGACGGCTCGCTCCAGTACCCGAAGATGTTCATGGCAAACGTCAGCGGAGACACCGCAACCGTCAACGGGGCCGCGTGGCCCTCGCTCGAGGTCGAGCCCAGACGGTACCGGTTCCGGATCATCAACGCGTCCAACGCCCGGACGTACGACCTTGGCCTGGACAACGACGACAGTGTCGCGCACGGTAGCGTCCCAACCATCCATCAGATTTCGCCAGGTCACGGGTTCCTGGAGGAGGTCGTTTCCATCGACCACCACGGGGACCTCCACTCGCTCGTGCTAGCTCCGTTCGAGCGAGCGGACGTCATCGTCGACTTCTCCGAGTACGCCGGGGAGACGCTCACCGTCACCAACGACGCCGAGTTCCCGTACGCGGGTGGCATGGACCACGGTGACAATACTGAGAGCCATCCTCAGCTTCCCGAAATCATGCAGATTCAGGTGGCCGACGAACTCGAGCGACCGGATACTAGTGTCGACCCCACCAACCTGACGCTTCCGGAGCGCAACGGTCCGGATCCGGACGACGCGGAGGTGACGCGGGAGGTTACCATGGAGATGGACATGGACATGGACAATGGTCTCATGATCCACACGCTGAACGGCAAGCGCTGGGGTGACCCCGTAGACTTCCAACCGGAGCTCGGATCGACCGAAATCTGGGAACTCGTAAACGACGATCATCACACCCACCCGATCCACCTCCACCTCGTCGAGTTCGAGGTCATCGATCGCGAACGCCACGGCGACCACGGTGATACGGAAGGTGAGGACGGGCACGACACGGACCACTCGACGGGTCCCCTTCCGAACGAGCGAGGCGGCAAGGACGTCGTTCGGGTCAACCCGGGCGAGACCGTCCGAATCGCGGTACAGTTCGGGGACTTCCCCGGAACGTACCCGTTCCACTGCCACGTCCTCGAGCACGAGGAACACGACATGATGCGTCCCTTCGAGGTCGTCGCCGAAGACGAAACCGACAACCCGTGGCGAAGCTGCTCCGACGACCCCGATCGAGAGCATTCCGACAAATCCGGGTGGGGGTAAAACAACCCCGGTCGAGGGCGAAGCCGAGGCCGACACAAACCAGGCCGGTGAAATAACTAATCGGGCCGAACGGTCCAGAGCACGCACCTCCTGCGAACCAATCGATGGGTTCACTCGCACGGGTCGCTGCGTCGACTCCAATTGGAGAACGCACACATCTTTCTGTCCCGCTTGTTCGGCCAGTTCGACGACGTCCGGACGTCGCTCACGACCCGTCTTCCCGCTCTAGTCGCGCTAACGACGTCATCGGTCTCGACTCGTGGGCCGAGAACTCCCGTTCGGGGACGATGGCGACCGCTCCCCTCGTAGATAAGGGCTGTGTCGAAACGAATACGATCGGCTCGCCGGGGTCGATCCCGTCGACCGCCTCGAAAATCGGAACCGGAACCGCGAGAACCCTCGCCGGGTCCGGTACCGACGTCCCGGCGACCGACAGATTGGGATGCGTATCGATCACGTCTCGAGTGCGACTGAGGATCGCCAGCACGCCGTCGTCGAGGGTTCCCCACACGGCCGGTTCGTCGACGGAAACGACGCCCGCCGACTCGAGCGCCTCGGGAACCGACAGCTGGCCGCGTCTCGAAATCGTGCGTCGGATCATCCCCTGGTAGGCCATCTCTCTCCCCTATGTCAAACGCTCGCATAAAACCACATCCTCTCTCCTCATTGTCAGATAATTCACGACGGGTGAACGGTCGTCGTGGAGTCTATCAATCCGGAACCATTTAGATGTAAAATATACGTTCGAACCGTCCAGAGTCAGTTAGTCGATTCTGAACGGTACACGGTCTGTTTCTCTCGAAGGTGGCGTGAAAATTCGGATGGGGATTTCCGACACTAATCGGATACTTTAGAACTGCCGAGAGCGCACTCCGGTCGCCTCCGGAAGCGTTCGAGGTCAGCATCTCGAGTCGGGCGGTGAGCGGCCAGTGGGGAGGGTCCTGAAACCGCTCCGCGTACTCGATGGCGGATCCAGCCTGTATCCGCGTCTTTGTGGTGGATCGAACGAATCGGGTCACGACCCTCGAGGGCGACTGCGAGCGGGTCGAGTGATATTGTTCGGGGAACTCGTCGAACGTGAGAAGCGAATCCACGAGAGGTGTGACCCGACGACTACGTTTCGCGCCGTCGGTGGAGGACCACCGTCGCAAGAACTGCCCCCAGCGCTGCGATCGCACCGAAGCCGGGCAGGCTGTCACCGGCGGGCGTCGATTCGTCCTCGTCGGTGGTCGAATCCGTCGGTTCGGTTTCGGGTGTCGATTTCGCATCCGTTCGGTCAGTCCGGTCGTCGACGGCCGTCAGCACGGTCGTGGACTCGTCGGCGGCCGCCCGAACGACGAGTTGGTACTCGCCCGGAAGGTCGGGAATCGTCACGTCGACGACGGTAGTCTCCGTCGTCCCGCTGGCGACCGCAACGCCCGTGACGTCGTAGACGGTCCCGTCGAGGGAGACGGAGACGTTTACAGTTCCGTCCTCCCCGCCGACGTTCTCGATCGGAACGGCGACCGAGACGTTCTCACCGACGGTACTCTCGTCGGGACTGTCGACGGGGCCGAGTTCGAAGGCGGCCGGCTCGTCGTCGCTCGAGTCCGACGTGTCGGCCGGTTCCGGAAGCTGGAAGCCGCCGCCGCCAGATCGACCGGTGACGTCGACGACCAGCGTGCGCGTACTGACGTCGTACTGCCGGTGGTCGAGGGACGTCACGTCACTGACGTCGGTGACCGCGAGTTCGACGGCCCCCGCTTCCCGTCCGGTGATCGTGACGTCGATCAGGTCGGTTTCCGCCGACGGTTCGTGGACGGCGTCGAGTAACGCCGCGGTGACCGTGACGCTCGATCCGTCCGCGGAACGATCGGTGGTGACCATCGGTCCGTCCTCACCCTCGGCGTGGACGGAGACGTTGCCTAGCGTTGCACGGTCACTGTCGTTGACCGCGAGCGTCAGTTCGTACGCGCTGATTCCGTCGTCGGCACCCGTTATCGAAACCGTCGCGTTCGCGCTGTCGCCCTCGTCCAGTTGCGCCGGTCCGGACACCGCGAGTGTCTGCTCCGGATCGACCACCGTTACGGCCGTCTCGCCGCGCTGACCGAGCTCGTACTCGTCGACGTCGAGATCCGACAGGTCCCGCACCTCCGTGACCTCGAGAGCGGTCTCACCGCCAGCCTGCCCGGTCACCGCGACGTCGAAGAGTTCGATCTCGTCGGCCGGATCGTGGGTCGAATCCAGCAGTGCGACCGTGACCGTGAGTGCCGAGCCGTCGGCTGCCGGCTCGATATCCGCGATCGGACCGTCGCCATCGCTTGGGGAGTGAACCTCGGCATCGTCGAGCGTGGCGACGCTCGCGTCGGTGACGGCCACCGTGACTTCGTACGTACTGATCCCGTTCTCGGCACCGCTGGCAACCACTGTCGCGTTCGCTGTCGTACCGGCTTCGATCGATCCCGGTGTGGATATATCGACGTCGACCGTGGTGTTCGCCGTGTCCGTCGCGTCGACTGCCGTATTCGCCGCGTGCGCGCCGCCGACCGGAACGACTGCTCCCCCCGCGAACACGAAGATTCCGATCACGACGAAGACGAGGCGGTATCGTCGCCGACGTCCCGTCCGTCCGTTCGAGCGTTCGACTGTGTCTCCCATCATCAGGCCTCCGTCAGTTGTGTGTAGAGCGCTTGTACATCCTGAACGCTAACGGTACCGTTTCCGCTGAAGTCGAACGCGTACGCGTGGGCTCGCACTTCGTCGGAATCGCAACGGTCGTAGAGTACCTGCACGTCGCTCACCGTCAGCTCCCCGTCCCCGTTGAGATCGTCGTACAGACCG
The DNA here is from genome assembly GCF_017357405.1 of Halomontanus rarus. Taxonomy (GTDB): domain Archaea; phylum Halobacteriota; class Halobacteria; order Halobacteriales; family Natrialbaceae; genus Halomontanus; species Halomontanus rarus. The sequence goes on along the minus strand of NZ_CP071597.1, from coordinate 978,539 downwards.
TCACCGGTCGTGTCCTGCGGTGGTGCGTCGCCGACGATCGGCGGCGGTCCGTCGGGAGCTCTGACGACGACGGAAGCCGACCGCTCGTCGTCGTCCGTTCGGACGGTGACGTCGTAGGAATCGAGATCGCCGTCACCGGTCGCCCACTCGAGGCCCACCGTCTCGGCCTCTCCCGGGCCCAGTTCGAGAACGGTCTCGTCGGTGTCGTTCTCGCCGACGATTTCGAGCGTCACCGTCCGCGTCCCGTTCGCCGTGCCGACGTTCTCGATCGTCGCGTTCACGACGACCGATTCACCCTGGTCGACGCTCTCCGGCACCTCGAGGTCGGTGAGATGGAAGAACGCATCCTCGTAGTCGAGCGTGAGATCGACCGTTTTCGTCTCGTTCGACTCGAGCGGCGTCGACGCGTTGGCGGCGACGTAACCGTCGGCTGTCGCCTCCACGGTGTACCCGCCGGTTCCCGGAAGGTCGTCGAAGCCGTACGTTCCATCGTCGTCGGTCGTCGTTTCGGACGCGCCGTACTCGCCGGTTGCCGTGACCGTCGCGTTCGCAACCGGGTCGTTCAGCGCGTCGTCGACGGTTCCGACGATCGAAGCGGCACCCGACAGCGAGACGTTCGCCCGCGTCGGCGGCTCGTCGACGCCACCGTCCACTTCGAGTGCGTCTCGGTTCACGCTCTCGAATCCGGGTGCCCTGACGTCGATCGCGTATTCGCCGGGGACCAGGTTCGTGAACTCGTACGCGCCCGTTTTGGTCGTCGTCGCTCGGTCGACATCTGTGCTGCGACTATCTCGAAGGACGACCGTCGCGTCCGCGATCGGCTCGGTATAGGATATGGCCGTGACCGTTCCCTCGAGATCACCCGTGGCGACGGTGAGATCGAGGTCCTCGGTCGTTCCGTTCGCCCACGTCGCCGTTTCTTCGACGGGCATTCCGTCGACGGTGAAGGTGATCGTCCGTCCCTCGTCGTCGCCGGCCACTCCGTCGACGAGCAGCGGATCAGACGAGGTGGCGTACCGGCCGTCCGTCGCGACGGACGTCGTCCCTCGCGATTCGCCGTCGACGTGTGCGATCACGGTCGTACCTTCAGGTGCCGGTTCGCCGGCGAGGTCGACGGTCCCGGAGAACGATGCCACGTCGTGGAACTCGTCGAGCGAGATATCGTGCGTCGTCCGCGCCCCCTCCTCGACCGTGATCCGTCTCTCTGAGGTTTTGTAGCCGGATTTTTCGGCAGTCACGGTCCGTTCACCCGACCGGGCAGAGAGTTCGTACGCGCCGTTCTCGTCGGTGGTCGTCCCCAGTCCCGTCTCGAGTGTGACGCGCACGTTCTCGAGAGGGGTACCGTCGGCGTCGGTGACCGTCCCGGCGATGGTACTGTCGGCGACTGCGCGTTCGGTGGCCGCGAACGCATCGACGATTCCGTGACCGTATCGAACATCTTGCGCTTCGGGTTCTCCGTCGGGTTTCCGGGCGGTTTCCTCGAGGCTAGCCGTGATCTCGTCGAGTTCGAGTTCGCCGTTCGACGCGCCGAGCATCAGTGCGGCCGTTCCGGAGACGTGCGGTGTTGCCATCGACGTCCCGGACTGCCGTTCGTAGCCGCCACCGGGGATCGAACTGACGATTCGTACTCCGGGCGCCGCGACGTCCGGAACGACGTACGTCTCGGGCCAGTGTTCGGGCGGGCTATCCCACACGTCGTCCGTGACGATCTCTTCGCCGCCCGAGAAGTCCGCGATATTCCCGTCCGAGTCGGACGCACCGATCGCGAAGGAGTCGTACAAATTCGCCGGTGACCCCGTCGTCCCTTCACCGGCGTTCCCCGCGGCGGCGACGACGAGTACGTCCGCCGCGTGGGCGTTCTGAACGGCCTCGAGGAGCGTGTCGTCGTATCCATCGGCGCCGAGACTCAGACTAATGACGTCGGCATCCGCTTGCACGGCCCACTCCATGCCGGCAATCACCTGCGCAGTGTTGCCGCCATCCTCACCGAGTACTTTGCCGTGCATCAGCGTCGCCCCGGGAGCGACGCCGATATACGCGCCCGAGCTGTCGCCGCCGGTCACCGTCCCGGAGACGTGCGTTCCGTGCCCCAGAGTGTCGTAGGGTGTACTCTCCGTATCTTCACTCCCGTCACGCTCAAACTCCGCCCAGTTCTCGGAGGCGATTTCGATATCCGGGTGGTCGGGGTCGACGCCGGTGTCGAGAACCGCCACTGAGACGCCCTCGCCTTTCGTCCCGTAGTCGGCCCAGACGTCCGGTGCGTTGATCTGTTCGAGTCCGTACGTCGTCTGATACGCGGTCGCCTGGACGCTCGAGTCGGCCGTCCCAGTAGAGGGAGCCAGTTCTGGCTCCGGAAGGTGAACCTCGTGATTCGCGTGCACGCCCGTAACACCCTCGAGTCGGGCGAGTCGCTCAAGGCCGTGCGTGTCGGTATCGACGTTCACCAGAAGGGCGTTCGAGAGCCAAAAGCGGTTCTCGAGTTCGATTCCGTCGGTCGCCTCGACGTATCGTTCGAACGGTTCCTGCGTGGCGTTCGCGTGTGATTGCAACGCGTCGACGCCGTCGTGATTCCGTGCGAGGACCGTCTGGTCGACTTCCTCGAGTCGGACGAGCACCTCGACCGTTCCGTCGTCGGTCTCGAGTTCCGCGTCCAGCGGTGCCGGGTCGCCACCGGAAGCCGGGACCAGTGAATCGTTCATCGCCGTGTTTCCACTGGTCGCACCACCAGTTCCGATCGGCGCGAAAAGCGGCAGGGAGAGAGACAGAGAGAGCATCACTACTGCGGTCAGCACTACGGCGGTTCTCGACCGACCGTCGCCCGGCATCGTTCGCATTGACCAGACGTGGCCATCGGGCAGGTATAAACATTCTCCCCGAACGGACAGTCTCGTTAGACGATCGGACTGCTCGTCGATCGGCCGATCGGTGCTCCACGTTCGGGCTCATAGATCCGACTCAACCGCGGACTCACACCGTCGACCCCAGTCGAAATCCGCTCATCCATCTCGAGCCGGTTGCTTCCGACCGCGATCGAGACGACGCGTGGTCCGTTTCAGTTCCGCGACCGTGTGCCATCCGGAGCGATCAGTCTGCGCCATTTATCAGATTACGGCCCGTAGACGGACGCGATGAGAATTCTCGTCACGGGCGGTGCCGGATTCATCGGTGGAAACCTCGCGGAAGCGTTCGTCGCCGACGGCCACGACGTGGTCGTCCTCGACAACCTCGACCCCTACTACGACGTCGGCATCAAAGAGCACTCGATCGAGATTGCTCGGGAGACGGCCGACGAGAGCGACGGCTCCTACGAGTTCGTCGAGGGCGACGTTCGCGATCAGGAACTCGTCACCGAGTTGGTCTCGCAGGTCGATATCGTCTACCACCAGGCCGCACAGGCGGGGGTGCGGACGAGCGTCGACAATCCGCGCAAGCCCAACGACATCAACGTCGGCGGGACGCTGAACGTCCTCGACGCGGCACGCGATCACGACGGGATCAGACGCGTCGTCCTCGCCAGTTCCTCCTCGGTGTACGGCAAACCCGAGTACCTGCCCTACGAAGAGGAGCACCCGAAGACGCCGGTGAGCCCCTACGGCGTCTCGAAACTCGCAGCCGAGCAGTACACTCGCGTCTACCACGAAATCTACGGGCTGCCGACGGTCTCGCTGCGGTATTTCACCGTCTACGGTCCGCGCATGCGGCCGAACATGGCCTTTAGTAACTTCGTCTCACGGTGTCTGAACGGCGAACCGCCGGTGGTCTACGGTGACGGGACGCAGACGCGCGATTTCACGTACACTGACGACATCGTGGACGTGAACCGAACGCTCCTGGACGAGGACGCCGCCGACGGCGAGATTCTGAACGTCGGCAGCACGGACAACATCGACATCCGAACGCTCGCGGAAGTCGTTCGAGACGAGATCGACCCCTCGCTCGGCCTCGAGTTCGCCGAGCAACCGACCGGCGACGCCCAGCACACTCACGCGGACGTCTCGAAGGCCAACGAACTGCTGGGATACGAGCCGTCGACGACGATCCGCGAGGGCGTCTCCCAGTTTATCGACTGGTACGAAACCAACCGCGAGTGGTACGAACCGCTCGTTCTCAACTCCTGAGATCGCGACCCGTCGCTTCCGGTGAAAAAAGTACTAAGAGGGCCGACACTGTGCGATTTACAACCGTGAAATCAGTCGTTCTCGCCGCCGGAAAGGGGACCAGACTTCGACCGCTCACCGACGACAAACCAAAAGGGATGGTCGAAGTAGATGGAAAGCCGCTGATCACACACTGTTTCGATCGTCTCGTCGAGCTCGGAACCGACGAACTCATCGTCGTCGTCGGCTACCTCAAAGAGAAGATTATCGACCACTACGGCGACGACTACGAGGGCGTGCCGATAACCTACTGCCACCAGCGCGAGCAGAACGGACTCGCACACGCACTGTTGACTGTCGAAGAACACATCGACGACGACTTCATGCTCATCCTCGGCGACAACGTCTTCGAGGCCAACCTCGAGGACGTCGTCCGTCGCCAGCAGGAAGACCGAGCGGACGCGGCGTTTCTGGTCGAAGAAGTGCCGTGGGAGGAAGCGGACCGATACGGCGTCTGTGACACCAACAAGTACGGCGAGATCACCGACGTCGTCGAGAAACCCGACGATCCGCCGTCGAACCTCGTGATGACCGGCTTCTACACCTTCACCCCGGCGATCTTCCACGCCTGCCACCTCGTCCAGCCGTCCAATCGCGGCGAGTACGAGATCAGCGAGGCGATCGACCTGTTGATCCAGAGCGGGCGGACGATCGACGCGATCCGACTCGAGGGCTGGCGGGTCGACGTCGGCTACCCCGAAGACCGGGACGAAGCCGAACGGCGGTTGCGAGGGGACCAAGCGGTCGAGGGCGGGGACGACGATGCCGACGAGCGGACCGCGGGTGAGAGCGAGGTCGAGACGGAGAGTGAGAGCGAAACCGGAACCGGAACTGAGAGCGAACTTCCAACGTGACCGCTCGAGCGGTCATCGACGCACACGAGGAAGTCCGTTCGCGTCGTGGGATCCGTTCGCCGTCCATCTCGACCGTGGCTTCCTCGAGTTCCACCGACCAATGTGGTATGTATCCTGAGACATCTCTCCGCCGGCAGTGAATTTCAGCAATTATTCCGTCCATAATTAAGTACGGACGAGTGGACGTACGTCGTGAGCGAGGTCCCCAGCCATGTCAAGTGAAATGGGAAAAGTCGAATATTGTCCGCAGTGCGACGAAGAACAGGAGGTCCAGAGAACGGTGCCGTGGCAATCGGACGTCTGTCGTCACTGTGGCGAAACGATCCAGAATTGACTGCCGTCTCCGTTTTTCGCGTTCGGTTGACGGGGAACGGTGTGACGTGTCCCCGGTGGTTTCGAAACGACCAATTATCGAACCGTACGCACCGCTGAATCGAGTGGCTCTCCCGTCTGTTATATCGCTGCTCTCCTCTGAGATACTCTCCTTCAGAAGAATCATAAATACTTTAGTGACTAATCTTAAGTACGAGAGGGTGGGACATTCACCGAGAAGGGGAAGAAAAATGTCAAAGCAAACCGGCAAGACGGAACATTGTCCACAGTGCGACGAAGAACGATCGGTTCGAGTGACTGTCCCGTGGCAAACGAACGTCTGTAGTCACTGTGGAGAAGAGATTCAGGACTGAATAGAGAGGCTACGCTCCGTTTTCGTCACACGAAGTCAAGGAGAAAGCCCACGACTTCAGTCGTGGGAATAGTCACGTTCTATCGTCAGTTCGAGTTTTCGAATGATCGAGTAGCGCGCACGTGACCGAAGACCGGTTGTGTCCCAGAAGCAGGCTCTCGAAGTCGACCGTCGATTCGGCCGCCGACCGCTCGAGGATCGGACCTGTAGGAGATCGTGCTTCGATGGATCGCACGCCGAACGGGTTTCTCGAGACAGTCGAAGTCTCAGTCGGATACCGGCGTCTCGTCGTCGTAACGGCGGGCGATCGCCCACACGAGCGCGGCAGACAGACCGGCGACCACCGCCGGCCAGCGGTCGGTGCTCAGATAGAGTCCGCCCGACGGCAAACGGTACTCGGTGAGCGGCCAGAAGACGGCGTAGGAGTACCCCGTCGGTGTCAACAAGAGCACGTCGAGGACGTGGTGTGAGCTTGCACCGATCGCGAATAGGACCAGTGCTCGTTTTCGCTCGTCCGGGGCCAGCGCGAGTGTGCCGAGACAGAGTACGAGCACGGCCCCGCCGGCCGTGTGGAGAGCGCTCCAGGAAAACGGAACGCCAAGCACCGATGCGACGAACCCGTCCGGGACGAGAAGCTGGATCTTCACGAAGTCCGGCGACAGCGCACCGATCATGACCAGCGTGACGTGTGCCGGCTTCATCCACTCGTATCTCATCGCGAGGAGCGTCCCCACGATGTAGCCGGCGATGACGTGTGTGAGTACGTCAGTCACGGTGGCCACCTTCGTCCGAGACGGTCTCTCCGCTCCGGGTGCCGCGCTTCGAGTCGGTCACCGCCCCGTGACTCCGATCGGACCGGGGCTCGCGCTTCGGACGCGGCACGAACGCGAGCGTCGACCGGTCGAACCGCCAGTCGCGGACGAACCGCCCGGCGACCCAGAGCCCGCCCACGAACGAGATGACGATCATGGAGCGCGTTTCGGAGGACTCACCAGTTATCACGCGCTCGGCGACGAGGGTCGATTCGTCGTCGAGAGGTCCGACGACGGTCACCCGATCGCCTCGCTCGAGCGGACCGTCGGCGTTCAGGAGGTGGTCGTTCGCACCGACGGCCGTGAATCGTCCGTATCCGCCGCGGCGCGTCGCGATCACGACCGGATCCGTCTCGACGACGATGCCGCCGAGGCGGACCTGCTCACCGACGTACGATTCGGGCGACGGCGTCACCTCGATCTCGTCCGGGTACGTACTCGAGAGGGGATCGTCGGGTGTCGTCCCTGCCCAGAGCAGACAGCCACCCAAGAGCCCGAGGAGGAGGACACCGGCAAACAGCCGACCGTACTGTCCGAATGGGAGTTCCTGCATTCACCTTCTCGGATGGTCAGGTAGCTGGGAGAAATGCGTTGTGTTTTCGCCGGTCTGTTCCGTCTCGCGGGCCGTTCTACAGGAACAAAAACGAAAGCGGAAACGGAAACAGAAACGATACCGAAAACGGAACCGTCGCCGACCGCTCGAGACGACTCCCAAGACCGGAACACGGCGAGATCGAACGCCCCCTCTCCCCCAACTCGGTCGCGAGAGGACGCCGCGATTTCGGCTGGGACGGCCTCGTCAATCCGCGATCGACCCGGCGGTGGTCATGTCACTTTGGGTGGCCCACAGGTCCGCGTAGGTTCCCTCGGTCTTGACGAGGTCGTCGTGGGATCCCGTTTCGATGATCTCCCCGTCGTCCATCACGACGATCCGATCCGCATCGCGGATCGTCGACAGCCGGTGGGCGATGATGAAGGCCGTTCGATCGTTGCAGATGCGATCGAGGTTCTCCTGGATGAGTTCCTCCGTCTCGGTGTCGACGTCGCTGGTCGCCTCGTCGAGGATGACGATCGACGGATCGTTGAGCAGCGTTCGGGCGATCGAGAGCCGCTGGCGTTGTCCGCCCGAGAGCTTGACGCCGCGCTCGCCGACCTGCGTATCGTACCCCTCGGGGAGGTCGCAGATGAACTCGTGGGCGCCGGCGTCGCGGGCGGCCCGCTCGATCCGGTACTGGTCTTCCTCGGAGACGCCCTCGCTCTCGTCCTCGAGGACCGCCCAGAACAGCTCTCGGTCGCCGTAGGCGATGTTCTGGCGGATCGTGCCCGAGAACATGTACGGGTCTTGTTCGACGACGCCGATCTCGTCGCGAAGGCCCTCGAGCTCGTACTCGCGGACGTCGGTGCCGTCGATCCTGACGGCACCCTCGTCGACGTCGTGCAGTCGCGGGACCAACTTGAGCAGCGTCGACTTCCCGGAGCCGCTGGTGCCGGCCAGGCCGATCGTCTTCCCTTCGGGTACCGAGAGGTCGACGCCGGAGAGGACCTCGTCGTCGACGCCCGAGTAGCTAAACCGCACGTCGTCGACGTCGATCCGTCCGTCGAACCCGTCCGGGTCGACGCCGTCCTCGGGCGCGTCGATCGACGGCTGGGTTCCGAGGATGCCGAAGACGCGCTCGGCGCTCGACATCGTCTTCTGCCACTTGTTCGCGGTCTTCCCGATGCGGGTCATCGGACCGTCGAGTTCGCGCAAGTACATGAAAAAGACGACGAACGTCCCGGCAGTGAGCGTCCCAGCGACGACCGACCGGCCGCCGAAGAAGAGCACGGTGACGAACATCATGCCGACGAACAGTCGAAGCGAGGAGAAGAACACTCGCCGGATCCTGATCGCCGAGATCTTCTCGTCCCGGTAGTCTTTACTGCGGTCGTCGACCCGATTGCTCTCGACGTCGTAGCGGTCGAACGTCTTGATGATCGCGGCACCCCCGAGGTTGTTCGCCAGTTGCGTGTTCAGTTCTGCGACCAGTTCGCGGATGCGCTTGTACTTGGGCTCGATCCACGTGATGAACTTGCCCGTCGCCAGCGCGATCAACACCATCGGGATCAGGATCAACGGCGCGAACTCGGGGGCCTTCACGAGCAGGTAGACCCCGACGAGCGAGAAGATGACGATCGCGCGGATGATCTGGCGAATCTCGGTGTTGAAGAACTGCTCGAGGCGATTGATGTCGCTGTTGAGAATCGCCATCATGCCGCCGGTCTCGTGATCGTTGTAGAACTCCATCGAGAGCCGTTGCATGTGATTGTACGTGTCGTGGCGAAGGTCGTGTTGGACCTTCTGGGCGGTCGTCTGGAAGAAGTATCGCGAGGCGAAGTGCCCGAACGCTTGCAAGCCGTAGCCGACGATCCCGATGAAGACTAACGTCTGCAAGAGGGCGAGGCGGGCCTCGGTCGCTTCCTGGGGAATGACTTCGTTCGTGACCAGTCCGAGTTGGGCCAGTTCCGCCGGTTGGCCCGGCGCTTCGATGACTCGGTCGAGCGCCGCGGCGATGAGCAGCGCCGGAAGCAGGCGGAGCGCCCGGTTGATGACCGCCGAGACGGTCCCGACCGAGAGCGCCCGCCAGTAGGGCGTGGCGTATCTGAAGAGGTTCATCATCGGATGGCCGTCGACGTTCTCGCGAACGTCCTCGAATCCGCCGTGTTTATCGGGAGGCATCGTGTCTCTCGCCCGTCCGGCCCGCTCGTTTATAACACGTCGAGAAGGGGCAACCCCCTTACGGAGGGGAACACTGAAAGGGCTACTTAAGTCATTTACCAGAGGTAAATCACCGCCCAAAAACGCGAGTCGATTCTCGAGTCGAAGATTCAGGAGAGCGAACGAGAGTCGAGTCCGGAAGGGCGAACAAAAACGGATCGGGATCTCTTGGTGTCGTTCGTCGATCACTGCGGTCGCGACCGTATTTCTCTCCAGACCCGTATTACCGAGCACCACCCCGATCTGTCGGGATGCGTGGACAATGATTAACTACCCGACCGTCAAACGAGCAGTTCGAGGGACCACAAATCGTGTGTACCGGAGCACATCGTTCGCCGACCGCCGACCGGCCGCCGTCGATCGAGGGATCGCCACCCAGCGTGAAACTGGTGTACAAAACGCTCGAGTACGAAGGGCCGCTCACGCAGAAACAGCTCGTCGAGCAGACGGACCTCGCGCGCCCGACCGTCAGTAACGCCCTCTCGGAACTCGAGCGGGACGGGCTCGTACGCGAGCGGTTCTACGTGCACGACGCTCGCCAGCGACTGTACGTCCTCGAGACGGACGGGTGACGTCGCTTTCACTTTCAGTCTTCAGTCTCGCCCTCGCTCTCGTCCGAGTGCACAGACCGGACACCGCTCCGACGAGAGACGCGTCCGTCTCCCACCGTCGTTTCACTCCACCTTTCGAGCGCCGGGCCCAGCCGATACGTCGGCTTCGATCCGTTCGAGGACCTCGAGGACGTCGACGCCGAACGCGCCGTCGGTGGCGACCGCTCGCTCGCCGTCGACCGCATCTCGGAAGGCCCGACACTCGAGCGCCAGCGGTTCGACGTCCGGTTCGAAGATCGTCTCGAGGTCGCCGCGCTCGGCGTCGTACGCGTACACGGCATCGTCGGTGGCGACGTACGTTTCGCCGGCGTCGGTGACGACGGTCAGCGCGTACCGTGACTGCGGCGAGAGGCGGTTCACGGTCACCGTCACCTCGCAGTCGACGGCCTCGTAGCCGAGGCGACACTCGAGGACGTCCACTCCGCCCGTCGCCGCCAGCGTACTGATCACGTCGACGCGAGACGGAACACCGGCTAGCGCGACGGCGATCGAGACGGGGTGACAGACCAGGTCGGTCACGATGTCGGCCTCGAACGATCCCTCCGTCTGCCAGTCCAGTCGCAGCCGGCGGAGCCCGTCCGAAGCGACCAGCTCCCGAAGACGGGCGAAGACGGGATGGTGGACGAAGATGTAGCCGACGAAGAGCACGCGGTCGCGTGTCTCGGCACGCTCGACGAGCCGGTCGGCCGCCGCCCGCGTCTGGGCCATCGGCTTCTCGACGTAGACGTGTTTGTCGGCCTCGAGCGCCCGTTCGACGAGTTCGGCCAGCGTCGGGATGGGTGTCGCGATCGCGACGGCGTCGACCCGATCGTCGGCGAGGACGGCCTCGTAGTCGGTGGTCACCTCGACGGCCGGATACGCGTTGGCGAGCCACGTGGCGTGTTCCGCCCGGCCGGTGTGACAGCAGATCGGAACCGACACGACCGCGTCGAACGTTCGAACGAGATTCTGTCCCCAGTTTCCGATCCCGACGACTGCGACATCGGTCATACGAGTGATAGACACCGCCGGACCTCTTCAACGATACAGTCTTCGACGAGTCAGATGGTCTTATCCGGACGATTGCCTCGATTCTGGCGAGCGGTGCGCTTTCGCCGTTCGCGTGGTGAGGACGCTCCCTTCGAGCGGACCATGTGTTTAATACCTGACCACGATACGTATGTTGTTTTCTTTAATATATTTAAAATAGTATTTTATTATGGTGTGTTGTGAACTCTCTTCCAGTGAAATGAGTGTCCAGTCCCACCGGTCCACGATCTGCAACCTGTGCCAACGACCGATCAGCGACCGTACGTCTCGATACTGTGGCGAGCCGGTCCACCCAGAATGCCGCTGTAAGCTCCTCAAAGACGGTTTTTGAGTGTCGCCGCCCGCCGTATTCGGTCTCGAGTAGCCGTCGAGAGTCAACGCACACCCACTCGCACGACGGCTACGTGATTGGCGTGTGAATCGTTTCAATTGGTACGATCGTTCGGACGCAGACTCGAAGGTGGCCGACGAATCGACACCGTCGACGGTGGGTCTCCCACGGTTCCTCCCGTTTGCCCGCGCCTGAAAACGCGGAAATGTGCTAGCAGTCTCTCTTACGGAGTCGCATCACCGTCGCCGTGAGCAGTGCGGCGAGCGCGACGAGCGTGCCGAATCCGGGCGTCCCGTCTCCGTCTTCGTCTTCGTCGTCGTCTGTCCGCTCGTCGTCGCTGTCGTTGCCATCATCGTCGTCGCCGTCGCCGTTGTCGTCGTCCCTGGCGTCACTGCCGCCACCGTCGGTCGACTCGTCCTCGCCACCGGTTTCGTCGGCGTCGCCACCGTCGGTCGACCCGTCTTCGCCACCGGTTTCGTTAGTTGGATCGGTTTCGGTCTCTTCCTCGCCCGCACCGTCGTCTTCCCCGGGCTCAGGCAACGCGATTCCCCCGCCGTCGCCGCTATCATCGGACTCGTCGGTCACGGCGAGTTGCTCCACCACCGTTCTATCGTTGCCCGCTTCGTCAACGACGGTCAGTTCGGCCGTGATCGACTCGCCTCCCTCGAGAGCCGATATTCGAACCACGGACCGCTCGTCCGTGATCTGCGTCTCGACTCGGTCTTCCGGGACGTCGACGGTCGTCTCGGAGACGTCGATCGCCGAAACCTCGGGGGAGTACTCGAACTCGAGGACGGCCGGCCCGTCCGCCGGAGCGAGGTCGGAAGCGGGATCGACGGTCACGTCGTCGATCACCGGTGCCCGATCGTCGGTGCCGACGACGGTGAACTGGCTGAAGCGGTCGGTGGTCGCGACGAGTTCGTTCGTCTCCTCGTCGAACGCGGTTTCGAGCGCCGCGTACTCGCCGTCGCCGACGACAGCCTCGGCGTCGATCGTCGCTTCGACCGTTTTGGACGATGCGTTGACCTCGACGACCTCGGTCGCGGTAAACGACGTGAAGTTCGCGCTGACACCGAGTTCGACCGTCTCGACGTCACAGAAACTGTATGTACACCTCTCGCACAGTCCGCGGGGTTCGCTCACCGTCAGTGCCGAACCGCTCTCGTCGAGCAATCTATCGTAGCCACTGAAAGTCAGTGCACACCCGATCGCACGATACCTGTACGATCGGTGTGTAAACCGTTTCAGTTGTTACTGTAGTGTGTCGTGGCTGTCGACGGCGACTGTCCGAGCGACGGCGCACCGAAAATATATAACCATCAACAATGTAGGTTAGGACGTTGTCCATGGGATTTATTGACACACTCCAGCGGTGGGGAGAACGCCAAACGTTTGGCGTGCCAGAGAATTGCTGTGCTGAGTGCGGACAGCCAGCGCGCGGTGACGAGGACTACTGCCCGGAGTGTGGCGGCACCCTCACGTCCACCAACGCCGCCCCTGTCTACGACTGGGAGCCGCCGTATTGACGGACGAGTTCTCTGACAGGCGTCCAAGACGGGGACGGGAACGTGCTCGAGCGGGTGATTCTCGCCACCGAGCCGAGATTCGGCGTCTTGGAGGAGTGAATACCAGACCAGTTCTCGCCGGCCGGAGTATCGCCACACAGGAACGAGATTCGGTCGTTCCGACGGCGTGCTTGATACAGAATCCGGCGATCGATCCGATACGAGGCCCGAAAGCCTCTTTCACGTGAGAGCGATGGATAGACAGGAAGAGCGATCGAGCTACCGTGACGGGCTACGATGACCTCCTGACTGCGGTGATCGCGGGTCTTCTCGGGAGCCTCGTCTGCGGAAGTATCCTCCACGCACTCGGCGAACTCGTCGTCCTCGGTCAGCTCGTCGGCAGCCGAGGGACGCTCGGGGCCTGGCTCTTTTTGCTGGTCGGTGGCGTCCTCGGGGCAGTAGGGTACTCACGAGGAGTGAGGCAGGTCGCGCCGCTCGGCTTTTTTGCGAGCGACCCGCGGACGGGGGCCGCGCTGGGGCTCGCGTTCGGGATCCTCGGCTGGCTGCTGGCGATCGTCGTGGTCCCCCGATGGGTCCTCCTTCTCGGGTTCACACCGCCGATCGTGCCGGTCCACTGGCCGAGCCTCGTTGGCCTCCTCGTCTACGGGGCGATCGTCGGCGGACTCGTGCCGATCCTCCGGACCCGGTTCGATTAGCTGAAATGAGGGCACTAAGCCCCCGTCCTCGATGAGTCAACGGCCTCGAGTACACGGAATCGAGTCCCCCTTCACAGTATTCCGTTCGGCCCCCAGCTCGGTCGTCACGTAGAAGACGAACACATCGATTGTCGAATACTTGTGTGTCGAGACTGCTGAGTGCGCTGTACGCTCGATATTTCCCACTTAATCCATATTGTATTACACTTATCTAGTGAAAGTACCTAGCTAATACTTTATTCCATATTATTCGTATATACCAGAAAGCCCATAGCGGAGTAGTCTCAATGGTAAAACGCAATGTCCGAAACCAACAAACTCACCGACTTCCTGACCGAGAATCCGCGACTGATGGGCGTGCTGTTCACGATCTGTCTCCTCCTGTCCCAGGCCGGCAGCGCAGCGGCCGCCAACGGTGGCACGGTCGCTTAAGGAAGGTCACCCAGCGAAACGTCAGTCGACCACCAAAATTCACCGTCTATTATCGTCGGAACTCGTTCGAGAGCGAGCAGGTCGACTACCTCCGGGAGTGAGAGGACGAGCAGTGGTAGTTCGCCGCCCGCGAGGAAATAGCGGTCGACGCTCGAGGCGTAGGGCGTGTAACAGGACCCCATCGCCGTTCCGAGCGTCGGATACGTCGTGATCAGAACCTCGTATCCGTCGTTCTCGGGTGCCCGACTGATCTCGAGTAAGTTCGGTGTACCGGACTCCGATTGGGCGACCTGAACGCCGCCGTCGCCGATGACGGAGTACTGTCCGGTGACGAGATGGCGACGTCCGGCGACGCTGAGGGCCGACCGAAGGGAGTAGCCCGCGTTGAGAAGGCCGGCGACGAGGCGGCCGACTGCGGTTGCGCTCGTGTTGTCTACGTCGCCGTGGGTCACGATGCCGCCGACGCCTCCTGCGTCGATCACCGCTCGGCCCTGATCGTAGGATTGGCAGCCGTTCAAGAGAAACGTGTCGACGCCGACGGTATCGACGTCGCTCGCGTCGAGCGTTCCATCCCGACACACGAAGCCCTCTCGTTCGACGTGCCCGATGTAGTGGAGGAAGTCCAGATCCGATTCCAGCAGCTCCCGTAATTCCTCGCGTGTGAGATTCGCGTGAATAGCCACGTCGAACGGAAGTTCTTCCCGATCACCGTACAGGTTGCTGTCCACCTCGGCGACCATTCGCTCGTCGTTACAAACGACGCCGATCGTGATGGGATCGCCGGTCGATTCGGACGCGAATCGGTTCTGTACGCCGGTCAGGTACAGGTCGTTCGCGTTGATCGCTCGTCCGTCGCCGACCCAGGCGCGTTCGAGGGTATCGGTGTCCGAAACGCGAACGTACGTCGACTCGGACGACGTATCGGATCCGTTCGACGGAGATCTCGTGGCTCTGGTGAACGCCTCCGGTTCGGATTCCCGTTCCGGTTCCCGCTCTGGTTCCGATTCCGGTTCCAGTTCGGGTTCGGGTTCGGGTTCGGATTCGGATTCGGATTCTAACTCCGGTTGCGAGTCGATAGCGGTCCGTTGCTCGACGCAGATGATCGACAGCGCGTTCGCCGCGTACGGGAGTGATTCTACCGACGTCAGTTTCGGAGACAGGTGGGTCGACAGGTACCACGTCGGAACCAGGTCCGAGACGATATCGACGGGCACGTCGAGATACCTCGTGATGCGTTCAGCGATCGGCAGGTCGTACAACTCTCGAAGCGGAAGGTCCACGTGCTCGGCGAGTTGGTGTCGCTGGTGGAGGTTCAGTTGGTACCGCCCCTCGGTTCGAACGATACAATCGAGCAGGAACACGTGCTGGAGGATCTCGGTTACGGCCCCCTGAAGCCCGTTTGGTCCATCGAGAGACCGGACGACCTCGTCGTCGGCGATTAGCCGAGCCTCCTCACCGGGAACGACGCGAGCGCCGAGATAGTGTGCGAGCGTCGCGACGGCGTACACTGCCGTTCGGTCGCGAGGAACCTGAATCTGCAGTCCGGTCTCGGGCGGCGAGACCGCATCGGGAACGGACAGGGTATCACCGATCTCGATCGCGGGTGGATGTCCTCGCAGGGACGGGAACGACCGCTCCGGACTGGTCGTCTTGAGCGCCGATCCGAACGTCGAAACGGCCGTCATCAGATCTTCGACCGCACCCGTCGTCGTCACGGTCGCCGCCGGTCGTTCGTGATAGGAACGGGCTGCGAGGGTGATCGATGTGGTCGCCTCGAACGTGATTCGCATCTCGGTGCTCGTCGAGGAGATCGTAACCGGTCCCGAAACCCGACAGAAGAGCTTGATCGGTGCCGTGATCTCGAGTTCGTACTCGCCGTCCGGGAGTTCTTGCTCGTCGAAGTCGTGGCACTCGACGATCGGTGTCCCGCTCGCGTCGCGGACGAAGATCGGAACAACGTACGGTAACGTGAGTTCCTCGACCCGACACGAGACGGCTCCGTCGACGGGTTCTCGGAGTCGTTCGGAGGCCGCCTGCAACACAACCGGCTGTCGGGTCGTGAGGGGGAAGCGCCGACCCTCGATGTGGTCGACGACGACGATCCCGGGCGTCGAGTCGGTCGATTGAAACTCGATCGTCATGAGAGGAATTACGACCGTTCGTGTCCGACGGCGATCTGTCGCCGCTGTCGGCCCGTATCGCGATCGTCTCCCTGTCGTTCGACGACTGCGTTGGACAGTGGTTCGAGCGTCTCGACCGCGTCGATAGCTGTCGGAACGTGTGCGGTTCTCCACTGCACGCGAATAGTCGAGAATCGGTCCTCGAACGGGGAGGCTGGACGGACGGGGATCGGGTCGGACAGCCGTTCCCTTCGAGACCATCTTGCCGCCGAATCTGGCTCTCGAGACGTCGACTGTCCGTGCGTCATATGAGCGCTAAACGGGATCGGGTGTTAAATAACATACGCCGGGCGAACGCGATGTCACGACCTCTCCCGGATCACATCGACCACGACCGAACGCTCGTTCTTCCAGCGGACGCCGACCTCGGCACCGTCGTCTCACACGTGGTCGGGATCGGCGGATCCGCTTTCCGAGCGGTCGGACCGGTCGGGATCGACCCTCGACCCTCGGGCCTCGAGCAGCCACTCCGGGAGACCCGTCACGGACCGCACACTAGACAACGGTTTTATACTATCCAGTAGACACGCTTTCGTACAGAGATGCGCCGAGAACGGCTTCCAATCGCCGCCGCCTTCCTCTCGATTCTGACGCTCGGCGTCGCGGCGGCCGCCCTCGAGTCGGCGGTGATAGCGACTCCCTACGACCCGCCAGCAGGGAACTCCGGTGGAGCTAATCTGTCCCTCTTGGCGGCCTTCCAGTTGCTCCTCGTCGCGCTCCTCGAGTTCGTCGGTATCGAACTCGGATCGCCCGCGGCCGCCGCCCCGCCTTCGGCCGCCAGCGCGCTCGTTTCGCTCCTCCTCGCGCTGCGTTCGGTCGCGGTGGCGCTATTGGCGGTCGCGGCTGTCGCCGCCGGCGTCGTGCTCGTCGCTCGTCGGCTTCCCGACGCGAATACGGGTACGCTCGTCACCCGGCTCCCGGGAAGACGTCCCGACTCCTCACCAGAGCCGACCGTCTCGCCGACGGAGTGGCCGCCCGCCGATCCGGACGCCGACGTGTCCGAAGCCTGGGTCGCCATGACCGCGAAACTCGAGCTCGACTGCCCGCGCGCTCGAACGCCGGCCGAGTGGGCCGATGCCGCTTTCGAAGCCGGATTCGACGACGACGCGGTGGCCGAATTGACGCGAACGTTCAGAGCGGTCAGGTACGGCGCGGCGAGCGAAACCCCCGACCGTCGACGACGGGCGAAGCGCGAACTCGAACGGATCGAGGCTGATCACGAGTGACGGGACCGATCGCGATCGCCCGTCGGCTGCTGGTCGGCGTGGGAGCTGTCGCGCTCTGTCTCGGACTCCTCGTGCTGTTCGGGCCGCCGGTCGAGAGCGCGATCCGGTGGCCCTGGGACGACGAACTGCTGCTGGTCGCGTTCTTCACGGCGGCGTTGCTGCTCGCGTCCGTGATCGGACCCTTCGTGTTGATCGACGACGGGAGTCAGAATCAGAATCAGAATCAGAATCGGAATCGGAATCAGAACCGCGGGAACGCCTCGCCCGGAGCACCCGAACGCGTGCCGTCGACGCCGACCCCGGGACGAGAACTCGAACGGGTGCTGGACAGTCGCTGGCCGGCGTCGCTCCCGCCGGTTCGACGTCGGCGCATCCGGAGGCGACTCCGGCGCGCGGCGATCCGGTCGATCGTCCGGACGTCGAATTGTTCGAAGGAAACCGCTCGCGAGCGACTCGAGCGGGGCGTCTGGACGGACGATCCGGTCGCCGCAGCGTTCGTCCGCGCCGGCGGAGGGCCGGACTCGGATTCGTCTCGGCTCCGGTCGCTCGTCGAGCGGATACGCTTCCCGCGACGGGCGCGACGAACCGCGCGGGCGGTGCTGTCTCGCACCGAGGAGGGCGAGCACCGGTGAGCCGGCGAACGTCGCGGTGGAGCGTCGCGTTCGTCGCCGCGGTACTCACGAGCGGCGTCGGCGTCCTGCTGGCGGACCCGCACCTGGTACTCCTGTCGATCCCCGCCGTCGTTTTCGCCGTCTACCCGCACTTGACTCGCCCTCCCGCCGCGACGCTCGAGATCGAACGCTCGATCGCCGAGCAGGACCCGGCACACGGTCAGGAAGTCGAGGTCACCGTAACGCTCCGGAACGCGGGCGACCGGACACTTTCGGACGTCAGGGTCGTCGACGGCGTCGCACCGATGCTCTCGGTTCGATCGGGATCGGCCAGGCACGCGGCGGTACTCGGTCCAGGCACCGAGACGACGTTCTCCTACACGGTCATCGCGAAACGCGGCGTCCACCGGTTCGAACCGGCGACCGCCGTCCTCCGAGACGCGAGCGGCGGCGTAACGCTCGAGACGACGCTCGCGGCGGACACCGAACTCGCGTGCCGATCCCCGATCCGGACGCTCCCCCTCGGTCACACGGCGCGGTACGCCGGATCGACCGCGACGACCGATAGCGGGAGCGGCATCGAGTTCTCCCGGATCCGATCCTACCGACCCGGCGACCCGCCGGGACGAATCGACTGGAACCGATACGCTCGATCGGGCGAGCTGACGACCGTCAGCTTTCGCGAGGAGCGATCTCGGACGACCGTCTGCTGTCTCGATGCTCGAGAGATCTGTTATCGCTCCTCGGGGGATGACTCCGTTCACGCCGTCTCCTACGAGCGCGCCGCGGCGCGCGAACTGCTCGACGCGGCGAGCGACGCGGGTGAGCCGGTCGGGGTCGCGATCTTCGGGGTCGACTTTACCTGGCTCGCACCGGCAACTGGGTCACACCACGTCGCGACGGCACACCGAACCCTCGAGGATCCCGAGACGCTGCCGATCGTGCCGCCGACGGAGTGGGACGGGACGCCCGACGACGCGCAGGCTCGCGAGCTCCGAACGAGGATCGGACCTCCCACGACGGTCCTCCTGCTGTCGCCGCTGCTCGACGAGTTCCCCCTCGAGACGGCGCGAACGCTCCGGGCGGAGGGGCATTCGGTGACGGTTCTCTCACCGGACGTGACGACAGCGGGCTCGCTCGGGCGGGGGGTCGCACGTCTCCGACGCGAGAACCGAATCGACGCGCTTCGTCGAGCGGGCGTTCCGGTCGTCGACTGGGAGCCCGAAACGCCGCTCGAGACGGCGATTCGCCGCGGTGAGAGACGATGAGCGGCCTTCCGGCGACTCCGACGGAGTCGTTTCCGACGACCCGCAGCGCCGGCGTCGCACTCGTCGCAGCGATCGGGGCGTGTGTCGCCGGTTCGAGAGGGCCGCTACAGAGCGCGCCGCTCCTCCTCGAGGCGGCGGGGATCGTCGTCTTCGTCGGCGGCGTCGTGCTCCGTCGACGCGGGCGTCGGATCGCGGGGCGAACGCTCACCCTCGTCGGGGGCGTCGTCGCCGGCTCGGCCCTCGTCGGGGCCGTCGCGCTGTCGCTCTCGCTGCCGGTCGCGCTCGCGGTCCTGTCGTGTGGAATCGGCGTCGCATCGCTCACGCTCGCCGTGTTTCCCGTGATCCCGAAGTGGGAGCGAACGCTCGCGCTCACCGGCGTCACGTTGGTGTTCGTCGGTGTGACGGCCAACGCCGTCGTCGGTGATCTGCCGGTCTGGCGGTCGGCCACCGCGGTGACGATGGTGTTTCTCGCGTGGGACGGAGCCGAACGGGCGATCGCACTCGGCGAGCGGATCGGCGACGGGGCCGAGACTGCGTCCGTCGAACTGACCGGCACCGCGACGAGTACGATCGTGGCCCTCGCGGCGATCGGACTCACGGTCGCCGTCTCCCGTCTTCCGACGGGGAACTCGCCCTCGTCGCCGGCCGCACTGGCACTGCTTCTGGTCGCGACGATCGCGTTCTTCCTCGCGTTGGCTCACCTCCCGCGGAGTCCGAGGGTGGACGACTAGTGAACGGTTGCTCAGTCAGGGAAGTACTCGTCAGCGTCGACATCGAGTGATTCGGCGAACGCGGCGGCGGCGACCACGACGGGGAGGGATCGGCAAATCGGTGTCGTCGTTGCTCTCGAGTGCGATTCCGGTAGAGACCGCGTGTCGCGCCTGTGGCACCCAGATCGGTGTCGATACGCGCCGGTTGCCGTTTCGGTTTGAACGAGTGTCCACTGATAAGCCCACGGCTTCAGTCGTCGGTAACTGATCAGAGCCCAATTCCCGACAATCGGGAACTACGTCTACTGGATATACTGTACGGAGGACAATGTAGAGATGTAGGAGGACCACATGACCATCCCAACCACGACACGGCGGCGCGTATTGCAGGCCCTCGGCGTGGGCGGTTTCGCCGCCCTCGCTGGTTGTCAGGCACCGCTCACACAGACTCCCGAGGACGTCACGAACCCCACGACTCCGACCACCCCAGATATGAATCCCGCAAAACCCGTCGATGTTGACCGTATCGCCGCCGACCCGACCGCCATCCCCGGACCCATCTCGCGCGACAACGCGGAGACCGTCGCGGTAGAGATGACCACCAACGAACTGGTCGCCGAAGTCGAACCCGGCGTCACGTACACGTACATGGCGTTCGACGAGCAAATCCCCGGTCCGCTCATCCGCGCCCGCGTCGGCGACACGGTGGAACTCACCATCACCAACGACGAATCGAACTCGATGCCCCACAACATCGACCTGCACGCCGTGCGCGGCCCCGGCGGCGGCGCGGAAGCGACGATGGTGATGCCCGGCGAGACGGCGACGATCAGCTTCCAGGTGACCTACCCCGGATTGTTCACCTACCACTGTGCGGTGCCGAACATGGATTACCACATCTCGTCGGGGATGTTCGGAGCCATCCTCGTCGAGCCCGAAGAGGGCCTCCCCGCGGTGGACCACGAGTTCTACCTCGGCCAGATGGAACTCTACACGAAAGGTAATGCGGGCGACGAAGGCCACCACGACTTCGACTTCGAGCGGATGACCGCTGAAGACCCGACCTACGTGCTGATAAACGGCGAAAAGTACGCCATCGGACCGGACGGCTACGACGAGATGCGAATGGAGACGGGCGAGACCGCCCGCATCTACTTCGCCGTCGGCGGCCCGAACCAATCCAGTGCGCTCCACCCCATCGGTTCGGTCTTCGACGAGGTCTGGCCGCAGGGTGGCATCGGTGCGCCCCCACAACAGTACATCCAGACCACGCCCGTGCTACCGGGCAGCGCGACGATCGCGACCATCAGCGCACCGGTCCCCGGCCCAATCAAACTGGTCGACCACGCGCTCTCACGCGTCGTCCGCAAAGGTTGCCTCGCGGCCATCGACGTGCAAGGTGACGAAGACCCCGCCATCTTCAACGCGGCCGCGTGAGCCGCCCACCGCGGTCTCTCGAGGCTCTCATGAAAATGGATAGCGGAAATCCGCCCGAACCTTGGACGGCTTTGCCAGTACTTCTTACTTCGTCAACACCAATACGAGAGTGTGGGTCGCTGTGAGTTCCCGGCAGGATGTCGCACCGAGGCGACCCATAGGGTCGTCGTGAAATTGAGAGGCGGGTCCGTCGAGACCTACGAATACTACTGTCGTCGCCACGCTGCGGTCGCCGAACGTGCAGCCCGTCGCGATCCGCGCTTCGAACTCGTGCGCGTGGAACAATACTGAGTGTCGCCCTTTCGAAACGTACAGTTCGAGTCGCCCGGTCGACAGACGACGACCAGAAGATGAAGCGTTCGTCCGGGATGGGCGAAATGAGACAGGATTATGATGTGATCCTCGAATGAACGAGGCATGGATACGGGTGAGACTTCTCGAGTTCGTGATACTCTCTCGAAACGTCACGGTGTCCTCGAGTCGATACTCGAGGAACCAAAATCGAAATCCGAACTGGTAACGGAGCTCGGCCAGTCGAGATCGACGATCGATCGATCCATCACCGAGTTGCTCATGATCGACTGTATCGAGCCGAACGAAAGGGATCGGAGCACGTATCGATGTACCCCGTCCGGGGAGGTATCGTTACAGACGTACCGAGAGTACTGCACCGACCTGGAATTCGTACAGAGATGTGCTCCCGTTTTAAATGCGCTGCCACCGAATACCAAACTCAGCAAGACGTTCGTTACCACGGCAGAGCTCCATGCATCGGACAAAACGCCGGATATTGCGGTCCAACCGACGATCGAACTCCTCTCGGGAGCAACGAAGCTGATTGGGACAGCGCCGGTCGTGTTCGGTGACTACTTCGATATTCTCAACGATTGGATGCGGGAAGGCGAGTCCGAACTGGAGTTAATACTGGAACAGGATTTGCTCGAATCGATCGTCACGAACTACGAGTCCGAGTTCGACGTGCTAGCGGGATTCGATTCTGTCGAGTTCTATATTTACGATGGCCAGATTCCGTACGCGCTCTGGCTGATCGATCGAGAACCGACCGACCACGTCGGAATCACGATCTACGAAGAGGGCGGCATAAAGGGATCGCTCGTGACCGACTCCGAACCGGCGATCGACTGGGCGAGAGATCAGTACGATCGGCTCAGGGACGATTCGACGAAACTCGAGTCGAACATGTTTG
This sequence comes from Halomontanus rarus, assembly GCF_017357405.1. Classification (GTDB taxonomy): domain Archaea; phylum Halobacteriota; class Halobacteria; order Halobacteriales; family Natrialbaceae; genus Halomontanus; species Halomontanus rarus. The sequence goes on along the minus strand of NZ_CP071597.1, from coordinate 956,013 downwards.
AATAGCAGTTGTTGGCGATGCGACTTTTTTATATTACTTTCTCTGGATATGGATAGATAACTCACTTCGTGTGCCATATTCAACGATAGCAGCAAAGGCAACGAAGATGACAAATACAAACCAAATCCCAAGGAGTTCGACCATCGGGTTCGAAGCGGGTATGCAAGACGATTCGGGGACGCCTGAAAACCAACCCTCGGAGGGACAGTCGCGTTATCGATTGCCCGACGAGGATCGACGACTCACGTGTGCGCCGCGAGTTCGCGAACTTCGTCGACGCGGACCTCGCGGTCGAGCGACGCAGACGCGTACGCTGCGAGGACGACCTTGACCGCCGCACGCGCGTCGCGGCCGTCGACGATCGGTGGGCGATCCTCGCGAATCGCCTCGACGAAATCTCGGATCTGCCCCTCGAGTCCCGTCCCGCAGGGCGGTTCGACCAGATCCGGTTCGATCGTCTCGTCGCCGAGGACGAACGTCCCGGAGTTGTACGAGCCCTCGGTGCCGTTCAGTTCGACGCGTTCCCGAACGCTTCCCTGGACGCCGGTCGTCGCCTCGATCGTCCCGTACGCGCCGTTTTCGAACTGGACGGTGACGACCGCGACATCCTCGCACTCCATCTCGTGGGCGACCGTGTCGGTGCGCGCGAAGACGCTCTCGATATCACCCGTGAGCCACTGCAGGAGGTCGACGAAGTGGATCGCCTGCTGGATCAAGGCACCGCCGTCTATGTCACGGTCGCCGTGCCAACCGGCGTAGTACTCCTGCGAACGATGGTACTTGACCGCCGTGTCCGCGAGGACGAGGTCGCCGAACCGACCGTCCTCGACCCACTCCCGGGCGGTCCACCGCTCGGGCGTGAACCGACGCTGGAAGATGCCGGCGAGCGTGACGTCGTGGTCCTCGGCGACCTCGATCATTCGATCGACCCGATCGATGGTGACGTCGAGCGGTTTCTCGCAGAGGACGTCGATACCCGCCCGCGCCGCGTCGATCGCGAACTCGGCGTGCGTGCCCGACGGGGTGCAGATGCTCACCGCGTCGAGGTCCGCCGCCTCGAACATCTCCTCGTGACTCGTGTAGCCCGTCGCGCCGTACGCGTCTTCGAACGGCGGGAGCGACGACTCGTGGTTCGCCGTGCCTGCGACGAGTTCGACACCGTCGATCGCCGCTACGCAGTCAGCGTGGTTCGTGCCGAAGCCGGTCGCCCCAACGATCCCGTATCTCGTAGTCCCCATGACCTCTCGGCTATGGATTTCGCGATACTTCAGCGTGTCTACTCGAGGGGATCGGTTGGTGTACAGGCGGTCGACCGGACCGTCGACGAGTTCTTCCAGCACGCCGAAGCCGAAGCGATCCTCGATCAGTGTGCGATCGAGCAGTTCCATCGGCTCGGCGGAATGGACCCCGGTGGGCCGATGAGTGTGGTCTGAATTCGGCGCAAATGCGCTTCGTTCAGGGTGCGGGATCGGGAAGAAAAACACGTGATCGACTTCGATCCGAAAGAACAGTCTCTCGCAGACCAGATCAATATACTGTTCCAAGGATTAATTATCTTGGACGGCGTGGTTCGGTACAATGACCAAGGACGTCAATGAGACTGTGACAGACGAGTGGGTCGACGAGACCACGACGTTTCAGCGTGTCCGATCGGTGATGCGAACGACGTACGACGGGCAGACTGCGAGCGATATCGCAGATCGTGCGCGGGTCTCGGAGACGACCGCACGCAAACATCTCGAAGATCTCACGGAGAGTGGTTACGTCGAATCGGCCTCGAATACGGAGGGTCCAACGCTGTACACGCGATCGACGGAATCACTCATCCTCGAGGAGGCATCCGATATCCTCGAGCGCGTGGAGACTGGCAAGCTCGTCCAGGAGATCAACGAGATGGAAACCGAACTCGAATCGTACCGTGACGAATTCGATGTGGAGACCCCGGAGCAAGCGGCACTTGAGGGGACGATCATCGATCAGCAGACGCTCACGGCGTGGCAGACGACCCGCCGAAACCTTAGTTTCGCACGGACGGCGCTGGCCCTGTCCGGGTCGAAGGAGACAGTCCAGGCGACGAACGCGGTGTGAAGTGAATGGGAGACCACGATTCCACTGAGGAGTCGCACGCTCTTCGCGGCCCACTCGACCGGACTGCGCTGCGGGAATTTTGCACCGTGTTCGAAGATGTGGAGCCGTTGGCTACTGGATCTCTCGAGGGCGAGATCAGAACAACCGGACTCCGGATCGCGCTCGACGATGGAATTGGACGTGCGAGTAGCGGTCGATTCGACGTGAGATGGTCGACGGCGGACGACTACAATATCCACTATACTGACGACCTCGATCGTGATCTTCGCTGGGACGTCCACCCCCACGATTTCCCGGCTCCCACTGGAGACGGTCATCATCACCCTCCGCCGGACGCCACGTCCGATCCCGACGACGTCGAGGACTCGTGCATTACGGTCACGACAATCGAACTCGTCGCTCGAGCAACGGTCACGCTGTGGCGACACGCATACGATCGCGGGACGCTGAGCGGAACGAACGGGCTCGTCGATCCGCCGTGAACGGCTGGTTCACTCGACGTGTCGAGGAACAACTAGCCGAGTTCAGACGGGAGATCGACCTCGAGCGACTGCCGGTACCGTTCTCGGTCAGTTCCTCACCCTTCCATCGTCTCGTTTACAGACGGTCGAGGCAGATGCCCCGGCGTTCCTCCTCACTCCCGTCGTAGTGCTTCGATCGGATCGATCTTCGCGGCTCGCCAGGCCGGGTAGAATCCGGAGACGACGCCGACACCGACACCGACGGCGACGGCGATGGCGATCCAGTCGAGCGGATAGATCATCGGCCAGTCGAGCATCGAGACGGCCAGGTACCCGATGCCGATTCCGAGCAGCACACCGAAGACCGCGCCGATCGCCCCGAGGATCACCGACTCGACGAGGAACAACTGCACGATGTCGCGTTTGCGCGCGCCGACCGCCTTCATGATCCCGATCTCACGGGTGCGTTCGGTCACGCTCACGATCATGATGTTGGCGATCCCGATCGATCCGACGACCAGCGAGATCGCCGCGATGCCGCCGATGAACACCGTCAGTTGGTCGATGATGCCGGAGACCTGATCGACGACGTCGTCGAGCGTTTGCACCTGGATGGTGTCTCCGTCGGTTTTGAGTTGCCGGGCATCGGCGTCGTTCTCGAAGTACGCGAGTACGTTCTCCTGAACGCCGTCGACGGTGTCGAGGCTTGTCGCGCCCACCTCGAGAGACGGATAGGCGCGTTCCTGCTCACCGTCCGGCGTTTCGATCGTGGTGTTGTAGTGTGGCTCGAGCGGGGTGTACACGGCGGGCTGGACCGGTTGGCCGGTGATATCTTCGTCGACGATCCCGGACACGGTGAACGTCTTCGTCGATCCGTCCTCGAACGACAGCGAAATCTCGTCGCCGACGGACAGGTTCGCGTCGAACAGCTGCGTGGTCTGGTTGTTCACGACGGCCTCGTCCGCCGCCGAGAACGTCTCTCCCGCCTGAAGGTCGTAGAGATCGCTGTCCGCGAACCGGACGCCGTTCGTCGCAACGGTGGTGAACCCGCCCGTTACGCTCTCCGTCCCGTTCGAGAGCTGCACTGCAGGCAACTCACCGATCGGTGCGACGTACTCGACGTCGTCCATCCCTTCGATCGCGGCGACGTCTGATTCGGTATAGATCGGCGAATCGACGATCATGATCCCGGTCCCCGCTTCCGGTGACGTCTGCGTCTGAACCTGCATCACCGGCGCGTTTTCACTCTCGACGTCGCCGAGGATGTCCTCGGTGAACGCGCCGCCGAGGATCATGAACGTGATGACGGAGGCGACGCCGATGATCACGCCCAGCGTCGTCAGCGTCGACCGGAGCTTGTGGCCCCTGATCGACCGCCAGCTGATGCGGAGGCTCTCGCGTAGATTCATCTTCCATCACCGTCTACCGATTCGATCTCGTCGATCTTCCCGTCGACGAGGTGGACGATCCGATCGGCGTGTTCGGCTATCTGGCGCTCGTGCGTAACCATCAGGATCGTTCGGCCGGCATCGTTGAGTTCGTGGAACAGGTCCATGATCTCGTCACCCGTCTCTGTATCGAGGTTCCCGGTCGGTTCGTCGGCCAGCAGTAACGCCGGTTCGTTCGCCAGCGCACGCGCGATCGCGACCCGCTGGCGCTGCCCGCCGGAGAGCTCGCTCGGGTCGTGATCGAGTCGGTCACCGAGCCCGACGCGCTCGAGGAGCGTCCGAGCGCGTTCGCGCCGACCCTCGTCGACGGTGTCGTGAAACACCATCGGGAGCGTCACGTTCTCGGCGGCGGTCAGCCGCGGCATCAGGTTGAACGTCTGAAAGACGAACCCGATCTTCGTGCCGCGGAGGCGCGCCTGCTCGCTCTCGGAGAGATCCGTGAGAGACTGGCCGTCGATTTCGACGGCTCCCCCGTCCGGGGTGTCGAGCGCACCGAGCAGGTTCATCAGCGTACTCTTTCCCGACCCACTCGGACCCATGACCGCGGTGAACGACCCTCTGGGAAGGGACAGCGACACGCCATCGAGTGCGTGCACCGGTTCCCCCAAGTGATAGGTCCGACGAACGTCGGTAGCCGAGACGACCGGAGACGCGCCGGTCTCGTCGCTCGAGCGCGCTATTGACATATTAAAATGATTTCTGTCTGTAACATATTATACTGTCGATTTCTGGTTGGATATCTGAATATACCTAGGCAGTCGCTTGACGGAAAGAAATGGCTGTGGGCGAACGTCACGTTGGATCCGTTCTACGAACCCTCGGAGTCGAGACGAAGATGATACTTCGAAGTATGGTTCTTTAGAGTGCGATTACGGGAGGTATCGTTCTACGGAACAGCGTACGACTTCTACGGTGGATTTCGTGAACCGGTCGGAGGAACTCGACCGCCTCGATTAGTCGTCGGGACGAGACGAGCCACCGATGGGGCGCTGCGATGAACTCGGACGGGCGTCAGAGGCCGGACACTGTCACTCGAGGTCGGCTAGGGACCCGTCCCACACATCCACCGGAATCGCGTCCGCGTACGTCCGCCGAACGCACGTATCGAGCACGGCCTCGGTTTGCAGGCCGTCGCGTCCAGTGGAGCGATTCGTCGCTCCGTCGAGGAGGACGGCCTCCACGTGGCCGATCAGTCCGCCGTGCGGAGCCGCAGGGACGTCGAAGTCGAGGCGTCCGGACTCTCCCTCGGTTTCGTACACGAACGTCCCGTCGTCTAGCACTGTGGCTTTGATGTGCCCTTCCGTGCCGAAGACGTGGAAGGTGTCGGACACCTCCTCGGAGGCGAAGTCGCTTACCACCGTACACAGAACGTCGTCGATCGAAATCGTCATCGAGACGATGTCTTCGACCGGTGGTTCCTCGCCATCGCTCCTAACCGCCCCGACCGCATCTGTCGGCGCTCCCAGGAGGTAACACAGCAGATCGACACGATGGGAGGTCGCATCCACGAACCGGCCGCCCCCGCTGATAGCGGGGGTTTCCCGCCACCCGCTGTCCGCCGATGGTGAGGACCCATGGTCGACGAACGCTCGCAGCGGATCACCGATCACGTCCGCATTCAGCAGCTCTCGCATCTTCAGCACGTGGGGATGGAACCGCCGGTAGTACGCGACGAACAGTTCGACGTCGTTTCGGTCGCAGGCGTCGATCATCGCCTGTGCCTCGGTGACGCTGCGCCCCATCGGTTTCTCGACGAGGACTGGTTTGCCCGCCTCGGCGGCGGCGACCGTGTACTCCCTGTGCGTGTTCGGGGGCGTGGCGACGTACACAGCGTCGATTTCCGAGTCCGTGAGGACCTGTTCGGCGTCGTCGGTGGCGATCGGCACCGCATTCGCCGCGGCGTACGCCTCGGCCGACGTCCCGTCGCTCGAGACGACAGCCTGCATGCGGCTTCGTGCAGCGTGATGGATGGCGGGCCCGCTCTTGCGTGCGACGACGTCGCCACAGCCGATCACGCCCCAGCGGATCGGCTTCGTCAGGTCGCTCATCGCTGCTCACCTCGGTGGCTGCGGGGGTGCTGGTCCCGCATCGGTCCCGAGCGAGGACGGATGTGAGACATCGGACGTCCGGGTGCCAACAGTTCGGCCGGCGGTATAACTCGATTCGACAGCACGCACAGTACTCTCATCGGTCGGCGAGCGGCAGTATCACCCATCACCCTGGTAACACGAACCCTCGAGATTGGCGTTCTAGTCACGCTACGATTTCGTTTCACCCGCCCCGTCATTAACGACGCGCTCGAGAGTGTTTAGGAGGAGGTCTCGATGAACGAAATCGACACGAGAAGATCGAACTGTACGATCTGGTCCGATTTTCACCGGTATTTCCGTCGGTGGACGATCGCCATGGGGACCGAGAACAGGGCGACGGTCACGACGTTCGAACGATAGACGGCGCGATCGTCCGTTTTAGTCGGGTACTCGTCTCGTTTCTCGTCCTCGAGAAAACCGATCTTCCGACTGATATTGCGATCTACGAGTACCCTTTCGAATTCCTCCGGACTGTGTCCTGCGATCCCTGCAGCACGGTTGAGACTGACCGAATCAGTCTTGTACTGTTCGACGGCACGTTCGATGTGGAGCTCGGACCGTTTTTCGAATGGTACGGTCTGCGATCGAAGGTCGTTAACAGGAGAGAGCCGACGCGAACTGGTAATTCTCGTTCGTTTGCATGGAGACCTGAACGGAGCTGGCTTCACCGCCGTCTTCTGCGACCGCGATCGCGGCGTGCTGTTCGTTGAGGTTGAGCTGCTGGACGTACTGGACCTGTTCGACCGTCGCGTTGGTATACTGGTCCACATCGTTCAGTTGCTTGCTGTTGCCGTCGTAATCGAAGGAGAGGCGCTGATTGTCCGTAACCTCGTCGCCGCCAACCGTGAGTGTCGTTCGGTCGGTGTACACTGCGCCTTCGGTTTCGGCGTTCGTCGCGTTAGCGGAGCCGACTTGGACGTTGTAGTTCTCCTGCGTGGACATCTGGACCGCCGACGCTTCGCTCCCGTCGGTCGCGATCGCGATGGCCATATTTTGCATGTTGATGTTGACCTGTTCGACGCTCTGGTACTGGGTCACTTCGACTTCGGCGTACTGGGAGTCGGCGTCACTGTCGCCGTCGGTGTCCTTTTTCTTCTTGGCTTTCCTGTCGTGCGTGTCGGAGTTCGTCTCGCTGTCGGTCGTCAGAACGTCGCTTTCACCGTCGGTGACCGCGGAGACCGCGTTCATACCGCCCAGCTGACCGATGACGTTCGCCGCGTCGGCGCTCCCGTACTGGGTGTTGAGGTTCGTCTGGTCGGTGACCTGAATCGCCGTGGCGGTACTGTCCTCGCCGACGGCGATCGCCACCGCAGCGCCCTGCTCGTTGATGTTCGTCTGGGAGACGTTCTGCGCCTGCTCGACGCTCGCCTCCGCGTACTGCGTGCCACTGTCGCCGTCGGCTTTCTCCTTCTTTTTCTTGTCTTTGTCGGCCTTCTTCTCCTTTTTCTCGCCCCTGTCAACTTTCTCCCCTCTTTTCTTGTCTTTGCCGACTTTCTTCTCTTTTTTCTTATCCCCGTCAAATTTCTTCTTCTCTTTCTTGTTTCTGTCGGCTTTCTTCTTCTTCTTGTCGCCGTCGGTGTCGTCCGCGTAGACGTTCGTCGCGTTCGCGACACCCTGCTGGAGGTTCTCGTTGTGTTGTTCGCTCTGTTGGAGTGCGGTCGCCTCACTGCCGTTTTCTGCGATCGCGATCGCCGTACTCTGATTGTTGTAGTTGAGCTGGTCGACTTCCTGAGACTGGCTGACCGTCGCTTCGGCGACCTGAGAGACGCCGCCACTGTCGCCGTCACCGTCAATCACGGTCCAACCGTCGAACTCCTGACTGTCACCGTCACCCAGCAGGATGTAGACCTCGCCGACGTTCTCGAACCGATTCTCCCGAGCTTCGTTGGTCGCGTCCGCCTCAGCGGACTGGTCGTTGTCGTTGTACTGGTTGGCTTCCTGAATCGCGGTCGCCTCGCCGCCGTCGATCGAAACGGAGGTCGCGCCCTCCTGCGTGTTGATGTTGACCTGATCGACGTCCTGATACTGGATAATCTCCGCGACCGAGTCCTGCTCGAGGTCGTCCGACGCGTGGGCTTGCACGTACTCCTCGAGGCTCGTGTCCTCGAGGTCGGCACCGAACGAGAGGTAGAGTGCGTCGCCGTTCTCGAGTGTCTGCACGCCGTCGGTATGGGCCTCGTCGGATTCGTGGGCTATCGCCGCGGGGGCGAATGCGACCATCGAGAGCGCCAGCATTCCGACGAGGAAAACCGTCGTCAGTTGTGATCGTGTCGTCATTGCGTCTTTCCTGATTCGTTTGATTTGTACCGTGAAGGTCTTTCGTTTCTACAAATGAACAAGGCGAGTGCCTCGGGGCTTGACCCCGAGGCGGTTCACTATTGGTCATCGCAAATCGTCGTATCCCTCTGAGATACGTCGTCTACTGGCAGTTAAGCGACAGAATTGGCCAGCTACTGACCACAGAGCAGAACTCGTCCGCAGAATCCTCACTGAGAAACCTTCAATCACCAAACTGAGCTACGATTGATCACTTACGGCTCGACCGAGCGACCGCAGAGTCGAACGACGGGAACAGGATCCTACGCAGGCGATAAGCTGCGAAGTATATACGATGCACGCCCTCTCGAGTTGCTAACTGAGCTCTACGACCTGAGGACTCTCCTCGCGGAGTCGGTCACGGACGAACCGTTTCTCGCGTCCGTCCAGCGTGTCGTGTTTGCTGTCTTTGCTCGCGTTCCGTGCTCGTTTCCGCACCACAACTCGTATTCGACCGTTGAACGCGCCAGCCTGCTGTCGAACGCGGAGCAACGTACGTCGCCGAGAATCCGCGGGTCCAAGCTTTAATGCGACCGGAATCCACGGTCGAGTTATGTATATCGACGTTCACAACCACTTCCTGCCCGAGTCGTACGTGGACCTGCTTCTCGAGTGGGACACACCGGTCGGTCTCGAGCGAGCCGACGATCAGCTGTACATGATCCACGAGCGCTCGGGTACCGCGAGCGTGAAAGCGGGCAACAGGATTCCCCTGAACGAGGGCTTTACCGACGTCGACGCGCGGATCGAGTGGATGGACGAGCACGACGTCGATCGCACGCTCGTCTCGGTCTCGACGCCCAATCCGCTCGCCGACGCGTTCACCCCCGAACAGTCGACCGAGCTGGTTACCGCGATCAACGACGGGTTCGCGACCGCGCGAGACCGGCATCCGAACGCCATCGCGGGCCTGGGGATGCTCCCGCTTCGCGAACCCGAGGCCGCCGAGGCTGAAGTCGACCGGATCGCCGAGGACCTCGAGCTGTCGGGGATCGCCCTCCCGACGTCGATCCCGGAGGGAAAACTCTCCGCGGACGCCCTCACGCCGGCGTTCGAGGCCGTCGACGACCACGACCTGACCGTCTTCTTTCACCCGCACGGCAACGCGCTCAGCGACGCCCTCGGATCGGACGAATCGTTCCTGAGCCCGCTGGTCGTCTTCCCGACCGAGACGACGTTCCAGATCGCGCGGCTGCTCTACGACGGCTTCTTCGACGAACACGACTTCGACGTCGTCCTCCCGCACATGGGCGGAACCCTGCTCCACCTCGCGGGACGGATCGATCGGGGCCGCCAGGAGATCGACGACCCGGACGCGCCGCCGGCCGACCCGATCCTCGAGGCGCTCGGGGAGTTCTACTACGACACCATCTCGTTTCACCGCCCCGCGTTGCGCGCGGCGATCGAAACCGTCGGCGTCGACCAGTTCGTCTTCGGGACCGACTACGCGTTCGACGAGGAGGACACGGACGCCATCGTTGCGGACCTGGAGGCAGTCGTCACCGACGAGGCCGACCGGCGGAGAGTCGCTTCGGAGACGGCGCGGGAACTGTTCGACCTGTCGTGATCGGCGAAAACGTCCTCGAGGCTCGCTACTCGCTACTCGTCACTCGATCGTCCCGGGCGGCGTGAGGACCTTCAGTAGCCAGACGACGGTCTGGTAGAACAGGTACGACCCCATCATGATGATGAGGAGCACGCCGAACATGTAGCCCAGATCCGCACCCTTCCAGGCGAGGACGATCTGGTAGCCGATCCCCTCGGACGAGGCGATGAACTCCGCGACGATGACGCCGATGATCGAGAGCTGGACCGTCGCTTTGATGCTCGAGGCGATGTTCGGCAACGCGCGCCAGAACCGGAAGTACCGGACCATCTGCCACCGGGTCGCCCCGAGAACGGTGCCCAACTGTTCGAAGCGCTCCTCGAGGGCGTTCATGCCGGTGATGGTGCTGAGGAAGACGGGGAAGAAGCCGACCCAGGCGCCGAAGGTCGTGACACCGTCGATGGCGAACGACTGTGCGGCGTCGGCGGCGGTGACCGAGTCGAGCAGGTACGCCGAGGGACCGGTGAAGCTAAAGAGGACGATTTCGGCGCCCGGGTTGACGATGAACCAGATGATGAAGACCGGCGCCAGGATCGGGTGGGGAATCGCGTAGGTAAAGATCACGATCGGCATCGCCATCTGTCGGAGCGTGTAGACTTCGGCGATCACCACGCCGAGGAGCACGCCGACGATGACCGCGAGCACGAAGGCGACGGCGATCGAGGAGAACGTCTCGACGATCCTGATGAAGACGGTGTCGCTCCGTTCGCTCACCTGCCGCCACGTGTATTCCGGATACGCGAAGATCCGGTTGTTGTCGATGACCATCGCGGTTAGCTGCCAGAGCACCAGGAACACGACGCCCGCGATCACCGTGGGAACCCGGCTCGTGACCCAGTGGCGCGTTCGAACGAACCGTCGGTGTGCGTGTGATTTAGTTGCCATGGTTATCCCTCCCCCACGATCGACGACTCACGCCAGTGGACGACCCGACTCTCGACGAGGTAGATCAGGAACACGACCGCCGTACTGATCAGCCCGAGGACGAGGACGATCGCGATAGCCCGTCCGACCGCGGTTCGTCGGATGACGGAACTGGCCATGGCCCCGATTCCGGGCGTGCCGCTGACGAACTCGCCGACGACCGTCCCGATCATCGCCAGGATGAACCCGGTTTTCATCCCGTCGAAAATGAACGGCAGGGCGCGCTGGAGCCGGACGTACCGGAACTCCTGCCAGGTGCGCGCTCCGTAGACGATGAGCATGTTCTCCGTCGTCTCGTCGATGCTCCGGAACCCGTCGATGGCGGCGATCAGCATCGGGAAGAACGCCACCCAGACCGCCATGACGTAGTTCGCGGCCGCGAGTCCGACGGAGTCGAAGGGGCCGATGTCGAAGCCGACCCAGTAGATGACCAGCGGCGTCACGGCGATTCGGGGAACCGTGTTCACGCCGATGACGAACGGCATGAGCGCGTTCCCGAGTCGATCGCTCGCGACCAGCGGGATCGCGACCGCGATCGACAGGACTAGCGCGACGACGAACCCGACGCCCGCCGCCTCCAGTGTGTTTGGGAGGACGGTCAGGATGGGCTCCCAGATGCGAGAAAGCTCCCGGTAGACGTCCGTGGGACCCGGATAGTACTGCGGGTTGAGCCCGAACCCTCGCGTGACGGCTTCCCAGCCCCCCAGGAACAGGACGAGACCGAGAAGCGACAGCGACCACCGCTTCGCTCGTTCGGTTCCGAGGCGGACGCCACCTCGGCCGTCGACCCTATCGCCCAGTTTCCGAAGCGTATCGGCGATCATCGCTGGTGTTTGAAGTGCTGGTGAACTTCCGTCGACAGTTCGACGAAACGGTCCCTGCTCCTGGTCTCGCCGGTCCGGGGTCGCGGGAGATCGATCTCGATCTCGTCGGCGACCCGCCCCGGTCGCGGCGAGAGCACGATCACCCGATCGGACAGGAAGACGGCCTCGTTCAGGTCGTGTGTGATGAAGAGGACGGTCTTTTCCGTCTCGTCCCAGATCCGTAGCAGTTCCAGGTTGAGTTCGTCCTTCGTCATCGCGTCCAGCGACCCGAACGGTTCGTCCATCAACAGCACCGACGGGTCGTAGATGAGCGCCTGCGAGATTGTGACCCGCTGTTGCATCCCGCCCGAGAGCTCGTTCGGATAGGCGTCCTCGAACCCTTCCAGACCGACCAGTTCGAGCAATTCGTCGGCCCGCTCGCGGTAGTAGTCCATCGACTCGTCGATGGCACCGTTCTGCTTGAGGATCTGGACGGGCAACAGCAGGTTCTTCTTCACCGTGCGCCACTCGAGCGCGACGGGCTGCTGGAACACCAGCCCGACCTCGCTCCGGTCGTGCTCGGCGCCTTGCACGTCGATGCCGTCGATCGTGACGGTTCCGTCCGTCGGCTCGAGGATGCCGGCCGCGAGGTGCAAAAGCGTCGTCTTTCCACAACCGGAGGGACCGACCACCGACACGAACTCCCCGGCGTCGACGTCCAAGTCGATGTCCTGAAGCGCCGTGACCGTCTCCTCCGTGGCGTCGGTCCCGTATATCTTGTCGACGCCACTGAACGAGATCATCGCCTCCTCGCCCGAATCCGTCGAAGTGGTAGTTGGCTCGGCCGTTTCGTTACTCATTGTGATAGTGATTACCTCTCAATTTCATAAACGTTGGTGTGAGTTCGGGTCGTTTTTCGGTCGACGGGTGGCGCGTGTCCCCGTCTCGTCCGGTCGTCGCCGATACCGAATCGGCTCCGGCGTCGGATCTGCAATCGCGTTCCGACGTGCGCCGTCGAGCCCCAATATCCGGAGGGAACCGGTCGGCCCACCGGGCTCGGATCGTCCCGTCAGATCGATTCACTCACCGGCGCGAAAGGCGGATCAGTTGCCCGATTCCGCCTCTTCGAAGATGTCCCAGTACCGGCCGGCCGTTTCGGCGACCTGATCCCACTCGTCGTCGCTGAACTCGACCGTTTCCGCGTTCTCGTAGGGTTCCATGATTACCATGTCGCTCGCCGAGGGAACGATGTCCGGGTCGTCCAGCAGGGCCGGCCCTGCCGCGTCGAGGCCAGTCTGGACGCCCTCCTCGGTGAAGTAGCCGATTCCCTCCTCTCCCCAGTCGAGGTTGACCGCCTGTGCACAGAACGCCTGGTACTGACCGCTGAGTTCCTCGTCGGTCCACGTCTGGAGGTTGGTGTTCACCTCGTCCTGCATGAGCGACAGGTACTCCTCTTCGTTGGTCAGCACCCACTTCAGGGCCTTGTAGTAACCGGTGAGAACGTTCGAGACGAATTCGACGTTGTTTTCCTTGTTCTCGTACCATCCGTTGTTCGCCCAGATGGGGAAGCCGGGTATGGCTCCGAACTGGGTCAGCGGTGCGACGCCGAGCTCGACGTCGGTCGCCTCCTCGTAGGCGGGCAGCAGGTCGATCGACCCCCAGATCGCCTGTACCTGGTTGTTGGCCAGCGCCGGTGGTCCGGTCTCCTCACCGGCTTCCTCGGTGCTGACCTCGCTTCCGTCGGCGCCGATCAGTTCCGGATACATGCTCCAGGTCGCCGCCGCGAACCCGGAGGCCAGCATGATGTTCTTGCCCTCGATATCCGTCTCGTCTTCCATCTCGTCGGTTCGGTAGATCAGTGAGAGGAGGGGCCGCGCCTTGGCCATGCCGACGATACTCATGTCGAGCGCGTCGATGTCCTCGTCACCCGGCCAAACCGAGACCGCCGTCGCGAAGGAGGCGATCCCCATCTCCTTGTTTCCGACGCCGATGTTCTGGGACTCCGTGTCGGAGCCGTTGCCGACCTCTCCGTCGACGCCAGGGACGCCTTCGTCCTCCCAGTATCCCTCTAGCTCGGCGATGTGGGCCGTTCCGTGGGTTGGTTCCGCGTTCCACGGCGTCGTGAAGGTAATCTCCTCGTCGTCTCCACCACCGTTCCCACCGTCGCCGTCGTCTCCATCGTCGCTATCGTTCCCACCGTTTCCGTCGTCGTCATCGTCACCGTCACCGTTACCATCGTCGTCATCGCCACCGAGACACCCGGCGAACATCGCGGTACCGATCGTTCCGAGCGATCCGTACAGGAACTTCCGTCGATCGACCCCCTCAGGGAGTACACCGTCTAATTCGTCGATGATCTCCACCGTCCTATCACCGTCCATCGTGCCAGACTCCACCTTGTCAGACATACACATACAATCTTCAACATGGATAAATATTAACATTCGTGTCCTAACCGTCGATGGTGTTCCGAAATTATTCCCACTCAGGGGGCGAAAAAAGTCGAAAGCGATCCCGAGACCCTGCGTTACAGAAATTCGAGGAGAAAGCCCACGACTTCAGTCGTGGGATGAATCCGACCAAACACGATACAATCCATCCTCGATAGCCGACCGAGGGTTGATAGAAGCATAACACCTAATATAGATTGACGTTTATCTAACAGTATGCCACGGGGGTACAGTCGAGAGCGAACGTCGGTTCACAACCTCCACTACCACTTCGTGTGGTGTCCGAAGTACCGCAAGCCGGTGCTGACGGACGAGGTTGTCGACCGCCTCGAGCAACTCATCGAGGAGAAAGCCGACGAACTCGAACTCGACATTCTCCGACTGGCAATCCAACCCGACCACGTCCACCTGTTCATCACGGGCAACCCGACACTCTCTCCGAACAAAATCATCCAGCAGGTCAAAGGCTATACCTCCCGAAACCTTCGCGACGAGTTCGACTTCGGCCTGCCCTCGCTGTGGACACGATCGTACTTCGTCTCCTCAGCGGGCGAGGTCTCGAGTCAGACTATCGAGGAGTATATCGAAGCACAGACCGGCCGATAAGATGCATCGCGAAGTCACCACGACGGTACGGGTCAAACTCCACTCGCTCACCGAGCGGAAAGCTCGACTCATCGAACGCGAATACACCGCGTTCCAAGACGCCGTTCACGGTGACGACGACGACGCGAATCTCTACTCCGCCACCAAGCAGCAAGCGGGGAAAGTCCGGTCGAACAAGAATCCGCGCGAGGACACCGAGCAACCAGTTGTTCTCCGAAACGACAAGATCCGTATCGAATACGACGAGGATACCGTCCTCTCGTCGTGGTGGTTCAAACTCCCAATCTACAATCCCGAGCGAGACCGAGGAGATAGCATCTGGGTGCCCGTTCACGTCCCCGAGAAAGACACGCACCTGCTCACCGATGAGTACATCCGTGACTCGGAACTCGTCCATCGGGACGGCGAGTGGTACGTTCATCTCGTCTGCAAGCGGTCTGTGGCCGTCGCAGACGAATACGACGATGTTCTCGCCGTCGATATGGGTGCGAAGTGGATAGCCGTCAGCGCGTTCCTCTCCGACCGCGACACACAGTTCCACGGTGCTGAAGTCCGGCGTGTCCGTGAACACTACAAGCAATTCCGCAAGTCCATCGGGAAGGCAAAAGTTCGCTCGGGAGCGCAGGTCATCGAACGCCTCGGTGACAAGGAATCCCGGACGGTTGAACACGAGTTGCATCAGGTAGCGAACGAACTCATCGCTCGCGCTCGTGAGCGAAACGCCGTCATCGTGTTCGGTGATATGACCGGGTTGCGCTTCGACAACAACGAGGGACGGTACGTAAACGACAAGACCCACAAGATGCCGTACGCGAAGATGGCGAATATCCTCACGTACAAGTCTCATCTCGACGGACGGGAGTGCATCCCAGTGTCAGAGTACGACACGTCTGTGACGTGCTGGCGATGTGGCTCGCAGAACACGAGCCGTGAGGTGCAGGGTCGAGTCGAGTGTCACGATTGCGGGTTGGACGATAACGGCGACAAGAATGGCGCGACGAACATCGGCAAACGAGCCGTCGGTAAGGACATTCAGAGCCCGCTATCGACGGTGGGGGCTGTTGTGGCTCAGCCCGAAACGCAGGTCGTACTCGAAGGAACCAACGCTGAGATGGAACCTGCGAACTCCCCGGAAGACGTGGGCCTAACCCTCTGTGAGGGAAGCCCACGACTTTAGTCGTGGGAGAAGTCACTCTAGAAGCCTTCGTAGTCGAGTTCCGCCCAGTAGATCTCTCCCTCGTATCGGACGATCCACTCGCCCCGATACTCGTTGCGGACCACAGCGTCGTGCTCGAAGAACCGGTTCAGAACCGACTCGAACGCGTCGTCGTTCGACGACTCGGCGTAGTACCGGTCGCTGGTCGCCTCCTGAACCACGTCACGCTCGGCATCAGAAAGGCCGGACAGGGTGAACAGATAGCGGTCCCGAATCGAGTCGGCGTACTCACCCGAGCTCGAGGCCACCTCTTGGGCAGTATATCGGTACGTCGTCACCGTCACATCCCGTGATTCGGCTCTGATCGGGTACCGCTCACCACCGTACTCCAACGCCTCGTACTCGCCGGAAAGCAGCACTGACGACTCGACCTCGGAGTCGTCGTATCGCTGGGTGACACCCATATCGTATCCGTCGCTTCGATGGTCGGTCTCGGGCGGGAGCAGCTGGTCGACCAGAGACCGATCCGCTGACGAAAGATCCTCGTAGGCGACCGCCGAGCCATCGGTCGTGCCATTGTAATCGATCTCGAGGCTGACGGTGACTTCGGTGTGCTGGTCGACGGAAGCGACCGAGAGGTCGTAGTACCTGCCGTCGACGGCGAACGGCTTGCCGTCGGCATCGACTGGTGGACGGGTATCGTTCGTAGTGGCGGAGCCGTTCTCGACGGCGTTCCGAATCAGTACCCGGTCTTCGTCGTCGGGGTCTGAGGGGAGCGGTCGACTGGCCTCCGTGGCGAGATCGTCGTCGTCGCCGACGGCGGTCATCTCTATCGAACCGGCGGCCGAACACCCAGCTAAGAGGACGACGAGGACGAGTGCGAGGAGAACGCGGAGGTGTTTCGAAGACACGACCGGTCGGTCACGGTCTATCGTAAAGTGTCTTGTGTGACGACTCTATTCGTCAGTAACACATTTCGGGTCGCAGGAAGCGCAGCTCCTCACTGACGTCCTCGTGGCTCTGTCGAAACCCTCGTGCAGGGATCGGTTTCAGTGACCGCGGTAAGTACAAGGTGCGAATGTCACACGAGATATTTTATCAGCAGCCGTTGTAGGCCCGGTATGGCAGACGACGAACACGAATCCGAGACCGAGGCGGAATCGGCAGCTGACGAGACGGAACGTGAAGGTGAGCGGGTGATGAGTCGGGCAGACGGTGCAGGGATCCTCCGCGAAGTCGCTGATGGTGTCGAGAACGGGACGATCGACATCGAAGGAGACAACGGCTTCACGGTGGCGGTTCCAGAGCACTTCGAACTGGAAGTCGAGTACGAGGTTACCGACGACGAGGCCGAATTCGAAGTCGAACTCGAGTGGCAAATGGAAGACGGCGAACCGGTATCGGCGGACGAATGACACGGTTAACGGGTCCTATCGCAGCCCATCGTGGGAAAATCGTATCCGCTCATTCGGCGATACGAACGTTTGACTGACCGGTTGACATCCTCTCCGCCCTAAAGGGCGAGGTTTTGCGCCTGTTCCCCACAGAACACTGCAACTGACTCGAGGACACGTCCGATCACGATCCACTTTGCGAGTTTCAACGAGGTCGTCCTCGGCACTCGCTTCAACTCGAGCAGAACCCGGTTCGGTCGTCGACCGTGTACACACCGAGTTCGATCAGTCCACCCAACAATGCAAGTCCCAAGAAGACGAACCACGCGCCCGCGTACAGTCCGTGCGGATCGCCCGGGCCGGCGTACTGCTGGGAGTGAACGCTATTGACGAACAGGACTGCCGCAATCGCGGTCGGCAGAACGAGTCCGTGGCGGACCAGCAGGTACACCGGTACTCCGACAACCACGACGCCACCGACCAGCATCCAGCCCACCGTCAGCGAGTCGGTACCGATCCCCCACCGCCACGCGTACCCTACTGACGCACCCGCGTGCACGACGCCGACCGCGAGCCCGAGAAGGCCCGCCCGGACGGCGGATCCCGTCCGGGGAAGGTCCAGTCCGGGTGCAGGAAGCCACCGACTTCGGGCGCGCACAGTGTGTTCTGCTGCCCCGAGGAGGCCGGCACCGAGCGTCCAGACGTACCACGGACTCGCATACTTTACGAGGTGCAGTCCGTGTTCGACCACCGTGATCCCGGTCGCCCCATCGATACCCGGCTCGAGCTCGGCGACGTCTCGAAACGTTGGTCCTGGCGGTGTCAACTCCGCATAGAAGGCCGCTCCGGCAAGCACCGTGATCAGGACGATCGGAAGGAGCAACCGATCCTCGAGTGCGAGCCAGATCGGGACTGCGCCGAGAACGACGAGCCCACCGTACTGCCAGAGAAGGCTGTGAGGCGGGTACGCGGAGGGACCGATATCGTACCCGAATCGGAGTGCGACACCGAGGACCAGTCCAGCGTGGACGAGACCGCTACCGGTCGCGACTACCGCACGGAGAGCGTGACGACGCATACGGGACGATTTACGTATCGAACGGTATAGTTTCACACGAAGGTCGTCTTCTGGGAACCGCAATATCGGACGAGGAGATTTGCACGAATGTGCGATCTACAGCAAAGCGTAGTCGAGTGTCTTACGGTAGATTCCTCCGATATACGTCAGCTGAAATGGAGTTTTCCTCAGACAATTATCGACCGGATGAGCTTCGCTTCTATCCGTCGAAGATGATCCCCAACCGTTCCACGTGAAAGTCCGAGCTCGGCGGCTAAGTCGCGCTGTGTTGCACGACGCGGGATATCGTAGTAGCCTGCGGCGAGTGCTGTCCGGAGGATTTCTTTCTGCCGGTCGGTTAGCTGAAAGAGAGGGTGCTAAGCCCCCGTCCTCAAGAAGCGAACGAGCGAATGTGAGTGAGCAAGTAAGGCGGGGATACAGCACCCGCACGGCTCTCAACCAACTCTACTCGAAACGATTAACTAACCACAACCCTAGCTGAAACAAAATCGCATGGAGTACAGTCCAAAATACAGACTCTTTCCAACGACCGAGCAGCGAGAGAGCCTCGACTGGACGAGAGACACCGTGCGACAACTCTACAACCACGCACTCCACGAATTCAACAGGATACCAGCAGACGACGGAACGCTTCGACAACGAGTCTGGCAAGTCCGAGACGACCTCCCGCAACTCAAACAACAGTGGACTGACCTCACCAAGGTCTACTCGACCGTGTTGCAGAAAGCTGTCGAACGCATCCGAACCAACATCCAAAACCTCGGCAAGCTCAAATCCAACGGATACGATGTTGGGTCGCTGAACTGGAAGTCACCGCGTGACTTTCGGAGTTTCACGTATCGGCAATCGGGCTTCGAACTCGACAAAAAGAGTGGCCCAACCAACCGAGCGATCCTCCGACTCACAAAAGTCCGCGGCGAAACCCTCGAAATCCCACTCCGACTCCACCGAGACCTGCCCGAGCACAACGATATCAAGGAAGTCACGGTGAAAAAAGAGCCCACGGGCGCGTGGTACGTCTCGGTCTGCATCAGCACCGACACACCAGAGAAACCTGATGTAAACGACATCGACGCAGCGGATACCGTGGGACTTGACCTCGGCATCTGCAACTTCATCCACGATTCCGAAGGGTGTTCCATCGAACGTCTCGACTTGTCTGATGAACGAGAGCGTCTCGAACGAGAGCAGCGGTCGCTCTCCCGAAAGCAATACGAGTCGAACAACTGGGAAAAGCAATACAAGCGCGTTGCTGAGGTTCACGCTCGGATGTCTCACAAAAAGCGTGATTACAAGCACAAACTCGCGCACTTCTACACGACAGCGTACGACGCCGTCTTCGTCGAGAATCTCGATGTAAAGTCGATGCTGGAAGCGGGTGGTAACGCGCGGAACAAAGCTGAAGTCGGGTGGCGCGATTTTATCACCATCCTCAAACATCACGGTCGGAAGAACGCGTGTCACGTCGTTGAGGTTGAGCCGCGCGGGACGACGAAAGAGTGTGCTGAGTGTGGCGTGGAGACGGCGAAGCCGCTGTGGGTTCGTCAACACTCGTGTCCGTCGTGTGGATTCGAGTTGGATAGGGATTGGAACGCCGCCTTGAATGTCAAATCGCGAGGTCTCGACAAACTAGGAGTGGTTCACTCCGAAGGTACGCCTGTGGAGACTGCGACCGCCGTGGACACTCGTTCTGTGTCTGCACGTCGCGTCGTCGAAGCAGGAAGCCCCTACCTCAAGGAACGAACGGCGCAAGCCGTGAGTGAGTAGGTAGGGGGTAGTTCACTTGCCCTGCTGGGTCACTCATGTCTGGTTGATACTCTCCTGCGCGCTCGAGAGTCACGTCTACTTCGTCAGAGAAGCCAGCGATCAGTTGCTGGAGAGCTGCATCCTCACCGAAGAGCGTGACTTGCAGCCCATCATCAGTCTCCTTCATCGGCCAGTCGATACTGATGGCTTCGGTATTGATACGTTCAAGAAGGACCGTTTCGAGCTCGTCAGGCTCGTAGTGAATATACGCCAGCCACGTCTCACCACCAGTCACAGTGCAAGATATGATCTCCGGAATCTCGTCTTCTATCGTCGCGAGCCGATCAGCATCGCCTCTGAACCGGGCGACCCCAACGACGGTCCCATCATCAAGAAGATTGAGGTACTGTATCGCTTCTTGCGTCGCTACGAGCGTGCCATTGATCCGGACCTCTCTCGGATCGTCGACGCCTCTCTGTATCTGTCGATCGTTCTTCGATCGAACGCATTCATCCACGGCTACGACGACGGTTATGTATCTCACACCGTCGATATTCACGTACTCGGTTGTCCATAAAGATTGCGTGCATGCTCGGCGCAAAATCCGAGGATGAACGGCCCCTCTCCCTCTCTGATGGAGAATCGAAATATCCACACGTGGAACACGAAAGCGGCTGTATTGACGATCCTCGGTACCATCGTGGGGCTTCTCGGGATGCTATGGGCCGTTCAAGGCCTCGGAATCGTCCAGATAGATCCCATATTGTGCGCCGCAGACTGCGACCCGATCACTGGTAGATCAGTGCAGTGGACGGTCATCGGTACGATAATATTGTCCGTGGGAATCGTCATTGTCTGGACGGGGCTGAGACAGAGAAACCGATGATGGTTCCGCTCTGAGCGCATTGATCGACGCATTGACGATCGCACCGCTGACGAGAACTGCGGTTCCAAAGAGGAGGACTGCACTCACGGTCTCAAGCGTCTCGACGCCGTACGCGGTACCTATCTGCTTACTCGCGGTGGCGATACCCCCAGCGAGTAGCATACCCGCGAAGTACCCCTTGATGTCGGCTTCGTTCACGAGACGCGTCGAACCTGTTCCGATGCGAGCGCCCAAAGCACTACCGACGAGCAACACGGCGACAACGGAGACATCGACGGCGCCGGATTGGGCGTAGACGAACGTCCCGAACGCACCCGACACCATAATCTGGAGGATGCTGGTCCCAGCGGCGATTGTAGTGGGAACGCCGAACCCGTAGATCATGACCGGTAATAGAAGGAATCCGCCGCCGACGCCGATCCATCCAGAGAGAGTGCCGACGGCCGACCCCACAACGAGGATAACCCACACCGAGACGGTCGCACCGCCAGGTAGCGACACCAGTGGTGGGAGCTTGATGGTCTGAACCGTGGTAGTGACCCGACTCGTTTTCACATCGGAACCGTCGGTACGAGCATCTCGGAGGACGAAGAGCCCGACCGCACCGAGAAGTCCGACGTACACCGCGCTAATGACGACGTCAGCGCTACCGGCCTCCGCGAGCAGGAACACGACTCGAGTGCCGACTTCGATGCCGACCGTCATTCCGAGAATCATCACCGTCGCCAGTGAGTAGCTGATCTGGCCGTGGTCGCGGTGTCTGAGCGCGCCGATGACACTGGTTCCGAAGACGAATGCGAGGCCGCTTCCGACGGCCACCGGTGCCGGATAGCCGACCACCAGCAGTGCCGGTGTCACGAGGAACGACCCGCCCATCCCGAAGAATCCGAAGAGGATACCGACTAGCAGGCCGAATCCGACGAAGAGAGCGGCCATCTCGATACCGAGCCCGAGGAGTTGCACGGTTAGGACCTCACGAGTAGTTCGCGGGCGGACGGGCTAGCGATCCGCATCAACGCACCGTATCCGACGTACAGAACGAGTGCCTCGGCCAGAACGAAACCAACCGTGGCAGCAGCCTGTCCGGACTCGCTGGATACTAACGCGACCAGCAGGGCGCTCAGCAGAACCACCACTATGCTCAGTAGCGCGACCCGGACCGTCGACAACCGCCACACGTCTGACGCGAATTCGGCGTCTCGATCACTCATGGCGTGTCCCACCGTCGGCTCGAGCGCTTCCGGACGGTGCGATGTTCTGATTGAGACTGAACAGATTCGTCGGGTCGTACTCGTCCTTTAGCGTGACCAATCGCTCGTACGTCGGTCCAAACGTGGTCCGCATCATGTCGTCGCCCTCTTCGAGGAAGCCCGGGAAGTTCAGGTACACCGATCCGTCGGAGAACTGGCGCATGTCGTCGAGACAGTCGCGCACCCACTCAACGTTCGCGTCGTCGTCTTCCGGGTGTTC
The DNA here is from genome assembly GCF_017357405.1 of Halomontanus rarus. Taxonomy (GTDB): domain Archaea; phylum Halobacteriota; class Halobacteria; order Halobacteriales; family Natrialbaceae; genus Halomontanus; species Halomontanus rarus. Next base: position 933,491 of record NZ_CP071597.1, on the reverse strand, counting down.
CCAGTTCGCTTCGACGCCCAGCAAGAACGGAGCGTGACGTCCCGCGAACGCACTGTCCTCGGGGTCGACTCGAGCGATCGCGCCACCTAATTGCCAGACGTCGACCGTCGAAAGCGGTGAGGGTGCGATGTCGGTCCAATAGGTGATTCGGTCGATGGCGGACTCCGATAGACCGTCGAGGTACAGCGACTTCCAGTAGTAACGCATTCCGTCGGGGTAGTCCTCGTCGAAAAGCTGCTGGTATTCCGTGTACGGCATCGTCCCGCTGAAGTCGGCGATCGGTTCGGCGATCTCTCGCAGGGGTGCGAGCGCGCGCTCACCGTCCGCGACCGATCCCGCGTAACAGCCCGTGATGGCGATCTTGGTTTCATCCACTAGGTCGGCTGGGAACAGTTCCTCGTCGGGCATCACGCCCGCCAGCGTGAGCGTGCTGACTTCCGCGGCCGCCGACGCGACGTACTCGCGGTACGCTCGCAGACACTCGACCATCCGACCCCCCGAATAGAACACCAGGCAGGTCGCCACCTCGGGCCCGACGGGATGGAGTTCGAATTCGAAGCCGGTAACCACCCCGAAGTTCCCGCCGCCACCACGGATCCCCCAGAAGAGGTCTGAGTTCTGGTCCTCGCTGGCGGTCGCGAACTCGCCGCTTGCGGTGACCAGATCGACCGATCGGAGGTTGTCGCACGTCAACCCGTACTTACAGCGAAGGTGACCGATGCCGCCGCCGAGGGTGAGACCTGCGACGCCGGTCTCCGAAACGGCCCCACCCGGCGTTGCGAGACCGAACGCCTGCGTCTCGTGATCCACGTCCGCCCACGTAGCACCGGCCTGGACCCACGCCCTCTGTGCATCGGGGTCTACCCGTACACCCTGCATCTCCGAGAGGTCGACGACGAGTCCGTCATCGCAAACCGCAGTCCCGGCGACGTTGTGTCCCCCGCCGCGCACCGCCACGAGGAGTTCGTTCTCGCGCGCGAAATTCACCGCGCTGATGACGTCTCCGACGCCACGACACCGAGCGATCAGAGCCGGGTGCTTGTCGATCATCCCGTTCCACACTGTGCGCGCGTCGTCATATTCGGGATCATCGGGCCGAATCACGGCCCCGTGGAACGCAGTCTCGAACTGTTCTACCCGTTTGTCATCGATGGCCTGTTGTCCCATATCGAATCAGACGACGAGGTAGTCATTGGCCTCACCTATCGAGCAGCGTTCGACGTCGAGAGTTCCGTTTCAGGCAGTGAGACGAATCTCGACGTATGCACGGGGTGAACAACCCCGACCACAAGGGTCGGGGCTTCTTCGTGGTTCCCTCAGATTATCGCTAACACTCCCTGCAACCTCGACGCCTACCCATTCCAGAGCAAGGCCGTCTCAAACGGTTACGAGGGATGAGGTCGGGCGGTTCACGCGCCCCGATGCCCACCGTCGCACCTTCCGAACTTGAGGAAGGCTCTTGAGAGCAGACACATCTAGCAAACACTTCGCCAATCCACGCTTCGCAACGTTCACCGACGCATTCCTATCCGCATGGTCTTGATGACCACACGACTTGCACTTGAACCGCTTCCGCCGTCGATTCGCTCGCTCGGCGTGTTCACACGCCGTCAACGCACAGCCCTGACTCGTGTACTCCGCTTCAACCGAGGCAATCGGGATGCTTTCAAACGCTGCTTTGTACGCGATGAACACTTGCGTTGCACGGAACGGCATCGCGTGGAGCCGACGATTCATCCGAGTGCCGTAGTCAATTGACTCGCGCATATCCTTGAGGTCTTCAAGAGCAATGCACGGGTCAGGAAACCGCTTCGCAAACTCGACCACGGCCCGAGACAATTTGTGGAGCCTGTCGTGGACGAACCGATACTCTCGGTCACGAACGACGTTCTTGTACGACGGCTTCTCCGCGTTCTGCATCCGCTTTTTCATCGTGAAATAGCGGTGGCGTTCAGACTTGATTTCGGGGAAGTCGATGATGAGTGTGTCGAGAACTCCCGTTTCATCCATTGCGGCCAACGCGATGTTGTCCTCGTTCACATCCACACCAATCACCGTCTTCGAGTCGGTTTTGTCTCGGACGGTCTGCGTCTGGTGTGTGACGTTGACGTGGAGTTCGGCACGGCCATCCGTAAATAGGGCTTCAGCCGTCCCTATCTTCCACTCGTCACTCGACAACGCGGTTTTCAACACATCGAGATGCACCGGGTCACCAACGACTGTGCCACGAACTGGATGGTACGGTTTTGGAGAGATACGAAACGCAACCTCACCGTCATCGGTGAGTGAGAGTGTGTATCCCTCGGTGTGGTTCATCCGCAAGGGGTATGGCCCAGTTTTGGCGTGACTGGGCATGTTGTAGTCGTCGTATTCGTAGTAGTTCTCCATCGCTTCGAGGGCTTTCTTGACGACTAACTGTGTGTTGTTTTTCACGAGGTTAGCGTCTTGCTCCATCTGGCGACGGATGTCATTCCAGTCTTCGCCCTGTTTGGCGAGGCGGATGGTTTCGTTGTATACCGAGCGCGATTCTTGTGTGGATTCGAAGACCTTTGTCTCGTCTCCCCCCTCGTAAAAGCGGAGTTGGAGTGGGAGGGTTTTCGTGAGGTTTTGGTCTTCGATGTCCATGCGTGATACTCACTCGGTGTCTTCGTCGTACGTCCACTCGCGGAGGAGTTCGCGTACGACATCGGCTTTCGTTCGGTCTTCGTCGATGCATTTCTTCGAGAAGTCTTTGTAGAAGTCCTCCTCGAAATCGACGGTGAATCGTCGCGCCATCTTGTTTGCAGTAAATACTTAGTAACACATTGACTTAAATGTTGTTACGCCGTGCAGTGTGCATGGAGGCGACTCGTTCAAACCACACGGTGTACAATATCAACTACCACTTCGTGTGGTGCCCTCGGTATCGACACTCGTTTCTCGACTACGTTGCAGAGACATTGGAATCGGAGTTCCATGCGATTATCGAGCGGAACGACTACGAGTTGCGGTCGTTGCATATCTCCCCTGACCACGTTCATGTGTTCTTGGGAGCGCATCCGAAACACGCGTCAAGTGAGATTGTATCACGGTTGAAGAGCGTGACAGCACGGAGATTGTGGTCAGAATATCCCGAAGTGATGCGGTCGTTGTATTGGGGCAGTGGGTGTTGGGAGCGTTCATTCTACGTGGGGACGGCAGGAGAGGTGAGTCGGGAAACGATTGAACAGTACATCAACCGTAGTGAGCATGTGTAGTCCTTCGACGGGCTTCACCCCCAACCTCAAGGGTCGGGGTTCTCGCCCTGCACCGCCTATAGAGTTACTACCAGTGACAGCCTCTCTCTAGCGAGTGGGTCACATGGAACCTGATCAAGACGACCGATTGGACGGGGATGGCCGCCCGCCATCGGGCTCGCCGGTTCTGGAAGCCATCCTGGAAAACGAACGGCACCGTCGCTATCTCGGCCAGCGTCTGGACGCCGCGGGCGACCGCGTCGATACGGACCTGCTCGGCGATATCGTCAGGCACGGCCCGGTCCTCGAAGCGCTACTAGAGGAACCGCTCGATCGCCGGGAGATCGAAGAACGACTCGACGTCTCGCGGGCGACGAGCCACCGCTACACGCAGTGGCTCGACGAACGGGACTTCGTCGAAAAGATCGACGGCCGATTTCAGTTGACTTGGCGCGGTGCAGTCACCGCCGAGGAAATCCTCCGATTCGAGGCGAACGTACGGACCGCACACAGAATGACACCGCTTCTGGATGCGGTCTGTGAGGATCACCGGGACTTCGTCCTCGAACCGTTCGTGGACGCGACGATTACCGTCGCCGAACCGGACGATCCCTATAGGCCGATTGAGCGATTCATCACGCTCGTCAGCGAGTCCGAATCACTTCGGGGGTTCAACACGACGCACATGGCACCGCTGGTCCTCGGCGAATTCCACCAGCAGGTGTTCGACAAGACCGACACCGAGATCATTTACTTACCGCATATCGTCGAGAAACTCTTCGAGACGTACCCCGAGCGCGCCCGAAAAGCGATCGATCGCGGGCACTTGACCCTCCGGACGCGTGAGGAACTTCCGTACGGTCTCGCTCTCTTCGACGACCGCGTCGGTATCGGCGGTTACGACGAGGCCACCGGACTCATGCAGGTGTTCGTCGATACAGATGCGCCGATTGCGCGCGAGTGGGCCGAGCGCGTCTACGCCTCGGTTAGATCGGATTCAGATCCGCTCGATGAGTGGAGTGACCTCCCACGGTGATCCGCTCTTCGCGGGTCGACCACGGCCTGCTGAACCCGCACTCTCTATTCAGCAGGCCGTTTGTGTCAGCCGCTGAGGACCTCAAGGGCCGACTGATCCGAAACGGCCCACCACCGGTGCCACCTGAAGCAATTATCCCGCTCGACCACCGAAGACCGGTATGCAGTGGTGCGACCAGCTAACGAGATTAGCCGGGAGCGAGGGTGTGAAGGCCCGAAACCGAAGCCCGAAGGGGGAGATAGCGTGACTGACGACCCCCTCCCGGCCGAACACCTCTCACCACTCGCCACGCTCGTCGACGAGGTACTCGCGGGCGTCGGCTACGAGGTGGCGGCCGCCATCGACGCCGTCGACGACGCTGTCCCCGGCTACGGCGGTCTCTTCGACCCCGAGACCACCCCAGCCGAATTGCGTCGCGCGCTCGAGAGCCTGCTGGGATCGGGACTCACCCGGCCACCCGTCCCCGAACCGACGAGCGACACGTTCGTCCTCTACGTCGACGGTAGTTCACGCGGCAACCCCGGCCCCGCAGGTGCGGGCGCTGTCATCGTGGACGCTGCGGAAAACCACCTCGCCCGTCTCGGTCGACCCGTCGGCTCCCGGACCGGGAACAACACCGCCGAGTACGTCGCCCTCCAGCTCGGCCTCTCGGAACTGTTGGCTCGCTACGAGCCACGCAGGCTGGAAGTGCGCATCGATTCGATGACGGTCATCCGAGACGTCTGGGGTGGCGACGACCCGACAGAACCGGGTGTCGAGACGTACAGCGAGGCCGTTACGGCAGCACTGTCGGATATCCCGGAACACCAGTACACGCATCTGGCCGACAGCGACCCGAACCCCGCCGACGCACTGGCGACAGTGGGAGCCGATATCGCGGCCTTCGGACCGGGATAGGAGAGTTACGCCGCTTAACATTCGAAATCCCGGCTCCGTTGAAATCCTCAGAAGCTAATAGAAACCACGTGCTGACTACTCCCGCTGTATTCAGCACGCCGTTTTTGACAGCGGCCCGGTAGTTTGATCAGGTTCTGCTGAATACGGAGCGCGAATGTTACAGGAACTAAAGGCCACTCACCGAGAGCCGATGATCGATCAGTATCGGAGAACTACTTAGCATTTGATCGCCTCGAGATATTCTTCGCGTGAAATCGTATATCTGTGAACATCAGCAACGGTGTCCGACAGCGGAAGCCAATTCCGAAGAAGGCCTTCGTATTGGCCGCCATACCGTTCGACGTACTTGTTGATCGCTCGTCGGGACTTCTCGTTTCCGTCGATGTGAGCAGCGACGACGAGCTCGAGTCCGAGTCGGTCGAACGCGACGGAGAGGAGGGCATCAACGCGTTCACCGGAATATCCGCGGCCCCAAAATTGCTTGTCAAGAAGGATGCCAAGGTTGGCAGACCATTTTTCCCAATCCGGATACAGTCCTGTCGTTCCGGCGATGACGCCCGTCCCGTCTTCCCCCTCCTTCGGTCGGATCACGTATTTCGCACCCTCTCCCTCGTCCCACAATCGTTCGGCCTCGTCTACATAGTCATACGTCTCTTTTACCGTTTTGTGGGGTGACGAGTCCCAATACTCGAACATCTCCTCTGTATCGTCTCCATTGGAGTAGAGTTCGTGAAGATCGAATACATCGACGGAGTCGTGCGAAATTCGTTCGAGGCTAAGTCGGTCCGTCTCGATGCGTTCCGGGAACATAGTGTATTACCGCTGTCGAAAGCAATAATTGTGGTTTGTAGCTATCCGACCTTTGTTGCGAACTATCACGATTGGATACTCTGATCAGTAAGCACGTTCTATCTCGGCTAGTTCACCCTCATTAGTTCGAAACAAAGGGTGTAGTCGTGCTGCATCCATCCTCTGTATTCAGCAGGCCGTTTCAGACGTCTATCCAAGAGGTTGGTGGCCGTTCCGTTAACGCCTTTACTTTAGAATGAGGACCAATCGACGACGGACACGGTGTCCATCCGCTCGAAACGATCGACGTTCGTGGTCAGGACCGGCAACTGTTCGACTGTCGCTGTTGCTCCAACGTATACATCGTGTAAGTCGTACAATGGCTTCCCTCGTTGCTGTAATTCGGTGGTGATGTCGCCCATTGGGTCGCGACGGCTCGGTCCACAGCGACGATTTCGAATCGGGAGAGAAGCCGTTCTATATCCTCGAGTGCGTCTCGGCGTGCCGATTCGTCGTCGTACCGTTTGTTGACACCGTGTCGAAGTTCAGTTACCGTGACGGTACTGATTGCATGGCGGCCCTCGTCGTCAAGTTTTGCGACCCGAGCTGCAACACCGCCACGATCGATATCGACGAGTACCGACGTATCACAGAGTTTCATCGTCGAGTCTCGAAAGGGTCCCTTGGCTCAGCTGCTCGATATCCTCTTTTACTCCCTCGTGTGTCTCACGGTCGAGCACTCCTTCACCCGTTCCGCGAGTTCTCTGCGCTCCTCGAGGTGTTCTCGAATGACGTCGCTAAAACTTCGATCACCTTTCTCTCATTTCAGTTCTCGGTAGACGCCATCCGAGATCGCGATGTTCTTACTCGTGTCTTATGTCTGGGTACCTACACGCAAAGGAGTTCCCGTGAACCAGTGACTGCGGTATCGGTGCCAATTGTGGAGTTCATTCACGACGGGTTTCGCTCCCGTTTGCCAGACACATCGTGAAGCGAGAGTGTCGTTGTAGACGGCACAGTAGTGTCAGCCGACAACGTTATTCCCGACACAGTTGTCTATTTCGATGTCTCCGAATAGTACAACTGTTGTGCCGAGGTCGGACACAAACCGTGGTTCAGCGATATACTGGAGTAGCAATTACGAAGGTGGCCACCACTGGACGGTCTCTCGCAACGGACATTGGTAATTACTAATACAATATTTTATTATAGTCTTTCTGTGAAGCCTGTCTTAGTCAGATGAGTACCCACTTTCCCACAGCGACGATTTGCAACGTGTGTCAACAGCCGATCGATGGCCACGAATCTCGTTATTGTGGTGAACCAGTTCATCCCCACTGCCGCTCTAAGATCGTACGAAACGGAATTTGATCTCTGGGGAAGTCCGTTCGCGGGTCGAACTCACTCGAAGAGCCCAGTACCACAATTGATTGTTTACAGACTGCAATTTGCAGAGCCGTCTACTCGATCTGTGAGACCGAAGACGTATTGAGGTCGTCGTATGCGTTTCGCAGGCGCACGAAATTGCCACGTCCTGGAGTTCACGAACGGTCCTCCTTACCATTTGACTCAGACGTGATGTCGTTCGCCATCGTACTCGAAGCGTCGGCCGAAGCTTTCGAGACTCGTTTCGTGTTTCCGGAGACTGCCAGTGTCATTGGCACGACCGCTCGAGGAGGGCCCCGGTCTCGACCGTCGGCAATCGCTCGAGACATCGATCCGCGCTCGCGGTAGCATCCGTATCGATATCGTCCTCGACGAGCAGATAATCGACGTACATCTCGATACGTTCGTAAGGGCGATGGGTCCGTATCCCCCATTCGGATCGCCCTCCTCTCGAGGAATCAGCGCGAGTTCTCCGGGTTGCCTCACTCGTAGTCGTGTCCCGTTACTTGTATGGCCAATTACCGTTCGATATCAGTACCACATTCCAGACACAAATTGGATTGCCACGGAACCGTTTTGCGAACCATCTGCTGTTTTCCGCATTCCGGGCAGTATTCCAGTGCTTTATCGGCGCTTGCCATTGTTTGTCATCCCCTTTTCCACCTTCCACAAACCCCCATTTAGAGATTTTCTAGAAAAATATTGTATTAAAAATGGGTACTGTATGTCGGAAATATATTGAAGAAGGAGAAGGTAGTTCGAACGTGAATACCGTGCCAGAGAGAGAAAAGCACGTATCGACCGAAGAATACTCACCACTGAGTTTTGGTGGTGTTCCGACACGTCACTGCTTCGCGTAGCAACGTTCAGCTACTCGTACCGGCGTGTTTGTCCGGGCTGATGCAGTTTTTCTGCGGAGATCGGTGACGGCGTAGACCCCGGTTCGCCATCATCGCCAGTAAACGAGTGGGAGAGGCAACATGAACACACTGTGATGCAGTTTCGGATTCGGTTCCTCCTCTCCCGTACTCCCGTCCGGATGAGATACGGATATACTTGTTGCGTGATTAACATTGGTGATAGCAACCGCTGACTCGAGCTGTGCTACGGCGTCGAAACGGACATCGCTGCTGGATTCACCCGTTCAATCAGGATCGCCACGACTTCAGTCGTAGGAGTAGTCACCAGCCGAGTTCAAACGAGACTCGCGAGATAATGATACTCTAGAGTATGACACTCCAGAGTACGATTATGAGAAGTGTCATACTGGGGAGTAGTGTACGACTTCTATGGCGGATTTCGTGAACCGGTCGGAGGAACTCGACCGTCTCCGGGCGCTCTACGAGTCGGACGACGCCGAACTCGCGGTGATATTCGGTCGACGGCGACTTGGCAAGACGGCGCTCGTCAAGCAATCGCTGACACAAGAGGATAATGCGATCGTCTACCAAGCGAAACAGAAAACGAGCGCACTACAGCTTCAGCAGTTCATCGAGACTGCCGCAGAATCCTCCCGTCTGAATGAGAGATGGATATACTTGTTGTGTAATTACTATCATTTAATAGCGAGAGAGCCCCGGCGTTTACGGGTTGAGTAGGCGCAAAGCCTCGCCGTTCACGGCGTTCACGAGAGCGAACTCTCGTGCAGTATGGAACGCCATGCGTCTTCCATGCCCACCAGAATGCTTTGCATTCTGGGGACACCCTCCTTGAGAGTTTTGCTCTCCAATGGTGAGTGAATCTACGATTCGCCTCGACAGCAGAAATCAAAAAATTTCTGAGGACGGTGATACGCACCGTCACAAGTTCTTGATGCCAACGACGGTGACCAAGTGGTTGGGTTCGCAGATGTCAAGGACGTGTTGCGAGCAGAGGTGGACGAGAGGGATGCTGAGAGAGTCGGTGACATCGCCCGCGAGATTCTCGTCGTCCCGGAGACGATGGTAATTAGCGATCTCCTGATACAGTTCGGGGAGGATCGGCAGCAGATGGCCGCAGTCATCGACGAGTGGGGAGCGTTCGAGGGGATTGCAACGGTTGAAGACATCGTCGAGGCCCTCGTCGGACGATCGGTCGATGATCCAGTTGAGGATTGAGTCAGAGTGTGACATCCTCCCCGCCGTAAACGGCGAGGGGTCGAGCGGTTATCCTCGAGGACTCAGACGATGAACAATCAGTATTTGACCGGGCTCACTCGGTTCAGAAGTATGTCATCGTGTCTCTTGGTACCTGCGAGTGTTGGGCCCGAGTTAATCCGCACCCGAGTAAAACGATACTCCAATGATTGGAATCCAATCGACATATGACTCTCCACAGACACGCGACGACACAACCGACAAGGTGCCTTGGACGTTAATGAATCCTGAGACGTGTGAACTCTGCCAATCCCGGAGCTACTCACTCAAAGAATACGGGATGCGTGTGTGCCGACCTTGCAATCGAGAGTTGCTCCCGTAATAGTCGACGATAGCCACTAGTCCTGAACCCATATGTCGTTCAGTTCGTTGAACTACTCTGTCCTTGTCAAGAACCGCGTGCGAGATACAGAAGTTGTATTTCCGTAAAGCGATATTTCCGGATGATACCTTTATCGCCTGTTTTCACGTTAATCGGATGAATGAACGAGAATCAGACGAACGAAACGACCGGTACGCTTGTTGTTGGAACGTTCCTTACACTTGATGGCGTGATGCAGGCACCGGGTGGTCCTGACGAGGACCGTGACGGCGGTTTCGAACATGGCGGTTGGTCGGTCAACTACTGGGACGAACAGATGGGCGAAATCATAGATGGCCAGTTCGCCGAGGTAGATGCGCTGCTGCTCGGCAGAAAGACGTACGAGATCTTCGCCGCGCACTGGCCTCACGTCGATACGGAGGACGATCCCATGGCGTCGAAACTCAACAGTATGCCCAAGTACGTCGCCTCCAGAACCCTCAACGCGGTGGAGTGGAACAACTCGACGCTCCTCTCGAGAGGCGTTGCGGAGGCCGTTGAGAATCTGAAGGAGCGCGAGGATGTGATCATGACGCAAGGGAGCCACGACTTAATCCAGACACTGCTCGCACACGACCTCGTCGACGAGTTCTGGCTCTGGATCTTCCCCCTGGTCCTGGGAAACGGGAAGCGGTTGTTCGGGGATGGCACGATTCCCACGGCCCTCGAACTGACGAATGCCGAGACGTCGAGCACGGGAGTCCAAATGCTCCGATATGAGCGAATGGGGGAGATTGAATACGGCTCGTTCGCGTTGGACGATATGACGGAGTGAGTAGTGGTACAATCGTGGGTAACGTTGACAGCGAATTCCTAGCCGGAGGCTGTGCAAGATACGCGTGCTGTATGCAGCATGATATCTGAAACTCGAGACAGTCACTCCGGTTCGGAGAACGATCACGCACGTTTATCATACAGATCATAATAAGTTAAAAAGCAGCATAGGCCCTCTCGGTCGTTTTGGACCCGTTTTCAGATATCATAATCTGTATACTGCTCCGCAAGAAGTGAAGTAGGGGGTCGTGTGAACCCGAAACTAGGAGATGGTGTTCGATCGGATACTGTTTTACTTGAGGGAACTCTTGAGACGAGGACCGACAGTCTGGTTGTCTGTAGCCTCGAGTGAGTATGGTGTCACTCGAGGGAGGTCTAATCGGTCGAGAACGGGAGCCGTATCCCATAAGTGGTGGCGCGTTCGTCGAGGATTGGCGTGTCGTAGTACGGAAGAGGTGTGCAGAGACCGGATGGGGAGACGATCCAGTCGGCAGTACTCGAGGTGGGTTCAGAGTTGGGGATCGATACTCATTCTCACGAGACTATCACCGAGAGGCCACGGATTGACATCCTCTCCGCCCTGAAGGGCGGAGCTTTCTCCTTACGTTCTCGTAAGGAGTCGAACACTCGAGAGAGTGCCAGGTCGGTATGACTATTGATCGAGGGTATTGTGGGTAGACGCCGAGAAAGGAGAAGAGGGTCCGGTGGACGATCGACATCGAAGCCAGAAATGTGATGATGGTTCGTCTGCACTCGAGTACAGTGTCCGTAAGCGACGGGTGGCCGTCGTTAGGGGGAAGAGTTTGTTGTGAATTCATACTTCGTACTCGCGTGCAGAACGAATTACAGAAATTCGAGGAGAAAGCCCACGACTGTAGTCGGGAGAGAAGTCACGTCTCTGATCGCCCCCACTCGCCGGATTCGTCGGCTCGTTTCATAATCGGTTCTCGTCTGGCGATTTGGTGTTTCGAAGCGTTCTGAAAGACGGTGGGAACTCTCGTCTGCTCCTCGAGTGTCGTGACTGGAGTCGTATTCTGTCGCCGGTACGGATTATCGGTTCTCGAGTAGCCTGAACGAGCGCTGGTGAATCGCCATACTGTGTCGGGTTCTGGTGTCTTGCTGTCTTTGTGAGGTTGTCCGATCGATTCACCAACGCCGGATTCCTCGAGCATTCACGCCGGATTTTCGGTCTCGAGTGGAGAGACCGCTCAAGCAGTCGTCGCTCCAGTGTTTCGACGGTTCTCGATGGAGACTCGAGTCACCAATCATCGACGGGTTTTTGATGTGAATAGAGACCGGGTGTCGACTGCGTTCCGTTTTTCAATGTCTCTCACCGCTCGTTTTTTCTCGCTCAGCCCCACTAGTTGCTCCCTCAATAGAGGGCCACACCCCTTCTTGCGGGGATTGAACCCGATTATGAACGAGATGCGAATCCCGTTCGAGAAGGTAACCGCGGTTTCGAGGCTGGAGCGGGTCTCGAGCCAGCTATGAGCTGGGGTGAGCCGATAGCGAGTCTTCACTGTTGTACCTGAATCGATGCGAGAATACCCCGTCCTCAAGAGTGAGCGAAGTGAGCGGGTAGGGTGGGTCGTTCACTCGAGTCGTCCGTACTCGTCTGCCGCCGTCCGCTTTCGCAACCATTCGACAGGGTATATTGCGGTCAGTCCGGGGGTATCGATCTGAAATTGGAACGGTGGTGTCGTCTTCGCGTAGGTTTTTTCGACTCGAGGTTCTCCTTCTGCCGGGTCGTTGAGCGCGGAGAGTACCTTGTGACCCGCGGCCTGTTTCATGACGAGCCAGATCGCCTCCTCGGGATCGCAGGCAGCCATCTTGTCGTAGTCCTCGGGGATCGCCCGTTTCGCGTCGTGATTGATGCGCTCGACTTCGACGGTGACGACGATGTCGTCCTGATCGTCGATGGCCGCGACGTCGAGTCGGTGCTGGTCCTCGTTGTCGAGTTCGTAGTACGGAATCACCGATGAGACTCTGGAGTCCGGATCGTTCGCGTACGCGTCCTCGAGGTACCGTCGAGCGATTTCGATGCCGAAAACGTGTTGGCTCGACTCCTCGAGATCGCCCGTTCCGTGACCGTAATCGACGCCCTTGCGGTAGCTTTCACCGATTACCGATCGTCCCTCGGGTGAGACCGTATAGAGTCGATGCGGATAGTCGGTGTCGTGGCGCAGGAGATCGGCCTCGAGGAGTGGCTCAATCTCGTCGGTTTCGATACCGACGTATTCTTGGAGGCGGAGCATCGAATCGGTCAGGAGATCGTACTCGGGCGGTTCGTACCGACGTTGCTGGGCGTTGTAGACGACCTGCAGGAAGAGCAATTGGCGGTCCGTCCACTCGGCCGCCGCTCGTTCGTCGGGTGTGAGTTTGAGCGTGACGTCACAGACCGGGATATCGTCGGCATCTACGTCCTCGAGTGTGTGACAACAGTCGACTGCACGCCGCATCCCGTCGAGATTCGGGTCGTATCGGCTGTCGCAGGCGTCACAGCAGAGTGCGTGCATGGCGCCGTCGTAGTCGAGACAGTCGGGAAGTCGAGTGGTGTGTGGCAGCAACGAGTCGACGCGGAGTGAGGTCGGTTCGCTGTGGGTGTCGTCTGCGTAGTCGACTGTGGGCCCCATCTCTGTTTCCGGTCGATCGACACGCGTCGGGTCGGGTTGATGTGCGAGTCCGCTGGCGTTCCACGTCTCGAGTGCGGTAAGTTCGAACGCCGTTTCGAAGGCGTTTCGTTGGTCTGCCGAGAGCGGGATGTCGCTCGCTGGGTGTCCGTCGGGTGCCGGGAGCGATCGACCGAGAAACGGTCGGGGAGTGGGAGCACCGAACTCGGCTGCCGGGCGGACGAGCCACTCGCCGTGGCGAATCGCGGCGAGTCTCCGGGCGACTCGTCTCGGTGGGACGTCATCGGTCGCCAGCGTCTTCGCGAGATCGTCTTCGATACTCACGTTCCCGACGACGAAGGTGCCGATTTCGTTGAGTGCTTCCTCGTAGGTATTGTTCGACGGATCGGGTGAGGAGAGCTGGCCGGGAAACTGAACGCCGAGTAGTATCGAAAGCCCGAACGATCGACCCTGAGAGAGCAATGTGTCGACGAGTTGTGTCGCGGCGACGTCTCTGGCTTCCTCGAGATACAGGTTGACCAGTGGTGGGTCTCGAGGTGTCTCGGGGTCCTCGGCGCGAGCCTTGAGTGCCGTCCACAGGTTCGACAGCAGGACGAGCGTGAGCGCGCGCTTGATCCGCTCTTCCATTCCGCCGAAGTCGAAGACGACGACGCAGTCTTCGTCGATGACGTCAGTAAATGCGAAGTGAGGGCTCGAGTCGTCTGCGTCGGTTTCGTCGGAAGGAGTCGTGCTGGCGTCGGTATCGGTTTCGTTTGCGGGAGTATGCACGTAATCGAACAGCGGTGCCAGTCGGTCGTCCGTCGCGATCGTTTCGACTCTGGCGACGGCGCCGCCGAGGATCTTGTTGAAGACATCGTGATCGCGCTCGAGGAGTCCTGCGAAGTAGTCGCTCAATCGCTCGTCCGAGGTCGGTGGCGGGGTCCGATCGCTGAGCGTGCGCTGGAGTGACTCGTAGAGGTCCGCGTGAGAGACGGTCTCGGAGCCGTGGATCGGATCGTACAACGCTCGCAGATGGTTTCTGATAGCCTTTGTAGATTCGGTGGCCTGATAGTATCGTTCGGAACCCACGAGTCCCGCGAGGATCTCTTCGTACTGGCCGGCGACACGAGAGCGGGCCTCCTCCCGCGAGAGGCCCGCCTCGAGCAGGGGTCGGATGTCGAAAAACGAGATCGCGGGCAGGATGTCGGTGAGATCGAAGTAGCGGACGGTCTCGAGATCGCCGCGGGTACCGTAGTGTGCCTGGAGGTACTCCTCGGCCGTGTTCCCACCCTTGTAATCGAAGAGGATTTCCGGTCCGTCGGTCGCGTCGACGTTCGATATCAGCGCCCCGATCGTGAGGACGGACTTTCCCGAGCCGGTGTCACCGATAACGAATAGGTGTCGATCCTGTAGCGACGGCGGAAGGACGAACGGTTGCGGTGCAGGCTGACGATCGGCGGTCAGTGGTCTGCACAGGGCCTGTCCCGGACCGGTATAGCGGGCGAGTCGTGTCGGTGCGGGAAGGGAGAGACCGGTTCGCTCGGAGTGGCGGATCCCGAGGGCACGCGTTCCGTTCGGCGTCAGCCCGGTGCCGTCGAGGAGACAGAATCCGGGGAGTTCGTCGGGGGAGACGACGAGGCTCCCGCTTTCGTACGCTCGCCCTGGTAATCGGGTTCCGAGGGTGTCGTAGCCCGGGTCGTGACAGGTCCGCTCGAGGATTTCGTCGAACAGTTGCGTCCCCGGTGGCTGCCCCACGCCGGTGTAGCGGTCTGCATCCGTGCGGACGGTGCTACGGATCTCGTGGAAGGGTCCACTGAGGTGGCCGAAGACGCGCGTGAGTCGGTCTGCGATCCGATCGGCTCGCTGTGGATCGTCCCTCGTGAGTGCGACTGCGCGAGCGCTGAGAGCGAACGTTCGGCGGAGTTCGCGCGACCTGAGGTTCTCGAGACGGTCGCGGTACATCGCTGGGATCGTGGTATCGTCGTCGGTTTCGTCAGTCGGCGTCGCGAACACGAAGTCGATCAGTTTGTCCCCCGGCGTGACGATCCCGCGCTCGAGATCGAACCGATACTCGTCCGCTGCGGGTCGCTGGTCCCCAAAGGGACGGCAGACGGCCTGATAGACGACTGGTACCGACGCGTCACACAGCGTTTCGACGAGGGTCGCCAGCGGGACGCTGTGGGTCTCTGCGTCCGTATTTGTTGTCGAGTTACTGTCCGTGATCTCGTCGAACGATGTGAGGGAGGTTTGCCAGTCTCGACGCAACGTCGCATGGCCACGATACTCGACGCCGGCGGCGTACGGTCGGTCGTCTGCAGTGTTCGCGTCTTCGGTCCGTTCGCTTTCACGTCGTGACGTCGGAGTTCGCTGCGTAGTGGACAGATTCGCCTCGATATCTCTCGGGTGCCACTCGACGTACTGCAGTTCGAACGTCTTCGGAAACTCCGTTCGAAGGATCGACTCGAGGTCTTCGAGTAGCGCCTCCTCCGATGTCCCGACGAGATACCGGATACTCGTATCCTGTTGCCCGTCCGCGACGAGCAGCCACTCGACGACCGGTGGCTCCGTCGATCGTCCCAAGAGGGAGAGTGACCAGCCGTCCGTCTTGGAGGCTTCCTCGAGACGGTCGTAAAGGAGATCGACGGCCTGTGTAATGGCGCCGTAATCGAGTGACGTTGCGGATGGGCGTATTTCGATGTACGTCCGGGGTTCGTAGTCGGCCGATGTGGAGTGGTCGTCGCTCGTCGACTCGTGTGATTCGGTGGGTTGACTCGAGGATGGTGCAGTCGGATTCAGTGCGTCGTCTGCGGGTCTCGTGTGGTCGTCTGTTGCCATTGATGAGGCCGTCTATCCGATGGAAATATCTGGTGGGGTTTTAATTTATTGAAAAGAATAGGTGGTGATTATTACCGCCAGAGATGGGATCTCACAGAATTGCGAGGCGGATGCCACGGGGCTTGACCCCGAGGCGGTTGACGTGTCCCTATCGCTCAAGATGGAGAGAATACCGACGTCTCTGCAGGTGGAACTGGCTACTCCCGTGAGTCCATCACCCGGAGTTCGTCGTCGACTTCGTAGAAGTCGCCCCGCTCGAGGAGACGCCGGAGGGCGTAGTCCACATCTTCGGGCTCAAGTACGAGGTTTCCAGTCGTGAGGAGGACGTCCACTGCGTGGTCTCGAGTGATCGTCTGCGTATTGCAGTCGTCTTCCATGTCGGTCGTGTGGGATGCGAGCACGTCTTAGGCTTCGAGGATTCACTCTGAGGGTGGCGGTCGAGGACGGTGAGATCAATTCCGTCAATCAGATCACTCTCGAAACTCGTCTTGGTTGAGGACCTCGAGTGCATCGTCGTCTTCGATCCCGGAAATCCGCATAAGAACCGAGTGTTTTGCAGTAAGAGCGAGCGTTCTGGGGTCCAGACTCGAGATACCGAATCGCCAGTCGATGGGTCGCCATTTCTGCAAATTGTGGATTGTTGTACTTCTTTGTAACCAAACTCAGGTTGAGTACTACACTCAGTACAGGCCGAATAATGAGCAAGTCGTGCGTGTTTCAGTCAGTAGCCAGCGATCGTACTCAATGGGGCTACACATGCGTTACTCCCTTCTAATCCAGTCGTCAAGAAAGATTTGAATTCTTCTATTGAATCGGAGTGAAAAAGTGGAAGAGGCTTAGTTATTTGTGTGAATTTGCTGAACAAGAATTGAAATAATGTCCATAGCTATTCCAATATCAGATTTTCAACGGTAGTTATTAGTGAAATGAGGGGAAAATGACTTGTATGGAGCGCCCTCTCACAGACGTGCCTTGGTCCACGGTAGTTGCCGTTGCACTGCTGGTTAGTCTCGCAGGCTGTGCCGGATTCATTCCGGGCTTCGAGAATAATGACGCAGATCGTGAACGATACACGGTTGAAGACGATTTAGACCCCTCCGAAGAGAACGAGACTGAAAACCAACCCGACTACCTCGTGCCGGGTCTGACCACCGATGGCATCGAAAATCGGACGCTACTTCTCGACCAGCACTTCACACTCCTCGAGCAGGAGGGAGAAAACGAAACGTACACCATCGAGACGTGGTATAACGAAACCGTCAACGGAACGTTCCAGAAGGCCACCTTAAGACGAGATATCGTCCAACACCCCGACCGTTGGTACCGCTCACAGACCGTACTCTCCGACGGCAACACCACGGCCGATACCACGGAACGGTGGGTCGAAGAAGGACACCTGCTGACGCGCAGCGACGAGGCCAACGAACCAGTGACGTACGGCACTCAAGATACGAGGACTCAACCGGAGCATCCACCGGAACTCACGGATCAACTTGCAGGGCTGTTAGAAACGGTGAGAGCTGGCCAAGACAACATAACTGTCGAAGAACGCGTCAGAAACGATACGACGCTGTACATCGTTACTCGGACAGTAGAGAGCCACTCCCGCGCTACTGAAGAGACTCACACGATCCACATCAGAGAAGATGGATTCATCACAGACTATTCGGTGACTTCGGTCTTCGAAGAGGAATCTGGAAAGACGACAATCTACGAGACAGATCGCATCTTCAGAGTCACTCCCAACGAGACGCTTGAACGCCCCGACTGGTACGAGCAGGCTCGTGAAGCAACGTCTGATACAGACGAGTGAACATCGAGACATTCGCACTTCGAACTAAGCAACAGTACCACACTCACATCTCAAGTAGTTCGTCGCGTCAACTGTGAAGCGTAGTTGACGAGACATCTGCCACATCGGTGATCTGCCGCTGCGAGAGGTATAATCCACATCGTTCAGCAGCGAGAGACAGACAGCTAGCCGCAACCCTGCCCGGCCGGTGTCCAACCGTAAACCCCTCATCAGCTGTACCTGTGCGAACTCGAGCGCTCGTCGACGAACGCGTTTCGGAACCTCGAATTCGGTCGCCCGTTTTGGAATCTGATTGAACTGTAGTGAGTGACGAAAGACGTTTGTATTATGCGCACGATAATATTATCGTGTGCATAGAATTCGTTAACCGTGATCGGGAGTTCGAGTTCCTCGAGCGGCAATTCGACACTGACGAGCGACAACTGCTCGTTCTCTACGGGCGTCGACGCGTCGGGAAGACCGAACTGGTGACCGAATTTCTCGAGCGACAGACACGCGAGTTCGTCTACTTTCTCGCCGATCAACGCGGGACGGCGGCGAACGCGGCCCGGTTTGCACAGGAGTGTGCCGATGCGTTCGACGATATGCCACCAGCAGTCGACGGATTCGACGACGTCTTCACCTACATTACACGCCGTGTCGACGACGAACTGATCGTCGTTATCGACGAATTTTCGTACTTAGTCGCCGAAGACGACGTGATCCCGTCGGTCTTCCAGCGAATACACGACGAAATCCTCGCCGGCACGGACGTGTCGGTGATCTTGCTTGGTTCGTCGATTTCGATGATGGAAGAAGGCGCTCTCAGCCACGATAGTCCGTTGTACGGTCGGCGAACCGGCCAGTGGAAGCTCTCGCCGCTGGAATTTGGAGATATTCACCAGTTCTTCCCGGCGTACTCGATGACGGACCTCGTGTCCGTTTACGCTGTATTGGGGGGCATTCCAGCGTATCTGGAGCAGTTCGATTCGGACCGACCGCTACTCGAGAACGTTCGTGATCAAATCCTCTCGAAAGGGTCATTTCTTTACGAAGAACCCGAATTCTTCCTTCGACAGGAACTCCGCGAGCCTGCCACGTACATGTCGATTCTCGAGGCGATGGCTGCGGGTAAGACGACCGTCACCGACATCGCAAACGAGATCGGTCGCGATGCCAGCGGGATCTCGCGCTATCTCTCGAACCTCCAGCGACTCGAGGCCGTCGACCGGCGAACCCCCGTTACGGAACCGGATGCGAAGCGAGGGATCTACGTCAACGCAGACAACTTCTTTTCGTTCTGGTTCCGATTCGTCTCCCCGAATCGAACCGATCTGGAGCGTGGTAACCAGCAGGCTGTTGTGGAGATGATCGAAGCACAACTCGACGAGTATACGAGTCGCATCTTCGAGGACGTCTGTCGGCAGGCGGTCCACCAACCTGCGTTTCCGGTCCCGGTATCACGAACCGGAACGTGGTGGTACGGGGAAAACGAAATCGACGTCGCTGCAGTCGGCGAAGATAACGCGGAGGAGCGACTCCTCCTCGGTGAATGCAAGTGGACGTCTTCGCCCGTCGGATTCGGGTTACTCGAGAATCTCGAGCGGAAGGCCTCGGACGTTCGCTGGCGCGGGTCGGACCGACGCGAGGAGTTCGTTCTCTTCTCGAAGTCCGGATTCACCGACGATCTGCGAGCCATGGCAACGGATCGGTCGGACCTGCATCTGTACGATCTCGCCAGTCTGGCGGCTCTCTTTGGGATCGAGAGCTGACCCTCGGTGCGTAGACTGATTCCGATTTCGGCTCGTTTCCGTTGCTCGAGTTGTAACACAGACCACTCTAGTCCGTCGACGGCGTCTCCAATTTCGTGCTGTCGAAACGTCGGCGTGTTCGAGACAGGAACAGGTGTGTATCGTAGTGAATTCTTTATATGCCGATACACAAACACAGAGCGTGAGTCCGATGACACCAGATCGATTAGACGGTTTTGGGATGCTCTCGGACGAAGACGGAGACGAACTCGAGTGTATCGTTGACCGATCCCGTAGTCAGACTGCAGCAGGATTGACATCCCGCCAGCTGAAGGCGATCGAAGAGTTGGAGACTGTCGACGAGAATGGAGACAAATCCCCTTGATACGGTGTCACTAATCGATTCTTTGCCGGCGATCCTCTCGTCGGTGTTGTCACCAAACGGACTAGAGTGATCGTTGTGTTTTGTTGGACGGCAGATTTCGAGCAACTCAACGGTGTTAACGTCGAATTCTATTGAGACAGTCATACCGAACGCTCACGGGTCGACTTCGCAGACCTATAGATCCGATACCTGGAAATCTATTTGTATACATTGTGCTGTGAAAATTACTATTGGAAGATGGTTGATCTCATAGCGATTCCAGAGACGCTCCGAGCACGCGATCAGTGGGTCTGCTGGCGTGAAGTGATTCGAGACGGGAAACCGACGAAGGTCCCGATCGATCCGGAGACCGGTTCCTTCGCGTCGTCGACTGACGATCGGACCTGGAGCGATCTCGAGACGGCACGGACGTATCTCGGTACCAGCGATGCTGATGGACTCGGGTTCGTGTTCACGGATAGTGACCCGATCGTCGGCGTCGACCTGGACGACTGTCGGGATCCCGAAACCGGTCAGCCGGAAGTCGATGCGAAAGCGATCATCGACTGTCTCGAGTCCTACACTGAAGTCTCTCCCTCCGGTACGGGATATCACGTCCTCGTGTTCGGGGACCTCCCCGACGGACGAAATCGACGTGGCAAGATCGAACTCTACGATCGGGCTCGGTTTTTCACCGTCACTTGTGAACACGTTTCTGGAACACCGACTGCCGTGTGTGATCGCCAATCTGAACTCGAGGCGGTCCACGACGAGTACGTTCGGGAATCTGTGACGAATCGAGCGGACACGCAGGGAAAGGGTCGTGGGGGGACAGAGCCAAGAGAATCGACACTTTCGGATAGCGAACTCCTCGAGAAGGCGATGGCTGCGTCGAACGGAGACAAGTTCGAGCGCCTCTGGAACGGGAACACCGTCGGCTACGACAGTCAGTCGGAGGCAGACATGGCCCTATGTTGTTTGCTCGCGTTCTGGACCGGCGGTGATCGAGCACAACTCGATCGATTGTTTCGTCGGTCGGGATTGGTTCGTGAGAAGTGGGACGAAGTGCACTACGCCGACGGCTCGACGTACGGCGACCGGACGGTCGAGCGGGCGATCGACACGACGTCCGAGTTCTACGATCCTCGAGCGCAGTCCACGGGTGAGTCGGACAGTGAGCGTTCCGAGGAGACGCGGGATACCACGCGTGACCAAGAGTATCTCGAGCGGAAAAACCGATTGTTGGCCGAGCGTGTCGACGAACTCGAGACGAAACTCGAGGAGAAGACCGAGTTAATCGAAACGCTCGAAGCGAGGCTCGAGCGAGTTGGCGAGAAGGCTCCGCACGAGGAAACTCGGTCGACATCGGAGAGGGACGCGTCGCTGTGGAACCGATTTTGGAGTCTGGTCGGCCGTGGTCGATAGCCGGTTCTTCAGCGGTCCAGTTCGAAACAAAGGGTCTAGTCGTGCTGCATCTATCCTCTGTATCCTTCACGCCATTTATGACAACAATTAGTTAGCTAGTTGAGTCTCTGCAAGGGGTGAAATGGCGTGATCGACGACCCCTCCCGGCCGAACACCTCCCGAGCGCCACACTTGGCGGAAATCCAATGGGCGGATTCCACGTCCTGAAGGACGTGGAGGAGATTGATTCAAAATGAGGACCAATCGACGACGGACACGGTGTCCATCCGCTCGAAGTGTTCGATCGTTGTATGTTATAGCCGTGTGTGAACTATCCAATACACATTTTGACGCTCGCCCGACTACCCACCTATGAGTTTTAGAAGTGGTCAACTCTCATCTTCAAGGTTTGAAACCAGTTTTCTATCAGGTTTCGGTCAGCGTAGTCGAGTTGACTGCTGAATACTAATCGTGAAGGGAAAGTCAGATAGCCGTAGCCATCGACGAGAAACACGGTGTCAGAGAGATCGCGTTTCTCGGTCAATTGGCGCAGGAATTCGGCAGTTGGATCGGTGCCTCGTTGTCCATAGACTTCGACGTCAAGAATCAGCTTTGTTCTGGCTTCTATTGCAGTGTCTTCCCAAGACTAGCCGCCATTTATTTTGACATATTTCTTATCAATGGTGACCTGCGACAGCGAATCCGCCGACAGGTCGAAACCACTATCAGCCAGCCGATGTATCCACTTCAAATTTCTTGACGAGTTCGTTCTACGCTGATCAAGCGAAGAATTGCTTGTATCTCTCGAAGCGAACAACTGGTCGCGTGATGACGGACGGCGAACAGCCTGACGCAATCGCCGTCTGCTCACGCTCTCAAGATTCCTCAAATTACAGGGCGAGAGAATATCAACTGAACATCGCCATTCGGATGGATACGAAGTACTTATAGTGGACTACGGAACCTGATTGATTCGTCAATAATCCGAGATGGTTGAAACAACCTATGAGCATGAACGGGCACAGAGACCACGAGCGAGACGGCCCCCGAACTCGAGGTGGTGCGGAGAGTAGCCGCTTCGGAACGGCGGGAGTGTGAGGATCGAGTCGTCTCGCTCGCCGGTTACAGCGATGTCAGCGTACGTACGTCTCCCCACGAGTGACTGGACGGCGTCGGAGCCTCGGGAGGCACAGTCGGGGAGTCTGTGACGAGCGAGGCGAAGTTTCCGGGTTCGCCGAGTCCCCACTGAAACGCTTTACGGAGAGTCAAGGAGAAAACCCCGTGCTTTAGCGCGGGGAAGAATCCGACACTACCCTTCACAGTCCACCGTTCGATGGCACGACTGGATATTCCACGCTGCGTAATCCACACCTTCAAGTAGGTTTGATTACATAGGTTACGTATGGCGAAACAGGTCGTCACCCGCACCTATACTGCTTCCATTCGGAACCAGCAACAGGTGTCTGACGACCTCGATTCGCTCGGGTTCGCCGCCTCGAAACTCTGGAACGTCGGACGGTGGACAATCAGTCGTGTCTGGGATGAAATCGACTACATCCCAAAACACGACGAACTCACCGCCTACCTCAAGTCGCACGAACGCTACGATGACCTCCATTCTCAGTCAAGTCAGCGAGTCCTTCAAGAACTCGCTGAAGCGTTCAACGGCTGGTACGGCAAACGACGAAACGGAGACACGAAAGCGAACCCGCCTGGATACCGCAAACACGGCGACGAACACCCGCGAAGCACGGTCACTTTCAAAGCCGCTGGTTTCAAACTCGACACCCAGTACAATCGCGTTCGACTCTCAAAAGGGTCGAACCTCAAGGAGTACTGGTCGGACTTCATCCTCTGCGAATACCAAACTCGTCCCGACGTTGACCTCTCTGCCGTAGAGGGCGTTCAACAAGTCAGGGCCGTTTGGACAGGGGATGAATGGGAACTGCACTTCGTGTGCAACGTCGAGGTCGAAATGTCCGAAGCACCGGGTGAGAAGACTGTGGGTGTTGACCTCGGCATCAACAACTTCGCCGCACTCGCCTACGAAGACGGTCACGCCGAACTGTATCCGCTGAACTGCCTGAAGCAGGACGACTACTACTTCAGTAAGCGTATCGCTCGCTGTGATGACTCTGGTTCTGAGCAAGCCACTCGGTTGAACCAGAAAAAGTCCGCTCGCAGAACCCACTACTTCCATACCCTCTCCAAACACATCGTTCAGCGATGTGTTGACGAAGGTGTTGGAACGATTGTGGTTGGCGACCTCTCTGGTATCCGTGAGGACGAGGAGAACGGCGAGTCGAAGAACTGGGGTAAGCACGGCAATCTCGATCTGCATTCGTGGGCGTTCGACCGCTTCACAGATCTGCTCACCTACAAAGCCGAGATGGAAGGCATTACGGTCGAGCAGGTGTCCGAGCGGGATACGTCGAAGTCGTGTTCGTGCTGTGGCCGGGAGCAAAAGGCGAACCGTGTTGAACGCGGGTTGTACGTCTGTGATGAGTGCGGCTTGGTGGCGAACGCGGACGTGAACGGTGCTGAGAACATTCGACAGAAAGTATCTCTGAGTCTCTCCTGTGACGGGGGAGATAGGAGTAACGGTTGGTTGGCACAGCCATCGACGTTCTTGTTTGACAAGGAAACTGGTGCGTTCGCACCTCAAGAACAAGTGACGTCGTAAACCACAATATCCCAACGCGGGAATCCTCGCCCTTTAGGGCGGGGAGGATGTCAACGGTTCGACTGTATGAAATATACATCTGGACCACCGGAGATACCGTATGAAGATCGATACGATCGACGCCTACGCAGTCAACATCGACGTACTGGACGAAGAGGAGGGTGGGATCGCACCGTACGTGACGAACCACGGTGCCGTCGAGGACGTCGATCGGGTCATCGTTCGGGTCGAGACCGACGAGGGAACCGTCGGCTGGGGCGAGGTGCGGACGTTTCTCTCCCCGAAAGCGACCGTCTCGGTGATCGAGGACGGTATCGCCCCCATCGTCGAGGGCCACTCCCCCTTCGAAGTCGAGAGCCTTCGGCGGCTGCTCTTCATCGAGTACACGAATGCGGATATGTTCTTCGCCCCCGTCGAGGTCGCCTGCTGGGATATCGTCGGCAAGGATCTCGAGCGCCCGATCTACGAACTGCTCGGCGGCTGGACGGCGCCGTCGACGACCGAGCGCCGAATGGACACCAGCTACGATATCGATCGGAGCGTCGACGTGGCGTACTGCGTCGGAATCCTCTCGCCGGAGGAATCTCGGATTCACGCCAGACGCGCACTCGAGAACGGCTTCGACGTGCTGAAGACGAAGGCGGGTCGGGACTGGAAACAGGACGTCGAACGGATCGTCGCGATGGACGACGAGGTCGACGGCCAGTTGGCCTTCCGCCTCGATCCGAATCAGGGCTGGCGGTTCGACGAGGCGGTCCGCGTCGGCGCATCGCTTGCCGACCGGGGAGTGTATCTCCAGTACATGGAACAGCCGATCCGCATCGACGCCCACGAGTCGCTGGCGAAGCTCCGCGAACGCCTCCCGCAGCCGATCGCGCCCAACGAGGACACCTACGTGTCACACAACCTGCGGTCGATCGTCGCTCGAGGCGGTGCAGACGCCGCCGTCGTCGATCTCACGCCCGTCGGCGGTATCACGGGACTCAGACAGCAGGCGGCAATCGCGGAGGACGCCGGGCTGGCGCTGGCACACCACTGTGCGTTCGACCTGGGGATCCGGACGGCTGCGATTCTCCACGCCGTTACCGGCATTCCCGGGTTTTCGCTGCCCCCCGACTCGGTGTACTACGCGTGGGCGGACGACGTGATCGCCGATCCCTTCGAGGTCGTCGACGGGGCGATCGAGGTTCCGGACGGTCCCGGACTGGGAGTCGAGGTTGACGAGAACAAACTCGACGAATACCGGATCGACTGACTGGATCGGCGCAGTCGTTCCGATATCGAGCAAACAAAACACGATCTGACGACGACGGGCGATCGTCTCCAAACGAGCGCACGCTGACGGCGCGAACCGAAGTGACGAGCCATCCGGTGTCGGTCTCGAGGGAAAAACTAAACGGGAATCGATCGACCTCTCCGTATGCGCCTCGACGTCGACTTCACGCGAACGATCGGCGAGTTCGATCACTTCTGGCGAAGCACCGGATTCACGCCCGCAAAACTGCTCCGTCACGACGATATGCGCCAGACGATCGCGTACCTCGGAGCGGTTCCGAACGACGGGATCAGCCACGTCCGCATCCACTTCCTGCTCGACCTCGTTCGTATCGGCGGCGACCCACTCGAGGGGACGCCGCGGTACGACTGGTCGAAACTCGACGAGGGGCTCGACGTCCTCGTCGAGAACGGTCTCCGCCCGTTCTTCGAATTGATGGGGAATCCGTCGGACGTATTCGACGACTTCACCGATCACGACCAGTTGCGGGCTTGGCGACGATTCGTCCGCGATCTGGGCGATCACCTCACCTCGCGATACGGCATCGACGAGGTCGAATCGTGGTACTTCGAGAGCTGGAACGAACCGGATATCGGCTTCGGCTGGGAGCAGTTCGCCGTCGACCCGGACGCGTTCTGTGCGTACTACGACGCTTGCTCGGCCGGATTACAGGACGCAAATCCGACGCTGACCCTCGGCGGTCCGGGGACCGCTCGAACGCGCTCGCCGCTGTTCGAGCGGTTTCTCGAGCACTGCGACACCGGCACGAATTGCCTGACCGGCGACGAGGTACGGCTGGACTTCGTCTCCGTTCACGAGAAGGGGGCGAGTTCGAACCGAGAGGATCTCACGCCGGATACGTCCGGAATCGTTGCTCGAGAGCGCGAGGCGATCGAGTACATCCGCGAGAGACACCCCGATCTGGCCGGTCGTCCGTTCGCGAACAACGAGTGCGACCCTCAGACGGGGTGGAACGAGATCCACACCTGGCGAGCGCGTCCGTACTACGCCGCTATCATCACGAAGATCATCGATCAGCATCGTCGGGAGCTCGTCGACGGAACCGAAACCCCGTACGTTCTGCTCAGCAACGACAACGGGTTTCTCGGAACGTGGGGCAACAGAACCCACTTCGCACGCCTCGGCGAGGGCGAAGGCGAGATCGAGATCGATCCCAACGGCGCCGGCACGCGACCGACGCTCGACGAGTTCGAACTCGTGAAGAAGCCGAGTTATACAGTCATGACGTTGCTCTCGTTGCTCGGCGACACCGGACTCGAACTTCGACGGTCGACGGAAGAGCCGGCGACCCCCACCGTCGGGGGGTTCGCGACGAGACGCGGCGAGAAATCGGTGACCGTCCTCCTGTACAACGTCCGCGACAGACCGGCGACGGACGGCGAAACCGACGTCACGCTCGCACTCGAGAACCTTCCGTTCGACGACGGGATCGTCGCGCACTACCGGATCGACGACGAACACGCGAACCCGTTCGCCGTCTGGGACGAGGCCGGCGGGCCGACTCGACTCTCCGCCGACCTGCGACGCGCGCTTCGGGCGAGTCACGGGGCCGAACTGCTCGCGGAGCCGACGCCGGTCGACGATGATCGAGTGGAACTATCCGTCGAACTGCCGCTGCCGAGCGTGAGCGTCGTCCACGTCCGCGACCGACCCGGTGAACCGCCCGCGACACCGACCGGACTCCGAGCCGACCCCTACCGCGGGATCGCGGCGGGAACGGACGTCATGTTCACGTGGGACGCGAACCCCGCTCGAGCCGTCCGGACGTACGAGGTGTTTCGCATCGACGACGGAGGTCGCGAGCGGCTCAATGACCGCGACCTGCTCACTGCCGGATACTATCACACGGGAACGGACTCGACCGGAACCTACGCCGTCCGGACGGTCGATTATTGGAGCCGGACGAGCGAGTTCTCGGATCCGATCACGCTCGAGTGACGGAAACTCGTGTCGAACTGCTCGAGTCGCACAAATTCCCGATCTCGACCTCGAGGTTCCACGTGGATACGTCTCCTGCCGGTCTGAACGCTGTCGCCGTCGTTGATCGGGCCGTCGATCCTTCCCGTCGTATTGTCGTCTTCGGGTCCGGGCGATCATCACACCGTGATTGAAACCACACTTCCGGAACCCTATCGCTTTAGTCGCTCGCCGCGACCGCACCAGTATGTCCGCATTTGGCGAGAACCGGTACACTCGCGTCGGAATCGACGGAGAAGCGTTTACGATAAACGGAACAGCCACCTACGAAGGCCGTTCGTGGGAAGGGAACTCGATAGAGGGGCTGTTGTTCAACGCGCGAACCGTCCAAGCGCTGTTCGACGACGAAAACCTCGAGACGCGTGACAGGTGGGCCTACCCCGACACGGGAACGTACGATCCCGATCGGAACGTCGCCGAGTTTCTGGCGGCGATGCCCGAATGGCACGACCACGGTCTGCGGGCGGTGACGGTCAACCTCCAGTGTGGCAGTCCGGAGGGCTACTCCGACGAACAGCCGTGGACGGTTTCGGCCTATCGTCCCGACGGAAGTCTGAAACCGGCGTGGATGGATCGATTTCGCCGAGTGCTCGATCGCGCGGACGCGCTCGGAATGGTCGTGATCGTCGGACTGTTCTACTTCGGGCAAGACGAGGTCTTGGAGGACGAAGCTGCCGTCGTCGCCGCACTGAACAACGCCGTCGAGTGGCTGCTCGATCGAGAGTACACCAACGTGATCGTCGAGGTGAACAACGAGTGCGATATCGAGTACGACCACGGTATTCTCCGTCCCGAGCGCGTTCCCGAGTTGATCGAGCGCGTCCGCCGGAAAGAGCGGAACGGATTTCGGTATCCCGCCGGAACCAGCTTCAGCGGCGGAACCGTTCCCACCGACGACGCGATTTCGGCCTCGGACGTCGTCCTCGTTCACGGGAACGGCGTCAACGATCCCGATCGCATCCGAGAGATGGTCGCGGAGGTCCGGGATCGTCCCTCCTACGAATCGATGCCGATCGTCTTCAACGAGGACGATCACTTCCGGTTCGGGTCCGACTGTAACGTGCGGGCTGCGATCGAAGCCGGTGCCTCGTGGGGGTACTTCGACCCCGGCGAGAACGACTACTGGCACGGATACCAGTCCCCGCCGGTACGCTGGGATGCGAACACCGCGCGCAAAAAGGCCTTCTTCGGGTATCTTGACGGCGTCACCTCCGAGCAGCGCGACGGACCGCTCGTCTCGGAGACCGACGGTAACGCGACGTGACTTCCGACCTTCAGACGATGACACCGAGACGGAAGCACCTCTGACGCGTACGATCGGCTACGAGAAGCCACGAGAACCGACGAATGACGCGCTCGAGAAACGAAACTCGAGGGAAACCCGTGCAAACATCCCGAGACGAACGAACGTACCTGATTTCGGATGGGATCGATCCATCGCACTAGAATTTGAATACGGGGGTCGGTGGGGAATTGGGGTACAACTATTAGCTCCCTGAACGACACTACTTTCGATGGACCGGGTAAGTGCAACTTCGCTCGAGTCGTTCGCCCAGCACGCGATCGAAGCGTTCGGTGCCGACGCTGAGACGGCTGAAATCGTCGCGTCGTCGCTCGTCACCGCCGATCTCGTCGGTCACACCTCGCACGGCTGCGTTCGATTACCCTACTACGCCCAACAGGTCGAGGACGGGGCCGTCGATCCGACGGCGGCTCCGGTCGTCGAGTCGGCCGGCGAGTTCGATCAGCTCGCCGGAAATTCCGCGTTCGGACAGCTCACGGGTCATCGAGCGGTCGAATTGCTCGTCGACGGGGCGAGAGAGCACGGTATCGGCGTCGCCGGTATCCGCGATTCCGGCCACCTCGGCCGAATCGGCGAGTGGGCGGAGCGAGTCGTCGAGGAGGGGTTCCTGTTCGTCTCCTGGGTCAATCTTCAGGGGGGCTCCCACCGCATCGCGCCGCCGGGAACCGCGGCTCGGCGTCTCGGAACGAATCCGGTGACGTTCGGCGTTCCGACGTTCGGCGCACTACCGTTTCCGCTGGTGTTCGACGCGGCGACGAGCCAGGTCGCCCACGGGAAGATCATCGAGCGGGACGGGTCGGACGAACGGCTGCCGGACGCCTGGACGATAACCGAATCGGGGGATCCGGTTGAACGCGCCGCCGACTTCGAAGACGGCGCCGGCGCGTTGCTCCCCCTCGGCGGTCGCGAGTCGGGGTACAAGGGGTTCGGCCTCGCCGTCGTCGCGGAACTGTTCGCGGCGATCGTCGGCGACGGACCGGTCGCGACCCGGGAACGACAGGACTGGGCCGGGAACGGCGGTGCGTTTATCGCTCTCGACCCGTCGTTGTTCACTTCGCCCGAGGACGTCCGGACGCGAGTCGAGTCGCTCGCCGCACACCTCCGCTCGGCGGAACCGATCGGCGACGAACCCGTCCTGTTACCGGGCGAACCCGAACATCGGACCGCCGTCGAACGACGAGCGGACGGGATCCCGGTCGAAGCGAACGTCGGTGCGGAACTTCGGGCGCTCGCGACCCACTACGACCTCGTCTCCGAACTCCCGTCGTCTCTGGGGTGATCCGCTATCGCTCGTCGATACGCCGACAGCTACCCACAGTGACGAGCACTCGGTCGCGCACTACTTCTCACGCGTCGGTTTCCTCCCGCCGGGGCGTCAAATTTGTTCGCGATAGCGCCGGACGCACGCCTCTCATTCGAACAACTCGTCGTGACGCGTCGCGAGATCGGTGTAGTCGCCCGACGAATACGCGGTGAACACGGCCTCGACGTTGATCTCGGTTTCCTCGAGCGGCGTCACTCGAGCGGGAATTCCCCGGACGAACGAATCCGCCGGGACGGCGTACTCCTCGGGGAGTACGGTCCCTGCTGCGACGATGCTTCCTTCGCCGATCGTGACGCCGGTATTGATGGTCGCGTTGAACCCGACGAGCGAATTGTCCTCGATGGCGACTTCGTTGAGGACGGCACCGTGGGCGATCATCACCTGATCACCGACGACCCCCGCGTGAATTGTCGCATTGTCACCGATATGCGATTCGCGACCGATTCGGACGGGGGCGATGTCTCCCCGGAGCACGGCGCCTGGCCAGACGCTCGCGTCGGCCTCTATCCTGACGTCGCCGACGAGCGTCGATTCTCGGCTCACGTGCGCGTCGTCGTCGATAGTCGGACTCGTTCCCTCGAATTCGTACTCTCGCCGATCGCTCATACGTCTCGTAAGACGCTAAGACGTATGATTTTGTGCTGGCTACGCGGTAGCGATCCGAGAGGCGACGCGTTGCGAAACGAACGACACGCTGAAGCCAGCAAATATCGATAGAAGAACTACAACTCATGATCGATTCACAGCGTCAACCGACCGTCCGCCTCGAGCGACCCGACGAGGGCGACGAAGTCGCGGTTCTCGTCGATGGGGACCCGTTCACTGCGTACCGATACCGCGATGCGGAGCTGAAGAAACCCGTTCTCTTCCCGATCAACGCTCCGTCGGGCGACCCCGTGACGCGTGGCTATCCGCTGGAACCCCGACCCGACGACCGCGAGGATCATCCCCACCAGGTGGGCCACTGGTTCAACCACGGCAACGTGAGCGGGTTCGACTTCTGGAACAACTCCGAGGAGACGCCGCCGGAACGTGCAGACGAGATGGGAACGATTCGCCACCGCGAAATAACGACTGCGACCGAACGGGAGGGAACGGCCGAACTGGAGGTCCGCTGTGACTGGTGTCGACCCGACGACTCGGTTCTGGTCGAAGAGAACACCCGATTCGCGTTCCGCGCCCGTCCGGACGTCCGAATAATCGACCGTACGACGTCCCTGGCGGCCCCCGACGAGGACGTCACGTTCCACGACGACAAAGAAGGGTTGTTCGGATTCCGCGTCACTCGAGCGCTCGAGCTTCCCGTCGAACAGGAACAGGTCTTCGTGGACTCCGGCGGGGAGGAAACCGTCGTGACGGCGACCGGCGATCACCGCGTCACGGGCACGTATCGAAGCAGTACGGGAGCGACTGACTCGGACGCGTGGGGAACCCGTGCCGAGTGGATGGCGCTGGACGGTTCGGTCGGTGACGACGACGTGACCGTGGCGATCATGGACCACCCCGACAATCCCGGCTTCCCGACGTGGTGGATGGCGCGCCCGTACGGACTGTTCGCCGCGAACCCCCTCGGACGGGCGGCCTTCGACGACGGAGCGGACCCGACGGACTTCACGATCGAACGCGGGGGTAGCGCCACGTTCCGATACCGGCTCCTCGTCGGGAACGACACGGATCGGAGCGACGTCGACGCGGAGTACGATCGGTTCACCGACGGGACGTGACCGATCGTCTCGGTAGACGCTGCTGGCATTTCCGTCTCCCCGGCGAGCACGGGTTCGCGGCGCAGCTCGCCCACGCGACCGGTCGCGGCGTCGGCGTCGAAGCCCGCGAACTGCCGTCGGTCATCGGTGGCAATCGGCGGACGTCTGAGCCCGGCACAGTATTCAGTATCGAACCGGGCGTCTACGTCGAGCGTGAGTTCGGCGTTCGTCTCGAAGAGTTCGTCCTCGTCGCCGACGAGGGGTTCGAACGACCGAACCGCTCTCCGAAGGGGAGGCATCCGATGTGGCGCCGGCGACGTGACGAGAAACTGTCTCGAGGACGGAAAAGTGCTCCCCGACGTCGGCCGTCCGAGATCCCTATCCGTCGAGCCAGGGCGCACCCGGTCGTTCGACGAATCGTTCTTCGCGGTCGATGTCGTCGATCGCGGCGATGTCTTCCTCGTCGAGTTCGACGTTCGCCGCCTGCAGGTTCGCGGTAATGTGGGCCTCCGTTGCGGACTTCGGGATGACGACGACGTTGTCCTTCGAGAGGAGCCACGCGAGGGACACCTGTGGCTCGCTGATTGCATGTTTCTCGGCGACCGCCTGGATCTCGGGTATCTCGGTCACGGTACCGCGAGCGAGCGGCGAATACGCGACCAGATAGTGGCCGTGTTCCTGTGCGTACGCGACGAGCTCCCGTTGCTGTAACAGCGGATGCATCTCGACCTGATGTGCGAACAGTGGGTCGTCGAGGGCCGCGCGCGCCTCCTCGAGCAAGTCGACCGAGAAGTTCGAGACGCCGATGTGTCCGACAGTGCCGCGGTCGACCAGTTCCTCGAGAGCAGCGAGCGTCTCCGAGGCCTCGTAGTCACCGACCGGCCAGTGAACGTACAGTAGATCGAGGTAGTCGACGCCCAGACGGTCACAACTGGTCGCTGCGGCGCCGAGGACGTCGTCGTATCCCAACCCGGTGTCTTCGGGGTGGACTTTCGTCGCCACCGTCACTTCCTCGCGTCGAACCGACGCCGCCGCGATCCCGTCACCGACGTGCTCTTCGTTGCCGTAGTGCTGTGCCGTATCGACGTGACGATACCCCGCGTCGAGGGCCGTCGCCACGCTCCGTGCGCATCGCTCGGGATCGGTATTCTGCCACGTTCCGAGCCCGATGTCCGGAAGTTCATCGTTCGGCATGGATATCCCGACAAGGACGCCGTACCGGTTTGATTCTTCTGGTCGTTTCGTCGACATCGATCGACTGTGAGAGCGCAGACCGCGGCCCTCGCCTGTTCGACCGGATAGTCGATACCTATACCACGGCCCCTGACGATGTCGTACGCAACGAATGCCATACTGTCACGGGAACGATCTCGAACGGGTGTATCGTCACGCACGAGACGGTGAGTACGGCTTCTTCGCGAGTAACGTCGTCCAGTTCGACATTCTCGTCGGGCTACTCCGCGGTGCCGACCGCGTCGGGTCCGATCTCGTCGTCCAGATAAACGAGGAAACGGCCGGGTTTTACGGCGACGGTGACCCCCAAGCGGGGCTTCGCGCGTTCGGCTCGTACCTTCGGGAGCTGGCCGCGTCGAAAGAGGTCGGCGTCTTCTGTAACATCGATCACGTCCGCCCGGACGACGAGGAGTTCCTCCGCGCGTGTATCCAGTCGGGTATCCCGTCGTCGGTGATGGTCGACGCGTCAGCGGAGCCCTTCGAAGCGAACGTCGAACGAACTCGTCGTGCAGTCGATCTCGTCTCGGCGTCCGAACGGGACGTCCTCGTCGAGGCCGAACTCGGTCGCGTCGCCGGCGAAGAGGGTGGCGTCGAGACGAGCGCCGACGATGCGTTCTACACCGATCCGGAACGTGCCGTGGAGTTCGTCGACCGAACCGGGTGTGATCTGCTCGCGATCTCCGTCGGCACCCAACACGGCGTCGCTTCCGGCCGGGAGCTGGACGTTCGCCCCGACGTCGCACGTGCGGTCGACGACGCGCTTCGAGACCGCGGACTCGAGGTCCCGCTCGTCGTCCACGGTTCCTCGGGATTGACCGACGAGCAAGTCCGCGCGTTCGTCGACGCGGGCGTCCGGAAGTTCAACACGAACACTCGGTATCAGTACGAGTACACCAGGACGGCGTTCGACTACTACCGCGACCACGAGGATTCGATCGTCCCACCGGACGGTGTCGAGGGCCGTGACACGCTCTACTCGGACGCCGACTGGTCGCCCGAGAAAGCGCACTTCCACCCCGGCGTCGCCGCCGAGGAGGTCCGGACGCGGCTCGCGGACGTGATGACCGAACTCGCCGAGTTGACCGGCAGCGCCGGACAGAGCCGGTACGCCCGATCGTGACCGAACGTCTCCTCGTGGGTATCGACGCCGGACTCACGAACGTGAAGGCGGCAGCGTTCGACCTCGAGGGTCGAGAGATCGCGGTCTCGTCGCTGGCCACCCCCGGTGTATCTCCCGCGCCCGATCGCGAGGAACAGCGCCACGACGATCTCTGGGAGACCGTCGCCGACGTCGTCCGCCGCCTCCTCCGTCAGGACGCGGTCGATCCGACGGCGGTGGCGGGCGTCGGCGTCGCCGGCCACGGTCACGGTCTCTACGCGCTGGACGCCGACGGCGAACCGCCGCGTCGCGGCATCAAGTCGACCGACAGTCGCGCCGCGGAGATCGTCGACGACTGGAAGAGCGACGGGACGCTCGAGGCCGTCCGCGAGAGACTCGGGTGGGAGCCGTTCGGTGCGGACCCGTTGAGCTTGCTCGCGTGGGTGAAACGGGAGGAACCGGAGACCTACGCGGCGATCGATCGGGTGCTCTTCTGCAAGGACGTCGTCAGACACCGACTCACCGGGCGGGTGTGTACCGACGAGATGGAAGCGAGCGTATTCCCCGACAGCGGCGGTACAGACGCATCCGACGTGTTCGGGGAACTCGGTCTCGAGGCGTGTGCCGACGTGTTGGCGCCGGTCGTCCCGAGTACTGAATCGTGTGGCACGATCACCGCGGAAGCCGCCGCGAAGACCGGCCTTCCGGCGGGCGTTCCCGTCGCCACCGGCCTGCACGACGTCGGCGCGTGTGCGTTCGGTGCTGGTGCGACTCGACCCGGCAGCGGTGTCGTCATCGTCGGCACCTGGGGGCAGAGCATCGGCGTTCGCCAGTCGCCGGCACCCGCGACCGAACCCGGCCTCTCGCGGCGGTATCTGGACGGCTGGTTGACCTACCGCGGCAACCGCTCGGCCGCCGCGTGCGTCGACTGGTTCGTCGAGGAGTGCTGTTCGGACTGGCAGCGGGAAGCGACGGAGCGCGGACTCGACGAGTACGCCCTCTACGACGAGAAGGTCGCGGACGTGTCCCCGGGTTCGGACGGCGTACTCTTCTTACCCTACCTCCGGGGTTCCGTGGCGAATCCGAACGCACGCGGCGGATTCTACGGCCTTCGAATGGACCATACGAAGGCGCACATGCTCCGGGCAATCTACGAGGGTGTCGCGATTACCCAGTGTGACGCTCTCCGCGAACTCGTACCCCCGCGCGACCTCGTCGAGATCCGACTGACCGGCGGCGGTGCCCGGAGCGACGTCTGGTGTGAGATCTTCGCCGACGTCCTGGACGCCCGCGTCAGCACGCCCGACAGCACCGAAGTCGGCGCTCGAGGTGCGGCCCTCTGTGCGGGTGTCGCCGTCGGCTGTTACGAAGACGCCACCGAGGCGGCCGACCGAGCGGTCGGCGTCGGGACGGAGTACGTTCCGTCTCGGGCGGCGCAGTATCGGCCTGTCAGGGACCGATTCGATCGCGTTCGGACCGCCCTGGAACCCACATGGGTAGCTTGAAAGCGGGGACTCACGATTATAGAGGCAATGACCGTCACCTGTTTGCTCTGTGGCGATCCGCAGCAGCCCAGCGAGTACATGTACGAAGCCGCCAGCTTCCTCGCGGAACGCGGGGTGGCGTTCGAACGGATGGACTGGAACGGCGGCCTCTCACCGGCGGCGTTCCGAGACGTGACGATGGACATGGAGGCTGTCGGTCCGGGCGGCTACGACACGGCGGAGATCGAACGGAAGCTCGACGGCGTCGACGTCCTGATCGTCCACAAAGCACCCGTTTCCGCCGAGCTCATCGCGGCCGGTGACGATCTTCGGATCGTCGGCTGTGCCCGTGGCGGAACCGAAAACGTCGACGTCGAAGCCGCGTCCGCCAACGGTGTCGACGTCGTCCACGCTCCCGGTCGGAACAAGCACGCAGTGGCCGACTACGCGACGTCGATGATCCTCTCGCGGATCCGCGAGATACCCTTTCACCACGCCGAACTCGCAAACGGCGAGTGGAGTCAGGTGTTCGATCCGGATCGGCTGCCGCGAGACGTACACGCCCTCACGATCGGGGTCGTCGGGTTCGGAAATATCGGTCGCGAAGTGACGAAACGCCTCCGGGGGTTCGACGCCGATATCGTGGTCCACGATCCCTACGTCGACGACCGGACAGTTCGAGAGCTGGGCGCCGAACCCGACGACCTGCCCGGACTGCTCGCTCGTGCCGACGTGGTCACGCTTCACGTCCGACTCACCGACGAGACCGAGTCCCTTCTGAGCACCGAGGAGTTCGAGACGATGCGAGACGGGGCGATTCTCGTGAACACGGCCCGAGGTGGACTCGTCGACGAAGACGCACTCATCGACGCTCTGCAATCGAGATCGATCGCCGGTGCAGCACTCGACGTCTTCCGGGAGGAACCATTGCCCGACGATCATCCGCTGTTCGACTGCGACGGGGTGGTTCTCACTCCCCACGTCGCGGGATCGACTCGAGACGCCGTTCTCGAAGGCCCCCGCATCATCGCCGCGCAAGTGGAAACGTGGCTCGACGACGAGGAACCGACGCACCTCGTCACCTGAGACGGTATTACCAGACGCTGAGTAAAATACGCCCCGGATATTCCGGACGGAACGCCTATGTTTTATAATTATGAACGGAGGGTGTAACAGAGGTATGACTGTTACACTTTATTACTAGCGGAGATTCGACCGACGACGATAGTGTGGGGAGTTCACAATTACCGAACTTCCGTTCGAATCGAATCCACGATCGAGTCCGAATCGATCAGTCGACCTCGTACTCGTCCGCGATACGACACATGGCATCGTACAGACGATCTCGATACGCGTCGATGTCGATTCGAAGACGAAGAAATCGATCGGTCCACTGGTACACGATTTTATGTAGACGTATGTGAATAGTAGTCATAGAAACCACTCATGCCTACACAGTCACCGTCACTCGCCAGCGATGGATCGGTCGTAGTCGTCGATCGCACGAATCGAACGGAGACGGAAGAACCGCTCGAGTACGCC
Organism: Halomontanus rarus; assembly: GCF_017357405.1. GTDB lineage: Archaea > Halobacteriota > Halobacteria > Halobacteriales > Natrialbaceae > Halomontanus > Halomontanus rarus. The sequence continues at coordinate 896,498 of NZ_CP071597.1, read as the reverse complement.
TTCGACGAACTCTCGACGTCGGTCGACAGTCGAGGGGGATCGATCGATCGCGTCGGGTACTGGACGGAGACTGACGCCGAAACAGTTCTCGTCGTCGGGCGGACCGACGAACAGGTCGTCGAGTCGCTTCTCGACGAACCGGTCTCCGAACCCGAGAGTGTCGTCTTTCAGTGGGCGGATACGGGGCCGGGCACTGCACTCGTCGTCGCCGGAAGCGACACCCGTGGACTGGTGTACGCGCTCCTCGAGCTCGCAGAGCGTATCGACGACGGCGGACTCGAGGCGCTCGACGCGACCGAAAATCTGCTCGAAACGCCGGACAACGAGGTTCGCGGCGTGGATCGGTTCGTCGCGGGGCCGCAGGAGGACGACTGGTTCTTCGACGACGAGTTCTGGCACACCTTCTTCGACCGGTTGGTCCGCGCCCGTTTCAACCGGTTCGTGCTTATCACCGGATTCGACACCGCGTATTTCACGCCGCCGTATCCGTTTCTCGTCGATGTACCCGGGTATCCTGACGTCCGCGTCAGTGAGGTGCTCGACATAGACCGCGACACACATCGGGAGCGCCTTCGACGGATCGGCGAACTCTGTCACCGCTACGGCCTCGAGTTCGTCTTCGCGACGTGGCAACAGCTTCCCTGGCGCGATGACGACGAGTCACTCGTCCACGGGCTACCGGCGGACGAAGCTGCGTACGCCGATTACTGTGCCACCGGAATACGGACGATTATCGAAGAGTTCCCGATAATCGACGGCGTCCAGCTCCGGGTGAACTTCGAGTCTGGCGTCGGTGATCGGTCGACCGCGGAGACGTTCTGGCAGGAGATCGTCGAGGGAATCGCAAAGGCTGCAGACGAAAAGAGGGAGCCGCTCGAGCTAGATTTGCGCGCGAAGGGGTTGACCGACGACATGATCCGCCACGCCCAGGAGACCGGCGTCGAACTGACGGTCTCGACGAAGTACTGGTGCGAGTCGACCGGGCTCCCCTACCACCTCACGCGGATGCGACGCGGCGAACTCGAGAACCTCGACGACATGAACCGGCATCGACGCTACAGCTACTCGAACCTCCTGGAAAAACCGCGCACGTTCGACCTGCTGTACAGACTGTGGGCTGCGGGGACGAACCGGCTGTTCCTCTGGGGCGATCCGGACTACGCACGCCGGTTCAGCCACAGCACCGACCTCGGCGACTCGAGGGGGTTCGAGGTAGCGACCCCGCTCTGTCTGAAAGGCGGCCGGTTCTTCGTCCAGCGCGACCGAGGCGGCGGCTGGCCGCTCTTCGACGATCCCGAGCTTCGTCACTACGAGTGGGAGGACGACCGGTACTGGGCGTGGTACCTGTTTTTCGGACGGCTCGGCTACTCGAGAGACACCGATCCGGACGTCTGGGCGCGCGCGTTTCGGGCACGATTCGACGATGCGGCGACGGACGTTCTGGCGGCGTACCGTAGTGCGAGCAAAGTCCTCCCGTTGATTACCGCAGCACACCTCACTCGTCACCCGATGCTGGTCAACTGGGCGGAACTCGATACCGGCGGCGCGCTTTTCGAAGTTCACAATCACAACCCGGCTCTCGGTGACGTAACCTACGCATCGGCCGAACCGAGCGATCCCGGGCTGTTCTACGCAATCGACGAGTACGTTGCAGATGTGATTTCCGAGGATCTAACTCACAAATACACGCCCCTGCAGGTCGCACGGTGGCTCGATCAGTTCGCGACGCGGGCGACTGCGGCGATCGATCGTGCGGCGGAGACGCTCGAGACGGCGAGCGGCGAGTTCACTGCCACTGCGCTCGACGTTCGAATGATCGCGGAGCTAGCGAGCTATCACGCGTCCAAGACGCGTGCGGCGACGGCACTCAGCCACTACGAAGCGACCGATCGCACGCAGTCCGTACAGGACGCCGAGGTGTACATGCGACGGGCGATCGCCGCGTGGAAGTCGCTGGCCGAGCGAGGAGACGGGACATACCACGACGACCTCGTCTTCGCTCTCGGTGCGGAATCCACAGACTGCGGAACCTGGGGGGATCGGCTCGAAGAGTTGCACGCCGACCTCGACGAACTCGAAACGATGCGTACCGAGGCGGATGCGTCTCGGATCGACCGACCCGCCGGTATCGTCCCGAAACTCGACGTCGATTCGTCGGTATCCGCAGATCATCCACGGATCGAACTGGACGTGCCGACGACCTGTCGGGCGGGTACCGAGTTGCCGGTCGACGTCCGGACGGACGAATTCTCCGAATTCGATGGGATGACGCTCTATTACCGACGCACGAATCAAGCCGAAGGGGCGTTCCAGTCCGTGGAGATGGAATCGACGGCGTGGGGGTATCACGCGACGATACCGGCCGAAGACGTCACGTCCGAGTGGGACGTGCTCGTGTACGTCGCGACCATCGACGACGGGAATACCGTGCTCGGGCCGGGGTTATATCATCCCAGCTATCCGTACCCGTATCGGATTGTTCACAGTAAAACCGGTTCTGAGACGATCTGACCATCGGTTTCGATGTGGACGCCAGTCACCACAGATCTGTTAATCAGGGATGACCACTTTCGCGAGAGTGCCGGCGTACTTATCTCCAGTACTCACCCGTTCGGCAGCCAAACGGCGGATCAGGAGCGCTGTACGGTGCAGGCCCAAAGAGCCAAGCACCACGCGTTCGATCATTACGGTATGGCAACACCGAATCCGGAGCCCCGCGTCGTCGAGTTCGAGCGAAACGCCTACGGAATGTTCCTCCACTGGGGTCTATACTCCCAACTGGGTCGCGGCAAGTGGATTCTCCACCTCGACGACGATCTCGAGCACGAAGAGTATGAGCGACTGATCGAGACGTTCACCGCCGAGGAGTTCGACGGTCGCGAGATCGCCCGTCTCGCGTCGGACGCAGGGATGAACTACGCCGCCCTGACCGCACGCCACCACGACGGATTCTCGCTGTACGATACGCAAGGACTGACCGAGTACGACGCTCCGCACTCGGCTGCGGGTCGCGATCTCGTTCGCGACTTCGTCGAGGGATGTCGTACTGAGGGCATCGAGCCGTTTCTCTATCACACGACCCTCGACTGGCACCGCAACTCCCATGAGTGCACCGAATCCGAGTTCGACGACTACGTCGACTTCCTTCACGACTCCCTCGAGATCGTGCTGACGGAGTACGACATCGCCGGGATCTGGTTCGACGGCGACTGGTCCAGAGACGACGTCGACTGGCGGCTGGACGAACGCTACGCGCTGATTCGCGAGCACCAGCCCGAACTGATCGTCGTGAACAATACCGGGATCGGTAACGAGGGCGAGGTGAGCCACTCCGAAGTAGATAGCGTCACTTTCGAACAGAGTGAACCGGATCCGATCGACCGCGAGGAGATGGACAAGTACGTCGCCGCGGAGATGTGCCAGACGATGAACGGCCACTGGGGGATCGGAACGAACGACTTCGATTACAAGTCGCCGGCTGACGTCATCGAGACGCTCGCGACGTGTCGTGCACGCGGCGCGAACTACCTCCTCAACGTCGGGCCGACTGCAGAGGGTGCGATTCCCGAGTACGAAACGGCGACACTTCGCCGTGCGGGTGACTGGGTCGAGATGCACGCAGAATCGATCTACGAAGGGAAGCCGGTGGACTGTGAGACGCCGGGTCGTGACGTCGTCCTCGAAACCGAGGACGGCCTCTACTATCTCGTCTTCGACCTCGCTGTCTCCGGACACGAGAACGTGACCACTTCCAGTGGCGGGACCGGTCCCCGAACAATAGAGGGACTGAATCGCGTCGTTTCCGGCGCGCGGTGGCTCGATTCCGACGAGGAACTGCGCGTCATCCAGAGCGACGACGGCGACTTGACGACCGTCGACTGCACGGGTTACCCCTACGGGTCGAATACGGTCGTTCGAGTGGCCGAACTCTCCGTCTGATCCGTCCGTCGGATTTCGACAGTCGATCAGTGGATTCGGGTTGGGGTCGCGAACTCGTGGGTACGCGACTCGTTGGACTCGCGTGCTCGTTTCTGACTGCACTCACTCACCCGCACTTATATCAACAGTGCGAACGAAGTGGAACCGAACGATGATCGACGATCAGACCTGGAATTCTTTGGGACGACACAACATCCCTAAGTGGTTCCACGACGAGCCTTTCGGCGTCTATTTCCACTGGGGACCGTACTCGGTTCCCGCCTACGGAAACGAGTGGTACCCTCGAGAGATGTATCTCGAAGGAACTGACATCTACGAACACCACGTCGAGACCTACGGCGATCCCGCCGACTACGGCTACCACGAGTTCATTCCTGACTTCCACGGCGCGGAGTTCGACGCCGATGAGTGGGCGGCCCTTTGTGCGGAGGCCGGTGCCGACTACGTCGGGATCACCGCCATCCATCACGACGGCTTCGCCCTCTGGGATTCGGACCTGACCGAGTGGAACGCCGTCGAGATGGGTCCCGAGCGCGATATCGTCGGCGAACTCGCCGAAGCGGTTCGCGACCACGGCATGAAGTTCCTCGCGGCGTTCCACCACGCCGCGAACTGGTGGTACTATCCTCGAGACGAGGATTACCACACGATGGACCCCGACTATGCCGGACTGTACGGGCCGCCACACGACGAGGGCGAAGAGTTACCCGAGTCCTACGTCGAACGTTGGCGAGACATGACCGTGGAGGTGATCGACAACTACCGTCCCGACCTGCTCTGGTTCGACTTCGGTTGGGGATCAGACGCCTTCCTCGAATACGACGAGTACCGCCGTGACGTGGTATCACACTACTACCATCGGGCCGAAGAGTGGGTGAAGGAGGTCGACGTCTGTCACAAAAAACAGCTCCCGCCGGGGGTCGGAATCGTTGATCACGAACGCATGCGCGCCGAGGACGTCACGCTCCAGCCGTGGCTCACCGACACTTCGATCGACCGCGCGTCCTGGGGATACGTCGAGGACTCGGATTTCAAATCCGTCGAGACGATGGTGACCGGCTTCGTTGACCGCGTGAGCAAGAACGGTAACACACTGATGAACGTCGGTCCGAGAGCCGACGGAACCATTCCCGATGACGTGGTCGACCGACTGCGGGCGTTCGGCGACTGGCTTGGGACCAATCGCGAGGCGATAGCGGGGACGCGACCGGGCTGGACGTTCGGTGAGGGCCCGACCGACGTCACGTCCGGCGAATTTGAGGAGGCAACCAGCGTCGACTTTACCGCCGAAGACGTGCGCTTTGTTCTCGCTGACGACGTTTCGTACATCGTACTGCTCGACTGGCCGACCGACGGTTTCGTCGAAGTCGAAACCAGCCCACGGCAGCTGCAATCAGTCTCAGGGCATCGACAGCCTCGGTTCGATGACGTCTCGCTGGTCGGTGCCCCCGACGTCGATGTGGCCTGGGAGGTAAGAGAGGTGGAAGACGGAAACTGGTGGCCACCCGAGTACGACGATTCACAGGAGTCCGTTCTCTGTCTGCAACTCCCTTCTAACCCCCCGAAGGGACTCGACTACGCCTACGTGATCCGACTCGATCACTCGTAATCTCCACTGTTCACGTTTCATACATAATCTATTTGAACCTCTGTGAATATGAAGAATTATGGATACTGTTCCCCCATACTTGAAGGACTATTCGGATCGTTACGAAGACGATCCCAGAGCGACCGCACTCGAGTGGTTCGACGAGGCGAGGTACGGACTCTTCTTGCACTACGGACTCTACTCCTTGCTCGGAAACCACGAGTGGGTACAGTATAACGAGGAGATACCGCCGGAGGAGTACGCGTTGCTCCGGGATTCCTTCACTGCCGAGAACTTCGATGCGGAGCGAATCGTCGAGTTCACTCAGGATGCCGGCATGGAGTACGTGAATCTCACGACGAAACACCACGACGGGTTCTGTCTCTTCGAGACGGATCAAACGACGTTCAACTCGGTCGAGGCACCCGCGAGCCGAGATCTCGTGGGAGAACTTGCGGACGCCTGTCACGATGCAGGCCTCGGACTGTTCCTCTACTACTCCGTCGGTATCGATTGGCGCCATCCACACGCTCCGAACCGCGAAGAGTGGGGAGCGCCAGCACGACCGGCTTACGACGACCGACCGGGTTGTTATGCAGACGCCGGTCACGACCTCACCCAGTACCTCGACTTCGTGGAGAAACAGGTCACGGAGTTGCTCACACAGTACGGCGATATCGCTGGTATCTGGTTCGATCCTGGCGTTTTTTCGACGCTTCCGGACAAGCAAGGGTGGGATCCGGAACCATTCGACCTACCTACACTGTACGATCGGGTCCGAGAACTCCAACCGCAGACGCTCATCTCCTACAAGGATGGCGTTACCGGAACCGAGGATATCGTCGCACCTGAATTGTACTACGATAACGCGGGCGAGGACTTCGGAAAGCCGGGAGAGATGTGCGCCTGCATGCTTCCGAGCGCCGAGTACGAGGACGAGGTCGGTCATTCTTGGGGATACATGAAATCGGCCGAAGGCAAACACAAGACTGTCGACGAGGTCTGGGCCCTTCTCGAGGAAGCGCAAGCGGTCGATTACAATCTACTGCTCAATACGGGGCCGTTACCGGACGGGGCGCTGGACGCCGAAGATACGGCGGTACTCCGGGACGTCGGTCGACGCCTCGAGCGTGAGGGATTTCCCGACGCGTCGACGTAGAACGTCTCGCACTGGCTCGTCGCTGGAGAAATCATCTGGCCAATTGGCAGATGGATGACCAGTTCCGCTCCTTTCTACCGGCTCACTAGCGGCAAATCCGATTCAGTCCTGAATATCTTATACTTCTTTGAGTACGTAGACGGAAAAGACGGCACAGCGCTGTCGGTGGCGAACCGAAATTCGTCCCCGCTCACCGTCCACGGTGGCTTCTCCGTCGACCGGATACCGGACATTATCGGAGAGAACGGGAGCAAAACGTACGATTTCGAGCACGAATCACATCTTTATCGATCGATGATTCGCATCTCGGTTACCCTTGAGCTGTGCGAACGACTGGCGCTAGCGGACAGCTAGTCGCCGTCGTGTCTCCCGCATCCGGTAGGTTCGTCCGCGTTCGATATCGAACAAATAGATTACTGTGAATCGCGTCGAGACAGGTGAACGCTTACCGACGCGGATTAGGTACGCCGGCGAGTTCGAAGACGTAGGCATGATCCGAACCGTCCGCACCGGTCGGTTCACCGTCGATCGAGATTGCCACCGACGTATCGTTCCTTTCCCAGTCGATCGACGTCTTGTCACCCCGGAATTCGATATTCTCGACGGCGTCCGTCTCGATGTGGTCACCGAGAGCCAACTCGAGACGGTCTCCCGGCCACTCCAGACAGGTTGCGTAGAGCGTATTGTCGGACCACGTGTATCGGACTTCCACCTCGCTCAAGTCGTCTTCGGAGACGATCCAAGGTCTGGTTCCGTGTATCGCCTCCCCGTTATCGTCGAGCCACTCGCCTAGTCCCTGTAATGGTGTCTTTTGTAGATCTGGAATCGTCCCGTCGGCTTTCGGACCGACGTTGATCAGAAGGTTCCCGTTCTTCGAAACGACATCGACGAGCAAGTGGACTAACTCCGTGGCGGTAAGGTGATTGTCTTCGGTTTCCGCGTGGTTGTAACCGAACGACGAGCCGATCCCGCGACAGGTTTCCCACTTTTTCTCCTGAATTTCGTCGAACGTCTCGTACTCGGGCGTGTAAAAGTCGCCGTGCGTTCGTGTCGCGTCCGTCGAGGCCCGATCGTTGACCATGACCTCTTTCCCCGATTCTTCGGCGCGGTTGTAATAGTCGGCAATCAGTTTCTGAGCGCGAAGGTGGTCGCCCTCAGCACAGGGAACGTCGAACCACAAGAGATCGGGATCGTACTGTCGAATCAACTCGCGGTGCTTCGCGTTCATGAAGTCCACGTACTCGGAACCGGGTCCGGCGCCTTCACTCCGGAAGTTGCCGTCTGCTCCCTCAAAATCCGGATGTCCGAATCGACCGTCGAATCCGGGTTGGTAGTAGTTTAGATTGGCATGATAGGACGCGGCGAATCGGAGTCCGTGGTCGTCGACGGCGTCGGCGAGTTCTCCCACGAGATCCCGTTTCGGTCCCATCTCGGTCGTGTTGTATTTGGTATAGTGGGAGTCCCAGAGGGCGAAACCATCGTGATGTTCACCGGTTAAAACGACGTATCGAGCGCCAATCTCCTCGAAGAACGCCGCCCACGCGTCGGGGTCCCAATTCTCCGCGTCCCAATCGTCGATGAAGTCCGCGTACTCAACGTCGTCACCGTAGTGTTCACGATGGTATTCCCGTGTGTCGCTCCCTTCTTCGTACATGTAGTACGGATACCACTCGGCGTAGGCGTGGTCTCCGTCGGGATCAGCCCATGCTGGAACCGAATAAATACCCCAGTGAATGAAAATCCCCAATTTAGCATCGTGATACCAATCGGGACACTCGTGTTCGTCGATCGAATCCCAGTTCGGTTCGTACACTCTTGGCTGGTCTTTCATACGTATAGGGAGACATATCGGGCCTGCAAATAGCTTTGGTAGCCGGTACAGTTGACCGGATCCGATTGGTCCGTACGATCGTTCAATGGAGCTGTTCGATGCACTATCCGTACGACTCGTATGTTCCCTCGGCGTTCACAGTACGATAACGACGATTGGATCCAACCCGACACTAGTTACGAGTTCTGAGACGATGTTTGGAAGCTCCGTTCCATATTATTGAACTAAGAAAATGACCACTGGAGTCGTTATTATCGAGCCCAAACAATACGATCTCTAACCTTGAGGGTCGTTAACACGATACTATCAGTTGTGATGGTAGTGGAATAACGTGTGCATTACAATCATATGTTTGTAATCTATTCAGAGAAATCTCTTTCGTTGATCGCTGTCGTTACCCCAGATGAGAATCTCTGCTCCGATCGCCCTCCCGTTCAAAAGAACCGTTCCGATCCGGTCTACTGTCGGTTTATTATACAATAACCATTTTTCCGTTGAATATATCGATATTGCTCCCCGATTCAGTGTATATCCCAAATAGGGGTAACCCCAGTTCGCTAGTTGGAAGATGCGTTCCACAATACTGAATAACTCGTCAAATCACGGATCGAGATTCATTATCAATTATCGTTGGCTAAAAGGCAGTTATACTGACAACCTCGACCGTATTACCCGTGTGCACAGTAGCCTCGGTCACGATGATAACCGAAGACAAACGAGTGGAGAAAGAATGCTCAGTGGATCGATGCCGGTGAATCGTTCAGAAACCACTGGAGCGAGGATCGCACCCACTATTGCCGAAAACATCGGGAAGCGTCTGAGAAGGACAACGTCGTTCAGGTTACTGTATTGCTCTCGGAGCGGGTTAGTGTGAACCGAAGTCGACGATTCAGGTAGACGGATCGTTCGATCATCGACACTTGAGTATGTCACGCAATAGACGTCGTCCGGTTACGGCTGTCCTGCCGAGGTTCGAGGTGGAGATTTGCTATTTCGAGTATACGGGGACGTCAAAAGCTCGAATTTTCAGTTATGTTCGGCCGCATCACTGTCGTCAGAGACTGTTCGAGAGTGTTTCGCCCTCACTCGCGGGTTGAAAACGCGGTCTGCACTCTGCGTGAGCAGGATCAGGCTCAGTGAAATCAGCGAGATGGTCACGATCGGGACGACCATCCAGTGGAGGTAACTAACATTCCAGAGCGCACCTCCACCGTAGGCCTGATTGAGGATGATTCCCCAGTTGTAGTGCGTAAACGGAAGCACGCCGAGGTAGTACAGCCCGACGGAGGCGAAGATAACGTTCCGAGCCGCCTGCATGAAGTTCACACCGATGTACGGCATGAGTTGAGGGATGATATCTCGCCTGAGGATACCAGAAGTCGAGAACCCCATCACGCGTGAGGCTTCGACGTACGACTCCTCGCGAACTGTCAATACCTGTGCTCTGATCGTCCGCGCAAGACCCGCCCACGCGTTTATTGTGAGTACAATCCCGACTACCCACGGCGTTCGCGGATCGAGAATCGCCGCGATCACGATAACCAGCGGGAGCCCAGGGATGGTCAGCATGATGTCCGTGACGACCATGCTGATGCGGTCAATAATGCCGCTTTTGTATCCCGAGACGGTTCCGACAATCGTTGCGACGATCGTCGTGAAGACGGCACCGCTAATGATCATTTCGAGCATTGCTGGCGTCGCGTGTACAGTGAGAGATAGCAGATCTCGACCCTGATTGTCAGTTCCGAGGAGGTGTCCGTCGGTGAAGAGTCCTGCGAAGCGCGGTCCCTGTCCGATCTCGGGCGCTTCGACGAGCAGGACTCCAATAGTCCCCATCAGGATGTACAACAGCAATATCGCACCACCGATTAATCCTCGCCAGTCGTGTACGATGATCCGTAGTGGGGCCAGTATTCGCGTATCGACGGATCGAACGAACTGGTCCTTCCGGGATTCCGTCTCGTAATCCGCACTCGAGCGATTGAACACCGAACTCGAGATCTGTTCCTCTTCGGTAGGGTTCTCTTCAGTATGTTTCACGGTTCTCACCTCCTCCTGCACGTGGATCGATCTTTCCGTACGTCAGGTCCGCAATAAGGATTGCGATCAGTACAGCTAACGTGATGACGATGAATCCACCCATCAGTAGCGGATAGTCCCTAGCCTCGACTGCACGGAGGATATAGTATCCGAGGCCGGGATATTTGAAGATTTCCTCGAGGATAACCGCACCACCGAACATGAAGCCGATGCTAATCATGAGTCCGGTGTACATTGGAAGGACCGCGTTCTGACCGACGTACTTCAGCGAGATCCGGTAATCCGGAATACCGCGCAGTTCGGCCACGCGAAGGTAGTCTTCACCGAGTATGCGAACGGCGTTCCCACGCATAGATAGAGCCCAACCCCCGAAACCGGTCAGGACGAGTGAGAGAATCGGGAGCGTGGCGTGGTGGAGTGCGCTCCGTAAGAAGGAGAGATCCAAGCCGGGTGTCTCCCCACGAGCGTACAGGTCTCCCGTCGGAAAGATTTGGATCTGATATGCGAACGCAAACAGGAGCACGAGTGCGAAAATATAGTACGGAATGGAGGTGAGGATAACCGAGACGATCGTTGCCGAGGTGTCGAATCGACTTCCCTCAAAGTACGCCATCGCAGCACCAAGTGCGATACCGATGGTAAACGTGAGGATCAATGCTGACAACATGATGAATACGGTCCAGGGAAGCGCCTCAGCGATAATCTCGCTCACAGGCCTATTGTACCAGATTGATTGACCGAAATCACCCTGAAGGATCGAGGTGACGTAATCGAAGTACGCAATGTAAATCGGATCGTTCGGATTTACGGAAACGTACGACTCGACGATTGCGTCGATTTCGTCCGACGATCGCCCTGACCCCATCTCAGAAGCTAACTGTGCGCGCAAGTAATCCATTGGGCCTCCCGGCATCAGTCGAAGGAGGGCGAACGAGAGGGTGATTACGGCCAGTGTCGTTATGATTAACTGAGCTAATCGTTCGACGTAGTAGTTTGCCATGTGTCTTACTATAGCATGTCATCTCACCTCAGGGACTATAATACTTATCGTCATTTCTCAGTACTGTCGAATCTCTTCGGTTATTTCTGTGGATTTTTGTTTGACTTTATATAGTAATTCATTTGATGGCGTATCAACTCTCTACGCACGTATCGTCAACAGCACTTTTCGGCCATCATATGACGTAAATAATACCATATCTATTTATAGTGCTGTTATCCTTGTGATAGTTATGCCAATTGATGGCAATCCGCTTAGCCACTCAGACACACAGTCGCGGCGCCGAATCTTGCAGGCGTTCGGAGGTGCAGGTGCAGTCGCTATGGCCGGCTGTCTTGGTGGAGACGATGAAAACGGGAACGGGAATGGAAACGGAAACGGTAACAGTGACCCCTCAGAACTCAACGTTGACCCGGATGAAAGTGAGATTGTAAAGGACACGTTCGTCGGACGGCTGAAAGACGGAGGTATTCCGCCGGACATTCAGTTCAATCAGTTCCATCCTGGGAATTTTGCCGATCAGATTAACGCCGTTATCTTCGACAACCTCATTCACTGGAGTACCGTCGACGGGACATACTGGCCGATGATCGCCCGAGAATGGGACGTCCCGGAGGAGGTTACCGAAGGGGACACAGTCACGATTCATCTTCGGGACGACCCTCCTCATCTCTGGCACGACGGTGATCCAGTTACGGCTCAGGACGTCGTTACCCAGAACAGGCTTCAATATTACCAAGGGACACCGATATGGGACTTCATCGACGAGGTGGAAGCGACCGACGAGTTTACCCTCGAATACACCGTCTCTCGTGACACGAACCGAGACGTGTTCATGGCGAACGTTCTCCCACAGGAAATTTCGGTCAAACACGACATCTACGAGGAGTATCTACAGGCGTTCGAGGAGGCAGACGGTGAAGACGAAGAGGACGAAGCATTAGCCGACCTGCTCAATTGGCGTATCGAACTCGACGACGTGGTCGCTAATGGTCCGTTCGTCCCAGTAGAGGCGACCGCCCAGCGAATGTTCGCTGAGCGCTTCGAAGACTACACTGCTCCCGCCAATCTCGATCACATCGAGTCAGTGTACGATGCAGACTGGCAAATTCCCAATTTCCCTAACTTCGAGTGGCTCTTCGCCGACGAAGAAGAAGAGTTACCGAACTTTCAGGCGTACAATTGGGACGGCTCCCGGGCGAACCCCAATATCGGGAAGGACGAGATTCCATCAGACGTCTACGAGTATCGTCCCGATCTACAGGATCTCGGCGAATCGCTCGGGTTCAACTTCGACGACGAGTACATGGAGCAACGCGAGGTTCGACAAGCGATTGCACACATCGTCGACCGTAAGGAAGTCACGGAGGTCATGAACGCTGAGGGTCAGGATCCAGACTACATCGAACAACAGGTACCGACAACGGTCACCGGCATGGCCGACGACCATGCAGATGAGTGGTTAGGTGATAGCCTCGACGATTACGAAACCTACAATAACGGAGAGAATACCGAAGAGCACCTCGAGCGAGCGACGGAATTACTCGAGAATGCGGGATTCTCCCAAGATGACGATACGTGGATGACGCCCGACGGCGAAGTCTGGCGACCCGAGTTCAGGTGCCCGCCGGCCTGGGAGAAGTCTACGGATCCAACAGTGAGCGTCCTCCGTCGATTCGGTATCGAAGCCGAGCTGACCGTTGACGAGGCCGGCGCCCACTGGGGGAACGTCATCCCCGAGCGAAACTTCGACGGGATCGGTCACATCTGGATTCCGCTCGGTAGCACCGGGTATCACCCGTGGGCCTATTACGAGGAACAGCTCCGTCGGGCTACGCGAGATGACCCTAGTTATCCCATCGACCTCCCAGAGGAAATCGAAGTTCCGGAAACGATCGGCGACCCCGACAGCGATCCGATGACGGTAAACATCCCAGAACAGGTCACGAAACTCGCCGAACCCATCGACGACGATCAGGTGCGCGAGATCACTGCCGAGCTAGCATGGGTGTACAATCAAGTAGTCCCCCAGATCCCGCTTCGTCGACACTCCGAAGCACCGTGTCTCAACGTCGATGAATTCGTCTGGCCCGAGCGACACTCGACTCTCGACGAGTACATCAATTGGTCGAGCGAAGTGATGGCTCACGGTGGCCTCAGGGTCAAGTACGAAGGCGAGTGATAGTCTCGAACGTTTAGACGCACCGATCCGACTCGAGATCTCGTTTGCGTCGTGGTCGCGAACTCGAATCGACGATCACGAATGCTTCGGCAACACGGTTTACGATTATTTTCGAGAGTTGATCGCCAGTCGTGGTCTCAATTGAACCGTGAGCGGTGCCGTTCGAGGAATCGGAGCGACCGCCGCACCGACTCGTCGATCCGGTCTCTCTCCCACCCCTCGGTCCCGTGATAACAGACGACCCAGTGGGCGTCGGGACAGTATTCGACTGCGAGTTCGAATAACCGATCGAAGTCGACAGCACCGCCGCCCCCAGGAACCTGACTATCGGCGCGGTTCCACCAGATTGTATCGGCTTCCGTTCGGTCGGCGTCGGGTTCCATATCCCAGAGGTAGAGGACGTCGATAGCGTCGCCGAGTTCGATGATCGCCTTCTCGACTCGCTCGCTCGCGAGGGATAGATGGGGCGGCGCCAGACAGATGCGTGCGGCAGGATGGTCGAGTGCATCGAGTAATGCCCACATTTCTGCCGCCGTCTCGAGCGTGTCGAGGTGGTTTTCGAACGCGAGCGTCAGTTCACGGTCGTCGGCGTGGTCGAGCCACTCGATCACCCGTGTGCGGTCCCAAGTTTCGGGACGCTCCGGTGTCCGTCCTCCCATAACTGCGACGTCCGCGCCGAGTGACGCCGCGAGATCCAATTTCTCCAGCACGTTTCCGTCGTCGAAGATGGAGACGACCGGAATGTCCATCCCGAATTGCTCGAGATCCGCCCTGATGTCCTCGACGGACTCCTCGCTATCGAAGTGGGTTGCGAACGCCGAGACCGACCAGAGATCGACCGATTCGACGCCGAGGTCTGCGAGCGATTCGAGCGTCGTCATCCGGTCTCGATCGCCGTACAAGAGCGTCGAGACGGTAATCGGTTTGCGTCCCGCAAGCGTTCGTCGAAGGTGCTCGTTCGTCGTTCGCCCGGTCGCAGGTGGTCTGCGCGTCGGCGGAATCGCCTGCGACTGGTATGCAGAACGCATCGCTGCATCGAGGGTACGGTGTGTTTCGAGCGCACTCTCGAGACTTGCGGGATGATCCGTTTGCTCGCCATCGAGAACGGACGCGAGTTCGTCGTACAGACGTCGAGTCATATATCCATTTTCGTCGAAATCACGGACGTCGATTCGTTGATGCCCGTCGACGGAGATTACCTCTGCGTGGTCGCCGTGAACAAACGATGCACGACCGTTGGATCCGACGACATCGAGGCGATACTCGAGCCAAAACGTTCCCGCTTGCGCTGTTTCGTCCGGTGCGTGTACACCGTGATGGAGGAATGCTCTTGCGTCGCTCGAATAGGTGAGCTCTAAGAGTGCGTCCGTCGGTTCTGAATGATCTGGGATTCGATCGTTTCGTGTCGGATCCAACCCGACCGGACCTTCGGCAAAGCACCGAACGAGTGCCGGCGTTTCGTCGAGCATCCAGTCGAGCATATGCACGAAATGTGTTCCTTGAGCCATGAGCCCTCCTTTCGTGGTCCCAACGATTCGATCGACAGCTCCGATTTGTCCGTCCTCGATCCATCGATCGACCGCCCGAATCTCGTCAGCCCAGAGCGTCTCGAGGCAGACCGTCACTCGCGTGTCGGTTTTCTCGGTGAGCCGAACGATCTTCTCGACTTCTTCGAGGGTATTTGCGGCTGGTTTCTCGATCGTCAACGATGCGATATCGTGAGAGAGTATCTCCCCGACGATCGATGCCCGGATCGTCGGCGGTGTGATACAGGAGACGTGCATCGGTTCGGTCTCTTCGATCGCTTCGTGGAGGTCTGTGTACGTCGTGGAAACGTCGAGATCCGCCGCGAGGTTCGTCGCTCGCTCTTCGACCAGGTCACAGAGGCCGACCAGCTCAAAGCGGTCGCTTTCAGAGAGTGCAGTCCCGTGTTGACGGCCACGTGCTCCACATCCGACGACAAGTGATCGGTATTGTCTCATATTACTACTCTCCTCGAGGGTCCTTCTAAATATTCCGCCGGTAACCGGTGCGTGATATGAACTAGATTCCCCTCCAGCGATCCGAACACTCCTATAATACGGTCTTCGTCGAGTTCAAAACTCGAACGTGAGTTCAAAATAAACCAACCCCTAGTCTACGATAATGACTCTCGTTCAGTGAATTGGAACGCATGTTATATGTTGATTGCAGTCATACCCTCATTATCGTATGGCAAATAGAGCAAAAAACCCGGTGAAAACTACGACGACGACGTTCACTATCGTCGAGGCGTTGAAGGAATTGGGCAGTTGCGGCGTGACCGAACTGGCCAACCATCTTAAATTGCCAAAGAGCACGGTGCACAACTATCTGAGCACGCTCGAGCAGGAGGAGTACGTCAAAAAGGAGGGAAACACGTACAGCGTCGGGATCCGCTTTCTCGAACTCGGGGCATACGCACGAGACTGCATGCAGATTTACGACATTGCGAAACCCGAAGTCGATCGACTCGCGGACGAAACCAGAGAGCTCGCGAACCTGATGATCGAGGAGCACGGACACGGCGTGTACATCCATCAGGCAAAGGGAGAGCAAGCCGTCCAAGTCGATTCGTACGTTGGAACTCGCGTCGACCTCCACGCGACGGCGCTCGGAAAATCCATCTTAGCGCATCTTCCCGAAGATCGTGTCGATACGATCGTCGACAATCACGGACTTCCACAGCGTACGAAGCGAACGGTCAGCACGCGCGAGGAACTCGAGGAGGAACTCGAATTGGTCCGAGAACGCGGATACGCGACCGACGACGAGGAGCGACTCAAAGGACTTCGATGCGTTGCAGCACCGATTCAGACGAGTGACGGACGAGTCCTCGGTGCGGTAAGCGCTTCCGGACCCGTCAATCGAATGCAGGAGGAGTACTTCGAAGACGAACTCCCGAACCGAGTTCTCGAGACCGTGAACGTGATCGAATTAAATGTCACGTATTCGTAATCCATTCAGTATCGTTGAACCTTCGAACGGATTTTCACGACCATCGTGTCTGCCCATCGAACAGTCCACTACGATAGACCGGCTGTATAGAGCGATGACGCGCTCTAAAGATACACCGATTTCACTGGCTCGTCTTCGTTCAAGCAATTCTACCAATGTCAAGCCGTATAACCTCGCAAGCAGATAGCCGTATGTTCGTCTCGTTCTCTTGAATTATAGCAAATCAGAATTTCTATCGAATGTCTATTGAGAACACTTCCCACTCTCATTACAATCCTATGCACGTAACTTGTTCAAAGACACATCCTAATAATTCTAATAATATGGAAAATATTTGTCTCGTACTGTCTAGATATACTATATTTAATCACTTTTCTCCGTGTAGGATACCCAGTCGACAGGAAGAATTCAAGAATCACTAATAGAACAGCAGTAGAGCCTGTCCAGTTCTCATTATCCCGTTCGAATCGAACGTTTACACCCGACGGAACTTCGGTGACTACGTTGTACCGAGATAACTGCGACCAGTTACGGTTTCCGTCGTTCGTGTATTCTGAACAACGTCTGTTGTTTTCATAAACTCAATTCTCTCCCGGAACGATTTATTGGGCCTCCGGAACAAACGGATACATCAAATGGATTTATTACGACCCCGACCAGTTGTCATGGTATGGGACCTACGATCACCCGCATCGAGAGTCGCGAGTTTCGCTATCCGCTCGAGGACGTCGGGACGGACGCGAACGGGTTCAATCTCGTCTACGAGCCAGGAGAGACCACCTGGCGCAAACTCTTCGGGATCAAAGTGCACACGGACACGGGCATCACCGGCGAGTACGTCGGCGGGAACTCGCCGGGAGCAGCCCAGATCAACATGTTCGCCGACTACCTGATCGGCAAGAATCCCTTCGAGCGCGAGAAACACTGGAGCGAGATCAAACGCGCCCTCCGCAAGTACGACCGAATGGGCATCGGCCCCGTCGACATCGCCCTCTGGGACTTCGCGGGCAAGTACTACGACGCACCGATCCACGAACTGCTGGGGACCTACCGGACGAAGATTCCGGCTTACGCCTCCACCTATCACGGCGACGAGAACGGCGGCCTCGACTCCGCCGAAGCCTTCGCCGACTTCGGCCAACAGTGCCTCGAGATGGGGTACACGGGCTACAAGATCCACGGCTGGGGCGGCGGTGACGACAGCCGTGACATCCAGCGCGAGATCGACTCCGTCCACGCCGTCGGCGAACGGGTCGGCGACGAGATGGATCTCATGTTCGACCCCGCCTGCGAGTACGAGACCTTCGCCGACGCGCTGAAAGTCGGCAAAGCGCTCGACGAACAGGGTTTTTACTGGTACGAGGATCCCTACCGCGACGGTGGCATCTCCCAGCACGGCCACAAAAAGCTGGGCGACCACCTCGAGACGCCCATCCTCCAGACCGAGCACGTCCGCGGCTTAGAGCCCCACGCGGACTTCATCGCCAACGGCGCGACGGACTTCGTGCGTGCCGATCCCGAGTACGACGCCGGAATTACGGGCGCGATGAAGGTCGTCCGCACGGCCGAGGCGTTCGGTCTCGACGTCGAGTTTCACGCGCCCGGGCCCGCCCAGCGTCAGTGTATCGCGGCGACGCGCAACACCAACTACTACGAACTCGCGTTGGTCCACCCCGAGTGTCAGAACACTCAGCCGCCGGTCTACGAGGGCGACTACTCGGACATGATCGACACGATCGACGACGAGGGTCGAATCGAGGTCCCCGACGGCCCCGGACTGGGCGTCGAGTACGACTGGGACTACATCGAAGACAACCAGACCGGCTCCGTCCACGTCTACGAATAATCAAAAGCTGAATCACATATGAGTTACACTGCAGGTATCATCGGAACGGGAGGTATCGCGGGAATGGGTATCCTCGGCATGCACGACGAAGAAGACATCGGCCGGAAGAAGATCGAGGCGAGCCACGCCGGCGGCTACGACGCCCAGACGGAGCTCGAACTCGTCGCCGTCGCCGATATCGACGAAGAGAAACTCGAGCGGTTCGGAACGGCGTGGGAGATCCCCGAGGAGCGACGGTACGTCGGCCACGAGGCGATGCTCGAGGCCGAAGATCTCGACGTCGTCTCGGTGTGTACACCGTCGTACCTCCACCACGAGCACGTGATCGACGCCGCGCGGTCGGCAGCCGATCCGTCGTTGATCTGGTGTGAGAAACCCATCGCCTCACAAGTAACCGCGGCCGAGGAGATGGTGCAGGTATGCGAGGAGACCGAGACGGAACTGCTGGTGAACCACTCCTTCCGGTTCACGGACAAACTCCAGCAGTTACGCACGTTGATCCAGGAGGAGGATCTCCTCGGCGAGATCCAGTCGGTGAGCGCGCAGTTTCGGATGGAACTGCTGCGCAACTCGACGCACCTGCTCGACACGCTCGTCTACCTGCTCGACGCGCGTGCCGAGACCGTCGCCGGCCACATCACCGGCGAGAACGAAGCCGTCGACAGCCTCGAGGCGGGCCGGCAGGTCGACGACTCGGGCGGCGGCGGGTTCGTGGTGATGGACGACGGCTCGTTCGTCACAATCGACTGCACACTGCCGCGAGCGATCTCCTCGATGACGTTCAACGTCATCGGCACGAAGGGCAAACTCTACATGAACAACGACGACGGCGAGTGGCGCTACTGGCGACTCGAGGACGGCGACCATGTTGAGGAACTTCTGCCGGGCATCGAGGGCGCGTGGACCTGGGAGGACGACTATCAGCGGGCGTTCGCCAACGCCGCCAGCCACATCGTCGACGTGCTCGAGGGCGACGCGGCGAACGGGTCGACCGGTGAGGAAGCGGCCCGTTCGCTCGAGATCCTCATCGCGTTCTACCTCTCGCACAATACCGGTGGGCAAGTCGAGATCCCGCTCGCGCGGCCGTTGCGCGACGTGAACGTGACCTCCTGGTAGGTTTCGGTGAAGCTGCCGGGACGCTCCGAAGAGATGTGCGACCGATCAGTCGAACTGCGGCATCACTTCGTCGGCGAACAGTTCCATGCCGCGGGTTTCAGGGAAGTCGAGGAACATCAACTGAAGCTTTCCGAATCCGAGGTCACGAATCTCCTCGATCTGCGTCGCAACCTCCGCCGGCGTACCGATCAGCATACTTCCCTTCTCGCGAGCGTCTTCGGCGTCCTCGAGTTGCTCGTCCATGTCGGACTCTTCGCCCCACGGCAGCGGGAAAATTCGATCGACGTACTCCTGTACCTCCTCGTCGTCCTCACAGACCAGCACGTGAGCGAGCCAAGAGCGGTCCACCTCGTCGGGGTCGCGACCCTCGTTCTCGAGGTACTCCTCGAACTTGCGAACCTTGAACTCGATCGGTTTTCCGCGCGCTCGAGCGCTGATCTCGACGTTCCACTCGTCCGCGTGCTTCGCGATGAGCCGGAGCATTCGGGGCCCCGCACCCCCGATGACGATGGGCGGGTACGGATCGGAGACCGGCTTCGGATTGTTGAGTGCGTTTTCGATCTCGAAGTGGTCACCGCGGAACGTCGGCCGCTCTTCGGTGAACATCGTCTTGATCACCCGAATTCCCTCGTCTAACATGTCGATCCGCGTGTCGACATCGGGAAACTCGAATCCGTACGCGGCGTGTTCCTCCTCGTGCCAGCCGGCGCCGAGACCGAGTCGAAGTCGACCCTCCGAGAGGATATCGACGGTCGTCGCCATCTTCGCCAGCAACGCGGGGTTTCTGTAGGTGATCGATCCGACGAGCGGGCCGATATCGACGTCGTCGGTGCGTTCTGCGAGTGCGCTTAATAGTGTCCACACTTCGTACTCTTCGGCGTGTGGACCGAGCATAAAGTGATCCGGTGCCCACAGCCCGTCGATTCCGACGTCGACTGCGGTGTCGACGCCGTGCATGATCGTCTCCCGCTCGAGTGACTCCAGTAGCGGCGTGTCGCGGTGAACGCCGTCGCCCGCGTAACACTGCACCATCCAATCGAATTGCATGGTGTCTCTTGCACGAGCGAACGTAATAATGATTGTGAGAGTCGCGGATACTCGGACGCCACACTGCACCCGACTGGACGCCCGTTCGGCGGTGTCGCTTGTTCGTTCCCTAGCCGTGGAGTTCCTCGAAGGTCCGGTATGAGAGGTACGCTCGGTCC
Organism: Halomontanus rarus; assembly: GCF_017357405.1. GTDB lineage: Archaea > Halobacteriota > Halobacteria > Halobacteriales > Natrialbaceae > Halomontanus > Halomontanus rarus. Next base: position 875,616 of record NZ_CP071597.1, on the reverse strand, counting down.
CGTCGTGAAAGGGTCTCGAGGGTCTCAAGCCACGACAGGCAGGACTCGTAGTCGGCCCAGTCGTCCATCCACGGATAGTCGGAGCCGAGCATGAGCCGCTCGGGGCCGAACCACTCGAGGAGGTTCGTGACGTAGTCGTGCATGGATTCGTAGGGCCACTGCGGATTGCCAGTTGCCTCGGCCGATCGCGGCACCGAACTGACCTTCACGAACACGTTGTCGTGGTCGGCGACCGCCTTGAACGTCGTCCACGGGCTGTCGTCGGGAGCAGTCGTCTCGTCGGGCCAGGCCATGTGGTCGACGACGATCGTGGTGTCGGGGTAGTGGCCGGCGAGCGTCTCGACCTGTTCGAGTTGCTGCGCTTTCGGAAAGACGAAGATCGCGGTATCGAGTTCGCCTGCCCCGCGCCAGACGTGCTCGAGGCGGTCGTCGAGGATCCAGTCGCCGTTTCGATCGACGTCGCCCGGAATCGTCCCGTACTCGAGCGCCGCGTGCATGCGGACGCCGAGCATCCGCGGGTGACCGGTGACCCGCTCGAGAGCGGCGCGTGCGTCGGCGGGGTCGTCGGGAAAGAACTCCATCAGGCCGACGCCCCACAGCCGATCGGGGTGGGCCTCGATGCTCCGCATCGTGTACTCGTTGGCACGCCTGTCGCGGCCGTACAGCGGCGTCGTCACGATCACCGATTCGGCGACGCCGGCGCGATCCATGTCGGTGACGAGGTCGTCGTGCGTGTAGGCCCCGTCCCACTCGGGCGGGAGGACGTCGGCTTGCCAGGGAAGTTCCCGCGTATCCTGTCCCCACGCGTGCGTATGTGCGTCGATGAGCTTCATCTGTGACACTCGAGTACTTCGAACGTACACCTCATAAGCCTATGTACGGACGGAAAACGAGCGCCGAGGGCGCGTTACTCGGTGGCGTCGTCGAGAGACCAGACGTGATCCATCGTCGGAATCTCCGCGTCGTCGGTCTCGACGCCGCTGCGTTTGTACTCGCCGACCTCACGTTCCCACTTCTCACACTCCGGATTGTCGCTGTACTCCTCGGCGAAGCGCTCGAAGTCCTCGACCTCGAGGTAGCCGACCGAGATATCGTCCTCGACGAACAACTCGAATTTCTTGACGCCGCTGGTTCGCATCTGTTCGGCGACGGCGTCGGGAACGTCCTCGTGGGCCTCGAGGTACTCGTCGACCCGATCCGGATCGAGGTGTTGGATCATCGCTACGCGGTCGTGATCGGTGTCGTCAGCGACCATGAGTGGTAGTCACAATGCACCCACAAAACCGTAGCGGTTCTCGAGGACAGGGAAGTTAGATTGCCGTACTACGGCTATCGATCGGCGGAAAACCGAATAGAAACGGGATTCACATCCTCGGGTTTTCGACGCCGGTCAGCCGAACCGCGTAGGCGTGCTCGTGGCCGGGCTGCGGTGGGAGTGCGACTTCGAGGGTTTCGCCCTCGACGGTCGTCTCGCACTCGAGTTCGCCGTCGGCCGTGAGTAACGCGGTTTTCGTCGGCTGAGTATCGACGTGCTGTGGAACCGCCAGCGAGAGTTCCTCGCCGGGCCACTCGAGGGCGGTCGCGTAGCAGTCGCCGTCGCGCCAGGTGTAGCGGACCTCGACGTCGCTCGCCTCGTCCTCGGCGACGACCCAGGGTCGACTCGCGAAGATGGCGTCGCCGTTGATCGAGAGCCACTCGCCCAGCGCCTCGAGGCGCGAACGCTGGAGTTCGGGAATCGTTCCGTCGGCTCGCGGGCCGACGTTAAGCAGGAGGTTCCCGTTTTTCGAGACGATGTCGACGAACGAGCGGACGAGCTCGCCGGCTGAGAGGTGATCTTCGTCCTCTTCGACCTGATTGTAGCCGAAGGAGTGGCCGATGCCCCGACAGGCTTCCCACTTCTCCTCGCGGATTTCGTCGAACGAGGCGTACTCGGGGGTGATGAAGTCGCCGTGGAACTCCTCTCCGTCCCACCGGTCGCCTTCGATGTCGATCGTCGGTCCGATCGCATCCGTCGACGCCCGGTCATTGACTGCAACTTCCTTACCCCACTCGGCGGCCCGGTTGTAGTACTCGGCGATCAGTTCCTTCGCGCGGACGTCGTCGCTGTGTTTCGTCGGGACGTCGAACCACAGCAGATCCGGTTCGTACTCGCGGATCAGTTCGCGGTGCTTTGTGTTCATGAAGTCCACGTACTCCTGTCCGGGTCCGCCCTCGTCGTCGTGGGGATGTGTGGGATCGAAGTCGGGATGGCCGAACTGCCCTTCGAATCCCGGCTGGTAGTAGTTGAAGTTCGAGTGGTTCGATGGCGCGAATCGTAAGTCGCGTTCCCGAACGGCCTCGCAGAGTTCGCCGACGATGTCGCGCTCCGGTCCCATCTCGGCGGCGTTGTACTTCGTGTAGTGGCTGTCCCAGAGCGGGAACCCGTCGTGGTGCTCGCCGGTCAGGACGATGTAGCCCGCGCCGACGTCGGCGAAGAGGTCGGCCCACTCCTCGGGATCCCAGTTCGTCGCGGTGAAGTCGTCGATGAAGTCCGCGTACTCGACGTCCTCGCCGTAGGTCTCTCGGTGGTACTCCTGCGTCGGCGATCCGTCCTCGTACATGTAGTAGGGATACCACTCGGCATACGGTGATGCGTTCTCACCGCCGATATCGGCGTCAGGCGGCGCCCACGCGGGGACCGAGTAGACGCCCCAGTGGATGAAGATCCCGAGTTTTGCGTCGTGAAACCACTCCGGTACGGAATGGGAGTCTAGCGACTCCCATGACGGTTCGAACTCCGACATACTACAGATACCTCGATCCAGTATCAAATATGTTTTGACAGGTATCTGAGTCTTGTGTCGAAGAGAATTATTTTGAGATTTGGTACCAATTCGCGAGCGGATGATTGCAATGTTCCGCCAGTAGACGTTTTATGCAAGCGGACGAATGGTGATGTCGAGCACAGGTTCGTTAGAGAAGGTGGGTATGCGACGATGGCCAGCGGACGACGACGACCTCGTTCGGCGATTCTCGCTCTTCGTGAGGTACAGAGACGACGAGTTCCCGATCGTCGTAGGTGGATGTGAGTTCGCTGTGGGTTCGAAGCGATCGGACGGAGACCGGCTTCGGGACGCCCGTGACGACCACTTCCTCGTCCGTGGATTCGAGCACGTGCAAATACCAGATCCCGTTTCGGCGAGTAATCGGGACGTCCGCCCTTTCCGGCCACGGTCCCTTGTCGACGTCGGTGACGGCCGGTTCGCTGTGACTCATCCACCGCTCGAGGTTCTCGAGTTGTTCGTACGCACCTTCGGGAAGGGACCCGTCGGACTTCGGCCCAACGTTAAGCAGCATATTGCCGCCCCATCCGACTGTCGTCGCGAATCGGGGAAGGAGCCACGAGAGGTCGCGATACTCCTCGTCGACATGGTACGACCACGCGGGAGCAGCCCAGAGCTGACAGACTTCCCAGGGTTTGTCGAGAGGACGTTCGGGAAGTTCGTTCTCCGGCGTGTAGTAGTCCCCGAGTACGTCGTATCCATGAGATCGTCCGTTAATCACCAGCTCGGGGTTCGCCGACCACGCCATCTCGTAGATCGCCTCCAGACGGTGATCGAGGCTTTCCGGCCAGACCGGCAGGTCGAACCAGAGCAAATCGATGCCGTAGTCAGTCACCAGCTCTTCGACCTGTGCTTTCGTGTCCCGATAGTACGATTCGAAGGAAACGAGTTCCTCCTCAGTGAGCGACGGTGGCTCAGATCGGTTTGCCGCGTCTGGTTCGAACGCTGCTGGATTCGTCGTCGCCAACTCGTTGTGTTGGACCGGTCGCGGGAAGTCGGGATGGTGCCAGTCCGGTAACGAGAAGTAGAGTCCCGCTTTCAGTCCCTGACGTCGGCACGCGTCGACGAACTCGCCGACGAGATCTCGTCCATCGAGATGTTCGTCGACGCCGAAGTCGCCGTGGTCTGTCGGCCAGAGCGCGAATCCGTCGTGGTGCTTCGCCGTCAGAACCGCGTACTCCATCCCCGCTCGCCTCGCAGCGGCGAGCCAACGGTCCGGATCGTAAGCGTCAGGATCGAAATCGTCGGCAAGCGTCCAGTACTCCTCGGCGTCCATCTCGGATCCTGGGAGGTCTTCGACGACTTTGTCAGGGTCGTCGTCGCCGGTCCACGGTTTGTTCTGTACGAGTCCCCAGGAAATCTCCACGTCGCCGGCGACACTTGAGAGTCCCCAGTGGACGAACAGTCCCAGACTCGCCTCGGTAAACCATCGAAGTCGGCGCTCGTCAGTATCGGAATGCATGCATATATTTGTCTACCTATGGTACGATAATAGTTCTCACTAGAGTAATGAGGGTATTGGTCATCTAGCAATCTGTCGTTTGGATCGATCCATTCGAAGGGTCAATCGAACGAAACTCCGTACTCATCTTTGGCCGCCGGATCGATCCGATAGCCGTGTCCGGGACGATCGGGGAGGACAACCTCGCCGTTCTCGATCGTCGGCGCGTTCTCGAGGACGGGGGCGATATCGTACTCGGGGATGTACTCGACGATTTTCCCGTTGGGGGCGGCGCTGGCGACGTGTGCACTGATCGCGTAGTAGAAGTGCGGGGCGAAGGGAACGTTGTGGCGACGAGCGAGCGCCGCGATCTCCCGAAGCCCGCTGATACCGCCGGCGCGGATCAAGTCGGGTTGGGCGATATCGATCCCTCCCGACTCGAGAAGGGGGAGGAACTGCTCGGGCCGGTTGAGCATTTCGCCGGTCGCCAAGGGCGGTCGAATCCGATCCACGACGCGCCGGTGACCCTGAATATCGAACTGGGAGATCGGTTCTTCGATCCAGTCGATCCCGTGGGCGTCCAGCGCGTCGACAGTTCGAGTCGCTTCGTTGACGGACCACGCCTGATTCGCGTCGGTGAAAATTTCGACGTCGGGGCCGACGGCGTCGCGGATCGTCCGCACGCGTTCGGCGTCTTCGGCGGGCGAGCGGTTCCCGACTTTGGTCTTTACGGCATCGAATCCGTCCTCGATGTACTCGCCGTGGAGATCCGCTAATTCGTCGATCTCGTGAGTTGCGTCCATCGAAGAGGCGTACGCCCGAATGCGCCCGGTGTCTCCACCGAGAAACCGATACAGCGGTTGCCCAGCGGCTTGGGCCTTGATATCCCAGAGTGCGACGTCGATCGCACTTCGCGGCCACGCGGACATCCCGAGTTCGCCGTAGTAGATGGTTTGTCGTCTGAGATCCTGCATGATCTCCTCGACGGCGAACGGATTTCGACCGAGTAGAGACTCTCGGAACTGTGAGTCGACGAATCGCGCCAAGAGGTCCGGTCCGAACCCGAGCGATCCGATCCAGCCGGTTCCCGTGTATCCCTCGTCGGTCTCGAGTTCGACAACGATCCAGTAGACGTCGGTAATCGATAGTCGAGAGTCACCGACCGTTCGCCCGATCGGTACGCGAAGCGGAGTCGTCTCGACGGTAGTGATCTCCATACTCCGTACGGGGGACGAATAGGACAATAAATCATACCGGTAGTCCGGCGATCGATCTCGGTTGCGAGCGACCGACCTCGGACGACGACGACAGCGGTCGATGCGGCGACCGAATCAGTTTGGATCGAACATAGGCTTAAGTCCCGTCCACGACCACACCTTCTCATGGTCGGACACGCGAACTACGACTATACTGGAGAGTCGGCGATCGTTACCGGATCAACGAAAGGGATCGGCCGCGGGATCGCGGCGGCGCTCGTCGAGGCGGGAGCCAACGTCGCGATCAACTCGCGAACCGAGGCGGCCGTCGAGGCGACGGTCGCGGAACTCGAGGACGATGCGACCGGAGAGGTGATCGGCGTGACCGCGGATATGGGGTCGCCCGGGGGGATCGAGGACCTCGTCACGACGGCGATCGACGAGTTCGGCGAGATCGACCTCTTGGTCAACAACGCCGCCGTCTGGCCGCGGGAAGAGTCGATGGTCGAGGCCTCGCTCAAGGACTGGGAGTACACGATGAACGTGAACGTCAGGTCGCAGTTCTACGCCTCGAAGCTGGTCGCCCAGCACATGATCGAGAACGGTATCGAGGGAGCGATCGTCAACCACAGCAGCCAGACCGGCGACAGACGCGCCGGGGGTCGCGGTCTGTACGGCATCTCGAAGACGTCGATCAACGGCCTCACTTGGCGGATGGCCCACGATCTCGCACACCACGGCATCCGCATGAACGCGATCTCGACGGACGTCACTCGAACCTACCAACTCGAGAAGGAAGCGCGAATGATCGCCGACGACGATCCCGATCGGTCGGTGGCAGACGTCCTCGAGGGATTGGGGGAGGAACTACCGCTGGGTCGTCTCGGCGAGCCTGCTGACCTCGCGAACGCCGTGTTGTGGCTCGGAAGCGACAGGGCGCAGTACGTCGTGGGGACGATCGTTCGGGTCAGCGGTGGCGGAAACCTGCAGTGATCGATGCTCTGGTGTCTTGCATCAGACACGATCGTCAGTATCGCCCCGTCGCCGATCCCTACAACTAAGACGGGGGACGTACAGGAGTCGGACGATGGAGTACACGAAACTCGGTTCGACCGGTACTGACGTCTCTCGACTTTGTTTCGGAACGTGGCGTTTCGCGAAAGAGAGTGATGGGGTCGTGGAGACGGATCGTGACGAGGCGCACGAACTGTTGGACGCCGCCCGGGAAAACGGGATCAATTTCATCGACACCGCCAACGTGTACGGAGACCCCAACGGTACCAGCGAGCGGTGGATCGGCGAGTGGCTCGCCGATTACGATCGGGAGGATTTTGTCATCGCGTCGAAGGTTTACGGTGACATGGGCGACGGTCCGAACAGGGGCGGTCTGAACCGGAAACACATTCGCGATCAGATCGACGGAACGCTCGAGCGACTGGGGACGGACTACCTCGACGTGTACTACATTCACCGCTGGGACGACGACACGCCGATCGAAGAGACGCTCTCAACGTTAGACAATCTGGTTACGGAGGGGAAAGTCAACCATCTCGGTGCCAGTATGACCTTCGCCTGGCAGTTGACCAAAGCCCTGTGGAAGAGCGACGTCAACGGCTGGGAGCGATTCGAGGTCACGCAACCTCGCTACAATGCCGCGTTCAGAGGAACGAGCGAGATGTACGAGATCGACGTCGGTGCGTACGTCGACGTCTGCGCCGATCAGGACCTCGCCGTCTGTCCGTATTCGCCGCTCGAGGGTGGGTTCCTCACCGGCAAGTACGATCGAGACGCGTCCGCACCCGACGGCTCGCGCGGCGACCTGCAATCCTGGGATGAGTTCTCGGATCAGCAGTGGGCCGTCCTCGAGGCGATCGAGACCGTCGCTGAGGAGGTCGATGCGACGCCCGCGCAGGTTTCCCTTCGCTGGCTCATGGAACGGGAGTTTTCGTGCGTTCCGATCATCGGCGCTCGTACCGTCGATCAGATGGAGGAGAACGCGGCAGCGGCCAACGTGTCGTTGTCCGCGGATCAACTCGAACGGATCGACGAGGCGTACTGAGGCAGGCGAACGCGTACAACATCCGCTTCGATCCTGATTCGGAATTGGATCGTCCCTATTGCCGACACCCGTGGCTTAACAGCACACGGGAATGTGACGTTTCACATGCGAATTGCAGTGGGGACGGTTAGTCACGAAACGAACACGTTTACCGAACGGCGCACCTCGCTCGAGGACGTCGAACTTGTCACCGGTGACGATCTCCTTACCTCGTTCGATGGCGGACGTTCGCTCGAGGGCATCGCTACAGTACTCAGGAGCGCCGAAGAAGACATCTCGATCCATCCGACGGTGGGTATGGCTTCGATCCCGTCGGGAACGGTAGAACTCGATGTCTTCGATCGAGTTTTGACGGAACTCCTCGATAGCCTTCACGGTGAATCACTCGACGGCGTGTGCCTCGATCTTCACGGGTCGATGTACGTCGACGGCGTTCCTGATCCGGAAGGTGAGATCCTCACGTCGGTTCGAGACGCCGTCGGACCGGATGTTCCGATCACCGCTGCTCTCGATATGCATGCGACGATCACGGAAACGATGGTCGAGTACGCGGACGGTATCGCAGGCTATCGGACGGCTCCGCACACGGACGTCGTCGAAACCGGCACCCGGGCTGCCGAGTTACTCCTCTCCCAGCTCCGCGGTGAAGTCGACCTCGAACTCGGTTGGGTGCGGCTTCCAATATTGCTCGCCGGCGAGCGGTCGGAGACGGAGGCCGAGCCGATGCAGACGCTGATCAGACTACTCGAGCGGGCGGACAAGGTCGAAGGAATCTACGATGCAAACTACTTCCTCGGATTTCCGTGGGCGGACTCCCCTCACGCGGGTTGTCACGCTCTCGTCACGGGCGACGCGAACGCGAGTGAAACGATAGACGAGACGGTTCGATCCCTGGCAACCGAGTTTTGGAACCGGCGACGAGCCTTCGACTTCACGACTGAAGCATACCGCCTCAAGGAGGCGCTAGACGAGGCTGCCACGACGGAAGCTCGTCCGGTCGTTGTCGCGGATACCGGTGACATCCCCGGTGCAGGAGCATCACAGGACGTGACAAATCTGCTCGAAGCGATACTCGAGCGAGACGATGTCGGAACGCCCGTTGTCGCGGTTTTCGCGGATTCGAAGAGTCACCGTGACTGTATCGCTGCTGGCGAAGAAAAGACAATCACGCTGTCATTGGGACGCTCCGTTCCCAACGGCGACCCCCTTGTCGTGTCCGGGACGGTAGAGACGCTCTTCGAGACCGGTGATGCCGAACTGGCTCACGTCGTTCTCGACGGTGCCGAAATCCTCGTCTCGTCTGAACGAACGAACGTTCACCGTGATCCGTCGCTCTTCGAACGTCTCGATATCGAAATCGATGGGCGTGACATGATCGTTCTCAAGAGTGGATACTTGAGTCCAGCGTGGAAAGAGGTAGCCGCTCGCCGACTCTTTGCACTCACACCCGGGGATACCAACCAGCTGTTGTCGACACTCCCGTACGACCGGGTCCCGAGGCCGATCTATCCGCTCGACGAAACGATGGAGTGGTCGGTATGAACGCTGCGATCTGGGCACATCCGTGGGATATTATCGACGAAGGAACGGAGGCCGTTGCCGATCGGCTCCTCGATATCGGAATCACGGAAGTAAACCTCGCGACGACGATGCACTCCGTCCAGACGCTGAATCCACACAACCCGGAACGGAAGACGTTCTTCGCGGACGCATCCGCGTACTTTCAGCCCAACGAATCTCGATACGGCGAGCTGGTACCAGACGTAAACGAGACGATGGGCGACGCGGACTGGCTGGCAGAGATCTCCGTCGGACTGGAGACCACCGCTCTGTCACTGAATTCGTGGACGGTTCCGTTCCATAGCTCGAAGCAGGGCCGTCGTCATCCCCAGACGACCCTCGAGAATCCCTTCGGCGATTCGCTCGTCTGGGGACTCTGTCCATCCAATCCGGATGTCCAGGAGTACGGAACGACACTCGTCACGGAACTCGCCGATCGCGGCGACGTCGACGGTATCGAGATGGAACTCGCCGATTTTCAGTACGGAACCGGTTACGGCTGGCACCATCAGGAGTTCTTCACCCACCTAGGTGACCTCGGAGAGTTGCTCTTCGGACTGTGCTTCTGTGAGCACTGCCGGGCAAACGCTCGGAGAGCAGATGTCGACATCGAAGCCGCTCGCGAGTCCGCACGAAAAGGTCTCGAGATGCGATTCGAGGGTCAAATCGGCTCCCAGACAGACATCGCAGGATGGCTCGCAGAGCATCCCTCACTCGCTCGCTACGTCGATATCAGAAAAGACGTCGTGACCGATCTGTTCGACGATTTCGACGAACAGATGGGGTCAACGCCATTCGGATACTACCTGAAGATGGGTGGTCTCGGAGACGACCGGATGGGTGTCGAACACTCTTGGAAACACGGACTCGATCTCGACGCCCTTTCCGAACCGCTCGATTACGTCACCGTGCTCGCCTATCATTCCGATCCGACGGTCGTCAGAGACGACGTACGAACGGCCAGATCACTGATCGACGTCCCGGTGAACGTGGGCCTCTTGGCCGGTCATCCGATCGTCGACTCGCGAGCGGCGTTAGTCGCCCAAGCCGAAGCAGCTGCGGAGGCGGGTGCGGAGAAGCTCTCCTTCTACGGATACGGGGTAGTTCCCGAGCGGAATCTCGAGTGGATTCGAGCGGCAATCGACGCGGCCGACCGGATTTAGTCCACGTCGAGACGAGAACTGCGTCCTATTCGGTCGTGATCTGAGCTAACTCGTCCCCGACCTCGGTTTGCCACTCGTGGAGTCGCTCGCGGAGGTCAGCGACGATCGTATCGACGCGGTCAGGTTCGATCGGCGGTTCGTACCCCCACTGATCGTCCGGACGGAGTCGCCACTCGTCGAGAAGGTTGCACAACTCGTTCGGGTCGTTCTCGAGGTCGAACAGTTGTTCGTGGTCGATTCCGGGATAGACGATATACTTCCAGCGGTCGGTTCTGATCGACCGTTGGCGGTCGCGATACGTACAGCACATCTCCTCGCGATGACTATCCGATTCACCTCGTAACAGCGGCGCGTAACTTCGTCCTTCGATCCCCTCTGGATCGTCAATATCGAGAAGATCGAGCAACGTGGGGTAGAAGTCACAGTGCCCGACCAGTGCGTCGAACTGGCGATCGCTCGGGACGCCCGGTCCCGACAGCAACAGTGGAATTCGTGTACTATGTTCGTAGAGGTTCTCTTTTCCCATCAACCCGTGACTTCCGATTCCAAGTCCGTGATCGGATGTGAAGATGATCAGCGTCTCTTCGAGCTGGTCGGTTTTCTCGAGGGTGTCGAGTATGCGACCGATCTGATAGTCGTGATGGGTAATCATCCCGTAGTAGTCGGCGAGGTGACGACGGATCGCATCCCGATCACGTGGCCAGGCTTCGAGCAGTTCGTCCCGGATCGTCATCTCGCCGTTGTCAAACGGGTGCTCAGGCATGTAGTTTTCGGGGAGTGAGACATCGTCGGGACCGTACATCCCAGCGAACGGCTCCGGCGGTGTGCGGGGATCGTGTGGCGAGAAGAAGCCGACGTGACAGAACCACGGTTCCGTCGTCGAGCGAACGAAGTCGATCGCCGTTTCGGCGATGAGATCCGTGCTATGACCTCGAACGGTACCGTCGTCCTCCTCGAATTCGATCCAGTGATCCCCCTCGATCATTCCGCCCTCGCGGTACCGTCGAACCTCGTCGTATCCTGCCTCGGAAGGGTGGCACTTGAGGTGCCACTTGCCGGTGAAACAGGTTCGATATCCCGTTGACGCGAGGACGTCGGGAAACGGCGTTACGTCGTCGTCGAACCGTTCACCGAACCATCGAACGCCGTTTTGAAAGCCAGTTCGTCCACTCAGGAGTTCCGCTCGAGACGGTGTACAGACTGGGACGTTCGTGTGGGGTTGCAAGTGACTCCCATCTCGAGCGAGTCGGTCGAGCGTCGGTGTATGAATGTCATCGTTACCATGTAATCCGATCGTATCGGCACGTTGATCGTCGACGACGATGAAGAGAACGTTCTGTGCAGACATATACTCTCGATGGATAGGTACTGTGATAAATCTGTGGCGGGTTCCTACAGAACACTCTTTACCCACGGGAAACCGTGTCGGGTACCGAACTTGAAACCGTGAATCGGTCGAAAGAGGGTATTTCATCCCAAGATAACACCATGCGTGAGTATCACAGGCGAAACGCCTAAGGGGAGAGGGGTGATACTTATTCAGAAGATATGAGTGTAATGCTCGATGAAGAGGGTTCCGTAGTCGAAGATCCAATCATTGAGGTTCGGAATCTCGAAGTATCATTCGGAATGGAGCGTGGTACCTCCAAAGTCGTCGACGACATCGATCTGTCTGTCCAACGTGGTGAAGTATTAGGGGTCGTTGGAGAGAGCGGGAGTGGTAAGTCGATGCTCGCATCAGCGATGCTTGATGCCGTCGTCGATCCCGGTCGAACCAGTGGAGAGGTTACGTACCATCCCTCCCCTGACGAAGAGGTCGATGTTCTGGGATTCGATAAGAAGGAATTGAAGCAGTTCCGGTGGGAAGAAATTTCGATGGTCTTTCAGGGGGCGATGAGTTCGTTCAATCCCGTCATGAACGTCCGTGAACACTTTAAAGAGACACTCAGAGCCCACGATTCGGACGTCGAAGAGGGGATGGAACGGGCGAAGCAACTTCTTGAAGATCTCTATCTACAACCCGATCGCGTTCTCGATTCGTACCCTCACGAGCTAAGCGGTGGCATGCAACAGCGGGCACTCATCGCGTTGAGTCTCGTTCTCGAACCGAACGTTTTGGTGATGGATGAACCAACGGCAGCGCTGGACTTGCTCATGCAGCGCTCAATTCTCGATTTATTGAAAAAGTTGAAGGAATCTTACGATCTGACACTCGTCTTCATTACCCACGATCTACCACTCGTTACAGAACTCGCTGATCGGATCGCGGTAATGTATGCATTCCAACTCGCTGAGGTCTCACCGACGGAGAAGATTCTATCTGACCCACGCCATCCCTATACCAGAGCACTGCTAAAAGCGACTCCGAATATTAGTGTGCCCATCGATCACATGCAACCGATTGAGGGGGCGAGCCCCGACCCAGTAAATGCACCGGACGGTTGTTCGTATCATCCACGTTGCCCGCTCGCCGACGAGCAGTGTCGGACCGAGGATCCCGAACTACTCACTGTCGACGACGAGCGTAGTGCGGCGTGTTTCTACTGGGAAGACGTACCCGAGAAGATTCCACTCTCGACGAAACCAGATACGATTACCTCCCCCGAAACGACCACTGGGAGGACCGTAGACACAACTCGTAACGAAGGAGAGGCAGTAATGGGATTGAACGATCTAGAGTTACATTTCGAAAAGAGTGACGGCGGCATCATCGATAGCTTCTTCGGGGAACCGGATATCGTTCGAGCCGTCGATGGAGTCAATCTCGATATACATGAAAAAGATGTCGTAGCGCTAGTTGGTGAGAGTGGTTGTGGGAAAACGTCACTCGGAAAGGCAGCGATAGGAATTCACCGGCCGACTGGAGGGAACGTCGAGTACCGTGGACAGAATATCTGGGATGCGCGTGATGGGGTAGGCGACGAAGAGATACCGTACAATGAGATCCGTCGATCGCTGCAGATCATTCATCAGGATCCTGGCAGCTCGCTCAATCCATATCATCGAGTGCTTCGAACGCTCTCACTCCCTCTTAAGAAGTGGAACCCTGACATGAGCCATCAGGATCGTGAAGACTACGTGTACACTATGTTAGAGCGTGTTGGAATCACCCCGCCAGAAGACTACGCTCAACGCTATCCCCATCAACTCAGCGGAGGCGAGAAACAGCGAGTCGCGCTGATCCGCGCATTACTCATGAACCCCGACCTCATTCTCGCCGATGAGCCGATTAGCGCACTTGACGTTTCACTTCGGGTTGAGATGATGGATCTCATGCTCGAGCTTCAAGAGGAATTCGGGACGTCGTACCTGTTCATTTCACATGACCTGTCGAATGCAAGATATATAACCGAAAAAACTGACGGGCGGATCGGCGTGATGTACCTCGGAGAACTCGTCGAAATTGGTCCCGTCAACGAAATTCTCGAGAATCCACAGCATCCGTATACGAAGGCCCTAAAGTGGGCGACACCCGAACTCGAGGGAGAACGCGACGAAGAACGTCCAATCCGGACGATCGATATCCCAGATCCGATCGATCCACCGAGCGGCTGTCGGTTCCACACGCGCTGTCCCGAGGCTCGAGAGATCTGTCGAGAGAGGGCTCCAGATGGATATCAGGGCGAAAGCGATCGACATACAGCAACTTGCTTCCGTGCCGTTGAAGACCACGAGTACTGGGACAGCGAACCGCTCGGAGATGGTAAGTAACTGTTATCTCCAGGTATCAAATCTGGGGTCGCAGAGTAGACGAGTTCTTGACACTGGAAAACAAGTTGAATCGGCGACATCTGGTTGTTGAGAAATCGGGGCAATGAAGTCGCAGACTCCATACTAATAATTGATGGCACACAATCGTCGAGAACGGTTCTGGGAGATAACATGTACTTTCGGGATAATATTACGGTTTCTGCTCGTGATGATAGTCAGTCTACTATTCCTTTCGCTACTGTCTATCGCACTCGGTATACCAAATGCTGCAAGTGCAGTAATAGCTCAGGTAAACCTGATTCTGTCAATTATAATGTTGTCGATACTTCTATACATGATTCATAGATGCAAAAGTGTATATAACTGACAGTGGAAAGCTAAGCCAATTTGAGAAGTGAATCTAATTTGATGGAGTCGCGCGTGGTCGATTTCCCAATTCGCCAGACTCGGTGACGCGACGGAGGCGCACCGCCATCTCATCAAATTACTGGAAGACTCGACTGCCCCGAACCTGTTCGATCTTCACCCACCGTTCCAGATCGACGGTAACTTCGGCGGAACCGCAGGAATCGCCGAGATGCTTCTTCAGAGCCAGTCCGGAGATATCGTCCCCCTCCCCGCGCTTCCAGACGCGTGGGCAGACGGGGCAGTGTCCGGGTTACGGGCCCGGGGCGGATTCGAGGTCGATATGTCATGGCGTGACGGCGAACTCGAGGAGATGACGATCGAATCGCTCGCCGGTGTGCGGTGTCGCGTCAGGATCGACGAGACGGCAGATGTCGCTCTGAACGGCGAGCCAGTTGACGCCGACCGCTCCGAGTCGGGTTCTGTTGCGGTCGATACCGATCGAGGCGATACTCTCACGCTCACGATGTAGCTCCGAGAACGGAATACCGGACCGGGTAACGTGAATACTCCCATTGGTTTGATCGGATTTGTCTATATAGAATACTACTATACTATTTAATATCTATGTGCTAAGCGAACATGATACACGGTTCACAATTGGATCCTGAGATCACTCTAGGCGCAATACCGGTCGAAGTGCAGCTCACATCTCAATCGATAAGAGGGGACTCGATGGTGTTTTTCTAAACGAATTAGCCGAGAAATACGCTATCAAAGATTATGACTCCTCAATAGTTGCACAAATCATCTTCTGATTCTACACTGTCGAAAAGGGATAGAGATGGAAACGATACTCCCAATAACATGTATTTGATATACTTGCTAAGTTTATAACTATCGCGTTCAGTGGGGTAGCATATAACCATATATATTATTATACATTCACAAGATCGGCACTGTTTAGTTGAGCCAGTTTGAGAAGTGAGCTGGTCGTTGAGTTAATTTGGACTAATGCTCGCAGACCTGCTCAGCGAGAGCTACGACGCGGATTTAGAAGAATCTTGGGAGAACGAGCGGACGGCGACGCCCGTCAGGGCGTTCGCTGTCCGCCTCCATCAGACCGGTTGTTCAATTCGAGAGATAACAACGATTCTCGCTGAATTAGGCGTTGAACGGTCTCATGGTGTGGTTTGGAACTGGGTGCATCGGCTGGCTGACAGCGAACGCGACCCGCCGACGGTGTCGCCGTCGCGGGTCGCTGTCGACGAAACCGCTGTCAAGATCAACGGCGAGTGGTCTTGGTTATATGCTGCAATAGACATCGAGACAACGTTGATTCTTGACGTCGCGTTATTTGGTCGGCACGGCACTGATCCGGCAGCTGCGTTTCTGCATGGACTCCGTGAGAAACACCATCTCTCGGACGCTGAGTTTCTCGTTGATCAATTCGGCTATCGGACTGCCCTTGCTCGATTAGGATTGAACGGTCGGGTGAACTATACCGGCCGAAACCGTATCGAAAAGTGGTTTCATACCCTCAAAATGCGAGTCGACCGTTTCTATACTTCGTGGGTGGGCAGTCGGGCAAGCGCACGCAAATGGATTGAACAGTTCGTACATTACTATAACCACCAGAGACCGCATCAATCGCTCAATGAAAAGACACCAGCGGAGGAGGTGCTGAACTAGACAGTGCCCGTGTAGGTCATTTATCCACTGGCTGAGATCAATTTTTGAGCACCGATGGAATTGTCTTAGTCGGATAACTTTCCAAATACCGACGCAGAACTAGTGGCTTTGAGAACAGACAGAAGCGATTGATTTGTCCGGAAGTTTTGATTGCACTTATGGCAGTATATCTTCGTTGAATTTCTGCCTATTGAGAATCCTGCGATACCAAGCGTAATCCCGGGATTAATAGCATCTTTGTATTCCTCATCATGGTCACAGAGATTGATCGAGGCAGAATCAAGTTCTGATTCCTGGTCGTTACTTTTTTCTTGAGTCTCTAACAGCCCCTGCTGGAGATCTCCAATGATCTCTCTGAGGTTGGCCAATTTCGCCGGAGGAATTCTGGTAAATCCGTCAACGGTCCACCTGCTATCAAATTGAAGTCCTTCCCACAGTTCTTCAAGCGATATTACGTCCTCTGAAAATTCTTCGATTGTAATGACATGCCGGCAACATGGGTCATCCCAGAATTCGTTACCTAAGTATGGGTTTTGGATATATTGTTTTACTCTTCCCCCGCCGATTAGTTCACCGTCATAGTAGAACAAGACAAAATCTCCTCTAAAAAATACGTCTGTATGAACTGACAAAGGAATGTTACTGCTGTCAAATGCCCATAGTCGGACCTTTTCCTGACTATGTAGCTGGTAGGGAAGATCCTCATAGTCGCTTATATCAATTGAATCCTTGACGTAGCTCCGATATTGCCAGAGATTTTCGACTGGGGCGATAAACACATTTGGAAGTGTTTTGTCATCGCCTGTACTCCCCATTAGCTGTAGTGTAAATTCCAATACTTTTCGGTCTTCTGTATTTACCGTTGCGCAATCAATAACCTCAGCTCGTCCGAGAAAGGTGTATGAATCATTGTCCTGAGAGAAGACAAATATCGGCGTTTTTTCGGAACGGGCGTCAAGGAGTGCTTTATTGCCTGTTGTATCCTTATCTTGGTCTCCGTCTATTCCCTCTCCGACATATATGAATGAGTCTCCAGGTTTTGGATTGTCATCGTATTGTCCAGAGTCAAAGAATAAGATTATCAGACGGGGTGACTCCGCATGACGTATATTGATACCATGCATACGATATCCAAATGATGTGTCAAATACTTCTTCAATTTGTTTCTTGTTCAATTGCTGCCCTGGGACTATCTCCGGGCGTGGATTAGTCATTAGGTTATCTCGTGTAACATTAGACATAGTTGTTACGCCGATCCCCTTAGCTAGATTTCTTGTGCTTGTCTTCGAAGATTTGATCGAGGTAGTCTCCAATGTAGTAGGAGGAGATGAAGAAGAGGACTGCACCGCCAAATGTTGCTAAAAACTGTATTGGCTGATCGGTGAAAATCTGGTACATTATATAGAGGCCAAACAATAGAGAGCCTCCGACAATGAGAACCATCATTCCCATCTAGGTTTTCATAGCGCCGCTGTTCGTAGAGACACGTATGAGCGAGAGTCACAGCGGACCAGCCGATGTAGGGCCGTTCGCGGAACAGCAACGACTGTTCAAGCTGTTGTCCCAAGACACACGCCACCTCATCATTCAAGAACTCCTTGGCCATCCCGCCCACCTCATGTCGCTCGCCGAACTCGAGTATATGACCGGAAAGAGCCAGGCAGCCATCAAAGATCAGTTGGACACGCTAATCGAGGAGAGGATCGTTGCACGCTACACGCACGAACCGAGCGCAGAGAAACGTGACCTCCCTTCGCAGTTCTACGGGTTCACGGAGCGGGGCGTCGAAATTCTCCACGACTACAAGTATCTGCGGGGACTCCCGGTCGCCCGTGCCCTCTACGAGAATACCCGCAAAACCGAGAAGGTCGAACGCCACGAGTCGGCACCGCGTCCGGAGCTTCCAACGGCGGTTGCAGAGGCACTCGAATTTGACGAACCCAACCTCGATGCCGTCGGCGACGGTTCGAATCAGTGACTTGGCTGGATAGTGTCCGTGAGGGTCGGACGCTCCACCACGACCCGACAACTCCCGTCTCACCGCCGTAGCGGGTTTTGAGAGGAGCCGCATTTCCAAACTGCCGGACGACCAGCAACGGAATTGAGGTCTTCAACTCCATACTTTGAGGGTTGGTTCTGGTCGTTGCCCCGTGCTACGTCACGTGGCTCGAGAAATCCACCGACGGGCTTCTCCCTCGGGGTCAAGCCCCGAGGCACTCGCCCTGCTCTTCCTGTAGACCGAAAACTCGATCCTAATCGTGTCACACTGGAGGGGGACAGCATACAATTCGTTGATCAACAGGTTTAAATTTATAACCAATAGATATGACCACGACGTGCCGACAATCAGTCACGCTGTGTGCACCCCTCACGTATGCAACGACGATCACTAACAACCCAGCGGATCGGTAGCTTATCGCGGAATCATCACAGCAACGGTTCAGTCGCGTTTTCACAGCCGTCGAACGAGCAGGGACGAGAGTTCGTCTCGAAGCGATACCGTGACTTGCTAACTCGAGTGCAGGCGATCTCCGATCCCGACGAACAGTGTGTCCTCGAGAGTAGTGACGCAGATTGTGGATCGACTCGAGATCGTGTTCGTAGCAATCCCGTCTTGCTCGAGTGTGATTCCCAATGACGGGAACATCTACTGAGGCGTGTGATCTACCCCGTGTTCCGTGGCGTCTGGTTTTCCGGGCGGGCGTTACTTTGCTCCTGTTCAGTGGTCTCGCGGTCAACACGGCTGTCGCACAGACCGATGTCGTTTGTGACGCCGAGCAACTCCCCGAGATGATATCCGGGTTCTTCCAGATCACGACCACTCTCGGTATCGCCGGACTCGTCGTGGTCTGGCAGGCGGATTCGCTCGCGGAGATGTTCACCGCGTCGCCCGAACAGCTGAAGCGTCTCAAACAGCACAAGAAAACGACGCTGAAATCCGCGATCGTTCTCGTCGTCCTCGGCCCGCTATACACAGTCGCCGGTGCGACCATGGGACTCCCTCTCGCCGACTGTGTCGATCTCGTTCCCTGGTGACCGACTTCGCCCTCCACGATACATGCGCCACCTGGCAGTCACGATCGGCTTGCTCCTCCTCGTCGCCAGTCTACTGAGCGGGTTAGCCGTCGGGAGTACTGATCACGAACTGGGAGTTGACACCGACGAACTCGACGAAAACGAGACAGCGACGCTCTGGTCGAAAGACCCCAACGAGTGTGACGTCGACGAGAACGAGACGGCGATTCGATCGCTCGCACGGTGTACTGACGTCACGTTCAAAGAGCCGCCGGACACGGCATCACGCTGGACTGATTCCGCGTTCGACTCCCTCGGGGCCGGCCCCAGCAACACGTCGGTGTACCCGGAACACGCGGATCGAAACGATTCGGTGATGATCGAAGACGCCCACGCGACAATCTTCGCCGTCCAGCCGTCGACGTGGGTTCATCAGGACGATAATACGACTGCGTTGTATGCCCCACCAGACGGCGAACTCCGCGGGCTTGTCGACTATCGCGTTCGAGTCCCCGACGACGAGAACACGTCGCACCGAACGATCGAGTGGTCGCTCCTCGAGCACGAGGTGTCGGAGGTTCGGCTGAAACAGGACGACAATCTCCTCGTTGAACAGGACGGATCGCAAACGCCGACGATCGAGTACGATCTCGAGGGTGCTGGCGATTCGAACCTCACGTTCGAGGCGGACATCGAGGCTCGTCTCGAGGAGAACATCACTCGAGAGGCCGTCGGGTCGTCGTATTCGGAGTACCACACGGACACCGTCACGGTCTCGAGCGAGATCGATCTCCGGGTGTACAATCTAACGGCGTCGGTGTATCACGCGGAGTATCCGGACGGTGACGCTGGCGTCGCCATCTACCAATCGCAGCCGTGGCACGGCTACACGCTCACTGAGGAGGGTGACGCCGCCGTTCGCGGCGTCTGGCGATACTACACGGCGCGTAACACTGACTGGGATACGCTCGTTCGATCGACCGATGGTGATGAGGACGTCGTCGAGTCGGAGGCACGACCCGTCTACATCCGGGCGTTTCCGTCAGAGATGGGCCCTCGAGCGGATCCCATTCGCGACGGCCCGTCGATCGAAGAGGTGTGGGGCTCCGAGAGTTCTTCGCCAAATTCGACCTTCCACGAAAACGTCGAGGTCGACGTCATCGACGAACCCTACACGCGTTCGTACGGACTGGCGATTCACTATGCGGATCTCGAGCGTGAGTACCTCGAGGTCCAGGGCATCGTCCGCGGCACGAACGCCGAGCTCGTCGAACCCGAGAACGGCACCACTCGTGAAATCCGTGAGAGTGCGCTGTCGGTCGAGATCCTCGAGCAGAACGAATCGGCGGCGACGGTTCAGGTCGATCTGCGTGATGTAGAGACGGGCGATCCGATTCCGCTCGAGTATCCGTTCACGGCCGACCCGCGAGCGATTCCGATCGGTCACGCGACGACTCGTGGCTATCTGACGATCAACGAGCAACCGCTCTGGACGAATTCCTCGGGTGTCGCAGTCGCCACGCTCGCCGAGCCTGGGTCGTACACGATCGAGTATCACCCGGCCTCGTGGCGAACGCACGATCCGGCGTATCTGGGCGACAGAACGAGTTTCGGCTGGCACCCCCTCGCGACCGCGAGTGGCTGGCTGTCGTTACTCGTCCAGGTCTTCTGGATCTCGATTCCGTTTCTCGTCGCACTCTATGCGGGCCTGAAACTCGGCTCGTTTCTCGAGGTCACCGAAGAAACATACCCATGAACTCACACAACTGGACCAGACGAACGGTTATCGGTGGTATCGCAACCGGACTCATCACTGCCCTCAGTGGCTGCACTGGGTCTTCCGATGGCGTTTTCGAAGATGTGTTCGTCGAAGAGACGGCACTCGTCCTCGAGTTCACATCGGAGTCTCCGGTCGAGCAGGTCAACGTGATCCGGCCCGACGGTGAACTCTTCGCAGAGCGGGAGCTCCCTGCTGGGAGTAGTCGTGAAACGATCGAGATCGGCACCGACTATCAGCCCGGTGAGTACGAGATTCTTGGGCTCGAGGACGGTGAGGAGCGCGCTCGAGAGTCGATCGTGATCGAACCCGACGTCCAGATCACCGATCTTCGGCTCGGGCGGAATCATCCTGAGGCGATGTACGAGGATGCGAGTGATCGTGTTGCTCAGAGTGAAGTGATTGTTATCCTCGAAAATAATGGGACCGGCTATGAGCAAGTGACTAAGCTGTCGTTCACTGGCGATGTACCCCGTCCTACTTCAGATGATCACGGGGGGAGTGGAATCTATGACACAAATAGTGACGTCCGTAGTGACGCTGATTCGATTCTGATCTCTCCTGGTGAAGAAGTGACTATCTACAGTTCGTCGAGACCGTTTTTATTAATCGACGGTCAAGTATCCTGTTCCCCCGATACGGTCTCTGGCGAATTTGTCACAACTATCGAGACGGCTGTTCGAGGAGACGATCTCACTGAAACGTACGAGATTGAGTACACCGGTGAGGACCTAGACAACTGTCAGATTAATATCTCGTCCTGATCATGCTCATGTTCTCTCTCGCCGAATATGGGCGCCGGTGGTTCGAAGACGCTGTGGATACCGTTATCGGCTGGTTCCAAGATGGTCTCACAGAGGGCTATGAAGAGATAACAGAGAGTCTCTTCGGAACGCCCGTTCCTGAAACGACCGGCTCATTCGTGTTTGGTTTGCCGACGAATGAGCCATGGACTGACCTCCACGATGCACTCGTTGTAGGTGAGATTACGTTGCTCGCATTGTTGACACTAGTGATCTGCGTCCAGGGACGGCATACGCTACGAATCTTCAATTTTGGAAGCACATATGAAGCACGGAAAGCACGGAGATCAGCTTGGACCGGCGCTTTTCTCATAGTCACGTGGTACTGGGCTGCTGTTCTCACATTGTATCTTGTGAACGGCTTCTCGATTGCGCTGGTTCCTGGTGTTGATTCGCTCATGAAAGCGCTTCTTGATTTTCTCGAGGTATCGATCACGAACCCGATGCTGGCGTTGTTGATGGCGGTGGTTGGCGGGTTCGCGATGTGGCTCCTCCAGGCACTCTTTTTCATTCGAGAGATCCTGCTGTACATCTACTTGTACGCGATGCCCCTTGGCGTCGCGTTGGCCTATGGCCGCCTTCCAGTCATCTCCCACATTGCCAAACGCATCTGCATGCGATTCATCCCGCTGGCGATCATGCCGCTTCCCGTCGCCATCCTCTTTCGAGGCTACGAAATCCTCTTCTCGAGCGGGACTGACGCGGCACTCGCCCCGGACAGTGCGTTTCTCAGCTACCTCGTCGCGGTCTTACTCCCGGTCTTTTCGCTCGTCCTCGTCTGGAAACTGTTCGCCTACGCCAGCCCACTGACAACCAAAGTCATCGGCGGAGTGACGCGGGGTGCAGCGACGGTCGGCGCCGTCGCCGGCGCCGCGACAGTCGCCGGACCCTACGCCGCGGCAACTGCCGCCCAGTGGGGACCGAAAGCAGCCGCCGGACAGGTTGCTGGCCACAAACTCGGTTCCAGAGGTGGCTCGAGCGGAGGCAGTGAGACGGACTCTGGCGGCAGCGGCGGAGGCGGCGGAGATGGCACAGCTCACGATAACGTGGCTTCCGACGCCTACGGCCCGCAAGGCGTGCCACCGTATCGTCGAACCGGAAACGATCCTCGATATTACTGATCATGACAGATCAAGACGCAGCTTCACGGCGGATCATGAAC
Source organism: Halomontanus rarus (assembly GCF_017357405.1). Classification (GTDB taxonomy): domain Archaea; phylum Halobacteriota; class Halobacteria; order Halobacteriales; family Natrialbaceae; genus Halomontanus; species Halomontanus rarus. Next base: position 852,870 of record NZ_CP071597.1, on the reverse strand, counting down.
GAACTGTACGAAGAGAATCTCATCCCGATCGTCAATCTCGAGGAAGGCGACGTTTACGTCCTCCTCGGCTTTCCGACCGCGGGACTGCTACTCGGCGGACTGAGCAGTCTCGATGCACTCGTCTGGCCGCTCACCCTGCTCGGCGTTGTCGTCGGCGTCGCCGCCGTCTACGCGAGTCCGTCACATCTGTCGGGTTCGAGGTGGCTCCTCGACGTCTATCGCTACTACTGCAAGCGGCCGCAGGTGACGTACAACGTTCCCGACGAAGACGGACATGTTCGCACTCAACCGGACACGACGCACAACGAGGGTGGACTGATCAACTACACGCCGTTCGCACCGGACGAGCGGACACAGGACCTCACTAACGTCGAACGCGCCTGGCCCGGCGCCAGAGCGATCGAACGTCCTGATGGTTCGATGGAGGCTTTTCTCGAGATCGATCCCGGAAACATGGACTTCGCGATGTCCGGCGATTGGGCGCGTGCTCAGGAGAAAGCAGCGGAGTTCGCGAACACGGAACTCGATTTCCGCCTGAAGTTCCACGTGACGACCCGGCCGTTTCCGGTCGCCGATCTCGTCGATCAGATCGACGATCGATTGACCGACGACGACGTGGTGACGAATCCGATCTTCGAGGAACTCCTCGGTGAATACCGTGACCAGCGGCCACGTGATCTCGAGGGGACCCAGCAATTTCGATACTTCATTGGCGTGCAGGTGAGTCCGTTCGACGTCTACAGTCGCCACCGAGACGAACGATCGCCGGCCGAACAACTGACGGATCTACCGGTAATCGGCATTCTGTTCAATCCGTTCGTCACGCGCCGCGAGAACCTCAGTGACGCCGAGTTACGCGCGAAGATGTTCGAGAAGCTGGATCGGCGCTGTCGAACCGTGAAGACCGAACTCGTCCAAAAAGAACCCGGGTGGTCCGCCCGACGGCTGACCACCGTCGAACTGTTCCTGCTCACGGTGGAGTTCTGGACCGGCGACGAACTCGAGTACGACGACGCGGCCGATGCCATCCGGGAACAACCGATTCTCGGTCACGAACGGAGGGATGACAATGACTAATGGGATCGTCCTCGCGGCCGGACTCGAGCAGTTTGGCGATCTCACATGGACTCGTGGTGCTCTCGGGGTCGTGGTGATCGGTCTGATCGTCGGTCTCGGAATCACGGTAGCTCGTCGCCGGCAGCACGACGACGAGCCCGAACTGTCCGACCTGCTCGACGATGAGACGCTCGAGGCCGGTGTCGCTGAAGGGCAACTCCTCGAGGACATCGCCGAACGACACAAGAGCTTGATCGCACCGGCGGCCGTTGAGTGGGGCACTCGGATTGCCGAAGTCGACGAGCAGGTAACCTCGACGCTGTACATCGCCGACTATCCGGACTATCCCATGGACGGCTACCTGAACGAACTGTTCGAGCTGACCGACGTCGAGTTCGATTTGACGGCTCACTTCGAGCCGAAGACTCAGGGGAAGGCGCGAGACGAACTCCAGCGGATCGCCGACGATCTCCAGGCCGACGCCGATCTCGAGCGAAGCGTTCGCAGGGCGTATCTTCAGGAGCGTGCGAACGAGGCGATATCGACGTACAAGGCGGTCGAGAACGGAAGTCGCGTCTTCGATCAGGGGATATTCATCACCGTCAGGGCGGACACGGACGCGGAGCTCCGGGAGTCGGTTCGAACCGTGCGGAGTCGTCTTCGCGAACAGCCGGCCGGACTTTCTCCGAAGACGGCAATCTGCAAGCAGGATCTCGCACTGCAAGCCGCGGCCCCAATTGGAACGAATCCCTTCGGTCGCGAGGCAATCGCGCTCGGTGGCGCCATCGGCGCGTTGCTCGCGTCACCACACAACGCGACGGTCCTTGAGGACGACGGCGTCGAGGTCGGCGTTCACTGGAGGAACGAGAGTCCGGTCGTGATCGATCCGTTCGCCCGTGAGAACGGCTACGCGATGTTCACGATTGGCGACCCCGGATCCGGGAAATCGTTCGGCGCCAAGCAGAACTTCATCCGGTCGATCGAACAGAGCGAAGACCGGATCGGGATCATCCTCGAGCCGCTGAACAACTGGGCCGGTGTCGGGGAGGCACTCGGCGGGACCCGCATCACGGTCGGTGGGAACATGGGTCTGAACCCGCTCGAGATCAAGCCGACGCCGGAACGCGTTCAGCGGGCGATGGGCGAGGACGCCAGTCCCTACCGTGAGAAGCTGGACAGCGTGATGAGCTTCCTCTCGAACTACTTTTCCCTCCGGGGAATTCAACTCGGCGATCGACGGACCACCCTCGAGAACGCGATCGAGACGGCGTACGCTCGGAACGGAATCACTGACGATATCGCGACTCACGACAACGAGAGTCCGACGATGCGAGATGTCCTCGATATCCTCGAGGAGATGGTCGACGAGCAGGAGTCGTTCGTCGTCCGGACCGACAAGGAGGCCGGGAAGATCCAGTCCGACGCGACGTGGCTGATCGACCAGCTCCGTCCGTTCGCCGAGGGCGGCCGGTACGAAAACCTCGGGCAACACACCGAGTTCGATATCCGCGACGAGAAAGTGATCTACCTCGACCTCGCCCAGCAGGAAGGGAGTCTCGGTGGAAGTACGAGTCTCGTTATGCAGTTACTGATCACGCTGGTCTACGAGCGGGCGAAGGAGACAGACAAGGAGGTCGTCTTCGTCATCGACGAAGCACGGTATCTCATGCAAAACGCCTCGAGCCTCGAGTACCTCGAGATCGTCTTCCGTCACCACCGTCATCACGATCTGTCGATTCGGATGGTCACCCAGACCGTCGACGAGTTCTTCCAACATCCAGAGGCGGAAGCGATCCTCGATCAGTGTGCGATCAAGCAGTTCCATCGCCTCGACGGGATGGACTCCCGATGGGCCGACGAGTTCGGCCTGAATTCGGCGCAGATGCACTTCGTTCAGGGTGCCATTCCGGGCAGCGAGAAGACTGGGTACTCGGAGGCTCTCGTGGGGATCGACGGTGACTGGCGCGGGCTCGAGGTTCGAGCGATGGAGCGCGAGAAGCGGGTGATCGACTTCGATCCGAAAGAACAGTCTCGAGGCGAGCTTCCGGGGATGGAGCGGGATACGGAGGTGATCGAATACTCGGAGACGGGAACTGACGGGTCTTCTCGAGCGAGCTCGCTACCCCAGTTCGATGGTCGTGACGGCTCCCCTCGAGGAGAATCGGGATGAGAAGTCGTTCGAGTGCCTAACTGCTTTCTCGTCTATCCTACACCCGCGTCTCCTCGTCGTCCGATTCCTCATTCGGCGCCCATTCAGGAATGTCTTCGCGTCCGTAAAATTCCTTATCTGTTGGAAGGTCGCCATCCAGTTGCGGTTCAGGCGGCTCACGGTCGAACGACTCCCGAAGGAGCGTCATCCGCATTGCTTCTTCAGTTCCCAGAATCGATTCGACTGTTTCGAACTCGACCTGATCGGCGTAATATGCGTTGCGGAGTCGACGTCGGAATCCTTCATCTTCGACGAACTCATCGATGAGCAGTTGCGTCCGGAGACCTCGAGCAGGCTAGCGATACGATCAGCCTGTTCGACCAGTAGTGCGGGCGCGTTGAAGTTAACTCGAGTGTTCTCCTGTGACGTTCCATATATGTGTAGATCTCATACATGAATAAATGCGGCGAGAAGCACATTGTGGTACTCCAGGTCGGAGATCAGAACAATATCTCGAGATCCTCGAGCGTGAATAGCGACCAGGTGTCGTCGAGGTCGTCCTCGAGACCGTCGGCGAATCCGCTTTTCGAAAAGAGTGCGAACCGTTCCTCCCGTGTTTCCGGCCCCCATCGAACGCGTTCTGTCTTGGACTGAAGGTTCTCGACGAGTGCGTGTCCGACGAGATCGCTGGTCCACTTGCACTCGGCGAGGAAGAGCCGATCGTCATCGGGCCCGAGACCCACGATATCGATTTCGTCTTCCCCGTACCACCATCGACCGACTTCAGCGTACGGATCGAGATCGCCGCGTCGGATCGCCTCCCAGACGGCTTCCTGACAGATATCCTCGAACGTCGGTGCAACGTGCGTGGGAAGGTCGGGTTCGATCGACCCGTCGAAGACGACGGTCGGTGCTTCTTCGATACTCGAGCGATTCGGTTCGACGTATCGAAACCAGAAGCGCAAGAACTCGTCGGCAACCCGATACCGGGATCGTTTGGACTTCTGACCGGATGCCGTGACCGGAACCTCGCGGTCGATGAGCCGAAGCCGCCGGAGCGTCTGAAGATACTTCGACAGCGGCCCTGGATCGATTCCCGTCGCTCCCGAGATCTCGTTCGGTGTCGTATGGCCCAGCGCGACCGCCTCAAGAATACTCATGTACCGGGCGGGATTTCGTAACTCGGTACGCAACAGGAACTCCGGTTCGTTGTACAACACGGCAGTCGGCGAGAGGATCCGTGATCGAATGTTCTCGGCAAGCGACTCGTCGTAGTCGAAGAGTGTGAGGTACATCGGTGTCCCGCCGGTAACCGAATACGACCGGATCGCGTCCTCGAGATCGTACGAAATAGCGTCTCGAGCCTGTCGAAAGGAGAACGGCTGGAGGTCGATCTGACCCGTCCGACGACCGTACAACGGACTTTCGTGGCCGAGTACTTCGGACTCCATGGTACTAACGCTCGATCCACAGAGTACGAACATCGAATTCGTATGCTGAAGTTGTTCGTCGACGAACGCCTGTATGTACGACGGTATCGAGTCGTTCTCCTCGGCCAAATAGGGGAATTCGTCGATAACGACCACGCGTCGCTCCGATGCGAGCGTTTCACCGAGGTACTCGAACGCCTCGTCCCAACCGTCGATACGTGGGACGCGGTCGTCGACGGTCTCGGCAACGTGTTCGACGAACTTCTCGCGCTGGCGATGTTCAGATTCCTGCGCTGCGAGGAAATAGATGTGAGGACGATCAGCGCAAAATTCTTTGAGCAGTTTCGTCTTCCCGACGCGCCGTCTCCCGTAGATGACGTGAAAATCGTGGCCCGGTGAGTCGAACGCTGACTCGAGCGCAGCGAGTTCGTCTTCCCGGTCGTAGAAGGTCATACTCTAGATAATGATTACTGCGATAATGACTTGTGTGTTTCGGTGATATCGACGACTCTGTTGTGTCTGTACTGGACGTATTCTCGAGGTCTGTGCGATAACCGAAGCGAAACGGTCCAATGCAAAGTTTTGATGAGGTACATCAGCGAGCGGCCCGAGGAAGTCACCTCGCGGTGTGTCCGTCTCGATCAAAGACGGAACGGATTGGTTCGAGGCCCGGGAATCCGTCACGCCACCAGAGGCCGTACGCCAGCGCTGCGAAGACGAACTCCGAGAGAAGGAAGAGTTCATACGACGGTAGCGAGGAGGACTCGAAAACCGCAGGAATCGGGACCACGGACAGTGGCCAGAACAGAAACTGCTCGCTCGAGTGCGGATCCCAGAGGAGGGTCGTACTGTCGAGTAGACTGTGGGGGAGTGCGCCGATCGCGAAGGCGGCCGCGTACTCGCCGCGCCCGTATCGGCGAGCGAGCAGAGACAGCCCGACCGCGAGTGGGACGAGAACGAGCAGCGAATGTCCGAGCGATCTCCCCGAGGGAAGGATTCCTAGATACCACGCGAACGGTTTGTCGAGCAAATCCGGGAATTGACTCCCGAAGATGAGAACGAGTGCAGGGACGTGTGCTGGCGGGGTTTCGAAGCGGACTCGAGTCGAGAGACTGTAGCAGCAGTAGGCGACTGCGAGGTGTCCGAGTGGCCACACGGAGTAGACGAGGGGTTGCAAGCGGTAAAGTGACGCTATTGTGATTCGGGACTCGAACTGAGGAACGATCTTGGACGATGTGACCGTTCTCCACCGATCCTCTCGATTTTCCCAGCATATCCGCCTCGGACAGGATCTTCTGTAAATGGCGATCTACACTAATCGTTCACCAGAGCAATATAGTCCAGAGAATCGTGTCACGAGTATATATCTTCGACGGTGGCAGGTCCTCTATGCGACGCAGGCAACTCATGGGGGCGGGACTCAGTGCAATGGTGACACCGATCGTCACCAGGATGCGCGGTCAGGGGACCGATTCTGAGGATGCTGGTGCTATCGCTGTGGAACGGGTCGTCTTCGACACGTACGACGGGCCAGGACTCGCCACAGGGCTCTCGGAGTCGGGTGATCGCGTCCTGTTCGGTTTCGACGACGGGAACGTGCTGGTATACGACGCCGACCGCTCCACCGACGTTATCCCCATCACCGTCGACCGCAGCGTTACCCACGTCGAAGTGCGTGACGCGACCGACACGGCCGTTATCGGATGGATCGACGCCGATGGCTTTGCACCGCTCGAGTTGTCCGCCAGAGAGGGGTCGTTCGTCGAATGGCGGGATCTATGGGATCTCGCCGTGACGCCCGACGCCGCGCTCACGGCCGTCGTCTCGTCTCCGGCTGCGTCCACGGGCGGTGTCGGAGTTGTGGATCGAGACGGCACGGTAGTGTGGGAGACGCCGTTCGACGACGCGACCGGCTCGAGCGTCGCAATCACCGACGCGGGCGCGTACGTCGCGGCTGGGGTGACTCACTACTGGGAGGCCGGGACAGCGCCCACCGGGCAGCCCGGTATTCGACTCTACGACGACACTGGTAGCGAGTCGTGGCGGTACGACTACGACGAGGCTGTCCTCGCCGTCGGCGTCGACGCCGAGCGCGAACTCGTGGTCGCCGGGACCGACGATGGCCACACTATCGTCCTCGACTTCGAGGGCGATGTGGTCTGGCAGACGGACGCCCATGGAGGATGGGTGGTGCTCTCCGACGACGGCGGAACGGTGGTCACTGCGGCTCCGGACGGGACGCTGTCCGCGCTCGAGTCCACAACGGGCGACGAGCGGTGGACGGCCGACATCGACCTGTGGCCCGCCGGTGACTTCAGCGTCTCTGTAGATGGCTCGCGTGTCTTCGCTGCCGACCGCGACGCGGCCGCGTTCGTCGTCGTCGACGAGGGGGAACCGATTTGGACCGTGTCACACGACATCGGTCCCGGATTCGGTGCACTTGCGTCTGACGGTGGCACGTGGAGTACTATCGTCACGGATCTCGAGGACGAGACGGCCCACGTGGCGATCTATCGGGCACCAGACCCGGTCGCAGAGCCCGACCCGTCATCCGACGCGGATCAATCGACTGATGAAGCGAGCGATTCATCCACTGAAGAGGATGCATCTGACGATACGGAAGACGACCCAGCGGCTGATGACGATACTCCCGTATCCCTCACAGTCGTCGATTTCGCTATTCAGGGAGAGTTAGCCAGTGAGGAGTATATTACGCTCCGTAACACTGGCGAGAGCACTCTCGAGATGACTGGCTGGACTATCCGAGACCGTAAAGATGGTGGCCGAGTGGGCACCAACGCGTCTCCGTTTCAGTTCCCGAACGGGTTCACGTTGGACCCAGGTGCGGACGTGACCATCTATACTGGCACGGGTGATTCCACGGCTGACACGCTCTACTGGGGGTACGACGGGGACTTCCAGATCTGGCGGGAAGAAAGTGACATCGTCATCGTGCTCGATGCTGACGGCGTGGTCGTTCTCGAGCAGCCGATCGCCGCGGAATCATCTGAAGGGTCCGACGAGGTGGAAGAGCCTGATGAGGGGGAAGAATCAGCCACCGATGACAGTCCCGAGACGCCGGAAGATCCACCCACTGACGACGACCCTGAAGTGCCGGAAGAACCACCCACTGACGACGGCCCTGAGGGACCGGAAGAACCACCCACAGACGAACCCGAAGCGCCACCCGCTGACGATGAACCTGAGGAACCAGAAGAGACGCCCACCAACCCCGAGGAGCCGGAAGATCCAGTAGACGATCCCGAGGAACCAGAAGATACACCTACCGAACCTGCAGACGAACCCGAAGATCCGTCCACCGACGATCCCGAGGACCCGGAAGAGCCCGCCGAGGCCGAGAACCCGGAAGAGTCACCTGACGAATCAGGAGAGCAACCCGAAGAGCCGGAAGAAACACCTGTCGACAGTGACGCGGACGCTGGTGACGAGAACGCCAGTGGTGAGGTGTGACCGCGACGGCAGTACCGGACCGCACAAGGGATCGGGCCTGAACCCGTTCGACAGCGCGTTCCTGCCCTCGACAGGCCGATGCGATTCTCCATTCGCAAACAGCGGTTTGCAGATGCAGACCTCCGATCGCGAAACCAAACTGTTCGAGGATACAACTCTCGCGTGTGATCTCCCTGGACAGCAGTCGTCTTTGAACGTTCCACTCGAGGTGGATCCCGTTCTCAACCGTCGACGACCGCTCGAGAGTCTGACCTGCAGGTACCAGACCCGTGTGAACGGTCGATGGTGAGGTGTGAAGTGGTGTTGGAATGAAAGTGTCGCCTCTCTCGAGGAACGAGTTGGCTCCGTGGTCAGTCCTCTCCGTGGACGTCAGCTGTCTCCGGTGGCGGTGTGTCGGAGGATCCTGTTTCTCCGGGGGACCTCCGTATCTGCTGTGAGGAGGATGCGGCGTTCGGTGTACTCGAGGCCGTTCTTCCGTTCGCGTTTTCTACGGATGGCCAGCCGATTCTTGGTCAGGTCGAGGAGCGCGTCGATCGTCCTTGAGACGAGCTTCTTCGCGTACGTGTCGTTGATACCGTGTTCTTGTCGGCGGATCCAGTGTTTCAGGTCTGAGGCCTTGACGTATTCGCGGACGTTCTTGCAGCCCGACTGCCACGGGTCGTCTCCCGTAGTAGGATCTGTGCGAGCCTTCCAGAGTTTGGCCGCGAGTCTCGAGGGAAGGGCGTTCGTGGTCGAGCGAAGCATCTCGTCGTCCATTCTGGCGAGTTGCTGGATCGGGAGGAGGTCCCCGTGCGCGAGCGAGACGGACCCGCGTTGCAGTGGATCATCGGAGTCTGGAAGACGGTAGTACAATCGGTCGTCATCTTTCTGTATCTTCTCGAGGTGGTCGCCGTCGACGTCGATCTCGTGGGAGTCGACGTTGGTCTCGAGGAGATGAGCACCTTTCTCGAGTTCTCTGGCCTGAAGTTCCTCGAGTCGCTCCTTGTTTGCACCCGACCGCTTGTGAGCGGCATCAACGGCTGCGCTGTTCTGAGTGATTTCAGACTCGAGTTCGTCGACACGGTTCTGAAGTTGGTGGTTTTCAGTTCGAAGCGTGTCGATCTCGTCCTCGAGCGTGTCGATCCGATCAACGAGGCGCTCGTTCTGTTCATAAAGAGTCTCGAGTTCTTCAGCGAGTGACTCGAGGCTAACGTCACGCGTTCGAGCGGGTGCGTCACGCATCGTCCTCACCGTCATCTCTCGCGGGATGCGGTCGCAGACCATCGGGTGCGCTGTACTCACTGTCGCTCCCGAAACAGGCGACTCCGGTCACGCGCTCACATCCAATTTCTCGCCAGCCGTCACCGGTCCATTCGAACTCCGTGCGTCTCCAGTCCTCGTCGTGAGGTTCGAAGAGGACCGCTCGCGGAGAGCCATACTCGGGCGTCCACCGGACGTCAAAACCCTCGTCAGTCATCGGTCCACCTCCTCGAGGAGTGCACAGTACGCCCGCTCGAGATCACCCGGCGTTACAGGCCGCTCGAGTTCCAGTTCGAGCGTGACTATGGTCTCGTCGGGATTCATGTGGAGTCACCTCGCGGCGTAAGGAGGACTCGAAGATCAGCCGGTTGTGCTGCCCAACCGACGTCTGAGTCGACGTTATCGATCCACGCCTCGAGATCTGCAGAGGACTCGAGGTCGACGATGGTGTCCGTCTCGTTGTAGACACGGACCCAGTACGTGAGTGCGTTCTCCAGGAGAAACCGCTCGTACTCGCTCTCGGTTACGTATACTGTGTTCGTTGCCCTGTCGAGATGGTGATGGTAGCCGTCGCCGTCCCGTCCGAGGTATCCGTAGGCGGATCTCGGTCGCTCGAGGATGGTCTTCTCGCTGGATGATTCGTCCGAAATCGTTTCGTGTGCGTGTGTCGTAGTCACCATTGCTGGTTGCTCCAGCACAGGGTCGGTGCCTGAAACACCGGCCTCAGATTCTCTGAAGGCATCCCGTGCTGTTCATCAATTACCGTAGAACACTCTTAACTCTTGTGCAATATGCACATGCAATTATGATGTTCTAAAAGCCAAGTCTAAGTGCGTACAGTTGGGATATATGCACATGGCGGCTGCACAACACAGCAAACCGATGGAACCCGACGATCTACGGCCAGCTGACGAAGAAATCCTCGATATGCTACTTCATGGCCGAGCAACGAAGGGGGCACTCGTCGACTGGACTAGTTACTCGAGAAATACAATTTACAATCGACTCGAGGTCCTCGAAGCGGCTGGCCACGTCGAGTGTATCCACGAAGGGACTCGCCTGTTCGAACTGGTCGACGATCCTCGAGAGCAGGATTGATCTGCCTTCGAATCCGACCACCAGTGCTGGTTTCTGGTCGTTCGATCGTCAGTTCTGTCGGCGTCACCCCAGAGGTCGGTTTGACCATCGGCTTCGGATTCAGGCTGTGGAGAGACGCTAGTCGCGAGTTGTTGATTCGAGCCGATCGTGAAGATCCTGCCGATCAGTCGTGGAGAACCGATAGCCGTCTTTCTCTCGCAATGCTTCGATGACCGAGTCCAATTCGGACCGAGAGCAGATACATTCGGTGACGATTGCTGCCTCGAGACAGAGTTTGAGATCCCAGACTTCGACACCGCGTTGTGACGCCATTTCACCCGCATGACTGTCGTCCGTAAGCAGTCGTTCATCGCGACGCTGAGCGATCGCGATACACTCCGCATCAGTGAACGAGAGCGACGAATCGACGATTTCGTCCGCGAGTTCGAGATCTGCCTCGGAGACCGACCGAACGCGGAGCCATCCATCCCGATATCCCTTGATGTCGTCGATTCGGTCGACGAACTCGTACCCGGCAACCTCGTCTCTGTGTAGCTCATCGAATACTGATGGAACTGTTGCAACATCATCGAAGATCCGTCGTAACAGATCCAGTCGATCGATCTTCGCCAGCGAACTCAACACGTTGTTATCGACGACAACCATTCGAACTACAACCCGTCCAGATACTCGTCGCGTTGCTCGTCCTCGAGAAATCCGATATCCCGACTAATGTTCCGATCACTGAGTATTGACTTGAACTCTTCTGGACTGTAGCCTGCGATCTCTGCGGCACGGTTGAGACTCACGGAGCCCGTTTTGTACTGTTCGACGGCCAGTTCGATGCGAAGTTCGGGCCGTTTTTCGAGTAATGCCCGAACCGCTTCCTCGAGAAACTCTTCTTCGGAACTGAAACGACCTGACTTCCGGAGGAGTTCGATGTTTTCTTCGACGTCAACCATGACTCACAGGGCCTCGTACATCGTACTATTCGCCCGTGACTCATAAACAGTGAGGCGTCTCTTTCTTTTCTTTTGTATAGCAACGTTCAACTACTCGTACTGGCGTGCGTGTTTGTCGGGCCGAAGAGTTTCCTGAAGAGACCGGTGACGATGTAGACCTCGGTTCGCCATCATCGTCAGTAAACGAATGGGAGAGGTAACATGGACGCACTGTGGTGCGGTTTCGGATTCGGTTCCTCCTCTCCCGTACCCCCGTCCAGATGATATACGGATATACTTGTTGCGTGATTAACATTGGTGATAGCAACCGCTGACTCGAACTGTACCACGGCGTCGCAACGGACATCTTGGGTTCACCTGTTCAATCAGAATCGCCACGACTTCAGCCGTGGACAGCTCACTCAGGTCCGTCCCTCTCAGTTCTTCCGTGGACAGCCGTCGTCTTCGGATACAGTCGGTGGAACGGTCGATACGAGAGACCGCTGACGACCGCTCGAGGAACGGACCTACCGGCTGACAAGCCTCGGGGCTTGACCCCGAGGCAGTTGACGACGTACTTGCAGATGACGGAGAGAGATTTTCACGATGAGCACCACAAGGACATCCCTATCGACAAAAAGCGTAAGATAACTGCTGAGAATTCCCTACCTGTTCATGAATATTGATCACGCGCTCAGTCACGAGGAGGCACTTCATACATCGTGGGACAAGAGGTTGTCCCCAGCGCTTCACGTCGAACCAGGTGACGTCGTTCGCTTCGAGTGTCTCAACGATAGCGGTCCCCGAATCACCCCCGAGACCGACGCTGAGGAACTTCCCGAAATCGAGTTCGTCGGCCACCACCTCACTGGTCCAGTCGCCATCGAAGGTGCCGAGCCGGGAGACGTGCTCCAAATCGAGATCCTCGACATCGAGCATCACGACTGGGGATACACATTGATTCGGTCGGGTAAGCGCGGTGCGGGGTTACTTCCCGAAGAATTTCCCGATCCGTTCCTGTACCACTGGGACCTCGACGACGACGTTGGATATTTCGAGGCGGGGATCGAGGTACCACTTGCTCCCTTCCCCGGTGTGGTGGGAGTTGCACCCACGCAGAAGGGTGTCCACTCTACGGGGCCACCCCGACGCGTCGGCGGGAACATGGACATCAAGCACTTGACGGCAGGATCCACCGTCTACCTTCCTATCGCAGTCGAGGATGCACTCTTCAGTATCGGCGATGGTCACGCCGCCCAAGGCGACGGCGAGGTGTGCGTCAGCGCCATCGAGACGCCGACGACGATCACGGTTCGGTTCGATGTGCGCACGGACCTCGATATCGAATACCCCCAATTCGAGACGACGGGCCCGTTCACGCCGTCGGGCCAGGACGAACCGATGTACGCGACGACGGGGATCGACAACGACCTCATGGAGGCGACGAAAATCGCTATGCTGGGGATGATCGACCACCTTCACGAACACTACGACCTCACCCGCGAGGAGGCCTACGTCCTTTGTTCAGTCGCTGCCGATCTCAAGATCAACGAGGTCGTTGACGAGCCGAACTGGGTGGTGTCGGCGTATCTGGCCAGACAGCTGTTTCCAGACAAGTGAGACGGGACGGGCGATCCAGTTGAGTCACTCGATTCGTGGACATCAGGGAGAACAGACTATTGTCTACCCGTGCTATCTATGTACATGGATCCGGAAACCGTCTTTGAACGGGCTGACGTGACCCGTGAACCGGTTGACCTCCTTCCCGGGAGGTCGGAGGAACCGTTGTGGGTCGCTACCGACCCCGAAACGGACTGTCGCGGCATCGGGGATTTCGAGAAAGCGGCACGTACGAACCTCGTGTACGCGGTTGAAGCCTTTCACGATGAACCGGCAACGACCGTGCCCTTCATCAGCGCCGGGAAGGGGCAAACATACGAGATGCGCTGGCTCCGTGCGAATGAGACGACTCTCGCCGACCGTCTCCAGTCCCTCCTGCCGTTTTGACTCTCGAGAATGCCTCGACGCATTCGTTCCAATGTGGCGAAACGACTGGTGAAGTCTTTAGAAACGACGACGGAACCCACCAACTTCGTAGCGGCTTGACCTCTGAGTGACCCGTTTTCTCGAGCGCACCGACGTGACGGGTATGGGTTCGGCGCCGGCGATCACATAGTCGGTGACGACGACCGCGGTACGCGATGTCGTCCTCCACGTCTCCCGGTCAACCGCCTCGGGTCAAGTGGTTCGAGACGCCATCGCAGAAATCATCAATTTTCGTATTATTCCAAGGCTTGTCAGTGAACACCCGCTGTGCCGCAACTATGCGGAGGCGTTGAAATCGCCGTTCGCGTTCACCGTTTCTGACTTCAGGGCCAGTTGACCGGTGGTCCGTCCAGACCCAGACGTGAGCCAGTTCTGGACGAGACGGCACATTCCGCGCCGCAGTATGATCCGCGTAGAGTTCTTTGCTCCGCTTCAGGCACTCGAACTCATCACCATCAGGGTTAACGCTACTCAAACCACAGCGCTCAAGACCGACGACGATACCGATCCGCTAGCCCTCCTCGTCGTGGTCGCGACGGTCGCGCTTGCGGAATCACTCGATATCGACCTCAACGAATACCTTCCAGACTCCAAACAGGGGTTCTCGAGACGGAAGTGGGGACTTACCACGGGTTCTGACGGAACCGTTAACACTGACCACGACAAAGACCAATCCACAAATGGCGGCTGAAAACGACTCTCATTCCTCCGACGGCAGTCGCGGGAACCTGCTCGACACGATGCTCGAACGCGCTCGAGAGCAGTACGTGGAGGAACACGGCGAAGAGCCACCGGACGAACTCATAGCGGAGGCTCGTGAGTCGATTCTTCGTCGCTTGGCGAAACACAAACGGGACGAACATCGTGATATCTACGACGCACTCGCCGACGAGTAGGGCTCACGCTCGCCCACCCGTTCGTCGCGCCACTGTCGGCAGAGTGACTCGAGCCGTCTCACAGACTATCGAGGCGGACGCCCCGACCCTTGAGGTCGGGTTGTTGACACCGTCGCAACGGACATCTCTGGTGGGCTCAAGGATGTTCTCGTTTATTCGGGCGAGTCGCTGAATCGGGAGGTGACATCCTCCCCGCCCTAAAGGACGGGGCTTCCCACCCGGTGTTGGCCGGGCAGGTCACTCCTGAAGGTTGGGAATCTAAGGTTCGTGGTCCGACGAGCCACTGGCAGTGCCACGCTACCGTTACTCGTTCCCCGCGAGGGGTAGCGAGTTACCTGATTATTTTGCGTCGGCTAGCGCGGCCGGCTTACCTTTGGTTTCGGCTACGAACCGTGGCGAACACCGAGTCAACCGCCAGTTTTCCGCGCACAAACAGACCAACGAAAGGAAGCTCAATCAAACTTACGGCGCGTATCCCCGCCCTAAAGGGCGAGGTTTTGCGTCTGTCCAACTAGATAACCAATCATCGTCCTTCTGGTTCCTCTCGAGCGTGTCTCTACCTTCGAAGCGGACTCGAGTCGAGAGACTGTCGCACCAATAGGCGACCGCGACGTGTCCAAGTGGCCACACGGGCTAGACGGCGGGTTAGACGCGATAAAATGACCCGTGAACTCAATAGCCGTAGTCTTCACACCGATCATCTTTGGGATTTATGAATAGTAGATATTATAATTGTTCCCAAATTATATTCTAGGAAAGTATTATGAGTATGGACTAAATATTTCTAACCGGGAGATATGGGGGGAAGAAAACAAAGCCGACAGAGCTTCTGCTCTTGTAAGAAAGAACAAAGGGTAGTAAAAACAATAAAATGGCAACCAGATCACTGTCAAACATGTGGGAAAGAAGTAGTCGAGAAGCGAACGGACGGTGGTGTTGATAGAAAAAAGGAAAGCAGTCCACAACTGTTTCGGTCCTTTTGCCAGAACTGTAATGGAACTCAGGAGGTGATACAAACAGTGGAATGGCAGGCTGATATTTGTAAAGTATGCGGAAATAATCTCGAGTGACATTCCCCACGACTTCAGTCGTGGGTTTTCTCGCCTCATCTATCTTTCTGCGAGGAGAGAATCCCGTCGTTTACGACGGGCGTGAATCCGACAGGACCGCCACAATTAATGTTCAGCAGCAATACAGATATTTAAGTGAGTTTACCCCGTAGCATAACGTATACCGAGGCGGTTACACCGCCCACTCAAATGCACAATATCGGGACTCCGAGAGCCAGAACGTTCGAGACATCCTCCCGAACCGCTGTGGTGTCTCGGTCACAAGATAACTCCGAGTCCCCAACCGGGATAGGAGTAACGGCGGTGTGGCCCCGTCCTCAGAAATCTTCGATTTCTGATGGGGTGCACGAGAACTCTGTTCTCGTGAACGCCATCGGCCTGTCATGCCGACAGGTCGTAAATCAGCAACTATCCCAACCCAGCGGTGCGATGCCGTGGGAAGCCTCGTCGTCGTCGGGCAACGCCCGACTGCCTGAGGGACCGTCTGTCCCTCTCTGTTTACGGCGAGGAGGAGGTCACCCAAGACAGGGTCACCTCAATTCAAGATCGCGATGCCAATTATCGGACAATCACCTACACACTGGTCCTCGAAGTTCTGCAAGAACAACCACAGTATCGCCACTCTCGGTTTCCGAGGACACGAAGAAGGGAAGTTCCCTCCTCCTCCGATTATGGAATTTGGTAGGCGGGGGTGATGTGATGATCACGTGGTCTTGTGGGTCGGTAGACAACCCCGCCATCTGAACTCTCACAAGTATTTATAATAAAGTGTTGGGATAGTTTCACGAATTACTACTGGTGACAAACAGCCAAGAAGACAGTCTAGTGTCGGTAGGGGAAGTCTCATCAGACGACGCATATGTGATACTTGAGGACGGTTCGACTGCTGGCGATGATCAATCCCTCGAGACGGCGCCTACGGCGAGCGTCTTTGCCGAGAGGGCGCGTTGGATCCGCTCGCCGGCCCCGACGAGGTCGCTGCCGACTATGGTTGAGTCAGGTCGTCTGGGTTGTCCCACTCACGGTGTCGTGGGTCAGGAACCGAAATCGGGTAACGATCGGGCCACACGGCCCCGCATCGAACGTTCCAGCACTCGGTGCACTCGTGTGACCCGCGGGCTGGCCGTCGGCCGGGACTATGCTAGGCTCACAGATGGCTGGTCGTGAGCCCGTCAGTAGTCGTCGTCGGATTCGTCCTTGGACTCATTCGGTGGCGTCACATTGCCACCATCCACGGGGGGTAGCATCATCGACGGATCGAACGGGACGAGCTGCCCGGCGATTTCGCCGCCCGGATGCGCTTCGGTATGGATATTCACGTATGCGTCCCCGGCGTCGATCTTGCCGAGCAGGTCGTCGACGGTCTCCGATTCGGCGTCGGGGGCGCGTCCCTCTGCGATGACCTCGTCGGTAATCGTCCCGACATCCAAGAGACCAGTGAACTGCCCCTCCTCGAGCCGTTCAGCCTGCGTCGCGAAGTCGTACAGCCAGACGGCGACCGGGCCGAGCGCCTCGTTCTCGTGAATGTGGCCCATCATCGTGTTCTCGAGGTTCGAGACGCCGACAGCGAACTTCAGGGCACCCTGGCGTGCCTGTACGGCCGCGGCGCCGCGCGCGTTCGATTCGACGCCGTCCTGGGGCTCGAGAAAGGCGACGAAGAGCTCGGCGGGGTCTGGCTCTCCGTCGTCATGCTGGTCGTCCTCTGCGTCGTCGCCATCGTGATTGTCGTCGCCCACTGTCGCGCCGGCCCCACCGGTGGCCCCGACACCGAGCAAGGCGAGTACTTTGAGCGCTGTTCGTCGACTGGTATCAAATTCTTGCATCTCTCGTGACACCTCTGATAGAGGAGGGCAAGTATCCTCCATAGTTTTCGTTCACCTACAGATCATAGTCTATTGTAACGGGAGATTCACCCCGCTGTGTGGAGGTGACATGAACACGGCCTCCGCCGTCGGTGGGTGCCGTCGCGACGGTGTCACAGGACCCCAGGATCCGTGATCACGACGCGCAGCGCTGTCGGTCAGTCGGTCGCGCTCTCCGTGGTACCCGACGCAGAAGCAACTGTGCTGCGCTTTGTCACACAACAGTTGCAGACCTCGAGGCGATGGTGCTCTCATAATGACTGCAAGGCGGAAACCTGCGCCTTCAGGCGCGAGGTTTGACGGCCGCTCCCTCGGTGCCCGTTGGACGTGCAGGGCCACCGTTCGTTGCTTTCGATCCAGTTCTAGCGCTCACGGCCTCGCCACCGCGAATCGACTCGCCACAGAGGCGAGCGTCTCGACGAATACTGGCATCAGGTGCTCGCCTGAAGTATGCCATCTGTTATGGTGAGGCCGGGACGGTCTCCGGGAGCGGCTCGACGCGAAACACGTAGTCCATATAGGCGCCATCGAGGTTCGTCGGACTTTCTTCGGCGGTGTGCTCTCGACACAGGGCAACCTCTGCTTCAACTGCCCCGTGCCCTGTTTCTTCTTGGTATCGTTCGAGGACGACAAACGACGCGCGCTCGGTGCAGTTGCGACGGTGGCACTCACGAGGTGCGTCCGAATCGTCGTCCGCCTCGCGTTGGGCGACATCCACCGCCTCACGTGGTGGATCGGCCTCGTCAACATGGTCTCGCTCTTGTTCACGGTGATGCTCTCGCTGGCGGTCTCCAGTACGCTCTCGTTCGTCTCGGCCTGTGTTCGGTTCGGTCATACTATCCTTAGCGGGGTCAGTGGGATCTTGATATCGTCGCGATTCGGTACTACGTTACTGGGGCAGATATATGCGGGGCCACCTGTTCCTGAACCCGGTCGGTTTTGAGCGTATTCAGCATCGAATCGGATTCACCGTCATCGTAGGTGGCACGGATTTCATCGGTGGTCGAAACAGACACCCACCCTTGAGGTCGGGATTGTTGACCAGTCTCGAGCGGCGATACCGTTCCCACATGACCGAATGGACCGGCCGAGCGGAAGACGACTGTGGCTGCAGCTCCGCGCTTGCTAGCCGGTCCACGGGTGTGTCACGAGCCCGTAGCCGATGCTAAATCGGGTGCACGAAAGAGAACGGCAATCGATCGTCAGTCGGCCTGTGAGGCGCCCTGTTGGTCGAGGATGGCGACGATTTCGTTCGCAAACTCGACGGTCCGTTCCGGGAGCCCGTACTTCGCCTGCGAGTGATCGGCGGCTTGCAGTTTCGCGACGACCTCCCGTTGGTGTGGGAGTTCCTCGATGGTCTCTCGGACATCGACCGTCATCGCCCCGTCGTCGTCCGTCTCGAGCCACGACTGGGTGCGCTGGCGCTCATCGTACGATACCGTGTAGGTCTCGCCGCCGATGACCTCGATGATCGTCTCGAGGTCGCCGATCTCGAGCTCGTCGTCGTCGGTCTCGAGATAAACCGTGCCGTCATTGATGCGCGTCTCGTAGCGATCCATGCGTTCGTGTCATGGCGCGCGCCAAAGTAGATTTGGGACGCTGCCGAGATTTTTGCGAAAATCGCGCTCACGCACTGACACTGTGTACAGGAACTTTCGATTGCTTTCAAACACATCTCCTGGCAACCATGACTTATCCTGGGCTCAAAGTCTTCGACGTCGTGGGAGAACCAACGCTAGAGAAAGCCTCCTGCACACTGAGAGAGGGAGCCCCTCCTTCTCAGTAATGGAATATAGCGGGCGGGAGGAGTGATGATCACGTTGTCTACGGATGGTGGGTCGGTAGCCAACACTCCCGCCGTTTGAACTCTAAATTCTATTGATAATAATGTAATCGGCATTAATTAGTAATGCCCAATGGACATCATATGGGCCGAGAGGGGAGGTCAGCTTTGAGAACGTGATCGTACAGTGGCGCGGCTACTCCTCGAGGTCGTGACTATGTTCGCGCTGATTCGGTTGACCAAGGTAGAACTGATCTACCTAGTGTCTCTCTCCGTCAGTCGTCCCCCGTGACGAACTCGAAGTGGACTTCTTCGCCACACTGCCGACAGAAATCCGCCTGCCACGGGACTGTTGTTCGAATCTCTCGGTCTTCATCACAGTGTGGACAATATTCTTGTCTGCTATTTCTCTCTGGCATATCCCCAACTCCAAATACGGGATCTACCCGCCGACACTTCCTTATCGACCAGTTAAGCGGTGCAACTCTTGCACTTATGAGGATGGATACGCCGAGTTGTATCCGTTGAACTGCTTGAAGCAGGACGACTACTACTTCAGCAAGCGTCTCGCTCGCTGTGACGACTCGTCCTCGGAGCAGGCCACTCGGTTGAACGCGAAGAAGTCCAATCGTCGAACCCACTACTTCCACGT
Source organism: Halomontanus rarus (assembly GCF_017357405.1). GTDB lineage: Archaea > Halobacteriota > Halobacteria > Halobacteriales > Natrialbaceae > Halomontanus > Halomontanus rarus. The sequence continues at coordinate 833,198 of NZ_CP071597.1, read as the reverse complement.
CCTGTCCACGCACATCGTTGACCGCTGTATCGAAGACAGCGTTGGCACCATCGCCATCGGAGACCGTGGTGGAATCCGCGAAGATGAGGATGGTGAGGTGAAGGATTGGGGCAAACACGGGAACCTCGACCTGCACTCGTGGGCGTTCGACCGATTCAGGAACGTACTGGAGTACAAGGCTGAGGCCGAGGGCATCTCTGTGGAACGTGTATCGGAACGAGAGACGTCAAAATCATGCACGTACTGCGGGCGCGAGCGGAAGGCGAATCGCGTAGAGCGCGGGTTGTACATGTGTGATGAGTGTGGAGTGGTTGCGAATGGTGATGTGACCGAGGCTGAGAACATTCGACAGAAAGTATCTCCAAGTCTCGCCTGTGCTGGGTGAGATAGGAGTAACGGCTGGTTGGCACAGCCATCGACGTTCCTGTTCGATTCCGAGAGCGGCTGCTTTGCACCGCGAGAACAGGTATTGTCGTAGACCGTAATATCCCAACCGCGGTCGGGATTCCCGCGTCTTCAGGCGCGGGAGGATGTCAACCCAAAGGTCACGAGATAGCGGCACAGTCGCAGTGAGTGGGTTCACAACTGGTGTGGGAACTCGAATACGAACATGACATTGGAAGCCTCCGTCTCCGACCTCGAACGACGGTCTCCCGGTGCGAGTATATGCGAAAGTACGTGATGGGTACGTTCGAAGTAGCTCTTAATGCGTAACGAACCGAACGGGCAGCGCCTTCGGATCTTCGTTGGTATGGCGACGTCTCTCCTCATTCTTGCAACCGCCGCAGTCGGGTATCACATCGTCGTGTCGGGGATCTCCTCGGCTGAACAACAGGCCCTTGACCACGTCGCTACCGATCCGGTTGCCGCTCTCACAGAACCGGTGGTCGTGACTCTGTTCGGGATCGTACTCACGGCCGCGCTTCTCGTGTGTCTCCTGCTAGTTGTGGGGTACTATCAATGGCGATACGCGTACTTCGAGCGATTACAACTCGAGTCTACGACACAAGACGAACACGAGTGATCCGAATCTCTGCTCTCTCCGTGCCATTTCCCGCGCCTGACGACGTCCCAGCACGCACCACGTCTTGGAATGTAACCGAGACGACTGGACACCAGTCATTCGATTATCTGCCATGTGAGATTCGACGGTCTCGATTAACTCTGTAACCACAGATCGTGCAACCGAAGGTCGTCTGTTTTGTAGCAGGGGTTTTTTAGGTACGATATCCAACCGGTTCCTATGAGCACCTCCTCAGGTCCCAACCCGGTCGCGGTCAAACTCGCGCTCCTCGTCGGCGGTTCGTTCCTCGCACTTCTGCTCGCTGGCCAGGTGTTTCGACTCGTGAGTCGGTGGCTTTCGTACGCCGTGCTCGTCGGATTTGCCGTACTCGCCGTGTACATCGTCTACGAGCTGGCTGCCGGCTGGTCGACAGCAGAGTCAGAGCGGAACGAACACACCGAATCCGTGCCTGACGACACCTCTGCTGTCGAGCAACGCGAACAGTCTCTCGAGGGCACCCTCACAGACGCCGAATTCGAGGCGGAACTCGAGCAACTGTTCGACGATGGAATACAGGATGACGACTCGAGTGTGGGAGACGAAACACGTCGCTCAACCGAGAGGGAGTTTGCCGACTAGCGGGGGACAGCAAGGGACGAGTCACGGATACAGGCAATTGACATCCTCCCGCCCTTCAGGGCGGGAGAATGTCAACGAACAGTAGTGAATAGCGTCAATCGTCATCGCTTCGGTACGCGTCGCCACCACGTTTCTTGATGGTCAGGACCCGAAGTACCATCTGTTCGTGATCGGCGCGACAGCCGAGGCGAAACGGTCCAATGCGAAGTTTTTGATGGGGTACACCAGCGAGCGGTTCGAGATAGTCACCTGGCTCGCGCCACTGATCAGTGACGATGTCGTCGAGTTTCGAACTGATACGTTCTCGAGCGTATTCGTCGAGTGCGTCGAATCGACGGTTGGCGCTGTCCGTGAATTCCCAGTCCCAGTCTTCACTCATCGTTCCGACGGTCCGATTGCTCGCTTCCGAGTCCGTACTCGGATTTCACTTCGTCGCTGGTGTACGTTCGCCCGTTTTGAATATCGACTTCACCGGCGAGCATCGCTTTGAGATCTGCTCGGTTGAACTCGGGATGTTTCACGGCATCGCGGAGGACATCCCTGATGAACTCACTCCGACTATTATACCCGAGTTCTTCCCACGTCCCATCGACATCCGCGAGAAACGTCTCCGTAATCCGGATATTGACGGTCGTTTTATCGGGTGGTGTGTCTGCCTCGGACATAGATCTGTGTTGCATTTGTGTAGCAATAACACTTACGCAGACTGCGCTCACAGTCGTTCATTCGAGATAGGTACGTCAGCAGTCGTTGTTCACAGACTCTTGCTCCCGTGGACAACCGTCGTCTTCGGACACATCGGTCGTCGGAGTCTCTCAGTACTACCGTCGAGGACCGCTCGAGGGACGGACCCACCGGTACCGAACCCGTGTGAACCGGCGGTGGCGTGGGAACTGTGGTGGTCCTGTGAGAGGTTGGGCTCTCTCGAGGGTGGATTCGTGGCCCGTGGTCAGTCCTCTCCGTGGACGTCAGGTGTCTTCGGCAGTGGTGTGTCGGCGGTTTCCGTGCCAGGGGTCTCTGCCTCGAGAGTCTCCGTCCCAGCGAGCTCCGTCCCGGCGTGATCTCCGCTCGAGTCGTCCGCGTCAGCGTCCGCTGCTCCCCTTGTCTCGCCGGGGATCTCCGCGTCCGCGGTGAGGAGGACGCGGCGTTCGGTGTACTCGAGGCCGTTCTTTCGCTCTCGCTTTCTTCGGACGGCGAGGCGGTTCTTGGAGAGATCCAGCAGGGCGTCGATCGTCCTCGAGACGAGTTTCTTCGCGTAGGCGTCGCTGGTCCCGGGTTCCCGTCTGCGGATCCAGTGTTTCAGATCGCTCGCTTTGACGTACTCGCGGACGTTCTTGCAGCCCGACTGCCACGGGTTGTCCCCCACGGACGGATCGGTTCTCGCCTTCCAGAGTTTCGCGGCGAGTCTCGAGGGTAACGCATTGGTCGTCGAGCGGAGCATGTCCTCGTCCATCCGCGCGAGTTGCTGGATCGGGAGGAGGTCGGCGTGGGCGAGGGTCGCGTCGGATCGATCGAGTGGATCGTCGGCGTCGGGCAGGCGATAGTAGCACTCGTCGCCCGTACGGATCTTCTCGAGTCGGCCGCCGTCGACGTCGATCTCGTGGCGGTCGACGTTGGTCTCGAGCAGGTGCGCCCCCTTCTCGAGTTCTCTCGATTGGAGTTCCTCGAGTCGCTGTTTGTTCGCACCCGAGCGTCTGTGGGCGGCCTCGACCGCCGCGCTCGTACTGGTGGTCTCGGTCTCGAGGTCCTCGAGCCGGTCTCGGAGGTGATCGTTTTCGGACCGGAGCGTCTCGGTTTCGTCTCGGAGCACGTCGGTCTCGTCCTCGAGCGTGTCGACCCGGTCGGTGGCTCGGTGCAAGTCGTCCTCGAGGTCCTCGACGCGGACGGCCAAACGTTCGTTTCGGTCGCGGATGGCCGCGAGTTCTCTGGCGAGGGACTCGAGGTCGTGCGTTCGGTCCGCGGCGTTAGACATCGCCGTCACCTCCGCGGGGTGTGGGGTCCTGTCGGTGTCTGTGTCGGTGATCACTCTCGTCGGGGGATTCGCGCCCGGTTTTCCCTCTCTCGCTATCGGTGTCTCGAGGGGCACTCTCGTCGCGAGCACCAGTCTCGGTCTCGCCATCGGCTGCACCTCCATTGCTCGCGGCCCGCACTCGAGGAGTCGGCGCGACGTACTCGCCGTCGCTCCCGAAGCACGCGATCTCGGTCACGCGCTCGCACCCGAGTTCGCGCCACTCCTCGCCCGTCCACTCGAACTCCGTGCGGATCCAGTCCGTTTCGTCCGGTTCGAAAAGGAGTGCGCGCGGGGAGCCACACTCGGGCGTCCACCGGACGTCGAACCCGCCGGTCATCGGACCCCCCTCGCGGATGTATCTCGGCTGGAATCGGACGGGTTCGGACGGGAGGGGTTGGATGGGCGGTTCTCGAGTGGCGGGTATTGGTGGGTGGATTCGAGAAACGACCCATCCTGCAAGCGGGCCATCGGACTACGCATCGCGATCACCGTGCTCGCGTTCGTAGGCGTCTGGATCCGGGCCAAGGCACGTCGTGACCCGTTTGCCTTCGTGGGCGACCATCGGAACGTCTTCGTCTAAGTCGATGTGGAAGGGGACGTTCGAGTCACTGCCATCGGACTCAGTCGTGTCTTCTTCGAGCGGGAGTCCCTCGAGCACCGCTTCCGGGCCCAGGAAATAGAGTCGGACCCGGTCGACTTCCGCCCGAATCTCGCGGCAATGGCGGATGGCGTCACTGTCTTTAGGTATGTTCTCGAGCAGGGCCTGTGCCTGTTGGTCGATGATCTCGAGGCGGACGCGGGCTTCGGTGGCGTGGGATTGATCGTCGTTGGTCGATGCGTGTGGTCGGTCGGGGCTTTCATAACCCCGCGAATCGTCATCTGACATGGCTTCCGTAGTGCGTGTACGGGAGCTGCTCGCGGACTGGTGCCGCTAACACCGGTCCGCTATTCTGCAACTCTGCAATCGAGAGAGTCACGTTTAACTTCCGTAGATGTGACAATGAACTCCTTTGACATAAGTCTTGACTACGAACGTGGTCTAATTCTACCAATGAAAATAGTCTACCCTCCTGTAGATAGTACTGATTTTTCCGTTCTGCTAGCGGGATATTGTGAATAGATGGTAGAGCGGGTTCCCTGGATGGCACCTGTTGATTACGAGATCATGCTTTTCTTCGACGAGCATGCGATCTTGGTCTCCCCACGGGTTCTCGCAGCAAACATCGAGTACGATCGCCAGTACGTGAGCAAGCGTTGTAGAGTACTTTCTGAGGCTGGGTTGTTGACCGCAGTCGAAACTGGACTCTATCAGCTCACAGAAACTGGGAAGACGTATCTCGAGGGTGAACTTGATGTGAGTGAACTCGAGATCGACGAGTAGGTTTCTCTGGTACTGATCGTATTATTCGATTTGACCGCAACTATCCAGAAAGTCCCGCGGCGCTCCTCGTTTCGTTGCGGTGCTTACGTCGTTTCGCACTTTGAGCGCCGCACCCCTCACAGTCCCACTCGCGGTGATTTGATCGGTCAGTTGATATCGTCGTAGAGTGCTTCTACTCGTCGTCGCTTCCTATTTCGAGGCGTGTCTATCCTAGTCGAAAACAGAACGGAGTGACTCGAGTTGGTTTCAAACGAGTCTCGAGATACCGAACAAACTGTGCGAAATTAGGCCGATTACGAAGGTGACTATTGTTTGAAAGTCTGTAACAGCAGATATTAGTAATTACTAATACAATAAATTCTTATAGTGTTTCTGTGAACCTTGGCTCAGTCAGATGAGTACCCAATTCACTACAGCTACGATTTGCAATGTGTGTCAACAGCCGATCGATGGCCGCGAATCTCGTTACTGTGGTGAACCAGTCCACCCCGACTGCCGCTCCAAGATATTAAAAGACGGTATTTGATATTTGGGGAGGGTCGGGTATTGTATCTGGGGACTTGAGATCCGAAACCGTCTCGGTAGCGCAAGCCCCCGTGCTTCTGTTGGCGCCTCCAATGATAACTTCGGTATGATGGTACTCTCGAGACTCACGGTCTGAAGCGACACTACTCGTCGCTCGATTACAAAACACACAAACACTGCATCCGTTCCGAAAATCGGATCGAGAAAGCGGATACAGTACCTGTGGGTCGCATCCTATTCGACACTCCGATGGGCTTCGTCTTCCTCGTGACGACAGATCTCGATGCCGGACGAGGTGTTGTCACTGCTGTCGAAGCACAGGGATTTGACGATCAAATCGCGTTCAAAGGCGAATTCACGTTGATCGACGTCAACTGTCAAAATTGATCAAGGCTAAGAGTACTCATTTCAGAACGACTGCTGGGCCTATCCGCTGGTTATCAGACTGCGCTCGCAGCCGCTGTGTCGACATCGTTGTCGGCGAGCGGATAGTCGATGTGCATCTCGATGCGTTCGTAGGGGACGATGGGTTGTATCGCGCCATTCGGATCCTCCTCCTCTCGAGGAATCAGCGCGAGTTCCGTGAGTCACCTAACTCGTAGTCGTTTACCAGAATCTGTAGCACCAATTATCGTTCGATATTTGTACTGCACACTATATACGAATTAGATTGCCCCAGAACTATTTTGCGAACCCTCTGCTGTTTTCCGCGTTCTAAGCAATATTCTCGTGCCTCACCGGTGCTTGCCATTGTTTGTCATTCCCCTTTGCTACCTTCCACAAACCTCCATTCAGAGATTTTTTAGAAAATATTATATTGGAAATGAGTGCTATGTGGGAGGATATATAGGAGAATTTGGCCTTGTTGAAACCCTCAAGCGGTGAAAGGTTTCTAACGTGAACACGAGAACGTCGCCTCTGCCCACACGGTTCTCTCATTCATTCTCGGTCATCTTGCAATCGGATTCATTTCCTCCATCACGTACCCCTCACTTGGGAGTTCCCAGCTGAAGTCCAGCTTCCCCGCTGTCGCATTCTTTGTGACCCACTCAGGCCCCTTTCGCCGCCACGCAAAGTCATAGACAACTGTGCCGGATATTTCGTCCATTCCCTCCGGCGTTCGGAGAACCACCCCGCAGATTCGGTCTCCCGGCGTAATCCCGACGGAAACTTCCATTCCCGACTGAATCACGGTTGGATGATACCACCAGCCGAACCGCCGACCCCAGCGTCCGAAAGGGGAGATGACTGGGGTGACGACTGGCACCTCGATAGACCACGATGCTGAGGTATCCGCGGTCAGCGGTGTGAACTTAAGTCCTGCCGAGACCGTATACTCCGTCGCCATCGTACTCCCAACTTCGTGGGGACGCGGGAGTAAGTCATACGCCTGACAGTCAGTTGGCGCAAGCGAAAGGCGGATGAACATCTGCTTGTACCGCGTGAAAAACGGATTCTTCTTTGTATACCAGAACGGGAACGCGATAGCGTGGAAATCATAGCCATTCTCTGTCTCTAGGAACTGGCTTCGGTACTGAGTGAACTCTAAGCCTGAGCCCGTGTGTTGTCTCTCTGACTGGTCGCCGACCCAAACCCAGTCACCATGACCTACAGGGACGGGAGGAACACTTGAAGGACTACTCGTCAGATAACGAGTTGAGTCGCCTTCGATCGCGGGTTTCCCGATATCTTCTGGATGGAAGAGTTCGTCCTCATCGCTCTCTTCGAGATAGTCAACGATGGTATCCTCCCACTCCTCTACATCTTCATCCAGTTCGGTCTCAACGGCCTCAATAGCGTCCCATCTCCTGACGACTGTCTCAACCGTCTCCTCTATCTCGTCGTCTGAAATGTTCGCCAAACCGCCCTGCTCGTCTAACCCGACGAATATCTCAGCCAGCACTTCTTCTGAGGGGGTGAGCAGCCCTGTTTCGAATTTTGTCGTCCAGAGTGACTCTGGAAGTGCTTCACCAGTTTCCCAAATATCGACCTCCGTCACAGGTACATCATCCCGATTAAAGAGATCCCAAGTCTCAATCATCTCATAGCTCTCCAATACGGACAATCACTGTCTATTCTCTTAGATGTTGTGTGATTTTTAACTTCTTTTTCATATGATACAAGAGAAGGTCTTTGCTCCCAGTTATGATCGGTGCTAAAGAAATACACCACTGTACGAAACCGCACGACTGCAAAAGGGTTTCAGCAGAGCCGAGAATTTAAAAGTGGTTCAAAAGCGAATATCGTACCAGAGGTAGGAAGCAAGTATCATTTGAGGGATAGCCACCACCAAGTTTTGGTGGTGTTCCGACACGTTACCTCTTCGTGTAGCAACGTTCAACTACTCATACTGACCATGCGTGTTTGTCCAGGCCGATGAGGGTTTTCCTGAAGATACCGGTGATGAATGTAGACCTCAGTTCGCCATCATCGTCAGTAAACAACCGAGAGAGGTAACATGAACGCACTGTGGTGCAGTTTCGGATTTGGTTCTTTCTCTCCCTACTCCTGTCCGGATGAGATACGGAGCTACTTGTTGTGTGATTAACATTGGTGATAACAACCGCTGACTCGAGCCGTTTCACAGGCTGTCGAAGCGGATGCCCCGACCCTTGAGGTCGGGGGTTGTTGATGGCGTCACAACGGACATCTCTGATGGACTCAAGGATACCCTCATCTGTCCGGGCAAGTTGCTGAATCGAGAGAAGATCTCCGTGGGCTCAGGAAACGGAACTGTACTGCAGTGGGTCCTCGGAGTCGGGAAGGAAGTAGTATAACCGGTCGTTGTCCTTCCGATCCTCTCGAGCGTGTCTCCACCTTCAAAGCGGACTCGAGTCGAGAGACTGTCGCAGCAGTAGGCGACCGCGACGTGTCCAAGTGGCCACACGGGCTAGACGTGGGGTTGGAAGCGGTAAAGTGGTGCTATTATGACTGTGACTCGAGATTTGAAACCGTCTGGTTAGGCGGAGGATTGCGCGTTTTTACTAGTGCAGCCGGTGGAGACTTCCGTATTAACGTCAAAAATCCACCCCGACAACCACGGGAATCAATACCTGACCTGGCCGCTGGCTGAGAAGCGGCTGGTCGGAGACAGGCCAGTTGAAGGCGTAATGCTCACACACCTGGGGGTTCTGATATCGCCGTCGACTGTTCGGGAGGCATCGTCGCAGACAGAAAAAGTGGAGTCACCGGTCCCCACTCTCAGTCCTCTGTCTCGCCGCCCCGCTGGGCGTCACGGGACAGGAAGGCGCACTCGGCGGGGTCGCGTGGCACCGCTCGCCACACCGGACTGGCCGTAATAACTATAATGAAAGACCCGGTTCTTCTGGCCGTATGATGGGGATCCTCTACACGATTGACGAAGTGCTGCTGCTGCTCGTCATCGGTGGCTTCCTGGGGCTCTATGTGCTGATGCCTCTACTGACGGCGGGTCACACGTGGCGGGACCGATTGAGCCGGTGAGCGTGGCACCGATCCGATGGGCTCCGAGCTGCCGGCCGATCCGATGCCACCCGAGACCGGATGGACACGACCCATGTTGGTCGTCCGGAACCAGCACGATACCGGCATAACGGCCGCTGGTCTCAACGCCTACACTGGCGACGTTATCGACACGGAACACGAGGGAGTCATCACGCCGCTGCGCGTGAAGACCCAGGCGATCGAGAGCGCGACCGAGGCGGCGGTCATGCTGCTTCGCATCGACGACGTCGTCGTGGCCGGCGAGCTCAAGGGCGGCCAGGTCGACACCGCCGATGACGACGCGGGTGGGCCACCCGCTGGCGGCCCCGGCGGCGGCATGGGCGGCGCGATGTGAGGGTCGGCGACTAGCTGGATCTTGACATCCTCTCGCCCTGAAGGGCAAGGTTTCCGTTTTCGTTAGAATATCTACGGACACTCAGCTACGCAGCTGCTAAAGCCTATAATCGAGGAGAACACGAATTCAGGAAGGCTTCTATCTGCTCTTCATCATCCATACCACCACGAGCACTCTTCTTGGTGCAGTTATATCCACCAGCTGCGGCAGCAAAGCGACCAGCGTTCTCGATGGACTCTCTCTCAAGCAGCCATTTATGTATCAACCCGCTACTGAAAGCGTCACCCGCACCCGTGGTATCGACAACCTCCACATCGAGAGCGGGGATGTCGATACTTCTCTCACAGTCCCATAAGAGAGCGCCGTGCTCACCAGAGGTGAGCGCTCCTCGACGAACGCCGCGCTTCCGTAGGAGGTCGACTGCTTCTTCGCCCTGAACGCCAAGGTAGGAGTTGATCGATATTTTGTTTGCAGTGAACAGTGAGAGGTGGGGCAGTAAATCATCTAACGTATCGCGTTCTGTTCCCCGACCTTCCAATTCTTTTAACGGACTAGCGAGATCAAATGCTAGTTTGATCTCTCCGTTCATCGAAAGGGTGCTCAATCGTTGAGTTACTTGGTTCGGGCAAAAACTATTGGCGAAAACGAGATCAGCGGACCGGAGATACTCGTCATCTTCAGGAACTAATGTGAGGTCTTTTGCTGCTCCGCCGCAGGTGATGATCGTCCGTTCTCCGTTGGGATCACAGAACACCATGCAGTACGTCGAACGAGTGTCGGTATTGGTCCGTACCTGATCGATTGCGACATCTTCCTTTCGGAGATCGTGCTTTACCTCGTCGGCTTTCGCGTCATCACCTAGGCAGACAATGACACCAGTTGAGCGTCCCAAGCGGGAGAGTGCTACAGCGACATTCGCCGCAACGCCGCCAAAAGCAAGTGATTCTTCGTAGACGTAGGCACCTCCGTCGGGTTCTGGCAGATTCGAAACCTGATACTGTTCGTCTACGAGTGCGCTCCCAACTGCGACCACTTGGGGAACGCGAGTCATGTGTTGTGGTTTACAGCAGATCGCCCGGCTGGGTTGAGACTGCATCCCCCTCCAGTTTCGTGACTCAGTTTGACGGATTCTCCTCGTGCAAACGTTGTTATAACAATCACACAGCCAGACACTGTCTTGTCACTATATCTCATACGTTTATAAACGAGAGACGGGATGATAAAGATGACAGGTATATATCAAAACACCAGAATTCCGGTTCATAGGCCCTCGACGTAGTAGGTCGGAGCGCGAGCGAGCCGGTCCGAATCGGCTCCCCGAACTGTTGTCTGAGGCTGAGTATCTCGAATTGACGCGACCGCTCAGCGATTGGTTAGTCCTCGATGTAGTTGAACACCACGTTCGAGGGCTGCTCTTCTTGCCAGTTCGCACGGTTCCCATGAACTCGCCCTCGTCGGTCCCTCGAAACATCAGCCGGTGGTCGTGACTGCCACGCGACCAGCGATACGTCTCACAATTGCACGGCCAGCATTTCGGTTCGCCGGCGGTCGTGTCTCATTCCGTTCTCCGGGTTGACGCAGGAGACACCTGTCTCACGATGCGGGTCGCTTCTGTCTCGTCTTCCCCCCGTTACTCGCCCAGGAGTTCTTTCGCCATGTCCGTGCCGTCGACATCCGGGTGATTCGGCCAGTCGTTCATCTTCTCGACGCAACACTCTAAACAAAGCAGATGATACGTGTTTGGATTTTGCCAGTGTTCCCGTTCTAGCCACCAGCCCTCGGTTTCATCCCCGTCGATTTCGATTTCACACTCGGTACATGTCTTCGGTTTACACGGCGGGTTCGGGCTAGGCCAATACACCCTCATGATCTGTACACAATGATACTTGTTCAAGAGAATTAACAGTCTGTCTATTCCAACTGTAGTCTCGCAACGGTTGGGAACTCGACACCAACCGAGTCTCCACCAGGCGTTCAGTGGTCTCCCCATCTGAGATACCAGTGATCGAATTGCTTGGGGATGTCGACGCAGAAAGTCAGCCTGTGGACTCAGCAACCACTGTCGACTGGACGAACTACTCGAGAGATATGAACGATGATCAACTCGAAGTGCTCGAAGCGGCGGGCCACGTCGAGTGTATTCACGAAGGACCCCGGCTGTTCGAACTCGTCGACGATCCTCGAGAGCAGGAGTGATTTCACAGATTTCGCGCTCGTAATGGTCGACGTTCCCCTCGAAGAGGGGAGGGGGGGAGGCTCCCGTCTCGAGTTCTCTCGCTAGGAACTCCTCGCGTTTGATCTTCTTCGTACCCGACACGGACACATGGCTTCCGAAGTCGAACTGCAGCCGTCTTGGACCGTACAACGTCGAACTGGTCCGATCGCATCACCGGCACACGCGTCGCGTCCCGGAATTCCTCTGATCACCTTTCACAGACACATGTCGTTCCGCTGGAACTACATCGAATGTCATGATTACATACGACGACCGCTTCACTGCCCGACACGAGAGCGTGACCATCGAGTCCGTCAAGGAATCGCAGCCGTTGTTCAGCGCGGTTACTTCCACCTTGCACCTCGCTATTGAAAAATGGGGCATCGACGCGATTGATTCCGCACATTCAGGATGCCTTTTGTGTCTTTACCGGCGCACGTTGTTATCAATAGCAACAACCTTCTCGGCCGGTGTCTCTTTCACACAGATCACAGAGTCGGAGTTACGGTCCGTCGTATCACCCAGCGTCGCAACGGCTCCATCAAAGGCCGGAGGACAACCGACGTCCGTCGGCGATGTCGGAGCTGCAGTGGCTATTCCCACGCTTCCGACAGTCAGGCAGAAAACCAGTATTACCAGTACGATAGATCGGGTTGTCATTCTCACAATGTCTCACCATCGTTATATAGACCTGCTATCAGCTTAAACACGTATCCAAACTAACTGGACTATTGTGCTAATCGAGCAGATTCGTCCACTGGCCGCTGGCTTCCTCGAGAATTCGCCGCCCGCCACGACAGCGTGGCCGTGGAGTGCGTCAATTTGAAGGAGTGTCGCACGCTCTTTAGCGCAGTCACCGAGAACCTCTTCGCAGTTAGCTATGTGTCTCGCCCGTACTGAGCGACTTGAGTTCACGACGGTCGACTGCTGTCTGCCCCTCAGACGGGGGTGCCGTGCTCGCAGTGTCCGTCGTTTTCGAACTGGCTACCGACTGGTTGGCGGTCAAGTCAGAGCGGACCGAGCATACTGAGTCCGCACGTGACAACACGTCAGCAGTCGATCCATAGGAACAATCTCTTGAGGGCACCCTCAGATGCCAAATTCGAGGCGAAACCTGAACAATTGCTCAACGAGGATGAACAGGGTAGCAACTCGAATGTGAAAGATGAAATACGTCACGTGACAGCGACGGAATTTGTTGATTAGGGAGAGATAGAAGGACGTATACGGTTTTCGCCCTGAGAGAATCAATGGTGATTTTATTAGAGACAGGATTCAGATGGTTCACCAGTCTTGAGATAACATACAATATATTATATTATCATGTTTGTGAATGATGGCGACAATTGAGGGTGTCAACTATTACGTAAGCATAGGCAATTTCTATTAGGTGCAATATCTATATGAGGTCTGAGAGGTCATGTTCCATAGCTATAAGATACGTATAAATATACTAAGTGGATTGAATCTGTTCCCCCGTTCTATTTATACTGGACTACTGTACGGAACACGTGTCAAGAGATAATCTGAAGATTGCGAGAATAGATGTTTAAATTAATAGATGGTGATAAGTGATCGCAATTGTGAACGGAATAATATGACGAAGCAGAGTCAGCATACGACGAGACAAGATACTGGTGCATCGTTTCCACGAGGCAACTCAACCGAAGCCCACGAATTCGAGAGGACGGACACAGACGTGGAGGACGGTACTCAGCTTCTCGTGGGCCGGGAGGACGACGTCGATCCAGCGATCAGCATCGTGATGCCCACGCTCAACGAAGAGGAGGGTGTCGGCGAGTGTATCGACCGCGCGAAAACTGCGATCGCCGAACTCGGGGTACCCACCGAGATCATCCTCAGCGATAGCTCGACCGACCGCACGCCGGAAATCGGCCGGGAAATGGGGACGATCGTCGTCGAACCCGATGCGCCAGGCTACGGCTACGCGTACCGGTATGCCTTCGAACGTGCCCGTGGTGAGTACATCGTGATCGGCGATGCTGACACGACGTACGACTTCGAAGCGATTCCAGAACTGTTAGCTCGACTGGAACGGACGGACGCCGACATGGTGATGGGAAGCCGTCTCGACGGCGAGATCACCCCCGGGGCGATGCCTGCGTTGCACCAGTACGTCGGCAATCCGCTCCTCACGAAGTTCCTGAACGTGTTCTACGGCGCCGGTGTCAGCGACGCCCACAGCGGCTTTCGGATCATTCGAACCGACTCACTCGAGCACCTCGACTTGCAGACCGACGGAATGGAGTTCGCCTCGGAGATGATCATGGAGGCCGGCGCCCAGGATATGACGATCGAAGAGGTACCGATCACCTATCACGAACGGGAAGGCGAAGCAACGCTCGAGAGCTTTCGTGACGGGTGGCGCCACGTTCGATTCATGCTGGTCAACGCCCCCGGGTACCTGTTTTCGGCGCCGGGGCTCGTTCTCGGTGTGCTCGGGGTGGTCGTGATGGGGCTCGCGCTCAGCGGACTCTCCGTTGGTGGTGTGACCTTCGGCGTGCACTCGATGATTGCCGGGAGCCTGTTGACGATCGTCGGCTACCAGATTGGCACGCTGGGGATCTTCGCCGCGGTCACGAGTGATCCGATCCAGAAACCCGAGGATCCGATCACGATGTGGGCAACCGACTCGCTCTCACTCGAGCACGGAGCGACGGCCGGAACGATCATCTTCGCCGTCGGTAGCATCTACGTTGGCGTGTTGCTCTCTCAGTGGGTCTCGGGTGGGTTCGGGTCGGTCCTGTTCACGATGGGGGCACTCGCCGCGTTTACGGCGATCGTGATCGGTCTCCAGACCGTGTTTTCGGCGTTCTACCTGAGCGCGATCAACGGTGAATAGCCGGAAACCCCCAGAATCTGTGACTCTACACATCGTCGATTCGGTTGGTGACCACAGTCGGAAGAGACCATCTTCCGAGCTCTGCGCCCACACTGCATTCGGCCGATCCGCGGCAAATTTCGCTACACGACGACCCCACACCGAGTCGTGGTACCAGTCCACGGGCTATTCATCTCCCATGGTTATTAATGGGACATCTAAACACCCAAACATTTATTGAGTCGTTCTCCCTTGCATACACCAACTGTGAAATCGGGCGCTCTCAGGGATAACGGAGGCGTCTACGCGGACACAGGTGTGCAATATTTATAAGCGATACTAATGGCTACTGAACTTGACAAATCAACGGGGGCTGCAGTTTCCGAGACCGGCGACCACCAGCGCGTCGTCGCACAGACTCACGAAGCAGATGCACTCCTTTGCGAGCAGGACAGCGACGCCACGCCGCAACTCAGCGTCGTCATGCCCACACTCAACGAGGAGGACGGCGTTGGCGAATGTATCGAGCGCGCAAAGAACGCAATCGCTGAACTCGGGATGACCGCCGAGATCATCCTCAGCGACAGTTCGACCGATCGAACGCCCGAGATCGGCCGGGAGATGGGCGCGATCGTCATCGAACCCGACGGGAAGGGCTACGGCTACGCCTACCGCTACGCCTTCGAGCGGGCGCGCGGCGACTACATCGTGATGGGAGATGCGGACACCACATACGACTTTGAACAAATCCCGCGGCTGCTGAGTCACCTCCGTGAGGAAGAGGCGGATATGGTCATGGGGAGTCGGCTGGCCGGTGAAATCAAACCCGGTGCCATGCCGCCACTGCACCAGCACATTGGGAATCCGCTTCTGACGAAGTTCCTGAACGTCTTCTACGGTGCTGGCGTCAGCGACGCCCACAGCGGCTTTCGGATCTTTACCAAAGAGGCCTACGAGGCGATGCCTGTCGAGACCAACGGAATGGAGTTCGCCTCGGAGATGATCATGGAAGCCGGCGCTCAGGGCCTCGAGATCGTCGAAGTGCCCATCGTCTACCACGAACGCGAGGGAGAAGAGACCCTCGAGAGTTTTGCCGACGGCTGGCGCCACGTTCGGTTCATGCTGGTCAACGCCCCCGGGTACCTGTTTTCGGCGCCGGGGGCCGTTCTCGGCGTGCTGGGGCTGGCCGTGATGGGGCTCGCGTTCAGCGGGATGACGGTCGGCGGTGTGAACTTCGGGCTCCACTCGATGATCGCCGGGAGCCTGTTGACGATCGTCGGCTACCAGATCGGCACACTCGGCATCTTCGCTTCCGTCTCGAGTAACCCCATTCGGAAACCCGAGGATCCGATCACGAACCGGGTGACCGAATCGCTCTCACTCGAGCGTGGGGCGTCGATCGGGGTCGCGATGTTTGCGGTCGGTGGCGTGTACGCCGGGGTCTTGGTCTATCAGTGGATCTCGAGCGGGTTCGGCTCGATGACGTTCACCATGGGCTCGCTCGTCGCGTTCACGGCGATCGTGCTCGGCCTCCAGACCGTGTTCTCGGCGTTCTACCTGAGCGCGGTCACCGACTGCCAGGACTGAGCCGTCGAGCACGGTTCGCGGCGAATCGGTCTCGAACACCCAGTCTGTTTGTGGGAATTTTGGACTGTTTTGAAGATCGAACGGCTGTTCGTACACTGTAAGCCGCGTCTGCTCCGCCCAGAGCCGTACAGACGCGGCCGTCTCTCAGCCGATCGGCACCGCATGGCGTAGTCCCTGCGAGACCGTCCCCGGCGCTCTGTGTACGATTCCACGACGGAGCAACCAGTCTAGCTTGCGAGGCGCTCAGCCGACTCGGTCGCCAGACAGTTCACCGGTGGATCGCGGTATCTTCCTGCCGTGTAATCTGCAGCCGCGTCCCGACCGTCTTCCCGGTTCGGATCCCAGTTGCGACGATCGTTTGCACCGTGAGCCCCGTCACGTAAATGAGTCCAAGCGTGCAAAGAACACAGAGATCGATGGCGAATGTTGGCCACTCGTGGAGACCCATAGCCGGTGGGACGACGACAGCCGAGAAAGGAATACTTCCAAAAGATCATGGTATCGTGTGGGCGTCTCGAGCAGACCGCATTCGGAGCTGGTTGACGGCACTCCAATACCTCGAAGACGTCCGTAACTGGGGTGGCTGGCCGTGACGCGTATCCAGCAGGTCCTGTGGGAACTCGAGATGGACGATCTCGGTCACCCCTACTACGTGACGGGGAACGCCATCTACCATGCTCTCGGGTTGGCACTCCCGGATGAGTGACAGCAGTCGATTCATGCCAGCCACGGGCTGTTCGTCCCTGGCCAGTTCGGGACGTTCCCCAAGGAACACTCCGAAAGCGGTGTCAAGCCTTTTCTCGGGTCGTCGCTGGCCGATGTCGAGGTCTACGATGACCTGTTCCTGTTTCGTGACCCCTCGCAGCTGTAGCTCCTCGACTCACGCCCGCGAGACGCGCTCAACACCCATGACATCCGCACCCAATACCGTCAGCCCGCGCTGGCCCACGAAACGATCATGGGCCGACCGGTAGCCGACCGAACGGATCTGCAGACGACGACATGGTACATCCATGCCTACCTGCACGCTGACGAGCCGGGTCTCTTGCCACTCGAGGAAACACTACTCAATGGTCTCCGGTTTGGCGGCCAGCGCAATCACGGCTACGGGACGACTCGGCTGCGGAACACGCAACTGGTTGACCTCAACGCGCTTGACTACTCCCGGCTTCGTGAGGGCGAGGCACACGTCCTCAAGCTCGTCACATTATACGT
Organism: Halomontanus rarus; assembly: GCF_017357405.1. Classification (GTDB taxonomy): domain Archaea; phylum Halobacteriota; class Halobacteria; order Halobacteriales; family Natrialbaceae; genus Halomontanus; species Halomontanus rarus. Next base: position 815,963 of record NZ_CP071597.1, on the reverse strand, counting down.
CCTCCAGTCGGACTACCCCGCGACAACCGACATGGACGTGCCGTGGTGGTGGCGCGTTGATGGCGAGCGTCAATTGCGCCAGCGTGAAGAGCGGATCGTCGAGGGTGGCGACGTCTATCGGTGCGAGACGATCGATCACGGCCAGGTTGTCGGCTATACCGGCGATTGCCCAGTCGAACAGCGACGAACGCGATCACGCGGGTCGGCACCCATTCGAAGTACGGGTTTGGGGAACTCCGCGTGACACCCGTCGAGCACCACACAGAAGAGGGCCGCTGAGAACGTAACAGCAACCGCTGCAGCAGACTTCTCCCCTATCTGATCGATGATGGCTTCCGGTATGATATCCAAAGACAATAAAGATGATCGTACTAATGATAAAAAGGTGTTCAGCCCGTCGACGGTGATAGCTCACCCGATCTGCTGGCCAGCAGATCGGGTGTTCTGGATTACCTATAACGGTGGTGCGCACAATTCAAATACGTTCTCCCGGTGGCTGAAAAGTAGTACGACGTCGGAGGCTTGCATCTCCTACTCGGATCATCGTGGCTGAATCAGATAGAGCTGTACTTCTCTGTGCTGACTCGCAAAGCTCTCGCCGGCGAGAGCTTTGGCTCAGTCAGTGCACTTTGTGATAACATCGATGGTTTTGAAGAGCGGTGGAACCGTGATCCAACACCGATTGAGTGGGCGTACACAAGTGAACAACTGACGCAGCGGATGGAAGAACAGCCAGCGATAGTGTAAATCTCGTTGGACGCGTCTCCAATGTATGGCTCCAATTCCTGAGAACGTTCGTTGAAACCTTCAAGACCAGCTTGAAAGACACGCGTGCACCGCGTGGAGCGAGCGGTGCGCGCGTGTTGAGGCTCGGTTCCGTGACGAGTACGCATACGTCGCGCATTCGAAAGCGATCTCTGAATGACCTGATGCGAGCGGGGAAGAAAAAGAGCGCATCCGGCAGACTTCGACGAAATTGAGTCGGTTAACCTGGACTGGCAATCCTAACTTGTGGATATTTATTTTCTACAAGTACAGTGACGAGCGATACGAGCCGTCGAGCGTAATCGACGGCTCGTTCGCAGGATCACCCAAAATTTGCTTTGACACCGCTGCGCAAGCTCATCTTCGGTGATGATCGCAACTGGGTGCGAATTTAATGAAGGGTCCACTAGTCCCAAGAAGACGACTCCTGTTATATACCATACTTGAGCAAAATACCACTCACTAACTGGAGGGGGTGGAATATACTACCCCGCCGCTATTGTAAACCCGATTATATCCATAGTTTTCTTTGAGTTCAACAGGGTGTCTTGTCCAACCAGCCCTTGTCAATAAGAACTCGTTGTATGAATTCGATTGGTAAATATAAACACCAGGAGGTTCCTTATAGCTATCATCAACTAGCCATAATAATCTGAAATTAGGATAAAGTTTAATATCATATTTTTTGAATAATCTGGTATATTTCTCATCTGACGCGACCTGCTGCTCCCCATATGTGCTTAACCACTCTGCAGTGGTGTAATCTGATTTTTCATATCCAAACCCGAGTTCTCCAGACTCATAGTTCGCATGCATCGTTGGTGACAGTACGTGGACTGGGAACGAAAGTAAATTTATGACGATGATCATAAGAATTATCGTCTGAATATGATTCTGGCCGGCAGACCAAGAAAATAGCCCGATGAGGATAGGAACAACGAAAATCCATGAATAGCCAACAAACCGCCGTGGTCCCACAGACCCTGCGAAGGACGCGACACCTGCGAGAACTATGAAGAAGAGCAAACCACCTATTGAAATAAGGATGATTGGGTTCGTCCGAATTCGTATGCTCATGCTTGAGAGGGTTTTTCGTTTGATTTGGGAAATCAAATAATATAATATTACTCCACCAGTCACCAATACCTGTCCAGAGATAACAGAAAACTGTGGGAAATGGATTAATCCTCCTCGCCACAATAATTGGAATTTTGTCCGTAACGATGTGAATAATAATAATGGTTCATCACTATTTATGTCTGTGACTTCGGGACTAATACTATATTCGGTGAATATTGATAAAAAGTGGAATAACGGGGGTTGGTGAAAATAAACCCAGTGAAGCAGTAACACTATCATCGAGAGGATGAAGATCATAATTCCGTATCTCTGACCATGAAAGATAGTAGGGGTTGACCTAATAGACAAATTTTCTCCTAATATAATCCATTCCGCGAGAAGGATGATAGCTGTAAGAATAACTAAAAAGAATGCAGACATATCATGTGTAAAGGTAATAGCAATCAACAAAATAAATGCGAGTGGGAAGAAACGCCGGTCTTGATAGGACCGAAGTACTGCTACCAGGAATAGTAGGAGTATCGGTATCGCTAGTGACTCCTTCACCGACATAACGTGGAACGCTGTCGGGAACCAGACAGATGACATGAACAAACCACCAAGCACAGTCAATTGGAGAGAAAATCGTTGATAGATAAAGATACACAAAGCAATGATTCCAATTGTCGAAATCGCCAGTGGGACATATTTCACAGCTATTGATATAGGGATCCCAAGGACGCTTTGAACCATACCGACGTGAATATGTAGCAGAGGTGTCGGAATCACCTCCGTTGTGGTAACATCCTTCTGAAAGATCATTATCGTAAAACGATACGCATCAAGCGAGTCCCACCCATAGAAGCGATACTGAGGGATGACAAACAGGGCAGAAAGCACGATGTGGAAGACTCCCAAGTGCACGATCGCCCATGAATTCTCACCGGAAGTCACCTTCCATGTCGACAAAGCTGCGACAAGGACAAGAGGATAAAACAGGAACGCGCGAGGAACTGAGCCGTGTCCAAACCGCGCCAGAACGTAGAGGAGCACGATACTGCTGAGTGACACATACGTGAGTGTTAGGTAAGATTTATGCCTAAATCGAGTACTCATCATGGGTTTTCAAAAGTAGGCTTATGCCTAAGTAGTTATGTTCTCTCAATGTAGATGCGTGTACCTCGGAATTGGGATTGCTATTTGAATGAATTTATTACGAGTCCTTGTTAACTAGTACTGTGTAGGGTGTCGACTAGTAATCAGTTCCTCCAGAAAACCTAATAATAAAGTTTGGTGGGTGAGTACTTCCCATTTATACTATCCCTAGACAATGAACCTCACCAATGCAAGCGCCAAACTCTTCCTTAGCAGTATTTTAGCTACATTCGTAAGTACTCTTGGTATTATCTATTTCTCAAAACGTATTGGAGCCGCTGGGCTAGGGCTATACTTCATATATGTCACTCTAGTTAGCTTGTCATATTTCATCTCTGACTTGGGGATAAATAAATCGGTTGAAAAACGAATTAGTCAAGGAGAACCACGTGCTGAAACGATTGGTTCGGCAGTCTTAATAAAGGGATTATTATTACTATGCTCTTCAATCGGCTTATTCCTAATTGACGACCATGTGAACAGTTATGCAGGCGGGCCAATTACTCGACTCCTCATACTTGGCATTATAGTCCAACAATTTGATAGCCTGATTCAATCAATACTACGGTCTGACCACCGAGTAGGTGAAACTGCTGACCTCCAAGTAATACGTCAACTGGTATGGATTACCGTGGGAGTCCTTTTAATTGCCGATGGATGGGGAGCTCTCGGCGTCATTGTCGCTTCGCTGTGCGGCAATCTAGCAGCAATTGCTATAGGACTCTTGAAACTTGATCGGTCAATCGCTTTCCCGTCTCTCGCTCAAATTCGTTCACTGTTCTCGTTCTCAAAGTATGCATTCATATCACAAACAAGTGGGAAACTATATAATTGGATAGATATTTTCATCCTTGGTTTCTTTGTTTCGAATGCTCTCATTGGCGCGTATGAGGGTGCTTGGCAGATATCTGGTATCGCTTTGTTAATAAGTAGGTCAATTTCGACTGCCCTCTTCCCAGAGGTAAGCTCATGGTCTTCAGAAGAGAGCGCTAAGCGGATAGCAAACCTATTATCGCGATACATTACGCCGGTGGTATTCCTAACAATCCCTGCAGTATTCGGAAGCTTCCTCCTTGGAGAGGCACTCTTGGTGGCAGTATATACACCTGAATTCGGCGTAGCAGCATTTGTACTTATCATCTTCATGGTTGAAAAAGTGATACATTCAGTACATCTCCTCTTCGGCCAGATAATCCAAGGTATGAACCGCCCTGAAGTCACTGCAAAAGCTTCAGTAATATCTATAATTATCAACATCCTGGGGAACATTCTTTTGATCCCAGCATATGGAATCGAAGGTGCGGCAATCGCTACTTCGGCTTCCCATATTATCAATACGACTCTACTCTATTTGTACGTCAAAAAGGTATGGGCTGTTAAAATTCCAGTAAAGGAAATAGTTTGGTGTATCGTTGCATCAGTTTTAATGTCAATATCCATTTATATTGGGTTGGATCTCAACAGCATCCGATCAATGCCTGAAGTCTTTGTAGCAATTGCTTTCGGTGCTATTGTCTATTTAGTTATCTCACTAGGATACAGACCACTCCGAAGACAGGCCTTTGATACGCTCACCTCGTTCGTCTCAACCTAACTCAATCGATATCGCACAGGGATCACCTCTTAAACATGCTCAGAATAAGTGATGGATTCTCAAATAACAACTTAGGATTACGCTGAGCGATACCAACAAGATTTCGAACATGATCTTTCCTGCTAACCGGGGTCGCGTTATATGTTATTTGATCTGCGAGTACTCGACTTTCAAAGTCGTCACGGAGCCACGAGGGAAGGGTAGTATCGACTACGTTCTCTGATTCGTCGATTTCTTTTAACACTTGGTAAATATGTTCGGCGAAAGTATCGGGACGGAATGGGTCTCCCTTGTTGCTCAGGAATCGTTGGGCCGCTTCAAGATATTGTGTGTGTTCGGCCTGGTCTATTGAAGTCAGGTGCTTATGGAGTGCTTCTGGTCCACTCAGTTTCCGATAGTCAATGAAGCACTCAGAGGGAATGTATTCCGTAATATCATTAGCACCCCAGTAAATAGGAACAACGCCCGCTCTGAAACAATCAAATATTTTCTCAGTCACGTAACCTCTGACATTTGTTATATTTTCGAAACAAACTGCAAATTTGTGTTGATGGTACGCTATTTCTTTGCGCTCAATAGATCCTTCATAAACTCGATTAACGTAAACATGCCTAGTTGGGCGTAACCATTTGGAAATACTTTGTCTATTCCAGCCACGCCCATACAATGAGAAGGAATTTGGGAATTGTTCCCCATAATATTCGATAATGGCTTGTCTTGCAGAGTACAGTTCGTTAGGGTGTGTTGAACGCTTGTCTCCCGCTATGCTGACGAGTAAGTCTCTATCTTCAAATTCAGCTGATGACAGAGAATTTCCCGGTTGGAGATATGGCAACTTGTATTCGTAAAAATCATCAGAATGGTCTGCTAACATACCGTTCCAAGTTAGTACCGCGTCAAAAAACAAAGAAAAAAGCTTGACGTTAGCAACCGAATTGAACTGGATGTATGCTGGGGATTCTCGCATCATGTATACGAGTTTGGGTCTATTGTTTATCTTCAGAAGATCATTCAGAACACTCCAGCATGGGTCAATAAAAATGCATATATCCATCTCTGCGTATGAGTCATATTGATCAAACGTGCGTATCTTATCTCCTTCTTCTTCTAGAAGTTCTTGGAGTTTTTTATATCCCAAGCGGTCGATACCATAGGTCTTCCCCAGATCGTAGCCATCATGTTTAAATATCTCGTTTTCCAGCAGATTATCATAATATGGAACAACTCCAACGTTCATTTATATCCAAGTTGCTCTAATCGGTCAATAACTTTGCTCTCCTCGGTGATGGTAGTCGATTCACTTTTCTCAGCTTTGATTGATTTCCGACTATCAAAGGGTACTTCAAGCCAAGGCACATCAACGAGTTGTGATACATAAATCCCGTTTGGATGGCCCCACTCTCTGTTCGGGAGTGGCCATACCCTCTCATCGAATAGATTTCCATGGTCAGAGGTCACAATACATTTCCCTTCAATAACGTCAAGAAGTTCCTTGACAGATTCTAGTGCTAATTCAAGGTTGTTTTGGTATGCGGACCAAATTTCTTCCTTGGTTGCGACATCATCTCCCCGTACCTTTCTTGTCCATATGTCATTCTCTGTTACGGCTGGATCTGGAATTGCCGAAGTTAAATCATGTCCAATAAATGGATAATGCGGTTGGAGATAATGAATAAATAGCCGTTTATTAGGGTACTTCCGATCGGCTTGGATGGCGTGCTGAGTCATAGTTTCAGGTAGAACGGTGCTTTCAGTTTCATCCCAACCATCATCTTGCCATACATTAATCACATTATGAAATTCAACACTAATCTCAGAGGAGTCCCGATAGAGCATCGGATTCGCTGTGACGTATACCACATCAGTAAGATCCTTATCTATGAGGTTCCCGCGTAGGAATTCACGCGTCATCGCCCCCCTTGATTCTTTTTTCTGAAGTTGTCCCGAGATCGAGTTCGTTTCTTCGAAGATATCATATCGACAGGCATCAAGAAGAATGAGATTATCCCAGTCTTGATTAAAAACGTCGATACCAGCCGTGTTGAACATCCGTCGGCCTAATCTCTGATGGTAACATCTATTTATTTCCCTATATGCTTTGAATGGCTCTTTAATTGCCGTGCTTATTTTGCCGATCATAAATTGGTAGGATAACGTTACACTTCATTACGCTACTGATCATTAAAATGTTTCGTATGAAGGTTAACTGTTCAGGTATCTCTCGCAAAGGAGTTTAATTCTAACCCCCTCGTCGTTATTCCAGCATAACTCGCAACCTGCTTTGCAACGTCAAACCAATTGCTTTCATTAACCTTTATTATGATTAATATAGATGAATGGGAACTCGCTCTAAGAATTGTCATCAGTAGTTGCGTCTCTGGAGGAGACGCAACGCAGTCTTCGATAACATCTTCGAGTCTCTGGATTTGGTCAGTGAGTTCGTCAATCACTGCGAGGTACGACTTGATCAAGTTCTTTCCGACAATACCCAGCGAGAGATCCTCGCCAGCAAGGATCTCTCGACCCACCTTACTGAACTGGCTCCACGAATACTCGATCCCATGGTGATCAAGTACAGCGTGAACTTCGTTTTTGAAGTCTGTCCGCTTCTTGACTAGCCGCTTGCGCTTGCGCATAAGTGCGCGGCGCTCGCGGATCTCATCTGGCGGGACGTAACTCTCCGTAATCATCTTGGCTCGGCGAAGTTACGCGAGTAACTTCGCGTCGAAGCGGTCATTTTTGACATCGTCACTACCTATCGCTTTGGTCTGATACGGATCAGCAACCACGGATCAAGATGGTGGCTGAGAGTGTCGTAGATCGTGTAATAGTTGCTTCAATCGCTGCTTCTGACCCAGCGTCTTGCTGAGCGAAGTCGTCGAGGTTCGCGTTTTCAATGCAAACCTCTTCGATCACATCACCATCGTCGTCCAACACAGCGATGTACGAGTCACGTTTATGAACGTCGATTCCGAGGCAGTACATGGCTTTCTCTGAGATGGTAATGCATGAAGGGATCTACACCTATTGGAGGTCGTCACCTGACTGTCCAGGAGGTAGTCGGGCTTGGCCTCATGATGGCGCTTCCTTGGCATCCCGCGAAGCTCTCTCCTGAACAATTTAGTCGTGTCTCAAACTCTTGCGAAAATCTGGGAGAAAAGCACTCAAGTCGCGATTGAAGCTACACTAGTTATCTTTCTTTGTGCCAATTACTTAGTTCCATCTCTCATGCTGATGAATATGCCTCCATTGTCTTTTTCCCTACATATTCCCATGACCATTGCGTGACCTTATTAAAATTAGCGTCACCAAAATCAGAAATAGAAGAACATTTGTCAACAGCACCCGTCATAGCTCTTCTAAAGTCTTCCTCATCACTATCGTATAAAAAGTTATTCTCATCAGAGAGTATTTCGGATAGACATCCTTGGGTAGGAGCAACTATCGGTGTAGAAAAAGACATTCCTAAGATAGCTGAACCTGATGTGAGAATTTCATCATAAGGAAGGACAAGTACATCTGCAGCGTTCATGAATATTTGAATTTCATCGTCCGGAATGAATTCTAAACGAGGGATAATTCGATCATCGTTTTCACACAGTCCTTTGATATATAACCCATATTCTTCCGATTCTGGTTTCCCTATTATTAATAGCCGTGCATGATCCTTCTCTATTGATTTAAACACATTAATAAGCTGTGGGACGTTTTTGTAGCTCCGAATTTGGCCTAAGAAGAGATATACAAATGTATCTTCTTGGACACCTAATTGAAGTCGGGCATCTTTCTTTGCTATGGTATTTTTGTAATAGTTTATGTAATTACCGTGGGGGATCACCAGAATCTTTTCTTTCGTCTGGATACTGTATTCTCGGGCTACTATTTCTTTTGAATTACAAGAATGAACAATTAACCGATCTGCTATCTCCTTTGCTAAGCAACTATAAAAATCCATCTCGAAATCCTTCATATCACTATCATGTCCAGATAGATTGTGGACCGTCCAAACTATCTGTATCCCAATAACACTACATATTTTTAGCACAGAATAAAGCATTAGAGCTCTAAGAATAGAAATCTTCTTACCACCACCATTAATGATCGGATATAACCAATGAAGGTGAATTATATCAAACATTCCATTCTGGAGTAGATTAGTGGTTATCTGTAAGGGATTATCACTAGTAGTGGTGATAGTAACACCCTGTTTTTGGAGCGCCTGAGATAGTTGTTCTTGATATGGATTCTTATCGCTGAATGGAAGCATTAGAACGTGCATTAATGTCCCTTATAGATATTAAGGCTTTTTTCCGCTATTTCTGGCCAAGCAAGGTTCTCGGCAGCAAATTCGCGTGAGTTCTTCGCATGTTTTTGGCGTAACTCCTCACACCTCATATATTTTGATATTCTATCGCGTAGCTCTTTTTGATTGCCTCTATCAAAAGTGAGGCCATTATCATAAGATGCATAATATTCTGTTGCTGGCGAACTACACACAATTATTGGTAAGCCAGTTGAAATTGCTTCTATAATTGATACACCTAATTTACCCGGCCAGATCCCGATATCTGCAGCATTATAATACTGGTGTAACTCTTCATGTGGTACTACACCTAGGAAAGTTACTTTCTCATCGATTCCATTCGATTTCACACGATGTTTTAGTTCTTTCATATATTCTTTTGGTCCTGTTCCAATTATCAGTAAGTGCAGTGACTCATCTGAGAGTTTTTTCATTGACTCTAATAAAATATCTATGTCCTTCGTTTCATTTAAGTTCCCGACAGTTATAGCGAGAAGATCTTCTTGAGGTATTCCAAGGTCTTCTCGGGTAATCTGAGAACTACTACTCATATCTGGGAATTCATCTATATCCACTCCTAATGGGAGAAAATCAATTCTATCTCTGGGAATGGAGAGCTCCTCCTCCAGAAATATTTTTGCTTCCGGATTCACAGCCAAAAATCCATCTGTTGATTCCATCATTACTGGAACTATGATTTTCCGATAGGTGTTAAATAAGCATTTCTTCAAACAACTATCCAGTTTGAAGTTATCATTGTCTATGTGTACATCTACTATAGATTTGCAGCCTAAAAATGAGGCAGAAAGAGATGCTCGAAGACTACTGATATTCGTTATTTCATGTGAGTGAATAATATCGGGTTTTTCTTTCACTAGTCGACTTTCCAAATGGGGTGAGAATATTTTGACACCTAATTGATCGATTGAGTAGGATGGAATCCTGTGAATAGTGACATTATTTCGTCTGTATGTTCCAACATCTGGAAGAGAAATATCATCATTATGTATCGATACACGAGAAGAATTAGATGTGAGAATGTGGACTTCATGACCCCGTTTAGCCTGTTCAAAAGGGAGATAATTCTCTTGATATCCTAATTGAGGAATATATGTCGGAGTCACATGAACAATTTTCATTTGTAAAGGTGGGTCTGCCATCTTGGAAGGACTATCTATTAAAACCATCGAATTATATGCCAGTAAATACGAAATAATTGACAGGCGCTTCACTTTGGGATTTTATTATCATTTGTTCGGAATACTATAACGATCTAATATGATTACGAAATTACTGATGGTTATATCTAGTAGGAGTCTTTATAGGGGGATATATCCGTAAGATATATTATCCGAACACACAAAAAATGTCCAAGAATGGTAGAGAATGTAGTACTTATCACTATTGACTCCCTCCGTAGGGATACTCCCCTAACACAAGAAAATAATCATATGCACGATGTAGTTGAAGCACTCCCAAATGGTCTTTCACTTAACTTTGCGTTCGCAACTGGCCCAGGAACAACCCCTTCGTTTCCGGCTATGCTTACGGGAACCTCTCCACTATCATATGGAGGGTTGGGTCCACTCTCAGAATCGAGACCGCGTGTGAGTGAAGAATTACGAAATGCTGGCAAAAAGACAGCTGCATTCCAATGTAACCCATTCTTATCCTCTTATTTTAACTACGACCGAGGATATAGTACATTTAAGGACTATCAAAATCCTCTGATGGGGATTGCAACCAAAATATTCCCTCGCGGGATCGAGATTAACAATCCAAATCTTAAGCGCATCGACGAGACACTTCACGTTACTGACGCCATTAAAAAGACTTACCAACTCGTAAAAGGGAAGCCTCGCCCCTACGTCAGCGCTGAAGTCATTACTGACGATACGATAGAGTGGATGAAACGGACAGATGATCCATTCTTCTGCTGGGCTCATTACATGGACGTTCATCATCCCTGCCATCCTCCCGAAGAATATCGAGAGGCCAATGGAGTGGCCGATGTAACACAATCCGAAGTGTCTGAACTCTACTCTGCGCTTCTTCGAGAACCCGAGTCTCTCTCCGAGACGGATATTAAAGACCTGTGTCGACTGTATGAAGGTGCGATACAGTATGTCTTCGATCAGATTAATCGCATTATCATACATCTCAAAGAGGCCAGCAAATTCGAGAACACATTAATCATAATCACATCCGATCATGGTGAACTATTCGGCGAGTATGATCAGTACGGAAAGCCGGAACGGATGTACGACGAGTTACTACACGTCCCGCTTTTCGTCGCAAACGGTCCCGATTACCTCGAAAATGCGACGGACCAACTGGTGAGTCTCCTCGATATCCCACCGATGATCCACGAGGCACTCGATCTCGACATTCCCGATGAATACGAAGGGCAACGTCCCGGAGTCGATCCGGAACGAGAATACATCATGGCCGAACACGAGGTTAACGGAAATATTATTGTAGGTGCGCGCTCCAAGAATTGGCTGTACGAAGGAGATGAAATACACGACGAACACCGGCTGTTCGATCTTCGAGACAACAGGTTTGAACGAGTCGCTATCGAAGAACATCCGGATGTGACGGTGCGAAAAGCCGTGCTCGATCGACTCGACGAACTCGATGTTGAGACGCGTCGCTTAGAGGATGAGGTTGAGGGGGACGTAGAAGATCGACTAGAGGATCTCGGCTACCTTTGAGAGTCGTCATATAGGCGACTTTTAACGGAAAGCTATTACGCAACAATCCGCCAGACATAGAATAGATGAAGAATGGTTGATTCCGAGACCGAAGTTGTCCTCGTGACGGAGTATTTCCATCCAGATACAGCGACGACTGGCCAACTAATGACCGATCTCGCTGTAGGACTGCAGGAGCGCGAGATCGATATGACTGTCTACACTGGCCAACCGAATTACCACAGTGGAGACAACGACAAACAGCCTCGAGTCGCCACGCACGATGGTGTACTCGTAAAACGAATCCGTACACCACAGTTCCGACAGTCATCATTGATTCGTCGACTATTCAATTGGACGATTTTCACGGTCTGGATGTTCTTTGCACTATTGATCAGCAGACCGCGCCGGGACCGAGAGCTCGTCTTCGTTTCGAATCCGCCGATGCTCCCGATTGCAATGTGGCTGGTGTGCAAGATCAGAGGCTGGGAGTACACGTATATCGTGCACGATCTTTACCCCGATCAGCCGGTCGAACTAGATTATCTGTCTGAGGATGGTGTTCTCGCACGGATCTGGTCGAGACTGCACCAGAAGACGTTCCAGAACGCCAAGCACATCGTTGCCCTCGGACCGGTGATGAAAGAGCGAATCACCCGTAATGCGGGTCAAGGATTCGATCCGGATACGGTAGAGATCATCCACAACTGGGAAGACGAGGAGTTCATCGAACCCGTCGAAAAAGAGGACAACTGGTTTAGTCAAGAACACGATCTCGTCGAACCGTTCACGATTCTCTACTCCGGGAACATTGGGGAGTTCCACGACCTCGAGACAGTCGTCAGAGCGGCGGCCGATTTCGAGGACGAGAACGTCCAGGTGCAGATCATAGGCGAAGGAGACAACAAAGCGAATATCATTCAATTAGCCGAAAAGCACGGATTGCGAGGAGACACAGTGAAGTTCCTCCCGTATCAGGACTGGGACGATCTGCCCTACAGTTTGACGTCTGGTGACGTCTCGATCGTCGCAGTCCGCGAAGGATTCGAAGGGGTCTGCGTCTCGAGTAAACTCTATACGGCGATGGCCGCTGGGATGCCAATTCTCTGTATCTCACAGCCGAAAGATGATGAAGCACGGCTCGTAGAGGGGAACGATTCGGGAATTCAGGTCACACAGGACGATACCGACGGAGTCGTAGAGGCGATCGAAACCTGGCGAAACGATCCAGAGTTAGTACGGGAACAGGGACAGAACGCTCGTCAGGTATTTGAGGAGAACTTCACGACAGATCAGTCGATCGATGCGTACTATCAGCTTCTGACCGAAGGTACTACGAACTAAGAGCTAGCACATCGTTTCTAACCAAATACAACATTATCAGAAAACTAGACTAGGACAACTCTCGAGAGTCAGTCCACCTACTCTTCGACGATCTCATCGCGGTGAGCTTCGTACCACTTGACGGTCTTCCGTAACCCGTCCTCGAATTCCGTTGCCGCTTCCCAATCGAAGTACTCCTTCGCTCGAGAGACGTCCAGTTGTCGGCGCATTTGTCCGTCGGGCTTCGAGGTGTCCCACTCGACGTCACCATCAAAGTCGGTCACTGCTGCAATGGTCTCGATGAGGTCTCGAATACTGATCTCTGTCCCACTGCCAAGGTTGACGGGCTCGCTGCGGTTATATCGTTCCGTCGCGTCGAGAATGCCGTCGGCCGCGTCTTCAACGTACAGGAACTCGCGCGTCGGTTCGCCAGTCCCCCACGCTGTAATCGCATCATCGCCTCGTTCGCGCGCTTCGACGCACTTGCGGATGATCGCCGGAATCACGTGTGACGTCTCGAGATCGAAATCGTCCCGAGGGCCGTAGAGGTTCACGGGCATCAGATAAATGCTGTCGAAATCGTACTGTTTGCGGTAGGCCTTCGACTGTGTGAGAAGCGCTTTCTTGGCGATCCCGTACGGAGCGTTCGTCGGTTCGGGATAGCCGTCGAAGAGGTCCTCCTCCTGGAAGGGAACCGGTGTGTTCTCGGGATACGAACAGATCGTACCGAGGATCGTGAACTTCTCAACGTTGAACTGCTTGGCCATCTCCATCAGTTCGATGCCCATGATGGCATTGTCGTAGAAGTACCGACCGGGGTTCTCGCGGTTCGCACCGATCCCACCGACCGTCGCAGCTAAGTGCAACACTACATCGGCACCAGCTGTCCGGAACGCTCGCCTGATATCGGCGCGTTCCCGGAGATCGTACTCGTCACTGCGAGGGACGAAGACCTCCACATCCTCGGATCGTGATTCCAGTTCTTCGACGAGATGGCTCCCGAGGAATCCGGCCCCACCAGTCACCATCACCGTCTTGTCGTCCCAGTACTCGTGGCTCATCGCCAATCCACCCGGCCGTACCACTGTTCTCGATTCTTATCGTACCAGTCGATCGTCTCCAAGACACCCTCTTCCCAACTCACTTCGGGCTTCCATCCGGTCTCTTCGTTGAGTTTCTCGTATCCGACGAGAAGTTCTTCGACGTCGCTATCGCCCGGCCGATATCGATCATCGCGCTGGACGATTTCGGGAGTATCCCAGTATCCATTCTCGCTTCCGACCTCAAGGATGAGTTCAGTCCAGTCTCGCATAGAGATGTTCTCTCCGTAGCCATAGACGTACTGCTCACCGGGTGATCCCTCAAGTGCAACGTGGAGGTGACCACGAACGCCGTCGCTCACGTAACACATGTCCCGTTTCGGTTGGAGGTTACCGAGCTTGACGACGTCGTTCTCGAGTGCCTGGGTGATGATCGTCCCCGTAATATATCGGGGATTCTGGCGCGGACCATAATTGTTGAACATCCGTGTCGTGACGGTTGGCAGTCCGTACCCGTCGTAGTAGTTCATCGTCAAGAAATCCGATGCGAGCTTCGATGTCGCGTAGATGCTCGTCGGATTGACCGGGGACCGCTCGCTCAGCAGGACACGGCCGTCGTCTTCGAACTCGTGTTTTTCGGCCATCTCCTCTTTAACGTTGCCGTACTCTTCGCTCGTCCCGGCAGTATCGATCTTCGCGACGTCCAGATCGAGATCCACGACCGACTGCAAGAGGTTCAACGTGCCTGTAACGTTTGTCTCGACAGTTTCGTATGGGCGATCCCAGGACTCGCCGACGTGTGCCTGCGCAGCGAGGTGGAAAATTAGCGAGTCGCTGTGGTCTTGGAGGGCCGACAAGGCTTCGCGGACGGAGTGGATGTCCCGAAGGTCGCCTCGGTGAACTGTAACGTTGTCAGACTGGTGAACGATGTTATTGAGTTCACCGCTCGAGGTCGCACGAACGAATACGTGGACATCCGCGCCATACTCCACAAGCTGATCAACGAGATGAGAACCCACGAATCCGTCTGCACCTGTAACGAAAACCGGACGATCAACGACTTTGGATTCAATATCCATTAAGCAGTCGTTGCGGCGTCTCCTATTTCTAATTTGCTAATTTAGTGAATGGTCGCCAGAACCGAATAACGGAAGGACTTTGAGGATACTGGCCTCCGGTTTCGTATGCGAGTTCACGACGAACATATCCCTGACGAATTGTTCTCAGAATTCATCGCTCAGATGCCACAAGTGTGCGTTGAAGTTCTCGTTGAGACTGACAACGGCGTCCTCTTAGCGAAACGGACAAACGAACCAGTACAAGGCGAGTGGTTCTGGCCCGGTGGTCGCTTATACAAGGGTGAACCACTGGAAGACGCTGCTCACAGAGTGGCCGAAGAGGAGTTAGGACTCGAGGTCGAAATCGAAGATCGATTTGGGGTCTACACTCACTTCTGGGAAACGAGTGCAGAACAAGGCCAACCTAGCAGGCACACGATCAATATTGTCTATCATGTTACCCCGACCGGTGATCAACCGACAATCTCACTTGATGCCCAACACACGGAGACCCGGTGGGCCTCGGAACAAAGTGAAGAATTCCACGAATACATAAACACATATCTAAATGACTTTTATTAAGACCAAGTAATAATCAGAGTCTCAACGCCGTCTTGGTCGACTCGCTCGCTGAAACCAACTAGCACAACAGTAAAGACAGGAACGTCGCTCGGTTATGGTCGCAAGCGAGACCGACTTGAGGACAAAGTACGAACCCTCGAACACGCTGACGGCATCACCTTCAAAGGATTCCTCGAAGCGTACGACGACGTCCTCGCACAGATGCAGACCGCCGAAATTTTCGCGTCCCCGTCCACGCGCGAAGGATTCGGGATTACCTACGCTGAGGCGATGGCCGCCAACTGCACCGTGATTGGGGCCGACCACCCGGAAAGTCCAGCCAGCGAAGTCATCGGTAATGCCGGTTTCGTTGTCGAATCGATTACCGATGCGCTCCGGCAGACGCACGAGGGCGACACACCGACCGACGACCCGGTCAAGCATGCCCGCCAGCACGACTGGGACACCATCACCGACCAGGCGGCGACGTATCAATGGGCAAGCGAACATCACTGGTGACGGATCCGATCAATACGCGAGTCCTCTGTATCAAGCACGTCCCGATAGAACAGTTTTCGAAGCGTCATCTTCGACACATTCCACAAATACCATCTTCTCAAGTTCGACCTAAAAGCTGCTCACCACCAGAGAATACGCTTAGAGTCCACAGAATACGGTCCGATCGTATCTGGTACAGCTACCGATCAGATTTCGCATATACTTTCTTACGACAGCTTATCGGTGATGACTGCTCTTGGTTTGCGTTCAGCAAAGAACAGTCAGGGAGGATTTATGGTCAGTGAAGGAATGTATGTTAATATGACTGGCTTAGAGTACACAATAACAAAGGTAGGAACGGATAACTGTTCTCGGTTTCATACAAAAACGTCAGATGTCGGATGTTGGAATGTTGCTGTTGGCGAAAGCCTTGAACAGTTTCGAGTATTTGTTGGTGGTGAGGAAATTGGCCTTATCTGGGGGTCTATCCTCGATCCACAAGAAGTCATCTCATCGGATGAGACTATCTCAATTGATCCAGACCAATCGATCCCAAACGCTTTTGAAGAGACGCTTTACCGACTTGCTGGCCGTTATGTTGGGCTACTCGCCTCAGGGGACTATGATCGCCTCTATATGGATCCTGGTGGGTTTCTCCCAGTAGTATATCGGACTGGCCAAGTGCGCGAGATAGCCTCCTCACCCGCCATGCTCAGCATCGACTACGATGAACAGTTTCGGGAAGATCTCTACAACCGGTTTGAAACAGACAACGGTGTATGGTTGCCAGGGCGACAGACATACCACAATGGCGTAAGACGACTACTCCCGAATCACTACTTAAACCTCGAGAGTTGGGAATCGCGCCGTCATTGGCCGTGTGAAGGAGACTTGTCAGATGGGCATGATCTTGAGACGGCGGCAGACACTATCCTTTCAAACACGAATGAGATAATAGATCATGCAATCGGTAAATATGATACCCTCTACAGTTCACTCACTGCAGGCCGCGATTCACGATTATTGCTTGCGGCCAGCCATAAGCATTCCCTGAACGGAGATGTTAATTATTTTACGTTCGGGTCGGATGATCGTCTTGATGAAGATCTCTACGCTGCAAAAATTATCGCCAACGATGTTGAAATTCATTGGGAGAGCATTCCACGGAGATATGCGTCCGAAAGCGAACAAGATCAATGGCTCCGTAAAACAGGTCACTCAGTCGGCAGTGGAATTATGGAGATACACCCCACGCTTGCATCTATTTCTGGCGATGCACGTCTTGTAGGATTGGGTGGAGAGATCGGCAGAGGATACTACTGGGAGAAAGGTGATGATTTAGATACAACGCTAACACCCAGAAACACCCTAAACCGGATGAACCGTCCAAAGGAACCTGAACTCATTGAGGAGGTTAGTGAATGGTTGGATGAGGTTTCCGAAGAGGATACATATACTACACTTGACCTCCTCTATCAGGAGTTCCGTTTGGGTTGCTGGGCAGGGCCACAGCAACTGGGTTCTGCTCCTGTCATAGATCTAATTGGACCACTATGTTATCGGTCGACAATCAAGGCAATGCATATGATCCCACCAGAAATGCGTGGAGAGGATTCAGCGGTACCACATATGATTGAGCAGCAGTGGCCTGAGTTGACCAAATTATCGTTTAATGAATTTGAGGACTATCGGAAATACGAATCATTAGCTCGCAAAGCGATCAACAACCCAAAAGAGGCAATGAGGCGGGTAATGTCGCTATTTGTATAGGAGTTTCAGAGTTTGGTCCAACTTCTATTTTCTCTTCCGTAGAATCCCTTACCACTACCAGGCACCCATTTAGTCCCGGTGGCATACACAACATCCCCGTCCATTGGGTGGGAATGATTTGGGGTCGAACCGCGCGTTACGAGTAAATCGAACGCGATTATCCCTCCTTGCAATTGTATGACTGGGTTGGTACCATCTTCCAACGTCCAGAATCCGTTGAGATCTAGTCGCTGTCGGTAAAGTGTGTCTCCTGTCGAGTTTTTCCAGTCAAATATGGTATTTGATGAGTCATCATTTCGACGGAGTTTGAACTTTAGGTTCTCAGAACTGTGCCTGTCAAAATAAATCCGTCAATGAGATAGAACGCTGCATTCCACCTGTCGTCTGGATGTTCATCAGCTTTCTCGTTGCGGGACTACTCGAACCTGTATATGGGTCGTCA
This sequence comes from Halomontanus rarus, assembly GCF_017357405.1. Classification (GTDB taxonomy): domain Archaea; phylum Halobacteriota; class Halobacteria; order Halobacteriales; family Natrialbaceae; genus Halomontanus; species Halomontanus rarus. The sequence continues at coordinate 797,702 of NZ_CP071597.1, read as the reverse complement.
TCGTTTCCATAGAGGCTCAGTTCCTCTATCGTTTCGCCAGCATCACCCGTCAGTCGCCATATCTTTATTCCATCTGGGTAATGGTTAGTAAGCCCCCCTCGGTGACCGGGTGCTGCGTCGTTTGTGCTATCTGTTGATGTCTGCCAAATCCCTATAACACAATTATCGTCAGTTGTGACAATATGAGACGCCGAGTTCCATCCAGGCGTGGCAGGCAGCAGTCCATTGATCTTTTCTTTGTCTGTATCAAGCACGTCCCGATGGAACGGTTTTCGGAACGTCATCTAAGACATGTCTCACAAGAGCCAGCTTCTCGAGTTCGATCTGAAAGCTGCTCACTGCCAGAAAATGCGTCTAGAGTCCACAGAGGACGGTCCGATAGTCGCTGGTACAGCTACCGATCAGATTTCGAATAGACTTTCTTACGACAACTTGCCGGTGATGACTGCTCTTGGTTTGCGTTCACAGTCACTCGGACGCCTCGGGGGAGCGGGAAAGACGCGGGGCAATCACCGAGAGAAATACCAGGACGGAGAGCACGCCATACTTCTGGACGAGCGGATAGGTCCCGGGGCCACCGGACCCTGGCTGTGGCTTCCCAACAGCGAGCGAGAGCAAGTCACCCTGAACCACGATCGGCCATGCACCGCCCAACACGACGTGACCAGGATACTGCAACTGGATTCCCGTTTTGACAAGTGGGGAAAGGAGCGTCACGAAATTCCCGTCGACGATATCGAGCAACAAATGGCTATAGAGGAGAGCGATCGCGACAGGCGCGTATCGACGTGTCCCGAGGGACAGTCGCTCGAGACCGACTACGAGCAACGCGATCGGGAGCAATGTCAGCAGTGAGTGAAACCCGCCCGGGACGGGCACGAGCTTGTCCACATCGGGGAAGATTGCGAAGCCGGCCAGTCCGAACGCGAGCGGATGCTCAAACAACGCCGGTCGAAGCACGTAGACGACGGCGATCGGTAAGAAAAGATGCGTGAGGAGATCCATCACCCCATTCGTTTCACGCCCCGATACATAATCGCACTGTCTCGGCTGGGACCTGAGCCGTGCCGCGGTTACCGGGACGTCGCCAGTGGAGCATTTGACGTCTTACCGAGATCATCGGGGACACACAGCCACCGGAAGCGGGCCAGCCACCGAATTGGCGGATGTGGGTTCGGACATTCCGACCGAAATCGACGCTCGCAAGCGACGGTACTAGGCGGAAACGGATTCGGAACGCATTCGGCACCCGCTCGAGACGGCTCTCGATCCATACCTCGTATCATCTCTATCCTCGAACGAGCGTTCGAGGGCGACCGACTGGTGATCCGATCGACGCAGCCGCATGGTACGACTGGGACCGTATCGTTCATCATGCTCTCGAAGCCTCCCAGACTGCGATCGGGCAGACCGGCACCAAGTGGGACAGAACTGGGTTCGGTTCGAGATGTGATCTCGAAACCAGTAGTGACAGACGCGCAACCCGAGTGATCGAACGATAGAAATCGAACCCGCTCGACGGCATCGGTGACAGCGGTGTCGACCACCGATCGATGCGAGACGTCGCCCGTCCCGCGGACAGCTCGGGGATGGCACCGATTCCCCCCCCCCACCCCGTCGCGGTCCCGATCCCGTCAGTCGGACACGGCACTCAGGTAAAAGGACGAGAACACGGTCTGAATCCCGATCACGATCGCCGTGAACGCGACGAGCGCCTCCATCGTGAACGCTACCGACCCGACCCCGCTCGAGAGCCACTGCGACACTAATAGCCCGGCGTAGCCACCACCGGCGGTAAAGACAAGCACCCCGGCGGTCGCCCCGTGCTCGAGCGAGAACGAGTCGGTCGCCCACGTCGTAATCGGGTCCTCGAGTTGCTGGATCGGATCGCTCGAGACCGCCGCGAAAATCCCCAGCGTGCCGATCTGGTAGCCGACGATCGTCAGCAGACTGCCGGCGATCATCGAGTGGAGTCCAGGATTCACCCCACCGACTGACACGCCACTGGCGGCAACTCCCATCACTGCCAGGCCGAGTCCACTCAACACTAGGCCGGGCACCGAGAACAGGTAGCCGGGGGCGTTGACCAGCATGAACCGGACGTGGCGCCAGCCATCGCTGAAACTCTCGAGCGTTTCCTCGCCCTCGCGTTCGTGGTAGACGATCGGCACTTCGACGATATCGAGGTCCTGAGCGCCGGCTTCCATGATCATCTCCGAAGCGAACTCCATCCCGGTCGATGTCAACGTCATCGACTCGTAGGCCTCTCGCCTGATGATGCGGAAGCCGCTGTGGGCGTCGCTAACGCCAGCACCGTAGAACACGTTCAGGAACGTCGTCAGGAGTGGATTGCCGACGTACTGGTGCAACGCTGGCATCGCCCCGGGGGAGATCTTGCCGTCTAACCGACTCCCCATGACCATATCTGCGTCCGCCTCACGGAGGTAATCGAGGAGGCGCGGAATCTGCTCGAAGTCGTACGTCGTGTCCGCATCCCCCATGACGAGGTAGTCGCCGCGCGCCCGGTCGAAGGCGTAGCGGTAGGCGTAGCCGTAGCCCTTCCTGTCGGGTTCGACGACGATCGCGCCCATCTCCCGGCCAATCTCGGGCGTGCGGTCGGTCGAACTGTCGCTGAGGATGATTTCGGCGGGCACACCCAGTTCGGCGATGGCGTTCTTCGCGCGCTCGAGACACTCGCCGACGCCCGCTTCCTCGTTCAGCGTCGGCAACACGACACTGAGATGTGGTGTGGCGTTGCTGTCAGCCTCGAGCAGCAACTCATCGGCAGGGTGCGACGCTGTCGTCGACTGGCCGGGGACGTGGGGCTGTGGGCCGCTATCCGGTCTCGGGTGGTCAGTAGCTGTACGCCCGTCCTGTGTCGACGGCTCGGAATCTGAACTCATGGGTGACGTGAGTGGGTCCGCACAGAGCATCCGCGATGCCCCCGTTCGTGTGCATCGATTCCAGTAGACTGAGAGCGCAATCGTGTGACGCGCCCGTCGTTGATGGCAGCTGGCGTCCGTTCCATATCGAATCCCAAGAGTCTCAGACAGGGATGTCACTCATAAACCATCTCTATCCTCTCTCCACTAATCCCAAAATTATTGGGCGATAGCCTTTTATATACCACCTTCGAGTCGATGACGCGCTTAGAAATAGATTGTTTTCAGAGACTGTTCGCACAGACGATTTCTGGACACGAATGCCTCCAATAGTAGTGGTATTTAGGAGTGGTGATAGACGCGGTACAGATCTGTTCTGTCACATCGTGGGCAGCGCAGAGCTGACTGCTATGGAGTGAGTTCCGTGAGTAATCACATCTTTTACTCTCGTTCGACTCAGCGGGTCGCCACGACGATCACGCCGTCGAGTTTGGACGCCTCGAGGCCCATCCGTGTGACGTCGACCGCCTTTTCATCCTATACTGGAGAGACGGGTCCTCCCCGTCCCCAGCAGTGGAGTCGCCATCGACGGATTCCGGAACGGCAGCGGCCAGCTGGGCGGCCGTGTCGCCACTGGCTCTTCTCGGCTCCGTTCTCTCAAAGCCATCAAGGGTCAGGATGTCCGCCGTGAGAGCTATGAAGAAGCACCTGGCTCCCCTTCGTGGCGAGTCAGAGGAACCTAGACGAGAATTGAGAGACACCGAGACGTAATCATGTCCCCAGAGGCCTCGCGACCAGCACCGAGTGCACGCGAGAGCCCGAACGCATCGGTCGGTGATTGAATCACCGGGCAACAGAGAAGCGAAATATCCGAAGGGCTTTCTCGGTCCAGAATACTTCCCCTGTCATGGGTTTATTCGACCGAATTCGCGGCAGTTCCGTCACCGAGTCGTCTTTCTTGGGATCGACGGGGTCCCATACGACCTCATCGAACGACATCCGGACGTCTTTCCGAACCTGACTGCGATCGCAGAGGAGGGCAGTGGCGGGCAGATCTCGAGTATCGTCCCGCCGGAATCGAGCGCCTGTTGGCCGAGTCTCACCACCGGCAAGAATCCCGGCCAAACCGGTGTGTATGGCTTCCAAGATCGCAAGTCGGATTCATACGAGACGTACGTTCCGATGGGAAGCCACGTCCAAGCCGACCGTATCTGGGATCTCGTGACGGCGAACGGCCGGAACACTTCCGTGTTCAACGTCCCGGTCACGTTCCCGCCATCACCGCGGATTCAACGACACGTCTCGGGGTTCCTGTCTCCCTCCGTCGAAGACGCCACGAGTAGTACGGAACTCCAGCAGACACTCGAGAACCTCGACTACCGGATCGACGTAAACGCACAGCTCGGACACGACGACGACAAACAGGCGTTCATCGACAACGCCAGGAAAACGCTCGAGGCTCGGTACAAGACCTTTGTGCAGTACCTCGCCCAGGACGATTGGGACCTGTTCTTCGGTGTCTTCATGACCACGGACCGGGTGATTGACCTCCTCCACGGCCTTCAGGCCGTGGGATCCCACCATGGGATTTCCGCGTCGCTGCTGTTACGCGTTTAAGGTTTCAAGACGCATACGTTCACACGTCAACCACTCCCTCCCCGCAGAGCCTAACCACTGGGTGCTAGAGTTCGTGTCAGTGTGAGTGTCTTGTGGCGCGGTCAAACACGCCCCGTCGCCAGTCATGTCACTGCCGCCTCCTTCTCGTCGGATGAAAACTCCGAGTCTGTTCGGACGTGGCTCTCACAACTGGCGTAGTATCTCTCAATTAAGTTGAGTGCGGCGTTTAAATCCGCCTGATACTCGCCAACCCAACACTCCGCGTTCGAACACGTGAACACCGCTTGTCGCGGACGGTATCCATGCTCACCACACGCGTGGCACCCCTTCGACGTATACGCAGGGTCAACGGTTTCCACTGGGATACCGCGTTCCTTCGCTTTGTACGTGATTTGTGCGTGGAGTTTCGCGAACGCCCACCCGTGCAAACGCCGATTTATGAATCCACCGTAATCCATGTTCTCTCGGATGTGTATCAAGTCCTCGATAACAAGTAAGGGATTGTCAACCTGCTGGGCGTACTCGACGATGTCACTCGAGACAGTGTGGAGAATATCGTCGATTCGCGTCCAGAGTTCGTCGCCGTACTCTTCAGCGAGACGTTCGCTATCGCGTTCTTGGAGTCGTTTGACGGCGCTGAAGTAGGTTTCGCGGAGCCGTCGGACTTCTCTGCCTTCGCTGCTCCAGAGTGTTGGATTGGCCGGAGAGTCGCACTCAGTACGGTGACACACCGTAGCTAACGCAGCTTCCCCGATATCCACTCCAATCGGCGTCTGCTCCGCAACAGACACCGAACTGGACTGTTCGACTTCCATCGTCGTACTCACATGGAAATACCACTCGCCGTCACGCTTGATGAGTTGACACTCACCCATTTTAGCGTCCCCATGATACAAGGCTTCGAGCCACTCCCTCTGATTCGATCTGGGTTGTGCGGGGAGCCACAAGTGGTAGTCTTCGTGGTGTGGGATTTTCACGTACCACTCGATGGCATTCTGTGGCTTGTGGTCGAGTTTTGGACCTGCGTTCGTGAATCGCACAGGGTGGTCTCCGTCACGGAGTTCTTTCGCCCCATAGGTATCGCCGTCGAGGAGGTTGGGAACATATTGTTTCAACGCGTTTTTCGCGTAGCCGGATAAGTCGTATTCGACGACTACGTCGTTGGCTTTGCCTTGCGTGTCGCAGTTTTGGGTGAACGCGTCGTGGAGTGCGAGTTGGTATTCGTCTTTGGTTTCACGGAGTTTGCTCTCTTTGTGTGCGTTAGGGCTGACGAGTTTGAGCGTGAGTGTCTCCGTGAGACCGTCCATAAGTTATTCCTCGTTGGGGTGACTGGTGCGGACGATTTTGACGTCGGCTCCGCACCAGGCTTTGGGGACGAGGACGTGTGCGCCGTTACCGGTGGGTTTGACCTCGCCCTCGATGACTTCGTGGCCGTTGATTTCGAAGCGGCCCTCCATGCCAGCATTTATACTTTGTGTTAACTTAAACACTTCGGTTGGGAAATTAGGGCGGCTGGTTTACGGTGGTTGATAAACTATGCCTACCACTCGACCCGCGCCTAAAGACGCGGGTATGCGCTATCGTTTTGTATCACTTCCTGTTCGGCGACTATGCGACCGACGGCGAGTACAAAGAGGAGTTTCTCGAGTTCTATCGGACGCTCGACGCGTACATCGGGGACATCCGGGAAAACCTGGCTGATGACACGACGTTCGTGGTCGCCTCCGATCACGGCTTCACGCACCTCGAGTACGAGGTCAACGTCAACCAGTGGCTCGCCGACAACGGCTGGCTCTCGTATGCAACGGCAGACCACGAGGAACTGGCCGATATCAGCGCGGACACGCGCGCGTACTCGCTCATTCCGGGCCGGCTCTTCCTCAACCTCGACGGCCGCGAACCCGATGGATCCGTTCCCGAATCCGACTACGAAACCGTCCGAGAGGAATTGATCGCCGAGCTCGAACAGCTCACCGGCCCCGACGGTCGCACCGTCTGCCAGCGGATCGTGAAAGGTGAAGACGCGTTCGAGGGCCCTCAGACGGAGATCGCGCCCGATCTCGTCATCATTCCCGCTGACGGCTTCGATCTCAAGGCCGGCTTCAAAGGGAAGGACGCCGTCTTCACCGAAGGCCCGCGGAACGGAATGCACAAGTTCGACAATGCGTGCTTGTTCTCGACTAACGACACCCTCGAGCTGTCGGACGCCGATCTGTTCGATATCACGCCGACGATACTCGATCTGATGGAGATCGAGACAGACCCCACTGAGATGGACGGCCACAGTCTCCTCTCGTAAGCGGTATCTGGCTCACACCGTGTGAGAACCTGGTGGCCAATCGTTCTCGAGACCCCTCATCTCAGGACCGTACCTGCGCTCTCGAGGTCCCTGGACTGCGATCGGGCGGAAATCTCACACCCGAAAGCAAACTGTTTTCTGTACAATATGAGATGCGAATCACATGGATGCCATCGTACTGGCAGGGGGATACGCCACGCGTCTGTGGCCGATCACGAAAGAGCGACCGAAGATGTTCCTCCCGGTCGGTAACACTACGGTCATCGACGACGTCCTCGAGGACCTCGAGTCCAACGCCCGGATCGAAGACGTCTACATCTCGACAAACGAACGCTTCGCGGATGATTTCGAGGAGCACCTCGAGGCCCAACGCTACGAGAAGACCCAGCTCTCAATCGAGGAGACGAGCGGCGAGGACGAGAAGTTCGGCGTCATCGGCGCGCTCGCCCAGCTCGTCGACCGCGAGGGGCTCGAAGACGACACGCTCATCATTGCGGGTGACAACCTCATCAGCTTCGACGTAAGCGAGTTTATCGACTACTTCGACGAACGAGAGCGCCCGATACTCGCCGCGTACGACGTCGGTGACTACGACCGCGCGACATCGTATGGCGTCCTCGGGATCGGCGACGACCACGAAATCCGCGCCTTCCAGGAGAAACCCGAGGACCCACCGAGCACGCTCGTCTCGGTCGCCTGCTACGGGTTCCGTGCGGCCGACCTCGACTTGCTCGAGACGTACCTCGGAGCGGAGAACAACCCCGACGAACCGGGGTGGTTCATCCAGTGGCTCGTCGAGCGCGACCGCGTCGACGCGTTCACGTTCGATGGCGCCTGGTTCGATATTGGCACGCCCGAAAGTTACCTCGATGCGGTCGCGTGGAAACTCGACGGCGACAGGTCCATCCATCCCGACGCGACGGTCGAGGGAACCACGATCGGCGCGAACGTCTACATTATGGAAGGCGCACACGTCGAGAACGCGACCGTCCGCGACAGCGTCGTCTTTCCGGACGCCACTATCGTCGACTGTACGCTCGAGCGATCGATCGTCGCCACTGGAGCCGACGTTCAGGACGTGGACCTGCAATCGGCACTTATCGGCCCGCAGATAACGCTCGACGGACCGACCGATCGCTGACGGTCGTCTCGAGACCCTGCATCGACGGTCGATGCCAGGCTGACGCTCAGCGCAGAGAACTCAAGCCACCGACCAAGTGGCTCCTGCTCCCGACGACCGTGAGCCACCGGGATGCGACACCTTGACACCGGTAGCCAGAGTTGCTCGCGGAGAACGCACACGAGACGTCGTGTCCGACAGTGTCCGGCTCGGAACCGACGACCGGAGAGGCGAATTACGTCCCGTGGGAGGCGGAGTTCTGTCGTGACCGGATACAAGAGAGACGAAACGACAAGCGATATCGACCCCGTTTCACCCTCGCAAACACGTGAAATCACCCATCTCGGCACCGTCATCGCCTGCACTGGCCAGGGGCGGTTCTATTCACGCCCTTCCCGAACGATTCGCATGGACCGCCGGAAGCGCATCGGCTTGCGCCTCCATCGGGCGCTCCTCTACTGGGGGCTTCTGGAGCACCCGCGCGGTCGCGAGTACGCCAAAGAACAGTACACGCCAATTGGTGGCCTCCGCGACGACGATTAACGAGAGCAATCCCATCGCCAGCCGGTCCGACGGTAACACCAGGTCAGCCACCAGTGTCACTGGTCGGTCTCAGAGCGTGCTTACACCGAACCGAAGCACAACCTCCCGAGACGACGCCCGGAGCCATTCCACGACGGAGACAGCTGTCAGCGCCGGCAGGGCCCAGATGACATCACCTCACGCCTCCAACGTTCGCCATGGATGGCTGGACAGCACTCGTCGACTCGAGTCTCCACCGCGACGGACCGTGAGTCGCGAGCGGAGACTCTGCAGCAACCGCTCGTAGGTAACGTGCACAACCCACCGAGAATTACGGTGGAAGAGTAACACTGTACTCGAGCAGTCGACTCTCGTGCGGATGCGCTCTGCGACGTTGACGAAGCCACGATAGAGTACATCGGCAGCGAGTATGTATTATACTCACTTATGAATTATATTTTGTGCCAGGATATTGTGGACATACGTCTATTATCTGGTAGAATTATGGTGATTATCATCAATTCAAACCCCACATTCAGCTAGATTTCCCAGTATAGGATGAGTACCTAGCCCAAAGTTTTATGCATCTAACAAGAGTGGAGGCAAATGACATGCAACAGCTGAGGACCCACTCTTCGGAATCATCGCCGGTACTCGAGGCACTTGCGGGAACTGACTGCCAATTTTGCGATCCCGGAACACTCGAGGCAGAGGTCTACAAAGGGAACGATGCGGCCGTCTGTGCAAAGTGTGGAACGCCCGCCGCACAGATCTGGTAACGGCACCAGTCCTCGAACTGGGTCGTGACGGATCAGTTCACTTCCCGACTCGGGCCCATATTTTCTCCAGCCGGTTGCAGACCTCTCTGTTAGATATGAGTGAGAAGAAGGCCCACGACTCGTCGTGGGATGAATCCGTTACTGTTGAGGCAACCGACGTACAATACTAGAGGCTGCGACATTCACGTCCGTGATATCTGACCCATTCTCTAACAAGACGTGGATAGTCGGGATGGGGATCTTGGGATGGATTCAAAATCGGATCACCGGGAGACACACAACGGTGACTGAGTGCCGACAATGCGGTACAAAATGTTCGAAAGACGTGTCTGAGTGTCCTACATGCGGGTCTGGCGAGATTGCGACGTACGAACTATGACCGGACGCTGTTACTCGGAGCACTCTTGCGCAGTTCGGTTTGTGAGCTAGCACTAGCAGAAGGTTGATTCATATAGAGACGCGAGAAGATCATCAGTTTATTTTCGTGTTTTCACCGACGAAACTATAGCAATCGAATCAGAAATCAGCGACGAATCGAAAACAGGTGCAGTTATCATGGTTGACAGACAGAATCGAGATATGCAAGACAAACGCGTTCTGATTACAGGTGGTGCAGGATTCATCGGATCGAACCTGGCGAATTCTCTCGCTGCTGACAACGACGTGATCGCGATCGACGACGAGTATCTCGGTACTCCAGAAAACCTCGAGACGAACGTCGACTATCAGCCAGTTAGCGTCCTCGAGGATGACCTCCCGACGGACGTCGATGTCGTGTTCCACCTTGCTGCGCTTTCTTCCTATGCGATGCACGAGGAGAACCCCACGAAAGGCGCCCGCGTCAACGTCGAAGGATTCGTGAATACGGTCGACCAGGCCCGGCAGGACGGTTGTGACACCGTGGTTTACGCCTCGACGTCTTCGATCTACGGGAGCCAGACAGAGCCTTCTCCCGAGGACATGCCAGTCGCAGTAAATACTGGCTACGAGGCGTCGAAACTCGCGCGTGAACGCTACGCGGAGTACTTCGGAAACCACTACGACATGAATATGGCAGGAATGCGCTTTTTCTCGGTCTATCAGGGCTTCGAGGGAGCCGAGGAACACAAAGGCGAGTATGCCAACGTGATCGCCCAGTTCGCCGGCGACCTCGCCGACGGAAACCCACCGGTGCTCTACGGCGACGGGACGCAGACACGGGACTTCACCCACGTCGACGACATCGTTCGCGGCCTTGAGTGCGCCGCAGAGCATGAACTCACCGGCGTCTACAACCTCGGGACCGGTGATGCCTACAGCTTCAACGAACTCGTCGAGATGCTCAACGACGAACTCGACACCGACATCCAACCGGAGTACATCGAGAACCCCATCCCTGACAGCGTCTACGTCCACGACACCTGTGCTGACTCGAGCAAGATCCGTGAAGAAGCCGGTTGGGAACCACAGATCTCCCTTGAAGACGGACTCGAGCGCGTCTGTGCACCGTACCAATAACGGGTCACCGACCCACAATCGCATCGCGACCACGACAGCACCAGAACGAGCGGCGTATCGGTGTCCTTTCATCTGAGGATCCCTCGGCAAGTAGATGCCGGGTGAACAGTGACGTTCACCGGCGACGAGAGTACATCCAGTCGGTTTCAACCCTCACTAGCGGTGGTTTCGATAGTCCTGAGGATCAGTTGATAGGAAACGTTTCCGAGCCTCCGCAGTGACCGTTCGATGGAGCGGGCCATTCCGTCACGATGTAGTGATTTCACAGAGACATGTCTCTCTCACGAACGCCACACCAATTGTTGGACAAAATTAAATTTCTGGCCGCAATTACAAACATATGTTTGTAACACAAATAACCGTTGAGAACCAGGCCGGTGAGTGGATTTGGGATGGAACGTGACTCGGACTGTTACCGAAGACGATAATGAACACTCGCGAGACGCCAAACGGGCAGGGTGAATCACCTAACCATCAATCCAACAACAATATGGTGTCCATGACACTGTCTTTTCAAAAAAGATATGTGGAATCACTCGTAGGAGAGGATATGGTTGTCGTCGTTCTTGGACAACAACTCTCGAAGGACGGAATACATTCACAGCTTCGGACACGACTCGAGGCAGGACTCACAGCGTTCCGGTCGACGAACGCGTCGTATCTTCTCTGTTCTGGCGGACGGACGAACGAGGCCATCCCACGGACAGAGGGCGCGGTCATGGGGGAGTGGGCACGCGAACGGGGTATCGATCCGGACCGGATCCTCGTCGAAGACCGCTCGCTCGATACGATCGGGAACGCCTACTTCACACGACGTCTCGTCGACGACCTCACGGACACGCCCGACACGATCACACTCGTGACTGCCGAGTATCATATGGACCGTGCCGCCTATATTTTCGAACAGTGTTTCGGAGATGACTATCGCCTCGACACATCGTTTGCGGTCGAGACGACGGCTGCCGATCGCCAAGCGCACGAAGACCGGAGTCGACAACAGGCACAAACGTTCTTTGACCCCATCTCCCCCGGCAATATCGAGGCGATCGGCCAACGACTCAACGACGTCCACGAGTACTACGATTTGCGACCCACAATATCGGCACAGTGACTTCCGTCCCCCTACTCGCGCACGGCTGAGGCCGTTCGATCCGTGAGGGTGGGGCTTCCTGTTTCCACGACGAGCGAGCTCGTGTAGCGGTCTGCAAGGATTTTACTCGCGTCCAGGGGTCTGTTCCTCAGTCTTCACCTACCCGGAACGACTCCTCTGAAATCTGTCCCTTAGCTCGATACGCGGTGTTTCTCGGTAGACTGTGATTGGTTCTCGTCAGAACGTGAGTCTTTTTCGGAACAGTTTGGACACCAGAAGGAACCATAACTAGTTGAGTATTTCCGTTCCCCGCAGTCCGAGCACCGACCTTCCGGATAGTGGACCATGAATCATCACACGAGTAATATCATATAAATCTATAGTATTCGAGATGGGTCAGATACACGTTTAGTCACTAATTGTGTAGAGACTGAGATGCAATGACTCGAGGGGGATCAGTTTGAACGAAAATGGTACTTGTCAGGAACTGTTCTCGTGATGCCCACACGAACTGTGTTGCAGTCAGATGGGCCCGTGGTCTGTGACAAATGTGGCACGTCAGCGGTACGACCTTGATAGGCTCGCGGCAGTCACGAATAGACTCACGCATGGGGCTCGACTCGAGCGATACGAAATGGGGTTGCTCACCGCCGTCGGAAAACGACTCCACAACCGGGACGGGACGCTGCCCGAATGTCGCCACTGCGGGACGAACCTCGCGGTGGCTGCTGGAGAGTGTGCTTCCTGTGGGTCGCGCGCGATGCACAGAGTACGAGTTCTGACTGCAACGTGACCATCGTCTTCCCCGCAGGACGCGCCATCGCCAGTTCCATCTGGTCTTGAGTCCATTGGATCGATTGCTCGACGACAATCACCGCTCGAGCGGAGAGGGGGACCGTGACATCCTCCCCACAATTCAGGACGGCTTTCTCTATGACGGACCGTACACGACTGGTGACCGATCCCGTTCGACTCCCCGGTTTCGCTTCCCAACAATCGCTCGAGACCTCTTCGACGCCGTCGAGGAGGACGACCCGGTCGCGAACGATGATCTGGATCGCATCTGTGCGTACAACGCCGCTGGCCTCGGGACGCTCATCAACGCCTACAATCCGGACCTGCTCACCGTCGGCGGCGGCGGCGTCGGTGCCGCGAACGTCAAGACGGTCCTCGAGCGCACCCGACCCCACCTCGAGCAGTATACCCTCCCGGCGATCCCCGAGATCCAGCCGACACGGCTCGGCGACGAGATCGGCCTCTACGGCGCACTGGCACCGTACGCGACGCAACACACACCAATAGAGACGAAATTAGCCGAAGTGACAATCGATTGAACTATGGCAGCCGTGACTCGGCTCCACGATACCGTGTAACTTGAACCACTAACCTACTCTACCGTCAACCAGAAGCACGTTACACAGATTTGAGGAGAAAACTCAGAACCTCATTCATCGGAGTGATTACTCCACGGTCACACTCTTCGCCAGATTCCGCGGCTTGTCGATCGATCGCCCCATCCGGTTTGCAACCCAGTACGAGATCAGCTGCAACTGGATGTTCGCGAGAATCGGCGTAAACCACGGTCCCGCGTCTGGGACCTCCAACACGTAATCCGCGTACTGTCCGACCTCGTCCGGCGAGTCGGTCACCGCAACCACGGGTGCACCACGCGCCTCTACCTCTTTCACGTTTCCGAGCGTCTTCGAGATGTCCGACCCGGTGAGCAGTGCAAAGACCGGCATCTTCTCGGTCACGAGCGCCAGTGGCCCGTGCTTCAACTCACCAGCGGCGAACCCCTCGGCATGCTTGTACGTGATCTCCTTCATCTTCAATGCACCCTCGAGAGCGACTGGCGCGTTACACCCGCGCCCAATGAAGAAGTACCCGTCCGCCTCCTCGTAGGCCTCAGCGATAGCGCGCGCAGTCGACCCATCCAACACCTGTTGGACGTGATCGGGGAGATCGCGCACCCGCTCTACAAATTCCGGCGAACACTTCTCAGATAGCACCCTCGAGAGCATCGCCAACGCGACCTGCTGACTCGCGAACGTCTTCGTCGCGGCGACGCCGATCTCCGGACCGGCTCGGATGTACAGCTCGATCCGATCGGATCACTCCCTCGAGCAGTCCATACTCCTCACGTCCTAAGCCCTCCTAGAACAAAAACGCGACAAAAGAGACGAAAGGAGCGGAGCATGGGAGTTCAGTCGGATTTATGATGGTTAAGGCTCGGGAAACTCACAACCGTCAACTCCGGAGTTCACTATCTCACCGTCGATCGTTGCCTCCCAGCGGTAGTAGTGCACAAGCCTCACGTCTGCAGTCGCTCCCCCTTCCAAGACGATATCATCGGGCGCTTCGAAGTTCGGGAACTCTTGTTCGCTGACGACTTCGAACGAGATCGTTGCCGTTTCGTCACATTCGTTCTCGAATCTGTACAAGCACTCGGCGTTTTCTGGAGGCGGATCTGAGATAAAGGTTATAGTGACGGTGCAGTCTTCTTCACAGGTTACCTCGCCGGATTCAGCCTGCCTCCCTTGACGGATTTCCACATCGAACGTGGAACCAGAGCCAACGACTGTAAACGTTTGGCTCTCCGGACTAGATGGATTGAGGGTCACTTGCGGTTGCCCGTTGATAGACACTAGCGTGCCCCGTGAAACCTCACCAGACACCTCAAAGCTTCCGAGAACGCTCCCGTTCTCGTCTGTACAATCGACGAGAGTTACCGTCACCCCATGTGCAGTAAACGTATGTTGAGACGCAGCTGCACCGCCCGCGAGTACTCCAAGCGCGCCAGCACCGACTGCACTGCGGGAAGTTATTTTTAATACTGTTCGCCGAGTCGGTCCCTTGTGAGATTCGTTCTTTGTCATGGTTTTTCTCTCATTTTGTGGCGGCAAGACCCCCTGTTCTTCTTACTTAATTCGTCATATTCGGACTGCCTTCTGAGTCTCCACCATCACCTTTATTAAATAGTTCATAGGGTTTGGTTGAATGTCTGAAAATAGGAAGTAGAGCAGGATGAGTTACAGGAGTTATGGAATCTGTTTACTTTATACTAAGCAACTCATCCTTGTCCGGGATCGCACGTCCAGTCGGACGAGGACTGTGCTTAGTGCACGTGCAGAAGTACCTTTTTCTCGTCAGGTTCGCTCGCGTTGCTCGCTCACCGCTCCTCCAAAAATCTACGCTAAAAAGGCCGCTCACTCGCTTCGCTCGTTCGCGGGTGCTGCGCTTGCGGCCCAACCGCCGCGGTAACTCCTTGCCCTGCACATATCATTCGTCGTAGCCGCAGAAAGGGTATGCAAACCGTTGGTTCTGGTGAATCGCTATACTGCGTCGGGTTATTGTGTCTCAGTATCTTCCTGACGCCACTCAATCGGTTCGTCTCCCGCTCGATTCCTCGAGGTTACAGTCATGATCGTTCCCACATGACGCCTCGAGCGACGTACTCGCCCACGGTGAGTCGCCGCCTAGTGATTCACCAGAGCCAAACCGTTCTCTGACACCCTCTTCAACAGGGAGCTCGTGACGCCGCCAGTGAGTTGCGTGTCTCCCTCTCGGTTAGCGCCCATCGCTCGTGAGCGAGGTGTCCATCGATCGACAATGGACGGGAGACGAGGAGCGACCGAACGCGAGACGGCACCCGGCTCAAAACGGAGCGGGTTCGACGAGCGAGACACACTCTCCCTCTCGAGCGCGATCGCATCGATCGTGCGCCCGGACTGGATCAACAGGCCGATCGCCTCGCTGATCTCGTACGCCCCGCGATTCGACGGCCGCACCGGGTGGCATGCGTGGAAGATTTCCGGCGTAAACGGATCGAAGCCGGTCAGCACGAGGGTCGACGGCGGCTCGTCGAGTTTCTCGCCGACATCGGTGATCTCGCCGTACGTGTTGGTGGCACAGACGCCATACCGCGAGGCGTCCTCCCAGGGTATCTCCTCGACGAGAAAGGCGGCATCCGCCCGTGTGTCCCGGTGGCGCCGGACGACGTCCTCGAGGTTGGTGTCGCCGAGCGTCAGCATGAAGTCGTCGTCGATATGCTCCTCGACGGGCAACAGTACATGGGCGAGCCCCTGCTGGTCGCGCTGGTATGCGTATGTGATCGGAACACCACGGTGCATCGCTGCAGTGGTCGATGATTGTCTCCGTGAGGGAGCCGACCACGAACTCCTCAGCCCCGAGGTCGACGAGCTGGTCGAAACAGTGTATCAAGATCGGCTCTCCATCGACTTCGACCATTCCTTTCGGCGTATCTTCGGTCAGCGGCCGAAGCCGCGTCCCTTCACCCGCTGCGAGAACAACTGCCTGGAACGCAACGCGAACTGTTGCTTGTCAGAAAATCGGGGATCGAAGAGTGGCTAACGAAGACTCCAAGAAATCCGGCGGACAATTAACCAAGATTGACTGTTTCCCCACACTCGAGACACTGGAATTTGCCTGGTGCCAGTTCCTCGAAGGCAGCTCCACTGAGTAACCCGCCGCTTCCACGCCACTTCGTGTGACATCGTGGGCAGCCTCGGGGAACGTCTGGGATGGATTCGTCAATTTGTTTTTGTTTTTGTTCTGCGTGTTGTTGCTTTTGCAGTGCTTTTTCGTGCTCCTGCTGTGCGAGCTCTTTTTCCTGTTGGACATCAGCGATCATCTGATCAGCAGACTCGAGTTTTTCGTCGAGCTGCTGTTCTTTCTGCTGTTTTCGTTTCCGCTCACTATAGGCGTTGGCTGCACTGGCAACCGTGCTGAGTCCCTTTGAGGCCGCGTTCAGCATTTCCTTTCGCTCGTCCATCTTCATTTCCCGCCACTCCTTCGTTTTGTGTTGTTCTCTCCCCTTCGAAAGGTCCGTAGCTGTGAGATCTTCGGCCCCTGTCTCCTTCGTATTGTAGTAGAACGCAATTAAACCGCCCCAGATGATGAACGGCACGCCGAGGATCAACCCTACGAGTGCGCCGAGGATACCTGGGCCGGGAGTAGCGGCACTGGCAACCAAATACAGTAGGACACCGACACCACTGAGTCCAAGTGCTTTCTTTTTTCGTCCGTTAGATTTTTGGATGACTTTTTCACTCTTATTATATCTACAGTGGGGACACTCTTTTACTGTTCCTGCGATCTCTAAGCCGCAGTTCCCACAAGGTGCTTGCCGTGGAGTCCCACAGTTCTTGCATTGCTTCTCATCCATCTCTGCACCACAGTCTGGGCATGTCGGACGTTCTTTGCCACAAAATGTACAAAACCAGTCGTGTACTGCGAGTTGTGTCCCACAGCGTTGGCAATTGTCTGCCATGTGTGTTATCGTAGCATGGTAATACTAACTATATAGTCGTTCCGGTGAAATGAAATACAGAATAATCTGTACTGTCTCACTCTCCCATCACAATCAGAACACAGTTCGACTCGAGCGTCGTCTCTACTGCACATCACGGTCATCGGCAGCGGCTACGTTGGAAAATAGAGACGAAATCGGCCGCAGTGACAACCGATTGAACCACGACAGCCGTGATTCCTCCCTCCCAGCGAGGACGACAGCGAAAATCGAGTCCATACTATTGGTGCGTAATTGCAAATAACTCACTGATACTGGTCTGAATATCACACTTTATTCGCTTATGTCGAAACACCCTCAATCGAGCCGAAGTACGGTATGGATGTTTCTCAAAGTGGGATGAGCACGGACACTGTTAAAGACAGTGAATAAAGCATACTCGAGAACGGGCATTCAGTATGACCGTTATCACCTAACTTGATCGAAAAGTAATTGACGAGTCAGTCGTCAGTCTGAATGTTTGCCCCACAAACGGTGCAGATATCCGGCTGCCAGGGGACGGTTGATCTGATCTCTTGCTCCTCCTCACAGTCTGGACAGTATGCGATTGTCATTCCCCCGGATAGAGTATTATCTTTCAGGTAGATAGACTTTTCCTATTGAACGGATGAGAAATAGTAGACTCACCATCAATCTAGTGTACCTCGCCGAAGCACGCCAGAAATTCACTGAATCCCGGCTCTGACGAATCTCAACTCTCGATTCCAGTACAATTCGTATGGTCTTCGAAGCAAAATGGACTCGTCTCAGTAGACGACCAGACGAACCGGATCATCGTACCCACGGACAGTGCAGTCATCTCGAGGCGCCAATAATACAATAATTACCGATAGCAACAGCCAATAGTATTGCTGGTGTTCTACAATAGAGGAGGTCAACACTCGGTTTCGATATTACTCTCACGGAGGGTCGATCCATCCACCGTATTCGTACGCTGGTCGACCGAGAAGCCCGCTCGTAGTAAAACGACCTCCTCGTCGAGAACGTCGCTTTACTGATCGCTTTCGATTCGATATCAGAGTCAGATCGCCTCTATACCAACAAATTCTGTCCGAAAATCGGATGTGACCGTTCAAACTGAGCGTTGATCGCATCAATATCTCGAGGGTGTTAATCGACCGAGTGTGAGTGAATGCCTTGTTCGGTTCACCCAGTACTATACCGCGAGACGGCCATACGAACCACACATCTGACAGATAGAGACAGCGGTAGTACACAGAACTGTGTCGGTATCGCGGACTGCAGGTAATGTCGTTCACTCGTCGCTGATTGACTGCCTTCCGAGCGACTCAAACAACTCGTCCGCAATCATTTTACAGGAGAGCGTTCTACCGGGTGTTTCCTTCGAATTAGGGCGAGAGAGCCACATTTCGATATGTCTGTTGCATTTACTATTAGTGGCCTGAGAAACTACATTTACAAATGTACAATTGTAATATCACTCTAAAACTAGTAAATACTTGTAGAAATATTTCGTTCGATATAGCGTTCCAGTTTTCGTCCGGGAGAAGAAGTGACCTTTCCAGTGTCGAACCTCGAGATACCCGGCCGGTCCACCCTCTGGATCGAATCTGTGAGCACAATGCTGCTGGACTTGGTGCGGTGATTAACGCCTACAATCCGGACCTGATCACGATTGGGGGCGGCGTCGGCGCCTCCAAGTTCGAAACCATCCTCGAGCGCACTCGACTGTGTCTCGGACAGTACACCCTCCCGGAAGTCTCCGAGATTCAACCGACAACCCTTGGCGACGAGATTGGCCTCTACGGCGCGCTTGCACCGTACGCGACGCAACACCAATCAGTAGACGCGAAGCGAATTATGGCGATCGACGACTGATCATCGCCTAGAATCCGCCCCAGCGGATGGAGACCATCACGACGATGATCGCCAGCTGAAAGATCTGAATCGTGCTACGTTTTGCGTTGTACATCCCATAGTAGCGGATCACATTCAGGTCTGGTTCAGTCGACACCATCTCGAGATAGATGCGAGCTTCACTGGGCAGCAGGATGCTCGGTCCAAGGACAGTCACGATCGTAAGCGCGATCATGATCGATGACTTGGTCAGCGCGAACGCGGGAAGCGTCGCGGGAAGATTCCCTACGTGTGCGACCACCGCGATCACAAAGAAGGCTTGTCACCTCCGGTCGCAGAAAGCTTCGAACTGGTAGCCGATCAGGAGCAGGGCGGGGACGACGGCGACCGTCGAGAACAGGACGATCCACGGCTGTGCGTGGGTAACTGTGAAGGAGGATGGTGAACTCCTGATCGCTGGCATAGCCCGCTCTACTGCTCGCTCGAGCTTACAGGAAGATGCCAATCCGATCTAATTATCGGTGAAGACGAATGAACGGACAAGTGGTTATATATAATAGCAATAACAACTTCGGAAAACCGAACGATGACTAACGGGATTAGAACGTCAATTCGAGAGATATCAGCTTCGATCCGAAGGAGCACCGCATTTCGGGTATCGCTAATTCTCGTCGCCGTGACGGGTCTCGTACTGGCTGCTGGACCGGCGATCGCCGCAGCAACATCGGTGAGCTGGACGGACGGTCCGCCCGAGATGGTCGAGGACGGTGACGAGTTTACTGTGTCCGTCACGGGCGATGTCGACGGGGACGGGGAGGTCTGTTTGGTACAATCCGGCTATTTCAGTTATAGTGATTGCCGAGATGTGAGCAACTCCTTTTCCGAATCCTTCACTGTGAACGCGGACGACGACCTCGGGATCGGACCGGGTGAAGAAACCGAGCTGCACGTCGAGGTCGAAGACGACGGCTGGTGGGGGACCGAGAGCGATACGACCACGACCGAAGCCATCGGCGTCGAACCGACGACGGACGTCGAGTGGAGTTGGAGCGGTTCTCCTCCGGCGACCGTCGAATACGGCGAGACCTTTACCGCCGAAGTGACCGGAGAGGTCGAAGACCAAGGCGAGGTCTGTCTCGAGGAATCCGGGTTCGGGGGATACAGTAACTGCGCAGACGTCTCCGATTCGTTTACCGAATCGTTCACGATCGATTCCGTCGACGACCTTGGACTCGATCCCGGCGACTCGACGGATCTCCACGGAACGGTCGAAGAAGACGGCTGGTGGGGAACCGAGAGCGATACGACGACGACCGAAGCCGTCGAAATGGAGAGTATTCCCGACGAGATCTCCTGGTCCATCACTCCACCCGACGAAATATCCGACGGTGGCGCGTTCGTTGTGGAGTTTTACGGCTCCACATCGTCCGCGGGTGACGTCTGCGTCGAAGAGTCGGGCTGGGGTGGATACGGTGAGTGCGAAAGCGTCGAGGTCGGCGATTTCACGGTTGACTTTACCGTCTCGTCGTCTGATCTCGGGCTAGAGCCGGGTGAGGAAACGTCATTACTCGGCACGAGCCCGGGAGACGAAACCTCGACGCAGTCCGTCGGCGTCGAACCGGCCACGTACGTCGAATGGGAGGGGGCCGGTTCTCCTCCGGCGACCGTCGAATACGGTGAGACCTTTACCACCGAAGTGACCGGAGAGGTCGAAGACGAGGGGGAAGTCTGCCTCGAGGAATCCGGGTTCGGAGGCTACGGTGCCTGTAGAGACGTCTCCGGTTCGTTCACTGAATCGTTCACCATCGATTCCGTCGACGACCTCGGTCTCGGTCCCGGCGACTCGACGGATCTCCACGGAGCGGTTGAAGAAGACGGCTGGTGGGGAACCGAGAGCGATACGACGACGACCGAAACCGTCGAAATGGAGTCCGTTCCGGACGACCTCGACTGGTCGATCGCGCCACCGGACGAGATCGACGAAAACGAGGATTTCACGGTCGAATTCACCGGTTCGACGTCTGAAGCCGGTGACGTCTGTCTCGAAGAACCCGGGTTCGGAGGGTACGGCGACTGTGAGAGCGTCGGCGTCGGCGACTTCACCGTCTCGTTCACCGTCGCCGATAGCGACCTCGGACTCGATTCCGGCGAAGAGGCCGATCTGATCGGAGTTAGTCCGACTGCGGAAACGTCGGAGCGGTCGGTCGGTGTCGTTCCGGCCACCTTCGTGGAGTGGGAGGAGACGCCGCCGGTTACCGTCGAGCACGGCGAGACGGCTGAAGTGACGCTCACCGGAGAGGTAGACAAAGATGGCGAACTCCGCCTACGCGAATCCGGATTGCTCGACAGCACGCTCGAGTCCACGGCCGTTTCCGGCGAGTTTACAGAGACCTTCGAGATCGACGCATCGGAGTACGATCCCGGTGACGAACTCGAGCTGTACGGTGAACTCGAGGAGAGCGGGTGGTGGGGAACCGAGAGCGATACGACGACGACCCAGGTCCTCGAGATCGCAGACGTTGCAGACGACCTCGACTGGTCGATCGCGCCACCGGACGAGATCGACGAAGACGAGAATTTTACGGTCGAACTCACCGGTTCGACGTCCGAAGCCGGTGACGTCTGTCTCGAAGAACCCGGATTCGGGGGGTACGGCGACTGTGAGAGCGTCGGCGTCGGCGACTTCACCGTCTCGTTCAGCGTCGCTGCGGATGATCTGGGGCTGGCTCCCGGTGACGAAACCGAGTTATACGGTACCAGTCCGACTGTGGAGACGACGGAACGATCGGTCGGCGTCGCACCGGCGACCGTCGTCGAGTGGGAAGAAAGCCCGCCGGAAGAGATCAGACACGGTGAGGCGATCGAAGTGACGCTCACCGGCGAGGTCGACGGAGATGGCGAACTCCGCCTACGCGAATCCGGATTGCTCGACAGCACGCTCGGGTCCGAATCCGTCTCAGGTGAATTCACGGAGACCTTCGAAATCGACACCGCGGAATACGAACCGGGGGATGAACTCGAACTGTACGGTGACGTCGAAGAGAGTGGCTGGTGGGGAACTGAGACGGACCGAACCGAGACTGAGACGATGACGGTCTCCGATATCTCGGACGAGATTTCTTGGGATCCCCAGCCACCGGAAGAAATAGAGCCGGACGGAACGATCACCGTTGGTGTAACCGGAACGACATCCGAAGCCGGTGACGTTTGTCTCGAGGAGACCGGCTTCGGCGGCTTCAGCGACTGTCGGAGCGTCGAGGTTGGTAACTTCGAGTATACGCTCACGATTGACGCCGCGGAGTTCGGAGCCGATCCCGGCGACGAACTCACCGTGCAGGCGACCGCTCCCAACGACGAGACGGAACCGGCTTCGATCGAAATCGCCCCCGCGACCGTCGTCGAGTGGGTGACCGAACCGCCGGAGACGACCGGCTACGGCGACACGTTCGAGGTCACGGTGTCGGGAGAGGTGGCAGACAACGGCGAATTCCGTTTCCGTGAGTCGGGTCTACTCGATCGTACGCTCGCGTCCACCGAAGTCTCCGGTGAATTCACGGAGACGGTCAGCGTCGAAACGACCGATTTTGATCCGGGAGACGAGGTCGAACTTTACGGAGCGGTCGAAGAGGACGGCTGGTGGGGGACCGAAAGCGACACCACCGAACGGAAGACCGTCGAAATCGGCGATCGAGCGGCAACCGAGCTAGCGGTCGATCTTCCGGCGGAAACGGACGGTGATACCGTGATTATCGAGGGACGACTCGTAGAAGAGGCGACCGGTGACACCGTCGCTAACCAGCCCGTTGATCTCGTCGCCGCGGGAACGATTCTCGACGAGAAACTCGCGTCGGCAACGACGAATGAAGACGGGGAATTCTCCGTTCGATGGGAGGCCGACCAAATTGGTGATGACGAGTCCGTCAACGTGTTCCTCCGCTTCGAGAACGAATCGAGCAGCTACGATGCAACCCGATTCCCCGAAGAGGAAACGTACCCGATCCGGGTAGAGCCCGAGGTTGAAGTCTTCGACTTCGATGTCGCTGCGGTCTGGTCGTCACAGGTTCTCATGGAGGAGAACACGACGAAACTGTATCTCGTTCCGATGTCGGAGGACGGGTTCGAAACGGATCCACCCCGGCACATGCCGGAGGTCGAGCTCACCGTCGACGGACTTCCGGAAGAGGCGTACGAGATCGATCGACCGGAAGATCAACTCCTGACTACCTTCCCGCTGACGACTCAGCGCGCACCGGGATACGCGGCTTCGGTCGAGATCGACGCGAGCGAACTGGGCGAAGGAGCCCACGCGTTCGCTGTCGAGGGGACGACGTCAGCGGGTAACTTCACGCGCTCGTACGAGACGACGGTGAGGGTCGTCGACGACACGGAAACCGGTGCTCGATCCGTCGCGTTCGACTCGTTCAACCGGACCACCGATCCGTACTGGTGGTCGGACACCTCCCTAGTCACCGTCTTGGAAGAGACCGGTATCGAGGATCCGACGACCTACACGCTGGACAAGACGTCCAGTATGTTGAAGGATGTTCACAAAAAGAAGGGGCTCATCTCGCCGCTGAAGGTACTGTACGAGACCTACGACAACCGTGTCGTCCCGCTGCTCGGTTCGGTCGAAGATATGGAAACGGCCGCACTGCTCGCAGAATCCGCTAACGAGAGCGAGACGAATATCACGGAGTTCCAGGGACGGTTAGGCGACGTGGAGCACCACCTGAACGAGGGTAACGACGCCGAAGCGGCGGACGCGATCGACGAGACGCTCGTTGAGTTGCGCGAGTGGAGGGTGACGTTGGAAGCAACAGACGCACAGCGCGCCGACTCGAAAGAGGTCGCTCTCGAGCAGTTAGAGACGCTCGAAGAGTATCTGGTGTCAGAACGCCAGCAACTCGAACCCGAAGACGCGTCGATAACCGTCCTCGAGGAGCCGGATGGAGAGTTCCTGGCCGGCGAGAACGTCGAAACGACGGTCGAGGTCACGAACACCGGCGACGAACCGGAGACGTTCTTCGTCGGCTACTCCGCGTTTGGTCCGCACGGAAACGACTTCGACAACGATGGAACGACGGGAACGACCGTGACGCTCGAGCCGGACGAATCGGAAACCGTGACGGTATCTTGGACCGTCGAAGAGGAATCGTTAGTCGGCGAGTTCGAATTGCTCACCACGGTCTGGCTCGAAAGCGATCGCCACGAGTTGAAAACCCGTCTCGATGGGGAGTTCGTCGAAAACTCGATCGAGGTCGTGCCGCCGGAAGACGGCGACCCGGTCTTCGAGGCCGAGTTCGAAACCGCACCGGACGAGGACCTCGAAGTCGGCGACGAATTTCCGATGGTCGGATACGTAGAGAACGTCGGTAACGGACCAGGGACGGTCACGGTCGACGTCGTCACGAACGACGACGTCCGGAAATCGACGACCGTGGATCTCGATCCCGGCGAAGGAGTCGAGGAACCGCTCACCATCGAACTGCAAGAGCCGGGACAGACGGATATTGATCTCGTCGTCCGTGATGCTGACGGAATCACTTACGAAGAGACCGTTACAGTCACACCCGCGGACGAGGCGCTCGTCGCTGAGGAGTTGCACATCGAGTCCCCGACATCTGATGACCCGGCCGTTGGTCCGGACGACGATATTATCGTCGTCAACACGACCGTCGAGTACTCCGGCGAGATTTCGCCCGAGGAGGTGTTCGATGCGAGCGAAGTTGCCGTCCTGGTCGACGGCGAAGAGGCGACGATTGCGGGCGTTGATCGCGCCGCGATCGACTGCACGGGAACCGATGGCGTCGACTGCCCGACCGAACTTCGAGTCGAAATCGCCGCCGAAGTGCCGGCTGATGTGGACGGTGTGAGCGATCTCACCGTCCTCGCGGAGGTTCCCGGAGGGACCGACCTCGAAGAGAGCCGGGTACTCGACCGAACCGAAGCGGATTCAGTACGCCTTGAGGCACCCGTTCGCATCTCGTCGACACCATCGGATGCGAACGTGACGATCGACGGCGAAGACGTTGGAAGGACGCCGGTAGAACTCGAGCGTCTTCCGAGCGACGAGGTTACGATCACGATCGACAAGAACGGCTACGAACCTGAAGAGATCACCACGGCGATACCAACGGACATCGGCGTCGAATTACAAGAGCGATCGTCGGATTCGGATCTACAGGTAGTCGACAACGAGTTCACCGCGCAGACCGTCGGAGAAACGGTCGAACTTACCGCTGAAGTGACCGTTAAGAACGGTGGAGAAGAGGACGGCGAGAAGACTGTCGAACTCTTCGTCGACGGCCAACCAGTAGACGAACGAACGGTCTTCGTGGAAGCGGACGGTACCGGAACTGCTACTCTCGTAACGGAGTTCAGCGAACCCGGTGTATACGACGTTCGTGTCACCGACCGCGAGCCCGAACTGGTCGAAATCGAACTCGACGACTCGGAGGGAGAGGGAGTCACCGTCGAGGTCGTCGAGACGAACGCGCCGATCACGAAAGGCGAGCAACTGAACGTGACCGCCGCCGTCGAAAACACCGGAAATGAAACCGAAACGCAAGATATCGAGATTCTGGTCGGCGAAACGACGGTCGACTCGGAAACCGTCACGCTCGAGGGTGGCGAGTCCATGACGGTGAACCTGACGTACGTGACCGTCGAGGACGACGAAATCCCGATCGAAATCACGTCCGAAGACGATACCGAGTCGACCACGATCCCGGTCGCTGATCCACCCCAGGGTGCCGTCTTCGACGTTTCGCTCGAGCAGTACGACGACGTGACGGCAGGTGACGATGTGAACGTTTCAGCGGCCGTCGAGAACATCGGTGATACCGGGGCCACAAAAACCGTCAATCTCACAGTCGACGAAGAAGTCGTCGATTCGCGAACAGTCGAGTTGATCGATAATCAGACCAAAACAGTATTCCTAACGTGGGAAACGAGCGCCGAAGACATTGGAACTACCGAACTGACGGTCAGCACTGAAGACGACTCTGCCTCGAGCGAGGTTATAGTCGGGGCATCGCAAGCGGAGGCGTTCTTCAACGTCGAAATCGTCGACGCACCCGACGAAGTGTTCCTTGGGGACGATCTCACAGTGAATGCGACGATCGAAAACCTCGGCGGTACCGAGGCCACGCAGGACGTTACTCTGACGATCAACGGCAATCCGCTGACCGCAAAATCCGTCGAACTGGGCGGTGAGGAGAAAGAAGAGATCACCCTGACGTGGAATACGAGTGATGCTGCTCCGGACGACCACGAACTTGGTGTAGAAACGGCGAACGATACGGATGCGGTACCGTTGACGATTACCGTACCGGACGACCCGTCCTTCGATGTCGCTATCGTCGACGGCGAAACCGACGGATCGGTCGCGCCGGGTGACGAACTAACCGTCACCGCGAACGTCACGAACACCGGAGACCTGTCCGGGAGCCGGGATGTCGACTTCTACGCTGGCGGAGAGTACGTCGAAACCGAATCCGACCTCAAGCTCGGTCCCGGGTCCAGTACGGATATCGCGTTCGCGTACACCGTTCCCGAGGAGCTCGAGAGCGACGAATTGTCGGTAACCGTCGAATCCGAAGCCAGTGAAACCGCATCGTCGATCACGGTCGAAGCTCCCGAGGAGGAAATCCCCTTCATGCCCCCACCATCGTCGGACGACGAGTCTCTGGCACTCGGAGACATCGATGCACCCGGTACCGTCGATCCAGGTGAGTCGCTGACGGTTTCGGTCACAGTCGAAAACATCGCCGAGACGCAAATTGACGACGACGTCGTACTCACAGTCGGCGACTCGGTCGTCTCCGAAACCGATATCTCCCTCAAGGGTGGCGGAGAAACGACCGTGGAGTACGACCTCGAAGCCCCGTCTACAACTGGCGACCACCAGTTGACTGTCGAGACGTCCGAGGGGTCGACCTCGGCGACGCTGACGGTCGACGCTGACGAGAGTGAGGACGATACCGAGAGCGATCCCGAACCTGAAACGGACGAGCCGGAAGGGGACGACGGCAACGAAACGGGTACGGACGAACGGGACGCAAGCGAAGACGACGGAACGGGGAGAGCCGAGTCAAACGACGAGGACGACGTCCTCTACGAGATCAGCGACGGTTCGCCCGGCTTCGGTCTCCTGCCGGCGGTCGTCGTGTTGCTCGGCGCGGGCTATCTGTTGCGGACACGAACACCGTAGCCAGATCGTACGTTTTCGACTCGTCGTCTCTTTCTAAATACTCGAGTGGCCGCACATTAGGCGTATCCGAGACCGAGTCGGAGTCGTCCAATTCTGGTTCGGACTCGAGGAAGGATGTCGCTGTCTCGACCGCCGGTGTTTCGTCGTTCTTTTCGTCTTTTTTCGTCTCATCGCTCTCGACTTCGTCCTTGTCTTCACCATCGGATCCGGGATCACCATACCCTCGAGGACTTTCTCGACGAGCGCCGTAGTCGCACCGCTAACGTCGTTCGCAATCGTTTCCAGTGATGCGTCTGGGTCCGACGCTGCGGCGTTCAGGATTTGCTTGTGAATGACTGCTCGTGGTATACTCGTGTTCGCCCGCTGGTAAGCGGGTTGGTCCGTTGCCACGTGCTCCGAATTGCTCATATTCTCTCCATTGAATAGAGATGTGACTCTACCGAGGTACCAGATCTGTTAGAAAAGTATATTTTATCAAATATTACTACAATCGATATACCTATGAATTTTGATATCACATAGATATTCTGCTAATATTCAATTGAATAAAGAGGGGAAATATAGGCTTGAATTTCTCTCCCAAAGGACTAATTAGAGCTGATGACCCTTTCGTACCGTGATATGTCCATTGGAGATTGCTAATTAATGTCGATTGATTTATTATCAATGAGATTGAGAGTTCAATTGGCGGGGAGTTGGCTACCGACCCACCATCTGTAGACAACGTGATCATCACATCCCCCGTCTACTAGATTCCAATACTGAGGGATGGAAGAGGTTCCCTCTCTCAGTGTTCCCCAAACCATCAAACCACCAGTTCCGATCTTAGCCACTCTACTTCCACTTCGCGTGGCTCACCTTTTCTTAGCGTACCCTCGGTACCAACAGGTATGGACTACATCGACCGCCTCGAGGCTGACCTCCTGAAGGCAATCGTCAACGATCGTGGAGAACGCGGGCAGTATCCTCTCTCATTATGCACGAGGATAGCTTCTGGAAAGATACAGCACGATTTTCGTCCAGTACAGACTTCGAATGGTAACCGGGTTGGGGGCGACAGGATGGGGAAGGGTGTCCATAATACAATGAGGTTGTCTCTCCCAACCCGGCTATCTACTATATAAGCATCAATCATAATAAACTATTGGAGCAGAATCATAGATTGAGACGGCGACAGGAACAGGTTTTCCACCAATCACGTAGCCAGACCCGGCGATGCCATTATCCCTCGATATCCACGGGATAACCGGTTGATCGCCGCAGTATTGTGCTGGTTCTCGACGGACTTCGAAGACGTTGAGTCCGAGCTCGCCTTGAGGGCGTGGAAGATCACTCAGAAACTGTGTAAGTTGCATGGCCTCGAGCCGAGTGATGTGAACCTCCAACTCGAATAGCGACTCGAGATCACAACCCTCTACTTTCTGAGAGCCTGTTTACAGGCCGAAAAGGAGTGACGCTCGTCAGATGATTCTACTCAATATCGAGAGATCTGTTCTTTTCTCATACATTAATTAACCAGAATAGACGCAATGGTTATTATCTGCTAAACAAACATGTAATACATGGTCCCCGATACAAGTACCCGTCGACAAGTCATTGCTGCGGGATTACTAGGTACACTCCCGCTCGTTTCTGGGTGTTCATCTGTTTCGAGTGCACTTACCGGCTCAGAGCCGGAGCTTGACGAGATTACCGTCGAAAACGCAGATGACGAGCCCCATACAATCCACGTTGCTGTCGAGCGCGGGACTGATCTCATTCATGGGTCGGCACACGAGCTTGATCCCGTTTCAGAACCCGACGCAGAGAACGATTTTGGCAGCGTCGATAGCGCCGTTCTTGAGAAAGATGCATGGACTAGCAAAACCGGTGACTGGACAATTTATACCAGAGTTGACGAACAGACATCGTGGCACACGTGGAGATTTCAACCACTGATGAGGCCACGTGTTACTCAGTGCGACTCAAGATTGAAGACGACGCTTCAGTAACCAGCTTCACACCTGACTGTGACTCGTGGCCATAGTGGTGATACATGAGTCGTCTGAATCGAACGGTTCATGTTTGATTGATGGTTATTTTTATATTTCCGCTCGCACCGACTACTTGCCGTTCTCGGCATGTTGGTCGCCTTACTAGTTGTCTCCCAGACTACGGTTGCTCCACGAAATCAATTATTAGGTGAAATTGGAGTTTTGTCCGACGCTCTCGTTATTCTGTATGCGCTCGCTGAACTAGTGAAGGCCTTCGAATTCATCTGTCCAAATCGGAAAGTTCGAAGTTAGTAGGAGAATTTTGTCGTTAATGTCCAGCCACCACCACGTAAGTGTGAAAGAGGCCTCCTGCAACGCTGACGATCAACGAGAGAAGGAACAACCAACCACGGAGGAGAGAGAGGTGTTCCGAGGAAAAGAGAATTCTTACGGCGCTTTCCTCCGGATTGCCGAACGCGATGCCAAGTACCATATAACTCGTGTACAGAACGAACCAGAGGACAGCAAGTATAACAGGCCACGCGAGACGGTCCTGCCATCGCCGAACAGTAGCGGAACTTGGCATAACTGTCAACTATTTCATTGTATCCTAAATACGTTTCGCAGGAGTGAGACAGCCAGTTAGTCAGAACCGCTGTACGAGTACAATTCGGGTCAATATACCAGGTAACAAAACTAAAAATTTTCCCATGTGCGTTCTCCGGGTATATCACTTCCAGTAACCGTCATGGATCGTACGAACAACGATCGCCACAGTCTCCCGTGCAACCACACTCTTTGGCACCACAGTTGTCGCAACAACTCCCTTGTCGATACACGGTGAGAGCGACGGCGAGTCCGACCACACCAACCAGTGCTCCAGGGAGTGCTCCGAGAAGGGGAACGACAACAGCCTCCTTTCCCAAGACAGCAAGGCTGGCTCCGGCCAGAACCCCCGCGGTCACCATCACGAGGTTGCGGACACTAAGTGCAGTACGAACGAATGAACTGAGAGTGGAATGTGTCGTCAAACCATCCGTCTCAGGGGGCATATCTGCCAATTCATCGCCATGTGCCTTAACAGTTGACGTCTCATTATCCCAGTTCCGTCTCTCTTCGACAATTTGAGCCATGCTCGATACCACTCTAGATAAAGCGGGAGAACTGGTCGAGATCGCTGCACAGAAGAAGAATGGTTTCGACAGTCCAGATCAGCGCGTCGTTCGAGGTGCTCGAGCGGTTCTGATTCGAGAGAGCAGTTCTCTCTCTCGTCGTCACGGAAGAGAAGCCACGACGTCGAGAGCGAAGGATAGGAACTGGGCGGTCGTTACTGGACGAACTCGACGCCGGTGAACTCGAATCGCACGCCGCCGTCCGACCCGGGAGTCACGTCGATCTCCCAGTCGTGGGCCGCTGCGATCCGTTGCACGATGCTCAGCCCGAGGCCGATTCCGTCCTCCGACGTGGAGTATCCGGTCTCCAGTACCGCATCCAACTCGTCCGAAGGGATTCCGGGCCCGTCGTCTTCCACGTAGAATCCGTCGTCGAGTTCGCCGACCGTGATCGTTACCCCGTCGCCGCCGTGTTCGACGGCGTTGCGCACGAGGTTCTCCACGAGTTGCTTGAAGCGACTCCGGTCGGCCTTGATCACGCAGCCGGCGGTAACCTCGAGGCGCGCGTTCTCTGTCACGACGTTTCTCCAACAATCCCGAACTGTCTCCGCGACGTCGACCGCTTCGGGTTCGAAGAGCGACTCCCCTTCGCGTGTGAGCCCTAGGAGATCATCGATCAGCGTGTCCATTCGGTTCAGAGCTTGGGCGATGGCATCGAAGTGGTCACTGTCGCACTCCTCGCGGGCGAGTTCGAGACGGAGGGAGGCGACGTTCACCGGATTTCGCAAGTCGTGGGAGACGATACTAGCAAACCGCTCGAGTTGCTGTTTCCGCTTCTTGTGCTCCGTAACGTCCCGTGCGATCGCGACTGCTCCCTCTAATCGATCGTCGGACAGGATGAGGTTCTGATTCCACGAGATGATCCGTTCGTCGCCATCTTTCGTCGTGATCGTCGTCTCGAACTCCTCGACAGCCTTCTCACCGGCCAAGATTTCACTGACGTGGCTCAGGATCTCGGTTCGATACGACTCGTCCGGATAGAGCCACCCCCAAATCTTCCCGTGACCGACGACGTCGTGTGCGGAATACCCGCTGATCTCTTCGGCGGCCTCGTTCCAGATGACGACGTTACCCTCGGCGTCGAGAACGTTGATCCAGATGTTTGCGCTGTCGATGACCGCGTCCCGGAACCCGATCAGGTCCTCGAGTTGCTGCGCTCGCTCTTTTTCCTCCGAGATATCCCGGACCGCGCAGACGAGTCCGTCGTATTCCGTTCCGGCGACAGTGTGACGCTCGAGGAAGGTAGTCCCGTCCGCTCGCAAACCGGTCGTTTCGCCTTGCCAGTACCCGTTGGTACTGACCGCGGGAAGGATCGTCTCGTATACGAAGTCGACTTCCTCGTCGGGACAGGTGTACTCCCAGTGTTCGCCGATCAACGTCTCGGGTTCGTACTCGTAGAGGTCGGCGTACGCCTCGTTGACGAAAATGAATCGACCCGTCTCGTCGAGAATGCATATCCCTTCGTGCGCTGCTTCGATGGCTTGCAGTTGACGTTGGCGTTGGCGTTCGGTTCGTCGCCGTTCGACGGCGTTTGCGACGCGATTCGCCAAAATCGCGTACTGTTCAGTTCCGGGTTCTTTCTGGAGATAGTCGGTTACGTCCGCCGAGATCGCATCGCTGGCAACTTCCTCGCTGCCCTTCCCGGTGAACAGAATAAACGGGAGATTCGGATCGTCCTCGCGAACGGTTTCGAGGAACTCGATCCCGTTCGTGTCGGGCATCTCGTAGTCCGAGATGATGCAGTCGAATTCGCGCTCAGCGAGTCGATTCAGGCCCTCACTCACATGGGTCGCAGTTTCGACGGCAAATCGTCCGTCTTCGCGTTCGAGAAATACCGCGCTGAGATCCGCAAAGTCCGCCTCGTCGTCGACGTGGAGAATACGAATCTCGTCGTCCATACGTCCAGATATCGGTCACCCCACATAGCAATTGTGTCAACCGATACCAAAGGAATAGTACACCATCGGGCCTTGCATACCCGTTGGTTAGGAGTTCACCGCATATCCCGCTCGATCAGACTTCTATGCGGATGAAACAGTAAGTTCACACGAGTCGTGAGCGAGTGTTCGATTGCAAATGTGGAGTCGGACTCCTCGTGCGTGCGTTCGTATCCAACGAATCGGTTGATCCGAAGCGAGTCGTGGCGACCGACGACTGGCCGCCGCCCTATAACCCGCCCCAGCGGATGTAGACCATGACGACAATAATCGCCAGCTGGAAGACTCCCTGAACCGCGCTGAGTTTCGCGTTGCGCATGCCGTAGTGACTGATCACGTTTTGGTCCGGATTCGCCGAAACCGACTCGAGGTAGATGCGAGCTTCACCGGGCATCAAGACGCCGAACCCGAGGACGGTGAGGACGGTCACGATCGCGAGCGCGAGCATGATCGACGGGCGGGTTAACGCGAACTCAGGAAGAGTTGTGGCGAGGTACGCGATGTGTGCGACCGCGACGATTGCGAAGAGCGCTTGCCACCGCCGGTCGCGGAAGGCATTGAACTGGTGACCGATCAAAAGTAGAGCGGGGATGACGGCGACCGTCGAGAACAGAGCGATCCACGGCTGCGCGTGAGAAAAGATCCCCAGCCGCATGGCGAGCGTGATCCCGCCGAAGATAGTCACCAGGGCTAGCGTCGGCATCAGAAACGTCATCTTCGGCGTGAAGCGCTCGAATACACTGGACCGTTCGGACACGCTAAGACTACCGAGAACGGGTCCGAGAACGATCGCCATGAACAGGTCGATCCCGGTCCAGAGGACACCGGCCATGACGTGGACGTAGGTGTGGTGTTGGATCGTTCCGAACTGTACCGCATACACTAATGCAGCGATCGGGACGACGACTGCACCGACGGCGAAGGCAGGATTCGCCTGATTACCCATTCCCCGAACGGTTCCGTTGATCGAGACACCCATACGGCCTTTCATATTGAGGGCCGATAATAAATCATCTAGTTCGTCAGTAGACTCCCCTTCTGTGATCAATCAGGCAAACAACCGCGAGCGCAGTGGTCCGCAGCTTTTGTGATTCCCTCAGCCGGTACCATCTTTGAGCTGACAGGGAACCTCAAGTATGAGTACGACTCTCGGTCTCTCCCTGGAGTGTGGAAGTCGAACGAACAAACGCACTCGCAAGGCCACCGTTCGGCAGCGTATTCTCGACGTATCGATTTTTGAAACCGTTGGCTATTGCAATAACGGACCTACGGTTTTATTATCAGTAACCCTTAATATGTGTCTGGCGGGAGATCGTAGTTACCGACCCACCAACAGATAGCTACCGATTACCCCGCCGTCCGATTCCACATCGAGAGGTGGGGGCTCCCCCTCTCGAATTCCGCGAGTCGTGTTGTGCCAATTGAGAGCAGATGCTGACGTCAGTTGGTATCTCCGCTCGAGTTTCGTATTTTGCATCCGTCAGATCTCGTTTCGAACCATGTTCCGAAAGTGACTGCTCCGTACTGGGCAACCTGTGTTGGGAGCGGACATCGGATCACTTCCATTCTTTATACTGACGTAACTACCACATTCTATAGTACCAGGCACCCCTCCCAAACTGAAGCCACTCGTGGTATCACGAAAGTCTATCGAACGGAACGAAATAACGGTTTATTTATTGGATCGAACTGTACTTTCACGCGATGCGACTGCAATCGCGACGAGGGATACTGACGGCGAGTGCCGGAGTGCTATCGCTCTGTGCGGGGTGCGTCGGGAATTCTGAGGACGAGTCGCCGAACGATACGACCGATGACTCGAGTAGCGAGACGACAACCGACTCGAACGACACAGCCGATACCTCGAGCACCGAGGCGACGGACGACACGGAACCAAACGACTGGCGGTCCTTCCGCTCCGGACCGACGAACGACGGATTCGTAGACGCGGTCAGTCCGCGAAGCGAGCCGTCACTGGTGTGGAGTGCCGACCTTTCCACCGCGCTTCGGACGGAGCCGTCGGTCGACGACGGAACGGTCTACGTCGGCGTCGACGCGACGCTCCACGCGCTCGAGGGCGGCGAGACAAACTGGACGGTCGACCTCGAGGCCTCGGTCACCGGTTCGCCGGCGGTCACCGACGACCTGGTCGTCTGTCCGGCGGGTGAGACGCTCGTCGTCACCGATCACTCGGGTGGTGACGTGCGACGGATCGACCTGGCCGACTCCGCGGCGAGTTTCGCGAGCTATCAGGAACAATCTGCACCGACGTACTCCTCGCCCGCGGTCGTCGACGGCATCGCCTACGTCGGGACGTCGGCGGGCGACCTCGTCGCCGTCGCACTCGCAGAAGGGACCGTGGAGTGGCGAGTCGCGCCGACGGAGTTCGAATTCCAGTCGCGGCAACCGGCGCCGGAACCGGGCCTCTCCTCGCCTGCGGTTACCGACGGGCTGGTCGTCGTCGGCACCGACTCGGGTGTCGCCGCTGTCGACGCGACTGACGGGACCCGCGAGTGGGACCACGCCACAGACTGGGCGGTCCGAGCGTCGCCCGCGGTCGTCGACGGAACGGTCTACGTCGACGGTCGCGTTCCGTTGGCGCTTGAGGCGAGCAGCGGCACCGAGCGGTGGCGAAGCGAGGACGCGTTCTCGTCCACGCGTTCCCGACGTACGGCACCGTTCGAGCTGTTACAGCAACGCTCGCCCGCGGTGGGTTCCTCGGTCGCCGTCGCGGACGACCTCGTCGTTGTCAACGACGGCGGACAGCGACTGGTCGCTCTCGAGGCCGAGAACGGCTCCGCTCGGTGGAAGACGCCGCTCGACGAGCGAGCGTCGTTCGCGTCCAGGAGGAGAACGACGATGTCGACGCGACAGGTGGCGTCGCCGGAGACCTCGCCGACGATCGTCGGCGACGTCGCGCTCGTCGCCGCCGAGTCCGGGCTGGTCGCCGTCTCCCTCGCGGAGGGCGACCGCCTGTGGCGCTACGCATCCGACTCGCAACTCACGTCCTCTCCGGTGGTCGCCGACGGTGCGATCCTCGTCGGAGACGACGGCGGCCAACTGACCTCGCTCGAGGTCGAAGGTTCGGACTGACCGGCGATCGCGTCCATTGGTCATTGAAAGGAGACTGACGACAGGTGACTCTCGATACTTCGAGACGCCGGTACGATCCGATTGTGAGCGTGCCCACATCGATCACTCGAGCGAGAGTCGCCGACGCCACCCACGAGTCAGACACGTGAAGCGCCTCGGGGGTCAAACCCCGTAACATTCGCCTCGACAACCTGTAAACGCAGGAGAGCTGTTCGACGTTGACTCGTACCCGGCTGCGTTGTACGCGAAACTGCTTCGTGCCCTTCGAACTCAACCAGTGAGGTTACATTCGACCCTACTCTATATTTCTGAGAATATTTGATACATTTACAGATATACGATTGTAATACATTGGTCGGTGGGAAAATGTTACAGTGAGAATGATCATAGTGTATAGTACTCTGTAGCCTGGAATCGGATGTAAATCGAGGACTCGTGCGGTAATGAGATAGAATCCCGAACGTCAGCACAATACCACAAGAGATCCCCTATGGAAACGGAATTTGGATATATGTCACCCGAAAAGTTAATTATGAAGGTAAAGTATCTTCCTTCGAGATGGGGATCCTCAATGGGTTGCGAAAACGACTCTCCTATAGAGAGACGACTCTAACCGAGTGTCGACAGTGTGGCACAAAGTGCTCTGAAGACACGACTGAGTGCCCCGTCTGTGGCTCGAAGGAGATTGTGACCTATAACTTTTGAGCGATCTCGCGACGACGGACGCATCATCGAAAACTGGTGCGAACCGAGTCAGAGCGACAGTGATCAGGGACGAGAACTCGAGTGAGACACGCTCCGAACTCACAGCTCAGCAGTGACCGACTCTCCGCAGCGTTCTGGAACCGGTAGCTATCTCGTATCCGCTTTCGAGACGAGGATCATCGATCGACTTCCTCTCGGTGTCTGATATTGAGCCTGCCAATTGTTCAGTCAAATTTGACTTACTGACCACAATTACATTCCTATGTTTGTAATAGCGATTCCTAAAGACGATTTCTAGTAGCAATATTCCACATCTGAGTTCATCTCTCGATCACCATCTGATGAGAAGGCGAGAGAAGAAACGGTTTTGAAGAAAGATCCGCGACAAACTTCAACTGGTCCACGTGTGATTGGTGATTATTGTCCTCCTGCATATCTTCTCGACCGAAAATGTTAGCTGTTGGGAGTTCATAGAGTGTTGATGGGAAGAGTGTATGAAACTCAGGCAACCAACAGACTTCCGGATTCTCGAGGCACTCGAGGAAACTGGCCGAAACGTCGCGACGAACCTCGAGGCACATACGGACAAAAGCCGTGAAAATATCAATACTCGACTGCCGGTGCTGGCCGATTATGGGCTTGTCGAGAAGATCGGACCGGCAGAGAGGTCCGGACTGTACGAAATCACAGCAGATGGAAAATCCGCCCTCATCCACGAGGACCAATACGAAGACGTTGACGATTTCGAATCCTTGATTCGTGGTCCAGACCCGAGTTCACACGGTTCGGCAGCGTCTCAGAGTAGTTTAGCTCGTGGGGAGTCTGAAGAGGACGACATCAGAAACCCTCAAAAATAGACTCATCGACTTCGTAGTCAAGATGCTGTGCGAGAACTATCCGTGGCCCGTCCAGGAAGCAAGTGGTTGGAAGGTCGAAGATCTCTCGAGCGACTCCGAGACACTCTGCCTGCTCTGCCTGTAGACCGATGGTGGTCATCGCTTTGAGATATCCATATCCAAACCCAATTACGTCTGCTATCCTCCATATTGGGATACAAACGCTTTTGTGATTCACATATGTTGATATCGCATGCAGAACTCTCACCGTATCGATCAAGCGAGTGAGTGCGGGCAGGCATCACAGAAAGATGTGAGAGCAGCGATCGAAGAAGTCGAAAACGAGGAGGTGCAGGAATCATCGGACGAGAGTACAACTTCGAAGAGTTACATCGAGAAAGTGTTCCTGTATATTACGAATCTAGAATACCGTCGCAAATCGAAGGAAGATTGATTTCGCGGAGACAGTGTTGGTCTCGAGGGAAGGTACCCCTTCGCTTCGTCTGCGTCCAATCTTCGACTCAAAAGAGAGACGAAGAACCGAGAATTGAGTCAGTAGAGACGATGTTCAAGTTCGTTCACGATCTCTGTTGCTGAGCGGCCACATTTTTGGCACACCGTCGTACCCTTCTTCGAATCCCATTCCGGTTCGTGCTCTCCACTGGCACAGGCGGATGAACTCGAGTCACGTCCCATGATACATGCATAGTATATTGACTCTCATAACTACACATGGTAGTTAAACCGAACATATATTAACAGTCCACTGACGAGATATACGAGTATGAGTCAGTGGAGAAAGAGGAACGTCACTCCTGGATCGAACACGCTAGTACTCGTTTCTCCCGACGAACTCGAGTCGGAGTTGGTAGAGGATTGGTTCCCTCAGCCTTTGTCTTCGGAGATCACAACGCCCGTGCTTTTCGTCTCTCCGAACGATTCTCCGAGAGAGATACTCGAGAAGTGGCAGTCCTACGCAACTGAATGTCCGCCTCCTGTCGCGATTATCGCATCCGAAGACGTGAATGGGCTATCTTCGAGACGCTCGACTACCTGCGAGATCAACGGTGTTCGTGTTACGACTGTTGTGAACGCCGATCTGACCGTTATTGCCAGTTTGATTCACGAGTACCTGACAGAGTGGGACGAGAGTGCCGTCCCACTGCTGTGGTTCGACTCGATAACGGCGCTTATAGAGTCGACATCGCTCGAGACGGGGTTCAGATTCCTTTCGTATCTCACGAAGCGAGTCCAGATTGCTGAGTCGATTGCCTATTATCAACTCGATCCGACAGTACACGATCGAAAGACGGTTTCATCGCTGATGCCGTTGTTCGATTCCGTAATAGAGTGACGAGTCGGAATTCGAATCTTCGACGGCAGGTGCAAATTGTCATCGACAGCCAGTACAAGTAATTGCTTCAGGTTGTTCAAAACCCACCGGTCTACGTTACTGAGCGAAGCGTTGCTTCGTGTCGTTTGTAATACCAACGGTTTCTCTCAACGATGAGAGGAAAAGGTCCTGAGTCATTCGCTCTCAAAGCGGTTCAGACGACTGTAGGCGTGATCGGTGACTGCGTCACTGTTGGTACCACTGGATGAGGTCGACCAGATCCTGATAGGAGAGCTCGAGGCCGCCGACCGGCTCGTCGTTCTGGTAGGCTTGAATGCCGTCGACGAGGTCCTGGAAGGTCAGTTCGTCCTCGCCACCGTTCTGGTCGGTGACCGCGTCCCAGACGCTCTGGTCGACACCCGAAGCGTGTTCCGAGCCGTCGATCACGGTCACGTCGATCGTTTTTCTGTCGACGGTTCCCGCCTCGTTTTCGACGTCGAGGGCAACCGTCCGCGTGCCAGACTCGCCGTAGGCGTGGGTCGTAACGGGGTCGGCCGTCGTCGCATCGGCGCTGAACGTTCCCCCGAAGTCGAAGTCCCAGCGGTACTCGACGATGGTGCCGGTCGCGTTCGACGCGTCGAACGTCACCGTTTCGTCGACGGCCGGATCGGCCGGGGTGACGTCGAACGCGGCGGCTGGATCGGTCGTGGAGTCGAGCTCGGGATCGACGATCATCGTGACCTGCTTGGTCAGTTCACCGCCGGCGGTATCCGAGACCGTCACCTCGAAGGTGAGTTGCGTTTCGCCGTCCGCCTCGGGCGCGACGAAACTCGCCGTGGGCGACGTCGCGGCGTCGATGTCGGCCTCCGGATCGGGGAACGCCCCGATCACCTGCGCCCACTGGTACGCGAGGTCGTCGCCGTTCGGATCGAGTGCATCGACGGAGAGTTCGACGAGGTCGCCGACGGCCGCCCGCTCGGGTTCCGCCGTGATCGCTTCGACCATCGGCGGATTGTTGGCCGGCCCGTCGACGGTCAGTTCGTACTGGAAGCTCGCCCG
Source organism: Halomontanus rarus (assembly GCF_017357405.1). Taxonomy (GTDB): domain Archaea; phylum Halobacteriota; class Halobacteria; order Halobacteriales; family Natrialbaceae; genus Halomontanus; species Halomontanus rarus. The sequence goes on along the minus strand of NZ_CP071597.1, from coordinate 758,429 downwards.
CTGTCCCGCTACAGTAGTGTCGTAGACGCTACTCGAGGGTTCGGAGGTGGCGACGATGGTGTGCTCGCCCGTCATCTCGGCGGTCAACCCGTCGATCGACGCGTGGCCGCTGTCCACGTTGGTGTCCTCCGCGGTCGACTCGTCCGGTTCCAGTACGATGAGTTGTGCCGCGTTGCTCTCTTGCTGGTCGATGTTCATCTGGACGGACAACTCGTCGCCCTCGCTCAGGGTCGTCACGTACGCGTCGTAGTAGCCGTCGAGGGACTCGAGGAAGTTGGCCGTCGAATTCAACTCGGTGGTGACGGTGTCGCCGTCGACGAGGAGTTCGCGGTCGCCGACGTACTCGTAGAATCGGAGTTCGTACTGTGGAGTGGCGGTTCGGGCCGCTTCGGTGGAATCGTACACGGTAGCCGTCGACGCCTCCGCGGTCGTCGCGACGAGGGTGTGCGTTCCGGACGCCTCCAGTTCGACGCGGTCTAGCTGCACGGCACCGCTCTCAGCCTCTCTCTCCTCAACTCGAGTCCCGTCGGGGCCGTAGAGGCGGAGGTGGGCGGCGTGTCCGTCTGGGACGGCCATGCGCATTTCGGCCGAGATCGTCGTCCCCTCCTCACCCTCGAACGAGTACCGCTTGTGGTAGCCGGTGAGACGATCGGCGTAGATATCGTCGGTCGTGATCGTATCAGTGACCGTCTCGCCGTACTCGAGTGATCGATCGACCCCGTCGGAAACGCCGTAACACTGGAGCGTGTATCCGAAGGTGTCGTAGTAGCACTCTTCCCGATTAGAATACGACGTGATACTGGTGTGGTTCGCCGTAGTGACGACAATGGTGTACATCCCGTCGACGGGTAACTCGACATCGTCCAGACTCGTCGCCCCGTACCCAACGCTGTTCGGGAATGTGTCCTGAATCTCTGCTCCGGTCGGATCAAGGAGTTCGATTCGAACCGCATGATCGGTTCCGTCCGGATACGCGTCCGGAACGACCGAGATATCGACCGCGTCCCCACTCTGACCGGAGAACGTGTAGACGTCGTAGTAGCCGTTGAGACCGGTATAATCTTGAAAGTTACTCTCTCTGGAGAGTTCGCCGTTGATACTTGAGTTGTGGTTTATTTCTGTTCCCGCACCCAGGAACTCGTGCAGGCGGAGTTCGTAGGCGAACGTATCGTAGTAGCTCTCGTCGCCCACGTAGGCACTGACGTAGTCGGCCCGAGCTGTGGTCGCGATGACGGTGTACGTTCCGGTCGATTCCAACTGGACTTCGTTCATTCCTGTCGCTCCGTAGCCGACGTCGTTCGGAAACGCGTCTTCGATCTCTTCACCGGCGGGGTCGTACAGCGCAAGTCTGGGAGCGTGTTCTGTTATGTCGACGTTCTCACCCCGTTGCGGGCGCATCTCAAGGGAGATGACGTCGTCTTCTTCGCCACTAAACGTGTAGACGTCGTAGTAGCCGTTCAGATCTATCTCGTACTGGAAGTTACTCTCGCTAGTAAGTTCGCCGGTCGTGCTCGAGTTATAATCGATCTCCGTGCCATCCCCGAGGAGTTCGTGGAGGCGAAGTTCATACGCGAACGTATCATAGAAGCTCTCGTCGTTGTTCGCGTACGCACTGACGTAGTCGGGCTGTGCTGTCGTTACAATGAGCGTGTACGTTCCATCTGTCGGTAATTCGACCTCGTTCATCCCCGTCGCCCCGTAGCCAACGTTGTGCGGAAACGCGTCTCTAAGCTCTTCGCCGGCGGGGTCGTACAGTGCGAGTCGGAGCGCATAGTCTTCTGCCGTAACCCCGCCCTCGACGTCTGGCCGTATCTCGAGAGAGATAATGTCGCCTTCCGTGCCGGAAAACGTGTAGACGTCGTAGTAGCCGTTCAGATCTATCTCGTACTGGAAGTTGCTCTCGGTGGTGAGTTCGCTGGTCGTAGTCGAGTCGTAGCCGATCTCCGTTCCCGCACCCAGAAATTCGTGGAGGCGGAGTTCGTAGGAGAACGTATCATTGAAACTCTCCTCGTCGTTGTCGTACGAACTGACTCTGCTGTAATCCGCGGTGGTTGCGACGATCGTGTACGTTCCCGTCGTTTCCAACTGAGCTTCGTTTATACCTGCCGCTCCGTAGCCGGGGTTGTACGGATCCGCGTCTCTGATCTCTTCACCGGCGGGATCGTACAGCTCGAGTCTAGCCGCGTGATCTGCTTCCGCGACGCCGTCCCCGACGGTCGGTCGCATCTCGATCGAGACGACGTCCCCTTCCTCGCCGGAGAACGTATAGGTCTCGTGGTACCCGTTGTACCCCTCGTCGTACGGACTGTCCTGTGACAGCGAACTTTCGATGGTGTCGCCGTACGAGAGCTGTTGATCCCCGGTATCCTGTGCGCCAGACGCGGACGCAACGCCGAACACACTCGCTCCAGTGAGTGTAAGCATATTGCGCCGGTTAATCTCGAATCCGTCCATGATAGTGTGATGTTACCCATAATTCATAAATACTGGTGATACTCAGGAGAGAATATACTAACTGAAGAGAGATTCCGGTTGGAACGCGGACTCTGACGGGACCGAGTATTCCTACCACTCGAGTGCGGTCCACAAGATTCGAGCCGTTTCCAATCAACGGGCGGATTCGCTGAACCCACGCGAATCGGGACCGGTGACGGTCGATGGCGTACCGAGGTATCTGAATTATCGGTTCGACACACGCGTCCGAATCGAAAGGAGCAGCAAGACAGACACGTCACCCAAAAACTAATTAATCGCCGATAATATGTTTGAGTTACTAATGGGAACGACAGAGAGTTCTTTTGAAAGAAAGAATCGCTCTCCGCCGTTGGGGGAACTGAGAACATCTCGCGCTCACCGGAGTCGCGTTCGGTTCCATGAGGTGGTGTGGCGGTGACTCGAGCGAGCACGATCGACCGTCGCCACTTCGTTTCTGCGCTCGTCTTCACAGCCGTGGTCTGTCTGTCCCTTTTTGCGATGGGGACCGGGATGGCGCTCGGAGACGGGACGGCAGAGAGCCACGACCGGACGAGCCTGATGGTCGACTCGGGATCGATAGCGGATGACGACCAGTCGTACGCCGACGACCGTTCGGTGGCGCTCACCGATTCGGAATATACGACGGCGTCGATCGATCGATCCGTCGACGATGTCCGGATCAGCGAGGACGTCGACTGGCAGATTTACACGATAAACTGGTACGAGGAAGAGTACTCGCACGATTCGCAGATAACGTTGACTCCCGAAAATACGGGTAGTACAGATGACTCGATCGGGAAGCAATACGTGACGCTGGTCGACCAAGAGACGGTCGCCCAGAAGATCGGTGCACCGCCGTTCGAGGGGTACGCGACCAGCGTGAACCGGATCGAATACAGTATTCTCTGGGAGGAGGTAAACGCCAATGAGGATGAGGTCAATTTCTACACCCGATTGGGCGACGTCCCGTTCCCCCAAAGTAACCAGTATCTCAGTTGGGGGGATCCTCCGTGGCGAGACACCAACACGATGAGAACGGATTACGTTGTTGATCGGATATACGATACGAACGAACCTGGTGTCGACCCCGGCTTCTCGATCAGTGCGTCGGGAGAAAATATGAAGACTCGGCTGATTCGTGCCGACGACAAGGCGGTGATGTCCAATCCGGAGTGGACGATCATCATGGACGACCAGCACAACTATCGGGAGATCCAGGATTTCTCCCTCACCTCACAGCAACTCGAGAGCATGGAGGGCGACCTCGAGTTAACGTACGACGTCAGTGACGTCGCCGATGAAAGCTCGTCGTCGGTGTCGCTTCTCGTGTTCGTCAACGGACACCGCGTCGACACGACGACCAGCGAAGGGACCCACACCGTCTCGGTGGACCCGTCACAATTGCAGCAGTCGAATACAGTCTCGTTCGAGGTTCCGGAAGGTCTCGAAAGCTACTCGGCGGGATACACCGTCGACAGCATCGACCTGAACGCCGAGACGAACGCACAGGAAACGCTGCAGGTGACGTCGTCGCCCTCTGGTGCCGACGTCACGATCGACGGGGAACACGTCGGACAGACGACGTGGCAGGATCAGATTTACGGACTCGACACCTACGAGGTCGTCGTCGATGCCGACAACTACCAATCGAAGACGTTCTCCGACGTCGATCCGGCGTCGGTGGACGAACTCGACGCCGACCTCGAGCCCCAGCAGGAGACGCTCTCCGTAACGTCCGCGCCGGACGGCGCCGACGTGTACCTCGACGGGACTCACGTCGGAACGACCCCGTGGAGCGAGGATCGCCCGGTCACCGAGTCGTACGATATCACCGTCGACGCCGCCAACTATCACTCGAAGACGCGAACTAGTGTGACGCCGGGTGCCGAGGAACACTTCGACCTCGAGCCCCAACAGGAGACGCTCTCGGTGACGTCCTCACCGACCGGTGCTAACGTCTATCTCGACGGAAATCTAGTCGGGGCGACCCCGTGGAGCGGGGATCGCCCGGTCACCGACACCTACGATATCGAAGTTAACGCCGACGGCTACCAGTCGGTGACGCGGACCGGTGTTTCGCCCGGTTCCGAGGAGTACTTCGATCTCGAACCGCAACGAGAGACGATATCGGTGACGTCCGCGCCGGAGAACGCGGACGTCTATCTCGACGGGAACCGAGTCGGAACTACTCCGTGGAGCGGCGACCGGCCGGTCACCGACTCCTACGATATCGAGGTCGACGCCGACAATTACCAGTCGATGACGCGGACCGGCGTGTCTCCCGGTGCCGAGGAACACTTCGATCTCGAGCCGCAGGAAGACACGCTCTCGGTGACGTCCTCACCGACCGGTGCCGACGTCTATCTCGACGGGAATTTGGTCGGGACGACCCCCTGGAGTGGCGATCGGCCAGTTACCGAATCCTACGAGATCACGGTCGATGCCGACGACTATCAGTCGGTGACGCGGTCCGGTGTAACGCCAGGGGCAGAGGAGTACTTCGATCTCGAGATCGAGTACGGAACGCTCTCGGTGACGTCCACGCCGGAGAACGCGGACGTCTACCTCGACGGGACCCACGTCGGAACGACTCCGTGGAGCGGCGATCGACCGGTCACCGAAACCTACGATATCGAAGTCGACGCGGACGAATATCACTCGACGACCCGGACCAGCGTCTCTCCACCCGCGGACGAAAACATTACGCTAGACCAGATCCAGGACGATCCGTTCTTCTCGATCGAGAGCGTGGAGGCCACCCAATCCGCCGAAGGTGGGCCCGTCAAGGTTGATGTCGCGATCACGAACACGGGTGACGTCTCCGACGCACAGACGGTCTCCCTCGAGATCGACGGGCTGGGGAGTAACTCGACGAGCGTCTCGTTGGACGGCGGCGAGTCGACGACCGAGACGCTCTCGATCCCCACGGGCGAATCCGACGCCGGGTCGTATACGGCGACGGTCGAGAGCGATAACGCGTCCGAGAGTGCGTCTATCACCGTGCTCGAGCAGGCGTTGTTCGAGGTCGAGATCGTCGACACGAACGACCCGGTCGAGGGCGGCGAACTCGAGGTGACGGCGAAAGTCGAAAATACCGGTGACGTCTCTGAAACGCAGACCGTCGAACTCGACGTTCCCGGCGTGGGAACTGACTCGACGACCCTCTCGCTCGGGGCCGCCGAATCGGACACACACACATTCACCCTTCCGACGGAATCTGGAGACGCCGGCACCTACACCGCGTCGGTCTCGAGCGACGACGGGGAAGACACCGTGTCGGTCGAGGTGAATTCCGAACCCGACGAGGGATACGTCGCCGTCGAGATCGGCGACACGAACGACCCGGTCACCGAGGGAGAGGTGCTCGAGATCGACGCGACAGTCGAGAACACTGGCGAATCACCGGCGACGCAGACGGTTACGTTTACGGTCGGCAACGAGACCGTCGCGACCGAACCGGTCCAACTCGCCTCGTCTGGGAGTCGGTCGCTCACGTTTACCCATCGGGTTGACCGCGACGACGACGGTACCGACGTACGGGTCGCGAGCGAAAACGACTCCGCAACGCGAACGCTGACCGTCGACGCCACGGAGACGCCGGCGACCTACGAGCTATCGGGATTAACGCCGACTGACACCGCAGTTGGGGTGGGCGGCGATCCGATCGACGTGAGCGCCACCGTCGAAAACACCGGCACCGAGTCGGGTGTGCAGGATCTCGAGATGCAGGTCGTCGCTTCCGACACCGGTACCGTGGTCTTCGAGGGGACGGCTGCGAACGTCTCACTCGCCGGCAAGGCGAACGAGACGGTCGCCTTCGACGGCGTCCCCGCCGGTGACTTCGATCCGGGCACGTACACGTACGCGGTCTCGTCCGACAACGATTCGATCAACGGCACGCTGACCGTCACCGAGGGCCACCCGTCCGGCGTCGACCAGGGCGTCTGGGACGCGGTCACGGGACAGAACGGTGCCAGTGGCGACCTCTCCTTCCAGGACCTGGTCGACGCGATACAGGCCTATCAGGCCGACGGGGTCGTCGACCAGACCGAAATCGCGTTTCAGGATCTGGTCGACCTCATCCAGTGGTATCAGGAGGAGGCCCAGACTTCGACGCAGACGACCGAGATGACGATCGATTCGACGAACGCCGAGAGCGGAGCCGGCGAAGGCGTCTCGCTCGAACATCCGGCGAACGTGAGTCCGGACGGTCGATTCAACGTCACGGTCGAAACCGAAGACTCCGCTGGCACGATCGTCGAGTTCGATCCGAGTGGGTTCGACGTCGAACTCGCGAGCGACGATGCGGTCACCGTCGAGAACAATCGCGTCGAGTTCCTCGACGTCACAGCGGGCAACTCGACGTATACGATCACCGCGGACGTAATCGGCGGTAGCGACGGCGACACCGGCGACATCGCCGCGTGGACGAACGCCGAACAGAGGGCGGAGGCCGACGGCGAGGCGAATACGACGTTCGAGATCGACGGACAGGACGGCGGCGACCAGAACGACAGCGACGACGGTAATCAAAGCGGCGGTGATGACGGTTCCCAGAACGACAGCGACGAACAGGTCCGAAACGAAGGCGAGAGAGGACTCGTCTCGCTCGAGCACCCGGCGAACGTGAGCCAGAACGGAACGTTCGACGTCACGGTCGAAACCGAAGACTCAGCGGGCACGGTCGTCGAGTTCGCTCCGAACGGCTCCGACGTCGACCTCGATCTCGAGAGCGGGTCTGCGGTCACCATCGAGGGCAACCGCGTCGAGTACCTCGATGCCGCCGCGAGCAACTCGACGTACACCATCACCGTCGACGTCGTCAATGGGAGTGTCGGCGATACCATCGACATCGACGCGTGGATAAACGCCGAATCCCGGGAAGATGCCGACGACAACGTCACCTCGACGATCAATATCGAGGGCGATCGCAACGGAGACGACCAGAACGATACCCAGCGTAACGCCGTCTCGCTCGAGCATCCGGCGAACGTGAGTCCGGATGGGACGTTCGACGTCACGGTCGAAACCGAAGACTCAGCGGGTACGGTCGTCGAGTTCGCTCCGAACGGATTCGACGTCGAACTCTCGAGCGACGATGCGGTCGCAATCGACAACGGACGCGTCGAGTTCCTCGATCCCACGGCAGGCGACTCGACGTATACGATCTCCGCGGACGTGATCGGCGGCAGTGACGGCGATCTCGTCGACATCGCTGCGTGGACGAACGCACAGAACAGGACCGATGCGGACGCCGAGACGGTCTCTGCAGTCAATGTCGGCACAGATTCCGGCTCGGCGTTCTTCGAAGTGGCCATCAACGATGACGAGAGCAACACTCAGGTCACCGAGAGCGAAGAGATGGGCGTCACTGCGACGATCGAAAACACGGGCGAGCGAGCGGGCGTGCAGCCGATCGCGTTTGCGACCGAAAGGAACGGTGTCGAGACGACCGAAATCGTTCACCTCGAGACCGGCGAGAGCCAAGATGTCTGGTTCACCTCCGACATCCAACTCGCCGACGACGGCACCGATGTGACGGTCTCCAGCGAGAACGACTCGACGAGTCGAACGCTGACGGTCTCCGAAAGTGAAGCGACCACAGGGTTGGTCGACTCACTCGAGCACTCCGGAAACGTGAGTCCCGATGGCCAATTCAACGTCACGGTCAAAACCAATGCCTCCGCGGGCACGACCGTCGAATTCGATCCGGACGGATTCGACGTCCAACTCGCGAGCGACGATGCGCTCACCATCGAAGACAACCGTGTCAAATTCCTTGAACCCGCCGCGGGAAACTCGTCGTACACGATTACCGTCGATGTCAGTGGTGGAGCCGACGGTGATACCCTCGACATCGCCGCGTGGGTGAACGCCGAACAGAGAGCGGATGCCGACGACGAGATGACTGGAACGCTCGAACTCGGTGGCGAAAACGATGGGGCGGAGAACGAAGGTGGTGACGGTGGGATCGTGCTCCCCGAACCCGGTTCGGAGTCGCCAGAATTCGAAGTGACGATCAACGACGTTGCAGACGAGGCGGCCGTCGGAGAAGAACTCTCCATCGATGTCGCCGTGGAAAACGTCGGCGACGCTGACGGCGAACGGGAGGTCACACTCGCTTTGGACGGCAACGTCGTCCAACGAGAAGACGTCCAGCTCGGAAGCGGCGAGACGGCAATGATCTCCGCGTCGGCGGCCATCGCCGAGTCGATGGCCGGTCAGGATGTGACGGTCACCGCCGAAAGCGAGGACGACGAGGCGACCGCGACCGTTTCCGTCGAGTCGTCCGATAACGGTCCCGATGCCGAACTCGTTCTCGACGAGGTCGACTTCCCGACCGAAGCCGACGCCGGGCAGTCCGTTGCGGTGACTGCCGTCGTCGGAAACGCAGGTGAACAGTCCACCTCCGGAACGGTCACCTACGCGATTGACGGGACGGTCGTCGACGAAACCACGGTCGAACTGGGCACAGACGAGACGACGTCGGTAACGCTTGAGAGTACCGTCCCCGACGGATCCGCAGGCGAGACCACGCAGTCACTTACCGTCGGTGACGACAACGAGACGGGGTCGTTGGACGTCCACGATCCCCGAGACGATGACTTGGCGGATGACGACGGCACGGACGACGAGTCCGAAGTCGCCTACGAGGTCCCCGGCTTTGGCGTCGCGGCGGCCGTGATAGCACTGCTCGCAGCAGCAGTACTGCGTCGACAACACGGTCACTGAAGGCTGAACCTCGTGAACCGCCTCGAGATCACGTGGTTCGAACGGTGTTCACCCGTTTGTCGTCAAGTCGGAATGGGGTCGGGTTTCGGTTTCGACCACCGACAGTTAGAGTACTATTTTGATATGAAATTAAAATGGGTGTGGAAGGTCATAATTCTGCGTTAATATACATACTTTAGTATTGCCACGATAGAACCGAATTACTATATTCAGCTACTATTTCGGTTGTTTATCGGATAGATACGATAAAATAGCCACAACTGATTTCAAATCATACTGTCAGCAGAATAATAAGGTATGGATTAGAGAATAGTATATACGAATGGAAAATCACGATCGGAGATCATTTCTGACCGCACTGGGAATGGCAGGATTCCTCGGTGCGACCGGAACCGCTACCGGTGTGGTCGAGTGGTCCGAGACCGGTGGGACGATCGATTCCGCAGCGACTGAGACGACCGACGATTACGTACTCGGCGTCGAGGTCATCAACCGCGAGACCGGGACGCGATCGTACTACGCGAGTCGAGAGGCGATTCCTCGAGCGACCCTCGAGCCGGGCACGTACGACGTCGTCGAGATCCTCCGAGACGGAGGCCGGCTCACCGAGCGGACGACTCAATTCACCGTCGAGGGCGGGACGTTCGAAGCGACGGCGACCGACGAGCCCTCGCTTCGGGTTCTGACGGATACGGCGACGACCGCCGGCCACGTGGCGCCGGGCGACACGATGACGGTGTGGGCGGGCGCCGTCGAGCAGGAGTACGGTATGGATCGACGACCCGTCGAGAATGTCGAGATACGCGTGGCGCTCGAGGATGCGAAGGGGAACGAACTCGAGACGGCAACCGGGACGACGGTCGGCGACGGGAACGTGCGACTCGAGTTCGGTCTCGACGGTGTGTCCGTCGGGATGCACGTGGTTCGCGTCGAGTCGGACGCGACCAGTTCGACCGACACGGCGTACGTTTTCGTGGGCCCGTACACGTCCGTCGTTCCCCACCGGACGTCGATGACCACCGGCGTCGAAACGACGCTGGGGATCTACTCCGAACTCGGCGGCGTCCCGGAGTCGAACACCGACCGAACGATCGTCGTCGAGGATCCGGCCGGCGAGAGGTTGGGACGGACGCAGACGTTCGACGACGGAATCGGGATGCTCTCGATCACGCCCGGACTGGCTGGAACCTACGGAATTAGCGGTGCCAAGTCCCCCGTTTCGGGAGTTCGAATCGAGAGTAGCGAACTGAAGGCGTTGACGCCCTTTTTCGGACGGACCGAACACGATATCGACGAGCCGGTGACGTGGGCCGCACACGTCGTCCGCGACGGTGTGCCCGTCTCGAACCTCGATCTGGTGGTCACGCTTCGAGATCTCTCGACCGATGAGGACGCCGTCGTCCTTTCACCGACGACCAACGAGTTCGGCCAGTTCACGATCACGTTCGATGCGCCGTCCGAAGAGACCAACTACGGGATCGAGATCGAAGCGGATGGAGCGCCAGTTTTCCTCGCGGACAGTGAACTGGTATTCGTCGACTCCTCGACGTCTTCTGGCGGCTCGGGTCCGATCTCGTTCGACATTTCGGTTAAGGACTACACGACTGGTATCGGGACGGACGCGCCGGTCACCGTCCAGCTCCTCCGAGACGATGAGCCGATTTCGAACGAGACGGTGACCCTCTCGTACTCGTACCGATACGACGGCGTCCCGTTCGAATACACCACCGTCAAAACGGACGAGACGGGGACGGCGACGCACACTCTCACGGTCCCCGAAACCGCCCCCGACGGGGAGTGGATCTCCGTCGTCGGCAGCGTCGAACTCGAGGACGAGGGCGTGCAGATCAGGACCCACTCGCTGTCGATCGAACGCTACGATATCGAGACCGACGCCGGTGCGATCAGCGGCGGAACCGGTCCCGTCGACGTCGTCGCCACGGACCGGGCGACGGGTGACCCGAAATCGGGAATCGACGTGACGGCGTTCGGAAACCGCTGGAACGTCGACGCGGAAACGTTCGACGCCGGACGAACGACCACGGATGCGAACGGCGAGGGGCGGATCGAACTCGACATTCCGGACGACGCCACGAACACTGTGGAGGTGAGGGCCGTCACGCCCTACGGCAAAATGAGAACGATCGGCGGGTGGCCCGTGACGTCACTCACGGTCGACGAACCGACTCTCACGCCGGCGACGCCGGCCCCCGGAGAGACGTTCACCATCAGTTATACGAACGCGTCGGAGACGGACGTCTCGGCGATCGCGATGTGTCCGGCCCGTCGGAACGGAACTGCGACCATCGTCCCACAGGACGGATCCGGTGAATTCAGCGTTCCCGGGGACGCCGAACCGGGCGGGTGGATATACGTCGGCCTCGTGTTCGTCGGAGCCAACGGAGAGACGTTACTGGCACAGTACCCCGTCGACGTCGCGGAGGTGCTCACCGCGGACTTTACCGTGACCCCGCAGGAACCGGGCGTCGGCGAGACGGTCACTCTCACGGATGCCAGCACGTCCAGCCCCGACGCGGCGATCGCTACCTACGAGTGGGAGCTGACGGGTGACGGTGTGACCGACGAGACGGGCCCGGAGATTACCCACGAGTTCGCCGAGGCCGGCGAGTACGAGATCACGCTGATCGTCACGGACGAGAACGGTGAGTCGGACACGGTGACGAAGCCGATCGTCGTCTCGTACGACGACCCCCCGAGCGTCGACGTGACCGGCGACGGAACCCCGGCGACCGACACGACCGGCGACGGACTGCTCGACGACGTCAACGGCGACGGCAGGGCCAACATCGTGGACGTTCAGGCGCTCTTTCAGCACTGCGAGACCGCCGCCGTGCAGGACCACGCAGCCGCGTTCAACTTCTCCGGGACCGATCCGAACGAGGTGACGATCGCGGACGTGCAGGCGTTGTACGAGCGTGTCAGACGGTACGGAGGTGACCGGTCGTGAGCGACGGTCGTCTCGGAACCGGCACTCGACTGGTGCTCGTCGCGACGGTCGTTGTCCTCGGCCTCGCGCTCGCGGGAGCGGGCGGCGCGACGGCACAGAGCGCCGACAACGCCACCGTCGGAACGTCGCCGAACGAACTCGAGGCCGAATCAAACGAAACGGTCGCGGTGGATATCGTCGCGTCGATTCCCGAAGACGGAGACGTTGGAGCGTACGAACTCGACGTCGTCGTTCCCGAGCCCGACGTCGCCCGGATCACCGCCGTCGAACCGGCCGGAGATCCGGCTTACGGCGGCAACGCGACGATCGTGGATGATGGCGAAGTCGCCCTGCTCGACGTCGCCTACGGTGACCAGGTACTCGAGCCGAACGCCACCGGTGAGGTGGTCCTCGCGACGGCGACGATCGAAACCACCGGTCCCGGCGAAACGCCGATCGATACGTTTGCCAAGGCGATCGGCGACGGAAACGGAACCAGCTACGACGTTGTCGACGACGGCGACGAACCGACGTGGCTGACCGTCGTCGAACCGCTGCCGGAGCCGAGCTGGGAGACCGACCTCGCCGGTTCGATCGAGGAGAGCCCCCTCGCGGTCGGCCACGACGGCGTCTTCTCTGTCGCCATCAACGACACCGGTGACGGGAGCTTCGAGACCAACGAGTTCGTCCTCGAAGCGCTCGAGACGGCCGACGGCGGCGAACGCTGGAACATCACGAACGACCACCTGACGTGGATCGTCGGCGTCGGTGAGTACGTCGTCGCCGTCGAAGAACGGGACGGCGAGAGCGAGCTCACCGCGTACGATCCCGTAACCGGTGACGAGAAGTGGTCGCACACCGAGACCGTGACGTTCGAGTGGGGAGATGCGACGGTGAATACGGACCGGAACGCGGTGTACGCGCCGACTAACGAATCGCTGCTCGTGCTGAACGAGACGACAGGTACCGTCGAAACGAACGTGTCGGCGTTCGCACCGGACGCCGTCGTTGGCGACGCCGACGCGATCTACGCCGTCGGTTCGAACCTGAGCAGTGCCGACGAAGAGGACGAGGTCCGCGCGGTCGCCCCGAACGGGACGACGCTGTGGAGCGAGCCCGCGCCGGCGAACGACGGGTTCTGGGAGATCGAACGCGGCCTCGACGGCACGGTGCTCGTCTGGGACGACGCGGCGATGGCCCGATACGACGTTCGAACCGGGACGAACACGACCGTCCCCATCGACGACTACCCGCAGTTCGGCGACGCAGTCGACGTCGACGACGGCTACCTGTTCACCGTCGAGTACCCCGAGGACGGGTGGACACACGTTCACCACCTCACGCCTGACGGCCAGACGGAGGAGTTGTGGGATCACCCCGGTCGGTACGAGTTCTACGACGGCACGACCGGTCTCTACGCGATCGGCGATTCGACGATCCGCCTCGACGAGAACTACCGGCCGGCGTGGACCGAAGACCGGGCGCTCGAGGCGGACACCGTCGTCGAGAGCGGCGATACGCTCGTCGGCGTCGTCGACGACGGACACGATACCGTCGTCGGACTCCACGCCGACAGCGGCAAGTCGGAACTGCTCTACCGGACCGACGACTGGATCCCCGGGACGGTGGCTGACGACGGCGGACTGTACCTCGGGCTCCCGTCATCGATCGCCGCGCTCGAGTCGCCGACGGTCGATGTCGTCGAACTCTCGGGGACGGTTTCCGCCGCCAGCGGGATCGATCTCGCCGGCGACCGGCTGTCCGTTCGCTCCGACGACGGGAGCCACACCAGCGTCGAACTCGACGCCAACGGGAGTTACAGCGCGACCGTCCGAGCGAACACCACCCAGACCGTGACCTACAAGGCGATCGGCGATCGCGGCTTCGAACCGCGGCGAAACGGCGTCGCCGACCTCTACCAGTTCGAACCGGTCGACCTTGGCGTGAACGACACCGACGTGAACCTTACCGTTCCCGAGGGGCACCTGCTGAACGTGTCCGTCGTCGACGGCTACGGCGACCCCGTCGAGAACGCGACGGTTCACGTCTTCGACGTTCGGAACGAACACAGAACTGGAATCGGCTCGCAGCTGACGACCGCGGACGGGCTGTACCACCATCCCAACGCGGACGAACCCGGCATCGAACTCGCCGGCGACGCTCGAGTGCGCGTCTCCCCGCCCGAGAACGACGATCGGTTCGCCGAACAGGAGTTCACGGGCGAACTCACCCTCAACGAAACCACGAACTACACCGTGGAACTCGAGCAGGAGACGAACGAAACAGTGCCCCAAGCGGATCTCACCGTGGACGCACCGGCGGGCCTCACCGTCGGCGAGCGGTCGAACGCAACCGTCAGCGCCGCCGGCGTCGACGAGGGGATCGGCGCGTACGCGATGACGGTCGCCGTCGAGAACGCCAGCGTCGCGACGCTCGAGGACGCCATCGTCTACGCCAACTCGAGTGAGGAGCAGATCGTCCACATCGGGTCGAACAACTCGACGGCGACCGTGGTGGTCGACAGCAGCGAAGCGGCGCACGGGCCAACCGACGAGGTCGACCTCTTCGACGTCGTCCTCGAAGGCCAGGCGAACGGGAGTACCGCGCTCGAGATCGTCGACGTAGAGTTCTTCATTACACTCGAGTCCGAATCGTACGCGTACGACCTTCACGGACCGACAACGGTCGAGGTCGACGATGCACCGATGTCGTCCTTCGACGTCGAGATCGTCGACGCACCGACGGAGGTCCGAAACGGAGAGAATGCAAGAGTCGAAGCGCTCATCGAGAACACCGGCGAGGCTAACAGATCGGCCACCGTCAACATGGAGATTCAGGGTGTGGATCTCGATCAGCAGTCGGTCACCCTGACCGCCGGTGAAACCGATACCGTGAATCTGACGGGAGAGACTATCCCGATCGAACCGGGAGAGCGGACTATTACGGTCACCGCGGGGAACGCGTCGGATTCGGCGCCGGTGATCATCTACGAATCGACCGACGCGTCATTCGACGTCACGCTCGAGCAGTACGACGACAACGTGACGGCCGGCGACGACGTGAACGTGTCGGCGACCGTCGTGAACACCGGCGACATCGAGGGCACGACGGACCTCAACCTCACGATCGGAGAGGAACTCGTCGATTCACAGTCAATCACGTTGGCCGGTGGAGAGAACGCCACGGTCGCCCTGACGTGGACGACCGGCGCCGACGACATCGGCGACGCCGAACTGACTGTCGAGACCGCGGACGACTCGGCCTCGGGGCCAGTGTCCGTCCGCGCGTCGGCGGAAGAAGCGTTCTTCGACGTCGAAATCACCGACGCGCCCGACGAAGTGGTGCTCGACGACCCGCTCGAAGTGAATGCGACGATCGAGAACTACGGTGGTACGGCGGACACCCAGACCGTCAATCTGACCGTCGGTGGCACTCGTCTGGCGTCGACGTCGGTCGAACTGGCCGGCGGGGAGAAGACGAACGTCACGCTGACGTGGGAGACGAGCACCGCTGCACCGGGCGACCACGAGCTCAACGTTACGACGGAAGACGACTTCGAGACGGTTTCGGCGACGCTCGTCGAGCCGACCGAGGCGTTCTTCGACGTCGAAATCGTCGAGATTAACGAGTCGGTCCAGCCGGGCGGCGAACTGACGGTCACGGCTAACGTGACGAACACCGGCGATCTGTCCGGCATCCAATATGCTGACTTCAACGTCGACGGGAACCACACCGACTCCGAAGAGCCCCTCGAACTCGAGGGCGGGGCCACGACGGTGGTGACGTTCACGTACTCCGTTCCGGAGAGCGTCGCGACCGACTCTCTCCCGATCGAAGTCGAAACGATAAACGCCTCCGACGTGGCGACCGTCTCGGTCGAGGTTCCCGACGACCAGCAGGGCGGCGGCGGCTTCCTGCCGCCAGCACCGTCGGACGACACCGTCTTACTGCTCGGCTCGATCGATGCCCCCAGCACCGTCACCGCCGGCGAGTCGCTGACGGTCTCGGTCCCGGTCGAGAACCACGCCGACGAGAGGATCGACGACGACGTCTGGCTCGAACTCGACGGCTCGTTCGCCGCCGGGACCGACGTCTCGATCGAGAGCGACGACGTGACGACCGTCGAGTACGACCTCGAGGCGCCGTCCGACGCCGGCGACTACGAGGTGACCGTCAGGACGCCGTACGGGGAAACGTCGACGACGCTGACGGTCGAAGCCGAAGAGGGCGGCGACGAGCCCGAGACCGAGACCGAAACGGCCGATTCGGATTCGGAGTCCGACGAAACCGACGACGAATCCGACGGCTCGGACGACGAATCCGACGATGCGGAGACAGAAGACGAGTCCCAGCCCGACGAGAACGATGGGTCCGACGACGTCGTCTACGAGTTCGGTGACGGATCGCCTGGTTTCGGATTCCCGGCGGCGCTTCTCTCGCTGCTCGGAGCGGGATACCTGCTTCGAGAACGAACGCCGTAGCCGAATCGGCGATTCGACGACTCTTTTCACACTCAGTTGTTCACAATCCAATCTCGATCGAGAATCACTGGCGAGTGTGACATAACACCGTCTGGCCTCGAGCGAAGACCAGCGACGACAGGTTCCTCGAGGCGGGCGACAGAGAAGAGACGAGCGCAGAGGAACGGTGTGGAAGAACTCGCAGACGACACCGGGTGAGATGCCGTCGACGGTTACGAACCCGAATGCGGTGCTGCGCCACTACTAGTTCACGATCGTCTGTGCCGGTGCGCGAGACTCTTCTCACAGATCACGAGAAACCCCATGCGGGGCACAGAACGCTGGTTCTAGGGGACGGTCAGTCGGTCGACTCGACACCGTCGACGGTGACAGTGACCTCCTCTCGAATCGTCACCCAATCGCCGTTGACGTCGTCGCTTTCGACGTCGTCTCCGACGGCGATCGTGAGCGTCAGGTCGCCGTTGGACAGCTCCGTAAGGTGGGCGTTGAACGATCCGCCGGCGACTCTCGAGTCCTGGACGAGGACGTCGCCACTATCGTCGACCAGTCGGAACGCGACCTGTTCCTGGTTCGATTCACCGGCGAGCGCGAGCAACTGATCGTCGCCGACCGTCACCGACACACTGTCGACGAACTCGCCGTTCGACGTGAGCGAGTGCGACTCCGTTCCGTCGATTGTGACCGCCTCGAGCGTCGGTTCGTCCGCGTCACCGTCAGCGTCCGCGAGGGACTCGTCGTCAGCGGGGCTCGACGTGTGGCCGTCGGCGACGACGACGGGGTTCAGACCGGCCGGTACGCCGACGCCGGCGACGGCCGCGCCGTTGATCGCGACGAGCGCGAGGAGTCCCAACACGAGAACGGAGCCGACCGCGATGGCACCCCAGCGAGCGGCCGAACCGAGCGTGGACGACTCGGGTTCGGTTTCCGATCCGGTGGCTCTGGGACGCGACGGTTGCGTCTCCGTCGTCCCCGCCGACGAGCCGGTGAGCCGCTGTGCGACGCGCGACTCGGTCTCGCCGAGCGGGACGAAGTCTTCGTCGTGGCCGAGCTCGATCGTCAGATCGCATCCCTCGAGGTCGGAGATCTGCGTGTTCTCCGCGATCGCGATCTCGCCCGCACCGTCCTGAACGTACTTGTACAGCAGTGCGAGCGCGCTGTCCGCGTCTCGTGTCCCGACTCTGAGGGACTGCCCCTCCTCGAGAAGCGCGGAGAGGGTACGGTGCTCGTCGTCGGTCCCCGGAACGGGTTTCGCCCCCGAGTCGAGTTTCGCGAACAGTTCGACGTCGTCGCTCGTCGTCTGGAGGGACATGTCGTACTCGTCTTCGACGCGCCGCCGAAGGTCCTCCTTGAAGCGAGTGAACAGTTGTGAAACTGTGTCGGATCGATACAACGCGAAATACTGCTCGGCGCGACCGCTTTTGGTTTGCCGAGCACGAAAGAAGACCACGAGTTCGGTTTTCGATCCGGTCTTCATGTAGACGCGAACGCCCCCGAAAAAGAAGTTCTCGATCCGTGTACTGACCTCGGCGGGCGCACCGTCGCCGTCGGTGTATCGGTTCCCCTGCGAATCGTAGATCGTGAGTTCTGCCATGGTTACTCTCCGAGTCTGCTGAGAAGGCGTTTGAAGCCGACCGTCACGACCGAGCCGGTGTCGTCGCGAACCGGGACCCGTTCTCCGTCGTCGTTGACCGTCGTCTCGTAGTACACCGGGTGGACCTCCGACCCGGGAGTCTGCCGAAGGAGACTACTGAACTGCTCGCTCTGACAGAGTTGGTCCTCGACGAACTGCTTGAACTCGTCGAACGATTCTTGGGGGTCGGTCTCCGTTTCCTCCCAGAACCGATCGGCGAGGATGTCGGCTTTGGTCGCGACGATGACGACTCCCTTGTCCTCGGCCGCCTCGAGGATGCTGAAGTACTCGGCGATTCCGAGCCCTTCGTTGTCGACGAACCGTTCGATATCGATCAGGAGAATGAGCCGATTCGCTCCCTGAATACCGCTCGTCAGTCGCTCCAGTTCCTCGTCGACGCTGTCGATCTCTCCCCGCAACGAGTCCGGAATCCGACTGAGGTGTTCGCCCGCGTAGTCGACGCTCGAGACGGTCACGTTTTTCGGGAAGAGCGTCCCCTTCACGAACTGGAACTCGAGATCCTTGAGTTCGCTCCGTCCCGTCGCTTCGACGATCCAGTCCGTGGCGTCTCGATCGAGGTTCTCGACGAGTTCCATCAGATCCTGGCTCGGGTTCAACGCTTCCCGTTTGTCGCGGCGCTTGTCCGCGTCGCGATTCAGCGCCTCGAGGTACGCACCGATCAAGAGCAGGCTCTTCCCCGAGGCGGGTGGGCCGAGTACGAAGAAGCTATCGTCGGAATCGTATCTGGTAAAGCGTCGAACGGCCCCGACGGCGACGCCCGCAGCGACGACGTTCAGGAGGAGACCGTTACTTTGCAACGATACCGACGAGTTTTCCACCGCGAGGATCGCGAACCCTCCCTCCGTCACCTGGATGAACTCCGGGTAGACGAGGTGCGCCTCGAGCAACGAGACGAGGACGACCCCAAATAGGACGGCGTAGACGCCCCACGCAGCCCGTCGAAACTCGGTTGGACCAGTCGGTTGGAGTCGAAGCGCCTTCGTGCCACCTCCGAACAGGACGCCCAACACGAGTCCCGGAACGATCCCGATCGCCTCCTCGGCACCGCCGATGTCCGGGACGAACATTCCCATCGAGTGCAGGACGTACAATATGACCCCGAGTCCGATCCAAAGAAGAAACGCCTGCCAGCGTTTCTTCCGATCGAGCGTCATCAGAGCGAGCAGTCCGACGACGAACCCGAGGAACACGAGATTGATAATATCTTGGCTAATTCCTGCGAGCAGTCGGAACTCGATTACCGACCGCAGGATGTGACTTTCCACCCACGCAGTACTAAATAGTCTTGCTAATATCGGTGTGACTACGATCGTCAACCCGAGATACGCGAGTAGTGCCAGTTTCTCGCCGTGCCGTCGCAGGGCGATAAGTAACGTCCGCCGTATCACTGTGTCTCACCCGCCGAAACACGTGTTTCGAGGGTTCGCAACTGGACTCGTAGTGAACGTCGCTTGATGCATTTCTGTCGATGATGGTTATATTCCGGAATCCGCGAAACCAGTTCATCTTCGGGTTCTATTGTATGTAATAAAGTCATGCCTGTTTATGTATCGTTTGGGGTTAGTCATTTCAGAATCTTATACTCTTTGGCCGGATATTTCAAGAATTGTAGCACTGTCGAGGTAGGCTGGTTTGAGAAGCGAGCAGGTCGTCAAGCTGGTTTAGCTATGCTGCTCACAGTCTGGCTCAACTAGTGCTCCACGGCGGAATTTGGCGGAGGTTGGGAACGTAAGCGGATGGTGGTTGTATCAGGGTGTTTGCCGTCCGCCTCCACGCGGCTGATGAGTCGCTTCGAAAGACACAAGCAATTCTCCGTTTGGTCGGTGTTAAGCACTCTCATCGAGAATTTGGCAGTAGGCACATCGGCTGGCTGACACTGTCCCAAACCCGCCGACATTTCCGAGAGTAATGCTCTTGTGAGCCCTATCATCCATCTTCGATTTCTGAGGAAGGCGTAGCCGTCTCAGTCGAGATTAGCAAGATAAGTGCCAATAAATACAGGATACAGTCTTGAATGCATAAGACACTATTCTCGAGTCGAAACTGATTCTCGGCATTACGGATTTTGGATGACGAGGTACTGATCCAGTCGCCGTGTCCCTGCATCAATTAACCGATAATCTCGATCTCTCCAACCGATGTTTCTCGCCAATAGCTACGATTAGCTAACTCCACACTCTTGGTTATGATTGTCCTGTTAGATTGGACACGTGGACCAAATCAGGTCAAAACGTGGTTTTATTCCCTTGGGAGAAGAATTGATAACTCTCATATCTTGTGGGGACTTAACCAAGCGAGAGTTACAACTAATTTGTTCGTTTTCCACATTTCTATACCACGAATCAATCGAACACATCATATAGTATATATTCTAATATAGTGCTAAACCAGACCGTGTCGATACAAGCGAGAAGTCCCCACAGATGACGATCGCTTGGACTGATACCTATCGGATCAGATTTTCGCTGTCTGGGATATCTGGTATCATAGAGTCGTGAAGGGGATACCACGGGGCTTGAACCGTGAATGGAACCACTACGCGATGAGACAGATCACGTTCAGTAGTACATCGAGAACCGATACCGAACGTCGTTCACTCGAGGAAACCCTCGAGCGCGCCTGTACACTCTCTTGGTAGACCTCACACATCCGTCACTCGTTGTCAGAAACAGCAAATTCGCGAAGCCCTTCCTCGAGAGAAACGGTCGGTTCGAACCCAAGCAAGTCCCGCGCTTTCGAGATATTGGCTCCGCTGTGCCGGATATCGCCCTCTCTAGGCGCTTCATACACGATCTCCGAATCCGAGTCGGTCACCTCGATGATCGATTCCGCAAGTTCGGTGATCGTCACCCGCGTGCCCGTCCCGACGTTGTACGCCTCCCCAACCTCGTCGGTAACCGCAGCCCGCAAATTCGCCTGCACGATGTCGTCGACGAAGACGAAGTCTCGCGTCTGCTCGCCGTCACCGAAAATGACCAGCGACTCGTCGTTCAGTGCCCGCTCGAAGAAGATACTGATCACGCCGCTGTAGTCGTTGGCCGGTTGATCGGGCCCGTAGGCGTTGAAGTACCGAAGCGCAACCGTATCCAGGCCGTACAGTTCGTGATAGAGCCGCGTCTGGTGATCCAGTGCGAGCTTGTCGAGGCCGTACGGCGACGTCGGTTCTTTCGGATCGGTCTCACTCACCGGTACCTGTTCGGGGTGGCCGTAGATCGCTGCACTCGAGGCGCAGATGACGCGCGCGTCGTGATCGCGAGCCGCCTCCAACACAGTGAGCGTCCCAGTCGAATTCCGCGAGTGGCTCTCGAGGGGCGTCTCGACCGATTCGGCGACGCTGACCAGCGCGGCCTCGTGAAAGACGACGTCGACGCCGTCCATGGCGTCACTCACCGTCTGCCGGTCCCGAATATCCCCCCGAACGAACGTCGCGTCCGAGGGCACGCGGTCGGGATCGCCGCTCGAGCAGTCGTCGAGGACGGTAACGTCGGCGGGAGCGGCAAGCGTGTGTGCGAGTTCGCCGCCGATGAAACCGGCACCGCCGGTGATGAGCACGGACGTCCCAGCGAGTTGGTCCTGTAGCATTACTGCATTGTGCCGCAGCCAGTGGTTTGATTGTATCCCTCTCTTCTCGCGTTCAGAGAGAGTACTCGGAATCTAGTCGTCGTGACCTCAGTCAACTACCCCACCCTACACGCCTTCGGCGTGTTGAGGGTGGGGCTTGTCCGTGAACTCGGCCTCGAACCCATCAGGGTAGGCGGTAAATCCACCCTTCGGCGTCACCGTTCCAGACTTGAGGGCAAGCTGACTGTCGCCCGTCCGCCGAGACGACTGTTGGCCTCGACAGACGTACCGCATACCGATGTTTTTCGCCGCGTTGTAGTCCGCGTTCGCTTCCGACCCGCACTTCGCACATCGGAAGTCGGTACGCGACGAACGATTCTCGTACGCCGTAAATCCGCACTCGGCACATCGTTGGGACGTGTATGCCGACCCGACTTGCTTCACCGAAATACCGACGGCTTCAGCTTTATACTCGACGTACTCGTAGAGCGTTCGGAACGCCCACTTGTGCCCCCACGACGCGCCGGTTCGGTCGCGAATATGGGTGAGGTTCTCGAACGCAATTACGTCACAGTCGTAGCGGAGTCCTTCGTCTATCAGCGCGTTCGACGCTCTGTGGAGCACGTCCCGGACGTAGCGAAGCTCCCGGCCACGCGACTGTACGAGCGTCCGATGGGCGCTTCGCGTTCCGGTCTGTTGCAACCCAGCGCGTACCGTCTCGAACTCGCGGAGGCGGTGGGTTAGCTCCCGTCCGCTGAAGAAAGAGGCGGTACTGGTGACCGCGAGGTTTTCGATACCGAGGTCTACCCCGAGGACCGTTCCGTCCTCGGCGGTGTTCCGTTCAGTGTCGTTTTTGTCCCGGCGGAAGCCGATATGCAGGAAGAACTCGCCGTCTCGGGCGGTGAGCGTACTTTCGGTCACACTCCATTCGTCCGAGTCGAGATACTGACGCTGGTAGCCATCGTCAGTTTCGGGAAGGGAAAGCGGACACCGCACTCGGTTCTCCGTCGTGGAGAGGGAAACGGTGTCGTCATCGAACAGCGTCATCGTCCGCGTATCGTACTTCACCGTCGGCGCGGTGAACGTTGGTTTGCTGACCTTCTTGCCTTTCGCCCGGCGTTCAATACAACCGGTGATGGCTTGTGCGGCTTGATGGGTGGCGAGAATCGCGTGCTGACTACCGAGGTCGGTTTGTTCGCGTATGTCGTCGTAGGCGAGGGGCTGAACGTCGCTTTTGGCGTTGCACTTGCCCCATGCCATGTCGGTGGCAAGTTGGCACCCCCGTTTCCACTCGGTGATGGTGTCTTCGAGCACGTCGTGTTGCTCGCCGTCAACCGAGAGGCGGGTGATTGCCGTCCGACGCACGTAGTCGTCTGCCACATGTTCAATGTGGACTCGTAGTCATTTATTGGTGTCGGAATGCCTAGCTATACGAACGCGCTCCTCCCCTCCCTACCGCTCGCTTCGCTCGCGCTTAAGGAAGGGGACTCCGCACTACCGCTTAGTTGAAATCCGTACTGGCAAACGTGACGAGTGAGTAGCACAGGACAGGTCGAATTCGTTCCGAAGTATCGACTCCTTCGGTTCGTCGAACGCGCTGTCGTACTGGCTCGCCGTGCTGTTGCACGGTTTTCGACTCGCTATTCGTGAACGCGATCGACGCTCCGCCAACACGTCGGCCTGAACTGCCTCGAGGTGAGCACGTCCCCCTGCTCACCTTCAGTGACAGAGGCCCGCGACTTCAGTTGCGGGAGTCACTAAACTACTGGCTTGCTTTGTCGGCATAGATCGACCAATGGATATGTACACCGGGATGTCGGTGGTTGAGATGTTCCCGGAGGAGCGCTCCTGTTTCGAATTCGATGCTACAGATGTTACAGTAATACTGATGGTGTGACCGTGGTGCGGTCTCTTTCTGAAGATTACCGGGTGGATTCTTGTTTTGGATACTCTCGTGGCCGAGGATTGATGAACTGATTCGCATCGAGATCACATCAAAGTGCAGGAACTTGGGGTGGTCGACGATAAGTTCCGAGATTATGGCAAACGGAATTGCGATTAGCACCACTACTCCGACGATCTCAAACGACAGTTCTGCATCAGTAGCGATCAAGACGGCGAGGATATCCTCAGTCACACCGAATACGACTCCAATGACGAAGAACTCGAGCAAACGCTTGATTTGCCCTTGGATCATATCCTCTAATCGACCTATCACTACATTATTCGACTACCATCGTTCTCTCGTCCGTGACATTCAATTAACCAGAACTCTATCTCAGTCAGAGGTAGCCAACCTCATTTCGAGAGGGGTGCTATCCAACCCATCTCTCGAGGAGGCTGCTTTGAGGCGAGAGTGAATTTGACTGGGCACACTAGCTGTGCCAGCTGAAACGAGGAAACATCACTCGAGCAGCGCCCCCGATTGGGCAGCGTGGGGCCTGTGGACAGGGCGTGACTGTCGAGCCGACCTAGGCCCGCTCGCGGCTAACTGCGAGTCCGTTCCCGACCGGCACGATGAGGGTGTGAGTTACCCCACGTTGTGAAATCGATTCAACCGGGTGGGGGTAAACCTCCGCCATCGTCGAGTACGATGTTCGGTCCGGTGATGAGTACGTCAGTTGGTGGGAGGCCTAGCCGATGTAGTAATCTCCCGAATGGCGGTGCGCTTGATGAGTGCAAATCCAACGAAGATAGCGACGAAGCCTGCGACGCTGGAGATGTCGATTAACCGGCCCAAAATCAGGTAGCTGAGTCCCGTCGCAGCCACCGGTTCGAGATAGCCGATGAGGTTGATTTCGGCGGCGCCGAGCCGGTCGAGCAACTCGAAGTAAATGAGAAACGCCACCGTCCCAGCCATGATCCCCAGATATGCGAGCGTCCCTGCGGCGACCGGCGTCCATGCAATGGCTGCTGCCGATTCGCCCCGCGCGATCGCTGTCACGTGCAACAGTGGTGCGCCGATCAACATCGCCCAGGCCTGAAGACTCTGCACCGGCATATCGGTGCGGAGAGGCCGGGTTAACACGGTACCGAGAGCCCAGACGATCGCGGAGGCGAAGACCAAGCTGACCCCGATCACGTTCGCTGAGAGGAGATTTGACGGATCGGGCTGGCTGATCAGCCCAATTCCAACGAGACCACAGAAGAATCCGGCAAGGCTAATCCTGGTGAGTCGGTCCTCGAGTAAGAGACTGGCGAAGACGGCGGTTAGAACCGGGCTGAAGCTGATGATGATCGCGGCCACATCACCGGAGATGTATGGTACCCCGAGATACAGAAACGCGTGGGTACCGGCGATCATCAGCACACCGGCGATTCCGGCCACGAGCCACTCGTCGTATCGTCGGGGGCGCCAGTGATCGGTGGTAATGAGTGTAAATCCCAGGATAGCGACGCCAGCAATGTAGAACCGATAGGAAGCGAAGAGCACTGGTGGGAAGTCGGCTAGTCCGATTTCGATGGCGACAAACGACCCACCCCAGAGGAGTCCAAGCAGAAGGAACAACCCCGTTGTCGATGCCCGGGTCACGGATGTGTCCAGTCAGCAGTCGGCCATATACGTTACGCCGTTGTTCGACCTCGTTCTCGAGTGACGGCCTAACCGCACGCGAAGTGCCGTTGTCACGGTCAAAAAGGACTCGAGAAGACGGTCGTCTCCCGAAGAGCCGTCGAAAGACCCGATCAGTAGGCGTCGGCGATCCGCTCGTACTGGTCGTTCGAAAGCGAGATGTCGGCGGCACCGACGTTCTCGTCCATCTGCTCAACGGTGCGAGCGCCGAAGATCGGCACGCAGGTGAACTCGCGCTGCTCGATCAGCCAGCGCAGCGACACCTGTGCGGGCGTCGCCTCGAGTTCGTCCGCGACGGTCTCCACCGCCTCGAGGACGCGCTGTTGTCGATCGGAAAAGGACATGTCCCAGTCGTCGAGGTCCGCTCGTGACCCCTCGTCGGCGTCGCCCGTCGAATACTTGCCCGTGAGGAAGCCGCCGTCGAGCGGCGACCACGGACAGACGGCCAGCCCCTGGTCGGCACACACCTCGAGGTACTCGTGAGGACGTTTGACCGCGTTGAACCGCGGCTGGGTTACCTCGAACCGCTCGAGGCCGTCGACGTCGCTGGTCCAGAGGGCCTTCGTCAGTTTCCAGGCCGCCATCGACGATGCCGCGAGGTAGTGGACCTTCCCCTCCTCGACGAGTTGGGTGAGCGTCCGCAGCGTTTCACGGATCGGCGTGTCGTCGTCCCAGCGGTGGATGTAGTAGACGTCGAGGTAGTCCGTGTCGAGGCGCTCGAGGGTACCCTCGATCTCCGCGCGGATGTTCTTCCGCGAAAGGTTGTCGCTGAACCGGCTCACCTGGTTCCAGTACACCTTCGACGCGATGACGTAGTCCTCGCGATCCCGGTCGTCGAGCCACTCGCCGATCCAGCGCTCGCTGGTACCAGCGGGGTCTCCGTACACGTTGGCGGTGTCGATGAAGTTGCCGCCCGCGTCGGCGAAGCGGTCGAGCAGGTCGTGTGCGGTCTCCCGGTCGGTCTCGACGGTGCCGTCGGATTCCTTGCTGAATCGCCACGTGCCGAAACAGACCTTCGAAACGTCCAGGCCGGTCGACCCGAGTTTGGTATACTCCATAGCGGAGGGCGTCACCGCGCTATCCTAATACTGTGGATACCGGAAACGAGAGAGGGATCATTGTATCCTCTGGCGGTGGGACGACCAGTGGGGACGCTCGGGTCACCCGACTCCCCGAGTGGTATTATATCCCGAGCGAGCCGTCGACAATAGCTCCGGCCGACTGTCTCTGCGATGGATCGCCCTCGAGAACCCGTCCCACGAACTCTACTCGTAAACACACACTGAAGAGTGAATCCTCCAAAGCGGTTCGAACCATCCCACCGTCCGTTTCACACCGTTTCGATCCCGATCGGCACACAGCCCTCGAGGCGAGCGATTACAGACGAGAGCAACGACGAGATTTCCGGGAATACGGACTGCTATGCTCCCGTTAAAAATAGTAAGGCGGATGGAACGGTCTGGAGCGTCGCGTGGCTTGATACGGTCGCTCGGCGACGCACAGACATGGCCGTCGACCAGACGATTGCGCTGTTCGGGATCGGGAGCACGAATCTTCGATCCGCGATCAGTTCTCCTGACGGACCGTTCGCCGCCGAAATCGACGTCGAACCGACCAGCGTGCGCGACCTCGAGTCGCAAGTCTGCGCCCGCCTCGAGGCCCTTCACGCTCGCGCGGATATCGACGCGGTCTCGATCGCGTGTGCGGGGCTGATCGACGAGGGCGTGATCGCCGAGATCGACACGGCCGACGACGACGTCGTCCGCGACATCCCGCTCGGCCCGACGATCGAAGACGCGTTCGATCTTCCCGTTCGCATCGAGAACGACTGTACGGCCGCCGGCCTCGCCGAGTGGGTCTACGGCGCTGGCCAAAACCACGACTGCGTCGTCCACCTCACGATGGGCACCGGTATCGGCGCGGGCGTCGTCGACCACGGCCACGTCGTCCGCGGCGCTCGCGGTCACGCGGCGGAGGTCGGCCTCTTCCCGATCGGTCCGCCGGACAGGGCCAGCTCCGGCGTCCCCGGCGCGTGGGAAGCCTACTGTTCGGGTCGCGGAATCGCCGGCTTCGTCCGTGACCTCCTCGAGACCGAATCCCGTGGGACCGTTCTTCCCGACCCGGACGCGCTCACCGCTCGAGACCTCTTCGACGCCGTCGCGGAGGACGACCCGGTCGCGAACGACTACCTCGATCGCATCTGCGAGTACAACGCCGCCGGTCTCGGGACGCTCGTCAACGCCTACAACCCCGACCTGATCACCGTCGGCGGCGGCGTCGGCGCCTCGAACTTCGAGACGATCCTCGAGCGCACCCGACCTCACCTCGAGCAGTTCGCCCTGCCGGCGGTGCCGACGATCGAGAAGACGACGCTCGGCGACGAGATCGGTCTCTACGGCGCGCTGGCACCGTACGCGATGGGACACGAGCCCGCGTCCGCGAAGTCGATCCCGATGGCCAACGGTTGACGTTCAGGAATCCGTTTTCGAGTGGGTCTTAGTTTGGACTCGATGAACTCCCCCGCGTTCACAGATAAAATTCACCACCTCGAGTGAACCGGCCGCGACCACCGGCTGATCGTCGACGAACGAGTCGTTCAGTACAGATCGCTCCACGTCCTCCGGTGGACCGTGGTCTGTCGGCTCGGGTTCCACCGAATCCTCGAGTACGAAAAAGCGCACCTCGGGGAAGAGTACGGCGAAGTCCCCAAAGAATACTGCGAGCGTGTCTTCCGATGGACGTGTATCCACCAACCAGTGAACTGTCTAATCAGAAGGACGTGAACGAGGAACCAGCGTTCGATCGGATCTCCGTCTCTCCACTACAGTCGCGGCAACCAATAACAAGACCCTATGTGCTAGAACCCGTTCATAAAGCAATGGAACACCCCGTATCCGTCGACGGTACTACCGTGAGTATTACCGAGAGCACGACCGTTGCCGAATTGAAAACTGAAATCGGGTACGGTGACGGTATTATCGCCATCTGCCGTGACGGTGACGATCTCGTTGCGCTCGCCAACAAAGACCGCATCCTCGAATGCGTTTCGTCGAAGGAGGAGATTCAGATCACCCTTCAGAAGCCTCCTGAAGGGGACAGATGGCAGGTTTTCACGCGCGACGAACCCGAGGAGTAGCGGTCATAGAGCATGGGTTGATTCGACAGTAATGGATTCATCCCACGTTTACGAGACCACTGGTCTTGTGAGCCCATCGGAACGCTTTGCGTTCTGAAGATGACTAAAGCCGTGGACTGTCTCCTGTGTTTCGTGTACTGATATCATCCACCACTCGATAAGTCTCTATAACGATGTCAGAGACAGTCGAAATCTCTATAATAGGGTTCCGGCTCAAGAAGAACGCATCTACCCGCGTCTAGGCGTCGGTGTACCCGGCGAGCCGCAAGTACGGTTCCACTACGCGCCGATCGACCGCAAACTCCACGGTTTCTCGCTCCGCGTCGTACCGCACGAGTCCCGTATCCTGCAAGTGGGGAAGGTGATTGTGCGCCAGTTCGGTGAGTACTCGCTCGTACCACTCGTACGAGGGCTGTTCCTCTTTGATCGCGATGTACTCGGCGAGGTCACCGAGTGAGATCGCTGCCGGTTTCTGTGCCAAATATGCCAGTGTCTGCTGTCGGCGTTCGTTCGAAAAGGCCGCGAACAGCTGTGTCGGGGTGATCTCGTGACGGTCTCCCTTCCGCTGGTTCGAATTTCGGGTTTTCGGCATCATGGGGGTTTGGTATACTGTACTTACACGACGCCCTGACCGACTCAATCTCACGAAGCGACTTCAGTAAAGTACGACTATCCACCACTGTGTTAAGGACACTCATAAGCCTTCTCGTTCCGGAAAGATATTAAAATTCTAACACTCTGTATTTTCGGCTAGTTAGACTCTGAGGACGCCATCAGTGCGTCGTACTCATTCTTCGAGGAACGTCGGTTCGTACGTGGGGTTCTCCGGTGGTACTTTCTCGATCGTCACTCGCCAGTTCGGGGCATCAGAGACTGTCGATGCGATCTCCCACGTGTCTTCGATCGCCGCGCCGCAACCGAAGGCAGCGAGGAGCAACTCGCTGAGTTCGTGTTCGAACGTGTTCGTCGCGTCAGCGGAGGGTTTCGAGGGCGGGGTAGCTTCCATGATGGGGAGAGGGCTCAGCGGACCGATCACGGCATGAACTCTCACACAATTCAGGGTGGACACGATAATAACGATGTCGCCTCCTGCTACCGAACTCACGAAAAAATGATGGCACCGTCATCGGATTCGACGTGTGACACGCCGCCGCTACGAAGAAATCGACCGCTACGGACTGTCGCGGACGGGTAGCGAAACGGTGGCCACGGACTCCCGGTCAGTAATTGATCACGACATCGTAGTCACGTCCGTCTCCGCGGAGGCGCGCGAGATGTCGCTCGGGATCGCGTTCTCTGCCGAGTGTGGTGAACCCGTCGAAGTGGCGGACCACTCGACGCGCCGCCTCGCCGAGATCGCCGATCCGCGAGTGGGGCTTGCTCAAGAGAAAGACGTGATCGCAGTCGTGACGCTCGGCTTCGTCGATGATCCGGCGACCGATCCGGTGGTCCGTGATCGCTCCGACGACGGTATACTCGACGTCGTACGCCGAGAGCACGTTGTGGGCGATCTGTTCGCCGACCTCCTCGGCGAGTTCTGTGCTCATCAACTCGCCGAACCGGCCGTGTTCGGACGTGTCGATCCGGTTGAGTACCTCGAGGTCGTGCTCGGCTTCCTCCTGCGTGAACGAGGAGAGAAGAACCAGGTCCGCATTCGCTCCCACCGCGTGTTCGGCCGCCTCCTCTAGAAGTGTCGCTCCCGATCTCGTCCCGGCGAGTGTGACAAGTCCGCGATCCATACACAGAGGATCTCGTCCTCGTCAATAAAGGGCATCTACAGTAGCAAAGAGTGTGCCTGTGATTGTCATACGTTCTTGGAACGCAACAAACTGATGGAGACGCGTTTGCTACCCGACGCAGTCAAATAGGATGCAGACACCAGTCGGCGGTTCTGGATGCCGGCGTGGCGTCCCCCCGATAGAGTGCCCGTACGCGGTGATCGACGTAGAGAGTGGATTCACGACGTATCGCGACTGTACGCTCGAGAAGTGCGATCCGTCGACATCCTTCCCGCCCTAAAGGGTGGGGCTTTCTCCTTGTATCTCCGGAAACGATCTCTCCCTGTTCGACGGCTAACACCGTCTCCTCGAGGACTTTGCGTTCTGTTTCGATGACGTTGTCAGACTCCGTCTGACAGGCCGTGAGATCACATCTCACGAACGCGCTTTGCAGAACTGTCGTGGTGTCCAGAGAAAGCGTAGTCCCACTTCGTTTGAACGGTGCAGGGAACCGTACGCGTCGACGGACGCGGCATCGATTGTCGTACCGACCGACCGAACGAATCCGAGCGATTTCGGTCGACACCGGCATTTCTGGCGAACGCTTACTTTGGTGGCTACACAACAATCGAAGATGCACCAACGATTCATCTCTCCCAGAACGTACGTCCAGGGCGCCGGCGCGCTCGAGTCCACCGGCGAGGAGTTCGCCGCCCTGGATGCCGATCGCGCGTACCTCCTCGGCGGTGAAACGGCGCTCTCGACGGTCGAAGACGAGGTCGTCGCCGGCCTAGTGGCGGCGGAGACGGAGACCGCCGCGATTGCGGCGGGGGTCGGATCGTGCACTCACGCGGTCATCGAAGACCAGGTCGAGCGGGTCCGAGAGGCCGGTGCGGATCTCGTCGTCGGCGTCGGTGGCGGCGTCTCGATGGACGTCGCCACCGCGGTCGCCCACCGTACCGACGCGCTGCTGGCGGTCGTCCCGACGATCGCGAGCACGGACGCCCCCACGAGCACGGTCGCGGTCGTCTACGACGAGGCGGGGAACTTTCTGGAGGTGCTCCACCGCGACCGCAACCCGGAACTCGTGTTGGTCGATACGGCCGTCGTCGCCGGGGCGCCCAAGCGCTTTCTCGCTCACGGGATGGGCGACGCGATGGCCACCCACTTCGAGGCTCAGGCGGTCGCCGAGTCCGGCGGCGAAACCGACGCGGGCGGCCGCTCGGCGTTTGCCGCGATAGACATCGCCGAACGGGCGTACCGTCGGGTCGAAGAACACGGCGCCGACGCGCTCGCGGCCGTCGAGCGGAGCGCGGTCACGCCGGCGGTCGAGCGGATCGTCGAAGCGAACACCCTGCTGTCGGGGCTGGGCTTCGAGAGCGCCGGCACGGCCGGCGCACACGCGGTCCAGACCGGCCTCACCAACGTCGGCGTCCGCGAGCCCCACGGACTGCTGGTCGCGTTCGGAACCGTCGTCGAACTCGTCCTGCAGGACCGCGACCCCGAAGTCCTCGACGCTGCGCTCGAGGTCGTCTTCGACGTCGGACTGGACGTCACTCTCGACGAGCTAGGCGTCGCAGACGACGACCTCGCTCGAGTCGGTGAAATCGCCTGCGAACACGGGATGGAACATGAGCCAGTTGACCCTTCGCCCGAACGGGTTGACGACGCGGTCCGGACTGCCGACGAACTTGTCCGAAGACGGCGATACTAACTAGATCGGGAATTAAGCTCGGAACTGACAGCCGTGGGTCTCACCGATTCTTTCCGTGCCGACGGTATTGCTTTCACTCGATCGTCCGACCGGCGCCTCAGTCTCTCCCTCGAAGGTCTCCGCCGGTGGTGTCGTCACACGAAAGCCGGTGCTAGAGTATCGAGATCGCGATGACGACGAACCCGACGGCGCCGGCGAAGAGACCGATCGCATGCGCCAGGTGTTCACCCCACGCAACTGTCCGCTCGAGCGAGAGCACGACTGCGAGAAACGCCATCCAGACGAGATTCATCGAGCCCACGATCACCATAAACGCGAATAGGGCCCAACAACACCCGACACAGAACACGCTGAACTGCAAGCTCATTCGGACGGCACCGCGCACCCCCGGCTGGTGATGGCTCATGAGGAACCCGAGCGGCGACCGGCAATACCGCAGACACCGGTGTTTGTATGGAGAGAGTTGATATCCCGACAGGAGCAGGAGCGTCCCGCCCATCAGAAGTCCGCCGTGGGCGCTCGCGATGCTGGCGATCGGCACCAGAGCATTGACGACGAGGGGTACGACCCCGACCAGCGTCCAGACGAGCGCGTACGTTCCGAGAAACGCACCGACTCGGACTGCTTTCCCGGCAGTTGTCGTTCGCTCGAGCGTCTTGGAATAGAGCCGGAAGAGCGGGACCGACGACGGGTACATCATCGCGATCATCATCACGCCCCACATGAACAGGTAGAGACCGATACCTGCCATCCCGTTCGAGAGCGCCATCGCCTCCGGTACACCCGGGTCGGACATGTGCATCTTCGCGTCCATCTCCCCGCCGGGCATCGGGAGCCAGCGACCGACGATCGCGGCCCACGCGAGTAGCGCGATTCCGTAGGTGACGAGCGCGACGATCGGAATCCGTCGGTGGGAGATCCGGTCCCGGAACGAGTCGTGTGTCCCCATGGTAAATCGTCTCTATCACTGTCCGCCGTCGTCAGGAACTCGCCAGCTCGAAGTCTCCGAGGTAGGCGTTGTTCCCCGAAACGTCCCACGTGAACTGATCGTCGTAGGAGACGGTGGCCGTCGTCGACTTGCCGGTCTGCACCTCGTGGCTCTTCGTTAGCGGGTGGGGTGAGATCCTGCCGACTTCGTCGTTGAACCCGACCGCGCCGCTCGCGTCCATCTCGAGGACGTCCCCAATTTCGACGGAGAAATCCGAGCCGTCCCGCGAGAAGCTGATCGGAACGGTCGCGACGTCGGCGGACTGGACGTGTGTGTCAGCGACGGGTGCCCAGATCCCGCCGGCGCGGCCGAAGTAGATGTCTTCGATGGCCTCGCGCTGGTCGCCGTCGGCAGTCTCGTCGACGAGTAGCACGACGTCCCACCCCGTCTCGGGACCGAACATGACGCCCTCTTCGGTCGAGATGAGCATGCCGACGTTCAGTCCGCTCAGGTCGACGTCACCGTAGTTTCCCTCCTCTATGTGCCACGCCAACGAGACGTTACAGAGGTCGTCGTCCGGCAGTTCCAGCCACACGCACTGGCATGTGACCTCGCAGTTACAGGCTTCGACGTAGTCTCCCTTGATGGTCCATTCGTGTGTCATTGGTGAACTCCATGGTATGTGGCAACGTTGAGCACGAAAAAGTCACCTTGTGAAATTCCGCCACTAGATGAACGTACCGACAGTTGCGGTCACTCGGGGGACAGGTGGCCCTTCACCTCAGGAGATGCTGTGCCACCACTACCGATCAACACGTCGAAATACCGGGTGGCCTACTCCGCGATCAGTCGTCGGCGAGGGCGACGAGCGTGTAGAGATCGACGATACTGAGGACGATGATAGTGAGCGGAAATGCGATATCCGCGAAGGTGACGGTCTCGAGTCCGACGACGGTGACGATCATCGGCTCGAAGAGCGCGCGTTCGGTGACGATCGTTCCGGTGCTGAGGAACACGACCGCGACTGTACAGAGCACGATCCAGACGAGCCCACGTTTCCACCGGCCGAGGTAGAGATGACCCGATCCCGGGAGGAGGACGGTGAGGACGTAGGCGGTCCACATGCGAACGGAATCGAGGAGGTCGACACCCACCGATACCAACTCGTCGCCCGCTGTCGTCGCCATGGATTAGACCCTCCCTCGAGTCGATGCGCAGCGGTCGTCACAGGTTGTCGTACACTCGTACATGCTGGTGAGTACTACCCTCACCGCCGTCCATTAAGAATCTCAGTCAGACACCTGTTCGACACTGAGGTGCCGATATCGCAGTATCGACGATAATCACGCTAACGACCTCCTCACCGAAAACGAGCCGTCGTATCGTCTCCCTGAGTCGGCTGGAATGGGGGTCCACGCCGAGTCCTACCCGTTCACGGTGCGTCGCTCATTCCATCGCGTACACCGTGTTATCGTCCGCGCCGTAATAGACGGTCCCGTCGACGACGGCCGGACTACTCCCGACGCCTTCTCCATCGGACACCTCGCCCCACAATCGCTTTCCGTCGGGACTCACCGCGTACAACCCGCCGCCACCATCGATGTAATGCGTGCCGACGTACACTGCGTCGCTCGTCACGGCGGGACTACTGCCCATCTGACGGCCGCCACCGATCTCGTGTTTCCACTGTTCGTCGCCATCCAGTGACAGCGAGTACAGCACCGGATTGTCGGAGTTCTGTGCGAGCGCGTTCCCCGACACCGGGACGTAGACGGACCCATCACAGACTGCGGTCGAGCCCCTGATTTCACCCGAACCGACGTGGAACGTCCATTCCTCGTCGCCGGTCTCGGTGGAGAGGGCGTAGACGTTCCCGCTGTAACTCGCACAATACACCGTGTTCGACCACACCGACGGGCTCGTCAGCACCGCCGCATCGGTCTCGGAATCCCATTGGACACTGCCGTCCGAAGCCTCGAGCGACACCACTAGTGGGCGCTCGTCCTCGCCATCGACGAGCCCGACGTAGACGGACGAATCGACGACTGCGGGCGTGCTGCTGACGAGACGATCCGGAAACGCTCGCCACTCGAGTTCCCCCGTCTCGCGGTTCAGTGCGTACACGCCACCGCCCTCCTGCTCGAGACCGCTCGACTCGAGGTACGCGTATATCTCTTCGATCGGGAGCGCGCCGCTTCCGATGTACAGCATCGTTCCGCTGATCGTCGGACTGCTGTGTACGAGGCCGGCCGTCTCGTAGGTCCACTGCTCCTCGCCCGTCTTCGCGTCCAGACAGTACACGTGCTTGTCCAGCGACCCGAAATACACGCGACCGTCGACGGCCGTCGGTGTCGATTGAATCGGCCCGTCCGCCTCGTACCGCCAGTCGACCTCACCGGTCGCTACGTCGATCGCGTAGAGTGTTCCAGCCATGCAGCCGACGTAGAGGAGCCCGTCCGCGACGACCGGGCTGCTCCAGACGCCGCCGTCGGTGGAGACGGTCCACTTCTCGTCTGGCCTGTCGAGCGGCCCGCGCCCGTTCGGTTCGCATCCGGTGTTTCTGTTGTCGCCTCGAAACGTCGGCCACGACGAGCCGCCACTCGATGGGGAGTCTCCCGCCGGCGTTTTCGAAGTCTCCTCCGAACTGTTCGTCGAAGGCGCCCCGTCACCGGTCGCTGCGGTACTCGTCCGAGTATCTTCCGCTCGCGGCATCGAACAACCCGCGAGACCCCCTGCGGCGGCCGTAATCGCACAGAGCCATCCTCGTCGGGTCTGTCTCCTTTCGGAGTCCATGATTTCCGAAACAACGACGAAGCCAGCATATAGGTGTTTTCACCGGGCGCTCTTCCGCCACGGGCTTCGGATTCAACAGCGCACTCTCGAAAAAAGATCTCGAAGTCCTCGAGACTACTGCGGACTCGGGTTCGAGCCGACGGGGTGGTCGAACGTCGTGTCGGTGATCGACTTCAGGCGGTCGACCAGCGAGTTCGTCTCGGGTTGGTCCATCAGGACGACCTCGAGGACCTCGCTGATGTTGTCACAGGGGATGATCTCGATCATCTCGTCGTACTCGTCTTCGATCATCACGTCCTGTTCGTTGGCTTTCGGGATGATGACCGTCGAGCAACCGGCCTTGGCAGCGGCTTCGATCTTGTGTGTGACGCCGCCGACCGGGAGGACGTCCCCGCGCACGGAGAGCGAGCCGGTCATCGCGACCGACTGGTCGATCGGGATGTCCTCGAGTGCGGAAATAACCGCGGTCGCCACGGTAATCGAAGCGGAGTCGCCGTCGACGCCGCCGTCGCCGGCCTGGACGAACTGGATGTGGATGTCCTTCTCCGAGAGATCGACGTCGGAGAACTTCTTGATGATCGCGGAGACGTTCTGGACGGACTCCTCGGCCATCTCCTGTAGCTTCCCGGTGGCGATCACTTCACCACCGCCCTGTGCGGGTGCGATCTCGGCCATCACGGGGAGCATGATCCCCGAGTCCTCGCCCATGACGGCGAGGCCGTTGACGCGTCCTTCGACGCCGTCTTCGGTGACCTGCAACTCGTAGTCCTTGCGGCGCTCGATGTAGTTGTCCGCCAGTTGCTGTTCGATCGAGCGCGAGCGTTCTTTGGCCTGCAGAACGTCCGCACGGGTCGTGAACTCGCGATCCTCGGCGCGGGCGATGTCGCCGGCGACGCGGACCAGTCCGCCGAGGTCTCGAAACAGCAAGGTCAGGTGATTCTTTCGACCCGAGCGGCGTCTGGCCTCGAGGAGGAGTTCCTCGACCGCCTCCCGTTCGAAGGGGGGGAGTCGGCCGTCGCGTTCGACCTCCTGGGCGACGAACCGGACGTACTTGCGCCGCATTTCGGGGGTGTCCTCGATGGTATCGTCCATGTACACCTCGTAGCCGTAGCCCTTGATTCTCGAGCGCAGCGCGGGGT
The DNA here is from genome assembly GCF_017357405.1 of Halomontanus rarus. Classification (GTDB taxonomy): domain Archaea; phylum Halobacteriota; class Halobacteria; order Halobacteriales; family Natrialbaceae; genus Halomontanus; species Halomontanus rarus. Next base: position 721,583 of record NZ_CP071597.1, on the reverse strand, counting down.
GCATGTTCTCCATCGCGTCCAGGTTCCCCGCGGCGACCATGACGAAGTCACAGGGGACGGGTTCGGTCTGGACCATCGCGCCCGAGGAACGCTCGGACTGGCCCGTGATCGAGAACTCGCCCTCTTGAATCGCGGTCATCAGCTTCTGCTGGGTGGGGATGGCGAGCGTGTTCATCTCGTCGAGGAACAACACGCCCTTGTTGGACTTGTGGATCGAGCCGGATTCGACCCGCTCGTGGCTCGGGGTCCCCATGCCGCCGGATTGGAAGGGGTCGTGACGGACGTCGCCCAGCAGTGCACCGGCGTGGGCACCGGTGGCGTCCTCGAAGGGAGCGACGCGCTGGTCGCCGTTGTTGACGAGCATGTTCGGCACCATCGCATCCTCACCCCGACCCATGGTCCGGAAGACCAGCCAGATGACCCCCGCTGCGAGGAGGCCCAGCAGGATCGACGACCCCGTCAGAATCGTGTACGCCACGATGCCGGCGACGATGACCCACATCAGGATCGAGCGCCGTCGGTTGCGCTTGTTGGCTTCCTCCCTGTGAACGGCGACGATCTCCTCGCCCTTTCCGGCGGGGACGGTCCGGACCCTCGGCTCGTTGCCGTCGTCCGGGTTGTGGTAGATCAAGACGTCCTGCAGGTCTTCCTTGGGAAGCAACTGACTCATCGCCTTCGCCAGCATCGACTTGCCGGTCCCCGGCGAGCCGATCATCATGATGTGCCGACGCTGCTCGGCCGCCTTGATGATGGTGTCTCGCGCTTCGTCCTGTCCGATGACCTGATCGACGAGTCGGTCGGGGACCGTAATATCGTCCGTCGAGTCAATCTCGAGGCCGCCGAGAATGTCGTCCTCGGCGATTTCCTCGTCGATCTCGACGCCGGGGTCGACCTCGACCGTGCTGCCGAGGTCGTCGACGGACTCGACATCGTCCTCCCCTTCGACTTCGTCCTCCTCACTCGCCGACTCGAGGTCGTCGGTTGAATCGTCGACCTCGTCGTGACGGTCACCGTCCTCCTCGTGTTGCGACCCAGTTCCCTGACGCTTGGATTGGTCCTGTTTCCCGTCGGGAACAGCCTCCGGAGCGTCTTTAGGAGGGTCGTCAACGTTAGTGTCGTTACTCATAGAAATTTATTCGTTACCTGATACGAAGGGCTTGCGACGGATATACTTTCTCCAATGGTAGATAAATACATAGAGGAGAGCAAAGTCGACGATTACTGCCGGAGTGACTTCCTATTCACCGTGAACAGAGGGGGACCGAAGGTCCCTCAGGCAGTCGGGCGGAGCCTGACAACCGATCACGTCGCTTTCCACTTCGTGGAACAGCCCATCGGCGAAATCGTATCGATCGGATAGTCGTCACCGGCGAGCACCGCGTCGATCGCGTCACGCACGTACTGTTCGGTTACGTCTTCTCCCTCTCGGTCGTCGTCGATCGCCCCCTCGTAGACGAGTTGCCTGTTCCCGTCGAAGACGAACGCGTGCGGGGTACACTGTGCGCCGTAGGCTTTCGCGATCTCTTGTGATTCGTCGCGCAGATACGGGAAGTTGAACTCCTCGAGTGCGGCACGCGCGTTCATGTGCTCGAACGAGTCCGTCGGGTAGAACTCGTTCCCGTTCGAGTGTTCTTCGATCGCGTTGTTGGCGTTGATCGCGACGACATCGGCGTCAGCGTCGTCGTAGTCCGCCTGAATCGCCTTGATCCGGTCTTGGTAGGCGATCGCGGTCGGACAGTGGTTACACGTGAAGACGACGACGAGCGCCGAAGCGTCGAAATCGTCGAGGGAGTACGTCTCGAAGTCCAGCGTCGCGTACCCGTCTCCGGTGACGCCCGGGAGTTCGAATTTCGGTGCGTTCTCGCCGATGTCGATGGGGTCTACCTGCATACGACCACCATCATTAGTTATGATAATGTACTCGCCGGAACCGGCCAATAGTGCTGTGATCTCGACTCACAAACTCCCTCGAGGTCGACCCCTCAGCGAAACGGGGCTCGCACGACGATCGTCGTTCGACGGAGAACGCCCACTCGAACGGAGCGGTACGAAACCGCACCCCAGCGTACTCGTCCAACGTGATCTCCGATCGTCTCGAGAGTCGACGGGCCGGGACCACGGTCCAGAATCAACCGTACGCGACCCGGTTCACCGCTCGAGACGTGACCTATCTTCCTGCGAGGAGAGAATCCCGCCGTTTACGGCGGGAGTGAATCCGACAACCCCTCCACAACCCACCGACGACACTCAGACCGGATATTCCACGCTAATCCGAACCATTAAGTAGGTTTTCCTACATAGGCTATATATGGCGATTGAGGTTACTCGTACCTACGTTGGTTCTATCCAGAACCACCGACAGGTCTGCGACGGCCTCGACTCGCTCGGTGATTCCGCCTCGAAAATCTGGAACGTCGCACGATGGACAGCCGACCGCATCTGGGATGAAACAGGCGAAATCCCAGACGAGGGCGTGCTGAAATCGTACATGAAGAACCAGAAATGCTGGAAAGACTTGAACGCACAATCCAGTCAGAAAGTCATCGAAGAACTTTCCGACGCTTTCCAGTCGTGGTTCGACCTGCGACACAATTTTGACGAGGCGAATCCGCCCGGCTACCGCAAATACGGCGACGAACGCCCCCGTAGTACGGTCACGTTCAAAGAAGATGGGTTCAAACACGACCCTGAGAACAATCGAGTCCGACTCTCGAAAGGCTCGAACCTCAAGGAGTATTGGTCGGACTTCATCCTCTGCAAGTACCAGACGCGTCCCGACGTTGACCTCTCAGAAGTCAACAAGGTGCAAAACGTTCGAGCAGTCTGGAACGGCGACGAGTGGGAACTGCACTTCGTCTGTAAGGTCGAACTCGAAACGAACGACTCTGCAGGCGACGAAGTGGCAGGTATCGACCTTGGCATCAAAAACCTCGCCACGGTTGCCTTCCCCGACGAGTACGTTCTCTACCCCGGTAATTCGCTCAAACAGGACAAGCACTACTTCACGCGAGCAGAGTACGAAACTGAGGGTGAGAACGGGCCGTCCGAGAAGTCGATGTGGGCTCGTCGGAAACTCGCAGCACGCGAACCCCACTTCTACCACGTTCTCACGGACACCATCATCACAGAGTGTGTCGAACGCGGTGTTGGAACGCTCGCGGTGAGTTGGCCCGAAGACGTTCGCGCGTCCGACTGGGGGAAGACTGGCAACAAGAAACTCCACACATGGGCGTTCGACCGCATCTACCAATACCTCGCGTACAAAGGCGAGAGACGTGGTGTCGAGGTGCTGAAGGAGAACGAGTGGAACACCTCGAAGACGTGTTCGGCGTGTGGCGACGACACGAAGTCGAACCGTACGCATCGTGGCTTGTACGTTTGCTCGTCGTGCGGGCTAGTCGGAAACGCAGATTGTAACGGGGCGGAGAATATGCGCCAGAAGATAACTCCGAGTCCTCACGGCGAGGATAGGAGTAACGGCTGTGTGGCACAGCCATCGATACACCTGTTCGACCGCGAGAGCGGGACGTTTCGCACGAGAGAACAGGTCGTATCGTAGACCGTCAAATATCCCAACGGCGGTACGGGAAGCCCCGCCGTTCACGGCGGGGAGGATGTCACTTACCTGATTTCCACGAGGTAACACGTATGGAACACGACGATCTCAGATTCGGCTGTCAAGTGGTCAGTTACGGCGACGTCGAGGCGACGGTCGAACGTGCGGTCCGAGCAGAGGAGGCGGGCTTCGACGTTCTGACGGTCCCGGATCACCTGTTCCACCCGACGAACTCCGACAACTTCCTGACCGAGCCACCGTGGGAGGCGTTCACCGTTCTCGGTGCGATCGCTCGAGAAACCGAGCGAGTGCGGTTGCTCCCCGGCGTCACCGACTCCGTTCGCCGCCATCCGACCGAACTCGCACACAGCACCGCGACGCTGGATCGACTCACGGACGGCCGGGCCGGATTCGGCATCGGGGCCGGCGAGGCGTTCAACTTCACGCCGATCGGCGACCTCGACTGGTCGGACCCCTTCACCCGGTTCAGCGAGACGGTAAAGATCGTCGACGGGCTCTGGGACTCCGAGCCCGACGACCCCCTTTCGTTCGACGGCGAGTACTTCCAGCTCGAGGACGCGTACATGGGGCTGAAACCCGTGCAGGATCCTCGGCCCCCGATCTGGGTCGGCGGATACGGCCACGATATGCGCGGGTTCACCGGTGCGCTGGCCGACGGCTGGTTCCCCTGGATTCACACCCCCGAACACTACGAAGCGGATCTCGAGCGCGTCCTCGAGGTGGCCGCCGATCGGGGACGCGACCCGGACGCGATCGATCGGGCGATCATGGTTCCGACGACGGTCACCGAGGACGCCGCGGCGGCCCGCGAGGTGTCGATCGAGCGCAACCGGACGACGCTGGCGCTTCGGCCGCCGTTGCTCGAACGGATGGGATACGAGGAGATCGCCGCGGAGACGCCGCTCATGCGGGAGATGGCCTTCAACGACGAACAGGAACGACAGCTGATGGCCGCAGCCGATCGGATCCCGGACGACGCCGTCGACCGAATCTGCGTCGCCGGCGATCCCGACCGCGCGATTGACCGCATCAAGGCGTTCGCCGACGCCGGCGTCGACAATCTCGTCCTCATTCCGACCGGCGACCACGAGGAGACGATGACCCACTACGAAGAGACGATCATTCCGTACTTCCGCGGGGAGTGAGCTGCTCGCGGTCCGCTTCCGAATAGATCCGACGACCAGACCCACGGGCGAAATCGGCCTCGAGGATCGACCATTGACGGAGCGCCGATGCCGGCAACTCGAGCTGGGTGTTACTTCCGGCGGGTGAATCGAGTATCAATAACCGTAGATAGTAGCACGATTTCTTTATTCAGAATACTACCTGAAACTGAGTCGGACGATTCACTAAGTACATCTGCATATTCAGCAAAACGTGATCCTCGTCTTATACCCCTTGATCTACCCACCTAGTAAAGAGTTAACACATACCAAGGAGTAGTTCTTGAACAGCGTTCGTATCGAAGGCGGTTGGGAGCGAGAACTGTCGTGCGGACGCTACGGAGGAGGACACTATGGCGACATTGGAAGCCAAAAACAAGGAGATCGTTCGTAAATACCCGGAAGAGGTCATTAGCAAGGGCAACCTGGACCTCGTCGACGAGATCATCGCAGACGACTACGTCGAGCACAATTCGGCACGACCCAAGCCCCTTCGCGGCCCGGATGACGTCAAGGAATACGTCTCGATGCTTCGAACCGCGGTTCCGGACATCCACTGCGGGGTCAAGGATCTGATCGCCGAAGGCGATATGGTGGTCCGACGAGACCGATCCACCGGCACCCACGAAGGCGAGTTCATGGGGGTCGAAGGGACGGGGAAGAAGGCTGTGGTAGAGGGAAACCACATCCACCGGATCGAAGATGGCCAAATCGTCGAGACGTGGGCCCAAAACGACATGCTGGGCTTCTTGCACCAGATCGGCGTCTTCGAACCGCCAGGAGAGTAACGCGACCTCCCCTTCGGTATTTTCTGTCCAGTGAATCGGGAGTTCGAGCAGGTATAGCGTGATAGATATATCCTCTGTATTCAGTACAGCGGTTCTGACAGCTCCTGGAAAGATGTATCCGAGGCGTGCAAGATACAGGGCGCATGTGCAGTAGCTTTCTTCCATCGTATTTCAGAAGACAGCGGGCAAAACCGGGTGCCTAACATTGATTTATTGGCCTGCGGTACCCCCGTACGATGATTCAGGGCGGCCCGCTCGTTCAAATCGGTATAATTCTCGTCTCGATACTGGGTCTCTGGATTGGCGCGCGGTTCCTAGTTGATGCTGTCGTTCGATTGGCTCGGCGGTTCGGCCTTTCGGATCTTACGATCGGACTGACGATCGTCGCAATGGGGACATCGACACCGGAACTCTCAGTTTCGGTCGACGCTGCGCTCAAAGGGTTGGGCGATATCGCGGTTGCGAACGTCCTTGGTTCGAACATCTACAATCTGGCGTTTATTCTAGGTATCATTTCTATGATAAAAGTAGTCCCAATCGAAGAATCATTCGTGTATCGTGACGGCGTTGCACTACTGGCAAGCACTCTGATCGGTGGATTCGTGATTTTCGACCTCCGGATCACGAGACTCGAAGGTGTACTTTTAGCGGGATTGTTTACCGTATACACGGTCTATCTGCTTCGGGCCAGCCAGACAGAAGGAACCACAAATCAACCACTCGAAGGCGGAGTGGCTCGCCCAGTGACCAAGCAGATGACGTTTCGTGGGCGAGATATCGTGTTTCTCGTAGGCGGGTTAGCGCTGGTGCTGGTGAGTGGCGATTACATGGTGGTGGCCGCCTCGGAGCTGGCCCGGGGTGTCGGCATCTCCGAGTGGGTCATCGGTGGGACGATCGTCGCAGCGGGTACCTCGACACCGGAGTTCGCCGTCTCGCTGGTTGCGATTCAGCGGGGGAGCCTCGGCGTCTCTGTCGGTAACGTCGTCGGCAGCAACATCTACAATCTCACGGGAATCATGGGCGTTGCAGCAATCGTTCGTCCACTCGTTGTGAATGCCGCGGCACTGGAGACGCTGGCATGGCTGGCTGGCATCACGCTATTGATGGTCGCTGCTCTCTGGACGAGAAGAGTACTCTCCCGTTTGGAAGGTGCAGTATTTGCTCTCTCTGAAGTTGCTCGATGGATTCTGGGTATCCTCGGGTAGCGCGGATAACTGATTTATAACCCTGGATGACCGCCTCTCTACCAACTGTCGGCCTTCCAGTACTAAATCCATCCTCTATATTCAGCACGCCGCATCTGACAGGAATCGGAGAGGCCGCAACTTGCCGTGTTACATCGCTCACCTGTACTGAACGCGAGTTTCACTCCTCACTTTGGATAAAGAAATCGTATTACTGACTACTGTCAAGAAATTAGACATAACATGACTGTGTATGACCGGGGAAGAAACACGCACGGTCGGCAAGCGCGGGCGAGTGATCTTGCCGGAGCAACTCCGAGAGAATCTCGGCACCGACAGTGGCGAAGAGATTACGATCCGCGAGGAGTGGAACGAGATCGTCATCGAAAAAGCAGTCTCTCGAGCGGAGCTTGCAGAAGGCTACCGCCGGCGTGCTGAGCAACACGGGGCGATCGCCGAGGAGATGGCCGGCACGTCGCGCGAAGCGAGCGCATATCTCGCCGATAGCTCCGAACGGTGAGGATTCGATCCCCGAAGAAAGATAGCCGAGAGACGGGTACGCACCCACATGCCCAGCGTACTCGTCCATCACGACCTCCCGATCGCCGAGCGCCTCGAGGGTCGACGGGACGACATGACGGTACTCCCCGCATCGAATCGAGACGAAGCCCTCGAGGCCCTCCCACGGGCGGACGTGTTCGTCGTGAATCCGACGAACTGGACGGACGACTACGTCTCGGGGGTGACCGCAGGCGACTGGGTGCAGGCGACCAGCGCCGGCTACGCCCGGTTCCCCGTCTCGAGGTTTCGCGATCGCGACGTCGTCTTCACGAACGCGTCGGGCAACTACGACGCCGCCGTCGCCGACCACGCGATGAGCCTCCTGCTCGCGCTCTCGCGCCGGCTCCCGGCGTTCGTCGACCGGCAACGGCGACGCGAGTGGGACCGGGAACTCGGAGCCGGGCTCGTCGACCTTGCGGGACGCACGCTCACCGTGTGCGGCCTGGGAAACATCGGCGAGGCGGTCGCGCGACGAGCGGCGGCGTTCGAGATGGACGTTTACGGCGTCAAGCGCGCCCCGAGCGACTACGACGGCCACCTGTCTTCCGACCGCGTGCTCGCGTCCGAGGACTTCCGTTCGATCCTCGAGGACACCGACGTGCTCGTACTCACCGTTCCGCTCACCGACGACACGCGCGGACTGATCGACCGCGACGTACTCGAGACACTCCCGGATTCGGCGATCCTCGTCAACGTCGCCCGCGGCGAAGTCGTCGACGAACGGGCGTTGATCGCGGCGCTCGAGGCGGGGCGGCTGGCCGGGGCGGGACTCGACGTGTTCGCGACCGAACCGCTGCCGGCGGACTCGCCGCTGTGGACGTTCGACGAGACCATCGTAACGCCCCACGTCGCCGGTCGGTCGGAGTCGTTCGTCGATCGGTTCGTCGACCTCTTCGTCCGCAACTACGATCGGTGGCGGGCCGGTGAGCCACTCGAGAATCGGATCTGTTGAGACGATTCAGACGATCTCGGCAGCGTCGATCTCTCTCGCTCGAGGAGGAAGACCAGCGGTTTCAGTCGCTCGAGACGCTTCCGAAACGCAGGCACGGTCCCCGAAACAGAAAGCCGGGAATACTCGTGTCGTGCCTGCGAACGACCACCCTCGGCGTGCCTGAGAAGTTCGCTCTGGTGGGTTTGCTCTCTACTCTCTGCGAACGTGGTATCGGTGAGGGAGGCCACGTGAGAGTATGCCACACAATACCAAATACGTTGTCCAGACGATCGCATGGTCGCCTCGTCGCGCAGTTCGACCTCGCCAGCGATCGCATCCGACGCGATGGCCGACAGATTGACAAGACATCCGTTCAGTTGCGCGACGTGGAAGGCGATGGACGACTATCCCGACGAAGTGTGTCGTCCCACGCACGCGGCGACTGGCGAGTACGAGGTCGACACCGGGGGACACCGCACCGCAAACGGATCGGCGCGGGCGGACGAAAGCTGGAACTGGACGGCCCACGCGACAGCCCGCACCACCACGCGACTCGAGGACTCAACCGGCGGTCACTCTATTCCCGGCCACCCCGATCGCGTGCGAGGTGACCGACGATGACCCAGCACGATATCGTCGACGATCACACCGCCACCAGCGACCTCGAGCTGTACGAGAACAGCAGCGGCAACGCGGTCCTCCACCAGCCGGGGACGCCGGCGGCGTGGCTGGAACTCGAGGACGTTACACGGGTCGTTACCCTTACTGAGTGGGTGTGACGACAGCTCTCGCTCGGTAAGAACCCAGTACCGATTGAGACGACAGACAGGACTTAGTCCCTCCACGAGAGAGCCACGCGGAACGAATGCCTCCCGAAACGCCGTCCGACGGCTCGCTGGACGACATCAGGGCCGAGGACTCGAACGCGATCTGGCGGATGTTCCGCGAGTACGGGCGCGACAAACTGCTCGTCTTCGGGGTCGGCGGCGTGGCGAGCGTGCTCTCCCGGTCGATGGAACTCGTGCCGGCGTACATCCTCGCCGTGGCGATCGACTCGCTGTTCTTCGACGAGCGCGCGTTCGACCTGTGGGGCGTCCCGGAGGGGTGGCTGCCGGCGGATCCGGCCGACCAACTGCTGCTCGCGCTCGGAATACTCGCGCTCTCGTACGTCCTCGAGGCCGTCCTGAGCTGGGTGAACGACTGGTGTTGGAACTACTTCGCCCAGCACTTCCAGCACGAGGTCAGGGTCGACACGTACGACACGATGCAGCGACGTGGGATGGGATTTTTCGACGACAAACAGACCGGCGAGGTGATGTCGGTCCTGAACAACGACGTCAATCAGCTCGAGAGCTTCCTCACGAACAGCTTCAATCAGGGGATCCGGATCGTCGTGCGGGTCGGGGGCATGGGCGCGGTGATGCTCCTCATCAACTGGCGACTGGGGATCATCCCGACGCTGGTGATTCCGGTGCTGGCGTACGCGAGCTACCTGTTCGTCACGATCATCCACCCCAAGTACCAGGACGTCCGCTCGGCGGTCGGTCAGCTCAATTCCCGCCTCGAGAACAACATCGGCGGCCTCATGGTCGTGAAAGCCTACAATCGCGAGGCGTTCGAAACCGATCGGGTGGAAGACTCCTCGCGGGACTATCTCGACGCCAACTGGAACGCGATCACGACCCGGATCAAGTTCTTCCCGACGATCCAGCTCATCACGTCGGCGGGCTACGTCGCCACCTTCTTGATCGGCGGCTGGTGGGTGATGTTCGGCTCGCCCCACCCGTTCTTTCAGGGGACGCTCACCGCTGGGACGCTCGTCATGTTCCTCTCGTACACGCGCCGCTTTATCTACCCGATGCGAAACTTCGGCCAGATCCTCAACGACTACCAGTACGCGGAGGCCGCGGGCGAGCGGATCGTCGGACTGCTCGACTCCGAGCCGGCGATCACCGCCGACGAGGACGCGGTCGTCCTCGAGGGCGTCGACGGCCGCATCGAGTACCAAAACGTGGAATTCGGCTACGAGACGGACGACGCGTCAGAAACGGTCCTCCGGGATATCTCGTTTACCGCCGAGCCCGGCGAGTACGTCGGCCTCGTCGGCCCGACCGGCGCGGGCAAGTCGACGCTGATGAAGCTCCTGATGCGCATGTACGACGTCGACGACGGCTCGATCCGGATCGACGGCCACGACGTCCGACGGGTCGACCCCCAGAGCCTCCGCCAGTCGATCAGCTACGTGAGCCAGGAGCCCTACCTGTTCTACGGGACCGTTCGGGACAACATCGCTTACGGACTCACTGACGTCGACGACCGGGATATCGAAGACGCGGCTCGGGTCGCCGGTGCTCACGAGTTCATCGTGGAGCTTCCCGAGGGCTACGACACGATGGTCGGCGAACGCGGCGTCAAACTCTCCGGCGGCCAGCGCCAGCGGGTGTCGATCGCGCGGGCCATTCTGGAGGATCCCGACGTCCTGATTCTGGACGAGGCGACCAGCCACGTCGACAACGAGACCGAAGCGGTGATCCAGAACAGCCTCGAGGACCTGATCGCCGACCGGACGACGTTCGCCATCGCCCACCGACTGTCGACGGTCCGGGACGCCGACGAAATCCTGGTGCTCGACGAAGGGGAACTCGTCGAGTCGGGAACACACGAGGCGCTGCTCGAGCGCGACGGCCTGTACGCGACGCTGTGGCGCGTGCAGATCGGCGAACTCGACGACCTGCCCGAGGGGTTCCTCGAGCGGAGTTCCGATCTCCCCTCCCGAAACACCGACTAGGGGCATCCTACCGACCGGCGTGTGGCGTCGGTCGTACTATACGAATCCGATCTTCGGACTGTTTCACACCGTTGGTCGGTGCAACCGTGCGACGATATCCTACTCCTAACAAAGCGTCTTCGACGAAACGAGAGCGCAATGACTGGGACTGATGGGGATCAGGAGACAGCCGACGGCTCGAGCACGCAGGCGCTCTTCCTGGCGGTCGTTGTCTTCGTGACGTTTGGGGTGGCACTGTTCGTTATCAGCCGCTACGGCCCCGCCGGGCTCTCGAGGCAGGCGGATGCACTGATCGGTTGTCTCAGTGTAGTTCCCGTTTCGGTGGGCAACGTCCTCTGAGAGATAGCCCCCACCCATCGCAGTCCGTTCGATCGGTGCATCGCGGTTCGTTCGATCGGTGAACTCGAGGTCGAGACGCGGGAGGTGTTGATACCGATCCTCGAGGGACCCGCAATCTGTCTCGAGTTGCGCTCCGACACACAGTCCTCGAGCGACCGATCACACCCACGAACTCTCGACGGTCACCTCGTTGTGAGGATCCTCACCGACCAGAACGCGGCCGACGTCCGCGGCGATGCCGCGGCTGAGCTGTCGACGGGACGCCTCGGAGTACCACGCCGTGTGCGGTGTGACCAGTGCGTTCTCGAGTTCGAGCAGCGGGTGATCCGACGGCAACGGCTCCGGCTCGGTCACGTCCAGCGCAGCGAACCCAACGTCCTCCGCCTCGAGCGCCGCGACGAGCGCGTCCGTCTCGATCACCGGCCCTCGAGCCGTGTTCGCGAGCACGACGTTCTCATCCATCGTCTCCAGCGCGTGCTCGTCGATCAGCCCCGTCGTCTCCTCGGTGAGCGGTGCGTGAATCGAGAGCAAGTCGACCGCAGACAGCAGGTCCTCGAAATCCACTGGCTCGACGTTGTGCGAGCGGACGACGTCGTCGGCGACGTACGGATCGAACGCGATCAGCTCGCAGCCGAACCCCTGGACCATCGTCGCCAGCCGACGCGGAATCTTGCCGAAGCCGAGGAAACCGAGCGTCGATCCCTGGAGCCGCGGGATCGGCGCACCCTCGGTCCAGTCCCAGTTCCCGCTCCGCGTCGATCGGTCGTATCGCGGGAGTCGGCGAACACCCGAGAGGAGAAGCGAGAGCGCGTGGGTCGCCACCTCGTCGAGACTGTACGTCGGGTGGTGGACGACCGTGACGCCCTCGTCCGCGGCCGCCTCGAGGTCGACGTTGTCGACGCCGATACCCGCTCGGCCGACGACCCGCAGCGACGACGTCTCGAGGACGCGGGCGGTCACGGGGACGCCCGCGTCGACGATCAACCCGTCCGCGTCGCCGAGTTCCTCGAGCAGCGCCTCTTCGGTTCGCGTGACGACCGACGTCGTGCTCGCGTCGTACTCGGCGAGCACGTCCGCCTGCAGGTCGTGGTCGACGGTCGTCGACTTGCTGTCGCTGATCACTACGTGCGAGTCCATACCACGCGGTTCACACTCGAGTCACTTGACAACTACCGGTTCTCGAGCGACGAGCGAACCACCACTCTTTCGTGGCGAACAAACCCCACTGGCTGCTCGCAGCGTCCGATTGGATCGCGTGCTGCAATCGATACTCGACACCGTAGACTCGTCAACAGTGTCGCTGTAGACTCTCGAGAAAGCGAAATTTCAGATGACCGTCTACGACAGCCCCGTTTGGTCGATCTGGAGATCTTGACGGAGGATGATCTCGTCGTCGGTGACCTCCTCGACGTGCTCGTCCTCCAGCGGCTGTTCGGTGATATCGGGCTCGTCCTCCCACCCGATCGTCGCCTTGATGCGATCGCTCCAGTCGGGGTGGGGGTCGACGTACGCGACGCCGTTCTCGACGGTCTCGACGATACCGACTTCGTCGCCGACCGGATTGACCACCGTCTTTCCCACGTCGTCGTCGGTGAATCGGGGCATGTGCGTTCGTTCACCGAAGAGCGCAATATTGGTTGGGGGTGGTCTCGTCGCGTGATTTTGCAGACGGCAACTCGAGCGACGTTTCGTGCCTCCGACTCGAGTGTTGGTCCTCGTGTCGAGGGAAACGACTCGAGTGTTGGTCCTCGTGTCGAGGGAAACGACTCGAGTGTTGGTCCTCGTGTTCTCTGAGCCGTGTCTTTCACCAATAGAATAGAAAAGCCGCTGTCGATTCCAATGCCAGAAGGCTCATACGGAGGGGCCCACTCGAGCGACACGAATGGGAATGCTAACCGCCGTCCGAAAGCGACTCACGGATCAGGACGGGACACTGGCCGAGTGCCGCCACTGTGGAACGAACCTCACGAAGACCGAGACGGAGTGCACCGTCTGCGGGTCGCGTGAGATCGCAGAGTACGACTTCTGACCGCGACAGTCGTCACGCTCCAGAACCATCTTCGCTGACCCGGTCTCGAGAGTTCCCGATGAACGACGGAACTCGGCTCGATCACTCGAGAGGTCCTCGCAGTCGTCCATCTATTCCACCGGACCGAGGATAAACGAAATAGAATGTAGTCAGAGAAAAAGTGGACGGTCAGTCAAACAAGAGGCAATACCGTTGGCAGTACACAGTTTTTATAGTGGGATTACATATAATGTATTGTAATGTCTTATAGGGATGACGCACATGACGACTCCACAGATTCACGTAACGAGACCACGTCAATCGATCGCCGGACGGTTCTTCGGTCGGGGGCGGCGATTGGGGGGCTGGCTCTGGCCGGCTGTATCGGGGATCAGGGCGGTCAGGGCGACGCCGAGTACCAGATGACGATCATCTCGAGCCCGGCGGGCTTCGACGATCAGGCGTTCAACGACAACGCGCTGTCGGGACTCGAGGAGGCGGCCGACGAGTGGGATATCGATATCAACCAGATCGAGGCGACGGATCAGGGAGAGTACTCCCAGCGGCAGGCCGACGCCGCCGAAGCCGAGCCCGACCTCATCGTCCTGGTCGCCGACCAACACACCGAGCCGCTCCGGGAGAACGCGCCGGAGTATTCGGACGTGAACTGGATGCTGATCAACAACGTCGTCGAGGAGCCCAACGTTTCGGGGTGGATCGAGATGAACCACGAGATGTCGTTCCTCGCGGGCGTCGGTGCCGGGACGCTGACCCAAGAGGAGATCGAACACGAGGGAAGTTCGACGAATCCCGACGAGAGCATCGTCGGCTTCGTCGGCGGCGAACAGATTCCCCTGATCGAAGCGTTCGAGGTCTCCTACCAGCAGGGCGTCGAGTGGGTCGACGACAGTATCGAGGTCCTCACCGGGTACGGCGGCAGTTTCAACGATCCGTCGGGAGTCAACGACCAGGCCGTCTCGCAGATCGAGAGCGGAGCCGACATCGTCTGGCACGCCGCCTCGGCCGCGGGAGAGGGGGCGTTCGAGGCCGCGTCCAACAACGACCGGTTCGCGATCGGCGTCGACAGCGACCAGTCGGTCTCGTTCGACAGCTACCAGGACGTGATCCTCGGCTCGGCCATCAAGGCCCTCGACGAGGCGACCTACACGGTCGCGGAGGCCGTCGTCAACGACGACTGGGAGAGCGTGCAGGGAGAGCAGAACCTCTCCACCGAAGGCGGTCAGATCGACTGGGTGACCGGGCAGGCGTTCGAAGGTAACATGCCCGACTCGCTCGACCAGAACATCGAGGACGCGAAAACGGCCATCGTCGACGGCGAAATCGACTTCGAGTGCGGTCCGACCGGATGCTAACCGACGGAACGGTTTTTCGTTCCGCTCCACTTCGCGTGTCGACGGTAACGCCACCTCCAACGCTAACGCTACCGCCAACCCCAACGCCAACGAGCGACTCATGACCACAGATAACACACCACCCGCCGTCCGACTCGAGGGGATCACGAAGCGGTTCGGCGACGTCGTCGCGAACGACAGCGTCGATTTCACGCTGGAAGCGGGGTCGATTCACGCTCTCCTCGGCGAGAACGGATCCGGGAAGACCACGCTGATGAGCGTCCTCTATGGGCTCTACGATCAGGACGAGGGGACGATCTACGTCGACGGCGAGCCCCGGACGTTCGAAACCCCGCGGGACGCCATGAACGCGGGCGTCGGAATGATCCACCAGCACTTCCAGCTCGTCGAACCGATGACCGTCCTGCAGAACGTCATCCTCGGCCACGAGCCGGTCGCGAACGGCCTCGTCGACGAGGAGACCGCCAGGGAAGAGATCGAAGCGATCAGCGCCCGATACGGGTTCGAGGTCGCCGACCACCTCGACGTCCCGATCAGGGATCTCGACCTCGGCACGAGACAGCGCGTCGAGATCGTCAAGAGCCTCTATCGCGGCGCTGACATCCTCGTCCTCGACGAGCCGACGGCCGTCCTCACGCCCCAGGAAGTCGACGGCCTGATGGACGTCATGGAAGACCTCAGAGCGGACGGCCGCTCGCTCATCTTCATCTCGCACAAACTCGACGAAGCCCTGACGATCGCCGACGACATCACCGTCCTCCGCGGCGGAAACGCGGTCGGGACGGTCCCCGCGTCGGAGACCTCCGAGCAGGAACTGGCCCAGATAATGGTCGGACGGGAGATCCTCTTCGACCGCAAACCCCGAGATACCACACCCGGAGAGCCGCTCCTCGAGGTCGGCGAGCTTCGGGTGACGGGAGACCGCGGTCTCGAGAAGGTTTCAGGGGTCGATCTGTCCGTCCGAGAGGGCGAGATCCTCGGGATCGCGGGCGTTCAGGGGAACGGCCAGTCCGAGTTGATCGAAGCGCTCACCGGCCTTCGTACACCCGACTCGGGAACGGTTCGCTTCGACGGCGAGGATATCACCGAGACGACGCGCCGCGAGCGGACGGAGGAAGGGATCGCCTACATTCCGGAGGATCGCCACACCGAAGGACTGGTGATGGACTACGATCTGGTCCGAAACGGGCTCCTCGGGAACCAGACCATCGCACCCTTCGTGAAAAGCTGGTTCATCGACTGGGAGGTCGTCCGCGATCACACCGAGGAGATCATCGAGGAATTCGACGTGCAGCCGCCCGACGCGGACACCAGGGCGGCGTCGCTGTCCGGCGGCAACCAGCAGAAGTTCATCGTCGGCCGGGAGATCGGACACGACCCCGAAGTACTCATCGCCTCGCATCCGACTCGCGGCGTCGATATCGGGTCGATCGAGTTCATTCACAACCGGTTGGTCGAACTCCGGGATGCGGGACTGGCGATCGTCGTCGTCTCCTCGAAGTTAGAGGAGATCCAGAAGCTCTCGGATCGGATCGCGGTCATGTACGAGGGAGAGTTCATCGACACGGTCGATCCGAACGCAGTGACCGAAGAGGAGATCGGTCTCCTGATGGCGGGACAGCGCCGCGACGATGCGGGCGAGTCCGATAGCGGGGTCCGAACGTCAGGTGACCCATGACTGAAGTCATGGGCTTCCACCGTGGCGGTTTCGGCCCACGCTCCACGGAGCATCATGGGTACTGGTTACACGGTGGATTCGCCGGGGCGCGAACCACTCCGTTCGCGTTCTCGGCTACTCCCATCACGGGTTGGTCCCGTTTGGGGATGCCACACACCAGATTTCCCTTATCGGTAGACTCGAACGGCTCGGTTTGCGGTGCAGGGACCGATCCTCGTCTCCGATTTCAGGGCTGCCTGACTGTCAACCCGTGCTGGCAGACGCGTGTGGCCTGCCAGCACTGTATTAGAAGAAACGACATCAATGACAATAAATCAACCTCTTTTAGATCGAAACCGTGTGCCGTGCAGCAGTCAGTGGATAGATTCCCAAGTGACGCACTTCCTCCCACGACTGAAATCGTGGGATTCCGCGCGGTGATAGTATGAGTTCGCCCTCGACCGACGAAGACGACGCACCTTCGACGGTGGACCGTCTGGCGGGCCGCCTGCTCGAGGCGACGGTGCTGGAACGACTCGGGATCGCACTCGCGTCGATCGCCACGGCGATCTTCATCGGATTACTCGCCGTCGCCCTCTCGGGCTACAGTCCGCTGCTCTTCCTGAACAATCTGATCGTCGGCTCGGTCGGGAGCGAGCGGATTCTGGCGCGGACGCTGCGGTTCTCGACGTTTTTCATCGTGACCGGCGTCGCGGTGGCGATCGCGTTCAGAGCCGGCGTGTTCAACATCGGCGTTCAGGGGCAGTTCATCGTCGGCGGTATTTTCTGCACGATGTCGATCCTCTGGACGGCCCCGCTACTGCCGACCGGGACCGTCGGCGGGATCGGATTGATGCTCGTCGGGACGGTCGCCGCGGCCGTCGGCGGCGGACTGTACGGTGCACTTCCCGGCGTCTTGAAAGCGTACGCCGACGCGAACGAGATCATCACGACGATCATGTTGAACTTCATCGCGATCGGCGTCGTCAGCTGGCTGGTGACGAACCCGTTCCGGGCTGAAGGGTCGACGAACGTGCGAACCGAATCGCTCCCGGAGAACGTCGGACTGCCGCCGATCGTCTTCGGCGACTCGGGGTTCTCGATCGTCGGCGTTCTCCTCACGCTCGCCCTCGTCGCGGTCGTCGCCATCGTCATGGCGCAGACGAGATCCGGCTACGACATGGTGACCAGCGGCTACCAGGCGTCCGCGGCGGTGTACTCCGGCGTCGATGCGAAGCGGACGATCGTCACGACCATGACCTTCTCCGGGGCGGTCGCCGGACTCGCCAGCGCGCTCTACGTCATCATGTTTCAGGGCTCGTTCATCGAACCGGCGAGCATCCACACGTACGGCTACGACGCGATCGCCGTCAGCCTGCTCGCGGCGAACAACCCCGTCGGCGTGATTCCGGCGGGACTGCTGTTCGGCGGGCTCAACTCGTCGGGCTCGTACGTGCAAACCTACAGCGACGTCCCCGTCCAGTTGATCGACGGCATCGTCGGCATCGTCATCGTCTTCGTGGCCGCCCCGGAACTGTTCCGAATGGCCGCCGAGCGGGCCGGTCTCGGAGGTGACGACGAATGAGCGTTTCCGGGTACGCCCGCAGAGGCGTCCAGCTCGCCGGTCTCGCCGTCGTCGTGGTGATCGTCCTCGCTGCAGTTGCGACGGTCGCGTTCGGTGTCCCCATCTCCGCGCTCGAGCGGGTCGTCGCCGACGGCCTCGACACCCTCCGCCGGATCTTCACGCCGGGTTACGTCGCCCGATCGATGGAGCTGGCGGCCCCCATCACGCTCGCGGCGATCGGCGGGCTGTACGCGGAGAAAAGCGGCGTGTTCAACATCGGCCTCGAGGGGTTCATGATCTTCGGCGCCTTCTTCGCCGCCGCGGCGACGTACTTCGTCGGCGCCGGCGGCGCGGTCCACGCCTGGATCGGGATCGGCGTTTCGGTGCTGCTCACGACGGGGTTGACCGTGCTCTTCGCCGTGTTGTTGATCCGCTACAAGGCGGATCAGATCGTGGCCGGGCTGGGAGTCTGGTTCATCGGGCTCGGCCTCGTGCCGTTCACGGCGGCCATCATCTGGGATTCCAGAAACAGTCCACGAATGCCCGGCGTCGGGAGGGTCACGGTCCCGGGAGCCAGCGAGATTCCCTATCTCGGACGGATCGTCTTCGATCAATCGCCGCTCGTGTGGCTGACCGTCCTCGTCGTGATCGGGTCGTGGGTGTTCCTCTACCGGACCAGGTACGGGTACTGGATTCAGGCGGCCGGCGACAATCCGGAGGCGCTCGACACCGCCGGCATCGACGTCAACCGCGTTCGCTACGCGACGGTGATCTTCTCCGGCGCGCTGGCGGGACTCGGCGGCGCGGTGCTTCTCGCACACAGTTCGTCGTTCGTCGGGACCGGACAGACGATGGTCGACGGTCGCGGCTGGCTCGGCATCGTCGCCTACCTGTTCGGCAACTACAACCCGATCGGCGCGGCCGCCGCGGCGCTCCTGTTCGGCGGGGTCGACATGCTGCAAGGACAGCTCCAGACGCTCAACATCGACGCCTCTCCCAAACTGCTGGGACTGCTCCCGTACGTGGTCGTCATCGTCGTCCTCACCGGCTGGGGGAAGACGCAAGTCCCCTCCTCGGTCGGCGACCCCTACGAGAGCGAGGACTGAGCCTCGAGACTCCCACGGCGGGAGTTTCCACAGAGAAAAACGTCCCAGTTATCATCATCACGGGTCGTTTAATATCCGGACAGATTTATCGTGCCGTGAGTGACGAGCGACGTGCTGCCAGTCGGATGGGACACTTCCCGCGACACACCTGCTAACAAGAGCCAGACGACGAGACGTTCCCCTTGGATCGCTTCATTGCCGATATATTGAGCCGGATGATAGAACGCAGACTCTACTGACGGATTTTCCAGCCGCTGTTGACCGGGAAATTCCCCAGCACTCCGACGGACGACGACCACTTCTGTATCTCTGTCGAGCGGCAGATCGATCGCCTCCGGACCGTCAGGGTTGGTTAACCGAACGACCATTCCCGGCTCCCCGACCTGATAAAACTCCGTCTCAGGCGTCGTCCACTCGGTTCCGTCGAAGATCCTCACCTCGACACCGTCTGTCGTTCCCGGGGTGACATCCATCGCGACCGTCGAGATCGTGTCCTGAGCGACGCTGTTTTCGGTTTCCTCGTCGCTGGTTTCGGCGAACACATACTCGGTGACAAATCCGGGTCCCTGTCGTCGCCAGACCGGCATAACTGTCCCGTCCGCCCAGAAATCGTAGGAGATCTCGTTGCTGGATTGTCCGAACCGGTACCCGGAGTGATGGTCCTGACTCTCGGGTTCTTGGGACCCGGTCTGATAGTGGGATCGAAACCGAAACCCCTCCGGCAGAGTGGCGTCTGCGGGATAGTCGATCACACCGAGCGGCCCTGGACCGCCGAACTCGGTGCTGTGAACGTCCCAGAGGAGCATCTCCCCACTGAATACGGGTTCCCCGTTCGGAAAGAACCACTCCAATGTACTCTCGTCGCCACGTTCCGAAAGGCCGTATCCCGTGTAGATCACAGGCGAATCTATGTTTGCAAACACGGGACTCCCCCGGTACGAGGCAGTAATCTCGACGCCGTGTCGGTCCGGTGGTTCCCACTCGATGGTCCATCCGGACTGTTCGAACGACGCTGGCGGATCCTCGCTCCGGTGAACGCCATCGCTCGCGGTGTACCACGGTCGCTGCTCGAACGGGACCTCCGAGACGGCTTCCAGGGCGGTGTCGTCCGAAGGGACGAGGGAAGCGGCCAGTTCGTGTGGCGGGACCTCGACGAATTGCTCCACCCTGCTCACGTCGATCACTTCGCCGACGTCGTCTTCTCGAACGTCTAAATAGGCGACCACGGCGGCGATCGAATCGGATCCGTCGACGAACAGAACGATCGGATTCACGCTTCCGTGGGCGATCCCCCTGGCGGAAGTAATCGACTCGGCGATCGTAAACAGCGGGAACCAGTCGTCGTCGTCGACGAATTCCTGAACGCGAGAGTCTTCGAACACCCGACGGAGCTGTGCTTCCTCGAGTTCGTTCGTCTCCCAGGCCCGCCAAGAGATATCCTGGGGGTCGGTGATCGTCAACGCGACGAGCTCGTCCGTCTCCCGGTCGACGAGTCCGTAGGCGACCTGTCTATCGACTGCCGTCACGTCGAACGCGCCTTCGTCGATGCTACCCTCAATCTCGACGCTCGGACTGCCCTGAACGCTGACCGCGTCGAGACCATTCGTGTACGGATCGTACGCCTCGTAACTCGAGATCATGTCTTCGGCGATGGCGTGGACCTCGGGATCGGACAGGAGCACCTCGAGCGCACGTCGCTTGCGGTAGGTGTACAGTACGTCCGTCTCGGCGTCGCGACCCGACAGGAGTCGAGCGTCGGCGATTCCGCTCTCGTCACTATCGTCCGCCCCCTCCTGGGCCAGTGATCGTCCGCTGATCCCTAGTAGCCCAGTCCCGGCCACTGCGACTCGCATGAAGCGCCTGCGACGAACTCCTCGAGCGGTCGGTCGATCGCCATTGTCACGTGTTCCCATGGTCGAAGACGGTTTCAGGACCGGTAATAATAAAGACCAGTACCGGTTGCAATTCACCGAGCAATTGTCCCGTAGTCCGGTTCCCTACTCCGCAAGTTACCGGTTCAAACGTCGACTTTCTTCGACCAATATATGTCGCGACGGGTGTCCGACTTTGGTCCAGTACACGGCGGCTTTATCGATGGGATCGTCTCGACACGACGAACGTCCAGAACAGTTCAGGGTCGGGATCGACGGTCGTTAGCCCTGACAGTAAGCGGGTCGCGCAACACGCGGCCGGAGCTGCACAGGTTCGATCGAACGAGTGATCGCTCGTCGATCGTAGTTCGTCTCTCACCACCTGACTGTCGTCGGAACACGCGCACCGACCGCGACGTATTCTTACCTGTTCACGTTCGGATCGTTCGCCCGGAATGTGGCAATTACCGATCCAGTTTCGTTTGGCAGTCGCGACTGGTTCGAAAGACGATGTAATCGAGACGGACGAGTCGAATCACGCTGTCCGATCGTTCGAGATTACGGACTGTTACGAGCCGGTGCTGTCCATGCATTCGTCTTCTACCGCGCACTCGCCGGCTACGACGGGCTGTGGACCTCCGATCCGGTGACCGGCTACTCGGTGATTAGTTCCCAGTCGGAACGACTCAATTCGCTGCTTCCAGACGCGAACTGAGTGGAGCCGCCCTCGAAGCCGACGTTCAGTTGACAATCGGGCGCAAATAGACTCTTTCGAACGTGCAACTGTCAGCGACCAATTCACTCTAAAACCGACGAATAGCGTATAAAGAACGTGTCTCGGAAACCACCACTCGCAGATACCCTCAGTCTCATTAAATTAATTTATGCGAGAAGAAACGGTCGCTGGCGTTTATTCGTCGACCCGGACAAGGTCTCGACGCCTCTAACAGGGGTATGAGAATAAATGACTGACCAAGAAACGACAGGCGATTCGAGACGCTCGTTCATGGCGAAGGGCGCCCTCGCGACGGGTGCGCTTGCGCTCGGAACGGGCACTTTCGGAACGGCGACAGTCGGTGCACAGGATAGCCGCGTAGCAGTCTTCGCGAATAATTACTATCCGGGGGCGGACTTCGACGTCGTCGCACCCCTCCAGACGAGTACGACCGTCGATATATTACAGGTGGACGAGGAACCCGTCTCGGAGATCTCCCAGCCCGACGAATGGACCGGCCACGTCATCCGGTACGATATCGGCCAGCAAGCGGGGATCACGACGTTCCTGTTCGCGCGCGACCAGAGTCTGAGCGCCGGTGACAGCGGGACGATCGGCGAGGACGCGTCGGTGCTGAGTTCCGAGCTGAACCTCCTCAACACGTCACTCAACGGTGGCGGATCGGACGACGGAGCGACCGAAGAGGACGATACCATGGAGGACAACGAGACCATGGAAGAGGAGGACAACGAGACAGACGCCGAGAACGGAGGTGACTAATAATGGTACAAGAAGAGGAAGGACGGGTGTTGGTGTTCTCGTACGATTACGAAGCCGAATCCAATTTCGACGTCGTCGCACAACTCGAGACGAGTACGACGGTGAGAATTCTACAGACGACCGATGAAGAGACCGTTCCGGAAATCTCTCAGCCGGACGACTACACCGGCCACATCATCCGGTACGAGTCCGAGAGCGGTCCGCTGGCTCCAACGACCCTCCTGTTCGTTCGTGGCGGGAGTATCAGCGCCGGTGACAGTGGGACGCTCGGCGGAGACGCGTCGATGTTCAGTTCGCAGCTGAACCTCCTCACCACGTCGGTCGAATAGGGACCCCGCCGCCCATTTTTCGTGACGCCTCAGTGGAGATCTCGTTTGCAATTACATCGAACCGGATACCTCGACAAACGGTGACTCGAGGGCGTGACGGCAGATGTGGGTGAATACCGAGCGCCAACACGGGAG
Source organism: Halomontanus rarus (assembly GCF_017357405.1). Classification (GTDB taxonomy): domain Archaea; phylum Halobacteriota; class Halobacteria; order Halobacteriales; family Natrialbaceae; genus Halomontanus; species Halomontanus rarus. The sequence continues at coordinate 698,714 of NZ_CP071597.1, read as the reverse complement.
TCACCGCGAGCGAACACAATGTACTACAGATACGCAACGACCGATTGGAGAACGAACGGGACGAACGAATCAGACGCTTCAGCGAACTATTCCTCGGATAACGCGACGAAACAGGGGACGGAAGCCGCCGGTGCAAGCAACGTCGGTTCGTCCGCATCGCTCGAGAAGAAGCCTTCCGCTCTCGAGGACTCGTCTTCAGTAGCGGGAGAACGGTCGGATCCCACCCAATTAGTGTTGATCCCCATGGATGACTACCGCCCGGGACTGACCGTTCGAGTCGTCGATCGGCTTCCGGCGCCAATCGTCGTCCAACTCCTCCGGCTGCCGAACGGCGAAACAGTTCCCGTCCTGGAGCGACCCGACGAATACCTCGGCTATATCGTCCGCTCCGAGTTCAGGACGGATCTGGTCCATTCGACGACGGTCGTATTCACGCGTGAGTCACTCGAGAGCGATACGGGTTACACGTTCGAAGCCGACGCGCAGGTGTTCAGTACACAATTGAACCTATTCCGAACGACGGTCCATCGTATTAGTTAGGCTGTCGAGGCGGTGAACCGCCTCGGGGTCAAGCCCCGAGGCTTCCCGTGGTTTAGTCGGACACTCCCGCGACACCATCAGTCTGATAGCCTATAGCGGTGTCGTGGGTCACGGTCGGGGCGTCCACGGCCCCCGATGCCTGCCGTCGCACCTTCCGAACAACGGGAAGGCTGTTGAGAGCAGGCACATTCCAATTGAGTTTCTTCACGCCTTTCACGGCGATGTTGACGCTTGCACCACGGTCGCTGTGGTCTTGATGACCGCACGACCGACACTTGAACCGTTTCTTGTTGCGGTTCGCACGCTCCGTATGCTCACAGAGTGGACACCGTTGACTCGTGTACTCGGGGTTAATCCACGTGGTCGGAATTCCCTCGAACGACGCCTTGTACGACGTATAGAACTGTAGGGCGCGGAAGGGGAGGTGGTGCAAGCGTCGGTTCATCCGCGTGCCGTAGTCGATACTGTCGCGTATCTCTTTGAGGTCTTCAAAGACGATGCACGGCATCTCGAACTGCTGGCTCCACTCCACGATATGCCGAGACACCTTGTGGAGTCGGTCACGGACGAACCGTTCCTCACGCCCTTCCAGCGTGTCGTGTATGCTGTCTTTTCCCGCGTTCTGAACGCGCTTTCGCATCGTGAAGTAGCGGTGTCGCTCGAACTTAATTTCGGGGAAGTCGATGACCAGCGTGTCCTCAACCCCGTCTTCGGACAGAGCGGTGAGGGCCACGTTGTCTTCGTTCACGTCCACACCGATGACCATCCGCGAGTCCTGCTTGTCTCGAACGGTTTGCTCGGTGTTGGTGACGTTGACGTGCAACTCGGGGTTGTCGTTGTGGAACAGGGCTTCAGCCGTCCCAATTTTCCACTCGTCACTCGTGAGCGCAGTCTTGAGAATGTTGAGGTGGACGTCACTCCCTTTGAGTACACCTTTGACGTGGTTGTACGGCTTCGCACTGATTCGGAACGCCACGTCACCGTCGTCGGTGAGCGACAGGTTGTACCCTTCCTCGTAGTTCGCGCGAAGCGGGTACGCACCGTCTTTGGTGTGGCTCGGCTGGCTGAAGTCGTCGTACTCGTAGTAGTTCTCCATCGCGCCGAGTGCTTTGGCGACGACGCGCTGAGTCGTATTCTTCACGAGGTCGGCGTCGTCGGCCACGCGGTCGGGAATCGCGTCCCAGTCCACGCCTTGCTTGGCGAGCCGAATGGTTTCGTTGTACACCGACCGGGCTTCGAGCGTGGCGTCGTACAGCAGGCTCTCGTTGTCACTCTGGATGTCGAGTTGGAAGTCCAGCGTCTTGACGAGAGCCTGTCTGTCGGTCATTCTTCGTCTTGTTCGGTGGGTTCTGAGGTTCGGACGACCTTCACGTCGGCTCCACGCCAGCGTTTGGGGACGGTGACGTGGGCACTGTTCCCGAACGGTTTGACCTCACCGTCGAGAACTTCCTCGCCCTCGATTTCAAAGCGGTTCGCCATATCGGAGTATATCCTTTGGATATACTTAACTGTGTCGGTGGAGTGGCTTCGATATGGGCGAGAAGAGGTCGAATCACACGGTTTACAACGTCAACTACCACTTCGTGTGGTGCCCGAAGTACCGCCACGCCATCCTCGAACCAATCAGGGATTCGCTGGAAGCGAGTTTCCGCGATATTTGCAACGAGTACGGCTACGAGATACTGTCGTCGTCCGAAAATCGGAGATTTTCGTGATCACGAGAGACGCAGTCTCTCGAACGACTCCACATTTCGCCCGACCACGTACACCTGTTCCTATCAGCCCACCCGAAGCACGCGCCGAGCGAGATTGTGCGAACGGTCAAAAGCATCACGGCGCGAGAGATGTGGAAACAGCACGAACCTTTCTTAGAGGTGTATCTGTGGGGCGGTGGGTTCTGGGAGGACTCGTACTACGTTGGGACGGCAGGCGACGTTTCGACAGACACAATCGAGCAGTATATCGAGCGCACGGAACACGTTTAGCGGAGCGTACGGCCTTCACCCTCGGGGTCAAGCCCCGAGGCACTCGGCCTGCTCAGCCTGTAGAGAGTGCGAACATGACGAATCTGTTGCTCCAGTGGATGTTTATAATATTGTAGTTGAGAGATGATATGAACCGACACCGATTTCTTGGCTTTGCCGCGAGTGGTGGAATTGGTACCACAGCAGGTTGTATATCCGCTGATGAGGATTCATATGCAACGTTGCAGGGTCTTCATTTGATAAATCCTCTTAGCGACCCTGTAACGGCAGAAATTAGAATAGAACGAGATGACACCGATGAAGTAGCTTATCTGGAAAGCCATGAGATTCCGACGGACCCAGATATGATCACACTCAATTGTGCCTGGCCGGACGCACCCTTGATGGTACTGGTTCGCAATATCAACGCTGATGAATGGAGTGATCTCGCGACATCGGACGAAGAAGGTTGTCTAGATGTCATAGCCGAGGTGCGCGAACATAGAGTGTCCTTTTATGCTCATAACAGCGAGTGTCCGATCCGTGACGCTAATTGTCACACGGATGTAACAGAGTAACTGATCACGATACAACCGTGACTAAGCGAGTTTTGACCGATATGCGGTTCACCTGTACTGAGCACGGAATCCTTTCCCGAATTTACTGCACAGCAGAGCGGAGAGTTGCGACGGAGACAACATGCACTGAACAGAGGTTTCAACCCAAATCCTCTTGATAAGTACTGAAGTATGTTTTCAGGAGTCTGTTATAAATCGAACGCTGCGGTTCACTTCGTCGTCCGTCGCCGAACACTCCAGCCGTCTCGAGGCGAACCGTCCTCCGACCACCGGCGAAATATTGTTGCGGAACCGAGACAGTTAATGGGCTATACATACCTGTCCTTCCTATGGCTGCCCGGTCCGGATCACGTCCCGACGAGTCACCGCCCCCGCTCGCTCGAGCCGACGGCGTCACGAAGCGATACAGACGCGGGTCCGAACCCGGACGCGTCGCTCGAGCGCTCGGCCGCTCGTCCCCGCCGAAGGTAACGGCCCTCGAGGACGTCTCGATCGACATCGCCCAGGAGGAGATCGTCGGCCTCGCGGGCCCGAGCGGCTCGGGAAAGTCCACGCTCCTCCACCTGCTGGCGGGCCTCGAACTCCCCAGCGAGGGGACGGTCACGTTCCAGGGAACCGACCTGAACACTCTCTCGACCCGTAAACGGACGCGCCTTCGCCTAGAACACGTCGGGATCGTCTTCCAGCACTTCCACCTGCTCGACTCGCTCTCGGCGCGGGGCAACGTCGCCCTCCCGCTGGTCGAACTCGGCGTCCCGAAGAAAGAGCGCCGAAAACGGGCGACGGAACTCCTTGAGCGCGTCGGCCTCGAGGATCGCGTCACCCATCGGCCGGGCGAACTGAGCGGCGGCGAACAGCAGCGGGTGGCCATCGCCCGCGCGCTGGTGACCGATCCGACGCTCGTCGTCGCCGACGAACCGACCGGTGAACTCGACACGGAGACCGGTACCCGCGTCCTCGAACAGTTCGAACGCGTCGCCGAGGACCGAGCGGTCGTCCTCGCCTCCCACGACCAGCCGACGCTCGAGATCGCCGATCGCGTCGTCCGCCTGCGCGACGGGCGAATCGACGAGGAAGCGACCGTTCGCGCCCCGTCCAGGACGGACACATGACGCTCCGAACCGCACTCGCCCGGTGGTACGGCGTGGCCGTCGTCGGGATGCGCCGAACCCTCGCGCGGACGACCCACACGGCCAGACAGCGGGTTCGCTTCAGCGTGCTCGGGGTGGCCGTCGCGATCACGCTCTTGCTCGTCGTCACCGGAATCGGTATGGGGCTGACCGGCGGCGCGACGGTTCAGGACGACGACGTCGACTACTGGATCGTCCCAGAAGGAGACGGCGCGAGTTCCCCGTTAATCTCGACGGACGCGCCGCAGTTCGGTTCGGTCCACGACACCGCCGACACGATCCGAGCGACGGAGGGCGTCGACTCGGCGACCCCCGTACTCTCGCAGGTCCTCCGGGTCACCGCCGGCAACTCGAGCGAGTACGTCCTCGTCGTCGGGGTCGTCAACGACGGCGGGATCGGTCAGGTTAGCGGCGTGAACGTGAGCGCACTGACCCACCACGACCCGTACTACGGCGACGGTGAATACGACGGCGAGTGGACTGGCGAGGTCGCCCTCTCGAGAAGCGCCGGCGCGACGCTGAACGCCGCGGCGGGTGACTCGCTCTCGATTTCGGGGAACGAATCGTTCACCGTGACGTCGGTCGACGGCGACGGCGCGCGGACCGTCGGCGACATTCCGACGGCGGTGATACAGCTGAGCGAACTCCAGACGTTGACCGGTGCGACCACCCACGATTCGGCCGATCAGTTCGTCGTCGGAACGAACGATCCCGGCGTCAGAGAAGAACTCGAGGACGTCTACCCCTCCTCGACGGTCAACTCCCGGTCGGAGATGACCGCCAGCCAGGCGATGGACTCGGATCTGTCGGTCGCGCTCGCGCTGACGGCGTTCGTGGTCGCGATTTCGATCGGGACGCTGTTCGTCGTCACTACGATGGGACTCGAGCTCGTCGCCGATCGGACGCAGCTGGCGACGATGTCGGCGATCGGGCTCTCGGGACGGACCCAGCTGGGAATCGTCGGCGTCCAGATTCTCGCGACGACGGCGATCGGCGGGGTCATCGGCGCGCTCGGCGGCCTCGCGGGGATCAGACTCACGAACGTGATCGCGATGCGGACGCTGACATCCGAGCCGATCGCGTTCTCGCATCCGGTCTTCGTCCTCTACGGCGTCGCCGTCGCCGTCCTGATCGGCATCTGCTCGCTGCCGGTGCTCCTGCTGGTCACCCGGCGGGTTACGGGAGGTGTTCCCCAGTGAATCCCGCACGCTGGCTCCTCCGAACCGGCCGCCGTCTCTGGGCGGCCGGCGGACTCACCGTCGCCCAGTTGCGCCACCACAAACTCCGACTCGGCCTCGCCGTCTTCGGCATCGTCCTCGCGGTGCTCGCGACGACGTTGCTCGCCGGGGCCGGTGTCGGCGTCCTCGAGACGGGACAGGCCCAGTTCGACGCCGCGGACCGCGACCTCTGGGTGACGGCGGGAGAGACGCGAATTACGGCGGCGGGCGGCGGCGGCTTCGAGAACTCGTTGCACAACTCCCGTGAGGTCGCCGAAGAGATGGCGGCCCATGACGGTGTGGCCTACACGAGTCCGCTGAGTTTCGAGACGGTGTACGTCGCCACCAGTCTGGACGCAGATTTCCGGACGTTCATCGCGACCGGTGTTCCTAATGGAGGATCGGTCGTCAACATCGACGAGGGAGAGGACCTGCGCGGTGACCCACACTACGCGAACGGAACCTACGAGGGTGAGATGACCCACGAAATCCTCCTCGACAGGGAGACCGCGCGCGACCTGAACGTCTCCATCGGGGACACGCTCAACGTTGGCGGCTCCCTTGCCGCAGCGCGAGAAAACGAGTTCACGGTCGTCGGCTACTCGCCGACCTACGAGCAGATGCTGGGAGCGCCGACGGTCACCATACCACTGAGCGAACTCCACCAGATCACCTCCAACACCGGCACCGAGCCGGCGACGTTCATCACGATCACTCTCGAGGACGACGCGGACGTCGAAACCGTACAGGCGGAGCTTCAGGAAGCCTATCCCGAGTACGATATCCGGACCAACAGCGAGCAACTCGAGGCCACCCTCCAGGAACAGGTGCTCGTCCTCGCGGCGGCCAGCGCGCTGATCGTGCTCGCAGTCGGTGCCGGGATCGCCCTCACCGTCGCCCTGCTGGGACTGGTCGTCTACCAGCAACGCCAGGAGTTCGCCGCGCTAAAGGCACAGGGAATCTCCGCCTCGACGCTGGTCGTCACGGTGATCGGTCAGGGCGTGATCATCGGCACCCTCGGCGGCGTGATCGCCGTCGCGCTGACGGGGCCGATGGTCGACCTGCTCAACCGGCTCGCGGCGATCGTCGTCGGGTTCGACGGACTGGTCCAGACCGCCGAGCCGATCTACCTCGGCGGACTGGCTATCGCCATCGGGATCGGCACCGTCGCCGCGGCGATCGCGGGCTGGCGAGTCGGGCGGGCGTCGCCGCTCGAGCACCTGTGATCGCCGTCGACAGTGTGAGAAACGATCGTCGTCGACGGTATGAGCCACGAGTTGGTCGAAGTCCCTCGTGTCCGTTCTCGACGATCTCGAGACGTTCCTTCGTGTCGTAGTGTTCGCCTCAGGGGCTCGAAACGTCCGTGAAGGTCGGGTTCGGGATCTCGATCGGACGACGCATCTGTGACGGATGGGACGGAACTCTCGCGAACGACCCTTGGATAGGATTGCTAGAAAGTACTTTAGAATAGTATGACTCGAGTGAGACGTAGCTGGCACGCTACTGGTGGCCGTGAACCCGTTCAAACGATACATCAACCGTTCGACGCGAACTGACTCCGAGCAACCGATCTTTCAGTGTCCGATCTGCCGGTGTACGTACGGTCCGGATAGCGGGACCTGCGAAGAGTGTTGGGGAGACAAACTCGTTCGAATTGGCTAAGTCGATCCCACGAGTCGCTCCGACCGAGATTTTCTCACTCCGACGCTACGAACATTCAGCTTTGTGTGCAGTCATCATACGGATCATCTTTATCCGCGAGTGACTAGTTGTTAGCAGATACAAATGACTAATTCGTCGTTTGAATCGAACCACAACGAGGAATTCACACTTGAGGTAGACGAGAGCGGCCGGCTTCTCCTCCCCAAGAAGATTCGAGAGCGATTAGGGATCGAGTTGAACGACGAGGTTTCGGCAATCCTCGTGGAATCCGTTCTCAAAATCGATCCGAGGCCGAGTTCGAAACTGGAGACGGCAACGGCAGGACAGGACGACTGGGAGAACACCACACCGACTGATGCGGGTGGTGCGCTATTCGGATCGGAGGATCGTGAGGACGAGTCACACGACCGACCTTCAAAACAGCAGTGACGGTCTCACTGACGTGAATGGACGTGTTATCGACACCTTCTCGAGAACACGACATCACACCAACCGCTCGACGGAGGACGCTACCTTTACGGTCGTCGCCAGATTGGAACCACGTAGATGCCGACGCAGAGACGCCAGCGATTCATTCACGGGCTCCTCGCGTGGCTCCTAGCGTCCGCACTCGCCCTCTCGCTGCTCGAGTCGATCTCCTACGAACTGTTCTTCGTCGTCTCGCTGATCGGCTTGCTCATCGTCACGGAGCTCACCGCACCGTTCAACGTCACCCCACAGTGGCGGCGGCGCTTGCGGTGGCCGATCCTGTTCGGAATCGTCGGCTTCGGCGTGATCGTCGTCCGGCGAATCCTCGAGATCCTCCCGCCGGAGGTGTTGCCGTGGTAGCTTTCGTACGCACACGCGGACGACCGACGGAGGCCAACCCATGAGGTGGGAGGGAGGCATCCTCGAGGGGTTCGGCCTCGACTGGCCGCAGGCGGTCGCCCTCCTCCTCGCGGTCGTCCTCGTCCTCGCGTTAGGCGTCGGCGCCGCCACCTCGACGGCTGACTTCAGCCCGTACAATTCGGACTGGGACGGCACATCGGACCTCCGGGCAGACGTCACGTCCGCACAGGACGTCGACGGCACGCTCACGCGGGACACCGACCGATACGAGACCGCACAGGCCAACGAGACCGTCGCGTTCGTCGTCGCCCCCGACCGATCATACGAGGGCGAGGACCTCGAGCGCGTGATCGACTTCGTCGACCGCGGCGGAACGCTCGTCGTCTTCGAGAACTTCGCCGCGCCCGGAAACGACCTCCTCGAGGGCGTCGGTGCGCAGGCACGCGTCGACGGTCGGCTCCTCCGGGACTCCACCGAGTACGCGGAGTCGACGCGGATGCCGATCGCCACGTCGACTGGCGACCACCGGCTGTCGAACGTGTTCGACCGACTGACGCTCAATTACGCCTCCGCGATCGATCCGGGGACGGGAGCGGAAGACGGTGACGGGGACGGGGACGTCACCGTCCTCGCGAGGACGAGCAATCACTCGTATCTCGGCGCCGAAGACACCGATCTCGAGGAGGTGGAGGACCTCAGATCCTACCCCGTCGCCACGATCGAACCCGTCGGGAACGGGACGGTCGTCGCCGTCGGCGATCCCAGCATCACCGTCAACGCGATGTACGGCGAACCGGACAACGGGGCGTTCCTCCGCGCGCTGTACGCAGATTCCGAATCCGTCCTGCTCGACCACTCCCACGGGGACGGGGTGCCGCCGCTCGTCGGCCTCGTCCTGACGTTCCGCGGGTCCCCGCTCGCACAGCTGCTCGTTCTCGGATCCGCCGTCGCCGTCTGCGGGCTCGAAGCGACGGGACACCTCCGAAAGATTGTCACACGCCTTCGCCGGAACGCTGAGCCCAAGGGGATCGACCCAGACGACGTCGGACTCGAGCGACCGAAATCGGAACTCTCGAGGGACGAACGCATCGCGTTCGTCGAGGAACGCTACCCCGACTGGGACGACGATCGCGTCGAGCGGGTGATAGATGCGCTTTCCCGAACCGACTCGGACGGCCCCAACGACTGAATAGGACGGAGACGGAATACCAGTACGAATGAGTAACACGACGACAGCCGATCACAGAGACAGATGAGTGGGACAGATCCGACTTCGACGCAGGCGACGGAGAGCGAACCGGCAGCGGTGTACGAACGGTTACAGGAAGAAGCGAAGACGGTCCTCGTCGGGAACGACGAGGCGATCGAGCACCTCGCCATCGCCTTGCTCACGCGCGGCCACATTCTCCTCGAGGGCGTCCCAGGCGTCGCGAAGACGACGATCGCGACTATCTTCGCCCGCGCGACCGGACTCAACTTCCGGCGCATTCAGATGACGCCGGACGTGCTCCCCGCGGACATCACCGGCACTCACATCTACCGCGAATCGACCGGCGAGTTCGACTTACAGAAGGGGCCGGTCTTCGCGAACGTCGTCATCGCGGACGAAATCAACCGCGCCACGCCGAAGACCCAGAGCGCGCTCCTCGAGGCGATGCAGGAACGCCACGTCACGATCGAGGGGGAGACCCTCTCCCTGCCCGATCCGTTCGTGGTCGTCGCGACCCAGAACCCCCTCGAGATGGAGGGCGTGTTCGAACTCCCCGAAGCCCAGCGCGACCGCTTCCAGTGTAAGCTCCGGATCGATCTCCCCGACCGCGACGACGAACGACGGATCCTCGAGCGCTTCGGGTCGAATCCGGATCTCGACGCGGATACGATCGATCAGGTCGTTACCGTCGATGCGCTGCGCGGCGCTCGCGAGATCGTCGTCAACGTTCACATCGCCGATCCGGTCAACGAGTACATCCTCGACGTCGTCGAAGCGACGCGCGACCACCCGAGCATCGAACACGGCGCGTCTCCGCGGGCGACGCTCGCGTTCGCCAACGTCACGAGGGCGCGGGCGGCCATCCACGGGCGCGAGTACGTCATCCCGGACGACGTGAAGGCCACGGCGGTTCCGATTCTCGTCCACCGACTCATCCTGAATACCGACGCGGACTTGAGCGACGTGACGACGGAGGACGTGATCGAGGACATCCTCGCGACGCTCGATTCGCCGAGTGCGGACGTCGCGGCCGGCGGGGACGACTAGTTCTAGTTCTCGAGCGTTCGCTTTTCGCCTCTCGACGATCGCGTCGGACGTCACAACCGTCGGCACACCGTCTCGAGTTCCCTGCCGATCACGAGCGAGTCTCGGACAGGTGGGCAGCTGGCAGTCGATGCGCCCAGTCGTCCGTCTTCACCTCGAGTCGACGTGTCCGAGATGCTCGTCGCCGAGCTCTGGCTGACGTACTGGACGTTCGATGGCCCAGCGAGCCGTCACGATCGCTGGCGCCAGAGAAAACAATGCCAACAGTAATCTACGATGATTGATGATACATCGTAATGGCTGAACAGTTCTCGTGGTTGTCCCTCGATGCCGACGAGGAGGTCGTGTGGTCCGGACGTCCTCGTCTCCACGTCGTGCTTTGGCTCGCCGTCCCCGCACTTTCCATCCCGGCTTTGATGGTGGTCGTGTGGCCGAGGCTGCTGAGCGCACTCGTCGGCGTGAGTGCGTGGGCAGCCGTCACCGCCCTCGGATACGTGTACGTGACGAACATCGACTACGTCGTCTCGACGAAATACGTCTACTCGAAGCGGGGCGTACTCGGGCGAGCGGTCACACAAATCGGTCTCCACAACATTCAGGACACCACACTCAGTCAGGGAATCTTCGGGACGCACTCCGACTATGGGACGGTCTCGTTCAGCACCGCCGGCGGAGAAGGGGCCGCGCTCGCATTTTCCCTGGTCGACGACCCGTCGACGGTGAAATCGGCGGTCGATCGACAGGTCTCGAGCGTACGGAAGGGGACGACCGACAGGAGAGAGCGTTCGAAAGCCGAGGGCGTCGACGACCTACTCTCGGAACTTCGAGCGACCCGAGAAGCCGCACAGCGCATCGATCAGGCGCTCGAGTACGGAGGGTCCCGGTCGTGAGCGCCCCTGCGTACGACTGGTTGACACTCGAACCGGACGAAGAAATCGTCTGGTCCGGCGAGCCGGAACTGCTGGGCTACGTCTGGGTGTTCGTCGTCGGGGTCGTATTGATTCCCCTGTTCGGTCTGGGGTTTGTGATCATCGCCTCGGCCTACTTGACGGTGAAGAACACCGCGTACGTGATCACGACCGACAGCGTGTTCAAAAAGACCGGTGTGCTCTCCCGGCAGATCACCGACATCGGTCACGAGAACATCCAGGATACCGGGTACAGACAGAGTTTCGTCGGCCGCCACTACGACTTCGGGACCGTCCAGGTCAGCACTGCCGGCGGCAGCGGCGTGGAAATGTCTCTCGACTACGTGGCGGACCCACTGGCAGTTCAGTCACAGCTCGACAGCGTAGCCACCAAGAAAGCGCCTGCGGACGAGAGTACCGACCGAAACGGACGGAATCCGGTCCGGATCGACGGGGCTGCGCTCGACGAACTCGTCGAAGAGATGCAGGCGACCCGAAAGGCGCTCGAGTCTATCGAACGCCGATTGAAAGACGAGTGACCGATCGGTGAGTCGACCGGTCACAAATCCTCTTCTTTAGAGAATTGTTCGCGTGAATCTACTGCATACTACACATGCATATTGACTGTCGTCTCTGCTCTACACATGGCTGAACATAGTTGAGGTGCTACGTCATTCAAAGATGACTGTGAACAATTTCACAGCGCAACTGGTGGGTCAAGAACGGGGTCTGTGTCAATAATGGCTGACAGCTGGGGTTGCAACTGATCGAACTGGGGAGTTGGTTCCACCAGTTGGCGTTCCTGATCGTATTCAACAAGCGATTGGTCTTCTAACTTCGGGATGTGTACATGGTGCAGTTCCACCCGAATCTGCCTCGATTCTTCTTTGGAAATCTCTTTCAGCGGTGTGTGGTGATTGTGTTTGATGATTGCCTTCGTGAGATCGTTCACCGTTAGCGATCGCTTCTCACTTGCGAGTACTGCAAGGATGATGCGACGGTGTTGATCTTGACACAATTCGAGAAGCGTATCAAACTTGGTAGTAGGCCCAACCATGAATGAATAAATAGGCCCCTTGCGGAAGAGGTGAAGGGCTGTATAGTACTACTTTCGACAGTGGCGTCCAGACCTTCCGGAGTTGGTGAATTAGTCCTTGTCCTCGTCTGGATGGCTGATCGTCAACGTACTGGTAATGAGATTGTTGTATGCAGCGCGGAATCGGTTTGAAAGTGTCTGTTGAGCAACCCCCATTTGTTCCGCCAGTTCCCTCATCGTTACTGCGCGTGGAACCTCATAGTAGCCTGCTTCGAGCGCAGTTACCAGTGTCTCCCGTTGCGTCGGCGTGAGATCGTACTGGGCACTCGCCATCGGTTGTTCCTGTTCTTGGGTTCGATTAAGTTCGAATGAAATACTATTCTCATTACAGTATTTTTGAAATTCCGAGAGAGCGTCCTGACTGTCGAACCGTATTCGCAATTCCCAGTCTTCCGCTTTGCCGATTGCTTGCATGAGTGTCGCGCCGAGTTCAACGTATGCATAGATGATGGTCTCGACGTTTGCCGTCCACTCGGCCCGATACAATCTCGCACCCTCTACTTTGTCGATAACAGCGATGTTTGTCACGGATTCATCGTCCTGAAACGCATCTTCGAACTCTGTGTGATCACCACCGCTCACCCAGAAATAAGGCATAATCCGATCTTCCATCGTCGCCACGACCTGTTCGATCTCGACGATCATCTGCGGAGTCGCTGTGAGTGCGTGGTTCAGTGCGAAATCATCTGATTTGACGGAAAACTCGGCAATAATACTCATACCGCTGGTTGGTGGTCAAGCACAATAAGTCACAATCAGAATATCATGTTACTGTGCTATCCATATGAAGTGTTCAGTCCATCACCTGTACTGATCGTTAGAGGGCACGGTCGAGATTGTGGACGATACAGGCAAGGGCAAGTTCACGAAACTGCTTCCACCAGCGTCGTGAACGGACGAACGCACCGTATCTTCGCTTAAGTCGAGAGTTCACCGTTTCGCTCTGGTTCCGTTGACTGTAGAGATCAGCATCTAACCGTGCATTCCACGCTTTCTGAAGTGAGGAAAACTCACGGTGTTTGATGAGTGGACGAACCCCGCTCCCGCGGGCCATTGCCCGAATCTGCTGATCGTCGTACCCTTTGTCTCCAAGCAAAACTCCGATTGTAGCTGCGTTGCGGTTGATGAGTGATGGTGCGATCTGCGTATCGTGCTTTCTAGTCGTTGTGACGTGGAGATCGAGGATCGCGTACGCTCTGGTATCGACTAAGAGCGTGACTTTCAACTGCTGAATCGTCAGCTTAGCCCGTTTCGTGTAGTGCTTCGAGGCGTAATTTCGGTCGAATCTCGAAGCGTCAATCCCCGCAACACCGTTAGTCGGGAGCAATGAAACAGAGAGGTTGAGAAGTACCCGCCAAACGGCCATATCGAGTCTATCGAACGCTTTGCACAGCGTTGACGGATCAGGAAATTCAGTGAGGTTGATCGCGTTCCGAATACGAGGCATTTCAATGAGTTCGTCGAGCAGTGTTCGATAGGTCGTGTTCTTCCGAATTTTGAGACATAGCAGAACAACGTGCTGATGAAGCGTGTAGCGTTGTTTCAAGTACTTTGAGGAATATTGCGAGACTGCTCGTTGGGCTAAGTGAAATGCTTGCTCGACAAACCGGAGTAACTGCGACTTTGGGAGGGTCTACATCCACTCACACTATTGACTGAATCTGTAACTCTCCAAGGATTTCAACAGAGCCTCTTCTTTAGACATCAATTCCCATCAATCTACTGATCACTACATGTGCAAACTGAGCAACCAGCTTTCTGTGCTCTATGAAAACGATATCAATCAGACATGATTATTATGGGGTTGACTATCCATTTTCGTTCCCTCGTTGGTCGCAACCATGTTACTATTTTAGAGTGGATCTATCATCATTAATAATGGTAATCAGTGCGGATTCGAAATAGCTGATAATCAGCCGTCACGACCTGAAGCCGCCGAGTCCCTCACTCAGAAGTCGTCGCGAAAGCGAGCCAATTCGGGCGCGAGCAACAGAAGAATACGAGTCCGTCCGCCTACCGCCGTTCCCATAGCGTCTCGATGCGCTCCTCGACGCAATCGAGGACGAGGCGACACACATCGCGATGGTCGTTCGGCCACTGAGCGTCCTCCGCGTCGGTACGACTGGCGTCCGGGGGTGGATGAAAGTGATTCCGCGAGTTGTGTGCGTTCGGATGCCGATCCCACCGACACTCCCACATGCTGTCCCGCCGCTCCTCTTGATAGTGGAAGTTGAAGTCGTCGTTGCGGTACCAGCGGATCTCGAAGCGAGTGGACGCTCCACGTGGGTAGTATTCACTGAACAGTTCGACACGGAGGTACAACTTCCCCTCCGTGACGATCTCCGCCGACTCGAACAGACGACGCCCGTCGAATCGAGAACGCATCTGTTCCAATACCGCCCGATCGATTGGCGCGGGACTCGCGCCGTCGTCCGCTGGCACCATCGTCAGCTGTGCGACGGGGCTGTAGAGCCGGCGACCTTCCGACGGGCGCGCTCGTGTAAGCGTCGTTCCTCGATGGCGGTAGCCCAATCACCGAGATCTACGTATACGTTGTCTACCTCTTCCGCGTCGAATTCGAGGACATTGACGTCTGCAGGCGAGTCACTATCGTACTCGTCGCGGTACGTTTCGATCCTGTCGGTTAGCTCCGATACACGAGCCTGCAATTCGTCGACGGTGTGTCCCCGTGCCAACTCGTTCACCCGTCGCCACTCGAAGTAGTCGTCGTTACGCTCGTATCTGACCGGCCGACCCTCGTGCCGGATGACGATGCCGAGGTCGGCGTAGAAGGACAGATGTGTCCGTGCTGACTCCTCCGAGCAGTCCGCCCGCTCGGCGATCTCGGCGGCCGTCATCGGGTCCCGGGCGTGCAGCACCGCACCGTAAACGCGTTGCTTTGTGTCCTCGGCTTCGAAGGGTCTATCGAACGGTGGTGGACCATTGCGGCGAGCGCCGTCTGCCATACATCTACCAACGGATTAACCGCACATATTTCTTTCTCCAGCCAAAATATATTGTCCGTGTCCGGTCACTCGTTTCCTCCTGTATCTCTTTTTCACGTCTCGGCTTCTTCAGCGGCTTCGGCACCCATCTCTTCCGATACCCCGGTCCCGGTCTCCGTCGACGACTGTTCGCCGGCCGATGCTGACTCCGAGTCCGGCTCCCACCGACACGTAACCAGCCAGTCCGCCCCACCTTCCGCGGGGGCCACCTCGAGCGTGATCGGCCGATCCAGTCCGACGGCGAAACTCACCGCGAGAAACGACGCGATGGGGTGGTCGAACCGGTCGACGTCGCCGAACGCGCTCCCGTCGACCGCGAAGGTCGCCCGACCGGCCTCGGCGTCGACGTCGGGGTCGACGCTCCGTGCGAGTTCGAACTGTTCGACGAGTCCGTCGACGACTTGTGAGGCCAGCGTCACTGGTGTCGACGCCAGCTCCGCGGTGAGTGTACGTTCGAACTCCTCGAAGAGTGCGCTGCCGGTCGTCTCGAGCGCGATGCCGCGCTCGCCGCGGGCGGTGAGGAACGTCGTGTCGGGATCTGCCGGCAGTTCGAACTCGGGGTGCTGTGGGACGTAGAGGATCCCCTGCCGGAGTTCGTCGCCGGGGAGGTACAGACGCTGGTCGTAGAGTCCGAGTTCGCCGGCGATCGCGGCCTCGTTGGCCGCGAGGTTGGCGTAGACGCGTTCGCCGACGTCCGCGGAGACGAACTGGGTCGGCGTGAGATAGTAGGTCACGACGCCGACGAACAGTCCGATGGCCGCGAGGACGAACAGCGTCTCGCGGGCGTCGGGCAGCAGGAGGCCGCCGACGAGCGCGAGCGTCCCGAGACCGGCGAGCGCGGTCGCCGAGGTGCGATACTGCGAGCGTCTGGCGCGGGCGTACTCCGACCGGAGCCGCTCGTTCTCCTCGGACAGGAGTTCGTTCCGTGCGGTGAGACGGACGATTTCCTGGTCTCGGTTCCGCTCTCGATCCTGCTCTCGATCGTCCGTCTCCGTCGAACTGTCGTCGGGCTCGTAGTCTGCGTTGCTCATTGTTCCTCCGCTGTCCGTTCGGCTGTCACTGTTTCCGTCGCCTGCTCGTCCCGTTCGTCTTCCGCCTTCACGTCCCACAACGCGCGCTCGTACCGGTGGATCCCGTACCCGAGAGCGGCGATCGCCGAGAGGAGGACGATCGCCGCGAGCCAGATCGCCCCGAAGACGGCCACGCTACCGGTGACCAGGACGAGCCCGATCAGAATACTCGCCGTGAGGGCCACGTACTGCGGCGGATCGTCCGACTCGAGGGCCGCCGAAAGCAGGAGGGCGACGAAGACGGCCTCGACGACGAGCAGCGTCGCGAGCTCGAGTTCGCCGGGGACGACGGCGATGAGGACGGCGTGACCGCCAGCCAGTGCGAACGGAACGCCGAAGGCGTACCAGAAGGCCGCGACGAGTAGTCCGCCGACGATGCCGGGCGATCCGGCGACCACTCCGAGAACGACGACGAGCGCGCCGACGATTGCCAGTTCGACTCGAGCGTCACCGACGCCGTCGCCGTCGCGGTGCGCCCAGGTACGGTCGCTCACTGGCTGACACCCCGTTGGCGTCCCGCAGACAGCACCGACGCGAGTCGGTCGCTGGGACCGATCTCGAGTGCGTTGACGCGGTCCATTCGCGAGAGCCGTCGTCGGAAGTCTTCGAACTCGACGTATCGCTCGTACGCGCGTTCGATGTCGCCGAGGCCGCCCCGCTCGTAGAGGACCGTCGGCGTGAGCAAGAGTAAGACGTCGCTGCCGTGGTTTCGGAGGAGCCGCACCGTCTCGAGAATGTCGTCTCGACGTTCGTCGTCCGTGACGATGATCGCGAACGTGCGGTCCCGGTTGGCGACCGACGCGCCGACCGCTTGCGCGAGCGAATTCGTCCGGATGCGAGTCCCACCGCCCGTCTGAAACTCGAGGTAGGGACGCAGCGTCGCCGAGAACGGATCATCGTCGGCGAGTGGAAGCCCCTGCTCGCGGGTGGCGTCGGCGAGGAGGACCGGCGATCGGTGGGCGAGCGGGCCGGTGTCCGTCGTCGAGTTCGAGCTCGAGTCCGAATCCGACGCTGCGGGCTCGAGATCGAACAATCGGCGCCGAATCCGCGCGTACCCTTCGAACGTCGACGACGGTTCGATCTGCGAGGTGATCCCGTCGTCGCCGACGGTCACCAGTCCGAGCGGATCGGCGAGCTGTCGGGCGGCGTCGACCGTCGCGAGCGCGACGTCGCGGGCGTAGTCGAACTTCGTCTCGCCCGGCGTGCCGTCGCCGAGCGTCCGGCGGTAATCGACGACGAGTACCGTCCGTCGATCCGTCTCGGACTGGGAGTCCCGAACGTAGGTCGTCCCCTGCCGTGCGGTCGCCTTCCAGTCGATCTGGTCCATCGTGTCTCCGGGAAGGTACTCGCGGAGTTCCGCCGGTTCGATTCCCGAGCCGATCCGCCCACCCGTGTGTTCGCCGTACGGCGACACGGCTTGCTCACCGCCGGCCCCGACGTGGACGTTTCGCGGCGTTCGCGGCTGGACCACGACGTCCGGTCTCGTCCCCGTCCGAAACGACGTTCGAAACCACCCGTCGGCCACGTCCACCGTCACCCGCTCGAACCGATGCCGGCCGGCGACCGGCCAGCCGACCGTCGTCGTCCCGGTCGTCTCCGTCTCGCCGGGCTTGAGTTCGAGTTCGAGTCTCTCGTTGGCGGTCGCGGCAGTCGGCAGGCCGGCCGAGAGCGACACGGCCACGTCGACGGGGCGTTCGAGTCTGGCGATGACCGTAACCGGCGTCGACTCTCCGGTCCGGAGCGTTCCCCGTTCCGGTTCGCGATAGACCGATAGCTCCGCGGCCGTCCGACGGGCTGTGGCGAGAAACCGGGCTTGTCGGACGAGAACCCACGTCCCGACCATCGCGGCCCCGACGAGCAACGGCAGTCGGGAGAGGACGACCCCGAAGAGAGCGAGCACGGGAGCGAGAGAGAGGATCGCCCACGATCGACGCGTCGGACGCATAGTACTTCCGCGTAAACCGGACTCGTGTTTGAAGGTACTGGTTGCTGACCGTCGAATAGCAAACAGCTTTTTTATGTCGAGCAACCTGAGTAGCACCGTGAACACCTTCGGTGGCCGTCTCGCGCTCGCGCTGGTCTGTTTTACTCTGCTCGTCGGCGGGATGGTCGCGGTGACGTCCGTCGCCGACACCGACGTCGCGATCGGCCCGGTCGGGACCGCAGACGCCGCGACGCAAGCGGACAACGAGACGGTGCGCCACCAGGACCCCGACGAACAACAGGACGACGGCGACACCGCCGCCGTTCGCCGCTGGCTGGAGAACGAACTCTCGAGGCAGCTCGGAGACAGTGCGGTCCAGTTGAGCGAGGGGGATTACGAGACCGCCAGGGAGATCCTCGGGGACGACTATCAGGACCGGTACGCCCAGTACGTGGACGTACAGGGTGAGACCGGCGGGGAAGCGGAAGAACCGAACGAGACGGCGAACGGTACCGGCGACGGGCCATCCGGCGGAGAGTCGACGGCCGACGGATTGCCCGGCGGATCGACGAACGACTCCTTCCAGGAGCTCGCCACCGAACAGGAACGATTGGCGGATCTTCTCGAGGAGTTCGAGGCGACGAGAGCGGACTATTACGACGCGGTCGAGGCCGACGACGACGAGCGCGCACACGACCTTGCACGCGATATCGAGGACCTCGCCGGCCGGATCGAGGGCCGGAGTCAGAACATCACCGTCCACTTCGAGACGCTCGAGGAGGACACCGGTGGGAACTTCAGCGAGAGTAAGGCGTCGATCGACGAGACGAACCGCGACGTTCAGGAGACGCGAGACGTGATCACCGTCGAACAGTTCGAGCCGACGGAGCTGACGATCGAACCCGACGGCGACCCCGAACGAGACGGGATCTCGTTCCTCGAACCGCTCGAGGCGACGGGAACGTTACGGACTGAAAACGGGACGCCGATCGCATCCCAGAACGTCACGCTCGAGGTCGGATCGGACGACCCGCTAGTCCAGACGACGGAGACGCGGACGGTCCGGACCGACGAGGACGGATCGTTCACGCTCGAGTATCGACCGACGACGCTTCCGCTGTCGACGACGAACCTCTCGGTCGCGTACGAGCCGGTTCGCGGCTCCGGCTACATCGGTTCCGAGACGAACGTGCCCGTCTCGATCGAACAACGCACGCCGGAGCTCTCCGATCTCTCGGCCTCGCAAACGGCCGCCGCGTACGAGCCGGTCGACGTCGCGGGCGCGATGACTGTCGACGGCGTTCCCGTCGACAACGTGTCGGTCGACGTCTTCCTCGACGACCAGTTCGTCGGAAACACGACCATCTCGAACGGGACGTTCGAGGGAACCGCGAAAGTCCCGCCGTCAGTCCCCGAGGGCGAACGCGAACTGACCGTTCGGTTCGCTGGCGCGGATCGCGCCCTCGCCAGCGCGACCGCCGGGACCACGATCACCGTGCTCGAGTCGGAGGGCGAACTCGCGGTCACCGCCGACCGGTTCGGCAGCGACCACCTCAATGTCAGCGGGACGTTCACCACCGTCGACGGCGCCGAAATCGAGAACGAAGCGATCGAACTGGCCGTCGACGGCGAGACGGTTGGGACGGTCTCGACCGACGGTGACGGAACCTTCGCGACGGTCGTGGAACTCCCCGTCGCGCCCGCGGAGCTCGAGGGCGGCACGGTCGAACTCACCGCATCCTACGACGGCGAGGACTCGAGTATCGCACCCACGACGACCAGCGCCGACGCGGCGATCGCGGGTGCGGACGATTCGATCCTCTCGAGTCGACTGCTTCTGGGCGGGGGACTCGTCCTCGCCCTCGCGGGCAGCATCGGCAGTCTGCTCTGGTTCCGCCGACGGGACGCTGCGGACGCCGGTTCCCCGGTGGATCGACCGCAGGACGTGCCGCGACCGACCGACGCGCCGTCGGAGCCGGAACCGGAGCCGGTCGAACCGCTGCTCTCGCAGGCCGCTGCGTCCCTCTCGAACGACCGCCCGGACGAGGCGGTTCGACTGGGATACGCGGCCGTTCGCCGGGCGTTCCAGTCGCGGATCGAGGGGAGTCGAGCGCTCACCCACTGGGAGTTCTACCGTCGCTACCGCGGGGACGGGGCGGAGACGAACTCGAACTCGGACTCGGACTCGAACTCGGACGCAGACGCAGACACGGACTCGCTGCGATCGATGACCGAACTGTACGAGCGAGCCAGCTACGGCGTCGACCGCGTCTCCGAAACCGACGCGGCGACCGTCCTCCAGTACGCCCGGCAACTGTGCGAACTCGAGGAGGGGTCAGGTCGGGGCCGAAGTTCAGACGGAGACTATCCCGCCGATGACTGAGCTATCGACTGACCCGCTCGAGGGGCGACTCTCTCGCGGTCGGACCCGGTTCGAACTCTCGCGTATCGACCCACTTTTACAACCAAACGCGCTACCGGGGACCAATGGTCGATAATCGGATACTGTGGCGCGTGCTCCCGGACCCGATCCGGGACTTCCCGGGCGACCTCGCGGCCACGGTGTTCGTGACGCTGCTCGTGAACGTCGCCGTCTTCGCGCCGGTGATCCGCGAGACCCCCCTTCGGGTTCCGCTGGGGCTGGTGTTCGTCCTCTTCGTCCCCGGCTACGTGTTTATCGCCGCGCTCTTTCCCGAGGAGGGGGCGTCGCCGACCGACGCGCAAACGGACAACACGGAGACGCTCGAGGGCGATCACACGGACGAAACCGCGGACGCGGACGACGAGGGAACGATCTGGGACGGTCAGCTGCGATCCGGTATCGACGGCATCGAACGGGTCGCCCTCTCGTTCGGACTGAGTATCGCCATCGTCCCGCTGCTCGGCCTCGTCTTGAACTTCACGCCGTGGGGGATTCGCCTCGTCCCGATCATGGTCACGGTGACGGCGTTCACGCTCGTGACGACCGCGCTCGCGGCGATCAGGCGGTGGCAACTCCCGCCCGACGAGCGCTTTCGGGTTCCCTACCGCGAGTGGCTCGCGGCCGGTCGTGCGGAACTGTTCGAACCCGACTCGAACACCGACCGCGCCCTGAACGTGATGCTCGTCGCGTCGATCCTGCTCGCGGTCGGCGTCGTCGGGTTCGCGATCATGGTCCCGCCACAGGGCGAGCAGTTCTCCGCGGTCTACATCCTGACCGAAGACGAGGAGAACGAGAGCGAATACGTCGCCGCGAACTATCCCACCGAGTTCACCCTCGGCGACAGCGAGGAGATCGTCGTCGGCGTCGACAACAACGAACACCGGACGGTCGACTACACCGTGGTCCTGCTCGAACAGGAGGTCGAACGCGCCGACAACGAGACGACCGTCCTCGAGCAAAACGAACTCGACCGATTCGAAGCACGACTCGCACACAACGAATCGTGGCTCCACCCCCACGACCTCGAGCCGACGATGACCGGCGAGGACGTTCGGATCGTCTGGTTGCTCTTTCCCGACGAGGTCCCCGCCGAGCCGTCCACGGCGGACACGGAGTACTACGTGCAGCTGTGGGTCGACGTCGAAGACGCTCAGTGACCGGGCTCTCGAGCGGTGGTGTTCGTTCGAACGGCTCTGTTGAAATCTTTTTCTTTAGACATACCTTCCTGTGAACCTACTATACACTACACGTGCGTACTGCTCGATGTTCTCCAGCACATGACACTCAGATTATGACACCACCATAACTGCTTATGGAGCGAGGAGATGTCTCTCCTCTATGACTGATTCGAGTAACGACGAGTTTGACCCAACAGCACCAGACCAACGAGAGATCGGCCGCGAAATGGTTGACGACAGTACGGGACTCGGTTCGGTGATGGCCCACGCCTATCGCGGAGAGATAGACCGAGTGGGGACGTGGCGGCAGCGCCTCGACGAGACGACGAAGTGGGCGGTGACGCTGATGGCAGCAATCTTGACGTGGTCGTTTTCGAGTACCGATAACCCACACTATATCTTGCTGATCGGGATCATTGTCGTCACCATCTTTCTGGGTATCGAAGCACGACGGTACCGGGACTACGATGTCTTTCGCTCTCGTACTCGAGTCATCCAAGAGAACCTGCTCGCAAACGCCCTCGATCCGTCCCAAGGCACTGAAAGTCACGACTGGCGAGCGGAACTGAGCAGGGACTATCGCAGGCCGACGCTGAAAGTCTCGTTACACGAAGCACTCGCAAACCGGCTCCAGCGTGTGTACCTTGCTCTGCTCAGTGTCCTATTGGTCGCATGGGTCTTCAGGATTACAGCGTTCGCGCCGCGCCAAGACTGGTTGACAACCGCCGGAATCGACCGTATCCCCGGGATTGCTGTGATTGCCGTTGTGGGTGTGTTCTACGTCGTACTGCTGGGCGTCACCTTCTGGCCCCACGAGCGCCATGCCAAGGGTGAATTCCGTGAAGGGGACCCGGACGACTGGAAAGAGACAGACCGATAAATACGTTCTCTGTACTGATCGTTAGATGGCTTGGTCGAGATTACGGACGATACACGCAAAGGCGAGTTCACGAAACTGCTTCCACCAGCGTCGTGAACGGACGAACGCACCGTATTTTCGCTTGAGTCGAGAGTTCACCGTTTCGCTCTGGCTCCGTTGGTCATAAAGTTCGGAATCCAACTGAGCGTTCCACACTTTCTGAAGTGATGAAAACTCACGGTGCTTGATGAGCGGACAAATCCCGTACTCACGGGACATTGCTCGAATCTGCTGATCGTCGTATCCCTTGTCTCCAAAAAGAACATCAACTTCAGCCGTGTTGCGGTTGATGAGTGATAGTGCGATCTATGTATCGTGCTCAGCCGTGTTGCGGTTGATGAGTGATAGTGCGATCTATGTATCGTGCTTGCGGGTCGTTGTGACATGGAGCTCGAAGATCGCGTTAACTCTCGTATCGACTAAGAGCGTGACTTTCAACTGCTGAATCGTCAACTTCGCCCGTTTCGTATAGTGCTTCGAGGCGTGAATTCGGTCGAAACCCGAGGCGTCGATCCCCGTAACACCGTTTGTCAGCAGCAGTGAAACAGAGAGGTTGAGAAGGACTCGCCAGACGGCCATATCGTGTCTATCGAACGCTTTGCACAGCGTTGACGGGGCAGGAAGTTTAGTGAGATTGATTGCGTTCCGAATTCGGGGCATTTCAATGAGTCCATCGAAGAGTGTTCGATAGGTCGTGTTCTTCCGAACTTTGAGACACAGGAGAACTATGTGCTGATGAAGCATGTAGCGTTGTTTTGAGAACTTCGATGAGTATCGAGCCACAGCACGTTGCGCTAGCTGAAATGCTTCCTCGATAAACCGTAGCAACCGTGACTTCGGGAGAATCTGCATTCGGTTACACTACTGTCCAAACGTGTAACTCCTCAAGGGTTTAAACAGAGCCGTTCGAACAGTAGTAACAGGCGACCGACTCGAGTGAATATAGCTCCTCAAAATACACCCAGTAGTAAGATGTAGTGAGTTATATTTAATTACTACTGGGTACAATGCACCCGTAGTTACAGATGGTGCTCCGAGAGCTACCTAACGATGCACCCGGGCGGCTTGTCCCGTACGGACAACGTCCATACTACAGTCCGGATCCGCTTCCGCCGGATGCCGAACTGGGACTCGAGGAGGAGTTCTACGAGACGGTCGCAGAGGCGACGTTCTGGCTCGGCAAGCTCAGTGGATTCAACCTGACGACCGATTTCGCCCCCGTTCTCTACACGTCACTGCTCCGCAAAGAGGCGATGGAGTCGTCCGAGATCGAAGGGGCGAATATCGATTTCGACGCCCTCTACAGTTTCGAAACCAGAGCGCTCGACACGGCCACGTCCGCCGGCGAGCCAGCAACAGCGACGGACGAGACGAAAGACGTCAAAGAGGTCCTCAACTACGAACGGGCGCTCGAGGACGGAATCGATGCGCTCGACGCTGGCGACGGAATTTCGATCGAACTCCTCCACACCCTTCACGAGACGCTCCTCAGCGGCGTTCCGGATGAGCGTCGAGAAACGGACACGATCGGCTCGTTCAAGACGGTTCCGAACCACCTGGGCGAGTTCGTGCCTCCCGTCCCCGGTGACGTCGACGGGTTGATGGACGCGCTACTGACGTACATCCAAACAGGCGGGAGCCACCATCCGCTCGTCGATATCGCGCTCACCCACTACCAGTTCGAGACGATTCATCCGTACGGTGACGGCAACGGCCGTCTCGGACGACTCCTCGTCACGCTCCAATTATACGATCAGGGATACCTCGAGCAGCCGACGCTCTCTCTCAGCAAGTACTTCAATCGATACAAGGAAACCTACGTCGACCGCATGGATGCCGTCCGTAAGTACGGCGAGTGGGACGCCTGGATCGATTTCTTCGTGGCCGGGATTCGCCACCAGGCCGAGGAGACGCTACTGCGATCGCGGGAGTTGTACGAACTGCAGCGGGAATACGAAGCCGAATACGGTCACGGCACCGCCGCATACGCGCGACTCGCGTGCACCCTCTTCGAACAGCCCTATCTCACTGCGGCGGTCGTCGAGGAATTGCTCGAGGTCACCGGACCGACCGCCTACCGAGCCATCGATCGACTCGAGGCGGCGGGACTCCTCGAGGAAACGACCGGGAAAGAACGCAACCGCGAGTACCGTGCGCGGGAAATCTTCGAGATCCTCGAGCGACCGCCGCGGACGTACTGACGTTGACGGTGGTCCGTTCCGAGCGGCTGGCCGGGCACGAAGACACTACGACACCCGTTGAGACGGGCCCATAGCTTGATGCGGGTTCGTACCGACAGAACGGACGAATGCCCGTCGACCAGACGATCGCCCTCTTCGGCATCGGCAGCACGAATCTCCGTTCTGCGGTCGGAACCCCCGACGACACCTTCGCGACGGATGTCCACGTCGAACCGACCCGGATTGACGATCTCGAGGCGCAGGTCTGTCGTCGTCTCGAGGAACTGCGGTCGGACGCACGGACGGATATCGACGCGGTCTCGATCGCCTGTGCGGGCCTGACCGACGGCGCCACCGGCGTCGTCGAGGAGATCGACACGGCCGACGACGACGTCGTCCGCGACATCCCGCTCGGCCCGACGATCGAGACCGACTTCGAACTTCCCGTCCGACTCGAGAACGATTGCACCGCCGCGGCCCTCGCCGAGTGGGTCTACGGCGCCGGCCAGAACCACGATTGCGTCGTCCATCTGACGATGGGCACCGGCATCGGCGCCGGTATCGTCGACCGCGGCCGCGTCGTGCGCGGCGCAGACGGCCACGCGGCCGAGGTCGGCCTCTTCCCGATCGGCCCCTCGGACAGGGCCAGCTCCGGCGTCCCCGGCGCGTGGGAAGCGTACTGTTCGGGTCGCGGGATCGCCGGCTTCGTGCGAGACCTTCTCGAGACCGACCCCCGGGACACGACCCTGAACCGCGAGGAACTCACCGCTCGAGACGTCTTCGAGGCCGCCGAACGGGGAGATCCCGTCGCGGACGACTACCTCGATCGGATCGCCCGCTACAACGCCGCCGGACTCGGCGCGCTCGTCAACGCCTACAATCCGGATCTGCTCACCGTCGGCGGCGGCGTCGGCGCCGCGAACTTCGAGACGATCCTCGAGCGCACAGAACCCCACCTCGAGCAGTACGCGCTCCCAGCGCTCCCCGACATCCAGCCGACGCGGCTCGGCGACGAGATCGGTCTCTACGGCGCGCTCGCCCCCTACGCGACGCAATCGTGGCCGGCGGCCGCGGAATCGGTTGCCGCCAGCACCGACTGAGGCGAACGCACTGCCGCCCAGAGGCGTCGGCGACGCTGTTACCGTTGGTCCGTACTTCGCCGAGCGGTGCGGGCTGCGTGTTCGAAGGCGTTCGGAGGCTCGCTGATCGGCCGTGACCGGGCGAAGCGACACGTCGCGATGTCGTCGACACGAACCGCAGACTGCTCGAGGGATCGTTGGTCCATCACCGTCCGCCCAACCGACGGTATCGCTCGATGGCGAACGGACGGAGATCGTTCCTTCCGGTACGACAGTAAGTCCGGGAATACAAACCTTGTAAGGGACACCAAAAAACCATTATGTGCGTTGGAATCGTTTGTCAAACTATGCCAAGGAGACGATCGCGACGGGCACTCATGAAGGGACTGGCGGTCCTCGGAATTGGCGGAATAACCGGCGTCGGGTCGGCACAGGAGAGCGGGACGACGATCCAACTCGGAGGCGAGACCGCGGGTTGGGTGGGAGTCGCTCCGGACTATATCGAAGGGGAAACGAACCCCACGCTGAATTTGGAGGCCGGCGAAGAGTACACGGTGGAGTGGGAAAATCTGGACGGCCAGGCCCACAATTTCGCGATCGAAGGATCCGACGTTCAGAGCGAGATTATAACGGATGGGACGCAGACGGTGGAATTTGCGGCCACCGAACAGATGACTGCCTATTACTGTCAACCCCATTCCGAGTCGATGCGCGGTGATATCAACCTCGGCGAAGCGCAAGACGAGCAAGAAGAGTCGGACGAGGAGGAAGAACCCAGACAGTTCGACGAGCCGTCGGAAGAACCGGACGGCGATCCGGTCGCGACCCTCGAGTTTACGCTCACCGAAGAGCAGTGGGAGGCGGAATCCCCGTCGGAGATCGAGGGGGATACCAATCCGACCCTGAATCTTGTGGAAGGCGAGATATACGAGATCGAGTTCTCGGTCGAGACGGGCCGTCAGCGACGTCATCCGGGACACTATCTCGTCGTCTTCAACGAGGACGGGTGGGCGACCGCTCGAACCGACTTCGTCAAAGACGGTGACAGCGGTTCGCTGAAATTCGTCGCCGAGTCGGGTGTCGTCGGATATCGCGATCAGGCCCAGCTGGACGCGGAAGGCGAAATCGTGCTCCACTGAATCGCGGTGAAACCGGGCGAGACGCGTCTCGAAACGCGTCCCGATCACCGTTCTCACTGGACAGTCTCGGTTCGTACACTAACTCCTAGGAATTAATATTATGATTATTTATACCCAGTTATATGGCACTGTGAGTAGTCAGATCATACTATGAGGCACGAGAACAATACGCAACACGTAACCGATGAAGAGCGTCGGGATTTCCTCAAGGCACTCGGCCTCGGTGGGGTCCTCACCGCTGGTGGTCTCACGCTCGGCGAAGTACGAGAGCAGATGGCGACCGAGTCGGCGACGGGACTCTCGACGATCGGAGAGTCGATTCGAGCCGACCTCACCGGGACGCTCGAGGCGGAGGCTCTCGCGACCCAGCAGGAAACGTTCGTCGAAGCGGTGAACGCGCTCCCGGCGGCGGCCGAACTCGGGCTGCCCGAAGAGGGACGTCGCGAAGAGTTCGCGACCCTGGCGAGCGCCGGACGGCCGGTTTACGACCACCTGGGCTCCGCCGGATTCTTCGAAAGTACGACACAGAACCTGCCCGCGTTCGGCCCGCAGAACCTCGAGTCGAGCGTCGAAGCGTTCGCCAGTTCCGAGGCGCTCGCGGCGCCGCTCGAGGCGGTCGGGTTCACCGGTCAGGAGGGCGTCGATATGCTCGCGACCGTCGTCGCGAACGCCAGGGAGTTGGCCACCTATCACTGGGTCGCGACCGACGAGATTCCCCGGGAACGGTTCGAATTCAGTCGGCACGTCCCGCCGATGACGAAAGCCGCCAGCGGCGGGGTCTTGCTCTGGATGGAGAACCTCGACGAGCATATCTGGAAGAAGCGGGTCCTCCTCACCGGCGAGATTCTCGAGGCCGCGGATTGGCACGTTCAGGCCATGGCCGCCGGCTTCCAGTTGATGACCGAAGGTGCGGCGGCGATCGCCGACGAATCCGGGCGCTTCTCCAATCAGGAACTCGGCGCACTGTTCTCGACGGCGTTCGCGGTACAGGCGATCGAACAGGCCCACCTCGCCAACGACGTCTACTGGATCACCGAAAAGATGCGCGCCCCGCGGCGAACCGACCTCAAAACGATCACGTCCTAATTCCACCAATGAGCGATCTCAATATCCAAGCGCGAAACCTCGATCTGGACAGCCTCGATACGCAAGAGCAACTGCAACAGACGGAGGAGGCACCCGGCTCCGACGTAACCGACGAACAGCTACGGGACGATGCCACCACTGCCGAGTCCTGGCTCCACTACAACAAGGGGCTCGAGGGGATCGGCTATTCGCCCGCAGACCGTATCACGCGAGAGAACGTCGACGGGCTCAGTCTCGAGTACACGATTCAGGATAGAGACGAACACGTCCGAGATCACCTTCCGACGCAGGCGAACCCCATCGTCGTCCCGAGCGGCGGTGACGATCCGCCGGTGATGTACTATTCGACCGCGCTGCAGGAAGTCCACGCGGTGAACGCTCGAAACGGAGAACACTACTGGAGTTACGCGTACGAACCCGAGTACGGCGGCGGGCTAAACCGCGGCGGAACGGCACAGCGCGGTGTGGCCGTGTACGGCGACAAAGTCTACCTGAAGGCGGCCGACGTGCGCATCGTCGCCATCGATCGATACACCGGGGAACCGCAGTGGCGGACGCACGCCCTGTCGGAAACCCAGCGCGAAGAGATGGAACCGCGCCGTCTCGGAAGCACCGGCGCCCCGTTGGTCTTCGACGGCAAGGTCCTCCTCGGTCAGTCGGGCGGCGGTGGCGGCTGGGGTGCCGTCCTCGCGCTCGACGCGGAGAGCGGCGACATCCTCTGGGACCAGGATACCCTCGATAGAGACCGGTGGGTGGACGACACGTACCAGTACGGGGATTGTAACATGTGGATGACGCCCTCGGTCGATCCCGAAACTGGACTGGCGTACTTCCCGACGGGGAACCCCGCGCCGCAGATTCAGGCCATGGTCCGACCGGGGCCGAACGAACACTCGGATTCGGTCATCGCGATCGACACGGAAAGCGGCGAGATCGAGTGGGCGACGCAGCTCCTCGCCCACGACTGGTGGGACTACGACGGCTACTTCGTCCGCTTGTTCGACATGGAGGTCGACGGCGAGGAGCGCCGCGTCCTCGAGTACGAGGACAAAACCGGCTGGATCCGCATCCTCGACGCGGAAACCGGCGAGGTGCTCGGTCGGTCCGAACCGTACGCCAATCAGGGCGGCGAATTGCCGTTCATGGGGATTCCGCCGGCCGGCGAAGACCAGAAGGTGACGAAATCGCCCACCGGATTCGGATCGACGGACTGGAACCCGGACGGCTACAGTCCGCAAACGGGACTCGTCTACATCTGCGCGCACGACGATTGGCGGTACACCTGGTACGAACCCGACTGGGAGTTCGCCGAGGATTACGAGGAGCACAACGATCTGGGAGGCGGCAAAGAGACGATGGAGCATCCGGACAAGGAAGCGCGCGTCTCCGCGATCAACCCGGCGAGCGGGCAGGTCGAGTGGACGCAACCGTACGAATTCGAGGAGGACGTGACGACGCCGCAGGCCGGCGGCAACACCCCGACCGGGGGAGGCCTCGTCTTCGGCGGCGGCACGAACGAGGTCCTTCGAGCACTCGACGCGGAAAACGGAGAAATCCTCTGGAGCGAAGAGACCGGCATCGGACACCAGGCCTCGCCGGTCGTGTGGGACGATCCCGCAGAAGGGAAACAGTACGTGGCTGCCGCTGCGGAAGATACCGTCGTCACGTTCGCACTGGAAGAGTGACGGGGTCGTCGCGACGCACCGGTCGATCGACAGGTCGCTGACCCGTCGGCCGCGACCGTCAGCGGGCCTCTCGAGGTTCGTATCGATCGACCCCGACGGCGACCGTGGTCTTCTCGTTTTGAAAGACGACGAGAGCGAGTCACCCCTACGTGGGCGTCGCAGTCAGGACGGCGTACCGTTTATTCTCGATCCACGGATAGTACTCGACGGACTCGACGGAGAACCCGGCGTCCTCTACCACCTCGAGCCAGTACTCCGCGTTCACTTCCGTTTCGTCGTCGACGAGCGGGAGCTCGATCAGACCGAGCGTCCCGTCGGACGTGCAGATACGGGAGATCTCCGCGAGGATGTACTCGGCGTCCCGGGCCGGAAGGTCGTGGAGGACCTGCGAGACGATCACGACGTCGTGTGAGTCGTCGGAAAACGGTAGTTCCGTGGCGTCGCCGACGACGATCGAGGCCTCGAGTCCCGCCTTGCGAACGTTCGATAGCGCTCTAGTCGGCGTATTTCCGAGGATGATACCCGTCTCGAAGGAATCGAGCCCCGTTATCGAGCACGACGGCGGGATGTGCGGGGCGAGTCCGACGAGTGATCGGCCCGTCCCGCACCCGACGTCCAACACTCGAGCGTCCGGATCGAACGAAACGTGCTCGGCGAGGGTTTCGACTCGCTCGCCGTCCGCTTGCCACGGCGGCGGTCGCAACATCTTCGATGCGATATCGGACGCGTACGCGATGCCGATCGCACCCGTTACCGTCGCGAGCACGCGGATCGCGCGATTCGTGGTCTCCCTCCACACGATCGCCGCAACGGCAGATACGACGGCCCCCCGAAGGATCAGGCGGAGCCACTTTCGCCAGTGATAGAGGCCGAAATTATACACCGTCGATCGTACCGGTACGACACAGAATAAGAGTGACGATGGTTTTCGACTCACGTCGTCAAATAGACGGTGGTAAGTCGGTACTACAGGGAGTCCTGCGGTCGTGTGATCGAAGAATACGGGCACAAAACTTCCCATCAGGGCGTCGGGACGACCTCGAGAGCGGATGGCGGGAAAGCCGAAGAAGACGGACTCGAACTCGTCGGTAGCGAGACGTTCTGTACGCACAATCGATACTTTCGTGAAATCCCTTTTTGTCCGCCAGCGTGGAACCGCGAGTATGGCGTGCACCCGAAGAACGTACCTCGCGGTATCGAGCGGTGCGCTCGCCGGTCTCACCGCCGGCTGTTTCACGAACACGAACGCGAACACAGGCCCAGGGGCGAGTCAATCACTCGAGCCCGACGTGGACGGCGCCGAACTCCTGCTCAACTGGCAACCCAACGGGCTTCACGTCCCCTACTACGTGGCTCTCGAGCGGGGGTTCTACGAGGATCAGGGCCTCGAGCTCGCGGGAATCGAGAGCGGACAGGGATCCGACTTTTCGGCGACGCAGGCCGGATTGGAGAACGCGGAGTTCGCGGTGACCAGTAGCGATCAGGTGCTGAACGTCAACAGCGAAGGTCTCTCTCCCGTCTGTATCGGCGTCATCATGCAGCGCAGCCCCGTGGTGGTGTTCACCGATCGGGAGCGGTTCGGGGACGAACTCACGGATCCGGAGCAGCTCGCGGGCGAGACCATCGGCAGCGGCCCCGGAATGGTTCGGCTCATGACGGAGGCGTACCTCGAGTACCACGACCTCTCCGACGACGTCGAGATCGCGGACGCGGGCCACGATACGGTCCAGCAGCTCCTCACGGGAGAGATCGACGTCGCAGCCGGCGTCTTCGGGGACGTCGTGGACGCCAGCCGTCAGGATGCGACGATCGACGACCTCTCGGTCGGAGAGGACGTCCCCGCCTACGGCCACGTCATCGCGACGAGTCAGTCGTTTCTCGACTCGAACCCCGACGCCGCCCGGGCGTTTCTGCGAGGAACCGCTCGCGGAGCGGCGTGGGGGTCCAACAACGTCGATGAAGCGATCGACGTTCTCGTCGAAGCGACACCCGAACTCGAAGAAGCACGAGAGAATCAGCGGGACACGTGGGACATCCTCCGAACGGAGTACCTCGTCTCCGACGCCGTCGAAGAGAACGGTTGGGGCTGGAACGACGGCGACGTCTGGGCGGAAACCGCGAACACCCTGCTGGAGTACGGCTTCCTCGAAAACGAGGTCGACTCGGACGACGTCTGGACCAACGAGTATCTGGACACCGACTACGAGTACATCGGCGACTTCACCGACGTAACCGACGAATGATCGACGACGATCGACGATGACTGCCGAGAGAGGAACTACGAGAGCGTTCGAGCGAACGGCACCCGTCCTCGTCGGCGTCGGCCTCGTCTTCGTCTGGCACTGGTACGTGACGACCAACGACGTGCCGTCGATCGTTCTTCCGGGACCGCTCGAGGTCGCCGGGGCGCTGGGAGCGTCGGGACGGTCGCTGCTCGCCGACGCGGGCGTGACGGCTGCGACGGCGGCGCTCGGTCTTGTGCTGGGCGGAACCGTCGGTTTCGTCCTCGCCTTCGGAATGATTCGCTGGCGCGTTTTCCGTGCCGTCACCCTCCCGTACGTCGTCGGATTGCGTATCGCTCCGATAATTGCGATCGCGCCGCTGGTGTTCCTCTGGCTCGGCAGGGGTATCGTCCCCCGAGCGGTCGTCGTCGCCACGTTGACGCAGTTTCCGATCGCGATCGGAACCCTCAGCGGACTCCGATCCGTCCCCCAGGAGTACCTCGACCTCGGCCGCTCGGTCGACGCCTCCGATCGGCAGCTGTTCGTCCACGTCCGACTTCCTGCAGCCGCCTCGAGCGTCTTCGTGAGTCTCCAGATCGCGTCGACGCTGGCCGTGATCGGCACCGTCGTCGCCGAGTTCGTCACGCTCAGAGCCGGCATCGGCTATCGCATTTACGACACGGGTTTTCGACTCGAGACGGCCGAGATGTACGCGGCGCTCGTCGTGCTGGCGGCCGTCGGTATCGGCTTCTACCAGCTTCCTCGCGTCGGACGATGGCTCTGGCGCATGCACACTCGACGAGCGAGCCGATTCTAGCCGCAGACGATCGCTGATAGTGTGACGCCTCGTTACGGAAGTGCGAGGAGAAAGCCCCGCCCTTCAGGGCGGGGAGGATGTCAACGTCGATCAGTCGGATTCCGCGGACGCGTACCACAGCAATCGACGCTCGAGGAGCACCACGAGCCCGTAGAGGGCGAGTCCCTCGACGAGGAGAATCACGAGCGCGGCGAGCATCACGTCGGTGAGAAGGTTCTCCGAGGCGACGAGCACGAGGGCCCCGAGGCCGTCGTCGACGACGACCCACTCGGCGACGACCGCCCCGACGACCGCGAGCGTGACCGATTGCTTGAGCCCGGAGACGATGTCCGGCAGCGCGAATCTGAGCTCGACGGCGTAGAACGTCCGAATCGGATTCGCGTCGACCGACCGAAGCAGATCCGCGTATCTTCGATCCACCCGTTCGAGCCCCGCGATCGTGCTCAAAGCCGTCGGAAAGAACGCGATAGCGGCGACGAATATCAGCGACGTCGTTCGTCCGGTGCCGAAGTAGATCAATAACGCCGGCGCGATGGCGATCTTCGGCAGGACGCGAACCGTGACGATGTACGGCAATACGGCGTACCGCAAGGGCCGGACGAACGTCACGGCCACCGCGAGGGCAAATCCCCCGACGATCCCGATTGCGCCGCCGTAAACCACCCGCTCGAGCGTCGCCAGGGCGTTGGTCGCGTACAGCTCCGGGTTTCCGGCCAGTCGCCCCGCGACAGCGATAGGCGAAGGAAGGAGAAACGACGGGACCGACGCGAACGCCGTGAATAGCGCCCAGCCACCGACGAGAACGACGACCGCCACGATCGGCGGGAGGACGTCCTCGATTCGAGTCGCCGACCACTCGACGGAGTCGTCGTCTCGTGGTCCGACCATCTCAATCGGTTCGACTAGCCGGTTCGGTTCGCGTCCCGTACAGTGCGGAGCGAACCGCCGCAACCTGACGCTGGAACGCCGGCGATTCGAACACGCGCTCGTCACGCGGCCGCGGAAGATCGATATCGAAGGACGCCACGAGTCGGCCCGGCGGGCCGTCGAAGAGCAAACACCGATCCGCGAGCAAAACCGCCTCTGGGACGCTGTGTGTGACGAACAGGATCGTCTTTCGTTCCTGACGCCAGATCTCCCGCAGTTCGACGCTCAACCGATCCCTCGTGATCTCGTCGAGTTCGCCGAACGGTTCGTCCATCAACAGGACGTCCGCGTCGAGGTGCAGTGCGCGGACGATCGCGACGCGCTGTTTCATCCCGCCGGAGAGCTCCGACGGATACAGGTGTTCGGATCCCTCGAGACCGACGGCCTCGAGTAACTCGCGGGCGCGACCCGGCCGTGGGGACTTGCCCGCCATCTTCCGGAGGAAGGTTACGTTTTGCAGGGCGGTCTTCCACGGAAAGAGCGTGTGCTGCTGGAAGACGAATCCGAGGTTCGCGTCGGACTGGGAGGCGACGGGATCGCGGCCGGCGATCAGTACTCGACCGTTCGTCGGATCCTGAAGTCCGCCGATCGTCCGCAAGAGCGTCGTCTTCCCACACCCCGACGGACCGATGACGGTGACGAACTCGCCGGTATCCACCCGAAGATCGACATCCCGTACCGCGGTGACGTCGTCGAAGGTCACCGTGACGTTCTCAACGTCGATCATTCTCGCGCACCCGTCTCTTCGAGACTGATCGGGGGACCATCGCTCGCCCGTCGATCTACGGCGGCCGGAACTGGAACCGTCCGAACGTCCATTGGGGTAGATACCCGATCCAGCGCCATAAATTCGGAGTCAGCGCTTGCGGTAATGTTGTGTTGGACTGAAGTGTCACCGGAGAAACGAACTAACTCACTACCGGAAAAGAAGACGGGTTATCAGGCGCTTTTTGACGTGGTATAGCTAAGCAGTCCAGAGACACCACCACGATGAGCACGGAACCCCCAATCGATTCAGAGTACATTCAGAAACACCGAGAAGAAATAGATCACCCGCTGTGGCAGCTGTTCATGCGATTCGGCGAGGGGAACCGGCGCTGGTTCGTCGTCGGTGTGCTGGCGAGCATCGGCTCACGCTTCCTCTCCTTGGTCCCACCGGTCATCCTTGGGGTAGCGATCGACGCGATCTTCCACGACTCCGCGGAGTTCACGTTGCCGTTCATCCCGCCGGCGTACCTCCCCGACACCACGATGGGGCAGTTCTGGTTCGCTATCGGCGCGATGGGCGTCGCGATGGTCGGTCAGGCACTTCTCATCTTCGCCCGGGCGACCTCGCTCAACCTCTTCTCGCACCGCGTGAAACACGAGGCCCGGACCGCGACCTATCAGCAGATGCAACGGCTCGACATGGACTTCTTCAACGAAGTCCAGACGGGTGAACTCATCTCTATCCTCTCGAACGATACCAACCGGCTGGAACAGTTCCTCGACTCGATGATGGGCGAGGCGATCCAACTCATCGTCCTCATGCTCGGGACCGCGGTCATTCTGGCGTGGCTCAACCCGCAACTCGCCCTCGTCACCCTCATGGTCGTCCCGCTGTCGGCAGTGTTCACCTACTGGTACATGCGCCTCGCAGAGGAGCGGTACACGGACATCCGCGAGTCGGTCGGCGACCTCAACAGCCGCCTCGAGAACAATCTCAACGGCATTCAGGTCATCAAGGCCTCCAACACGGAGGGCTACGAAGACGACCGCGTCGAGGACCACTCCTACCGGTACTTCCGACTCGATTGGCTCGCGCTGCGCCTCGGCTTCGTCTACCGGCCCGGACTGCGGGTCCTGACCTCCCTGGCTTTCATCGCCACGTTCATCGTCGGCGGCGTCTGGATCCTCCAGGGACCGCCGGGGCCGTTGTCGGGCGAACTCACCGTCGGGACGCTCGTCACGTTTCTCCTGTTGACCCAGCGGCTGGTCAACCCGCTCGCACAGATGGGGAACATCGTCGAGCGCTACGAGGACGCCAAGGCTTCGACGAAGCGGATCCTCGGGCTGATGAACTTGCCCGTCCGCATTCAGGATGCGCCCGACGCCGTCGACCTCGAGAACGTCCGCGGTCGCGTCGAGTTCGACGACGTCACCTTCGCCTACGACGAGGACGAGACCGTACTGGAGGATATCGACGTCGACGTCGAACCGGGCGAGACGGTCGGCCTCGTCGGCCCGACGGGTGCCGGCAAGACGACGATCGTCAAGCTACTCCTGCGTCTCTACGACGTCAACGACGGAGCCATCAGGATCGACGGCCACGACGTCCGCGACGTGACCCTCGCCAGCCTGCGGGGTTCGATGGGGTACGTCGGTCAGGACAACTTCCTGTTCGACGGCACGGTCGAGGAGAACATCAAGTACGGCCAGTTCGAGGCCGGCCGGGAGGACGTCGTCGAGGCCGCAAAGATGGCCGAGGCTCACGACTTCATCACGAACCTTCCGGACGGATACGATCAGGACATCGGCGAACGCGGCGTGAAACTCTCGGGCGGGCAGCGCCAGCGCATCGCCGTCGCCCGGACGATCCTCCAGCGGCCGTCGATCATGATCTTCGACGAGGCGACCTCCGCCGTGGACACGGAGACGGAGATGCTCATCCAGCGATCGATCGACCAGCTCGCGGCCGATCGAACGACGTTCATCATCGCTCACCGGCTTTCGACGGTCCGGGACGCCGACACGATTCTCGTCGTCGAGCAGGGCGAAATCGTCGAGCGCGGAACTCACGACGAACTCCTCACGGCGAACGGCCTGTACGCCAACCTCTGGCGGGTTCAGGCCGGCGAGATCGATAAGCTCCCGGAAGAGTTCATCGAACAGGCCAGCGAGCGAGTCGCCCAGCAGGCCCTCGACGCCAACGAGGACTGAAACGCCTCTCGAGACCGTTTTCGACCGAAATCCCATCCGAGACGACAGATGAAACGACGACGGATTTTCACCGCGAACGTCAAGACTTTGTGTTGGTATCACATGGCACGAAGTGTATCGCTATGAAACCGTGCCAGAACTGTCAGGCGGTCATCGACGAGTACACCTTGGACAAACAACTCGAACCGCTGCGCGAACTCACGGTCGACGACTTCAACCTCTGTGCTAACTGCGCGACCATCGTCTCCGATGCGTGCGTGGAGTGTCGCGGCGCGGTCTACGTCCCCCGGAACGTCACTGCAACACCCGACTACTGCCCGGCATGTCGATCTGACCACATCGAACGAACTGGTCACGACCCCGGCTGGAATATCGACGCCACAACCTCCTGATCGGCTCGCGTCCGTTCGCGGATACTTGTTTGTAGCCATTTTTCCACGCGGTTGTCACCGTCCGCGCGGATCGACGTCTCCCCCCTAAACCTGTTAATGAGGGCGATGTAGGAGCGTCGATGGCAGAGAATACGTCCGACGCGACCTTCGTCCGCGAAACCGACCTCGAAACGACGGCACCGACGCTCATCGAGGGGCTGCCGGGAACGGGGCTTGTCGCCTCCATCGCCGCGGACCACATCTCGACTCGTCTCGACCTCGAGCGGTACGGCACCATCCGCTCCGAGGAGTTCCCGCCGGTCGCGTCGTTCTCCGACGGCCTCGTCCAGGACACGGTTCGGGTGTACGCGGGTTCCGACCCCGACGTGATGACGCTCCGGAGCGACGTCCCGATCCCGTCGGAAGCGTTCCGGGCGCTGAGCGACTGCGTCCTCGAAGAGCTAGCCGAGGAGTTTCGACGAGTTATCTTCCTCGCGGGCGCCCCCGCAACATCCGACGAGGAACGGGGAAACGTCACTGGCGTCGGCACGACCGAAGCCCTTCGAACGGAACTCGAGGAGAACGAGATCCCGATCGCGGAGGAGCCCGGGGCGGTCGGCGACGTCACCGGTGCCCTTCTGAACGCGTGCTATCAGGCCGACGTCCCGGCGACGCTGCTCCTCGTGCAGACGAGTCCGAAGTTTCCGGATCCGGGCGCTGCGAAGGCCGTCATCGAAACTGCTCTCGAGCCGCTCGTCGAGTTCGATATCGAGACGGCGGCTTTGGACGAACAGGCCGAACGGATACGACGACAGAAACAGCAGATCCTCCAGCAACAACAGGAAGAATCCGCGCAGTCCCGTTCGATGTTCCGCTAGCACGCGGTCCTAGTCTCGAGGCCGGCTCGTGCGACCACCGGACGTTCGTCGAGAGCGGAATTCGGGATGGACTTCCCAGCTCCGGCGCGTCACTCGCTAAGAAGCGTCGCGTCGACCACGTCCAATCTGTCGTCCTCCTCGAGATCGCACACACGAGCCACGAGGTGGGCCTTACAATAGTACTCGAACCGCTCCATCCTCGTCTGCCGGTTTCTGAGAACGAGCCGACAGGAGTCGCCGTTCGAGCAATTCGTGGGATGTTCACACACGGATACTGTATCGTATGCATACCATCCGGTAAATCGATATCGGTGGTCAAATCAAATTTATTACACGATGTCGGAATACCTCCGCCGAGACGAGAGCAGTGAGAGCTCTTCGCGGTTAGGATCGCTCTCGTCGCTCGAGGGCCTCTCAGACTTGAAGGATCCGATACGACTCGAGGACGAGTCCGTCGGCGCATCCGGCGACGGCCCTGTCTCCCAGACCGCAGCTGGAACTAGCTCCTGACTACAGGTCCAATTTGCGTGCGAGGTCGTCCGGGAGTCCGCCGGTGTCCCGGAACACGTCGCGCATTTCCTCGCCGGTCAGTTCGAAGTCGAAGACGTCGAAGTTCTCCCGGACGTGCTCGGGCGAGGACGACATCGGAATCGTCGACACCTGCGGTTGCTGGAGCAGCCAGCGGATCGCGACCTGTGCGGGCGTCTTTCCGTGGCGGTCACCGATCTCGTGAAGGACGTCCGCGTCGAGTGCATCACCGACGCCGAGCGGGCTGTACGCAGTGAGCATCATCCCTTCGTCGATGCAGTACTCGAGCAGGTCGTCCTGGCGGTGGTGGACGTGGTACTCGACCTGATTCGTGACGATAGGGGCTTCGGAGTGGGCGACGGCCTCGCGGGTCTGGTCGACCGAGAAGTTCGACACGCCGAGGTGTTCGACGAGGCCGTCCTCGCGGAGTTCGTTCATCGCGTCGAGCGTCTCCTCGTGACTGACCTCGTCGTTCGGCGAGTGGATCAACAGGAGGTCGATCGTCTCCATCTCGAGATGCTCGAGGCTCTCGTGGACGGAGTCGATCACGT
Source organism: Halomontanus rarus (assembly GCF_017357405.1). GTDB lineage: Archaea > Halobacteriota > Halobacteria > Halobacteriales > Natrialbaceae > Halomontanus > Halomontanus rarus. Next base: position 659,637 of record NZ_CP071597.1, on the reverse strand, counting down.
CGTCGTACGCGCGATTCCCGTCGGCGAGTTTCGTGGTGACGAACAGTTCCTCCCGGGCGACGTCCGACTCTCGGATCGCCTCCCCGACCGCGGGCTCGCTGCCGTAGACTTGAGCCGTATCGAGGTGTCGGTAGCCGGCCTCGAGTGCGGCCGAGATCGCCCGCACCCGTTCGTCGTGATCGTCCATTCGAGCGGTCCCGAAGCCGAGCGCCGGGATCTCGACGCCGCGAGCGATGACTGAAAGCATACGTTCCTGTTTGCCAATAACACTCAAAAACGTTCGGCCGGCCACCGCTGTGGAAACTGTCCTCCTTGCGCCGTGCTCGTCGACTCTCGACGAACCGAACGCGGTCTCCCAACCCTCTTCCTCTTCTCCCTTGTCTCGTGCTACCACACTTTCTCACTAGTCGTCAGGAGAACGTAGCGTCAAGTAGTGTCGCGACAAACGTGAGGGGAGAACGTCGTCCGAAAGCCATCGACGGTGGCCGTCGGATCGCGAACACGAACACGAACTCGAGGAGAGACAGAATGCACGAAAACGTCGCGTGGATGGAGCCGTCCGACCGATCGATCGTCCTCGAAGTCGCCGCACACATGGGCTGGATCAAACCCCCGAGTATGGCGCTCAACAGTTCGCACTCGAGAGCGCACATCGCCGACCGGTGTCGCGTGCTCGCCGACCACGGCCTGATCGAACGCCATCCCGGCGCGAGGGCCTATCGGATCACGGATCTGGGAGACCGGTTTCTCTTCGGCGGCCTCGAGCCGGCCGACCTCGGCGCGACCGTGATCGCGAGTGATACCGACGCGACGACCCTGGAGTTCACCGAATCGGAAGACCTCACGGAGTGACGAGCGGGTTCGAGTCGACCGGATCGGACTGTGCCGAACGCGTAGTGTTCTTCAAAGCGTGCAACCGCCGGGTCCACGTTTACCAGCGGCGAAGACGTACGCGAGGTAACTCCTGCTCATGAGTACGGACCTGCTTCGCGAGGACGAGTCGGTTGCACAGTCGATCGAGGAAACGCTCCCGGAGAGCGTCGGCGAGCGGATCGAGACGTACGGAAACGACGGCACGCTCGCACTGGTTGCCGGAACCGTCGCGACCGCACAGGGGCTGCGGACCGTCCGGAAGAATCGCACCGGCGGCGCACTCACGATGCTGTGGGGTGCCAGTTGGCTCCTCGTCGGTCTGGTACAGCGCCAGCGTCGGCGCTCGCGTTCTCCCGAGTCCACAGCGGCCGAAACCGAGGGCGACCTCGAGAACTTCGACGATATCGGAGACGTGACGCCGGGAGACACCGACGACGAAATGGCGGCCACCAACACGTTGCCCCCCAGCGACGTCGGCGAACCCGAGACGCAGGCGCCCGAGGATTCCGACACGACCAAGACCACCGCGGAGCCGAGTGAGATGACCGACCTCACCGAAAGAAGGGAGGATCCCGACGAGGAGACACCGACGGTGCCCGACGAACCGCCGGCCGACGACGTGGATATGATCGGGGTCGGCGGAGACGGTGATGGCGAGAACCAGGACAACTGATCTCACCGTATCGCCACCTCCTGAACCGATACCCACCCTTCCCGAACGTTGAATCGACATCCGTCCAACCCACGGTTCGTCATCGACAGTACGAACCTCCGCGCGACAGTGGGCGTTCCCGGCGACCGGCGACAGATTCGTCACCGACGTCCACTGCGAGCGGACGGGTCTCGAGGATCTCCGTGCAGTGTCGTGACCTGCTCGAGGAACTTCGAACGCGACCGGGAGTCGGTGATAGCGACGCGGTCTCGATTGACTCTGTGGGATTGATCGACGATGTAACTAGTGGCATCGACGAGATCGATACACTTGGCGACGATATCATCACGATGTCCGAGTCGGCTCGCGATCGAAACCGTCTCGAAATCCCCGTCCAACTCGAAAATGATTGCACAGCTGCGGCCCTCGCCGAGTGGGTTTACGGTGCCGGACAGACTCACGACTGTATCGTCCACCTCATGATGGGGGCCGGAATCGGTGCGGGCGTCATCGACCACGGTCACGTCTTTCGAGGCATAACAGGCCACGCAGCGGAAGTTGCCTCTTCACGATGGCCCACCGACCAGGGACAGTTCCGGCATCATGGGTGCTTGGGCAGCGTACTGCTCGGGCCACGGGATCGCCGGCTTCGTCGCGGAGTTCCTTGAGATTGAACCCCGTAACATGGTCCTCACCACTTTCGAACCGGTCACCGCAGCCGATCTCTTCAACACCGTCAACCGAGGTGATCCCGTCGCAAACGACTACTTAGATTGTCTCGCTCGCTACAATGCCGCGGGCCTCGGTACCAGACCACATCTCGAGCAGTATGTAGTTCCAGTAGCCCCCGACATCCAACCGATACAACTCAGCGACGACATCGGCCTCTACAATGCACTTACACCCTACACAACTCAACATGATAAAGAGATTGAGTAATCAGATTTGATAACAATTGACTGAGATGAAAGTACTATTGCCATCAGCTAAGTATCATCAACTCTGGACCAATCCACTCGTATAGCGCCCCTTCTTGTTCATTGATATTACTGTAGACGGCTGTTGAGCACGCGGCCCATGGTGAAAACTCACTGAGACAATGTACGAATCTAATACTATTGAGTAAAATACAATTATATTTATGATTCTGTTTATTTGTTACTATTAGTTCTGCACCTCCTCGATCGGCGTCTTTCCGTCGAGTGCTTGGTGCGGTCTCTGGCGGTTGTAGTAGTGCATGAATTGTACAAACCATTCGCGTGCGCTCACCCGACTGTCCACCCACGAGTTGTGGAAGCGGTCGATGCGCATTTTGAGGGTGTGAAACCACTTTTCGATTAGGTTTCGCTCGGTGTAGTTGACCCGACCGCTCAATCCTAATCGAGCAAGGGCAGTCCGATAGCCGAATTGATCCACGAGGAATACGGTGTCGGAAAGATCGTATTTCTCGTCGAGTCGATGCAGAAACGCAGCTGCCGGATCGGTGCCATGTCGACCGAACAACGCGACATCGAGAATCAGCTTCGTCTCGGTGTCTATTGCAGCGTACAACCAAAACCATTCGCCGTTGATTTTGACAGCAGTCTCGTCAACCGCGACCCACTTCGGCTACGCCTCAGGCGGGTCGCACTCGATATCAGATAGCCGATATACACAGCTCCAAACCGCCCCATGCGTGCGTTCAACACCTAATTCCGCCAATACTGAAGTTGTCTCGAGAAGCGAACAACCGGTTTCGTAGAGGCGGACGGCGAACGTCCTGACGGGCGTCGCCGTCCGCTCGTTCTCCCAAGATTCTTCTAAATCCGCGTCGTAGGACTCGCTGAGTAGGTCTGCGAGCGTTCTAGTCCAATTCACTCAACGACCTGCTCGTTCCTCAAACTGGCTCAACTAGACAGTGCCGCCTCTTCTCAAACGGTGCTAACTAGACAGACTCAGTCCAAACAATCGGTTCTAGATGAGACAGATGATCAACAGACAGAGGTTGAACGGACGGTCGGTGGATGCACAGACTGTGTGATATCCGTCCAAAGTGCTCACGAATTTTGATCTTGCGCTCTGCCTTCGGTTCATCCTCGCAACCACCAACTACGAATGGAATGGAGCTAGAAACACAACAATAGATCAGAGAATTCACTCACCACTAGCAATTACAATCATATATTTGTAATGGAAAGGGGCGATGGGAATTTCTTTTGGTTTCTCAATTCGCAGCCGAATTTGGTCCAATACTCTCGTATCTCATCAACGTCCTCTGTCCTCGAGAACAGTGAGTTGACTATAATCCGAATTAAGGGCGTCTCACGTAGCTAAAAACAGATGGCAGTGCTACGGTTGCTACTCAACTAATAGAAATAATGATTGTTAATTAATTTCTCTATCACGACGATCTCGTCGGTGTGACTCTTAGAGAAGGAATTGGACAGCATTTGTTCCGCTTAGAAGAGAATAACAGTGACTTCCCGCCCACAACATCGTGTTATCTCCACCTCAGAAGGCGAGTTGACCAATGGTTAATTTATACCCCATTCGAACGCTCTAAGCGGGAGCATGCAGCAACTGGGGACCTAATCCTGCGATATTAATTGTTGAAACGATCTTTTGGCTTTTGATATACCCTAGCAGTACCGTGAGGGAGAGAGGCATATATCCCAATGAAAGCAGAGGATCTACCACAACGATTAGCGGAAAGCAGGCGAATTGGATACGCGTATGACGAAGAAACGCAAGAACCAGTCATCGGCTCCGACGCGACAATTAGACCTGGAACGATTATCTACGATGACGTAATTATCGGTGACGGCTTCTCGACTGGGCACAATGCGGTCGTTCGCGAGTTTACTGAGATCGGAGACGACGTTCTCGTCGGGACGAACACGACTATCGACGGCAACACCACTGTCGGTTCTCACGTGAGTATGCAGACTGGCGTCTACGTACCATCAGAGACCACGATTAAGAACCACGTGTTTCTCGGTCCCTACGCCGTCCTAACAAATGATCCGTATCCACTTCGACAGGACATTGATCTCAAGGGACCGATTATTGAGGACCACGTATCAATCGGAGCAAATGCGACGGTTCTCTCGGGAGTCACCGTCGGCCGAGGATCGTTCGTCGCCGCCGGTGCAGTCGTCACTGAGGACGTGCCGGAACGAACGCTCGCGGTCGGGGTCCCAGCACGTCACGAACCATTGCCGGAGACTCTGAAAAGGGGGAACAACGTATGAGTATGATACCGATCGCGCACCCGGAACTCGGTGCCGAGGAAATCGAATGCGTTGAGGACGTCATCGAGAGTGGTATGATTGCCGACGGTGAGGAGGTGCGGAAGTTCGAACAGGAGTTCGCGGACTACTGTGGAACCGAGTACGGTATCGCAACATCAAACGGAACGACCGCACTTCACTCGGCGCTCGTCGCACTCGGGATCGGTAAGGGTGATCACGTGCTTACCACGCCGTTTTCGTTTATCGCAACGGCGAACGCGATCAAACACGCCGGGGCAGAACCAGTGTTCGCCGATATCGATCCGGTCACGTACAATCTCGACCCGGACGCCGCACGCCGGGTCGCAACCGAGAACGACGTCGACGCGATACTCGCCGTTCACCTGTATGGACTCCCGGCTGAGATGGACACTTTTCTGAGCCTCGCGTCGAAGCTTGAGGTCCCACTCGTCGAAGACTGTGCTCAGGCACACGGTGCAACGTATCGCGGTAAGCGGGTTGGATCGTTTGGCGACGTCGCGTGCTTTTCGTTCTATCCCACGAAAAACATGACTAGTGGCGAAGGCGGCATGGTGCTGACCGGTCACGAGGACGTCGCCGGTCGCGTCAGCCAATTCATCGATCACGGTCGAGTGAACGACGAAACCCACGCGACGGTCGGTCATAACTTCCGGCTGACGAACGTCGCGGCCGCGATCGGGCGGGCCCAGCTCAAGCGCCTCCCAACGTTCGTCGAGCAACGAAGGACGAACGCCGATCAGCTGACGGACGGCCTCGCCGATACCAGCCTCACACTGCCGGTCGAACCGGCCGATCGTCGACACGTCTATCACCAGTATACGGTTCGGGCTGCGAATCGATCGTCGCTCAGGGAACGGCTCAATGATTACGATGTTGGAACAGGCGTGTACTATCCCATCCCCATTCACAAACAGCCGGCATACCAGGATGTAAGCCACAAGGCACCAGCCGCGGAGCAGGCGGCGAACGAGGTACTGTCGCTGCCGGTTCATCCGAACGTGTCCGACGATGAACTCAACCACATCGTGGAGGTGATCGAAAACGATGCAGTCTGAAAAGAGACTCGACGTAGGCGTGATCGGCGTCGGATCGATGGGACATCATCACGCACGCGTATACGAGTCGTTGCCACGCGCGAATCTCGTCGGCGTTTTCGACCTCGACGAGGAACGGGCGACGGCGGTGGCCCGCGACCACGAGACGTCGGCGATGGGGCTCGATTCGCTTCTCGCCGCCGTCGACGCCGTCTCCATCGCCGTTCCCACGTCGGCCCACTACGACGTGCTGACGCGCTGTCTAGATGCCAGCGTCGCGGCGCTGGTCGAGAAGCCGATCGTCGGAGATCTCGAGACCGGTGAAAAACTCCGGGAGAAGGCGATCGCGACGGACGTCCCGTTGCAGGTCGGTCACATCGAACGGTTCAACCCGGTTGTGACGACGCTTGAGGAACTTCTAGAGAATTTTTCGGTGATCAGCCTCGCTTCGCAGCGGCTCGGGCCGCCACCGAACACTCAGATCGACGATAGCGCAGTACTCGACCTGATGATCCACGATATCGACGTCGTTCTCTCGCTGCTTGACGAGATACCGTCGACCATCAAAGGGACAGGAGTCCGGAAAAACCACCACGCCTCGGCACTACTGGAGTTCGATTCCGACGTAATGGCGTCCCTGACGGCCAGTCACCGGACACAACGCAAAGTACGAACTCTGGAAATCACCGCAGACGAGGGATTGATCGTCGCCGATTACATGAACCAATCGATCGAGATACACCGTCGGTCCGTTCCGGAGTACGTCGAGCAAAACGGGGCGGTCCGTTTCAGACATGAGAGCACCATCGAACGCCTCCACATTCCGAGCGAAGAACCACTCCGGAACGAGCTCGAATCGTTCCTCAACGCAGTCGTCGCGAACGAGTTGCCGGAGGTCACGGTCGACGACGGACTGATCGCACTAGAGGTCGCAAAGCGCGTCGAGCGCCACGGAGCGGGTGCTCAGCCGTCGGGGGAGGAATCATCCGAATCACAGCGGAGTGAACGGGACTCTGCGATGGGACGGGGAGAAATCGGACTGATAAACGATCAATGGTCAAGAGGAGGTGAGTGATATGTCAGACATTCTAGAAACGGCAAACCGACAGGATAGTAGATACGAGACGGATCAACGGCCGGTCATTTGTATTGTCGGTCAGGGATACGTCGGACTCCCGCTCGCTCACGAGTTCGATCGGGCTGGCTACGACGTCATCGGGTACGACATCGATCCCGAGAAGATTGCCCGACTATGTTCCGGAACCGATCCAACGGGCGACCTCGGAGACGAGACGATCGAGAACTCGGAAATTACGTTCACGGACGACCGGAACGCCATCAGCCGGGCCTCGTTCGTGCTCGTCACCGTCCCGACCCCGATCGACGATCTGAAAAATCCGGACCTCGAGTACGTTCGGAGTGCAGGCGAAACGATCGGTCGTAGCATTCAACCGGGAACGATCGTCGTCCTCGAATCGACGGTATATCCCGGAGCGACCCGCGAGGTTCTCGCGCCTGCGATCGAGCAGACATCCGATCTGCAGTGCGGCGACGGATTCTTTATCGGGTACTCACCCGAGAGAGTCGTTCCCGGTGACGACGAACATACCGTACGCAACATCACCAAGGTCGTGAGTGCACAGAACGAGGAGGTGCTCGACGAGATCACAGCCCTCTATGAGAGCATCGTCGACATCGGCGTCCACCGGGCTTCGGAGATCGAGATCGCTGAAACGACGAAGTGCATCGAAAACATCCAGCGTGATCTGAACATCGCACTCGTAAATGAACTCGCGGTCGCGTGCGAAAACATCGGTGTCGATACGAAAGAGGTCCTCGAGGCCGCCCGCACCAAGTGGAACTTTCACGATTACCGGCCAGGACTGGTGGGTGGACACTGCATTCCGGTTGATCCCTTCTACATCATTTACGAGTCCGAACGGAACGGATTCACCCCAAACCTGATACGGCAGGCACGAACCGTCAACGAGCACGTCCCGGTACACATCGGTGAACTCGTCATCAAGAGTCTAAACGACTGTGAGAAAGTTCCCCAACGCAGCTCCGTTCTCGTCCTCGGACTCGCGTACAAGCCGGGTGTGGGTGACGTTCGAACCTCCGCAGTCGGCGGAACGATCGCACATCTCGAAGGGTTCGGCGTCGACGTCATCGGTTTCGATCCGCACGCGGAGACCAACGTCACACAGGCTGAATTCGAGATCGACGTGCAGGAAAGCCTGTCGTTCGACGACGTCGACGGCATCATTCTAGCAACGGCCCACGAGGAGTTCCGCTCGATCGACTACCGGAAAGCGGCAGAGGCGATGGCGGACGATCCGTTCATCGTCGACGTGGACACAGAACTCGATCCCGACGAGATGGTTTCCCTCGGATTCAACTACCGGAGGTTGTGACGATGCACAGAGACCACGAGATTGGCGTCGTCGTTCCCGCGTATAACGAAGAAGGATTCGTCGGCGATGTTGTCCTTGGAATGCCCGACTATGTCGATCGGATCTACGTCGTCGACGATCAGTCGACGGACAGCACGTGGGACGAGATCCTGAACGCCGCCGAATCCGACGCGAGTTACCGAACACCAGAACGGGCAGTCACGACTCTGATGGATGGCGGACAGATCGAGGAACGAAGTATCGTCCACGAGCGGATCGGCCGCGTCGTTCCGATTCGGCATCTCGAGAACCGAGGTGCCGGCGGCGCGATCAAGACTGGGTATTTGCTGGCGCTCGCCGACCGGGTCGATATCGTCGTCACTGTCGACGGAGACGGACAGATGGATCTCGATCAGATGTCGCGGTTACTGGATCCAATCGTCGAGGGGCGGGTCGACTACGCGAAAGGGAACCGAATTCGCAGTGTGGACCCGCACAATCGGATGCCGACCTTTCGGTTCGTCGGGAACTCGATTCTGACGTTCCTGACGCGGATCGCAAGCGGTTACTGGACGATAATGGACCCTCAGAACGGATACACGGCGATCTCCCGTGACGCCCTCGAAGCCGTTACGGTCGAAGAAATGTACGAGTACTACGGGTACTGTAACGATTTGCTGGTGAAATTGAGTGTGAGAGATATGCGTGTCGGCGACGTCACGATGGTACCGATCTACGGTGACGAACAATCCACTATCAAGTACACGGAGTATATTCCCAAGGTGTCCGGAATGCTCTTTCGGAACTTCCTGTGGCGCCTGAAAATGAACCATCTCGTCGGTCGAACTCACCCGCTCGCAATATCCTATATCACCGGTGCACTCACGTCCGCGATCGCGACGGTCGCCGGCCTCTGGTCGGCGTTCACTCGCATGCGATCCGACGAACGGTCGTTCGGCCGAGGTCTCTCGAGTCTCCTGCTGTTCGTCGTCGGATGGCTCCTCGTTTTGCTCGGGATAGTACTCGACAGGCGACACAACGAGCAGAGGGAGGTACGCGTCGATGACTAGCAACGGTCGGAGTATCGTCGTGACGATCCAGCATCCGGCGAACGTCCACTTCTTCAAAAATGCGATCGGCGAGTTCGAGGAACGAGGCGACGAAGTCCACGTATTCGCACGCGAAAAAGACATCGCGTGTGACTTGCTCGAGATGTACGACATCGAGTACGAGCTTCTCGCGGGTAGTGCAACCAGCCTCTATGAACTGGCCAGCGTACAGGCGAGATACGAGTACGAGATTCTAAAGCGAGTCCGTCAGAGACGACCGGACGTCCTGCTCGCCGTGAGCGAACCAGCGATCACACACGCGTCGACCTGCTTCGACTGTCGGAGTATCCTGTTTACCGACACCGAACACGCGACCATACAGAACTACCTCGCGTATCCGTTCTCCGACATCATCTGTACGCCGGAGTCCTACTGGGACGACCTCGGACCCAACCAGGTCAGATACCCCGGGTATCACCAACTGGCGTATCTTCACCCGAATCGGTTCTCACCGACCCCGGACGTTCTTGACCGCATCGACGCCGATGAGGACGATCGGCTCGTCGTCTTGCGCCTCGTATCGTGGAACGCCGCCCACGACGTCGGCCAGAAAGGGCTCGACCACGTCGAGACGGTCGTTGACGGCCTTGAACGGGCCGGGGCACGGGTTCTGATCAGCGCCGAGGACGAACTCCCACCGTCGCTCGAGGACCGACGGATCGACCTCCCTGTGCACATGATTCTCGACCTCCTGTCGTACGCGGATCTGTTTATCGGGGAAAGCGGATCGATGGCCATCGAGAGTGCCGTGCTCGGGACGCCGACGATCTACGTCTCGTCGCTCTCAGCGGGCGTCTTGGAGGAACTGGAAGAGAGATATGGACTCCTCTTCAGTCACGAACAGAGCCCATCGCCACAGCAACTCCTCGAAGAGGCAACAGCCGTACTCGACAGGGAGCGGTCGGTCTGGGAGACGCGCCGACAACACCTGCTCGACAACACAGTAGACACGACGGAATTCATGCTGGAAATCGTCGATCGAGCGACCGCGGAGACGGACGCCGCGACGGGGCCACTGCGGAAGACCGTCGATCGGGTGATCCAGCGGTGACGGGACTGCTCGACGAGCACGAGTTCTCACTGTGCCTGACACACGACGTCGATCGTCCGTATAAGACGTTTCAGGCGCCGTACTACGCGTTGCAGGAGCGTAATCCGTCCCACTTGCGATCGCTGATCAGCTCCGAACGCCCCTACTGGCAGTTCGAGGAACTCATGGCCCTCGAGGACGAGCTCGGTGTTCGGTCGTCATTTTACTTCCTGAACGAGAAGCGACTCGTCCGAGACAAGGGACCGCGGGAGTGGCTCCGCCCCGAGAACTGGATGCTTTTCACCGGTCGGTACCGGATCGAGGACGAGGAGATCGCTAACGTGATCCGGACGCTTGATCGGGGCGGCTGGGAAGTCGGAATCCACGGATCGTACGAATCCTACGACGACCGCGACCGACTCCGGTACGAGAAAGAGACACTCGAGAACGTCCTCGGGGGCGAGATTCACGGCGGACGCCAGCACTATCTCAGGCTCGAACGGCCGACAACGTGGGAACATTACCGATCGATCGGCTTGAAGTACGACGCGACGCTCGGGTCGAACGACGGATATGGATTCAACGGGCAGTACGACGTCGTCCGACCGTTCGACGACGAGTTTGTCGTCTTTCCGCTGACGATCATGGAGCGGCCACTCCTCGATTCGGCCTCGTCGACGGATGCGGCCTGGCGAGAATGCGAACGGATTCTCTCCGAGGCAGCGGCAAACGACGCGATAATGACTGTTCTCTGGCATCCCCGGTATTTCAACGAAAACGAATTCCCCGGATACCGGCATCTGTACGAACGGTTGATCGAAACGGCGCAATCGATGGGTGCGTGGGTGGGATCGTGTAGCGAGTGTTACGAGCGACTCGAACTGGACAAACCGATACAATGACAATCGAAATCGACACCATCGACGCGTCGGAGCGAGAGCAGTGGAACGAATACGTCGATCAGTCGGCAGCGGGGACGTTCTTTCACCGGTACGACGTCCTCGAGGTCATCGAGCGACACGCCTCCGCCGAGCTATACACACTCGTCGGTTACAAGGGACAAGAACCGGTCGGCATCTTTCCGATCTTCGAGATTCGGAAGGGAGGGATTTCTACCGCGTTTTCGCCACCACCCGGGCTCGGCCTTCCGTTTCTCGGTCCCGCTCACCTCAACGAGAACAAACTCAAACGTCGGAAACTCGAGAAGCGCCGAAAACGGTTCATCGAAGGATGTCTGGAGTGGCTCAACGAAGCGTCTGGCCCCCGATATACGCGTATCTGCACGTCGACCGCGTATGATGACCCAAGGCCGTTCAGCTGGAACGACTACGACACGACGCCGCTGCACACGTACCTGCTTGACATCAACCGGGACGAAGAACAAATCAAAAGTTCGTTCTCAAAGTCACTCAGGCGCTATCTCGATCCCGACGACGACGAGGCGGCTCGATTCAGTATCGAAGAAGGAGGAACGGATGCAATCCGCTTTATTCATGATCAGATCCAGTCACGGTACGAAGCCCAGGGGCGACAGTACCGGGTTCCGCTGGAGTTTCTCATCGAATTGTTCGACACGCTCCCGGACGGTCACGTCAGACCGTACGTCGGAACGGTCGACGACGAGCGGACAAGCGGGATCATTATCTTCGAGGGCCGGTCGACGATTTACTATTCGGAAGGTGGCGGGAAACCGGACATCCAGTTCCCGATAAACGATCTTCTGCACTGGCGAATCATTCGTGATGCCGTCGATCGGGGGATTGAAACCTACGACCTTCACGGTGCTGAGTCCCCACGAATCAGCGAGTACAAATCGAAGTTCAACCCCGAACTACAAACGTACTACGAACTCGAGAAGGGGACTCCACTCATGAATGTCGTCTCGAACCTCTACAAGAGGTACAACTCGCTCGGATAGTGAACCCGAAATCACCGCTGGTACCGCCTTCCGTGGACGTAATCGCTGCCCGATCCCGTATCGGGGGATCGATCAGCGTATTCGGACCGCTAAAGTGAGGGATACTGATATATGAGAGGACGATGGTTTCGATCAAAGATTGCCGTCCGAGACCGTTTCGAGAGTCGATCTGACTCCTGATCACGGATTCCGACCGATGGCCGCGACTCGATCGTGTCGCGACAACAAAGCCGAGCGGTCGATCGGAGGACGCGACTGGGGACACTGAACAGAGGAGAACGATGAGAAGCAAACTCGTCTCAAGCATCACATCCGAATTTGCCGGGAGAGCCTTCCACGCCCTCGTGACAGGCGCGTTGCTCGTATTTCTCACTCGGTCACTGGGTGCCGAGTCGTACGGATTGCTCGCGCTGGCGATCTCCATCTTCGCGTTTTTTCGGTTGTTCAGCGAGATGGGAATCTCCCGCTCTGCCGCGAAATACGTTGCGGAGTTCAAGACGGATGACCCAGCGAAGGCGGATGCAGTGGTCGTCGAATCACGGAAGTTGGCAGTCATCGCAGCGGTCGCAGTCTCACTGATTCTCGTCGTCTCCGCCGACCTGCTCGCCGCAGTTCTCGACGAACCGGAACTCTCGTCCGTGATTATCGTCGGGTCGGGAATCGTGTTGTTCTACTCTCTCCACCAGTACAACCGGATCCTCCTTCAGGGATACGAGAACGTCGTCATGAGTGCGAAGCTGCACGGTCTCGAAGCTCTGTTCACGGGTCTCTTCGTCATCGGATTCGTTCTCTTCGAACCGAGCGTGGTGACCGCAGTGCTCGGATACGTCTTCGGGTACGCGGCGGCAGCCATTATCGGATTCGTTATGGTTGCTAGAATCCGCAATGATGATGCAACCACCTCTACCGATGGCTCCGACATGCGGACCCGGATTCTCCGGTACAACGTTCCACTGACCGTGACGCGGTTATCAAACGTTGTCGACGGGCAGCTCGACATTCTTCTCGTCGGCTACTTTCTCAACCCGCTCCCTGTCGCGTTCTACACGATCGGAAAGGAGATCTCCCGTCTCGTTAGCGTCCCGGCGGCCTCGATCGGATTCGCACTGTCTCCGACCTACGGCGCAAACAAGGCGGCCGGGCAACTCGAGACTGCCGCGTCGATTTATCAGGAGAGTCTGAGCAAAGCCCTTATATTTTACATTCCAGCCAGTCTGGGCATCATTCTCGTTGCAGATATCGCGATCCCGATCGTCTTCGGCGACGAATACACCGGCGCAATCGTCGTCGTCCAGATTCTCGCACTGTTCGTCTTTTTCGAGGGGCTCGCATATATCTCGAGTCCGGCCATCAATTATCTCGGTCGAGCGCGATCAGAGGCTATCGCCAAGTTCGTCACGTCGGTCGGGAACCTGTTGTTGAATATACTACTCATTCCCATCGTGGGAGTGGCCGGAGCTGCAGTCGCGACTGTCATCACACACGGCGTGTACTCGATCGCGACAGTGTACATTGTCTACGTGGAACTCGCGTTTGATCTCGCCGCCGTTGAGCGCTGTCTGATCCGCGTAACGGCAGTGACCGTTTTGATGGGAGGTGGCGTCTACATGCTTGTGCAGATGTTTACCGGGTACGTCGCCCTGTTACTCGGAATGAGCGTTGGAGTGGCGATCTGGCTGTTCGCCTGTCACGTGTTCGCCCTACTGGACTATCGAGAGCTGGCAACGATGCTCAGAGGGTGACGAACCTACTCGGGTCACGAGTAGGTTACCGTGACACCGATAAGGGATACAGTTCTCGTAGATCAGAGCCGTTAGTCCGGACGAGCCGCTTTCACCCTCGACGTCCGTCTCCGGGTATTCGATCGCCGAGCGGGCAGTGACGCATATCGGCGAAATCATAGCGGCCGAATTTTACTCGTAGATAATTCAGAAATCAAGAGGAGGATTTCAACCCTCCATCATATAAATTTTCGTGATTGTATAGATATGTAGTAACTCTTTTGGATTAATCTAGATTTTCATTCAGCTTATTTTGACAATCAATCGGTGGAAATACTTATGGTCCTATGATTGTCTTGTTCCTATTGCAATGGCACGCGACAGACCGGTACTGAGCAATAGTAGCAGTACTGCTCACAACAGTGACGAAACGGACCGAAACGAAGACAAACTACTTGATCGGCGTTCGTACCTAAAGCTAAGTGGCACTGCCGCAACAGCGGTAACTGCATTGGGTCTCGGAAGCAATTCGGCGAGCGCGTCGGCAGGCACCGATCCCGCCGCATACCTCGACAGCGCGGACGACTACAACCACGTCTCGTTCGACGGCAACTGGAAACAGTGGTTCACCAACACCCACGGCGGCTACACCTCGACCACGACGAATCACAGCCGCGACGGGAACGCACTCCGTGTCCGCTGGCCCGCAGGCGAGTACTACGGCGCTACGATGGAGTACTTGATGGAGCAGAACCACGGTTATCAGCCCGACGCGGGCCACGTCCGCTACTGGGTCTACTTCCCGGACGGCTGGCAATTCGACTCCGCCGGGCTCGGCGGCACGAAACTCCCCGGCTTCGCCGGGACTTACCAGACCGGCAACCACGACATCGGACCGGGCGGCTACGGCGGCCGCCCCGCCGACGGCACTAACGGCTGGTCAGCGCGCATATTCAACTGTCGACCGGATCGAGCGGGCGGGCAAGGACCGATCGCTCTCGGGAGTCAGGTATACCATGCGGGTGACGGCGGCCAACACGGTGCTCATCCGAAGTGGAACGGTGCGCTCGAGACGGGCACGTGGCACCGGATCGACCAGTACGTGGAAATGAACACTCCTGGTCAGACCGACGGCGCGTACCGCACTTGGATCGACGGCGACCTCGCTCTCGAGATGGAGGGACTGTATTTCCGTGACGCTGGCTACGGCGACCTGATCGGAATCCAGACGCTGTGGGCGATGTTCTACTTCGGCGGCGACTGGGGATCGCCGGTCGACCAGCACATGCTGTTCGACGACGTCAAACTCTGGCTCTGGCACGACCGACCGGAGACCACGGGTGGCTCCGGGGGACAGCGCGAACCGGTAGACGAGGCAGCGTCAGTGACGACCGGCGCCGTCGATGTCGGCGCTGAATCGGTCACGGTCGAAGCCAATGTGGAGTCGGTCGGCGGGCGAGACGATCTCGAGCTCTGGATTGGCTACCGCGAGTCGGGAGACAGCGGCTGGATGTGGACCGGCGGCGACGCCGTCTCCGGCACCGGCAGTCACACGTACACCGTCAGTGGACTATCCACAGGGACGACGTACGAACTCCGCGCGGAGTTGTGGGTCGGCTCCAATGACATCGACTTCGGCAAGATCGAAACGGTCACTACGGGAGAAGAAACCGCCTCCGCTGACGATAGTGAGGGGAACGACGAAGCGTCAGTGGCGACCGGCGCCGTCGATGTCGGCGCTGATTCAGTCACGGTCGAAGCCGATGTCGTGTCGGTCGGCGGGCGAGACGATCTGGAACTCTGGATCGGCTACCGCGAATCGTGGGAGGACGGCTGGGCGTGGACAGGCGGAGACCGCGTCTCCGACGCGGGCGACCACACGATCACAGTGGACGGTCTCCACGAGGCGGTGGAGTACGAACTCCGCGCGGAGTTGTGGGTCGGCTCCGACGATATCGACTTCGGCGAGATCGAAACGGTCACCACGGGAGAAAACGGCGATGAGGTGGCCGAAGAACCGGCAGTGGAAACCGGCAGCGTCGATACCGGCGCCGAGTCGTTTAGAGTCGAGGCGGATGTCGTGTCAGTCGGCGGACGAGACGATCTCGAGCTCTGGATCGGCTACCGCGAATCGTGGGAGAACGGCTGGGCGTGGACTGGAGGCGACATCGTTTCCGATTCAGGCACTCAGGCACTGACGGTCGATGGACTCCACCAGGGAACGGAGTACGAACTCCGTGCGGAGCTCTGGGTCGGTTTCGACGACATCGACTTCGGCGAGATCGTAACGGTTACCACGGGCAGGTAAAGCGATTTCGCTGGTATGGAGAACTGAACGCGACACCAGCAAACGGTAGCGAGCGAGAGAGATGACAACCCGCCATCGGAGAACGGTTCGACGTTCCGTGTTGAACCCGCAATAGGAAGCGCTCTCCATCGAACTCGCACGTTTCTTTATCAGGAGAACGACCGCGGTAGATGACTCGCGGTTTCCCGCGGAGAGGAATTGTCCCCCTGCAGGTTTTTGAAACTACTCGGTGTACGTCCCCAAGTGACTGCTTACCGATGACTGATCTCACGACGAAAGAAATCAGCGAGTACTATAATTCGAATGAGATCGCTGACAAGTATACGAAGGACGCAGTGAAGGGGTTGACCGATAAAGAAGAGCGAGCCATCGATCGATACTTCCACAACGACCGTGGGAAGGTACTCGATCTCGGATGCGGGACCGGCAGAACGACGGCTGCACTCATCGAAAAGGGATACGACGTGGTCGGAGTTGACCTGGTCGACTCGTACGTCGAACGAGCACGATCGATGCTGCCAGAACCTGAATTCTCCGTCGGTGATGCGACCGCGCTCCCCTTCTCCGACGAAAGTTTCGACTACGTCCTGTTCTCTTACAACGGAATCGACCACATCGCTCCCGAAGGGGAACGGTATCAAACGTTACTCGAGATTCGGAGAACATTAAAACACGGAGGACTGTTCGTCTTTAGTACACACAACCACTGGTTTTCAGTGATATTTAATCCGTTCAGTCTCCAATCGATACGGGAGACTGCGTCGTTCTGGTCGCTGAACCTCCATCCGCGGTGGCTGCTATCGAGGTACAAGAGGGACAATCGGATCGCTGGTGGTCCGATACCGATTTACTATATCAGTCCCGAAAAGCAAAAGAAGCAACTTCGAGCCTGTGGCTTCGAGGTGCTCGACGTCGTGAGAGAACAGAGTCAGCTACGCCGATGGTTCGATCCGTTTCCGTACTACGTCGCCCGGAAGACGGCGTGATGGAGACCGTCAAAGTACCGACCACTGGGAGAACGCATATGAGAAAACCTGGGACGAGGCCGTCAGGATGTGTTTTGTGAAACGTATTTGTACACATATAATGACAATCCCATGACGGGGGTGCTTTTTTCGATTTCGTAATACAATTCGAGTTCCGGGTTGAATTTCGACTTATAATCACAGAGGCGAGGATTGTTTGCCCCGGATAGATCGTAGGTGGAGAGACCACGTTCACACGCTCGCGTAATAATCTCCCAGTGGATATTATCGTTAACTGGCACGTCAGCGTCCGGTTTTCCGCCACCCTCGTAGAAGTATATCGTGTCTGTATCTTCGAGAGCGATGATTCCCCCTACTCGTTCTCCATCGACGATGCCAACGTAGGGGCGGAATTGACCGTCAGGTAATTCGTTGTACAGTGCTACCAGAAGTTCCAGCGAAATTGGATAGTCGAGATTCTGTTCTTCGTAGCGTGTTTCCATCTGTTCGTAGATGAATCGAATCGCTTCCTCTCCCTGTTCTTCTATTCGGAGCTGTTCATCGTTCTGCCCGATATACCGTCGGAGGGATTTTGAGAACGAATTCTGAATCTCTTCGGGGTCGCGCTGAATATCGAGGTGGTACGTATACCGGGGCTGGACGGTGAAGTCATCCCACACGAACGGACGAGGATCGTATTTAGTTGGCGTCCTGATCACCTTGTACCGTGGGTTGAGTTCTTCGTCACACCACTCGAGACACCGATCGATGAACGCTTTGTTACGGCTATCGAGCTTTCGTTGTTTTAACTGTTCGCTGTTCACGAGAATCGGGCCCTGAAAGGGGATTCCCATTCTCGGCGGCGGCGAGAAGATCGAGCTAATACCGGCCTTTTTGATTTCGAGCACAGAAAACAGGCCGATCGGCTCTTCCCCCTTGTAGCCGATGAGTTTGTGCGCCACACCGTCACTGTGCTCTTCGAGGATGTCGATGAACGAGGATTGATGAAAAATCGATCCGTGCGGAGAGTTAGCAACGTGTCGATCCCACGTATCCACGGCTCCATCGTACGGAGATACTTCAATACCCATCTTCTACGTCTCCATCACGAGTCTGCCAAGTAAAAGCGGATCAGATCGTTCCTATCAGTAAACCAATCAATGTCAGGACTTATACATTCTGTCAGTATACTATAACGAGGGTAATACGATTGGATACAGCGATATCGTCTTGTCAACTCCTCTTTCACGAACTGATTCATAGCTTTACCGTCCCATTCATATATATATAGAGAATCAGAACTACCATTGGATTTGTAACTTCACCGATAAAATTGTATACTCCCGGGAACTATCGTTCCTGAATCGGAGATCGTTGCTCAAACCGTCGTTCGAGAAAACTCAGTGAAACGGTCTTCGACGTCGACATCCGAACCGCCGTTTCGGTGCGATCCCGCTCAGGCGGTATCGGACACGCATGGACAACTTCAATCCGTTCATCGCTTTGGGAGCACGCTCGAGTGTGTAGTAAGTCCGAATTGCGTGGTTGAATGTTGCTTTGTACTCGCAGAGACGGGGATCGTTTACCCTGGCGAGATCGTACCGTTCGATATCGCGTTCGCGCGTCTATCGAATGTAGCACCGAGTGACGAGATCCGTCACAGGCAGTCGTATTCGTAATCGGCGGCTCCCCGCCGAGGTAGCAGTCTCCTCTCGTTCTTGGTGAACCGTCTATGTCGCTTCTCGGCCTTTCACCGTTTCAACGTTCCGTGGTCGAAGAATGCGGATCCTAGATGATCGATCTCGAAATCCGGCGTCGGAGAGAGTCCGACACGAACTGGACCTCGTGGCGGTACAACGATCGAGGATAGTCCGGCAGGCGCTTCGCTGTGATATACACCGACCGGAGACTGGGTTGCATCTGTCTGACCGCTCATCACCTCGAGCGCGTCACACCGATGGAAAGGTGTGGTCCGGGGAGGTCGTTCGACTACGTCGTTCCATCTTCGGCGTCGTCCGATGAACGGGACACACAAACGCTACTCCATCAAAAGGTGCGAGCGGAAGGTGTGACTGTCCACCGATCATACCGAAATTGGACACGAGATCGTGACCCAATCCCGCCGACGCGTCGGAGACGAGTCCACCGAACAATCCGTGCGGAATCGGGAAAGCAATCATTTTCTTAAGTTAGCAATCGACACTACAATGTACCCACAGCATTACTTTGTACAGATATCTCTCGCTCGTGTCATGAGAGAGACGACAATGAGTCACTTCGAAGTGCACTCAGTGGGACTCGTCCACGAGGGCGAGCAGACCGAAATGGGTGTACGGTATCGCCGGAAGCGGGTGGAGAGGAAGCGATTGTGCACGCCGTACGGAGAGGCATTCGAACTGCCCTGTCACACGGGTTGTCGCGCCTCTCCACTCAACGCGACGGATTCGCTGGATCAGACTCACGCGAAATGCGATTTCCGGCGATCGAGAGATCACTTCGGCGGCTCCGAACGGACTGATGCGTATTCTTCCTCTCCGGATCGCCGGCGTTGCCGGTCGCTTCGACCCGGTCTCGAACGCATCACCGCGATCTGCGATCGCGATCGTTCGAACCCGTCTCTCGAGATTGACCTCTCTTACAGTACTCAAATCACATGAACAGACCACGTATACTTCTTCTCGACGGTGACGCGTTCATATCGTTGTCTATCGCAAGAGAAGTTTCAGAAGACCTCGGAGCAACAATCATCGCCGTCGGCACGACGCGATTCAGTAGGACCCACCGATCGAAGCATTGTGACGTTGATGTGGTGGCTCCACCAGTGGATGATCCCCGCTACACTGACACCATCTTGGACCTGATCGAAACGCACCGGCCCGATTTCGTTCTCCCGGTTGGATACCAATCAGCGGCCAAGCTAGAACTTGCTCGAGCAGACCTGCCAGCGTCAGTCTCGACCTGTCTCCCGTCGTTAGAGTCGTTCCGTACAGCCGCGGACAAGATGGCGACGAGTCAGTGTGCCGCTGCCGTCGGACTGGATACGCCGTCGGATTACACCCCGCTCGTCCAGGAACTCGACGAGGCGGGCAGGCCGGTCGACCGTCTGTCCGAACTCGACTTTCCGCTCTTTCTCAAACCGCGGTGGGAAACCGGTGGCGGACACACGGCGACCAGCAGTGTCGAGAACCCGACGAGGTTCTGGGAAACGCACGACCGAGTCGCGAAGGGGGCGCCGGGCGGCGACGTCCTCGTTCAGGAAAAGATCGACGGCTCGAGGGCCACCTACGGGTGTGGTCTCCTCTTTTTCGACGACAAACTCGATCTCCTATTCAGTCACGAGGAGCGGCGGTCGGTACCACGACGCGGCGGGAGCGGAACGCATCTTCGAATCGTTCGAGATCCACATCTCGAGGCGAAATCGATCGAACTACTCCGCGAAATCGACTGGCACGGACTTGCACTGGTCGAGTTCAAGAAACGAACGGACGGATCGTACGTACTCATGGAGATCAACCCGAAGTTCTGGGCGTCCTACGCGCTAGCCAGCACACACGGCTATCGATTCGCGTCGACGATGGTCGCACGCAGTCTCGGCCTCGAGACCGAACCGCCGATCGGTTCACCGGTACCGGTCGGAGAGATGGTCTTTCCGCTCCGAGAACTACACTTTTATGCGCAGCACTATCGTGAAGAGAGCCTTCGGGAGTGTCTTGCGACGATCCTCCAGCCGGGCGTCTCGTGGAGTGTTGATCGAACCGATCTTCTGGCGTGGCTGACACCTCCCGCGTCCGTGATTCAGAAGCTGCCGACCGTCGACGAACCCTCGAACGGCGAGACGGTACCGAAACCGCTGTCGGACGACCTCGTGGACGAAACGAACGAAGTCGAAACGGGTGACACATCGTGAATCGCTCCGATCCACCGCACTCGAGGCGACACCCCTCGATCGGCGAGGATGGCTCCCGCTTCTGTGTCGGAATTCCGTACCGAGTGAAGGGAGCAGGGAGGGGCATATCGCCCTCGATCACAGCTGAGCCGGATCCATGAGTTTGTCAATCCAGTCGAAATCGCACTGTTCGAGGGATCCGAGACACACCAACCGTCACGCCGACGTTACGGAGCACCGCCCTCGACAGTGTCAGAATCTGCCCATCTCCTCATGATCCCACCGATCGCAAACCGGTTCGTTTCGGGGGAAACGGAAGCCGAGGCGCTTGACCACGCTCGAAAGGTAAACGGCTCCGGCATCGACGCGATGGTCAACCGGCTGGGATCGCACTACCGGAACCGATCGCGGGTCGATGCGGACCTGACCACGTATCGTCTCCTGGTCGACGATATCGCGAATGCAAAACTGAACGCAACCGTCTCGGTCAAGCCCACCCAGCTCGGTCTCTATCTCGGCGAGGATGTCTTTCGCGAATCGATCGGCGACCTCGTCGCGAGGGCGCGCGAGCGCGACGTGTTCGTCTGGCTCGATATGGAAGAGTACACGACGGTCGACGCGACCCTCGATGCGTACCGGGACCTCGCTACCGAGTACAATGGTGGGATCGGCGTTTGCGTCCAAGCCAGTCTGAAACGGACGCCGGACGACCTGCTCTACCTCGCGGACGTTCCCGGGAGCGTTCGACTCGCTAAGGGCGGTGCGTACAACGAACCACCTGCCGTCGCGTATCAGGAGAAGTCCCGTGTGAACCAGGCGTATCAGAACCTCCTCGAGTACGCGTTTGAAGAGTTCGACGACGGCATCGCTGTCGCGAGTCACGACCCGGAAATGATCGATCACGCGGTCTCGTTACACGAGGAACACGGGACCGAGTTCGAACTGCAGATGCTGATGGGCGTTCGCCCTCACGCACAGATCGAACTCGCCGAATCGTACGACGTCTGCCAGTACGTACCGTTCGGCACTCGCTGGAAACGATGGTTCTACAACCGCGTCCGTAACAACGTCCGGATCGCCACCCGAGCCGCGTTCAACAGTGTTGGGTTGAATAGGATTCGAGATCATGGTCCCATCTGAGCGCGACCGTCTGGTGTCAGATCGGTAACCTGAACTCCCGTCGCCACGGGATCGGCCGTCACTTCTGGAGCGTCGGAATCCGCTCGATCACGGCGACGAGCCGTCGCTCGACCGGGTTCGGAAGAATATCGACCCTCTCAACAACGTCCCGGACCTCCGCCGGCGTGACTGCGCCGGAGGCGATCGTCATCAAGCCGTAGATGCCGGCTCCGAGAGGTGGAACGACGACGAGCGCGACGATTGACGAGGAGAGGAGTTCCGCGACCGGGAATATCACGAGCGTGCTCCCGAAGATCGTAAGCAGCGTCGGACCGCCCCGAAGCCCGGTGAGTGGCCGGTAGCCTAGGTGCCGAGCGGCCATCGATTGGAAGACGACGAGACTACCGTAGCCGACCGACGTCGCGATCGCTGCACCGACCATTCCGTACTGCGGGATCAACAGCAGGTTGAGAAGAAGGTTCACCAGCGAACAGGCACCCGTTGCAAAAAGCAACGGACGCAACGACCGACGACCCTGATTGATAGCGAGGGTCGGACGGGCAACTGCGAATCCCACGACGCCGGGCAGGAGCAACAGGAGTGGCGTGATAGCGGGCTCGAACGCCGGGCCGAGGTAGAGCGGTACGAAGTCGGCGGCCAGTGCAGCCACGCCGATCGCCAGCAACGCCGTAAACAGGAAGACGTACCGAGTCACGAGCTGCGACTGCTGCTGAATGGTATCGATGTCGCCCTGTTCCCAGAGGTGCGAGATCCGTTGCAGGAGCACGAGTTGCACCGCGAGCGGAGCCAGCCAGAGGAACTCGGCGATCGACAACGCACCCCGGTAGTAACCGACGACCTCGTCGGTCGTCCAGTACTGGAGCAGGATAACGTCGACGTGGTACAGCGAGTTCAATAACAGGAAGAATACCATCGTACTCCCGATGTACCCGACTATCTGTCGCCGCGGAAGCGAGACGTTCAGCGGTGAGACGATCGACCGGATCGGTATCCGTCGACTGACGAAGCCGAGCGCGAGGACGAGTACGACTGCACTGGTGACGATATGCGCGGTCAACACGCCGTCTACGCCGAGTCCGAACGAGAGGAACGTCAGCGCGAGTACGACGAAGAGCGCTTTCTCGAGAACTTTCAACGGTTCTGACCGCGACTCGAGTTCTAGACCCATGAGTGTCCGCACGTTGTGGTAGGAGAGCTGTTCGGTGACCGCGTAGACAGCGAGCAGATAGAACAGAGATGTGAACGCCTCGCCGAACGCGGCGGCGGCGAGTCCCGACCACGCGGCGATGAAGAACCCCACTCCGGTGAATACGCCGAATCCGAGTGCCGGTCGGAAGACGTACCCGAACACGGTCGCCTGCCAGTCCGGTTCAGATCGTTCGGAAATGTACTTCCGGACGGCATCGCTCGTTCCCCCGATGATGACGTCGTTGACGATCCCGAAAATCGAGAGGACGAGAGCGTACTGTCCGTAGCCGGTCGGACCGAGCAGACGGACGAGAGCTGGCGTAAACAGGAACGCGATGAGTAAGACGGTTAGTTTAGAGAAGAAGACCGAAACAAACGCTGATGAGATCGAATCCGCCATACTGAGAACTCACCAGAGGATGACGCGTCGAGAGTACATAATGGGACAGGGGCCGTCGATCTCACGATTTGATCCGTTCCTCGATCAATCGACCGACCTCCAGTACCGGCAACGCCAACGTCGGACAGCCACGCTCCCACGTGAGCAGAGGCGTCGCCTCCGCGCCGAAGCCCTCTTTGAACCGGAACACACCGTCTCTAAAGTCGGGGACTGCACCGCGTAATTCGTAGGTCTCGTATCCGTTGTCGATCCCCCACTTGATCGTGTGCTCGTGTAGTAACTCCGCCGCGTAGTACTCGAAGTGCTCCTCGGTGACGGCCGAAAAGAGGTGCTGAAGCGTCGATTGTTCATCATCTAACAGGTACATGTACATTCCACGGCGGTTCCCGTCCACGTAGAGGGAGAACAGTTTCACCCTGTCATCAAACTGGATCAACTCTCGCACGAACGACCACGGCAGCTTCTCGGTTCCGATACGGCTCATTACCGTGGCGTACCCCTCGTAAAACGCTGAGAGCGTGCGCTCGGTTACCGCCTCATCGACGACATCGAACTCGTTGTCGTGGCCTCGTCTGATACCCCGTCGTCGTTCACTGTCCATGCCGTCAAACAGGCTCTCCCAACCCTGCGTAAGGTCGAGCGGAAACCGACATTCTTTGAGTGAAATCTTGTATCCGTGATCCTTGAACACGTCGTGATACCGAACGAAACACTCATCGTAGGTCCGAAGTTCGTTCAGGATGACCGTTCCAGTGCAGATATCGGGAACGGATTCGAGAAGCAGATCGAGCGTCGCTGTCTCATCCGTCATCGTAATCGGCCCGCCATATCCCGGACGCAGTGACGTCAGCCGATGAATCGGGCCAAGATCGGTGACGAAATTGGGACAGATCCCGATCGGGTTATCGTTCTTCGAAACGAGGAGATGCCTCGGCTCGTGTGACGTTCCAACTTCGACCGCTCGAAGCCACTCGTAGCGGTGATAGATGCAGCTAAGGTTGGATTGCTCGACGATGTGATTCCACTGGTTTTCATTAGCTTCTTTGATACTACCAAGCTTTTTTACTTCTAGTGTCATTTGAGTAGCTATCTCTAATCCAAGTCCATCGACATCGTGGACATCTATATAGCTTACACGAATCTCGGGTTCTACTGTGGTTTCACCGAGATCTGTGGCAGCCACAATGCCCGCTACAGCGGGTTCCTCTTTCGCTCGAACCGTCTCGCTGCCGATCGATCACCGGTAGTACACGACCTCGTTCGAATCGTGCACTAGATTCCGGTCGGAGAGTTCGCCCCACGGCAGTTCGTCGTCGTAGACGTACGTGGAATCCGCAAGCTGGAGCGGTCGCTGTTCGAGTTCGCCAGTCCGAACGAGGACTCCGTCGGCGATCTCATGGGTCACGGACTCGTCTTCAACGATCAATCGCTCACACTCCGACTGCAGGATTTCCTCGTAGTACCGACACGTGATGTGATCCGACCCGAGAGCGTCCCGATGGACCGCATCCAGCTGTTCGAACGAGTGGCGCTCCTGCTCCGTGAGGTAATACGTGTAAAACTCTCGCTCAACGAGCGGATTGTCAGATGCGACGAAATCATTCGAAACCGATACGAGCGAGAAACACGAGACCAGCAGTAAGAGTATGATCACGGTCTTCACGCCGCCTTTCCTGACCAGCATATAGAGCCCGTATCCACCAGTCAACGCGAGAAACATGAATCCGTAGTGGGCGAATCTGGCCACGTTTACCCCCGCGAGCGAGTCGATCAGGAGCGTCGGACCCGGAACCAGAAGCGGGATCATCAGCACCGTCGCAACGCTGAACGACGTGAGTAGGGCCGACGTCTCTCGGGTTCGTTCAAACCAGAAGAGAAAGCCGACGAGCACGAAGAACAGCAGAAAGGTGTAAGGAACGTAGTTCGCGACTTCTCGCCACGGGAACTGCAACACACCGCCAGGCGCGGTGTCCGTCGCTCCCGTTCCGACGAAGATTCCGACGGTTCGATTGACGATGACGGACGCGAGAGACTCTGCCCTGTACAGCCAGTAGATGCTGGTGACCGCCCCTGCGATGAGTACAACCGGCCCTTCAACGACGTACGTTCGCGCTCCGAACGCGCGCTCGACCACGTTTCGATGGACACCGTACCCGCGTTCGGCGACGTACAGAACCCCCAGTAGTATTAGTACGAACGGGATCGAGACCGTATGGTAGAAGACGATATCGGCGATGAACACGATACTCAGCAGTCGCATCCTCGTCGACGACCGTGAGACAAGAGTGAACAGAAGCACGATGAACAGAACGGAGGTAATGCTCCGCGAGATCGAATACATGCCGTAAAAGAGGTAATCCGGGATCGCGATCAGCACCAGACTGGACAGTAGTGCGACGGTTTCGTTCGGATATACTCCTCGGGTAAGTACGTACATCATTATCACACCCGCGCCGAAAATGAGTCCGGAGAGCAGTACCATCGTCGTGTGCGGATCGATCGATTCTCCAAGGAGAGCGTACGCCGACGCGGTGTACGTGTGCCACAGTGGGAACGGATCGTACAGTTCCCATGCCTCCGGCATAGTGCCGGTCTCGTAGACCGAGATCATCATCCCGACGTGTGCCGGCAAATCAGTCCTGCCAATGAAATAATCGTAGTTCAGCGTGACGCTAAAGATCGAGACCAGAAGTGCGAGGATACAGTGATAGAGGGAAATAACGCTGCTCGCGGCATCCGTTCTGGACGAAAACACCAGTAGGAACAGCAGGCCATAGACACCGGCAAACACGACGTAAAACGCCGTCGGACGGACGGCAAATGCCGCCGTCAGATACAACAGTACGCCGACGAGAACGTGAATCAGGACTGACGGGATCCGCCAGTCGAGCTGTCGAAGTAATTCGACACCATTTCGTCCGTCCGTTCCGGTTCGAAACGATCGTGCGACGAAGGGTGCGAGTAACATCGGAACGGCGAGATAGATCCCGAGAATGCTGAAATTCGGCATTCCGATCAGAAGTGGGACTACGACGCCAACGATGGCCAGTACCGAGAGTGCGTAGACCGCTACTGTGTACGTGAGCGAAAACAGCCGCGTTCGGCTCCACGTGATGTTCATGATTTGAGATGTCGAAAAATCGCGGTTCGTCGTTCTCGACCGACGGAGTCCGTGACATCTCGATTAGTCCGGGCGTCCCTCGATCGTGACGAGTGCTGGTCTCGGTGATGAGGCGAAGTCTCAGAGGGGGCACACGGCACCTTCGTGGGACGAACTCCCTTCGCGGAGTGAGAGGGTGCGATCGAAGCGGCTCGTTGTCCGATGTCGAGTTGCTCTGTCGACGCTGCTAGGCCGGCTGTGTGGACAGTAGAGAAGTGGATACATGTCGCCTTCATCCGTTTAGTCATGGATCGTACGTCGATGGGTGTTGTATAGCCGTGGGGAAGAAGACAAGACAGGTGAAAGTCCGTCGATTCATAACAGATTCGGGCCCGATCGCCAGCAGTTCGGATTGTCGGTCCACACCGAGTCGAACGCGACGTTGGCTTCGACCCCTGCTGGAAGAGTATTCCGTCTCGAGGAATACGCTGTTACCGCTCGATAGAGGTGGCGGCAGACACCGCAAACCGTATTAGAAACCGACAGAACACACCACCTGGGCCGTTACTCCTTCCCCATCCTGGGTAGGATACTCTCGCAGCTATACTAGTGGTTCGATGTCGGTAATACTGTTTTAAACCCGTATCAACAACCGTTTGGGTAGTTTATTCCCACCCGATAGTAGTCAACTGAGATTACGATTATTGAGATATAGAATCTAATTCTCGAAATCCGGGTGATAAGAAACCGGAAAAGTTCATAAGCGTATTACCCAGTTGATCGGATCGTAATGAGAGATTATCACCCGCGTGCAGACGAGGAGCGGTCTCGAAGTAGCGGTCAACAACACCAGCGCACCAACGGCGGGATCGATCGCCGTTCGTGTCTCAAACTGGCTGGCAGTATGGCAGCGACGCTGGGGGTTGCAAGCATGCCGGTGAGCGGAGACGAAGATCGAGAATCCGGAAGCCTCCTCGAGAGTGCTGACAAGCACACCATCATTTCGTTCGAAAATGACTGGGAGCAGTGGTTCACGAACACGGCGGGGAGTAACGTCTCGACAACGAGTGAATCGGAACGGGACGGCGAGGTCCTGCGCGTGGATTGGCCCGCGGGG
The DNA here is from genome assembly GCF_017357405.1 of Halomontanus rarus. Taxonomy (GTDB): domain Archaea; phylum Halobacteriota; class Halobacteria; order Halobacteriales; family Natrialbaceae; genus Halomontanus; species Halomontanus rarus. The sequence goes on along the minus strand of NZ_CP071597.1, from coordinate 631,552 downwards.
GAGTACTACGGCGCTACCATGGAGTACTTGATGGAGCAGAACCACGGTTATCAGCCCGACGCAGGCCACGTCCGCTACTGGGTCTACTTCCAAGATGGCTGGCAATTCGACTCCGCCGGGCTCGGCGGCACGAAACTCCCCGGCTTCGCCGCGACCTATCAGACGGGTACTACCGATATCGGACCGGGCGGCTACGGCGGCCGCCCCGCCGACGGCACGAACGGCTGGTCGACGCGCATGTTCAACTGTCGGCCAGATCGGGCGGGCGGGCAAGGACCGATCGCTCTCGGCAGTCAGATCTACCACGCGGGTGACGGCGGCCAACACGGTGCCCATCCGAAGTGGAACGGTGCGCTCGAGACTGGGACGTGGCACTGTATCGACCAGTACGTCGAGATGAACACGGACGGCGAAGAGGACGGAGCCTACCGCGGCTGGGTCGACGGGAACCTCGCCCTCGAGATGGAGGGACTGTACTTTCGAGATTCCGACTACAGCGACCTGATCGGGATCCAGACGCTGTGGTTCAATTGTTACTTCGGCGGCGACTGGGGATCGCCGGTCGACCAGCACGTGCTGTTCGACGACCTTGAACTCTGGCTCTGGGAGGAGCGACCCGAATCTCGGACGTCGCCGGCGTAGTCGACGGCAACTATCACACCGTACCGACAAACGGACGTTTCCTTCGGAAGCCCGTGGACAGACATTACCAGCTGCATCAGATCGGACTCCGCTCTCTAATCGCCCATTTCGACCGTAGAAACGCCATCCAGAGGGAAAAGGGACTTATCTGCTAAAGCAGTATCCTCTCGTATGCAGCGACGTGTTTTCCTCGCTTCGGTCGCCGGAACGACAGTACTAGCCGGTTGTTCTAACGGTGCCGTCGGCCCCGACGAGGAAGAAGCAGCCGACGAAATCGATGCCGGAGAAAGAGAAGACAACGAAACCGGTCCCGGCCCGGACTACAGTGAGATAAACGAATCCGAAACCGATCCCGACCCGGACTACGGCGAGGTAAATGGCGCCGAAGAACTCCTCCAGACTGCGGACCAGTACGACTCCATCTCGTTCGAGGGGAACTGGGCGCACCTGTTCAGATACGTATACGAGGGGTCTGACACGACGACCAATACCAACTGGCCTAACGTCCCGTTTCGCGTCCGCTGGCCTGAGGGAGAGTATTACGGGACGACGATGGACTACTTCTTTAAGGATCACTACGACTCCGAGCCCGAAGCTGGTTACGTGCGCACGTGGATGCAGTTCCCAGACGGCTGGGAATTCCACTCGGACGGACTCGGTGGAACCAAACTTCCCGGTTTTGCGTCGAGATTCAACGGCAGGGAAGAAGGTGAGCGAGCGGGATGGGGCGGGCGAGCATCGGACGGAACGAACGGGTGGTCTGCACGCATGTTTAACTGCCGTCCCGATCGCCACCCAGAGCACGCCGGTCCGATCGCGCTCGGGAGCCAGATTTACCACGCAAATGCGGCCAGTGAGTACGGCGATCATCCGAGATGGAGTGTTCCGCTCGAGACGAAAACCTGGCACCGGATCGATCAGTACGTCGAAGTGAACACGCCCGGCAAACCCGATGGGTCGTATCTCGGGTGGGTCGATGGAGAACTCGCGATCGGGGTAGACGACCTCTATATGCGCGAGAAGGGATACGAGGACATCAAAATCGAGTCGCTGTGGTTTAACTGTTACTTCGGCGGCGACTGGAAGTCACCGATCGAACAGCACATGCACTTCGATAACCTTCAGCTGTGGCTGTGGGACGAACGCCCGGGCGTAACGGCCAAGAAGTAGCAGCAACACGAAACGGCGAAGGCGTCTCCATCCGTCTGGCGCGTTCCGTTGGAATCCCCTGAACGGTCGATCTGAAGTGGATGAGAGTTCCCACCCCTCGGCTTTACGTCCGTAGGCGGGGTAAATTGTCCAGATGTCTACGGGATGGATGCGGGTCGTCTACTGGCAGATGGCCTGGATGATCGGAACTGTACTTACACTGGTAGCGTTTGGAAGACACTCCTACGAGCTGTTTTTCCTTCTCACGGTGCTCGGTCTCCTCGTTATCGCCGATCTGACGGCCCCATCCGTCGTCCAGCCCCAGTGGCGATCGCGCTTGCGGACTCTCATCGTACTCGGGTTGATCGGCTTTACGATCGTCGTACTTCATCGACTCCTCGAAATACAGGGGATAGCGATCCTCTCGTGATAGGGTGCGGACAGGATCCGGGACTCAGTCACGCGATTCGCTTCACGCGTCGGTCTCCCACCGACAGGTAACTAGCCACTCCGTTCGATCGCTTCCAGATGCGACTGTGAGGACGACGGGTCGATCGAGGCCGATTGCAAATCCGATCCCCAGAAACGACGCGATCGGATGGTCGAACTGAACCAGCGGACCGAAGAGGCCGTCGGATATCCCGATCGTCGCTCGTCCAGTAGCGACATCAACCTCTGGGTCGGCCCTGCCCGCGAGTTCGAGTCCTTCGACGAGGCCCTCGGAGAGTGCCACGGCGAGCGGCTCCGGCGCCGTCGGGAGATCACTGGGCAGAATGCACTCGAACTCTTGAAAGAGGCCCCTTCCGGTCGGCGTGAGGACGAGCCCGCTATAGTCGTCTTCCGTGAAACCCGGGACTGACGGTTCCTCTGGAATGCGGTACTCAGACCGGTCGGGAACGTACAGATGGACTTCCGAGGCTGTATCGACGGGGATGTAGATGGGATTGGTATCCAACTTGAGCGCGTCAGTCAAGGCGACTCCATTCGAAGCGACAGCTGCGTACAGGGATTCGCTGATCACGGTAGCCGCGTGCCGATCCGGGGAGAGATAGTACGTGAGAACACCGCCGAACAACCCTGCCGCGGCGAGCGTAAAGAGGACGTCGCGGGTATCCGGAAACACGACGCCGAGAGCCCCGATACTGAGTCCCAGAGCCGTGAGTCCCAGTGCGATGCGTCGATGCCGCGATACAGAGGACCGAGCGTGGTCACCGTGAAACGATTGGTGCTCGTTGGCTTGCTGTTCGGAACGTTCGGTGCTTGAGCGCTCCGTCGATGGATTCTTTCGATCGGTAATAGTTCTGTCCGGTGACGTCGTGTCGGCGTCGATATCTTCAGAACTCATGTACTTGGCTGGGCGGTCGCCGACACGTGCGGTGAAATACTGCTACTGCTGGCCGCTCCGAACTGCACTCTCGAGAGGAAATGAACACGTGCCGAGAGGATTGCGAAAACGATGACCCTACCGCTGTCTCGGCGTGTAGCACTCATACGAACAACGAGTACACCGATGCCACATTTGAAGGTGGTGGTCAGTAGGGCAGAAAGTCCCGTCTGAAGACGTTTAACGAAGGGCATGAGGTAATGACAGGACACTGATGAAGCCACGAACAGGTGCCGATATATGCCGATAGCGCCCCCTCTGAGAGGGTATTACATTAGATACACGTTCGGATCATGCGCCGAGTTGAAATCATCACTAGATAGCCGCTCTGGCGACCCCTAAAGCCAGCTCGAGACCATATATCGGAATAATTGTCAATAGGTGTATCAGGACACGAGTCCTCACACTCACAGAACGGGGAGTATCAGGTCGGTCAATAATCCTCCTTTTACTGGCGTCGGTGGTAGAGTGTACGTATGGCCGTCGATCGCCCGCTCGGTCCGGTGGACCCGCGCCAGCTCCAGCTAATCCCCGCCGACCTCGGAGCGATCCTCGCGGTGACGATACTATTCAACGCCGCCATGTTCGCGCCGATCGTTCGAGAGACGCCGCTTCGGATTCCGCTCGTCCTCGCGTTCGTGCTGTTCGTTCCGGGGTACGCGCTAGTGGCAGCGCTCTACCCCGAGCGCGGTGAGTCACCGACCGACGGGGGCGACGACGGATCGACTCCCGATATGCGGTTTCGCGAGGGAATCGACGGGCCGGAACGCGTCGCACTCTCGTTCGGATTGAGCATGGTGACCGTTCCGATCATCGGATTGCTGCTCACGTTCACGCCGTGGGGGATCCGGTTGATTCCGATCGCGATCGGTATCACCGCGTTCTCACTGATCACGACGGGCGTCGCCATCATTCGCCGATGGTCTGTTCCCGAAGTCGAACGGTTTCGAATCCCGTACTCCGCATGGCTCGCATCAGGGCGAGACAGAATCCTAAGACCGGACGACCGCGCCGACGCTGCGCTGACCGTCTTACTGATCGCGTCTGTGCTACTCGCAGCCGGGAGCGCTGGATACGCGGCGTCAATCCTTCCACAGGATGATGAATTTTCGACGGTCACGCTCCTCACCGAGGACGACGGCGAACTCGTCGCCGACGAGTATCCAACCGAGTTCGAACCTGGAGAGAGCCAAGAACTCGTGCTCGCGATAGACAATCAGGAGGAGCAACCGATGGACTACACTGTGGTTGTCGTCGAGCAAGACGCCGAGATCGTCGATAACGAAACGACGGTCCACGAACAGCAGGAACTCGAGCGATTCGAGGTCCGACTTGACCACGACGAAACGGAGACGGTCAAACAGGAAATCGAACCGACGTTGGCGGCCGACGAGATTCGAATCGTCTGGTTGGTCTATCCGAACGGCGACGTGCCCGACGATCCATCGACGGACAACGCAGCCTATTCCGTTTACCTCTGGGGCGAAAGGGGTGACGAGTGACCTGGGTAACATCCTCCCAGCGCGAACGGCGGGATCCTCTCCTCGACGAAAGCTAGGGGAGAAAGCGGACGCCGAGAGTATCGCGACGAACGCACCCATTTCGATCGTCGAGTGGACGAAATTTCGACCGAATACTGGAATGGAGACGGTCGAACCGTTCATACTCGTTCGCGTGAAACGATCACGAAATGTCGTTCGATACCGAACCGGGACCGCTCCAACCGGTCTCCCGACTCCCGTCGAATCCCGACCTTCCGGACCCGCTCGAGACGCTCGACGGCGAACCAGTCTCGACGCCCGCGGAGTGGCGCGACCGCCGCTCTGAACTGGAGTCGCTGTTCCGACACTACGTGTACGGCTACGCGCCCGGCCCCGAACCGATCGAGGCGGACGTGGATCGAACCGAATCGGTACTCGGAGGTACGGCGACGCTGCTCGAGGCGACGATTCGGTTCGTCGACCTGCCCGACGACGCGCCGACGATCGAACTAGCGCTGTTCGTTCCCGCAGGCGCGACCGAGGTCCCCGTATTCCTCGGCCTGAACCGTGCGGGAAATCACGCCGCGATCGACGACGACGCGGTGACGATCACCGACCGCGGTCGCCGGTTCGGCGCGGACGAGCGCGGCGCTCAGCGGGAGTACTGGTGCGTCGAACGCATCCTCGAGCGCGGGCACGGGTTCGCGACCTACCACTGCGCCGATATCGATCCCGACCGGGACGATTTCACCGACGGCATTCACCCCTACTACGACGCCGAGGAGCTCCCGGGGCCGCCGGGAACGGAGTGGGGGACGCTCGCGGCGTGGGCGTGGGGACTCGAGCGGTGCGTCGACTTCCTCCGTGGGGAGTCGACCGTTCGAAGCGACGAAATCGCCGTCATCGGCCACTCGCGCCGGGGCAAGGCCGCACTGCTGGCCGGCGCGACCGACGAACGAATCGGGCTGGTCGTCCCCCACCAGTCCGGCACCGGCGGCTGTGCGCTCAGTCGCGACAACGGTCAGGAGACCGTCGCCGCCATCAACGGAATGTTCCCCCACTGGTTCAACGACGTCTTCCCCGCCTTCGGAAACCGCGAGCCTCGTCTTCCGATCGACCAGCACCTGCTGATCGCACTCGTTGCACCTCGCCCCCTGCTCGACACCGAGGGTGCCAGAGACTACTGGGCGAATCCGGGCCGCGCATTCGACGCGATACAGGCTGCAGCCCCGGTCTACGACCTGCTCGGAGCCGAGGGGATCGTCGGAAGCGGTCGCCTGTCCGACGGCGACGAACTGACCGCCGAAACCGTCGGCACGCTCTGTCAGTATCGTCGTGAAACGACTCACACGCTGAACCGCGGCTACTGGGACGCGATCCTCGAGTTCGCCGATCTCCACTTCGATCAGGGTGTCTGACCGGACGGTCGCTCGGGTCGTCTGAGTCGCTTGAGGTACTGGAACCTCGAATCATCGAGTCGCTCGAGGAAAACGGCGATTCACTCGTCCGGTCCGCGAGTAGCAATATTGAAGTATTGCTGGAGATCGGATGTGGTGTGCTCGAACAGGAACTCCTCGACGTGTTCACGTCGGCGGTTGCACCGCCGCTAGCGATCGCCGCGGCCGGATACGTACTCGGACGGTGGCGCGAGATCGACGTCGAACCGCTGAGTACCGTCACGGTCTATCTGCTCATGCCGGCGCTGGTCTTTCACAGCCTCGTCACGATGCCTGTCGGAGGTGACACCGCCTTCGCGCTGGTGACTGCGATGGTCGGCTTCACCGCCGTGATGGCCGTCACCACCGCGGCGGTCGGCCGACTGGCCGGCGAGACGGGGAGCGTTCTCTCGGGTGCGACGCTGGCGGCCGCCTTTCCGAACGTGGGGAACTTCGGGATTCCGGTGGCGACGTTCGCCTTCGGCGATATCGGTCGGACGACCGCCGTGGTGTTCGTGCTCGTCCAGAACGTCTTGCTGTACACGGTCGGCGTCTACCTCCTCTCGAGCAGCGGCGCAGGGGGCGATCGCACGGCTGCGGTCGAACGCGTACTGACGCTCCCGGTGACGTACGCCGTACTCGCCGCCGGCGTCGCGCTCGCGTTCGATCCGGTGCCTGCCGGCGGCCCGTCCCTGGAGACGATCGGGATGGTGGGAGACGCCTCGATTCCGCTGTTCTTGATTATTCTCGGGATACAGCTCGCAGATATGAATCCTGGACGGACGATCAAACGGGTCGTCCCGACCGTCGGCGTCAAGTTACTGATTGCACCGATCGTCGCGGTCGTTATTGCACTACTGATCGGTATCGGTGATCTCGAAGCCGGACGGGCGTTCGTGGTGCTCGCTGCGGGACCCGCTGCGGTAACGCCGCTGGTACTGACTATCGAATTCACCGACGATCAGGGAGAAGAGCTGTCGGCAGCCGACTACGTAGGATCGGTCGTTCTTTTCACGATTTTCGGCTGTTTACCGATTGTCACCGGTTTGATACTTACGTTCGATCTGTTCCTTTGAGTTGATTCTGTTCGAACATGACACGGTGCTAACGGAGATCCGTGTCGTTGAATAGTACTACCGTCCATTGTCCGGTCGAACGATACCATATCGAATGTGCCCTGATACACCCTGATAATCGGCAAATTGAACTCGATACGAGATGGCCCTTGAGGCGGTCACGAAGCCATCTACAGCGCTCGAGGATCGACCGTTTTACTCGCTCTATTCGTCCATGAATAGCGTTGCATCTGTAGCCTCGCCGGTCTGGGGATTCTGATCTGATCGATCGACGATCGCGTCACGGATTGACTTGTCGAGCGTCTCGACGTCGGGCCAGTCGACTTCGACCAGATTGTGAGCGGGATCGCGTATGTACAATTGGACGGCGCCGTCCGCGAGGGCGTACATCCGGTGGGGCTCGTCGCCGGTATCGCCATCGTGATCGAACAGTTCTCGCCGCTCGATTTCCTCGTAGACCCCCTCGAAGTCGTCCACGGTGACCGCAAAGTGGTGTGATATCGGCGCGTCGACATCGCGGTCAAAGAGGTGTAGTTGCATGTTGCCACAGCGGAGCCAGGTGACATCAACGTCGAAGTTTGGCGACGGAATCCGCTCCATATCAAAGACATCCTCGTAGAATTGCGCTGACTCCTCCAGATCGTCCGCGTGAATACTGACGTGATTGAATGCGATCGCTCCCATGCATGACTGTGATTCGCGTTATCACATAACTACGAGGGAAGCGGTTATTCGGTATCAGTTCCGACTCGGCGCGTATCTGAATTCACGCCATACTCGAAGACATTATAATGTGAACGGCCGTGAGACGACGCCGAGAGTCGTCACGAACCGATCAGTCGAGTATCTCGATGACTTGTGAACACTCTTTTCCGTTTCAGTTTTCGTACCGATCCTTCCGGAGATTCGACTCACCAACTACTGTAATGGTTGACGTTAGTGCTCCGACTTTCTCGGGAGATTCCGATAAACCAGTGAATGTGGCATAGACATGCCACAAATAGAAAACCACTCGAAAGAACAGGGCGAGATACTAACGATACTCGAGGGAGATAACTGCTCATTCAGTGATGGAACGTTCACAGAGACGTGACAAGGGAAACGAGCCAAGAGACGGACGACCGAACGTATCGAAGATGAATACCTATCGAACGAGAATGCACTGCATTATTACGGCGGAACAACGAGAGGACTAATATGCAAGACGAACGGATACTGATCACCGGCGGTGCGGGATTCATCGGGTCGAATCTGGCGAATCGACTCGCCGGTAACAACGACGTGATCGCGGTCGACGACGAATATCTTGGAACGCCCGAAAACCTCGAGGGGGCCGTCGACTACCGACAACAGAGCGTTCTCGACGACGAACTTCCAACCGACGTCGATGTCGTGTTTCACCTCGCCGCACTCTCCTCGTATGCGATGCACGAGGACGACCCCACGACCGGGGCCCGCGTCAACGTCGAGGGGTTCGTCAATACGGTCGATCAGGCCCGACAGGACGGCTGTGACACCGTCGTCTACGCGTCGACCTCCTCGATCTACGGGAGCCAGACAGACCCCTCTCCCGAGGACATGCCGGTCACCGTCAACACCGGCTACGAGGCCTCGAAGCTCGCTCGCGAACGCTACGCGGAGTACTTCGCCAACCATTACGAGCTGAGCATGGCCGGGATGCGCTTTTTCTCCGTCTATCAGGGCTTCGAGGGTGCCGAAGAACACAAAGGCGAGTACGCCAACGTGATCGCCCAGTTCGCCGGCGACCTCGCTGACGGCCAACCACCAGTGCTCTACGGCGACGGAACCCAGACACGGGACTTCACCCACGTCGACGACATCGTTCGCGGCCTCGAACTCGCCGCAGAGCACGAACTCACCGGCGTCTACAATCTCGGCACCGGCGACGCCTACAGCTTCAACGAACTCGTCGACATGCTCAACGACGAACTCAGCACCGACATCGAACCGGAGTACGTCGAAAACCCCATCCCCGACAGCGTCTACGTCCACGACACCTGCGCCGACTCGAGTAAGATCCGTGAGGAAGCGAGCTGGGAACCACGAATCTCGCTGGAGGAGGGCCTCGAGATGGTCTGCCGACCGTACCGATGACATCCGTCCCGCCTTGAAGGGTTGGCTTTCTCCTTGCACTTCTGTAATCGTCGGCAGACGCGAGCGCTCGAGTTCGCACTCGAACGAGTTCCGTCTGAGGGGTGCACTCGAAGACGCCATTGGAGACGTTCGACGATCAGAGACGGTGTCTGGTGAATCAGTAGCAACTCGTCGAAGGGACAACGATTGACTATGCGTACTCCTCGAGACTCCCCCACGAAAGCGTTCGATCCGCGTGGATCTCGAGGATCGGGCGGTGATGTAGGTCGTGTGACTGACTTCGGTACTGCTTGTACTTCGACTCAAGCGCGGTCGCGGCGCTCGCGTGTCCGTTGGTCTCGGGCGAGACAACGCGACCTCGACCGCGAACCTGAACCCACGCGAGACGCGACCAGTCCTCGTCGTAGAAATCGACGAGCAGTGCGACCGACGGGTTCGACCGGATATCGCGTGCGCGCTGGAGGTCTCGAGTGGATTTCGGCTTTTCGTCGATCGGCGAGACGATCCGAACCGCACCCGTCTCCTCGACGATGGCGTAACAGATCGGGATCACGTGGGGATGTCCATCGGCGTCGGCAGTCGCGAGTCTCCCCACGCGAGCGTGCTCGAGGATGGCTTGCTCTTCGGGCGTCATAGGTGGACACTCGAGGGCGTCGTGGAAAAGGACTCGCCCATCGGTCACGGAGTCGATGACCCTTCATCTCGACGGTTCGCCGTCGTTCGTCTGCACGCAATCGAGTAGTCACCGACTGTATACAAACGATCGGAAGCACCCGGTTCACTCTCACTTCGACCGGGTATCTCACCCGTCGTCGAGCGCGCGGTGAACACCCGCCGCGATGCGCTCCGAATCAGGCAAATAGTCGTCCTCGCGGGCGAACATCGGAACGGGCACATCGTAGCCGGTTACCCGCTCGAGCGGAGCCTCGAGGTAGAAGAACGCCTCCTCGTTGATACGGGCGGTGATCTCACCGGCCAGTCCGGCAGTGCGGGGCGCCTCGTGAACGACGACGCACCGACCGGTCTTCTTCACGGAATCGACGATCGTCGCCGTGTCGAGCGGGGAGAGCGTCCGGGGATCGATCACCTCGGCGCTCGCGCCGACGTCCTCGACGGCCTCGAGCGCCTCGCGCAGCATCGATCCCCACGCGATCACCGTAACGTCGTCTCCAGAATCGACGACTCGGGCCTCGCCGAGGGGAATCTCGTGGTGTTCGGGAACCTCCTCGCGGAACGAACGATACAGCCGCGTCGGTTCCATGAACACGACCGGATCGGGGTCTCGAACAGCGGCGGTAAGCAGCCCCTTCGTCTCTGCCGGCGAGGACGGGATGACGACCTTCAGGCCGGGAACGTGGGAGAATCCGGCCTCGAAGCTCTCCGAGTGGAGCTCCAGGGCGTGGATGCCGCCGCCGTACGGCGTCCGGATCGTCATCGGACACGTGATCGTGCCGCGGGTGCGACTGCGAATGCGAGCGACGTGCTGGGCAAGCTGGTGGAACCCCTGATAGAGAAAACTCTGAAACTGAATTTCCGGGACCGGCCGGAGCCCCGTCGCGGCGAGGCCGACACCGATTCCGACGATGCCCGACTCGGCGACCGGTGCGTCGAACACCCGCTCTGGATAGTCGTCGACCAGGCCCTCGGTCGCGCGGAACACCCCGCCGGCGCGGGCGACGTCCTCACCGTAAACGACGACGTCGTCGTCGCGTCCTAACTCCGTTCGCAGCGTCTCGCGGACGGCCTCGACCATCCGGAGCTGCTCAGCCATCGACATCACCTTCGAAGGCTTCGAACTGTCGCTCCAGTTCGGGCGTCATTTCGTCGTACGTGTATCTGAACATGTCCGCCGGATCGATATCTTCGCCCCCCTCTCTGGCCCGATCGATCGCCTCGGCGATTTCGGACTCGATCCGGTCGTCGAGTTCCGACTTCGTCTCCTCGTCGAGGATGCCGCGATCCTCGAGGTACACCTGAAACCGGACGATGGGATCGCGAGCTTCCCACTCCACCTCCTCGTCGGCCTCGCGATAGACGGAGGGATCGTCGGAGGTCGTGTGCATCGAGCGCCGATAGGTCATCGCCTCGATCAGAACCGGCGTTCCGTTTCGAGCCTTCTCGATGGCGTCCCGTGCGACGCGATAGACGCCCAGAACGTCGTTACCGTCGACCCGAATGCCCTCGATTCCGGCCGCGACGGCCTTCTGTGCGAGCGTCTCTGCGGCGGTCTGATTCTGGAGCCGCGTGGAGATCGCGTACCGGTTGTTCTGACAGACGAAGACCGTCTGGGCGTCGTAGACTCCGGCGATGTTGAGCGCCTCGTACACGTCCCCTTCGCTGGTCGCGCCGTCGCCGAAGTAAGTCACTGCGACGTTCGATCGGCCCTGTAGCGCTTCTCCCCAGCCGATGCCGACGGCGTGAAGTGGCTGTGTCCCGACGGGAATCGACGGCGGAAACGCGCCCTCACCACCCGGAATCTCGGCTCCCTCTTCCATCCCCATCGCGTACCAGAGGATCTTGTGAGGAGGCGTTCCCCGGGCCAAGAGGGCGGATTGCTCGCGAAACGACGGGACGATCCAATCGCCGTCCGCCATGGCGAACGCACTGCCGACCTGGGCCGCCTCCTGACCGATCGCAGGCGCGTACGTCCCGAGTTCGCCGCGACGCTGGAGCGCGATGGCGCGCTCATCGAGCCGGCGCGACCGCTTCATCTGCTCGTACAGTGCCAGTAACTGATCGTCGGTCAACGAGGGAACCAACTCCTCGTCGACGTCCTCCTCCTCGGAGAGCACTTGGACCGACCGGATCGTGAACTGGGCGATATCCTCGCGAGGCATATTGCCGATACTTGCTCGAGGGAGTTAATGCGCTTCCCAGTGTACGACGGCAGCTGTCGCCAGCAACGACGAGTCGACGGCTCTCAGAGGAGCTATCGGCGCAAAGATTGAAAATAAAAACGAAACGATGCGGGTCGCTACTCCTTGCCGAACATCTCGCGCATCATCGGATGCATCTCCATCATCTGCTCTTCGGCGATCTCCTCGTACAGTTTGTACGTGATGGAGACGGCGAGCAGCAGACCGGTCCCGGAGACGGCCCCGATGGTACCGAGCATGTTCGCCATGACGGCGAGCAAGCCGACGAGTGCACCGCCGATGACGGTCACTTGCGGGATGTACCGCTCCATGACTTTCTCGACAACGCCGACGTTCTGTCGGAAGCCGGGGATCTGCATCCCGGAGTTCTGGATTTGCTGGGCCGTCGATTCCGGACCCATGTTCGTCGTTTCGACCCAGAACACAGCGAAGATCGCACCGCCGACGACCATGAACGTCAGGTCGACTGCGATGCGAATCATGATCATCCACGGCTCTTGCGTGAGACCGGTCCACCACATCCAGTCGTCCGGCGAGTAGATCGGGGCCAGATAGTAGAAGAACCCGCTAACGGGTTGTCCCTCCGCGGAGTAAACGCCGAGCACGCTCGGCATCAACCCGGGCCACTGGCTGTTGATGATCTGTCCCAGGAACTGGATGTTCGCCTGTAATGCGCGAACGAGGATCATTGGCAGGACGCTCGCGTAGATGAGCTTCACCGGGAAGCGACCGCGAGCACCCTTCACACGAGCGTGGCTTAACGGGATCTCGACGCGAACCGACTCCGCGTAGACGACGACCGCGAAGATCAGAACCGTCGTGAACAGCGCGAGGAGCTGTCCTTCGCTGATGATCAACTGATAGAGCCCGTCACCGCCGACGAGTGAACCGATATTGGTCTCCTGGGTGATGATCTGGTACCAGCTGAAGAAGAATCCGTCTTCGTTCAGCGCCAAGAACCCGGCGACGAGACTCTGACTCACGCCGGCGATGATGAACAGACCGATCCCGCTGCCGACGCCCCACTTGCTGACGACCTCGTCCATGTAGAGGATGAGGATCCCGCCGACGAAGATCTGGGCGAACATCAGCATCTGGATTTCGGTCTGGCCGAGCTGGATGCCGCCGATCGTCAGCATCGACCGGGCCGGCAGGAAGCCGCCAGCGAACACCATCGGCAGCGCGGTCAGCGCCGTCATCACGACGACGAGCAGTTTCTGCAGTCCCTGATAGAGAACCTGATCGCGCGGATCGTCCGTATCGAGGCCGAGCAGGTTCGCCCCACCGAGTAACTGCAGGACGATGCTCGCCGTGACGATCGGACCGATACCGACCTGCAGGATCGAACCATGTGCGCCAGCCAGAATCGCACGGAACTGGCTGAAGAGATCGCTCCCACCCTGTGGCTGCATACCGAGCAGGCTGATGTTCGTCAGGAAGAAGTACAACATGAGGATGCCTGCCGTCCACGCTAGCTTACGCTTGAAGGGAACGTGTCCCTCCGGACGGCGAACTGCGGGCATCCGCGTCAGCACCGGTTCGGCGGCTTCCTTCCATCCCATCGTTTATTCCTCGTCCTGTGCTGATTCGTCGTCGGCGTCGGCCTCCTCCGCTCGCTCGGAGCGGACGGCCTCGCCGCCGGCTTCCTCGAGTTTCTCGCGAGCCGCCTCTGAGAAGGCGTCCGCGGTGACCTCGAGCGTGTTTCGGACTTGACCGCCGCCGAGCACCTTGACGACGTCGGCCTCGTGGCCGTCCTCGACGATATCGCGAGCGTCGAGACGGTAGCCGTCGTCGGTTTCCTCGGCGAGGTCTTCGGCGACGTAGAGGATCGCATCCTCGTCGAGCTTCTGGACGTCGATCTCCAGTACCTCGTCGCGAATGTCCTGCGGTCGCTTGAAGCCGTGTTTGCCTTTCGGTTCGTAGTTGTGGAACTCGTGTTTGCTGCGCCCTGCACGGCCGCGTCCTCCGCGGTGGCCCGCACCACGGCGGTTCTTGTGGGTTCCGCCGCTGTGGGTTCGCGAGCCGCGCTGGCGTCGTTTCTTGCTGGTCATGGTTATCGCATCGATTCTAACAGGGCGTTAATCTCTTCGGTTGTATGCTTTCCGAGTTGGCCGCCCTCGATAGTGGGATGTTTGACACCGTCGTGACCGCCGCGTGGCGGGTGCAGCCGCAGTGTCGGCGATAGCCCCTGCTCGCGCAGGGTCGTCTCCTCGGCCAGCAGCGCCTCGGCCAGTGCCGCGGCGTCGTCGTAGTCGGTGTGCTCGGCGATCCACTCCTCGTCGACGTCCGACTGACGTCCTTCGAGGGGTTCGCCGCGCTTGAGCAGGAGCGTCTCGAGGACGTCCTCGCTCGGCTCACCGAAGGCGACGTAGTCGTTGACCTTCGTGATCATCCCACGGTAGGCGTCGTTCTCGGGAACGAGCGTACAGTGGTTGACGCTGTGGACGTTGAGCATCGACAGCGTGTCCTTGACACCCTGTTGCTGGTTGACTTCGCCGCGAAGCTGAACGATCGCTCTCATCGTTCGACCACCTCACGCTGCTGTGGCGCTCGCGCTTGCGAGGCGTTTTGCAGTGCGTTGAACGTCGCTTTCGCGAGGTTCACCGTGGTCCGAGTGTTGCCGTGGCTCTTCGTCCAGACGTTCTCGAGACCGGCGAGCTCGAGGACCGCGCGGACCGTGTCGCTGGCCGCGAGGCCGAGCCCTTCCGGTGCGGGGATCAGTTCGACGGTGACCGATCCCGCCTTGCCCTCCGTTCGGTGGGTCAGCGAGTGGGGTCGGTCCGATCGATCCTCCCACGACCCGGAGCCGCGGGGCACCTTGATCATGTTCAGCTTGGCGATACCGATAGCCTTCTGGATGGCGGAACCGACCTGATCGTCTCGTCCCTCGGCGTAGCCGACGAATCCGTCGCGGTTGCCGACGGCACAGACACAGCGGAACTTCACCCGGCGTCCGGAGTCGGTCATCCGCTGGACCATGTTGATGTCCAGTACCTCGTCGTCCAGTCCGGGGAGGAGCTGGTCGACGATCTCGGGTTCCTTCAGCGGGAGCCCCGAGTTGAGGGCGGCTTCCATCGTGTCGATCTCGCCCTCCTGGACTTGCTTTCCGAGACGGGTGACCGGTTCCCACCCATCGTTGTAGTTGTTACCGCTCATTCTAAGATCGCCTCTCGTACTTCGTCGAAGTGTTCAGGGAGCTCGGTGGCGTCGAAGTCACCGCTGTACAGCGGTTCGTCGAGCTGTTCGGCGTACTCGGCGATGTGTTCGCCGCGGGTACGCGACCAGTCGGCCAGCACACTGTCGTTGTGCGGGATTTCGAGGCCTGCGTCGATCGCTCCTTCCTGTACCGCGAACACCTTGTTGCCCGGGGTCGCCGTGTTGAGACCGATGTCCAACACCGCTTCCTCGAGGCCCGCATCGACCGCTCGTTTCCCGGCCAGCAGGCCGGTGAGGTACGCAGCGGGGAGATTACTCGTGGGAGCTTCCCAGCCGTACTCTTCGAGATCGCTCGAGTGTGCGCTCGCGTGCGTTTCGTCGCCTTGGGATCCGGGGGAGACCAGCTGCGCCGTAGTGTGTGCGTTGCTCTTTCGAGCGACGAGGCGCGGTTTGCCCGATTTCAGCAGGCGCAACCTCTGGTGGTAATCTGTCCGGACCTCACGGCGACGACGCATCGGCACCTTGTATCGTGGTCCTGTTGCCATTATGCGTCACCGTATTCGCTTTCGATGTAGTTCAACAGATACCGGACGCTACGGAACTCACCGCCGCCCGCCTTGCGGTAGAGACGGCGGTACTGCGTGGGCGTCAGCTCGCCCTTGTCGCGGAGTTCGCGGAGCTTCCGGCGCTGTGCGCGGATCTTGTTCTGCCACTCTTCTTTCTCGTTCTGACGGGCGCCTTTCGTGCCCTTTCGCTTGCCCGGGCCATTCTGGTGGCCGTAGGCACGCTTGGCGTTGCGCTCGCGGGCGCGACCGCGGGAGTTTCCGCGGGCGTCTTTGGCCCGAATCGTCCCCTGATCGACGAGATCGCGGATCTCGTCGCGGGTGATGGCCTCGGAGATGTCGCCCTGTGCGTCGGGGTCGAACCAAACGCGGTTCTTCCCGACGTCGAGCACGTCGGCGGCCAGTCGCTTCTGTGCGCGAAGGTCAGTCATCAGTTGTCCACCTCGACTTCGACTTCGACGTACGTCGGATTCAGGACGCGAACGCCCGCGTCCTCGGCTTCCTCCTCGATGCGCTCGCGCTTGCGAGCACCGACCGAGGAACCGATGCGAACCGCCTGAGTGTCGCCGTCGACACCCTCGAGGTCGTCCACGTTCTCGACGCGGACCTCCTCGAAGCCGCTGGGGTGTTTGCCCCGAACCGCGGTCGGCGTCCGGTAGCCGGACGCGACTTTCGGGCCCTTGCCCTTGTATCCGCGGCGCTGCTTCGAGAGCCCCCCGCGCGGCCGACGCCACGACTCGGGGGTGCGCTTTTTCATGTGGTAATCCTGACGATTGAACTGCGGTTTGCCCTCGCTCGCACGCTGGTCGAGCAGGCGCTGTTCCTCGTCGGAGAGGGTCGGCGTCTTCTCGGTCAGGCCACGGGCTTGCAGTTCGGTTTCGACGTCTTCGGCCGACTCTTCGTCTTCGTCGGCGTCCTCGTCTTCGATCTCCGCCTCGGTCTCGTCCTCGTCGGTGACCTCGAGGTCGCCGACGTCGGCTTTGATGCGGGCAGCGAGCGCGTTTCCGACGCCCTCGGCCTCGGCGAGTTCGTTCTGGGAGGCCTCCTTGACGTCCTCGATGGACTCGAAGCCGGCCTCGCGGAGTGCGTCCGCTTTGCTCTCACCGACGCCGCTGATGTCTTCGAGTGTCTCTGGTTCGTCTGCCATCTATCAGGCACCTCCTGTCTCGGTCTGGGGCTTGGCGGTGATGTAGACCCCGTCCTGGAAGACGCGGGTGTCCTTGCCTTTCACCTTCGTCAGCTGTTCGATGTCCGCGGCGGTCTGACCGACGTGCTCCTTGTTCGGGCCGGAGAGGGTGACCTCTTCGCCGTCGACGCTGACGTCGGTGTCGCCGTGGATGGTCGTTCGTCGCGGTGCCTTTTCGCCGAGGAAGTTCTCGATGACGACGTCGTCGCCGTCCACGCGGACCTGCATCGGGAAGTGAGAGTAAAAGACTTCCATCTGATACTCCCATCCGTCGGCCACGCCGTGGAAGGCGTTTCGAATGTGGCTCTCGAAGGTGCCGACGGTCGAGTTCGTCTTCGCGTTCTCGACGTCGCTTTCGATGACCACGCGGTCGTCTTCGACCTCGACGGACACGTTGGGGTACCAGAGGCGGCGGGTGACGCTGCCTTCCGGACCGTCAACGGTCAGATCGAGGTGGTCGACCTCGGCGGTTACGTTCTCGGGGATTTCGAGTTCGACTCGCATTGATACTGATACCTAGTAGACGTATGCGATCACCTGGCCCCCAATCCCCTTCTCTCGGGCCTCGTAGTGGCTCATGATGCCACTGCTCGTCGTGACGACGAGCGCGCCGAAGTCTCGAGCGGGGAGGAATCGCTTCTCCCACTTCTCGAACTCGTCGGCTTTGGCCGAGTAACGGGGCTTGACAGGGCCGCACTCGTTGATCGCTCCTTTCAGTTCGACCTCGAACTGGCCGGCTTTCCCGTCATCGATGAACTCGAATCCGGAGATGTACCCGCGGTCGTAGAAGACCTCGAGCACGCTGCCGACCTCGTTGGAGGCGGGTTGTACGTCGTGTGTGAGATGCCCCACACTCTCGGCGTTGTCGATGCCGGAGAGTGCGTTGCTGAGAGGGTCGTTCCCGGTCATATTATCGGTACTTCTTGAATCCCATGTCGCGGGCGATCTCGCGGAAGCACTGGCGGCACAGGTTGATGTCGTACTTGCCGACAAGCCCCTGTTTGCGGCCACAGCGCTGGCAGGCCTCGATCTGGCCGGTGCGCTTTGCGGCGTGCTCGCCCGTCTGGTCGTTTTCTCGTTCGCTTTCACTCATCGTTAGAACCCTCCACGTCGACGTCGAACGACGCCTCGAGGTACACGATTGCGTCCTCGGGGGTCAGTCGGTGGTTCGAGGGGATCGACTGGCTGGCCTTGTCGCGCTTTGCGACGCGGTAGCCCGGACGGACGAGGTTGACGGTGACGTCCAGTCCGTAGATCCCGATACTTGGGTCGTACTCCTGGCTCGGGAAGTCCGTGTGCTCCTCGACGCCGAAGCTGAAGTTCCCCGTGTCGTCGAACTGCGTCGCCGACAGATCGGCCAGCGGAAGTGCCGTCTCGAGGAAGTCGTGAGCGTCGTCGCCACGAAGGGTGACCTTCGTGCCGATCGGTTCACCCTGACGAATGCCGAACTCGGGTTCGGTTCGTTTGGCCAGGGTACGGACGCTCTGCTGTCCGGTGACCTCTTCGATGATGTCCTCGGCGCGACCGAGGTCGCGGCCACCGCGGCCGACGCCCATGTGGACGACGACCTTTTCGATGCGCGGTTCGCGCATCTCGTGAAGTCCGGTTTCGGTATCGGTGGCTTCGCTCATTCATCATCACCCGTGAAGTTCTCGTCGATGACGACGACGTACTCTTCGACGGTTTTGAATCCGTCTTCGTCCTCGCCCTCGTCGGCGCTGACGGTGACGTTGTTCGAGCCGCTGCCGGAGGTCACGTCGATCTCGTCGACCGTGCCGATCTTGCCGGCGTGATTACCGCGGATGGCGGTCACGAGCGCACCCTCCTCGTAGGGGAAGTGCGCGACGATCTCCTTGGACTCGTTGTCGACGACGACCGAGTCGTTCACGCTGTACTCGTCTTCGTCGACGGTGACGTTCGTCCCGTCGTGCAGACTGAGCTGCGTGACGCCGCCGGTGACCTGACGCTTGCCGTCGACCTTGCCGAGGCGGCTATCCGCCGCGTCGGCGTCGATGGCCGTCAGTGCGAGGCGCCCGCCTTCGTCGGGGAAGACGCGGTAATACTCCTCGCGACCCGGGAACGCGATGATGTCGAACATCCCGATGGGACGCTGTTCGTCGTTGATCGGATCGCCGTTGACGAGGATCGCGTCCTCGCTCAAGGCGTAGCGCGCTTCCTTCTTCGAGTCGACGTAGCCGAGGACGTCCCGCAGCAGGATGACGAGCGGGACACCGTCCTTCCCGTGCGGGCCGGCGCCGGCTTTGACGGTGAAGGTGTCGGTCTTGCGCTCGACCGGCCAGGACTTCGGTACTGAGAGTCGTTTCTGGTGGTTACTCATTCGGTATCACCCTGTTCGTCTTCGAGACGTGCCTCGCGGCGCTCGTCCTCGAGGTCGAGGTCGACGATCCGGACGTTCGAGGCGTCGAGTGGGCGCGGAACGCCCTCGCCGTCGGCCGTCTCGACCGTAACCTCCTCGACGTGGATGACCTCGTCCGTGAGGTCCACTTTGAGGACTTCGCCCTCCTCGCCGGCGTAGTCGCCGCGCATGACTTCGACGGTGTCGCCCGCGTTGACGCGGGCGCGGCGGCGACCGTACTCCTCGCGGAGGTCCTCGGAGAGGGTGGCGTGGAGCTGCTTCTGTCGCTGGTGCAGCGGGGCACGCTCGGTCTGGTTTCGCTGTTTGCGTGGTTGTTTACTCATAGCTATCCTCAGTTAGACGATCATCGTCGCCGTGCTGGCGATTGCGCCGAAGCGCTCTGCCACTTCGCGGGCGATCGGTCCCTTGATCTCGGTCCCGCGGGGTTCTTCGTTCTCGTCGACGATGACCGCCGCGTTGTCCTCGAACTTGAGGCGCGTGCCGTCCGGTCGGCGGACCGCTTTCCGCTGGCGAACGACGACGGCCTCGAGGACCTGACGACGCATCTCCGGGGTCCCTTTCGTGACCGAAACGGTCACTTTGTCACCGAGTCCCGCCTTCGGCTGGCGGTTCTTGGTGCCGTGGTAGCCCGAGACGCTGATGACTTTCAACTCGCGGGCACCGGAGTTGTCGGCACAGGTGACGAGCGAGCCCTTCTTCAGGCCCTGCGTGACGTCGGCTTTGATCGCCTCCATCGTCACTCACCCGCCTCCTCTTCGGCTTCGGCTTCGGAGTCGTCCGTGATATCGTCGGTCGACAACTCGACTTCCGGTTCGCTCTGTCGAGTCAGCTCGGCGATATCTTCGGCAGTCGCTTCTTCGGTTACTTCGACGACCACGTGCGATTTCGTCTTCGACAGTGGTCGGGTCTCTGCGATCTTGACCGTGTCACCGACCGAGAGGGGCTCGAGCACGCCCGGCACGTGTGCCGGGATGCGCGAACGACGTTTCATTTGACGGTCGTATTTCGGAACCGTCACGTCGTACTCTCGCTCGACGACTACGGTCTTGTCCATGTCCGTCGATACGACGATCCCTTCGAGGATCTGACCTCGAACGGGGAGCTCGCCGTAGAACGGACACTTCTCGTAGTCGTATTCCTCCGGGTTTTCCGGTTCCGGAGGGGTTGTTACGTCCAGTCCTATTGCCATGGTGAATCACCGGTTGTTTCGGTGCGTCGGGCGGGTCGTGAGAGCAATCGTGCGCCATCGACCGTAACGTAGGCCGTGCCCTCGCCAGCGCGGTCCGGTGTCGTGGGAAAAGAATCGTTCTCCTCCCTATCGACACCGGGTTCAGTGTCGGCCAGTTTGGACGCGGTCCCCGACTCCTTCTCGAAGTCGGCGGCGTCATCTGTGAGCGCAAACTCGAATTTCGAGCCCGATTTCGGCACCTGTACCACCCGAGACTCGCCGTTCTCACGGAGTTCTATTCGAAGGGTGTTCATCGTCTCGATGACGACTCGCCCCTCGAGACCCTCCCGCGTTGAGTCGTCGCTCTCGACGACTCGGACGGGAAGTCCGTTGAGTTCGTGTCGCGGCAGTGTCTCGGGTGTCAGTGACATGTTGTATTCGCTATTCGCTCTCTTCGAGGTCGCCTTCCTCGCGCTGGATCGTCTTGATCCGCGCGACGGTCCGCTTGAGTTCCCCGATTTCGCCAGGGTTCTCCGGCGCACCACCCGCTGCGAGGACGGCCTTGGAGTTCAGCAACTCCGTCTCGAGTTCCTCGAGTTCCGCCTCCCGCTCTGCGGGAGTCATGTCGCGGATTTCCGCGGTGTGGAGGATCGCCATCAGGCGTCACCTCCCTCTTCGTCTTCCGCTTCCTCTTCGCCCTCGTCCATCTCGGCCATCAGCTCTTCCGCTTCGGCCTCGACGTCCTCCTCGAGTTCCTCGAGGTCTTCCTCGACGTTCTCGGGGTCGACGGTGGCGCCTTCGTCTTCATCGTCATCGTCTGCCTCGTCGGCAGCGACTTCTTCCTCGATGACCTCCTCGACGACGTCCTCGTCGACCTCGGCCTCGCCGGGTTCGGCGGGCTCGTCGACGTCTTCGTCAGCGCGCTCGTCGGCCACCTCTTCGGCAGGCTCCTCAAGCAGTTCTTCGACGCCGCCTTCCGCGTTGACCTCGACGGCCTCGGGGACGACCTCCTCGGGATCCATATCGTCGTAGATCTGGAAGTCGTCGGGGAGCTCGGCTCCCGGCGGGATGATCTTCACGGTCACGCCGATCGTGCCGAGTTTCATCACTGCGACGCCCTGGCCTTCGTCGACGATCTCCTCTGCGGGCTCGCCGTTGTGCTTGATGTAGCCGCGGTTGAACTTCTCGACGCGCGAACGGGCACCCGTGACCTTCCCCGCGAGGACGATCTCGGCGCCGAGGGCGCCGGCGTCCATGATGCGGTCGATGGTCGTGTGGCCGGCCTTCCGGAAGTACCAGCCACGCTCGAGTGCGTTCGCGAGTCGGTCGGCGACGATCCGCGCGTTGAGATCCGGTTCGTCGACCTCCTGTACGTCGATCTGGGGGTCGTCGAGGTTGAACTTGGTCTCGAGTGCGGTCGTCACCTTCCGAATGTTCTCACCGCCTTTGCCGATGACCATCCCCGGCTTCTCGGCCTTGAGGACGATCTGGGTTCCCATCGGCGTCTTGGCGACGTCCATACCACCGTAGCCTGCACGACCGAGCTCTTCCGCGAAGAACTCGTCGATCTGGGATCGCTGCAGGCCGTTTTCGATGAATTGGTGTTCGTCTGCCATTAGCTATCGGCCTCCGCTGTGTCGGCGTTGGTGTCGGTCTCGGCGTCGTCGGGTTCGGCCACGACGATTTCGACGTCGACCTGCGGCGTGTTCCACGACGAGGCTCGCCCCATCGCACGGGGTTTGCGGCCGACGGACTCGCCGACCTTGTGGGCGGCGACGTGCTCGATGACCATCGATTCGCCGTCGAAGCCCTGGTGGGCCGCGTTGGCGACGACGTTCTCGAGGAGGTCGAGGAATTCACCGCTGACCTTCTCTGGGTACTTGCCGGCGTCCCAGCCGTCGATATCCGATCGGTGACCGGCACCGCTGTTGTGCGATTTGAAGGGGACCGACTGCTTCTCGTCGATGACGTCCTGCAGGTACGCCTGCGCGTCGCCGACGGTCTTGCCCTTGATCTCGCGGGCGACTTCCTTGCTGTGCTTGTGGCTCATGTGACGCTCCCGAAGCATCGCTTTCGCGGTGGAGTCCGGGTCGGCGTCGACTGAGTAGTTGATTCCCATTATGCGATCACTTCAGTGGAACGAACTTCGACGAGCGAGTCGCGCCGATACCTGCCTGTCCGTGTTCGACGGACGTCCGGGTCAGCTGGAACTCACCCAGGTAGTGGCCGATCATCTCGGGTTCTACTCGCACGCGCTCGAAGGACTGACCGGTGTACACTTCGAAGGTCAGGTCGACGAACTCCGGCAGCACCGGCATGTCCCGCAGGTGCGTTCGGATCGGCGAGTTGGCAGTCTCCTGCTCGTCTTTTTCGCGGGCCTTCTCGAGCAGCTTCTGGTGCTCGACACCGAGTCCGCGTTCGATACTTCGCCGCTTCCGTGCGGGGAGCAGTTCTGCGACTTCCTCGAGCTCCATCTCCTGTAGCTCGTCGAGTGTGTGACCGCGGTAGGTGAACTCACCTTCACGGCCGGTTCGGTACTCCTGAGTGCTCATTTGTTACCACCTCGGCCGGTACGGCGCGAGGAAATGTCGCCCACCTTCCGTCCCGGCGGGGCGTCCCGCGAGACGGACTTGGGCTTGCCGGGGTGCTGGCGGCCGCCGCCACCGAACGGGTGGTCGACGGCGTTCATGGCGACCCCGCGGACGCGCGGCCACTTCGTGCCGCGTGCCTTCATCTTGTGATACTTCTTCCCTGCCTTGACGAACGGCTTCTCCGTTCGGCCACCGCCGGCGACGACACCGACCGTCGCACGACACTGCGGGTCGAGGCGCTTGACCTCGCCGCTGGGCAGCTGGACGACCGCAGCCTTGCGGTCGTGGGTGATCAGATCCGCGTTGACGCCAGAGGCGCGGGCGAATCTGCCGCCGTCGCCCGGCTGTGCCTCGACGTTACAGACCGGAACCCCTTCGGGGATCTCCGCCAGCGGCAGCGTGTTGCCGGGCTTGATCTCCGCGCTGATCCCGACCTGAATCTCGTCGCCGACCGAGACGCCCTCGGGCGCGAGGACCAGACGCTGGTCGCCGTCCTCGAACTCGATGGCCACGACCGGCGCCGAGCGGGCGGGATCGTGTTCGACGTCGACGACCGTGCCGCGCACGATGTCGCTGTCTTCGGGTTTCTTGTGCTCGAGATTCGCCTTGTATCGGTGCGACGGGGCACGGAACGTGGAAGTCCCGCGACCACGTCGCTGACCGAGGATACGTCGTCCCATTCTCAGAACACCCCGATTCGCGAGGCGACTTCCTGGGCGTCGTCGTCCTCGGAGAGTCTAACGGTTGCTTTCTTTTTGCCCTGCATCGTGATCTGTGTGTTGACGTCGTCGACCGAGACGTCGAACTGCGACTCAACCGCATCCCGAATCTCGGGCTTGTTGGCGTCGATGTCGACGATGAACTGGAGCTTGTTCTCGAAGTCCATGTCGTTCATCGCCTTCTCGGTGACGAGGGGGTGGTCGATGATTCCGCTCATCGGTCTGCCACCTCCTCGAGTGCGCTCTCGGTCCAGATCGTCAGCCGGCCGGCCTGTGCGCCGGGGGCGAGTTCCTCCGTATTGACCTCGCGAGCGGTCGCGACGTCGGCACCCGCGAGGTTGCGGGCTGCACGCGACGGACCGGTCTCGCTCGAGGTGACGAAGAGGATCGACTTGGGCGTCTTGTACTTCCGGCCACGGGCTTTCCCCTGACCTGCACGGACGCTGCGACCCTCGTCGGCACGCTCGACGTCGGCGTCGACGCCGACGGCCTCGAGGAAGGAAACGACCTCCTGAGTCTTCACGAGGTCCTCGAACTCGTCGCTGACGACCAGCGGGAGTTCGGTGTCGCCGTCGAAGCGGTGCCCTCGCTCTGCGACGAGTTCGGAATCGGTCGTCGCTGCGATGGCGCTTCGAGTGGCCAGCTGTCGTTCTTTCTTGTTGATCGATTCAGTCCAGTCCTTCTCGGCTTTCGGCGGGTGAGCCTTGCGCCCCTTGACCGTCTGGGGGACGCGGCGACCGCGTCCGTCCTGACGGGGAACGTGGGCCATCCCGCGACCGCTACCGAACGATTCGGCCGGCGTCCGCATGCCGGCGAACTCGTCGGCGCCGTAGTCCTGTTTTCGGTTAGCCTGGGCAGCGCGTACGGCGCGGGCGATGACGTCCGGGCGGTATTCGGTCTCGAAGACCGCCGGGAGGTCCACCGACCCCGCGTCTGCGCCATCCAGATCTCGTACTGTTGCTTCCATACGTTATCCCTGGTTGGATGCGGTGGAGACGTACCGAACCTCGGGATCGAGGCGCGGCTGGTCTCCGGGTCGGATCGCCGGGCGCAAGCGCACGAGGCGCTTGTTCGGCCCGGGGAGCGAGCCCTTGATCAACGCGTGCGGGCCGTCGACTTCGCCGTAGTTGACGAAGCCGCCGTCGACCGTCGCGTCCGCCCCGTCACCGACGTCGACGAGGCGCTTGTTGAGTTCCGTACGCTGGTGGTAGCCAGTCTGTCCCTGCTGGGGAACCGTCGAGCGAACCCGGGATGGGTTCCACGGACCGAGGTTCCCGATGCGGCGGCGCCAGCCCTGCCGGGCGTGCTTGCCCTTGCGTTTCTGGACGCCCCACCGCTTGACGGGGCCCTGGGTTCCTTTCCCTTTCGTGACGCCGCTCGCGTCGACGTACTCGCCGGCGCGGAAGACGTCGTTCATGGTGTGCTCGCCGCCCTCGAGAACGAGGTCGAGCGCGTAATCGACGCGCTCGTCGAGCGATCCACCGCCGACACGTGTCTCCATCACGTCGGGTTTCTTCTTGGGAACTGACGGAACGGAGCCGGGCACCGTGTGGGTGATGACGCGGACGTCGGCGACGCGACCCTCCTCGAGGGCCGCGCGGAGGTCGTCCTCCGCTGCGTCGACGTCGTAGTCGTCTCCGGGGAGGTCGAGGACGCGGTCGAGCTCGTCGTCGAGCTCGTCGGTCCAGACCTCGGTGATCGGCTTCTGTCCGTACGGAGTATCTTCGTACGCACGCAGGGCGACGGCGCGCATTGGCGGCGTCTCCACGATAGTGACGGGGACGGTCTGTTCCATCCCTTCAGTCGACGAGTTCGCTTTGTCGTCGATCATCACCACGTGGGTCATGCCGGCCTTGTAGCCCGCGAAGCCCTGGAGCGTCGGCTGTCCTTCGTCGTCCGGCCACGAACTGAAGCGTGGGACCTCGCTGGTCGCACGCTTTCGTGGGCCGAACCCGAGTGAGCCTTTGCGTGGTGCGTTTGGTTGTGGCATTCTATCACGCTCTGAGTGAGAGGCAGGCGAGGGTGGCGAACATCGCTTCTTCCGTTCGCACCACCTCGCTGCCCTGGTTCGGAACCGTGTTCAACCAGAGGTCGAACCCCAGATCGTCTGTCCGTGTGGGTTCGACTCTGTCACCGCCGCCATCGTCGTCGGCAGTTGACACCTCGATTCCGAGGATATCCGGCAGCCCTCTCTCGGGCGAACCGAACGCGACGGTCATCCCGTCTCGTTCGACGCGTCCGGCCAGCGTCTCGAGTCGTCCGGTGGTGAGCCGTTCACCGTACCGGGACGACGCGATGCGAACGCCGGCGTCCTCACGGCCGAGAGCTGCGGAGAGGTCCGTCCGCTCGACGGCGAACCCCGGGAGGGGCTCGTCGACGAGTTTCGCCCGGACCGGTCGTCGCGAAGAGATCCTGACGGTTACGCGCTCCCCCTCGTCGACCGCCATTTTCGGCGGTACGTTGAGGGAGATCGGGTGTTGCAAGCCGCAATTGACCCGGACGCGCCCTTCAGGTCCGACCTCGGTCACGATTCCTTGTCTTGACGACCCCGAACCGTCCGATTCGGAGCCGGTCTGTGACATGGCGCGGAGCGGCGGCAAGACGCCCGCGTACTCCAGTTCGTCCCGCTTGCCCCACGCCTCGGTTTTGAGGTAGGGGGGCGTCGCGGCGTACCGTAAGACGGTGCTTACGAACCCGCCGCCGAATCGCCGCTCGCCCTCCCGATCGGGAAAGACGACCAGACGATCCGCCCTGAAGATCGTCGCCGCACGGGCGACGTATCCGAGTTTGCGAGTTGCCTCGCGTTTGTCCTCGGCTTCACGGACGATCGACGACGGCACGAGTACGCTGACGGTCATACCGTGACGCTTCGGCGCCTCGTCACTAGACTGTAGCGATCTTTGTGTGCATGGTCTTAAAAGGATAGCGGATTGGTTTCCGGCTGTGAACGCCTCACAGGGCCGGATTCGTGCTAATTCGACGCATAGTCGTCCGACGTGACATGTGGTCGTCACGTGACGGTGGGATCGGGTCCGAATACGGGTGTTCAGGTCGAACGACGGCGTTTGTGACTCGAGACCGTCGTCACTCCGGGTGTGTGGCGAAGTACCTCCCCGACTGCGATTCGCAACCCTTATACACCCTTCCCGGATTAGATGAAAGTGCAGCAGGGCGCTGGTAGTGTAGTGGTATCACGTGACCTTGCCATGGTCACAACCTGGGTTCAAATCCCAGCCAGCGCATTTCTCTCGAGACCAACACGACGAGCGTAGAGAGCGTCGCATCCGAGTGAACCGCCAGTAGAGAACCCCACCGCCACGCGACCGTTCCTCGAGTTCGAGTCGGCGTAATAGTTCTCGGTGGTGGTCGTTCGACTGCGATCCGGCCACCTCGCTTATGGCCGTTCTTCGCCAACTAGCTGTATGAGCGACGAGGAACCTGTTCTCCGGGGGGAGACGCACGTCGGACGAGTCGCGCTCCGGGTCGCCGACCTCGAGCGACAGACCGAGTTCTACCGAGACGTCGTCGGATTAGCGGTCCTCGAGTCGCGGTCGACCGACGACCGGGTCGTTCTGGGAGCCGGCGAATGCGCGTTACTCGAATTGATCGCCGATCCCAGCGCGCCAGAGCGCGCGCCCGCGCAAACAGGACTCTTTCACATCGCCTTTCTGGTCCCGAACAGAGCCGCACTCGGCGACGCGCTCGAGCGAGTCCGCACGCAGTGGCAACTCGACGGAGCGGCGGACCACCTCGCCAGCGAGGCGCTCTATCTCTCGGACCCGGAGGGAAACGGGATCGAACTCTATCGAGACCGACCGTCAGAGGAGTGGAACCGAACGGAGTCGGGCGGCGTTCGGTTGGACACGCTTCCGCTCGATCTCGAGGAGGTCGAGTCGGTCGGTCGCGGACGGGCGTCGGTCCCCCGAGAGACGACGGTCGGCCACGTCCACCTCGAGGTCTCCTCGCTGGCGGCCTCGCGCGCGTTCTATGTAGGTCAGGTCGGGATGAGTGTACAATACGAGTACGACGGAGCCCTGTTCGTCGCCGCCGCCGACTACCACCATCACGTCGGACTCAATACGTGGAGGGGGCGAAGCGAGCCCGCAATTGGAGACCCGAACCGGACGCTGGGCCTCGAGTGGGTCGAACTCGTCGTTCCCGACCGAGAGACGCTCGAGGGAGTGAGAGAGCGCCTTCTCGAACGGGACAGTGAGATCACACCTGAAGGCGACACCGAATTCGCATTTTCGACGCGCGATCCCGACGAAATTACCTGGCGAATCCGAATCGAGAACGGTAGCTGAGCGCGTCGCTCGAGTCGAGGCCGTGAGCTCGATCCACTCGTCCGTAGCCGCTCCATCGCCCCGGAATACTTCCCTGTCGCCGGCGTATCACGACCGATGCTCACGGACACACCCGGGATCCACCACGTGACGGCGGTCGTGGGCGACGCCCAGCGAAACGTGGACTTCTACGCGGGAACGCTCGGCCTCCGACTCCTCCTGCGGACGGTGAACCACGAGGACGCGTTCGCCTACCACCTCTACTACGGGGACGAGACGGGGACGCCGGGAACGGTCTTGACCTGCTTTCCCTACCCTCACGAGGACGACGGTCGGGTCGGCGTCCCCCAGATCCAGACCGTCGAATTCGTCGTCCCGGAGACGGCAGTCGACTACTGGCTCGAGCGTCTCACCGATAGTGATGCAGCCCGGGACGTGACGGGACCCCTCGAGCGCTTCGACGAGCGAGTGGTCCGATTCCGGGATCCCGACGGGACGCAACTCGAGTTGGTCACCGGCGAGTCGCCGGTCGAACCCTGGGCCGACGGCCCCGTCCCAGAGGAGACCGCGATCCGCGGCCTCCACGGCGTAACGGTGTGCTCTGCGAACAGCTACGCGACGGCGAGCGTACTCGAGACGCTCGGACTCGAGCTCGTCGGTCAGGAAGGAGACCGGGTCCGATATCGGGCGCCGGGCGACCGGGCGACGGTGATCGACCTCCTCGACCGCGACGGATCGTACGGACGCGGGGGTCCCGGGACAATCCACCACGTCGCAGTCCGAGCGGAGAGCGTCGACCAGCTCTACGAGTGGCACGACCTCTTCCGCGAGCGGGAGTACGACGTCTCGCGGGTGAAAGATCGCCACTACTTCCACTCGCTGTACGTCCGCGAGCCGGGTGGGATCCTGTTCGAACTGGCGACCGATCCCCGTCCCCGGAACGGCGCCGGGTCGGACGGGGAAAGCGACAGTGAGATCCCAGCCACAGAACAGAGCGGAATCGTCCACGAGCCCGACGCTGTCGCCGGTGAGCGGCTCGAACTCCCGCCGTGGCTCGAGGAGGACCGCGAGATGATCGAGTCGCAGTTACCGCCGGTGTCCGTTCCGGCGGGGAAGTCGGATTCCTGAATGCGAAATTCGTCCCGCCTCGAGTCGAGGGCGACTCGAGATCGACGTTCACCCCGGACATCGGTCGTAGACTTTCTCGCGTACTCGAGGAATTACGGAGGTTCAAGGAGAAAGCCCCGTGCTTTAGGGGCATGGCGAGAGCGAAGCTCTCGCTGCAACCGTAAAGCGGAGCTTTTCGAGGACGGGGATGAATCCGATACTATCCTTCACAGTCCACCGTTCGATGGCACGATTGGATATTCCACGCTGCGTAATCCACACCTTCAAGTAGGTTTAGTTACATAGGTTACGTATGGCGAAACAGGTCGTCACCCGCACCTACACTGCTTCCATTCGGAACCAGCAACAGGTGTCTGACGACCTTGATTCGCTCGGATTCGCCGCGTCGAAACTCTGGAACGTCGGACGGTGGACAATCAGTCGTGTCTGGGACGAAATCGACTACATCCCGAAACACGACGAACTCACCGCCTACCTCAAGTCGCACGAACGCTACGATGACCTCCATTCTCAGTCAAGTCAGCGAGTCCTTCAAGAACTCGCTGAAGCGTTCAGCGGCTGGTACGGCAAACGACGCAACGGAGACACACGCGCGAACCCGCCCAGCTATCGCAAACACGGCGACGAACACCCGCGAAGCACGGTCACGTTCAAAGCCGCTGGTTTCAAACTCGACACCCAGTATAACCGCGTTCGACTCTCAAAAGGGTCGAACCTCAAGGAGTACTGGTCGGACTTCATCCTCTGCGAATACCAAACTCGTCCTGACGTTGACCTCTCTGCCGTAGAGGGCGTTCAACAAGTCAGGGCCGTTTGGACAGGAGATGAATGGGAACTGCACTTCGTGTGCAAAGTCGAGGTCGACGTGTCCGAAGCACCGGGTGAGAAGACCGTGGGTGTTGACCTCGGCATCAACAACTTCGCCGCACTCGCCTACGAAGACGGTCACGCCGAACTGTATCCGCTGAACTGCCTGAAGCAGGACGACTACTACTTCAGTAAGCGTATCGCTCGCTGTGATGACTCTGGTTCTGAGCAAGCCACTCGGTTGAATCAGAAAAAGTCCGCTCGCCGAACCCACTACTTCCATACCCTCTCCAAACACATCGTTCAGCGATGTGTTGATGAAGGTGTTGGAACGATTGTGGTTGGCGACCTTTCCGGTATCCGTGAGGACGAGGAGAACGGTGAGGCGAAGAACTGGGGTAAGCACGGCAATCTCGATCTGCATTCGTGGGCATTCGACCGCTTCACAGATCTGCTCACCTACAAAGCCGAGATAGAAGGCATCACGGTCGAGCAGGTGTCCGAGCAGGATACGTCGAAGTCGTGTTCGTGCTGTGGCCGGGAGCAAAAGGCGAACCGTGTTGAACGCGGGTTGTACGTCTGTGATGAGTGCGTCCTGGTGGCGAACGCGGACGTGAACGGTGCTGAGAACATTCGACAGAAAGTATCTCTGAGTCTCTCCTGTGACGGGAGAGATAGGAGTAACGGTTGGTTGGCACAGCCATCGACGTTCTTGTTTGACAAGGAAACTGGTGCGTTCGCACCTCAAGAACAAGTGACGTCGTAAACCACAATATCCCAACGCGGGAATCCTCGCCCTTCAGGGCGGGGAGGATGTCAACGACGAGTAAGATTGTATTACCACACGATTCGTCACGCTCCCGGTGACGATCCGACACAGTATCGAGATAGTCACCGACGGACGAATAGATAGGCGGCGCAACAGTAACCACAGTAGAAAAGTCGTGTCTCTGAACCGATGTAGGCAGCGATTGACTTTTGTACCGTGGAGAAGTACGGATCAATGGACGATTGAACACCGAGTATCGAAATGCAAACTGAAACACACACCTCCAACGAGCAGCACGGCCCCCAGTACGACCAGTCAAATGATCGCTACACCTTCCAGTACGACGCCGACGGAAGTGCGACATTACCGACGCGGATCGTTCACGCCCTCGCGGCAGTCGCAGATATCGACGTCTCGCAGGGTGAGTTCTCCCTCTACGACAGCATCGATCCGGACGCTCTCGAACGGATCTTCAGCCCCAAGGCCGACGGCTCCAAACGTTCGGGCGGCCACGTCGCGTTCACCGCCCTCGAGCACGAGGTCTACGTCTACGCCGACGGGACCGTGTTCATCTACCCACCCGCTGACGCCCCTCGCCCGACCCGGACGATCGAACAGGAACACTGAGGAAACCGAAAACGACCGGCCTCACCACCCGGTGTTTCGGCCCAGCACGTCCGGGATGCGACGAACAGCTATTTTCACCTCGACGACGTGGACTCGCGTATGACAGTCATCGGCTTCCTGTCGGTCGCACCGGTAATCGAAGACAGCATGTCCGGCGAGGTCGCGAAAGCGGTCGACGCCCTCGAGGCGTTCGACGTCGAATACGAGACGACGCCCATGGGGACGACGATCGAGGCCGACGACACCGACGAGCTATTCGCTGCGGTGCAAGCGGCCCACGAGGCGGTCGAGGCCGACCGGGTGAGCACCGTCCTGAAGATCGACGACAAGCGCGCGAGCGATCAGAGCGCGCGGGAGAAAGTCGACGCGGTCGAGGAGCATCTGGGGCGGGCGGCCTCGAGTAGCGACGACTGAGTGACGTTCCTCGGCGATCGGTTTTCGCCGCGTAGTTCACTGAGGACCCAGTTTCACGGTTACGGGTCGTGGTTGCAGTGGCTCTACGAGGGATGACGACTCGGGACTGCACGGGCCAGCGACACGCTCAACACGCGAGAGACAATACTGTCCGTATGGAAGAAACCACACTCGAGGTCGACGGAATGGCCTGCGACGGCTGCGAGGAGAACGTCCGGACGGCGCTCGAGGCGCTCGAGGGCGTCTCGTCGGCGACGGCGAATCACACCGCCGGTAAAGTCCGGGTGACCCACGACGGGACGGTCGTGGACAGGCAGACACTCAGCGGAACGGTCGAAGACGCCGGCTACGAGGTCGCCGGCTGAGCGGGACGCGACTCCAGCGGCGGGCGAAGAAACTGGCAACTTGTTTTAGTGGTGACGCGGAAGGACGAGTATGGACAGTCTCAATCGCATGGCGATCGAGTTGGTCGACGAGGCCCTCGAGTACGCCGAGGAGATCGGTATCGGGGCCCGAGAGCTCGAGAACGACGCGACAGTACTCGACTTCGGGGTCGAATTCAGCGGCGGCATCGAGGCCGGGCTGCTGGCGACGGAGATCCAGACCGCCGGACTGGCGACACCCGGTCGGGATCTCGGCGAGGTTGCCGGCGCGCCGATCCCACACGTCGAGCTCTCGACGGATCAACCCGCACTCGCGCTTCTGTGTTCACAGAAGGCAAGCTGGGAACTCGCCACCGAGGACTTCGAGGGACTGGGAAGCGGGCCAGCCCGGGCGCTCGTCGCCGAGGAAGAGGAGTTCCATCGGATCGGGTACACTGACGTCTTCGACCTGACGGCGCTGGCCGTCGAGAGCGACCAGCTGCCGACCGAAGCCGCGGCC
Source organism: Halomontanus rarus (assembly GCF_017357405.1). Classification (GTDB taxonomy): domain Archaea; phylum Halobacteriota; class Halobacteria; order Halobacteriales; family Natrialbaceae; genus Halomontanus; species Halomontanus rarus. The sequence continues at coordinate 598,723 of NZ_CP071597.1, read as the reverse complement.
GATCAGGTCGCCGAGTTTACGGACGTCGAAACCAGCGGCGTCTTCCTGCTCGCGTATCCGACCGCCAGCGTCGTCGGCAGCGTCACCAACGCCGCTCGAGCGGCCGAACTCGCGACGTTCCGGCTCTCCGAACTCGGCTACGATCCGCTCGACATCGTCTCGGCGACGGGGCGAGCGCCGGTCGCACCGGTCGCAGAAGACGAGGCGACGGCCATCGCCCGGACGAACGACGCCCTCGCCTATGGCGGGACGGCCCACCTCGTCGTCAGCGAGGAGTTCGACCGGTTCGACGAGATCCCCTCGACGGCAGCCGACGATCACGGACGTCCGTTCGTCGAGATTTTCGACGACCTCGAGTGGGATTTCGCCGAATCCCCCGCGGAACTGTTCGCACCCGCGAAGGTGACCGTCGACGTGCTCGGCGGCCCGACGCACGTGTTCGGCGAGACCGACGAGGAGCTGGTCGCGGAGTCGTTCGGCCTGTAGTTCCCGTTCGACGGTCGTGCGCGACCGTCCGATACCACGCCCGTACCGATACCCTCACGCACGCACAAGCACTCACATCTACACACCCGTGCAATTCAAACTCGTTCCCGCCGCACCCGACGACCTCGAGTACGTCGAGACCGTACAGCGAGCCGTGCCGCTGGTCCCCGGCAGCGAGGACGACTGTTGCGCCCGGATCATGCGCCGGACCGAGATCGCCCCTCGAGACGAAGCGCGCACCTGGCTGACCTTCCTGCGGGCGCTCGAGCTCGCCGAGGAGGGGCCGTCGGGCTTCACCCGGACGCGTCGCGACCCGGACCCGGAGCACCTTCGGATCGCCTTCCGAGACCGGCTGTACGGCGTCGACCGGATCCTCGAGATCCTCGCCCAGGCCGACGACCCGCTCTCGAGCGAGGCGGTCTACGACCGGTTCAAAGACGACGTTCCGACGTACGAACAGTATCGCTGGAGCGAGCGCCTCGAGGCGGTCTGGAGCGAGCGCCTCGACCGGTTGCTCGAGTGGGCCGTGTTGCTTGACCTCGCCGAGCGAGTCGACGACGGATACCGACCCGCGTAGTCGATTCCGATTCCGCAGCGAACGTTTTTGGCGTGGTGGTCCCTCCGGAGTCACGATGACGGCTGCGATCGACGCGATCTGTTTCGATCTCGACGACACCCTCTGTACGCATCGGCGAAGCCCACAGTCGGTACTCGAGCTCGCGTTCGAGGATGCCGGCGTCTCGCCGCTGTTTCCGGCGTCCGACTACTACGACCGGTTCGAAGCGTACCTCGAGGAGAGTACGGACGTGGTCGACCTCCGCGAGCGCTGTTTCGGTGATCTGGCGGTCGAAGCGGGTGCCGACCGAGCGACCGGGGAAGCGGTGGCCCGCGCCTACACCGCCGAGCGCGTCCCTCACGACGTCGAACTCCTCGCCGGCGCGCGGGAGACGATCGACCGGTTCGCCGAGGAGTACCGCCTCGCGCTCGTCACCAACGGCTCACCGGAGATGCAACGCCGAAAGCTCGAGACCGTCGGACTCGAGGACGACTTCGAGACGGTCGTCTACGCGGGCTACGACGCGCCGGCAAAGCCCGCACCGGAGCCGTTCGAGATCGCGCTCGAGGCGCTCGAGACGCCGCCGGACCGTGCCGTCCACGTCGGAAACTCGCTGTCCTCGGACGTTGCGGGTGCTCGAGCGGCGGGGCTGTGGTCGGTGTGGATACCGGACGACGAGGAGGCGACGACTCCCGATCCGGAACCCGATCACACGCTCGAGTCGCTCTCGGAGCTGGTGACGGAACCGCCGTGGGCGTGACGCCGATCACCGATCGACGGCCGGGGAACGCGCCGACTCTCGGTTCTCGATCCACGCCTGCCGCGGATTCCGATCGCCGACCCACTCGAGTCCACCGTCGGGCAACTCCCGGATCGTCCCGTCCTCGAGCCACCGATCGACGACGCGCTCGATACCGTCCTCAGACGTCGGGACGGCGGGCTCCCAGTCGAACGCATCGCGAAACCGCTCGTTCGTCGTCGGCATACTCGAGGTGAGAAAGCGGACGGTGTCGCGACCGACGAGGGGACGAACGAGCCACCCCGGGAGTCGCCGCGGTTCGGGGGCCGAGAGTCGCTCGGCGAGCGTTCGCGCGAACGCGGCGAGCGTCACGCGGTCGTCGACGACGTGGTAGGTTCCGGTCACCGATCCTTCGCCCTCGGTCGCGGCGACGAACGCGCTCGCGGCGTCGTCCGCGTGGAGGACCGAGAGGGTCGCGTCACGTCGACCGAGGAGGCCGCCGCCGAGGACCGGGAGCTTCCGATCGAGCAGTTGCTCACCGAACTGTCGGGTTTGTGCCGAGTCGTGAGAGTAGAACCAGCCACAGCGAAGCGTACACGTCTCGAGTTCACCGGCGCTGGTCTCGAGGAGGCGTTCGGCCTCGAGCGCCGACCGGGTCGTTCGATCGGGGTGCGGTTCCGACCGTTCGTCGAACGGACGACCGTCGGGTTGGCGGGCGACCCAGACGATGCTCTGGAGGAGGAACCGGCCGGCGTCGGCAGCCTCCGCTGCAGTCAGCAGATTCCGGGTTCCTTCGAGCCGAACCCGATCGTTTCGTGCCCAGTCGTCGGCCGACGGTTTACCGCCGGTCGGAATCGCCGTCGCCGCGTGGATCACGACGTCGACGGTCTCGTCGACGGCCTCGAGCAGCGACTCGCGCTCGAGGACGTCACCCCGCCTCGGTTCGCCGTCCAGTCGGCGAACGAGTTCGGCGCCCGCGTCGTCGCGGACGAGCCCGATCACGTCGTGGCCGCGGTCGACGAGTCCTGCGACGAGTCGACGGCCGAGAACGCCGGTCGAACCGGCGACGAAAACGGTGACGGTGTCGCTCATGTATGACTGTTGGCACTCGATTCTCGAGTAGCTACTGCGGTAGCCACGCTGGGGGTTTAAGTCCGGGTACCGAAACGGTCGGAACGTGAAACGCGTTCGACTCCACCTCGCACCCGGTGGCGTCCACCCGGTCTACGAACTGTTGACGACGTCGCCGTCCGTCGAGCGGGCGTCCAGCGTCCACTGGAACGTGACCGAAGACGGGACGCTGACGATGCTCCATCGGGTTCTGGGTGAGATCGACGGGATCGAGTCGGCGCTCGAGGGGATCGACCAGCTGGCGGAGTACGAGGTGTTTCGCGTCGACGGGACCGAGACCGAGGCCGGCGGCGAGAACCCGCCGAGCGACGGAGGCGGAAACGGAACCGACTCCGGTCCGGCGGCGACGACGAAGACGGAGGAAGCCTACGTCTACCTCCGGGACGAGGGGACCGACGACTCGAGGTCCCTCTTCCAGTCGCTCTCGAGGGATGGCATTCTGATGGCGGGGCCGATCGAGTACGACGAGACCGGTGCGACGTTTACCGTCGTCGGCGAGGATCGCGTGCTCTCGCGGGCCCACGAATCGGTCCCCGACAGGTTCGACGTCACGATCGAAGGCATTGGCGAGGCCCAACCCGCGGTCGATCCGACGAGCGAGTTGAGCGACCGCCAGCGCGAGGCCGCCCGCGTCGGCGTCGAACTGGGCTACTTCGAGGTTCCCCGACAGGCGAGCCACGAAGACGTCGCTCGCGTCCTCGAGTGCTCGCCGAGTACGGCGGCCGAACACCTCCAGAAAGCGCAGTCCAGGCTCGTACGGTCGGCGTTCGAGGAGCGGTGAGGATTTCGAGTTCAGGTAGATCTGAGGGCGGTTCGAGAGCGGTCACTCCATCGGATGGACCTCTGTCACCGTCCCGACGCCCTTGCTGCGGCCCTCCCGGAAGACGAACTTCTGGCCTTCCTCGACGAGGTACGGACGGAACTTGAACCGGACGGTGGTCTCGCCGGTGTCGCCCGGCAACAGCCGGCCGTCTTCGGGATGGAAGGACGCCGCTTCGCCGATCGTCTCGAGGTGGACGACGGGTTCGTAGCCGTCGCCGATCCTCGTCGGGTGGTTGAGGACCATCACTTCGGCCTCGAACTCCCGGACCGGGTTCGGATCGGCGTCCGCGGGAAGCAACACCATGCCGCGTTCGATGACGTCTTCCTTGACGCCCTTGAGCGCGATGCCGACGATCCGCCCGGCCTGGGCCCTGTCGACGCGGTGGTAGTGCATCTCGATCGAGCGAACTTCCACCTCCCGGAAGCGGCCGTCGGACATCGGCCCGAGCAGCAGGTCGTCGCCGGCCTCGACGTCGCCCGACATCACCGTCCCGGACGCGACGGCGCCGACGCCGGTCACCGAGTAGCTGCGGTCGATGTACATCCGGAACTCGCCGTCCTCGCCCGCCGTCTTCGGGAGGCGGTCGAACAGCACGTCGAGCGTCTCGAGGCCGTCCATCGTCACCGCGCTGGTCCGAACGATCGGGACGACGGTGTCGCCGATCTCCTCGACGGCGGCGTCGACGCCGTGTCGGTCGACGCTGAGCGGCGATTTGCCGACCTCGCGGAGGAGCGCTTCGACCTCGCGTTCGACCTCGTCCGCGCGGTCGTCGCTGACGGCGTCGACCTTCGTGATCGCGACGATCGTCGGCAGGTCAGTCGCCAGCAGGACGCCGAGGTGTTCCCGGGTCGTTCGCGTCGGCCCGTCGTCGGCGGCGACGACGAGCAACCCGTAGTCGAGTTTCTGGCCGACGAGTCCCCGGATCGTCGTTCGCAACCAGGGTTCGTGGCCGACGGTGTCGACGAACGAGACGAGCCGGTCGGCCTCCTCGACGACCTGCGCGCGATCGGCCTTCCGGTTGGGATTGCGGACGTGGACTGGGCCGTCGTCGTCGAACCCGTAGACTGCGTAGGAGAGATCCGCCGAGAGCCCCCGCTCGACTTCGTGTGGCTGGACGTCGAGGAAGGCACGCGTCGCACCGTCACCATCGTCCGCGCGGCCGGTGACGAGCGACCCGACGAGCGTACTCTTTCCGTGGTCGACGTGGCCCGCGGTGCCGACGACGACGTGCTCGTCGTCCGTCTCGAGGACGGCCCCGTCACAGACCGTCGCGACGCCGACCAGACCGTCTTTCACACCCCACGTCTGGACGTCGTCGATGTGGGCGTCGGCCTCCTCGGCGAGCAGGGAGAGGACGTCCATCGACTCGGAGAAGGTATCTGGATCGATGCCGGCGAGGCCGCCGTCGTCGGTGACGCCGACGACGTAGGTCGCCTCACCGTCACCGGAGAGGACGCGGTGTCGCAGTTGGGCGGCGAGACTCTCCCGGCGACCGTCGGCCAGGTGAACGTTTCGAGTGAGTCGTTCCTTGAACTCGATACTGCCACCGTCCTGTTCGCCACGTTCCAGGGCCCGCTCGAGGAGGGCCCGGTCACGGGTCATGGTGAGTGATAGCAAGTGAACAAATAAAAGGTTTCCCGCCACCGATGAATGATAGCAAGTGGCACAGAACTGAATCCGCGACGAGACGAGTGGAGCGGGAGTAAATCGCCGACCGTCGCGTTTCGTTCGGTCGGCCGGATTGACCGGTAATCCTGAAATAGACCTATAACTGTCCGGGGCCGATAACCGATTGCAATGTCCGATAGAAATACCACGCTCCGGTCGTATCTCGCGAAGCATCCTCGAATGATGGGCGCCCTGTTCAGCGCCAGTCTGTTACTCTCTCAAGTAGTGCTCAAGCCGTTCGGTAACGGCGGCGTCATCAGCTAAGTCGGGATCGACCGAATCGATCCGAACTCACAGATTTTCGAACCGGCCGTCACTCGACCAGTAGAGTTCGCTCTCCACCTCGACCGGAATCTCCTCGAGTCGGAAGAATCGCGCCAGTGCACCTCCCGACAGTTCGAGCAACGGCAGTTCACCGCCGACCAGGAAGTACTGGTCGATGCCGTCGATGTACGGGATGTAAAGTGCACCCATGCCGGTCTGAGAGCCGTGGTAGAGCCGGATTCGAATCCGATAGCGATCGACCGGGCCCTCGAGCGGTGCGGTGGTCGTGTCCGTGACTGTGTCCGTTTTCGGTTGCGTGTCTTCGTTTTCGCTTTCGTTTTCGTCACCGTCTCCATCCTCGTCCGCCACGTCATCGTCCGTATCGTGATCACCGTCGAGCGCCGACTCGCGCTCAGGTCCCGTCTCGATTCGACAGACGTTTGGGACGCCACCGCCCGACTGCGTGACCGAACGTCCACCGTCACCGACGACGACGTACTGGGTTCCGACCAGTCGGTAGGACCGCGCGACGTCGACCGCAGATCGGAGCGTGAACCCGGTGTTTAACAGGCGGGCGATCAACCGGCCGACGGCGACCGCGTCCGGATTCCCGACGTCGCTCACCGTGACGATTCCGCCGACGCTGCCCGCCTCGAGCAAGGCGAGACCGGTCCCGTAGGATCGACAGCCGTTGAGCAGGAACGTCTCGACGCCGACGTCGACCAACGACTCCGGCTCGAGGATTCCGTCGCGGCAGACGAACCCGCCGCCCTCGACGTGGCCGACGTAGTGAAAGAAGTCGGTCTCCGCGGCGATCAGCGCGCGAAGCTCCGCGACCGAACAGTCCCGGTGGACGGTGACGTCGAAGGGGAGTTCCTCGCGGTCTCCGTAGAGTTCGCCGTCGAGTTCGGCGAGCATCCGCGAATCGTTACAGACGATCGTGATCTCGACGTCGCCGTCCGACGGCGATCGCTCGAGGCCGTTGTCGAACGCGCGGGGGACGAGTTTGTTCGCACCGATCGGAATTCCGTCTCCGAGCCACGCCTGCTCGAGCGCCTCCACGTCGGGTGGTGAGACGAACGACTCGGATTCGAGCGACGGCCGGTTTCGGTCCCGATTCGGACGCGTAGTCGACCGTGTGAGTTCGTCGATCGTGGGATCGACGTCGCCATCGGTCGACGGTTCCGGCTCCGACGTCGATTTCGATTCTGATTCGGGTTTCGCTTCCGATTCCAACTCGGGTTCCGCTTTCGCTTCTAACTCGAGATTCAGATCCAACTCTCCCTCTAACTCCGGTTCGGTGGAACCGTCCGCGAGCTCGTCGGTCGACCCCGGTACCGTCGAAATAACCGAGAGATCGGCGGCGAGAAACGGGAGGACGGTCGCGTTCTCGAGGGCGGGTGTGACGTGAGTCGCGAGTTGCCAGGCCGGTTGGAGGTCGGCGACCGTCTCGAACGGGATCGAGAGGTAGACGGCGAGTTGCTCCGCGAGCGACTGCTCGTACAACTCGTCGAACGACACGTCCAGTCGCTCCTCGACTCGCCGACGTTCGTAGAGGTCGATCCGATAGAACCCCTCCGTCCGGGTGAGACAATCGAGGAAGAACACGTGCCTGAGCACGCGTTCGACCGATCGTTCGAACGCCGCACCCGTCTCGCCCAGCGAATGCTCGAAGCCGCGATCGGTCTCGAGACGCGGATTCGATCCCGTGACGACTGTCGCGCCGAGGTAGTACGCGAGCGAACTGACCGCGTAAATGGCCGTTCGCTCCGGTGGGACGACGATCGTCACGCCGCTTTCGGGCGGCTCGAGACCCGCCGGAATCCGAAGTTCGTCGCCGAGTTCCAGTCGCGGGGGGTGTCCTCGAAGCGTCGGTAACGACCGCTCGCAGCTGAGCGTCTTCAGTGCGGAGCCGAACGTCGACACGGCTCGCGCCAGATCGTCCGGCTCCGCGGTCGTCGTGACGGTCCCGGCGGGCCGTTCGTGCAGGGATCGAGCACCGAGTCGCACTCGAGTCGGTTCACCGAATGCGATCGCTAACCGCTCGTCCGAAGAGGCGATCGTAACCGCTCCGCGGACCCGGACGGACAGTCTGATCGGGGCCATCAACTCGAGGATGTACTCGCCCTCCGGAAGGGTCTCGTAGGCGTGGTGTTCGGTCTCGAGGAGCATGGTCCCCTCCCGATCGCGGACGACCGCCGGGACGACGTAGGGGAGGACGACCTTCTCCGTCGTGAACGCGATCGCCGAGTCGACCGGAAAGTAAAAGCAGTCCGGGTCGGTCGACTCCGGTTCGACCGGAGCGGTCGTATTGATCGGGTAGCGCGCGTTCTGGACGGGATCGACGACGGTCAACCCTGGGCGGTCGTCGTCCGGGTGGTACGTTGGATTCACGATTGCGAGGGTTCGAGTGTCGGTCTGGATGTGAGCGTAGAGCGGGTGTGGATCTGGATGTCTGTGGAGTGAGACCCTGGATGCGGGGTCGGGGGCAGATACGGATGGCGGTCTACGCGCCGTTCGGTGCGATACCGTAGTGTCTTGTCCGACGACGCTCGACCTCGCTCACCGGTGCCACCTCGAGCGGAGAGACGTCGCCGGCGTCTGCGAGCGACGCGGGAACCGTGACGCCGAATCGAATCCGATTCGGTCCAGGTACGAGCCGCGATTCGGCGTCGCGTGACGAGAAGGGTGAGAGGCACGCCGAAGACCTGTCGTCGATCATCTGCACTTGGTACGCGCGACGCGTACGAATATCTCGTGGATACTATCCTGACGAACCGTCAGGGAAGCAAGGCGGAAACGGGATGCGAAGATCGGCGAGCCGGTTCGGGGGCCGTACGGACGAGCGACCGGACTGAGACGTCGAGCGAACGCGCTACTCGTGCAACCGATCGTACGCCGCCGTCACCCGCTTGAACGTCGCTTCGTCACCGCCGCGGTCCGGATGGGTCTCCTTTACCTTCTCGCGATATGCGCGTTTGATCTCCGCTTCGTCGGCACCGACGTCGACCCCGAGGACGGCTCTGGCTTCCGCACGCGTCGGGCCGCTCGAGGATCGGGGTGAACGGTCGCGCGGGTCTCGAGTTCGATCGTAGCGCCGGCCTCGAGGACCGCGCTGGCCGGTGGTTCGGGACGAGCGCGGGTCGCCTGCGCCGGTTCCGGCCCCAGCCCCGGCACGCGCCTGCCGCTCGGCACGGGTTCGAGGACCGCCTCGAGAACGCGGTCCCGCGCCGAAGCCGCCTCGAGACGTCCGGCGACGGGCGGTCTCGCGCTTCCGGTGGACGGCTCGAGCGAGTTGCCCGCTTCCGTGATAGTACATGACGTAACTCGTCAGGCCGAGCGGAACGGCGACGAAGAGGGCGATCAGCTGTCCGCTGACGACGGTCCCGAGCACTAAGAGCGCCGTCAGCCCGGCGAAGACGGCGGCCAGCCCGAGGACCAGCGGTGAACGATACAGGCCCACACCCATCTTAGGGAGTCCAGTCTCCTAAAGGCCACGGCACGCGGTATCGTGGTCGTCGGCTCTCCCGCTCGCGGCACGTTCCGGCCACGGTTTGAAAGCGCTCGAGACCGTAGGCGTCGTATGAGCGTCAGTGGCCTCTGCCAGATCTGTGAATCCCGACCCGCCCAGGAGCGCTGTCCCAACTGCGGGACGCTCGCCTGCGAGCAACACTACGAGGGAGACCTCGGGCTGTGTGCGGACTGCGCCGCACAAGCCCAGCCGAGTCGCGAATCCGACGAGACCGACACGTACCAGTTCTAACGAGAGACCGCACCAATGACTTCGATCCGCGATCTGTTCGGCGAATCGCTGGCCGTCGGCGAGACGTTCTGTCTCACACTCGAGGTCGAAGACGGCGATGACGATAGTGATGGTGATGGTGATGGCATCGAAGACGACGAAAACGAAGGAGCGGACGACGAAGCCACGACCCCCCGGCTGGTCGCTACGCACCCGAACCCGGAGAGTCCGTCGGACATCGCGGTCGTCGAGGGGCTCGAGCACCTCGAGGGACGCGAGCTGCCGCCGTCAGAGCCGGTCGAAATCGAGATCGTCGGCCGATTCGTCGGAAACCGGATCGCGGGACGGATCGTCGGCCTCGAGTGTGAGCGGGCGGAAAATCGCGACTGAGCCCGTCCTCTCGAGTATCCGCTGGCGAACGCCTGTGCTGGCGCTCACCTAAATTGCGAGGCGGAGGCCCCTTCCTCAACGGAGTGAGCGAAGCGAACGGAGTAGGGAGGGGAGGAGCCGACAATTCCGCAACGAACTACGTTCTCAGACAGCCCTACTCCCGGACGTTTAAGTAACACTGCCACGTTATGTGAAACGTCGTGGAATACCGCCGTACTACCGTAATCAAGCTCGACGTGCCTCAGGACGCTGATGCGTCCCTCCGTGAGACCGTCGAGCAATTCAAACACTGTGCGAACACCGCGAGCGAATGGTGTTGGCACGGTGACGACGGGTACCACGTTACCTCGAAGGCCAAAGCAGAACGTGCCTTGTACGACCAACTACGGGACGAAACCGACCTTACCGCAAACCTCGTGCAGAAGGGGGTTCGGAGGGCGGTTGAAGCCGTCAAAAGCGGTGTCGCACGGTTGAAGCGTGGTGAACGAACCTCGCAACCCTACTTCTCCGCCGACAGTGCGGTCTACGACAAGCGTAGTGCGACGTTCCACCGCGACCACGTCTCCCTTTCGACCGTCAATGGGCGCGTTGAGTGTGACTACATCCTTCCCAACGACCCCGACCGCCACCCACGGACATACCTCGATGACGAGGACTACGAGTTCCGCATGGCGACCCTACAGCGTCGGATTGCGAGTGGTTCCTTCATGCGTCCATGCGGAAGGTCGAAGCCGACGACCCTGAACTCGACACCGAGCACAGAACAGTCCTCGGTGTGGACTTCGGGGTGAACAACATCGCGGTTACGTCAACCGGCACGTTCTGGTCGGCAGATGAGTTCAACCACTGGCGTCGAGAGTATGAGAAGCGCCGTGGCTCGCTTCAACAGCGAGGAACGCGAGCCGCTCATGAAGCCATCGAAGGCGTCGGGCGAAAGGAGTACGGACGCTTCGAGATATACCTCCACGGCGTGGCGAACGAACTCATCGAGGAGGCCGTCGAATACGGCTGTTCACACATCGTCTTCGAGGACCTAACGTATATCCGCGAGAATATCCCGCAGGCGACGTGGCAACACGTCTGGGCGTTCCGACGCCTGTACGAGTATGTCGAATATAAGGCGGCAGAGCATGGCGTCGAAGCCGTGCAAGTCCCGCCGAACCACACGTCCCAACGCTGTTCGACGTGCGGGTGTACTCATGAGGACAACCGTGAGGGCGAGCACTTCGAGTGCTTGAAGTGCGGGTATCAGAACCACGCGGATTACAACGCGGCGAAGAACATCGGCTTTCGGTATCTCCGGCGGCGGCAAAACGCAGCCGACGGAGGCGCACCTGTAGACGTGCGCTTGAATCGCGGGACGTTGAACGTGAGTGGGGAGTACGTCCCCCCTGCTATCACGAACGGTGTTCGCAAGGCGTAGTCTTGCGCACTCCACCAGATCCGAAGGATCTGGGGATGGCATTGAACGGGAGTCCACGCGAAAGCCCTCCCCTCGACGAGCGAGGTCGTCAGACCGAGCGAAGTAGGGTAGGGTAGTTTACTCCCGATACTGATTCAACCGTCCCTTGAGCCGTTTGGCCGCCTGCCCGGCGACCGCCGCGAAGTCTTCACCCGCGTCTTCGCCGGCGAAGATGATCCCCCGCGAGGAGTTGACGAGCCCGACCCCCTTGGCCAGCCCGAACTCGACGGCCGCCTCGGCGTCCCCGCCCTGTGCGCCGATGCCGGGAACGAGAAACGGCAGGTCGGGCACCTGTTCGCGTAGCTCCTCGAGTTCGTCCGGTTTGGTCGCGCCCACGACGAGTCCGACGTTGTCGTTCGTGTTCCAGAGATCCGCGAGCGCGGCGACGCGTTCGTACACCCGCTCGCCGGTCTCGAGTTCCAGATCCTGCAAATCGGCGCCGCCGGGGTTGGAGGTCCGACAGAGCACGAAGACACCGGCCTCCTCGTCGGCGAGGAACGGCTGGAGCGAGTCCCGGCCCATGTAGGGGTTGACCGTGATGGCGTCCGCGCGATCCAGTAACTGCGCGTACTGACGGGTCGTGTTTCCGATATCCGCCCGTTTCGCGTCCAGCAGGACGGGAACGCCCTTCCCGTGGGCGTACGCGATGGTCTCCTCGAGAGCACGCCAGCCGTCGGCGTCCTCGTAGAAGGCTGCGTTGGGTTTGTAGACGGCGGCGTGTTCGTGGGTCGCGTCGATGATCCGGCGGTTGAACGCCCACCGTGGCAGGTCGTAGTCCTGTAAGTGGTCGGGAATCCGTTTCGGGTCCGGGTCCAGTCCGACGGAGACGACGCTGTCGACCGAGACGATCCGGTCGTGCAACCGATCGAAGAAGTTCATGCACTCGAGTGGCCACTCGACGGGCGAAAGCGTTTCTATCACGTTCGGCCCCGGAGTGACCGACCGTCGACAGAGCGCGTGCGGAGCGGTCGTGACGGTTCTCGAGGGGTGGCGTGCGATCGTCGATCGGTCGGAGACCGACTCGAGCGACGGGTGGTGGGTGTATTCGACGGGAATGCGCCCCTTACTGCTGGTCCGCGGGGATCAGTCCGATCGACGCCGTCTCTCCGTCGGGGGAACGACGAGCGAAATCCCATCGGAAATTTTTTGCCCGATGCAGAGGGGAATAATGTGTGTTCAGTGTCGTCTCCGACGCGTTTCCGGTCCTCGCGATCTGTCTCGCGATCCCGGTAGCGCTATTTCTTCACGAACTCGGTCACGCGGTACCGGTCGTGGCGACGGGTGGTCGCGCCCACATCATGATTGGGAACACCGAGGGGCGGACGGTGGAGACCGGGCCGGTTCGGGTGACGGTCGGTTCGAACGGGATCTGGAGTCTCCTGTACTTCGGGCGATGTCGCTCGGACGGCATTCGTTCCCGAACCGTCCGAGCGATCGGGATTCTCGCCGGTCCCGGGACGACGCTCCTCGTGGTGGTGACGACGGGAGTCGCTCTTTCCGCGGTTCAACACGAATCGATCAGATTCGTAGTGGTCGGACTCTTCTACAATCAGGTGTGGGTGGCGTTCGTCACACTGGTTCCGGTGGAGTACCCGTCGTGGTTCGGGATGTACGCGGGAGACCGGAGCGACGAATACAGATTTCTCGAACTACTACGCGGGTGACCCGATCGTGATCGCGATTCCGAGCGAACTGTAGTAACAAACAAAACTGTGGACACACTGGCCGGGTGTCCCTCGTGCGATCAGGCATGTAGTGACGTTTAGTTGCCACTATATTCAGGCGCACAATCGAAGGTTTCTCCGTCCGCCGGAGGGACCGTCAACCATGACTCGCGTCGCGCTCATCGCACACGACGAGAAGAAAGCGGACCTCATCGAGTTCGCACAGAACCACGAACCGCAACTCCGCGAGTACGACCTGATCGCCACGGGGACCACGGGAAAGCGACTGATGGAGGCGACCGACCTCGAGATCGAACGCAAGGAGTCCGGTCCGCTCGGCGGCGACCTAATGATCGGCTCCGAAGTCGCTCAGGACCTTCTCGACGGGATCGTCTTCCTGCGCGATCCGCTGCGAGCCCAGCCTCACGAGCCGGATATCTCCGCGCTACTGCGGATCTGTGACGTCCACGACACCGCGCTGGCGACGAACCTCGCGTCGGCGGAGTTCCTGATCGAGGGATTGGCCGAGCGGTAAGAACGCGAGTGGGCGGCGTCATATCTACAGACATACATTTTTGTGAACGGCGACTGTACCTGCTCGCATGAACCCGCCAGGCCACCAGACCGACGACGAACCCGATACGTGGCACGTCCTGCAGGCGGTCACTACGACGAGCAGGGCCAACGTTATCGCCGATATCGTCGGCCATCCGGAGGGTGCGCCGAGCGTCGACGAACTCTCGAAGACCAATCCCAGCCTCGAGAAGGATACCATCAGGGGACACCTCTCGGTCCTGAAGGAGGTCGGCGTCGTCGAGGAACTCACCATCCCGCCGGGAGAGCGGACGCGAGGCTACCCCTACAAGTTCTACCGACTCACCCGACGGGCGCGGGACCTCTTCGACGAGAACGGACTCTTCCCGGAGACGGTGTGGAAACGACAGTACGACCGGCTCGCCAAGGACGCCGAGATGCGCGAACTCGAGCAGATGCCGCGTCCCGAACCCGACCGAGACACGTCGGACGATCGCGGCGAAGAGCTCGCCGCGGACTGACTAGTGGGACGATCGACTCGTCTTTCGATTTCTTCGAACGACCGAAACGCGACGCTCAGGAGTTTTAGACGCGAATTCTCGAGTCCCCGTGCGAGTGCCCGCCGTCGACTTTTCCGCGGTCGTTTCGTAGCCCGACCGATGGCACCGAAACTATCGATCGAGGACGACTGGAACGGTCTCTACATCGGCGGCGAGTGGGTCGACTCGGAGAGCGACGAGGAGATCGCCGTCGAAGACCCCTCGACGCGCGAGGAGGTCGCTCGCGTTCCCGCGGCCGTCGAGGCGGACGTCGACGCCGCCTACGAGGCCGCCGCCGAGGCACAGGCGGAGTGGGAGAAAGCGCCGCCCGCCGAACGAGAGCGGGTCGCCCAGCAGTTCGCGCAGACGCTTCAGGAGTACGAAGAGGAGATCGTCGAGTTGCTGGCCCACGAGGCAGGCGGCTCGCGGATCATGGGCGAGACGTCGGTCACGATCGCGACCGATCAGGCGACCCAGGCGGCGACGCTGCCGCGCCAGATGAGCGGCGAGCAGATGGACTCCAACGTTCCCGGGAAGGAGAACATCGTCCGGCGCGAACCCCAGGGCGTCGTCACCGTCATCTCGCCGTGGAACTTCCCGCTGAACCTGTCGGGACGGGCGATCGCACCCGCGCTCGCCACCGGCAACGCGGTCGTGGTCAAACCCGCCTCGAACACGCCGATCACGGGTGGACTCCTCATGGCGAAACTGTACGAGGAGGCGGGTCTCCCCGACGGGCTGCTCAACGTCGTCACCGGTAGCGGGTCCGACATCGGCGACCCGGTCGTCGAACACCCCGAGAGCGACGTCGTCGCGTTCACCGGTTCGACGCCCGTGGGCCGCGGGGTCGCCGCGAAGGCCGGCGAGAACCTCTCGGTCGCCGCGATGGAACTCGGCGGCAACAACGCCCACATCGTCACCGCCGACGCCGACGTGGAGGCGGCGGTCGACTCCGCCGTGTTCGGCTCGTTCGTCCACCAGGGACAGGTCTGCATCTCCATCAATCGCCACCTCGTCCACGAGGACGTCTACGACGACTACGTCGGAATGCTCACCGACCGCGCCGCCTCGCTCCCGACCGGCAGCGCCCACGACCCGGACACGGTCGTCGCACCGATCATCGACGAATCCCAGCGCGACGAGATGCTCGAGTACGTCGCGGAGACCGTCGACGCCGGCGCGACCCTCGAGACCGGCGGTGAAACCCTCGAGATGGACGGCGTCGACGACTCGCTGCTCGTCGCGCCGACGGTGCTCTCGGACGTGGAAAACGACATGGCCGCCGCGTGTAACGAGCACTTCGGTCCGATCGCGCCGGTCGTTCCGTTTTCGGACGTCGACGAGGCGGTCGAACTCCACGACGACACCGAGTACGGCCTCTCCGGGTCGGTTCACGCCGGTGACGTCGGAACCGGCTTGCAGATCGCCGAGCGTCTGGACACCGGCCACGTCCACGTCAACGATCAGCCGGTCAACGACGAGGCTCACGTTCCCTTCGGTGGGACGAAAGCCTCCGGCATCGGCGGGTACAACAGCACCGACATCATGGACGAGGTCACCGAGAAGAAGTGGATCTCGCTCCAGCACGATCGGCGCGAGTATCCGTTCTGAACGGTCAGTGGGCCGTTTCGCGTTCGGGTCGAGTTCGAGCTCGAGTTCCAGGTCGCGTTCGCGATCGATGCGTCCGCGTGACTCCGTTACTGATCGACCATCGAACATATGTGTGGTCATCGCGTAATCGATTGTATGGACGTGCGACTTCCCGACGTTCGCGATCCGCGGACGTTCTACGACGTCTTCGCCACGATCACCGCTTCGATCGTCGTCATGGCGGTCGTCCTCTCGATCTGGCACGGGATGTTCGCTCGCCTCGAGATGGTCGTGTTTATCGGAATCGTCTTTCTCTGGGGCGCCTGGGCCGTCAACAACATCCTTGATCCACCAGATCCTCCGATCGACGACGGTAACTGACCGCATCAGCGCTCGCCCCCGTGTCAGTTTTCGTTTCTGTTGGCGTTTCCGAAACCCCCGGATACGGTCGTCACAATCAGTCCACGGCTCTTACCGCCAGATGAGAAATGTCTCGCAAACAGAATCTACTGTCTCGAGCAGGCGAGCAAAGAACTCGAGGAGGCGTCGATCGTCCTCATTCTCTGGTTCATCTTCCTCGCGGTCGGTCTCGCCGTTCTTCTGGCGACCTTGCCGACGGACATTCCGACCGAGTACGCGCTCTTCGAGGTCATGAGCGCTCAGAGTACCGTCGGACTCTCCGCGGGAATCACCGGCCCGGAGATGCCGACCGCCGCGAAGGTGGTGTTCCTTTTCAACATGTGGGTTGGCCGTCTCGAAATCATCCCCGTTCTCGTACTCCTCCGGGGAGCGATGGTACGGACCGGACTGTATCGCTGACAGCCACCCGCGATCAGTCGTGAGCGTTCTCCTGCACTCTCCGTACTAGTGACGGTGATATTCGAGCGAGTCGACTCGGCCGTCCGGCGACGACCGAGCCGCTCCATCGAACGTTTTTCCTTCCTCGCCACCACTCCCCGCTATGAAACGCGTACTCGTCGCGATAGACGACTCTCAGGAAGCGAAAGCGGCGTTAGCACACGCGCTCGAGCAATTCCCCGATGCGACGATTCACGTCGTCCACGCCCTCGAGACGTCGACCGTTACGTTCGATCTCGATTCGACGGTGACCGAAGAAGCCCGCGAAGAAGCGGAGACCATTCTCGAGGGGGCGGAGACGACCGCGAACGAGTCCGGTCGCACAGTCGAGACGAGGGTGATTTTCGGTCACGCGGCCAAGGCGGTCGTCTCCTACGCCGACGACAACGATATCGATCAGATCGTCGTCGGAAGCCGCGGTGCGAGCGGAGCCGAACGGCTCCTGCTCGGAAGCGTCGCCGAGACGATCGTCCGTCGAGCGGCGTGTCCGGTCACGGTCGTCAGATAGGAGTCTCGGTTCGCTATCGGAGCCATCGAAAGTCACTGCACGCGCCTGATCGCACGGCAGTTGTGCAATCGAGTCGAGATAGTTTCAGTCGTTACGCGGCTCCTCTTCTGGATACTTCAGGTCGTCGGTCGATCGGTCGGTCTCGTCTCGATCGGATTCGTCTCGATTGGACTCTGCTCGAGCGTCCGCTCGTCTTTCGATTCCCAGTTGATCCTCCGGCAACTGCGATTCGACCCCCGGTCTCGCCGGGACGTAGGCGCGGCCGGCCGGGCCGCCGATGAGCCACTCCCGGATCGTCAACTGCCGCTCGATTCCGTCCTCGCGGGCGTCCTCGAGGCGTCGTTCGGTCGTCTGGAAGTAGTTGACGACCGTGACCAGCAGGACGCCGCCGAGGGTGTTGCCGAGGAGCACCGGCAGGACGAACGCCGTCAGTCCCTCGAAGAGGAATATCTCGCCGTGGAAGACCAGAAACATGACTTCGGTGAAGGAGACGACGACGTGAAACAGGTCGGCGAACGGGATACAGAGGAACGCGATGTAGACGAGGAAGAATCGCGTGATCGTGTCGCGGGAGGCGAAGTCGAGCCAGACGACGCCGGCGACGATCAACCCGGCGAACGCCCCCTTGTAGAACAGATCCCAGAACGGTGTCTCCATTCCGGTCATGGAGATGCTATTGATCGCGACGTCGGTCGTTGCGGCGTCGAACACGCCGGTTCGGGCGAGTATGAGTGCGCCGAACGCGCCGCCGACGAAGTTTCCGACGAGGACGACCGTCCAGATACGGAACAGCGCCGGAAAGCTCGCGAGACGCTCCAAGACGAGCGCGACGGGGGGAAGCGTGTTCTCCGTGTAGAGCTGGTACCCGCCGAGAATGATGTAGATGAAGCCGATCGGATAGAGGAGCCCGCTCAGAATCGGGTGGCCGTCGGTCGCTTCGTACAGCGAGGCGTACATCAGGAACGTGATCGTGATCGCGAAGCCGGCGGCGAGACCGCTGAAGAACAGTTCGCGAAACCCGGTATCGATCTCGTCGTCGGCAGCGGCGATGATCCGCTGAAACACCTCGTTACTCTCGAAACGGTCACGGACGACCTTCCCAACGGCTGGCGCACCGTGTCGCGACTGTTCGACACTTTTTCGGAGTGAATCGTCTCCATCGGAGTCGTCCATTAGATCGGACTCGGAATCCCTCGGACAAAACACCTTGCATTTGGTTTTGTCCCCGGCAATTTCAGATATATGTCCACGAAATGTACGTATAGTGTTCTAGGTAGGGTTCTATTCGTCGATTGAGAATATTTTCACAAATATTATCCCAATCACGATCGCCAGTACGCAGGAAGGAACAACACGAGCACGGGGATGATCTCGATCCGCCCGATCCACATCATGAGCACCATGACGAATCTACTGAATGCAGAAAACCCGGCGTAGTTCTCCATCGGCCCGGCCATTCCGAACGCCGGGCCGATATTGAGAAAGATCGACGCGGCCGCACTCAGGGCCTCGAACTCGCCGACGCCGGTGTCCGCTCGAGCGGAGTCGACGACGACGAAGATCGTCAGCAGGAAGAAGATGATGATCGCGAGCAGGACGTACGAGAAGATGTCGCTGATCGTGTCCTCGTCGATGACGCTGTTTCCGAGTCGAACAGGGCGAACCGCCTGCGGGTGGATCGACGTAAAGAGATTTCGGTACAGTCCCTTAAAGATGACGAGCCACCGGAGCGTTTTGATCGAACAGGTCGTACTCCCGGCCATTCCGCCGATGAACATACACAGGAAAAGCAGGTGCTTGGCACCCGGCGTCCAGGTGTTGAAGTCGATCGAAGCGTAGCCGGTCGTGGTTACCATCGAGACGACGTTGAAGATGCCGTGTCTGATCGTCGGCTCGAGTCCCATCCCCAGTTCGCTGTCGAAGCCGATGATGAGCGAGACGATCGCGCTGAAGAAGACGACGATTCCGAGGTAGAATCGAAGCTCCTCGGATTCGAACGGCCGCTGGAAGTCCCCCTGCGTGAGATGATACAGAAGGACGAAGTTGGTCGCGCCGACGATCATGAAGGGGATGACCGCCCACTGGACGATCGGCTCGAACGCACCGACGCTCCCACCCTTCGGAGAGAAGCCGGCCGTAGAGACGCTCGTGAGCGCGTGGGAGACGGCGTTGAAGAGGTCCATTTCGGGCGCGAGGCCGAGCTGATTTAGCCCGTAGAACGTCGCCGCCGCGAGCACGGTGAGACCGACGTACAGTCCCCAGATGAGCCGCGCGGTGCTCTCGATCTGCGGCGTCAGCTTGGTCACGTTTCGGGTCTGGGATTCGGTCTCCATCAGCTGGGCGCCACCGACCATCAGATTCGACAGGAGACCGATCGCGACGATCAGGATCCCGAGGCCGCCGAGCCACTGGAGGAGCTGTCGCCAGAGCAAGATGCCTCGTGACTGGTTGTCGAAGTCCCACACGGACATTATCGTCGCCCCCGTCGTCGTCAGCCCGCTCGTGCTCTCGAACAGCGCATTGACGGGCCCGTCGACGGGGCCGGAGAACGAGGAACTATCTCCGGCGGCGAGGCCGACGAGCAAGAACGGAATCGCGCCGACGACCGCGACGCCGAGCCAGGTCAGCGCGACCATCAGGAACGCCTCTCGCTGCCCGAGTTCCCGAGTCTCGCTGAGCCGTTCGAACGCCGCCCCGACGACGATAGTGACGGCGATCGCGACGACGAACGGAACGGCGTCGTCGCCATCGAAAACCGCCAACACGAGCGGGGCGGCCAGCGGCACCGCGAGCCACTTCAATACGGTGCCCGTGAGGCTGCAACTCGAGCGCCAGTCGACACGAATCCTCATCGAGTGTTCCGACGTGCGGTTTCGGAGGTGATAATGGGTTCGGAAGCCGGACCGAACTCGTCGAACCGTCCTATCTTCCTCGAGCGCGTTCGTCGGTTCACACCCGTCGGTCGGCCCGGGAAGATTTGTGAAGGGCGAGGGAGCGAATCCGAGTACAGAACGGTGCGGTACCGTGACAGCGAAGCACCGACGAACCACCGGGGATCGACTATTCGTCCCTTCGCAATCCGAACAGTCGTTCTCGAACCGACCGGCTGGTCGGTCGTTCGGCCATGAGCACCGAACACTCGACGTCGTGAACGACGTCGTAGGCGATCGACCCGCGGACGAGTCGCGAGAGGAGCCCGCGTTCGGTTGCACCCATGATGATCAGCGAGTGCTCGCGAGCGGCACCCTCGATCGCACCCTCCACGTCCCCGGAGGTGTCGATTCGAATCGCCGCGTCCTCGAGGCCGTGTTCGGCCCCCCACTCGGTCAAGAACCGCTCGCCCGCCGCGGCTTCGTCGTCGCCGTCGACGGCGTACAGGAGCGTGATTTCGGAGCCGAGCTGGTCGCGGAGATACCGGGCGACTTCCGCGCTCAGATCGGAGTCCGGACCGCCCGCGGTCGGGACGAGCACGCGATCGGTCTCGAGACCGCGGTCGTGGAAGACGAGGAAGTCACACGGGAGGTCGTGTGCGAGTTCGTCGAGCGGTCGTTCGGCCCGGCCGGCCGACCACGGGCGACCGGGACCCCAACCCATAACCACTTTGTCGGCCTTTTCGCGGCGAGCGACGTCGAACACTTCCTCGAACGCACGGTGTGAGACGATGGTTCGCACGTCGACCGGAACGTCCATCGTGTCGGTGCTCTCGCGAACGCGCTCCATCAACTGCTGCGATTCGGTGTCGATCTGTCGCATGTGTTCGGAGCCCTCCGAGAGCGGTGTCTGGTCGGGGACTTCGACGATGTGGACGGCCTGGACGATCCCGTCGTTCGCCTTGGCGAACACGCTCGCGAGCGAGAGCAGGTCGGATTCGGTTCGGGGGTTCGACACCGGGACCACGACCTTGTACTGGCTCTCTCCCGACGGACTCGCGACGTTTGCCGCGGAGACCGCCGCGTCCGGTAGCTCGTCGGATCGCGAGAGGATATAGTTGCTCAACGCCCCCTCACGATCGGTTTTGTCGCGGGCGTACACGCCGTACCAGACGATCGCACCCACGACGAACGACAGACCCAGCGCGATTTCGATGGTGTCCATGAAGTAGATGAGTCCGAGCGAGAGGCCGAAACCGAGAATCGGCGTGATCGGATAGAAGGGGACCGTGAAGTCGGGATCGTACTCCGGCACGTCGGCTTCCCGGAAGACGACCAGCGCCACGTTGATGAGCGCGTACACGACGAGGTGCAAGACGCTGGCGGCCTTCGCCAGCACCTCGAGGTCGCTCCCGAGGGCGGCGATAAAGAAGAGGATCATCAGACCGGTCAACGCGATCGAGCGGTACGGCGTCGCGAAGGTCGGGTGGATCTCGTTCAACCAGTCGGTGACGATCTTGTCTCGGCCCATCGCGAAGTTAATTCGCGCGGAGGCGAGGATCGACGCGTTCGCGCTCGAGGCGGTCGCCAGGAGCGCAGCGAGCGTGATCGACGTCACGCCGATCACGCCGAGGTTCCCCTCGAAGATGATTTCCGCGACGTCGGACATGGGCGTGCTCTCGCTGATGGAATCGTACGGGATGATCCCGACCATCAGTCCGACGAGGATCGAGTAGATGACCATCACGATGGCGACGCTGCCGATAATGGCGATGGGCAGGTTGCGGCCCGGGTTCTTGAGTTCCTCGCCGATGGTCGCGATCTTCGCGTACCCGAGGTACGAGACGAACACGAGGGCGGTGCCCGGAAGGATCGCCGTCGTTCCCTCCGGCGTGAGTCCGTCGGCCGTGACGGTCCCCCAGTCGAACGAGAAGAATCCGACGATCGCGAAGATGGTGAGGATGCCCAACAGGAGCGTCACGATGGCCGTCTGGACGCCTCCGGTCTCCTTCGCGCCGATGTAGTTGACGCCGACGAAGACGATGCCAGCGAGTAACGCACCCATCTGGATGTCGGAGAGGACCAGCGGACCGAGAACGATCGACGGGAGGAGGTCGACGGTTCCCACCACGGGAAGGGGAACGACCACGCCGGAGAGCAACGTCGTGAGGTAGCCGCCGAAGCCGATGCAGTAGAAGGCGCTGGCAAAGGCGAGGCCCATCCAGTCACCCATGCCGGAGATCGAGCCGAACAGCGGGCCGAGGCCGCGGTTGATGTAGTAGTACGCACCGCCCGCTTTGGGCATCGCGGTTCCGAGTTCGCTCACCGAGAACGCGTTGACCATCGCGATACAGCCGCCGATGAGAAACGACAGGACGACGGCCGGGCCCGCTTCGGCCGCGGCGACGCCGGGCAACACGAAGATTCCGGCACCGACCATCGTTCCGATCCCAACCGCGAGTGCGGAGATCAGACCCAGGTCCTTTGCGAGTTCTTCGTCACTCATCGGTCTCCCTCGGGAGAATGAGGACCGGTCTATCCGTTTGATTCAGCAACTTCCGAGCGACGTCACCCGTCAGCAGTTGCCGCCAGCGGCTTTCCCCTCTCGGAACGAACACGATCGCTTCGGCATCCTCGTCGGCCGCGACCTCCAGAAGCGTTTTGGCGACGTTCGTACCGTAGGCGATGCGGTTACGAATGGTTGCGTTACCGTCCCGAAAGTGGCGTTCGAACGTCTCGAATAGCCCTCGAGCGAACTCTTCCCGTTGTTCGACGCCCGCCGTATCGGGCGCACCGCCCGCTTTCTCGACGACGTAGACGGCGATAATCGTCGCTTCGTCGAATCTACTGCTCACGGCATCACCGGTGACGGCTGCGTCCTCGTCGCTCGCAATCGGAACGAGAACTGTTCGGTACGTGGAGTCGGTCATCCGACTTCCCACCTCGAGTCGGTCGTGACGAACGATAGCCCATTTCGGGCAACTGAACGGTACATATCGAGCACTACCGCCTAATGGTATATAAATGGGCCGGCTGAGATTTGCGAATGAGCAATATAGTGGGAGAATATTTTCGAGTCGATAGTAGATTCGTGTTACAATGAGGTATGAATACATCGGCGACGAGGCCGGAGTTCAAAATGTAGTCGAAACAATATTATCGATCGAAGACGGGTAGAATCGGGCGATGGCAGCAGCATCGGCCGAACTATCACGTCGGTATCGATGCGATCGCCCACGGTTCGAGCCGTGGGAAGGACGTCACTGCGCTTCTTTTCGGGAGTCGTCGGTGCGCATCGGGGAATCGGACTCGATCGTCTCTTCGGAGAGGCGATCGCGATCGGACGTACCGAAGACCCGTTCGCGCAAACTGCGCTCGTGGCGCTTCTCCGCGAGCAGGACCGAACAGTCGACCTCGCTGAGGACGTCGGGAACGAGCGAGCCCCGGACGAGTCGCGACAGCACCCCCTGTTCGGTCGCGCCGATGATCAACAGCGTCTTGTTCACCGCCGCGTCGGTGATTCGAGTCTGGATGTCGCCGGTTTCCACTCGGAGTTCCGCGTCCTCGAGGTCGTGTTCGGCGGCCCACGATCGCAGGAACGTTTCGCCCCGGTCGCGATCCTCCGCGACGTGTAACAGCGTCACCGCGGAATCGTACTGATCCTTCAGAACGCGTGCGACTGCCGCCGCGAGTTCGGAGTCCGGTCCGCCAGCGGTCGGGAGGAGGATCCGAGACGCGTCGAAGCCCCGGTCGCGGAACGCGAGGAAGTCACACGGAAGCGAGTGGGCGAGTTCGTCCATGGTCGTCTCGGTACGCCCCGGCGCACCGTGAGCGTCCGGACCCCACCCCATCACACAGATGTCGGCGCTGAAGCGTTTGGCGGCGTCGAACACTTCCTCGAACGCCCGGTGTGAGAGGACGACGTGCGTCTCCACGTCCGCTCCGTACGTCTCCGCGTCCGCTCGAGCCTGCTCGAGCAGTCGATCGGCATCTTCGTGGTCTCTCTGCTCGCGAGCACCCTCGAGGGACGTCTGATCGGGAACCTGCACAATGTTGACCGCGACGACCGTTCCGTCGCGTTCGTCCGCGATCGCGGACGCGAGCGTGATGAGGTGTTTCTCGTGGGCGGGATTCGCCAGCGGCACCATCACTCGGTAGTCGCTTTTGTCCGGCTGGACCGACGTTGCAGCCGAGACCGCGGCGTCGGGAAGCTCCTCGGACCGATCGAGGATCCAATCGGCGAGTACGCCGGGTGTTTCGACCTTCTGACGGGCGTAGAGGAGATACCAGAGTGCCGAGAAGAGCACGAACAGCGCCGAGAGCACGACGACGAACGGTTCGATGTACACGATTAGCGCGAACGACGAAACCGCGCCGACGATCGGAACGATCGGATACAGCGGTACCTCGAAGTCCGGATCGTACCCCTCGGGTTCGGCTTCTCGCATCACGATCAGTGCGAGGTTGAGCAGGCCATACACGATGAGGTGGAGGACCGAGCCGGCCGTCGCCAGCAACTCGAGGTTCCCGACGAGCAGGAAGACGAGGATCAGCCCGCCGGTGATCGCGATCGATTTGTACGGCGTTCCGAACCGCGGGTGAATCTCGTTGAGTTTCGGCGTCACGATTTTTTCGCGACCCATCGCGAAGTTGATCCGGGACGAGGACAGGATCGAGGCGTTCGCGGAGGAGGCGGTCGCCAGCAGCCCGCCGAACAGTAACAGGCCGACACCGACCGTGCCGAGTCCGTAGCCGAACACGCTGTACTGCCCGAAGAGCAGTTCGGCCGCGTCGACGACCGCCGTATCGTTGTCGGCGACGAGTTCGGTCGGAACCGCCGCCAGAAGAACGAGAAGGAACAGCGCGTAGATCACGGTGACGATGAGGACGGAACCGATAACTGCTCGCGGAAGGTTCCTACCGGGGTCTTTGATCTCCTCGGCGACCGAGGTGATCTGGACGAAGCCGAGATAGGAGACGAAGACGATCGCCGTTACCGGGAGTACTTCGGCGGTCGTTCCCGGCGGGGCGATCGGCCGCAGCGAGTCGAGGTCGGCGTCCAGAAGACCGACGACGGTGAACAACGTCAAAATTCCGAGCAACAGCATCACGATGATGATCTGGAGCGTCCCGGTCTCTTTCGCGCCGAAGTAATTGATCGCGATGAACAACAGGGCACCGCCGAATCCGATGAGCTGTGCCGCCGAGAGCGTAACCGGACCGAGCCCGATTCCCTCGAGACCAACCAGAGTATTCACATATTCTCCGAAGCCGTACATGTAGAACGAGGAGGCGAACGCGAGGCCAATCCAGTTTGCCCAGCCAGTAATCGAGCCGAACAGCGGCCCGAGCGCGCGATTGACGTAGAAGTACGCGCCGCCGGATTTCGGCATCGCCGTCCCGAGTTCGGACGCCGAGAGCGCGGTGAACAGGGCGATCACACCGCCGATAACGAACGTTGCGGCAGCGAGTGGGCCGGCGCGGGCGACAGCCGTTCCGGGGAGGACGAAGATCCCCGCCCCAACCATCGTCCCGATTCCGATCGTCAGGGCGGCGAGCGGTCCTAGGTCCTTGGCGAGTTCTTCGTCAGAGGACATGGCGCTCCCCCATCGGTCGCTCGCGGGTCGGCCGAGTCGAGAGCGCGCGACCGATCCCCATTCGACGGTCGTTGCGGGTGGACGCGCGGTTCTCGAGCGACCCGCCGATTTCGCGCCCGGGGCGTTTCAGTCGGGATTCCCCTCTCATCCGTCGGAACTGACCGGTGGTGTGGTTCTCAGAGATGGTCGCGACTGTGCGAGAAGTGTATCGTTCATACCGCAGGAATGCGTGACTCGTTTCTTAACTGGTTCGGTTGCCCGCCTCGTTCGCCGGTGAAAACAGTCAGAGAGGCCCCGGTCGGTGCCGTCCCGCTCGAGCGTTCGAATTGCGTCCGGACGAGCACCTCGCGTCGTGACGACCACTTACTTTCACCCGTCGAGAACGCGACGTTGTCGATTCCGTAGCGAATCGCAACTCATTTTTCGGTAACCGAAATACGTGGGGTACGAATAGCTCGCAGATAGGGTCCGCCCTCGCGTCTCCGTGAAAACGGTCGAAGACGGCCGATCGGTTCCCTCTCGTCGGATCGATCGTGGCGGACGCTCTCGTAATACGGGCCTGTTCGTGGTGAAAAACGTGCAAAGACACCTTCGCGTCGACTGGCGGGCCGGACTGAGTCTCGTCGGAGCGATCCTCGCGTTCCTCTCGCTCTCGTTCGTCGTTCCGATCGGCGTCGCGCTGGCCTACGGCGGCGAGGACCTCTGGGTCTTCGTCGCGTCGATGGCCGTCACCGCCGGCTTCGGATTCGGCCTCCGACAGCTCGACCGGGATCCAGATCCCGGCGCTCGAGAGGCGTTCCTCGTCGTCGCACTGACGTGGCTGCTCGCGGCGGTGTTCGGTGCACTCCCGTACGTTCTCGCGGCGAACGGGTCCGTCGCACACCCGGTCAACGCGCTGTTCGAGAGCATGAGCGGCTTCACGACGACGGGGGCGACGGTGATGGACGACATCTCCTTCGACACCCACTCGCGGGCGATGATGATGTGGCGCCAGCTCACCCAGTGGCTCGGCGGCATGGGGATCATCGTCCTCGCGGTCGCGATTCTCTCGCAGATGTCGGTCGGTGGCGCCCAGTTGATGGAAGCCGAAACGCCGGGTCCCGGCGTCTCGAAACTGACGCCGCACATCGCCGAAACCGCTCGCGTGCTGTGGCTCGCGTACATCGGATTCACCGCGCTCTACATCGTACTGATGTACGGCCTCCACGCCGCCGGCTTCGCCGACAACATGAACTTCTACAACGCCCTCGCCCACGGGTTCACGACGCTCCCGACCGGCGGTTTCTCGCCGGAAGCCCGGAGTATGGAGGTGTTCTCGCCCGTCGTTCAGTGGCTCGCGATCCCGTTCATATTCGTCGCCGGGGTCAACTTCGTGCTGTGGTGGCACGTCATCTCCGGAGACCGTCTCGCGATACCTCGGGACACCGAGTTCCGATCGTACCTCGGCGCCGTCACCGTCCTCACCGTGGTCGGAACGGTCCTGCTCTTCGTCTCGAGCATCGAGACGCCAGAAACCGGGGTGGTCGGCGGTAACTTGGAGCGGGCGGCGCGGTACGCGGCGTTCCAGATCGTCTCGCTGACCAACTCGACCGGCTACGCGAACATGGACTTCAACGCGTGGAACGGGTCCTCGCAGGCGCTCTTGCTGTTCGCGATGTTCATCGGCGGATCGACCGGGTCGACCGGCGGCGGGATCAAGGTCCTCCGCTGGCTGGTGATCATCAAGTCGCTGCGCCGCGAGATGTTCACGACGATCCACCCGGAGGCGGTTCGCCCCGTCCGAATGAACGGCAAGCCGCTCGAAGAGGACGCGATCCGCGGCATCTACGCGTTCACGCTGCTGTTTCTCGCGCTGTTTTTCGTCGGCTTCCTGTTGCTCGCCGCCGACGCCACGCGCGTCTCCGATTTCGATCCCGACACGATCGCCCTCGTGACCGCGTCGATTGCGACGATCGGGAACATCGGCCCCGGATTCGGAATTGTCGGGCCGATGGGCGGCTACCTCGATTTCCCTACGACGTCGAAGCTCCTGATGATCTTCTACATGTGGATCGGCCGGCTGGAAATCTTCCCCGTCCTCGTGCTACTGACGAGGGCCTACTGGCGGTCGTGAGACCGTCGGCAGCGACTTCGTCTCGAGGGATGCGATCGACGGATCGGGCATCGAGCGTCCCCTTCCCGGCGCTGGCAGCGACAGTCGGCCTCACGTCGATTGTCACGTGTTTTATTAGCTCCCCACCCCCTCGTTCTCGTATGACTATTTACGAGAGCGACCTCCCCGGAGTCGGGAAAAAATTCGAGGTCGAACTCGAGGGCGACGAGCGGCTCGTCATCGTCACGCACAACACGGGCAAACGTGAGGTGTACTTCAAGGCGAACGAGGACGCCGACAGCGACAAGCTGTTCGAACTGCCGGACCGACTCGCCCGAACGGTCGGCACGATCCTCGAGGGGGCGTACTTTCAGCCGGTCAAGAGCGATCAGGTGGAGACGATGCTCTCCGACGAGACGTTCATCGAGTGGTTCAACGTCGCGGACGATAGCGAACTCGTCGGCCAGACCCTCGGGGAGGCGAACATTCGCGAGGAGATCGGCGTCTCGATCGTCGCGATCCAGCGCGACGGGGACGTGATCGCCCCGCCGGGCCCGGAAACGGCCATCGAAGCCGGCGACACGCTCGTCGTCGTCGGCGATCAGGAGGACTGCACCGAGTTCGAAGCGCTTCTCGGATCCGACGACCGACAGTGATCGGGTCCGCGCCGCGTCAACCCGGGGTGAGCAGCCGTGGCCGGTGAAACCGCACTCGTCGACGTCGGAATCCTCTTCGGGGCCGTCGCGTTCGGCGGCCTCCTGGCCAACCGGATCGAGCAGTCGGTGATCCCCTTCTACATCGTCATCGGCATGCTCCTGGGGCCGTCCGTCCTCGGTGACCTCCCCTCGCTCGTCGCGGATGCCGCCTCGCTGCTCGAGGACGGCGCAGCCGTCGTCGGCCTCGAGCTCGAGCTGGGACGCGGGATAGGGATAGAGATCCTCGGCTACGAACTCTTCGCGAGCGCCAGTCAGGTCGCGCTCGCCGAAACCGACTTCATCTACGTCGGTGCCGAACTCGGGATCGTCTTCCTGCTGTTCTTTCTCGGCCTCGAGTTCAACCTCCAGCGACTCATGGCGGCCAGAGAGCGGATCGGAAAAGCCGGCACCGTCGACCTCGTGATCAACTTCGGGGTCGGTCTGATTCTGGGATGGATCCTCTTCGGCGAGTTCCTTGCGGCCTTCCTCGTCGCTGGCATCGTCTACATCTCCTCTTCGGCGATCATCACGAAGTCCCTGATCGATCTCGGCTGGATCGCCAACGACGAGGCGAGTTCGATGCTCGGCACGCTCGTCTACGAGGACCTGTTCATCGCGATCTACCTCGTCGTCGCGTCGGTACTCGTCCTCGGAAGCGGCGACATCGGTGAGGCGCTCGGCGACGTCGGGATCGCGGTCGGCTTCATCCTCCTGTTGCTCCTGTTCGTCCACTTCGGCACCGCGTTCTTCCAGCGGGCGCTCGAAACCGACTCCAACGAGTTCCTCGTCCTGCGAGCGATCGGGATCGTCGTCCTCGTCGCCGGCGCCGCCCTCGCGATCGGCGTCAGCGAGGCGGTGGCGGCCTTCTTCGTCGGGATGGCGTTCTCCTCGACTGACCACGTCCACGACCTCGAGCGCCTGCTCGAGCCCGTCCGGGACACCTTCGCCGCGATTTTCTTCTTCTGGATCGGACTGGTGACGAACCCCGCGCTGTTCGTCGACGCGTTCATCCTCGCGGCGATCGGTGCCGCGGTCGTCCTGACGACGCCGACGAAACTCGTCAGCGGCTACCTCGGCGGACGCATCTACGACCTCGACGAGCGACGATCGGTTCGCGTCGGTCTCGGGATGGTCACCCGCGGCGAGTTCTCGCTGATCATCGCGAGCGTCGCCATCACCGGCGCCGGGTTCGGCATCGCCGAGGGCGTCGCCAACGACATCAACGCCTTCGCCGTCGGCTACGTCCTCGTCATGAGCATCCTCGGGACCACGCTCATGCAGTACTCGAGTCGGATCGAGTCGATCGTCGTCCCGCGACTCGAGTCGCGGTCATCGAGTGCACAGCCGAGCGACGATTGAAACCATCAACACAGTGACGAAACGAACAGGTAGTTTCAAACCCCCTGGGCCCCCTTCCACACCCATGCCACGGGCGGTCGTCTTCGACCTTGACTATACCCTGGCGGTACCCGAACGTGACCGGGCGACGATTCTCGCCGAAGCGACGCGAACGGCCGGCGCGCCGTCACTCACCCGCGAAGAATACCTCGAGGCCCACCGGCGGAACCTCACTCGCGAGAGCCGCGAACCGATCTTCGAGGACCTCCTCGCGGGTCGGGACACCGACGCCGAGCCGGCGGCGGTGGCGACGGCCTACCGCGAGACGATCGCCGACGCCCTCGAACCCCTTCCCGGGGTCGAGGGACTTCTCGACGACCTCCGAAGCCGGTACCGGGTGGGACTTTTGACGAACGGTCCCGTCCGCGCCCAGCGGGACAAAATCACCACGCTCGGCTGGAAGCGAGCCTTCGACGCCGCGCTCGTCACCGGCGAACTCGCCGCGGGCAAGCCGGACCCGCGAGCCTTCGAGGCGATCTTGCACGAACTCGACGTCGATCCCGCCGAGGCGGTCTACGTCGGAGACGAGGTCGAAGCCGACATCGCCGGCGCGACCAACGCCGGAATGACCGCGATTCAGGTCCTCCTCGAGGATACGGAGCCGGACCCGCGAGCGGTCGCCCACGTCGAGCAGTCGGCGATCGCGGTCGAGTTGCCGGCGATTCTCGAGGGTCTCGGTTCCAATTCAGATTCCGATTTCGAGGCGGAGTCCCGGTAGCGTTCAGGTCTGCATCTCGCTCGAACGGGCACTCTCACTGTACTGACGATCCCAAAAACGACTCATGTACCGATCGTCGAGGAACTCTCTCGAGAAGCGTTCGTTCTCCTGTTCCATTTTTTGACCGGTACTCGAGGCCCTCTCGTCTGTGGACACTCGTCGTCTTCGGACACACCGATCGTCGACGTCCCTCCGTGCAACCGCTGAGGACCGCTCGAGAGACGGACCCACCGGTACCGAACCCGTATGGAATGTCGGTGGCAGGGTGGTGGTAATGGTGGTGGGAGAGGTGAACCTCTCTCGAGGGGTGGTTCGAATCCGTAGCCAGTCCTATCCGTGGACGTCAGCTGTCTCGGGGGTTCTATCGAACAGTCCCGTCTCGCCGGGTATCTCTGCGTCCGTGGTGAGGAGGACACGTCGCTCAGTATACTCGAGGCCGTTCTTTCGCTCGCGTTTTCTGCGGATGGCTAAGCGATTCTTGGAGAGATCCAGCAAGGCGTCGATCGTCCGCGAGACGAGTTTCTTCGCGTAGGAATCACTCGTGCCGGGTTCCTGTCTGCGGATCCAGTGTTTTAGGTCGGACGCCTTGACGTACTCTCGGACGTCTTTGCAGCCCGATTGCCAGGGGTCGTCCCCGGCTGTCGGGTCTGTACGGACCTTCCAGAGTTTGGCCGCGAGTCTCGAAGGGAGCGCGTTGGTGGTGGATCTGAGCATCTCTTCGTCCATCCGGGCGAGTTGCTGGATGGGGAGGAGGTCGCCGTGAGCGAGCGAGACGGAACTGCGGTGCAGTGGATCCTCGGAGTCGGGGAGGCGGTAATACAACCGGTCGTCATCTTTCCGAATCTTCTCGAGCATGTTTCCGTCGACGTCGATTCCGTGGGAATCGACATTGGTTTCGAGGAGATGGGCACCCTTCTCGAGTTCCCTCGCCTGGAGTTCCTCGAGTCTCTCTTTATTCGCACCCGACCGTCTGTGTGCAGCGTCGACGGCCGCACTGGTCGCCTCAGTTTCGGCCCCGAGTTCGTCGACGCGGCTCTGGAGTCGGTCGTTTTCGATTCGGAGCGTATCGGTCTCATCCTCGAGCGTTTCGATCCGGTCGGTAGCACGATCCAGATCGTTCTCGAGCGTCTCGACACGCTCGGTGAGACGCTCGTTCTGTTCGTGGAGGACCTCGAGTTCTTCGGCGAGGGACTCGAGACTGGCGTCACGCGTTCGATCGGGTGCGTCACGCATCGCTCTCACCGTCACTTCCCGCGGGAAGCGGTCGCGGGCCATCGGGTGCGACGCACTCGCCGTCGCCCCCGAAACAAGCGACCTCGGTCACGCGCTCGCACCCGACTTCACGCCACTCCTCATCGGTCCACTCGAATTCTGTGCGTCTCCAGTCCGTTTCGGACGGTTCGAAGACGACCGCCCGTGGGGGGCCGCATGCGGGTGTCCACCGGACTTCGAAGCCCGCATCAGTCATTGGTTCACCTCCTCGAGAAGCGCACAGCAGGCTCGCTCGAAGTCACCCAGTGGTACGGGCTGCTTGAGTTCGAATGTGGCCGCAATCGTCTTATCGGGGACTCGTACAGACTCAACTCGTAGCCGACGGAGTGCTTGGAGGTCGACCGGCTGATCTGCCCATCCGACGCTCGAGTCGACGTGGTCGATCCACGTTCCGAGATTGGATGGCGGAAACTCGAGATCGACGACAGTGTGCGTCCGACCGCGGACACGGACCCAGTACGTGTGTGCGTTCGCTGGGAGGAACCGTTCGTACTCGTGCTCGGTCACGTACACCGTGTTCGTCGCTCTATCGACGTGGTGGTGATTGTCGTTGCCGTCACGTCCGAGGTATCCGTAGGCGGGTCTCGGTCGCTCGAGGGTGATCTTCCCCTTGATCGATTCGTCCGAAATCGTTTCGTGTGCGTGTGTCGTAGTCGTCATCGCCTTGCGCTAAGGCACAGGTCCGGTGCTGGAACACCGGGCCACAGAGTTTCTGTGACCTCCCTGGCCTCTCTCCAATAGTTTCACAGCTACGACCTTTTAGTTTACTATTGTAAATTACAACGTAGCATCCGTCAGTGAACTACGTACAGTAGCACAGACAATAGTAAACCATGCCGGTGCATATTCGCCAGTTAATGGGGTTCGACCGAAAAGCAATCGACAACAAGATCCTCGACGTGTTATCAGACGGACGAAACGTTCCGTCAAATATCGCCGACGAACTAGAGGTCTCTCGGCAGTACATTCAACAACGGCTGCAGCTGCTCGAGGCCGCGGACTATGTGGAAAACATCGGTCGGGGTGTGTACGAACTCGTCGACGATCCACGGACAGATACTGACGACCGATCGTAGTTGCTCGAACGTGTTCGTTTCCGTCGTCGCGTCTCTGGCCGGTCCTCGAGTCCCTAAGCAGCTGATAATCAATTCGGCGAACAGAGAGTTTCAGACAGCGCCATTGAACGTCGAGTGCCTCTCGAAACGTGCAGCCCGCTCCCATTCATCATCCGGTTCCACTCGGGCATCCGGCACTCGACAACGATCATGTCGTCCTCGGTGACGGGTGCTGTAGTGACCCAGTAGCCTCCGTCACTCGTCCTCGACTGACGCCCCGCTGACTGCGCAACGTCGCCTCTCCAAACCCGATGGTTCGGCCGAGTTGGCCGTCGTCAACGCTACCCGTGTGTGCTATCCGCAGCTACCGACTGAACGACGCGCTCGACGACCGTCGTCGCCCGTTTGACCGCAGCGCCGCTCTCGACGAACACGAACGCGACCGCGGGCGGCTGGACCGCCGTCTCGTCCTCCTCGACGCGGAGGTCGAGTGCTTCGGCCGCCGTACTGGCCGCGTCAGATCCGGTTTCGAACGCGAGTCGCGCGAACGACTCGTGGACGAACACGCGGGCGATCCGCTCGTCCGCTCGCGACTGGCTCGGCCCCATCGCGGTGACGTCGTAGGCGCGAGCGCCGTCCGCGGTCGGTTCGACGTCGCGGTCGGCGTCGGTGATCTCGAGTCGCTCGAGCGCGCCGTCCTCGCGGCCGTCGATCTCGGAGGCGAGTAGCTGGGCGATCCGCCGACCGTCGGTGATCCGTTCCTCGACCATGTCTCGAAATTCGGCGTCGGGGACAAAAACGTCGCTACCTGTCTTCGCCGATCGCTCGCGATCCGTCTTCGACTCAGTCGCCGCCGTCGGCCCCGGACGCCGGTGCGGACTCGAGAATCGCCCCTCGAGCCACCGGCGCGAGGTCCGACATGTCGAGGCCCTGTCGACGAGCGTAGACGACCGCCGCGGCCTCGATCGTGATCGCCAGCTCCTGTTGTAACGAATTGATCCCGCCGACCGCCTCGTGCTTCTCGAGGCCCTCGGCGACCAGCGCGTCGAGAACTCGTTCGAACGCCGACCGCTCGCGCAGGAGGTCCTCGTCGGGGACGAACTCCTCGGGGATCGTCACCGTCGCGGGGTCGAACGCGATCGCGAGGTCGTCGCCGTCGCGCTCGATCAACCCCTGTTCGGTCGCGACGTCGACCAGTCGTTTGGACTGGTCGGGCGAGAACCAGTCGCGATCCAGTGAGAGGGCGACGACGAACTCGTTTTCCCGTAACTGGCGCGTGCCGTTCTGGGCGAACGGCGCGGCGACGGCGACGCGGAGACTCATCGAGCGAGGAGTCTCTCGAGGTGGGAGATAATCGTGGCGGTTCGCAGTAGGTGGGTGAGAGGCCGAGCGGACGGAAACGCCCTATTCTCACCCCGAACTTATACAGTACCACTCGTCCAGAGAGAGAAGTGATACCGAATGGCATACGACTGGGGGGCTGTGTCGACCTCGTCCGATCTGATCCAGAACCTCCTCCGAAAATCAGCCGTGTATGGGCCGGTCATCGCCCTGATCGGCATCTACGTCGTGTTTTCGATCATGACCGACCGGTTTCTCACCTATCGCAACCAGCTCAACATCCTGCGACAGGTGTCGATTATCGGCATTCTCGCGATCGGCGTGACGTTCGCCATCCTGTGTGCGGAGATCGATCTGAGTATCGCGCAGATGACCGAGTTCACCGGGGTGTTGATCGCCGCACTCGTCACGGGAATGTACTTCTCGACGACCGTTCCGGTTCCGATCGCGGTACTGATCGGGCTCGGTGCCGGCGTTTCGCTCGGAGCGATCGCCGGTTACATCACGAGTCGGTTCGACGTTCCGTCGTTCATGTCGACTCTCGCGGTACTCTTCCTTGCTGATGGGTTGGGTCTCATCGTCTCCGACGGGCGACCGATCGGCGGGATTCCGGATTCATTACAGATCATCGGGAGGGAATCCGTGGCCAGCATTCCGCTGATCGTTCTCTTCTTCCTGTCGCTGTTGCTCGTCTCGCAACTGATTCTGTCGTACACGCGTTTCGGACTCTACATCTACGCCGTCGGCGGTGACCGGCAGGCGGCGAGGTTGATGGGAATCAACGTCATGCGCATTCGGTTCGCTGTACTGGTGATCTCGGCTGCGTTCACGGTCTTCGCTGCCATCGCGCTCATCGGCCGGATCGGGAGCGCGAACCCGAACATGGGTTCGGGACTACTGCTGCCGCCGATCGCAGCCGTCATCCTCGGCGGAACGAACCTCTTCGGCGGCGAAGGGAACATGATCGGAACGCTCGTTGGCGTGCTCATTCTCGGCGCTCTCGCCAACGGCCTCAATCTCATGGGTGTCGGCCCCTCCGGTCAGCTCGTCGCTCAGGGCATCATCCTGATGATCGCGGTGCTCATGAACGTGTTAGCTCGAGGCTGAAGGCGTTCTTCGATCATTGACAGTATATGATCGATATACGGGATCTCGATATAAATGACAAATGAATGTATTAAGTTCTAGGTTCGCGTTTTCTGTCTATGGGGAACAAACAGCACGGTTCAGATGTAGATCGACGATCGTTCCTGACGTATTCCGGCGGGGCAATCGGCGGATCGGTGTTGCTCACGGGATACCTCAGTCAGGGAGACGACGAGAACGACACGGACGACGTGCCAGAGGAGACCCTCGAGAC
This sequence comes from Halomontanus rarus, assembly GCF_017357405.1. GTDB lineage: Archaea > Halobacteriota > Halobacteria > Halobacteriales > Natrialbaceae > Halomontanus > Halomontanus rarus. The sequence continues at coordinate 563,371 of NZ_CP071597.1, read as the reverse complement.
TGCCCTGCTGGTGCCGTCTCTCGAGTTCACCTTCTTCGCCCGAATGGAGGAGGCATTCGAGGACGCTCAGGAAGAGTTGAACGTCGAGGGAACGTTCTACGACAATCGCAACGACGAGTCGACGCAGGCGTCGAACTTCGAAGACGCCGTGTTAGGCGAACCAGACTTCATCATGATCTCGCCGATCACCAGCGAGGGTATCGTCCCCTCGATCGAACTGGCCAACGACGAGAACATCCCCGTGGTGACGATCGACCGCGACGCGGAAGACGGCGAGACCGCGACCTACGTGGCTTCCGACAACGTCGACCTCGGCTACCGATCGACGTCGCTTTGCCTCGAGTTCATGCAAGAACAGGGAGAACAGGACACCTACCAGATCGTCGAGTTACAGGGCACCCCGGGCGCGAGCGTCGCCCTCGAGCGAAACGAGGGGTTCCAGGAGGCCGTCGACGAACACGACGAACTAGAGGAACTCGACAGCCAAACCGGCGAGTTCACGACCGAAGACGCCCTCGTCGTGACGGAGGACTTCATCACCGCTCACGGCGACGACATCGACGGCGTCTTCGCACAGAACGACCTGATGGCTCTGGGTGCACAGCGCGCACTCGAGGCCGGGGGAATGGACGACGTTCCGATCACGGGTATCGACGGGACCACCGAGTGGGTCGAGCAGATACTTGAACGAGACTACTATGGAACGATCGCCCAGTTGCCCGAGGAGATGGTGTTCACGGCAGTAGAGATGGGACGACGGGCCGTCGAGGGGGAAGATCTCGAGGAATTCTACCCGATCGAGGGACTCGAGGTGACCCAGGAGAACGCCGAAGAGTATCTCGGAGAGGTCGAGGTGGAGGACGAAGAAGAAGGAGGCGAATAGACTACCGCTCCGGTAACGGACCGAATTTCGAGCCGAGAGGGGATCGACGACCGTCTCCCGTGAGGGAAGGCCTCTTGTGCATTGCCACCGTACCACATACGACAGATGGCCGACCGAGATACCGTTCTCGAGATGGAGGGGATCACCAAGACGTTCGGTGAGATCGTCGCTCTGGACGATGTGGATCTCACACTGCACCGCGGAGAGATCCTCGGGCTCGCCGGCGACAACGGCGCCGGGAAGTCGACGCTGATCAAGTGTCTGTCGGGTGCGTACGAACCCGATTCTGGGCGGATCGTCTTCGATGGGGAGGAGGTAACGATCGAGAATCCCCGCGAGGCGAAGGCACTCGGGATCGAAACGACCTTTCAGGAACTCGCGCTCGCACCCAACCTGAGCATCACGCAAAACGTCTTCTTGGGTCGCGAGGAGACCCAGCGAGTTCTCCCCCTCGTCTCGGTGATGAACAAGGGAACGATGGAAACGCGCACTCGCGAGTTACTATCCGATCTCGAGATCGACGTCGACCCCGACAAGCGGGTGGACGACCTCTCTGGCGGGCAACGCCAGCTCGTCGCGATCTCACGGACGATGCTGACCGATCCCGAGATCATCATTATGGACGAGCCGACCAGCGCGCTCTCGGTCGAAGCCGCCGAACGCATCCTCGAACTCATCGAACGGATGCGCCGGGAGGGTGCATCGATCATCCTCATCAGTCACAACTTCGAACACATGCGCGCGGTCGCCGACCGAATCCAAATTCTGCACACGGGTCGAGACGTCGGCGTCCTCGACGTCGAGGAGGCCACACGCGAAAACATCGTCGACCTCATGGTCTCGGGGACGCTCGAAAGTGAAGGTGGAGACGACGGCGATCCGGCGGTTTCCGTCTGATCGCCCCACGGCGAGGTATCGATGAGCTGACCGCGTGACGACCATTGGCCGGTCGACTCGAGTGCCCCCGCCCCCGCTCTCACTCGCCGCCATCCCGGCCGGGAACCGCCCGATCTGGAGGAACTTCTCGGCCAGTACTTCCAGAACGGAATCCAACGGGACAAAAGGCTGCATTCAAGTACGCGCCGGGACTTGGTGGGGGTATGCAAGATCAGGGACGCTCTACCCGCAAGCGAACCGGCGGTCGACTGAAAGACACGCGCAACCGCAAGAAACACCAGCTCGGTCGCCTGCCGACGGAGACGCAGGTCGGCGAGGGCCGCTTCCGGACCGTCGACGTCCGCGGCAACGGCAACAAGACCCGCGCACTCGCGACGAACGTCGCGAACGTCACGAGCGACGGCGAGACCGTCGCCACGACGATCACCGACGTCGTCGAGAACGACGCCAACCCCAACTACGTCCGACGGAACATCATCACGAAGGGCGCCGTCATCGACACCGACGAGGGTCAGGCCCGCGTCACCTCCCGACCCGGCCAGACCGGTCAGGTCAACGCCGTCCTGCTCGAGTAAGAACCCGAATTTTTATTTTTCGGTGTGTTCGAACCGGTCGCCGTCGCTCTCGGAGTCGAGACTGGGATCCCATCTTCTCGAGTCGACGGGAGATCGACTCTCCTCGCGCATTCTCGAAACGGTCCGGGAACTAATGCGTAATCGAGCACGGTAGAACCCCAGAATAGATCTGCGATCACGCAGTGGCTAACTGTGAGAAATCACAGGCCTCGATCCTCGATCTCTGAACACCACCGTTATCAACATCCCGGGTCCCACGGATGGTCCGCCGCCGGCGAGAGGGATACTCCCGGAACGTCTACGTGTTGTGAAATGAATATCTGAAGAAACATACAGTCTTCGTCCGCGGATTCATCATCGTCTGCCGTGAGTTCGAACGATTGTTCCTCTTGCCCGGATAGCTCGTACGCGAGCGTGTACTCGACTGGTGCCGTGGGCCACGTTCGATCGAGTTCGATCGTCTCCCCCGCTGGGATTTCCACGTCCCGATCGAGAGAGGAGTCACTACCGTGTTTCAATCGGATAGATATCGACTGATCAGTATCACGACCGTTCACTATCCAGATCTCGCCGAGTCGGAACCCGGATTCGCCACCGAACGGAATACGAGACAGACAGCCGCTTCCGAAAAGAACCCCGCTGGTCGCACCCACGAAAAGACGTCGTCGAGAGATTTGCATGCGAACGATCTTTCGCGTCACCCTATAACTATTCGGTGATAAACACGTCCGGAAACCCGGCTCGAAAGACTCTCAGCGACATTCGAGAGGTCGGGCACTGGTTACGCGTTGGTTTGCTCGGCGACCGCCAAACGCGTTATTGCTTCGGTCACAACTGGACGGCGATCGTTAACGGTCTACGAGAAAGCGTACGTGAGAACCGAGGGAACGCGCGACCTGTATATCCTCTTCGGGGAATTCTCGCCCTTGAGGGCGTGGAGAATATAAAGAAGATCACATCGCTCAAAGCGTTCGCCCAAACGGCTGTCCTCGAGGCGCCAACTACGGGCGCGGGGCGGCCTTCTGCAGCGCGGTTTCGGCGATATTCCCGCCGTAGTCGGCACTGCGGGAGAGCGAGTCGATGATCAACCCGAGCGACTGGGCCTGAACCGGATCGAGGTCGCGAAGCATCTCGTCGATGGTACGGGTGTGTTCGTCGATCTCGAGTACCGCTTCGCGGGCGGCGTGTCCGAGCTCGTTGGCCTCCGCACTATCGTCGGCGAACAGGGCGTCCATCGATTTCTCGAGGATGTCGAAGGCGTCGTTCTGTAGTTCCGCGAGCGCGTCGGCGACGCCCTCGGGAATGTCGTCGTGTTTGAGCGCGAGCGTGCTGATCTTGACGGCGTGGTCGGCGACGCGCTCGAGTTGTCGGGCGCTCGAGTGGAAGTCGAAACAGTCCTCGCGGGGGACGCCCAGTTCCTCGGCCGCGCGGGGTGATCGGAGGGTCGCCCGGAAGATCCGCGAGACGACGAGCCAGAGCCGATCGACGTCGTCGTCGCGTTCGATGACGTCGCGGGCGATGTCGTCGTCGTTCTCGACGAGTGCGCGAACCGCGTCCTCGAGCATCGACTGGGCGATCAGACGCATGCGCGTGACGGCGTTGACGATCGACAGTTCCGAGGAATCCAGCAGGTCCTGAATGACGACGCTGTCGGTCGTCTCCTCCAAGACTTCGACGCCGACGAGCCCCTGCGTTGCGCTGCGGATCGCCCGTCGCTGGTCGGTCGTGATCCGCCCGGCCTCGAGCGAGATGATGTCGAAACCGCTGACGTACATGGTCATGACCGCGCGCGTGAGTCGCTCGCCCTCGAGGTTCGAGATGTCGAGCGTCCCCTTCTGGCGGTGGGTTTCGCTCTGTGGCGTGAGTAAGAGCGCGTCGTCTTCCGGATAGAATTCGACCGTGGTGCCGGCGCTGACGTCGTTGTCCGTCGCCCAGGATTTGGGGAGCGAAACCGTGTACGTCGAGCCGCCGGTCACCTGGACCTTGCGCGTCTCCATGTGACGCGCTTCCAACCGTGGGAATATAAATCCACCCAAATCTATAGATCGATAGAATTCGAATCGAGAATACGGCTTGTGTCCCTCGATTTTGAGGTGTGAGTTTCGCGGTTAGATACGTATCCCTACCCTCGTTAATAATTGCCTCACGTATATCTATATAGCCCTAGTGAGGAATAGTGAGAAGTAGGTAGTCGACGTGTAACCGACGGCCCACTCGTCGTCTCCTTTCTCGGTCGTTCGGTCGAATCGCGGTTTTCGGGTCAGTGCTTCGACCGACGAACGCAGTCGAACGAATACACGAGTCTGTCGATCACGAACGAAAATCGGCGGTCCGAGTCTCGTTCACCGGCAGACGGACTACACGTCGAAACGATTCAGACACCGACCTGTCCGTGTCGTCCCACGAGAACCGGATAGCGGGCGGTAGTTCGGCGCAACGGTCCTGGGCAGGGGAGACGATCTTCGCGTCCGATTCTATATACCTCGAGACGGATCCGCCCAATTTAGCGACGAGTCCCAACCAGTGAGTCGTCGACCACGACTACGGATGGTACCGATTGACACATATACCCGTTCCTGCTGCCGATAACGCTCCTCGAGAACGGGAACGTTCACTGGGGCCGTATGACTATATATCTCTATATATCTATCATAGTAGGGTACTTATCTCATCTGTGGCGAGTTACCGGTGATGTCGAAAGACACCACTGGACCCCCGTCGACCGGAGTCGGGGACGGATCCGACGGTGGATCCGGATCCGGGTTCGGGCGGCGGAGTTTTCTCGCCGCGGCGGGCGTTGGGGCCGCCGCGGGGCTGTCCGGTTGTACCGGCGTCTTTGCACAGGAGGCCAGACAGGTGACGATCGCGGGGAGTTCGACGGTCTTCCCCGTAACCGAGGCGGTCGGGTCGGCGTTCACACAGCGCCGAACCGACGTGACCGTCTCGATCAGTCAAACGGGGACCGGCGGCGGGTTCTCGAACTTTTTCTGTCCGGGCATGACCGCGATCAACAACGCCAGCCGCGAGATCGTCGAGGAAGAACTCGAGCAGTGTGGGGAAAACGATATTACTCCCCTCGAGTTTACCGTCGCGACCGACGCGCTCACGGTCGTCGTCAACCCCGAAGCCGACTGGATCGACTGTCTTACCGTCGAGGAACTCCGGGAGATCTGGCGAACCGACGGCGCCGAGCAATGGAGTGACATCCGCGACGACTGGCCCGACGAGGAATTCGAACTCTACGGCGCGGATACGACCTCCGGCACGTTCGACTACTTCGTCGAGGCGATCATCGGCGAGGAGGCCAACCATCGAAGCGACTACCACGCCACCGAACGCGACCGGACGATCGTACAGGGCATTCGGGGCTCACAGTACGCGATCGGTTACTTCGGGTTCGCCTACTACAGCGAGAACCCGGACCAGATCAAGGCGGTCAAGATCGACGACGGCGACGGCTGCGTCGAGCCGTCCGTCGAGAACGCGATGAACGAGGTGTACACGCCTCTCTCGCGTCCGCTATTCATCTACATCTCCGATCAGATGCTCGCCGAACCGGAGGTTCAGGACTTCGCTCGCTTCTACATGGAACAGGCGGCGACCGATCTGGTTTCAGAGGTCGGCTACGTTCCGATCACGGAAGAGCAACGCGACGAGAACCTCGAGCGACTCGAGGCGGCGATCGAGGAGGTGACCGAATGATCTCGACGACGAATACGCACACGCAGACGAACGAGCTAAACACGACCCTTGACTGCCCCCGAGACCGACTCACCATCACCACCACTGACCGGAGGCGGGCGTATCGATGAGCGCTCCCGATCTCACCCACGACGGGTTCCGATCGATGCGCGGGGCCGTGTTCCGGTATCTCTTCGCGCTGTGTGCGCTCCTCTCGATCGCGACGACGGTCGCGATCGTGTTGACGCTCCTGATCGACTCGCTCGACTTCTTCGCCGCCATCTCCCCGATCGACTTTCTCACGGGCACCCGGTGGAGTCCGACGAACGATCCGGTCTCCTTCGGCGTTCTCCCGCTGGTTTCCGGTACGTTAGTCATCACGTTCGGCTCGGCGCTGATCGCACTCCCGATCGGACTGTTGACGGCGATCTACCTCAGCGAGTACGCCTCCCGGCGACGGCGAGCGTTCCTCAAGCCCGCACTCGAGGTGCTCGCGGGGGTTCCGACCGTGATCTACGGGTACTTCGCGCTGGTCTACATTACGCCCGCACTCGACGTGATCCTCCCACTGAGCACCTTCAACGCGCTCTCGGCGTCGATCATCGTCGGGATCATGATCATCCCCATGGTCTCCTCGATCAGCGAAGACGCAATGAGCGCGGTGCCCGACTCGCTCCGACAGGCCAGTTACGGCCTCGGCGCGACGAAGTTCACCGTCTCGACGAGCGTGGTCGTTCCGGCCGCGCTGTCGGGTATCTTCTCGTCGTTCATCCTCGCGCTCTCGCGGGCGATCGGCGAGACGATGATCGTCGCTATCGCGGCGGGACAGACGCCGCGGATGCTGGATATAACCGATCCCGGCGGCATGTTCTTGGACTCCATCCAGCCGATGACTTCGGCGATGGTTCAGATCGGTGCGAGTGACGTGGTCGGCGCGTCGACCGCCTACAAGAGCCTCTTCGCCGTCGGGCTCACGCTGTTCGTCATCACGTTCGCGATGAACCTCGTCAGCGAGTGGATCGCCTCGCGGTACCGGGAGGTGTACCAATAATGGCGACCGAAACCGGCGGAGACACCGGCTTCGGACAGGTCAGCCGTGCGAAAGACGTCGCGTTCCGGTACGTGACGCTGGCGGCGACGCTAGTCGGCATCGTCTCGCTCGCGATCTTGCTCGCCTACGTCACAGTCGACGCCGTCGGCTGGCTCGACTGGCAGTTCCTCACGAGTCCGCCCCACCCCGATCCCTTCGAGGCGGGATACTATCCGGCGCTGGTGGGCTCGATCGCACTCATGGTTCTGATCGCGCTCGTCACCTTCCCGCTCGGCGTCGGAGCGGCGATCTACTTAGAGGAGTACGCGAGCGACAATCTGCTCACGCGTTTCATCCAACTCAACATCGCCAACCTCGCGGGCGTCCCCTCGGTCGTCTACGGGTTACTCGGCCTCGGGCTGTTCGTCGGCCTGTTGAACCTCGGATTCGGGACGCTGCTGGTCGCGGGCTTTACCGTCTCGTTGCTGGTCCTACCGATCGTGATCATCTCCGCCCAGGAGGCCATCCGGGCGGTGCCCGACTCCCAGCGACAGGCGAGCTACGGGATGGGTGCGACCAAGTGGCAGACGATCCGTAACGTCGTCCTTCCGCGGGCGATGCCCGGTATCATGACCGGCACGATCCTCGCACTCGGTCGCGCCATCGGCGAGACCGCGCCGCTGATCATGATCGGCGCACCGACGACGGTCTTCGGCGTCCCCAACAGCCTGTTCAGCAAGATCAGTGCGATGCCGATGCAGATCTACACCTGGGCGCAGTACCCGAGCACCGAATTCCAGTACGGGGTCGTCGCCGCCAGCGCCGTGACGCTTCTGGCCGTGTTGCTCACGATCAACTCGATCGCGATCCTCATCCGGAACAAATACCAGCAACAGCAGTCCTGACAATGACCAACGAACAGATGACTTCCTCGGAGACGGAATCGACCGACGAACACGAACACGGACGCGAACAACAGACCGCACCGACGCCGGGCAGCGGACTCACCGACGACGCTGACGGTGGCGGGACCCGTTCGGAAACGGAGCGAACGGTCCTCGAGGCCCGCAACCTGGACGTTTTCTACGGGGACGAACAGGCGCTCCGCGACGTCGACATCGACATTCCGGAAAACCGCGTGACCGCGGTTATCGGACCCTCGGGTTGTGGGAAGTCGACGTTCCTGCGCTCGATCAACCGCATGAACGACCTCGTCGACACCTGTCGCGTCGACGGCAAACTGGCCTTCGACGGCAAAAACGTCTACGACGAGGACGTCGACCCCGTCGCCCTCCGTCGCAAGATCGGCATGGTCTTTCAGTCGCCGAACCCGTTTCCGAAGTCGATTCGCGATAACGTCGCCTACGGACTCGAGGTGCAGGGCATCGACGACAACGTCGACGAGGCCGTCGAGCAGGCGCTGAAACGGGCTGCCCTCTGGGACGAGGTGAAAGACCAACTCGACGAGTCGGGCCTCGAACTCTCGGGCGGCCAGCAACAACGTCTCTGTATCGCTCGCGCGATCGCGACCGATCCCGAGGTCATCCTCATGGACGAACCCGCCAGCGCGCTCGACCCGGTCGCCACCTCGAAGATCGAGGACCTGATCGAGGACCTCGCCGAGGAGTACACCGTCGTGATCGTCACCCACAACATGCAACAGGCCGCTCGTATCTCCGACAAGACGGCCGTCTTCCTCACCGGCGGCGAACTCGTCGAGTTCGGCGAGACGAATCAGATCTTCGAGAACCCCGACCACGACCGCGTCGAGGACTACATCACCGGCAAATTCGGGTAACGGGCTCCGTTTTCACTCACAGTCGACTCGAGCGCGTCTCGAACGAGGCGATCCAGCGATCCGAACATCCGGAACAGGTAACTGCCTCAGGGGCAATACTAGCGTATCTTCATGACCCCAGATGGCGGTACTTCGGGGGCTGTATCGGAATCCCAGCGTCGCGATACACGGCCGGCCAAGTCGGCGGTCGACCGTCCGTCGTCGGGTCCCGCGACGCGGGGAGACGACCCCGTCATCGAATCGCGGAATCTCGACGTGTTCTACGGCGACGATCAGGCGTTACACGGGATCAATATGAAGATTCCCGAGCGACAGGTGACGGCGCTCATCGGGCCGTCGGGGTGTGGGAAATCGACGTTCTTGCGCTCGATCAACCGCATGAACGACCTCATCGACATCGCTCGCGTCGAGGGCGAGCTCCTCTTTCGCGGGAAGAACGTCTACGACGACGATGTCGACCCCGTCGCCCTCCGTCGCAAGATCGGCATGATATTCCAGAAACCGAACCCGTTCCCCAAGAGCATCTTCGACAACGTCGCCTACGGCCTCAAGGTACAGGGAATGACGGACGACCTCGAGGAGCAGGTCCACACCGCCCTCGAGCGCGCGGCGCTGATCGACGAAGTCGAGGGCCGACTCGACGAGTCGGGCCTCGAGCTCTCGGGCGGCCAGCAACAACGTCTCTGTATCGCTCGCGCGATCGCGACCGATCCCGAGGTCATCCTCATGGACGAACCCGCCAGCGCGCTCGACCCGGTCGCCACCTCGAAGATCGAGGACCTGATCGAGGACCTCGCCGAGGAGTACACCGTCGTGATCGTCACCCACAACATGCAACAGGCCGCTCGCATCTCCGACAAGACGGCCGTCTTCCTCACCGGCGGCGAACTCGTCGAGTTCGGCGAGACGAATCAGATCTTCGAGAACCCCGACCACGACCGCGTCGAGGACTACATCACCGGCAAGTTCGGATGAGGCAGCTCGCGATTTCGAGATTCGGTCTCCCGATCGACGCGGCCCGTCCAGCCGCCGGATCTGAACGTCGATCCCCGCGTTCGCGTATCTCCGTGAGCACAAGGTACATTAATCCCGGACGAAGTCTACCCATTCATGGCTAGACAATCGTATCAGGAACAACTCACGGAACTCCGTGAGGACGTGCTATACATGAGTGAGGTCGTCATGGAACGACTTCGCATGGGACTCGACGCCCTCGAGCAAAAGGACGTGGAACTGGCAGAGGAAGTCATCGAGGGCGACGGCGAAGTCAACCGGATGTATCTCGATCTCGAACAGGACTGTATCGACTTGCTGGCGCTCCAGCAACCGGTCGCGAGTGACCTGCGCTTTATCGCCGCGTCGTTCAAAATCATCACCGACTTAGAACGGATCGGCGACCTCGCGACCAACCTCGGGGAGTACACTATCGACGCCGAGCGCGACCTCTTTCCCGACGTCGACGTCCAGGAGATGGGGACGCTCACCCTCCAGATGATCGAGGACGCGATGATCGCGTACGACACCGAAGACGTCGACTTCTGTTACGAACTCGCCGACCGCGACGACGACCTCGACCACTTCGCCGAACGCGCGAGCGAAATCGTCGTTCGCGACCTCATCGAACGTGAACTCGAGTCGCCCGACGAGGTCGAATACCTGCTCCAGGACGTCTCACGACTCTTGCTAACGATCAGAGACCTCGAGCGCGTCGGCGATCACGCGGTCAACATCGCAGCCCGGACGCTGTACATGGTCGAAAACGACGACGAATTGATCTATTGACCGGTTCTCGAGTGCGCCGTTTCGGTCGCGCTGTGTCCAGAGAACGACCCCGTGCCAGCGCGGGAACGATATCAACGAGCGAGTGCGTGGGCGACGGTCACTGCTGTGACGAACGAGAGTGCGATCGTCCCTGCGGCGATCCCGGACAGGGGGACGAGTCCGAAGCCGGCGACCGTCAGAACGACGGCACCGGCGACGATGGCGACGGCGTACCGTTCCGGCCACGGATCACGCACTTCCTCACTCTCACTTCCGATCGCCTCGTCGATGTACGGATCGAACGCCGCCGCCAGCGGCGCCCGTTCGACGATGCCGCGATCTTTGTCGTAGGTGACGATCCCCTCCTCGTCGAGTTTCGGGAGATGCGACTGATAGAGAGAGATATAGACGCGCTGGCGCTCGTTCGAGGAGAGGGCCTCGATACTCGTTTGTTGTTCCCATGCGGCGACCTGTTCGGCGAGGTCTCGCATTCGAACCGGACCGGAGGTGTCCTGTAAGTACCGTAAGACGTCTCGGCGGCGTTTGGTTTGCAAGACGTGAAAGACGTCGTCGGTCGAGAGGTCGGCTTCGGTTACCGTATCCGGGCGCATCTCTTTTTCCTCTCTGTCACCGCTCGCCGTACTCTCGGTCACCGTTCGAGACTCCCCGTCTTCGTCTCCGCCTCTGTCTCCGTCCTCGTCCTCATCTTCGTCTTCGTCCCCGTCATCACCATCACTAATCCGATCCAGGACAGCGTCTGCGAGATTCATCGTGCTTGATGGATTCGACACAGGCACACCACATAAATGAGCGGTCTATTTCAAATCGAGGGGAAATCTCGTGGTTACGCCGGCCGTGAACTCGCGCTACGGAGAGTCTCGAAACGAGAATCCGTACTGACGGGACCACTTCTCGCGATCTACCGATCGCGCCCGATCACGACATAGTTCGGCCACTCGAGTCTCGGGATCGGTTCACAGGTCGACTCGAGTCGGCGAAAACGAACCGCGGTCGTCGTGTGGAGACGACAGACCGCGACACGGCAGGCGAGCGGCCACACAGCCACGAATGGCCGCAGACGCTGATTGAGCATGAGTGATCCACCGGCACTCACAGGGTAATCGGTTGGCAGTGCATCGTCACGTCGTCGGGTGTTGCGCCGACGATTGTATTGTCGGTAGTTACAGTAATAAAACTAACTGTTGGTGAGAATACGCCCCATTACTCAGTAAAGGTGCACTATTTTTACAGAATTATGTCTAAATTAGCAGAGTCGTCAAATTACAGTTACGCGATGACACGGACTTCTTGAAACTCGTCGTTCCACCGACGGTGAGCAATCGCTCTCGTCGACCGACAGTCTATACCCCACTCGATGTCCGGCGACCCGTACATCTCGAGACTCGTCTCGATCACACGGGACGACAACAGACTGCAAAACACGTCGCTACTGCGATCCGCACGAGTACACGAGTTTCGACCGGTCCGCTGTTTCGCCATCCTCTTCACTGCCAACGGCGAGGCTGTGGGCCTGTTCAACTCGTCACCCGAAGGGCGGCGAGACGCTCGACTTCGATGGGGCGGACGACACAACACGCCGTCTTACGGTTCGATTCCGGTTGGCGCCATCCGGTCCGATAGTTCCGAACTCACGAGTGCCGCGTGGCTCCGACGAAGTCGCTCCGAGAGCGCCTGGTGGGAGATATCGAGTTCGGCGGCGAGTTCCTGCAGGGTTACCCCCCGTGGCACGTCGAAGTACCCCCGCTCGTGAGCCGCGATGATGGTCTCGTACTGCGTCGCGGTCAACGCCGTGTGGCTACTCGAGGGATTGTCAAGCGAGTTCACTCTGGTGACGGTCGTCTGGAAATCGTACTGTCTGAACAGCGCGTGGGCCTCCGATAGCCCCGAACGATCGTGGAACAACAGTTCGAGCGACCAGGTGTCGTCGTGGCCCGTCGCCTCGAGGATCGCGCCGTCGTTCGACGAGACGAGTTGCTCGAAGAGTTTGACGCCGCGACCGAAATCGAGGCGGAACAACCACCGATCGTCGCTCACATCGGTCAGCGACGCGATGACCTCGACGGTCGGATCCGTCTCGAGTGCCTCCTCGACGGCGTCTCGGTCCTCCCCCGATACCCAGACTAACGGCGGCGAATCCCCGATCATCCCCGCGATCTCGAATTCGAACGTTGGAACGCGGTCGAACGTCTGGGCACAGCCCATGCGATCGGCCGGGATCTCGAGTTCGACGACTGTCGTCATTATCGCCATCCACCACAGTCAGGTATAGGCGACTTTGGTTTGCGGAAGCCTTTCCCGCCACCATCGAACGGTGACTATCAGGCTCGAGAGACCGTCTCTCTGTCGAATAAGTAATATCACTAATTGATCCATTCGGGAATGTCTGTCGATGAAACCACGATTTCGGACCGGTTTTCGAGTTCTGAGAGTGTCCAAGAATTCTTTGCGTTTGATCTAAATCGGGTATATACACGTGCGTATTGATCACTGCAACCAGTATCGATACGCTGCAAAGAGACACCGACACAGGAGGTTGCGTACGTTGACTCCTGTACTTTGAGCGGCGACGACTTCTGTAATCGAGCGGATGTAGAGCGGTGGGTTGACTGAATACCGAGAATCGGACTCGGAATACTCGGGGTCATCGGGCCATTGTCGGTGGCAGAGGATTACGAAGAGAGCACCGGTCAGACTAACCGAACGAGTGGTTCAGTCCAGTTCTGCTGATCATTTGGCACTCCAAATTTCACTACTTCACGCGACAGAAGGATTGTAATGGGTTGGGGCAGATTTGAACTGCCGACTTCCTCCGTGTGAAGGAGGTATCATAACCGGACTAGATCACCAACCCGCACACGGTGGTATCCGTCCGTTCAACTTAAGCGTTCCTTTCGAATTCCCGAACTAGACTATTTCGCCGGCCGGTACGACTCGAGTTTTTGTCGGGCACCGCCGATCGTCTCGCGAGCACCGTTTTCGGCCTTTCGTTCGACCGATTTGGCCTCCTCGAGGAGCGTCTCGACGCGCGACGACTCCGGTTCGAGTTCGGGTTCGGACTCACGACTGGTCAAATCGCGGAGTTTCGTCTCGACGGGCTCGAGTGACTCCTCGAGACCGAGTTTGACGTGGTAACCCGCTCGCGCCAGATAGTACCGCGCATCTTCGAAGTGTTTGTTCATGATCTATCCAACAAATAGGGCCGCGTCGAATATATCCTTTTCGTAGGGACAGAATGTTTGAACGGACTTTCGAGGGCGGTGTCACGGAGGACCAAAGGATTCATAGTTGTTTAGGCAGACCTAAAACGTAGTCGCACTCGGTGCGACTGGCTGTCCCACCATACCGGCGCCGTGGGCATCACCGGCGTCGACACCGCTTTTCGTACGTAATCGTCCCGATCCCGCTCGTGAGGCTCCGCTCACTCGAGTGGCGACTGGCCGATTCAGGACCGTTAGTACGACGGTTGCTCCTCGACTTCACCGTCGCGCTGGTTGACGACGCGCGCGAGGACGAACAATCCATCCGACAACCGGTTGAGATACTGGATCGCCTCCTCGTTGATCGACTCCTCGACCGCGAGCGCGACGGCTCGCCGTTCCGCTCGGCGACAGACGGTCCGGGCGTGGTGTAATCGCGCACCCGTCTCACTTCCCGTCGGGAGGATGAACGACTGCAGCGGCTCGAGTTCGTCGTCGTAGCCGTCGATCCACGTTTCGATCGTCTCGACGTGTTCGGCTCGGACGACGGGATCGTCGTCGTCCGGATCCGGATTCGCGAAGTCGGCCTGGACGACGTGGAGGTGATTCTGGACGGACTCGAGTTGCTCGTCGACGTCGTCGTGACCGGTCGGTCGGACCGTACCGACGAGCGCGTTGAGTTCGTCGACCGTGCCGTAGGCTTCGATTCGGGGGCTAGCCTTGGAAACGCGGGTCATGTCCTGCAGATCGGTCTGGCCCTCGTCGCCGCGGCCGGTGTAGATCTTCATACGCGGAACGACGTTTCGGCGTCACTTAACTCCGAGTCATCCTCCGCTTCGGCGCTCTCTCGAGCGCTCTCGTTCGCGGATCCTCTCACACCGATCACCGACCGAGTTTTTTCACGTTCCGCGTCGGATACTCACCCGTGTCATACACGAAAGTCAACGCCGACGACGTCGACCCGGTTTCGGACGGCCTGCGGTTCCTTCGCGAACCGCTCGAGTGCGACCGACTCGGGTTCTCGGTTCTCGAGTGCGAGCCGGGGTGGGAGGGGATGGAACACGATCACGCCGACGAGGACCACGAGGAGGTGTACTACCTCGTCGAGGGAAGCGCGACCGTCGTCGTCGACGGTGAGGAGATTTCGATGGAACCGCGAGACGCTCTGCGAATCGCACCCGATACCACCCGACGAATCCGAAACGGAGAGGCCGAGACCACGTTCGTCCTCGCAGGCGCACCGTAGCCGACGGCCGTCTCGAGCACGCTCGAGATGGGACACCGGTTTTCCTCGCGCGCTCTCACTCGAGTGAGTCCACCGCACCTCGGTAATTCATATATCGCCATAGGGTGTATGTGTGGTGATTCGGGCGTCGAGTGTGGCTCGCTCCCGTGAAATCGATAGTGTTCACTCGAGACAAAGCGAGAAACGGGACCCGATTCAGTTTCGTAATCTGCGGCGATCCGCTCGAGTCGAGACGGGAAACGGGAAAGACTGGACGTGAGAGCGATGATGCGCACGCGACGGCTGGGGTCGATCGATAAAGCAATTAGTGGTTTGAGCACCGTCAACCGTGGCTCAACGAGAGCGAGTCCCATTACGCACCGGTCTTTTCGACGCGATACCAGGTTCCGTCCCAGCTGAGAAAATACTCGAAGGTACAGCGGATCGTCACCAGTCCGAATCCGGGATAAATCAGCGGCGAGAGCGCGACCGTCGGGGACAGGCGTCGAACGTGACCCGCTCGATAGTCGTGATAGAGGATCGGCGGAATCATCACGCAGACCGGGACGAGCGGTAACAGGGCGAACCCGGTGAACCCGTAATAGGCGAGTACCGCGACTTTCGCCACGAGTGCGACCATGAACACGCTCGCGAACAGGCTGGTCGCGAGGCGAACCGTCGACGCCAGTCCACGCACGCCGCTGGGCTCGAATCCGCCGCTGAGGGCCTTTCGGAACACCTGAATGTGGCCGATCCGCCATCGTTTCCGTTGGCCCCACAGATCGGCGACCGTGTGCGGCGCTTCCATCTCGTTCGTGATGTGCCTCGACTGGCGGACGTCGAGTCCCCGTCGGAAACACTTGTGTGCGAAGTCGATATCTTCTGTGAGGAGATCGTCCAGCCCACCGACGGACTCGAACGCCTCGCGAGTGAACACCGCGGAGGAACTCCGACAGTAGGTGAATCCGAAGGGTTCGATAAGTTTGTAGCTGGCGTGAAAGAGGAGCCGTTCGCAGTAGGCGAGCGTTTCGACCGGCCCGTTCGCTCGAGGGACGCGGCGGGCCTGAAACACGTCCCGATCCTCCTCGAGCAGGGCGTGCATCGCCGCCGGGACGAAGTCGGGATCGACGCGTTCGTCTGCGTCGAACGCACAGAGGAAGTCCGCATCGATCCGCGAGACGGCGTCGTTGATGGCTCTCGCTTTCGAACCGGGCCGGTCGTTACGGAGGAGTCGAACGTCCGGGTGTTCGGCCAACTCCCGTGCGGTCTCGAGCGTCGGCTCGTCGCCGGGTTCCCCCACGATTACGACCTCGAGGCTCTCGTAGTTCGACTCGAGCAGCGAGCGGACGCTCGTCGCGACCACGTCTCCGTCCCGGTAGACGGGAACGATGGCGGCAACCGTCGGTCCGTCGAACACTCGGGCGTCGGGGTCCCGACGCTGGTAGATCTCCCGAACGAGCAACACGCCCGAGAGCGTCGCGAGGACGGTAAACACCGTGACTGCGGGTGCCGCGCTTCTGGTCGCGACGTGGACGGCGAATCCCTGCAACTCGAGGATCAGTTCGAACTGCTGGATTCCCTGATAGGCGCCGATACAGAGGCACAGACCCGTTCCGGTGAAGGAACCGGTCCATCCCAAGGCGTCTCGGAGGGCAACAGACATCACGCAGAAAATGTGGTCCCGTAGACATAAAGACACCTATCCGATCCGAACTGTACTAGACAAAATCACGTCTCCGAAGAAGACGTGAACAGTGGGAATCGTCCCTCTCAGACCCCAACGAGCGAGAATTGGGTGTGGCTTCCAAAGCGGTCTCCGACGCTCGAAGCGGGTCGCAAAACCGTCCGGCGGTCCGGATCGCGGTCGATTCCACGGTCGTCCTCGAGACTCCGCCGTCGGTGTGGCGTCTTCAGTGGTTGGAGACGAGACGGTCAGTGACATCGCCAGAATCCAGTACGTTAAACATCGTCGACGTCAGAGGTCCCGTATGGCCCAAGAACTCGACCACGACTGCCCCGACTGTGGTGGGGAGAAGACCTTCTATCGCGCAGCGAGCACGACGCTCCACCTCGGTACGAAAGTCAAGTGGCACTGCCCCGACTGCGACTACGGCTTCGTCCAGATCGACGGGATCGACTCGAGCGAAGCCGAAACGGCGTAACGTTCCAGTCGAGCACCTTCGACGTCGGTTTTTGCCGTTCTCGCTCGGAGAGGTGTGGCTCTAGCGTGAATCCGACCCCCGTGTAGGTACGTTCGAATCAACTGACTGTGTGTTCGTAGATCTGTTTCCATTCAATTGGGATCGTCACGACCGTTCGTGAATCATAGACGACTGTCTGTATCTCTGTTCAGACTCGAGATTGGGGATTCGACGGAACCACTCAGCAATCGACCTTCGTTCCATCACGCGGATCACCGGCTTCCGCTTCGGTCCGGTATACGTCGTCTTCTGTCACGAGATACGAAGCGCCGATCTCGTAATCGGCGTGCAGGTCGGGTTCGTCACTGTGTGAAATCGTCGTCCCAAATGTCGAACGAACTTCTACGAATTTTCCTTTCGGACGGATATCCGTCGCTTCGACTCGTGGCTGTAGTGATCCCACTGTTTCGTTGTTCCCTGTGACGTTCTCTCGGATGTACTTCGTTTCACAGTCGACGACGATTTCCTCGACGGCTGTGTCGACTGTTTCGTCGGGTGTGTCCGAACGGGAGTCATCTCCTGAGAGGGAATCGCTGTCGGTCGCGAGACAGCCGACAGCGGGTAACATCCCGATCGTAGCGAGAACTTGCCGCCGATTCATATTTTCACCACCGTTAATCAGCACAAATGTCTTGTGTACAGCGGGTTCGACGTTCGATACCGAACGATGTGTATTCGCTTCGAGTTGCAGTGGATGAACTATATGACGATATAGAATCTCATCTCGTCGAACCAATCGGTATACCGTGGTAGAACTCGAGTCACGCCATCGTGTCGCAGGCATCCGTCGATTCGAGTGCTGTATCGAAAAGAGGGTTGCAAACGATTCAGCCAGACTCTCAGTCACCGGTCGCTCGAGGCCTTACTCCTCACGTTCGCCGTCTCCCTCCCCGTCCGTCGTCGAGAGCGCGTGCCACGACAACCGCGGGTTCCGTGCGGCGCTCGTCTGGTCGATCCGACGTGCCGCGGTCCGCTCGGGAGCGGACTCGAGGATCTCGTCGTCTTCGCTGGCGACGGCGTTGAACGCGCCCGCCAGCGTATCGAGCGTCGACTTGCTCTCGACCTCCGTCGGCTCGGTCATCAGCGCCTCGCTGACGATCTCGGGCCACTTCGTCGTCGGCGGGTGGACGCCGTAGTCGAGCATGCGCTTGGCGACGTCGGCGGCGTCCTGCTCGCCGGCGCTGGCGACGAACTCGTGGTGGAACGGACCGTAGGGAACCTCGTAGTCGACCTGACTGGCGAGGTAGTTGGCGTTCAACACGGCCTTCGCGCTGGCGTCGGTCAATCCCTCGTCGCCCAGCCGCGCGATGTAGGCGAACGCCTTCACGAGGACGAGCCAGTTGCCCTGATAGCCGTGGACCCGTCCGATTGTGTGCTCGGGGTCGAAGAGTTCGTATTCGGCGGGCGTGGCGTCGCCGTCACCGTCTACCGCCCGAACCCGCGGCGCGGGCAGGAACGGCGCGAGGTCTTCGACGACGCCGACCGGTCCGGCACCGGGTCCGCCGCCGCCGTGGGGGGTCGCGAACGTCTTGTGAACGTTGTAGTGCATCACGTCGAACCCCATGTCGCCCGGTCGCGCCCGGCCGAGCAGGGCGTTCAGGTTCGCCCCGTCGTAGTACAGCAGTCCGCCGACGTCGTGGACCATCCCGGCGATCTCCGTGATATCGCGCTCGAACAGGCCGAGCGTGTTCGGGTTCGTCAGCATGAGTGCTGCAGTGTCCTCGGAGAGCGCCGCATCGAGCGCCTCGAGGTCGACCCGGCCCGCGTCGTCGCTGGGCAGCGAGACCACGTCGTAGCCCCCGAGCGCGGCGGTCGCGAAGTTGGTTCCGTGAGCGCTCTCGGGAATGATCACCTCGTAGCGGTGACCCTCGCCGTTGTGTTCGTGATACGCAGCTGCGACGCGGATGCCGACGAACTCGCCGGCCGCGCCCGCGGGCGGCTGGAGCGTGACGGCGTCCATACCGCCGATCCGACCCAGGTAGTCCTGCAGTCGAGCGAGGACCTCGAGGGTTCCCTGAACCGATTCTGGCGAGCGGTCCGGGTGGACCGCCGCGGACGGGAGCGCCGCGACGTCCTCGGTGAACTTCGGATTGTACTTCATCGTACACGAGCCCAGCGGGTAGGGACCGCTGTCGATCCCGTAGATCATCTGGGAGAGGCGCGTGTAGTGGCGCGCGAGTTCCGGCTCCGAGAGGTCGGGCAACTCGAGGTCGTCGCGGGTGAGGTCGTCGGGAAGCGGCGAGTCGACGTCCGTGCCGATCTCGACGCGGGTTTGGTTCTTCTCCGAAAGCAACGGTTCGTACTGGCCGTTGGTGGTCCAGCGAGCCTGGTCGTGCCCGTTTTCGTTTCCGTTCTCGTTCTCGTTCCCGCTCTCACTCCGGTCGTCGCTCATCGGACCACCTCCGCGAACGCGTCGACGAACTCCTCGAGCGTCTCGTCGTCGACACCAGCGACACAGAGCTGGATCTCGTGCTCGCCGACGACGTGGACGGCGAAGCCGCGGTCTTCGAGGTCGTCGGCGATGGGCCTCGCTGGCTGGTCGATCCTGGCGACGAACTCTCGAATGTGGCGTCGGTCGTCGACGGGCGCTTTGACGCCGACGAGTGCGTCGACGCGGTCGGCCAGCGTCTCGGCTCGCGTGACGTCCCGCGCGGCGAGTTCGACGAGTCCGCTCGGACCGAGCGTAGCCGCGTGAATCGCGCTCCGAAGGGCGACCCACGCCTGGTTCGTGCAGATGTTACTCGTCGCGCGCTCGCGGCGGATGTGCTGTTCGCGGGTCTGGAGCGTGAGCGTGAACGCGCGTCGCTCCGTGGCGTCCTCGCTCGCGCCCACGAGCCGGCCGGGAACCTGTCGGAGGAACCGCTCGTCGGTGGCGAAGAGACCGAGTCCCATCCCGTAGCTCGTCGGGAGTCCGAGCACGCTCGCGTCGCCGACGACGACGTCGGCACCCACGTCAGAGGGTTTCTGCAACAGGGAGAGCGCGACCGGGTCCGACCCAAGGACGAAGAGCGCGTCGGCGTCCGCGGCGCGCTCTCCAATCTCGGCGAGTCGTCCCTCGATCGCCCCGCGTACCGTGGGATTCTCCGCGTAGACCATCACGACGTCCTCGTCGAGCTGGGACTCGAGCGCCGGGACGTCGACAGTCGATTCCGCGGTCGCGTACGGTTCGATCTCGAGGTCTGTCCCGGCGACGTAGTTCTCGAGCGTGCTGCGCCGGCCCGTGCGAAGAATGTCGGGGACGAGCACGCGGTGACCGCTCGTCTTGCGCGTCCGGTCGGCCAGCGTGGCCGCTTCTCCCAGTGCTGTCGCCGCGTCGTACATCGAGCAGTTGGCGACCCCGAGACCGGTGAGTTCGACCAGCAGCGACTGGTACTCGAACAGCGCCTGCAAGAAGCCCTGCGAGACCTCGGGCTGGTACTGCGTGTAGGAGGTCAGAAACTCCGAGCGGTCGGCGAGGTGGTCGACCAGCGAGGGGATGTAGTAGCCGTAGTGTCCCCGCCCCAGCAGTTCGGTGAGTTCGTCGTTTCGCTCGAGGACCGACCCCACCAGCTGGCGGGTCTCGCGTTCCGTGCGCGCGTCGATGTCGAACTCGCCGTCGAAGTGAACGTCCTCGGGTATGTCGAACAGGTCCTCGACCGACTCGACGCCGACTGCCTCGAGCATCGCCGCGGTTTCGTCGTCCGTGTGGGGAGCGTACGGGCTCCCCGTAGTGTGTGATCCGTGCATGCGTTAGTGGTCGTAATAGTGATAGTGATAGCGGCGACACGGCAGCCCAACAGAAGGGAGTCCGACTCCGTCACCGCATCCGGTCCGTGTCACGTTGGGCACTACTAGCGAACAGGGGATAATGACTACGACGGTTTCGTATCGGTCGATTCGAGCCGAATCAGTTGTTTCTCGCCGAGCTCTTCGTGAAAAATCTACTCGACGAACGTGTACTTCCGCTCGCCCATCCGACCCCAGCCGTCGAACACGAACTCCGCTTCCGGCGTCGTGCGC
The DNA here is from genome assembly GCF_017357405.1 of Halomontanus rarus. Classification (GTDB taxonomy): domain Archaea; phylum Halobacteriota; class Halobacteria; order Halobacteriales; family Natrialbaceae; genus Halomontanus; species Halomontanus rarus. The sequence continues at coordinate 542,103 of NZ_CP071597.1, read as the reverse complement.
GGCTCGATGTCGACGTCCATCTCGTGGTTGTGGGCGTCGTGGATCTCCTCGTAATCGTCCCAGGTGAGATTGTACCGCGCTGCGAGCTGTTCGTCGACGTTGAGCGCCCCGATCTCCTCGCGCCAGCCCTCCTGGATCGTCTCGGCGTGGATCTCCGCTTCGGCCCCACTGCCGTAGGAGCCGACCAGCAGTTTGCTCCCGGTGAGATCTAGCTCGTTCTCGAGGCCGTGTTTGAGAACGCTCGCTCGAGCGACGTGTACCGAGCCGGTGTACCAGTTTCCGACCTCTCGAGAGATGGTGAGGGTGGGATCGATCGTCTTCGCGTACCAGTCCTGGTAGGTTTCGGTCTCCTTGAGCGAATCCATGTACTCTCGAAGGGCCTCGCGGAAGGCCTCGTCGTCGTCGAACGCCTCGGCGCGGGGCTGGCGACCGATCTCCGCGGCCAGCTCGTCTTCGATTTCCGTGTCCCGGATCATGTGCCGATAGCCCAGCAGGCCGGCCTTTCGGACCATCCCGGGGAATGGGGTGTGGAACGGGATGTAGGCGTACTGGTCGGGGTGGCTGTCGCCGGCGATGCTCTCGAAGTCCTCGAGGGCTTCGCGCATTCGGGCGAGGTACACCTGCACGGAGCGCTTGCCGTCGACGCTCGGGAACTGCTGGTTGGGCTTGAGGAAGTCGGTCTCGTCGGCGCTGCCGTAGCCCTGTTCGATCGAGAGTTCCACCAGCGAGGGATCCTCGCTGATGAGCATCGCGACAGCACCCGCGCCCTGCGTCGCCTCGCCGGCGTCACCGCGGGCGTAGAGGGCCGTGTCGGTCGCGATCACGAGCGCGGCTCGGCCGCGGTTTCGACCCGCCTTGATCCAGTTGTACGCGTCGTCTAAACTCTGGGTCCCCGCGATACAGGCGAACTTCCGCTCGCCCTTGTTCGCGTGGTGAAAGTCACCCTCGTAGACCTGTTCGAGGCAGCCTGCGACGTACGTCGAAACAGGTTTCGAGTTGTCGAAGGAACTCTCGGTGGCGACGTCGATCCGGCCGATGTCCTCGGGCTCGAGGCCCTTGCGATCCATCAGGCGATAGGCGGCGTTGGCCCCCATCGTGACGATGTCCTCGTAGCTGTCGGGGAACGAACTCGCGTTGAGGCCGAGTCCCTTGGTGTACTTTTCGGGGTCTTCGCCCTTCTGTGGCGCGAACGTCCCGGGGAGATCGAGTTTGAGGTTCCCGGTCCAGATTTCGATGGCGTCGATACCGACTGTAGTCATATGCTGTGCATACAGGTGTGGCCACATGATATTGTCGTTCGGAGGTTCGACGAGTGTCGAATGTACGTCTTCTGTGGCAGCTAATCGAAGCGACCACCCGTCCGAGGCCGTGCTACGCCGACGGCTGCCTCGAGGTCATCCTGCGATCTGCGTTTCGACGGCTTCGGCGGTGTTACCGTTCGTATCGGTGACGGTCAGTCGAAGCGTGTACTCCTGTCCGTTTCCGAGATCGGCGAATTTCTCGTTGTTAGACCCTCCGTTCTGTCCGCTGAGAGGATGGGTGTGTCGGTCGACAGGGGTTCCGTCTCGATGTAATTCGACGACGGCGGACTCAAGTTCTGCATCACCGGCGGAGACCGCCCAGCTGTATCGAATACCCGCGTTGTTTCCGGGCTGTTCACTCGTATCGAACGAATCGACGGTCGGTCCGGTAGCACCCGAATTACGCTCGACCCTGACCGTCGTCTGGTCGCTCTCGTCGTCGGTCGAAACCCGGATCGTCTGGTCACCCGCATCATCGGCCGTCGTATCCCACTCGAGGGTAATCGTCGACTGTTCCCCGGACTCGAGACTGACGGCCTGACTATCGAGTTCGACCCCGTCCGAAGCCACCAGCTGAATCGTCTGTGTGTCCGGTTGGGTACCGCGATTCTCGATGGTGGCGTCGACCGTCACCGTCTCTCCCTCCGTCACTGGCGAGTTCGTCTGCGTTATCTGGACGTCGAAGTACGGTCCGTCCGCCGGTGGCTCGAACGGATCGACGGTAACCGGGAGGCGGTCCGTGCCGCTGACCGTGGACGCGAAGATCGTCGTCTCCCCCGCGCTCTCTCCGGTAACGTCGATACTGGCGGTCCCCGTTTCGTCGGTATCGGCCTGCGTATCCCCGGAGAAGCTGACCGACCCGTCACCACGTCGAGCGAAGTCGACTGCCACGTCTGCGATCGGATCGCCGGTCTGATCGTCAGTAACGTGAACGTCGATTCTCTCGGTCTGGCCTTCTTGAATCGTTTCAGCGTCGGAGTCCCACTCGACGGTAAACGTTCCAGATCCCTTCTCTGACGCAGGCGCTCGAGCATCGTCGAACCGGCTGTCAGGTGTACTTCCGTCGCCGACGCTCACCTGCGCCAGTCGAAGATCGTACGTCTCGTTCGCGAGTTCGATCGTGACGTTCCGACGATCGCTGTGCCGGATCCGCGCGTTCTCCTGCGGAGACCCTTCGAACGTCGTTCCGAGAGCCGCCTCCCAGCGCTCGGGTGAGTCCGTCGGCAGGGTGATCGTGACGTTTCCACTCCCGTTCGACTCGAATTTGCTCTCCCCCGTTGGCCCACCGATCGTCTCGACGTCGACCGAAACAGTTCCGGTCGTACTCCTCGAGAGGTTCCCCTCGAGGAACACGAGCGTCACGCTGTCGTCGTCGATCATCGTCTGTTCCTCGAGGGTGACGTTCGCTGCGCCGAACTCGTTGTACAGAAGTGAGTGTTCGATTCGGGTCGTCGGACCACGGTATTCGTTGTAACGCGGATCGTACGTGAGCAGGCGTGTCGTCGGTGGGTCGTCCAGAACGTCCTGAACGGTTCCGTTGGGATCTCCCTCCTCGATAGTCACGTTTTCAATCTTCACCGGTCGCGGGTCCGATGTGGAGAGTCGACCCGACGGCGCGGGTGGGTTGATCGCCACCGTTCGCGTCTGGTACTGCGCTCCGAGTGTTATCGGAACGCCACGCTCGAGTCGCTCGCTGCCGGCGTTTCGAATCGTATCGCGCAACTCGACCAGTTCGCCAGCCACCCGTTCGTTGTGGGTAAATTCCGTCTCCTGATTCTGGTCGGGAACGGCCGACACCTGATAGAGCGCCAGCGCCGAGACGAGGATCGCGAGCATCAACACGGCACCGATCTGCACCGTGACGGCGCGCTCGTCGACCCGACGTGACATAGCCGAGGATAGTCAGCGTCGGTTAAACGCTTGTTGGCCAGTCGCGACGGGTCGCGGGCCTACGCGAGGTTGCGGCCGTCGGTCGCGTACGAAAGACGAAAAGTGAGTCCCCGTTTCGTGTCGGATCGGGTCGGGTCGAGTCTGGCCCGAGTGACCCGAACGAGCGTCTCTGGATCGTGATGTGAATGTGAACGTGAACGTGGGCGCGGCGCGGATGCGAATGCAGATTCGAGTGAGACGTCGCCGTCCTCGAATATCCTCCCGCATTCGTCGTCCGACGAGGCCGCTACTCGTCTTCTTCGACGACTTCCGGATCGCTCATCGCGCTCTGGAGGCTGTCGAGGCCGTTGATCCACTCCGTGACGAGGCCGTACTCGAGATCCTCGGCGACGGCCATATCCAGTTCCTCGCCGTCGATGACCAGCGTCCCGGCCTGTGCGGCGTAGCCGAGTGCGGCGTCGAGGTCCTCTTCGGCCTCCGCGTCGGCGGCCGCCCGGAGGTACTCGCTGACGCTTGCCTCTTCTGCTGGGCCGTTCGCGACGTACTCCTCGGCGGCGAAGAAGACGCAGACGAGGCTCGTCTGGACGCCGTCGACGAGCATCAGTTTCTCCTCGTCGTCGATGTCGACCTCGTCGAGGACGATATTACGGACGTCCGCGATCTCCTCGAGTGCTGCCTCCCCGTCGAGTTCGCCGTCGTCGTAGGCGGAGACGATCTTGGCGATCGCGATCGCGGTGTCGTCTTGTAAGTTCAAGAGGAGACGAGCCGACGATTCGTCTTCGGGATCGATCTCTTCGTCGTCGATGCGGTCGATCCAGTTCTGCCAGCGTTCCGCCGAGTAGAACTCGGTGGGGGGATTGCTCATACACACACCTACACCGGCCGCTTGAAATGCCTTTCTCTACCCGCGCGGTTTGTCGGAGTGTCTCAATCGGCCATACAGCGACTCTCGAGCCGAAAATCTGCCAGCCCCATCGAACCACTTCAGTCTTCGTGTCTTCCGAGAACGTCGGTTGGTTCTTCGACGTAAATATCAGAATAATGAGCGAATGTAACTATCTCGTTTCAGGTCACCGCTCGAGCGTCGCTTCGGTGTCGATATCGTACACCCGGGCGGGCGTCTCGACGTGCGCGATGCGGACGGCGTCCTCGTGACCGTTCTCGAGCAGCCACGAGACGCGACGCGGGACGGTCTTGGGTCCCATTACGGCACCCGGACGATCCGGGTCGTCGACGAAGTCGGTCTCCATCAGGAAGGGAGCCCCGCGTTCGGCCGCCTCCGTCAACCAGTCTTTCTCGCACATCACGCTCGGTGTCGGCCCCTCGAGTCGGCCGCTCGCGTAGTGTTTCACGACCCGGTGGGCCGGGAGACCGGCAGCTTCGGCCCAGTCGGCGATCTCGGTCAGGTCCTCGCTGGCTTCGGTGTGGAGCTGGACGGCGCACTCGAGGTCGACGCCGTGCTCGAACGCCCGACGCATGACTTCGTTCGAGGCCTCCCAGACCGCCTCGGAGACGTCGTAGTGTGGACGCCCCGACTTCAATCCGAGCGCGCGGCCGTCGGCGACGTACTCCGCGGCGACGCCGATCCCGGCCTGCATGATCTCGCGAGCCTCGTCGGGCGCGTAGCCGCGGTCGTCGACCAGCCGAGAGACCAGTCCGGGATGGACGCCGAGGATCGGCCACGCTCGCCCCGGCAAGCGGTCGGTCGCCTCGGCGACGATTTCGATGGTGCGGTCGAACACCGGACGGAAGTCCTCACCGCGCTCGGCTTCGACGTCGAGGTGCCACGAGGGTTTGTTCACGATCAGCAAGTGGGTCCCGCCGACGTTCACGAAGTCCTCGACCGCCTCGAGGCCCCGGGCGTGGTCGGGGTCGAGGTGGAGGTGGTCGTCGAGGATCGGGCCCCGCCACTCGTCGGTTCTGCTGTCGTCGGTTCCGTCGGTCATACCTCAGTATGCGGGCGGATCGTGTGAAAAGCCTCCGACTTCGGCGTTTTCGGCGCTGAGACGGTACAACGGACTTACGGCCTCACGGACCCAGCGTCATCGCCTCGTCGGCGGCGTTGCGAAGCGCGTCCGAGCGTCCGTAAGAACCGGGCGCGATCGCGACCGTCTTGATGCCCCGGGTCCCGGCGAACTCGAGGACCGGCTTGAAGTCCGTATCGCGGGAGGCGACTGCGAGGGTGTCCAGCGAACCGTCGGCGACGAGGGCGGTCGCGTCGACGGCGAGTTTGACGTCGACGTCGCCGCTGGTGACGACGACTTCGAACCCGCGGGCTTCGGCGGCCTGGATCAGTCCCGGCGTGGCGTGTTCGTTGAGGTAGAGACGGGTGACTCCGAGCTGGCCCAGATCGGTGGCGACCTCGCGGAGATCGTCCAGATCGACGTCGAACTCGTCGCGAAGCACGTTCGGCCCGTCGACGAAAAGTCCGACGACCGGGTCGCTGTGTGTGTCGGGTGCGAGTCGGGCGCGAACGCGGTCGAACATGCCCGTTCTTTCCGTGGTCCCGAAATAGGTGTGACGAAACGCGATCGGTGGGAGACGGGTCGAAATCGGAGGTCGTCGTGAGGTGATCGTCGTGGATAATTCGAGTCCCTCCCCATCGACGATTCCGAGACGTCGAGAGTATCAGGGACGGTGTCCGTCGTCACGTATCGAGCTCTCGAGCGATCGTGTACTCGATGATTCCACTGTGGATGTCTTCGAGAGTGTTGTTGGGGATGCCCGTTGAGAGTGTTGTGTTAGTTGAGCTAGTCTAGTTGTTAGTTACTAGTCTAGTTACTAGAACTAGACTAGTGAATCTGGCCCTCGAGTAGTCGTCTTCCGATCGATCGATTACAGCGACTCGGCTCGGTTCAGGAGGTCTCCTCGAGACCGTCGTCGATTGGTTCTCGATCCCGAGCCGTGGCTGCATCGTTCGTACCGCTTGTGTGGATCTCTGCGTTGTGATTCCACGCCTCGAGAGACGTTGCAGTATCTGCAGAGAACTGCAAGTCTACGTTCGAGTACACGGACACCCCCTTCGCGTTTGTAACGCCGTACCTGTGTGGGGGTACTGATCGACAACACACCACCGTCGCGTTTGTAAATCACGGGGTTCTCACCGGTCGAAACCCAACATTCTGCCGAACCCCACCCACCCGTTTGGCGTTACATCCGCGACGGTGGTGTGTCCCCCGTCGGTCACCACGGCAGATCGTGTGTTGGTGTCTCACGTTCTCGACTCGACCTCGAGTCCCCCATCGATCCCTCGTTACATCCGCGAGGGGGGTGTGGGCCCCGCTCGGCCCGCTCGCGCCTAGAAACGCGAGGGTGGTTACCACGGGATGGTTCGGCAATCACGAACAATATCGGCGCGTTCTGCCTCGAGATGGATGGTTTACATACGCGACCGACCCCCCATACCTTTATTCCAGTCCGGTGGCAAGGCGGGGGTAGTACATGGCTTCCGACGAGTCAGACGGACGCGATCCGCTCTTTCGCTACGACGATCCGATCTTCGCCGACGAGCGGTTGCTCGAGATCACGCACCTGCCCGGGCCGGACCGGATCGTCGGCCGCGACGATCAGATGTTGCGCGTCGCCGACGCCCTCAACCCCGCGATCTTCGGGAGCAAGCCGTCTCACCTCTTTATCTTCGGCAAAACGGGAACCGGAAAGTCGCTCATCTCGCGGTCGATCACCCAGCGCGTGATCTCCGAGGCGGAGCGAGACGACATCAACGTCAAGTACGCGTTCATCGACTGCGGCGAACAGAACACCGAGGCGTCGATCGTCAAGACCGTCGCCCAGGTCGTCAACGAACCCGAACGCAGCGGCGTCACGGTACCCGATCGCGGACTCGGGACCGGCGACTACTACAAGCGCCTCTGGGACGTCATCGACCACTGTACCGACGTCACGATCGTCATCTTGGACGAGATCGACATGCTCGAGGACGACGAAGTCCTCCGAAAACTCTCGCGGGCGGGCGAGAATCGTCGCATCTCCGACTCGAGTATCGGCATCGTCGGCATCTCGAACAAGATCGACTTCCCGGACAACCTCTCCGAGCGGGTGAAGTCGAGCCTCTCGCGGGACGAACTCGTCTTTCCGCCCTACGACGCCAACCAGTTGATCGACATTCTCAACAAACGTCGCGACGCCTTCCACGAGGAGGTGATCACCGACGAGGTGATCCCGCTGACGGCGGCGCTCGCGGCACAGGAACACGGCGACGCCCGGAAGGCGATCGACATCCTGCGAAACGCGGGCCGACTCGCCAAGAAGCGAAACGATGCGCGCGTAACGGAAGAACACGTCAGGGCGGCCAAGGAGAAGACCGAGGCCGACCGGTTCAGCGAACTGATCGAGGGCTCGCCCCAGCAGGCCAAAGCCATCCTCTACGCCCTGACGCTTCTGACCGAGAACAGCACCGAAGACGAGTTTCCGACCAAGATCATCTACAGTCAGTACAAACAGATCACCGGCCAGCTCGAGCTCGACGTCCTCTCGGAACGGCGAGTTCAGGAGATCCTCCAGGAGCAGAACTTCCTGAACGTGATCCAGTCCGAGCGCGAGGGGCGCGGACGCGGGCGCGGGGCCCACGCGAAGCATCGGCTGCTCGAGGACCCGGAGATCGTCAAGAAGGTCTTGCTTCGGGATTCGCGATTGTCGATGGAGGAGTGATCGGCGGCCGCTCGTCGGTCACGGTTCTGCCGTGTCACGGCTCGAGCATTCCGCTGAGCACTGCTGTAGGTCTATAGTAGCCACTGAAAGTCAATGCACACCTGATCGCACGACTGCTGTGCGATCAGTGTGTAAATCGTTTCAGTTGTTAGTATAGCGACGAGGTGAGCCGCTCGAACCAGAAGGACCGACGAACCACCCCGGTCAGTTCCGAGAACGAAGACGCCCGAGCTGACCACGGTAGGTGGAGTGGTGGTGGAAGTCGGTCAGTCCGGGCACTCTGACTCTCCGTCCGCTATTATTAATACCCGGTCGACGTTTCACTGAGTTCGAGCGCACCATTTATATCGTTGAACTCGTCTCCGATAGTAATGTCTGACAAGCGTCAGACTTCACCGATCTCGTCGATTCGGGAGGGTACCCGATGTGTAAAGAACGAACGACGCGAAGTAGGGGCAGATTTTATCTTGTAGTCCTCGGGTCGATCGCCTTCCCACCGTGACAGAAAGCGTTCCTCCGCGGAGACTGCAAGGACGATTCACGACCGCACGGCGCTTCGCGACCTCGAGCGTCTACGTCAACTCCGGCAGATACGCCTCGTTGGCCTCGAGTAACTCCTCGGTCATCTCGTGGGCCTCGTCGAGCGTGCAGACGGCGGCGGTGAGCGGGTCGAGTTTGATCGCCCGGTGGACCGCCTCGCGGTCGCCGTTGGCAGCCCCTTCGACGGCGAGTTGCTGGACGTTGACGTTCGTCCGGATGAGCGAGACGAGCTGTGACGGCAGTTTCCCCACCGAACACGGGTGCACACCGGTGCCGTCGATCAGGCAGGGAACCTCCACGCACGCCTCCGAGGGCAGATTCTGGATCGCGTCCGTCTCGTTGCTGACGTTGAGGTTCAGCCGCCGCGGCGTGTCCGTCTCGAGCGAGTGGATGAGACGGGAGGCGTACTCCTCGGAGCGCTCGATCGAGACCTCGTCGGGATCGACCTCGGCTAACGCGTCGTCCCGTTCCTCCGAGCGCTCCTTCCAGCCCTCGAGGTAGGTCGCGGTCGGCATCCGGCCCGCACTCTGGGTTCCGGTGAGGCGGTCGATCTCCTCCTCGTCGGTCCGGAAGTACGGGAGGTACTCCGAGAGGTGGTGGCTCGACTCGGTGACGAAGGCGCCGAAGTGCTTCATGAGTTCGAACCGCACCGTGTCCTTCTCGTAGGTCTCGGGATCTTCCATTGCCTCCTCGAGCAGCGGGTAGACGTCGAGTCCGTCCCACTCGCACTCGAGGAACCAGGCCATGTGGTTGATGCCGGCGACCCAGTAGTCCAGTTCCTCCTGGGGCGCGTCGATGTACTCCGCGATCGCCGACGCGGTGTGGGGGACGCTGTGACAGAGGCCGACCGTCTCGATATCGGTCTCCTCGAACATGGTCCAACAGAGGATCGCCATCGGGTTGGTGTAGTTCAACAGGAGCGCGTCGGGACACAGTTCCTCCATGTCGCGGGCGATGTCCAGCATCGTCGGAATCGTCCGCAGGCCGCGGAAGACGCCGCCCGGCCCCAGCGTGTCGCCGATCGCCTGCTCGACGCCGTACTTTCGGGGGATCTCGATCTCGTTTTCGAACGGTTCCGTCCCGCCGACGTTGATCATGTTGAGCACGTAGTCGGCGCCCTCGAGGGCCTCTCGCCGGTCCGTCGTCGACTCGATCGTGGCGTCGACGTCACCCTGTTCGACCATCGCCTCGGCGACGTTGGTGGTCTGTGCCAGTCGGTGTTCGTCGATGTCCATGAGGGCGATTTCGCTGTCCGAGAGCTCCGGAAACGAGAGGATGTCGCCGACGAGGTTCTTCGAGAAGACGATGCTACCGGCGCCGATGAACGCGATCCGTGTCATTCGTCCACACCTTCGAAACTGTGCCTATAAAAATTTCGTGACGCGTGACTTTCACGTTGTCTCCGAGACCGTTCGCGAACTCCGCGGACAAAAAGACATTACTACTCCGAGAGTGTCCTCCCGAGTATGCCGCTTCAGACGCCGCCGTTACGTGGGTTACACGACGAGCGCGGGGCGAAATTCACGGAGTTCGGCGGCTGGGACATGCCCGTCGAGTTCGATTCGATCCGCGAGGAGCACGCGGCCGTCCGCGACGACGTCGGCATCTTCGACGTCTCGCACATGGGCGAGATTCACGTCACCGGACCGGACGCGACGACGCTCATGGGACGACTCACGTCCAACGACGTGACCACACTCGAGGTCGGCGATTCGCAGTACGCGACGATCACCGACGAAGAAGGGATCATCATCGACGATACGGTCGTCTACCGACTCCCCGACGAGAACGGCGAGGCGACCTACCTGTTCGTTCCCAACGCGGGCAACGACGAGGCGATGCACGAACGCTGGATCGAGTACCGCAACGAGTGGGGCCTCGAGGCGACGGTCGACAACCAGACCGACGAGTACGCCATGTTCGCCCTGCAGGGACCCGAGGCGGCGGCCCTGGCCAGCGACGTCGTCGCCGAACCGATCGACGACCTCGGGCGTTTCGAGGCCAGGTCCGTCACGATCGAGGGGATCGAGTGCTGGACGGCCCGCACCGGGTACACCGGCGAGGACGGCTTCGAGTTCCTCGTTCCCTGGATGGACGCCGAGACGGTCTGGTCGGCCTTCGACTGCCAGCCCTGCGGACTCGGCGCGCGCGACACCCTCCGACTCGAGGCCGGGTACGTCCTCGCCGGCGAGGACTTCGATCACGAGTCGGATCCGCGAACGCCCTACGAGGCGGGGATCGGCTTCACGGTCAAACTCGACACCGAGTTCGTGGGGCGAGACGCCCTCGAACGAGTCAAGGAGGAGGGCGTCGAGGAGAAACTGGTCGGCTTCAGACTCATCGACCGCGGCGTGCCCCGCCACGGCTACGATATCACCAACACCGAAGGCCGGGTCGTCGGGACCGTTACGAGCGGGACGATGAGTCCGACCCTCAGTGCACCGATCGGCCTCGGGTACGTACCCGTCGAGTACGCCGAGCCCGGGACGACGCTTCGCGTGATCGTCCGCGGCCAGCCCAAGAAAGCAAGAGTTGAAACCACGCCGTTCATCGACACGGTATAATCACGAATCCCAAATCTCAAATCACAATGAGCTTCGACATCCCTGCAGACCGACGGTATCTGGAATCGCACGAGTGGGCACACGCCCTCGAGAGTGACGGCGACGGCGTCGTTCGAATCGGCATCAGCGACTTCGCACAGGACGAACTCGGCGACGTCGTCTTCGTCGAGTTACCCGAGGAGGGCGAGTCAATCACCGCCGGCGAGCAGTTCGGCGTCATCGAATCGATCAAGGCCGTCTCCGACCTCTACGCTCCCGTCAGCGGCGAGGTCGTCGCCGTCAACGAAACCCTGTTCGACTCGCCCGAACTCGTCAACGACGACCCCTTCGGCGAGGGTTGGATGCTCGAGGTCGAAACCGACGACGACCTCGAGTCGGCCGACCTCGAGTTACTCTCGGCCGACGAGTACGACGAGCAGATCGCCTGATCGAGTCGGCTTTGTCTAACATCTTCGAGCGAAAAGTGCGAGAGAGCGATAACTGACAGTACTCGAGACGCTCGTCGTCTGCGTAGTCGCAGCCGTCACGTCGACGGAGGTCGGATTCTGGTTGCCGTGGGCCCTCGCGGGACACTGATCGAAGACGTGCTGAGAATCGAGAGCGATCTCCGCGTTCGGAACTGATCACTCGAGCTCGGCGAGACTGTCGAGTAACTCCTCGAGTGACACCGCCGAGACTGCGAGCGAGTAGCCGTCGATCCGAGCGAGATCGGCGGCGTGATCCCACAGTTCCTCCTCCTCGAGTCCGTGGAGGATTACAGCGTTCGGCGTCGGGTTGATCACCCGGAGGGCGATGCCGACGCCCTCGCCGCGGGTGACGTTGGTGAACACGAGCGCCCGGTTCGTACTCTGTCCGTAGAGACGATAGAACTCCTCGCTCGAGAGGCGAGTGATCGCCTGAACGCTGTCGATGACAGTGTGGCCGCTGACGTGGTCGTTCGCGCCGCTCGCGATTTCGGTGGCCTCGATGTCCTCGTGCAGTCGCGAGAGCGGAATGGAACTCGCGTACTCCCGGAGGTCGTGGACGACGTCGCTCTCGAAGCCCGCCGAGAGGACGCGGCCGTACTGCCGAATGCGATCCCCGCCACGGCGCTCGTCGATCGTCAACAGTCCGTCGACGAGTCGTCGGACGACGCCGATGCCGGGGCTCTCGCGGCGACCGCTCTCGTAGTCCGAGATGACCGACGAGGACACCTCGAGTTCGCTCGCCAGGTCCGTCTGGGAGATGTCGAAGTCGGTTCGCCACTTGCGCAGCGTCGCTCCGGGGTCGTCGCTGAGCGTGATTTCGCCGGCTATTTTCTCCGCGAGTTCCGCTTTGGGTCCACGACCGCCCATGTGCGATGGGTTGGGCGGTCCATTGAAGTAGCTACCGGAGCGTGCCCGCGTCACGGTATCGCACTCGAGGGACGACCGTCTCGTACGCCGAACCGTTCTCGAGAGCGAACAATCAAGTCCTCTCGGTGCGAGTCGGGCTGACATGCCATCGACGGTCGTCCACGTCGCGCTCGCAGGGATGATGGGGACGGCGCTCCTCGGTCGGAAGTTCGACACGAAAGCGATCCTGTTCGTGATGAGCGTCTGTGCGCTGATCGACCTCGATACGCTGGTCGGGATCTACGTCCCCGGAACCCACCGCGCCGCCTTCCACAACGTCTTCGTCGTGCTCGTCCCGGCTGCGGTGCTCCTGTGGGACGTCACCCGCAGCGAGGAATCGTTCGTCCTGTCCCGGTGGGGGTCGTACGGCTACCGGGTCGCGTGGGTCACCCTCGTCGCCGTCCTGTTCGCTCACGTCCTGCTCGACGCGTTCTTCAACGGCGTCAACCTCTTCTGGCCGCTCCACGACCGCTTCTACGATCTCTCCGGAAAATTGCTCCTCACCGACCAGCGCGGACTGGTCCAGACGTTCGTCGAGTTCGAATCCAGAGCCGACGGCACTCGAGGCGTCGCCGATTCGACGGCGCGCGGGACGACCGCCGACACCCACTACACGACCGGGTTCGATCCGACTCGAGACGAGCCACCGGCAGACGTCGAACGAATCTTCCCGATCGCGGGGTCCGGCGAGCGGTTCGTGATCGCGATCGCCGGGTTCGCGACGGTGCTCGTCCGGATCGCCGAGGACCTCCGTTTCTGGGGTGAGGAGTGAACGGTCGCTGTTGGCGGCGGAGAGTACGCTCTCCGACTCTTGTGAAACGACCCCCCCACGAGCGACCGTCCCGGCCCTCGGATCGGAGTTGCGAGGGACTGGCACACCCTTTTTGCTGCTGGTGTCCTATCATCTTTGATCTCACACATGAGCGATGCTACAACTCGATCCGAGACCGGGTCCAACGGAACGGCAGAGCGCATCGAAACCGCGGCCGACCGACTGCTAGGCGTCATCGAGCGAGACGATCCCGATAGCGACCTCTCGAGGACGGCGTCCGAACTCCGGGACGTCGTCGAGGAGGCCGGCAACCTCCTCGAGACGGTCGATCTGAAATCGCTGCCGGACGTCGTCGACCTCGAGGAACTCCCCGAACTGATCGACGTAGAGGGGCTGCCGACGGCGATCAGGGAGCGCGATCCGGACGCCGCGCTGGACCTGCACACGGTCCGCCACGCGATCAGATTTCGGGAGCTCTGGAACTCGGTCGACCTCGTCGAGTTCGCGGGGACGAAAGAACGGCTCGAGGACGAACTCGCCGATATCGTCGGCGAAGACGCGATGCGGGGCTCCGGCGACTCTGAAGCGACAGCGGAAATTCGGCGGTTCGCCGCCGAGATTCGACCGAAGGCGAAGAACGCCGCGATCCAGCAGCAGGCACAAAAGGGCGTGGAGAAGGGCAGAGAGGGCGTTATTGCGGCCCACGCCGCCTTCGAGGAGCTGTACGAGAACCAGTCCCAGTCCGGGTACGCCGGTCGACGTCCCGTCTCGCGGAACGCGACGGCCGTCTCGCTCGTCCCTGCGGGTCCGGTGCCGGATAGCGCCTCGACGAGGTTCTCGTCCGTCCCGTCGAACGTTCGGCAGGCGACGATCGACGCGCTCCCGCGGATCTACGGTCGTCGGTGGCGGCCCGCCGGACGCAGGCGGGGCAGGGGCAGCGCCAACAGTCGATAGCTCGTGTGAACGCCACCAGCGCCTCGAGAGCGATTGCGGCGGACAGCCGTCGCCGACTCCAGCCGCCGTTCGTTCCGATCCGCGCTGACTCGCTCCGAAACCGGCCCGGTGAGGATAGCGCGTTGTATGTATCACCCTCCCGAAGCCCCTCGTAGACGTGACGATCCGAATTCGCCCCTACGAGTCGTCGACCGATCGGACAGCACTCTGGTCGCTCAAGCGAGAGTTCGAACTCGGACTCGGGTCCGGTACCGGCGGCGACGAGAAAGCGCAGGTCTACCAGGAGAAACTCACCGACGAGTACCGCGAGGGCTACCTCGAGTGGGTCGACCGGTGCGCCGAAGCGTGTCCGACTGCGGTGACGGTCGCCGAGGCCGAGCAGGAGGGTTCTGATGGGGACGAGCACGACTCTGGCGGGGGACCGACGGTTACCCTCGTCGGCTACGTCTTCGTCCTCCCCGATTCCTTCGCGTACGTCTGGGATGCGGCCGTGCTCAACGAACTGTTCGTCGCCGAGTCCCACCGCGGAACCGGCGTCGCCGACGACCTGATGGACGCCGCCGTCGAAACCGCTCGCGAACAGGACCTCCCGCTCGAGCGACTCGTCCTGGACGTCGATCGCGAAAACGATCGGGCGCGGGCGTTCTATCGACGCCACGGGTTCGATCACTGGGGCGAGCTCGTCGCGCGTTCGCTGTCGGATCCTGATTCGGATTCGTCGTCGGACTCGTGAGGGTGAGGACGCAGACGAAGCAGAAGGGGAAGCGGAAACGGAAGCGGAAGGGGGAACGGAGGAGAGAAGCTAACGAGTGAAACGGGGTCGAGTCGACCGCCCGAACCGCTACTCGGTCTCGCTCGAGCCGATCCACCGTATCACACCGCCGGTCGCACCGAAGACGAGCGGATACACGACACCGGCGAGGAAAACGGCCGGGACCGTGTCGGGACGGATCACGCTCTCACCGACGGTGACGCCGAACACGAAGAGACAGACGATGGCGAGGACGAGATAGCTCACGGTCACTGTCGCGCCGGCGATGGCGGCGTCGGTCGAGTTCCGAAGGGCACCCGTACTCGATGCGGTGACGACTGCACCGGCGACGAGCAAGAGCAGCGGCGGGACGAGATACAACAGCCACAGCGAGCCGTCGTCGGCGGTGACGAAGTTCTGGTTCTCGACCGTGAATATCCCGACGGTTGGAAAACGGATATCGACGTTGTGTGCGTTGTAGAACAGCCAGCCGACGAGCTTCCAGTCGCTCGCGTCGTCGGCGGCGAACTGTAACCACTCGGCCTGCCAGTTCCCCTGAACTCTGTCGATCACGACGAGGTAGGTCACGAGGTAGCCGAGTAGCCACGCGACGGCGCCGGCGACCGCACCGCGCAGGATCGGGATTCGGAGCCGGCCGGATTCACTCATACCTTCGGTCACGAAACCGACTCCAAAATACCTTCTGTTCAGGCGCCGTAAGGGCTACAAATTCTCGAGAGTGGGAGTGACAGATTAGCAGCGTATCTCGACGGACGGCACGGTCGTTTCCAGCGACGAGAGAGACGAGAGAGCACACCCCTCCTCGACTCGAAGACTGCTCTCGAGGAGTGACGCTCCGCAACCACTAAACGCGACTCGCACCAACAGCGACCAATGAGCGATTGGACCGAGACGTACCGTCCGAGCACACTCTCGGAGGTACGAGGGAACAACAAGGCCCGTGACCAGCTCAGGGAGTGGGCCGAGACGTGGGCGGACCACCGCAAGTCGGTCATCCTTCACGGGAGCCCCGGCGTCGGGAAGACGTCGGCCGCCCACGCGTTGGCCAACGACATGGGCTGGCCGGTGATGGAACTCAACGCCAGCGACGACCGTCAGGCGGACGTCATCAAGCGAGTCGCCGGCGAAGCGTCCAAGACCGGCACCCTCACCGCCGGCGGCGCGGGCCGACGGTTGGTCATCTTAGACGAGGCCGACAACTTCCACGGAAACGCCGACTACGGCGGCGCTCGAGAGGTCACGCGAGTCGTCAAGGAGGCCAACCAGCCGATCGTCCTCGTGGCCAACGAGTTCTACGACATGAGTCAGTCGCTGCGAAACAACTGCGAGACCATCGAGTTCCGCGACGTCTCCAAACGCTCGATCGTACCCGTCCTGCGGGACATCTGCCGGCGCGAGGGGATCGACTTCGACGAGGGTGCCTTGGAGAAGATCGCCGACTCGACCAGCGGCGATCTCCGCTCCGCGATCAACGACCTGCAGGCGATCGCCGAGGGAGCCGAGCGGTTGACCGAGGACGACGTGGTGACAGGAGAACGCGACCGAACCGAAGGGATCTTCGACTTCCTCGATACGTTGATCAAGGAGGCGACCGCGGAGGAGGCCCTGCGGGCCTCCTACGACGTCGACGAGACGCCGGACGATCTGCTCAACTGGGTCGAAGACAACGTCCCGAAGGATTACCACGGCGCGGAGCTGGCCGACGCCTACGAGTTCCTCTCGAACGCCGACCGCTGGCTGGGTCGCGTGCGTGCCACTCAGGACTACTCCTACTGGCGGTACGCGACCGACAACCTGACCGCGGGCGTCGCGGCCTCCCGCCGCGAGCCGAAGGGTGGCTGGACCCGGTACGGGCCGCCGAGCTACTGGTCGAAACTCGGGAGCACGCGCGGGACCCGCGACACCCGCGACTCGATCGCCCAGCGGGTCGCCGAAGTCGAGGGGACGAGCCTCGCGACTGCGCGTCGGGAACTGCTGCCCTACCTCTCGACGATGACCCACCACTGTTCGAACCGCGACCTCACCGTCCGCATGGCCGCGGCCTACGAGCTCGACGCGAAGGAACTCTCCTTCATTACGGGCAGCGGCGAGAGCACCAACAAGGTTCAGGACATCGTGGCTGACGCCGAAGAACGATCGGCCAAACAGGCCGTCGAACACGGCGGGGATGCGTTCCTGAACGCCTCGACGTCGGCGTCGGACTTGAGCCCGAATTCGAGTAGTGATGGGGACGACGTGACCGAGGAGACGACCGACGATGGCGGACAGCGGACACTCGAACATTCGGAGGCGGATTCGGACGCGTCCTCGAGTTCGGACCCCAACGACGAATCCCAGGTGACCGACGACGTCGAGACGAACGACGATCAGTCGGGGCTCTCGGACTTCTTCTGAGGTGTCTCGTCGCCACCGGACTGTCTACGTCTCAGCTCACCGAGTGTCTCGCGGACCGGACACTCAGACTGTTTGACGAACGACACTATTAGGATGACTGGTGGCGACAGTCGATGACGGTGAGCGGCGATGACCAGATACACTGACTGTCCGCTCTGTAACGACACCTACGAGAAGGAGACCAACCTGCGAGTCCACCTCGAAGTCGAGCACCGCAAGTCCGAACTCGCGGTCTTCATCGTCGACGACGTAGAGACGACGACCGATCCGACCGTCGAGCGCGACCAGCCAGTACCGCCGGCGTGAATTCTCGACGGTCGATTCGGTACGTTGTGTGCGATCGACTGGATCGTCGTCACGGTCCCGTGTTGTCCCACTCCGACGGGACGACCCACCGAAGAACGGCCGCCGGCAGCGAATCCCGAACTCCCGCTGCGACGGTGGCCGAATCCGCCCCATCCGACTCGAGCCGGGGCACCGTCTCAACCGGCAAACCGGTCATGCGCTCGAGTTCTGCGGGGTTCGTCCGCTCGGCGACCGTCTCGCCGGCGTACTCGTTGAGCACGATCGCGCGAACGTCGATCCCCCGACGCTCGAGCGCGTCGACCGAGAGCGCGGTGTGGTTGAGCGTTCCCAGTCCCGACCGAGAGACGAGGATCGCCGCACAGTCGAGGTCGGCGACGAGATCGATCACCTCGCGGTCGTCGGCGAGCGGCACCCGGAGTCCGCCGATGCCCTCGAGGAGAGCGATCTCGCCGGCCTCGAGTTCCCGTTCGCAGTCTGCGAGTACTGTCTCGTAGTCGAGCGAGACGTCGTCTCCCTGACGTTCGGCAGCGACTCGCGGCGCGAGCGGCGGTTCGAGATATCGGAGGCAGGTAGCCGCGTCGGGGTCGTCACAGACCCGTTCGACGACTCGAGCGTCGTCGTCCGGCGGATACCCCGTCTGGACGGGTTTCACCGCGCGCGCCTCGAGCCCCGCCTCGCGGAGCCGGGCGGTCAGTGCCGCCGTGACGACGGTCTTGCCGACGCCGGTATCGGTTCCGACGACGGCGATACGGGTCCCGTTCGCGCTCATAACAACCCGACTTCCCTCCCGGCTTCCTGAAACGCCTCGAGACAGGTGACGATGTCCTCCTGTGAGTGTGTCGCCATGGGGGCGATTCTGATCCGACTCGTCCCCTCGGGGACCGTCGGCGGACGGATCGCGGGGGTGACGATGCCGCGGTCGCGAACGGCCGCTGCGAGGTCGAGCGCCGTCCTCCGGTCGCCGATCACGACCGGGAGGATCTGCGAGTCGCCCAGCACGTCGTAGCCCATCGACTCGAGACCGTCCCGGAGGTGGGAGACGTTCTCCCAGAGGCGTTCGCGGGCGTCGCCGTGTCGCGAGACGTGGAGGGCTTCGCTGGCGGCCGCGGCGGCCGGCGGCGAGAGACCCGTCGAGAAGACGAACGAGCGGGCGTCGTTGACCAGACACTCGATCAGGTCGTCGCTGCCGGCGACGTAGCCGCCCTGACTGGCGAGGGCCTTCGAGAGCGTCCCGAGCTGGATGTCGATACGGTCACTGATACCCTCGGCCTGAACGATGCCGCCGCCGTCGACGTACAGCCCGGTCGCGTGGGCTTCGTCGACCATGACCCACGCGCCGAACTCCTCGGCGGCGTCGCAGATCGCCGACAGGGGTGCGACGGTGCCGTCCATACTGAACACCGAATCCGTGACGATCAGCCAGGATTCGTCTTCCGGGTAGCCGTCCGCCCGGTCGGCGAGTTTCGCTCGCAGGTTCGGGACGTTACAGTGGTCGTACTGGACCACGTCGGCGTTCGAGAGTCGGCAGCCGTCGATGATGCTCGCGTGATTGAACTCGTCGGAGAAGATGACGTCGGGTTCGAGCGCCGTGATCGTCCCGACGTTCGCGGCGTACCCGGAGGAGAACGTGAGCGCGCGATCGGTCCCTTTGGTCTCGGCCAGCAGTCGCTCGAGGTCGTGGTGGACGATCGTGTCGCCGGTGACGAGTCGACTCGCACCCGATCCCGTGCCGACGGTCGCCGCGGCCTGACGAGCGGCGTCCTGAATCCGCTGGTCGGACGTCAGGCCGAGGTAGTTGTTCGAGGCGAACACGAGTTCCTGATCGGACTCGAGTACCGGGAGGTCGCCGCCCGACGGTTGTGCGAAGTAGCCCCGCTCTGCGATCCGATCGACGGGTGAGAGCGTTCGTCTGAGGTCGGCGTCCTCGAGGGACTCGAGGCGCCGTCCGAGGTCGAACCCGCGGTCTTCCATCTGGTTCAAGGCTCACAGGCCCCCGATTTTACTTTCACGGTTCTGTTCCCGGCGGATCGCCTGACTGTCTGGCGTTCGAATCAATTCGAAACCTGACTCGAAGCGGTCCTGTAGGGCTCGAATCGGGCCGATCCATCAGAACGTGGGCATCAGTTCGACCGGTCCAAAGACCCCGTACTCGCCCGCCCGGTTGCGACGCGCGCCGGTCTTTAAATAGCCCAGCGCGGGACCGTTGACGTTCGCCTCCATGCTCGTCGCGTCGTCGAGCTGGAACGTGTTCGTCGCCCGCTCGCCGTCGAAGGTCGTTCCCGTCACCGAGACGGTCGTCGTGGTGGGCTTTTCGTCGCTGCGGACGTCCAGCAGGCCGCCGACGGAGACGTCCTCGGCGTCGCAGATTCCGGCGCGCTCGAGCAGAACGTCGTCGGCGTGTTCCATATCTCGAAACTCGATCACGCCGTCGTGGTCGTCGACGATCGCCCCGATCTCCTCGTCCGAGAGGTCGCGTGCGGTCTCGATGTCGTAGCCGTCCAGATGTGCGATGTCCTCTCGCACGGTACCGCGGTTGTCCTCGTAGCCCGATTTGAGGCCGACGCCCCACCAGATGTCGACCTCGTGGACCTCGACGAACGACTGGGCGGCGAGTGCGGCGGCCCCGGTGAGGAAGCCGGGCGTCGCGCCGGCACCGCAGACGAAGGTGATGCCAGCGTCCTCGAACGCGTCCGCGCGCTCGTCGAGCATCCCGATCACGCGCGAGCGTTTGAGCACGTCCACGAGGACGCCCGAGTAGCCGCCGTCGACGAACCGATCCGCGACGCGCGGGATGAAGTCGTGTTCGTAGTTCGGCAGCGCCAGCAAGACGGCGTCGATTTCGGCGCCCGCGTCGATAATCTCCTGGATGGAATCGTCGCTCGCGCGGGCCTGTTCGGAGGCGACGACACCACGGCTCTCACCGTGTTGCTTGACGGCGGCCCCACCACCGTCGGTCGCGACTTCGTTGTCGATGTTTCCCTCCGTCGCAGCGAGCAGTTCGTCGACGTCCAGTCCGTCGAAATCGATCGCGACCCCGTGGCGATCACACGCCGCGACGGGGGTGAGGCCATCCTTGTGCCGGCTGACCTCGAGCGTTCGTCGGCCGATTCCACCGGTTCCGAGTACGGCGAATGAGATGTCTGTGTCCATAGTCGTGTTGTCAGTCGTCGGTTGGTAGTCGTCAGTCGATCGTCAGTTGGTAGTCAATTGGTCGTCGATCGGTGGTCGTCAGTCGTCAGTCGAACCTCGACTCGACTCTCGCGTTTTGTCGGCGGTACTGGTGGCTGTCCCGGCGGCTGTCTCGAGTGGTGCGTCGTCGTCGGTACCGCGCGCTTTCACCGCCGCCGGATCGAAGTCGTTGACCTCGCGGTTGGGCTCGAGGCCGGCGCGTTCGACGATTTCGATGTCTTCGCCGGCGGATTGGCCATCAGTCGTGAGGTAGTCGCCGGTGAGGATGCCGTCCGCCCCGGCCTCGAATGGGAGGTGCTGTTCTTCCGGTGCGAGGTTGACCTCGCGGCCGCCGGTCAGTCGCACGCGAGCGTGCGGATGGAGGAGTCGGTAGACGGCGACGGTCTCGACGATCTCCTCGGTGGTGATGTCGGCGCCCGTGTTCGCGTCTCCGGCGTCCGTGTCGTCTCCGTATCCGCTCTCGTCGCAATCGCTATCACCGAGTGCCGTCCCGGCCACCGGATTCAACACGTTCACCGGCAGCGACGAGACGCCGATCTCCTGGAGTGCGATCGCCGCGTCGACGCGGTCGGTCGGCGTCTCACCCATCCCGAGGATGACGCCCGCACAGAGGTCCATCCCGGCGTCCTTGGCTACCTCGAGCGTCGCCACTCGATCCTCGAACTCGTGCGTGCCGACGATCTCCGGGAAGTACCGGGGAGACGTCTCGATGTTGTGATTGTAGTGGCCGATTCCCTCCTCGGCGAGGATCGCTGCTTCCTCCTCGGTGAGGATGCCGAGGGAGGCGTCGATCTCGAGGTCACACTCCTCGCGCACGCGACGGATCGATTCGATCACCTCAGCCCACTCCTCGGGTCGTTTTTCTTTGGAGACGCCGCGTTCCGCCACGACGATACCGAAGCGCTGGGCACCGTCGCGTTCGGCGCGCTTTGCGGCCTCGAGGATCTTCTCCGGGCCGAGGAAGCCGTAGGTGTCGATGCCGGTGTCGAAGTGGACCGACTGGGCGCAAAAGCCACAGTCCTCGGCGCAGTTGCCGGCTTTGGCGTTGACGATCGAGCAGGCGTCGACCGTTCCGTCGCCGAAGTGATCGCGGACCGCTGCGCCCGCCGCAGCCAACTGGTCGGTCGGCTGGGCGAGCAACGCGAGTCCGTCCGTTCGATCGAGCGTTTCACCGTCGAACACGCGCTCGAGTGCGTCGTCGATCGTCCGATTACCCGTCTCGTAAACCACACGCTAGCACGCGGTTGACGCACCTATAATACTTGTGGATACTCCGGTAGTATGACAGGCTCGAGGGACGGTTCGAGTCCGGGCGATCGTCACTCCCACTCGGCGAGTCGATCCTGAAAGTAGTAGAAGGCGGCCCAGGCGAGGCCGATCCCGAGTGCGATCACGACGTAGTCAGTAACGGTCGCCTCGAACGCCACGACGTATCCGATCGAGATCGTGAGGAGTCCGACGGCCGCGCCGAACAGGAGGACGCCCTGTTGTTGATCGTGACTGGACACACCTCCGAGAACGACGGTCGCCGTAGTAAGTACGAGGCACATAACGGATGGACAACAGTGGATACTACTCTCGAAACAGAACAGACACGGGAGCGACGACGTATCAGCGTACTTACGGGCGACACATGCTCGTATCCTGCAGTCGAACGTAACACATGGACCCCCTGACTGCACTCGTGGTCCTGGTCGTGCTCGCGATCACACCGGCGGTCATGTTTCTTCTCTTCTGGGAGTTTCTCGTCTCTCTCCGCGACGACGCCCTCATCGAGGATATCCGACTCGAGCACGATCTCGACCCGACCGAACTGACCGGGTTCACCGCGCTCGGTGCGCGATCGACGGGCCGAGAGACGCCCTCGCTGGTTCGCTGTCCGTCCTGCGGTGTCGAAACGCTCGCCGACCACGACGTTTGTGTCGTCTGCGGGAGTCGACTCGAGTAGCGATCGGTCGTCGCGAGGCTGCTCCCTCCACTGGTATTAATCCAGCAAAAATCACACTCCATATTTCACAACAGTCAGAGATTCAAACCTGTTTGACACTGTGATCTATAGACTAACATGACTGTTAATATTCCAAAAATTAAAGGCGTGGTGGTCTGTAGGGGGTGTAAGGAGTCATGACTGATAGTACGATCGACAACAAATCGGGCGATGGATCTTTCGATCTCGGTCCGAGTGTCGACGAATTATTCGGCGATATCGAGGACGAGTCGTCCTCGGAGCGGGTTCAGAACGAAGAAGACGACGGGGCGACCACCGAGGACACCGCCGACGACGGCATCGAAGACCAGACGGCCGCGGACGTATTCAACCAGCTTCGGGACGAAGCAACGGACACCGGCGAGGCCGATATCGACAGCGACATCCTCGAGGACGAGAGTCCGACCGACATCATCGCTAGCGCCGACGAGCCGACAGACGATGCGCCCACGGTCGACGACGACCTCCTCGTCGACGAGCACGCACTCGAGAACCTCCTGTTGACCGGACGGACGAAAGAAGACGAGTTCCTCTGGGTCGACGACGGTTCGAGTGCCGAGACGGATGGGGAGGAAGACGAGACTGCCAGCGACGAGCAGCACCCGGTCTTCGACGGGGCCAATTCGGGCTCGACCGAACCGGTCGAGAATGCGTCGTCCGCGACGGATTCGGACTCGGCTACGGATGAGTCCGTCGAAGCGGGTTCGACAGGCGGTTCTGCTGGTGAGTCCGATGGAGAACTCGAGTCGTCTGGTACTGAATCTCGGTCACAGTCATCGGCACAATCTCGATCGAAGTCGGCGGCGACCACGAATACGAACACGGATACCGACACCGACACCGACACAGAGACCGACGCCACGGACACCGCTCGATCGTCGTCTTCGACGACCAGCGGTTCGTCGAACACGGAATCGGAAACGACTCCGCAGAAGACGTCCAAGGGGGTCCGGAAAGCCAACAAGCGTAACCCGCGCAAGAAGAAGGTGAAATCCACGAAAGCCAAGAAAACAACGAAAGCCAAGAAGGGCAAGAAGGCTAAGAAAGGACCAAAGAACTCGGAATCCGAGGACTCGTCACGAAGCCTCTTCGAACGACTCGGATCGAAAGTCGGTCGACTGTTCTCCTAGGTGTCCGTTCTTCGGCGTTCTGTTCTCGATGTTCTGACGTCTTCGTACTCGAGCGTCCGAACTCGAATACGTGGCGCTCTCTCAAAGACCGACGAATCGGCGTCCGCGGCAGCGGGGCTCGTTCGGGTTCGACGAGAGAGCAGTAGACGAAGAGAGCAGTAGACGACAAAAATGAGTGCGCGCCGGCGCGGCTACAGGAAACTCTCGATGTGGTCGGCGACCTCTTCGGGGGTGTCGCCGACGGGGACGCCCGCGTCGTTGAGAGCGTTGATCTTGCTCTCTGCGGTTCCGGTTCCGGACCCGGAGACGATCGCACCGGCGTGACCCATTCGCTTGCCCGGTGGCGCGGTTCGGCCGGCGATGAAGCCTGCGACGGGCGTCTCGACGTGTTCGTCGATGAACGCCGCGGCCTCCTCCTCGTCCTCGCCGCCGATCTCGCCGCACATCACGATCGCCTTCGTATCGGGATCGTTCTCGAAGAGCTCGAGCGCGTCGACGAAGTCAGTGCCGATGATGGGGTCGCCGCCGATGCCGATCGCGGTCGTCTGGCCGATGCCTCGGTTGGTGAGGCTGTCGACGACCTGGTAGGTCAGCGTACCCGAACGGGAGACGAGACCGACGTCGCCCTCCGCGAAGATGTTACCCGGCAGGATGCCGAGTTTGGCCTCGCCGGGCGTGATCAGTCCGGGACAGTTCGGACCGATGAGTCGGGTGTCGGTCTCGGTCAGGCGCTTGTTGACCCGGGCCATGTCCTGGGTCGGGACGCCCTCGGTGATCGCGACTGCCAGGTCGAGGTCGGTGTCGAGCGCCTCGAAGATGGCGTCGCCGGCGAACGCCGGCGGGACGAAGATGACCGAGGCGTCGGCGTCTTCTTCCTCGACCGCTTCGTCGACCGTGTCGTAGACGGGCACGCCGTGGACTTCCTGCCCGCCCTTGCCGGGGACCGCACCGGCGACGACGTTGGTGCCGTACTCGATCATCTGACCGGCGTGGAACTTGCCTTCGCCGCCGGTAATCCCCTGTACAACTACTCGGGTGTCGTCGTCGACGAGTACACTCATGCTTCCACCTCGTCAGCGTATTCGACGGCACGCTGGACCGCGTCCTCGAGGGTCTGTTCGACCGTCACGAGGTCCTCGTTGAGAATCTCCATGCCTTCCTCCCAGTTCGTCCCAGCCAGTCGGACGACGACGGGTTTCGGAATCTCGTCGAACTGTCCCAGGGCCTCGTTGATCCCCTTGGCGACCTCGTCGCCGCGGGTGATCCCGCCGAAGATGTTGAACACGACGCTGTCGACGTTCTCGTCGGAGAACACCATGTCCAGCGCGTTCGCGATCCGCTCGGCCTTCGCGCCGCCACCGACGTCGAGGAAGTTGGCGGGTTCGCCGCCGTAGTGGTCGACGAGGTCGAGCGTCGTCATCACGAGGCCGGCGCCGTTGCCGATGATGCCGACGTTGCCCTCGAGGCGGACGTAGTCGAAGTCGTACTCGTCGGCCTTCTGCTCGAGCGCGTCGCCGCTGGCCGCTTCCTCTTCCATTTCAGCTAACTCGGGCTGGCGGAAGAGGGCGTCCTCGTCGATGTTCATCACGGCGTCGGCTGCGATGACCTCGCCGTCGCTGGTGACCATCAGCGGGTTGATCTCCGCGTCGGAGCCGTCCCGGTCGTCCCAGAGCTGGTAGAGCGTCGTGAGGACGCTCGAGACGTCCCGCGCCAGCTCGCTGTCGACACCGGCGTCGTAGACGGCCTTGCGGGCCTGGTAGGGGTGCATCCCGAAGGCGGGGTCGATGTGCTCTCGAGCAATCGCCTCGGGAGTCTCCTCGGCGACCTCCTCGATGTTGACGCCACCCTTCGTCGAGACCATGGCGACGGGTTTGCCCGCGCCCCGGTCCATCGTGACGCTGACGTAGAGTTCGTTGATGAAGTCGACCGCCTCTTCGACGAGAACGCGGTCGACGTGGTAGCCCTTGAGATCCATCCCGAGGATGGAGTCGGCCGCCTCGCGCGCTTCGTCCTCGTTTTCGACGAGTTCGATTCCCCCGGCCTTGCCGCGGCCGCCGACCTGTACCTGCGCTTTGATCGCGACCGGATAGCCGATCTCCTCGGCTGCGGCCACAACGCCGTCGACGTCCGACGCGAGTTGTGAGTCCGGCGTCGGAATCCCGGCATCGGCGAAGACCTGCTTCGCCTGATACTCGTGGAGTTTCATGTGCACTCGAAAGGCGGACTCCTCACCGCTTAAATCCTGCAGTTTCGTTCGCCAAGCGTGATGCTTGTCGATCCAACGAACATCGCCTCCAGTCGTCTCTTTCTCGCTAATATATCCGAAAGGACCGACTAAAATTTGACAAAGTGGCTTCGACGGCGGAAGAACCGGTTGCGATGCCGGTCGACGACGAGACGCCCCTCTTCGACGACATCTGCTCGAGTCGCGATCACGTTGCCGAGCGTGAACGGCGGTCGGAGCCGCGACGAGTCGACGGGGTTGCGAGCGGTCTCGCGGCATCTGGACGGCGGACCGACGAGAGTGGCGATCCGAATCTCGCGCATGCCACCGTCTCTCGGGAGGTTATATCGGTTCTGAACCCGGTTCTTGACCCGGATCCGGATCTGAGTCGATCAGCGACGATTCGACCTCACCATCCACGAAGACCGTCCTCGAACTGTCGACCCGAATCGACAGCCCGGCGTACTCGAACGCGACCGATACGTCTCGAGCAGCGGTGAACAACCGCTCGAGCGCATCGGAATCGATCGCGTGGTACAGCGGTTGCATCTCCGTAATCTCGTCGTTTCGAACTGCGGCAGCAGCTCGGACGACTGCTTCCGTGATCGAGCGATACTGATCGCCGTCGACTTCGAGTATGGGTTCCCGTGTCATCGTTTCGGCTCGCCCCCAACGTCCGATCGAGCGACGGCCATCGCTCGTCTCCCCAACTTTCGGACCGTCGATTCTTCGACGGTTGGAGACTGTGGCCGAGCGGTGAGCCCGATCAAATCACAAAACTGGGTGACAGTCTACTGACCGTACGCGATCCAATGGGGTACCAGTTTCCGTTAACCAGTTAATGCCTTTAAGAGGTGTCCCGGAGCTCTGCGGGGCTTACCGGAATGACTGGAGTACGGTGTTCTCGATGAGCGTCCGTTCCGCCCGGCGTAGACGGCCGCTGATCGCCGCTGGCGTGACGTCGAACGTCGCCGCCAGCTCCTCGGTCGATATCGAGCGTGGCTCGTCGAAGTAGCCGTTCGCTGCCGCGACGGCGAGCGTCTCTCGTTGTTTTTCTGTCAGATCGTAGGCCTGATCTCGGGTGTGTTCCTGAATCGAAAAGATCCGTCGCAAGTCGAATCCGAGTTCGGTTTCCTCGCAGATCGCGTGAAACGTCTCGACGTGTGTGCGATCGGGAAACCGAAACTCGAACCACCACTCGTCCCCGTCGTCTCGGTCCATCCCGTGTCCCTCGGTCAGCATGGCGTCCGTCCGCTGAACGCAGTCGACGAACCCGGTCACGAGTTCGTCCCACTCGACCCTGTAGAGCCCACCCTCGTCGACGGTGTCGATACGGGTGATCGAGGCGATCTCCGGTTCGTTTTCGACGACCGTCTCGAACCGCTCGAGATTCGATCCCCACACCCAGAAGTACGGCATGATGTCGTGTCTCGACGGGACGACCCGTTCGAACTCGATCCGCTCGATCGCGTCGACCTGCAGTGCGTCGCCGAGAACGAAAGATCCGGAGGGAACACTGAAGGTCGCGAAGACGCTCATGCGTGTTCGTTCGACGTGGATCGGTTTAGTCTGCAACCCAACACTGTTAGTTCGGATTCCAGCCTCGCCGGACGACGCACGATAGACGTCACACGAAGCTGTGACTCGAGTTCGACCGCCGACCGGCACCTCGAGTATCGGAGGGCTGTCGTCGACCGTGTTTGTGGTCGATGGCGAAAGCGGCTCGCTCGAGGTCAGGCGTTCGGTCTCCAGTATTTGGGAACGGGTTTCCAGCCCCACGGTCCGGGGGCGTGCCGATCGTCAATCGCCGTCGGTTTCCCGCCAGTCGGCGGTCGGAACTGGCTCCTCGACGCGCTCGGTTTCGAGCGCCATCGAGAGAAACGGCTCGAGTTCGTCCAGTCGGCCGGTAGCGGTGACCAGGTCGCGTTCCCGGTCGTACGCCACGAGACCCGCGTCTGCGAGCACCGGAACGTGATTGTGATAGAGGGAGCGGGAGATCTCGTCGACTACCGTCGGCGAGAGGTTCGTAATCGTGGTGTCGTGTTCGCGGACGGCGACCTCGTCGGCCAGATCGGCGAGCGACAGCGTCTTCCGGTGATCGGCGAGGACGGCGAGCGTCGTCCGGCGGCGACGAGTATCCAGAATCGAAAAGACCGCGTCGAGTTCGAGTGACGGGGAGTTGACGTCCATTAGCACTCCTATCGCGAGACCGGAGGATTACTGGCGGGCTTGTACTATCAGCACTTTAAGTACGGTCGCCGCTCGACGGTGATTCGTCCCGCGGCCATCGTGTCCCGATCTCGCTGCTCTGAGCGATTCCTGCCGTCCCTACGACAGAAGTCTATCCGAATCCAGAGATGTAGGTACGCCTCGAGCGTGCGTTCGCGGTAAAATGCTCCGTCTGGGATTTGAACCACGGTCGCAGCCAAACTGCTCCCTGATTTAAATCCTATACCGTGCGCTTCCTCTTTACTCACTTCGTTCGGTCAGAAGAGTGCTCCGTCTGGGATTTGAACCCAGGTCATCGGCTCGAAAGGCCGAAATGATTGGCCGGACTACACCAACGGAGCGTTCGACAACCTGTGGTTACCCGGGGCTAGTAAAAAACGTTCCGTTCCGAGCGTGGAGTGGTACGCGTTCACTCACACCCCTTTCGAGACCCGCCGTCGCCGGCTTCTCAACGTTTTTCCACCTCGAGCGTGATCACCACCCATGAAATACGTCCGATTCCGCGATCCGGCCGGCGCGACGCGACGGGGAACGCTCGAGGATGGGCAGGTCCACTTCGCGAACGAGAGCTACGAATTCGAGTCTGAAGACAACGAAATCGACGTCCTCCCGCCGTGCGAGCCGTCGAAGATCGTCTGCATCGGTCGCAACTACGCCGACCACGCGGCCGAGATGGACAACGACGTCCCCGACCGACCGCTCCTCTTTTTGAAACCGTCGAACACGCTTGCGGGTCACGGCGATACGATTACCGCGCCCGCGGGTAAGGACCGGATCGACTACGAGGCGGAACTCGGCGTCGTCATCGGCGAGCAGTGTCGTCACGTCCCCGAGGCGAAGGCGATGGACGTCGTCGAGGGATTCACGTGCGTGAACGACGTGTCGAACCGGGACGATCAGCGCCAGGAACAGAACTGGGTCCGCGGGAAAGCGTTCGATGGCTCCGCGCCGATCGGTCCCGTGCTCGCGACGCCGGAGGAAGTCCCCGCGGACGCGACCGTCGAGTCGCGGGTCAACGGCGAGACGAAACAGCGGGGGTCGCGCTCCCAGCTTATCTTCTCGATCCCGGAGCTGATCGCCGAGATTACGACCTACCTCACCCTCGAGGCAGGCGACGTCATCGCGACCGGCACGCCGGAGGGTGTCGGCCCGCTCGAGGACGGCGACGAGGTCGAGATCGAGGTCGAGGGTGTTGGAACCCTCTCGCACTCGGTTCGGATTCCCTGACGTCCACGGTTCGGGCCCGAACCGAGACTCGACTGCAGCGTCGGCCCCGAGTGCCGCGAGGCCAACGTTTTTCGGCCCGCTCCGCAAACAGCCGAGCATGACCGTCCGACACGGCCCGATAACGATGGATTGGCTCGGCTACGCGACCGCTCGCCTCGAGAGTCAGACCGGCACGGTCGTCTACATGGACCCCGGCCGATACGGCGTGCTCGACGACTACGACGCCCAGGACGGCGATCTGGTCCTCGTAACGCACGATCACCACTACGATTCCGACGGGATTCGCCGCGTCGCCAGTGACGACGCGCTCGTGGTCGTCTACGAGGAAGTCGACGCGGATCGGATCGATCGCGACGTCGAGAAACCCGAAGATCTCCCTTACACCGTCGAACGCGTCGGGCAGGACGAGGCATTCGCCGCCGGCCCGATCGACCTCTTCACCACGCCCGCACACAACCTCCCCGACGGCCCGAACGTCCGCGACGACGGCGAACCGATCCACCCCGAGGGCTTCGGCTGTGGCTACGGCGTCACCATGGACGGCGTCTCGATCTTCTGGCCGGGAGACTCGGACGTCCTCGAGTATCACGAGGGGATGGACGTCGACTTCCTCCTGCCCTCGATCGCCCAGAACTTCACGATGGATCGCCACGACGCGGCCGACCTCGCCGAGACGCTCGAGCCCGACGTCGTCGTTCCGATCCACTACGACACCTTCCCGGATCTGGAGGCCGACGAGGAGGCCTTCGCCGTCGACGTCGCGAAACGGGGGATTCCGGTCGCGCTCGAGACGCCCGAGCAGTGAGGGCCTGATCGCGTTCGATACGATCGTCCGGCTCGTTCTGATGGCGAAAGTATTAGTTGTCCCGTTGTCGTTTCGTTAGGTATGGATAGCCGTCACCGGCCGGGATCCGGATCGTCTTACTGCCCGAACTGTGGCGAGGAGCTGTCTCCGTCGGCGAACTTCTGTCCGGACTGCGGTACCAGTCGTGAGACCGGCTCTCAGCCCGGCACTCGTACTCGGTCGAGATCCGATCGTGACGGACTCGAGTTCCGCGTGACGAAGGCCATCGAGGACGGCTGGGAGGTCGAACATGACTTCGGCGATCGCGTCGTGTTGATTCGGCGCTCGTTCGGCTCGACGGGAACGCACATCCTCATCGGGTTCTTTACGGTTTGGTGGACGATGGGAATCGGTAACGCACTCTACGCGGCCTACTGCTATTACAGCAACGCCGAACGGCGGGTGCTGTGGGCGGATCAGGCGAATCGATCGAACGAACCGGCAGCCAGAGCCGGGGACTCCGCGCACGAAGCCGTCGAATCCAGTTCGTCGGGGAGTCTCGGAACGACGATCCTCCTCTGGTTGGGCGCGTTGATCATGGTGGCCGCCGCACAGGCGAGTGCCACGATTCTCTGGACCCTGCTCTTTGGGGCCGTCGCCATCGTACTCGCGCTCTCCGGGACCAGTTCCCTGTCGCCGGTTCGACGCCGCCTCGAGAAGCGCCAGTCGATAACCGACAACGGGTGGACGCGGTCGGTTCGCGAACGATCCGTCGTCAATCCCGACGAGGCCTGTGCGGCCTGCGCCGGCCCCATTGGACGCGGCGTCGAGCGGACCTACAGCACGGAGTTCGCCGTCCTCGGTGTTCCGTTGACGACGGACGAACGCGGGACCAACTACTACTGTCGCCGGTGTGCGAACGGTGAGGTTCCGACGGCGAACCCGGATCTGGACTCGGAGTCGGACTCAGAATTAGACTCGGAGTCGGAGTCGGAATCGGAATCGGAACCGGAACCGGAGTCCCGTTCGAAGCGAGCACACCAGTCAGATCGACAGTCGGATCGGAATCTGGACTCGAACCGAGACAGACTCGAGCGTTCGGACGGGGATGGGGACGAGAAACAGGAGCGATCTCAACACGCCGATCAGAACCAGACGAAAGACGACATCGACACCTCGGTCGATCACGAACAGACGTCCGACAGCTACGATTCCGATCACGACCGCGACCGCGACCGCGAACGCAATACCGAACTCAGCTAGTTCAGAAGACACCCATCGCTTCCAGTCGTTCCGGCAGGTACGTATCCGTCACGAAATCCAGGCCGCGAGAGGCCAGTGCCTGCTGTTCTGCCTTCTTCCCGATGTCGAGCTGTAACTCGATCTGTTCTTCCCAGTAGTCGGTCTGGAACCGCGGATCCTCGAGTTCGCTCTCGAGGGCGTTGATGTCCGAATCCGACAGCGGATCGGTCGGCAGGTCGTACTCGACGATGTCCGCGGGCTGGATGCCGATGTACTGTGCCTGGGGTGTCGCGAGGTACTCCGAGAGGTGGGCGGATTTGATCGAGCCGTACGCGACGGAAGCGTAGATGCGATACGACCACGGGTCACCGTCGGCGAAGACCGTCACCGGAATCTCGAGTTCGTCGTGGAGTCGCTTCGTGATGCGTCGGGTCGCCCGTGCGGGCTGGCCCTTGAGGTGGACGATCAGGGCACCGTACTCCTCGTCGAACCCGTTCTCGACGAGTCGATCGCGCATCCCGCCGGTCTCCACGCAGAGGATGAACTCGGCGTCGGAGTCCAGAAACTCGATCGTATCCGGGTTGTTGGGGATCTGGTAGCCACCTTCGCCGACGTCTTCCTGACAGTGGATCTCGCGTTCGCCTCTCCGGGTCTGTTCGCGAAGGAACAGCGGTCCCATGATCGTCGCCCCCGACTCCTCGGGGCGCATGTGGAAGTCCTCACGGGTCGCCCCGGAGACGATCTCGAGGTCCTCGACCAGCTGGTTGGACTCGTCCTGGTCGTTGAACTGGGCGTTCTCGTTGTCCCAGCTCTCCGAAAGGTAGTACAGCTCACGCAGGGTCGACGAGCGGTCTTGATCGAGTTGGTCCGCGAGGAACTCGATGGTGTAGACGGCCTTGAGGAGTTTGCGGGCGCCCCGGACGGAGTTGGCCGAGCGGGTCGAGGTGCGGTCGCCGTAGACCCACACGTCGAGGTCCTCGTCGTACTCGATGTTGCTCTTCGTCCGCGTCGGGACGTCCATGTGGGGGATCTCCCCCAGTTCGAACTGGTCGTAAAACTGTGCGGCGAGGTCGATCAGTTGCTCGCGGGCCTGTTGTTCGTTGTCTGCGCTCATTGGTTTGTGCCTGTGTCCGTATCGGTAACCGTCAGTTTCTCCGCTTCGACACCGTCGACGTCGATGTCGAAGGCGGCGTCGGTCGACACCTCGTAGGTCAGTACTGCTTCGTCGCCGCTCGAGACGTCCGCGTTCCACTTGACGAACCATTCGCCGTCCATCTCGACGACGGTCGCGCCGTCCGAGAGGTTCGAGGGCTCGGCGGTGACGATGTCGGTCACCGCGAGGGATTCCGTGGTCCCGGAGTGGTTCTCGACGACCACTTCGACGGACTGGCCGTCGCCGTTTTCCTCGAGGCGGCGCTCGACGAGGACGTTGTTCATGATACGGGCGATGGCGTCGTCGATCTCGGGTTCGTTCCGTCCGGTAACCTCGGCGACCTTCGTCGCCATCTCCGGCAGGATCTTTCCGAGGACGTTCTGTTTCTTCCGGCGTTTCTGCATCGATCGGCGCTTGTTGAGGTAGCTCTTGAGATCGCGCGCCGCTTCGCGAATCGCGAGTTCGATCTCGTCTTCGATCTCGGGGACGTTGGCGACGGCGTCCTTGGATTCGCTGGTGAAGGGAACGTTCGTCGAGGCGATGTGGATCATGATGACGACGGGGCCGTTGGGGACGCCGCTGCCACCCGGCTGGTCGAGGCCGTAGTTGCGCCAGCCGATCGACTTCACGACGTCCGTCGTCGCACACGCACCGCGCTGGTAGACCAGCGGGACGCGGTTGGCAAAGCGCATCACGTTCGCGCTCCCCTCGGCCTCTAAGTCGCCGCCGTAGGCGATGCCGGCTTCGACGATGAACGGATCGCCGCCCGAGACGTCCGCGTCGCGGGTCGCGGCGGCGTAGAAGTCGGCGTCGAACTCCTTCTTGAGGCCGGCTTCGATGAGTTCGTCGGAGATGGGTGAGAGACACCGCGTCGGCGGGGCCATGATGTCGGTCGCGCGCATCCCGTCGACGAGTTCGCTCGTCGCGTCGCGGTCGCCCGAGAGCTCTCGCACCAGCGGCGGGTCGTCGGGAACCGTGACCATGACCGACCAGATCGCGTCGACGACGTTCTCTCGAGCGGTGTCGCCGAACGCGACGTCGTCGTACTCCTCGGTCAACTCGGCCGCGCGGTCGACGAACTCGACGAGCGTCTTGTGGGTGAGTCGGTGGCGTGTGTCCTCGCTGTCCTCGAACTTGCCCGCGAGGCGAACGGCGAAGGCGTGGACCACCTCGTCGTCCTTGCGGGTGCTCGTCGCGCCGTCTGCCAGTTCGTAGAGGTCGGTGACGAGCCGGGAGTGGTCGTCGGGGTCCGCGTCGGCGTCGGCGTCGGTTTCGTCCGTCGACTCCTCCTCACCGGCGATACCTGCGAGTTCGGCCCAGGCAGCCTCGGCCGCGTTCTCTCGGACCGTCTCGCCGAAGGTCGTTCCGTGTTCGTCCTCGGCAGCGTCGGCGCTCGAGTCGACGATCGCGAGCAGTTCGTGGTGGGCAACGCGGTCGCTGTCGGCGACGGCGTCGGCGATGGCGGTGGCGAAGGCCTCGGTCGCCGTCGCGCCCTTGTTGACGGTCGCGTCCGTGACGGCGGCGGCGACGTCCGCGGATTCGTGCGGTCCGGGCGGCGTCCAGGACATCTCGCGGCCGTAGTGGCGGTCGCGGAACTCGTCGATAACCGAGTCGGCGGTCTTCTTCCCGACGCGGGTGAACTCCTCCTGGAGGAACCCGGAGACGGAGTGGGAGTCGGTCGCGTTCAACATCTTGATCACGGTTCCGAGTTCGACCCCGTGGGGGTGGGGTCGGATCTCCTCGGTCTCCTCTGGGAGCTGGTCCGTCGCGCGCTCGAACTTGAAGTGAGCTTGTGGCTCTCGCAACTCGAGTCGCGCGTGGGGATTGACGACCGCCGTGTGCTTGATGTAGTCGTGGAGCTGCTGGCGGGCGCGCATGTTCCCCTCCATCTCGAGTTCGATTCGCGTCCCGTGGGGGCGGTCCCAGGTGGTCGTGCGATCGACGCTGATCTCGGGTTCGTTCTCGTCGGTGTCGATGATCAGTTCGAAGTACTGAGCCTCGCTCGAACCCTGGGTTCGACTGGTGATCTTGGCGGGTTTCCCGCTGGTGAGCTGGGAGTAGAGGACGGCGGCCGAGATCCCGATCCCCTGCTGGCCGCGGCTCTGTTCGCGTTTGTGAAAGCGCGAGCCGTACAGCAGTTTCCCGAAGACTTTCGGAAGCGATTCTTTGGTCAGTCCCGGGCCGTTGTCCTCGACGATCAGTTTGTAGTAGTCGCCCGACTCCTCGATTTCGACGTAGATATCCGGGAGGATTCCCGACTCTTCGGCGGCGTCTAAGGCGTTGTCGACGGCTTCTTTGACGGCCGTGACTAGACCTCGAGCACCGCTGTCGAAGCCGAGCATGTGCTTGTTCTTCTCGAAGAACTCGGCGATGGAGATCGCCCGCTGGTTTTCAGCGAGCTCTTCGGCGATCCCCGCTTCGTCGCCGAGTGTCGACTGGAACGCGGTCATCGTCTTCCTGTACTAGTGGGGAGGCTAAAAGGTGTGTGTTACCGGAGTGAAAGTGAATGCGAGGCGTGACCGGTAGTTCGACCACCGAGGTCGGAATCGCTGTCGATGCGTATTTGGGGGTTCGCTCGAGAGGTGAGGAGAGACGAAACGAGTTCGTCGCGGTCGGCTCGTGTCGGCCGTGCAACCAGCTCGTGTCAGTTATCGATCACTCGCGCTCGCGCGCGTACGTGAGTTTTATTAGTCACCAACTGCTACCCGAAAGCAGGTTTCTCATGTCACAGGAAAGCGAGTACGGCGCCGGACAAATTCAGGTCCTAGAGGGCCTGGAAGCCGTTCGAAAGCGTCCGGCGATGTACATCGGTTCTACGGATTCTCGAGGGCTCCACCATCTCGTCTACGAAGTGGTGGACAACTCGATCGACGAGGCACTCGCCGGCCACTGCGACGACATCACCGTCACCATCCACGACGACGGTGCGGTGTCCGTCGCCGACGACGGCCGCGGCATCCCCGTCGACACCCACGAAGAGTACGATCGCCCCGCCCTCGAGGTCATTCTGACGGTTCTCCACGCCGGCGGGAAGTTCGACAACAAGTCCTACCAGGTCTCCGGTGGCCTCCACGGCGTCGGCGTCTCGGTCGTCAACGCTCTCTCCGGTCGCCTCGAGGTCGAGGTCAAACGCGACGGTGGCGTCTTCCACCACGCCTTCGAGGCCGGCGAACCCCAGGGCGATATGGAGCGGGTTCGCGACCTCGAGAACGGCGAGGATACCGGCACGCAGATCACGTTCTGGCCGGACGCGGACATCTTCGAGACCGACGAGTTCTCGTTCTCGACGCTCTCGAATCGTCTGCGTGAACTGGCCTTCCTCAACTCGGGCGTCCGGATCACCCTCCGCGACGAGCGCGAGGAGGGGAGCGAGGAGACCTACGAGTATCAGGGCGGCATCCGCGAGTTCGTCGAGTACTTAAACGAGACGCGCTCGGCGATGCACGAGGAGATCATCTACTTCGAGGGTGAGGAAGAGAACATCCAGGTCGAAGTCGCGATGCAGGCCACCCAGGAACTGCAGGGTTCGATCCACGCTTTCGCGAACAACATCAACACCCGCGAGGGCGGGACCCATTTGACGGGGTTCAAGACCGCGCTCACCCGCGTGGTCAACGATTACGCCAACGAGAACGACCTCCTCTCGGACATCGAGGAGAACCTCAAAGGCGAGGACATCCGCGAGGGGCTCACCGCGGTCATCTCGATCAAACACCCCGACCCCCAGTTCGAAGGCCAGACCAAGACGAAACTCGGTAACAGCGAGGTTCGAGGTATCGTCGAGGGGTCGATGCACGACGGGCTCGGAACCTACTTCGAGGAACACCCCGACACGGCCCAAGCCATCGTGATGAAAGCCGTCGAGGCCGCCAAGGCGCGCAAGGCGGCCAAGAAGGCGGAGGAATTGACGCGACGCAAGTCCGCGCTCGACTCGACGTCCTTACCGGGAAAGCTCGCGGACTGCCAGACTAAAGACCCCGACGACGCGGAACTGTTCATCGCGGAGGGTGACTCCGCCGGTGGCAGCGCAAAGCAGGCCCGGAACCCGGAGTTTCAGGCCATCCTCCCCATTCGTGGGAAGGTCCTCAACGTCGAGAAACACCGACTGGATCGGATCCTCGAGAACGATCAGATTCGAAACATCATCACGGCGATCGGCGCTGGGATCGGCGACGAGTTCGACATCGAGGACGTCCGCTACAAGAAGATCATCATGGCGACCGACGCCGACGTCGACGGGGCACACATTCGTACGCTGCTCCTGACGTTCTTCTACCGGCACATGCGCCCGCTACTCGAGGGTGGGTACGTCTACGCGACCCAGCCGCCGCTGTACCGGATCCGGTATCGCGGAAACACCTACGACGCGATGACAAAGGCCGAACGCGACGAGATCGTCGCCGAGAAGTGCGACGGGAACCCGTCGCAGATCCAGCGGTTCAAGGGGCTGGGGGAGATGAACCCCCAGCAACTCTGGGACACGACGATGGATCCCGACAATCGCATCCTCAAGCAGATCACGATCGAGGACGCCGCGGCGGCGGACAAGATGTTCTCCGTGCTGATGGGAGACGCCGTCGAGCCGCGAAAGCAGTTCATCAAGGATCACGCTCCGGAGGCGGAGTGGGTCGACATCTGAGAGAGAGAGAGACATGACCAACACACAGCCACGCGATCGACGAGTCCGACGAGTCGCCGCGAACGGTAGCCGCGACCTCGGAATCGACCCCGACCTCGAGGTGAGCACATGAGTTCAGAAGTTCCCGATCCAACCGATATAGATGCGCAGGCGGTCGAACCCGTCCGCATCGAAGACGAGATGGAACAGTCGTACATCGACTACGCGATGAGCGTCATCGCGGGACGGGCCCTGCCGGACGTCCGGGACGGCCTGAAGCCGGTCCACCGGCGCATCCTCTACGCGATGCACGAAATGGGGATCACGTCGAACACGAGCCACCGAAAGTGTTCCTCGATCGTCGGCGAGACGATGGGTGACTACCACCCGCACGGGGACACCGCCATCTACGACGCGCTCGTGCGGATGGCACAGGACTTCGCGATGCGGTATCCGCTGGTCGACAGCCAGGGGAACTTCGGCTCGATGGACGGCGATCCGGCCGCGGCCATGCGATACACGGAGGCCCGGATGGATTCGATCGCCGAGGAACTCCTCGCCGACCTCGAGAAGGACACGGTCGACTTCTCGTCGAACTACGACGATCGCCTCCAGGAACCCGACGTCCTGCCGGCGGCGTTCCCGAACCTGCTCGTCAACGGCTCCTCGGGGATCGCGGTCGGGATGTCGACGAACATCCCGCCGCATAATCTGGGTGAAGTGATCGACGCGACGATCGCGCTCATCGAGGATCCCGAGATCACCGTCGAGGGTCTGATGGAACACGTCAAGGGCCCCGATTTCCCGACCGGAGCGAACATCGTCGGCCGCGACGCCATCTACTCGGCGTACGCGACCGGTCGCGGACGGCTCCGCGTCCGCGCGGAGTTCGAGGTCGAGGAGTGGAAGACCGACCGCGAGCGCATCGTCATCACCGAACTCCCCTACCAGGCGAACAAGGCTCGCATGGTCGAGCGCATCGCCGAGGACGTCAACGACGGCGAGATCGAGGGCATCTCCGACCTGCGCGACGAGTCCGACCGTGACGGTGTCCGCGTCGTCGTCGAACTCAAACGCGGCGCCAACACGGAGGTCGTCAAGAACCGATTGCTCGAGAACCACCTCGAACGCACGTTCGGCGTCATCAACCTCGCGCTGGTCGACGGCCAGCCGCAGGTGCTCTCGCTCAAGGAAACCCTAGAGGAGTACGTTTCCCACCGCCGCGAGGTCGTTCGCCGACGCAGCGAGTACGACCTGAACGAGGCCGAAGAACGGGCTCACATCTTGGAGGGGCGGCTCAGGGCCCTCGAGAACGTCGAGGACGTCGTCGAACTCATCCGCAACTCCGAGGACCGCTCGGCGGCGAAGACCGGCCTTCGCGAGGAGTTCGACTTCTCCGAGCGTCAGGCCGACCACATCGTCCGGATGCAACTGGGCAGTCTCACCTCCATGGAGTCCGCCGAGATCGAGGCGGAATACGAGGAGGTCCAGGCCGAGATCGAGTTCCTCGAAGAGATTCTGGGGAGCGAAGAGCGCTTGCTCGAGGTCATCACCGACGAACTCCGGGAGATCAAAGACGAGTACGCCGACGACCGTCGGACCTCGATCGTCGAGGACCACGGGACGGTCACCCACGAGGACCTCATTCCGGAGGAGGACGTCTTCGTCGTCATGACCGAAGACGACTACGTCAAGCGGATGCCGATCGACTCGTTCGATCCCCAGCGTCGCGGCGGCAAGGGGATCATCGGCGCCGACGTCAAGGAGGACGATCGTGTCGCAACGGTGTTCCGGGCGAACACCCACGATTACCTGCTTTGCTTTACGAACCACGGGCAGGTATACCGGCTCAAGACCTACGAGATCCCGGAGATGAGCCGCACGGCTCGCGGCAAGTCCGCGGTCAACATCCTCGACCTCGATCCGGGCGAGAACATCACGGCCATCGTCGACACCGACGCCTTTGAGGACGAGGAGTACGTGACGATGGCCACCCGCGACGGCTACGTCAAGCGCACCGCCGGCGAGGAGTTCGACAATATCCTCTCGACCGGGATCATCGCCGCCAGTTTGGAGGAGGGTGACGAACTCGTCGACGTCGAGGTCACCGACGGGACGAAAGACATCGTCGTCGCCACCGAAGGCGGAATGACGATCCGGTTCGACGAGGACGAAGTCCGATCGATGGGGCGCAACGCTCGCGGCGTCGGCGGAATCAAACTCGAGGACGATGACGCGGTCGCCGGGTTGGTCGCGACCGACGAAGGCGACGAGAGCGCACTGTTGACGGTGACGCGAAACGGCTACGGGAAGCGGACGCTACTCTCGGAGTACCGCACCCAGTCGCGGTACGGCAAAGGGTTGATCGACATCAAGACCAACGACCGGAACGGACCGGTGACGGCGGTCAAGGCCGTCACCGAGGACGACCACCTCGTCATCATGAGCGAGGACGGCCAGATCATGCGCACTCGAGCGGGCGAGATCTCGACTGTGGGGCGCAACACGATGGGTGTAACGGTTATGGACGTCGTTGCCGACGATGCGGTCGCGAGCGTCGACGTGATTCCGGGGTCGTCGCTGGGGTCGGAGGGTGACCGCGAGGTCGAGGTCGAGGCCGAAATCGGAGATGGAGACAAAACCGAACCCCGAACCGCAAGTGAGACTGGCGAAAGCGAGGCAGTCGACGAGTAACGAAACGGACGTTCACCGCTCGAGTCGTGCACTGTCGGTCGGGTCGGTTGGAGGAAGAACGAATCGAAGTCCGCGCTGAGACGGTGTTTTTACCACAGTACGGGAGCGAACGCTCGACTCGAGAAGCGAACGTGGCAATCGTGAGCGAGTACGGTGGCGGCAGTTACCGAGATCGAGCGGAGAGTCTTATGGCGAGAGTGTGAGTGTGAGTGTGAGTGAAAATGGAAGCAAGATTGGAAGCGGGAGTGATAGTCTCGGTAAGTGTGTAGACGCGAGACAGCGAGTCCCCCGACCGCGACGTCTCAGTGTTCGGGTTCTTCCGCGGGCGCGACCATCTCGTCGATCTGGAGGATGAGGATGTTGTTCGTGTCGTCTTTCCCGTCGAGCGTGCCGTCGATTCGGAGTTTCGACAGTGGCGTCGGGCCGACGGTCACCGAGTCGCCCTCGTGAATGTCGCCGATCGAACCCTGAGCGTGGACCTCCGCCCGACAGAGTTCGGGGTGGTGGACACTCGAGAGGTCGATCTCTTCGACGATGATGTCGGTCACTTCTTCGCCTTCGTGTTTGATCGGGACCGAGGCTGGCTCGTCCATCTGCTGGATCTCGAGTGCCTCGTAGGCGGCTGCGGTCGGCTTGTAGCCGCCTTTGGGGCCGGGAACGCCCTCGACGAGCTGGAGGGCTTTGAGACTCTGCATCTGGTTGCGGATGGTACCGGGATTGCGGTCGACCTGTTCGGCGATGTCTTCGCCTTTGATCGCGTCTTCGGTTTCTTTGTGCAGGTTCGTGAGTGCACGCAATATCTTCTTCTGACTAGGTGTGAGTTCGATTGATGACATGGGGAATCCTTCGTAGTAGATTTCCTTAAATGCGAGGGTTAGCCGACGATGTCCTTCGATTTGATCATTTGTCGTCGTCGTGGTAAGCGTTTCTTTTCGGTCGTCAGTCGATAGTCGCTCTCCTAGTTCGGTTTTGACGACCGACCGAACGACGGTTCTCTTTCTCGATGCGACCGCTAGACACGAATACGAGGGGCCGTGGACGGGCGTGGCAGTGTCGAATCGGGAACGCGTCGTTGTACGTCTCGGTCAGTGTTCTATTTCTGTAGGCACGGCGACGCGGACGTATCTGGCGACGTCCTGTGGCAACGAGACGGCGTCGTCGAGGTGGGTGGCGCGCGCGGTTACCATTCCGAACGGAGCGACCTCGAGTATCTCGAGTTCCACGCCGGGTTCGACGCCGTGGTCGGCGAGATACGAGAGGACCTCGGGGTCGTGGTCTGCGACCTCCTCGACGACGACCGTCGTCCCCTCGTCGAATTCCGTGATGGATTTGCCGGTCGGTGCCGCGGGCGGTTCGAGATCGGCGCCGGGGATCGGCGAGCCGTGGGGATCGACGTCCGGGTCGCCGAGTGCGGCCGCCACGCGCGCTTCGAAGTTCTCGCTGATGTGGTGCTCGAGGCGGTCAGCCTCGTCGTGGACCTCCGCCCAGTCGTAGTCTAGGTGTTCGGTGAGGTAGGCTTCGAGCAATCGGTGGTGGCGGACGACCTCGATCGCGACGGTCTCTCCTTCGTCGGTCAAGACGACTCCGCGGTACTTCTCTCGGTCGACCAGTCCTCGGTCCTCGAGTTTCTCGATCATACTGGTGACCGTCGGCGACGTGACGTCGAGTTCCTCGGCGATCTCCGAGGTTTTGATGCGGCCCTCGCGGTCGCGCTGGAGTTGATAGATGACCTTGAGGTAGTCTTCCATCACGTCGCTGAGCATCATCGTTCGAAGTTTCGGGCCGTCTATTTCTAAATCTTCCGTCGTCGTCCGTAATCGGTCCTATCACCTAAACCGGTGTCCCCCGTAGGAGGTGTATGGACCGAACCGTTCGACTCATCGGTGCGCCGATGGACTTCGGGGCGAACCGGCGTGGCGTCGACATGGGTCCGTCGGCGATCAGGTACGCCGGACTGGGCGACGAACTCGAGGACGCCGGCGTGACGTGTCTCGACTCGGGTGATCTTCTCGTTCCGCGCGCGGAGGAACGCGACCCCGACGCCAATCCGCCGCGTCGTGGTGAGGCGAAGTTCCTGCTCGAGGTCGAGGACGTCTGTTCGCGGCTGGCAGACCAGGTCGCGGAGACGCTCGCGGAGGGAACGACGCCGCTGGTGCTGGGCGGCGATCACTCGATCGCGATCGGGACGATGGGCGGATCGGCTCGCGACGCCGATCTCGGCGTGATCTGGTTCGACGCTCACGCGGACATCAACACCCCCGAGACCTCACCCAGTGGAAACGTCCACGGGATGCCCCTCGCGGCGGTGCTCGGGCACGGCCTCTTCGGCGAGTTACCGTGGGCCAACGCACCTCGCGTCCGCGAAGAATCCGTCGCCTACGTCGGCCTGCGGAGTATCGACGAGCGCGAGCGGGACGCGATTCGCGACAGCGAGATGACCGCGTTCACGATGTCCGATATCGACGAGCGAGGCATTACGGACGTCGTCGAGGACGCCCTCGCGGTCGCGACCGACGGGACCGACGGCGTCCACGTCAGCCTCGACCTCGACTGGCTCGATCCCAAGACCGCACCCGGCGTCGGGACCCCGGTCCGCGGCGGCGTCACCTACCGGGAGGCCCACTCCGCACTCGAGACGGTCTCGGTTCGCGACGAGGCCGAAGACGGCGCAATTGTACGCTCGATGGACGTCGTCGAGGTGAATCCGATTCTGGACGAACACAACGAAACTGCGACGCTCGC
Source organism: Halomontanus rarus (assembly GCF_017357405.1). Classification (GTDB taxonomy): domain Archaea; phylum Halobacteriota; class Halobacteria; order Halobacteriales; family Natrialbaceae; genus Halomontanus; species Halomontanus rarus. The sequence goes on along the minus strand of NZ_CP071597.1, from coordinate 499,350 downwards.
GACGGAGTTGACCGCGAGTGCGTTCGGGAAGCGAATTTTATAATTCGATACCACATCCGGAAAGATCGTCCGGTTCGTTCGACGAAACGACACATTTTGACTCGTGGTAACAACCAACATTCCGATATCGCTTCCAACACCTTTGTATCGGAGTGTTTCTGACTGTTCAGTATGACTGAGAACGTCGTCGTTCTCGGTGCCGGATACGCCGGCACCGGAACGGTCGCAAAGCTCCAGTCGGAGCTCGACGATGATGCACGAATCACCTGGATCTCGGAGACGGACTATCACCTCGTTTTACACGAAGCACACCGTGTCGTTCGTGACCCGGACGTTCGATCTGACATCACTGTCCCCGTTCACGAAATCACCGATCCCAGCACCCGATTCGTTCAGGACCGCGTTACGGGCCTCGACACCGACGATCGGGTCGTCGAACTCGAGGACGGAGACGACGTCGAGTACGACTACGTACTGGTCGGCCTCGGCAGTTCGACCGCCTACTACGGCATTCCCGGACTCGCAGAGCACTCGCTCACGCTGAAGAGCCTCGACGACGCCCTCGAGATCCACGATCAGGTCAAGACCGCCAGCCAGGAAGCCACCCGCGGCGAGCCGGCGCAGGTCGTCATCGGCGGCGCTGGACTCTCGGGTATCCAGACCGCCGGCGAAATCGCCGAATTCCGCGACGAACACCGCGCGCCGATCGACATCCACCTCGTCGAGGCGCTCGACGAAATCTTCCCGGGTAACGACCCCGAAATCCAGCAGGCGCTTCGCGACCTGCTCGAAGAAGCGGGCGTCCAGATCCACACCGACGACCCGATCACGGAAGCCGAGGACGGCGTCATCAACTTCGACGAGGGCGACCCCCTCGAGTACGACGTCTTCGTCTGGACCGGCGGCATCACCGGGCGCGAGGCCTTCGACGGGACCGACCTCGAGAACGAGCACAACCGTCTGAACACGGAGGCGAACTTCCAGACCTCCGACGAGCGCGTGTTCGCCATCGGCGACTCGGCGATCATCGACCAGGGCGACATGCCCGCGCCGCCGACGGCGCAGGCCGCCTGGCAGGCCGCAGAGGTCGCCGGCGAGAACATCGCCCGCGCGATCGAAAACCGTCCGCTGAAGACCTGGGAGTTCGAGGACAAGGGGACCGTCATCTCCGTCGGTGAGGAGGCCGTCGCCCACGAAGTCAAACCGGCGTTCGGCATCTCACTCCCCGTCGACACCTTCGGCGGTTTCCCGGCGAAGAACCTGAAGAAGATGATCGCCGCACGCTGGCTCGCCGACATCACGTCCTGGAACCGCGCGCGCAAGTCCTGGTCGTCGCTGTAGCCGACCTCGTTCGGTCGCGATACGATAGCGACTACCAACCCAGACTCGAGACGACATAACACGACACGATGGCGCCCTGACTCTCCGTTCTATGTCTACGACCTGTTCCCTCCTCGAGTGTGGTACACTCCATCCGCTGGTACTCGCGGGATTCGAGAATCACGCTCGCGAGTGGCTCGCCGCCGCGAGCGGCCCCTGGCAGTACCTCTTGGTGTTCGTCCTCGCAGCGACTCCGTGGCTCGAGATTCTGATCGTGATCCCGATCGGCGTCGCGCTCGATCTCGATCCGGTCGCCGTCGCCGTCGTCGCGTTCGCCGGGAACGTGGTACCGATCTACCTCATCGTCACGCTCTTCGATCGAATTTCTACATGGCTGGCGCGCCGCCGAGACGACGACGACGAGCGGTCGGCTCGCAGCGCTCGAGCGAAACGCATCTGGCGGTCCTACGGGCTCCCCGGACTCGCGCTCGCGGCCCCGATCCTGACCGGCGTCCACCTCGCCGCGGTCCTCGCGATGGGACTCGGCGCTCGGAAGCGAGCGACGCTCGGTTGGATGACGCTGAGTATCGCGCTGTGGACCGTCGTCATCACGGTCGTCTCGGTGACCGGGGTTTCGATTCTCGAGGGCTGGGTGTAGCGTCTCCGGTGGCCGGCCGATCGAACGCGGCCTCGACCGTGACGAACTCGGCGGCGTCGTCACTCCGCCGTTTCGTCGGTCCGCGAGCCCATCGGTTCCGCCGGGACTCCCGCGACGGTCTCGCCGGGAGCCACGTCCCGCGTGACGAGCGAATTCGCGGCGACGCTGGCTTCTGCGCCGATTTCGACGCCGGGCAGTACGATCGCACCCGCGCCGATCATCGCCCGCTCGCCGACGACGACCTCGCCGGTGCGGTACTCGTCCTGCAGGAACTCGTGACACAGCAGCGTCGCGTCGTAGCCGACGATCGCCCCCTCACCGACGGTGATCAGATCCGGCCAGAAGACGTCCGGCGTGGCCTCGAGTCCCCACGAGACGCCCGGGCCGACCGTCGCGCCGAGCCGGCGGAGGAGCCAGCGTTTGAGCCGGAGACTCGGCGAGATGCGGATCAGCCACACCGCGACGTAGTTGATCGCGACGCGAACCGGGTGGCGGGCGCTCGGCCAGTGGGCCAGCGAGTTCGCCGGGCCGGGGGTCGCGTGACGGCGCACCCGGTCGTGTCTCGAGTGCGACGGTGGGGTGTCGTCGGGGTCGGAGCCGAGGTCGGGATCGGAGTCGGTCACTGCTCGAGAGATGCTCTCGCCGCGAGCAAAGGTCTAGCGGTTCCTACACTCGCGGACGGTCGGATCGTCTCGTTCGACGCGGTCGAGACGACCTGCGTGTACGGTGCTGGCATTGCACTCACTATTCTGGGAGAGAGCCATTGTAATGGAACGCTTACCCGTCCCCCGCGAAACTCGAATCACCCCTCCGTCCGGCCGATACGGACGAGTACGACGTGTTCAGTCGCTTCGGAGTTCGTCCATGTGATCGATCCGCCGCTGGACGAGGTCCGCTTTGCCGATGTCGTGGCGCATGTGCAGGCCCTCCTCGCCCGCGACGGCCAGCGCGTCCTCGGCGATCTCCTCGGCGTCGGCGATCGAGTCGGCGACCCCGACGACGGCGAACGATCGCGACGTGGTCGTGTAGATGCCGTCCTTGCGTGCGTCCACGCTGGCGTAGTAGAGCAGTGCGTCCCCGGCGCTCTCTCGCGAGCCCTGCTCGCTCGAGTCTTCCGTGGCGCCCACGGTGCGCGCCACGCTCTCCTCGTCCACTCGCACCTTCGCACCTGCCTCGGGGTCCGTGGGATACCCCTTCGGGACGGCGTACTTGCAGACCGTTGCCTGCTCGGCGAACTCGAGTTCCGGCACGGACTCGCCGTTGCGGGCCGCGACGAGGACGTCGAGGAAGTCCGTCTCGAGGACCGGCAGGGTGTTCATCGCCTCGGGGTCGCCGAAGCGGGCGTTGAACTCGACGACCTTCGGTCCCTCCGCAGTCAACATGAACTGCCCGTAGAGGATCCCCTTGTACCCCTCGAGGGCGTCCACCGTGGCCTCGATGATCGAGACGGCCTCCTCGTAGTCGTCGGCGGTCATGAACGGCAGTTCTCGGGCCGCGTCGCTGTAGGATCCCATGCCGCCGGTGTTGGGTCCTTCGTCGCCCTCGTAGGCGCGTTTGTGGTCCTGGACGGCCGGTGCGGTTTCGACGGAGCCGTTGGCGACGACCGCCTGCACCGTGATCTCCTCGCCGATCAGGCGCTCCTCGAGGACGATCCGGTCGTACGCCGACTCGCGGATGTACTCCTTGCCCTCCTCGGGCGTGACCTGGTCGCCGATGACCTTGACGCCCTTGCCGCCCGTGAGTCCGGCGGGCTTGATCACGAGGTCGCCGTCGTACTCGTCGATGTACTCGCAGGCGGCCTCGGGATCGTCGAAGGTCTCGTAGTCCGGACAGCCCGGAATGTCGTGTTCGGTCATGAACCGCCGTTGGAAGGCCTTGTCCGTCTCGATACGGGCCTCGGCCTGGCGCGGTCCGAACGCGTAGACGCCGGCGGTCTCGAGGGCGTCGACGACGCCCTCGGCGAGGGGCGCTTCGGGGCCGACGACGGCGATGGTCGCGTCGACGTCCTCGGCGTAGCCGACGACGGCCTCGGGGTCGGTCGTCTCGAGGGTCTCGAACTCGGTCGCGAGTTCGGCGATACCGGGGTTGCGGTTGCCCGCGCAGGCGTACAGGTCGGCCTCGCTGTCAGCGAGCGCGCGAGCGATAGCGTGTTCTCGCCCGCCGCCGCCGATCAGCAGCACGATCTCTCGCATAGTCGAAACCGGTACGCACGGTAGTGTAAACGTTACCCTTTCTCGATCCGAAGATAGGCACGTTCGTGCACTGTTTCGGCTCGTCGGACTCGACCGCTTCGTTTCGACCACTCGCCGATGCTGGCAGCCCCTGATCCGAAACCGGGCCCGCTCTTCCTGAGCCCGGACGTTCTTAACGACGGCGAGCGAAGCGCGTCTGAAACGGTACTGCGATCGACGACCGTCGACCCGCAATCGGCGAGTCGATCCGCTCCAACCGTCGCCGAAGTCACACAAACAGAGATGACAGACAACACGTGGACCGTGCCGGAACCCGAACTGCTCGAGCGCGTCCGAGAGCGACTCGAGGGCGAGTCCCGGCAGGAGAACGAGGGCGCGACGGCCGTCCTCGCGACGCTCGTCGACGTCGAGGGCAACGCCTACCGCCGTCCCGGAGCGAAGCTCCTGTTCGACGCCGACGGCGAGGGGATCGGGGCCATCACCGCCGGCTGTCTCGAGGACGAACTCCGGACGGCCGCGGCGACGGTCCGCGAGACGGGGCGACCGCGACTCGTGAGCTACGACCTGCGGGAGGGCGAGGAGTCGGCGTCGGGCGTCTGGGGGCTCGGCGTCGGCTGTAACGGCCGCCTCGAGATTCTGCTAGAACCGCTCGCGGAGAGCCTTCGACCCGCGGTGACGGCGTTCGACGAGGGTCGCGACGTAGCGGTTTGCACCGTGCTCGCCGACGACGGCCCGCTCGAGCGCGGCGATCGTGCCTCCTATTACCCCGACGCCGGCGAGAGAAACGGGCGGTTCGACGTTCTCGACGGCGACCCGGCGGACTGGCCGACCGATGCGCTCGAACGGCCCGCACGGGACCTCGTCGACCGAGGACGGGGAACGCGACTCGAGCGAACCCTCGAGAGCGGCCGTCAACTCGAGGTGTTCGTCGACGGCCTCGCCGCCCCGCCCGAACTCGTGGTCTGTGGAACCGGCCACGACGTGGCTCCGGTCGTCGAGTTGGCGGCCGCCGAGTTCCGCGTCACGGTGGTCGGCTTTCGAGGTGCCGTCGACCTCGACGAACGGTTCCCCGACGCCGACCGGACGGTGACGACCTCACCCGCGCGACTTCGCGACGCGCTCGAACTCGACGACCGAACGCACGCGGTCGTCATGACACACAACTTCGTGGACGACCGGCTGGCGGTCGACGAGCTCCTCCGCTCGCCCGCACCGTACGTCGGGTTGCTGGGGCCACGCGAGCGATTCGAGGAGATGCGAGCGGCGTTCGAGCGGGAGGGCCGGCAGTTCGCGGCGTCCGAACTCGAGCGCCTCTACACGCCGATCGGGCTCGACCTCGGTAGCGGCTCGCCCTACGGCATCGCCCACAGTATCGTCGCGGAGGTGCTGGCGGTCGCGAACGGTCGCGACCCGGGCCATCTGTCGGCCCGCGACGGCCCGATCCACGAGCGGATCGACGCGACCGACGACGAGGGCCGCTCGTAGTCTGTCCGACCGCAGGCTCGACTCGACACCGCGAGTTCCGATCCCGGCCGTTCCGTGCCCCTACCAAACTGTAATGTAGGTTCGTGCTGTGTGCCAGCACGAGACGAACGGGGTCGAGAATTCGTCGCTCGAGGGGACGACGGTCGACCCGAATCATCAACGAACTATGGCAACACACGACATCGAACTCACGGTAAACGAGACGGAGGTGGAACTGACCGTCGACTCGCGGACGTTGCTCGTCCACGCGCTGCGCGACGAACTGGGCTACACCGGCCCGAAGGTCGGCTGCGAGAGCAGCAAGTGCGGGGCGTGTACGGTCGAACTCGACGGCGACGCCGTCAAGTCCTGTACGGTGCTTGCCGTGCAGACCGACGGCGCGTCCGTGCAGACGGTCGAGGGATTCGCCGACGAGGACGGCGAACTCCACCCCATACAGGAACAGTTCAGCGCCGAACACGGCCTCCAGTGTGGCTACTGCACACCCGGGATGGTGACGACGACGAAACACTTGCTCGAGTCCAATCCCGACCCCTCTCGCGAGGAAATCCGGAAGGCGCTCAAGGGGAACATCTGTCGGTGTACCGGCTACCAGAACGTCGTCGACGCCGTCGAGTCGGCCGCTGCGGCGCTGGCGCCGGCGGAGAGTGAGGGTGAAAGCGCATCCGGCGACGACGTCGACCTTCGAACCGACTACCCGACGCCGGGGGAGGACTGAGACGAGATGTTCCCGCCCCAGTTCGACTACCACCGCGCCTCGAGTATCGACGACGCGCTCGAGTTACTCGAGCGTCACGCCGCGGACGACCCGCGCATCCTCGCCGGCGGCCACAGTCTGCTTCCGGACCTGAAGAACGGACGAGCGAGTCCGAGAGCGCTCGTGGATATCGGTGAGATAGACGCGCTCCGGGGGATCGGGAGCGGTGCCGACGTCGAGTCTGGTGCCGACTCCGGCGCCGACGAAACGGCGATCGGCGCGCTCACCACGTACGCGGACATCCTCGAGTCCGACCGCCTCCAGCGGCACGCACCGGTGCTCACCGACGCGACGAGCGTCCTCGCGGATCTGCAGATCCGCAACCGGGGCACCATCGGCGGCAACCTTACGGCGGCCGAGCCGGGGGCCGATCTGCCGGCCGCGACCCTCGCCGCCGACGCGACGGTTCGTGTGCGAGGTCCCGACGGCGAGCGAGCGATCGACGCCGCGGCGTTCCTCGGGGCCGACGGATCTGAGCCGGCGCTTCGCGAACGGGAACTGGTGACGGAGGTTCGCGTCCCCCACGTCGAAGCCGGCGGCTACGCCAAGAAGACCCACCCCGCCTCGGGGTACGCGATGGTCGGCGTCGCGGCCGTCCTCGAGACCGACGACGGGACGATCACGGACGCTCGCGTCGCGGCGACCGGCGTCCTCGAGCGCGTCGTTCGGCTCGCCGCCGTCGAAGACGCGCTCGTCGGCGCACGCGTCGAGAGCAAGACGATCGAGGCGGCCGCCGAACGCGCCGGCGAGACTATCGAGCCGGCAGATGCGCGATCGGACGACCACGCCTCGGGCGAGTTTCGCGTCCACCTCCTCTCGACGTACGCGGAGCGGGCGCTCGAGCGGGCGGTCGATCGGGTAGCCGCCGGTGCTGGCGGGACCGGGACGGCGGGTGATCTCGAATGACACACGATATCGGCGTTCAGAGTTACACGTACCGCGAGTTCTCGATCGACGAAATCTGCGACGCGCTGGCGGACACGCCGGTCTCCGCGATCGAACTCTACGGCGGTCACGTCGACCTCGACGGCGCCCTCGAGACCGCGACTCGTCTGGAGCCCGCGATGGAGGTGCGAGCATGACAGATCGACGCGCCGACGAGGACGCCGGCGAAACCGCCGGTCCGACCCGTCGCGAAGACGAGGCGCTGCTCACCGGCCGCGCCGAGTACACCGACGACCTGAGCGACCCGAACGCCACCCACCTCGCGTTCGTCCGCAGCGAGTACGGCCACGCGGAGATCGGGGGGATCGATACGACCGCCGCAGCAGGGATCGAGGGCGTCCTCGGCGTCTACACGTGGGACGATATCGCGGTCTCCGAGAGCCCCGGCGTGCTCCCGACCTCGACCGGCTCGCTCGACTGCGAGGTGCCGGCTCACCCGGTGCTCGCCCGCGACCGCGTTCGCTATCAGGGCCAGCCGATCGCCGCCGTCGTCGCAGAGGATCGATACCGGGCTCGCGACGCCGTCGACGCAGTCAGCGTCGAGTACGACCCGCTCGAGGCGGTCGTCGATTCGGTCGCGGCCACTGCGGAGGACGCGCCGACGCTCTTCGACGGCGCACCCGACAACGTCGCCGCGACGACCGACCAGGGCGACCGCGAGGCGACCGAGGAAGCGTTCGCCGACCCGGAGAACGTCGTCGACGTCGAGCTGGAGAACAACCGACTCATCTCCTCGGCGCTGGAGCCCCGGGCGGCGCTGGCCGAGTACGACGCCGCCGAGGACCGCTTTACCGTGACGATGACGAGCCAGTCGCCCCACGGCCATCGCCGGAAGCTCGCGCACACGCTCGGGCTCTCCGAGCGCCAGATTCGGGTGATCTCCCCGAGCGTCGGCGGCGGATTCGGCCACAAGGGCCACCACCACCCCGGCGAGGCGATGGCGGCCTGGTGCGCCCGCGACCTCGAGCGTCCGGTGAAGTGGACCGCCACGCGCTCTGCGAACTACCTCGAGGGGGCCCACGGGCGAGACCATCGGACGACCGCCGAACTGGCGATCGACGACGACGGCACCATCCGGGGCTTGCGCGTCGAAACCCACGCGAACGTCGGCGGCTACGGACTCGACGGCGGCGCGTCGATGCCCGGCTGGTACGGCGGCCTGCTCTCGAGTCAATACCGCATTCCGGCGATCCACTGTGAGACCCACGCGATCTTCACGAACACGGCGCCGGTCCACTCCTACCGAGGGGCGGGCCGGCCGGAGGCGATCTACGTCACCGAGCGGCTCGTCGACGTCGCCGCGCGAGAACTCGGGGTCGACCCCGTCGAACTCCGGCGGCGAAACGTGATCGAACCCGACCAGTTCCCCTACGAGACGCCCGTCGGCGCCAGTTACGACAGCGGCGACTACGAGCGCGGGCTCGAGGAAGCCCTCGAGCTGGCCGACTACGACGACCTTCGGGCGCGCGGTCGCGAGCGCGAGGACGGTCGGCTGCGCGGGGTCGGCGTCGCCTGCTACACCGAGTCGACCGGCGGCGGCTTCGAGAGCGGCGTCGTTCGAGTCCACCGCGACGGCGGCGTCACGGTCTCTGCGGGGACTCACTCCCACGGGCAGGGTCACGGCACGACCTACGCCCACCTCGTCGCGGACGTCCTCGAAATCCCGACCGACGACATCGACGTGATGGAGGGCGACAGCGACAGCATCCCGACCGGCACCGGGACGTTCGGAAGTCGGAGCACCATCACCGGCGGCAGCGCGGTCGTCGAGAGCGCCGAGGCGGTGCTGGCGAAAGCCCGCCGGTTCGCCGCGGCTCGACTCGAGGTGGAGCCGGACGAGGTCGCGTACGCGAACGGCGAGTTCAGCGTGCGCGATGGGGACGAGGGCGGGAGTCGTTCCGGCGACGACACCGCCGACACCGTCTCCTTCGCCGACGTCGCCGGGATGGCCTACGGCTGGGGCGTCCCCGAGGACATGGATCCCGGCCTCGAGGAGACGACGTTCTACGAACCCGACGGGACGGCGTACACCTTCGGCACGCACGTCGCCGTCGTCGCGATCGACCCCGAGACCGGCGAGCTGGAACTCGAGCGCTACGTCGCGGTCGACGACTGCGGCGAGCGACTCGAGCCGACGATCGTCGAGGGGCAGGTCCACGGCGGGGTCGCTCAGGGGATCGGACAGGCGGTCTCCGAGCGGGCGAGCTACGACGGCGACGGGACGCTCCTGACGAACTCGCTCGATTCCTACGCCGTCCCGCGGGCCTCCCACCTCCCGGAGATCGAGACTGGGCAGACGGTGACGCCGAGCCCGCGGAACCCGCTGGGCGTGAAGGGGATCGGCGAAGCGGGCACCATCGCGGCGCCGCCGACGGTGGTCAACGCGGTCGTGGACGCGCTGGCGCATCTCGGGGTTCGGCACGTGGACATGCCGCTAACCGACGAGACGATCTGGCGAGCGATTAGGGACTCTCGGTAGCTCTCGACGGCCGCTTCGCGTCCGAATGATCGATTTTACTGGTGGCGAAGCCGTCCAGAACGGCGGTTTCGAGGGGGACTACACTTGCGAGTATTGGGTGTTCGATCCGCTGGTCGTGTCGTCGGCTCACTCGAGGTCGTTCCGGGGCCTGTGCGTTTTATTGTCACATACAAGGATACCACGAGTATGATCGAGTACTGTCTGAGCAACGTCGATGACGATGCGCGACAGCGGCTGACGTCCGTCTCGGATGCGACCGAAGCGTCCTGTCTCGAACACTGCGGGATCTGTTATCTCGAGCCGTTCCTCGTGATTGACGGGGACTTTCACCGCGTCGAGAGTCACGAGGGCGCACTCGCGGACTGTAACCACGAAGAGTCACTCGAGAAACGCGAACGGGATGGATCGATCACAGGGGGAGAGCAGTGAACGTTCTCCTGCTCTCGATCGATAGCCTGCGGCGGGACTTCCTCTCGGCACACAGCGAGACTCCGTGGGCCGTCGACTACGACGTGGAGACGGACAATCTCGACCGCTTCGCCGAGCGAGCCGCGGTCTTCGAGCGAAACTACGCGGGGAGCCTGCCGTGTATGCCGGCTCGCCGGGAGTGGCACGCGGGCGTCCAGGAGTTTCTCTGGCGACCGTGGGGTCCGATCGAACCGTTCGACGATACGCTCCCGCAACTCGCTCGCGAGAACGGTATCCTCACCCAGTTGGTCACCGACCACTACCACTACTTCCAGCACGGCGCTCACGGCTACTACGAGGACTACAACGGGTTCGAGTTCGTCCGCGGGCACGAGAACGACGCCTGGAAGACCGCCCCTCGTCGACCCGACGAGCGTCTCCTCGAACAGACGACAGATCTCGGAGCGGATTCCCCAGACGCCGTGCACTTTCTGAACCGATCGCAGTACGCCCGGAACGTCGACGATTTCGACGAGGACGACGAGGGAGACTTCTTCGCGCCGAGAGTTTTCTCCCGGACGGCCGAGTGGCTCGAGGAGAACGACGACTGGGAGCAGTGGTTTTGCTACGTCGATAGCTTCGACGTTCATGAACCGTTCCACGTCCCCGAACCGTACGCGTCGATGTACACCGACGAGGATCCGCGCGACCCGGACCTACCCAACTGGCCTTACTACGGCCGGATCGATGGGGGACAGAGCGAACTCACGGAGCGGGAACTCGACTTCGTTCGCTCGCAGTTCGCCGGCAAGGTGACGATGGTCGACCGGTGGTTCGGCCGGGTTCTCGACCGCCTCGACGAACTCGACGCGTGGGAGGACACGATGGTGATCGTCACGTCCGATCACGGGTTCATGCTGGGCGAACACGGCTGGATCGCGAAGAACGAGATGGCTGTCTACGATATTCTTGCGAACACGCCGCTCCTGATCTGGCACCCCGACTCGCCCCACACCGGCGAGCGGGTCGACGCCCTCACGAGCGCAGTCGACCTCTACGCGACGATCCTCGAGGCGCTCGAGGCCCCGGTCCCGGAGAACACTCACAGTCGGAGTCTCCTCCCGCTGTTAGAAGGCGATACCGGAGTCGCTGCCGAGGAGCACCGCGACTGGGCGCTTTACGGGTACTGGGGCTCATCGGTAAACGTCACGGACGGTCGCTACACCTACATGCGGCCCTGCGATCCGGACGTTCCCACGGACTGTCACTCGACGACGATGATGAATCCCAACGCGTGGTTCGTCCCGACCGAGCCGAAGACGGACGCGGAATCGGGGGCGTTCCTTCCCCACACCGAGTCGCCGGTCTGGCGCTTCCCGGGCAAGTCCTACGCCCAGCACGAGGACGTCCGCCTCTACGACACCGACGACGATCCGCGTCAGGAGACGAACCTCGCAGGCGAGGCGGACTTCGACGAGCAAAAAACTCGCATGCGCGACCTCCTCGTCGAGGCGCTCGAGACGCTCGACGCTCCCGACAATCAGTACGATCGTCTGGGTCTCGAGGTCGATGTGGACGATTAGTCGGGCGTCGCCGGTGGATCCGCGACCATCGTTCGCAGCGTACTCGTAGTCGAGTTCGAGTTCGTCGGTTTTGTAGACGCTCTGTTACCCGACTACTCGTAGCCAGTCCGTGAACGATCGACGCTGCGACGAATCGGCCCCGTTCTGGCTACTCTCTCTCCGATCGCGACTTCGAGTTCGAGGGCAGGTTCGAGTTCACTCACGAGTAAAACAGCGTCGGCCGTCGCTCCCTCTCGGAATCCGCCGTATCAGCGGCCTCGAGCGAATCGCCCTCCCCCAACAACCGATCGAAGATGTCCACGGCCGCGTCGCGGTGCAGGGGCACGTTGTCGTTGCCACACTGCTCGTCCATCACGCAGGCTGGACAGCCGTCGATCCGGCCGCAGTCGCAGTCGGCGACGTGCTCGCGCGCCCGTCTCGCGAGCGCCTCGAACTCGTCGTAGATCGCCCGCGAGAAGCCCAACCCGCCCTCGATGCCGTCGTAGACGAACCAGCCGCTGGCGGGCTCGCGCTCGAGGGCGTTCGACAGCTGACGGACGGTAGCGCGGGCGGCTTCGATGCTGCGGGGGGCGCGGTCGTCGCCGGGAGTCTCGGCAGCCGACGGCGCGTCCATCGCGAGGTGCGAGTCGATCGTCAGCGTCGAGAGCCCGCCGAGGTCGCGCTTGTCGAGGGTGAGCTCGAGCGGCGCGACGCCGATCATCGCGTGCTCGGCCGCGTGGAGCCCGCCCATGTAGCCGATGTGGGGTATCGGTCCGAGGTCGGCCTCCGACTCGAGTTCGGGGACGCTGTACTCGCGGTACTCCTCGACGAGGTGGCGTTCGACGTCCTGTGGAACCTCGAGCCAGCACAGCTGCGTCTCCATCTGCAGCGGCGGGTTGTCCGTGGGGATCGCCTGATCCTTCGGTTTCCCGCCGTGGACGGCGACCTTGTCGTAGGTGCCGTGGTAGACGAGGACCGTTCCCGTGCCGTAGTGGAGGTCGAAGCCGGTGTCGTCGATCTCCCGCGACTCCTCGCTCTCGGCGTCGAGGATCGTCACCTCGCTTCGGGTCTGGGTGTAGTAGTCGACGTTCGTCGGTCGGACCGCGACGTACGGCTGGGGCGCGTCGTGGTCGACCTCGCAGACCTCGTACTGCTGGCCCGCGTGCAACCGTACTGCGCCCTCGTGGAAGTCCCGGAAGACGCGTTCCCTCGCGAGCGGCTCCATCTCCGGGTCGTACCGCTCGTCGACGCCCTCCGCGAGGCGCACCTCGTACTCCTGGCCCGCCGTCGCGTACAGCGAGATCGACGACTGCGGCCGCGGCGACCCCGTGTAGGAGACGCCGGTCTCGAGGTGGCCGCGCACCTGCCCGGCGCGGCGCCACATCTCGAGGGCCCCCTCGAGGCGCTCGCGCTTGGCGAACTCGCCGACGTCCCGTTCGTCGAGTGCGAGTTCGTCCGCGGCACACCGGACGTGCTGGGCGAACACCGCGTCGTTGTCCACGTCGACGACGGCGTCCTCGACGTCCGTCTCGAGGAGGAACTCCGGGTGGGAGACGACGTACTGGTCTAACGTGCGGTGCTCGGCGACGAGCACCGAGAGCGCCCGCCGCTCGCCGCGGCCCGCGCGGCCGATCTGCTGCCAGAACGACTGGCGCTGGCCGGGGTAGCCCATCTGGACGGTGGCGTCCATCGCGCCGACGTTGATCCCGAGCTCGAGGGCGTTCGTCGAGGCGACCCCGTCGAGCAGCCCGTTTTTGAGGTGGTGTTCGGTGCCGTGGCGCTTCTTTCGGGAGTGGCCGGCGTGGTAGGGCTCGAGGGCGGTACCGCGGTCGGGGGTGAGGTAGTAGCGGTCCCGTCGCCGCCGGTGTTCGCCCGCGCGCTCGATCGACAGCTCCGCGAGCTTCCGGGAGGGGGTGAACAGCAGCGTCTGGGCGTCGTGATAGGTGAGGTGAGAGAACACCTGCGGCGCTTCGATGGTCGCCGGGAGGCGTTCCGGCGGGTCGTCATCGCTGGCTCTGCCGGTGGAGGCTGAAGCGGCGGTGGCGTCGTCCGAGATCGCGTCTACCCCGTTCGCCTCCTCGCCCGTCCGCATCGGCGGATTCCAGAGCACGAGATCCCGCGGGCCCTGCGGCGAGCCGTCCTCGTCCACGACGGTGACCGGTTCGTCGATCAACGCACTCGAGTGCGCGCCGGGATTCCCGATCGTCGCGCTCGTGAGGACGAACTGGGGGTCGCTCCCGTAGTACGCGAGGACTCGCTTCAGGCGGCGGACGATCCAGGCGACGTGCATGCCGTGGACGCCGGTGTAGGTGTGGGACTCGTCGATCACGAGGAGGTCGCAGGCCGCGAAGAAGCGCGCCCAGCGGTCGTGGTCGTGGAGGTAGGTGTTGACGCCCGCGAAGTTCGAGATGACGACGTCGGCTTCCTCGCGGATTCGCTTGCGGGGTTCGCCGCGCTCGGTGTCGCCGTCGTACACCGCGACGTCGATCTCGAGCCCGAGGTCGTCGAACAGGTCGTTCAGTTCGCGTTCCTGATCGCGCGAGAGCGCCTTCGTGGGGTAACAGACGTAGGCCGTCGACTCCTCCCCCCTGCGCCGTGCGGCGAGGTAGTTGCGCGCGATCTGGAGGCCGTACACGAGCGTCTTCCCGGAGGCGGTGCTCGTCGCGACGCAGACGTTCTCGTCGTTCGCGAGGGCCTCGAGCGCCTCGGCCTGGTGAGAGTAAAGATCGTGCTCTAACGGTCCCGCGAGGTCAGGTCGGAGGACGGTTTCGCCGGGGACCGTCTCGGCCGGTCGGCCCGGGAGGTCGACGAGCGAGACGTCGGCTTCCTCGCGGTAGCTCGGGTAGGTGTCGACGAGTTCCTCGCCGGTGACCGGGATGTTGGTGGCGTCCGCGTTTGCGTCCGTATCCGTGTGCTGGTTCATGTCTCGTACTCGTCCTCCTCAGAAACTGTCTAACCCGACCTGTTCGCTCTCACTCGAGGTCCGTGTTCCCTCCGTTTCGTCGCGGTCGCCGGAGCCGGCTCTCGAGGTCGAGGCAGACCTCGACCCAGAGCCGGAGCCGGAGCCGGAAACCCGCGGCGCCTCCCGCACCCGCTCGTAGACGTGCCACAGCGCCCGGCAGTCGTCCTCGCAGTAGGCTTCGTGACGATCCCACTCGAGTTCCGCGCCGGTTCGCATAAATCGCTGGTAGGCCGCGGCGGTCGCCGCGCCGTCGAGTCCCGTCTCGCTCCCCTCGTAGCCGAGCGCGCTCGAGACGTCCTCGAGTTTGTTCGTCCGGCCCGGCAGGAGCGCGTTGCCGTCGGTGACCCACCCGTAGAGGTCGAACTTCGGAATCGTCTCCCACTCGACCGCGTAGTGGGGGGCGTGGCGATTGACGAACGCCCCGAGGTGGCGGTAGTCGAACCGCCAGCCGTTCCAGGTACACAGCGCCCGGTCGGGATGCGTTCCGAGCAGCCAGTCGCAGAACGACTCGATGACCGGTCCGGGATCGGCGGGATCGGTGCGTTCGACGAACGCGCGGTAGCTGTCGTCGATCGGATCGTAGACGCCGACCTGCCAGACGATCGTCGGCGAGAGTCCGTCGGTCTCGATGTCGAGACACAGCGGCGGCCGGTGGGACTCGCCCGGAAGCGCCTCGTCGGTGAGCCGTCGCGGCTCGCCGGTCTCGAGCACCTCCGCGTGGGCGTGCATCCGCTCGGCGCCGGTGGGGCCGACGTTCGGCAGGTCACAGAGTTGCGCGACGGGCGTCTCGAGGAGCTCCGATCGTGTCGTGATGCCCCGTTTCTCGAGTCGCTCGGCCGTCTTCGGTCCGACGCCGGTGACGGCCTCGAGTCCGAATTTGTCGGCGTCGAGGGTCTCGACGTCGATGGTGAGGTCGTCGGAGGTGGCGGACAGGTCGTCGGCCGCACAATCCCTCGAGATGGCCAGACTCGAGATCGAGCGAGCGGGGCCGTAGCCGTCGACGGAGCCGAGGCCGTGGACGCGGATTACGACGGCGTCGGCGCCGACGGGATCCGGTTGCGGAGAGCCAACGCCGAGACACGCCCCGCTCTCTCGCTCGAGGGACCATGTCCGGTCGTAGGTTGCGGGGAGGCCGCCGGTGAGGACGGTCAGGCGTTTCCGGTCTGCGTCCGCGGCGAGCGCCGCCAGTTCCGACGCGCACTCGAGGGTCGTCTCGAGGGCGGTGGGTCGAACGATCGTGGTGACGTCGTCGCAGACCAGCACGGTGGGTGTGCCGTCTTCGCACCCGCGCGCCGTCGCGAGGGTTTCGCCAGCCTCTTCGAGCACCGCGCCTCGCTGGACGGTGACGACGGAGAGCGTTCCGAGGTCGTGGCGCTGGACCGGTTCCGCGTCGCCCAGCGGTGGGTGGACGACCGGCGGATCGAACACCTGACGCGCTCGAGCCGCGGCTTTCGGTTCTCTGTTCGGGCCGATCACCCACACGCCGTCGGGATCGAAGTAGTCGCGGACGTCTTCGAGGGCGGGGATCGATCGTTCGGCGACGACTGGCGGGAGGGCGAGCAGGTTCGAGCCGTCACCGTTACTCATCGCACGAGGTGAGGTGAGGAAGTGCCAAGAGGATTCCGACACCGGAGCGAAAGTAGTCGAGGTGAGTTACTGGCGAGATACCGACTCGTCGGGTTGAAGAATCAGAAGGGTTTATCAATTGCTCACCGAAGACAGACGGTAATGCGACAGTATCTGGATCTCGTCGACGCCATTCTTACGGAGGGCGTGTACAAGCCCAACCGGACCGGCGTCGACACGATTTCGTCGTTCAGCCAGCACTACGAGGTCGACCTCGAGCGAGGGTACCCGCTCTTGACCACCAAGGCGATGGACGGCTACCGGTGGAACTCCATGATCCACGAACTCTGCTGGTACCTCTCGGGCGAGGAGCACATCCGCACACTCCGCGAGGAGACCAAGATCTGGAACGCGTGGGCCGACGACGAGGGCCGCCTCGACACCGCCTACGGCCGCTTCTGGCGTCGATATCCGGTTCCCGACGAGGAGGGTCGACTCGAGGGCGAGTCCTGGCCCGAGGAGGCCCACCGCTGGGTGACCGAGGAGGAAGACGGCCGGCTGACCTTCGACCAGCTGCAGTACGTGATCGACACCCTCTCGGATTCGCCGAACTCGCGGCGGCTCGTGGTCAACGCCTGGCACCCCGCCAACGCCGCCGTTTCGACGCTCCCGCCGTGTCACTACTCGTTCGTCTTCAACGTGCAGGGCGACCGTCTCAACTGCCACCTCACGCAGCGCTCGGGCGACGTCGCCCTGGGCATCCCGTTCAACGTCGCCGCGTACGCCCTCCTGACGAAGGTAATCGCCCAGCAGACCGACTTCGAACCCGGAACCTTCGCCCACACCGTCGTCGACGCCCACGCCTACTGCGGCACCGGCGAGCGCGGCGAGTGGTACGCCGAGAACCTCGAGGAGCTCCAGTCCCGACTCGCCGACGTCGACGAGCCCGAGGACTACCTCGCGGTCCGCGAGTGGCTCGAGTCCGAAGCGCCGCCCGAAGCGGAGGGCGACGAACGGAAAGACCACGTGCCGAACCTGCTCGAACAGTGCTCGAGAGAGCCCCTCGAGCGGCCGACCCTCGAGGTGGCCGACGTCTCGATCGACGAACTGACCCACGAGGACGTCGAACTGCGCGAGTACGAGTCCCACGAGGGACTGCGGTTCTCGGTGGCCGAGTGACCGTGACGCCCGAACTCGTCGCCATCGCCGCCGTCGCGGAGAACGGCGTCATCGGCAAGGACGGAGACATGCCGTGGCACATCCCCGAGGACATGGCCCACTTCAAAGCGGAGACGACCGGCCACCCGATGATCATGGGCCGGGTCACCTACGAGAGCGTCCTCGCGGGACTCGGGGAGCCCCTCCCCGGTCGGACGTCGATCGTCCTCACGTCGCGTGACCTCGAGACGCCGGAGAACGTCGTCCTCGCGAGCGATCTCGAGGAGGCACTGACCGAGGCGGCCACCGCCACCCGAGAGCGCCACGACACCGATCGGATCTTCGTCGCCGGCGGCGCGACCGTCTACGAGCAGCTCCTGCCGGAGACGGACCGGCTGATCATCACGGAAGTCCACGACGACCCCGACGGGGACACGTACTTCCCGGCGCTGGACCCGGACGTGTGGCGAGAGGTGTCTCGAGAGGACCACGAGGACGACGGGTTCTCGTTCGTCGAGTACGTTCGTCGCGAGTGAGCCCAGCGCGGATTCGAAACGGAAACAACGCTCGAGTGAACCGCGAATGAGAGATCGATTCGACGCCGACGACTGCAACTCCGCTGCCAGTTCCGACCTCGAGCGACGAATCACCGACGCTGTCGGAACCGCCCCGACCGCACTCACTCGACTCGAGGGGGGCATGATCGGTTCCGTCGTCCGGGCCGACCTCGCGGACGGCCGAGCCGTCGTCGCGAAAGTCGGCGAGACGCCGCTGGAGGTTGAGGCGCACATGCTCGGGTACCTCTCGGCCCGCAGCGCGTTGCCGGTGCCCGAGGTCTATCACGCGAGCGACGACCTGCTCCTCCTCGAGTACGTCGACGGCGACACCGCGCACGACGGCGCGGTCGCGGTCGACGCCGCCGACCACCTCGCGGCGCTCCACGACCGCAGCGCCCGCGGCTTCGGCTTCGAGCGCGACACGCTCACCGGCCCCGTTCGGCAGCCCAATCCATGGACCGAGTCGTGGGTCGAGTTCTACCGCGACCACCGACTTCGCCACGTCGCGAGAGTGGCGAACGAGGACGGGGCGCTTCCCGACGAACTCGGCCGGCGACTCGAGGCGGTCGCCGCGGACCTCGCGGACGACGCGCAGGAGCTACTCGCAGAACCCGACGCGCCGGGGCTGATCCACGGCGACGTCTGGACGACGAACGTGCTCTCGAGCGACGGCGAGGTGCGGGCGTTTCTCGATCCGGCGACCTACTACGCGAATCCGGAGATCGAACTCGCGTACGTCGACTGGACCGCCACCTTCGGCGAGGCCTTCTTCGATCGGTACGACGAGCGGCGCGGGATCGCGGACGGCTTCTTCGAGCGCCGTCGCTACGTCTACCGACTCTACCCGCTGGTCGTCCACGTGCTCTGCTTCGGCGGTCGGTACGTGGGAGAGCTCGAGGCGACCCTCGAGCGGCTCGGCTACTGATCGGGGCCCCGGAGGAGCCACCGAACGTCGACGAACGCGCCCACTCGAAGCATCCGCATACGCCCGGCCGGGCTTTTAACCCCGGCCGGCCGTAGGGTCACGCATGAACGCGCCCACGCAGCGCAATCGCCTCGACGAGGAGGAGAGTCCCTACCTGCGCCAGCACATGGACAACCCGGTCAACTGGCAGCCGTGGGACGACGCGGCCCTCGAGGCCGCCCGCGAGCGCGACGTCCCGATCTTCCTCTCGATCGGTTACTCGGCGTGTCACTGGTGTCACGTCATGGAAGAGGAGAGCTTCGCCGACGAGGAGGTCGCCGAGGCGCTGAACGAGAACTTCGTCCCGATCAAGGTCGACCGCGAGGAGCGACCGGACGTCGACAGCATCTACATGACCGTCTGCCAGCTCGTGACCGGTCAGGGCGGCTGGCCGCTCTCGGCGTGGCTCACCCCCGAGGGGAAGCCCTTTTACGTCGGGACCTACTTCCCGCGGGAATCGAAGCGCGGGATGCCCGGCTTCCTCGACCTGCTCGAGAACATCCGCAACTCCTGGGAGAACGACCGGGAGGAGGTCGAGAACCGCGCCCAGCAGTGGACCGACGCCGCGAAGGGCCAGCTCGAGGAGACGCCCGGTTCCGGTGCCGACGTCGATGGCCAAGAGCGAGAGCCGCCGACCAGCGAGGTCCTCGAATCCGCGGCCGACGCGGCCGTCCGCGGCGCCGACCGCGAGTTCGGCGGGTTCGGAACCAACGGGCCGAAGTTCCCGCAGCCGGCGCGGATCCACGCCCTGTTTCGCGCAGCCGACCGAACGGGTACCGACGAGTACCGGCAGGTCGCCCTCAAGGCCCTCAACGCGATGGCCTCCGGCGGTCTCTACGACCACGTCGGCGGCGGCTTCCACCGCTACTGCGTGGACCGCGACTGGACGGTCCCGCACTTCGAGAAGATGCTGTACGACAACGCCGAGATTCCGCGGGCGTTCCTCGCGGGCTACCAGCTCACCGGCGACGACCGTTACGCCGAGGTCGTCCGCGAGACGCTCGCGTTCGTCGACCGCGAGTTGACCCACGACGCGGGCGGGTTCTTCAGCACGCTCGACGCCCAGAGCGAAGACGAATACGGTGAACGCGAAGAAGGTGTGTTCTACGTCTGGACGCCCGACGAAGTGCGGGAGGTGCTCGAGGACGAGACCGACGCCGATCTCTTCTGCGAGCGGTTCGGCATCACCGAGCGCGGAAACTTCGAGGGGACGACCGTCCTGACGATCGACGCCTCGATCGACGACCTCGCCGACGAGTTCGGCCTCGAGTCCGGCGAGATCGAGGACCGACTCGAGTCGGCCCGTCGGATGCTCTTCGAAGCTCGCGAGCAGCGCCCGCGGCCGCCCCGGGACGAGAAGGTGCTTGCGGGCTGGAACGGCCTCATGATCACGACCGCCGCGGAGGCGGCGATCGTCCTCGGTGACGACGCGTACGCCGATAGCGCCGTGGCCGCCCTCGAGTTCGTCCGGGATCGACTCTGGGACGCCGACTCGGGACGGCTCTCGAGACGATACAAAGACGTCTCCGAGCCACGCTCGGAGGATCTCGAGACATCGTCTCACGGTGGTGACGTCCGGATCGACGGCTACCTCGAGGACTACGCGTTCCTCGCTCGCGGCGCGCTCGCGTGTTACGAGGCCACCGGCGAGGTCGACCACCTCGCGTTCGCCCTCGAGTTGGCCCGGACGATCGTAGCGGAGTTCTGGGACGCAGAGCGGGGAACGCTCTACTTCACCCCCGAGAGCGGCGAGTCGCTCGTGACGCGACCGCAGGAACTCGGCGACCAGTCGACGCCCTCCTCGACCGGCGTCGCCGTCGAAGTCCTCCTCGCGCTCGATCACTTCGCCGCCGCCGACTTCGATTTCGAGGGCATCGCCGAGACCGTCCTCGAGACCCACGGGAACACGCTCGAGGCCAATCCGATGGAACACGTCACGCTCTGTCTCGACGCCGACCGGCTGGCGACGGGCGCGCTCGAGGTGACCGTCGCCGCGGACGCGGTACCCGACGAGTGGCGCGGTCGACTCGGCGAGACCTACCTGCCGGACCGGTTGCTCAGCCGACGGCCGCCGACCGCGGACGGACTGACCGAGTGGCTCGAGGGGCTGGGACTCGATGCGGCGCCGCCGATCTGGGCCGACCGCGAGGCCCGCGATGACGAGCCCACACTGTACGTCTGTCGCTCGTTCACCTGCTCGCCGCCGGTTCACGACGTCGACGAGGCCCTCGAGTGGGTCGGGGACGTCTCTGCGGAGAGCGGATCGGAGATGTGAACGTGAATCGGTGAAACCGAACGAGAAGGCGAAAGAGAACAGCACAGAACGACAGGGTCGTAGCTTACTCGAGTTCGGCCTCGAGCTGCTCGGCCAGCCAGACCGCCGGCGGGAGGGGCTCTTCTTCGACGAAGCGGGTAACTTCCTTGCCGTCGTCGTCGAGGACGACGATCGTCGGAATGTACTCGATGTCGTACTCCTCGACGCCGGGACCCTGTTTGTCGTCGTCGACGGCGATTTCGTCGATCCGGTCGTCGGGAACCTCGGCTGCCTCGAGGGCGGCGCCGAAGTCCGGCAGGAGTGCGCGACAGTCCTTGCACCAGTCGCCGCCCCACACTTTGTAGGTGAGTTCGTCGCGGTGGGCGGCGAGGATGTCGACGGTGTCTTCGTACGACGGGGCGTCCCACGTCGGCGTCGGACGCATGGTTTCGAGGCTCATGAGGGGCCGTAGCGGGTCTGCAGGCTTAACTCTTGACTCTCGACTCTCGATACTGGTCATCGCAACACTCGTCTTCGGCGTTTCTCGATGACTCTGCGCTGGTCGAACTCGACTCGAGTAAAGGCAAGGGCCGTTATCCCCGCCGAGCGGTTCCTCGTCGCAGGTGGTGAGGTTGCGAGATGGTGACCGAGTACCGAGATGGTGATGGTAGTTGCGGTAGGTGGTTGAATCGGACTCCACTCGTCGGGGATACGTGTTCCAGTCCGGGGGCCACCTACCTTATTATGAGCCGCTTAACAGAATCGTAGTTCGCCCGCGTCTGACTCTCGTCTGACGCACGCAAGACAACTACTGTGGTCCACTCGAGCCTGCCGAACAGTCACCGGCACAACCTGCACGGTCCAGTACGGGTTTACGTCTCCAACACTTACCCGAGACTAATGAAGGGAAGTATCCTGGACACGATCGGCTCGCCGCTCGTCCAGGTCGACTCACCGGAGGGGGTAACCGTCGCCGCCAAGCTGGAGTCGTTCAACCCCGGCGGCTCCGCGAAGGACCGACCGGCGATGGCGATGGTCCGGGCGGCCGAACGCGACGGCACGCTCGAGTCGGGCGACCGGATCGTCGAACCGACGAGCGGAAACACCGGCATCGGCCTCGCGCTCGTCTGCGCCGCCCGCGGCTACGATCTCACGATCGTCATGCCCGCCTCGAAGTCCGTGGAGCGCCGTCGGATCATGGCCGCCTACGGCGCCGACCTCGAGCTCGTCGAGGGGAACATGGAGACGGCCCGCGAACGTGCCGACGAGCTCGAAGCCGAGGGCGCGGTCCAGCTCGGCCAGTTCGAGAACCCAGCGAATCCCGAGGCTCACTATCGGACGACCGGCGAGGAGATCGTCGACCAGGTCGGCGACCGCGAGGTCGACGCCTTCGTCGCCGGCGTCGGGACCGGCGGGACGCTCAGCGGCGTCGGTCGGCGGCTTCGCGAGGAGTTTCCCGAGGTGGAGATTATCGCAGTCGAACCCGCACGGAACGCCGTCCTCTCGACCGGCGAGTCCGGTGAGGACGAGTTCCAGGGGATGGGCCCCGGATTCGTCAGCGACAATCTCGATACCGACCTCATCGACTCCGTCGAGACCGTAAAGCTCGAGGACGCCGAGGTGGAGTGTCGGCGGCTCGCCCGCGAGGAGGGGATCCTCGTCGGTCAGTCGAGCGGGGCGACGAGTCTGGTCTCCCGGCGTGTCGCAGAGCGGATCGCGGCCCCCGAACTGAACTGTCCCGAGGTTCCCGACGCGTTCGCGAGCGAACGCGGAGAGGCAGAGATCCGTGCGCAGTCGACGCCCGAGACCGACGGCGGCCAACTCGACGACTGCCCGCTGGTCGTCACCGTCTTCTGGGACAGCGGCGAGCGGTACCTCTCGACCGGGCTGTTCGATTGATTGCGTCCGCGCTCGCACGTCACCGCTGACCGAGCGCATGCGCACGTCGGCCCCAGGACTATTTCCCTGGCTGCCGAACGTCGTCGGGCCATGAGCACACCCGAAGAGAACTTCGAAATCGCAACCGACGAATCGAGCGATAGCGAGGCCCGCGAACGCGCGATCGGCCAACTCGAGACCGCGAACGACTGCAATCGACTCGCCGACCTCGCCCGAACCGACGACCTCGAGACGGAGTATCGCGAGCGGGCGCTGTCGGGGTTAGCCCATCCCCAGTGCAAATCGAAGTTGCAGACGCTCGTCGACGACGGAGCGCTCCAGGGATCGCTTCGAGAGCAGGCCGAGTCGCTGCTCGAGGAGGCGCCGGACGACGCCGGTCCGGAACACTGACCTCGCCCTCTCAGCGAGACCGCTCGAGAAACGCCCGCAAAATCGCGTTGAACTCCTCGGGTCGTTCCCGCGTCGGCCAGTGGCCACAGTCCTCGAGCACCTCGAGTCGAGCGTTCGGCAGGCGATCGGCCGCGCGCACGGACCACTCGACGGGAAAGAGCGGATCCGCCGCGCCGTGGACGAGCAGCGTCGGAATCGACAGCGACTCGAGGCGATCGGCGTAGTTCGTCAGCGCAGTCCCGTCGCCGGCGAGTTCGACCCGCTGGAACGCCTCGAACGCGCGGCCGGCGCCGGGCTTTCGGGCTCGGTCGTAGAACTCCTCGACGAACGTCCGTGGGAGGTCGCCGGCGTCGGCGACGACGTTCCCCAGCCCCATCCGAGCGGCCTCGAGCGAGGTGCCGAGCGTCGCCCAGCCCAGCGCGTTCGCGCCCGGCACGTGGGCGAGGGTCTTCCAGAGCGACCCCGCCGGGATGCGTCGGCCGAGTCCGTAGCTGTCGACGAGCACCAGTCGCGACACTCGGTCGGGATGGTCGAGCGCGAACCCGAGTGCCGCTGCCCCGCCCATGGAGATGCCGGCCAGCGTGACCGGTTCGTCCTCGCTCAGACCCACGCTATCGAGAAACGCCTCGAGAATCGCGACGTAGCTCTCCGTCGAGTGCTCGAGGCCGTCGTCGCTGTCGCCGTAGCCGGGCCAGTCGGGGGCGTAGACCCGGTGGTCGTCGGCGAGGTCGTCGATCGTGTGGCGCCAGGAGAGGCTCGCGTCGTCGATGCCGCCGCCGTGGAGCAAGACGATCGGCGGCCCCTCGGTCCCGGCGCGGCGGTAGGAGAGACGGCAGCCGTCGATCGTCGTCACGCCGGTCCCGCCGACGGGTGCGCTCACGGCGAGAACTCACCTTCGGTCAGGCGGACGACGAGGGTGTCGTCGACGTCGCGGAGGTCGTACTCCGGGATCTCGCCGTCGGTTCGTCGGACGTAGAGCGGTTCGACGAGGCGGTCGGCGGTGTAGCCTGTCGCTTCCGTCTCCGGTTCCGCCTGTGTCTCGGATTCCGTCTCACCCCTGCCGGTGTTCCCCGGCGTCGCGGTCGCTCCCGTCCCCGTTTCTGTACTCGTATCTGTGCCAGCACTGACGGCGGCGTCGGCCGCCTCGAGCCCGTACACCTTCAGAAATTCGCCGGTCTCGTCGGGGTGGATTTCGCCGTTTCGAAGCGTCTCGGCCAGTCCGCGCGAGAGCCACTCGGTGTCGCTCACGCTGGGTTCTTGGACGATCGCTTCGTCGACGAATCGCACGAGGTACCACTGGAGGTCGTTGAGCAGCGAGACCGCCGCACCGACGCTCACGGTGCGAACCGCCAGCGTGTTCTCGAACGGGCGCTCCAGCTCGTAGGTCGCGAGGGCGTCCCGCGAGGTCTCTCGAGAGAGGAGTTCGTACTGCAAGTTCACCTCCGGGGAACCGAGGAGACAGACACGCGTCACTGGTAGAGAGTGGGAGCGTCAGCGTAATGTGGGTTTCGTCTCTCGGTACCGGTCGTCGGCCGATTCGACCAGCCGCCGAATCCGCACGTCGTGCGGTCTCCTGTAAATCATCCCGGTCAACCGCGATCGGTCTACGGTTCCACCGGTACATCACCACAGCAAACCGCATCAGTCGGCGGATGGGCGACGGGCACACCCTTTTAGCCGGTGCCGTGAACGGTGACCCGCTCGCTGTCGCGATCCCCGCTGCTCCGGACGGTCACCGGGAACTCGACGGTGTTCGCGACCGGGTAGGTCTCCCACCCCAGCGCGATATACTCGGTCGATTCTCCGTATAGGGTCATCTCCCGGCTGTCGAGGACGGTGCCACTCGAGTCCAGCAACTCTATCGTGTCGGTCACCTCGTGGGTAGCGCCGTTCCCGACCGACACTTGGACCTCGAGGTAGTCGCCGCCCGTCACGGGGTCGAGCGTCCGGGCGATGTTGACGCCCAGACTCGCGTCCGGGTCGATCGCGTTCACCGTCACGTCCGTGCTATCGGCGTCCCTCGCACTGCGAACGGTGATCGGGAACGTCACGTCGACCCGCGTCTCGTAGGTCACGTAGCCGAGCGTGACGATTTCGGTCGCCTCACCCGGGAGCGTCACCTCCCGGCTGTCGAGAAGCGTGTCGCTCGAGTCGTACAGTTCCAGCGTGTTCGTCACTTCGTGCGTAGCGCCGTTCCCGACCGAGACCACGACCTCGAGGTACGCGCCACCCGTGACCGGTGACGACGTCTGTGTGATGTTCACCCCCAGAGAGTCCTGAACCCCTGCCAGTGTCCCTGTGGGGAGCGATGCCAGCCCTCCCGTGCTCGCGGCGAGCGCCGCCAGTACGCCTCGTCGGCGCATGCCACATGGTACCACTTCGATCGGCATCAAATTTACGTACGTTGACAATAATGTATGTTCGGACGCATGTGGGGTTCACGCCGGTTACCGTCGTCTTCGGCGAGAAGCGTCTCGGTTGATCTTCGACACGACCGACGAGCGTCACAAACACAGGTGTGGAGAACCCGGCAGAACGTCGACTCGATCGAGGACGGAGACGGTACCCGGCTCAACCCCCGATCTCGATCAACGTCGCCTCCCTCGCGGCGACCTCCGCCCGCTCGAGTAAGTCGTCCGGTTCGACGTCGAGCAGCCGCTCGAGTTGGGCGTTGGTCTCGGCGCGGTCGGGGGCGATGCGGTTACAGCCGGCGTTGATCGTCGAGTCGTCGTAGGTGCCGATTTCGCGGGCGCGGGCGACGATGTCCTGTTTGTCCCAGGTGAGCAGCGGCCGGTGGATAGGGAGGTCGGTTACGCGGCTGGTGGCGGCGAAGTTTTGGCCGGTCTGGCTCGACTTCTGGCCGATCGCCTCGCCGGTGACGATGCCGCTGGCGTTGGTGTGCTCGGCGATCTGTTCGGCGATTCGGTAGAAGAACCGGCGCAGCGAGAGCATCCGCCCTTCCTCCATGGTTTCGGCGAGGAGGGCGACGGTCTCTCCGCCCGGCACGCGGTAGACGCTCGTGTCGAAGTTCGGCGCGTATTGCGAGAGGGTGGCGACCGTCTCCATCGCCCGCGCCTCGTGGTCGGGGCCGCCGTAATCGCCGAGGTCGACGTAGACCGGGATCACGCGACTCCCGCGTTTCATGATCTCGTAGGCGGCGACCGGCGAGTCGATGCCGCCGCTGACGAGCGCGACCATCGGCGCCTGCGAACCGAGCGGGAGGCCGCCCGGCCCGTCGACCGACTCGAGGTAGACGAACGCGACGTCGTCGTGAACCTCGACGCCGAACGTGATGTCGGGGTCGTCGAGGTCGACTTCGGGGTCGAACGTTCCGTGCTCCTCGACGGCCTCCCAGATGGCGGTCCCGCCCCCGCGGGCGATGTCCTCGCTGGTAAACGGCAGGTCCTTCTCCGCGCGGCGGGCGTCGACGGCGAAGGTGCCCCCGTCGTAGTGTTCGCGAGCGGCTTCGACGAGGACCTCGTAGATCGCTTCCGGCTCCGGCTCGACCCGACGGCAGGCGCTCGCGGAGACGACGCCGAAGGCGTCGGTCGCGGTCTGGAGTGCGGCCTCCACGTCGTCTTCGGTCGTATGGATCAGCGGCCGGTTCCAGCGTTGTTCGACGTCGCCGGGGACCTCGCGGTCGTCGAGGAGTGCCTCGAGGTTCTCGACGAGTATCCCCTCCATGTACCGCTTGACGGTGTTGCTCTTGGTGTTCACGTCACCGTGGCGGAGGAGGACGGTGTCGGCTCCCGGCGGGTGCATGGGTCACGATAGTGACCCGGAGCTATAAGGGGGTTACGAGCGGCGGACGTACCGAGAGACGAAGGGGGTGAGCGACCGAAAGGGAACCAGAACTTCACGAGGGCCGATCCGTGACGGCTTCGCGAGCCTCCTTCACCCACCACTTCGGGTCGCTGCACTCGCGCGGCTCGAAGTGCAGCTCGCGAAACGACGCGTCGGCGGCCTCGAGTTCGGTCGGCGTCCAGAAGCGAGCGTCTGCGGCGTCCGCCCCCGCCTCCAGCGTGCCTGCCGCGGTCTCCTTCTCGACCGCGTACAGGCTGAGCACGGCGTGTGCCCCCTCGACGACTTGCCGGTAGACCGTCTCGAACAACTCGAGGTCCGCCGGGTCGGCGACGAGGCCGGTTTCCTCCTCGAGTTCTCGACTCGCCGCCTCGCGCGGCTGTTCCGGGACCTCGACGTGGCCGCCGGGGAGCATCCACTCGCTGTCGTGGTCGTACGGCGGATCGTCGATCCGGAACTCGTCGTCAATCTCGACGAGGAGGATACGATCGTCGTCGACGACCGCCACGCGAGCGTTCGCCGCCGGGTTCTCGAAGACGTACTCCTCGCAGGAGTCGCAGTAGTACGCGGTGGGGAGATCCATCGAGGTCACTCCGCTCCCGCAGTACGGACAGTATTCGAACGGGTCGGTACCCATACTCGCGATTTGCACCGGAGATCACTTATACCTCGATTCGGCCCGTCCGCCCTCGAGCTACCACCCGACGGCCGGACGGGCGCGCGCCTCGAGGTGAGCAATACCGCCCTCGCTCGAAAACTCGAGAAAGAAAGAAAACGCCGGAACCGTTCAGAACGTCGAGAGTTCGCCGTCGATAACCCGGCGCGTGATAGACGTCACGTCCGCGAGTTGCTCGTCGACGATGGCCTCGATGTCGCCCTGAACGTCCTCGAGTGCGACACCGTCGTCGGTGACGACGTGGACGTCGGCGACGTGTGGCTGATCGATCGGGCGTCCGATCTGGCTGAGCAGGCGCACGCGAAGGTCGCGAATACCGTCGACGTCGGCGACGACCGCCTCCGCGATCTCCGTCGAGAGGAGGTTGTAGATCTTCCCGATGTGATTGACCGGGTTCTTCCCGCTGGTCGCCTCCATCGACATCGATCGGTTCGGCGTGATGAGCCCGTTCGCACGGTTCCCGCGGCCGACGGAGCCGTCGTCGCCCTGCTCGGCGGAGGTGCCGGTGACGGTGAGGTAGATCGAGCCCTCCTCGTAGTCGTCGGCGGTGTTGACGTGGACGTTCACCTCGCGATCGGTGTACTCGCTGGCGACGTCCGCAACGTACTCGCGGACCGACTCGACGGCGTCGGCGTAGGCGTCCATGTCGGCGACGTGTTCGTCGATCATGGCCGCGGCGACGGTGACGTCGATCGTGTCGTCCTCGCGTTTGCCCATGATCTTCACGTCCGACCCGAGTTCGGGGTGGTCGTCGCCGTACTCGCCGTTCAGTCGCCGTTCGGCGTTGAGGACGATCTCCTCGGTCTCGGAGAGCGGCGCGTGACCGACGCCGAAACTCGTGTCGTTGGCCATCGGTACCGTCGCACCCTCCTCGCCGAAGACGTCCTGCAAGTCGCCGCTTCCCTCACCGAGTTTGACGTCGACGATCACGTCCGTCCCGAACTCGAGTTGCGGGATGTTCTCCGCGAGGTAGTCGCGGGCCGCCTCGAGCGCGATGCGTTCGGTCGGGATCGTGGTGCCCTCGTAGTGTTTGGTCGCGCGACCGACGATCAGGAGGTAGATCGGGTCGACGACCTCGCCGCCGCCGAAGGCGGGTTCCGCCTCGCCGGCGACGAGTTGCGTCTCGTCGGTGTTGAAGTGGAGTACCTTGCCGACGCGATCGAGATACGCCTGTGCGAGCGCCCCGGCGACGCTCTCGGCGATCCCGTCGGAGATCGAGTCTGGGTGTCCGATCCCCTTTCGTTCGACGATTTCGACCTCCTGATCCTCGACTGCACGCCGGTCGATCGGCTCGACTCGGATGTTCCGCTCGGTCATTGGACCGTCTTTTGTCGCGGGGCGTTCTATAACTTGCGAATATCTTTTCACCACCCAATATAACTGCGATGCAGTCTCCTGTCACTCTCCGTTACTTTTCTCACCGCTCGAGACGAATAGAAGAAGAAAACGGGTCGGCGAACGCCAATCGCGCGAGACGGTCGGTTCGGCGCCTCAGAACCTCCGGGTCACCGTTTCACCCGCTCCCGTCGAGCAACAACTCGAGATACGAGGTCCGAAGCTGGTCGTCGGGCTCGAGACCGAGTCGCTCGAGCACCGCGTAGGCGCCGTCGCGGGCGGCCTCGAGTTCCGATTCCGCCGCGTCGGTCTCGACCTCGACGAACTCGCCGACGCCGTCGACCGCGTCGAGCGTGATCGTGTACTCGTCGAACGCCTCGAGAACGAAGCGTTCGCGCTCCTTTCGCACCGTCGGGACGGGTTCGAATCCGAGGCTCGAGAGGATGCCGTCGAACGTCTCGTCGTCGCCGACGACCGTCTCGAGTTCCTCGCGGGTCTTCGAATCGTCGTCGACCAGCGGCCCCTTGTAGGTGACTCGCGCGGTCGCGTCGTCGTCTTCACCTCGCTCGTCGACGCTGGACTCGCGCCGAATCCGCAACGCTTCGTCGGTCTCGGGAAACGACCGATGAGGCGCGTCGTAGTAGGTGTCCTCCTGGGCGACCGCACCCAGCGACTCGGCACCGAGCGCGCGGAGACGGCGGCGAACGGCCTTGAGATCGGCGGGTACCTTCACTTCGACCTCGTACATGGGTGTGCGGAGGGCGAGCAGCGGTAAGAATCGGTCGTTCTCGCTCGCTCGAAAACGTCGTCCTTAAATGTAGACGGCGGGACGTTCAATGTATGACCGAGGAACAGGAGGCCGAGCTCGAAGCGCAGGCCGATGACGCCGGCGAGGACGTCGAAGCCGAAACTGACGCGGACGACGAACAGGACGGACTCCAGTCCGGCGATTTCGTCGAGATCGACTACACCGCTCGCACCGTCGAGGGCGATCAGCTGGTCGACACGACCGACCCCGACGTCGCCGAGGAGGAAGGCGTCGATCAGCAAGACCGCGAGTTCAAGCCCCGAACGATCGTTCTGGGTGAGGGACACATCTTCCAGGGCGTCGAAGACGACATCTACGGAAAGGACGCCGGCGACGCCGGGACCGTCACCATTCCCGCCGAGGAAGCCTTCGGCGAGTACGATCCCGACGACGTCGAGACGATCAGCGCCGAGAAGATCCCCGAGGACGACCGCTACCCCGGCGCACACGTCAATATCGAACAGCGACAGGGGCACATCACCACGATCATCGGTGGCCGTGCCCGCGTCGACTTCAACCACCCGCTCGCGGGCGACGATGTCGAGTACGACTACGAGATCGTCGACGAAGTCACCGACCGCGAACAGCAGGCGGCCGGGCTGTTCGAGATGTACCTCGACGTCGAACCGGAACTGGATCTCGAGACCGACGAGGTCGAAGAGGAGGTTCAGGTCGAATCCGACGACGACGAGGACGAGGACGCCGAACCGGAGTTCGAGACCCAGACCGTCGAGAAGGAGACGCTCTACGTCGAGTCGACGCCACAGCTGACGATGAACCAGCAGTGGATGATGGGCAAACAGCAGATCGCCCAGGACGTCATCGAGAAGGTCGGCGTCGACCGCGTCATCGTCCAAGACATCATCGACGGCTCGGGCGGCATGGGTATGCCTGGCATGATGGGTGGCATGGGCGGTGCGGGCGGCGCGGCCGAGGCCGACCTCGAGGAGGCGCTCGAGGACGCCGACGTCGACGCAGACGAGATCGTCGAGGAGTTAGAGGGCGACGGCGACGTCGAGCTGGACGAAGAGTAACGCACTCTCGCCCCCTCTCGAATTCGCACTCGAATCCGAACGGCGGGCAATTCGTCCATTTTTCGTGAGATCGCGAGACCGCGACACCGAGGCCTCGAGTTGGAGCTCTCGGTTCCGGTCTCGTATTGCAGTCGTGTCCGCTATTCGAGAGAACGCAGTGAGAACGAAGGCGGAACCTGTCTCAGGCAATGTCGCGGCTCGTATCGATCTCGACCGCTTCGGAGAGTTCGAGTTTGATCGACTCGGTCGGCGCGCCGCCGCCGCGGAACTTGGGAATCGTGAGGTGATTCTCGAGTTCGGTCCCGCCGACGGTCGTCCGCAGGTCGAAGACGGCGTCGGCGAGGTGCAGCGTCGTCGACCGATTTTCGGGTTCTGCGTTTCCCTTCAGACAGTGCAAGACGGCGATCGACTTCGTCTCGAGCATGTGCGCTTTGAGTTCGTTGAGAAACGTCATGTACTCGGACCGGTCGGTCCGCTCGAGGACGTCCATCGTGTCGATGATGAGGTTGGCGCCGTCGGGCAGGGCGCTGATGAGGCGAGTCGCTTCGTCGAGGGAGTCGTTGTCCGCGAGGTGTCGGACCGTCGGACTGCCGGCCTGTGCCATCGACGAGTCGATGGCGTGGCGGACGACGTCGTCTGACCGCTCCGTCGAGAGGTACAACGTCCCGCGTGCGGCGGTTAGTTCGTAGAGTAGCAGTTCGGATTGACTGGCTGGGTCGGCCGTATACGCGACGACACACCCCGGCGGAAGTCCACCGTCGAGTTTGCGATCCAGCACGTCGATACCGGTCTGTAGCCGACCCACCATGCGATTGTGAACAGTTGCCACGTAGTCGGCATAACTCTTTGCCTTCAGTCGATGATCGTGTTCAGATAAGGATATACGTTATATCTCCCTTCAAATCGATTCTTCCGGGTGTTCTCGGCCGGACTGGGTGGTATCGATCCGGTCTTTTCCCCGTTCAGTCGACGATAGCTGAACCTCCGCTTTCTCCACCGGGTCGGCGCGTTCACGTCAGTACCGAAGCGGGCCTTCGACAATCACTGCGGGTCGTACCCGAACACCGCCGTCCGACGAATGGAGAGATTCAAGGGGGATCGGACAGCCATCTCACACAGATGCGCCACGATCACCTTATCACGAGCAAACAACTCTCACGCGAGGACATCGAGGCCGTACTCGACCACGCGGCCGAGATCGACGCCGATCCCGCTGCCGTCGCGCAGCGACACGCGGGGACGCTGCTCGGCCTGCTCTTCTTCGAGCCGAGTACGCGCACGAAGATGAGTTTCGAAACGGCGATGAAGCGCCTCGGCGGCGACGTCGTCGACATGGGATCGGTCGAATCCTCGAGCGTGAAGAAAGGAGAGAGTCTCGCGGACACCGTTCGGGTCATCGAGGGATACACGGACGCGCTCGTCCTTCGACACCCGCGAGAGGGGGCCGCGGCGATGGCCAGCGAGTTCGTCGACGTCCCGCTGTTGAACGCCGGCGACGGCGCCGGTCACCATCCGACCCAGACGCTGCTCGACCTCTACACGATCCGGGAAAACGCCGGACTCGACGACCTCACGATCGGGGTCATGGGCGACCTGAAGTACGGTCGGACGGTCCACTCGCTCGCGTACGCCCTGACCAACTTCGACACGAAGCAACACTTCATCAGCCCCGAGAGCCTCCAGTTGCCACGCGAAGTCGTCTACGACCTCCACCTCGAGGGAACGACGGTTCGCGAACACGAGACGTTAGACGAGATTCTGCCGTCGCTCGACGTCCTCTACGTCACGCGCATCCAGCGCGAACGGTTCCCGGACGAAAACGAGTACCAGCAGATCGCGGGCCAGTACCAGATCGACGCGGCCACGCTCGAGGCTGCGAGCGACGACCTGACCGTGATGCATCCCTTGCCGCGGGTCGACGAGATCGCGGCGGACGTCGATCGGACGTCCCACGCCGCGTACTTCGAGCAGGCGCACAACGGGGTTCCGGTTCGGATGGCACTGCTCGATCTGCTTCTCGGAGGTGAGACCGATGAGTAACGACGACGACAACCACGAGCTCCGCGTCAGCAAGATTCGAAACGGAACCGTCATCGACCACGTTCACGGCGGACAGGCGCTGAACGTCCTCGCGATCCTCGGTATCGACGGAACCGAAGGCGAGGAGGTTTCGGTCGGGATGAACGTTCCCTCGGACCGACTCGCGCGCAAGGATATCGTCAAGGTCGAAGGTCGCGAGTTGAGCCAGGAGGAAGTCGACGTCCTTTCGCTGATCGCTCCCGACGCGACCATCAACATCGTCCGCGACTACGCGGTCGAAGCGAAACACCGCGTCGAGCGTCCAGACGCCGTCGAAGGTGTGCTCTCGTGTCCGAACTCGAACTGTATCACGACCGAGGACGAACCCGTCACGTCGCGATTCGACGTCCTCGACGACGCCGTTCGATGTGCCTACTGCGAGACGATCGTCCGCGACGATATCGCCGCTCACATCGACACGTGACACTCTCCCTCGGACGACTGCCGTGAATAAAAATGTTTCATTGATTTCCGGGTAACGATCCAGAAAATCTAAGTGGGAGCTAACCGTCGTCCTAGACGTACATGTCGCGTATTGTCAAGCTCCTGGTCGTCCTGGTCGTAATCGCCCTCCTCTGGAAAGTCGTCGGCGGCTCTTCCAGTGGCGATCTCGAGGACGTCGGAGACGTAGAGTACGACCCAGCCGAATAGATAGAGAATTTCCAGCGATACAGATACGGATACGGATACCGACACTAAAACTACCTGCACCGCCCTTTCCGAACGCCTTACCCGCTCGAGGTTCTCTCGGTACCTATGTCCATCTACGGTGTCGTCACACGGAACGCCGAGGAACTGGCGTGGGAAGAGTTCGATTACGGGTTTTACGAGGTCAAAGACGTAACCGGACGGTCGTCGGAACCGGTCGCCGACGCCGTCAACATGGTCTCCTGCTTCGGCGACAACGCCGCCGTCGACGCCGAGCCGTCGCTGGCTCCCGTCTCGGAGACCGGCGAACGGGCGACCCGCGAACGGCCGTACTTCGACTGGGCCTACATCTGTCCGTCCCGTCGGGAGTACCGCGAGGGACTCCTCGAGATCATCGACGACTGCGTCGCCGAAAACGGCGACGTCCGACTCGACGATATCGGCTTTCCACGGGCGGAGTACTGTTACTGTGACGTCTGTCGGGAGCGCTTCGCCGAGAGCGAGTTCGACGACCGACTGGCCTGGCGCGCGAGCGTCATCACTGAGTTTCTCGAGGAGGCGACCGCACGGATCCCCGGCACGACGTACATGACCCTCTATCCCGATCCGTATCCCGGTCACCTCACCGAACGCGCCGGCATCGACCTCGCGGCGATCGAACCGCTGGTCGACGAGTTCGTCGTCCCGCTGTACGACATGGCCTACGCGACGACCTACTGGCTCGAGGTGATCGCGAGCGGATTCGAGAGCGCGCTCGAGACACCCTTCAGTATCGAACTGTACGCGGTCGACGTCGACATCGACGATCTGATTCACGCGACGGAGGTCGCCGACGCCTACGGCGAGAACGTCTTCTTCGGCTACGATGCGAGCAACGCTCGCGCAGCGTTGCGTCGAATGAAAGCCGATAGCCGTGGTGGCGTTTCCCACGGCGATCCGTCCTGACTGACAGCGGCGGACCGTTTCAATGGCCAAGTACCTGTTAGCGCGTAGTAATCGATACTTGGTCGACGAGTGACCGGCTCTGGCAGGCTGTGACGCGTATTTCGATTCGTTTCTTCGAGCGAGCGTGTCCCACGGGTATCGATCGATGAACGTCGTAACCAACGGACCGCTTTATTGCGCGCAGGGTCCCCCGCTGTGACGACCGAGGGTGCCGCCCTCGTGTGATCTCTATGACAGACCAACGGCAGTATCAACACGGACAGCGGATGGACCCGACGGCACAGATGCAACAGACGACCGTCAACCAGGGACAACGCGCCCTCGAGCAGACGATCGAACTCCAGCGCAACGCCGCGAAGATGGTGTTGAGCGCCCTCGAGTGGCAGGAGACGGCGCAGAATCAGGGCCTCGAGTTCACGAAGTCGATGTTTCAGAACTACGTGCAGGGAGTCGAGGCGGTCCTGCCGGGGATGGAGCAGGCGATGCAGGAGGGGATGCAGGCGGGATCGATGTCGCCGGGGAACGAAATGGAGCTCTCGTCGGACCAGCGGGTGGGTCAGTGGACGCCCCAGTCCGGCCGACAGATGCAGAGTTATGGGCGCCAACAGTCCCCGTCTCCGCAGTCGATGCAGGAGGGGATGCATGGCCGGGATCAGGGGCAGATGCAACAGGGTCGGAGTTCGGATCAGGGGCAGATGCAGCCGCCGCAGACACAGCACGGACACCCCGCATCCCAACCGCGGATGGAGCCGCAGTACGGCCAACAGCACTCGGAGATTCCACTTGAGCAACAGTCCCAGCAGCCACAGCAGGGCTCCGGACGGTTCTCAGGGTCGATGCAGGATCAGAGCCAGCCGGAACAACAGAACCCGCAACCACAACGACAGGACCAGCAACGCCAGCAGCGGCCGTCACAGAACCGATCGCCATCACCGCCCCGAGCAAAGAATCAGAGCCGGGATCGACAACGCCCCCAGAACCCGGAATCCCGAGGACCTCGCAACCCATCGTCTTCCGAACCGACGGCCAAGCGTCAGCCGGTCGCTCCACAGCAAGGTGGCACCCGTCCGCGCCCTCGAGAACCGCCTCGAGAACGGCAACCCGAATCACAGCGCCACTCGGAGGTCGAAAACCGCCGACCCGATGACTCGAGTCCTAATGAGCGGAATCGGGGGCAAGCGGGCGACGAACCGCCGGAAGCGGCGGACGAGCGCCGATCCGATCGGGAGTCACGATAGCACCGCTCTCGTCGTGCAATCGGATGTATGGTGACGTTCGACGGCTCCTGTAGCCACGCGACGAGCTCGTTTCGTCGCCGCTCACAGGTACTCGCGACGCCACGCGACGAGATCGTCGCGATCTCGCGTATCGTCGGGCAAGCGCGAAAACCAGCGCGCCGCGGAGATTTCGTCGTCCGGATCGGCGATCTCCGGCTCGACGCTCTCCGCGCGAGCGGCGAAGATCGGCAAGACTCCTCGCGTCCGATACCCTCGCGTCTCTATTTCGACCGTCGAGACCATCGCGAGGCCCTCGTAGCTGACGTCGATACCGGCTTCTTCGTCGAGTTCGCGTCGCGCCGCCTCGGCGAACGATTCGTCGGAATCGACGCCGCCGCCGGGAAGCACCCAGAGGTCGACGCCATCGTGGCGCACCAGCAGTAACTCGCCCGACGAACGGTAAACGATCGTGTGCGCGCCGTAGGGAGCACCGCTCGTGCGGATTCGATCGACGAGAGTGCTGAACCGCCGGCGAGAGACTCGCTTGTGTCGCTCTCGTTCGAGGAAGGCGTCGTAGCGACTCTCGAGGTGACGGTAGGCCTCGTCGGCACGGCGTGAAGCTTCGTCGGCCCGGACGGTCAATTCGTCGAACGCCATCAGCGTCGCTCGCTCGCCCCCGCTGGGGTTTCGGTCGCGGTTCCGACCGCGTCCGCGGCTCCGTCGTTTCGAACCGATGCGAAGAACCTCCACCTCATGGACCGACGTACAGTGGCCGACAGGAATAACGCTTCGATCGGGTGTCTCTCGAGACCGGGCGATCGACTGGCGTCGGTCGGAAGCAGAGTCGTGAGACTCCGAACGCGAACCGAGGGATCGTTCGCGAGTTCCGACCGTTAGTGCGCCTACCGTTTTGGGAGTGGGGCCCGTAGAAGGTGTGATCACGACCATGTACACGCGAATCCTCCTTCCGACCGACGGCAGCGAGACGACGGACCGCGCCCTCGAGCACGCGCTCGATCTCGCCGGACGGTACGACGCCGAATTACACGTCCTCTACGTCGTGGACGCGACCGTCTTCGCCAACGACGTCGAAACGGGAACGATCGTCGAGGAGTTCGAAACGATGGGAAACCGGATCGTCGACAAGACCAGCCAGCAGGCAGCCGACGCCGGTATCGAACCGGCACAGACGACGGTCGTCCGCGGAACCCCTCACGAACGGATCCTCGAGTACATAGACGAGAACGACGTCGACCTCGTCGTCATGGGGACCCACGGTCGGACGGGACTCGATCGGTATCTCCTGGGGAGCGTGACGGAGAAGATTGTCAGACTCTCCGACGCGCCGGTGTTGACGGTTCGAGAGTCGTCGAGGTAGGCGTAGGTGCTTCCTGACGGATGAACTGGATGGGATCGACGGCCCGTCGGTTCAGGAGTCGAGGACTGGACCGCGACCGTGAACGCAACCGAATCGGGAACGAGACGGAGAACGGGAACGGATACTGGTACTGTGTTGTACTGTACTGACGCTGACGCTGATACTGGTGCTGGTGCTGGTGCTGGTACTTTGTCACCAGCCGGCGTACGCTGCGTATGTCCATCCGACCCACGTTCACCGTCGCGGCTCCCGACGAGTACCGCTGTGAGACGCTCGTCGTCGGTCTCTCGAATCCGGGATTCGTCGGCGTCACCGCGACCGAGTACCTCTCGCGTCACCTCGCCTGCGAGGAGATCGGCCACGTCGAATCCGAGGACGTCCCCGCGATCGCACCGTTCGCGGAGGGCGTCCCTCGTAACCACACGCGGATCTACAACGTTCACGAGACGCCGCTGGCGCTGGTCGTCGGCGAACTGTTCGTCCCCGTCTGGGCGGCCTCGTCGTTCGTCGACGCGCTCCTCGAGTGGGCCGACCGAGCGAGCGTCGACGAGATCGTCGTTCCGTACGGAATCCCGTTTCCTCACGGTCCCGACGAACACGACGTCTTTTCCGTCGCGACGGAATCCTTTCGCGACCGGCGACTCGAACCTCACGGCGTTCGAATTCGAGGACTTCGCGGGGGCGTCCTCGACGGCATCGTCGGCGATCTGATGGCCCGCAGTCTCAACGAGGACGCGCCGCCGACGGGTGCGTTCGTCACGCCGGTCCACCCGCCCGGTCCGGATCTCGAGGCCGTCCTCCGCGTGATCGAGGCTCTCGAGGCGGTCTACGAGTTCGACGCCGACGAGGAGGAACTCCGCCGTCAGTCGAACGAACTCCAGCAGTACTACGCCGCGCTCGCGGATCGACTGGACGAACGTAGCGAGGACCCGGGGCGAACGCGAGACTATCCGGTCGATCGGTCGTACATGTGATCGGTGGGAATCGAACCACTCACGCAGCTCGCGTCCACTGGGTTCCGTTCTCGGATCGTGAACGTGCCGGACGACACCGTCCAGTGGAACTGGCGGAACTCGGCGGCGTTTCGCACCCGTAGAGTGCCGTTCGGCATCCGGCGGCGATCGCACCGGCGAGCGCGGATCTGACGACGCTCGCCAGACCGGCCACCGTGAACACACCGAAGGCCTCGAGTGTCGCAGTTCTGTGCACCGCCGTTTTCCGACCGCTCGGAGAGCGCCCCGTTTTCGCTGATCTGGTGGTGAGGATGGGAGAACCACCGGCGCTGTGGCTGGCGACCGACTCGAGTGTGGAAAAATAATCGCGGAGATGACGTCGGTCCTGCGATTCGAAACCGGGTCGACCCGTCTTACAGCGTTCGATCGTCGTTTCGGTCGTCACGGTCGTCTTGGTCGTCGTCACCGAGGTCGACCAGTTCGTCGTCGCCAGCGTCGTCGCCGATGTCGGTGTCGATGAGTTCGTCGTCGTCGTCGGTCCGTCCCGAAGTCCGGTCTCGGTCTCGAGTTCGATCTCGGTCGTCCGAAACACCGGTGTCACGGCCCCGGTTTCGACCGCGATCGTCGTCGCCGAGGTCGACCAGCTCGTCGTCACCAGCGTCGTCGCCGATGTCGGTGTCGATGAGTTCGTCGTCGTCGGTCCGTCTCGAGTCTCGGCTTCGGTCGTCGCCCATTCCAGTGTCGGTTCCGGTTCCGGTCGTGCCACCGGCACTCCGTCCTGTCCCGGTGTCGGTACCAGTTCTGGTTCCACCTGATAGATTACTCTTCAGATGGACGTGATCGTCAGTCACGTGATCGACCGACCCCTCCTGGAGTGGGTACGTGTCGTCGTCTGTGTCTTTCCAGCCGAGTTTCGCCTTGATCGTGTCCGTTACTCCGGGATCCGGTTCGACGTGTGCCGTCCCGTGCTCGACCGCCGCGATGATGCCGATTTCGTCGTTGTTCGCATTTACGACACTCTTCCCGACGTCGTCGTCCGTGAAGTTGGCGCACATGACACCAGATAACACAAGCGGACGTCACAAGCAACTAGTGCTTGCAACCGCCGGACAGGTCGCCGGTGCGGACACTCAGGCGGGCACACGAATGTGCACGTCACGTCGCCCAAAATCGACTCGACAGCGTCCGTCCGAACGCGGACGGACGCCTCGAGTGACTCTCGACCTTCTGTCTCCTTTCTGTCTCTTTCGACTCTGCTCGAGGCTGTCCGGCGGTGTTGCGGTCGGCGTGCTCCTGCCCATGGAACGATCGAAGTACCATCTCCCGGAATAGACCGTCACCGACAGTCTCACGGATGCGACGACGCCACCGGCGACGGCATCCGGACCACGCGTAGATGGGGGGAGGTATGTGACAATATGGGTTGTTCGGCGTGTATCCGCTGGACCGGTGGCGGGGAGATCGAAATCAAATCGAGACCGAGACCACCCTCACTCGAGGTCGTTCAACCGCGGATCGATCGCCGGATCGCGCCCCTGCTTTCTGGCTTTTCGCCTCGCAGCACCGACGATCGACTCCTCTTCGTCAGTCACGTCTAATCCCTCGTCACCGATGAGGTCGTCGGCGATCCTCCGCAGCGAATCGTCGACGCCCGGTCGCGACTGTATAGAACTCGCTCGAGCGGTGTCGCTCCCCACCGGCGGATCGCTTCCGGGGGACGTCGACACGTCGCTCGAAGGCGTCACCGTCAGTGTCTCGAGTGATCCCGACGTCGAATACCACGTTTTGGTGACTGTCACAGTGAGCTCCGCGCGTTCGACGTCCTCGAGCGGTGGCACAGCCGAGAACAGAAAGTCGTACGACCGATCCGGTTGGGTGACGACGAACTCACCGTCTCTGTTCGTCACCGTCACGTCGATCACGTCTCCCTCTTCGAGGGAAGGTTCGGTCGACATCGTTTCGAAGTAGATACCAATCGGAAATAAATGTTAGCTCGCGCTCAGGTCGTGAATATCGGGGCCGGGCACGATTTGAACACACGGTCGCAGTGAAGCTGCTCCCTGCGTTCAAATCGCGCTGGCCGCTTTGCTCCTCGCGTGATTGCTCGTCGCAAAAGCGGGCCGGGCGCGATTTGAACACGCGACCGTCTGATTAAGAGTCAGACGCTCTGCCTAACTGAGCTACCGGCCCTGTACCCCGATTTTTCGGGGGGACGTTCAAATACGTTTTGCTTGGGCGGCGTCGTGACAGGCCGGCGCAAACCTCTCACGTCCCGTGGTCTTCATCGAAATCACACAAAAACGTAACAGTCTTCGGGAGCGTTAAGTAGACTGGGTTCAACCACTGTGGCAACATGAGTACGGGGGTCACTATCTCTTCGATATCCGACTACGCGATTCTCGGATGCGGCAGCGTCGGCTACGCTGTCGCCGAAGAACTCGTCGAGCAGGGAAAGGACGTATTGATCATCGACCGCGACGAGAGTCGGGTCGAATCGCTTCGCGACCAGGATTTGGACGCACGCACGGCCGACATCAGAGAGGAAACGGCGGCCGAACTCGTCGCCGGCCGCAGCGTCGTCCTCATCCTCGCCTCGGACGTCGAGGCCAACAAGCGAGCCGTCGAACACATCCGCGCGAACAACGGCGACCAGTTCGTCGTCGCCCGGGCCAGCGACCCCGTCTCGGGCGACGAACTCTCCGAACTCGGCGCCGACATCGTCATCAACCCCTCCTCGGTGATCGCTGACTCCGCACTCCGGGCGCTCGAGTCTGGCGAACTCGAGTACAACGCCGGGAAACTCGCCGAGATACTCGAGGAGACGACCGGACGGCTGGCGATCGTCA
Organism: Halomontanus rarus; assembly: GCF_017357405.1. Taxonomy (GTDB): domain Archaea; phylum Halobacteriota; class Halobacteria; order Halobacteriales; family Natrialbaceae; genus Halomontanus; species Halomontanus rarus. Next base: position 458,074 of record NZ_CP071597.1, on the reverse strand, counting down.
CGCAGGACAGTCCGGATCCGGATTCGATCGCCAGCGCGGCGGCCGTGCAGGCGATCGCGAACCATCTCGGCGTCGAGTCTGACGTCATCTACCTCGGTGACATCGGCCATCAGGAGAACCGCGCGTTCGTCAACCTGCTGGGGATCGAACTCGTCCAGTGGAGCGACGTGCAGGACCCGTCGGTGTACGACACGGTCGCGCTCGTCGATCACGCGACCTCGACGGAGATGGATCTTCCGGTCGATATCATCATCGACCACCACGAACCGGTCGAGGAGTACGACCCGACGTTCGTCGACATCCGGCCGAACATGTCTTCGACATCGACGATTATCACGAAGTACATCCAGGAGTTCGATATGAACGTCTCCGAGGAAGTCGCCACCGCGTTGCTGTACGGCATTCGCGCGGAGACGCTGGATTTTAAACGCGACACGACCCCCGCGGATCTCACCGCTGCCGCCTATCTCTACCCCTTCGCCAATCACGATACTCTGGAGCAAGTCGAGTCGCCGTCGATGTCCCCCGAGACGCTCGACGTCCTCGCGGAGGCGATCGCCAATCGTGACGTCCAAGGGAGCCACCTCGTCTCGAACGCGGGCTATGTCCGCGACCGCGAGGCCCTCTCGCAGGCCGCGAATCACCTGCTCAATCTCGAGGGGGTGACGACGACGGCGGTGTTCGGCGTCGCCGAGGAAACGATCTTCCTCGCCGCACGCTCGAAAGACATCCGGATGAACATCGGGAACGTACTCGGCGACGCCTACGGTGAGATGGGGGAGACGGCGGGCCACTCGACGCAGGCGAGCGCGGAGATTCCGCTGGGAATTTTCACGGGAATCGACATCTCCGACGATACGCGGGATACGTTGCTGGAGCTGACCGAGGAAGCGGTCAAGCGGACCCTGTTCGACGCGATGGGCGTCGAAGGCAACGAAGGGTCGAACGGGAGTTGACGAACCTACGCGATGATCTCTTCTTCTTCCTCGTCCGGATCGCGAACCCGTTCGACGACGTCGTTGACGAGGATGACGTCACCGACGGCTCGGACCCAGCGGTAGGGGACGATGACGCCGCGTGCGGCGTTGGCTTCGCCGGCGAACAGTTCCGTGTTCAGGCTTCCGAGCGCGAGCCCGGTGACGGCTTCGCCGTCGACGTTGAGTCTGAGGTCTTCGACTTCGCCGACGAAGACGCCGTTGTTCGAGTACACCTCGCGTCCGACGAGGGACGTGATCTCCTGGGGTGTGTCGTCCATACCATGGCCCATGTGTGGCTCGCTCTTAATTGTTGGTCAGACGGAGACGGGGATCGGCCGACCGATTCGAAACGAACCCCTTCACAGACCGCTCTCCGGACGCGTACGGTTCCTCGAGGCACGGACTGACACCCAGATCCGAACCTCGACTGTTCCCTCGTTACACTTTGACGCTCCTACGCCTACTCCACTCCGATTCTCTCTCACTCTCGCTTCACTCGCCGTCGAACGAAATCGGCGTCGCCGCCGCCCAGATCTCGTCGAGTTTCGACTCGGCCCACGCGACGGCCGCGGGGTCGTCGTTCGTAATGATCCCCTTCAACCCCTCGTCGACGTAGACGAGGACCGTCGCGACGGTTCTCCGCTCCCCACGAGCGACGACGAGACAGTACGGAAGCGAGGTTCGTTCTGCGGCTTCCCAGAGCTCGACCCGACCCGTCGACAACGCGTCCGAGACGGATTCGTGATGGCGGCTCACCAGTCGATCGAGGACCGCCGACGTCACGATGAACTCGCACTCGAGGCCGTCGACGATCGCGTCCCGGTAGACCGTCACGAGGTGGTCGAGAAACGCCGAGCCGAACCCACGGTGGTGGCCGGTCGACGTAACGAGTCGTTCGAGTTCTCGCGCCGGCCGCTCCGGGTCCGGTCGCTGCGAGACGAGGACGTCTGCACCGTCGAGAAAAGTCGGATCGATCGTCGTCTCCGGCGGGAGCGAGGAGAGGACGTCGCGCGCGTCGACGACGTCGCTCACGCGACTGGAGAAACGGTCGTACTCCGCGAGCGCGAGTTCGCCGGCGAGGGTCGTCCGGTACTCTCGACCCTCGCGTTCGATCAAATCGAGTTGCTCGAGTTCTCTGATTCCCCGATCGATCGTCGAGCGGGAGATGTCGAGATCGCCGGTGAGGTCACACTTTCGGGTCGGGTTCGCCGCGAGCCGCTCGAGAAGCGATCTGCGTCGCGTGAGGACCGAGAGTAACGTCACATCGACGTCATCGTCCATCACGCTTATTCGTCCCGTCAGTTTGATAAATATTGGGGCCAGTCGGTGATTGCCACTCGCGATACGCCGTTTTCTCCGTCCGTGCCCGGCAGTCAACGTCGAGCACGCACTAGTATATAAATGGCCAAAAACATTATTAACTATAACCCGTGGATGAGAGATTGCGGCGACGAATGAGGGTATACAACCGGAGAATATACGTACGTGTGCCGGGGTGCCTCTGACAACCGGCACGTCCTGGGTGGGTCGCCTTGCCCGGACCGATCTACCCACGGCTGCTACTTTCTGAGCGATTGCCCTCACGGTGTTTGCGTCCATCTCGGGAGTCCGACGTTCGGATCTCCGTCACATCAAAACCGTCGACCGCCACGACACGCTACTGACCGAGAATCGCGTCCACGTCGGCGTGGTCGGTCAACAGCGAGTGCATTCGATCGACCGTCGAGCGGTCGCGGGTCCGTCCGCTCCGAACGACGTCTTCGGCGCGTTCGACCGTCGTCAGCGTGTCCGTCTGAACCTGCAGGATCGGCACGCCCTTTTCGGCTGCCTGTCCGAGAATCGCCCCCGACGGCCGGTGGCCGCCGGTGAGGAACAGACAGCGAACGCCGGGGGCCTCGAGTGCTGCCGTGTGGATCTCCGCTCGGTCGCCGCCCGTGATCACGGCGGCGTTTTTCGTCCGGCGGAAGTGACGCAGGGCGCTGTCGGCACCCATCGCGCCGACGCTGAAACGCTCGATGTAGGTGTCGAGTCCCTCCCCGACGAGAACGGTCGCGCCGAGTTCCTCTGCGAGTTCCTCGACGGTGACCCCCGCCAGTCGCTGCTCGCGCGGGATCACGCCGTGGACGGGGACGTCGCGTCCCTCGAGGTACGGCACCACGTCCGTCTCGAGTTGATCGTACGCGGCGTCGGAGACGTTGTTGAAGAGGACGCCGTCGAACCGGTCACCCAGGAGGTCCGCCGCGGCGAGGACGTCGTCGACGTCGCCGGGGATCTCGTAGGGAGCGACCAGCAGCGCCTGTGCGTCGAGCAACTCGGCGACGTCGACGTCGGTGAGATCGACGATCCCGCCCATCTCGAGGCGCGCACCGCCCTCGAGCAGCATCCGATCGTGGTCGGCCGCGAGCGTCTCGAAGGCGTCTTCGACGCGCCCGCGGAGTTCGTCGGGGTCCTCGCGGCCGCGGATCGCCTGCTCGATGAACGTCGGCGAGTAGACGACCGGTTCCATGTCGTGGATCTCGGCCTCGAGGTCGAGCAGTTCGCGAGCGAGCATCGGATCCTCGTCTAAGGTCTTCCCGACGTTGCTCTGCAGGCGGGTTCCCTTGGGTTTCATGTAGCCGACGCTGTCGCCCGCCTCGCGGGCCGCCTGTGCGAGCGCGAGCGTGATCGCCGTCTTGCCGGTGCTTTCTTCGAGTGAGGTGACGAGTGTGTTCTGGGTCTGGGTCTGAGTCTGGGTCATTCTAACGCCTCCGTGTCCACGGTCAGTCTGAGATCGATCGCCTGTACGCCCTCCGGCCCCGCGACCAGCGGGTTGATATCGAGTTCGAGGATCGCCGGGAAGTCGGTCACGAGCTGTGAGAGTCGTTGAACGGTCTCGACGACGCCGTCGACGTCCGCCGGCTGACGACCGCGAGCGCCGCGCAACAGCGGCGCCGCCTGAATCTCGTCGACCATCTCGCGGGCCTCCTGCTCGCCGATCGGAGCGACGCGAACCGAGGTGTCCTCGAGAATCTCGACGAAGATTCCGCCGAGTCCGAACAGCAGCAGCGGGCCGAACTGTGGGTCGCGGTTCATCCCGACGATCGTCTCCGTCGACGCCTCGAGGTCGAGCATCTCCTGGACCTGGACGCCGAGGATCCGCGCGTCGGGCTGGTAATTTCGGGCGCGGGCGACCAGATCCTCGAACGTATCCGGGACGTCCGCGTCGGCCACGCCGACGGCGACGCCACCGATGTCCGACTTGTGTGAGATGTCCGGGCTGACGATCTTCATCACGACGTCGCCGTCGATCTCGGCGGCGATCTCTCTCGCGTCCGCCGGATCGTCCACGATCTCGCCGTGTGGTGTCGGAATGCCGTAAGCCTCGAGGAGATCCATCGACTCGACGCCGAGTCGGTTGTCGTCGCGGTCGCGGGCGCGCTCTAAGATCTCGCGAGCGCGTTCCCGGTCCACGTCGAAGGTCACCGGCTCCCCGACCGACCGCTCGCTGATATCGCGGTAAGTCGAGAGCGCGTCGAGCCCCGACACCGCCCGTGCGGGGTCGAAGTAGTTCGGAATGCCACTCTCGCGGAGGGTCTCCTCGGCCGCTCGCGAGCGCGCGCCGCCCATCATGCTGGTGACGACGGGCTTGCCGTACTCGGCGGTGCGCTCGATGACCACCTCGGCGAGGTCGGCGTAGTCGAGCACGGCCGTCGGCGCGCTGACGACCACTGCCGCGCCGACGTTCGGATCCGAGAGCGCGATGTCCAGCGCCTCGTCGAACCGCTCGACGTCGGCGTCGCCGATCGCGTCGATCGGGTTGTAGACGTTCGCCTCCTCGGGCATCGCCTCGGCGAGCGCGTCGATCGTCCCGTCGGTAAACGAGGCCATATCCAGCCCGGAGTCGCCGATCGCGTCCGTCGTCAGGACGCCCGGACCGCCGGCGTTGGTGACGACCGCGACGCCGTCCGAATCCGGAACCGGAAGCCCCGACAGCGCGCGGGCGTAGTCGAACAGTTCCTGAACCGACGCCGCGCGGAGCACGCCGGCCTGCTCGAGGCCGGTCTCGTAGGCGCGTTCGCTGCCCGCGATCGCCCCCGTGTGCGAGGAGGCGGCCTGTGCGCCGGCGTCGGTCCGGCCAGACTTCACGAGGACGATCGGCGTCTCGTCGGTCACCTCGCTCGCGGTGTCGATGAAGTCGCGCCCGTCGTCGATCCCTTCGAGGTAGCCGATGATGACGTCCGTCTCCTCGCTGTCGCCCCACTCCCGGACGAAGTCGGTCTCGTCGAGGACGGTCTTGTTTCCGAGGGAAACGACGTCTCGGAACCCGATCCCCTGATCGTTGGCCCAGTCGAGGACCGCCGTGATGAACGCGCCCGATTGACTCATGAACGAGACCGAGCCCTCGAGTGCGTTCTCGGGACCGAAGGTCGCGTTCATGTCGACGGCGGTGTTCATTACGCCGAGGCTGTTGGGTCCGACGAGGTTGAGGCCGAACTCGTCGGCGACGCTCCGCAGGTCGCGTTCGCGCGCGGCACCTTCGCTGCCGGTCTCCCCGAACCCGGCGGTGATGACGACGACGTTCGTGACGCCGGCCTCGCCGAGTTCGCGGACCGAATCGACGACGATCGGCGGCGGGACGACGACCACCCCGAGGTCGACCGACGGCGCGCTCGCCACGTCGGGATAACACGTCATCCCCAGCACCGCCTCGCGGTTAGGGTTGATCGGGACGACCTCCCCCGCGAAGTCGTCGCGGAGGTTCTCGAGGATCGCCCGGCCGACGGCCCCCTCGCGGTCGGTCGCGCCGACGACAGCGACGGTCTCCGGTGCGAATAGCTGCGATAACCTTCCCATCGATTCGAGATTCAGCGAGAAGACGGATAAACGTGTTCGGTGGTTCTTGGGGGGCGGGAACCGTTCGGCGGCGTCGGTTCCTGAGACCGGCGGTCGGGGTCGGTCAGTGCGTCGACAGCGCGGCCATCGATCGACTCGAGGCGGCGATCGCTAGCAGGTAGATCCCGATCGCGGTGACGACGATCGAGCCGCCGGCGGGGAGGCTCATCGAGATCGAGAGGACGAAGCCGCCGATGACGGCGATCTGGCCGAAGAGGACCGAGAGGTACAGCGTCTCGCGGAAGCTGTTAGCCACCTGTGAGGCGGCGGCGACGGGGACGACGAGCATCGCGGCGACGAGGATCACGCCCAGTACTTGCATCGAGCCGACGACGACGACGGCGGTCATCACGATGAGCAACGTGTTGTACCAGGTGACGTTGAGTCGGGCGACGCGGGCGGCCTGCTCGTCGAACGTGATGAACAGGAGTTGCTTGTAGGTGAGCGCCACGAGTCCGACGACGGCCACGCTGAGGACGGCCATCAGCCGGGCTCCCTCGACGGTGACGATCGAGAGGTTTCCGAACAGGAAGCTCTCGATGTTGATCCCGGTGAAGCCGCGACCGTAGCTGATGATGAGCGTCCCGACCGCGAAACTGCCGGTGAGCATTATCGCGATGGGGACGTCGCCGTAGGTGTTCGTCCGTTCGGCCAGCCACTGGACGGCCAGTGCGCCGAGAACGCCGACGACGAGTGCCCAGAGCAACAGGGAGATCCCCCAGTCCGTCGTGGCGCTGAAGAGAAAGCCGACAGCCACGCCGGCGAAGGCGGTGTGGGCGAGGGTTTCGCCGATCAGGGCCATCTCACGGTGGACGAGGAAGGTTCCGACCATCGGGGCGACGATCCCGATGAGCACGCCCGTCGCCATCGACTGCCACATAAACGGGTGTCTGAAGACGTTCGTTCCGGCCAGCAGGTCCAGGTACTCGGCGGCGAGCATGAATTGCGTGTAGGCCGTCCCCGCCACCGGATACGATCGGAGCCAGTAGAGGAAGACGAACGCGAGCATGACGACTGCGAGCGAAGCGACGAGTACGATTCCGACGTATTCGACGGTTCGTCTCACGCCGGTACTGTCGGTGTTATCGGTCCTCTTGCTGGTCTCGATTCTGTCGGTGGTGGCGGTCGCGTTGGTTGTCTCAGTGCCCCCGGTAGTATCAGTGCTATCGTCACTATCGGTAGCGTCGGTACTCTCAGTGCTCTCGGTACTGTCACGATCGTCGGTACTCATCGGTCACTCCTCCGTCCAGTGGGTGCTCGTGTCCCCATCAATGGTGGTGATGGACGACCCGCCCGCTCGAGCCGTAGGCTTCCTCGAGCGCGTCGCTCTCGACGAACGACTCGGTGTCGCCGTGGTGGTACAGTTCTTTGTTGATACACGCGATACGGTTTGCCCGGTCGGTGACGACGCCGATGTCGTGTTCGATCAGGATGATCGTGATTCCCTCGGCGTTCAGCGAGTCCAACAGTCGGTAGAAGGCGTCTCGGGACTCGGCGTCGACGCCGACCGTCGGCTCGTCGAGCGCGAGTAATTTCGCCTCGGAGGCGAGCGCGCGAGCGATGTACGCCCGCTGGCGCTGGCCGCCCGAGAGCTGGTTGACCCGTCGGTCCGCCAGCTCGGTGATCCCGACGGTCTCGAGGGCGTCCGCGACGGCTTCGTGATCGGTGTCGGTCAGCCGCGAGTGGCTCGCGTGGGCGAACCGGCCCATCGTCACCACCTCGCGGACGGTGACGGGCATCGTGGAACTCTTCTGGGTCGATTGTTGGGAAACGTAACCGATCCACTCGCCGTGATCGAACTCGTCGACCGGCTGTCCGAACAGCTCGATCGAGCCGCTGTCCGGACTGTGGAGTCCGAGCATGAGGTGCAAGAGGGTGGTCTTTCCCGACCCGTTCGGGCCGATCAGGCCGAGGAAGTCGCCTTCGTCGACGGTCAGCGACACGTTCTGCACCGCGGGCTGGTCGCCGTAGGCGAACGAGACGTTCTCGAGGGTGACGATCGAACTGGAACTCACGATTGCTGCGTCCTTACCGCATTCTCGAACGCGGGGACGTTTAGCTCTTCCATTTGCTCGACGTACCCCCAGCCCTGCTCGTCCCACTCGGTCGTCGTTCCTTCGCCGGGACTGATCCGCTCGATGGTCGTCGCGTCGCTGTTCTCGACGATCGTCTCCGCGAGATTCGGCGAACCGAAGTAGTCGTAGAGGATCGTGTCGATCCCCCGGTCGTCGATCAGTTCGATGGTGTCCGCGATATCCGTCGAGTTCGGCGTGTCGTGTGGGGAGACGCCTGACGGCGTGTGGATCTCGAAGCCGTAGCGATCCTCGAGGTACGCGTAGGAGTCGTGGCCGGCGACGACGACGGTGTTGTGATCGGCGTCGTCGAAGACGTTCTGGAACTGTTCGTCGAGGTCGTCGAGACGCTCTTTGTACGCGGCGGCGTTGTCTTCGAAGGTCTCTGCGTTGTCGGGATCTGCGTCGGCGAGTCCCGCCGTGATGGTGTCGACGACCTGTTTTGCTCGAACCGGATCGACCCACACGTGGGGGTCCACGTCGCCGTGGCCGTGTTCGTCGCCGTTTTCGTGCCCGTCGTCTTCGTGGTCGTGTTCGTCGTGACTCTCGTTCTCGCTCTCGTTCTCGTTCTCGTGGTCGTCCTCGTCTTCGTGGTCGTGACCGTCACTCTCGTCTTCGTGGCTAGACTCGTTCCCCCACTCGAGGAGGTCGACCCCCTCCAGACCATCGATCACGGTGATCTCGTCGTAATCCTCCTCGAGCGTGTCGGCGATGTCCTGTGACCACGAGAACTCCGGAATGTCGAAGTAGACGAAGGCGTCGGTGCTGGCGATATCGCGAGCGAGGTTGCCCTCCGGCTCCCATCCGTGACCCATTTCGCCGGCCGGAATCGGGTTTTCGAAGGCGGCGACCTCACCGGTGATCTGCTCGGTCCAGTCGTAGAGCGTGAAAAACGCACCGTAGCCCGATTCGATACCGTCGGTCTCACTGGTCAATCCCGAATCGTCGAGACAGCCAGCCAGCGTCCCGGTGGCCAGTGCTGCACCGGTACCCGTCAGCACCGACCGTCGTGTCAGGTTCATATTCGAGGATACGAGTACGAGGGTAAAAGAGTTATTATCTAATTTGTCTTTGTTATTAACTCGTGTGCCTATAGTGCGGTTCAGTTATTAACATTGGGCGACTCGTCGGTCGCCGTCGCGTGTCGATTCGCGGATTGGACTCGAGAACGCAAGCAGACGAGGTCGCACGTTCGACAGTCTCTCTCGATCGAGCCCGTGACCGCGCGACCGCAACTGCGATGGCCGGACGATTCCAGCGGCGGCCGTTCACTCGAGGCTCACCGACAGACACAGCCCGTTTTCGAGGCGTCGATACTCGGGTTCGGAGCACGATCGAGAATCGAATTCGGAACCCGAACACACCTCGAACGCGTCGAACCGGATCACGAGGCGTCCCGGGTCGATCGTCGCTCGGAGCACTGGACCGCGACTCGTGACGACGACGTACGGTGGCGCCGAAACGGGTGTCGCGGCCATCTCGTAGCCGGTTGCGTCCACGGCGTCGGAGAGAACCAGCGGAAGGCGGGTCAGAATCCCGCTCGACTCGAGGCAGTCTCGGAGCGGTTCGACGACAGCTTCGCGATCGGTCACCCGATCGGTCTCCCAGTCGGCAACAACTCGGTCGGCACAGGAGTCGATCCCGTCACAGACGACCACGTGCTGGCGCTGGATCCGTCGACGCGCTGCTCGGACGACTGGTACCACAGTGTGAGCGCGTTCGCGGTCGCCCCTCAAAACCTCCCGGACTCCGACTCGAGAACCGATTCGACCCCCTCTCGATCTGGAAGGGCCGTCATCGCACCGGCCGCCGTCGTCGCTCGCGCCGCAACCGCGCTGGCGAAGGTGAGTGTCGTCTCGAGGTCGTGTCCGTCCGCGAGTGCAGCGATCGTGCCGGCGACGAACGCGTCTCCGGCGCCGGTCGTGTCGACGACCTCGACGTCGAAGCCGCTGTGGTCAGTTTGCTGTCGTCCCGTCCCTGCTCCCGACCACGGCGCGTCCTCTGACGCGACGGCGACGGCCCCCTCGCTCCCGCGCGTGACGAAGACGGTGTGCGGGTTCCCTGCGAGCACCTCGCTCGCGATCTCCGCGGGCGTCTCGCCCTCGAATCCCAGCGTTCGGAGTTCCTCGACAGTCGCTTTCAACACGTCTACGTGCTCGAGCGTCTCGCCGACGACGCGGGCGAACGTCTCGTCGTCGGGCCACAGTTCCGGTCGGGCGTTCGGGTCGAACGAGACCGTACAACCCTGCGCGGCCGCCCGCTCGCAGAGATCGATCGTCGCCGTCCGCGAGGACCCGCTCGAGAGCGCAACGCCGCCAGCGTGGACCCACTCGAGGGCCGCCAGCGTCTCGTCGTCGACCGTTCCGGGTTGCATGCGCGTGTCGGCGGTGTCCTCGCGGTAGAAGGTGAACGTCCGGTCGCCGCTCTCGTCGTGGGTGACGAAGGCGAGTGTCGTCTTCGCGTCCTGATCGGTCTCCAGATACCGATCGGAGAGTCCGTGATCGGCCAGGGTCTCGCGAAGAAACCGGCCGAACGGGTCGTCGCCCACGCGCGTCCAGAACAGCGGCGTCCGCTCGAGGCGGGCGAGCGCGACGGCGACGTTGGCGGGCGCACCGCCGGGCCGTCGGTCGAACCCCTCGACGCTCGAGAGCGGGCCGGGACGTTCCGGCAGGAAGTCGACCAGCGTCTCCCCGGCGACGAGAACCTCGGCGTCCGTAGTCATAGTGAGTCGTTCGACCAGCGACCCATAATGTCTACCGATGCAGGTACTCTCCCAACGAGGTTTCACGCCCGGTCAGCGCGTGATTCGATCCAGCCGATGGACAATAGAGAACTTTAGTTTCGGTTTACCAAAAAAATGTTCTTGCCTGGGGAAGCTTTAAGTGAATCGGCCGTGTATCTCGAGACGAGATGAGCACCCAGAAGACCGTTCGACAGCAGGCCGACGTCGTCGAGGAGAATCGGCTTCGACTCGACCAGGACAAGGCGGAACAGATCGTCGACGCGCTGAACACGGAGCTCGCGAACTCGTACGTGCTCTACCACCAGCTCAAAAAGCACCACTGGGTCGTCGAAGGTGCGGAGTTCCTCGAACTCCACCGCTTCCTCGAGGAGGCCTACGAGAACGTCGAGGGCGGTGCCGACCTCATCGCCGAGCGCGCACAGGCCATCGGCGGCGTTCCAGTCTCGGGCCCGACCAACCTCGAGCGCCGGGCGACCGTCGAGTTCGAGGGCGAGGACGTCTACGACGTCCGGACGATGTTCGAAAACGACCTCGAGATGTACGGTGACATCATCGAGTCACTGCGCGACAGCATCGAACTCGCGGAGAACCTCGGCGACCCGGCCACCGGCGAGATCCTTCGGGAGATTCTGGTGCAGGTCGAGGAAGACGGCCACCACTTCGAACACTACCTCGAAGACGACACGCTGGTCCTCGAGGAAGCGACGCACTGATCGGTTCGCCGACGCTCGATTTCGGTTCGAGTTTCTTTTCGTTTGCCGACGAAGGCGAGGACGAGAGCGAGCGCGAGCGCGAGAACAGACTGCGAAAGCCGAGTCACTCACAGCTGTGTCGACGTGGCGTGGGAGAACCGAATACAGTATAGTACTCAGGGTTCGAGGTCGACGGTGAGATCGGTCGCGATCCAGCCGTCGCAATTGTCGCGCTCGGTAAACACTGTTTTGCCGGGGCGGGTCGCGTGACAGGTCACGATCCCGTCGAGGTCCGTTAGCTCGTCGGTGGTCACATCCTGCTGGCGGCCGAAGGTATCCATCAGCTGTAGTTAGGCGAGCCTAAAACTAAAAGGGTTTTGGTCGGCCTAAGAGTTGCTCGGCGACCGACTACGGCCGCGAGTATCAAGTCCCTCGCTCACCGTACGGACCCCATGAACGAGACGATTCCGCTCGAGGACTACTACGACCTCACGACCGTCTCCGCACTCACACTCTCGCCGGACGGAACGCGAGCGGCGTTCGTCGCCCGCGAGTTCGACCGGGAGGAAGACGAACCCCGCCGGTCGCTGTTCGTCGTTCCGACCGACGGCTCGCGGCGGCCCCACCGATTGACGCGCGCATCCGACGCGGGGAGCCCGCGCTGGAGTCCCGACGGTTCCAAACTCGGCTTTCTCGCGGCTCGTGACGAAGACGTCTCGCTGGCGCTCTCGAGTGCGGACGGAGACGAGAGCGAAGACAGAGACGAGGGTGAGACCGAGAGCGAGGGAGCCGACGAGAACGCAGCCGAAGACGCGAGCGGGACGGCCGGAGAGGACGACGACCCGAAGACCCAACTGTGGGTGTTCGACCTCGAGTACGGCGGCGACGCGCGGCAGGTGACGACCGCCGAGACGTTCGAGGACGGCGTGGGCGAGTTCGACTGGGGTCCCGAGGGCGAGCGCGTCGTCGTCGCCGCTCGCGACCCGACCGAGGACGAACGCGAGTATCTCGACCGGCGCGAAGCGGGCGGCCCGATCGAGACCGAACGCCTCCAGCACAAGTACGAAGGGGCGGGCTGGCTCGACACCGTGCGAACGTCCCTGTTCGTCGTCGACTGCGAGTCCCGGACGACAAGGCGGCTGGACGACGCCCACGGGGGCGGCGGGTTCGTCGCCGAGAGTGGCGGCCTCCAGCCGCGGTGGTCTCCCGACGGCGATCGAATCGCCTTCCGCTCGAGTCGGGTCGACGATCCCGACGACTCCTACGTGATCGACCTCTACACCGTCACTCCCTCGGGCGACGTCGTCCAGAAGGTAACCGATTCGACGCTGGCGGTGAACGATCCCGTGTGGAACGACGGCGGCGACCGCCTCGCGTTCGTCGGCAACGATCCACAGAACTGGTACTCGCCGGCCGAACTGTACGTCACCGACGGCGACCTCGAGGAGTGTCGGTCGGTCACCGGCGACCTCGACCGGACGATCTCGCGGGGCGGCGCGCCCCGGTGGCTCGACGGCGAGACGCTGCTGGCGGCGATCGGTGACGAGGGCTGGTCGCGATTCGTCCGGGCCGCGGCCGACGGTTCGAGTTCCGATCGGGTCTTCGACGCCCAGGGGCGCGACCGCACGCTCCGCGGGTTCGATTCCGCGAACGGGACCGTCGCCGCCGTCCTCAGTCACCCCGGCGACGGCCACGATCTCCACGCGCTCGCGGCCGACGACCTCGAGTCGAGCAATCCGGAACTCGCCCGACTGACCGCGCTCAACGACGCGGAACTCGAGCGCTGGGAGACGCCGGTGTGCGAGCGGATACGGTACGAGAGCGACGACGGGACCGAAATCGATGCCCTCGCGTACCACCCGCCGTCGTTCGAGCCGGACGACCCCGAACCGCATCCGCTAGTCGTCTCGATCCACGGGGGACCGATGGCCTACGACGAGCCGATGTTCACCTTCGCCGACGCCTGCTGGACCAGCAGAGGCTACGTCGTTCTCAAACCCAACTACCGCGGCAGCACCTCCTACGGGGCGGACTTCTGCGAGACCCTCAAGGGCGCCTGGAACACGGTCGAGGTCGAGGACATCCTCGCGGGCGTCGACGCGATGGTCGACCGCGGCTGGGCGGACTCCGACCGACTGTTCTGTACCGGCTTCTCGCAGGGCGGCGTCAACACCGCCTACGCGATAACGAAAACGGACCGCTTCGCGGCCGCGGCCGCAGAACACGGCGTCTACGACATGCGGTCGTGCTTCGGGACCGACGACTGTCACAACTGGTGGGAGAACGACTTCGGCCTCCCGTGGGAGGAGTCCGAGACCTACGAGGAGATCTCGAGCATCGCGGACGTCGATCGGATCGAGACGCCGCTACTCGTCACCGCCGGCGGGCAGGACTGGCGGTGTCCGTCGACCCAGGCCGAACAGCTCTACCTGAGCGTGAAGAAACGGGGAATCCCCGCGCGACTCGTCGTCTATCCCGACGAACGCCACAACGTCGGCGGTCCCGACCGGGCGGTGCACCGACTCGAGGAGCTGACCGGCTGGTTCGAGCGGTTCGATCCCATCTAGCGCGCTCGTCAGCTCGATCCGCCCGGCTGTATTCGTGCTCTGTTACACCGTCAGCCGTTTCGTCTCGGTCGCCGTGTTTCCGTCCGCGTCGACGACGGTAAACCGCACGTCGTAAGTTTCGCCGCGCCCGCCGCGGTTTCGCAGCGTGTGTTTCCCGCTATCGGCGGTCCCATCGATCGCCGACGTCTCGACGTCGAGGGGTTCTCCCCCGCGTACGAGGTCGGAGACGCACCGCTCGAGACTGGCCTCTCCCGAAACCGACCACTGGACTTGGACGCGCGCCCACTGCGGGTTACTCCGATCGACGAGTTCGAATCGATCGATCGTCGGCCCGCTCGTCGTTTCGTCCTCGCCGTCCACGGAGTCGGTTCTGAACGAACGGACACCGCCGACGTCGGCGCCGCTTCCCGTCTCGACGACGGCTCGAACCTCGTATTCGACGTCGCTGTCGAGGTTGGCCACCGTCTCTGTAAACTCGCCCGTCGATTCGAGGTGGTGTGAGGCGGTCACGTGCCAGTCGTCGGCGTCCGATTCGCGCCACTCGAAATAGCACGTCGTCTCGTCGGCGCCGCCCGTATCGGTCAAATCGCCGCGGAGCGTCGCGGACGTGGCCGTCACCTCGGTCGGCTCGCCGGTCGTCACGGCCGGGTTCGACTCGTCCGTGTCGTCGACGGATCCGCCGTATCCACCCTCGCCGTAACTGGCCTCACCGAATCCGCTTCCGGTGGAACCGTCGGAGGCGGCGGCGACGCCGCTCGAGTGTATCACCGCCACAGCGGCTCCGGTCATCTTCAAGAATGTGCGTCTATCGGCGACCGAATCCGCTCGCGAGTTCTCACCGGACTCGTCCCCCGACGATTTCGTCCGACAACGTTCAATCTCTCCTGACATTCAGTAACCGATGAAACACCGCTACTGTTGTGAGTGTTCTGGCGGACATATTTCGTCTTGATATGAACACTGTCACTCTTCAGAGAGAATCGTTTCACGACGATCGGAACTGTCGCCACTGGACGGCCGACTGTCGGCGTCCGGCCCGCATCGAACGTCCCGTCCGCACGGGGGATCCTCGCCGACCTCGAGTACGCGCCTGCTGGCTCCGGACCCCCGATTCGACCAACGCTCTTGACGGATCACCTCGTACGTTCGCACATGGAGTTCGACGTCGTTCAGGGCGACATCGCCGCACAGTCCGCAGACGCACTGGTCAACGCGGCCGGGACGAGCCTCCGGATGGGCTCCGGCGTCGCTGGCGCGCTCCGCCGCGGTGCCGGCGAGGAGATCAACCGGGAGGCGATGGAGCAGGGGCCGGTCGAGCTCGGCGGGGTCGCCGTCACCGACGCCTACGACCTCGAGGCCGAGTACGTCATTCACGCCGCCGCCATGCCCCACTACGGGGACGGGCGGGCGACGGCGGAGAGCATCGAAGACGCGACGAGAAACGCCTTAGAGAAAGCGGACGAGTTGGGCTGCGAGTCGCTCGTCCTTCCCGCGCTGGGCTGTGGCGTCGCCGGCTTCGACCTCGCCGAAGGTGCCGAGATCATCGCCGGAGCCATCCGCGAATACGAACCGGACTCGCTCGAGGACGTCCGGTTCATCGCCTACAGCGACGAGGAGTACGAGACGCTGCTCGAGGTCGCCGCTCGCTGAGTCGAAACGTGAGGCAGGGACCCGGAAATCGGCGGTCGCGGGAGCCGTTACGCCGCGAGGTCGAACGCGACGGCGAGCGCGGGTTCCCAGTAAACGAACCGGTACCGGCCCGCCGGCAGGTCGGGACAGACCTCGAGTGAATCCGCGTGAACGTGGTCGTCGACGAGTCCCGTTTCGGAGAGTTCGAGCGTCCACTGAAACCCGTCGCCGGGGTCGTGGCTGAACCCTTCGTCGGTGTACTCGAGCGCCCGGTCGTCGGTCGCGACGCGGACGTCCATCCACCCCTCGTCCGTGTACACCTCGAGCGAGTACTTGTGACGATTACCCGTGTGCACGCGCTCGTCGGTCACGTTCGTCATGGTGACCCGGACCGTCTCGCCGCGTTCGACCGACCGCGTATCGACTCGGAGGGCCAGGTCTCCGCCGTCGGTCTCGCCCCACGCGATATCGTCCTCGTCCACCCAGTTTTGCACTCGCTGGACGCCCTCGTCGTCGCACTCGAGCGCCGCCGGAACGTGTTCGGGGTCGCCGTCGGGTTTCACGTATCCCGATAGCTCGTCCGAATCGGGTGAGACCGAGAGCGGATCGTCGGCCGTCGCCGTCACCGTCGCCTCGTTGTCCCAGCCGTCGACGACCGTGATCGTCGCTTCGGTGACCGGTTCCGCCGAGAACGTCGCCCGGAGGAGCGCCGACGGATACGTGATCGCTTCGCCGCAGGCTTCGTCCGCGCCGCTCGAGTCGACGACCGACGCGGTCGCGGCGAGTCGGCCGTCCTTGAGGGCGACGTCTTCGAACTCGAGCGAGTTGTGGCACGTGTTCGGTCCGACGGACTCGACGGACAGTAACACGGAATCCTCGAACGACGTGTCCCCGAGGAAGTCGGCGACGTCCTCTCGCCGGTCCCGACGAACGTCGTCGTGGGGCCAGATCACGTCCGCCCGTTCGGCGGAGTCGATCACGACGACGTCGCCGACGGTTTCTCCCATCTCTTCGAACCAGTCCGGTCGACTGCCGGTCACGGCGAACTGGATGGTGTCGTGAGAGAGGAGTTCGGTTTCGCTTCCGTCGTCTCCGTCGCTTCCGTCAGTTTCGTCTCCGTCTCCGTTCCCGCCGTCGGGATCGTCACCACCGGAGTCGTCGCCCGGATCCGATCGACTGAGACAGCCCGCGAGCGCCGTTCCGATTCCGAGTCCAGCTACGTGGAGGGTCCGTCTACGAGACAGGGGAGGCATGCGCGTCAGTTAGCACTCGAAGTATAATTCCACTGTGAATACTGAAACGGACCTTTCACCTTGATCCTTGATTTCCCGCAGCGAATTCCGGTCTCGAGCGGGAGTTCCGACCGCCCCGAACTGGGTTCGCGGTTCCGCCTCACCTCGGACGCTCGAGCGCACTGAACCGCTTCGAACCGCACCGGGAGATCACGACAGCGAGAGCCCGCGAATCTCGACCGACTCGCCGTCCTCGACGCGGCCGATCACCCGTCCGTCGGTCTCGGCGACGAGGTCCTCGGCGTCTTCGCTCGAGAGCGCGACGACGAACCCGGTTCCCATGTTGAAGGTTCGGTGCATCTCCTCGTCGGAGACGCTCCCCTCGGCCTGGACGAACTCGAAGACCGGCTGCGCCGGCAGGGGATCGTCGATCACGTACCGATTCTCGCCCATCCGGAGCAGGTTCGTCCACCCGCCGCCGGTGACGTGGGCCGCGGCGCGGACGTTACACGCCTGCATCGGCTCGAGGAGGTCGGTGTAGATCCGCGTCGGCCGGAGCAGTTCCTCGCCGATGGTCCGGTCGTCGGCGTCGGCGTGTGGGAAGGCATCGGTGTACTCGTGCTCGCGCGTGACGGCCTTTCGAGCGAGCGTCAGCCCGTTCGAGTGGATGCCGTTGGAGGGAAAGCCGACGAGCACGTCGCCGACCGCGGCTTCGCCGTCGAAGATCTCGTCCTTGCCGGCGAGGCCGGCGCAGGTCCCCGCGAGGTCGAATCCGGAGATGACGTCGGGCATGACGGCCGTCTCGCCGCCCAGCAGCGTGAGATCGGCCTGCTCGAGACCCGCCGCCAGCCCCTCGCCGATCTGGTTCGTGAGGTCGTCGTCGGGTTCGTCGATCGCGAGGTAGTCGACGAACGCGACGGGCTCGACGCCGGCGGCGACGAGGTCGTTGACGTTCATCGCGATGCAGTCGATGCCGATCGTCGAGAAGTCCTGGATCGCTTCGGCGACGAGTAACTTGGTGCCGACGCCGTCGGTCGCCAGCGCGAGGTACCGGTCGCCGATGTCCAGCAGGCCGGCGTACTCGGTGGTGAGGCCGCTGCCGAATGCCTCGAGCAGGGCCGCCGTCGCGTCCTCGCTCGCCTCGATGTCGACGCCGGTCTCGGCGTAGGTGAGTCCCTCCGTTTCTCCCCGCTCCTCGTGGTCCCCGTCGTCGGTGTCGCTCATATCCCAACGACCTCGGGGTGTCAGCAAAAGGCCACCGGTCCGGCGTCGGGTGGTCGACTTAGTCGTTCGGTGTCCGGCGTCCGATACTCCTCGCGGAGCCTCACCCCGTCGCCTCGAGTGTCGAATCCAGCCAGTCGTAGATGACGCTTGAGGCGAGACGCAGATTCCCCATCTGACAGTGTTCGCCGGCACCCTCCTCGGTCGTGAACACGCGCAGCGTCGTCGGACAGGTCAACTCCTCGAGGAACTCCTGAGCCAGTCCGAGGGGGACGAAGTGGTCGTCCTCGCCCGCGAGGACGAGCATCGGACACTCGATCCGGCCCGCGACGCCCGACAACGAATACCGTCGCAACGTCCGCTGGAGCGCCGCCGCCGAGTCGACGCCGAACACCCACCGGGAGTTCTCCATCAGCCAGCGCGCCTCGACGCTGAATCGAGTCCCCAGCGTCGCGAGTCCGTTCACGAGCGCGTCCGGCGCGTGCAGCATCAACCTCGCGAGTCGCGGGTTCTCGTACGCCGACGCGCCCCACAGGTCGTGCATGTGGTCGAAGGCGATACAGGCCGCGACGCGGTCGTCGAACGCCGCCGCCCGCGGCGCGTAGTAGCCGCCGAAGCTGACGCCGATCAGCCCGATCCGATCGGAGTCGACCGCCTCGCACCCCTCGAGGACGTCGATCACCGGCCCGACCACGTGCTCCCAGTCGGGCCGGGCGGTCAGCCCGTCGTGTCGCAGCGGCGCTCCCTGTCCGGGCCCCTCGAAGCAGAGGACGTTGTAGCCGCGCTCGAGGGCCTCGGGCACGCCACAGAGGAAGTACAGTTCCTCCGCGATGGAGTCGAAGCCGCCGAGGCAGACGATCGTCGGGCGCGGTTCGTCGCCCCCGCCGCCTGCCGACCCGTCGCCCGCCTCCGGTCTGAAAAAATAGCCCGGCAGCGTCGTTCCTTCGTACGGAATGTCGACCACTTCGGGGGGTCGATCGAGCAGCTCGACGCCCGATCGAAACGCCCCTCGAGCGCGTTCGTAGGTCGGTCGGCGGCGAGGGTCGTCCGCGGCGAGGAAGAACTCGGCGGTCCGGTAGTAGGTGTGCGCCCGGTAGAACGCGGCTCGTGCCGATCGGGTGCGTCCGTCCCGCCGGGCCTCCTCGGCCAGTCGTTCGACGCGCGCGGCCGTTCGACGCCACTCGGCGTGCCAGGCCTCGGTATCGCCGTCGTCGATGCGCTCGACGGTCGTCAGGACCTCCCCCGGCTCGGCGCCGCCGAAGGTGGTGTACGCCATCGCTCGCAGGGTCTGGTAGTCGAACGCCCGGCCGGAAAAGTGAACGCGCATACGTCGAAGACGCCCCGTTCGGACAAAGCCATTGCCACGCAGGGCGGGTCAGCGCAGTCCGACGAACAGAACCACGTAGCCCGCGACCAGGATACTCGGGACGAAGACGGCGACGAAGACGGCCTTGTTCCAGTTCCAGACCGACTTGCCGTCGAGCGGTCCGAACGGGATCATGTTGAACGCGGCCAGGAAGAGGTTGATCCAGACCCCGAGTTGACCGACGCGACCGAGGACTCCGGGGCCGAACAGTAGCAACGGGAGGAACAACAGTGCCAGCCCGTGATTCGTCAGCGGCCCGGCCAGGGAGATCAATCCGTTCTCTCGGACCGTGATCCGTCCGCGGTGGTAGACCGCACCTGGTGCGGCGAACAGGAACCCGATGAGTGCGCTCATGATCGCCAGAAACAGCATCTGGTAGTCCGCGCGGAACTCGGCGACCTGGCCGAAGTGAATCGCGACCACCTTGTGGGCGAGTTCGTGCAACAGGAAGGCGACGCCGGCCGTGACGAAACACAGCGCCGTCGTCTCGAGCAATCCCTCGATCCGGATTCCCGCTGCGCTCCGGTTCAACAGGAGGGCGAAGGCGACGCTGAGGGTCACCCACGCGAGTCCGAGGTCGAACAGTTCCTTGCTGGTGAAGGTCAGTCCCGATCGCGTTCCGGTTCCGTAACTCATTGCATGAATACCTCACGGATCAACTCGAGGCTGTTCTGTGCCCCCTGGATGAGCTCACCCATGAGTGCGCCGACGCCGCCGATCTCCGGTGCGAGCCACGGCAACACGACGACCGGGAAGAGGAACGTTGCGATCATGCTGCCGACGTTGGTCAACGCGACGATCATGATCAGCCGGAAGAGAGGCACGTCGAACATCTCGGTGAGCGCGTCCTCGATCGGCCGTTCGGTGTCGCCGATGATCTGGTTGAGCGTCTGGATGTCCCCGACGTTGACCGGCCGGTACTTGAGTTCGACGTAGCCGGCGAACCAGCCCGGCGCGAGCAGCGGGTTGATGCTCGTGAGCCAGGCGACGGAGCCGCCGACGCCGGCGCTGATCCAGCGGGCGCCCGCGAGTCGGGCGAGCGTGAACGCGAAGACGCCGTTGAACAGGAACCAGGCGACGAACAGCTGCAACAGGAAGGTGTTCTGGACACCGGCCATGACCAGTAGGAAGAAGAAGGCGACGAAGCCGAACATGACCAGGTACCCGAAGATCTTGAACGGTGAGAAGCGTCGGGTCGAGGCCGTTCCGGTGATCGAATCGATGTCCGGAATCGTATGTGGGTTCTTGAGATAGCCGTTGATACCCGCCTTGTGCCCGGCACCGACGACGGCGACGACGCTGTAGCCCTGTTCGCGGAGTTCGTGGAGGTTGTGTGCGATGTAGGCGTCGCGTTCGTCGATCAGCGCGTTCGCGCCGCGGGGGCTGAAGCGGCGGAACTCCTCCATCATCGCGGCGACGACGTCGCCGTCGGTCATGTCTTCGATGTCGAACTCGTCGAGGTCTTCGGTGTCGCCCGAGAGGGCGTCGAGGACGACGCCGATGACGGCGCCGACGAGCGCCCCGATCCCGACCCCCGCGAGGATGCCGACCAGTCCGCGAATCGAGAGCGCGCCGGCGCTCGCGAACGTTCCGGCCGAGAGCGGGCCGACGAACGTCTCGGTGTAGACGAGCGCGAGACAGCCGGCGATACCGACGAGGACGCCGCTGACGAGTCGAAGCGTGAAGCCGCTCAACAGGCCGCCGGTGTACTGTTCCGGCGCCTCGAGGGAGGGAAGCAAGAGCAGTCCGAGGAGCAAGCCGCCGAGGGTTCCGATTCCCAAGGCGCCGACGTACTGGAGCGTCGTCGTCGCCGTGATTCCGAACGTGAGGGTGTCGCCGAGACCGACCATCGGGGCGAGAAAGGCGGCGAAGACGAACCCGAGCAAGAGGCCCATGCCGGCCCCGAAGGAGACCGCGATCGTTCGGGGGTTGGTGACGCCGAGTGCGAGTCCGCCGACCATCTTCAGCTTCTCGGTGAACGATAGTCTGGTCCAGAAGCGTTGCATCGTCACCTGAATGTCTCGGTCGACGAGGGCGAGACCGGTGCCGTTGCGCTCGGCGGCTTCGATCGCCGCGCGCATGTCGGCGCCCGGTTCGATGTCGAACTTTTCGCCTAACCGGGACTGGACGTACGAGAGCATCCAGTAGGCCAGAAACTGGAAGACCGTGTTGCCGCTGAGGAGGTCGCGCGCCTCGATGTCCTCGGGCGCGCCGCCTTGCATCTGGCGGTAGCGTCCTTCGTCGAGTTCGACGGCGACGACGTCTGGCTGTTCGCGGTCGATCGTTTCGTGGACGTCGTCGACGCTCGCCTTCGAGACGTGTGCCGTGCCGAGAACGTGAACGTCACCGCGCTCGCGTTCCGGGTCCGGGGGATCGGGGGGTTCTGGAACGCTTGCCTCGCCTGCATCGCTCATTACAACCGATAAATCGCCCACGACTTTTACCAGTATCGAAGGGGGAACGCCGTTTCGGCCCGAACGTCTGGATTTCGAGTGTATTGGGCCGAGAGACGGGCCCGAGCGCTCGAGGACGTCGGGAGCGCACGACCGCGAACTCGAACCCGGGCGAAACGCGAACGAGGTGATATCGCGCAAACGAGCAAGACTGATTGGGACGGTCGCGAAAGGGCCGCCAACAGCAATGACCGACCTGATGGAGACGTTCATCGAGAACCGCGAGATGGTCCAGCCCAATCACGGAAACATGCTCGAGACCGCCCACGGTGGGAACGTGATGAAGTGGATGGACGAAGTCGGGGCGATGTCGGCGATGCGGTTCGCCGGCGAAACCTGCGTCACCGCCCGCGTCAACCAGATGAACTTCGAGCGCCCTATCCCCGTCGGCGACACGGCGTTCATCAACGCTTACGTCTACGACGCCGGCACCTCGAGCGTGAAGGTCCGCATCCGGACCTATCGGGAGGACCTCCGCACCCACGAGAAAGAGATGACCACGGAGTCGTACTTCGTCTTCGTCGCGATCGACGACGAGCGGACGCCCACGCCGGTTCCGGAGCTGACGGTGGACAGCGAGACGGGGAAACGGCTTCGAGCGGAAGCGCTCGAGGCGGAAAACGGGGGCTGGTGAGGGTTCGGTCGCCGTATCGTGCGTCCGGTCGATTTCGGCTACTCTCGAGCGACCTCGATCTGGGACGTCCAGCCGAGAAACCGCAGTCAGGGAAACCGGATCGTCTCCGCCGTCGGATCGATCTCGACGCGACCGCCGATCGGAATCGGGACGGTCGGATAGGTGTGGCCGAACTCGAGGTCGAGCACCACCGGCGCGTCGGGGTTGTACTCCGCGAGCGTCTCGACGATCGCCGTTCGCTGGCGTTCTCGGTACGCCTCGCGCCACTCGGACGGATTGTCCTCCCGGTGGGACCGCCCCGGAGATCGACCGACGAGAACGCCGTCGAACCGCTCGAGGAGGCCGCGTTCGCCGAGGGCGTGGAGGACGCCGGTCGTCCAGTCGGGGTCGAGCAGTTCCTCGGAGTGTTCGGTCGCGAGGATCGTCCCCTCGAGGGCCTCGTCTCCGGAGGCAGGCAGGTAGCGATCCGCGACGAACTGCTGGTCGACGATTTCGAGACAACCGCCCCAGATCCGGCCCTCGACCGGCTCCGTTCCGCCGGCCCACGTCCAGCCCGGACTCGGCTCCGTCTCGCGGGGCTCCTCGAGGGCGGAGGGCTCCGTCCAGTCGCCGGATTGGTCTGTGAACGTCTCCGCCGGGCGGAGCTCGCCGAGCGAGTCGTCGAAGAACGCCCGCTCGGCGTACTCGACGGTGTACTCGAACATCGCGTCGTCCATCGCGAGTTCGGTCATCACGGACGGCCCGTAGAAGGAGACGATTCCGAGGTTCCACAGGTACAGCGCGAGGTTGGTGTTGTCGCTGTAGCCGTAGAATCGCGTCGGATGCTCCCGGAGGACTTCGGGCTCGAGGTGCTCGAGCATCCGTATCTGGTCGTTGCCGCCGATGACGGCCATCACGCCCCGGATCTCGGGGTCGGCGAAGGCGTCCATCACGTCCTGGGCTCGCTCCTCGGGATGGTCGTAGAGGTAGTCGTCACTCCGTTCGACCGTCGGATACTCGACCGGCTCGAGGTCGAACACCTCGCGCAGGCGCTCGAGACCGAGTTCGTAGACGTGGGGTGCCTCGGGTGCCGGATTCGACGCGGGTGCGACGACGGCGATTCGGTCGCCGCGCTCGAGCGGCGGCGGGGTCGTGAACGTCTGCATAGGGAGCGAAACTGGCGGCATCCCCAAGTAACTCCGGGTACTGTGGGATGCAGTAGCACAGATTGGTTGGGAAGACAATAATTATGGGATCGGCCGAGGACAGGAAGATATGGAACGCCACTGGTCGCGAACCGCGCTCGACCTGCTCTCGAGCGTTCTCACGATCGCCTCGGTCTCGTACCTCTGGCGACAGACGAGCGACGAATCGTCGACGCTCTCGCCGCGCTGGCTCCTCGCCGGCGTGACGAGTACGGTGTGTTCGCGGGTGCTGTACGATCGGGATGCGCTGGGAATCCGGAATCGAAAGAGGCGACGGTTCACGTACTACGGCGTCCACGCGCTCGTCGCCCGCCGACTGCTCCCGGATGACGACGTCGCCAACTACAACATTGCCATCGGTTCCGCCCTCGGGACGATCGCCTACGTCGTCTGGAATGACGTCTTCTCGCGGCTCCTCGAGTGACACGGTGAGAGCGAGAGTGAGAGCGAGAACGAGAGCGGAACCCCGATCGGCCCGCTCGCCGCGTTCGTTCGGCGCGATCTCGTCGAGACGCCCACGGGCGCCATCGGGGAGGCGGCCGTGCTCCACTCTCGGCCGTGGCGCGTCTCACTCCCGTTACTCCCCATCCTCGAGCACTCGTCCGACCTCTCCCAACGACTCGAGGACGTAGTCGGGTTCGACAGTCGACGACTCGAGGTCGGCTCGGGTCGTCACGCCGGTCAGGACGACGGCGGTCGTCATTCCCGCTCGAATCCCGAGTTCGATGTCGGTATCGAGCCGGTCGCCGACGACGAGCGTCTTTTCGGGCGGAGCCTCGAGTTTCGCCATCGCCGCCGCCGCGGCGACGTCGGAGGGTTTCCCGAGAATCGCGTCCGGCTCGCGTCCCGCGACCGCTTCCATCGCGGCGAGCACGGCACCGGAGCCGGGAATCACGCCGCCCTCGGCCGGAATCGTCACGTCCGGGTCGGTCCCGTAGAACGGGACGTCACGCGCTAACGCGTCCAGCGCACCCTGGAGTTTCTCGTATGTGAACGCCCGGTCGATCGAGCCGACGACGAGGTCCGCCGCGGTCGGTTCCGTCGTCAGTTCGAAGCCGGCCGATTCGAGAATCGACCATAGCCGCTCCTCCCCGACGAGGTACACCGTCTCGCCGGCGTGGTTGGCCGCGAGGTACTCCGCGGTCACCGTCGCCGAGGTGAGCACGTCCTCGGGATCGACCTCGAGGTCGTGAACCGCGAGGCTGTCGCGGTAGTGGGCCCCGCCGCGCGTCGGGTTGTTCGAGAAGAGCACGCGGTCGATGTCGGCCTTCTCGAGCGCGCGCAAGCCGTCGATCGCGCCGGGGAGCAGCTCGTCGGAGCGAACGATCGTCCCGTCGACGTCGAGTACGGCGGCCTCGTAGGCGTCGGTCATCTGTCTCCGAGGACGGGAGCGAGGAGATTGAGCTTTCGGGTGCTCAGGAGTGAGCGCGCGAACGTTCGAGTCCCCATCAGTTCGCGCCCGTCTACCCGTCCCCGCTGCCGATCGGCGGGCGAATCCTTATCGGCGGCCCGCTCGTACGGCCGGGCATGGGACTGGACGTCACCGCCCCCGATCCGCCGGAACTGTCGTTCGTCGATCCGAACGAGTACGAGGACGCGACGATCGGTTCGGGCGACGTCGGAGCCGACGTGGACTACCGCCGGGAGGAACTCCAGGGTTTCCTCGAGGAGGGTGCCTGGGAGCGGTCGTTCGACGAGTGGGCCGCGGACACCGACCTCGACGAGGCGGCGTACGCGATCGCCCGCGACCTCGACCTGTTCGCGGATTTCGACTTTTTTTGGGACGACTTTGCCGACCGTGTCGGCTATCACGCGCCCGGCATTCCGGAGGACTGGCGCGAACGAGAGTACCATCCGGACCTCGATTCCTGGGGGACGGTCTCGGGGATCAACGCGGAACTCACCGAGTTCGGACAGATCGTCTCGACGGTGCTCAAATCGGAGTACGTCGACTGGGAGGCGGAGTACGAGCCGCCGGAAGACCTCCCCGACTTCTGAACGTAGTGGTCGCGGGGGATCGGCCCGCCTTCGCCTGTCGGATCGACGGCCACGGCTGATCGCTCTCCGCGGATCGATGACTCGAAAAGAGACGAGAGCGGTGACGAGGGATTACTCGCTCGCCATGTCGCGGTCGGCGCTACTCCTGGGGGACTGCGATGTTTTTGACGAGCCCATCGCATTCGGGACACGATCCCGGTTTGTCCGTCCCTGTCGTCCGATAGCCGCAGTCGCGACACTCGTAGTATTTTCGCTCGGGCGTGTATGGGTCGTGGTATACCATGGCATTAGTCAACAATGAGTCAGTAGTAAGCGTTATCCTGTAATACATCACGAACTCATTGAACAACTACTAGTGTATAATCCACACTAAGAATTGGATATCTGGACATCCCTTCTAAAGCTGTGGTGGCGATCGAATCATCATGTAATGAGTACGCTATCCCGTAATATATTCGAATGAGACCGATCGCGGCGGAAATCTCGACTGAAGGGGACGACGACGACAGTGTAGCGGTGAGTGACCGTTCGTCGAAATTTGCTTCGAAGCGATTGGAACGATTCGTCACGAGTACCGTCATGCCGGAACGTCAGCGCGAACGCGACGAGAGACTGCGACGACGTCGACGCTCGCTTCTGACCCGATTCCCCGTCGGGCTTCCCGAGAACTGACGCTAGGTCTAACGAGACAGCTCGAGCGGTTCTGTTGGAGACGGAATCAAAAGGGCCCTAATCGAGAACGATCGCTTACTCGCGTACGGCTCCGGGTTCGGGTTCGGGTCCGGATTCGGGTTCGGCGGCCTCTCGAACTCGGTCCACGTCGGGGTTGCCCGCCCCCTCGAGTCGACAATCCTCGGGAACTGACTCGCCGCGAAGCCAGTATACGTCTCTTATCTGGCACTTCAGGTGGTCGATCAAGAACGATCGAAACGGGCCACCGAAGGCGACCGAGAGCGTTCCGGGCTCGAGCCGACAGAGGACGTCCGGATCACGGTTGGGTGCGGCCATCGTATCCGCGGGATTGGTGTACTGCCAGTGGGTACCCGATTGCGTCTGGATTTCGTATGTCGGATCCGTCACGTACTCGAGTCGCGTGCTGGCCTCGTCGAGGTAGAGGACCGACGTGACCGTCGTGACGGATTCGGGAACGGAGGCGCTCGGTTCCTGTACTTCGTCGTAGTATTCGCGGAAGTAGCGGACGAATTCGCCCTCCGTGAGGCTCTCGATGACTCGAATCCCGTTCCGGATGTTCTCCGGGCGTTCGGTGGGCCTGACGACGTCGGCGTCGGTTTCGGCCTGAACGATGTATCGTGCGCTCGTGCGAGCGGCCCGGATCATGCGTCGTTGCTCCGATGTACACGCTTCGAACTCACCGGGGTAGTCGTTGTACTGGTGGACGGCTACCTCGCCGGATCCCTTGTCGATGGCGATGCGGTGATCGACGTCGTTTCCGTCGCGTGCCCGTACCATCGCTGCGTCCGGCGTATCGTTGACGAGTCGTGTCGTTAACTGGCTCATTCGTACTCTCCGCGAGACGCCCCACCATCGCCGGTGACCGACGGCGACAGCACCGCACCTCGAGTACCCTACGATTCTCAATCCAGCCTACTAAATTTTACGCACAATACGGAACTATCAGCACGCAAACCGGCGTTACTATCCGAGCGTGTTTCTCGGAACCGGACTCCCGCTGTCGGGGTGATAGCCGAGTCGACGGTAACGGTCGCATCTCTCGTATTTGGAGTTGCTACAGTACTCCGCGAAGGGGTGCGAAACGATTCGAGTGCCGCGAGCGAATCGGTGGATATTCGACCGTCTGTGGTCTGTTACGAAACGAAAACCCCCCACTGATGTCGACCATTTCGACGCTTCGCGGTCTCGCCCGTTTCGACGCGCTCGCTCTGACGGCGTTGATCTGGTTTCTCGCGAAGTTCCTCCGGTACGCGTTTCCGCCGCTGTTCGAGCCGTTACAGGCCTTCTACGGGGTTTCGAACACCGTCATCGGAACCGCGTTCACCGGGTTCATGCTCGTCTACGCGCTCATGCAGTTTCCCTCCGGACTGCTCGCCGATCGTCTCGGTTCCGTGGTCGTGATCACCACCGGCGCACTGCTGGCCGCGGCCGGGGCGCTCGCCGTCGTCCTCGAGCCGCCGTTTCTGGCGCTCGTCGGTGCGATGATGCTGATGGGTGCCGGGACGGGCGCGCACAAGACGGTCGCGATCCGCCTGCTCTCCCGGACCTATCCGGCCCGAACGGGGCGAGCGCTCGGTGTGCTCGATACCGTCGGCACCTTCGGCGGTGTGGCCGCACCGGCGGCAGTCCTCGCGGTCGCGAGCGTGCCCCTGTTGTTCGATCCGGGGTGGCGGACGCTGTTCTTCGCCGCGGGACTCGTCGGGATCGTACTGGCCGGGTCGTTCGCCATAC
The DNA here is from genome assembly GCF_017357405.1 of Halomontanus rarus. Classification (GTDB taxonomy): domain Archaea; phylum Halobacteriota; class Halobacteria; order Halobacteriales; family Natrialbaceae; genus Halomontanus; species Halomontanus rarus. Next base: position 430,010 of record NZ_CP071597.1, on the reverse strand, counting down.
AGGTTCCGAAGCGGCTTCCCGGCGAGACGGGTGCGGTTGCCGAGACGGACATTGCATCCGGGACCGAAACCCAGTCTGAAACGAGGACCGAGGCCGAAACCGGCGGTGGGACCGCATCCGAAAGCGACGACGACGAACCCGCCGACGGAAACGGATCGGTCGGCATACGGCAATACCTCGAGTTGTTCGGAGAGTGGCGGTTCTCGGTTTTCGTCGTCGTCACGATCCTGTTTTCGTTCACGTACAACGGCGTCGTCGCGTTCTTTCCGCTGTACCTCACTCAGGAGGCGGGGCTCGACGGAACAACTGCCAGTCTCCTCTACAGCGTGCTGTTCGCGCTGAGCCTCGTGCAACTCGTCACCGGCGAGATCAGCGACCGTATCGGGACGTTGCCGGTCATCGTGGTCACGCAGGGGCTGGCGACGGTGTCGCTGGCCGCGTTCGTCCTCCTGACCGGAACCGGCGGTCCGCTCGTTCTCGGGGCGACGGTCGTCGCCGTCGGAATCGGCTCGCACGGGTTTCGACCCGTCCGCGGCTCCTATCTCATGTCGGTCCTCCCGCCGTCGATCGCGGGCGGGAGCCTCGGTATCGTTCGCACCCTGCTGATGGGTGCGGGAGCGGTTTCGCCGGCGGTCGTCGGCTACCTCTCGGAGACGGTCGGTTTCCGACCCGCGTTCTGGTTGCTCACCCTCTCGATCGCCGTCGCCACGACGCTGAGCGCCGTCCTGTTGGTCCTCGAGCCGAACCGATCGGTACGGGGAAGCGACTAATCGCAGCGCCCGAGGGACACAGTTCGGCTACCTGTACCAGTCCCGATCCTGTTTTTTCACGCCGGCTGTGAACGTTCGAGGGACGTTCGTTGGCGAATCGCGACGTCGAGCGACAAATATCGAGTTCGAGAGGGGGGGGGTCGCGAGGTCGCGAATCGGACGAAAGACGCTGCCCGCTACGCCTGTGCCGAGACAACCGCAGCGACCAGCAACCCGACGCCGAGAATCACCGCGACGAACCCGAGCGAGGCCTCGCCGCTGACTGCGAACACGCCCCCGGCGACGATCCCGGCCCCGCCGCCGCCGGCGAGTACCGGCGTCGTAACGCTCGGTTCCTGGTCGGATCGGACCGCCTCGAGGTCCTCGCGGAGTGTCGCGATCTCGTCGGTATCGACCGTCGAGTCCGAGTCCACATCCGAGCCCGAATCCGTACGCACCGCCTCGAGATCGTCGACGATGCCGTCGAGCTGCTCGTCGAGCGAGGAGACGCGCTCTTCGACCGTCTCGAGGTCACTTTCGAGGACCACGTCCGAATCGCTGTCGACGACCGTCTCCAGGTCGTCTCGGACGTTCGAGAGCATCTCCTCTACGTCCGTCGTCTGTGCATCGAGCCGATCGACGTCCGCCTCGAGGTCGGCGAGCGCCTCGGCGTCGGCGGCGTCGCCGCCGGCTGCCTGAAGGTCCGCGAGTTCCGCCTCGAGGTCCGCGACCGCGTCCGCGAGTTCGTCAGTGGCGGTGTCAGTACCGTCGTCGGCGTCCGCGTCGCCCGTCTCCGAATCCATCCGATCGACCGTTCCGTCGAGGTCGTCGAGGCGCTCCTCGAGATCTGCCACCGAGTCACCGATTTCGGACAGCGAGTCGTCGTTCGCCGACGTCAGCTCCTCGAGTTCGTCCTCGCTCACGGCCCGGTCGTCGACCGCGTCGATCCGGTTGTCGAGATCCTCGAGCGTCTCCTCGACGTCCGCTGCCGTGGACTCGATCGTCTCGACGGCGTCCGCGTCGGCCGTCTCCTCCACGTTCGCTTCCAGCTCGTCGACGGCCTCCTGCAGACCCGTGAGTTGGTCGTCGACGGTCTCGAGGTCCGCCTCGAGGGCCTCGAAGGCGTCTTCGTCGACGGCCGGGTCGCTCTCGGTCGCTTCCTCGGCGATTTCACGTACCCTCTCGAGGTCGCCCGTGACGTCGCCGAGTTCCTCGTCGAGTCCGTCGACTCGCGACTCGAGGGCGTCTTCGCCCTCGCTGACCGTCTCCGAGAGCTGTTCGTACTCCTCGTCGACGGTCTCGAGTGCCGCTTCGAGGTCGGCCAGTTCGTCCCGGAGGTCGTCGACGGCCGACTCGGTCGCGGCCTCGCGTTCGGTCGCGACGACCGTCTCCTCGAGGTCGTCGACGTGACCGTCGAGAGCCTCGAGGTCGACTTCCAGTTCCTCGACGTCCGTGGCGACCGTCTCGACGCGTTCGTCCATCGCCGCGTCGTCGACGTCGCTCTCGACCGACTCGAGACGGTCGGTGACGCCGGTGAGCTCGTCCGCGAGGCCGTCGTGGTCCGCGGTCAACTCGTCGATCGACCCCTCGAGTGCCTCGACGTCGTCGTCGACGGTTTCGAGCGTCGCGGAGAGTTCGGAGACGGTCTCGGCATCGGCGGCGTCGGCTTCGAGCGACGCGACCGTCTCCTCGAGTTCCGAGAGCGCGTCATCGAGCGTCGCCGTCGTCTCCTCGAGGTCGGCGACCACCGTTTCCTCGGCGGCCTCGTCGTCGAGAGTCTCGAGGTCGGTTTCGAGGGTTTCGAGGAAGTCCTCGAGCGTCGTCGCGGTGTGCTCGAGATCCTCCAGTTCGGACTCGAGGGCGTCGAGTTCCTCGACCGTCGCCCCCTCCGACTCGAGCGTCGACACGGTCTCTCGGAGTCCCGTGAGATCGTCGGTAACCGACTCGAGACGGCCGTCGACGTCGGCTTCGACCTCCTCGAGGTGGCTCTCGGTCGCTTCGACGTGTTCGTCGAACCGGTCGTCGATCTCGGCTTCGTGTTCCTCGAATCGTGTCTCAGTCTTCTCGACGTGATCGTCGATCCGAGCGTCGGTATCCTCGTCGAGGTCCTCGAGGTCGTCGTCCAGATCTTCGACGCGACCGTCGATCGAATTGACGACCTCCTCTAAGACCATCACGTCAGCTTCGACAGCAGCGAGATCCGAACGTACGTCGGCCAACTCACTGCCGGTCGCACTCTCGTCGGCGAGTTCCTGCAACTCCGATCGAAGTCCGTCGAGACGGTCGTCGAGGACGCCGGTTCGCTCGGTGACGCCTTCGAGATCGTCCTCGAGCGTCTCGATTCCGGCCGCCAGACCGTCGCGTTCGTCCGCCGTCGTCTCCGCGAGGGCCCCGAGTTCGTCGTCGAGCCCGTCGAGACCGGCTTCGAGGTCGGTCACCGACGACTCGAGGGTATCGAGTTCCGCCTCGACGTCGGCGACCTCGTCGGTCGTCGCGCGGGCGTTCGTCTCCGCCTCGAGGGCCTCGAGTTCCGCGTCGAACGCCTCGAGGCGCTCGTCGATGCTCGCGACTTCGTCGACCGAGGCGGTCTGTTCCTCGATGGACTCGAGGTTCTCGAAGAGGTCCTCGACCTCCTCGGTGACGGTCTCGATCTCCTCGTCGCGGTTGGCCAGTCGGTCGAACAGCTGGTTGACCGCGTCGTCGGCTCCTGCCGTGGACCCGTCGTCGAGTTCACCCTCGTCGAAGGCGAGCGCGGAATCGGGGGGTTGGTCGTGGCCGTCGAGATTCAATCCCGTCTCCGAACCCATCCCCGATCCCAGCGGAGAACTCGAGTTCGAGTTCGAGTGCGAGTCCGAATCAGAACCCGACCAGGTGACCGTCTCGTAGGCGTCGACGTCGTCCTCTGCGGCGGCGAGGGCGCCTCTGGCCGCGCTGTTGGCGGGGTCGTCCGCGAGACGAACGCCGCGGATCGAAAACGGCAGGTCGGCGGCGTCGAACCGTCCGCCGAAGAGGAATTCGACGCCCTCGACGGCCTCGTCGCCGGCGACCGCGACCGGAACGGCGATCCCCTGTTGTAACTCGCTCTCGTCGGCCTGCTCGCGGATCGAGTCGATCAGCGCTCCCGCGAGGGTGTCGTGAGCCTGTGCGAGCGCGCTTTCGATCCCGCCGGTCGCGGCCTCCGGATCGAGGGCGAAGTCCTCGAGGACCGCCGCGACTTCCTCTCGGTCGTGGTCGGATTCGGCGGCCGCCGTTTCGACGAGCCAGTCGCTCCCTTTCGCCAGCGAGAAGGCCATCACCGGAACGCCGTAGTAGGCCAGCGAGACGGTCGTGGTCTGCGATTCGATACAGACGCCCAGCCCGGTGAAGTTATCCTCGGCGAGCTGGTCGTAGATCACCGCGAATCCCTTGCTCACCGGGGTCGAATCGTATCCCAGCCCGTCCAGAATCGTCTCGAGCGCGTCTCGGTGGACGTCGACCGGTTCGTCCGCGTCGACGAGCGCTCCCGGCGTCGTGTAGCAACAGCGCTCGCCTATCCCGTCCGCGAGAACCCGCTCGACGAGCGCCTCGAGCGCCGGTTCGGCGTGTTCGCCGACGGTCAGCACGCCCGAGGAGAACAGCGACTCGAGGTCGTCGGTGGCGTCACTTTCGGCTGCGATGTCGGCCGCGTCGCTGCCGAGCACGTACGTCGTGTCGCCGTCGACGCTGACCGTCAGAACGTCGTCCGCTGTGACTCCGGCTCGCTCGAAGCGTTCGTCGTCGGCGGGAAGCACGACCGGCGGTTCCGCGTCGACGGTCGGGCCGTCGAGGGCGTCCCGTGCCGATCGGAGAGCCCCCGTTCCGATATCGAGACCGTTTACCATGCCACCGCTGAAACGGGGCACCCTATTGGTAGTTTGGCCCCGAATACCAAAATTGAAAATTACAGACGCGACGCGAAGCGAGGAAAACGACGGGTCGAGACGGCTTCCGGTGTGACGTTCGACTGCGCCCTTCCGTTTCTCCGTCCCTCCGTCCCTCCGTCCCTCCGTCTCTCCACCGAACCGGAAACCACCGTCGTGCAAGCCGAACGCTGACTTGGCCCGTCGGCGAACGGCCGATATGACCAACCGACCCGCGATCATCGCCGTCGACGACGACCTCGCATCGATCGAATCCACGGTGAGCGGCGATCCACAAACGGCGGTCGCCGAGGCGCGAAGCAGTCTCGAGGAGTTCGCGAACAGCGAGGCCACGAGTCGGGCCCGCTCTTCGCACTTAGACGACGCCGACGCGGCGCTGTTGCGCGCCCAGGAGCAGACGTCGGACCGGCCGGCTCGCCGACTCGAAGCGATCCGAAATCGGATCCGGATCTACCGCGAGTCGGTGTCCCAGACCGGCGAAGACCTCGCGGTGATCGAAGCGACGATTCGAACGGAGGAGGACGAGGGCGAGGGAGACAGCGAGGGCGAGAGAGGAGATAGCGTCGTCACGGGACTTCACGGTGAGATGGCCGAACTCGTCGTGACCGTCGTCAACGGCGGGACCGATCGACGTGTCGTCGTCGCCGTCACGTTCTACGACGAGACCGGGACGGAACTCGACGACGCCGCGACCGCTGAGCACGCGTTCGGCGCCGACGAGCAGGCGACGCTCTCGCTGGAGGTCGTCGTTCCGGAGGGCGCAGCCTACTACACGGTGACGGCGCTCGACGCGCAGACGCAGACGGTCGGCTGATCGCCAGCGGCGGTGTACGGGTTGCGTGCAAACGCGGAACTCACGCGAACGGCTCGTCGCGCAACGTTCTCGCCGCCCGAATCGACGATCGCGCACCGTCGGTCCCGCTCGAGGCCGCCGTTGTCGACGATCCAAGCCGTCTCACGGGTCGCCGCGTCGAGTGACTCGATCGGACAAACGCGAATTCGCTCGAGCGTCGTCAGCTGGTCGTCGATATCCGCGGCCGGTGAAAACACGTTCCGTGTTCGGCCGCCGTTCGCGACGTGTCGGGCGTTCCACCGTCGATCCCTTCCGCATCGGAATCCCTTCGCATCGGGGTTTTTTGGCAAGCCTAAAATACCGCGGATCACAACCCGATTCTATGACCGATACGAACGCGTCGCAGTCGCGAGAGTACACGCTCGAGGACGTCAGCGTCGTCATGGGAACGTACAACGAGGAGGAAGCCGTGGGCACCGTTCTCGACGATATCGACCGCTACACTGAGGGCCGCGCGGAGGTCGTCTGTGTCGACGGCTCCTCGGATCGGACGCCGGAGATCGCCCGCGACCGCGGCGCTCGAGTCGTCCAGCAGCGTCCGCAGGGGTACGGCGTCGCCGTCCGTGAGGCGATTCTCACGGCGGAGGGGGACGTGATCGTCACGACCGACTGCGACGACACGTACCCTATGGACCGGATTCCGGACTTTCTGGACCTGATCAATCGGGGGTACGACGTGGTCTCGGGCGACCGACTCTATCACGGGGCCGACGCGATGCCGGCGTTCAACCGGCTTGGAAATCAGGGGTTCGCCGCCGTCGCGAGCCTCCTCCTCGGAACTCGAGTCCACGACACGACGACGGGGATGCGGGCGTATCACCGGCCGCTCGTCCGCGAGATCGAGTGGACCCAGAACACCGGCCTCTCGGCCGAGTTGCTGCTCCGCCCCGTCGCCAGAGGGTACGACGTCCGCGAGGAACCGATCGACTACGCCGACCGGCTCGGCGAGACGAAACTCGACCCGCTCCAGGGCGGTGCCGAGATTCTGGGGTCGATCCTGAAGGTGTGCGCGGAGGAGCGGTACCGGCAGTTCTTCGGCTGAGTCTCGTCGCTCTCACAGCTCTCGGTCCTGTCGTCTCCGGTCCCCACACCTTTCCGGCTTACAACCACTCGTCGACGTGTTCCGCCCCCTTCAGCGCCAGCGCCGCGATCGTCAGCGTCGGGTTCAACGCCCCGCCGGTCACGAAGACGCTCGAGGAGGCGATCCAGCAGTTCTCGAGGTCGTGGGTCCGAAGCGCGGGATCGACCACGCTCTCGTCCGGGTCGGTTCCCATCCGCGTCGTCCCCACGTGGTGGGCCGCGGGGCCGGTGTCGTCGGGTCCGACCACCCACTCGATCTCGGCGTCGAGAGCCTCGAGGATCGCCACCTGAATCTCGTTCGCGCGTTCGATCGTCCGCCGGGCGTGATCGCCGACCGACCACCGGATCTCGGGCACCGGATTGCCGTGGTCGTCGGTCCGCGAGTCGTCCAGCGTGATCCGGTTCTCCCACCGGGGAAGTTGCTCGACCAGCGCACCCACCGCGAGGTGGTTGCCGTACGCCTCTCGGAGGTCGGCGAGTAACTCGTCGCCGAACGTATCCCCCGTGAGGGCCATCTCGACGGGCGACGGCCCGGCGTAGTTGAGGAACTCGAGTTTGATGCTACCCGGTACCGGCTCCTCGTGGTCGTAGAACTGGTGGGACTCGCTGGTCATGAAGCCGACGTGGTTCTGGCGGGTCTCGCGGTCGATCGTCCCGCCCGCGCCCGCGAAGAGGTGTTCCGTGAAGTACCGCCCCACCGCGCCCGATCGGTTCGCCAGCCCGTCGGGGTGTTCCTCCGACTCGGAGAGCAACAGCAGTCGCGGAATCTCGACGCCACCCGCGGCCAGCACGAACGCGTCGGCTTCCTGTCGATGCTCGACGCCGTCCGGCGTCGCGTAGACGGCAGCCTCGAGGCGCTCGCCCGACGCGTCGTGTGCGAGGCGCTGGACCGGCGCGCGGTCGATCACTCGGGCGCCCGCTTCTTCGGCCCGCTCGACGTGGACCGTGGCGTCGTACTTCGCGCCCGAGGGACAGACCGGCTGGCAGGTGCCGTAGCCGACGCAGGCGCTGCGACCGTCGGCGGGTTCGGAGTTGCGCGCGTTCGGCGCGGAGTGGGTCGCGATCTCGAGTTCCTCGCAGGCCTCGGCGAAGATGGAGTCGCTGTACGAGGGCGGGAACGCGGGCAGCGGGTACGGCTCCTCCCGCGGCGGCCCGAATGGGTTGTCGTCGGCGCCCGACACGCCGAGTTCCCGTTCTGCCTCGGCGTAATACGGACGGAGGTCGTCGTAGCCGATCGGCCAGTCGTCGGCGAGGCCGTACCGACTGTCCATCTCGAAGTCCTTCTCGTGGAGGCGGTAGACCATTCCCTGCCAGTGCAGCGTCGTTCCGCCGACCCCTTTCACCCGGTTGGCGTTGAGCGGATAGAACCGGTCGCCCGTCGAGGCGTACGCGTCGCGGTCGCCGCCCATCCCCCAGATATCGCCGCGGCCGTCGACGGGTCCGATCGAGCGCTCCATCTGCTGGGGCCGATCCGCGGGGTCGAACCGCGGGCCCGCCTCGAGGACGACCACACGCCGTCCTCGCGCCGCGAGCCGGGAGGCTACGAGCGCTCCTGCGGGACCGGCCCCGACGACGCAGACGTCCGCGTCGGAGACGGGCGATCGGTCGGTGTCGGCTCCGGAGACTGCCCTCCCACCGACGCGGGAACTCACGTGTCGGGCCCCCGCTGGTAGGAGTCCAGCCCGCCCGGGTAGCCCTGCGGGTTCTCGAGTCCCACGAGTTCGCCGCCGGCCGGCGACGCGTACAGCGCGAACAGGACCTCGTTGACGACGAAGTGGCGAACGCGTTCCGCGTCGGTTCCATCGGGAGCCGGATCGGCGCGGTCGGCGCCAATTTCGCCGAGCACCGACGCCTGCGTCTCCGAATCGAGTTCGAGATACGGCTCCCCGTACCACGTGCGGGCGCGGTCGTCGACGTACTCGAGTGCCTCGCTCACTCCCCCTCGGTAGGCGTCGTTCCGAACGCGATCGATCCGACCGCGGCTGTAGGTCTCGACGAACTCCTCGATTCCCGTCACCTCGGAGGGGTAGACCGCTCGAGCGACGGCCGCGAGCATCGCGGTGTCCGTCTCCGAGAGAGTGACGGATTCGCTCGATTCATTCTCGTCGGTTTCGGCTGAGTCCGCGTCCCCTCCGTGAAGCCGTTCGCGCGCGAGCAACCCTCCGGCACCGACGGTGCCGACGGCACCGGCGGCGGCGAGCGCGGCGACGGCGTCCCGTCGGGTCAGTTTCATCGCTCGTCGTTTAGGCAAACCTAAACTTAATGCTTGCCCTCTCGGACGCCGTCGAAACGGGGATGTGACGCCGCTCTCACTCGGGGCGTTCGACGGATGGAGACGTCTCGACCCACACTCCCTCGAGGTGTTCGTCGGGGTGATCCGCGAGGTAGGTTTCTTCGTGCCCGCAGTCGGTCCTCAGTGTGCAGACCCGGGTCTTCGCGGGCCAGACGACGTCGACGCGGTCGTCGTCACTTCGGACGGCCAGCTCGAGTCGATAGGTGAGCGTCGAGCCCTCGCCCTGAGTCAGCGTCACGAGCAGCGAGATCGTCCCCTCCCCGTCGGTGGGCAAGTCGATTTCGCCGCCATTTCGGCCCTTACCTTCCCCTTCTCCTCTCTCTCCCTCTTCCCCTTCGAGCGCGAGCGCCGGTCCGTCGACGCTCGCCGTCTCGGGCGTCAGCGTCCACGTCGTCGCGATCTCGTCCCGGTCGGCCGCGTCGGTTACGTCGTACCGGACGCTGTCGCTCCCGTTGGTCACCGTCACCGACGCGTCGACGACGTGGTCGGGGACGCCGACGGTCACGTTCGAATCCAGTCGCTCGCCCGAGCGCACCTCGAGCGGCTCGAGCGTCGCCGTCACGCCGCGAACGCGGTCCGGCGGCCAACTGCCCCGGTAGGTGTAGCGATAGACGTCGCGATCGGGGTAGACGTCGATCACCTCGAAGTTCGACTCGACGTCGCGGTCTAACGCGTACACCGTCTCGCCGGCGAGGTCGGGCTCGTTGCGAAGCGGCTGGAACGGGTGGCCGAGCCAGTCGCCGTACGGCGTCGGGACGAAGACCAGCGCGCCCTCGAGATCCGTCTCCTCGAACGGCTCGTAGGCCGGTTCGCGAACGGCCGTCTCCTCGGCGTTTCGCTCGAGGGGCGCCTCGAGGACGGCCGCCTGAGCGGCGACGCCGACGGGGAGACTCGTCAGGACGAGAACGACGACGAGGAGGCGCGCGAGACGGTGGTTCGTGTTCGAATTCCCGTCCCGATCCGAATCGCCGATTCCGAGCCGCGACGTCACGCCTGACGGAAATCCGCCCTCGGCCAGCGTCCGCAGCCGACCGCCGAGCGCGACGACGCCGGCCGCTACGAATCCCGAAACCGGCAGGAGAACGTCGAAGTGATAGAACGGGCCGAACAGAGAAACCAGCCCGTTGGTCGGATCCGTCACCGTCGCCAGCATATTGTGGGTCCCCCAGAAGGGGACGTTGCCCGCGACGACCGAACACGCGACCCCGACGAACAGCCAGCGCAGCGTCGCGTCGTCGAGTCGGGCGATGTCGGCGGGACGACCGCCTCGAGCGTGAACGGCGACGCCAACGAGGGTGAGCGCCGCTCCCAGGGGACCGAGGGCGATCCAGCGAGTGAACAGGTACCAGAGCGCGTGCGCGTTGGCCCACACGGCGAGCCGCGGCGTGTAGTCGATCGAGTGACCCAGGAGTTCCCGGTGGCCGAACCCGGGACCGTCCAGCGGCGCGAACCCCTCGTAGGGGAACACGAGCGCCGAACCGGTCACCGCGCGATTGTACAGCAACGCAGCGGCGACGCCGAGCAGTCCGACGGCGGCGACGGTTGCCAGCGGGGCCATCCTCGACGAGAACGTCGATTTCGAGTCTCGGCCCGCCCGAGACCGCCGAACCCCGTCGACGATTACCCAGCAGGCGTGGCAGATGAAGGGGGCGGCGAACAGGACGGCGGTATAGGGGCGACCGAAGAACGCGAGGCCGATGGTCGCCCCCGCCAGCGCAGCGTACGCGACGCTCTCTCGTCGCACGGCGCGAACGTAGGCGAACGCGAATGCGAGGTTCAGCAGCGTCGTCGGCGCGTACGGGAGGAAGACCGAGGAAGCGAGGAGAAACATCGGCGACCCGACGAGGGCGAGCGCCGCGAGCAGGGCCGTTCGGCGGTCCCACGCGGCGGCGACCAGCGCGGAGAGGAGCGCGACGTTCCCGGCCGCGACCAGTCCGAGCGAGATTCTGGGTTCGCCGAGTACCGTGCCGATCGCGAAGATCGCCGCCGGCACCGGCGCGTACTTCGGGTAGAGTCGACCGTCGTCCTCGACGAAAAACCACGGTCGAAACGACTCCGCGAGTTCACCCGCGTACAGCTGGAACTGACCCTCGAGGAGCATCGACGCCTGCAGGAGGTAGACGCCCTCGTCGTCGTTGGTCGAGTGGTACGGAAAGAGGTCCGTCGCCAGCCAAAACACGAGCAGGCCGGTCAGTGTGGCGAGGAGACCGGCGGCGATCCGGTAGCCGGTACCGGGGCGTCGACGGACCGCGGTTCGCACTCGAGGGACCGATCGTAGAACCCGGCCGAGTGAACGATCAGGACCCGCCATCGTAGCCTTCCTGCGAGAGGATGAACAGTATCGACAGTCCGGAGACGAACACGAGGACGAGCGCGGGGATCGCCGCCTCGCCGAAGTAGCCCGCCTCCTCGGCCTGCCAGATGCGCGTGACGAGCGTCTCGAATCCCGACGGACGCAACAGGAGCGTCACCGGCAGTTCCTTCATCGTGGTCAGGAACACAAGCGCCGCGCCGGCGAGCAGTCCGGGCGCGATCAGCGGCAGCGTCACGGAGCGGAACGCGCCCACCGGCGAGCGGCCGAACGTTCGCGCGGCGGCGGGCAACTGCGGATCGATGCCGAGAAACCCCGCCCGACTCGTCCCGACGGCCTGAGGCAGGAATCGGACGACGTAGGCGAAGATCAGCAGCGGCAACTGCTGGTAGATCGGCGTCAGGAACCGTGAGCCGACGAACACCAGCGCCAGTCCCAGCACGACCCCCGGCGCGGCGTACCCGAGGTAGGTCGCCCGCTCGAGGGCGTCGACGATGCGACCGCGGTGGTACGCCGCGAGGTAGGCGATCGGCAGGCACGCGACCGCCGCAACCGCTGCGGCGGCGGTCGAGACGAGCACGGAGTTCCAGACCACCTCGAGCAGGGAGCCGCCGGCGTCGCCCGTCGCGGTGCTGCGGAGCAGCCAGAGGACGAGGATGAGGATCGGGAGTCCGACGGCCACCGCGATGACGCTGGCACAGAGCCCGACGGCGGGCCACCGCAGTCGTCCCAGCGGCACCCGCTTCGAGCGTGTTCGGCCGCCGGAGGCGACCTCGTCCCCACGGAGTCGCGACTCGAGGGCGAGGATCAGCAGCGTCACGGTGAGCAACTGCAAGGAGAGCATCGAGGCGAACTCGAGGTCGAACCGTCGGGTGTAGATGACCCGTGTGTAGACGTCGAAGCGCATGATCGCGGGCGTCCCGAAGTCCGAGAGTGCGTAGAGGGCGACCAGCAACGCGCCGGCGGCGATCGCTGGCTGGATCTGGGGGAGGACGACCCGGCGGATCGCCGCCAGCCGGGAGTGGTTGAGCGTCCGGGCGGCGTCGACCAGTCGGTCGTCGAGCGTGAGCAACGCGGCGCGGGTCGTCAGGAACACGTACGGATAGGTGTAGAGGGTCAGGACGACGACCGTGCCCGCGAGTCCGTAGATTTCCGGGAGCGACTCGACGCCCCAGGGCTCGAGCAGCGACTGGATCTCCCCGCGCGGGCCGAACATCGAGACGGCGGCGAAGGCGCCGATGTAGCTGGGTATCACGAGCGGCAAGGCGATGCCGACGGTGAGCGCGCGCCGGAACGGAACGTCCGTCCGGGCGGTGAGATACGCCATCGGGACGCCGATGAGGACCGAGCCGGCGGTCACCAGCGTCACCATGACGGCGCTGTTGGCGGCGATCTCGAGCGATTGGGGCGCGGTCAGCTGTGCGACGAGCGTCTCGAGACCGAGTCCGAGCGCGGTCGAGACGAGCCAGAGGAGCGGAGCGACGACCGCGGCGGCGATCGCCGCTGCGACGAGGGTAACGCCGATCGGCAGGCGCTCTCGGTCGTCCGACGACCCGTCGGGTTCGTCGGACTCGGTCGGTCCCGTGGGAGCTGCTCTGGCCGTCCCCCCGCTACCGGCTTCCGTCCCGTCCATTACCTCACAGGGCGCCCGCGTCCCGCATCAATTCCTCGGTTTCCGTGACGTCGGCCTGGGTGAACTCCTGAAGATCCAGATCCGGCGTCTCGAGGTCGTCGAACGAGGGGAGTTCCTCGATCGGCTCGACCTCCGGGATCATCGGGTACTCGAACGTTCGCGAGACGGCGAAGTAGTCCTGAGCCTCCGCCGAGAGGAGGTGGCGGACGAAGTTCGCCGCGAGGTCTGGATTGGAGGAGTCGTCCATCACCGCCGCGCCGGCGACGTTGAAGAACGACGCGGCGTCGCCGTCGGTGTAGGTCATGTCGATCGGCGGCTCGTTTCGGTTGTCGAGGACGCGGACCACGTAGTAGTGATTCGTCAGTCCGGCGAGCAACTCTCCGTCGGCGACGGCTTGCGCGACCTGAAACTCGTTTCCGTACTCCCGGACGCCGTGATCGACCATCGCCTCGAGCCACTCGCGGGTGGCGTCGTCGCCCTCCATCATCCGCATCGCGGTGACGAAGTCCTGGCAGGAGCCGTAGGTCGGCGCCCAGCCGATCTGGTCGGCAAGCGCGTCGGTCTCGGGGAATTCGGAGATGCTGTCGGGAACGTCGGACTCGTCGAGTTCGTCGGTGTTGTACGGGACCGTCCGCGCGCGCCCGGAGGTACCGATCCACTGGCCGTCGGGGTCCTGGTACCCCTCCCGGCCGAGGTCGAGCACCTCGTCGGGGAGCGCTTGCGTGTACCCTTCGCCGGCGAGCAGGCCGAGCGCGCCGACGTTGACGGTGAAGAAGACGTCGGCGGGCGAGTTCTCCCCTTCGGTCCGGATCTTGTTGACGAGGTTCGTCGAACTCTCGTACCGGGGATCGATCGTGAAGTCGTCGTAGTAGTTCTGCAGATCCTCGAAGAGTTGGCCGACGAGGAACTGGTCCCGGCCGGAGTACACCTCGAGGGTCCCCTCGAGGTCGGGCATTTCCGCGATCGGCGTGCCTGCCAGTTCGCGATCCGCGCGGCCGGATCCGATCTGGTTGTACTCGGGATCGTCGTCGTCTTGACCGGAGACCCAGTCCAGACAGCCCGCGAGGCCGGTCAAGCCGAGTGCGCCGACGCCGGCGAGGTACCGTCGTCGGTTCGTGTTGGTCGGAGAGCGGCGGTCGGTCGTCGATTCGGTGTCGGCGGTGTCGTCGAATTCGTGCATGGATTCGTGGTGTGGATGTCTCGATGTGTTCGTCGCGTGATACGGCCCGCTCAGTCGTCCGCGAGCGCCGGAACCCGTCGCTCGTCGAGGGTCTCGAGGCACTCGAGCCAGTCGTGCATGTACTCCCCGCAGTGGTGGAGGAACGCGCCGTTGGTGTACGCGTCCGGATCCGCTTCGAGGAAGGCGTCGGCCATCGCCGCGAACGCGTCAGCGTAGGAGTCGCCGGGGTCGCCGGCCTCCGAGACGAACTCCCAGACGTGCTCGTTCAACTCGAGGCCCGCGACCTCGTTGGCGAGGTCGTCGAACGTCGACCGGGGGGCTTTGTTGTGCTCGCAGAGCGGGAAGCCCGAAACGATCCGCTTGTCGAGCAGGTCGGCGGCGCGTTTGAGGAAGACGCCGCTCCAGATGTCGTCGAAGCGGCCGACCGCCCACTCGTTGTCGTCCATCGGCAGCTGGTAGAACGCGGGGACGATCTCACGTTTGAACGCGAGGTTCATCGAGCAGACCGTGAGGTACTGGTCCTCGGCGGCGACGAAGTCGCGCTCGAAGTCCGCGCCCTCCGTGCGGGTCTGGGCCTGTCCCTGCAAATCGCCGTCCATCAGGATGCGAACCGCGTCGAGGTCGGGAACGTTCGTCCACAATCCCTGCGAGGCGACGACGTCCTCGGACTCGAGTTCGACGGTGTCGGTCTCCACGCGTTCGTTCATCGCGCTGTAGGGATACCCGCGCGGGTAGAGGTCCGCGTCGCTCTGGTAGAGGACGTTCACCCAGCGCTCGTCCGACCGAACCACCTCGACTTCGCGACCGCCCGCGAGGTTCTCGAGGTGTCGTCCGAAGAAGTCCCACTCGTCGTGAGGGAGCGTATCGTCGTCGATAAACACGCCGTACTCGAAGTCGTTGGCCCACAGATAGAGGAGGCCGAAGCTCGTCTGGGCGTGGCTGGCGTCGGGGATCAGGTGGGCGTACTCCGCGACGCCGTGTTCGCGCAGCCACGCTTCGCGGCGCGCACCGTCGAAGGCCGCACCGGCGACACCCTCTTCCCGGAGCATCGCCTCCATCTCCTCGGTATCACAGAAGTCTTCGGTGACCAGTACGACGAACAGTCGATCGAGGTCGAACTCGTGGGCTCGGGCGTTCTCGAAGTACGCCCGAAGACACTCGTACTCTCGTATCGTCGGGACGACGACACAGATATCCGGTTCACTCATTGCTCTCGAGTTTTTAGGACGGCCTAAAGTAACTAACGATTTAGGCCGGCCTAACTCGAGTCGAGTTGAATTCAGTCGGGTTATATCACCGGTCACTCGAGTCGTATATTTCTCGAATTTCGAGGATATCACTGCCCCCGTGGTTCGGTTTCGATCGGTACTCGTCCGGAGGGGGATCGAGTTCGTTCCGCCGCGACGCGTGGCAGACATTGCCGCACATAGGCACCATTATATGTGTCGAGTTCTCATAGGGGCACAATGAGCGTACAGGTACGACGACCGACCGCACGCGAATGCGAACAGTGCGGGCGACTCGAGCGATGGGACGACGACAGAGATGCGTGGCAGATCGTGATCGAAGACGGCGAAAAACAACCCGGCAATCCGCATTGTATCCACGAGTGGGACATCAACGGGACGTTCAACCCGCTCGACGGCCACTGACTTCGAACTGAGCGGTTGCGGCGTCTTTCTTCTCTCTCGAGCGAGCCCTCTCCTCGGCGGTACGGATCGTCTGGAGACGTGGCCCGCCTCGACCCGGCGCGCTATCGGACGAGACGTATTTCGGAATCGAACCCGTAGCCGGCGACATGCCGACCGTCTACATTACGGCGCCGCCGGCTGCCGTCGACGGCCTCGTCGAAACGCTCCTCGAGGAACGACTCGCTGCCTGTGTCAACCGGCTCCCGTGCCAGTCGACGTACCGCTGGGAGGGTGAGATCCACCGCGACGAGGAGGTAATACTGCTCGCGAAGACGACCGACGACGCGTACGACGACCTCGTCGACCGGGTCGAAACATTGCACCCCTACGACGTCCCCTGTATCGAACGGTTCGACGAGGCTGACGCCCTCGAATCGTTCGCGTCGTGGCGGACTGGTGCCGTACGGTGAGCGAGTTACTCTGCGAGACGACCCTCCACCCGCACGCGATGTACGGCTCCCTTGAGGACGCCTGTTCGACCGCGTCAACCAGTCGCACGTCGCGGCTGCCCCAAAAGACAATCCTTAAAACTCGCGCACGGGTTCTGTGAGATATGGCTGGAACCATCGAAGTGCTCGTCCCGGGTGGCCAGGCCAATCCTGGCCCACCACTCGGCCCCGAGCTCGGACCGACGCCCGTCGACGTTCAGGCGGTCGTCAGCGATATCAACGAGCAGACTGCCGCATTCGACGGCACCGAAGTCCCCGTCACCGTCGACTACGACGACGACGGCTCCTACGAGATCGAAGTCGGTGTGCCACCGACGGCCGCCCTCATCAAAGACGAGGCCGGCTTCGAGACCGGGAGCGGCGAACCCCAGAAGGACTTCGTCGCCGACATCTCCGTCGAACAGGTCAAAACGATCGCCGAGCAGAAACACCCCGACCTGCTCGCCTACGACGTGAAAAACGCCGCGAAGGAAGTCGTCGGCACCTGCGCCTCCCTCGGTGTCACCATCGAAGGCGAGGACGCCCGCGGGTTCAAGGAGAAGGTCGACGACGGCGAGTACGACGACGTGCTGGCCGCGGAAGCGTCGGCGTAAACGACGGAAACGGACTTCTCTGACTTCGTTCTCAGATACACCACCTCCCTCGCAGTGGCGTTGCTCCCACGACTGACGCTGCGGGCTCGTGCGCTGTCTCTGTGAGCATTACAGGTGACTCGACGAGAACGCGATTTCTCGCAATTTCCGGATCGTTCGGTCGACCAGACTCGCCACGACTTCGCGCGAACACACGGCGCCGTACAATCAGTCGGTCGTCCCTCGAGTTGCCGTCGGCGACTCTCCAGTCGGTTCGCCGGGTCGAACGGTGTGTCGGTGTCGCTTCGAGACCGTGCGAGCTGGCTCAAATCTTGTTCGCTGGTGGAACGACCCGCTCTTCAGGATTCGTGACGCCACCACTACTGAAGACGACCCGTATCCCTGCACCGATACCCAGGCTGGCTGTGAGCGTGGCCACCGCGATACCGATCGGCGGATAGAATACGGTCACCCCGCTACAGAGGCCGCCGACGAGAATCCACAGCGAGACGTTCTCGAAGCCCATCCGTCGCGCGAGAACACCGCCGAGCGCGACGAACCCGAGCGTCGTCCAGAGGACGAGCCCGGCGAGTCCAACGGATACCAGCGGGATGGCGAAGAAGACGCCGACGGACGAGCCCGCGAGTAACGAGCCGAGGTAGACCAACGATCCGAGGGCCGCCAGCGACGGCACGCCGATACAGACCGAAATAACCGGACTTCGCTGCGTCGTCTCGACGACTCGCCGTCCGTACTCCGGGAGCAGTCCGAGACAGACGGCTCCGAGCAAGACGGTGACACCGAGTACGAGTACCGATTGCGCGAGCGGTCCGAGCGACCGAACGAGCTGGATTTCGATCGGCCCGACCTGTCCCACGTTCTGAAGCGTGACGACGGCTGGCTCCCCACTCAGATTCATTAACCAGCGAACCATTGTAGTTTATTTATTATACTGAAAGTAAAAGTAGATTTCGGTAATTGAAGATAATAATCGGGTGGGAGGGAAATTCAGCCTGATACGTCGACGGCAAGGTGACTGCCCAAGAACCGACCGACTCGCGTCGATACAGCCACTGGAGCGCAGTTCGACGGGTTTAAGTTTGCCATGGCGCTCTCTTCAAAGGAGACAGGCGGATGCCTGTTTCACTGACCCGTAGGAGCATTCCTGCGTACTACGGAGGTGAACGATGGCAGATTCGGATATTCAAACAGCAGTAACTCGCGCACTCGAGGATTCGCCCGACCGGAACTTCCGGGAGACAGTGGACCTCGCGATTAACCTGCGCGATCTAGACCTTAACGAACCGTCGAACCGTGTCGACGAGTCCGTCGTATTGCCATCTGGAACCGGCCAGGAGACTCGAATTGTCGTCTTTGCGGAGGGAGAAACCGCAGTCCGCGCCGAAGAGGCGGCGGATGAGGTTCTCTCGGGCGACGATCTGGCCGATCTGGGTGACGACGACGACGCAGCCAAAGATCTGGCTGACGAGACGGACTTCTTCATCGCCGAAGAGGCGATGATGCAAAATATCGCGCGACACCTGGGGACCGTGCTCGGTCCTCGCGGGAAGATGCCCGACCCGCTCAGTGTCGACGACGATGTCGTCGAAACGGTCAATCGAATGAAAAACACCGTGCAGATCCGCTCCGGTGACCGACGCACGTTCCACACGCTCGTCGGTGCCGAGGACATGGACGCCGAGGAGATCGCAGACAACATCGACGTGATCATCCGGCGACTGCACGCAGACCTCGAGAAGGGGCCGCTCAACATCGACTCCGTCTACGTCAAGACGACGATGGGTCCCTCCGTGGAGGTGGCCTAAATGAGCGCCGAAGCCCAACGCAAGACCGAGAACCTTCCGGAGTGGAAGCGCGAAGAGGTCGGCGAACTCGCGGACCTCATCGCAGACCACGAGAGCGTCGGCGTCGTCAGCATCACCGGCATTCCGAGCAAACAGCTCCAGGCGATGCGACGCGACTTACACGGCACCGCCGTGCTTCGCGTCAGCCGGAACACGCTGCAGACCCGTGCCGTCGAGGAGGCCGACGCCGACCTCGACGAACTGGTCCAGCACATCGAAGGACAGGTCGGCCTCATCGCCACGAACGACAACCCGTTCGCACTCTACAAGGAACTCGAGGCCTCGAAGACGCCAGCACCGATCGGTGCCGGCGAAGTCGCCCCGAACGACATCGTCATCCCCGAGGGTGACACCGGCGTCGATCCCGGACCGTTCGTCGGCGAACTCCAGCAGGTCGGCGCGAACGCTCGCATCGAGGACGGCTCGATCCAGGTCATGGAGGACTCGACAGTCCTCGAGGCCGGCGAGGAAGTTTCCGCGGACCTCTCGAACGTGCTCAACGAACTCGGTATCGAGCCCAAGGAGGTCGGACTCGACCTTCGGGCCGTCTACTCCGAAGGCGTCCTCTTCGATCCCGAGGACCTCGACATCGACGTCGAGGCCTACGAGAGCGACGTGGCGACGGCCGCCGCACGCGCACGGAACCTCGCGATCAACGCGAGCTTCCCGACCGCCCAGACGGTGCCGACGCTCATCGCCAAGGCGACGGGCGAGGCCAAGAGCCTCGGCCTGCAGGCCGCGATCGAGTCGCCGGATCTCGCCGACGATCTCGTGAGCAAAGCCGACGCACAGCTTCGTGCGCTGGCCGCGCAGATCGACGACGAGGAGGCGCTTCCCGAGGAACTCCAGGGCGTCGAGGCGCCTGTGTCCACGGCGGACGCAGATGCAGCCTCTGACGAAGACGAATCGAGCGACGACCAAGACCAAGACACCGAGGAGACCGACGCCGACGCTGACGACGACGACGACGACGGCGGCGACGGCGCAGAAGGACTCGGTGCGATGTTCGGATAACTACTACCAATGGAATACGTTTACGCAGCACTCATCCTGAACGAGACGGACGAAGAGATCAACGAAGACAACCTCACCGGCGTGCTCGAAGCCGCCGGCGTCGACGTCGAGGAATCCCGCGTGAAGGCGCTCGTCGCCGCACTCGAGGACGTCGACATCGACGAAGCGGTCGCCGAAGCCGCAGCCGTCCCCGCAGCCGGTGGTGCCGCAGGTGGCGCCGCGGCCGGCGGTGACGAGGGTGGCGAGGAAGAGGAGGTCGAAGAGACCAGTGACGTCCCGGACACGACGGACGACGACGAAGACGAAGACGACGACGCCGGTGGCGAGGGCCTCGGCGAACTCTTCGGCTAATTCGGCGACTTCGAAATCACGATTTTTTGTTCGCGTCCACTTCGTCGGGAGTGGCGACTCCGTCGGTCTCCGGTTCGACCCCGTCAGTTTCGCGTTCGACCTCGAGTCTTCGGGCAATCTCGCCCTCGATCGTGGCATCAGTGTGAGTACCACTCGAGGTCGAGCTCGCAAGCTCCCCGCGAACCGAACATCTAAATCGGAAGCCGGGGCCAGAGCGTCTCGATGGTCGTTTCCACGGTCGAGGTCGCCGTCGATCCGTCGCTGACAGCGCAGGTGCTCGCGTGGATTCTCACCGGTGCTGCGCTCGGATCGATCAGCGGTCTCGTTCCCGGGCTTCACGCGAACAACTTCGCGCTCGTGCTGGCGGGCGTCGCGCCGTCTGTTCCGGCTCCGCCACTGTTCGTCGGGATTGCGATGCTCGCCGCGGGCGTCGTCCACACCTTTCTCAACGCCGTCCCTGCAATGGCCCTCGGCGTTCCCGACGCCGAGATGGCGATCACCGCACTGCCGGGGCATCGATTGGTCCTCGAGGGGCGGGGGTACGAGGCGATTCGACTCTCCGCGCTCGGGAGCGTCCTCGCGGTTCTCATCGCCGTCCCCCTCGCGATTCCGGTCACACGCTGTGTGACCGCGGTCTATCCTGCAGTCCGGTCGAACCTCCCGATCGTTCTGGTGCTGGTCGTGGTCGGTCTCCTCGCCTCCGAGTACGGTTGGCGGGCGCGTTTCGGCGGCCTCCTCTCGTTCTCGTTGGCGGCTACCCTCGGGTTGCTCACGCTGGATCTCTCACCCGACGCACCGCTCGAGGCGGGTGGGATGCTCGCCCCGCTCTTCGCGGGGCTGTTCGGTGCGCCGGTGTTGATCGACGCGATTCGAGGCGGCGGTGTGCCACCGCAGCGCGATCGGGACGTGACGATGCCTCGAGGCCTGCTCGCGCTGGCTGCGGGTGCCGGTGCGATCGCGGGGGCGATCGTCGGCTACATCCCCGGGATCTCGGCGGCGATCGCCGCGGTCGCGGTGTTGCTGGTGATTCCGAGCGGAACGAACGATCGGAGTTACATCGTCGCGACGAGCGGCGTCGACACTGCCAACACGATCTTCGCGCTCTTTGCACTCGTCGCGATTGGCCAGCCCCGGACGGGCGTGATGGTCGCCTTCGAGAACGCGAACGCACCGTTGAACCTTCCCGTCCTCGTCGCAGCAATCCTCCTCGCGGGCCTGATCGGATTCGTCCTCGTGATCGTCGTCGGTGACGCGTACCTCGACGTCGTGGGCCGGATGGCGTACTGGCGTATCTCGATTGCGGTCCTCGCACTCCTCTGCGTCGTCGCGTACCTCTTCACCGGCCCCCTCGGCGTCGGTGTCTTCGTCGTCGCGGCCGCGGTCGGAATGGTCCCGATTCGGTTCCGTGCGCGGCGCGTGCACCTGATGGGCGTTCTGATCGTACCGGTCGCGCTCTCCGGATTGTGATCGACGACCGTCGCTCGAGTCTCGAAAGACAACGGTTAAAAGCGCCCGGGCGGAACGTGGGTGTATGAGTACGACGGACGAACAGGGAATCCGTTCCTGCGTCTCCTGCGGGATCAACATCGCGGGCACGAACGCGGCGCGGTTCAAGTGCCCCGACTGCGGGAAACAGATCTACCGCTGTGCGAAGTGCCGAAAACAGAGCAACCTCTACGAGTGCCCCGACTGCGGGTTCACCGGACCCTGAACTGATTCACCATGGGAAAAGTAGCAGCCAAACTCAAGGTCATGCCGCAGAGTCCCGATATCGACCTCGACGCGCTCCAGGAGCGCCTCGAGAGTTCCCTCCCGGAGGGTGCGAAGATCAACGGTGTCGAACGCGAAGAGGTCGCGTTCGGTCTGGTCGCCCTCTATCCGACGGTCATCGTCCCTGACGATGCCGGCGGTACCGAGACCGTCGAAGAGTCGTTCTCGGACGTCGAAGGCGTCGAGAGTGTCGCCGTCGAGAACGTCGGTCGAATCTAACGCGACCGTTTCTCACTCGGCTCACCGATACCGCGCTCTATACGCGAGTCGCCAGCACGTCCGCTAGCCGTGGTATACAGACACACGCTAGCGATACAGTGATCCGTGTTTCCGCCATCGTTCCAGCAGATGGTCCACTTCGAGTGTGACACGTGTGGGGTCCGTGTCTCTCGAGAGGTATCGCTCCTCGAGGACGAGGGTCGACTCTGTGACGACGGCTAGTCGGTGACGGACCAGCGAGACTATTTGCCGGAGGGATTCTACGTCGTCGGTTCGACTGATCACATCTACGTCGATGTTACTGGCGAGTTCCTGCTCAACGGCGAGGACGTCCTCACGATGGACCGGTTCGAGGCCGCTCCACTCGAGGAGTACGTCACGTTCTTCGGCTGTTGTAAGCTCACGGGAGAGACGCCGAACACGTTCTGCGTGAACGGTCACCGGTTCGCGACGGAAATCTCCGATCACTGTTCACGGGTCGTCCAGTTGCACCGCGACCGCGTTCGCGTCGTGCGATAGCGTCCGACAGACGAGAGTCCGCAGTACGAACGCTCACTCGGTATCCGCGTCGGACTCGAGGTTGCCCACCGCACGCAGGTACTCCCGAAGCAGGTCGGGGAACTCCCGACCGCGGAGGTAGCGGAGACCGAAGTCTTCGGTCCAGGCGATGATCCCCGTGTCTTCGGTGACGACACCGGCGTCGAGTTCGCTGCCCAGGATCAGCAGGTCGAAGTCCTCTCGAGAGTCGAGGACGCCGCGGCGGAGCGCTCCGCGGTACTTCTCCCGAAGGTCCGAGACGACGGCGTCGACTTCCGTCATGTGTTCGTGGTCCGTCCCGTCCCCGTCCCGGGCGGATTCAGCCTTTCGGACCGCATCCTCGGCGACGCGCAATCCTCTGTTGACGCGGTCGCTCATCTCGTCGACGAACCGGTAGACGACCTCGGCGGGGATCATCACCTCGTGGCGCGCGGGATGCTTGCGGATCACCCACGTGTTGAGCTTCGAGTGAATCTCCTCGGAGATGCCTCGCTCGGCGAGCATCGTCGTCAGTTCGTCGTGGATCGACGGCGGCATGTAACAGGAGATGTGCAATTCGAGGCGTGCTCGCGCGAGCAAGTCCAGAAATCGATCGAGAGTGTCCTCGAGCGACTCGTCGTCCTCGCGGATCTCCTCGGTGAGAAAGACCGACGTGTCGAGGACGAATCGCTGTTTGAACGGTGCTGCTGACATGGGACGGCCTGATCGAGTATTCGATTGCCAGCGCCAAATAAGTGGACCTCGACGCCGTCTCGACCGTTTCGCGGCAGGAAAGAACCGACCCCGGCGGTGTTCTTTATCCTTCGGCGTGGTAGCACACCACTCGAGGTGAGTACCGTACCGTGCCTCCGTCACCGCCACCGTCATCGTCGTCACCGGCCGCGCCGTACCACGAGAGACTCGGCGTCTCCGAGGAGTCGTTCGACCGACTCGAGGAGCACCTCGAGCGACGAGTCCACGAGAATCTCGAATACCGCCACCTCTCGAACCGCCGCAGCGGGATCGAACGGGGAACCGTCCTGATCGCCGGGACGGTCGTCAGGGGATTCCCGAAGATTCCGCGAACGCTCGTCGTCTCGACCGGCGTCCCCGAGCACTTCCACGGGCCGGTCGCGGTCGAGGAGAAGTTGAACGGCTACAACGTCCGTCTCGTTCGGATCGACGGCGATGTGCTGGCGTTCACCCGCAGCGGGATCGTCTGCCCGTTCACGACGCGGGTCGTCCGCCGCGACCTCGAGGCCGAACTCGAGGCGCTCTTCGACGAGCATCCGCGCGCGATGGTATGCGGAGAGATGATCGGTCCCGAAAACCCCTACACGGCCCACGAGTATCCCGGCGTGGACTCGATCGCGTTTCGCGCGTTCGGCTGGCGCGATCGCGAGCGTGGGACACCATTGCCCGTCCTCGAGCGACGAGAGCGCTACGAGTCGTTCGGCGTGGCACAGACGCAGTACTTCGGGACCGACGAGCCCGACGCCGTCGCCGATCGGCTGCTGGACCTCGTCGACGAACTCGACGCGGAGGGTCGGGAAGGCGTCGTCTTGCAGTCTCGAGACGGCGACCGACAGCTGAAGTACACGACGTCGGCGGCCAACCGCGGCGATCTCGCCTACGCGTTCTCGATGCCCTTCGAGTACGGACAGGAGTTCGTCTTTCGTCGGCTCATCCGTGAGGCGTTTCAAGCCGTCGAGTGGGGGGAGTCGGAACCCGAAGCGAGAGAACGCGCTCACCGACTGGGCGACGCCATCCTGTGTTCGATGATCGAGTCGATCGACGCCGTCGCGGCGGGCGAGACGGTCGGCGACAGACACACGGTTCGCGCGGAGCCCGAGACGATCGACGCCCTGCTCGAGCACCTCCGTGAGCAGGGGTTGACGCTCCACATCGAGCAGGATCGAGCAGAAAACGGTGAGCGCGTCGTTACCTTCTGCAAGCGATCACAATCGACGAACGACAAAGTACGGAACTACCTCGACGGTCAGATCGTCGACGTGTGAGCGGCGGAAAGCGTAGAGGCGTGTGAGCGTGGACCCGGGAGCGGACGCGAACGAACGATTCTATTGCTCGAGGGCCGCGTCGATCGCTCGCTCGAGATCGCCGATCAGGTCGTCGACGTGTTCGATGCCGACGCTGACGCGAACGAGGCTGTCCGTCAGCCCCGCGTTGAGGCGCTCCTCGCGGGGGATCGCAGCGTGGGTCATCGGGGCGGGCTGTTCGATGAGGCTCTCGACGCCGCCGAGGCTCTCTGCGAGCGTGAACACCTCGGTGTTCGAGACGACCTCGCTCGCTTGCTCGAGGCTGGCGTCCAGCTCGAAACTCAGCATGCCGCCGAAGTCGTCCATCTGTTCGGCGGCGATTTCGTGGCCCGGGTGGGACTCGAGGCCGGGGTAGAACACCCGGTCGACGTCGGGGTGGTCGTCGAGCCACTCGGCGACTGCGCGGGCGTTCTCGCAGTGGCGGTCCATACGGACGGGTAGCGTCTTCGTCCCTCGAAGGACCAGAAAGCAGTCGAAGGGGCCCGGCGTCGCCCCGACGGAGTTCTGGTAGAACCCGAACCGCTCGTCGAGGTCGGCGTCGTTCGTCAGGAGCGCCCCGCCGACGACGTCGGAGTGGCCGCCGAGGTACTTCGTCAGCGAGTGGCTGACGACGTCGGCGCCGAGGTCGAGCGGGCGCTGGAGGTACGGCGTCGCGAACGTGTTGTCGATGGCGCAGATGGCGTCGTTCGCGTGGGCGATCTCCGCTGCACCCTCGATATCGACGATCGACATGAGCGGGTTCGTCGGCGTCTCGAGCCAGAGCAGTTCCGTCTCCGCGCGAAACGCCGACTCGATCGCGTCGAGGTCGGTCATATCCACGAACGAGAACTCGAGGTCGTAGTCCTCGTAGACCTGCGTGAAGATGCGGTGGGTGCCGCCGTAGACGTCGTTGCCGGTGACGACGTGGTCGCCCGACTCCAGCAGGTTCAAGACGGTGTTGATCGAGGCCATCCCGCTGGCGAACGAGCGGCCGTAGTCGGCGTTCTCGAGGCTCGCGAGGTTCGCCTCGAGGTCGGTCCGGGTGGGGTTGCCAGTGCGGGAGTACTCGTAGCCGCGGTGCTCGCCGGGGGCGTCCTGCTCGTAGGTGGAGTTGGCGTAGATCGGCGTCATCAGTGCGCCGGTCTCCTCGTCGGGCTCTTGGCCGGCGTGGATCGATCGGGTCTCGAGTCGGAGCCGGTCTCGGTCTCGGTTTCGGTTTCGATCTCGATCCTCGTCCGCATCTTGGTCGCTGTCGGGACCGTCTGTCATGCGTTCACCGACGAGACGAAGCGGGGTTACTCTTGCCGTCTTCGTTCTGACGCGGCGTCTCGAGAGGCGCCGCACGTTCGACGGACGCTCGATCGAACGGCCCTCGCTCGACACAAGACGTGCGTTTTATAACCGTCACCGATCAAGAGCGTGGTACGACTATGCCGAACTCTAACGGACCTCGCCAGGGAACCCGGAAAAAGCTCGCAAACAAACCTCGAGAACGCGGAACGTCCCCGCCACAGCGCGCGATTCAGGACTACGAGGAGGGACAGAAGGTCCACCTCAAGATCGACCCGTCGGTCGCAGACGGGCGCTATCACCCCCGCTTCGACGGTCAGACCGGCGAAGTCGTCGGCAAACAGGGCGGTGCGTTCAAGGTGCAGATCACCGACGGCGGCAAGGAGAAGACGCTGATCGTGACCGCTGCGCACCTGCGCGCACAGGAAACGGAACAGAACTAGGGATGACGATCTTCAAAGAGATCGTCGACGAGGAGTTCCTGACGGTCTCGGAGACGAAGGAACTGCTCGCCGACGTCGAGGCCGAACGCGCACTCGACGAAGACCGAGAGCTCCGATACGAACTGGCGCGAGCGATCGAACACGTCAACCGCTTCACCGTCCTCGAGCCAGCGGAGGCCCAGAACCTCGTCGACGACCTGCGGGAACTCGAGAAGGTCGACGAACAGACGGCCTACAAGATCACCAACCTGCTTCCACAAGATCGCGACGAACTCCGCTCGGTTTACGCCCAGCAGCGGTACACGCTGTCGGGTGACGAACTCGACGAGATCCTCAACGTCGTTGCGAAATACGCCTAGGCGGGCCGATTCTTTAAGTACGCGGTAACCGTATTCAGAATCAATGAGTGATTCCGACGCCAGTAGCGACGAGACGGACGTTCGCCGTGCAGTCGTGCTGGATTACCTCCCCCACGGTCTCTCGGACGACGGACGGCCACAGTACCAGAAGTCTCCGGCAGGCTACGCGATGGGTATCGAGGACTTCCAGCTCTATCAGGTCGCGTTCGACGAGAACGAACGACTCACGATCGGAACTCGAGTGATCGTCGAACCGGCGTCCGAACAGGACATCGTCACCCAGTGTTCGACCGTCGACTACGACGACCTCTCCTCCGGCGCCCAGTCGGAACTCGAGTACGTCGTCTCCGATCTCGTCGAGGAGGAAGAAGGGCGGTTCGTCGACTTCTACAACGAGGCCCAGCCGATCACGTTGCGACTCCACCAGCTGAACCTGTTGCCCGGCATCGGGAAGAAACTCCGGAACAGCATCCTCGACGAACGGAAGCGAAAACCGTTCGAGAGCTTCGAGGAACTCGAGGAGCGTGTCTCCGGACTCCACGATCCGGCCGACGTCCTCGTCGAGCGGATCATCGAGGAGTTACGTGACGAGGATCTGAAGTACAAGACGTTCGTCGGGCGACGCGAAGAGGCGTAGCGCGGGTTCGCGGGTTCGTACGGACGGTGACTTAGTTGTCGACGAGTCGTGTCCCGGCACGTGCGCTCGCACTCGAACTCGCACTCGAGACGGTGCGTTTACACGCCCCGATTGCATACTCGCGGCCAATGAGAGATCCAGACGGACTGCTCGCCCGGGCCGGCGTCCGGGGAAATCCCGATCGGGACCAGCACTTTCTGGTCGACGATCGCGTCCTCGATCGGCTGCCCACGTACCTCACCGAGATCGACGCCGATACGAGTCACGTCCTCGAGATCGGTGCCGGAACCGGTGCGCTCACCGACCGACTGCTCGAGGTCAGTGATCGGGTCACGGCGGTCGAGCGCGATCCGGCCCTCGCCGAGTTCCTGCGCGAGGAGTTCGCCGCCGAGATCGCCGACGGGCGACTGACTCTGATCGAAGGCGACGCCCTGGAAGTCGACCTGCCCGAGTTTTCGGCGTCGGTCTCGAACCTCCCGTACGGTGTCTCGAGCGAGATCACCTTTCGGTTGTTGCCCGAGAAGCGGCCGCTCGTCCTGATGTTCCAGAAGGAATTTGCAGAGCGGATGGTCGCCGAATCGGGAACCGCCGAGTACGGGCGACTGTCGGTCTCGACGCAACACTACGCCGACGTCGAACTCGTCGAACCAGTTCCGAAGGAGGCGTTCTCGCCGCCGCCGGCCGTCGAGAGTGCCGTGATCCGGACCCGGCCTCGAGCGCCGGACTACGAGGTCGACGACGAGGCGTTCTTCCTGGGGTTCGTGAAGGCCCTGTTCACCCAGCGGCGCAAGACGATCCGGAACGCGATCCGGAACACGGCGCACATCTCCGGGCTCGACGACCCGGATGCGGTCGTCGACGCCGCCGACGAGGCGTTGCTGTCGAAGCGAGCGGGTGCCGTGACTCCTGCGGAGTTCGCGGCGCTGGCGACGCTCGCCGCCGAGGTCGGAGTGGAAAGACCGATAGGGACGGCGGGACCTGTAGACTCGAGTGCAGACGTGCAATCGGACGAGCGAGAGTGATCAGGACATGATCTGGACCGGGACTTCGACTTCGGCTTCGGCCTCGGCCCAACGAACGACGGGAGCGAGTAGTCTCCGAACTCGCGAACGGAGGCGAAGACGACGCGGGAAACGACGTCGAGGGGGTGAAGAACGTTGGTCGACGCCGTGACCGGCCTCGACGGCCTCGCCGATCAGTTTACGACGTTCAACCAGAAGCTCGCGGTCACCGTCGCGGCGATGGGGTTCCTGCTGGTCGTCTTACTCTCCGTTCAGCCGCTTCAGCGGCGGCTCAACGACCGGATCCGACCGCTGTACTCCGATATCGTGGCGACGATCCTCGTCCTCGTGACGTTCGTCGTTTCGGGGGCGGTGAGTCTGGGCGTCTGGGGGCAGACCGAGACGCTTCGGGAAACCTCCAGCGATTACGACCTCGGGAGCGACGTGGTGGCGACGGTCGTCATCACGTTCGTCGTCCTGATCGGAACGTACATCGTCGCGCGGTTCGTCCGCCGATTTCTCCGGGAGGTCCTCTCCTCGTCGTCGGCCGTGACCGACCACCAGCGGGAGGTGACCCACAGACTCTCGCAGGTGATAATCTGGGGCACGTCGCTGATCCTCATCCTCGGGATCTGGATCGAGGACCTCGGCAGCCTCCTCGTCGGAGCTGGCTTCCTCGGGATCGTTTTAGGGATGGCCGCTCGCCAGACCCTCGGCTCGATGCTCGCCGGCTTCGTCCTGATGTTCGCCCGGCCGTTCGAGATCGGCGACTGGGTCGAAATCGACGGGCAGGAAGGAATCGTCACCGACATCTCGATCGTCAACACGCGCATCAAGACGTTCAAGGGCGAGTACGTGATGGTGCCGAACGACGTCGTCGGTTCGTCGATGGTGACCAACCGGTCGAAACGACGACGCCTCCGCCTCGAGATCGACGTTGGCGTCGACTACGAGACGGATATCGACCGCGCCTCGGAGCTCGCCGAAGCCGCCGTCGAGGGGATCGAGGAGTCGCTGTCGGCGCCGGAACCGCAGGTCGTCGCCAAGGAGTTCGGCGACTCGGCGATCCTCCTCAGCGTCTGGTTCTGGATCGACAGGCCGAGTGCACCACGGTGGTGGCGCGCCCGGACAGCCGCGGTCGGCGCGGTCAAGGACGCCTTCGAGGAGAACGGGATCAAGATCCCGTATCCGCAGCGCGAACTGTCCGGCCGCGCGGAGACCGGCGGCTTTCGGGTCGCCGACGGCTCGGAGACGAGCGACCGGCGACGGGGTCGCGATCGGAAGACGACGGAAGGGCAGGCACCCTCTCCCCCGGAGGACGACTAGATGGACGCGAATTCGAATACCGACACGAACTCGAACTCGGACTCGGACTCGAGTCTCGCCGACCGACGCGGCCTCGAGACCGACGTCTACCAACCCGCCGAGGACTCACATCTGCTCGCGACGACGGCGAGCGAGCGCGTCGACGAGGGGGACCTCGTCCTCGAGGTCGGGACGGGGTCGGGCTACGTCGCCGAGACCGTCGCGGCGGCGGGCGCTCGCGTGATCGGTTCCGATCTCAATCCGCACGCCTGCGAGCGCGCTCGAGACCGGGGTGTCGAGGCCGTTCGAGCCGATCTGCTCGCGCCGTTTTCCGACGACGTCTTCGACGCGGTGGTGTTCAACCCGCCGTACCTGCCGACCGACCCGGACAACGAGTGGGACGACTGGATGGAACACGCCCTCTCCGGCGGCGAGTCGGGTCGGGAAGTCATCGACCGGTTTCTGTCGGACGTCGGGCGCGTGCTCGCCCCTGGCGGCGTCGTCTTGTTGCTGGTCAGCAGCCTCACCGGTGTCGAGGAAGTCGTCGAGCGCGCCGGGGAAGAGGGATTCGGGGCGGTCGCCCTCGAGGACGAGTCGTTCCCCTTCGAGACGCTGACGGTGCTCGAACTCGTCGGATAACGGCCGTGTGAGACGGACCTCGTCTCGAGAGGGGCGAGCGGCTATCTGTTCCCGTATCGATGTGTCACGCGGACGGCCGAGCGCCGGCGCGGGGTCGCTCGCTCGAACGAACGAGATCTTCCGCCTAGATAGCGTATAAGTGCCCGTAGTCGAAGGAACGACTATGCGTACGACTCCTCTCGGCACGACCGGCGAAACGGTTAGCGCGATCTGTCTCGGTCCGATGTACTTCGGTAGCAAGGTCGACCGCGAGACCTCCTTCGAACTCCTCGACAGATACTACGAAGCAGGCGGTCGGTTTCTCGACACGGCGAACAACTACGCGACCTGGCTCGAGGGCTACGACGAGCCGAAGAGCGAACCGCTTCTGAGCGACTGGCTCGACGAGCGCGGCGTTCGCGACGAGATGACGATCGCGACGAAACTCGGATTCAACTACGGTGACCTTCCCCAGAGCCTCGACCCCGACCTGATCGAGAGCGAGATCGACAACAGCCTCGATCGCCTCGGAATCGACACCATCGATCTGCTGTACGCCCACGTCGACGACTACGACACGCCCCAGGAGGAGACGATGCGGGCATTCCAGCGCGCGATCGACGCCGGGAAGGTTCGCCACCTCGGCGCGAGTAACTTCCTCGGGTGGCGCCTCGCCCGCGCGAACGGAATCGCCGAAGAGCAGGGGTTGACGCCGTACCAGTGCGCCCAACCCCGTTTCTCGTACTACATTCCGAACCGCGACGCGGATTTCGGCAACCAGCTCGAGCCGACCGACGAACTCCTCTCGTACTGCGAGTACGAGGAGCTGACCGTCCTGCCGTACTCGCCCACGCTGAGCGGCTGCTACGGTCGCGACGACCGCGGAATCCCGCCGGAGTACGTGAACACGGAAAACAGGGTCAAACGCGATATCGTTTCGGATATCGCCGAGCGAAAGGGACTCGACGGCAATCAGGTGGTTCTCGCGTGGATGGCCGCGCGCGACCAGCCGACCGTCCCGGTGATCGGCGTCAGCACCGAAGAACAACTCGACCAGAACCTCGCCGCACTCGACGTCGAGTTCACTCCCGAGGAGCGACGACGCCTCGACTCCGTCGAGACGATGGGCGTCTTTCCCTGGCGCGAGTGAGACGACCGGTTCGTTCGTCGATGATCGAACGCGGTCGATTCGCCCCGTCGGACGAGGACGCGATCTGCAGTCGCGTGTCGGGGTGTGTTAACACGGACCTTTGAGACAGCGAGTCATTACTCGCGCGTATTGCAAACATGGAAAATATTAAGCGTCGGCATAGCCTAGCCCGGTGTACGCATGACTGACTACGTCTCGACCACACCGGGGCTGTTCCCCCTCCCGGACTGGGCGAAAGACGACCTGTCCGATCTGAAAGGACACCAGAAACACGATCTCATCAGCGGCGACGAGGACGAGGAAATCACCTCGGTCTACGAGGAGGCCCGCACCGAGGTCCTCGAGATTCAGCGCGAGGCCGACCTCGACCGCGTCGTCGAGGGGCAACTGCGCTGGGACGACATGCTCGCCCACCCGTTGGCCGTCCACGACGCCGTCGAAACCCGCGGCATCGTCCGCTACTACGATAACAACAACTTCTACCGCGAGCCCGTCGTCACCGACGACCTCGAGTTCGACGGCGACATCGCGAGCGAACTCGAGACGGCCACCGACCTGCTCGACGCCGACGACGACCTCCAGGCCGTCCTCCCCGGTCCGTACTCCCTGTTCGATCTGGCGACGGACGAACACTACGGCGACGACGAGGAGTTCCTCGCCGCCGTCGGGGACTTCCTCGCCGACGAACTCGAGGCGTTTCCCGACCACGAGACGCTGTTCCTGCTCGAGCCATCGCTCGTGACCGATTCCCCGGCGGACGGGCTCGACGAACTCGCCAGCGAGGCGATCGACACCGTCGCTTCGGCGACCGACGCCGACGTCGTCGTCCAGCCCTACTGGGGCGCGCTCTCCGAGAAAGTTCACGCGCACCTGCTCGACGCCGATATCGACGCGGTCGGCTACGACTTCGTCTCGAACCAGGAGGACAACCTGTACAACATCAACGAGTACGGCACCGCCGACGACATCTCGCTCGGGCTCGTCGACGGGCAGAACACGCTCGTCGAGGACCCCGAAGCGGTCCGCGACCGGACCGACTGGGTCTTCGACCAGCTCCCCGTCGCCGAGTTCGACACCGTCTACCTGACGACCAACACCGAGACGTTCTATCTCCCCTTCAACAAGTTCGAGGAGAAACTCGCCGTCCTCGCCGAAGCCGCCTCGCTCGCGGAGGTGACCCCAGCATGAGCGCCAACGACGAAGACAACAAACAGCAGTTCCGACCGGAGGACCACCCGAACGACCACTTCCTGCTGACGACCGTCGTCGGCAGCTATCCCAAGCCCAAGTGGCTCAACCGCGCTAAAGAGCTCTACCAGGACCCCGAGAGCGACTTCGACGGCGACAACTGGACCGAGGCGAAAGACGACGCCTGTCGACTCATCACGAACGAACACGAACGCGCCGGACTCGACGTCGTCGTCGACGGCGAGATGCGGCGCAACGAGATGGTCGAGTTCTTCGCCCACCGGATCGACGGCTACGAGTTCAACGGCCCGATCAAGGTCTGGGGGCACAACTACTTCGACAAGCCCTCGGTCGTGAGCGAGGTCGAGTACGACGAGTCGTGGCTCGTCGACGAGTACGAGTTCACCGCCGGGGCCTCGGACCGTCCCGTCAAGGTCCCCATCACGGGCCCGTACACGCTCGCCAACTGGTCGTTCAACGAGGCCTACGAGGACGACGACGAACTCACGCTCGACCTCGCCGACCTCGTCAACGAGGAGATCGAAAAGCTCGTCGAGGCGGGCGCCCGCTACATACAGATCGACGAACCCGCGCTCGCGACCACCCCCGACGACCACGCCATCGTCGGCGAATCCCTAGAGCGCATCGTCGCCGGCCTCCCCGACGACGTTCGCATCGGGCTCCACGTCTGCTACGGCGACTACTCCCGGATCTATCCCGAGATCCTCGAGTTCCCCGTCGACGAGTTCGACCTCGAACTCGCCAACGGCGACTACGAACAGCTCGACGTCTTCAAAGACCCCGAGTTCACGAAGGACCTCGCGCTCGGCGTCACCGACGCCCACATCGCCGAGGTCGACTCGGTCGAACAGATCGAGGAGAACATCAAGCGAGGCCTCGAGGTCGTCCCGCCGGAACAACTCGTCATCTCACCCGACTGCGGGCTGAAGCTCCTGCCCCGCGAGGTCGCCTACGGCAAGATGGCCAACATGGTCGAGGCGGCCCGGAACGTTGAGGAGGACCTCGACGAGGGACGGATCGACGTCGACCGGAGTACGGCCGCGCCGGCCGACGACTGAATCACAGGTCGTCCTTCTTTCCCTCGTCTCTTGTTCTTGCTCTTCCTCTCTCTCCCCCTCCGGTTCCCTCACCGCTACAGAACCGACCGATCCGTCCGTTACCAGAGTCTCCGCTTCAGGCTCAACGGCTTTTTCGCCGGAGGGTGAACGTGCGGTATGGACGACCTGCTGTCGAGCGATACGCTCCGGGGGCGGACCGACGAGAGTCGAATCGCACACTGGATCCTGCTCGATGCCAACCGGTGGCTGCTCGCGGGGTTGCTGTCCGTCGTGGCCTTCGCCACGTTCGTCGGCCTCGGAGCGGTTTCCCGACCGCTGCAGGAAGCGATGGAGAGCGCTTCCTCGGTGGATACTGCGTTTCAGGCGCTGATCGCCGCCGTTCTCACCGGCGTCACGCTCGTCGTCTCGATCAACCAGCTGGTACTCTCGCAGGAACTCGGACAGCTGGGCGACCAGCAGACGTGGATGAACGAGGCGATGGCGTATCGCCGAAGCGCGGAGGAGCTGTTCGAAACGGTCGGTCCTCCCGATCCGTCGCAGTTTCTGCAGACGCTCGTGCGGACGAGCAGCGATCGGGCCGAGGCGCTCCGGGAGGCGGTTGCCGATAGCGACGACGAGACGCTTCGGCGCCGAACCGACAGACTGGTCGAGAACGTCTGCCGAAACTCGGAGGAAGTCGTGTCCCAACTCGAGACGTCCGACTTCGGCGAGTTCGGCGTCCTCCGTTCGGGATTGAACTACAACTACTCCTGGAAGATCTACGCTGTTCGGCGACTGCGCGACAGACACGAAGACAGCCTCGGCGACGACGAACTGGCGGCATTCGAGGAGTTGATCGAGGTGCTGACGCTGTTCGGGCCGGCGCTCGAGCACTTCAAATCGCTCTACTTTCAGTGGGAACTCGTCCGCCTCACGCGGTCGATACTGTACGCCGGGCTGCCGGGAGCGATCATCGCGACGGCGACGGTGTTGTATCTCGGTCCGGAGTCGGTTCCGGGTGCGACACTCGGCGTGGACAATCTCGTCTGGTTCGTCAGCGCCAGTGCGACGATCGCCTTCGTTCCGTTTTGTATACTCGGCGCGTACGTCCTGCGAATCGCTACTATATCGAAGCGAACCGGCTCTCTCGGACCGTTTATCCTCCGCCACGCGGAACGGACGGAGGCGATCGATTGGGAAGAGTAGAGAGGTGGGGGGAAGGACCCCCTCGCGCCCCTCTGGAAGCCGTCTTCGCGCTGTCGCTGGCTCCCATCGTGACAGACGGCAGTCGTTCACGGACGGTCTCGCTCGCCGCAGCATATCGAGGTGCTTTTGACCGATCCGACACGAATACGAACCAGAGAACTGTGTTGTCGGTCGAACTCCACGTCCACTCGTCGCTGTCTTACGACGGGCGCGACCCGGTCGATCTCCTCCTAGAGCAGGCGGCGGCCGTCGGCCTCGACGCCGTCGCCGTCACCGATCACGACGAGATCGACGCCAGCCTCGAGGCAGTCGAGCGCGCCCCGGAGTACGGACTGGTCGCGATCCCGGGAATCGAGATCTCGAGCAAAGCCGGCCACATCCTCGGCCTCGGTGTCGAAGCGGCCGTCCCGCCGGGGCTTCCCTACGAGGAGACCCTCGAGCGGATTCACGAGCAGGGCGGGATCGCCGTCGTCCCCCACCCCTATCAGGAGTCGCGCCACGGCGTGATGGCCCGGATCACCAGTACGCAACTCGCGCAGGCAGACGCGATCGAAGTGTACAACTCCCGGTTGCTCACCGGTCGAGCGAACCGGCAGGCCGAACGGTTCGCCCGGGCCCACGGCCTGCCGATGACCGCCGGCAGCGACGCCCACATCAGCGAGATGGTCGGGCAAGCGGTCACTCGCGTCGGCGCGACCGAGCGCAGTAGCGATGCGATTCTCGAGGCGATCGCCGACGGGAAAACGTCCGTCGAAGGGAAGCGAACGCCCTGGCACATCAGTTTCAGACAGGCCGCCGGCGGTGCGAAGCGCCGCGTGATCAGCCGTCTCGCCGAACTACTCGAATGACGCTCCGTAGTGGCAGTACCCGCGTCGACGCCGAAACGGTTCGCGAGGCTCTCGAGCGCCGCGACCCGTTCCCCGGAACGGCTGGATTCGCGGGCGAGGTCGACGGGAGACTCGTCCGAGACGTGCTCGGACGGGTCCCGCTGTTTCTCGACCGTGAATCCTCGAATCCGCCCGCTCCCGCCGACTGGGCGTTTTCACCCGTAGACCTCGAGGACCCGGCACTCGCTCCTGCCGGCACGGTCGTCGACGGCGACGGCCCGAATCGAGTCTGGGACCTTCCGAATCCCGACCCGGAACCGGATCACGACCGCGCGCTCGAGGCCGTCGACCGCGCGATTCGGACGGCCGTCGACGCGGTTCGCTCCGAAGACGCGGCGGACACCGCCGTCGCGTTCTCCGGCGGCGTCGACTCCGCGCTCGTCGCCGAATTGCTCGACGCCCCGCTGTACGTCGCGGGCTTCCCCGACAGCCACGACGTCGAGGCCGCGCGAACCGCCGCCGACGCGATGGGCCGGGAACTCACCGTCGTCGAACTCACGCACGACGACCTCGAGCGGGCGGTGTCGCGGGTCGCACGCGCGACCGGACGGACCAACGCGATGGACGTCCAGATCGCGCTCCCGCTGTACCTGACGGGAGAGCGGGCCGCGGCGGACGGCTTCGATCGACTCGCCGTCGGACAGGGTGCCGACGAACTGTTCGGCGGCTACGAGAAGGTCGTCCGTCTCGACCACCGGGTCGAGGCCGAGACCGTCCGCGGCGCCGTTCGCGAACAGATCCTGACGCTCGCCGACCAGCTTCCACGAGACGTGCTGGCGCTCGAGGCCGCCGGCGTCGAGCCGGTCGCACCGTTGCTCCACGACGTGGTCGTCGAGGCCGCGCTCGAGCTACCGACCGAGTTGCTGGTGACCGACGAGACCCGAAAGTACGGCTTCCGGCAGGTTGCTGCGGAGTACGTACCCGAGGCCGTCGTTCACCGTGAGAAGAAAGCGGTCCAGTACGGCAGCCTCGCCGCGCGAGAACTCGATCGACTCGCGAGGCAGGCGGGATACAAACGACGGATGGACGATCACGTCACGAAGTACGTTCGATCGCTGCTCGAACGCGAGGAGCCCTAGCGCCGCGATCGAGTTCGATCCGCTAGCGGGGCCGATCAGGTCCAGACACGAAGACACTCCGTCGAACAGAAGTGGAGATCGACCTGCTCGCTCGGCTCGTTCTGGACGTACGTCGTGAGCGTGTACGCGATCGAGTCCGCCGCGTCACAGTTATCGCACTTCATACTTCGGAATCCTCGGCCGTCACACTTGAGTATGCAGTTACTAGTGACACTCTACGATACATTACTGTTCGATTAACGCCACATTCACTGAGAGGCGACTATCGGCTCGCGAGGGTGACGGATTCGAGAACGGCGTCTGAAGGCTCGTTTCTCGGCACTCTCAGATCGAGGCACGTTCTTCGGCCTCGAGTAACTCGTGATACCGGTTCCGGATCGTCACTTCGGAGATGCTGGCAACGCCCGACACTTCGTTCTGGGTGACCTTCTCGTTGGTCAACAGCGCGGCCGCGTAGACCGCCGCTGCGGCGAGTCCGACCGGGGACTTCCCCGAGTGGATCTCCTGCTCTTTCGCCGATTTGAGGAGCCGTCGGGCGCGCCGCTCGGTTTCGTCGGAGAGTTCGAGGTCGCTCGCGAAGCGCGGCACGTAGCTCTCGGGATCGGCGGGTTTCACCTCGAGTCCGAGTTCGCGGATCACGTACCGGTACGTGCGGGCGATCTCGTCTTTCTCGACGCGGCTGACGGCGGTGATTTCGTCGAGACTGCGGGGGGTGCCGGCCTGACGGGCCGCGGCGTACAGCGACGCCGTCGCGACGCCTTCGATCGAGCGTCCGGGGAGGAGGTCCTCCTCGAGCGCGCGCCGGTAGATGACGCTGGCGGTCTCGCGAACGTTCTCCGGGAGGCCCAGCGCGGAGGCCATTCGGTCGATTTCGCCCAGCGCCTGTTTCAGGTTACGCTCCTTGGAGTCGCGCGTACGGAAGCGCTCGTTCCACGTGCGCAGGCGCTGCATCTTCTGGCGCTGGCGACTCGAGAGGGCCTTGCCGTAGGCGTCTTTGTCCTGCCAGCCGATGTTCGTCGAGAGCCCCTGGTCGTGCATCATGTTCGTCGTCGGCGCGCCGACGCGGCTCTTCTCGTCTTTCTCGGCGGAGTCGAACGCGCGCCACTCGGGGCCGCGGTCGATCTCGGCGTCGTCGATGACGAGGCCACAGTCGTCACAGACGGTTTCGCCGTGTTCGGCGTCGTTCAGGACGTTTCCGCCACACTCCGGACAGCGTTCCCGTTCGTCGCTTGACCGTGTGGCTTCGGTTTCGGTCTTTTTCTTCCTCTCGGTCTCGGTCTCGTTCGCTCGTCGCTCGTCAGTGTGGGTTCGAATGGTGGAATCAGTCATTGTCCAATCGGGGACGACAGGTCAGTAGAGAACGGTCTACTGTTATTATGTCACGTCGAATGGCTTAAAATTTGCGCATGATATTTCCGCGTCGCATCGGGTCGAAGACGTCGACACCTCGGCTGAGAGTCGATTCCGCCTCAGTACTCCTGAAAAAGGGTTGACCCGTAGTGGTCACCCGCTCGTGTCGTCTACGAGACGGTGATCGTCACTTCGTGGGTCGTCGTCATTCCCTCGTTATCGGTCCCCATCAGCGCCACGGTGTAGGTGCCCGCCGACTCGTAAGTGTGAGCGTTCCACCACCCGCTGGCGGTCGTTCCGTCGTCGAAGTCCCACTCGAGGGAGTCGATCCAGGTGTCGTTTCCGGTCGTATCCGTCACCCTGAACGTGATTCGCTCGCCGACCGAGGCCGACGTCGTGCTCGGGTCGAGTTCCGCGTTCGGATCGGCACTCGAGTCGTCTTCATTGGAGCCGTCGTCGCCGCCGGAATCGTCGTTTCCGTCGGAGGGATCGCCGTCCGAACCGTCACTGTCCGAACCGTCGCCGTCGCTGCCACCATTACCCCCGCCACCGCTCCCGCTGCCGCTGGTGGCCGTCTGGCCGTTGACAGTCACGTCGAACCTGTCGAACGTCGTCTCACCCGAAACGCCCTCCCAGTACTCGTTTCCGACTTCGATCCCGCTCACCCAGAGGTCGCCGGACACGCCGCCGATCCGTTCGGTCATGTAGTCCATGACGGCCGTCAGGTCGACCTTCGAGGGCGTCTGATTCGCGGCGATCCGAAAGATGTGAAAGTCCCAGCCGATCTGGTAGTTCGCCCAGTAATCGATCACGTTCCCGTACGCGTCCGTCGTCGCGTTCGCGTCGATGGGCGCGCCGTGGTCGTGCTGCGGCCCCCACTCGAGAACGAGCATGACCTCGTGGGTGATCGAACCCTCGACGTTCGAACCGGGTCGCTCCGAGGTGAGCCACCACTCCTCGGCCAGGTTCCACTCGCCGCCCGAGATGTTCAGGTCGACGTCCAACTCGAGTTCCAGTTCGTCGACGTCGCCGCGTCGAAGCGGGAACAGCGACGAACCGGAGTCGTCACCCCAGGGTTTGGTGCCGATCAGTGACTGCGGGTAGTTCGGATCGCCGCCGGCGGTCCGCGTCTCCCACTCGTAGCCGTAACTCCCGTCGTCGTACAGGGACGCGCACATGTCGATGTCCGCTCCCTGATCTTGGGTCCCCCAGTCGTTGTTGATGAGCAGGAACTCGTCGCCGACAGGAATCTCCCCGAAGGACTCGCAGGTTTCCTCGACGACGCTCTGACCCGCAGCGATCCCACTGCCGCCGAGCGCGAGTGCGCTCGCACCCGCGGCAACGCTCGCCCGCAAGAAATCTCGCCGGGAGTTATCCCGTAGTCGTTCCGTCCTCGAGCCGTTTCCCCCTGCCTCTCGGCCGTCGGTTTCCGCTCCGTGCGATCGGTCAACCGCGCTGTCGGTGTCGTGGCTGTGTCGTGTCATCTGATGTCGTGGTTCCGCATCGGTTAGTCGTCACTCTTCGTCCGTCGGTCGGTGCTCGGCGCCGGTGATCGCGATTCGACTGTCGTCCCGTGTGACGGATCCCCACCCGAAATCACGGGTGATACCAAGCACCACTCCCAATGTTATTAAATTTTCGGCCAACAGTCGTTGATCAACTAAGCTCTGAACGATAATCGTTCGAAACATCTGGTTAATTACGGGACTCCTCCCTCACGTCTCGATGCTAAGTCGGGAACGTGAACCGGGTCCGAGAGCCGATCGAAACCGGCCGAACCGCCAGTTGCCGCCGCCGGCCGTCTGCGTACCCGTATCGAAACCCTTACTCCCCGCTGGGAACTGCGAGAAACCATGAGCGACGACGCCGTCAACCCCGAGGAAGTCCGCCACGTCGCGGCGCTCGCCCGGATCGATCTCGAGGACAGCGAGGTCGATCGGTTCGCCGAGCAGTTCGCGGACATCCTCGCGGCCTTCGAAACACTCGACGAGGTGCCGGAAGTCGACCGCGACGCCGACCTCGCGAACGTGATGCGCCCCGACGAGGAACACGACTGTCTCGGTCCCGACCGAGCCCTCGAGAACGCCCCCCAGAGCGAGGACGGCTACTTCAAAGGCCCGAACGTCTCCTAATATGTCTGAGAACATCTTCATCACCGAAGCCGAGATCACGGGTGACGCGGACGCCGACGGTCCGTTGGCGGGCAGAACGGTCGCTGTCAAAGACAACATCTCGACGGAAGGCGTGCGAACGACCTGCGGATCGCGGATGCTCGAGGATTATGTCCCGCCGTACGACGCGACGGTCGTCTCTCGACTGAAAGACGCCGGTGCGACCATCGTCGGCAAGACCAACATGGACGAGTTCGGGATGGGAACGACGACCGAGACGTCGTACTTCGGCGCGATGGAGAACCCGGCCGCACCCGGCCGCGTTCCGGGCGGCTCCTCCGGCGGTTCCGCGGCCGCCGTCGCCGCGGGCGACGCCGACCTCGCGCTTGGCTCCGACACGGGCGGCTCGGTCCGGTGCCCGGCCGCCTTCTGCGGCGTCGTCGGCATCAAGCCGACCTACGGGCTCGTCTCCCGGTACGGACTGGTCGCCTACGCGAACAGCCTGGAGCAAATCGGCCCCTTCGGACAGACCGTCGAGGAGACCGCCGAGTTACTCGACGTGATCGCCGGTCCCGACGACCGCGACGCGACCACGCGTGAGCCACCGGAAGACTCGAACTCGAGCTACGCCGACGCGGCCGACGGCGACGTCGACGGCCTCTCGATCGGCGTCCCGACGGAACTGCTCGAGGGCGCCGACGAGGGCGTCGTCGAGACCTTCTGGGACGCACTCGCAGACCTCGAGGATCAGGGCGCGGAGTACCACGAGGTCAGCCTGCCGTCGGTCGAACACGCCGTCGAGGCCTACTACGTGATCGCGATGTCGGAGGCCTCCTCGAACCTCGCACGGTTCGACGGCGTCCGCTACGGCAACTCCGGCGGCTACGAGGGCAACTGGAACGACGCGTTCGGCCGCGCTCGCGAGGAAGGGTTCGGCGACGAGGTCAAACGGAGAATTCTTCTGGGGACGTACGCCCTCTCGGCCGGCTACCACGACAAGTACTACAAGAAGGCCCAAGACGCCAGAGCCTGGGTCAAACAGGACTTCGATCAGGCGCTTTCGGACGCGGACGTTCTGGCCAGCCCCACGATGCCCGTGCCGCCGTTCGAACTCGGCGAGAGCCTCGACGATCCCATGCAGATGTACCTCGCCGACGCCAACACGGTGCCGGTGAATCTCGCGGATCTGCCCGCGGTGTCCGTTCCCGCCGGAGAGACGGACGGTCTCCCGGTCGGACTCCAACTGGTCGGACCGGCGTTCGGCGAGCGACAGGTCGTTCGAGCCGCCAGCGCCCTCGAGTGATCGACTGCACAATCGTCCGACTCGAGCGGTGTGTCCGTAGGTAGATATTTATACTCTTTTCTCGAATGTTCACTTCACTGGATACATCTCCGGGAAGCCTCATGAAGATTGCACAGAACCACACGGTCGAATTCGACGAGTTCTCCCGCGCGTGTGACCTCGTCGAGGAGTACTTCGGGGAGACGATCGCCGACGTCGCACTCCACGCCCCCGTCTCGCACCGGCAACTCGTTGCCGTCCTCGCGCGAGCACAGCTGTCGGGTCGCCAGCTGGCGATCGACGGGCTGACCGAACAGGGCGAGATCGTCTACCAGTCCAACGACGAAACGCTCCTCTGGCTCGACGGTGACTTCTGGATCGATATGCGCGGCCTCCACCACCTCAAACCGGACGAAGGACGGGCCGCCCGTGAGGTTCACCGACGACTCATCGAGGCGATCGACGGCGACGTCCCCTACTACAACCGCGAACGGGACCCGTTCGTCCTGATCGAACGGCGACTCGCTCGAGACTGATCCGATCGGTTCCGGTTTTCGTCCCGCTGGTTTCGGTTTCGACCAGCGATCGCTCTCTCACTCGAGCGGACGAAAACTCGCTACAAACATACAAACAAGTATCCCACCGACCGTTCGTTTTCCGAGGCTACGCGTCGCCTACTCTTGATACGCGAGGTTCATGATCCACTGCGAGAACGCGTCGCTGTTGGGATCGACCTCCTCCTCGCCGATGAACGGCGAGAGCATGTCGCCGGCCATCAGGAGCGTGAAATCGAGATCCCGAGCGGTCGGCGTGATGTAGTAGGTGTTGTGTCCGTCGTAGACCGTGTCTTCACGGTTGACGAGCTCTTTTTCGACGAGCGATTCGACGATCCTGCTTCCCTTTCGAGACGACACGTCGAGTTCCTTCCAGAAGTCGCTCTGGTGGATCCCACCGGAGTTCCGGACGAGCTCGAGTCCGGCGCGCTCGTCTGCAGTGAGTTCCGCCTCGGTCTCGGAGATACTCACGGTGACCA
Organism: Halomontanus rarus; assembly: GCF_017357405.1. GTDB lineage: Archaea > Halobacteriota > Halobacteria > Halobacteriales > Natrialbaceae > Halomontanus > Halomontanus rarus. The sequence goes on along the minus strand of NZ_CP071597.1, from coordinate 387,532 downwards.
CCCGGTACTGGTTTCCGTGCGTACCGCTACTGGCAGGAGTGCGTCCATATCCAACAGACGTACGGCGATCCGCTTAAATGTGCCCTTCGACGCCGATCGTCTCGTAGGGTGTGCGACACGGTGGACCGTCGGCGTACGCGTAGGTGATGGATTTCGACTTCGACTCCGACTCTGATCCCGGTTCTGCGTCCACCGTCGGCCCCGATCGGCCGACCGAGAGCAACGAGGACGACCGCGTGCCGAATCCGTCTCCGTGAACGCACACGCCGTACTCGTGATCGCCCAACACCGCCCCGGCACGCTCGAGCCACGCGCTCGAGCGCTCGTCGCCGTCCGCTCCGGTGGACTCGACTGCAAGTGCGTCTCGAACCCGACGCGCGCTTTCCGCCTGTCTGGCACCGGCTGTTGGACGACTATCCGGAACCGAGAACCGCTCGGATTCGTCGGGTCCGACGAATCCGACGTTGACGACCACGTGAACGCCGGGGTCGAAACGCGTGACCGTCAACTGCCCGTCCCACTCGAGACAGACGGCGTCGTCGGCGTCGGTGAGGACGAGGTTGAACCCGTCGTATTCGAACTCGGCGGTCGTCCGTTCGACGACTTCGATCGCCGTCTCGACCGATTCGCACTCGAGGGCGTCTCCGACGAGCAGTCCGCGCGACCGCTCGCCGGCGAGGTCGACGTCGAGATCGAGCCACCGGTTCGTGACCCCGGCGACGACACCGTACTCGTTGACGCCGATCCACGTCCCGCCCGCCTCGACGTCTCGCGGCGCGACGACGCGTGGAGTTTCCCGATAAATCCCCGGCGGCTCCGCCGACCGCTCGAGGGCTTCGTCACGGTTCGCGGCGACGGCGACCGGTGCGTCCTCGAGGACGTGCCACGCGAGGGTGAGAGTGCACACGGTCGTAGTAGCGCGTCCAGCGGCTTAACTTCGGGTCCGGCTCGTGTCGAATCCTACGAGACGTCCCGTCCCGTCCGTTCGATCAACTCGCGAACCGCTTCGCGGTCGATCGTGCCGGAGGGGGTCCGCGGAAGCGTCCCGTCGACGACGGCGACCGTCTTCGGGCATTTGAATCCCGCCAGATCGTCCCGACAGTGTGCGATCAGGCTCTCGACGCTCGGCGATGTAGACGGGTTCTCGGGGACGACCAGCGCCGCCACGCGCTCGCCCCACTCCTCGTCCGGGAGACCGACGACCGCCGCACGTCGAACGCCGGACTGTGCCTCGAGGACGTCGACGACCTCGTTCGGATCGACGTTCTCGCCGCCGCTGACGATCCGGTCGTCCCGACGGCCCAGAACCCACAGGAAGCCGTCCTCGTCGCGGTATCCGACGTCGCCGGTGTGGAGTCCATGCGGTCCGAACGCGGCCTCGGTCTGACGGTCCTCGAGATAGCCCGGCGTCACCATCGGCCCGTCGACGACGATTTCTCCCCGTCGGCCCGATTCCATCACCACACCGTCGTCGTCGACGATCGAGACGTCGGCGAACGCGAGCGGATGACCGACCGTTCCGGGTGCGGTCGTTCGAGCGCCGGGTGTCGCCGTCGCGATCTGCGAGGCCGTCTCCGTCATTCCGTAGGTCGGATAGGCCGGCACGCCGACCCGATCACAGCGCTCGAGGAGGTCCTCGGAGGCGGGGGAACCGCCGAGCAGGACGAATCGAAACGACTCGGGCGGCGACCAGCCGGCCTCGAGGAGTCGCCCGAGCATCGTCGGAACGAGCGAGACGCCGGTGACGTCGTACTCCCCGACGACGCGGGCCGTCGCCTCGGGATCGAACGCCCGCTGGACGACGACCGCGGTGCCGTACAGCGCCGAGCGGATCACGGGTGCGAGCCCGCCCATGTGGTACATCGGCAGACAGCACAGCCACCGGTCGTTCGGCGAGACGCCGAGGCGAAACGCCGAGGCGGTCGCGCTGGCGACGAGATTACCGACCGTGAGCCGGACGCCCTTCGGATCGCCGGACGTCCCCGAAGTGAACAGGACGAACTGGGTCGTCGACCGATCCAGCGCGACGGGGTCGAGCGCCTCGAGTGTGGCGTCCGGTACCGGTGCCGTCGGATCGACGAGCGGGTCGATCTTGCGATCCTCGTTTTGGGCCCGAGTTCGCCGACTGCGCTCGTCGTCACGAGTCTCGTTACCGGTATCGGCTCTCCCGATGGAAGGGAGGGAACGAGCGACGCGGTTGGCACCCGGGTCCGCACGAGAGAGATCGACCGCGAGATCCGCGGTCGCCGGCTCACAGACGAGCGCCGTAGGATCCGTTCGTTCGACCTTCGACTCGAGTTCGCTCGCCGTCTCGCGGACGTTCAACGGCACGAGCGTGATGCCGACGCGCATCGCCGCGAAGCAGAGACTCGCGAACGCGAGACCGGTGTGCAACAGGACGCCGACCCGTTCGTCGGATCCGCGCTCGAGGTCGGTCTCGGTAATCAGTCCAGCCGCGACGGCGTCGACGCGCCGGTCGAACTCCCGGTAGGTCCACTCCTCCCCGGTGTCGGCGTCGACGACGGCCGTTCGGTCCGGCGTGGTCTTCACTCGGTGGGTCACCAGATCCGTCGTCGGCCAGTCGGGCGGTATGCGCGGCCCCATTACGACTCGTCACCTCTCCAGGGACCGTCCCAGACGTCGTCGACGCCGATCCCCTTCGCCTGCGGGACGACTGCCGCGCCTCGCTCGAAGGGAACCGGATCGCGGCCCAGATCCTCGGCGAGCAGGTCCGCGGTCGCCAGTCCGCAAGCCGGTACGTCGGGAATCGCGGCTGCCAGGTGGACCGCTCCCGTTCGTGCGACGACGGCGTCGATGGTCGTCGTGACGATGGGCTGTATCGCCAGTTCGCGCACCCACGCTGCGAGTTCGCCAGCGAGATCGACGCCGCCGATCCCCATCGGTTTCAGGACGACCGCGTCGGCGGCGTCGGCCTCGTAAATCGCGTCGACGCCGTGCTCCAAGAGCCCCTCGTCGAGTGCAATCGCGACGCCGCGACCGCGAAGCTCGGCGTGACCCTCGAGCGCTCCCGCAGGCAAGGGTTGCTCGAGGAGGTCGACGTCGACCGCGGCGTCGGCGAACGCCTCCACTGCAGTCAGTGCCTCCTCGTAGGTCCACGCGCCGTTGGCGTCGACCCGGAGTTCGACGTCGGGGCCGACCGCCTCGCGGACGCGGCGGACGCGTTCGACGTCCTCCTCGACGCTTCGGACGCCGACTTTCAGTTTGCAACAGCCGAACCCGCGGTCGACGGCCGCCCGAGCCGACTCGGCGGCTTCGTCCGGCGACCCGTTCCCGATCGTCGCGTTGACCGGAACGCGGGCGACGCGCTCGTCGGTGCCCAGCTGTCGGTACAGCGGCGTCGCCGACCGTCTGGCCTCGAGGTCCAGTAGCGCGAGCGAGACCCCGTGTCGGGCCGCCGACGTCTCGTCTACGGCGTCGATCGTCGTGTTCACGGCGTTTCCGTCCTCGGTCGATTCGATCGCACGGACCGCTCGCTGGAGCGCCCGTTCGCAGTCGTCGATCGACTCCGTCCAGCCTGGGAGCGGCGTCGCTTCGCCGACGCCGGTCGCACCGCCGTCGCTCGAGGTTACGCGGACGAGAAACCCCTCCCTCGAGTCGATCGTCCCGTGAGCGGTTTCCAAGGGCGTCCGAAGGGGGAGCGAGAACCGCCGATACTCGAGGGTCAGGTTCGCGTCGATCATCCGTAGACCACCCCCGCGGCGAACAGAACCGCGAAGAGCGTGAGCAGTTTTCCGGTCCCCTCGAGTGCGGGATTGAGCGCCTCGCCGTCGGTCCGCGTCCAGACGGTTCGTGCGACGAGGGCGGCGTACGGAAGCGTCGCGAGCGGCACGAGCACCGTCGCCGAGAAGTCGCCGGCGAGCCAGAACCACAGCGGCGTGACGTACGCGAGTCCGAGGAGAGCGGTGTACTCGAGGCGGCTCCACCGGTAGCCGAGTCGAACGGCGAGCGTGTGTTTGCCGGTTTCGGAGTCGGTCTCCCTGTCGCGGATGTTGTTCACGACGAGAATCGCCGTCGAGAGTCCCGCGACGGGGAGGCTCGCGACGAGGGCTTCTCGCGTGATCGCCCCTTCGGGAATCGTGAGCGTGAGCGGGTCGGCCAGCGTCGCGGCGGCCTGGACGTACACGGTTCCCACGACGGCGACGATCCCGAAGAAGACGAAGACGAACAGATCGCCGAGCCCGTGGTAGCCCAGCGGGTAGGGCCCGCCGGTGTAGGCCCAGCCGCAGAAGACGCTCACGACGCCGATAACGAGGATCGGCAATCCGCCGACGTAGACCAGGTACGTACCCGAGAGGATCGCCATCGCGAACGTGACGATCGTCGCGAGCTTGACCTGTTCGGGTGCGATGATCCCCGACTGCGTGACGCGGGTGAACCCCTCGCGGTCGTCGGTGTCAGCGCCCTTTTTCGCGTCGTAGTAGTCGTTAGCGAAGTTCGTCCCGATCTGGATCAGTACCGCCCCCACGAACGCCATCACCGCCGGGAAGAGTGCGAAGACGTCCTGATGAATCGCCACTCCGATTCCCACGATGACGGGTGCCGCAGCCGCAGGCAGGGTCTGGGGCCGCGCGGCCATCACCCACGCCTTCGTCTGCGAGACCTCTGTCGTCGTCATTACTCGAGTGTCCCACACGAGAGAGTGTTAACATTGGCATTGCAGTCGGCCGTTTCGCGAGTCAGCTGGGAGTGGCAATCGAAACGACTGACGGATTCAGGATCCAGGGTGCAAAACTGCGTACGCGAGGCCCAGAATCGGGATCGGAACCGAGTGCTGACACCTACTCCTCGTCGGTATCGATCGCCTCGTAGATCTCGTCGGCCTGCTCTCGAGACTCGAGTGGCACGTTGAACGGACCGGCGAAGTCGCTGGCTTCGGCGGTTGCGATCAGTTCCTCGGAGAGCTGTCTCGAGTGGACCGCTTCGCCGCCCTGATAGGCGGTCACCTCGGCATCTGCTGGCGACTCCATCGCGCCGGTCTCCCCGAGCGCCTCACGGAACGAATCGGCACCCTCGTCGGTCAGGACGACCGGGAGGACGTGTTGACCGTCGATCGTCGCCGGTTCGCTGGCCGACTCGACCTGCTCGTAGCGCACGGCGTCGATCTCTCGGTCCCCACTCGAGACGGTGAGGAACGTTTCGTCCGGGGTGGTGTCGTCGTTTTCGCTCTCAGTTTCGTTCTCGTTCTCGTTCCCGTTTCCACTCTCGTCCTCGGGTTCCTCCCCGCTGTCGCCGTCGGCACTCTCGTCGGTCGCATCACCTTCCTCGGGCGCGGTTTCGTCGTTCGATTCCTCGACACCGTCGTCACTCGAGTCTTCGGCAGTCGAGTTCTGGTCACCGTTTTCGCCGGGGCCGCCGCCGTCTAACGTTCCGGCGCAACCGGCCAATCCGGCGAGTGTGAGGGTTCCGACGACTGAAAGCGTGCGTCTGCGAGAGGGCATACCGTTTCGAGACCCAACGGATACCCCCAAATGATTTTTTCAGGATTCGACTGGATTTCCCCGCTGAGGGTCTCGAACCCGTTACTTTCACCGTATTTGACCGATTGTCACGGAACCGTGATCGGGACTCGTCCCGCGGGCGGTAGCGTCACGCCCGTTCCGGACACGTTCACTCTCCGTCGGCGAACTCGTCGACGAATGCCATCGCCTCGCTCTCGGTTGCGAATGAAATCACGAACTCGCCGTCGTACTCGCCGGACTCGGTCTCGGCCGCTAGATTCGGGCCAAGCGAATACGTGTCGTGAACGCCCGCACCATCGTAGACGACGATCTCGGCGTCGCGGGGCGACTCGAGTGCACCCGCCTTCTCGAGGGCGGCGGTGTACGACTCGGTTCCCTCCGGCGTCAACTGAACGGGAACCGTGTGGCCCTGCCGCGAGGAGGACACCGGCTTCCCGATCGAATCGACCTGATCGTAGGTTACCGCTTCCTGCTCCTCGTTGCCGTCGGTGACGCCGACGAAGGGGTCGCCGGCTCGCGGACGATCCTCGTCGATCGTCGCGTTCAGTTCGTCGGCTCCGTCGGACTCGTCGCCCTCCTCATCGTCTTCGTTCCCGTTTCCGTCCCCATCCTTCTCATCGGTCTCGTCAGTTTCGTCCGTCTCTGTCGTCAGTTCATCTCCGCTTCGATCCTCGGTCGTTCCCGTTTCCGGGTCGCTACGACTGCCCTCGGTGAGACACCCTGCCACCGCAGCGGTAGTCCCGGCGGTAACTGTCTGGAGGACACGTCTTCGAGTCACCATCGTGAAAATAAGTCAACACGTTGGCGTAAAAGATCCTCTGGTTCGAATGCATCGGCGCCGGTGACCCTCCCTCTCTCTCTCTACAACGCATTCGGTCCGACTCAGTAGTGCCAGGGATACTCCGAGAAGTCCGGCTCGCGTCCCTCGACGAACGCGTCGCGACCCTCCGCGGCTTCGTCGGTCATGTACCCGAGTCGGGTCGCCTCGCCCGCGAACACCTGCTGGCCGACCATGCCGTCGTCGGCCATGTTGAACCCGTACTTGAGCATCCGCATCGCGGTCGGGCTCTTCGCGTTGATCCGCTCGCCCCACTCGCGGGCCGTCTCCTCGAGTTCGTCGTGGGGGACCGCTTCGTTGACCATTCCCATCTCGGCGGCCTCCTCGGCGCTGTAGGTCTTTCCGAGGAAGAACACCTCTCGGGCCTTCTTCTGGCCGATCTGCTGGGCGAGGTAGGCGGAGCCGAAGCCGGCGTCGTAGCTCGCCACGTCGGGATCGGTCTGGAGGAACTTGGCGTGCTCTTCGCTCGCGAGCGTGAGGTCGCAGACGACGTGCAGCGAGTGGCCGCCGCCGACGGCCCACCCCGGAACGACGCAGACGACGACCTTCGGGAGGTGTCGGATCTGGCGCTGAACTTCGAGGATGTGCAGGCGACCTTGCTCCGACGCTCTGTCCTCGTCCCCTTCGTACTGATAGCCGTCCTCGCCTCGGATCGTCTGATCGCCGCCCGAACAGAACGCCCAGCCCCCGTCCTTGGGGGAGGGTCCGTTGCCCGTCAGGAGCACGCAACCGACGTCCGTCTGTCGCTTGGCGTGCTCGAGGGCGTCGTACAGTTCGTCGACGGTCCCCGGTCGGAAGGCGTTACGGACCTCGGGGCGGTCGAACGCGATGCGGACGGTACCACCGTCGATCGCCCGGTGATAGGTCAGATCGCGAAAGTCGAATCCCTCGACCGGCTCCCACCGATCCTCGTCGAACAGTTCCGAAACCATGTCTCGCCATTGCACTCGAGCGCGTGAAATAGGGACAGGTTTGGCGTCGAAGGCGAGTCTCTCACCGTCGGCGGTCCTCGACTCGAGAGCTCGCGCCCGTCCGACCGCTGGTCTCGAAGACGATCCGGACGTGGTCTCACAGAGCGTCCCGTCATCGGCGTCGATCGTCGTGACCTCGAGCGTTCCAGTCGTCCCGAAGCCGACGGCGACGACGGTGAATCCGGTAGGAGATACCGACGGAGAATCTGTCAGCCGGAGTTATTTTCACGCTCGAAACCGTATCGCTGACGGCTGATGGGCGAGACGTACTACGAGATACTCGGCATCTCCCCCGACGCGACCCAGGAGGAGATTACCGCGGCCTACCGCGAGCGCGTCCTCGAGACCCATCCCGACCGAAACGACGATCCGGACGCCACCGATCAGTTCACTCGAGTGACAACCGCCGAGGAAGTCCTTTCCGACGAGACGGCGCGGGCCCGGTACGATCGGCTCGGACACGACGCGTACGTCAGGATGACGGATCGGTTCGCCGGTGGCGAGACCGGCACCGATCGAACCGACTCGGAACCGACCGGCGGCGCGAGCACCGCTGCGACGGATCGCGATTCGACGGGGTACTACCGATCGCAGGCTCGAGCCCGGGCCGGTACGTCCGAAACCGACGAGCGAAGCGGACCGAGTCGGAGTCACCACGCCAGACAGCGCGCGCGTCGGGAGCGCGCCAAGAACAGGTGGAACGAAGAGGGACCGGGAACGGAGCGCACCGACGAAGACCGCGGTCGGACCGCCCGATCCGATACCGGGACGACTGCGACCGGGGATCGAACGAGGAAGTCGGAACATAGGACACACACCCGATCGCGGCGTCGCAGAGAACGAGAGGCGGGAACGGAAACGGACGACTCGAGCACCGAATTTCGCTACAGCGTCCACGACTGGACCGACGACGTCGACCTCGAGGAATCCCGACAGCGTCTCGATCGGGGGACGATTGTCACCGTCTGTGCGGTCGCGCTCCTGTATCCGATGCTCGTCTACGCGAGTCTCACGCCGCAGTTTTCGGTCCTCGTCAACGGGATCGTCGCGGCGTGTACGCTGGTCCTCGTCGGGTACCTGTTGACGGTTCCGCGGGCCGCGATCGTCTCGTTCGGACTCTGGAGCGTGCTCGTCCCCGTTTCCCTCCCTCGACTCACCTCGATCGATCCGCTCTCGCTCGTCGGACTCCTCGTCGTCGGTGCGTTCTGGGTGCCGTTCGGGTACGCCGTCGCCGTGTGGTGGGCGCTCCGACCCTGATCCCGATCGCCATCTCGACCGACCGCCTCAGTCGTAGTCGTCAGGGTGAACGATGTACCCCTCCGCCTCGAGCGCCTCGACGACGTCGTCCGGAACGGCCGCGTCGGTACTGCTCGAGTCCCTATACTCGAGTGCGTTGTCGCCGACGACCTCGAACGCGTAGGCGGTGCCGTCGTCGTCGACTACGACCCGAGCGTCTTCGACTGTCAGATCCATGCGAACGCCGGTCCCTACACCGACCGTCGTGTTAAAAGCCGGTCGTCGGATCCACACCCCGCCTACTGGAGCACTCGAAACGCCGACTTCCCGCAGGGACACCCGGCCCTGCTTCCGATCGGTTCGATATCCCCGTCCGGTGCCATCCAGACTGCGAACACCGATCCGCACTCGTCGCACCGTGCCGCCCCTTTCGTCTTTGCGGTCCCTGACATTGAATCTCCCTTTCTCGGGCACACGTGTAAGTCACGTGTGAATTTGGTCGGAGTACCGACGCCGTTACTACGCCAGTAACAACGGGGCACCGTCGAGTGAGCGGTGACGAATCGAGACTACGCGTCGTCATCTCGCCGTCGACTCCGCGTCTCGACCTCGAGTTCCTCTCGGTGACGGTGGCTCGCCTCCGCGTCGAACTCGAGTGCGAGAACCTGCGTTCCCGCGGACTCGAGCGATTCCCGATAGGCGTCGTCGAACGCCGCGGGCGAGACGCGCTCGAACTCGAGGTCGTACAGATCCGCGAGCGCGTCGAACGACAGACCGTGCGGCGTCTTGAACTGGTCCGTAAACGGCGGATCGTAGTCCTCGATCGGGAGCATGTGAAAGATGCCGCCGCCGTCGTTGTCCAGCAACACGATCGTCGCGTCGACGCCGCAGCGCTCGAGTGCGAGCAACCCGTTCGAATCGTGGTAGAACGCGAGGTCGCCGGTGACGAGGACGAGCGGCTCCTCGCCCTCGGTCGCACTGCCCGCGCCGAGGGCGGTACTGACGATTCCGTCGATCCCGCTTGCACCTCGGTTGGCCAGCACGGTCAGGTCGGCTTCCCGGGGCCGTCCGAACCGATCCGCGTCGCGAATCGGCATACTGTTCGAGACGAAGACCGTCGCCGGATCCGACGCGTGCTCGAGAACGGAGGCGAGGATCGCCCCCTCGAACGGGTCCGTCTCGAGGCGGTCTGCCTCGCGCGCCGCCCCGACGACCGACCAGTGGCGGGCCTCCGCGCGCCGGAAGCGCTCGAGCCACCCGCTGTCGCTCGAGGTCTCTGTCCCCGTCGCGGTCGCAGAATCGCCGATCGCATCGGCGAGCGACGCCAGAAGCCGATCCGGATCCGCTCCGATCAGGTCGGTCGCCGTGAACGTCGCCTCGCGCCAGTCAACGGCGGGATCGACCAGAAACTGGCGACAGTCGGCGTCCCGGAGCCAGTGGCGCAGCGGTTTCGAGGTCGGCGAGGCCCCGACGCGGACGACGACGTCCGGGTCCGGCCACGTTTCGTCGAGGTAGGCGTCGTAACCGCCGCAGACGGTCGTCGCCGCCGGCTCCGTCTCCCTCTCTGTCTCCGATTCTGTTCCAACCGTCGGTTTCGCTGCACTGACCTCGACGTGCGAACCGAACCGCACGTCGGAGAGCGGATCGGCCAGTACGGGGGCCTCGAGCGTTCTCGCCAGCGCGACCATCGAACCCGCGTCGAGTCCCGGCGGATCGGCCGGCCCGGCGACCAGCAGCGGCCGGCTGGCGTTCGCGAGTGCATCTGCGACCCGCCGCACCTCGCTCCCCTCGAGCGTCGGCCGCCCCGACGAGACGTCGACGAACGGCCCGTCGCGGCCGCTTCCGGCGAGCGTCTCCGCGAACTCCTCGGGGACGTCCCCTGGAACCTCGACCGGCTCGAGCGGTTTGCGGAACGGACAGTTGAGGTGGACGGGGCCGGCCGGCGTGCCAGTCGTCTTCGCGAGCGCTCGCGCAGCGGTCGTCCGGAGCGACCGGACTTTCCGCTCGTCGGCTTCGGGGTCGGGGAGTTCGACGTCCCACCGGACGCTGTCGCCGTAGAGGCCGACCTGGTCGATCGTCTGGTTCGCACCGCTGTCCCGGAGTTCGGCCGGCCGATCGGCGGTCAGCACGAGCAGGGGAACGCGAGCCTGATCCGCCTCGATCACGGCGGGGTGGAAGTTGGCCGCCGCCGTCCCGGAGGTACAGACCAGCGCCGTCGGCTCGCCGGTTCGTCGCCCGCGTCCGAGCGCGAAGTACGCGGCCGAGCGTTCGTCGAGGTGCGAGAATACTTCGACCTCGACGTCGGGATGCTCGGCGAACGCCACCGTCAGCGGCGTCGACCGGCTTCCCGGCGCGATGCAGGCGGCCTCGAGACCGCCCTCGACGAGTTCGTCGACGAGGATTCGGCCCCAGAGCGTGTTGCGATTCGGTGCGCGCGCCATCGAATCACCGTAACTCGTCGAGGATCGGCCGAAACTTGAGCTGAATTTCGTCCCACTCGTCGTCCGGATCGCTGTCGGCGACGATCCCGTTGCCCGAAAACAGCGTGACCCGCTGGCCGGTCACCAGCCCCGACCGGAGGCCGACGGCGAACTCGCCGTCTCCCGCGGCGTCGAACCAGCCGATCGGCGCCGCGTACCAGCCGCGGTCGAACGTCTCGATCTCCCGGATCGTCTCCCAGGCGGCCTCCGGCGGGAGGCCGCCGACGGCGGGGGTCGGGTGCAGCGCCTCGACGATCTCGAGGACGTGGCGATCGACGGTGTCCGCCAACGTCGCCTCGATCGGCGTCTGAAGGTGTTGAATCGTCGCCAGTCGTCGAACCGTCTGTTCGCCCACCGTGACCGACGCCGAGAGCGGTTCGAGTTCGTCTCGGATCGCCTCGACGACGAGACCGTGTTCCTGCTGGAACTTCCCGCTCTCGATCATCCGCTCGACGAGGTCGTCGTCTTCTTCCGGAGTTTCGCCGCGGGGGACCGACCCCGCGAGCGCCTCCGTCTCGACGCGGCCGCCGTCCATCGCGACGAGCCGTTCGGGCGGTGCGCCGAAGAACGTCCCGCCCTCGCCTTGATCGACGAGGAACCGGTAGCAGTCGGGATACCGGCGTCGCAATCGCTCGATGATCGCGGCGACGTCCAGTTGCGCCGCTTGCGCGAGGTCGACCTCGAGGGTCTGTGCGAGGACGACCTTCTCGAGAACGCCCGCCTCGATTCGCTCGAGTGCCGTTTCGACCTGCTGGGTCCACGTCTCGCGGGTCGTCGGTCGATGGGTGGCTGCCACTCCTGGTCCCGTCCCGCTCGGGCGCATCGTCGGGAGCTCGGCCAGTCGGTCGCGCCAGTACTCGAGGTCGTCGCTCGCCGTTTCGGCGTCTTCGGCGACGACCGTCAGCCACGTCCCCGCGTCGGTTCGGGTGACCTGAACGCGAGGAACGACGAACGAGGCGGCCTCGAAGCCGCCCCACGGCGTCGTCGGTTCGTGACCGTCGTGAAAGGAGAGACCGCCGACGGCGCGCGGTCGACTGTCCGCCGGACCGTCGTGGTCGAGCGCCCCGAAGTACTCGTCGGCGTGTGCGCGAATGCGCGCGAATCGGTCGCGACCGGTCGCCGTGAGCCGCCCAGCGACGCCACAGCCGGCCAGTTCGAGGCCGTCGGGGGACGCCCACTGTATCCGCGGCGCACCATCGATATCCAGAACTTCGCCGAAGGAGACGTCCTCGAGTTCGCAGCTTCGACTGACGGGGTCGCTGGGATACTCATCCGTCGTTCCCGTGGTCCTTCGGTCACCCACCGATCGATCCATTGAGGCCGACTCGGGCCCGTGCCGCCTTCAGCCTAACTATCTCTTCGTTTCCATCGTTCTCCCTTCGTATCATCGACGGGAGATGATTCGACGCGGCGTCGAATCCGACCGATCGGGTGAACGACAGGTCGGGGACGATAGTGATAGTCACGTCGGCTGGCTACTAAAGTTCCGATTCCCGGGACTACGTCGGGGTTGAAACCGTTTGAAACGGTCCGCCAGCAACCCAAATACGGTTGTACCGAGAGATACCCTCTTTATAACGAAGTGGGATCTCACCGATTGGCTCAGTGCATGGCGAGTAAGCAACAGATGCAGGAACGGGAGATGTCTGGACAGGCTGTAGAAGAAGTCGGCGAGCAAGCGATGGGGCCCGCCTTCCTCGCGTCGGTCGCGTCGGTCGGACTCTCGTGGTACTACTTTTTCGTCCGCGGAGACCGTCAGCGAGGGCTGTTCGTCGGCCTCTGGCCGCCGACGATCCTCGCGTTCGCGAGTTACTTCAATCAGCGAAAGATGCGCCAGCAACTCGAGACGATCACGAAGCCCGGCGCGTCGCTCAAGAGCGCGATCGATAACGTAATGGGTAATCGATAACTCGGCGGACGCGACCGAGAACAGGAACAGACAACTAACGACGTCCGCGGCATTTGGCCGCCCGACACGTTTCGCGCCGAATTTTTGGACACCGAGCGACGTCGCGATCCGTTTTCGCCGACTCCGACGTATTGGTCCCCGTCAGGCTTAAATACCCCCTCGCCGAAACCCGAATCAGATGCCGAAAGTAGAGATCACAATCCCCGAACACCTCGAGATGCAGATCGCGCAGATGGTCGAGCGCGGCGAATTCGTCAACCGTGAAGAGGCGATCGAAGACCTTCTCTCGACTGGTATCAAGGCGTACAAGACCAGTGGACCGATGGACGAAGAGGACGCCGGACTCGAAGACGACGGTATGATGGGCCACGACGACGAGTACGTCTTCTAGCTCACCCCCTCTCGTAGACTCGTTTCGCGCGTTTCACCCTCGAGCCGTCGGCATTCGAGTTCGGCCGCTCCGTGACGTCTCTCACGTAGAAATCTCGGAGGGCGAAACCGCAGAAATGGTCCGACCGACGTTCGAGCACGACTGATCCGGGCAGCGTCCTCTCGATCTCAGATCAGCAATCGATAGTAGTACGGACTCACGAACCCCTCGATGAGCCCCGCGAGCAACAAGATCGCACCGAGACCGACGAGCACCCAGAAGGCGCCCTCGAGTTCGTCCGCCAGCGTCGCTCGCGAACGTCGGCCCCGCACGGTCCGCCAACCCGCGAGACCGAGGTGGACGCCGAGTGCGCCGGCGACGAGAATCGCCGGAATCTCGAGGACGCCGTGTGGGACGACGAACGCGAGGAGTTCGGCCGGATCGACCTCGAGACGGGCGTAGATTCCGAGGACGAGTCCGTTGAACCAGATCGAGATGAGCGCCGGAACCGCGAGCGCGACTCCGGCGTAGGCCGTCGTGAGCGCGACCGTCCAGTTGTTGGTGAAAAACTCCGCCGCCGCTGCGGGCGGGACGTGTCCGTCTAACCGCGCGGTGATCGAGGTCTCGACGAGACCGTCGAACGGGGCGGCGACCGCCCACCCCATTCCGAACCCGACGAGCGCGGTGACCGCGACGCCCGCGTGGAGGCCGGGAGTCTTCCGAACGAACGCGTGGAGTTCGTGCCAGCCCCGGTAGAGTCCCGCGGCGAACTGTTCGCGAAGCGTCTCCTCGACGGCCGGCGGTCGGGAAACCGTTCCGCGATAGTCGCCGTACAGTGCCGTCTTCAGGATGTCGAGTGCCGGGTACAGGACCAGCAGGCCGATCACGGAGACGACACTCCCGACGCCGACGGACGAGAGAACGGAGACGACCGCGGCGAACGCGACGAACGCGAGCAACGCGATCACGTAGTAGAACACCGCTTCGACCGGCTGCGAACGAACGAATCCGGCGGTGCTTGAGAGCGATCCGAGTACCCCGACGTCGTCGACGACGACTGCGACCGGCGCGAACGCGAAGAGCGCGCGCAGGACGACGAGAGTGCCAGCCCAGAGGAGTCCCCCACCGAGTCCGACGAGCACGCCGACCGCCGGTTCGCCGGTCGCACCGACGACGACACTCGCCGCACTCGTAGCGGCGAGCCAGATCGCGACGGTCGCACCGAGCCAGAGGACGATCTCTCCCAGGAACAACCCCAGAAACGAGCGCCAGCGGCGGCGGACACCCGCGATCCCCGCGAGTATCCCTCGCTGACCCCGAAGGCGGGCGTGACACGCCGCGAGCTGGCCCGCAGCGACGCCAGCGTAGAGTACGAGCGACGCGAGCAGCGTGACGAGAACCGTGATCGCGACCACGCCGACGACGCCCGGCGTGACGAGCGGCTCGAGAACCGGCGTGAGCTCGGTGCTCGCCCAGTCGGCGACCCCCTCAGGATTCGTTTCCGGGTTCGGCGGCGACCGATCCATCGCAGCGAACTCCTCGCGAAACGTCTCGAGGCGGCCCGACGTCTCGAGGGTCGCGTAGACGATCGCGAGTCCGAGGAACGTCCCGATGCGACCGATGGCCGGAACGGCCGCACCCAGCACGTAAAACGGGAGGAGATCGGCCGGCCGGCGCCGAAGCGTTCTGTAGACGCTGGTCACTGACTCGGAAAGGCGCATAGCAAAGAGACAGTGGCCGGTCGGTTAAAGAATCCGAACGGAACGTGGAGTGGGATTTGTCGACGAAACGGAACTCGAGATAGATCGGCGAGAAGTGAGCGACGTGTCGATGGTTCCCGTTACAGTGTCACCAGTAGCGGAACCGCGAACGCGACCGCGAGTCCGACCGCGAGGACGACGGCTCCGACGCCGGCGTCGCGGGTGGTAAACTCGCTCATCGGTGCAGTCGTCCGTCCCTCGTCGACGTCGTGACCGACGTCGGCCCCGGAATCGTGGTCGTGACCGTGGTCGTGTGCGGACTCGGTGTCTTCAGCCATACGCGACTGTTGCCGAGTAACTCACTTAAGCGCTCCTCTCTCGTTTCAGTTCGGACACCGTCTGCTGACAGCTAGTCGCCGGTCGAGAACACGAGATAACGGAAGACGAAATCACCAGTGCGCCGGCGAGACGATAACTGATCCCGCTTCGATGCAGACCCCTTTACTATCCCCGGTGCGAAGGCGCACCTACTGAAGACATGGTCTTAACCAAGCGAATCATCCCGTGTATCGACGTCGACCTCGACGACGACGGGAACCCTGCCGTCTACACGGGCGTCCACTTCGAGGATCTGAAGTACACCGGCGATCCAGTCGAGATGGCCAAGGCGTACAACCGCGCCGGCGCCGACGAATTCGTCTTTCTCGACATCACCGCTTCCGCCGATGGTCGAGAGACGATGCTCGACGTCGTCGAACGCGTCGCCGACGAAGTGTTCATCCCGCTGACCGTCGGCGGCGGTATCCGCACGACCGAGGACATCAAGGAGACGCTTCGGGCCGGCGCCGACAAGGTCTCGATCACCACCGGCGCCTTAGAGCGACCAGAACTGATCAACGAAGGCGCTCGAGCGTTCGGTAGCCAGTGTATCGTCATCAGCGTCGACGCCCGTCGTCGGTTCGACGAGGAGGGCGAACACTACACCGAAATCGACGGCGAGTCCTGCTGGTTCGAGTGTACGAAGAAAGGCGGCCGCGAGGGGACGGGAATCGACGTCGTCGAGTGGGTGAAGGAAGCCGAGTCCCGCGGTGCGGGCGAGTTGTTCGTCAACTCGATCGACAAGGACGGGACCAAAGACGGCTACGACGTGCCGCTAACGACGGCCGTCTGTGACGCCGTCGACACGCCGGTCATCGCCTCCTCGGGCTGTGGCGGTCCCGAAGACATGCACGAGGTCTTCACGGAGGCGAACGCCGACGCCGGCCTCGCCGCGTCGATCTTCCACTTCGACGAGTACTCGATCGGCGACGTGAAGGAGTACCTCGAGGAGCGTGGAATTCCGGTTCGGCTTTGACGTCTTCCCCTCCCTGACGGGCAGCTTTCTCCTCGACTTTCCGTAACCGCGAGCGATCGGCGGGTGTGAGCCGCTTTTTCTCCAGATTGGCTCGTGAACAGCTTTCGGTCCAGATTTTTTGTGAGCGGGTCGTCTCTCACCCCGAACGAAATACCTCGACGATCACGACGTTTCGATCGGAGCATAACCCATCGGAACGTTTATATCACCCCCTGCGACTTTCTACGTGAGTAACCTGTGACGTGGCGATGTCCACACTGTGAATCGGTTTGGGAGACGAACGATCCACCGTGTTCGTCCTGTGGCCACGAGTCGCTGGTCCCGGCCGGAACGTCGAGTGTTGTCGGCGACGATACCGAGCTCGAGACCGAAACTGAACCGAAACCGAACACTGACGACACCGCCACGCTCGTCTGGGCGTGTCCCGAGTGCGACCGCGAACACGTCAAGAATTCACCGCCGTGTTCACGCTGTGGCAACCCACTCCTCGAGCGGCGCGAGCAGACGTTCGACGACGTCGACGACGACCTCCCCGCCGGGAGTTACCTCTCCGCGATCAAACCGTACACGCCGTTGATCGTCCTGTTCGCCCTCGTAATCGGTCTCACCGCGTCCGGGACGATATCGGTCGGGATGTTGCCGGGACACGGGCCACCACACCTCCCGGATGCACCCGGCGATAGCGACGTCTCGAGCGGAATCAATCTCGAGACGGTCGAACGCGAGATCTACGAGCGACTCGAGGACGAACGCGAGCGTCGAGACGTCGCCGGCCGGACGCGATCGTCGGAACTGGATCACCTCGCGACCTACTTCAACCGGGATCGGGTGCGGACCGCGCACGGACTCGAGTCGGACGACGATTCCGAGACGATCGACTGGGAGCTCTCCTGTTCCCGAACACCGGTCGTCTATCCGATCACGTTGCGGGACGGGGCCACGATCGACGTGTACGCCGACGAGACGGAAGCGGCGGAGACCGTCGTGGAACACCTGCGAACCCAGTCCCGAGTGGAAGGCATCGTCTTCTCGTCGCACTCGGCCGAAGGGATCGACGTTCACGTCGGCGAGGACGATTCCGTCTACGTGTATTATGCCGTGTGCTGACTGACTGCCTCGAGGGCACTCTCGTCGCCTCGAGATCGGGTACCTTGAGGAGCTCGGTTCTCGTCCGTTCGCTCTCGGTCCTGCTCTCGCTACCGCAGACCTTTTGTCGCGTCGCTCGATTGACCGACTAGTGAAGTGGCGGTGTGCGTGGTGTGGCAAACCACACGAAGAGAACGACCCTCCCTGTGACTCCTGTGGCCACGGCGAGTTCGAAGAGGCGGTCGTCCGCCAGAAAGAGTTCGAAACCGTCGACACCGGAACGCAGTACACGTGGGTCTGTGCGAACTGTGGCCGCCAGCACATGCGAAACAACCCGCCGTGCTCCCGTTGTGGTGGCCACGACCTCGAGAAAACCGAACAGTCCTTCGACGACGTCGAAGGGGAACTCGACGTCCCGAGCTGGCTCGAGGTCGCCAGGCCGTACGCGCCGATCATCGTCGTCCTCGTTCTCGTCGCCGCGCTTTTCGCGACGGGAATCGTTCCGCTCTCCGCGATTCCCGGCATCGGAACCCCTTCGCCACCCGACGCTCCCGGCGATTCCGAGCAGGCGGCTGGGCTCGACCTCGCGGTCGTCGAGCAGGAGATTCACGACCGACTCGAGGGCGAGCGAGCCGATCGGGGCGTGACGGAGCGTCAGTTCGACGACGGACTCGCCGCGTTCGTCGAGTATCAAAACCGGCAGTGGGTGAACGCCATCGTCGAGGGGTCCGACCTCGAGAACCCGCCGGAAGCTCGAGAGTTCGACCCCTCCTGTGGCGGTTCGGAGATCAAGCCGGTCGACCCGACCTCGTTCCCCGCACTGTCGATCGACGACTACGACGACGAGTCGACGCTCGCGGCCGACATCGCCAACGGCCTCCTCGACGGCGAGTTCGAGACGCTCGTCTTCGAGTCGTCGTATCCTTCCGAAGCGCTCGACGTGCACGTCGCTGACGGATCGGTCTTCGTCTACTACGCAGCCTGTTAGTGGTAGAGAACAGTCGAACGCGTCAGGCCGCCGCCTCGAACGCGTCGCGGAACGCGGTCGTCTTCTCGCGGACGGTGATCGCTCCTTCTTCGAGGGCGTCGAGCGGATCGACGCCCGGTTCGGTCTTGATGGTCAGGATCGGATCGGTCTGGCCACCGGACTGTTCCGGATTCATATCGTAGGTCGCGGCGGTGACGTCGTCGCTCTCGAGCAGTGCTCCCTTGAGCACGTTCATGAACGTGTGATCTTCGCCGGCGATCTCGATCGATAGTTCGGTCTCGCTACTCTCGGTGACCCGCAGCTCCATATCCATCCCTGCGTTCGTCGGTCGCTTGTACCTTTCGAAGTCAGCGACGCCGGGCTGGGTACCCGTGACCTCCGACACAGAGGCACAATCACTATACCCGCTGGGACGAACCGGTGTCACAATAGATGCAGATGCGCCTACTCGCTGCGGTTCTCGTCGGTCTCGTCGCGGTGACGGTCGTCACGTCGGTCGGGGCCGTTCGACTCCTCGATCGCTCGGGCCGGCGATGGGGTGACGTTCTCCGGGCTCGACTGGTGATGGGGGTTCCGTGGGGGACGCTCGTGGTGATCTGTTTCGTCCTGTCGATCTATCTGTTCGTCCAGGACGGCGTCTCCGACTGGCATCGACCGGTCGTCATCCCCTATCGTGCGTGGTCGTATTTCTATCCGCTCGGAATGCTCACGGCACCGTTTTCGCACGCCAACGAAGGACACCTCGTCGGAAACCTCGCGGGTGCGCTGGTCGCCGCCCCGATCGCCGAGTACGCGTGGGGACACTATCCCAGCGACCGAGGGACGGAGTCGTTCTCGTCGTGGCGACGGAACCCCTGGATCAGGGCGCTGGTGATCTTTCCGCTCGCCGTAATCGCCGTCGGGATCGCGACGAGTTACTTCGCACTCGGGGCGGTGATCGGTTTCTCCGGCGTCGTCTACGCCTTCGCCGGCTTCGCGATCGTCCGCTACCCCATCACGACGCTGCTCGCACTCACCAGCACGCAGGGGGCGCTGTTGACAGTCTACCGGGCGATCAACCAGCCGATCTTCGTGGCGACCGCTCGAGCGAGTCCACCCTCGCCACCGTCGTGGGCGACGATCGCCATTCAGGGCCACGCACTCGGTTTCCTGATCGGGTTCTGTTGTGCCGCCGTTCTCTTCCGGCGCCGAGGCGAGCGGTCGAACCCGGTTCGACTCTGGATCGCACTGATCCTGTTCGCGTTCGCGAAATCCCTCTGGCAGATCTACTGGTTTCGAGGGAGCGACACGTACGTCCTCTATCGAGGCCTCGGCGTCGTCGTCGTGACCACGCTCGCCGTCGTCGCGACCCTCGCCGTCGTCAGTTCGGACCGACCGCTCCTCCCACAGTCGGTCAGACGGCGACTCGAGACCCGGTCGCCGTCGGGATCGATTCGGCGGATCGTCGATCTCGGAGTGCCGTCGGCGTCGGTTCAGTCGGGTGGTTCAGCATCCGATTCCCCGGTCGACTCCCGCTCTAACTCCGGAGGCGACTCGAGCGCCGTCGCTCCCGGCGACACCGCACCCGGCACTCGAGTCCGCGAACTCGTCCTCGGAACCCGCGACCGACACGAAGCGATACGAACGCCCGAGCGCGCGTCCGGGGAGTCGACGACCCGGTCGGCGCTCGCATCGATGACCAGACGGGAAACCGCGTTTCTGGCCATCGTCGTCGTCCTCGCGCTCATCTCGGGTCCCGCAGTACCGTTCAACATCTTCGTCCTCGAGGACGACTCGAGTCCGGGCGAGGAGTCGATCACCGTCGAGGGGTACTCGATCACCTACGCGGAGGACGTCGAGAACGAACTCATCTCGTTCGTCGACATCTCGATGTTCGGTGAGGACACCGCCGTCGAGACCAGCGGGGTTATCGTCTCGAATTCGGATCGGAACATCTGGGACGATCCCGTCTCGGCCGATCGATTGGCGTTCTCCGGGCAATCGACGATCCACGTCGGTGGCCCCGGCTGGCGGGAGTCGGTGACGGCGTTTCGCCGGGGATGGTCCGCAACCGGCGGTGAGACGGCCTACCAGATCTGGCTTCAGCGGTCGGGAGAGGCGGCCAGGCACGTATTCACGTCCGAGCCGAAGCAGACGAACGTACAGCTGGCGGGGAACAACGTGACGGTCCTCCCCGAGGACGGGGCGTTCTATCTGGTCGTCGAGGATATCGACGACGGATCGACGGAGTCCGTCCGAATCCCGGGCGAGGACGGGACGTTCGAGGCTGGTGGCGTCACCTTCGAACGAGACGGCGGCCGAATCTACGGCGAGGTCGACGAGACGCGCGTTCAGGTTGCGAGCCGGGAGCGGTACAACCGGTAGTCGCCCGCAATCGTAGACGCGGGCGCTACCCGGACCCGCACCACTCGATCCGGAACACCTCCGCGTCGAGTTCGCGCGCCTCCTCGGCGTGGAACCCGAACCGATTCTCGAGGCTAAAACTCGCTCGAAACGCGTGTGTGACCGTTCCACCGTTGTCGGTCGCGAACGACTCGACGAACTCCTGACTCCCCTCGTTGTGGATCGTATACGAGACGCGTCCGATCTCGCTCGCCGTCTCGAGAAAGGCTCGATCGGCGTGTCGATTTCCGCGCTGGGCGCCAAACGGTGGGTTCGAGAAGACCGTGGCGTCGGTACACGCGAGCGGATGGCGGCGGACGTCGGCGTGGAGCCAGTCGACCGTCGATCCCTCGACGTCGAGGACGTGCGACTCGTTTTCACGAGCCACCTCGAGCGCGGACCGATCGAGGTCGATACCGGCCACGAGACCGGCCCCTGACATCGCAGCGCCGATCGCGAGCATTCCGGTTCCGGTCCCCAGATCGACGACGGTCCTGCCGGTCAAGTCGTTCTGAAGGCCGGCGAGATGAACGATGTGAGCTGCGATCTCCGGCGGTGTAAGATACTGTTCGAGGTCCGGCGACGGATCGTCGAAATCGGTGACCGCCTCGAGTCGGCGAGCGATCGTTCCCCGAGAGCCCATCGGGAACGCTCAGTTCTCGAGCGTAATGGGTGCGTCGAGTTCCAGTCCCAGCCCCTCGCGGTCTGCGCGTTCGGCACACGCTGCGAGCGCCGGCCGGACTTTCGCCGGGTTCGCGACCTCCTCGCAGGAGACGGTGACGGTACTGACGCCGAGGAACGACCCGGCACGGACGAGGCCACGAATACGGTCGACTTCCGTCTGCGTGGTCAGCGAGCAGTCCTCGTCGAAACACGCACTGACGGTGAGCTCGGCGGGAGCCAGCCCTTCGCGGTTCAGTTCGCGTTTGAGATCGCGGAGGTAGTTCGGTGCGGTCGATTCGAGCGCGGCCGCCTCGAGTCGGACGGGCGTGATGTCCGCGGGCCGACACCGTTCGATCGCGCGATCGACGTCTACGTCTTCGGCTGCAGTCGTGCTCATTGCGAGAACATACATTAGTCGCATACAAAAACCTTCGTAAATGCTCAGTAGTAATTTTGAGGCCGGTGATTGGCGTAACCACCACCGGGATTCGGTCCGTGTACTGTCCGGTGAGACATCCAAAATGGCATACAGTTAAGAACGTTCCGTGAGAGAAGAACGCATGGACGAATGCCCACGGTGTCAGTCACCGCTCGAGCGACTCTCGCTGGGCGACGTCACGACCACCGCGTGTAGCCGCTGTGGGTTCGCCGACGTTCCGGTCGACCATGAGAGTGAGCGACCCGAGTTCGAGTCCTGGCGGGATGCGTTCAATCGGTTCTACGAGGAGTGAACGACGCACCACGGGGGTGAACGGGGCTCTATCGGACCACTCGAATCGACCCACACGTCGATTGTACGACAGTTATAGTGCCAACTGAAACTATTTACACACATTGATCGCACAGCCGTCACACCTATGGACGATCGCTCGTTCGACGGCCGCTCGTCGTTCGTCTCGGGTTTTGTCTCTTATTTGCCGGACGCGAGCGAGTCCCGAGCGCCGGTCTCTCGGTCAAACCACGCGACACGAACGGCTATGGAGAACGCACTTCAGGTCCTGACTGTCGAAGAAATATCGAGTTCGTCGAGTGTGACCGACTACTCGTTTGCGGGTGCCGCTTCGGCGTCGTCCTCGTCTTCGAAGCTGACGTCCTCGTCCGAACGAGCTGCGACGAGGCCACCACGGGCAACGCTGTACAGCGGCTCGTCGGCGTGGCTGACACCGCTGATCGAGAACGGAATGTTGGCGTCTTCCAGATGGTCGCGGAACAGCGCCTCGAAGCCGCTGGGACTCGAGGTCCCGCCGGTGACGACGACGGGAACGTCGAGGCCTTCCTCGACGTCTTCCTCGTCGACTTCCGTGACGATGTTCTCGATGACGTAATCGAGCAGGTTCTCGTAGTAAATCGAGAGCGCACCCTCGACGCCACCGACGTCGGTGGTGAAGTCGAGTTCGAAGTCGTCCTCTTTGATCGAGGTGACCTTGTCGACGGGCGTGCCGGTCGCACGAGCGGCCTGTTCGTCGACCCAGTCGCCACCGCGGGCGACGGAGAACTTCATGACGGGGACCGCATAGTAGGCGAGACAGACGTTCGTCATCCCTGCACCGAAACTGATGCCAAGGCCGGTGAAGTTGTTGTCCGCGAGTTCACTGTAGATGACGGACATCCCCTCGTTGATGGGCTCGGAATCGTACCCCATATCGTCGAGGAACGACTCGATAGTCTTCTGGTGATAGAGCGTCGAGAGATCCGAGTCGATCGGGTCCGCAGGGGACGAAAAGTACAGTTTCTCGTCGGAGTACGCTGGTTCGCCGACGACCTGTTCGATGATGAGCTTCATCATCGGGATCGCGCTCTTCTCGTCCGAGGAGAGGATCCCGTGTTTCATGGGTCGACGCGTCTCTTTGTTGAAGATGTTCGCGAAGTTCAGCGCGTCGTCACCAACGACGTACACTTTGTCGTCCTTACGAATGTGAAGGACTTCACTGCGCGAAAGCATCTGCTCGGCCATATCCGAGTATTCGATCTCCACGAAGGAGTTGCGTTGCTGCACGAAAACCGTGTCATTCCCATCCTGTTGTGCCGACAGGATGTTCATTGTTCCAACGTCTAGGCCCTTGGCCATGTTTGTCCAAGGCGTCTGACGGATTATAAATCTATGTGCATTCTCCGCACTATCAAAACTACTGGAATAAGAAAGTATTTATAGCGCCGGTTCGGGATTAATTCCTCTTTACTCGGTTTCGTACGGTCTGGAGTATCCCGCCGGACTCCCCGCTTCCGAACACGCGCGCTTTTAGCCGAGCAACTGGTCCAGTGACCGTCGCCAGCCGCCCCTCCTGACCGGTCGCTTGCGCTTCCTGTTGCTGTTGCTCTCGGAGTTCTTTCAGTTTCGCCGTCTGATCGTCGACGGTCGAACTCGAGGTCGTCGTCTTCGTGTCGCCGCCCTTCAACCCTTTCAGGCCGGCGACCTGATTGTCGACGCCGGACGAGCGCGTCGTCTTCGCCTCGAAGTTGATCTCCGCTCCCTCGAACTCGTGGTCGCTGAAACTCAGTCGCTTGTGTTCGGACTTCTCGACGCCTCCCCAGGAGAGTTCGACCCCCTCCATCGCGTCGTCGATGTCGCTTCGAATCTCCTCGTCGGAGTAGTGTTCTTCCTCCTCTTCGTCGTACGAAATCTCGACGGCCTCGGCCGACCGTGCCAGCTCGAGGTAGTGTGCGATGAGTGCTGCGCCGGTCGCCGCGGTGATGCTCGCGAGTCCGACCGCGTACGTGGCGACGACGTGGACCGTCCCGTAGGCCGCGTCGGAGCTCTCGTAGAAGTTCCAGTCGGGGTAGATCGAGACGAATCCGACGACGGCGGCGACGGTAATCAGTGCACCGGCGAGAGACGTGTAGACGACCCGCCGTTCCGTCGGGAGGAGCGTGACGATCCCGAGCATCGTCGCCGGAAGCGACAGCATCCCGAGTGCGTACGCCGGCCGAACCCACGCGAAGTACTCCGTCGATCGGGCCTCGAGCGTGCTGCTGTAGAGAAACAGTCCGAGACCGGCGATTGCGAGGCCGATACCACCCAGAAACAATCCGAAGCCGAGGTATACATCCGTTCGACCGTCCGGTTCACCGATGTACTGGCGATAGAGGTCGAACAGGTACCCTTCTGAAGGCTGTTCCGCTGCCATTAGGCACCCTTTACTCTCCAGTACTATGACTTTTGGGACGAGAAAAATACCGTCGGCTGTGAGCTAACAAGCCGCCAGGAGACGCTCGTCGTGAACTCGACGACCGGTGAACACGTCTCCGTTAGTCCTGACAACAGCCGCCGGCTTCCTCACCGAAGTTGACGGCGAGGGGATCGGAAATGACGTCGTTGATCGCGTCCAGACGCTCCGCGAGTTTGCTCTTCGCCTCGAGGTACTCTTCCATGACGGGCATCGAGTGGAGTTCGTTCTGGGTCTCCTGCAGTCGCTGGAGGTCCTCCTGCGTGGCGGTCCCCGCCTGACGCGCGAGCATGAATTCCTGACGGACGCGCTCGAACTCGTCGATCTTCTCCTGGGTGGTCTCGGAGTCCTCGACGGCCTCTTTTGCCGATTCGAACGTCTCGTACTCCGGAAGTTCGGTGATCGCCTCGCCGAGTTCGGTTCCGAGTTCTTCGGCACGGCTCGTCTGGATGCTCATACTCGTACTTGGGAATTGTCCCGTTTCAACTTGCCGGATCACTCCCCATGTTGTATCCTATCTGACCTGTAATATAAGCAATATCCAGTAGTTATGGCCGAAAGATATACTATGGGGTAGGACGAGACGAGTATACGAGAGGATACTGAAGCAGAATGTACAGTCAGGACATCTACAAGGGCGAACTGTTGACAACGGTCTTCGGTCGAGACTATGACGGACGATAGGTACACCGTCCTCGTCGTCGACGACGACGAAGATGTCGTCGATCTCTTCGAAGGCTGGCTGTCGGACCAGTACACCGTCAAGACGGCGACCGACGGCGAGAACGCACTCACGGAACTCGAGGGCGTCGACGTTGCCCTGCTGGATCGCCGTCTTCCGACGTGTTCGGGCGATCACGTCGCCGCCGAAATAGAGCGTCGCGACGGCGATTGCATGACGGCCATCATTAGCGGCGTCGAGCCCGATACCGACATCGTTCACATCTCCTGTGGCGAGTATCTGGTCAAACCGATCGGAAAGACGGAGTTGCTCGATACCGTCGAGCGCCTTCGCCAGCGCGCTCGCTACGACGACCGGCTCGCAGAGTGTGCGAATCTCGCGGCCAAACGCGGTGCACTGGAAGCATCCAACCCGCGAGCCGAACTCGAGCGCGACCCCGAGTACGTCGGTCTCTGTCGACGGATCGACGAGCTGCGTGCCGAACTCGACGATCTAACTCGCACTTTCGACGCCGAAGACTTTCAAGCGGCGTTCGAGACGCCGGACTTCAGGGGCGGCTCGCGGATTCAGCAGGTCGGCTGGCTGTCCTGATCTCGACCGGCGCGTTTGCAGGTCCGAGACGCCAAAAGCGGGGCCGTTTTACGTCCGTGGCCGCAAGACCTGCCAATGAGTCAGGAGTCGGAGTACAGTGAAGGGGACCTCCGGAACACGGGTATGTCCCTCAGACACGATCGCGAATGGGACTACGAACTCGAGCGGATCATCGAGGCGATCGAGGAGCGCGACGCGAGCAAAGTTGGGCTACAGTTTCCCGAGGGACTGAAACGACGCGGGCCGAAAGTCGCCGACGACCTACGCTCACTCGTCGACGACGACGTAACCTTCATGCTCTCCGGGCAGCCCTGTTACGGCGCCTGCGACCTCGACACCTACCTGATGAAGCGGACCGACGTCTTCGTCCACTTCGGCCACTCGCCGATGAAGGACACGGACAAGGTCATCTACGTCCCCCTGTTCTCGAACGTCGAAACCGAACCGATCATGGAGGAATCTCTCGAGACCCTCGAGAGTCCGGAGGAAACGCCGGAGATCGGTCTCGTCACGACCGCCCAGCACATGAACCGCTTCGAGGAGATGTGTGCGTTCCTCGAGGATCACGGCTACGAGGTACAGACGCGTCGCGGCGACGACCGCCTGACCCACGAGGGACAGGTCCTAGGATGTAACTACGCCAGCGCCGACGTCCCGGCCGATCAGGTACTCTACGTCGGTGGCGGGAAGTTCCATCCGCTCGGACTGGCGATGGAACATCCGGACAAACACGTCGTCATCGCGGATCCGGTCAACAACGTCGTCACCGTCGCAGATACTGAAAAATTCATGAAACAGCGCTACGGTGCCGTCCACCGGGCGATGGACGCCCAGAAGTGGGGCGTCATCTTCTGTACCAAGATCGGACAGGGACGCTGGGAACAGGCCCAGAACATTCTCGAGGACAACGACGACGCCTACCTCATCACGATGGACGAGGTCACACCGGACCGGTTGCGTAACTTCGACATGGACGCCTTCGTCAACACCGGCTGTCCGCGGATCACGACCGACGACGGCCCGCGATTCCACAAACCGATGCTCACTCCCGGCGAGTACGAGATCGCCGTCGGCAACAAGCCGCTCGACGAGCTCTCCTTCGATACGTTTCACGGAACCTGGTAAGCTGGTCCCCGTTTCGACCGGAGCCATCGACACTAACGTCAGTTCATAGTGATCGGAGCCAGTCACGCTCGGACGACAGTTTCAGTTGTTTCGAGAGTGCAACCGTTCGGGACTCTCGTTTCGCGACCTCGAGTTCCGTCGCAGGTTGCCGGCCACGTTCCCGGTCGGTGGGAGGGCTAGAAGTAGCGATAGAACGCCGTATTACGTTCGGACGACGACTGTAAGGAGTTACTAGTAGCCACCTACTGACTTCGAAAATCCTCCTCTACTGTCCATCCAAAATTAGTATTCAATACGTACACTCTTATGATCGGAATAAATGATACAATACGGACCAAAACAGTTTGGAGTATCCCTTTTGCAGATAGCAGTCGCATCGACAGGTAATGATACGACCGTCCGATCGACCGGAGACGCAACAGACTCGAGACGCGCTCTTTCGCTGTCTCGCGAACGGTCACCGGCGATCCCTTTTCGGATACGTCCACGAGCGATCCCCGTCCGGGATCGCGAAAAGCGATCTTGCCACCTGGCACGCCGCATCCGTCCACGAGAAAGCCCTAATTGAGGTGACGGATAGTGAACATACGTGTGCGCATACGGAACTGCACCACAAACACCTGCCGGCGCTGGAGGAGGCCGGACTGATCGAAGTCGACGAGCACGAAACGGTCACGACGGCCGACCATCCCGCGTTCGACGATTCGAGTCTCGTCGATTCTATCACGGATCCCGAATCGGTCCACGACGAATCGCTGGACGCGCTCTTCGACGGACTCGCCGACTCCCGCCGCCGGGTCGCACTCTCCGTCCTCGGACAGCAGTACCACCCGATCTCGCTCGAGACGCTCGCCCGCGACGTCGCCGCACGCGAATCCGACACTCCCGAGCGTGACGTCCCACAGGACTACGTCGACCGGATTATCGTCCGGCTCACGCACGCTCATCTGCCGCTGCTCGAGGACGCGGGTCTCGTCGACTACGACACCGAGTCGGATCTAGTCGCCTACGAGGGACACCCCGACCTTCGAGTCCGGTGGCTCGAGCCCTCGTTCGAGGAGGTCGTCGACGGCGTCGAGACTGTCGGGTCCGAAGCGACCGACGTCAGAACGCTCGACGGGACGGAGACCATCGTCTCTCACGGTCAATCGCTCTGCGAGACGGCGGACGAGGAACTCTTTCTGATGTTCTCGACGACGGGGCTGCTCGAAGAGGGCTGTTTCGCCCGGATCGAGGCCGCGCTCGACCGGGGCGTCGACGTCTATCTGGGCTCGCGCGATCCGGTGGTCCGCGAGACCGTTCGCGAGCGTGTGCCGGGGGTCGTCCTCTGGGAGCCGCAACTGGACTGGCTCAACCTGCCGGCCGAAGAGGAGACGGTCGGCCGGCTGGTCTTCGCCGACAGGGAATCGATCATGCTCGCCACGTTGGGTGAGAAACGATCGGCGGGCGACTACGACGAGACGGCGATCGTCGGCGAGGGGTCCGACAACGGACTCGTCGCGTTGATGCGCCAGTTGCTCGGTGCTCGGATCGACCACCTCGACGCTCAGGACGAGGACACCCTGACCGAGCTGTCCCTGTAGCCGTCGATCGTCGACCCGGCAGTAACGGTCGACGGTCGATTCTCCTCTCCCTCTCCTTGTTCTCCCCCTCTTCCTTGTGCTTCTCCCCAACCCACACGCTCGAGCCGTCGGTCAGTTCCCGTCGATCGGGCAAAAAACAATAACACTTACACCGCTACTGGGTGCAGGTGAAGCTATGTCGACAAGCGATTGGGGAGACTGGCTCCCGGAGGCGGTCGCGGACGCATCGCCCGACGGCGTCGCGATCTGGTATCTCGGTTGTAACGGGTTCGTACTGAAGGGGGCCGAGGGGACGACGATCTTCATCGACCCGTACGTCGGACTGGGCAATCCGCCGCGAACGGTTCGAATGATTCCGGTCCCTTTCGATCCCGAAGACGTTCGCGAAGCGGACGCCATTCTGGCGACCCACGAGCACACGGACCACGTCGACGGGCCGTCACAGGCCCCCATCCTCGAGTCCACCGACGCGGTGATGTACGGACCCGACGACAGCCTCGCGGTCGCACTCGAGGAGGAGGGCTGGACCGAAGAGTGGGCTGTCGGCGAGGACCAGTTCGCGGAAGTCACCGAAGGCGACACCGTGGAAATCGGCGAGTTCACGGTTCGCGTCGAACCGGCCCACGATCCGGACGCGACCCATCCGGTGAGCTACGTGATCGAACACGACGCGGGAACGTTCTTCCACGGCGGGGACTCCAAGCCCGCCGACGAGTTCGAACGCATCGGCGAGAAGTACGACATCGACCTCGGCGTGTTGGCGTTCGGAGCGGTCGGTCGGATCCCCGACAAAGAAACCGGCGAGCCACAGCGAACGCGCTGGTACAGCGACGAGAATCAGATCATCGAAGCCGCGGAGGATCTCCGATTCGATCGATTGCTCCCGAGTCACTGGGACATGTGGCGTGGAATGACCTCGGATCCGAAGGTACTCTCCCACCACGCGAAGAGTTTCGAGTATCCCCGCGAACTCGAACTCGTCGAGATCGGCGACCGGGTCGACCTGTAGTCCGATAGTAGCCATCGAACGTCGCTACCCACCTGATGGGACGATGGCCATGCAATCTCTGCGATCCGTTTCGATCGGCACTATCTAAACGACCAATCACTGTTTACTTCGCTCATCGCTTCGACTAGCGGCTACGAAGACGACATCGCAACTCCCGTTTCATTTAAGGTAGTG
Organism: Halomontanus rarus; assembly: GCF_017357405.1. Classification (GTDB taxonomy): domain Archaea; phylum Halobacteriota; class Halobacteria; order Halobacteriales; family Natrialbaceae; genus Halomontanus; species Halomontanus rarus. The sequence goes on along the minus strand of NZ_CP071597.1, from coordinate 357,747 downwards.
GTCAAGTAACGTGTGGTTAATGAGTAGTACCGTCAATACAGACGACGTTGTCGAAATAAGCGAAGCGGAGCTCACTGTTCGAAAGACGTTTACGCCGGACGAGTTTCCCGTACCTGCGATTCGGTTCGAAATCGAATCCGACGCCGACGATTCGGTCACGTTCCGTCTCGTCGAACAGATCCCGGAATCGTTTCCGATGGACGGTGTCGGGTTCCATCCCGAGTACCACAGCGACAACTGGACCGCGTTTCAAGATAACCACGTCGAGTTCACCGGTTCGGTGGAGCCGGACGAACCCCTCGTGACCGTCTACGGCATCCGACTCGACGACGGAGAGTCCGCCGATGCGTTCCTCACCGAACCGGAAATCGCGGAGGTTCAGACGAACGGGGCCTCGACCGGACCGGACACCTCGGACGTCGACCGGGTCGACGATACGATGATCGACGAGATCATTACCGACGACCGAAACCAGGTCGTCAAGGATATGCTTGCCGGGGATTCGGATACCGTTCCTGGCCTCGACGAGAGTGTAGACGACGAAGACGACGACACGGTATCCGTCGGTGGAGGGTCCGATTCGGACGACGCGTCGGCGTCGCTCGACGACGAGGCAGACACCCTCGACCTCGATCTCGGTGACGTCGATACCGACCCCGTGCCAGAACCGACGGAAGCCGGCGAAGACGAGGAAGACGACACTCCGGACATCGATCTCGACTTCGGCGAGGAGTCGATCCCGGACGCTGCTGAACCGACCTCGAGCGCCGACGAATCGTCCGATTCGGACGGAGACGAAACGGCAGACGACTCCAGTCGAGACGGGCTCGAAACCGAGACCGATACCGATACCGAACAGGAGGCCGACGAGACTCCCGAAATCGAACTCGACCTCGAGGCTGCGGCGGCAGCAGCGGACGATCCATCCGACGAGCGTACTGCTGGGACTGTCGATACGGAATCGGACGCGGACGCGGAGACGAACGAAGCCGCGGACACGACCGACACCGCTCTCGAGGACGAGACCGACGACCAACCGGCCACCGACGCCAGTCCCGTCGATGCGGGCGTCGACACGACCGAGTCGGCCGGCGAGTCGGTGACGGCTGAAATCGAATCGGTCGGGACTCGACTCGCGACGGAACTTCGGAACGGGACGATCGACGACGACGACCTCGATCTTCTCCGGGAGGAACTCGATATCGGGCCGTCGAACAGCGAACTCGCCCGACTCGACCACCTCCAATCGCGTATCGAACAGGTCGCCGCCTACTCGGCCGCACTCGAGGAGTTCCTCGACGAAAACGGCACGGGCGAGCAACTCATCACCGAGTTCAAAGCGCAACTCGAGTCGTTCGAATCCGACATCGGGACGATCACGATGCGCGTCGACGACACCGAGGAAACCGTCGAGAGCCTCACGGCCGACGTCGACGACCTCGGGAGCCGAACCGACACCGTCGAATCGGACGTGGCCACTGTCGACGACCGAGCCGACACCCTCGAGAGCGACCTCGCGGATCTCGAATCGACCGTCGATCCGCTTCCGGACGGCCTCGAGGCGGTCGAGTCCGACGTCGACGACCTCGAAGCCGGTCTCGAATCCGTCGAGGGAACGGTCGACGATCACGGCGAAGACATTACGACGCTCGAAGACGGCGTCGAGAACCTGGAGGGCGATCTCGACGACCTCGAAGACGACGTCGAGGAGATTCGCGAGGACGTCACGGAGATCCAGCAGTGGCGCTCGGAACTGGGTTCGATGTTCTCGAACTGAGTGCGAGGCGATCACGAACTGATTACAGTCGCGCAAACGTCTAGATTCGCACCCGGTCACTCTGGCAACCTGCACCCGAAACAGGACTCGTCTTCACGATATTCGTTCTCAGCCACTCCATCTCTTTGTACACGATCGAACTCTCCCGATTCGATCACTCGAGTCTCGCTCGGCCCGCTGGCCATCCGATCAGAGATTTTCTGAGTAGCATCGACTACCAGAAACGTAACTCGTTTAGGCGTCCACAGCATCGATAGGACCGATGGGTGAGACGATTTCCATCGCAGTGCCGAGGAAGGGACGACCGCTCGAGTCGGTGTTCGACCGACTCGCACGTCGACTGGACGTCACCGACGTCGCCGACGACGTGATCTCGACGCTGCGCCACGAGAAGGCCGTCACGAAGGGAACAGTCGAGGCCTCGAGCGGCGACGTCTACCATCGTCTCGCCACCTACAGCACCGTCGACGATCCGCAGGCCCCCGAGTACACGCTCGTCCGGGACAACCGAGCGGGGATGCCCCGTCGAATCGTCTTCGACAGCGTGACAGTCCCGATTGACGGACACGGCGTCGACGGGATTCCGGCGGGAACGTCGATTCGACTCGTCGGTCGCGAGGAACCGTTTCGCGCGCTTCGGACCCACGACTTCGCGCTCGGATTCGACAGCGCCGATCTCGTCCTCGAGGAGGTCGTCGAGCTACGGCCGGACCCGCTCGACCGGATCGCCGACATCAACGCCCGGATCGATCCGTCGGATACGGACGTGAGGGTCGTGACCGGGCTCGGCGACACCGTCTATCACACGTTGATGGCCACGCCCGACGTAGCGCCGTCGACTCCGTCGTCCGTTCCAGCTTCCGAATCCGCGACGGCCGTCGACCGGTCGTTTCTCGGAGACTACGAGGGACCACTGTGTATCGCACCGCGGTACGAACGCCTCGTCCAGGCCGTCCTCGGTACCGAAACGCTCGACGGTATCGACTTCCGGTACCCGTCCGAGGAACTCGAGGAAGAGGCGGCGATCGCCGACGCCGGTGTCGGAGTCTACCTGACGGTGACCGGCTCGACCGCACGCGAGTACGGACTCGTTCTCGGCGAGCAACTCTTCCCGAGCGAGACCGTCCTGATGGAGAACACCGCGGAAGTATCCACTACTGTCGCCGCCGTCCGATCCCTTCTGGCGACACCCGAAACGGAGACGGAACTCGTCGTCGGGTCGGCCGAGTAGCCGTTCGGTTCCGAAGGCCACGAGAGAACACACGAACGCGCACGCGAACGGACCGTCATCCTGCAACCGCCGACCGATCAGACGCCGAGCGCTTCGAGATACCGATCGACGTGTTCGTAACAGTCGCTCGCCAGATCCGTGACGATGTCGTCGAGTTCTCGTTCCGTCGGTCCCCACAGCCCCGGGTGAACCAGTAACTGGAGGCGGTCGGGGCGGCCGTCGGGAAACGGCGGTTCGTGTTGCCACTTCTGGTTCGAGTCCGAGAGGTAGCCGATTTCGCTGAAGTACTGGGGCTGGTACGTGTTCTCGAAGCCGTCGAAATCGATATCGAGGACCCACTTTGGCGGGCGGTGAAACGAGACGGTGTCGACCGTCGAGTCGGTCAACTGTCCGATGACGTCGCACTCCGACCGGACCTTCGTCGTCAGTTCGTCGAGCTCGGGCGGTCCGTCCCAGTAGTGATGCGTGTTGAAGTGGAGGGCGACGTCGTGACCGAGCGTCTCGATTTCCTGTAACGCCCGCATGTGTTCGACCTCGAGGAGGTTGTAAATCGGCGTCGTCAACAGGAAACAGTAGGTCGACTCGACGCCGAGGGTCGCCTCGATCCGAGCCATCTCGAGGGCGGTCGTCGGCGAGAGGTCGACGTCGTGACGAAGGACGATTTCGTCGGTGTCGACCGTCGAAAAGTCGGTGAACGTGAATCCGTCGTCCAGTAGCGACTGCAGCAATCGCTCGTACTCTTCGAGGTTGTACGTCAGCCGATCGAGGGTGCACACGTCAGGCATCGACATCTGTTTCTGGGGCGTTCGCGTTCGAGGGTGCAGTCGAGTTCGAGTTCGAATCTGAACTCGAACTCGAACTCGTGAGATTGTGCTGGTGTTCGACGCTGTCGATACGGTCGTGGTCGCCACGGGACTCGAACGTCGCGCCCACGGTCGGCGCCCACGAATCCGCCTCGTATTCGGTCACGAGAAGGGTACCGTCGGCGGTGGCCACGACGAAGTCGCCGGTCCAGAAGACCTCGACGATCGTCCCCGCCTCGGCCATCGGCTCGAGGTCCGACGAGAACGGTGTGGCGTCCCAGATCATGACGCGTTCCCCGTCGGCGAAGGTGAACGCGCCGGGGTAGGGATCCGCGACCGCGCGAACGAGGTTGTAGACCTCCTCGGTACCGTTACCCCAGTGAATTTCACCGTCCTCGGGATTGCGCTTGGGGTAGTACGTCGCCTCGTCTTCGCGCTGGGTTTCGAACTCCTGTTCCTCGCGAAGGATCGGACCGACCACCTCGAGGAGCATCTCTTTCATACACATCGTGACCTTGTAGTAGAGCGTCTCGATGGTGTCGTGATCGGTGATGTCGAACTTCCGGGTCGTCACGATGTCGCCGGAATCCGCTCCGGGATCGAGCGTGATCACCGAGAGCAGGAACCGGTCGCGGTCCTCGATGAGCGACCAGTTCAGCGGTGAGCGACCGCGACCCTTCGGGAGCCCGAACGCGCTCCCGTGGTTGCCGAGTGCACCGTAGGTCGCCGTCTTCAGAACCGACTCCGGAATGAGGCGCTGCCAGCCGTTGACGATCAGCAGGTCGGTATCGAGTTCGCGAAAGTGGGCGACGTCCTCGTCGTTCATCGAGTACGTCGACGGGTAGTAGATTGGAATGTCGTGTTCGTCGGCGACGTCGGCGAACGAGGCGTAGCCACAGACGCCGTGTGTGCCGGCCATTTCGGGATCGATCGAGACGATTTCCGTGATCGGGGCGTCGTGCTCGAGTAGCGTCTCCAAGACGTCACGTGCGGGAGCGGTGCAACCGACGTAGACGATGGAGGAATCGCTCGGGACGTTCATCGGACGCCGATTGTGGTACGATAGGCATTGTTATAGGTTGCTTTCGAGACGTTCATCGAGCCATACCCGCTGTTGCAGACCCGATGCACCGAGCCTTCGTTTCGGCCGCGTACGGTATCGTCACCACTCAGCGTCGGCAGCGCGGAGTTGACTTCTGCCACGATTTCGGTCGGCGCTTTCGCTCGTATTTGGTTCAGGCTATCTCAGTACCCGCCTGAGGAGGGACGGACAGCGTACCGGCCGACCTCGCTCGAACCTGAGCGACCTCCCGCTCGATGGACATTGATCTCAGAAATTCCATATAGCGATAAATAATTTATGTGCTCGAGATATCCCGTTCCAGTCGTTGGCACTCGTGGTTGCTCAAACCATCTGCACCGATCGAACCGGTTCGCAAGTATACGCTCGCGAACGGTGAGGCGGTCGTTCACCCGATATAGTAACAACTGGAAGTCAGTGTACACCCGATCGCATGGCAGCTGTACGATCAGTGTGTGAATAGTTTCAGTTGTTACTATCGTAATCGCCGTCCGACCGAGAGAGCGCACGCGGACAGTCCGAAACGCGACGGGCCTCGAGCGGAACTGCCGGAGGAACCGAATCAACGAACGCCACGAACAACGCTGCTGATTGCGATCGTATCCGTGTTCACTATCGAAGGCACGACGCCTCACGATCGAACCGTCGGTAGTACTTCGAGACGATTTCCGCCACGGAAGGTTCCTTTTTCGCGTCGAACTCTATCTCGAGCAGCAGTGTATCGGCGTTGTCCCCGAACCGAGGGCCGTCACGCATCGTCTCACGGACGAGAGCAGTCGATCGGAGAGACCGCTACGAGTGTCTGGCAATCACAGTGGGAACACTGGCCCACGATCGCTGCTGGGGCGAGACGCTCTCCGTCTGTTCACTCTGCTTGTCAAACGCGACGAAGGCGTGCCTCGGGTAGTGAGAGCGGCTGGGTGTCGGCCCGGTCGGAGCGGGAACTCCGATTGCCTGTAACGAGAACGTCTCGTCTGGAACCGTCCGTAGAATCGACGGATCCGTCGGCCACTTGAGAGCGGAACCCCCGTAACCTACCTCGTGCACAGCAGGGCGGGGTCGGTCTACGACGACCCACAGCGAGTCTCGGTCCCCCAACTCGGGTCGTGAGCGACTTCGCCTACGACTCGAATTGGACGAACACGTCGATGGCGGAACGGAGACGAATGCGACTCTCCGCCCCCTCGAAGACAGACTGTACCCGTCTCGAGCGGCCTCGCGGAGTACGAGGTGCCCGTACGAGTGCTCGAGCGGGGGCGAGTGTACTGCTGTACGAACGGCTGGAACTCCAGCTTCGATTCCGACTGCGAGGGAACCCAGGGACTGTTTCGGTATGGTCGAACCTTCGCGGTGTGTCGATGGAGGGATCGAGAGGGAGCGTGAGCGGCCTGTGAGCCGCAGAGAGGTCGGTTTCAACGAGATACTTGCGAGCCATACTGTGCCGCCGTAGCAACTACGAGAGCCCCTCTCAACGAGGTTCGGAGGCGAGGGGCCTTCGTCGACTGCCGGACGATCGCCGATCGAAGATTCGACGTGTCTAAAAGACCGGTTCGAGCGGGTGGGACGTGATAGTATAGCAGCCGTGGAACGTCAGTGCACATCCGATCGCACGACGAGAGGGGTTCGGAGCACACTGTGAACGAGAAACGCAGACTGTACGATCGATGTGTAACAGTTTCAGTTGGCACTATCGGTCCGCTCGTGTAGTCGACGACCGTTCGACTGTCGCCGGTGGTCGCTCGGCGAACGCGGGCGATCTCTGTGGCTGTCAGAAACACAGCGATCCCGTGTCACAGATCTAGTAGATACCCTTCCGATACATCACTCAGTTGGCCGGATATCCGGATAATTGACGACCCTCGCCGAAGAAAATTACGGGCGATCAGTCACCCTTTTTCGACGCGTTTGGCACGGAATTCACGAGAAACTGATGTGGAACGGTTGCGTCGAGACGCAGCAGTACTGACGGTCTGGAGAGTACTAATCTCGAATTGTGCTATCAAATACTATCGTTCCTAATCCAGATTTGTGCTAGCAAACCCGAAAAACATCCGAGATTGTAATAGTAGATATCGTCGTTTTAGAATGGCGCTGGTTGAGATAAGTACCCTAATATCGACTCATGAGATAGATTGAAGGTCATCGACTGAGAGGGGTGTCCTATGGTCGATTCGCCCGACACCTCTCGAGAAGTTGTCAACGTCTACGTTCCGGCCTATCAGAAAGACCGCTGGGTCGAACACGCGAACGATCTCGATATGAGCCAGAGTGAGTTTGTCAGAACGATGGTACAATCGGGTCGAAAGGGGTTCGAACCCGGCCACGAGGAACCCGGTTCTTCGGACGCAAACCCCGGGGGTAACGGCCTCGAAACACGGGTCCTCAAACTACTCGAAAATGACACGTATTCGTGGGACGAACTTCTCGAAGCGGTTAGCGAAGACATCGAAACGAGACTCGACGAGGCCCTCGAGGAACTCCAGGCGACCAATCGGATTCGATACAGCGGTCGCCACGGTGGGTATACGGTCGTCGAAGGTGAGGTGTGACGATGGCGACCGGAGCTGACGCCGACGAGGCCCCTGACGCGGTCGACGACCCGGTCGGCTACTTCCTCGACGACCAGCGATTTCACGGTCGCAGCGAACGAACGATCGAATCCTACGAACGCGTCTTGCGCCGGTTCGAGGCGTTCGTTTGTGGCGATCGAACGCCGGGCCCCGATGTCGATTCACCGGGAGACGCCGGTCGTCGAGAGTGTATGGCCTGGGTTCACTCGCTCAGGGGCGACCTCGAGTCGAGTACGATCGCGACCTACGCCTCCTACGTTCACCGGTTCTACGACTACATGGCCCAAGTCGGTGTCTTCGAGTCGAATCCGATGGCGCTGGTCGTCGCGGAGATGACCGAATCGATCGATACGAACCCGACCAGGCGGGACATCTCGATCGACGGAATGCGGGCGTTCGTGGAGTCGATCACGCATCCCCTAGAGCGTGCAGTCGTCGTCACGCTCTTGAAAACCGGGATGCGAGTCGGTGAACTGTGCAACCTCGACCTCCGGGACCTGGCCATGCCGACCGCCGAACTCGAGATCGACCTCCAGACGCGAGTCCAACTCGAGGGCCGGCCGAACTCGCTGTACGTCGATTCCGAACCATCTCGCGGCGAAACGATCAACGGCGAGGAACGGACAGCATCGAACAAGCGAAAGCGGGCCACGGTACTTCCGATCGACGACGAGTTGCGAGGGGGCTTGCTCGAGTGGCTCGCGATCCGACCGGACGCGATTTCGAAAGCCGAACCCCTGTTTCTGGATACCGGGGAGACGTGGGGACAGCGGCTCCAGCCCTCGGACGTCCGTTATATCGTCGAGCGACACGCCCGGCAACACGGCTGGTATCGAACCGGCGGCGGGGCAGCGGAGAACGTAACCCCACACTACTTCCGACACTTCTTCACGACGCATCTGCGCGATCGTACCGGCGATCGCGGCGTCGTGAAGTACCTCCGCGGAGACGTCGCCAGCGACGTCATCGACACGTACACCCACAATTGGGGCGATCAGGTTCGCAGCGTCTACGAACGGAACATCTATTCGCTCTACTGAGTCGGAATTGTCGTCGTTCGTTTCTATCGTCCGTCGAACGCTCGAAAGCGAGACGACGCATCTGTTCTTCGCGTCGTCTCTTCTCACGCTCTTCGGTACGTTTTACCCATGGATTGCCGTGTGGGACTTCTTCGATTGTGGGGCGTGAACGCGTCGGGGCTTATTCGGTCTCTCGAGCCATCCGATATGGCGACCGTCCGTCGTACGGCACCTCCGATCGAACCGAAGTGGTTCGGCGAGTTACTATTCGAATCTGTCTCCGTGAGCGTCGTATCGGACGGAATACGGGCGACTGCGAGCCTGCTGTTTTCGTCTACGAAGCTTGCTCTCGCTGATCTGATACATTGTTATAGTGGTGCACATTCGACTGATAAATCCCATAATGATATATTCAATTGTCGGGTTCGTCACCGGTCGCTGTAGGGGCTTTCACGCTCCCTCGAGCCAACGCTCCGGACCTCCCGTCGACGTCCGAAAGAGCGCGGTCTCGGCGATCGGTGGGTCGTTCGTGGTGATAACGGTTCGAAGGAGAACGGAAGGTGGAGTGAACTGTATCCGTCCGACAAACCCGTCTCGTCACTATTTTGGGCGTCCTCGACGCAAACGCGCGTATGGAGCCGTGGATGTGGGGAACGGAGAGCTACTGGCTCGTTCGGTTCTTCCTCCAGCGCGGACTCGCCGCGGTCTACCTGATCGCCTTCCTCGTCGCGGCGACCCAGTTTCGGCCGCTGGCGGGCGAGGACGGTCTCCTGCCGCTCGAGGAGTACGTCGACGGGATCGCGTTCGAGGAGCGACCGAGCCTCTTCCATCTCGTTCCCAGCGATCGGGCGATCGGAGTCGCGGCCTGGACGGGCGTCGCGCTTGCCGTCGCAGCGTTGCTCGGCTTCCCGTACTGGCTCCCCGAGCCGTATCCCGTGCCCGCGTCGATGCTCCTGTGGGCGACGATGTGGGGGCTGTACCTCTCGTTCGTCAACGCGGGTCGGGTCTTCTACGGCTACGGCTGGGAGTCGATGCTCCTTGAGACGGGATTTCTGGCGATCTTTCTCGGTGCGGGGGCGACCCACCCGCCGGTGATCGTGATCTGGCTGGTGAAGTGGGTGCTCTTTCGCAACATGTTCGGCGCCGGTCTCATCAAGATCCGCGGGGACGACTGCTGGCGCGAGTTGACCTGCATGGATCATCACTACGAGACCCAGCCGATACCGAACCCGCTCTCCTGGTTCGCCCACCGCCTCCCCGATCGATTCCACCGCGTCGAGGTGCTGGGGAACCACGTCGTCGAACTCGCGATCCCCTTCCTGTACTTCGCGCCCCAGCCCTACGCCGCGATCGGCGGCGCGGCGACGATCGGCTTTCAGCTGTGGCTCATGCTGACCGGGAACTTCGCGTGGCTGAACGCGCTGACGATCGTTCAGGCAATCGCGACGTTCAGTGACGGCGTGCTCACAGGGCTGGTGCCGGCAGTGGAGTCACCGACGACCGCCTCAGCACCGTTGTATCTCGAGATCACGGCGCTGCTGGTCGGCGTCCTCGTCGTCGCCCTGAGCGTGCGACCCGCGTTGAACATGCTCACTCCCGGACAGGTGATGAACACCGCGTTCGACCCGCTCCACCTCGTCAACACGTACGGCGCGTTCGGCTCGATTACGAGAAATCGCTACCAGCTCGTAGCCGAAGGAACCCGCGCGGAAGGCCCGAGCGAGGACGACTGGGAGGAGTACGAGTTCGAGGGCCAGCCCGTCCGGACGGACGAACGCCCGCCCCAGTGGGCGCCGTACCATCTCAGACTCGACTGGCAGCTGTGGTTCGCCGCGATGTCCCCGCGACCGGGTCCCCGCCAGCGGTGGTTCCTCTCGTTTCTCGAGGCCCTCCTCGAGAACGACGAGGACACGCTCGCCCTCCTGAGACGCAATCCCTTCCCCGACGAACCGCCCGAGCGAGTTCGCGTGATTCGCTACCGTTACCGGTACACCACGCCCGAAGAGCGCGAGGAGACGGGACGGTGGTGGCACCGGGAACGCGTCGGAACGTACGTCGGCTCGGTCTCGCAGGAGGAGTTGCGGAGCGGCGGAGCGAGTCGACGTCGCCGCGCGTTCTGACGCGGGACTCGAGTAGTCGATTTGTCCACGCGGATCCGATCGACCGAGATTGGAATCGAAATTGGACCGTGTCGAAAACTGGCTGACAGAACTCGCCAACCGCCATCACTCGCTATCGGTCGTCACGTCCGGGGTTCGCCCCTCCCGTCTCCGCACCGGCGGCGTCTCCGAAACCAATTTTCCCCAGAAGCTTCGGTTCCTCGCGAATCGTCGATATCCCCACTCCCGAGCGGTTCCGTAGAAACCGACGTCTCTGAGGGCATCGACGGCGGGCCGAGCGACCGAACCGAGATCGGAGCGAAGCCACGCTTCCTCGATCGACGCCCCACAGGAGTACCTCGCCTCGTCGGTCACCAGATGCGAGCACGTCTCGTAGTCCTCGGGCAAACGCTCCCGAAGGGGCGCCCAGCGGTCCGACTCGAGCTCGGAGAATCCCACGATCTCGAGGTCCGACCGGTCGTCGAAGAACTCGGCCCACCAGGTACAGAACCCGCAGTCGTCGTCGTAGACGAGGATCGCGTCGGCCATACCTGTACCGACGGCGGGGATCCACTAAGAAGTGTAGGACGGGGTCCCGAGTCCCCAACCGGTGAAACTGCGGGGAGAGAACCGAGTTCGAGCGCGGACCGAGCGGTACACTCACCTGTCGTCCGCAAAAAGGAACGAGTATGGAACGGTTCATCCGCCTGATCGCGGGCGGCGGCACCGCGCTCGTCGCCGGCCTCTGGATCGTCACGCTCCTCGAGATGGGGTCGATCCCGTGGGCGCTCGGGACGGTCCTGGTACTTCTCGGCGTCAGCGGGTTGGCGAGTGGGATCTGGCTCGAGGTCGACTGGTGAGTGTCGGCCCGATGAGGGTCCGGTGCAGGCACGACCCGGTCGCACGCGCGGACGACGGATACCCGACGATTTGGCCACCGTCCGGGATTTTATGCGCCGCCCTCACGACCCGTCGGTATGGTAAACATCGTCGTCCTCAACGGAAGTGCCCACGGAATACCCTCGAGCGAGTGCGCCGACGCGCTCCGGGATCGACTCGCGGATCGCGAGCACACCGTCACACTCGCCGACTCGCCGGCCGCGGAACCGGACCTCGTCCGCGACGCCGACGTGGTCGTCGGCGGCGACCTCCGACCAGAGGTGCTCGAGGCCGCCGAGGAACTGCAGTTGTTCGCCTGTTCCTCCGCGGGGGTCGGTCACCTCGATCTCGAAGAGTTTCGCGACCGGGGGATCGCGGTTACGAACGCCTCCGGGGTCCACGGGCCCAACATCGCCGAGCACGTCCTCGGGTGGATACTGCTGATCACTCGGAGACTCGACGAGGGTATCCGTCGGCAGAACCGCCGCGAGTGGAACCACTTCCAGGCGTTCGGCGAACTTCGGGGGTCGCGGGTCTGCGTCGTCGGCCTCGGGTCCATCGGACAGGCGATCGTCGACCGGCTCGAGGGGTTCGACGTGGAGACCGTCGGCGTCCGGTACAGTCCGGAGAAGGGCGGGCCGACGGACGAGGTGTACGGGTTCGAGGAGATCGAGGCGGCGCTCGTGGGCGTCGACTATCTGGTGATCGCCTGTCCGCTCACGGAGACGACCGAGGGACTCGTCGGTGAGGACGAACTCGCGACGCTCCCCTCGGACGCGGTGCTCGTCAACATCGGTCGCGGTCCGATCGTCGACACCGACGCGCTGCTGTCGGCTCTCCGCGGGAACAAACTCCACGCGGCCGCCCTCGACGTAACCGATCCCGAACCGCTTCCCGAGGAGCACCCGCTTTGGAACCTCTCGAACGTCTACATCACGCCCCACAACTCCGGGCACACGCCTCACTACTGGGAGCGCGTCGCCGACATCCTCGTCCGGAACCTCGAGGCCGTCGACGAGACAGAGGAGTACGAGGGGCTGGAAAATCAGGTCGCCTGAACTCGAGTCCGATTGCAGTCGACGCGGTCGGGAGCACCGGTCGCTAACGACGGTAACGGGTAGAGCCTGCGGGTCAGTACGCCGCTTCGAACACCCCGATCACGTCGTCTCGATCCATCGCTCGCGGGTTCCGGTCGACGTTGTGCTGGGAGTGTTCGAACGCCACATCGGCGAAGCCCTCGAACTCGCTCTCGTCGATGTCGCCGAGTTCGGAGATGTGGTTCGGAATCCCGATATCGTCGTTGAGCGCGGCGACCGCGTCGGCTCCTCGGCGGGCCAGCTCGAGCGTCGTTTCGTCATCGCGTTCGCGGACGCCGAGAAGTCGCGCGACGTCGGCGAGCCGCTCCGGCTCGGCGGGCGCGTTGTAGCGCATCACGTGGGGGAGCAAGACCGCGTTGGCGCGACCGTGACCGATGCCGTACTCGACGCCCAGCGGGTACGTGAGCGCGTGCACCGCACCGAGTCCGGAGTTGACGAACGCCTGACCCGCCATCGTCGCAGCGAGGCTCATTCGGTAGCGTGCATCGTCATTGTGCGCTCCCTGGTGGACCGCTTCCCGGAGGCTCTCGCCGATCAACTCAATCGCTCGACGGGCGAGCGTATCGGTAAACGGCGTCCGGAGCGTCGAGACGTAGGCCTCGACGGCGTGACTCAGCGCGTCCATGCCGGTCGCCGCGGCGATCCCTGCCGGAAGAGAGCGCGTGAGTTCGGGGTCGACGAGCGCGAGTTCGCCGAAGAGGTGCTCGGAGTAGACGACCTTCTTGTTGTCCTCGTCGGCCTCGTCGGCGAAGACGCCGATGTGGGTCACTTCGCTACCGGTTCCGGCGGTTGTCGGGACCAGTACCGTCGGTCGACCGGCTCCCGGGACGTTCCCCATTCCGAGCAGGTCCCGGACCGGAACGTCGTGTTCCGTGAGGACGCCGGCGAGTTTGGCCGTGTCCATACAACTGCCGCCGCCGAGACCGACGACGAAGTCCGCGTCGGCCGACTCGAGTGCGGCCGCAGCGGACTCGGCCATCCCGAGTTTCGGCTCCGGTTTCACCCCGTCGAAGGTCGTGACGTCGACGTCTGCGTCCTCCAGGACATCGAAGACGGGATCGGCTGCCCCCGCCCCGACGATGTCCGCGTCCGTGACGACGAGCGCCGACTCGTAGCCCCGCTCGCCGACGAACGCCTCGAGTTCGTTCACCGCACCCATGCCGTATCGAACGTCGTTCGGGCTCCGTACGCTGTACACGTCGTCCATCGAACCGATACCGTCGAACATGCTCGAACGAGCGGCGGGCAACGATAAAAGTGTACAGGACGGTGGCGGCGACGTCGTGCAGAGAGACCACGTTCGGATGTCGGCGAGTGGTCTCCGGCGGTGACGCTCACGGCGGTTTCCGCGACGTTCATTGGAAAACTGTTGTCGAAAATTGTAAATCACCGTCTCTCCAAGTTGTAGTCATGCGAACCTTGGATGAAACGGACCTCGAGATCCTCCGCCTCCTCGTCGAGGACGCTCGCCGCCCGTACAGTGACATCGCAGAGAGAGTCGACGTCTCGGCCCCGACCGTCTCCGATCGGATCGACCGACTGGGCGAAATCGGTGTTATCGACGGGTTCACCGTCGATTTAGACCGGACGACGTTTACTGACGGGGTGGAACTACTCATCGACGTCGAACTCCAGGCGGCGACCGACGATCGCCTCGCCGATCGGTTCGCTGCAATCGATCAGATCGAACACGTCTTCACGACCGCTGACGCCAGGCTCCTCGCGATCGGGACGATTCCAACGGATCAGGTCCAAGCCGTCCTCAGCGAGGGCATCGACCTCGAACTCGTCGAATCCTACCGCGTTCATCTCGTCGACGAACACAACTGGGCGCCGACGATCGGGAGCGCCGAACTCACGCTCACCTGCGACGAGTGTTCGAACAGGGTCACCACCGAGGGCGTCTCGCTGCGACTCGACGGCGATCTGTATCATTTCTGTTGTCCGACCTGCCGCTCGACGTTCGAAGACCAGTACGCGAGTCTCACCGAGTCCGCCTGAGAACGACCGAGACCGAGTACGGTCGTCCCATCGTCGTTCCTAACTCGGACTCGGCCATCCCGCAAGCTTTCACTCTGCCCCCCGAACGGTGAGACAGAAATGCGAACGAGTCTGAACGTTCCCGAAGCGATGCTCGAGGAGTTCGACCACACCTGGCAGGCCGAGGGGATAGACTCCCGTTCGCGAGCCTTGCGCGAGGCGATCCAGGAGTACGTCGAATCACACCATCGGCTGGAGCAAGCCAGCGGTACCGTCGCCGCGACCGTGGTCTTCGACTACGAACACGACGAAATCATCGAGACGCTCCACGACCTCCAACACGAGTTTCAGTCGGAAATCGATACGACCTGCCACGTCCATCACGGCGAGTGGTGTCTCGAGACGGTGTTCTGTCACGGTTCGGCCGAACGGATTCGGGAACTCGTCTATCGGTTGAAAGATTTCGACGCTGTCGGTCGTGTCTCCGTTATGCTGTTGCGAGCGGAGCAGCGGTCGGCGTCGCATTTGGACTCGGATTCGGGTTCGGACTCGGACTCGAATTCGAACTCCTAGGAAGAGGTTCGTCGATTGGAATCTGTCTCGGGAACGCAGACAGTACGCAATCCGATATAAAGCACTTCGATATCTAAGCTATCCATTCTTACAGTATACGGGAGATATCCAACTGGACCTCCCCGCATGGATTCTCGAGCTCGAGGCCTACCGATGCACGAATTGACAACTATCGAAGTTATACAGGAACGTTCTTCGCACTGGGACCGAACTACCCGTCGAACGGAGGAGTATTCGAAATGAGTGTGATCGCGAGTGTGGCGGTCCCGGCGTCAGAGTTTCCACTCGGTTCGCTTCTCGAGGTCGATTCCGAGGCCAGAGTGAGCGTCGAAACGACCGTTCCGACGAGCGAAGAAGTGATTCCGTACCTCTGGGTTCCCAGCGGTGTTCTCGGTGGAGTACTCGACGCACTGCAGTCGGTTTCTTCGCTCGTTTCGACCGAACTCGTCGACGAAGTCGACGACTACACGCTCGTTCGACTCGAGTGGCACGACTCGGTGAACGGACTTCTCGCCTCGATCCGGGACGCGAGTGCGATCGTGACGGGTGCCGTCGGCACCGCCGACCGGTGGACGTTCAGACTGCGATTTCCCTCCTACGAGGACCTGTCGTCGTTTTACGCGACCTGCGTCGACCGAGATATTTCGATCGAACTCGTCCAATTACACGAAGCGGTCAGTCCCGACACGACGCCGCGGTTCGGCCTGACGGACGCCCAGCGGGAACTCGTTCTCGCCGCCTACGAGAACGGCTACTTCGACGTCCCGCGAAAGACGACGCTCGTCGAGCTCGGCGACACGCTCGAGGTCTCCGATTCGGCGGTTTCCCAGCGGCTTCGACGAGGGCTGGCCTCGCTGATCCACTCGACGATCGTCATCGACGAAACACCGTACGATACGGAGCCGCCGAAGTAGTCGGGAGGCGTAAACGGAATCGGGGGCGGCGAGTTTCGTTCGAACACGCTCGGACGCCGACGGAATCGCCGAATCGTGGTCATTATAGTACCCAGTCGCCTACCCCGAGGCGTGAAAAACGTCACTGATCGGACGAGCAACCCGTTCGGAATGCGCCCTCCCTTCGAACGCAACGATCCCGGGAGCCACCCGGCCGTCTTCGGCTACGGTGACGCGAACGCGGACTTTCAGTTCGTCGGCGACCATCCCGGCGTCCACGGCGGCGCGACGACCGGCGTCCCGTTCACCGAAACCCGATCCGGCGAGGCGGTTCAGGACGTCGCTCGAACGCTCGGCTTCGCGAGCGGGCCGACGGACGAGCCGCTCCTCGAGAACTGCTTTTGGAGTTACATTCACATGTGTACTCTCGAGAACGGCCGACCACCGACGGACGCGGAGTACGCCGAGCTCGAACGGTACTTCGACGCCGAACTCCGGGCGATCAACGCTCACATCCTCGTTCCGGTGGGCGAGCGCGCGACCGATCACATCCTGAGAGAGTACACGACCCAGCGCCACCGATTCGAAGATCACCTCGACATGGCCGCCCTCCACGGTCTGGACATCCGCGGGCGCGGGTTCATGGTCGTCCCGATCCGCGATCCGTCCGAGTGGGTCGACGGCGACCGGGAGCGAATCGCCTCCTCGCTCGAGGCGATCTTGAACTCGGATTATCGCCAGACGAAAGGCGTTGCGACGTTGGTCGGATGAGGATTCACCGACGAGTCGATTAGTGGGCTTCGTAGATCTGTATACAGCAGTATTGGACGAGCGGTGTGAATTTGTGGCACGTACCGTCCGAGTTGGATCGTCCTCATCGAAGAGCAAGCACACCCGCATCCTACTCGCCTGACGAGACTACAACCAGTTATCGGGGAGTTCGTCCCGGTGGTTCACAATCATCTCCAAGAGCGGTCTGATTTCGTCGAATTGCGGCCCTTTCGTCACCTCGTGATTTTTCCGATCCCAGTTGATGAATCCGTAATCTTCCAACAGGGGAAGGTGTGTTTGTTCCATCTGCACGAGAAGGATAGACAACTCCTCGTCACTCTTTTCGATATCGCCGGTATAGACCTTCGATTCGTCTTCCGGATTGTGAGAGAGCATGTGGACTAACAATCGACGCCGCTGCGCATTTGCGATCGATCGGAAGAATCCATCGAGTTTTGACATACCACTGGTCGGTGTCGAGAGCGGTTAAGACGGTAACATATTTACAGAGTCTGTTTTTTTGATTAACCGAGTGACTCGCGGTCACGTTCAGTACGCACGCGAAGTGATCGGTCGCGAGAAACCGACGAACCGAGATCGCTACCGGCCGAACCGCTTCCTGATCGACGCCCGCAGCGGGAGGCCGAACGCGCCGAGTAGCGGGACGACGACGTAGGCGAGGAGATCGCTCGGCAGCGACGCGTAGCCGGCCGCGTTCACGGCGAGTGCGAGCCCCGGCGCACTGACCGCGAGCACGAACAGGTACGACGGCGACCAGCCGGGAAGCTGTCGGGTCCGGTGGACGATCACCCCGAACAGCACGGGCATGAGCAGCGCGCCCGCGAGTAACGGCCCGCCGAAGAGCGTACTCGAGACCCCGAGCGCGACCGCGAGGACGATCGTCTCGTCGATCGACACCGCGCCCCACGTCTGGTCTCGCCAGGCGAGTCGAGCACCGAGGAGTACGATCAGGGCGACCGCGACGAGACCGGCGAGGAGCCCGTACCACTGCTCGATCGGGAGCGGTGGCTTGAGGGGTTCGACCGAAGAGACGAACCCGACGATCGTCTCGATGCCGTGGCGACCGCCCGAGAGCGTGTCCCAGAGGGCGGTCGGATCGGCGCCGATCGCGCTCAGTTCGTCGCCGAGTGACCGGAGCGCGGCATCGTTCGTGACCGCGAACTGGCCGAGGCCGGCGAGGTAGGTCAGCGCGGCGAGCCAGATCAGCGGCCAGGCGAAGTTCTGCCTGCGCCACCACCGGGCGACCGGGTTCCCGGAGACGGTCGATCGAGACCCTGCTCCGGAGTGACCGGATCGACTGGCACCAGCAGTTGCCGTCCCGCCGTCCGTCGTTCCCGTCGCCGTATTACCGGTATCTGACCCGGTGGTACTCGAGTTCGAACGCGAATGGGACGCCCCGCTCGAGTTCGTCGTCCCGGCACTGGTGGTGCCGGTACTGGAGTCGGCAGTATCCGCCGTCGACGACCCGGTGGTCGACTTCGTCGACCGGGAGGACGAACTCGACGAGCGTGACGTTGAAGTGGCGGTTGAACTAGAACTGGAACTGGAACTGGAACTAGAATTGGAACTTGTGCTCTTGTCCTTCCACAGATCCGGCGAGGGGAGCCCTTTGGTCCGCTTGGCCACGTAATCTTCGTGGCCGAGGCGGTCGTATGCTTGGCGCTCGACCGGATCGCCGAGGATGTCGTAGGCTTTCTTGAGTGCCGTAAACTGCGCCTGCGCGCGGTCGTCGTCGTTCAGATCCGGGTGGTAGATCCGAACCTGATCGCGAAACGCCTGCTTGATGTCGTCCTGGGAGGCGTCGGTCGGCACGTCGAGAAGGTCGTAGAAGTCCTCAGTCATGGAAGATCGTTCAGTTGTGTCGGGGGATAGACGGCTTACTGCTGAGTATGTGTTCGAGTACGTATAATTTCACTGTTCCTGTCCCTTCCCCGCTCTCCGTTCCTCACTCGAGGCAGTTGGCTATTTCGGCCGAATCCGAAGTCGAAGTTCACGAAAAGTCCGTCAGGGAGGTCTGTCCGCTGATGTGTTCTCGTTTTCGAGGGTGGCAATCGGCGTCTGCGACCGGTTCCGAGTTCGTCTCCTCGGTTTCGACGGTTTCGGCTGTTTCGTCGGTTTCGTCGGCTTCGGCGGCTTCAGCGGCTTCGGCTGTTTCGGAACTCGAGGCCCCAGACCCAACCGCTGGACTGTCCCACCCCTCGAGACTAGTCTGATCGCCGGCGGCGAACTCGAGGTTGGCGATGCGGACGCCCAGCTTTCGAACCGGTTCGGGTTCGAACTCTTCGAACAACTCGAGGGCAATCTCCTCGACGAGGTCGGGTTCGTCGACGGGACCCGGAAGCGAGTTCTCACGGGTGTGGACGTCGTAGGGCGGCGTCACGGCTTTCACGCCGATGGTCCGGTACAGCGCGTCCTCGCGTTGGGCGCGATCGGCGACGGCCTCGGCCAGCGTCCGGATCTGTTCGCGCTTCGGATCGGGGTCCTCGACCGGCGACGCGAACGCCGACTCCCGGGAGAAACTCTTGGGTTCGCCCTTCGGCTCGACGCGGCGATCGTCGTCCCCTCGGGCGCGGTCGTACAGTTCCCGGCCGCGTTCGCCGAACGCCTCGACGAGCGGGTCGGGATCAGTCGCGGCGACGTCACCCGCGGTCTCGAGGCCCATCCCTCGCAGCGCTCTGGCGGTGACCGGCCCGACGCCGTGGAGGAGGTCGACCTCGAGCGGGGCGAGAAACTCCCGGACCTCGCCGGGGCGAACGACGGTGAGGCCGTCGGGTTTGTCGAAGTCGCTGGCGATCTTCGCGGCGCTCATCGTCGGGGCGACGCCGACGCTGACGGTGACGCCGACGTCCCGTCGAATGCGGTCTTTGACGTGGCGGGCGAAGCCGTCGGCGACCGTCCAGTCGGTGCGGTTGGTGACGTCGAGGTAGGCCTCGTCGATACTCACCTCACGGACGACGTCGGCGCAGTCGTGGAGGATCGTTCGTACCTCCTCGGCGATCGACTCGTAGTAGTCCATGTCGACGGGACGGTAGTGGCCGGTCTCCTCGAGCGTGTGCGTCGAGTCGGCGTCGGGGTCGTACTCCGCTCTCCGTGGAAGACGCTCGAGGGCCGTCGAAATCGCCTGCGCGCTCTCGACACCGTGTGCGCGGGCCTCGTAGCTCGCGGTGGCGACTGCTCCGGTGGTCTCGCCGGACTCGTAGCCCATCCCGACGACGACGGGTTCGCCGCGGAGGTCCGGTTCCCGGAGGCGTTCGCAGGAGGCGTAGAAGCAATCGGCGTCGACGTGGAGGACGATCCGCTCCTCGTCGTCCTCGCGGTCGTCTTCGATGCCGAGGAGCCGGGTGCCGTCTGGCATGGTGATCGGTGGTCAATTCCCACTTGGAGTGAGACGTTGTGAACGTTGTGACCGACTCGCGACGAAATTCGCTGTCGTCCTCGCGCGAATCGAAAACCCGATCGAGCCGGTTCGTGTATCCGACGACGGGAGAACATCGATCGCACTGCGCGTCGATCGTAGCCACCAGTCGCGGGCGTCGCCGGGACGACCGCACTTTAGGTGTTCGCCGTCGGTGTCACTCCTATGGACACCGATCTCGACCGCTTCGACTCGAGACGCTCGACCGTGTACGCCAACCGAGGGATGGTGGCGACGAGCCAACCGCTGGCGACGGAGGCCGGACTGTCGGTCCTTCGGGAGGGCGGGAACGCGTTCGACGCCGCCGTCGCGACCGCGGCGGCGCTCAACGTCGTCGAACCGACGTCGACCGGCCTCGGCGGCGACGTCTTCGCGCTCTACCGGACCGCCGACGGCGACGTCGGAGCGATGCGCTCCTGTGGTGGCGCACCCGCCGCCGCGACGATCGAGAACGTCAGGGAGGCACTCGAGGACGCGGACCCCGACGAACGAGCGTCGTACTACCCCGACTCCCGCGGGTACGCCACTGACGGAGCGTCGAGCGAAGACGACCTCGACCTCGAGTTCGAGTGGGAGATGCCGTTTCTCGGTCCACACACCGTGACGGTGCCGGGGACCGCACGCGGCTGGGAGGCGACCGTCGAGGAGTTGGGTCGGAAGTCACTCGCGGAGGTGCTCGAGCCGGCGATCCGCTACGCGCTCGAGGGGTACCCGGTCTCGGAGGTCATCGCCTCCCACTGGCAGGGGGCGGAGACGTTGTTTACTGACGAACACGCGCGAGAGGCGTTCCTCTTCGACAGCGAGGCTCCGACGGTCGGGCAAACGGTCACGCTCGAGCGACTGGGCGAATCCCTCCAGAAGGTCGCCGAACGGGGCGCCGACGTCGTTTACGAGGGCGAGATCGGCGAGGCGATCGTCGCGGAGATTCGAGAGCAGGGTGGCCTCATGACGCTCGAGGACCTCGCGGAGTTCAAACCGGAGTTCGTCGATCCTGTCAGCACGACCTACAACGGCGCCGAGATCTACGAACTGCCGCCGAACAATCAAGGACTGATCGCCCTCGAGGCGCTGAACATCGCCGAGGAGATCGGCGCCGGGGACCACCCCTACGACTCGCCAGAGCGGGTTCACGCGTTCGCCGAGGCGACGAAGCTGGCGTTCGTCGACGGCCACCGCTACATCACCGATCCCGCGTACGAGGAGAGCCCGCCGCTCGCGTCGAAGTCGTACGCGGGCGTGCGTGCGTCGGCGATCGGCGAGACGCCGATTCAGGATCCCGACTGGGGCGTCCCGAACGCCCGCGCCGAAGATAGCGATACCGTCCTCCTCACGGTCGGCGACGAGGAGGGAAACCTCGTCTCGTACATCAACTCGCGGTTCGCCGGCTTCGGTAGCGGGCTCGTGGCGGGCGATACTGGCATCGCCCTCCAGAACCGCGGCGCGTCGTTCTCGCTCGATCCGGACCATCCCAACAGCCTCGAGCCGGGCAAGCGGCCGTTTCACACGCTGATTCCCGCGATCGGTCGGTTTCCAGATTTGGGTGTCGACGAAGAGAAGAGAGTGACTGGGGAGACGAGCGAGAGCGAGGAGACTGCGGGAGACAGTCGGGACACGTGGGCCGCCTTCGGCGTCATGGGCGGCTACATGCAACCGCAGGGCCACGTCCAGCTCGTGTCGAACCTCGTCGACTACGGGCGAACGCCGCAGGCCGCCCTCGACGCACCGCGGTGGCGGTACCGAGAGGACGGAACGCTCGGCGTCGAGGAGCGATTGCCGGCGCAGACGGCGCTGGCACGGAGGGGACACGACATCCGGGTTCTCGCGCCGGCGCTCTTCGGCGGCGCGCAGTTCGTGGGTCGTCGCGGCGAGACGTTGGTCGGCGCGACCGAACCGCGAAAGGACGGTACCGTTTCGGGCTACTGAACTCCAGACGTCCGCATCGGTGCGGTAGCGACAACTGCGACACTCGAAACGATTCGCGCACGGATCGCAGTCCGCGCGTCTCGCTCACGGTACGCGCCAAATCGCGCTCCCGTCGCGTGATCGGGTGAGAACCGACTTTCGATGACTCCCGTATCCGAGCCGTCGACGGCCGCAGAACCGTCCGAAAACCACCTCTCGGGTAACGAAACGCGGTCGTCGGTCGGCGGTCCGCCGTTGTCCTTTTCCCATCTGAGGACCGAGTGAGCGTATGAATGTCGGTCCCGAGTCACACGAGGCGGATCACCTCCGCCGACTCCTCGTGGTCAGTTCGACTCCCTGGCTCCGAACCGCTGTGGACGCGCTCGAGGACGCGGGAGGAGACGCCCCGATCGCGATCGACGTCGTCGAATCCGACGGGGGTTTCGACCTCGACTCGCTCGAGACCGACGGGCCGCGAGCGGAGGAACGACCCGACTGCGTTCTCACCGACGACGCGGACGTCGCGCGCACGGCCAATGCCGGCAAGGGGGTTCCGCTGGTCTTCGCGGTTGACTCACCGACGTCGACCGCACTCGAGTCCGTTCCGGAGGGCGTCACGGAGGTCGTCACCAGAACGGAAACGGACGCGGCGACGCCCGCGTTGCTCCGGCACCGACTCGAGCAGGCGGTTCAGTGTGTGCAGGCCCACCGGAGCCTCGACGAGCGAGCGTCGTGGTATCGGACGCTGATCGAGCGCTCGTCGACGTTACTACTGGTGCTCGACGAGGAGCGCCGGCGGCGGTTCGTCAGTCCGTCGGTCCAGCGAATCGTGGGATGCGATCCGTCCGACATGTTGGGCGAACGGGTCGACGAAGTACTCCATCCGGACGACAGGGCGACGTTCGTCGAGGTGTTCGACGAGGTTTCCAAACAGGGACCCGGAGCGACGGCGACGTGTGCGTATCGGGTCCGCCACGCGGATGATTCGTGGCACGTCCACGAGGCGAGTCTCACGAATCATCTCGAGGATCCGACCGTCAACGGCGTCGTCGTGTCGATTCACGACGTGACCGACTACCGCCGGAGTAAACCAGACCAGAACGAGGCGTTCGAGCGCGTCTCGGACGCGTTCGTCGCCCTCGATACGGAGTGGCGATTCACGTACGTCAACGACCGCGCCGAGGAACTGTTCGACGTCGACGCGGACGCGGACGACCTCGTCGGACGGTCTTTCGACGATATCGTCCTGGAGCTCGAGGGGACGGAACTCCGAAGGAAGGCCCGCGAGGCGTTCGATACGCAAGAGCCCGACACGATCGACACCTACGTCGAACCGTACGATCTGTGGATCGAAGCCCGGTTCTATCCGTCACCGACCGGCCTCTCGATTTCCGTCACGGAGACGACGGCGGAGACGGCTCGGAACGTCACACCCGTAGAACAGGACCACACCGAGCGACTCCAGACGCTCGTCGAGAACGTCCCCGTGGACCTATTCGTCCTCGATAGCGACGGCACGTTCACGCTCTCAGGGGAGAACGGACTCGAGACCATCGGTCTCGAGTCCGACGACATCGTCGGTGAGTCGATCTTCGACGTCGTCGACGACCCGCAGATTCACGCGGATGTCCGCCGGGCGCTCGACGGCGAACCGGTCCACACCCAACAGTCCACCGAGAATCGATTCTTCGAGTCGTGGTATCAGCCGGTCACGGAAGACGACGAGGTCGAGTGCGTCATCGGTGTCGGTATCGACGTCACCGAACGCTCACAGTACGAGCGGGCGCTGGAAACGATCCAGAAGGCGACGACGAAACAGCTACTGACCGTCGAATCCAGCACGGACGCCCTCGAATACGTCGTCGACGTCGCAACGAACGTCCTCGAGGGAACCGACGTCGTCTGCTACCGGTTCGACGAGCGAGCGAACGAACTCGTGCCGGCAGCGTACTCGACGGCCGAGCGGCCGGTGGGAGTTCGACCCGCCGAGAGTCCGATATGGGACGTGTTCGTCCGCGAAACGCCCCAAACATTCGACGAAGTCGACGTCGACGTCGACATCGTTCCGTCGGCCGCCGAGGGGCGTAACGGGTCCACCGCGTTCCAGAGTGGGCTATCGGTTTCACTGGGTGAACACGGGGTTCTCGTCGTCGCCTCACCCGATCCTGACCGCTACGTATCGGGCGCAGAAGCCGTGGATCTGGCACTGCTTCTCGCTGCGACGGCCGAAGCCGCCCTCGATCGGATCGAGCGGTCCCAGCGACTCCGCGAGCGCGAGCGCGAACTCGACGAACAGAACACGCGTCTCGAGCGTCTGGGTCGTGCCAGTCGGATTCGGGAGGATCTCGAGGAACTGTTGCTCCGGGCCGACAGCCGCGAGGAGATCGAGCGCGGAATCTGCGATCGTCTGCTCGAGCTCGACGAGTGCCAGTTCGCCTGGATCGGCGAACCCGATCCCGGCGGCAACCGCGTCGTGCCCCGAGAGACGGCCGGTCACGGCGACTCCTACCTCGAGGCGGTCACCGTGACGACCGTCGACGATCCGGCGACCGAGCCGACCGGGGCGTGCGTTCGATCCCGCGAGGTCGTGTCGGTCGAAAACGTCGCGGACGGCATTCGGAACGGCGCGTGGCGCGCCGAGGCGTTGTCGCGGAACTTCCAGTCGATCCTCTCGATCCCGCTGCTGTACGACGGATTCCTCTACGGCGTACTCTCGGTGTACGCCGACCGCCACGACGGGTTCGACGAACCGACGCGGACGGTCCTCGAGGAACTCGGTGAGACGATCGCCTACACGATCGACGCCGTCCAGCGAAAGAACGCCCTCGTGAGCGACGACGTGACCGAACTCGAACTCGAATTCGAGGCCGAATCGGCGTTTACGACGCTCGCCGAACGGTTCGAGACGACGGTCACGCTCGAGGGGACTATTCCACAGACGGACGATTCGACGATCACGTTTCTCACGCTCGAGACGGGCGTCGATAGCGACAATCTCGGGGAGATCGACGGATTCGAGTCGGTCACACCGTTGCGGGTATCGGACGATCGAACGCTCGTTCAGGCCCGTCTAACGGGCCCGTTTTTCGGAGCGACCGTCGAGAATTACGGTGGATCGTTACGGGCGCTGACGATCGACGAATCGGGTACCCGTGCGATCGTCGACGTTCCTCGATCCGTCGAAGTCCGAGAACTCCTCACGGGGATCAGCCGATCCGGTCCCGACGTCTCGCTGCGCGCAAAACACGATCGTACGCGATCTCGTGATAACGATCCCGATCGGGTGCTCGAGAACCACGGCCAGCATCCACTCCTCGAGGAACTGACAGACCGACAACGCGAGGTCGTTCAGGCCGCCTATCACGGCGGGTTCTTCGAGTGGCCCCGGACCGCGACCGGTGAGGAGGTCGCGGCCTCGCTGGACATCTCACCGCCCGCGTTCCACAACCACGTCAGATCGGTCCAGCGAAAAGTCTTCGCGTCGCTTTTCGAGACGGCCCCTCTCGAGGAACATTAATTCTTTAACCCCTCTCAGAACGAAGCGTTACAGCATTAACGATCAAACTCTTAACGATCACCCGTGAAGTGTGACGTAGATTCCCTACAGACGTATTGGGGGGAACGTGTGAAACCATGACTGAAATGACATCAGAGTCCACGCAGCCAACGGGGGGCGCGTCTTATGCTGTGCAGTACGATCGACTCGACGATGAACCGCTGAGCGTCGCAGTTGCAGACGCTGTTGCAACGTTTACTGATACCGAGGTAACCGAACTCGAGCCATTACACTACTCGATCAACGCCGACGCACTCGAGCGACTCTTCGAACCGCGACCGGACGGCGTCCGAAGCGGCGGTTCGGTCACCTTCTCGTACAACGAGTGTCAGGTGACCGTTGGGTCCAGTGGTGAAGTCGTCGTCGAGCAGGAGTAACCGATCCGACACCGACTGTCCGGTGTCTTACGAAAAATCAAGGAGAAAGCCCCCGTGCTTTAGCGCGGGGATGAATCCGACAACAGAGATATCAACCACTGTAATTAAGCAGTCCGACAGTATACTGTTGGACAAGCACGTCTGACGAAAAGTGGAGTTGGATTGGGGTCTCCGTGACCAAAAAGCAACCCTGCGTCGGATGGCTACTCACCCAACGCGGTTGAGTTGGGTCGATGGCACGGCCTGTGAGGTGCAAGCGGATACCCAAGTACACAACGCCTCTTCCGAGGCCCGACGCACTACTCACAAATCACAGCCGAGACCCCACGGTCTCGGTCAGGGTGCCTTTGGGGATGCACGAACGGCGTGCTGTCCCACGAAGGAATCCTCGCGCTTCAGCGCAGGGAGGATGTCAATACTCCACTACTACTTTCGGTCGTAATCGCCGTCCGTGAGTACCTACGATCCTCGAGGCTCCCGAGTCCCGGGAGCTCGAGCTCGAGATGGATACCGATACCGGTAGCCATATCGAAAGCCCCGAGTCACACGCGCCTGCCGTGACGATAATCTGTGTCACCGACAGACACAGCTATCGGTACTGTCCCACTCTCCCCAGTAATACCCGTACCCGCCTCGATTCCCCTTCGGCATCGTCACGATTCAAAGCGACTGAACGTTCGACTCGTGCCACTCCTCGCAGTACTCCTCGACGACCGTTTCGACGCGTCGGTTCCGCGCATCGGCGTCGAGATCGATCGTAAACGATAGCGCGTTCTCTTCGAGCGGTTCCGCGTCACCTGCGCGTCGTTCTTCCTGCGGTTCCTCGGCACGCAACAGTCGCTCGAGAACGTCGACGAATGCCGTCTCCGGGGCGTCGGGGTCGTCGAACGTGATCTCGAAGTCGCGCTCGACGACGAACACCTGATCGTCGTCGCGGCGATACGTGAACGACCCCGTACACTCCATGTCGATATCCGCGTTCGCCGCGACGTTACTCCTGGTGAACGTCACCGCTTCCGGGTCGATTCCCTCCCCCTCCGACTCGATACGCGCGTCGACCGCGTCCGTGTCTTGCAACCGCTCTCGGGCGAATTCGGACAGTGAGTTCCAGTTAAGCCGATCACCGACCTCCTCGAGTGCCTCGCCGAACGGGTCGCCGCCGTCGTCGTCCGAGGTGGCGGCGGTGAGCTCGCGTTCGGTCCCGCTCTTCGGAACGAGTCGTTGTCGCTCCTCGTCGACCGTCGCCTCGAAGATCGTGTTCTCCTCCTCGTCGTACATGACGGCTGTCGGACTACCGGCACCGACGTCGCCGACCGGCCCCGCCATGCCCACGTACGACGTATTGGCACCGTCGGAGTCGTCGTGGCCCTCGATCGGCCACCCGTCGAATCGAATGCTCTCCGTCTCGGTCCGCTGTGGGTTCTGGTCCGCCGTGCCGGGTGAATCCTGGGACATCGTCGAGTACCTATCGCTATTATACAGTGTCCCGCTCCCTAAAAGGAGCGCGCTCTCATGTAAGTAGTTCATGTGACACCGTCCCGTATTCCTCATCTCTCACTCTCGACGGACCACGACACGGACACATCCTGACATCGAAATCGCGTACTCCCTCGCTCGAGACGCCGCTACCGCTCAGCGATCGTCTCCGACACTGTAGACCGCACGAGTCGATTCGACGATCCGAATCAGCGCCAGCCCGAGATCGACGAGTTCGATCGCATCCCGTTGGCGAACTGCTTCGCCGTGAATCGCTTGATTACACAGCGACCGAACCTCGGTGTACGCCGCGACGAATGCGCCGTCGACGATGCCCTCGCCGTGGAGCCTGTCGACGACCGCAATCGGATCGAGACAGCCCCGGTCCGCGCGTTCGGGTGCTGCCTCCTCGAGGAGCGAGCGCGTCGCGACATCCAGTTCCGTTCGCAGCCTGGCTAGTGCAATTCGCGGGTTCCGGTCGAGGAGCCGATACTCCGTTTCGTAGATCCCGTGCAGTTCGTCGCCGACCCCGTCTCCGGCGGGGCCCGTTTGGCTGCTCGAGTCGATCCGGTCTCGTACCGTCGACTCTCGAACTACGGCCGAAGTGACCAGTTCACGCGCGTTCCCGGTTGTCCCGTCCTCGCTTTCCTCACCGCCGCGACCGCTGTCGCTGTCGCCGTCGCCGTCACCGTGAGTCCACGCACTCTCACCGTCGTCACCGATCCGATGAACGGTCCGGCGGGCCGACTCGATATCGTCCTGTAGCGTCACGCTTCCGACGTTGGCCACCTCGAGTGCCTTCAGATCCCGAATGTAGGGTGCGAGCAACAGGAGCACGATCAGTGTGATCGTCGTCCACTCGAGTTCGAGTCTCGATGGATCGTACAGTTCGATTGCGACGACCAGCAGGATCCCACAGAAGACGATACTCGGGAAGTATGTTCGAATGTACCGCTCGAGCATGGGAACTACCGGGTTAGGACCGGATTCCGAATCTGCCTGTGGTCTGGATTCGACAGGAGTAGCCACTGTATTAGTATAGGCTATCACCATAGATAATTCTATGGTTTTATACTACCAGCCGAACTGATAGACGCTCCGATCGACCGATCATCGACCGGTCGAACAGTGGCGTTCAACGACAGTGTGCGATCCCGACATTTCCCCCAAGGTGCTGTCAGTCCGATCGACTGAAGAGAAGTCGGAACGATCCGATTCGGTTCCCTCTCTGTCGATGGACGAGTCGGAGTCGGCGATCGACGACCTAATTGCCCGGTCTGTGAACCAGTCTGCGTGTGCTTGAACCCGTCAGTGAGTGCTTGAATCCGTCACGAAACTGCACAATCTGAACTTTGAGGCGCTCATAGTACGAAATTAATAGCTGACGCCAGATGTCGGAGCACAATCATATAAACGATAATAACTGTAGGTAGTATTTATCCAAACTCGACAGAACGAGTGACTATGGACACCGACGAACCAGTCATCATCCAAATCGTCCAACAGGTTGCAGCACGCGAGGACGTCGATCCGTTAGCCCTCCACCCACCGCTTCACGACGTGATCGATACCGACGCACTCGAGGCGCTCTTCCGGTCGGCCGAACGAGACCAGGTGGTCTCCACCGTAACGCTCGAGTTCGTCTACCAGGGGTATGCGGTCCGCGTCGATTCCGACGGTGACGTCCACGTTTCGGAAACTCGGACCGTCGATGCGGACTCGGAGTCACAACCGGTCGAACGATCGTCGCATTGACATCGATCCACGACCGAAGTTGTGGAACCGCAGGCGCCCGCGCTAATCCGAGAGAACCGTGCTCTCTCCACGAAGCGGACTCGAAAATTCCACGAGGTCAGCGAACCCGCGGTTCGCTTGATCACGAGACGGCTTGCCGTCTCCACCGACTCCGAAAGCGATATTCTCACTCCATCAGTGACGCTCCATAGTACCAACTAAAACGATCGATACACCCATCGTCCAGTCGTGGTTCTCGCTCGCAGTGCGCGCTCAACCGCGTTCACGTCGTTCGGTCAGGCGGGCACTGACTGTCAGCGGCTATTAGAGTCTGTGTACTCTTCGTTGACCATCGTCTCCACGGGGAAGAGCTGGGCCTGGTGTTCCCCCACGTGTGGTCGTTCCACGTAACCCCTCACGCGACGGATTTTGAACGTTCTCTTCGAATTACTGCGTTCAGCGGTCGATACCACCGAATTTCTCAGTAAGGAATACAACATGATAGAGATATGGATCGAAAATGTGATATCATGGGTAGTGCATCTGAATTGCTAAGGAATGGCAAACAGTGAGGATGCGACGAGGATCGTCGCTGCATGTGAGGGTTGTGGATCCGTGTACGCAGCACGCCAGTGGCCCGATGGCGACATTCAATTAATTGGGAGCACAGCATGCAGTTGTGGATCGACTGCCTTCGTTCTCGTAGAGGAAACCGACGATCCAACGTCGAGCGAAACGGACGTGGAGTGATCGAGAGACAACGTTACTATCGGATAGAATTCCACGGGCCCTGAATGACTCAAATACGGCGACGGTTTCAATGTTGATAATCAACCCCTCGTCGCACTCCTCTAAGCGCTCCGTGGATCGTTCACACCACCGAAAATAGCCACTTCAGGACGATTGGCGAAGACCACCGGTAAACGACCGCGCGGTGGTCCGCGGCTTTATTGATTCCCTCAGCCTTGCATGACCAGCGTGCCGAGCGTGTCGTGTGACTCACGGTCGAGTGCGGTGAGTGCGACGTTGTTTCCGGGTGAGATCGATGTCTCACTCCAAATCGGACACTCGTACGACGAACTCGAGTGTTCGCTCACCGCCGATCACCTCTCGTCGCTACCCGGTCTCCACCAGCGTGAGGATGTGAAACCGGCGAATCAACCACCCATCCACTGTGCTTATTGTTCTGTGGGTCTGAGTAGCATACTGTCCTGTGATTGGCTATCAACCATACATTGACCCAATCCAGGGCATTCAACGTACTCAGTTGAAATAGGCAGGAACCACTCTCGGTTCTCCTATCAGTCACTAATCCTCGTGAGCGGAACGTACGCTGCTCGCTCACGCCGACTCACCCCCCGATTGACCGCCACCACCAGCAAAACCCGTGAGTTCGGATCGCTTCGGTCCTACTGAATCCTCGGTCTCGTCTCCATTATGGCGGACTTTGAGGACGGTATCACAATTCCAGTTCGAGCAGTTGCCGAACGTCGGCGGATACTCCGTCGGTCGCGACCTCGCGACAGAGCGCCTGGACGTTCTTCGGGAGTTCTTCGAACGACCCACCGAAGCGACCGGGTCGCTCGAGCGCTTCTAAGATGTCTCGCTGGAATCCGGTGAGGTCCGCCCATCTCGTCCCACCGTCGGCGCAGACTCGAGGCGTTCGTTACAGTCGTTACAGGTGCCGGTGCGTTTGGGGGTGTTGCGTGCGTTCTTGCTCATGGTCTCACTGTTGTGGGACCGCGGACTGACTGCGCGCGCCACTGTGTAGGACCGGGGCGCGTGCAGTCGTCGTCCGTCGGTAGTTGAATACCATTGAACCCAGACACCTTAACGGAAAGTGTGCCGTTTCCGATTTTTTCGAAAACATCCCGAACCGAGGGAGAGCTTCGATCGTGAGGGTTTGTGGACGTCACATTCAAGAGTGATAATCAGCACCGACTTGAACACTTCCAGCGTCCCCTTGAAGCGTCGCAGTCTGTCGATTCCGAAACACGTCATCGAGTGAACAAGAGTTATGTCGACCTGGTCTTACGAACCGATATGTACATCTCTTCGCTCTCGATCGCCCATCCGCGAGACCTCGCGCGGACCTACAACCAGCGCGGACAGGATGACGTGAGGGAAACCGTTCGGAACTACGTGCGCGCGATGGAATACTACGACCGCTATCCGAATCGAACACCCGCCGAAGCCGTTGCTCACCTCGAGGCGACACAGGATCAACTCGACTCCTGGTGGGGGCGTTCGACGAATCCGACGATGCCGTTTGCCGCCGAAGCCGTCTTCGACGCCCTCGAGCGCGAGTGGATCGGCATCGGTCCGAACCATCCGCACGTGGAGGCGATCGCGACACTCGTCAGTCAGACGATCGCCGCGGGACGACTGAGTTCGAAGTACGAAATCGAGTGGACGGTCACGAACGACTCGACCGAGGAGCGGCTGTTCGACGTCACCGAGACGCTCGGCATCGAACTCGAGGAGGTCGACGCGAAGGACGTGACCTGCTACGAACCGACCGAACCCTCGATGGTCGCCCGTGTGCTCGCCGCCTACGACTGTCCAGTCGGACCGAAGGATCACGGCGAGCTCCCGGCGTGGATTCGAACTAGCCCGCCGCACATCCACAGGCCGTTCGTCACACACTATCTGGACCTGCGCGCAAACCGCTACGAGGGCGACAAGTGGTATCGAGTCTACTGCTCTCGGCCGGAAACGTTTCGCGAGCAACTGACGTCGGTGATCTATCTGGCGACCAACTCGCGCGGAAACACGCGGGTTCGAGACAATCGTGTCGACATAGGCGAGAAGATTATGCGAGAACTCTTTCTAACCGGCCCAACGACAGAGAGTTCAGCATCGGACTCTCGCTGATTCCTTTATATATCTCGTACGAAACGGCGTCAGCTGCTGACTCGTATGCTCGTGAGGCGATTCGGGAGTACTATACGATTCGGCAGATCAATCTGTTGAACGATGGGAGTCGGCAGAACGCTCGACTGTCCTATGCAGGGAACGTCTCACAACAGGATGATGGTATTTCGGACACCTATCTGAGCCGGGTGTTCTTTGATTCGTCGGGGTCTGACGGTATTATCAGTGGTCCCCGAGTTGTTGGCGGGACTGATTCGTTCAATGCGAGTCTGATTAACGGGTCAGATTACGAGTACGACTCGGTACGTATCGAACACGTACACGATGACCGTGGCAGCCAATACTGGTACGCCTACAATCCTCTTCTCGACCAGTACGAGCTGAAAACGACAGTATCACGGTCGACGAGATGTCCGATCCCAACTACGATGCGTCTCGTACTGGTAACATAGCTGGCTCGTAAGGTCTCACGATCAGCGGTCAAACGTGGGTCGACAGTCCCTACGAAAACTCGTCGCTTTCGGCAGAGAAGGTCTGTGACGAAGGCGAATGGTACGAACAGTGGAACTGGGCTCGAGGAACAGGTTTCGACTGTTCAGGACAACTACCCCGATGGGTTCGCATTTGACGTATACAATGCGCTGGACGAGGTCGGCTCACGACTTCGGAACTTCGCGGCGCTGAGGGGATGGCCCGTTACCTCTCCGGAGATAGCAACGTAACCGACCAGCGATGGCAGCACGCGAACATCGCCCTGCTCGATACCGATCGGTCGCTGAACGCGACGACGATGGTCGTCTCCTACGAGGGTGCGACCGAGATCGAGCGCGTCGACGACGAGGAAAACGGCACGTCTGAACGAACCTACGTTGGCGACGTGAACGAGACGTATCAGGGAACGCTGTACGCACGGGCCCCGAAGAGTGGATTCACGACCGGTGAGACCTCTACAACTCTGTGGACTTCAACAGCACCCCGCGTATGTTCACCTCGGACGGCGAGGAAATCATGTTCTACGACGGTCAGTTCACCGTCGAGAATATGTTTGATTCGGACGGTAACGAGGTTGAGAACGCCTCTTGGTCCGAACCGGACTACGAGACCTACAACGCTGACGCCTTCATCACCGCGCTCGAGCAGGCAGAACTCGAGCGGACGATCATCGTCTCGGCGGTCGCAACCTTGTACGCACGTAAGCGGGCTCGAGACGAGCCGGAAGAGACCGACGAGGGATTCGAGTGGGGCGACTCGAGCGACCTCGAGGAGGTGAGCTGAGTGGCGGACGACCAGGACCTCCACGTCATGGCCGAGGTGCGGGAGCAGCAGGAGAACTACGGCAACCGCGAGAACCGAGAGATCCACGATCACGGCGGGATCGTTCGCGACGGGCGCGTACGCTCGGCGATCCATGACCGCGAGTCGCTCGAAACGAGCGAACCACTTCGGCACCCTCTGCGAGAAACGGATGGCCGACAAGCGTCGGTTCGTCCTCGAGCGAGCGTCGTGGCACGACGCCCGCTTTCAGAACGGAACGCCCGTCGAGATCAAGAGCACGATGGTCGAGCACGCGAACGGCCAACCGAGGAACTTCAAAATCGATCGGCAGTACCACGATCGTCTTCGCCGGGCTGACGGCTGGTACTGTTTCGTCGTCTACCGGCCACACGGTCGATCGGGCTGTACGGTCCTTCAGGACAAACTCGTTCGTGCCTCGAGTCTTCCGCTGTTGCGCTGGCACGGTGGCGGCGATTACCGAGGAACTCAACAGGCGAAGATTGCAATCGGAGACGCGTTCTGAGCCTCAGGAGTCCGATTGCTTTGTACAGGCGATACAGCTCGCACGGATACTGCAAATCGTTCGATTCACCCAGAGCACGCTTATCGTTCAATCCTTGTGTCACAGCGATTATTCATCGGCGTTTTTTAATTTCTGTACAATCCAGTCCCGGGTCTCTAAGCAGACAAGGAGAAAGACTGGCACGAGTAGCACCAATCCTACAAGTACAAGTACCATACCGTACTTGTGTCTGGAATTAGAAAATACCTTTCGGCTATAATTTATAGCGGATTAATACAAGCACTTGTGCCGTCTGCTATCTCAGCAAACAGTCTCATTGAGCCGGTTCTCCGTTATTTTGAATGATTGAGTGGTTAATTCGCATATCCATATAGCAAACCACTGTGCTTCTTTGCAGACGGTCACAGATCGATTCTCTCGCTTTGTCTGTCGGTCAGAGGCTGCTTGCTATTCGTCCATCATGGTGTACAACGCGCCCAGATCGATTTCAGGACGGGATTCAATCATCGTCTATCCTTGTCTACAATTGGACGCTTTATCCCGATACGGGAAGGGGTAGAAGAGGATTGATTTCCGCACTCCATTACTTTTCAGTATACTTTAAAAAATAGTTAGAAACATTATATATTAAATCTGGAAGAAGAGTCAGTTAAGTGCAAGTAATAGCTACCTATACTGTGTCAATACATTCAAGACAATATCCTTCTGTCTATAAAGTATGACTCAGGCAGAGATGGCTCTTCTACAATTTGTAGCCTTAACTCTTCCAGCAGTCGCCATTCTACTACAAGCGATACTCAGTTATCAGGAGAGGTATTTCAGTAATTTAGATTCCTTAGGATTTGAGACGGAGTTTCGATTCCTTGAGTGGGGTTTCGCACTACTGGTTTTTAGCGGTCTTCTATTTAGTTTTAAAATAGCCGAGAACAACGAATCTTTGATTGTGCGAGGTGGGGTTTTTTCGCTAGCGCTTTCTCTAGTTATTCTTGGTGTCGCTGTCCTAGTTGCTTTCCGAAGGCCTCTCTATTTAGAGGCTAACACGACAGTCGAGTCGGCGATCCGACAAAAGGCTTGGAAGTATAGTAAGCCCCTCCTCTTTGCACTTGCTATCTCTCTAACTACATATGTGGTTCCAACGAATTGGCTTGAGGCAGAAGAGTTTGTAGTAGAAATCTCTGGCTCTATAAGATTACTTACTGGACTAATTTCGGGTCTCTTAGTGATTGCTGGTTCAATGACTCTGCTGGAAAATTATCTCCGGTTAAAACAGGGGATAGAACGTAAGAGTAAATGGCGAAACCAGGCTCTGGAAACCGCTAAATCGATAACAGAAGTTCTCGGTTCTGAGGACAGAGACCTTAACGATAAGAAGGATCTGAGAAAATTTCGAAATGAACTTAAAAACGTTCGTCAGGAGTGGTCATCTGTAGTTGACTCTGTTCCTGAAACAACGGACGAAGAGACAATCAGTCAAATGAAGGACATACATTCATTATTGAATTTCCTCGATGGAGAAATTGAAGACTACACAGAGGTCATAAAAAGCCACGAGGATTCAATTAAGGATTTCGAACAAACACAAATACAAATTGAAGAATTGGAGACAGAACTAGAAAATCAGGAAGAGAAAGTAGGACGACCAGGACCAGATGATATGCAGTTAAACATGTTAGAATCACGGATCGCTGAACTCCATAACCATATGGGTGTTCAATCTTCGAAAATCAAAGAACTAGAAGAAGAAATGGATGTATACCGCTCTGATTTGAGGGATACTATGAATGAGATAGTAGAAGAAGTGGACGCTCTACGGCAGGAAATTGAAAGAAGAAACTGAATATAAAAACTGCTACCGAAGTTCCTCCTTTCATTTGTTTCTGTGTCTAATTCGTATATTTCACCCACTATACTACACGTTTCTCTTATTTCACCATGTCCTTCATATTGTGCAAGGCCACTCTTAGTACTCCATCTATTCGATTTACCGATATGCTCATAATAGTAGGAATCCTAAATCTATTTGACCGCAAGAAGGCGTTGATGCTGTACCCCTTCGGCACACAAATCCGAATGATTTGTACCCCCGATTTAGGGCGAGTTACATAAAAGGACCGACGCTGTCCGAGTTTGGGTTTGTGGAAGGAATGCGCCGCCGTATGGCGATTATTCGAGTGTCGGTGACGCGAGAAGTGGGGTCGGAGGGATTTGAACCCCCGATCTACTGATATCTCCGGTGCGCCTCGGAACTCCAGAGGGTCATCACACGGACACTGATCAGGTGTCCGATCAGTATATCAGTCTGGAGTGTCGTCCCGGGCGCGTTACCTCTGGAGTCAGCCGCCATGCCTGGCTTGGCCACGACCCCTCGGTATCCCATAGGAAGGATCCCCCTAAAGGGATTTCGATCCGTTGATCGCTATCGGGCTTCGCCTCGAACGGGTACGATCGTCGCGTGACGACTCGAGTTCTCGCGTCGCAGGGTCACGTTCTAGCTGCTCCAATTTCGGATCGAGAAGAGCTGAACCGACTGTGGGGTCTCCGATTGCCTCGTCCGAGAATCGACCGTAACCATCAGCTCCGAATCGATCGGTGAGAGCCGATTTCGAAGCAAGTAAAATAGCGGGACGAACTTCAGTTCACGGGCTGAAACTCGGTTCAACATTTGAATTCCGCGACCGATATGTATAAATTATATTGGTATCTGTATTCAGGTACGCCGGACACGCGGGAAGCGAGTGAGGACTGAGCGGTCGAAATCAGTTCGACTCGCGGTCGTCGATTCCACGACTGGTACGCCGTTGCGAGACACATCTGGATAGTCGAATCGCCGTCCCCCGTCGGATCGTTCGGAGCGACTAATAGTAACAATATGATAATACGAACTGACGCGATAGACCGGACACGCGCGATGCTCGTCCTCACGACCGTCCTCCTCGGCGGCGTCATCCTCCTCGGCGGACTCGGGGCCGGGAGCGTCGTGGGCGCTAGCGGAGCGACTGAACTCGATAGTTGTGCGTCGATCTCGACGTCAGGGGCGTACGTCCTCACCAACGACGTCACGAACGGCGGCGTTCCAGAGTGTCTCTACGTCGACTCGAGCGACGTCCTGATCGATGGAAACGGATACGTGGTCGACGGTGAATCGCCGTCGGGGACCGGGATCTTGATCCACGGACCGAACGGCGCAGTCGACAACGTCACGGTCACGAACGTGACCCTCGAGAACTGGGACGTCGGGGTCGAAATACGGGGGACGGCGAACGCGACCGTCGAAGACCTCACGATTCGCGACGTGAACACCGGCATCGTCGCCGATACGGTCGGCGACGACCTCCGAGTGGCCGGGACCAACATTACGCGCGTGTCCGGCGACGGCATTCGCGTGACCGATAGCATTCGCGTCGACGTTCTCGACAACGTCATCTCGGACGTCGGCTCGAGCGCGGACGACGCCGCGATCGTCCTCGACGACGCAACCGGGCGCGTCCAGTACAACGATATCTCGAACGTCACCGGGACGGGCGTCGCGGCCGCCGGCTGGAACTGGCCGGGCGCGCGAATCAGGGATAACGACGTCGCGAACGCGAGCGAACACGGCATCAACGTCTCGAGCGGCGGGGGCCTGAACGTCATCGGCAACACCGTCGACGGCGTCGGCAAGACGGGGATCCAGATCGTCGACACCGGCGGTCTGCGCGTGAATCGCAACGCGGTCGCGAACGTGAACGCTTCTGCGGGGACCTGGTCCGGCGTTCGTATCGACAACGCACGGGAGTCGACCAGTATCGAAGCGAACGACGTCGTGGTCGGAGGCGAGAGCGCGGCGTTCGAGGTTTCCAACTCCGACGTCTCCTTCGAGGGCGACGATCTCCGGGGACGGGACGCGATCGACCTGTCTTACTCCAGCGCCGACCTCACCGACGTCCGACTGCGGGGGCGGGTGGGGATCGAAGCGCAGGGTTCGACACTCGACGTGACCGGTCTGGACTACGTCGGCGGGAACGGACTCCGTCTGTACGGGGGAGAGACCACCGTCACCGACAGCACCATCGACGCGAGTGCTCCGGTGTACACGTACAGAGACGACGTCACACTGGAGAACGTCACCATTCTGGGGAGTCGGTCCGGCGTCACTCTCCACGCGGAATCGATCGGAACCGTCGCGAACAGTACGATTCGCACGAATCCGGTCTATGCCGGGACCGAGGGGGTTCACGTCCGCGAAGGGAGTGAGGCGTCCGTGGCCGGCACGGAGCTTCACAATGCGTCGGTCGCCCTCGAGATCGAGTCGAACACGAACACGACCGTGACCGACACCCTCTTCGAATCGGTCGGACGGGGGGTGAACGTCACGGGAGGGAACGTGACGATGGCGAATGTCACGCAAAACGGCGGCGGCTTCGCCGTCTACGCCGACGACTCACAGCTCGAGATCGCCGATCTCGCGGCCGACGTCAGCGCCGGCTTCCGGCTGGAGCACTCGACGCTGGCGCTCGAGCGCGCCGACCTCGACGTGTACTCCTCGGGGATCTACGCCTTCTACTCCGACGCGACCCTCGACGACGTCTCGATCAGCGGCGGTCGCGACGGGATCGAATCCGACGCCGATTCGACGGTCGTCGCGACCGACGTTCACATCGACGCCACCGAACTGGGCCTGTGGGCGGACCGGGACGGTTCGATCCACTTCGAGAACGGGTCCGTGAACAGCGACGACGTGGCCGTTCTGGCCTGTCGTGGCGACTCCGCGGTGTCGATCTTCCGTTCAATCGTCGTCGCACCGGTCGGCGTCGAACTCGACGAAACCGTCCCCGCCGCCAACTCCGAGGTTACGTTCACCGATCTCAGCGAGACGAACGTCTCCATCCGGAACGACGGGGTCGGCGGGCTCGAGGCTCGCATGAACTACTACGGACCGCGCGGACCGACCGCCACCGAAGGGGAGGTCCTGTTCGCTTCCCCGTTCCTGACCGCGCCGCCACAGGCGGTCAATCCCGCCGAACTCCAGGAGTTCGCCGTGGAACTCGAGATGCCCGCCGGGGAAGTGTACACCCTCGGCGCTCCCGGCGGACTGGAACGACCGCTCGCGGAGGTCTTCGACGAGTTCGAGGGTGCCGTGTACCGGTACGACGGGGATGCGGGCGAGTGGACGCTCGCGGACGGTACCGAACGGCTCGACGCCCTCGAAGCCGTCGTCGTCGTCCCGGAGACCGACACGCGGGCCGTCGTGGAGTTCCGGGAAGCCACGCCGGCCGAGCCGACCCAGCGCACGCTCGAACCCGGCTGGCGGTTCGTGACGCCGCGGTCGTACGGGGCGGCGGAACAGGCGTTCCACGTATCGAAGACGCTGGAGGCCACCGACCTGCTGCACCTCTACGCGCTTCCCGATTCCCCGCTCGACGTCCCGTACGATGCGAGCGACTTCGCGTTCACCAGCTACGAATTTCAGGACTCGACGTACGGTGATATCGACGGTCCCACGCGGACCGTGAGTCCGTTCGCCGGTTACTTCGTCTACGTTACCGAGGAGAGCACCGTTCCGGCGCGCGTTCCCGACGGCGTCACGTATCCCGAATTCGAGGAGATTCTCACGATGGACGGCTACCTCGGGGGGCTCGAGGCGAGATGAGTAATTGATACCGATGCCTATGAACCACCGACCGTTCGGCCGACTCGCCCTCGCGATCGTTCTCGTCAGCGTGCTGTTCGCGCCGGCGACCGTCGCTGGAACTGTGGACCCGCAGCCGACGCCGGCC
Organism: Halomontanus rarus; assembly: GCF_017357405.1. GTDB lineage: Archaea > Halobacteriota > Halobacteria > Halobacteriales > Natrialbaceae > Halomontanus > Halomontanus rarus. The sequence continues at coordinate 318,065 of NZ_CP071597.1, read as the reverse complement.
GCGTACTACGGCGAACTGACGGCCGCCGAGGAGCCGATCCCCGCCGGCGTCACCGTTACTGCGGAGATCGACGGCGAGGTCCGCGGCGAACTCGTCACGACGGAGGCCGATCGCTTCGGCGGCGCCGGCGCGTTCGAACCGAAACTCCAGGTCGACGGTGAGAGCGGCGACGCCGGTGCAGTCGTCCGGTTCTACGTCGACGGCGTGGAAGCCGCCGAAACCGTCCAGTGGCAGTCGAGCGACGTTCGATCCGTCGACCTCTCCGTGGCCGATCCCTGGGAGAGCGCGGACGGCGGCGGTGGAGGTGGCTTCGCTCCCGGAACCGGCGGCGGTGGGGTCCCCGGAGGCGACACCCCGAGTGACGTGAACGGTAGCGACGAGAATTCGACCGACGACACGCCCGCGACCGTCGACGTTCGCCCCGATCCGACCGAACCGGGCGTAACCGACGTGGCCGTCACCGGCGGACGAGCCGGCGAGACGGTGTCGATGAATCTCGGTACGGACGAGGACGCCGAGTTCTCGATGACCGGGCTCACTCTCGTCCCCGCCGTCGACGGTGACTTCACCCTCCGAATCTCGACGTCGCCGACGCTCCCCGACGAGACCCCCGCACTCGCCGACGAGGGCGTAATCGAGTACGTGACCGTCGACCACTCCATCTCGGACGCGAACCTCGAGGAGGTGACGTTCTCGTTCACGATCGGCACTGACGTGGTAGCAGACCGCGGCGTGGATCCGGATGCGATCGCACTCTACCGCTACCACGACGATCGGTGGACGGAGCTGCCGACCTCGCACGTCGACACGGTGAACGGTCGACACGTCTTCGACAGCGATTCGCCCGGCCTCTCCGTATTTGCGGTCGCACTCCGGGGAGCGACGGCGGACTCCTCCCATACGGACGAAACGAGCGACGCGGGCGACGACTCGGACTCGAGTGACGAGCGCGTCGCCGACACGGACGATGCCGCTGGCTCGGCGTTCGACCGACCGGTACTGTTGCTCGTCGTCGTGGTCGTTGCCATCGTCGTCATCGTCGGATTCCGGTACGGACGTTCCGCTCGACGCTGATCGGCGGTCGACTGCTCGACCGTCTACAGCCAGGGGGCCCGGCTCGACCCGTCGTCCGACCCGTCGTTCACACCGGGTCCGGGATACGGCTCGTCGAGCGGGTCGTTGTCGGTATCGGCGACGGAGTTCGAATTCGTTTCAGACCCCGTTCCATCCTCACCAGTGTCGGACTCGGCTTCGCCACGCGATCCGCCGTCGGCTCGAGTGCCGCGCTCGTCACCCATCATACCGCTGATAGTGTCGGCGAGTTCGTCGCGGTCGGGATCGAACGCGAACAGTGCGGCCACCCCCAGCACGGCCAGCGGGGCGTTTCCGAACGGCATCCCGAGGATCGCCAGCGGGAGTAGTCCGAGCGCGACCGCGCTTCCGAATCGGAACCGGTCGATGTCCATGTACTCGCGCAGGTACGGCCCGAGCAGAGCGATCGACAGCGCGAACGCGACGCCGACGACGGCCGCGCCCGTGGCGTTGATCACCAGTCCGGGATCGTGGAGGACGGCCAGTTCGGCGCCGGCAAGGTCGATGCTCGCGACCAGGCCCAGCGCGATGATGACGCCCGGACTCGGCAGGTAGTCGCCGATCGTCGCGCTGGCGGTCTTGGCCGCGATGGCCATGATCACGAGCGCGGCGAAGCGCTCGAAGATCACGATGTCGAGGATGCTATCCAGTGCCGGTGCGAGGGCCGCTTGCACCGCTGCCAGAAGGATCAGAGGTATTCCTACCCCCAGAACGATCTTCGCCTGTTCTCGCGGCGACCCGTCCATATCGGCGAGGATGACCGCCACGGTGGCGCTGCCACCGAAGATGAGCAGGCCGACCTGGATCGCGCCTACGGGATCGTCCAGCGCGCCGGAGAGAACCAGCGCCGCGAAGACGCCGTCGATCAGCGGCAATCCCATGACCATCGCGAGCAGTCTGGCGTCACCGCCGACGACAGACTCGAGACGGAGGGCGACCGGATGCTGAGACGTGCTCATCGATTACGATCGATGGCCGTAACCCGTGGCCAGCGGGGAGGATAACGGACTGTCCCGTTGTGGGTCTGGGTGAAGGCTCCGCGCGGTCTTGTCGGCGGGGAGCCAGTCCCGGTCCCGTTCGTGGCCGTTCGCTGCGAATGTGAATTTCCCGAATGTACCCGTGGCGACGGAACTGCTGTTCGTCTGGCCAGCACATCGGGTCTCACCCGTTCTCGCAGCGTTCATGAATAATTCAAACAGACCTGCGTCAATAAAGGTTCCGTGGGAAACGGACACACTCTGCAAGCATTCTAAACCGGATCCGTGAATTTCTACCAGAAAATAACACTGTTGTGCGGATCTCGACATAGAAGTCGGCAATTGCACCGTCGTGTCGGAGGCCTGTCCGGTGCTCGCTCACCCGTTCTCGACGTCGTCTTTCGGGTCAACTCACCTCCTCGAGTCGTCTCGAGCCCGCGGACGAGCGGAGACGAATCGGTTACGAGCGTGGGAACCGCTCTCGTACGGGATCGGCTGCCTGTCGGCCGTCGTATCTCGCAACGTTTTTCCCCGGCGGTTCCGGACAGTTTACATGGCGAACGACGTTCCTGAGCATGAGCCCTATTCCTCGAAATTGCGGGTACCAGAAGCATTGACCTTCGACGACGTCTTGCTCCGCCCGAAGGAGAGTCGCGTCGAACCCGACGAAGCCGATCTCACCAGCCGAGTCTCGAGAACCGTCGAGGTTTCGGTGCCGATCCTTTCGGCGGCGATGGACACCGTTACCGAGGCGGAGATGGCGATCGCGATGGCTCGCCACGGCGGGATGGGCGTCATCCATCGAAACATGAATATCGACGGGATGGTCGAGGAGATTCACAGCGTCAAACGCGCGGACGAACTCATCATCCCACACGAGTCGGTCGTTACGGCCGATCCCGAGATGACCGTTCGCGAAGTCGACGAGATGATGGTCCGCGAGGGCGTCGGCGGCGCTCCCGTCACCAACACTAACGGCGAGGTGCTCGGAATCATCTCGAGTACGGACATTCGCCCTCATCTCGAGGTCGGCGAGAACGACTCGGTCACGGAAGCGATGACCGACGAGGTCATCACCGCGCCACAGGACATCGACGCCCGCGAGGCGTTCGATCTGATGTACGAGCACAAGATCGAGCGCGTTCCCGTCGTGGACGACGAGAACCTCCTGGTCGGACTCGTGACGATGCAGGGGATCCTTCAGCGTCGCGAGTACAAGGAGGCCGCCCGCGACGAAGAGGGCAAACTCCGCTGTGGGGTCGCCGTCGGCCCGTTCGAGACCGACCGCGCGACCGCCGCCGACGAGGCTGGCGCCGACGTGCTCTTCATCGACTGCGCGCACGCACACAACCTGAACGTCATCGACGGCGCACGCAAAATCAAAGACGCCGTCGAGGCCGACGTCGTCGTCGGTAACGTCGGGACCCGGGAGGCCGCCGAGGATCTCGTGGACTTCGCAGACGGAATCAAGGTCGGAATCGGTCCCGGCTCGATCTGTACCACGCGCGTCGTCTCCGGAGCTGGAATGCCCCAGATCACGGCCGTCTCACAGGTCGCGGACGTCGCGAGCGAACACGACGTGCCCGTGATCGCCGACGGCGGTATTCGCTACTCGGGCGACGCGATCAAGGCGATCGCCGCGGGCGCCGACGCCGTGATGCTCGGTTCGTACTTCGCGGGAACCGAAGAGGCGCCAGGCCGCGTCGTCACCATGAACGGCAAGAAGTACAAGCAGTACCGCGGGATGGGCAGCGTCGGTGCGATGAAATCCGGTGACGCCGACCGCTACCTCAAGGAGGATCCCGAGGACGAAGAGGAGTACGTCCCGGAAGGCGTCGAAGCTGCGACACCCTACAAAGGAACGCTCAAATCCGAACTTCACCAGCTCGCCGGCGGGATGCAGTCCGGCATGGGCTACGTCGGCGCCGAAACCGTCCCCGCGTTCAAAGAGCGCGCCGAGTTCGTCCGCGTCTCGAGTGCGGGGCAGGCGGAGGGGCACGCCCACGACGTCGTTATCACCGACGAAGCGCCCAACTACTCGCCGAACGAGTAAGCGCCACACGCGATCCGGCTCCGCCGCTCGCGCTCGCGCTCGCACTGGGCCAGTGATCGGTTTCCGCGTTCTATTCGAGTCACGGTTGGCACGTCCCGGGAGACCGTTCCCGGTCTCGACGACCCGACCGAGAACGCGAAAAGCAACACCTACAGTCGCTCGGTTACTGTTGTCGACTGTGAACCGTCGTACGCTACTTCGGGCCGGTATCACCCTCCCGTTCGTCGCTCTCACCGGCTGTCTCAGCTCGATTCAGGATCTCCGACTCAGTACGCCGATCGCGGTCCAGATCGAAAACGAGATGGACGACAATCGAAACGTGGTGATCACCGCCCACGCGCTCGCGGACGACCGACAGACCTACGACGAGGCCGTCAGTGCGTCGCCCGACCAGACGACGAGCGTCGGCCACCTCACGGACGAAGAACAGCACGTTCGCATCGCGCTCGTCGACGACGACGGGAACGAACTCGACGTCGAAGAGACGTTCGTCGACGAACGGACCAAGAGTCTTGCCATCGTGATCGTCGACGAAGAGCTCGAACTCGAGGTCGATCAGCGCGAGCGATCCGAATAGCCAGTTTTCACTCCGTATTCTCGGTCTCGTCGATCGTCGTCTCTCTACTGCTCCAGTACGGCGACAACTACGGGAACGGGTGATACGCCCGCTCGAGTCGCGGTTCGAATCCGAGATCGTCGGGGACGGTTCGTGCGCGCTCGCCGAAGAACGCCTCGCCGGTGAACAGCGGCTGCGCGCCGGGAACGACGACGCGAACGCCCTCGAATCCGAGTTCCGCGACGTCTCTCGTCGTGAGCCGTGCCGCGACGGGGGAGAGTCCGACGTCGGTGACGCGATCGACGAGCGTCTCGAGTGCGGCGCCCCCCGTCGGGACCGGATCGGGGCCGACCGAGGCGGCCGGAATCGTGCGGTCGTCGCCGCCGTCGCCGTCGCCGTCGACGAACTCGCGGACCCGATCGGGAAACGAGGCGTACTCGGCGATCGCGCCGCCGGCATCCGCGGCGTCGTCGGGACCCATCGACCGCAACTCCATCCAGTTCTGCAGCGCTTCGGCTAGCGCCGACCGCGCCGCTGCGGTCGCGTCGAGGTCGGCCGCCGAGCCGACCGCGAAGTGGGGCCACTCCCACTCGTCCTCCCACGTATCGCGTTCTCCCTCTCGGTGGACCGCGACTGCGACGACCGGGACGTCGATATCTTGCGTGACTAGCAGCGCCGACACCACGAGCCCCTCACTCCGAGCACGCCGCTCGAGCGTCTCGAAGGTCTCGTCGTCGACGGCGAGTCCCAGCGGCTCGAACGTGGAGTACCACGCGAGCATCGTCGCGTCGCGTTCGACGACCTCCGTCAGCCCGGAGACGAGCGCGTCGACGGTCGACGAGCCGAGTCCGAGCCCGGTCGTGATCGCCGGAACCAGCCGTTCGCCCGGTTGCGGGAACTGAACGGCGGCCGCGGGCAGGTGAATCGCCTCGCCAGTCGCGAGTCGCTCGCCGAGGACCCACCGGTGTTCGCTCGCGGGATCGAACGCGGGCGCGTCCGCGGGTCGAACGAGGTCGGTCGGCGCCACGGCGCGCTCGAGGCCGTCGGCACTCGCGTGGACGAAGTCGTCGTCACGGTAGACGCCCGCACAGTAGCGCTCGAGGGCTTCGCCGACGGCCTTCATCATCGCCCGATCCCAGTCGATGGCGACCCCGGCGGATTGGAGCGGCGCTTTGGCGTCGCTGTACGCGGTGGTGTCGGCGGCGGTCGCGAGGTAGTAGGGAGCGGGGAACGACTCGAGTTCGCCCAGCCCCGAGATCAGCCCGACGCGGTCGTCGATCGCGGCCTCCGCCCGGTCGAGCGCGGTTTCGAGGGGGAGCGTCTCGTCGTCGCGCTCGAGCGTTCGATCGCGCGCCGCCGACTGGCACGTACAGCCGGGGACCGGCAAGAAGCGTCGGCGGGCGTGGGGAACCTCGCGGACGTGACCGAAGATCGAGTTCTCGGCGCCAGAGAACACGCGCACACACTCGTGGCCCGCGATCGAACCGGCGAACCGGGCCGCACTCCGGTCGGCACTCGGTCGATCCGTCGATTCCTCGGTCGTCGAGGCGACCCGGGCCCGGAGACACTCGTAACACCCCGTCTTCGCGGAGAATCCCGCCACCGCGGCGTCGATTTCCGGGAGCGGGTGCCCGCCGACGCCGCCGACTTCGACGGCGATCCAGGGCGTGTTACCCGCTCGAGCGGCGTCGTTCGCTCGCTCGAACGTCGATGCGCCGGTGACGTCGGTGACGACCGCGAAACGGGCGTCCTCGAGGGCCGGCGGATCGGCCGATCGGACGTCGACGTCGACGTCCTCGAGCGCGGTGGCGACGGCGTCCCGAACGGGGTCGTCGCCGACGATGTGAACTTCCATATCGGGTGTCTCGGCGGCCGGTGGGAAAAACGGCCCGCTCGCGGTCGGCTCTCGGGTCGCGTGAACGTGAGGAGGAGTGTGAGTCCGGATGTGGGTGCGAACGTAGAAGGACGCAGAACGCGTGGCGTGTCGGCGTCTCGAAACCGAGGACCGACTATCGAAATCGAACCAGCAGCGAACGGGGACTCGCCGTCTTACGCGTCATCGTCGTCCGCCTCGTCGCTCTCGTCGAGTCGCTCGAGAACTTCCTGGGCGTTCTCGACGGCGGCCTCCTTCTTCGCGGGGTAGGCCTCGACTTTCGCCCGGAAGGTGATGCCGTCGCCGAGTCGAACGTCGCCGCCGAAGGCGGCCTGTTTGTCCAGTCGCAAGAACAGTTCCGTGTTCTCGGTCACTCGCTGGTCGAGTTCCGCGAGCAACCGGTCGAGTTCCTCGAGTTCGGCGAGTCGAGCGAGGACGTGTCGGATCTCGTCGGCCCGTTCGACGCGGGCCGAGAGGACGAGGATGCGGTCGCCGTAGTGGCCCTCGCTCTCGACGCGTTCGAGCTCGAACTCCTCGGGGAGGAAGGTTCGAAGCGCGGCCTCGACGCGTTTTTCGTCCTCGGTGGCGTAGCAAAACGTTCGCAGGTCGACGTAGTGCAGCGGGATCTGTGGCATTCGTCTGTGTGAGGAGGGCTCGAGTGTGAGTGTGGGTGTAAGTGTAAGTATGTCAGCGAGTGTCTGTACAGGTGCGAATGCGAGCGCGGTCGGCCGGTTATTCGTCGTCTTCGTCTTCGTCGTCTTCGTCCTCAGCCGCCTCGAGCGAATCCTCGGGAACGCCGGTTTCCTGTCCGTCCTCGAAGCTGATCGTGTAGGTGACGTCGCCGAACATCGATTCGATCGTCTGTGTGATCGTTCCAGTTTCGCCGTCGAACTCGCTGTGCTGGTCGTCCAGCACGACGCGGTCGTCTTCCTCGAAGCTCATACCTGCAGTTCCCCGCCGTGGGGTAAAAAGGGACTGATTCACGGCAACGACGCCCGAGACCGGTTTGGACTCCTCGAAACGAAGTGATCGAATTATCTGTAACGCCGAACGCTCGAGAGTGAAGATCCGAAAGCTGAGAACCGAGAACGGAACTCCGAAATTCGACCAGGACGACTCGAGTTAGTAGTCGAGTTCCTCGAGCACCGTCTCTGCGGCCGCCTCCGAGGACTCCGGCCCGCGGGCGGTGATGAGGTCGCCGTCGACGGTCACGCTGGTGTCGTCGTCGAGTTCGGCGTCCCAGTTGCCGCCGGCGGCCTCGACCTCGTCTTCGACCCAGTAGGGGAGTTTGCGGCCGTCGGGCATCAGCCCCCGATCGTCGACGATCTCCTCTTCCCAGGCGTTGGGGAAGCCGGTGACGTCGCGGCCGTTGACGAGGAACGCGCCGTGGCGGTCGCGAGCGAACCCTAACATGCCGACGGCGTGACAGACGACGAGCGCCTTCCCGTCGTCGCCCTCGACAGCCTCACGGAGAAGCGTGCGAGCGTGATAATCCTGATTGATATCCCACTCGGTGCCGTGGCCGCCGGGGAAGACGACGAGGTCGTAATCCTCGGCGTGGGTGTCGGCGACTGCGACCGGATCGTTGAGTCGCTCGTCCGAGGCGTGGACCTCCTCGACGTGGGCGGCGGTTTCCTCGCCGACCTCGTCCGGATCGAGCGACATCTCGTCGATCACCGGCGGCGACCCCGTCGGCGTCGCCACCGTGATCTCGATCCCCGCATCCGAGAACGCCTCGAGCGGCGCGACGCATTCCTCTCCCCAGTACCCTTCCTCGCTAACGACGAACAACGCCTTCGTCATACTCGGATCTACGACTGTAGACAGTAAAAATCCTCGCCGGAACGTGCCGGTCGCCCTCGAGAGCGGTCTCGAAACGGGTCGAGACGTGGGCTATCGCAATGGGGTATAGCCGGCTATCCGGCGGTCGGTCACTGGTACCGGAATCGAGTCGACCGGTGTGCCGGTCGCCGTCGACACGCAGCCATCTCGACTTCCAACTACAGCCGCTGTTAGAGCCGTCGCAGTTTCACTTCGTCGTCCGAGATCGACTCGACGTTGTCTTCGTCGAGCGCGTACGTCTCCTCGTCGGAGTCACCCCAGCCGAGTTTGGACTTGATCGAATCCGCCATTCCCGGGTCGGGGTCGACGTGGACCGATCCACCTTCGACGCTCTGTACGATTCCGATCTCCTCGCCGTTGGCGTTGACGACTCGTTTCCCTTCGTCGTCGTCCGTGAAGTTAGCGCACATACACCGTGACGCCATCACCCAATCACGTATAGCTGATACAGGCATATGCTGGCCAAAAGCGAGTGTGGATCGTGACCGGGACGATCGAGCGGACTGCTCGCGGTCAGAGCTCGGTCTCGAGCACGTATCCCCACTTCTCGTACGATCGCGTTCCGTAGAACTCGTGGACCGCTTCTTTGGCCAGCGGTGACGCCAGCGCGACGTACTCACAGCCTCGGTCGGTCGCCCACCGCTCGACGAACTCGAGGAGCGCCGTCCCGTGACCCTCGCCTCGCCGCTGTTCGTCGACGACGAGGTCGGACACCCACGCGTGCGGTGCGTGGTGGAGCAGTTCGCACTCGAGGACGCCGGCGACGGCGATCAGTTCGTCGCCGTCGAACCGGCCGAACGGGTAGTATCCCTCCGCGGCGGTCCACTCGAGGACCTCGTCGGGCTCGCGGTCGGTCCAGAGCTGTCGGAGGATCGGAACCGCGTCGACCAGTTCGTCGTCGTCGAGTTCGCGAACGTTCATGGTCCACGTTTGGGCTGGAAGCGGAGCGCAAAAAGCGTGTTCGATGCACGATATCGTGAGACGAATACGTCACACGACGCGTTGTGCTCGAGACCAGTCGTCACGAGAGACCGTCAGGACGTGTGTAGGTGCGTTTTATTGGCGTCCGGAGGGTCAATAGCGGGAGGGAATCGCTATGAGAGACAGAGACGAGGACTGGAGCAGGGACAGAAACGGAGACCTGGACAGAGACCGCACGCGAGGGAGACCGAACCCGTTTCAGGGCCTCGAGAACCTCTTCGAACAGATGAGCCGGCAGTTCGAGAGCGCGGCGCGGTCCTGGGAGACGAACGCCGGTGACGAGTCCGGAAGCAAATTCGACTTCTCGATCGGTGAGTCGGTCAACGGACTCGACCTCGCGGAGGGGGACGACGAGTTCGTCGTCACGGTCGACGTTCCCGGCTACGAGACCGCCGATATCGAGGTGCGCCTGTCGGGTGCGAACGACGTACTGCACGTCGACGGTGAACGAAGCCGCGAGACCGACGCGGACGAAGACCAGTTCATTCGTCGCGAGCGGCGGGCGCAGTCGTTTAGCCGTCGCGTGCAACTCCCGCAACCGGTCGACGACGAGGACGTCACCGCCCGTCTCAACAACGGTGTGTTGACGATCACGCTCGGCAAGGCAGAATCCGACGAATCACACCACATCGACATCGAATAGCGCTCGAGAGCGCCGAGACGATCCGCTTTCGCTCAGCGCTCGGTATCTTCGTCGCCGTCGAGGTGGAGCGTGTCGAAGAATCGGCGAGTGATTCGCGTCGAAACGAACGAGAGGAGGTCGGCTTCGTCGTCGGCCTCGTCGGCGAAGAGCCCGAGTTCGATCCGGCCGCCGGCCATGTCGTGGTGACCGCCGGCGTTGCCCAACCCGCCGTAGGCGTCCTCGAGCGTCTCGCCCATGTGGACTCGCGGATCGATCGAGCGGCCGCTCATTCGGATGGTTCCGTTGACGACGCCGTAAACGAGCACCGTATCGACGCCTTCGAGGTTGAGCAGGTAGTCGGCGGCCTGTGGAAGGGCGTCGGTCTCGGTGGTCCGATCGACGCTCGCGACCAGCGACGATCCTCGCCGCTCTCGAGTCGTGATCGCGCGGCCGATCGCGTCGATCGTCGCCGGTGAGAAGGCGGTCCCGTACAGTTGCTCGAGTACCTCGAGATCGGCGTCCGGGTAAACCGCGAGGGCGGCTTCGTACTCGCGGGCGGTCGGCTCGCGGATGAAATCGAGGCGTTCGCGATGCAAGGCGAACAGGAGCGCGGAGGCGAGTCGCGTCGTCATCGAAACCTCGAGATCGAGGAGGTACTCGACGAAAATCGTCGAGGTCGCCCCGTACTCCGTCCGAACGTCGGTAAAGCGAGCGTCGGGGGCCTCCGTCGGGTGATGGTCGACGATGATCGACGGCTCCAGCGAGAGCGGTGCCTCCGTGTTCCCGCCGGGTCGCGAGTGGTCGACGAACGCGACGCAGCCGGCGTCCTCGATTCTGCGCTCGTCCCCGAGTTCGTCGAACGCGACGACGTCGATTTCGAGCATGTTCACGAACGCGCGGTTTTGCTGGTGGGAGATCTCTCCGCCGTAGACGATCAGGACGTCGTCGACGTCGCGCGATCGAGCGATCCGCTCGAGCGCGAGCGCACTCGCGAGACAGTCCGGATCGGGGTTGTCGTGACAGACGATTACCAGCGCACTCGCCTCGTCCAGCACCGACGCGAGCGTCGCGGCTCGAGACATACTCGAGACTATGGGTAGCAACGGCTTGAACCCCGTGACGGGATTCGGTCCGTGAGAGTGAGTGTGGGACTGAGAGTGAGAGTATGAGTGTAAGTGTCCGATCAAATCACTCTTCGACCGTAATCGAGAGCTCGGCGATCAACGGAGTCGCGATGTGGGTTCCGGTCCCGACCTGTGCGACGAGGTCGTGGTCGCCCGGTTCGAGTTCGAGTTCTATCGAGGACGAGCCACCGCCGAAGTGGTTGTAGCCGTCCTCGCTCGGGATCAGCTCACCGACCTCGACCGGGTCGTGATCGACGAGGACGTGGTGGTGACCCGCGTTCTGATGTGTCTGATTGGCCCGTTCGATCTCGAAATCGGCTCCATCGACCTCGACCTCGAGGTCGAACGAGACCGGACTCGAGACCGTTTTGCCGTCCTCGATACCGACGAACTCGAGGCTCGCCTCCTCGACCGTGATGGTCACCTCGTCGGTCACCGGCAAGGCGCGGTGCTGGCCGTCGCCGGCTTGGAGGACGAGGTCGTGCTCGCCGGGCTCGAGGTCGAGGACGCTGTCGAGCGAGCCGTCGCCAAAGTGGTTGTAGCCGTCGTCGCTCGGAATCGGTTCGCCCTCCTCCACCGGCTCCTGGTCGACCAGAACGTGGAAGTGGCCCGCCCCGTCGTTGACCCCCTCCTCGACGGCTTCGATGTCGAGGTTCTCGGCCGCCATCGAGACGTATACGCCGCCAACGGTCGTGTCGCCCTCTGTCGGTTCGATAAACGAGACCGACGCGTCCTCGTCGTAGTCGACGAGCGAGGACTCGTCATCGGTGGCGTTGTCGTTACCATCGCTGGTAGCGTTATCGCCGTCGGTACTGTTGCTATCGTCGGTACTGTTACTATCGTCGCCGTTTCCATCACCGTCGTCGTCGGCAGTACAGCCGGCAAGACTCGCGAGAGCTACCGTTCCGGTCGTCGTGAGTACCGTTCGCCGCGTCGGATCGTCTTCCATAGCCGATGGCTATCACGAACGGGTACAAATTACGTTCGGTATCCGTGAATTATCAGTATCTTTGATAGAGTATAGTGCCGACTGAATCGGTCGAAAATAAAGTCGAGAGCCCGAGTATCTGATCTACAGGATCGCGTTCGTTCCGTTTCGAGCAAGCCCTACGCGAGTCGATGCAGGCCGTAGACGTCCCAGTGGTCGGTCGCCCGTGACTTACCGTCCAGTCAGTGCCTCGCTCGCCGGTGCGAACGAGATCTCGGTCCCCAGTCCCTCCTCGAGCGCTCTCTCGTACAACATGTACGCCGCAGCGGTCGTTTCGATACCGGTCCCGCCGCTGTCGAAGACGGTGAGTTCGTCCCCGCTCGTCCGACCCGGTGCCTCGCCCGCGACGACCTCGCCGAGTTCGGCGTGGACGTGGTCTTCCGCGACGGCGCCGGCCTCGAGTGCCGCCAGAAACGATCCCGCGTCGGCGGTCGCTCGTTTCCGCAGGTCCGGGACGTACGTCGCCCGCTCGATCGTCGCCACGTCGAGTTCGCGTTTCTTCGGGTGGTACTGGCCCATCGCGGTGACGTGAGTTCCGGACTCGAGGTCGTCGCTCTCGACCACGGGCTCGCTCGCGGTCGTCGCCGTGATCACGACGTCCGCTCCCGAGACGGCCGCCGTACTCGAGTCGACGGCGTCGACGCTCGCCTCGAGTTCCTCGTCGAACTCGCTGGCGAACGCCTCGCGGTTCTCGCGGGTCGGCGAGTAGACGCGGACGTCGGTGAACTCGCGGACGGTCGCCGTCGCCCGAACTTGACCGCGAGCTTGCGCACCGCTCCCGATGACGGCGAGCGTCGTCGCGTCTTCGCGAGCGAGCGCGTCGACCCCGACGGCACCGGCCGCACCGGTTTTGAAGGGATTCATCGAGGCACCGTCGAGCAACGCGAGCGGTTCACCGCTCTGGGCGTCGAACAGCGGTGTCATGAACCATGCGTCACCGGCACCGAAGCCGGCGGCGTACATGTAGCCGCCCATCGCACCGGTGTCGGGGAGGAGTGCGGCGTAGTTGGTGAGCATCCCGCTGGGCTCCGACCGCAGAAACGTCTGTCGTGGTTCGGCCGGCGCACCGTCACCGCGCTGGCGATAGCCCTCTCGGACGGCCTCGACGTACGCGACAGGTGGTGCCAGATCGGCCACGTCGTCACTGGTGAGAAACAGCGTGTCGGTCATAGGAGAACAGACGGGCGCACGAACAAAAAGAGACGGGAGAGCGAGAGGAGGAGTGAGTCCGAGAGAGTGAGAGTGAAAGTGAAAGTTAATCGGCGTTGAACGGCGGTCGCTGGGTCCGAGTATCTTCGCGGCCGTCGACGGGCGCGTTGACGAACATCGCGTGGCCGATGAGGCCGATGGCGATGATGGCTCCGAACGGAACGGCTGTCGTCAGTGAAACGCCTACGACGGTCAGTGCAGCGGTGATACCGAGTAGTGCGACCGGGATAAGCCCAAGAACAATGTCGTAATATCCAGCCATAATCTACTCCATAGTATGATGAATAGGTATATAAGCGTTTCCCATAATCGGCTGATACTGAACTCGTCGCCAATCTGTAACAACTCCAAATGAAACTCATAACATATGAGGGCCTTATTCGATGATCTATTTCGAAAATACTACCGCGTAATCGACGGGATTCGTAGAGTGATGACGGTACTATCGAACCGATATGAAATATTAACCGCAGGACTGAGCAGGGGTGATCCATCTCCATGTAGGAGTAATTTTCATATTCTATCCATAATCATCTAATGTGTAATCTTGGCCTGGACTCGAGTCGCCACATACGAGGGATGACATATAGGAGAGGACTCACCTTGGAGGACGGGACGACCGGGCGAGCGACGTCGCTCGCCTAGGGGAGAGCGGACACCGCCGTATCCAAAAAAGGCCTCATCAAAACGGCGGCTATCTGTCGCCGAGCGCAATTCTGCTCGTCTCGTCGACCCACTCGAGACCAACCACTACCGGTTCTCGAGCACCGATGCGACGGCGACACGCCAGGGGACGAGAACGAGGAGTCCGGTCCCGGTCATGACGAGATTGAACGGCCAGAGCGACCCGCCGTCGAACAGTCCCGACGAGCGAAGGATCAGGCCGACGTTCGCGGCGGCCAGCCACCCGACCGTCGTCACCCGTGCCGCTCGAGTCGGTTCGGTGAGCGTCTCAGTTGCGTACGCGCCCGCGATCACGGCGATCGGGACCCACGCAACGACGAACGGGACCGTCGTCGTGAGGGCTGCGATCGGTTCCGTAAACGGGTTCGTCCCGTGTCGCTGGACACCGACGAGGACGAGTGTTACCAGCAGCCCCGCGTCGACGAGTCCAATCAACGGGACGCGCCGGTCGCCTGCACCGGGAGTCGTGCGTTCGGTCGCCTCGGACTCAGTCGAGCCGTCCATACCCATACGTTCGTCTCGCGACTACGAGCGCTTGACTGTCCCGGTTCGCCGTCGTGTTGTATCCCATAGCCATGTCTGAGCGTTCTCCGCCGGTTCGCGCTCGAAGCGTTCGCTGACGACGCTATTCGAGCGTCGAGTTAGCGACACCAATCTGGACAGGACAGGAGAGGAGGAACCGCGGCGACTGGCGTCGCCGGGTCGTCCAACGGACAGCGCGTCGGGTGCGAGGTCTCCCACCTCGCACTCGTAAGGTCTGGACACCCACGTACTTTGTTAGCGCCTCCATTCTCACGTTTCGGCGAAGAGTATCAGGGGTGTGAGACCCGTCTCGAGGCCATAAGTAGCGATTACTGACTCGCCGCCGCACACTCATCGGTCGGGACGTCGACGACCGACTTCGACCGGGCGGTGGCGTCGCACCTGACTCGAGTGGGCCGTCCGATCGACGCGAACGTTCGAGAAGATGTAAGGCAGGACTAATGTAGGACGACTACGTACGATTCGATCGATGGCAGTGGCAGACGACCAACGTGAAGGCTGTGACGGGTGTGGACGTACCGTCCCTCTCGAGGACCTGACGGCGGTGTCGATGCCCGACGGAGAATCCCTCGCGTGCTGTCCAGACTGCGAGCCCCACGCTCGCGAGGCTGCCCGGAAACTCTCCTCGCTCGACCAGCAGCGAGGGACCTGTGACGGCTGTAACGATACGTTTCGGCAGGCCGACCTCGAGGACGCCGTGCTCACGGACGGGACGGTCATCACGTGCTGTCCGGACTGTCTCACGGAGGTCCCCGGCCACAGCGACGGGCAGTCGGATACGTCGGTTTCCGACGGATCGACCGACGCTGACACGACCGAACTCGCCACGCGTCGCAACCTCTGTAGCCAGTGCCACGAGTGGGTGACCGTCGAGTTGTTCCACGTGACGACGATCGACGGGCGAACCGAGCAGTTGTGCCCCGATTGTAAAGAAACGGCCGAGACGAAGGGCATCGTCAACGACGTCAAACTCCGGAAAGCCGAGGCGCGAGAAATCCTCGACGTCGACGCGGACGCCTCGGAGGCCGAGGTTCGATCGGCGTTCCTCCAGCAGATCAAACACGCCCACCCGGATCGAAAGAGCGGCAGTCGCTCGGCGTTCAAACTCGTCAAAGAGGCGTACGACCGGCTCCAGTGAGCGGTGATCCCGAGCCCGGTCGGACGGAGACGATCACGTTCGACCGTCCGATCACAACCCCCCTTCTCGCCGCACGAACCCGATCGTCGCCGGATCGAAGTAGTACGTCGACTCGCAGACCTCACAGTTTACGTCGAGGAGCTGGCCGTGAGTGTGGCGTTTCCACAGTTTCGTCTGCCCCTCCTCGAGTTCGAGGGTGACCGGGTGGCCACAGTCGGCGAGCGTACAGGGAAACCGAATGTACCAGTTGGGGACCGAGAGCGCACCCAGCGGAGCCAGCTCCGCACGGAGCCGACAGAGCAGGTTGAAGACCGTAAACGAGAGGTTCTCTCGATCGAGCGTGACGCCCTCGCTATCGGCGACGAAGCCGCCCCGTAAGTCGTCGCTCTCGTACAGCGGGAGCACGGGTATCCCTTTCGCGAGCGCGTAGCCGATCTCCTGGTTGATCCACTTGCTCTCGGCCGACTGTGTCGTGAGCACGGCGACGACGAGGTCGCTGTTCGCGAGCCGACCCTCGAGGCGTTTCCGGCTTCGCCCGGATTCGACTTCCTCGAGGGCGATGTGGACGCCAAACGGGAAGTTCTTGACCGTGGAGAACAGCTCCTGTACTAGTTCGAGATCCGCAGGTGCGTGCGAGACGAAGATCTGTTCTCCGGTCATTCGTCTTCTACTGAACAGTCAAATCGTTATTAATGTAACTGAACAGGGCCGGATTCACAACGACCTGAAGTGAATCAGCAATGGCGGTACTCAATCTTAGGTCCGAACGGCGATATCTGTTGGTTATTATTCAACCTGTCCCCTCAGCTCACAGCGGGTCGACGAGCGACTCGAGTGCGGCTTTCGGATCGTCGGCCTTGGCGACGCCGCTTGCGAGCAAGACGCCCTCCGACCCGAGTTCGCGCGCCGCGACGGCGTCTTCGCCCGTCGAAATGCCGGCGCCACAGAGGACCGAGACGCCCTCGTCGGCTGCCGTCGCGGCGTCGACGGCGTCTTCGACGATATCCGGATCGGCCTGGCTCACCGGCGTCCCGGTTCCGATCAGTTCCGGCGGTTCGACGGCGACCGCGTCCGGGCCGAGCGCCGCCGCCGCACCGATCTGCGCCGGATTGTTCGCGCAGACGATCGTCTCGAGATCGACGCGGCGGGCGGCCTCGAGGGCACCGTCGATGTCGGCCAGCCGAAGCCGGCGCTCGGAGTGGTTGAGTAACGTTCCGACCGCTCCCGCCTCGGCCGCGGTTTCGGCGAGGGTGTGGCCCGTGTTGCTTCCGTACTCGATCGGATCGACGTGCTGGGCCCACGTCTCGACGCCCGTCTCCGCGACGCGCTCTATGTGTGCGGTCTGCGGTGCGACGGCGATTCGTGCGGGTGTCGTTTCGTTGACCTCCCGTGCGGCGGTCGCGACGGCGACCGGATCGCAGGGGTACGTCTTGAGGTTGACGAGGACGAGCATGTCAGATATCGCAGTCGCTCACCGGAAATAGGTTTCGAGTACTGCAAGTCGTGCCGGGCCGGCGGATCAACGAGCGAAGAAACACGATTCTCGGTCGCCGATACCGATTCGAGTCGGCGAAGCGACGAGTATCGGCGATCGGCCGTCGATCGGGAGTCAGTCTTTGCGCTTGACGACGTCGCCGAGGGTGTAACTCCCGCTCGAGGAGCCACCGCTCCACTCCGTGTCCTCCGCGGAGCCGCCACCGCCCGAGAGGCTGATGTCGAGGAACCGCTCGAGTTTCGACTGGACGCGATCGCTCGGGAGCGTGTCACCCCGCTCGAGTTTGCGGATGAGACTCGCCTTCTCGTTGAGTTCGTTCGCGAGATCCGACTGGCTGAGTCCCTCGTTTTCGCGAGCGCGCCGGATTCGGTCGTCGTAGTCGGTTACGATCTCGTCCATGTCGTCGAACATGTCCGATCGACGTGACCGACCGGAGGAGCTGGAACTGCTCGAACTCGAGCTCGCACCGGCGGACTGGCCACCGCTCGAGGAACCCGAGTTCGAACTCGAGGAACTCGTCGAGTACTTCGTCGAGGTACTCGAACTCGAGGCGGTTTTCACTTCAGTACCGAAGTCGGTGCAGTCCGAACAGACATCCAACTTCGCGCCCTCGACCTTGATCGTCTTCGGGGACGACGTCTCGGCGCCACACATCTCGCACTGAACCATGCCCGATTCTATAGCGCGGCGAGTGATAAAGGATGCGGCGCGTTCCCGGATGACTTACTCCAGCGCGCGCCAGGAGTAGAAAAAGCGCTGGAGTGCGGTCAGGTGACCGACGACGGCGAGGAAGACCAGAAGCCAGCCCACGACCGTGAACCCGACGTAGACGCCGTCGAGCGGATACGCGAGGAAGCCGACGAACCCGATGATCGCGAGTCGATCGGCCCGGCCGACGAGGCCGCCGTAGACGCGGTCGAGACCGACCGCCTGAGCCTGCGTTCCGAGGTAGGAGGTCATCACGACGCCGGTGACGGCTGCGAAACCGAGGACGAAGTCCTCGACACCGGCGGCGAGGCCGCCGATGACGACGATGTCCGCGTACCGGTCGAGGACGTGATCCAGCAGGTCGCCACCGGCGGAGGCGACTTCCTGCTCGCGGGCAAGCGCGCCGTCGATGATGTCGAGCCAGCCGTTCAGGAAGACCAGCGTGGCGGCGGCGACGTACCAGATCCGATCCTCGACGCCGCCGAAGTAGAACGCGACCGCCGCGGCGATCGCCATCCCGAACGCCAGCACGCTCACGCCGTTTGGCGTCATCCCCATCCTGTCGAATCCCTTCACGAACGGATCGAGAAACCCGGACACGTAGGGGCGAAGTTGGTCGAGCGTCATGTGAGATACTCCACGAAGTCGACCGTTCCCGCACTCGGTTCGCGCTCGCCCCGACAGACCGCCGCGAGTTCCCCTGCGACGGCCTCTGGCGTGCGGTCGGTCGTGTCGATCTCGTAGACCGACTCGAGGCCGTGGCGGTCGACCGCTTCGGCGAGCACGACGTCGAGCGCCTCACTTTCGGCGTTCTCTCGAGTCTTGGCCTCTGATTCGCCGCGCTCGCGTAATCGCGTCTCGAGTGTCGCAGGATCACAGCGCAACACCGCCACTCGATCCGCGTCGAGGTGATGTGCGAGGTGCGATTCGAGTAGCACGTCGTCCCGATCCTCGAGGCGTTCGGCGAGGGCGTCGAGGTCGGCGACGACGCTGTCGCGGTCCTCGTCGATTGCGGTATACAGTTCCTCGTCCTCGATCAGGTGGTTGAGGTGGACGACCTCGAGACCGATACCGATATCGAGGTCGGATCCCGAACCGGAACCTCGACCATCGGCCTCTTCGATGACCCTTGTCGCGGTCGTCTTCCCGGTTCCCGGGGTACCGGTGACGGCGACCCTCACTGGTCGGTCACCTCGGGACGGTCGTCGGGTGCGTCGGTCGTGTCTGTTTCCGTTTCGGGTTCGGATTCGGGTTCGCTGTCGGTGCTGGATTCGGACTCGAACTCGGACCCACCGAACCCGTCGGCGAGCACCGCGTTCAGCGTCTCGACGGCGCGTTCGGTCTCGGCTTCGGTGCCACAGGTGATCCGGATACATCCCGGCAGACCGAAGCTCGTACAGTCGCGGACGATGACGCCGCGGGTCTGCATCTCCTCGGCGACGGCGCTCGCGTCGCCGACAGCGAGGAGGACGAAGTTCCCCTCGCTCTCCCAGACGTGAGCGTCGGCCCGCTTCTCGATGAACTCGCGCGCGGCGGTCGTCGTCTCGACGGTCCGTGCGACGTGTTCGTCGTCCTCGAGGGCCGCGAGGCCGGCGTGGCAGGCGATTTCACTCGCCGCGAACGGGGTGTTCACGCGTGCGTAGGCGTCCGCCCACTCACCGGGCACGACCGCGTATCCCAGTCTGAGCCCGGCGAGGCCGTACGCCTTCGAGAACGTTCGCAAGATGGCGACGTCGTCTCGAGCCTCGAAGCCGTTTCGTCCCTCGATCAGCGCAAGCGCGCTGTCGACGTCTGCGAACTCGCCGTAGGCCTCGTCGACGAGGACGAGCGTCTCCTCGTCGGTTTCGTCGGCGATCTCCTCGACGTCCGCGAGCGGGATCGTCGACCCCGACGGGTTGTGGGGACTGGTGAGGTAGACGATTCGCTCGCCGTCGTAGGCCTCGAGGACCGTCTCGGCGTCCTGCGCGAAGTCGTCCCCTCTCGAGAGGGTGTACTCCCGAACGCCGCCGTGGTGGTAGCGAGCGCTCATGCCGTAGTAGGCGAATCCGGGTGCCGGAACGAGAACGTCGTCGTCGGGCTCGAGGACGGCCCGGGAGAGGTAGTCGATCGCGCCGTCGCCGCCGTTGGCGAGCCAGACCTGCACCGGGGCGACGTCCCAGCGGTCCGCGATCGCGTCGGTGAGATCGGCGTGGGCCGCTTTCGGGTAGGAACTGACACTGGCGGCGGTATCGCGAATCGCGACGATCGCGGACGGTGCCGGCCCGTGGGGGTTCTCGTTCGACGCGAGTTTGATGAACTCCTCGGGGTCGCGCCCGAGTTCGCGGGCGACTTCCTCGATGCCTCGACCCGCCTCGTATGCGACGTGGTCGGACAGGTCGCGTGGTCTCATACGCCAACCGTTTTGCCGACGGGTATTAAGAATGCTTACCTGATGCGGCTCGATTCCCGCGTCGACACGACGAGAGAGCACTCGGGCCGAACACCGGACTGTCTGCCGCTCGCACGGTCTGTTGTGAGTTCTTTCCGGTGAATCGCGCCCTATCTGCAGTTGCACCGGTACCCAGTGACAGCAGTCCGTCTCACGCGATGCGTCCGTCGAACTGGCGCGCCGCGACGTCTCGGACCAGCCGTCGCTCGAGGTCGTCGGTCCGCCGGTTCGCAGCCAGCGAGACGACGTCCTCGCGGCGGTCCCACTCGAGCAGGCCGACGTCCTCGAGTTTGGGGAGGTGGACGTGTCTGAGTGCCGTGGCGATCTCGCGCGCTCGCGTTCGGTCCCCGTCGTCGGGCCGGTCAGCCACTCTCTCGGCGGTGTCGTGCTCGGGTTCGGAGGTGGTCTTGTATCGGTATCCGTATTCGGCCTCGAGGTCGCCGATCCTCGCCGCGAGCGTTTCGACCGAGAGACGGTCCGATCGGTGAAGGAGAACGACGACCAGTCGTCGCCGGGCGGCAGCGAACGCGTCGAAGACTTCGTCCCAGTACTCGCCGGCCGACTCGTCGACCGACCGACTCGAACGGGCTGGACGCCTGGTACCCATACCGGATGATTCTCTCCAGGTGTGGTCGCTCTTCGGCAGTATCGGTCAAGCCCTTTTTATTCTTCAGCGGCGACTCGACCGAACGCGCCGTCGACCAGCCCCCTCTCTGCAACCCCGTTCGTCGCGCCGTCCCCGCTCACGTCCCCTGCAACTCGAGGACGCGCTCGAGCGTCTCCGCATCCTCGGGGTCCTTGTCCTCGCGGACGCCGAGGAATCGAGGGAATCGGAGGGCGTACCCCGCCGAGTACGTCGGCGACGACTGGATCTCCTCGTAGCCGACTTCGAAGACGACCGCGGGCTCGAGATCGACGGTCTGTCCCTCCTGCGTACGGATGTGGGGCTCGAGGCGGTCAGTGAGTTCAGCGAGCGTCTCGTCGGTGATCCCCGTCGCAACTTTCCCGATCGTCTCGTAGCCGTCGCCGTCGCGAACCGAGAGGAGGAACGTGCCGAGGAACGTCGCTCGGCGTCCTTCGCCCCACTCTGCACCCGTGACGACCAGATCGAGCGTCTCGACGTCGGGTTTGCGCTTGAGCCAGTGTTTGCCCCGCCGGCCCGGCGAGTACGTCGAGGCGGGATCTTTGAGCATGATCCCCTCGTGGCCCGACTCGAGGGCGTCGGCGTCGATCTCCTCGATCGCCTCGCTATCGCCGGTGAGCCACAGCTTCGAGAGCCCCTCGCCGTCCGAGAGCAGCGACTCGAGTCGGTCGTGGCGCTCGACTAGCGGGTCGTCCAGCAGGTCCTCGCCCGCGACGTGCAAACAATCGAAGAAGACCGGCTCGACGGTAACGTCCTCGCGCGCTTTCGCCACGTCGTGTTTCCGCCGGAAGCGTCGCAGCACCTCCTGAAACGGGAGCGGATCGCCCTCCTCGTCGACGGCGACGACTTCGCCGTCGAGGATCGCCGGCTGTTCGAGGAACTCCTCTGCAAACTCGACGACTTCGGGAAGGGCGTCGGTGACGTTCTCCATGTTCCGCGAGAAGACGGTCGTCTCCTCGCCGTCGTAGTGCACCTGCACGCGAGCCCCGTCGTACTTCCACTCGACTGCCGTCTCGTCCCACGACTCGAGGGCGTCGGTGACGGTCCCCGCCTGGGCGAGCATCGCCTGGACGGGCCGACCGAGCTCGAGGTCCAGTGCGTCCAGACCCTCGAGTCCCTCCTCGCGGGCGACGACGGCGACCCGGCCGTAATCGTTCGAGACCTGCAGCGCGCGCTCGACGCGGTCGGCGGGGACGTCGAAGGCGGCCGCGATCCCGTCGCGAACCGTCCCCTCGCCGACGCCGATGCGCATCTCCGAGAGGACGATGCGGGCGAGGTAGCGCGCCTCCTCGCTCGAGCAGCGATTGAACAGCGAGAACAGCAAGTCGACCTTTCGGTCCTGACTGCCGCTGCCCTCTGCGGCGGCGAGGTCGATCAGCGTCTCGTGGACCTCGCGGACGGTGAGGTCGTTCGTGCCGCCGCCGGTGAACGCACCCAGTCCCTGCTGTCCGCCGAACTCGTACCCCGCCGCGACCGCGCCGATCTCACCGACCTCGGCGAGGTCGTCTTCGACGTCCGCCGCGCTCACGTTCCGCCCCGCCGCGCGAGCGATCGCCTCGTAACACGATCGCGGGCCGATGTCCAGCGTCGTCGAGTCCCACGCCGGGAACACCCTCCCTTGGACGAATCGAGCGAGGATCGCGAGGTCGTCGTCCGTTTCGCCCGCGTCTTCGAACAGTTCGGTGACGAGATCGACGATCTCGAGGTCGGCTGGTTCGGCTTCGATCTCGGCGGCGTGGGTGGCGAAGGCGGCGAACTCCATCGACGTGATGTAGGTCTCGAGTACCGTTTAAGGGTTGTGAGAGCCGTGCTCGAGTGCGCTCGAGGTCGGGTAGCCGTCGAACGGAGGGTGGAAGAGTCGGAGGAGAAGTGAGAGTGAGAGCGGGAGCGTGCACGAACGACTCGTCACCCGATATTCTGCACGTCGCTCTCGATCTCCTGGATCCCGAGGGTCGTGATCCGGTAGTAGGTCAGCCGGCCGTCCGCGCCGTCGGGCGTCGGCGCTTCCGCGACGAGATTCGCGTCGAGAAGCGCTCGAAGGTGGTGTTGAAGCCCGTTGTCGTTGAGTCCGGTCGCGGCCGCGAGTTGTTTTCGCGGCAGACGTTCGCGCTCGTAGAGCAGGTAACAGAGCCCGTAGCGGACGGGATCGGCCAGCGCCTTCTTCCGGGCGATGTGTGCCTCGAGCGAGTCGATCGTCTCCGCGAACAGCTGCGTCTCGACGTACTCCTCGAGACCTCCCTGTTCTGGCTCCGACGGACGATCAGGTGGGGTTTCGACGGCCATCACGATCGCTACTTCGGGCCGAGACTACATTAGAGTAGTGGTTTTTAATTAAAATTTTTGTCACTATGGCCGTCGCTCGAGGCAGCATCTATTTATCGGATCGGTTAGACGCCCAATTAATGAGCGATCGTCGATTCGGGCTCGAGTACAACGGTCGTCCGATCTTCGAGTACGTCGAGGAGAACGCGCCGTCGCCGTCGTACCTCTCTGCGAACGACGACTTCTACGTCTACGTGATGGGACCGTACACCGCGTTCAACGCGGCGTACGCCTACGACGATGCGGACGAACTCCGGTCACCGTACTTCGGCGATCCGCTCTTCGATCCCGACGAACACGTCACCGAAGACGGGAGAGGCGATATCGAGCGAGCGCTCGCGGACGTCTGTGCGGACCTCCGCGAGGAACTCGGCGTTCGCGCGTTCATCGCAACCGACGTCGACATCCCGACGAAGCGGCAGGTCGAGGAGACGCACCTCGACGAACCGGGGATGACGCCGCTCGATCAGTCCGTCGAGCTCGCGGCCGTGAGCGACGCCGTCCTGTTCGTCTTCACGGCGGCCGGGCTGACGACCGGCGTCGGCAGCGAAGTCGGCGCCGTCCTCGGCGAGTTCAACCTCCGCTGGAAGGATCCGGCCGACGAACGGAAGCCACGTCCTCGACTCAGGCTGTTCTGCGGGCCGAGTTTCGGGAGCGCCAGCATCGACGAGATCACGCCCGCCTACGGCGTCGACCGCATCGAATTCGAGACGCGCGAGGACCTCCTCGCGAAGGCGCAACAGTTTCTGGTCAACGTCGAACGTGGCGCCCGACGGAACGGGTGGCCGATCTATCGGCCGCCGGGCGGTGCGGTGTCCGACCCCGGTGCGAAAAAGTGAACCCGAAACGCGAGTCGTCCACTGAGGCGCTCACTACGAGCGTCGAGCATCCGCTCGAGGCGGATGTCTCTCGGAGCCAATTATCCGCTCTGTTCGACGGAGTTGCTGGCGTCCTGGTTGATCGACTGTTCGATGGTCCCTCGACCGACGACGGATGCGCTTTGACGGCGTGGTGGAACTCGACCGCTGCTGACTTGCCTACGATTTCGACGTGGTCGGGAGGGACGCCTCTCGGGAGAGCGACAGAACCGAATCGGCCGATCGGTCGTGAGGATCGCTATCGAACGACATTGTATCCGAAGGATTATTTGTCATGTCTACGGAGGTGTACTATGAGCGTTGGAAACGGGGAATTTCGTCTCGAGGACATGTCGCCGGTGACGTTGACGTTCGTCATCGCGCTCGTTTCAGCCGGCGTCCTCGTCTTCGGTATGTTCGTCGTCTGGACGATTCACTTCGTTCCGGGTGTCGTTATATTCGCGATCGGTGCGCTCGGCGTCATCGGGAGCCCCCTACTCGGGCTCCTCGTCTGGTGGGCGTATCAGAAGTACGACATTGGTTCCTAAGCGAGCCCTTCAGTTCCCTGTCGGCGTTTCCCTCCACGTGCAGTATCCCCCTCGAGTGGCGACCGATACGGTGACGAGCGGACGATCGGCCCAGCGATCCTCGTCACGAGAGACGTGCATTCAAGTCCGTCGGGAGAGCACTGGCGAGCATGGCAGAGGAGGAACTGGCAGCGCAGGTCGAAGACGTCCTCGCAGTCGACGCCGAGGAGTTCCAACACCGCGTCGCGGCGGACGCCGAGGTGATCAAAGAGGGTCTCGGAAACGGCGTGTTCGACAACCCACAGGCGATCGTCGGCCTCGAGTACGAGTTCTACGCGGTCGACGCCGACGGGTGTGCCCTGCGTCGTGTCCCGCGGCGGCTGCTCGAACTCATCGGTTTCGAGAAGGAACTGGGGCTTCACAACGCCGAGATGACGACCAGTCCCCAGCCGTTGAACGCCTACGGACTGGCCGCCCAGGAGTCGGAGGTCAAAGCGCGGCTACAGACCGCCCTCGACGTGACTCGAACGGAACGCATGCGTCTGGTGAGCGACGGCCTCTGGACGATCCCGCCCGAGGGAGAGAGCGCGAGTCAGTACGTCACCGACAGCGTCGAGCGGTCGGTCGCGGCGGCGGGAGACGGGGACGGTAACGACGATACCGACGCGGATACCCACCCCATCCGCGTCGCGACGAACATGAGTTCGTCGGCGCGCTATCACGCGATGGCGAACACCGACCGGGCCGAGTCGGCGGGGATGCGGATCGTCGCACCGAACGTCTCGCTCTCGGCCGACACCGTCATGCCGGAGAGCCTCATCACGTCGATCCAGCCCCACTATCAGGTCGCCCACGCGCGAGACCTCCCCGAGTACTTCAACTACGCGCTGCGGATCGCCGGCCCGCTGCTCGCCCTCGGCGTCAACACGCCGTTTTTCCCGCCCGACCTCTACGACGAGGACGCGACCGCTGAGGACGTCCTCCGCGACGCGTGGATGGAACACCGAATCAGCGTCTTCGAGACCGTCCTCAACCCGCCCGGTGCCGGCGTCGGCAAAGTCCGCTTCCCGCGGGACCTCGAGACGGTCGAACAGGCGGTCGATCGGATCGTCGACGACGACACGTTCGTCCCGATGCCGGTCGACTCCGGTGGCCGATTCGACGATCAGTTCGCTCACTTCCGGCGCAAACACGGGACCTACTGGCGCTGGGTCCGCCCGGTCTTCGGCGGGCCGACTCGATCCGCGGCAAACGCCAGAATCGAGTTCCGTCCTATCCCCGCCCAGCCGACGGTCCGGGACTCGATCGCGTTTCAAGCCGCCTTCGCTGGCCTCCTCGAAAGCATGACTCGCCTCGAGCACCCGGTGGCGGAACTGGACTGGGAGCTCACCCGGGAGAACTTCTACGCGGCGATGCGCGACGGTCTCTCGGCGGATCTGACCTGGATCACGAACGACGGGCACGAGACCGCCGACGCCGAGGCGATCTACCAGGACCTGTTGGCCCACGCTGAAGACGGGTTGACCAACCGCGGCCTGACCGACGAGGACGCCGCGAAGTACCTCTACCCGCTCCGGCGTCGGGTCAGACAGGGCGTCACCCCCGCAGCGTGGAAGTTCCGAGAGGTCGAACGCCGACTCGAAGACGGCGCGAGCCTGGCCGAGGCGATCACGGCGATGCAACGGGGCTACGTCGACCGCCAGCGCGAGACGTTACTCGAGGGAAGTTTCGCCGACTGGATCGGCGACGAGCGGGCGCTCGAAGCGCGGTGATCGATCTCGACGGACGGTTTCGCCTCGCGAGCGGAGAAATCGATCGGAACGGTGGCCGCAAGTAATTAAGTGTCCCCGCCGGTAGGTGCTCGTATGGTTACGTTTCTCTCCGGGGGCACCGGGACGCCGAAGTTACTGGACGGTGCCGCCGCGGCGTTTTCACCGGAGGAGACCACGGTCGTCGCGAACACCGGTGACGACGTGGAGATCGGCGGGCTCCTCGTGTCGCCGGACGTCGACACGCTCATCTTTCAGGGGGGTGGCGTACTCGACCGAACGCGATGGTGGGGAATCCGAGACGATACGCACCGGACGCACGCGGCGTTGAACGACATCGCGTCGGCCGCGGATCTCCCGGACGGTCCGCAATACCTCTCAGAGGAGAGACAGACGGAGGGCCGAGAAATCGCTCGCTGGCGGCGCTTCTCGGGCGTCGCGGAGTTCATGACGATCGGCGACCGCGATCGCGCGCTCCACATCACTCGAACGAGCCTGCTCGATCAGGGACACACCCTCTCGGAGGCGACCGCCCGACTGGCCGAGGGATTCGGCCTCACGATCGACCTCCTGCCGATGAGCGACGATCCGGTCGCCAGCCTCGTCCACACCGACCAGGGGATGATGCACTTCCAGGAGTTCTGGGTCGGACACAACGGGGAACCGGACGTCGAGAACGTGGAGTTTCGCGGCTCCTCGCACGCCGAACCCGCACCGGGCGTCCTCGAGGCGCTCGAGGACGTAGTCGTGATCGGACCGTCGAACCCGGTGACGAGCATCGGGCCGATGCTCGCGCTCCCCGGGGTCGCCAGAGCGCTCCAGGAGACGACCGTCGTCGCGGTCTCACCGTTTCTCGGTGACGACGCGTTCTCGGGACCCGCCGGGAAACTCATGGAAGCGGTCGGCGCGGAGCCGAACACGTCGGGGCTGGCGACGGCCTACCCGTTCGCGGACGCGTTCGTCATCGACGAGCGCGACGGCACGGAGTTCTCCCGTCCGACCCTCCGAACGGATATCACGATCGACAGCCGAGCTGACGCGAGCCGAATCGTACAGACGGTCGCCAACGCTATCGATCGGGTCTCCTGAGCGTGACCGAACTCGCGTTCACGCCGCGGCTCGCGCTCTCGAGTCTCAGCGGCGAGTCCGACGCCGAGTGGGCCCGCGCCGGGAGCGACTACGCCGGCGCCGCAGTGCTCGGCGGAATCGCGCTCGATTCCCGATCCCGCGAGGCCGCCCGCAAACTCGTCGAGCGGGAGCGAACCGAGTTCCTCCCGGACGATCCGCTCGCGTTTATCGACCGCCAACTCGCGGCGCTCGAGGACGCCCCGCTCACCGCCGGGTTCAACGTTCGCTCGGCGACGGTCGACCCGATCGCCGAGGCAGCGGCTGTCTGTCGCGACCGCGAGGCGTTCCTCGAGATCAACGCCCACTGTCGGCAGGCGGAACTCTGTGCGGCCGGCTGCGGCGAGACGCTGCTGCAAGATGAGCCGCGTCTGTGCGAGTACGTCGAGGCGGCGACCGAGACCGGCGCGACGGTGGGCGTCAAGGTCCGTGCGGAGGTCCCGGGCGTCGACCTCCCGGATCTCGCCCGGGCGCTCGAGGACGCCGGTGCACACTACGTCCACGTCGACGCGATGGACTCCGAAGGCGTGATCGCCGACGTGGTCGCGGTGACCGACCTGTTCGTGATCGCCAACAACGGCGTCCGCGACGCCGAGACCGTTCGCGAGTACCGCGCACACGGTGCCGACGCCGTCAGCGTCGGCCGGCCGAGCGACGACCCCGACGTCCTCGAGCGCGTTCGGGCCGCGGTGGATCGGGAGTTCGATATCGACGCCGATTCCGGTTCGGATTCTCAGACCGGCGTCGAATCGACGAGACCGTAACCGTAACTCTCCTCACCGAAACCCGCGAATCGAAACACACACATGCGCACTCCCGCCCAGAACGCCGAACTCGCACTCTTGCTCGAAGTCTGTGGCACGCCCAAACCGGGTAACGTCGATCGCCATCGAGATCTCGAGGACCTCCGATTCGAGCACTTTCTCGCGGGTGCCGTCGGGGCCCAAGACGGGCTCCGAATGGCCGGCCACGGCGGCGCGGTCGGCGCAGCGTTCGAACGGGCCGTGAGCGGGATGGCCGCCCAACGCGGCGGCAACACGCAGTTCGGTGCGTTGCTACTCTTGGTTCCGCTCGTCCGCGCCGCCCGGGAGGACCTCTCTCAACCGGTCGTCGAGGGCGTCGTCGAGGAGACCACGGTCGCCGACGCCGCCGCCTTCTATCGCGCGTTCGACCACGTCGACGTCTTCGTCGACGACCCGCCCGACGACCTCGAGGCGCTGGACGTGCGCCGCGGGGCGGACGCGATTCCGACGCTCGAAGAGCGGGGCGTAACCCTGTACGACGTGATGGACGGCAGCGTCCCCGGCGACGACGTCGCCCGCGAGTGGATTCGCGGATTCGAGCGATCGTTTCGGGCCGCCGAGTCGATCGCGACCGGTGAGGGGCCGCTGCCCGGTCGGGCGGCCGAGACGTTCCTCGAACTGCTCGCCGAGCGCCCCGATACGCTCGTCGTCAAGCGCCACGGCGAAACCGTCGCGAAAGAGGTGACCGAACGGGCCGCCGACCTTCGCGACCGAGCGGCGTTCGAGACCGACCGAGAAGCGATCGAGGAGTTCGCGAACGAACTCGTCGACCGCGGCGTGAATCCGGGGACGACCGCGGACGTAACGGCCGCAGGATTGTTCATCGCCCTCGAGCGGGACGTCGTCGAGCTATGACTGGGGGGCCGTCCACCCCAGTAGATGGAGCCAGCGGCGAAGACGGCGCGTGGCCCGTCGCACTCGAGGGTGTCACGGAAACCGTCGTGACGACGCTCGGACCGAACGATCGCTGGAACGCGGCGGCGCTCGGGCTCTTTGCGGGTGACGACGGCGACGACGAGGACGGGAGGAAACCGAACCCGATCACGGCGACGACGTGGGGAAACACCCGAACGCGTCGGAACTTTCACCGCACCGGTGAGGGATACGTCCAGTTCACCGTCGATCCGCTCGACTTTGTCGACGCCGCGCTCTCGATTTTCGAACTCGACGAGCACGCGATCCTCGAGTCGGCCGCCGCCTGGGTCCGCGTCTCGGTCGAGTCGGTGGATTCTGGCACGGAGAACGGTACCGAGTGGGAACGCTGGGAACTCACACCGCTCGAAAGTCGCGTCCTCGAGCGACGGGTGCCGACGATCTCTCGCGGGTTCGGCGCCGTCGTGGACGCGACCGTCGCCGCCTCTCGACTGGGTGTGGCGGGCTACGACGACGAGACGTTGCTCGAGCGCCTCGAGTACTGCGAGTCGGTGGTCGAACGGGCCGGGAGTCGGCGCGAGCGCGAGGCTATCGAACGGGTCCGAGCCTACTCGGCGTGGGACGGTCAGGACTCGAGCGAGAACGAATCACTTTAGGGTTCGCTCGGGCAACTTGCCCACATGGCAATCAAACCCGCCTACGTCAAGAAGACCGGGAACCTCCTTCTGGAGCAGTACCCAGAAGCGTTCACGACAGATTTCGAACAGAACAAAGACAGCGTCACGCAGTTGACCAACATCGAGTCCAAGGGCGTTCGAAACCGCATCGCAGGCTACGTCACGCGAAAGAAGGGCGCGCAGGTTCCGGCGTAGACTGGTTCTTTCGTCGCAGTATCTCTCGGATCTCGAGACTCGAGTCTCGAGTATCAAGTCCTGAACGCAAACGATAGTGAAACGAACTCACCGTCTCCGTCGATTACCGGAGTGGAATACGAGAGTGAGCCAAGCCCAGAGCCAGACACAGTCCGATTCTCAGCCGTCGAGTCGTTCGTCGTAGACGAGTTCTCGTTCCCGATAGATCACGTAGACGGCGCGTGGCGCTTCGTCCTCGTCTGTGTCGATGGTCGTCGTATCGCCTTCGGTGATCGTCTCGTGGCCGTCCCAGCCGGTCGGCTCGTCGATCGACGGCTCGACCATCACGCTGAGGTCGTCGGCGTCGAACTCGTCACCGCCCGTGTGCTCGAGGGTCACCGACCCCGCGTCGGCGTCGTACGCCACGTCGAAGGTTGCGTTCGGGGCGACGACGTGGTCGGACACCTCGGTCGGTTCGTCCGGGGCGACCCACTCGACGACGAGTTCGGTTCCGGCGGGGATCGACCCGAGAGCGACTTCGTCGTCAGCCTCGAGCGTCTCGTGTTCGTCGGCGGGCTGGACGGCCGTCTCCTCGCCGTCGGCGAGGATTCGGAACTCGTCGGCGTCGCGTTCGAGGTCCTGACGATAGGTGGCGACGAGTTCGTTCTCGCGGTGGTCGAAGGTGAACGCGTGTCTGGGTTCGGGAACGAGTCGGAATATCGGCCGGTGGATGCGGGTCACGGGGCGATCGTTCGCCGACCCTGCACTCACGTCCAGTGTGAGCAGCACGGTCACTCGGTCCTCGACGCCGACGTTCTCGACGACGACGCTGTCGCCGTCGGTCAGCGTCTCGTACGCGTCTTCGAAGAGCGGCTCCGGTTCTCCAGAGGTGCGGTCGCCCCGGTGAACGACGCCGATGCGGCTGGGGTCGGCCTCGCGAGCACCGACGTACACGAGTTCGACTTCCTCGCTATCGACGTCGTAGCTCCCCTCGATGGCGTCCTCGCCGGTTACGGTTCGACCGAGAGTGTACTCGCGTTCGCGTTCGTGTTCGCTATCGTCCTCGCCGCTGTCGGCTCCGATCCAGACGAGTCCGACGCTCCTGAACGGTTCGACGTCGACGGTGAGTGCGTCCGTCGACTCGAACGTGTCGTACTCGTCGGCCGGCTGGACGGCTGCCGGTTCGCCGTCGATTCGCAACTCGAGGTCGTCCGCATCGACCGCATCGCCGTCACGGTGTTCGACGGTCACGGTTCCGTCGGCGTCGTCGTACGCCATTCGGAGATCGACCCGCGGCCGGACGAGGTGGGTCTCGAGCTCGATCGGTTCGTCGGGTTCGAGCCACTCGACGGTCACTCGAGACCCGAGCGGGACTTCGCCGAGTTCGATCTCGGTGCGGGGCGTGAGCGTCTCGTGGTCATCGTCGAACTGGAACGCCGCGGGCTCGCCGTCGACCAGAATGCGGAACTCGTCGGCGTCGCGCTCCTCCTCGCCGTAGTAGAATCCGATCAGTCCGTCGTCCGGGTGGCTGTGAATAGCGACTCGCGGTGGGGACGCGCGGACGGTCGCGAGTCTCGGCCGAATCCCGTTCCGACCGGTATTGACGTCGAGTTCGAGCGAGACACGATCACCGATCTCGACGTCCTCGACGGTAACGCTATCGCCGGCGGTGAGCACGTCGAACGCGTCGGAAAACTGTTCGATCCCGTCCGAGTCGGCCGTCCCGTCCTCCCGTCGGCGGGTCACCGCGAGTAACTCGGGATCGGCCTCGAGTTCGCCGGTGTACGTGAACTGGGCGGTCCCCTCGTCGAGATCGGACGCCGTCTCGAAGGAATCCTCGCCGACGAGAACGGACGCGTAGTCGTCGTAGACGTTCGCCTCCTCGTCGACCCAGCGCAACTCGAGATGCGCCAGCGGGCCGGTGTCGATGCGGACGGTGTCACCGACGTCGAACGTCTCGTACTCGTCGGACGGTTGCACGGCCGCGAGTTCGCCGTCGTGGTACAACTCGAGGTGTGCGCTGTCGATCGACTCGCCGTCGGTGTGCTCGAACGTGACGACGCCCCGGTCGATATCGACGTGGACGGTCGCGTCGGGGGAGGCATCCGAATCCCACTCCGGCGGCGCTTCGACGAGGGTCTCGACGTAGACGACGTCCTCCTCCCGGTCGACGTCTCGCTCGACGATCTCGCCGTATTCGATCACGTCCAGGATCGCCCTGATGGCCTCGTCGTCCAGTTCCGCGTCGGTCGCGGGGAACAGCAGGTACTCGTTCTCGGCAGTCCCCTCCATATCCATGCTCCTGGGGCCGGCCCCGAATCCGGCGCTGATCGCTCGCAGCGTGCCGTCCTCGAGGGGCGAAAAGTTCTCGTCGACGGCGGTAACGAAGTAGATCGGTCTCGAGGTGTCCAGGCGTGTGAACGTCTCGACGACCGGATCGGCTGCGAGAACGCTCTCCGTCTCGCCCTGGGCGGCGTCGACGCCCGTCTCGACGATCGACGATCGAACGTCGTCGTCACCGCCAGCGAAGAGGACCCGGCCGTCCTCGCTCGCGAACGTCCGGTCACCGTCGTCACCGATGTGCCAGTCGCCGTCTTCCTCGACTGCGGCCCCGAGGTCGACCCGGTCGAACGACCCGACAGCCGCACCGATGCCGTACTGGTTCCCGTCCGGAATGACCGTCACGGTCGTCGTGACCTCCTCGGGGTCGACGCTGCCATCGCGGAGTTGCCGGAGTACCTGTTCGGCTTGGACTCCGTGTTCGGTTTCGGTATCGTCACCGTCGTCGTCCGAGAGGGGTGTGAACACGAATCCTTCGTAACCCGCGTCGACGTCCGACGCCGGCGGGATGACCTCGAGGACGCGTTCGACCTCGGTCGGGAGGTCGTCGTTCGTCGCCGCTTCGTCCGACTCCGTTTCCGTCTCCGTCTCCGTCTCCGTGTCGTTCTCGGGTGCCGATTCCCCGTTCGGGTCGGACTCCGAACCGCTCGCGAGACAGCCGGCGATCGACGTAATCGTTACGACACTGCCTGCGACGAACTGTCGCCTGGAGGGCGGGTTCATACGTTACCCGATCATCATAACAGCGATAAAAACCTTATGTATTTCTAATACTACGTGTGTTGTATCGAGTCGAATCGGTTCGACGGCGTCCGCTCGAGTCCCCGTTCACCGGCAATGCTGTGTGGGACCTGAACGAATACGGGGATGCACCACGAGGGTCGAGTATGGACCGACGAGCGCTCGGAACGACCGGCTGGAACGTCACGGAAATCGGCCTCGGAACCTGGAACATCGGCTCCGACTGGGGCGAAGTGTCCGAGGAGGAGGGCCGCGACGCCGTCCGCGCCGCGCTGGACGAAGGGATCGACTTCCTCGACACCGCGGACGTCTACGGCGACGGTCGGAGCGAACGCCTCATCGCGGAGGTACTCGACGACCACGACGCGGATCCCGTCGTCGCGACCAAAGCCGGCCGCCGACTCGACCCGCACGCGGCCGACCGCTACACACGCGAGAACCTCGAGCGATTCGTCGATCGAAGCCGCGAGAACCTCGAGACGGAGACGCTCGACCTCCTGCAACTGCACTGCCCGCCGACGGACACCTACTATCAGCCCGAGACGTTCGAGGCCCTCGAGGCGCTGGTCGAGGACGGAAAGCTCGCCCACTACGGCGTCAGCGTCGAGCGCGCCGAGGAGGGGCTGAAGGCGATCGAGTATCCCGGCGTCGAGACGGTCCAGATCATCGTCAACCCGTTCCGCCAGCGGCCGACGGAACTGTTCTTCCGCGAGGCCGAGCGCCGCGACGTCGGCGTCATCGTGCGCGTACCCCTCGCGTCGGGACTCCTGACCGGAAAGCTCGACGAGGACACCGAGTTCCCCGAGGACGACCACCGAAACTACAACCGCGACGGCGACGCGTTCGACGTCGGCGAGACGTTCGCCGGGGTTCCCTACGAGGTCGGCCTCGAGGCCGTCGACGCGCTCCGACCGACGGTTCCCGAGGAGTGGACGATGGCCCAGTTCACGCTCCGATGGATCCTCGACCACGACGCGGTCTCGACGGTCATTCCGGGATCGACGAGCCCCGACCACATCGAGCAGAACGTCGCGGCGGCCGGTCTGCGCGAGCTGAGCGAGGGCGAACGCGACGACGTCGAGGCGGTCTACGACGAATTCGTTCGCGAGCACGTCCACCATCGCTGGTAGGTCGTCGTCCAGCGACACCGAACACGACCAATGGGCTGAACACACTGAATGCGCCGACCGTCCCGAATCACACACATTCGATAAGGCAGAATACCGCCGAAAGCAAATCCAAACGATTTTGCGGTCTGACTTCCCATGCCCGACAATGACAGTACGAGTTGGCGTACTCGGTGCGACCGGCGCCGTCGGACAGCGACTGATTCAACTCCTCGAGCCACACCCGGACTTCGAAATCGCCGCGCTCACCGCGAGCGATTCCAGCGCCGGCCACGTCTACCGCGACGTCGCCAAGTGGCGCGTCGACACGCCGATCCCGACGGAAATCGCCGAGATGACCGTCCACGCGACGACCCCCGACGCCGTCCCGGACGACGTCGACTTGCTCTTCTCCTCGCTTCCCTCGAGCGTCGGCGCGGAGGTCGAACCGCCGTTCTGCGAGGCCGGCTACGTGGTCTCCTCGAACTCCTCGAACTCGCGGATGGCCGCGGACGTCCCCCTCGTCATCCCCGAGGTCAACGCCGAACACCTCGACTTGCTCGAGGTCCAGCGCGACGAACGCGGCTGGGATGGCGCGCTCGTGAAGAACCCGAACTGCTCGACGATCACCTTCGTCCCCACCCTCGCGGCCCTCGCCGCGGCCGATTTCACGCTCGAGAAAGTTCACGTCTCCACTCTGCAGGCCGTCTCCGGGGCGGGCTACGACGGCGTCACCTCGATGGAGATCATCGACAACGCCATCCCCCACATCGGCAGCGAGGAAGAGAAACTCGAGACCGAGTCCCGAAAGCTGCTGGGCACCTTCGACGGCGCAGAACTCACCCACGACGGCGTCGAGGTCGCGGCCTCCTGTAACCGGATTCCGACGCTGGACGGCCACCTCGAGAACGTGTGGGTCGAAGCCGAGGAGGAACTCACACCCGAGGACGCCGCGGATGCAATGCGCGAGTTCTCACCGCTCGACCTCCCGTCCTCGCCGGATCCGCTGATCCACGTCTTCGAGGACCCCAGTCGCCCCCAGCCCCGTCTCGACCGGAACCTGGGCGACGGGATGGCCATCGCCGCCGGCGGCCTGCGCGAATCGACCTTCGGACTGCAGTACAACTGCCTCGCCCACAACACGATCCGCGGCGCTGCGGGTGCCAGCGTGCTGAACGGCGAGTTGCTGCTCGAGAACGGCTACCTCTAGACTGCGATCAGAATCCGCCTTCTCTCGAAAACGGGAGTTCCGTTCCGCCTACGCCGCTCGAGTCGGGATCGTTTCGGCTCCGTTTTGACGAGTACAGGTCGTCTATCGCTCGGGGGTTGCCCGTCGGGACAACGGAGAATCGGCTCACTCCCGACTTCCGTTCTGGGGCAGACTCACGACCGGCACCGAACCCTCTTTGACGAGTTTTCGTGAGGCGTCTCCGGTGAGCAACTCGACCAGTCGGTTCGACTCTCTCGGGACGAACACGACGCAATCCGCCTCACGGTCCTCGGCGGCGTCGAAGATCGTCTCGACGACGTCCGTTCCGTACCGGGCGTCGGTTTCGACCGCCGCCGAACTCCCTTCGAGCGGTCCGCGTGCCGCCGCGAATACGTCCTCGGCGTACAACTCGCTCTGTTCGACCGATGTCTTATCCGGCGCGCCACCGGCTTTCTCGATGACGTACACGACCACCGCACGGCTGCCGGGTTCCATCCGCGGTGCGAGCGCCGCCGCCGTTTTCTCGCCGTCGTCCGGGTCGCCGACGGGGACGACGATCGTCCCGTCGAAGGTCAGCGTCATCGGTCCACCGCCGGTCTCCCGTCGGCCCGGGTCGTACGGATGTGAACGGTGGTCCGGCCTCGAGGTTCGGACGCGTCTCCTCGGGTTCCGCGTCCCGACGTGTGTG
Organism: Halomontanus rarus; assembly: GCF_017357405.1. Lineage (GTDB taxonomy): Archaea > Halobacteriota > Halobacteria > Halobacteriales > Natrialbaceae > Halomontanus > Halomontanus rarus. Next base: position 281,897 of record NZ_CP071597.1, on the reverse strand, counting down.
AGCGTGCGTGCATGAGTCTCTTCTCTCCTCTCTCGGTATTCGGACCCCAACGGGGTGAATGTTGTCCCCTACGACGATTCGGAGACCGATCCAGCGGCACTTTAGAGCGAGACGCCGGGGCGGGACCTCACGGGTGTACCCGATTCTCGAGGTCGTCGGTCGACCCGGTCTCCCGGACGCGCTCGGCGTTTCGCGCGACGATGTCGGCCAGTCGGTCGTAGTACTGCGGCGTGTGCCCGGCGTTGTGGGGCGTGATCTGGACGTTCTCGAACGTCCACAGCGGGTGCTCCGGCGGGAGCGGTTCCGGATCGGTGACGTCCAGCGAGGCCCCGCGGATCCAGTTCGAGCGAAGCGCACCGACGAGCGCGTCGGTGTCGACGACGGGGCCGCGGGCGACGTTGACGAGGACCGCGTCCGGGCGAATCGTGACGAACGCGTCCTCGTCGATCAACCCGCGCGTCTCGTCGGTCAGCGGGCAGGCGAGCACGAGGTAGTCCGTCCGCGCCAGCGCCTCGTGGACGCCCTCCTCGTCGAACCCGTACACCTCGTCGGTCGGCCCGCCCTTCTCGGGGCTGTAGCGGACGCCGATCGTCTCGACGCCGAAGGGCTCGAGGCGGTCGACGACAGCTCGTCCGATCGCGCCCATGCCGACGACGGTCACAGTCGAGCCCTGCAACTCGTGGGCCTGGTAGTGGCGCCACTCTCGCCGTCGTTGCCGGCGCGCACCGACGTGGAACCGCCGGGTGAAGGAGAGGATCGCTCCCAGCACGTGTTCGCCGATGTTCGGCCCGTGGACGCCCGAGGCGTTGGTGACCGCGACCCCGCGCTCGCGAAGCCGGTCGAGGGGCAGGTGACCGGTTCCCGCGTACGCACACGCGAAGACATCGAGTTCGTCCGCGGCCTCAAGCAACTCCTCCTCGAGGACCATGCCGGTGACGAACGAGTGGTCGCCGATTAGCTCGCGCTCCTCGGCGGGGGTCCGCGCGAGCGTGACGGTGTGGTCGGGGAGCCGTTCGCGGATGGCCGCGGCGTACTGTTCGACCGGAATCCCGTGGGTTCCTTTCCTGAGAACCAGGATCTCGTCGGCGGTCATATCCCAATCCTCGCGGAGTGCACCCATGAAAGCTGGGCATTCGGCAGTGGGCGTCGCCCAGAAACCACAGTAAAAACAAACGATGGATCACACTGTATGTCGTTCTTTCACGAACTGGACGGACTGCCTTCTCGTGGCTTACCGCGAAGGTGGTCTCGCCCGCCCCGATATCGAACTGACACCCGACCCGACACCACATCGAACTCACTCGTCCCGTTTCGGAGTGTCTGTGATGGAAAGAGTGCCAAGCACACGGCGGTCACTCTACCGGGTATCATCCGTCTATCGAGGGAGCGATCTCCAAAGCGAACTCATGGGCGTTCGCTCTCGGGCAGAACGGCCGTAGGCTTTTATACCGAACCTACCCGAGCAGTTTTCAGTAGGACTCGAACAGTCGACGCTTCAGGTCGCGTACACCGTGTCGATCGTCACGTCGATCGCCCTCTGTGGGATCCTGTGGCTGCATCGGACGAAAACGGGAGCCGCCGTGTTGCTTTTCTACGTATTTACTGGCGTCATCTGGTCTGGGACCCAACTCGCCAATATCACGATCGACGACCCCGCAGTCTCTCTCGCCCTCCTTCGGATCTTGTTCCTCGGCATCGCGTTCGGTTCCGTGGCGTTGTTCGTCTTCGCGCTCCAGTACACGAGACGGGAACAGTATCTCGGTTCGACGACCTACCTCGCGTTGTCGATGTATCCGATCTACCTCTTCTTGTTCGTGTTCGTCAATCCCGGCGGGTACTTCTTCGAGACCGTCGAGTCGGATCCCACGACGGTGATCGGCATCGTCCCCGAGTACGGCATCGCGGTCGTGCCCCATCTGGTCGCCGCCTATTCACTGACCGCCGCGTCCGTCCTCATGTTCGTCGATATGTACTACCGCACCCCCTCGCTATACCGTGGTCAGAGTCTGGCCGTTATCGGTGGGTCGTTGCTCCCGGTCGTCGGAGCGCTCCCGGTGGTTTTCGGTATCGTCGACTTCGATCCGGTGCCGATCGTCATTCCGATCGCGAGCGGCCTGTTTACGGTCGCGATCGTCCGCTACCGGCTGATCGATCTCGTTCCGATCGCACGCGATCGAGTCCTAGAAACCGTCAACGACGGCGTCTTCGTCATCGACAGGGCCGATCGGCTCATCGACGTCAACCCCGAAGGTCGGCGGATTCTGCGCACTGTCGATGCCGGCGATCAGAACTACATCGGTCGAAACTTCAGGTCACTGCTCGGAGACGCGGACCTGCAACAGCGGTACGACGCCATTATAGCCAGTCGCGAAGAGACGACGTTCGAGGTTTCGATCGGAACGAGTCACCTGCAGGTGACGGCGACCCCGATCGACGACGGTCGCAGCCACCACGTCGGCTGGCTAGCGATCGTTCACGACGTTACCGAGCGAAAACGCCGCGAAGACCGACTCGAGCGCCAGAACGAGCGCCTCGATCAGTTCGCCAGCCTCGTTTCCCACGATCTGCGCAATCCTCTGACCGTCGCCAACGGCTACCTAGAACTCGCTCGCGAGACGGACGACGCCGACGACCACCTCGAGGAGGTCGCACAGGCACACGACCGTATGCAGACGATCATCGACGACGTCCTCACGATCGCCCGGGAGGGAGCCGACGTCACCGATCCCGAGCCGGTCGACCTCGAGGCGCTCGCCGAGCGAGCCTGGAACGGCGTCGCGACGGACGACGCGACCCTCGACGTTCACTCGAGTGCGTCGATCCGTGCGGATCCCGACCGTCTGCAACGCTTGCTCGAGAACCTCTTTCGGAACGCCGTGGAACACGGTTCCACGGGCAGTCAGTCGGAACCTCCTGACGACAGCGTCGAGCACGGTTCCACGACCCGTCAGAACGCAGTCCGTTTTGAGGACGACCGTACGGACTCGGAAACGGTTGCGGTCGAGTCGGGGCTCGTCGTCGCGGTCGGTATCGATCGGGACGAGGGGACACCAGGGCTGACACTGTCCGTCGCTGATACCGGTCCCGGGATCCCACCCGATCGGCGCGAGCAGATCTTCGAGGCGGGCTACACGACCGAGGACGACGGGACCGGATTCGGCCTCAGTATCGTTGCCGAGATCGCACGGGCACACGGCTGGTCGGTCAGGGTGACCGAAAGCGAGACCGGCGGCGCCCAGTTCGAATTCGAGGGTGTCGAACCAGTTCCGGAGGAGTGATTCGACCTGACCTGACCTGACCTGGCCCGACCTGGCCCGGCTCAGAGGAGGCTGTGGTCGGTCGCTCACTGGTCCACCTGTCCGCTACGAAAACGTATTCCGGCTCCCACGTGGAACCGTTCCTACGTTTCGAAATGAGTATCGACGAGGACGAAGCCGAGTCAGACGGCGGATCCGGATCGATCCCCTGGCACTCGAGCGCGCTGTACGTCATTCTCTCGAGTTCGCTGATGGGCGTCATGGGCGTCTCGTTGATCAGCCCCGTCCTGCCGGAGCTGCGGGCGGCGTTCGAGATCACGGACGCGCAGGTCGGGCTCGTGATCACCGTCTACACGCTGCCGGGCGTCTTTCTAACGCCCTTTATCGGACTGCTCGCCGACCGGATCGGCCGCCGTCGGGTCATCATCCCACTATTGTTTATCTTCGGGATCGGCGGCGCGGGGATCGCCTTCGCGAGCAGTTTCGCGGAAGTGCTCGCGCTGCGCTTTCTCCAGGGGATCGGCGCTAGCGCCCTCGTCACGCTCGCGGTGACGCTGATCGGCGACTTCTACGACGGTGCCCAGCGCAACGCGGTGATGGGTTTCAACGGAAGTATGCTCGGGACCGGTGCGGCGCTGTACCCGCTCGTCGGCGGCGCGCTCGGCGGCATTCGCTGGAGCGCCCCGTTTCTCTTCTTCGGGATCGGCATCCTCGTCGGTATCGTCGCCGCCGTCGCACTCGAGGAGCCGGCGGCCGACCAGCCCTCGAGCGTGGGCGTCTACCTCGGGCGACTGCGCGACGTCGCCGTCCTCCCCGAGGCGATCGCGATCTTCGGTGCGATCTTCGTCGTCTTCTTCGTCTTCTACGGAGCCGTCCAGACCGCCCTCCCGTTGCTCTTGAGCGACGAGTTCGACCTCTCCTCGAGTCAGATCGGCCTGACCTTGGCGATGGTCTCGGTCGCCAGCGCGACCGTCTCCTCCCAGTACGGCCGGATCTCCCAGTGGCGGACCGCGCCCGAGCTGGTCGCGCTCGGCTTCGTCGCCTACGGGACCAGTCTGCTCGGCGTCTGGCTGGCCCCCTCGCCGGTGTTCGTCGGCGTGGCGCTGCTCGCGTTCGGCGTCGGCTTCGGGATCGTGATGCCGTCGATCGATACCACCGTGGTGACGCTCGTCTCGAGCGAGCTTCGCGCGGGGATGATGGGGATGCGGACCAGCATGCTCCGACTCGGGCAGACGCTCGGACCGGTCGCGTTCACGTTTATCGCGGAGGCCGGTTTCGCCACATCGAGCGGCGGCTATCGAGTACTGCTGGTCGTCTCCGGCGTAATCGTTCTGGTGTCGGGTGTCGCCGGCTATCTGTTGCTCCGGCGGTAGGACGGATCACGAAAAGAGAACGGAGCGACACCACCCCGATCAGTCGGCCGCCTGCGCTTCCGGTCGGTAGGACCGGCTGACGACCTTCCACCGCTCCGTCGAGAACCGGTAGTAGACGACCGCGGCGGGCACGACCGTCTCGAGCACGAGCGCGGCGTAGAGCCCGGCGATTCCGAGCGCGGGGATCGTTCCGAGGAACGGAATCGCGACCGCGGTCGTTCCCAGATAGGCGGCCGGGAGCGCGAAGCCGTACAGTCCCAGGAGACGACCGTACAGCGGCCAGCGCGTGTCGCCGCTGGCGTTGAGCGGCCCCGACGCGGCACCGTTTAACCCGTTGAAGATCACGCTGACCGTCGCCACCTGCACGAAGACCGTCGTCAGCGCGAGCGAGTCGCCCGACTCGACGAACACCGCGGAGATCGGCTCCGCGAAGGCGAACACGACCGCCGCGATCACGAGGTAGACCACGAGGGTGATCCGGAGGATGTCGTCACCGTAGGCGCCCGCCTCCAGCTCGTCGCCCCGACCGAGTTCCTGCCCGACGAGGCTGCTCGAGGCCAGGTTGAGCCCCCAGTTGGGGGTGTCCATCAGCCCGCGAATTCGCTGGGCGACGATGAACGCGGCGACGACTTCGGGGCCGAAGACGGCGATCACGGCGAGGAGGGGAAACTGCGCCGTCGACCAGATGAGGTTGGTGAAGATGATCGGCGTCGAAATGTCGACGATGTCCCGCGTGAGACGCCGGTCGACGTACGGTCCCGCCAGCGAGACGGTGACGGGAAAGCGACCGACGAAGGGAATCCAGCCCCCGAGGAAGCCGTAGACGAACAGCCCGGTGACGAGGACGCTCGCGAGGACCGACCCGAGGGCGGCCCCGGCGACGCCCCAGCCGAAACCGAAGATGAACACCGCGTTGAACGCGATATTGGCCACGGCACCGCCGCCGCGGACGACCATCGCGGCGTAGGAGTCGTCGACGCCCACGAGTGTGCGACTGCCGATCAGGTTGAGGCCGATGAAGATCGTCCCGACGCTCATCACCTGCAGGTAGGTCGCCCCGTAGGCGTGCATCTCGGGATCGGTCGCGATGAGGCCCACGAGTTCGTGGGGAAACAGGAAGAAGACGACCGTCAGCGGCAGCGTGATCGCTACCGTGAGCCAGACGCTTTGCTTGACGACCAGATCGAGTTCGCCGTGCTGGTCGGCGCCGAAGCGCTGGGAGACGAGCGCGATCGTCCCGCCGGCGATGCCGCCGCCGAGCGTCCCCGCGAGGAACGCGAACGGCGTCGCGAGGCCGATCCCCGCGACCGCACCCGACCCCAGTACCGCCCCGACCATCGCGAGGTCCACGACCGAGTTCGACGTCCGCGCGAGACCCGTGACGATCCGCGGCCACGCCAGCTCCGTCGTCCGCTTCGCTCGATGGGAGTCGACGTACCCCGCTCGAGCGAGGGCCAGACCCACGTACCACAACACCCCTTCGACGGGGTTTCGCAGGACTCTCGAGAGGAAGCGGACGACGGCACGGGGGAAAGTGGCGGAGCGTGACATTACGATTCGAAACTAACCGTACTCACTAGCGGCGCGACGATATCCATTTCGGTTCGAAACGTCTTGTCGGCGCGGTACCACGACGCACGTCTCGGGGGTCGAGAGGGATGCCGACACTGTCACGAACTCGAGAGGTATCAGGCAGTTTAATACGGGCCATTGAGTCCCCACGGTGTATGGGTAGAGAACGCGTTGACGTCGCGATCGTCGGCGGCGGCCCGGCGGGCGCTTCTGCGGCCGAGCAGGCCGCAGCCCACGGGGCCGAGACGGTGCTCTTCGAACAGGGTGTGCCGCGTGAGGACCGCGACGGACTCGGACCGGATTCGACCGACGCCGCGGGAATGCTCGACTACTGGATCGACATTATGGAGTTCGACTACGAGGAGATTCCGGACGAGGTCGTCCTCCAGGAACTCGACGCGGTCGACTTCGTCGGCCCCTCGACGAGCGTCGAGATGACGACCACGGGGATCGACGCCTCGTATCCGAAGTTCGGCTACACCTTCCACCGCGCTCGCATGGACGACTGGCTCTACGAACGCGCCACCGACGCCGGAGCGGACCTGCGCGTGGGAACCAGCGTCTCGAACCTCGAGACCGACCTCTCGGGATCAGGCCCGTCGCCGACGCACACGCTGACGCTCGCATCCGGCGACGAACTCGAGGCCGACTACGTCGTCCTCGCCGACGGCCCCCAGCGGCGGATCACGCTGAACGCGCTCGATCAGTTCCTTCCCGACGGGACGAGCGTCTCCGACTATCTCTCGCCGCCGACGGCGAACCACATCGCCTATCAGGAGTACCGCGAGTTCCCCGAGGAGCTCTTCGAGGAGAACCGCCTCAAGTTCTGGTGGGGGTACATGCCCGGCGAGACCGCCTATCCCTGGGTGTTCCCCAACGACGGTACCGTCGCCCGCGTCGGGCTGACGATGCCGATCGGGATGAGCATGGACGACGTCGCCCACCCCGAATCCTACAAACTTCTGAAGCCGACGGACGATGGGATCCCGTCCGGCTCGGAGTACGTCCGTCGGTTGCTCGAACACGAGTACGGCGACGAGTACGACGTCGAGGCGGACTTCCCGATCGTCGAGGACCGCGGGAAGTCAAAGGGGACCGAGACGTACCCGATCTCCTCGACGCGACCGATCGAGTCGCCGGTCGGCGCGAACATCGCCGTCGCCGGCGGCGCGATGGGGACGACCTCGGCCTTTCACGAGGGCGGCTACCACGTCGCCGTCCGCACGGGCAAGATCGCCGGCCGGCTCGCGGCGACAGGGGGGATCGAACACTACAACGACGTTTGGAAGCGTGCGATCGGCGACGAAATCCTGCGGAACGTCGCCTTCGCCGACATCGTCGCCGACTACGAGCCAGACGACTGGGATCGTGTGTTCGACATCGTATCCGGGATGACAGGCTCGGAGTCGTCCGGGTCGCTGCTCGGCAAGAAGTACTCGGCGGGCGTCGGCGCGACGAAGATCGTCGCCCAGTACAAGAAGCGAAAGTACAAGTATCGGAAGGGAAAGTACGTCCAGCTCCGGGAAGACGAGTACGAGTACGAGTACGGAAACTGAGCGCAACCGGACCGGTCGCACGGTCGCCGATTCACTCGTTCGCGTCGCGGATGAACGCGAGTACTTCGTCGACGAAGCGGTCCGGTGCGGTGAGCATGGCCTCGTGTCCGTGCCCATCGAAGGTAATCAGCCGGCTGTTCGGGAGCGCGTCGTGGATCGGTTCTGTCGCGTCTTTCAAGAACGGAGGGCTCTCGCTGCCGGACAACAGCACCGTCGGCGTGGTAACGTCTGCGAACCGGGAAGCATCGAACTCGTACTCGGCAATCGCTTGCACGCTGCGAGGCCACACGTGGGCCGCGTCCACCAGATCCTGCCAGTCCGGTGTCGAGCGTTGTGCGTCGATCTCGTCCGGCGTGGACTGCGCGATTTGTTCGAGGAACAACACCAGTACCTGCTCGTTCTCACCGTCGTCCAGCAGCCGTTTCATTTCGTCGAGCACCTCGTCGGAGACGAGTTCGTGATCGCCGACCGAAATCGGCGGTTCGTACAGGACGAGTCCGCGAAGATTGTCGGTTCGCAGGGCCGCCTCCAGCGAGAGGAGCGCTCCGGAGGAATGCCCACAGAGTGTTACCGGATCGTCGACCGCATCGACGACCGCGGCCACGTCTTCGAACTCCCGTTCGAGTTCGTACCCGGCGGAATCGCCGCTCTCGCCGAGGCCCCGACAGTCCATCGCGTAGACCGTACAGTGTTCCGCGAAGGCGGAACGGACTCCGGACAGTTCCCAGAACCGGTGATCGCAGGCACCCCCGTGAACGAGCACGAGCGGTGGCCCGCTCCCCGTCCGCTCGAAGGCGATTTCGGTCCCGTCCGCTGACGCGGTCGTCTCCATCTCTGGTGGTGTTACTTCGGCCATGGAATCGATCACGTCGTTCTCTACGGGACACGAGCGCATAGCGTCATCCGGCGACAAATCTGCACGACTTGACCGGGGTTCACCGTCTGACTGAGAACTGACGTGCGACGGGCCGGCCTCGACGGTGAACGATATGTGCGACGTGTCTCGTGTGTCTCGTCGAGTGGCGAAACGGCCGGATTCCAGTGCGATCGCCGAATTCTCCTCTCCCATTTATCGTCGGTATCGCGAATCCGTACCACTACGCCGCACGGCCGGTGCAACGGAACGATCCCGAGAGAGGAAAACGACGGATAGTTCTAACCGACGACGAGTCCCGGCGCGTATCACAGGCTCGAGCGGCACCGATGAGGAGTGACGCGTTCGGCCGCCACCGCGAGTAATCGGCGAACGAACTATGACGTATCGTGTGAATACTCCACAGGACGATGTCGATACTACACACCGATGCCGTCGATCACATCCTCTCGTCGACCGTCCCCAACGACGATACGATCCTCGCAGAGATGGAGGAACGAGCCGACCGCGACGGCTTTCCGACGATCGGCCACGAGGTGGGGTCGTTCCTTCGACTCTGTGCACGACTCACGGGCGCCAGATCGGTCTTCGAGTTCGGATCGGGATACGGCTACTCCGCGTACTGGGTCGCACCCGCACTCGGAGACGACGGGCAGATCGTCCTCACCGAAGTCGACAGGGAGGAACTCGAGCTAGCGCGGGAGTACTTCGAACGGGGCGGCTACGCCGACCGAGCCGTCTTCGAAGCGGGGGACGCCCTCGACGTGATCGACCGGTACGACGGCCCGTTCGATTTGGTTCTCGTCGACCACGAGAACCACCGCTACGTCGACGGATTCGAAGCCGTCCGCGAGAAGATCGCGCCGGGGGGCGTCGTCGTGGCCGACAACGTGCTCAATTCTGGGACGGAGATGACTCCTCGAGATCTGGACGCGTATCTGACCGGCGATGCCTCCGCGGACGCTGGATCGACCCTCGAGGGCGTCACCGAGTATTACGAGCGCGTTCGCGACGATCCCGAATTCGAGACGACCGTCGTTCCGGTCGGGGAGGGACTGTTCGCGTCGGTGCGAACGTCCTGACCTGCGATCCGCTCTTGAGGGGAAACGATAATCGTCCGCTCTCACGTCGTCTCGAGTGTGCCACTGGAGTACACACATTCCCCGGTCACCGTCGCGGGGAAAACGGCAGTCGTCGTCGGCGCGACCAGCGGAATCGGACGCGCGATCGCACTCGGCTTCGCCGAGGACGGTGCGGACGTGGTCGCGACCTCGCGGTCGTCCGACCGCGTCGAGCGGACGGCCGAGGAACTGCGCGAGCGCGGCGCCGACACCCTCGAGATCACGTGCGACGTCACGGAACGCGATGACATCGTGGCGCTGCGCGACGCCGTCCTCGAGGAGTTCGGTGGGATCGACGTACTGGTCTATTCACCCAGTTACATCGCCCGCGAGTCGGTCCTCGAAGTCACCGACGAGCAGTGGGAGGACGTCTTCGACGTCCAGCTCAAGGGAGCCTACCGCGCGACCCAGCTGTTCGCCCGCGAGATGGACGAGGGCGCGATCGTCCACATCGCGTCGGCGTCCGCGGAGACGGCGATTCCGAACCTCGCGGCGTACTCGACGGCGAAGGGCGGGATCGACGCGTTCACCCGCGTCGCGGCCGAGGAACTCGGACCCGAGATCCGCGTCAACGCGATCCGGCCGGGATTCGTCGTCACCGAGCAGACGCAGGGGACCTACACCGACGGCGAACCTCGCTTCGAGACGATCAAAGACCGGACGACGCAGGGACGACTCGGCCGCCCCGAGGAGATGGTCGGCGCGGTCATCTACCTCGCGAGCGACGCCGCCGGGTACACGACCGGCGAGATCGTCACCGTCGACGACGGGTTCATCGCGGCGACCTTCGACGAGTGACAGCTCCCGTCGGACGGGAACGTCGCGGGTGAGACACCGCGCTCGGAACCCGAACCGTGATTCGAGAGTCGAGACGTCGTGACGGTCTCGCGAACTGAACTCGAGTGCGTCTCGGAACTCGCATTCGTCGCGCAGACGACTCTCGAGGGAACAGCTAAGTGAATCGTTCAGGTAGGCGACGTATGGGAACGACGACCTACGATTTTGCCGGGGAGACGGTGATCGTGACCGGCGGTGCGTCGGGCATCGGCCGCGAGGTTGCTCGCCGCTTCGGCGAGGCCGGTGCGACGGTGATCGTCGCGGACATTCGTGAACAGCCCAAGGAAGACGAGGAGTCCGCACCGACCCACGAACTCGTCGAGGGCGCTGGGGGTCGGGCGACGTTCGTCGAGACGGACGTCTCGGATCCCGAGGACGTGGGCGCGGTCGTCGAGGCCGCCAGAGAGTTCGGCGGCGTGGACGTGATGGTCAACAACGCCGCGATCTACCGCCACGGAACGCTACTCGAGACCGACGCCGACGCGTTCGATCAGGTGCTCGCGATCAACGTCCGCGGCGTCTTCGCCGGCTGTCGCGCCGCCGCCAGGGACATGCTCGATCGCGGGGAGCCGGGGAGTATCGTCAACACGGCCTCGATCAGTTCCGAGTACGCCCAGATCGGCCACACGATGTACGACGCCTCGAAGGGCGCGGTCATGATGCTCACGCGCGTGGCAGCGCTCGAGTTAGCCCGGTACGATATCCGGGTCAACGCCGTCACGCCGGGGATCATCGAAACCACGTTCGGCTCCGGCAACCCGGACTTCGAGCGGACCGTCGGCGACGGGTTCATCCTCGACGACGCGGACTTGCCCGACCTCGACGCACAGGAGATCGAGACGGATATCCCGATGGGGCGACTCGGCTCGACCGACGACGTCGCCGGCCCGTACCTGTTTCTGGCCTCCGACGACGCCGCCTACGTTACCGGACACCTGCTGTACGTCGACGGCGGCTATCAGATCATCTGAGCGGGTTTCGGTGGGGCGGATCGCGGTCGGCGTCGCGATCACGACGTGGGTGCGGTCACGACCCGATCCGCGTTTGCGTTCACCGTACCTTCGCTGCGCTCACACAGTCACCGCGAGCACGGAACAACGATTTCAGTCTTCGGGAGAACCTCAGGTATGCGCCGCCTCACTCCCCTCACCCTGTCGGTGCTCATCGGTCCCCTCCCGCTCTCCACCGCGGTCGCAGCCCAGTCGAAAAACCGCGCCCTCGTCGATGGCCTCGAGTCGCAGCTGTTCACTGTCGCGATTGCGATCACACTGGCCGTTCTCGGCGTGTTCGCCTACGCCGTCTACAGGTTCCGCGAGACCGACGAGCGGACGGCACCGGCCGGTGAAGACGAGCGTCGAACTGAGGGTGAGTTAGAATCGAGACCGAGACCGGGTCCGGGTTCGGATTCGGAGCTGGGACCAACTCTCGAGATTTCGTGGACGCTCGCGGCCGCAATCGTATTACTGTTCGTCGGCGTCGCCAGTTACTCGGTACTCGCGAATCCGTACGTGTCTCCCGACCAGTCCGTCGAGGTCGACGGTGAGGGAGATCCCGACAGTCTCGGTTTCGAGAACCTCGACGCCGGCGACGACACGGACGTGCACGTTCGGGCCTCCCAGTGGGACTGGAACGCGTCGTACCCCGACGCCGAGGTGACGACGCGAAACGAAATCGTGATCCCCGCCGACGAGAACGTCACGATCTGGCTGACCAGCGACGACGTCGTCCACTCGCTTTTCGTCCCCGAACTCGGCGTCAAGCAGGACGCGATCCCCGGTCAGTACACTCGGGTCCGGACCGTCGCGTCCGAGCCCGGCGAGTACGACGTCCGGTGTACCGAGTTCTGCGGGACCGGGCACGCGGAGATGACCGGATCGGTCGTCGTCCTCGAGTCCGGAGCGTACGATGCGTGGCTGTCGGCGCAGGGTGGTGACAGTAGCAGTCGCAACGACCGCGAAGGCGAAAACGAGGTGTCAGCGACGGCGTTTCTCGAGTCCGATACTGGGTGAGTGATCGCGATTGGGTCGAACCGGACGCCTGCTGGCCGTAACGCCAACGAGAAAGCGTTTTGAGTCCGTCCGCCCTAGCTCTCGTGCGTGCCTTCAGTCCCCGGCCGAGCCTACCCACTCGGGTGCGATGACAGCACGGCGAACCCGGGCGCGCGACAGTCGTTTGCGGTTGCGGTTGCGGTTGCAGTTGCGACCGTGGTTCCTGACGGAACCACACGGTAAAGACGTGGCCGATTGGGCCACGCATTCGACGGCTGACGCCGTCTCGCAAGTCGCGGTCAATGGACCGCGCACCGCCTGGCACGAGGGTTAGCCGACCGACGCGGCACGCCGCCACGGGATGAGGTCGGACGTTAGTGTTCCGGGCGATATCCTTTCGAGTGTACGACGAAGCGTATTCCCAGAGACGTCTCACACCTCGGAGCACAAGCGGTTTACTGTCGATTACCCAAACGATCGGTAATGCACGCCGACGAGATCGACCAGCAGGCGCGGGCGGCGGTCGAACGACAGAACCGATTGCCACTCCCGCACAGCCGCCGTGGGCTGAAGCTCCTCCGCCTCGTTACCCGGCCGGCGATATGGATACAGAATCGGAACCCGCCGAGTGTCGGTGCGACCGTCGACCGAACGCTTCCGGGTCCCGCGGGCGAACTCGACGCCCGTCTCTATCTCCCGGACGCGGACGGACCCTTCCCGACGACCGTGTTCTTCCACGGCGGCGGATTCGTTCTCGGGAGCATCGAGACGCACGACTGGTTCTGCCGGCACCTCACGCGGGAGAGCGGTTGCGCCGTCCTCTCGGTCGACTATCGGCTCGCTCCGGAACATCCCTTCCCCGCGGCGGTCGAGGACGCGTACGCCGCCGTCGAGTGGGCGGCTGCGAATCCGGACGCGGTCTACGGAACCGGCGACATCGCGGTCGCGGGAGACTCCGCGGGTGGGAACCTCGCCGCCGTCGCCGCCCTCGTGGCCGCCGAGCGCGACGGCCCGGAAATCATCTACCAGACGCTCCTGTACCCCGCCGTTGGCATCGAGCGGGACCAGCAGTCAGTGCGAGAGCACACCGGTATCGTCCTCAGCGAAGCCGATATGGAGTGGTTCGACCGCTGTTACTACAGGAGCGAGATTCACAAACGGAACCCGTACGCCGACCCGACGAACGCCGCCGACGTCTCCGAGGTCGCCCCTGCAACAGTCGTCACCGCCGGATTCGACCCACTCCGTGATGGCGGCAAAATGTACGCCGAACAGCTCGTCCGTAACGGTGTTCCCACGCGCTACGAAAACTACGACAGTATGGTCCACGGGTTCATGACGCTCCGTACCGTCGACCGAGCTCTCGAGGCGATCGCGGATGTCGCCGACGACCTCGCGGACGCACTCGACGAGGACTGATACCGTCGGCTGTCGCTGTTCATCGTTTCGCCGAGACAGTCCAGGAAAGCACCGTACTGACCGACAGCCAACAGTATGGCTCCCCTCCTACACCTGCTCGATCACGTCCTCGGCGAACTGCGTGAGTTCGCGTTCTGGTGCATCACCGGCCGTCGACACGAGGACGTGATCGACGCCCAGCGCCTCGAGCTCTCGGAAGTACTCGGCGAACCACTCGCCGCCGGCGCGGTAGCCGAGGTGGATCGGTTCGGGGCCGGCGTCGGGTTCGTCCGCGAGTTCCGTCCGGACGGCCATCGCGTACGGCTTGTCGCCCCCGGCGTCGCGCCAGTCGGCGAGGTACGACTCGAGGGTGTCCATCGGGAGGTGGTAGAAGAACCAGCCGTCGCCGTGCTCGCCGATCCACTCGACCGACTGGCGGGCGTGACCGGTCGGCAGCAGCGGGATCGTTTCGGTCGTCGGTTTCGGAACGAGGTCGAGGTCGCCCTCGAGCGAGCCCCACCGGGAGTCGATCTCGGGGAACTCCTCGCGCCAGACGGTTCGAAGGACGTCGACGTGTTCGCGGAACGCCTCGCCGCGCGTCTCGGCGTCGACGTCGAACGCCGGGAACTCGGGATCCCGGTCGCCGGTCGCGACGCCCATCACGAGCCGGCCGTTGGAGAGTCGGTCGATCGAGGCGGCGCTCTTCGCGACGTGGAGAGGATGGCGCAGCGGGAGGACGACGCTGGCCGTTCCGAGCGCGATCTCCGAGGTGTGGGCGGCGACGTGGCCGAGCCACGGCCACGCGTCGAAGGTCTGTCCCGCGTCACCGAAACGGGGCCAGTACAGCGGGACGTCGCGTGCCCACAAGGCGTCGAACCCGATCGATTCCGCGTGGGCCGCCAGCTCCATCTCCTCGTCGACGGGTGGTCGCGACTCGCCGATTCCGGTGAGCGGAAATCCCGCCCCGAACGTGAGTCGGTCGGTGTCGAACAGCCGCCGGTAGCCGGCGTTTTCGTGGCCGTCTGTCACGGGTGCCGCTCCGGTCCGGACGCCCATGTGGACTGCGGTTCCCAGTCAGACGCGGTCGACGGTACGCGTTCGTTCCCGATACTGCGTCCAGAGCGCCGCGGCAACCGTGAAGTCCTCCGCGCTGGCGTAGCCGCGCTTGACGTAGGGCTCGCCCTCGACCGTGAGCACCTCGAGGAAGTTCCCGTACGGACGCAACACGGCTTCGACGCGCTCGACCTCCCGCTTGGCCCGTTCCTCGAGTCCGTAGCGCTGGAGTCCGGTCGCGTACATGAAGCTGTTCCACGGCCAGACGTGGTAGTGGTAGTCCCGGTGGAGGACGAAGAAGGGGTGGACGTCGCCGTACGAAAAGGGCCGGTCGCGCATGCGGAGCCCGGCGTCGGTCTCGAGGCGAGCGAGCGACGCGGCGATCCGCTCGGCGCGTTCGTCGCCGACGAGGCCGAAGTACAGCGGAACGACGTTGGCGTCGCAGGCCAGCGTCGGAGAGCCGCGCGATTCGGCGAAGTAGCTGCCGGTCCACAGCCCCTCCAGCCCGTCGCGAACGGTCGCCGAGCGACCCGTGTAGGTCGTCTCGATGCCGGCCGACTCGAGGCGTTCGATCGCGGCGAGCAACAGGGCGGTGTTGTACGCTTCGCGGGGGCCGGCCGCCGAATCCCACCAGGAACTACCGTCGCCCGTCACGACCCCGTCTACCTCGTCGAAGAACTTCCGGCGGTGGAGCGCGGCGAGGTCGGCTAGCGCGTCGGCGTCGACGGCAGTGGGGCCCTCGAGACCACCCGACTCGGCGAGGAGGATCACGAGTGCCGGGAACGTGTCGACTCCCTCCTCCGGCGTCGCGGCGTTGTACTCGCCGTGGAAGTCGGTGAAGAAGACGTCCGAGAGCTGCTCGAGGAGCCAGCCGCCGGTCTCTCTGACGGTCTCGTCGAACCCCATCGCCGCGAGTCCCGGGGCGGCGAAACAGAGGTCGCGCGGCCAGACGCCGTAGAAGTGGCCGCCGGCTTCGAAGCCGCGGTCGGCTCGCTCCGCGAGGATCGACTCGGCGGCCTCTTCGAGCGTCCCTCGGTGTCGATAGCCGTGGCGCCGTTTCTCGGCGTAGTGGCGGAGTCGCCTGTAGAGTTCCTGCGAGTAGTAGGCGAGCTCCTGCCCGGGTTCCATATCCGTTTCAGGGGTGGAACGCGTATATCGTCCTCGGCTGCAGGAGTCGGGTTCTGGTTCGGAATCGAGTTCGGGTTCGGATCGGATCCAGGGCTCTCGAGACCGGAACCCAGTGAGAACGCGAAATCCGACGTCGACGAGGACGCTCAGCCCCGAAACACCAGCACGCTCTCCGCCGGTCGCATCGTGTCCATCGTCTCGGCCCACGTCGGCTCGACGAACCGCTCGCGAACGGTGACTCCTCTAGGTGGTCGTCGAGGACGCCTCCCTAATCCGGCGACCTCGTGGTAGAGGTTCGAGGCGAACTCGGGGCGCGTCCGCGGACTCGAGGCGTAACCGCCCGGTTCGAACCGGACGACGCCGTCACGGCGCCGACCACTCACGACGGTGCTGGTCGGCGAGTGCACCGTCGGTCAGCACTCGAGAGATCGAGGCACGCCCCCATCCGTCGACCGAAGAATCGCCTCGAGACGAGCTGTGTGCTGTGTTGTGCTTCGATTACGGCCCGCGGATGTCCTCGTCTTTGTGCTCGTTCTCCTCGCTCAGTTCGTCTTCCGGAGTGTCTTCGTCGCTCTCACTCCCGGTGTCGTCGCCGAAGTCCGTGCCATCGTCGTCTCCGACGTCGGCATCTGCGTCCGCGTCGGTTTCGTCCTGCCCGAGTTGCTCGTCACCCGCCGCTTCGTCGTCCGCACCCTCGTCGCTCGACGCCGCGTCGGTCTCGTCCTGACGGTCGGCGTCGTCGGACGCTCCGTCGAAGTCGGGATCGCCGGATCCGGGCGCGCCGGTGACGTGAACGTCCAGCTGCTCGTCGGTGTCGGGCTGTGCGTCGGCACCGGTCTCGTCCGGACCCGAACTTTCGTCGGAGATCGGCACGCGATCGGTCAGTCCCGAACTGATCTCGTCGACGATTCCACCGGCGTCGAGACCGGACTCGGTGTTCTTCTCGGCGGACTCTCCGAGGTCGTCGACCGTTCCCGGAGCGTCGCTCACTCCCTGATATCCCTCGAGCGGGTCCCACTCGTCCTCCGTCTCGCTCGCCTCGCGCCGGCGAAGACCGACGGCGAGCAGGCTCACCCCGGCGAGCGCCTGCAAGATCGCTCGCCCGCGACGGTGGCGGAGCTGTTTGATGGCTCCCAGAAGGAGCAATCCGCCGCCCGCGATGGGAAGCGTGCCGCTTCCGAAGCTGCCTATCATCCTCGAGGCGAGCGACGTCATTCGCTTCGGGTCGATCGCGTCGGTGCCCTCCTCGAGGGCGTTCAGTGCATCCTGGCTCTCCGTCGACGGTGTGTGTTCCTGGGTCATCGGTATCCCTCGTCTGCGGCGTTGGATTCGCCTCCGGGGTGTGCTACGCGCTCCGGACGGTTGAACGTTGGACCGGCATATCCCGACGGCCGTCGTCGAGTACGTAATTCGGCGAGGAGGACCGTTTTCTCGAGACTGCGGGCCACCCACCGTGCCGAAACGAGCACGGGACTCGACGGCCACAGTATTATCCGGTCGAGCGTGGTAGCGAGCGTCTCCACGACGATGACACGCCAGGACGCCGGTCACGACGACGGGTGGCGTTCGACGAGAGCGGAGTGGATCGGTCGCGGCGTGAACCGACCCGGCGGATTCGATCGGGGTGAGGGCCGATGAGGATTTCGAGGATACTCGCCGGCGGGCGGTCGACCCCTCGAGCGATCCCGAACTTCGATTCGACGACGATCTTCGTCCGCGCGACGGCGCGATACCTGCGGGGCGAGGACTTCCCCGCCCTCGGGATGTTTCATCCGAAACTGTCCGGCCTCGCGCCGGTGCTCAACCACCTCCCCCGAACGGTGCGGACGTCCATGTACACCTGGGGCGGGGCCAACGAGGGCGTGCCGTCGGATTCCCTCGGTGGCGTCGACGTCGAACGGTTCCGCGAGTGGGTCGTCGACCAGTATCCCGAACGAGGCTACCCGGCGGTGATGGTCGGCTCGAGCAACGGCGCCGCGGTCCACCTCGCCGCCCTCCTCGGAATCCCGTGGCTCCCGCAGACGTTTCTCGTCCCCGTCCGCCGGTCGATGGGGCCCGACGAGATCCGCGAGGATATCCGGTGGGGCGAAGCGTGCGCGGAGCCGTTCCTCGAGGCAAATCCAGACGTCTCGCTCCACCAGATGCACGACCCGAACCAGGATCGGCTGATGGTTCGGAAACTGGGCTACTTCCGGACGAAGGTCCGCACGCTGGGCGAGGCCTACGAGGAGTTCCTCGAGACGGTCCTCGAACCCGGCGGGACGATCGTTACCCTCGAGTGCGGGTACGACTGGCCGGCGGTCGACGTCGGCGAGCGCCACAGCTTCCAGCTCGGCGGGCTCGGCGGCCTCGACCCCGAGGAGTACTACGAGGGAAGCGACCGGATCGCGTCGTTTCTCGCCGAGCGGGGAGCGGCGACCCGTCGGTGGAACGCTCCGGAACCCGACGGCCGGGTCCCGGAGGCGGAGTGGGGATTCGATCCGCACCTCCGCGAAGATGTCCAGAGGATCGCCGACGACCGCGGCTACGATCTGCGGCGGTTGTCCTTCGACGACCCGCGGGATCTGAGTCCGTTCGTCGCCGACCGCTACCGGGAGCGATACCGCGAGCGAAACCGGTCGACCGAACGCCTGTTCGCCCAGTCGTTCGCGCTGGTCGAACCCTGGTGGACGATCAGGACCGGGTCGATACCCTACTGGACCGCGTTCAACACCCGGTCGGACGTCCGATCGCTCGAGGCCTATCTCGAAGGTGCCGAACCGTACGACGAGATTCGGGCGAACCTGTTCTCACACGGCGTCGAGTCGGCCGGACTGGCGTCGGTGGAGCGGTGGCGGGAGGTCCTCGATCACGCTCGCGATCGACGCGGGTTCGTGGGCGTCGATACGAACGCGTATCCGTACGACCTCGAGTCCCTGTTCCGATATCACAGCGATATCCCTCGAACAATCGACGCCCGGCACTCGCATCCGCCGCCGATGCCGTTCGAGCGGTTCGACGAGCTCGCCGGCGACGTCGCCGACGAGTACTCTGTCCGGTGGGAAACGCGGTAGTCTCGTTTCCCGTCGGCCGGGAGCCGCGTCACAAAACACTTACTAAGGTTTAGGGCAACCTAAAACATGATGACCAGTGACGAGGAGAGCGGTGCGGGGACGTCCCGAACACCGACGGAACGCCGCGGTCCGCCGATACCGAGCCGGTCGAGCGGACGCGTCGGACGGCGGTCGAATCCGACGGAGAGTCGAGACCGACCGCGTTCGACGATCGACCCGACGGCAGGGAGATCGATCGAGAAGAGTCGACCGCTCGAGGTGCCGTAGTATGGTCGGTCGGACGCTCAACGATATTCGTCGGCGAATCGACGACCTCGCCGACGAAACGGGCTCTTACGGAGTGTTCTGTGGCCGGTCCGGCGAGCAGTTCGTCCCGATCACCGGTCGCCGGTTTCGAGACCGAGAGTCCGCAACCGAGGCCGCGATTTTCGCTGCGCAGTATCGCTCCACCCTCCGTGAGTACGATCCGCAGTTTCCCTACTACGATCCGATCGTCTGTGAGGGACCGGCGCACGCTCGAGTACCCGAGCGGGACCCGGACTCGAGATCGTCGGCGACGACGTCGAGTCCGATCCCGACCGGGGGCGCTCGACGCTCCGCCGACGAACGAAACACCCACCGAACCGAGACCGATCGACGTCCGCCGGACGATTCGCGTCTGATCGAGTACTGTCACGACGTCGCCGCGACGGTCTTCGAACAACTCAGCGAACAGGGTCACGACCGCGTCGAGACGGCGCTCATGAACGCCTACCTCGAGCGCGTCGAAACCGTCGCCGATCGCGACCGGTTCTGCGTCGAACTGCTGCGCACGATGGCGTTCGAACTGGACGATCGGCTCTCGGCCGCCGAGCAGGCGCGGGTTCTCGACGCGGCCGCACAGCGACTGCCATCGACGAACGAAGATACTCGTGACGACCGCGATCCGCTCGAGGCGACGCTCTCCGCCCTCCGTTCGCAGTCGGTGATCGACTCGTTCACGGTCGACCGCCACCCACCCGATGGTGAGACGGGCCGACAGAGCTGGACAGTCACGCTCGGCGGCTACGCGTTCGGGACGGGCTCGAGTCGCGTCCCGACGCTCCCGATCGCGATCGACCTCTTGAGTCGCTCGCCCGATTCGGTGACGGTCTCCGCCGCGTCCTCGGTCGGTACCTGTGAGTGGCGACTCGAACTGGTCTTCGCCGCGGAGAACCCACCGCGCGGTCTCACGACCGTCTCCACGGTTCGTGAGTGAGCGGTCGCTTCGATCCCTCGAGCCGACGCTGATTCGGTGCGTTTATATTTTGTTAGGCAGGCCTAAAACTCGTGATGGAATCGGACAGATCGAGCGGACCGACACGACGGGACGTGATCAGCGGGGGCGGCGCGATCGCGATCGGGAGCGTACTCGCCGGCTGTACCGGCGGTGACGAGCGTCCGGAGTCGACGCCCAACGAGACGGCGGACGAACCCGACGGGACCTCGACAGCGACGGCCACCGACGAGGACGACGGTCACACGGTGACGATGGCACCGATGGGCGAGGTCGCGTTCGACTCCGTTCCCGAGAGCGCGTTTGTGATCTTCCCGCAGTACGCGGACATGGCGGTCGCGCTCGGCCACGGCGACGCGGTCAACGCCGTCTACGTCCCCGAGATGTCCGGGACGACGATGAACACCTACTACGACCGACTCGAGGGCGTTTCCTTCGAGTGGGAGGGACTCCCCGACCCGCTGGCCGACGGCGTCGACGGGGAGTTCCTCTTCGAATTGGACAGCGACGTCCACTTCGTCGACCCGGCGTACATGTCCACGCAGGACGGCTGGGACGACGCCGACCTCGAGGAGATCGCCTCGAGCGTCGGTCCGTGGTTCGGCAACTTCTACAGCGGTACCCGCGCCGACCCACCCGCGGGGTACGGGGACCGGTACGAGTACTACGACCTCTGGGAGCTCTTCGAGAACGTCGCCGCGGTCTTTCGGGAGGGCGAGCGGTATCGCGACCTCGCGGCGATCCACGAGGAACTGGTCGCGACGATTCGGGACGGACTTCCGCCGGAGGACGACCGGCCGACGGCCGTCCGCGTCACGGCCAACACCGAGACCGACGAGTTCTACACCTACCACCTCAACGAGCCCGGCTACTGGCTGGCCGACACCCGCCCGCTGGGTGCGATCGACGCCTTCGCGGAACGGAACTGGACCGACCTCTGGGGGACCGTCGGCTACGAGACGATGGTCGAAGCCGACCCGGACGTAATCTTGCACCTTTGGGGGACCACGCCGACCTACGACATGACCGAGATTCGAGAGACGCTCGCGGACCATCCCGTCGGCGGCGAACTCTCGGCCGTTCAGAACGATCGCGTCTACGCGGCCGGCATGCGCTACCAGGGACCGATCATGAACCTGTTCCAGCTCGAGATGGGCGCCAAACAGCTGTATCCGGAGCAGTTCGGCGAGTGGCCCGGCTACGAGGACGGCGAACCCTACCCCGAGATTCCGGCGGACGAGCAGTTGTTCGACCGGACGGAGCTGGCGCGGATCGTCACCGGCGACCGGTAACCGGCGACTGACCGGGAGACGTCGGTTCGTGGCGTCTCCGGGAGACGGTAAACGACAGTTTGTAGCGCCCCCACGCTAACGTTCGCACAATGAACCAGCAGGGGTTCGTCCGCCTCGCGATCGTCGCGGTGGGGACCGTCGTGGCGAGCTTCGTCGTGCTCGGGATGAGCAGGCTCGTCCTCGGGTATCGGACGGCCCAGTTGCTCGCCGCGCCGATCGGCCTCCTCGGATTCGGTCTCCTCTGTTACCTGTTCGTGCGAGCGACGCTCTCGGTCGCGGGGATCTGGAAGATCGAAGACGAGGGGCCGGAGACGTCGCGCTGAACTCGATTGACCGGGCGAACCGAGTGTACCACGCACCGCGACAGAAACCGTTTTTCGACACCCCGCCCAATCACCCGCCATGACAATCGACGTGACGGAACTCGCCGATCTCGGCCCGACCGACCGCCGGGCGCTCTTCGACCGCGACGCCGGCATCGACGCGGTCCGATCCGACGTCCGCGAGATCGTCGACCGCGTCCGCGAAGAAGGCGACGTCGCCGTCCGCGAGTTCACTCGCGAGTTCGACGGCGTCGACGTCGGCAACCTCGAGATCACCGACGAGGCCGAACGAGCCTACGAGAACCTCGACGGGGAGTCGCTCGAGGCGATCGAAACCGCCGCGGCCAACGTCCGTGAGTTCCACGAGGCCCAGCTCCCGGACGACTGGCGCGAGGAGTTCTCGGCGGGCCGGGAACTCGGCCGCCGCTTCCGGCCGATCGAGCGCGCCGGCGTCTACGTCCCCGGCGGCACGGCGGCCTACCCCTCGAGCGCGATCATGGGGATCGTTCCGGCGGTCGTCGCCGGCGTCGAACACGTCTCGGTCGTCACGCCGCCCGCAGACGAGGTGAACCCGGTGACGCTGGCCGCGATCCACGCCGCGGGGGCGGACGCGGTCTACGGCGTCGGCGGCGCGCAGGCGATCGCCGCGCTGGCTTACGGCACCGAGTCGATCACACGCGTCCAGAAGATCGTCGGCCCGGGCAGTCCGTGGGTGACGGCCGCGAAGGCCGAGATCCGTGGCGACGTCGAGATCGACTTCCTCGCGGGGCCGAGCGAGGTCGTCGTGATCGCCGACGAGACGGCGAACCCGGCCTACGTCGCCGCCGAACTGGTCGCACAGGCCGAACACGGCGAGACGTCGCCGGTCGTCGCCGTCACCGACGACCGCGAGACGGCCGAGGCGGTCGCTGAGGCGGTCGACGAGCAAGCCGGCGAACGCGAACGCGAGGCGATCGTCCGCGACGCGCTCGCGAACGACGCCAGCGGCATCTTCCACACGCGCTCGATGAGCGAGGCGATCCTCTTCACCGAGGAGTACGCTCCCGAACACCTCGCGATCATTGCCGACGACGACGAGTCAATTCTCGAGCGGATCGACAGCGCGGGCAGCGTCTTCCTGGGACCGCACACGCCGGTCGCCGCGGGCGACTACGCCAGCGGCACGAATCACGTCCTGCCGACCAACGGGCTCCCGAAGGTGACCGGCGGCCTCTCGGTCGAGACCTTCCTGCGGGCGACGACGGTCCAGCGCCTCTCGGCCGAGGGGCTCGAGGACCTGGCCGGGACGATCACGACCCTCGCCGAGGCCGAGGGACTCGAGGCCCACGCCGAGAGCGTTCGGATTCGAACTGCCGACGACGGTTCGACGGACGGGGACTCAGAGGAGTAAGCCCGGCACCTATCACACCACGATCCCCGGCGTCAACGTTAACATCATTGCGACCGGAAGGGTTGGTATGAGCACGGACAGCATGGAGGGTGGCGAGACCCGCCCCCGGATCGAAGTGACGGAGGACGCCGCCGAGCGGGCGCTCGCGCTCCTCTCGGAGGAGGGACTCGACGTCGGCGAAGCGGGACTGCGCCTGTTCGTTCAGCAAGGTGGCTGTGCGGGTCTCTCCTACGGAATGCGATTCGACGACGAGCCCGAAGAGGACGACACGGTCTACGAACACCACGATCTGCGCGTGTTCGTCGATCCGGCCAGTCTGAAGTACATCGAGGGAAGCGTCCTCGACTACGAGAGCGGCCTGCAGGCCGAAGGGTTCAACGTCGAGAATCCGAACGTCGTCAGCGAATGCGGCTGCGGCGAGTCGTTCCGGACGTAGCCGCGTCGCTCGTTCTCGTTCTCGATCGTCGGTCGATCCGTCTCTCGAGCGATCTGCTGACGGTTTTTACTCTCTATCTCTATCCCCGTCCCCCTCTCTCTCACTCTCGATTCCATTCCAATCCCAACCACATCCTAATCCGGATCCCAATCCCGATCTCCGTCTCAGTCCTCGAGCTGGAAGGCGACGGTGACTTCGGCCTGATACTCGCGGTCCTCGACGGAGGCGATCTCGACGCCGAGTTCGTCGACTTCGACCCAGTGGACGTTGTTGAGCGTCTCCGTCGCGCGGTCGATGGCGTCGTCCGCGGCGGCGTCGAAGCTCTCGGGACTCGTACCGATCAGTGTGATCTTCTTGAAGACCATGGCCTCGAGTACTACACCCCTGGTCGACGTAAAGGTGAGCCTCGGTTTCGGGCCGTTCGTCGGCGTCGACAACTCGAGCGTCGGGGGCGTCGGGAAGCCGTCAGTCGGCCCGCGCGTCGAGTCGGTCGCGGAGCGCGCTGGAGACGTCCGTCAGGTAGACGCCGCCCCAGAGCGCGACGACGAGGCCGCCGATCGAGTTGAACACGAGATCGAGCATCGTGTCGTCGAGCCCGTACTGCGTGAGAACGGCCTCGATGCCGATCGCGTCGGCCGAGAGCGCGATGGCGAACTCGAGGACTTCCCAGAGGACGCCGAAGGCGAGGACGAAAAGCAGGATGAAGACGGAGACGAATCGACGAGGAAAGTAGATTCCCTCGGCGTGTTCGTGGAGCGCACGGACGGTCGCGTACCCCACGCCGGCGACCACCGACGCCGACAGCGCGTGGGTGACGTGGTCCCACCACCAGATCTGGTTGTAGAACGACGTGGTCGTTCCCGGTAGTCCGACGGTCCCGAACGCGTGCAAAAAGACCGCGCTGGTGATCCACAGCGTCAGTCGGGGATCCATCGGAATCCCGTAGTCGCGCTCGAGGATCGGTGGAAGTTGTGTCACGGCGAGTGCGACCGCGGTGTTGACGACGATTCCGCCGTTTCCTCTCTCGATGCCGACGAACAGCATTCCGACCAGTCCCAGTTCCATCAGGTAGGTGAGCTGTCGCTGGCGTTCCTGCGAGGAGACGATCGCGGCGAGCTTAGACATCGTCTCCCATCTCCGTTTCCGTTCTCGTCCCCGCTTCCGTCTCTCTCGGCGACTCCTCGGCGAGAATCGGTTGCTCGAGTCGGCCGAGGCGTCTGAAGTACAGTTCGAAGACGACGCCGGCACCGAGACCGGCGCCCGTGGAGTAGACGAACTCCCACATCACGGCGTCGTGGTCGGCCGTGAACGGGACGCCGAAGAGACTGGCGGCGTTCCACCGGAGGAGCGCCCACAGGGCGGCCGTCGCCATCGTCGCGACCGCGACGAAGACGACGGCGAATCCGGGCGTCATCCGCACGGCCGTGAACGTCTGGAGTTCGACGGCGAGAACGAGTGCGAAGGCCGCGACGGAGAGGTACGAGGTGAACGGTCCGGTGAGTCGGTCGGCACCGAGGGTGATCCCGAACACTGGGAGCGCCGCGAGCAACAGGACCTCCCAGGGGAGCATGACCAGCGGCGACCGAAACGCGAGCGGCGGGAGCAACGCCAGCACCACGAACGCCACCGTAAACGACGCCCAGAGGGTGCTGCCGGCGACGAGTGCGCCGATCCCGATTCCGACGATCGCGACGACGAGTATCCACGCGATCACCGCGTTCGACCGACTATCTGCGATCAGCGTCTCGAGTCGAATCTGGGCCACGTCGGACTGTAGCAACCGGGGTTACAAAAGCGTACGTAGCCGACCGGCGTCTGTCGCGGCCTCAGGCGACCACTGCGAGTCGATACACGATCACGTACGCCGCGAGTGCGACGGTGACGGCGGTCAGCGCCGTCAGCGCGACCCCGAGCGTTCCGGACGACGACGGCCGATACGATCGCAATCGACGGGAGAGCAGGTCGTCGAATTCGGGGGTGGACGGACCCCGGACGACGCCACAGAGCAGACCGACGCCGAGGATCGAGAAGACGAAGTGGTAGGAGACCTCGAGCGTCGGCGGCGTGGCCGCGAGCGCGACGGCTCCGTAGGCCGCGCCGACGCCCGCGCGGCGATCGATCCCGTCGAGGACGCTGCGGTCGGCGAGTCGGCAGTACGCGAGGACCGCCAGCCAGACGACGGCGAGTTCGATGGCGAACGCGGCGAGGAGGTGCAGGGTCGGGTCGGGGTGGAGGACGACGCGCGAGTCGAGACCGGGTGCGGTGAACGGGAACAACCAGTTGGGCGGTGAGCCCGTGACGAGGTCGCCCCACGGGTGCGACAGAAGACCCACCAGTGCCGCCAGCGCGACCGTCGTCGGCGCGAGCGACGAGAACCGGGCGACACCGCGAGCGACGAGTACACCGGACACCGCGAACAGTCCAATCACGAACGCCGCAACCGGGCTGTGCCAGACGAACGCGCTCGCGACGAGGCTCCCGAGGAGGGCGACCCCTGCGACGGTGGCGAGACGAGCGGACCGACCGCGGACGGCGAGCAACCCGAACGCCGGGGCTGCGAGTGCGCCGACGACCACGGAGTGCGTGACCGACCGGTGAACGCCGCGACTCGCGTCCCAGAACGCCGCCGTCGGCTCGAGCGCGCCGTCCGCGGCGTACCACTCGAGGAGGCCGACGAGCGCGTACGCGACGTCGACGTCCGGGATGGCGGCGAACGCGCCGGCGACGATGCCGACGGTCAGGGCCGGTCGGCGTTCCCAGCCTCGCCAGTCGGCGGCGAGTGCCGCGATGGCGAACGCGAGCAGCGCGTGACCGACGAACACGACACATCGATTATGTGATTCGTGGGTTTAAGTGTCTCGGGTACGCGAGGCATGCGCTCGAAGGGCACGATCCGGTCGGGCGTCGGAGTGGCAGACGCACCGACCGTCGACGAACTCGCCCCGCCGGATCGCACGCTCCTGCGCTAGGTGACGTGTTAGAATCGATGGGGGCCGACGTCGACCCCGAGGCGGGTGTCGGGGCGACGCGACGGGCGCTTCGCTGACTACGCCTGGGCCGAGACTTTCGGGCCCGGCGGCGCGCGCTCGACCTCGTAGTCGTCACCGTCGACGACGATGATCGCCCACTCGTAGTCGGGGTCCGTATAGCGAAGTCGTTGCTCGAGGTCGTCTGCGTCCTCGCGTGTCGCGACGAAACAGCGGAACTCTCCCGATTCCGACGGAAGATCGCCCGTCTCGAGGACGGTGCTCACGTGTACGACCTTCCACTCTCGTTCGGCGCGGAATTCGGGACCGGTGCCTTCGACGGTGTAACCGAGCTCTGCGAAAATCGACCTGGCCTGCTCGACGAGTCGCATGTTAACAGGACCCATTCACTACCGGATACGACGGCACCCGTGATAAAGGTTGTCACCCCGCCGACGACCGTCGGGGTCGAGTGGACGACGGTCTCTCTCGACGACGAACGGTCGAGGACTGCGGATTCTGGGGTGGGTCGGGAGCGACTACTCGTGAGCGGCGTCCCACTCGGTCGGCTTCCGGAAGTTGCCACACCGGTTACACTGGATCCGGCCCATCGAGTCCATCGCGTTGTCGAAACTCTCGCAGTTCGCACAGAACCAGCCGTAGCGGGTCGTTCGCTGGGGCGTCTGGTAGGCGGCGAGAAACGGCCCCTTTGACCCTCTGTCGCCGTCCGTCCGTGAGACGTAGACGGTGTCACCGTCCTCGGTCGACTTCTCGTCCATGGGGGTTCGTCATCGCCGTACGAGTAAAGGACTGTCTCATCGACGGTGGAGCCGGCATCTCGGTAACCGAACGAATCAAGAGCGTGCTGGCTGTACCACCGACGAATGTCCCTCCGCGTACTCCAGTACTCCGACGTCGAGAACGCCTGTGACGACCCCGAGCGGATCGGCCGCCTGGCGGGGACGATTCGGGCGCGACGCGACGACGGAACCGTCGTCGTCGGGACCGGCGACAACACGGCGCCAGGCGTGCTCCCGCTGGTCACGAACGGCACGCAGGCCCTCGAGTTCTACGAGGCGATCGAGCCCGACGTCGCGACCTTCGGCAACCACGACTTCGATTTCGGACCCGACGCGACCCTCGAGATCGTCGAGCGATCGCCCCAGACGTGGCTCAGTGCGAACGTCCGGCAGAACGGTGGGGCGTTCGGGGCCGACGTCGGCGTGGAACCGTGGACGGTCCTCGACTGCGCCGGCGTCCGCGCCGGTTTCACCGGTGTCACGACCCAGCGGATCGCCTCGCAGAACCCGATGGCGACGGACCTGACGTTTCGGGACCCGATCCCGGCGGTCCGCGAGGCGATCGCCGAACTTCGGGCGCGGGACGTCGACGTCGTCGTCGTCTGCTCGCACCTGGGACGCGGTGACGACGAACTGGCGCGGCGAACGGACGCCGACGTCGTCCTCGGCGGCCACGTCCCGAGTACGCGTCTCGAGACCGTCGACGGAACGCTGCTCACGCGACCGGGAGACGGCGGACGGGCGGTCGTCGAGGTGACGCTGACGGCCGGAGACGAGCCGTCGGCGGCCCTCCACTCGACCCGCGAGTTCGCTCGCGCGCCCGACGTGGTCGACGCGTTCGAACGGCTCACCGCGGCGGCGGGTCTCGACGAGGTCGTAGCGCACGTCGACGCCCCCATCGAACGAACGGAGGCGACGCTGTTCGGCGGGGAGAGCCGCGTCGGGAACGTCGTCGCCGACGCCTATCGCTGGAAGACGGGCGCAGACGTCGCGCTCCAGAACAGCGGCGGCATCCGTTCGGGACCCCCGCTCGAGGGCGAGGTCACGGCGGCGGACCTGATCAGTCTCGTCCCGTTCGACGAACCCCTCGGCGTCGCGGCGGTGTCGGGTGCCCGACTCGAGGCCATCGTGGACGACGCCGCGGGGATCGACCTCGGGTTCGCCGAACCGGACTGGTGGCACGCCCACGTCAGCGGGGCCGTCCTCGAGTGGGACGAGACGACCCACGACGTGACGATTCGCGAGGTCGGGGGTGAGCCGTTCGATCCGGACGCGACCTACCACCTCGCGACCTCGAACTACCTCTTCGCGACGACCGACGAGTTCGGAACGCTCGAGCCCGAGGACAGGGTCCGAACGCTCTCGGAGCCGCAGTTCGACGTCATCCTCGAGTACGCGCGCGCACACGATATCGACCCAATGATAACGGGGCGGATAAGACGCATCAACTGAAAGGTTTACCCGCTCCCACCACGTTCGCTTGCGTGATGACGCTGGTCGTGGTCCCCGTTCGGTATCCCCTGTCGGATCACTCGCGGCACACCCTCGAACGAGCGGTCGAGGTCGCCCGCGAGCGTGATGCTGCACTTACTATCTTGCATGTGAATCTCTATCAGAACGGGAAGAAAGTGACGCGAACCGATCTCAAACGCGCGGTCGAACGATCGTTCGGCCCTCTCGAGAACGTCCGGTACGTGGTTCGGACGGGATTTCTCGTCGAGGAGAGCATTCTCGACGAGGTGGCCGCCGAAGACGCCGACGTCGTCGTTATCGGCCACAAGCAGGCGGGGCGCTGGCGGCGGATCCTCCAGCGGTTTACGGATAACCCAAACATAGATCGCTATCTTCGGAATCACCTCGAGTGTGAGGTCATTACCGTCGAGGGTGCCTCAGCCTAGCCCGGTTCCTCCGATAGAGAGCGGATGGTGACGATCTAGTGGATCGTCGAGTCACGTGTGAGTCGAACCGGACAACTTCATCGGTTCAACTCGCACGTCGACGCTCGGTGGCGTACTAGTGACTCTCGTCTCCCCCTCACGTCTCCGAGTCGGTGGACTCTTCCGATCGGGTGACGCTCGAGTCGAGCGCCGACCCCGTTTCCGTGGCGACTCGTGCGGTGCCGCTGGTCTCGTCGAACACGTGGTGGGTGTGTGGATAGGCAATTTCGATTCCGGCGTCGGCGTACCGCGTTCGAATCCGCTCTTGTATGTCCGATCGAGCGGCGAGCAATTTGTACGGGTGATTGACCCAGACCCGGAGCGTCAGGAGGACGCCGCTGTCGGCGTACTCGTCGATGTAACACTTCGGTGCGGCGGGATAGCGCGCGCTTCCGATCCGGATGTCCGGTCCGCCGCTGATGACTGTGTCGACGTTTCGCGCGGCCCGTTCGGCGAGTCGGCGGGCTTTCGCAACGTCGCTCTCGTAGGTGACCTCGAGTCGAATCGTCTCTCTCGTCCGTTCGTCCTCGGCGGAGTAGTTGACGACGTCGCGTGTGCGAATTTCGGAGTTAGGGATGACGATGAAGGTGTTGTCGAGGGTGAATATCTTGGTGTAACGGATCGTGATGTCCTCGACGAAGCCCCGCTGGTCGGCGTCCACGACTTCGATCATGTCGCCGATCTCGTAGGGGCGGTCGGCGAGGACGAACAGGCCGTTGATGAAACTCCCGACCAGCGGCGCGAGAATGACACCGACGATGGCCGAGAAGACGGTCACCGAGAGCAGGAGCTCGAAGCCCTCGAAGATGATACTTGCGACGATCAGGAGCGTAAAGAGGAGGACGGACGCGCGGACGGCTCGGAGCACGGTCCGCGTGACACTCGGGCGCTCGATCCGCTGGGCGACCGTCCGACCGACGATCCGGACGATCACCTTCGAGAGGTACCAGCCGACGACCAGAACTACGAGGATGAGCAGGAGTTCACCGATCCCGTCCGGAACGAACCCGGGAATCATGTCCTCGATGCCTTCGGGGACCAGATTGTCCTCACCGCCGACGGTGACGTTGTCCTGAGAACCGTTGTCCTGCGGACTCTCACTGTCCTGCAAGATACC
This sequence comes from Halomontanus rarus, assembly GCF_017357405.1. GTDB lineage: Archaea > Halobacteriota > Halobacteria > Halobacteriales > Natrialbaceae > Halomontanus > Halomontanus rarus. Next base: position 251,171 of record NZ_CP071597.1, on the reverse strand, counting down.
CCCGCGCATGAAGGTCACCTCATGGGCACGGTGGTTAAGAGTTCTGTCCGACGATGGGAACCCGTCTCGAAGTCGAGAGCGACACAACTGAATTTCGAAAACAGGTGTTACTCCCTCTATAATAACTTGTTTATCCGAGGAAATCCTCGAGTGAGCCATGGCTCAAGACGAACTCCGATCTACCGTCGAACGCGTCGGTGATCGGTTCAATCTCGGCGAGTACGAGATTGACGCGTATCTGACGGTCCTCGAGCACGGGAAACTGACGGCTAGCGAGATCGCGGATCGCACGGATATCCCCCAGCCGCGAGTGTACGATACGGTTCGCAGTCTGAGCGACCGCGGCCTCGTCGAACTACGCGAGTCGCGACCGATGAAGATCGTCGCGATCGACCCGGACGAGGCCTTCGGCGACGTCCAGTCCTCGCTCGAGGAGATGATCGACGAACTCGGAGCGAGATACACTGCGCCCGCACGCGACACCGAGGCGGTTTCGCTCGTGAAATCGAGGTCGACGATCCTGCGCTATCTCGAGGAGGTGATCGAGTCGGCGGAGTACGAACTCGCGCTCTCGCTCACGCCGGACCTCCTCCGGCGATTCGAAGCGCACCTCTCGAAGGTAACTGATGCGGGCGTCAGCGTCGACCTGCTCGTGACGCCCGCGACGAACGCCCCGAGTCCGGCGGAGTTCGACTATCCCGACGTGGCGACGACGGCGCGGGCTCGACGCGGGATCACGACGCCCGTGATCGCGGTCGCCGACGGCACCTATTCGATCTACGCGACTCAGGACGCCCTCCGGGACGATCAGGACCGCTACGGCGTCATCTTCAACCGCTCCGCGCTCGGCTTTCTCGTCTCCGGCTTCTTCGGGACCGTTCTCTGGACGACCGCGGAGGAGACGCTGGGTGAAGACGGCGACGGGCGACCGTATCCCCGCCGGTACGCCTCGATTCGCCGCTGCGTGAAAGACCTCATCGACGGCGGCGGCGAGTTCTACGCCACCATCGAGGGCCGGGACGTCGAGACGGGCGATCCGAGAGTCGTCCGCGGCACGATTTCGGACGTCGCGTTCGAGATGACGGAGGAGGTCGCCTCGCTCACCCTCGAGACCGACGACGGACTGGTGACCGTCGGCGGCCGCGTCGCCGCACTCGAGGACGTCGAAGCGCACGTGATTCGGATCGGGCGCGACGAGCCGCCGGCGTACGACGAGTAGAATCGAGACCGATCAGTCGTACGTGAAGAGTCGAACCGAACACTCGGGACAGACCAGTTTTTCCGTTGGCGTCGATCCAACCGGCGTCACGTCGCCACAACACGTCGACGTCGAGACGATCACGTCGCCTTCACAGAGCGGACAGGCCTCGAGGAGCGTGCGGAAGGGGCGACCGGCCGCGAGCCGGATCCGGTCGTCCTCGACGTGGGGCTCGAGTGCGCGAGCGGCGGCGAGTTCGGCGACGGCGATCGCGCGGGGCAAGAGCGTTATCGACGCGTCCTCGGGGTCGAGGACGACGTACGAATTACCCCACCGGGTCTTCCCGCGGGCGTCGATCGAGTCAGGCGTCAATTCGTCGGCGACGGCCGCGAGGTCGTCCATCTCCAGCGTCCGGAGTTCGGCCATCTCTTCGCGCCACGCCCGCCGAACTGACGGTTCGAGCGCGATTTCCTCCCCCTCCGGAACGACGGCCCCGGCGTCGACGAGGGCGGCGAGGACGTCCTCGCCGTCGGGCGAGCCGGTGTCCGACAACGAACCGGGCTCTCGTTCGTAGTCGAAGGGATCGCCCGGTAGTACCGAGACGAGCTGGGGTGCGAACCGTGGCGTAAACGGAACGAGATACCCCCGCAGGGCGATCGCCCCGAAACCCGCGACGGCGAGGCCGACGGCGACGAACGGAAGTCCGAGAATTGTCAGTACCGTCACACCGATCCAGAGAAGCATTCCGTTGAGTACGGTACACGGCCAGCACCGGTTCGCGCCGGTAAACTCGGGCCGGCGAACCCGCTCGAGCGAGGGAGTCATACGTGACCGTTTCGGCGAGAACAGTATCAGTGTGGCGACCGGCCAACCCTTTTTACAACAGGTGTGGTATCCAATGGGAGATGAGTTCGAACGAACGAACACGATCAGTCTCGCGGCCGGTGCACTCGGACCGTCGTCGGTCCGACTCGGAGCGGTGGATTGCGTTCTCGTCGGTCGACGAGGACGAATCCGAATTTGGACAGCGCTTCGACACATTGATCGACCGCGGACGATCAGATGCGGGTACCGTATCATGGAACGCGACGAACTAATCACGGTTCTCGAAGACGCCGGCCTCTCGCCGTACCAGGCCGATGCGTTCGTAACCATTCTGAAACTCGGCTCCGCCTCGGCGACGGATATCGCGAAGGCGAGTTCGGTCCCGGATCCTCGCATCTACGACGTCCTCCGGGACCTAGAGGAGAAGGGGTACATCGAGACGTACGAACAGGACAGTCTTCACGCACGGGCACACAGTCCGGCGGAAGTGCTCGAGGACCTCCGAGGTCGAGCCGATCGCTTCGAGGTCGCGGCCGACGAGATCGAAGATCGGTGGAGCCGGCCCGACATCGAGGAGCACAAGGTGAGTATCGTCAAACGGATCGACACCGTTCTGGATCGGGCGGAGTCGTTGATCCGGACCGCCGAGAACCAGATCCAGATCGGCGTCACTCGCGAACAGTTCGACCGGCTCGCCGGCGCGCTCGGGGACGCTCACGACCGCGGGGTTCACATCCGACTCTGTCTGTACCCCGAGGGAACCGACGGCGTCGACCTCCCGTCCGAGAAGGAACTCGCGGCGACGTGTACCGAGGCGCGCTATCGCGACCTCCCGTCTCCGTTCGTCGCGATCGTCGATCGCTCGTGGACCTGTTTTTCACCGAACGATCGATCGACCAACCAGTACGGCGTACTGGTCAACGACCGCGCCCACGCGTACGTCTTTCACTGGTACTTCCTGACCTGTCTCTGGGAGGTATACGAGCAAGTCTACTCCGGCAGCCGCGAGGAACCCCCGATCACGTACGTCGACCTCCGACAGTGCGTTCGCGAGATCGAACCGCTTCTCGAGGAGGGTGTGACGCTCACGATGACGGTCCAGGGGTTCGACACGACCGACGGAACCGCCGTCGAGAGGCGGGGGCGAGTTCTCGACGTGACCTATACCGGTGTCTCGGCGACTGACGACGCGACGACGCCGCTGCCACAGCTCGCCGGGGAGGTATCGATCACCCTCGAGACCGACGACGGGACCTGCCTCGTCGGGGGATGGGGCGCGATGCTCGAGGATCTCGAGGCGACGCGACTGACGATCGACGCGATCGAGTGATACCGTTATTTTTCGTTATTATTTCCTTGGTGTAGCGTCGGCTATGTAAGAGGACAAATTCATTAACAACACCTGTTGTTATCCACCCACTAGGTATAAGTGTCCATCTGCCTCAATATAACGTGATATGCCTGAGAAGTACTCGCAGGGTACGAGGACGGACGGCTCGAGGGTATCGCGTCGAACGTTCGTCAAAGCGGCTGGTGCGTCCGGTGCGGCGGTGAGTCTGGCCGGGTGCATTTACGGAGACGGTGGCGGTGGGGGTAACGGCGCCGTCGTCTACGGATTCGACGCCGACGCCGCCGACGAAGTCGGCGACGACATCATCCAGTTGTTCTACGACAACGGGCTCAGCGAGGACATCGACATCGAACTTCAGCCGGGTGCGTCCGACACCGGCGAACGCCGCGACAACTACGAGACGTTACTCGACACCGGCGAAACCGAGCCGGACCTCATGTTGATGGACAACGGGTGGGTGAACGTCTTCATCCAGCAGGGGCTCATCGCGAATCTGAGCGAACAACTCGAGGACGACGAGCTCAGTACGATCGATGAGGAGTACTTCGATGCGTTCACCGCCACCGCACGGGACCCGGACTCGGAGGACATCTTCGGCGTTCCGCTGTTCCCCGACTTCGGGACGATGCAGTACCGAAAGGACTACGCGCGGGAAGCGGGCTACGACGACAGCGACTTCGAACAGTGGGCTACCGAGCCGATGAGCTGGGAGGAGTGGTCCCAGCTCACCGCGGAGATGGTCGAGGCCTCCGACGCGCAGTTCGGCCTGTCGACCCAGTTCGCCATCTACGAGGGAACGTCGTGTTGTTCGTTCAACGAGGTGCTGACCTCGTGGGGCGGCGGCTATTTCGGCGGGAGACCGAACCTCTTCGGGCCCGTCGGAGACCGTCCGGTCACCGTCAACGAAGAGGAGTTCATCAACGCGCTGGCGATGATGCGGACGTTCGTCGACGCCGAGGATGAGAACGCTCTCGACGGCTACGAGGGAGGGTTCACACCGACCGACATCACCCAGTGGACCGAAGACGAGTCGCTCCCGCAGATGACGAACGGCAACGCGGCCATGCACCGCAACTGGCCGTACGCGATCGTGGCCGGCGCCGAGGAGTTCGGCGTCGACAACTACGGCGTGATGCCGATCCCCTACGCCGTTTCCGAGGACGAGGCTGCCCAGGAGGGAATGGGCGGGACCGCCTCCGCCCTTGGCGGCTGGCACACCGTCATGAACCCCAACTCCGAGCGCCAAGAGGAGGCCCTCGAGGTCATCCGGACCACGATGCAGGACGACTTCAACCTCGGCCTCTTGGAACTCTGGGGATGGCTTCCGCCCAAGCCCGAACTGTTCGAGTCTCAGGAAGCCGAAGAGCTCGAACCGATCGGCAACTACATGAACACGCTCCGGGTGGCCGGCGAAAACGCGGTCGCCCGACCCGTCACCGAGGTCTGGGGAACCCAGTCGGAGCTCATCGCTCAGGAGGCAAACAGCGCGGTCGCCGGATCGAAATCTCCGGAGCAAGCGGCTCAGGACCTCCAGTCGGGTCTGGAAGACACGGAGAGTTAACCGATGAGCACAGACGAACAATCGAGCGGACCCACCCGCGAATCTCGACGTTCGGGGCCGCTGGTCGCGATCACCCGCTGGATGGAGAACCTCGGGGAGACCGGGTTCGCGTACCTGCTGTTGACGCCGGTGTTCCTCCTGCTGGGTGCGATCGCTCTGTACCCGCTGCTCCGGACGTTCGAACTCTCACTGTACACGAACATCATCGGGACGGGCGGCCCCGAGTTCGTCGGCTTCGATCACTACGTCAGTCTGCTCACCGGCGAATCCGATCAGTGGCTCCCGGGAACCTCGCAGTTCCTCTGGGGTGACGTCACCGTCGACGGCGCGTTCCCCTTCGTTCACGTCCAGGGCGTGTTCCGGAGCGCGCTCGCGGTGACGCTCATCTTCGCGGCCGTGAGCGTCTTCTTCGAGACGCTCATCGGATTCGGTCAAGCACTGGTACTCGACCAGGAGTTCCGCGGACGCAGCTGGGTCCGCGTGGCGATCATCATCCCGTGGGCGATCCCGATCGTCATCCAGGGGATGATCTTCTACCTGATGTTCCACCCCAGCACCGGGTTCGCGACCGAGTTCCTCGCCAACTACGGCATCGTCGCCCAGAACAACACGCTCAACGATCCGGCCAGTTCGCTGTTGATCGTGACCGTCGCCGACATCTGGAAGACCTCTGCGTTCATGGCCTTGCTCATCCTCGCCGGACTCCAGAGCATCGACCGCAGCCTCTACGACGTCGCCAAGGTCGCCGGCGCCTCCCGCTGGCAGCAGTTCCGGTTGATCACGTTCCCGCTGATTCTGCCAACGCTGGGCATCGCGATCCTCTTCCGGACGATCGACGCCATGCGGATCTACGGACTCATCGACTCGGTCTCGAGTTGTACCGTCGTCCCGTCGCTGTCGTGTATGGTCGTCGCCACGTTCGGGAGTCAACGCGGACTGGCGTCGGCGATCGCGTTCGTGACGGCGATCATCATCGGAATCGCGGTCCTCGGCGTCATCTACCAGCAGTACAAGGAGGGATTGTAGATGTCGGGAGAGACACAGACACAGACACAAACACAGACACAGGCCCAATCGCAGTCGGAGACCGAGCAGGGACCGCTCGCCAACTGGACGCAGGGCGTCATTTCGGATCCGGACCAGCGCTCGCTACTCTACCGGGCGCTGTTCTACGCCATCACGATCTTCTTCCTCGTGACGACGCTCTTCCCGTTCTACTGGCTGCTGGTCCTCGCACTGACGCCAAACAACCTTATCCTCGCCGGCGACTGGGATCTGCCGTTCCTCCGCCCGCAGGGGTTCAACCCGCAGGCGTTCGTCGAGGTGTTCGAACAGATCCCGTTCCATCTCTACGTCTTCAACAGCTTCGTACTTGCGACGATGACGACGATCATCGTCATCATCATCGCCAGCCTCGCCGGCTACGTCTTCGGCCGCCTCGAGTTCCCCGGCCGCGGACCGCTGATGCTTGCGATCCTGATGGTCTCGTACTTCCCGCCGGCGGCGTTCCTGATCCCGCTGTTCGAGGCGTTCACCGGGAACCCCGTCGTCGCCCCGTTCATTGGCGTCGAACTCTTCACGCCGCCGCGGCTGGTCAACACCCCCGGAGCGATGGTATTGCCCTTCAGCGCACTGTTCCTTCCCCTGTCGATTTTCATCCTTACGACGTTCTACGCCCAGATTCCCGACGGGCTGGAGGACGCGGCACGGGTCGAGGGAACGACGCGGCTGGGCGCGCTGTTCCGGGTCATCATGCCCCTGTCGGCACCCGGCGTCGCGACCGCTGCAGTGTTGACCTTTATCGCCGTGTACAACGAATACTTCTTCAGCTCGATCATGGCTCTTGGTAACGAGCCACAACAGTGGTCGCCGCTCGTCGGCGGGCTGCTCCAGTACCAGTCGCTGTACTCGACGGAGTTCAACCTGATGGCGGCCGCGAGCATCGTCGGCGTCCTTCCGGTCGTCATCTTGGTCGTCGTCGCACAGGAACGCATCGTCAGCGGACTGACCGCGGGCGCACTCAAAGAATAACCACACCACATATCACATGGCACGAGTTACACTCAATCACGTCACGAAACGCTACGAGGACGTCGTCGCCGTCAACGACATGAACCTCGAGATCAAAGACGGCGAGTTCGTCTGTCTCGTCGGTCCCTCCGGGTGTGGGAAGTCGACGACCATGGAGATGGTCGCCGGCCTCACCAAGCCCTCGGAGGGGAACATCCACATCGGCGACGTCGACGTCACCACGCTCCCGCCGAAAGACCGCGGGGTCGCGATGGTCTTCCAGAACATCGCGCTGTTCCCGCACATGGACGTCTACGACAACATCTCGTTCGGTCTTCGCCTCCGAAAGTACGACAAGGAGGAGATCGACCGCCGAGTCGACCACGCCTCCGACATCGTCCAGCTCGAGGGGATGCTCGATCGGATGCCCGACGAGATGTCCGGCGGCCAGCGCCAGCGGGTCGCGATCGCCCGCGCGATCGTCCGCGAGCCCGACGTCTTCCTGATGGACGAGCCGCTGGCGAACTTGGACGCCAAGCTCCGGGTCCACATGCGGACGGAACTGCAGCGCCTGCACAAGGAACTGGACACGACGATCATCTACGTCACCCACGATCAGGCTGAGGCAATGACGATGTCCGATCGCATCGCCGTCCTCGACGCCGGCGAACTCCAGCAGATCGATCCGCCGCTGGTCTGTTACAACGAGCCAGCGAACCTGTTCGTCGCCGGATTCATCGGCTCCCCGGCGATGAACTTCGCCGAGGGTAAACTGGTCCCCGGCGGCTTCGAATCCGAGCACTTCTCGGTGGAGTTCGATCCCTCACAGATCCCCGGCGCGAGCGTCGGCGACCGCGTCACGCTCGGTATCCGACCCGAAGACGTCTTCACCACCGACAGGATTCAGAACCTCTCGTCGGCGACCGCCTCGCTCGACGCGACGACCGACGTCCTCGAGCCGATGGGTGACGAAATCTTCGTCTACCTCGTCCTCGGCGAGTCGGCCGAACGATCGATGGAGGGAGAGACGGCCTCGTCGAACCAGCTTCTGATGAGCGTCAATCCGGACTCCGATATTCAGGAAGACGAGGACGTCGAGGTCGTCCTCGATCGCTCGAAAGTGCACCTGTTCGATACGGCGTCCGGTCACGCGCTCGCACACGGAATCGAAGAGTTACCTGGGAGCGGTGCCGGTGGGGGGCCCGGTACCGAGGCCGGCACCGGTGGCAGAACCGGAGCGGACACCGAATCACAGGTCACCGAAGCCGAATCGGATCGCTAACCATGCTCGACTGGCTCATTCTCTTTTACTTCGTCGGCATGTTCGTGCTCTTTTTCTTCTGGATCTACGGGATCGCCTCGTTCGTCCTCGACGTGAAGAACAAGGTCATTCCCGGTATCAGGAAGTATCGGCGCGGGCGTGCCGAACAGGCGGCGAAACGAGAACAGGAACAGAAACGGGAGGAGAACGAGCGACAGCTGTACTGAACGGTGTACGATGAGAGAAAATACGCAACTGTGCTGAATGGTGTACGATGACAACAGATAGAACCGACGTTCGAACTGGCATCGTCGGCCTCGGTAACATCGGTCAGTACCACACTGAACGCCTCGTCGAACTCGGCGTGCCGTTAGTCGGTGGCATGGACGTCTCGGCCGAGGCGCGCAGACACTTCACCAGACGGTACGACGTCGACGTCTACGAAGATCACCACGAACTGTACGACATCGCCGACGCGATCATCGTCACCACACCGAACAAGTTCCACGAGGAGTACGCCGTCGACGCTCTCGAGCGGGGCCTTCACGTCCTCCTCGAGAAACCGCTCGCTCACTCCTTAGAGAGCGCAGAGCGGATCGCCGCGGCGGCAGCGGCCTCCGAGGGAACGTGTATGGTCGGGTTCAACAACCGGTTCTCGAACACCGTTCAGATCGTCAAAAACCGGATCGAGCAGGGGAAACTCGGAACGGTCTCACACCTCGAGGCGAACTACGTCCGCCGTCGCGGCGTGCCCGGCCGCGGCTCCTGGTTCACCCGTCGGGCGATCGCCGGCGGCGGCGCACTGATCGACCTCGGCGTCCACGCGATCGATCTCGCGCTGTACCTGCTCGACTACCCCGAGGTTACCGAAGTCAACGGTATCACCCGCGCCGAGTTCGGTGATCGCGAGGACTACTCCTACATCGACATGTGGGGTGACGACGCCGGCCCCGAAGGGTTCGACGTCGACGACTCCGCGAGCGCGTTCATCCGCTGCGGGGACGGCCGTTCGATCTCCCTCGAAGTCGCGTGGGCGACGAACCGACCGGCGAACCACGAGTTCGTCGTTCGCGGGACCGAAGCCGCCGCGAGGTTCGATCTCCTCGAGAACGATCTCTCGGTTCACTCGGCCAGCGGCATCGGCGCAGACCACCTCGAGGATACGACGATCCAGACGCGCCAGAACGACACTCACTCCGACGAACAGGAGGCGTTTTTCGACGCCATCGCGAGCGGCGATAACGTCGGGAACAGCGTCGGAGAGGCGCTCACCGTTCAGCGAGTGATCAGTGCGATCTACAGGTCGAGCGAGGAAGGGCACACGATTCGAGTCGACGACTCGAAGCTGAAATCGACGACGGAGTCCGAATCTGAATCCGAATCCGAGTTCGGGTCGGGATCAAAATAGAGGTCGAGTTCGGGATCGGGTTCGGGCTCGGGATCCGAACAACAGATTTCGACGTCAGAACCGAATTCGGACGTCGAGCAGAACCTCGAATCAGCTCACCACCCGACGGTCGATCGAACCTGCTCGAGGTTGCGTCGGACGTACTTACGGACGGTCTCGTCGAGATCGCGTTCCGTGTAGTGTCGGCCGAGAGAAACGCTCAAAAAGGCGAGGAGCGTTCCGACGACGACGTCAGAGAACCAGTGGATCCCGAGGTACATCGTCGCGAGGACGACGCTGATCGCGAAGACGGCCGATACCGGGACCCAGAGCGGATACGTATCCCGGGTTCGCCAGGCGACGAATAGAACCGTCATCGAGAGCGACGTGTGGAGGGAGGGAAAGACGTTCGTGGGTTCGTTGACTTCGTGGGTCAGGTACCCGAAGTTCGGAAACGCATCGTAGAGGAGGCTCTCGAACAGAAGCGGATCGTAGTTTCGTGGTCCGTACGCGATGAACAGCGTGTACAGTACCAGTCCGATCGCGTAGTTCGCGGTGTAGGCGACGACGAGCGTGTTCAGGTCGTCCATCTCGGACAGTGCGAAGTAGGCGATAAACGGGAACACGAGCAAGAAGACGTAGCCGTAGACGTAGATGAACGCGAAGTAGGCGGTGAGCGCTTCCGTCTGGAACGACTGGAGGAAGACCACGGGGTTGGTCTCGAAGAGGACGTACTCGATCGAGAAAATCGAGCCGGTGAAGTACATCCCGACGACGCGTTGGGAGAGTTCACCGAGCAGGTCACGGGTCATCACGCGGACCACGAGGACGGTTGCGAGCAACAGGAGCGGTGTCGTGATCGCAGCGAGTCGCCACCGATAGGTCCGAACCGCCATACGAAGCCGTCGCGGGCCGACGATGGTGAGAGATGTCACTATCAGCATCGGAACGACGACGAGCGCGACGTTTCCGACGAGGTCGACGAGTGCCATCCCGTGACGGTACGTTGGCGACAAGTTAAGGTGATACGATTCTCGGCGCGGTCTCAGGCGACCAGTTCACCGTCGTCGTACCGGTATCCCGCGTCCTCGAACAGCGCTCGGACGACGGATTCGTCGACTTCGCCGTCCGTGCCGGGGAATTCGAACGTCGACTCCGTCTGAGCGTTGGCGTCCGTCCGAGGAAAGTTCCAGCGACCCGGCTGGAGGCCGACGAGCGAGTCGATTGCCGTCGGTTCGATCGCGTACCCGTCAAAAAACGTCTCGTCGTCGACGATGTACTCCCTGTCGAGCAACTGTGAAACGACCCGCCGGAACCGCGGATTGTTGAGTTCCGGGTGCTTGAGATTGTAACCGACGATATAAAACGACCGTGTCGGCGACGTCAGCGTCTCCACGTCCTCTGTGTCCTCGATCTTCTGGAACTCCTCCGGTGCGAGCGGCGTTCCGACCAGATCGAGGTCTCCCTCCACCAAACTGTTGACCGCTGCGCCGATGTTCGGCGTCACCCGAAATTCGATCGGGTCCGCGAGATCGACCTCGTCGAACAGGCCGGGGTGATGTTGGATATCGACGTCGTGGAGGACGTGCTCCTCGTACGGCTCGAGTTCGACGAATTCCCCGGAGGTTGACTCGGCGAACGCGTACAGCCCGGACCCGATCGGTTCCTCGTTGTCCCAGTCGAGGGCCTCGGTGAGGTAGTTGTTGATGGGCTCGGTCCGCTGTTCCCAGATGTGTTCGGGAAGGATCGGAACCATCAACGCCCGCTGGGCGACTTCGGACGTGTGTTCGCCGAAGGAAAACCGGACCCGATCCTCCCCGACCGCTCTCACGTTCTCGATCAACGTCGTTCGGCCGCGATATCGGGGTGCGGGAATCCCGCTTTCGACCTCGCCTAACGAGGTGTCCTCGAGCAGTCGGATCGTAAACGCCACGTCGGCCGCATCCAACGGTTCCCCGTCGTGCCAGGTCACCCCCTCGTGAAGATCGACGACCGCCTCGAGTGAGCCGCCGGAGTCGTCCCAGTCGACGGACTCGGCGAGCCAGGGGACGGGACCAGCCTCCGTGTGACGGACGAGCGGATCGTACAGCAACTCGAGTACAGCGTTGACATCGCCGATATCGACGGCGATCGGATTCAGCCGCTCGGTCATCGTTTCTTCGACGACGCCGATTCGAAGCGGCGACTCCTCGTCCGTTTCGGCGGATCGGCGTGCGACCAACTCGAGGTACTCGAGCGGTCGTCGAGGCGTTCTCGTGAGTTCGAGATCGGCTGCTGCCGCCCCGAGATGGTTCGGGAACGCGACGGCCGTAAACGGTGCGGAGCCGTCCAGATGCTCGAACAGGTCGTCGAAGACCGCCTTTCGTTCGTACCCCTCCGCCCGACACTGGGACTCGAGGAGTTCGTCGACGGTACCGTCCGAGAAGCCGAAGGGGTTCTGCCAGCCCTGTTCGTTGATAAAATCGGAGTGTAACAGACTCCGGAGCGCATCGGGATCGTCGTATCCCGGGTGGCGCGTGACGAAGATGTCGTACTCTCTGTTGAGGAGTACCTGCCGATAGAGCTCCGGTTCGTCGATCGGTTCGTGTCCGGCGTCGATTCCGGCTGCTCGAAGGTTCCCCGCCAACTGCCCTGCAATCTTCGCCGCCATGACGTCGTCGTCAGCAGGGAGCGTGGTGATCGATATCCCGACCTGATCGTACGGCGATTGCTCCGCTGCCAGTCGCAACCGCTCCGAACAGCCCGACAGCACGCCCGCTGTCGCGACACCCGCCCCCGCGAGCAGTTGCCGCCGGGTTACCGACGGAGCGAACTCGTCCATACCCGGACTTGGCCGTCACCGAGTATAGGACTTACTCTCGAAGCGACAGCTTTCCGGGTCGCTGTGACGGGGTAGCAACCCCTGAACGAGTCGCTGACTCCGCAACAGCGCGTTTTCGGCCGGTCGACGACCGATCGATCACCGGCTGACGGCGGCCGTCGTCCCCGAGTATGCGACCCATAACAATGCCGTACGTTCAGGTTTTGGTGACTGTCTCGGCGGTCACGTCGGCGACGGCGGCGGAGCCGCTCACGCGGGTCCCGGTGCCGGAAGACGCTACGACGAACGTCGATTCGGGACGAGAGACGCGGATTCGGAGGACCATACGCATGAAACTCGCACTCATCGGTTTCGGACAGGCAGGCGGAAAGATCGTCGACGAATTCATCGAATACGATCGAGCGACCGACGGCGGCTTCGTCACGGGAACGGTCGCCGTCAACTCGGCGAGCGTCGATTTACGGGGACTCGAGCACGTTCCGGAGGACAGACGGGTCCTGATCGGCCAATCTCGCGTGAAGGGACACGGGGTCGGTGCCGACAACGAGCTCGGCGCGGAGATCGCCGAGGCCGACGTCGGCGAGATCCAGAGCACGCTCGACGAGATTCCGGTCCACGAGATCGACGCGTTCCTCGTCGTCGCCGGAATGGGCGGCGGGACGGGGTCGGGCGGCGCTCCCGTCCTGGCGAAACACCTCAAGCGACTCTACACCGCACCCGTCTTCGGACTGGGAGTCCTTCCCGGGACGGACGAAGGTGGCATCTACACGCTCAACGCCGCGCGGTCGTTCCGGACGTTCGTCCGCGAGGTGGACAACCTGCTGGTCTTCGACAACGACTCCTGGCGACAGACCGGCGAGTCGGTCGGCGGCGGCTACGACCGCATCAACGAGGAGATCGTCGAGCGGTTCGGGATGCTCTTCGCCGCCGGCGAAGTCGGCGCGGGCGACGCGGTCGGGGAGAGCGTCGTCGACTCCTCGGAGATAATCAACACACTTTCGGGTGGCGGCGTCTCCACCGTCGGCTACGCGACCGAATCCGTCGAAACGCAAAAGGGCGGCCTCCTCTCGCGATTCCTCGGCGGCGGCGACGACGTCGACGAGATGGCCGCGACCAACCGGATCACGAGTCTGGTCCGGAAGGCGACCCTCGGCCGACTCACCCTCCCCTGCGACGCCTCGAGCGCCGAACGAGCGCTCGTCGTCACCGGCGGGCCGCCGTCGCACCTGAACCGGAAAGGGATCGAACGCGGCCGCTCCTGGCTCGAGGAGGAAACCGGCAGCATGGAGGTTCGCGGCGGTGATTTCCCGGATCCGTCGGGTGAGGAGGTGGAAGCGACGGTGTTACTCTCGGGAGTCTCCGAAGTCCCGCGCATCAAACAGCTCCAGCAGGTCGCGATCGAAGCCCAGGAGACGACCGAGGAGATCCAACGGCGGAGCCAGGACGAGCTCGCAGACCTCGTCGATACCGGCGAGGAACTCGAAACGCTGTTCTGACTCGTCGTCTCTCGGCGACCACACAACATTACATGCGTTGAGTGTGTATTTCCGCTACCGACTGACTCGGGCGGGTCACACTTCGATTTCAACGACTAAACGAACGCTCCACCTTCCACCTCAATGACTAAACGAACGCTCCACCTCCCCGTCGCCGCACAGCCGAGCGTCGAGTCGCTCGTCGACCTCGCCCGGCTGGGCGAGCGTCACGGCTACGAACGCGCGTGGCTCCCGGAGACGTGGGGGAGAGACGCCGTCACCGTCCTGACCAGCATCGCCCGCGAGACCGACGAGATCGGCATCGGCACGAGTATCGTCCCCGTCTACTCGCGGTCGCCGGCGCTGCTCGGACAGACCGCCGCGACGCTCCAAGAGGTGTCCGACGGCCGCTTCCGACTCGGCCTCGGTCCGAGCGGTCCCGCCGTCGTCGAGGGCTGGCACGGCGCCGACTTCGACCGGCCGCTCCGGCGGACCCGCGAAACGATCGAGGTCGTCCGAGCGGTGCTGTCGGGCGAGACGGTGACCTACGACGGCGACTGTTTCACCTTAGCCGGCTTCCGACTGCGGTGTGGTCCGCCCGACGCGACGGTCCCGATCGACGTCGCCGGCATGGGACCGAAATCCGTCGAACTCGCCGGCCGCTTCGCCGACGGCTGGCACGCCACCGTCTTCACCCCCGACGGACTCGGAGACCGGCTCGAGGACCTCGCTCGTGGCGCCGACCTCGGCGGTCGCGACCCAGAGGACGTGCGCGTAACATTCTCGCTGACGGCCTGTGCACTCGAGGACGGCGAGCGCGCCCGCGAACTCGCGCGCCAGCACCTCGCGTTCTACGTCGGTGCGATGGGAACGTACTATCGGGAGTCGCTCGCTCGGCAGGGTTACGAGGAGGAAGCCAACGAAATCGCCGCCGCGTGGGCCGGCGGCGACCGCGAGGCGGCGACGAACCTGATCCCCGACGAGCTGCTGGACGAACTCGGCGCGGCGGGCACGCCCGATCGGGCCCGCGAGGAACTCGCGAAATTCGAGTCGATCGACGGCGTCGACCGCGTCGCGATCGGGTTCCCTCGCGGTGCGGAGCCGTCTGAAATCGAGGCGACGCTCGAGGCGCTGGCACCGGACCGACGCTGAGACGAACGACCGTCCGGGGCGCAGTTTTTTCGCCCGAAATCCGATTCTGAAAACAAGACTGTAATTCGACACGTTGGTGCTGCGAACGAAAATCGCAGGACCCCGCGTGGTCGTGGGGGTCGTACCCGCGGCTTGCATACTCACGGAACTCTTATCCGTGCAACGCGACTGTGTTTAGTCGCAATGGCGAAAGGAAACGTTGATTTCTTCAACGACACAGGCGGCTACGGTTTCATTTCGACGGACGACGCGGACGATGACGTTTTCTTCCACATGGAAGACGTTGGCGGTCCGGACCTCGAAGAAGACACCGAGATCGAATTCGACATCGAACAGGCCCCGAAGGGCCCCCGGGCGACCAACGTCACCCGACTTTAAAACAGCGACCGGCTGTTTTCGAACACCGATTCAATTTTTTGCGTCGAATCACCGCTCGAAGAGCGGCTGCTTTGGACTCGAGACTCGAACGCTGACGGAGCTCGCCGACAGTTGCGACTGCGACCCCGTTCGATACGCGAGCGGAGTGTAACTCACTCGCTCGAGTCCGACGGCCGGACGACCCCGTCGATCGCATCCCGAAAGGCGGCACTCTCCCGGTACCACAGCCACACGCCCGCACCGGCGGTGACGAGCGAGCCGACGACCACTGCGATCATCGCCGACTGGTAGGCGCCCGCGCCGTCGCCGGTCACTGCCGCCACGTTCGCGGGGTTCTCGTTGACGAAGAAGAAGTAGACCGCGAACCAGCACCCGGAAGCGGCCGAGCCGAACAGCAACGGCGCACCGTAGGCGTAGTTTTTCACCCAGACGAGTCCGATCCCGGCCGTCGGTCCGAGGTAGCCCACGAGGATCATGAACTCGAGTTGTCCGTCGGTAAACTCGACGGACGCCACGGTCGCGGCAATCGCGAGCATGGCACCGCCGACGGCGTGGAAGATGTACGCCACCGTCACGATGAGTCGTTGATCCACGTCTTCTCGTGTCGCGGCACTGCTCTTAACAGTTATTGCCGCAGAGAACCGTCGAATCCGGATCCGGATCCGGATCGGACTGACGCGATCGTGTTCCGCCTCTTTTTCTCCCGCCCGTATCGTTCTCTCTCTCTCTCTCGAGTGATCGACGGTCCGAGTGGCTCAGGGGACACAAGAGTATTGGCGGTGGACGGGAACCGATCCAGCGTATGGTACCGTTCGATCGACGATGTCGAACTCGCACGCGAACTCGGACTCGATCCCGAGGTGACGGTCAGTGACTCGAAGAGAAACGGTTTCGACGGGGACGGTCACCGCCGCAATCGAGGCGGCACGGGCGGCCGGCAACGCACTCGAGGCGCTGGACGACCCACCGACGGCCCGACCCGACGAAGTGACGGTCACAGACGTCGTCACCGAAGCGTCACAGGACGCTGCAGACGAACTCGTCGGTGTCCTCTCGACGGCGTTCCCGGACGACGCGATCTACACGCAGGAGACGCTCGTCCACAACGAGTCCGGTACCGAGAGAGCCTGGATCTGTGATCCGCTGGACGGCATCAGCCAGTTCGCAGCGGACGGCGACGAGTACGCCGTTTCGATCGCACTCTTCGACGAGACGAAGCCTATCCTCGGCGTCGTCTACTTGCCGGCCCGAGGCGACCTGTATACGGGTGTCGACGGCGGTGACGCGAGGAAGAACGGACGGACAGTAACGACGAGTCACCGGAGCCGACTCGAGACGAGTACCTGTGTTTCGGGGTTCGACCTCGGTGGCAGATTCCTTCGAGGCCTCGAGGACCGTGGCGCGACGGTGGTCCGCCAGGAATCCGCCGCCGTCAACCTCTGTGAACTCGCCACCGGAGCGGCGGACGTCGTCTGGGAGTACGACAGTTATCCCTGGGACGTCGCCGGCGGTCTGGCCGTCGCGGAGGCTGCGGGGGCGGTCGTTACAGATACGGCCGGAAACCAGTTCGTCCCCGATCGACGTCCGAGTCGTGATCACCTCCCGCTTTTGGGTACTACTCCTGCTCTCGAAGCAAATCTCCTCGAGTACGCGAGCGCGTTCGTTCGAGACGAGCGGAACGCGAACTAGTACGTCGACCGCCGACCGAACACGAACACGAGCAACGCGATCAGCAACACGCCGGCGAGCGATTGGACGACGGCGACGTAGCGGGCCCACACCGGAAGACCCGCCACGGCGGCGACCGGGTCGAGAAACGAGACCAGACTGACGTACAGACCCTCGCCCGGCGGCAGCGGATAGAGTAGTGCCCCCGCGAAGACGACCGCCGCCGAAACCCCGAGCACTCGCCACGGCCCCTCACCGTAGCGCATCACGCCACCCGAAAGCGTCGCGCCGGTCCACTTCGCGACCGCCCACCTCTTGCGGTGTCGACGGCGTCGAACGGTTTTCCGCCGTCGATAGGCCCGCCTCGCTTGCTCCGGCAGCGCGTTCTGCCGTGAGAGTCGTTCGATAACTCGATACCTCCATCCCAGTCGATCGAGGTCAGACAACGTGGCATCCGAGAGGGGTGTCGTCGACCCTCGATCGAAGCCGAATTCGGTCCGTTCGTTGATCTTGGCGTCGACGAAGACCGCACCGTAGACCGTCGTTCCCGAGAGATTCGCGTCGAAGAGGTTCGCTCGAGTCAAGACGCTTCGAGTGAGCGTCGCCCCCGAGAGGTCGATACCACGCGCGTCCGCGTTCTCGAGTGTCGCGTCGGTGAGGTCGGCACCCGACAGGTCGGTGCCACGCAGTCGAGCGTCCTCGAGAATCGCCTTCTGAAGGTCTGCACCCGACAGGTCCGCTTCGTAGCAATCGGCACCCGACAGGGTCGCTCCTTGCAACTGTGCGTTCGCGAGCCGAGCCCGGTGAAGCAACGCGTCACGTATGTCCGCGTTTCGGAGCGTCGCACCCGCCAATCGTGTACTGATGATCGTCGCGCCGGTGAGGGTCGCCCCCGCGACTTTCGCACCCGTAAGCGAGGCTCGAACGAGATCCGCATCCTGGAGGCTCGCGAACCGCAGATCGGCGTTCGAGAGGTCCGCGTGTCGGAGACGGGCCTCGGACAGGTCGGCGTACCGTAACTGGACGGTTCCGCCGGAGAGGTCGCTGTCCCTGAGATCCACTCGCTCGAGGGTCGCGCCGCGAAGGTCGACGTCTCGGAGTCGAACACCGCGGAGGTCTGCACCCGACAGCGACGCGTTGGCCAGCGTCGTCCCGGAGAGCGGAACTTCGGAGAGTCCGTCGACATCCGTCAGAATCGCACCGTCGAGTCGCCGTCCCGGATCCGCCGTTTCCATGAGCGCTTCGACTGATTTCCCCGTGCGTTCTGTATGCCAGATACACCGGCTGCTGTCTCCCCGGGTTGGCCGCCAACAACAGTGACCGCCTGCACTCGTCGGGAGGGCATCGGTCGAAATTTCGTACCCGCATCGCCCCGATGATCCAACCATCCTCTGCGAGATGTGCTCGCCCCCACTTATAGTTCGTTGCCGTCGACTCGCGGGTACCGTTCTCGAGAATTCGCTGTCGATTCCAGATTGGCAGCGGACGACGTCTCTAGCGATCAAACGTCGAAGTTCCGTTCACCGGTGAACTCATTCGATCGGAAGATCACTCGTCTCGACGTCCGCACGACGACCGTCGAGAACCCCGAACCGCTCGTCGCGGCGCCGCTCGAGCCAGTACAGTAATCGCTCCGCCCACTCGAGTTTTCTGGCTTTCATCGGATCGACGGCCGGGTCGTCGAAATCCCAGCCGACGAATACCAGTCGCCTCGCGCCGAGGTGATCCGCCAGAAACGCCGCCCGGTCGCCGTCGGTGAACCCGCCGGTGTTCACGACCGGGCCGCTGGGCTCGGCCTGCGTCGTCGGGAGAACGAACGCGTCGTCGCAGTCGGGCACCACGGACTCCACCGCCGGCACGTTGTCCCCGTGGGCGTGAACCGCGACGGGCGTCCCCCGATGGGTAAGCCGGCGAACCGTCTCCGGATTCTTGTCGAGATCCGTGCTCATGCAGTCGACGGCGATCGAACGGGACTCGAGCACGTCGACCGCGGTCGACGCCGCGAAGACGACGTCGGCTTCCCGAGCGCGCTCGAGTTGGTCGGGATCCTCGAGCGACGGGCCAGCCCCGGCGATCGCGACGGTCGCTCCCGCGGCGTCGGCGAGGCGATCCATCTCGAACGGCGTCGACAGCGAGGCGAGGACGTCACGTGCGCGTTCGTCGGCTCGCCGATCGAAGCCGAACGCCCGCAGGATTCGCTCGTAGACCGGGTGCCACTCGTCGTACTCCATTCGCTTCGCTGTTGGACGTAGGACCACAATAAGTCCGCGTTGTGGGCCGGGTTCGCCTCCAAAGTACCCCTACCCGGGAGGCTGCCCGGCTTCCACTCCCCTCTTTCGAAGCCTTCGGTATAAGCTTTCTCTTAGCTGACGATCCGCCCGAGTGCGTCCGTTAGTGACGATAAATTCGGCGTCGAATCGCCGAGATGTGCGGAAATCCGAGCGATCTCTGTCGAACTTCCGACGAGTATCCACCGGCCCGCTCCGAGTTTCACACAGGTCGCCTCCCGCTCGTCCGTGACCGATTCGAGAGCCGTTCCGTCGGCCGATGAGAGCCCGTCTATCTCGAGAACGTGGTGGACCGTGTCGTCGATCAGTGACGGATCGACGTCGTACTCCCGCAGTTTTGCCTCGAGTTCTCGCGTCGATCCCGCCTCCAGTTGCGAAACCGTGAGGTCGTCGATTCGATGTGAGGTCCGGTCGGCGAACGCGGAACCGATCAGCGCGGCGTCGCGAGTCTCGCCGACGTCGTGGGTTCGAATCACGTGAGCGCCGCGTTCGACCGCCATCGACGTCGCCGCCAGACTCACCGGCAGCCGGTCGTCGGTCTCGCGGTCGGCGATCGACCCGAGGAAGTTCTTCCGATTGATCGAGACCAGCATCGGTCGCTCGAGCGCGCGAAACTCCCGCAGTCGGCGGAACG
This sequence comes from Halomontanus rarus, assembly GCF_017357405.1. Taxonomy (GTDB): domain Archaea; phylum Halobacteriota; class Halobacteria; order Halobacteriales; family Natrialbaceae; genus Halomontanus; species Halomontanus rarus. The sequence goes on along the minus strand of NZ_CP071597.1, from coordinate 231,162 downwards.
TCTCCTGGTCGTCCGCGAGCGTCTGCGCCTCGCTCCAGCCGCCGAAGGCCGGGTCGACGATCGTCTTCTCGGTGAGACCGTTCTGTTTGAGCGCCTCGTAAACCATGTCGACGTAGTCGGCCTCGGCCGCCCACGCCGGTGATTTTCGGGTACTCCAGTCGGTCTCTTCGACCGCCCCCGGTCGCTCGAGGTCCGGCGGGCTGGCCATCTTCGCGACGGCCGCGTCGTAGTCCTCACAGACCGTCGGCATCCGCGGGTCCGCGAAGCCGGAGATGTCGTTGACCATGTCGAAGCCTCGGGCGAGCGCCGCGTCGGCCACGTCCGCGTAGCGGGTCTCGATCGAGAAGATCGCCTCGCCCGAGACGCTCACGATCGTCTCGAGGGCGACGTCCAGCCGCTCGAGTTCCTCCTCCGCGCTCAGTACCTCGAACCGCTTGTTGGCCGACTCGAGGCCGATATCGACGATGTCCGCCCCCTCGCCGATCAGGGCCTCGTCGACGTACGCCGCCGCCTCCGCCGGGTCGTCGTACACGCTCGGGTCGTAGGGTGATTCCTCGCTGACGTTCAACACGCCCATAATGCGGGGCGGATGCTCGTCACCGATCTCGAGCCCGGCCGCATCGACGCTGTTCATGGGCCGACTCCGGGAGCGAGATAAAAAGGCCCCTCGGTTGCGGGTCGCGGTTCGGTCGACGGCCTCACCTGCCGCGAGCGGCGAACAGGCTCTTTTTGTCTCCGCACACGAAATCCCCGGACATGGCCAAAGTCAGCATCGGCATGCTCGGCTGGCGCTTCGACGAGGAGAACGTCCTCGACGAGGACGGCGACTTCCTCCCGCTCGAGGAGATGCCGCCGAACGACCGCGAGCGGATCGTCCGACTGGGGTCGATCTACAACGCGCCCTGTAACGCCTGCTGGTTGATCCACGGTGACGCGAACGTGGACGACTGTGAGACCGCTCGGTACGTCTACGGCGAACCGCTCTCGGAGGTATTGCTCTGTGAGGAACACGAACCGGACTTCGTCTACTGGTTCCGCGAGGAAGGCGGCAGCGAGTACCGCGGCACCGAGGAGTTCGAGGACGCCTTCTACGAGTGGTTCCTCGATGGAAATCGCGGACCCGAGGGGTACGAGGGGATGGAGTACGTCGAAACCGATCCGGACGACCTCCCTGAGCCACCGGAGGTCGACTCCGAGGAGTACGACGACCTGACGGGCGACGACGTCTCCGACCGCGTCGGGCTCACAGACGAGGAAGTCGCCGACAGCGGCGTCGACTTCGGCTCGGAGTATCCCGGCTCCGGCGGCCGATGAGCGACGACGACGAGGTCGCCGAGTCGGATCGCGAGCGACCTCGAACCCAATTCCGGCGTCCGGCCGTCGCCGTCGTCGACGCCCAGACGCCGGGCAACGTCGGCACGATCGCCCGGGCGATGAAGAACTTCGGGTTCGAGGAGTTGCTCCTGATCGACCCGCCGGAACTGGATCCAGACGGCGAAGCCTACGGGTTCGCCGGCCACGCTCGCGACGATATCCTCCCGAACGCGACCGAAACGACGTTCGACGACCTCGTCACTTATTACCACACGATCGGCTGTACGGCCGTGACCAACGAGGACGACGACAACCACGTTCGCTTTCCGTTCTCGACGCCCGCCGACCTCGCCGACCGACTGCCCGCGGTCGGCGGGCCGACGGCGCTTGTCTTCGGTCGCGAACGCGTCGGCTTGACCAACGCCGAACTCGCCCGAATCGACGAGATCTGCTCGATACCGGCCAGCGCCGACTACCCCGTCCTCAACCTCGGTCAGGCTGCAACGATCACCCTCTACGAGCTTCGGGAACTCGGCCTCGGTAGCGGAGAGGGGAGGGCGGACGGACCCGGAACCCAACTCCCCGACCTCGAGCGCGTCCGGGCACCGGAACCGCTCGTCGAACGACTCTACGACCAGTGGGACGACCTCCTCGCGGAACTGAACCATCCCGCGGAGAAACGGGAGAAGACCATGCGGATGATCCGGCGAGTGTACGGCCGCGCCGATCTGACCGAACGCGAAGCGACCACGTTTCTCGGGCTCCTGCGGCGGGCGACCGAACGGCCGGATCGGGACGGGTGAGCCTGGGACGGTGGCAGCCAGCGGCCGTTTCGATACTGCTCTCGCTCTCGCTCCCGCTCTCACTCCCAAGTCGCTCGTCATGTAACTCGAGCGGCCAGAACTGCCATGTATCGGCTCTGGACAGTAGTACGCAATGGACGTGAACGGAGTGAGTCGCAGGAGGGCACTCTGCCTGCTGGGAACGGGACTGTCACTCGCGGCTGGGTGTTCGAGCGCCGACGAGATGGACGGAAACGGAACCAGAGACGAAACGGAAACTCCGGACTCGAGCGACTCCGACTCCTCGACCGGTACGATCGAAACCGGCGAACTGCCGGCGTTCGCACCGGCGCTCGCGGACTCGCCCGGCGAGCGCTACTTCTTCGGCGTCGTCGACCTCGAGACGATGTGGACGGCGTTCGACGGCGACGGAGAGAGTGAGTTCAGTTCCGGCGGCGACTCCGCCGAGGGTGAAGACGGGAGCGACGGCGACCAGACGCCGACCGATCCGCTCGTCGTCAACCCGCTGTTCGTCGCGCTGATCGGCTACGTCGTGCTCCTCGGACTGGGCTTTTCGGCGGCCGGGTCGGTCTACGAGCGGAACGACCGCGTCGACGGCGAGGGGTACGTGGTGTTCGCCAACGACACCAATATCGTCGTCAGCGACTACGACTTCGACGGGATCGTCCGCGACATGGGCGAACTGGACTACGAGGAAATTCTCCGCGAGGACGACCGAGCGGTCTACTACGACGCCTCCACCGGGCAGGCAGTCGGTGCGACGGCATCGCTGTTCGTGTACGCGTACGAAAGCGAGGAGGACGGGGACGGATTCGATCCGATCGAAGCCGTCGAGCGACACGTCGACGCGGCCGTCGGCGAGCGGCCGCTCAAACACGAGACGGACGACGACTTCGAGTGGCTCCTCCGGGCGGGCGACACGACCGGACTCGTCTGCGGTTTGTTCTCGGACGATGACGAACTGGCCGACGACGAGACGGCCCTCGAAGGGGACGACCTCGAACCGACGGAAGGCAGTGACTCCGTCGACGGTCTGACCTTCGATGGCCGACCCTACAACGGGGCGAAGGGCGGACTCCAGCACCTCGATATCGTCACGGACGAGACTCGACCCTTCGCGAGCGCGGTCTTCACGTACGCCGACGAGGACCGGATCGACGAGGCGGTCCTCGAGGACTCGGTCGGAACGCAAGCCGAGGCCGAGTCGACGACCGTGATTCGCGACGGGGCCGGCGTCAGAGTCGAAGCGACCTACGCGGAGGAGACGCTCGAAGAGTAGCGAGTTCCCGACGGCGGGCCGTGGCTCCCGAGGCGTGTCGGAAATCGATTCGAACGGCGTTGTCTTCGCGTCCTTTTTCGGCCTCAAGATTCCTCGCTGTATTCGAAATCGTTCGGCAGAAAACCTACGCTCGAAAAGCTGCGCTCGCGGATGTTCGGACGGCAACTGCTTCACAGGTACTACATACGGGACCGTTATCAGCCGAAAAACTGCTCGAAAACGGGCAACACCCAGATCAGGACGTGTGCCCCGACGACCGGAAATAGCGTTCGTCGTCTGAGATAGACGACGGTGAAGAGGGCGGTCACTGCGGCGATCTGGACGAGATTGCCCAGCGGCCACACCACCGCATGTGCGAGCGTGAAGCCGAGCCACGAAATTCCACCGGCGACGAGTGGACTATTCGAATAGTCGAGTACGCGTTCGATCGCGTAGCCCCTGTAGAGTATCTCCTCGACGACGCCGATCGTGAGAGCGGCGACGATCGCCACTGCGAAACTCGTCTCCGCTCCGATACCGGTGGCCCCCTCGTCGGTTGGAAGACCCACCTCCTGAAGCAGCGGGCCGGCAACGACGAAGATCGTAAGTGCGACCACGGTCGTCCCGAACAAGTACCCGAGGTCGATCCACGCTGGCCGTCGAAAGCCGATCGAAGCGAGCGATTCACCTTCGACGAAGAGGACGAGACCGACGATCACTGACACGCACAGCCACTGGAGCGCGATCACCGTTTCTCCCTGAAGCCCCGAACTGGCGAGCGAGAGTACCGGAAGTGAAAAGAGAGCAATTACGACTCCTCCGACGGTTGCAGTCGGCATATTTCGGAGGGAAAACAGTGGCCGGGTATCGATCATTTCAATCGCCGGGAAGTTCGTGTTAGAGAACCATAATAATGTACGGATCGTGGTTCTCGATTACATCACTCACCGCTCCGTACTCGGTGCACTTTCAGACTCTAGTACCAACTGATACGATTCGTACACCCGTCGCACAGTCCGCGGGTCTCGTTCACCGCGCTCCGAACCGTGCTCCTGTCTGCGAACAGGTGTGCAGTGACGGTCAGTAGCTACTATAGATGCTGGATGGTGTGACGTCAGCGGTATCATACCGCTCAGTATCGGTCGGTTCAGGACGTAGGCGTCTCGAGGAGCAGGAACCGGGGCCGGGGCCGAGGCCGAGGACGTGTCTCTCGTCCCGGAAAAAACGGTTGCCCTACGCTCGCTTTTGAATCTCTTCGCGCAACAACTTACTGACGAGGTCGCCGTCCGCCTTGCCCCGCAGCGCACCCATGCACTCACCCATCAGCCCGGAGAACGCTTGCATCCCCTCTTCTTCGACCTGCCCTTCGTTTCGCTCGACGACCTCGAGAACGGCCTCGCGCACCTCGTCTTCGGCCGCGGAACCGAGCCCGGCGGCCTCGGCGGCCTCCTCGGCGGACCGACTCGGGTCGTTCGCGAGCGCCGAGAGCAGGTCCGGAATCCCCTCGTTCGGGAGCTCGCCGGCGCTGGCCATTCCGAACACCTGCTCGAAGTGGGTCGCCGTGAGGGTCTCGACGGGGACGTCGTCCCGGCGGAGTTCGGTGACCGTCGACTCGAGCGTCGAGGCCGCGAGCGTCGGATCGACGCCGTCAGCGACGAGCTCCTCGAAGAGCGGCATGAACTTCCCGTAGGCGACTTGCTCGGCCAGTCCCGCGTCGAGGTCGTACTCGGCCTGATAGCGCTCGACCTTTTCGGTGAGGAGTTCGGGCTCGGCCACCTCGCTCGGGTCCGGTTCGACCGGTGGGACGTCCGTCTCGGGGTACATCCGCGCGGCCCCGGGAAGCGGCCGCAGGTACCGGGTCGTCCCGTCGTCGTTCGCGCCGCGGGTCTCCTCGGGGACGCCCTCGAGTGCCGTCCGGGCGCGCTCCGCGACGGCCTCGATCGACGACGCCGCGACGTCGGTCGCGGCGGCGACGATAGCGACGGCGTCGTCCTCGGCCGCCCCCACCGCGTCACGAAGCGCGTCGACTTCCTCGCTCGTGACGCCGTAGGCCGGCAACTCGTCGGTGTGGAAGATACCGCCCGCTCCGTGGCGCTTGGCGTGATCGGAGAACTCCGTGCCGAGTCGGCGGTCGGGTGCGATCTCCCGGCCAACGAGACCGTCGAAACCCGAAAGCGGGACGGCCATCACGGAGCCGCCACTGTCGAGGGCACCGCCGATCACACCGCTGTCGGTGTCGGCGAAGACCTCGGTGACGTCCTGTGGATCGCCGACAGCGGCGTCGTGGGCCTCGAGCTCGTCTCGAATTTCGACGAGTTCCGTCTGACGGCCGACCTCCGTGCGGACGATGTCGTCGATGTCGTCGAGACTCTGGACGCCCTTGATCTCGACGCGGGCGCCCTCGGCGATCGAGACGTTGACGTCCTGGCGGATGGTGCCGAGTCCGCGCTTTACTTTGCCGGTCGAGCGAAGCAGCATGCCGATCCGGGCCGCGGCGTCGCGAGCCTGTTCGGGAGAGCGGATGTCCGGGCTCGTCCCGATCTCGACGAGCGGGATTCCGAGCCGATCGAGACTGTACCGGACGCCGTCGTCGGTCTCTTCGACGCGCTGGGCGCTCTCTTCTTCCAGCAGGAGGTCCTCGATTCCGACGGGCCCTGCCTCCGTTTGAATCTCTCCGTCGGTCGCGATCAGCGTCGATCGCTGGAAGCCCGAGGTGTTCGAGCCGTCGACGACGAGCTTGCGCATGACGTTGGCCTGATCGACCGGCGACATCTCCATCAGCTGGGCGATCTCGAGGACCGTCTCGAGCGCTTCGTCGTCGAGTCGGTGCGGCGGTTCGTCGTCCTCCTCGACGAGGCAGGTGGTGTCGTAGGCGAGGTACTCGAACTCGCGGTCGACTTTGCTCTCTTCTAAGGCCGCGTCGTCGATCTCGCCGAGTTCGCTCCGCGTGGGGTGGAGATAGCGGGTGAACCGGCGAGTCGACGCGTCCGGATCGCGCAACTCGGTGGGACAGTTACAGAACAGCTTCGTCGCCGTGTCGAGTTGCTGGTGGATCTCCAGCCCGGCGACGAGTCCGAGGTCCTCGTAGTCGTACTCGGTCATTGGTTGTGGACTGCTCGGAGGCGGAGGGGTAAAAAACCGTTCAGTCCGGGCCGGCTGTGTGGCTGTCGGCCGACGACGGTCACCGCGAGTCCGACGAGTCTCTGCCGTCGGTTCGGTCTCGTTCGGCTTCGGACTGGGGCCGGTCTCGAGTCCCGCTTGGCTCGTCCCCGTCCGATGGTTCGGTCGGGGGCTCTTCACGGCTGCCGTGTCCGTCATTGGTCGTCTCACCATCGTCGGGTCCGTCGGTATCGAGTCCGTCAGTATCGGGTTCCGGATCGTCGTTTCTACCGGTACTGACATCGACACCGGCCTCGTCACCGTCGAACCACCGATCGAACTGTCGCCGGCGCTTGCGCTCGAGCAGCCGCTCTTGGAGCTGTTCGTTGAGACCGCGCTGAACCTCGAGCGCGCGTGTGACGTCGATATCGTAGGCGGTCGCGGCGCGACCGAAAAAGGCCGCCGAACTCGCCGTGTCCGCGGTGACACTCGCCAACCGGCGGCGGCGCTGGAAGACCGTCTGCTGGTAGACCACCGACTGGACGCGATAGTAGGGGACGATCTTCGTCGTCCGACGCCAGAACCCCGTTCGTGCGAAGAAGTACCGATCGCCGAACTGGAAGCCGCGGTTGGCCCACTTCAGGTGGGCCGCGACGGGAACGACGAACAACAGCGCGGCGAACGCGTGCCAGTCCTCGACGACCTCGGTGTAGGTCGCGAGCAGGTAGCCGACGCCCATGACCAGACAGAGCACGCCGATGTACCGGAACGCGTACCGCTCCCGCGCTCGCAGCGGCGCCTGCTCTAAGTCCTCTCGCCCGAAAGGCTCGATCGATCGAGCCAGCCGACGGACCCGCCCGCGTTCGGCCAGCGGAATCGCCGACTCCGTCCCTCGAGACCCGGACCCTGACTGGCCGGGCGCGTAGCCGGCGGTCTCGACGGCCAGCGCGCCGTAGCCGAACCACCGGAAGGGGATCGACTCCTCGATCGTCAGCGTCTGGACCTTCTCGAGGGGAATCGTCCCGCTGTAGCGCTGGAGGAGCCCCCGCTCGTAGTGCAGTTCGTCGCCGACGCGAGTGAGTCGGAAGCCGTAGTAGCGGCTGAACGTGAGGGCCGCACTGAGGAGCCAGGCCGCGAGCAGGAAGATGAGCACCGCCCACGCGAGCGCGATCAGGCCGGTGCCCGGAAGGTCTGCCTCGAGAAGATCGATCGGCACGAGCGTGGTCGGGTCGAACCCGCTGGCGAAAGAAAGCGCGACTGTTGCGAGCGCGCTGGCGCCGGGATCGATCGTGAACACGCTCAATACGGCGAGTTCGTTCGGTCGGATCTCGAACAGCAGTTCGTCCTCGCCGGGGCGGGTGTCTCCCGGTTCTGACGTCGACGCTGGGTCGCCGGTCGCTTCCCGGTGGCCGGTGGACGAGAGCGACCCGGAATCCGAGCGTGAGCGCGCCCGCGACTGTGATCGAGACCGCGACTCGGACCCGTTTCGCAACTGGCGCTGAAGCCGACTCGCTTCGGCTTCGTCGACGTACTGGAGGGTGATTTCGGTTTCACCGCCGCCGGCCGTCTCGACGTGAACCGCGGCGATTCCGAGCGCGCGCTGAAGCACGTTCTGTCGGACGTCGACGTTCTGGACCCGACGGATCGGGACTTCGCGGTCGCGCCTCGAGATGACGCCCGAGGCGACGTCGAACGTATCGGGCGTGACTTCGTATCGGAAGCGCTTGTAGTAAGCGAACTCGTAAGCGATCCCGAGGACGATCCCGGCGACGACCATCGCCCCGATGACGAGCAGATTGGCGCCGGCGCCGCCAGGAGAGGCGACGATCCCGACGAAGAAAAACAGCGAGCCGGTGCTCAGACTGCGCGAGAGCGACCGGTACGGGACCGACATCGGGTGGAGTTTCATACGGCGTCTTCACCTTCGCTCTCGATCGCGAGCCGGCGCAGTTCCTCGCGTAGTTCCTCGGCACGGTCGGGGGTCAACCCGGGGATCGCGACGTCCGCACTTCGCGATCCGGCGGTGTAGACCACGATCGTCGCGAGTCCGACCGACCGCTCGATCGGCCCTCGCTGGGAGTCGACGTGCTGGACGCGAACGAACGGGACGACGGTCTTCACTCGAGTGAGGACACCGCGTTCGATGTACAGCGAGTCCGCTCGCACCTCGAATCGCCAGACACTGTAGCGAAGCCAGGCGATGACGACCCGATAGATGAGGACCGCGATGGCCAGCGCGAGCGCCCCCCGGACGAGCAGCGAGTCGTCGATCGCGACGTCGGTCCCCCGTGTGAACGCCAGCGCCCCACCGACGACGAGCGCGCCGAAGACCGCAGACCGGACGACCGCCAGTAGCACCCAGACGGGCCGCACCCGCGGGTTGAGCCGTTCCATGGCTCTCGAGACGACAGGATCGGGAATAAAAGGTGGGATTCCGGTTTCCGAGGGCGGTTTCGACCACCTAGACGATCCCGTGGCGTCTGAAGAACGACACCTGTCTGTACATCCGACAGCCGAGACAGATTCCAGTTACGGCGCCGAGTGCCGCGAGGAGACCCACGACTGCGGCGACAGCGAACCCGGGGAGGGAATAGCCGCCGAGGAGGAACCCGCTCGCGACGATGGTTCCGATCGCCCCGAGAAGTTTCGCGAACCGATGGGGTGGCGCGGGTTCGCGTTCTGACGGGTTCCCGACGATCGGAATCAGGAGGTATCGCCAGACGAGTGCGTAGGGATCGACCCGCCAGCGCGAGAGGACGGCGACACCGAGGACGAGGGCAACCGCGTAGACTAACGCCGGGCGCTGGGTTCCGACACCGGCGAGCGAGAGCGTCGCCGTCACTCCCTGTCCGAACCGCGGTGCTCGAGGGTCGACGAGCGACGACTCGCCCGAACTCGAGGAGTTGGGTGAGTGCTGTGTCTGTGTCGCCATACCAAAACGAGACGGCCGAGCGTCATGGGACTGTCGCCGGACAGCAGTGTCGACGACAGTACCGACCTGTCGTAGCGCAGAATGTAGACCCCTCCCCCTCCAGAGCCCGCTAGGCTAGTGCTGTGCCGTCCGGACGTCCGTGACGTTGAAGAGGTCCTCCGTCAGTCCCTCCCCGTCACACTCCGCGTTCGGGCACTCGTAGTGCCACCCGTCCTGGGTCGCGTCTCGCTCTCGGAACCGGTCTCCACAGACCTGGCAGAATAGTTGTCCTTTCTTACACGAATCTCGGTGCAACTCGAGGGCAAGTTCAGTCTGGAACGACTGATTACAGTTACGACAGGTGTGCATATTTCGTCAGACGATAGCCTCAGTAAAAACTGCTTGGGTTCTTTTATTACGTTCTAAATCGTCCTGATTCGGCTCCACTGTTCCGATTTAGCGCGAACGGGTCGGGAAGAAAGACTGGTGAAATATGTGAACTACTCGCACTCGAGTAGTCGGTGTTCTGTGAAGTCCGTGAGGCACCCTCATCCACGTGTGAGAGTGTCAATCACGGCCCCGGGGACTATGTCAAATACCGTATGATTTTCCGCTGTGGACCGGCTCGGTTGGAGTTCGAGACTGCAACGACGACGGTCCGCGTGTTCGATATGGGTTCGTCCAAAGAACTCGCTTCGCTCGAGTGGTCTCGTTGCAGACGCCAGAGAGGGCAACCGAACAGAAAACTGTGCAAATATGGCCTGCTCGAGTCCGTCCGCAACCGCTTCGTCTCCGGTTCGTCGCCGACTACCGACGGAAACCGGGCGACGGTTTCGAGTTCGACACCCGACTGGAACGGTCCCGTTACTAGTCGTCCTGCCCGAGAATGCCGCGTTCGGTCATCTTTGCCGGGTCGAGTACCTCGTCTGCTTCCTCCTCCGAGAGGTAGCCTTTCTCGAGGACGACCGCACGCACGGTTTTTCCCTCTTTGAGGGCGGTCTTGGCGACCTCGCTGGCCTTGTCGTAGCCGATGTGGACGTTGAGCGACGTCGCCAGCGCCATCGACTGTTCGACCTGCGTCTCGCAGTGCTCGCGGTTGGCCTCGAGTTTGCGGACGAAGCGGTCGGCGAACACCGCACTCGAGTTGGCGATGAGCTCCGCGGACTCGAGGAAGTTGTGCGCGAGGACGGGTTTGTAGAGGTTGAGGTCGATCTGGCCCTCTGCGGCCCCCGCGGAGACGGCGGCGTCGTTACCGACGACCTGCTTGTGGACCTGGTTGACGGCTTCGGCGACGACTGGGTTGATCTTGCCGGGCATGATCGACGAGCCGGGCTGGTTCTCGGGCTGTTCGATCTCGCCGAGTCCGTTGCGGGGACCCGAGGCCAGCAGCCGCAGGTCGTTGGCGATCTTGTTGAGCGAGCCGGCGACGACGCGGAGCGCGCCGTGGGCTTCGGACATGGCGTCGTGGGCGGCCTGGGCTTCGAAGTGGTTGTCGGCCTCGCGGAACTGGACGCCGGTCTCCTTGGTGATGTACTCGGCGGCGCGGCCGGGGAACTCCTCGTGGGTGTTCAGCCCGGTGCCGACCGCCGTTCCGCCCAGCGCGAGTTCCGAGAGGTGCTCGCGAACCCTGTCGACGCGGGAGAGGCCCTTCGCGATCTGGGCTCGATAGCCGCCGAACTCCTGGCCCAGCGTCACGGGCGTCGCGTCTTGCAGGTGCGTTCGTCCCGTCTTGACGATGTCGTCGAACTCCTCCTCTTTCTCCTCGAGCGCCTCGCGGAGCGTGTCGAGCGCCGGGATGACGTCCTTCTCGACGGCCTCGAGACTGGCGACGTGCATCGCCGTCGGAACAACGTCGTTGCTCGACTGTCCGTAGTTGACGTGGTCGTTGGGGTGTACGGTTCGAGACCCGATCTCGCTCCCCATGATCTCGGCGGCGCGGTTGGCGATGACCTCGTTCGCGTTCATGTTCGAGGACGTTCCGGAACCGGTCTGGAAGACGTCGACCGGGAACTGGTCGTCGTGTTCGCCGGCGATGACCTCGTCTGCGGCCTCGACGATCGCGTCGGCGATCTCCTCGTTGACCAGTCCGAGATCGCGGTTGGCCTGTGCGGCACCTTTCTTGACGACGCCCAGCGCCCGGACGAACCGGCGGCCGAACGTGATCCCCGAGATGGGGAAGTTCTCGACGGCGCGCTGAGTCTGTGCGCCCCAGTAGGCGTCCGCCGGAACCTGCATCTCGCCGAGACTGTCCTCCTCGGTGCGGAACTCGTCGTTTGCCATACGCGAGGGCTCTCGGCGAGTCAGGTAAAAGCCACCGAAACGCCGCCGCCGCCGTCGTCCGAATTCGACGACTCGGCTCGCTCTCGGAGCGCCGACTGCAACCGCTCGCGGGTAGTCTCGCGGAGCTCCCGTGCGACCTCGTACTCGAGGTCGTAGATCGTCGGCGTCGCCCAGAAGAACGTCCGGGAGCTGGCGGTGTCGACGACCAGCGAGGCGAGTCCGAGTCGACGCTGAAAGACCGAACGGCGGGTCGAGACCGTCTGGAGGCGGTAGTAGGGGACGACCGTCGTCCGGCGCTTCCAGAAGCCCGACCGGATGACGAGGTTCCGATCGCCGACGTAGTAGCCCAGGTTCGCCCAGCGGAGGTGGGCCGCGGGCGGAACGACGAGGAAGACGACCGCGGCGAGCCACCAGTTCTCGAGGGCGGTCACCAGCGAGAACCCGAACGCCCCGGCGACGACGACCCCGGCGACGATCGAGTACCGGCCGAGGTAGCGACGGCGGGCGACCGTCGTCGGCCGACGGAACGACGGCCGCTCGAGCCCGGAGAGTCGTTCGGCGAAGCCGTACACTCGCCGTTTTCGGGCGAGCGGAATCGCCGACTGACTCCCGCCGCTGCTGTCGGGTCCGTAGCCGGCCGTCTCGATCCACAGGCCGGCGTAGCCGATCCGTCGCTGGAGGGGATTGTCCGAGACCGTCAGCGACTGGACCTTCTCGAGGGGGATGCTCCCGCTGTAGCGCTGGAGCAACCCGCGCTCGTAGACGAGATCGTCGCCGGCGCGGCCGACCTGAAAGCCGTAGTAGCCGAGGAACGCGTAGACGACGCTGAGCAGGTAGGTCACGGCGAGACCGTTGAAGAGGGAAACCAGACCGAAGACGCCGTACTCGAGGGGGGAGGCGGAGTCGAGGGTCGCCGGGCCGCCGAGGGGTTCGGCGAGTGACAGCAGGATGCCGAAGGCGGCGTCGTTCGCGAAGAAGAGGAGGAACAGCACGCCCCCGACGGCGGCGAACGAGAACGAGGTGAACGAGTAGAGGAGCAGTTCCCGCGCGGAGAGTTCGAAGAGGCGCGTCGGTTCGCCGCCTGTCTCGAGTTCCCTGTCGATCGCTTCCGACCCGGTGGCGTCCGCTTCGAGGTCCGCAGTCTCGTCCCCACCGGCACGACCGTGCTCGTTCGTGGCCTCCTCTGCCGATCGCTCGGCGGCGGCCGCCGCCGTGAGCCGACGAATCTCCCGCCGGAGTCGGTTCGCCTCGTCCTCGCTGACGACGTTCAGTTGCGCTTCGGTCTCGCCACCGCCGGCGGTCTCGACGGTGACCACGGCCACGCCGAGCAGTTGCTGGACGACCCCCTGTCGGACGTCCACGTTCTGGATCCGTCCGAACGGAATCTCCCGCGACCGCCTCGAGAATACGCCCGAGGAGAGGTCGAACGTGTCCCGGGTGAGTTCGTACTCGAACCGGTAGTAGTACGCGAGGCCGTAGGCGACACCGACGACCAGTCCGATCGGTGCGAGGTACACCGACCAGACCGGATCGACCGCGTCGGTGAGACCGGAGAGCATGCCGATCAGGAAGAACGGCATCGACAGCCCGACGACGCCTCGCTGAATCGTGGCCATTACCGCGCTGAACGGGTGGAGTCGGTTCGTTTCGCTAGACGCCATCGTCGGCCTCGCTGTCGACCGCGAGCTCGCGAAGCGTGTTCTGTAGCTTGCGGGCGCGGTCCGGCGTCAGCCCCGGGACGCGAACGTCCGCGTTGCGCGATCCGGCCGTATAGACGACGACGCTCGAGAGCCCCAGTACCCGTTCTACGGGTCCGAACTGGGTGTCGACGTGCTGGACGCGCACGAACGGGACCGCCGTTTCGACGAACGTGATCACGCCCCGCTCGAGATAGAGGGCGTCGTCCTGTAACTCGAAGCGCCACTGCCTGTACAACACGACCGCGTAGACGATTCCGAGAACCGCGCCGATCGCGACGACGCCGATCGGAACGGCGATCGGCAGCGACGCGACACGGACGTCGACGACGGCGAGTGCGACGCCGGCGACGATCGCGGCGAGTGCCGCCTGTGCGATCCAGAGGAGTCTAATGCGGGGATGAAGCGCTTCCATACGCGTGACATTTCAGCAGCGTACGATAAAAGTGGGGTTCCGAGGCGACGGAGGCCGATCACTCCCCGGCGTGCGCGTCGTACTCCTCGGGCGTGTACGTCGAGAGTTCGAGGGCGTGGATGTCGGTCGTCATGTGCTCGCCTAGCGCGTCGTAGACCTGCTGGTGTTGCTGGACGAGGGGAACGCCCTCGAAGGTCGGCGAGACGACCGTCGCAGCGAGGTGGTCGTCGTCGTGTTCGCCGCGGGCGCGTGTGACAGTCGCTCGTGCGTCCTCGAGTCCGTCCTCGATGAGTCGTTCGACGTCGTCGGTGTCCATGTCCATGTCTGTGTCTCTATGCAAGTTCTCGAGCGGTCGGGGCAAAAACGCCGCGGTCCGATGCTGCCGTGTCGGCGGAGCACTGACCACCGTGTTTATGCTCCTCGACCTCACTCTCGCGGATATGTCACTCGCAGCCGAGACGCGACGCGCGGCCGACGACCACCCGTTTCTCGTCGCCGGCCTTCGCGCGGGCGTCGTCAACTTCACCGCCGCAGCGCGATTCCTGGACGTCGACGGCGAAACCGACGCCGTCGCGACCGCACTTCGGCGGTACGCCGACGACCTCCCCGGCTACGACCCGACCGCACGCGACTCGCGCGTGACGATGGAAAGCGGGATCGGCCCCGTCGAGACGCTCGAGGAGGCAGTTTTGGTGGTCGGGGGAACCGCACTCGGACGGTTTGAGGAGGACGAGGGAAGAAACGGGAACGGGAACCAAAACCGAACGGCGCTGCTCGCAACCGGGGCCGTCGACGCCGATGCGCTTCGGGCCGCACTTGGGGCGCTCTCCCTCGAGAACATCGCCGTTCACGCGGCGGGGGTCTGTGAGGGGACGATGGTGATGGTCGTCGAGCGACTCGACGGTGCGAACGCGGTCCGGGCGGTCGAACGAGCGCTCGAGTCCGTCCTCGAGTGAGCGATCCGTAGCGATCCGGCCGTCCCGTGGGTCTCCTGTCGATCTGTTCCGATGCAACCGCGACCGACCTGCGGTTCTACGTGGAAATCGGCACAGTAAACCGTCTCAGCGAACGATTTCGACGCGTTGGAGCTCGGCGTCGTACTCGATCAAACCCGCCTTCTCGAGCATCGGCAGATCGACGTGGTGGAGGTAGATCCGAAGCGTGGACCGATCGGCCGTCCCGGCGGTCGCTCGGTTTCCGGCCGTCCCTTCTCCGTGGTCGGCGTCAGCGTTCGACGATTCGACGGTCGTTCCGTCGGCAGACAGCGCGTCGACGAGGTCGTCGACCGTCGTCGATTCCGACGAGTCCGATTTCGACTCGTGTTGCAGGTGGGTCAACAGCCGGCGTCGCCGTTCGACGGCGACGAGTTCGGGCGACTCGACGACGGTGGAGGGATGGATGTCGGGGGCGTCCCAGAGGGAGGGTGTGTGGTCGTTCTGAATCATCGTCTATCACACACATAGAAGGATCGGTAAAAGGACGTTCTGACCAACGCATCCAAGAGTCGAGTGTCCATACCTATCAGGTCGGCGAGGCCGGTCTATCGACCACAGTATCGTCCGTCGGTCGACGGAAGGGGAGGGACCGACGATCCACTGGCCGTTCGGTTCACACTCGAGTCCGCTCGTCCGACCAGCGAACCGATCGGTGTGCCACCGAGGACAGTACTGTCGGCTCTCAACGAACTTTGATTTCGAAAGTCAAAGCCATCGTGAACCCGACGAACGGTAGCCACTCTGTCTCCTGACCGCCCACCGCTCATCCAACGCTTTAACTTCGGGCCACGGGTATGGTGGGATAATGACCCTGCACGTGACGAACACGTTGACGGGCGAGAAAGAGCCGTTCGAGCCACAGGATCCCGAAAACGTTCTCCTCTACTACTGTGGCCTGACGGTCTCCGATCCGCCCCACCTCGGCCACGCCCGGTCGTGGGTCCACGTTGACGTGATGCACCGCTGGCTCGAGCACCTCGGCTACGACGTCCGCCACGTCGAGAACTTCACCGACGTCAACGAGAAGATCGTCGCCCGCGTCGGCGAGGACGACCTCGGCGAGGACGAGCAAGCGGTCGCGGAGACCTACGTCGCGCAGACGATCGACGACATGCGCTCGCTGAACCTCCTGCGGGCGGAGGTCTACCCGCGAGTGTCCGAACACGTCCCCGAAATCATCGACCTCGTCGAAACGCTGGTCGAGGAGGGATACGCCTACGAGGCGAACGGGTCGGTCTACTTCGACGTCACGACCTTCGACGACTACGGCAAACTCTCGAACCAGGACCTCGAGGAGATCGAATCGCAGGGCGATCCGGACGAGCGCTCGGAAAAGCGCCATCCCGCCGACTTCGCGCTCTGGAAGGCCGGCGGCGTCGACGCGTCGGCGATCGAAGAACACCACCACGAGGGGGCAGCACCGCCCGAAGAGGCCTGCGAACGCGCGACGACCTGGGACTCACCGTGGGGAGAGGGCCGGCCGGGCTGGCACATCGAGTGCTCGGCGATGAGCATGACCCACCTCGGAGAGACCCTCGACATCCACGTCGGCGGACGCGATCTCGTCTTCCCCCACCACGAGAACGAGATCGCCCAGTCGGAGGCGGCGACCGGCCGCGAGTTCGCCAGCTACTGGCTCCACTGCGAACTGTTTCAGATGGGCGAGGAGAAGATGTCCTCGAGTCTGGGCAACTTCGTCACCGTCGAGGAGGCGGTCGGCGAGTGGGGGTCGAACGTCGTCCGGACGTTCCTCACCGCCGGCTCGTACAACAGTTCGCAACTCTACAGCGACGAGACGATCGCCGAAGCCGTCGAACGCTGGGAACGACTCGAGCGGGCCTACGAGCGAGCCGTCGACGCGGTCGACTCCCCCGCCGCGGGCAGCAAGGTCGAGGATTCGGCGCTCCGGACGGCGGTCGAGCAGGCCCGCGAGGACTTCGCGACGGCGATGAACGACGACTTCAACACCCGCGAGGCGCAGTCGGCGCTGCTCGAGGTCGCGAGCGCGATCAACCGCCACCTCGAGGAGGCCGCCCCGTCCGGAGACCACGCCACCTACGACTACCGCGGACTCCGCCGGGCCGTCGGGGGACTCGAGGAGTTCGGCGGGATACTCGGTCTCTCGTTCGCCGGCGAGACCGCCGGCGACGTCGACCTCGCGGCGGACGTGGTCGAACTCGTCCTCGACGTCCGCGCACGGGAGCGCGACGCCGGCAACTACGACCGGGCGGACGAACTCCGCGACGAACTCGAGGCGCTCGGGGTCGAGGTGCAGGACACGGACTCGGGCGCGTCCTATCGACTTCCGGACGCGAACTGAGGTGGGCGTCGAAGAACGCGAGGACGCTGTTGGCCACAGCCCTCAAGTAACTGCTTCGCGTCCGGACAGGCATGCCTTCCCGGGGAGCGCTGACGACGGCTGGTTTCGATGCGCTTCCCACCCAGATCGCCCTGCTCGACGAGACGGGAGCGATCGTCTACACGAATCAAGCGTGGGAAACGTTCGGGAGGGAGAACGACCGATTCGACGCCCGCGAGGACGTCGGTTCGAACTACCTCGCGGTCTGTAACGCGAGCGACGACGACGACCACGCGGTCGCCGCCGCCGAGGGGATTCGATCGGTCATCGACGGAGACGCCGACGAGTTCACGCGCGAGTATCCGTGTCACTCTCCCGACGAACGACGGTGGTTCACGATGCGTGCGGCACCCTTCGAGTGCGAGGGCGAGCGGTTCGTGCTCGTGATGCACACGAACATCACCGAGCGTCGGCTCGCCGAAGAGCGCGTCCGGTCACAGGCCGACCGAATGAGCGAGTTCGCCCGGTTGCTCTCCCACGATCTGCGAAACCCGCTCGCAGTCGCGCTCGCCCAGACGAAGACACTCGCCGGCGACGGGTCGAGTGCGACCGACAGCGAACCGGCACATACACACGACGAACTCGAACTCGAGATCGAGACGCTCCTGTCGTCACTCGAGCGTATGGAGACCATACTCGAGGACGGACTGGTACTCGTTTCCGCGGAGACCGACTCCGTCGACGTGGCGCAGTTACAGACCGTCGCACTCGAGACGCTGGGCACCGAGGCGTGGTCACACGTCGAGACGACACACGCGACCCTCAGTATCGACGAATCGGTGGCGATTCGGGCGGATCCGAATCTCGTCAGTCACCTGTTCGAAAACCTGTTTCGGAACGCCGTGGAACACGGTTCCACAAGCCGCGCGAAGTCGGACGACATCGCGGAGCACCAAGAGACACCCATCACGAGCCTCACGATCCGCGTCGGTCCCCTCGAGGACGGCTTCTACGTCGAAGACGACGGCCCCGGGATTCCACCGGAAAACCGAACGCAGGTGTTCGAATCGGGCTACACGACTGCCGACACCGGATCGGGATTCGGGTTAGCCATCGTCGAGCAGGTCGTCGCCGCTCACGGGTGGTCGATCGCAGTCACGGACGGTCGCGACGGTGGCACACGGTTCGAAGTCACCGACGTTCGAGTCGTCCCGACGCGTTCGAAAGTTACGGAACGGAGACAGGACCGAGACACGGACTGAGACGGGCCACGGGTGTTTATACCCGAGAACGAAGTCGAGTGCTGTATGCATCGACGACGGTTACTCGCCAGCGTCGCAACCGTCGGAATCGCCGCGTCCGCGGGCTGTGTGAGTGATATACTCGGCTCTCTCACGTCGTATTCGGCGACGCCGGCGGCGGTAAGCGACGCCGCGATCGAGGAAACCGGATACGAACATCAGAGCACGGAGGAAGAAGTGGAAGAGGAGGAGGTCGCGGGAGAAACCGTCGAAGTAACCAACTACATCAGCCGGTACAGCCGCCTCGTCGAAATCCCCTTCATCGGCGAACTCGAGGCAGGAATCTTCGCGACGATCACCACGCCACAGGTGTCGATCGCCGGCGAGAGCCGCAATCCCGTCGGCGAGATGACCAACAGGGAGATCATCGAACTCGTTCAGGAACAGTACGAGGAGCTGTCGATCGACGACTCCATCGACAACCGTTCGGTCGAGACGCTGGGAACGACGACGACCGTCGAAACGTTCGAGGGACGGGCGAGGGTCCGGGACAGCGAGGTCGACGTCTTCGTCGACGTCTCCCGGTTCGCACACGCCGACGATCACGTCATCGTCGGCGGCGTCTACCCGGAGCAACTGTCCGACGAAGGAGAGCGTATCACGACGTTGATCGAAGGACTCGAGCACGAGAACTGACGAGGTTGGGGGCGTCGGAGGCAGCGTATGCGTTCGAGGCAGTTGGGTTTGCGTCTGAATTAGATTCAGAATCCCGACAGACCCAGTGCCGTCGCAACCGAAATCCCGCTCGCGACCGCTCCGACT
The DNA here is from genome assembly GCF_017357405.1 of Halomontanus rarus. Lineage (GTDB taxonomy): Archaea > Halobacteriota > Halobacteria > Halobacteriales > Natrialbaceae > Halomontanus > Halomontanus rarus. Next base: position 212,028 of record NZ_CP071597.1, on the reverse strand, counting down.
AGATACCCGCTTATCGCGCCGCCGTTGAGCAGAGGCAGTCCCGCGTGGGGTTTTCCCTGCATGACCATGTACATGAGAACGAGCAACCCGGCGATCGTTCCGACGATCGCACCCAGTGCGGGGACGTTCATCGCGATACCCGGAATTCCGAGCGTCGGTGCCTCGAGAAAGTACGCCGCGCTCGCGACCAGAATGGTCGGGATTACCGCGTCACCCAGACCGATGAACAACGCGTCGCGTTCGGGGTGGGCGTCGTCTTCTGTCGGTGGTGCTGTGTCGTCCGGATCCGGATCCGGGTCCGGTTCCGAGTCTGAGTCCGGGTCTGGGTCCGAGCCCGGATTTAGGCCTCCGTCTCGCTCTCTGTCGGCCGGCGCATCGCCTTCGATGACGCCGTCGGTGCTACCCGCGGCGAGGTAGGAGTAGGAGCGTTTCGTCGGGACGACGAGGACGACCGGAATCTTGAGGTCCATCACACCCTCCGCCAGACTGAGCATGTGTTTGGTCTTGTAGACGCTGATCGCGTCGTAGATCGCCAGTGCCGTCAACAAGAGAATCGCCGGGAGAAGACCGAAACTGATCCCGAACAGTCCGGCGGCACCGGCGCCCATCAGGACGCCGGCGGTGTCGATGACGTACCACTCGGGGTAGACGAGCAAGGCGAACCCGACGCCCAGTCCTCCGAGCAGAGCGAGCAGATTTAGCGAGCCGACGACGAGTACCGGCGGGACGATCTCGGCGAAGACGAACCAGCCGAGCATCGCGCTGACGGCGATGACGAGCCCCCGGATCAGCCACTGGAGATCGTACTTGAACGCCGCGAGCATGAACGCGGTCGTGACGAGGATGACGGCGAAGTAGACGACGCTGTTGGTCGGGTCGTCCGGGTTCTCGACGGCCTGACGCTCGGATTCCTGAAACGGTTCGACCAGTGCGAGCGCCCCGAACTGGACGCCGAGAAACAGCAACACAGTCACGCCGACCGCAGCGAGAATCCGCCCTCGATCGTTCATACCGCGGATTTGAGGGCCGGTCGTATTGGTGTTGTGCTCGCGTCGCTGGCAGCGGTGTCGAGAGGGGGATCGAACAGTGCCGAGAGTCGAAGCTTATCGCGCGTACAGCGCCGACCCCACCAGCGCCGGCGCGTGCACGCTGTCGTCCGGCGTCACCGCCACGTACGGCCGCTCGACCGGCCCGAAGACGTCGACGACGCGGCCGACGGTCTCGAGCGAGTCGTTCAACACCATCGTTCCGATATCCGCGTTGTCGTCGTCCGACCGGAGGATGAGCAATCCCTGGGCGGTTCGGACGACGGAGCCAACCCGGTACACGTTACTCGCGCATCGCGACGACGTACGCCGCGACGGCCTGAACCAGATCGTTCTTCGTCGAGTCCTCGGCACCCCGGACGACGACGCGGCCGCGATCGGCCCACGACTCCCTCGAGTAGGCTTTGTCGCGTTCGATCGCGGCGTCGTAGCCGATCTGTTGGACGGCTTTCGCGATTTCGTCGACCGTCGGCTCCTCGACGGCGAGATCCTGCGGGACACGTCGTCCATCGGCCCGTGAGAGGGTCGAATCCAGATAGGCGGGCCAGATGACGTTTTCGACCATGCGCCCATCTCTGCGCGCAGGCGAGTAAACGCTTTTCAAAACGAGACGGTCGATGCAGCCGACGGTTACGGTCGCGGTCGGAGGCGGAGTCCGATTCCGAGCGCCGAAAGTACTGCGGCGACCGCGACCGGAACGCCGAAGCCGGGGAGCGGATCGTCTTCGTCCCCGTCTTCATCGGTCTCGTTCGCATCGTCCGCCGACTCGTTCGTCCCGTCCGCGTCGTCGGACTCGTTGGCTCCGTCATCGCCCTCGTCCTCGTCCGACTCGGCACCCTCGAGCTGGGCCTGTGCCTCCTCGTAGGCCTCGGGGTGGATCGCTTCGACGATCGTTTCGATCGCGTAGACGACGTGCGGTCCGGGCTGGTTGACGGCGTTGGCGTCGACGGCGACCAGCTGGTCTTGCTCGTAGGCGGTCGTGTTCATCGCACCTTCGCCGAGCCCCGGATCTTGGCCTTCCTCGTCGGCGCCGTAGACGATCCACTCTGGGTCCTCCTCGACGACGACCTCCTGACTGATCTCCTGCCAGCCTTCCATCCCTGTCTCGGCGGCGAGATTCTCCACGCCGGCGGTAGTCAGAATCTCGTCCTGGAAGGTGTTCTCACCGGCCGTCCAGCCGAAGCCCATCGCCCAGTACGCGAGCGGTCGCTCCTCGTCTTCGAGCGCGCTCTCGATTGCCTCGAGTCGTTCGTCCATCCAGTCGATCCGTTCCTCGGCACCCGCACACTCGCCGGTGAGCGCACCCGTCAACTCGACGTTCTCGCGGACGTCGTCGAGCGACGTCGCGGTCTCGAAGTGATAGACGGTCAGGCCGGCGTCGCGAAGCTGCTGGACGTCGCCCTCGGCGGTGACGTTCGCCGCGAGCACGACGTCCGGCTCGAGGTCGATGACGGCCTCGACGTTGACGCCTTCTTCGGCGGAGACGTCGGTCCGATCGCCCGCTTCGAGGTGGTCGGTGTACTGGTTGACCGGCATCCCGACGAGCGCGTCCTCGGCCCCGATTTCGAAGACGGTCTGCGCGTCGCTCGCCTGGAGTGCGACGACGCGGTCGGGTGATTCCTCGAGCGTTATCTCCTCACCGGTAACGTCGGTCAGTTCGACGGGGTACTCACAGGTGACGTCGTTCTGCGTGACGCCGGCGTCTACGGCCCCGGCCCCGGCTCCAGCTCCGGAGCCGGCAGCCGCCGCAGGGGCGAACGCGCTGACGATCAGCAGTGTCGTGATCAGTACGATCAGTGGTTGTCGCATCGATGGTGTCTCACCGCCACTCCAACAAATATTTGCCTAAAGCAAGCGAGCTTGTTCAGTATGCAACGACCGGGGGTGATCCTCGCGTGGTCGCTGGGACTGACGGTGCTCTTACTCGCCATCGCCGTCGCCAGCGCCGCGCTCGGTCCCGTCAGGATCGAACCGGTGACGGTCGCGCTGGCGATGTTGAACGCCGTCGTGATTCCCTCCGGCGTCGAAACCGGAACGTGGACCGTCCCCCTCCTCGAGTGGGCCGTTCCGAGGCCGTCACTTGAGTACAGCCGGGTGTTCGCGTTCGAGGTGCAGCGGAGTCACCAGACGATCGTCGGGGACATTCGCCTGCCGCGGATCGCCCTCGCCGCGACGGTCGGCTTCGGCCTCGCCGCCGCGGGGACGGTCATGCAGGGGTTCTTCCGAAATCCGCTGGCCGATCCGTCGATCATCGGCGTCTCCTCGGGCGCGGCCGTCGGGGCCGTCGCGACGATCGCTTTCCCCGCGCTGATCCCGATCGGACTTCGACCGGCGGCTTTCGTCGGCGCCGTCCTGACGGCGTTTCTCGTCTACGCGATCGCGACGGAGGGCGGCCGGACGCCCGTCGCGACGCTGTTGCTCGCTGGCGTCGCCGTCCAGGCCTTCCTCGGCGCGATGATCTCCTACATGCTCGTCCACAGCGGCGAGGGCCTCCGACAGGCTGTCGTCTGGCTGATGGGCCACCTCTCGAACAGCACCTGGAACGACGTCGGGCTCTCGCTGCCGTTCGTCCTCGCGGGCGTCCTCGTCCTCGGCGCGTTCACCCGCGAGATGAACGTCCTCCTGCTCGGCGAGGAGGACGCCCACCACCTCGGCGTCGACGTTGAGCGAACCAAATTCCTCTTGCTCGCGCTCGCGAGCGTCGTCACCGCCGCGGGCGTCGCGGTCGCCGGCGTCATCGGCTTCGTCGGACTCGTCGTCCCCCACATCATGCGGCTGATCGTCGGCCCCGACCACCGTATCTTGCTCCCGACGAGCGCACTCGCCGGCGCTTCCTTCCTCGTCGTCACTGACACAGTCGCGCGCGCCGAGCTGTACGGCATGCCGATCGTCCCGGTCGGCATCATCACCGCCGCACTGGGCGCACCCTTCTTCCTCTTCCTGCTCAAGCGCCAGGAGGTGCACGCGCTGTGATCGACGTTCGCGACCTCTCGGTGGCTTTTGGCGACGTCTCGGTCCTCGAGGACGTCTCGCTGGCCGTCGAGGAAGGCACGTTCGTCGGCCTCGTCGGCCCCAACGGCGCCGGGAAGACGACGCTCCTGCGAGCGATCAGCGGCGCGCTCGAGCCGGATACAGGGCTCGTTTCCATCGATGGAACCGACATCCACACACTCTCCTCGAGGGAGTCGAGTCAACTCGTCTCCGTCGTCCCGCAGGACACCACCCTGTCGTTTTCCTTCGCGGTCCGCGACGTCGTCGAGATGGGGCGGACCCCATACCGGTCGCGGTTCTCCCCGCCTACAGTCGAGGACCGCGAGCGCGTCGAGCACGCACTCGAGCGAACCGGCGTCGACCGCTTCGCGGATCGGTCGATCGAGGAGGTCAGCGGCGGCGAGCGCCAGCGGGTGATCCTCGCCCGAACGATCGCCCAGGACACGCCGGTCGTCCTGCTCGACGAGCCGACCGCCAGCCTCGACGTCAACCACCAAGTCGAGACGCTCGAGCTCGTCTCGGAGCTGGTCGCCGACGGCAAAACCGTGATCGCCGCGATCCACGACCTCGATCTCGCCGCCCGCTACTGCGACGAACTCGTGATAGTCGCCGACGGCAGCGTCCTCGAGCGCGGAGCGCCCGAGTCGGTGCTGACGTCGGCCCGCCTCGAACGAGCGTTCGACGCGACCGCGGCCGTGACGACCAATCCGGTGACTGGATCGCCGGTGGTGACCGCGCTTCCGGGAGAGCCGCGGGGAGACGCGGACACAGATGACGACGAGAACGCGAACACCGCGACAGGCGAACGGACGAACGGTCCCGCTCGCGTCCACGTCGTCGGCGGCGGCTCGACCGCAGCCGGCGTCCTCGCACGCCTCGAGGCGGCGGGCATCGACGCGTCGGTCGGACCAGTCGCGGAGACTGACGTCGCCGCGGAGACGGCCCGCCAACTCGGGGTCGACCGACTCACCGTCGAGCCGTTCTCATCGCTCGAGGGAGCAACGATCACGGCGCTGGACCGGGAGCGCCGACGAAGCGACGTGACGGTGGTCGCCGACCTCCGGATCGGCGCCGGCACTCGGCCCGTTCTCGAGTCGCTCGCCGACGAGGACGCCGAACCGCTGGTCGTCGTCGAGTCGACGCCGTTCGACGAGCGAAACGCCGTTGACGAGGGCGCTCGAGACCGATACGAACGACTTCGCACTCGTGCAACGACGGGCGATCCCGAAACCGTCGTCGGGCGGGTACTCGAGGCCTGGAACGCGCGTTCGAACGCCGATCCAGACGGCCGTGACCGGCACGACCCCATCGAATCCGACGACGACTGACCATTACGGCCGATTCCGTGATGGGGTTCCGACCGGCCCTCGAGCGCGAACGATATCTGGACGAACCGTCACAATCTATTTTACATCCCGTCGGACCACATCGTTTTTGTCGACGTTCCGTTCATCGCAAATTGTGGAGTGACACGGAGAGGCGGTAACGAGCCTGAAACCGGCAGATCTTCGACGGCGACGGGTTTATGCGTCGGTAGCCCGTCGCCCCGCCCAGATGTATCGACCTGGCCACTACGGCGCGGCCCTACTCACCTACGCCCCGTTCGGTCTCTTCGTTTCGATGACGGGCTACGAGACCGCCGCGGTCGTCGGCTGCGTCCTCGCCGTCGGTCTCTCGACCGTCCCCGACTACGACTATCACGTCCCGCTCGTCGAGCACCGCGGCCCGACGCACACGCTCCTCTTTGCGGTACTGGTGGGAATCGCACTCGCCGGTGTCACGTCCGCCCTCGTCGGTGGCGACCTCGCCTACGCGGGCCTCGGCGTCGTCGCGTTCGCGTTCGCCGTCGGAACCCTGTCGATCGTCTCGCACCTCCTTGCCGACCTGCTGACGCCGGCCGGGATTCGTCCGTTCTGGCCGCTGTCGAACCGTCGCTACACGCTCGACGTCACGCCTGCCTCGAGTACGTTCGCCAACTACGCGCTGCTCGCGCTCGGCGTCCTCGCGATTTTCGTGACCGCCGTCGGTGTCTCGGTGCTTTCGTAGCGTTCGATCGGTCCCGATCTCCTCTTTCGCGTCCTCCGGCCGCACTCTCCGCGCATCCTGTCCACATCCTCTGCGCTCTCGAGTCGAACCCGAGAACGGACGAAGACTCACTCGAACGAGACGGCTGGTGGCTCGAGCGAGTGTGGTGTGCGTCGATTCGAAAACGAGTGTGCGAGCGCCAGAAGAACGAGCGCATGCGAGCGGCAGAAACGGACGGACGCGACCGTCTCAGGGCGCTAACGCCTCGCCCGCCGCGGGCACAGCGCGGCGGGAGAGCACCGTACCGGCGAGCAACGTCGCGAACAGGACGAGCGCGGTAAGGGCGTAGAGTGCGTCGAGCGCCGGCGCGAACTGCATGACGGCCCGTCGACCGAGAAACAGGACGGCGACGGCGAGGACGGGCGTCGCGGCTACGAGACTCGAGAGTAGCGGGCTGTCGTAGCGTCGCCGGCCGACGATCGCAGCCAGCGAGACCGCCGAGAGGAGCGTGAGAACGGCGGCGTACTGCGCCGTCTGGACGACGGGCGTGTAGCTGTCGATGAACAGCGGGCTCAAGACGACGTGCAGCGGCACGGCGATCGCTCCGACACCGAGGGCGAGGGTCACGTGGGTCGTCGTGAGCCGGTGGGCCCAGACGAGGATCGCCGAGACGACGAACAGTGCGAAGATGACGACGGCCGTCCAGAAGTGCAACGAGAGAATCGGCATCTCGTAGGACAGGACCGTCTCGCGACCGAGCGTAACCTGAACTGGCGTCAGGACCAGTCCGAGCGTCACGGCGTACGTGATGGACCGATCGACCGCCTTCGTTCGCCAGGCTGCGAGTGCAGTCCCGATGATGAAGAAGCCGGCGACCATCGCGACGACGCGGTGGATCCACTCGAAGAAACTCGGGAAGTTCGCCGGGAACAGGTTGAGCACCCCGCCGTCGCACAGCGGCCAGTTCGCGTCGCAGGCGAGTCCCGACCCGGTCGCCTTGGCCGCGACGCCGAGTAAGATCGTCGCGGCGACGAGGACGACCGTCGAGGCGAGCAGGTGGGAGAATCCGAACCGATCGAACCGGTCGAACGGGCTGGCAGACGAGGAATCGGACGAGTGATTTTCGTACGACACGGGCTCTCGTCGGAGGTTAGGAACGCCCGTACTTAGGTTGCCCGTGTTTTGTTCGTCGCCGTCGACGGCTCACTCTTCGGGCCGTCACCCCGCTCCGTCGGATTGAAGAACCCGCCTCTCGAGTGTCCCCGCATGGAAAAACTCGAGCGTCTCGATGCGTATCTCGAGGCCAACGGTCTCTCTTCGATATGGTTCGCGCGGCCGAATTCCTACGCGTGGCTCACCGGCGGTAACAGCGTCATCGACCGCGAGGCCGACGCCGGCGTCGCGGCCGTCGGCTACGACGGGGAACGGAGACGAGTGCTAACGGACACGATCGAAGCCGAACGCACCATCGCCGAAGAACTCCCCGATCTCCCGGACGACGCGCCTGTCGAGACCTTCCCCTGGTACGCCGACTCCCTCGCGGGTGCACTCGCTGATCGTGTCGACGGGTCCGCGGCGGCGGACATCGACGTTCCCGGGTTCGAAACCGTCGATCCGACGCCGCTGCGACAGCCGCTGACCGAGACCGACCGCGAGCGCTATCGCGAACTCGGTCGGGCGACCGCGACGGCCGTCGAGTCGGTCTGTCGGGAACTGCGCCCGGAGGACACCGAACACGAGGTCGCGTCGGCGCTGCGAGTCGCTCTCAGCGCCCGTCGGATCGAAGCCCCCGTTGTTCTCGTCGGCAGCGCAGAGCGCGCACAGCAGTACCGCCACTACACCCCGAAAGACGCTGAACTCGGTGAGTATGCGCTCCTGTCGGTGACCGCCCAGCGCCACGGCCTCCACGCGAGTTGCACGCGGACCGTGGCGTTCGACCCGCCCGCGTGGCTCGAGGACCGACACACGACCGCGACCCGCGTCGAGACGGAGGCGATCGCGGCGACGCAGGAACTGACGCAGGGACGCGAACCGGAGCCAGAACCGGATCGACGAACCACGGGAACCGCAGGCGACGTCTTCGGCGCGATCCAGAACGCCTACGCGACCCTCGGTTACGAGGGCGAGTGGGAACTTCACCACCAGGGCGGTGCCGCCGGCTTCGCCGGCCGGGAGTGGATCGCGACGCCGGACCACGAGGCGCCGGTGACCGCACCGATGGCCTACGCGTGGAACCCGACCGTACAGGGTGCAAAGAGCGAAGACACCGTCCTCGTCACCGAAGACGACGTCGAGGTGCTGACGACGACGGGTCACTGGCCGACCCGGACGGCCCGCGCCGTCGATCACGAACTCGAGCTCGAACGACCCGGCATTCTCGGGATACACGGCGATCGCGAAACTTAGCGTGGTCGCTGACGTTCAGTTGTCACTATCGCGGAGTTCGACTACGCTCCCCTTCGGATTCGGTTGTCCCGTCGGTACTCGTCGAAGTCGACTACCCTGCGCCGCGATTCGAGTGCACGTGCGCTGAGCATCCGTCATCTGTCGTCGATGTTGTACAACCGAGGACGGCAGTACGGATAGGTAACTGACGTATGGGTGGGAACATCAACCACTGATACCAAAACCTTTGGGGTGAATGTTTATCGAACACGGCTATAATTCTCGAGTAACTATGTCATCGTCCCGTCCCCCGTTCACCGGGGCAATGCGTACCGCAGTCGAACGAATCCGCCATCAACTACCGACGATTTCCCCGTCCGTCTCGTCGTCCCGATCGGGACACGAGGGAACCGCGGACGATTCGCTCGACGACGATCGTCGCCCGGAGGTACTCACGAACCGAGAGCGAGTGATTCGAATCCTCGATCTGAACGGCGGACGAGTCTGGCAAGCCGATATCGTCGACCGAACCGGATGGTCGAAAGCCAAAGTGAGCCGCGTCCTTTCGAAGATGGAAGCGGACGGTGTGATTACCCGATTTCGGAACGGGCGAGAGAAAGTCGTCTGTCTGGCCGAGGCCGAGCCCGGATCGCCGACCGATCAACCAAACGCACCCGCGGTGAACTGAGGCGTCTCGGCGTTACGTCTGCTGAACGAGTATTGTACGATACCGTAGCGGCCTACCTCTCCGCATGGTCGTCGCGGTCGTCGTCCACGTCGGAATCGCTATCGGTGTCGGACCCGGTTTCGACGTCACCGTCGACATCGTCCCCCGAACGATCGTCGGCGGTCGCGTCGTCGTCTTCTTCACTCGAGTCCGACTCGGAACTGTCGTTGACCGTAATCGTTACCGGTTCGACGTCGTCGTCGAGGTCGGCGCCCGCTCTCTCGCCCGCTGGTTGCCGGTCGAGCACGCGATCGAGGGTGAAAATCGTATTGAGTTCGTGTTGAACCTGATCGACGACACCGCCGACGAGTTCGCTCGGTTGAATCGCCATGTACTCGTAGGGGTTGTTGCCCGCCCCCTCACTCGCGCGTTTTTGCCGAGTGACCTTCTCCTCGTCGTGGAGTTCGGCGAGGGCTTCGCGGACGGTGCTCGGATAGAGTCCGGTCCCTTTGGCGACTTCCTCGCTCGTGCTGCCGGGACTGGCCAGCAGGTGGACGTAAATCTTCGCTCGCGTCTCCGTATCGAGAATCCAGGAGAGCAGGTCGACGATCCGCTGATCGACGCCGTCGGCGACCCCGTCGTCGCGGTCGCTCCCCTCGAGATCGGCGTCGAGGTCGATAGGATCGTCGGTCACGAGATCGGCGTCGAGGTCGATAGGATCGTCGGTCACGAAATCGTCGTCCGAGGGCCGGTCGGCGTCGTCTACCCGGTCCTCGTCGGTGTCATCCGAAGCCATTTGTCCTCTGATTGGGGACAAAGCCTCCCGTGAGGATAAACCTTTGTGAGCGCGCTTTTCCGACGCACTCAGGACGTCTGCAACAACAGCGACTCGCAGAGGGCATCGACGCCCTCTTCCTCTCGCAGCCGTCGCTGGCGACTCGCGCCGCTCTCGGCCTCGTACACACGCCCGATGCCGTCGATCCCGAGCCGTTCGCACTCTCGATCGACGAGGTCGCCGAGGTCGATCGTGTCCTCGAGATCGCGAGTGATGAGCGAGGCCTCGTGACCGTGGCGAATGGCACGCCACTTGTTCTCGTCTAACAGTTCCCGGCGGTGTTCGTGGCCGGTGGTACCGTCTTCGTACTCCTCGGCGAGGGCTTCGACGAGCGCGTGGGAGTACTCGACAAACGCCATCACCACGTCCGGGTCGGCCTGCCCGTCCGGCGTTCGGATCTCGACCGTCCCGTGACCGGTGTGCGGACGCACGTCGTACCAAAGTTCGCCACGATCCGCAATGGATTCCGTCTCGAGCATCCGTCGTTCGAAGGTATCGAAGGCCTCGTAATCCTCGAAGTACGTCGGCATTCCCGTGTTCGGCAACGCCTCGAAGATCTTCGCCCGGGCGGACTCGAGGCCGGTGTCGAACCCGTTCCAGTACGGCGAGTTCGCCGAGAGCGCGAGCATGATCGGGACGTACCAGCGGAGTTCGTTGGCGATCCACACCGCCTTGTCGGGGTCGTCGACGCCGACGTGTACGTGCAAGCCGGCCGTCGTATTGCGGTGCTGTGGGTACTGAATGCGGTCGAGCTGCGAGCGGTAGCGGGGCTTCTCGGCGTGCTCGAGTTCGCGCCACTTCGCCAGCGGATGCAACCCCGCAGCGGCGATCTGAAAGCCGTTTCGCTCGGCGTGATCGACCAGTGCCTCGCGGATCGAAAGCAGCGCCGCTCGAGCGCCGTCGGGGCGTTCGATCAGCGGCGTCTGCGTCTCGATGACGAACTTGAACAGTTCGTGGTCGAGCCGGCCCTCGAGAATCTCTGGCGGGTCGGACTCGTAGACGAGTTCGTCGGTTCCGCTCGTGGGTCGGCCGCGCTCGTCGACGACGAAACACTCCTCTTCGATGCCAAGCGTCCCCATCCGCGTGAACGATTCCGGCGACCCGCGTTCCATCGCTCGACGGTTGTCTCCCCGGTGGTAAATACGGTTTGGAGTCGGCAGGAGTGTGCGATTCTATCGCAGGCCTCGAGCGGTCGTCCTATCGTGGCCGCGCGACGACGCCGAGGTGATCGACGTGGTACTCGTCTAACCGTGCGGTCTCGAGGACCTCGTATCCCCCCTCTCTCTCTCCCTCTCTCTCTCCCTCTCTCTCTCCCTCTCTCTCGACCTCGAGCTCTGCGAGCACGTCCTCGAAGACCGCGTCGGGATCGCGCGTGACGTCCTCGCTGCGGGCCTTGATCGCGAGCAGGAGTCGCCCGCCCGCTGCGAGGAACCGACGGTTCTCGAGGGCGACGCGGGCCTGCCCCCGCGTCGCGACGTCCTGGACGATGACGTCGACGTCGGCTTCGACGACGTGGGCGTAGGTCTCGGGCTTGCGCGCGTCCTTCAGCAGCGGAAACAGCCGCGGTCGGGAGTCGACGACCGACAGCAGATCGCGCGTCGGTCGCGGCGCGAACTCGACCGCGTAGGTGGGACCCGCGAAGTCGGCGACGTGACTGACCGTCGTCCCGCTGGCCGCGCCGAGGTAGAGCACCGTCTCTCCCCCCTCGAGACCGGTGTCCATTCCCGACTCGAGCATCGCACCGAGTTTCGACCGATCGGGGTTCCAGGCGCGCCACTCGCCGTCGGTGGGTTCGCCGTAGACCGATTCGCCGCGGGTTGCTAGTCGGCGTTCGCCAGCTATGTCGCGGTACTCGACGCCGGCTGGGGGTTCGGGATTATCATCAGTCATCGCTCTCACCTCGCGTCTCCGTCCCCGCCTCTGTATCGCCGTCGTCACCCTCCGCTTCCGCTCGCGCCTGAATCGCCTCGATCCGCTCGCCGAGTTCGGCCTCGAGTTCCGGTCGGAGGTCCCCCGAGTAGTGGTCGACGCGGGCAGCGATCGACAGTTTCCCCGCGAGCGCTCGCGACGCGGAGCCGCGATCCTCGGCCCGGGTACCCCGAACCGCATCGTGGGTGTAGATGATCCCGTGTTTCGGCGAGGAGGCGTGCCCGCGAAGGTGTGCGAAGAGGGCGTCTTCCGCACCCAGCACTTGTACCGTTCCGCTTGGTTTCTTCGCGAGCGACTCGAGGCCGCCCGCCAGCGAGATCAGGCGAGCGGCGAGGACGGGACCGGCGAGGGCGGCGAGGTTCGGCGCGACCGCGGGCGTCTGGCGTTCGACGTACTCCCGCAGGTCGTCGGCCTCGTCCGCGAGATCGACGACGCGCTCGGCGAGCGACGTGATCGGTTCCGCTCCCGGTTCGCCGTCGAGTCGATCACTGGCGGCGAGGTCGCGTGCATACTCGACTCCTGACGCCGCCTCGGTGTCGACCGTCCCCGCCCACTCGGCGAGCCGCTCGGCCAGTTCGTTCGCCGTCCGACGGCAGTCGTCCATCGCCCGCACCGCGTGGACCAGCTGGCGATCGTCGGCCCGCTCGAGTTCGGCGACGGTCCGGCGGGTCGCCGCCGTCGTCGCCGCGTGCAGGGCGTCGTAGTACTCGTCCTCGTCGGCGGCGAACCCGGCCTCGACGGCCTCGCGGGGCCACGCTCGAGGGTCGGCCGCGCTTCCCTCGCGGACGGCAGCGGCGAGTCCCTCCTCGTCGTCACGGGTAGCGTCGGCGAACCACCCGTCCGTATCAGTCATACCCGTTCGTTTCCGGCGGACGTGATTAAAGGCCGCGTTCCGCCGTTTCTACTATAAGTGAAGCCCCCGGCCGAGCGAGGCGACTGACGGCGAGCCTACGAAGTGAGCGAAACGGAAGCAGAGACGTTAGATCCCGAACGTCGCCCGGAGCATGTCACGGGTCCCGGGACCGAGGCCGACGGCGACGACGGTGATGAGCAGCATGACCGCGAACCGAGGGCTGTCTTCGAAGATCGTTCGATCGAAGACCCAGACGACGGCGACGGCGGCGGCGAGCTTCACGAGCAGGAACGGCCACGCGGCGCCGGTGACGTCGACGACGGATTGGGGAAGCACCGAGCCGGTGATGTTGACGATCGCCTCATTGATCGGATGCTTCGGCGAGAGGTTCTGGTCCCAGCCGAGGCGACTCGCCCAGTCGAGGCCGATGACGTTCGCGACGCCGTCGACTGCGTGGGCCCAGATGACGACCAGCCCCATGTACATCGTTCCCTCGTTGATCTCGGGGGCAAAGCGGTCGATCGCGACCCACGTGATCGCCGTGACGAGCGTCGCGCCGACGAGCGTGAGCACGAGGATTCGCCAGTGGAACGACACCCAGGTCTCCGTCGCCGCGAGGTACGCGAGGAAGCCGACGGTCACCGTCAGCGCCGTCACGCCGATCCCGAACAGCGGATACTCGTAGCCCGAAACGACGCCGCCGCGCTCGAGGAACACCGAAACGACCACTGCGATCACCGCGACGAATGCGACAGTGAAGTAGATCAGCGGGCTGATGATCAGTCCGGTCCACGGGAACGGGAGAACCATCTCCGGGGCCGCGACGTTGGCGTCCTCGACGACCCGCAGCGCCCCGCCGAACAGCATGAACGGGAACAGCGCGTAGAAGCCGGCCCGGTAGCGTTCGATCGCGAGGCGGCGGATGAGAAAGAGGATCCCGATCAAGAACAGGATCAACGTGGGAATGTAACCCGCGTAGGAGGTGAAGGTGTACCCCGGTGACGCCGTCGGTCCGGCGTCGGCTCCGGCCTGGTTACACGGAATCTCCGCGCCGTCGGCCCACGCGACGCAGCTCCAGCCGTGGGCGTCGGCGACGACCGGCCCCCAGTAGTAGTGCCAGATGAAGTCGACGTACACCTGCTGTGGGAACGCGAGCGCACCGCCGATCAAGGCGACGGCGAGGGTTACGACGGTCGCGGCCCAGGCACGTTCGGGCCCGACTCTCTCGAGGAACTCGTCCATGTCCGATACCCTGTATCACGGCGGGTTTTACGTTTCCGGTTTCTCGCGTTCTGGATTATGTCTCTCTTCTGTTTCGTTCAGGTTCGAGAGACCGTCTCGGACTGATTCGAGGCCGGCGCCGACGCCGACGAGCGTCGGCTATCCGATTTCCTCACGCCCGGTCGTCGATCGTCGCACCCCTCACGCTCGATCGTCGATCGCTCGAGCCGCCTCGAGCACCTCGTCGTGAATACCGTCGCTTCCGTTCGAGGCGACCAGCCCGGTACTGTCGTGGCGCCAGCGCTCGCCCTCGAGGTCGGTGACGGTGCCGCCGGCCGTACGGATCATGTGGACGCCGGCGACGGAGTCCCAGGGATTGGCGACGAGGTTGGAGACCGTCCCGTCGAGGGCCCCCGAGGCGACCATCGCGAGCGTTATCTGGGCCGAACCGTACCGGCGCATGTCGTCGAAGCGGTCGACGATCTCCCGGCAGGCGGCGGCGTACTCCCCCCGGCGGTCAGGGGCCCACCAGAGCGTCGGCGAGACCGTACACACCTCGGGCTCCGTCTCGTCGCTGACCGAGATCGGCCGATCGTTCAGGAAGACGCCGTCGGGTCCGGATCGGTAGGTGTCCCCGAGAGCGGGGCAGACGGTCGTTCCGGCGACGGGTTCGCCGTCGATCACGGCGGCGACTGCAGTGCAGAAGATCGGGACGCCGCGGACGAAGTTGTTCGTTCCATCGATCGGGTCGACGATCCAGGCCGGGCCCTCGTCGGGAACCGTCTTCAGTTCGTCGTCCTCCTCGCCGACGATTGGATCGTCGGGAAACCGCTCGCGAATGACGTCGATGACGGCGACCTGCGCGTCCCGGTCGGCCTGCGTGACGACGTCGGTCTTGCCGTCCTTGTAGTCGACCTCGAGGTCGGTTCGAAATCCGGCGGCGGCGATGTCCGCGCCGGCGCGTGCCGCCTGCGCGGTGACCGTCGCTCGCGTTTGGTGGTCTCCGCTTTCGGTTTCGCTTCCGTTTCCGTCTCCGCCCACGTCGCTCATATCCGATCTGGGTATCCCGACGTCAAAGTGCTGTGGGTATCGGCTCTCGTTCCTGCTTCACATCGGTCTCCCTGCACGCGTCCAGAGTCAGTCCGGTTCAGAAACCGCGGACGCACACCGGACTCGAGAGAGGCGGACACGAAAGGGCGCGAGCGTGCCGATCGAACCGACTCCGTTCTCGTCGTTCGAGAGCGAGAGCGAGTACGAGTATGGATAACGGGTACGGGTACGGGTCCGTGTTCAGGTGGAGTGAAAAATCCGTTCGGTCGTTAGGACAACCGGAACACACGGAACGTGTCCCGTTTCAACGACTGCGAATCGACCTCGACGAAGCCGTACTCGGAGAAGACGTCGTTCCAGTTGCGATAGTAGAGCGGAAAGTCACCGTCGACGTAGTTCACCGCCCCGTCATCCGATTCCCGGTCGTCTTCCGAGCCCTCGTTTTCGACCGTCACGAGGTACTCGTCCGTGATTCGAGCCAGTTCCTCGAAGACCCATTCGTTGTCGGCGTGGATGTGCTGGAGCGTCTCGACCGAAAAGACGGCGTCGAACGCTCCCGTTTCGAACTCGGTGACGACGTTTTCGATCGCGTCGCAGTAAAACTGACCGTCGGCGGCGAGGTCGGGATATACCTCTTCCATCACGTCGAACGCCTCGTCGTTGATCTCGATTCCGGCCAGATTCTCGTAGCCGTGGTCGTGAAGGTGCGCGAGGTGACGCCCCGAGCTGCATCCGACCTCCAGTACGGACGCGTCGGACTCGAGCGACGACTCGAGACGCTCGCGCAGTAACTCGCTCGTCTCGTTGGGGCCGTAGTAGGCGTAATAGTCCGGCGAGTACGCCCCCGACCGATCGGCCCACTGCTCGAGAACCTCAGTAGAATTCACTCCTACGTAAACAGTATCGAGACGTAAAACGCCACCGACCGCGCCGCCGTGGCGGGCTACGTTCGGTGACAGTGACAGTGACAGAAAACGAGAAAGTGCCGTGGCTTCCTGTGTGTCGAGCCGAACCGCACACCGATCGGCGGATCGGTAGTTCGGCTGCCGAAACGATTCCGAGACGATCGTGACTCGTCGCGTCGGTACTGTCCGCAGACAGCAG
This sequence comes from Halomontanus rarus, assembly GCF_017357405.1. GTDB lineage: Archaea > Halobacteriota > Halobacteria > Halobacteriales > Natrialbaceae > Halomontanus > Halomontanus rarus. Next base: position 195,922 of record NZ_CP071597.1, on the reverse strand, counting down.
TCGGCGACGATTACCTCACACGCTTACAATCGCTCGAGGTTCGTCGCTCGCGGGCCTTTGTCGGCTTCCTCGATATCGAACTCTACCTCTTGGCCTTCCTCGAGGTCCTCGCCGCCGACGTCTTCCATGTGGAAGAAGACGTCCTCGTCCGCGTCCTCGGTTTCGATGAAGCCGTAGCCTGCGTCGTCGTTGAAGAAGTCGACCGTACCTGTTGCCATCACTCTACGTCGCGGCCTCAGTCGGATATACCTGATGGTAGCGAACTCAAGGACAGCCACGCGTTCGACGGCCCGATTCGTCCGAGTGACGGCTAGTAGCCCGTTCGACTGCCGATTCGACGAATTCGCGGAACTTGCCCGCCGGTGACGAACTGACGACGCCACTTCGAGCGGTCGTTCGGACGAGATTACGCAAGTTGCACATCACCGTCACCGACAATCTTCTCGAGCGGATTCGCCAACGATGACCTCGCCGTCGCTTCGGACACAGACGTCGTACCCGAGGTAGGTGAACTGAACCGTCTCTACCGTCCGAGACTCGCCGGTGTTCGACGACCGAAAGAGCGAATCCAGCGCCTGCGGGTCGATCGAAGCGTAAAGTGGCGGGGACAGTTCGGCTGGATCTTCGCCCTCGAGTTCGGCGATCCGATCGATGACGGTCAAACTCGGCTTCTCGTCGATCAGTGTTTCAGAACGCGTCGAAATCGCATCAACCATTACTGGACTAGACCCTCGTGACGCCCTCAAACCTACTGTCGTATTCTTCTCCCGTTTATAACCGGATAACAGTGCGTCACGTATGTTTGGCCATGGCACCCGAAGGTCATCGAACGGTCAGTTGCCGAACGTGTGACGGAACACTTTCGCCATGATTCGACGGAGATGCGTCGACAGGGTCGACGGCGAAATGTCCAGTTCGTCGGCGACTTCCTCCGCGCTGGCGCCGTCCCGTTCGAAATACCCCATTCGAGTCGCGGTGCGGGCGACCTCTCGCTGACGGTCGGTGAGGTGTGCTTCGAGACTATCGGTCTCGCCAACCGTCGCTCGAGGCCCGGAACTGTACAATCTCTCGAGGTGAAAGTCGACACCCTGATCGCGACAGTACTCCCAGTACGCTCCGAGGCGTTCCTTGTCGGACGCCTGCAACCGAAACCGCCAGCCTCGATCGCCGTTCTCTATCGAGAGAACGCGAACCCCGAGATCGGCGATTTCCGGCGTCGTGAATTTCGCCGCTGAACTGAGACGAACCTGATAGATGTTACACTCCTCGAATTCCATCGTCACGTGCCACTCGTCCACCGTGTGATCGTCGTCGAGTGACATCTCGAACGTCCGAAAATCGGCGCCAGTCACCGAGTAGAAGGCGATGGAACCGGACCGTTCGGGGCGCGTGAGCGGCAGTGATTCCAGTGTGATCGTCATCTCTGAGACGGCTCGAACGGTCGGGGTGAGCGGGAGGTCGGGGTGGGACACGACCAGTTCGGCGACGAAGCTCTGTGACATAGCCGTTCTTTGGGAATGACAATCAGTACCAAGGAAAGCGTTCCGAAGCCAGTTGCTAGGGCGATCGTCGACTACCGATACTAATCCGGTACTGATGGCGAACTGGAAGCCGAGTCGCGATACCTCTCTATGGGTCGTCGTCGGGGGTAGGAAGTTTTGCGAGGGAAGATCTCTACCGCAGGACCTTCCGCATCTGTATCGGTGCTTTCGCACCGCATGCGATGCGAGGGAAGGGAATCGAACCCTTGAACTCCTACGAGAGCGGATCTTGAGTCCGCCGCCGTTGGCCGCTTGGCTACCCTCGCACGCACTCTGCAGTAGGGAGGACCACCGGTTAAATCGTCCGATTTCTGCCGCCACTCGAGCGTTTACGCGATACACGGTGAACGTCGACGTTCGAACAGCGCAAGCCACGGTGATACGGTCCTCTGTACGGAGACTGGATGGGGAGAACGACCCGTCGATCGCCTCCGAACGGGCCTCGGTTCCACACTCGGCCTCGCGAGCACCGACTGCCTCGAGGCGTTCTCGAGGGACACCGTTTACGTCCGGAACGATCACGTGCAGTGTCTTTGAGGGCGGTAGTCGGGCTCTCACATCGGTACCGGGACCGTTCGTCCGCCGTTCCCGTCTTCGTCTCCGTCCCCACTCCCGCCACCGCCCGTTTCGTCGTCCGAACCGTACTGCTCGCAATTCAGACACTGAATCACGCCGTCAGTGTGTTCGTACAAACGCTCGCCACAGCTCTCACACCGGCCATGTGGATAGCGCATCGGGTGAACGACGTCCGCGCGAAGGAATAAACCCGCCCCCGATAATTCGTGCCAGAAATCCGCAGACGAGACTGTCCATCCCCGCTGACCGAGGGAATTACACGACTGCCCCGCGAACTGTCACCGCATGGACGACCACACCCACGATCCGACCGTCGATCCGCCGTCCGGTTTCGGTGCGAGCGCGCCGACGGGCTGGCTCGCGGACGCGGATCGCTGGGAACACGGCACGCTCCGTCGTGCGACGATTCACGGCGTCCGACTCTACAACTCGGGGGAGTTCCACGAATCGCACGACTGTTTCGAAGACGAGTGGTACAACTACGGTCGCGGCAGTTGCGAGAGCATGTTCCTCCACGGAATGGTTCAGGTCGCCGCCGGCGCCTACAAACACTTCGACTTCGAGAACGACGACGGCATGCGGAGTCTCTTTCGAACCGCCCTCCAGTACTTCCAGGGCGTCCCCCGCGACTACTACGGCGTCGACGTCCTCGAGGTCCGGACGACGCTGACGAACGCCCTCGACGATCCGACCGTACTCGAGGGGTGGCAAATCCCGCTCGACGGCGAGTGTCCGACGGCTCGGGAAGTCGATTTCGAGTACGTCGAGGCGCTCGAGTGACGGCCCGAAATCGGTCTCGAGCGGGTCTCGTTTCCCGTCACGTGTGAACACGTGTCGCTTCGAACGACCGAATCGCATATCAGGCCGCCAGCCGTAAGATGGGTAATGAGAGTCGCGCAGCTAGGGTCGGGGACGCCGGAAATCGCGGTCGTCGCCGGCATCCACGGCGACGAGCCGTGCGGTGTCCGGGCCGTCGAACGGCTGCTCGACGACCGCCCGTCGGTCACCCGTCCCGTGAAACTCGTCGTCGCGAACGAAGAAGCACTCGAGCGACAGGTTCGCTTCGTCGACGAAGACCTGAATCGCGCGTTTCCGGGAGACCCGGACGCCCAGACCCACGAAGGACGGCTCGCACACGAACTCGCCGCGGAACTCGAGGGCTGTCTGACCTTCTCGATGCACTCGACGCAGAGCCACGCGGAGCCGTTCGCCATCGTCAAGGGACTCGACGAACTGGCTCGCGAGATCTGTCCTCAGTTGCCGGTCTCATCGATCGTCGAGACCGGCAACTTCGCCGACGGGCGGATGTTCTCGCAGGTCGAGACGATCGAAGTCGAATGTGGTTTGCAGGGATCGGAGACCGCCGCCGAGAACGCGGATCGGCTCACGCGAGCGTTCCTGACGGCCGTCGACGCACTGCCCGGCGATACCGTCCGCAAGGAACTCCCGGTGTACCAGCTCGTCGACTGCATCCCGAAGTCCACCGCCGACACCTACGAAGTGTTCGTCGACAACTTCACCCGCGTCGACGCCGGCGACGCGTTCGCCGCCGCCGACGGCGACAGGCAAGTCGCCGACGAACCGTTCTACCCGGTGTTGATGTCCTCGTACGGATACACCGACGTCTTCGGCTACGCGGCGGAGAAACTCGAGGACGAGTCGGTGACGACGATCAGTTGAAATCCGGGCGGACCCGCTCCTCGGCACCCGGCGTCCGCGACTACGGCCGCGACCACGACCGCGACGTGCACAATTTTCCCCGCGTGTGAAGCATTGATACCCGGTGGGTTCGTCTCCGTCGGTAATGATACTGGAAGCCCACGCACTGTTTCTCGCGATCCTCGCGGATCCGTTTCCGAACGGGATCGCCCACTACGCGGCCGGCGGGGTACTCGTCGGGCTCGGCGTCGCCATCATCTACCTCGGGACCGGACGCATCGCCGGTGCGAGTACGTTCCTCGAGTCGACGCTATCCTACGGCTCGACTCTCTCGCGGTTTCAGCGGTATCGGCCCTCGCGCGACTGGCGGGTCGTGTTCACGCTCGGGATCGTCATAGGGGCCGGCGTCTACGCGTTCACGCTGGGCGACGGCGTCTGGGTTACGGACGTCCAGCCCTGGCGGCTGTTCCTCGGGGGCGTCCTCGTCGGGATCGGAACGCGCGTCGGGAAGGGGTGTACCTCCGGCCACGGCGTCTGCGGGGTCGGCTCCGCCTCGCCGGCGTCGTTCGTCGGCGTCGCGACCTTCCTGCTGATCGCGATCGGGACCGCACAGCTGGTGCAGGCGGTGGGGGTGGGGATATGAATACGACTCGCTCGAGAGTCGGGGGGTATGGAATCGAGCGCACCGGGAGGGTCGACCGATGAGCGCCGAACACGAACAGCACCCGCTTTTCATGCCGGTCGTCTTCGCCGGCGGACTCGTCTTCGGCTTCGGGCTCGCGCTGAGTAATATGGCACAGCCGGAGGTCGTCCTGAGCTTCCTGCTGTTCGAGGACTTCGGCCTCCTGTTCGTCATGTTCGGGGCCGCGGTCGTGACCGGCGTCACGTTCTTCGGCGCGATCCGCTTCCTCGACGGCGCACCGCTCACCGGCGGCCGCTACGAACGCCGACTGAAGACCCTCGATACGAACGTCGTCGTCGGCGGCGGCATCTTCGGCGTCGGCTGGGGCCTCTCGGGTATCTGTCCCGGTGCAGCCTACGCAAGTATCGGCATCGGGAACCTTCCGATCCTCTACGGCATCGTCGGGATGTTCGTCGGGGCCTACGTCCAGGGCTACTGGCGCTCGAGTACGCCCGACGCGGAGCCAGCGGCGGCGAAGGCTGACTGAGCCTGGTTCAACTCGACTCGATTCGACTTTGCAGTCGGGATCGGAAGTCGCCACCACTAGTCTCCGCTTTCCGTTCCACGCTGGAGTCGCGCTCGCATTCGCACTCGGGTCATGTTCGCTCACACCGGCCCCGAAACAGGCAGTATAATTAACACCTCGGCGCACGTCGTCCCGACCGATGGTACGACTCGAGCCACCCTGTTTGCGATCGAAACACGCCTCTCGCGGCGCGGCGAAGGGAGCGAAACTCGGCGGAAAGATTGGCGGCGTCGGGGGACCGGCCACGGGGGCCGTGGGCGCGGGCGTCGGCGCGGCGACCGGGTATCTCGCGGGAACGGCCCGCGATCAGGTCGAGACGGTGCTCAAGCCCTGGTAGACCGACAGATAGAGAGACGAGTGTGTGACCGCGGATCAAGAACGCATAAATCCTTCCTCCGGTTCCGTCCACACATGAGCACGAACACGAGCACGGACGCGGATCTCGACACCTACGAACTGATCACGCGAAATGCAGACGAGGTCGTCACCGACGAGGAGGTACGCGAACTGGCCACCGACCCCGACGGAAAACGCGTCTACGTCGGCTACGAACCCTCCGGCGTCCTCCACATCGGTCACCTGCTGACGGCGAACAAACTCATCGACCTCCAGAACGCGGGTATGGAGGTCGTCGTCTTACTGGCCGACGTCCACGCCTACCTCAACGGCAAGGGAAGCTTCGAGGAGATTCGCGAGACCGCCGAGCAGATGAAGGCGCAGTTCCTCGCCTACGGGCTCGACGACGAGAGCACGGAGTTCGTCTACGGTTCCGAGTACCAGTTAGACGAGGAGTACGCCCTCGACCTGCACACCCTCGAACTCGAGACGTCGCTCAACCGCGCCCAGCGCGCGATGGCAGAGCTCCAGGGCGGCGAGACTGCGAAGGTCAGCCACGTCGTCTACCCGTTGATGCAGGCCCTGGACATCGAGTACCTCGACCTCGACCTCGCCGTGGGCGGGATGGACCAGCGAAAGGTCCACATGCTCGCCCGCGAGGAACTGCCGACGCTGGGATACGACGTCCGTCCGTGCCTGCACACCCCGATCGTCGCCGACCTCACCTCCGGCGAGGGGAAGATGTCCTCGAGTGCGGGTGTCACCATCTCGATGGAAGACAGTACGGAGGAACTCGAAGAGAAGGTCAACTCGGCCTTTTGCCCGCCGACGCGTGACCCGGAGGGCGACCTCGAGAACCCGGTCCTCGAGCTGTTCGAGTACCACGTCTTCCCGCGGTTCGAGGAGGTCGTCGTCGAGCGCCCCGAGAAGTACGGCGGGGATCTTACCTACGACGACTACGACGACCTCGCCGCGGACCTCGAGTCCGGCGACCTCCACCCCGCCGACGCGAAGGGGACGCTCTCGAGCTACCTCGACGAGTTGATCGCGCCGGGTCGCGAGAAGTTGCGCGAGCTACGCGCGGAGTGAGCGGCCGCGGGTTCGGCGGCGAACCCCGTCGTCGCTCGCGCTGTCGTGGGCGTTATGTACGGGCGGACCACACTGCTTCGCATGAACGCGACGACGGACGGAACCTTCCGCGTCCTCCCGGGGCGGACCGACGACGAGTGGCTCCTTCTCGAGGTCGAGTCGGCCGACCCGACCTACGTCCCGGCCGAGAGCGCGCCGGCTCTCGAGGTGGGAAACCGCGTCGAGGTGACCCTCGAGTGGGACGGCGACGAGCCAGTGATCGCCGAGTGGACGTGCCTCGAGCCGACCCGGTTCCATTTCGTCCGGACCGAAGAACCCGTGTTTCAGGCCGCACAGGCGTGTTTCGAGGAGGCGCGGAAGGCGGGCGAGCCGATGAACTCTCGGGTAACCTACAGCACGGACAATCAGGCCAACGGCGTCGTCTACACCTTCGCCGCCCAGCCCGGCCAGCGCGATCTCTTCTCGGAGTTTCGCGACGGCGGAAAGCCCCTCGAGCCGCTGGTCGCCCGCGTCGGCGACTCCGAGTCCGAGGAGCCGCCGTTTTCGGTATGGGTGCTCGACGTGCCCGAGCCGTTCGTCCTCGTGTACATCGTCTTCGATCCGGACGGGTTGCTCGAGGAGACGATGTGTGAGACGTACCTCCCCTCGTAGAGCCGCGCGGTTCGGCCATCGATACCGGTAGGTGATCCTAGAACTAGAACGCCGATGCCGTGAACGTCACCGCGACGCCGCATCGAGACCCATCCGATTCAAGAGCGCTCCGTCCGGAGACTCGAGTATGAACGACACTCGGCGCTCGATTCTCGAGTCGCTCGCGGACGGCCCCGTCTCCGGGCCGACGCTCGCCGACTCCCTCGACGTTTCCAGGGCAGCGGTCTGGAAACACGTCGAGGGGCTCCGCGAGGACGGTTTCGAGATCGAAAGCGGACCGAACGGCTACAGCCTCGCCGGGATTCCGGCGTACAACGGCCCGGCGATCGAGTACGGCCTCGAGGCGCCGTTCTCGGTCGAGTACCACGAATCGATCGCGAGTACCAACGCCCGCGCTCGAGAATTGGCGGCCGACGGCCGGAGTGATGTGGCCGTCCTCGCGGACGAACAGACCGGCGGGAAGGGGCGTCTGAATCGCGAGTGGTCGTCGCCCTCGGGTGGCATCTGGGTAAGCATCCTCTGTCGACCACGCGTTCCACCCGCTCGAGCGCCGCTGTACACGCTGGCGGCGGCGGTCGCGACGGCGCGGACCGCCCGCGAAGCCGGCGTCGACGCGCGGATCAAGTGGCCAAACGACGTGGTCGTTCCCGTTGCCGGCAACGATCTCGAGGGTGTGGACGACGAGCAGGTGAGTGGAGACGGCTCTTACCGCAAACTGTCCGGCATCCTCACCGAGATGGAAGGCGAGACCGATCGAATCCAGTGGCTGGCAGTCGGCATCGGTATCAACGCCAATTTCGACGCGAGCGAGGTTCCGGCGGGGTCGACGACGCTTCGCGAGGAACGACGGCGTCGTGCGAACGGCGGTAGACACGAGAACGGAAACGAGAACGAGAGCCACGAGGACGTCGACCGGCGCCTGTTCGTCCAGCGACTCCTCGAGGAGTTTCACACCCTTCGAACCGACCTCGAGCGCGTCGTCCCGGCGTGGCGCGAGTTGACACTGACGATCGGTCAGCGCGTCCGCGTCGAACTTCCTGACGAAACGGTCGTCGGTGAGGCCCTCGAGATCACCGAGCACGGGGGACTCGTGGTCGACGACGACGACGCCGGACGAATCACGGTCTCCGCAGGGGACTGTACGCACCTTCGACCAGTGTGAGAGATCGACTCGTGAAAGAGACCGAGGTGTCGAGTACGACTGTTCTGACCCGTGCTATCCGCTGCGTTCGTGGCGTTCGGACCGCCACTCGTCTCTCCGTCCGACTCACTCGACGACCGCTTGTGCGTCCACGTCCGCGGTCGCTTCCTCGAACTCGTCCTCGCCGACGCGGACGGTGAGGACGGGAACGGGCGAGGAGCGGACGACCCGCTCCGCGACGCTTCCTAGCAGGAGGCGGTCGATCCCACCTCTCCCGTGGGTCCCCATCACGACGAGGTCGCACTTTTCGGGTTGGGCTTCGTCGACGATGACGCGACTCGGCGAGCCCTCGAGGACGGCGGTGTCGACGCGGACGCCCCGCTCGTCGGCGAGTTCCTCCACGCGGTCGACCGCCGCCTGCCCTTCGTCGCGCAAGGCGTCGCTGATGCCGTCCCAGGCCGTTTCCATGGGGAGCCCGCCGTAGCTCGCCGCGTTGACGACGTAGATCGCTCTGAGCGTCGCGTCGTGGGTGCGTGCGAGGTCGATCGCGTACTCGACGGCGCGCTCACCTTCGGTCGAGCCGTCCGTCGGGACGAGAATACAGTCGTACATACGGTATCATGTGTCATATGTGCACAAGGCATAATAACGTTGTCGTGAGTGTGCCGACAAAATGAAACGGTAAGGGAGTATTATCCTTCGAATCGAAACTCGAGACGATTACGTCGAGAAGACGACCTCGCGAACGTCGTCGACGCCCGCCCGTCGGACGATCGTCCGAATCGGATCCCGAGCACCGGTCAGATTGTCCGAATCGCCGTCGAAGACGACCAGTCGGGCGGGCCGACCGGATTCGATGGGTCCGTAGTCGACGCCGGCGAGTTCGGCGCCGTTGATCGTCGCCATCCGCAGAATCTCGCGGGCGGGGACGTCGCTCAGTTTCGAGAGGAACTCCATCTCGCGGAACATCGACGGCGAGTTGAGCATGACGTTGTCGGTCCCGAGCGCGACGGTCGTTCGCTCGACGAGGTCCTCGACTGGCGGCACGCCGACGCCGGTGACGAGATTCGACCGCGGACAGACGACCACCGGAATCTCCTCCGCGCCGATCCGCTCGAGGTGGCGCGACTCGGGATGGACGACGTGGACCAGAAACTCCGGCTCGAGCTCGAGCGCGGGGTCGAGATCGCTGGCGTCACCCTCGCCGGCGTGGATGCCGAACGGTTTGCCGGCCTCGCGGGTCGCGGCTCGCTCCTCGTCGAAGACGTCGTCGTTCGCGCCGCTCGCGCCGAACCCGTCGCCCGCGTGCATGGCGTCGACCGAGCCGCGGGCCATCGCGATTTCGTCGATAGCGAGTCCGTCGGCGGCCTCGCGAAGCATCTCGACGCCGGCGACGTCTCCCTCCCGGAAGTCGATGCAGGCGGCCGTCCCGCCGCGGTGCATGAACTCGAGCGACCGTCGCATGGCCCCCACGAGGTCCGCGCGGGAGCCCCGGCGGAGCAGGCGGTGTTTCAGGCCGTCCGGCGGCGCGACCAGTTCCTCGAGCGAGAGTCCACCGCCGGCCTCCTTGGCGATCGAGTCGCCGATGTGTGTGTGAGCGTTGACGAACGCTGGACAGACGATGTCGGTCGAATCCGTCGTCTCCTCTTCGATGCGTTCGATTCGTCCGTCTTCGACCACGACTCGACCCTCGACCGGCTCGAGGTCTCGGCCGCGAAGGATCGTTCCCGCAATTTCCATGGTATGCGTTTCGGTCGCGGCCATTTGAAGCGTTTCGTTCGGCGCGGTCGGGCTGCGACGAGAGGAGCGGGTGAGTTCGGTGTCTCGAGTTCACATCGGGCGGTACCGAACCGATGGCAGGCAGCGGACTACCATCATACAGACGACAGAACTATCCTCACCCGAACGGTCGTGGTCGTCATGGCGTGGACCGTCGAATCGAAGCGAGTCACGTACTGTCCGACGTGTGGCGAGTCACTCGAGTCCAGAGAACACGACGATCGGCCCGTCCCCCACTGCGTCGAGTGCGACCTCACGCTCTATCGGAATCCTGTTCCGATGGGGCGGGCGACGGTGATCGACGGAGAGAGGGCGCTGTTGATCGAGCGCGGGAGGGGCGCGGATATCGGTGAGTGGGTGCTTCCGGGCGGCCACCTCGAGTCCGACGAACCGCCCCGCGTCGGAGCGGCCCGCGAACTCGAGGAGGAGACGGGGCTGTCCGTGCGACCCGAGGACCTGACGCTCGTCGGGGACGGCTTTCTCGATTTCGGAGATGGTCTCACGATGGTCTCGTTCAACTACGCGGTCTCGAGGGACGTCGCCGACGGAACCGTACGCGCCGGAGACGATGCGGCCGACGCTCGCTTCTGGTCGCGCGAAGAACTCCGGACGAATACGCCGTTGCTTCGCGCGTCGGGACTGGAACAGGTGCTCGCCGGGATGGACGCGGTGAACCGTTCGTAAGCCCGTTCGAAAACCCGCCGGTCGAGTCGACGAAGAGACGAGTAAACTCACTCCACGAACTGATCCAGCGTCGCGTACAGCCCGTCTCGAGTCTCGCTAATCAGCGGCCCGTCGATGTCCAGCCCAAGGGTTCGAACCGCGGCGTGACCCACCTGCTCGCGAACCGCTTCCGGCGAGTAGACGCCCAGCCGCCACTGGGAGTACTGGGCCGCCCGGAGTGCATCCACGAGCGGTGACTGGTGTCCGAGCCGCCGAATGTCGCCGTTGACCACGACGCGACTCGTCGACTCGGTCATCGACGGGCGCCCGGGCACGTCGAGGATGACGCTGTCTTCCGGCACGCCCGCGTCGTCGGCGATCTCGAGCTCGAACTCGCGGATAGACCCGTGGTCCGCCTCGATGATCCCGCCGGGTACGTCGTCGATCTCCGCCCACACCGCGCGCTTGTAGAGGTCGCGGTGATCGAGCCGTCTCGAGAACTCCCGGGTCGCGTCGGTCTGCCGGAGCGCGACGATCAGATCGTGGTCGTCCATCCGCTGGAGCGTCTTTGCGTCGATGTCGGTCTCGGTTCTGTCTCCGCTCCGATCCTCGGCTCCGTCCGACTCGCCCTCGAGCAGGTGCTCCGTCGCACACCGAAGCATCGCCTTGGCGATCCGGGCGGCGCTGTGGTTGTACACCGTCGGGTTCATCAGCGCCCGGGCGACGAGCAGGCTCTCGGCGGTCTGGACGTTCCCCTCCCGCAGGACGAGCTTGCCGTCGACGAAAGTGAGTTCACGGACGAGTCGTCCGTGGTCGATGGTCCCGTAGGGAACGCCGGTGTGGTGGGCATCGCGCACGAGGTAGTCCATCCGGTCGACGTCGAGTTCCCCGGAAACGAGCTGACCGAACCGGCCCTCGCCCGCGACGAGTCCGGCGACGCGTTCGGGCTCGAGGCCGTGCTCCTCCAGCACGGCGGCGACCTGTCCCGACGCGAGGAGGTCGTCGACGTCGTCGTGGTACCGGCCCGTCCGCCGGTAGGTGACGTCCTCGAGATTGTGGCTGAACGGCCCGTGACCCACGTCGTGGAGCAGCGCCGCGGCCTGTACGCGGTCGGCCTGCGTCCCCTCGACGCCGAGGTGTTCGAGGGCTTCACACGCGAGGTGGTAGACGCCGAGGCTGTGCTCGAAGCGGGTGTGATTCGCGGAGGGGTAGACGAGCGAGACGGTGCCGAGTTGGGCGATCGAGCGCAGTCGCTGGACCGTCGGCGTGTCGAGCAGGTCGCGCGCGACCCCGTCGATCGTGATGTGGTCGTGCACGCTGTCCTTGATGATCTTCATTACCGAGCGTTCGGGCGAGCCCTACAAAAATCGTGGTCTCGTTCGCGCCGATCGTCCCCTCCCCCGCTCTCGAGTGAACCGGATCGATACACGAACGTGCACATAGAAACCCCTTTACCGGCCGGCTTTCAACAGCGGGATGAATGAGTCTTGCCGATTCGGACCGCGAACTCGTCGTCGAGGAACTGGGCCGAGACCCCACCCCGGCCGAGGCGGCGCTGTTCGAGAACCTCTGGAGCGAACACTGCGCCTACCGCTCCTCGAGACCGCTCCTCTCGGCCTTCGACAGCGAGGGCGAGCAGGTCGTCGTCGGGCCGGGTGACGACGCGGCGGTCGTCGCGTTGCCGTCTCACGGGGACGGGGACGGAGACGGAAACGAGGACGGGAGCGAAGACAGCGACCAGTACATCACGATGGGCATCGAGAGCCACAACCACCCGTCCTACGTCGACCCGTTCGACGGGGCGGCGACGGGCGTCGGCGGAATCGTCCGCGACACGCTCTCGATGGGTGCCTACCCCATCGCGCTGACCGACTCGCTGTACTTCGGCGACTTCGACCGCGAGCACTCCCGCTACCTGTTCGAAGGCGTCGTCGAGGGGATCAGCCACTACGGCAACTGTATCGGCGTCCCCACGGTCGGCGGCAGCGTCGACTTCCACCCCGACTACGAGGGGAACCCGCTGGTGAACGTCGCCTGCGTCGGCCTCCTATCGGCGGACGACCTCGTCACCGCCGTGGCCCAGCGACCGGGCAACAAACTCGTCCTCGTCGGGAACGGCACCGGCCGGGACGGTCTCGGCGGGGCATCCTTCGCCAGCGAGGACCTCGCGGAGGACGCCGAAACCGAGGATCGACCCGCGGTGCAGGTCGGCGACCCCTACACGGAAAAGCTGCTCATCGAGGCCAACGAGGAACTCGTCGCCGAGAACCTCCTCGAGTCCGCTCGCGACCTCGGCGCGGCGGGACTGGGTGGCGCCTCGAGCGAGATGGTCGCCAAAGGACGGCTGGGCGCTCACATCGAACTCGAACGAGTTCACCAGCGCGAACCGAACATGAACGCCCTCGAGATCCTCCTCGCCGAGTCACAGGAACGGATGTGTTACGAGGTCGAACCCGAGAACGTCGACCGCGTCCGCGAGATCGCCGAGAAGTACGACCTGGGCTGTTCGGTGATCGGCGAGGTCACCGAGGAGAACTACGTCTGTACCTTCGAGGGCGAGACGGTCGTCGACGTCGACGCCTACTTCCTCGGCGAGGGAGCGCCGATGAACGACCTCGAAACCGAATCGCCGCCTGCACCCGAGACAGATCTTCCGGACGCGGACCTCGAGGAGGCCTTCGACGCGGTCGTCGGCAGCCCGAGCACCGCATCCAAGCGGTGGGTCTACCGACAGTACGATCACGAGGTCGGCGTCCGCACGAGCGTCCCGCCGGGAGACGACGCGGCGCTCGTGGCGATCCGGGAGACGGGCGCGGAGCCACGGTCCGCGGAAACGTCGAGCGGAGAGAACCGAGAGACAGGGACTGGGCTCGCCATCTCCGCCGGCGCGGCCCCCAACTGGACGAGCGCCGACCCCGAGAACGGCGCGAAGGCGGTCGCCCTCGAGAACGCGACGAACCTCGCGGCCAAGGGCGCGACGCCGCTGGCGGCGGTCGACTGCCTGAACGGCGGCAACCCCGAGAAACCCGAGGTCTACGACGGCTTCTCGGGAATCGTCGACGGGCTGGCCGAGATGTGTTCGACGCTCTCGGTACCCGTGGTCGGCGGCAACGTCTCGCTGTACAACGACTCGGTCTCCGGCCCGATCCCGCCGACGCCGACGCTCGCGATGGTCGGCACGAAGGCGGGTTACGACGCGCCGCCGCTCGAGGCCGCTCCCGACGGCGAACTCCTGCTAGTCGGTCAGCGCGACGACGGGTCCGAGTTCGCCCTCGGCGGCTCCGAGTACCTCGCGCAGTTCGGCGGTAGCGACCGGTTCCCGGCGCTTCCCGACGAGCCCGCGGCGTTCGTCGAGGCGCTCGCCGGTATCGCGGACGCCGACGGCACGCTCGCGGTCCACGACGTCAGTCACGGCGGCCTCGCGGTCGCGCTGGCCGAGATGGTCTCCTCGAAAGCGGGTCTCGAGGTCACCCTGTCGACTGACGACCCCGTCGGCGCCCTGTTCCACGAGGCGGCCGGCCGTGCACTGATCCAGACGACCGACCCCGAGGCCGTTCGTGAGGCGTTCGACGGCGTCGCACCGGTCGTCTCCCTCGGGAGTGGAACCGACGACGGGACGCTGTCGATCTCCTTCGAGGGGAGAGGCGAAGGCGAGAGTGAGGAAGCTCGCACACTGACAGCCGACGTCGAGACCATCCGCGAGCTGCGATCGATCATCGAAACCGAACTCGAGTAACGGATTCGCGTACGGGTACTCGAGTAGCGGTGTTCGAATCGGGTTCGGACGCCCAACGGATCAGTTCGCTTCGTATTTTCCCGGTATATTGATATGCTTCCGGTACAAGTCGTACGACGACTAGCCGTTTCGGAGGCACACCCACGGATGGCAGAGTATCCACACGCCCTGATCGTCGAAGACGAACCCGACCTCGCGAACCTCTACGCAGCCTGGCTGCAAGACGCCTGTACGGTCGAAACGGCCTACGACGGCACTCAGGCCCTCGAATCGATCGACGAATCGATCGACGTCGTCCTGTTGGACCGGCGGATGCCGGGACTCTCGGGAGACACCGTCCTCGACACGATTCGGGACCGCGACCTCGACTGTCGCGTCGCGATGGTGACCGCGGTCGAGCCGGATTTCGACATCATCGGAATGGGGTTCGACGACTACCTCGTCAAACCCGTCTCGAAAGACGAGTTGCTCTCGATCATCGACCAGTTGATGCTGCGGTCGGCGTACGACGAACAGCTTCAGGAGTTCTTCGCGCTGGCCTCGAAGAAGGCGCTCCTCGACGCCGAGAAAACGGAGGCCGAACGCCGCTCGAGTCAGGAGTACGCGACCCTCGAGGATCGGCTGGCGGTGCTCCGGACGCAGGTCGACGATACGATGACCGAATTACTCGAGCAGGACGTGTACCGACGGCTCTGTCAGGACGTGACGCGCGAGTCGGTGGCCGACTTCGACGCCGACTCGAACTCGAACTCGAACTCGAACTCGAACGAGTAAGCGAGTAACGGGACGAGGGCAGCGGTCGTCACGTTGGCTCGAGCGTCGTCACGCCGTGCACTTCGAAACGGGTTCCGCCGTTCTCACCGTTCGAGATCGAAACCGACCAGTCGTGAGCCTCCGCGATCGCCCGGGCAACGGCGAGTCCGAGTCCGAGGTCGTCGATGCCGTCACCGTCGTCCGGGGTCGGATCGAGAACCCGGTCGTGTGCGGACGGCGGGATTTCGGAAGCGTCGTCGAGTAGATAGAAGCCGCGAGAGGAGTCGGCGTTAGCGTTGCCTATCGAATTTGAATCGGTACCGGAACGTGTCCCGGAACTAGTAGTGACACCGGCACCGAAACCGGTACCGACACTGGCTCCCGACGTACCCGATACCTCGAGCCCGATGAGTCCCACCTGCACCGTAACGTCGCCGGTCGACCGAGCGTCGGCGTCGTTGAAAATCGTTTCGAGCATGTTCCCGAAGCGATCGGGATCCGCACGGAGCACTGCCGACTGCTCGACGACGACGTTGGCGGACTCGATTCGCGAGGCTTCGACCGCCGCCTCGATCGCGGCCTCGAGGTCGATCCGGGTACGGGTACCGACGGTCGTCGCGTTACGCGCGAACTCCTGAATTTCGTCGACGAGACGTTCCGCTCGGTCGAGCGTCTCCTCGACGGTGTCCTCCGCGAGCGGGAACTCCCACTCCCACTCTCCTTCACTCTCACTCTCACTCCCGGTGTCGCTGTCCAGGCCGTCGGTTTCTCCCCCCCTGTTCTCGAGCGCATCGGCGACGGCGGCGAGTTCGCGATCGAGATCCTCCGAGAGGACGGTTGCGACCGCCTCCAACCGTTCGGTCTGGCGCTCGAGTCGTTCGGTCCGTTCGCGTAACACGCGCTCGCGATCCGCCCGGTCGAGGGCGGCGCGGGTGTTCTCGACGAGCGTCGAGAGGAGGTCGAGATCGGACTCGCCGAACCGCTGTGGCTCGAGCGAGCCGGTCATGAGCACGCCGTGAGTTCCGATCGGGACGATGATCTCCGATCGGATCGGCGTCTCCGGATTGTAGATCCCCTCGACCTCCTTAAGGTCGTCGTAGAGTTCGGCCTCGCCGGCCTCGAAGACGTTCCAGACGAGACCCTCGCCCTGTCCGAATCGGGGGAGACCGCCGAACTCGTCGTGGGCGCCGGCGGTCCCGGCGACCGGATCGAGGTACCCGTGCTCGTCGTCGAGCAACCAGACGCCACTGATGGGGAGAT
Source organism: Halomontanus rarus (assembly GCF_017357405.1). Lineage (GTDB taxonomy): Archaea > Halobacteriota > Halobacteria > Halobacteriales > Natrialbaceae > Halomontanus > Halomontanus rarus. The sequence continues at coordinate 179,530 of NZ_CP071597.1, read as the reverse complement.
CGAGCAGGTCGCTCCCGGCGTGGACGGCGATCGCACAGATCTCTTCGGGATCGTCGGACTGGAGTAACCAGCGGGTGACCTCGTGCAGGGAGGTGACGATGCGCTCGTACTCGCGCTGTTCCGTGATGTCGCGGACGACACCGGCGAGTTTCGCGTCGCCGTCGTCGACCGGAACCATCCGGACGTTGCCGACGCGATCAGTTCCGGTAGCGTCGCTGAACGGTATCTCGAGCTCCCGGTGGGTCGTGTTTCCGACGTCGAGTTCGTTGATCGCCTGGCCGATATCGACGGCGTGGTCCGTATCGATCTCGGCTTGCTCGAGGATGGTTTCGACGTGTTTGCCGACGACCTCCTCGCGGTCGACGCCGAGTCCGCGCTCGAGTGCCCTGTTGATCGAAGCGATACGATTGTTCCGGTCGAGCGTGAAGACGCCGTCTTTGATTGCCTCGACGACGGCCCCGTGCTGGGCGAGTTTGGTCTCGCGGTCCTTGCGGTCGGTAACGTCGCGCATGTAGACCGAGAGCCCGCTCTCGGAGGGGTACGCCTGCGCCTCGAGCCACGTGTCGAGTGGCATGTGGTAGACCTCGAAGGAGACCGAGACCTGTTCGTCCATCGCGTGGTAAAACCCGTCTGGAAACTGCGTTTCGACGGTTTCGGGGAACTCGTCCCACATCACTCGACCGATCAGGTCTTCGCGGGAGCGTTCGAGCAGCGCCTGAGCGGCGTCGTTGAGGTAGGTGAAACGCCAGTCGGTGTCGAGTGCGAAGAACGCGTCCTCGACGCGGTCGATCACCGACGTGGATATCGATCGAGAGTCGTTTTCCGTCACGGTTGCCCTCCGCTGTCAGCTTCGATCGCGTTTCCGAACCCGGTTTTGGTTTGGATTCCGGTTCCGGTTCCGGTTCCAGTTTCAGCCTCTCCCGCCGACGTCACCGCTCGCGGTCGCTCCACCCCCACGCCAACTGAAACGTCTGAACCGGTCATCGATGCGTGTCGTTAGCACGTAGTTACACAGGTGGTTATTTGAGTGTCGTGGCCGAGCGATCGACGGATCGTCTCGCTCGGGTCACCGTCGTCCGACCCGACGACGAAACGTCGGCCGTGGGGTCTCGAGTACCTGGTCGGACTCGGTCGCCGAGCGTCGACGCGGCAGGTGTGAGCCGGTCACAGTGGGAGATCCGGGAGTCAGGTTCGGCGGACCGACGTTCGACCGATCGTCCCGCTTCAGAAGAACTCCCGCAGGTAGACCGGCGTCGACGGAAAGAGCGCTGCGAGCGTCTCCGTTACCCGCTCTCCGGAGACGGCGAGCCGGCCCGCCCGCTCGAGGGTCTTTGCCGACCGGTAGCCGACCGCGAGTTGCGAGAGGGCGCCGATATCGATCGTCGCGTCCGGGTCGGCAGACGGCGTCGCGGGCTCGCGTTCGCAGGTCATGGCACCGTCACTATCCTCTCCGATGCCGTTCTCAGGCGACACGGAGAGACCGAACACCCCGTCGTTCCACTCGACCAGCGGGTCCTCCACGGCGAGTGTCACGCGCAGTCGGTCGCCCGCCTCGAACGGTTCGAAGCTCTCGAGGCGCTCGAGACCGGAATACGAGAGCGCGGAAAGCGTCTCCGCGACGTCGACGATCCGGACCATCGGTCCCGGCTCGACGGTACAGTCGACGCCGGCGGGATCCCCGACCAGATCGAGCAGTCGCGACTCCTCGGGTGCGGGCAGTCGGACCCTACCCACCTGCGAGTCGTGGTTGTAGCAAAACGAGAGCAGCGCCAGATAGGCCTCGTGGTCGACGAACGCCAGTTCATCTACGTCCATCGTCGGCTCGTCCCTCCCGTTTTCTCCCCCTGCCTCTCTCTCCTCCTCGATGGTATAGGTGAGATACCCCCGCACCTCGCCGTCTCGTTCCCACGCGTAGACGAACGGATCCGTCTCCCAGCTCGAGAACACGCGGTGGCGCCACCACTCCCCGTCGCGGGCGAGCGAGAGCGCGTACTCGCTCGCGTGGGTCTCGTAGACGGGGACGAGCGACTCGTAGTCGTCGGCCTCGATTCGGGAGAACGAGCCCTTCCGTTCACCGGCGGTGAACGCGAGCGTCTCCGGATCGCACTCGTAGACCGTCCGCTTGTTGGAGGTGTCCCAGCCGTACTGACGGTAGAACCCGTACTCGAACGGCCAGAGGAGCGAGAAGCGGGCATCTCGCTCGCGATACTCCTCGAGCGAACGTCGGAGGAGTTCCCGAACGAAGCCGCCGCGGCGGTTCTCTGGCGGTGTGGCGACCGCGGAGAGTCCGGGTGCGGCGTGGAAGTCGCCGCGGACGCGAGCGTCGAACCAGTGGTGACGACAGACGGAAAGCGGTCGCTTGAGCTCGCTCTTGGCCCCGGTATCGGTATCGGTATCAGCGGTCTCCCCCTCGGGATACAACCCGCGTCGACTCCCGAGTTTCGCCCTCTCGGATTCCTCCTCTGGATCGTACTCCGTCGGTCCGTCCGTCGGTGCGAACGCGTAGCTGACGTACTCGTGGAACACGTCCCGCTGCTCGTCGGGAAGCGGGCGATAGTCGGCCATACGTGGGTGAGCACGCGGAACCGAAAAGTAGGTTCGGGAGTCGTGTTAGCACGTGTGCTGTCCGCCATCTGACCGACTGACCGACTCAGGCGTGCTCTGTCACGAACGACTCGATCCGGGCTAGCGCCTCGCGGAGATCCTCGAGACCGGTCGCGTAGGACACGCGAAGGTGACCGTTCCCGCCGGCACCGAAGACGTCGCCGGGGACGACCGCGACGCCCTCCTCCCGGAGCAGTTCCTCTGCGAATGCCTCGCAGTCCCACTCGGTCGGTACTTTCGGGAAGACGTAGAACGCGCCCTTGGCCTCGAAACACGGCATGCCGAGTTCCTCGAAGCGCGAGAGGACGAACCGCCGTCGCCGGTCGTACTGGTCGACCATCTCGCGAACGTCGCCCTCACACGACGCGAGCGCCTCGAGGGCGGCGTGCTGAGCCGTCGTCGGCGCCGACAGCATCGTGTACTGGTGAATGCGGTTCATCGCGTCGATCCCCTCGGCCGGACCGAGCGCGTAGCCCAGCCGGAGTCCGGTCATCGCGTGGGCCTTCGAGAAGCCGTTGAAGACGATCGTCCGCTCTTGCATTCCCTCGAAGGCGGCGATCGACGCGTGGGATCCCTCGTAGGTCAACTCGGCGTAGATCTCGTCGCTGAAGACCGTCAGATCGTGCTCGCGGGCGAAGTCGGCGATCGGCTCGAGATTCGCTTCGGTCATGATCGCACCCGTCGGGTTGTTCGGGTAACAGAGAACGAGGACGTCCGCGTCGGCGGCGCCGGCGGCCTCGAGTCCGTCGCGGGTCAGCCGAAACTCGTCGTCCTCGGTCGTCTGTACCGGGAGCACCTCGCCGCCGGCGAGACCGACGCCGGGTTCGTAGGAGAGGTACGACGGCTGGGGGATCGCGACCGTGTCGCCGGGGTCGACGAACGCCCGAAACGCGAGGTCGACCGCCTCGCTCGCGCCCGTGGTGACGAGAATCTCGTCGTCGGGATCGTACGAGAGGTCGAAGCGCTCGACGTAGTCGGCGATCGCCTCGCGCAACTTCCGCATCCCCCTGTTGGCGGTGTAGGAGGTTTGGCCCCGCTCGAGGGAGGCGATCGCGGCGTCGCGGGCGGCCCACGGCGTCGAGAAGTCGGGTTCGCCCACGCCCAGCGAGATGACGTCGTCTCGTTCTTCGGCGATCTCGAAGAAGCGGCGGATCCCCGACGGGGGAACCTGTGACGCCCGTTCGGATTGCTCGAGGGTCATAGCGAGTACGAGAGTCGATCGTCGTCGTCGCCGTCGCCGAGTTCGATCCCGTTCTCCTTGTAGGAGGTCATCACGTAGTGGGTGACCGTCTGGGTGATCTCGGGAACCGGCGCGACCTTCTCGCTGACGAACTGGGAGACCTCGCGGATGGAGTCGCCCTCGACTTCCATGTCGAAGTCGTAGTCGCCGCTGACCAGTCGCAGGGCCGTCACCTGCGGGAACCGCGCGAGGCGCGCTGCGATGTCGGCGTAGCCGGTCTCGCGGTCGAGCGTGACGTTGAGTTCGACCTCCGCGCGGACCCGCTCGTCCTCGAGTTTGTCCCAGTCGACGACGGCCTGGTAGCCCCGAACCACGCCCGCTGCCTCGAGATCCTCGATCGCTGCCTCGACCTCGCTCTCACTGAGGTCGGTCATTCGCGCGATATCCGCCGTGGAGTACCGCGCGTTCTCACGAAGCAACTCGAGCACCTCGCGTTCGCTCATACGCTCTCACAGCGCGAGCGGGGAGAAAAACGTTGTTGTCTCGTGGTAGCGTTTCGAACGGGTTCTTACTCTCTCTCTCACCCACGACCTCGACGGGGCGGCGAACGTCGGAGTGCGTCGAGGGATTCCTCGAGAAGCGACGTTCGGCGTCCGATCTTCTGGCCCTTCCTCGACTACCGGTAGTTCTTGAACAGGATCGCCCGCACGTCGTCTTTCGTCTGGACGTCTTCAGTACCGCCGTCGGGGAGTTCGACGCGGTAGCGGTAGTCGCCGGAGGGCGACTCTTCCCACTTGTCGTCGTGGGTGTCGAGCAAGTTCATCATCTGATCGAGCATGTCGTCGTCGGAAGCCGCGCCGTCGCTCTCGGCGGCCTCGTCTCCATCCTCGTCTTCGGCGTCCGCGTCGTCCGTCTCGTCCGCTTCACCGTCCGCCGACTCGTCCGCATCGTCCTCCAGGTCGTCGCTTCCGTCTTCGTCTGCTTCCTCTTGGGCTTCCTCTCCGTCTCCCGATCCGTCTTCACCGCCCAGCGCATCCTCGGATTCGTCGAACGTGATTGCATCGCCTTCGCCTTCGCCCTCGCCCGAGTCCGTCTCGGCGAGCGCCGCATCGACCGACGCCGCGACGTCCTTGCCGGCGGCCGAGTCGACCTCGATTTCGGCGTCGACCTCGATGTCGCCGTCGAGATTGTCGATCAAAAACTGGATCGCGTCGCGTTCGCGGACGTATCCGTACTTGCCGACGACGTCCGCGGAGATCCGTTCGCGGAGTTGCTGAATGAACGCGTACTGTTCGTCCGTCACCTCGAGCGTGTTCATACCACCCTGATGTGGCGGGGTATACATAATACTTGGATACGCTGTGGCCTCCTCGACCGCGAGCGACCGACGAACACGACGTTTAAGATGGAGACCGGGAAAACGACACGCATGGTCCTAGAGGAATCCGAATCCGAACTACAGGAAGGCGACCCCGCACCGAACTTCGAACTCTCCGGCACCGACGGCGAGACGTACACGCTCGAGTCGTTCGCGGAGAGCGAGGCGCTCTTGCTCGTCTTCACGTGTAACCACTGTCCGTACGCGAAGGCGAAGTTCGACCTGCTGAACGAACTGGCCGCCGAGTACGACGACGTCTCCGTCGTCGGAATCAACGCCAACGACGCCGAGGAGTATCCCGACGATTCGTTCGAGCGGATGCGAGAACTCGTCGCGGACGGCACGATTGCCTACGACGTTTACCTGCGCGACGAATCCCAGACGGTCGCCCGCGAGTACGGGGCCGTCTGCACGCCCGATCCGTTCCTGTTCGCCCGCGAGGACGGCGAGTTCCGACTGGTCTATCAGGGCCGACTGGACGACGCGCTCAACCCCGACGAGGAACCGACGCGGTTTCAGATCCGCGAAGCGATCGACGCCGTGCTCGCGGGAGCGGACGTCGACCTCGAGTGGCAGCCCTCGCAGGGTTGTTCGATCAAGTGGCGCGAGGCGTAGCCGCTCAGCTCGATCGACAATCGACGCCGCTTCGTCGCCCGCGACCGTGACATCGAGCCGCGGCCGTCGACCGCGAGAGAATTTCGATTCCGCACCCTCGCCGCGTGCACTCGCTGCACGGCGATGAGTCGACTACCGAACGGCTCGACGGTACTGGATCGGCCACGCCGCCTCTCCGGACTCCCCCTCGAGTTCGTCCCCAGCGCGGAGCCCGAAGTACGGATCTCGGAGGAACTCCCGACCGACCAGCACGAGGTCGGCCCGTTCGTTTCGGATCAGCGCGTCGGCCTGCTCGGGTTCGGTGATCCCGCCGACGGCGCCGACCGCGAGCTCTCCCTCACTCTCCGCTCGAATCGTCTCCGCGAGCGGGACCTGAAAGTTCGGCCCGGCCGGCGGCGCCTGCTCGGGGTGGAGTCCACCAGAACTCACGTCGAGCAGGTCGACGCCGAGCTCCGACAGCTGGTTCGCTACCTGGACGGAGGACTCGAGAGTCCAGGAGTTGGCATCGTCCTCAGAACGGGAGTCACCGTCCGCATCCCGCCCCTCGAGCCAGTCGGTCCCCGAGATGCGGACGAAGACCGGCCGCTCGTCCGGCCAGACCTCGCGGACCGCTCGAGTCACCTCACGAAGGAGTCGCGTCCGGTTCTCGAAGCCGCCGCCGTACTCGTCCTCCCGGCGGTTCGTCACCGGCGAGAGGAACTCGTGGAGCAGATAGCCGTGGGCGGCGTGGATCTCCGCGATCTCGAAGCCCGCCTCGAGCGATCGTCGAGCGGCCGATCGGAACGCCTCGATCACCGTCTGGACGTCTCCGTGGTCCATCTCGCGGATCGATGGCTCGCCGCCGAAGGGGTAGGCCTCCGGACTCGGCGAGCGGACTTCCCAGCCGTTCGCGTCTTCGTCTTCGCCTTCGTTCTCACCCGGCACTAGCGGTTCGTTTCCCTCCCACGGCCGACGCTTGCTCGCCTTGTGACCCGCGTGGGCCAGCTGGATTCCCGGTACCGCGCCCTGTTCACGGATGAACGCGGTGATCGGCTCGAGCGCACGAGCGTGTTCGTCGCTCCAGATACCGAGGTCGTGGGGCGTGATGCGACCGCGGGGCTCGACTGCCGTCGCTTCCGTCAGTACGATGCCGGCTCCGCCGACGGCGCGGCTCCCGAGGTGGACGCGGTGCCACTCGGTCGGAAGGCCGTCGGTCTCGCAGGAGTACTGGCACATCGGCGAGACGGCGATACGGTTCGGTATCTCGGTGTCGCGAATCGAGAGCGGTGAGAACAGGTCGGTCACGAGTGTGTGTATCGACCCGCTCGAGAAAACGAGTCTGGAAGGCGAGTTCCTTGCCGGCGTCTCGTCGGCGGGCCGCAGAGGAGGACCGCAGGACGCGATCGTCGACCGCGGGAGCGCCGCCATTCTTGTCGCTGGGACGACGAGAGATGACCGAGACCGAATGACGCCACCACCGCCACCACCGCCACCGACGCACCCGTTCCGCGAGCGATTCGAGACCGAACAGCCGATCCTGGGAATGGTTCACCTCCCGCCGCTGCCGGGCGCACCCCGGTTCGACGGCGACCGAGCGGCGATCCGCGAGCGAGCGCTGACCGACGCCGAAACCCTGCTCGAGGGCGGCGTCGACGGCCTCGTCCTCGAGAACTTCGGCGACGCGCCGTTCTACCCGGAGTCGGTTCCGACCCACGTCGTCGCGGAGATGACCGTCGTCGCGAAAACGGTCGCCGACGCCGTCGACGTCCCGCTGGGGATCAACGTCCTTCGCAACGACGCCGACGCGGCACTCGCGATCGCCGGCGCCGTCGGCGCGTCGTTCGTCCGCGTCAACGTCCACACGGGATCGGCGGCGACCGACCAAGGGATTCTCGAGGGTCGCGCCCACGAGACGCTCCGATCGCGCCGAGAGATCACCGCAGATGTGGCGATCCTCGCGGACGTCCACGTCAAACACGCGACCCCGATCGGCGAGCGGGGACTCGAGCGCGCCACCAGAGAGACCGTCGAGCGCGGCCTCGCGGACGGCGTGATCGTCTCCGGGCCCGGAACCGGCGAGGAGACCGCGCTCGTTGACCTCGAGTGCGTCGTCGAGACGGTTCGAGACCTCGAGCGGGACGTGCCGGTGATCGTGGGCAGCGGCGTAACTCCCGAATCGGTTCCGGAGGTCTTCGAGCGCGGTGCGGACGGTGCGATCGTCGGGACGGCGTTCAAGCGCGGCGGCGAGCCGGAAAATCCGGTCGCGCTCGAGCGGGTTCGAGCGGTCGTCGGAGCGGCCCAGACGGGGTGACAGTCGACCGCACACCGCCGCAATCACTATCAGGCCGCCGGTTCCGAGTCATCGGCAGACGATGACCGACAATCCGTACTCGTGGGACACGATGGACCCCGAGCGATTCTACGACGACCTGGGTCACGCCGAGTGGGAGCGCCTCGACCGCGACCCCTACCACCGACTCGAGTGGGAGGGAACGATCGAGTCCCTCGAGCGACACCTCCCTCCCACGGGCCGGGTTCTCGACGTCGGTGGCGCGGCCGGGCGGTACACCGTCTGGCTCGCCGAGCGGGGCTACGACGTGACGCTCGTCGACATCAGCGAGACGCAACTGGACATCGCCCGCGAGAAGTGCGGTGAACGAGGGCTGCGAGATCGAGTCGCGATCGAGCGGGGCGACGTTCGAGAGCTCGCGTTCGACGCGGACGCGTTCGACGCCACCCTCTGTCTCGGCGGTCCCGTCTCGCACGTCCTCGACGCGGGCGAGCGGCGGACCGCCGTCGCCGAACTCGAGCGCGTCACCCGCTCGAACGCCCCCGTGTTCGTCTCGGTGATGGGCCGACTCGCGATGATCCAGGCGATCGTTCAACAGGCCGGATCCGTCCCGGACGCCGAGGACGACGTCGAACTCCTCCCGGCGTTCGCCGATCGCGGGACCTACGACCTCGAACTGCTCGAGGCTCACGCTCGCGACGACCGCGATCCGGCGTGTTTCGGCGCCCACTTCTTCCGGGCCGCGGAACTGGAGGCGCTGCTCGAGGACAACGGACTCACGGTCGAACGGCTGGTCGGTCTGGAAGGAATCGCCTCGCTGCGGCGGACCGAGAGCGGACTCGAAGACGTCGATTCCGACGCGCTCGAGGCGATCGAGGAGACGGTTCGGCTGCTTCGGGATGACCGGACGGTGGCGGATATCTCGACGCACATGCTCGCCGTCGGGCGGACGGCGTGAGGCGGAACAGAGATCGAACGGTATCGCAGTGTCCGGTTTATTCTGACACCTCGCTCCTCGACGTCGCCAGCAGCGTCGACACGCGGGCGTTTTCCTTGATCCGAACTCCGCCCCCGGCGACCGAAAGCGGGATCAGCGGCAAGTGATCGAACACGCGGACCGAGGGGTGTGAGCAACCGCGAGCGAGCAATTCGTTTCGCGGCTGGAGAAAGAGTGGCTCGTCCGGCTCGGTGAGAAACTCGTTGTGCTGGACGACGTATTGTCCCGCCTCGAGGTCCCACCACTCGTACTCGTCGTCCTCGTGGCGCTTCGCGGTCGGGAGCGGGTCGAGGTCGGCGTCCTCGAGTTCGTCGCCGCCGAAGTCGAGGCGGCCGGGTCCGGCCACGTCGTAGATGGCGCTGACGGTGAGGTCGACCCCGTGGTCGTGGACCTGCGCGGGTTCGTAGACGAGATTGTCGACGTACTCGGTGAGGGGGTGTTCCGCGGACATTCTAGTTCTGGTGAGACAGACGGGATAGCGAGTCAAAAACGTGGTGACAAGTGATAGATTCGACGCGGCGACGCGGGGTGCCCGCGTTCACCGGTCGGCACCCGGGCGGACCCGCTCGAGGGCGGCGAGATCGGGGAACGGACGACGATGCGCCGTAATTTCGACGTCACAACCGGTCTGTTTTTGTGTCGCTGCTCGAAACGTCGGCCAGTGAACCGACCGCTCGGGTACGCGTCGCTGGCCCTCGCACTCGCGGCGACCGTCGCCGCGAACGTCGTCGCGGAACTGGACCCCGACTCGGGGTGGCCGACCGTCGCGACCGTCCCCGGCGACGTGATCGTCTCGAAAGTGCTCCTCGCGGTCGCCGTTCTCGCGGGCACCTACGGGCTCTACGTGCTCGTCCAGCAGGTACTCGTTCGGCCGATGGTGAGCAAGCGGCGGGCCCACGACGCCCGGAACGTGTTCCGACTCGTCCTCGGGAGTCTCGCCATCGTCGGACTGCTCGGCGTTCTCACCGAACAGTGGCTCGGCGTGCTCTTTTCGCTGGGAATCGTCGGCTTCGCGGTCACGTTCGCCTTACAGCAACCGTTGTTCTCGTTGCTCGGCTGGCTGTACATCACGATCAAGCGACCCTATCAGGTCGGAGACCGCGTCCAGATCGGCGAGGCCAGCGGCGACGTCCTCGAGGTCGACTTCCTCGTGACGACGCTGTGGGAGATCAACGGCGATCTCGTCACCACGAACCAGCCCTCCGGACGGGTCGTCACCCTGCCCAACAGCACGGTGCTCTCCGCGGAGGTGTTCAACTACTCCTGGGAGGAGTTGCCCTACGTCTGGAACGAACTCCCGGTACAGGTCGCCTACGAGACCGACCTCGAGTTCGCCCGCCAGGAGTTGCGGACCGTCGCCGAGGAGTACCTCGGCGAGGAGATGGAGCGCAACGTCGCCCGCTATCGGGAACTGTTGGACGAGACGCCCGTCGAACTCGAGGTTCGCAGCGGTCCAACGGTCAACGTCAGTCAGGAGGAATCGTGGGTGACGCTGCGGGTGCGCTATCTCGTCCACACGCGGCGCAGCCAGCGGGTGAAAAACGAACTGTACGAGCGAGTGCTGGCGCGTTTCAACGAACACCCCAATCGGGTGTCGTTCCCGGTCAGTCGGAACCGGTGAGGGAGGACGGACGGCGATTCTGATGGGCGGCCGTTCGGGGGTATGGTCGAGGGTGGAACGGACCGGTCGCTTCCGAGCGGCCCCACCACTCGAACGGTCACCGTCGACCCCCTACACCTATGGGATGGCGCTCGTATTCGACGGTATGTCGTCAGTTCTCGCAGACGAAATCGCACGGTTCTGTAGAGCGACGGGTCCCGAACCCGACGAGACGCTGATCGAGATGGACGAGTACGCCGCCGCGGAGGGGTTCCCGAACGTCGGCCCCGAGGTCGGCGGCTTTCTCCGACTGCTCGCGCGCATGACCGACGCCGAGCGAATCTTCGAGTTCGGCTCCGGATACGGCTACTCCGCGTACTGGTTCGCGCAGGCGCTCCCGGCGGACGGCGAGATCGTCCTCACTGAGTTCGACGCGGACGAACTCGAGATGGCCCGCGAGTACATGACCGAAGGGGGGTTCGACGACCTCGCGCGATACGAGCACGGCGACGCGATGGAGACCGTCGAGTCCTACGACGGTCCGTTCGACGTGGTGTTGATCGACCATCAGAAACACCGCTACCGGGACGCACTCGAGGCGATTAAGCCGAAGGTTCCCGTCGGCGGGGCGATCGTCGCCGACAACGCGATGAAAGCTGGCCCGATCCAGTTCGAGAAGCTCCTCGAGATCTTCGAGGGCGGCCGACCGGACGACGTCAACGAACACACCCGCGGGATCGCGGACTACCTCGAGACGGTGACGACCGACCCGGCGTTCGAGACGGTCGTCTTGCCGCTGGGTGAGGGAATCGCGGTGAGTTATCGCGTCGAGGAGTGAGACCGGTACAGTACCGTGGGCGCGGTGGCCCGCGGCGTTCGTCCCTGGCCACTCCCACGAAAACGTAGAACGGTGGCGGCACCGAACTTCAATTCCCTTCGCGCTCGCCTCACGGCTCGCGTGGAACCAAGTATACCCGAACACGTTTCCCACCGTTCGTTGCCGTGTCGCGTCCCGAAACGAGGTCGTTGTTCCGGCCGACGCGACCGTGGGTTATCTCGAGAGGGGCGTTCCGCCCCTGTCGCTTGCTGCGAGGCAAGTGTCCGTGAAGGTTAGCCCCCTTACGTAGGCTCGACACACCAGTCGCACCGCGTCGAAGACGCGGGTTTCGAGAGGTTGTTTACGTGGGTCCTAGCCACAATGAGAAAGTGTGGACATTTGAACACAATGGTGTTCGTCCTCCCGTGACGCGCTTCACCCCCACCCACAGTGGGACGGGGAACTCACGCTGTTCTTTCGTTAGAAGTCGAAATCCTGATCGAGCGCCTGTTCTTCCGGGGTGTCGACGCCGGTCTGCGCGCCGTATTCGCGGAACGCGAGAAACGCGGTCGAGGTACACGCACCAAGCAGCATCGCCCAGGTCGCTGCGGGAATCAGTGCGGCGGTCACGTCGGCGGGAACGGAGCCGAATCGAGCGACACCGACCGTGACCGCGACTGCGTCGACGAGGTGGACCGGTGTGACGGCGAGAAACGCGATCCAGAGGCCGAGCGACAGGCGCGCGAGCCGAGATCGGTTCACCGACCGCGCATACAGCGCGAATCCGTAGACGCCGGCGACCGCCACCGTCATCGCGACGCCACTCTGGAACGTGACGTCGAGGGACGTATTCACGACACCCGCGAGTGCGAAACACGCGAGTGACAGCGCGAGCAGCGTTCGTTCTGTGCGTGTGACCGTAGAAATCACGATGTGCACCGCTTTGGTGGGAGCAGTACACGGCTGTACATATACCTGTTGGCTGCGGTCGAATCCGGTACGATCCCTCGGTTCGTGAGTCACCGCGAGCAAACCGTACGCAGTTCCAGAAAACTATCGTAGCCGATGAAGTCTGTGCTCATTCGATCGCACACGTCAACTGGACGATCGGTGTGGACACCGTTTCGGTCGTTACCGTAGCTACCGTCAGTCGAGGACGCGGTCTTCCGGCGACGGTCGCCCCGGATGGATCCCGTAGCTGGCGAACCCGTACAGCACCGTCACGGCGACTGCGCACAGAATCGACGCACCGGCGACCGCCTCGAGCGCGGTCCCGACGACCGGTCCGGAGAACGCGTCGCCGACCGCGGCCGCCGACTCGCTCGAGGGTGCCGTCACTAATCCGTACGGGAGAAACGTGGTAAACGCGAATAGCCACCACCGATGGGTGGTCTGCTGGAGGTGCTCGACGCGGCGGTCTCCGACGTGATTCGCGACGCCGGCGAGTCCGACGGACACGAGGAGGAGGGCTGGAATCGTCCGAAGTGTCGGTTCGAAACCCGTGTTAATCGCGACGCCGGTAGCGACGGCCGTGATCGAAAGCACGACCGGCAGGGACGGCGTCGAAGCGGGGAGATACCTGTCCATCGGGAGTCGGTAATAGGGTATTGTACAAAGCTCTCTCGAACTACGCTCGAGGAAGTCGAGCGAAGGAGATAACAAAGGACGTATTACCCGTGCCGAGTACCCGAAGGTGAGAAGGAATGGGGAACGTGATCGAACGAAACTCGCGACGGATACCGATTCGAACGAGCGCACGTCGAACGATCGCCGCTTCGGTGGGCGTCTGCGCTACTAGTACCGTTCGGAACGCAGTATGAACGTGCTGAGAGAACTCTGGAAGCGCTACGTGGGTGGGGGACCCGATCTATACCAGGCGTACGTCTCCTTCCCGACGGAAGCGGATGGGTCGCCGTTCGGCGACGTCACTGATCGAGTAGAAGAACTGGAGTACGCCTTCGAGGGTCGGCTCGACGTCTACGCCCGGGTTTCGAGTATCGCGATCGTCTCCGATCGCGTCCCGGCCGAGCAGTTCGACGCAGATGCGTTCGAGGCGGTGCTCGATCGAATCGAGGACTCGTACGCCGACACTCACTCGGTGGCGCGTCTCGAGAAGTTGCGGCCGTTCGACGGTCGACTCGTAAAATCGTACGTCGTCGTTCCGGTCAAACCGCTCTTTCCGGCCGCGGCCGAGCGACCGAAACGGGTTCGATCCCCGGTAAAGTGATCGATCTGGCCGATCAGTCGTCGCCGGGGCCCGGTTCCGAGCCGGGCTCGCGGTCGGGACCGCGACGCCGCTCGGTATTAGTCGAGCGTTCACTGGTCCGTTCGGATCCGCTTTCGCTCGGGGTAACGGAACTCGAGCGACTCATCCAGCTGTCGATGTTGTTGGAGACGTAGTCTTTTCCGCCCCAGCCGAAGGCGACACCGGCGCCGATCGCGACGGCCGCGGCGAGTCCCCACGCGAGCGCTCGCGCGAACACGTAGAGGATACCGACGTCGATCCCCATCGTATCGAGACCGATGACGAGCGCCGTGAAGTAGAGGAACATTCGGGCGCCGGTGGCGAACCAGCTGGCATAAGCCGTCTGAGTCGCGGCTCGCGTCCGCTCGATCATGTCGCCGATGAAGTCCGCGACGACGAATCCCAGCGTGATGACGAGCAGTCCCGCGATGAACGCCGGCAGGTACGAGACGGCCGTCGAAATCCACTCGGATAGCATCGGAATCGCGAGCGCGTTCGCCGCCGCGAGGATGGCGATCGCGTACACGAACCACTTCCCGAGCGATCCGAACGCGCTGGAGACCGCTCGTTCGGTTCCGCCGAGGATCCTCCCCAGAGGCGTTTCGAGTACCATTCGGTCCAGTTCGACGCCGTCAGCGATTCGACGGACGACTCGAGCGACGAGCCGTCCGATGATCCAGCCGACGAAGAGGATCACGAGTGCGCCGATCAGTCGCGGTAAGAACGTGACCAGTTCGGCAACTGGATCCTGAAGCCATTCAGGAACCTGTACTTGCTGGGCGGGTTGAAGTTGTACCATGCGAAAAACCCTTGTCGCGTACCGGACTTCGTAATTGAGTAAGTACTAAAATGATAGATTTCCATTCAGTTTGGGTCGACGCTGATACGATCCTTGAAGTGTTCGTTGGGGTGAGTTCTCCGGTGGACGGACTCACACGATTCGACATCGGACGAGAATTATATCCGTCGGTCTAACGAATCGGGTTCGATAGAAAACCGAGGGACGGCTCTGGATAAACGACTATTGCCGCTCGGCTACCGAGATATCTGCTATTCGCCATCTCTGGTCTCGATCCCATGTAGTGTCGAACTGATCGTACGTCTCGAATGTTTGGTATAGACTGTGCTCGGACACCTTCAGATTTCGAGGGAGAAATTGTTGAACGTGAGTGCTCTCGCCGGACGGTGATCGTCAATCGATGACCGTCGGCGACCGGACGGTCGAAACTCTACCTTCGGTTCGATTCGAGACCCGGAAACGCCCTCTGGAACGGAGTGACCGGCTAAACCGTCCGAAATATGTTGTCGGACTACGAGCGAACTGGTCGTTCGAACGCCGCGTTAGTAATCTAGTATTATCGTGATTCCGTCGGTCACTGCCGCGACGGCCGCTGATTCCGTGTGAGCGAATCGATATCACTGGAGAGAGGGACACGGTCGAACAGATTCGAATCGACCGAGAACTCTGCTCGAGCAGAACCGCCGAACGGTGGACGACTCGAGATGCCAGCTACGTCGCGCTACGATCGGCGCAACGGTGAACGGGACGCTCCGACAGATTAAATCGGTTATCGATATATACAATGGGGTGTTCTCCGTAACGAGAACGCCGTTAGACGATCGGATCCTGAAATTCGGCCGCGCTGTGACGTCGGGGCCTCCCGATACGGTCTCAGCTAGATCGATGATAAGCCTTAATAGATTCACCGGGTCAGATTATTACATGGCAGTCGTCAGCGTCTCCATGCCGGACGAACTTCTCGAGCGGATCGACCAATTCGCGGACGAACACGGTTACACTGGGCGAAGCGAAGTCATTCGCGAGGCGGGTCGGAACCTCCTCGGCGAGTTCGAAGATACCCGTCTGGAGGATCGAGAACTCATGGGAATCGTTACCGTCCTCTTCGACTACGAAACGACCAGCGTCGAGGAGCGGATGATGCACCTCCGACACGAACACGAGGACCTCGTCGCGTCGAACTTCCACAGCCACGTCGGCGACCACTACTGCATGGAACTGTTCGTCCTCGAGGGGGACCTCGAGGACATCTCGACGTTCGTCGGGAAGATTCGTGCGACCAAGGACGCGTTGACCGTCGACTATTCGGTGATTCCGGTCGACAGCTTCGATCCGATCGCCCACCAGAGCTGATATCGAACTCGAGTCCTGGCTGGACGAGCGTACTTTTACTACCGTCCCGACGAAGGTAGACATAGTATGACGTACACAAAGGTCAACTACGAGGACGTCGATCAGGTCTCGAACGCGATGCACTTCCTCCGAGAGCCCCTCGAGACCGAGCAGGTCGGTGTCACTGTCGTCCGATGTGACCCCGACTGGAAGAGCCAGCCACACGACCACACCGACAACGAACACGAAGAAGTGTACGTCCTCATCGAGGGCACGGCGACGGTGGTCGTCGACGGTGAAGACGTCGAGATGGAGACGGGAGACGCACTGTGGATCCCGGCCGAATCGACCCGTCAGATCCGCAACGATGACGAGGAGAGCGCGTTCGTTCTGGTCAGCGCACCGAGTCTGACCGACGAGGGAGAGGGCGACGGCGAGAGAAACGGCGACGACGACTGGCTGCTCACCGGGTTTACCGGGTGATCTGCCTCGAAGGTTCGCGAGGTGAGCGGGGGTGAAGAGTGAGCGGAGGTAAAGAGGCGAGAGACGAACGGGACGGTTTTACTCCTCGAGGTGGTCGTCGCAGACAACCAATGTACTCTAAACATCACGCGGCGATCTCGCTCGTCGTCGGCGCAGCGGCGGTGTACGTCCTGCCAGCAGTCACGGTCTTCGGCGTCGACGTTCCGCCGATCGCGCTCGTCGCGTACGCGGTCATCATCGGTGTCTTCGTCGATCTCGACCACTTCCTCATCGCACGGATCAAGACCGGGACGTGGGATGCGATGGCGTTCTGTCTTCGGAATCCGGCCGCGGCGTTCGGCGATCAGGGACGGATCTTCGCCCCCGGCGACGTCGGTGTCCTTCCACGACTGTTGAGCCACCAGTTGATCGTCGGTGCGGCCGTTTCGCTGCTCGCCCTCGAGAGTCTACCGCTCGCAGCGGTGACGGCTGTCGTGCTCTACGCCCACATCGTCTGTGATCTGTGCTGGGATATCTGGCAGTTAGGTCACAGCCGGGACGATCAGACCGCGGCCGAGCGGTTCGAAACTGTTCTCTAGGTTTCTCTCGTTCAAACCCGTTTTCGGTTCCACCGATTATATCCGCCCTGCGAGCGACTAGCAATCACATGAATTTGCTCGACGATAGCATCGTTCCGGAGCGAGCACGTGGCGTGAAGGAGGAAGCTCGAGAGTTCGCGCGCGAACACATCGAACCGAACGCCCACGAGTACTACCAGTCCGGGGAGTACCCTTGGGAGATCCTCAAGGCCGGTCAAGAGGCGGGACTGGTCGCTCAGGACATCCCCGAGGAGTGGGGTGGTCGCGGACTCGACCTGGCCCAGATGCTCGCGCTCACCGAAGAGTTCTACCGCGCGGATGCGGGCATCGCGCTGACGCTCCAGCTCGCGAGTTTCGGCTGCGAGATGACCTACGAGTACGGCTCCGACGAGCAGTGCGAGGAGTTCGTCCGGCCGGTCGCCGAGTGCGAGCAGATCTCCGGTCTGGCGGTCTCGGAGCCTGAAACCGGAAGCGACCTCGCGGGGATGCAGACCACTGCGGAGAAAGACGGTGACGAGTGGGTGATAAACGGCGAGAAGTACTGGATCGGTAACGGCGTCGAGGCCGACTGGCTCACGGTCTACGCCCGAACGGGTGACGACGAGGACAATCGGTACGGGAACCACTCGATGTTCATCGTCCCCACCGACGTCGACGGCTACGAGGCCGAGCACATCCCCGAGAAGATCGCGATGCGCGCCTCCAAACAGGCCCACATCACCTTCGACGACTGCCGCATCCCCGAGGAGAACATGATCGGCTACGAGGGGGCCGGGTTCATGATGCTCGCGGACTTCTTCAATCACGGTCGGGTCATCGTCTCGGGCCACGGCGTCGGTCTCGCGGCCGCCGCGATCGAGGAAGCCTGGGCGTTCAGCCACGACCGCGAGGAGTTCGGCCGCACGATCAACGAGTTTCAGGCCGTCCAGCACGGCCTCGCGGACATGCTCACCGAGTTCGAGAGCGCTCGCACCCTCGCGTGGCGCGCCTGCGAGAAGGTCGAAACCGACGACAACGCCGGCTACTGGGCGGCGATGACGAAGACGAAGGCGACGGAAACGGCCGTCGACGTCTCCGAACAGGGCATGCAGTTCCACGGCGGCCGGTCGATCCTCGAGGAACGGCGCATCTCTCGGGTCTACCGGGACGCGCGTATCCCGGTCATCTACGAGGGGGCCAACGAAGTCCAGCGGAACCTCATCTATCGACAGGCACCCTGAATTCGATCCGGCGGGCCTCTCGGATCAGGAGCGGGACACGGTCCAGGTCGAGGGTGGTTCGTCCCGCTCGTGGCAGCGGAACCGTCCCGTTCGCTCTCGATTCCGTTTTTGGCCTCCTCTCCTCTTCTCCTCCCCGCCCACGTTCGCCTCTTCACCACGAGAGAGACCCGGCCGATCTGGCGAAAAACTAAAAGGATAACGCGTCATGTATCGGGATATCGGTCGAACGGACAATCCGGTTTGGAGTCACTCATTCGGCCTACAAGGGACGTAATCCACTGCCGCTTCGGGGACGGGGGAAAGCGAGGAGGTGTGGAATCAGTCCAGCTCGAGTCCTATGAATCGCCCACGCGTACTCTGCGTTAGCAGCGATCGGTCGACGAGAGCCACTGTCACGCTCTCGCTCGCCGATGCATCCGTCAGCGTCGTCGTCGCCCAGACGTCGGCAATCGCCGTCGATCGTCTCGAGCACGAGTCCATCGACGCCGTGGTCATCGACGCGAGTACAGTCGCGAACGTCCCCGGCCTCCTCGACGCCGTCGAATCGCGGTGGCCCGGAACACCGGCGTTCGTCCACTGGAGCGACGACGAGAATGCCTCGGTAACTCTCCTGACGGAGGTGATCGCACGCGCCGGCGGGGGGAGCGAAACGGGTGCCGATTCGGACTCGAACGCGACCTCGGCGTCGACACCGAAAACGCGAGACACGTCGGCACGACTGGCAGACGCCGTCACTCGTCGGATCGGAACGAAAACCGATCCGGCGTTCGATCGACTCGTCGGGACGATCAAGCGACGACTGGCGGATGCCAGGTCGCCGGGAACCATCGAACGAGCGATCCGCGAGGAGTTCGCCGCCGACGATCGGTTCGCGTTCGCCTGGGTCGGCGAGTACGACCACGGCGAGCGCGAGGTCGTCCCCTGGTTGACCGACGCGGCGACGGTCGAGTGGCCGATGCACCGGACGTTCAGTATCGGTGATCGGACCCAGCCGCTGCTCGAGCGGACGCTTCACAGCCGAGACCTCCAGACCGTCCAGCGATTGGCGGGCAATCAGACGCTGGTTCCGCTGGGCGAGGCTGCCAGCGATCGCGAGGTCGAGTCGGTCGCGATCGCGCCGCTGGCGACGGGCGACGATCTCTACGGCGTCCTCGTCGTCTACACCCTCGAGCCGCTGTCGGCGGGCGCCCGAGAGGCGATTCGGTCCGTCGCCGAGACGGCGTCGTACGCCCTCGAGTCGGTCGCCGTTCGTGGCCAACTCGATCAACAGCAACAAGCGCTGCAGCGGTACGAACGGCTCGTCGAAACGGCGGGCGACGGGATGTACGTCCTCGACGACGAGGGGCACTTCACGACGATCAACGACGCGCTCCTCGAGATGACCGGCTACAGCCTCGAAGGACTGCTCGGCGAGCACCTCTCGGTCCTGTTCGACGAAGACGGTGTCGACGCCGCCAGAGAAACGATCGACGCGTTGCTCGAGACCGACGAGAGCACGGACACGTTCGAGTCCATCCTCGAAACGAAATCCGGGGGGACGATCCCGTGTGAGACACAGCTCTCGGTTCTCGTCCACGACGACGAGTTTCGCGGCTCCGTCGGCGTCGTTCGAGATATCACCGACCGAAAGCGTCGCGAGCGGACGCTACGTCAGCAAAACGAGCGTCTGGACGCGTTCGCTCGGATCGTCAGTCACGATCTCCGGAATCCGCTCGGGGTCTCGAAAGGATACCTCGACTTGCTCGAGGAAACGGGTTCGTTCGACTACATCGGGAAGGTCCGTGAGGGGTTAAATCGGATGGAGGCGATAATCGCCGACGTGCTCGCGATCGCCCGCGAGGGGGAGTGGGCAGTCGACTCGGAGCCGGTCGAACTCGAGGAGATCGCGCGCGAGGCCTGGGAGAACGTGACGACCGACGGCGCGACGTTGTCGATCGAGGGGTCGATGCTCCTCGACGCGGATCGATCGCGCGTGCTTCGACTCCTCGAGAACCTGTTTCGAAATTCGGTCGAACACGGACCGGAGCCGACCCGCGACCGGGATGCGGACACCGGAGCGGACGAGACGTCACTGACGGTCCGGATCGGTGTGCTCGAGTCTACCGACGCCGTCGTTGGGGGGAGTGGTGGACGTGACCGTGAGAATGAGCGTGAACATGGGAATGGACGTGAGCGTGAAACTGAGGACGAGTATGCGACTTGGAACTGGGGCGGGGAACGAACCGAACGGAAAGGCCACATCGAAAACGAGCCGGTCGGCTTCTTCGTCGAGGACGACGGTCGAGGAATGCCGGCGGAAATCCGTGACCACGCGTTCGATTCCGAGGTGACGACGTCGTCGGGACTCGGGATCGGTCTCTGGGTGGTCCGAGAAGTCGCTACCGGTCACGAGTGGACGACCGAGGCGACCGAAAGCGAGACGGGAGGGGCCCGTTTCGAGTTCGTCGTCACCGAGACGGACGACTAGTGTTCCGAGCCGAGGTCCTGAAACGCGCCGACGAAGTCGTCGTGACTCGACATGCCCGAAACGGTCTCGTCGACCTGTGATCGGAGTTCGTCGACGCGTTCACAGAGATCCTGGTACTCTTCGTTGTCCGCGAGATCGCGATCCGCCTTCTCGGACTCGAGCAACGCCTTCTTGGAGACGAGAGCGTAGTACTCCTGAATATCGGACTCGTAGTCCGCGCGCGCCGAGACGGTCCCGATCATCTCGAGGAGTTCGTCTTTCGAGACGGGTTTGACGAGGTAGTCGTCGAACCCCATCTCGATGATGTCGAAGTCGGGATCGACCGCGGTCACCATGACGACGCGACAGTCGTACCCCTCTTCCCGGATCGCTTGCAGTACTTCGTCACCCGAGAGCCCCGGCATTCGGCGGTCGAGGAGGACGACCTCGACGCTCTGGCTCATCTTCTCGAGGGCCTCTTCACCGTTGTACGCCGCTTCGACGGGGCGCTCTGCCCCGATCCACGCGGCGAACAGATCCGCGAGCCGGGACTCGTCGTCGACGACGAGTACCTCCGGGTCGTCACTCATCGATGGACCCCTCCTGTCTCTTCATCGTCGATTGCAGCCACGGATCACAAATGGTGATAATGGTTGATAAATCTCGCGACCAGCTATCAGATTTCGTATATTCAATACAGGAGAGAATCACTCACCAGATTGGACGACGGAATTACGAATCGGACAGTACGGACCGGTATATATATAGGTAGAACGACCACTCGGCCGATGTGCCGACTGGAGGCGCGGGTCGATACGTACGGTTTTCTTCCCGATCGCGGTCTCGTCCCGCGGTAATCGATGTGCACTGACGGTTCGGGAACCGGACTACTTCCCCTCGAATTCGGGTTCGCCGTCGCCCATGAACGCGGTGAGTCCCTCCATGAGATCCTCGGTTCCCATCAGGTGGCCGAAGGCCGCCGCCTCGAGCTCGAGCCCGGCGTCCGTATCGTCGCGGCCGGCGAGCATCGCGCGTTTAGTAAAGCGGTGGGCGATCGGCGGTCCGGCCGCGAGGTCGGCGGCGAGTTCGTGTGCGCGCTCGAGGAGCGCGTCGTTCTCGGTGACCTCGTTGACGAATCCGTACTCTTCCATCGTCTCGGCGTCGTAGCGCTCCGCGGTGAGGATGATCTCCTTCGCGCGGCCCTCGCCGACGATGTGCTTGAGTCGCTGCGTGCCGCCCCAGCCCGGAATCAGACCGAGGTTGAGTTCGGGCTGGCCGAGTTCCGAGCGCTCGCTGGCGACGCGGATATCGGCGCAGGTCGCCAGTTCCATGCCGCCACCGAGACAGTAGCCATCGATACCGGCGACGACGGGCATGTCGCAGGCCTCGAGTTTACCGAACGTCTGCTGGCCTTCCTTCGAGAGTTCCACGGCCTCGAGCGGATCGCCGCCGCCGGCGGCCATGCTCTGGACGTCCGCACCGGCCGAGAACGCGCGGTCTCCCTCGCCGGTCAACAAGATCGCGCGGACCTCGTCGTCGGCCTCGAGCAGGTCGACCGCCTCGGACAGTTCCGTCAGTACGTCGTTGCTGATCGTGTTCATCCGGTGGGGCCGGTCGACGACGACGTGGCCGACCTTGTCGCCGGGGTACTCGACGCGAATGGCCTCGAAGTCGGCGCCGGCGTCCTCGTCACCGCCCGACTCCCTGAAACCACCCTCGCCGGCTCGGTCCTCGAGGTAGTCCGCGGGCGCGTAGCGGTCGTGGCCCGTCTCCTCGTGAGCGTCCTCGAGCGTCTCGAGCAACTCGTCGACGCCGTACTCGTCGACGAGTTTGACCGGGCCGTCGGGGAAGCCGGCGCCGAGGGTGACCGCCTCGTCGATCGAGTCGGGCGTCGCGACGTCGCCGTCGATCAACTTGGCGATCTCGTTGGCCATCGACGCGAGCAGGCGCTTCTCGACGAGTTCCGACTGCTGGTCGGTCGGGATCTCGGCGCCGGGGCCGTCCTCGTAGTCGTAGAACCCTTTTCCGGTCTTCTTCCCGAGGTGGCCCTCGTCGACTTTCTCGGCGAGCAGCGGACACGGCTCGTAGGCGTCACCGAGGACCTCGTGCATGTACTCGAGGACGTGGTAGCTGACGTCGTTGCCGACCTGATCGCCGAGTTCGAACGTTCCCATCGGGAGGCCCATGCCGAACTTCGTCGTACTGTCGACTTCGGCGATCGTCGACTCGCCCTCGTGGACGAGCCAGGCCGCCTCGTTCATCAGCGGGACGAGAATGCGGTTGACGATGAACCCGGGTTCGTCCCTGTGGACGCGAACCGGTGTCTTATCCATCGATTCGGCCAGTTCTTCGACGACCTCGAGGGTCTCCTCGGAAGAGTGAGCGCCCGAGATGACTTCGACGAGTTGCATCCGGACGGGCGGATTGAAGAAGTGCATTCCACAGAACTGCTCGGGACGGTCGGTGACCTCCGAGAGTTCGGTCACCGACAGCGAGGACGTGTTCGTCGCGAAGATCGCGCCGTCGGGGGCGTACTCCTCGACTTCTCCGTACACCTCTTTCTTGATGTCCATCTTCTCGGGGACCGCTTCGATGACGATATCCGCGTCGCCGACGGCCTGCTCGACGTCGACTAGCGGCGTGATCCGATCGAGGGCGTCGTCGGCCGCGTCCTCGCCGATCTGGTCTTTCTCGGCGAGTTTGCCCAGCGACCACTCGATCTGGTCGTAACCGTTCTGGACGAACTCCTCTTTGATATCCCGCATGGTGACGTCGTAGCCGGCCAGGGCCGCAACTTCGGCGATCCCGTGGCCCATGTTCCCCGCACCAAGAACTGCGACGGTGTTGATATCCTCGAGTTCCATACTCGCAATGCGACGTGAATCCGTTTCAACGTTTCCCTCCCTCGAAAAAGAAACTCCTTTTCAGTTCATGTCGGGTTACAAAGTTCTTTATCGACCAGGATGGTATCGTGTGACATGGACTTCGGACTCTCCGACGAACAACGACAGATTCGCGAGGAGGTACGTCGCTTCGCCGAAAACGAGATCGAACCGATCGCACGGGAGTACGACGTCGAGGAAAAGTTTCCCCACGAAGTACACGAGAAAGCCGCGGAGATGGGACTCACCGGGCCGTACATTCCGATCGAGTACGGCGGTGCGGGCTACTCCATCCTCGACACGACGCTGATCGTCGAGGAACTCTTTGCATCTGACCCGGGAATCGCCCTCTCGATCTCCGCCTCCTCGTTCGGCTGCGAGGCGATCATGGAGTTCGGCACCGAAGACCAGAAGGAACGGTTCCTGGAGCCGGTCGCACTCGGTGAGAAGATTTCGGGGGCCGCGATTTCGGAACCGGACACCGGCTCGGACGTCTCCTCGGTGTCGACGACCGCCGAAAAGGACGGCGACGAGTGGGTGATCAACGGGACCAAGATGTGGATCACCAACGGGACCGTCGGCGACTTCTTCGTCGTGCTCTGCAAGACCGACCCCGACGCCGAGGGACGGTACAACGGCTTCTCCCAGATCATCGTCGAGTCCGACCGGGACGGATTCAGCGCGGAGAAAATCACCGGTAAACTCGGGATTCGGGCCTCCGATACGGCCGAACTCGTCTTCGACGACGTGCGCGTCCCCGAGGAGAATCTGGTAGGGACCAGAGACGCCGCGTTCCTCCAGCAGATGCAATTTTTCGACCAGACCCGGACCGCGGTGGCCGCACAGGGCGTCGGCATCGCGAAAGGGGCCTGCGAGGCCGCCCTCGAGTACGCCCAGGACCGCGAACAGTTCGGCAAGTCGATCTCGGAATTTCAGGCGATCCAGCACAAGCTCGCTGACATGCACACGCGAACCGAAGCCGCGCGCATGCTGACCTACAAGTCCGCCTGGAAGGTCGATCAGGGCGAGGACATCACGCGACTGGCATCGATGGCCAAGGAGTACGCCTCGCGCGTGGCCGTCGACGTCGCCGACGAGGCCGTCCAGATCCACGGCGGCGCAGGCTACGTCAACGACTTTCCCGTCGAGCGGTTCTACCGCGACGCCAAGATCACCCAGATCTACGAGGGGACCACAGAAATCCAGAAGAACATCATCGCCCGCGAGCTGCTCGGGAAAGGGTTGTGAGCGAATACGGAGTCGCTCTTCGCCGTGATTTACACTGTCATTCCGGATCGTGCCGTTCGCCATCCTGTGGCACACCCTCGAAGCTATTTTATACGGTTGTGAAAGATGAAATTATAGCATGTTCGACGAGACCGATTATCGTCTCACGGGAAAACCACGGCCGAATTGGGTACCGCAGCGATGACCTCTCACGAGTCGGGTATCGTATCGGAGCCGCTAGAGGGGACCGTTCCGGGAACGATTCACCGGATTTCGGCCCGGCCCTCCGCCCCCGGTGTCCTCTTCCTTCACGGCTCGGGAGGACGTCCGCTAGATCGACAGGCTCGACGCCTGGCCGAAGAGGGGTTCGTCTGCGCGACGATCCAGTACTTCGGCGACGCCGATGGCGTTCCGAACGATCTCGTCGAAGTCCCACTCGAAACGATCGAGCGTGCGATCGACCGGCTCGTAACCCACGAGGCGGTTGTCGGTGATCGTATCGGACTGTACGGCGGTTCCAAAGGGGGCGAACTCGCCCTCCTGTCCGCCGCTCGGTTCGACGGGATCGGGGCGGTCGTGAGCGTCGCTGGAAGCTGCTACGCGTGGGAAGGATTGACCCAGGAGTGGCGCGTGACCGGGACGTCCTCCTGGTCACTCGGCGGCGAACCGATTCAGTACGTTCCGTTCCCCGACGCCGAGCCACCCGGCGACACCATCCGGTCGTACTACGAATTCGCACTCGAGTGGGCCGATCCGAGTACCGTGGAGTCCGCGACGATTCCCGTCGAACGGATCGATGCACCGCTACTCCTCGTTTCGGGAACTGACGATCGGATGTGGCCCAGCGAGACGTATGCGGAAACGGCGGTCGACCGCCTCGAGCGACACGGATACCAGCGCACGTACCGACAACTCGCTTACGAGAACGCAGGACACAGGATCGGGCCGCCTGGCCCCTGGCTCGAGACGCTCGACGACGACGATCTGAGATTCGGAGGGACGCCGAACGGAACCAGACGAGCGAGCAACGACTACTGGCTCGAGGTTCAATCGTTGTACGAGTCTGCCCTCCGAGAGTGAAATCGTGCGGCCCGCGCTGCAGCGGAGGTTCGGGTTTCACGAGCGACAACCGCGATCGGCCAGTCTCCGAATCACTCACGTAAGGAACAGCAATCCCCAGAGCCCGAGCGGAACCCCGGCAGCCACCGCGGCGACGCCCCGGGGCAGGTGGTGGACTTCCTCGAGGCCCGCGGTGAGCACGGACCACTGCAAGCCGAGTACCAGCAGCGACGCGGCGAGCAGGGGCAACTGGAGCGAGGCGAGCGCCGCCTCGATCTGCGTCGGAAACGACTCGAGCGGTTCCGCGAATTCGGTTCGTCCGAGCGCGTACTGGAGACCGGCGAGACCGGCGCCGAGCCGGAAGAATTCCGGGAGCGCACCCCAGCCGGCGACGGCGAGTGTCGCGAGGAAGCTACCGGTTCCACCGACGCTCCGGGCGGCGACAAACAGCACCGTCCCCGCGATCGGCCAGACGAGGAGTGTTCCGACGAACGTCATCCCGGCGTACTCGCTGGCCGCTTCGCGGAGGAGCGATCCGACGTCACGCTCGATCGTTTCGGGTTGGTCGCATCTGCTTCCGAACACTGAATCGGGGTCGTCGGCGTGTTGCTCGCAGACCCAATCCGGCGGTCGCTCCTGGTTGTCCATCGTCACGGTCGCGTCGGTACTCTCGGCGAGCAACACGCCGAGATACCAGACGCTCGCCGTCAGTGCGATCGCCAGCGCGAGGACGACGACGAATCCGGCGGCGGCACTCGTCGCCGGCGATCGACGGAAGAACTGCCGCGGCGACAGCACGAACTGACGAACGGTTCGATACGCCGAGTGGAGGGGCATACCGTTTGCGACACAACGGACCGTATATTTTCTTTCCTCTTTCCGTTTTGCTGTCACTATCGCGCTCACTCGTCTCACTCGTATCGAGTGACTCGAGGGGCGCGTCTCGTCGTGACAGTGGTCGTCGACCATCGGCTCTGAAAAACCACGAGTAGATGCCGATCACTCGAAGTCCGAATGTTCGAAGCTCGAATCCGATTCGATCAGACCGCCACGATCACCAGCGACAGCACGACGAAGACGACGTGACTCGAGGCGTGAGCGATCATCGCGGCTTCGAGACTGTATCGCCAGAAGAGCCAGCCGAAGGCGATACCGCCGATCGCGTTACCCAGAACGATCCACGTGACGACGCCGGCGGTGAGTTCGCCGTAGAGGGTCGCCGCCGCCGGGAGGTGACCGATTCCGAACGCGACCGCCGAGAGGAGGATCGCGGCCCACAGCAGGCCTGTCGACGGGGCCGAACGGTCGAGGCTGGATCCCCGTACGCGACCGACTGCCCGCCAGCCGATGAACGCGACCAGCGACATGAATCCCCATCGCAAGAGGAGTTCCTCGGTGATCCCGCCGTAGAGGAATCGAAGGGGAACGCTCGAGAGTACCGCGCCGGCGGTCGCGTCGGCCGTGTCGCCGACTGTTTCGGGGCTCGGAGCGAAGACGAACTCCGCGAGGACGATGACGATTCCGGCGACGAGGCCGAGTGCGACTGCGGGTCCGACTTCGGCTCGGAGTCGCGAAACGATGGGATCGCCCGTCGTGACGCGCTCGAGGACGTGGGACCGGAAGCCCACCCTGGGTGCTGTGTACAGTCCGACGAGAACCGCGACCGCGAGGAGGATCGACGACTGGACGACGGTGGCAGCGGCCAGCACTGCCGCCGACACTGGGACGTCCGGACTCTCGGCGAGTTCGACGAGTTCCGGTCCGCTGGTGGCGACCAGTGCGAGGATTCCGAGAAAGCCGAGGCCGAACAGGGCGCCGAACCGGCGTGCGGTGCTGGCGGGTCGGTCGGTCCGGTCGTCCTCGTGAGGAGCGTCGGCTGGAACGGTCATCGTCCGCTGAAAGTCTTCGACGATGATAAAACGCGAGGGTAGTGTCTCAAGAGTCGGTATTCGAGTCCGTGTCACTGTCGCCGCCATCCGAATCACTGTCACTGTCTCCGTCGTCGGAATCCGAGTCCGAGTCCGAGTCGCGACCACCGTCACTGTCTCCGGCCGAAACCTCGGGATCGGCGTCGGGAACGTGACCGCGGGACGTCGACGGCGAGGCGGTACTCGCTTCCAGACCCGAACTGGAATCGAGCACGTCGGACTCCTCGAGTTTCCTCGCTCGACGATCGGGGACACCCCCCTCGCGGATGTAGAGAACGATCGGCGGCACGACGTACGACCCGATCGCCAGGATTGCAAAGAGCGGGTCGAGAAAGACGAGGAGCGCGAATATCGCGAACGATGCCGCTGTAGCGGCGTGGACGGCCGTGTTCGTGTAGGCGAGGTAGTACGCCCAGAGGCCGCGGAGCCATCGTTTCGCGTCTTCCGTGCTGTTCATGGTGGGTAGTGAGCCGGGCGCCCGAGACTGGTTCCGAACCTCGAGTTCGAATCCGGATATAGATCCGATCTGTATCCGACTATCGACGCCTACCTCGAGAAACGGCCTCGAGAGAGAACAGCGTTTCGCGTGGTCGACACCGTCGATCGCCTGGCGTGCCGACGGCCACCCGCACGAAGTCGGCGACGATGTCGCCGGATTCGGTCACTTTTTGTCGCTCTCGCTCGAGGAAACGGCAGTGACGAACCGTCGTGGCTGGACCGTCGGTCTCTTTCTCTCGGTCGGAACGCTCGGGGCGATGCTCCAGCTTCGGGGTGCGCTGCTGGCGAGTTTCGGCGAGACGTACGCGGTGACGGAGGGACAACTCGGGCTGGTCGCGACGGCCGCCTCGGTCGGCACGCTCGTGACCGTCGTCGCGGTCGGAATGTCGATCAGCAGACTCGACGTGAAGCGAGTACTGACCGTCGCGGCCGTGATCCTCGCCGGACTCCTCGTGGTGATCGGGTCGTCGCCGACCTACGCGACCCTCCTCGTCGGGTTCGTGGCCGCCGGACTCGCCCGCGGTGCCTTGCACGCGCTCGACCGACCGCTGCTGGGCCACCTCTACTCCTCTGAGCGCGGGCGGATCTACAACCTTCAGGACATGGCGTGGGCGACCGGAGCCAGTCTGGGACCGCTGCTCGCGACGGCCGCGATCGCGGTCGGCGAGTGGCGACTGGCCTACTACGCGCTCGGGGCGGCGCTCCTCCCGGTCGCCGTCATCTTCTGGCGACTCGAGTCGCCCGATCTCGAGGACGAGGAGGCCATGGCGATCGCCGACCTGCGTGCACTCCTTCGGATGCCCGCGATCGGAACGATGGGCGGGCTCATGCTCCTGTTGAGTCTGGTCGAGAGCGGGATGTTCACGTGGCTGCCGTACTACGCGGGGCAGTCGTTACCCCGCGGGGTCGCGAATCTCTCGCTGTCGATCTATCTCGCGTCGTACATCCCCGGCAGGTACGTCTACAGCGTCGCGAGCGAACGGATCGACAACCTTCGACTCGTGCTCGGAAGCGGCGTGCTCGCGATGGGTGCGCTCGTCGCGTTCGTGTTGGTCGACGGGTACGCGATGCTCGTCGTCGTCGCCGTCGTCGGATTTCTCGTCGCCGGCCTGTTTCCCACGCTGCTCGCGTGGGCGACGAACACCGTTCCCGAGTACAGCGGCCCGGTGAACGCGCTCGCGTTCGTCGCCAGCGGCGTCGGGTTCATGCTCTTCCCGGCCGGGATGGGCGTCGTCGCCGAGGCCTACTCGCTCGAGTTGGCGATGGGACTGCTCGCCGTCGCGATGGGGTTGTTCGCGCTGCTG
Source organism: Halomontanus rarus (assembly GCF_017357405.1). Lineage (GTDB taxonomy): Archaea > Halobacteriota > Halobacteria > Halobacteriales > Natrialbaceae > Halomontanus > Halomontanus rarus. Next base: position 150,069 of record NZ_CP071597.1, on the reverse strand, counting down.
GCGGGCGGGATTCTGGTCGCCGGTCGAGACGGAGTGTGACGACCCGGTGTCGGAGTGACCCGTTCGAGCGGCTCGGACTGACGCGAACGCGAACGTGAGCGTGAGCGTGAACCCTTTCTCGGTCGGCCACCTAAGAGCGATCATGAGAGAATTCGTCTTCGCCCTCGAGTACGAGTCCGGAACCAATCCGGTCGCCGACGTGCTCGACGTGTACCCGGACACCACGGTTCGCTCGCTGTCCTGTCACGTCACACCCGAGAGCCTCTGGCGGGTCGATCACGCGACCGGCTCGCCCGAGGCACTCGAAGAACTCGAGGAAGCCTACCGGGACGCGACCTACTGTGCGGACTGTCTGGTCAAAGACGACTGCGGCGCCGAGTGCGAGATCGAAGTGCTCGACCGCTCGAACGACACGTTAGTCGTCTACACCTACTGGGATCGGACGGACGTCTGTACGTCGGTTCCCCACCTCGCACTCGAGTACCTCGGCGAGGGGCTGCTGTTCGAGACCTACCGCGAGGGACGGCGCTACCGCTGGCGGATCGTGCTCGCGGGCGACGCACCGATCCACGCCTTCTTCGACGCGTTAGGCGACGAGGTCGGCGAGTGTACGGGAATGGAGATGCTCCGGTTGACGGAGGTCGATCCGGAGCGATCGCCCGTCGACGAGAGCGACCGGAACGCCCTCCCCGACGAACAACAGCGCGCCCTGCGGGCCGCTGTCGAGCACGGCTACTACGAGACCCCTCGAACGATCGATCTCTCCGAACTCGCAGAGGAACTGGGGATTCCGCGCTCGACGCTCTCCTACCGTCTCCGACGAGCGGAGGCCGAACTGGCAACGTCGTTCGCCGAGGCCGACGCGCTCGAGACGATGACGCCGGAACTCTGAGCCTGGTCCGGTTTCCGCTCGACCGGGACGGATTGGACGGTGACAACGCTCGAGTTGGCGTGCGCCAAATAACCCGTATAGGAACGGATCGACTAGGGAGTCTTAATGAGTGATTCGTCTCCCTCGGAACCGCCAGAGGAGCAGGATTCGATGCGGCGACGCACCATCGAGCTACGCGTTCCCGAGATGGACTGTCCGTCCTGTGCGGGCAAAGTGACGAACAGCGTCGAAACCCTCGACGGGATCGAGACGATCGACCCGCAGGTCACGACGGGGAAACTGTTCGTCGAGTACGACCCGGAACTCGTCGACGACGAGGACGTTCGCGAGCGCGTGCGCGCTGCCGGGTACGCGATCGAATCCGAGAACGACGGCGAAGACGGTACCGCCACCCTCGAGTTCGCGGTTCCCGAGATGGACTGTTCGTCCTGTGCCGGCAAGGTCGAGAACGCCCTCGAGGGCCTCTCCGATATCGACTCGATCGATACCCAGCCGACGACCGGCCGGGTTACCGTGACGACCCCGGAGAACGCGGTCGATCCGAGGACGATCGTCACGGCGATCGAGTCGGCGGGCTACGAGGCGACGCCGATCGACGACGGCACCGGGAGCGATCGGTTCGGAGCGCCGGAACCGGCCTGGCGGAGCCGCCGCGGTGTCGTGACGATCGCGGGCGGCGCGCTGGTGACCGTCGGCATGGTCCTGCAGTTCCTGCTTCCGACGTTCGACCCGCAGGCGTTCGTGATCGCCGAGCGGTCGTTCCACCTCTCGCACCTCCTGTTCCTCGCGGCCGTCGCCGTCGCCGGGACGCCGATCCTTCGAAACGGCTACTACTCCGCCCGGAACAGGAGCCTGGACATCGACTTCCTGATGAGTGCAGGGATCATCGGCTCGGTGCTCACCCACCACCCCTTCGAGGGGGCGATGCTCGCGGTGCTGTTCAGCGTCGCCGAGTTGCTCGAGCGCTACTCGATGGACCGCGCTCGGGACTCGCTGCGGGAACTGATGGACCTCTCGCCGGAGACGGCGACGGTCCAGCGCGACGGCGAGGAGGTGACGATCCCGGTCGACGCGGTCGACGTGGGCGACACCGTGATCGTCCGCCCCGGCGAGAAGGTCCCGACCGACGGGATCGTCCGCGAGGGCTCGAGCACGATCGATCAGGCGCCGATCACCGGCGAGAGTGTCCCCGTCGAGAAGGGGCGGGGAGCGGAGGTCTACGGCGGTTCGATCAACGAGGCGGGCTACCTCGAGATCGAGGTGACGAGCGAGCTGGGCGAGTCGACGATCGCGAAGATCGTCGAGTTGGTCGAAGACGCCCAGCGCGAGCAGACCGACCGCGAGCAGTTCGTCGAGCGGTTCGCGAGCGTCTACACGCCGGTCGTCGTGGCGCTGGCGATCGCCGTCGCAGTCGGCCCGCCGCTGCTCACGGGTGCCTCGTGGAACACCTGGTTCCTGCGGGGGCTGACGCTGCTGGTCATCGCCTGTCCCTGCGCGTTCGTCATCTCGACGCCGGTCAGCGTCGTCTCCGGGATCACGAGCGCCGCGCGCAACGGCGTCCTCGTGAAGGGCGGACGCCACCTCGAGGCCGTCGGCGAGGGCGACGTGCTCGCGATCGACAAGACCGGAACGCTGACGACCGGCGAACTGTCGGTGACCGACGTGATCGCCCTCGAGGGTGCCGACGAGGACGACGTGCTCCGACGGGCGGGTGCGATCGAACGCCGCAGCGAGCACCCGATCGCGGAGGCGATCGTCGACCGCGCCGACGAGCGAGGTGTCGGCGGAGACGACGAGGAGGTCACGGACTTCGAGGCGCTCCCGGGCGAGGGCGTCCGCGCGAAGATCGACGGCGTCACCCACTACGCGGGGAAGCCGAACCTGTTCGACGATCTGGCGAACCTCGAGCACACGCACGTGACCGACGGCGGACAGGTGCAAGCGCTCGACGGCGCGGAAGCCAGGCGGCAGTGCGAGCGCGACGACTGTATCGACCTCCTGCGCGAGGTCGTCCCGGACCTCGAGTCCCAGGGGAAGACGGTGATCGTCGTCGGCACCGACGAGCGGTTGCTCGGGCTGGTCGCGATCGCCGACGAGGTGCGCCCGGAGTCCGCGTGGGCGGTGTCGCGACTCCAGGAGCAGGGCGTTCGAACGGTCATGCTCACCGGCGACAACGAGGGGACCGCGCGAGCGATCGCCGGCGAGGTCGGGATCGAGGAGTACCACGCCGAGTTGCTGCCCGAAGAAAAGCTCGAGTGGATCCGCCGGCTGGATGACGAGCACGGACAGGTCGCGATGGTCGGCGACGGGATCAACGACGCGCCGGCGCTGGCAACCGCCACAGTCGGAATCGCGATGGGTACGGCGGGGACCGACACGGCCCTCGAGACCGCGGACATCGCGCTGATGGGCGACGATTTGACGCGCCTACCCTACCTGTTCCGGCTCTCGCGGACGGCCAACGGCGTCATCCGCCAGAACATCTGGGCGAGCCTCGGCGTGAAAGCCGTCCTCGCCGCTGGTGCCCCGTTCGGGGTCGTAACAGTGATCCACGCGGTCGTCATCGGCGACATGGGGATGAGTCTGGGCGTGACGGGCAACGCGATGCGGCTGTCGCGGATCGAGCCGGAGTTGCCGGAGTCCGAGTCCGAGTTCGAGTCAGGACCCGGTTTCGAGCCCGAATCCAACACGTAGTCAGACGGGCAGCGCCGATCGAACGTTCTCCAGCCCCGGTCGGCCGTCGCGCCACCAGAGCGCGATTCCACCGACGACGATCACGGCCTCGAGCCAGAGCGTCGTCACCTCGAGGCCGCCGACGGTCCCGAGTGACTTCGTCCCCGTGTACTCCGGCATGTGAGTGATCGGCCACAGGAGGAAGCCGAGTTCGTGGTACTCTCTCGACAGCAGGTGCCACGGGACGTCGGTCGCGACGTGCGAGAGGAGGCCGACGACGAAGGCGACGCCGAGGAGGTTTCGGTCCCGATTGCGGCTGCGGTCCTGGTCCCGTTTGCGGTTGCGGTTCCGACCTCGAGCGACGACCCAGACGGCGACGCTCACGGGAATCGCGAACAACAGCGAGTGACCGATCGTCCGACCGACGGGGACGACCCCCGTCAGCCACAGCGGTTTGTCCAGCAGGTCCGGTATCGCGGCACCGGCGACGGCGGCGAGTGCCGGCCGCGCGCGCGGCAGGTCCTCCAGAACCAGCCGGGAATAAGCGGCGTAGCAGACGTAGCCGACGACGAAGTGGACTGGCGGCAGCATCGTCTTCGACGACGTCGGCCGGATCCAACTGTTCTGGGGGTTGGCGGGGCGAAATAGGACGGATCGTTTATATGTCCTCGAGAAGACGACGAACTATGTCGTCCTCCAGACAACTGTTCGCCGCCGCACTCGTCGCGTTCGTCGCGGGGGCCGTCCACGTCGGCCAGCGATACGCAGCGCCGCTCGCGCTCGAGGTCTTCGACCCGTCGGTCGGCGATATCACGGCCATCACGTTCGCCAGCCGTCTCCTCACGGTATTCGTCGAACCGATCGGCGTCTTCGTCGTCTGCTACGTACTCGTCCGCGGACTCGACGTTCGACGACGGTACTCAGGCTTCGCTCTCGCATTGTTCCTCGGGGCGGGAATCGGTGGGGTCGTCGCCCTGTTCGCCGTTCTGTCGACGCTCGAGTTCTCGACCGAGTCGACGTTCTACACGGCTCTCAGCATCGGGGAGGCCGTCGTCGGCACGGGCCTTCGGGTCACCGTCGCCGGCCTCGCCGGGATCGGAGCGGCCACGGTTTTTGCCGAGCGAGCGACCGAGGAAGGGTCCGAACCGACCGCTCGAGTCGAGTACTGACCGTTCGAACTGTCGTCTCGAGGGCGTCGACTGTCTCGAGCGCGTCCGTCGGTCCCGGGCCAGTTCGCTACGCGTCGGACTCGTACTCTGCCCAGATGTACAGCGTCGCGATCGACCGGTAGGGACGCCACGAGTCGGCGATTTCGCGCATTTCGGCCCGCGTCATCTCACCGACCTCGTCGCCGTTCCCGTACAGCCGTTCGATACCGCGTCGGACGGCCAGATCGCCCAGCGGGAGGACGTCCTGACGGTCGAGGACGAACAGGAGGTACATCCGAGCGGTCCACTCTCCGATCCCCTTGATTTCGGTGAGGAGGTCGATCACCTCCTCGTCGGAGTGGTCGGCCAGCCCCTCCCTCGTGTAGTCGTTTCGCTGGAAGGCGCGAGCCGCGTTCCGAACGTACTCGACTTTCGTCCGGGAGAGCCCCGCCTCGCGGAGGGCATCCTCGTCCGCGGCCAATACCGTCTCGGGGGTGACGTCGCCCTCGAGCAGGTCGAACACCCGCTCTCGGACGGCGAGGGCGGACGCGGTGCTGAGCTGCTGGTTGATGATGGAGACACAGAGGCGCTCGAACTCGTTCCAGTCCCGTTCGGTATAGGGGTCGTGCTTCTCGAGTAGTTCCGCCATGACCGGGTCCTGTGCTAGCGTGTGTTTGATTTCGTCCGTGATCGTCATCGTGGAGTGGGTATGATCGGCGCGAGCGGTTCGCTGTCGGTCTCGACGGGTGCGGCCACCGACGGTGCTCGCAGGCCTCGCATTCGACAGCCGTAGGAACTCGAGCGAGAAAAGGTGATCACCTCCGCCTCGAGCGCACCGGGTCACGACCGATTACCGGCGCTGAAACGGTCTCGAGGACGGACAGAGTCGCTCGCCGACAGCTCTCGAAGAACGGCGACGATCGCTCCGAATTCGGGAGCCCGAAGCGGCGTCACCGAATCCGGATACGCGTCACTCGAGACAGTGACGGGTTACTCGAGTCGGAACGAGTCCGTAATCCAACAACGACCCTGCTGAGCTAAGTATCGATCGGCGTATTTTCGTCCCACAATGGTAGACGAGAATACGAACACGAACACGAACGCAGGCGAGCGACAGATGACCACGGATCGAGATCGAATCAGGAGTTGGGTCGAGGAGAGAGATGCCGTTCCAGTGACGCGGCGTATGGGTGACACGGAGACAGGCTCGTCCAAACACACGTTCGTCCGCCAGGAGGACGTCGGCGACGAGTACGAAGAACGCAGCTGGGACGAGTTCTTCGAAACCTTCGAATCCGACGATATGGTGTTTATCTACCACGAGGACGAATCGGCCACCGGTGCCGACGACGACCTCGGCTTCTTCGAACTCGCCGAGCGCGACGCAGTGATGGACCGTGCGGCCCTCGAGAACGATCAGGTCGAAGAGGCGCTTCGATCCGGTGACACGGTCACGACGGAACTCGTCGAGACGCGCGTGGTCGAACGGGAGATCGTCGAGACGGAAACGATAGAGAGCGAGGTGGTCGACACGGAAGTCCTCGACAGAGAGATCGTCTCGAGCGAGTTACTCGACCGCGAGGTTATCGACGTGGAGTTCGTCGACGACGATATGATCGAGGTGATCGTCGACGAGACGCGAACCGACACGATCGAGGAGATCGAGCAGTTGACCGTCGAAAGCAGGATCGTCGATATCGACGTCGACGTCGAGGAACGCGAGGAGACGTCGACCGACGAGTTCGAGTCGAGCGTCGCCGACGAGACGATCCACCGGGCGATCCTCGAGAGCGACGTCGTGCGCTCGACCACCGACACCGACGAGATGCTCGGACAGGGTCGGATCCGGACCGATCGCGAGGGAGACACGATCGAGAGCCGACTCATCGAGCGCCAGACGCTCGAAGAGGAGATTCGCGACCGACGAGAGATGATGTACGTACTCGAGGAGTCCGAAATCGTCGAAACGGAGGTGTTCGGGAGTACGGTGCTCGACGCCGAACTCGTCGATATCGAGGAGTACGACGACATTGATCGTGCCGCCGAGATGGGTCGCGGTGCTGAAAGAGCAGGGACGGCAGATGCGGGCGGACACTCCGGTGCCCGGACGAGCGCCGCCGAGGCGGAGGCGGAGGGAGGGATGGGCACCGAAACGGAGTCCGGACTCGAGACGGAAGCGACAGCGCAGGCCGACGCGGAACAGCCGACCGCGTCGATCGAACTCACCGACGACGATCAGGGGAAAGACGTCGTCGACTCGATGGGCGAGCAGGTCGGCATCGTCGCCGACGTCGAAGCCGACACTGTCTATATCGATCCCGAACCGGGATTCACGGACCGACTCAAGGCCCGGTTCGGTTGGGGAGAACCCGATCAGGACGCCTACCCGGTGAACAGTTCGCAGATCAGTGAGGTCACCGACGACGAAGTCGTTCTCAAGGGCGAGTGAGAGCCGCTCCGTTTCCGTTTCCGTTTTTGCTTTCGGTCTCGGTCTCTATTTCCGTTCTCGTTACTCTTCTTCCTCTTCCTCGGGACTATCGGACATGTCCTGATCGACGCGACGACCGACGTCGACCTGATAGTGCTCGAGGATGTCGCGGCCGAGTAACACGGCGTAATCCATGTGACTGCGGTCCTCGACACTGGCGGTCACGGTGTGCTGGTTGCCGCCGACGCCGACGACGACGTCGACGACGGGTCGACTCCGCGAGGTTTTGCTGCTCCCGGATTTGACTCGGGTGATGGACTTGATCGGGCCGGCGCCGATGTCCGCTGCGAGTTGCGTATCGATGCTCGTTCGAGTCGCCCCGGTGTCGGACTTCGCGTAGACGGTCTTCGAACCGCGGGTCCCGGAGAGGACGACCTCTTCGGTGTAGCCGATGACCGCGGGTTCGCCGCTCGTGACCGGGGCCTTCGCCGGCATCGCCGTCGGCGTCGAGTCGTCGAGGGTCGCCGAGAGTTCCTCGACGCGGTCGGCATCGACCTCGCCGCCGGCGCGCTCGATCGCGACCTTCGCGATGTAGGGTGCCGGGCTGACCTGCGTCGCCTGATACAGTCCCTTGAAGCCAGCGGTGGGATTGACCTCGAGGACGAACCAGCCGTCCTCGCCCTCGACGAGGTCGACGCCGGCGTAGTCGAGACCGATGACGTCGGCCGAGCGCCGGGCCATCTCTCGCGCTTCGTCGGGGAGGTCCTCGGTCGCGTCCTCGACGGAGCCGCCGAGAGCGACGTTGGTCCGCCAGTCGTTGTCGGGCGCGTAGCGGTACATCGCGGCGACGACCTCGCCGTCGACGACGTAGACGCGGACGTCCCGGTGACGCTCGTCGTCGCGCTCGATCAGGTTCTGCAAGAAGGCGTAGCGGTTGCCGACTTTGGCGTTGACGGCCTCGTCCCGGCCGACCTTCCAGGTCCCGCCGCCGTGGGTCCCGATGGCGGTCTTGTAGACGGCCTCGTCGCCGAAATCCCCGCGGGAGGCGTTGAGGTTGTCGCTGCTGAGTGCGAGGAGGACGTCGGGAACGCGAACGTCGTTGGCCGCCAGCGCTGTCGCCGTCGAGAGCTTGTGAATCGCCGTCATCACCGACGTCGGGTCGTTGAGCATCGGAACCAGCTGGTCGAGGGTATTCGCGAGGCCGAGATCTTCACAGGGTTGTTCGGTATTCGACAGCAGCATTCGGTTGGCGATCACGTCGACTTCGGGCTCGAGAGAGACGGTGCCGTCGGTAACTCTGATCGCCGTGTTCTCGACACGAAGCCACTCGGGGTGGTGACCGAGTTCCTCGATTGCGTTACAGATCGCCTTCGTTTCCTTGCTGGTGTGCAAACTCAATACCCCGACACGAACGGAATCCTCGACGCTCATTGTTCGGTACCTCTCCGGCCGGTCGGAAAAACGTTGTTAGTCTTCCCAGCCGTCGCACCCCTGTACGGCCCGTTGGCCACGTTTTACCGTATCACCCGAGGACTGATAACGAAACGATCACGAGATCTGATTTACCGTAGAAACGATGCGAGATATTCTACCGACGGTGTGAACGGAGGGACGAGCTGGAGTCGTCGACGGGAGAACGAATTCGTTCGAGAGAGCGACTCGCTGGAACCGCCCGTCCCGTGAAAACAGAAGACTGAGAACGCGGTGAACGTGATGTCTCCTCGCCCAAGATAGTGTTATATCACGTCGAGGCGATGACCGACCGGACCTCGTGAATATCGACCAGTCCGCTGGCGACGGCCAGCACCGCCCAGGTCCCGGCACCCAGCCCGATCACTCCGGCCAGCATGACCAGATCCGAGATCATCGGCGTCGCGAGCAGGACGGCGCCGGCCATCAGACCGGTGATGACGACGATCGTTCCGATCGATCTGGCGAGTGACTCGAGGTGCAAGGAGAGTTCGCTGTGAACGATGTACAGGTTCACGGCGACGTAAATCGAGTGGGTGAAGACCGTCGCGATGGCCGCCCCGACGATTCCGATCGTCGGAATCAAGACGAGATTGAGGCCGAAGTTCGCGACGGACGTTCCCCCTTTCGCGATCGCCCGCGATCGTGCGCGTCCGAGGTAATCGAGGCTGTCGCTGGTGAGGTTCGTGATCGCCTGCAACACGACGAACCCGCAGAGGATCTGCAAGACGGTGACCGCGCCCAGATAGTCGGTTCCGATGACGAGCCGGATGAACGGCTCGGCGACGATCGCCAACCCCGCCGCCGCCGGAATGTAAAACAGCAGGGCGTTCGTCAGCGCCGTCTCGTAGATCGATCGGGCCTCCTCGAGCTGGTTCGACGCCTTCTGTTCGCCGAAGTTCGGCGAGATGGTGAAGCCGAGGGATTCGGCGGGTGCGAGGACGAAATCGGTGACCTGTTTGGCGATCGTGTAGAAGCCGACGGCGACGGGATTGAGGAAGACCCCGACGAGTACGATGTCGATCTGTTTGTCGAGGACGTTCGCGCTTCTGGTCGCCGTCAGCGGCACGCTGTACTCGAGTAGCCGTCTCGAGAGTCCGGGTTCGAACTCCGGGGCAGGATTGTACTCGCGGTAAAACCGGTAGTAGAGGATGGTGAGACCGAGCGCCGCGGCGACGGCGGAGCCGACGATGTAGCCGAAGAGCGCCCCGAGTGCGCCGAATCCCAGCAGGACGAACGCGACCGCGAAGACGAGGCGCGCGACGCCGCCAACCGCTTGGACGGTGGCGCTGTAGACGAGGTGGTTGAACCCCTGGAAGGCGATCTGGGAGAAGACGTGAAACGAGCGGACGATGATGTAGATGACTCCCGCCGCGAGGAACGGGGCCGCGTCGGGATCGCCGAGCGCAACGGCGATCCGATCGTGAAAGAGCAACAGGAAGTACGCGACGAGCGTCACGACGATCAGCTTGTACGCGACCGTCGACCGGATGAGGTGGGGAATCTGCCCGGGGTCTTTCTCGCGATACTCGGCGAAGTAGCGCGCCGCCGACTTGCCGAGTCCGACGTCGGCGAAGAGCTGGACGACCGCCAGAACGCCGATCGCCCAGTACAGCGCGCCGTAGGAGTCCGGGTCGAGGAGGTATCTCGCCAGGACGATCATCAACAGCGCGCTCGAGACCATGAAGACGGCACGAGCGACGAGCGTTGCTTTGAATCCGCGGACGATGTGACTACGTGTACTCATGTGGCTGAAACGCCGCACCGACTGTACGAACCGCTCCGATCACGAATCGATCCAACTGTCGACCGACTCCGGCGACTGACTTCGAGTAGACGAACAGGCGAGTAGCCAATTGTTATTCACACTGTTCAGTGCTGAATGGCTGGGTTACAGATCGCCGCTCGAGACCGGGTTCAGACGATCACTACTCAACAGAAACGACACTCAGCACTTTCGTCAGGAAGACGATACCGTCCTCAATCGACGCGAGACGGGGCGACGAGGATGTACGGTCGTCTTACCATCGTTGCAACTCGGTGGAAGAAACCGAAACGAACGGGAGCGAAACCGAAACAGTACTCAGAGGTACGACGCGTCCCACCGCGTCGCCTTTCGGCGGTTACCACACGAGTTACACTGGATTCGTCCCATCGCATCCATCGCGTTGTCCAGCGAGTCACAGTTCCCGCAGAACCACCCGTACCGGCGGGAACTGTCCTCGCGCTCGTAGGCGGTGTAGAACGGTGCGTCCGAGCCGCGTACGACCTCGCCGTAACTGACGAATACCGACTCGTCGTCGACGGTGACTTCCTCGAGGGCTCGCCAGCTGTCGTCTCCCTCTCCGTTGCCGTCGTCGGGGGTCTCTCCCTCGACGAAGACGTTCTCCGTATAGGTCTTCTCGCCGATATCGACCTCGATCGTTCCCGACCGCTCGAAGCCGTGGCTATCGTAGAACTCGTTGCCGGTCTCGTTGTCCTCGAGGACGGTCGCCCGAATGTGCTCGGCACCCGAATCGAGCAGTTGTTCACGCGTGCGGGCGAGCAACCGAACGCCGGTGCCGCTGCCGCGGGCGTCGGGATCGACGTGGATCCAGAGGATCTGGCCCGTATTGTGGCCCTCCTCCACGAACTCGCTCTGGGAGAAGGCGACGACGTTACCGTCTTCCTCGGCGACGAGGACCAGGAAGTCGTCGCTCTCGAGGTCGTCTGCGAGCGATTGGCCGTACCACTGCTCGACGGCGTCGTCGATAGTTTCCTCGTCTAAAAAGTGCGAGTACGACGACGAGAGGGAGCTGTGGGCGATCGAACGGATCGTCTCGAGATCGTCTTCGGTAGCCTCGCGGAGGTTCATGCTCGCCAGTACGACGGCCTGCTACAAAGACTATGTGCCAGATTGTCACGGTGGGAGACGTGAGATCGTCGCCGCGAGTGATGGACTTTATATTGTCGACCACAGAGACAGGGACAATGAGCGATACCGCACGCGACGAACCGCCCGACGGGGACGACAGTTTCACGTACAACGGCGGACGCGTCGCACCGGGCGAATCCGCGAACATCCGGTACGGTATCAGCGAGACGTACCTCGGTGATCCCGTCCGCATTCCGGTGACCGTGATCAACGGCGAGCACCCCGGCCCGACGGTCTTTCTCTCGGCTGCGGCCCACGGCGACGAACTCAACGGGATCGAGGTCGTCCGCGAGGTCGCCCACGACTGGGATCACTCGATTCTTCACGGCACGCTGGTCTGTCTTCCCGTCCTGAACGTGCCGGGGTTTCTCGCCCAGCAGCGGTATTTACCCATCTACGACCGGGACCTCAACCGGTCGTTCCCCGGTCGCGAGGGAAGTACGAGCGCGAACCGAATGGCCTACCGTATCTTCACTAATTTCATCGAACCCTGTGACATCGGCCTCGATTTCCACACGTCCACACGCGGGCGGACGAACATGCTACACGTCCGGGCGAACATGGATCACTCGAAGGTCGCCCGACTGGCCAACGCGTTCAGTTCGAACGTGATCATCGCGGGCGAAGGCCCCGACGGGACGCTTCGACGGGAAGCGACCGAAGCGGGCGTTCCGACGATCACCATCGAGATGGGGGAAGCCCACCGCTTCCAGCGCAATCTCATCAACCGCGCGCTCACCGGCGTCGCGAGCGTCCTCGCGGAGTTCGGCCTCCACGAAGAGTCCTCCGTCCACTGGCCGGGCTGGCGCACCGTCATCGACGGCACCGACGAGAAGACCTGGCTCCGAGCCGACGCGGGCGGCATCGTCGACATGAAGAGCGGTCGTGGCGACCTCGTCCTCGAAGACGAGGTCATCTGCACCATCACCAACCCGTTCAAGGAAAAAGACGACATCGTCACCGTCGAAGCACCCTTCACCGGCCTCATCGTCGGCGTCCTCGAGAATCCCGTCGTCTATCCCGGGAACCCGCTCTGTCACTTGGTGCGGCTCAGCGAGGACACGTTACACGCGCTCGAACGCGAGCGCGGAAACGGCGGCGAGGAGTACATTACCGACGTCGAGTGAGCCAAACGGAAACCGACACGCGCGACCGTCGACCTCACGGCAGTTCCGCGACGGCGCCGACGAGGTCGTCCTCCGTGTTCCAGCGATACAATCGCCCCTCCCGCTCGATGAGGCCGAAGACGCCTTCCTGCATCCAGCCGAAATCGCCGCCGTCGCCCTCGTCGTCATCGTCATCGTCGTACTCCCGCTTTAGGACGTGGCTCTTCGAGAAGTACTCCTCGGTACCGACGAGCAGCCCCTGCTCGACGAGGAAGTCGCTCGGCTCCCGTTCGGCGACGCCGACGACGAACGAGACGAGATCGGCGATGAGACAGAACTTCTGGATGCCGTTGGACCACTCGCCGCGAACGTCGACCATCCTGAACGCGTAGGCGTCCGTCCGGCGGTTGAGCCGATCGGTGACGAGCGCGAGCCGTCGGATCGGGCCGCGGTCGTAACTGCCGAGAACGAAGTACGAACGGTCGTGTTCGAACACCGGCGTCAGTTCGCTGATCGAACGCAAGATCGCCTCGTTCTCGGCGAGCGTGAGGTCGTCGGACTCGAGTCGGTCCGCCGCACTCTCGAGGAGTTCGTCCGGAGGAAGGGGTTCGCCATCACTCATAACCAGCGGTTGAGAGCGAAGATACGTAGGAATTACTGTGTGTTCTCAGGAGAATATACTGCAGGGTGAATTACCGTGGGGTGATTTACTTCAGAGTAAAATACTTCACCGACGCGAACGTACGCACTCCTATGAGCACCGAAACGCAGCCGATCGACGGCACGTCGGCTCGAGAACTCCTGCACTTCGTCACCCAGGAGACGCGGTTCGCGCTGGTGTCGAACATCCTCCAGCACCCCGAGGGACTGCCGTCGATGTACGAACTCGAGCAACTGAATCCGAGCGTGAGCGACGCGACGGTGTACAAACACGTCCAGAAGCTCGTCGACGCCGGGATCGTCGACGCAGTCGAACTGCCACGCGAGCAACGCCAACAAGGGTATCCCTGGAAGTTCTACGGACTCAGCGAGGAGGGGCGGGCGTTTCTCGACGACCACGGGCTGCTCGAGGGTGAGGAGACGCTTCAGCGGATGTACGAGACGATTACGGACAAACCCGAGAAGATGGTGAAGTACGAGAACGCGCCGCGACCGGATCGCGAATCCTGATCCCGAGAGTCTATCCGTGATCGGGCACCTCGACTATCCCTGCATCCAGCTCCGCCTCGAGTTCGCGGGCCGCCGTCACCATGTTTTCGAGTTTTGCGGCCGCGACGTCACGGGGGAGCAACTTCAACCCGCAGTCCGGACTCACCGACAATCGCTCCGGTGGAACGACCTGCAACCCTCGCCGAATGTTCTCCTTGATTTCCGCGACCGACTCGACGGTCGCGTCGTGGTTGTCGACGACGCCGATCGCGAAGTCCAACGTGAACTCGGGGTCCGTAAACACCTCGAGCTGGTCGTAATCGCCGTTTAGCAACTCGACGTCGAACTCGTCGATCGGAAACTCGAGGACTTCGGGATACAGCCTCGAGTAGTCGCCGTAGCAGACGTGGAGTCCGACTCGAACGTCGTCGGGGACGTCGCGAACGATCCGTTCGAGACACGCGCCGACGATTTCGTGATCGTCCGGGACCTGCGAGAGCGCCGGTTCGTCGATCTGTATGTATCGTGCGCCCGCGCCGACGAGCCGCTCGACGGTCTCGGCGACGAGGGACGCGAACTCGAGTGCGAGCGTCTCCCTGTCGCCGTACACCTCGTCGAAACTGAACCGTGCGAGCGTGTAGGGTCCGGTTATGGGGACCTTTACTGGCCGTTCGGCGGCCTCACTGGAGACTTCGAACTCCTCGAGCAGCCACGGCTCTGATCGCTCGACGGGAGCGACGACGGACGGCTTTCGAAAGCAGTTGTGACCCCAAACTTTGACGGGGCCGTGGAACTCGACCCCGTCGGTCCGATGGGCGAAGTATTCGACCATCTCTCGTCGCCGGACCTCGCCGTCCGCGACGACGTCGAGGCCGCAGCGTTCGTGTTCGGCCGTGATCAGTCTGGTCGCGTCGGCTATCGCTTCGGTCCACTCGGTAGCTGGTTCGTCCCCAGTACGTTCCTCGTTCTCACGTCGGTCGTGAAGTCGATCGAGCCACGTCGGCTTCGGATAGCTTCCGACGGTCGTCGTCAGGAGAAAGTGATCGTGTGGATGGTCCGCCGGGCAGAATCGGTCTCGAGTCGTGGTCATTCTACAGCCTCCCCAATACTATGCTTCATATTAATTTTTCTCTAGTAGGAAATACCTAGTAGTAATCTACTGTCGCGATGTTGGCTCGAGTACGAGGTGACGACGAGAACGATACGAGGAGGACGAACCGATACCGTTCCAGAACGAGAAATCGAAACGACCCGAACGTGTGCGGTTACATTCACGAAACCCCTGCAGAGTATAACGAACGTTTGTTCGTGACTGCGGCTGACGGACGCAGATAAAAGTAACTTCTATACCCCCACGGTCCAACCCTCGGGATGAGAGTATGAGTCAGTCTTACAATCGCGGCCTCATCGAGGACTTCGGCCGGTGGAAGGAGTTCTCAGCCGGGATGTGGGCGTGGATTTTTCACAAATTCACCGGGTGGATGCTGATCGGCTACCTGTTCACCCACATCGCCGTGCTGAGTAGTGCGATCGCAGCGGCCGACGGCCAGACGATGATGGTCGCAGGGGAATCAGTCGACGCCTACACGGGAACCATTCAGGGCCTCGAGGGCCTCTTCATCGTTCGAGTGCTCGAGGTCGGCCTGCTCGCCGTCGCAGTGTTTCACATCCTGAACGGGCTTCGACTGCTGATGGTCGATCTGGGTATCGGACTCGAGGCACAGGACAAGAGTTTCTACGCGTCGTTGATCCTGACGGGCGTGATCACCGTCGCGAGCGTGCCGACGTTCCTGACGGGGGTGGGGCTCTGATGGCGGAGCGTTACTCCTCGTTCACGCCGGGCGGAACTGGTTGGTTGCTCCAGCGTATCACGGCGGCGTTTCTGGTCGTCGTGCTCGCCTTTCACTTTTTCCAGTTGCACTTCATCAGCCACGCCGCGGAGGTGACCTTCGCCGGAACGCAAGCGCGGATGAGCGAGGTCGGCTACTTCCTGACCATGGTGCTGTTCCTCGTCACCGCGGCGTTCCACGGCATCAACGGCGTCTACAACGCGCTGGTCAATCAGGGACTCGACGGCATCCAGAAGAAAGTCGTTCTCGCAGTCCTTACCATCGCCGGGCTCGCACTGATCGCACAAGGAACCTACGTCGCAGTCGTCATGGCGGGGTGGGCATAACATGAGTACACAACAGCAAGAACCCGAGACTGACGCCGAACCGGAACCGGAGAGTCAGGAGACGCCGACCGACCAGGAGATGAGCGGCCTCTCTTCGCCCCAACAAAAGCGCCTCCAGCGCAAGCACGAGGGGGCGGCGGAACGCGAACGGGCGGCCGCGGAAGACGACCTCGAGGGGGACACCGTCCACCTCAAGGTGTTCCGCTTCGATCCCGAAGTCGAGGGGAAACAGGAGCCCCGGTTCGACGACTTCCACGTCCCCTTCGAACGCGGGATGACCGTTCTCGACGCGGTCATCTACGCCCGCGACGAGTTCGACTCCTCGCTGACCTTCAGACACTCCTGTCGACAGGCGATCTGTGGCTCGGACGCCTTCTTCGTCAACGGCCGACAGCGACTGGGCTGTAAGACCCAGATCTCGGAGCTCGACCAGCCGGTCCGCGTCGAGCCTCTCCCGCACCAGGAGGTCGTCAAGGACCTCGTCGTGGACATGGACCACTTCTACGACCAGATGCACTCCGTGGAGCCGTACTTCCAGCAGGAGGACCTGCCCGACGGGGAACTGGAGGAACAACGCCAGACGCGGGAGAACCGCGAGAAGGTCAAGATGTCCACGCGCTGTATCTGGTGTGGCGCGTGTATGTCCTCGTGTAACATCGCAGCGGGCGACAACGACTATCTCGGACCGGCGGCGATCAACAAGGCCTACCGGTTCGCGATGGACGAACGCGAGGACGAGGAGATCAAGGAGCACCGACTCCGCATCGTCGAACAGGAACACGGCGTCTGGCGCTGTCAGACCCAGTTTTCCTGTACGGAGGTGTGTCCGAAAGACATTCCGCTCACCGAGCACATTCAGGAGCTCAAGCGGGAAGCGGTCAAGAAGAACCTGAAGTTCTGGTAACTATGTACGAACACGACGTCATCGTGGTCGGCGCCGGCGGCGCCGGCCTCCGGGCTGCAATCGGCGCCCACGAAGCGGGCGCGGACGTAGCGATGGTCACGAAACTCCACCCGGTCCGCAGCCACACCGGCGCGGCCGAAGGGGGAATCAACGCCGCACTGCGCGAGGGCGACGACTGGGAACTCCACGCCTACGACACCATGAAGGGGTCGGACTACCTGGGCGACGCCCCGGCGATCGAGACACTCGCACAGGACGCCCCCGAGGACACGATCACCTTAGAGCACTGGGGGATGCCGTTCTCGCGGGAAGACGACGGCACCGTCTCCCAGCGTCCGTTCGGCGGCCTCTCGTTCCCGCGGACGACCTACGCCGGTGCGGAGACCGGCCACCACCTGCTACACACGATGTACGAGCAGGTCGTCAAACGCGGCATTCAGGTCTACGACGAGTGGTACGTGATGAACCTCGCCGTCACCGACGAGCCGGACCCCAACGACCGGACCTGCCACGGCGTCGTCGCCTACGACGTCCAGTCCGGTGCCGTCGAGGGGTTCAAAGCGAATAAGGGCGTCATCCTCGCGACCGGCGGTCCCGGGCAAGCGTTCGACCACACCACCAACGCCGTCTCCTGTACCGGCGACGGGAACGCGATGGCCTACCGCGCGGGCGTACCCATGGAGGACATGGAGTTCGTCCAGTTCCACCCGACGACGCTGCCCAGCACGGGCGTCCTCATTTCCGAGGGTGTCCGCGGAGAAGGTGGAATCCTCTACAACGAGGGCGGCGAGCGGTTCATGTTCGAACACGGCTACGCGAACAACGACGGCGAACTGGCGAGCCGGGACGTCGTCTCTCGAGCCGAGCTCACCGAGGTCAACGAGGGTCGCGGAATCGAAGACGAGTACGTCCACCTCGACATGCGCCACCTCGGCTCCGAACGCATTCTCGACCGCCTCGAGAACATCCTCCACCTCGCGGAGGACTTCGAGGGCGTCGACGGGCTCGTCGAGCCGATGCCGGTCAAGCCCGGCCAGCACTACGAGATGGGCGGAATCGAGACCGACGAGAACGGTGCGACCTGCATCGACGGCCTCTACGCCGCCGGCGAGTGCGCCTGCGTCTCCGTCCACGGTGCGAACCGCCTCGGCGGGAACGCCCTGCCGGAACTCATCGTCTTCGGCAAGCGCGCCGGACGCCATGCGGCCGGCGACGACCTCGGCGAAGCCGAGATCGAGACGGGCTACAGCGAGGGCGTCGAAGAGGAGGACATGGAGCTCCCGATCACGCCCGGCGAAGCCGGTATTGCGGAGACTGGCGCGACCGAAACGGACGACGTCGCCGCCGACGGCTCCGGGCAACTGTCCGATCCCGAGGGCGTCCTCGAGCGGACGGTCACCGAGGAGCGTGAGCGCGTCGAGTACCTGATGGAGAAAGACGACGGGATCCAACACGCCGAGATCCGCGCGAAGCTCCAGAAGGCGATGACGGAGGACGTGAACGTCTTCCGGACCGAAGCGGGCCTCAAGCGCGCGCTGCAGGCGATTCGGGAGTGTCGCGAGGCGTATCGCGACGTCTACGTCGACGACCCGTCGCGGACGTTCAACACGGACCTGCAGATGACGATCGAGACGCGCAACCTGATCGACGTCGCCGAGACGATCACGCTCGGCGCGTTGGTTCGCAACGAGTTCCGCGGCGCACACTGGCGCCAGGAGAATCAGGAACGCGACGACGAGAACTGGCTCAAACACACGCTCGTCTCCTGGAACGGTGGCAAACCGTCGATCTGGTATCGCCCGGTCATCCTCGAGGGAGAGGACAAGACCTACGAGCCGAAAGTTCGGAGTTACTGAGCGGGTTTTTCGGTCGGCGTTCGGACGGTTTTTCCGGTTTCAGCCGTTTCGTAGACTGCAGACGGGTCGCGTCGGTCTGGAGTGCTCTCTCCGACTCGAGCGACTGCGAAGCCTCGAATAGGCGTCGAACACCTCAGAGACCGAGTGTCTCGAGCAGGTCGATCCCAGCATCGAAGTGCTCGATCAGCCTGTAGCCGACGTAGATACCGACGATGCCCATGATACCGGGCAGTTCCGGTGGTGCAGGAATTGGGATATTCAGGAAACGAAACAACGCGCCGGTAAGCGTTCCGGTGAGGAGTGCGAGGATCGTGAGCTGTGTCGACATGGCTGTGGATGCCGGACGGGAGGACATAAGCGATGTGACCTGCTAAGATTAATCATAATTCATGGATAACGACGATCGTCTCATCCCGTTCGGACGAATTTGGGCCTGAAACGGTAGTAATCGACAGACGCTGGCGGCAGGGGTCGGTTAGAGTACACGGAAGTTCGACAATCGTCGTGGGGTGGATTTATTATCGTCGAAAACACGATGTGTTCGTATGGCCGCACACGCGTTACAGGACGAAGACGTATCGGTGCCAGCCGACCTCGAGTCGGGACGTGCGAAACTCGTGTACCTCTATCTCGCGGTTCGCGGCGAGGCGACGGCCGACGACGTCTGTACTGCACTGCACATCGACAAGGGGTCCGTGTTGACGATCACCGGAACGCTCCGCGAACGGGGGTACATCCGCCAGCGAAACGGCCGATACGGCGTCGTCCCGGCTTAGTCGAGTACTCGCTCGAGCAGTACGTCGGCGACGAAAGAGCCGACCAGTAGTGGTACAAGGACGTAGCCGAAAGCGTGGAGTAGAACGAGCGTAGTCCACTGTGCGAGCGGTTCGGTCGGCGGCCACAGGGCTGGAGTCGCCTCGATCAGGAATCCTCGAGTCAGATATAACAGCGAGACCAGCGTCGCGAACGAACAGCCGAGGCGGATCGCGAGCCGGTGGCGGTCGATGCCGGCCCTCGAGTTGGAGTGAGAACCAGAATCGGAATCGGAATCGGTGCCGAGGGACGGATCCGACTACTCGTCGTCGTCCATAGTTGGATGCAGAGCCAGTCGTGGCTTGAACAGTTCGACTCAAGGGCGGGTCACACCGAAAACGAGACCTACAGTTCGATCCGTTCGACTAGCTGTTCGCGGTTTTCGTTCGTGTTCACGGCGACGATACGGATATCGTCCTCGAGGCCCGATCCTCGCAACTTGGCTTTCAGGAGGTTGTCGACCTGGTAGACGCCGGCGGCGTTGGTCATCGCGATTTCGACCATCACCGGACGGGTGTCCCCCTCTTGCAACGAGACGCGGCTGATCGCTTGACTAGAGAGAGTGTTGATGCCGCGGCCGCCCTGCTCGTAGGGAATTCGCGATCGGCCACGTTCCATGTCGAGGGCGTCGGCGACGCGGATGACGCCCGCTTCAGTGGTGAGCGGTTCTTCCGCCGTGTGATGACAGAGGATCGCGTGGAGCGTCTCGCCTTTCATGCGAACGCTCTCGGCGACGTCGTAGAACTCGGGGAGGATCCGGTCGAGGATGTCTGCGGCCAGCGGGATCGAGTAGTAGGCGTGCTGATCCCGGTGGACGACGTGACCCACGTCGTGGAGGGTCGCGGCGAGGGCGATGATGACCGCCTCGTCTTCCTCCGCGAGCCCCTGTTCGCGAGCACCGTTGAAATCGACGTTCCCCGCTTTCAAAAGGTCGTAGAGACAGAGCGCGCGGTTGCGAACGATAGAGATGTGTTTGGCGCCGTGATCGTTGTACCGCTTTCGGTCGACGGCGTTGACGTTCTGGGCCTCGAGATAGGTCTGGATCTCCTCGTCGGCGTCGACGAACGCGAGGACCTCGTTCAACCTCTCGTCGGGGAAGGAGTGGTCGTCCTCGGGATCGTAGACGCGACGCGTATCGTCCTCCTCGACAGTAGAATCGCTCATACGTAAGTGGTCGATAGCGAACTAAAAAAGACCTCCGACGGTGTCGAGTCGTGTGAAACTCGGCTCAGGCGGCGTCGGCGACGGCCTGCTCGACTTCGTCGTAGTCGGGTTCGACGCCTGGATCGTCGCTGACCCACGAGTACGTGAGCTGTCCGTCGGCGTCGACGACGAACACCGAGCGTTTCGCGACGCCGTAGACGCCGAGATCGGCGAAGTCCATGCGAACGTCGTAGTCGTCGATGATCTCCTTCTCGAAGTCGCTGATGAGCCCGAACGAGAGATCGTTTTGCTCGCGGAACTCGTTCTGGGAGAACGGTGAGTCGACACTGATACCGTAAACGGTCGCGTCGAGATCGTCGAAGGCCGCGATGCGGTCCTGGAAGGTACACATCTCGGTCGTACAGACGCCCGTGAACGCCCCCGGGAAGAACGCGAGAACGATCGGTGCTTCTTCCTCGAGCCGCTCGGAGAGGGTGATCGATTCGACGTCGCCGGTCGCGAGCGGTGCCGTAAAGTCGGGCGCAGTATCGCCAGTGCGTGGCATCATAGAGACGTAGTTACCAGGAGAAAAAGACAGTTTCGTTCGCCGAAGGGTCCGACGACGATTCGCCACCGGGACGAGAACGTCGGTTCGCCAACGGTGACTTCGAACGGTTGAAGGCGACCCTGGGACGTACCGTACGATACGCGAATGAACTCCGACCGCTTGCGTCTGTTCTACCTTCTTGGTATCGCCCTGAACGTGATCGCCCTGGCGTTCACGCTCGTCGACGGTGAGACGTTGCTCGCGCCCGCGTTCGCACTCGTCGTCGTCTACCTCGTGATTCGCTATCGGATGGTCGACGCGTGAGGACCGGACAGATCGATCCACGGACCGGTCGCGTCCGATCGCTCGAGAGAAAAACGAACGGTTCGCACGGTTGAAATCGACCGGCGAGCAGTCGGATCAGGATCGTTTCACGGCCATCGTGAGAAGAATATGTCTGGAACGACACTTCCGTTTCGAGCTCTATTCACGGTATTAGGCGCTGTAAATTCCGTTCATGGGCGTCTCGAGCGCTATATTCGCTATTCCGAGCTGACTGGTTGGAGCAAAAAGGTTATAATTGCCAGCGGGTAAGCCACGTATAGAGATGGTAACCGAAATTGCACCGCTGTTCGTTCCCACTCCAGGGGGACCAGAACTGCTCATCATCCTCTTCATCGCAATCCTGCTGTTCGGGGCGAACAAGATCCCGAAACTGGCACGGTCGACGGGGGAGGCCATGGGCGAATTCCAGAAAGGACGCGAGAAAGTCGAGACGGAACTCGAAGAAATGCGAGAAACCGGATTCGAGGCGGAGAACGACGACGTCGCCGCATCGGAAGCCGTGACGACCGAGTCGGAAACCGAGACGGAAGCCGTGACCGAGACCGAAACCGAGACGGAGACGGGCACCACCTCGAACTAACGGTTTTTTCGAACGGGGCGTGTGGCCTAGCGGAGAGGGCAGAAGGTTCCTAACCTTCTGATCGCGGGTTCGAATCCCGTCACGCCCGTCATCTGCTGCGAGCGGACGAGCAGTGATGACGGTACTGCGGGATTCGAAGCATACTGGGACTCTGCGAGCGTAGCGAACAGATTCTCAGAAGGGGTTCGAATCCCGTCACACACTTTCTCGTATCGATCAACGTGGTCGAAACCGTATTAGAACAGTCAAATCGAAGCGCAGCGTCGCTTCGACTGTAATTTCGAACGCTGTTCGGCTATTTATTGACGGGTTTGAGTGGGATCTCCGTCCGACAGTGAAGGTCTCGGCGAGCGGAGCTTCTCCAGTAGCTCGAGGCTGGATGCAGCTCCTCGAGGACACCGACACGACGCTAGACGAAACCGATTGTGAGCGAGAACGAGGAAGAGAGGGAAACGTAGGGGAAGGGATGACGAGGAGGCTCGTGTCTTCGTGTCGGGACAATCACTCGTGACGCCACCCGTCGGGTCCTCGAATGGTATCGGTAGATCGATCCGTGCGGTTCGCCGGACAGGTTTCCCCGACCGGCCGACGAGAAGGGTACTCGGCGTGTCGTGGCGCGTTCTCGATCGCGACCGAGTGACCCGTAGAACTGGCGGGTCACTCGTTAGCCCCGTCTCGATCCGGCCGATATCGTAAAGGCAGTCGAGTATCAAGATCAGTTATCCGATACATATCTCTTGCAGAATGATTTGTCTGACTACTAGTATCACTCGACGTTTATCCATCATAAAATAAAAATAATGGTAGTATAGATCATTGATAGAGAACTCGGTTACGATCAAATGAACGACAAGATCGAACGTTTGGAGGGGTGAGCCGCCAATGACCAGCAACAGATCGCTTGAAATTATCAAAAGTGGTAATGTGTGGATGAATTTTTTGAAGGGTGAGAGATTGGAGGAAGTCAATGGCTATTGACGAGGCCGACCAATCCGACACCGGGCACTTCTCTGATGCCGAGTCGTCGGCACCCGCGTCGGACGATTCGCGATCCCACGAACCGACACGAGGATCGGACGTCCGTGTCGGCGAGTACATCTGGGCGGATTTCATGAACGACTACGGATACGGTGACGAGGTATCGACGCTGTATCCACAGGGAACACAGAAACCGGACGACCAACTCGGTCTGGACACCAGCGAGGAGGTCCAGTCGCGGGTCCCCACGGGCCAGGACTGGGACCGGGTCAGTTTCGATCCGACATCGTACCTCGGATACGACCCCGACGAACTGTCCGATCTCATCGAATCCACGTTCGCGCCCAACGCGAACGTCTTGCAGGACGCGTTTCTCGAGTACGTCGACCCCGAAACGACGCCGGTCACCAAGGGCGTCTACACGTGGGAACACTACAAGTGGGAGTACTACTACGACGAGGACGGCGACCGACCGCGGAACGGTGACGGCGAAATCGATCGCTTCGACGAAGAGGAGGCGCTGGGTTTCGACCCGGACGAGATTCGCCAGAAACTCCATCAGGGTGGTAACGCTGCGATGGAACTGGACGACGTCGTCGACGAACGAACTGTCAACGTCAACGAGGAGTGTGACGAAGACGACTTCTTCTCGACCGTCGACGGCCACACCACCGTCGCCAATCGATACGACCTCGAGAAGACGGTCCCGCAGGCGAAAAAGAGCCACTTCCGCGAGGAGGAGCGCTACTGGGTGAACAAACCCTACGCGTTCGTCATCATCTTCCACTCCGAAAAGGAAAACGAGAAGAAGTACTACCTCGTCGAACCGTACCTCACCGAAATCGAGACCGAACTGCAAGAGTTCCTCTCGGGTAAGCTTCGGACGGCGATCAAGTACTCCGACGACGGTATCGAACAAAACGCCGACGAGGACGGCCGCCGATCGGTCATCGAAAACGAGACGCGTAGACTCCTGAAACGGTACGACCTCTTCGAGAACACCAGTGGCGGAACGGAACTCGGAATCCTCGAGTCCCTACGAGCGCTGTTGGACGACGAGGAAGCCGCCGAGGACGACGATGGACCCACGCAGCTCGAGGGGATCGAGGTTCGTCCGGAGCCGGTCTTGCTCGCCGAGGACGGCGACACGTTAAACGAGTATCAGGTCGAGAAATTGCTCTACCTGCTCAAGCGCAACTTCATCGGCTACGAGCGAATCGACGGCATCAAACACGACATCAACGTCGAGGACATCTCCGTCGACGGCTACAACTCGCCCGTCTTCGTCTACCACTCCGAGTACGAACAGATCATCTCGAACGTCTTCCACGGCGAGGACGAACTCGACGATTTCGTCGTCAAACTCGCCCAGCGCTCCGGCAAGGGGATCAGCAAGCGGCTTCCGCAGGTCGACGCGACGCTGCCCGACGGCTCGCGGGCGCAGCTCACACTCGGGCGCGAAGTCTCCGACCACGGGACGAACTACACGATCCGGCAGTTCAAGGACGTGCCGTTCACGCCGGTCGACCTCATCAACTGGAACACCTTCAGTTTGGACGAGATGGCGTTCCTCTGGCTCGCGATCGAGAACCACAAGAGCCTGATCTTCGCCGGTGGGACGGCGTCGGGGAAGACGACCTCGCTGAACGCGGTCTCGCTGTTCATTCCGTCGAACTCGAAGATCGTTTCCATCGAGGACACGCGCGAGGTCGAACTCCCCCAGCGAAACTGGATCGCGAGCATCACTCGGCCGTCGTTCAGCGACGACTCGCAAGGTGACGTCGACGAGTTCGACCTGCTCGAGGCAGCGCTGCGACAGCGGCCCGACTACATCGTGATGGGTGAGATCCGGGGCGAGGAGGGACGGACGCTGTTTCAGGTCATGTCGACCGGCCACACCACATACACGACGTTCCACGCCGACTCCGTCGACGAGGTTCTCAAGCGGTTCACGACCGACCCGATCAACGTCTCGAAGACGATGTTCACGGCGCTCGACCTCGTCTCGATCCAGACACAGACCCGGGTGCAAGGACGGAAGGTTCGCCGGAACAAGTCGCTGACGGAGATCAACCACTACGAGGCCGAACACGACGAGATCAACGTTCAGGACGTCTACCAGTGGCAGGCAGAGACCGACGAGTACCTCAAGATGGGGGACTCGAACACCTTAGAGGAGATTCAGTTCGACCGCGGATGGTCACACGAGAAACTGCAGGACGAACTGTTCAAACGCGAGATCATCCTCGCCTACCTGATCAAGAACGGGCTCAACACGTACGCGCAGGTCGCCGCGACGGCCCAGGCGTTCATCAACGACCCGGATACGATCCTCACTCTGATCGCGAACGGGCAACTCGAGGACAGTCTCGAGGACCTCCGCGAGATGGAGAGCGTCCTGATCGACGTCGATCCCGAAAAGGAGGAACTCGTCCCGCGACCCGACGCGAGCAGCGAGACGTACAACCTCTCGATGGACATCCTCGAGCGAGCCGAGGAGTCGCTGTTCGAGGAGTATCGCGGCAAAGTCCCCAGCGGACTCGCCGACGCGCTGGGCGAGGTCGAGCAGGCGAACACGATCTCCGTCGACAGCGCCGACGCGGACGACTTCGACTTCGGAGGCGAGGTCGACGACAGCGTCGGAGACGACGAGTGGGATCTCGGCGACGGTGCCGAGGAGTTTTCGTTCGACGACGACAGTCGCACGGAGGAACCGTCGTGGCTCGAAGACGACGACGGGTTTACCCTCGGCGAAGACGGCGACGACACGGGGAGTCAGGACGTGACAGCCGATTCGAGTGCGACGGAGGCGAACACGGACAGTTCCACACAACCGACCGAGTCGGAAACCGAACCGACGACACCGGACCGACCGGAGCTCGAGGCGGCACACCCCGATGCACTCGAACGTGACGAGACGGCCGAGCAGCGCTCGAACGCGTCGGCATCGGCGAGGACTGAAACTGAGACGGAAACCGAAACGGAGACCGACACGACAACGCCGCCCGAGCTCGAGGCGAACTCGAGCGAGAAAGCGGACGCGAGTACCGAAACCGAACCGCCACAACTCGAGGGCGACGTCGACGACGCGTCCGAGGTCGACGCGCCGACCTCGGCGGACTCGGAGTCGGCGGACCCGTCGATGCCCGAGACGCCGTTTACGCCCGCAGACGACGATACCGCACCGTTCGGGAACGACGAACCGGATCGACGAGGATCCGCCGGTCGGAACAGCGCGAGCGAAGGCGGCTTCGACGGGCTGTTCTCGGACATGGATCGCGCGTTAGAAGACGTCGACGGCGGGACCGACTCGTCGTCCGACGGCGAGACCGACACGGGAGCGGACGACGGTCGGTCGGACGTCGACACGGAGGAGTTCGATTCGATGTTCCCCGACCGAGACCTGTCGTCGATCTTTGGCAGCGACGCCTCGAGCAGTGACGCGGGCGGATTCGAGCCGTCCCGGGGGCAGAACGGACGACAGGGACGGGATCGACAGGGGCAGTCCCCGTTCGAGGACACGGCGTCCGGGGAGACCACGGCCGACGACGGATCGATCTTCGGCGAGACGTCGGATTCGATCTTCAGTGACGACGATGACGGCGAGACCGGTGACGACGAATCGATCTTCTCCTCGAGTAACGAGTCGATGTTCGAACCGGACGCTGACGACGCTGACGACGCAGGCGAGGGTGACGACGAACGCGGGAGTGAGGGCGAAAGCGAGAACGACACCGCACCCGAGGAGGACGACACATGAGCCTCAAGACGGGTGATACCGGGTCGGGAACGGGGATGAACACCAGTTCCGACGCGCTCGGGGACACGTTCTATCCACTGTACGAGCGTCTGTTCAGCGAGGACAGTCAACTCGCGTCGGACGTCGAGACGAAACTCGCACAGGCGCGGATGACCGATACCGTCGAACTGTACCTCTCGCGCGCGATCGGTATCGGGTTCATCAGCGGTCTCTTCCTCTGGTTGCTCGGGTTGATGATCGGCTACGCCCTGTTTCTCACCGGGCTCGTCGAGACCCAGGGGATACTCGGTATGCCCATTCCGGAGAACGCGACGATACGCTGGCTCGTTCTGAACGGGCGGGATCCCGCGCTCGTGTTACTCACGGGTCTGGTCCTCGGCTCGATCGGGTTCGCGCTCGGATTCGGTTCCCTGGTCGCCGTCCCCTATTCACGCGCCTCGGCGCGCAAACGCGAGATCAACATGCTACTGACCGACGCGGTGTCGTTCATGTACGCTCTCTCGGTCGGCGGCCTGAACCAACTCGAGATCCTCGAGGCGATGGCCCAGGCCGACGACACCTACGGAGAGGTGTCCAAAGAGTTCCAGAGCATCGTTCAGGAGACGGAGTACTTCGACATCGACTACCGAACCGCGATTCGCAAACAGGCGATCGAGACGCCGAGCGACGAACTGTCGCAGTTTCTGACCGACATGCTCTCGATCGTCAACAGCGGTGGAGACATGGAGAGTTTTCTGGAAGACAAGAAAGAAAAGCACATGCGAACCGCCAAACAGCAACAGGAGCTCACGCTAGAAACCCTCGAGTTGTTCGGCGAGATGTACATGACGCTGTCGTTGTTCCCGTTGCTGTTGATCATCATCATGGTCATCATGCAGATGATGCCGGACGCCGGCGTCTCGAACAACATGCTGTACATGACCGTCTACGGGTTGATTCCGTTGACCGGGGTCGCCTTCATCGTGCTCGTTTCGACGGTCAAACACGACGAGCCGGGGGACGGATTCCTCACTGCAGGCCCGGACAATCGCCGGATCGAGAGTGCGCGAAATCAGGGGCTGCTCAATCTCGGACTCGTCGAGCAGTTCACCGGCGAGCACAGCGTCTTCGACCGTATCAAGAACCGCGAGGGGACCCACGAGACGATGTCCGTCCTGAAGAAACCGCACCTCTTCTTCCGGGATAACCCGCTGTTGACGCTCGCGTTGACGGTCCCGGCGTCACTGGTCATCGTCGCGACGGCGATGGTCAACGGTTCGTCGCCGATGACGTGGGACGAACTCGTTGCGAACCCCATCTGGGGGACGTTCATCTACCTCTACGTCCCAGTCTACATTACGATGATTCCGCTCGCGATCTTCCGCGAGTGGAACGTCCGCTCGCGAACGAAGGTGGTAAAATCACTCTCTGACGACCTGCGTAAACTCTCGAGTGCGAACGATACCGGGATGACCCTCCTCGAGTCGATGAAGTCCGTCTCGGATACGACGAACAGTAGGCTCGCCCGAGAGTTCGAAGTGATGCACACGAAGGTCAACTACGGCATGAGTTTGACCGAGGCGTTGACGGAGTTCAACAACAAGTACCACATTCCGCGACTCGCTCGAACGGTCAAACTCGTCACCAAGGCTCAGGAGGCGTCGAACCAGATCTCGAACGTGCTGCGAACGGCCGCTCAGGCGAGCGAGAACCACGACGACATTCAGCGAGACCGGATCTCACGGACGCGCATGCAGGTCGTGATCATCCTCATGACGTTCATGACGCTGCTCGCGGTGATCGCGATCCTCAAGACGCAGTTCATCGACACGGTCGCCGGCCTCGAGACGACGGATGCGGACGTCGATGCGGGAGGTGCCGGCGGGGGGATGGCGGATGCTGATCTGACGGAGAACATCAACACCAACCTGCTGTCGTTGTTGTTCTTCCACGCGATCACCTTCCAGGCGATCCTCTCGGGGTTCATTAGCGGCTACATCCGCGATGCGGATCTGTTGAGCGGGTTGAAGTACGTGATCGTGCTGGTGACGATCGCACTCGTGGCGTGGGTTATGGTGGCATAAATGGCACGGAAGAGACGGAATCAGACGAAGACGAAAACGATCTCGATCTCGGTCTCTCTGCGAGACCGCGGACAGACCACACAGGACTTCGCCGTCGGAATCGGCATCTTCCTGCTGGCGACCGCGTTCGTGTTCTCGTACATGCCTTCCCTGCTGACGCCGTTTTCGTCGTCGGTCGACAGCGGACAGACCGCACAGGCCGATCGGATCGCCGCGACCATCGTGGACAACTTGTCGGAGGACCCGGATCGGCCGAATCATCTGAACGCCTCGGCGTTCGAGGAGCAGTACGGTGACGCCGACGAGGGGACGGATTTCGCCGCAGCACTCGGACTCAGGGTGGCAAACGGAGTGCCGATCGACAAGGCAAACGTTTCAATTGAGACATTAAATCAATCCGAGGACCGATCGGCTCGACGAATCGACGATTTCACTGGTGGTGATCCGTACAGTGACCAGTCAGCAGCCAGTGCGGGGCGAATCGTGACGATCGACCACCCAGACTGTGATCCAGCGTGTCGACTCGTCGTCCGGGTGTGGAATACATGACTCGAGAGAATTCACCACAGACCGATCGAGGACAGGCCTACACCCTCGAGGGATTCGTCGGTGCGATCATCGTTCTGACGGCGGTGCTGTTCGCCCTCCAGTCGGTGGTCATCACGCCGACGACGGGAGGGTCCGTCGATCGAACCGTCCAGGCACAGCTCCAGCAGGAAGCCCAGGACGCACTCGTCGTTGCAGAGAGCGATGGAGACCTGTCGTATCTCGTGCGGTACTGGAACGATTCGGAGAAAACGTACCACAACGCTAGCTCGACCGCCTCGGTCAACTATACGTCTGGTGACTTTACCGATAATACGACGATGGGCGAGGACTTCGGATTCGGAACGATCCTCGAGCACCGGTTCGAAGAGAGTGGGCGGAGCTATAACGTCGAAGTCGTCTATCGGGACGGAAACGACGGCGAGAATCGGAGTTCGTTCAATCTGGTCTATCAGGGCCAGCCGAGTCCGAACGCGTTCAGCTCGAGTTATATGGTAACGCTGTACGAGGAGCAGCGGTTGACGGCACCGGGAAGTGAAGATTTGACACTCGAAGAGGCCAGAGATGAAGGATATCCCATTCCGAATGTCGGCGAGGATGCTGACGGGAACGTGTACAACGTCGTGGAGGTGCGGTTGACCGTATGGTGAGCGACAGTTCAACTCTTCGGAGCACTCGCGACCGCGCCCAACTGATCCTCATCGCGGCGATCGCGCTCGCGTTCATCATCCTCGGCATCGTCGTCGTCTTCAACAGCGTCCTCTACACGCAGACGATGTCCTCGAGTAGCTCGATCGAAACAACGTCGGACGCGCAGTTGGCGGAACTCGAGATGGCGCGCGGAGTTCGTGGTGTTGCTCAGGAGGTGAATCTGAACTCGAGTACTAACGATATCGCGGGTCAGAGCGAAGCGTTCATCAACCAATACCAGAACGCGACTGCGGAGCGACGACCGGCTATCGTCGATGTTTCAGTCGTCGGTGTAAGTGAACCGGCACAAGCTACTGATTCGGATGTTTCATTGGGAGAGGTGTTCAACTCGAGTAATGATAACGACGGAGAGGTAGGACATTTCAAACTAAAACTCGATTCCAATGAACTTGGTAGCCCAATCAGAGTTACATCGACCAACAAGTCATCGGGTGACGAAACTCAACTCGAGATAAGTTCTACTAGCAACGGATTCAGCTTTAACGATCTCGAAGGGGATCACTGTTCGGTCGACCAATCTGAGAGTGTTGTCCACTTCGATTTCACAACGGGAACAATCGCTGGGGGTAATACCGGCAACGACGACTGTTCAATCAAACTGATCAATTCGAACGAAACCTACGAATCGCTTCGGTTCAACGGCGAGGAAGAAGGATACTACGAACTCATTGCACGAGGTGACGATGATCTCGTCGAGAATGGGAACGAAGTAGGGCATCTGGCAGCCTGGACCGTCGACCTCGAGTACACCTACGACACGAGCGAACTCTCGGTCGAACGGGAGTTCGAGGTCGACGTGTACGGTGATCGACGATGACCCGGCGTCTCCGCGGTGACGACCGTGCGGTTTCGGTTGCCATCACACACGTCCTGACGATCGGGATCACGGCGATTCTCATCTCAGGGTTGATGATCGGTGCGGGATCCATGCTCGACAGCGAGAAAGAACGGGGAGCGAAGACTTCCCTCGAGACGACCGGTGAGCGGCTCGCGGGTGAGATCGCCAGCGTCGATCGATCGGCGACCGGTTCTGACACCGTGACTCTCCGCGTCGATCACCCACGTCGGGTGTCGGGGTCCTCGTATTCGATCGACATGAACTCGGACGCAGACGGGGACTGCTCGTCGTTCCTCCTCGAGGAATCGGAGACCTGTCTCACACTGACTGCACACAGTGAGGACGCCGAGGTACATATCCCGATGACGGTCGAAGAAAGTGCCATCGACACGGGCGCGTCAGTTCGTGGTGGCCCAATCACGGTTAAATACGACGGCAGCACGGGTAAGATCACCCTCGAGAGTGGTCATCAATGACCGGAATCGGACCGCGAGTGCGACGTGGTGACGGTAACGGCGACCGCGCGGTGAGCGAGGTCATCGCGTTCGTCCTCGTCTTTTCGATCATCATCGGTTCCGTCGGCATCCTCTACATGACCGGCTTCCAGTCGATGACCGACTTTCAGGAGGGCGAGCAGATGCGAAACGCCGAGCGAGCCATGAGTGCACTCGGGGAGAACCTGAACGACGTCCAGCGAAATCGCGGCATCGAAGAACGGTCGGGTGAACTCTCCCTCCGAGGTGGAACCGTCAGCAGCACTGACGATGGAACGACACTCGAGATTTCAGTGGACGATACGAGTGGCACTTCAGTTTTCGACGAGAACGTGGAACTCGGCTCTATCACCTACCAGCAGGACTCGAGTCTGATCGCCTACGAAGGCGGTGGCGTCTTCCGCGGTGTCGAGGGCGAGCCATCCCAGAGCGTCGTGATAGATCGGCCTCGGTTGACCTGCACCGATACGGCGGCCGTCATCTCGGTGGTCAAGATCAGTGGTGGCGGTGACGAGCGGTCGATCGGTGGCGAGGACAACGTGGAGGTCACGGTCATGGAAAGCGAGACGCGGGTAGAGACGTTCTCAGATGCCGACCGTGTCGAAATTGACGTTGGAGGGACTCCAGCGTACGAGAACGGATGGGACACAGTCTTGAGTGAAAACGGTTGGGACAGCACCGGCACTTGTGACAGCATCTCAACCGCCACAGTACGGATCGTCGAGGTCGAAGTCGACTTCTAAAAACCAGACTTTCGTCCCCCGGGACGAAGCCGATCTTTCTCCCTCGCGAGTCAAGAACTGCTTACGACCGACTCGCTCACTCTGCCTCCGGCCAGTCCCCGGTCAACATCGCACGCAACCCGGCTTCCTCTGCCAACGCCTTCAACCGTCTCGCTCGCTCCTCGAGCGCCCCACCGGTATTCAACACGTAGCCGTTCGAGAGCCCCTCGGCGGTGGCCATCGCAGTGCCGTCCTCGAGCGTCGGTTCGTCGTTGACGACCGTCACGTCGTCCGTCGGGGCCCAGGGGAGCTCGAGGTCTGCCAGACCACGGTCGAGCAGGTACTCGGCGGCGTGGACCATCGCCTGATCGGGCTGTGAGTGGCCGATCGCGCCGACCGACCCGCGGTCGTTGAAGAACCGGACGACGTACTCACTGTCGTCGGTTTCGGTGGTACGAGAGCGGCTGTCTTCGGAATCGCCGTCTTCGGCCCCGCTGTCTTCGATATCACCGTCGTGATCGTCGTCTTCGACAACACTCGAGTTTGACCCATCTTCGCCGTTCGCGGCCGGCGAGGGAGCGTCGTCCAGCATCGATTCGTCGGGAGGAGAGCCGTCGACCGCTGAGTCGTCGAACCCGACTCTCGAGTCACCAGTTCGATCACTGGACGAGACGTCGGACGGCTCTCGCTCGAGGGTGACCGAATCGCGGTCCTCGCCCTGATGGTTGCGATCGGAGCCCTGATCCGCCCGACGTTCGAGCGCACCCGCTCCCGAAATTGACTCGCCAGAGGTCGTAAACCCCCGAATCAATTCGTCGACGAACCGTTCAGTCGCCGTTCGAAGTTCGGCTCGATACGACTCCCCTGCGAGCGCGGCGAGGTCGTCGACGACCGAATCCGTCAGCGTCTCCCGTTCGACTGCGAGTCGCCGAGCGGCGAACGCCCTCGAGTGGCGCTCGAGTCGGCGTTCGGTCCGTCGGAAGGAGACGTGCTCGAGTTCGGATTCCGCGTCGTGAAGCGACGAGAGGCGACACTGAAACCGATCCTGACCGCTGGGTCCGGCGAGCAGAACCAGTTCCCGCCCGTTGGTATAGATCGTCCGGTCGACGCCCGAGGCCTGCATCGTTCGTCGGAGGTCGCGTTCTCGCCGAGTTGAGAGGTCGTCCGTGAACGATTCGACGGCGACGAAGAGTCCGGGTGTCCCGTCGACCGAGAAGACGTACTCGAGAGCGGTCCCTTCGAGCGTCCGATCCGTCTCCACCTTACAGGCGTTCGTATCCGAACGGACGTCCCAGCCGAGAGTCTCGAGCAGGGGTTCGACGATCCACGTTCGCGTCTCCTCGAGCGTTGCAGGCGGGGCAGGGTCGACGAGTGCCTGGGTCCGCGCGACGAACGACCGAAGGGCACCACGGTCCATTGCGAGCGACTACTTGGGGAAGGCCCATGTATCGATCGGTAACGTGTTCCGGCATATACACGAGAAAAGTGTTCTCAACAGTGATAACTGCGGGTGAGGATTTATTGTCGGTGGGTGAGGTTGTCCGGTTATGTTAGGTCCGGTTCGGAGAGTGATACCAAACTTCATCAGGAGGCGATATGCGCTCAAGTTCACACTGGCGCTGTTTTTCGGCAGTCTGTTTGTCGTCGCTACTGTCTTCGTAAGCGTCGAACAATACGGGCTGAGCCTCCAACACGCAGTCTATGCCTCGTGGGCGGGACTCGTACTTATCGTCTTGGTCAGTGGAATCGTCGCCCGCAACGCCTCTCGGTCGGCACGTGAATTGGAAGTGACCGTCGACCGACTCGAGGACGGTGATTTCGACGCCGAGATAAACAGTCAGAGGGTCGATAGTATCGGTCGACTCCACGACGGCGTCGACAGCATGCGCGATTCCCTGCGAAAACAGATCGACGACGCACACGCCGCTCGCGAAGACGCCGAGCAGGCTCGAGCCGAGGCCGAGGCGGTCACCGAGCAGTTCGAAGCGACAGTCGACGAGTACCGCGACGTGATGCAGACGTGTGCCGACGGTGACTTCACCGCACGGATGGATCCGGACAGCGAGAACGAGGCGCTGGCGGAACTCGCCGTCGAGTTCAACGAGATGGTCGCCGAGATCGAGGAAACGACGGCGCAACTCGAGGCCTTCTCACACGAGGTTGCGACCTCCTCGCGAGAGGTGACCGCAGGCTCCGAGGAAGTCCGTGCTGCCTCCGAGCAGGTGTCCGACTCCATTCAGGAGATTTCCGCCGGTGCAGACCGTCAAAACGATAGCCTCCAGTCTGTGACCCACGAGATGAACGGCTTGTCGACGACCATCGAAGAGATTGCCGCGTCGTCGAACGAGGTCGCCGATCTCGCCGAACGGACCGCCGAAACCGGGAAGCGTGGCCGCGAAGCCGCCCAGGAAGCGATCGAGGGGATGAACGAGATCGAGTCCGAATCCCAGACGGCAGTCGAGGAGATCGACCGACTCGAAGCCGAAATGGAGCAGATCGACGAACTGATCGAGTTCATTACCGAGATCGCAGACCAGACGAACATGCTGGCGCTCAACGCCAACATCGAGGCCGCCCGGTCCGGGAACTCCGGTGAAGGATTCTCCGTCGTCGCCGGCGAGGTCAAGGAACTGTCCGAAGAGACCAAACAGGCCGCCGAAGACATCGAACAGCGCCTCGAGCGGATTCAGGAACAGACCGAGCGAACTGCCTCGGAAGTGCAGTACACCAGTTCCCGTGTCTCCGAACACACCGACTCGGTCGAGCGAGCAGTCGACGCACTCGACGAGATCGCAGCGTACGCAGACGAGACCAACGGCGGCGTCCAGGAGATTTCTGCAGCCAGCGAGGAACAGGCCGCCTCCACGCAGGAGGTCGTCGCCATGGTCGACGAGGCGGCGTCGATTTCCGAGCAGACCAGCGCCGAAAGCGAGAACGTCGCCGCTGCCGCGAAAGAACAGACGTCCGCATTGACGGAGGTCTCCCGGAGTGCCAGCGATCTCGTAACGCAGGCGACCCACCTCTCGGAAGTCCTCGACCGGTTCGAGACGGATGCCGACGTCGAAACGGAGGAATTCCTGTTCGACGGCGAATCGGACGAGCCCCCGTCGTTCGGCCGTTCCGAGGACGAGTTCGACTTCGACTCGAAATCGGAGCCGGAGCCGGAGTCGGCATTGACGTCTGCATCGGATGTGGACGCAGACGCAGAGACTGGAGCGGGTGCTGAAGGTGAATTAGTACCAGATTCGGAACCTGAATCTGAGTTCGAACCCGAACCCGAGCCCGAGTCCACAGTCAACGCTGATTCCCTGGGCGACGAGACGGCGACGACGAGCAGCCTCGAGAGCGGGGCCGAGGGAGACACTGACGTTACCGAAGCTCCACCCGTCGACGATGTGATCGACACGGTCGACGATGCTGATCGTTCGCCGTCGTCCGACGATGACGTCGCTTCGGAGGTCGACGACGATAGCGGTGACGGCGACGATGGAAACGTAGTTGCGAGTGAAACGACGGACGGAGAGAGCGATACTGCCGCGTTCGACCACGGATCCGGGTCAGAGTCCGAAACCGACTCCAACCCCGAAGCTGTCTCCGAAGCTGAATCCGAATCCGAATCGGGACCCATCACTGAACCAGACGTCGAGTCCTCGTTCGAGACGTCGACAACGGAGACGGGTTCGGACGACGGTGAGACGGCGTTTACGTACGGACAGACCGTCGACGAACGAGAGCCACCGACCGTCGGCCGCAGTCACGGTTACAGTGATGTCGACGCGGATCGAGCAGACACTGACGTAAGTGATGCCAGCGGCGAAGGTCAAAGTCAAGGTCAAGGTCAGGACCAGGGAGCCAACCAGAACCGAGAACAAGACGAGCGTGCCGAACAGTCCGTCGAAGACGAAGACGAGCCGACGACAGCCGACGACGAAGTACGCGACGGGTTTACGGATACCGGCGCGAACGCCGTCGGCAGTGACGGTGCCGTCGACAGCGAGGATAGTCGTACTGGGTCAGCCGAACTGGACGACGAATCTGGCCCTGGCCTCGAGGCGGGCGAGTTCGGGTCCCAAAGCGAACCGGACACAGACATCGAGGGCGATGACAACGCCGACAGCACGGCGTTGAGCGGTCCACCCCAGGAGGCGTGGGAACCCGTCGACGCCGACGAAAACGACCCACTCGAGGACTCGAGTACGAGTACGGATACGGATACAACGGACGCGTCAGAGACGGACGCCGAGCCAGACGAACTGGACCCGAACGCGAATGCAAACGCGGCTAGAGCAGAGCCTGTCGGACAGGATTTAATCGACGACGCCGTATCGAACGTCATCGAGGCGTCATCGGAACCCGATTCGGATGAAGAAACGGGTGTGGGACGTGAACCGGTGTCTGCGCCGGAACCCGAACCCGAACCGGAACTGGAACCGGAACCGGACCCCCTCGAGGGGGTCGAAGCAGAAGACATCGACGACGACGCTGTCGATACTGGCACCGGCGAACACGACGATGGAGATGGTAACGACGAGAGTGAGAGTGCGACCGCTGATGCCATCTCGCTGCCGGCACCCGAGAGTGAGAGCGAGAGCGAATCGGACGATGCGGAGACAGTTGACGCAGACGACACCGACGTCGCCGACCAGTTCGCAGGACAACCGTGGGGTGAGCAACTCGACGGCGCTGAGATGGACGGGGGCGAGGTCGAATCCGAGGCCGGTCTCGAGGCACCATCCGAGGAGAGGGAGACGGTGACCGAAACCGAGACGTGGATCCCCGAAAGCGACGACGTGGACCTGGATCCTCTCTCGGGGGATGCGTGGGAGGACGTCGATATGACCGCCGACACGGAAGCGGAAACCACAGAAGAGACGGCACAATCTGTCGACAAGGACGCCACTGAAGCGTTTGCGGATGCCGACGAGATCGATTTCGGGATCGAATCGGGTTCGGAATCAGAATCAGAATCGGATACGATCGACGATTCGGATTCGGCTGAAAGTGAGAGTCCCGATCAGAAAGTCGAACCGGGTGAGGTGGACGCTGAGGCTGACGGCGAAGACGAAACCGGTGACGAAGACGACGAAACGAGCGAATACGCGGACGATATCTTCACCTTCGGCGACGACCAGAACTGACACGGATCGACTCGGATCGATTCGCCTCCGAAGCGTTCTCGAGTGGATAGTTGTTTTCTTTCCCTCCATCTCTCTCCGTCCCTCCCTCATCGAAATACGTGACCATTCGATCGAAACTCACCGAGAACGATCAGTGACACGTCGTCTGTGAGGGGTCAACTCGAGGCCTACCGGACAAATCGTCCGTGGAACGAACGAGCGGAGCCGCTGAACGACGCCTGTAGACTGCAAAGACGGCCACTGGAAGAGGGGAGGACAGTATCGAGTGACGGTAAGGATTTCGGTTGGATTGCCGGTCTGCGAGACGTACGTCTCTCGAGTTCGTCACCGTTGCCGCTCGATCCGAACAGACAACCAGACAACTATATCTACGTCGGCTCAGCCTCGGACTGAGTGTCGAGAATCCAGAGGCGTTCGTTCGTAGATACGGAGCCGACCGTCGAGAACGGAAAACCCACACGAAAGCGACGGGGGAATCGTTTCGGCTTTCCCGATGACGAGATAGCCGTCGGACTGGAGCGAACGGGCGATCGTCTCGAGAACTGGTTCTTTGTACTCGTTGTCGATGTAGATGAAGAGGTTGCGACAGACGACGAGGTCGAAGCCCGCCTTCGGCTCGTCGTTGATCAGATCGTGGCGTGCAAAGTTTACGTTCCGTCGGACAGTATCGCGAACACGGAAGCCGTCGGGTGTTTCCTCGACGTAGTCGTGGTAATCCGTGAGGTACTCGAGTTGGTCGGCGATATCGATCGTCTGCGAGCTCCGATACACACCCTGACGGGCGGTTTCGAGCGCCTTCTCACTGATATCGGTGCCGAGGATGTGGACTGCGGAGGCGTCGATTTCGGGGTCGTCGTGGGCGAGCATCGAAATCGAGTAGGGTTCACGGCCGTCGGCACAGGCGGCACTCCAGATGTGGACGCGGTCGTGGTTCTCGGCGGCCGATCGCAAAACGTCACGGACGCCTTCCCAGACGTCCGGATTGCGAAAGAAGCCGGTGACGTTGATACTCATCGAATCGAGGAGGTCCTCCTGTTCCTGTGGGTCCGAACGCAGTTCCTCGAGATAGTCGGCGTAGGACTCCGCCGTCGTCCGGCGCATTCGCGAGGAGACCCGTCGGTCGAGATAGCTGTCGTTGTAGTGGCTCGTCGCGAAAGCCAATTCGTCCTCGATGTACTCGAGGAGCGCGTCGAACGACTCGTCACTGCTGTCGGTCACAACTCTGTCACTCCATCGTCTCCGTTGGCCGTCTTGACCGTAAGTTTTCCGGAGTCGGGGGTGAATTCAACCGTCCGACCGTCCGTCCCGCCGACGTCTTCGGCGATGATCGGAACGCCGAGTTTCTCGAGTTCTTCCCTGGCTGCGGCGATGTTTCGCTTGCCGACGCCGTCCCCGAAGCTCTCGAACTCGAACATGTCGCTGCCGCCGGCGATCTTCGCTTCGACGGCAGTGTAACTCGCACCGCGTTCGACCATGCGTCGGAGGAGTGCCCGGATCGCGGTGTCGGCGTACTTACCCGGTTTAGCGTCGCTGTTGGCGGCTTTGTCGCCGTCGGGAAGCATGATGTGGGCGAGCCCGCCGATCCCGGAGTCGGGTTCGTAGAGCGCGATTGCGAGACACGATCCCAGTCCGTAGGATTTCAACGTGTCGTCGCCTTCGCTGACGACGAGTTCCGAAATGCCGACCTGCACTGGGTCCGGGATTCCTGGTTCGCTTCCGTAGGTCTTCATGTGTTCTCTACTTCCTGAAACTCCGCCGTCGTTGGTGTCTCGTCGATACGATCGACGTCCAGATCGTTCAACGCTCGCTCGAGGTCGGATTCGTCGGGAATCGCGTAGATTTCACAGTCGAATTCGCGGCCGTCCGCGACGACCACTGTGTCGAAGACGAACGCGAAGTCCTGGTTCTCTCCGAGCTGGATGATGACCGGATCGACGGCAGCGGCGCCGATATCGTGGATGAACTCCGGCGTCGAATGGTCGATCGTCGTGTCCAGTACGTTCGCCCAGCCGTCGAGGAAGCCGCTGGCCATGATGTTTCCGAGTTCCTTGATGGCACTCGTCCCCATCTCGCCGAACCCGTCTTCGTCCCCGGGGGCGTTCATGGGTACCATCGCGTCGACGATTTCGTGGGCGGATTCCTCGTCGAACAGGAACAACAGGTAGCCACTCGGCGTCCCGTCGAACTCGAATGCGACGCCGACGAGTTTCTCGTTGGCGACTTCCTCGGGAATCGCCTCGAGGGAGACGAAGTTCAGTCGGCGGATTTCGACGCTGGTCTCGATTCCGGTGAGCGTCGTCGCAGTTTTTGCGACCTCCTCGGCACCCTGTTCTGCCATGCGATCGAACCCGTCGAGTTTGTCGTACTCGATGCCGTCGCTGGTCCGCAGGTGTTCGAGGAGCTGGGCCATCGACTCGCGTTTGGGGAACAGGTAGTGACTGAACCCGATTTCGGTGCCGACGGCACCGATGTGGCTGTGAAAGAGCAACGCGAGGTCGCCACCGTCGGGTGCTTCGTCGATGTCGCCGAAGAACGGTTCGCCCGATGTCCCTTCGATGAATTCGGGCGTCGAGACGTCGATGACCGTCTCCAGAACGTCGGCCCACCCGTCGACGAAGCCGTTGTTCATGATGTTGCCGACCTCGGTGGCGGCCGATCGGTTCATCTCGTCGAACTCCTCGACGTCGAACTCGTCGGTGTCGGACTCCGAGAGGAGTGTCTCGACGATCCGGAGTGCACTCTTTCGGTCGAAGACGACGACGGAGTGACCTTCGATCCCGCCGGTGAGTTCGACGCGAATGCCGACCTTCTCGGTTCCGTCCTCGAAGTCCCGGCGGATCTCCGTTCCCCGCATAAAGTTCAGTTTCGTCACGCCAACCTGCGTTTCGACACCGGTCATACGCGTCAGCCGACCGGCGGCTAACCCGGCACCCTCGCGGGCCATCCGGTAGAACGTACCCAGTGCGTTGACGTCGAGTTTCATGCGGGATGGACTTCGATACCGTTGACCATTTCGACGAACTCCTCCAAGTCGGGGAAGGCGTAAATCTCGGCCTGGATCTGATAGCTGGGAATATTCAAACTCGAGTCGAAGAACAGCGCGAGGTCGTCGCCGCCGAGTCCGGCAGTTCGGACCACGATGTCGCCGGCGGGGGCGTAGACCAACTGTGGCGCTGCGATGTCGATGGCGCGGCCGAGTACGTCGGCCCACCCGTCGATGAAGCCGCTGGCCATCATGTTCCCCATCTCCTCGACTGCGCTGCGGGCCATCTTCCCGGAGACGTTCGACATGTCGTCGACGACGTCTCTGAGCATGAGCGCAGTGATTTTCTTCGCGCTCGCCTCGGGAAAGAGGATGAGGATGTGTCCGTGTGGCGGATCGAGCAGGCGAACCCGGACGCCGACTCGTTTCCCGCCGTCGAGCTGGGATTTAATATCGTCGACGTCGATGAAGTTCGTCTTCGTGACCTCCATCTGCGCGTCTTCGCCCGCCAGTTTGCTCATGTTGTCGGCGACGCCGTTCGTCCCGACTTTCGCCATTTCGTTGATGAAGCTCAGCTTTCGAATGTCGACCATCAGGGTCATTCGTTCGAATTCCTCCGTGTGTGTTCGTTCGTAGTCATAATCGTATTCGTATTCGTATTCGCACCTGTGCTCGTACTCATAGTGTGTTCACATCCAGAATGTTGACGACCTCTCCACGTCCTCGAACGGTTGCCCCGCTGAGTCCGGGAATGTCGCCCATGAAGCCTTCGAACGGCTTGATAACCACTTCTCGTTGACCGCGGACCTCGGCGCAATGGACGCCGAGCGGTCGCACGTCGTCCCGAATGCGGACGATCATCCCATCGCCGTCTGCACCAGCTTCGGGAGTCTCGAGAGCGTCGGCGAGGTCGACGACGGGAATTTCGTCGTCGGTTCCGTCGTCGACGAGAACCGACCGGTCGTCGACGGTCTGGATGGTGTTGGCGTCTTCGATGTCCTGGACGACCTTCGTCGGAATGCCGAACACCTCCCCGCCGCACTCGACGAACAGGACGTCCGCGATGGCAACCGTTACCGGCAGTCCCATCGTGACGGTCGTCCCTTCGCCGGGCTCGCTGTCGACGGATACCGAACCGTCGAGTGCGTCGACGGTTCGTTTGACCACGTCCATCCCGACGCCGCGTCCGCTGACGTCGGTGACTTCCGCGGCCGTCGAGAGACCGGGATGGAAGACCAGATCGAGCGCCTCACCGTCGTCGAGGTCGTCGGCTTCGGATTCGGTGAGAATGTCCGCGTCGACGGCGGCCGACCGGAGCCGGTCCGGATCCAAGCCGCTGCCGTCGTCTTCGATCTCGATCGTCACCCGATCGCGCGACTGGGTGGTCCGCAGTTCGATCGTCCCCTCGCGGGGCTTTCCGGCCGCCTCGCGTTCGGCCGGCGGCTCGATGCCGTGATCGACGGCGTTTCGAACCAGATGGGTCAGCGGATCGCCGATCTGGTCGAGGATACTCCGGTCGAGTTCGACGTCGTCGCCGGTTCGTTCGAAGACGACTTCCTTGTCCTGATCGCGAGCGATATCGCGGACGACCCGCGGCAATCGGTTGGCGACCGTCTGCAAGGGGACGAGCCGAACGTCCATCACCGTCTCCTGCAACTCGGCGGTCAGATCCTCGAGGTCGTCGAGTTCCCTGTCGATCGTCTGGAGGTCCTCGCCGGATTCGATCGCGTGGCGGAGTCGAACCCTGCTGGTGACCAGCCCCTCGACGAGGTTGAGCAGCGAGTCGATCTGGTCGACGTCGACGCGAACCGACTGAATTTCGTCGCTCTCGTCAGCCTCGGGTCGGTCCGCGACCTCCGGAACCGTGATGTCCGGGATCTCCATTTCGTTCAGGCCACCGATCTTGGAGCTACCTTCGGTGGACGCGGGCGCGTCGGTACTCTCGCCGGACTCCGATTTGGCTTCGCCATCGGCGGCTTCGCCGAACCCACCATCGTCTACAGCGTCGCTTCCGCCCGCACCGACCGGGTCGAACCCCGTCGTCGGATCGGTGAAGCTTCCACCGGACGCATCCTGGTCGTACTCGTCGAAGTCGTCCGCGCCGAAGTCGTCGTCGTAGTCGTAGTCGTCGACTGCCTCGCTATCGAGGTCGAGGTCCTCGTAGTCGTCGAAGTCGTAGTCGTCGGTACCGATATCGACGTCCACATCGACGTCGGTGTCGACAGGATCGTCGAACGCAACCGTCTCGCCCTCGAGCGAGTCGTCGAAATCGCCGACCTCGCCAGCGTCCGCCGCTACCGACTCGTCGTCGTCGGTCGAGACGTTGCCAGCGTCGTCGGCACCGATATCGGCATCGTCGCCAGCTGCAGTCGGCTCGGATTCGGTCTCGTCACCGCCGGACGGACTTCCGGCAGTCACGTCGTCGGATTCGTCGCGATCGACCGCTTCGCCCCCGAGTGCAGGTTCTGGCTCGGTCTCGAGTCCGGAGTCGTTCTCGCTGTCGAGGTCTTCGCCGACCGCGGTCCCATCGGCATCGGCGGTCGTTTCGAGCCCGGCCTCCGGATCCGATTCGAAGGCGCTCTCGTCGGCGTCGTCGTCGTCGGGCTGGTCGTCTGCTGCGAACTCCGAAGCGGCGGCAGCGTCCTCGGCTGCAGCGTCGCTCGAGTCTCCGAAATTGACACCATCGAGAGCCGATAGGTCCTCCTCCAGCGGGTCGTCCTCTCGATCGAGTGTCGGAGCAGCCTCGTCTTCCTCGAGGTCCGTATCGTCGAACGAGAGCGACTCGAAGGCGTCTTCGGCGTTGGCGTCGGCGACGGCGACGTCGGAATCGCTATCGGCATCGACTCCATCTTCGGCCTCTATCGTCGGTTCCGAGCCCGTCTCGCTTTCGTCACCGTCGTCGGCCAGCATCTCGTCGACGTCCGCCTCGAGTTCCGCTTCGGTCACGTCGAGGAACGAGTTGTCGGCGACGTCGACGTCGTCCCCGAGTAACTCGTCCATGTCGACTTCGTCGTCGCTATCGAACTCGTCGAACTCGAGTTCGTCCAGTTCCGTCTGGAGTTCGTCGAACCCGACCATCTCGACTTCCTGTTTCAGTTCGTCGAAGACGGCGCCGGCGTCGTCGACCTGGTCGTCATCGTCATCGTGGGCGACAGCGCTCTCGGAAGTCTGCGAGTCGGCGGTCGATCTCTCGTCGTCCGTCGGCGCGTCGTCACCGGAACCGGCTGCGTCCTCGTCGGTCGCTTCCACACTCGGGTCGATGTCGACGTCCTCCTCGAGCAAGTCGTGGAACGAACCGGCTTCGCCCATCTCGTCGAACGCGCTCACGTCGTCGACTTCCTCGACCATCGCGTCGAGATCGTCGAACTCCGTGAACTCGTCGAGTAACTCGTCGACGGAGAGATCCTGCGCCCTGTCGGGAGAGAGATCGTCGTCAGCGTCGGTC
The DNA here is from genome assembly GCF_017357405.1 of Halomontanus rarus. Lineage (GTDB taxonomy): Archaea > Halobacteriota > Halobacteria > Halobacteriales > Natrialbaceae > Halomontanus > Halomontanus rarus. The sequence goes on along the minus strand of NZ_CP071597.1, from coordinate 106,247 downwards.
TCGTCGACTGCAGTCGTATCCGTATCGGCCTCGCCGTCGTCGTCACCGACGACCGGGTCGTCGATCGCCTCGAACCGATCGGTCACGGAGACGATTTCGAACGACGAAACCGCGCCGACCGGCTCGAGGGCGGCCGTAATCGCTGCTTCGCCGACGGCGGTTCCGAAGACGGCGTCGAACGTTCCGCCGTACGATCGGTTTTCGATCGCCTCGCGGGACGGAGCCGTTCCGATGAGATCGAACGCGTCGATCAACGCGTCGACGACCAGCACGCCGTTGTTGACGTCCTCGACCTCGTTGATCGAGATGCGAACGAGGTACGCGTCGTGGTCCTCGTCCGCCGGCGGGTCGAATCGTGCCAGGGTCGCGTCGATCTCGTCGTCGGTCGGGGTGGAGATCGGTCCGCGCTCACGTTCGCGGTCGGACTCGTCGAGGTCGTCGAGCGGGGTCCGAAGCGCGTCGATCGTCGGCGCCGGATCGGTCCGGATCTCGCCGTGTACCGCGACCTCGTCGATCATCGCCTCGAGTTCGTCGACGCCATCGAAGATCGTGTCCATGAGTTCGGAGGTGACCGCCACCTCGTCGGCCCGGATCGCGTCGAGGAGGTCCTCGATCGCGTGGGCGAGGTCGCTCGCCCGGGTCAATCCCATCGCCCCGCAGTTGCCCTTGAGCGTGTGGGCCGTCCGGAAAATCGCCTCCATCGCATCGTCGTTCGTCGGCGAGCGCTCGAGGGCCAGTAACGAATTATTCAGCTCAGTAATGTGTTCTTCGCTCTCCTGAACGAAGTCTCTCCAGTAATCATCCATTGGTCTCACCGTCCGTTTTCGTCCTGAACGCTGCACAGATGCGATCGACGAGTTCGTCGGCGGGGGCAACCTCGTCGACACATCCCGTCTCGATCGCCTGACGCGGAATGCCGAACACGGGGCTCGTCGCCTCGTCCTGGGCGATCGTGCGTCCGCCAGCTCGCTTGATCGCTTCGATCCCTGCAGCACCGTCTTTCCCCATCCCGGTCAGGACGACGCCGACCAGCGGATCGCGCACACGATCCGCAGCCGTCTGCATGGTGACGTCGATTGCCGGACGAACACCGTTGATCCGGTCGTCGTCGTCGAACCGGACGCGCAGCCAGCCCCCGACGTTGTTCGTCACCGCGAGGTGCGTGCCACCCGGAGCGACGACGACCTGACCGGATTCGACGCGAGCACCGTCGCGCGCTTCGCTGACCCGGTAGGACGTGAATTTGTCCAGTCGGTCGGCGAACCGGGTCGTGAAATCGGCCGGCATGTGCTGGACGACGACGACTTTCGCACCGAGATCGACCGGCAATTCCTCGAGTACGTGCTCGATGATTTTGGGGCCGCCGGTCGATGCGCCGATGATGAGCGTCGGATCGTCACAGTACGGACCGTCCCCCTCGAACGTCGTGGTCGTGGTCGTGGTCGCAGTCGGTCCGACAGCCGATACCACCGTACTCGCCGTTTCACTCCCGGTTGTCGTCACGGCAGACTGTGACCGGGAGTCAACGGTCGACTCGAGTTCGGGTTCGGCTTCGGGTTGAGACCGTGCTTGGGCCTCGGCCCGAGATTCCGCGCCAGTCGACACTCTCGCGGATCTAGTTCCAGTCTCCGTGGAACGAACGGCCGCCGAGGCGCGTGCAAGTGCGAGCGACGAGACGTCCGCCTCGGCGAGGCTGTCGACCGTTTCGACGACCGAATCGACGAGGTGGGCGATATTGCGTGATCCGGACCCGTCGGGCTTGTGAAGGAAGTCGACGGCACCGCGCTCGAGCGCGTCGAGCGTGGCGTCAGCACCCCGTTCGGTGTAGGCACTGAGCATCACGATCGACGTCGGATTCGTCGCCATGATTCGTTCGACGGCATCGATTCCACTCATTCCGGGCATCTCGACGTCCATCGTGACGACGTCCGGGTCGATCGTCGCGGCGAGTCTGACGGCTTCGTGGCCGTCGGCTGCCGTTTCGACGTCGTAGCCTGCCTCGGAGAGCGCGTTGCCGATGACCGTTCGCATGAACTGCGAGTCGTCGACAACGAGTATCTGAGTCATGCCGCGACGACGTCTGCGAGGGCCTTCCGTACGCTGGGTTCTTCGAACGGTTTCGTCACGTACCCGTCTGCGCCAGCTTTTACGGCGAGTTTCATTTTCTCCCGTTGCCCGACACTCGTACACATGATGACCCGCGACTGGGGATCCAGTTTCTTGATCGCAGCCGTGGCCTTGATGCCGTTGCATTTGGGCATCACGATGTCCATCATGACGATGTCCGGATTCTGTTCCTTGTACAGTTTTACTGCTTCAGCGCCGTTGGACGCCTCTCCGACGATGCGGTAATCTTGCTCGAGAATCTGTCGCAATAGATTCCGCATAAAATGAGAGTCGTCTACGATGAGCACCCCTGTCGACATTCAGTTGTACACCACAGTTTGATAGAGATACAGGTATTATAAATGCTGTCTCTCGATTATCAGACGTGATAAGCGTCGAAAATTGGAGTGATCGCCGTCCACCGGATCCGGACGTTGGCGGCTATTCTTGGTACCCTGAGGCCAACAGGAACCGATCGACGTCGACCAGTGGTGTGGTGTCGACGGCGACCTCCGTTTCCGTTTCCGTCTCGGTCTCCCGGTCCGTCCCTGACTCCGACCCCCCAGCCTGCATCTCCGACTGATCCTGGTCGGCCGATGCGTCGAACTCCTCACTGGTCTGCGTCCTCGCGGCCGCCAGTGACGTGTGGGCCGATCGATCACTCGACCCCGAACCCGAATTCGCGTTCCGACCGCCAAGTTCGAGCGCCGGAGCCGACTGCTGGGCGTCCGTACTCGCGCTCTCGTCGTCCGCATCAGCGGAACCCGATCGCGGCCCGATCGTCCGCTCCTGTTTCACCAGTGCGACGACGAGCGGATGCTCGAGTGCACCGCCCTCGTCATCCTCGAGATCAGCTTTCTCGAGGACGTTACTGGCCGGGACGTTCTCGACGCCGATGACGTCGTCGACGCGGATCGCGGCCGGTTGCTGGTCAGTCGGTCGATCGAAGACGACCAGCCGTTGGCGCGCCGACCGATCGCCGTCGACCGGAAAGTGAATCCGCGGTTCGATGACGGCCGTGATCTCGCCGCGGAAGTCCACGACACCCTCGACGGCCTCTGGCGATCGCGGAACCCGCGTCAGTTCCGCCGGTGGATTGGTGATCGTCTTGACGTCGTCGACCGGGATCGCGAGGCGCTGGTCGCCGATCGCGAGAAAGACGAACCGCTCGAGGTCTTCCGTCTCGTCGCTGTCGTGGTCTCGGGAACGGCTATCGCTCGGGTCGTCGATGCTCATTCCGAGAAGCTTTTCCGGGAGATCCGGGGACATGTTCCTGTTCGTGTATTACAGCCCATCAATAAAACGTTGACCCCCACCGGATCAGCCGAGCTATTCCCGGCGCCGACCGTCCGCCAGTTCGGATTTCGGGATCTTTGTGTCGGACTGCGCACAACGGTAGGTTTATTTCCGAAACTAATGGCAGTACAGACGGAATGACAGCGGTCCCTGATCCGGACCTCGAGAGGGAATCGGAAACCGACGCCGGTTCGATTGCGGACTCCGAGGCCGGACCCGATACCGACACGCGACAGTCCTCCCCCGACGACGGCGTTCGAATCCTGCCGTTCGAATCGCAGGGAACAGCCTACTGCGTCGAAACGCATCGCGTCTCGAGAGCCCTCGGTGTGACGCTCGACGGCTCACGCTCGCTCGAGCGGGCGACCGATCCCTGGTACGCCGGCGAAGTGTCGTTCGAGAGTCGGTGGAAGCGGGCGAAGACCGATCCCGACGAGAGCGAAATCCGACAGGTTCGCGTCGTCGATCTGGCTCGCGTCTTCTCCTCGCCGACCGCCACGCTCGAGCGACCCTCGGAGTCGAAGCTCCTCGTCTTCGAGACGACCGACGAAGCCGACCGTCACTACGGCTGGCTGGTCGACGACGTCGACGTGACGACGGTCGTACGCACCGAGCAACTCGAACCCACTCGAACGGACCGCCAGTTCGTGACGGGTCGTGTCGACCACGACGGAACGACGCTAATCTGGCTGGACGACCGCGCGCTCAACGGCTGACCGACGTTCGCAGACGAGGCGATCGTCGCGGTGGAGTGGTGAACCATCGCCCGTGAAAACGGCTACTACTGATGCGAATCAGGGCATCCCCGGCGGTGGCCCACCGTCGGAATCGTCCTCGAGTTCGACGTCGAGTCCCATCTCCTCTCGCTGTTTTTGTAGCTGCTTGACCCGCCGGTAGTAGTACGCGATCCCGGTCCCGCCGATCAGCGTAGCGACGCCGACCAGTCCGGCGAACAGCGGGATGTCCCGTGACAGGAAGAACCTGATCGAGATCGCCCTGTCGTTTTCCTCCCAGTAGAGGTGTTCGCGGTCGTCGATCGTCTCCCGTTCGTAGCCGTTCGGGTTGACGTTCCCGAAGAAGAAGTTGTCCGTTCGGTGACCCTCGGGCAACAACACCTCGTACGAGCCCGAAACGAACGCTGGTAGCTGGAACGTCTTGCTGTCCGCCTCTCCTCGAAACGCGACCGATCCGTTGCCGTCCGGCACCCGAATCGTGGTGCTCGAGCGACCCTGATCGACCGAGAGGTTCGAACCCGTTACTTCGGTGCCGTTCGGGTACCAGTAGCGAACGGCCTCGATATCGAGGGCCTCCTCGCGGTAGAAACTCGACCGGTACAGCGAGAGTTCGTCGGTGTCGTTGAGATCGTACACCGCCCGGAACGAGTTGCTCTCGAGGAGCCCATCGCTGCCGTCGATACTGATGACGACGTCCGCGTCGCGGTCGCGCAGGTCGTCGTAGGTTTCGTTCTGGTCGAGTGTCTCGTCGGAGATGCCGCCGAAGATCGTCGAACAGCCGGCCGTCATCGCGATCAACGCCACGAGAGACATCGCGAGGACGAGACGAAGACGCGAGTTCATGGTCGATCAGGGGACGACACAGCGCAGTTCAGCCGGCAGATACTCCCCGACGCTGGCGAGCAGTCCCGGCGGATCGGTGTCCTCGGTACAGATGACGCTCTGCTCGAGCAGGCCGAGCCGTTCGATCGTGACGACGTCCTGGGCGTGGCCCGCTCGGTTGAGCGTCGCGCGGACCTCCGCACGGGTGGCGCTGTTGACGTTCAGTCGACCGGTCCCTCGGGACCACTCGTAGAGCCGATCGCGTTCCTCCTCGGCGAGGCTCGAGGCGTCGTCGCCGCCGTAGACGAACGTCATCGGCAGGTGCTGGACGAGCCCGAACCGCTCTCGAATCTGGACCGGAGAGCCGGGCCCGAGATCCAGTTCGTCGGCAGGAATCCGGACGTTCCGACCGGCGTCGAGGACGAACCCCTCGTCGTCCCAGGACTCGAGCGTGCCGACGTAGGTCTCGCCGGCCTGCAGGTCGTCGGTGACCTCGCCCCACTCCTCGCGGAGGACGTTTCGAGCGACGACGGCATCTTCACCTTCGATCGTCACGGAGGGGAAGTCATCGTGGCGGATGCCGACGTCGTAGTCGACCTCGAGGTCGCCGAGTGCGTTCCCGACCAGCGAGCGAAGCGAATCGAGCGCGCGGTCGCGTGCATCACCACGGACGTACAGTTTCGTTGCGAGTACGACCATCAGATTATGCGCCCGCGTCGATGTTGAGTTCGTCCTCGAGGTGGTCGAGGCGCTCGTCCATCGAGTGGACGAGGCGGTCGTTGTCCATCGACTCCATCGGGGAGCCACACTCCGGACACTCGAAGCCGAAGTCCATCGCTTCGCCGAACTCGAAGCGAATCGAACAGATCTCACAGAGGTAGAACTCGTGGTTGCGTTCGTACTCGCGACGCTGCTCTAAGGCCTCGTGAAGCCGGTACATCTCCTCTTCGAGGTTCTCCGGGATGTTGTCGTACTCGAAGGTCCAGAGGTAGGTGAGCCAGCCCGAGTCCTCGTCGCGCAGTCGTCGATAGGTCGCGAGGTCGTTCTCGTAGAGGATAAACAGCGACCGACGGACGTCGTTGAGCTCGAGATCGAGTTCCTCGGCGAGCTCCTCGTCGGTCACTTCGCCGTCCGGCGGCGCCGCCGCGACGGGCATCCCCTTGGGACCGACCAGCTCGTGTAAGTACTTCTGAATTACCGGGTCCTCGAGCAGGTCCTCAAAAGCCATTACCTATCCGTAATCGTATGCGGCCATTAAGTCTTGCCAATTCCCGCATCTCGGATACTATTCGTACCAGTGCTCGCGCTCGTTTGCGCGCGACGGTTGTCGCCGTCGAACGCGGAACACCGATACCTTCACAATCTCGTCGGAAGACGTTGTGTGCGTGACAGAACCGGAAAGGGTCGACCGTCTGCGCCGGTACGAATCGGGGGACATCGCGCTGGTCGGCGTCGTGGCCGTCATCCTCTACAGTGCCGTGACGGGGACGTTGTCGTCGTTTGCGTCCGTTCTCGGTGCTGCGGCGGTGCCGATACTCGCCAGGCGTCTGTTCGAACGTGTCGACCTGTCGGCTGCGGGCCAGCGCGCCGTCTTCGGCGTGGCGATCACACTCGGGGCCACGATAGCGGTTTTCACGGTCTTTCCGGCACACAGCTGGCTCGCTCCCGTGGCCGCCGCGACCGGTGGCTGGATCGTCCTCGACGCGGTTTACGCGTCACGGGTCCGCGAGCGCGACGAACACACGGCAGTCAAGGGCTGGTCCGCGAGAACTGCGCTTACGCGAGCCAGCCGCAGTCGAGCCGTCGTCGACGCACTCGAGACCGCGTCCCGGCCGCTCACCGCGGAGGAGCTGCAGGAGCGGACGGCACTCCCCGTCGACGAACTCGAGGCGACACTCGAGCTCGTTCGGGAAAACGGGACCGTCGAACGCATCGGCACCGGATACGTGGTCGACGAACGCGAGCGGCGGACGATGACGATCGTCCGTGAGATAGTCTCCGGTGTCGGCGGTCGGGTCCTCAGACCGTTTCGGTTGTTCGGGCCGTCGCGGTGATTCGGCCGGCCTCTCGATTACGGCCACCCACCAGTACGTTCAATATCGTTCGTAGTATAGTAGCCCACATGACAGGATCGCGGATCGCCTCGCTCCGAGAGCGGACCGATACCACCGAGCTCGGTGCGCTCGTCGTTCTCCTCGCCGCCCTCTACCTCACTACCGACGGAGCCCTCGAATCGATGACCTCGGTTTTCGGTGCCCTGCTAGCCGTTCCGCTGTTCAAATGGGTGCTCGAAGCCGCCGATATCGACGACACCACGGCGGGCCTGCTCCTGGGATCGGTCGTCGCCGCCCTCGGCGCCGGTGCAGTCGTCTTCGAGGGGTCGATCTGGATCGGTACCGGCGCGCTCGCCGTCGGGTGCTGGCTCGTCCTCGATACGGTCTACGAGTCTCGCACCGGTAACGGTGAGCCAACGGCGGTGGAGACGGGGACGGACGAGGGCGAAGACGCAGACGACATCACCGAAGCCGAGATGTACACGCTCATGGGTCACAGCCAGTGGGTCATCGAGGCACTCCAGGAGGCCTCCCGTCCGCTGTCGGCCGCCGAACTGCGAGAGCGGACCGGACTTACCGACGACGAACTCGAGGACGTCCTCGAGATCACACACGATAACGGAACCGTCGAGCGCGTCGGAAACGGTTACGTTGTCGACGAAAGCGAACTCGGCGGCGTCGCGTTCGTTCGTGGCATCGTTCGGAACGTCGGAAGCCGTCTCCTCAGGCCGTTCCGGTTGTTCAGGCCCTCGGAGTAAGCCGGTTTTCGGTGAGGCGGTCGTCACGTCGGGAACTCTGACCCGACCGTGATTCGTGATTCTACTCCGTCTCCGATTCCGAATCTGCCTCCGACCCCGCCTCCGACTCCGCCGAAACCACTCGCTTCCCCGTCTCCTTCGGCACGACCCGTCGATCCGCATCCGCCCACTCGCGCTCGAGTTCTCGGCCCTCGAACAGCCGGTCTAAAAACACGGCGAGTCCGGCGACCTCCGAGTGCGGTTGGTTCGTCACGCCGACGTTCCAGTCGGCGGCCTCGTAGACGTCGAAGGGGACTTTCTCCGCACCGACGACGACGAGAATCGGCTTTCCGTCGCGGTGGGCCGTCCGCACCTCCTCTTGGACGTCCTGCACCCGCTCGCCGTACATCGTCAGGTGGACGACGCGCCCCTCCCAGTTCCGAATGATCCCGCGGGGGGAGTCGGTACGGTCCACGTCGAACGGGCCGCCGAAACGATCCGTGATGTCCGCGACGGTCTCGAGCGACTGACCGGCGTTGTCCGGGAAAATGACCCGGTCGGCACCGAGCGCTCGAGCCGTAAGTCCGACGTGGGTCGTCATCCGTTCGTCTCGACCGGGGCGATGGCCGAGCCGGAGGACGGTGACCGCTGGTTCGTCGTTCATACCTCTTGCTGCGGGCGACGCCGGTTAGGAGGTTTCGTTTCGGCAGCACCTCGAATACCCACTACCGGAACCGACAGCGACGACCGAAACTATTCACACCGATCGCACGGCGGTCGCCCGGACGTTATTTCTGTAACCGTGGCAGACGAACCCTGCTAGAACGGAGGATTCTCGCCCTCTGCGCTTCGTCAACGTCCCTGTCGACAGAGACGTTCGTCTGCGACACGAGACGGAGAACGACAGCGGTCGGATCTCAGTTCGTTGTTTCGTGCTCGTCGCCGATCTCGAATGCCTTTCGAGCCGTCAGCCGTTACGGAACCGCGGCGATGGTTCGACGGTTGCCGGCGATCGACCGGCGGAAACTCGAGGTTTCATCGAGAAAGGAGTAACTACCGAAAACGTAGTCGAATTCCGGACTCTCATACGCTCACAACGGTTTCAAACTGTTTTGGGAGTACCCCTTTGACCCTCCTCTCGTAAGTCCGTATTACGATGACCCAGCGTACTGGCACCACGAACGAGATGCGGAAAGACGAGATTTACACCTGTTTGGCTCACCACCGACGGCGACGAATTCTCGCCTTCCTCGACGACCGTTCGTCACCCGTTTCCGATACCGAGCTCGCGACACGAATCGGCGCCGCGGAATCGAATGTCGCGCTCGAGGACGTCTCGGAGCACGACGTGCGGTCCATCCTCGTCGAGCTCAACCACACGCACCTCCCCCAACTCGCGGATTCGGGGTTCGTCACCTGGAATCGCGACGCGGGCACGGTCGCCGGCGGGGAGCGCGAGATGATAGAGGACCCGATCGTGGCGCCACACCTGAAGTCGTTCGACGAGTCACGGGACCGACTGTTCTCGGCACTGGCTCACCGACGCCGGCGACTCGCTCTCTCACTGCTGGACGGGCGCGAGAGTGAGACACCGATCACGCGGGAGGAACTCGCGACGGCGGTGATCGCCCGCGAACGGGCGATGGGTCTCGAGACCGAGAACGAAAGCGAGGCGGCCGATCAACTCGCGACGAAACTCTACCACCAGCACCTTCCGAAACTGGAGGATGCCGGCCTCGTCGCGTACGATCGCGACGACGAGACGATCTCCGACATCGGTCATCTAGACGTCGATGCCGAGTGGTGCGACGGGACTGTCGACGACCCCCGGCGACCCGTGCTGGAGATCAGCCCGCTCCAGGCGTCCTATTGAATTGCCGTTCGCTCCGATTCGAACGGCTGCGTTCGATGTGAGACAGTATGTTGCGGTCGGAAGAACCTGTTCTGCGGTCGTTCGATATTCTCATCCGTCGCCACACCTCGCACCGTCGTCGCACTCGAGCCGACTTCGTCCAAACAAAGCCAACTCGATCCGATCCAAGCCGAGCTAACTCCCCTGGTTGAAACCCGACCGCGGCGAGCGCTCTGCAAACCGGAACACACAAACCGTACTCTCCGGACAGTAGTAGCATGAAACTAACAGACAGTCGTCTCCTCGTGACGGGCGGCGCTGGTCTCGTCGGCTCGGAGCTCGCCGAACAACTCACCGTCGACAACGACGTCGTCGTCGTCGACGACCTCTCGAACGGGATTCGCGACTCGATCCCCGACGCCGCCGAATTCTACGAGGGCGACCTCACCGACCCCGAGACCGTCGACGAGGTCATCACGGCCGATCTCGACGCCGTCATCCACTGCGCGGCCGCGGACAAGTACGTCGACTCCGACGACCCGCGCGCGCAGTTCGAGACCAACGGCGAGATGACCTACGACATCGTAGAGCGCATGGACGAGGTCGGCGTCCGGAACATCGCCTTCACCTCCTCTTCGACGGTCTACGGAGAGGCCCCGCGACCGACCCCCGAGGACTTCGCGCCCCTCGAGCCGATCAGCATCTACGGTGCGGCGAAGCTCTCCGAGGAGTCGCTGCTCTCGGTGTACGCCCACTCCCACGACTTCACCGTCTGGAACTTCCGCTTCGCCAACGTCGTCGGCCAGCGCTTCGGTGCCGGCGTCGTCCCCGACTTCGTCGAGAAACTCGAGGCCGATCCCGAGACGCTCACCATCCTCGGCGACGGTCGCCAGGAGAAGTCCTACATGCACGTCACCGAGTGCGCCGAAGCGATCCAGCACGTCATGGAACACGCGCCAGAGCACACGTCGATGCACACCTACAACCTCGGCACCCGAACGACGACCTCCGTCGACCGGATCGCCGACATCGTCAGCGAGGAGATGGGACTCGACCCCGACTACGAACACACCGGCGGCGACCGCGGCTGGACCGGCGACGTTCCGAAGATGCGCCTCTCCATCGAGAAGTTGGCCGCGCTGGGCTGGGAACCGTCGCTCTCGAGCGACGAGTCGGTTCGACGGGCCGCCGCCGACCTGGTCGACGCGCTCGAGGACAGGGACCAGTAGTCGTCCGAATTTAGGGCCCGCGCGAAAACTCAGACCGAGAAATCGGCGCGCGCCTCACACGTCACGTTTTGTGCACACAGCTCCGCGACGGCCGCGAACTCGCCGTCCCGTGGATCGTCCCACGTCCCGTCGTAGGTCACCGACTCGCCCGGCGGGATCGACTCCTCGCCGATCAGCTGTGCAAATACGCGTCCGTCGGTGAACCGCCAGACCTCGCGGCCCTCATCGAGGACGGCGAAGTCCGCCCTGCAGGCGTCCGAAAACCGCAACTCCGCCGTCCCGGACCCGGCGTTGTGGACGGTAAACGCCAGCCGGACATCGCGACCGTCGTCGGACACCGAAACGTCGAGCGCACCCTCGAGTGTCATACCGGCCGTTCTCGGGCGACGGGGAAAACGGTTTTCGCGACGGATCGGGGAGACCGACGCCGGGAGGTGCGTGACGGTGCCCGAAAACAGCACATCTATCACCGCCATCGTCCGTAGTTACTGGCGTGCAAATCGTCGGCTACGAACCGAGCGCGAGGGGGCCCGCGTTGCTCTTGAGCGAAGGCGACCGGGAAAACGAAGGCGGAGTCGCAGACGAGAACGGGTCGGGAAGTGGCGACGGCAGCGACGAACGCGCCCGAGCGCTCGAGACCGGAGTCCGACGACGGCCGCTCGAGCCCGGCGACCGACTCTCCTACACGCTCGGCGCTCGCCACTGTGCGGGTACCATCGACGGCGAGACACACCACCCGTGCGACCGACCCGCCACACCCTACTGCGAGTACCACACGAGCACATGGGTCTGCGCGCGCTGTACCGGCACCTGCCTGAAAGACGAGATGGACTGCCACGAGGAACACGCGGTCTACCTCGCGGCGTTCGCCCCCGACACGTTCAAAGTCGGCGTCACCAAACGCTGGCGCCTCGAGACCCGGCTTCGCGAACAGGGTGCCGACCGGGGCGCTCACATCCACACCGTCTCGAACGGCCGCATCGCCCGCGAACTCGAGGCCAAGATCGCGAGCCAGCGGGGGCTCACCGACCGCGTTCGCACCGCCGCGAAACTCGAGAGTCTCACGCCCGACGTCGCGGAACCGGCGTGGGAGGCGTTGCTCGCCGAGTTCGACGTCCACGAGGCGTTCTCGTTCGACTACGGCCTCGAGCTCGACACCCAGCCCGTCGTGGAGACCGTGGCGTCGGGGACAGTCGTGGGCGTGAAAGGGCGGCTGCTCGTTCTCGAGCGCGGCGGGACGAACTACGGCGTCGACATGCGCGATCTGGTGGGGTACGAACTCGCGGTCGACGACGAATCCGGCGGCTCGAACCGGCGTCTGCAGTCCTCGCTCGGCGCCTTCGAATAGCGGATTCGACGGGCCGACATTCCCGACATGGCAATCCTTTTCCGACGCGGCGGAGAACCGCGAGGTATGGCAGACGACAACGATACCGACGCCGACGCTGACGCGAACGGGAGCGACGACGGCGAGGAGAAGTCGTTCCGCGAGCGCGTCGAGGAAATCCGTGAAAAGCGCGCCGAAGAGGGCGAGGAAGGCGAGCGGCCGGACGACCCGTTCGGTGGTGGCGGTCCCGGCGGCATGGGCGGCGGTAACCCATTCGCACAGATGATGGGCGGCATGATGGGCGGCGGCCCCGGCGGTCCAGGTGCGGGCGGCCCGGGTGCCGGCGGTCAGGAGGCCGGTAACGAGGAACTCACCCGGGAAGTTCGACAGCTCCGGGACGAAGTCCGCGACGTCACCCGACAGCTCCAGCGCATCGCCGACGCGCTCGAGGACGACTGAACGCTCGTCTCGAGTTCACGGCTCGAATTCGAAATCGATCAATCTCGTTTCTGCCTTCACATTCCAGATTTCGCCTATCGTTCACAGCACGGTGGCCGCTCTCGCTAGAGCCCCTCGTAGATCTCTCGCAACTGCTCGATGACGGTCGCGATATCGACCTCGGAGCGGCGTTCGAGACAGCCCGCCTCGAGTCGCGAGCGCTCGGCGAGGGCGGCGACGATCGATCGGCGGAAGTCGGCGACGTCCCCCTCGCGGTAGTGGTAGCCGGTCACGTCGTCGACGACGGTCTCCGAGAGCGCGCCCCCGTCGACGCCGACGACCGGCGTGCCACAGGCGTTGGCTTCGAGGGCGACCAGTCCCTGGGTCTCGACGGGACTCGGGAACGCGAAGACGTCGAGCGCCGAGTAGAAGGCGGGTAACTCCTCGCGGTCGAGAAACCCGAGGAAGCGGACGTCGGCGTCGATCGTTCTGGCCTGTTCCTCGAGATCGGCTCGAGCGGGGCCGTCGCCACCGAAGACCACTGTGACGGTTTCAGTGGTGTCTCCCGTCCCCTCGAGTTCGTCCTCGAGCCCGTCGACGGCCGCGAGCAGGTCGGGAAGTTCCTTCTCGTAGCCGTGGCGACCGGTATAGCCGACGAGCGTTCGGTCGCCTTCGAGACCGAGATCGTAGCGACGACGGAAGCCGGAGGCGTCGACGGGCCGGAAGAAGTCGACGTCGACGCCGTTGGAGACGGCCCGGACCGGCGTGGAGACGCCGATGGTGTCGAGGACGTGCTGGCGCGTCGTGACCGACGGCGCGAGCACGAGATCCGCCCGGTCGTAGAACCAGCGTTCGTAGGCCTCGGTGATCGACCGAAGACTACTCGTGAGGTGTCTCGAGGGGGCGAGATACGGCGCGTACTCGCCGCTGGGCGTGTGATAGGAGGCGACGAGCGGGACGTTCGCGCGGCGTTTGAGCCGCAGTGCGGCGAGGCCGACGGCGAAGGGGGTGTGCGCGTGGACGACGTCGACGTCGGTGATCCCGATCGGAATCCGCGGGACTCCCAGACGATAGCCGTCGTAGAGGGGGAACGGAACGCTTCGAACCGGGTGTTCGGTCGCCGTGGCCTCGTAATCGCGGGTTTCCGGAAAGACGACGTCCATTCGTCGCCCCAGTTGCTGCCAGCGGTCGCGCCAACTCTGGATCGTGTAGGTCACGCCGTTCACCGTCGGAAGGTACGTGTCGGTGAACGCGGCGACCTGGGGAGCCATCGTACCTCGAGATTCGACTCGGTCGGTTAAGTGATTTCGTTAGTCCCCGCGCGTTACGATTCGTCTGGTCTTCGAGGCGTGAGATCGAACGTCGGCGAGCGACCAGCGGCCGACGAGTCGCGTCGACAGGGTGACGGAGATGAACGCGAGACCGACGCCGGCGACGACGTCGATCGCCCAGTGGATCCCCAGATACATCGTCGAAAGCGCGACGCTGACCGCCAGAACGAGAGCGATCGGGAACCACCGCGGGTAAGCGTCCCGCGTTCGGTAGGCGAGCACGGCGACGGTGACCGACAGCGAGGTGTGCAACGACGGGAAGACGTTCGTATTCCGGTTGACCTGCCTGGTCAGGTGCTGGAATCGTGGATACGTGTCGTACATCAGCGCCTCGACAAGCTCCGGCATGATGTTCCGCGGACCGTAAGCGATAACCAGGACGTAACAGCCCAGCCCCAGCACGTAGTTGAGCGTGTACGCGCTCAACAGCTCTCGCAACGGTCGCGTGTCCGGGAGCGCGAAGTACGCGACGACGGGGAACACCAGGACGAAGACGTAGCCGTAGATGTAGACAAACGAGAAGTACGCCGTCACTGGCGGTGTCGCGAACGACTGCAACCAGAGGATGAACTCTCCCTCGAGGTCGTAGATCTCCCACGTGAGGTTCCAGCCGATCATCCAGGAGATATCGGGGACGACTTGCCTGGCGACGCCGTTGAACATCGACACCGTCGCGAGGATGACGAAGACGGGTGCAACTGCCCGCAACCGTAACCGGTACTCGGCGACCGTCCGGCGAATTCGCCTCCGACCGACGACCGCTCCCGTCGCGACCACGAGCATGAGTGCCACGACGGCGATCACTTCCAGAAGTACCTGGATGAACATCAGCGAACCACCAGTAGGGAGCCTCGATCGTCGTATCGATACCCCGCTTCTTCGAAGGCTTCTCGAGCCCGTGTGACGTCGACCGTTCCGTCCGAGCCGATGAACGGCGCCGACGGATCGCCGCCCCCGTTTCCGCCCCATCGACGGTCCTCGGGAACCCACGTCTCGTCGTCGGCCAGCGGCGTCGCCACCGGTCTCGCGTAGCCTTCGAAGACCTCCTCGACGAGATGCGCTTTGTCGAGCAACCGAGCGAACACCTGCCGGAAGTACGGGTTGGTAAACGGCGCCCGACGGAGGTTGAATCCGACGTGATAGAACGTCTGGGAGGGCGAGCGGTGGAGTCGAACCGACTCCGTCTCGGAGACCATCTCGACCGCGTACGACTCGAGCGGCGAGACGGTGACGTCGGCGTCGTTGTCCTCGACGAGTTCGATCGCCGACGCGCTCCGCGGCGCGACGCGGGTCGTGAATCGCTCGACGGTCGGCTCGGGCAGGCCGTCGACGGCGAGCGAGAAGTGGTCGTCGAACCGCTCTAGGTGGAGTCGTTCGCGTTCGGAGCTGTCGGCGAACCGGTAGGGGCCGCTACCGATCGGTGGGACGTTGTCGAGGACGACGGCGTCGGTCGCTCCCGGCCGTCGGGCGAAGCCGAACACGTCCGCTTCGTCCGTTCGATCCGACCAGATGTGTTTCGGAAGGACCGGGACGGTAAACGCCCGTTTAGCGGCCTTGCGGCCGGTTTCGACCGATAGCACCAGTGTGCGATCGTCGAGCACCTCGACCGATTCGACCGCCGCCGCCTTCCCGCGGTAGCGCGGCGACGGCGCGGCGACCGGCCCTTCGCCGAGCGAGGTGTCTTCGATAAATCGATAGGTGAACGCGACGTCGTCGGCCGTGAGCGCCTCGCCGTCGTGGAAGGACGTCTCCGGACGGAGCGTCACCGTCACGTCGGTCGTGTCGCCGGTGTCGCTGCCGGCTCCGTCGTCCCCGTCCTCCCACTCCCAGGATTCGGCGAGCCACGGATAGATGTCTCCGCTCCAGCTTTCGTCTTCGTTTCTATCACTGTCACTGTCGGCCGTCCCCAGCGAGTCGTAGAGAAGGTCCACGTACGTGCCCCGGTTCCGATACTCGACGCAGAGGGGATTCAGGTTGACGGTCAGTCGCGGATCCGTGACGACCCCGCGGAGCTCGTCGGGTGGGTCGGAACCGTCGACTGCGAGCGGTTCGACGTCGAGATAGCCGAGTCGTGTCGCGAGGTGATAGTCGTTCCAGCCGTCGAAGCGATCCTGTCGAACGACGCGTAGCTCCTCGGGAACACACAGCGGGACGAACGGGTGTTCGTCGGCCAGTACGTCGAGGACGGCCGCAACGTGCTCGGGCCGGCCCTCGTCGGGTGATTCGTGGAGTTTCTCGAGACGGTCGTCGAACGTTAAACTGGTGACCCCGAAGGGGTTCTGCCAGCCCGGTTCGTCGGCGAACGAAGAGTAAAGCAGTTCGTAGAGGATTTCCGGGTCCATGTCTCCGTGGTAGGGGCCGACGTAACAGTCGAAGTTGTGGTTGACAAGCGTCTCTCGATAGAACTCCTCGATGGCGAGCATGTCGAGCGTGACGTCGATACCGACCGCCTCGAGGTTATCGCGGAGAATCCGTGCGATTCTGATCGACTCGCGGTCTGCGTCGGAGGGGACGGTCGTAATCGTCAGCGAGAGCTGTTCGGCCCCGTCCCTGTTGACGACGCTTCGAACCTGCCGAACGCAGCCGCTCGTCGCGGTCATCCCGCCGGCGGCGAGGCCCGCGAGCACGGTCCGGCGGTCGATGCGGCCCTCGGTGTCGCCAGGGTGTGAGTCCATTCAGTTGTCGGGGCTAGTTCCCACGCGTTATAATAGATTGTGAAACAAACTGTAACGTAGGTGTCTGGAAAGCGTTTTTTCGCGGTCGATCGCTCTCGTCCTCACGCCGCTCTGCGTTCGTCGTCACCGAGACACAACGCACACTCAACCGCTCGACAGTAGTGCGACCAGCGACGATCAGTACGCCCGAGCGAGAACCGACCAGACGTTTCAGTCGAGCGACCACTACCGTCCTCGAGACGCGGTCTCCCGACTATTTTCGGTGTGCATTCACGGTCCGAACGTATCGCGGATCCCCCGCGAGCGCATCTCGAAATTTCGGACCGAAACACGTATGATAACCAATATGTATTGCATCGAACGCGTCGAAGTGGGACTGGGAGGGAATCTACCGGGAAGCGAAGCCGACACGAATCGAAATGGTATCGGACGCGACGCAACGGAACGGAACGCAACACCAATGGGGCGAGACCCGTAAGGTACCGCCATGAGCGTCGCCGAAGAGCGAATCGATCGACTCCACACCCTCGCTCGAGCGGCGGCGACGGATGGAGAGACCGAACGTGCGCGCACTTACGTACGGCTGGCTCGGCGAATCGCCGAACGAAACCGGCTCTCGCTCCCACGGGCCTTCAAGCGGTTCACCTGTGATTCCTGCGATTCGTACCTGCGACCGGGAACGAACGCTCGGGTTCGGCTCCGGGACGGCCACGTGGTGATCACGTGCGACTGTGGTCATCAGGCGCGGTATCCCTACGACGACTCCTGAGGTGCGTGTACTGACTAGGTTCTCCCAGCACGGGTCGCTGGGTCCGCCGTTCCCCGCGTGGCAACCTGCCGACAGTCGGTTCCAGTTCGCGAACATTCAAACCGTTCGCGTGGATAAGCAGGGATATGGACGAACAGGAACTGAAGCGCCGTGCACACGATCTCGACGTCACCGTTTGGGTCGGCAAGAGCGGGGTCGAAGCGGTCGTCGACGAACTGAACGACCAGTTGGCAGCGTCGAATCTGATCAAAGTCAAATTTCTCCGGGCGGCGAGGGCCGGAAGCTCGACCGAAGAGAAGGCGGCCGATCTCGCCGACCGGGTGAACGCCGATCTGATCGACACGCGCGGACACACGGCAGTTCTGCATCGATGATTCCGTTCCTGCAGGCGACCGACACCGACGAAGCCACCGGCACCGATCTGGGTCCGATCGGAACCGAACTCACGGAGTTCGTCGATCCCGCGACCGCAGGCGCGCTCGAGGGCGGCATCAAGTTCGTCGTCGCCTTCCTCGCTCTCTACCTGCTCGGCCGGCTGTTTTTCGTCCCGCTGGTCAGACGAGCGTTCGACCGTCGAGATCTCGACGAACACGCCCAGACGCCCCTCTTACTCGGGGCACGACTCGCGGTGTTGTTCGTCGCGATCGCAGTCGCGTTCGGCTTCGCCGATTACGGCAACTTCCTCGTCTCGATGGCCGGCATCGCCGCGGCCGGTGCGCTCGCGATCGGATTCGCGATGCAGAACGTCATCTCGAACTTCGTGGCCGGGATCTTCATCTACACCGACAAACCGTTCCGTATCGGCGACTGGATCGAGTGGGACGACGGAACGTACTCGGGCGTCGTCGAGGACATCAGTCTTCGCGTGACGAGGGTCCGAACGTTCGACAACGAACTCCTGACGGTCCCGAACTCGGCGCTGACGGAGGACGTCATCAAGAATCCGGTCGACGGCGACCGACTCCGACTCAAGTTCGACTTCGGCATCGGCTACGACGACGACATCCAGGAGGCGACGGACATCATCGTCGAGGAAGCCGAGAACCACCCCGAGATCATGGACGCCCCCGCACCTTCGGTTCGATTGACCGAACTCGGCGACTCCGACGTCGGCCTCCAGTCGCGAATCTGGATCGCCAACCCTTCGAGGTCCGACTTCGTCCGCGTTCGCGGCGAGTACGTCACGAACGTCAAAAACCGATTCGACGAGGCGGGGATCGACATCCCCTATCCGGTTCGAACGCTCGAGGGCGGGCTGGCGCTCGATAGTTCACAGCGGATCGGTGAACCGGCCGAGTAGCGCTTTTTCTCGCTCGACGCGTTCACGCGGGTCACCCGTACGGTGACCGTCCGACGGTCCGTAATTCGTGAGCGGTGTACTCGAGTCGTCCCGCCCCCTCGGAAAGAACCGGTATCGTCTCGAACCGCAGTGGGAAGGCTGTCGTGGCTGTTGCTCACGGCTCTGTAGACGCGGTATTCACCGTCGCGAACGCCGAACTCGCCCCAATAGAGGCGTGACTATCCGCTCACGGGCGGGAAATACGATATGAATGCGGACCCCGAGGTTGCCCGGCGTTCCGGCCGGGGGAATCCCGGTCGCGTCCTCCACCCCGCAACCCGTCGAGCGACAGGTGTCCGGCGGTCCACTGCTCGCTTCCGCGCCTGATGGGCTGTCGCCGATTAGCCACGATGGGACGTCCCTGCGGACGGCCAGCGTGGCCCGCTGTCCCCGACGGACGAGGTTTCTCTGTTGGCTTCCGGGGCCCCGGTCGGTCTGACCGGACGCCCACGGGCTTTGGTCCCCGCTGAAGACCATAGTGCGGGTTGTGAGCAGGGCCTAACTGCCCGACCTAGTCCACTTCGGAGTAGTCGCCTCTTGCTTAAGGGCCTTTCGCCTCGACGCCAGAGACCGACGGCGGCCGCTCGAATCCCTCCGCGATCACTGACGGTCCCGGACGAACCCGATTCCGACGACGACCACGAGACTCACACAGAGGGCGAACAGCGCACGCGTATCGGGGACGCCCGTCCCGAGCAGCGATCCGGCGATCGCGAAGACCGAGAAGACCGCGACCAGTCTCGCGAGGAACTCGAGGATGTCCACCATCGATCGATCACCGGGGCCGCGATCACTCATTGACGAGCCGTTCGCATGGACGGCGGAAATACTTTCGAGTGCGCTCGAGCGACGCACCGTCGGTCATACGGACGGTGACAGTGACGCAATCTCGGAGTGTCGAGTCGTCGACCGAACGCGTAGACCGGTTCGGTGGTCCGGATCGAACCGATCGACACATAGTAGACGAAAACGTACAATATCAAAATACCTGGGCCATAATTCTCGCTCTGAGATATTATGGGCTTATTTTTTGGAGAAGATTTATTAATATGGTCTGCAAACCTCCAAATGTCATGAACGGCGAGACTCCTGCGAGGACTGGCGGCATCGGACGACGGAATTACCTTCGCGCGAGTGTGGCGGCAGTCGGAGGAAGCGCACTCCTCTCGGGATGTCTCGGGGAGTTCGGCGGAATCCTCGCCGCCGGTACGAGTTCGAGCACCGACTGGCCGACCTTTGCGGGTGACGTCGGGAACACCGGAGCGACGACCGGGGCAGGGCCCGGTACGGCGACCGAGCGTTGGAACGCCGAGACGGGTCCAGTTCTGACGACGCCGGCCGTCGCCGACGGTGTGGTGTACGTCGGTAACCGTCGCTCCGGAGACGACAGCGACGAGGGCGGTCGGCTCCTATCGATCGACGCCGAGACGGGCGAGACGCAGTGGTCTTTCGACGTCGCCAAGTGGGTTTCCGGGACGCCGGCCGTCACCGACGGGGTCGTCTACGCTGCCGGTCCGACCGCCGACGGCTCCGAAGACGACGTCGAATCGGAAGACATCGACCACCGCGTGTACGCGATCGACACCGACGGAACGGAACTGTGGACGGCCGACGTGGGCGGCCAGGGAAGCGTGTCTCCGACGGTCGTCGACGGAACCGTCTACGTGGTGACGTGGGACGGCACCTACGCGCTCGACGCCGAGACAGGCGACCAGCAGTGGATTCACTATCACGAAGGCCACGCGTGGGGTGCCCCGGCCCTCGTCGACGGAACGGTCTACGTGGGCACCAGTAGCGAGGCGTACGCCCTCGAGGCGGCGACGGGTGACGTGCAGTGGCGGTACAGTCCGGACGACGAGCCGTCGAGGACGTGGGTCGCACCCGCAGTCGCGGACGGAACGGTCTACCTCGTCTCCGGTCGCGGTGAGGATGGACTCGTCGCACTCGAGGCCGAAACGGGAGACGTGCAGTGGCGCACCGACGCGTCGGTGCCGACGCAGACACCCGTCGTCGCCGACGGGACGCTCTATGCGGGACTGCTGTCGGGGACCTCGCAGGGAACCCGCATTCTCGCCGTCGACACCGAGACGGGCGAGGAGCGATGGACGTTCGAAACGGACGACCGCGGTGGCGCGGTGTCCGTCGGCGGCGACACCGCCTACGTCCGCACGCTCGAGGGCGTCTACGCGCTCGACGTCGACGGCGGCGAACCGCGATGGGACGGGGAGTTCGAGTTCGATTCCGACCGTCCGTGGCAGGGGGAGGTCACCGAGGAAGTGACCTCGATTCCCGCGATCGCCGACGGCGCGCTCTTCGTCGGGAGCCCCAGCGGCGGTCTCTACGCGATCGGCGAGGAGTGACTCGAGGCGTCGGTCGTCCGAACCGGACCGATCATAATAGGGCTCGCCGACGTGTGTGCGGTATGGTCGCTCGCCCAAGTTCCGGACCGGGAGGGGGAAACGAAGATCGAACCGGGGACGACGGGGCCGACGGGGCTGATCCGGAACCGAGTGACGGAAACGAGTGTCGAGACGACGCGAGGAGTGAAGACGACGAGACAGATATCGAAGCCGAGGTCGAGACGAAGGCCAACACCGACACCGAGTCCGGAGCTGGTCGCGATTCTGACAGTCCAACTGCGACAGCGACCGCACCTCCCGGCTTCCGGAGACCACCCCGGTCCGGTCCCACCGACGACGACTACAACCGACTCGCGCTCGAGATACTGGTCGTTCTCGTCGGGACGCTCTCGCTCCTGATCGTCCTGCCGTACCTCCCCTACATCCTGCTGGCACTCGTCATCGCCTACGTTCTCCGCCCGTTCCAGCGGCGACTCGAGCCGCGGTTCGGGCCCACGATCTCCGCGTCGGTGCTCATTTTCCTGACGACCGTCGTCGTGCTCCTCCCGCTGATCGCACTCGTGCTCGTCGCCCTCCAGGAAGGCCTCACGTTCGCAGACGAGATCGTCGCCGGCGAGCTCGGCGTCGCGGATCTCGAGGCGAGACTCGAGGCGACTGGACTCGCGGTGGATCTTGAGCACCTTTACGAGACCTATCAGGGTCCGATCGGGACCGGGCTCCGCGGGCTCACGGACGATGCGATCAGACTTCTCGAGGGCGTACCGGGGGTGGTGATCGGCGTCACCGTCTTCCTGTTCGTGCTCTTTTCGGTGCTGAAAGACGGCGGTCGACTGGTTCGGTGGCTCCGGTCGGTATCGCCGTTGCGGACGCCGGTCGAAGACGAGTTACTCGAGCGGATCGACCGGCTCATGTGGGCGACGGTCGTGGGAAACGTGGTCGTTGCGGGCGTGCAAGCGATCCTGACGGCGGTCGGCTTGCTCGTCCTCGGCGTTCCGGGCGTGGCGTTTCTCGGGGTCCTGACCTTCGTGCTCGCGCTGTTGCCGTTGATCGGCGCCTCGATCGTCTGGGCGCCGGTAGCGGTCTTTCTCGTCCTCTCGGGACGGCCGCTCGCTGGCGTGCTCCTGTTCGTCTACGGGGTTCTCGTCGTGAGCCTCTCGGACAACTATCTGCGCCCGCTCACCGTCGGTCGAGAGGCACACCTCTCGGTGGGAACGGTGATCGTCGGTATCTTCGGCGGTGTCGCACTGTTCGGCGTCATGGGGCTGTTCTTCGGTCCGGTCGTCCTCGGCGTGTGTCAGACCGTCGTCGAACTCGCGGCGCGAGAGCGTCGGCGAGCGGCGTCGTAGGTGTCGGTGTCGAGTGCGAACCCGGGAGAAAGACCTCCGTACGAACTACAGCAGCGAGAGCGCTCGAGCGTACCACACTGAACAGGCGACGACGGCGGCCGACAGCGCGAGGACGGCCCAGCGGTGGTACTCGAGCCAGACCGCTTCACCGATACTGGCGACGACGTCCTCGGGGACGCTGACCGCCCAGAGGAGGACGAACAGCGTGAGGACGAACCCGAGGACGAGCGTCAACCCGGCGACGTAGTCCGGCTGGGTTCGCAGTTCGCGACCGGCGGCGAAGAGGACGATGGCGACGACCGCGAGCAACGAGAGGAACTGCGGACCGGCGATCCCGTAGTCGTTGTAGTAGACGCCGAAGCCCGACAGTTCCGTCTCGGAGAGGGCGACGTAGGGTGCGAACACGGCGAGAAGGTACAGGACACAGGCGGCGATACCGGCAGTCGGTGGACGCTGCTCGACGCGCATAGTCGTGGCGTCGAAGCGCGATTGTATAAGACCGACGGTCCCGCCGTGAGCCGGGCGGTGCGTTCCAGTCTCCCTCGAGACGCCGCGACGAGCCGATTATTCCACCGGCGAGGAGAAAGACACAATTAGCTGGAGGGACCATCCCGCACACATGGGACTCGGCAGTACGGCCAAGAAAATTCAGATGGTTTCCGATCGCGCCGAACAGATGTACAAACAGGTGCAGGAGCTTCAACAACGGATCGTCAGCCTCGAGGAGGAAGTCGACGATACCCACCAGACGGTCAACAAGATCGACCACCAGCTCGCAGACCAGCGGGAACTGTTGCTCGCGATCGCGGACGAACACGGCATCGACGGCGAGCAAATCCTCGCCGACGCGGCGATCGACGAGGCCGAAGCCGACGAAACTGAGAGCGAGGGAGACGCCGCGGAGAGCAGTACCAATACCGCTGAACCGACGCCGGACGCCGCAAACGACGACGTGACGGCGACTGAAACCGAATAGAACGTCTCGAGCGAGCGGCGACCGGAACGGTTTCGACAAAAGAGCTAACAGTCGGGGCAACATTTGCCTACCCGATGACCTCCCACGAGCGACCACTGGACACCGTCCTCGAGACCGTGGGGCAAACGCCGCTGGTCCGCGTCCACGACGCGCCCCAGGGCGTGGCCGTCTACGCGAAACTCGAGTCGTTCAACCCCGGGGCGAGCATCAAAGACCGTATCGGGACGTACATGCTCGAACGGATGCTCGAGCGCGGAGACGTAGCGCCGGGCGGGACGGTGATCGAGCCGACCGCGGGGAACACGGGAATCGGGTTCGCGATCGCGGCCGGACAGCTCGGCGTCGACGCGATCTTTGTCGTTCCCGAGCGTTTCAGCGTCGAAAAACAGCAGTTGATGTCGGCGCTGGGTGCCGAGATCATCAACACGCCGACCGACGACGGGATGGACGGCGCGATCGACCGCGCCCACGAACTCGCCGAGGAGTTAGACGACGCGGTCGTTCCCCAGCAGTTCTCGAATCCGCTGAATACGGAGGCTCACTACGAGACGACCGGACCGGAGATCTACGAGGCCCTCGACGGTGAGGTCGGTGCCGTCGTCGCCGGCTGCGGGACGGCGGGGACGCTCATGGGAATTGCACGCTACGCACTCGAACGGGACGACGAGACCTACGTCGTCGGCGTCGAACCCGAAGGCTCGCTCTACGGCGAGTTTCTGGGCGACGACCGCGAGGAAGGCGAGTACAAGATCGAGGGGATCGGCACCCACAACGTCGAGACCAACGAACTGTTCGAACCCGACCTCGTCGACGACGTCTACGCGGTCTCCGACCGGGCCGCCCACGACGAACTCCGACGACTCGCGCGCGAGGAGGGACACCTCGTCGCCTCGAGCGCCGCCGCGGCGAGCGTCGCCGCGAAACACGTCGCCAGGGGGATCGAATCGGGCGAGATCGACGCGCCCTACGAGACCGTCGTCACGGTGTTTCCCGACTCGAGCGAGCGGTATCTGTCGAAGGGGATCTATCGGTCGTTCGACGAGTGGGAGGGGTGAGAGAAGGGGCGATCGGCCGATCACTGACGACGCTCCGTCGTCCGTCGACGCCAGTTCTCGTTCTCGCTTTCGCTCTCGCTTTTGCTCCCGCTCCCCGAGACCGCGGGCGCGAACGCCGTCACATCGGGGCAGTCGGGCGCAACGCCCACGCGACGCCCGACCCGCTCACGCGACCAGCCGTCGATGCTCGGCTTTCATGCACCGATCCTGAACGACCGTTTTTCCCGCGTCCTCGGCTCGACTGGCTGCCTCGTCGTCGCCGATCCCCAGTTGCGTCCAGACGACGTCGACGTCCTCGCGCGCGAGCGCCTCGTCGACGATTCCGCTCACTTCGTCGCTCGGGCGGAAGACGCAGACGACGTCGATATCGGCGTCCACGTCGACGTCGGAAAGCGAGTCCGTCGCCGGACGGTCGAATATCTCGTCGGCGGATGGATTGACCGGAATCACGTCGTAGCCGTGCTCGAGGAGGTACATCGGCACGTCGTGGGCTGCCTTGCCGGGGGTACTCGAGCAGCCGATCACGGCGATTCGTTGCAGTTCGAGAATGTCCCGGATTGCCTCGTCGCTCTCGACTGGCATGAACGCACGTACACGGCGTGTCGGGATAACAGTGACCGTCACGACCGAAACGGATCGGCGGTGACCGCGCCAGCCGCGGTTCGGGGCGAATACGACGATCAACAGCTACATGGTTAGACGCGGCTCGCTTAGGACTGTGAGCGTACCAACTGTTACACTACAAGGGGGTGAGACGATGCCGATCGTCGGTTTCGGTACGGGCGGTCTCGATGGGGGCTCGCTCGACGACGCGATTCACACCGCCGTCGAGGCGGGATACACGCGCTTGGACACCGCGGAAGGGTACGGGAACGAGGCCACGATCGGGGACGCGGTGGCCGAATACGACCGCGACGACCTGTTTCTCGCGTCCAAAGTACTCCCGTCGAATCTCGCCTACGAGGCCGTCCTCGAGGCGTGTGAAGCCTCGCTCGAACGACTTGGAACCGACTATCTGGATCTGTACCTGATCCACTGGCCCAACCCGGCGGTCTCACTGCGCGAGACGCTCTCGGCGATGGCAACTCTTCGCGAGGAGGGCCTGATCCGTTCCGTCGGCGTCTCGAACTTCAGCGCGTACCAGCTGAGTTGTGCCCAGCACATTTCGGACGTGCCGATCGCGGTCAACCAGATCGAATTCCACCCGTGGCGACAGCGACCGTCGTTAGTCGACTACTGTCAGGAAACGGACGTCGTCGTCGACGCTGCAGCGCCGCTCGCCCGAACGGAGCTATTCGAAGACGCGAGCGTCCAGACGCTCGCCGAGACGTACGATCGGACGCCTGCTCAGGTCGTCCTCCGCTGGGCACTCGAGAACGACGTCACGGTGATCCCTCACTCGAGCGCCCCAGAGCACATTCGGGAAAACCTGGCACTGTTCGACTGGGAACTCACCGACGAAGACTGTCAGCGTCTCGACGAACTCGATCGCGATCACTCCGTGTACAATCTCTCACCGACCGACTGGACGGACGATACGTTCGGTATCTCCCGGTAGTCTCGACTCGAGACCGTCGCCCCTACGTCCGAACATCTCGGAGTTCTCCGTGAAGGGTGAGTGAGAGGGAGGTTACTTCCTCGAGTGAGAGAGAGAACGAGGGAGAAAGAGTAAGCGGGAGAACGAGGGTGTGAGAAAGAGAGGCGATGGGATAAAAGGGAAGAGACGCGTTCTCCCTGTCGGTACCCACGTGGAATTCAAGACGGGAAGCCGGCGGTCCGAATGTTCGGTTCCGATCCGTCACCCTCTTCGACCTCGATGACGGCGTCGAACAGCTGTTTGAGCGTGTTCATCGTCTGGTCGTCGTGGGCGGTCGAGTCGATAACGTAGACCCCGAGAGCGTCGGCGCTCTGGATACGGCCGGTAAAGACGTGGAGGAACCGAAAGACGGTCTGGAGGTTCGAATACATCAACAACGTCGAGACGGAGTGGAGCATGATCCGGTTTTGCGTGAGTCCGCGGACCTCGTAGAATTCCTGGAGAAACTCGGAGAGCTTGATCCCGATGCCGGTCATATCGACTGGCGAAGAGGCGTACTTGATCCGCGGGTCGTCCTCGACCGAGCCGATGCCTCGTTGTTTGGTGACGCAGTCGACGATACCAACACTCGCGTCGTCGACGTCGCCGACGATACTGGTAAACTCCGAGAGAACCTTGTCAGCGCTGTCTTTCGTCGTGACGATGATCGTACCGTCGCCGCGCTGGGCACCGCTGGCGAGGATGTCCAGGGCGATTTGCCGTTTTCCTGTCAGTGGGGGACCTGCGACGAGAACGTTCGTTCCAGGGTCGATCTCAGTGTCCGGGCGGACATCTGCAAGGTCATACATGCCAGATACTCACATTCATCTCCAGTTCAATTGTGGGACAACTGTAACTGGTACCGTATCCACTCCAACGTTGGTATGAGAATACAGTAACCGGCATATATTCCTTTTGATTACACAGCCCCGTATATACGACAGTCCGAATACGTTTGGGACCGGGTCCGACCGCGGAGTCCGTCGTGCCAGCGGGTCTGTGAGCCGTCCGATCAGACCGAGATCAGTCCCAACATCGCCATTAGTCCCTCGATCTCGAGTGCGAGTCGACCGACGATAAACGACATCGCTGCGAGGAACATCCCGTACTTCAGATGTTCCTGACTCGCCGTCGGATCCTCGAATCCCTCGTAGGCCGCATACAGCATGAGGAGGTTCGCCGGGACGACGACTCCCAGGTACGCCACGCCGAAGTCCCCGAGCACGAACGGCACCGGGCTCGCGAGTACCGCGACGACGAGAAGTCCGGTCCCCACGAGTAGCGCTCGCCGCTCTCCGATCGCGATCGGAAGCGTGTTCAGCCCCTCCTCGCGGTCCCCCTCGAGGTCCTCGACGTCCTTGACGATCTCGCGGGTGAGCGTCGACAGTGCCGCCAGCAGGAACAGGACGAACGCAGTCTCGAGGTTCCCGCCGACGGCCGCGGCTCCGAACAAGAAGGTACTCCCGCCGAGATAGGCCACGACCGCGTTGCCGACGCCGGGGAGCCCCTTGAAGAGTTTCGTGTAGGCGACGAGCGCGAGCAGGTTGACAACGGCGATCGCGATCGCGAGTCGTGGTAACAACACCGCAAGCGCGGTCGCGAGCGCGAAGAGGACAGCACTGAACGCGAGCGCGCCCCGCGGACTGACCGCTCCCCGTGGAATCGCCCGGTCGGGCTGGTTGATCCGGTCGATCTCCCGGTCGAAGTAGTCGTTGATAGCCATCCCCGCAGCGGTCGCGAAGACGGTTGCCCCGACCGCAGCGGCGACCATCAACGACGCATCGCCAATGCCGCCGGCGACGAACGCGCCGATAAACGTCAGTACGCCGGCCGCGACCGAATTCACCGGCCGCGTCAACTCGAGTCCCCCGCGTACGGTCTCGCCCGCAGTCATGCTCGGGAGTGTTCAGTCGCCGGCTATAAACGGTGCGATACGGCTGTCTGTCAGGGTGGCCGAACTGTACGAGCCGTGAGCAGAGCGGAATCGATTCCGAGAACGGACGAACGCAGCGAGGGGTTATCGCCACGCCGCAAGGTCACAGAGGATGTCGGCGTGGACCGAGAGCCACCGCGTCAACTGTTCGTCGCCGGTCGTCTCGACCGGAACGACCGTCCAGATCACCTCGTCGTCGGTGAGCAACTCGAGCTGGATGTCTGGTCTGCGCTGTTCGTCGTCAGTGCGTCCAACTGGTACTTCGGCGGCCGTCATAGTACAGTTGGAGAGAGGACAGACGAGATAAAGAGCCAGTGTGGTGATTTTCACCGTCCGGGAATCTGTGATTATCGAGTGCGCTCGAGGATGGCTGACTCGAGGAGAGAGGTCCGTGATAGCGTGACCCGCGACGGATGAAAATCGAGCGGTTTATACGACGGCGCCGGAAACAAAACGTTGCGAGGGCGCTTAGCTCAGTCTGGACAGAGTGCTTGGCTTCGGACCAAGTTGTCGCGGGTTCAAATCCTGCAGCGCCCATCCCGCCGCATAACGATTAGGAATCAACATACGGCGTCGGGGTACTTTTAAATGTTTCTCCGTTAGCGAAGGAGAGTCCATTATGCCACGTCACGCGGGTTGCCTCCGTCATGCGATTCGCCAGAGTCAACAACTCGGGGCAGTAACATATATCTAAGCGCCACGGCGCTCTGGCCCGCGTTGATTGTGATATACTGACTCCTGACCCGGAGTAACAGTCAATAGAGATGAATCGGTCCATACGCGTGATGGCTTCTAAACGAAAATACGTACCCTGTCTCGTTTGCGACCCAGAAATGCGATGCGACCCACCGCTTCGTTTCCTGAACGGAGGTGCTGGACATTTAGGGTCAGATAATCACGATGGACCAGATAATCTCGCAGACTACAAGGAATGGATAATGGAAGAACACGAACTACCTTCCGACCACGAAGTCTTCCATACGTCAGGTGCGTTAACTAGCCCTGATTTCTGGGAATACTGTCATTTGTTCCGTAAGTAACCTCCACTGCGGCAGATGCAACTTTGAGAGTGGAGATGCAATATGGTAAACTACATATCATGTGTTTTTCGTGCGAAACAGTATGAGTCAGACTGACGACTCGACGACTGTAACGCTGACCAACCACCCCCGCGTCTTTTATGAGTCCCTGCAACTGGACCGAGGTGAATTCGAAGTCGCAACCGCTGTAGCGGACGCACTTGGCAAAGATTGGCAGGTCCGGGTCACTATCGGCCCCTACCGTGCCCACTCTCTCACTTATGACATCGATGCAGATGCACGGACCGTGAATCTCGACTTCTACTCCGCTCGGCCTCGCAGCGGCTATACCATCGAGCAGGTCATCAACGACATTGCCGAGGACATTCAGTAATATCCAGTGAGCAACGCTCGGCTGCTTTGTCGAGTATCACCCGCGTACGGGGAGTGACGGCCTGTTCTGACAGAAGACCACCACTGAGCCTACTGTGCGCAGGCTAAGACCAACAATAAACTGTGCTTGCCTAACGGAATCGCACACGAGCCATCCCACTAAGTGGACGAGTTCTGACGGAGGTGAGATGCTTGGCCCACCTCGACTGCTCTGCAGTTGCTTAGCCGCAATAGTCTAAGGAGAGGTCGGCGGAACAGTCCCGACCCTGAACGAGAAATGCGACGAATCAGTCCCGAGATTGCCAGTTATCGGGAGAATTAGAGTTCACGTGGCTTCTGAGATGGTACACTATTTTGTGGAAAAACAAAATCACGTTATGTGGTACCACGCCAAAAATGGGTGGAGATTGAGACAACAAGGCTCCAATTCGAGCAAAATCACGGCTCGAACCACAATATAGTAGACTTGATATAGAAGATGTCCAAGCAATCGGGCGAACCCGGCCAACAAGGGATAATTATCCTCCTACGCGAACTGCTATGTCTGCCTCGGAGAGGACGCCATCGTCGCACAGCGTCGGAAGTTCCTGAACCGACATCGGAGATTCGGTCAGAACCATCCACATTGAGGTGCCACCATCTGTCTTCGCGTGTCTCGCGGCGACAGTCGCAGGTGATTTGGTCTGCTCCGATGCAGAACCATCTTCCGGTTCTTCTTCTCGGGCTGCTTCACGTTCGGCCTTTCGCTTCTTGATGTCCTCTTGAACCTCCCCTTCAGTTCGTAGTTTGTTCAGCATCCCACCGACTTTTTGCTTCGCAAAGTCTGTGATACGAACGAACATCCCTCCGCTTTGTTTTCGGGAGACAATGTTCGCCTCTTCGAGTTCAGACACATATCGGCCAATTGTATCCTTCGCGGCTCCGGTCAGTTGCTTGAGCCCATCATACGAGATTTGGTTGTTCCACCCTTTCCGAACGATACAGTAGAGAATATCGTGGATGACCATCGTCTGCCGATGGAACAGCATACCATTGAGTTTCCGCTCAAAGCCATCGGACTGAAAGTACTCCTTCAACTGGATGATGTAATTCGTTGGAACTCGGGTGGTGATGTCCTCGCGCTCGGTTGGGTGGTAGTACTCGTCAGCCACGAGGTCATCACGCGTGATACCCGCCCACTCAACGTGGGCGTTGAGAATCTCTGCGAGATGTTCTTGGACGGCCTCAAACGCTGGTGCGGGATACGCCCCGTTCGCCTTGACTTCGAGTTTCGGATGAGCAAGAGGATTGTCTGAGGTGAAAGTAGAGGCGTGTTGGTGAAGATATTCCTTCAAATAATGCTCTGACACCTCGCAGGTGTGCCGTTCTCCCGCAAATTCGTACTCCACGGTGGTATTGAATCCAATTGAGTCGAAGTTGTCGGTCTTGAGTGCGTAGATTTGGTAGTGGCCGCGTTCGACCGCACCCTTCTCCTTGCCATTCCCGTTGTTGTACGCGACGAGGCGAGCAGAGTCCCGAATCGTCTCGACCACCGCGTTTTGCGTCTCTCGGTGATGACGATGATGGACTTCAAGACCCCCGAATCGAATTGTCTCGTGGAGGACTGTCTGCATCAGGTTTCGAACGCGGTCAATGCCCCCCAGAGTTGCCCCGAGTAATTCGGTGGCGAGTCCGAGGGCTTCTGCGATGCTAGACACGTACGAGGTCTGGATTTTGATGGCTGTTCCCGTGTAGTGTTCGCCGGTCATCCAACCGCCCGGCCACGTGAACTCGTTTCCGTCCTCGTGGACGAGCCCGTCAGTCCGTTCGCTAATCTCGACCCGGACTTTCCGCGCGTTATTCGCGATACCGGCACTTCCCCGGCGAACATCATTGTACGTATTGCAGACGTACGCATTGTTCTGCTTCCACTCTCCGTTTTGGGTTCTCTTCCCATAGTGGACTCCTGTCGGAAAGAGTCCCGCCTGCTGAACGTCTTTGGTTGCCACCCACGAAGGACGGAAACGCAACATCGCGTGTGGATGGTCTGCATCTGCATCACGGCCAGCGGACTGATTCTTGTCTTGTACCGTATTGGATGCAAGTTTGAAAAGGTCACCTCCGTCATCAAGTTGGACGTAGTAAGTTAATCCGTGGATGGCGGGACCGATGAACGTCTTGTTCTCGTACCTGTCGCTACACTTATGAGTAGTGCTATCGTTGGCTATCATGGGTCTTGAGGGACCAACCGACGACCGTCGGACCGGGATGTTGGGTCATCCCATCGTTTTCATGGAGGGCGTCAATTGGTTAGTTACTTTTTAGTGATACGTCGCATAAGTGTTTCTCCGATGAAACGTGACGCTCTCACGTGGATTGTGTTAGAGTCCCGAAAACGTGATACTATCACGTAAAGTGCTGGCCGAATCACCTGCTCGTCCTTTTGAATCTACTGAATCACAACAATCATAGTGCGGCGCTCTTTTGAGGTCTCGCCTTATCGTAGAGAATATAACCATTGTTCAGGATGACCGGCTCGCCGGGGACCCACGACTGGGAGGTCGCCGCATATCCGTCCTGCACGTCGTGACCGCCGTCGAGGACTTCGGGAGCGTTGACCGCGCCGCTGACGAACTCCGCATCCCCGAAGAAGATGTGCGAGAGGCGCTAAAGTACGCTGAAGAACATCCTGAGGAATAACGCCGTCTAGTACACCTGTTCTTCGAGATTAGTCAAAGTGACGTACCTGTGAGACTTTGTTGTTACCTACGAGGATGGGAATCCCTTCTGCGACACCACGAGTTGGTGTACAAATGAGGTATAGGTCCCGAGACCTGTCGTATAGAATCGCCTCGACTGGCTCCCCTGTAATTGGGAAGACATCTCCTACGTCTACGTCAATTACGTCCTGTTTGTACTTCGGGTCGTCTTCGCGATAGCGAATCCCTTCAATTCGGTCTGGAGAGATTGGACCGAAGGACTGGTCCTCCGCGAACTTTACGATGGCCTCATAGAGTTCTTCATTAGTCATACTGGTGTCCTTGGCACCGGGCACGCGGAATTTTCCCATAAGAGGAGGTATTACTATCTCGATATAATGGTTCTTTATGTTTCTGCGAGTGTCTATAATTCGTTAATGAGTGTCCAGAATCAGGTCGTAGCCACCATCATTATTTTCATTCTGGCATTCCTTGGACTGGCTATTCTCAATGCTCTACCTCCAGTAGAAGGAGCATTAGCGCAAGAAGGAGAACAACTTCGAGTTGACCTCGCGAATACATTCGTTCTCGCCACGATGTTGCTTGGGGGTTTCTCGCTGGCCATCATCACAATGTTGAGGTCGATGAGATGAGCGGGTTCGATGGATTTCTCGGCAAGTTTCTCTACGCAGTATTCGTGGCTGCGGTGGTAGCAGTCGTGCTTAACTCGATAGCAAACTCAGGTCTTGCTCCCCAGCCGGGCGACCCGTTCTTCCCCGCTTGGACGGATGTCACTCAGTACGGTTGGCAGGCTCTCCTTTGGGTTATCCCCGGTGTGGGGGCTGCTGCGTACGCGGTTCTCCGATTAACCAATGGCTCGGGAGGGTTCTAACGATGGACCTTCGTGATTTCGTAGAGGACCTGTTGTTCATCATCATCTATATTCCATTCGCGCTCGCCGCTGTTATCTATATTATCTCAGGAGGAGCCGTTGGTGAAGAGGCCATGATAACAGCGGCTGTCCTCCCGTGGTGGCTTCCATTAGTTGCTGTTCCACCGCTACTAGTGTTGGTGTTCATCGGATTATCGAGACTCAGGCTTGATGAGTACCTCTAACTTAAAGTGAATCTTGAAGTAGGCATCCTTCTCATTCCAGAATATCGAGTATGTCCGACACCCTAGAATCTGTCACCGCAATTATTCAGTTGATAGTCGCGGCTTTTCTCTCGTTCTATCTCTTCTACTTCTTCTCGCTTTTCCCTGAAGACTTGCTTGACGGTCCATTCAGTGATGTTTTCTTTCTCTTCAGAAGTCTGCCGTGGATTATAGTGTTGATGGCGGTTCTAGCGCTTATCTCGATGGTTTTGGAGGTGATGGACTGATGCGTATCTCGTCTTTTAAATTACCTGCTCTACTCGAACTTTTATCGTACCAAATCGTGGTGACAGCCATTGGGTTCGCATTGGCTGCCCGGTTCCTTCAACCAGAACTGTCCGATGTGGCAGCCGCATTGGACGCCACAGCCAGTATTTTAGTCCTTCTCGCTCTCGTCACGTATCGATTGAGCAATCACGAGAAGTAATTCATCGTGATGTTCGGCGCGGTCGTGTCAGGTATCGCCGGGTAGAATATAACTTATGCGGGGCTACTGAATGCTATATGGCAAGAGAAGTCACAGAACAGGGGGAGAAGGTACTCTCGGCCATTGAGAGTAAGTTAGGGCGGGAACCGTCAAGGGAGGCGATGGAGGCTGTCCATAAATTGCTAAAGAGTCGTGGATTTCCTGAATTGAGTGAAGGGAACACAACCCGGTATGTCTTCGCTCTCCCAGATGAGTTCGTTACTGGTGGAGGGGTTGTGAAACTCCCACGCAAAGAGGCTGATTTCTTCGGAGATTCGCTTGTACACCTCGGCGTAGACCAGAACATACGGTCCATCTACACGGCAGAATACCTTTCTGAAGATGGGCTTGCTCCACCCACAATCGGGTATTCAAGCAAAGGCTCGTGGGTAGTTTTCCCCATCGTCCACGACCTCAGTGAGCAGTACGAGGAAGAGTTCAAGCAGAAAGCAGACCGAATCCGCGAACGGGAGGACGTGAACTGCGTTACTGGAGGAGAGACGTCGGGGACTCCTGATATAGACATTAGGGAAAATTGGGGCGTATATCAAGGTGAGGTGGTTTTACGTGACGTGGGGAGTGTCGCTGTCCGAGAAGTGGATGCTCCAGTCCTTAATCTCGTAGCAGACCCTCACTGGGAATTATAACAGAGGAAGGTGCGACGGGGTAGAAAGCAGACACCGTGCTGTGCCTCTGCACCTGTCCTTACGGGGAATCTGTGGATATGGCTTCGGATTCGGCTGACTCTCCGTGTCGTATTTTGAGATATTATTTGAGATATCGGTCTAACTTCGTCTGAATCGAATCTTCGTCAATATCTACCTCTTCACCGCCTATTTGGAATGAAGAGATGTCCTTACCTTGCAACTTATTGTATAACCACGACGCTACAACCCCACTCGTCACACTCGAACCAAATTGAAGGATGAACTCCGCTACGTTGGGTGCGTCGAGGCCTTTTCTGATTAGCGTGCCTTCGTAGTGCAGTTCCGCATCATCTGTGATTCCCCTCGACTTCCCTTTTGCAATCCGATTGTCGTCGGGTTCGAGGAGGTCGTACTCAACAAGTTTGTCACTGTGAGTTATGGTGATTGCGACTGACCCGGACATAATCGCTGATTGGAGGCAGGTGACTTCAATTTACACGTACTGTTTCATCATCTTCTCTTCTCCGGGGAATTTGAACTTCTATCTTAGAACGCTATCCACAGTCATAGTCATCTAATTCCGTCGGAACAGGGGTTTTGGGGTCTGACGGGGAGAAGTCTGAATTGAGCAATTCTTTGAGTTCATCGATGTTTTTGAACCCACGGAATCCTTTATCGAACACCTTTGTCGGGGATTGGCCATCATCTATCTCGGGGTCATAGAGAAAACGGGGTTTCTCCTGCTCCTGTGCGAAGTCCGCTTGATGGATTGTCCCCCCCGTCTCTCCTGACGCACCGATAATTACTGCTGTCGATATGCCAGAAGTGACTCGATTTCGCTCAACGAATCTCCCACGATGAATGCCCACTTTACTACTCGTCTCACTCACCAAGGCACCCTGTTCTCTAATTTGGTCTCCGAGGTCCCGATTACCAGCAGGTACAATCTTTTGGACTTCACCCGGAAGAACAGCGACTGTCTCCCCACCGGCGTCTAATGCTCCTTGGTGCGCCGCAGCATCTACGCCATTTGCTAATCCACTAACTACGGTTTTATCCATCTTCACAAGTGCATGCGCTATCTCGTGGACGAACTCTAATCTATGCTCCTTCGCGCTTCTGGTTCCAACTACTGCTACTCCGTCATCAAGCGATTCCATATCGCCATCAATATAGAGACAAAGTGGGGGGTCTGGAATTTTCCAGAGCCGGTCTGGATATTCAGGACTATAGAATGGTGCAAACGAAATTGTGTCCGAGTCAATCTCACGGAGATAGTCCGTATAGAAATCTACGTCGATAGACTCTATCCCATCTACGAGTTTCGAGGCAAGTTCTGAGCGTTCTCCCCCCTCATAGACCTTAATTCTCAAGAAGTCGAGTAAAAATTCTTGTGTAACCTCCTTTGGTCCCTTCTCTACGAACAAGTCCGTAAAGAGGTCTAACACTGTCTTGTCGTTGAGGTCCTGTTTATCGTTCAGACCTGCAATTATTGGGTCAAGGTCGTTCATCTTCTGGAATTTCATCCTCGGGAATGTACACTTCAGCCTCCACAAGGTCGTCGAGGTACTCTGTACGAGCAATTGGGAGGCCAACGACCTTTGAAGCCCCGGATTCGATTAAGGCCTCTGCACAGTTTTCAAGGGTGGCACCAGTAGTTACGACATCATCAATCACGATAACCTTTGGTTCGCTACTAAAATCACGAACACATTCAATATTCCCATCAATATTATCCCATCTCTCTGATGCCCCATCCATACTTCTCTGTGATTCATAGTTTTCCGACTTACGTAGGCAATCTTCCAGAGGTATATCAACTCGGTCACTTAGCCGGTCGCCAATCTTCTTCATATGATTGGATGAAGCGTCTCTTGACCCCCGTGGAGGAGGAACAAGAACATCGTATTCTCGTAGGCTATCCAGATTGTTCACCCCCCACTCTAGAATCTCTGCCATCTCGTCTGCATACTCCCCCTCTTTCACGTCATCAATTGCGTTAGTTATCTTATGGTCCCTAAAATCATACGTGTAGATGGTTACTGAGAAAATCTGGTCCAAATATTCAAAGTCATTCTCCCCTGTTTGACAGAACTTGCATACTCCTGTTATCTGAGCAAAGCGTGGGGAAATAGCGTGACCGCATTCCTGACATTGATATTTTGGATGAAGGACCCCCTCGTCTTGGAACTCACCAATTGTCTCAATATTATCTGAAATTGAATAATATGTAGTCATCTACACACACGATGGTCATAGGGATATATCATAGTTAGGGAACTACAGGAGACGAACTCGGTGTACTGTGTCTGAACCCCCTGAACGACCCTTACTCTGTAATCAAGTGGGCAGTTGCTTACAAGGCAGCCGATAGGGTGTAAACAAGTCCCGATATTTATATAATCTATTGGGTGCAACCTACAATCACCAATATGTCATCCAACATGAAGAATGTCGCCGTCTATATCCGACGGTCCACAGCCGACCAGACAGATGAACACCAAATTGACGACATCAAAGATTGGCTCAGTCGTCACGACCTCGAACTCGGGGACGTAGACCTCTACGCCGAACAAGCATCTGGGGCGAGCGGAGACCGGGGAAAATTCTCCCGACTTATCGAAAACATTGAAGCGGGCGACTACACTAATGTCGTTGTCTGGGAAATCAGTCGTATTGCACGGAAGGGCTTCCTCGCACAGAAGTTTTTTGACGCTTGTGAGGACGCAGAAACCGTAATCCACGTGACGAACGGGAGTGTTCGCGAAGTCCGGCCAGACGGGACAGGCCGAATGGTCGCTGGCATCATCGCGGAGGTCGCCGCCGAAGAGCGACGGTCGCTTATCCGCCGTACTCGGTCAGGCCAGCGTCGGGCTCGCAAGCAAGGTAAGTGGATGGGACAGGTCCCCGTTGGGTTCGTGCGTGAGGATGGGTACTTGAGGCCGAACATCGACCCAGACTACGAGGAAGGGGAGACAGGCTACTTCGACATCGTAGAGGCAATGGAGGCGATTCAGAATGAAGAATCGTACAACTCGGTTGCCAAGCGTACCCCGAACGTTACCCGGCAGACGCTCAGCAATATCGACCAAGACGAAGAGCGTCGCTCGTGGTATCTTGACGCAGACGCTGAGGACGAGCGAGTGAAAGTCGCACTCAACGCCGTTAGAGAGTAAAAGTGACGAACGCTTATATATACTTTACTAACAATGGTGCTATAACACCGTAGTTGGAGAACACTTATAGAGTATCCGACCAATGTATTAGTATGGCAACGAACACGACTGCCAGCGACGAATTGCAACTGACCAACGCCGACTACATCCCCAACAGCGAAGTCGAAAACTACCCGGACACCACTACGGACATCGCCGCTATCCCCCGTAACTACGACTCGTTTGGGAACATCCTCAATGCCCTCCTGTTCGATTCTGAAACCGTCTACGAGACGCTCGAAATCGCCCTCGCCAGCCGCCGTGACGATTGCTACAACCAAGATGGCAGCCGTCCCG
The DNA here is from genome assembly GCF_017357405.1 of Halomontanus rarus. Lineage (GTDB taxonomy): Archaea > Halobacteriota > Halobacteria > Halobacteriales > Natrialbaceae > Halomontanus > Halomontanus rarus. The sequence continues at coordinate 68,422 of NZ_CP071597.1, read as the reverse complement.
ACTGGAGCATTATCACGTCCGGCACCATTACGGGTGTCGCGACGACCAACGACGAGTGGGAAGGCATTGACTTGGGCACCGCGCTTGAATCCGTCATCGACTCACTCGACATCGAGGGCTACACTACAGATGACGCCGATAACATCGTCGTCGAGGTGTACGACCAAGGCGAGGCAGAGTACTTCACGCTGACCTTCATCGTGGAGGCCTAACCCGTGACGGCGCAGCGAGGTTCGATTCCTCGCACGGGCTTCTGAGACGGTCTCCTGCTTAGTCTCAATAAACATCGCAGGAGGTGAGACACCTATGGCAAACACGAATCAAACCAAGGACGACGCATCGACAACGACCAAGCAGACCTGCAACGGCATCACGGAGCAGGGAGGCTGCTGTGAGCGGCGGGTTCACCCCACGTATGATTGGACCTCGGGGACGTACTACTGTCCGACCACGCATGGCAGGCGTGATTCTCCGACCCGCAAGCGTGGCTACATCAAATCCTCCCAAATCACAAGCCAGTACGGGTCCTCATCAAGTCGGTCTCCCACCTTTCCGCAGATTACGGCAGCCGGTTCAAGGTGGAGACCCAATTCGGGACGGCATATCTACCGGAGGAGTACGACATCGAGGAAGTCACGAGTACGAGATGACCCGTCACGACGACGGCTACACGTCAGAGTTGGTGATTGACGATGCGTAAGACTGCAAGAGACCGTACGTGGCTCGTCGTTATCGACGCTCTTCGCGATGGACGAGACCTCACAACCGCCGATGTGGTTGAGGACGCCGACGTATCCGACCAGACCGCCCGGGGAGTCCTCCGAGTCGCACAGGATGAGGACTTGCTCTCTCGGGAGAGTGAGCGGGCACAGACGTGGCACGTGGCCATCGGCCCGCTTGGAGAGGTAGAGGACTGGGAGTATCGGCGGGCAATTGAGACGCTTATCGAGGAGGCCAAGTCGGAATTATAATTTTTTCGCTGATGAACGAGGGCGAATTCCCATCGAGGATGAATACACGGCAGGCGCTGAGGGATTTCACGCTGTCTCCGACTACAAGGGAAAAAATCGAGCGAGCCCACAAAGCCGTCGAGAAGCGTGTGAACGACCCCAATTGCTCCCACGAAGAGCCGCCGAAGGGTCTTACCGACGATGAGGTGAAGCGAGGGCTCGTATTGGATGAGGGCGACAGAGAAGCATTTGACGAGGCGATGGCAGTTATTCAACTCCGGGGAAAGGGCTGCACGTACACAGAAATCGAAAATGAAACTGGCGTTAACCGTGCCCATATCTCCCGAATTCTAAATAACCAGAAGGAGTGGCTCCTACGGGCTCAAGAGAAACTCGCTCTTAACAGAGGCAGCGACTCAGAGGATGCACGGCTTACCACCGCTCAGGACGATTGAGTGCTGTGTGTTTCTGTGACGTTGGAGCCGAGTGGAACCTAGTCCACAAAGAGCGATTTCAGGCGACCCGGTTGATTCAGCCGACGTTCAATCTCATTCAACCGACGGGTGAGATTTTCATTCCGTTCGCGTTCTTCATCGAGTTCGTTCTCTAACTCGCGAACACGTTCCAAGAGTGCCTTGGACCAGTTCCTTCCGCGTTCGGCATCCGCCTTTACTTGCGTGAATTCATCTGCTGTGACTAACCGCCGCATCAGTTGTTTCTTTTGCACGTCGAGGTCGTTCCGTATATCCTCGTCCCGATTTTGGGACTCTTCTTCGATTTCGGCAATCAAGTCGCGTAATGAGGAATCCCAATCCGTCTCGAAAACCTCACGCTCCAGTGATTGGAGTCGCTCCCGATTCTCTTTCGAGCGTTCATTGAGAGTGTACTTGTCTCGCTGGAGGCCATTTATCCGTTCGCGTTGGCTCGTCGCCACGTCCATCGCGTCATCCGCCATCTCATCAACTCTCTGCAGGTCAGTATGTACGTCATCAAGGTCTTCACGGAGTTCGTCGATGCTCTCCGGCGTCGTGAGCGCCTCACGATGCCGTGCCACGAACTGCTGCCCCCGGTCAGTAAGCGCATAGAGGTTTCTGTCATAGATGTCTCCCGGGGTTTCCACAGCATCGTAAATCTGGACGAGCCGCTCGGCCCCCACCCCTAATCGCTCTCGTATTCGATACCGCACGCGCGAAGAGTCCGATGATGGAAGCGCCCACTCCTCACAGATTTCCTTGGCGGATAACACGTTGTCGTCCAACGCGACTAGAATTCGCTTATCGAGTCTATCGAGGTCGTACACCCCATGTGTGATTTTACTCATTCTATCGAATACTTCTTGATACTACCCTATTGGTACTCACAGACGACGAAATCCAACCTTAGAGCCGCCATTATATGGTCTTCACGGGGTTTCCAATAATTCGTCACGAGCCATTACCGGGCTTGTTGATTTCGACGAGATACCGCCAAGATACTCGGCTGCTCCGATAGCCCTCTGTGGGACGGAGGGGTTTGGAAAAGAGAAACGGCTGTAGTCCCAACACATAGAATCGAGCAAGTATGGGAATAAACTCGGTGGACTGCCTCGCGAACGTCTGCCGATTGAAGCCACTATTGAACTGAATCGGGGGCTGTCAGTTCAATTTGGTCCAGAATAGTTGTGATGACGGCAAACTACATATTGTGGCTCGCTCAGCACTTACTTCGAGTAAATGACCTCGGCAGTAAACCACTGCTCTTGTTCAACGCCAGAGCCGATTGAACGCGAGAAGTCAACCAAGACACTCCTGTTGAACTCGGGTTCTACTAAGTGCAGAACTAGCCAGTACTGCTCACGGGGTGGCCTGTCTCTGCAAATAGATACTTACCGAGTATAATGCTCGAACGCGCGGATGAGTGACTGCTGGAACTGCGTGAACGTTGGAAACCCATCAGGAATGTCCTCATCCACGACGATGACCACTCCCGGGTATTCATCCTCTAGTTTTGCGCGGTCCCCCTTGGTGTCTGTTCCCGCGACCACGATTGAGGGCCACGAGAGGTTGTGCGCTTCGTAGGCCTCCTTGTCGGTACGGATACCCCTGTAGAGGTCTGCTCCAGCAGGTCCGATTGACTGTAAGAACAGCCGTAGGTCGAGTTTTGCTTCGAGAACGTGTGGCTCCTTCGGGGTCCCGTACCGTACGAGGTAGTCTGCTCGGCTAACTTGGGGGTCCTTCGTCGCGTCGAGATTCTCGACGAGCGTTATGCCGAGAGCGGGAGCGAGCAGTTCGAGATAGGTTTTCAGCGCGGCTTCCTGTTTCCACCCGCCATCCCATAGATTTGGAATCGTACTTGGAATCATCTCTGGGTATCCCAGACGTGGATACGTGTCTGACATTGTACTATGAGCGCGTTAGGGACGAGCCTGCCGGATGTGGTCGGCAGAGACGTTGAGATGTGTCTCGGCTTTTGGGCCTATCCGCCACGTTGCCGCGCGGTTGTTCGTCCGGGCGAGCCAGCCGAGGCTCTCCATTTCTTTGAGCGTTCGCCGGACTGTGTGTCGCTGCGAGTCCTCGAAGTCGAGGTCGCTAATCTTGAAGCGTCCAGTTGCTCGAATTTCGTGAAGGACCGCACTCCATACTTGGTCGCGTACTGTCATTTTTATTGGCACCTTGCTGCGAATATGACTACGAGGTAAGCGGTATATATGAGCGCCTATTCTGTTCTGTATTTGACATTTGTCAGCGACATGGCGCTTATCTCGCACCGCACGTTTCCGCTGTAAACGGAGCCAAATTGCGGGGAAGGAGTTCTGCTACCAAATTTGCCCACCTATTCAGACCGTCGTGTGATTCTGCCACCCATATGTTGTATTTATTTCACTTTCGCCTTGTGGTGAGCCTCTAATTCGTTCGCAGCCGTTCGAAGTGACATGATGGAGCAGGATACGCCACTCAATCCCGTTGCGTTCGACCTCGAAACTCAAGGGCTTCTCGCGCGTGACCAGATTACTGTCGCAGGCCTCCGGCTCCCACTAGGAGCGCACGTCCTGCTCAACACAAGCGGGCGAAGTGTACCGGATGACCTCGAAACAACCATCGCCGCTCAGTGCGGACTCGACGCCGTACGCGTGGACATCTGTAACAGCGAAAAACACCTCCTCCAACGTCTCACCACCATCTCGCAGGAACGACTGCACGACAAGAATCGAATGCTCGTGGCGTTCAATGGAGAAACATGGCGTGGGGGATTCGACCTCGCGTTTCTTCGCACGCGGTGTGGTCAGCACGACCTCCGTTGGCCGTTTCACGAAATCCCCTACGCTGACCTAATGCCGCTCGTCCAGAAACGAGTTAACACAACTGTCGAGGCAGAGGATGCCCCAGATGAGGTTGGAGACCTCTGCGGAACGTACGACCTGCTCATCGGTGGAAACCACTGTGACCCCTATGAGGATTCCAGCGAAGCGATATATGCAGACTACAACGGTGATTGGGAATCACTCGTGCTACACAATATTGCGGACATCGAGCGAACCCAACAATTGGCCGAGTGGATGCAGCGGTACATCCCGGTCTCTGACTTCCGCTTAAAAAATCTCAAGCCGCCACGCCCCGGTCGAGAGTAAGCGAGTGCAATCTCGGCGCTCTTATTACGCGATATTTCGTCAGTTCAACTGGCGGAGTGCCCATTCCAACTTAGCCATCCGCAACACGCTCCGCCCTCCTCACTATCGTTTCCTACTTTGAGTATAGATAGATTCATCCCAGATTCTGGCATTTCAGAGCATATGATTGGGATTGAAATCTGGCGGTACGAAACTGACTGCTGGAAGTGTAGTGCGGATATTCAGGTGGTGTATCCCAGAGGTCTCGGTGGATTCGGCGGCGGGACGTGGCAGCCAGCCGGAGAGGAACTCGTTGAGAAGGATTACTGTAACGTTGAGCAGACGTACAGCCGAACACAGGGACGGGAGGTCTACGGCAATCTCTGTACCTCCTGCGAGGCCTATCAGGGCAACCACTTCGTCTACGAACACGTCTTCGATAGTGTCGCTGCTTACCAAAGTTGGGACCGCGCACGCGAGGACTACGAGATAGTTGACGTTATCGAAGTGCCCTGTCCTTGCCAAGACTGCGGCACGGAACTCACTTACAAACGTGACCCGCAACTGTGCGACGCCTGTCTACACCAACGAGAGGTCGAATCCTCTCTTGGCGAAAGCGTCGATTTAGAGTACTGTGAGGTTTGTGAAGGAATTCTTCATCCCGAACATCGAGCCAACCACCATACATCTTACGAGGAGGACGAAACGATGGAGGTTTGTGATACCTGTCACGCCAAGATACATCACAAATCGGGCTTTCGTGACGACCTTCTCCCAGAGATGAGTCGGAGCGACGCGAAGAGAGAAGGCTTCATCTGAAGAAGACTATTCAATAGGAGGCCGCAGGTCACGCCACCTGAAGTCTGCTCGCTCCCCAGATTTGAGTTCCACCCGATATAGGACGGAATCACTTTTGTCCCCAGTAACGTCTTGTGCATCATCACTCAGAGTGGCGACGACTCTACCGTGCTGTCCGTGGTAGCGGTCATAGTCTGGGTCCGTCTCGTCTGGGATGTCAATCCGTACTTGGTCACCATCACTAAACTCGTTCATTGGTCCACCAATTGACGACCTTGGCCAATGTTCATTTGGATACGTCTCCCCCTCGTTCGTGAATCCACTAAAGACTAAGTTGGGGTGATAGTAAGTACCAGTATCCAGAATGCTCTCTGTTCCCCCACTTGTCGATAACGCCGATAAAAGTCTCGAAGAGGTCTACAAGAAAATTATTCCACAAATTGAGGAGGCACGAATCGCAACGGGCTACTTCTACGTCTCCGGCTTTGACCTCTACAAGGAAGACTTAGACAATCTGGCAGACCCCGACGACCTCAGTCGCGCGCCGCTTCGGATTCTGATGGGGCGTCAGACCAACAAGCAGACTGCAGACGAAATTGAGGACGGCCAGAACCTCCAGGAGAAAGTCAAGCAGGAACTCAAAGGCGACATCGAGAGTCTGAACAACGCTCAACTCGGGCGACTCAATCGACTTCGAGAGTTCATCGCTGATGGAATCGTTGAAGTCCGCGTTCGAAATCCAGAGAATGGGTATTTTCACGCGAAGGGAGCAGCATTCCGTGCCCCACTAGAAGAGGATGAGGAGCCCCCGTCAGAGGACGAGGAGGATACACGTGCCTGCGCAACTATCGTCGGTTCCTCAAACTTCTCGGCAAGCGGCCACCGGAATAACATCGAACTCAACCTCACTAGTCAAGACCGCTATCAGACCCAAAAGTTCGAAGAGTGGTACGATAACCAGTGGGCGAACGCCGAGGAATTCTCCGAAGAAATTATTCGCATCATCGAGAACAGCGACCAGTACCAGGAGTGGAAGGAGAAGCAGAAGAAAACGTCCGGTGGTGGTCCTGACGACGAAGAACTCGGAACCTATCTCGAACCCTTCGAACTCTACAAACTCCTCGCATACGACGAACTCAGCGGCAATGTCAGCGCCCGGGACAGCCCGCTATACTATTTCCAGAAACTCGGCTACGAGAGCGCACGCGAGAAACTCTCGCAGTACGACGGCTGTATCGTCTCGGACTCTGTGGGCCTCGGGAAGTCGTTCATTGGCGGTGAACTCCTCTACGACTATCGACAGCGCGGTGACCGATGTCTCCTCATTGTCCCAGCGAACCTGACCGACCAGTGGGAAGACCTCCTCCAAGATGGGACTGATGAGGACGGTAACCCCTACTTCGGGCTGGAAATGGACGGCACTCACCTCGACGTAATGAGCGTCAGCAAGTTCCAGAACCTTACCTACGAAGAGGTTCAGGACCTCCGTGACGACTTCGACGTGCTGCTCATCGACGAGGCCCACCGCTTCCGTAACTTCGGGAAATGGCGACCGAACCCGGACCACGATGACGACTACAAGGGGACTCGACGGCACGCAAACCTCCGGCAGTTGCGTGGGAAGACGATGATTATGCTGACCGCCACGCCCATCAACAACAGCGCCACCGACCTAAAGAATCTCATCAGCCTGTTCACGAGCCCAGAGGAGATTCGCAACAAAGCCTCACTCGACTTCGACGCCTTCGACGAGTACATCGAACTCGCGGAGACGCGCAAGCGCATCGCCGCCGGGAAGGAGGAGGTCTCCGACGAGAAGCAGCAGCAAATCACCGAGCAATTGCAGCGCCAGTCGAAGGAAATCTCGAACATCCTCAACGAGGTGATGGTTCTGCGAACCCGAAAGCACGTCAAGGACCTGATTCGGGACGACGAGGACTTCGAGATGAGTTTTAAACCACCGAAACTCAACAAGGAACAGTACTCGCTGCCGCCCGCCTACCAGCCAATCTACCGTATGCTTCCCGACGTGATGGATGCCCTCCACCTCCCGCACATCACGGTGAAGAACCCGAAGGCAGGGAGTACGCTCAAAGCCCTCTATAAATTGAATCTCCTCAAGCGATTGGAGTCCTCGACGTACGCGTTTGTCCAGTCCATTGAGACGCTACACCAGAGCGAGCGGCGATTGCTCGGGTTGCTAGACGACCTGCCCGAAGACGAGGACATCGAACTGCTCCGCGCCGTACAGGATGGGGAAGCCCCTGCGACCATCGACGACTTCGTTGAAGGGAAGGACGCCGCTGAAGACCTCGAACAGACACTCGAAGAGTTCGGCTTCGATTCAACTGCCGTTCGTGCCGATGACGGCGAGTCGGATACACAGGACGAACTGGTAGACGCGACCATTGGCGAAGTCAAGACCTACATTCGAGAGGACCTGACTCTGCTCGCCTACTTCCTCACGCAGTTTATTGGGGATGTGGCGCGGGACACTGGGGACGTAAGTGACCACGCAGTCACGGTGCGACAGTGGCTCCATGACCACAATGCGGGCACCCTCCCAAGTGTTCCCGAGGAAGATATGAATCCTATTCTGTATCCGAGGAGCGACCTGACGGAAGTGGACTCCGCGACCCGGGATTTCTACGAGGCCGTCTTCTCACTGCGGGAGTTCCGCGACCCGAAAATCGACCGACTTGCAAACGTTCTCCAGAATCACGATAAGAAGGTCCTTATCTTTACCCAATATCGGGGGACCGCCGATTACGTGTATCGGACGCTACGCGACAACCCGGATTCGCCGCTGACGGCAGCGAACAGTGCAGTCGTGAAGGGCGGTGACGAGAATAAGCAGGACATCATTCAGCGGTTCGCGCCGCAAGCGTCCGGGTATCAGAGTACGCTTGCTGAGTCGGGCGAAACCGAACTCCAGTACGTCGTCGCGACGGACACGCTCAGCGAGGGTGTGAACCTACAGGACGTTCAGGTCGCTGTCAACTACGACTTGCCGTGGAATCCAATGCGCATTGTCCAGCGTGTCGGGCGTATCGACCGTATTGGGAGTACGGCAGAGAAGCACGTCCACAATTTCTACCCGGATGGCGACATCGAGGCAGCCATCAAATTGCTGAAGCGGCTGCAGGCGAAAATCAACGACATCGCACTCATCGTCGGGAAGGAGAATAACATCCTCGACCCGAACGAGGACCAGATTCTGGAGAAGGCGGGCGTCGATACGCAGAAGACCATTGGGGAACTCGAAGTCGATGAAATCGAGGACTCACTCCGGCGCTCTCGGGAGATTGAGGACGTGAACGAACTTGACGACACTTCGAAGAACCCCCTCCTACGGAACGCAGGGAGTAACGAGGAGGCCGCCTACGACCGCTTCCTACTTAAGCGCGAACTGAATGAAGAGTACGGCCTCACTGCTGACGACTTCGAGTACGCGGAGGACTTCTTCGACGACCCGCCGGTCGAACGGGAATTCCTCTATACGAACGCCGTCAACCATAACAAGGGGCCGCGTCCGGGGGTCTTCGGGCTCGCACACCTCTGGTTCGACAGTGAAGACGAGAATGCTCCACTCGGGCGCGTGCGTCGGGCGTTCTACTACAAGCCATTCGGTGATGACGTGAAGGAGCGGTCTGTCCAGACGCTCTCAGTCAGTCCATCTGTCAAGGGCGAGCCGGTTTCGGGGAACACCGACCACGTGCTGGCGAATCGCAAGGAGATTGAGGAAGTACTCGACGACCGGCTGGAAACAATACGCGAGGGTCAGGTTGAGGGCGCATTCAAGCAAGGCAATTCGTTCTCGAAGGAGCAAGAGACAATTCTCGACTTTCTCGCGCATTACATCCAGCCGAATTTCGGGGACGACGCCTGCAGTCACGAGGACTACGATACGATTGAGGTGTGGGCAGACGACCTCCACAGTCGGCTGGGTGCGGTGAAACTCGCGAACACAGACGAAGACCGCATTCTCCGCGAGACCTTCCGCAACCACGATGAATACGATTCGTTCCCAGACTGGCCACCTGCCGAGTTCCTCGAAGTACTAGAAGCGTTCCTCGAAGAGAACATTGAGGCGTCCACTGAGTATCAAGATACGCTCGTTGGGGAGAGTGCCGTGAACGCCCGACTTGTGTGCTGGGGTATCGTCGGGTCGTAAACCCATTTAGGGAAACGAGTTTCTACGGGTGTGGACCTTCCTCCTCAAGTCGGTCGTACTTCTCGAACACCATATCGAAGTAGTCCTCAGTCATTATTCGCGGGTCCGAAACCCGATGGAAATCGTCCAAGATGAACTCCATATCTCGTCGGTTGAGACCGTATGTATGGAACACTGCGGCGTCTATCTCCGCCTGAAGTTTCTGCCGCTCGTCTGAATCCATTGCAGGTTCGATTTCATCCAGTCGCTCCCGCATGTCCTTGAATGCCTCACCGTAGCAATTGAGCCGGGCCGCCCGCTCTGAGATGTAGTGGAACCAGTCATCGCCGTCCTGTATACGCGGCATCTGGGATTCCTCAAACTTGTATTTGACAATATGCGAGTCTACCTTCGTCCGCATGAGATAGTCGAATGGGATGCTATTTAGAAGTCCGAGTGCGGCGAAGAGTTCCTCATCGGAAAAGACACGTTTGTAGGCACTATGCATCGGATAGTTTCCGAGGTCTTCCTTCTCGGGTTTGACCTTGTAGGGACGGACCGTGTGGAGTGTATGAACCGCAACTGCCCCCTTTGGGATGACTCCCGCGATGAGAGTTCTCTCGTCAGTCGCTCGTGCAATCTCTCTAAGCACGATGCGGTACTCGGTCGAGTCAAGGAGAACGTCTTCCTCTGCTAACTCTGGCCGGTCAAACTCCTCTGTCAGAAGGTCGTTCACAAATCCCTTTTGTGAACGTGTGTTGAGGTGACTGAATTCCGCATCATTGGAGAATTGATTATAAATCGACTTCTTCAGACTGATGTCCCCGTCGCGCGACCGGAGGTTCTTTCCACGGATTCGGGCCTTCGCACTCTTCTCTTCAGACGTGCCTTCATCGACACTCCAGAGCGAGACTGCCCCAAGGTCATCAAGAAACGTATCGTCGTAGTTGAACTGGAAGACGTTCTTTCCCTCGAAAACAGGATAGTCTCCCTCGGATTCGTTCTCAACGAGTCGGTCAGAGTCACCCGAGCGGTGGAGTTCTGCGTACAGCGAGGCGTACCACGAACCATCAATGTCGGCTGAGATTGGTGGATGCTGGAGTATCTTGTCAAGTACCTCTACTTCTGCTTGTGATTCGATGTTAGGGAAGATACGAGCCTCAGGGGAGTAATCGCGGAGGACACGGGAGGGGATGTCAAATGCCTTGTTTTCGAGGTCGCGAAGAACATCGACGGTGTTCTGATGGAAGATGCCTGTAATTTCGTCGGTGGTTCCACTGTTTTTCAGCGTAATGATGCCGAAGTTATATCGGCTATCGATTTCTGAGAATATTCCTCGGTTCTCAAACCCGATAATGTCTTGAACCGTCGAATTCTCTAATGCGTGTAATCGGAGGTCCTTCCCAGCAGCACCGTTGAATATTACTCCCGGGAGGATTTGGGCGACGTACCCGTCATTACTGATGATATCGAAGACACGTTCAAAGAATAGCATAGAGAGGTCGTTTTCGTTCCCCACTGCTGACCCCCCCACCTCTGGGTTCTGGAGTTCGTACTGGGCTCCATCGTTGAAGTAGGTAGCCCGCCGTTCCATTTCCATCTGGTGTTCCTCCCACCCCTCAGAGACGGACGATTTCGATAGGAGTTCTTCCATCTTCTGGTCTTTGTCCTCCGGCCTTCGGGTGCGGAACGTCTCATCAAACTTCGTAAAGTAGTCATCTCGGTTAGGGGTAAGTACGTCCCAAGGAGGATTCCCGATGATAACGTCGAATCCTCCGTCGCGGTACACAGTCGCGAATTCCAAAACCCAGTGGAAGGGATGGTATCCTTCGAGGTCTTCGAGAGTCACATCCTCTAGTCCTGCGTTATGGAACTGCTCAAGGACTTTCTCGTTAAGTTTCTCACTATGTTTCTGAATGCGGGATTCGGCAATATTACGTGCGTTGGTGGCTTCTTTCGCAGAAGTCGCTAGACGGTGACGTTCGACGGCGTTGATGACCTCCTCGTACATCGCCGCAACACTTTCACCAACTCCCCCACCGTAGTTATTCAGCGATGCGTCTCCCTCCTCGTTAGCAACCTCTTGAATTTCGGTGAATCCGATGAGCGAGTTCCCCTGACGGATGTTGAAATCGATGTTGGGGAGTGGCTCGACCTCGCCGGGCTCGTCCTCAATGTCCGCGACCATCGAAAGCCACAGTCGAAGTTTGCATATCTCAACAGCACCTTCGTCAATGTCAACCCCATATAAGTTCCTGAGGATGATGGTCCGCTTCGCATACAGGGAGGCGTTCCCCTTTCCCGACGCAATGGTATCCAACTCGTCTCGGGTTCGTGCCTCAAGTTCCCAGCCCTTCCCCTCGTCTTCGAGTTGCTGGAAGAATTCGATGCATTGCATATAGAGGTCGAGCAGCACCTCCTGTGCCGCGAGCAGGAATGCTCCACTCCCGACGGCGGCGTCCAGAATCTGCGCCTCTTTCAAAAGGTCGTGGTACAGCGTCTCGACGTGGCCGGTTTCTACGTTATCCGTCGCGGCCTGCTGGGTGACCATCCCACCGGCAGCAATGGCCGTCGTATCAGCACTTGCGCTTGCTTCCGGGAAACCGAATACGTCGTCGATTTCTTCGTAGTTTGCACCGACAGCCTCGTTAAGTTGGTCAAGGAGATACGGGTGGACCGTCTGTCGAGCCATGAATCCCGTGATTTCTTCGGGCGTGTAGTACGCGCCCATCTCCTTCTGGTTGACTGTCTGCTCGAAGATGTGGCCGAGAACTGCCGGAGAGAGGTTCTTCGGGTCCACGATGTCGAGCCGCTCGTCAACGTTCCAGTTCCAGTCGGAGAGGAAATCCAGAATCTCGTCGAACAGTTTATTCGTCTGTTCGGCGGAGTCGCCTAGTTTTGCGTCCTCGAACTCCTCCTCAACGGGATTTCTTGCAAACAGACCGCCATTTAGATACGGAAGTTTGCCGAAGTCTGGGTTCTGTTGGTCCTCTGCGAGGTATTTGAAGAATAGCGGTGCGTAGAACTTCTCGTAACGGTCCTCGCCCTCGTCCACAACCTCTTCGGGTTGTTCGTGAAGATAGTCCCGGTTACGGTCAAGTAGACGTTTCTCTTGGATGAAGTAGAGGAAAATCATCCGGTCGAGGAGGACCTGCACGTACCGCTGCTTTGCATCACCACGGTCGTCGGGGATGCCCGAAACCTCTTGCACGAGGTCGGTGCGCAGGTCCTCAAATTGCTGGTAGAATTCCTTGACGACACGTTGGGTGTCGTAGAGCGTGTCGTAGATGGCCGCCGCCGAACCGTACTCGATGGAGTTCAGTTTCTTCAGGATGGTGTTCTTCTCGCCGCTTTTACTCTCGAACTGCTCCTTGGTGAATGAGAGTTTCTGGTGCTTGATGCGACCATGCTGCTGACCTTCCCAACTTCGGACGCGCGTGATGAAGGTGAAGTCCTCGTAATCGTTGGTAGCGACGAAGTTCGTGTGGCGCGTGCGGTTCTGGGGCTTAAAGTCGGTCGCTGACTCACCGGGTCCGGCCTCAACGATGGTGACGAATTCCTCGTCAGAAAGTTGGAGAACGAGATGATGGTCTTCTCCGAGATTTGGTCTCGGCTTGAGCCCGCGTTTCTCGAACGATGCCGCGATGTCCTGTAAAGAGTCCCAGCCCGCAATATCAGATGCGGTAATCTGCTGGATAGCCATACGCTGGGAAATACGCTCGGGTCATATCAATGTGTGGCAAAGAGAGGAGAAACAGGCGCTTTGGCCTAACTCCAGTTACGCTGGATATACTGGCTGGCGTCCTGAATGCCGAGTGGTTCAGACGAACTCCCAGACCGGGCGTAGAATTTCTCCCCACCGTCGTCTTCGAAGTACACGGGGTCTGGGCTGTCATCAACCCAAACGACACAGACGGTCTTCCCATCCACTTCTTCGAACGTAACGTGAGTGTAGGCTGTCGCCATCATCTTACCGAGCCGGTTGGCGATTTCACGGTTGAGTTGGAGTTCGAACGAGTCCTTGCCATCATTCATCAGGTTGAGGTCACGTTCAATGCCGACCGGCTTGAAGTCATTATCCTCAACTCCAATGATTACAACTCCGCCACCAGAGTTCGCAAACGCCGATACTTCCTTAGTGACAGCGGCTTTCAGGTCTTTGTTCGGTTGGTCCTGATACACGTCGTAGAGGAATGTTTCCTTGAACTCGACACGAGCATTCTCCCCTCCTGCAATGAGGTCCTCGATGCTCTCCCTTTCGGGACCACTGCCACCCTCGGTGACTAAACTCTCCATATAGTCGTTGATGGCAGTCGCGAGTTTTTCCCGTCGCTTTGCGAGGAAATCCTCGTAGTTCTCGACCTTCCACAACTCCTCGTTGTCAGGAATGAACTGGGATGGCAGGGCATCGGGGTGTCGCTCCTTGACTTCAGGGAGGTACTCTTTCGGAAGGGTATCTCCCAGTTTCTGGTTCGTTTCAGGAGTGAGGAAAGCGCGGTTAGCGATTTCGTTAACGAGTTTCCGGTGGGCCGAGCGTCCTGCATCGTATTCGTCGTAGAGACGGCTTTTGGGGAAGATATGGTGCGACTGGAGTTCGTAACTTCCGATGAGTGGCTCCCCCGTCATCCAGTCTACGGGGCTATTTGCTCGGGTAACCATTCGAACCATATTGTAGAACCGACGAGTGCGCTTGCCTCGGCCCCGAAGGTCGGACGCTTGCACCTCAATCCGTCCTCGGTCGTTCTTGATTTCCTGCATCAAGTCCTCAGTCGGAGATGGATTGTCGAGTAGGGAGAGGTCGTGTTCGACGGTCGAGTCGGAGGACCCGCTGTAGCGCGTCCACATCATCGCAGCGTACAACCAGCGGATGAACTCCTTCTTCCGCTGCTGCGTGATTTGCCGGTCCTGCTTGTCGAGATAGACGATGAAGGGAATGAGAACGTCGCGCGTGTTGATGTAATCCGAGTTCGGGATGTGCGCCTCGTTCTGGAGAACGTTGACGACGTAATCCAACACACCGTCGTCCTTTGCCAGACTGTTCCACTTCCCCTCCAAGGTCCCCCGAGGCGTATCGTAGACCTGCTCGTATGTCATCGTCTGGGTGATGACTCCAATCATACACTTCACGTAGAAGTTGAGGTCAAAATCGAACCCTTTCTCAGCCAAGTCAGCCTGCTTATCCTTCATATGTCGCCGGATGTGCGGCCACTCGGCGCTCATGTGGGCAAGGGCGAGTTCGGCGTCGCTGAGGTGCGTGCCCTGTGAGTTGATTTTGTCGAAGAGTTCGATGGCCTGATGGATGTCCGCAGATTTCGGAAGGGTCTCGACGGGGAGGTCGTGTGTCTCGACGTTCTGAAGTTGCTTGAGTTGCTTCTCGTATTGTTCCGAGATTTGGAGAACTTCTCCGGGGTCGTCGTCACCCGCAGCACTTCGAGCGATTGAGATGGCGCTCACCGATTCGGTGAAGCAATTGACGACCTTCACCCACTGGGTACCTTCTCTGACGCGTTTGTTCTCAAAGTGGAACTCGCCGGTCTCGACATTGAAATAGAGTTTACGCGGGTCGTTCTCGATGTCGGATTCGTCGTAGTACGGAGGGATTTCATCCTTCAGCAGCATATAGAGGACAGTCAATCGTTGTTGACCGTCGAGAAGAATCTCGAAGAGTGCCTGCTTTTCCTCGTCAATTGCGTCGTTTTTGATTTCGGGCGGATTCTCTGTCTCCCACGTGAGGAGTCCGCCGATGGGATACCCCTTGTAAAGGGAGTCCATCAGTTCCTTCGCTTGCTGGCGTTTCCAGACGAATTCTCGCTGGAACTCGGGGAGGACGATAGCGTTGGATTCAACGCGGTCAAGTAACTTTCCAATTTGCATATCAGGGATGTTCTAGGTCAGGTCTCAAAACATTTCGCCACCCCTCATTCAAGAACGAGTTGTACTGCTATACCAAATCCGCGTTCGATAATACCGCGTTCTGCGATTTCAGAACAATATCATATCATATATGTACCGGCTATTTCGTGAGGTTCAGTGATGCCCTCAGAATACGATAAATATCTGAAAAACGAATACGAGGAGTACATGGCTCGCCAGCGAGTATCTCGGGAAGGCCGTAAAGCCGAGGAGCGTAGAACGGCGCGAGAGAAAGAACTGAACGAGATTGCAGAAACGTTAGTGGAAGTCGAGCGAGAATAACAATAACAGTCAGTAGGTGTGTGGCTGTCTGTCCCAAACCGTTCAGCGAGGCGTTTCCACGCCTTGTGAACGTGGTGTTCGCTGTCGTACGCAATCAGTCTGATAGCCTCAGGCGGAACGTGGTATCACTCGACCCTGCCTAAACGTCAGAAAAATTATATACAGCCGATGCGTAGTTTAGTATACATATGACAAGTATAACAGGTACAACGTGCCCGAATTGTGGGTCTGGCCCACTCCGAATCAACCAAGACCGCAGCCACGAATCCGACTCCGGGGCGTATGTCTGCGACGATTGCAACTCCCACATAGGTTAGTAACCAAAACTGTGCGGTATCTTATTCTTCGATTGCCTGACTGGATGGGTTCGCGTTAGATTAGTCGGTTGTAGTTGTTGACGACGAAAAAGTGTTCAAGTATATAAGCAGTACTATATTGTAGTTATATTCAACACAAAGTATATGAATAAATGGTTCTACTTTCAATTTGCTGCATGACAGAACAACAGCGTAGAACCGAATTCGAAACCACCCTCCGGGTACTGGCTGAGAACATACTTGATGCTGGGGCCGTTGCGCTCACCGCCTACGACGACCTCGATGGTGAGCAGATTCTGCTCTTTGCACATGTGCCGACCAACGATGCTCAAGCAGAGGCACGTATTCACTCAGTATGCCAAGGCGTACAGACTGTAGAACACGAACACGAGGAGTTTCTCTTCGATTACGAGGTTGACCCCTCTCCCCCGACTCCGCTCGGGAAGATTGGCGTCTATATCCCCGAGGAACTGGCTGGTGATGGAGAGATGTCCTTTGAGGCCGTCCTACTCGATGATGGACTAACCAACCTCACGAAACAGGGAGGTGAGAACACCAAGATAAACTGACACTCGACAAAGAATGAAGCACAACGTAGAAATTCGAACCAACAACTGCGCTCCGTCAACGGAGGTGAACAGCCGATGAGCGCAGAGGAAGAGTCGGACGAAAAACTGGTCTCCCTTGACGAGTTTAAGGAGGAGTTCGCAGATTACTTCTCCGATGTGATGATGGAGAAGATGGAGCCGGACCTCGAATCCTTCACACCGAAGGAAGCAGTAGACAAATACTTCCAGAATCGGAATCTCAAGCCAAGTACCGAGAGTACTCAGAGGTCCTCGCTCTACAACTTCTTCGTGCCGTGGTGTGATGATGTCGCGGACATCACCGATATAAACCAACTCGACGGAAATGCTCTCGCTGACTATCGAGTCTGGCGTCGAGACGAGTCTTCCGAGCGCGTAGATAAACTGAGTCCAAAAGCAGAACAGACACAGCAGAAAATCACACGAGGGTTCATCAAGTACTGTGAATCGTGGGACGCCGTAAAGCCGGGACTTCACGAGTACGTAATTATTCCCAAACTTGACGACGAAGATGAGGTTAAGGAGGAGGTCCTCAACTCCACCACGGCAAAAGACATCCTCGCGTGGCTGAGGAAGTACGAGTACGCCTCAGTCGAACACATCGTCTGGCTACTGTTATCATCGTGCGGTGCTCGCGTCGGAGGCATTCACTCCCTCGATGTCGAGGATTTCGTCCGCGATGATGAGGGAGCGTATCTAAAGTTCCGACACCGCCCGAAAACAGAGACCACCCTCAAAAACGAAAGGAAAGGCGAACGAGATACGGACATCCCTATAGACGTAGCCAAAGTGCTAGAGGATTATGTCAACGACGTGCGCGAAGAGGTGACTGATGACTATGGTCGTGAACCGCTCCTCTCAACGGAATCTGGTCGCATGGCGAAAAGCACTATTCGAAACTACGTCTACAAGTGGACTCGTCCGTGTTCCATCGGTCAAGAATGCCCTTACGGGAAGAATCCTACTGAGTGCCTCGCAGCACGGCAAAACAACCATGCACACAAGTGCCCCGAGAGCCTGAGTTGTCACCCCGTTCGAAAGGGCTACATTACGGCTGAACTGGAGGCAGGCGTCCCAAAGGAAATCCTCAGCGAACGCTGTGATGTATCTGAGCGCATTATGGAGAAACACTACGACCACAGAACCGAGCAGGCGAAAATGAAGGCACGCCGTCTCGCGTTGCGGATGGCTCGCGAAAAGAAAGACGGATACGGGGAGTAGTCAGATATTCTGTAGGAACTTCCGCCGCTGCTCCATCTTCGATTTTTCACTCCGCTGGTCGTAGTGTTTATCCAAGACCTCGGGACCGACGTTAGCCCGTGCCGACACGACCTCCGACGGAACGTCCGACTGCAGATGATGTGTGATGCTACCTCGGCGTACTGCGTGAGACGAGACGCTTTCTGGACAGTCGAATGCTCTCTCGTACCGGGCGGCTTCGCATTCATCCGGGTCGCGATTCAGTGGACACGGTTCTCCGATACGGCAGGGCCGTGTCAGATTATAGACTATTGAGGTAGGTGTGGTCTTGGCGAGGCGTCCATGTGGGGTCGTGATGAGCGGTTCCCTACCGTATTCGTCCGTTACCTGTGGACGCTTGTTTGCAATCCAATCGTCGAGTAGAGTGGATATTTCTGCTGAGAGAGCGACTACGCGTTCGCCGTCCTCCTTATTCTTGAGGGGTGTGTCAGTGTTAGGTCGGTGGCGAATGTCTAGACACTGGTCTTCGGGATGGTAATCACCAACGTCGAGCGCACGCACTGACCCACGGCGCATCATCGAGTGCCACTGGAGCGCCAGCACGATGTGTGGCCGTGACGCGTACTCGTATTTCCGAAGGTGGTTCAGGATTGCCTCTGCGTGGTCGCGTTCGAGCATTACGTCTCGAACGTTCTCCTTGGATTCTAGGTCGGGAGAGAGTACCTTCTCGCTGAGGTTTGACGGCACGCCGTCGATTGTTTCGAGGAACCGGATGAACACACGCAGTGTATCCATCTGAGTCTTCTCAGTGACTGGCTTGATTCCGCCGTTGGAATTCCGTCGCCAGAGACGGTACTCGTGAAGATTCCGTCCGGTCAGGTCGTTCAGATTGTCGATACTTTTCTCTGTTGTACACCATCGGATGAAGTGACCTAGCCGTGATTCGTGGGAGCGGAGTGTCGAATCAGCCACTTCGCGTCGTCGATGGTCGAGGTAAAGGCGTAGTGCCTCCTCTGGTTCGAGGGGTTCGAGTTGGTCCATGTTTCTTGGCTCTGGCGAACCCTTGCTCGGAGACCATCGCGTGAGTTGACGACCCCATTGTGTTGTTGAAACCAGTCTGATATGCAGCGCGGAGAGTGCCTGCAGCGCCCATCCGAAATCAACTTGCTTCGGAACTAATCTACATCCTTCCGTAGACACCTCGATAGGAGTCTTTTCCGGCGTTTGGGGTTCGCGTGATGGCCGGTCAAATTCTAATACAACGCCGGTCCCACATGCGCCCCGCTCACGTCCTGCGGTTCGCTGCGTAAGCGCGAGATAGTCGGCCTGAATTTCGAGACGTTCGTCGGACCCGAATCGTGAACGTGCTCGACGGACGTTGACAGAGTGGTTCGACACCCGCTGAGGCCGACCCGCGGGTAAGTACTTATTTGTCACCAACTAACGTGATGTACAGTGTCATGACCCAGTTCTCGAGCGTCGACGAACAGATCGAGGGGTCGCGACTGCAACTCGACATCTGGCATCCCGATTGCTGGACGCTCGAGGTCACCGACAGCGCGCCGGGAGGATTGCTCGGTCATGGTGTGTACGCGATCGACGGCAAAGCCACCGGCCGGTTCACTGCGTACGGTCGATCGGTGGGTGACCTGGAGACGCTCGTCGAGGCCATCGACGCGTCGCCGTTGACCGACGACGTCTGGGAGGCCGACCAACATTACGCCACCGACGTCGGCACGCCGGATCCCGAGAACGTCACCACCGGGCTCGTCGTGCAGTACGAACTCTCCAACAGTATCAACGATGCGCTCGTTTCGCGGGGATTCATCCCCGACGAACCCGTTCGGATGACCGGCGGCCGCGAGTACTGGACGGTCGTCAGCCACGAGGACCGAGCGACGATCGCCGACCGTCTCGAGGAGATCCGCGAGGAGAAATCGGCGGAGATCACGGTCGAATCGATGCGATCGCTTCACGGCGGGCTGACCAGTGGCGTGTTTCGGACCGACTGCCTCTCGGAGCGCCAGCGCGAGGTGTTCGAACTCGCCCGAACCAGACAGTACTACACCTGGCCACGTGAGGTGACGGCGGCGGATCTCGCCGCAGAACTCGAGATTTCCGAGGCGACCTTGCTCGAGCACCTCCGGAAAGCCGAAGCGAAACTTCTCGATCCCGGGACGCAGTGAGCGCTCTCGGTACTTACTGTCGAACCCTGTGTATCTAGGGAGGGTGTTCACGCCTACAAAGACCAATGGTAACAATGGCCATGGCAACAGATGGCACTAAATCGGATCGGAGTCTCGCTCGCGACATCGGTCCCTTCGGCGCGATCGCGACCGTCGTCGCCGGGACCCTCGGTGCAGGACTGTTCGTCACGCTCGGGACAGCCAGTTCGACGACTGGACCGAGCGTCATCCTGATCATCGCACTGTCGGGGATCATCGCGATGGCGATCGCGATCAACTACAGCTGGCTCGCGACGATCTTTCCCGCGGCCGGATCGACGTACTCGTACATTACACGGGTGTTTCGCAACCGCCTCGCCGGCTTCGTCGCGACGTGGTCGCTCTGGCTTGGGTACATGGCGGCCGTATCCGTGCTCGCGCTCGGGTTCGGCAGCTATCTACAGGTGTTCTACCCGGCCGTCGATCCGCGGTGGGCCGGAATCGGCTTGATCACGGTCCTGTTCGCCGTGAACATGCTCGGCGCGCGAAGATACAGCATCTCGCAGAACGCCATCTTCATCCTGCTGGTCGTTTCGATTCTGGTCCTGGTGGTTCCGGGGACGTTCACCATCGAGGCCAGTAACTACACGCCGTTTTTCACCGGCGGATTCGACGGCGCACTGGCCGCCGCCGTCCCGCTGTTTTACGCTTACATCGGGATCGCCGTGGCGGGCGAGATCGGGGCCGAGGTCAAGAACCCCTCGCGGAACCTTCCACTGGCGATGGCCGGAGGGACGTTCATCCTCATCGCCCTCTACATGTGGACGGCCGCGGTCATCTACGGGGTCGTCGGCGATTACACCGTTCTCGCGGGCTCGGACCGCCCACTCTCGACCGCCGCGGAGACGTTTCTTCCGGTGAACGCGACCGCGGTCGTCGGCATCGGTGGATTGCTGGCGACCGCCTCGAGCGTCCACGCCGTGATGGCCGCCGGGATCAAACTGCCCTACTGTTGGGCCTGGGACGAGGTGTTCTCGACGCGATTCTCGGAGGTAAACGAGCGCTGGCGGACGCCCCACTGGTCGTTGCTCACTCTGTTCGTGATCTCGTCCGGGCTGACGTTCTGGACTGGTGGACTGGATCAGGTCATTGCGATCGCGACGTTCAGCTATCTGATCGCCTACGGGGCGACGTCGTTCACCGCAATGTACCTCTACCTGAACCGGCCGGCGCTCCGCGAGAAAGCGGCCTTCGATCCCGGCAGGTGGATCTTCGTTCCGGGCGTGCTCGGACTCGGCGGTTGCATCCTCTTGCTGTCTCAGGCCTACCAGGGGTCGATGACGATATACGTCCCGTGGCTTGCGGTCGGTCTCGTCGTGTTCAGTGTGTACTGGTACCTGGGCAAGCAGTCTGAGACGGACGTCGACGCGATTCTCGACACGCTTCCGGGCGTGCCGACCGACGAATACACTCCCGCTATCGCCGATGAACCGACGCTAGGAGACGACGGAACGCCCGCAGACGACTGATGGAACGATTACACACGACACCATGAGCGAATACGACACCCCGTCGGCGGAGATCGATCACGACGAGACGATCACGCTGCTCCAGGATCTCGTCCGGATCCGGAGCCCGTACTTCGAGGAGACCGAGATCGTCGAGTTCGTCTACGAGTGGCTCGCAGACGAGGAACTCGAGCCGAAGTACCAGTCGGTGTACGAACCCGAGATCACCGGTTACGAGGGGAATAACGTCCTCGCACGGCTCGAGGGGAGCGACCCCGACGCCCCAACGCTGCTGTTGAACGCCCACGTCGATACGGTCCAACTGGTCGAGGAGTGGGACGAGGACCCGCTTTCAGGCCGACTCGAGGACGGGAAGTGCTACGGGCAGGGAGCCTGCGACATGAAAGGGGGACTCGCGGCGGTACTCGTCGCGTTTCGCGCGCTCGACCGAATGGACGGCGAGTTGCGTGGTGACGTCATCCTCTCGGCAGTGGTCGACGAAGAGGGGCCCTACGGGCTCGGCGCAAACCAGCTGCTCAGAGACGGGATCACCGACGAGTGTGACGCGGCGATCGTCACCGAACCCGGCCCGATCCTCGCCCAGTCGGACCTCGAGAATCCAGCACTACTGCTCGGCGCTCGCGGGCGGTTCCTCTACGACATTATGGTCCGGGGCCACGCAGCCCACGGGTCACAGCCCGAGCGCGGACAGAACGCAGTGGTCGACGCCGGCGAGCTGGCCGGAGCGCTCGCGAGGATGGACGTCGGTTCGCACCCACAGCTCGGCGATGGATCGGTTTGTCCGCTGTCGATCGAGGGTGGCGGCGAGACGCTCTCGGTCCCCGAGAGCTGTCGCCTGCTGGTCGATCGCCACGTCGTCCTCGGCGAGGACGCCGACTCGGTGCTGGCCGACGCAGAACGCGTCGCCGCCGACCTCGATCTCGGATCCGACGTCGAGATCGGATTCCGGGAAGCACCCGCAGCGGACGTTCGCTACGGCCCGTACGTCACCGACGAGGATCATCCACTCGTCCGGTCGTTGCAGACCGCCACCGCGTCGGTCACGGGACAGACCCCCTCGGTCGGCTACTTCTCGAGCGTTGGCGACTTCAACTACTTCGGTCACCGTGGGGAGCTCTCGACGGTGATCGTCGGCCCCGACGGCGAGAACATCCACGGCGCGGGCGAGTTCGTCTACACCGACGAGGTCGTCGACGTGGCCCGGATTCTCGTCGACGGCGCGCTCGAATTCGTGGGGTGAGTCGTGATCGAAGGTCCCAGACTGGACGCGGAGCGCGCTCCGGTCGTGACGGTTCGGCCCGCGGTCCTCGAGCGGAACGCGCGTCGGGTCGCCGACCGCTTCGACGGCGAACTCGTCGGCGTCACGAAAGGAGTCAGCGGTGATCCCCGCGTCGCGCGAGCGATGCTCGAGGGCGGCGCGACCGCCATCGCGGATTCTCGGCTGGTCAACCTGCGACGGCTCCGCGAGACAGGCGATATCGACTGCGAGTGTTATCTGCTCAGGACGCCGATGCGCAGCGAGGTCGAGGACGTCGTTCGGGACGTGGACGTCTCGATGCAGTCGGAACCGTCGATCCTGCGAGCGATCGGCGCTGCTGCGTCGCGACGAGACGTCGACCATCGCGCCGTACTCGCGGTCGACGTCGGCGACCGCCGCGAGGGTATCATGCCCGACGACCTCGAATCGACGCTCGCGACCGTCGAGACGTTCGACGGGGTCGAAGTCGTCGGAATCGCTGCACACGTCGGGTCGCTCAACGGCGTCGTTCCCACCGCCGAGTCGGCCGCACATTTCGTCGAGCTCGTCGAGCGTGCCGAACGCACGGTCAGCCGACAGCTCCCGATCCGCTCCGGGGGGAGTTCGAACGCCCTCTCGCTGTGTTTCGCCGGCGATCTCCCGACGGAGGTGACCCAGCTCAGAGTCGGTGAGGCGATCCTGCTGGGGACGGACCCGGCGACCGGCGAGGTCTTGCCCGGATTCGAGACCGACGCCTTCGTACTGTCCGCGGACGTGATCGAGTGCAAGCCAAAGCCGTCCACACCCGACGGAACGATCCGCCGCGACGCGTTCGGTGAGTCGCCGACGGTCGAGGATCGGGGAACGAGAGACAGGGCGATCGTCGCGCTTGGACGCGTCGACGTCGCCGTCGAGGGACTGACGCCCGTGCGTGACGGCATCGACGTGCTCGGCGCGAGCAGCGATCACACCGTACTCGACGTCACGGACGCTCGAGGGACGGTTCGTCCGGGAGACTCGATCGCGTTCTCTCCAGAGTATGGAGCGCTCGCCCGCAGCGTCGCGTCGCAGTACGTTACGACAGCGTACGAGTGACAGTCACGGGCGACTGACGTGGGCGACCGAGCGGTGCTTGCAGGCGTGGGCCGAGCGCCTATTCGAGACGGTTTCCAATCGGCGGTGATGAGTACGCTTCCGGATGGACTGGAGGAGGAGTTGCCGACAGAGCGACAGTGCCCGAACTGTAGGGCCGAAAACGATTTTTCCTTCACCTACTGTCATCACTGTCTCGAGAAACTCGAGAGGACGTCGACGCGGTCTCTCGGGTGATCGACCATCGATACGGAACTCGAGCGTGTCGACCGATTCGAAACCGATACTGAGCTCGATTAGCTCGCACTAATTCGACCACTGATACCGATCACGGTCATCTCGAGCGGACGTATGAACGAATTCCGAACGGGACGACGACGGTGCGAACGGGAGCACGAGTGCGAGTCGGCAGTGGACGCCCCCACCGGAAAACGGAGATTGATGTGAGGCGCACTCGAGTGTCGAGACGACCCATGACCATGGACGTCACTGCGATCGACCACATCAACCTCCGATTTCCGGCGGATCGACTCGAGGAGGTGATCGACTTCTACGTGGAGACGCTGGGGTTCGAAACGCGATTCGACGACCCCTACGAGGCAGTTTCCGACGATCCGGGGCTCTTTCCCGTGTTTCTCGGAGAGGGAGGTCGCTTCTACGTCAACCCGACGGAGGAGTTCGATCCGGCGGCGAGCAACTACCGTCACGTCGCGGTTCGCGTCGCGGAATCGCCCGAATCCGTCGAGAAACGGCTGGCGGACGCCGGTGTATCGGTTGACAACGAGGCGTCTCGAGAGCGAGACGATCCCGAGATCGGATCCTACACCTCTTACTACGTCTCCGACCCCTTCGGGTACACGATCGAGTTCATGGCGATCGGCGACTGACCCTGCGGCCGACTCGAGCGCCGAGTTCGTTCTCACACTCACACCCATTCGTTCGCTCGGATGGCTCTGGTGAAACCCGTAATCGGTGATCGTTTCTTGTGGTCGTGTTGAATACAGAGCCTGTATCTTGAACGAATTAGCGTTCTGATTAAAATACGCGAATGGGTCGATTCGAGAGATTCACGAACCGAGCGGACTCGAATAGTTATCTCTTCATCATTCTTTCTATAATGGTATCATAGAATAATGTCGATGAGTCAACCGAGATTCGTTCGGATTCAATCCAGACGACGAGAGTAGAGAGCCCCCTGGTACACGATTGAAGTTACAGCGCCACTGATTTGGCTCTCGATGTCCATCTCTACCAAATGGGACAAACAGGAGTTCCGCTGGCTGAAGTAGCCCGGAATTGGCTCCGGCGTGAAAATAAAAAACTCTATCGAGACTTTGACTTTGAGCGGAAGGAAGCGGAGTGGGAGCTCGTTGGGGAACTTCTTTGTCAGTGCCCGTTTCAGGCCGCATTCATTTGGCAACATCATCTCACGTGGTATGCAGCGGAGCTGAGTGAGACGGAATTTCTACGTCTCAGAGTGATTGACGGACCAGCAGACAGCTCGTGGCGAAAACTCTCGCCGGATAACACGATCCGAGGAGCTGCAAAGCGTATCATCGAGTCGGAATTACCGGACACGTTCGAAGATATCGACGTAGCACATATCAAGCGGCTCGCTGACCGCTTCGAAACGACGACGCGCGAAGAGCGATTGACACTCTTTCAACCCGACCCCGACGAAGCGTCGATTGTCGTGGACGGGAACCACTATTCGACGGCGAAGGCGATTCATCACATCCGAAGTGGCGCGTACGACCCGCAACCAGTCTATCTCGGGGTTCGTCAAGACTGTACGATACACGACGACAGTTGATCGGTTGTTACACAGACCCGTTCGTGCGGCCAATCAATCGAATCGATGTGAATAAAAGACGAACACTGTGCTGCATACAGCCTCTCGGCCTCGTTTAGACGCGCGTGAGAGTGGCTCTATGACGATTTCCGATCCGTATCTGGGCGTCATCATTGAGAGTTTTGATCACGGACCGAGGCGAAAGCGTTTCTACATCCCCGATAGAACGGGTGAAGCGACGAAGTGCTCGAGACCGGTTCCTATCCGTCAGCACCAGTTCCGGATTTCTGTACCTATTCCCGATCTGAAGACCTTATAGCGCTCGAATTCCCGCGTCTAAACACGTCTCAGCCTCTCTATTCAGCATGCGATTCCTATCAGCTGTTGAGGGTTTCAACGAGGCCGCTCAGACACACTTTCGCTCTCACTCTGCAGTCGCGACCGACGACACGAGCCTACGCAGGAACTCGCGTTCGTCCTCGTTGATCGTGTGTCCCATCCCCTCGTAGATCCGTTCGGTGACGTCGGCCTCGAGTGCCTCGAAGACCGCCGCACTCTCTCGAACGCGCTCGAGCACGATGTGCGGGTCGCGGTCGCTGCAGCCGAGGAAGACCGGCGTCCCCGCCATCGAGCCGTCGTAGCGCCCCCGGTCGACCGTCTCGCCGATCACGCCGCCGGAGAGGGCGACGACGCCGCCGTACCGGTCGGCGTTGCGGGCGGCGTACTCGAGGCCGAGACACGCTCCCTGCGAGAAGCCGACGAGGACGATCTTCTCGCACGGAACTCCGCCCTCGACGGCGCGCTCGATCGTGGCCTCGATCGCCGAGAGCTTCGAGAGCGCCCCGGCCGTGGACGAGGACCATCGCCCCGGCCGCGTCCTCGAGGGCAGGTCCCGCGTGTTCGACTGGCTGGTCGCCGTGCGGATCGTCGGCGTCTGTCATATAGTAACGACCGAAACGATTCACACACTGATCGCACAGCAGTCGTGCGATCAGGTGTGCAGTGACGTTCAGACTATAGCTGGGAAGACGATCGGCATCGCCAAAGGAATTGCCACGGTGGTCGCCGCAGGAGAAGAGAGCGGTCCGATTCCACCCTCGAGCGAGCGGTCGAGCTAGTACAGCGAGAGATCCCCGGTGACTCGATCGACGAGACTCTCCTCGTCGGGGCCGACGGCGAGTGCGGTCACCGTCCCCGGCTCGAGTTGCGTGTGACCCGCGTCGCGGATGATCGCGTTCGGGATCCCCTCGCGGTCGGCGATCTCGGAGAGTTCGTACAGGTCGCGTTCGCTCGAGGCCTTGAGGACGACCTTCTTCTGTCCGCCGCCTTTCCACTTCGAGCGCGTTCGGTCGTCGGCCTTCTCGTAGGCTGAGAGCGATGCGTGGGCGACCTGTGCGGCGAGTTTTCCCTTCCCCATGCCGATGTCGGTGCGGGCGACGATGGCCTGTTTCATGCGTCAGTGGACGCGGTGGACCCCTATAGGGGCGATGATCCGTATCGGGAAGTTTTTGGAGCGGTGGCTTCGACTGGCGGAGTAATGATCCTCTCGGACGCGGACATCCTCGAGCGCCTCGAGAACGGCGACCTCGTCGTCGACCCGATCGACGACTACGACCTGCAGATCCAGCCGGCGAGCGTCGACCTCCGGCTCGGGGAGGAGTTCCTCGAGTTCCAGCGGACGAACATCCCGTGTATTCACCCGAACGCCGAGAACGAAGTCGACGAGTACGTCACCGAGACGGTCGTCGACGACGGCGACGACTTCATCCTCCACCCGGGCGACTTCGTCCTCGGGACGACCCACGAGCGGGTCGAGATTCCGGACGATCTGATCGCTCACGTCGAAGGGCGGTCGTCCTTGGGACGCCTCGCCGTGGTAGTTCACGCCACAGCCGGCCTCTGCGATCCGGGCTACCGCGGCCAGATCACCCTCGAGCTGTCGAACCTCGGGACGGCTCCCGTCGCGCTCACGCCGGGAATGCGGGTCTCCCAGCTCACCTTCACGGAGCTGAAGACGCCGGCGGAGCGACCCTACGGGAGCGACCGCGGGTCGAAGTATCAGGATCAGGCCGGCCCGCAGGCCTCGCGTATCGGCGGCGACCACGAGTTCGGCGGCGACCAGCGAAGCGGCGGCGACCGGCGAAACGACGGCGAATAGCGGGACCGTCTCGAGTCTCGATCGGTTTTCGAGTACTACGATATTTCTGTTATCGTCCGGGACTCGAACGATTCGACTCACTCGAGCGGAGACGAGACAGAGAATTCAAACGAAAAGCGCAGCGGAGCCCACGGAAGATGCCCGCGAACCGGATCGGACCGGTTCCGACGCGGACGATCTCGAGTCAGTTCACTCGAACAGCTCGACGGCCGCTTCGTAGCGTGCGGCCGGTTCCTCCCAGTCGACGACCGCGAAGAAGTTCTCGACGAACTCGCCGCGAGCCGGGCCGTAGTCGTGGTAGTAGGAGTGTTCCCAGACGTCTAGGGCGAGGATGGGATGCGAACCCCAGAGTGCGCCCTGATCGTGCTTGTCGACGACGACGTTGCGGAGCTGGTTCGAGAACGAGTCGTAGACCAGCAGCGCCCAGCCGCCGGCCGCGCTCGCGGCGGCCTCGAACTCGCCGCGCCAGGCGTCGTAGGAGCCGAAGTCCGCCTCGATGCGGTCGGCGAGAGCGCCTGACGGCTCGTCGCCGCCCTCGGGTGACATGTTCTGCCAGAACAGGTCGTGGAGGACGTGTCCGGAGCCGTTGTGGGTGACGTTGCGGAGCGCGCCCGCGGACGAAGAGAAGTCGCCCGCCTCGCGGTTCTCGGAGAGGGTCTCCTCGGCGCTGTTCCAGCCGTTGACGTAGCCCTGATGGTGGGTGTCGTGGTGCCAGGTGAGCACCTGCTCGGAGAGGTGCGGTTCCAGTGCGTCGTACTCGTACGGAAGCGGGTCGAGTTCGTAGCTCATGATGCATTTCCGAGAAGGGGCGAGTCACCCAAGAGTGTTCCCTGAACTGGATTTTTGTACCCGAGTTGACTGTTCGTTTCGAAGAGCGGTTTCGGGTCACGGCTCGCGTTCGTCGTCGATCGCTCGCTCCAGTGTGTCCGGTCGTCGTCGAGAAACCGCTCGAGACCGCTATCGGCGACCGACGGCGAACCTGACGGGAGGACCGCAGAGTTTTCCTGCGCGCGCTCGTAGCGCTACAACGAATGAAATTCGTCGAAGAGATCGTCGTCGAGGAGTTCCTGCCCACGATCCGCTCGCAACTCGCGGGCGAACTTCGGGAACGGGGACTCACCCAGAGCGAGGTCGCCGAGATGCTCGGCATCAGCCAGAGCGCCGTCTCGAAGTACGCTCACGGCGACGTCACCATCAACGAAGCGATCGCAGCCGACGAACGCGTCCAGGGGCTGGTCGACCGGCTCGGCGAGGGACTCGCGGCCGGCGACATCACGTCGGTGCAGGCGCTCGTCGAAGCCGAAGTGCTGATCCGGGAACTCGAGGCCGGTGGCGATCTACTCGCTCAGTTGCACGAGGACGCTGTGCCGGCGCTGGCCGACCACGGTGCGAGCTTTCGGATCCACGATCCCGAGAACGACCTGCGAACCAGCGAGCGGGTGCTCTCCTCGCTCCGGCGCGGACTTCGAATTCTCGAGAACGCGAGCGGCTTCGCCGGATTGATTCCGGCGGTCGGCTCGAACCTGGTCGCCTGTATTCCCGACGCCGAAGACGTCGACGACGTCGCCGGCGTTCCGGGGCGAATCTTCGACGTGAAGGGGAGGGCGACGGTTCCCGGCGATCCGGAGTTCGGGGTCTCGGGTCACGTCGCCTCGGTTCTGCTCGCGGCGCGACGCCACGGCAGCGACGCCGCCGCGGCGGTCAACGTTCGGTACGATCCGAAACTGCTCGCGGAGCTCACCGAACGCGGACACGTCACGGCGGAGTTCGACGAATCGGACGACCTCGACGCCAGCGTCGGCGCGGCGATCGAAGACGAACCCGACGCCACGGTGCTCTACCAGACGGGTGCCGAGGGGATCGAACCGATCACGTACGTGCTCGGGCCGGATCCGGAATCGGTCGCGGATACGGTGCGGTCACTGCTCTAATTTCTCATGACCGCTGACGGAACCGACGAGACCACAGGCGCAGGGACAGAGACGGGGACAGACACAGGAGAGGAGGACGCACAGGCCTTCTACGGGCGGTGGGCCCGCCTCTACGATCTCCTCGCGCGCAAGACGCCCGGAATCACCGCACTCCGGGCTCGAGCGGCTGCAGCGTGTCGCCTCGAGTCCGGTGACACGGTCGTCGAAATGGGCTGTGGGACGGGTGCTAACCTCCCCTATCTCCGTGAACAGGTCGGCCCCGAGGGGACCGTAATCGGTGTCGACTTCACTCGGCCGGTCCTCGAGCGCGCCCGCGAGCTCACCGTCGAGTACGACAACGTTCACGTCGTCCGCGGTGACGCGACGGCGCCGCCGGTGGCCGATGCGGATGCGGTCCTCGCGACGTTCGTCGCGGGGATGCTCGCCGACCCCGCGGGTGCGGTCGACGACTGGTGCGACCTCGTCGGATCGGACGGCCACGTCGTCCTTGTCAACGCCGCCCGGAGCCGGGAGTGGTACGGGCCGCCGGTCAACGCCGTGTTCCGGGCGGTCGTCGTACTCTCGACGCCCCCGACGACGAAGCTTCGGTACGAGACCAGTCCCCACGAGCTGCTCGACGAGCGGATCGATGCCGCACACGACCGGTTGCGTGACCGGTCGGCGGCGATCGCACACGAGACCCACGCCTTCGGCGTCGTTCGACTCACCGGCGGTCGGATCCGCTGAGACGACAAGGTTTTAACAGGTTGTCGTAGAACGCTCGGTATGGGAGGTCGACACGTTCTGGGAGCACTGTTGCTCGCCGTTCTCCTCGCGTGTTCGGGGTGTACTGCGCCTGTCGCCGACTCCGCGTCGGCCGGTGTCGAGGGTCCGACGAACGAGGGGGCGAACGCCGTCGAGGATGTCGGCGAGGATCGAAATACGAGCACCGACAGCGACGACAGCAACGACAGTGACGACCTCGCGGTCGAAGCCGAGACGACGGCCGAAGCAGACGAGGTACTGCCGGTCGATCTGAACGAGACGTTCGACCGGACCGCCGGACTCGTCGAGAGCGAGGCCGAGATGCCGACGGTTCAGGTCGGGGACATGGACGAACTGCTCGAGGGAACCTACGAGCGGCGGCAGGATCCGTTTCACGCCGCGCTGAACATGACCGAGACCGAGGTCGATACCGAGAGCGCGCGGGGCGTCGCGACGATCGGACACGTCGCCGTCGATCCGAACGAGGCCGATCGGGTGGACGTAGAGCAGGTGGTCGTCCACGAGTTCTTCCACGCGATCCAGTTCGCGGAGGGATGGCAGCCACAGCCGACACTCGAGGCCGACGTCGCGACGTCGACGGACTACGCGAACGTGGACCTGGCGCTGGTCGAGGGCGGTGCCGTCTGGATCGCAGATCAGTACAGCGACGAGTACCAGGCCGACGACGTCGAGTTGCAGTCCGAACGGCTCGCCGAGGAGTACGAGTCGGCACCGGACGGCGACCGGTACTTCCGGGCACCGTACCACTACGGAGTGCAGTACGCCGACGCGACGCTCGAGGAACCGACGGAGATCGGCGACCTCTACGAGAACCCGCCGACGACGACCGAGCAACTCATCCACGGGCTCGATCCCGACGCCGACGAGGCCCAGCCGACGACCCTCGCCGTCGAGACGACCGACGACGACGCGTGGACCCTCGCGCGCGACGACCGCCTCGGCGAACTGTTCGTCCGGGTCGCACTCGAGACGGAGCTCGAGCACGACACTGCGGCCGACGCGGCGGCCGGCTGGGGCAACGATCGGCTGATCGGCTTCCACCGCGCGGACGACGCCGACGCAGACGCCGGAGCAGACGCTGGCGACGGTGACTGGGGATTCGTCTGGATACTCCACTGGGATACTGCCGAGGACGCGGACGCGTTCGAGGACGCCTTCGAGACCACGCTGGCCGAACGGACCGACGAACGCGCCGACGAGACGAGCGTCGACCGGCGAAGCGATCGAACGGTCGTCGTCACGACCGGTCCGGACGCGTTCCGCGAAACGGTCTCCGTGACGGGCTCGGAGGCCGATCTCGAGGTGAGCGTCGGTGGCGGTGACGGTCACGAGGCTGCAATCGAGGCAGAGACCGACGGCTAACGTTCAGTGTTCGGTGTCGGTTCCCGACACGGCGACGACGACCTACTCCTCGAGCCCTTCGAACGCGACGATGTCTTCGCGGACCGACGGCGGGATTTCGGCGGGTCGTTTCTCCTCGGGATCGACGAAGACGAGCGTCGTCTCGCCGGTCGCCACCCGTTCGCCGCCGTCGCGGAGTTCGTAGGCCATCGTCGCACTCGAGCGGCCGAGCGCCGTCGTCTCGACGGCGACCGAGAGCTCGTCGGTCATTTCCACCGGTCGCTCGAAGGAAAGCTCGAGGTTGGCGATGACGAAGGAGAAGTCCTCGACGCCCATCTCGAGAACCTCGTCGACGTAGGCGACGCGGGCCTCCTCGAGGTAGGTTGCGTAGACGGCGTTGTTGACGTGGTTGTACGTGTCGAGGTCGTTGTACCTGACGTGTACGTCCACAGTAAACGCGTTGTCTATGTCCATACCTGTCGTACGGCGGCAACGACAGAAGTGGACTGCGGTTCCGGCAGGTGCCGACTGCGAACGGATGAGTGCGTTTATCACGATCACCGAGAACGAACGAGGCATGAACGTACTGGTCGCGATGCCTGACGGAGCGCTCCGCGAGGACTTCTTCCCACCGTCGACGAAAGCTCGCCTGGAGTCGATCGCCGACGTGACGTGGAACGAGTCGGGTGAGGAGTGGAGTCAGGCGGAGTTACGGGATCGGATTCGGGGGTTCGACGTTTGCGTCACCGGCTGGGGGTGTCCGCAACTCGACGCGGCCATCGTCGAACGAGCGGACGACCTCGAACTGCTGGCTCACA
This sequence comes from Halomontanus rarus, assembly GCF_017357405.1. Classification (GTDB taxonomy): domain Archaea; phylum Halobacteriota; class Halobacteria; order Halobacteriales; family Natrialbaceae; genus Halomontanus; species Halomontanus rarus. The sequence goes on along the minus strand of NZ_CP071597.1, from coordinate 35,808 downwards.
CCGGCGGGAGCGTCGCCACCATCGCGTCGGAAGCGGTGTACGACGCGGGGATCGCCGTCGTGAGCGCGAACGACGTGATGGCGGAGTACGTCGCCGAGCACGTCCTCGGCGCGATTCTGACTCACGTGCGGCGTCTCGACGAGCTGGACGCGGCGATGCACCGCGGCCGAACCGACCCGGACTCGTACGCCGTCGGTTCGCTCCACGGCTCCACGATCGGGCTCGTCGGACTGGGGACGATCGGTCGCTTCCTCCTCGAGCACCTCCGGTCGTTCGACGTCGCGGTGCGGGTGTACGACCCGTACATCGACGACGACGCGCTCGAGGATTTCCCGTTCGTCACGCGGGCGGACCTCGAGACGGCGCTCTCCTCGGACATCGTCTCGCTGCACGCGGCGCGGACACCCGAGACGATCGGGATGCTCGACGCCGAGGAGCTAGCACGGATCCCCGACGGCGCTCTCTTCGTCAACACCGCTCGAGCGGAACTCGTCGTCGAGGACGCGCTGCTGGACGAACTCCGATCGGGCCGGTTCTCGGCGATCCTCGACGTCTTCCACGAGGAGCCCTTGCCCGACGACCACGAACTCCGGGACCTCGAGAACGCGTTTCTCACGCCCCACGTCGGCGGCTCGCAGATTCGACCGCCGCTGACAGAGTCGGTGATCGACGATATCGAGCGCTACCGAGACGGCGAGCCGCTCGAGCACGAGATTCCGCGCTCGGCGTGGACCTTGATGACGCGATAGGCGTCGAACTGGTTCTCGATCCGACACGCGACAGTCCTATCCCTTCGGGCGTCCGTGCTTTCGAGAATCATGTCGAGCGGGACACAGAAACGGTCCGAAACGGAGACTGACCGCCGGAGCGGAGAGTCAGAAACTCCGACCGTCGACCGACGACGCTTCTCGAGAGCGGTCGGTCTCGGAATCGTCGGTTCGGTCGCCTCGCTGGATCGCGTGTCGACGTGGAGTCGGGGTCGAACGAGCGAGATGGCCGAGGAGAACGAACGCTCCGGAGACAGCGGCTGGGAGCCGGACAACGTCGTGGGCGAGGATCTCGAGGGGTACACGACGGCAACGTCCGTCGAACCGGGCGAGACGCTGGAACTCTGCGTGAGCGCCGACGGCGCGTACCGGGTCGAGATCTATCGGATGGGCTGGTACGGCGGCGACGGCGGTCGGCTCGTCGCGGAAACGGCCGGCGGCGAGCCGCGACGCCAGCCGATCGCCACCGCAGCGGGAGCGTACGACATGGTCCAGTGCGACTGGGAGGTTACGGACCGACTCGAGGTCGACGAGGGCTGGACGAGCGGGCTGTACTACGCGTGGCTCAGACGGGCGGACGGCGGGGGGACCTACGCCCATCCGTTCGTGGTTCGTCCCTCGAGTCCGTCGGCCGAAATCGTCGTCCAGTTGCCGCTTGCGACCCAGCAGGCGTACAACGGCTGGCCGGGCGCCGACAGCGGCGGCAAAGCGCTGTACGGATTCAACAGCGACGGACGGCGAGCGGACGCGGTGTCCCACGACCGGCCCTACGAAGAGCCGTTCGCCCACCACCTCAACTACGCCGTCCACCTCGTGCGCTGGCTGGAACGCGACGGGTACGACCTCGAGTACGTCTGCGATTCCGACGTTCACCGAAACCCGGACCGTCTTCAGGAGTACTCGATCGCGGTCAGCGCCGGTCACGACGAGTACTGGTCCGTCGACCAGTACGACGCCTTCCTGTCGGCTCGAGAGCGCGGCACGGACCTCGCGGTCCTCGGCGCCAACGTCTGTTACTGGCGCGTCCACTACGAGGACGACGGGCGAACGATCCACTGTCCGAAGGTCGACGAGGAAGATCTGTTCCGAAACATCGGACGGCACGAGGCGCGAGTGCTGGGACTGGCGAGTTTCGGCTACCAGCCCGAGGGGCGGTACCCCGCGCTGACCGTCGACGCGTCGGGACTCGAGCACGACTATCTGACGGATACCGGATTCGAACCGGGCGATCGGGTCGCCGGCGTCGTCGGTCACGAGTGGGCGTGGATTCACGAGGAGAGTCCCGATAATCTGCGGCGCTTTTTTCACTACGAGGCGGGCAGTCAGTTCGACGTCCAACGGGACAGGGACTGCGATACGATCGCGTTCACGGCGGCGTCCGGGGCGACGGTCTTCCACTGCGGGACGCTGGCGTGGTCGTGGCGACTCGACCCCGACCCGACGTGGGACACGACCGATCCGTTCGCGGCGGCTCGAGCGCACGAGCCGTCGGTGTCGGAACCCGACGAGCGACTCCAGCGGTTTCAGGCGAACGTGTTTCGCGACCTGCTCGAGTAATCCGACCGATCGGAGACTGTGAACAGTGCTGGCGACGGCGATATTCGAGTGTGGACGGGGACCTCACTCGCACTCGTACTCTCACTCCGCGGGCGATGACGGCGTCGAACTCGAACACCCGTACCGTCGGGCGTGTGCGTCACAGAACGCCGGGTCGCGCAACTGCGCCTCGATCAGGTCCTCGTGGTAGTGAGCGTTGAACAGCCGACACGCCGCCGACTCGCAAAACGCCTCGCCGGTCTCGAGGTAGTGGACCGCCTGCAACACGTACCCCTTCAGCGCGTCCGTGGTTCGCGGATCGTTCTCGATCAAAAACTCCCCTTCGACCTGGTTCTCGAGGACCTCCCGCGGGGGCGAGTCGCCCGACAGCAGAGCGTGGCGCTGCTTTTCCTTGTAGTACTCCTCGGGCTTTGCGGGGGCTTCGTAGAGGCCAGGGACGGAGACGACCGCCGGCTGTCCCAGTACGTTCACCCGCTTGTGCCAGCGCCCGTCGTGGTCGCCCCAGGTCCCGACTGCCCGATCGAGGACGGCGACGTGGAGGGTCTCGAGGCCGCGTTCGTCCTCGGGAAGCGCGACGTTCAACGCCCGCTGGATCTGCCCGCCGTCGTAGAGGACGCCGCCCCCGCGTTCGGGGTTCTCGAGGGCTCGCTCCTCGTAACGAATCGTTCCGAGCATCGTGTTGCCCGTCTCCGGGTCGTGAGGTGAGAGCACGCGCGCCTCGGCGAAGCGTTCCGCGAGCTCGTCCGTCCGGTGAACGTCGAGAAATCGATCACGGACCGTCACCGTGGCCTCGAGGCGGTCGCGGAGCCAGTCGGCGATCTCGTCGACGTCAGCGACGGTCGTCGGCGCGCGGTACAGGATCACTCGCTCGATCATGTATTCACTAGTCGTACCACCGAGTGAAACACTTGTGATTGACGTCGATCGCGACTCCGTCTGACGCGTCTCCCGCGACGACCTCGAGGACAAGGTATTACCGAGTTTTGGCCGTACTACTGCACTATGGAAACGATCGGACTCGTCGGTATCGGTGCCATCGGTGAACAGTTCGCGGAGTCACTCGAGGCGGCGGGCTACGAGACGGTCGCCTACGACACGGACCCGAAACGAATCGACGTCGCGGTCGAACGCGACGCGGCGCGAGCGGAATCTCCCACCGCCGTCGCAGAGATATCCGACGCCGTCGTCCTCGCGGTGCCGGGGTCGGCCGAAGTCGAAGCGATCGTCGAAACCGAATCGTTCCTCGCGGCACTCAGCGGCGGGCTGCTCGTCGACGCGACGACGACCCGTCCCGAGACCGGAGTCGCCGCCGCCGAACGCTGCGGGGACGCCGGCGTGACCTACGTCGCCGCGCCGCTGACTCGCGGGGCACCTCGAGAGGGAACGCTCATGATGATCGGTGCCGCCGCGGACGATTACGAGCGAGCGACGCCCCTGCTCGAGGATCTCTGTACCGCTCACCGTCGGATCGGCCCCGTCGGAGACGGCCGGCGGTTCAAACTCGCCTTGCAGCTGCGCTACGCGCTCCGGACGGCCGTCGACGCCGAGGTCACCGCGTTCGCCCGTGAGGCGGGCGTCGACCCGACCATCCTGAACGACTTCCTCGGCATGGACGTCTCCGAGCGGTATCTCGAGGCGGGGGCCGACTACGCGACCGACAATCCCGGCCTCGGCGGACTCGGAATCTGGCACAAGGATCTGGGCTACGCGCTCGAGGTCGCCCGCGAGAACGATATCCCGATGCCGCTGACGAGCGCCGGTCACGAACTGTACAAAGCCGGGCGGCGTGGGGCCGGACCGAAGGAGAACGCGCCCGAGGCGGTGCTGTACTACTGGGAGCGGCTTCGTGCGGATCGGTAGTACGGCGTCCGCTCGAGGGGATTCGGACGGTACGACGACCAAAAACGACCCTACGCGATCTCAGTCGTCGGCCGGCGTCGCGCGACTCGTCAGTTCGACCTTCGGCGCGTCGACCTCGAGTTCGTCCAACGCGATCTGGGCGGCGCGTTTGCCGGAGACGAGCATGGCGCCGAAGGTGGGGCCCATCCGCGGGAGACCGTAGGTCGTCGCGGTGGCCATTCCGGTGGCGATCAGGCCGTCGTGGACGAGACCGGTGTGCTCGACGACGGCGTCCTCGGACTCGCCGACCCACATCGAGTCGTGACCGGGCGAGTCGTGACCGGGTGCGCCGTATGTGTCGTCGCCGGTCTGGTCCATGACCTGCCCGCGGTCGCGAGCGTCCTGAATGCCGGGTGCGTCGAGCACGCCGCGCTCGTCGAGTTTCGTGACCGCCATCGCGTCGTGGCCGGTCGCGTCGATGACCAGGTCGGCTTCGACGGCGATCGGATCGACGCAGGTGATCTCGCGGGGCAGGGCGTGGACCGGCGTCCAGTTCATGACGATCCCACCGACGCGGTGGTCCTCGCGGATGACGATGTCCGTGAATTCGGTCATGTTCTGCATTTTCGCGCCAGCGTCGCAGGCGGCCTTGATGAGACCGGAACAGGCCTCGGGGCCGTTGGCGACGTACAGTCCCTCGCTGTCCTGGGACTGCTTGAAGTCGACCTCGAGGTCCTCGAGGACCTCCTGGGCGGGGTCGCGGACGGTGATCTTGTTCATCAGGAAGCCGCCGAGCCAGAAGCCGCCGCCGAGGTAGTTGTTCTTCTCGACGACCATCGTCTTTACGCCGCGCTCGGAGAGTTCCTTCGCGGCCATCAGCCCAGACGGGCCACCGCCGACGATGATGACGTCCGAATCGGAGAAGTCCATGAACTCCTCGGTCCACTCTTGGCCGATCGCTCGCGTTACGTCCGCTTCGCCGACGTCGCTGAATTTCTCGAACTCGCTCATACAACTGAGTAATATGACCAAGTAGTGAAAAAGGTATCGTGATCGCTTTCGCGTCACGAACGTACCGGAGAAGACGACTATCCGTAGATCTGGCCGTTTCACGAGCAGAAAAGTAGATGAATCAGAGCGAAAATTCCTCGAGTGATGTGTCCTCGTCCGACCGGCGATGGCCAGCGTCTTCGACTCGAGTGCCGCGGCCCGAGCTCGCGCTCGACCCGACGACGACCCGAGCGAAAGCGATCGATCGCAGTGGTCGTCGTGACCGCGGTCGTGCGACCGACGCCCGAACGCTCAAGAGTCACCCGGCCGAATGATTCGATGCGAATGAAACGTCGCGTGTTCCTCGTCTGTTCGGTCGTCGGGACGGCCGGGTGCCTCGAGGTTCTCGAAGGAAACGGCGAGGAGATCAGAGAGCCGCAGGATATCGTCATCGTCGAGGCCACCCTCGTGCGAGATAACCCCGGGACCGAAGAGGAACGGGTTTACGTCTGGGGTGTCGCCAGAAACGAGAGCGACCGACGGTGGAGTTACGTCGAGATTCGCGCGACGTTTTACGACGAGGAGGGTGAGGAATTAGACAGCGTCATCGAGAACGTTCCGGACGTGACCTCCGGTGAAGAGTGGCCGTTCGAGATCGAATACCCCCACTTCGGCGAGGACGCGGCGGCCGTCGCCGACTACGAACTCGAGCCGGCGACGGGTGTATGAGTGTGAGCGTGAGCGTGAGCGCGTTCGCGTTCGAACGCGAGGTCGACAGCGAACCGCCACCGCCCCGACACGACGCTTCCCGAAACGAAGACGCATGAGACCGACTCGTCGATCGAGTGACTCCGACCCAGCTCGACCAGCGACGGCAGGTGGCTGGTACTGGTCGCGCCGGGGACGAGACGCCCCTCGAGGGCCGAAGCCGACGAACTGCACATGACAGACCACGACGAAGGCATCAGCGTTCTCGCCAAACAGGGCTCGATTACGTTCGTCGGTAACGTCGCCAACGGCGTCTTCGGGTTCGCGATCGTCATGCTGCTCACCCGGTACGTCAGCCCCTCTATCTACGGGTTGTTCGTCCTCGCGACGTCGATCATCCTCTTCATGCAGGTGTTCGGGAATCTCGGACTTCCGCTGGCGATCGACTACTTCGTTCCACAGTACTTAGAGGACGGTCAGGAGGGGAAAGCGAAGGGCGTGATCGTTCAGGTGACGTCGACCGTCCTCGTGACGTCGTCACTCGTCGCGATCGCCCTCGCGACCAGCGCCTCTCGCGCCAGCGACTTTTTCGACGAACCGTCGCTGGGCATCGCGCTCCTGTTGTTGAGCATCACGATACCGATGCTGGCGATCTACAACGTCTTGCTGACCTCCTACTACAGCATCAAGAAACTCCAGTACCGGGTGGTTATGCGCGATCTCGTCCGTCCGGTCGTTCGATTCAGTATCACGCTCGGACTGTTGCTCGCGGGGTTCGGGCTCCTCGGGCTGATCGGCGGCTACATCATCGGGCTGTTCGTCGCGATCACCGTCGGCGCGCTCGTCTTCGTCTACAAAGCGTGGTCGTTGCTGACCGCGGACACCGAGTTCGTTCCCGCGTGGCCGCTTCTCACCTACTCGGTGCCGCTCGCGATGACCAGCGTCGTCTTCGTTCTGATGGGCCACGTCGACTACTTCATCCTCGGGTTCTTCCTCACGGCCGACAACGTCGGCGTCTACCGCGTCGGCTACATGCTCGGCTCGGCGCTGATGATCATCTTCAACTCCCTCGCGCCGGTGTTCAAACCGCTGATCGCCGAGACGAGAGACGACACCGAACTCGTCCAGCAGCGGTTTCGCGTGGCTTCTCGCTGGATCGCCGGCTTCACGCTGCCGATCGCGATCGTCCTCTCGCTGGGCTCGACCTCCTACCTCTCGGTGTTCTACACGCCGCAGTACGCGGAAGCCAACACGGTCGTCGCCTTGCTCTGTAGCGCCTTCCTCTTCAACGTCACCTTCGGCGGACCCGACGGGACGCTCCTCCAGGGAATGGGCTACTCCCGGATCGTCTTCGTGAACACTCTCGTCCTCTTCGGCGTCAACTTCCTGCTCTCGCTGGCGCTCGTCCCGATCTACGGCATCGAAGGAGCGGCGATCGGCTCGGCGACCGCACTGGTCCTCGTCGGGCTCCTCACGCTCGGCGAACTCTACTACGTCGACCGCGTCCACCCCTTCACACGGCACTTCGGAAAAGTCGTATTCGCGGGCGTCCCGGCAACGCTCGCCGGGAGCGCGGTCGTGTTCGTCCTCTCCTCCGACACGGCGATCGCCGCCGCGCTCCCGGTCGTCGTCGTTCTCACCTACGCGGGCACCCTGATCGCCACCGACGCCTTCACCGACGACGACGCACAGATGGCCGCGGAGTTCGGGCTGAACGTCGGCGACCGACTCCCTTCCCTCTCGAACGCACTCGAGCGGTTCACGTCTCGCTTTCTCAACCGCTAACACACCAGCCGTCTCGTGCGTACCGAATCGCGCCCGTCGGCTCTCCGGAGATGGGGGACGATCCGAAACGACGACTACCCGCGAATCGGGAGTCACGAATCGACTCGGAGAACCGTCGATCGGGGTTGCGCTCAGAACTCGCCGTTCCGAATCCGCTCCTCGGCCGCCCCGAGCGCCTCGTCGGCGTCGAACTCGTCGACGATCCGCTCGAGCGCGTCGGTATCGGCGTCTGCCAACTCGCGAGCGTGAGCGGTGATGGCGGGGACCGCACGAATCACGTTGTCGACGATCGGGATCGTCGCGACTCGCGGCGACCGCGAGGCCGGGTTGAGGTCGATCACGATCTCGACTTTGTCCATCTCGCCGAGCGCCGCCGCGCGGTCGCCGTCCTCGAGCGGGACGAGGACGACGTCGGCCTCGTAGATCCCGTCCGCGTCGACCTTACCGCGTTCGTGCTCGAGACCGGGAATCCGAGCGTCGGCGGCCAGTCCCTTTACGTCCTCGGCACCGTGTGCGCGCAGGTGATCCGCGATGGCTTCCATTCGTTCGTCGGTTCGATTGAAGAGGTTGACCTCGAGGGCGGCGTCCACGACCGCGGCGAGTTCGACGAGTTCGTCGGGAACGAGCGCGGCGACGTTGCCGTTGACCGAGAGGACGGGGTGGTCGGCGAGCAACAGCTGGGCGGCCGCGGCGCGTTCGGCCGCGTCGGCGCTCGGGATGGTCTCCTCGCCCAGCAGGTAGTCGAAGGCCTCGCCCCGACCCTGGGCGATGAGGCCCTGTTTGCTGGTGATCCCCGCCTCGACCCCGTGTTCGATCCGGTGGCGCGTGAGCAGCGATTCGTAGCGTGGATGGCTCTCGGGAACGTCGATCCGGTCGGCTTCGCTTCGGCTGGCTTCGTTTCCGTTCGCACCGTCTCCCTCGTTTTCGGTTTCGCGCTCGTCTTCGAGTCCGTCCTCACTCCCGGTCATACGTCACGGTCCGAGGCGAGGAGGAAAACCCTCGCGGTTTCCGCCACGATGCTGGTGATACGAGAGTCGTGCACACGGGCGCTCGCGGTCTCGATCGGACGGCAGCGTCGAGTTCGAATTCGAATTCGAGTCCCAGCGACAGTTCGATCTCAGGGGTGGTCGTCCTCTCGCTCTCGAGGCTCGAGTTCGACCGTGTCTTCCATGTCGCCGTCGTGAGTATAGGTCCCGGTACGTCCCTCGTAGTCGGGATGGCTGACTTCGATGGTGTACTCGTTCTCGTAGATGACGTCCGTGTACGTGCCATCGGAGTCGGTTTCACCGCTGAACTCGAGCGGGATATCGGCCTCGTGGGGTTCCCCTTCGCCGTGGACTGAAACGCCGTCGATAGGGTCACCGTCGGGATCGACGATCCTGATCGTCAGTCGAGCGGTGGACGGGGCCGTTCCGTCGTTCCCGTCGGGGTCCAGTTCGACCGTCGTTTCGTTATCCCCGTCGTGCGCGTGATCGATCGTCGTCGCTTCGTACGCCGGATGGTCGACGTCGATCGCGTACTCGTTCTCGTAGATTTCGGTGGTGTACGTGCCATCGGAATCGGTTTCACCGCCGAACTCGAGCGGGATATCGGCCTCGTGGGGTTCCCCCTCGCCGCGGATTTCCGCATCCTCGATCCGCTCACCGGCCGGGCCGACGACCGTGAGCGTGAGCGAAGCGGTCTCCGGTTCGGTGCTCTCGTCTTCGTTTTCTGGTTCGTCTTCAGTTCCGTTTTCACCCGACCGCTCGTCCTCGCGTTCGTCGGTGCCGTCGTCGTCGGTCTGTGCTTCGTCGTTGGTGCCTGTATCGTCACCGTCGGCCGCTTCGTCGCCGCCGTCCGTGTCCCCGTCGGACGCTTGCCCGCCGTCTTCCGTCCCAGGATCGTCGCTGTCGCCGGGCGAGTCGCCGTCGGTATCGTCGCCGAACGACACTGCTCCCGGATCCACAGCACCGCCCACTCCCAGCGAGTGGGCCATCCCCGCGACGAAGAGGACGACCCCAACTGCGACCAGTCCGGTCTGAACCGCTTTGAGGAACCAGAGCTGCCACCGTTTCTGTTTTCGCGTCTCGACGTCGTGTCGCACGTACATTACACTCTCCCGGACCCCTCACCGCCTTACTTATGGGGACCTTCATCGCAACAACAGCGGACGGAGAGACACTCGCAGCGTACCAGCGATCGACAGGGACCGGTCGAGAGAGGTCGCATCCTGCCGACAAACTGCCTCGAGAGGCCACCTCCGGCGGTTCTACTGTTCGGCCTCGGGGTCCCGGCTGTGAAACCGACGAAATCGACGAAACTGAAGCAACCGACGAACGGGGCCGTCGGAGATCGGTGACCGGTGACTATCGACTGACGACCGTCGAAGACGAACGAAACCGTAACCGAAAAAACCGAAGCTCGAACCGAGCTGCGTCTCTACTCGGTGAACGTGATCCAGCCCTCGGGCGCGTGGTTTTTCACCGCGTTCATCGCTTCGCGGGCGTCGGTTCGAGAGTCGTACGCACGGGTGCTCTCGGCCATCCGCTCGCCGTGTTCGTCGACGAGACGCCACACCCAGCCGCCCTCGGCGGTGTGGAGTTCGAAGGAGACGTCGTCGATCTCGAGGATGCTCGCGTCGCCGATGAGATCTCGAACCGGCTCGAGCGCGTTGCGAGCGGCGTCGCTCGAGGCGTGGTGTTCGACTCCTTCGGCGACGGTGCGTCCGTTCTCGTCGATGAGCCGCCAGCGCCACTGGTCGTCCTCGTCGGCGAACAGTTCGAACGAGGCGACGTCGAAGTCGACCCGGCCCGCGGCGGGCGCGAGCTGACGAACGCGGTCGACGGCCTCGATCGCCTCGTCCGTCGTCGGCTGGGCGTCGACCGCCGACGCCAGCACGTTGCGGTCGCGGTCGACGAGTTCCCACGCCCACTGGTCGTCGCCGGTGAGGCGGATGATCGCCGACTCGATCGTGAAGATCGGCGCATCGGCGACGGCGGTTTTGAGTCCGTTGACGGCGGTGATAACCGTTTCACGGTCCTCGTAGGAGAACGCCGACTCCGCGATCTCGTCGCGGTCGCGGTCGAGCAACCGCCAGTCCCAAGTCCCGCTGGCGCTCTCGCGGATCTGCACCGCCACGTCACCGATGGTGTAGTCGCGGGCGGTCGCGGCCGCGTCTCGAACCGGCGGCAGGCTCTCGACCAGTTCGTCCCGCGTCGGGTGGGTCGTTTCGGAGACCGCGATGGTCTCGCCCCCGGGAAGGACGAACCGCCAGTGCCAGTCCTCCTCGACGTAGGTCTGGAAGATCGCGTTCTCCATCGTCCGAACGTCGGTCTCGAGGTGCTCGAGCAGCCGGTTCATCGCCTGTCTGGCAGCGCCGCGGGTCGGGTGGGTCGCCGGGTCCTCGGCGACGAGTTTGCCGGCTTCGTCGATGAGCCGCCATCCCCAACGGTCCTCATCGTCGACGAACAGTTCGAAGGCGGCGGTGTCGATCTCGAGCAGTTCCGCGTCGGGCGCTTGCTCTTTGAGCGTCATCATCGCCTCGGCGGCGTCGCCTCTCGAAGTGTGCTCCTCGCCGCTGTCGGCGAGCACGTTGCCGTCCTCGTCGATGAGTCGCCAGCGCCACTCGCCGGTATCCGCCTCGTAGACCTGGAAGGCGGCGTTCTCGAACTCGATGAGGTCGGCCTGTGAGGCCTGTTCGCGGACCCGCGAGATCGCCTCGGCGGCTGCCTCACTGTCCTCGTGTGGATCCGTACTCGCGGCGACGACGTCGCGGTCCTCGGTGACGAGCCGCCAGTGCCACTCCTCGCCGACGGGATAGGTCTCGTAGGACGCGTCGTCGATCTCGACGATGTCCGCGTCTCGAACGTGGGATCCGAACTCGTCGGTCTCGGTCCTGACGTCGGCCTGATCGGCCATCCCGTCGGGATTGCGCGCGATCACGTGCTCGGTGTCGTCGACGAGACGCCACTGCCACTCCTCGCCGGACGTGTACAGTTCGTAGGTCGGTTCGCCCGCAATCGTCACGGACGCCGTCTCGAGTTCTGGGAGCAACGCTTCGACCGCGTCCTCGGTGTCTCGCCGGGAGTCGAAGTCGACCGTACTCGTGGCGAGTTCCTCGTCGGTATCGTCGACGAACCGCCAGTACCAGTCGTCGCCCGACTCGCGTTCGCGCAGTTCCACGCCGACATCTTCGAGGGCGAGCAGCCGGGCCTCGCCGAACCGTTCAGCGAAGTCCACGGCGGCGTCCTCGGCGTCGGCCTGGGTCGGGGCGGCGACCTCACCATTCGCCAGCGGATTGCGATCTTCGTCGAGCAGTTGCCAGTACCAGTCGTCGCGTTCGTTCGTATACGTGAACGCGGCGCCCTCGATGTCGATGACGTCGGCGTCGGGACCGCGGTCCTTGAGGAAGCTCACCGACTGTTCGGCACCGTCGCGGTCAGCGAAGACGTTCCCGCAGTCGGCGACGACGCTCCCGTCATCGCGCATGAGCGTCCACTGCCACTGGCCGTCCCGGCGCTCGTAGAGGCGAAACGCTGACGTGGTCAGTTCCATCAACCCGGCCGAGCCGATCTGGGACTTGACGCGCTCGATGTCCTCCTCGGTCTGGGGTCGGGTCGTCGCGCTCTCCTCGCTTCCCGCGAGCGCCTCGAGGTGGAGGATGTGCCACTTCCAATCGCCGGCCTCGTCGCGAAAGACCGCGAACTGCGCGCCCTCGAGGGAGTCGCCGGTCATGACCGGCGGCTCCTCGGTGACGCCCTCTTCCTCGACGAACATTCCGCGCTGGCCGGTGAGGACGGGAATGAGGGCGGCGACGCCGGCGATCACCGCGATACCGGCGGTAAAGACGCCCATGACCTCGGGGCCGAGGTCTTCTCCGTATCCGCGCCAGTCGTTCGGATAGACCGCGCCGAAGGAAACGACGCCGACCAGTGCGACGAACGCACCTACGAGACTGGCCTGTATCCCCCGTCGTCTCACCGGGAGCATGAGGACGAAACCCAGCAGCCCGAAGACCAGCCCGGACGCGGCGACGACGGCGCTGACCCGGATGACGAAGTATTCGTCACCGACGGTCGCGTATCCGATCAGGTACAGCAACACCCCGGCCGCGCCCGCGACGTAGCCGACGATAAACAGCCAGTACCCGTACACGTCCTTCGAAGAGTCGGGATCGCCGACGTAGTGTTCGTACAGCCGAAACAGTTCGGTTCGAAATTCTGTGTTACCAGACATTCGTAAATTCGAGCCGATAACTGGATTGGATCATAATAAGCTTCCGGCTACGTATCGGATCGTTTATCTTAGTTTAATTCACTGTTCGTAGCGTGGAACACTGCGGCAGGAACTGGAAACCATCGTAAGACACTTCGAACGAACTGTCGTTTATAAACCGACAAATCGGAGTGTAAAATCCGCTGTCTCGGGTTCACCGACGGATGACGTACGAACTGTCGTTTCTTCTGATGTCGGTTCTCGAGCACTCGTTCACCGCGCCCGTCGTGAAAGAATCGACGCGGCGAGAAACGGGACGAGTCACTCAGAACGCGGATTTCTCTCGGTTTTGAGAGATCGGGTCGTCACTGAACGTTGCTGCACAGTTGATCGCACGACGAGAGCGCGGTTCGGAGCGCACCGTGAGCGGGACCCGCGGAGTGTGCGATCGACGTGTCATACGGTTCGCTGTGGCGATTTACGGTAGACCGTATCGACCTAGTTGTCACCCTCGAACGACGACGCGGACTACTCGAGCAGTGCCCCGGCAGGATGGGTCGCACAGACCGAGGGGTCGTAGCCCGCGTCGGAGAGTCCAGTCCCGAGCGCGAACACCGTGTTCCCGAGCATCGCCATCGACGCCTGTCCGTCGACGGCGGCGACGTCCTCGAGCGCCTCGAGAACGTCCGGCGTTAGCAACTCGGCCTCGCGCGCGAACGCTCTCGAGGCGAAGATGAACGAGGCGAGCGTCGGTTCCTCGACGACTCGAGAGAGCGCCTGCTTCCCGGCGGCGGAGAGCTCGTCGGTGTCGCCAGAGAGGACGTCCGGCGTCGAGAGATCGCCGAACGAGACGTACTCGACTCGCGCGCGGGCCGGAATCCCATCCAGCAGGTTGGACGCCGGCGCGCCCGGCTCGAGTCTGATCGGAATCCCGCCGCGGGCCTGCGCGACGACGTCGCCGAGGCCGGTCCCCGCCTGAACCTCGGCGCCGTGGGCGATCGTGACGAGTTCGTTCTCCGAGAGTTTGCGATCGAAAACACGATTGGCCGCCAGTGCGGCCCCGAGCGCCATCGCTCCCGACGTGCCAAAGCCCGCGCCCAGCGGGAGGTCGGTCTCGACTTCGACCCGAGCGGAGACGGCGAGCGTCTCGAGGACGGTTTCGACCGGTTCGACCGAGACGGGCGTGAACCCGGATTCGGTCTCGCGGTCCTCGAGCAGGATCTCCGTGCTCGATTCCGCCGCTGGGGCCGGTCGAACCGTTACGGTCACGCCGTCGGTCAGCGTCAGTCCCGCCCCTCGAGAGCCCGCTTTCGTCGGGTCGTCGTCCGGATGGGCGCTGAAGAAACCCGTGATGTGGCCGGGGACGAACGCCGTTGCCTCCTCGCGCATTACGGCAGTCGTTTCGCCCGGCGAGATATAACGTTGAAGATTCGGATAGCGTTCGGATGCACGGCGGTGCTCGGGAAATTACTCGAGCGCCTCTCGGACCGTCAGCACCGGAACCGGCGCCTCGCGAACGATCTCCTCCGCCGTGCTTCCGAGGAGAACGCGACTGAGTCCGCTCTTGCCGTGCGTTCCGATCGCGATCGCGTCGATTTCCTTCCGACCGGCGTACTCGAGGAGTCGTTCGTGGGGCGTTCCCTCGAGGACGGTTTCGACGACCTCGAGTCCGGCCTCCTCCGCTTTCGCGACGACCGGTTCGACGACCTCGTAGCCCTGCGCCACGAGGTCTTCGTCGCCTTCCGCGATATCGCCGAAATCGGTCACGTCGACGACGTGCACCGCGTGGACGGTGGCACCGTTCTGTGCCGCCATGTGAATCCCGTGGTCGACCGCGGCCTCCGCACCGGGGCTCCCATCCGTCGGAACGAGAACTGCGTCGTACATCGATCGGGGATTGGGACTCCGGAGGGGTAGTGATTGTGCCGGCAGACGAGTGACGGGGCGTCGAACGGGCTTATTCGCCCGGCGTTTCGCTACTCAGTTCGCGCTCGAGGTCTCGCATGACGGGGTGTGCGGTGATGCCGTGGACGACGACCGAAACGAGGACGACGAAACCGACGAGCGCCCAGATTTCGTCGGCACCGGAGAACGTCGCCTGATTCAGGCCGTAGGCGAGGTAGTAAAACGAGCCGATCCCGCGGATACCGAAGAATGCGATGGCGTTGCGCTCCGGCGGGTAGCCGAACAGGCCGATCAGGCCGGTAACCGGGCGAACGACGAAGACGAGCGCGAGACCGACGAGAGCCGCCTGCCACGTCAGCGCTGCGAGGAGCCCGGTTGCGACGGCGCCGCCGAACAGGACGAGCACGATCGCCGTGACGATTCGCTCGACGACCTCGGAGAAATTGTGGAGGTGATCGTGATACTCGTGCTCGCGCTCGTAGCCGCGAATGGCGACTGCGGCGACGAAGACCGCGATGAAGCCGTAGCCCCCGAGCAGTTCGGTGACGCCGTAGGCGATCAGCGTCGCTGCTAACGCTTCGGCGCCACCCATGGACTCCGCCAGACGCGTACTCGCCGGATAGTTGAAGACGAACCTCGCGAGCAGGCGTCCCATCACCCAGCCGACGACCGTTCCGACGACGATCTTGTAGAAGACGTCGACGGCGATCCACTGGACGATCCAGTTCTCCGGCGCGACGCCGAGAGTCGCCATCGAGATGGCGAGGTACGTGAACGGAAACGCCAGTCCGTCGTTCAACCCCGCCTCGGAGGTGAGCGCGAACCGTATCTCGTCGCTTTGGCCCTTCTGTGGCGGATCGACCTGCACGTCGGCCGCGAGAACGGGGTCCGTCGGCGCGACGACCGCCCCTACCAACACCGCCGCCGGGACCGCGAGTCCGAGAGCCCACCAACCCAGTATCGCGGCCGTCGCGATCGTCAACGGCATCGTGATCGCGAGTAAGCGCCACGTCGACTGCCACCGTCGAAGTCCGAGAACCCGATCGATCTTCAGTCCGGCACCCATCAACGCGACGATGACGCCCAGTTCCGTCAGCCGCTCGGTGATCGACCCGTACTCGAGCGGATTCGGCGTCGGTAACCCGAGCGGTAGCGAGAAAACGACCGCGCCGAACAGCACGTAGACGATCGGAAACGAGATCGGCCGCCTGTCGAGGAGTCGAGGCAACACGACCGCGCCGAGAACTGCAATACCGCCGATTACCAGGCCGACCTCGTACAGAGCCACGCATCACTCTGGCACGTTCCGACAAAAATACCTCCCGCTTGCATCACTGTACTGTCCGTTCGACTGTCGGCCGAGGAAAAGACGCCGGAAGTGAGATTCCGATGCCCTCGCTATGTTGTGGGCCGATCTCGTCGATGTCGGGTCGAACGGGGCTGTCCCGACCACCGCTCCGAACGGGACGTACCCGATTGGACTGCGATTACTCGAGTTCGACGGCGGAGTCGCGTTCGCGCTCGCGATCTCGACCACGACCGCGGTCCCGGTCTCGGTCTCGGTCTCGGTCGCCACGAGCGCGGTCCCGCCGTTCGACATCCTCGAGCGTCTCCGTCTCGAGGAGGCGATCCAGCCGTTGCTCGAACTGCTCGTCAGTTAGCTCGCCGCGGGCGTACCGTTCTCGGAGGGTCTCGAGGGCGTCTCTCGCATCGCTCGAGTTCGCTTCCGACCGCCGACCGCCGGGAGCCGTCTGTCGGTGCCGCCGGCGTTCGTACAGTTTGACGAGACCCATTACGGCGGGGAGTACGCCGGCGAACCCGATCGGAAACGCGATCCAGAACCAGGGAACGCCCAGCGCGAGTAACCCGAACGCAACTGTCAGGATCAGCCCGATCGTGATGCCGGCGGCGATTTCTTCCAGCGGCGACTCGTCGTCGGCCGACTCGTCGATGCTCGAGGATCGGTCCGCTGGATTCACCATGTCCTACCTGAGGGGATCCACGGTCTTCAATCCACCCGAGCGACGGCTTCCGCTCAGTCCGGGTCGGGACCGGCCTCGAGCCAGTTCATCGCGGGCGTCGCGGCGATACCGTGGAGGACGACCGACAGCAGGACGACCAGCCCGACCACAGCCCACAGCAAGTCGGCGTTGCGAAACGGCGCCGTGTTCAGGGCGAACGAGAGGTAGTAGAACGAGCCGATCCCCCGGATGCCGAAGACGGAGATGACGATCCGTTCGCGCCACGGACGGTCGAACCCGAGCAGACCGACGACCCCGGCGAGCGGACGGACGACGAAGAGGATGCCGACGGCGACCAGTGCGGCCTCCCACGTCAACGGCGCGAGCAAACCGTCGACCAGCGCACCGCCGAACAGGACCATAACCCCGACCATCAACAGGTACTCGGCCATCTCCGCGATGCTGTGGAGCGCGTCGTGGTACTCGTGCTGGCGCTCGTACTCCCGGATCGTCATCGCCGCGACGAAGACCGCGACGAAGCCGTAGCCGCCGACCAGTTCGACCGCCGCGTAGGCGATCAACGTCCCGCCGATCGCCTCGAGACCCTGCAGCGACCGTGAGAGCGGCGACGCGATCGTCAATCGAAAGATGACGATCGCGACAGCGACACCGACGACGACGCCGCCGATGAGGCCGACGACGAGTTTGTAGGCGACGAAGACGAGCAGCCACTCGCCGAGCCACCGGCCGGGATCGTAGCCGACGAGCGCGAGGAGGACGGCGAGGTGGGTGAACGGAAACGCCAGTCCGTCGTTCAGCCCCGCTTCGGAGGTGAGCGCGAAGCGGACTTCGTCCTGGAGACCTTCCGCGTCAGGTTCGGGCTCGGCCTCCATTCCCTCACCTGGGCCCGGAACCTGCACCTCCGCAGCGAGGACGGGATCGGTCGGCGCGATGACCGCACCCAGCAAGACCGCCGTGGGAAGCAACAGGCCGGCGACCCACCACCCCAGCAGCGCCGCGCCGACGATCGACAGCGGCATCGTGATCGCGAGCAGCCGCGCGGTCGACTCCCAGTCCGGCCACGCGACTCGCCGGTCGAGTTTCAGCCCAGCGCCCATCAAGGCGATGATGACGCCCAGTTCTGTCAAGCGCTCGGCGGTATCGGCGTGTTCGATCGGGTCCGGAAACGGGAGCGCTGGCGCGACAGTGAAGGCGACGGCACCGAACGCGAGGTAGATGATCGGCAGGGAGAGCGCTCGCTCCGAGACGAGCTGGGTGAACACGACGACGCTCAGGATCGTGAGCCCAGTCAGGAGTAATCCGATGACGAACCCGTCGAGTGCCATCTACGGTATTCGACACCGACCACTCTGATAAGCGTCCGACTTGCATTCGTATCGTGTTGCCGACAAAAGCTCGTTCGCACGCCCGTGTTTTTTCGGGAGTACCGTCGTAGCAACCGACGATGAAGCGTCGGCGATACCTCGAGTCCGTGCTGGCCGTCTCGAGCGCTGCCCTCGCGGGTTGCGCCGAGGAACAAGACGTCGGCTACGAGGAGACACCGACACCCGTCGAGGAACAGACGCCGGTCGAGGGGCCGGCACCGGACCTCCCGGTCGCCGAGTACTCCGACGAGTACGAAGCCAGCCTCGAAGACGGACTCGCGCTCGCGGGCGAGGTCACCGACGAGGAAACGTTCGGCGAGGCACTCGAGAACCACGGCATCGAGATCGACCGCCTCGAGCGCGAGGGTCGATTCCTCTTTCTCGAGTATTTCGCGGGCGACCCGGCTCGCGGTGTCGTGCCGGACATGGGGTACGTCGCCGGCGCGTACGCCGTCCTCGTCGGGGCCGTCGACGACCCGGCGCGGTTGCAGGTCGCGGTGCTCGACGGCGGCGGCGAGCCGTTCGGGACGTACACGGTCTACGTCGACTGGGCCCAGCAGTTCGACGAGGAAGAGTTGTCGCTCGAGAGTTACGGGGAACTGGTGTTCGAGACGTTCAAAACGGAGCGATCGTGAGCCAGAATGGGACAGTCGTGAGTCGTGTCAGACGCCTGTGGTCTCAGTCTCTGGCGATCCTGCGAAACTCGCTTCGATCGTCTCGTTGGCACCCAACGTCGTCGTCAGGGACTCAGACGTTGGCGATCACGCGGGAAGAGGACGGCCTCACGGATGTTGTCCAGCCCGAGCATCGTCATGACCAGACGCTCGCCGCCGAGCCCCCAGCCGGCGTGGGGCGGCATCCCGTACTTGAACATCTTCGTGTAGTACTCGAAGGCGTCGGGGTCCAGCCCCTGCTGTTCGAAGCCCTCGACCAGCTGCTCGTATCGGTGTTCGCGCTGTCCACCCGACACGAGTTCCATCCGCGGGTGCATCAGGTCGAAGCCCGTCGAGAGCTGCTCGTCGTCCTCGTGGTCCATGATGTAGAACGGCTTGATCTCGCTGGGCCAGTCGGTGACGAAGTAGTGGCCGCCGACGTCGTCGCCGAGGGCCTTCTCGCCCTCGGTGGGGAGGTCGTCGCCCCAGACGAGTTGCTCGTCGAGTTCGCCCGTCGCGTTGATGCGCTCGATTGCCTCCTCGTAGGAGAGCCGCGGGAAGTCCTCGTCGGGCACCTCGAACTCGTCGGCGAGGTCGAGGGTCTCGAGTTCGTCGGCGCAGTTCTCGGCCACCGCCTCGTAGGCCGCTTTCACGACGCCCTCGACGACGTCCATCGCGTCGTGGTGGTCGCAAAACGCCCCTTCGAAGTCGATCGAGGTCGCCTCGTTGAGGTGTCGCGGCGTGTTGTGCTCTTCGGCGCGGAAGATCGGCCCGATCTCGAAGACGCGCTCCAGGTTGGAACCGGCCATCAGCTGCTTGAACAGCTGGGGGCTCTGGTTCATGAACGCTTCCTGCCCGAAGTAGGTGATCGGGAACAGCTCCGTCCCACCCTCGGTGCCCGTGGCGACGATCTTCGGCGTGTTGATCTCCGTGCAGTTCGCCGATCGGAACTCCTCGCGGACCGCTCGCAGGATCTCCGCGCGGATCTCGAAGATCGCCTGGACCTCCTCCTTGCGGAGGTCGAGCGTGCGGTTGTCGAGTCGGGTCGAGATTTCGGCGTCGACTTTTCCGGAAGGGTCGAGGGGCAGTTCGGGGTCCGCGGGGGCGAGCACCTCGAGCGATTCGGGGGTGACTTCGACGCCCGTGGGTGCGCGGGGCTCTTCCTCGACGGTGCCGGAGACGCTGACGACGCTCTCGCGGGAGACGCCGAGGCCGGTCTCGACGAGCTCTTCGTCCATCTCGTCTTTCTCGAACTTGACCTGGATCTTACCGGTCGAGTCTCGAAGAATCAGAAAAGCGATACCGCCGAGATCGCGAATCTCGTGGACCCAGCCGGCGACTGTTACCTCGTCGCCCGGCTCGGCCTCGGCAGTGTAGGTTCGGTCCTGCATACATGCCGGTTATCGAAGCCGCGACTTAAGCACAGTTGTTTCCGACGCCGCGGTTACTCGAGCAGGCCGAGGTCCTCGAGTCGGGAGACGATCGCGTCGACGGCGTCGTCGGCGTTTTTGGGTTCTTTGCCGCCGGTGATGACGATCTTGCCGGAGCCAAAGAGCAGGGCGACGACTTTCGGCTCCTCGAGCCGGTAGACGAGGCCGGGGAACTGCTCGGGTTCGTACTCGATGTTCTCCAAGCCGAGGCCGATCGCGATCGCGTTCAGGTTGAGGTTGCGCCCGAGGTCGGCCGAACTGACGATGTTCTGGACGATGACCTCCGGATCGTCGTCGACCTGAATCTGGAGCTCTCGGAGCTTGTCGAAGACGATCTCGAGGCTCTGGTGAACGTCGTCGGTGCTCTTCGCGCCGGTGCAGACGATCTTGCCCGAGCGGAAGATCAGCGCGGCGGACTTGGGATTTTGCGTTCGGTAGACGAGGCCGGGGAACTGTTCGGGGTCGTAGTCGGCCCCCTCGAGGTCCATCGCGACGCTCTGGAGATCGAGTTCCTGTCCAATACCGGTCGAGGCGACCACGTTTTCGATGTTGATGGTCTCTTTCGGATCCGTCATGAGGATGAGGACAAACGTATTTAAACTTTATAAATGTACCCTGTTTCCCGCGATTCTGAGGAGGTCACCCCGATAGAATCGCGTTGCTCGCTCGTTGCGGACGGGGCGCGATACGCTCACTTGCGACCGTTCGCTCGGGCTATCCGTTCACTGGGACCGGGAAAGACCCCTGACAGAGACAGTGCAAGCCCTCGCACTTTCTACGCCGAACGCGTTGTGTCCGCATGGTCGACGTCCGCCGAGTCGTTCCGGTCACCAAAGCGGTGATCGGCGGCATCAAAAAACAGAACGTGTCGTTCATGGCCGCCAGTATCGCCTACCAGGCGTTCATCTCGCTCATCCCGCTGCTCGTCTTACTGTTCTTCCTCGTCTCGATCCTCGGCGACGAGGGGCTGGCCGCGGAAGTCACCGCGATGACCGAGGGCTTCATGCCCGAGAGCGGCAACCAGTTGCTCGAGGACACCATCGAGGGCTCCGTCGCGACCGCCGGGACCTCGATCATCGGACTCGTGACGCTGCTGTGGGGATCGCTGAAGATCTTCCGCGGGCTGGACACCGCCTTCTCGGAGATCTACGCCTCGACGGCGGAGAACTCGATCGTCTCCCAGATCCGTGACGGATTGATCGTCTTCACCGCACTCGCGCTCGCGCTTGTCGCCGCCGCCGTGGCGACCGTCGTCTTCGCGCTCTTCCCGAACATTCCGTTCATCGGGCTGTTGAACCCGCTCTTGCTCGTCGTCGGGCTCACGGTCGCGTTCTACCCGATGTACTACTTCTTCCCCGACGTCGAGGTGACCAAACGGGAGATTCTGCCGGGCGTCGTCGTCGCCGCGGTCGGCTGGGCCGCCCTGCAGGCGCTGTTTCAGGTTTACGTCGCTCTCTCCAGCGGATCGACCGGCGGGGAAGCCCTCGGCGCGGTCATCCTCCTGCTGACGTGGCTGTACTTCGGCGGGTTCGTGTTGCTGATCGGGGCCGTCGTGAACGCGACCGTCGGCGGACAACTGCCGTCGCTCGAGGCGAACGACGCTTCGAACACCGGTATCGCGGGTTCCAACGCCAGTCAACGCGAGGAGATCGACGCCGCGTCCGAAGCCAAAGCCGAGGCCAAGACGCGCCGGATTCGCCGCGAGCTCGAGCACGTCGAAGCCCGGTACGAGAAGCTCGAGCGGGAGCACGCGCGCCTGCAGACCGACCTCGCGGCCCAGCGGGCGCGCCGGTACGACCTCGAAGACGAGAACGCCAGGCTCGAGGAGCGAATCGACGACCTCGAGCGCGAGAACGAGGCGCTCCGTGCGCGTCTCGAGTTGCGACGTACGCCGCCGTGGGAGCGGGCCGTCCGGTGGCTCGCCGGTCGGGTGACGAGCCTCAGTATCGGGTCCGTTCGTGAGACGTGAGCGGGACTCGAGCGAGATTCGAACGGACGGATCCGTCCGCGTTCGTGGGCTCGAAACCGAAGCCGAAACTGAAACCGAAACCGAAACCGAAGCTGACCCCGACGCCGCCGGTCCGTCGAACGGTCGAGCAGTACACAGCGCGCGCCGAACTCGAGTCGTCCGTCGCCGCGGATCGACCGCTCTACCTGTATCTGCAGGTCGAACTGGTTCCCCGCTGGGCGTCGTAGCTCCCGCCACTCGATCATGGTCGACTCAGACGAGAATCGGTCAGCCGGTGGCGATGGGACCGACGATAGTACGAAGGTCTCGAGGAGCACGCCCGACGAGCAGTCCATCGACGAGCCGACGCAAAACCGCGAGCAAGAGGCGAGCGAAACCGCCTGGATGATGAAAGAGGGGGTGTCGATCGGCGTCATCTCGATTCTCGCCCTCCTCTTGCTCGCGCTCGCACTCATGCAATTTTCCGGACTGATCGATCTCCTGTCACCGGTCGCGGATACCGGCCTCGGCCAGTGGTCCGTGTTCGCGGTCCTCGCGCTGGCCGTCGTCGTGCTCTTCGCCTGGAGCCGGTGGGGCGTGTGACCGACGACGGGATGACGACGGAACGTCTCGTCCGGCCGTTCGAGGTGATCGACGCCGGAGCTGTCAGCTCGCGACGGCCGAACCGAGGAGCCTTTGACTCGAGGGGCCGACTCTCGACCAACGAATGCGCCCGGCCCATCCCACCGAGCAGACCGTCGGCATGGAGTACTACGTCAGCGACACCGACGGCGTCGGCGGTCGCCTCCGAGCGAGCGACGACCACTTTCGCGTGCGCGAACTCGAGCGCTTCTCGACCGAGCCGCTCTCGGCGACCACGGACGCTTACCCTCACCTCGTCTTCCGGGCGACCCTCCAAAGCTGGGACACGAACGACTTCGCCGGTCGGCTCTCCGACGCCCTCGGCGTCTCCCGCGAGCGCGTCTCGTGGGCGGGGACGAAGGACAAGTACGCCGTCACCACGCAGCTGTTCTCGGTCTACGGCGCCGAACCCGAGGAGCTTCCGGACGTAAACGGCGCGGAGATCGAGGTGCTGGGACGGGCGGGGCGCTCGCTCGAGTTCGGCGACCTCGCGGGCAACGAGTTCGAACTCGTGGTGAGCGACGCCGGTCGGCCGGAGAACGCGAGTTCGATCACCGAGGAGTTGGCGGCGTTCGCGGGGTTCGAGGGGACGGATGACGACGGGAACGAAGACGAAAGCGATGCAACGGCGGCCGAGCCGACGCGGATCGGCGTCCCAAACTTCTTCGGCCAGCAGCGCTTCGGCAGTTTCCGGCCGATCACCCACGAGGTCGGCCTCGAGATCGTCCGCGGCGACTGGGAGGGGGCCGTCATGGCCTACCTGGGGAACCCGAACGATGCCGAACCCGAGGCCACCCAGGAGGCTCGCCGCTTCGTCGAGGAGACCCGTGACTGGCAGGAAGCCCTCGAGCGCTTCCCCGGCGGCCTGCGCTACGAGCGGTCGATGTGTCACGAACTGGCCGAACACGACGGGGACGTCACCGCCGAGACGTACCGGGCCGCCCTCGAGCGGCTCCCGTCGAACCTCCAGCGGCTGTTCGTCCACGCGGCCCAGTCCTACGCGTTCAACCTGATCCTCAGCGAGCGCCTCGAGCGCGGACTCCCGTTCGACCGGCCGGTCGAGGGCGACGTGGCGTGTTTCGTCGACCGCGACGCCCCCGACGGACTCGTCCTCCCCGACACCGATCGCGAGCAGCGGGTCACGGGCCGCCGGGTCCGGTCGGTCACTCGCCACTGCGAGCGCGGGCGCGCGTTCGTCACCGCGCCGCTCGTGGGGACGGAGACGGAACTCGCCGACGGCGAACAGGGTGAGATCGAACGCGAAGTTCTCGCCGATCTCGACCTCGAGCAGGCGGACTTCGACCTGCCCGGCGAGTTCTACTCGAGCGGGACCCGGCGGGCGATCCAGGTTCGGACGGACCTCGACCTCTCGACCGACCCCCTCACGCTCTCGTTTTCGCTGCCGAAGGGATCGTACGCGACGGTCGTAATGCGCGAGTACCTCAAGGTGGATCCGGTCGACCTCGGGTGAGACGCCGCCGATCGCGGACTGCCGACCGCGGATCGCTGACCGCTATCGCGGCCAGCTACCCGCTAACAGCTTTTTGGTCGTTGGAGTTCTACGATACCTATGCGAAGCACGCATCTCCAGCGACAGATCGACGACCTCGTCGCACAGGGCTGGCGCATCGAGGACGAAGACACCGATCGAGTCGTGATGGTCGACCGCGAGTTCGGCTCGCTGGGATCGCACCTCGTCGTCGCGGTCCTGACGATCTGGTGGACGATGGGGCTGGGAAACCTCGCCTGGGGTGCGTACAAGTACACCACCGAGTCGGACCGGCGGGTCCTCTGGGAAGACGGCGCCGGTGGAACGGTCGCCGCCGGCTGTCCGAACTGCGGTGCGGACGTGGCCCCGGACGACTCCTACTGTCAGTCCTGTGGAACCGATCTCGAGGCCGTTCGAGCCGACGAGAGTGCGGGGACCACGACCTGTCCGGAGTGTGAGGCGGTCGTCACCGGCGGCTCGCGATACTGCAGCGCCTGTGGGACGAAACTCGCGGACGCGATGGCGACCGGGACGGGAACGTGACACACTCGAGGTGGAAAACACGCCGGTTTTAGGCGCGCATCACGAACCGCCGGTATGGAGTGTCGTCGTTGTGCTACGCCGCTCGAGAAACCCGGCGACTTCTGTCTGGTCTGTCGGGAAGCCAACGCCGACACGATCGTCCTCGAGGCGGCCCGCGATCGGGCGACGATCACGATGCTCTACGAGGAGAGCGTGACCGGCGAGACGACGATCACGACGATCCCGGAAGACGGCGAGAGCGAGGTCGTCGAACTCCGAAACTTCGCGGGGAAGATCGGCGACGAGATTCGACGTAAGCGTCCCGACGAGGTCTACGCCACCGGCGATCGGACCGTCGTTCGGTCAGTCCGCGACGACGTCCACTACTCGTTCTACCGCGTCGACGGAGACGAACCCGTCGAGCAGGTCCTGCAAAACCGCGGGGACCGCGCGCTCGACGTCGTCGACCGGCCGCCGATCGAGAAGATCGGCGGCAGCCACACGACCCTCATCGGCGGCCGGACCGGAATGCGAGCGATCCAGACCGTCGCGGGCCACCCCCACGTCAAGAAGGTGATTCCCGGGCCGATCGACGCCGGCGGGAAGGGCTCTCAATCCGGCCTCCGGGCGAAGGTCACGCGTGCGGATAACGGTGGCAACCTTCGAATGCTCTTGCGCGACGGTTCGAGCGTTCAGGAGAACCGCGTCGTCACGACGGCTCGCGACCGGGAGATGGGCGAGCGAGTCCGCGAGGACCTCAACGAAGCGCTCGAGAACGAAGACCTTCGGTGATAGATCGTATTCACAGCAGCTGTCGCAGGCCCTAGTCTTTTCCGGCGGGCTAATGAAATATAATTACACGATGCTCGCTCGAGCTGACGCCGTCCTCGCCGCGATTCCGCTCCTCGCGCTGAGCGGTCTCGTCCTCAGAACGGTCGTCGCAGCCACCGGGTTCGGGACGGTACTCCTCGCGGCGCCGTTGACGCCGGCCGGATTGCTCGCCGCAGCTGGGCTCATCCTTCGGGAACTGTTCTTCGGCCCGGTCGCCGAGAAATCAGCCGGTTGACGCGCCAGACTCAACAGGTTTATGGGCCCGCTGGAGTTAGGTTGCGCTACTATGGCTAGCAATCAAACGGTTGGCAGCGCGGGTCGGTTCGGCGCACGCTACGGGCGCGTCGCTCGACGTCGCGTCAGCGAGATCGAAGCCGACATGAACGGCGCGACCGTCGACGGCGACGACGTCACCCGCGTCGGCACCGGCATCTGGAAGAACGAAGAGACCGGCGAGAAGTTCACCGGCGGTGCCTACCGCCCCGAGACGCCCGCCGGCCAAACCGTCCGTCGTTCCATCCGCGCCGCACTCGGCGAGGACGAGCCCGACGACGAATAACGATACCGAACACCGATTCACCACACTCTATGAGCTACAAGTGCTCCCGCTGTAAACGCGACGTCGAACTGGACGAGTACGGTGGCGTCCGCTGTCCCTACTGCGGACACCGCGTGCTGCTGAAAGAGCGCAGCCGAGACGTCAAGGAAGTCGACGTCAACTGACCGCACCTGAGTCTCGCTCGCCCGCTCGTACCGTGTTCTCTCACGAAACCATCATCGAAGTCGACTACGATACCCCCGCGCGAGCCCGGCTCGTCGCCGACAGCGTCGCTCGAGAGATCGGCGAAATCGACGACGAGCGATCGCGGACGACGATTTCCCGCGACGACGCGACGGTCGCCCTCGAGATACGGGCCCGCGACGTAACGGCGCTGCGAGCGGCGCTCAACACCTGGTTTTCGCTGCTCGACGTCGCCGAGCGCGTGGGCGAAATCGGCGCGCGGAGTCGACCCGGCGGCGGTGACGGGAGCGGGACGAACGACGATGTCTGATACGGTTTCCTGTCGATCAGTTCCGATGCAACCGCAGGTCGGTCGCGGTCGCGCCGATACGTCGGTACAGCAAACCGTATGAGTCCGCGCTCGCGCACTCGAGTGTCTCGCTATCGTCCCTCTCCTTCTCCTTCCCCTTCGTCTCCCGACCCCACACTGATCGAGTGGCACCTGACGCCGTCGAACGCCGGTCTTCTCCGCGGCCTCCTGTACGCGTCGTGGACGCTATCGGGTGGAATCGCGTTCTCGATCGGTCTCCTCGTACTCGTTTCCGGGGTCAGTGCGGTTGGCAGCGCGGTTTCGGTTCCGATTCCGGACTCAGTCTCGGTTCCGATTCCGGTTTCCACTTTCGGCGTCGCCGTCGGGATCATCGCGACCGTTTTCGGACTCGGCTGGCTCGTCCTCGAGCGCCTCCGCTCTTCGCGCTACGGACTGACGTTTTGTCGACTCAGACTTCCGGAGCCGAGCGATCCGCGACGATCGGTCGTCGAACACGCGTCGCCGGCCACCCTCTCCGCGCTGGCGACCGTCGGGGCGATCGGCTACGGGTCGTTGTTCGCGATCACGGTCAGCTTCGAACACCACCTCGCATCTGGTCTCGGTTTCGGGCTCGTGCTCGTCACCTACGTCGCACTCGTCGGTATCAGGTGGTGGCTCCCGACGGCGGGGACACTCGACACCCGCCGTCGAACGCTCTCGGTCGTCTCGTTTCCGCGCGACGACGCTCCCAGGGTCGACGACCGGCCGGGTCGTACCTGGCACGGCGCACTGGAGACGGCAGTCGAATACTCGGTCGACGATCTCGAACGGGTTCGACGGGTCACATTCGGGACGACGTCGATACTCGTCTGTTCGGGATCGGTTCGGGTTCCGATCGTCGCCGCGATACCGTCGTCGGTCGCCGAGACAATCGTCGACGATTTCTCGAACTGCCCGTGACGGGATCAGTACGTTGATGAATCCGGTCGAAGAATCAGCACTCACGAATGTCACGAAGGAGTCGCCGTATCCCGGCCGTCGTCCGCTCGTACTGCATGGGACTGTGCATGGGAACGGCCGACGCCGTCCCCGGCGTCTCCGGGGGGACCGTCGCACTGTTGCTCGGGTTCTACGAACGGCTCGTCACGGGAATCTCTGCGATCACGCCCGCACGCATCGGCGCGGTCTGTCGCGGGTACGAGCCTGGCAACCGTGCCGACGCTCGTGCCGCCCTCGACGAGATGGAACTGGCGTTTTTCGTCCCGCTCGGACTGGGAATGGTCTCGGCCGTCGTCCTCGTCGCGGGTGCCGTAACGGCCCTCTCGGAGTCCCACCCCGTCGCCCTGTTCGGTTTCTTCATGGGACTGATCGCTGTGTCCGCGGTCGTTCTCGGCCGCGATCTCGAGTTCTCGAGGCCGCGGCCGCTCGCGGCCGGCGCGAGCGGTGCGCTGCTGGCGTTCGGACTCGCCGGCGGCTTCACCGCGCTCGACGGAACCGGCGTCGCGATCATCGCGTTCGTCGGCGCGGTGTCGATGAGCGCGATGATCCTCCCCGGTCTCTCGGGCTCGTTGCTTCTCCTGTTGTTCGGTCAGTACGTCTACCTCTCCGGCCAGCTCACGGCGTTCGTCTCCGCCGTCGTCGACGTCCTCCGAGGCGGGTCGCTCGAGGCCGTCGTCGACCCCGGAACGACCGTCGTCGTCTTCGCCCTCGGCGGGTTCGTCGGCGTGTTAACGATCTCCCGCGTCGTCAGGTTGGCACTCGACCGCGCCCGCGAGGTGACGCTCGCCTTCCTCGTGGGATTGATCGCGGGCTCCGTTCGTGCGCCGGTCGTCGAAGCGGGAGTCCACATCGACGGATGGACGCAGGAAGCGGTCGGATTACTCCTCGTTTGGGCCGTGGTCGGGGGTGCACTCGTCTTCGTCCTCGATCGGCTGGTCGGCGGGTTCAGCCCCGAGTGAGCGGAGTTCGTCTCGGTTTCGTCTCTGTCTTCGCGTTCGCGTCGTCGGTCACCACCGACTGACGATCGCGACAACGACTTTCGATCCGGAGACAAAGCTTGGCTTTATCAGTCCGGACCCCGAGGGTCGAGGTATGCAGGGCAATCTACCACCGGAAGCACAGGAGAAAATCGAAGAACTGCAGGGCCTTCAGGAGACGGCACAGACCGTCGCCACCCAGAAACAGGAAGCCGAATCCTCGCTGACCGAAGCCCAGAGCGCACTCGAGGAACTCGAGAACGTCGACGAGGACACCCAGATGTACCGTCAGGTCGGCGAACTGTTCGTCGCGACCGAGTACGACGAGGCGCAGGACGAACTCGACGACAAAGTCGACAGCCTCGAGATCCGCCTCGAAACCCTCGAGAAGCAGGAAGACCGCGTCCAGCAGCAGTTCGAGGAGCTTCAGGGCGAACTCGAAGAACTCCTCGGCGGTGGCGGTGCGATGGGCGGTCCCGGCGCGGGCGGTCCCGGCGCAGGCGGCGCCTGATCGGCGACGATTTTCGTTGCGACCCTGATTTATACGCAGAAACCCACAGCGACACAGTTACGATCACATGCCGACTGAAGATACAGACGAACCGTCGGACGAAACCGTCGTCCAGACTGCCGCCGAGGCAGCCGAAGGCGTAATCTTTGCCCAGTACAAGCAGTCGGACGTCCGTGATTTCGACGTCACCGTCACGTTCGAGGACGGCGTCCTCAACGTGGACGTCTACCTCAACGCACCCGACGACGAGGTCGATCCCGAACGGGTAGCCGACGAGGCCGCACGCACCGCACAGCAGGCGGTCGACGAGCTATTCGGAGAATCGCAGTAACAGCCGTACACACCGGTCGAGCAGGCGAGTCGTCCGCTGTTTCGCCTACCGGTTTTCGAACCCACCTCGTCGTCGAGACCGTTCAATCTCGGATTACGACTGCTTCTCACCCGTTTTCCGTCTCGTTACAACCACCTGTTAGTGACTACCACACCACCCCAAGGCTCTTTCCGTCGGTGGTCGATACTCGACTCGAGACCGATGGAGACCGTTTCGTTCTGACCGGGCGTCGTGTTCGTACTTCGTGAGCGACCGGACGCTCACGTTCACAGCGCGACCGTCCAGTAACATTCGCGTTCGTCCAGTCCGCGCTCGGTCCGGACTGGGCCGGGAATCGTCTTCGAACAACCGAGTTAGCAGTCACCAGAGAATTCAATGTCAGAACACACCCAGAACGGAACGCCGACCGTCGTCGCGAAACGCGAGTCGACGCCCCCCGTCGAGACCGACGAGATTCGCGCACTCGCCGACGCCGCCGGCTGTTCGGTCGTCGCCGAACGCACGCAGACCGGCCCCGAAGACCCCGGCACGCACCTCGGACGGGGTGCGGTCGACGACCTCGCAACGCTGGTCGACTCGACGGGCGCACGGCAGGTCGTCGTCGACGGCGAGTTGACGCCGGGACAACACCACGCGATCGAAACCGCGCTCCCAGAGGAGACGCGGGTCGTAGACAGGTATCGTCTCGTCCTCGAGATTTTCGAATCGCGGGCGAGCACGCGACGTGCACAGCTCCAGGTCGAACTCGCGAGGTTGCGCTACGACCTCCCCCGCGTGATCGAATCGGCCGAGGAGGGACTGCTGAACACGAGCGTCGAGAAGGGCTCTCCGGTCTACGATATCCGTGATCGGATCGACCGCCTCGAGCGAAAACTCGCCGAGACGCCGGATCCAGCCGACCAGTTTCGAAAGCGGCGCCGCGAGGAGGGGTTCGACCTCGTGACGATCGCCGGCTACACGAACGCCGGGAAGTCGACGCTCCTGCGTCGGCTAGCCGACGAAATGCGACTCGAGGCCGAGTCGGGTCTGGCGGACGAAACGACCACCGCAAGCGTCGCCGACCGGCTGTTCGAGACGCTCGAGACGACGACTCGACGGACGACGATCGACGGGCGGCCGGTGCTCGCGACCGACACGGTCGGCTTCGTGAGCGACCTCCCACACTGGCTCGTCGCGTCGTTCAGCGAGACGCTCTCGGAAGCCGCGGCCGCCGACGCTGTGATCCTCGTCGCGGACGCGAGCGACCCGTGCGAGGAATTCCGCGAGAAGCTGTCCGTCGCGCTGGACGTCCTCGACGAGCAGGGCGTCGACGGCGCGGACGTGATCACCGCGTGCAACAAGGCGGATCGGCTCGCTGAGGACGAACTCGAGTCCAGACTCGCGGCCGCCGAGGAACTCGGGCCGGCGCCGATTCCGGTCAGCGCCCGAACGGGAGCGAACGTCGATGCCCTGCGGTCGGCAGTACGTGTCCGACTGCCGACCGAGCGCTCGGAATTTCGAATGCCCACCGGCGACGACGCGATGGCGGTCGTCTCCCGCGCGTACGACCGAACGAGCGTCGAGACCGTCGACTACGACGGATCGACCGTTCGCGTCGTCTGCGAAGGCCCACCGTCGGTTCTCGAGCGATTGCGGGCGCGGGCCGAGGAACTCGAGGTGCAGGGAGAGACGGATCTTTAGGCCCGAAACCGAAAACCGAAAATCGAGAACCGAGATCCGAGACTGAGAACCGATACCGCGCAGTCAGAGGGGTAACACTCAGGAATCGCGCAACTCGAACTCGAGGCGCTCGACGTTCTCGCCCTTCGACGTGCGGTCCGTAATCTCGACGCGTCCGAGCTCGCCGAGTCGGTTCACGTGGGTACCGCCGCAGGGACACGTGTCGAAGCCCTCGATGTCGACGACACGGAGGGGATCGACGTGGTCGGGGATCATATCGAGTAGCGATCGGCCCTCGTCGACCTCTGCCTCGACGACATCGCGGGGCCGGTTCTCCTTCGTCACCGCGTAGTCCCGCTCGATCGCGTCGTTCGACAGTCGCTGGATCCGCTCGAGGTCCGCCTCGTCGAAGGCCGCGGGTTCGAAGTCGATCCGCGATCGATCGACGTGGATCTGGTTGCCCGCCGTCGTCGCTCCGTACTCCTCTAAGACGACGCGGGAAACGACGTGCTGGGCGGTGTGCATCCGGCTGAGTTCGCGGCGGCGTTCCTCGTCGATCGTTCCCTCGACGGTCGTCCCCGGTTCCGGCGGTTCGCCCTCGATCGACTCGAGGACGTGCTCGACCTCGCCGTGGTCCTTCCGGACGTCACCGACGGTGGCGTGGCCGCCGTCCCACTCGAGGGTTCCACGGTCCGCTGGCTGGCCGCCGCCTTCGGGATAGAAGTGGGTTCCCTCGAGGATCACGTACTCCCGCGTGGCCTCGGTCACCGTTGCGGTAAACGTCGTCACGTCGTCCGCGTCGGGAAGGTAGCGCAGTTCGGTCATCGTGACGGTAGCTTTGTCGTCGAACGAGTAAATACCGGTCGGTGGTGGGAGGCGGATGTGACGCCCGTCGATTGTCCGACGTGGCGCCCTCGAGATTGAGAACTGATCGGTCAGGTTCGCGGTTCCGTTCGCTTCCGCCTACGCTTGCGCTTCCGATTCCGTTTCCGTCTCTGCACTCGCGGACTCGCAAATCTCGACGAAGTTCTCGAACACTTCGTCACCCTCCTCGGTGTGAGCGACTTCGGGGTGCCACTGCACGCCGTAGAGGTCGCGGTCGGTGTCGCTCATCGCTTCGACACCGCAGACGTCGCTCTTGGCGGTCAGGGTGAACCCCTCGGGGACTTCCTTGACTTCGTCCGCGTGGCTCGCCCAGACGCGCGTTTCGGGGGCGAGCGAGCCGACGAGGGGGTCGTCCTCCTCGAGGACGTCGACAGTGACGTCGGCGTAGCCGCCGTACTCGCCGCTATCGACGCGGCCGCCGAGTTCCACGCCGATGATCTGCATTCCCAGACAGATGCCGAGAACCGGGACGTCGCCCTCGAGGTACTCTGCACTTCGGCCGATGCGGTCCATGTCCGGCCCGCCCGAGAGGACGACGCCGTCGGCGTCGACCTCATCGGGTGTGACGTCGTTGTCGATCAGTTCCGTCTCGACGCCGAGATCGCGAAGCGCCCGGCGCTCGAGGTGCGTAAATTGCCCGTGGTTGTCCACCACGACGATTTTCGTCATTGAGGCTGGATAGCGACCCGGGCGATAAAAACGGACCGGAACGGCGGGCCCTCGAATCGGTCCGCAGCGAACGTCGTGCTCAAAGTCGACGAACACCATTGGGCCGCCGGGTTGGGACCTCGACTTCCTCTCGTCGCTCGAGAACCGAAAACTTATGAGTCGATCTGCGAACAGTTTCTCGTGATCGTGCTCCCGGATCCTATCGTCCTTTCGACACCCTTGTGGGAGTTCGGAACGAGTACTGGACTCGGGACGGCGATCGAAACCGCGACGGGGTGGGGCGGCCTGATACTCGTCTTCGTCTACTCCTTTCTGGTCGCGTTTGCATTACCCGGGCCGAGCGAACTCGTCCTCGCCGCGCCGCTGGATCTCGGACTGTCCCGGCGAACCGTTCTGGGCTGTATCGTACTCGTCAGCGCGATAGGCAAGGCCCTCGGCAGTCTGTTCGCGTTTCGACTGAGTCGGCGGGTCACACGAGCGAGTCCGATCACTCGACGGCTCCGCCACTCCAGGTTCGACGTCCTCGAGCGGATCGAACAGCGGACGATCGTCTTCTGTCGCCGGTACGGGTACGCCGGGTTAGCGGTCGTCCTCTGCATCCCGCTTTTCCCGGACACGATTCCGATCTACGCGTTCGCTGCGTTCGGCGACGATTCGCTGAAGTTCGCACTCGCTGCCTTCGTCGGTAGTCTCGGCCGACTACTCGTTACGCTGGGACTCGTCAGCGGCGTGCTTGCAGTCGTGTGAGGGTGGTTTCTGTAGTAACAACTGATACGGTTTACACACCCATCGCACAGTCCGCGGTTCTCGCTCACAGCACTCGCTCCGAACCGCGCTTCCCTCGTGCGAGCAGGTGTGCAGTGGCTGTCAGTGGCTACGATAGTTCTCCACCCGCCGGCGGAATCTTTATGCGCGTTTCGACTAACGGTCGACCTATGGCAGTCGATCTCGAGGGAGTCGACCATCCGGCGTGGGTGACAGCGGCGGCGACGGGCGTCGGATATCTCCTGATACTCGTCGCGTTGTTTCTGGTTCTGTTCGGCGTTCCATGGCTTCTGTTCGGGGCGCTCTGAGTCGGGACCGGCGTCGCGACGGCCGCCCCTGCACTCGAAAGTGAGATTTTATCACGATTCCTGAGATACGTGGTTCCGTAGTCACTGTGATAGCCGTCTTCACCGATCAATCGTCTTTCCACCTACTCGTCGCGACGAGTGTGTCCCTCGAATCCATCCTCCACTCGGCGACCGGCTGGCCGGGTCTCGCGATCATTTTCGCGTACTCGTTTCTCATCGCGTTCGTCCTGCCGGGCCCGAGCGAAGTCGTACTGGCGGCGCCGCTCGATCTGCCGCTTCCCGCGTGGGCGTCCCTGACGAGCGTGATGCTCGTCAGCGCGGTCGGAAAAACGGCCGGAAGCGTACTGGCGTTTCACATCGGACAGGAGGTCAAACGATCGGGGCCGGTAACCCGGCTGCTGGAGCGGTCGCGATTCGACGTCCTCGAGTGGTCCGAACGGACGGCGGTCACGATCGCTCGCCGATACGGGTACGTCGGTCTGACACTCGCGCTCTGTGTTCCGTTCTTTCCGGATACGATCTCCATTTACGCCTTCGCGGTCCTCGAGGACGACTATCCGAAGTTCGTGCTGGCGACGTTTCTCGGGAGTCTCGGACGGTTGGTGGTGACCATCGGTGTCGTCGGCGGGGTGTTGACGTTCGTGTGAGCGCGACGGCAAAGGCATCGAACGCTCCCGCCGAGTCCGGCGACGCCGCTACGAAAGAAGAGACGACGCGCCGAATACGACGGACGAAAACGGTCGAAGAGAAGAGTTAGAAGCGTGCCTCAGTCTCGGCCTGGGTCTATACCTAGGCGAACGTCTTCGAGATTTCCTCGTCTTCGCTCTCGGCCTGGATCTTCTCCCAGGCGTTACGGAAGTCATCCATCCGGATCTCAGTGCGCTCGTCGCGGATGGCGAACATCCCGGCCTCGGTGCAGATCGCCTTGACGTCTGCCCCGGAGGCGTTCTCGGCTTCCGTCGCGAGTTCGGCGAAGTCGACGTCGTCGGCGACGTTCATGTTGCGCGTGTGGATCTGGAAGATGATCTCTCGACCCTCCGCGTTGGGTTTGGGGACCTCGATGAGGCGGTCGAACCGCCCGGGGCGGAGGATCGCCCGATCGAGCATGTCGAAGCGATTGGTGGCGGCGATGATACGGATCTCACCGCGGTCTTCGAAGCCGTCCATCTCGGAGAGCAGTTGCATCATCGTCCGCTGGACCTCGGCGTCGCCGCTGGTCTTGGATTCGGTCCGCTTGGACGCGATGGCGTCGATCTCGTCGATGAAGATGACCGCGGGCTCGTGTTCGCGGGCGACCTCGAAGAGGTCGCGGACGAGCTTGGCTCCCTCGCCGATAAATTTGTGGACGAGTTCGGAGCCGGCCATCTTGATGAAGGTGGCGTCGGTCTGGTTGGCCACCGCTTTGGCGAGCATCGTCTTGCCCGTCCCCGGTGGACCGTACAGTAGGACGCCGCTCGGCGGATCGATCCCGACGTCATTGAACATTTCGGGCTTCTTGAGCGGCATCTCGACCGTTTCGCGGACTTCCTGCATCTGCTCTTCGAGGCCACCGATGTCCTCGTAGCTCACGTCCGGGCTTTCAGTGACTTCCATCACGCGCGCACGAACGTCAGTTTCGCTCGAGAGGGTCTTGACGATAGAAAGAGAGTTGTTGACCGCGACCCGGGAGTCCGGATCGATCTCCTCGCGCATCTCGTCTGTCACTTCGGTCAGCGCCTCCTGATTGTTGCCGTGTTGCTTGATGATGACGCCTTCGTCGTTCATCTCCTGGACAGTGGCAACGAACAGTGGCGACTGCTTGAGTTTCTTGTTCTCGTGGGTGAGTCGCTCGAGTTTCTGCTGGTACTTGTTGTTCTCGGCGTTCGCGTCGAGGAGCTTGTCCCGCATCTCCTCGTTTTGTGACTCGAGGACGTCCAGGCGTTCCTCGAGCGCCTGTATTTTCTCCTGTTGGGACGCCTCGTCCTCGTCGTATGGGAGGTCGACGTCGTCCACAGTGTCGCTCATCACCCACCCGTAGGTGGTTGCTTCATAAGAGGCTTCGGGTAGATGCGACCGCTCCAGTGGAATT